>CAVTBN010000014.1:0-172363 GCA_963732975.1 uncultured Acidobacteriota bacterium | reverse complement strand
GCTGGATTTTTATCTGACGTGTACACACACAGATCAGAACGCGCAGACATGTCAACAGGTCAACAACGGCGGGCAGAAGGATTGGGTACAAGGAGCCACAGCCAACGGGCAATTTACCGCAACCGTCATCAGCAACGGAGCGAATGGGGCGTTGGTTGATCAGAACGGAAATCAATACACCGGGACCTTTAATCAAAACGGAGCGACCTTCACTCTGGGTAACACGACCAGCAATGGAGTTTTCGAAAATGGAAGTAATCCAACAACTCTCAGCGGATCAGGGATTTTTCAAGGTTTTACGGGAAGATTCAACGATAACTGTGGAGGAACTTGTATCGCCAGCGGCGCGATCTTCGGGCCTGGCAGCTCCTTCGACACAGCCGAGTCACAGATGCTGAGGAATCCTGGCCTCGACTTCATCGATATTTTCCATCTGGGCGCACGAACTTTCGTTACGGAAACAGTTTTGGACCCGACCCCCGTGTGGTCGCAGGAATCCCCGGAAGTCCCCGCTCGCACAGTACAATGAGCAGTTCCACTACGACGGCAGTTATCCGTATGCAACAGTTCCAGGATTCTTCGACCACTTCGGCAGCGCGCTCGGGTCGATAGGCCACGTATTTACGGGCCCGCACGAACTACCGCCGCCTACAACGATACCCCAGTAGTGAGGTGATCGCTTGCGCTTACCAATTCACAATGTCGGGAAGTTCGCGGGGGCAGCCCTCGTTGCGGCGGCCACGCTTCTCGTCGCACCCTCGCTCCGCGCGAAGGGCCTCAGGACTATACACCTTCCCGGTCGAATTACGCCGAATACGAGTGTTGCCCTCGCACTCGCCGCCCCGGACACCCTGTACGCAGCATATTGGACGAGTGCGGGGAAGGGCCATGTTTTTGAACTCTCCGTCTATGCGATAGATGTTGCTAACGGCAGGGTGACTGCACGGGCCGATTTGGGCCAAGCGGTGCCACTGCGCACACGGAATGGTTACCCACTGACGCTTGGGGCTTGGCTCGCCTTTCGCCGGACGGGTCAATACTGCTTTGTGAGGCAAACTGGGGCGCATCGTCGAATAGGATTTTTACCCTGGCTGCGCGAGGCCTGCACCTTGTCAGTGCGCGGATGGGCACGCTGGGAGCGTTGGTGGTGGGGTTTGCCAACGGTGGTGACGTGCGGCTGCTCCGCATTCACAAGGGAGGCAAGTTCGGACAAGAGATTGATTCGGCGACCATCCTCGACCTCGACGCCCGCGACCTCGACAAAGTCGTATCGCAGCGCAAGATCCGTTTACAGGAGTCGGCATGGAGCCCCGTCGCGGTAGGCTCTGGCGACCGACTTTGGGCCCTCGATGAGCGCCCTTCAGTACACGGCGATCCTCGGATAACGGTTTACAGCTTGCTAGGCGGCAAGCCAATCGCCACTCATGAGGTTCCTTTGGCCGAAGCGCGGGTTGGCGTGCCAGCGGCCGGCCCTCGTCCGAAGGGGAAGGAACTGCCAGCCCCGACGGGGATCGCGCCTCTGGGGACACCGCCTGATGCGCCACAGTTGGCCCAACTCTTGCCAACAGCGAGGGGGCTGCTTGGCGTAGTGGATCAGCCCGTGAAGCAATGGGCCGCTTGGTCCCGAATTATACACGTTGGCGTGTCAACGGGCCGGGTAGGTTGGTCGTCCGTTTTGACTGGTTGCAACCTGAACCTCCGCGTGGTTGGTCGAAGCGGGCGCATAGCAGTTGGAAGTTGCGATCTGGTAGGCCGTGTCCTTTTCGACAATTACGCGATCAAGAAGTCCGATGCCGTTTTCGTCTCGACGCGAACTGGGTCTGTGGTGGCGGTTGTCCCCCTCAACACCCGCAGGCCTCCCCTGTCATTGGCCATTGACGACACCGTCCGCCCGGCCATTGCCGCCGTTTACGACCAGCACGCAACAGTCCGGCTGCTATCAGTTCCTTAGAGCAAGCCGGCAGCGGGTGGAGGATTATCAGGGCACGGCCGGCACCTCGATGAAGCTCTATTATCCGCGGGACATTTTTGGTGACCGCACGGGAATCTGGGACGACCATTCCAGCGTGGGCTGGGTTGGCTGGGACGTGTACTGGTCGGAGGTGGCGGGGCAGCGGCTGAACATGGGCGGATCGAGCGCCTACATCGACCACGCGGACGCGGTGGGTTCCACCACCATGGAAACCGACCCGGCCGGCACCGTGGATTGGGACGTCGTTCATTATCCCTGGGGGCGGGTGTTTCAGGAGAGGGCACGCGCCAGTCCGAGGTGGCCCTGGGCTGGATTGGCAGGTCAATGATGTCCCGATTCCTTCGGCCACTCGCGAGTACAGCTTCCGCGTCTACCGCTGGATGACCCCCGACCCGGCGGCCGCAAGGTCGTCAAGCTCAACGATCCGCAAACGTGGAATATGTATGCCTACGTGGGCAACAACCCCACCACGCTAAATGACCCGGCCGGGACTCAGCCCGATTCCCCCTTTACTTTTGTGCCTAATAACTTTTGCTACGGAAATTCTTGCATCCAACGGTTCGGGCCGGGTGCTGATAGCCCAGGGACCACAATGACGGTAATGACGTTTTTGATGCGTTGGAAGGAGCGACAGGCGCCTACGTGTATATTAATCAGTCGGGGAATTTGAACTTCGGATTTTCGGAGAATTTATGGATAGACGAGGAGCAACAATCTGAGGAACAATTCGTAAATTCGTCCACCTATCAACAAGGTGTTACCAGCCAAAGGGGTACTGTTGAGACGGGCTTAGCAAAGGACTTCCCTAACTCAGGAGCTCACGTCATGTACGATAAGCCGCTTTATGTAGCCGGCGGACACGCGAACTTCCGAATCGCATGCGGGAGCGCCAATGGAGGGAACTGCGCGGGCCCGTGGGGTGGGGGGCTGCACATCGAAAGCGAGAGGTTAACCACTGGTGAGAGGATCTATTGGGGGCATAATGACACAGCGAGTTATTACATCGGCTCGCATGCCAACTGGGGGACGTTCAGCCCGTGGAACCTGGTTGTCCACGGGACGGTGGACTTTATATACGGCCACATGGGTAATTACATCTTTCCTTATTAGCGCCCGTGGGGCGCAACCTCCGCACGCCGTCGTCAGCCCTGCGTACCGGGTCGACCTGAGGAAGGTTGTCAAAGCGTCCTTTTGCCTTTATACCGATCGGGCCAGGAGGAGAAGTCTCGCGTAGGCCTACCAATCAGATCGCTCAGGTTCCTCGATAGCCAGCGGCTGGCGGCCACGGTAGTTACGCAAGCGCCGGGCGCACCTGAGCTGCCAAGAGAGGGCAGCCGGGGATCGCGTCGCGCTTTCGCCTCAATGCTGTGCTGTTCGAAGCGGAGACCGGAAAAATTCTAGGTACCCCTGTCTGGCCAAGCAACATGAGATACGCCTGGATAGTTGCAGCCACCAATACAGGCTTCGTGGCTGAGACGGGCAATGAGTTCACGCTGATTTCGCCGAATCTGAAACCGCTCAAGCACCTGAAGCTCCCGGATCCGGGTGTGGAGCCAGTACGGTCATGAACTATGGTGGTGGCCGACCCGAGTTGGTCGGAAAGGTATGGAATCCTCCTCAGGCCCCCTTTTGGGTCCAGCGGCGTGTGGCTGTGGATCGACACAGAAAAACTAGAAGTCATCAAGTCGTGGCATGACAATTTGACGGTCCTGTCACCGCGTCAGATAATCAGTTGGTCAAGATGGTGTTTCAGCAAGACGCTGATTCATCTCCGTCGCATCTTGAAATATCTGCCATCGGTGGACCTTGGACGCCCATTCCAGCAAGCATCAATGCCTCGTCCTGGCAGTTCGTCAGTCAGGGACTTCTTTATTTTCAAAGCGACGGTACGGGCGACGCGAGAGTTCCTGGCGGAGTTTTCCTGATGCGGACCGACACCGGAAAACTTTCCCGCTTAAAACCACCGCACAAGGGCTGGGGTTTTGGCCAAACCGCGGCAGTTTCAAGAACCGGCAAGCGCTTTGTGCTTCTCGTTGAGCAAACAAAGGGTGCGCACCCTGCCCTGGATATCGGGGGCCACTCGGTTTTAAGAGAGATGCTCGTCTTTGACCCGCCATTCACGACGCCATCGTTCACGCTTGAGGTTCACGGCTCCAAGATCATGAACCCTGATAATGTTGCACTTTCCCCCGACGGCCGCCACCTGGCAGTGTTTGCCTATCCTGATCCGGTGTTCGAAGTATACGAGCTGCCCCCGCCAAAGTGATGCATGGTCTAGCCGGCGCAATGGCGGGTGGCGCAGATATTGATTTTTGATATCTGCGTTCAGCGAAGCTGAGTGGGGTTAAAAAAGGCCACATGTGGCATGGCCATCCTGGCCATGTTGATCCACGGGCGGGACGCCCGTGCCACGCGGATGTCGCAACGTCAGTGATGTAGAATGGCGCAGTGCCCCGGCGGTCCTCGCTAACCGCTCGCGGAGCGAGAGCCAGGTAGCCGCGACGGCGTTTTCTCCGTCGGGGGGCGACAGGCGCAATGGTTCAAGAACCCGCGGCACAAATCCGGCGCCGTGGCTACACGCTTCACGCGGCTGCCTGAACTGTAGCGCCCCTGCCGCGGGCTCGTCGGGATGACAGTCCTTTAAATGGGAACGCCCAGGGACCGTCCCAGACCAGCAATACTCTTCCCGTCTTCACATCGCCGACGATGGACATCTTCTCCACGTCAACCCCAGACCTTCGCAGTTCCTTCATGGCTTTCGCTGCTTGGGAATGGCTATTGTAAATGGCAACCACCGAGTTCACTTCAGGCATGACTTGGACCCTCTCCTCGCCAGAAGGGTTTTGTCGCTTTTCCCTGTTGTCCCCATCGGCGAATTCTGGCTCGCCATCGATGCACGATCCAGAGATGCACAACCCTAAGAAAAAGTTAACCTGTCAAACTCGAGACGTCTGTTCAAAACCGCACATGCAGGTGTTCACAAACGAACACCATAGCAGGTAGCGCAGAGCTGTGCGCCGCAGCGCATGACTCTGAGACTCTATTCCTTTGGTCGTCAGGCCCCGTATCAACTTACGCCCCTTATTATCGTAAATAATTCCCCGGTTTGCAACCGTTCCCACAAGTACAACCCGCAGAGTTGGAAGACTACTCTGCGTTCAAAACAAAACATCAGGATTTTCCCCTGCACCCCGCCGCTCCCCTTCACAGATGCGCCAGCTCCGCCACAAACGGAGGGGTAACCCTCGAGCCGTGCCCCAATGGGAAATTGAACCTGAATGCGAGGTGGAAAATGAGTACGAGACTGCGATTCGCCTGGCGGTTCCTGCCTGGGCCGCGGCTGGCTCTCTTGCTGTTTTCAGCCCTTCCTGCCAGCGGGCGAGGATTGGGCGTGCAGAAGGGGCATAAACGAATCGGCACCCGGCTGGTGCTTGATCGGGAAAAGGGATTTCAAAGGATCGAGCAATATGCGGACCTTCTGAACTCCTCAAGTGTCGTGGGCCATTCGCCGAAAGAATCCATAGGGGTTTTGCGCCCCGATGGATTGGGACGTTCAGCGAAGCTGGGTGGGGTTAAAATGGTGGGGGAAAGAAAATGATGAATTCTGAAGGATGAAGGATGAAAAAGGGCGGGGGAACCAGGAAACAGGAAATAGTCAGAGGGCAGTGACTGGCCGTGGCCAGGCTGGCGGTTTCATTTTTTGCAGAACGCCTCGAACATTGCGATGGATCGGCTGCCATGAGCACAAATAAAAACGTCCCGTTGCGCGGAGTCGCAGACACGACAAGGCGCGAATCTGCGCCAGCCTGCGGCGAGCCATTCCCGATTCAAAATTTCAGGTCCCAGAACAAAAAAACCGAGGGTCATGGAACCCCGCTGCAACATGCGCCGATCTGCGCCTGCCCCGTAGACCCGCTTTTTCTGACCTCCGGAAGCATGAATGACGGGCCGTTTGACTGAGGTGTGCCTTTTGGGACAATGGAGTGTGCTGTTTTGACCAGACAGCTCAAATCTGGCCGGTTATCTTCTTTAAGTGTTGTGATTCTCTGCAGCGTGAATCTGCCGCTAAGAGGAATTGCCAAGGGGGAACACAGAAAAGCAACCAAGGTAATCTAATAAAAACATTCATCTTAAACCATAGGCCTGCTAAGCCGCTTTGACTGTGGGCCGATCGCATCGGAACTGGAAGAGCTTGCGGAGAGTCAGGCCGGGAGCGCTGTTATGAAAAGAACGGGTAGCGGCTGCTCCGAATCCCTGCGGGAAGCGGCCCGAATCTGCATCCGCCCGGACAACTGCCACCTGGAAACGCGCTTTGCAGGCTCTACGTGGAGCCGTGTGGGGGAAGTCCCTGGCGCCCTGAGGGGACCGCAAAACCACCAGGGCTTCGCAGAGGTTAAAGATGAATCACCCTTATCTTCAAATGGAGCGATGAAATATGCTGAATGACGAGGGACGAGTCGTTCTGAAGTCGGCGACTCACGACGGGAAGAAGGCAAAAATTTGGATCGACCTGGACAATTCGCCGCATGTGCCTTTCTTTGTGCCGATCATTAAAGAACTCCGGAAGCTTGGCTATCCGATCATTTTGACCGCGCGGGACTGTTTTCAGGTTCGGGATTTAGTCGGCCTTTTCAAGTTGCACTGTGTGTTTGTGGGCCGTCACCACGGCAAGTACAAAATGGCCAAAATTGCCGGGACCTGCTACCGCGCTTTGCAGCTGGCTTTCATGGTCAGAAGGGAAAAGGTGCGCCTTGCCGTAGCCCACGGATCCCGCGCGCAGTTGCTGACAGCTTCTCTTCTGGGGATTCCATCATTCGCGCTTTGGGATTACGAGTTTACGAAGGGGCTGAGTGCGTTGCATCCCGATTGGATCATGGTCCCTTCGGTGATTCCTGATTCTGCAATCGGGCTTGACCACCGCCGGATTCTCAAGTATCAGGGGATCAAAGAGGATGTTTATGTTCCGGGATTCAGGCCCGATCCGAGCCTGAGAACCCGCCTGGGGTTGAAGCACGACGACATTGTCGTTACCGCCCGTCCGCCCGCCAATGAGGCCAATTACCATAACCCCGAGAGTGACGTGCTTTTTCGCGCGGCGATCGACTACGTTGCTGGGCTCCAGGGCGTCAGGATCGTCCTGTTACCGCGAACCGAGAAACAGGGAGCATCCGCAAGGGCGCGTTGGCCTCAGCTTTTTGCCGGGCGCAAGATGATGATTCCTGAGCACGCCGTTGACGGTCTCAGCTTGCTCTGGACCTCTGACTTTGCCATCAGCGGCGGAGGCACCATGAACCGGGAGGCGGCGGCATTGGGCGTCCCCGTCTACAGTGTGTTCCGAGGCAAGATTGGCGCAGTTGACCGATACCTTGCACAAGACGGCCGTTTGGTTCTCCTGGAAAGTGTCGCGGCCGTTCGCGAGAAGATCGTGGTGCCGAAGGTCGCGCGAAGACGAGTCCCCGCCCATCACCACCCCCATACCTTGAGGACAGTTGTCGACAATCTCGTTGCCATCGTTGAGACGGGAATGCCCTGCCAAAGAGTGGCAGCATGACCGGGGCCGGCGCCAGAGGCGGGTTCTGTCTCTGCCATCCCGGAGGGAT
This sequence comes from uncultured Acidobacteriota bacterium, assembly GCA_963732975.1. GTDB lineage: Bacteria > Acidobacteriota > Terriglobia > UBA7540 > UBA7540 > SCRD01. Next base: position 164,791 of record CAVTBN010000014.1, on the reverse strand, counting down.
TGGATTTGCAGCGGCGCCACCCGCGATAGGATGGCGGCTTTAGCCGCTGCGCCGGCCTCTGTCGGCGGCAGATGTGAAAGGGCTATCCTGCGCTCCAGGGTGGCAGCGTAATGGGTTCACCCCAGCCGGGCATGCCCGTGGCCGCAACCTTCCGCCGGTAGAGGCGTGTTCCGGTGGTAACGTAAAGCGTGCGGAAATCGGCCCCGCCAAAACATACACCGGCCAGCTGCCGGCTCCCGGCCGCGGGCAGGACGGGCAGAATGGCGGTGACGCGGCCGTTGCGGTCAAACACCTGGACGCCCATGCGCGTGGCCACATAAGCTCTGCCGTCGCGGTCCATCGAAGCCTGGCGCGCGCCGCTGTCATTGGCGCTGTCGGGAGCGTGGAACCAGTAGAACGGAATGCCGTCACGCAGCGAGCCGTCGGGCAGCACCTGGTAGCTCCAGCCGTGATGCCCGTTGTGGTCGGCCACAAAGAGCCACAGTCCGTCAGGCGTCGAGCGCAATCGCCGACGGGCCGTTCAGTCCTTCGGCCAGCACGCGCTTCCCGCCGCCGGAAGAAATCAGCCACACTTTGCCCGAGCCTGCGCCTTCCGCAGCCCATTCGGATAGATAAATGTCGCCGCGGTGAGTTACCGCCAGGCCGCGCCCCGCCACGCCTTCGGCCACCACCTTCGCGCGGCCGGATTCATCCAGCGCCAGCACACGCCGCTTGGCAATTTCAGCCACGTAGAGCCGGCCGTCCGGGCCGAAAGCCAGGGCGTTGTCGCCCGGGCTCACGGTGGCGAACTCTGCCGGCGCGCCGTCACCCGCGAAGCGATGGATTTTCCCTTCCGCAGGATTCATAAAGAACACGCGTCCCTGCGCGTCACTGGCGATGGCCGCAGCGGTGGAATTTGCGTCCAGCACGGGCGGGCTGGCGTAGCCGCGGAAAGAAGGTTCGCCCATCTGCCGGCCCTGCTCGCCGTCAAACACCACCTGCCACTCTTCGCCCGGCTTGAGGATCGCGGGAAGGTTGAAGTTGCCGGTCTTCCCGGTGCGCACCGGCTGCGGCCAGCCTTTCCACAGCCAGCGCACCATATCCGGAAACACCGCAGCCCCCTGCTGGCCGTGCCCGCCGATGCCCCAGATGTGATTCACTTCGTAGCCTGCAAACCTGAGGGCGCTTTCCACGGTCAGGTTGCTCAGCCACCAGTCGCCGAATTCGGGGCCGCCCCACCATTCGTCCTCGGTCCCGTCGTTGATGAAGACGCGCAACGGTTTGGGCTCGGTTTTTCGGATCAGCGTCGGGAAGCTGTCGCCGCCCCGCATGCCGACAAAGGTTCCGCTGATGACCGAGACGCGGCGGAAAGCGTCCGGACGCTGCCAGGCCACATTGAACGCCCCGATGCCGCCGCTGCTGGCGCCGCCAATCAGGCGATCGTCAGGATTGCCGGAAAGAAGAATCGGAAGGTTCGACGGGGTACGGCGCTTTTCAACTTCCGGCAGCACGTGGTGGATGATGAAATCCGCCAGCACGCCGGTCATGCTGTCAAACTCGAAGCTGCGGTCAAAGCGCGGATTCACGCCCTGCCGCGAAGACGCGTTCTGCCCGGCGCGCAGGCCGATGCCGATCGCCACCGGCATTTGCTTCTTGTGGATCAGGTTGTCAAACACCGCCGGCGCTTCAACGTTTTCCAGCCCGTCGAGCAGCAGGCAGACGCACGCCGGCTTCTCCGCGCGGTACTGCGCCGGAACGTAGACTTCAATCGTGCAGTCCATGCCCGGATAAGCGGCAGGATTCTTGATGGGAAACTGGAACACTTCGCCGCGCGGCACGCCGGGTTGCAACTTTGAGTCCGGCCCCAGGGGATAAGGATGGCCCGGATGCTCAGCCCGCTGTCCGGCGGAGGCCCGCCCGCCCGCCGCGAATGCCGCGGCGCTTCCTACCGCGGAAACCGATTTGAAAAATTCTCTTCTCTTCATAGGGAAACGCTTCCTGCCTTTGAGATGCGATGCCTGCTGCTGCCCCGCTGCAAATGACCACGCAAGTCTAACGAAGGACCGCGGCCCAAAGCAACAGCGTGAATGCGCCGCGCATGCCGGCGGCAGGCGCACGGTGAGCAAGAAACAACGGCGGAAAGAAAGGGACGCCGCAGCCGCGACATCGCGGTAGAATACAGCACCGTGATCAAGCCTCAAGAACCGCGGGCCTCAATTGCCGAGGTCCCGGCTGCCCGCTACCCATCAGGAGGGCTCCGCTGAACCGCCGCCGGTTTGTGACATCTGTTGGAATCTCCGCGGCACTGGGCGCGCTGCGGCAGGCGCGGGGCGCGGCGTTTTTGCAAGCCGGACAAGCCGAAGGCGGCAACGCGCCTTTTCCAATCCGGTCTGGCCCCGCCCCACCATCATCCCGATCCCGGAAGCCGCTGCAGGAGTCGAGCAGCAGGTCATCAGCCTGAACGGGACCTGGAAGTTCACTCTGCGCCCGCCTGCGCGCTTCTGGGCGAATGAAACGGACCCTTCCACCTGGGACGATATCCAGGTTCCCGGCGAATGCGCCATGCAGGGATTCCAGATCGCGCGCGACACCGAGTACCCGTTCAAGCGGGCGGTGGCCATCCCCGCCGGCTTCGAAGGCAGGAGAATATTCCTGCGATTCGACGGTGTCTACAGTTACGCGCGGGTGTGGGTGAACGGGCGCCACGTGCGCGACCATCGCGGCGGATTTACTTCCTGGGACTGCGACATCACGCCGTTTGTCACGCCGGGGCAGCAGGCGTGGATCACGGTCGGCGTCACGGACGAATGGGACAACATCTCCTGGCAAAGCAACTATGCCAAGCATTACATTGGCGGAATTCTGCGCGACGTCAGGCTCTTTGCGGTACCCGCCGACCACCTGACCCGATTCCATGCAGAGACCGAATTTGACAGCGCCTTCACGGACGCCACTCTCAAGGTGACGCTTGCGGCGGCGTTTGGAAGCGCGCAGCATTCCAGCGTAGAGCTTCGCCTGAAAGACCCGGCCGGGAAGGAAGTCCCCATTCGCAACGCATCTCTCCGCCTGTCGCGAGAGAGGCCCGAAGCCGTGGCCGCGATTCCGGTGAAGCGGCCGGAGAAATGGGACTCGGAGCATCCCCGCCTCTACACGCTGGAAGCCGTTTTTAAAGCGGGCGGCGGTGAGACAGAAACGCTGGTGAAGCGCGTAGGGTTTCGACAGGTTGAGGTGCGCGGAAACCGGCTCTACGTGAATGGCGACCCCGTGAAGCTGCGGGGCGGCTGCCGGCACGATATCTATCCCACGCGCGGACGCTCCACCACGCCGGCCCTCGACGAGCAGGATGTGCGGCTGCTGAAAAACGCCAATTACAACTTTGTGCGGACTTCGCATTACCCTCCCACCCAGGCCTTTCTGGATGCCTGCGACCGCCACGGCCTCTACATCGAAGAGGAAAGCGCCGTCTGCTTTGTGAACCAGTCCTGGGGTTCGCAGATTCCGGCCGAAAACGATCCGCATTACACGGCGCAGTTCATGAACCAGTTCGCCGAAATGATTGAGCGGGACAGGGACCACCCGTGCGTCATCATCTGGTCGCTTGGAAACGAAAGCAAGTGGGGGCCGAACTTCGCCAAAGAGCATTCCTATGTGAAGGCGGAAGAGCCCACGCGCCCTGTCATTTTCAGTTTCCCCGCTTCAGTGCCGCGCGGCGTGAAGGCTTACGACATCTACAGCGAGCACTATCCGAAGTTCGACTCCGATTTTTCAAGCGCCTCGCTGCCTCGATTGAACGACGAGTTCGGCCATGTCCCCTGCTACAACCTGGGGACGCAGCGGCGCGATCCCGGCGTGAGAAATTACTGGGGCAGAAGCATCAAAAAATTCTGGGACGGAATGCTGGGCGCGAGCGGATGCCTGGGCGGCTCCATCTGGGCGTCCATCGACGAAGTTTTCATGCTGCCCGATTCCTGCGTGGGCTACGGCGAGTGGGGGATCATCGACGGATGGCGGCGGGAAAAGCCGGAATACTGGCTGGCCAGGAAGGCGTATTCGCCCACAAGATTGCCGGACACCTGCGTGCAGAATCCCGGCCCCGGGAACCCGCTGCGCATTCCGATACGAAACGGATTCAACCACACGAACCTGAACGAGGTGGCCATCAAGTGGCGCGTGGGCTCCGAGGCGGGCGAGATCGGGAACCTGAACGTTGCGCCCGGCAGCGAGGGAACCCTGGCGATTCCGGGACGCGCGTGGCGAAACGGGGACGTCGTCAGCATCGAGTTCACCAACCGCGAAGGCCGCCTGCTTGACCACTATGAGCTGCCGGTGGGCCGGCCTGTGCGGAGCTTTCCGCCCGTCCAGGGGCCCGCGCCGCAAATCCGGGAAGACAGCGAGAACATTCGCGTGCTGGGGCGGCGTTTCGAAGTGGTCTTCAGCAAAGCGTCGGGCCTCGTCGAGAGCGCGGCGTACAGCGGGCACCGAATTCTTGAGGGCGGCCCGATTCTGAACCTTGAGCCCTACACGCTCCGCAATTGGTGGCTGACCAGCCTGCGAACGAGCCGCACACAGGACGAGGCCGTGATCGAAATTTCCGGAAACTACCAGCGCAGCGGCAGCCCTTCCAGCGAGGCCGTGGTCTACGCGCAATACCAGGTGAGGATCGACGCCGATGGCTTGATCACGACAAACTTCAGCCTGCGGGACGTCCCGGACGCTGTGAGTGAAATCGGTGTTGCCTACATCCTGCCAAGCGAGACGGACCAGCTTTCGTGGTCGCGCAAGGGCCTGTGGTCGGTCTATCCGCCGGACCACATTGGCCGGAACACGGGCGTGGCGAGCAAGAAGCGGGCAGCCGGCGAAGAGCGCTACCGTGCGGCGCCGTCGTGGCCGTGGTCACAGGACACGAGCGATTATTTCCTTTTCGGGAAAGACGATGCGGGAGGCCGCGGCACCCATGATTTCCGCAGCCAGAAGGAGAACATCTGGTTTGCCTCCGGCGTGATATCGCGCACCGGCATTCGCGCCCGGGCTGAATCGGATGCCGCTCACGCCGTCCGGGCGGAAATCGAGAGCGACGGCCGGGTGCGCTTCAACATCAACAGCGCCTGGGCCTACCCGGACCTCGCCTGGGGCAATGAGTGCCCTCCCATTCCTGTTTCCCGCACGTATAACGGCACGGTCCGGCTGCGCCTGACCGACAATGACTCGATCGGCGTCGATTTCAAGGACCCGTGACTCAATCGCTTTGATTTTCTGCAGCAGGCGCGCCTCGGGGCCGGTCTGGCAGCATCAATTCCGGGACCGCTTTGTGCGCCACGAGAAGGAATTTGCCGCGCGATTTGATGATAGGCGCCTCAATCCGGTGAAGAAGGGGCTGGTGAGCAAACCGGAGCAGGGGTGCTGGTCCCAGCTACAATAATTTTGCGTTGGAGAAGGAAACCCTCAGGCGTTGCCCGTTGCAGGTCAATTACGTTCACTTGTCGGTGTCCTATCGCGGGTGAAAAAAACCACGGCGCAAAACCGGTGCCGTGGCTACCCGTTTTATAGATCACCTCCTGCGGTGCCAGATTTCCCCCGGTCAGTGAATGCTTGGCGCACGCGCGCCTTCTGTCGAGCAGCCGATTGAAGTATTGCCGCAGCTCAGCCACGGAAGCGTCAAAGGGTTCCAGGCTGTGGTGGGCCCGCGCCTGCATCACCGCGCCTTCCATCACCGCGAGGACGAACACCGCGAGGCGCTCGCCATCCGTGCCGCGCGGCAGGCGGCCGGACGCTTCATCCAGACACTTCCTGATCCACTTTCGCCAGCCCTCGAAATTCCGCGCAATCTTTTCGCGGGCGCGCGGGATATTCATCGCTTACTTCCAGCGCCAGGTTGCCGATGGGGCAGCCGTGGGTGAAGCCGGTGTAAATCAATCCCTCGCGATAGCCGTTGAGGATGGAAAAGATCCGCTCGATGGGGTCGGCGGTACGTTTGAAAGCGGGCTCGATGACCGCGGGCCACAGCAGGTCCACGTAATGGTCGAGAACGGCGAGAAGCAGGTCTTCTTTGGTTCGGAAAAAATAATAGAGGCTTCCGGACTTCGCCCGGGCGCGATCGAGAACGTCCTGCAGGCTGGTGGCTTCGTAACCGCGCTCCCAGAAGAGACGGCGCGCGGCCTCCACCAGTTTGCCCCGGGTGGGGTGGCGAGACCGGCCGGAAGATGAGGATGGCTGTTGCATATTAGGTGGTCAACTAACCAACAATTAAGATGCTAATTATCAATGGATTGGATGTCAATGTCTATTTCTAATGGTGGATCAGTAGAATCGCATACATCGCAGACAACGCGACGTATGCGGTACCCGTATCGCGAGACGCTTCACGAGGCGCTGGCGGAGTAGCGTGCCGCGGCCGCCAGCTTCTTTCGCCCCTGCCGGAGCTTTCAGCTGGTCGCTAGTGGTCCCTTTTCCCACGGCTGGAGTTTACCCCGACGAAGTCGGTGGCCAGGGGCTAAAGTCTGCCGCAGTTGTGCGGCTTTGGCCCGAGTCGGCACAACTTGTGCCGCCGCTCCGCGGCTTTGGCGCCGGCTGGCGCAACCTCCGTCGCCGCGGCTGCCCGCGATCCACCTCAGTCGTGATGCGGATGGTGGCCTGCGCAGAATTCGCGGTCGGCCGGAGCCAGTTTCCCCTGGACGTAGAGGCTTACGGCTTCTTCCGGCGAACGTTTCCTGTCCACAATCACCGGCTGGATTCCGTTTTGCCTCAACTCGTCAGCAGCCCGCCATCCTATCCCGTAGCAAAGGGCCGCCTGGCAGTCATGGAGCGCCTGGACAATTCCGTCGTGGCCGTGCGGCTGATCGCAATGGCCGGGGGTGTGGCAGTTTCCCTCGGCGTCAACAGAGTGTGCGTTCTGTCTCGATTCTCTCAGCAACGCCTTTCCGTCCTCGACGTCGAAAATGATAAAGCAGGCGCAGCGTCCAAAATGCGCCGAAATCGATACACCATCCTGTGAAGCAACTGCAACTCTCATGAATCCCGCTCTCCTCTCACGCCTCGCCGCGCCCTTGGCCCGCGGCCGCCACCCGGATGCTTTCCTCTTCCGCGTCCCCGCTCCTCTGCGGCGCGGCAGATGTTGGCGCTCTTACACTGCGGACACTCTGCGGGCCGACCCGTGCCGTACGCGACGCTCCAGGTGTGCTGGCATTCATTGCAACGAAACAACCTTTGTCCGAGCATGCTGACTTTACCTCCTTCGATCTTGAGGGCTTTGCCGCCAGCCAGAACGTCGGCCACTTTCCTGTGGGCGGATTCGATGATCCGGCCGAATGTGGGCCGGGAAATTCCCATCCGTTCGGCAGCCTGCTCCTGATACAAACCCTCCAAGTCAGCCAGCCGCAGGGCTTCAAATTCATCGACGGTCATCGTGACTTCATCGAGGGACATTAGCGGGACACCGCGGGGTTTGAAGTAGTTGCTTTCCGGCTTACCGGCGACCCGGCGGCAGCAAAATGGCCTTGCCATGATGGCGACACTCCTTCTCAGACAATCCCATTATGAGCATATGCTCATAATATGTCAAGGAAAAAAACAGCTCTAAATGCTCTGCAGATTGCGGTGTCTCGAATGTTCGGACAGCAGGCGTGTACGCCGCGGGCGACGAGCGGCTTTCCTGGGAAAGGCTTCTGTCGCCGCTCCGCGGCTTGTTTCCCGGCTGCGGCGTTATCGGTCCGCAGCGAGAGAAGCGCTGTAAGTCGCGGCCGCCGGGTTCGTTTGGCGGCTTGGGACGGGCTGAGGTGAAGCGACGCGCACAACCTGGGCGGGGCCGAAGCGGTGCCATCCGCCGTCCGCTACGGCAGCGGTGTAATTGTCCGCCGGGTCGTTTGTCCGGGATTGCGGTTCGGCCTGGGGCGCAGTGGTACGGATGACCGGAGCGCCGCCGAAGCGGTGCCACTGGCCGTCGGCATCGGCCGCCGTGGTTGTTGCCGGCGAATCGCTGCTTTGAGAATAGGCCGCGGGATCCGTTCCAGACGGGGCCGGGTCAGGCGGATCATAAGCCGCGCCGTATCCGGACACGTTGCAATCGTAAGGGCCGTAAGGGTAGCACCCGTTAGGTGTGTAGTAGGGCGGATAGTACGAATAGTAAGGATTGTAATACGAGTAGTACGGGTAGTAGGAATATCCATATCCCCAATCGGACCCGTAGTACCAGGGCCAATATCCCAGGCCGAAGTTGAATCCCCAATAATCATCCCAGTCGCCGTAGCCGCGTCCGTGCCCCCATCCGCGGTAGCCGCGTCCATATCCCCAGCCACCATAACCATCGCGGTATCCTCTGCCGCCGTATCCGCCGCGGCCGTATGATCTTCCACCGTAACCGCCGCGGAACCCGCCGGCATAGCCGCCGCGGCCGTATGATCTGCCGCCGTAACCGCCGCGGAACCCGCCGGCATATCCGCCACGGCCGTATGATCTTCCGCCGTAACCGCCGCGGAACCCGCCGCCATAGCCGCCGCGGCCGTATGATCTTCCACCGTAACCACCGCGGAACCCGCCGGCATATCCGCCACGGCCGTATGATCTGCCGCCGTAACTGCCGCGGAATCCATTACCACCGCGGAATCCACCGCCGCCACCATGGAAACCACCGCCACCGCCGTGAAATCCGCCCCCGCCGTGAAATCCACCCCCACCGTGGAAACCTCCACCACCACCATGGAAACCACCACCGCCACCGCCACCGCGTCGGGCCCAGGCGGTCGTGCCGGCGGCACAAAAGGCAATTGCCAATGACAATAAAAGGATACGAAGGCTGCGCATATGACCCTCCTTTCTGGAAGCGTAGCACCATTTTGGGCGCTCGCCAAGTGGTCCTGCAGGCGGCGGGATTCGGTGCCGGCCCGCCCATGTGCAAGCGCACGGTAACAAAGAAATAGTGGTTGGAAAGAAGTGCCGCGGACCTCCGCGAGATTGAATTCCGGCTGGGGTGAGAGAATCCTGCGGGGGCCGCGCAGACGGGAGGTGACACCGCGATGCGGCCTTTGCCTGCCAGCTACTTTGAAGATACGCTTTTGGAAGCGAGGTTGCGGTTTTCGATGGCGTCCACTTTGGCCAGGCGGCGGCAGTGGCGTTCTTCCCCGGAGAACTGCGCGGCGATGTAGACCCGGACCAGTTCGCGAGCGAGCTCGGAGCCGATGATGCGGCTGCCGAGCACGAGCACGTTCATGTTGTCATGCTCCACACCCTGGTGCGCCGAATAGGCGTCGTGGCAGACCGCGGCGCGGATGCCGGGGATCTTGTTGGCGGCAACCGAGACTCCAACGCCGCTGCCGCAGATGAGCACGCCGCGCTCGGCCTTGCCCTCAACGATGGCCTGGCCGACGGCCTCGGCAAAATCGGGGTAGTCGTCGGACGGGTCGAGCCTGTGCGCCCCCAGGTCGAGAACGTCGTGCCCGAGCTCGCGGAGCTGAGCGGCGAGGTCTTGCTTCATGGTGAAGCCGGCGTGATCGGCGCCGATAGCAATTCGCATTTTTTGTTCCTCAGACTTTGTTTGGGTTGTAAACAGAAAATAACTTGCACGCCCTGAAACGCCGACATCGCCAAAGGCGCGATATCTGCGCCAGCCGTCCAACGTCCTTCAGCGGCTAAAGCCGCCTGCTCAATCTGCAACCATAACGGCACGGCTGAAGCCGCGCCCTCCTGAAAGGCCGGCACTGCGAAAAGCGCGATGGGAGCGCCAGCCGTCCCCTCACCCGCCCCGCGCTGCGGGGCACCCTCCCCCGGGAGAGGGCTTGTCATTTATTTGAGAAGAACCGCAGGCCTCAAAACCGGAGGTCTGCGCTACCCGTCTTCGTGAAATGCGGACATCGTGAAAGGCGCGACGCATGCGCCACCCGGCGTTATCCGCTGCGCCTGGCCTTTTTCTCTTCGGCTGCGCGTTTTTTGCGGCCGGGCACCACCAGGGTTTCAGAAGTGGCCCAGCGTCCCAGCCGGTAGCTGCGATGGTAACCTTCCGCCAGGTTGGCGATAGTCACCGTCACCGCGCCGCTGCCGTCGCAGGCGTAGCTTTCTTCCGTCTCCGAGCGGTGCCCATTGTTCAGGTAGCCCACGGGAACCTGTTCCAACGCGGCATTCTCGCGCAACGAGGGATCGAAAGGAAAGCGGATGTCGTCCCAGATGGTGATGTCGCCCGCGGGGCGGCCGTCGTCGGTGAGGTGCGTGCATTCCAGATACCGGAAGTGGCCGATGTTGTGGACCGGGAAGTAGCGCCGGGAATTGAGCAGCGGCGGATCGGAGGTGCCGGGCAGCGGCGTGCCTTTGGTGAACAGCGGATCGAAGACGATGCGGTGGCCCGCTTCCGCCTCGCGCCACACCCCGAAGTGCCTGGTAAATCTGTCGCGCAGGACGTAGCCCGCGGTGGCGTCGGCCTGGATGGCGAGTCCGATGGCCGTGGCCGCGCGCGTATAAGCCGAACGCCGCACCCGCCGCCCGAAACTCTCGCGAAGCATGCGGCCCACCAGCGGCAGTTCGCTGCCTCCGCCGGTCATGTAAAGCGCTTCCAGGCGCTGCTCTTCGGCCTGCGGCGCCCCGCCGGGCGTGATGCCGTATGTTCCCAGCAGATCTTCGGTGGCGTGCAAAGTTTCTTCCACCAGCGGCCGGCAGCGGCCGTAAAAATCAGCGATGGCCACCGTCACCTGGGGCCAGCCCGCCCGCACGTTGCCGAGGTCAATCACAATCCGCCGGGTGTTGGGGTGCAGGCTCTCTTTTTTCTGGCGGCACTCCTCATGCAGGCGGAACATCTCGGCCTGCGAAAGGCTGTCCTGGTCCACCACGCTGATCTGCCCCGCCTCCAGGGCCAGGCCGGCGAGGACTTCGTCAAAGTCGTCACCGCCGAGGGTGGGAATGCCTTCCGAAGAAACGACGACGTGCTCGCGCTCATCCAGTTCCACCAGCGAAGCGTCAAACGTGCCGCCGCCAAAGTCGTAAACCAGGATTCGCATTTTTTCACTGAACTGGTGCGTAGTGCGCTTTTGATGCCCAAACTCGATGCTGGCGGCCGAGGGCTCGTTCAGCAGGCCGAGGACGTTGAAGCCCGCCTGGCGAAAGGCTTCCGCGGTGAGAAAGCGCTGGTTGCTGTTGGCGTTGGCCGGGACGCCCAGCATCACGTCGAGCGTCTCATTCCTGCCGGCCGGCAGCGTGGAACTCTCCAGCAGCGCCTTTCGAAGGGCCGCCGCCAGTTCACGCAGCAGGTCCTTCATGGGGATCTGCTGCTCGCCGATCTCGCACCAGGGTGCCGGGCCCGGCATAATCCAGGCCGCGCTTGAGCGAGCGCACCACCGTCCATCCGGGCTCTTCCTGCGCCGCCCAGGCTTCCCACCCGTAGCGCCGCTCCGCCCCCTTCACGGCCACCAGCGGCGGAAACCATTCAAAGGAGTTTCCGTCCGGCGCCTCGAAGACGACGACCGGATAGTTGCCGCGGTCCACAAATGCGGCCACCATCCGGGTGGTCCCGAAATCGATTCCCAATTTCATGTCGTGTGTGACTGCCTCCGGTGAAACATTATAGCAGGTTGAAAACGCCGGGGAACCAGGCGTTCATCGCAGCCACCGCAGGAGCCGCGGCGTGGGCGCCGCGCGCGACCCCTGGACCCGCCAGGTACAGCTACCCTAGTGCGGCTAACAGATGCTTGCTCATGCCGCAGGCCTTGGAGTGCGGCAGCGAAGCTGTCGCCTTTTCGGTTCCACGGCGGTAGCTGGCGCTACCGCACTTCAAGAACGGCTTCACGATGCGTCATGGGAATTACGGCGCGCTGCACTAGAGCGGTGAAATATCCTCGTCCTTTTCGGCGGCTTCCTCCTCCTGCACGAACTTTTTTTCCAGAAACCGCCTGGCGACGTCGCGCCCCCCCAGTCCAAAGGCGATGGCGGTGCCCATCATCATGGCGCCGAAGGCGATGGAAAAGGCGATGAGGACCACGCGGCGCCCCAGGCCGATCTGTTCCAGCGCCATGGTGACAAAGAAAACGATGATGAGCAGGCGCACCAGAGTGCTCAGCAGCCTGGCGGAAGGGTAATTGGCGTTGGTGGCGGCCAGCAGGGTGGCGCGGGAAAAGAAATTGGCGATCAGCAATCCGATAAAGAGGACGACCATGGCCACGAAAATCTGGGGCAGGAACATGAAGAACCGGGAGATCTGCTCTCGAAAGGCGCTGATGCCCAGAGAGTCGATTCCCAGGACGATAAAGACGATCCAGACCACCCAGAACACCACCTGCCCCAGGAACTCGACCGGAGGGGGCAGAGCGGCCTTGCGCATCATCTGGGTGAGGCCTGCCGTGTCGCAATACTTCCGGAAGCTGGCGATGCCGAAGATCCTGCGGACGATCACCTTGAGGATGAGGGCCACCAGAAAGCCCGCCGCAATGATCACCAGCATCGACAGGATACGCGGCAGGAACAAGGCAACCGCGTTAAAGAAATTTCCCAGTGTCTGACTTAGAGTGTTCAGAATCAGCTGTCCCATCATTCACCTCACGCTTTCCGGGCCCACTTCTCCACCAGTTCAGGCCGCAGCCTTTCGTACTCCTGGCTCAACATCTCAATCCGTCGTTCGATCTGTTCAGCGTCGGCGCGCTGGCTCTCCAGGACGATCGAATAGATGCGCCCGCGATAGATGGGCGTGAGGGCCTGGAGAAGGTGTTCCCGGTTCATCACCGAGTGGTGGTAGGAAGCGGCGAATTCATAAATAGTTTTCACCCAGAGTTCGTCTGGGAAACGGAAGTGCTTTTCATCCTGCTGCGAGACCCCCTGGATTTCCCCGAGTGTTTCTGCTGAAAGGATGGATTCGAGGATCGGAGTCAACTGGCTGACGCCGTTCTTGAACATCTCCAGCATCTTCTTCCTGTTGACGCGCCGTGGTTCGAGCCCGGAACTATGTTCGAAGCCGAAGACCGGCACCGGCTGGGGCGGCTCGGTCCGGGGAACCCAGTAGGACTCCTGGTTTTCCATGCAGCGGAAGAGCGTCCCGAGGGCGTCCTGGATGGTAGCGACAATGTTCTGGGCGGAGGGCTCCGCGGCATGGATCTTGGGGCCCAGAAACGACTGGCACAGCCTGAACCCGTCCGCAATCGCCCGGGTGGTCATCCAGATTTCCGTGCGGGCGCGGACAAATTCTTCGTGCCAGACATCCTGTTCCATGTAGTGGCAGGCCAGCCGGCCGGAGAAGCCAAATTCACCGCCTACCGGTTCGCGGACCTTTAAGCCGTAAACGGAGCGAATGGTGGGGGCAATGATGTTCTTGACCAGCAGGCCGTCGTACTTGTGCCGGTGATAGATGGGGGTGACGAGGTCAAATTGTTCCTTGTAGATGGGCCGGACCAGCGCTTCAATCCACTCGGGAGTGATGCTTTCGAGGTCCGGCGATACCACGGCGCAGGCCCTGGCCCTCAGCAGATCTGCCGCCGCCATGATGATGCGCCAGGAGTTGCTTCTGCCGTCCACTCCGCCGTAGGGGGTTGAAATCCGGTGGATGGTGCGCAGGGGGCTGGACGAAAGCAGGGTCCGGAAATCCGGGATGGATGCGTTTTTGACGGCCTCGGGAGTTCCGTCATTGGAACCGCCGTCGGGGTTGACCAGGACAACGCGTTCGCGGGGGAAATATTTCACCAGCCCCAGTTGGATGGCATTGACCACCTGTTCGATGGTGCCCCGATTGTTGAAGGTGGGCACACCGACGAGGATGTCCACTTCGCCGACCGCCGTGAGCTTGCGGACAAATTCGTCCGAGAGAAAAGTTTCCTCGGCCAACGCGCTTCCTCCGGGATCCTGGACCGCGCCTCACCGTTTACTGATGGCCGGTGAGGGACTAAAACCGTCGCAGCCGGAACCAGTAAAATTGATACGGACCCAGTGTTAACAGGTATGGAAGCTCTCCGATTCGCGGAAAGGGATTGCCTCCAAACATTTCAATGGGGATATATCCCCGCAGATGATGGAGATCGAGCTCCGCCGCCTGGGCGGAACTGGAAAGATTATTGACCACCAGCATCCGGTTGTTTTGCCACTGCCGGATATAGGCGAGGACGCGGTGGTTTTCCGGGTCCAGGAATTCGATGCTTCCCCGCCCAAAGACCGAACTCGCCTTGCGCAATTTTACAATCCTTCGCATCCAGGAGAGCAGCGAATGCTCCGATCGCTGCTGGGACAGCACGTTGATGCCCTGGTAGCCGTACACGGCGTTTGAGATCAAAGGGGAATAGAGGCGTTCGGGGTCGGTGGTTGAAAATCCGCCGTTCCAGCCTCCGTTCCACTGCATGGGGGTGCGCACGCCGTTGCGGTCGCCCAGATAGATGTTGTCACCCATGCCGATTTCATCCCCGTAGTAGACGATGGGGGCGCCGGGGAGCGAGAGAAGCATGCCGTTCATCAGCTCGATGCGCCGGCGGTCATTGTCCAGCAGCGGCGCCAGCCTGCGGCGGATTCCCACGTTGAGCTTCGCAATTCTGTCTTTGGCATATTCATCGTACATGTAGTCGCGTTCTTCGTCGGTGACCATCTCCAGCGTCAGCTCATCGTGGTTGCGAAGAAAGATGCCCCACTGGCAATTTTCGGGAATCTGGGGCGTCCGCTGGAGAATTTCAATGATCGGTTTGCGGTCCTCCAGCTTGATGGCCATAAACATCCGGGGCATCAGCGGGAAGTGGAACGCCATGTGGAATTCATTGCCGTCGGCGAAGTAAGGGCCCAGGTCCTGGGGCCACTGGTTGGCCTCCGCCAGCAGCATGCGGTTGGGAAAATTTTCGTCGAGCCGCCGGCGCAGGTCTTTCAGGATCACGTGGGTTTCGGGAAGGTTTTCGCAATTCGTTCCCTCCCGCTCCACCAGGTAAGGGACCGCGTCCAGGCGGAAGCCGTCGACCCCCATCGCCAGCCAGAACTTCATGACGTTCCAAACCTCTTCACGGACCTGCGGATTGTCATAATTCAGATCGGGCTGATGGCTGAAGAAGCGGTGCCAGTAATAAGACCTGGAGATGGGGTCCCAGGCCCAGTTGGACATTTCCGTGTCGACAAAGATGATGCGCACGCCGCGGTAGCGGTCGTCCGTTTCGCTCCAGACGTACCAGTCGCGATAGGGATTGTCCGGCGAACTGCGGGACTGCTGGAACCAGGGATGTTGGTCCGAAGTGTGGTTCACCACCAGTTCCGTGATCACCCGCAACCCGCGCGAATGGGCTTCTTCCAGGAACACCTTGAAATCATCGAGGGTCCCGTAGCTGGGATGGACGCTGAAGTAATCGGCGATATCGTATCCGTCGTCTTTCAAAGGCGAGGGATAAAAAGGGAGAAGCCAGATGACGGTGGCGCCCAATTCCTGAATGTAATCCAGTTTCTGGGTGAGACCCCGAAAATCGCCGATGCCGTCGCCGTTGCTGTCCTGGAAAGCGCGGACGTGGAGCTGGTAGAAAATCGCGTCTTTGTACCACGTTTGGGCAGGATCAGTCTGTCCGCCCTGCGGATCAGCCACTGGCATCGCCTCAATCTTCAATTTATCCGCAGCAGGTTCGGGCCGCTTGTCCCATGCGCGACAGGAAAGCCGCCAGGAAAGCAAAAGCCCCCCGCCAACTGACATATGTTATTCAAATTCTAACCGATTCTGGATTCTCAGTGCACTGCGTTTTGAGAAATGCCCGCCGCCGTGCCGGCATTAAATATTAAATAAGGGAAGAAATCGCGCAGGGGGCGCAGGCGATTTGAATTCCAGGCCGAACGCTGAAGGTGCCATCGGCAGTGCCCCTGAAGCTGCTGCTGAGCAACCGCCCGGCAGCCGTGGAAGCCCGGGTGAGGCTGGTTAAAAAAGACGGTTTCAGCGCGGCGGCCGGGCGGGAAATGAATTCCTGCTTGGGAGTTTCCAATCGGATGGTTCAAGGGCCCCGGCCGTTTGAAACCGGCCGGGGCCCTTGACGGATGGAACCACAGACCTAGAACAACAAGTGGAGCGAGAACTGCATCAGCCGGGGCTGGTTGGCTTGTGTTGAAAGGTCAATCAAGCCCGTCTGATTGTTCGGGTTGTTGTTGGTTGGGTGGTTGAACACGTTGAAGAAGTCCGCCGTGAAACGGATCTTCAGGCGTTCCCCAACGCGGAAGTTCTTGAACATGGAAGCATCCATGGTGAAGGTGCTCGGGCCCAGGATACTTCCCCGCGGGCTGCCGTTATAAAAGTCTCCGGTCCCGGCGCTGTAGCACCCGGTTGTTCCATTACTTGGATTGTATACGTTTTGGACGGCAATGCTCCCAGTGTAATTCCCATTGCAGTCGGGACCAAACGGGCTCACGAATTTCCTGCCGTCTGCGCCCACCAGGTTGGTGAGAGCCTGCATGCCGCCCTGGACATTGGAAGCCTGGGAGGGGTCGATATTGCCGGCGTACCACAGTTGTTGTTCCTTGCCTGCGTAGTTCATGATGAGCCGCTGGTCGGAGCTTAGCCTGGCATCGCCGGTTACTACCCGGTTTGCGTTGACGCTCTGCCAGAAGCCGGAAGTCCAGTCGCCGATAAAGGCCATCTGCCAGCCGCCAACAAGCTGATTCATGGCTCCGCCGGCGCCGCTCAGGAACTTTTTACCTTTGCCGAAAGGAAGATCAACCAGGCCGTTCCAACCATAATGCTGAACCGGAACGGTGGTCATGTTGTAGTAGACCAAGCTCCGAAGCTGGCCCGGCGAAAGGTTCGGCTGGCCAAGAATGATGCTATTTTCAGGAACCAGGCCTCCGCCCGCGCCGGTCAGGCCAGGAGTCCCGCCGCCGGTAAGGCTCTCATTACCGGCGGAATACCCGCCGGCGTCTGTGGTGGTCAGCCCGTGAGTATACACGTAGTACCACTGGAACACCGTACCGTTATGGTACTTGTGTTCAACTTGGGCCTGGACTGAGTTGGAGTTCGATATGCCTGTCTGCGTCATATACCCGTAGGAGACATTCCAGTCCGGGTTCGGGCGCATCAGGTCTCGATTGCTGGGAGGCGTCTGCCCGACCGTCTCGGCATAGGTGAGCACGGGCATGCGGCTATTCAGTGCAGCACGCTGGTCAAGATCGCTTCCGTGGTTCCCCGTGTAGGTGAGCCTCAAGGTTGAACGGTAGGGAAGCTGCCGCTCCAGTGTGATGTTCCAGTTCTGCATCTTGTCGTTCCGCCAGTTCCGACCGTCGTAAGGGAAAATCCCCTGTGCCGAAGCAGAAATTGGAACAACCCCGACGGTGTCCACGCTGGCGTTGGGCAGGAAGTTGTCTGCCGAAGGCACGCTGCTGATCATGTAGTTGAAATTGTCCCCCTCGCCGTAAATGCCCGGCCCTTGGAACTGGTTCGAGAACCTCAAATTCAACGGAGGGTTGGTCCTCGAAGTCTGCAAGATCTGGGAAAGCGGCGTTGGCCAGTAATAGACGCCATAACCGCCTCGAATCACCGTCTTGTCATCGATCTTGAAGGCCGCGCCCAGCCGTGGACCAAAGTTGTTGTTGTCCGCGGCGAACAGGTTGCTGGGATATCCGTAGGCGGCGGCCGTGCTGTAACTCAGTCCCCTGTTAGCATAGGACTGCAGGACGGCTGGAGGTATCCCGGGCAATGAAGACATGGTGGTGCTGCCCGGAGTAATCACCTGGAAGGAGTTGAGGATGGAATCGAGCGGCGCCGTGTCAATGCGGTTATACTTCTCGCGGTAAGGCGTCCACTGGTCCCACCGCACGCCGAAGTTGAGGGTCAGGCGTGGGCTCACTCTCCACTTATCGTTGAAATACCAGGCAAAATGTTTCTGTCGGAAGTAGTAGTAGCCGCGATTGTACTGGTTGGAGAGGTAGGTCGGGAAGCCCGAGCAGCAACGAAGCAAACCCATAGTCCGCTGTCAGGCAGGCAGCCCGAGGACCCGTCGAACTGGCAGGTCCATTCGCTGCCAAAGTTGTCCGAACCCATGGCCTGCTGAAGTTCCCGGACATTGTTCTGGTCCAAATGGAAAGCTCCGCCGACCTCAATGGTGTGCTTCCCTTTGATCCAGGTGAAATTGTCCTCTGCGATATAGGTGGTTTGGTGCTCATCCTTCCGGTTGTCGGCATCCCAGGGCCACTTGTAATCCGGACCGGCATAGATGGTCGGCCAGCCGGTTACCCCGAAGGGGTTGGGCAGGCCAAGCTGGGCATCCCAGTTAGTGCTGTCGCCCAGCGTTCCTGAACTGGTGGGCGTGCGCAGAGCGCCCAGGATCAACTGGTTGAGCATATTGTTTGAAATGGTCCGCGTGTAGTCCGCATTGACGTTCAGTACTTGGGAGTTCTGGCGCGAAGATCCGCCACAATTGGGGCAATTGAACGGGTTACCGTAACGGCCGCCGGCCTGAGTGTTAAACCACGTCTGCCGAGACCACCTGACCGAGAGCCGGTCCTTGTCGCTGAAGTTCTCATCCACCTTGGCCGTCAACTTGTTCTGGGTACTGAACGAGGGTAGACACTTTCCAGGTTGTTTGCAACGATACGGGTTGGCGTTGTTGGTCGGAGGCGCCGTTATGGCCTGGAGGGTTTTGGCAATGCTACTGATTCTGCTGGTAGGAATGATGTTTCCAGGAAACGGCTGTTCTCTGGCCCGTTCGCATCGGTTGTGAGAGGGTCGTAAATGATACAACAGGGTTGCCGCTGCCGGATCGTAGGCGTTGCTGAGGTCACCATTCCACATGGCCGGCGTGGGAGTGATGCCCCCGTAACTGTTGGCACGCGCCCACTTCCCTGTAGCCTTCGTAAGAGAAGTAGAAGAAAGTCTTGTCTTTGCCGTTGTAAACATGCGGGATCACGACAGGGCCACCCACGTTGCCGCCAAACTCATTGCGGATGTCCTTGGGATAGACCGCACCCGGCTCCTGCTGGCGGAGTCGTGCCAGCAACCCGCCCGTGTTGTTGCGGTGGGTCTCGAACAATTCGCCGTGAAGCTGATTGGTCCCGCTACGGCTCTTCATGATCACCGTAGACGGGCTGTCATACCTGGCGTCGGTGCCGCTGGTATCGACCGAAAACTCCTGGATGTCCTGAATGTCCGGTTGGATGCGCACCATGCCGCCGCCGAAGCGGTCGCGCTCCGTGATGCCGTCAAGCTGGATGCCCATGGAGCCGACCTTCATGCCGTTGACACGTGCATTGGCGCCGCCTTCAACTCCCGGCGTCAGGTTGAAAAGATTCGCAACTGACCGGCCGTTGAGCGGAAGCTGGTTGATGCGCTGATAATCCTTGACGTCTCCCACCTGTGTGCCGGTTGTGTTCAGTATCGGGGGGGCCCCCGTTACCTCCACCACCGTCGTGGTGCTGCCGACTTCCATCTGGAAATCGATGCTGGCACTCTGAGAAACTTCGAGTGATACCGTGCGTGTCCACTGCTTGAACCCGGTTTTTTCCGCAGTGATTTTGTACGGACCGGGGGGCAGTGCGCCGATATAGTAAGCCCCCGAAGTGTTGCTTTCTGATCTGTAAGTGACACCGGTACTGGTGTTGGTTGCGGTGACGCTAACGGCCGGAATGACGCTGCCGGACTGGTCCGTCACCGTTCCGCTGAGTGTGGCAAGCCCTGTCTGCGCCCACCCCAGCCGGGAGCTAAAGGTCAGGCCAACTGCAAGTAGCAGGAGAAAGGTGAAAAAACTGACCTTCCTACTTCTTAAACCAATGTGCATGTTCTCCCCCCACAAAAACCAATTTTCGTTTCAGATGCACCCTCGCTTGCGGTGCAAGAGATTGACTTTTAATGAAGCGTCCCAAATCACTCTGGTATAGCACCGCCAGGTGTGGGTGACACTTCGTTGACTCTTGTTACAAACCACGGTCGTATAAAAGTCCAGAAACGCGATGAATTGTGGAGAGAGCTTTTTTGACCCGACGCGAAATGGCAACCCTATCTTCAGCTGCCGCAAGGGATAAAACAATCAATGATTAAGAAATAACGCGAAAGGTTTCGGCTTGTCAAGTCAATTCTGTTGCAAAAGCTTTCGGGCTTCTTTCTTTTTGGCTTTCAAGGCTTACGAATTCTTGCAAGTTGCTCGAAATTATTGCTATTGGCCAAGCTGAAAATTGACCAGAACCAGTGGGATTACTGCAGCAAGGCTCGAGAGGTCCCCCTCATATTGAGGTTCCGCCCCTCAGTAGGATTTCTATCTGGCGTAATTCATGCGGCCACCACGAAGGGCATTTCGACCGACTGCCCTGTCATGACGTCACGCGCCCGAATCTTCCAGCGGCCGGTTGGATCGTTGAAAGCCATGGGAATGAACTCCCGAAACGGCGTGGACCGGATCAGCAGGTTGCGCGAGTAGATGCCGTAGGTCTTGCCGGAGGGATCGTCAATTTCTATCCTGATAACGCGAAACGTTCCCTCGGGAACAGGCGCGGAATCATCGACAACGATGCTCAGGGCCTGTCCCGCCTTGATTTCACCCGGATCGTCGAGCCGAAACTCGGGCAGCGGCTGTGCGGACCGGGTAAAGAGCAGCGGGCTCCAGGGATCGAGCGTGGCGTCCACGGCCTTGACGGAACCCAGATTCTTGCGCTGGCGGAGGTCGTACGTCTGCGCCGCCTCGCCCCAAACCAGATGAACTTTGGCGCTCTTTTCAAGCAGGGAATTGTCGATGCTTCCGGCCCATTCGTGCGCTTCCAGGGTGGGAAAGCTGCCCCATCCTCCGTCATCGAACTGTGGATTGCGGAAGACCGCCACTTGCTCGCATCCGCCGTTTTGATAGATCACCACTTCGGTGCCCGGCAGGCGCTTGCCGTCCGCGCCCAGCACGCGCAGGCGGGGAGTGATGCTGGGCAAGGCCGAACACCCCTTCCAGCAGGTCGGGAAGGCTGGTGTCCAGGCTGGCCTGCAGGCGCTGATAGGCATAGCCGGCGATTTCAAGGTTCAGAAAAACCGCTTTTCCCTTGCCGAAAGTGTTGACGATCACCAGAGGCGTGCCGCCGCTTTGCGCCAGCGATTGGCCGGTGGTGGCCTTGACACCCGGATCGCCGGGCGCCAGCAATTTGAGCTGCCTGCCCTGCAGCTTCAGCGTGCCTGCATTCGCCACGCCCTGTGCGGTTGCCGGCTGCCCGGCCACGGCAGACGTGGGGGTCCTGCTGATGCCGAAAACATCGTCGAGCTGGCCGTGCCCAAGGTCGCGCCCGTGCTCATTCATGGTGGCGTTCCGGTAATCTGCAATCAGCAGGCCGCCGCCGTGGACAAACTGGCGAATCTGCTGGGCCTCAACCGCACTGATGGCCAGGGACTGCGGCATGATGAAAGCGCGGTACTCGCCGCTTGCGAGCTTCCCGTCCTCGATCTGCGTGCTGGAAACAAAGTTGTACTGCAGGCCCAGGTCTTCGATCAGCTTGGTCCAGCCGTTGCGGACGGCGGTGATGTGGCTGCCGCGGTCTCCCGCACTCTGGGCCACCCATTGGCGGGCGTGCTTCAGGTTGCTGAGCAGCCAGTGGACCTGCATGGAGGGCTGCGAATAGTGGAGCGCAATGCCGTCATGGGTGCGCTGTGAGTTCATCACCAGCTTCGGAATGCCGCGATGGAGTTCCCGGAATACTTCTGAAAAAGTTTCAGCCGCCGGCGTCAGCTCGCGCGTCTTCTCGTCAACAAACTGGTAATTCTTGAGGTTGTCGTCCCAGATCAGGCTGCCGCGGTGGGCATGGAACACGCCCCACCAGATGGGGCGCACGGCGCGCTTCTGCGCCAGGCGATCTTTTTCTGTGAGCGGCTTGCCGGGCGTGTATTCATAGCCGTGGGTGGAGACCATGATGGTTTCCGGCTTGAGCGAGCGGATGACTTCCACGTTGTTGCCGATGTTGTAGGGCTCGATGACGTCCACCGCCCTCAGCACCTGCTCATAGTTGTACCAGCCGAATGGAAACGGGCACTGCCCGCCCTCGGTGGCGCAGAGAGCGTGCGGGTCCTCCTCCTTGCAGACCTGTGCAGCCCGAAGGATGGCGTCGGCAAACGTCTCGTCCATAAAGTTGCGGAAGTCGCACCAGGCGGAAACATTCCAGCCCTCGGTGGAATGGACTTCGCCCAGCTCTTTGTAGAAGCGCTTTAGAAAGTCCAGAACCTGGCTCCAGGTCTGGAAGTTGGTGGGCTTCTGGACGGCTTTCCAGCCGGCGCGCCGGCCCCAGCGGTCGTTCGCTTTGGGCAGAGGGCCGAGCGTGTCGGACAACGCTTCCTCGTTCAGGTTGACGATGGAACGCGCGTCGCTGACCAGGCCGATCACCGGTTCCCATTCGTCGTGCACGCTCATCCCCACGCCTCTCGGTTCCGGGAAGCTGGTGCCCCATTCTTTGTTAAAGTTCTTGACGCCGCCATACCGGGCGTGGAAGACGGCAAGGGCGATGGAGTCGAAAGCGCGGTCGGTGGTGGTGTAGGAAATCATCAGGTTGCGCATCTCCCACTCCGTGCCGGAGCGCACGCTTTCATCGTCCCAGCGCGTCATCTCCTGGCCGGTCTGCCATTCGCCAGCCACGTGGCCGGGGATTCCGTAGAGCTTGCGAAGGTATTCGGCAAACTTAATGGCGCAGTGTTCGGAGTGGCAAAAATCGTTGGGCCTGATCTGGTCGGCCTGTCCCAGCTCATCGGCGATGTTGTAAAAGAGCGGACGAAAAGCGCGGTGCTGGCGCACGTACTGCCGCAGATGCTCCCGCACATACTCATCGGTCTTGGGATCGTTGACGCAAGGCTGCCGGACCCAGAGCTTCAGGTTGTTCCGGTCCCGCAGCACCTCGGCGACCAGGCCCTTCCAGAGCGGCTGGTCCTTGTGGTAGATGGCGAAGACTTCCCACGCCATCTGCTCGACGTAAAAATTGAAATTGTTGTCGAGAACGTTTGAAAACTCACCGTTGCGGTAGGCGATGGTGGCGTCCACGCCGCACTCGCGCAGCAGATCGTAAAAACCGTCAGGGTAGTGGGCCCAGCTCACCACGTGATAGTCGTCCCACACGCGGGCCGGCGGCGAAAGCAGAAATTTCGCTCCCTCCACCTGCGGAACGCCGTTCACCTTCAGCCGAATCCAGTTGCGGTAGGTCAGCGCCGGAACCAGGCGGAAGGAAAAAAGTTGAGGGCTGCCCATGGACGTAGGCGGCGGAAAAGCCGAACGCCAGGCCACCCGCCCCAGGCTGTCAATCCATTCGATCTCCGTCTCGCCGGCCGGCGGCAGACGGAATGAGATGGTGCCGTTGACCACCGTTCCGTAGTCATAAAGCTCGTGGTCCAGGGTGACGCGCGCCACTACGGTGGTATCCGCCGTTTGCGGGACGGCTTTCCCCGGGAATGCCTCGGCGCCGGGCAGGCCCAGCGCGCTTCCTGCGATGGCGGTTCCAAAGGCTGTGCGAAGAAAATTGCGGCGTGACGGCAAGGTGTCTTTGCCCATGAGTCTTCCCTCCAAGCAAGCAGACCCGTCAGGCTACCAAAGTTCCGACAGGATACTCAAGATGTTTCCTGCTGTCGTGAGCGATCTCATAAGCAGTCATAATGCGACGAAAGGGTTTTCGTTCCGGGGTTCGATGCCGCCAGGTCGAACCGGTACACACAGGTCCGAAATGAATGGCGGCGCCTGCCGGTTATTAATGAATCTGAATCACGGCGTGTACTACCTGCCTTTGACGAATTCCACAAAACCGTGATCGCGCAGGAAGCGGAAGTACCCCACAAAATCAAACCGGGTGGGGCCCATTTCCATTTTTGTCAGGTGGATGACCTGCGCGAGATTCCGCTGCCCGTCACACCAGTAGAGGGCGGAGATGGGGACGAGGGCCCAGGCGCCCGAAGGATATCCATCGCGCTGGTCGGGCGGGATCTGGTCGAGAGGAATGGTGCCAAAGCGTTTGCGCCTGACGACGATTTGCGAGGCAACCGCGGCTTCCGGGTCTGGCGCGGCGATGGGCTGGATGGAACCCTCGATGCCGAGCAGGTGCGCTCTTTCAGCCACGGCTTTGCGAACGCGCTCGGCCTGCTGGTTTCCGAACTCGGCGAGATTTCTCGACAACGGCGCAAGAGAAGCTTGCAACGCCTGCCGTTCTTCCGGCGCAACCAGCCGCAGAACGGAATCGACGGCCTGGGTCTGGCGTCCCACTTTATAGTCAATTTCGTCGAGCGACTGTTGGAGAAGTTTTCCCAGTTCTTCCCGGCTGCCGGCGTCTGCGATGCGGTCGAGGAAAGGCGAAACGGCATCCAGCACCTGGCGGTAGCCGCGAGCCTGGCTCAGGTCCGCCAGCCACATGGCCTGCGGCGTCCCGGCGTTGGCCAGATAGTAGAGATAAGCTGCCGACACAATCGAGATATCCCGCAGCGACCTGGAATCCACGCGGTCCGGAGTATCTTCGCTGTTGTGGTGGGTGTCCACACCGCTGCCGCTGTAGGCCCACTCGGTGGGCACTCCGATGGTGGGATCTCCCAGGTAGCTGTCCGTGCCCGTCAGGTAGGGGTGCTCATGCCAGAGCCGGCCGATCGAGGAGAAATATTCATCCGCCACCTTTAGAGTAAAAGCGTCGGTGTAGGAACTGGCGACTTCCGGGTTCATGTAAAAAGTGTATTCCGTGCCCTGCATATCGTATTTGCCGGCGGGCGTATCCAGGCACCAGGCGGCGATGGTGTGCTGAATCCGCTCACGATGATTTGCGATGTAAGGCATGGATCCGTACAACTCCGGCATGGCCAGGATCCGAATCGTGCGCCGCGGCCGCGGAAGCTTTCCGGACTCAATCAGCCGGTTCAGAGTTGCCATGGCTTCCATCAGCGCGGCCACGCCGGTGGCGTTATCTTCTGCTCCCTGTTCAGCGGTATGGCCCAGCGCCAGCACTTCTTCCGGCCCGGTGCCGGGGATCACGCCGGTGGTGTACGGATAGACACCCTGGTAGTAGCGGGTGTCCGCCACCGCCCGGACACGCACCTTGCCGTGTTGCGCCAGGAGCCTGCGGAGAAGGTCCCCTTGGCGAGGCGTTATTGAGAAGCAGATGAGAGGCGTGCTGCCCTTGATGAAGGCCCATCCGTCGTCGCCCCAGGCGTTCACCCATTGGCGGCCGTCCCGCAGGCTGGAATTTTCGGTTCCTGAGTTGATGGCGCCCAGGGCGTGGGCTTTTGCCAGCGCCCACTTGATTCCGTCGGGGTTCTCATCGGTCAGCGCCAGCTTGCCGCGCAGGTCCATCTGCGCGATCTTCTGTGCGGGCCAGTCTTTCACTTCCACCACCTCGGCCGTGATGCCGCCCGGCGGTGTCGGTCCGCTCCATTCACCCAGCGAGGTGGGAACCTTGCGGTAGTCGGCCAGAATGCGGAGATTGGCGGGAACCTTCGGCTCCACGATTTCCAGCGTCGCCTCTTTTACATCCCAGGCCAGAGGCATGGTCCAGAATCCGAACTGTGTGACGCCGTCAGCCGGGGGCGTGCCGATCTCGACCTGCTGGAGTCCGATATCCTGCATCTGCTTCTTGAGGTAATCGGCAGTTTCCTGAAACTTGGCAAAGTTGAACCAGCGGTCGGTGGAATAGATGTTCCGCATGTACTCCATGGCCTGCTCGGGAAGTAATTCCGCGCGAACGTTCTGAATGACTGTGTCCAACTCGGCGGCGGGAGCGGCCGGCGGCGCGGAAAAAGCAAAAGGTGCGCACAGCAGAATAAGAGCCGCAACCCGAAAGAGTTTTGAGCGCATGAGAACAAACCTCCAATGAATTTCTGGGGCGGAAGGTAAGGCAACCATGCTAACCCATAACCAACAATGCAGCCACAAGAACAACTCATGCGGCCTGCCCGGGGGTTTGCGATGCGTGAGGGCCGCGGGTGAAAAACGGCCGCCGTGATTCACCCTTCCCACCCCGCTGCGGATGCGCTAAGATTCACAATTCAGCAAATTTCGCACAGGAAAGACGACACGATGAGTTCACCGAAAGACCAGCTTCTTGCCTTCAGGCCCCAACATAAATTCTTTGTCGGTATTGATTCCGATGGCTGCGTGTTTGACTCCATGGAGATCAAGCACAAGGAATGTTTTATCCCCAACATCATCAAGTACTGGAAGCTGCAGGCCATTTCCAAGTACGCGCGCGAGGCGGCGGAGTTTGTGAACCTCTATTCGAAGTGGCGGGGAACCAACCGCTTTCCGGCGCTGACCAAGACCTTCCAGCTTCTGCGCGAGTGGCCGGAGCCGATGCGGCGGGGAGTAAAAATTCCCGAGGTGCCCACGCTGCAGGCGTGGATTGATTCCGGGGTGCCGCTGGGCAATCCCGCGCTGAAAACCGAAGTGGACAAGACGCACGATCCCGTGCTGGAACAGACGCTCGAGTGGAGCCTGGCCGTCAACCGCGCCATCGCCGACGTCGTGGAAGGCGTACCCCCCTTTCCGTTTTTCCGCGAGTCCGCTGAGAAGCTGCAGAGCAAGGCGGACATCATCTGTGTTTCCGCCACGCCCAACGAAGCCCTGGAGCGCGAATGGCGCGAACATGACATTGCAAAGTACGCGGCGGTGATTGCAGGGCAGGAAATGGGAAGCAAGAAGGAGCATCTGAAGGTGACGACGGAAGGCAAGTACGAAAAGGATTGCGTGCTGATGGTGGGCGACGCTCCCGGCGACCTGAACGCCGCCCGCGCCAACAACGCGCTGTTTTATCCCATCAACCCGGGCCACGAGGAAGAATCGTGGCAGCGCTTCCACGACGAAGGGATTGACCGCTTCCTGGGCAACACTTACGCCGGCGAATACGAGACTCGCTTGATCGACGAATTCCAGAAGCTCCTGCCGGAAACGCCGCCCTGGAAAAAATAGGACGGGGTTGCCGTTCCGCCGGAGCAGCCGTATGCAGGGGCAAAAGCCGGGCAACTGTTTTGTCATCGCGCTGGGGCTGGTGTTGCTCGCCAGCCTGATATCGGCAGCCCCGCTCAGAGGCCAGGATCTGTTGCCCCCGGGAGAACAGGCGGCGGCCAGCCGTTTATTTGACCAGAGCCCTCAAACGGAGCGCTTGAACTGCAGCATCGAGCGCGAACGGCCCGTCCTCGACTTTACCTTCCACTTCGACGCCGGTTACCGCATCACCTGCCCTGTCCAGGAGTTTGCCGGGAGAAAGACCCGGGTCAAGATCCTGGTTCGGGTAACGCCGGAGGGAGGCGCTCCTGTGGTGCTGGGCACACATGCCGTCTTCCGGGGTTTGTCCTGTGGACCTGCCGGCGGGGGTTCCAGTCAGGCGCAAAGTTTATTACCTGGCCAACGGGGGCTTTTCGGTGGGCGAGGGGCGCTATCACGTGGAGGTGCTTCTGTCGGACCCCCGCAAACGCACCTGCAGCCGGGCATGGTGGATCAAGGTCCCGCACCACAGTCAGAAAGCGGTGCCGGTGGTGCTGGCGGCGCACCAGGTTTCCTCGCTTCGCATCCCGGACTGGAGCGGCCCACGCCAAAAAGGCGGGCTGCGGCTGGCTGTGCTGCTCAGCGCAGGCTCCTTCAACCCCCGGGCGGCGCGTTTGGGAGCGGGGTACCAGATGATGCTGCTGCAGATTCTCTCCACGCTGCTCCAGCAGGTGCCCTGCCGGTCCGTGCGCCTGGTGGCATTCAGCCTGGACCAGGAGCAGGTGATCTATCGGTCCGACTCGTTTCAGCCGTCAGACTTTGCCAGGCTCCATCGGTCTTTTAACGGGCTGAACCTCGGGGTCGTTTCCGTCGAAACCCTGCGCAGGCAGAATGAGTGGGCGCAGATGCTGGCAAAGCTGGCGAGCCAGCAACTGACCGCCCAGCCCCCGCCCGACGCGGTGATCATTCTTGGACGTTCCTTCCACTGGATGAAGAAAGTTCCCCGGGAGATGTTGATGTTCCCCTATCCGGGAAGGCCCGGCTTCTTTTATTTTGAGAATGGGCCGGAAAACCTCTTCCCGGATTCGCTGGGTCATCTTGCAAAATCACTGGGAGGGAAAATCTACAGGATCAGCACTCCCCAGGACCTGGGGAACGCTATCCAGAAGATGCTCGCGGAATTGAAGGAGGCCCATCACACCGAAGCAGCCGGCGCATCCCGCCAGGAAAAGTAGCGCCGGCTTCGCGTTGCCGCGCCGGCAGGTTCAACGTGATTTTGCTGCTCCTCTTTACACTTGAAACGAGGCAAAACCGCCATCGGCTTGGTGTCGGCTTTGTATAATTAAAAAGAACTCTTTTATATACAATAGCTTAGCTAATAGCCAAGGGATTGGGTGAAAGAAATTTTAATAGTAATCAATCTATTAAAATATTTAATTGATTTCTTTAATTGTCTGAATTACATTAAAGGACGTGGATCCAAAAGAATTTACGGCTGCAATGCCGGGAAAACTGGTCCCGGTTCCGAATGGCCCGCCCGACGTATCGGTAGCGTTCTTGCCCGATCCACTTCCCCCGAAATGGGCGTGGCCGGAGCGTCTATGGAGCTTCCTTGTTGAGGCCAGAAGTTCCCTTGCAAGCCTGGATGGTACGGGTAAACATCTGCCAAATCCCGAAATTCTGCTTCTGCCACTTCAGGGCAGAGAGGCGCAACTGTCTTCTCAGTTGGAGGGGACAATCACTGATCCGCAGCAGCAGGCCCTCTTCGAGGCCGATCCGCGCTACCCCGTTTCTCCTACCGATCCGGTTAATGCCTTCAGGGAAGTCTTCAATTATCGAAGAGCCTTGAGGCTCCGGCTGGATGGTGTTAATGACTTGCCTCTATCCCTTCGCCTTATCAAGGAACTGCATGCAGTACTGATGGATGGGGTGAGAGGCTCAAACAGGCAACCTGGTGAGTTCAGGACCATACAGAACCAGATTGGCCGGCCCGCCCGCTTTGTGCCACCACCGCCCCAGAATCTGAATGAAGTGCTGGATGCTTTTGAAAAATACCTGCATACCGAGGACAGTTTCGATCCGCTCGTAAGGGCCTTCCTGGCGCACTACCAGTTCGAAACTATTCACCCCTTCTGTGACGGCAACGGACGCGTCGGACGGCTGCTCCTTTCCTTCGCAATTGCCGAATGGTGCGGGCTCTCAGGCCAGTGGCTCTATATGAGCGCGTTCTTCGAGAAGAACAAGAAAGACTATATGGACCTCCTGCTGGGCGTCAGCACTCATGGTGCATGGGATCTTTGGATACAGTTTTGCCTTGAAGGGGTTATATCCCAGTCGAGAGATGCGGAGCGGCGCTGCGATAATTTGTTAAGGGTGCATCGTGATTTTCACGGCCGGCTTAAAGGAGGCAGCGTGAGGTTGTCTCGATTTGTGGACAGCCTGTTCGAGGGGCCGGTGATTACTGTAAAATCCTACGCCAGGAAATTTGATGTGACGTACCCGACTGCCCGTTCAGACTTGAAACATCTTCATTCCCTCGGAATTGTACAACCGCTGGAGCAAATGGCCTTTATTACTTATTACTGTCCCACGATCTACAAGATCACATTTGAGGACCTTCCCAATAATTAGGGGGCGCGCCAGATGAGGTGGTGCTTGCTGTCATTGCCGAACATCACGATGGAATCGGCGGTGGTCTGGGACATTTCCCCGGAGGCCACAGTGGTGAGGTTCGCAGCCCCCAGATCCATCACATAGCCCTGAGAATCTTTGATCTCGATGCTCGGGGAATTGGCGTTGACCCGAACGTACTCCCCGTAATTGCCCTCGAGCGACAGCAATCCACCGCCGCCCGAGCCGCTTCCCAGTTCCGCCGTTACGCGCGGTTTGCTTCCGTTGCCGCTGACGCTGAACTGCAGGTGGTCGCTCAGCAAGTTTGCGGTTTCCGCTTTGCCGTCCGCGTCGAACATCTTGATCGAGGGCTGGCAATGGGTCGCCTGTGAGCAATCCATGGCAATCTTCACCCGCACTTTTCCCGCGCCGTCCACCATGTCAAACTCGCGCACCGTCACCTTCTCCGCGTCCGGCTTGATACCTGCCGAATTACGGCCCGAAGAACACGCGACGGAGTAAATGACGCCCAGGGCCGCAGCCAGGGCGATGCCGGCGGCGGCAAGGCGTTTGAGCCTCCGGTTGCCGCGCTCCAGCCTCTCCAGCCGCCGTGCAAAGTCATTGTCAGTCATAACAAACCTCTCCATGCAGGAATCACTGCGCCCATCGAGGCAAGTTTAGCATTTTCGGAGCAGGCAGGACGGGCCTGCAGCGCAGAACGTCCCGCCCTGCAGGACCTGCCGTTTTTAAGTTATGGTCCGTGGCTCGGTGTAGCGGCGACTTTACGTCGCCACCGTGGCGGGGTAAACCCGCCGCTACGGAAACTCGCGCAGACCGCAAAACCGGAGGTTCGCGCTACTGTTCTTTTGCTGCGGCTGCGCGGTTGGTGGCGCGCGCCTGCTTCATGACCTCGCCGTAACCTTCTTTATCAAAAGGCGGGCAGCCGGTGGGGAATTGCCCCAGCTCGTTCTTCTTGGACCGCATGAGGTAGGTGCAGTAGGAGAGCGTCTTGCAGGTGCGGAGCGGATCGAGTTCCGCCTTTTCGAGCGTCACGCGCGGTATTTCAGGATAGGCCAGCGCCGCGCGGCCCAGGCCTGCCAGCGTCGTTCGATGCTGTTTGACGTTGGCGGCTGCCGCGTGGATGAGGAAGTGGCGCAGCCAGCTATAGCCTGTGCCCACCACGGCCAGGTCGGGATAGACGTTCTGGATTTCCGCGGTGGCGGCAAAATGCCGCGCCACGCCCAGCAGGGGATGCTCGGGCGTTTCGTAATAGCCTTCGTTCGGCTTGTCAAAAGGGCGGCCGATGTGCGGGTTGGCGTAGGGAATTCCGAGAGAAACATTCAGGAGGCGCACGCCGGCCTGTTTCAGCCAGCCGATAAAGCGGAGCGGCTCCGAGAGGTCCATGCGATAAGGATCGTTCGGGTCCGTGCCGAAGCCGAAGTTGTAAGGCGTTGGATAAGCGCGCGGCACTCCCGCGGAATCTTTGCTGGCGACGGCGTAGGGGATGCCGTCGTAAACGCCCAGCCGCACGCCGAGCAGGAAATCGTCGCCCACCTGCCGCCGGATTTTTTCCGCAACGTTCAACGCAAAGCGCGCCCGGTTTTCGAGCGGGCCGCCGTAAGCCCCTGCGCGCGTGCGGGCGCCGATCAGTTCCGAGAGCAGATAGCCGTGCGTCATCTTCAGGTCAACGCCGTCGAAGCCAATTTCACGGGCCAGCGCGGCGGCCTGGACATAGCGGTCTTCAAGCGCCGCAAGATCATCGTCCGTGGCCAGTTCGGGCGGAGTTTCGCGCGGCGGCAAGTTTTCGCGGTTCACCAGCGGATACAAATCCAGCACGGGATGCCGGGAAGCAACTTTCTGCTTTTCGAAAGAGTAGCGGCCGGAATGCGTGAGCTGTAAAAGCGCGACAAAGTCATCGCAGGCGCCGAACTCCTTCCGGTGCGCTTCGCGGCAGGTCTCAAGAAGTTCCTGCAGCCGCTTTGCGGAGCCGGGATGGATCCAGAGCTGGCGCGGGTTGGCGCGGCCTTCCGGAACCACCGCGCAGGCCTCAAACCAGATCAGCTTGGCCCCTCCCGCGCCGAAACGCTGATAGCGGCGGAAGGTGAGCTCGCCCGGATTGCCGTCGAGATCGCCGTCGCAGCCTTCCATGGGATGGATGGCGAAGGAGTTTCCGATTCGCCAGGCCTTGCCGCCGATGCTGCGGAGCTCAACCGGCTGCGCGAGGATGCTGCGGATTTCGTCGCGGTCTTCCACCAGGGGAATATCAACGCCCAGTTCCGCGGCGTGGTTGCGAAGGTCAGCGAGGCTCTGGTAATGGAAATATTGTTTGGGCACTTCAGATGACTCTCTCGGAAGTCTCGCTTTCAGGGTCTTTTTCTCTTCTGTCTCGCGTCTTGCGGTCCGCCTGGCGCAGGGCAGAGTGGATGGAAAGGAAGGTGCCCATGTTATCCAGCGTGAACAAACCCACCAGTTGCCCCTCGTGGGAGACCGGAAGGGACCGGCAGTTAAATTCGCGAATCAGCACCAGCGCCTGCTCCAGCTTCAGGCGGGGATCGATGGGAGGAATGTCGCGCCGCATGGAGTCGCGAACCCGCGTTTCGGGACCGCTTTCCGCCAGGCTCTTCGTCATGTCCTCGCGCGTGAGCATGCCCAGAACGTGATCGCCAAAAACCACCGGGAAATCTTCCCGCCACCCTGCCAGAACGTGGTTGACCGCGTCGCCCAGCGTGTCGTCCGGACGCAGCGTGTGAAAGTCGTGCAGCATCACATGCTGAACGGGGATGCTGGCCACCGAGGTGTGCATTCTGGATGCCGCCGCTTCCTGTTTGGCGCCCGTCCACACAAACACCGCGATGAGGATGAGAAACGGGTCGGAAAAGAGTCCGTCAAGGCGAAAGTATCCGGCACGGCTGAAGATGCCGGCCAGGCCAAACAGACAGCCAACGCCCAGCGCAAAAGCAATGCCCTGGCCGATGCGCGCAGAAATCTGGGTGGCGCGTCCCAGGTCGAGCCGGGTCGCCAGCAGGGCGCGCAACACCCGGCCTCCGTCCATGGGGAACGCCGGGATCATGTTGAAAGCCACCAGCCAGAGATTCACAACCATCAGGTTGGCCAGGAAGGTTCCGTTGAGTGAAAAAAAATCGCCGGGGAGAATCGTTCCGCCGGAGGCGAGGATCGTGGCGTAGAGCAGGGCGGCGATGGCAATGTTGACAGCCGGGCCGGCAAGAGCCACCCAAAGCTCCTGGACGGGATCGTCCGGCATGTGCTCAAGCCGCGCCAGCCCCCCGATGGGCAGCAGGGTGATGTCGCGCGTTCGAACCCCAAAGTGGCGGGCCGTCAGCGCGTGCCCGAGTTCGTGCAGGGTGATGCAGCCAAAGATGACCAGCACAAAGGCCGCGCCGTAAAGGGCCGCCGCCACGCTGTGTCCGTCTGACCAGTTTAAGAGAAAGACAAAGGCGATGAGGAGCCAGAACGTAGCATGAACGTAGAGGCCGATTCCCGCTACGTCTCCGATTTTCCAGGACCAACGCATATTTTCTTTACTTGCCCGCAGAAGATGGATAAGGAGTTGTGCGCAATCAGCCCCTTCGTAAACTTAACATCGCTGGGCGTGCGCGGCAAGCAATGCTTCTGAATGCGGCTGTTGTTTTCGCCGGGTTGCAGCCTACCAGGCGCTGGGATATACTTTGGATAATCGGTGCGACATGGAAGCTGAGACTCTCGCACAAATCGTATTGGAACTCTCGCCCGAGGAGCAATCCGCGGTGAAGGAGTTTATCGCGTTTTTGAAAGAGCGCCAGAGCCAGCAGCCCGCCACCACCTTCCAGGCAGCGCTCGATGAATTCATCAGCGATCATCGTGAACTGCTCCGGCGCCTTGCCCAGTGACATTCTACCCTTCGCTCGATGATGTGCTGGCCGGCAATTGCGGTTACCGCAGCCTTTCTACGCGCAAACGGTTTCCGATTGGAATTTGAGGATCTGGAAGCCTACACGTTTATGATGGGGCTCTACGAGAAAGCGCAATTCAGATTCGAGAAACTTGAGCCCTGGGTTCGAAAGCACACCCGGCGCGTTTCGTAAGCTGCGCCCCGGCCATCGTTCGCCCACCTCCCATCCGGGAGGATTCCAACACAATAATGAGCCACGAGAGCACAGGTTCTTCCGTTCACGGCGCAAAGGGTTTAAACTTGCCCGTTCGGGGGTTTTGAATGTCTATGGAAACGCGAAAGCTGCGGCTTGCCGGCAGCATGTCCCGTCTGGGGACCGAAAGCGCCTTTGATGTATTGGTTCGCGCCCGGGCGCTTGAGGCGCAGGGCAAGGAAGTTATCCATCTTGAGATCGGAGAGCCGGACTTCCCGACGGCGCCCAACATTATTGATGCTGCGAAGCGCGCTCTCGATCATGGATGGACCCATTATGGCCCGCCTGCGGGCTTGCCGGAACTGAGGCAGGCCGTGGCGGAAGATGTGGGCCGCCGGCGTGGAATCACCGTCGATCCTTCTGAGGTGGTCATCACGCCGGGCGCCAAGCCCATCATGTTTTACACCATCCTTGCGCTGGTCGAGCCCGGTGACGAGGTGCTCTATCCCGATCCGGGATTCCCCATCTACTCCTCCATGATCAATTTCGTGGGGGCCACGCCGGTGCCCTACGCGATGCCCGAAGAGCGCGGGTTCGATATCGACGTCAAAGAAATTCTGGGCAAGATCAGCGACCGCACGCGGCTGATGATCCTGAACTCGCCCAACAATCCCACCGGCGGAATGATCAGCCGGGCGGAAATGGAAACCCTGGTGGAGGCTTTGAAGGACCGCGACGTGATGCTGCTCTCAGACGAAATTTACAGCCGGTTGATTTACACCGGCGAGCACGTGAGCCCGGCGGCGTTCGAGGAATTGCGTGACCGCGTCATCATCCTCGACGGATTTTCAAAGACCTATGCCATGACGGGATGGCGGCTGGGTTACGGCGTGATGCGCGCCGACCTGGCCCGGCAGATCGCGCTGCTGATGACCAACTCGAATTCCTGCACGGCCAGCTTTACCCAGATGGCCGGCGCGGAAGCGCTGTGCGGCGACCAGAGTTCGGTGAGCGCCATGCTGGAGCGGTTCCGCGAGCGTCGCGGGGTGATCGTGAACGGATTGAACGGCATCCCGGGATTTAATTGCCTGAAGCCCCGGGGAGCGTTCTACGCGTTTCCGAATATCAAGGAGACCGGGAAGTCTTCGACTGAACTGGCCGACGCGCTCCTCAATGAGGCCGGCGTGGCATGCCTTTCCGGAACGGCGTTCGGCCGGCAGGGCGAAGGGTATCTGCGCTTTTCCTTTGCCAACTCCGTTGAGAACATCCGGAAAGCTCTCGACCGCATTGACACCTGGGTCAGAAAGAACTTGTGAGATCCTTATGACCGCAACGAAGAGCAGCGTCCGCATTTTTGCCACCTGCGATATCGGCAGCGAGGCGCTCGACCGGCTGCGCCAACGCGGTTACCAGGTGGAAGTCTACGGCGAGTTGGAGCCGCCGCCGAAAAGCCTGATCATTGAGAAAGTGCGCTCGGGAATCGACGCCCTGATCACCACGCTGCGCGATCCCATCGACCGCGAGGTTTTCGAGGCGGGCAAGGGAACCCTGAAAGTGGTGGCGCAGGATGCGGTGGGCTTTGACAACATCAACCGCGCGGACGCCAATGAATACAAGGTTCCTTTCACCAACACGCCGGAAGTGCTGACCGAAGCGACGGCGGAGTTTGCGCTCTTCATGCTGGGCGCGGTGGCCCGCAAACTTTACCCCAGCGAGCGGTTGGTGAGGGAAAATCGCTGGGGCGCCTGGCATCCCTACCTGCCGTTTCTTGGCGACGAGGTCACCGGCAAGACGGTGGGCGTGGTCGGCCTGGGACGCATCGGGCAGGCCTTTATCAAGAAGGCGCTGGGGTTCGACGTGAACTTCCTTTGCTACGATTCCAGTTTCACGCCTTCGGATTTCCTCAAGGGTGTTCAGGAAGAGATGGACGTGCGCCACCGCAACGGCTTCTCGGATGAGCGGCGAACCATCCGCATAACCAGCCTGGAGGAAGTCTTGGCCGGAGCGGATTTCATCTCGCTGCACGTGCCGCTGGTGCGCGAAGGAGCAACGTCCACCTATCACCTGATCAACCAGAAAACCCTGCGGATGATGAGGCGCACGGCTTACCTGATCAACACTTCGCGCGGGCCGGTGGTGGATGAAGTGGCGTTGGCGCAGGCGCTGAAGGAACGAGTGATTGCGGGCGCGGCGCTGGATGTTTTCGAGCAGGAGCCGCTGCCGCCAGACTCGCCGTTGCGCGACCCGGAACTGGAAGACCGGGTGCGACTGTTCCATCACTTTGCCAGCGCGGGGCGCATCACGCGGCTTTCCACCGATCCCAATCGCGGCATGGCCGGGCGCACCGTGCAGTCGCTCATCGACGTGCTGGAGGCGAAGGGCAGCCTGGCCGATGTTGCCTGCGTGGTGAACAAGGAAGCCTTCCGCTGAATATGAGAAAAGTGGCGCAGTGCAATTTTTACACGCTGTGTCAAAATCGGACACTTTTTGCAAAATTGAACTTTATTTTGCGCCAATAAATTTTCAACTATCGTATAATCAACAACTTACAAATGTCGAATAAAAAGCGAACGAACGTCCCAAACGTCCCATTTGCAGGCCTTTCTCCCTGAAAATAGCCTACATTAAGACGCTAGCTACGGGCGCGCCGGGCCGCCCTTCCCTCTCCCGCGCGCGGAATCTAGGAGCATCATTCTCCCGGGCCAAGCAGCCGGGTCAATCCGCCGCGCCTGGCCGGTCGAGCAAGGGCAGGAGTTTACTCCTGCCGAAAGCGCTTGCGACAGGATGCCGGCTTCTGCCGCTGAAGGGTTTCTGGTTTTCTCTCTGTTCTCTGTGCCACCAAAAGTTGAAACCCAGAGGGCGCAGAGATTCTCCGTGTGCTCCGTGTTAAAGCTTTTTCACCCACAGAGGGCGCGGAGAGACGGTCGGGTGGCGCGTCGATGAAGGCGACGGCGGGGGCAGGAAAATCATGAATTCTGAAAGATGAAAAAGGGCAGTGGCGGGGAAAGAATTTGGTGATTTGCGATTTACTGAGCGGGGTTAGAATGGCGCGACACCGCAACCGCACTGTTTCTGCATTGGCTGGCCGTGGCCAAGCTGGAGGTTTTATTTTCTACAGGACACCTCTCTGTTCGCATTGGATCGGGCGGAATGAAGAAGAGCAAGAGCCTCTCGCTTCGCGCGACCGCAGATACTACAAGGCGGGCATCTGCGCCAGCCCCGGGAAGTTCATTCGGCGCACCAGGTCCTGGAAGCGCGGGTCCGAGCCGAGCGGGCGGAAAAGCCTGTGGCGCTCGAGGTTCAGGAAGTACATCTCATAGCAACGCTCCTGAAAAGCCTTTTCGAGGGAGACGATCGCCTGGTCTTTTTCTCCCAGGGCCGCATAGAGCACGGCAAACTGATACGGTGAGACGTAACTTTCCTTCGCCTTCTGCTGCAGCCTGGCAAGAATCTGGCGCGTTTTGGCCGTTTCTCCACTGACAGCGTAACCGTACCCGAGCCAAGCTAATGCCGATGGATTGCCATTCGAGAGCTTTGCCGCCGATTCGAGCTCGCGCACCCCGGCTTCGTGGAGGCCCTTTGCCAGATAACTTCTTCCAAGCCACCATCGCAGGACCCAGAAGCTCGGGTCCAACTCCAAGGTGGTCCGCAACTGATTGATGGCGAGGTCGTACTCCCCACTGTCGAACAAGGTTGACCCGAAATCTGTATTGATGATCAGCGACAGAGGGTCCAGTTCCTGCGCCTTCTTGATTTCGGCGAGGGCTTCGTCGTGCCGTCCCATTGACGATAGAAGGCCTGCATACCAGTGGTGTGCCGCAGCGTAGCCCGGGTTGAGCGCAATGGCCCGCCGGAATTCTTTCCCGGCCGCCGCCCAATCCCAATCGTAGTGGAAGTAGGCGTTGGCCAGGGAAGCGTGGCCCTCCGCCAGTGAATCATCCAACGCCACCGCCTTCAGCGCCGCTGCCTTGGCCTTTGGAAAGTACACCGCCGGGGACGCCGGACCGTAGAACACCAGCAGCAGATAAGAGTCCGCAATCCCTGCATACGCATTCGCATAATTCGGGTCTATGTCAACAGCCTGCTCAAAATAGCCGATGCCTTTCCTCATGTCCTGCCCCGTCCTCTTGTTCCAGAGGTACCGGCCCCGCAGGTAAGCCTCGTAGGCCCTGGGATTCACCACGTGCGTGCTGGCCAGGCGCTTCTGTTCTTCCGGCGTAACCTTGATGCGAATCTGGCGGGCGATGGCGCGGGCAACATCGCTGTGCAACGCCAGAATGTCGCCCAGGTCACGATCGTAAGTCTGGGCCCACAGGTTGCGCTCTGTTTTTGCGTCCACCAACTGGGCGTTGATGCGCACCCGGTTGCCGGAGTGCATCACCGAGCCTTCAACCACCGCGTCCACGTGCAATTCACGCGCAATCTCCGGCAGCGACTTCCTGGTTCCCTTGTAGCGCATCACGGAGGTCCGTGCGATCACTCGCAGGGCGCTGATTTTGGAAAGTTCGGTGATCAGTTCATCCGTCATGCCGTCGACAAAATATTCCTGCTCCGGGTCGCCGGAAAGATTCTCCAGCGGCAAGACCGCGATGGAATGGATTCCGGGCGGCTGAGTGCCTGCGATGGAACCGCGGTGGATGAAGCCTGCCTTGAGTATGAGGAGGAAGATGAGCGCAAGCAGGGCAGCGGCTCCGAGACCCATCCCCACGAGGCGAATTTTCCTGTGTGCAGCTCGCGGCGGCGCTCCGCGAGTTGTCGCTGCCGTAATGCCGGCAGTGGTGTCCCTGCGCAGGCGCGTAAGGTCTGCCCTCAGATCGGAAGCGGTCTGGTAACGCAGGTCACGCTCTTTTTCAAGGCACTTGGAGATGATTTCTTCCAGCTTTGCCGGCAACTCGGGATTCAGTGTCCGAGCTGAGGGTGGGTCTTCCTTCAAAATCTGCGCAAAGATCACCGCCGTGGTATCGCCGCTGAAGGCCGGGCGCCCGGTGGCCATTTCGTAGAGCACCGCCCCGAAGCTAAACAGGTCCGTGCGGGCGTCGAGCGGCTCGCCGCGAGCCTGCTCCGGGCTCATGTAAGCGACGGTGCCCATCGCCGTGCCGGGGGTGGTGAGACCGTCCGCGGCTGAGGAGCCCGTTGCCACATCGGACGCCGTCAGTTTCGCCAGCCCAAAATCGAGAATCTTGGCCTGGCCGCGCTGGGTCACGAAGATGTTTGCGGGTTTGATGTCGCGATGGACGATGCCCTTCTGGTGGGCGGCTTCGAGGGCGTCGGTGATCTGGATGGCCAGGTCGAGCAGCTGTGGAATTTGTAGGGGAGGGCTTTGCCCTCCCGCGGGAGCGCGGAGCGCTCCCCTGCCCATCAATTCCTTCAGCGTCTGGCCTTCCATCAGTTCCATGACGATAAAAGGCCGGCCTTGATCTTCGCCAATGTCGTGGATGGTGCAGATGTTGGGATGGTTCAGCGCCGAAGCCGCGCGCGCTTCGCGCTGGAAACGTTCGAGGGCGACAGGGTCCGGCTGTAGCGGCGGCTTAACGCCCCCACTTTCAGAATGGCGGGCTAAACCCGCCTCTACGGGCAGGAATTTGAGGGCCACCCGGCGGCCGAGTTTCGTGTCTTCGGCTTCATACACCACGCCCATTCCGCCGCCGCCCAGTTTTTTCAGAATTCGGTAGTGGGCGATCGTGGTCCCGGCCAGCTTTGGCCCCTCATTCAGGTGCCCAGAGCCATCCTTCGCCATCGCCCCGGCCGCCACCTCGATGGCCGGGGATTCCAGGAAGCTTCCATCCTGGTCTGCCTGCACCAGCAGGGATTCCACCTCGCGGCGCAGGCCTTCATCCTCCGCGCAAGCCTTGGCGAGAAACTCCGCCCGGGCGCTCGCGTCGAGCTCCCGCGCCGCGTGGTAAATCCGCTCGATTTCCTGCCAGCGTTCGTTCATGTTATTTGCTGCTGCGCAATTCGCGGTAGAGCCAGCCCCGGGCCAGGTCCCAGTCGCGCTGGACCGTCTTCGTGGAAACCTTGAGAGCTTCAGCCGTTTCTTCCAGGTTGAGGCCGCCGAAGAAGCGCAGTTCGACCACCTGGCTCTTTCTCGGATCAATCTCCGCCAGACGTTTGAGGGCGTCATCGAGTTCCAGAAGGTTGGCTTCCGGGGAGGGAGCTTCCGCCAGCGCTTCATCTAGTTCAATCGCGATCTGGCCGCCGCCGCGCTTGGCGCTGCCCCGCGAACGGGCGTGATCGATCAGAATCTCCCGCATGGCGCGGGCGCAGAGAGCAAAGAAGTGTGCGCGGTCCTGCCAGCTGACCTGCTGGGTATCCACCAGGCGCACGTAAGCCTCATTCACCAGGGCCGTGGCCTGCAGGGTGTGGTTGGGGCGCTCGGCAGCCATCATCCGGCCGGCGATGCGGCGAAGTTCGCGGTAGACCAGCGGCGCCAGGCGGTCGAGGGCTTGCTTGTCGCCGCCACCCCAGGCTTGGAGCAGAAGCGTAACGTCATGGGCTGCTAGATCCCCACTCATCGCTTACCCCTCCCCTCGTATAGAAATACGAATTGACTGGAGAATAACACAGGGCGGGGGAATCCAACCGGCCCGCCGTGCCACGAGCCCCCTTTTTTTTTGCGAGGCATGTCCATTTTGGGTCCCGTTTTCCGCCTTAGAGGGTGAAGGCGGTCAAACAGCCAAAGCCGCTGGGGAAAAAGACAGGCAGTGGGGGTGGATAAACACCCCGGCCGCCCGCGGCAAATCAAAAATATGGAGGCGTGTGATGAAATCGATTCGTAGCTTTGTAACTCTGTTCGGACTTTCACTGATGCTTGCGGCCTTTGGCGCGACAGGCGCAAGGGCCCAGGGGTTTACCATGACGGGTGTCGGCGGGACCTTCAACCTTCCCCTCGAAACGCAGTGGGGATCGATGACTCTGCCGGCTGGGACTTACACACTGCAGTATGGGTATGCCGCAAGCGGGATGCCCGTGGTTGAAGTGCGGGGCACGGCGAAGGGAAGCCCCCAGGGAATCATCGTCGCCCAGGCCCACAACAATGCATCCGGGACGAAGAATGCGATCATCTGCGTACGTGATGGCGACATGCTGGTGGTCCACGGACTCCAACTGGCGGCGGCCGGCCAGTCAAGCCACTTTCTTGCTGCCTCGGGGTGCGCAACTGACGGCACGGCAGAGGAACAGCAAAGGGAACGTGCAGCTTGCCGAAGCGCCCATGCTCATGCAGCGCATAGCCGTCACACCGATGGCGGAGTAAACTTGCAATGCCATCCTGTCCATTTCCCGGGGCGGGCTCCATGCCCGCCCCAACGGCATTGCCGCCACCCGCAGCGAAACAAGCAAACAGGCAGCGCGCTTCATTGCCGTCTCCACTGGGCTGGCGGGTGTGCAGATATTGATTTCTAATATCTGCGTTCAGCAAAGCTCAGCAGGGTTAGAATGGCGGGAAAAAGAGACTTGGGAATTCTGAATGATGAAGGTTGAAGGATGAAAGCGGCAGTGGGAAGTAGGAAATAGGAAGCAGGGTATGGAACAGGCAGGGGGCATTGGGTTGCCGTGGCCAGGCTGGGAGAAAGGGCACGAGTTTACTCGTGCCGGGAATGCCTGCAAAACAATGTCGGCTTTAGCCGCTGGATACCTCTATGTCAAGACCGGATCGCGACTGGCTGGCCGGTCGACCGCACGAGCTGAAGCCCCAGAAAGAAAATGAGCATGCTCCGTTTCGGCACGGATGAATCCGTGCTCTTTCG
The DNA here is from genome assembly GCA_963732975.1 of uncultured Acidobacteriota bacterium. Lineage (GTDB taxonomy): Bacteria > Acidobacteriota > Terriglobia > UBA7540 > UBA7540 > SCRD01. The sequence goes on along the minus strand of CAVTBN010000014.1, from coordinate 123,595 downwards.
CAAAGAGCCGCGCAACCCCACTGTTTCTGCCTCGGCTGGCCGTGGTCAAGCTGGAGGTATTATTTTTTGCAGGACGAATCAATCATCGCAATGGACCCGATGCCATGACGACAGGCAGAAACGTCCCGCTTCGCGGGATCGTCCCGATCTATCGGGGCGCCACCCGCGCGCAAGGCGAGAGCACGCTCTCGCACTCCAAGAAGAGCCGCGGACCTCAACCCCGGCGGTCTTCGCTACCGGCATTTCAGCTTCAGCGGCTAAACGTCTTCCGGAATATAAAAAGGCCGGCGATAGCCGCGGTCCGCATCCCTGAGGAGACGGCTTGCTTCTTCATCGCCGATGACCTGCTGGGTTTCAGGATCAAAATTGATGGTCTTCCCCAGGCGGTATGAAGCATTGGCCAGATGCATCACCGTGCAGGAAATATGAGCTTCCAGGATGGGAGCGTTCAGGTCTTCCATTTTGCGGCTGCGCATGACGTCGAGGAGATTCGTCAGGTTCGGAACAAGGCCTTCCACCGGCTCATTATGCGGACCCGGCTTAACATCTTTGCCGATCCAGGAGCGGTACATATCCCCGACATCTTCGCTCGCCATGGCCAGATAACCGTTCGTTCCATAGAACACGTTCCCGTAATAATTAACATCGTTCTCCGAGCTTCCCATGGCCGGGGTGCCGATCTCCGCTTCGTTATTGGTTATCCAGTGACGCACCTCAAATTCGATCATTCTGCGCTTGGAGGGGCCGCCGGGCATATCGTATTCGAAGGAGCAGTTCAACGTATTGGGAGTCTGCTGGTCATCATCGAACATGAAATGGCCGCCAATCGCCGACACTTTGTTGGGAAATCCCACGCCCAAACCCCAACGGGCGTTGTCGATCTGGTGGATGCCCTGGTTGCCCAGGTCGCCGTTTCCAAAATCCCACAACCAATGCCAGTTGTAATGAAAACGATTGTGGGTGAAGGGCTCAAGCGGCGCCGGACCCGTCCATAAATCGTAATGGACCCCCGGAGGCACGGGCTCGATGGGCGCGATCCCGATCGTGTTTCTTCGCTTATAACAGATCCCGCGGGCCAGATAGACGTCCCCGATCAATCCTTGCCGAAGCTTCTGGATGGTTTCGATGCCGGCTTTCGAGGAGCGGCTTTGCGTTCCATGCTGCACCGCGCGTTTGTACTTTTGGGCCGCGCGAACCAACTGCCGTCCTTCCCACCAATTGTGCGAGCACGGCTTCTCCACGTACACATCCTTGCCGGCCTGGCACGCCCAAATCGCCATCAGCGAATGCCAGGAATTGGGCGTGGCAATGGTGATGGCGTCGATCGACTTGTCATCCAGAAGTTGACGAACGTCGAAGTACGTCTTTTCAGGTTTCGGCATGCCAAGCTTCTCCATATCCGCCAGACGCTTTTGGAGAACGTTGTCATCGACTTCACACAAGGCCGCCACCTGGACATTCGGAATCTCTTTTAAACCTCGAACATGTTCCCAGCCACGGTTGTGCAACCCGCAAACAGCTACCCGGATTCGGTTGTTGGCTCCCAGGATTTCCCTGGGACCCGCAAAACTGGCCGCGCCCAGCGCGGCAAGGCTGACTCCGGTCCGGGTCGTGCTCTTCAGGAAATCACGACGGCTCACATTGGATTCCTTATTCATAATTCCTCCCCTTACGATTTGGTCCAAAAGTTCGGCACTTGACTCCCCTGCCTCATCGAACTCAGGAGTTTCCACCTGGCGGTTCCCTGGCAGGTTGCTCTGCACCAAAGCCTGCCTCTGCTTCAGCAGCCGAGCCCATCTTACAAGAAATCAGCTTGCGGATACATTCGAATCTCAGCGAATGGCAGGAAGCGTCTTAGCAGTTTGTCTCAACTCAGGCGGCCGCCGCAAATACTTCTGCCGCCAGCCCGAACGGGTACGGACACCTGTCCTCCCGCCTCTCCGGAAAATCTGCAGCCCACGATAGTCAGTAGGAAGTCTCCCTGCGCTGCCTCCCGTTAGTTGTTATTGATAAGAACCCACCTCACTCTTGTATGGCATCAACCGGAGTAACTCAGTGATCTACATCACCGGGGGCTGGCGAAGAGGCGGTTCCTGTCTCTGCGTTCAGCGAAGCGAGAGGGATTTGCTTGTTTTCATTCCTCCTGCACTCACTTTGGGTCAGGCGGAACGGTGTAGTACTGGTACGACATCTTCCAGGTAAATTCTTTGCCCGGCTCGATGGTCATGGTGATGAAGGGTTCCATCGCCAGCACCGCCCGGATGGACCACAGGTTGAGGTGAACCAGAGGATGGTCTCCGGTGATCAGCATGCCGGCGCCGACCTTACGGTTCTCAATGCGAATCTCGTTGTCTTTGGGGCTGTCACTGAACCCACTCATCGGGATTTGCACGACTTCTTCATTCTGCAGCGCCTTCAAATAGACCACCTGGTTTCCGCGGATTTCGGCCATTTCCGGGTCGGGAGGATGGACCGGCTGAATCTTGAAGGGCAGCTCGATCTTGAAGTCGGGGCCCGGTGGCTGGTGATCGAGCACGAGAAAATTGTGATTGTAGACTCTGCTCCGGATGGTGCGGCGGCCGGTGTTTTTCAAACTGTGTTCCAGCACCATCTCCGGCTTCCCTTCGATCAGCCGCACCGTCTTACGGTAGATATAACCGTAGCCCGAAGACGGATCGGTCAGTTCCTGGGTGAATTCCACCGAGTCGCGGCGCCGCTTGACGGTCCATTTGCCCGGGTCGACCATCTCATACTGCCTGACGTAATCGTAGTGGCTCGAATCCTTTCGAAGAACTCCCACGCCGATTTTGATAAATGTCCCGCCCACTTTGGCCTCATCCCATCCCAGGGCCGTCCCGTTGGTCTGGAACTCCTCCACGGGGCCTGAGGCCGCGGAACACGGCGAGGCAATGATTTCGGGCCCGGCGAAACGGTAGTCGTGTACCTTCGCATCGACGCCGTTGAACCACGGCCCATAATATTCGTGGCCGTGGTATTTCAGGCTGATGATCTCTCCTGACCAGTCAAACCGGGTCCCGCGATAGTACCCGTGCTTTGCGTCGGGCAGATACAGCTTCACCTGGATTTGGCCGTTCGAAATTTCGGCGGACGGAAAATCGGCTCCCATCAGTTTCCCCCCAGACGCGAATGTGAACAGCCCAGTCCATGCCAGCGATGCGATCAACCCCATATTCCAACGTGTGTTCATCATTTCGGCCTCACCTCGTTTCCGGTTTGGCGGGTAGCGCAGTCCGCCGCCTTTGCGGTCTGCGGTTCTTTTGGTTAACGGCGGTGACGAAAAGCCGCGGACCTCCAACCCGGAGGTCCTCGCTACCCGACATGCCCTGCGTTTCCGGTTCAGATTATAAAGCCAGTTCCGTGGAATTCGCAGGAATCCCTCGAGGCTGGCGAAGAGGCGGGGCGTCTGCGCCCTGCCGGGGGAAAGGGCACGAGTTTACTCGTGCCGAAAACGCCTGCGACGCGATGGCGGTTTTAGCCGCTGCGCCGGCCGCGGCAACAGCGTCCGCCCGCTACGGTTCAACCTATGCCCCACCGCTTGTTCGGCGCAGGGCCGAGTTGAATCTCCAGAGTTCCCCCGCCGGCGAATTCGGCATGGGTGATCCAGAAGCGGCCGCTGAGCGGTTTCCCGTTGAGGCTTGCCGACTGGATGTAAACGTTGCCCGGACGGTTCCGGCGGGTGACGATGGTGAAGACGCGGCCCGGATAGTAGCGGGAATCCAGGTGAATGGTGACGCGGTCGAAAATCGGGCTGGTGATTTCGTAGCGCGGCTGCGTGCTCGCTCCCCCCTGGATGTCGAAAAGGCCGATGGCCATCAGCACGCCCAACCCGCCAAGCTGCCCCTGGTCTTCGTCGTCATTGTACCCGCCAAACGGAGAGGTATCGCCAAAGGCTTCCTGCTTCACCCGTCTCACCCAATACTGTGTCAACCACGGCGCGCCGGCGTGGCTGAACAGGTGCGCCAGGTGGCCCGAGGGCTCGTTGCCGTAATCCATCCAGGTGTCGGGGTGGCGGCCGGCGGGCCACTCAAAGTGCCAGGGCGCAGACCTCTCGAATTGCCCGTTGAGCTTCCTGATGAATCGTTCAGGGCCGCCCAGGGCCTCGATGAGTCCCGGGATGTTTTGAGGGACGCAGTACGTAGCGATGGCCGCGTCGCTTTCAACGAATCCGGGGCAGCCGGCAGACCCGCACACAGGATGGAATGGCGCGTACCAGGAGCCGTCCATCATTCGAGGGCGGATCCAGCCCGTCGAGGGGTCGAACAGCTTCCGCCAGTTTTCAGAGCGGTGGAGAAAGAGTTTGTAATCATCCTCGCGGCCCAGGGCTTGGGCAAACTGGGCCAGGCACCAGTCTTCGTAAGCATATTCCAGGGTTTGGCCGGCGCCCTCGCGATGGTATCCCGTCCCGCCAATTCCCATCGGCACATAGCCCCGTTCGATGTAGTAGTTCATTCCGCCGCCCTGCGGTTTGGGACCAAATTCGTAGCCCGCACGGTCGCGGATGCCGCCGGGGAAGGCATTCTTCCGGCATCCCTGATAGGCAGCCCTGACATCGAAATTGCGGATTCCCTTGTTGTAAGCCGCAACGATCAGGGGCGTGGCCGGGTCCCCCACCATGACGAAGGTGTAGTTGCCGCCGCTGGGCCCGCGGGCGATCATTCCGCCGTTCGCATCGTAGTCCACCAGGGAAGCGGCCATATCGTTCATGGTCTGCGGGTAGGCGAGCGACCAGAGAATATTCAGGTTCCACCAGCTTCCCCAGAAAGCGTCGGAGTTGTAAGTGTTGCGGGTGGGACGTCCCTGCCGGTCCAGCGGCACGGTCCGCACGCGGGGTTCAGGGCCGGTGTTGTCGATGTACTTGCCGTTGAGATCGCTGAAGGTCCGGCGCCCCAGCAATCCATGCCACAGGTCAGTGTAAAACTTCCTGCGTTGCTGGTCCGTGCCGCCCTCCACCTCAATTTTCCCCAGCCAGTCGTTCCACTCGTTGTTGGAATCCCGCACCACGGCGTCGAAATCCCATCCCGGGAGCTCACCCTTCAGGTTGTGCAGTGCCTGCTCCTCACTCACATAGGAGATCGCGACTTTCAACCGCACGGCTGCGGCCTCGCGCAGCCGGAACCCGACATACCCGCCGCACTGCGCGCCACGAAATTGATCTCCCGAATTGCGCACCAGGCGCCGTAACTTTGGGTCGCCGCCGGCGGCTTCCCAACCGCCAAACTCCTCGAAGGGGCGGTCAAACTCCGCGACAAAATATACGGTGCACGGCTTCGGCCTCCTGACGGTCGCGCCCATGGTGGAAAAACCTGCCAGCACATTGCCGCTCAGCCGGCGAATGAGGGCGTCCTGCATCTTCACCATGGCCAGTTCGGCGCCGACGTCGAGATAGACATAGGCGTGTTCCGTCGCGGGAAAGGTGTAGCGGTGAAAACCAACCCGCATGGTGGAAGTCAATTCCGCCGTAATCCCATAGTTCTGCAACCGCACCCGGTGATACCCCGGCCTGACAACCTCGTCCGCATGGGAAAAAGGCGCCTTGTAGGCCTCATAGCCTTCATGCCCGCGCAGCTCTCCGGTGGCAGGCATCACCGGTATGCCCGCCAGTTGCCAGCCGTGAATGTGGCTGAAGCAGCGAATGAACGGTTCCCCGTAAATGTAACCGGCGCCCCAGTCGCCCTCGAGGCGCGTGTCAGGGCTGAGATTGACCATGCCGAAGGGCCTGCACGCCGAGGAGAAATAGATCCAGCGCGAGTTGTGCGTGTCAATCCGCGGCTCGACCCAGCCGGTGTATTGCGCGGTCCTTTGCGCAGGCCGTCCTCTCGCCGTGACTGCCGTGCCGGCGAGCAAAGCAGCCGACGACGCCATAAATACCCTCCGGTTCATGTTGCTGATCATTGCCTGTTTTGTCCCTTTCCGCAAGGCGATGATGGGATGTGCAGCGGGTTGCGGGGACCTCCGGGGTAGAGGTCCTCGATATTTATCTTGAGAGTCAACTTCCAGGGTCTGTCGCGGGTGACGCATCCATCGCGGTGTTTGCGGTCGGTGCGATTACAACAGGTGGAAACAAAGACAGCCATCCCCCAGATGTGGGTTCAGGGTTTGGATGATTGGGAGTCAGGAAGGCTCGACTTCCGGGTGAAGAATTCTTGAACAACATTGAGGGCGGCGGTTATGCCAATACCGAACAGCGCGTTATCAAACGTCAGTGCCGCTCCATGGCGATTTTGCGCCGGGTAGTAGAGATTTGAGATACCGCCCGCAGCAACGTTTCCCAGGATATTCGAGTAATTTGTCTGCCAGCGTCCATTGTCGCCTTTGCAAATGACCGAATTTGCGATCGCATACAGAAACCGCGACTGCTTACTACCGCTTCCCTTGTAGAAATAGCGCGGATCTTGCTTCAGGAGCGATGGAAGTATGGCGCCTCCGATAAAGGTGCCGGTGACGATGCCAGCGTAGGCGGCGCCGTAGCGCTTTGCGTAGCCTTGCGCGCCCTGCCCGTATTCACTGAAATTATTTTGCGCCTGCTGAACTCCGGCGATGGCCCCAGTCAGTCCGAAGGTGACGGGATCCACTGTCCACTTCCACGCAATCTCGAACTTTTGCTTCCTGGTGAGAGGAACTACGTTGTGGCCGTAGGCGACATAGAGATTAGGAACGACGCCGATCGCATGCTGCGTTTTTTGATCGTTGCTCTGATTTTCCCCCGCTTCGGCTTGCGAGGGAACGGCCCGCGCATCAGGGACAACGGTAGCCGCGGCCAACCCGATCACGTAGGGTGCAAGGACGTGGCCTCCGCTTTGATTAGCCACGGTTCCGCTGATGCTCCCTGTCAATCGCTGATCGGTCGGCTGCTCGCCCGCTGGGGCCGCTGTTCCCAGCGCGGCCGATGGCCCAGTCTGCATCCCGGGGACGATCGGGAGCTGCTGCGCCAGTGCCGGAGAACCGCAGGCGAGGACAATGAAGCTTAGCCAGACGAAGATGCCAGCGCCAGGAGCGGGAATCCAGACGCGCCGGACCAGGCATTTCCCGCGCAAGCCCTTTTCCTTGGAATTCACGGTGGTTACCCTATCGCCGCCCCTCTTTTTCCAAAGGGGGTTTGATGTTGCCTCCCCAGTTGGTTGATACATGTCTACGGTTGTAAGTTGGAATTTCCTTTTTGGCATTTCGGATGGCCAAAGTATACTTGACCCTGCTTCGATTTTGAACGGTTTTGTTGGGCCTCCATAAAAATGGCGCCCAGAGATCTCCGAAACGCCCCTCGCCGCTGAAGGGTTTGAGCGGGGAACAACGCAGGAACTTCTGACATTCCTCTACATTGCTCGGGGCTCGTCGGGCGAAGTGCGTTCAATGCTCTGTCTGATGGAAACGCTGCCGGGTTTTGAGGATCTCAAATTTGAAATTTCAGATTTGAAATCGCGTGCGGAAGGCGTGTCAAGACAGTTGCGCGGCTGGGCCGATGCGCTCCAGAATTCCAGGATCACCGGCCAGCGCTATCTGAACGAGAAGGCCCGCCGCACCGTCAAGTCGCGGCGAGAGAGGGAAGAATTCCTGCAAAAACTCGACAGGATTCGCCGCGCCGAACAGAAGCCTGAAATCTGAAATTTCAAATTTGAGATTTCACATGGCGAAGGTTGGCCGTGGGGGACAACAGAGCGCCAATGCTGGGAGTGAGCGTTGCGCTGCGGTAAAGGCCTGTGGGGACGTTGCTGCTTCAGCCACGCCCAATTCAATTCGCGGGTTCGGCCGGTGGTGGGGCTGGCGCATGGGTCGCGAGGGTGCGGTGGTCGTCGATCCAATAGGCCCAGGCAAGGAACATCCAGCTCAGGACTCCGGCCCATTCCACGGCGCTGACGCTGGGCGGTGGCGGTCCCACCAGCGAGGCCAGGTAAATCAGCACGAGGAGGGCAATGAAGGTCTTGTAACTGTATTCGCCGGCCTTATCGCGCGGGCGGGTGACCCGGCTGTAAATCATCGCGCCCGCCACAAACAGGCCGCCTTCAACCAGAAGCGTTACGGATACGGAGTTCCATATTCCCAGGCCGAACAGCTGGCTGCCGGGATAGAGGGGAAGGTCAGGGCGGTGGCTGATATAGTCCAGCAGCCAGTGGCTCAGCACGCACGCCCAGATGATGAAAGCGCCGCGCCGGTTCTTTTTGAAGATGAGGTAAAGCCCGGCCAGAAGCAGTCCCCAGCCGAAATCGGCCAGCAGGCTGTGAGTGAAAGGGTAACTGACAAAATCCAGCGGGCTCACGGCCGTGATGCCGGGCACAATCCGCACGCGCTCCCATCCCAGCATCAGGAACAGGGGCCAGAGCAGGTCCGGCAACTGGGCGGCCAGCAGCAAGGTGCCCAGCGAGGTTTTGGGCGCTGCCTTCTTGGCGCCCAGCGCAACTGCGACGTGACCAATCAGCATCAGGAATTCTCAGCGACCTGCGGGGAAAAGCCTAAGATACCACACTGTGAGGATTCCCACATAGATCACGGAGATGATCAGGCACGTCCAGAAGGTTTTTCCCCAGAAGCGCTCGTTCACTTCGCGGCGCCAGGCAGCCAGGCTGACTGCAAAAAGGAAAATGGCCGACAGCCGCGCAAATCCGTTCAGGGGAGTGCTCACGGCGCCGATCTGATGCCCGCCCAGGTACCGGAAAAGCGAACCGAAATCGTTGCCGATTCCCCCCACCAGAAGGTCTACCAGGAACCACACGGGAGTGAAAACGGTTCCCAGCATGTAGGAGTATCGGTCCTCCCCAAAAAACACCATGACGGCGATGGCGAGGAAGATCGACGACGTGGCCAGCTCAAAGTAGAAGTAGGGGGAAAGCGCAAAGGCTCCCGCTACCATGAAGGTGGCCGTGAGAAAGGCTGCAAGGAACACCCAACGGTTGGACATGGCTAAGCTCCTTTCGGTGGAATCGACGCATCGTGCGCGTCCGCTTGCCGGTCCGGCCTGCCCCCGGAAGAACGCCCATCATCCTGGATGGACAAGCCCACTTTACCGAACTATTCATGAACCAACGGGTGTTGCCGCGAAAGGGCGCGGATTTTTCCGTGCGGCAAAGGCAGTTCGAAGACGGCGGCTTTAGCCGCTGAAAATTCCTGCGTCATGAGCGTCTCCTACAGGGGCTGGAGCCCCAATAAGAGTTCTTGTAGCGCTCAAACGGCACGACTGAAGTCGCGCCTTTTCACAAAACTCATGCCCTTTCACGGAGCCCTGCTGCGCCATGAATAATCCGGGCAATACCCATGCTCGCAGACTACGGCAGAAAGCTAACAGATTCGGTGTGACGATTCTGTGATAGCCGTCACCGGGCATGGGCCGGCGGCCAGGAGGCTACGCAAGTGGACTCCAGTGCCGGCAGGAATCGCAAAAGAGATTTAATTGCTTTGCAGGTGTGAAGAGAAAGCTTCGAGATTGGGCGACACCAGATCGGGCGTGACGCCCCAGGGATCGAGCGTGTCGCCGGCGTTTCGTTTGATCCAGGCGGCGCGGAGGCCGGCGGCTTTGGCTCCGATCACATCCCAGCCGTTGCTGGATGCCAGCCAGGTGTTCGCAAGGGGCAGGCCCAGCCGCTTCGCCAGGTAGCGATACACTCGGGGCTTGGGCTTATAGGTTTTGAGGTCGTCGACGCTGACCACCGCGTCCAGGTGTGGAAGAATGCCCGCGTGTTCCAGCAGCGCGCAGAGTGATGTTTCCACGCCGTTCGAAAAAGCCGCCAGCTTGAATCCCGCCGCGCGCAGGCTGCGAATGGCCGGCAGCGCGTCAGGAAAAGGCGGCAGGCGGCGGTAGGCTTCCAGCAGTTTTGCCCGCTCCTCGTCCTGCAGTTCCAGGTTCAAACTGTTGGCCGCGAAAACCAGCGCCTGTTCTGTGCAAACGTCGAAGTTTTCGTACCTCTGCATGAGGGCGCGGCGGAAGGTGTATTCAATCTGCTTTTCGCGCCACCGCTGCGCCATTTGCCCGGCCAGATGGCCGGCCACGGCTTCGAGGTGCGCCGCCATCGCCAGAGGATCAACCAGCGTTCCGTAAACATCAAATCCAATCGCATCAGGCATGGGATTTCCTTGCGCCGGCCGGTCCGGATTCTTGCATTTTACCGGCTGCGCTCTCGCAAAGCGAGTGGTTGATGCCTGCTCTCCTGCCATCGACCGCCCGGCTCGTGGCGCCGTGGCCACCCGCCCTGCTCAGGGAACGTATTGAGGATGCGCTTCTCCTTTTCCATCGGAAAACGTGAAATCAAGCCGGGGGATATTGGTGAGCTCGAACGTCGCCGAAGCCAGGCGGATGCGGTTATTGGACTTATCCACCTCTTCGAGGATGCGGGTGAAGAGCTGGTCCTTTACCCAGCGGCGCTTTCGATAGTCCACCACGTAGCGGGCCGTGAACTGCATCCAGTTGTCGTTGGCCGCCAGCGTCACCATGGGTTCGACTTGCGCGTCTTCGAGCATGTACTTGTTGACGGCGGCTTTCCAGGCGGCGAGGGACTGCAAGGCGTAGTCGCGGCAGATTTCATCGACCACACGCTCCATCATCTTTCTCGCCAGGGTCCAGTCCGAGCCATACCGAACAGGCAGGGTAATCTCGTCCCAAAGGAAAGGAAAGTCGGCGGAGTAGTTGAACACCGGCTCCTTAAAGACAAAGCTGTTGGCGACGCGCACGATCCGGCCGTTGTAGAGGTCGCCGTTCACCCACTGGCCCACCTCCATCAGCGTGGTGCGCAGCATGCCGACGTCGATCACGTCGCCCTTGATGCCGCCCAGTTGCACCCGGTCGCCCGGTGAATAAAAATTGCCGAACGATACGGCAACCCACCCGGCCACGCTGGCAATCACTTCCTGCAGGGCAAACGCAATGCCCGCGCCGGCAACTCCCAGGGCAACCGTCAGGCCGCCCAGCCGGTCCCCAAAGATCATCAGCAGAACTCCGGCGGCAACAAGATATCCGAGGAACGTTACAAACTTTCTGGCGCGGTAGCGGGTGTTAACGTCTTTGACATAGCGGCCGACGGTGCGCTGCGACATCCGGCTGAGCGCATAGACGATGGCAAGGCCGATGAGAGCGGCTACCAGTTTCCCCACGGTGGGATCGAACAGCCAATACTTCAGATGCTCTTCCATATTTCCTCCTCGCGATTCTGATACAGGGATGGCTTGGTACCTCGTGCGCCCTGATAGCGGCACAGACGCCTGTATTGTAGCTTCTGCGGCCCGCCGAATCGAGAAACCCGAGTTCATCCCCCAAGGCGTTCCGAGGCCTGCCCGTTTCGAACTATGTCCCGGACACCCCTCGCGAAGCTTCAACGCACAAACCCGGCGCCGTGACCTCCTGACTTTGACCCTAAGTGGTGTAGAATTCCGGCATGAAAATCGGACTGGGACTTTACCGGCACATGCTGACCCCGGAGAATTTCCGCTTTGCCCGCCAGGCGGGAGCCACGCACATTGTGGCGCACTGGGTGGACTACTGGGGGACGGGAGAAAAGATTCCCGCCACCGACGGCGCGCGCAACTGGGGCGTGACGCGGCAGCAGGGAAAGTTGTGGACCTACGATGAACTGCGCGGCCTGAAGCAGGCGGTCAACGCCGAAGGGCTGGAGCTCGAAGCCATCGAGAACCTCGATCCCGCGCACTGGTACGACGTGCTGCTCGACGGCCCGCGAAAGAAGCAGCAGCTTGAAGACGTCAAAACCATTGTGCGGACCATGGGCAAGGTGGGGATTCCGATTCTCGGCTACAACTTCAGCATTGCGGGCGTGTGGGGGCACGTGCAGGGGCCCTACGCGCGCGGCGGAGCGGAGTCGGTGGGGTTCCTGGGCAAGGACGGCCCGGAAGAAACGCCCATCCCCAATGGGCAGGTCTGGAACATGACCTACGACCCGGACGCGCCGCCGGGAAACATCGGCAAGGTGACTTCCGACGAGTCGTGGCAGCGGCTCACGGATTTTCTGCACGCAGTGGTTCCGGTGGCGGAAGAGGCCGGCGTGCGCCTGGCGGCGCATCCGGACGATCCGCCCATGCCGGAGATTCGCGGCGCGGCGCGGCTGGTTTACCGCCCGGCGCTCTATGAGCGGCTGCTCGACATCGTCCCCAGCCGCTCCGAACGCCATCGAATTCTGCCAGGGAACCACGGCCGAGATGGCCGACGGCGACGTGTATGAAACCATAGACAAGCTCACCCGGCGGAAGAGCATCGGCTACGTTCACTTCCGCAACGTGCAGGGCAAGGTGCCGAAGTACCACGAGGTCTTTCTCGACGAGGGCGACGTGGATTTCGTGCGCGCCATGCGGATCTATCTGAAGAACGGCTACGACGGCGTCATGATTCCCGACCACACGCCGCAGATGACCTGCAGCGCTCCGTGGCACGCCGGCATGGCCTACGCGCTGGGTTACATGCGCGCGCTGATCCAGGCGCTGGAAACGGAAACGAGCTAGCCGCAACTCACACTTCATCGCACGCATCGCAAAAGTCGCGGCGTTCGCGCTCCACGTGATTCTCTGTGGCATGGGCGTCCCGCCCATGAACACGGCCGGGACGGCCATGCCACGTTTGCTTGCAGCTCTGCTGCCGATCTTTGCGCCTTGGCGTCTTTGCGTGAGCTGCTCTTGTTGTTTTACGGATTCATACGGCTCCGCTGCGCTGTGCACCCTGTGTGAAACTTTCCAGGTCTGAAGAACCCGCTCTACAACGGGTCGATGCTGCCGACGGGGAAGAGGAATTGGGGTTCACACGCCTCAGCTTGTGATCACCTGCGTAGAATAAGGGGTCTAATCTACGCATATTTTGCGTAGATTAAACATGCCGCCGAGCACGCGAGCATTTCCTTCGATTTTTCACAAGCATCTTTTGTGTTGGGCGATTTTGAGCAATACTCTATGTCCGGCTGCTTGCCGGTTGAACGGAGAACGGAGATGAAGCGACGGGTTTTTCTGAAGAATTCTTTGGCGGGGCTGGGCGGGGCGCTTTTGGCCGGTTCGCGGGCCTTTGCCGCCGGCGGCTCATACGACGTGGTGGTTTACGGCGCCACCGCCTCGGGCGTGGCGGCAGCGGTGGCGGCGTCGCGGCAGGGAGCGCGGGTGGCGCTGGTCGAGCCCGGCTCGCATCTGGGCGGAATGGTTTCCGGCGGCCTGGGGCACACCGATACGGGAAGGAAAGAAACCATCGGGGGCCTCTCGCTGGAGTTTTACAAGCGCGTGGGACGGCACTACAACCAGCCCGTTGCCTGGGAAATTGAGCCGCACGTGGCCGAAGACGTTTTCAAGACCATGGCGCGCGAGGCCAAGGTGAATGTTGTTTACAACACCCGCCTGCGCGAGCACGGCGCCGTCGAGAAGAAGGGCGGCCGCATCAGCAGCGTCACCATGGAGAGCGGTGATGCTTACTCCGCCCGGGTTTTTATTGACGCCACCTACGAAGGCGACCTGATGGCGCAATCCGGTGTCGCGTTCACCTGGGGGCGCGAGGGCCGGGACCAGTACGATGAATCGTTTGCCGGGGTGCGCGACGGGCACCAATACGCCGGGCACTGGTTTGAAGTTCCCGTGTCCGCCTACGATTCGCGCCACAAGCTGCTGCCGAACGTCAACCACGGACCGCGCGGCAAGGCCGGAGCGGCCGACAAAAAGATTCAGGCGTATAACTTCCGCATGTGCCTGACGAAGGACAAGGGCAACCAGGTGGCGATTCCCAAGCCGCCGAACTACAATCCGCACGATTACGAACTGCTGGCCCGGCTGATTGCCGCCACGATGAAGGCGAAGAAGAGCGTTCCGAAGCTGGGCTCGCTGATCATTATTTCTCCCCTGCCGAACGGCAAGACCGACATCAACAACCTCGGGCCGTTTTCGACCGACTACATCGGCAGGAACTGGGACTATCCCACCGCCGGCTACGACCGCCGCGGCCATTCGTGGCGCGAGCACGCGGACTACACGGCCGGATTTTTCTATTTTCTTGGCCACGACCATCGCGTGCCCCCGCCGCTGCGCGAAGAGATGCTCGAGTGGGGAATGGCCGCGGACGAATACACCGACACCGAAAACTGGCCGTTCCAGCTTTACGTGCGGGAGTGCCGGCGCATGGTGGGCGAATACGTGATGGTGCAGCGCGACCTGGAGACGGAACTGACCAAGCCCGACGCCATCTGCATGGGCTCTTACAACACGGACTCGCATAACATGCAGCGCTACGTGGATGAGAAGGGCAACGCCCAGAACGAGGGCGACGTGGAAGTGCCGACCATCCCCTTCCAGATTCCTTATCGCGTTCTGCTGCCCAAACGTGACCAGTGCAGCAACCTGCTGGTTCCCGTGTGCGCTTCGGCTTCGCACATCGGCTACGGAGCCCTGCGGCTGGAACCGGTTTACATGATGATGGGTGAGGCGGCGGGCGTTGCGGCCACCCTGGCGGCCGGCAAGCACCAGGCCGTGCAGGCGGTGGATCCGGGCGGGCTGGCGAAGGAACTGGTGAAGCTCGGCGCGGTGATGAAGTGGACCAATCCCCAACATCTGCACCTGAAACCGGTTTTGTGACATCCGGGTAGCGCCGGCTTTCAGGCCGGCATTTTGGGTGCCAGTGCCGGGCTCGAGCCCGGCGCTATAGAAAAGGAGGCAATGTGCCAGGAATTTTTGAACCACAGGTTGAGGCTTACATCCATTCTCTGCTGCCGGCGCGAGACGCCGTGCTGCGCAAGATGGAACGCTATGCGGCAAAGCACAAGGTCCCCATCGTGGGCCCGGCGTGCGCCCGGGTGCTTCACCAATTGGCGTTGCTGGTGAAGGCGCGCCGGGTGTTTGAGATGGGCTCGGCCATCGGATATTCCACGCTGTGGCTGGCGCGCGCCGTGGGGCCCAAAGGAAAAGTTTTTTACACGGACAGCGACCCTGCCAACGCCGAGCGCGCCCGCGGCTACCTGCGCGAAGCGGGAATGCTGGGCCGGGTGGAAATCCTGGTAGGCGACGCGCTGGAATCGCTGAAAGCCACGCCGGGACAATTTGATCTGATTTTCAACGACGTCTCGAAGTCGCAGTATCCCGAGGTGTTCAAGCTGGCGGTTCCCAGGGTGCGCGTGGGAGGCCTGTTCATCACCGACAACGTGTTGTGGCATGGAAGAGTGGCGGGCCCGGCGGCGGCAGATGATGCGGATACACGGGGGATCCAGAAATTCAACCGGATGGTTAACAAATCGCCGGAGCTGATGACCACGATGGTTCCGCTGCGCGACGGCCTGGCCGTGTGCCTGAAACTGAAGTAGCGCTGCGCGAGGCCCCGCCAGCGGTTCGCTAATTCATCATGCCCTTGATGTGGCCGAGCATCTGCAGGACTTCCTGCACTTCGGGATCGTCTTCACCGGCCAGCTTCAGATAGACCTTCAACTCATTGGCCGCGTCGGAGTAGCGGCGCATGGCGAAATAAACCAATCCGCGGTCGCGCACGTTGGAGAGGACGTCCTCGCGGGTGGCCAGCGAGAGTTCGATCATGGTGAGAACTTTGGAATAATTTCCGCGCCGGTGATACGACCCTTTCAGGTTGTTGAGCATGCGCGCGAGGATCTGCTTTTTGGTGGCGGCGGCAAAGTATTCCGACTTCAGTTCAGCCTTGCCGCCGAAGTGCTCGTGCAGCAAAGCCAGGCAATCCGAGGGCGCCAGCACAGCTCCGCCGTGGAAAGGATCAACCACAATCTCCGCCGGGGGCCCGGGATGCTTCACCAGGAAATGCCCCGGAAATCCCAATCCCTCCAGAGGCACGCCCTTCCGCCGCGCCACCTCCGTGTAGACCAGCGAGAGGCTGATGGGAATTCCAGTTTTGCGCTCCAGCACGTCGTTCAGATAGCTGTTGCGGGGATCGTCGTATTCACTGGTATTGCCTGTAAACTTTTCTTCCTCAAACAGCACTTTGTTGATGGCGGCGATGTTGGCCAGGGCCGAAAGCGTGGGGCCGGCCTCGACGCGGGCGGCCAGGCGGTCGAGGACCTCGATCGAGGGCGCGGGGTCGAGCCCGGGGTATTCGGTGGCGGCAATGGCCAGGGCCGCTTCCGCCAGGTCAATCTGCTCGTCCGGGCAATCCGTCAATGCCTCGAACTGCCGGATGGGGTCGATCTGTATCAATCTCATCTCCGCTTTCTGAGGGGGTCCAATCTCCAGCTTAACAAACTCCGGCAGGATTCAGGATTTCGTTTTCCGACTGGAGGCGCGAACCGGCTGCAGAGGGCGCTTCCTGCACCGTGTTTTTCCGCACCCAAAGCGCGCGGCGCCCAGGCTGCGCCGTGGCCGCCGCACTCCGGAAAAGAAAACAAATCCCTGGGCCTGCGGGCGTTTCCCAGCGCGCAGCCGGAAGGGCCGGCACGCGCCAGGCCGCCATGGATCACGCTTTTTCCCGGGAACTTTCAGCCAGGAACCTTTCGGCATCGATGGCCGCCATGCATCCCGTGCCCGCCGCCGTCACCGCCTGCCGGTAGACGTGGTCGCGGCAGTCGCCCGCTGCGAACACACCCGGAACGTTGGTCTTTGACCCATCGTGCGTTGTCAGGTAGCCGACGTCGTTCATTTCCAGCTGGCCTTTGAAAAGCCCGGTGTTGGGCGAATGGCCGATGGCGATGAAGAGTCCGTCGGTCTCTTTGACCGATTCTTCGCCCGTCTCGACATTTTTCAATCGCACGCCCGTCACTTCACCCTTTTCCGGATCCAGCACGTCGGTCACCACGGTGCTCCAAACCGGATGGATGACCTTGTTCTCAAGCATGCGCTTCTGCATGATCTTTGAGGCCCGCAACTCCTCGCGGCGGTGCACCACGTTCACCTGCTTGGCATAGCGGGTCAGAAACAGGGCGTCCTCGGCCGCGGTGTCGCCGCCTCCCACCACCACCACGTCCTTGCCGCGATAAAAATAGCCGTCGCAGGTGGCGCAGGTGGAGACGCCGTGGCCCAGCAGCTTGCGCTCGGAGTCCAGTCCCAGCAGCCTGGCGGAGGCGCCCGTGGCCACGATCAGCGCCTGCGTCTCGAGCTTTTCCGCGCCCATTTCCAGCGTGAAAGGGCGCTTTGAGAGGTCGACGCGGGTGACGTCGCCTTCCAGGAATTCCGCTCCGAACACCCCGGCCTGTTTTTGCATCAGCTCGATCAGCTCGGGCCCCTGGACTCCCTTGGGGAAGCCGGGATAGTTTTCCACCAGGGTGGTGAGCGTAAGCTGGCCTCCGGCCTCAATCCCGCGAATCACCAGCGGGTTCAGATTGGCGCGGGCGGCATAGATGGCTGCGGTCAATCCCGCGCAACCCGACCCTATTATGACGACATTTCGCATCTGTCAGGTCCCTTCTGAATTGGTTTAAGTTCGGCAAAAGGGTTATCTTATCCTATGCGCGAACCTTCGTACAGCCGCCCTGCCTGCGGAGGCTGCAACGCGCAGGTTCAGGAAGGCAAGCGATCATTGGCGCTTGCGCACTATTCCAATTTGATGCTACAAATCCTGTTCAGTTTCTTTCCGCAGGCCGCAGATTGAGAATCCGAAAAAAAGGCAAGATCGGACCGACATGGATGCAGTCAGCCTCGAAAAGGTCACAAAGCGCTACGATTCCTTCGATGCCGTGAGCAGCTTGTCGATGGACATCAAGGAGGGGGCTGTCTTCGGGCTGCTGGGGCCCAACGGCGCCGGTAAAACCACCACGCTGCGCATGATTGTGCGCATCCTGATTCCCGATGAGGGAGTGGTCCGGGTGCTGGGCAAGCCGCTGAGCGAACAGACGCAGGAACTGATCGGATATCTGCCGGAAGAACGGGGCCTTTACCGGCACATGCGGCTGCTGGAAATCCTGCGGTTTCTGGGGGCCCTGAAGGGGCTGCCGGAAGCGGAGGCAGAGCGCCGGGCGCGCATCTGGCTTGACCGGCTGGGCCTGGGGGACCGGATCAACGACGAAATCCACAACCTGTCGCGCGGCATGCAGCAGAAAGTCCAGTTTATCGCCGCGGTGATTCACCGCCCGCCCCTGGTGATTCTGGATGAGCCGTTTACCGGGCTCGACCCCGTCAACGCCGCCGTGATCAAAGACGTGATGCTGGAGCTGCGCAGCCAGGGGGCGACCATCATCCTGTCCACCCATCGCATGGACCAGGTGGAGCAGATGTGCGACTCCATTTGCCTGATGAACAAGGGTCAGAAACTTCTGGACGGCGATCTGAAGGCGATCAAAAGGTCGTACGGCAACAACACCGTGCGCATGGAGTTTGAGGGCGACCCGGCCTTCCTGCAGCTTCCCAACATTATTGAGCGGGTAAACTCTTATGGCGAGATGGTGGACATCACCCTGCGTCCCGGGGGCGATGCCCAGCAGATTCTGAAGAGCGCCGTGGAGCGGGGTGTCCAGGTGCGCCGCTTTGAGCTGATCGAGCCTCCATTGAACGACATCTTTATTCAGAAGGTTTCGGAACGCCATGCGTAAGATCTGGCTGATCGTCAAACGCGAATACATCACCCGCGTGCGTACCAAGGCTTTTGTCCTGGGGACCCTCGCGCTGCCGCTGATCTCGGGGGCCGTCCTGGTGATTTCCATTTTCCTCTCAGGAGGGGTTTCAGGACAAAGCGTGCGGATCGTCATCCTGGATGAGGTGGGAGGGCTCGGCGGCGCGGTCGAGAAGACCTTGATGCGGAACACCACCACCGCCCATCCAGAGCCTGTGGTGACCCACATTGTGGAATACCCTTCAGCGCAGCAGGAAATGTATTTCGACGCCCAGGTTGTAAGCGGCGAAATCGACGGCACCCTGGTGCTGTCCAAAGGCCTGATGACGGGGACGGCTTCGGCAAAGTTCCACGCCAGGCGCATGCCGGCGCTGGCCCTGATGGGGCCCATTGAGCGGGCCGTCAGCGACGCCGTGATCGGCCGCCGGCTGAACGCAGAAGGCAGAAGTTCCGGCGCCATGATGAACGTGTTCAGGCCGGCGCGGGTGCAGCTGGTGAATCCTTCTTCGCGGAAGAAGGAAGACGACTCCAGCGAAACCAATTTCGCCATCGCCATCATTGCCGGCATGGTGCTGTATATGACCTTGATCGTCTACGGAATGTCGACCATGCACTCCGTGATGGAAGAGAAATCCACGCGCATGATCGAAATCCTGGTTTCCTCCATCAGGCCTTTCGATCTGCTGGCGGGAAAGATTTTGAGCGTGGGGGCCGTGGCGCTCACCCAGTACCTGGTGTGGGCCGTGACCGTGGGAGTGCTGTTTGCCTCAGCCTCCAGCGTCGCGGCATGGCTGCGTCCGGGCGCTGCCGGGCCGGGCATCAGCCTCTCGCCCGGTCTGCTGTTCTATCTGGTGATCTTTTTCCTGGCGGGATATTTCCTTTACTCCGCGCTCTACGCGGCGGCCGGCGCTATTGTTTCAACCGACGAAGAAGCGCGCCAGGCCCAGATGCCTCTGACCCTGATGATCCTCTGCAGTTTTATGCTTTTCAACGTCATCCTCAACAATCCCAACTCCACCCTTTCCGTCGTCCTCTCGATGACGCCATTCCTCTCGCCCATCCTGATGACCCTTCGCGTGGCCATGGAGACTCCGCCCTTGTGGCAGATCGTCCTGGCGCTGGCGTTTTCCATTGCCACCACCATCTATGTGATTCGCATCTCCGCCAGAATCTACCGGGTGGGCATCCTGATGTACGGCAAACGCCCCTCGATTAAAGAATTGCGGCGCTGGCTGCGGTATTCGTAAGAGGCTCAGGCCTTCTTCATTGCCTGGGGGCAGCACACGCCCGGCGGGATGGGGGAACCGTGCGGGCAGGTCTGGGGATGCCGGAGGAAGATGCAGAGCTTTTCCGTGACTTCCGCGCTCAGGCTGTGCTCAATCTTGCAGGCATTCTCATCCAGCAGGTCCTCGTGAATCTGGAACATCTCATAGAACAGGCGCTCGGAAAGCCGGTGGCGGCGGATCACTTCATTGGCGCGACGCTTTCCCTGCGGTGTGAATGAGATCATGTCGTCGTGGTCCAGGCGCACCAGTTCCTCCTGGGCCATCAGCAGGAAGGTGGCGCGGTTCTGGGCAAACTCCGGCAGGGCGGAGGAGGAGAAAACCTCCTGGCCCGTGTCTTCTTCATAGTGCCAGACGGCCTTCAGCAGGTTTTCGATCAGTTCCTGCTCGTAGGCCGGGAAGACCGAAACCTCCGAAAGCTTTCCATGATGGAGCTCGATGCGGCGCTCGGCCATGCGGCCGATTTCGGGATCGTGGGTCACCATGACGATGGTGTGGCCCTCGCGGTGTAACTCGGTGAAAAGGCCCATCACCAGCGTTTCATTCACCTCGTCCAGGTTTCCGGTGGGCTCGTCGGCCAGAATCAGGTTGGGCTGGTTGATCAGCGCCCGCGCCACGCACACCCGCTGCTGCTCGCCGCCGGACAACTGCGAGGGCAGGTGATGGATGCGGTCGCCCAGGCCCACCCGCACCAGCGCTTCGCGCGCCTCGGATTCTTCCGCCAGGCTGTGGAAATACTGGGCCAGCATCACGTTTTCAAGCGCCGTGAGGTAAGGAACCAGGTGGAACTGCTGGAAGACGAAGCCGATTTTTTCAGCGCGGAAACGCGCCAGATCGCTGGACGACAGCCGGCCGATTTCTTCCCCGCCAATTCGCACCGAACCGCCGCTGGGCGAATCGAGCCCGCCCAGAATGTTCATCAGGGTGCTTTTGCCAGACCCGGACGGCCCCATCACGGCAATCCACTCTCCCTTGTCCACGGAGAAGGAAACCTCTTTCAAGGCCGCCACCGAGGCGCCGTAGCGCCGGGTCAAATTGTCAACTTCAATGAAGGCCAAGGGATTACTCTCCTTTAAGCGCTGTGGCGGGCTGAATGCGGCGCATGATGCCCACCGGGAAGAAAGTGGCCAGCGCCGCCAGCAGTATGGTGGCGCCCCACACCAGCGGCAGCGTCCACCACACCACGCTCAGACTCACACCAAAAAGCCGTTCGCCCACCTGGGCGGCCAGAAAACCTCCCACCGCAAATCCCACCAGGCCGCCCACCAGCCCCAGGCTTGCGCCCTCCATCAGGAACAGCCGGGTGACGTCCTGGTTGCTGGCTCCCAGCGCTTTCATCACCGCGATATCCTTGCGGCGCTCGAGAACGATGGCGGTCATGGTGGCCATGACGCACAGGGCGATAATTACCAGAATCAAACTCATCAATGAAATCAGGAGCCCGCGGATTGTGTGCAGCACCTTCCCCTGAGAATACACGATCTGGCGGATGGGCCGCACGTCCAGGCGGGGGAAAGCGGCCGCCAATTGCTGAACGCCGCGCTCGATTTCCGCGGTCTGGCCGGGGATGTTCATCTGAATCACGCTGATTTTGCCCTCGATGCCGCCCAGCTTTTGCAGTTCTCCCAGGGAAACAAAAACCTGGTCATCCTCCGAGGAGCCGGTGGAAATCACCCGCGCCACCTGGAAAGTTTCGGAAGCCGCCGGGTTGTCCGCCGCGCCGCTGCCCGCGCCGGCGGAGAGTTTCACCGTGTCACCCGGCTGCAGCCGGAAGCGCTGGGCCAGATGCGCTCCCACGGCGCAGGATCGGGCTCCCAGCGGGCCGTCTTCCGCTCCGGCCGTGACCCGCCAGCCCGGCACCAGCTCCTTCAGGGCGGAGAAGTCGGAACCCACGGCCACCACATTCTCAAAGTCCGGCAACCGGGGATTTGACGGAACCCGCGAAACGCTCGTCACCAGGTAAAGCACCGGAGCGGCCACCAGGCCGTTCACCCTGGAGCGCAATGATTCCACCTGCTGGAAGGTTGCGCCGTCCATCAGCCCGCCCACAGCCGCCTGGCCCGCGGACGCCGCTCCCTTGCCGCTGAGGATGACGTTGGCCCCGTAAGACCGGAACTCCTGGGTCATCTTGCGGTGCACGTCGCTGTAAAGGTTGAGGAGCATGGAAGCGAGCGAAGCTCCAACCAGCAGGGAAATCACCGCCAGGGCGGCCTGCGGACGCCTCACCACCAGCGAGCGCACCCAAAGCCGCCAGAAGAGCGACCGCCGTTTGCCGGGTTGTGCAACTCTTTCACTCATTTCTTAACGCCGCAACAGGCGACACCTTCAGACCCTTGGACAGGGGAACAGCGCTTCCCGCCAGGGCCACCAGCAGGGCCAGCGCCAGCACTGACGGCAGAATCACCCAGTGAATGCCGGTGGCAACGCCGAAAACCGCCAGCGACAGCCGGCTGGCCATCCAGCTCCCCAGGCCGTAACCTACAACGCCGCCCGCCAGCCCCACCCCAAAAGCCTCCAGCAGAAAAATGGAGGCCACACGGCCGTTGGTGGCGCCCAGTGATTTAAACAGCCCGATTTCCGCCCGGCGCTCCAGAACAATGGCAAACATCAGCGAGGCCATGGCCAGTGCGGCCGTGATGAGAGCGGCAATGGCCAGCAGCGTCATCAGGAGGCTGATGTTCTTGACGATGGAGCCCTCGGTTGCGGCCACCCGGTAAACGGGCCTGGCTTCGGAGCCGGGAATGGCCTGCTGAATCTGATAGGCAATGGAGCTGACGTAGGGCGTGCAATACCAGACCTCATATTCGGCAGGGCTCAGCCGGGTGACGTCCGACCGGCCGAAATCGTCTTCGGGCTTGGTCAGAGCGCTCACTTCCACTCGCCGCACTTTGCCCTCCAGGCCGGTGAATTGCTGGACCGCGGCGAGCGGCGCAAGAACTTCGTCGTCCTCCTCGCCCCCGGTGTGGAGAATTCCGCTGACGGCGAGGTCCATCATCGGGGCGGAAGTCCCGCCGCCCTGGAAGGTGAGGCTGTCGCCGGGTTTAACGCCCAGATTGCCGGCCAGCGCCGCTCCCACAAGACATTGCCGCGAGCCGTCATCCGGCCAGGCGCCCTGGACCTTCCAGGCCGGGTGCAGTTCCTCGAGGCCCGTCTGGAAAATGTCTCCCTTCTGCACCTGCAGAGGATGCTTGAACCAGCTTCCGATCACCACGGTGCGGCGACCTTTGACCGTTGCGGGGGCATAGAGAAACGGCGCAAAGCCCATGATGTTGTTGCGCCAGAAAATCTTTCGGAGGTTGGCCAGGTCGGATTCCGGCAGAAAGGCCCCGGCGCCCGCGGGGCGGTAATCCACTCCGCCCACGGCGATGGAAAGGCTGTCGGCGGCGGGGGTGACGGAAATGTTGGCCCCGAAGGAGCGCAGTTCGCGCGCCATGCGGTCGCCCACGCTGAGAGAAAGCGTGGCCACCGCCGTGGTGACGCCAATCCCCAGAGCCACGGCGGCCACTCCCAGAAGCTTCCGCTTCCGCCTGCGTGTGAGCGACCTGCCGACAATTCTGCTTAACATAAGCTTCTCAGTGGAAATAGCGGGCCGCTTGGGCAAGATTGGACCTGGAAATCACCAGCATGTTGTTCTGGACGAGGTAGTCAATATGAATGGGATTGCAGCCGCCGCCTGATCCGATGGTGGGGATATAAATGGCGGAGCCGCAGAGCCGGCAAATCACGTTCTGTCCCTGCTGGTAGTAGCCCTTGTCACCGCAGATCTGGCAGGCGTCGAGCCCCACGCGGACCGTGTCCGATGAGTCGACGATGGCAATGAACCGGACCTCCTTGCCCCCGGCCTTGATCTCGTAGGTGTGGAGCTTGTGGTCCTTCAACTGGTCCGTGGGAACGTCGACGACATTGTCGCTGTTGAAAGTCAGTTCAACGGGCGGCTTGATGGCCCGGGCCACCCGGGAATACACAAAGTCCGCGCTGATCAGCACAATCACCATCAGCCCAACGGAGCTTGCGGCCAGCTTCCAGAAACGTTCACGCCGCTGCCCGGCCAGCACCTTTCGGCGCTGCGGCGCGGGCATCTGAGCCAGATCAGCTTCAGAAGCCGAACCGGACCGGATCCTTTGCGCCAGCACCAGGAACAGGCAGAGGCCGATGACGGCGATAAAGAAGAATGCGTCACTGTTGACGATGGGTCCGATGATGGCCATTTCGCCGCGGCTGGAGGGAAGAATCTGGGACTCGGAAAGCTCATGCAAACCGGAAACGAGCAACTGCACCGCCACCACCAGAAGCACCAGGCTGGTAATGCTGAAAAACCTGCGAAGATTGACCTTCACGCTGCCTTTAAAGAACGCCACGCCCAGGCCGATGGCCAGCGCCAGGCCCAGCACGGCTCCCATCAGGTTCATCAGCTCCGTGGTGCGCAATGATACGGCGCCCAGAAAGATGGCCGTCTCTGCGCCTTCGCGGGACACCATCAGCAGTACGAATGCGAAGATGCCCCAGGCGCCCGAGCGGGACGGTTGGCTGGAAAGGTCCGAAACCCTGCTCTGGATTTCCTTGCTGAGCCCCTTGGAGGCGCGCATCATCCAGACCACCACGGAGGCCACAAACACCGCCCCCACCAGCATCATCCAGCCTTCGTAGGCGTCCTCGCTGATGGCCCACCTCTGCAGGAAATAGGCGGCCGCCGCGCTCACCGCAACCGCCGTGCCCACTCCCCACCAGACGTAGCGCGTCCACTCATCGCGGCCGGCCTTCTTGAGATAGCCGAGAACGATGCCGACAATCAGGGCGGCTTCAACGCCTTCGCGCAGCGTAATGATTAATGAATCAAACATACTCAATTCCTGCGGAGTATCACCGCTTGTCCACGTAATGGGCCACTGCTGTTTCCTTCGCCGGGCCTCAGGCGGAAACGGCCTGCTTCTTTGCTGATTGTTGGGCCCTGGCCGTGCACTTTTCGCAGTACCCGCCCAGTTCAAGCCGGGCCACGCGAAGTGTAAAGCCATGCCTGCTTTTGATCTGGCCTTTCAACTTTTCAAACAATGGATCCTGAATCTCAAAAACCGCGCGACACCGCTGGCAGGTGAAGTGCATGTGGTCCTTGTTGGTGCGGGCCTCGTAGAAATGCCCGTGGCCGTTCACATGCATCAGGTCAAGCTCGTCAATGATGCCGAGCTTCTTGAGTGATTCCAGGGCGCGATAGACGGTGGCCAGGTGCAGGCCCGGCAATTGCTGGCGGGCCCGGCGCAGGACTTCGGGAGCGTCAAGGTGCTCACCGGCCTGCTGGAGGACGTCCGCGATCACCCTGCGCTGGCGGGTCATGCGAAGGCCATGCTCGCGGAGCTGGGTGGTGACGGAGCGGCGTTGCTTGAGGTGTTTTGCAAGAACCATGCTCAGTTGCGAACCTTTCGCAATTATCCCGCGAACCAAATCCTTGCACAGCGGACGCTACAAGGTAACTCAGTTGCGAATAAATCGCAAATCGAAATTATCCCAGAAACTGTACCGAATTGTCAAGAATTATCCTGCACGACGTGCCGCACTTCCGGCTGCTGGTTTGCCTGTGTTTCTCATTGGTAAGGAACGTCGTGCGCGCTTTCAAGTTGAAGCCCCTGCGGAGTCACCTGGTAGGTCTTCTGGTGCCTTGCCGGCAGGTGGCCCAGCTGCGTCTGGCGGACGTACTCGTCCCGGTCCACATAGCTGATGACCACCGTCTTGTTGTAGGCAGACAGCCTGCCGTCAAACAGGTTCTCAATCTTCCATGGCGCTTCAAGCGTTTTTCCGTCAAAGGTGTAGAGAACGGCGGACATGCGGGGGTGGCTCATCCCCAGCCTCCAGCCATAGGCCAGAAAGCGAAAATCTCCTGTGCCGGACGGGGCCAGAATCGAGTAATGGATATCGGTGCGGGGAACAAAGCTGCTGGTGGCAACCTGGCGCGTGTGGCCGTTCTGGTTCTCATAGATCACCAACACGTTGATGCGCCAGATGTCGCTCCAGCCCAGAGTGTAGCCCGCGCCGATCAGTTGGACGCCCTTCCAGGGCGCGACAAAGATGGCAGGCGTTCCCTCTGCCGGGTATTGCAGTTTTGAAAACACCTGCTCGAGTTCGTGCCGCACCTCGACGATGTCCGGCGTGCGGTTGGCGATCCACGTGTCCATGTGGCCCACCACGAGCTTCTGGATTTCATCCGTGACGGGCTTGGCATCTTCGATGTCCAGCCCGTAGAGCCTCTTGCCCAGCGCGGCGATATGGTCCGGCAGGCCGGGTTTGGGCGCGGGCTCCTTCTTGCGGGCCTGCGCCGTCCCCATGCCGAAGGTGAAGGCGGCAGCCAGCAGGGTTAGCAGGATTCGAGTCGATCGTCTCTTTCGCGGCGCACCATTTTGCTCGGTCACTTTACCCCTGGCCTCCCCGGACATTTGATATGGGATTGAATCCCGGCTTTTCGCTTAGATGCAAAAAAGCAGCCGACACGCTGCACGCCGTACGGCGAGTTTTTCCTTACATAAGTAGCCCCGTAGCGGCGAGGTCATCCCGTCACTTGACACGCGTAGCGGCGGGTTCATCCCGCCATCCGGCGCCATCAGGCAAGCCGCCCGAGCGCCTGGACGATCTCCGCCTCCTGCTCGTCAAAAACCGTCCGCAGGTCCAGCAGCAGCCGGTCCCGTTCCACGCGTGCCATGATGGGTGGATGGTTCCGCCGGAGGGCGGCTTCCAGGTCCCGGGCGCTCAGCCTGCTGTGCTGGACGGCCACCAGCCTGGCGGGCAGCGAATGCCCGGGCGTGGAGCCGCCGCCCATCACCGACTCGCCTTCTTCGACCCGGGCGGAAAGGGTGGAAATCTCCCTGAGTTTTGCGGCCAGCGAAGCGGCGCGCGCCGCCAGTTGCTCCAGCGGCAGCCTCATCATGCGCAGCGCCGGGATGGCGTCGAGGTTTCCGTCCAGGTAAAGCCGGAGGGTCGCTTCCAGCGACGCGATGGTCATCTTGTCAACCCGCAGGGCGCGGAAAAGCGGGTTCCGGCGGATGCGGTCCAGGAATTCCCGCCTGCCGCAAATCAGGCCCGCCTGCGGTCCTCCCAGCAGCTTGTCTCCGCTGAAGGTCACGACGTCGGCGCCGTCCCTAAGGCTCGCCCCCACGGGCGGCTCGTCCTGGATGCCCAGGGGCCTGAGATTGATGAGGCAGCCGCTTCCGAGGTCCTCAATCAGGGGCAGATGATGCTGGCGCGCCAGGCCGGCCAGCTCGGCCAGTTCCGGGCGTTCGGCAAAACCCACAACGCGGAAGTTGCTGGGGTGCACGCGCAGCAGCGCTTTGGTATTTTCATTGACGGCGGCAGCGTAGTCGGCCAGCCGCGTCCGGTTGGTGGTGCCCACTTCCTTCAGCCTGGCGCCGCTTTTGGCGCAGATGTCCGGAATGCGGAACGAACCGCCGATCTCAATCAGCTCACCGCGCGAAACCACCACTTCGCCGCCCTCGGCCAGGGCGTTCAAGGTGAGGAACACGGCGGCGGCGTTGTTGTTCACCACCAGGGTCCGCTCCGCGCCCACCAGCTCCGCAAAAAGGCGGTCGGTGTGCGTATCGCGCTTTCCGCGCCTCCCTTCGCCAAGATCGTATTCCAGGTTCGAATAGCCGCCGGCGATTTCCGCGAGGTGCTCGACGGCCTTGCGGGCCAGGGGAGCGCGGCCCAGGTTGGTGTGGAGAATCACGCCCGTGGCATTGATGACGGCTTCGAGCGAATAGGCCGCCAGGTCCCTCGCGGCCGCCGCCACGTTTTCTTCAAGCCCGGCGGGTGAGAAAGCTTTAAGAGTTCCGTTCGCAATCCCTTCCCGCACGCTTTGCAGGACGGTTCGGGCGGCCTCGACCACCACCCGGTGGCCAAGCTCCGCTTCGAGCCGCCGGAGGGACTCCCTGCCCAGCAGCTCATCAACCGAAGGGATCTGCCGCAGCAGCCCGGTTACGGCGTTCGCATCACTTTTGGTTTCCATCAATGTTGCTCCAGGCCCACTGGGAAGGCAGCGTGGCGCACAGACACACTGCACGGCCATTTCAACATAAGTGTTGCGGCAGGGTCAACCTGCGCCAGGCAGCGGACCTTGCCCGTTTCATCGCTCTGCGGTGCGCGCACGGGTATTCTGCGGCCTTGCCGGACTCAAGCCACGGGCTGCATGGCCGAAATGAATGGATGACCGCCGAATCAGATTCCCCAAACGGCTGTCGTATCCATTTGTCTTGGTGCTTCGCGCCCCCGGGGGGTTATAATGGCGTATTTGGCACTCCTGCGTGAGGGTTCCCGGTGACGGTTGACGAGGAACTGACCAGGCTCGACGAAAACATCCGCCGCCTCAAGATCGAATTTGAGGCTTACTTCAACGGAGGAATCCCGCGCCCGCCGAACGACACGCTGTACCGGGTTGAGCAGGGCATCAAAAAGTATTCGGGTGACGTGGCCAGGCTGAGCGCCAGCCAGCGCTTCCGGTTCAACCAGCTATGGCAACGTTATTCCGTTTACAACGGCCTTTGGCGGAAAAGGTTGCGCAGCCGGGAAGAAGGCCGGGAGTTTGGGCCGCGCAGGCGCGCGACGGAAGCGCACCCGGACACGCGGATTGTTTGCAGCGATCCTGACCGCGAGCAGGCCAGCGTTGACCGGTTGCTGCAGGCGCTGGTGGAAGCCAAGCAGTACGCGGGCGAACCCACCGATGACATTGACCCTGCAAAGTTTCAAAGATTCGTTCGTGAAAGAACAATGCAACTCAAGCAGGAACTGGGATGCGACAGCGTGCTGTTTTCCGTCACCGTCAAGGAAGGCAAGGTCCGGTTCACGGCGGTGAAAGCCGATTCGTGAACCCCCGGAAAACCGGGCGCTATTGAGCTACGTTTTTTCCGCCGGCGAATGCTGGCGCCGGTGTTTCGGCAAGCGCCATTCGCCAGGCTGCCGGCAACCGGGTCTTCGGATGGATGACCGGCTTGCTTTTTCCACCTCGCCTGTGAGCCTCTGTGTCCCCGTTGCGCTGCCGCGGCGGGAGGCGGGCGGCCACCAGAAGAGCTGAAGATCGAATACGTTTTTCCCATGTTGAATCCAAGACAAAAAATCTCAGGAGTATCCATGAAACCCATCACTCGTGCATTGCTTAGCGTCAGCGACAAGACAGGAATTGTCGACTTTGCGGCGGGACTCGCCAAACTGAACGTCGATATCGTTTCCACGGGCGGTACGGCCAGGCTTCTCCGCGAGAAGGGCGTGAAGGTCCGCGACGTTTCGGAACTGACCGGCTTTCCGGAGATGCTCGACGGCCGCGTCAAAACGCTGCATCCCAAAGTCCACGGCGGCATTCTGGCCATCCGTTCGAACCCCAACCACGTGGCGGCCCTGAAAGACCATGAGATCAGCGTGATTGACCTGGTGGCCGTCAACCTTTATCCCTTTGAGAAAACCGCCGCCAGGCCCGGCGTGGAATTCGAAGAGCTGATTGAAAACATCGACATCGGCGGGCCCACCATGATCCGCTCGGCCGCCAAGAATTTTGAGGATGTCGCCGTGGTGGTTGACCCGGCCGACTATAGCGCCATTCTCGATGAACTCGGAAAGAACAAAGGGCTCGAACGCGAAACGCGCCTGGGCCTGGCGCGCAAGGCGTTTGCCACCACCGCCGCCTACGATGGATTTATTTCCACCACCCTGCAGCAGCGCGCGGAGCCCGGCCTGCCGAAAAATTTCCATCTGAATTTTGAGAAAGCCATGGACCTGCGCTACGGTGAAAACCCGCACCAGAGCGCGGCGCTCTATCGCAACAGCGCTTTTGCGGGCCGGGGACTTGCGTACGCTCCGCAGCTCCACGGCAAGGAACTTTCATACAACAACCTGGTGGACCTGGAAGCGGCGTGGCGTGTGGCGCAGGAATTTACCGAGCCGGTGACCGCCATCATCAAGCACACCAATCCTTGCGGCATCGCCGTGGGCAAGACGCTGGCGGAAAGTTACGTGCGGGCGCTTTCGGGCGATCCTGTTTCGTCGTTCGGTTCGGTGATTGCCGTCAACCGCAAGCTCGACCTGGCGACGGCCGAAGAGATGGCCAAACTGTTTGTTGAAGCCATCATCGCACCGGGGTTTGAAGCCGATGCCTTGGAGCGGCTGAAGGCCAAGAAAAATCTGCGGCTGATTGATATGTCCGCGACCGCCGGCGACGAATACGGCCCGCAGCTGAAGAGCGTGGGGGGCGGCCTGCTGGTGCAGACTCCCGACACCATGGGCGCCAGGCCCGAGGAGTGGAAATGCGCCACCAAGCGCCAGCCGACGGAAGAAGAGATGCGCGGGCTGGTGTTTGCCTGGCGGGTGGTGAAGCACGTCAAGTCCAACGCCATCGTTTTCGGGCGCGAAGACGTGATTGTGGGCGTGGGCGCCGGGCAGATGAGCCGGGTGGATTCGGTGAAGCTGGCGGCCATGAAGGCCCGGGACCTGAAGCACGATCTGAAGGGAACGGTGGTGGCGTCCGACGCTTTCTTCCCCTTCCCGGACGGTGTGGAAGAGGCCGCCAGGCAGGGCGCCACGGCGGTGGTGCAGCCGGGGGGTTCGGTCCGCGACAATGAAGTGGTTGAAGCCGCCGACCGCCTGGGCCTGGCCATGATGATGACCGGCATCCGGCACTTCCGGCATTAAGCTGCGGGTGAAAATTTGAAAGACCACGGTCGGGCTTCGGCGCCGGCCGCCGGTCCCTGTTTCAGGAGTGTGCCTGCTGCGGACCGTCCGTTGAAGAGTCCTACGCCTTGGGGGAGTAGTAGCCCTCGCGGGAAACCACGCGGTATTTGATCTTCTTGCCCTTGTTATTGGTGATGACCAGGGGATTTCCCTGCGCGTCCACCAGTTGCACTTCCAGCTTGTGGTACTTGCCGTCCTTGGTGCTGTCGGTGGGAATGAAGCCCACGCTGTACTGGTGCCGAAGCTGGCCGGCGATCTGCTGGTAGATGTCCGGCAGTGCGCCCTCGAAGCGGGGGAAATAAGCTTCGCCACCCGAATACTGGGCGATGGAAGTGAGGGCGTTCCGGGCCTGGAGCGTGTCAATCGAATCTCCGTATCGGATGGAGACCCACTCCAGAATGCTGACCGGGTAAATGGGCGTGTTGGATCCTTTGGCGATCTTCAGCATTTGTCCGTAAGTCAGCTTGCTGAAGGTGTCAAAGCCGGTGACGATGGCAACGATAGCCTTGCGTCCTCCCACATTCTTCATGCGGTCGATGGTGAACGACAAGGCGTCGTAGAGGTTGGTTTCGCTGAAGCCCGGAATTCGCAGCGTGTCCAGCGCTGACCGCACCTGATAGCGGTCATGCGTGAAGTCCTGCAGAATGTGCGGCTGCATATCGAAATCGACCACGGCCACCCAGTCTTTGGGCTCCATGAAGTTCAGAAACTGGTAGGCGTCTTCCAGGCCGAGATAGAGGTAGCCCCACCACTTGTTGCTGAACTCAATCAGCATGGTCACCGTGATGGGCGCTTCCGCCGTGGAAAAGTTGGTGACGGATTGCGGAACACCGTCGTCCAGCACTTTGAAATTCTGTTTGCCCAGCCCCGTGATCGGGTTGCCATTCTTGTCTGTGACCAGCACATCCACGTTCACCAGGTTGGATTCCGTGGAGAGCGTGTAAACCTGGTCGGGGTTGATCTTTTCCGGCTTCTTTTCCTGGGGCGCCTCCTGGCCGGGCTGCTGTGGAACTTTTTCGGGCTGCTCGGTAGGCTGGTTTTGCGGCTGCTGCTCCAGGTTGGGCTTGGCCGACTTCTTGGGCGCGTAAACCGTCTCACCGGTACTCGGAGTGGGCCCCGGCCCCGGCTGCTGGGCGCGGGCGGCCGGGTTTGAACCCAGAATCCACAAGCCGGCAGCCGCACAGACCACTGCGGCAGCCCAAATAACTTTGCTTCCCTGGTTTTTCATAGCAGCCCTTTCCCCCTTCGCCTATCATGCCATTCCCGTGGACAGGGGTCAACAGAAGGGCCCGGACGAACGATCTTAAACAGGACGCCGCCCGGAGGCAGGCAACCCTTCGAGCATTTTTCCCCTTGCTTTGACCGGCTGGTTGGGATATATGAGTGCAACGGTAAACATCAGAAGGCCAGCCCGTGAACCTTCGGGCGCGTCCTGGGCGCCGGGTCTCCGGAGATACATTGTTTACGTTGGAGAGAACACTATGGACGCAGTCTCGCCTCAAATCATAGCGGAGAGCGCACCGGCGGAGCAGTCCAAAGCTGCGAACACCGGGCTCCACGCTGTCGCTCCTTCCGAGCGCGTGGTGTCGGTGGACGCTTTGCGCGGTTTTGATATGTTCTGGATAGCCGGCGGAGCCCCGTTTGTTCTGGAATTTTTCAAGCTGTTTGCCAACCCGCTGCCGCTGTGGCTTTCCGGACAGTTTGAGCACACTCCCTGGGTGGGTTTCGATTTCTGGGACATCATCATGCCCCTCTTCCTTTTTATCGTGGGCGTGGCCATGCCATTCTCCATCGGCAAGCGCGTGGAGCGGGGCGATGGCCGCGGCGAAATCTACCGCAAGGTGGCTTATCGCGTCGCGGTGCTGTGGGTTCTGGGCATGGTGGCCCAGGGACACCTGCTGCTTTTTACCCTGGGCAACCTGCAGTTTTACAGCAACACGCTGCAATCGATTGCCGCCGGTTACCTGATCGCCTCAATTGCGCTGGTGGAGCTTCCGGTGCGCTGGCAGGCGGGCCTGGCGGTTGCGCTGCTGGTAGTTTTCTGGGCGCTGATGCGTTTCGTACCCGTGCCGGGCGTTGGAGCCGGAGTCATCACCCCGCAGGGCAACCTGGCCATGTGGGTTGACACGGCCATCCTGGGCCGCTTCCGTGATGGAACCAATTACACCTGGATTCTCAGCAGCCTGGGCTTCGGCGCCACCACCCTGATGGGCGTGCTGGCCGGCCACCTGCTGCGGGGTCCCAAACCCAAAGAGCGCAAGGCGCTGCTGCTGGCAGCAGCCGGCGTGGGGTGCCTGTTTGCGGGCTGGCTGTGGGGCCTGGAGTTTCCCATCATCAAGCATATCTGGACCAGTTCCATGGTGCTGTGGTCGGGCGGCTGGTGCCTGCTGCTGCTGGCCTTGTTCTACTACCTGATCGACGTGCGGGGCTACCGTCGCTGGGCGTTTTTCTTTATCGTCTTCGGCATGAACGCCATCGTCGCCTACATCGCTCCGGACATCATCCCCTTCAGGACCATCAGCCGCACCTTGTTCGCGGGGCTCGGCGCGCACCTGGGAATCTTCGGCAGCTTCCTGGTCGCCGCCGGAACTGTAGGCATCCTCTGGCTGGCGCTCTACTACATGTTCCGCAAGAAGACCTTTGTGAGGATTTAGATCGCGGCTGGGTTGATGGGGCGATTTGACGCGAACGCTGGCGGCTTTGAACGCCGGGCCTGATGGCACAAGATGCCTGGGCGTCGTGAAACAGGGATGATGCCCCGAGGCTGGGAACGCACTGGCCGCGTCGAAAGGTTTGGGGGTTCGAGCCAGGACCAAGACTCACAAGACGGCAGCAACACGTTTGAGATCACTACAACGTACCATCTCACAACCCTGGGCGATGGATCACTTCTCTGTCCCGGACGAGTTCACCGATGCGAATTCACATCATCCAGCACGTACCGTTTGAGGGGCCGGGGGCGATTCGGGAGTGGGCGCTGGAGCGCGGACACTTGATGACGCTCACCGAGCAATCGCGAGGCGGGCGGCTGCCCTCGCTCGCTGACTTTGATTTCCTGGTGGTGATGGGTGGCCCGATGAGCGCCAACGACGACTCGAGGTTCGCGTGGTTCACCGCCGAGAAGCAACTGATCGCGGACGCTGTGCGGGGGCGGAAGGCCGTCCTGGGCGTATGCCTGGGCGCGCAACTGGTGGCGCAGGCTCTAGGCGCGCGAGTTTACCGCAACCGCGAGAAAGAGATTGGATGGTTTCCGGTGCGGTTAACGCCGGAAGCGGCTGCAAGCGTGCTGTTCGGGGGATTGCCGGCGGAGATGACGGTCCTGCACTGGCATGGTGAAACGTTTGACCTGCCCCAGCGCGCCGTGCGGCTGGCGGAGACCGTCGTTTGCCGCAACCAGGCGTTCGAATTTGATGGCAGAGTGCTGGGATTGCAATTCCACCTGGAAGTGCTGCCGCAGGGGCTCGAGGACCTGATTCAGCACTCGGCGGCAGACCTGGAACGGGGGCCTTCGATGCAGACGGGCGGGCAGTTGCGCGCCTCCGGGCACCTCGCGGAAGCGCTGCGCCCCACGCTTGACACGATTCTCGACCGCCTGGCTGCCGCTGCATCCTGAGAAAGATTGTGACGGCCATCCTTGCAATCGACAGTGGTTTCCTCTTAAAGTTGTGCTTTGCGTGAGCCAGTCCGGGCCCGCCTGCAAACTTTGCGGCAGGCAGGAACTGTGCTCAATCCGTGCAATTGAAAGGACAGGCAGCCAATGACGGCAGAATGGAGCAGCCCGCTGAATATCCGGCCGGCGCGCGTCGACGACGCAAAGGAGATTGCCAGAATCTACAACCAAGGCGTGCAGGACCGTGCCGCAACCTTCGAAAACGCCTACGTCACTCCCGAGGAGCGTTACTTGTGGCTGGCCGCTCGCCCGGACCGCTACCCGGTGCTGGTGGCGGAAGTGAAACACACGCTGATGGGCTGGGCGGCGCTCAATCCTTACAGCCCGCGAAGGTGTTTCGACGGCGTGGCGGAATTATCCATCTTTATTGAGCGCAGCCTGCGCGGGCACGGTGTGGCGCAGGAACTCCTCAAGGCCATGCAGGATGCGGCGCGCGAAAAGGGTTTCTACAAGCTGGTGGGGCGCATTATTGCTGACAACGGCCCGGCGCGCAAGCTGTGTGAACTGGCGGGCTGGAGGGAAGTGGGCGTGTTCCAGAAGCACGGCCGGCTGGGAAGTGAGTGGCACGACCTGGTGCTGGTGGAATACCTGATTCCCGAGAACCTGAAGTAACTGAGCGGGGGCTTGCCGTGGACGAAAATCAAGCTGACAAATCGCTGCTGGAATCCTTTGAGGAGATGGCCGCCCAGGCGCCCGATAACGTGATGGTCCGCTACAGCCTGGGGCGGGAATACCTGAAGGCGAAACGTTATGCCGATGCTGAACGCGAGCTTCGCGAGGCCCTGCGGCTGAAGCAGGATTATTCAGCGGCCTACCGCGAGCTGGGGAAATCGCTGGTTGGCCTGGACCGCCTGGATGAGGCGCGGGAGATTTATCAGAAGGGCGCCGCAGTGGCTTGCGAGAAAGGCGATCTGCAAACCCAGCGCGAGATTGAAGTGTTCCTCAAGCGGCTGGAAAAAGCAGAGAACTAGAATCGCCTGCGGTCCCGCCCGCAAAACCTGCCACCCTGATGAGCTGCCCCTCAATAGAAGGGGTGGCGTTGTACCTGTTTCAGCCGGAGCTGGCGCGCCAGCGCGGACTTGAGAGTTTCAAACGCTTCTCGCGGGCTGTCCACAAAGCGGATCAGCTTTGATTCTTCGGCCGTCACCGTTCCCGCCTCCCTCAGCCAGTCAAAATTGACGGCTTTCTTCCAGAACTTTGACCCGTAAAGAAGGATGGTGTTGCGATGGCCCATTTTGTGGGTCTGGACCAGGGTCAGAAATTCCCACATTTCGTCCATGGTGCCGAAGCCGCCGGGGAAGACGATGACGGCGCGCGAGGGCTGGGCAAACCACAGCTTGCGCATAAAAAAGTAACGGAAAAGGAAGCAGAGATCCGGAGTGATGTAAGGGTTGGCGTTTTGCTCGGAGGGCAGGCGGATGTTGAAGCCGATGGAAACGCCTCCGGCCTCCTGGGCGCCCCGGTTGGCGGCTTCCATAATGCCCGGTCCGCCTCCTGAGCAGACGACGAGAAAATGCTTGCCGTTCTTCAGCCCCAGCGACCAGGTGGTAATCAGGCGGGCCAGTTCGCGTGCCTGCTCGTAGTACTGTGACATCTTTAGCGCCATCCGCGCGGCGCGCAATTCTTCCTTTGTGGGCGGCGGGCCGCCGCAGCGGGCGCGGCTCAGTACCTCGCGGAGTCTTTCACGTGCCTGCTGGTGGGGCAGCACCCGCGCCGACCCGAAAAAGACCACGGTGTTCTGCACGCCGGCGCGCCGCAGGCGCACCTGGGGCTCCAGATATTCAGCGGCGATGCGCAACGTTCGGGCATCGGCGCTGTCCATGAATCGTTCATTGCGGTATGCGAGCTTGGGCATCCGGGACGGGGTTTGCGGTTTGGACTTACTCATAATTGCCTCTCAAATGAAGGTCCGCCAGCATTAGATTAACCAGCATAGCAAACTCATGAACTCCCCGCACATGGAGTGATGGCGGTCACAGCATCCCCCGGCAAAATGGCCTTTGATGGGGGTATGTGCCGGTGAAGCTCCGGGAGCGTCTGCTTTGCAGGCGAAATCCATCGGACGCAGAGTTGAAAAGAGATTTGAAGTATCCAAGGAGGCTGGGTCATGTCTATCTATAATCGTCGCGAGTTTATGCGCCGGGGCGCCGCAGGCGCCGCCGGGTTGGGACTGATCCTGAATGGCGAACCCCTGGCCGTTGAAGCGGCATCGCCCCTGCCCAAACCCGCTGCGCCCAGTGACCGCGTAAATGTTGGGTTTATCGGCTTCGGCATTCGCGGCAACATCCTGTTTGAATCGGCCAGAAAGACCGGGCAGGCCAACCTGGTGGAGGTCTGCGACTGCTACAAGGGCCATCTGGAACGCGCCAAAGAGCGCACGGACGGCAAAATCGACACCAACTACGCGCAGTACAAGAAGCTGCTGGACCGCAAGGACATCGACGCCGTGGTGATTGCCACACCCGACCACTGGCACGCTCCCCTGTTTCTGGATGCGATCGCCGCCGGCAAAGACGTTTATATCGAAAAGCCCATGACCCACCGCATCGCCGACGGTCAGAAGATGATTGACGCGGCGCGGAACGCGAATCGCATTGTCCAGGTGGGAAGCCAGTGGATCTCCTCCAGCCAGAACCGCGTTGCCAATGAAATGGTCTCCTCCGGCAAGCTGGGGAAAGTGACCAAGGTGATGGCAGCCTACAATCGCAACAGTTCGACCGGGTCTTGGAACTATCCCATTCCCCCCGACCTCGAAAACGGCGAGAACTTTAACTGGGAAGAATGGCTGGGAGGGGCGCCGCAAAGGCCCTTCTCAGCGGAACGCGTTTTCCAATACCGCAAGTACTGGGATTATTCTGGCGGAATCACCACCGACCTGTTCGTCCATCTCATCACTTCCATCCACTTTATTCTGGGCGCTACCATGCCGAAGAGCGTTGTGGCCACCGGCGGCATCCTCGTCCGCAATGACGGCCGCCAGGTGCCCGACACCCTCGACGCCCTGTTCGAATATCCCGAGGGATTCCACGTGAACATGGCTTCCACCTTCAACTCCGAAGGCATCAACGGAAACGGCATCCACTTCCTGGGTACCGATGGCACGCTGGTGCTGCCGCTGGGCGGCTCGTCCATGACCTATGGCATCGATTCGCACCGCGAGGGCTACAGTTATTCCATCGATAGCTGGCCCGTGGCTTTGCAGAAGAAATTCATGGATGTTGGGGACCGGCGTGAGGAAGCCGCGCGAACGGCCCCGCCGCCGAAAGAAATCGAGGCCAAGGACTCCGCCGACCCTACCACTCTGCACATGGCGGAGTTCTTTGACTGCGTGCGCTCGCGGAAGCAGTGCGGAGAAAACGCCGAGGTGGGCCACCGGGCAGCCTCCGCCGGGCACATGGTAAACCTCTCCTACGTTACCGGGGAAAAGGTCACCTGGGACATCACATCCGGCAGGGCTGTGGCGTAAGGCCCTTCCGTCAAGAGAGTGGATCAGAACGGTGGCGCTTGCCATCCTCCGAAAGCTTCTTCAAGCAGTCGGGCGATGGCCAGCGCCACGTGTTCATGCCAGGGGCGCGCGGCAATCTGGACCCCGACAGGAAGTCCCTCGGAGGTATTCATCGCGCGCACCACGGCCGCCGGCCAGCCGGTCAGGTTGTGCGTCATCGTGTAGCTGAAAGACGGCAGCTTCCTGTAGGTTGAGCCGTGCGACCATGCCGGCAAAGCTGCACACCGGGCTGAGAATGGCGTCGTAGTTTTCCATGAAGCCCAGCATCGTGCTGCGGAAAGCGTCCCACCTGCCTACCAGCGTCCCGTAATCGGCCATTGAAATTCCATGCTGCTGCTGGATGTCGAGCGCCTGTTGCAGCAGCGGATGGATTTCCCGGGTTCCTGCAAGCTCGATCAGCGCCCTCAATCCTGCTCCGCCGTCGGCGCAGAATAGCCCGCGATAAATCTCAAACGTCTCGCCGATGCCGGGCGGAAGCGCTTCTTCCACCTTTGCTCCGGCTTCCGAAAGAGCCGCCGCGGCCCTGCCAACGGCTTCAGTGATTTCGGGCTGCGGCTCGGCAATCCCGTTGTCCGTGTGGAAAGCCACGCGAAGCTTCTTTAGGTCAACCGCCGCTGCTTCACCCAGCGGCACAGGCACAATAGCCGGGTCGTGCCCGTCAACGCCGGAAACGATTTTGAGCGCGAGATCGAGGTCTTCCACGCTACGTGCCAATGGGCCGATCTGCCACAGCGCGTCCAGCGTGCCGCCGGGGCCGGGGAAATGGCCGGTGCGCGGAATGCGGCCGGAAGTCGGCTTGATGCCCGCCAGCCCGCAGCAATTGGCGGGAAATCGGACGCTGCCGCCGGCATCGCTGCCAAACCCCAGGGGCGACCCTGCCGCGGCGATCAGGGCGCTTTCGCCGCCGCTCGAGCCGCCGGGCGAAAGCGACAGGTTGTAAGGATTGTTGGTGCGGCCGTAAATCAGGTTGTCGCTTTCCCATGCCCATCCGAATTCCGGGCAATTGGTTTTTCCCAGCACAATGGCCCCGGCGGCCCGCAGGCGTTTCACGATCACTGCATCCTGCTGGGGAACGAAGCTGCGGCGGCCCAGCGTTCCGCCCGTGCTGATGATTCCTGCCGTTTCAATGGCGTCTTTGAAAGTCACCGGCACGCCGTGGAGCGGCCCTTTGATTTCGCCCCGCGCCAGCGCGGCGTCCGCCGCACGGGCTTCCGCCATCACGCGTTCGGCGGGCAGTTGCACGATGGCGTTGAGCTTCGGGTTCACCGCCTCGATGCGTTCAAGATGCGCCTGCATCAGTTCGGCGGACGAGACTTTCTTTTCGCGGATGGCCCGCGCCATGCCGCCGGCAGAGTTGCAAAGCAGTTCATTCATGGTGGTCATCCGGAAGGTGATGCTGAAGCGGGATCGGCGGAGAGATGCAAAACGGCCCCGGGAGAAATCGAAATCTGTTACTACTGGTGAGCCGGCCGGGACTCGAACCCGGAACCCTTGCCTTAAAAGGGCAATGCTCTACCACTTGAGCTACCGGCCCGATCAGTTGCTTTCTTTGGCCTGCGACAAGATGCGATTCTCGCCGGATGGGAATGAGTTTGTCTCAAGTCCACTCCGGGCGAGCACGGCAACGGAACGCCGCTTGCTTTCGCGGCTTGCACCTCGATCGCGATTCGTCGCAGTGATACTAGAATGCCCCAGCAGTTCCATCACTGTCAACAAAGCACCGTGCCGATTGAGCAAGACGGCGGATTTTCGCTCGATTCCATCAGCATCCTTGAAAATCGCTTCCAACTCCGATATAAGTCAAGTCCCTGTTTTCTGTTGCCATCAGGATTGCGGGAATCCCCGAGTGGGGAGAAAGGAAGAAACTGCCGATGCGTTCATCCACCTTCGTCACCAGAAATGTGCTCGTCCTGTTTGCCTGCCTGGTGTTTGCGTCACCGTGGGCCAGGGCTGAAGTCAGGCTGCCGTCGCTTTTCAGCGAGAACATGGTGTTGCAGGCGGGCGCCAAAGATCCCGTGTGGGGCACGGCGGACCCGAACGAAAAAGTGACTGTGACTTTGGGCAGCACACAGGCCACGGCCACGGCAGACGCTTCCGGGCGCTGGAAGGTTGAGATCGGACCGCTCGAGCCCGGCGGACCGTTTGAGATGACCGTGGCGGGCAGCAACACCATCGTCATCCACAACGTTCTGGTGGGGCAGGTGTGGATCTGTTCCGGGCAGTCGAACATGGGGTTTGAGGTGGCGCCGACCCCCGACGTCTGGGGGACGGGTGTTGAGCACTATCAGAAGGTGATCGCTTCCGCCAATTACCCGATGGTCCGCATGTTTACCGTGGACCAGACGGTGGCCGGCAAGCCGCAAAGCAATGTCGCCGGCAAATGGGAGATGACCAGTCCGGAGACCGTGGGGCATTTTTCTGCCGTGGGTTATTTCTTTGGGCTGAACCTGCTGAAGTCGTTGCACGAACCCATCGGCCTGATTCACACTTCGTGGGGCGGCACGCCCGCGGAATCCTGGACCCCGCTGCCTACCCTCGAGTCGGACCCTGCCTTTCGAGACATTCTGCAGAGGTGGCAAAAGGAAGAGCAGGCTTATCCGGCTGAAATCGCGCATTATAACCAGGCGCTTCACGATTGGGAACAGGCCACCCGGCAGGCTGAGGCGGCGGGGAAGCCCATGCCTGCTGCGCCCCGCCTGCCGGGCGACCCGCGCAGCAACCCATGGCGTCCGGCATCGCTCTACAACGCCATGATTGCGCCGCTGATTCCTTATCGAATTGAGGGCGCCATCTGGTACCAGGGCGAGTCAAACGGCGACCGCGCCATGCAGTACCGCAAGCTCTTTCCAGACATGATCCGCGACTGGCGGCACGCCTGGGACGAAGGAGATTTTCCGTTTCTGTTTGTGCAGCTCGCCAGTTATCAGGATGTGCATCCGCCGGCCAACTGGCCTTTGCTGAGAGAAGCGCAGCTCATGACGCTGTCGCTCCCAAAGACGGCCATGGCGGTGACCATTGATATCGGCTCTGCCAGCATCGTGCATCCCCGCAACAAGCAGGAAGTGGGGCGCCGCCTGGCACTTGCCGCGCAGGCAGTCGCATATGATCAGAAAGTCATTTATTCCGGCCCGCTTTATTCCGCAATGGAAGTTGAAGGCAACAAGATTCGCCTCCACTTTACGCACTTGGGCGGCGGGCTGGTGGCTCCCCGGCTCTTTGGCAACCCGGAGAGGCTGGTGGGATTCACGATTGCGGGCGCTGACCACAAGTTTGTGGGCGCTTCCGCGCGGATCGAAGGCGACACCGTTGTAGTGGAAAGCGACCGGGTGGAGCATCCACTGGCGGTGCGTTATGGCTGGCAAAACTATCCCATCTGCAATCTCTATAACCAGGCGGGACTGCCGGCTTCGCCCTTTCGCACCGACGACTGGACGGAGTAGCAATTGCGTTCCAGCATTCGAACAAAAATGCTGAGACCCTTGCCGGCGCTTCTCTCAAAAGGCGGGGCCCTATAGCTAAATTAGAAACCGGAAAGAGGAAATCATGCCAGAAACGAACTCATCATTCATCGAATACCTGAAGACGATTGACACGCCCACTCTTTCAAACGCCATCGAGCAGTTGCACCTGCGGCCCCGCAGCGAAGGTTTTACGCCGCTCCAGGTCCGCTGCCTCTTTCCGGATTTCGGCCCCATGTGCGGCTACGCGGTGACGGCCCAGGTTGAGACCATGACGGAAGGCAATCCCCGCGAAGAGCGCGGCTACGTGGAGCTGTTCGAGGCGGTGGAGAAATCACCCAAGCCCGCGGTGGTTGCGTTTCAGGAAGTGGGAGGCCATCCGGACTACGCGACGCATTGCGGCGAGGTGATGGCCACTTTCTTTACGCGCCTGGGCGGCATCGGCCTGGTGAGCGATTGCGGCGTTCGGGATATTGCCGAGGTTCGCGCGCTCGGCTTCCATTATTTTGCCCGCGGCGCAGTGGCCAGCCACGCGAATTTCCGCATTGTGCGCGTGGGCGTGCCCATCACCGTGATGGGTCTCGTCATCTGCCCGCAGGACATTCTGCACGGCGACATGAACGGCCTGATCCAGATTCCCGCGGAAGCGGCCGAGGGACTGGCGAAGGCGGTTGAATCCGTCCGAACACGGGAACGCCGCCTGATGGACATGGCCAAAGATCCAAACTTCACGGCCAGCCAGTTGCACGGGCGGTTTTTTCACTGACGCGCCGGGCGCCATTTGTAAGAGCGTCAGCAGGGGATTTCCCCATGCGGCTCCGCAGGGCATTAGAACATGAAATTGAATGAAAACTGGAACTCACGCGGGGTCAGCTGGTTGGTGATACCGGCGAGGGGCTGGCCAAAACCCGGGCCTGGCATTGGCCCGTTGCCGTAAGTACCGCTATAGCCCACGAAATTGGCGTGGTTGAAGACGTTGAACGCTTCAGCCCGAACGTCAAGCCGCATGCCTTCGCTGTCCAGGCTGAACGCGCGTCCGACGAAAGGGGTGAGATCGTAGATGGGCCTTCCGCTTCCGGCATTGCGCGCAACCACGGCGCCGTTGATCACAGGCCGGGCGGTTTCCCCCCCGTTATCGCCGCCGTTCGCCGTGCCCGTGGTGATGTTGTAAGGCAGCCCGGACGCCAGCGTAGCGATGCCACCCAACCGGACATTCCACGGCCCCGTGTAGATCCCGCTCAGGACGAAGCGATGGCGCTGGTCAAAAATGGCGTTACCCTTCTCCGCCTCGCCGGTAAAGTTGGGGTCGTTCGGATTCTGGCCGGGCACTCCGGGGTCCACATTGTTGATGGTATGAGACCAGGTGTAGCTGGCCAGCGTTGAAACGCCATGGCTGAAGGTGTGGTTGAGGTTAACGTCCAGCGCGTCATAGTGTCCGTATCCGTCGTTCACGTCGCTCTGGATCAGTCCATAAGGGGGCTGCGGGTTCGTGGCGATGCTGGGATTGCAGGTCAAACCCTGTTGGTTGTACCACCACGTCCAGTAGGGGCGGGTGCAATTGGCAGCCTGAGCGCTGCGCATCTGGCCTTGCGCAGTGCGAACAAAGGGCGTTGGGGCATCCACGTCCAAAGGGCGGTTGACCTTCAGGGTGTGCGCCCCGACGTAATCGATGCTCAACACCCAGTCCGATTTCAACTTGCGCTCAATCCCCAAAGTCCATTGCTCAGTGTAAGGACTCAACAGCTGGTTGGGGTAACCCACAAGCGAGGAGGTTGGAAAGAACCCGTTGAGATAGGCGCTCTCACCCGGCCTGATATAAAGACTTCGCACTGGTGCCGTCGCGCCCGCGGGAAAGGCAGGCAGGGGAGCATCGGCGACGCTGGCCGGGAAGCCGATCTGTCCCGGACCCGCCGTGTAGTTGAACACGCCCGCAGGACCGGACAGGGCATAATTTGCGGCGCTGTTGTCCACAATCTGTGAATAGTAGATGCCAAACCCGCCACGGACCACCGTTCGGCCGTCGCCCCGGAGGTTGTAGGCGAACCCTGCCCGGGGACCGAAGTTCCTGGTTGAATCCGTGAACGTTTGCCGTTCATACCGCAGCCCCAGATTCACCGTGAGGTCGCGAAGCACCTGGTAATCGTCCTGGAAGAAGAGCGCCCATAAAGTGTCATGTCACTATATAGTCTGCATTGCCATAACTCTGCGTATAACTCTGGACGTTGCTGATGTCGTCCAGGTAGGCCGGACTCTCGCATATCGAAAGGCTCGCGGTGCAGGTGTTATACCGAAACTGGCCCAGAAAGATGGGGCCGCCGTATTCTTTGCTGTCCCCGCCATTGTGGGCGCGGATTACGTCAGCACCGAAGATCAGCGTGTGGCGGGAAAGCTTCGTTGAAACCACATCATTCATCTCAAATTGATGATTCAGGAGCAGGGCCGATTGCGACGTGCCCGAGGTAAAAGTTCCTCCGGCTGATATTGGCACCGAAAACTGCGTGCCGTAGATGACCGGGTCAAATTGAGTGATGGGCGAGGCCAGTTGAAATTGCAGGTGCAGATTGTTGAGGAGAGTGGGACTCAAAACGGCCGTTTCTCCCAGGGCCGCCGTATAAGTGCGGCGTCGAAAAATGCGGTCCACGCTGGGGAGGTTGTTGCCGCCCACAGCTCCGTTGGGGTTGGTGTCGTAGAAGCTGTCGGAGTTCATCCTGAAGAACAGGTTGTTCCGATCATTAACCTGGTGGTCGAGGCGGACGAGACCCAGCC
This sequence comes from uncultured Acidobacteriota bacterium, assembly GCA_963732975.1. Lineage (GTDB taxonomy): Bacteria > Acidobacteriota > Terriglobia > UBA7540 > UBA7540 > SCRD01. Next base: position 79,755 of record CAVTBN010000014.1, on the reverse strand, counting down.
AGCCACGATAGCGGCCTACAAAATCACCCGGGGCCACGGGTGAGGTGACCGGAGAAGTGCGATTCTGCCACGAATATTCCCCCTGCGTAAAAAACTGGGTGCGCCCGCTGCTCCCCATGGGCCCGGATATTCCTCCGGAAACCTGCGCGAGTGAATCGGCGGTGAGATCATTGCCGCTGGTCGCTGACGCCGGCGTGAATCCCGACATTTTCGCCTCGATGCCGGAGGGTCTTCCCAAACCCGCCAGGTTGCCGTGAAACTGATTGCTGCCGCTTCGGGTCACGATGTTGACCACGCTCCCGGCGGTCAAACCATATTGAGCGGAAAACGCATTGGTGAGCACGGTCATTTCCTGCACCGAATCGGCCGGCAGGTTGGTCATGATGGTCTGTCTGCCCCAGGCATCGATGGCGTTTGCGCCGTCAACCTCAAACCATGTCTGGCGGCGTCCGGTGCCGTTGGCTGTAAAAAGATTCTGATTCATGAACTCATCGCCCTGGTTGATGGCCGGCCGGGTGGCTGCATTCAGCAGTGGCAGGTATGTGATTCTCCCGTTCAGCAGAGGGGTTGATTCAATCTCCCGCACACCGAGGCGAGTGCCCAACTGCGGCTCGTCACTCCGTACCTCGCCGGGCACACCCATCACGGTAACTTTGCTGGTGCCGCCGGCAACGTTCATCTGCAGGGTGATTCCGGTAGTGGTTCCTCCCGTCAGAATTACGCCGTTCAGGACTGCATTGGCAAAGTCCTTCTTCTGTGCCGTCACCTGATAGGCGCCTGCAACAGGAAGTCCGGCCATTGTAAATTTTCCTTGTCGTCCAGTGCGCACAGTGCGGCGCAGTCCCGTGAGGCTATTGGTGGCAGTGATCAGTACGCCGGGAACGGCAGCGTGACTCGGGTCGGTGACGCGCCCGCTGATGACCCCCGTATCCGGTGTCTGCGCGTAGAGAGAACCCCCCAGCACTAGAAGAACCATGAAAACCCTGCTTGCCATTCGAAGCATCTAACCTCCGCTGCAGTCGGATAAAGTGGTGCACTGGCCCATACTACAGCATAACTATGCCGGCTCTCATTCACACGCCTTTCAACCGGATGATGTCCCAACCTGTTGCAAAGCGGGAACCGAAGGCGCTCCAGGCTGGCTTTATCTCACTGCGTAACCTAAATCCGGTTTCGAGCACCTTAAACAAGAGCCACCTCCAAAACGCGGCACCGCCACCGGCCCGCTTTCATTGACAATCCTCCGAGCGAACGCCTAACATTTAAGGTTTCCGCACTATTTTCAGGCGTTTGCCCTGGAGCGCTGCGCCGGATCGATGGAAGTTATGAAACTGGCCTACCTCGATTGTTCTTCGGGAATCAGCGGCGACATGTTTCTGGCCGCTCTGCTGGATGCCGGAGTGGAACTCGGCCGCCTGCGCGCGGAGCTTGCGAAAATCGAACTGGGGCCTTATGAATTCACCCAGAGCCGGGTGATGCGGAAGGGGCTGGCGGGCAATCACGTTGATATCGTCATCCCCGATAAGCAACCGCACCGCCATCTGAGCCACATTGAGAAACTGATTGGAGAAGCGGCCCTGGATGAGGCTGCGAAGCAAAAAGCCCTTCAGGTTTTCCGGCGGCTTGGGCGAGGCGGAAGCAAAACTCCACAACCAGCCGATTGAAAAGATCCACTTTCACGAAGTCGGCGCTGTGGACGCCATCCTCGACATTGTGGGCGTTTGCCTGGGGCTGGCCATGCTGGGGAATCCGGAACTGGTCTGCTCGCCCCTGAATGTGGGCGGCGGAAGGGTGGAAGCCGCGCACGGCACATTGCCTGTTCCGGCGCCGGCCACGGCGGAGCTGCTGAAAGGAATTCCGGTTTACTCTTCGGGCGTTGAAAGTGAACTCGTCACCCCGACGGGCGCGGCGCTGGTTTCAACCCTGGCAACGGAGTTCGGTCCGGTTCCGGCCATGAAGGTGGAACGGATCGGCTACGGCGCAGGCGCGAAAGATTTCCCCACGCATCCCAACATCGCACGGCTGATGCTGGGCGAAAAGACCGGAAAAGCGGCGGACAGTTCGCGCGGCGCAGGTGATGGAATCGTCCTGGTGATTGAAGCGAACATCGATGATATGAACCCGCAACTCTACGGGCGCTTTGCGGAAAAGGCGCTCGCGGCCGGCGCGCTCGACGTGACATGCAGCCCGCTCCAGATGAAGAAAAACCGCCCGGGGCTGCTGGTCAGCGTGATTTTGAAGCCGGAACTCGAAAGCGCGCTCACGCATCTGTTATTTCAGGAGACCACCACCATCGGTGTGCGCATCACCGAAGCGCGGCGCAAGGTGCTGGAGCGCGAGGTGGTGAAGGTTGAAACCGCATTCGGGCCGGTGAAAATGAAAGTGGCGCGGCTCGAGGGGAAAATCGTCAACGCGGCGCCCGAATTCGAGGATTGCCGGCGCCTGGCGGATGAAAAATCCCTGCCGCTCAAGGAAGTGATGCGGGCGGCGCAGGCGGCCTATGGGGAATTGAAGGATTGATTCATTGACTCAATGAATCCATCAGTAAATCGGAAAATGAGCAAATTTTATCTGACCACTCCGCTTTATTATCCCAACGCCCGCCTGCACGTGGGCTCGGCGTACACCACCATCGTCTGCGACGTGATGGCGCGCTACAAGCGCATGTGCGGCGACGATGTGGCGTACCTGACCGGGAACGATGAGCACGGCGAGAAGTTGCAGCGCGCCGCGGATGCGGCCGGCGTGCCGCCGTCGGAATTTGTGGCGGAGAAACGCAGGCAGTTCATCGAAGTGTGGAAGAAGCTGGGGATCGATTACACCCACTTTGTTTATACCGACCAGCCCGAGCACGTCACCAGCGTCCAGCGGCTGATCCGCCTGGCGCAGAAGAACGATCCCGGCGTGATCTACAAAGGGACATATCAGGGACGCTATTGCGTGAGCGACGAGCGCTACGTTTCGGACGGTACCGACCCGGCCAACTGCGACATCTGCGGCCGCCCGGCGGAGCTGATCAACGAGCAGAACTATTTCTTCAAGCTCTCCGCGTTTCAGGATCGCCTGCTGGAACTTTACGACAAGCATCCTGAATTTGTGCAGCCGGATTTTCGCCGCAATGAGGTCGTCAGCTTTGTCAAAAGCGGCCTGCGGGATATTTCCATCAGCCGGCGGCGGCTGAAGTGGGGCGTCCCCTGGCCCGACGATCCCGAAGAAGTGGTTTATGTGTGGTATGACGCGCTGGCGGGCTACCTGACCGGCATCGGCTACGCCGAGGGCGACGAGGGCAGCGCCGAGTTCCAGAAACTGTGGCCGGCCGACGTGCACATGATCGGCAAAGACATCATCCGGTTTCACGCCATCTACTGGCCGGCCTTCCTGTGGGCCGCCGGCCTGCCGCTGCCCAAAACCATCTTCGCGCACGGCTGGATCTATTACGAGCAGGACAAGATGTCGAAATCGAAGGGCAACGTGGTTTATCCCGAGCCGATTGTGGATGCGCTCGATTCCTTCGGCGCGCCCGGCAACGACGCCCTGCGCTACTACCTGCTGCGCGATACGCCCTTCGGCCAGGATGCCAGCTTTTCTTACGACGGCCTGGTGCAGCGGTATAACTCGGAACTGGCAAACGGCCTCGGCAACCTGGCAAGCCGCACGCTGACGATGATTCTAAAATATTGCGGGGGCACAATTCCTGACTTCTCGGATTTCAAAAAACAGGCAGGCTGGGACGAAGGGTCGAGATGGGATAACCTTGCTCGCGACGTTTCTTTACGCTACGACGCGTTCGATCTCTCATCCGCACTTGAAAAAATCGGAGAGGTGGTCTCCCATTTTGGGGACCAGTTCCTCACATTCCACCAGCCATGGAAACACGCCGATGATCCGGGGAGTAAACCCCTCATCGACGGTGTGCTGTATATAGCGCTCGAAGCAGTGCGAGCCGCCGTCGTTCTTGCTCACCCCGTAATTCCTGAGGCAACTCAGAAAATCTGGAATCAACTCAATTGCGAGAGTTATCTCGGCAAGCTTGAAAACCAGCGCATCGATCAGCTCAAGTGGGGCGAACTGAAGCCCGGAACCAAAGTTGGCAGGCCTGAACCGGTCTTCCCTCGTCTCGACAAGGCCGAGGCAGTGGCCCGGCTGAACGAATTCGCGGAGGCGGACCGCAAAGGTCATCAGGCGCCAACCGAAAAGGAGAAAACTGTGGAAACACCATCTGGAGGAGAACCACCTATCACGGAAAAGGCTCCGGCGCAGCCGGCCGCCGCGTCCGCTGCTGCACCCGCGAGCGACAAGATTTCGATTGAAGATTTCGCCAAGGTAGAGATGCGGGTGGGCGAAATCATTGCCGCCGAGCCCATACCAAAAGCAGACAAGCTATTGAAGCTGCAGGTGGATATCGGCACGGAAGTGCGCCAGGTGTGCGCAGGCATCGCGCAATATTACCAGCCCGAGCAATTGGTGGGCATGAAGGTGGTCCTGGTCACCAACCTGCAGCCGCGCAAGTTGCGTGGTGTGGAATCGAACGGCATGATCGTTGCGGCTTCTGTGGGCGACGAAGGCCGTCCCGTGCTGGCCACCTTCAAGGACGACGTGCCCAAGGGAGCGAAGCTCAGGTAGCTGAGTCAATGGACCAATTTTTTGTCGATTCCCATTGCCATCTTGACGATGAGCAGTTTGATGCTGACCGGGAGCAAGTGATTGAGCGGGCACGCCGGGCGGGTTGCCGGTATCTGCTGACGGTAAGCGGAGGCAGCCGCCCGGACGACCTTGCCTCCGGAGTGCCTATCGCCGCGCGTTATGACTGGATTTACACAACGGCAGGCATTCATCCGCATGAGGCGAGGGGCGCAGAGGCAAGGCATTTTGAGACGCTGCGGCAGGCCGCCCGTGAGCCGAAGGTGTTGGCCATTGGCGAGATCGGCCTCGACTATTTCTACGACCATTCACCGCGCGAAATCCAGAAGCAGGTTTTGATGGAGCAGTTGCAGATTGCCCGGGAAACGAAGCTGCCGGTGATTATCCATTGCCGCGACGCCTGGGACGACCTTACAGAAATTATTGCCCGGCACTGGGCTGGAGCCGGCCAGGGCGGAATTCTCCACTGCTTTACGGGCAGCCGCGAAGATGCTCTCAGGTTTCTGGGCTGGGGTTTTATGATTTCCTTCGCCGGGAACGTGACTTTCAAGAAGGCGGAAAACATTCGGGAGGTAGCCCGTGAAGTTCCTCTTGACCGCCTTCTGACGGAGACGGACAGTCCTTATCTTGCGCCGGTTCCGAATCGCGGCAAGCGAAATGAGCCGGTTTTTGTGCTCGACGTCGTGCGGCAACTGGCGGAGGTGCGCGGCATGGCTCCGGAGGAGTTGGGAACGCGGGCGGGCCTTAATTTTGTTGAGTTTATGGGCCTTGAGTGAAGAGAAGACGGATGCCGGGACACCGCCTGACGCAACGAGAGGCTTTCCTTTGCCGGGCTTTTGTGGGACGATGTGAAGTCTACACATCATTATGAGTGGCTCGACGCCCCGTACCAACTGCGTCCAGCAAATGAGAAGGATGAAGGTGGCAGCAGAGAATCAGCGCTTGGTAACACCAAAACCCCTGACCGTCAGGGAAGTCTTTGACCTCGTGCGGGACGACCTTGAGAAGGTCGAAAAGGAATTCCTGCTGCAGACGGAGTCAAGCATCCAGGCCATATCGGAGATTGGCCAGTACCTGCAGGTGAGCGGAGGAAAGCGGTTGCGGCCGGTTCTGGTGCTGCTGGCCAGCAAGCTTTTCGGATTTGAAGGTTCCCCGGCCATCCGCATGGGCGCCGCCTATGAAATGATTCACAGCGCCACGCTGGTCCATGACGACGTGATCGACAAGGCGGAGACGCGCCGCGGCCGGCCCTCCATCAATTCCCGCTGGGGCAACCACATGAGCGTACTGGCGGGAGACTGGCTTTACATGCAGGCGTTCAGTATCGCCTTGGCCGAACGCAACTTCAAGATTCTTGACCTGCTGATCGGGCTCACCCAGGTGATGGTGGAAGGTGAACTGCTCCAGCTGGCTTACCTTCGTAAGACGGATTTGACCGAAGATGACTACTTTGAGCTGACCTATCGCAAGACGGCCTGCCTTTTTTCGGCCTGCCTGCGAACCGGCGCGCTGCTTGCCGACCGGCCGGAGGAAGAAGAGAACCTGCTGGCTTCGTACGGCATCAACCTCGGCCTGGCGTTTCAATTGATTGACGACGTTCTGGACTTTACCTCGTCCGAAAAGAAACTTGGAAAGCCCGTTGGCAATGACCTGCGGGAAGGCAAAGTAACCCTGCCTCTCATTTATCTCCTCCAGATGTGCACCCCGGAAGATGCCCGTAAGGTTGTCCGCATCTCCCAGGACGGTGGCTTTGAGAATGTGGCGTTCGCGGAAGTTCTGGAGATGGTGGACCGTTACGGGGCGCTGCAGGCAGCACGGTACAAGGCCAGGGAGTTTGCCCACGAGGCCAAACGATGCCTCAGCATCTTCCCTGAATCCGTTTACAAAGATGCGCTGATGTCCCTGCCGGACTTTATCATTGCACGCGAATCCTGAACTTTTCCGGCTCCTCCAATGTGGCATGAAGTCTCCCCGAGAAATTGAAATCAAGCTGAAGGTCGAGGGGCCGCCTGCCTTGAAGAAGCGGCTCAAAGAGTATGGTTTCGTGGTGGTTAGCCGGCGGCACTTTGAAAGCAACATCGTCTTCGATTTCAGCGATTTGCGCCTGCGTCGTTCCTGTTCCCTATTACGCTTGCGGAAGGAAGGGAAACGCCATCTTCTGACCTATAAGGGACCGCCGCATAGCTCGGATTCTTATAAAATCCGGACCGAAATCGAGACAAATGTCGAGGACGAGGGCGCTTTCCAGAAGATTCTAGATGGTTTAGGTCTGCACCCGGTTTTTCGATATGAGAAATATCGGACGGCTTATGCCGAACAGGGTCGGAGGAAGGCGAAAGGTGCTCCTCTGCTGGTCTTTGACGAAACCCCCATTGGCCTTTATATTGAGCTGGAAGGCCCCGCCAGATGGATCGATCTCGTGGCGTGCCGGCTGGGATACCAGAAGCAGGATTACATTACAGCCAGCTACGCGGCCCTCTACCAGGAACACTGCCTCGCCAATGGAATCAAGGCCGGTGACATGATTTTTTCCGATAATTCTTGATTGGGTTCTTGCACTGCTTAGGCTATAATTGTACTGTATTCTCCATCTCCGTATCCGTACCAGAAGGAGTTTGAAATGGAAGGTTTGCTTCAACCAACCCATCTGTTCTTTATCCTGCTGATCGTTCTGATCATTTTCGGGCCGGGAAAGTTGCCCGATCTTGGCCGGGGATTAGGAAAGGGTATCAAGGAATTTAAAGACGCCATCAAAGGCGGGATAGATAAGCCAGCAGGAAAAGCTGAAGAAGAAAAGAAAGCATAACAATTTCCTCTCCTCCTGGTGGGTACCGCTCAATATCTGCGGTGAGCTTCAAGGCTGTCCCCATTACAGCAAGGGTTCCGGAATAATTTGTTCGGTCCCACTGCGGGATCAGGTTGCAGTGGCTTGCAGGTTGGGAGACATGCTTTCCAAAACCAGATCGCTTCTGTGCTAAGCAGCGGCCGCTTCCCGCTGCGTTGACGCAGTTTTTCTGACTGTGCTATAAATTGGAGTTTCGGCTGAGCTTTCGTTCCGGCCGGGTTTCCCACATTCCTCGGTAGCTCAATGGTAGAGCATTCGGCTGTTAACCGAAGGGTTGCAGGTTCGAGTCCTGCCCGAGGAGCCAACATTTTCAGTAGCTTGCATCCAGATAGCCAATCCTCAAAAGGACAAGTTATTACAAGTTAGCTGCTTAGCAGCAGCTTAACCACTCGGCTGCTGGTTTTCCGATCCTCGGGCGTCAAATTCCGATCCAGTCCGTAAAACTCCGCTGTCACTTTTGCGTTGCCAGACCGCATCTGTCTGAGGTCCTCCCCGGAAACTCGCCGTAAAGTTGTGGACAAAAAACGGCCCGCTCAATTCTCCGGAAATAAACACTCAAAGTGGTGCAAAAATACCGGGGCCGGTCATGTCAACATGGCACAGGCTGATCACCAAATTGGAAATCTGTCGTTGGCAGAGGAACCCTTATCCGACACCACCAAATGTTTTGGTAAAAACGAAATAATTCATGGCCTATCCGCAAATAATGGTTGAAGTCAGCCGCAAGTTAAGGCAAGCTTATGGCCCAAGCTAGCGCAGAGTGAGCCCCGGGAAGTGCCCTGATTAAGGAAAACTTCGATCTATTGAGGCTGTGATGGTGGATGGTCTCAGCTAGAGGCAGAAGAGTATCCGGGGTTCTGCTGTAGCGCGTCCAGGCGCGCGTGCCGGCAAGAACTGATTTGAAGTGAAGCCCCAGAGGATGAGGTAAACCAGACGGGACAGACTGGAGAGGAGGATGGAGATGGAAAATAACTCGGAACAACCCCCGGCTATTATTCCGGGCCGGGTGGCGTCACTCGATTTTTTCCGTGGTTTCACGATGTTTCTGCTCATCGGTGAGTCGACCGAGCTGTATTCGCTACTGCGGAATCCAGCTTTACACGGTACCGTGCTCGGCTTTATCGGTTGGCAGTTCGATCACCATCCCTGGAACGGACTCCACTTCTGGGATCTTGTCCAGCCCTTCTTCATGTTTATTGTTGGAGTGGCGATGCCTTTCTCCATTGGCAAAAGATGGGCAAGCGGTGATACCTGGCGTCAGACCTTTCGGCATGTTCTCAAGCGATCCGGGTTGCTCCTATTCTTTGGCTGGGCGCTCTATTGCATCGGGCCCGGCCACTTGACGTTTCAGTTGTGGAACGTGCTGGCACAACTCTCCTTTACCTACCTGGTGGCTTTCCTGATGATGCGCAAGTCAACCCGGACTCAGATTGGCTTTACTTTCCTGCTGCTCATTGTTACAGAAATCCTGTACCGGACGTGGCCGGTTGCAGGATTTAACCAGCCCTTTGTCCCGGACCACAATTTTGGGTCCTGGGTGGACCTGGCTATCATGCCCCAGCTTTCCGCCGGGCATTGGGTAGCGTTCAACGCCGTACCTACCACAGCGCACACCATGTGGGGAGTGCTTGCCGGATATGTCCTGAAGAGCAGCCGGGATTCCTGGAGCAAGATCAAGACGCTGGCTATTCCCGGAATCATCGGCGTCATTGTCGGATTCTCGTTGAATCCTGTGGATCCCATCATCAAACGCATTTGTACTGCTTCCTTTGTGATTGTCAGCGGCGGGTTTTGCCTGCTGGCACTGGCCTTTTCTTACTGGCTGATCGATGTAAAGGGCTGGAAGAAATGGGCCATCTTTTTCAACGTCGTGGGAATGAACTCGATTTTTATTTACCTCTTAACGAACACCACTGGGGCGGAGTGGTTGCACAGAATCGCCCAGCCCTTCACTATGGGATTGTTTGCCTGGAGCGGGCACCTTACAGCAGAAATAGTAACCAGCATCACGGTATGGGGAATGCTCTGGTACATTTGCTACTGGTTGTACAAGAGAAGGATCTTCTTTAAGATTTGAACCCGCAATCCCGCTGAACAACGCAATATGGATTGAGGTCGCATCGCAGCTTGATGTGCGGAAATCCAGGCAAGACCTTGCGGCGTTTCTTTCTGCTGGGAATAAGGGGTTCTTCCGGGAACGGCAGCGGGCATGTTCCTGTCTCTGACAGGCAATTATTGGACCCTGTATTTTCGCCCATCACTCACCCAACACGCCGGTGCGCCTGCCATACTATGGATCGGCAACCGCGCCCGGGGGTATTTCCCCGGTTTCCTCAACGGCACGAGAAGTATACGGCGCGGGTCGGGCCAGGCTTGCGCCCGCTCCATATCCAGGCGACGGGCCCCATAGGGGGGACGCTGTTTTTCTACCGGAAAATAGCAACTCATGGTACTGTTTTTTCCGCATGTGACGACTTTGTCGTGTGCCAGAGGCTGAAAAGGGATGTCGGTCTGTGAGGGTTCCCTCAGGTGACCGGAAATAGAACATTCAAACTGTCAGGCAGAAGGCTCTCTCGCGGGTGAGAGTGAAGGATTCCGTGTTGCGGTCGGCCTGGATTCAAGTCCAGACGAGGTAACCGGGCGGTGTTCCCTCTTTCAAGGTTGGCTGTTTCCAAACAGCCAGTAATCCTTGTTTTGTGGAGGAATTATGCGATTTCGTGTGGTGGCCGTTGCGTTGTTGGCACTGGGCCTTAGTTTACTATCTGCCGGGTTTGCGGCTGGTCAGCAGGATGGCTCCAGAGGGGCGTGCACGGTTCGAGAAGCAGACTTCCACGGCTGGAAAGCCAAACAGATTTCCAATCAGTGGGTCACGTTGACCTTTGTCCCCCAACTGGGCGGCAGGCTGATGCAGGTGGAATTCGGCGGCCATCCATACCTGTTTGTAAATCCCAAGTATTATGGCCAGTACTTCCCTCCTTCACAGGGAGCGGCCAAAAACATCTGGTACAATTACGGTGGTGATAAGGACTGGCCTCTGCCCGAAGGGGCGCACGATGAGCAGCATTGGGCGAGCGCACGTTCGGACCTTCTGGATGACGGGGAATACTCCTTAAAAGTTCTGTCGCAGGGCGCCAAGTGCTCAGTCCGGCTGGAAGGCCCGTCTGACCCGCCGACCGGCCTTCAGTACTCGCGCGTAATCAGCCTTGGGGCAGACTCTCCGCGCATCACTTTTCACGCAATGATGAAAAACTTCACCGGACACCCGATCGACTGGTCCATCCAATCGGTCTCGCAGTATGACACCGCCGACCCGCGCGACACCTCGCAATATAATCACCAGTTCTGGGCATTTACTCCCATCAATCCCAATAGCGCTTATCTTGAAAGCTACCACGTGCGCAGCGGACCGACCGATCACCCTTCCTTCTCCATCCGTGACGGTGGCACGTTTGCATTACATTGGAAATATCTGGAGGCAGAGGTCTGGCTGGATTCGCCGGCTGGTTGGATTGCTGTCGTTGACGGCTTGCGCCAATATGCCATGGTGGAGCGCTTCCATTTTAAAAAGACGGCCGAGTATCCGGGCAAGGCTTCAGTTATTTTCTACCTGAACGGGATGCGGCTGAATCTGGACAAGAATGGGATGCCTGCGCTGCGGCCATTGAACGTGCTCGACACTCCGTATTACATGGAAGCCGAGCTGAACAGCCCCATGGTCCACCTCGCGGCGGGGGCGACCTACGCGTTTGACACCGAATGGTACCCGACGCGGGTGGGAGACAATTTCAAGACGGTGAGCTACGCCGGCCTGGTCAGTGATCCGCTCACTGTGACGCAAACCGCGAACGGGCTCAGGCTGGCCGGAACGTTTGGCGTGTTGTACCCTGGCCATCTGGTTGCTCACCTGTACGACCACGGGGGTATGCACGTGAAAGATGTGGACCTCATGGATGTATCCCCTCTCAAACTGGTAACCCTCGACAAGACCATCGACGCGCCGCCTTCCGTAGCGTGGCTTTCGGTTCATCTGGTGGACGCGCAGGGATCAGATCGAGGCGCCTTGGGCCAGGTGCACTTGAATCCGCAGGAGAAGATCCAACTTAAATGAGCCATTCAAAACGATACGTAATTCTCTCGACCGCAGTCTTGTGTCTCATTTCGATCGCGTGCTTTGGCCAGGGGGGTCCGGTTTCTGCACGCATCGATGTGAATGAACACGATCTGCTGGCAAAGCCCGTGGGGGCAAATTGGCCGTCTTACAACGGAGACTACACCGGCCAGCGTTATTCAAGCCTCTCGCAGATCAATCGCGAAAACGTTGGCCGTCTCCGCACGCAATGGGTATTCCATTCGAGGAATTCCCAAAGCCTGGAAGTGACGCCCGTGGTGATCAACGGGGTGATGTACGTCACCAGCGCCAACGACGCCTATGCCCTTGATGCGCGCACCGGGCGCATGCTGTGGAGTCATACTCGACCGATTACGAATGGCCTGATCGAAGACGCGTCCGCCCACCACAACCGCGGCGTTGCAGTGTGGCATTCGAAGGTTTACATGGAAACGGATGACGCCCACCTCCTGTGCCTGGACGCTCGCAGCGGAAATGTGATCTGGGACGTCAAGTTCGGCGACATCAAAGAGAACCCTGCGAATGGAGCTACCAGCGCGCCGCTGATTGTTAACGGTAAGGTGATTGTTGCGCCTGCCGGCGGCGATGCAGGCGTGAGAGGGAGGATCGAAGCTTTTGACGCGGAGACCGGCAAGCTGGTCTGGAACTTCTGGACCATTCCGGGGCCGGGCGAACAGAATTTCGGCACCTGGGGAAAAAGTGACATCTGGAAACACGGTGGCGCAACGGCGTGGATGCCGGGAACTTACGATCCGGAAACGAACACACTTTTCTGGGGCACCGGAAACGCGGCCCCGGATTTCGAGGGTTCGCAACGCCCTGGGGACAATCTTTATACCGCTTGCGTGCTGGCGCTTGACCCCGACACCGGAAAGCTGAAGTGGTACTTCCAATTCACTCCGCACGACCTGTACGATTTTGATGCTGTCGAAACGCCTGTACTCATCGATGGCAGTTACAAGGGCGAAGATCGAAAGCTTCTTGTGGAAGCAAACCGCAACGGCTTTGTCTATATTCTCGACCGGACCAACGGTAAATTCCTCGATGCGACGTTGTTTGAACCCTCTGTTAACTGGGCCAAAGGCATTGACGCCAAGGGCCGGCCGATAACCACCGGCGTGATTCCCACTCCGGGTGGAACGCGGGTTTGTCCTGGAATTGTGGGAGCCACCAACTGGTTCTCGCCGTCCTACAATCCCCAGACGCACCTCTTTTATTTCATGGCGCTCCGCGATTGCAATATCGGTCACGCGACGCCTCAACCTTTCGTCAAGGGCGAGAGCTATTACAATACGGGCGTTGAAAGAATTTCGGGCGAGCGGGGGAAGAAAACCTTTGTGGCGTTCGATGTCGAAAGCGGAAAAATTGCGTGGCGCTACCCTCAGGCCGGCAGGGGTAACTCCTGGGGCGGAACGATGAGCACGGCGGGAGGCCTGGTTTTCTTCGGGGATGACGCCGACAGTTTTGAAGCCATCGATGCACGTGACGGCAAGCCGCTTTGGCACTTCAATACAGGACAGGGGATGCATGCTTCTCCAATGAGCTATGCCGTGGATGGCAAACAGTACGTTGCCATCGCCGCCGGAAGCGACATCTTCAGCTTTGCCTTGCCGGATTGATAACAGTTCACACCACGCGATGGATCAGATTGTGGACTGGCCTGCGATGGCTGGTGACGATAGAGATTCAGTGCGGCGGGCGCCGTAATCGGGCGGGGACATCAACGCCACCGCGTACTGGAATCGCCGCGGGTCTTTCTCTCCAATTTTTCCCAGGCTGCCGCGCATGACGGCGAGGCTCTTGTAGTAATTGTCGTAGTGGAACCCGGTTTCTCCCCTCCACATGGGAAAAACCGCGCAGGCTTCAACCCAGCGGCTGAAAACATCGCTCACATCCAGATAGATATCCTGCCGGAAGCCTTCCGCATCCTCCCAGTTTTCCGCAAACAGCAGCTTGCTGACAGAGTGCGCAGGGAGTTTTCGCTTGATGCCGGGAAGCCCGGCGTAGAAAATCGCGTCGTTAACGATGTTGTAGCAGGCGCGATGGTCTTTGTGGTAGCTGCCTTTCCAATGCGTGATGATGATTTCCGGTTTGTGCTGGCGGATGGCGTCACACACGGCGAAACGGGCTTCTTCGTTGTCGGGAAGTTCGCCGTCAGGATAAGAAAGATAAGCGGTCCCGGCGCCCATAATTTTGGCCGCTTTGTCAGTAGCCGAAACCTGCATGGCGCCATATTCCGCCGGAGCTATGGCCGGATTCCCCCGCTCGCCGTGCGTGAGGTTGAAGAAGATCCCGCGGCCGCCCGTGCTCACCTGCCGGGCCACCGCCAGGCCCATCGTGAACAGAGCGTCACCGGGATGGGCGGCAACGGCCATCAGCATGCCGGGCCGCGGCTTTGCATCGCCGGTTTCAGGCGTTTTTCCCGCCGAAGCGTTTTCGGGAAGGGCGCTGCCGGTTCCCACGGAGAACACAGCAGCGCCTATTCCCAGTTCTTTTAAGACATCCCTGCGAGAGTGGTGCTTCATGGTAGCTTTGTTGCAGTTCCTTCCGGCATCCTGCGGTTCACGCTGCACTGGCTTTGGAAAGCACCTCATGCAGCCGCCTGGCAACTTTCGCGTCCTCGCCCGGAAGCATCATCCAAACGCCAACGATGATGACATTTTCACCGCCCGGGAGGCCATCCATCAGGCTATTGGCTTTACCTCCCGTAGCAGGATTCAGAGCAATGCTTGGCGTTCCCTCCAAAAGCTGGGTCTTTACGTCCTTGGCTGAGATCTTCACCCGTTTCAAATCGTAGGTAATCAGCAGGTGGGGGACATTGTTGGCGACCGGCGGCACAAAAATCCGGGTCTCGATCGAGGGGATGTTTTTAACGGCGGCCGCAATCGTTTCCGCGCGCTTCTGGAAATCTGCCTGCATCGCCGCCTCATCCTGATCCAGGTACCAGTCCACGGCAGCTACCAGTCCGACAATCTGTTCCTTGGAAACTTTCATGCCGCGCCCCACGGTGCTGCCGAAAGGGTTATTGTTCAGTGCGGCCGCGTCAATCAGATCTTTCTTTCCCAGCAGCAAGCCGCTGTTCTGCGGGCCTCGCAACCCTTTGCCGCCGGAAATCTGCACCACGTCAAAGCCCATCTGCGTGTAATCCCAGAGGTGTGACTTGGGAGGCACGTCGGCTGCCGCATCATTGGAAGCTGGAACGCCGTGTTTGTGGGCAATGCGAATCCAGTCTTCACGGCTGATCTGGCCGCCTTGCGCGGCATTGAAAAAGTGCGCCATCGCCGTACGTGGCGAGAAGGCCCGATCGTATTCCTCCAGAGTTTCCACCTCCACCATCTGGACGCCGCAGTTACGGATGGCGTGGTCATACTCATAGCGATGCGCTCTTTGGATCAGCACTTCATTGGGCAATTCAGACATGTCAGTGGGCAGGTTGAGCACCCGCCTTGTTCTCCCCCGCGTGATGCAGGCTGCCGTTGCCAGGGTCAACGCGGAGGCCGCGCCGTCGCTCACCAAGGCCGCTTCGCATCGCAATCTCTTGGCCAGGTATTCTCCGGCTGCCTTTTGCAGTTCAATCAGTCCTACGGGAGTTAATGCCGCGCGCTCGACGGCCGCACGCACCTGCGGAGGCATTGTGGAGGCTGTCAAAATCGTGTAGGTTCCGGCCGCGTTGATGAAAGGAGTCACTCCCAACTTGGCGTAGTAATCCTCCCCGGCCGGCGTATGATGCTCTTGCGGCGCTGCCGAAAGATCGGCGCCTTCGCGCCCTATCATGGTGGACGCGGCGAGTACCCCGCCTCCCCACTTGAAAAATTTCCTTCGAGATAGAAAATCGTTTGTCATGAGATTGCCTCTTTCTTCAGATTCATACCTTCAGGGGCGGCTGGAAGGGTCCGCGGTGAAACCGCTTTGGTCATAGGCTGCTGTGAAAAATGCCTTGAACCCTGTCAATCCGAGTGAAGCGAGGAATCTGCTTTTGATCTGTGTGCTGAAAAACCAAGCAGATTCCTCGTGCCGATTATGAACATCGGCGCTCGGAATGACGGGCGAGGAGGCCTTTTCAGCAGCGTGCCAAGGGCCGGTTGGTCGAATGCTGTCATGGAAATGCCCCGCACCATCCCTCTGCATATCCCCGAACCCTGCATAAGTTACATTGCCGCAGCGGGTGGGTCAAGCAAATATCTTGCAGCTGCCTCCCGCACTTCTTCCCGATGCGCCCGCCGAGGTCGGGAATCACCCGGTAGCGGCGAACGCTGTCCGCAAGCGCGCGCTCAACCGGGATCGCCGGGGGAACCTGCCCGGTTGAGGCTACATCAAGGCTGAGGTTGTCTCCAATTCGTTTCCGGTTCGTTTTGGGCCCGTTTTTAGCCGCCGTTTATTTTCAACAACATCGGTAGCTTCGTTTTAGGTTCGTTTTAGGTTCGTTTTTTCCACAACTACGTGTTTTCAACAACTTCTCAGCTTCGTTTTTAGGTTCGTTTAGGTTCGTTTTTGAGCCCCAATCCTTTATTTTCAACAACCTCTCAGGTTCGTTTTTCAAAATAACATCTTTTTCTGTCCCATTTGTCTCAAAAAGCCAGACAGCTAGTCTTTTTCGCGCCCCTGCAATGTCCGGCGCAGAGAGGGCAAATTCCCTCCGGCGCCCGGAAGGTCCCGCACACACCAAAGACTACCACTCTAGCCGACATTTGTCAAGCAAAATCGGCTGGGGAGGCGGATGCCCGCTCCCCGGCCCTTGCATTTGCAGATGCGGCTTGAAAGAAAGCGTAGTATTGTTGCTCAGTCTTGGACGCAGATAACCCTACAGACAGGAGACGCTATGGATATCAAGAGGCGGGAATTTATCGGCGGCGCATTGTCTGGGAGTGCGATCGGGCTGCCCTTCGCGAGCGCTGCTGCGCAGAATCGACCGGCGGCAGGCGCCGCAAAAGAGTATCTCTACCGCTCAAACGATGAAGTCTTCATCGAGAGGGCGGCATCCGGAAAACCTCACGCCGGAAAAGTCCTGGCGGCCATAGAACCCCACGTGGATGATGTTCCGATTTTTGCCGGGGGCACGGTGGCCAAGCTGATCCACGAAGGCTACACGGGCTACCTGATTCGCACCACCAACGACGAGATGGCCGGCGCCGGCACCACCGGCGAGACGGTGCTGCACAACGAGACGGATACGGAGGCCGTGGCCAAAGCTCTGGGCCTGAAGAAGGTTTTCAATCTTGAATATCGAAATCACCGGTTGGACAGCGAGCCGTGGCAGGATTTTCGCGGCCGCCTGATTTTGCTGTTTCGCCTGCTCAAAGTGGATACCGTGATCTGCTACGACCCCTGGGGGATATACGAAGAGAATCCCGACCATTACGTTACGGCGAAGATGGTGGAGGCGGCCTGCTGGATGGCCGGAATGGAGAAGGACTATCCCGAACAACTGGCAGCGGGACTTGAGCCGCATGGGGTGAAGGAGAAGTATTACTTTGCGCGCGGGCCCCAACTGGTGAACCGCGTCGTGGACATCAGCGGGCACATCGACCAGAAAGTTGACTCCAATGTGGCGATCGTGACCCAGGGACCGGGAGGAAACTCCGGCGCCCGGTTGAGGCAGGAACTGGCTGCGAAGGGACAGCGGCTCCCCATCCTCGGCGACAACGATGACACGGCCAATCGGCAATACTTCAAGCATATAGTGCTGGACTATGATTCCGAAGCCCTCAGGGGCGTTCCTTCAGACCGGGAGCTGGGCCGGAAGTATGGCCTGGAGTGGGCGGAACCTTTCCACTACATCGGGCCACCGGAATCCAAACTGGACGAGTACGTCGAGCAACACCAGAAGCCTCTCTAGCGGGAGGAATCGGCCCTGGGGATTTCCAACCCTGATGGAATTTTTTGCCAGCCAGGCAAATTGACAGCATCAAGCGGATTGCCGTAGACTGCCCGGTGTTCCGGGAGGACCAGGGCGGAAACAAAAAGCCTCCGGCAGGGGAAGCCATCAGGCGGTCCGGAAAGCTTCCGCAAGAGAGAGATTTCTCTGTCCTTTACAGGGTGACCAGAAAGCGGGAAATATGAATGAATCGCCAATCGGCGCCGGCTTGATTGATACTGCGAAGCGGGCTCCAGCCGCAGGGAGAAGAGCAGAGTGTGAGCCGGCGAAGCCTGGAACTCTGTGGCCTCTCAAATGTTGCGTCGCTTTCCTGTGCGCGGCCCTTTTTGTCCTTCCAGGCGTATGCCGTGGTCAACAGTCCCACACCAACAAAGATCGGGGAGCCGGGCGCGCGCTCGAACACGCAAAACAATCATTTGCAACCCACTGCGCTCCCTGCCACGGTCTCGACGCCCGGGGGGGAGAACACGCGCCTGCGATTGTCGACACTCCGGCCGCGGCGCAGCGCACCGACGAAGCGCTGGCCAGGATCATCCAACATGGCATACCCGACAAGGGGATGCCCTCATTCCACTTTCTGACCAACCAGCAGATTGAAGAGATCATCAGCTATATTCGATCGCTGCGCGGCAGCAACGGCGGCACGGCAAACGTGAAAGGCGATCCTGCGGCGGGGGCAAAGCTGTTTTTTGGAGAGGCCCGCTGCTCTGAATGCCATATGGTGCAGGGCAAAGGCGGTTTTATCGCCCCGGACCTCACTGATTTCGGCCAGACTCATTCAGCACAGGTGATCCGCGAGACGATCCTTCAGCCCAATAAAGATCTCCCGCGGCAGTGGGAATTGGTGAACGTCGTCACGCACTCAGGAAAGCACTTCTCCGGGATGCTCCGCAATGAAGACAACTTTTCTGTCGCTCTGCTCAGTGAAGACGGCGCCTTTCATCTTTTGATGAAGTCCGACGTCGCTCATATAACGCACGAGGCGCGGTCGATCATGCCGGATGACTACGGCAGCAAACTGAGCTCCGTACAACTGGATGATCTTGCCAGTTTCCTGATTCTGGGTTTAAACCATGAAATCCCCGGAGGCAAACAACGCCGGTTCGCCACGTTCCAAATAAAGGTTCATGGAGGTTCGAGTGCGGAGAAGGCTGCAGCAGATGGAAAAGGGTGCGTCCGTAATCAAATCCATAATCGTCGGATTGGTCTTTCTTTTTACCGTGCCGGTGGCGCTGAAGGCGCAGCATGCCCATGCTCTCCGGAAATTTGAGCTCCGGGCAAATTCACCAAAGTTCTGGAAGCTGATCGGAAAGCACGCCAAGCTGACACGCATGGCGACGGGATTCGGTTTTACGGAAGGCCCTGTTTGGGACCCGCATGGGTTTCTCTATGTCAGCGACGAAATCCTCAACAAGATTTTCCGTGTTTATCCCGACGGGCACAAGGAAACTCTGATTTCTCTGGGCAATCCTGACGGAAACACCTTCGACCGCGAATTTCACCTTATCGACTGCGCGAGTGTTCTGAGGGCTGTTATTCAGGTGGACCCGGACGGCCATTACAAGGTGCTTGCAGACAACTATGAGGGAAAGAAGCTCAACACCCCGAACGACATCGTGATAGGCCCTGACGGCGCTTTCTACTTTACCAATCCCAATATGGACCTGACCAAGGACCAGAAACAGGAAATCCCGTACCAGGGTGTTTACCGGCTTGACGCGCAAGGCGGCATGCAACTCCTCGTTAAAGATATGGCCCAGCCGAACGGGCTGGCGTTTTCACCGGATGGCAAGAAGCTCTACATTGATGACAGTGAGCGGAAAGACATCCGGGTGTACGATTTTCTGCCCGGCGGCAAATTGGCAAACGGGCGCGAATTCGGCAGCGAAGCGGGTGGCCCGCACGAAGGAGTTCCGGACGGCATGAAGGTTGACCGCAAGGGAAATCTGTACGTTGTGGGACCTTTGGGAATCTGGGTGTGGGATGCTGCGGGAAATCATCTGGGCACGATTGTTGTTCCCGAGCAGCCGGCCAATCTGGCCTGGGGTGACGCTGACTACCGCACGCTCTACATCACGGCGACAAAATCGGTTTACAGGATCCGCACGCGCGCTCGCGGGTTCATTCCATACCTCGCAAAGTCCGGCAAACATTAGGGTCGCGTCCCAACTAAATATTTGCCATGCGACCGTCATTCCGAGGACCGGCGGTTTTGCCGGTCCGAGGAATCTGCTTGAAGCACGGTCGAGAAGCAGATTCCTCTCCCGCTCTGCGGGATCGGAATGACGACTTTTCGACCGAGGCGTACGGAATCATGCGGGACACCACACTGGCGGCAGCTTTCCTCTAACTGATGGACTAAAGGCGTCTATGCGCCTGCCTCACTGCTTACGGCTGAATCGAGAGTGCCTGTTGGCATAATCTTCCGGTCGGGGTCCACGATTAACCATGCCACGGAACCAACCGCGCAAAGTGCTGCGGCAGTCAGGAAGGATGCGCTCCAGCCAAAGTGGCCGGCGATGGCCGGGGTGAGGGTTGCGGTCAGTGCTCCGCCAAGCTGACCGCCGGTGTTCATGGCGCCTGAAACGGTTCCCGCCCACGGTCCGGCAACATCGGCGCTGACTGACCAGAAAGAGCTCTGGCTAAGATAGAGCGCGCCGGCCCCGCCCGCCAGAACGAAGCTGGCCACCTCAGGGCTTGCGGCCTCAGCCCCGACCATGATGAAGACGGATGCCAGCCCAATGCCCACTACCGCAATGCCGCAACGTCCCCAGCGCTTGCCGTAGCGCCGGGTGACCACGTCGCAGATAACGCCGCCCAGGGGCGAACAGACGGCCATGGCGATGAAAGGCAGCATGGTGTAGCCGGCCCCCGATTTCAGGTCGAGGCCGCGGACGGTGGTGAGATAGATGAAAAACCAGGTGAAGAAGATATAGGCGACATACCCGTAGCAGAAGTAGCTGAAGGTGATGGCAAGAATTTCCTTGCTGCGGGCAATCTTGAGCCAGGGTGTCGACTCGACGTGCTGCTCATGCTTGACGTCAACCCCGGCGCGGATGAGTTCGAGTTCTGATTTCGACACCCACGGATGGCGTTCGGGTGAATCGCGGGCGATCAGGAACCACACGGCGCCGGCCGCGATGCCCAGCAGGGCGCTGCCCCAGAAGCTCCAGCGCCAGCCGAAATGAGTCAGGATGTAGGTGATGAACGGCGGGGTGATGCCCGCCCCCACGCCCACGCCGGCAAAGATGAGCCCGTTGGCGATGCCACGTTCCTGGGTGGGCACCCAGTTGGCCACCACGTTGTTGGAAGCAGGATAGACCACTGCTTCGCCCGCCCCCAGCATGAACCGCACAGCGATAAAGACGAACAAGGCGGAGGCAATGCCCGTCGGGACCATCGCCGTCAGCGAGGTGAACAGCCCCCACCAGATGACTCCGGCCGTGAGCACCCAGCGAGGTCCCATGTGGTCGGCCAGGCTGCCGCCAGGGGTCTGAAACAGCGCGTAGCCCACCACAAACGCGCTGAAAATCCAGCCCAGTTCCACGGTGCTCAGATGGTACTGCTCCATGATGGTGTGGCCGGCAATGGAGATATTGACCCGGTCGAGGTAGGCAATAGCGCTGACGATAAACATCCAGATCACCAGCAGCCAGCGCACGTGGGAAGTGTGTTTTTCAGCCATGGCACGATCTCCGTCTGGAGTTATCTGAATTTTCTTTTCTGCAAGGCATCCTGTTCGGCTGACGGCACAGAAATGAGCGAAGTAGACGGTACCATATCAACTTGTGGATTCACACAAAATAATTGCACCAAGACGGGCTCTTGCGTATATAGTGGGGGTCGATTGGAGTCGTCTAATCGATCCCAAATTTTCCGGTGTGATTCATGAGTTGAAAGCGGAAAAGTCCGCTGCCTGCGAACTGCGCTCGCAACCTCCGTCACGCCGGCCCAAGGAGAGAAAACCAGCGATGAAGAAAGCGATAAATTTCCTAGCGATTGCTTCGGTGGCAGCATTGATGGTCGGATGTTCGGCGCCGGCGCCCCAGTCCCAGTCTCAGCCCCAGCAGCCTGCGGAACAGGTGCGGGCCGTCAACCCGCCGGGAACTCCGGAAGGGTTGCCCTTCAGCAATGGGATTCTTGTGGGTAATACTCTTTATGTGGCCGGGACCCAGGGAACCGATGCCAACGGGAAGCTCGAGCCCGACATTGAAAGCCAGACCCGTGCCGCACTGGGGTTGATCCAGAAGATCGTCGAGGGCGGAGGGATGACCATGGGCAACGTGGTGGCCGTGAACGTCTACCTCTCGGACATCAATGAGTTCGGGAAGATGAATAACGTATACAAGACGTTTTTCCCTGACCCCAAACCCACACGAACCACCGTGCAGGTGGCGAAACTGGTGAACGGCGCGAAAATTGAAATCTCCGCCATCGCCGTCAAGCCCCGTTAGACGCCGCCACGGCGGACGTGAACTGACGATTCAAATGCCGGCAGTCTGCTGCGAAATCAGAGGGTGTCATTCCCGGTGCGGTTCCGGGTTGGATGCAGCTCCAACCGGGTTCGCTTGCTGCAACGCCCTTTCCGGGTTAACGAATGGCACGGGTTTCCCAGCAGATTGCCGGCCCATTGTGTAATGGTTGGACGTTTTGCCCCAATTCTTGCTGTCCGAGGTTCGGGCAGGTTCAATCCAATCCCCAAAGGAGGGAGAACAGAAGATCATGGTTCAACGCACGCACAAAATGATTTTGTTTGTCATCGCACTCGTCTTGGGTTCCATGGTTGTCATTCCAGCTTATGGCCAGCTTGGAATGTTTTCGAAGCAGCAACTCATCGAGTTCACGCCGGATTGGCAAGGGGCGCGGTTTGCCGACGGGCGTCCGGATGTGCCCGATTCTATGCTCGATCGCCTGAAGGACGTGACGGCCGAGCAAGCCTGGGAAGTGCTGCAGCGGGCGGGCTATCACAATCAGTTTGAGCCCGGGTGGACGGTGATCAATCCGCAGAAGCAGAGGCTGGTGGGGCGCGTGGTGACGGCGGTCTTCATGCCCTATCGGCCGGACCTGGATTCGGTGATCAGGGCCAATGCGAAAAAAGAAGGGGAAAAGGTTCACGGCGAGAACTCCTGGATCATCGACCGGCTGCAGCCGGGGGATGTTATGGTGGTGGACCTGTTCGGGAAGATCAAGGACGGGACGATCATCGGGGGGAATCTGGCCACCTCGGTGTTTACCAAGAGCCATAACGGACTCATCGTGAATGGGTCGATCCGCGATACGGCCGAGATCGAGGGGATGAAAGGGTTTGAGGTTTTTTGCCGGGGGACGGACCCATCGGCGCTAAGAAACACGACGCTGATGGGGATCAACGTGCCGATCCGGATGGGTCAGGCGACAGTGATGCCGGGTGACATTGCGGTGAGCGATCCGGAAGGGATCACTTTCATTCCGCCGCAACTGGCGGAAAAAGTGGCGGACCACGCGGAGATGGACCACCTGGTTGATGAGTGGGGGTTTATGATGCTACGGGAGAAGAAGTACAGTCCGGGGCAAATCGACGGCCAGTGGACACCGCAGATGATTGAAGAGTTCAACGCCTACGCCGCCAAGCAGGGATCAAAGCTGAGAAGGGAGCTTCCCAAATAGAGGAGACTCTTCAAAATTCCCGCGGCCGAAAGAGGACGCTTTTCTGGACTGATACATCGTCTGATTCATACCCGTCAGCCATTTCCAGAAGGGCCTGGCGGCAATTTCTAATGGAGTTATTCCGAGATGAGCAAGGCTGATAACGATATCCTCAAGTCACGCGTGTCGCGACGCAGGTTCCTGGCCGGAGTAGGAGGTGCTGCGACACTTTCGGCTCTGCCTGGGTCGACTTTTGCTGGAATCGCACGCGACGATGGCGATGGGGGCCAGGCAAGTTCTGCTGCGGCGCTGCTCCGGGTGGACACAACCCCTGGCCATGTGGTGAACTCTTTCGACCCCGATGAAAGCCTGGGGAGTTCCATGGACGAGCTGTCTCCGTCCATCATCGAAAAAATCTACACGCCCGAGATTATCCGCGAATGCCTTTCCGCCGGATGGGGGCCCATCACCTATCGCCTCCACACCGAACTGGCGATTGAAGCCTGGCATTGGAATTCGGATGGTGAGTGGAGCGATCCGGCCAGGCGCGAAGGGTATTTTACCGGGAGTGCGACGCCCAAAGCATCCCTGCGGAACTCGTTTGGCTATCCGCTCCCTCGCCGGGGGACCACCAGCAACGGAGGGGCTGCCAGTGGCTATTCGCGCTTGACGGACGGCGATCCTGCCACGTTCTGGAAGAGCAATCCCTACCTGACCAAGGCCTTTACCGGAGAGGATGACGACCTGCATCCCCAATGGATCATCATTGACCTGCGCGCGGTGGAAAAGGTCAACGCTCTTCGGATTGACTGGGGAAATCCTTACGCAAGTGTTTACGAAGTCCAATACTGGACCGGTGACGACCCCATGAGCTGGGAGGGCCAGTATTCCGCGGGCGGTGGAGGAGTGGCACAGCAGGCCTCGGGGCGCTGGAACCTCTTCGCGCACGGAAGCGTCCGCAATGGGAGCGGAGGACAGGTGACGCTGAAGCTTTCCCGTTCACCGGTGGCAACACGTTGGATCCGTGTTGTGATGACGAAGTCCGCAAGCGGCTCCGAAGCGCCCGCCGGCAGCGACCCGCGCGACCGGCTTGGCTATGCGATTCAGCAGGTTTACGCAGGCATTCTGCAGGATGACGGAACATTCATCGACCTGGTGAAACACGCTCCCGACGCCAGCCAGACGCCGACGTACTGTTCTTCCACCGACCCCTGGCATTCCGCTTCGGACTTGAATTCTCATGGCTCCCAGACCGGGTTTGACCTGTTTTTCACCAGCGGCATCACCAACAAATTGCCGGCTACCATTCCCGTTGCCATCCTGTTCAGTATTCCGGAAGACGCGGCAGCGCAGGTTGCCTATCTCAAGAAACGAGGTTACCCCGTAGCGCGGATTGAGATGGGAGAGGAATGCGACGGTCAATATTGCATGCCTGAAGATTATGCCGCGCTCTATCTGCAATTCGCCGACGCCATCCACAAGGTTGATCCTGACGCTAAGCTGGGCGGGCCGGTGTTTCAAGGGATTAACCAGGACATTTCCGTCTGGCCGGACGCGCAGGGAAGAACCTCCTGGTTTGGGCGCTTTCTCGACTATCTGAAGGCGCGCGGGCGAATACAGGAACTTGCTTTCGTCTCCTTTGAACACTATCCCTTTGATCCGTGTGCGGTGAATTGGGCCGACCTCTACCGTGAGCCGGAACTGACACGAAGCTGTCTCCAGGCGTTGCGCGATGATGGCCTTCCTGATGGTATTCCGCTGATGAATACAGAGAGCAATGTTTCCTGGGAGATGACGCCCTATATGTCGGACATTTTCTCAGGACTCTGGCTGGCTGACAGTGTTGGAAGTTTCTTTCTGGAAGGCGGGGGCGCATATTTTCATTCGCCCATCCAGCCCCAGCCCCCCAACCGCGGGTGCCATGGATGGGGCACGTGGAGCAACTTTGTTTGCGACTCCAACTTCAAGGTCAGCGGGTACACCGCTGAGTACTATGCCAGCCATTTGATTAACCTGGAATGGGCGTCGCACCACTCGGGCGTCCATCACATGTACCGGGTTTGGGGGACCGTGAAGGATGCCGCGGGGAACGCGCTGATTACAAGTTATGCGCTAAAGCGGCCGGACGGCGATTGGTCGATCCTGCTGATTAACAAGGACCGGAACAATGCGCGTACAGTCCAGGTTGCTTTCGAGGATTCAGAAAGCGGACGCTTGATTCATTTTGCGGGTCAGGTACACAGCGTGACGTTCGGCAGCGAGCAATACCTGTGGCATTCTTCGGGACCTGAGTCCCACGCCGATCCTGACAATCCACCCGTTCGTACGACAGTTCCGGGCGGCCCGAATGCGCGGTATACGCTGCCGAAAGCTTCGATCACCGTGCTTCGGGGCAGAGTGGAAGCGGGCAAGCCACGGCTGCCATAAAGTCCTTGCATAACAGGGTAAAAGGCTAAAACCTCGATTACGGCAGCCCCAAATCTTTCTTCACGCTCTCATAAAACTTTTCCTTGTCGCCGACGGGTTCCTTCTTTAGCTTGGCGAAGATGGCAGCCGCGCGGGTGGACTTTTCTTTTTCTCCCAGTCTGTTGTAAGCCTGGCTGAGCTGGTAGTAGGCTTCAGCCAGGTCCGGGTCAAGGCTGATCGCCCTTTCGGTTTCCTGCGCCGCCACGGCGGGATGATTGCTCCGCAGCAGAAGTTTCCCAAGCTGGTAATGCAACGGCGCATAATTCGGGTCGATGCGGACGGCCTGCCTGTAAACCTCTTCGGCCTCAGACAATCTGTTTTGCCGCATCAGAATTTCGCCCAGATAGTACCGGAAGTGCGCGTTGCCTGGATTGAGAGCGACGGCTTTGCGGAGATAGGTTTCCCCCTCCTGCTCATTCCCTTCGCTGACCAGGCTGACCGCGTAGAGGAAAAGGGCCCGGGCTGAATCTGGCTGAAGCTCCAGCGACCTGCCGAGGTATTTCTGCGCTTCCGTGTATCGCTTTTCGCAATAAAGGCTTACGCCCGCACTGTAGTACGGGTCAGCCCACTTCGGCGCCAGCCTGATAGTGTTTTCCAGCAGCGAGAGCGCATCCTGGTGCCGGCCGAGGTGCTGTTCGATCCGAGCGGCAAGCAGCAGGTAGCGGGGCTGGCTGGAATCCATGTGAAGCGCCGCGTTTGCATTTTTTGCGGCAAGCTCATAATGCCGCAGCAGATAGTTTGCGCCGGCCAGCAGGTAATAGTCATCAGCTGTTTGTGGCTCTTTGACGAGATCGAGCACCTTGCCAGGCTGGTTGGATTCCAGGCAGGCACCCGCAAGCTGCCGCTGGACTTCAACCGAATCAGGGCGGAGCGCGTGCGCCCTTGAAAGATATGCGATTGCCTCGCCGGCCTCGTGATGTTCAAGGAAAAGCTGGCCGACAGCCGCCTGCCAGGCGGGGTCCGATGCCAGGGCCTGTGAGGCCTTCCTGCCATCCTTCCTTGCTTCGGCAAAATTGTTGGCCGCCAGTTCTGCGCGGATCAGTTGGTAAGCAACGTCAGGCCGGCTCTCACCGGGGGCCTGGGCCCGGCGCAAGTGCTCAATAGCCTCCGATGTGTGGCCCTGGTCGAGAAGCAACACTCCGAGGTTGTAATTTGCATCGACGTCTGCCGGGCGGAGCGATACAGCTGTCCTGAGCTCGCTAAGCCCCTGTTGGACATCGTGTTCTCGCAGGTAAGCCATGGCCAGCCCGTACCGGGAGCTGAAAGATTTCGGTTGCAGTTTCACAGCCTGTCTGAAGGCCGAGATTGCACCTTCGGTGTTCCCGGTCCGGAGGTCGAGCTGCCCCAGAACATCGTAGGCCTCGCCGTAGGTTGGGTCCATCCGGATGGCAGTCTTCAGCTCATTCCTGGCGCGGTCTAAATCCTTGAGATCGAGATACTTCTTTGCCTGGTTGGTATGGGTCAGGGCAGATTGGGAGAGATCCTCGGAGCCTAGTGCCAGTCCACAAATGGATGCCAGTGTGACGGTGCCTATGAACAAAACCAGCATCCGATTTGCCATAACATGATCCAGCCGCATGAGCCTTATGTTAGACCATTCGTGCCACGTCTAATTCGATTTTCTCAATCAGGGGCCAAAGCATTGCGCAGGGTGTAAACGCTGAGAAAAAGCCCGCTAAATTTTTCTTGACACCGCCAAGTTACCCATGATACCTCTCAGAGCGTAGCGCAGACTAACACTATCCAAAGGCAACATTTCATACTAGGCGAGGGCTGTTCTTGTATTAGGGGGGCATATCAGGCAAAAGGCCAAGCTGGGCTCCTGCGCTCCATCCCAATACTCGCAACATAACGCAATTGTAGGAAGTTTTGTTCGTTCGATCAACCTTGCAGTACTTCTATGTGCCAACAGATGAGGCGCCTATAACATGGGGTGAGGCGGTTGCGCCAAGTCAGACGAGGTTGGCTTTTTAGATCTCTTGCGTCGGGAAGAGCAGGTAGCGCAAGCGCTGTTGCTGCTAGTCAGCTTCATGGCCTTGAACTTTGCTCAATAAAATTTGGGTTCGGACGTGCGCTGCGCGCTGCGTGACAGGTGTGTTCGTTGAGCGTGATGACGAACAGTCTGTTCACAAGAGGGGCGTTGAGCGTAAATCGCGCCGCGTACAGGCAACGATGGGGACCAATTTGGACACAGAACTGAGGAGGAATTTGATTATGAAAGAGGGGCGAACCCAGGTTGTGCTGTTTGCTTTATTGTTTTGCGCTTTGTTGGGCGTGGCACCAAGGCTGAGAGCACAAACTGATAGTGGATCCATTTCCGGGGTGGTAACCGACCCGTCCGGAGCAGCCATACCATCGGCCGGTGTCACGTTGAAGAACCAGGATACCGGCGCGGTCATGAAGACAAGTTCAAATTCCAGTGGGGCCTACGGGTTTCCCGTTGTGCCGGTTGGGCACTACAGCGTTACGGTTGAGGCCAAGGGATTCAAGGCATATGTCCAGAGTGGTATCACCCTGCTCATCAATCAGGGTTTACGTGTGGATGCCAAGCTCGCAATCGGCAGCGAACAACAGTCTGTGGAGGTATCGGCCGAGGCTGTACAGGTTGCGACCGAGAGTACTTCCATGGGCGATGTGATTGAGAGCCGCAAAATGCTCTCTCTGCCGCTCAACGGCCGCAGCTACATCGATTTGCTAGGGCTGCAGGCGGGTGTGGCCCCCCAGAGTACGACGGGATCACTGGGTGACCGGCCGGTTGCAGGCACCGGGAACGCCGGAAACTTCTCCGTCAACGGGGGGCGGGAGGCTGCCAACGGATTCATGCTGAATGGCGGGAGCGTCGAAGAGGGAAGGAATAACGGCGCCGGTCTTGTTCCCAATCTGGATTCGATTCAGGAATTCAAGGTGATCACCAACGCCGGCTCAGCAGAATATGGCCAGTATTCCGGAGCAACTGTCAATGTGGTGACCAAAGGCGGCACGAACCAATGGCATGGTTCGGCGTTTGAGTTCGTACGCAACGAAAAATTCGATTCACGTAATTTCTTTGACTCGGACCGCGGGGCTTTCAAGCGGAATCAGTTCGGCGCCACCATGGGCGGGCCCATCATCAAGAATCGGCTTTTCATTTTCGGTGATTATCAGGGAACCCGGCAATCTCTCGGCGTTTCGACCGGCGCGATCTCTGTGCCCACTGCCGCGCAGAGAGCAGGTAACGTGAGTGATTTGCTTGACCCCGCTGCGGTGGTCCAGGGTTGCGATACCGCGGGGAGCGGCTGTTTGAACGAGGTGTTGACCAACCGACTGGGCTATACCGTGAGCAACGGGGAGCCGTACTATACCCCGGGCTGTGCAAGTACTGCTGACTGTGTCTTCCCTGGCGGCATCATTCCCCAGGCCGCGTGGTCACCGGCTGCAGCCGGGACGCTGAGTTTCATTCCTGAGGCAAGCCCGGGTCTGGGCGGTGGGACTTTTTCGACGACATCTCAAAAACAGCACCTCCGGGACGATAAATTCTCTGTCAAAAGCGACTTCGACACGCAGGGCACAGGCCGTTGGTCATTGTACTATGCCCTGGACAATACCAATCTCCTTGACCCTTACCCAGCCGCCAATGTACCGGGCTTCGAGGCTTCAACACCGCAGCAGGCCATGCAGACCGCCTTGAGCAATACGCGCACGTTTGGAGCGACGAATGTGAATGAAGCCCATGCTTCCTTTTTCCGAACAGCCATGACCCAGCGCCAGCCGCAGGGAGGCCTGGTGTCGGATCTGTCCTCTCTTGGGTTCGTGACGGGAGGATTAGGGATCATTCCCGTGGTGCCAAGCCTTCAAGGTGTTCCTCTGATCACTCTTGACAACACAGGGGTCTCGATTGGGCTTCCGGATGGCACAACCGGCCAGTTCAACAATACCTATCAGATATCCGATAACTTCTCCTCGGTTCGGGGAAAGCACACCATTAAATTTGGCGGCAACTACCAGCGGTTCCAGATCAACGAAAGAAACACCTACGCAGAAAACGGCGTGTTTGATTTCGACGGCTCGGAAACGGGCAGTGACTTTGCCGATTATCTGATTGGGGCGCCTGTGGGCTTTATCCAATCCAGCCGGCAATTTCTGGATTCGCGATCAGAATACGGTGCGCTGTTTGTGGCGGACAGCTATAAGATAAAATCAAACGTAACAGTCAACTACGGCTTGAGGTGGGAGACCAGCACCTTTTTCCGTGACAAGCTGGACAGGACGCCGAGCTATTGCAGAATTCAGGCGATAAACTTTAATGTCCAGTCGACCATTTATCCCACCGCGCCGAAGGGCTGGCTGTGTCCTGGAGATCCAGGCGTCGCACAAGGGCTGGCCCCCAACGACTACAAAAACTTTGCTCCCCGTATCGGCGTGGCCTATTCTCCAGGCTTCAGCAGCGGCATGATGGGCAAGGTGTTTGGCGGTCCCGGCAAATCCAGCATCCGGGCCTCCTATGGCATTTACTATACCAACGTCGAAGACCTCACCCAGTTTTATGAAGTGGGTGATGCGCCTGCAGGTCTCTTCTACGTGAGTCCTACCCAGACTTACTTCGCGGAGCCCTATAAGAACCGCCAAACTGCGGGGGGGCCCGGCCAGCGGTTCCCCTTCAATCTCCCCAACCCGCAGACAATCAACTGGGCTCAGCTTCAGCCTATTGCGAGTGCGCCCGGATTTGACCTGAACAACAAGCTTCCTTACTCTCAGCACTATGATTTCAGCATCCAGCGGCAGCTGAGCAGCACAATGTTGCTGACTCTCGCCTACGTAGGGACAAACGGGCATCACCTGATTGCCGGGTATTCGTCGAATCCAGGCAATGCGGCGTTATGCCTTCAAGTACTGGCTCTTTTGGGGCCAGCAAACGGCTGCGGCCCAAACGGTGAAGACGCGACGTATCCCCTGGGTGGAGGGAACTTTCAATACGGGACGCGTCCCCATTCCGTGACTTCGGGCCGCTTTGCAATTGGGCAGGGTCTGAACGCCATCATGGACTTCTCGGATAACAACTATACGGCGACCATTGCCAATTCCGCATATAATTCGCTGCAGGTTACAATGGAGAAAAGGGTCGGAGCTGTCCAGTTTCTTGGCGCTTACACCTGGTCAAAATCAATCGATGATTCCTCGGCTTTTTCGCAAAACATCAACCCGTTTAATGCAAAAATGAGCCGGGGTCTCTCCACGTATGACCTGACCCACAATTTCGTTTTCAGCTACGTGTGGGCTCTGCCAGGCCCATCCCAGGGTATCGGGAAACAAGTGCTTGGAGGATGGGACTTTTCGGGCATTACCCGGCTCACAACCGGGTTCGCAATCGGAATGGGCAGCGGCGGTGACTACTCACTCTGCGGATGCTCTGGTGTAGACAGGCCGAACTGGACTGGGGGGGCCATTCAGAAATATGATCCACGAAATGATGTGGTGATTAATGGCTCTGTGAAACACCCGTACTTCTCGGCGGACACTTTCTTCCCCGAATACGGCCTGGATCCCAACAATAAGATTCTCGGGGTTCCCGGGAACGCGGGACGCTCGTTCTTCCATGGCCCCGGGATCGTCAACTTCGACATGGCGCTGCACAAGGAGTTCAAGTTCTCCGAAACAAAGGGGCTTGAATACCGCGCTGAGTTCTTTAATGCATTCAACCACGCTCAGTTTAACAACCCCTCGGGCAGCTTTACCTCGAGCAACTTTGGCTTTGTTACAAGCGCCCGTGCTCCGCGCATCATTCAGATGGCGCTAAAGCTGAACTTCTGATCTGAACATCAGCGGAGGCTATCCATCCGGGCGGCGTAGCTGCAACGACATGTTGACAGTTCCGCTGCCCGGGCTTTTTTCAACGCTGAAGGATATTTAATGCCGGTTAGTCTGGGTGGGGCCGGGTACAAAAAGCTTCTGTGCTGGTGCGGCTTTTTTCTTACCTTCTACCTGGGAATTGCAGTCTGCAGTATGCCTTCCCTGGCCCAGGTTCATGGGTCGTCCACGACAAACCAGGAATTGGCCGTTCAGCTGAACAAAGAAGGGATTGATCTTACCAGAAAGGCCGATTACCCTTCGGCCATAGAGAAGTTCCGGCGCGCAAGTGAACTCTGGCCGCAGTTTCCCGACTCGCAATACAACCTGGCAATAACACTCGAAAAGATCGGCCAACTGGCTGAGGCCATCACCGCTTTTAAGGCAGCCGTTCGCCTCAAGCCTGATTCCGCGCCCATGCACCTTGCGTTGGGCTTGGCGCTGGCAAAAAGCAACGACCTTGCGGGTGCAGCACGTGAACTCCAGCGAGCTGTGACCCTGGCGCCGCAGGACTATCTGGCGCACTACAATCTTGGCCTGACCTATGAGCAGCAGGGCAAACGCCAGGACGCCCTGGCCGAATATCGCAAGTCGATTCGTATCCGTTCCGATTTTGGTCCTGTGCACGAGCGTCTCGGAATCGTATTGCGCCGACTGGGGAATCAACCTGAGGCCCTTGAAGAATTCAGGACAGCTGTTCGACTATTACCCAATGATCCCGACGCGCACTACAACCTTGCCCTCGCTTTGCGTTCGGGAGGCAAACCGGATGAGGCCTTAAAAGAATTGGATGCAGCGATCCAATTAAGGCCAGATTTTGAGCAGGCGCGCTATAACCGCGCAATGATAATCCGCGCGCGCGGCGAAAAGGCGCAGGCGGATAAGGAAATGCAGCAAATCGCGGGCTTTAGCCAGTTTCGAGCGAGCGTGGCGCAGGCCAAGAGCCTGACCCTCTCGGCCGCCGATCACCTGAACAATCATGAACCCGACAAGGCCCTGGCTGACCTTGCATCAGCCCTGAAATATTGGAATGAAAATCCCGCCGCTTATTATCTGAAGGGACTGGCTTTTGAGCAGAAAGGAACCCTGACGGAAGCCCGCTCCAACCTGGAAAAGGCTGTCGAGCTCAAGCCCGATTATCCGGACGCCCTGATCGGGCTGGGGCGGGTGCTGTGGCAACTGGGTGACCAAGATGGGGCCGCTAAAGAATTTGACAAGGCTGTTGCGGTTGCTCCCGACCTTGCGGAAGCGCATTACAACCGCGGGCTGGCCGAGGCCCGGCTGGGCAATGTGAAGAGCGCTGCCGCTGATTTCCGTCTGGCGCTCGCTTTAAAGCCTGATTATCTGGACGCCGGAATCAACCTTGGGTTGACGCTGATGCAGGAGCGGAAGGTCGAGGAGGCTGTCCAGCAATTCAAAGGCCTGGCGAAACGATTTCCCGGCAATCCCGAAGTGCAGAACAATCTGGGGCTGGCGCTGCTTGACCATGGCGACCTTCAGGAAGCCGCCGAGGCGTTCCGCCGGTCGTTGCGGTTGAATCCCAATTCGGCCGAGGCGCACTACAATCTGGCGCTCACTCTCAGCAAAGAAGGTGAACACCAGGCCGCCGCGGTGGAGTTCAAAAAGGCCCGCGACCTGAACCCGGCACTGGTACCGCCCTGACAGATGCTGAACATGCACGGTTGCGCCGCGCGCCGGAAGTCCGGAACTGGCGTGTCATTATTGAAAGCATTAGCGCAAGCACGGTGGATTCTAAACCCCAAAAGTTATACAATTCGCCGTACCTGCCGTAAGTTTTAATTCGTAGGCTGAGCAATTCGAGGCTCCCCGCGTGCTGTCCCGTAACGGGAGCCACAGAAGGAGAGGACATCATGTTCAACGACCCCGGAATTCACAGGGAGTCTGCATTGCGGTTGAATTCACCGAATGTGGGATCTGTCCCTGAAGGTGTGGGCCTTGCGGGAAGCGCTCCGGCTGCGCAAGGTCAAAGCGGCATTCTGAAACTGGGTTATGACGGTCAGCCAGCGAAGGGGGGGATCGCCCCTGTCGTTGTGCACAACGGCCTGATCTATGTGGCTGGCCAGGGCGCCAACGAACATCAGGAGCAGGCGACGCTGGACATCACCACCCACGTTCAGAGGGCGATGGACAACGTGAAGAAACTGGTGGAGGCGGCCGGGGGAGACATGGACCACGTGTTGCAGTTGACGGTTTATCTGGCAACGCTGGAATTTTATGAAGCCATGAACAAGGCCTACCGGCCGTACTTCCCCAATAGGGGCCCCGCACGCTGCACGGTCGCGGTGGCCGGAATCCCCGGCAAATCGCTGGTTGAAATCAGTTGTATTGCGGAAGTCGTCCGCCAATAAGGAAAAACTGACTGACGAACAGGAGGACACGATGGACACAAAACAGAATGAGAAACGGCGCGCGTTCCTGACAAATATGGCGGCGGTTGCAGCGTCAATATGGGGTGCACCCAAACTGCTGGCAAAGGCTGCCGCCCCACCGCAGGACAAGCCGAAACATCATGGTCCGATGGTGCATAACGGGCTGATCTACATCTCGGGGCAGGGAGCGAATGACAGTGGGGCCGTTGAGGGCGCCACGATTGAAGACCATACGCGTAAAGTGATGGAGAACATCAAGCGCATCGTGGAAGAAGGCGGCGGAACCATGGACAGCATTTTGCAACTGAATGTTTATCTGGCCACGCTGGAACATTACCAGGGGATGAACAAAGTTTATTATTCCTACTTTCCGAATGGCGGGCCGGCGCGTTGCACGGTTGCCGTGGCCGGAATCCCGGGCCGTTCATTGCTTGAAATAAACGGCATCGCAGCGGTGGTGAAGTAAGGCACGATTCTTGACACTCGAAAGGCCGGCGCTTGAACCGGAGCGCCGGCTGCGAGGGTTGAAAAAGGGGCCTGATCTCAATGCGGTCACAGGCTTTGGTTTCTGCGGGGCAAGGTGTGCAAGCCCCTGGACGTGGTTCCGCTCAAGCGGATTTGCGGGCCTCAGTCAGGACTGCCCGCAGCCGCCTGCCAACGATGAGGTCTTCGCCCGGCTGTAGGCTCATCGAGATTATCTCAAGGTGGTTTTCAGTGCCGGGTCTCGTGGAGTCTTTATGGAGCCGGGCCAGTACTCCACTCGGGTTGCTGGCGGTCAGGACTTCAATTCTAGGCTCTCCGTCGCTCAGCTTCTTTGCGCAATCCGGCACACTGAATTTCCATGCCTGCTCGTCCCACATGACACGCAGAGTGGGATAGCGGTTCCCATCTTCAGGCACGTAAATTTTTGTCTTAACTCCCGGCACCGTATCCACCAGTTTGGCGATTCGACTGACCCGCGCATTCCAGCGGCGATAAAGAATGTCGGTATCCATCTTCTGCCAGGCTTCCACGGCCGCCAGGCAGCCCATGATTTCTTCCTTGCCCACTTTCATGGGACGGCACACGGCGCCTTCCCATGGGTTCGTGTTGGCCAGCGCCGCTTCAATTAAATCTTTGCGCCCCAGCAGCAGTCCGGAACACTGCGGACCCAGCAAGCCCTTGCCGCCGCTGAAGGCGTAGAGATCACATCCCATTTGAGAATAAAGCCGCAGGTTCGAAATAGGCGGAATACCGGCGGCATCGTCCAGCAGCAGAGGCACGCGGGCGCCCTTGGTGATGGCCAGCGCTTTCTTCAGTTGGTCGCCCAGGCGGGTGGTGTAAACCATGGCCGTCTTGTCGTTAATCGCATTCTGAAGTTCATCATGCGTGTGGACGACAACCAGCTTGCCGCCTGCCAGCCGGATCGCGTTGTCGAAAGCAATGCGGCCACCGAACATGATGACCTGATCTTTCATTCCGGTTGTGTCAGGCAGTTGCCAGATTTTCTCGGGGTCGGTACCGGCGATGCAGCCCGCAGTGGCTGAAGCCATGGCGCCAGCGGCGCCTGAGGTCACCATGCCTGATTCCGCGCCGGAAAGCTCCGCCAGCCGCCGGCCTACCGCGTGCTGGAGCTCGATGACATCAACGTAGTGCTTTGCCGCTTCCAGTTGGGCTTGCTTCACCTCCGGAAGCTCCAGGCTGGCGCTGAGATAGGTCCAGGTCCCGCGCGCGTTGATGAGGGTCCGGACACCCAGGTCCTTGTAAGTGGTGATTGGTTTTCCGGTCAGTTTACTGACGCCTGAGTGAGCTTTTCCAAACACATCCTGGGCTGCAATCTGTCCAAACAAGGGCAGGGCCACCGCCCACTTGACGAATGTTCGCCGGTCAGCAGAAAAAAACTTCGGGTCCATTTGGACGACCTCCACGGTTTGCTGAAATTTAACAATGCAGCCTGTTGTGCTACAGGCAGTTCGTTATGGTTCCACTATATCACCTAGGGGGAGCCCTGGTCACCCGGTGCGACCAAGGCTCTTGCCAGTGGGAAAAAAGCCACTGGAAAAAAAGCTTTTCAGCCCTCGATTAACGCAGAACTTAACTCCACAAGCGGTCCCAGGAACGTTCCTCATCCCACTGGGTTGTGGGCTCAAAGTATCCTGTCCCGGGCTTCAGGTGCTTCCGGACAACGTCCTCGTTGAGTGTCACTCCCAGGCCGGGCCGCTCCGGAACAGTGATATATCCCTTATGGACGATGGGTTTGTCAATGCCCTCGACAAGGTCCTGCCACCAGGGAACATCGAGGGAGTGATTTTCCATGGCGAGAAAGTTCCGGGTTGCTGCCGCACAGTGGGCGCTGGCCAGGCAGGCGATGGGAGTTCCTGCCATATGCATGGCCATCGGAACACCGTATTTGAAAGCCATGTCACCGATCCGATGCGTCTGGAGGATGCCGCCGGAAGACGAGAGGTCGGGGTGGATTTTATCCACGGCATGGTTCGCGCACAGCTTCTCAAAATCTTCTTCGCGGTAGATGTCTTCACCCGTGAGTATTGGGGTCGGACTTTCTTCCGTGATGCGCTTTAACAGGTCGGTGTAGAACCAGGGGATCACGTCCTCCATCCATTCAAGGTTGAATTTTTCGTAAGCCTCGCCCAGGCGGATGCAGGATTTGACCCCGATGTGCCCCAGATGGTCCATGGAAAGCGGAATGTCCATGCCGACCGCTTCACGCACCGCCGCCACAAACTCGCTCAATTTCTCAATGCCTTTGTCGGTCACTTCCATTGCTGTAAAGGGGTGGGGCTGGAAGTTCTCTTCCCACCGGCTCATGCCCGAGGGCCGCATGACTGTGCCAGGAATGTGCTCAATCAGATTGATGCCCAGGTCCATTTTCAGCCACGTCAGTCCCATCTCTTCCTTGCGGGCTTTCATCCGCTGAGCATAAATTTTTGGATCCTTGGATTCGGTCGTATCGGCATAGATGCGAATCTTGTCGCGCCATTGGCCGCCCAGCATCTGATAGACGGGAACGTTGTAAGCCTTCCCTGCAATATCCCACAGCGCCATCTCGATGGAGACCACTCCGCCCGCCTGACGGGCATCGCCGCCGAACTGCTTGATCTTCTGGAAAATATAGTCAATGCGCAGCGGGTTCTCGCCCAGGATGCGGCTCTTCAGCATCAGCGCGTAGGTTGCGCTCGCGCCGTCTCGCACCTCGCCCAGTCCGTACACGCCCTGGTTGGTGTCAATCCGAATGATGGGGCAGGGGCTGGGGCCCGGCTTGACGATGGTCGCAACACGCAGGTCGGTAATCTTCAGGGTTGATGGACTTGATTTTGTGTTGACGTTCTGTTCGATCGTTGGTTCCGCGCCGGCTTCGGCGTCCGAACCCAGCAAAGCACCGCCCAGCATTGCCGCGGAGGTTTTCAAAATTCCCCGCCGGCCAACCCTCATCCCATCCTCTTTAGACATCTTTTCCTCACCTCCTCAGTTGTCTTCGACGGTCCCGGAACGCCTTTCGCGTCATTCCCGGCGAGATGTGGTCTGCAGTTTTGCCATCATCATTCGCTAAACGTAGGGAATATGCCGGCTATCAAGAATTCCCTTGATGTAACCCACGGCAAGAATCTTGCCCAGGACGCCGTATCCCGGTTGGACGTTCGTTTCCCCGTCAAGAATCGGATCGTGGTCGGGCCGCAGCGGGACGTGAACTCCGCTGTCGTGCAGCGCCTGGTACACCTTGCCGAAGTCGATGGCTCCGTTGTCCTGAAAAGTCTCCACAAAATTGTCTCGGGTGCCTTTCAGGTTGCGAGAATGGATATAGAAGATCTTCTTCTCGCGCCCGAATTCCCTGGCCACGGCTTCAAGATCTGCGCCCATCAGGTAATAGACGGAAATTTCAAACGTCACTCCGTTCACCGGGCTCGGCACAATATTCATCACGCGGCGGTAGGCGTCCGGGCTGATGATGATTCGCGCAATACCACGGAGTTCGGGCACAGGCGGATCGTCCGGGTGCAGGGCCATCTTCACATTCGCCTTCTCGGCTTCAGGAATGACGGCCTTCAGAAAGTAGGTGATGTTTTCCCACATCTTCTCTTTGCTGATTCGCCCCCACTTCGTGAGCCCCGGGGGGACATCGCGGATGTTAAATGAAACGGAACTGCAGCCGCCTCGTCCCGGGACATGCATCCCCGTGCGGTACCAATCGATGCCTGCCATAAAGTCGTAGCAGACCATGGGAATGCCCGCCTTGCCGATCGCATGGATTGCTGCGATATAATTTTCAATCTCCTCGTCGCGGCCCGGCAGTCCGAGCTTGATTTTCTCCGCCGGCACGGGATGGCTTTCAATGCCTGCAATGGCCAGTCCGGCTGCCTCGTAGTCAGCTTTGATTTTCGCCACGGTATCCATGTATCGGGAGCGGGGAACCCGGCCGAGTTGAGAAGCGGTGCCGGCAATCGCATGGGTGACGCCAATCTGCTTTGAAAGCTTCACCCGGTGCTGATCACTGTCACCCCAGATCAGGCAGATCTTGAACTTGCCGTCCGCTGAGCCCGGCTGGTTGCCTGGTAATGGGCCTGGCGATCCTTGGGTGACCGACGGAACAGCTGCAGCGGCAAAGGTTGCCAGAACTCCCTGCACGCACTCTCGCCGGTTCATCTTGGACATGCGGATACCCTCCTGCGGGGCTTCTGCCCTGGGAAATTTTCATGCTGGAGCCGAGGCCAGTCTTACGCGCTGCCGGAGTCAGGACGGCAGTTTACCCGGAAAGTGACGCCGGGGCAAGGGCAAGACTATGAATTGTCGCAGCAAAGTGAAAAGATCCTATTGGAGCAAAGTAAGAAGTTCCTGTTGGAAGCCGGCAAAATGTCGGGATGAACAAACAACAGGAGTTGTGGATGAGCACAAGAGAGCGGGATCGTTTGAAGGTCTTGCACGAGGCAGAGAAGGGACACCTGACGCAGAAGCAGGCGGGGGCGCAGTTGAAGCTGAGCGAGCGCTGGGTGCGAAAGCTGGTGGGGCGGCTGAGGAAGGAGGGGGATGGCGGGATTCTGCACCGGCTGCGCGGGCGGGTCTCGAAGCGGAAATTGAGCGCGACGGTGCGGGCGAAAGTGGTGCGGCTGGTGAAGCGGGAGTACGCCGACTTTGGGCCGACACTGGCGGCCGAGTATCTGGGGGAGAAGCACGGGGTGGTGGTGAGCAAAGAGAGCGTGCGGCAAATTCTGATGGAGGCGGGAGTATGGAAGCGGAAGCGGCGGAGGGTGGAAGAGATGCACGTGTGGCGGGCACGCCGGTCCTGTGGGGGGGAGATGGTGCAGTGGGACTCGTCGGAGCACGACTGGCTGGAGGGACGAGGGCCGCAGCTCTTTCTGCTGGCAATGATCGACGACGCGACCAGCCGCGCTCTGGCGCGCTTTGCCGAGCACGACAGCACGGAGGAGAACTTTCTTTTGCTGGAGAGTTATCTGAAGCGGTGGGGCCGGCCGGGAGAATATTACACCGACAAGGACAGTATGTTCACGGTGAACCGTGCGGTGCGGGAGGCCTCGGACGAGGCTTGGCCAGAGGCCTGGACGCAGATCGGGCGGGCGCTGAAGGAGCTGGGGGTGGGATGGATTGCCGCTCACTCGCCGCAGGCGAAGGGGCGCATCGAGCGTTTCTTCGGCACCGCCCAGGACCGGCTGGTGAAGGGGTTGCGCCAGGCGGGCGTGCAAACCCTGGAAGAAGCCAACGCCTATTTGGAGCAGGAGTACCTGCCGCTATGGAATCGTCGCTTCACGGTGGAAGCGGAGAATGCCACCGACGCCCACCGACCGCTGCGAGCCGAGCACAACCTGGCGGCGATCTTGAGCCACGTCGAGGAGCGCGTGGTGGCCAACGATTACACGATTCGGTACAACACCCGGAAATACCAGATCGCTCGGACGGATATCCGCCCGGGGTTGCGAGGCGCGACGGTGCGGGTGGAGGAACGGCGAGACCAGACGGTGTGGGTGCGCTTCCGGGATCGCTCCCTGGAGGTGAGCCGGTGTGAACCGGTTCCCCAACCGACCCGGTCCGCCTCGGCCGGTGCGATCTCGAAGCCTCGGCGGGGAACCCCGGGCAGCCCTTGGATGAAAGACTTCCATCTGGGTCAGAGTCCCCCGCTATGGAAAATTATGAGGCAGGAACAGGGAGTGGGAAAAGCAGGAGGAAGCACCCGCTGAGGCGCGCCGAGGGCGCTAACCTCAGTCGCCCTACGGGCTCCTTCGGTTAGCGCCCACAGGAACGACTTACTTTGCTAAGAACAGGATCTTCTTACTTTGCCTTGACAGGGCAAGACTATGAACCCCAGGAGTATCTTCAAGACATTCGGGACCGCGGGTTTCAATCCAAACCGCACTCTGGATGTGGTAGAGTTCTTCCCCTGGACGACATGACTTATGGAATACACGGTAAGGAAGAGGTGGTAACGACCCGAACCTAATCGAGTTTCAATCTCGAAGGAAAGACTCCTCAGCGAACTGCGGCAACTTCCTGAGCAAGATCTTTCCCGATGCCGCAGGAAACCGGCACGACCGGCAGTCCCACAGCGGGACTGGAATTCCGGGATAGCTCGTTTCCCTCGAACACAGTGCAGGGTAGGGGTCAATGAAGTCATTTTATTGTGCCAGGGAGTGTGAACCCATGACAAGCGAACGATGCCGCGGGTTAGAAATCCTATTCTTGATGATAATCCTGATGGCTTCCGTTTCCTATTCGGCAGGGCAGCAGAAGCCAAAGTATGATCTGTTGCTGAAAGGCGGGCATGTGATAGATCCCGCCAATAACATTGACCGGGTAATGGATGTGGCAGTGGCGGATGGCAAAATTGCCGCAGTCGAGCCGGATATTTCATCCGACGAAGCTGGGAAGGTTGTGGACGCCAAGGGCCTTTACGTGACGCCGGGACTGATCGACATCCATGTCCACATTGGCTATGGCGGAGCGCCCGACAACTGGTATTCGCCGAGTGCGCGCTCGCATACGCCTCCGTTCGGAATGCCGCCCGACCTGATGTTCAATTCCGGAGTGACCACGGTGGTGGACGCGGGGAGTTCGGGGGCCGCGACCTTTCTGCGTGAAAAAGAGATGGTGATGGAGCATGCCAGGATGCGGGTGCTGGCCTTTCTGAACATTGTCGCCGACGGCATGAACGGCGGGCTGGAGCAGACCGTTGACCAGATGGACCCCAAGCTGTGCTCGGAGACCGTCGAAAAGAACCGTGACCTGATCGTGGGGGTGAAAACGGCGCACTACTGGACAACGAAACCCTATGACGGGGAGCACCAGCCGTGGACGGCCGTTGACCGCGCCGAACAGTGCGCACAGATGGCACATGTGCCGGTGATGGTTGACTTCTGGCCGCGGCAGCCCCTGCGCTCGTATGCGGAATTGATCCTTAAGAAGATGCGTCCCGGCGATATCCACACACACGTATTCGCGCAGCAGTTTCCCATCATTCTCCCCAACGGCAAGCTGAACCCCATCATGGAAGAGGCACGCAAGCGCGGGGTGATCTTCGATGTTGGGCATGGCGGCGGCAGCTTCTGGTTCCGCAACGCGGTGCCGGCCGTGGAGCAGGGTTTCCTGCCGGATTCGATCTCGACCGACCTTCACATGGAAAGCATGACCTGGAAGGCCGTCAGCATGGTGAACGTGATGTCGAAGTTCCTGGCGATGGGCGTTCCTCTCGCAACGGTGATCCGTGAATCAACCATAAACCCCGCGAAGGAGATCCATCGGACGGAACTGGGAACGCTCTCCGTGGGCCGGGTGGCGGATATTGCCGTGCTCCAGGAACTACATGGAAAATACAGTTATGCCGACGATGGTGATGCACGGATGGACGGAAATGGAAAACTGGTCGCCCGCATGACAGTGCGGGCCGGGAGGATTGTGTTTGACCCTTCCGGACTGAGCATGGTGGAATGGCGGAAAGCGCGGAAGCAGTACTTTACGCCGCCCACCGTGGGCGCGCATCTCCCTTCGACGGCGGATGATTTTCCGCGGTAGCAGGAAGTGATGGCCGGAGGCCGATCGCGCATGGCATGTCGTGGGCTTTGCCGCCCATCGTTAAGGATTTTTCAGTTGGAGTAAAGATCAAACCAAATCGGGTGCGAACATGAAACGGAGAACTTTTCTCAAAAGCGCGTGGCTGGGCTATGCGGCTTCGTTTGTGGGCCGCCTGAAGGCGCAGGGGCTGAAGCTATTCACACAGCCCAAGCCGCCGCCGATCAAAACCCACCCGCTGCCGAATTACAAGCTCTCGCCGCTGGGGATGCCGGGCCTCTATTCGGGCCGTGTTGTTCAGGTTGTTGACCCAAGCGCCATTTCAAACAATCACGTTTCGCAGCCCATTGTGCGCCACATGCTGGACCGCGGCATGCAGGAACTCACGGGAAAAAGCTCCGTGCAGGATGCCTGGGCGCTTTTCATCAAACCCTCGGATGTGGTGGGCATCAAAATCAATCCTTCGGGGGCTCCGGCTTGCTATTCGTCCCCTGAAATTGTCCGGGAAATTATCCGGGCGGTGGAGAGCGTTGGCGTTCCCGCGCACAACATCGTGGTTTACGACCGCTATTCCTATGAAGTTCAGCTTGGCAGTTATCGTGCCTTCCTGCCGGTCGGGGTTCAACTGGTGGGCATCGAGAACGGAGCCTTTGACGTTTCCGGCTACGACATGAACGTTTACTGCCAGGCGGATTTTTTCGGCGAGTGGGAAACCCGATCCTACCTCGCCCAGGTGGTTTCGCAGGACGTCACCAAGATCATCAACGTTCCAACCCTGAAGGACCACTCGGCCGCGGGCGTCACCGGCTGCCTCAAGAACCTTGGATACGGCTCATTCAATAACGTCGCGCGCTCGCACCATCAGCCCATCACTTTCACCGACCCGCTGATTGGGGTCATGTGTTCGGTTGAGCCGTTGCGGTCAAAGGCCGTCCTGCACATTATGGACGGCATGCGCGAAGTCTGGCACGGAGGGCCGCTGACGCAGGTGCAGAGCTTTATCGCCCAACCCGGGATGCTGATTCTGGGGACCGACCCCGTGGCGGT
Organism: uncultured Acidobacteriota bacterium; assembly: GCA_963732975.1. Classification (GTDB taxonomy): domain Bacteria; phylum Acidobacteriota; class Terriglobia; order UBA7540; family UBA7540; genus SCRD01. The sequence continues at coordinate 36,901 of CAVTBN010000014.1, read as the reverse complement.
TGACACCATCGAACTCGACATTATTTCGAAGAAGCGGGAGGCGGAAGGCGCTCTTTCACTGTGGGACCGAAACCCCAAAAACATCACTTTTGACTCCAATGTGTTTTACCACGATTCTCATAAGAACCTCTTTTACCGGCAGCCGGGGCACATCGCAGCTGCAGGCAAGCTGGGGCTCGGCGTTTCCGATCTTCAGAAAATCGATCGCCACAGAATCCAACTGGGAACCTAGCTCGACATGAACCAGCGCACTTCCAGTACCACTGAATGGACCGCATTGCTGTGCGACAGCGCCCGCACCGGAGGTCTCGGCCCGAAGCGCGCCCCCGAACCCGGTGGAATTCGATGGCGGCTGCGCCTGGATAAATCCATTCGATCATCACCCGTGCTGAGCGGCGACCTGCTTTACGTCACCTGCCTCGACGGCTTCCTGCACGCCATCGATACCACAACGGGCCGGCACGCCTGGCGATTTGATGCCGGGGCCCCCATCCACGCGACGCCCTCGCTGGCGGGTAACAAGGTCCTGTTTGGCTGTGACGGCGGCGCGGTGCGAGCGCTGGAGCGCAAGTCCGGCGGAAAAATCTGGGAAGTAGCCGCCGAAGCGGAGGTTTGGACTTCGCCGGTGGTGCAGGGTGGCAAAGTTTTCTTTGGTTCGGCGGACGGAAACTTTTATTCCGTTGATCTTGAGACCGGCAAACGCGAGTGGACGCGGCCTGTTGGAGCTCGAATTTACTCGACGGCCTGCGCGACCCCCGGGCGCGTCTATTTCGGTTGCGGCGATAACCGGGTTTATTGCCTGGACTCGTCGTCCGGCAAGGTGCTGTGGAGTACCGCCACGGGCAACGTGGTTGACTCTTCGCCGGCGGTCGCGGGCGATACGGTGCTGGTTGGCTCGGAGGACTTTGCAGTCTATGCGCTCGACGCCGCCACGGGCTCGATGCGATGGAAGTTTGACACCGGGCTGGGCATATCCTCTTCCCCGGCTGTGGGCGGCGGCACTGTCTTCATCGGCAGCAAAGACCATTTTCTCTACGCGCTTGATGCCGAGACGGGAAGCCTTCGGTGGAAGGTCAATCTGCGGACGTCGGTGACGGCGCCGCCAGTTGTGGGGAAGGGCGTTGTGTGCATCCAGGCGGGCGGGCTTGCTGCGCTGGACAGTTCAACCGGGAAATCCCTTTGGCGGGCTTCTCTGGGTCGCTCGCTTCAGTCGGCCCCGGTCCTGACGGGGAGCCGGATCTACCTGGCGGGAATTCAGGGGATTGTTTATGCGCTGGAGTAAGGCATTCCCGGCGAGCGCCGCCCTGCTGGTCATGGTCGTGGCCCGGGCGCATGCTTCCGCCAACCGCGACCAGCTTGTTTACAGGAAGAAGTACGCCATGGGCACGGTGTTTGAGATCGCGGCCTATGGTTCATCGCCTTCCCGGATGTCGCATGCCATCGAACAGGCATTCAATGAAGTGATTCGCCTCGACCACGTGATGAGCGACTACATTCCGTCGAGCGACCTCAGCCGTATCAACCGGACCGCGCACTTCCATGCCCAACCCGTTCCGGCCGACCTTTACAAAGTGATTCAGCAATCGCTTGTATATTCGCGCTTGTCGATGGGAGAGTTCGACATCACGGTGGGGCCGCTGGCCCGGATGTGGAAAGCGGAAATCCGGGATGGCACGGTTCCAACTGCAGCCGAAGAGCAAAAGCTGCGGCGCTGCGTGGGATGGCAGAAGGTGATTTTGGAGCCGCCTGACCGCGTGGAGTTCCGTTCCTCCTGCATGGGCATTGACCTGGGCGCCATCGGCAAGGGTTACGCCGTAGACCGGGCCGCCGCCGTGCTGCGTTCTTACGGAATCGACCGGGCGCTGATCAATGCGGGTGGAAGCACCGTTTTTGCCATGGGTTCTCCGCCTGGCCGCCCCGGCTGGATTGTGCATCTTCGCGACCCTTCCGGTACACTGGACCCGGAAGTCAGCCTGAACGGGAACAGCGTTTCGACTTCCGAACAGACGCACGACCCCGAACCCGGCAAGGCCCCGTTCGGGCACATTATTGATCCCGCGAAAGGCCTTCCGGTGAAGACGTCCTACAGCGTCAGCGTGGTTGCCAGCACGGCCACGGCTTCCGATGCACTCTCCACCACCCTGCTGCTGATGGGGCCGGTGCGGGGGAAAGCGCTGGCCAGAAAACTTTCACATGTGGCTGCCGTCTGGATTTCGCCCCAGGGCAGGTCTGAAATGTTTTCCAACGGTCCGCGGATCTCCGTGAACCATGCTGCGGGTCAAAACCGTTAAGGAATGACCATTATGCGAACCTTGCGAGCCATCTTTCTCGCTTCACTTCTGCTGCTGGTTGCGGCTCCGGGGTGGGGCCGGGTGTTTGTTGAATGGACCGAACCCGCCGTCCCCTCCGCCGCGTCACTCGGCGTGAAGGACTTGGTCATCCCATGGGGCCCGGACAAAATCCAGTTGATGAATACTGCCAAAGAACGCGGTTTCCGCGTTTTCGCGCGAGTCAAAGCCCAGGATGCAGCTGCCGGCGCAAAAGCCGCCGCCTCGAACGGGCTGGCAGGCATCATCGTCGAAGGCGACTCCAGCGAACCCGGCCAGGGAACTTCACCACAAATTGTCCAGAAGTTGCGGAATTCTTATCCCGGGATTTCCTTCCGCGTGCTGGATCCCGGGGGAAAACAGCCTCAAATTATGGGCAACATGGTGGAAAAGAAGCGCGGGGTGCTGGTGGTTTCTTCTCCAACCCAGGCGCCCTGGATTGATTCGAACGTGGCGCTGGCGCGATTTGAAAGGGCTTTCCAGCCAGGACAGGCTCCGCTTTTCAGTTTTTCATGGGATTTGACGGATCCGGTGGAAAAGCAACTGGGCCCCGGCGCTGAGGACTACGCGCTTGCCGTTGCCGAGGCCGGCGCGTTGCGCGCTGACGTGATTCTTCCCATTCATCCCAACTTGCAGAAGGGTCTGGCCGAGGGAGACCAGGCGGCCTGGCGGGAATGGGACCGGGTTAAAACCTACCTCAGCTTCTATTCAGGAGTCAGCAGCCCGGAACTGCAGCCCGTGGGTGAAATCGCGGTGGTTACGGACCATTACCAGGACGCCTATGAAGCCATGAACCTGATGGCAAGGCACAACATCACGTTCCGAGTTCTCTCTCCAAATGAAGTGACGGCGCGGGGGCTGCGCGGGTTGCCGCTGGTCATCCTGTTCTCCACTCCGGATGCGCGGGCCGCACACGCTCTCCAGGCTTTTTCAGCGGCGGGTGGCACGGTCCTGGTTGCGGACCCGCATGGACCCTCCCACTGGGAACTCCTGCCTGCCGTGAAGTCAAGCGACGGCACAAGCTACAAAATAGAGCGCGGCCAAACCATCGAGTCCAGCCAGGTGGCTGGCGACCCAGGTGCCTTTGCCGAAAAGGTCCGCAATCTTCTGCGCGGCCAGGGTCCTTTGATCTACGTCTGGAACGCCGTCACGACGCTGGCTTTTGCTTATCGAGCCCCGCAGACGGGCGGCATGGTTCTGGACCTGGTGAACTACGCGCAGGAACCTCTCCAGGTGCAGGTACGCGTCAAAGGGTCTTTTCCGGGCATCCGGTACGAAACGCCCGAGCACGGGTTTTATCCCGCCCTCAAGCCTGAAATTGAGCACGGATTTACTCAATTTGTCGTTTCCGGTCTCAATATTGGAGCGCGGGTTGAACTGAGCTCAAATGCGAAGAATCGGCGGTAGGGGTAAGACACGATAAACTGTTTGCCGCCCTGCCTTTAGACCGACGCGAACTCAGATTTTTCTCCAAGCAGCCGCTCATCATGATTTGTGGTACGGGAATACTCGCCCGTGCTGCGATTAGAAGAGGTGGGCAGCATGGACTCGCCAACTGACGGGAACTCGGTCGGGCCGTGGCCCGGTTCCCTCATGCGTTGACTGCTTTTGGGGGTTCAGCTAGAATCGTACTCATCGAGGATGGTGAAAGGTGACCCACGAGGTCGCTTTGAGGAAGCGTATTCTTAATTTCCGATTCCGTACTCGCCTGGTGCTGGTGATGTTTTTCATCACGGCCTCGACGAGCGCCATTCTCATGGTGGCCTACATCCAGCACAACCGCCGCATCAAGGCTTACGTGGCGGGCCAGACTTCCGATCTGGTAGAAATCATCGAGCTTACTCGGGCCAGTATTTCCCCTAAGCTGGACCGTGTACAGGCGCTGAGCGAATACCAGAGCAAACTGAAGTCCGCGGGACTCTCCTCCATCAACATTCTGTCCCCAACAGGCGAGGTGGTGGCAAGCACAAATCCTCATCAGATTGGAAAGAAGGTCAAGCTGCGAAGGCGGCGAGCCAAGGCCAAAGAAGGTCCCATCCAGATTACGGCCCAACTGCGCGATATTGACACAGACACACAGGCAGGGCAACAGCATTACGACATCCGTTTTCCTATCATTCAGGGCGAAAAAGTGATCGGCTACGTCCAGGTGGGCGGGGAAATGGACGAGGTTGGGGCCATGCTCAACCACGTTTATTTCCTCTGGCTCGTTTGGATTCTGGTGACCATGCTGGCCGGCATGATCGCGATTGTTTATCTGACGTTCAGGTTTACAAGGCCGATCGACCAGCTGGTGGAGGGAGCGAACCAGGTGGCCCGAGGCAATCTGTATGTGTCGATTCCGGAAGGCGGCAGCGATGAAATGGGACTCCTGGCCCGCACGTTTAACGAGATGGCGGAGCGCCTTCGCGATGCCCGGGAACTTGAGAAGCGGCTGAATGAAGCGGAGAAATCTTCGCTGCTGGGCCACTTCGCTTCCACCGTCGCCCACGAGGTCCGAAACTCCCTGAATTTCCTGAACCTGAGCATTGACCAGATCCGCGCCAAGCGCTTGCTGGCCGACGAAACGCCGGGACGGGAATTGCGCGCGAGCCTCGCCAATATGAAAGACGAGATCACGAGGCTGAACCGGCTGGTGAATGATTTTCTCGTTGTCGGAAGACAGGCGCCTCCCCAGATTGCGCCGTGCGACCTGAAGGCCACGGTAGAACTGGCGGTCAGCGTGGTTGAGAAGCAGGCGAAGGCGCAGGACATCAGCATTGTCAGCGGCCTGCCCGCGGATCTGCCCTCCCTTCAGGCCGACGCCGGGCAACTGAAGACCTGCTTTCTGAATATTCTCACCAACTCCGTGCAGGCCATGCCCCACGGAGGCTCCATTCATATTCAGGCGAAAACAATGCAGGACGGCGACGGCGGGGCGAGGTTGCAACTGCGATTTCGGGACACTGGGCCGGGCATTCCGGAAAAAGACCGGGAGAAGATTTTTGCCCCCTACTTTTCCACCAAGGCGACAGGCTTTGGCCTGGGCCTGGCCATCACCCAAAAGATAGTTGAGGATCACGGCGGCCGTGTTTATGTCTCACGGTCGAACGTTCCGGGCACTGAAATAGTTCTGGAATTGCCGCTCTCAGGCCCCGGGAGCGCCCGCGCTGCGGCGCTGGCAGGTTCAGCGGTTGCGTGAAGACAAACCCAATATGTCCGAAAGATCGATTCTGGTTGTCGACGACGAGCAAAGGCAGCGCGAGATTTATCGCGACATCCTTCTGGACGAAGGCTATGAGACCGTTACGGCCCCCAGCGGAGAAGCTGCGCTCCGGCTGCTGGCCCAGAAGCGGTTTGACCTGATCCTGACAGACCTGAACCTGACGGGCATGACGGGCATTGACCTGCTCAGCGAGATTCTGCAAACAGACCCCACCGTTGCCATCGTCCTGATCACCGGTTATCCCTCCATCGAGTCGGCCATTGACGCCACCAAGCGCGGAGTTTACCAGTACCTGGAAAAGCCGGTGGACCGGTCGAGGCTGCTGGAGGTAGTGAACGACGCCTTCGGGCGGCTGGCTTCGCTCAAGCGGACCATCATCGGACACTCCCCGGCCATCAAGGAAATGGTGCGGATGATCCTGAAAGTGGCTCCCAGCATGCACACCGTGCTGATCCTCGGCGAGAGTGGCACGGGAAAGGAACTCGTGGCCAGGGAAATCCACAAGCACAGCCCCCGGCACCAGGAGCCCTTCCTGGCGGTGAACTGCGCATCCCTGACGGAAACCTTGCTGGAAAGTGAATTGTTCGGCCATGAAAGGGGGGCGTTTACTGACGCCTATCAGCAGAAAAAAGGTCTTTTCGAACGTGCCGACCATTCCACCCTTTTCCTCGACGAAATCGGTGACACCAGCCTGGCGATGCAGGCCAAGATTCTGCGGGCTTTGCAGGAACGTGAAATCCTTCGGGTGGGCGGGACGGAACCCATTAAGGTGGACGTACGTATTATTGCGGCCACCAACCGGAACCTCGACCAGCTGATGCAGGAAGGCAAATTCCGTGAAGACCTTTATTACCGTCTGAAGGTCATTCCGATTGTCTGTCCTCCTTTGCGGGAACGGGGGGACGACATCGAAGAGCTGACTCTCCATTTTATGCGCAAAGCAGGGCTGGCCTCGGGGCGCGAGGTGCCTGGCGTCTCCGACGAGGCGCTTCAGGCGCTGAAGGCCTATCGCTGGCCTGGGAACATCCGTCAGCTGGAATGGGCCATCGAGCGGGCGGTGGTGTTGGGTGAATCCGACTGCGTGGGACTGGAGGACCTTCCGCCGGAGATTTTACAGCCGGCGGAAGAGGTGAGTATTCCCGGGCCACCTGCCTCCGCATCGCAACCCGGTGCTCCGCTCTACAACCCCATTATTCCGGAAACGACCTGGGAAGAGCACGAAAAAGCCAAAATCACGGAGGCTTTGAGCCGGACCAACGGGAATATCACCCGCGCCGCCCAGTTGCTGGGCATGACCTTCCGCACGCTTCAGTACCGCCTGGAAAAGTTTGGCATCAGGAAGCAGTAACACTTCCTTTCTCCGCGCCAGCTTCGGCCCGGTACCGTTCATCATTCACTGCGGAAGCAATTCTTTTTCTCAACCCCTCATTCCATTTTGCCGAATTTAAAAGTGACCAATGCAGGCCGATGAACAACAGGCCAAATTGACGAAACCCGGCACTGTCAGCGAGTCAGTCACCGGCCTGGATGGAGAATGGAAGTGCGAATACTTGTTGCTGAAGATGACCGCCCTGTCGCCAGTTTTCTGAAGAAGGGGCTGGAGGCTGAGCATTATGCCGTGGACATCGTTCCCGACGGACAGGAAGCTTTGTACATGGCGGAAGAATATGATTATGACCTCGTGCTGCTTGACCTGGTGCTGCCCAAAATGGATGGGCTCCAGGTGCTGCGGCAGATCAGGAACCACAAAAAGAATCTGCCCGTGCTGGTCCTGACGGGACGCACACGGGTGGAGGATCGGGTGAAGGGATTGGATCTCGGAGCGGATGATTACCTGATCAAGCCCTTCGCTTTTCGCGAACTGACGGCGCGGGTCCGCGCCCTCCTCAGGCGGGGCCAAGGCCCTGTGATTTTCAAGCTCGAGGTTGATGATCTTGAGATGAACCTGGTGGAGCGGACGGTGCGCCGCGGCGAGAGAAAGATCGAACTGACTCCCAAGGAATTTGCGCTGCTGGAATACCTGATGAGAAATCAGGGGCGGGCGGTTTCGCGTCCCATGATCATTGAGCACGTGTGGAATTTCTCCTTTGACACGATGACCAACGTGGTGGACGTTTACATCAATTACCTGCGGAAGAAGGTGGGTGGGGATGGGGCCCCGAAGCTGATCCACACTGTCCGCGGCGTTGGTTACCGGATCGGAAATCCTCAATAGAAACCAGGATGAACCGCACCCTCGTCTGGTGAATTTTATGAGGAAACTTACCGAGCTGCCGCTGGCAACCGCACCGGAAACAGACGGTGGCGATTTTTTGGAGGTTCTTAGAATGCTGGCCCACCGGTTGAGCCAGCCTCTGACGTCTTTGCGTGGGTCCATTGAGGTTGCACTGATGGGCGAGCTGGACGAAACAGAGTGCCGGCGGGTCCTGGAGCTTTCTCTGCAGGAATCTTGTCGCATGGCCGAAACACTGGAGACGTTGCGAGACATTCTTGAAATGGAGGGGGCCGGCGAGCAGGTCCAGCCCGTTTCCTGGACGCGGAGCGTTGAGAAGTTGCTGGAACAAGCTGCGTCTGTTGACAAGGATCGTTGCCCCCGGCTGGTCAGCGAGGTGAAAGAGGTCTGGGTCAACGCCAGCCCGCAACACCTCGACATAGCTACTGCCCGGCTGATCGGCGGGGCCATCAGGGCGGCGCGTTCCCGGCGTGAGGTCCGCGTCAGTCTTTCGATACGAGGTGAAACCGCCTGCCTCTCAGTTTGCGAAGAGGGTGCGCCCTCTGAAGCGGATGCCGTTGCGGGCCGATTCCCGTCCACTTTCATCCAGGAAGGCTCCGTACTGGAAGGGCTTGATAAGTGGGTCGTCCGCCGGGCCATCGAGCGCCAGGGCGGTCGGCTGAAAGTCAGCCAGGTTTCAGAGACCTGCCGTTGTTACCAGCTGTATCTTCCCCTGGCGGCCTCTGAAATTGTGCGGCATTAAATAAGAATATCGGTTATCCGTTCCCTGGCTGAAAGGCCCTTCAGGGGCTTGTGCGCGCTTCTTGAGCGGAAAGCAGTCCTCCGTACGCCCTCCCTTTTCCAAGGGTTTATGGCGCCTTTTCTCACTATAGTTCCCCGCCATTTGCGGGCGGCGCACCTCAAGTGTGCGAGCCCGCCGGTCCTTTGCGCCAGCCATGGTCAGAAAATTTTAATCTCCGCCTAATAAGCCTTTAATCCCCAGGAGGTAAAACAAGCTTAGAGGCGGGGTGATTGGTTTCTCACTGGTTTGCCATTGTGCTCCGAGTCTAGACGTTGTCTTAACAGAAAGGAGCATTACGTGGGCATACTTCCGACCTCGGCACGAGCGCAAAAGAAGTTACTCCTGAATGAGCGCAACCAGTTGATCCTGGAACAGCTTCCGCAGGTACGCTTCATCGCGCAGAAGATCCACGCCCGGCTTCCGCACCATATCCCCCTGGAAGACCTTGTCAATACTGGTGTTTTGGGTTTGATTGAGGCCCTTGCCAAATTTGATCCCAAAAGGAATGTGCAGTTGCAGTCTTATGCCCGCTACCGCATCCAGGGAGCGATCCTGGACAGCCTTCGCGAGCAAGACTGGAGTCCGCGGCTGCTGCGGCAAAAAGAGAGGCAGCTTGAGAGGGCACGGGATAAACTGCAACTTGAGCTTGGCCGTGCACCCTCCCAGGCCGAAATTGCGAAAGGGCTGGGAGTCTCCGACCACCAACTCCAGCTGCTGCTGCGAGATTTGCAGGGCCTGGAAGTTGCCAGCCTTCAGGAACCGACTTACCTGGAGGGGCATTCTCTTGATGAAAAGATGGCGGATACAGCGGAAGAGAGCCCCTTTGTCCTCTGCCAGAGAGCGGAGATGAACGGTCTGTTGGAGCAAGCCATGTCCAGGCTGCCTCTCCGCAAGCGGCATGTCCTGGACCTCTATTATTTTAAAGGCCTGACGATGAAGGAAACAGGCGCCCGCATGGGGGTTTGCGAATCCAGAGTTTCGCAGATTCACTCTTCAGCGGTTGCCTCGCTCAAAGCAAGAATGAAAGAGGTGTTAATTACCCAGCAGAAGGCGGAGGAGTCTTCCAGGAAACACCACTGGAAAAAACCAGCTCCCGTTGCGGTAGACACTTCGTTCGAGCGAAATTCCAGGGCAGGTCCACAGGAACTTGCAACATTCCCTTCCGATTATCCCGCCCCAGTTCATCGCGGCCGCCGCGCAGGAAGTCCGAAGAGCAAAACGAAAAAACTTCAACGACAATCTTGAAAGGAGCGAAGCAGACGGTTCAATAAGCTGTGGCGCCGAGCTCCGACACTGTGGAAGGGAAGGGCGCCGTCTGCCGATCAACGGGATGAGAGTTCCGGCGCCCGATTGTCTGTGCTGTTCCATGAAGCAGCGAATCATTCAGTCCGGCAAGAGTGCCCTGCCGGACAAAAGGTCTCGCCGGGCGGATTAGAAGCTGCTGATGGCCCCTGCTTCATCATTGTGAATGTCAAAAACTGTGTAAAGCTTGGTGATTTGCAGCAAGTCGTGGACTTTCTTGGTCAGGTTGAGCAACTTCAACTTTCCTCCCTGGCTTGAAACCGCCGTAAAACCGCTGACCAATTCTCCGATTCCTGAACTGTCGATGTAAGTCACATCAGCAAGGTTCAAGAGAATGTTCTTATGGCCCTTGCCGAGCTCTCCGCGGATGAGTTCACGGAGCTCCTTGCACGCTTCACCGAGCGTAATCCTCCCGCTAACGTCTATGACGGTCACGGAATCAACCTGACGCACTGTCGCCTTCATGCTCACGGCCTGTCCCTCCTTGGTTTGACTGAATTCGAGAACCCAGATGCTTTACCATGATCACTTCCGTCCCTCCGCCCGGGGGACTCTCAACCCTGAATTCGTCCATAAACGTGCGGACCAGCAAGATGCCCCTTCCGGATATGTTCAGAAGATTTTCTCTGGCCAGAGGATCGGGAAGGGTGCCGGGATCGAATCCCACCCCTTCATCACGTACGCGAATTTCCAGCCTGTCTTCAGTGACCAGAAATTTGATGTAAACTTTCTTGCTGGGGTCCTCCTTGTTGCCATGATGAATGGCATTAATGACGGCTTCATGCACGGCCATCTCAATGCGGAACTCAGCTTCTTCGTCGAATTTCAGCTTTGCGGAAACGCTTCGGGCAGCCTCCTCGGCCTGTTCCACATTCTCAAGCTTGCTTTCGAGGATCATCTCGACGATGCTGGCTTCTTGATTCATCAGCGGTCAGAATAGCCCCCGCGATGAAACTACAATAGCGGATGACGAAAGTCAACGAAACCAGACATCTATTTTCCCCGATTTCGACTATGTTGTGAATAAGCGCAAAGGAATTATCCCATAGGCCGTTTGTCCCTGGGAGTATAATCCTCGCCGTAGGTCTGGCCGTTGGCAGGCAACGGCGGGGGCCGCGATTTGAGGAGGATGTGACATCAGAAAGATCCGGTTAACACGATTTCTTGTCCTGGCTTTTATCTTCGCGTCAGGAATGCTGGCGGCTGCAAAGCTTCTGGTACAGGCGTCCCCTCAGGCATCCTTGAAGGCCCGGACCCACAGAACCGGCGCTCCGGCCAAGGTGGCCCGGATTCCTGCCCGCAGGCCCCGCACCTCCTCCTCATCCTGGTCGGCCCGTCTTTCCCCGGACGCGCACACCATTGTGCTGGACTACGGCGGGACACCCTGGGTAACGGGCTTGCAAGTGGAGGTGACCGAGGGCAATCCCCGGCTCAGTTCCACAGCTCCCGGAACCCGGCTGTCCTACGCTCCGGTTTCCCAGCCTGGCCAGACGATTTTCAAGGTCCAGGGGCCGGCGCCTTATGAGATTGTCCTGGCCGGCGACGGCCCTGCGATGGAGGTTTCCCTTCAGGGGTTTCCTGCCGGTGGCGAGGCGCAGGCCGCCATTGTGGCGGATGTTGACGGTGGTTCCGACCCCATCCAGGCCCGTTTGAGCGACCCTGGGGATGGCGTTCAGCAAATGGTGAGTGGCCGTGCCATCAGCACCCTCAATGATTGTGTTTATGACCGCTTTCGGGACCAGGCCCTTCGGGTGCTTGCCCGTGATACCCACTTCATTGCGACGGCGAAGGGATTCCAGGTTGCTGCCGCTGATCCCCTGGGGCGTGCCCCCCACTGCCGGTTTAAGGTGGTGCAGCATGTCTACGGCCGCCGGCTGCCCTTCTTTGCTCCGCTCGATAAGAAAGAGTGGCCGGAAGTGCCCGTGGGCTGGATTTCCTGGTATGACTACTTTTCACACATTACCGAAAAGGAAATTGTGGAGAATGCCCAGGCCGCTGCCAGTTATTACAAGCCGTTCGGGCTGAAGTACTGCCTGGTGGACGCCGGCTGGCAGGCTGATGGCGACGGCGAAAAGGGCTCGCCCATCGGGGGCGACTGGAACGCCTGGAACAAGAAATTTCCGCACGGCATGAAGTGGCTGGCTGACCAGATCCACGCCCAAGGGCTCTATGCCGGGCTCTGGCTCTCGGCGTTTGGAAATGCCGACGAGCAATTCTATGAAATCCACCCCGACTGGTTCCTGCACGATGCCGATGGCAGCGGAAAGCTTGGAACGTGGTTCGGCACCTACGTCGCGGATTTTTCAAATCCTGCCCTGAAAAAGTATCTCTACGATACCTACCGGGACCATGTGCTGAACTGGGGATACGACTATTTCAAATTGGATGGGGAGAACGACACGCGCGACATCTGGGCGAAAAACCGCGCCCGCGCTTACGATCCCACGCTGGACGCGAACACGGCATTCCGGCAGGCCCTCAGCCTGATTCGCCAGGCGATGGATGCCAAACCCGGAGTCCTTTTTTCCGCCTGCGGCCCCGTTTATCCCACCGAAGCCATGGGAATCGCACAGGCAGGCCGGCTGGCCGGGGATGTGGTGGGCGACGGTGAGCCGCCGTCATTCCGGGGCGTCCGCGAAGCACTTGCCGGCATACGGCGCGGCTATTACACGCACAACATTGCCTGGTATGGCGACCCGGACTCCCTCGTTGTCCGTCCGCCCCTGACCCTCCAGGAAGCGCGAACATGGACTTCCATCCTGGGGCTCACGGGCCAGGTGCTGATGCTGGGTGACGATGAAACAAAGTTGCCGCCTGAGCGCCGCGACATGGTCCGAAAGATCATGCCCGTGGCGGACATCACGCCCATGGACCTCTATCCTTTCGAGACGGATCGCCCTGTCTGGGTCCTGCATATGCAGAGGCCGTTTGGTTCCTGGGCGGTGGCGGGCCTGTTCAACTGGGACGAGGGATCCGATGAAATGCCGGCCTCCATGCAGCCGGGCGCGGCAGGAATCCTGCAACGCGATGATGAACTTCTGGACAACCGCCACGACTATGGGGAGCAGTTGGCCATTTCTTCCAAACTCGATAACGCAGAAAAACAGAATCAGAGCCTGGCGACCTCATCCTCCAAGCCGCCCGGCCTGCAACTGCTGCCGGTGCCGTCCTTTTTGAATCCTCCGGCGCCGCGGAAAATTGTGCTCGACTTTGCCAGAGCAGGTCTCGAACCCGGCCGTGATTATCTTCTATTCGATTTCTGGAAGCAGAAATTCCTGGGCAAGGTGCGTGGAGAATATTCGGTGGAACTTCAGCCTCACGACTGCCAGGTGATTTCCGTACGGCCTGACGAGGGCCATCCCCAGCTGATCGGGACAGACCGGCACATTACCATGGGAGGCGTGGAGATCGCGAATGAAGTCTGGAACGCCCCAAAGAAGCAGCTTCGAATCAAAGCGTCTCTGGTGCAGAATTACGCCACCACGCTGACGATTTACACCGGGGGCGCGACCCTCAAGAGCCAGCGCGCCGAGGACGCCCGCATCAGTGCCCTGGCCCGTGGAAGCGATACCGTCCGGGTAACGCTTTTCCGGCCCAATAACGGAGACGCCGAACTCATCCTGACTTTTAATTAACCTGGCCGACCCGCATCCTTCCCGGCTTCAATCTCACCCTCGCCCATCTGAACAGGCCGGCCCGGCGCTTAAATACCTGCAGGATGTTGTCTCGCATTATCGGGGGATCCTCCGCCGATCTGGCCTGATGGCCGCTTCCAATCCTGGCTTTCAAATTGTTTAGTGCCCCCGGCGGGCATAGAATGTAAATAACAGGACGAGGTGCGGCCTCATCAGAACTGATAGAGGGAGAAATGGGTACGGTGGGCCCTGGATCGAACAGGAAAGCAGGGATTGCGAAACTTGAACGCTATCAAGTGAGGGAGAAGCGCCATGTTCGGACGAACCTACACGTTGTTCAAGATGTTCGGCTTTGCGGTCCGCGTCGATGCCAGTTGGTTGATCATTGCTGTGTTGATCACCTGGTCCCTGGCGGCCTTGGTTTTCCCCCACGAGCAGCCGGGCCTCTCCCAGGCTGAATACTGGCTGATGGGAATCGCGGGCGCCTTCCTGCTTTTTGCCTCCATCATTGTCCATGAATTTGCCCACTCGCTGGTGGCGCGAAGGGGTGGTCTTCCCATGAAGGGCATCACGCTCTTTATTTTTGGCGGGGTTGCGGAGATGGAACGGGAACCGTCCAGCGCAAAGGCGGAATTCCAGATGGCCATCGCCGGGCCGCTGACCAGCGTGGGCGTTGGCGTTATTTTCTTTGTCCTGGCCGTGGCCATGCGGGGCAGTTGGCCGGTCACCGTCGTGGCAGTGTTCACCTATCTCTACTGGATCAACTGGGTCCTGGCGGCGTTTAACATGATTCCGGCGTTTCCGCTGGATGGCGGCCGCGTGCTGCGTTCGCTGCTGTGGCACTGGAAAGGCAACATCTGGGAAGCCACCCGAATTTCAAGCATCATCGGCTCCGGATTCGGAATCCTGTTGATGGCTTACGGCGTGTTCCGGCTGCTTTTCTTGGGAGACTTTATCGGGGCCGTGTGGCTGTTCCTGATTGGAATGTTCCTGCGGTCGGTGGCGCAGGGTTCTTATCAGCAGCTCATCGTGCAGAAGATGCTGGAAGGCGAGCCCATCCGGCGGTTTATGAACACCAACCCTGTCACGGTGTCGCCTGCATTATCTCTGGAAGACCTGGTGGAGCATTATATTTACAAGTATCACTACAAGATGTTCCCCGTGGTCAACGAGTCCAACGATCTGCTGGGTTGCGTCACCACCAAAGAGGTGAAGGCGATTCCTCGCAGCGAGTGGGCGCAGAACAGCGTGCAGGCTGTGATGCGGGCCTCTTGCGCCGAAGACACGGTGACGCCTGACACCGACGCCATCAAAGCTCTCACCCAAATGAAAAAAACCCAGAACAGCCGGCTGATGGTGGTTGACGGCGGCCACCTTGCCGGGGTCCTGACGCTCAAGGACCTGCTGAACTTTCTTTCCACCAAGCTTGAACTGGAATCGGGCTCCTCCGGCCTCCCTTCGAATTTCCGCGTGTAACCGGCGTGCGGCAATGCCGATATCAGAACGCCTGCGCTCTACGGCCGGAGGGCCGGGCCGGCCGCGCCGGAACAAAAGCTTTCTCAAAAGACCTTCCTCTGCCTTATAGTAAACACCCATCCGAATTCTGAAGGGGGGAAGCTATGCGTCTGCGCTCCACATTTCTGGCTTTGTTATTGCTGCCATATTTCGGGGTGTGCACCAACCTGCGCGCCCAACTGGTCCAGGACTTTAATCCACCCAAGGCAGGCTGTTGCCTGACGAGTGCCGCCCAGAGGTTAGCGGGTGAACTCCAGGACTGGAACCAGCTGGGCCGCTATCACCAGGACGATTTGCGCCTGGAAGCCCAGCCGCGCGTGCCCGGGCGCGTGGTGTTTCTGGGCGACTCCATCACGGATATCTGGAAACTGGATACATTCTTTCCGGGTAAGCCCTATGTCAACCGCGGGATCAGCGGCCAGACGACGCCCCAGATGCTGGTTCGGATGTACCCGGACGTGATCGACCTCAAGCCGGACGCGGTCATCCTGCTGGCCGGGACCAATGACATTGCCGGCAATACCGGTCCTGAAACGGCGAAGATGATCGAGGAAAATTACAGGGCCATCGCAGAGCTTGCGCAGATGCACCACATCAAGGTGATTCTCTGCTCGCTGACGCCGGTCAGCGACTACACGGCGCATCCTCAGACGGTGCGCCGGCCTCCAGCACAGATTCTGGAACTGAACGCCTGGATCAAGAGTTACGCCGCGAGGGTCCATGCCACCTTTGCTGATTACTACTCTGCCCTGGTGGACAGCAAGGGGATGCTGAAGAACGGCTACTCGAATGACGGCCTGCACCCGAACGACCGGGGCTTTGCCCTGCTGGCTCCCGTGGCCGAAGCGGCCATCGAAAAAGCTTTGCACGAAAAGAAGTGAAGCCGGGGGGCGGCAGCCCGTGGCAGGAAGTTACAGCACCCAGAGGAGAGGCGCCAGGCCCAGCACACAAAGGCCCGCGAGCAGGCAGAAGCTCTCGTCGCCGGTTTTCCGGTCAGCAAAGAAGCGCGCGTAAATCCCCTTCACCAGGTTGTTGCTGGCCGCCGCAATCAGAATGCTGGCCGAGGCCACCTGCAAGGGGGTGAGCGTTCCGGCTGCCTGGGTCATGCTCATGATGAACGGGTCCACGTCCGTCACTCCCGTAATGGCGGCCAGGCCGTAAACTCCGCCGGCGCCCAGGTGCGCAATGGCCAGTCGCGTGGCTACCAGCATGGCCAGGAACAGGAACGCGAAGAGAAACGCGGCTCCCAGTTCCAGTGGATTTTTGGGTTCGAACTCCCGTTTCACCTCATCTGTACCGGCGTCCTTCCTGCGGGACCAGAGCCAGCCCGTCCCGCTCGCTATCGCAGCCAGAAGCAGGAACGAGGGGGCAAGGGCGGCCATCAAGTCATGATTGAAGAGCCCCAGCAGAACCACCAGGCGCAGATACATAATGCCGGAGGCCATCAGGATGCCGCCGGCGAAGAGGTGCCGATGCTCGCCCTGAGCAGCCCGTTTGGAAAGAACCACCGTGGTCATCGTGGATGAATAGGCCCCGCCGAGGATGGCGGAGAGGATGACCCCACCGTGCCCACGCGTCAGCCGCTGCAGAACGTAACTGCCGTAGGATATGGCGCTGACCGCCACCACCACCATCCAGGTCTTGAACGGGTTGATATGGAAGGACCCAAAGGCTTTGTCCGGCAGGGCCGGAAGAATGACGACGCTCAGGAGCAGAAACTTGGTGAAAGTAAGGATTTCTCCCGATGAGATGCGCAGGGTGAGGCCATCGAGCCCAGCCTTCAACTCCAGCAGCAAAGCGCTGGCCACGGCCAGTGTGGTGGCAATCCAGAAGTGGTCGTAGTAGACCAGAGCGCCCACCAGGTAGGTGGCCAGGCCCGACATCTCCGTGGTCACGCCGGCGGTGGGAGTGTTGGTGAGCTTTCGCCAGTAGGAAAGCAGCAGAAAACCCGCAATGACCACAAATCCCAGAGTGACCGGCAGCAGGTTGCCCTGGGCCATCACGCCCAACGCATACGCGATCAGCCCGATCAGTGGAAAAGTTCGCACTCCACCAAAAGCATAATGTTCAATCTGCTTCTTGTGTTCCTCCCGTTCGATTCCAATCAGGAAGGCCAGGAAGAGCACGAGCACGATTTTGACGCCGTCCGGTGGCAACCACTGATAGAGTTTGAGCAGCATTTTTCAGGTTTACTCCGGGTCCCTTTCCCCGGCTTGGACGCTTTCCCGAACTTTCTATCCGCAACTGTGAATAGACTAAGTTTACACCTTCCGTCTGGTTTGCCAGCGTCTGGGCGGGCGAACCGTGGAATCCTCAATTGATTCGTTACCTTCTGCCGATTCGGTAGAGGCCTGCGCCGTGCGCAGCGATTTGGGCTGAAAATTGGTTAGCATAATCGCCCAGGGTTTCCTTTTTCCACAAATCGCGAACGGGAACTTTTCCAGCCATCCCCAGCTTGGGCCATGTGACCGTGATTTCCTCAGGCGAGTCTCCCAGGTTGAACAGGGCCAGGTATTTCTGCCTGGTTCGGAGGACGTCCGCAACCCACGCGATCTGGTTGCCGCGCGTAAAGAGCAGATGATTGCCGGAACTGTATTGATCGACGGCAAGAACTTCCTGGTTGGTCAGCAATGACAGGGTAAAAGGATCGAGGGTGGGCAGGTCGCCGCCCATCATCAGAGGCGAACGGAAGATCGACCACAAGGTCATCAGGGTGATCTGCTCATCGTGAGTCAGGCGGCTGAGGCGCGGACCGTCTTTGAACCCGCGAAGGCGCAGCAGGCCGAGGGGCAGCATGTCGGCATCCGGCCAGTGGTTGGGACCGATGTGGGATGCCCACAAACGGCAGTATCCGAACTGGTTCCGCAGCTCCGGCCAGTTGTCCCACACGTCGTTCGAGATGCGCCACATCTGCGAATATTTCTCAACGTGCTCGGCCTCGCACAGAGGCGTCGGGCCGGGCGAGAGGCTCAACACCATGGGCCTGCCGGAGCGGGTCATGGCGTTCCGCAGCGCCTCGATCTCTGGCCCGTGGTAGACCTCGCCGTAAGGGTCGCTGGCGCTGCTCATATCGTCCGCCTTGACGAAGTCCACCCCCCACGACGCGTAAAGTTTGGCAAGGGAATCGTAGTAGGCCTTGCCGGCCGGCTTTGAGACGTCAACGCCGTCCATGGCTTCAGACCAGGAGCAGGTGTTCAGCAGGTTGGCAATATCTTTGGCGTGCGCGTCGGTTCCGAGGATAGGTAGGTTCTGTTCGACGGCGGCGCGCGGTATGCCGCGCATGATGTGAATTCCGAACTTCAAACCCAGCGAGTGGACGTAATCGGCAAGAGGCTTGAATCCCTGCCCGCCTGCGGCGGAAGGGAAACGGTTGGTCGCGGGCAGCAGGCGGCCATACTCATCCATGGCGGGCGCGCCCTCGACGCGGCCGGCGGGATAGTACCAGTAGTAATCCACCACCACGTACTTCCAGCCATAGATGGCCAGGTGGTCCGCCATGTATCGGGCGTTGGCTTTCACCTGCTTTTCGTTCACGTCCCCGCCGTAGCTGTCGTAGCTGTTCCATCCCATGGGAGGCGTGGGGGCGAGTGCGGCAGAGAGATCTTTTGCTTTCTCTTTTGCGTTCGCGCGGTGGGTCCTGGCCAGCAGTATTCCGGTAGAAAAAACGATACCTGCCCCCAGCAGCAGGAAAAAGAAGGATGGCATCCGTTTCTTCATAGAACCTCCCGGTAGCGGTCAGGCGGCCCATTAAAGCACCTTCAGGGCAGCAAAGCAAGATGGCCATTGCTTCCGGCGGCCAAAATAACGAGAATAGGTGCCAACGGCGCAACCTTGCGCCGGTGGCTGGGGCCTTTGGGAGCATTTGTGTGCCCCTGTGCTCTGAACAGTCCGCCTGCTGTGCAGCGGATATCGGAGATGACGATGTTGGAAATGCCTTCGCTTGAAGATGCGCGCCCACGCCCTGCCATCGGGCTGCTGGTTTCCGCAGCGGGGATCCTGGTCGTTGCCATGGTCGCAGCCATTCTGGCGATCCGGCTGTCGGTAAGGTTCCAGTGGCTGCCCGGCAGGCTGGCGCTGCTGTTCTGGTTCAGCCTGCTGATGTTGCCGCTCCTTCTGGGCTTTTACAAAGTTCTGACGCACTTTCTGGAACGCCGCCCGCTGGGGTCTGTCGGGTTCGCCTTCCATCCCCGATGGAAAAAGGAGCTTGCGACCGGCCTGATCGCCGGGGCCGTCATGATCCTGGCCATTGCCGGCGTCGAAAATCTGCTGGGCGTTGTCCGGTTCTCACTGGCTCCGGGTCCGGCGGGACGAACCGTTCTGGCCGGGATATTATTGTTTCTAATGCTGATGGCGGCGGCCGCCGACGAAGAGCTGATCTTCCGCGGCTATCCCTTCCAGCGCCTGGTGGAGGTGGCAGGACCGCTTCTTGCTGTCGTTGCGCTCGCGGCTCTGTTCGGCGCCGCCCATTTGCGGAACCCTTTCCAGAGCTGGATTTCCACGCTCAACACCGTTTGTGTGGGAGTGCTGCTGGCCATCTGCTACCTGCGCACCCGCGCCCTCTGGCTGCCTCTGGGAATCCATTTCGCCTGGAATTTTGTCCAGGGATACGTCCTGGGAATGCCCGTCAGCGGGATGGCTTTTCCGCATGGCATTCTCCGGGCAAAAATCTACGGACCTTTTTGGCTTACCGGTGGCGCTTATGGCCCGGAAGGTAGTATTCTATGCCTAGGCGTAATCGCGGCGGGAACGGCTTACTTTTTCGTTTCCAAACGCATTGATGCGACCAGCGAAATGCATCATCCGGGGCTCGGTCGAAGAAACGAAAAGGTAACTGCACTTCCCCTCTTTCACTCTGATGGCGTCCCGACCGGGAAGCGCTAGAAACGGCGTAACGGATGCGCCGGGGCGTGGGCAAGGGTATGAGTTACCGTCAGTATTTCCGTCGCCTTCCACTAGCCGCAACTCCCCTGCGCCAAAACGAATCACCTTCCTTCACGCCAAACCCACAAGGCAGGAGCAGAGGCGGGTGGAGCGCCTTGCTGGCGGTCGCTGCCGCGGTCCTGCTGGCAGGCCCGGCGGGTTTATTCGCCAAAGAGCAGCAACTCGACCAGCTGGGGCGCATCCTGCTGATCCGGGGACTGGACCGCGAAATTGCCGTGGCCAAGGTGATGCTGCCGCGCGGAAAGCACGGCCTGTTTATCAATGACAAGGGACAGGTTGACCGGGGCCGGGCGGAGGAAGAACTCCGTTCAAACGGCGCCGCGATCCAGCCGGGGATACCGGTTGAAATTACGAACATCAAGTTCAAAGACCACGCGATTATTTTTGTTATCAACAACGGCAAGAGCCACAAGAAGTGGTACCAGCATATTCAAATCGGCATGGGTGGCGGCGGCATGATGCAGCCTCTCGATCCGCAACAGCAGCGGCAGAATCCCATTGCTTACGGTTCCTATATCACCCTGAGCTTCAAGGGCCAAAAAGTTCCGGACGTGAGCGTGGAGCAGGCCAAGACACTGCTGAGCGCGGCGCTCGATTTCCACCGCCAGTTGCCCACGGAACTCTACTCGCCCAGATTGCCTGAAAAGTTCAAAGCGGCCATCAAGAAACACCAGGTGCTGGTGGGCATGGACCGCGACACCGTGCTTTCCGCCAAGGGCACTCCCTTCCGCAAAGTGCGCGAAACCAAGCCCAACGGCGAAGAGACGGAAGACTGGCTCTATGGCCTCCCTCCTCACGTTCTTTTCGTCACCTTCAGCGGCGACAGTGTCGTCAAGGTCCACCAGTATTAAAGCTCTCCGCCCCTGCCCCGATTCTCAGGTGGTTGACTTTAGAATATTTGACTTCTTTTCTGGCGATCAGAAATGCGCCAGCAACTCGACGTAGAAGAGGTTGTGCAGCGGCTGGAATTCGCCGCCCTGTGCGGACGCGAACAGTTGTCCTCCTGCGGTGAGGTCGGTGTTGGCCGTCAGGCTGTAGCGCACCAGCGGCATATAAAAGACGCTGCGCCCCTCGAGGTCGAGCACGGCGTAACTTTCCACGTGAAGCAGGGGCGTCAACTCGTAGCGCCCTCCGGCGGAGAGAAAGTGGCGGTGCAGCGTGAAGATCTCCCGCGTGAAGCGCAGCAGCACGGCAGGGTCGAAGGCCTGGCCGGGCGCCAGTCCGGCAGGCTGCCCCTGGTTGTAGAAATATTCGCCCACCAGATAGAATTTTGGCGTGAAGGCGTAATCGGAACCGGCTGTGAAGCGCAACGCGTTCGGTTCGGCAGGATTGGCCCGCCAGGTGTAGGTGGCCTCGCCGCGCAGTCCCGCGCCTCCCCACTGGCCCGCGAATTCTCCCCCCGCCATCCAATCCCGCCCGAATCGCCCTGCAAATCCGGCAACGTCATAGTTGTGCCAGGTGGTTGCCAGGCGCGTGGCCACCGAGGAGCGGTTGAAACCCTCCTGGGGAGCGTAGACGAGCGTCCAGGTGAGATTTTTCGGTAAACTCAATTCCAGTTGTGCGGCGTCCACTCCCTGCCGCTCATCAGACTCGATTTGCAACGGGCTGAGAGGGTTGAACACGTCCGCCGGACTCCAGAAGCGCGCCGTGCCCCAGGCAATACGCTGCCGGCCCACCGTGAGCGTTGCGCGCCCCGACCGCAGCGCGACGTAGCCCCGATAGATTGAAGTGTCCCAGTAAGCGTGGGGTTCGTCGACGTTGACGTGCAGAAGATCGAGGTAGGCGGACGCCTGGCGCTGGCGGACCAGTTCGAAGTCAGGAAGCTGGGTCAGGTTTCCGAAGTGGGCTTCGTTATCCAGATCAACGTGGAAGAAGACGGAGGCGCCCCGCCGCCCTTCCAGGCTCAGGCGCAGCCGGTTGAGGCTGTCGCCATAGGCATCGTTGTTAAAGATCGACTGCGAAGCACTGAACAGGCTCTTGTAGTAGCCGCTGTAGTGAAATTTCCAGTCGGGACCGGCAGCCGCCGGCTGCTGGGCGCAGGCGGCAACGGCGGCAAGAAACAGCCACGCCGCCAGCAGGCCGGTGCGGCTCATGGCTTGACCCCTGCGCCGCGCCCTTCGCGATTTTCGTCGGAAACCACCATGCCGTCGCGCAGCCGGATCAGACGCCGGGCGCGTTCCATCACCAGCGGGTCGTGCGTGGAGAAAAGGAAAGTGATTTTCTTCTCGCGGTTCAGCTTTTCCATCATGTCGAGCAGCAGGGAGGCGTTGGCGGAATCGAGATTGGCCGTGGGCTCGTCCGCCAGCACCACTTCCGGTTCCGTCAGGATGGCGCGCAGTACGGCCACTCGCTGCTGCTGGCCGCCGCTCAGTTCGTTGGGCCGCTTGTTGCGGATTTCGGCAAGCCCCACGGCTTCAAGCAACTCTTCGGCGCGGCGAATCCGCTGTTCCTTCGGTTCTCCCTGGAGTGCCGGGATGAACTCCAGGTTTTCAAGCGCCGTGAGCACCGGCAGCAGATTGTAGGCCTGGAAGACAAAGCCGATGTGGCGCAGGCGAAAGTCGGCCAACTCGTCGGGCGGTGTGGCGGTCAGGTCCACTCCGCCGATGCGGACGTGCCCCGAATCCGGCTGGTCCAGCGCTCCGACCACGTTCAGCAGAGTTGTCTTCCCCGAACCCGAAGGGCCCGCCACGGCCGCAAACGAGCCCGGCTGGAGCGCCAGCGTGACGCCGCGCAACGCGTGTACCGCAACGTGGTCTTCGTAAGTCTTCGTGACGTTCTCAAGTTCCACCAGGGCCATAACGGTTCCTTCCTAAACGTGCCGGATGGCCTCCACCGGACGCAGCCGCGAAGCATGCATCGCCGGATAGAGTCCCACCAGCACCACGACGGCCAGCACGGCAAGATTGGAGATCACCACGTTGGCGGCGGTGAGCCTCGTATAAACCATGCTGGACGTCATGCCCAGTGCCGCAGCGCCTTCCGCCCACGCCGAAAGGTTCATGCCATGGTGGGCGAAATAGAGCGAAGCGGAGATTCCGATGGCGCTGCCAATTACCGCGCCCACCAGCGCCAGAACGAACGCCTCCTCCACCACCATCTTGACGATCTGCCGGGGCTTTGTCCCCAGCGCCATCATCACGCCGAATTCCCGCACCCGCTCGAACACCGACATCATGATGGTGTTCAGGATGCCGATGGAAATGACCACAAAGAAAATGATCACGATGATGTAAAAGAACGCGTCGTCAAGCTGGATGAACTGTAGAAGAAACGGTTCCACCTGGTACCAGGTCAGCACTTCCACATTCTTCCCCGCCAGCTTCGATTGCAGGGCCTGTTGCGCGGCGGGAACAGCGAGGGAAGAGTTGAGTAGGACCACCGCCTCCGTCTCCCGGTTCTGCAGGCTGAACAGAGCCTGTGCGTCCTGGCGAAGGATGAAGGCCATGCCCCGGTCGAGCTCGGGCGCGCCGGAGCGGAAGATTCCCGCCACGCGAAACAGGTTGGCGCCCATCGAGCCGTCCGCGGCCTGCGCCAGCAGCACCACCTTGTCGCCGACGTCGGCCTTGAGATTCACGGCCAGCCGGTCGCCGATCAGGATGGGGCGCACCTCCCCTTCGCGCAGGTACTGGCCCTTTACGATGCCGCGATCGATGGTGGTGACCTTGCGCTCCATTGCCGGATCGATGCCCACAATCGCCACACCCGCGGAATTTTCCGCTGTGCTCGCCAGGCCGTCGCCCAGCACGCGCAGCGAATAGGCGCGCAGGTCAGGCAGGCGTCTGGATCGCTTGCTCGACTTCTGCGGGGTCCGGCAGGGTTTTGTTGATGCCCGGGTCGTCGTGATAGCCGGCGTGGTGCACCACAAGATGGCCGATGTGCGAGCGGACGGAATTGTCCACCATCTGCTCGTGGAAACCGTCGCCGATGGCGCGCATGAAAATGTTGAATCCCAGGCCCAGCGAAATGGCCATCACCGTCAGCAGCGACCGCCGCCGGTTGCGCCACACGTTTCGCCACGCCATGTTGAAGAAAAGCATTGCACCGCCTCTTGTCTGCTAGAACTGCCGCTTCATGTTCTGCTGCGTGAACACCCGGCCCGGAATCGGCCGGTCAAAAACCAGCGAGTGATAGAGCAGGGTGGTTTCGTGGCCCGGTTTGGTCACGGAAACCATATGCCATCGCATGGGGTAGTCGCGGTCGCCGAGCCTGCGAAAATCGCTGAAGCTGAGCGATTTTTGAAGCCGTCCTTTCTCGTCGTAGTACTCTTCTTTGCGGGGCAGGGCGTCGGACTTGCGAATCAGCAGCACCAGTTTCCCCCACACTACGGCGGCGTCGGGCTTGGGATGCGCCACTACCCGCCAGCAGGCATCGCCACCTTCCGTCGCCTCGCCCACAATCTCATGCGTGTAATCGTTCACCAGGCTGCTCTCTTTTACGAGATCGTCGTTGGTGAAGTCGCTGCCCATCCAGGCCTGCAGCATCAGCGAGGGCGGAATCTTGATGACCCGCTCCACCTGCGGCAGATAGTTCCACATGTTGGCGCCCAGGCGAAGCGTGGAAGTGCCCTCTTCCTTGGCGGGTGCGGTAATCACGATAAAAGTCTTGTCGGGATTGATGGACCAGAATTCCATCTCCAGGGTGCGCGTCCAGTCGGGCGTGCGGACTGTCATGCTCGCTTTGCCGTGCTGCGTCCTGCCGCGCAGCGCCCGGTCAGTCTTTTCCACAAGAGCGTGCGCGTCGGGCTTCTGCTGTGCCCACGAGGGTAAAGCGGCCAGCAAAACCGCCACTGCCGCCAGGGCAACGGTCCGCCGCAAGCCGCAAGACTGTTGTCGGGGCTTCAAGTTTAGGGTTCTTGCCGCATCGGGTCTCATCGCTTTTTCCCCTTCCGCCGCATTGCCGAATTCCGTTTGGCCTGCCCGGGTTGGCGGTTCTGGCGCTTTCCAGTCTCCCAGAATCAGTTCAATGCTCGTTGCCATCTGCCCGCGAACTGATTCCAGCGGCATCTCGGCATACTGGAGATACATGATCACCGCCACTGCAAAGGCGCCATAAAGGACCAGCGACGCCTGTTCGATGAGGAGGGTTTTCTTCAAGACGCCCTCGCCCTGGAGCCTTTCGATCAGGCGTCCCACCTGGCCCATCAGCTGGAAGTCCATCCGGGTCAGTTCCTGTCCCAGTTCTTCGGGTTGGTGGAAGGCGGCGGCAAAAACTTCGCGCAGTAACTTGCGGTCGTATCGGCCCAGCAAACCCTTCGCGTATATCCAGAAGAGTTTGGTCAGGGCTGTTCCGGCCTTCTTTGCCGGTTGTGCGAGGACAGCCTCGCCCTCCTTCAGCAGGTCCTCGGTGTCACTTTGCATCAGAGCCAGCAGCAGGGCGTTCTTTGACCCGAAATAGTTGTAGACGGTGCCCACGCCCACTTCGGCACGGTCGGCAATGTCTTCGATGGAGGTGTGCTCGAAGCCTTTCCGGGTGATGAGAAAAGCTGCGGCCCGCAGGATGGCCGCCTCGGTCCTGGCCGTTTCTTCTGTCGGATACCAGTCATGAATTCACTCCAAATATGAATATATTCATAATTAAATACCATTCATTATTTTCTGTCAAGACTTTTTGTGCCCGGGGCTCAAACGCGGTCCGTCGGCAATGCCGTTACCAGCCGGCGCAAATGAGCATTGACGCGCGCGAATCTCTCCAGTAGAGTACCGAGCGGAAGCCAGTCCAATCATTCAGGCGGTGGAAGCCCGTGGCGGAAAAGGTGAATCGCAGAAGCTTTTTGAAAACGGGAGGCATGATGACGGCGGGAACATTCCTTTCAGGCGGCGTGCAGGTTCACGCCATGGCCGCGGAGCAGGGCGAGCCGGCAAAGCCCGTGGCGGCCAACGATCATCTGCAGATTGCACTGATTGGCGCCGGCGGCCGGGGACAATCCGATACCAAGACAGCCGCGCAGGTGCCGGGCGTCAAGGTGAGGGCCGTGGCGGATTGCTACGACGGACGCCTCGCCCACGCCAAAGAGCTGTGGGGCGCCGACATCCAAACCACCCGCGACTACGCGGAAATCCTGGCCCGCAAGGACATTGACGCCGTCATCATCGGCACGCCCGACCACTGGCACATGCGGGCGGCCACCGACGCCATGAACGCGGGCAAGGACGTCTATCTTGAAAAGCCCATGATTCACCTCTACTCCGACGGGCCCAAAATCATCGAGACGGCGCGGCGCACCGGGCGCATCCTGCAGGTGGGCAGCCAGCGCGTCAGCTCCATGATTTATCGCAAGGCGAAGGAACTGCTGGCCTCGGGCGCCATCGGCAAACTGAACATGGTGACCGCCTGGTGGGACCGCAACTCCTCCATCGGCGCCTGGAATTATTCCGTGCCGCTCGACGCCTCGACCACCACCTGCGACTGGCCGCGATTTCTCGGCACGGCGCCCAAAATTCCCTGGAACCCCGAGCACTTTTTCCAGTGGCGAAAGTGGAAAGCCTACGGCTCGGGCGAAGCCGGAGACCTGTTCGTACACCTGTTCAGCGGCACCCACTTTGTCACCGGCGTCCACGGCCCCACCCACGCCATGGCCACCGGCGGGCTGCGCTTCTGGAACGACGGCCGCGACGTGCCCGACGTGCTGCTGGGCCTGTTCGATTACCCTGAAGGCTTCAACCTGAGCCTGCGCGTCAACTTTGTGGATGGGGGCTCGGAAAGCGAAGGCCTCGTCTTTACGGGCTCGGAAGGAACCATGACCATCGGCGGCGACGGGGTCGGCCTGGTACGGGTGCCCCGGGAAAAAGAACCCGGTTACTCCGTGAATAGTTTCGCCAAGTCCATGCAGAAGGAATTCCTGGCCGCTTACCGCAAAAAATATCCCATCACCCATCCCACTGGCGAGATCCCCATGGGCGAGGAGAAATACGTCGCCCCCGAGGGTTACGACGATACCTACGACCACTTGAAGAATTTCTTCGACGCCGTGCGCACCCGCCAACCGGTGGTGGAAGATCCCGTCTTCGGCTTCCGCGCCGCCGGCGCAGCCCTGCTCAGCAACCTCAGCTATGACCGCAAAAAGGTCGTCCGCTGGGACCCTGAAAAAATGAAAGTGCTGGGTTAGAGCGAAGCCGGAGGCCCACCCGGTCCATTCAGATCGGCACATCGGTTCCTAGACGCCGGCGGTTACCACGCTGGTCCCCCGTTGGGGCAGGGTTTCGTTTGCCGCCAGTCCCGCCCGGAATTGCAGGTGCCGGAGGCGAGTCAGTTCCACCAGCGGCCGCCAGACGGCATGGACCATGTGGTGCTTGATGAGCAAGTGCCAGAAGCGGTTGGAGCGCTTGTAGAGGTACGACATGGCAAGGTACGGAGCAACGGCGCGCCAATCCGCAGGCCGGCGCCGCCAGATGGAAGCGTGCGAAAACAGGCGCTGGTACATCCACGCGTAGCCATTTTCCAGTTCCTCGGGGGACATGTTTTTGGGGCGGAACACCGCGTGCGCCGTATCGTAGAGTGACCAGTCGCGGTGCAACAGGCGGCCTTCCGCCTCCATCTGCCGGAACAACGGCGTGGCCGGGTAGGGGGTGAGAATGTGAAACGTTGCGCACTCCAGCCGGTTCTCTTCGATCCATTCAGCGGTGCGAACAAAAACATCTTTCCGGTCGTGATCGAATCCCAGCACAAACGAACCGTTCACCTGGATGCCGTTGTCGTGCAGCAGCCGGACGCGGCGCGCGTAGTCGCCGGCCTTCGGCGTCTTCTTCCTTGCAGCGGCAAGATTTTCGTCGGTGAGCGACTCGAATCCCACAAAGACGCCCGTGCATCCGGCCAGCGCCATGGCGCGAACCAGGGACGGATCATCGGTGACGTCGATGGAGACGGCGGCGCTCCAGATCTTTTCGAGCGGCCGCAGAGCGTGACACAGTTCGCGAAGATAAGCCGGTTTCGATCCGAGATTGTTGTCGATGAAGACGCCGTAGGGCTGGCCATCCTCCGCGAACTCGGCGGCGACCTGTGCGGGCTGGCGCATCCGATAAGGCATGCGCAAACCGTCGGTTGAAAGGTAGCAAAAACCGCAACGGTTGTGGCAGCCGCGCGTGGCGATCAGGCTGGTGGTCGTCAGAAAGCTGCTGCGCGGCAGGATGGACCGGCGGGGCGCAGGGTCCAGGCGATAGTCGCTCTCATAGGTGGCCGTGTATTTTGACTTCAGACAGCCTGCCTCCACGTCCGCCAGAATGCGCGGCCAGAGTTGCACGCCATCGCCTACCGCAAGCGCGTCCGCATGGGGAGCGCACTCCCCTGGACACGACATAACGTGCAGCCCGCCCAGCACCACCTTGCTTCCGCGCGTGCGGTACCATCGGGCAAGTTCGAAGGCCCGCTTCGCAAACGTCAGGTGGACCGTGATGCCCACCACCTCGGGCATGGGCGAGAAAGGCGGCCGCCCGTCAAGAAGGTTTTCGTCCCAATAGCCGACTTCCCAGTGTTCGGGAGTCGTCGCCGCAAAGCTGGTCAAGGCGAGGGTGGGCGTCAGCACGTGCTTGCCGAAGCTGGCGTTCGGGTCCTTTGGGTAGAAGGGATTGATCAGCAGCGCATAGCGCGGGCGCACGGGCCTTGCGGCCGCCATTGAGTCCAGCAGGGGAGGCCGCAGCATTTCATCGGGGCACCAACGGTGTTTCGGGGGTAGCAGAACAGGGTGGTGCGCTCTCATGGGAGCTGACTTTATATTATAAAGTACTTTATGTCAAGAAATTTGTGAGGGTATGCGCTCCCAAAGGTCACGGGAAGGCCGACCCTGATTGGAACTCCCGTGGAGACCTTCACATCCGGTGCGGTGGCACAAGTCCATGCCGGCAGGAACCACCGGACTTCAACAACCCGGTCACGCAGCTGCCGGCGCCCTCTGCTTCGACGGCACGCAAGAGAATTTACTTGAAGCGCTGTTCCCACTGCGGCAGAAAGACCTCTTCCCAGTATCGGTTGGCCTCCTCTACCGTGGCCACTCTGGCCAGCCGCATCTGTTTCACCAGCCGGTCCTGCAGGGTTCCAAACAGACGCTCGATCCGTCCCTTGGCCTGGGGGCTGTGGGCCGCGATCCATCCGATCCCCAGCTCATACAGCGCCCGCCCAAACTGCGTCCTTGCCGTCACCTGCCCCTGCAGTTGCCCGGCCCCTTGCACCGGCCGCGTGGTCACAAACAGGCTGTTCCGGTCCGTGTAGAGCGACAGCGGCCTGCCGTAGCGCTCCAGCCATCCCTCCCAGCGTCCGCAGATTCTCTTCCGTCGAGTCGTGCTCCACAAACCGTCCCCACAGCCGCGACGTCGCATCATCGATCATGGCGATCAGATGCAGCTCCGGCCCTCGCTCCTCCAGCCAGCGGAACCGCGACGTGTCCATCATCACCAGCTCGCCCCGCGCCGCCCGCCTCTGCCGCCACACATGCACCCGCCGCAGCCGCTTCTTTCTCACCTGCCACAATCCCTCCTCGGCTATCCACTTCCGTAGCGTCTCCCGGCTTACCCGCAGGCCCTTCCTCCGCCAGCCGCTCCGCGGCCAGTGTCGGCCCAAAGTCCGCGTAACGCTGCCGCACCTCGGCCATCACCCTTTCCCGAGTGGCGCTTCCGATCCGCCGGTTCGATCTCCGCCCCCGCAGCCGGTGCACAATCCCTCCATCCCCCTCCTTCCTCCGCCGCGCCAGCAGCTTCCGCACCCATCGCGCGCTCAGCCCCATCTGCACCCCTCCTTCCCGCTGGCTCCAATGCCCTCGCTCGATCCCTTCCAGTACCACCAACCGATCTCGATCCCTTTGGCTCAACCTCAGTTCCTCTTTTCTCATCCCCCAAGCTTCGTCCACCCCAACCGGAACTTTCTACTTTGCTCATACCGGAACTTCTCACTTTGCAGCGACACGCAAGAGAATTTACTTGACAACGCTGGGCTAGCATGGTAGTCTTTATTCAGCCTGTGGGGAGCAAATTCAGGGGTGAAAAACAAAAAAGAATACCTTTTTTGAAAAACGAACCTGAGAGGTTATTGAAAACAAAGGCTTGGCTACCAAAAACGAACCTAAACGAACCTAAAAACGAAGCTGAGAAGTTGTTGAAAACACGTTCCTGTGGAAAAAACGAACCTAAAACGAACCTAAAACCTAACGCGCTATATTGTTGAAAATAAAAGATGGCTAAAAATGAACGAAAAACGAACCGGAGACAATCCCCTGACACGCTAGCCCCTTGGCAGCCTTTTGACCCATTTCCCCGCTCATCTTCCGACATCAAATTGTTGCTTCGCGCAGCGGGTCTTTGGCCTGGTCGACCGGAGCCCCTTATTTGACTTCCCTGCGGCCAGTCATTAAAATTGAATGTTTGCCCAAATGTGAAACTATCCTCTTGAGGGGGTTGCTATGGCAGTGAAGGTAGGTATCAACGGTTTCGGCCGGATTGGGCGCAATGTCTTGCGCGCGGCACTGAACGACCCAAACATTGAAGTTGTTGCAGTCAACGATATTACGGACCCCAAAACTCTGGCGCACCTGCTGAAGTATGACTCGGTGATGGGGAACCTCAGCATCGACGTTACCAGCGGCGAAGACTTCATTAAAGTCGGCGGGAAGACCATCAAGGTTTTCAAGGTCAAGGACCCTGCGCAACTCGACTTTTCCTCGCTGGGCGCGAAGATCGTGGTGGAATCCACCGGACTCTTCACCAAGGCCGAGGATGCCGGCAAGCATCTGCGCGGCACGGTCAAGAAGGTCATCATCAGCGCGCCGGCCAAGGGTGAAGACATCACCATCGTGCTGGGCGTGAATGAAAAGGATTACAATCCGGCCAAACACAATATTATTTCCAACGCGTCCTGCACCACCAACTGCCTGGCGCCGGTGGCCAAGGTTGTGGACGAGAACTTCGGCATCAAAAAGGGCGCCATGACCACCGTCCACTCCTATACCAACGACCAGCGCATTCTGGACCTGCCGCACAAAGACCTGCGCCGGGCCCGCGCCGCCGCGCTTTCCATCATTCCTACAACCACCGGAGCGGCCAAGGCCGTGGGACTGGTGCTGCCCCAGTTGAAGGGCAAGCTCGACGGCTACGCGATGCGCGTCCCCACGCCCAACGTTTCGCTCGTCGACCTGGTTGTCTTGCTGGAAAAGCCAACCACCACCGAGGCACTCAACGCCGCGTTCAAGAAGGCGGCCGAAGGTCCGCTGAAGGGCATTCTCGAGTTCTGCGAAGACGAACTGGTTTCCATCGACTTCCGCGGCAACCCGCACTCATCCATTGTTGATGCGGGCTTCTGCAAGGTGATCGACGGCGACCTGGCTAAAATCACCTCCTGGTACGACAATGAGTGGGGTTACTCCTGCCGTGTCCGCGATTTGATCAACTACGTTGCCAAGAGCCTGTAAGCCTGCCTGAAAGGTTATGCCGGCGGACGGTTGGTTGCCAACCGTCCGCCAATCCATACGAAGGGATTCCAAGCCATGGCGAAATTATCTATTCGCGATGTTGACCTGAAAGGCAAAGTGGTCTTTATGCGGGTTGACTTCAACGTGCCGCTCGACGACCAGGGAGAAATCACCGACGACACGCGGATCCGTGCCAGCCTGCCGAGCATCCAACTGGCGCTTGATGGCGGGGCGAAACTTGTATTGGCGTCTCATCTGGGCAGGCCCAAGGGAAAGGTTAATCCCAAAATGAGCCTTCAACCCGCAGCCGAGCGCCTGGCCACGCTGCTGAACAAGCCGGTCAGCTTTGCGACGGATTGCGTGGGCCTTCAGGCGGACAAGCACGTGGAGGAACTGAAGGAAGGCGAAGTCGTGCTGCTTGAGAACCTGCGCTTCCACAAGGAAGAGGAAGCAAACGACCCGGAATTCGCCAAACAACTGGCCGGCAAGGCCGAGGTCTATATCAATGACGCATTCGGCTCCGCGCATCGCGCGCACGCTTCGACGGAAGGCATCACCCATCATGTTCCGGTGAAGGCGGCGGGTCTGCTGATGGAAAAGGAGCTCGAGTATCTGGGCAAGGCTCTCGGAAATCCTCAGCACCCCTATGTGGCCATCGTGGGCGGCGCCAAGGTTTCTGACAAGATCAAGTTTCTGCAAAACCTGATGGGCTTTGCCGACACCATCCTGATCGGCGGAGCCATGGCCTATACCTTTCTCAAGGCGCAGGGCGTGGAAGTGGGCCTGTCGAGAGTGGAGGCCGACAAACTTGACCTGGCCAAAGAACTGCTGGAACAGGCCCGGCAGAAGAAGGTGAACTTCCGGCTGCCCCAGGACCACATAGTGGCCGAGAAACTGGACGCCTCGGCCCAGGCAGAAACGGTTGACTCCGTTAGCATTCCCGCCGACCGCATGGGCCTGGATATCGGACCCAAAACGACGGCAGAGTATGCGGCCGCCATCAAACTGGCCAAAATGATCATCTGGAACGGCCCCATGGGCGTGTTTGAGATCGACCAGTTCGCGCAGGGCACCATGGAAGTGGCGAAGGCTGTCGCTGAATCCGGAGCCGTATCAATTGTTGGCGGCGGGGATTCGGTGGCTGCGGTCCACAAGGCCGGTGTCGAAGACAGGATCACCCACATCTCCACCGGCGGCGGCGCTTCACTCGAATTTCTGTCGGGACTCAAGCTGCCCGGCGTGGAGACCCTGCCGGAAAAGCAGTAGGCAGTGGGCACGAAGCAGTAGGCAGTAAGCAACAGGCAGTAGGCAGACGGCACCGCAACGCGGGTGGTCGCCCATGCGTGATGCGACAAACAAGTCGAACTATGGTTTTAGGGAGCTGCGAGTTTACCGGATAGCGTACTCGACAGCGATGAACATTTTTCGGTACTCGAGATCATTTCCAGAAGACGAACGCTATTCGCTCACAAGCCAGATTCGAAGGTCTTCGCGCTCCGTCGTGGCGAACATTGCGGAGGGATACCGAAAGCGGCAGTATCCCGCCATGTTTTCAAGCAAGCTCGCAGATGCTGATGCTGAGGCCACCGAAACAGGAATCTGGCTGGACTTCGCAAAAGACTGCGGCTATCTGGCACCAGGCATGCATCGGAAGTTGGCGGCCGCATACGAGGAAATTGGCAGAATGCTGCACGCAATGATTGCTGATCCGAAAAAGTTTGCGCCGCGGGAGCCGGCAGCTGCAGCCAGTTGCCTGAGGGACGACGGTGCTGGTAGGAAAGCTTTGCCCTCAGTGGGCGGACAGCAGGAGGTGGGACGCAACAGACAGTAGGATGTGGGTAGTCGTTTGCCGCCGAATGTAATTTGAGCATTCACCCAATAGGTTCGTTCGAGATCGGCTTTGTTTCCGATCTTTGCGCGGAGGGACTGCACGCTGTCAGCATCGGGAGGCAGGCTTGACTGCCTACTGCTTACCGCTGACTGCCTACTTTAGAAAATGGGGACGGACTACATGCGACGACCTGTTATTGCTGGAAACTGGAAGATGTTCAAAACGCGCGGCGAAGCCGTGGCGTTCATCGAGGGACTCAAGGCCCGGGTGGCGAAAGTCAGCCACTGCGAGGTGGTTGTGGCCCCGCCGTTCATCGCGCTGGCGGAGGCTGCAGCGGCCGCCAAAGGAAGCGGTATCGGCATCGCGGGCCAGGACGTCCACTGGGATGCTGAAGGTGCGCACACCGGCGACGTCTCGGCGGGCATGCTGGTGGATGCGGGTTGTTCCTACGTGATCATCGGCCACTCGGAGCGGCGGCATGACCACGGAGAAACCGATGAGCAGGTGAACCGCAAGCTGCAGGCCGCGCTCGCCGCCGGCCTGACGCCGATAGTCTGCGTGGGAGAAACGCTGGAGGAACGCGAGAATAATGAGACACAGACGGTGCTGGAACGCCAGTTCCAGGGCGGTTTCGCCGGGTTGACCCCCTCTGAGTTTTCCCGTATCATTATGGCTTATGAGCCCGTCTGGGCAATCGGAACCGGACGCACCGCTACCCCGGAGCAGGCAGAGGAAAGCCACGCGTACTTGCGGGAACTGACCCGCAGGCAGTTTGGCGAAGAGCAGGCCCAGGCTGTGAGGATCCTTTACGGGGGAAGCGTCAAGCCCCAGAACATCAAAGGGCTGATGGCCCAGCCGGACCTCGACGGGGCGCTCGTGGGCGGCGCAAGCCTCCAGGTTGACTCCTTTGCCGCAATTATTGATTACCCATCGGCCTGAGGAGATGCCGCGCGGCGGGCAGGTTTGAAAGGAATTTTCTTATGGTATTAGCAGTTACGGCTCTCCAGGTTATTTCGTGTGTCCTCCTGGTGGTGATTGTCCTGATCCAGGGTGGAGAGAACGTTGATATGGCGGCGGCCTTTGGCGGCTCAAGCCAGGCGGCTTTTGGTCCCCGAGGCGCGGTCACGACGCTCGCCAAGATCACCTGGGTGCTGGGCGCCATTTTTATGGCGACATCGGTGACGCTGGCCATCTGGGCCACGAAAGCTACGTCAAACTCGGTGATGCAGAATGCACCGGTGCAGACTCAGTCGGCCCCGGCAGCCCCGGCGGCGCCAGCCAAGAAGTGAGGGAGGAATCCGCTCTATACGACGCCATGCCTCGCAGCATGGGCCAGTCAAACATGCCCTCCATGCGGAAGTGGCGGAATTGGCAGACGCACCAGCTTGAGGGGCTGGCGGTTGCAAAACCGTGGGGGTTCGAGTCCCCCCTTCCGCACCAATAAGTTACAGACAATTTACAGCCTGTTCCGTTGTCAAGTTGTCAAGTCTGTTGTCAAGTAATCGGCTAGCGGCCACGTTTCAGAGATTGGACCTGCTCCACGCGCCCTGCGTTTGTTGGGAATTCCCGCCGTTTCAAGGCACGTTAAAAAACTATTCCTCCCCTGCCCGCCCCTTCGGAATGTGCCGGTCTATTCGGAGTGTTGTGCCTGCGCGGGCGCGATCTCGGGTTTGCCGTGCTTGGCGAACAGGTCATTGAAAGCCTCGGCCACGAGGCTGTGCAACGTCATGCCGTTCTGCACCGCCAGAATTTTGAGCTGATCCCGGACCTGCTTGGGGAAGTGAACGGTGATTGGGCTCGTCCCTCCCCTGCCCGTTTGTGGCTGCGTTTTCACTTTCCGTGCGGTTGGTTGCTCGGCGGCGGGCTTTCTGTGACGGGCGCTGCCGCTTGTTTCAGCCAGCAACTCGGTCAGATTTGCTTTGGGATTCATGGTTTTCCTCTTTGTGTTTGGTTTTCTGTTGTACGAGAACGCTCAAAATATACTTGTAGACTTGTAGGATTTCGGCGGCCCCCTTCCCTCTCTGGTCGTATTCCTGAGGGGCCTGCCCGACCGCGCCGGAATCCCCAAACACCGCCCGGTTCCCGAGCGTGAACGGACAGACCGGGACCTCCAGCCGGTTGAGAAAAGCGCGGGCCTGCTCATGCCGGTCGCCAAAGGCGGGCACGGCATTGAGGATGGCGAGCGCCGGGGTGTGCCCGGCGAGAGCCAGTATCTCCTTGGTGTTGGGAATGGTTTCGAGGTCGTAGGCTTGCGGCCGGCACGGGATCAGCACCAGGTCCGCGACCTTCGCCGCAGCCAGCGCCGACTGTTCGGAACGCGCAGGGGTGTCGATAACGGCAAAATCAACGCCGTTCTCCTCGGCCTTTTCAAGAGCGGCGGCGAGCCGGGAGGGCTGGGCGTCGATGACGACGGGGCCGTCGCCTTTCCGGCGGTCCTTCCAGTTGCAGGCGGTGGCCTGCGGGTCGAGATCGAAGATGAGCGCCTTCAGGCCGACCTGGCCTGCCGCCACGGCGAGAGACACGGCAAGGGTTGTCTTTCCGGTCCCTCCTTTCTGAGCGATGAGTGCAATTGTATACATGTCTGCTTTCCTGCTTTGAGAGGTTCAGAGGTTGAGGATTGGCTAGAAGGAGACTGTGAGGATATGAGAGTTGTAGCGAACGATTACCTTATACATGTCTACTTCTCCGGTCTGAGGAAACGAGGATTGTCCAGTTCGAGGATTGGTGAGTTGGATAGGTCGAGCGAATGATAGTTTGAGAGGTTTAGGGTTTGAGGTATTGAGGCTGCAAGGGTTGGATGGTTCGATAGGTCGAGAGCCTTAGGCTGTGAGCGTTTCCGCGTTGTATAGAAAGCTGATTCGCTCACTGCCTACAAGTAGGAGAGTAGAGGAATTCAGGGGGACGGTCAATGGTCTTCACGGCAGGGAGCGTCATGGCTCGTCACCGGCAGCCTTGCCCCGCCGGGGCTCCTTGCCGAGCGCCTGAAGGCAGACAAGCCGCAACTCCGCGAGGTCCCGGAGTGCCGCCTCAAGGCTGCCCTCGACCCGGTCGCCGGGGCGGCCGGCGTTGAGGTGGTAGGCGATCTGGTTGATGTTCGAGCCGATCTTGCCGAGCTGCCCAAGGAGCCGGGCGACGGCCTTAACCTCGATGCGCGAGGGGCGGAGGCGGCTATGGAGGAGGGCGCTGCGCATCAACGCGCTGACGGACTCCCCCCGGCGCTCGGCGATCCGGCGGATGGCCGCAGCCTCCTGCGGATTGATGCGCATGGTGACGATGGTTGTGCGCTGTCGTTTTTCGCTGCCGCTACGCCGTGCCATAAACACCCCCTCGCTGAAATCCCATAATACTCCAGGTTGCGTTAACGGCAGGTTTACAACCGTGCGGAGGCGGGGTGGAAAGCACGGGCAGGGGGCGAGGGGGGCCAGGGTTCCAAAAGGGACACCCTTTTGGCGCGGTCAAGTCGAAAAGGGCAGACGCCCTTGCGGGCTGTGGGGCGGGCACAAAGCCCCCCCGGTCGAGGGTCAAGGGGCTGATGAAATCGCTCCTTGTCGCGGGGCCGGGGGATGAAATCGCACCGGTCGGGAGTCCAGAGGGCGAAGCGCCTATGGTCGGGTCCAGCGGCTGAAAGCCCCTGGCCGGGGGATGCAACGGGGCCGGAAACGCCCCTTGCCAAGATGAGCGAGACCGAAGGCCGAGCGGCTGCGCGGTATTACCGCGCACATCTTGCGAGCCGTAGGAATGG
>CAVTBN010000013.1:0-127239 GCA_963732975.1 uncultured Acidobacteriota bacterium | reverse complement strand
GGAGAAAAGCAGATTCCTCTCCCGCTGCGCGGCTTCGGAATGACGGGGGCGGGAAGGCAGCAGGCAGAAAGCAGGAAACAGAAGTATGAAGGGTGAAGGATGAAGGATGAAAAAGAGCAGCGGGAGCCGGAGGCTAGGGGTGGGCGGGCTGGGAGTCGGCTATGGCCTTCGGGTTTTTGCGCTTTGTGATGTTTTCGTCCGCGCCAACATTGAAGAGCTTGAAGTCCGAATATTGATGATTATTGCGAAGCGTTTTGCCGCCCCAATCCACGGTTACCGTCACATCCTTCGGAAGCCATAACCCCTGAGCGATTTGCTTGAAGTAGACTTCCTGGTAATCAATCCGGGTTGTCTCTTTGCTCAGCCGGACTTCCGGCAAAGGCTTTAAGAGATCGGTGAGCAGACGGACGATCTGGTAATTTTGCGCGTCAATCCAGGCCAGCCCTTGTTGGAAGGTGGGAGCGGAATGTTTGCCGATCGTGAAACTGCCGACCAACTTTGTCTTCATGGGAATTTGGGCAAAAGCCACCACATCAGTTTCGTGACCGTCTATCTTTTGGCGGCCCAGGTAGCGAAACTCTGACCCGGACTGGTACGCCGGGTGAAAGACCAGCGCCGCCGATACGAAACCGGAAGTCAGCATGTAGCCACCCTTCAGAACGCTCCCCTCTCCCCATGCCGGGTTGGCGCTCTTGCGGTACTCGGTAAAGCCGGGAACATGCGGGTCGTGCGGCATCAGGCAAAGGTAACGGAATTTCTCGACGGCCTCGTTTGACACCTTGCCATTGCGGCGAAGTTGTTGCTGGCGGACCTGCTCCAGCGATATGGAGTCCTGGAAACCGTGATAGAGCGCGGCGACGTTCTTCCCCGCGGCGGCCAGAATGCCTTTCAGATCGGCCTGGCTTTTCGCGGGCTCCAGGCCCTCCAGATGCATCTGCTGGGGGGAGTCATGAAGAAAATCGATGGCGGCGGCCGCTCTCTTCTCCGGCCTCCTCTTGCCGTTGTGGGTTTTGGCGTAAAGAGCTTCCACCTGCTTGCCGTTTTGGACCTTTGACCATACCTGGCGGACCTCCAGCGGCATCTTCTTCACGGGTCTGCCATTCAGATAACGGTTCATTTCCGCATTGGCTGCATCAACCTTGTATTCCCCGAGCAAGGCCTGGATCCACAACAGGTAGGCGTCCTGGCCGCCCCCGGCCGCCACCGAACTCTTCAGGCAGGCGTCGGCCTGTGCATAGTCGTGCAACTGCAAATAGGCGCGCCCGAGTTCCTGCAAAACGAGTTTGTTCCCGGGCTCGCGGCGGTTCGCATAGGCGAAGAATCCGATCGCGGTTTGGGGTGTGTGCATCCAGCTTCGCATCACCCCGGCCAGCACCACCGCTTCCAGGCTGCCGCCCACGGGGTCCTTCTTCCTGGTGGTCAGATTGAATGCCGCATCGGCCCGGCGCGCCGCGTCATCCCAGTTTCCGGAGTCCAGCTCGGCAAGCGCCAGCATGGTCAGGCACCTGGCGCACTCCGGATTATGCCTGGCGACATCCGTGAAATCACTCAAGGAGCGGTCCGGGCGCCCCTTCTCCATAAATTCCTGGACTCCCCTGGCGTACTTTTTTTCGCTCCTGGGCGCCAGTCCGTCCGCAGGCCCCAGCGACTTCAGCCGCGGCAAAAGGTCGGAAAGCAGGTCTTGCTGGGAAAGCAAACCCGGATCGCTTTCTTCCGGCCGGAGGGTCAGGGGAAGCATAACCGGCTTCGGGAAATCGGCATAATCGATCAGCTCATGGGCCGTCTGGTAGCCATGCTTCTTAATGGTCAGCCACACTTTGAAGTCGCCGGCAAACGCGCCCTTCACATTGTAAATAGTCTGGAACTCACCATTAACGTCCGTTTTGAAAAAGCGGGTATCGCCATCCAGCCCAGGGCTTACACGGACCTCGGCGCCGCGAACGATATCCTGATCGACGGTCATCACCCTGCCCGCAACCACGTGATACCGGGTGGAACGCAGGTTCAAATCGTTCAGCTGGAATTGGTTCGTCAGGTCCCCTGGCGAACTCGATCCAGCAGCCGGGGACCCTTGAGCCAACAACAGCCCGGCTGCTAAACAAATTGCAAATGTCAGTGAGAAAACGCGAAGGACCCACTTCATCTGAAACATCAGTTGGATACCGTCCGATCCTTTCGCCTTAGACCTGCCTAAGACCTTATCAAGGTTTTCCCCAGCGTACAAGCGAAGGGATCACATGGCCACAAAAAGTACTCGTGCCGAGCAAGTATAGAAAAATACTGGACTTGTCCCCTTTTTTGAGATGGATGGTTATGACTCGGAATTCAGCGAATCGCGCAGACGTTCCGCGGTTTGGATTGTGCGCGGCTTTTTGGGGAAAGGCCTTCCACCGCCTACCGCGACGCCGCGGAAGACAGTAGGCGGAAAGCAGAAGACAAGAGACAGAAGTATGAAGTGTGAAGGATGAAGGATGAAAAAGGGAAAGGGAAGTAGCAAGCGTGTCGCGCATACGTTCTGGTGTTTGGAATGTATGCGCCGGCAGGGACTTCCCGCGACGTCTACTCTTGTCGGAATAGAAGGGCCGCATACATCGCAAAGGCGGAAACGTAACCGCCACCCGCGGCTGCCATGAAGCCCGATAAGAGCCTCTCGCTTCGCGCGATCGCAGACTTCGCGCAGAACGCGAAATCTGCGCCACCCGCCCCTCAATGAATTGGCAGACCGGGCCAGCTGTGGGTCCGGCCGCTAGACGTTCAGTGTCTTCAGGTAGGCGACACTCTGCACGGTGAGATCCCAGTCCATCTCGATGAAGTAGTTCTTGACGCCGCCGGTCCTGGCCGCGGCAAAGATCTTTGCCCAGTCCACGCTGTCCTTTCCCACCGCGAGGCCGGGGGCACGGCGCCTGCGCTGCCCGGCGGGTGGACGTTGCCCGGCTCGCGGGCCCGGCATCGGTGCGTTCAAATCCACGCCCTGTAAATGCATGGAGATGAAACGCCCCGGGTACTTGTTGAAGTACATTACCGGGTCTCCAACAATTCTCATCGCGGACATCTGGAATTGCATCTTCACCAGCTTCGGATCGAGCAGTTCAAGCAAGACTTCGTAGGTGAGCCGGCCGTCGACCTTGGAGAGCTCAAACCTTTCGTCGTGCAGGAACTGCTGAAGGCCCGCCCTGGCCGCCACCTCTCCGATCTTGTTGTATTCGTCCGCCGCCTTCTTGACGGCATCCATGGTAGTGACTCCGTCCTTCACCGGCCCGTCCAGGCTGGCCGTACCCATCTGTGTCATGCCAATGCCTTTGGCCCAGTCAATCGCCTCCTGTTGCTTGTTTCGGAGTTCATCCAGGTCAAAGTGGGCGCTCGGGCACTTCAGCCCGTGGTCTTCCATGATCTTCCTGGTCTGTTTGGCGTCCGTGAGGCTGGCGAACTCCTCGTACCCCGGCGAGCACAGCTCCAGGCTCCCGACTCCCAGGGCCGCCATGTCCTTGCACAGTCCCGCAAAGTCGCCATCCTTGATCCTCTGCCGGTGGGGATAGGTCTGGCTCCCGATCGGCAGTCCGAGTGGATCGGCGCGAAGTTCCCCGGCGCCGGCGCACAGGAACCCGGCCACTGCGGCATCCACTGCCGATTGCTTGAA
The DNA here is from genome assembly GCA_963732975.1 of uncultured Acidobacteriota bacterium. Classification (GTDB taxonomy): domain Bacteria; phylum Acidobacteriota; class Terriglobia; order UBA7540; family UBA7540; genus SCRD01. Next base: position 123,602 of record CAVTBN010000013.1, on the reverse strand, counting down.
AAACTCTCTTCTTGAAATTGCAGACATGTGCACCTCCACATTGATGCAGGCGGGCCTTTGAGCGTGCCTCTTCGCTACGCGCTCGTCAGCTTCCACCCGTCGCGATATTCGCGTGTCAGGTACTGGTTGGCGTCGGCGATGTTGGTGAACTTCATGCTCTCCCGGTCCCATAGCAGCGCCGGCGCGCAGTTGTTATCATTAAAGACCTTTCGACTGTACCGGATGGCCGCCCCGGCCAGAGCAATGGTTTCTGAGCAGTTGGCCGCATTGAGGAAGTTGCCCTGCGAGGCCGGGCCCCCCTTGAACGCTGCAAGCCACTCGTTGTCAGTCGCGAAACCACGTCGACGGCGGCCCTGTTCCGGCTGGGGCTCCGGAATTCCCTTGCTGGCGCGATAGGCCCGCATCTTTTTCGCCGGGATGATTTCGTCGTTCAGGATCATTCCCTTGTCGCCGACGAACAGACTGCCTGTTGCGGGAATCGACTTGCCGTCCTCCAACAACTCGTCGGGCGTGTAGGGCCGCATTCCGCCGTCGTACCAATACAGCTTGATGGCCGGCCACCGCCCGTGGGCTGCGAACTTGAAGCACAAGCGGTTGGCGTACGGAAATGCAAAGTCATTCATCTTGACGGTGCTGACCTGGTCGTTGATTTCGCAACTGGAGCTGCCTTGAGCTTCAATGCTGTACGGGACCGGCAGGTCGAGCGCCATAAAAATCGGCCAGAGGCTGTAGTTCCCCATGTCGGCGATGCTGCCGCCTCCAAATTCGTACCAGCCTCGAAAGACGGCAAAGGTATAGCTGGGATGATACGGCCGATCGAGCGACGGCCCCAGCCACAGGTCCCAGTCAAAGCCTGCGGGGACCGGCGGCCTGTCGGTGGGAAGACTCAGAGCCTGCGGCCAGAAGGGGCGGTCCGTCCAATTGTGAACTTCCCTGAGCGTGCCGATGGCGCCGTCCTGGATCATATCTCGCACGTCGTTGATCGGCCGGTGCCAGGCGAGCAGATGCGTGGCCACTCCCGTCTTCCGAGCGGACTCGACCACCATCCGGACCTCCGCCACCCGGTTGGCGAGGGGCTTGTGCATGAGCACGTGTTTGCCTTTCTTCATGGCGGCGATTGAAATGGTGGCGTGCAGATGGTCGGGCGTCATAATCTTGACGGCGTCCAGGTCCTTCTCTTTTTCCAGCAGTTCCCGGAAATCGGCGTAGGAGGCGACACCCTTGAAGTTCTCCGATGCCCGCTTCTTCGCGTAATAGGTCTCGATGATTTCCTTTGCCATGTCACGGCCGGCGCGGATGCCGCTGACTCCGGCGTCCCAATTGGGGTCCTCCAGAACCCGGCGGACGCTGTCACGAATGCCGGTCTTGTCCCAATCGATGTAGTTCGTGCCATCCTTGACGGGATCGCACACGGCCGTAATCTGCACGCCGGGCGTGGCGATCAGCCGCAACATCTCTCTGGTTCCCTGAGTGCCGCATCCGATGTAGGCCAGGGTAATCTTATCGCTGGGAGGGACATATCCAGACCCGCCCAGCACATGTCTCGGAACAAGAGTCAGAGCCAGTCCCGCTGCCGCGGGGGCAAGGAATTCACGACGGTTGATTTTGCCTTTGGGATCCATTCCGAATCTCCTTTGCTGATCGTGAACAGCACTTGGCAGGTGGTTCTGCTCGCCGACGCGAGCTCGAACCTGGACCGGGTCTTCGCAGTGTCCCGTGCGTCCACAGTGTAAAGGGATTCTACCACCTGTTCCTGCGACGGTCTCAACAATTAACTCCGGCGCCGCAAGCTCCTGCGGCAGCCGGACGCTCCGCTTGTGCTTTTTACTTCGACGCGCCTGTCTGCCGGAGCATTTGCCGGCGCTTGGCTTTGAACTCCGAGCCCGCGCTCCAGGTGGGAAACGCTGAAGCGTTGGCGACGCGGTAGCCGACCGAGAAGAGCAGGTCCAGGTCTTCAACCGTGCCTGAGAGGTCCCAGTCCGGCTTCACCTCATCGAAGGGCGTGTGGTAAAGACGCGTGGTGTACTCCTCACGCATCTTCAGGCCCCAACCCGGCGGCCGGCCGATGAAGTCGGTTCCAGACTGTGTATCGAGCGCGGGGACGGGAAGACAGCAGGCAGAAAGCAGTAGGCGGCAAGCAGGTGACAGAAGGATGAAGTGTGAAGGATGAAGGAAGGAAAAGAGCAGCGGGAGCCAGGCTGCAAACAGAATCCTCTCCCGCTGCTTTGTGGTTACGCGCCACTCACCAAGGCGCGCTGCCCGGCCTGCTAAAAGATGGTGAGTGAAATCCGAAGGCCCGGCCGTCGTGGGTTGCAGAGGAAATATCCACCATCGAGGTACTCGACGTAAACGTCGTCGTCACGTCTCCAATCGCGGGGCCACGGCTGGGCGTATCCGAAATTATAGCCGCCGTAAGCGAAGCGGTGGTAGCCTTCCACCACCCTGACGTGCCTGACACGGAACCTGTGTTCACGGCCGAAGTGCGCGCGGTAGCGGTCATCGGAGATGCGGCCGTAATGGCCGCGTTTCCGCTCCATCTTTTCCCGGCGTTTGGCCTCTTTGCGATCCTGTTTTTCGCGGTTTTTCATTTGCTTGTCATGCCGATGTTCCTGCTGCCCCTGGGCCCTGGCTTTCACGCCCGTTCCCATCAGCCACACCGTGCTCAGCACCGCTGCCACCACCATCCGTTTCAAGAGATTCGTTTTCAAGCCACACCTCCTTGGCAATCAGATCGTTTCGTCTGACTTGTTCTACGAAAATAGCCCACGGCGAGCGCAACAGGCACAAAGTGGGATGCAGCCTGTTTCTTCCGCGGCCGTTCCTCTTTCCAACGACCGGCCGTCCCCCTCTTCTGTGTTTATACACTAATTGCGTTTGCCTGTCATCAGCCTGCAGCGGGCCGCGGAAGGCAGTAGGAAGAAGGCGGAAGTGTGAAGGATGAAGGATGAAAATGAGCAGCGGAAGTCAGGAGCGCGGCGGAGTGACGCAGGTCATTGTGTTCCGAACCATCCTTTGCTACTATGACGCCGCAATTTACCCCACTCTGCGAGGGTTTCAATGTCGCGAACACGCGTCGGTTTCTTCCTCATCTTTGCAAGCAGTCTGCTTCTGGTTTCCTGTGGCCCGGGAACGGGTTCTCATGGCCTGAAGGCCTGGTACGTGGATTCACTCATCAAGGTCTTTCCGGGCGACGCCGTGGGCGCCAGCGCCTTGGCCCCGGCTGAATTCGAGGCAGCCCGCAACCAGCACCTCAACATCCAGGTGGCGCTGCGCTCGACGAAGGCATTCAGTGCGATCACTGCGAGCCTCGATGCGCTGAAGGACGGCAGCGGCCACACCATCGCTCCCTCAAATGCCAGCATCCGCCAGGTGGGTTACGTGGTGGTGGGCTCACACACACCGGGATCGCCCGCCGATGAACTGATCGGCACGGCGCCCGGCTGGTACCCTGACGCGCTGCTCGCGCTTCCGCTCGATCTCGAAGCCAATCGCACACACTCCATCTGGGTTGAGATCCACGTGCCGCCGGACACTGCGCCGGGCGATTACCAGGGCGCCGTCGACATCAGCGACGGCCCGCAGACACTGGCGCACCTTCCTTTCCATCTGAAAGTTGTGGCAGCGACGGTTCCGGAAAAAGAGACCCTCAACGTCACCAACTGGTTCACACTCGACGACCAGCACTCACAGCAGTTTTTTGGTGTGGCAACCTTTTCTGATGGCTGGTGGAAGCTGGTGGACAACGTGGCGCATGTGTTTGCAGCGCACCGCCAGAACGTGGTGATCACTCCGCTGATGGAACTGGTGCAGCCGAAGGTAGCGGGCGGAGGGCTGCAATACGACTTCAGCAACTTTGACCGCTGGGTGGAAACCTTCAAGGCCGCCGGCGCGCTGAAATACATCGAAGGCAGCCATCTGCTGACGCGGCCCTACTACACGGCGCCCCTGGGTGTGGAAGTGTTTGAACGCCAGGGAAACAAGGTGGTCACCCAGACCTTCCCGCCCGATTCGCCGCAGGTCAGAAACTTCCTGGCCGGCTTTCTCACCGCGCTCAATAAACATCTTGAGAGCAAGGGCTGGAAAGGGATGTACCTGCAACACGTGCTGGACGAAGCGCACGGGGACGAGATTCCTTATTATGGCAGGATCGCGACAATCGTCCGGCGCTACCTGCCCGGAGTGCAAACCATCGACGCCATCGACGCCCAGCAGATTCCGGATATCGTCCGGAGCGATTGCGACATCTGGGTCCCCCAACTCGGCAGGTTTGACAATGCCGTGAACCTGCTGGAAGAAAGAATCCAGAGCGGACATCCGGTCTGGTATTACACCTGCCTCTATCCGCAGGGAAGATACGTCAACCGCCTGATGGACTTCCCGCTGATTAAGACGCGGCTGCTGGCCTGGCTCGATTTCCGCTACAACTTCACCGGGTTCCTGCACTGGGGAGGAAATTATTGGACTCCCAAGCCCATGCTCGACACCCAGGCCGTGATTGACAACAACACCGAGCTTTTGCCTTCCGGCGACGCGTTTATCTACTATCCCAACCGCAAGGACATGACGTTTGACAGTTCCATCCGCATGGAAGCCTTTCTGGCCGGAATTGAAGATTACGAATTGCTGCACCAACTGCAGGCTTCGAACCCTGCTGAAGCCAAAAGCCTGGGATCGAGCGCCATTACATCGTTCACGGATTACGTTCGCGACGTGGCGGCGTTTCGGAAGATCGAGTCCAAGCTCCTGGCGGCCGCGTCAAAGCAATAGCTGGCCGGAACAATGGCGGGCCCTGTGGCGCGGGTGGCCCTTGAAGATATGGACGGCCAAGGGTGCATGGCCATCCGGTTCCATGAAACCGGATGGCCATGTGGCAGGCCGCTGTTGGCCCCGGAGGCAGGCCGTTCTTAGAACAGGAGCTTCAGCGCAAATTGCATAATGCGCGGAGAACCCGAGGTGTAGGTGATCTGGCCGAAGGTGCCCGGTCCTCCTGCCGCAGCAGAGTCGCTCCAAAAACTATCAGGCTGGCCGAAGTTAACGTTATTGAAAGCGTTGAAAGCCTCCGCGCGGAACTGCAACGTGTAACGCTCGCCGATCTTGGTGTCCTTGAGCAGGGCGATATCGGTATCGAATAGCCCTGGCCCCTGCAAGATGTTCTTCCCGGTATTACCATAAGTTCCCATGGCATTCTGGGTGAACGCCGCCGGGTTGAAGTACCCCTGAATCAGGGCTGCGTGCGAGCGGTTGGGATCCATCTGGGCCTGGGCGAGGGTGGCGCCGGGCGCAAAATCCGCCCGGTCCACATAGTCACCGGACATCGAATTGTCGCATCCGCACATAACGCTGAAAGGATATCCGCTCCTCCAGGTGATGATGGGGGCAACCGCCCATCCGTTCAGAAGCTTCCCGGTGGTTCCACTCAGGTTGAAATGAGGTACCTGCCAGGTACCCGAAATATTGATGGCATGGGGAACATTCGTGGTGTCCGGACCATAGCTGGCGCTGCGGTTGAACGGGTTGGTCTGATAGTAGGCTAGATTGCTTGCAGACTCGGAGAAGTTGTCCAGGTACTTGGACCATGTGTAATTGGCGAGGAACGAAAGCCCGTGGCCCATCCTTTTTTCCAGCGTCAGCTGAAGCGAATGGTAGTTGGAATTGTAACCGGAATCCATCATCCCGATAGGGCCGAAGTTCGGATAGCGACGGGCGCCGCCCAGAGAATATAGTCCAGGGTTGATGTCGGGCATGGGCTGCTGGTCAGAAGTTGGGAAAAGATGCGTGCCCTTATTTCCAAAATAAGCCGCCTTGAGCATCCAGCTCTTTCCAAACTGGCGTTCCAGTATCAAATTCCAGATGGTAACTTCGGGCTCTTTAAAACCGAGCGGGAAGTAGTAAGCCAGAGTGGCCGGGAGTGGAAACTGGAAGTTGGAAGAAGGCAGACTGGGCCCGAAGTCCTGAGGAAACGGGTTCGCAATTCCCGCGGCGCCATAGGGATTGTCAAAGCTGGCATAGGGCTGTGAACCGATGGGCAGAGTGATGATGGGCGCGAAAGGCGGCACCCCGGCGGCATCCTGGTAGGCGAGGGTCTCGGGCGGCTGGAAATAGTATCCCGCGCCGCCGCGAATGCTGGTTTTGCCGTCGTTCGTGAGGCGATAAGCAAATCCGACGCGCGGAGCGAAACTGCCGATCGAGCTGTTATACGTCCCGCGCGGACAGCCGGGGTCGCCCGCAAGCAGCAGCCCGGCGGGGGCGTTGGGGTAGAGGGTGGATTGCTGGCCCGGCTGGAAGCACGGCAGGCGGTTGTGGCTATCCGTATAGGGCAGCAAAGGCTGCCATCTGAGGCCGCCGCTGAGCATCAGGCGCGGGGTGACCCGCCAGTTGTCCTGGACGAAGGCGGACCAGTTGTATCCCGTAATATTGGCGTAAATACCTCCGCCCTGGTTGAAGATGCTGACGTCACCCAGCATCAAGTCGGCCAGATTGTTTCCGGTGTAGGTGCCGCCGAACTCGTAGCTGCCACCCTGCAGGTACTGATTGTTGATGGGAGCGCGAACTCGCAGCATCTCGCCTCCGAAAGTGAGCTGGTGCCGGCCCTTGATCCACGTCCCCACTTCCCGCAGCGTCTGGTCGCCGCGATTGTAGGCGCCCACGTTAGGCCCGATAACGTCAAAGTAACCGTCAACCAGGATGGTGAGTTGCGGAGACGGCGAGGGCGCAATTTGCGACCCCAATGCGTTGGCGGAAAACGGGACCCCGGGGATGTAGCCTCCATCCTGTTTGTTCCATCCGAACCAGGTGTTGAAGAGCATATTGGACGAGGGCGTATAGGTGTCATTCACGGAAACGGTTTGCACCCGAACCTGGTTGGCATTCGGCTGGATGGTCAGAATGTCGTTGTTGGTCATGGGAGTGGCCGGTTCCGTGAATTTGGTGTAGAAATAGTGGCCGCTGAGATGGTGATTGCCATGGTAATAGTCAAGCTTTCCCAGAAACTGGTTCTCGTTGGTATCCGACGCCGCTCCCAGGTAGTTGAGTTGACCGCCGGGTCCGTTGGGCAGGGGAATATATTTCAGCAGGTTCTGGGCGGCCGGGGAAAGCGTGAGGCCGGCTGCGGTCAAATTGTTGTAAGGGATGGGTGCGCCTGTGTCGGGATTGGTGAGCTGCGTGCCGTTCGGATCCGTGCATAAACCTGCCGGGTCATAGGCCGAGCAAAAATCCCCAAAATTGCCCGTCCGCTCGCTCGCCGTGGGCACGTACGCAATGTTTCCGTTAGGCGCCGTCCGCGTGCGTGTGCCCTGATAACTGCCGAAGAAAAACAGTTTGCCTCTCTTGATGGGACCTCCCAGAGTTGCGCCGAACTGGTTCTGCTTGAGCGTGTCGCGGGTGGGGGCGAAGAAGTTGCGCGCATCAAACTTGTAGTTCCGGACAAAATCAAAGACATCTCCGTGGAATTGATTCGTTCCGGATTTGGTGACGATGTTCACGACCCCGCTGATGGCATTGCCGTACTCCGCGCTCATGTTCCCGGTCTGCACGTTGAATTCCTTGATCGCGTCGGGATCGGGGAAGGGCAGGTTCGTGTTCATGTAGGTGTCGTTATTATCGGCCCCATCCATCTGGTAGTTGACTCCGTTGGGGCCGCCCCCGTTGACGTTGGCATATTGCTCGCCCGGGTAGGCGCCGCCCTCGCACCCAACGCCGCAATATTGATCTGTCACGTTGTTAGCTCCCGCCATTAAAAAGACCAGGCTTTGCGCCATCCGCCCATTCAGCGGCAAATTCACAATGCTCTGCTGGTTGATCAGCTGGCCGGTGGTAGCCGAGCTTGTGGTCACAAGAGGAGCGTTGCCAGACACGTTGATATGCTCGGACGTTGAGCCAATCTTCAGCGATACATTCTGAGTCGCCGACTGGTTCACGGACAGCACAATGCCGCTTTGGACATACGTCTGGAACCCGGTCTTTGCCACGGAGAGACTGTAATCCCCCACTGGCAAGGCCGGGAAAAGAAAATTACCGTCCATCCCGGTTTTCGCAGCATGGGCAATACCTGTTCCGGTGTTCTTCACCGTCACGATGGCTCCGGGAACAGAGGCCCCGGTAGGATCGGCAACTCTTCCGCTCAGGCTCGCCGTGGTGTACTGGGCAAAGAGCGGGAGGCTGGTCAAGAGTCCCATCGCCAATGCCACGCCGCAGGTGATGATTAATAATGCCGCTTTTCGAATAATTCGTGTCATGTTCTGGCTCCTTTTATGACCCTGTGTTTAGGAAAAGAATCTGCGCGGCGGCGATCCATCCGACTTTTGCCACCGTGCCTTTAGGGGTGTGGATCCGGGGTGTCAGAATCGCACCACGGCTTATGAATTCCTTTACTGTGTTTTTATTTCTGACTTCAACTGTCGCTCGCGACAACTTTTTGTGGAACAACACTTCTTCCCACGCAGGACGGGCGCTTACCCATCGCCAATTTAAAGTTTTACTGACTGTGTCTGTCCCGGCAGAGGGTAGCCTTAGAGGCTGCACCGCCGAAAGAACATTCAGCCATCTGACGCGGAATACTTGTCAATGATGGGTAAGGGCAACCGGAGCGGTTGATATGGAGGGCGTATGCTGGGCGCTTCTGCTCAGGCACACCCGTCATGAGGTTGGCTTAGCGGGTTACGACATGAAAGTACAATAATACCAGTACGACCAAAACAGATAGATACTGCAACTGCGTTGTGCCCTTTATTCAAACCAGCGTGCAACCTCTGAAGTAAATATCCCGCTTGATTCTCCGGGCCGTTCTCACCCCTTTCCGATCCAAAGACTTCCGACGTATATTATTCGGATGGGACAAGTTCCGGGAAAGGTTGCACAGGAAAGCGAATTATTTGTAGTGACGTGGACAAGTTTTGGCGGGTGGAGCATTTGAATTCCAACGCCTGTCCTATGGAGCCCTCGGCAGGCAGCCTGCTGCCGCATGCGAGGAGAGACGCGGAGATGTGTTATCGATCCCTGGAAACCGATCAGGCGAGATATCCTTCCTTTTTGACCTTTCGGGTGGTGCCGTGGAACCTCAGCCTTGCATCACCAAATCCATGATAGGCACGCACTTTCGCTGAATTCTCGAGCGATTTGCCGTCCAGGCTGCGCAAGGTGAAGAGCGGCGCGGCCGCGGCGGAATATGAGATACCGTTCCACGCCAGCGAGTGAAAGGCGGCGAAGGCAGGCGACTCGATCAGAAAGCCAATCGGCGGCAGGGTGATTTCACCGCCCAACTTTGACTTCCATCGGAAAGCGTCCGTGCCGGCATTCACCACCACTTCGGTCTTCCCGGTTTCCCCCTGGAAGATCGTGTGCTGAACCTTCCGGTCGCGGGAGAGAAACTCATGGCCGCTGAGCTCGGCTTCCGCAGTAAGCTCATGAAGAGGTGAAAGAATTTCATAGGTGTTCTTCACAAATCGGTCGAAGGGGTGAAGCCCTTCCGCCCAGCCGTTATCCCCGCGCGTGAAAACATCCTCCCCACTTGAAGGAGTCTCTCCTACCGCGTGGCGCATTTCGGCTTCCGCGTTGGAGTCTTTCCAGTAGAGATGATGCGGGACCTCGTGGTAATTGAGCGTGCGCCCGATGCTGATGTGGTAGAGCACGTACTCAGCCGACTTCATAATGTCGTAGCCGTATTTTCCGTAGAGGGCGATGGTGTCACGAAAGACGGTTTCAAACAATGGGACCGAGCTTCCGCCCGTCTCCGGCAGCAATTTCTCGTCGTGGAAGTATCTGCCGCTGACCCCGGTCAGCCCTTCAAAGAAATCGGCATGGGAGATGGCCCATTCGCGGCCGTCTTCGCTCCCGAAGATGCCAAACTCCCCGCGGCCGTAGTCGCACAGTTGCTGCTTGCACTGCATATCGTCCGGCTTCTGCAAGGGATGATTGGGATCGTAGCATTCCTGAAGGTCCGCCGCGAAGGTGGTGTCAAAAAAGTAGGAATTGGCGTGAGTCAGTTCTTTCACAGCCGGAAGATTTTGCGGCCGCTGCGCCAGCCTGATGGATTCATGGGAGCAGATGAGGTAGGCCTGGCCGCCCCACCAGACCCCGCCCTTCACCAAACTGCCATCGCGATGCTTCATGACGAGGCTTTCGCTCCAGGAAGGGGAATCACGATAGATGTCCTGGTAGTTGTCATGAAGGCCAAACACATATCCCAGCTTCTGGACGCGGCGGGAACATTCGGCCAGCGCCGCGCCGCCTCCACACTCCGGCGCAGGCGGCATGATGTCGGGGTGCTCATTGTCGTAACCGCGGTGTGTCCATCCGCCCAGGATGTAAAGGACCCGGTCGAGTTTTAGATCGTTTTTCAGATGCTCGGCCACCTGGGCCGCTTCGTCAAACGTCCAGTCCACCTCCAGAAATTTCTGTTGGGTGCTGGCGGCATTCATCCGGCGGTCAAGGCAGGCCCACAACTTGAAATTGATGGCTCCAAACAGCTTTTTACGCTCCGGGACCTCGGCTATTTTTTGACTCCACGGCACTCGAAAGCCGCGCTCAACCGCAATCGGCCGATAGGCCTTTGCGATCGCCATGTAATCGCCTTTGCCGGGGAACAGCACCTGAAGCGAACGCGCGGATTTGCGCAATCGAAGGGAAAGCGACAGCACCTGTTTGCCGGCGAGTTCTCCGGATTCCGGCAATTGGCTCTTTACAAGCGGCGTGGTGTAAGGATCTTCCCAGGTGATCATCGCGGTGGCGCCGTTCTTCACGGCACCCGACCCATTCCATGTGGCAACCTTCGTAGGAGTAGGTATCGAAATCCGTGCTAAACCTCTGCCGGCTGGTGGCGGGAATCAAAAGGCCCATGCGCGCGGGTACGGCGATGGAACCCTCTTCGGTGTCGGTGGTCCAGAAGGCATCGTCCAGCAAGCTGACGCTCTCCACCACGGAGGGATGGGACGCCCGGTAACGCAATTCCAGGCCTTTTCCATCTCTTACAGGATTGACCGAGACAATTAATTTCAAATCGGTTTGACCTTCTCCCGTCCCTGCGCCGTGCCCGGGCTGCGGCCGAAACGTGATTTCAAGGCCACCGTTTACTCGCTGCGCCTCGCATGAACTCAAGTCGGCAGGCCTGGCCTTGCCGTTAACGCGCAGCGCAACTTCGCCGAAGCGCTGGCGAAACGGGTTGGAGCGCCACGTCACGCCGGTTTGCTTATCCAGTAATTCGTATCGCCCCGTGGCCTGCCAGAGTCGAAAGGCCCAGAAGGAGGTTTCCAGAGTGACCGGGCTCTGATCGTCCTGCAATCCTACGGTCTTGGGAACCGCAACGGCTGCGAGCCCGGCGGTTCCGCCGCTCAATGCTCCGAGCGCAATCAGTTCCATCGCCTTGCGTCTGTTGATTGCCATGCTGTTGTATCGCCGACCGTCAGGGCGGCATGTGGGGCTCAGAAAATGCCGGGCTAAGGCCCGGCCTCTCCTGAAGCCACTTCGCGGACACCAAAGAAGAAGCAACCGCGCCAGGCGCCGGCCCGCTATGCTTTCGAAGCCTGGCTGAAAATTTCAACCAGCCGGTCCGCAATGAGCTCAGCCTCGCCTTTTTTGAGCTGCCACATGGCAAAACCGAAAACATGCGGGTCCCGGTTACGCCGGCCGCGGTGCCCGCCATTGGGAGGTTGTTCTCCATTGTTCCAGGCGGTGGGGGCGGGGGTCACGGAATGGGTTTCGGAATTCCACATCAGGTTGCCTTCCTGGACATTGTGTTCGGTGTCGCCCTCAGGCCAGCGTCCTTCCATGCCGCTGGCGCCGCTGAACTTGGCCCCGATCGCGACGGGGCGGGTGGCAGCCAGCTGGTCCATCACCTCACGCCCGGTGATCTTGACCTTGCTCGGGTCAATCTGCCAGCTGTAGTAAGGGGTCACATTGCCAAGCCCGTTGGGATCATAGCGCCGCGGGAGTTCGGTGACTCCAAACTTGTTGAGCGCCCGGGTGATCATCTCCGCGTCATGGTCGAAGCCCTCGACTGACTTGGCGTAGTCCTGGTGGACGAAAAGTTCCAGGGACTTGAGGAACGCGAAGATCTCCTCTTTGCCAACCTTGCAGGGACGCCCGATGGTGTCCTCATTCGGGCTCATGTTCATCAGGGCATAGTGGCACAACTGTTCCTTGCCGATCAGCAGTCCGGTGGCCTGCGGTCCCTTGATGTCCTTGCCGCCGCTGAACGCGACAAAGTCCCAGCCTTCCTGCGGCAGGGTCCACAGCCGTTCAACCGGCGGCACGTCGGCGGCCGCGTCGTTGAACGCGTAAACGCCGTGCGCCCTGGCAATTTCCAGAATCTCCTTGCCGGAAACTTTTCCGCGGTCTTCATTGATGTGCAGGAAGTGGATGGCCAATGTTTTGGGATTGATCGCATTGATCATTTCCTCTTTTGTTTCCACCTCAACCAGCCTCGCTCCCGTCTGGCGGATTTGATGATCAAACGGATTGCGATGGGCCCTCTGAATAATCACCTCGGTTTTGGGAAACCCGGTCACGTCGGGGCACGCCTTGATGCGTGGCGCCAGGTCTTCCGTCATCATGCCGGCGTAGGCCACCAGGATCCCGGCGGCCGCACCGCAGGTCACCAGGCCCGTGTAACCGGCGGGCCAGTTGCAGAGCTTGGCCATCCATTTGCCGGCGGCCACCTCCAGGTCGTTGATGCTGACGCAGTGCTCATTGCCCTGCCGGTAGAGCTCCATGGATTCCACGGGTATGACCGAGCCGCCAATCACCGTCAGCGTGCCGTTGATGTTGACCAGCGGCGTAACGCCGAGCTCGGACCAGACGTCGCCGGTGGAACCGAGCCCGCTTTTGATGGGCACAACCGGTCTGCCGTTGATGGATGGATTGGATTTTTTTGCGAAAGACATTTCCCCTGGCATCAACACCCCCCCGCTTGTGGCGGCAAGAGCAGATAGAAACGTGCGCCGGCTCCATGCCGGCTTGGAATCGCTCATTGGTTCCTCCCTTTTGTGGCCCTCTGTGGCGTTGACAATTTACCGGCTGCAACCGGGTAGCGCCGGCTCCGGGTTTGTGCCGCGGGCCCTTTGCGCCTATTCCCCTGGTGCAGTCTGTAGCGCGGTCCCCAGGCTCTGAGGTCGGCGTTTTTTTCAGTGCCATCAACCGCAACGCCGCATCTTATCACAAGCCGGGCAGGGCAGAGGTGTTGTTTGACGGTGCGGGTTGCGGGCGGGGCAGAGATGGGTCGAGTCGGAATGGCGCGCTTCTCAAAGAGGGCTGTAGCTCCCCAGCCGTGGGAGTTTACGCCTGCTTGGCGCTAGCCGGCCCGCCGGACCACCTGGTGGCGCCTTCCGTTCCTGCCCTGATTCCACTTCAAGGCCAGAAAATGGACAGCCGAAGAAATGGCCAGAGCGATCGAAACGCACACAACGACTGTGATCAGCAAAGCAATGCCCAGGCTGATCCAGGCGAGGTATTCAAGAAGGGCGTAAGTAACACCGCTCATCTTTCCTCCCCATTTCCTACCATGAATCAAGCCATCGAGCGTGTCTGTGACGGGTACTACGCTCAGTTGTGACCGGCTTTCTTTTTCGCCGGGAGAGGCCGTGCGCCCAACCCGCCCCGCAGCCCAGCGGTCCGTGGCCCGGGCCGTCGAATCCTTCTGTCCAAGTCCGGCGCCAGAAGAACCGGGGCACGCGCCTGGCGCAGGCCACGCGCGTGGCTGGGGAACGTGCTGCCGCTGAGTTTGGGTGATAAACTGTGGCAGGCAATTCTGCGCGGGGCGAGAGCGCGGGGACGGGAACAGCTAACAAGGGGAATTCCATGAACAGGCGTGACTTTAGTTTAAGTGCTTTGAAACTTGCGGGCGCCGGAGGGCTGGCGGCGTGGTTCGCCGCGGGCCGGAGGGCGTTCAGCGCTCCCGATGCCGGCGACCCAAGGATGAAAGGGGCTTATCGCTTTTCGCGCGGTCGCTGGATTTACGTGCATCTTGAAGGCACGCCCGCCGAGATCGGTTTCCAGCATGGACAACTGCTGGCGCCGGAAATTGAGGACGCCTTCAAGTCCGTAGTGCTCACCAACCTGCGCGGCACGGGAAAATCGCGCGACTTTTTCCGGCGGGCGGCGCGGGAGATGTTGTGGCCCAAAGTGGATGCCGAGTACCAGGCCGAGGTGGAAGGCATCTACCACGGTTTGCGGGCGCGCGGGGCCAAAATGGACCTCGACGACGTGATCTGGCTGAACGCCATGGAAGAGCTTTCCGACTATTATGTGCCGTGGTATGACCAGCGGCACAAAACCGCAACCGACAAGCACCCGGTGAGCCCCGGCAACTGCAGCGCGTTTGTTGCGACGGGGAGTTCTACAAGAGGCGGGCAGATTGTGATGGCCCACAGCCTGTGGACCAGCTACCTGCACGGTGAGCGCTGGAACATCGTTTTCGACATCGTTCCCACGCACGGCCACCGCATTTTGATGGATGGCTTCCCGGGCGTGATTACCAGCGATGACGATTTTGGCATCAACTCGGCGGGCATCATGATTACCGAAACCACCATCACCAGCTTTCATGGGTGGGACCCGGATGGCATCCCGGAGTTTGTGCGCTCGCGCAAGGCGATGCAGTACGCTTCCTCGATTGATGATTATGTCCGTATCATGCTCCGCGGAGACAACGGAGGTTATGCCAACGACTGGCTGCTGGGTGACCGCAAGACGGGAGAAATTGCCCGCCTCGAGCTGGGCCTCAAGGACCACCGCGTGTGGCGGACCAAAGACGGTTATTACGTGGGTTCCAATTTCGCAAGTGATCCCAAACTGATTGCCGATGAAACGACGTTTGACCCCCACGACCTTTCGTCGTCACCCAATGCGCGGCACGTCCGCGCAGAGGAGTTGATGAAAGAGTGGAAGGGCCGCATCGACGTGGACCTGGGGCAGAAATATCTCTCGGACCACTACGACACCTGGGAGAAAAGGGGACATCCCTCGACGCGTACCCTGTGCGGACACGGTGACAATTCACGGCATGGTGAAAAAGTTTGGGATTGGAAGCCCTATAACCCCGGCGGCGCCACCTCAGGCAAAGTGACCGACAGCAGCATGACTGCCGCCATGAGCTTTGTGGGACGCCGCGGGCATCCGTGCGGCGAGGACTTTTACGCAGCGCCGTTCCTCAAAAAGCATCCCGAATTTTCGTGGCAGTCTCCACTGTTGCATGACATGATTGCCGGCCCCTGGACGGTGTTCAGGTCCGGCGAGAAGGTGTGAATTCTCTGGCCTTGTGGTCGACGACGACATTGCCAAACGGGGATTTTTGCCAACTGCCGCAGGCGGCGCAAATCCGGTCAGATTCTGTCTGTAAGTAATCCAAGTGAGACGAAAGGCGAGCTATGAAGAAATTATCTGTTGCTTTCATGATGTTGGTATTAGTGATGGGCTGTTCGATGCTTGTTGCGCAGCAGCCGGCAAGACAAGGGCATATGCACCGCCCGATGACACCACCGGCGAGTGGGGCCATGCTGCAAATTGCGAACAATCTCGTCGACGCCATTAATAACAAGGACGCAGCCGCGCTGGAAAAGATGCTGGCGCCGGATGCGGTGTATCTTGACGAAGACGGACACGCACCGCCGGCACGGGCGTGGGTCCACAAATTAACAGCGGGCGACTCTCCAAAGCACATCACCATCTCGGAGACCCATGGCCAGATGTGGGGCGATGCGGGATGGGTTTCGTTTAACTACACCCTCACCGAACAGTTCCGGGGTGAGCCGAAAACCCTGAAAGGGACGGCGAGCATCGTGGCCCGTAAAGCAGCGGACGGCGACTGGCAAATCAAAATGATTCACGGGGCGCTGGAACAGAAAGTCGCCGGCATTACGCAGTAGCAGGGAGTATGGAGCGCAGGGGTGTGCGGGAAGAGCATGCCTCTGCTCCGGCCGCGCGACGCCTTTGAACCGTCATGGCCAGGGGAGCGGCACGCCTTTTTTGGACGACCAATTCTTCAGGTAGTCTGCATAGAGATATTCCACGCCCACGGTCTTGAGCATTTGCGGCAGGTTGTCCTGCAACATGCTGTAATCTTTCGCCACGCGCTCGCAGTTCTCGCGGCTGAATTGCTGCAGCAGCTTGCGGGCCGCCGGTTCCTTCCCAGCCTTGATTGCTCTCAGAGCTTCCGCCTCGACCGGAACCTGCCGGCCCATCTCCCAGCGCTCCGTTGCGTCAAACGTGGCGCGGACAGCCGGCTGCAGCACCCGGTAGTTCAGGTCGCAGAGCAGCTTCACGCGCTTGGCCCACCACCAGGGCGAATCGGCGGACCAGGTGCTGGTTCCCGCGGCGTAAGAAGGTGGAACGGTGGGGCCTTCCAGGTAAAAGGGCTTGAAGACGTTGCAGCAGGGGCTGGAAAAGCTCGCCCAGTAGACCTGGCGCAGCAGCACGGGCATGTCCACCCGCAAGTGGGCCACAAACGACCCCGCCGTGGTGTAGCCGGAATGTGCGTTGTCGTGCATGCAGGGAGTGGGCCAGAAAGTTTCCGTGGCTCCCCAGCGCGGTTCGGCGATGGTCCCTTCCATGTGGCTGCGGTTGATCCTCATCATGCTGGCGGGCGTGGCGTGGCCGAAATCCCGCCTCAGGCACGACATCGTCATGTTGCGGCGAATCTGCATGTCGCCCGCGTTTTTCGATTTTGCGGTCCAGTAATCGCCGTAATCGCGGGCCAGGTTAAAGTCGCTGGCCGACCGGGTCCACCCCATTTCCACGGCGTGTTGCGCCAGCCGCGGATGGGCTTCGTCCCAGTCGTTCTCAATGGAATAAATGTTGGAGATGGAATAGACACCATGCCGGACCCTCTTCGCCGCCCAGTAGTTCCCCGCGGTTTCGAGCACCCAGGCTTCCAGCGGGTCGGCAAGAATGTAGCTGTTGTGATAGTTGGCCTTGCCCCATTCGCCCGGACGTTCGCAGTCGCCGCACTGGCCGTGCCTTTCGAGCAATTCGATGATCAGGTGCATGGCTTCATAGGCCGTCTTGCCGCGCTCCAAACCCAGCCGCAGCATGTCCATCCCCAGCAGGCCGTTGCCCCACTGCATGGGTTCCTTGGAAAAGACGGCCGTGTTGCCGATGGCCACCCCGTGCTCGTTCATCCCCTGTTCGTAACCAAAGGCCCACCAGAGTTTTGAGCCGAAATGCTCGTAGGTGCTGGACACCTGCGGAATCTCAATGTAGGTGCACTTCACCTTTTCGCCCGGCGCATGCGTCCGGCGGGGCATCTGGAGCAGAGGCTGGGCTTCCATCGGTGGACGGTCACTGTTCTTGCCCAGCAGCACAGAATGGTCGGCCGTGGCGTCGCGCAGGGCCACAAACACGTCGCAGCCCAGGGGAGTTGTCGTCACCGGCACGCCGCGGTTGATAGCCAGGCTGCTGGACTCGCCGGCCATGGCGCGTTTGCCGCCCAGAATGCCCGCAGCCGGAACAGCCAGTGCGCTCTTGATCAGGTTGCGCCGTGAAATGGATCCCATCGTTTCCCCCTTTGGTTTCCCCCGAACCCGGTCCAGTGTGGACACGGATTCTCGTCTTTCCGTTTTCTTCCTGCGCAGTATACACCGGGCGCGCACGCCGGCGGTCACAATCCTGAGGCAGGAAGCGGGTGGCGTCGGCCTGCGATTCGCACACATCGCAAAAGGCGCGGCCGGTGCGTTCGCCGGCGACAGAAGTCGAAAATTGCAGGAGACAGGAGGCGAAGGCCCGGAGGCAGAAGAATTATGGATATCAGATTCAACATTCAAGAGCAGGGGGCGGGCGGAAAACAGCAGCCAGGAAACTTCAGTGGCTGAAGCCGACCGGGAAAGCGACAGGCTGTATGGCGGGGCTGAAGCTCCGTCCCCCTGAAAAGGGTGCCGGCCAGAGTGGCCCGCTCGAAGAACCGCGACCCTCACAGGCGGAGGGTCGGGTACCCGGCTGAACGCCTTGTGTGTTACTTTGGTGGCCGGTGGATGGCGCTGCCGGCGAGCGGGCCGCGGCCGCCGAAAGAGGAATTTTGCGAATAGCGAGGAGGAGCTTGATATGGGATCAACGATCTCACGCAGAAGGTTGATGCAGGCCATAGGCGCGGCGGCTTTTGCGCCCTCAGGGATTGCGGCGGGAATGCTGCCGGGCGCCGGGGAAGAGGCGCCGCCGGTGGCCGGCTGGTGTCCTGAAGGTCCCAACACGCCAAAGCTGAGCCTGGGAATCGGCCGGCAGGCCGGCGCGACCACTATGCTACGGTACAAGCAGATCGGTATCGATCACGTCCTCATGGGCGGGCCGCGAATTCCCTGGTCGGAGAGCCAGCTCAAGTCCATCCTGGCCCGCTTCAGAGCGGGAGGGCTGACGGTGGGCAACATGATGATTGGAGGCTTCCCCAAAACCATTTACGGCAGGCCGGGGCGGGACGAGGAAATTGAGAACGTTCAGAAATCCATCCGCGCGGCCGGCCGGGCCGGGCTGCCCGTTATCGAATACAACTTTTACGCGCATCGCCTGGTGGAGGGCTATTACCGGAAGACCGGGAGAGGCGGCGCGGGACTGACGGCGTTTGATTATGACCGGGTGAAGGACCTGCCTCCGCTGCCGGCGGAAGGCGCCCACACCGATGCGGAGATGTGGAAGAACATCACCTATTTCCTGAAGGCCGTCATCCCGGTGGCGGAGGAATCGAATGTGCGGCTGGCGCTGCATCCAAACGACCCACCGGCGCCGCTGAGCCGGGGTTCGCAGCAGATTATGGGAACCCTGGAGGGATGGAAACACCTGATTGAGATCGTCCCCGGCAAGGCGAACGGCATCACCTTTGACTGCGGAGTGACCCGGGAACTGGGGCAGGACCCGGTGGAAGTCTGCCGCTATTTTGGCAGCCGGGACTGCATCAACCACGTGCACTTCAGGAACGTTCGCGTCGAGGTGCCGCACGAGAAATATTCCGAGGTGTTCCCGGACAACGGACAGAACAACATGTTCGCCATTATGAAAGAGCTGGTGCGGCAGAAGTATCCCCGGCTGATTTTCCCGGAGCATCCCCGCCAGCTGGATGTTGATGGGGAACTGAAGGCGCGGACCCCCTACTACCCCGGTGGCGGGGGGTACGTCGGCTATGTGTACAACGTGGCATACGCCCGGGCCATGTTCCAGGCTGCCCTGATTTCATCCTGACTGGGGGCGCAGAATCCGCAGCCGTGAGGCAGGCCGGGAATTCCCGCAAATGTTACAAAACGCTACGGATGCTCAGGCCTGGGTACCCGTGGTTGGGGTTATCGCCCTTGGGTAGCCGGAAGGGTAGTGCCATCGCTCGCCCCTCTGCGCAAGCCGCGAATCCGAGAGGATGATCAGGCCATAAGAGGTTGCAGTGAGAAAATAGCTGACTGCGGCTGCTCGCTTTCTGCCGAGGCTGCATGGGGAGAACCCCGGACCTCAAAATCAGGGATTCGAAGGATATATCTCTCGCATCACTTGACGGAAGGGGTATAATGTCCCCGTCTGTTGCGGATACCAGAAGAATTAAGAATAAGGAGCGTGCATTGCACACGCTCAGGAAACCATTGACTGAGCTTCCCGTTTTGGACAGCCGTGACGCTGGCTGAGGGATTCAATCCTGGGAGGGGTGAAATGTCACCGGGTATAGCTGTAGCAGTTGTGCCAGAAGATTACTACCGCAAGCCAAAGGGAGTGCAGTTCAGGAAGTCCTTCCGAAAGCGGCGGGACGCCATCGAGTACGCCGGAATAAACGGGTGCCGGATGGTCATAGCCTGCGAATCCGGGAGCCGTTACGATGTGCTGTTTGAACCCGGCTCGATTCCAGCGCTGGCTATCAGTTTTGACCTTGTGGTGGACAGAGGAGAGATGGTGGCCGTTCCACGTCTGCGGCCCTCCAGCAGTAGGCTGCCTGATTTGCCCACTGCGACCGAATCCGAGCGCAGCCATCCTTCCTTGAAATTAGCCTTGAGTTCCGTCTACGGTTGGCTCATGGCCTGATTTCCAGGCCCTGCCTTTCAGACAGGGTTGAAGCGAAGGACCTCAGGCGCGGAGGTTCGCGCTGCCACCGTTGTTGTGCGTAAAGGCGGGCACTACCCGTTTCTTCGCACTTTGATTTCGTCGTGAACGATGATCGAAACCACGACGAGAACCCACACGGGGAATACTGCCACTCCCGGAATCGCTTCCGCCACCAGCCCGGGCAAAAGCGCCCAGCTTCGGCCAAGAATCAGGAACAGCGCCCCTGCGGTTGCCAAGTCAAGCAGCCACTGGACCGGCAAAGCGATCTCAGCCCAGATGGACAGGAAATCCGAGACAGCAGCCACCGCAAAAGCCATCGCAGACCTCGCCCGGGTGAGACGCCTGGCCGGACCACGCTCCTGGTCCGCTCTGACCAGGACAGGTTGATTTTGGTTTTCCACCAGCTCTCCCATTGGCCTGCGGGAATGTCCAAATCTACGCGGAGCCCGTGCGCGGCAGTGTGGCCGCGCCCGTCCGGAAGCAGCCTGCTTCCTCTCTCGCGGGCAGTGCGCGGGCCCGGCAGTCTGAAATACACGCGCCACTTTGATGCTAGCAGATAACTGCGGCTTGCCCGGAATTTGATTCTGCCCTCCCTGCGGGGCTCGGGAAGGCGGAAGTCAGGGGCCGGAAGGACTCACGAACCCGCACACAGGGCACTCCACGCCAACTATGCCACGCGGCCAAAGGCCGGAAAGCTGGAGAACCCGGCGGTGCCGGCCGCTCAAAGCGGAGTGGAAGCGAGCCAGGTGGAAAGGCAGCGTTCAATAAAGCCTTCAGCCCAGAGCTCGATGCGGGCATTTTTCAGGCAGAGATACAGGCTGCGGCCGTTCTCGCAGCAAAAGTAGACGCTCCATGGAGAAGTGACCGCCCACTCCTGGACCCTGCGGCGCAGCCACTCGCTCCCGTCCTTGTCCAGATTGATCGAGGATAGGACCGCGAGAGTGGGGTCTGGCGTCTCGTCGGCGGAGGTCCAGGTGTGATCGGGCCGGTTGTTGCCCATGAACAGGCACGAAGCATCCGCGCCGGTGAGCGAGTGGATCTCGGCCAGGCGGGATAAATGCAGCGTTTCGCCCGCCCGCCCGGGCAAGAGGATGTGCTGTGCTTTGTCTGCGCCTTCGCCGGACGGCCACACCTCTGTGATGTCGGACTCCAGGGCCTCGATGAGTTTTCGCAGGGTATCCACGGTGATGCAGCGAATTCCGGCCTCAAAATCCTCCAGCGTATCGGGGGCCATTCGCGCGGCCTCTTCCAGGTCGTGTTTGGTCCATCCCTTTGAAAGTCGAAGCCGCTGGATTTGCTTCCTGATGTGCGTATTGGTCAAGCCGTCAGGCGCCCCAAAAAGTTCCGATGTCTGAAACGGCAAGTGAGTTGTTGCCACTGTTCACCCCCCTGCAGATCGCCCATCGAGCGTCTTTCCGATAAAGGTTATAGTAAGTCTGGACCGATTGCTCCTTCAGGTCAATCCATGAACTATCTTCAAATGGGGGCGGTAAAAACCCTAAAAAATGGTCAAAAAAACCTTACTGATTGGGCTTCAGGTAAAGGCTGTAGAAAAGGTCCGCAAACTTCCTGAGGAGGTTTCTCCGGAGATATACGGGGATGGCCCCGGTGATACGTCGCTGAAGTCTTCGCCGTAGGTCAGGCATATTGACAAGCACGCTGGAGCACATTCACTGAATGGTGCGTTGCAAGCTTTCTTTAGGTAAGATAGGTGCCATTAGAAAGTCGCCAGAAGCATCAATCGTCAACAAAGGAGGACCGGGGATGGCAGGGAAAAAAATAACGCGCCGTAGCTTCCTGGGAGCGACGGCGGTAGCCGGATGCGGAGGGTTTTCATTGCCTGCCAAAGCAGGCGCTGGAACGGAATTGCCATGCACCGCCCGCGCGGAAGAATGGAAAAGCACATCCAACCGGCCGCCACGGAAGGTGATTGTGGGGACGGTGATGCAACCCTTTTGGGTTAAGTATCCCGGACTGGAACACCGCCTGCGCGAGTTGACGGAACTGGTTGACCGCATGCAGTTGCAGTCGCAGAAGCGGTATGGCCGGGGCCTCGATCTCGGCATCCTGCCGGAGATGGCGGTGACGGGAGAGGTGCGGCCCGGCCGCGACGCCCTGGGCTCGTCGTTTCCGCTGGAGGGCCCGGTCAAGGAAGCTTTTTCGCGCAAGGCCCGGCAGTACCATTGCTACATTGTGGCCCCACTGTTCCTGCTGGAAGACAAGGCGGCCGGACTCTGCTCAAACGCGGCGGTGCTGTTTGGGCGCCAGGGCGAGGTGGTGGGTATTTATCGCAAAGTGCACCTGGTTGTAGACCAGCACACAGGTTCGACCGAAGGCGGTGCGACGCCAGGCAAAACTGAGCCGGTCTTCGACTGCGATTTTGGAAAGTTGGGCATCCAGATCTGCTACGACATGGAATTCAATTCGGGCTGGAGAGAACTGGCGCGCCAGGGCGCCGAGATTGTGGCCTGGCCCTCGCAATCGCCGCAAAGGTCGCGGCCTGTCGCCCGCGCGCTGGAGGGACACTATTACATTGTTTCCAGCACCTGGCGAAACAATGCCTCTGTTTTCGAGCCCACGGGCAAGATCGCCGCGCAGGTCGTGGAGCGGCCTGACATGCACAAGGGCGCCGGCGGGCTGCTGGCGAACAATGTGCTTGCGCAGGAGATCGACCTCAGTTACGCCATCCTTCCCTGGAGCGCGAAACTTGAGAATGGGAAACTGTTCACCAATACATACGGAGATAAAGCGGGCTTCCACTATTACGAAGACAATGACTGCGGAATCTTCTGGTCCAATGATCCGCAGATGACGATTGGCCAGATGCTCCAGAGGTTGGGGCTCCGGGAACAGAAGGACGAACTGCGCGCCGCGCGCGAACGCTATCACGAAGCAGGGGTCCCTGGTTACTAAGAACGTACCACCGGCCGCACGGGGGAATACCCGGACGTCCGCGGTTGCTGTTAACGATCGAGATGTTTGAACCGATTGAGGAGTGATCTGTGCCATCCGGAATATCGCGTCGCGATCTGTTGAGAGGAATACCGCTGTTGCTGGTTTCCAAATTGCCGCAGTCAGAAGATGTGCGTGCTGCAGCGGGCCGCTTGCAGGCAGTGGAAGCCAGGGTGGGCGGCCGCCTGGGTGTTGCTGCCCTGGATACCGGAAATGGCCAATGCTTCACGTTCAGCAGGTTCCGACCTTCGATTGCCTTGGACCCGAATGTGAGGGACGCACCCTGTTGTTTGCAAAGTGGACGAACTCCGCCCGTCGAGGTGAACCGACAGAACCTATCGCTTAGCGAGACGCCGGGCACTACAATTGATGCATTGACCACCCGCGGCAGGAAACCGTGCCGTGGCTAACGCTCAACAGCTCAGAAGGAGAGAACGATGGGGAAGATCAGCAATACCTGGGACCTGGTGAAGCAGAGTTTTGCCGTTCTGCGCAAGGACGAGGAACTGATGCTGCTGCCGGTGCTCTCGGCGATTTCCTGTCTTGCGATTACGGTCTCACTGCTGGCAGGGAGCGGTTTTTTCTATTACCCCGAGATCAAGGCGGCGATTGCTGAGCATGGAGGCTGGCATCCCAGCAACAACCTGGTGGTCGGCGCCATGTTCGTGTTTTATCTGGCCAATTATTTGGTCATCATCTTTTTCAATACGGCACTGGTGAGCGCAGCCTCCATCCGCCTGCAAGGCGGCGATCCCACGGTGCGCGACGGGTTGCGCGCCGCCTGGAACCGCCTGGGCGTTATCTTTCAATGGGCGCTGGTGGCGGCAACGGTGGGCATGGTCCTGCGCATGATTGAAGAACGCAGCAGCCTGATCGGGCGGGTCGTGGCGGGCCTGGTGGGTCTGGCCTGGACGCTCGCAACCTTCTTTGTCATCCCCATCCTGGCCTTTGAAAACGCTGGACCCATTGAGGCTCTCCATCGCTCGGCGGAGCTGTTCCGTAAAAACTGGGGCGAGCAGGTGGTGGGCACCTTCAGCTTTGGGTTGATCTTCACCCTGCTGGCCCTGCCCGGAATCTCGTTCCCCTTCCTGGGCGGCGCCATTGCCGGAGGCACCGGGGTTACCCTCGGTGCCTGCGCCATGGTGATCTACTTTATCTTTCTCGCTATCGTCAGCGCTTCTACCCACGGTATCTTCCTTGCGGCGCTTTACCGCTACGCCACCCAGGGTGAGATCTCCCCCGGCTTCACCCCCAGCAGCCTCACCACTGCCTGGCAGCCAAAATCACGATACTAAGAAATTGGAAATAGGAAGCAGGTAGCGGGGTTGGTGGCAGATTCGCTCCTGATGGGCAGGAGCGAATTTGCCCGATGAGTGCCGAGGTTTCCAGAATCTGCAACAGAAAAGGGGCGGACCGCAGGGCAGAAGGCCCTCGCCAACTCTTATCTGATATGTTGGGGCGACTCCTGGCGATTGGGCGACGGGCGCCTGGTTCCGGTGGAAAAGCGCCTGATGAGATCGGCGAGGCCTGAGAGCGCGGACCGGCTCTGTCCGTTGGATTGGGCCATCATCAATTCCTCCGAAGATAATTCGACGACCTCGCCGTCAGTTATGGACGTGCAAACCTGTTCAGGGTCCTGCAGCACGTCAAACTGTGGGCCCGGGCGCCTGCTATACTGGACGATGAGGTTGCAGCCGTGGCGGCCGGCATAGCGGATGGCTTCATCCCGGGTCTCCAGGCTTTCGATGTACTGAACCTGGAACGGCCATTTAAAACACGAACTTTGAAGAATCGTGATGGTATTACTTGCATTACCCATGTGTCCCTCCCCGTACCTATTGAACCAGTAAATGCCTGTGCGGACAATGGACCAAAGGTACTACTACCATTGATCGGCGATGGCCTTTGGTTCCATGAGTGGCCGCAGGCCGTGGGAAGGGGGAAAGGCGGTGCCGAAGTGTCTTTTTGTTGAATAGGATGCGGGCACCGTGGCAACGTTCCGGCCGGCCTCCATCAACGCAGGCGGTCAAAAACAACCCTGCCGCCGACGACGGTGCGAAGGGCCTGGATGTCTTTGATGGCATCGACCGGGCAGGACAGATAGTTTTTGTCAATAATCACCATGTCCGCCAGCTTGCCGGGTTCAATGGAGCCCTTCTTTTTCTCTTCAAAAGAGAGCCAGGCGCCGTTGAGCGTGTACATCCGGAGCGCCTGTCGGCGGCTGAGGCGCTGGGCGGGGTTAATGACGGTTCCATCCACCGTCTTGCGGGTGATGGCGATCCACATGCCGAGGAAGGGATTGTAAGGATTGGTTGAGGTGTTGGGGTCAAACCCGATCATGTGGTCGGAACCGCCCGCCACCACGATCCCGGCGCGAAAGAGCGAGGCCAGGGGAATAAAGTTTGCCATGCGGGCGGGGCCAAAAACATTTTTGATGGCCGGCCCGTCGAGGTAGAGCCACGCCGGCTGGCAATCGAACGCGACTCCCAGCTCACGGGCCAGCTGGATGGCGTGGGGGTCGGGGAAGTTTCCGTGCGTCACCGTGAAGCGAAGATCGCGGATGGGCTTCTCGCGGTTGGCCGCCTGATAGGCCTGGAGAAGAAGATCGGTTGAGCCACCGCCCGTGGTGTGCGCGGTCATCTGCCAGCCGAGTTCGTCCGCCGTCTTTGCCATGGCCACCAGGTTCGCTTCCGGGACGCGAAGCACCCCGCGATAGCTGGGATCGTGGTAGCCATAAAGTCCGGTGTTGGGCCCGTAAGGCTTTCTCAGGTAGGCAGTCCCCATGCAGATGCCGCCATCCAGGAAGGTCTTCAATGTCCCCACGCGATACCAATCGTCTCCCCATCCGGTGACGAAAGGAATCTGCAGGATCGAGTCCCGCACCTGCCCCGGCGCGCCCTGCGCTCCGATGATGTAGGTGACGTAACACCGGGCGGTGAGCCTGCCCTGACGATCGAGAGCCTGGTAGGCGCGAAACCCCGGCGGCCCTTCGGCGCGGTCAATGATGCTGGTGATGCCCACCTCGTTGTAGTGATGCAGCATGGTTTCGCAAGCGCCCAAAGGCGGTCCTGGAGATTGGCGGGCGGCGTGGCCCGGAGCGGCGCCAGAAGCTCCGGCGCGCCCAGGACGAGTCCGCTGGGCCTGCCCTGCGCGTCCTTAATGATTTTTCCGTCCGCGGGCTGGGCGGTGCTGCCGGAGATACCAAGTTCCTTGAGCGCGGCTGAATTCAGCACCGAGGCATAACCGTTATCCACAATTACCGGCCGGTCTGCCGCGGCCGCGTCGAGTTCGGCGCGAGTGGGGTAACGCCGTTCCTTGAGGCGGGTTACGAAAACGTGTGGGACCAGGATGATCTGCCGGGCCGGCAGCGTAGCCGCCCGATGGCGAATGTACGCCTGAATATCCGCAATCGAGCGCAAAGGCGGCACCTCACTTCGTCGCTCGCCGAGAGCTGCCTCGATGGGATGGCAATGGCTGTCAATGAGGCCGGGCAGCACGCATCGCCCGTGCAAATTCACCTTGACCGTGGCGGGACCCGCCGTGCGCAGGACGTCCTGGTCGGAGCCGACGCTGGTGAAGCGGCTTCCGCGTATGGCCACGGCCTCCGTTAGCGGATGAGCCGGCCACATTGTGACGATGACGCCGTTGTAATAGATGGTGTCGGGGGGTTTCTGCCCGCGCGCAGCGGCGGCCAGAAAGGAAATACACACCGCCACCATCAGGATGGATCTGCCAGAAACATCCGGTGAAAACCGTTTTGCTGAATGGGGCATGGCGACCTGTTCACGGGAAGATGCGGACCTGTTCGGCCCGCAAACCTCGGGCCGACGCACCACCATAACATAAACTTGAACAGGAAGGGCAACGGGATATGGAAGAGCCAGGGGCAGGAGGCGCCGACGCTCCCAAAAAAAACGCGAACCTCAAAACAGGAGATTCGCGTTGCTGGGTGCGCTTTTCGTTGCACCCCAACATGAGTGAAAAGCTGAATGTTCGGAAGCAACCTCGTGCCAGACGCAGGCCGACGGATGTCGGAAGGAGCGGCGTCTTAGTGTTTCGAAGCGCCTGCTGTGGAAGAAGCAGTCCGCCTGGAGATGCCGAACATGCCCAGGATGCCCCGTTTCTTCCGCCTGGCGGGTACCGGCTCGAGCTGCCCGGGGGCGTCCTGGGACGTCCAGCGTGATGCAGGGTCGAGCATCACGTCGAACTGCGGGCCTGTCCTCTTTTCGTACTTCACGATCAGATTGCAGCCGTGCTGGCTGGCATAGCGGATGGCTTCATCGCGGTTTTCGAGGCTTTCCATGTACTGAATCTCGGCTGTCCACTTGAACTCAGAACTTGAAAGCAGTGCCAAGGTACTGTTTCCGTTCCCCATAATTTCCTCCCCATACATATTGAACCAGTAGATATATTCATCGGCAATCGGCCTTTGGTACTACAACCATCGGCCAGCATCCAGCAGGCGGCGTTGGAGGCCGCGCTACGCCAAAACCGGCTAAGGAAGGCGCGTCTATGCGGCCACACCGGAGTTTGGCTGCGCAGGGTGCTGGAGTTTGTCGGCAGGGGGCAATCAGCCAAGCTGAGAAGAGTTGGAGTGCTGTGGGGGCGTGACCGCTTCGATGCTGCGGCGAAGCGTGCCCTCGAAATCCGCCTGCTGGTAATGGGCGGCAGCCTGGCGCAGGCGCGGCGCTACATGCCGGACGTGGAAGGTCCCGACGGCGGTGGCAAACTGTTCGGCCAGACGGAGTGTCTTCAAAACCGCGATGCTCCAGGCGAGGCGGCAGGCGCAGTTGATATCGGCCTGGCAGCGTCGGCTAAGTACGTAGCGCAGGCGCGGCATGACTTCGCGGGCGTACAGGACGGAAGCTTCCGCGGCAAGGCGTCTGGCGATGTCGGAGACGCTCCCCTGCGAGTTCCTGTGCCATCCGCGGCGCAAGGCCACTACAGGGCTCGACCACCAGCAGCGGCTGGCGGTGGAGCGGTAAAAGGGAACGATTTCCTGCCGGTAGAAGGCAGCGGTGCGGGCAGCCATCCGCCTGGCGTGAAGGCGGGCGACAGAAAGGGAATAGCCTCTGATGCTGCCGCCAACGGAAATGAATGACCGCCATGAAGGGCTGTGGACGCCAACACTGGAGGGCCGGGTCATCGTCCTCCAGGCATCCCGTATGGCGAACTTAAAAGCCGCCCGGCGGCGCCTGCTGGCGGCCTGGCGAAGGAGCGGGACGATTCCCGTGACCCAGAGGTCTCGGACGGCGATAGCCCATCGCCTGGCGAACTCCCAGACCGACCAGAGCATGAGGGCAGTCCAGCCCCCAGTGTAAGGTTCTACCAGAACTTCTTCTGTTTTAAGTAATTCGAGGTTGAGGTCGGCCGTACATGACCTGTCCGGGTCCAGCATGACGTCGAACAACGCGAAGCTGCCCTCTTTGCGCTCCACTATCAGGTTGTATCCGTACTGGAAGGCATAATCAATTGCTGAGGAGCGGGTTCGGAAGGATTCTATGAACCGGACACGGGGTCGCCATTGGAAAGAATCGCCTGGAATAATGGCTAACTCACCGTTTGTCCCCACCATGGTTTTCCACTCCCGGACTAATTGAATCCCGAAATGCATTTGCAGGCAATTGGACGTTAGTGCTACAACCATCGGCTACAGTGTGGGCAATGGTGCTAGCTCTTACGGTTAAGTCATTGTTAACTAATAGATTAATTGGTGTTCAGCAGCTGCGCAGTAGAGGTAGGCTGAAGAAAAGAAGGCAAAAATCAGCCGCCAAAAGGCGAAAACATGGCGAAGATGATTACTCAGGTCGAGGCTGCGGAACCGCCGGCGTCCCATCCTATGGAGGGGTTCAGGTGGGGAAAGTTTTGTTTCCGAGGCTAGTGTTTTCCCGGGAACCCGCGTAGCGACGACCTTTCGGCGGAGGCCTGGGTCTGTTTGCTGTTGGAACAGCTGCCGTCAGAAGGCTGATAGCCTGCCGTGAGAGCGTCGGCCTGCGACATCAGCTGTCCGGGCCTGTTGCCGAACAGGACATCATTGCGGCAATAATAAAAGCCAAACTGCTTTTTGACCCACACGGTGACGAGTGAGCCCGCCTGCGAAGTTTTCACCGGTTCCTCTGATGGAAGAGTTGACGGCGCCATGGAAGGTGGGGAGGCGTTTGCAGGGCCCAACGCCCGTTCGGTCCTGGA
Organism: uncultured Acidobacteriota bacterium; assembly: GCA_963732975.1. Lineage (GTDB taxonomy): Bacteria > Acidobacteriota > Terriglobia > UBA7540 > UBA7540 > SCRD01. The sequence continues at coordinate 94,472 of CAVTBN010000013.1, read as the reverse complement.
GGATAAATCTCCTGCGGATGCCAGGTTCGCCGTGCCGCTGGAGCATGAATGGTAGGAAGGTAGCAGTCCGGCCGCCCGAGCCTCGGCTTGCCTCATCAACTGCCCCGGCTTCACCCCGAACAAGGCATCGCCCCGGCAATAGTAGAAACCCAGCTGCTTTAGGCCCCAGACACTCACGTCTTCAGTCGACACCGGCGTTTCCGGCTGGTTCTCTGCAGCCAGAGTGGACGTGTCTTCAGTTTCGGACGACTGCTGCGCCCCGTAGGATGATCCGTCTGCAGAGGCCACGACGGGCTGGTTGTTCGCACAGTATGTGTGGTCGGCGGGACGGTAGCCCGACGACAGCGCATCAACCTGCGTCATCATGACTCCCGGCTTGTCGCCGAAAAGGGTGCCGCCCTGGCAGTAATAAAAGCCGGATTGCTTCATCGCCCATACTCTAACGCCTTCACTTGTGCTGGGCAGGGATGGCGCCTTTTGCTTCCGTGAAAAGGAAAAAATATTGGCCAGCGTGGGGAGGTCATCCGCCTCAGTCAGCCAGACCCGTATGGGAGATAGTGTTACGACCATGAATCCGATGAGCAGCAAAAGACAGGCTGGAATCAGGGGGTTTGAGGTGATGGGGGAATGGGTTGAGGGAGAAGGTTTATAGTGGGCCTCATGGGACCCGCCGCGCGACTCGAGCAACTTTCCGTCAGCCAGGCTGAAGATAAACTTCGTCGCCAGGCTGAGAGGCTTTTCCAGGATATCGAAGACCTTTTTGCCGTGGAACTCCATTTTAGGCGTCCTTTATCCGTAAAACAGGTGCTCTGAAACCTCCTGTTCGCAACACCTTTCCTGCTGCTGTCGCTTTGCACGTTGCCGAAATCTTGCAAATCAGGCTATTTCTTAAGCCGCTTTGTCAGCATGCCGCACCCAGACGCCGGTGCAGAACCCGGCCAAGCCAACCGGATCTCGCGACCGAGCGGTGTAACTTCCTGACGATGCCGAGAACCCGTAGGTCCCAGCCGCCCTATCGATTTCCGGCCGCCGGGATGCGCTAAAGCTGGTTCTGCTTACGGAGGAGCTCCCTTGCTTTGTTATACGTTTAGCGTCTCCCGCCGAGGTGTCCATATCCATAGCCGAAATGGCCATCACCGGTGCCCGAGCCATTGCCGCCCCCGCCACCACCGGAGGCGCCGCCATGTGCACCACCGTGTCCATGTCCACCACCGTGTCCATGTCCACCGCCATTGCCGTTTCCACCGCCGTTACCGTTTCCACCGCCGTTACCGTTTCCACCGCCGTTACCGTTTCCACCGCCGCTACCGTTTCCACCGGCTGATACGGGTTCACCGGCAGACCCAGATCCGCTGCCCGACCCGGAGCTACTCGAGGCCGGCTGACCTGTTGAGCCGGGCACTGCCTGTCCTGATACACTGGCGACAGTTGAGGATGCGTTCCCATAGCTTTTCTTGAGGGTGGCGCCCATGATTTGAAGGACCGCAATGACCACCACGCTTATTAGGGTAAACATCAAAGCATATTCAGCCGAGTCCGCGCCGTGCTCCTCGTGCCATGATCTTGTGAAGAATTTCTTCATGAATCCCTCCTTTGCATTCCAGGAAATAACGGACGAGAAACTCCTGTTGATCCTGGGTCCTCAGGTGACAGGAGCGGGATTACAGCCCACTTCTCACAAGGTATGTTCAGATACCGGTCTCTCTGCCCCTGCTGAAGTCCCCCGGATGTGTTCGTGGCCGTTACGCTTCATCGTTAGAAAACCACCTCCGCCGTTTCTTCAGAAGGTTTGAAGCAATCCTTCTACACGCCCGCCACCTGTACCTGCGCTTCCCGTGTCGGGCTGCTTTGCGGCAACCCCTGACAACAGCTCACGTATCCACGGTAAGGCCCTCTTCGGATAAGCTCAATTAGGCGATTCCAGCAATGTCTGGAATGATTTACCTGGTGGGTAATTAGTGCAATCCCGAGAGGATGGGATAATTCCTGATGCGCTTTTATGGAGGTTTGCACATTCAGTCCCAAAGGCTTGCACAGGAAATGCAACTTTTTGCAACTTGCCTCGATTCACTCGTTTTAGGCCGCTGTTTTTCAGGCCGGGGGAGTTCCTGATTCATTCACCACAAAATTGCCAAACAGCTCCCTCCATAGCTGTTTGCCATCGGGGACATAAAGCCCGAGAAGGCTTGAAAGGGAATTCAGAATAGCAACGCGCATTGAGGGCCGGTCCCGGCTGCATCTGCGGCTTTGCCGGCGCCGTCGTCCTTGTTTGCATCCCCGGGGGAAGCAGCGGCGGCGGCGATTGCGTTGACTCGTGAGCGTTATGTTGCGTCCGTGCTGCCAACGGGTCTGAGCTTTCTGTGCCTCGGTGCGGGCATCCACGCGTGTGCGGGCTCAATGACTTGATTTCAGGTCTCCCCTGTGTCTGTACGAGACCTGCCAGGCGATGCAGAATGGGGTCGCTTCGCAAGGTTCCATAAGTTACAATGCGTGCGTCTCTTCCTGTTGGGGAACACGTACAACTGAATGAAGCCGGCTTGTCGGGTTATAGAGAGCGAGGCGAATGAGCATCATCAAGAAACTCTCCTGGGTACTGGTGGCTGGGCTGGGAGCCCTGGCTTTCGGAATGATTGCCACCTCGCGGGGCGAGCCCCTCAATGCCGTGTGGCTGGTGGCTGCGGCAGCGTGCATCTTTGTGCTGGGCTACCGTTTTTACAGCCGCTTCATTGCCTATCGCGTCCTCGAACTTGATGCCAGGCGCGCCACGCCCGCCGAGCGCAAGGACGACGGCCGGGACTTTACGCCCACCAACAAATGGGTGGTATTCGGGCATCACTTTGCCGCGATTGCCGGTCCCGGTCCCCTGGTGGGGCCGATTCTGGCCGCGCAGTTCGGCTATCTGCCGGGAACGCTCTGGATCCTGATCGGAGGAGTGCTGGGCGGCGCCGTGCAGGATTTTGTCACCCTCTTCTGTTCCATCCGGCGCGACGGCAAATCGCTGGGCCAGATGGCCAAGGAAGAAATCAGCTCCACGGCGGGGTGGACGGCGCTTTTCGGCGTGATGCTCATCATGATTATCCTGATCGCCGTGATTGCGCTGGTGGTGGTGAACGCGCTGAAGGGAAGCCCCTGGGGGCTTTTCACCATTGCCGCCACCATCCCCATTGCCTTCCTGATGGGCCTCTATCTGCGCTACTGGCGGCCTGGAAAAGTTCTGGAATCTTCCATTATCGGGGTCACGCTGGTATTGGCGGCTGTGGTGGGCGGGCGCTACGTGGCGGAGTCGGCCACGCTGTCGCACTGGTTCAATTACAGCGGGCCGGCGCTGGCCTGGATGATCATCATCTACGGCCTGGCGGCTTCCATCCTGCCGGTGTGGCTGCTGCTGGCGCCGCGTGATTACCTTTCAACCTTTGTCAAGCTGGGAACGATTCTGGCGCTGGCGGTGGGCATTCTGGCGGCGCGGCCCATGATGCACCTGCCCGCCATCACGCGCTTTGCCGACGGCACGGGCCCGATTTTTGCCGGCAAGATTTTTCCTTTTTGCTTTATCACGATTGCTTGTGGTGCCATTTCGGGATTCCATTCGCTGATTTCCAGCGGCACAACGCCCAAGCTGATCACTAATGAAACGCACGCGCGGATGATCGGCTACGGCAGCATGCTGATGGAATCGTTTGTGGGTATCATGGCGATTGTGGCCGCCGGCGTGCTGCACCCGGGCGTCTATTTTGCCGTCAACAGCCCGGCCGGGGTTGTGGGCGAAACAGCCGGCAAAGCTGTGGCCACAATTTCCGGCTGGGGATTTCCGGTGACCCAGGCTGCCATGGCGGACCTGGCTTCAAAGGTGGGCGAGATTACGCTTTTTAACCGTACGGGCGGCGCGCCGTCGCTGGCCGTGGGCATGGCGCACATTTTTTCCAACGTGCTGGGCGGCACAGAGGTGATGGCCTTCTGGTACCACTTTGCCATTATGTTTGAAGCTCTTTTCATCCTGACGGTGCTCGACGCCGGCACGCGCGTGGGACGCTTTATGCTGCAGGACCTGCTGGGACACATATGGAAACCGCTCGGTCGCACCGGCTGGTATCCGGGGGTGGTGCTGACCAGCGCGCTGGTGGTGGGCGCGTGGGGTTACTTTCTCTACCAGGGTGTGGTCGACCCGCTGGGCGGCATCAACAGCCTGTGGCCGCTGTTTGGCATCTCGAACCAGTTGCTGGCCACCATCGCCTTGTGCGTGTGTACCACGATTCTGATCAAGATGAAGAAGATGCGTTTTGCCTGGGTGACGCTGGCGCCGCTGGCGTGGCTGGTGGCCGTGACCATGACGGCAAGCTACCAGAAAATCTGGAGCCCCGACCCGCGTCTCGGGTTTCTCTCGCACGCTCAGATGTTGGCCCGCCAGATTGCCAGTGGAGTGGTTCCAGCAGCACAGATCGAGACTACGCAGCGGCTGATCTTCAACAGTCGCCTGGATGCTTCCGTCACCCTGGTATTTGCCGCGTTGGTGATCCTGATTCTGTTTGAATCGGGGCGGCAGTGGTGGGCCTATGCGGTGGGGAGCAAGGAGCCGGTCCTAAGGGAAGCGCCTTCGGAACTGTCGAGGCTGGAAGCTTGAAGAGAGGCGAATAAACGAATGGCTCTAGTGGTGAATCTGCTGAAATCGTTCTGGAAATACCTTCGTGAAGTGAGCGGAGAAAATGATTACGTCCGCTACTGCGCTCGGATGGCTGTTGAAGGCTGCCGCCCTGTGAGTCCTCGGGAGTTCTATGAACACCGGCAGCAGGAGAAATATTCGCGCCCGAACCGCTGCTGCTGAGCTGGCGCGGGCGCCTTGTGCATTTGAGTAAATCCGGGTGATGGGGGAATTGGCATGCGAGTTGTTGTGATTGGGGGAACAGGACATACGGGAACGTATCTGATTCCCAGGCTGGTTGAGGCGGGTTACGAGGTGGCGGTGATCAGCCGCCAGCAGCATCCCCACTACCCGGCGGATGGAATCGGCGGCCGGGCCGCGTGGGAGCGCGTTGAGTGGATTGAATTGGACCGGGCTGGGGCAGACGCGGCCGGTGACTTTGGTGCGCGTGTGGCGGCGCTCAACCCCGACATTGTGATTGACATGATCTGCTACCAGCCGGAGAGCGCGCGGCAGCTTGTGGAGACTTTGCGCGGGCGCATTCAGTTGCTGGCCCATTGCGGCAGCGTCTGGGCCGGCGGAGCCAGCCTGCAGGTGCCGGGCACGGAGAGCGAACCCCGGCGGCCGATCTGCGACTATGGGCGGCGCAAGGCCGCGATTGAGGAGTACCTGCTGGCCGAGGCGCGGCGGGGGGGACTTCCTGTCACTGTCCTGCGTCCGGGGCACATGGTGGGACGCGGCTGGGTGCCCGTCAATCCGGTGGCCAATTTTAATTCGCAGGTTTATTCCGCACTGGCCAGGGGGAAAGAAGTACGACTGCCCAACCTGGGGATGGAAACGCTGCATCACGTCCACTGTGATGACGTAGCCCAGGCCTTCATGCTGGCCCTGGAGAACCGGAACGGCGCGGTGGGAGAGGCTTTTAACGTAGTTTCACCTTCGGCGCTCACGCTGCGAGGTTATGCGGAGGCGGTGGCCGGGTGGTTTGGCAAGCCGGCGAACCTTTCGTTCCGTCCCTGGGAGGAATGGAAGAAAGACCGCTTCGGAGGAAGACGCCGCAGTCACCTGGGACCACATCCTGCATTCCTCCTGTTGCAGCATTGAGAAAGCGCGGAAAGTCTTGGGCTACCAGCCGCGCTACACTTCGCTCGAAGCCGTCAAAGAGTCACTCGACTGGCTGATCCAGAATGGCAGGGTCGAGGCGTGACCGGTTCCCGTCATTTCGGGATGTCCACTACGGGGGCACCCGTGCATGAGGCGGGAGAACCCGGCCAGTTTGTTCCGCGATACTTGCCAAAGATCTGGCCAAACAAGATAACCACAGGAAACAGTATCCGCTGGATGATGCGCGGCGGCGCAACAATTGCCTGTGTGTGCCGATGCCGCCACAATAAGTGGGCCAGATAGAAAATTGACGGCCTGCCCGAGGCACTGGCATTGAGGACCGCAAATATTCCCTGCAGGAAGCGATCCAGGTCGCCCGCCGGAACCGCCCGGCCGCTGAACTCCAGGAGAACATCTCCGGCGTTCCACCAGGAATGAACGACTCCGGCCGGGAAGGTTGCTCTTCCCCCGGCTGGCACAACGATCGTTTCATTTCCGACCCGAGCTCCAAGGGATCCGCCCTTCACGGTGCCCTCCTCAAGCAGGTCGAAGTGCACGTGAGGCGGCGGGCCGTGCGACTTCGGCGGCGAAGTTCCGTCGATGACCAAAACGGTTTGTCCATTGGCGTCACGCACGAGGTGCATCCGCAATATCTCTCCGGTGTGTCGATTTTCCAGTTTCAGGGAATTAGCAACCGGGGTATTCGCGGTATCCATGTCAATTGTCCCCTGTAAAGGGTCGTCGTCCTCCGTGGGATACGGCGACAATCTTCCTGCGGCTACCATCGCTTGGGGCAGATCCAAGTGTCTGTTAGAGCTGATAGGTGACTCGCCTCTCTGCCGTTTCTGGAGACCCAAGCCTTGTGGTCGGGAGATTTTAGCATTTCGGCGCTATCGCAGGCCACAATTCCGGCTAAGGTACTTCCGTTAATAATAATTGAAGCCGGGCGCGAAGATCGGCGCTCCCGGACTGTGGCGCGGCCGTATAATGGTGCATATTCAGTTGACCGGGAGGGTTCCATGGCCGAAAAACGTGCCGACAGCAAATGTGGCCGCCGGGACTTTCTAAGGAAGGTTGCTGCCGGCGGCGCACTTGCGTCGACCATTGGCGCCCCAGCGCTGGCCGGGGAGGGAACGGCCGCTCGGCAGCGGGAGTCGCTGTGGCAAAATCCACGCCTGCCTCCGGGGTTGGCCATTGGGTTCCTGGCATTCCGCAGACGCCGCGGCGTTCCGGGCAGCGGCTGGCTGACAGGTCGCTGCTGTCGGGAGACGCCTACGCGCGGTTTGACGCCTCAAAACAGATCTGGACCTGCGGCACCGGCCTCATCCAGCAGCAGCTTGAACTGGTGGACGGACATTTCCGATTAGCCATGTTGCGCAACCTGCTGACCGGCAGCGAGTATGTTGAAGGCGCCGGCTCGGACGAATTCCACTTTTCCTTTGGGGGGCGGGAATATAGTGGCGATAGCGGCGGCTACGAACTCGTAGATATTGAGATCGTCCGCATGCCGGTGCCGAAAGCATCGCCCGGCATCGAGCCGGGAATTACGCTGGTGGTGAACCTGGAACATCCGCTCTTCGCCATCACCCTGCATTATGACGTCTTCGCTTCAACGCCACGGACGCAGCTGGGCATGATCCGCAAATGGTGGCAGGTAACGAACCGCACGCAACAAGTGCAGCCGCTCACCGAGATCAGCATGAACCGGCTGCGCTTGCGGCCGGAACACTCCACGCGCTTCACGTTGTACCACTGGGTGGGCGGCGGCGCCGGAAAAAACACCAATCAGCTGCAGTCAGAGAGCTTCAGCCACACCAAGGCGCGAACTTTCTTTTCGATGGCCGGCCACCCGGATTACCGGACCGACGATGTTTACGACGGCAGTTCCAGCTACCATCCCTACTTTGTTCTCGAGGACCCTAAGGCGGGCGACGGCTGCTTCCTGGGCTTCAATTACCTGGGTCCGTGGTCGGCGCGGATCTGGAATCCGGGCGGCCTGAACCAGGGAGGCTTTCCCATTCAGTCGCAATTAGAGATTGCACACCGAACCGCTCAAACCCGGTGGAAGGCTCGAAGCTCCTAACAGCTTTATCGGTGTGTACCAGGGTGATCTGGATTCGGCCAACGAGCAGTTGCAGGATTGGCAGGCGACTTACAAGTGGGACTACACTCGCGAAAAGTATCTTTTCAGGAGCACGATTTACGATACGCATTGGGACGATCCGGCCTATAAGCAGAAGCCGGCATTGCACAAGAAGCTGATGTGGGAAATCGCCGACCGTTGCCGTTCGACCGGCGCGGGGATCGCGCATGAGGATGACTTCTGGTTTGACCAGCGTGGCCGGGGGGTTTGGGAAGGCGTGGACTGGACCGAATTGGTCAACTACCTGGGCAGTCCGGCATTGTGTTCAAGCTGTGGATGCCGCCCCAGCACTTTGCCGCGGGTACGCCGGTGGACCTGGAGCACCCGGATTGGATGCTCGTTCCGAAGGTTCCGGACGGCGTGACCGTCTGGTATGGCCTGGGTTTCTGTGTTGCTGCGCCCGGCGCGCACGATTACATGCGCGAATTCATGCTGCGGCGCGAGAAACGCTACGGCACATTCTTCTGGCGGGTGGACGGCTGGATTGAGGCGCCGTGCGCTTCTGACGGACACGGGCACCCACCCGGGCAGCCGTTCGTCGCACAATATCACAACTACCTCAATCTCCTGCGGGAGGTGAAGACTTCCAACCCGGAGATGGGCATCGAGGGCTGCAACTCGGGCGGCGAATGGGCCAACTGGGACAAGTTCGAGCTGATCGAGGACAACCAGGGGTCCGACGGCGGCGGTCCCGACGATCTTTATTATCTGAGCTATTTCTGGCCTATTACAAAGATGATGGGATTCGGCGGGGACTACAGCCGCATGGACGACGCGACCGCCCGCCGGGAAAACGCCATGCGCAGGTTCCTCCAGAACGAAGGCATCTACGACCGCTACATGCGGGTCTACCATCCGCGGGCCGACAATGCACCGACGCCTCACTCCTTTCTTGAATTTACTAACGCGGCGAGAACCAAGGCTGTCATCATCCAGCGGGTCCGCCATGCGCGGGAGGGCGGGGAAGCTGCGGCCGAAGGCGGAGCCGTCGTCTACCCAAAGGCGCTGCTTCCGGAGACCCAATACAGCGTAGCGTTCCGCTTCAGCAAGGATACGCACACAACCAGTGGTGCGGAGCTGATGAAGTCCGGTATCCGGTTTGCTTCCGAAAACCCGCACGAAATGATCCTGCTTAACCTGGATCATGCTCCCGGGCGAGGAACCGATCATACGGCTCCCGCGGCACCGGGCAAGGTCGTGAAGAAGATGGAGACCTGGAATGAGCGCAGCGGCGTCGCCTTGCGCTGGGAGCCCAGCCAGGACGACGGCCTAGTGTCTCATTACGAGGTGTTACGCGAGGGCAAAGTTATTGGCCATGTAGCGATTGGCACCTTCTACTTCGATCCTGGAGCAAGCCTCGACAATCGCTATGAGATTGTAGCGGTGGATGGCGACGGCAACCGTTCGAAAGGCCCGGCAGTTACTGCCGCGGATAGCCGACTGAGCGCGCCATAATAATCTTGCGGCGGGTTCTGAGCCTGTGCTTTTGGAGCAGCATGAACATCGATCTCGCTCTGGCGGTTCACCTGCTGTTTATCCTGCGGGTGCCAGGCGGGGTGTTGCTGATGCGCCGGGACCCTGCCCGGTAGGCACCTTATGGCAACTCCCTGTCGGTGCAAAGGGTTATCGGCAGAAAAACCGCAGGGATGGCAAGAGGCACGATGTGTGCGATTCCCTTGCTAGTCAATTTCCACGGTCTCGTAGACGGGGTCTTTGAGGCCCTCGATGGAACTCCCTCCGGTTGTCTCCAATTCCAACACAATGATTTCATTCGCGCCGTTCCTGAGCCAGGGTGCGGGGCAAAAAAGCGTTTGCTGGGGCCCGATCTTCCAGAAGCGGCCCAGATGATGGCCGTTGACCCAGACGTGACCTTTGCCCCAGCCGCGCATGTCGAGGAAGGTGTCGCCCAATAACGACAGTGGGAAACTGCCGCGATAGAATCGCGGGCCCCGCTTGGGCCTGGGCGAGAATTGCAGCCGGGCCAGATTGTCCAGAGGGAGAGGGAAGATCTGCCAGCCTGTCAGTTCCTTTCCGTCCAGAGTCACCTTTTCAGTGATCCCCTTGCGGTCATTCACCATGCGCGGGCCGTAATTAATCGCGGCCCATGTTTTCAATCAGGATATCCATGGGCTGCGCAGGGGCCAGGTTCACGTCTACGGCGTTCTGTTTGAAGCGCCGGTCGAGTTCCGCCAGCTTGTTGTCACCCTGGTAGATCAAGGCGTAGTCGCTCATGCTGGTAATGTTCAGCCGGCCTTGGGTGGGGCGTTCAGGGGACCAGCGGTAAAGAATAAATCCGAAAGACTGCCCTACGGTCTCCATTGGCTTCGGTGTGTCGGAGAGGATGGGATTGCCGAGCAGGCTGTCCATCCGGGCGCATTCGGTCAGATCGAACCGAGGAATGGAGATCATCGGCAGCGGGTCCGGCGAGGGAGGAATGCTTGTTGCAGGCATATGCCGGTGGATGAGCTTTTCCAGATCAAAGTATTTCGCGCGCGGCCGGCCGGCCTCATCGAGCGGGGCGTCATAGTCGTAGCTGGTGACGTCGGGCTCGTACGCCTTGCCGAAATTCGCTCCGTTCATAAAGCCGAACGAAGTTCCTCCGTGGAACATATAGAGGTTGAACGAAACGCCGTTTGAAAGCATCCATTCCACGCCTTGCATCAGGCTTTGAAGGTTGCCATGGTGGTGGATTTCGCCCCAATGGTCAAACCAGCCGGGATAGAATTCCGCGCACATACGAGGGACGTTGCGGCGAAAGCGGGCAAAACGCTCAAACTGTCCGGCGGGGTCCGAATCAAAGTTGATGAAGGAAAGAACGCCGGGCAGGGTGCCACCCGAAAGCATGCGGGGGGTGGGGCCGTCGGCGGTGAAGAGGGGCACGTCAAAGCCGGCATCGACGATCATCTCCCGGATGGCTTGCATATAGTTGTGGTCATTGCCGAAGGAGCCGTACTCGTTTTCCACCTGGGTCATCAGGATGGGGCCACCGTTCGTGATCTGCAGCGGAGCAAGCTCCACGCCGACGTGCAGCATGTAGCGGCGGGCGGCGCTGAGGAAACGCGGATCGCTGCTGCGGACCCTGATGCCGGGCGTGGCCAGCAGCCATGCGGGGAATCCCCCGAAGTCCCATTCCGCGCAACTGTAGGGTCCGGGACGAAGAATCACCCACAAACCTTCCTCCTGCGCCGTGCGGATAAAGGTTGCCGCGTCGTGCCGTCCCATAAAAGTGAACTCGCCGGGCGTGGGCTCATGGAAGTTCCAGAACATGTAGGTGGAGACGGTGTTCAGGCCCATGGACTTCAATTTCTTTAGCCGGTCACGCCAGTACTCGCGAGGGATGCGCGCGTAGTGCATCTCCCCGGAAAGGATCTGGAATGGTTTGCCGTCGAGGAGGAATTGTTCGCCGTGCCAGCTGAAGGTGTGTGCCGCGACCTTCGAGGATGCCGCTGCTGAGTTCTGCCTGGCGAGCAGGAGCAGCGGGCTCAACGCTTCCAGCCCCGCGGCCGTTGCAGCGGCTCCCAGAAATCTTCTTCTGTCCAGCTTCCCTCTAGAGCTTCCGATACCCACGTCCAGATCCTCCGCACTCGCCTGTGAAGAAAGGCCGCCGGGCTGGCGCCCGCGCCTGCTCCATTGCTGTTGCATTATTCTATTGCTGTATCATAATAACCGCGAAATTCATTGCAACCAAATACCGACTGAAAACGGATCGTCCGGGAAGGGAAACCGCAGATGAAAACAACCAGAAAGAAGGGCCTCAAAGCACTCCGCAGCAGCGCCTGGTTTGGCGGGAATGACCGGTGGGGAGTGGGGCATCGCGCCTGGCTGCGCGCGGAAGGGTTCAGTGAACGTGTATTCCAGGGGAAGCCCGTGATCGGCATCTGCAATTCCTGGAGCGAGTTGAACAATTGCAACGCGCACTTGCGCCAGGTTGCGGAGGCGGTGAAGCGCGGCGTTTGGGCCGCGGGTGGATTCCCTCTGGAGTTTCCGACCATTTCGCTGGGCGAGATGCTGATGAAGCCGACCACCATGCTTTACCGCAATCTGATGGCCATGGATGTGGAGGAGTGCATCACCTCTTACCCCCTGGACGGCGTGGTGCTGCTGGCCGGCTGCGACAAGACGACTCCGGCGCAACTGATGGGCGCGGCCAGTGCCGATATTCCCGCCATCATGGTGACCGGCGGGCCGATGCTGCGCGGGATGTGGCGCGGCCAGGAACTGGGCTCGGGAACCGACGTGCGGCGGCTGTGGGAAGAAGTCCGCGCCGGGCGGCTGAGCGAGGAGGCCTGGTGCGAGGTGGAAGCGTGCGTCTCGCGAAGCGCGGGCCACTGCACGGTGATGGGGACGGCTTCCACTATGGCTTGTGTGGCCGAGGGGCTGGGCATGATGCTGCCGGGCTCGGCGGACATTCCGGCATCGGATTCGCGCCGGCTTGCGATTGCCGAAAAGAGCGGTGCGCGCATCGTGGAGATGGTCCATGAGGGGCTGCGGCCTTCGCGCATTATGACGCGGCAGGCCATTGAGAATGCCATCCGCGTGGATATGGCCATCGGCGGCTCGACCAACGCCATCGTGCACCTGGTGGCCATTGCCGGGCGGCTGGGCATCGACCTGCCGCTCGAAAAGTTTGACCGGCTTTCGCGTTCCACTCCGGTGGTGGCCAACGTCCGGCCCTCCGGCCGCTACCTGATGGAAGATTTCAGTTACGCGGGTGGGATCGCGGCGCTGATGAAGGAAATCCTGCCGCTGCTGCACGGGAAGATTGTGACCGTGACGGGGAAGTCGGTGGCGGAAAATCTGGCCCAGGCGGCCACCTTCAACCGGGAAGTGATTAAGTCGCTGGACGAACCGCTGCGGGCGGAGGGCGGCACGGCTATCCTGCGCGGCAACCTGGCGCCAGCGGGAGCGGTGATTAAGCAGTCGGCCATCTCGCCGCACTTTGCCCAACACAAGGGCCGCGCGGTGGTGTTTGAAAACAATCTCGACCTGATCAAGCGGCTTGACGATCCCAAACTGAACGTAGATGAATCAAGTATTCTCGTGCTGAAGGGTGCGGGGCCGAAAGGCGCTCCGGGGATGCCGGAGTGGGGGCACCTGCCGATACCCCAGAAGCTGCTGAAGGCTGGTGTTCGCGACATTGTTCGCCTAAGCGATGCGCGCATCAGCGGGACCAGTTACGGCACGATGGTGGTCCACGTTGCTCCCGAAGCCGCAGTGGGCGGTCCGCTGGCCGTGGTGAAAGACGGCGACTGGATTGAACTTGACGTTCCTGCAAGGCGCCTGGAATTAAAAGTATCCAATACGGAGCTAAAGAAACGCTTGAAGTCCTGGAGCCCGCCGCCGCCACATTACGTGCGCGGTTACGGAAGGATGTTTCTGGACCACATCCTGCAGGCGGACCAGGGTTGCGACTTTGATTTCCTGAAAGCAGCGAACGGCCCGGAAAGGGTCGCGCCTCCAGTGAAGTTCAAGAACCCGGGGATATAGGGCAACAGGAATTTAGAACCGAATGTGTTTTCCGGGTTGCGCCCCGGTCCAATCAGGCGTACTCGATATGGAAGTGACCCTTCCAGCCGGTGACAAGTCTCTTTGGGGAATCTTGATTGTGCGTCGCGTCGCAACCCCTTTGTGCCCTCTATTCTGTGAATATTCTAGTATTGTCGAAGAAGTTGTGACCCATCGTCCTCAAGCAATTTCCGCCTTTATGGTAATATGGAGTCTCGTGCTAGCGCGCTAGCCAACGGTAGGCAGTGTTTGCCTGTGGAAAATGCGGCGGAGTTTTATTTAAGGAAGCTATGTACACTGTAGGTGCAAAAAGGAAGGAACTAACCGTCGTCTTGTGTGCCGTTGGGCTCGCGGCCATAATCGCTATCCTTTATCTTCACTACAGCCGTCCGCACCCTGGCAAAACCGCCTTGCGTGGCCGCTTATCGGCAGCGAAGCGGGTGCTGCCTGCCACGCCGAATCGGGAGTTGTATAACGCAAAGATGCTTGCGCTGGCGAAGCTATCTCCACGCACTGGTTGCTCGCAAGCTGCCGCTGCTTCCTCAAGTCCGGACCGCGCCAGAGTTTACCGGGCCGTGGCGGTATCCGGGTCGACGCGAGCCGTTACGAAAGATGCCGTGTTCCATCCATGCCCGGCGCCGCTGTGGCCAGTGCGTGCTCCCTATCCCGAGGCCGGCGCCGTGCTGCCTTTTAAGCGAATAGTCGCATACTACGGCAATTTTTATTCCCGACGCATGGGAGTTCTGGGTGAGTACTCGCCGGACAAGGTTCTTTCCATGCTCGCATCAACGGCGAAAGAGTGGGCGGCAGCGGATCCGTCGACTCCGGTGGTTCCGGCCGTGGATTATATCGCCGTCGCAGCACAGAATGTGCCCTGGAAGGATGGGAAATACCGCTTTCGCATGCCGTCGAAGCAAATTGATAAAGCCATCAGCATGGGGGACCAGATTCACGGCCTGGTGTTTCTTGATGTGCAGACCGGATGGAGCACTGTAGAGGCGGAAGTGCCGCGCCTGGCTCCGTACCTAAAAATGCCGAACGTAGAACTTGCTCTCGATCCGGAGTTTGCTCTGGTTGAAGGCAAGCGGCCCGGGACACGGGTCGGCACGATGAATGCCGCGGAGATCAACTATGCTGCGCGATTTCTGGCGAAGATCGTGCAGGAAAACCACCTGCCCCCGAAGATCCTGGTGGTCCACCGCTTCACCGAGCGCATGGTGACGAACTTCCGCGACATCAAGCCACTGCCGGAAGTTCAGATCGTGATGGATATGGACGGGTTTGGGTCGCCGGTGTTGAAGACCTCCACCTACAAGTCTTACATCGCCAGGCAGCCGGTCCAATTCACAGGGTTTAAGCTGTTTTATAAGAATGACGTGAAAATTGGCGGCGCCCTCATGACACCCGCGCAAGTGCTAAGCCTTTCTCCGCAGCCGAGCTTTATACTCTACCAGTAAGCGAGGGCTGGCCCGGGACTTGCGTGGGAAGTTGGGCGGGTTCGCACAGGGCGATGCCAAGATAGCCTGGAGGGAATGAGAAGCAGAATTTCCTCGCTTGCTTCGGAATCACAGCATTATGTCGCTACCAGGTGCTCAGCTTCCTCGCGTGCGGCGCGCAGGATTTGTACCGGATCCCCGACCGGCATAAATTCCATGGCGATGTACCGGTCGTATTTCAGCTCCACCATTTTCTTATAGATGTTGTTGTAATTGATTTCGCCGGTGCCAGGCTGGTGGCGGTGGGGTACGTCGGCGATGTGAAAAACGCCGACCAGGTCGATGTTTTTCTCCATCTTCTCGATCAGGTTACCCTCGGCTATCTGCTCGTGGTAGAAGTCGTAGAGGAACCTCACCTGAGGGTGATTCACCGCCCGGATGATTTCAAACCCTTCCGCCACAGAGGTGAGGAAGTACTTCGGATTTTCCTCAGGATCGATGTTCTCCACCAGAATTTCCACGTTTTTTCCTTCCACCTTTTCTGCCGCCCGCTTCAGCCCCTCGATGCAACTCTCGTGCTGATCGGCGTGCGTCATTCCCGGCACCACGTTGCCCGACATGACGATGAGGCGGGGACATTCCAGTTTGTGGCAAACCGTAATCATGTCTTCAAGGTCTTTAAGCATGGCCTCGCGCTCTTCGGGATCGCCAACGCCGTGACGCATCCCGGCTGTGGTGTCAAAGGTGATGCCGAGCTGATGCTTCTTGCGATTGATGCGGGCGTAGTCGGCGTCCGACCAGTGTTCGAATTCACGCACGAGCTCAACGTTGTGGTAGCCGGCGTCGGAAACCTTTTCCAGCCGCTGCTCGAAAGGCATATTTCCGAAGACCGTCCAAAGCATGATGGATATCTTGTAAGGGGCCGGCGTGGCAGCGGCCGCAGCGGGGGCTGGCGTTGCGCCTGGCAGAAGGGAAGGCGCGGCTATACTGCCGAGACCTGCTCCGGCAAGCATTCGGTTAAATGTGCGACGATCCATTGGAAGCCCCCTCTGAAGTTGAAATTGAGTTCATGGGTAAACCTGCTGCCGGTAATAGAGAGATACTTGCGTGCAACAAGGCGCCTTTCTGCATGGCGACGACTACACCGCCTGATGATACAGAAGGGTATTACCGGACGCAAAGGGAATTTGTACCAGCGCTCAAGAACAGCGCAATTCCCTTGGAGTGACTGAGCAAAAAGTAAACGATTGTACTTTCCTCTTGAACATCGGGCTGGAACGTGACATCTTGCTTTTTTCCAGTTGGGGGTGTTCGGGCGGGCCCGATGGACATTCCAAGCCTATCAGCAGGATTGCATGGGCGGACCAGCTCGGGCTGGCGAGGGCGAGGACTGGATTGATTGCAGGTTGTGCTGTTCATAGATCTCCAAGTTAAGGGTGTCAGATGATTCATTTTGGCGTTTTGCCTCATGGTTTGGTGCTGGCCCCGGCGGCCGCAACGGGAAGGATGATCAGCCTGAGTCCGGTGGATCTGGCCATCATCGTAATTTATTTTGTTTCGGTGCTGGGGATCGGTTTTTACCTTAAAGGGTACGCCAAGCGCGGAGAGGACTTTTTTGTCGCCGGCCGCGAAATGACAGCCTGGGTCGCTGGGCTGGCCTTCATTTCTGCGAACCTTGGATCACTGGAACTGCTCGGATGGGCCGGCAACGCCTACCAGTACGGCATCCTGGCGGCGCATTGGTATTGGGTGGGTGCGATCCCTGCCATTCTCTTTCTCGGCCTCATCATGATGCCTTTTTATTACATTTGCAGGACGCATTCCGTTCCGGGATACCTCCAGTTGCGGTACGGTCGCGCGACGAGTGGCCTCAGCGCCATCACCTTCGCCTTTATGACCATTCTGATGTCAGGCGTCAATATGTATGCCATGGCAGTTGTGATGCAGGTGATTCTGGGCTGGAACATTCATTTCAGTATTTGGGTTTCTTCGCTGACGGTGGGCATCTACGTTGCGATGGGCGGGCTTTTTTCGGCGATCTTCAATGAGGTGATCCAGTTCTTCCTGATCTGGCTGGGCGCGCTGCTGATTCCCATCCTGGGCCTTATCGAGGCAGGAGGCTGGTCGGGGATGGTGGCGAAAATCCATGAAAGATTTGCGGGACAGGATTTCACGCACCTGTGGGGGCCGATGGTTCATCCTTCGCAGAACCCCATGGGCGTGCAGTGGATAGCCATCGTCTTTGGCCTGGGGGCGGTTCTCTCGATGGGCTATTGGACGACGGATTTTCTGCTGGTGCAGCGCGTCATTGCGGCCAAAGATATTCGTTCGGCAAAATCCGCGCCCATCATCGGAGCATTCTTTAAGATGGCCGTCCCGTTCATCGTGATCCTTCCGGGACTGCTGGGCCTTGCGGTGTTGCCTTACCACCTCTATCCCGCCAACGTTGCTACAGCCGGACAACACACCTATGACCAGGTCCTGCCTCTAATGATGGCACGCTATCTGGGGCCGGGTTTGCTGGGGCTGGGTATTACGGCCCTGATTGCAGGTTTCATGTCCGGCATGGCAGGGAACATCAGCGCTTTCGCCACCGTGTGGACTTACGATCTTTACCGGCCTTTCATCAAAAAGGACGCGACCGACCAGCACTATGTTGCCATGGGGCGGTGGTGCACCATGATCGGTCTCCTGGTGAGTATCGGGGCCGCTTATATTGTGACCCACTTTGGAAGCCTGATGGATTACGTGCAGGCCCTGTTCAGCTTCTTCATTGCTCCGCTGTTTGGCACCGTCATTATTGGCATGCTTTGGAAGCGCGCCACGAAGAAGGCGGGGTTCTGGGGCCTGCTGGCGGGGATTACGACGGCGATCACTATATTCGTGTTGATGCGGGGACATCCAGAGCGCGTCGCCTGGTTCTGCTTTTACGCCGGGGCCAAGTCGCTGGCGCAGCAGATGTGGCAGGCGCTTTGGGCTTTCATTGTCGTTGTGGTTGTATCCGGGGTGGTGACGCTGGTCACAAAGCCAAGGCCCGAAGCCGAGTTACGGGGCCTGGTGATGGGCCTGACCGACATCCCCAGCGATGCCCACCTGCCGCTCGTCAAGCGGCCGGTTTTCTGGGCCGGTGTTTGCTTCGTTGTATTTCTGATTTTACAGTGGATTTTCCGATAGCCGTTGAGCGCAAATGGCGCGGGATGATGGAATCATAATGAAATCGAAAACTGGGGAGTAATTGTATGAGTGAAGAACGTCGTATGATCCCCGTTTGGTTCTTTGCGGGAATATTAATTTTTATATACGGCATCCTGATTTTTGCCAGTGGGCTTGTGGAATGGTCTCATCCGCCCAATACCGTTCTGGCCAATCTTCACGCACCGGTATGGTGGGGGGGCATCATGATCGTGATGGGCGCGGCGTTCATCCAGCTTTTCCGTCCGAAGAAGGCCAAAAAGTGAATGGTTCCCGGATTGGGGATGAGAAGACCCCGTGATCTGCCCGTGCCGTCGCCTCATTTTTCACGACGAGGTATTACGGAATGACAATTGCCAGTGGACTGCTTTATAGGGTTTGCCGTTCGATTCCACGTAGGGATAGACGAAGTAATTGACCGGTGGACCAGATTGCTTCGGTGCGAGATTGATGTCACGGCCCATGGAAAATCGGACGCGGTTCGAGTCCACGCTGCCGAAAAGGATGCCATATTTTGAGGGATCAAGCCAGGCTTCGGAAATGTCCACGGGTACCCATCCTTTGCCAGCCACATGAAACTCAGCCTAACAGTGACAGCCGGGGATTTCCCCCGTCCTGCTTGTCTGGCGGTAGCGGAATTCCAATCACGAAGCGCGCCGGAATGAGTTGGTGCCTGCCGGCGAATTCGGCGTTGAAGGAATCGGCACGCGATTGGGAGGACACGCTCAGATAAAGCCTGGATTGAAAGAAGAAGGGCGCATAACTGGGATGTGAATAATATTTGCGCATGGTAGTGGATGCGGACAAGCGGCGGGACGCGAGGCAGGTTGAAGACAGGAGCAGGGCCGCGAGGACGGCCCTGCAATCTGCGGACACGCTGCAAATACTACGTCAGGAACACCACGTTGGCAGGGGTCCCCACGGGCGTGTACTGGCCGGTGAAGGTGAGGGCTCCCGTCTGCTTGTTGACGCGGAATGTAGTGATGGCGTCGGCCTGCTGGTTGCAGCAGTAAAGGAAATCGCCTGCGGGATCGATCGTAAAACTACGCGGGTAGTCGCCACGGGTCCATTCCTCGCCGACGTATGTCAATTTGCCATCCTCGCCGATGGAGAAGTACGCAATGCTGTCATGAAGTCGGTTGGCGCCGTAAATGAACTTCGAGTCTGGCGAAATGCGGATTTCGGAGGGAAAGTTGGTGCCGACAAAGCCTTTGGGCAGTGTTGAGATGATCTGCTTTTGCGCCAGGCTGCCGTTCGAAGAATCGTAATCGAACACGACCACTGCAGAACCTTCCTCCTGAATGCAATAGAACCATCGGGCGTTGGGGTGAAAGACAAAATGACGAGGTCCGTCGCCTGGAGGCACCGAGGCCGAGGGCGGGTTGTTGGGCGCCAGCTTGCCCTTCTCAAGGTCCAAATCCCACACCAGAATTTTGTCCATACCAAGGTCTGTCGAGATGACGCGCTTGCCACTGGGGTCAGACTCAATCATGTGTGCGTGGGGCGCGTCGTGCCCGCTGATGGCGAAGCTTCCCGGCGGGGCGCTGGTGGCGTGCTGGGGACCGAGCGGGCCTTTGTCCTGGTGGAAGTCGCTGGCGGGCCCGAGTTCGCCATTGGAAAGAATGGGTAAAACGGCAATGCTTCCGCCGCCATAGTTGGCAACAAAAACGTAACGGCCGGAAGGGTGGACGCTGATGTGAGCCGGTCCGTCGCCCTCGGAACTGACAGTGTTGAGGAACGTGAGGTGGCCGGTGGGACGGTCGACCGAATAGGAACTGACTGCGCCGGACTTTTTGCCCTTATACTCGTGGATTTCATCACAGGAGTACAGGTGAGTCCCGTCGGGACTGAGTGCGAGCCAGGAAGGGTTTCTTGGATTATCAGTCAGGCCGCGCTGCGTCAGCTTGCCGGTGGCAGGGTCCATTTCAAAAAGATAGATGCCTTGGCCCTTGCCGGCGTGCCCTTCGGGGCCCTGGGGCGAACTGTAAGTTCCCACACAAACAAGCCGGGGCTTGCCTGAAGAGGGGCTTGACTGCTCAGTTGTTTTCTCTGCGCCCTGGGGGCCGCAAGCGAGGGCGGGGCCGGCCATGGCTAAGGCGGCGGCGCTTTTCAGAAAGTTACGGCGCGATGGTTTGGACAAAAGGTTGTGATGCAACTGCGGGTCATCTGATGACATATGAATCCTCCTTTAACTGTGGGCGGCCATTGACCTGGAAAGGCAAGATTATGCTTTTAACCGGCCAGGAACGCAAGCACGGATTGTAATGCGGAATGTCATCGCCTTGCACTGAGGGAGGTAGATTACCGTTGATGAGGTCGGGAAACCGGGAATTCAATCCCGTGCTCTTCATTCACCTGGCGGCTGGCGTCGAGGTTGAAGTCGGCAAGCGGGAACTTGCGGGCTGTCTGCCCGCTGAAGACCCACAACGTTTCACCCAGGATGGCGTAGTCGCGTATTTCCATCTCGCGGCCGTCGCGGAAAACGAAGACGGTAGCGGGGAAATTGCGACGGCCGGAGCGCCAGATTTGCGGCATAGGCTGCCGGAGGCCTTCATAGCGAGGCGGCGCAACGGACTCCTGTTCGTATTGCGACAAAGCCTGCTGCTGGCGAAGCGAGCGCACCTCATCCGCCAGCGCTTTGATCTGGCTGGAAAGGTACTCTTTTTGCTGGGCGGCGACCTCCGCCTCGACGTCACCGTGCGCGATGCGTGAAGCCTGCTCGTATTCCTCGTCGAGCGGCGGCCACAGGCTGGGATAGAAATAGGTGAACGGATAGCTCGATGGATAGCCAAAGAAAGGCGGAAAGACCACGGGACGGGAATCGCCGAACTCGCGAAATCCTGACGGACCATTGCGGAAGGGCGCAGGCTGCAGCCACGTGCCAGAGGCGGGTGGTCCGGACGTTAAGATGGCGGATTGGCCTCTTAGGGCGTACGGGAACACGGTACCCGCCAGAAGAACCGAAATGGCGAGCAGATATTTCATGGGTGAAGTGTACCACAATCGCGAGAGCCAGGGCATGGAAGCTGTTTCGCCGGGATGTTGAGCTTCCTGCTGCCGGGCGCCAGGGGTTAGGGCCGACAGCGGGCGACCACAAGGGTGATGTCATCCGCCTGTTCCTCGTCGCTGAACGTCTGCACAGCCTGGATGATGGAATCCAGCAGCGGCTGCGCGTTCATGTCGTGGTGTAAGCACAAGGCCTCCACCAGCCGCGACTCGCCAAACTCTTCGCCCCCAGCATTGGCAGCCTCCGTGACGCCGTCGGTGTAAAGGAGGAGCGTATCGCCCGGGTTGAGACTGGTTTCAGCGACGGTGCATTCCCACGCTTCAAAAAGGCCGAGGACAGTTGAAGTGGGCTCCAGTCGTTCGACATCCGACGGCGGACCTGGCCCGTCTGTTGAAGAACGACACCCGCGCAGCAGCAGCGGAGGCAGGTGCCCGCAATTCACGTAGCGGAGGAGGTGTGTTGCGTCGTCGTAATCCGCAAAAAAAAGCGTGGCATAACTATTGTCGCTGGTGTTTTCATAGAAAAGGCGGTTGACCGACAGTAACAGCTGCCGGATGTCGTCAAGCGCCATGGCGTACTGGCTGCGCAGGTTGGCCTGAAGATTGGCCATCAGGAGCGCGCCGGACACTCCTTTGCCTGCAATATCCGCCAGCACCAGCGCCAGCCGGCCGGGGCGCAGTTCCAGAAAGTCGTAATAGTCGCCACCCACTTGCCGGGCCGGTGCGCAGCCGCCCGCGTATTCCAGCGTGCGCAGAACGGGAAACTTCTGTGGAAACAGGCGGGACTGCACCTGACGGGCGAACTCCATTTCCTGCGTAGCGCGTCGTTCTGCCTCAATGCGTTCGGCAATCTCTTCGCCCAGACAAATGCTTTCTATCGCCATGCCAGCCTGGGTGGCGACAGTCGCCAGCAGACGTTTGTCCTCCCTGGAATAGGGTTCTTCCGAAAGACGTGGGCCGAGCACCAAGAGCCCCACCAACCGGCCGTCGCGCCCAACAACGGGTACCAGGCAATCGGGCTGGAGGGGTTCGAGCAGAAACGGCTGGGGCAGCTTTTCCTCGTCCTCGTTGGCAACTTCCCATGGGCGGCCGCGTCGTTCCAGTTCCTGCATGAGGGGATCATCTGGCGATAGAACCGTGAGCCCTGGCGGGACGTCCCCGCGGATGGCGGAAATCCGCCGACCATTTGTCTCCAGGTAAACCGCCAGCGAACTTGGTCTCAGCGCCTGTTCCAGATGGTTTTGCAACAAATCTGACAACTTGCCCCGGTCGGTCGCCGTCCGGGAAATTTCCACTAGCTTCTCTAGAACCATCCGGGCATCATATGAATTGCGGAAGAAGGCTCGATCTATTTTTTCTCCCACACTCTTGTGGACAATCATGCCTGCCCAGAGGAGCACGATCCCAAACCCCGCTCCCAAGGCAATCCCACCCGGAACGCCTCCGACAGTGAGGAGTTCCAGGTAGGGAGCCAGAAACAGGGCAAAGACCAGGGTGACTCCGATGCTGACGAGTGCCAGCAGGACCGTAAAGCCACGAAGGACCAGCAGGTAACGTGCGCCCCGCCTCAGCAGGACGGGAACTTCAAGCACGCGGTGCTTGAGGACTGCATAGGCGAAGGACAGCGGGAAGAGGAAGAGCAGCAACACCACGGTGAGACCCAGGGCAAGGGGCGGATTCAAGTGGAAGAAATCGCCGAGAGCGGTCTGCACTGCGATGGGGACCACTCCTACCAGCGTTCCCCAGAGAATGACGCGAATTTTGCGCCGGGCTTCCGGAGTGGGGGCGGCAAAAGCGTTGCCAACCAATGCGACCAGCCCCAGCCCCGTGAAGCCATAGTTGTAAAGCAGCCGGACAACGTGTGAAGAGTGGCGGCCGATCAGATTTTCCATCACAGCGGGCGCGTGTGATGCGCCGATCCGCAACCCCGGCAAAGCAAATGTAATCCCGATTGCCAAAGCCAGCCACTTCAGTCCCGGAAGACGGCGATCCAGGAATGACCGGGCGGGGAACAAGGAGAAAAAGCAGTAAAAAACTGCACCCAGCAAAGTGCCGAAGAGGGCGCGATAGGAGGTGGCGAACAAGCGAAGGGGTGTATCCAGGCCTGCAAACAGATTGGGAAACGGCGGCGCGGCGGTGAAGCAGGCGAACATCAAAGCCAGCAGCCAGGCGTTGCGGTCTTCCAGCCGCAGAAAGAGCACCGGAAGCCCGACAATCAGGAATACAAGCGGGTAGGTATGCAGGATTTCCTGGCCCAGTCGTTCAGTCAATCCGGCCTCCCTGGATTCTGACCCGCGAGCCCGAAAGATGGCGGTAAGAATCACAGGTGAAGATTCCGATGGACGAATGACAGTGAGCTGAACGGCGCTTCCGGGCTTCTGTTGAGACCACACATCAAAAATCATGCGGCGGTCTTCGATGGGATGCCCGTTGATGGCCGTGACGCGGTCTCCCGGTCTAATGCCGGCTTCTGCCGCCGGCCCGCCGGGTTGCACGCTTCTGACGTGCTCGGCGTGCAGGGCCCCGATATAGTTGAAGTCAAAGCCCAGTTCGACGCCGCTCTGCCAACGGATGGAGTACATCCACAGCCCACTGTAGAGCACAACGGCAGAGGCAAAGACTGCGGCCAACGCTGCCAGCACGGGCTTCGGGAATGGAAGAAACTTTTCCATGTTTGTATAGGCCTAACATGATATACGCGTTTTGCACAGGCGGAGTTTCTATATGGCGTGATAAGTCGGGCGTATTTGACAGACGTTTAACAGTACACCGGCGCGGGAACCAGGCATGCGGGCCAAATCTCACCCGCATGCGATGGCCGGAATCTTATAGAGGGGATCCGCCGCCGGGCAGCACTCGGATCACACTTCCGGGATCCCGAGGTCCTTGGAGCCGAGCGGCGACATCTTCACCTGCGGGGCATAGTGTTCAAGCAGGTCGAGTGCGATGCGCGCGCGGCGAACACGCTCGCGGCCCATGCGCGCAGCCAGGTCTTCAATGTGGCCGCCGGAAGGATAAATGTCCGGAGCGTTGCGCAGCCCGAACTTGAAATAGTTGGGGGCTCCCACCTGGATGATCTGCGGCATCTCGTAGTAACGGACGAAGCCACCGAAGTTGTCGGGAACCTCGATGTAAAGGTCGATGGGAATATCGACTGCCTGGCGGATGGCGCCGATCTGAGCGGGCGCCAGGTCGGTGGGAATGTTCAGCGTGCTGACGCCTGCCTGCTCAAACAGCCGGGCCGTGGCGGGATTGGCGGCTGGCAGGGTGACCGAACTCTTGATGACCAGGTTCCTGGGAAGTTCGCCCTTTTTCTTCATCTCATTGATCACCCAGATCAGGCCAAGGTCAGCGGGCAGAATGCTCCGGATGCCGAGATCGCAGGCGCGCTTGACGTCTTCGATGGCGTAAACCAGTTGGTCGGCGCCACGATGTTGCAGTCCGATCACCTTGCCGGCAGTTGACGCGGTTTGTGCTCCCGTTTCAAAGGTGGCGCGCGGCCCGACGAACAGGCAAACCTCAATGCGCTGGTCGTGGCCGATGTGGGCCATCTCTGAAATTTCAGCTTTTGTCAGCAGCATGACGCCGCTTCCCTGGCTGACGCGATGGATCGGGACGTTCAGGTCCTTGGCCGCGTCCAGCACTTCGCGGAAAACCCGCGGACCCTCCACGCTCGGTATCTCAAAACGGTATTGCCCGCCGTCCTGGAACCTGAGGGAGGTGGGCTTGAGCGCATGATTGTCTTCAAACGGCAGCTTGAGTTTGGCGAGAAATTGGCGAGTCTTTTTCATGGCGATCTCCTGGTGAAGTCTCGGATTCTGCTCACTGCGTGTATCTTAGATAAACCGTGCTCGACTCTGTATAGAAGTCGAGCGCCAGCGGACCCTGCTCGCGCATGCCGAAGCTGGATTCCTTGGTGCCGCCAAAGGGAAGCTGGTATTCCACACCGGCCGTGGGCAGGTTGATGGTGATCAGGCCAGCCTCAATCCTGTTGATGAACTGGTGAACACGGGTGAGGTCTCGCGAGACGATGGAGGCCGAAAGTCCGAACTGGACGCCGTTGGCCAGGCGCATGGCGTCTTCAAAGTCATTGGCCACCATCAATCCCAGCACCGGCCCGAAGACTTCTTCCTGGGCAATACGCATCTCCGGCTTGACCTCGTCGAAAATGGTCGGTTCGACAAAAAAGCCTTTGTCATAGATGCCTCCGATCAGGCGATTTCCTCCGCACAGCAGTTTGGCACCTTCCTTTTTGGCGATTTCAATATATTTCAAGTCGGTTTCGAGTTGCTTTTCGTCCACCGCAGGGCCGATCTGGATTCCCGGCTCAATGCCGTTCCCAACCTTCAGGGCCCTGGTTTTTGCCACCAGCTTTTCAACGAGCGGCTTGTAAATGTCTTTTTCAATAATGGCGCGGCTGCAGGCGGTGCACTTCTGCCCGGTTGAGAAGAATGCGCCGTTGATGAGGATGTCGGCGGCATAATCGAGGTCCGTGTCCTTGAGAACCACGGTGGGGTTCTTGCCTCCCATCTCAAGTTGCACTCGAACCTTGCGCCCGGCCAGCTTCTTATGAAGCGCGTTGCCAACGCCGCACGAACCCGTAAAGGAGATGGCGCGAATAGACGGATGGTCCACCAGTGCGTTGCCGGCTCCGCTGCCGCTTCCGGTAACATAATTCACCACGCCCGCCGGGATGCCGGCCTCGACCAGCGCTTCCACCAGGCGGTAGGGGCTGAGCGGCGCAAGCGACGCCGGCTTGATCACCACCGTGTTGCCTGCCACCAGCGCCGGAGCCATCTTCCAGGCTGGAATTGCGCTAGGGAAATTCCAGGGTGTAATCAGTCCCACCACCCCCAGCGGCTTGCGCATCATGTAACAGAAAACGTTGGGGCGTTCGGAGGGAATCTGGTAGCTGAACGAACGCGCGCCCTCGCCGCCGAAATAGCGGAAAATATTGATGGCGCGCTTGACCTCGCCCTTGGCCTCTGGCAGGGTTTTGCCTTCCTCGCGGGTCATGTCTTCCGCGATCTTGTCGAGGCGGGACTCCAGCAGTTCGGCTGCCTTGAAGAGGTATTCACCGCGGCGTGGGGCAGGCAGCGCTGCCCAGGCGGGTTGCGCTTTGGAGGCTTCGGCGCAGGCCTTCTGTATTTCTTCAGGTCCGGAAGCCTGAAAGTGTCCAAGCACCTCGTCGGTGTTGGCCGGGTTGATGTTGGGGAACGTCTCCTTCGATGCGCATTCAACCCACTCGCCGGCGATCAGGTTTCGATAAACTTCTGGCATACGACCTCCCTCTGTGATGATGGCTCGAAATGAAAACGCGGAACATTCTGAAAGCGATCCGCTCCGCTTCCGAATGATCCGTTCAATTTGTGTTGCCGGCAACGCGCCGCTTTGCCATGAAAGGAGCGCCGCAAGATTTGACGCGGCGGGCTCGGGCGAAGCCGGCATGCAAAACTATTGTTGCGAAGCGCAGGTCAAGGGTCGCCGGTTCCATCCTCTGTGAGCTTTGCAAAGAGGAAGGGCGGCTCGTTCCTGCTACCATTGGCCAGCCTTATATCGTACTATAAAGTTCTTCGTCTGGAAGTTTGAGATATTGAGGCGCGGGGACAAAGTGAAAATCGAAACTATTGTTACGGCGATCATCTTTTTCAGCGTGGGATTTCTGGCAGGTTTCATTTACAAGTCGCAGGGGCAGGTGAATGTGCCCGTAGCGGCGGTTGCTGCGGCAAGCGCCGCTTCTCCTTCAGCCGGGGCGATGGGCGCCGCAGCCGGGGCCGACATTGATCCTGCCACTGGTCTTCCCAATGGGCACCCGCCGATGGAAGTGGCGCAGAGGATCCAGGACTACGCGCAGCGCGCCCGTCAGAATCCTCAAAATTCCCAGATTCCCTTGGAACTGGCCAACTACCTTTACGACAAGCGCTATTACAACTTGGCTATTGAGTGGTACGAGCGTTCGCTCCGGTTAGACTCCGATAACGTCAACGCTCGGACAGACCTGGGCACATGTTATTTCTATTCGAGCCAGCCGCAACAGGCCATCAGTGAATATCAGAAAGCCCTTACCTTGAATCCGAACCATCAGCCGACCATCTTTAACCTGATTGTTGTGAACCTTGAGGGAACCCACGACTTGCAGGCTGCCAGAAAGTATTGGAGTGAACTCAACCGGCAGAACCCGAGCTATCCGGGCTTGAAAGATATCAAGGGGAAATTGGACGCGGCCCTGGGGAGCGCCCGCTCCGCCAAGAGGCCCTAGCGGACACAAGGCATCCTCCCCCGTTTGGGCGCCGTCATATCTACCGTGGCACGTTTACTTGACGCCATCATGGACTTGGTCTTTATGATCGGGATGGTCTACGCCATCTCCAGGACGATCCGCGGAATACTGGGCGGAGCGCGGAGGAGCGCCAAGGGCCCGCGCAGCAATGGAAAAAAGGCGACACCCAGTGCGACCCAGGGCCGGACGGCCCGGGACCCTGTGTGCGGCATGTTTGTTTCGACTGAAGTGTCACACCGTCTGGTGGAGAACGGTCAGGTCGTCCACTTCTGCTCAAAAAACTGCATGGAAAGTTACGAGAAGCGGAACACCCGGTCGTGACCCGCGGGCACCGCAGATTCCTGGCTGTGGGTGCGCCGGGCGAGTATTTTTCAGATTTTCCCCCGGTTAATTGTTCCGGCCCGGTCACTTAGCAATTGTGTATCCACAGGAGTCTGTTATAATCCTGCCCGCTTATGGCTATTCCTGAAAAGCGCTGGCAGCACATTATTCCGGTCGCGTTCATCATGTACACGATCGCATTCATCGACCGGACGAATATTTCTCTGGCCCTGCCTTCCATCAGCCACGACCTTCACATGAATCCGGCGCAGGCCGGCAGTGCCGCCGGCATCTTTTTCTGGGGTTATCTGCTGCTCCAGATTCCCGGAGGCTACCTGGCCGAGCACTGGAGCGCCAAGAAGTTTATCAGCATTCTGCTGGTTTGCTGGGGCGCGGCCGCGGTGGTCTGCGGGCTGGTGCGCAACTGGGAAGAGTTCTGGGTCATGCGTTTTGTGCTCGGCATCGCTGAAGGCGGTGTGTGGCCGGCCACGCTGGTGCTGCTGTCGCACTGGTTTCCGCGGGCGGAACGAGCCCGGGCCAACGCTTACTGGATGCTGTGCCTGCCGACGGCCGTAGTGCTTTCCTCGCCCGTTTCCGGCTGGATCCTCGGCCGCTGGGGCTGGCGCGTGATGTTGATTTCCGAGGGGGCGATACCCTTCGTGTGGTTGGTGATCTGGATGATGTTCATCGCCGACCGGCCGCACCAGGCCAAATGGATTTCACCCGAAGAAAAACAGTTCCTGCAGACCACTCTCACCTCCGAAGATACGGACCTGGACCCTGCAGCACCGGAGCCCTTCCTCAAGCTGATGCTGCGGCCACAGGTGCTGCTGATGGTTCTGATCTACTTCCTGATCAACAGCGGCAACTACGGGTATCTGTTCTGGCTGCCGAGCGCCCTGCACAGTGAAAAACGATTAAGCGACCTTGCGGTGGGCATCCTGTTTTCGATTCCTTTTATCGTAACCGGCGTGGGCATGGTATGGATTTCCCGGCATTCTGACAGGAAACGCGAAAGGAAAAGACACGTTTCGGGCGCGCTGGTTTGGGGCGGCGTGTTCCTGTTGGCCAGTGTGCTTCTAAGCCCGCACTCTTTCGTACTCTCTTTTGTCGCCATTGTGGCGGTGGGCGCAGGGTCGTACGGGGCGCTGGGTCCCTTCTGGGCCATCCCTTCTGAAACACTGCCACGCTCGGTCAGCGGTTCGGCGATGGGCCTGATCAACGCCCTGGGGAACCTGGGTGGCTATTTCGGTCCTGTGGTTGTGGGCTACCTCAACAAACAAACTGGAAATTTCGTGGCTGGTTTTGCCGCACTCGGCGTTGGTTTTATTGTAGCCGCGCTGCTCACTTCGTTGGTTCACTCTTCACAAAGAACATCACCGGCAGCAGCCATGGAAGCCTGAGAACTTTCCTCGCAAATCGATGGCTTCTGGCTGCGCACTCTGCGCGGCAGTCAGCCAGAAGTAGAACGAAAAGGAGACATCAGTTGATCGAAGATCAAATTGCCGATTTCAACGTTGATGACGTCTGCCGGCGCTTTTCAGTGATCTATACGGGGGCCATTTCAGATGTACTTGACGAAAGGGGCTACCGCAACCAGATTCTGCCGTCGTCCATCCAGGCGCTGACGATGGACCAGTGCGTGGCAGGCCTCGCCATGCCCGTTGAGGGGGAGCCGACGGACAGCACGGACCCCGAGGAAGTTTATGTGCCTATCCTCCAGATGCTTGGAGACCTTCGCAACGGCGACGTGATCGTTTCCCAGCCGCACGACAACGTCAGCGCGCACATCGGAGAGCTTTCCTGCGAGACGGCCAAGTTTCGTGGAGCCAGAGGAGCTGTGATCGACGGAGGAGCGCGCGATATCGATTACATCCTCAAGCTGGGATTTCCCGTTTTCTGCCGCTATCGAACCCCCGCCGATGTAATGAGCAGGTGGAAACTGGTTTCATACGGCAAGGAGATCAGGATCGGGAAGGTGGTCGTCCGGCGGGGTGATTTTATTGTGGGTGACAAAGACGGTGTGCTGGTAATCCCGCGGGAGATCACGCTCCAGGTTCTTGAAAAGTCGGAGGAAGTGGTGAATACCGAAAACCTTGTTCGCAAGGCCATTCTCGAGGGTGCTCATCCCGTGGACGCCTATCGAAAATATGGCCGCTTTTGAGGAACTCAGGAAGTTTGAGTACAGGAAATGCCACAGGGGTTGGGCCACATCGGCAAACATATCCTTGACTTACGGCAGCTATTGGGTGTACCAAAGTTGGCTGGTTCAATTCAGAACTGGATGTTGCGCGGACCCGGACGGAGGAATGTGTGCGGCGGAGTTCTGTGTCCGCCGGAGAAGCCGGTTTCACAGGCTCCAGGCATGAAACGGACACAGCGCTGGATGCGGGAGCCAAATCTTTTCAAACGTTCACTTGCACATTGATGGGAGGCCATGATGTCGGATCGACGAAGTTTTATGCAGCAAGTTCTGGGAGGCGGTACCGCCATGGCGATTTCAGGATTGAGTCCGGCGAGTCGCATTCTAGGGGCGAATGACCGGATTCGGTTCGGGCTGATCGGCGCCGGCGGCCGTGGTCAGGCCATTTTCAAGGCTGCCATCAAGGCTCCTAACACCGAGGCGGTTGCGGTGGCCGATGTTTATACGCGGCGGCTGGATGAGGCAAAAGCTATTGCCCCGGGCGTGAAGACTTATTCCGATTTCCGCCGACTGCTGGACGACAAGAGCATCGACGCAGTGCTGATCGCGACCCCGCAGCACCAGCACGCGTTGAATTTTGTTCCGGCCATCCAGGCGGGCAAGGACATTTATCAGGAAAAGACCATGGCTTTCAATCCTGACCACGCCCGCCGCATGCGGCACGCGTTTTTGGCCTCCCACCGCGTAGTCCAGGTGGGAATCCAATCCACCAGCAGCCAGGCTCAGGTACGCGCGCGGGAACTCGTCCACAACAAGCCGATGGGCAGAATTTCGGCCATCCACTCCCACATGTATCGCAATGCGCCATACGGCGGCTGGAAGCGGCCGATTCCTTCCGACTGCGATACCCAACATATAGAGTGGAAGCAGTTTGAGGGTGAGGCCGCCCTTCATCCTTTTGATCCCAACCGTTACATGAACTGGCGCTTCTACTGGGATTATTCAGGCGGCAATGTTTACGAAAATTTTGTTCATCAAGTGGGTTTCTGGTTCAAGGCGATGGATCTGCAGATTCCGGAGCGGGTGAGCATGACCGGCGCCAACTACTTTTCGCCCGGCATGCAGGTGCCTGACACCATGGATGTTTCCATGGCGCTGCCGGAAAAGATTTTCTTTACTTGGAATTCCGGATTCGGCAGCAGTTACTACGATGCAGATGAGGTTGTGCTGGGCAGCGAAGGTGCGGTGCTGAGGGACGAGCGGAATGACACCGTGACCTACATTCCCAAAGGAACTCATAGTGGCGGTGCAGCCGGCGGAAAGGCGACCCCTGCGGACATCGTGGGGGGCGGAGACGAAACGGACCTCCACATGCGGAACTTCCTGGAGTGCGTACGCAGCCGGAAAACCCCGAACTGCCCCTTTGAGATTGGGTTTCGGTCGGCGATTGCCTGCCGGATGTGCGTAGCTTCGTACCGGCAGGGACGGGAAGTCCGCTGGGATGCCGAAGCGGAGCAGATCGTCTGATCCTGGCAGGGAGAGGCTGCTGGGCCGGGTGAGAGGGGTTTTCTATAGGGACCGGAACTGGTCCCGTCGCGAATAGGTTTCAATCTTTCCGAGAGAGAAGGGAAAAATGACAGACAAAATAGCGCGAAGAAGGTTTCTAAAGACAGGCGGGCTGGCTGTGGCAGGCGCGCTTGCAGTCGGCTGTGCGCCTCAAACGGAAAACAAGCCGGCCTCGGGCGGGGAAGCGCAGCCGGCGTCCACCGAATTTGCCTCGCACGAGCCCCGGCTTCTGCCAGGCTGCTGCGCCTACTCCTTCAACGATCACCTGGCCAAAGGAACGATGACCTATGCGGAGTTTTTCGACAAGGTGGTGGAGATGGGCTCGGTGGGCGCGGACATGACGGTTTACTGGTTCAAGTCCACGGACCCTGGCTACCTGGAGAACCTGCGGCGCCTGGCTTTCCGAAAAGGAATTCCCTTTTCAGGCGCAGCGTGCGGTTCCAGCATGGTCCAGGGCACTGCCGCCAAGCGGCGCGAAGTGCTGGCTGAAATCAAGAAGTGGGTGGACGTGACGGACCAGCTGGGGGCATCCCATTTGCGGGTCTTCGGTGGTCCGCTGCCGAAGGGCGCCACGGTGAAGCAGGGAACCGACTGGGTGGTGGAGGTGATGAAGCCTGCCTGCGATTATTCCGGCAAGAAGGGCATCACGCTGGGCATTGAAGACCACCAAGGTGTGACGCAGAACGCCGACATCTGCGTTGAAATCATGCACAGGGTGGATTCGCCGTATGCCGGGATCAACCTGGACATCACCAACTTCGAGACCACGCCCACGCAGGACGCATATTCTCAGATTAAGGCCTGCCTTCCTTATGCCACGCACGCGCACATCCGCGACCACTTTGAGGAGAACGGAGCACCGGTGGACCTGGACCGGGTCTGGCGGCTGTTTGCCGAAGCCGGCTATAAGGGTTTCATGTCGGCCGAGTATGAGGGCAAGGAAGACTCCTTGACGGGCGTTCCCAAGCTGATGGACAAAATCAAGACACTGTGCAGGAAATACTCAACCGTCTGATTTATTCACTGCTGGAGTCCTGAGTGCGCGGGCCAATCGATCCATATGGCGGATAGAGAAGGAATCAGTCGCAGAGATTTCTTTAGGAAGAGCGCTGCGACCGGTGTGGGTATTGCGGCCGTTCAGGCCGTTCCTTCCGCAGCTGAAGGCGTCGAACCTCCAGTCGAGGGTCCAAATGCTCGCAAGGTCCTGATCATGTCTGATATGGAAGGCGTGGACGGGGTCTTTAACTGGGCTGACCAGTGCAATCCGCTGAAGAGTCCCCGCTGGCAGGAATCACAAAAGTTGCTGACGGGCGAGGTGAACGCGGCCGTCGAAGGGCTGCGGGCTGGCGGAGCCACCGAGGTGGTGGTGTGGGACGGCCACGACGGAGGCGAATCACTTTCCGCCGTTGACATTCATCCCCAGGCGCGCCTGCTGATCGGTTCGCCCATTCCTCCTATACGTGAGTTTGATTCCACCTTCAGCGCTATCGTCTTTGTGGGCCAGCACGCGATGGCGGGGGCGGAAAACAGCGTGCTGCCGCATTCCTATTTCTTCAACATTCAAAACATCTGGGTGAACGGCAGGCTTGTGGGCGAGATCGGAATTCGGGCCATGATTGCCGGTGAGATGGGTGTTCCGGCGATCATGCTGGCCGGGGACGCGGCAGCGTGCAAAGAGATTCGGGAATTAATTCCACAGGCAGAGTATGCGGAAGTCAAGGCCGGAGTCAGCCCGACGGCTGGTTTCACGCTGCCCCACCCGGCTGCCTGCCGGGTGATTCGAACCCGGGCGGAACGCGCCATGATGCGCCTTGCGGAATTCAAGCCTTACCGGGTTGAAGGCCCGGTTGAGGTGAAAGTGGAGTTCACCACCGCCGGCGCTCCGGGGCCGGAGCCTCGCCGTGCCAGCCGGCGCATAGATGAGCGGACGGTTGTCTACACGGGAAAGAACATCATCGATGCGTGGTTCAAGTTCGGAAGGCTTTAAGGCAACCTCCCGCAGTCCTGTCTGCTTTTTCTCCCACACCGTCCAAACAGATTCTCTGCCGTGTGCCTTTCAGGCCTGCACGATTTTGTCTCTGTGCTGCGATACGTTACCGGTCGCGTTCCGCGTATCGACAACCAGCTGTGCGTGGGTTGCGATGAATTCGTAGTCGTAGGACGAATGATTGGTGGCGATGAGGACGGCGTCGTAGCTTGACAGGGACTCCTCCGTCAGCGCAACCGATTTGAGGCCCAGATCGTACTGGCGCATCTTGTGCAGGCGTTCAAAGTAGGGATCGTTGTAGTCGACGCCGGCACCGCGCTCCTGCAGGAGCTTGATGATTTTGAGCGAGGGCGATTCCCGCAGGTCGTCCACGTCCTTCTTGTAGGCGATTCCCAGCACCAGGATGCGCGCGCCATGCAGACATTTGCCGCGCTGGTTCAAAGCCTCCACCAGCCGTTCGATGACGTGGAGGGGCATAGACGCATTGATCTCGCCGGCCAGCTCAATAAAGCGGGTGGGAAACTCATACTCACGCGCCTTCCAGGTGAGATAAAAAGGGTCGATGGGGATACAATGCCCTCCCAGGCCGGGCCCCGGATAAAAAGCGGAAAAACCAAATGGTTTGCTCTTGGCGGCGTCGATGATTTCCCAGATGTCCAGTCCCATGCGCTGGCAGAGGAGCTTTAATTCATTCACCAGTGCAATGTTGACGCTGCGGTAGATGTTTTCCAGCAGCTTGGTCATCTCCGCGGCGCGGGACGAGCTGACCAGCACAATCTGGTTGAAGGCTGCTTCGTAAAGGACCTTGGTCGCCATGGCGCTGGCAGCGTTGACGCCTCCCACCACCTTGGGAACCTGGTGGGTCTTGAACGTGGGGTTGCCGGGATCTTCTCTTTCCGGAGAAAAAGCCAGCATGAAATCCGCGCCCGGCAAATTAGGTACCGCCGCCGAGCCGTCAGTCACCGTGTAGGGAACCACGGGGCAGCGCAGGCCTGTGGCCTGCAGTATGGGTAGGACAACTTCTTCGGTGGTGCCGGGATAGGTGGTGCTTTCCAGCACCACGAGCTGGCCGGGCCTCAAGTGGGAGCTGATGGTCTCGGCGGTGCTTCGCACGTAGGCCAGGTCGGGTTCGCGATGATCGTCGAGCGGAGTCGGAACACAGATGATGATGGCGTCCATCGCCCGCAGTTCCGAAAAATCCGTCGTGGCCTTGAAGCGCCCCCGGCTGAGAGCGCCTGAGATTTCGGCTTCGGGAATGTGCTTGATGTAGCTTTCGCCCTTCTGAAGGTGCGTGACTTTGACGGTATCAATGTCAAAGCCTGTGGCCGAAATTCCCTTGCTTGAGAAGAGCAGGGCAATGGGGAGTCCGACGTATCCGAGGCCCACAATTCCCACCTGGACTGTCTTTTGCTGAATGCGCTGGTTCAGGGCCGTCAGGGCCGCATTTTGCACTGGAACTTTATTTTCCGTAGTCATAGCCGTGTTTCCGCCTCTCTTGTCTAAAACCTTGATTATAAGCCCTGCGGATTTTTAACTGCAAATGCGCCCTGGCTGTTCGCCGCGTCTCCAGAACACTGCGTGGGTGGGAAGTTTGGATAAGAGCGAAGGCCTGAATCCATCAGCCACGGTAGCAGCGCGCGAGGCAATGGCTCTTAGAGGCCGAAAGCGACAATGCTTGATCCTGCCGCCAGCGCGACAAACTGTCTGCCTTCCGCCGTATAGGTCATAGGTGAGGAATGCCAGTCTTCGCTCATGCTGAAATGCCACAATGGCCTGCCGGTTTTGGCATCGACGGCTGCAAACGCGCCGCCGTCATCGCAGAAAAAGACCAGGCCGCCCGCGGTGGCCAGCAACCCTCCCCACGTCTGGCCGGGTCCTTCCTGCGGCCATTCCCAAACCACCCGCCCAGTTTGAATGTCAATCGCGCGCAGATATTTCATCCCGGTCTCCCCCGGAATCTCGCGGGCCATCTGGTCGTGGAAAGGCTTTCCCTTTTCCCATACTGCCGAACCTTTGATGTAGATGCTGCACTTTTCCAGCGCCTGGAGGTAGAACAGCCCCGTGGCCGGGCTCCAGGCCGGGGACATCCAGTTGGTTGCTCCTTCCGGCGCCGGGCAGATTTTGGCCCCTTTCAGCGTGGGCGTTGAACCGGGGAGCACGTTAGGCCTGCCATCGGGTGAAATGCCGCTTGCCCAGCTCAGTTTATGCACAAACGGTGTTGCCATCAGGAACTGTCCGGTGATGCGGTCGAGCACATAAAAGAAGCCGTTGCGGTTAGCCTGCAACAGCAGATGCCGCTTCCGGCCGTGGAACACCGTGTCCACCACCAGCGGAGTTTCCTGCGCGTCCCAGTCATGGACGTCGTGCGGAGTGAATTGGAAGTACCATAGCAGCTTGCCCGTCTCAGGTTTGAGCGCGACCACGGAATCCGAGAAGAGATTGTCACCCTTGCGTTCGTCGCCATTGAAGTCCGGGCAGGGGTTTCCGGTGGTCCAATAGAGGATATCGTTTTCAGAATCGTAAACACCCGTCATCCAGGTGTCGGCCCCGCCATGTGGAAATGCCCGCCCCACCCAGGTTTTCGCCGCCGGGTCGCCGGCCGCAGGCATGGTATAGAAGCGCCACACTTCTTTGCCAGTCGAAGCATTGTAGGCGACAACATAACCTCGCGCGCCCAGGTCGCCAAATCCTACTCCGGTGATGACGAGGTTGCCCACCACCAGCGGCGCGGCCGAAATTCGGAACTCATCCCGGTAATCGGCCACCTTCACGTCCCAGACCAGACCTCCCGTCACCCAGTTCAGCGCCAGCAGGTGCGCGTCCGGCGTCGCCATGAAGATCTTGTCACCCAGAACAGCGACTCCGCGGTTGCCCGCTACGACCTCGCCTCCTTCTCCATCTGCAACATCGCGCCGGTAATGCCAGACCTCGCGTCCAGTGGCAGCATCCAGTGCGTAGGCTTCGTTGGGACTGGTCACAATCATCATGCCGCCGATCACCACCGGAGTTGTTTGCAGACCCTGGGCGCCCCGAAGTGTGAATGTCCATCGCGGAGCAAGCCGGCTGATGTTTCCGGTGTTGATCTGATCAAGCGAACTGTACCTGTTGCCTCCGGGATCGCCGTTGTAAGTGGGCCAATCGCCAGGGCTCGGGGCCGGGACTTTGAGGGATATCTGAGGCTCGCCTTTGGGTGGAGATGGGGATCTCAAATAAGCCAGCAGGTTTTGAAGCTGAGTCTCGCCGAGGTGAACGGGCGGCATCAGCGGCTTCTTCTCCCGTTCGATGTGGAGGATGTCGCTCCGTTGCAGGAAGTGGAAGTTTCCCTGAAAGTCCTGTAGCTGGAGGTCATAGCTGCTTTCGTTTCTGGCAAAGCCGCGCCATGAACTCCCATCCTTCAACTCCACCGAGACTACCTGATAACCGCGCGCCCCGCCCGGGTTGCTCAAGGACTGTTCGATCCTGCGGACCGTTTGCGTCCTGCCCAACGTCGTGAGGTCCGGTCCTTTCACTCCACCATACCCGTAGATCATGTGGCAGCCGCCACAGCCTCCTTTGCGCCAGAAGTAAGCTTTTCCCTCGGTCGCGTCACCGCTGATTTTGCTGCCCGCCGCCGGAGCGTTGAGCGAGTAGACGAAGTTGACCAGCGCCGACTCTTCGTCGGGCGGAAGATGAAACGGCGGCATGCCGCCCGGTCTCCCGGTGCGAATGATCTGGAGAATCTGCTTTTTTGAGCGGGGGGAACCGAACAGGCTGGGACCGCGTTCGCCCCCTCGCGCGTCGCCGCCGTGGCAGATGGCGCAGTTCGCCTGATAGCGGGCGCGCCCTGTTGCCAGGGACGATTGCGGGGAGCCGGCCGCAACCGCCACGGAGCTTGCGGCCCACAAACAAATCCAAGTACTGATGATCCTGCGCACGGAAAAAGTTGGCATGGTCGTCGGACTCCTGCATCCTGGCGATGAAGTGTTGCCTTTCCGTTTACCCTGAAGCTCCTGCCCGTGTACCTGGAGACCCATGGCCAGGAATTTCTTCCGGCCAATCAGTCCGGCGCTCTCTGCAGACCGCGAGCCACCTCAGTTCTTCTCGATTGCCGCAGGCGCAATCTATGCGGCTTGCGCGTTCTACAGGGTTTGCTATGTCCGTTCTTGTGCCATATTTCGACAGGTAAATTCAAGGAAAATCCAAAATTTCCGGAATCATGGGCGGGAAACAGGCTCAATTCTTCCAGGCCCTCAGGAGCGTAAAATCGGCAGGTGCGGGCTGATAGCTTTTCTACGGTTCAAACGTCGTCAGGATTTTGCTCAGGTTGGAAGCCGGGGAATTCAGCTGCTTGCCCGTGCCTCAGGGATGACTGTTTC
Source organism: uncultured Acidobacteriota bacterium (assembly GCA_963732975.1). Lineage (GTDB taxonomy): Bacteria > Acidobacteriota > Terriglobia > UBA7540 > UBA7540 > SCRD01. Next base: position 56,798 of record CAVTBN010000013.1, on the reverse strand, counting down.
GGCTTCCGGAATGATTTCGAAGGTGGTTTCAATTTTTGCCGTCTTGGCAATCATCGCGCTGACCGAACAATACTTCGTTTCCGAAAGGTGAATGGCTTTCCGGACGGCCTCGGGTTCAATGCAGCCCTGGAGCTTGTGTTTGATGGTAACCCGGGTGAAGACGGTTGGAGGTTCCTCGCACTGCTCTGCCACGAGCTCAATGTCATAGCCGGTTACTCGCTGGCGCATCTTTCTCAGAATGCCGACCACATCGAAGGCCGTGCATCCTCCGAGTGCCAGCAGGGCGAGTTCGATGGGCTTCGCTCCGGTGTTGCCGTGGGCATCGTCCATCACCACGTTATGGCCCGATCCTGATTGGCCCACAAACTGGCGGCCTTCTTCCACAGTTGTCAGATGGAGTTGTGCTTTGATCATAGGCTGTTTCCTGTGGCAGGAGGACTTCTTCTTAAAACGGGCGGGCTGCTCAAATTCGGCCCTATTCCCCGTCGCTGTGCCTGGTGGTAACCTTCGCGGTGCTGGCTGTCTTCGTGACCCACTCGGTACTGACGGATTTGGGGCGCGTGATCGGCGTGGCCAGCAGGCGGTTGAGAACCAGTTGCGAGGTCATCCCCAAAGCGCGAGAAACTCCAAAGAGGACCGTGTAATATTCGAATTCGGTCAGCCCAAACAGGTAGAGCAGTGAACCGGAACCTGCGTCGACGTTTGGCCAGGGATCTTTTACTTTGCCCTGTTCCTTCAGAACCTGTGGGGTGACGTGAAACAGGCGGTCGACTATCTTGAATATGACGTCATCGGGACAGACCCGATCTCCGAATTCATGAAACGCAGAAAACCGGGGATCGGTAACGCGAAGGACGGCGTGGCCGTAACCGGGAATCACCCGGCCGTCTTTCAACGTTTCCCAAACGTAATTACGAAGCTGCTCGTCGGTGGGAACGCCGTTGTATTTCTTGCGGATTTCAAGCACGAAGTGCAGGCACTCCTGGTTGGCCAGGCCGTGGAGTGGTCCCGCCAGGCCGTTCATGCCCGCCGACACGGCATAGAAGGGGTCGGAAAGCGCTGAGCCCACCGTGTGGCAGGTAAAGGCGCTGACGTTCCCGCCCTCGTGGTCGCAGTGCAGCGTCAGGTAGAGCCGCATCAGGTTGCGAAATTCTCCCGTGGCGTCCGGCAGGCCCAGCATGGCGGCGTAATCTGCTCCCCAATCCAGCTTCGGATTGGGCGGCAACGGTTCGCCTTTGCCGGTATGAATGCGATAGATGCCGGCGGCAACCCCCGGCAGCCGGGCAAGCAGCAGGAGGGAATCCTCCAGGGCGGGCTCCCAGTAATCCGCCTTGTGCATGCCTTCGGAATATCTCTTCCGAAAAACGGACTCGCGTTCCATGGAAAGAATGGCCGTGCTGAACATGGCCATGGGATGGGTATCGGCAGGCAGGGCTTTCAGAACGTCCCATACGTAAGAGGGAACTTCAGCGCGCTGCCGCAGTTCCTGCTGCAGGCTGGCCAGCGATTCTGGGTCCGGAAGCTCCCCGGTGCATAGCAGGTAGAAGATTTCCTCGGGCAGCCTATTCTTCAGGTCGCCGATGGGGATTCCTCTCACCACCAGGCCCTTGTCCGGCTCAACCACCGAGGTGTCACACACCAGACCCTTCACACCGCGCATGCCGCCATAAAGCTGGCTGACAGTCACTTCCGATACGACCGTCGCGCCATGTTCAGACACGATATTGTGAACTTTCTCTCGCAGAGCAGGCGCTTGCTCCGCCAGCCGATCATGTAGTTTGCCCATTTTAGCCACTCCCATAAAACCCATTATTATACAATAGCTTGTACGCCACAATCGAGCTGCAGGCAGTGAGGGGGGTCACAAGGGTTTGTGATATTGCTCACCCTGCCATGCCCGGCGGATAAACGCCGCTTATTTTTCAGGAGTTTTCGCCTGCTCAGTCTGTTACGGGCGAAGCGGGGGCCGCTTTAAAAAGCTCCTACTGTGGCAATGCATAAGCCACGTAGGTGCCGCCGGAAGGCGCACCCCACTTTCCTCCGCCGGCAGCGATCACCAGGTACTGCCGCCCGTTGACTTCATAGGTTGCAGGCGTGGCGTTGCCGGCAGCGGGCAGCGTGGCTTCCCAAAGCAGTTTCCCTGTCGATTTGTCAAAGGCATGAATCTGGTTGTCGCGGTCCGTCGCGGCGATAAAAAGCAGGCCTCCCCTGGTCACCAGCGGGCCACCGTAATTTTCGCTGCCCGTGTTGCGGATACCTTTCTTCACCAACTCCGGATACTCTCCAAATGGGATGCGCCAGGCAAATTTTCCTGTATTCAGGTTGATGGCTGTCAGCGTACCCCAGGGGGGCTTTACCGCAGGGTACCCGTCCGGATCGAGAAATTTGTTATATCCGTCGCTCATGTACTTCAGCCATGGCCCCATTTCCGCCTCGTTCCATGTGCCCCTGGCCATGGTTTGCTTTCCCGTTGCCAGATAAGTTGCAATGGCCCGAATGGGCGCCTCTCCCAGTTGAGCGAAGGCTGGCATCCGCCCGCCGCCCTTTCGGATGAAGTCCTCAAGCTGAGTTTCGTTGTACTTCTTTGCGATGTGTTGAAGAGAAGGGAACTCCGGCGGGCTGCCCGCCATGTTGGCTTTGTGGCAGCTCGAACAGTTGCTGAGATAAAGTTTGCGGGCGTTCACAAGTCCGTGTGCTCTCGGCCTTGGAACCAGGCGCAGAATCCAGGCCATGACATTGGCGTTGACGTAAAGCAGGCCGGTCGAGGGATCGAAGGCCGGGCCGCCCCATTCAGCCCCGCCGTCAAACCCCGGGAAGATGACGGTCCCCTGCCTGCTGGGAGGAATAAACTGGCCACCGTAACGCAGCTTGCTCAGCCGCGCCAGCACCGCCTTGTGGGCGGCGGGCGTCCGGTCGGTAACTATCGCCGGCGAGAACTCCTGCTGTGCAAACGGCGGCGGCAGCAGCGGGAAGGCCTGCGTCTCGGCCGTCTTTTCGCCGTCCACGTCAGAGGCCGGCGCCTTCCGGTATTCAATCGGGAACAACGGCTTGCCGGTCTCGCGGTTAAAGACGAACACATATCCCGACTTGGTGGTCTGGGCCACGGCGTCGACTTTCTGCCCGTCGTGCTCCACGGTCACCAGTACTGGAGCGGCGGGGAAGTCCCGGTCCCAGAGGTCGTGCTTGACCGCCTGGAAATACCACACCAGCTTGCCCGTCGAGGCGTCCAGCGCCAGCAGGCAGTTGGCATAAAGGTCGTCGCCGATGCGGTCAGAGCCATAGAAATCAAAGGCGGCTGAGCCGGTCGGCACAAACACCAGGCCGCGCTTAACGTCCAGGGCCATGCCGGCCCAGTTGTTGGCGCCGCCGGTATATTTCCAGGCATCTTTCGGCCAGGTGTTGTAGCCGGGTTCGCCGGGGCGGGGAATGGTGTGGAAGCTCCAGCGCATTTTGCCGGTGCGCACGTCGTAGGCCCGGATATCGCCCGGAGGGCAGGGCAGGTCTTCCGGCAGGCTGCTGCCCATGATGATGAGGTCTTTGTAGATCACGCCGGGAGTCGTGACCTTAACCGAGAGGTCTGCGGGATTGCGTCCCAGCCCTTCACGCAGGTCAATGTGTCCGGCTTCGCCGAAGGACGGAACAGGCTTGCCGGTTTTGGCGTCCAGGGCGTAAAGGTCGTGCCCCGACACGAAAAAGATGCGCGCGTCGGCGCCGTCGCTCCAGTAGGTTACGCCGCGAAAGTGCATCGCGTGCTCGATGGGGCCTTCGCTGGGCGGGGTAAAACTCCATATCTGTTGGCCCGTGGCGGCGTTCAGCGCGAACACTCGAAGTTTGGGAGATGTGGCATAGAGGACGCCGTTGATGATGATGGGATTGCATTCCATCTCAGAGTCCTTGAACGCGTCGCCGGTGTCATACGTCCAGGCCACTTTCAGCCGGCCCACGTTGCCGGGGTTGATCTGGTCAAGTGCGGAATAATGAATGTCGTCGGGGCTGCCGCCATAGGACTGCCAGGTGGTATAAGTTTGGGCAGATGGGGCCGGCTTTGTTGCGCACTGCGAAAAGACGAGAGTGATGGTCAGGATAATCAAAAGTTTAAAGGCGATCATGGAATCAGAAATCTTCATGTTAAAAATCCCCCTGGCCCCTGTCGGTAGCTGAAATTGTTCTGCCATTCAATTTGTGCCGGCCGCAATAAAACTCACTGGGGAAGCGCATAGGCCACGTAAGTGCCGCCGGAAGGCGCGCCCCATTCGCCTCCTCCCGCCCCGATCACCAGGTACTGCCTCCCGTTCACTTCGTAAGTTGCCGGCGTGGCATTCCCGGCGGCGGGCAGCGTGGCTTCCCAGAGAAGTTTTCCCGTGGCTTTGTCAAAGGCGCGGATCTTATGGTCGTAATCGGTGGCGGCAATAAACAGAAGCCCGCCGGCGGTTACCACGGGCCCCCCGAAATTCATGCAGCCGGTGTGTGGATGTCCCTTGCTCGCCAGTTCCGGATACTGGCCGAACGGAATCTTCCAGACAAACTTGCCGCTATTCAGGTCAATCGCATTCAGCGTGCCCCAGGGCGGCTTCTCCGCCGGATAGCCGTCCGGGTCCAGAAATCGGTTGTAGCCATCGATCCTGTAACTGAGCCGCGGCCCCATTTCCGCCTCATTCCAGGTGGCCCGCGCCATCGTTTGCTTACCTGTTGCCAGATAGGTTGCGATGGCCTGGACCGGCGCGTTGCCAAGCTGCGCGAACGCCGGCATGCGGCCCCCGCCTTTGCTGATAAAGCCGGCAAGCTGCCGCTCGCTGTACTTTTTGCCAATGTTTCTGAGGGAAGGGAATTCCGGCGGGCTGCCGGCCAGGTTGGCTTTGTGGCAGCTGGAACAATTGCTGAGATAAAGCTGGCGCGCATTCACAATCCCTTTCGCGCTGGGCCTGGGCACCAGGCGGAAAATTTTGGCCAGTTCGTTGGAGTTGACGAAGAGCAGTCCCGTGGTGGGATCGAACGCCGGGCCGCCCCATTCGCCGCCGCCCATGGTGCCCGGAAAATAGACCGTGCCCTGCAGGCTGGGAGGAATAAATTGCCCTCCGTAACGAAGCTTGCGCAGGTGTGCCAGCACCGCCTTGTGCGCCGCCGGTGTCCGGTCAGTGACAATCGCCGGCGTGAACTCCTGCCGCGCAAAGGGCGGAGGCAGCAGGGGAAACGGCTGTGTGGCCGCCGTTTTTTCGCCCTCAACGTCTGATGGCGGAACTTTGCGGTATTCAATCGGAAACAACGGCTTGCCGTTTTCACGATTGAAGAGAAACACGTAGCCGGACTTGGTGATCTGCGCCACTGCGTCGACTTTTTGCCCGTCGTGATGCACCGTCACCAGCGCCGGGGCTGCAGGAAAATCGCGGTCCCAGAGGTCGTGCTTCACAGCCTGGAAATACCACACCAACTTGCCCGTCGAGGCGTCAAGCGCCAGCAGGCAGTTGGCATAAAGGTCGTCGCCGATGCGGTCGGAACCATCGAAATCGAAAGCGGCGGAGCCTGTGGGGACAAACACCATCCCGCGCTTCACGTCCACGCTCATGCCGCCCCAGTTGTTGGCGCCGCCGGTGTACTTCCAGGCATCTTTCGGCCAGGTCTCGTAGCCGGGTTCCCCTGGATGGGGAATGGTATGGAAAATCCACCGCATTTTGCCGGTGCGCACGTCGTAGGCGCGGATGTCGCCGGGAGGGCAGGGCAGGTCTTCCGGCAGGCTGCTGCCCATGATGATGAGGTCTTTATAGATGACGCCGGGGCTGGTGTCCGTGACGGTGAGGGTTTCCGGATCGCGTCCCAGCCCATCGCGCAGGTCGATGTGCCCGGCATCGCCGAAGGTGGAAATCAGCTTGCCGGTCTGCGCATTCACCGCGTAGAGGTTGTGCCCGGCTACAAAGAGGACCCTCTCGTCACTCCCTTCGGCCCAGTAGGTGACGCCGCGACTGGGCGTCAGTGCAAGCGACTGCAGGTTGGCGAAAAGCTTTTTGTCTTCCGGCGGAGTGAAGCTCCAAAGCAGTTTGCCGGTGGCGGCGTTGAGAGCGATCAGCCGGAGCCTGGGTGTGGTGGCATAAAGGACGCCATGGACGACGATGGGATTGCACTCCATGTGCGACTCTTTATAGGCATCCCCGGTATCGTATTCCCAGGCGACCTTGAGCCGGCTGACGTTGCTGCGGTTGATCTGCTGCAGGGTGGAATAATGAATGTTGTCCGGAGCGCCGCCAGCGATGCGCCAGGTGTTGTAGTTCTCGCCGGCTGCGGTTTCGCTTTGGCGCTTTGCGCACTGGGTGAGAAAGGCTGCGGCAAACAGCAGGATTGCGATTTGAAATACCCTCCGCGTCCCCGTATGATGAGTACTTTGGCTTCGCGCCGTGGGGATGAGGCTTATCAACCGAGGCATTCCTGATATTCCTTCGCGGGGATTCGCTCCCCGAACATACGGGACTTTGCCGGAATCTGAACCGCCATAATGCGCCGCCCAATGTATCAGAGATTGCAGCGCCAGCGGAAGGGTTTTCTGTTTGTTCATGCTGCGGCGCGCGCTGGCTGGGGAGAGTGGAGGCCTATCCTGCGCTGCGCATACAAACGCGCGCGCGTGTTGTTGCATCCAACAACAGGACACCAATTTTTCGTGGGTTTATGAATAGCGTTAACCTGCCGGGCTCATAACATACGAAGCCAACATTGAATTGAGGGAATGATAGATATGGAAATGATACAAGCTGAATTTGTGGGGATTGGGGAAAGGGGGCGGCGTGGAAGGCTGGCCGCGGGCCGGAACCGCGGTTCCCGCATCACGGCCATTGTGATCACTGCCTTGTTGCCCGTCCTGATTCTGGTGGCCGGACTCGCGCCTGCAAAGGCCGCCGGCAGCAACGATGTGCTGCGGGCGACCCTGTCGAACGGCCTGCGCGTGGTGATTGTTCGCAACACCCTGGCGCCGGTGGTCACCACGGTGATGAATTACAAGGTGGGTTCTGACCAGGCGCCCGAAGGCTTCCCGGGCATGGCTCATGCGCAGGAGCACATGATGTTCCGCGGCAGCCCCGGCCTTTCCGCTGGTCAGTTGGCCGACATTGCGGCGGCCATGGGCGGCGAGTTCGACGCCGACACGCAGCAGACGGTGACGCAATACTTTTTCACCGTGCCGGTGGCCGACCTGAAAGTAGCGCTCCACGTCGAGTCCATCCGCATGGGCGGCGTGCTGGATACCGACAAGCTGTGGGACAAGGAGCGCGGCGCCATCGAGCAGGAAGTCGCGCAGGACCTTTCCAATCCCGAATACGTTTTCTACACCAAGCTGCTGGCCGCGATGTTTCGCGGAACGCCTTATGAGCACGACGCGCTCGGCTCGCGCCCTTCTTTCAACAAGACCACGGGCGACATGCTGCACAAGTTTTACAGCAACTGGTACACGCCCAACAACGCCATCCTGGTGATCGTGGGCAATGTGGAACCGCATGCGACGCTGGAGGAAGTGAAGAGCCTGTTCGGCGCGATTCCTGCGAAGAAGCTTCCATCCCGGCCGGCGTTCTCGTTCCAGCCGGTCAGCGCCCAGACACTGGACCTGAAAACGGACCTGCCTTATGGATTGTCATTGATCTCCTTCCGCATGCCCGGCTCAAGCAGCCCTGATTTTGCCGCGGCGGAGGTGCTGGCCGATGTTCTCAGCAGCCAGCGGGGCAGCCTCTACGCCCTGGTGCCCGCGGGCAAGGCCCTCTATGCGGGCTTTTCCCTGGATCCTTTGCCCGGAGCCAGCCTGGGATACGCCATCGGGGCCTTTAGCAGGCAAACCACCGGGGCCCAAGTGGTGGATGAAATGCGCAAGGTTCTGGACGATGACCTCAAGAACGGCGTGCCTGCCGATCTGGTGGCCGCTTCCAAGCGGCATGAACTGGCTGGCGTGGAATTCCAGAAGAATTCGGTTTCGGGGCTGGCCATGGCATGGTCCAACGCCCTGGCCGTGGAAGGCCGGCAGTCGCCCGAAGACGATGTCGAAGCCATTCAAAAAGTCACGGTGGCTGACGTCAACCGCGTTGCCCGCAAGTACCTGGTGCAGGCGAATGCGATCACGGCCGTGCTGACGCCGCAGTCGTCGGGCAAGCCGGTATCCTCAAAAGGGTTTGGCGGCAAAGAATCTTTTGCTCCCCAACACACCACGAATGTGAAGCTGCCGGCCTGGGCCGAGACGGCGTTGAAAGAGCTCTCCATTCCCAAGCCCACCGTGCATCCGGTGGTGAGCATGCTTCCCAACGGCATCAGGTTGATTGTGCAACCTGAATCCATCAACGACACGGTCAGCATCTATGGCCATATCAAGAACAATCCCGATCTTGAGACCCCCCAAGGCCAGGAAGGCGCCGACGATGAACTGGGCGAGCTGTTTTCCTACGGCAGCACCACGCTGGACCGCATTGCCTTCCAGAAGGCCCTGGACGACATCGGCGCCGATGAATCCGCCGGAACGGATTTTTCGCTCAATGTACTTTCCAGCCACTTTGACCGTGGCGTTGAACTGCTGGCGCAGAATGAGCTGCACCCGGCGTTGCCGGAACGGGCGTTCAAGATTACACAAGAGCAACTGGCCTCCACGGTGGCGCAGCAGCTTCAAAGCCCTGACTACCTGACGGGTCGCGCCGTCAACGTTGCTTTGTTCCCCAAAACTGATCCCTCGTTGCGCCAGGCTACCCCGAAAACGGTTTCGTCGCTCACCTTGGACGATGTCAAAGCCTATTACCAGCACGTCTTCAGGCCGGACCTCAGTACCATTGTGGTGATCGGCAAGGTCACGCCGGCGGAAGCAACGGCTGTGATTGAAAAATACTTCGGCGGCTGGAAAGCCACCGGTCCCAGGCCGCCCACCGATCTCCCTGCGGTCCCGAACAATTCCCCCGCCACCACCGCCGTCCCGGACAAGAGCCGTGTGCAGGATAATGTGACTCTGGCGGAAACGCTCAGGTTGACTCGCTTCAGCCCGGATTTTTACGCGCTCGAAGTGGGCAATCACGTTCTCGGCGGCGGATTCTATGCCACCCGTCTTTACCATGACCTGCGCGAAAACGCCGGACTGGTGTATTACGTGGGCTCTTCATTCAGCTTTGGAAAAACCCGCAGCGTTTACAAGGTCAGCTACGCCTGCGATCCGCCCAACGTTTCCAAGGCGCGCGCCATCATTGTCCGCGACCTCAAACAGATACAAAGCAGCCCCGTTAGCCCCGGTGAACTTCGCCAGGCCAAGGCTATGCTGCTGCGCGAGATTCCGCTTTCTGAGTCAAGCGTGAGCAGGATTGCCGGCGGCCTGATCTACCGCTCGTCGATGGGGCTGCCGCTCGATGAGCCCGTGCTGTCAGCCCGGCGCTACGTGAAGATCACCGCGCCCGATGTCCAGAAGGCGTTTGCCAAATGGATTCGCCCCGGCGATCTTGTCCAGGTGACCGAAGGCCCCGCGCCGAAGTAGCGAGGCCAGGGCAGGGAATTGCCGGCGCTCGGCGAGTTGCAGCAGAGGAGGACGGGGTAGGGGAGGACTCTGCCCTCCCGCAACCGGCTCCCCGTCTTCGAGCTTTCACCTCCTCACCCGCTGAGAATTTTCTTGACAACTCTGGCCTAGCATGGTAGTCTTTATTCAGCCTGCGGGGGCAAATTCAGGGGTGAAAAACAAAAAAAGAATACCTTTTTTGAAAAACGAAGCTGAGATGTTGTTGAAAACAAAGGATCGGCCATCAAAAACGAACCTAAACGAACCTAAAAACGAAGCTGAGAAGTTGTTGAAAACACATAGTTGTGGAAAAAACGAACCTAAAACGAACCTAAAACGAAGCTACCGATGTTGTTGAAAATACACGGGGGCGAAAAAACGAACCCGAAACGAACCGGAGCCTGTGAGAAGGGCTAGCCGGAGACCTCTTCGAACCACTGAAAACCCCGGAAGTGATCACCACCTGATGACCCCGGCCACGGGGCGGCAACCATGAAACATTTGTGGACACTTTTTTTGGCGGAATTCATCGGCACGGCGCTGCTGGTAGGTGTGGGTGTTTCCATCGTCATCCTCGATTTCGGCAAAGGGAGTCCCGTTGCGTCGCTGCTGCCTGACCCGGGCCTGCGGCGGCTGATCACCGGTTTCCTTTTTGGCGCCACGGGAGCATCGATTGCGGTATCTCCCGTGGGCAAAACCAGCGGCGCCCACATCAATCCGGTGGTTACCCTGGCCTTCTGGATGAAGGGGAAGATGGGCGCCACGCATGCGCTGGGTTATATGGTTGCGCAGCTTGCCGGCGGAATTGCCGGCGCCCTGCCGCTGCTGGCCTGGGGGCGCATGGGCTCGAGCATTGATTTCGGCGGAACGTTTCCAGGTTCGGGCTTTACGTTGTTGCAGGCCACGCTGGGAGAAGTGGTCACGACGTTCGGGCTGATTGCCGGGCTCTTCCTGTTTCTCGGGCGCGCGCGCCTTCGTCCTTACACGCCTCTGTTGTTTCCTTTCCTGTATGCGGTGATGGTTTATCTTGAGGCGCCGGTTTCGGGCACCAGCACCAATCCGGCCCGCAGCATCGGTCCGTCGCTTGTGGCAGGCAACTGGCACGGCTGGTGGATCTACTGGCTGGGACCGCTGCTGGGAACGGGTCTGGCCCTGGCCGTGGGTCAATTCTCCTGGATGCGGGGCTTTGAAATTAAGGTGGCCAAGATTTATCACTTTAAGCACGATCCCCACGGAGTGTTCCGCCCCTCAGTCGTGTAGCGGCAAATCTCCCTTCCGCCTCGCGCCTCCGCGTGGTTCCGTGCCGGGCGCGCGGCGTTTGTTATACTCAATTGCGGGGGCCGGGCGTGGATTCAAATCCGGCCTCCGGCGGAAGCGCAGAGTTCCTCCCCATGCACCACGAGGTTGCCCTTTGCCATGATCCGAAAGAAGACCGCAACCATCACCCTGGCGGGCATCGCGGCGGTTGTTCTGATCGCCATGGGGGCCTACCGCCTGGGCATGCGCCACGCTTCGGTTCAAAACGGCCGGGCGGGCAGCGTCCAGGTGCCGGCGGGCGGATGCCTTGAGCTCCGGGAGGCGGGCGTTCACACGGGCGAAAATAGCTGCGTCGAAGGACGCGTTCTGCGGGTTTACACTTCGCGCTCGGGCAGCACCTTTCTGGATTTTTGCCAGGACTATCACAACTGTCCTTTTGGCAGTGTCATCTTTGCGGGAGATCGTTCGAAGTTCGGAAACCTGGGAACCCTGGAAGGCCGAAAGGTCGAAATCCTGGGAGAGATCACCACTTACAATGGCCGTGCTGAAATCGTTATTCGCGACCCGAAACAGATTCGCGAGCCCCAGTAGGCGCGCTTGCGGAATCGCCCGAGGCTTCCGGCCCCGGTGCGCACAGGCAGCGGTCTGTGCCACCCTGCTGCTGGCCTGCCTGATGGTTTCTCGCTCAAGCCTCGGAGCGGGGCAGCAAGCTGCGGGAAGCGCCACGGCGCCTCCACCCGTGGCCGTGCCGGCGCCGTCGCAGCAGGCCATCACGCTGGTCAACCAGGGCGAGGGGCTGCTGCAGCATAACGATTTGGCCGGAGCTGTGGCCGCGTTTCAGAAAGCGATACAGAGTGATCCCTCATTCGCGGCCGCGCACCGTGGGCTGGGCATCGCCTTGTGGCGGCAGGGAGACCTTAGCGGGGCATGGCAGGAAATGAATGCGGTGGCGCGCCTCGAGCCGGAGAACGCCCGGGCCCACTATGAGCTCGGCCAGCTGGCAGGGCATATCGCCAGCGGGCCTGCAAAGACAGTCGCCGCAGACACGGGCCTCTCGGCCGGCGACGTCCGCGAGATCGCATTGAGCGAGGTTCAGAAGGCGTCGTCGCTGGCGCCGCACGACTTCAACATGCGCCTCGATCTTTCGCAACTGGAGCTGAACGCAGGGCGGAAGAAGGACGCGCAGGCCGACGCTCTGGGCGCCATCCCGCTGGCCTCGACTGCAGCAGAACGCGCCATGGGGCACGTGGCGCTCGCCCGCGCTTTCGCTTCAACCGGCGATGAAATGCGCGCGGAAGCCGAATACAAGAAAGCAGTGGAAGAGAATCCTTCCAGCGGCGCGGCTTATCTGGGGCTGGGAGAGATCGCCCTGTTTCAACAGAACACCGCTCAGGCGGCTCAGTATTTCAATCAGGCGGTCCAGCAGGCGCCTGATTACGGGCCTGCCTATGCTGCCCTCGCGCAGCTTTATATCCAGGCCCATCGGCGCGCGGAGGCCCTGGGGATGCTGCAAAAGGCCGTGGCGCTCGATCCGGGCGACTGGCAGAGCCAGTATGAACTGGGAAAGCTGCTGATGGAGGCGGGCGAGTCGGCAAAGGCAAAAGAACTGTTCACAAAGATTTTTGCCGCGCAGCCCGGCTTTCTTGAGGCCGGGGAGCAACTGGCGCTGATACGCCTGCGCCAGGGTGATGTGCAGGGCGCCCTGGACGGGGCGCAGCAACTGCTGATGCGCAACCCCCAGGCGGTGGAGGGGCATCGGGTGCTGGCGCTGGCCTACTGGCGGGAACGCCAGACGGACAACTCACTGGCGGAATGCGCCCAGGCGCTGGCCGTTGATCCGCACTCCACCTCGATGCTGGCCCTTCAGTCACTGGTGCTGTGGCAGACCCGGCAGCGCAAAGACGCCCGGCGGGTGCTGCTGGAACTGGCCCGCAGAGATGCCTCCATCCTCTCGCCTGTCGTCTTCTGCAGGCAGATTGTGTGCGGCAGCGCAGACGTCACGCTGGTGGGCGAGTTCCTTCGGACGAACCGCTGGATTCTCGCGCCGCCGGGCGGTCAATAGCCGCGCTGCTTGTCCACCACGTTCAACAGCGGCAGGCCGTTGACGTAGCGGCGGATGTTTTCGGTAAAGAGGTCCATTCGCCGGCCTTCGGTCTGCGGCGAGTGGCCGGAACTGTGACAGGTGATGATGACGTTATCGGCGCTCCACAGGGGATCGTCGGGCGGCAGGGGTTCCTTGTAGGCAACGTCCAGCCCCGCGCCCGCAATCCAGTGCTCGTTAAGCGCGCGGACCAGCGCCGGGGTATCCACCAGTTTGCCGCGCGAAATGTTGATGAAGTAGGCCGAGGGCTTCATGGCATGGAAGACCTTTTCATCGAACATGTTTTTCGAGATGGGGGTGAGCGGCGCGGCGCTCACCAGCACGTCCACTTGCGGCACCATCTGGGGGAACCAGTCGAGCGAGTGGAGTTCGGCAACGAAATGAGGTTTGGGCAAAGGCTTGGGGTCCACGGCAATCACCTTCATGCCAAAGCCGTAAAAAGCGCGATAGGCGGTGTCGGTGCCGTTTCCACCGAGACCGACCACGCCCAGGGTCTTGCCGCTGATTTCCACCAGGCCGTCGAGCGGCTTCCATTGGTGTTGGCGCGTCTGCAGGGTGAAGCGATCAATGCCTCGCGTGAGCGCCAGCAGAAGGGCAAAGACCGTTTCAGAAATGGGAGGAGCAAACATTCGCTGCATGTTGGTGAGGACGATCGGGCTGTCCACCAGTTCGGGCCACATGATGCCCTCCACGCCGGCCGCGCCCCATTGGATCCACTTCAGTTGTCTGGCGCGCGCGAGGTCATTCTTTGAGAATCCTTCGAAAATCACGTGCGCCGATGGAAGCTCCCGCTGGAATTCGTCGCGTGACCGGCAGAGCTTCAGCTTGATGGAAGGCGACAAGGCGCGGATCCTGTCCTGGTGAGGTTGGGAGATTTCGGCCATGGTGACGATATTGATTTCAGCCGCGGGGGCAGGTTTGCCCGGTTGAGCGAGCGGATAGGAGATCGAGGTCAAGGGGGCGCCGGGCGCGGCGGCAGGGTCCGTGGGCATAGCTGCAAGGGCGGCGGGGAATGAGCCGAGGGCAACACCGGTCGATCCCGCAGCGACTCCATGGAGAAACTTTCTTCGTGTTAGATTTTGCTTTGACATCAGACTACCTCCGGGAAGCGTTAGGGAGAGTCTAGCACCGAATCCGGCCCGTCGGGCAATACTCTCCGAGGGCGCCGCCCCTGGATTCTGTTGGCGGATATTCTGGGTGTTTGACAAACAGCGGGGGCGCTGATACATTCAAGCCAATGCGACGAAGGGAGCTTCACTCCGACCGGTATTTCTCATGAAAAAACCGAACTGTTGTCTGCTGCTACGGCAACCAACCTTCTGTCGTCATGCGAGGTGTCTATGCAAGGAACAGTGAAACGCGTTGTTCGCGACCGAGGTTTTGGGTTTATTCTTTCGGCGGAAGGGCGTGAGATCTTTTTTCACCGCAGCAGTCTCCAGGGGCTTAACTTCGACACGTTAAAAGAAGGTGACCCGGTGGAGTTTGAGATCGAGGACGGACCCAAGGGTCCCAGGGCCGTGGGGGTCCGATCTTCCTCGAAGTAGGCCACCGGCTCCCGGCCTGAAAACCTCCCAAGAGGTAAATCGGAAATAAACCTGGCGGAGTATTCGTTTTCCAGGCGGGGACGGACAGGCACGCCGCAGTGGCGGATGGGTCTCCGATCTGTGCAGGAGCCCAGTGTTCTAGGCTACTGTTTCGAAGCCTGCAAGTGCTGTTCGCCGCCGTGGAGTTCCAGCTTTTGTCCGCCCCAGGCGAGCCAGCCGGTGATGCCCTGGGGCAGCGAAACGTCAGCGGACAGTTGACCGTTGCTCCGCGCATACTTCACGCTGATTTCTCCCTGGGGGACGGGGACGGTGGCCACAAGGTGGTCGAGATTTCCCAGGTGCGGCTCGATCAAAACCTTGCCAAAACCCGGCGCGGCCGGTTCGATGCCGGCCACCGTGTTGAGGAAGTCGAAGTTCGGATGGGCGCTCCAGGCGTGACAATCGGAGCGCGCCGGTTCAGGCGCTTCCGCCCAGGTGGTGAGGCCCAGGTCGAGCATGTGTTTCCATGGCCCCAGCAGGCTGAGGTAGTCGTCGGCCATGCCCACCTTCTTGATGGCGCGGAAAAGGTAAAAGCGGAAGTAGTAGGAGCATTGGGTCAACGCCGAATCCGCCAGGACTTTTTGCATGACCCCTTTCTGATCCTCGAGCGGGGATGGCATCGGTGAGGACACCCAGGATGTTGGCATGCTGGCTGAAGCTTTGGCGCGCGGGAGTGTCCGCCAGCAGGCCGCGTGAGGAGTCCCAGCACTTCTCATAGACGGCGCGGGCAATCTTTTCCGCCAGGGCGCGGTCGTGCCGGGCGAAAGACTCGTTGCCGAAACTGGATTCCAGGTCGGCGGCGCTCTGGAGCGCTGCCGCATATTGCAGCGTCAGGATGGAAGATTGGCCGTCCGCTTCTTCAGGGGGCACCCCATCGTTGAATTGCGGCGTCCAGTCAACAAAGTTCCACCATTCCAGCCGTCCCAGCAGGCCGGAAGGTGCCATGTGGTGGCCAAACCAGCCGAGAACGTCCCTCATGCCCGGAAGGTACTGCTGGAGAAAGGCCGTATCTCCGTGATACCACCAGAGGTCGTGCATGATTCCGATCCAGAAAAGCGAAAACGGCGGAATGAACTGCGGCAGGTGAGAAGGGTAGCGGCTCTGCGTGATGCCCTCGGGAATGCGCGACTCGTTCAACAACTCGATGGCGTTCTTCGCCAGGCGGTCGTCTCCGGTCATGTAGAGTGAAATCAGGATCTGGATGCGCGTGTCGCCGCCATACTGCAATCGCTCGTAGTAAGGGCAGTCCATGTAGGTCGTGTGGGCGCAGAGTCGCGCGGTGCGCCAGCCCACCTGCCACATTTTCTGCAGGGTCGGGTCGCCGCTCTCAAAGTCCGCGTGGACTTTAAAGGGATACGCTGTGAAGATTCCGCGAAGGTCGTCCAGGGTCAGGGGCTCCGAGCCGGTCTTGACCGCAACCTGCAGGTAGCGGTAGGTTCGCCACCAGAATGGGCGGAACATCCTCTGCGGGCCTCCGTCGGGAAGGAACTCGTCCTCCAATCCCAGCATCTTTTTCCCCTGGATGTTGTTCCGGTTGCCTTTCTCGCGCCCCTTCCACAACCCCTCGGCATACGTCAGCGTAATCACCGACCCTTTGCCGCCGCTGACCACCAGTTCCGGATAGGCGGTGGTTTCGAAGCTCTGGTCGAAAAGCATCGTGGCGGTTGTGTGAGCGGGAATGGTCACCGGAGCTTGCCCCTGCAAAAAGCTGTTGCCGACCTCGACGCCCTGAGACTTTCTGACGCTGACCAGGCGCTGGAGCTTCTCTTCCATCATGGGGATCGTTCGCGGCACCAGCAACCAGCGGGAGGGACTGTCACGGATTCCACGCGGCCCGCCCTCGACAAGCGTCTCTGCCGGTTTCCACCCGGAATCGTCAAAGGCCGGTTTCTGCCATCCCCACGGAACGCGGGAAGCGTCCACGCGAATACCAGGACCGACCACCATGTAGAAGGGAATGGTCTTGCGGTTGATGGGAATCATCTGAACGGCGCGGCTTTCCATCACTTTCCAACTGGCGTTGGTATTGACGGCCGACTCCTGCGCGGTGTCTCCCTGCACGATCAAGCCTGTCTCGTTGCTCATTTGGGCCATGGGAGCCAGTTCGGCGTAGTTCCAGACGACGGCGGCCACAACATTATGCCCGGGCCGGAGGTGGCCGGCGATGTCGAGCGTTTCATATCGCCAGTGGAAAAGGTCGCCTCGCGCGGGGCCTGCGGAAACACGCGCGCCGTTCACAAAAAGCTGATAGCGGTTGTCGGCGCTGGCGTGGATGACAAAGTGCTGCGGCTGGCTCGAAAGCGAGAAGTCTTTGCGGAAATAATAGACTCCAAACTCGCGATGGGGACTGCCCGGGCAGGCAATCCATTGGGCTGCCCAGAGCTGATCGAGGATCGCGTGGTTGGCCTCCCTGGAGCTCGAAATGCCGGGAGGAAATAAACACAGCAAAAGTGCGAGAGTGATCCACACCTGGGGACGGCGAATGCTCATGGCCCGTTTCTCCTGACGTCCTGGAAATGTGCCCGTTCTTCCTTATGACGAAGCCTGCAAGCAAGACGGCGATTATGGCTATTCTCTGGGCGGAAGTCAAAGAGGAATGCTGAGGCTCGGTTTGCCAGTCCAGTCGAGAAAGACGAGATGTGACGCTGCAACCCTGGAAGTTGGGGACGATGGGGCAGGCGGAGTGCTCGTGGAGGACGGTCTGAAACGCCGAGAAGAAAGCAATGAGCGGGCGCGCTGGAAGAGTCTCGGAAGACCGCCAGCCGCGGCCGGCTGGGCTGCTTACCTTTCCTGCAGATGAGCGTTATTCATCTCCTGGCTCAGTTCCGTCGGAACAGCCAGAGTTCCCGATACGTTTCTTCTCCCGATCTGTGAAACGATCAGCCGAAGAGGATACTTGCTGCGCGAAGTATAGAACTGCACGATTTCATTCAGTGCACGATCCTTCAAAACGACGGACTTGTCGTCCACCATCATGCGAATGCTGTAATGCTGGCCTTTGACGCTGGTGGATTCGAGTTCCAGTGCAATCGGGCCGACATGTTGGAGTCCCGATCCCTTCTTGAGCGCGAAAGTAATGTCGGACCGCTGCCCCCTTTCCAGAAGGTAGTTGACGCCGCTCTGTGTTTGCTGGATGGCTGAGCGCTGTGAATCAAGTTGGCCGACGACATTGCCCAGGCGGTCTGTTGTTGCCTGCCATTCCTCATGATTAGCTGCCAGATTTCCGCGCAGGGCGGTGAGCTCTTTGGTGGAAACCACCGGGCCGGCTGATGCCGGGGGCTTGGGCGTTGAAGGAGAGGCCCGGAGAGGAGACGCAGAGGCCGCACTACCCGCGTCCATGTGGCCTGGATCTTTAGCCACAGCCTTGGCCGCAGGTTTCGATTCCGAGGCCAGAGGGTTGTCGGGACGTGGAGCCGGTTTAGCCCGGAGCGTATTGACGGCGGGGGCAGGTTTTGCGGCGCTGGGCTTGCTCTCCTGTGGGACCTGTCGGGCGGCTGCTGCATGGCGCCGTTTCTCAAGTTCCTGCACGTGGTCCTGCATCGCCTTCAGTTGGGTCTGGAGTTCGGCAATGCGAGCTTTATCCGCGGTGTTTGAAGGTTCCTTTCCGCCCGCTTTTACATACCGGTAGGTCGCAAAAGCCGACAGAGCAGCAACCAGCACAAGGACCAGACCTCCGGGCACCGGAGATCTCGAAAGGGGCTTTGGGGCCTGCTGCTTTTTTACAAAAACCTGTCTGTCAAATACTGGACCGCCCATATAAACTCCCTGCGACTGCACGGCTCTCTAGTGCAGTTGAATCTCGACCGTAGTTGGGTAGAGTTGTTTGAGAGGAAGCAGGAACTCGCGCGTTTCCTTCGGAAGAAGGTCAATCTTTTGCTCTGCGTGGTCCATCCGTTTCCCGTTCATCACCACGTCATACTGGCCTGGGGAAAGAACCAACAGAAGTGGAGTCTTGCCTACCGGCTTTCCATCAATATTCACATCGGCCTCGCTCGGCGTTGACCTGAGCATCAGCTTGGAGGCATCTTTGCCGGCGCGTGTCTCAAGCTCCTTCCGGTTTGCGGCCACCGAACCTTGCTTCATGGAATCGAAGATATAGTTTTTGTTTACCCCGGAGTCGGCCGAAGGTTGAGTCATAAGAACGGAGGGCTTACCGCCGCTGCTTGTGTCAGGGAGCTGGACGTTCTTCATGATGTTTGTTCCGGAAATGCTGCCCGCAATCCCTGAAGTTGCCCCTCCATATTCGACCGCAGCTTGTGCGTAGGCACAACTGCTGGCCAGGACCAGGAGAAGGGTGATTTCGGCCGATTTCCGGAGCAGCACAGAAACGGAGTGCCAGCCGTTCAGCCGCACTTGATTGCCATGTTCGACTTGCTTGCCGATTGGGGTCATGTTCGAATTCCTTTCGGGGTGTGAGTGATCTCTCTGGCGCTAAGGAGCCAAACCAGAAAAACGTTCCCTCCCAAGCCTTTCGTTCGGTTTGCGCGGAACCCCCTCCCGCGTGCGTTTCCGCAATTGTGCCGTTCCAAACTTACGTCCTAGGATATATCCTGAATTCATTTTCGGCAAGTTCCAGATGATCAATACAGGTTTTGTCAAGGCCAGTGTGCAAAACATTGCAACATTCGCTCCGTTGAAAATTCACTACGTCCTGCATTATCAATATGATAGATTTCGGTGTCTCGTTTAAGCCCCTTTTGGCAGAAACGTACCTGTGAGGCGCGACAGGGCCCCAGTGGACCGATCAGTAAACCTCAACCGGTCCGTTGTGCCGTTTGAGCGAGCAAGCCTGGGGCAATTTTGGGGGAACCTAAGGAATGACGGCCATCTTCAATTCCCCGTTGCGGTTCTTCATTTTCTGGAAAAAGCGTGGCAATTCGTCGAGCGGAATTTCACCTGTCACAAAATCTGAGGCACGGACTTCGCCCTTAGCCACGGCGTCCAGGGCCTTGCGAATGAACTCAGGGGTATGGTGAAAAGTGGACCGAATGGTGATTTCGGAGTAGTGCAGCACTGAAGGATCAAACTTTACGTGGCTGCCACGCGGACAACCTCCAAACAGGTTGACAGTTCCACCGCGGCGTACCATCTGTACGGCCCATTGCCAGGTCTGTGGAATTCCGACCGCCTCGATGACGGAATCGGCTCCGTGGCCGTTTTCAGTAAGCTCGCGGACCGCAGTGACGGGATTGTCCAATCCGGAAACGTCAAATGCCGCGCTGGGCGCCCAGTTGCTCGGCCGCGCGGATCTGGCTCTTCCTTTTGCCGAGGGCAATCACCCGCACGCCACGGACGGAAAGAATTCGGATGAACTTCAACCCGATGGGCCCGCACCCCACAACCACCGTGGTATCGCCGGGACGAATGCCCGTTTCCTCGATGCCGCGAAGTATGCAGGCAAGGGGTTCAACCAGTGCGGCGTCGCGAAAGGGAACGTGGGCGGGTATTTCCAGCGTATTTTCCCGGACAATGCGCCCCGGAATCCGGATGTATTCCGCGTAGGCGCCATTGTTAAACAGCAGCGAGTTGCACAGGTTGGTCTGGCCTTTCCGGCAGAACAGGCAAGTGTTGCATGGCGCGGAATTAGCCGGCACCACCCATGAGCCCGGCTTCAGCCCATTGCCGACCTGGCTTCCTGTGGCTTGAACAACACCAGCGAGCTCATGGCCAAAAACGGCAGGAGGGACAATCATCCTGGCGTGGTAGCCCTGCCGCCAGACTTTCAGGTCTGTCCCGCACGTTAAGGCCACTTTCACCCGAACCAGCAATTCGTCCGGAGCCAGATCCGGTATCGGGATCCGTTCAATTTTGAGGTCTTCACGGCCGTACAACACGGCGGCGTTCATATCGCCGCTGACATGAGTTTGCATTAGGGCACCAGTATAATTTTCAGAGACTCTTCAGTAGGATGCGCTGCCAGGCTTAAGGCCTGTTCTATTTGAGAAAGAGGAAAGCGGTGCGAAATCAATTCCCGAACCGGCAGGATGCGTTCAAAAATCAGCCGGGCAGATTCATCCTGCAGATCAAATGAAGCGCTATAACTGCCTAGAATTTCCTTTTCGTCAATACCCACCGTGGCGGCTGGGAACTCCACGCGCAGCAGCGGGTCATTATAAGCGAACAGCAGAACACGGCCACCCGGGCGGGCCAGGGTGAGGGCCTGCTCCAGAAGTTCCCGTTGGGGAGCGGCAACCAGAACAACATCCGCGCCGCGGCCTGAAGTCCGTTCACGCAGGGCGGCCGCAAGGTCTCCGTTCAAGGGATCAAAGGATTCTTCGGCGCCAAGTTCGAGGCTCTTCCGGCGGCGCGCCGGCATGGGATCGGTGGTCATCACCCGGGCGCCGGCGTGGATGCGTGCCAGCAGCATCAGGAGCATGCCGATGGGCCCCTGTCCAATCACCAGGACGGTGTCGCGCGCCTCGACGCGTGCTTTGTAGATGGCTTTCAGACAGGTATTGACGGGTTCGACAAACGCCGCTTCCTCAAAGCTGACATCCGGAGGAATCCGAACCATTCCGCGTTCCGCGATCCAGTCCATCACCCGCACGTATTCAGCAAAACCGCCACCGCTGGGCCGGAAGCCGCTGGTCACGCCCACCTGCTTGTAAGTGGGGCACTGGGAGTAGAGTTTCTGCTGGCAATAGAAACAGTCGCCGCAGGGAATATGATGAAAAGTGAGCACCCGATCGCCCGGCCGCCATTGGCCAACCCCGTCGCCTACCGCCTCAACCGTTCCCGCGATTTCGTGTCCGAAAATCTGCGGCGGGGGCAGGAAGCCGTGCTTGATCTTTTTGATGTCGGTGCCGCAGATGCCGCAGGCGCGAACGCGCACCAGCACTTCTCCGGCGGAAATCGCCGGCACCGGCACTTCCTCCGCGATCACGCGGCCCTGGCCGCGATAGACTCCAGCCCACATCTGTTTCTTCTGCTGCTGAAGTTCCAAACGCGTTCCAGCTTCTGCTGCTCGGGCAGTTGTCATTGGCTGATGTGCTGGACCTGCAGGTCCATTTTCTCCTTATGCGCGGCCAAACAGGCGATATAACCATTCAGGTACCGTGCGAGTGAGGCGGCGGCACGTGAGCTTCGCATCCCCAACTGCGCCAGCGGCCACGCCTGCCGGGGATCACAGGCTACCTGCCCCAGAATCCGTACCATACTGATGCGCCCCGAATGGTCAAGGGCCCGGTCAAAATTGCACGGCAAATCCATCTCAGCGGAATCGGATACGCTGCGCACTGCAACGCAGGGCACACCCAACCCGCTCATTTCTTTCATGATAGCAAAAGATTCCATGTCCACTGCATCGGCGGAGGCGCTGATGCGCCGTTTTTCCTGCACGGTACGGACCACATGGTCAGAACTGATAAACCTGTCCACCGGCTTTGCTCCGCACTCCACGGCGGCGGTGAAAAGCTCTTCATCGCTTTCATACTCGTGTTCGCCGTTTTCTGCGCGGGCCGAGCGCGCCGCCAGGATTTCCCCCGGCCGGTGCTGATGTTTCAGGCCGCCTGCCAGGCCCGAAGTGATGCAAAGATCGGGAGCCTGATCGACAAAGTTGCGGATGGAGCGCGCCGCATTCACGGGCCCGACTCCGGTGAGGATAACGCGGACGTCCTGGTCGGCGATTTCTGCGCGGAATTCGCGGCCATTCACGGAAGCAGGCTGAAACCCCCCAAGCCGAAGCCACGGCTTGAATTCCCAATCGAGCGCAAATGTCACCAGTATTCTCATTCGGTTGCTGTTCTGCTCGCTATGCGGCCTGCCCAAAATTCGCTGCCACTGCGCCGCTGAGGCGCGCGTAACCATTCTGTCCATACCAGGCCACTGCTCGTTCGAGTGCCGCCTCGACCGGGCCGGCCTTGAAACCCAGTTCATCCGAAGCTTTTGAGCAATCCACGAACATCTTGTGCCGGGCCATTCGAACACCTTCCAGAGGGATTCGGGGCTGGCGGTTCAGCACGCGTGAAAAGAACTGGTCGGCGTATCCGGCAGCCATGGCGACGGCATGAGGCAGCCGAACGCGCGGGCTGGGCCGTCCGCTGATTCCCGCCAGGAGGTCCAGGATTTCCTTCAGCAGCATATTGCGGCCACCCAGGATATATCGTTCGCCCACGCGGCCGTGTTCGGCCGCGATCCAGTGCCCCCGCGCGACATCTTCAACGGGCACCCAGTTGAGGCCTGTTTCCACATAAGCCGGCATCCTGCCATTGAGAAAGTCCACGATGATGCGTCCGGTGGGGGTGGGTTTCCAGTCGCCCGGGCCGACCGGGGTGGTAGGGTTCACCACCACCACGGGCATTCCTGCATCTGCCGCCTTCAAGGCTTCCTTCTCGGCCAAGTACTTTGAGCGCTTGTAATGGCCGATCATTTCGTCAAGCCGCGACTCGGTGGCCTCATTGGGAAGGGCGCCGGCGCGGTCCACGGCAATGGTCGCCACGCTGCTGGTAACAACGATGCGCCGGACTCCCGCGCGCTTTGCTGCTTCCAGCAGGTTACGCGTGCCGGCCACATTGGCATCGTAAATTTCCCGGGGGTTCGATGCTCCCAGGCGATAGTCGGCGGCAACGTGAAAGATCCGGTCAACGCCTTTGACGGCCGGGTCGAGTGATTCGGGGTTTCGCAGGTCGCCGTAAACTTTTTCGAAGGGCATTCCTTCGAGCGCCGCCAGGCTGCTCTGGGGGCGAACCAGGACGCGGACCTGCTCACCACGGTCCAGCAGCACACGCGCCACGTGGCTTCCCACAAAGCCGCTGGCCCCTGTTACTAGAGAAGTCATCCTGCCTGTCCATTTACGTAAGGGACGCCGTTGTGCCCGTTTTTGGGGCTGGTCATCTGCCACTTCAACAGCTTCCAGGTGTCGGGGAAGGTGCGGTTAGCTCCCAGCACCGCGGAAGGTTCAAATCCCACGTGCACCATGCAGTGCTCGCAGCGGGGATCATTCCCGGGCCCATACTTTTCCCACGGAGTGCTCTCCATAAATTCTTTGAAGGTGGCGTAGTGCCCGTCGGTGATCAGGTAGCACGGCCCTTTCCAGCCGCGCGGATTGTAGGTGGGGTTGCCCCAGGCCGTGCACTCGAGCTCGCGCTCGCCCCGCAGAAATTCCAGGTAGATCGGCGAGGTCATCACCGCGTAGTTTTCCAGCAGGCGGCTGGCGAGGCGGAACTTTTCGTGAATTTCCTGCCGCGACATGAAGATTTCCTTGGTCTGGACGGCGAGATACGAATAGGCCGGCGACAGCATGTGCCCGTCCACTCCCAGGCCCCGCAGAAACTCAAACATCTCGGCAATTTCGTTCAGGTCGGTCTGCTTGTAAATCGTGGTGTTGGTACACACCTGGAATCCGCGGTCCTTGGCGAACTTGATGGCCTCCACCGCCTCGCGGAAAACACCCTCGCGTTCCACGCAAAGATCGTGGGTTGCCTCCATGCCATCCAGGTGGATGTTGAAGAACATGCGGGAAGTGGGTTTGTAATCCTGCAGGCGCTTGCGAATAAACATCCCGTTGGTGCACAGGTAGATGTTCTTCTTGCGGTCCAATATTTCGCTGACCAGCCGCGGCAGCTCCGGATAGATCATCGGTTCGCCGCCGCAGATGGAAACGATGGGCGCGCCGCATTCATCCACTGCATTCAGGCATTGCTCCACCGTCAGCTTGTCACGGATGGTGTCCTTGTACTCCCGGATGCGTCCACAGCCCGTGCAGGTCAGGTTGCACGCGTGCAACGGTTCCAGCATCATGACCAGAGGAAATTTTTCAATTCTATGAATCCGCTTTCCTGCCAAATAGGTACTCAGATTTGCCGTCAAACTGAGCGGAAATCTCATCAATTCCTCCCCTTCTTTTTTCCGTTTCCGTTTCCATTTCCGTTATGGGGCTCGAATTCGGGGGGTATAAAGCGAATAGATTCCGCCTTTCCCCTTTTGTTTCGCAAGTTCTGGTAGTGCGCCAGCGCATACAGGGGAAAGCTGTCCCGGTATAAGTGGTAGCGAAGATAGAATACGCGGGGAAATCCGGTTCCCGTAAACTCGGTTTCCGTCCAAAACCCTTCATCGGTTTGCTCGTCCAGCAGGTATTGCACGGCACTGACGACGGCGGGATCGTCGACACTGCGCGTTGCCAGCAGCCCGATCAATCCCCACGCCGTTTGCGACGGGGTACTGGCCCCGCGGCCTTTCAGGGAAGGATCATCGTAAGAGGCGCACGATTCTCCAAAGCCGCCGCTGCGGTTCTGGACGGAGCAGAGCCAGTCAGCGCCTCGTTTCGCTTCCTGTGAAGGGCCCAGGCCAAAGGCTTCGAGCATCCGGAGGACGCCGCTGGTTCCGTAAACGTAATTCACTCCCCAGCGGCCGTACCAGGCGCCTTCCTTCGTCTGTTCTTTTCTCAGGAAATTCAGAGCCCGTTGGACCACGGGATGCGAAGCCGGCCACCCCAGGCGTCCCAGGCACTCCAGCACGCGCGCGGTCACGTCGGCGGTGGACGGATCGATCATGGCGTTGTGGTCAGCGAAGGGCACGCGGGTGAGAACGGCACAGTCGTTGTCGCGGTCAAAGGCGCCCCAGCCGCCATCCCGGTTCTGCATGCTCACCAGCCAGTCAAGGCCGCGGCGAAGGGCGTGTTCGAGCCGCGCCTTTTCCGGGTAAGCAACCCGCTGGAGAGCCATCATGACAAAGGAGGCGTCATCCACGTCCGGGTAGAAATCATTCTGGAATTCAAAGGCCCAGCCCGCGGGCGCGGCGTCTTTGTTCTTGATCTGCCAGTCGCCGGGGCCGACAATCTGGCGGTCAAGAAGCCAGCTCGCGGCCTTGACCAGCGCCGGGTGGTCCGGCGGAAGGCCCGCCTCCTCAAGCGAGTACATCACAATCGCCGTGTCCCACACGGGTGAAAGGCAGGGTTGCAGGCAAATCGTGTCGCCCTTTTCAATCTCAAAATCGCGCAGGTGCTGCAGCTCGCGTGCGGTCAGGGGATCGTCTGCAGGATATCCCATCGCCAGCAGGGCGAAGACGGAATTGACCATGGCCGGGAAAATGGCTCCCAGTCCCTTGCTCCTTTCCAGGTGCTCCAGCAGCCACTTCCGCGCGCGCTCAAAGGACATTTTGCGGAAGGGTTTCCAGGGCAGGGACTCGTGCAGTTTGAACAATCGGTCAATGGACAAAAACAGGTTCCGCCAGCTGATGATTTTGCGGTCCCAGTCAAAGGCGGGAATGTGCCCCGAAGGATCGCGGAAAAGCTCATCCACGCGGGCGTACTCCGGCACCGGCCATTCTGGCCGCAGCGTATACAGGATGGTGAGCGGCACCACAATCGCGCGCGTCCAGGATGAGACGGAGTAAAGGTTGAAGAAAAACCAGGAGGGCGGAAGCATTAACTCCGGAGGGATAGCGGGCACATGCTTCCATTTTACGGCGCCACCCAGCGCCAGATAAAAACGGGTGTAAGAGTTGGTCTGTTCCAGTCCGCCGAGATCGTGGATTCTAAGGCGCGCGGCCGCCATGTGGGGGTGGTCAGGAGAATCGCCGGCCAGCTTCAGCGCCACGTAGGCCTTGACGGTGGCATTCAGCTCGGAAGGGCCGCCCTGGTAGATATTCCACCCTCCGTCCGGGAGCTGCCGGCGGCGGATGTAATTGGCCAGTTTCGCCACGCGCTCGGGATCAAACTGGCCGGCCACGTGGAGGAAAAAGATATAGTCCGACTCCAGCGTGGAATCGGCCTGCAGCTCGCCGACCCAGTAGCCCTCCGGAGATTGTAAGGAAATCAGATGCTCGGTGGCTCGCGCAATAGACTGCTGAACACGCTGATCGAGTTCAGCATCCACCGCTCCAACCGCACGCCCGTTTTTGAACGGCTCGAGCTCAATTCCCGCTTCCTGTGTCATGGACCCCCCGCGTACTCCTTAAGCGCTTCTTAAACTTTCAATTCCGCCGGGAGGGCAAAGCGGACGTCTTCTTCGATCCACTCGACTTCCTCCACTCGCGTAAAGCCCCACTCCTTCAGACGATCGACAACCTGTCGGACCAGAACCTCGGGGGTTGACGCACCTGCGGTGACACCAATACGGCGGTGGCCCTTCACCCATTCAGGCAGGATATCGTCAGCGTTGCCGATCAGGTAGGCTGCCGTCCCCCCTCGGCGGGCAACTTCCACCAGCCGGTTCGAATTTGAACTGTTCTGTGCCCCCACCACCAGGATCCCATCCGCCTTGGGGGCGATGGCCTTCACGGCCATCTGCCGATTCTGGGTGGCATAACAAATGTCCTGTCCCGGAGGCCCGATAATGGCAGGGAAGCGTTGTTTCAGCCGCTCGACGATTTCTGCTGTGTCGTCAAGGCTCAAGGTGGTCTGCGTGAGGTAAACGATACGGTTGGGATCGGCCGGGTTCATGGACTCCACGTCCTCGACGGAGGAGATCAGATGGATGGATTCCGGGGCTTCTCCCAGGGTGCCAATCATCTCATCATGATCGCGATGGCCGATCAGGACGATGGTGTAGTTTTCGCGGGCGTAGCGGATGACTTCCAGGTGGACCTTGGTCACCAGCGGGCAGGTGGCATCGATAATGCGGAGCTGCCGCGCGCGCGCTTCCTCGCGGACGGCGGGGGAAACTCCATGAGCGCTGAAAATGACCGCCGCTCCGGTGGGCACCTCTTCAAGATTTTCGACAAACACCGCGCCCTGGCTGGCCAGTTCGTCCACAACGTAACGGTTGTGCACAATCTCCCGCCGCACATAGACCGGAGGTCCGAGCTTTTCCAGCACCATGCGAACAACATCAATCGCACGGATCACACCCGCACAAAAGCCACGGGGCCGGAGAAGCAGCAACGTTCCCGGCTCAGTGCAGACAGAGTTCTCAACCTGAGGAGCCACATTCATTATCTTATCATCATCCTTTCCTGCTACATGCACACAAAGGTCATCCTCTCATGGTCTTTCCGTACCGTCAAGATAAGCGGGGGCTTAGGCACTGCCGCCGGGGCCGGAACAAGTGTCGCGCCGTAGAGTCGTAGCTCTTGCCGTATTATTGATGCGCCATCTCCTGAAAAGATGCATCATATTCAGGTGAGGGTTGTACCGCCTGTTGGAATTACCCTCTATACGTTTTGTTGAGGTTTTTGCTAAAATGTGCAGATTATGGACTGCTCCAACAATGGAGGCCTGCCTGAAGTTACTTCCTAGGTCTTGCCGATTAACCTCTTAGCTTATGAAATTTTTGAAAATACAGATTATTGCAGCGTTAATTTCTGTTTTTGCTCTGGGAGCTCAGGGATGGGCTTCAGGCCATGCCGCGCCCAGCCCATGCCCTGCGAGGCCCAGCATCGCCAATGACCTGGATGCGGGCAAGTACGCCGAGGTGGCATCGGTTCTCCAGCAGCAGGTTGCGAAGGACCCCGGGGATGCCCAGGCCACGCTGTGGCTGGCGCGTTCCTTCCTGGACCTGGGCGACTACGGCCAGGCGGTTACTTTTGCCGAGCGGGCGGCCCAATTGTCGCCCGACTGTACGGAATCACACTACTGGCTGGCGCGCGCCTACGGCATGAGGGCGGATACAACCCGCAGCTTCCTGCTGGCCCGGAAGGCAAGGCTGGAATATCAAACGGCCATCCAACTGGATCCGGACAACCTGGCCGCCCGCCGCGATTTGATGGAGTTTTATGTGCAGGCTCCCTGGATTCTGGGGGGCAGCAAGGAAAGGGCCTGGGAACAGGTGCAAGCCATTGCCTCGCGTGACAGCACCGAAGGCGATCTGGCCCGTGCCATCTATTGGCGCGATTTGAACAATCCGCAGCTCGCCGCAAAGAACTACCGCAAAGTTCTGGAAGCCAGGCCGCAGCGGGCCGAAGCTTACTTTGAGATTGCGGACTTCTATGAGGCTGACCAGCGGCCGGTGGAAGTGGAGGCCGCCGTCCGCGCGGTCTCATCGATTGTGCCTCATGATCCGCGCCTGAAATATTACAGCGCCGTGGCCAGCGTCATGAAGCGGCAGGACCTTTCAGGCGCCGAGCAGGACCTGAAAGCCTACCTGGCCGGCACCCCCCGGCGTGATGATTTCCCGGCGCATGCGGCGGCTTATGACTGGCTGGGACGGATTTACGAAATCCAGGGAAAGGCGCAGGAGGCGATCAGTCAATACCGTTCCGCTCTCAGGCTGAACCCGGACAATCAAACGGCCCGTGACGCTCTGAAGCGGCTGAACGCCAATTAGCGGGCAGGGAAATCTCTTCAGGGAGCGAGTCGCACAGAAGACAGGTGGCCGGTTCGGGTCGAAGGCGTTAGAATTGTAAAGGGGACGGTTCAGGATGAGTTCCCCGTTTCGAAGCGAGTAAATTCGAAAGCAGTTATATCTTTCGGGTACAATAGCCTCTGCAGGCGGGAGAGAGACAACATTGTTGCATCAAGGGGTTATCGATAGAAGGGAGTTTGTATGGGGTCTGTTTTGAAGACGCTGTTGCTGAATCCTCCGAGTTTCGAGAAATTTGACGGTGGCGCCAGTTCCAGGTGGCCGGCCACCCGGGAGATTGAGTCCTATTGGTATCCCGTGTGGTTGACCTACCCGGCGGGGATGTTGCCCGGCAGCCGTCTGCTGGATGCTCCCCCGCACAAGGTCACTCCCCAGCAGACCGTGGAAATTGCCAAGGACTACGATTTTCTGGTTCTTTTCACCTCCGCGGTGGGCTTTGAGATTGACCTGCAGCTGGTGCGCAAGATGAAGGAGGCCAAGCCCGGATTGAAAGTTTGCTTTGTGGGCCCGCCGGTACAGATCCAGCCTGACCAGAGTTTGATGGCCAGCGAGGACATCGATTTCATCGTGCGCGGCGAATTTGACTATGCGGTGGTTGAATTCGCGCAGGGCAAACCCCTCAGCGAGATTCTGGGCGCCAGCTATCGAAAGGACGGCAAAATTGTCCACAACCCGCCGCGCGAGCAGCTGCAGACGGAAGATCTGGATCGCCTGCCGTTTGCCACGGAGGTTTACAAGCGCAACCTGACGATTGAGAATTACAACGTTCCGTTTTTGCTCCATCCCTTCGTTTCGCTTTATACCTCCCGCGGATGTCCCGCGCTTTGCACCTTCTGCCTGTGGCCGCAGACCCTTTCCGGCCACGCCTGGCGCACCCGTTCCGTGGATAATGTGGTCACCGAAATCCGGCAGGCGCAGAAGCTGTTTCCGCAGGCGAAAGAGTTCTTTTTTGACGATGACACGTTCAACATCCGCAAAGACCGCGTGATGGAGCTTTCAAAGAAGTTCAAGCCGCTGGGCTTTCGCTGGTCCTGCACGGCGCGTGACCACACGGACTACGAAACGCTGAAAGCCATGGCCGACGGCGGCGCCCGCCTGTTTATTGTGGGCTTCGAGTCGGGTGACGACCAGATTCTGAAGAACATCAAGAAGGGCGCCACCACTGAAATGGCCCGCAGGTTCGCGAAGAACTGCAAAGAGGTCGGCATCGCCATCCACGGCGACTTCATCATCGGGTTGCCGGGCGAGACGCCGGAAACCATCCAGCGCACCATCGATTTCGCCAAGGAACTGGATACGGAAACCATCCAGGTGTCCATCGCCCACGGTTATCCGGGCACCGAGATGTACAACCAGTTGCTCGAGGCGGGACAACTGGTGAATCTTCCCATGTCGGATACCAGTGGCCACCAGCTGCCTCACATTGAGTATCCGGACCTTTCAACCTCCCAGATGATGGACGCGGTTAACCGCTTTTACGATGAATACTACTTCCGCCCGCGCGTTGTATGGCGCATCCTGCGGAAGGCTCTGTGGGAAAAAGACGAGCGCAAGCGGCTTTATACGGAGGCCGTGGAGTTTCTCCGGTTGCGGAGCGAGCGGCTCAAGTTTGCCCGCAAAGGCCCGCAAAAGACAGTTAGAATCAGCGTTCCGGCTATTGACGTGGCTTCCGGGCCGCCATCAAATTCCTGAGGTTTTGGGCGATGGAAGTTCATGTCTGAATCCAAAAGCCAGCGGAGCAGGACTTTTGTCCTGCTGGCGCTTATGGTCACCTTCGGATCGTCCGGTGACGTTTTGCTCAGTCAGAGCATGAAGCAGGTCGGCGAACTCCATAGCTGGGCCCCGGGGGCCGCCATCGCCTATTTTGCAAGAGCCTTTGGCAGCGGGACCCTCTGGCTGGCCATCGGGCTGCTGATGCTCTTCCTGGTGAGCTACATGCTCGTGCTATCCTGGGCGGACTTCAGTTACGTTTCACCCGCCTCGGCCATTGGTTATGTTCTGGTGGCCCTGATGGGATACTTCTTTCTGGGGGAGCATGTCCCCGCCACCCGCTGGATGGGCGTCAGCCTGATCTGCGTGGGAGTTTTCGTGGTGGGCGGGACGCACCCCAGCACAAAGCAAAGCCCATGACGGCCCGGACGGCCCTTTTTATTTCGATTGTTGTGGTGGCGGGACAGCTCGGCGATCTTTCCTTGTCCCGCGCCATGAAGACGGTTGGAGAAATCAAACGCTTTACTCCACTGAACGTTTTGCGATTTCTCGGCCGGGGCTTTCGAGTGAAGTGGCTGTGGATCGGGATCAGCCTGATGGCCGTGGCGTTCTTTTCACTGCTGGCGCTTCTTTCCTGGGCGAACGTGAGCCTGGTGGTTCCCGCCACGGCTGCGAGTTATGCGGTGGGAGCCCTGGGCGCCCAATTCCTGCTGGGTGAGCAGGTGAACCGGGAGAGATGGATCGGCGTCATCATCGTCTGTATCGGAGTGGCGCTGGTCTGCATCTGACGTAAAGAGGACGAAGGTAATGCATTCGCACCTGCACCTGTTCGAGTGGTTCGTTTCAGTCGGCGCCATCATTTCGCTGCTTTATTACCTGGCCGTGCTGTTCAGCGCCTGGCGCTATTTTCGCCGGCGTCCCGGCCTTGATCCTGATTTTACTCCCCCGGTCAGCATACTGAAGCCCGTCAGAGGCCTTGACCGCGAAGCCTACGAGAATTTCGCCAGCTTCTGCAATCTCGATTACCCCGACTACGAAATACTGTTCGGGGTCAGGGATGCCGACGATCCCGCCATTCCTGTCATCCGGAAGCTGATGGAGGATTATCCCGGGCACAACATCCGGCTGTTCATCGGTTCGCCGTGCAAGGGCTGGAACAGCAAGGTGCGCAAACTGTGCAGGCTGTCGCGCGAGGCGCGCCACCCCATCCTGGTGATCAGCGACAGCGACATCCGGGTCCAGCCCGATTACCTGCGGGCGGTTGTCAGCCCCTTCCGGAATCCGAAGGTTGGAGCCGTTACCTGCATGTACCACATGCAGCCGGAAGCCAGGCTGGGTTCTGAAATCGAGGCCGTCGGCCTGACCTCCGACTTCCTGGCCGGCGTCATCGTGGCGTGGCAACTGGAAGGCGTCAAGTTTGCCCTGGGCGCGACTACGGCCGTCACTGCCGAAGGTCTGAAAGAAATCGGCGGATTCGAGGCCATTGCGGATTGCTTTTCCGATGATTTTGAACTGGGCCGGCGGATTGTGGGGACGGGCCGCAATGTTGAATTGATCCCCTACACCGTCGCCACCCTTTCCCCGTCGCAAGGGGCGCTGGACGCCGTCAAGCACCAGCTCCGTTGGGCTGTGGGTGTAAGACATTCGCGCCCGTGGGGCCAGTTGGGCCGGCTGCTGACGCAGGCGCTTCCCTGGGTGGTGGCCGCAACCCTGGTGCAGCACAGCTGGGAGGGAACGACAGGTTTCCTGGGAGCTTATCTGGTGCTTCGGCTGGCCGTGGCATGGACAGTGGGGGTGTGGGGCCTGAAGGACCCGCTGCTCAGAAAAAGGCTGTGGCTGGTGCCTGCCTGGGACGCTCTGGCCTTCGTCATCCTTGCCGTCAGCTTTTCCAAGCGGCGCATCGAGTGGCGTGGCACGGAGTTCTACGTTCGCAAAGGCCGTCTGAGCCCTGCGCCTAGCAAAGATTGAACACCGCCCTTCCGGTCTTGCAGAGAGATCAACCCTTATATTCTGGCCCGATTCCTGCTGCTGCCTTATGATATGGGGCGCGCGGTTTCTTTGTGTACTTGATGCTTGAACACATCTTATTCATCGTTGCAGGAACGGGGCTCCTGGCTGCCAGCGTTTACCTTGCGCTGGTCGTGATTGCTTCTGTCCGCTTCCGGGTGACCACCCGGCAGGATGGCGTTTTAAGGGAAGGGAAGGCGGCCCTGCCGCCGGTGACGGTCCTGAAGCCGTTGCACGGCATGGAGCCCTTGCTGGAGGAGTGCCTGGAAAGCTTTTTCCGCCAGGACTACCCGGCTTACGAACTGATCTTCGGCGCGCGCGCTGCGTCTGATCCGGCGCTGGCCGTGGTCGAATCGCTCCGGCGGAAATATCCGCAGGTTCCCGCCCACATTGTGCTGTCGGGCGAGCCGGCCTATCCGAACGCCAAGGTCCACCTGATGGAGAAGATGGCGCCGCGGGCCGCCTATCCTATTTGGGTGATTAGTGACAGCGACGTGCGGGTGACGCCGGACTACCTTCAGCAGGTGGTCCGGCCGATGCTGGACGCGAGCGTCGGCATGGTGACCTGTCTGTACCGCGGGGTTTCAACCGGAGGGTTCTGGTCGCGCCTCGAAGCCCTGGGCATGTCTATCGAAATGTCGTCCGGCGTGCTGGTGGCCGACCTTCTGGAAGGAATGAAGTTCGCACTGGGGCCCACCATGGTCATCCGCAAAGACGTTCTGGAAGGCTGGGGCGGGTTCCGAGTGCTGCAAGACTACTGTGCCGACGATTTCGTCATGGGGGCCTTAACCGCCGAAGCCGGCAAAACGGTTGTGCTCTCGCGCCATGTCATTGACCACATCGTTTTGAACCGCACGGCGCGGCAGTCGCTGCTCCATCAGCTTCGCTGGATGAAAAGTTCGCGTTTTTCGCGCCGCCTGGGCCACCTGGGCACGGGGTTGACGTTTGCCATGCCCTTCGGCCTGCTGGGCCTGGCAGCGGGCTGGATATCGGGCAACTGGTCGCTGGGGCTGGGCCTGCTGGGCGCGGCGTTTGCCAACCGGGTTGTGCAGGCGCTGGTGGTGGGATGGGGCGTCACGGGCGACCGCTATTCCGCCCTTTACTGCTGGCTCTATCCGTTCCGTGACCTGCTGGGATTCATCCTGTGGTGTGGAAGCTTTGCGGGGTCGGAGATTGTCTGGCGCGGCGAGCGCTACCGGCTGATTTCCGGCGGCCGCATGGTACCGAGAGACCGCGCAGGATGCCCCGTCTAACGGCTGCGGGGTGGACTGCTTCAGGCCACCTGACCGGAAACCTCTGCCACGGCATCTTGAAGGGCTGTGGCTACTCGCCGGTGTCTACGTTGATTTCAATCACGCGGTGCTGGTAACCCACAAAGTGTCCGAAGTTGGGCGAAGTAATGTTGTTGTAAACATCCCGCGGATCGCGCGTATCCGTCAGGTTGCGGACGCCGATGCCCCAGCGCAGCTTGAATCCGCCTCCCCAGGGAAGCCAGTGCGGCAGCGGAAACATCTTCCATACCTTGAAGTCGAAGGAGAAGAAAGTCGGAAAGCGGCTGCTGTTGGGTGTGCCCACGTAGTTCTGGAATTCGTTCACCTGTGACCACGGGAAACCGGTGTGCAGGTCAATCACCGGAGCAAAGGTGACCTTGCTGGGGAGATGAAAGATTCCCCAGGCGATCATGCGGTCCGGCACGTCCGCCGCCAGGCTTGCATAAGCATCGGGGCGAATGACGGGATCTTCGTAAGGGACGTAGAGCTGGGCCAGTGAATTCAGATCGCCAATGGTGCCGCTGCGCACATAGGAGGCGTTCAGCTGGTTCCCTTTGGGGTCGCGATAACTCACCATGGCTTCCAGTTCGTGATATCGCGCCGCGCCGCGGTTGGAAAGCAGCAACATGCCCAGAGTCGGCGAGGTCTGGACGGGGTTGACGACGAATTCCTTGTAGGTGCTGCTGCCCAGGTACCCGACCCGGACCGCAATATGACTGGTCATCTGGCGGTTGAATTGGGCCTGCCACGTGAGGTTGTAGGGCGTGGCATCCAGATCAGAACAATCAGGGAGCATGAGCAGCCCCGCCGGCCCTCTCGTTGCACACTGGGCCGTGTAGGTGATGGGATTCCCCAGAACGTTGCCCTGGGGGTCAAACAGCGTCACCATCCTGGTGGGATTGCTGTCAAAGTCGGCGGCCAGCAGAGGGATGCGCGACTTGAAGACGCCCACCCCGGCTCTGATCACGGTTCGGCCGCTCTTTTCCGGTGAAAGCACTATGCCCAGGCGCGGAGAAAAGGTGGCGAGTTCGCCCACGGCCTGCCCGTAATAGCGAAATCCGAAATCCATCGCGGCGCGGTCAGTGACCATCCAGTGGTCGCCGACGTAGGCCGCTCCCTCGGCATTGCTGGTGGAAAACAGTGACGGGGACTGAGTGGAGGGTGCTCCACCCGGGCCCAGGAAATCAATCTGCTCCGCCAGGCTCCCATCCTGCCGGGTGACCTTCACGGTTTGCGACTGGCTGGTTCCGGTATAGGCGCGGTAAATAAAGTCTCCGCCGATATCGGACCGGTGTTTGCCCAGCCAGTTCCATTCCGGAAAGCGGTAGTTCAGGGTGCCTTCTTCCTGGTCGCTTTTTCTTGCCCAGGCGTTAAAGTAGTTTCCGCCGTAACCGTTGGGGGTCACCAGCATGGTTTCCGGTCCCTGGCCGTGCGAGTTGGCGTCAAACCGGGTGTATTTGAAAAGGCTGTTCAGAATGGCGCCCGATTTGAACTGGTAGCTGTCGTTACCCTGCACGGAGTATCCACGCTCGGATAGATTGGCCGAGGCCGGCTGCGGGATCAGGGAATCGATGTTGGCGAACTCCTGCTTTCGCGGAAACACGTGGAGATTGAACGACATGATATGGTGCGGTGAAAAGACGTACTGCAGCGTGGTGAGCGAGTTGTAGCCTTCCTTCTTGGTTTCATTGTTGGGCCAGGCCAGTCCGCGAACCGGAATCTTCAGCATGTCGTAGATAAAGGATTCGGAAAAGTTGAGGCGGTCTTTCCAGATCGGGCCGGTAAAGCTGAGCCTCGGTTCCCAGTCGTTGATGCCCACCAGGTGGCCGCTGCGGCCGCGAAATCCGGGGAAAAAGTCGTTGAGGTCCCACCCCCACTGGTAGGAAGGGGCCTTGGTCTCGATGGTGGTCAGGCCGCCGGAGAAGCCGCCATACCGGGCCTCAAAAGGCGCCTTGTAAACGTTCAGCGACTGGATGGCGTCAATGGAAAGGTCGATATCGAAACTGCCCGTGATGGGGTCCACGGCCTGGGCGCCATCCACCAGCAGCATGCCCTGGTTTTCCAAAGTGCCTTTGATGCTGATCTTCCCGTTGGGAGAACGGATCACTCCCGGAACCAGCGGCAGGAACGCCTTGAACTTCTGCTCGGCTACAGGCAGGGTGGTGAGTTCCTGCGAATTCAGGGTGGATGGGGGCGCTGAAGACTGCTGCCCCACGGTGCCCGCCTCGGCCCGGACCTCAACCTTCTCGACGAGTTTCTTCTGGGATGGCATGACGGCATGTAGCGAAGGCGCTTCACTGGAGGTCACCACCACGCCGGTCGCCACATAGGGCTCGTACCCGAGGGCTGTGCAGGTCACAACGTAAGTGCCTGGCAGAAGGCCTCGGATGCTGAAGTCTCCATCGGAACCGGTGGTGACGGTGATTCCCTGGCTGGGAAGCAGTCCGCCCTGGAGCACACATTGAACCCCCGGAATGGGGGCCTTGTTCTCGTCGACGATCTGGCCCTTTAACTCCTGGGTCTGCTGGGGTGGCGCGGCATTGGACGCGCCACTGCAAAAGATAGCGAGTCCGAGGATTCCCGCAAGGGTCAAAATCGTTAACCGCCTGGCCTGTAGGTAGCGTGGCGCGTCAGTCTGCAAAAACCGTTCCTGCCCTTCCTGTCGTGAATTTAACCCGCCTTGGGTTTCTCTGGCAGATCCCTCGGCCGGGCCTGCTTGAGCTTTGTGCGCAATGACTTAGCGGGCACAAACCTTTCAGTATAGCTGCACGCCTCCCATCCTGCATAGCCGAGGCTTGCCGGATCCAACGCACAAATCTATTGGATACCTCAAGCCCCCTTTCCGTTGCGGGCTTTCTGAGATATCAGAGGGATGCGGGCTGAGGGAATGTTTCGCTCTTGCCGGCCTGATTTTGATAAGATAGCGCTCGTCCCTTCAGCCATCTGGCAGGGGCCTGTATCAACCAATCCTGGTCAAACCATCCGTGAGGCGGACTGGATGCGCGCGTTCTGCGTCTTGCTGTTGTGCAGCCTGATTGCATGTGTAGCGGGAACCGCGTCTCCGGTTTCGGCCCAAACCTATCCAGTCGCATATCGAACATCCCATCGTTCAATATAAAATATCGGCAACTCTGGACTCCTGCCACCAAGACCATCAAGGGCCACTATGTGCTGACCTGGTGGAACCACACCGACGACACGATTCCCGATCTTTATTTTCATCTCTATTTAAACGCCTTCAAAAACCTCGACAGCACCTTCATGCGCCGCGACCCCATCGCCCGGGGGCCTGACTCGCTGAGCGACTGGCTGACGATTCCAGGGAAGGAAAAGTGGGGCTGGGAGCAGATTGACAGGATTCAAATCCTCAACGGCGCGGACCTGACTCCGCTCATCACCTATGCGCATCCGGACGACAACAATGCCGATGACCGCACGGTCGTCCGCATCGTGCTGCCGCAGCCGATCCCTCCCAAAGGAACCATCCAGCTCTCTGTCGATTTCACCTCAAAACTCCCGAGGGCCTTCGCCCGGACAGGCTACGACGGCAATTATTTTCTGGTTGCGCAGTGGTTTCCCAAGATGGGCGTGTACGAAGGGCCGGGCGAGCGCGGCCGCACAACCGGCGGATGGAATTGCCACCAGTTCCACCGCTACACCGAATTTTATGCCGACTATGGAACCTATGATGTAGACCTGACCGTTCCTTCCAGTTATATCGTCGGCGCCACAGGCTTACCAGCGGTCGGACCAAAAGAATTCGAACGGCACCACCACCTACAATTTCTATCAGCAGGATGTCCACGACTTTGCCTGGACAGCCAGCCCGGATTTCATCAAGATCACGCGCACGTTCGACTGGGGACAGGAAGTCCGCGGCGACCTGCTTACGAAGTGGAGCGAAATCCTGGGCCTGCCCGCATCCGATATGGCGCTGCGCAATGTGTCGGTCACTCTTCTGCTGCAGCCGAGCCATCGGAATCTCGCAGACCGTTATTTTCGCGCCGCCTTCAACGGGCTCAAATATTACGGACTGTGGTACGGCGCCTATCCGTATGACACTTTGACGGTTGTCGACCCGCCGCGCAATTCCTACACCTCGGGAATGGAGTATCCCACGCTGTTTGTTGCAGGCTCCAACTTCTGGCCGGGCAAGCACGAGTTCCAGCCGGAGGGAGTGACCATCCACGAATTCGGCCACCAGTTCTGGTACGGACTGGTGGGCAACAACGAGTTTGAAGAGCCGTGGCTCGACGAGGGATTTGTGACCTACTCGACCGCCAAAGTTCTGGAAACGGCCTACGGCGATCCGTGTTCGTACCTGCGCTTCCTGGGCATTCCGTTTCAGGGGTTCACCTGGCTGCGGGTCCCGCTTCCCGGCTTTCCTTTTGCGGGAGTGGGATCCATTCCTGTCGGGCCCTATTTTTCCTGCGTCAGGCTGCCGGAAGATACCTCCGGCCGCGGCGGCTACCTTCAGCACGCCACCGACGACAACCTGGTGCGCAACGGCTGGCAGTACCGGACCCGGATGAGCTACGTGGTGAATTCCTATTCCCGGCCGGCGCTGGACCTCGACACGCTCGAGCAATATCTCGGGCCCACGGTGATGGCCCGGGTCATGAGGACCTATCAGCAGCAGTGGCGCTACCGGCATCCCGCCACGCGCGACTTCATCGATGTGGTCAACCAGGTTTCCGGCCGCAACATGGACTGGTTTTTCCAGCAATTTTTCTACAATTCCGACCTGGCTGATTATGAGGTAGCCAGCATCTGGAACGACCCCTCGTACGGGAGGACCGGGATTTACGATGAGAGCGGGAAGAAGGCCTACTATTCCCGGAAAGACGCTCTAAGGGAATACCAGGAAAGCAAGCAAAAGCAGTATCGTTCAACCGTTATCGTTCGGCGACTGGGTGGGGCGTCTGCGCCGGTGGACGTTGATGTAACGTTTGATAACGGCAGGGTGGCGCATGAGCATTGGGACGGCAGATACCGGTGGACGAAGTTCAGCTACGAGGGGCCACACAAGGTAACGTCGGCTGTGGTCGATCCCTCGCGCAAGCTTGTGGTGGATGCCAATTACACCAACAACAGCCGCACCGTGAAGGCGCACAGGTTGTTTGCCGCAAAATGGTATATCCGATGGATTTTCTGGATCGAAAACCTGTTTTTTGCAGCGGGATTTTTCAGCTAGCGGCTACAGTGGCCATGGATGGCGGCATTGTTATGAGGCGTGATTTGAAACCTGCCAAAAATTGGAGTGGACATGGTAAGCGCACGGGCAGCCATTCGCCAGGGGCTCAGGCTTGCGCGGCGGGCGTGGCCGGCAGTGTGGGTGCTTTTTGCGGCCAACCTGCTGCTGGCCGCCGTTGCCGCATTGCCGATTTACCATGGAATGCTCAACTTTACTTCACACAGCCTGATGAGCCGGAACTTGCTGACGGGTTTTCCCGTCGACTGGTTGACGGATTTTTCCTTCAACAATCGCGGCGCATTCGAACGTTATGCGCAATTCATCATGGTCATGGGGCTGATGGCGCTGCCGGTGAACGCCGTCCTGGCCGGGGGAATTCTCGCGCGGTTCCAGCGACGGCAGGAGCGCTTCCGCTTGGGTGCGTTTTTCCGTGACTGCGGCCGCTATGCCTGGCGCATGCTCTGGCTGATGCTCATTGCCCTGGCTGCCTACTGGGCGATCTTCCGCTATTTGTACACCGGCCTGGGCGGATTCGTTGACCATGCGACCCTCTACTGGATGAATGACCGGTCGGCATACGTGGTCCATCTCGCAGTCGGCCTCCTGGTCCTGCTGTCGCTGGCGTTCGTCAATCTGGTCATTGAGTTTGCCCGGGTCAGAATCGTTTTTGGCGAAGGATCGGGATTTGTGCAAGCCTTCCTGGCGTCCCTGGGATTCTGCATCGGCCGCCTGCCCAAGGCGGTGGTTGTTTACGCGATTCCATCGCTCGGCGGGCTTGCTCTGCTGGGGATCTATCGCCTGGTGACGCCCTGGCACTTGATTCATGCAGCTCTTGGCGACAGCGGTGGGTCTTCCGACAGCGCCTTGCTGGTGCTGGGGCTGCTCTTCATCGGGCAGCAGTTGGTGATGTTCGGCCGCTACTGGTTCCGGGTCGCCACCTGGGGCAGCGAGTGGTCATTCTTTGCCAGCACCCGCGCCCCGGCAGAGCCGTCCGGGGAATCCGGCGAGAAGGCGGCAGCCTGACGCTCGCGAGCCTATGGGAACAGACCTTCATCTCGAAAAGCTCGCCCTGCGCCTGCTGTGCGCTGCGACTTCAGAAGGCGGCCTGCGGGATGCCCTCGTTCCGCCGCTCGCCGGCTATGCGTGGAAGAGCACGCTGCACCGGGCAATCTTCCAGGCCGTTGAGGCTTTTCCATCACATGATCCGCGCGTCCTCCGCCAGTTGCTTCCTGCAAAACTGACTCGCATGGGATTTCCCGACGTGGAATGGGACGAATTGTTTGCGCCACCTGAAATGTCC
This sequence comes from uncultured Acidobacteriota bacterium, assembly GCA_963732975.1. GTDB lineage: Bacteria > Acidobacteriota > Terriglobia > UBA7540 > UBA7540 > SCRD01. The sequence continues at coordinate 16,648 of CAVTBN010000013.1, read as the reverse complement.
AGGGAAGATTCTTTGGCGCTGGTCCGGCAAATGCTTGCCGGCGTGTAGCTGCCTCCGGCTTTGCGTGCAGCCCTGAGGCGTGCCTTACCGAGGCCGGTTTGTAGCGCCGCCGTCCCGGCGGCATTTTCCATGGCCGGCAAGATGCCGGCGCTACGGAAGTCCGTCACTCCATTATGCAATCCTCAGTAGAATAGGAACGGGGGATCGATGCCTGTGGCAAGTCGCGAGGTTGCTGAAGAAACTTCTGTTGCGCCCCGGGCCATCAGTCCGTGGATCACGGCCAGCGAGGTACTGGCTGTTTACGCGGCCATTCTGCTTTACATCTGGCGCTGGCAGGAGGCGCACCCTTTTCTCTGGCTTCCGCTGCTGGCCGCCGTTCTCTTCAGCCAGTGGTTTTATGGCGACACGCTGGAGGGAATGGGACTGACGGGCCGGGAATTCCGGCCATGCTTCCGCGCCAGCCTTCCCGTGCTCGCGATCGTCGTGGTTGCGGGCGTCTCTTACGGCTTGTGGGCGCATGACAGCGCCGCCCGGCTTGCTTCTCCGCGCGCCTGGCTGGTGTTTGGCGGTTATCTTGTCTGGTGCTCTTTTCAGCAATACCTTACGCAGTCTTACTTCCACCGGCGATTGATGAAAGTCATAAGATCTCCGCACCTGCGTTCGTTTGCCATCGGGCTGCTGTTTGCGGGCGCGCACATTCCGAATCCCGTTCTCATGGCGGCCACTTTTGCGGGAGGGTTCGTCTTTGCGGAAATCTTTACCCGCCATCCCAACATCTGGCCGCTGGCGTTGGTGCAGGCCGTGGCCGGATTTCTGATCGGGGCGCTCTCTCCGCCGTGGATCATTCACAGCATGCGGGTCGGCCCGGGATACTTCTTCTTCCACCTTCACTAATGAGGATTGAGTGGCTGACTTCCGTAGCGCCGGCATCTTGCCGGCCCTGAAAAGTGCCGCCGGGACGGCGGCGCTACGAATGAGCGTCGTCACCGTATTTTGTATTCCCCAACAAGTGATGGATGGACGATAGCCGCAGTGGAAATCAGTCCAGCGTGGTCAATTGCGCGCCGCGGCGGCGGAAGGAGGGCAGGTAAGGCGAGCTGGCAATCTGGCCTTCAAACTTGTCAGCCCATCGGCCGGGAATGGAGGCGTTGCAGGAGGGACAACGGCCCTCAGCGGTAATCAGATATTTTGAGATGTGGTAGCCGTTTCGTTCGATGAGCAATCTCGCCGCAGTTGGGGCAATGGGTGTTTTCCAGGTCATCGACGCGGCCGGGCATATTGCCCGCGTACACAAATCGCAAACCCGCCGCCCTGCCGATGCCCACCGCGCGCTTCAGCATTTGCGGCGTGGTATCCGCGGGGTCGGTCATCTTGTAATCCTTGTGGAATGCCGTTACGTGCCAGGGAATGTCGGGGGAAACGCCGGCAACAAATTCCGCCAGGCGCTTCAGTTCGTCATCGGAATCGTTAAAGCCCTTGATCAGCAGGGTCACGATCTCCACCCAGAAACCCATCGCATGGGCGCGGCGGATGGTGTCGAGAATGGGCTGCAGGCGTCCGCCAAGCTGGCGGTAGTGCCGGTCGTCAAAACTTTTCAGGTCGATCTTATACAGGTCAATCCAGGGCCGGAGGTATTCCATCACCTGCGGTGTGCCGTTGCCGTTTGAGACGTAGCCGGTTTTCAATCCCGCGGCGCGCGCCTGCTTGAAGATGGCCACGGCCCATTCGCTGGTGATGAGCGGCTCGTTGTAGGTGCTGACCATCACTTTTGCGCCCTGCTTCAGGGCGTCTTCCACCAGCAATTCCGGCGTGGCGCGCAGTGGCGCAGAGACGGCCTGAGGATCGCGCAGCGCCTGCGAGGTGACCCAGTTCTGGCAGTAGGAGCAATGCAGGTCGCACCCCAGCATGCCAAAGCTATAGGCCAGCGCTCCCGGATAGGCGTGGTTGAAGGGCTTCTTCTCGATGGGATCGCACTGCACGCCGCCCACATAGCCCCACGGCACGTAGAGTTTTCCGCCGCGGTTCGAGCGCACCTTGCAGACGCCCACCTGGCCGTCGGGAATCGGGCAGGCGTGGCCGCAGGCAACGCAGCGCACGAAGCCGCGGTCCATTTTCTCGTAGAGATCGCCCTCGCGGACCGATTCTTCCAGAATGTCGCGAAGTGTTTTCATCGCTACAGAGGTCTCCCGATGACGGCGCCGTGACCCTCTTCTACTTCTATTATACTCCCCTGCGATTGGCAGTGAGCCGGTGGGCGGCAGGCGTGAAGAGCAGGGAAATCAGAGAGGTTCGCTGCGTCGGGATGAGACTGTGGCAGGCAACCCAATTTCCTGCTACGAAGCTGCTTGAATCTGCTTTGCAAAGGCCTGGAAGAATTGAGTGACAATCTGCCGGCTGGCGGCCTGGATCATGCGCTGCCCCACGGCGGCGATCATGCCTCCCACCTGCGTCTCGCCCGAGTAGCTGACCGTGGTCTCATCGCCTGAAGCGGAAAGGACGATTTCTCCTTCGCCTTTCAGGAAACCGCCTTTGCCATGGGCATCCACCCGCATGCGGAACCGCTCAGGCGGCTTCTGGTCGAGGATTTCCACGCGCCCCTCGTATGTTCCCTTGACGGCGGCGACGCCAACCTTCATTGCGGCCTGATAGCTGCCATCGGGGTTGGGCGCAAGCTTCTCACAGCCGGGTAGGGCATGCGCCAGCGCTTCGGGATCGAGCAACTGCTTGTAAACGATCTCGGGGGCGGCAGGGATTTTGTATGAACCTTGGATTTTCATGTAGCGCCGCCGTCCTTGCTACGGCTTGCTTTCTTCAATCTTCATGTAGCGCCGCCGTCCCGGCGGCATTTACGAAGGCCGGCAAGATGCCGGCGCTACGAGTTCGCGCCGTAGTCCGTGCTCGGGCTTCCTTTCCTCAATCAATGCTTTTTGGCTTGTTCGGCTGCCGCGGCCAGGGCCCTTTCAGTATAGACCGCGGCAAGGTGGACCCTGTATTCCGCCGAGGCGTAAAGATCGCCGTTGGCCTCAATGCCGTCGGCGGCGTGGCTGGCCGCCTGCTGGAGATTTTTCGGCGCCTTGCCCGTGATGGCCTTCTCCACCTCGAGGGCGCGATAAGCGGCCGCCGCAATGCCGGTGACTCCCACCCGCGCCGATGCCACATGGCCCTTTACATCCAGCGTGAGGCGGGCCGCCACGCCCACCACGGCGAAGCCCGATGCCGGGTGATGATGTTTGGCGTAGGCATCGCCGGAGCGCGCGGGCAGCATAGGGAAGCGGATGGCGGTCACAATCTCGCCCGGAGCCAGCGAGGTCATCATCAGGTCGACAAAAAATTCCGAAGCGGGAATCCATCGCTCGCCGTTGGTGCTGACGGCTTTCAGTTCCGCGCCCAGCGCCACGGCGGCGGCGGGCCAGTCGGCGGCCGGGTCGGCATGCGCCAGGCTTCCGCCCAGCGTTCCCTTGTTGCGCACCTGCACGTCGCCGATTTCCTGCGCCGTCAGCGGCAGCAGGGGACACTTTTCTTTCAGCAGGTTCGACGATTCAATGCGGTAATGCGTGGTGAGCGCCCCAATCTCTATGCGGCCGTCTTTTTCAGTAATGTAACGGAGCCCGTCGAGCCGCGCGATATCCACCAGGTGCCGGGGCGAAGCGAGGCGAAGCTTCATCATCGGCACCAGGCTGTGCCCGCCGGCCAGCACCTTGCCGTCCTCGCCAAACTGCGCCACGAGCTGCACGGCTTCCTCCAGCGTTTTGGGAACGTGATACTCGAAGGGCTCAGGAATCATGATGCCTTGCCTCCCGCGCCGCCGCTTCTTTCAGGACGTTCCAGACCCTCTCCGGCTTCAGCGGCATGTCGATGTGGCGGACTCCCAGCGCGTCGGCCACGGCGTTGACGATGGCCGGAGTTGAGCCGATGGTACCGGCCTCGCCCACGCCCTTCACTCCCAGCGGATTCACCGGCGTCGGGGTTTCCGTGTTGGCGGTTTCAAACCACGGAAACAGATGGGCCTTGGGCACCGCATAATCCATCAGCGAGCCGGTCAGCAACTGGGCATTTTCGTCGTAGACCAGATCTTCCACCAAAGCCTGCCCCGCGCCCTGGGCAATGCCGCCGTGCACCTGCCCTTCAACCAGCAGGGGATTCAGAATGCGGCCGCAGTCATCGACGGCGAAATAATTGCGCAGCCGGACCTCGCCGGTGTTTTCATCCACCTCGGTCACGGCCACGTGCGCGCCAAACGGGTAGGTAAAGTTCGGAGGTTCAAAAACGTAGGTCTCTGAAAGGCCGGGCTCCATGCCGGGAGGCAGTTCGCGCGCCATGTAGGCCTCTTCGGCCGCTTCCTTGAAGGTCACGGATTTTGACCCGTCTTTGAGCTGAATCTTTCCGCCGTCAAACACTATATCGGCAGGTTTCACTTCCAACTTGTGGGCGGCGATGCGGGCCATTTTCTTCCTGATGCGCTGGGCGGCAACGTAGATAGCCGTTCCGCCCACGGCCGTGGCGCGGCTTCCAAACGTTCCAATGCCCATGGGCACCTGCGCCGTGTCACCGTGGAACACCGTCACGTCGTCGAACGGGATGTCCAGTTCCTGCGCGACAATCTGGGCAAAGCTGGTCTGCTCGCCCTGGCCGTGCGGCGAAGCGCCGCTCAGCACGGTCACCCTTCCCGTGGGCTCCACGCGAACCGTGCCGCTTTCCCATCCGCCCGCAGGCATGCGGCTGGAAGGCCCCATGGCGCAGATTTCGACGTAGGTTGAAAGTCCGATGCCCAGCAGTTTGCCCTTCTTGCGAAGGCGCTGTTGTTCTTTGCGTAGTTGAGGATAGCGGGAAATCTTCAATACTTTCTTTAAGGTCTTCTGGTAGTTGGCCGTGTCGTAACTGACTCCCGTGGCCATGGTGATGTCTTTGCCGGGAGCGGGGAAGTTCATTGTCCGCACGTCCACGGGATCCATCTTCAGTTCATGGGCCACCATGTTCATGGCGCGCTCGATGATGTAGGTGGCTTCCGGCCGCCCTGCGCCGCGATAGGCGTCCGTGGCCATCTTGTGGGTGAAGACGCCGATGGTTTCAACCGACACGCAGGGGATGTCATAGCAGCCCAGAATCATCAGCGGCGTGGAGGTGGGAATGGCCGGGGTGAGTAGCTGGAAATAAGCTCCCATATCGGCCAGCACCCGGCACTTCAATCCCACCACCTTGCCGTCGGGCTTGAAATAAACTTCCAGGTCGTTGATCTGGTCGCGGCCGTGGATGGTGCCGGCCAGGTTCTCGCGCCGCCCCTCAATCCATTTCACCGGCTTGCCCAGCAGCTTTGAGGCAAAGCAGGCCACGCCTTCTTCGCCATAGACGTTGAGCTTGGAGCCGAACGCGCCGCCCACTTCCGGAGCGATCACCCGGCAGCGCGGCTCGTCGATTCTGGTCATCACCGAAAGCTGGGTCTTCAGCAGGTGAGGGATCTGGGTGGACGACCACACGGTCAGGGTGTCTTCGCCCGGAGAGTAGCTGGCGATCACCCCACGCGTCTCCATGGCCACGGGACCCAGCCGCTGGTTGATCAGGCGCTGCTTGATCACTTTGACCGCCGGGTCGGCTTCAACCGTTTTCCAGTCGCCGCCCTCCAGGGTGTCCTTGAACGCGATGTTGTCGCCAAACTTTTCGTGGACCAGGGGAGAACCGCTCTCCAGCGCCTTGTCCATGCTGGTCACTGCCGGGAGCATGTCGTATTCCACTTCCACCAGGGCGGCGGCGTCGGTTGCCAGGTAGCGATCGGTGGCCACCACGGCCGCCACCGGCTCGCCAACGTAGCGCACCCGTTCAACCGCCAGGCAGGGGTGGTCGGGAACCTTCAGGCCTTTCATGCCGGCGGCGCAGGGCACCTGTCCCAGCCTGCCTTTCAGGTCGCTGCTGGTCAGGACCGCCACGACTCCCGGAGCGTTGCGGGCGGCTTCCGTGTTGATGGAAGTAATAGCGGCGTGGCCGTAAGGGCTGCGGGCAAAAGCCATGTGCAGCATGCCGTCCAGCTTGATGTCGTCCACGTAATGTCCGCGGCCCTGAATCAGCCGCGGATCTTCCTTGCGCTTGATCCGTTCTCCCAGGAGTTTGGTGGCCATCCGTCACCTCTTGAGCGCTGTCTCGGTCAGGTTGTGGCTTCAGGGTGGGCGGTCTTGCCTGCCTGCTGGGCGCCGGAATGCTCCACGGCCCACTCAATGGCTTTGACGATGTGCTGGTAGCCCGTGCATCGGCAGAGATTGCCTTCCAGGGCGTGCCGGATTTCCTCCCGCGTCGGGTGGGGATTGCGCCCCAGCAACTGGTGGGCGGTGATAATCATGCCCGGCGTGCAGAAACCGCATTGCAGGCCATGCTCTTCCCAGAAGCCCTGCTGTAAAGGGTGGAAATTGCCGTCCGTGCCCAGGCCTTCGATGGTGGTGACTTCCGCGCCATCGGCCTGGACGGCGAAGAGGGTGCAGGATTTTGCCGCCTCGCCGTTCAGCAGCACGGTACAGGCGCCGCACAGGGATGTTTCGCACCCGATGTGGGTTCCCGTCAGTCCCGCAACCTCGCGCAGGTAATGTACCAGCAGCAGGCGCGGCTCAACCTCGTCTTCACGCCAGTTGCCGTTAACCTTGATTCGGATTTTCACGACGGCGCCCTCCGATCGTGGGAAAGTGTGCCCGGGGTTCTTCACTCAATCTCGCTGGATACCGGTTTAGAGATATACCGCCGGGCAGCGAAAGTCAAACGGCTTCCCGGCGTTGCGGCATTTTGAAGTCCCTTTTTGTGCAAGGGCACGACTTCAGTCCTGCCGACAACCCCGTGCATTGATGAGGGTGGCTTTACAATAGCCGCTTTGTGAAAGGGCACGACTTTAGTCGTGCCACCCGGACAGTTCGAAGCATGCGGCTTTACGCCATAGGCGAGGAGAAAGTCGCGAGTACGGCGGGCTCGATGCGCTTTCATCCGGTCCCACAGCATCTGCCAAGGCGCATGGAGTTCGTGGTCGAGCGCCCCGAGGAAGGCCGTGACCTGGACGGTGGAGATATCGCGCGCATGGAGGCGAAAGTAGAAACGGAGTTCGTCGCGGTTCGCGCTGACACACAGAGCCGCGATGTCCGACACCTTGCGGTGGTGCGCGCCCCGTTGGTACAGGACGGTCGTTTGGCCAGCCGTAGCCCAACTGCGCCGCACCAACGGTGCCATTAAAAAGCCGCTTTCGTCCAGAAAGACCAACCAGGCCATCAGACGCGAGGCATCTTTTTAAGGGCGGCCTTGTTTTCACTGCACAGGCCAAAAGCTTCCTCGTGCGCTTCACGGTCGCTGAAAATTACGTCGCCCGAAACACCCTTTCAGCAACCTGTTGGAGGCGCGCAGGGTCTATTTCTTCTGGATCGCCTGGATCCGCTGGCGGAAAGCTTCAAGGGCGTCCGGCGCGCGCTTGGCCATCCAGGCCTCATAAGCTTTGGCCATCAGTTCCAGGTTTTCCCACAGGTGCGGATTTTTGAAAGCCTCACGGACTGCCGGAATCAAATCCTTAATTCTTTCCCAGACGCCAAAAAATTCGCCCGTATTCTGGAAAAAGAAATCCTGCTTGATCAGGCCGCTGTTGACGATGGACCCCACCATTTCCCAATAGGTCACCACCATGCGGAAGAATGCGTCCTGCTCCGAACCCGGGGGATACTTTCTGAATATTCGTCCGTGGACTTGGCCTGGAACTCCAGCGAGAACCACGCCCGCGCCCGGCGCAATTTCTCTTCGCGGCGCAGTTCATAAAGCCTCAGCAGCAATTCAGCGTCGTGATGGTCGACATGCTCTCTCACACTTTCCTCCTTCAATACTGCATGTTCATGAAGCGATTATCGTATCACGGGCGGGTGGCGCAGACATTGATGTTTAATCTCTGCGATCAGCGAAGCTGAGTGGCGACAAGGAAAATTATGAATTCTGAAGGATGAATGGGGCCGCCCCCAGCCACGTGGCGGGTTTGTAGCGCGGGCCTTTACGGCCCGCGGCTTTTATCACCAAGAAAGAACCGCAGGCCGCAAGGGCCTGCGCTACAACCCAGGCCCGGAGGGCGCAGGCCTTTTTAGCCCACCGCGTGAGCCGTGGGACCCGATTGGCGGCTGACGCAGACATTAAACATCAATGTCTGCGCCAGCGAAGCTGGGCGGGGTTAGAATGGGGGATGTCACGCCCGAAGCGTTTTTCCAGCACGCGCCCATCGTGAAGCTGGCCATTCTGCCTTGCAGGACGCGGCGATCATCGCTATGGGCCGGATGCCATGAGCGCAGGCAGAAACATCCCGCTCCGCGGGATCGCAGACACTTCAAGGCAAGTGTCTGCGCCACCCGCCGAGGGCATATTTTCCGAACTCAAACATAGGTGGGAGTCTCTTCATACACTTTGCCTACCACGATGACAGCGCTTATGCCTACAATCCTTGGTCGGCGCTCATGCACTACTTCCTTGATGTGTTGCGACATAACTCAAGAAAGGGGTGCTAGTCAGACATTGGAGTGTCAGGAGAGTCTAATGACAAGGTGGCGAAAGATCGTCCTAAAAAGGGGTCCCTTGGTTGTTTCAATGGCCTTCCTTTTTCTACATACTGCGCTGGCAACAACTTTCCAAATTCGCGTTCTGAACGCAAAAAATCGGTGAACGGGTTGTGGGCCAGAGAGTGTCGGTTCTCGTGAAAGGGGAGAAAGGTGCCACCGAATACAAAACGGACGCAGAGGGAAACATCACAGTTGATGTTCGCGGCCAATGCAGAAGTCTTCGTTGCGACCGAGTGGTGGGTTACCTGCCGCAGGGTCGGTAAGGGTTTGGACCCTTACGTTCCCGTTGAGAAGATTGTCGGGGAAGGCGTCACAGTAAAGAATCAGCTGCGGTCGCGTCAAAAGCGAGACAATCCGAGGGAAACTCATCATATTCGCCAGAAAGGCTTCGATGTTGGAACTCTTTCGCGAACGCAGACTCGATAATGCGCGAATCTGCTCCAGCTGCCCCCTTCATAGATGCGCCAGCCCCCGCTAGTGCCTTAGGATGAAGGACAGCAGAAGGATCTCAAAGTAACTAGATCCGTGACCAACCCGTGCTGAAGGTATTGACCCAATGGCGGGTTAACCCTACCGATGCACCGCCTGTGAGGGATGTTTCGTGGCTGTCGCATCTATGAAGGTGGCGGCGGGGGAAAGAGAAGTAGACAAACCCTAACGGGAGGCCAGCGGCACGGGGAGTTTGGCGTTGTCGCCGAGTTGCGGCCCCGGCGCATATAATTTCTGCGGCGGCTCCATCCGCACCCACCCTTCACGATAATCCACCGTCAAAACGTAGCGGCTCAACGCCGGGAACCCGAGAAGCCCGATGATTTCCAGGCCGTAGCGGCGGCTCATGTTGGAAAGGTCCATCAACAGTCGGCCTCAGAAGGACGGATGCGGGGCGCCTTCAACTCTGTGTTGCTTTCTTGAGAAAATAGCGGTGGACCGTTTCGTCGGTGGTCAGTTCCGGATGGAAGGTGGCGGCCAGCAGGTTGCCCTGTTCCACCAGGACGGGCAGGCCCGCGGCACGGCCCAGGACTTTGACGCCCTCGCCCACCCGGCGGATGATGGGCGCGCGGATGAAAACCATCTCCACGGGCCGGCCGGAAAGTTCAGGGCACTCACCCTGCTGGATGGAGCTGTCAACCTGCCGCCCGTAAGCGTTGCGCTCGATGGAGATGTCGATCAGCCCCAGCCGCTCCTGTTCCGGGTTCAGAACCTCTTTGGCCATCAGAATCGCTCCGGCGCAGGTGCCGAAAACGGGTTTGTTTTCGTTTGCAAATTGCTTGATGGCCTCGCCGATTTTTCGTTCGGTCAAAAACTTCAGCATGGTGGTGGTCTCGCCGCCGGGGAGAATCAGGGCATCGACGCCGGCGAAGTCGTCCACATGCTTCACCAGTTTGTATTTCGCGCCGATCCGGTCCAGCATTTTGGCGTGCATGGCGAAATCGCCCTGCACGGCGAGAATTCCAATCATGGGTTCTTTCTTGCTTTCCATAGGTGCGGCCTTGGTACCTCGTCCTGCCGGAGGTTCAAAAAGATGTAACGGTCGGTTGTAGCGCCGCCAGTCCCGGCGGCATTTTCGAAGCTGGCAGGGTGAACCCGCCGCTACGTTTATCTGTGGGCTCTTTCAAGTAATCCTGCCCGAGGCCAGATCCTTACCCTCCCAGCATATTTCTGATGACAAATCCAACGTTGGCGGGGCGCTCGGCCAGCCGCCGCATGTACCACGGAAACCAGAACGTTCCGTAGGAAATCAACACGCCTGACCGCCACCCGTCCCGGGCCAGGCGAAGCTGTTCGGCGCGCTGAATGCCATACAACATCTGAAACTGAAAATCGTCTCCGGTCAAGTTTTCCGAACGCGCCAGCGATTCCACGCGATGAATCAGCTTGAGGTCGTGCGTGGCAATCACCGCGCGGAGGCCGGCGCTTCGCGCTTCCTTGCTCAAAAGCCTGGAGGCCAGAGCGAAATAGTTTTCGTCCACATCCTCTTTGCGGGGGTATGCCACCTTTGCCGGCTCGAGATAGGCGCCCTTCACCAGGCGGATTCCCGGGCCCATGGGCAGCAGGGAAGCGAGGTCCTCCGCCGTCCGGTAAAGATAGGCCTGGAGGCAGACGCCGGCGTTGGAATAAGTCCGGCGGAGGTTGCGATACACGTCGAGCGTGGCATCCACGTAGGAGCTGGATTCCATGTCGATCCAGACAAAAGAATCGTTACCGGCCGCTTGAAGAATCTTCTCAACCTTGGAACGGCAAAGTTCATGGCCGAGGTCGAGCCCCAGGTGGGTCAGCTTCACGGAAAGTTCGGAGCGCAGCCCCGCGGCCCGCACCTGCGCAAGCGCCTCGAGGTAATGCCGGGTTACGGATTCGGCCTCGGCTTCGGTTGAGACGTTTTCGCCCAGATGGGTCAGCACCGTGCCCAGGCCCTGGTCTTCGAGGGACCGCGCGGCGGCCAGCGCGTCATGCAATCTGTTCGCCGGGCATGAAGCGCGATACACTGCGCCGGACAAACTTGTACCGGGCGGCACGCTCGCGCAACCCGTTGTTCCGAGAAGCCCAGAGCAGGGCCCCTCGCATCATTCCCGGCATGGGCGCAGACTCTCAGGATGAAACCTGGCCGCCGGCGCTGCCTCAGGATCCTGCGATGCAAAACCCGCACACAGAGGCCGGCGCGCCTGCGGCTACTGGACGAGCTTGGCTTTCAGATTGATGGTGGTTCCGGCCAGCGCCCTGGATACCGGGCAACCCGCCTTGGCGGCCGCCGCCAGCTCCTGGAACTTGGCTTCGTCGATGCCGGGAATCTCCGCCTCGGTTTCAAGGTCGATGCTGGTGATGGCGAATCCCGCTTCCACTTTGTCAAAGTGCACGGAAGCCGTGGTGTGAACGCGCTTGGGCGTGAATCCGGCCTTGCCGACCGTCGCCGAGAAGGCCATCGAGAAACAGCCGGCGTGCGCGGCCGCAATCAGTTCTTCAGGGTTTGTGCCCTGGCCGTTTTCCATGCGCGACTTGAAGGTGAACGGACCGTCATAGGAGCCCGTGGCCATTTTCATGTGGCCGTTTCCTTCAAGAAGTGTTCCATTCCATTGTGCTTCAGCCTTGCGAACTGGCATGCTTCCTCCTTTTGTTGGGTGAATTCAAGATTGTTGATGCTGCAAAAAGCCGCTGCCGGCGGCCGCCCTGAGTCTTACACCGAAAGGCCCCACTGAACAACCAGCCGGAGACGAAGCCTGAAGCCCCGCAAAAGCCTCTATTTCCAGCCCTTACGCTCTCGCAGCCCCGTAATGTGCGCCACGTGATGGCGTCCGTGCCAGGCGTATAGGCCCAGGTACTGAACAAGCGGAACAACTCCCATTTCGGGATGTTTCATCGTGCGCGCAAAGTCTGCGGCGCTCATGGATCGCAGCAGCGTCACGAAGCGCTTGTGCAGCGAGTCGAACAGATTGAGTGAAACCACCACCGGCACTGCTCTCGCGTCAGGCAGTTCCGCCCAGCGCTCCTGGTTGTAGGTCTTGACCGTAGGCTGGTCTTCGGTCATGGCCAGCTTGAAGCGAACGAAAGCGTTCATGTGGCTGTCCGCCAGATGGTGGACCACCTGCCGCACCGTCCATCCACCCTCGCGGTAGGGCGTGTCGAGTTGCTCTTCGGAAAGCCCCGCCACCGCTGACCACAAACTCGCCGGCGCCTCTTCAATCTGCTGGATGAATGCCTGCCGATCCTGGTCCGAGACCTTTTCGGGAGGCTGGAATTTACCGATGGGATATTGCAGGTCCATTTTCTATCCTTCGAACGGCCGCGGGACCAGAAACCAGGTTCACCGCTGCAATTTTCTTGATGCTACAATACTCACCATGAAGACAAGTAAACGCTTTCTAGTCAATTTAATTTTCGATCCCGATTATAACGGCTACGTCGCCGATGTGCCCCAACTTCCCGGTTGCATGTCGCAAGGCAAGTCTGTCGAAGCCGCTCTCAAAAATGTGCGCAAGGCCATTGCTGCTTATATCAAGGCAGCCGGCTCAGGCAGCGCGAAGAAAATACCCGAGGTTCTTACCAGCCAGGTCGAGGTTCGAGTTTGACCCGCCTTGCGGGAATCTCAGGCCGCAAAGCTGTTCGGGCTTTCGAGCGTGCCGGGTTTTTCGCTGGAAAACCTGAGGGCAGCCACGTAACCCTCAAAAAGGCTGGCTTCCCGATATTGGTAATCCCATTGCACCGCGAAGTCTCCCCGTTTCTACTCAGGTCTCAAATCAAACGTGCTGGATTGACCGAGAGCCAATTTATTCAACTACTGCGATGAGATTCAACCCCGGCCCGAGCGCCGATCAGGCCAGCGGCCATGGCGCCTACAAACTCTCAGGCATCTCCATGCATTGAAACGCCCGATCGTCTTCGAAGTTCAACCTTCATACCTTAGAATCAGAACTTACCACCCTCTAGTTTGCAGCATCTCTTTCGGGTCCATCTTGGCGACATCGAGCCCGCGCATGGCGATGCCTTCTCAAACCTGCACGTATTCGACCGTCGACTGCGGGTCTGGAATCCGGGTGCCCGTCTCTCGCAATCCCTCGATGTGGAGGTCGACAGCCTCGCGAATTAGCTTCAGTGCTTCTTCCCTTGTTTCAGCTACCACGGCACAGCCCGGGAGATCTGGCACATATGCCCCCCAACTGTCTGTGCCTTTCTCGATGACGACAACGTATTTCATTTTTGTTCCCGTCCTTTCAGCCCTGCTTGTTTCAGGATGCTATTGAGTGTCCCTGGCGGCACGTCCAAGTTTGGTTTGCCTGCAACAGTAACTGTCCCGGGCTTTTCCGGATGCCGATACTGGCGGTGACTGCCCCTGGTTCGAGCCAACTTCCAGCCATCCCGTTCAATCATCTCAATAACATCGCGAAATTTCATGCCCACTGCGTTCACAAGCAGGGATAGTTTTAAACAGCGCTACCAGCCGCGTGTTTGCAGCATCTCTTTCGGGTCCATCTTGGCGACGTCGAGCCCGCGCATGGCCTCGCCCAGTTCTTCCGAACACTCGGCCACGACGGCCGGTTCGTTGTAGTGGGTGGTGGCGCGAACGATGGCCTTGGCACGCTTGGCCGGATCGGATGATTTGAAGATGCCCGACCCCACGAACACCGCTTCCGCTCCCAGTTGCATCACCAGCGAAGCATCGGCCGGAGTGGCAATGCCGCCCGCGGAGAAGTTCGGCACGGGCAGCTTGCCGTTCTGGGACACCCACTTCACCAGGTCGAAGGGCGCTCCCAGCTCCTTGGCTTTGGCCATCAGCTCTTCTTCGCGCAGGGTGGTCAGCAGGCGCATCTCGCTGGTAATCGCGCGCATGTGCCGGACGGCTTCCACGATGTTGCCCGAGCCGGCTTCGCCCTTGGTGCGAATCATCGCCGCGCCCTCGCCGATCCTTCTCAGTGCCTCGCCCAGGTTGCGGGCGCCGCAAACAAACGGAGCCTTGTAGGGCCACTTGTGGATGTGGTGTTCTTCGTCGGCGGGTGTCAGCACCTCGCTCTCGTCGATGTAATCCACGCCCACGTTTTCCAGCACCTGCGCCTCGGCAAAATGGCCGATCCGCGCCTTGGCCATCACCGGAATGGTGACCGTCTTCATGATCTCTTTGATGATTTTGATGGACGCCATGCGCGCCACGCCGCCCTCTTTGCGGATGTCCGCAGGGACGCGCTCCAGCGCCATCACTGAGCACGCGCCGGCGTCTTCGGCAATCTTGGCCTGTTCGGCGTTCGTGACGTCCATAATCACGCCGCCCTTCAGCATCTCGGCCAGGCCGATCTTAAGCTTCATTTGCTGGTCATACTCCCACATGGTTCCTCCTCCGAAATACCATCCGATTGGAAAATAAAGGCGCTAAAACACCCGCCCAAAACGTTGTGCGCCAGAGCCTTCAAGACTGTCCGGCGATTTGCGGGAAATAGCCCCCGGATAATTTCTTCCTGTCTCAAATGCCGATCAGGCCGGGCCAACGCGCCCCGCATACCTCATTATTGGCCGAATAGGCGGAATTGGCAATCCGCAGTGAGAGTTTGCTGTTAGATTCCAGCCGCTATGCCGGCTCACAGCGTCAGGGCCAACTGGTCGCCCGCTTCGAGCGCGACGTCCGGAGTAAACACAAAGGTGATTTCGTCGCCCTGTTGTTGAACCTTGTAGGGCAGGGGTTTGTTGCCGACCTTGCCCGTCGCTGCGCTCGCGCCCGCTTTGGGAGCCCACAGCGTCACCTTGCGGCACGCCAGTTTGCCTTCGGTAACGGAAAGTGCAAAGCGTGTTTTCCCACCCTGGCTGCGCTGGGAAAAGCTACCCCAGGCCGTTCCGGCCGACCAGAAAGAGGAGAAGTTGTCATGCTCCACCAGCGGCTGCGCCACAACCGCCTTCTCGCTTCCGTCGTAGCGGAATCCGCTCAGCGCCAGCAGCGGCGCCCAGCTTGACATGGGCCGGGCGTAATGATATCCGCATTCCGCCTCGTTCCAGGGATTGCGCTTTTCGCCGTCAAAGCGACGCCGGGTGTTCTCCACCATCTGCACGCCTTCTTCGACCATCCCCATGCTGATCATCAAAGCGGCTGCAGCGTATTCCGAGCCGCTCCAGACCTCGGCAAAATACGGAAACGGAACGCGCGGCCGCTCGCCGTGCGGGTAATCGCAGACCACCAGCCCTGCCTCGTTGTTCAAAGCGTAGGCGCGTTGCACGCTGGCGTGGTCCGCCAGGTTCTGCTTGTAGTTGTATTTCCAGATCGAGCGCAGCGTCTTCAGCACGTGGTCGCGATCGACCAGCAGCCCCAGCCCGGCGATCAGGGCAAAATACTGGCCCATCAACTGGTCGCTCAGGCAGCCCTCGCCAAACTGGTAGGTGGGATGTTCGGTGTCCACCGTCCCCATGCCGGCCTGCAATCCCTTCGCAATATCGTCTTTGGCGACGGAACCGATTTTCTGAATGTAGAATTCACCGTTGAAAAGATTGGCGTCCACCCAATCGCTCCCCTTGCGAAAGAGGCGCTGGTATTCCGCGGCGGCGGAAGCGTCGCCCATCTCGTGGGCCATCTCTTCGCCGGCGCGCAGCGCAGCCAGGTACCACATTCCGCAGAACGGATTGGGACCGATAAACTCGATGTCGTAGGTGTTGTGCTGCACGCCTTCCATCACCCCGTCGCGATTGGCGTCCCACCCGCCTTTGATCCAGGCGAACTCCAGCGCGCGCTTTACGCCCGGCCACTGCCGGCGCAGCCATTCCGTGTCGCCGGAAAGCCGCCAGTCAAGATAGGCCTTTACCACGCAGGCCATCTGCCCGTCGGCGGCCGCCGTGCCGAAATGCCCAATGCCGAAGGGAAGGAATTCGCGAAAGTCCATCAAGCCCTGGGCGTCGGTTGAATAGCCAAATTGCTGCTCGCGCAATGAGCGAGACAGGGCGGGGAAGACGTGCGCCGTGGCAGGCTCGTAGGCGTAGACGTGCGTGCAACTGCCGAAGCAGCATCCCGCTTGGTCGACGCAGCCTTCAAAGCCGTGGAACGCGCCGTCGCTGGTCCGGAACGCGGTGGGCGTAGCCAGCGTGGACAGGTTGGCCAGCGCGGCGTCTTTCACCGCGCCGGGCAGCGTGGTGTTGCGAACGGCGTCAAGAAACTTGTGCATGCGTTCTTCGAGGCCGGAGAGATTCTTCGCCGCGTATTCCGCCACCGCCCACGCGTCCTTGAAGCGAGTGCAGTAGAAGTTGCCAATCAGGTCGTTCTCATGACCTTTCGGAGAAGACCAGCCGCAGCGCTTGGGCGTGCGGTTGGGGAAATGCCAGGTCAGCAGAAAGGTGTATTCGGCGCTGGCGCGAGCGGGAATTTCCTTTTCCAGGCAGAGCGCGCCGACGGCGCTGCGTTGGGGCGCTTCCGGTCCCAGCCGGCCGTCGCCCGTAAAATCGTCCCAGAAAAGCAGCGGGCTTTCCCACCATCGCGTGCTGGGCCAGCCGCGAAGGTAACTGAGGTTGCCCGATTCCGCACCCAGCAACGCCAGCGCAAAAGTGCCGGCCTGCGGGTCCGCGGAGCCGAGAAAGGGGTTCTTCATCAGCAACCCTTTCACTCCTGGGCTTTCGCGGAAATCGTTCTGCCTTCCGTG
>CAVTBN010000012.1:0-508987 GCA_963732975.1 uncultured Acidobacteriota bacterium | reverse complement strand
CCCCCTTCCGCACCATATTTCACCCTGAATTTCATTTCCTTACTCAGCCTTGAAGCTGGAACTGCACTTGCAGCCGGCTGTGTGCCATTCTTAGCTTGAGGTTCCAGGACTCGCTCGTAAACCGCCGAACGGCAGACTGATCAGGGCCAATTTGCGTTCGTCACTCCCTGGGCTTCCCAGAACTTCGCAAAAGTTGTGAGGTCTCCAATCCACAAGTCCAATCCCTGGTTCTGGATTTCGGCGATGAGCTGCTGCATCACCTGGAAACGCGCGGTCGTGTCGATGGGGTGAAGCAAAAGGACAGTGGGTGCGTTGTTGTCGTAATTATACTTGATCACCTTCATCCATGCGTCGACGTACTGGCTGACCGTTGTGGTATCGAGACCGGTGAGGCCGACAGCCGGTGAGGCATCGTCCGCGATGGACATGGGATATTCCATCACGTGGTAGGTGGTCACGGTGGTTGGCGTTGCGCCGGTGTTCAGGGTGAAAGTCACAAACGGGAAAGCTCCCCGCGTCAGGTCATTCAGGTAGCTCAGGTCGCGCTGGTACCCGGTGACCGAAAGCGACTGCAGCAACGTCGAGGGTATCTCCGTATAGCCTGCCCGGAAGGTTGTGATGGGTATACTGAAGTCGTTTTCGAGCAGCCACTTGCTGACCCCGAGTTCTCCGACAGCGCTCATGCCGCTCGTACAGCAAAAAGGCGAGACGGTGATCAGCGTAAACATCGGCTCATAATTCGCGGCCGTTTCTGAAGGAGGATCCGTCAGGCTGTAGATGGCCGTTTGGAAGTCCGGAAAGTGCCCGAAGCTGTGGCCCTGGACATCGAATCCATGGTCGAGTGCGTACTGGATATCCTGGTGCCCGGCGGCGCTGTACATGTCGTTGATCCACCCGTTGTCGTAGGGACTGGTGGTGAACAGGTACGTCGATTTGAATCCCATGCTGTTTTCGAAATCCACGCCGGCCGGGACATTCTGGTAAGACACGGTGGCGTCCACGTCGTGGGTGATAATCAGCGCCGCGTGATGGCCGCCGGGAGCCCACTGCCGCTCCTGGGGATTGGCGGCGTAAGCCTCGTAGCTGGCGCGCATCAAAAGGCGGCAGATATCCGCATCGGGAACAATACCGTTGACCCCCTGTGGACCGGTGTCGTTGCCCAGTTGAAGCTCGGGCAATTCCAGCAGGGGCCGCAGCCTCCAGCCGAAGACGTAAGCCCGGCCATTCCCGATGTCGCACCGCAGGACGGCGTCGTCCCCTGTACTCCATGTGGCCAGCGGCGTGCACGATCCGCTTGAATAGCCGCGCGTCACGTCACTCGGGGGGAAAAACGGCGACCAGTTGATTTCCTCCGGCGCGTCGATGTACTTGAGAATGGGACTGCTCTGCGTGGTGTCAAAAGTGAGCGGGCGCTGTTCGTTCGCCAGCATCAGGTAATCATTCACCGTGGAACCGACCCCGAGCGCCGTCAGCAGGCCGCTGACGTTCGGTTCCCACAGGTACAGCGTTCCTCCTCCATTCACGTAGCTGGTGAGATTGCTGATGTCAGTAGCAGACAGGCTCGAAGTGGTGTTCAGAACACCGGCCACCACCAGGAAGGGATTTGCGGCAGCCGTCGCAAAGTCGGTGGTGTCAATATTGGGGATGCCCATCTCCGTCACCATGTGGTCGGCAGAAAGGACGTCTTCGGAATCTCCCTGATCGTCCTTTGCAGTCCAGTCGAGCACAGAAACCAGGGTCCCGTTGTGGGGAATTTGTTTGAGCGCCGGCGGGGGACCAGCGAGGATGCTGCCGGCGCCGGGCCGCGGATAGCCGGCCCAGACAGAAAAGCTGAGCGGGGTGGAAGTGCCGCCGCCGGGGGTGGGAGTGACAACCGTGATGCTGAACGTGCTGGTCGAGGCCAGCAATGAAGAAGGAATTGTGGCGGTCAGTTGCGTCGCGCTGCCGTAGACCGTGACCAGCGCTGTTGCGTCAAGATAAACCACCGACTGTGCGGTGAAATCCGCTCCGCCCACGGTCAGCGTGGTGTCGGGATCGCCGGTCGTGGCGGCGTCGGGAGAGATAGAGTAAAACACCGGAGCGGGATTGACGACGGTTACCGTTGCGGTGGCTGACTGGGTTGCATCCGCCGACTTGGTGGCCGTGATAGTGACTGAGTTCGGAGACGGCGGTATTCCCGGCGCCGTATAAAGCCCTGCCGTCGTGATCGTTCCGATTGTGCTGTTCCCGCCGGCCACCCCATCAACCGCCCAGTTCACGCTCTGGTCGGTAGTGCCCGCCACCGTGGCGCTGAATTGTTGCGACTGATTGACGTCTAAAGTTTGCGTCACCGGGCTGATGGAGACGGCAACCGAAATCGTCAGGGTTGCAGCAGTGGAAGTGCCACCGCCCGGGGTGGGAGTGACAACCGTGATGCTGAACGTGCCGGTCGAGGCCAGCAATGAAGAAGGAATTGTGGCGGTCAGTTGCGTCGCGCTGCCGTAGACCGTGACCAGCGCTGTTGCGTCAAGATAAACCACCGACTGTGAGGCGAAATCCGTTCCGCCCACGGTCAGCGTGGTGTCGGGATCGCCGGTCGTGGCGGCGTCGGGAGAGATGGATAGAAGCACCGGAGTGGGATTGACGACGGTTACCGTTGCGGTGGCTGACCGGGTTGCATCCGCTGAGCTGGTGGCCGTGATAGTGACTGAGTTCGGAGACGGCGGTGCTCCCGGCGCAGTATAAAGCCCCGCCGTCGTGATCGTTCCGATTGTGCTGTTCCCGCCGGCCACCCCATCAACCGCCCAGTTCACGCTCTGGTCGGTAGTGCCCGCCACCGTGGCGCTGAATTGTTGCGACTGATTGACGTCTAAAGTCTGCGTCGCCGGGCTGATGGAGACGGCAACCGAAATCGTCAGGGCTGCAGCAGTGGAAGTGCCGCCGCCCGGCGTGGGGTTTTCTACCGTGATCGACAAAGGTGCCGGCGCTTGCCAGCATCGTCGAAGGAACGACGGCGGTCAGTTGCGTGTCGCTAACAACAGTTGTTGCGAGCCCCGTGCCGTTGGCTTGCGCGACAGACTGCGCGGCAAATCCGCCGCCGGTCAGGGTGAGGGTCGTGTCGGCGCTTCCTGCGGCGAGATTAGCAGGCGAAATGGCGCTGAGCGTGGGAGCAGGGTTTGCGACTGTGACATGGGCTGAAGCGCTGGCGCTGGAATGCGCAACGCTCGTGGCGCTCACTGTGACCACGTTCGGTGACGGCGGAGCGTCCGGCGCGGTGTAGACTCCCGCCACGCTGATCGTGCCAACAGTGGTGTTGCCTCCGGCCGCTCCATTCACGGCCCAGGTGACACTCTTGTTGGACGAGCCGGTTACGGTGGCCGTGAAGGTGGTTGACTGGCCAGTGAGTAAGTGAAGCGTTGCCGGGTGAGATGGAAACAGTGACCGTTGGCGTGATGCTTCCAGACGGGCTTCCGCCGCCGCAGCCTGCCGTTAGTATGGCGAAAAGCGCCAGGAGGATCATGCTTTTAGAGTTTTGAATGAGTGGCAAAAGACCGTCCCCTCCGTGCTGTCCTGCGGGGCGATCTCTAGTTTGGGCCCGTTGCAAAGCGGCTCGACCGCCCCTCCTAGAGATCGGCGGTTTTGCTTCCCATGTTTAGATGAGTCTGATGGTGAGAGAACTACGACAGCTGCGAGGTTGGGAGTCCCCGGCCATGAAAACCGGATGACAACTTGCGCCCTGGCCTCGACCGCTGAAGGCTGGGCTAATCGGACGCGATGACCCGCAGCGTGACAATCTGGTGCGGCCTGAGGGCGACTTCGAGGGAATTCCCTTCCACTTTCAACGGAGATTGATTTTGCTCGACGGCGTTGGTGGTCCATGCCTGTTGCAGGTGGAACAACGGAAAGGTAAGCCTCGTTGTCGTGCTCTCGCCACCGACCTCGACCAGGCGCACGACGGTGCCGTTTCCGTCCATGGCGCTTTTCCAGTCCTCAACCACCACATCGGGCGAGCTTACAGTGAGGAAACTCTGAGGCGCAGGCGAGAGCGGCCGCGCGGGATCGTCGTGTTTGTCATTTGAGATCACCTGCTGATGTTCGAGCGGAGTCATTGCGGCGCGGCCCAATCGGCTGAGAGCGGCTGGCGAAAGGTCGTGGCCACTGGTGAGGACGTAGCGAAAAGTGTAACGGCCTTGCTGCACGCGGATAAAATTCGTGTGCCAGTAATTATTGAGGGCGTAAGAATAAACTGTGGCGTCTTTCGGCCTGAACTCTTTGGGCCACGTTCCGCGATTGATGTCTCCCAGGCACACCAGAGGAGCATCCAGGGGAACCAGGCCAACAGAAAATTGAGGCCCGCTCACCCTCACCCAGTGCCGCACGGAGAACCAGTCCAGGCCGCCACCCTTCAGAATATTGTGGGCGGGATCGACCCATCCGTTTTGAATTTCATAGTTAAAGTCGGGATGGGCGATGGCGAAGGGGAAAGAAAAGTAGACAGCTTCCTTATGATTCACGGGCTGTTTCTCAAAGTGATTGACGAACTCAATCTTCTTCTGGTGATCGAAGAGGATGACCTCCGACTGAATGTGTGGCGCGTCCATGCCGCTGGTTTCATACGTCATGACGGTTCCGTAGGAGGTCTTGCGGACGCTGGTGACATGGCCCTCGTGTGAAGTGTGAATAGCCAGCCTGGCTTCCGGGAGAGACTTGGACAGGTAGACGATCTGGGTTCCCTCGCCGCCCGTGACGTAGAGATACTGATTTGCGCGATAGGGACTGGCGGGGCTGACCAGTTCCTTGCTCAGTTGTTTGTCGTAGATGCTCTTGATGGCGCCGGAAGCGGGATCAAACCTTACTCGGTAGTATTGATTTTCAATGGTATTGCTGACGGGCAGAGAAGTGACGTCAGCCGGCGAAGCCCCGTCGGACTCGCCCGGAGCTATTTTGTAGCACTTATATCCCATGGAGGGCACATCGCGGGCCAGGAAACGAACGTGATTGTATCCATTGCCGTGCCTCAGAATTTCAACCGGCACAACCTTCATTTCCGGATATTCCTCAATCTGCATGTGGTCGTCCAGGTCGGTTTCAACAAAGCCGCTGCGGGTCCAGTTCAGGCCGTTAAAAACAACGATTGCAGGCGCCGGCATGTGGATCTGGTCAGCGAGCTGGCTGAGCGACTGCTCCAGGATAGAGCGAATTTCCTGCCGGCCATTGATGACATACTGGTGCTTGCTGAATGTCTGCCCTCTGGTTTCGTCGCTTTGGGGCCGGCTGTAACCACCCCAGTAAGTGAAGGTGTGTTCCGCGTAAAGCATGAGGTTCTGCCACATCCTGCGGATCTGTTCCTGTTCGCCGGCCACATCTTTCTGCAGATAGGCGCCGAGGGTGGAAAGCTTTTCTGCCGTAAGAGCGCGTTGCTGATTATGGCGCTCGATGGCGGTATAACGGGCGTCCGTCCCGCCGCCGTCTTCCCAGTAAGGGCCCCCGTCTCCTGAAACGGTGGGCAATTCACTGCCAAAATGCTTGTCAATGTAATGGAAATAGTCCGGGAAGGTTGACATGATCATTTTGGGGTACGCGTAAGTTGCGTTCCATTTCTTCACGAATTCCGAATCGCCGGGAACAAACGCGGTGTTTTCCACCTGCGTGCCGTAAATCAATGCGGCGTCCGGCTTGTACGACGCGCGGTCATAAGCCTGCAGGAACGTCGGCAGCGACTGGCGGCAGGCCGCGGCCTGCGCCGGTAACTGGCATATGAAGCTCAACTGGAGGTACTGCCGCGAGTAAGACATGAGGACCTTGCTGCCGTCCGGTCCTTCCCACCAGAAAGGAGACTTCGTATTCCATTTCCCCCACAAGAGGATGGGCGCGCGGTCATTGTTGCTGGCGGCGGCAAAATAGCGGATGCCCAGTGCGTGCAGGATGGAAGGATAGGACCACGTATAGCTGGGGACATCGGTCATGTTGACATATTCAAATGGAGTCCCATCTTTTCATGGAGGTGGTACCCGTAAAATGTGGAGCGAATCATTTCTTCCAGGCTGGCAGTGCCTGTCATCAGGTTGGCGTATTGTGCCGGCACTCCGATCCGGCCTTTCCGGACGAGGTCCAGAAACGCCTTCTGCGCAGAAGGCTTGCGGGTGGCCAGGTAGTGTTGAACAATCCAGGTGCCGTCGATGGTCCAGCGCATGTCCGGATCTTCGGCGAGTAGCCGAAGCATGGTGTCCTGATTGCGGCTATGAAGTTCGGCCACCTTGCCACGGTAATCGGTATATCCGATGTCCAGATGCTCGTGTGGAACAACAAAGAGCTTCCATTTCCTCTCCGGCTGGAATGTGAACTTCCGGCTTGTGGTTTTTCCGTTCGCGTGCAAAGTGATCTCCGCCGGCGCGGGCCCGGAAAGCTCGGGTACAAGAAATTCAAATCGTTGCTCGCCGAAATCGGGAACTGGAGAAAGTGATGCTTCAAAGTGCTTGCCGGAAACTGTGAGACGGACTGTTCCACGACGAACCTTTCGATCAAGATTAACCGTAACCTGCGTGGTCTCTTCCAGATTTCCGACCTTGCCAACGTAATAGATTGTCGGTTCAAGAGCCATCTGGGGCGAAAACCCGCGCGCGGTTTCAGATGAGTGTGTGAGACGAAGTGCGTCATAGGTGAGCCAGGAGTCGCCCGGGCCATCCCTGGCATCATCAAGCGCCGTCAGCACCAGCTTGTTTTCTCCCAAGCGCAACGCCGCGCTGGGCAGGCCAACGGTGATCTCACCGCCGCTGTAAATGGGCGAAGGGAATCCCGAATCACCAGGATAGTAATTGAGTTTGCGCGGGAAATAGAATGTCCCCTTTCTGCCGTTGATGGAGATTTCAAGGTGCGGATAGCGAATGTTGGAAAGCAGCGCAGAGATCGCCAGGCTGTAAGTGCCCACAGGTTTCGTGGGCAGATCAAAAAGCACTGTGAAAGGATGCGGCCGCAGGCCCTCCGCCGGGTTTTCTGAACCTGGCTGGCGCCCGGGCCAGTCGTTGGTTGCGCTCTTCCCGATGGTGAAGACGGGATTGTAATCCGCATTGCCAACCGGAGCAGCGTTGTTGAACTCATGCGAAGACTGGTCGAAAGTTCCAATCTGCCAGATGGTGTTCTCAGCGGCACGCAAACCAGGGGTAACAAACAGAAGGGTGAGAGTCGACACAAAAAACAGGATTACTGCATTGCGCAATCGGCGCATCCGTGCCTCCTTGGAGTGAGGAGATGAGGCTGTCAGTCCGGCCGGTCCATACGGATTGGCAGGAAAGCTGGCAATGGCTGGCCGGAAAGACGGAAAAGTATCATAAACAGTGTAGGATTGCCAGGGAGCGCATCGCAGGTGCCGGCTGCAAGTCAGCTTCACGCGGCGGGTCTTGATCGGAACCAGTCCACTGTCTTGTTCAGGCCTTCCTCAAACCGCACGCCTGGCTCATAACCCAGCAGCTTACGGGCCAAAGAAATGTCAGCGTGCGAATGCCGGGCATCGCCCGTGCGCGGTGCGTCATAGCGCGGTGTAACCTGCCTGCCGAAAATCCTGTCCAGAATTTTGATGGTTTCATTGAGCGTGTGGCGCTCTCCGGTCCCGACATTGATGACCTGGCCGGAAGCATCAGGGGCCGTACAGGCGCGCAGGGTGGCGTCGACGGCGTTATCAACGTAGGTGAAGTCGCGCGACTGCTCGCCATCGCCCAAAATGGTGGGGATATTTCCGTTCATGTAGGCCGAGATGAAGAGTGACAGAACCCCCGAGTATGGCGAGTCTGGGCTCTGGTGCGGCCCGAAGATATTGAAGTAGCGGAGTGATACCGTCTCCAGTCCGTAGACACGCGTAAAGATTTTGCAGTAATACTCGCCCGTGAGCTTGGTCAACGCGTAGGGCGAAAGCGGACGCGGTTCCTGCGATTCAACGCGCGGGAGGGCAGGATGGTCGCCGTATGCCGCGGAAGATGCCGCAAACGCGACCCTCTTTACTCCGGCGTCGCGCGCCGCCAGCAGGACATTCAGGGTACCGTCTATGTTGGCGGAGTTTGACGTCAACGGGTCTGCGACCGAGCGCGGCACAGAGGGGATAGCGGCCAGGTGAACCACATAATCCACACCTTCGAAATCGGGCCGAATGTTCTCAAGGTCCCGGATGTCGGCTTCATGCCACTGTATCTTCTGCCTGACGGAATCCAGGTTTTCGATGTGGCCGGTCGCAAGATTATCCAGGGCGCGGACCGTTTCACCGCGCCGCACGAGCTCGCCGATCATGTTGCAGCCGATGAACCCTGCTCCTCCGGTTACCAGATATGTGGACATGGTTTGAACTCCGTTCCTCTACGGATTCTTCAACTCAGATCAGGCTTGCCGGCAGATTAAACTGCTCACTTGCGTCGAGAATATTGTCCATGCCGGTCCGTGCCGGCGGAAATATTGCATTCAGAGACTTGCTGGATTACTCTTCAACATCGTAAAAAGAAATACAATAGGGTATCGAGTTTCGATTCTCTGCAAAGTTTTAGGGCTCGTCGGAAGGCATGATCCGCCGGCCGTATTCAGCTTAAAGTATATCCATGAGCCTTCGCCATCATCCCAAGCGTTTCACCAATGCCCGCGCCACCAATTTCTACTATTCGTTTGTTTTTCTGCCTCCGGAAAAACGCGAAGCCATTGAGGCAGTTTACGCTTTTGCGCGGCGCAGCGATGACGTGGCCGACAGCGATCTTCCTGCGGAAGAAGCCCGGCAGCAGCTGGAACTTTGCCGGCGGGACTTGGACCGCTGTTATCAGGCCGGCGGCCTTGCCGATCCGGACTTGACTCCTGAGCTGGCCGCACTCGCCCGGGCGGTCCATCGCTTCCAGATTCCCCGTGAGCACTTTGAAGAGTTGCTGCGCGGCATTGAAATGGACCTCAGCCCTCAGCGTTACCGTACGTTCGAGGAACTGTCACTTTACTGTTACCGCGTGGCCTCGACAGTAGGTCTGATCTCCATCGAAATTTTTGGTTACAAGAACCTCCTGACCCGCAAGTATGCCGCCAACCTCGGAATGGCGCTTCAGCTTGTCAACATCCTCCGCGATCTTCAAAGTGATGCGCGCCGGGAACGCGTTTATCTTCCCGAAGAGGACCTCGAAAACTTTGACGTGCCGCCGGAGTCCTTCCTGGAAGGGAAGCCCGGTGGCAGATATATCGACCTGATGGATTTCGAATCTGAACGCGCGCGCAGATACTTTGCTGAGGCACGGCGGGCGCTGCCGCCTGAAGACCGCCGTTCGATGGTGATCGCAGAGATCATGGGAGCGCTTTACTGGCGCCTGCTCACCTGCATCAAGGGCAGAAACTACGATATTTTTGGTGATCGAGTGCGACTGACGCGGCCTCTCAAGTTCTGGATTGCCCTTTCGGTGTTTTGCGGAGGAAGAGGCTATCGGCCCTAGCGAGGCCTCATGCCCGTTTTTCTCTACCCGTATGACCTGACTCCGATCCCTGCTCCTTCGGGTTTTTGCTCGTGCCCGCCGTGCGAAATAATTTCCTGAACAGCGTAAGTGGCTTTCTGCTGTGACTCGAAATAAGTTCGGGTCACCATCTCGCCCACCAGTCCTACTGAGAGCAGTTGGATACCGCCAAGAATCAGCGTTACCGAAAGGAAGAGAAGCGGCCCATGCTGCATCATGATCTCCTGGGCCCAAAACAATTTCTCGAAAAGCAGAAAGAACCCGATCAGTGATCCTACTCCGAGGCCGGCAAAGCCGAACAGACCGAAAAATTGCAGAGGACGCGTGGAGTATTCCAGGAGAAACTTGATGCTGACCAGGTCCAGCATCACATGTATCGTCCGGGACAATCCGTAATTGGACTTGCCACTCGTGCGGGGAATGTTCTTGATGGGAATTTCTGCGATCCGGGCCCCAAACGAACTGGCGAGTGCCGGGATAAACCGGTGGTGGTCGCCGTAAAGCCTCATCTGTTGCAGAATTTCACGGCGATAGGCCTTGAAAGTTGTGCCGAAATCGTGGATGTCCACTCCTGACAGCTTGGCCATCATCCAGTTGGCAATGCGGCTGGGAAGGCGGCGAGTCAGCCAGGTGTCCTGTCTCTTCACGCGCCACCCGCTCACCAGGTCGAAGCCCTCGTTGATCTTGGCGATGAATTGCGGGATTTCCGCCGGGTCGTGCTGCAGGTCGCCGTCGAGTGAAATAATCACCTCGCCCTCGGCGTAATCAAAGCCGGCCTGCAGCGCCGTGGTCTGGCCAAAGTTTCTGCGCAAGCGGACGACGGTCACGCGGCTGTCGTTCGCGCAGATCTCCCGAAGCAAGGCATAGGTTTGATCGGAACTGCCATCGTCGACAAAGACAATCTGGTAGGTGTCTCCCACCGCATTCATGTTTTCCACAACCTTCATGTAAAGGGGGCGAAGGTTGTGCTCCTCATTAAACAGCGGGATAACGATTGAATATCGAGCCGCTCTTTCCTTCTCCATCAGGCCTTCCTTCAATGTAGGATGCCGAGCCAACCCTTATGTTAACCTTTTCGAGTATTTTCCTGCACAGGTTCATTGCTTTTCCCGGCCGTTGACCGTCTGGGCAGCGACAACTTGTTATAGGAGACCAGCTCAATTCCCAATTCATCCACAAGCCGCCGGATGCTGGGGCTCGTGAGCGCCCCAAGCTCCGTTTCCCGCTGGAAGCGCAGGCGGGTCCGCGTGTCCAATAGTGCCTCATCGACATAGCCAGGATGGCACATGATCTCACTGGTCCCTTCCGGGAGCGTCTGGAGAAGACGTTCCAGCATTGCGGCATCCAGGAAACCCGTCTGGCTGAGCCCGTAAAAGTGATCCGGCCGGTATAATCCTGCATCCTTCACTTTTCTTGCCTGGCACGCAGCGAGGGTGGAGAGCGCCCGGCCCAGAAGGTATTGCTTTGCCATGCGAGGCCATCCACGGCGCCCGGAGCGCAGGGGTCCAAGGGCGCTCACAGCCGGTTCCACCGGACAACGGACACAATCAATTCCGTACTCGCGCGCCAGTTTCAGGACCACACTGAAGATGGGAGGCAGCAGATGAATATGCTTGTGGCTGTCGAGGTGGGTGATTCGGATGCCGGACGAAGCGATCTTTTCAATCTGGCTTCCCAACTCGCTTTCAATGTCGCGGAGTTTGGCTTTGCGTGTCAGGACTCGCCGTAGCCAGAATGCCCGGACCTGGATAAAAAGAACCCCGTGGGGTGACGATCGACGGAACCCTGGAAGCAGACGAAACCGGGCGGCCCTGCGTCAAGTTCAGGTGAACGCCAATGCCCAGCGCCGGCGCGGCTAAACCGGCAGCCACCGCGGAATCAAAGGCCATGCCGTTTGCCATCAGCGTGGTGCTGGTGATGATGCCGTTTCTGTGCCCGTCGATAATGGCCCGGTTTACACCCTCGGTCAGGCCAAAATCGTCCGCGTTCACAATCAGGCTCTTCATTGGCTTATCGGGACAGCGCACCCGGAGCAGCGTGCGGATTTCCCGGATGGTCGTGAGAGACGCTCCCTGAACACCGCCGAGACCCCCTCTTTCAAGCACCAGGGTATCTGTTCCCGCCAGAGCCGCCAGATCAACTGCCATTCAGGGGTTCGTTGGTCAGCAGCATTTGACCACCGCTTTGGATGATTGTGTGGAGGCTGTCAATGCCTACAAGGCGTTTGAAGCGGGGAAGGGCCGATTCGTACGCCACCACGTAGTACCGCTGGTGGGAGAGCCACAACCTCCTAAAATCCGCGTCATGAATGAAAACATCGGGAGCCCCCGGCGCATTGGAGCCGTATTCGAGATTTGTCACCCTGCCGTTCAGAAGCAGGGCATGCCGGTTCGTGTAAAAAAAGACGGCTGAAAAGGCATAGTATTGGTCATCAACAATCAGTTTCCCTGCGGGAGCTTTCTCAAGCGCCACGGCAAGCGGATGAGAGGACATGTAGGGATCGAAAACGGCCCTCGCTATTCTTGCTGCGTGGATGAAAAGCACCATCATCACGGCGATGGCGAGATAGGCCCGCCTGGTTTTCAGGAACCATGCTCCAATTGCGCCCAGCAGGAAGGCAACCGCTGCCAGCGCCAGTGGCGTGCGCAAATAGGCGAATGACCGGAGTGTCAAATCCTCCAGATGGCCCAGCGCAAGGGTATAGGCGGCAGGGTGGCTGGTCAGGGCGGATGAAATGTCTCCGGGCGTCGGAACGTTTCGAACCATAACCAGGATAGCGGCGGCAGCCGCTGCACAAAGACCTGTGAGAACCGCCAAAAACTTTGTTCCGTAACGCAGCCAGACGCTCTCGCCGTCCAGTGCCATGGCGGAACCCAGCAGCAGCGCGAAGGCCGGGTAGCTGGGCATGGAGTAGTATTCCTGCGTGGTTGAGAAAGTGAAGAACACCAGAATAAAGCCAGCCCAGCACAGCGCCAGCAGACGGACGCGTCCCGCCCTTTCCGTGGGCTTGTAAGAAAGGCGCGTCGCGGCGGGAACGTAGACACTCCAGGGAAAAAGCCAGACCAGGTTCAGCAACCAGAACCAGAGGCGGGGAACCGTGTTGTAATCGCGTGGATACCGCATGTTCAGGAAGCGCAGGAGCTGTTCGTTGATAAAGTAAAACCACAGAAAACCGTGATATTCTCCCGGCCCGCTGTGCAGCGTGAAAGCAAAGTAAGGCGGATTGCGGATTGTCGCCAAGATATGCCATGGAGCGGCAATCAGAAGAATCACCAGCGCTCCGCTCCAGGGGTGGAGCCGCTGCCAGGTCCGCTTCAGAAACAGCTGGCGGGTGACCAGAAGGTATACGAGGGCTGCGCCGCACGGGAAGACCACGGCGATCAGACTTTTCAGCAGCAGGCCGACGCCCATGCTTGCCGCCATGACAAATGCCCAGAGGCGCGGATGGGGCTCGTCTTCTTCAAGAGCGCGCAGAAATGCCCACAGCGCCATCGCAATGGCGCCGGTCAACATGACGTCGGGAATGAGAATTCTTGTGAAGAGGTACAGCCCGACACACGTCGCCAGGCATAAACCGGCGTAAAATCCCGCGCGCCGTCCGAAGGCCCATGTGCCGAACCAGGCGGTCAGCAGGCAAAGCAGGATTGCTGCCAGGGCAATGGGAATGCGGGCGGCCCAGTCATGGACGCCAAAAACCATGTAGGAGGTTGCCATCGTCCAGTAGACCAGCGGGGCCTTTTCGAGGTAGGCGACGCCATCCAGACGCGCGGTGACCCAGTCTCCGGAATCCAGCATGTTGCGGGAAATCTGGGCCTGCACCGCATCCACATCATCCATCAGGGAAGGTGGAGAAATGACGGAACCCAGGAAAACGATGGAGGCAAAGAGAAGGACGCCTACGTAAAGGTAACGACCTTTTCGAGTGATTCCCGTTGTAGCTCGGACATCGGTGCTGTCTGAATCTGCCATTTGTTTAACCAAAGGAAAAGTATCATCAGGCCCCAAAGGTGGAAGCCGAAATTTCCGCGCCGCTCCAGGTGCCGGTGGATGAAGCCCTGGACAACTTCAGGGTGAAACAGTTTCGTTCGCCCGATGGCATCGGCCGAGAGCGTATCCCTGAGCAGTTCCCGCAACGGACCACGCAGCCAGTCGTGCGCGGGAATATCCAGGCCGACTTTCTTCCGGCGCAGGACTCCCGGGGGAAGCTTGCCCCTCATCAGTTCCTCCAACAGAAACTTCCGCTGGCTTCCGCGAATTTTAAGCCCCGCCGGAAGGGAGGCGCAAAATTCCACAATGCGATGGTCGAGAAAGGGTGGCCTCACTTCGAGTGCGTGCGCCATGCTCATTCGGTCGGTTTTGTAAAGAATATCGTCCGGCAGGAAGCAGAGTTGGTCGAGCCAAATGAAACGATTCGGTATTCCAGTGCGGCTGGAGCTTGCGGGCAGCATGCCTAAGACGTCGTTGAGATACTTAGGGTCAGCTCCCGCGAAGAGCGATTTCTTCTCAGCTTCGGAAAATGTTCCGTTCCAGTAGAGGTGTGCCCTGTTGGGGGGAAGGAGCGAACCTTCCAGAAAGCGCTTCAATTTGTAATCGAAGCCAATTTTTTCATCGGACACCGGGAGATATTCAGTGATCTTCAGGGCGGCCAGGCGCGCGAACCTGGGAAAGCGCCGGGCAAGTCCCGCCCAGCGATCGGCGATATAGGTCAGGTAGCCACCCAGCAGTTCGTCGCCACCTTCGCCGCTGAGGGCGACGGTCACATGCTGGCGGCTCATCTTTGAGAGGAACCAGACCGGAAGCGCGCCGGAATCAGCGCTGGGTTCATCGGAGAAGTACGCAAAATCCTCGATAGCGCTTGCGAGGTCCCTGTCTGGATTCAGGTCAAACTCGTGATGATCGGTCCCGTAATGGGTCGCCACCTGCCGGACGTAATCAGATTCATCAAAGCTTCGCCCACGGAAGGTAATAGAGAAGGTCTTCAGGCGTGATGTGGTGGCAGCCGACGCATAGTGCAGGATGGTGGAGGAATCGATCCCGCCGCTCAGCCAGATTCCCAGCGGCACGTCGGAAATCATGTGCTCGCGGATGGAATCGCGCAGGAGAAAATCCAGTTGTTCTTTGGCGCTCTCGATCGTCCAGTGCGGCTGTTCCTGGAAAGTAAGCCGCCAGAAGCGCTCGGTGCTGACCTTTCCGTCGCGCCATTCGAGCAGATGTCCCGGAGGGAGTTTTTCGATGCCATCGACCAGCGTCCAGGGGCTGGGAACGTAATTCAGCGACAGGAAACAATTGAGGCCGGCCAGACTGAGGCGGCGCTCGACTTCAGGATGGATGAGGATGGACTTCAACTCGGAGCCAAAGAGAATGTCTCCGTTCAGGAGGTAAATATAGAGAGGCTTGATCCCCAGACGATCGCGGGCCAGAACGAGCCGTTTGCTCGATTCGGTCCACAGTGCGACGGCGAACATGCCCCGGAACCGCGCAAAACACTCCGTATCCCATTCCCGGAATGCCTCAAGGACAGTTTCCGTGTCTGTGCGGGACCGGAATTGATGCCCCAGCCCTTCAAGTTCCTTGCGAAGCTCGGCGTGATTGTAGATCTCGCCGTTAAAGGCGATCACCGTGTCGCCGTCTGCAGCCACGATGGGCTGATCGCCGGAGTCAAGATCGATGATCTTCAGCCGGGTTGCACCCAGCGCGGCTAGGCTCGACTGGTAAACGCCCTGCTGGTCCGGCCCACGGTGAACCAGCGTCGCTACAGCGTCGCGGATGCGGCCGTTGCCAGCTTCAAATTTCCTTCGGGTAAAACCCGTAATGCCACACAAGGATTTGCCCTCGCAAACCACCAAAGAACCGGTCGCCCGTCGGCAACGGTTCCAGACCGCCGGGATGGCGATATCGGCGTTAAGACAAGCGCTTATCATAACCCTTAACGGCTTTCGCTTGCAATGAACCGCCACCTATCGCCAACGTTGACGAGTCCTGAGCATACCAGTAGAATGGGAATTGGGTCTGTTCGTGCCGAAGTCGGAATCCGCACGGTCCCCAAGCTCGAAACCTAGCCTCAGCTTCTAGCGAGACATCAGAATGAATGCAAACGATCTCCGGCCAGGAATGGTCATCAACCACAACGGTGAACTCTTTTCCATCCACAAGGCGGAGCACCGTACCCCGGGTAACTTGCGCGCCTTTGTCCAGGCGCGGATGCGCAATTTGCGAACCGGGTCGATGATTGACCATCGGTTTCGCTCAGAAGACACTGTCGAACGAGCGGTGATTGATGAGGTCGACATGCAGTACCTGTACTCCGACGGAGATTTGTTTTACTTTATGAATACCAGCTCCTACGAACAGTTCCATCTTTCCAAGGAAGTGGTTGGCGACCGGGCGCAATATATGATGCCCGATGTTATTCTGAAGATCGATTTCTATGAGGGCTCCCCCATTGATATCTCTCTGCCAGCAACGGTTGACTTGAAGGTGGCGGAAACCGAGCCGGGCATCAAGGGCGCGTCCGCAACCAACGTTACCAAGGCCGCAAAAATGGAGACCGGACTGGTAGTTCAGGTTCCTCCGTTTATCGATGAAGGTGAAATCATTCGGATCGATACCTCTAACGGTTCTTATCTCGCCCGCTCTAACTAGTTTATTTTCTGTAAATTATATGGATATCCTGCCAGCACCTTCCAGGTGTTATTTCCCAGCAGGATGCCTCCATCGCGGCTCCCTCTGATCACCTGCCTGCCTCCCTTTCTTGACAAACCCTTCCTAGTTCCCGATGAAAATTGCAACAATCAGAGATATAATAGAGTTAAAGGCAAACAAAAGGCGAAGATGACCCCCAAGGCCCCCACAATCCGGTTCGGCCCCGCGGGCTGGTCTTACGATGACTGGAACGGGATAGTTTACCCTTCCCACCGGCCGCACGGTTTCCACGAGGCCGAATATCTCGCCAACTTTTTTGACACGATTGAGATCAACACTACTTTCTACCATCCACCTCGAGCGGAGGTCGCGCGGGGCTGGATTCGCCGGGTGCGCCACAATCCAAACTTCCGATTCACTGCCAAGTTGTGGCAACGGTTCACGCATGAACGGGGGGCCAGCCGGCAGGATGAGCTGGTCTTCAAAGAAAGCGTTGGACCGCTTCTCGAAGCAGGACTACTGGGCGCCCTGCTGATGCAGTTTCCATGGTCTTTTAAGAACAACAAGGAGAACCGGGAATATGTGGGCGGACTGGTGATGCAGTTCATGGAGTATCCATTGGTCCTGGAAGTTCGCCATGAGTCGTGGAACAAACCGGAAATTTACGAGATGCTCCGCGACCTGGGTGTAGGCTTTTGCAACATCGACCAGCCGGTCATCGGCCGTTCCATCCGGCCCAGCGAGCGCTCCACCTCACCCACCGGGTACATCCGCCTGCATGGCCGGAACTACGAACACTGGTTCACGTCGGGCGACCATTCCGAAGAGCGGTACGATTATCTTTACAGCTTGGGCGAACTCGAAAGCTGGGCTGAACGCATCAGGCACGTTGCCGAAGCAGGTGAGACAGCTTACGTTATCACCAACAACCACTTCCGGGGAAAGGCTGTTGCCAACGCACTCCAGTTGATCAGCATCATCCGGGACCAGCCGGTGGCGGTTCCTCCAGGCTTGCTCAGCGAATATCCCGTCCTGGAAACCATTGCAGCCCCCTCCGATGGCGTGCAGGTGTCTGAGCAAGGCAGCTTCCTGTTTGAGGCTGGGGGAAGGAACAATTGACAGTTATTACAGGCAGTTGCTAGCATAGTAAATTCTGCAAATTGTCGGGGGATCCCCCTTGGGATGGCCTGAATGCAGTCGGTTTTCCGGAAAAGGTTGCATTCCCCCCGAAAGATTTGCAGGGCCTTGGTCCCCGTCGTCTAGCCCGGCCTAGGACATCGCCCTTTCACGGCGGTAACGCGGGTTCAAATCCCGCCGGGGACGCCATTTCACGCCATCGTTCTGCAGTTTTCGGCCGATTTCCTCGCATGCAAATAGGCCCTCCGATGTACTGCGTAATTTCCCATCATCGTTACTTTGTTTTCTGCACCGAAACTGTTTGGCCCGGCATCAAAAGCTGTGGCTAACCGAGGACGCTCCGATGCGCAGCGAGGCCCCTTCGCCGCGTGGGCATTACAGGAAAGGAGGATAAGAGATGAAATACAGAAAGCTGGGGAATACCGGACTCATTGTCAGTGAGGTGGCCCTGGGCACGATGCAGTTTGGAAGCAAAATGAATGTGGGCAACCTGGGCCAGGAAGAGACCACGCGGATGGTGAAAGTGGCGCTCGACCACGGGATCAACTTCATCGATACGGCAGACGTTTACAGCCTGGGTGAAAGCGAGATGCTCCTGGGCAACGCGCTGAAGGGTGTTCGTGACGAGATTGTGCTGGCCACCAAATTCCGGCTGCCCATGAGTGGCAATATCAACCGCAGCGGCGCCACGCGCGTCAATATCATGCACGAAATTGAGGCAAGCCTGCGGCGCCTTCAGACGGATTACATTGATCTCTACCAGGTACATGGGTGGGACAGCACCACGCCGCTGGAGGAGACTCTGCGGACACTCAATGACCTGGTAAGGCAGGGCAAAGTGCGTTACATCGGTCTCTCGAACCTGATGTCCTGGCAGGCGGCGACGGCCGTCATGCTTCAGGAACGTCTGGGCCTGGAAAAATATGTGACCGCGCAGATGTATTACAGCCTGGTCGGCCGTGGCATCGAGCATGAGTTCCAGTCGTTCGCGGAGTATTACAACTTGGGAATCCTTGTTTGGAGCGCGCTGGCCGGGGGCTTCCTTTCCGGCAAATACAGCCGCACGAACCCCACGCCTGCCGGAACTCGCTTTGCCGACTCCGGCCAGTTTGTGCCGTTTGATAAAGAGATGGGTTACCGCGTCATCGATGTGCTGATGCAGGTGGCAAAGCGGCATGGCGCAAGCCCGGCTCGCGTGGCGCTTGCCTGGACGCTGGCACGGCCTGCCGTCAGCAGCGTCATCATCGCCGCCCGGACCATCGAGCACCTGGAAGACAACATCCGGGCCGTCGACCTTCGGCTCACTGAGGAGGACATTCGTCTCCTCGATGCGGTTTCCGATCCCGGCGTTCCTTATCCCAAGTGGATGGTCCTTCAACTCGATACGGCGGAAGACCCACGCCCGCGTGTCCTGCATCCCGAGCGGTACGTGGAAGGCGGCACGTGGAAAGACCTTCGCGGAACTCCTTGGACCGGGTGATCTTGTTTTGCATAGCAGGGCTCTTGCTTCTTTCTAAGAGGCAAAAGCCATTTAATCTTCCTGCTGGAAATTCCTGCCCAAAAGCATTACGCTAACGCCTTCCAAAGGGAGAAATCATCTTATGGCGTTGCTCGAGGGGAAAGTCGCGGTTGTCACCGGCGGCGGTGGTTCCGGGATAGGTCACGGCATATCGCTGGTCCTTGCAAGGCACGGTGCGCACGTCGTCATCCTGGAAATCGATATCGATGGTGCTGAGTCGGTTCGCGGCCGGATCAAAGACAACGGTGGCAGCGCAACCATTATTCGCGCTGATGTCAGCCGTTCGGACAACGTTCGCCGGGCTATTGATATGGTCATTGACGAGCACGAGCACCTGGACGTCCTGGTGAATAATGCCGGCATCGGCCTGATCCGTCCGGTGGCTGAAGCCAGCGAGGAAGAGTTTGACCAGTTGGCGTCGATCGACCTGCGCGGGATGTGGCTGTGTTGCAAGTATGCCATCCCGCACATGCGGCAGCAGAAACAGGGGTCGATCGTCAATATCGCCTCGGTGCACAGCCGGGCGACGCTGCCCCAGTTTGGGCTTTACTCAGCCATGAAAGCGGGTGTGGCCGGGTTGAGCCGCGGGATTGCCGTGCAGTATGGGCCGGACGGCATTCGGGCCAATACCGTTTCGCCCGGGCTGGTTGACGGCAAACAGACTCGCCAAATCGTGGCGCAGCTTTCCAAAGACGTCGAAGGCTATCTGCAAGATTTTGTCCGCTCGGAGCAGGCCCTGCCACAACTGATCCAGCCGGAAGACATCGGGAACCTGGTGGCCTTCCTGGCGAGTGACGACGCCAGGATGATTACGGGCGCGGAAATTCCCGTTGATGCCGGGATGTGGGTCCAACTGAGCAGCCGGCGCTGAGGCAACGTGCGAATCACAAACATTGAAAAGATCAAAGTCAGGGTTCCGGCGAAGGCGGACACCCTGAACAGCCCCGAGGTCCAGGACCCGATGCACATGCTGGTCCTTGACGGTAAGCCCTCCTGGCAGGTCCAGTTTGACCAGATCTGGAAATATATCTACCGCGTCCAAACCGACGAAGGGCTGGTGGGACTGGGGGAAAGCTACCGCGGTGTGAATCCGCAGACTGTGGACGGCATCATCGCAAGCCTGATCGGCAGTGATCCGATGCAGATGAACCTGCGCAGTCTGCCGATTGCGTGGTCGCGGGAATACGACGGGTTTGAGGTCGCACTTTTCGATCTGGTTGGCAAAAAGCTCGGCGTGCCGGCGTATCGGCTGCTCGGCGGTGCGTTCCGTGATTGGATCGATGTTGATTATTGGACCGGGCGCAGGACCACCGCGGACGCCATCAGGAAAGCTAAAGAAGGCCATGCAGCCGGCTACAGCGGGATCAAGTTCAAGTGCAATCTGGAAGACGACGTTGTGGCGTGGGCGGAGGGCGTCCGTGAAGCCTGTGGGCCGGCCTTCAGCATTGTGCTGGACCCCAACTGCCGGTTTGACCGTCCGGCCGAGGTGATGCGTTTCAGCCGTGGTCTGGAACAGGCCGGCAACATCCGGTGCCTGGAGGACCCGGTTCCGCGCTGGAACCTCGCCTGGTATCGGCTGCTGCGTGAGAAGACCTCGATCCCGATTGCCCTGCACGTGGCGCTTCCCTACATGGAACTCGGGCAGATGGTTCAGGATGTGATCCGGGCCATTCAACTGGAGGCGGTTGATTATTTCAATTTCAACTGCGGAATCGCCAACTTCGTCAGAATGTCGGATATCGCCGACGCTGCCGGCATCCCCTGCTGGCATGGCAGCGAAGTTGACCTTGGCATTCTGGAGGCAGGTTACCTGCACGCATGCGCCGCGGCGCGGAACTGCATCCTGCACAGCGATGTCTTTGGCGAGCTCGTTCGTGAGGATGACCTGATTGCCGAGCCGATTGAGATTTCCGGTGGGCGCGCCCGCGTCCCGCAAAAGGCGGGGCTGGGTGTTGATCTGGATCTTGGTGCACTGGAAAAATACCGTTTGCCGGACTAGAAGGAGCGGCGATTACGGAGAAGGGAAGGCAGGGACCCTCCTGTTGCATTGCCAGTGTTTAAGCGGCCTCGCCGGGCTTCAGGCATGTTAATCTAATGCCATGATTCTCTACAATCTTACTTCGCCGCAAGTATCGGACCTCGATCGCAGCATGGTGGTTGTCATTCCCTTTGGCTCGGTTGAGCAACACAGCCTTCATCTGCCGCTTGGGACGGACTCGATCATTGGCGAAGCAATTGCCCGCCGCCTGGAACAGGCACTCCCAGAGCAGGTTCTTTTGCTTCCCATGATGTGGCTGGGCTGCTCGCGACACCACATGGACTTTGCAGGGTCTCTGACGGCCGAGATCGAAACTTTCATCGACGTCGGCGAACAGCTTGTCTCGAGCATGGCCGAGCACGGGTTCAGAAATTTCATCCTTCTCAACAGTCACGGGGGCAACACCAATAAAGTTTCTCTCATGGCTGAAAAGCTGCGGTATAAACTCGGCCCCGCCGTGAAGGTGGCGGCCGTGACCTACTGGCACCTGATCGGCGAGGAGATTCAGGCTATCCGCGAGACGCCTATCGGCGGAATGGGCCACTCGGGCGAGCTTGAAACGTCCGTCATGCTGGTGGTCAGGCCGGAGCTGGTGCGGAATGATTTGATCGACGCCGACGGGCCGGAGAATCCTTCAAAGTTTGAAGGCAGGGACTTGTTTGCGCCCGGGAAAGTGGCTGTTGCCAAGCCCTTCAAGGAAATGACTCGCCACGGCGGCATTGGAGACCCGCGGAAGGCTTCCAGAGAAAAAGGCGAAAGAATTCTTTCTGTTATTGTCGAGAAACTCGCCGAAGTTGTAAAAGAGATTCGAGACGGAAATCTCTAGCAGAAGTTTGAGAGAGTCTTCGAACCACGCCGGGCATATTGTCCGCCTCAAGCGCAGTCTGGAGAATCGGTCACCCCTCCGAGCGCCGGGTCCTCTTTGCCAAAAGTCCTGCCAAAGGTCACATGCTCAGCTTCCGAACTGTGGGCGCCTTGTTGACGAAGCTCTGAATTTTTTCCACGATGCCGTCGGCGTCCAGTCCGTACTTGGCATGGAGCAGGTTCGGCGCGCCATGAGGAATGATGCGGTCTGGAACAGCGATGCGCACCACGCTGGTGGGAATTCGCCGGTCCTGTAACAGGGCGGCAACCGCGGAACCGAATCCGCCACACTCCGTGCCTTCCTCCACGGTCACCAGAAATTGCTTTTCCGACGCCAGGCAGCAAATCAGTTCCTGATCCAGCGGCTTCATGAAGCGGGCGTTGATGACCGCGGCATGAATTCCTGAGGCTTCCAGCCGCTGGGCCGATTCAAGCGCCGGGTAGACCATGCTGCCGAGCGCCAGGATTGCGATGTCGCTTCCGTCCCGAAGGATTTCTCCCTTGCCGATTTCAAGGTGCTTGAATTCAGGGTCGAGCGGCACACCCAGTCCGTTGCCGCGGGGATAGCGGACAGCCGCCGGACCATTCACGCTGAGTGAGGTGGCCAGCATGTGGCGTAACTCATTCTCGTCCTTCGGCGCCATGACCACCATCCCTGGAAGCGCGGAAAGGTAAGCCAGGTCATAGAGTCCGTTGTGCGTGGGACCGTCGGCTCCCACAATTCCTGAACGGTCAAGCGCAAAGGCGACCGGTAAGCGCATCAGGCAGGCGTCATGGATCACCTGGTCGTAGGCCCGCTGCAGGAAGGTGGAATAGATGGCCACCATCGGATGCAGACCCTCGCAGGCCAAGCCGCAGGCAAAAGTGACGGCGTGTTGTTCGGCGATGCCGACGTCGAAAAAGCGGTCAGGGAAGCGTTTTGCAAATTCCACCAACCCTGTGCCCTCGGCCATGGCGGCGGTGATGGCCACGACTTTCTTGTCCTTTTCCGCCAGCTCGCACATCGCTTTCCCGAACACAGAGGTGTAGGAGGGCGCCTTTGCGGGAGCCTTCCGGAAAGCGCCCGTGGCCACGTCAAACTGCGTCACGCCGTGGAACTTGACCGGCAGTTGTTCAGCGTGCGGATAGCCCTTGCCCTTCTGCGTCACAACGTGCAGCAGGGTCGGCTTGGGGTTGTCTTTCACCCGGGCGAGCGCGGTCAGCAGTTCCTCCATGTTGTGGCCGCTGATCGGCCCCACGTAGTCAAAACCGAGTT
Source organism: uncultured Acidobacteriota bacterium (assembly GCA_963732975.1). Lineage (GTDB taxonomy): Bacteria > Acidobacteriota > Terriglobia > UBA7540 > UBA7540 > SCRD01. The sequence continues at coordinate 486,092 of CAVTBN010000012.1, read as the reverse complement.
CTTCGAAAACCAGTCCCGGAATCAACGCCGTTTTGGCGGTTTCCACCAGGTCCTTGGAGAGTTTCAGCAGCCGCGGTCCCAGCCGGGGGACTGTCAGTATCATCTTTTCGGCTTCATGGGTGATCCGATGGTAGGCCTGGCCGTGCACCACGCGGTTCAGGTAGCCGGCGATTGCGCCCACGTTCGGCGAGATCGACATCTCGTTGTCGTTCAAAACCACCAGGACTTTCTTCTGGAGGGTCCCAAGATTATTGATGCCTTCGAGTTCGAGCCCGGATGTCAGACCCGCATCGCCCACCACGGCGACCACGTTGAAATTCTCACCCTTCAGGTCGCGCGCCACGGCCATTCCCAGCGCCCCGGAAATGGCGGTACCCGCATGGGCCACGTTAAACGTGTCATAAGGACTTTCGTCCCGCACCGGGAAACCGGAAAGGCCGCCGTACTGCCGGATGGTGGCCAGACGGTCACGCCGCCCTGTCAGGACCTTGTGGCCGTAGGCCTGGTGTCCCACGTCCCAAACGATCTTGTCGTTGGGTGTGTCAAACAGGTAGTGGAGCGCCAGCGTCAATTCGACGGTCCCCAGGCTCGAAGCCAGGTGGCCGCCCACTTTGGACACCACGGAGATCAGATAATCGCGAAGCTCCTCCGCAACCTTCGGCAATTCTTCGCGAGGTACTTTCCTCAGATCCGAGGGCGAGTCAATTCGTGAGAGATACCGGTATTCCATCAGGCAGTCCTCTCGATCAGAAAATAGGCTAATTCTTGCAGTTTGCTTGCCGCCTTGCCGTAGGGTTCCAGGCTTTCGCATGCTTCCTGGATCAATTGCGTGGCCTTGCGTCGTGATTCTTCGATACCGTAAAGCGCCGGGTAGGTTGCTTTGCACTGTTCGTCGTCTTTGCCGGCGGTCTTGCCCAGCGTGTCGCTTGATCCCAGCACGTCGAGCAAATCGTCCGCAATCTGGAAAGCCAGCCCGATCTTTCGGCCATAGGTTGTGATTCGCTCCAGGTCAGTTTCCGTGGCGCCGGCGAAGATGGCGCCACATCGCACCGCCGCGCAAAGAAAGGCTCCCGTCTTGGCGGAGTGGATCAATTCCAGCGTGGCGGCGTCAACAGCCTGGTTGGTGGTTTCCAGGTCCAGCACCTGTCCGGCAACCATGCCTTCCCGTGTTCCGGTGGCGTGCGCCAGTTCATTAATGATCTGTAGCTGGCATTCTGCGGAAGTCAATCCCGGCTCGGCCAGCACTTCGTAGGTCAGCGTCAGCAGGGCGTCACCCGTCAGAATTGCAGTCGATTCTCCGAAGGCCCGATGACAGGTGGGCTTGCCACGGCGCAAGTCGTCATTATCGAGCGCCGGCAGGTCATCGTGGATCAGCGAGTAGGTGTGTACCAGTTCCAGGGTGGAAGCAATCCGCAGCAGGGAACGCCCATCAGAGCCGAGCAGGCGTCCTGCTTCGACGCAAAGGATGGGCCGCAGCCGCTTGCCCCCGGCAAACACCGAGTAGCGCATCGCCTTGTGGATGGATTGCGGAAAAGTATCCTCGGGAGGGAGCAACAGGTCGAGTTCCTGATCGATCAGGGCACGCTGCTCATCCAGATATTGTGAAACCGTGGTGGAAGTGCTCAAATCGACTCCGTTTCGTTCTCTTCCTGCTCAAAAGGTTCAGCCACAATCTTCCCGCCGGCTCTTTTCATCAGCACCTGGATGCGGCCTTCAGCTTCCTGAAGCTGCTTCTGGCAGACTTCCGAAAGTTTCATGCCCTCCTCATAAATCTGCAAAGCTTTTTCGAGTGGCAGATCCGCGTCCTCCAGTTGATGTACGATGGAGTCGAGCCTTTCGAGGTTCTTTTCAAAAGATTCTGGCTTGGCAGGTTTGGACGATTGGGCCATTTCTTTTTGTCACCGCCTCCGGAATGAATCCTTACACTGCATTGGTTTTTCGCTGCGCCTCCGGTTGCCTGCTTTCTCCCTCAAGTTCCGGCGTTCGGGCGCCCAGGGCTTCGATCACCTCAACCGCCATCGCATACCTGGAAAACGGCGCCACCACCTGAACTCCCTGCACCATGTCCCGGACTTCCAGCAGCATTTCCCGGGCGATTTCTAATCCTTCGGCCCGTGCTTTTTCACCGGTATCCACCTTGCGCATTCGCTTCAGAATTTCCGGCGAGACCGACATGCCGGGAACTTCATTATTCAGAAATTCCGCGTTCCGGTAGCTCGTCAATGGATGAATTCCCGCCAGAAGCGGAATCTGCGGCACGTCCAGCGCCTGGACCCGGCGAAGGAAACCGGCGAGCCGATCCACGTCAAACACCGGCCGGATGACTCCAAAGTTGGCCCCGGCTTTTATTTTATATTCAAAACGTCGAAGTTCTTCATCCGGATCGAGGGCATTGGGATTGAGCCCCACGCCAATCAGGAAACTGGTTTGCGTTCCCAGCGGGTTGCCGCTCATATCGAGCCCGCGGTTCAGGTTGCTCAGCACGTTCACCAGTCCGATGGCATCCACATCAAAAACGGCTGTTACTGACGGCAGGGTAGCAATCTGGGGAGGGTCGCCCGTCACGGCCCAGAGGTTCCTGATGCCCAGCGCATGAGCGCCAAGAATGTCGGATTGAAGGCTCAGCACGTTGCGGCCGCGGCAACTGAAGTGCAGCAGGGTTTCGATTCCCGCCTGCTGCTGGATCACCACGGCAAGCGTCTGCGCGCTCATCCTTGCTGTTGCTCCGGAGCCGTCAGGGATGTTGACGGCGTCGATGCCATGTCGTTTTAGATATTGTGCGCCTTCCACCTCGCGCGCCGGGTCGCATCCCTTGGGAGGAACGATTTCCACCACCACGGGGAATTCGCCCTGAACTAGCTTTTCGGCAAGGCGCGAACGGAGTTCGATGGGCAAGGGCTCGAGAGCCTGGGGTGGACGAAGGGCCCCTTCAACCGTTGCCCGCGCCGCCTGAGGGCCCAGCGATTTCACTGCGGCCTTGATGGCCTTGATGTGCTGTGGAGTGGTTCCGCAGCACCCGCCTACAATCCGGGCTCCAGCCTGGATAAAGCGGCTGGCGCGCTCAGCCATATATTCCGGCGAGCAAAGGTAATGGGTTCGGCCGTCTATGGAATGGGGTAATCCGGCGTTGGGTTGGGCGGACAGTTTTTTTGCAGTCACCGCCGCCATTCTTTCGAGCGTCTCCAGGACGGTAGCCGGTCCGATTCCGCAGTTGACGCCGATAACATCCGCACCCCAGGCGTCAAGCTGGCGCGCAAAGTCTTCCGGACTGGCGCCGGAAAGCGTATTCCCGTCTTCCTGAACCGTCATCTGGATCATTACGGGCAAGGATGTGGCTTCCCGCACGGCGAGCAGGGCCTGGTGGGCTTCCTCCAGGTCCATCATGGTTTCAATCACAATCAAATCCACGCCGCCCTCGGCAAGTGCCTCAACCTGCTCACGAAAGGCGCTGCGGGCTTCCTCAAGCGAGGTGGGGCCGAGGGGTTCAAGGCGCAGGCCCAGCGGTCCGACCGAGCCGCCGACATAGAGATCTTCACCGGCACTCTCGCGCGCCAGGCGGGCTCCGGCCAGGTTGATTTCACGGACTTTGTCTGCCAGGTCAAACTTGGCCAGACGGAAGCGATTGGCCCCAAACGTGTTGGTTTCAAGAAGTTCCGCGCCTGCTTTCACGTAACCCATGTGAACTTCTTTCACCAGATGAGGGGAGACGAGGTTCAGCTCATCGAAGCACCGGTTGAGTGACACGCCGCTAGCGTACAACATGGTGCCCATGGCCCCGTCGCTCACCAGGGGCCGCTTGTCAAGTCGATGGAGGATTGATTCCCGCATTCTCAGCGTAGTTTAACACGCCTCCGGCGCCGCTGACGAGAGGCACAGGGTCGCCGCCGGGCTGAATAAAAAGTGACCGCCGGGGCGCCATGGGCTATCATCTGATTTAGCCTTTGGCCCATCCGGAGACTCTTTTCACCCCATTTTTCAACCATGGCCCATACGATTTTCCAAACCCTTTCGGATTTCTTTTCGACGTATGGCTACTGGGTGATCTTTTTCGGGGTCATGCTGGAGAATGCGGGAATCCCGATCCCGGGTGAAACGGTCCTGCTCTTTGCAGGATTTCTTGCTTACCACGGGAAAATCGGTCTTTTCCCCAGCATCCTGGTGGCGATTGCAGGGGCTACTCTTGGCGACTCGTTGGGATTCCTGATCGGGCATTTCGGCGGCAGGCCGTTTGTCGACCGGTTCATCCGAAGATTTCCCGTCGTTCAAAAATCCTTTGACCATTCCCAGGCATTGTTCCTCAAATACGGCCAGTGGGCGGTTTTTACGGGCAGGTTCATCACAGGTCTGCGAATGTTTGCCGGAATCCTTGCCGGGCTCTTTCGGATGCCCTATCGGCGGTTTCTAGTTTTCAATTTTAGCGGGGCCACGGTCTGGGCCGTTGCAATTATCTATGTGGGTTTCCTGTTCGGAAACAGCTGGCAGCTGGTTCAGCAGCACATTGTGAGAGTCAATGAGATTGCTTTGGCCGCGGTTATTGTGGCTGTGCTGATTGCTGTGGCCTCGTACTATCTCAAAAAGAAGCGGCCTTCCTGAGGTGTTCAGCAGCGGCATCCGCCGGAGCGCTTTGGGCCCGGCCTGCCGGCTTCCCGCTCAACCATCCCTGCCGGATTTTCAACTGTTCTTCCGTGGCGCCGGGTAATTCCGTGATCGAATACTCGTCGGGCTGTGGCGGGCCAAGCTGGACGTACATGAGATGACGATCTTCGTGGCGTTCCACTTCAAAAAGTACTTTTGTGCCCACAGGATAAATGCTTAGCCGGTCGGCCAGACTATCGGTGGCCAGCGACTGGTCGTCCACGGAAATCAGCACGTCGTCGCGGCTTAAGCCGGCGCGGTCTGCCGCCCCGCCCGGCCGTACTGCAAAAATCCTGACGCCCGTGTCCACGGGTTCAACCAGCACACCCAGGCTGGGCGGCGCCTTGGGTGAGGTTGCAATGTGGAGCGCCAATCCTGCCTTGGCGAGGACTTCCTGGTACGGCAGAGGAGCGGTCCCGGCGATGTATTGCCGGAAGAAAGGCGCAAAGGCCGCACCGGAAACCTGGTTGACGGCGTCGAGAATGTCCTTCTCCGTATAGCCCCGGCCGTGCAGGTAGTAGGTGGCTGCCGGGCTTTCATAAAATTTCCGGTACAGCAGGTGCATCACGTCATCCAGCGATTTCTCACCATGCGTCGCGGAGCGGATTTCAAGATCAAGCAGCATCCCCAGCAGGGCGCCCTTGTTGTAGTAGGAGATCGTGGTGTTGGCAAAGTTTGTTTCCTGCATTTGCGGCGACCGGTCGTAAAACCAGGCATGGAAGCTGGAACTTTCCGCCGACATCAGCTTGCGGCCTGGAGCTTCCCGCAGCGCCCGCACCTCGCCCGCCATGCGATCCAGAAATTCCTGCTCCCCCCAGATGCCACTGCGCAACAGGTTGACGTAGGAGTAGTAAGTGGTCAGGCCTTCCACAAACCACAACGACCGGGTGTAAACCTCGCGGCTGTAATTGAACGGGCCCAGTCCAACAGGGCGCAACCGCTTAACATTCCAGAGATGGAAGAATTCATGGGCGGCTGTTTCCAGCGCCTGGGAGAGTCCGTTGCCCGATAAACTTCCGTGCACGATAATGTCTGTGGAATTCAGGTGTTCCATGCCATCGCCCATGGGCAGGCCCGGATCGAAATGGAATAGAAACGTGTAGTGGTTGAAGTCCGGGGCAGGCATCATCGACATCTCAGAGTTGACAATCTTCTTCAGCCCGTCAACCAGCGCGGCGCGATTGCCGGCGCCGGCGTTCTGATCGGGATAGCTGTGAACCGCCACCCGGAAGGTCTTCCCATCCTCTTCAAATTCATTCACCCAGATGGCAGGTGCAATTTCCAGAGGCGTATCGACAAGAATGTCATAGTTCGGAACCTGGAAGGTTGTCTGGGTGAGTGACATAGAGAACCCGCTGACGATTTTCCAGCCCTGCGGCGGGTGGAGGGTCAGGGTGAGCGGGTCCGGCTTGTTCCCCGCCAGATACATAAAGACAGAGGCCCCGTTGATGGCGCGCATGCGAAGTATCAAACTGCGAGAAAGAGCCGGTCAGGTCATTGGCGAAAACCTTGTAGCGCACCTCGACTGTGCCGCCACAGTCAGACGTATGCACGAGCCAGGTCTGCTTGTCCGGCTGTGCCCACGGAAGCGGCTGGCCCTTTGCTCCGACGACGGCGAATTCCTGAACATTCTTCGCAAAATCATAGATCGCGTAGCGGCCGGGTGCCCAGGCCGGCAAGGCGAACCGGAGGACGGGTTCCGTCACCTGCTTCACGGTGATCTCCACCTCCAGGAGGTGGGTTGAAGGCTGCTCCATTTCAAGCCGATACGAAAGCTCAAGGCGGTTTGGCCCTGCCTGCGGAGTTGTAAGCTGGCTTTCAGCCGCTCTTACCGCCGCCGCGCCGGACAGGACCAGGCAAACCAGCGCTGCCGCCAGAACCGTCCGGCAAAGACGGTTGAAGGAGGGTCGTGTCCACTGGCCTTCCGGAGTAAACGAAATATGTTTTTGCTGCATGGAGTCCCTTTCCCTGGGGTTCAGACGCCTGGTTATGGAATTTTGAAAGTCTTTCATCCTGCACTGGGCGAGCAGTTTTCGCAGGTTCAGCTGAACGTCGATGAGCTTTTTGGGCATCGTGCTAAAGCACAGGGGTTTTATCCCTCAACATCTGTTCGCGGATCAACTTGACGGGTACGACGCCGTAACTCAGAAACTGATCGTGGAACGCTTTCAGATTGAATTTGTCGTCCAGCATTTTTTTATAGTCTTCCCGGAGTTTCATGATTTCCAGCTTCCCAAGCGTGTAGGCAAGGTAGGTGGGATCGAATGTTCCGCGCGTTGCTTCGCGCTCCGCGTTGGCCGGGTCCATGTAGGCTTGCTGCTGGAACAGAAGGGTGGCCTGCTCCACCGTCATGCCCTGCGTGTGCATCTTGATCCCGGCGATGTAGCGGCACAGCCGGATGAGGGCAGCCTGAAGCTGCACCAGCAGCAGGCTGGGATTGCCCTCGCCGTAGCCCTGTTCCAGCATCATTTCTTCGCAGTAATGGGCCCACCCCTCCACATTGGTTCCCATGGCGTTCAGCGATGGCTCGAGCTTACGTGCCTTGGTGGGCGCCTGCTTCAGCCACAGGAACTGCACGTAGTGTCCGGGATAGACCTCATGGATGGCGATAATGCGGACCGAATAGCTGTTAAAGAACCGCAGCAGTTGCCGGGTGCGATCTTCGTTCCAGGAGGGATCGGGCAGCGTGACATAAAAGAACGACTGGATGGAATGATCTTCAAACGGTCCGGGCGTATCCATTGAGGCAAAGGTGAGTGCGCGCATGAAGGAAGGCGTTTCCTTCACCTGCGGGATGGGCGCCGGAGGAATGGTTACAATCTCGTGGGTCAGCACAAACTGCCTGAGGTTGTTCAGCACCGACTGCGTATCTCCAATCACCTCGCCCGCGGCCGGCGCACTTTGCCTGACGCTCTGGAGCACCTCCAGCGGTGATTTTGTGGAGTCGATGATATTGGCGGCCTGGGTGAAAAGCGATTGCACCCGGTGCATTTCCTTTGTGGCCGATTTTCAACAGGTCTTGAATCGGAAGATCGACCATCTCGTCATACTGGAGTTTCCTCTGGAAATTCTCGCGGCCCAGGGCAAAATCGCCCCCCGATTGGGGGCTGAGTCCCTGCTGCAGATAATCGAGGAACTGCTGGTACGCCGTGACGGCAATCTGGTTGACCTTCGTGAATTCCGTTCTTAGCGCCAGACTCTGCGCGCCGGCAACGGCCCCCGGCAAAACATTCTGGAGGAAATCAATCTGCGCCTGAACCGCTTCAATGGCGACCTTGGTGTAAACGGCGGGTGGGTTCACCACGTTCAACCGGGCGCTGCTCAGGACTTCAGGGATGCGCCGTTCGCGGGCGATCAACGACTTCAGCCGGTCATCGAGCGGGGCAAAATCGCGCTCGATCAGGCTGAACAGTGCCGTTCCAACCTGAGTGTTATAGAAACCCGGGTCCTTTGCCCACATGCGGATGTTGGCAAAGTCCAGCAGACGGCCGTTGATCAGGCTTTCAAGCACGGTGGCGTCCAACAGGTTGTTCTCTGAGAGTTCGTCGCTGGGGATGCTTGCAAGGCGTCTCAGCGCCATCTGGTTGCGCGCAATTTCGCTCTGAATATCCGTCTGCGAATAGGCGGGAAGTTCCCCATCGTACTTATGAATCCCCGCGCTTGTGGCGCTGGCGGGATCAAACCGGAAAAAGCCGTCGAAGTATTCATCGACGAACTTCTGGAAAGCCTGGTCGGATGCGGAAGGCTGCGCAGCCTGGTTTGCCGGGCCGGCCCCCTGCGTGCCAGCTTGTCCCGTCGTCGGCGATTTGGCGGAGCCTGACGTGGCCTGGCCCGCGGCTTTGAGAGCCGTGCCGCCGGCGGCAAATGCCGAGGCCATTGTTAAGATCGATTCCCGTCGCGTCATTTTCTTCATGGCCTGTATTGCCCCTTATTGCCCGGTCTCGTGCGTTCCCTCCGGGCCTGCGCCTGCCGGTTCAAGCACCAGCCGATGGACCGTCGCTTTTTGAACGGCCTCATCGCTGAACAGCATCGGAAAGCTCTGGCCATGATACCAAGCTTCGAACTGATCTTTGTAGTAGGGACTGAAAGCCTGGCCGGATTCACCGAGCGTAATGTTCTCGACAGAGTTGTCCAGATCGCCGAGATCGGCCACCATGCGCATGGAAGGCCCCACGCCGCGCGTGGCTCGTTTGATAGTTGACCCGGTCCCCGATTGCGGAAAAGGACCCACATTCAACAGCCATCCCAGCAGCCATGAACCGCCGCCCAGGGGATGGCGGAAGGTTAACGGTATGGTGCTGCCCCACTTCCAGGCAGCGTGGTCTTCCGATCCAACCCGTTGCGGAATTTGCTGGACGGCTTCATCCAGGCTCTTCATCAGCGTCTGGTTCAGGTCATGGTCGCCGGGCGGCAGCCAGCGGTCCAGGTTATTGTCAATCACGTTCTGGAGAAAGACGGTGCTCATCGGGCAACGGTAACCCGCGAGGTCCTCTCCAAGCCTGGGAGCAAGGAGGCGATGCAGAAGGGCGGTCCTGGTGAGTTCGCACACCAGCGTGGCGGTGGAGTCGGCCGTGGCCTCGCCGTCCCACGCGCGCAATTTCTCCAGGGCATATTGAGCGTCGGGCGAATGCGGCGGATATTCCTCTGCGGCGGCTGTCAGGCGATCGCGCAGCCACTCATCGTCCAGCGGATGGAGATCCATCTGGATCTTCAGCATGTCTGAAACGGTGAAAGACTTTCCGCTTTCCAGAAGCTGGTAGATGCGCGCCGTCCGGTACGGAGCGCCCCACATGGAAGTAATAAAGTAAGGATAATCATCCGGTACGACGCGGCCATTGGCTGTTGCGAGAATGCCGCTCTTTGGATTCCAGGCGTGAGGGAGGTCCTGGAACGGGACCATACCGAGCCACCCGTAAGCGTCGCTCCACCCGGGAACGGGAACCTCGCCTTCGCCCCGCTTCCGGATGGGAACCCACCCGGCTGCATAGAAGCCGATGTTGCCCTTGGTGTCAGCGTACACAAAATTCTGCATTGGCCCGGCAAAGCCGCTCAGTGCGTCCGTGAACTCTTTCCAGTTCCGGGCTTCGTCAATTTTAAAAAAGGGAAATTGCAGTGCGTGCGGCAACAGGGCTGTCCAGGCAAGAGCCAGGGTGCGATTGTCCGTGTCTGCAGCGGGAAGAACAGGGCCGTGGCGGGTGGACCTGACCAGGATGCCCTTGTCCACTCGTCCACGGACCTTGATTTTTTCGAGCCTTTCGCCGGCTTTCTCCCACTTGCCGTCATAAAAATATTCGTGCGGATCCACGGGATTGAAGGTTTCTTCATACAGATCCTGAACGTCCGGGTCCGTGTTGGTGACTCCCCAGGCGATGTGGCGGTTGTGCCCGATGATGGCCATCGGCAGTCCCGGAAGGCTCACCCCGCTCACGTCCAGGCCGGGAGCTTCCAGGTGGACCTCATACCAGACGCCCGGAACCCCAAAAGGAAGATGCGGGTCGTTCGCCAGCAGGGGCTTGCCGGAACGCGTATGGGCTCCACTCACCACCCAGTTGTTGCTGCCCACGCCCGTGTAAGAGCTTGATGACTCCAGCGCACCCAGCATCGGATCCAGGCCGGCGGTAATTGTTTCCCAACGGAGCCATCGTTTTGCCGGGGCATCTGGAAGGCGCGGAGGGGGACTTTCGGGGCTGAAGGCCCCACGCTTCCCGGCGGCGCAGGCACTGAAAGGCCGGGAGACAGTTGGGCCCCCTCTCTCTTTCTCTTTTTTTTCGGGAGACAGTTGGGCACGGGGTGGTCCAGCGGGGAACGGGCAGGAAACAGGTCGGACTCAAGCGGCTCGCTGCCCAGCCTCGAGCGAACACGTTCGCGCATCAGCTCATCCGGCCAGGATGTATTCAGCAGCCGCGCCATGTTCAGGGCCACTTCCAGGGAGTCGGATTCCCGCCAGGTCTCCGGGTGATAGCGCAGCAGCAGAAACTCAATCGGTAGACGGTTCTGGTGGGTCTGGATAAAGGCGTTCACGCCGCGGGCATAATCGCGCAGCAGCATTTGCTCTTCGGGATCGAGTTCCCCTACGCCGCGCTCGGCTGCCTGCTTCAATCCCAGCGTCCGGTTCATAATGTCCGAGTCAAGAGTACGGGGACCAAACAATTCCGACAGGCGGCCTTGCGCAATCCTGCGGCTCAGGTCCATTTGCCACAGACGGTCCTGAGCGGTGACGTATCCCTGGGCGAACATCAGGTCTCCGAGCGATGCGGCCTTGATGTGCGGAACTCCATGCGAGTCACGAAACACCTCAACTCTTCCCTGGAGCCCCTGAAGCCGGATGGTTCCATCCAGTCGGGGCAGGCAACCGTGGACCCGCCAGTAGACCCACGCCCCCGCTGCCACCGCCAGCAACAGGACCGCGATCAGGACCGAGGGCCCCACCCGGCGCAACGGCCGTTGGGTCGCATGCGGAGCTTGTGAACCTTCTGGTGGAAGCGTCGCCATGGTCAGGAAGGAGCTAAAGCCTTTTGAAGTGAATCGCCCGGTATGCCCGAAGCAAGGATAGTACAGAAAATCCCGCCACTCTGCAATGGCCCGCTTCCAGGCATGGCAGTGGTTGAACGGTCGCACACCTGCGGACCAGGCGAGCCCATAGCTGGTTCTCCATGCGGAGCTTCCCCTCGCGACGCCTGATTCGTCCTCCGGTGAGCTCCCGCAAAACCCTCAGCATAAACTCATCTGGGTCCCCATATGGCGCGAATGGGGTTTGATTTCAAAGAGATATAACTTAAATACAAAAGTAAGGTAATGGTCTTTTCAGGTGACAACAGGCCCTAGAGTCTGGACGCCATGCAGCCGATGAAATGGGTGTATGGCGTCAATGAAGACATTGCCGGTGAAGTGCGCACCGGGAGCAAGCATCGCGCGGGGTTCAGACTCTGGGTGGCCGCGTTCATCATCCCTTAAAGGCGGCGGGCTCAGGCGCCCGTCACATAGCATCTCTGACCGGGCGTTTACCATTCTGGAGGCGCTGATCGTGGTTGCGGTGGCCGGGATAATGGCGGCGATGGTGGTTCCGCAGGCCTACCATGCCATCAAGGCCTACCGGCTGCACGCGGACGCATCAGCGCTTGCGAACCAGATGAACATTGCGCGCATGAGAGCGGCTTCGCAGTTTGCGCCCTACCGCGAGGTCGTCAATCCCTCTTCGGGAACCTACTGGCGGGAACAGCTTTGCGGCGACACACCTGTCAGCGCTGATGCTGCCTGCACTTCAGCCTACAAAGCCCTGACGACGGCGGGAATTGAGGGCGGAACCCAGTATGCGCGCGAGGGGGGCAGTTTCTCAGGCTGCCGACCGTCCTCCCTCAGCGCCAGCAGCTATCCCGGGACCATTCAATCAAACCCGAGCCCCTGCCCGGACCCCGTTGAAATCTATTTCAACACGCGCGGCGCGCCGGTGGATAGCAACGGCGACCCGCTCGGCAATGGAGGAGCGGTGGTTTACGTCGGTAACCAATACAACCTGGTGGATGCCGTCACGGTGTCGGTGGGCGGCGCGGTCACGGTGTGGAACTGGAACACGGCCAGCAATACCTGGATGAATAGATAGAGATTCCCCTTGAAGGTGTGAGGACAAGGCAATGAGAAGTCCGGCCAGTGAAAGCGGCGTCACACTGATTGAGACCCTGATTGCTGTAGTGATTGCAGTCGTCGGCGTGTTCAGCGTGGGAGGCCTCATCTTTCAGGGCACCGTCACCAACAAGAACCAGGGCACTGAGGTGACCCGCGCCACCATCTATGCGCAGGACAAGATGGAAAAGCTGCTCTCGCTCAACTTCAGCAACTGCACACAGTCGGCTTCCTCACAACCATCCGGTTGCAACACCACCAATGTCAACGCCTCCGGATGGACTGACGGACTGCTGGCCGGGGGAGCTATCGGTCCCTCTGTTCAGGCCACCTGCCCGTCTTCCGGGGTCTCAGTGGGGTATATCGATTTTCTCGACAGCAATGGCATCCAACTTCCGGGCTCTTCCGGCGCAACCAGCTGCTCCGCCATTACATCCTCCGATATTTCGTACGTACGCATGTGGCAGATTTCAGACGTCGCATTCGCGGGCGGGCCGCCCCTCAAACAGATCTCCGTGGCGGTCTACTCCCGGTCCGCCGTCAATTCCGGGTCCGGCAAGCCGGTGGTGGTGTTGAGCAGCCTGTTGTCGGATCCGAATTAGAGGAATTGGAAAATGGAACGGAGCCGAACTCCGCGCCGGAACTTACGCCGGGATTTCGCAGCCGGATTTTCACTGGTGGAGATGCTGGTCAGCGTGGGCATCATTGTTCTTCTGATGTCTGCAGTTTTCTCGTTCCTTTTCCAGTCGCAGAAGAAGTACCAGAACAACCAGGTGGTCTCCGAGGCGAACCAGAGCGCCCGCGCGGCGATGGAAGTCATGACCCAGGAGATCGGGCAGGCAGGCTTCAATCCGAATTTCACCACCGCCAAGACTTCTACCGCGGCAGTCGCCGTCAGTTCAAGTCCACAATGCGTGACACTCAGCAACATCGATCAGATTAATCCCGGTGACTGGCTCGCGGTGGATACGGGACCCAACCACGAATTGGTCAAGGTCCTCTCCACCTCTAACGTTTCGGGGACCCCGTGCACTTCAACAAACCAGATCCACGCCGTCTTCCTGATGAGCCACGTTGGGTTGACAACTCCGTTTCCCGTCATCAGCTACAAGATGTCCTACGGCAGCGGCATTCTACAGGCCACCGGCACCTCAAACGGCCAGAGACTGGAATTCTTTGGCGACATCAACCAGGACGGCGTCATTCGATACGTCGTTTATAGCCTGTCGCCGGAGAGTCCCGCCACAACGGTCAGCATTAACGGGACCACCTACACGCTTTACAATCTGTATCGTTCCGTGACCACCGTGCCGTTCACGAACCTGCCGCCGCCCTCCGCCTATACACCACCTGCGAATAATCAGGCTTCGCCCCTTGTCGCCAACGTCCTCTACAACACCACCAGCCAGAGCGGCCCCACCGGCCAGCCGATCTTTGCTTATCCTAACCAGATTGTCATCGGGGTGGTGCCCAACCAGATCACCGTGGTCGGAACGGTGGTGGTCACCATCAGCGTGGCGGTCAGCCCCAAGAGTCTGGAGTCCCAACTGCCGCAATGGCTCACCATGGCTACCCAGATTCGTCCTTTGAATCTTCAGGCCGCCATCACCGTGAATAACGCGGGCGGCGCCATCTATCTGCCTCCGCTCCCCAAGAGTTTGCCCATGACCTTTCCCTCGAATTACTACCCGTGAGGAATCATCACCGATGAAAACTTTCCCCTTCCACAAAATCAAGCCGGCAGGCGATGGAGGCGAGCGAGGCATTGCGCTGATCCTCGTTCTTCTGGCGATGCTGGTCCTGTCTGTGCTGGCGGCAGCCATCATTTTTACCGCACGCTCTGAAACCTTTGCCAGCTACAACTACAAGCTGGATACACAAGCCGATTACCTCGCCAAGGCCGGCATCCAGCGCGCCATCAACTGGTTTCGCAGCACACACTACCGGGCCATTACGATGAGCGAGGCCAACACGTATTACCTGGTGACGGCGAGCGGGAGCCCCTTTAACCTCTTTACCTCCAATGCCTCTCCCGTCATATGCAAATCCGGGTGTCCCTCCAACAACAATCCCGTCAACTTGACCGGATTCGGAGGCGGTTCTTCCAATTTCCCCAACATCAACAACAGCGAGGGCACGCCGCGAATGGTGGCCGCCGCTTTTGCCTCAGATCTGAACAGCCTTGCGAACACCCGTGTGACCGCCGACGCCAACAATTCCGGCTACTTCAATGTGAACGCAGTGCTGCTGAATTACGAGACGGTCAACGTGGGCTATCAGCCTCCTCTGGCTGCGATGCCGGTCGAAACCTGGCTGATTACTTCCAAAGCAACCTGGACCGGAGGTTCAGGTTCGACCACGAGGGTGGCTGCCGCCGAGGAGCAGGCGATCGTGCAGCCCATTTACGTTCCGACCTGGGGCAACGCCCTTTACGGGTTCTGCTCAGTTACAATGCAGGGAAGTGCCGGCACCTGTACCGATGCCTTCAACTCTTCCTTGGGGGCATACGGCGGCGGTAATCCCAGCGTGGCCTCGGGCCAGTGCGATTCCACCTCTGCCAGCAACGTGATTGCCGCGGGCGCCAGCGTGGGCGCCAATGGCGGCGTCACGCTGGGGAGCAATGTGACGGTCTCAGGGGACGTCATCATCGGCACGGGCAGCAGCTCCGGCTGCAGCGCCATCGGTTATAGCGGAAACACAAGCTCGGTGTTGGGCCAGGTGATCAACGGCCCGCACAAGGACCCGCCGCCGGTGCCCACCTTCCGCACCGGCTTTCCGGGCGCCGCGCCTTCCTACTCCCTGGGTAAAGGCGATGTCCAGGTTTTGCCGGTGGGCGCCACGTGGACCAGCACGCCGTTTCCCCAAACCACCGGGGTAACCCCGGCGACCAGCTCGCCCTGCATGGACGCCACCTGCAACGGCACCGCGGCCCATCCCTACGAGATCTCCAGCGTCTCCATGTCGGGAGGCGGCGTCAGTAATGGGCCGGCTCTGGAACTGGTCGGCGGCTCCAGCCCTTTGAATCCTGTCTATTACGACATCGGCAGCCTTAGCCAAAACCAGGGACAGATCAACGTTTCGGGTTACGTCATGATCAACATCAAGAGTAGCCTGAGTATTGGCGGTCTTGGGGTGACCAATGGAGTCTCATCCAGCATTCCGCCCGAATGTGTAGTTATTAACTACGCGGGGACGAATGGAGTTTCCATCAACGGGAACGGAGCGATCTCAGCGCTGCTGAATGCGCCTAATGCCACCGTTGCCTTGGGCGGGGGCGGCAGCGGAGGGTACTTTATCGGTGCGATTCAGGCCAACAATGTCTCCGTGCAGGGTGGGTACCCTGTGCATTACGATGTGCAACTCAGCCGCGCCGGCGGGACAATGGGCGTGATGGTGACCTCCGCTTACAGCCGAAAGAAAATGTAGGGGGCGCAGCGCCCGGCCCTGTTTTCTCCCATTCACCCCGGGGGAAGTGGCGTTTCCGGTCTGTACGCTTCTGATCCAGGAGGTTTCCAACCTGGTTAATTTACTGGCATTTGACGCTGACCTTCCCTTGCCCGAACCCGTGTGTGGTACTCTTAATAGAAGAGGGACAAAGGTGCTTCCAGAGACCAAAAAGACGAGGATAATCCGCGGTTTGTTGTTGAGTGGGCGCAACCCGGGGTTAATGCAGTAGGAAACCCTTATGTGTTGCAGGCGCATCTGAGTTAATGGCAAAATTAAAATTAAACTGCCCCCGGAATGGGTCAAACTCTCGGTAGAAGAGTTGACGAAAGGAGAATTTTTTTCAATGCCGCGCTTTTCCAAACAGTTTTTTCGCGAGAATCTTCTTGGCCTCAGCCTGACGATGATCGGGGTTCTGTGCCTGGTTCTCGCTTCAGTGATGTACGTCGGGCATCGCAGTTTCGCGAACATCGTTCTGGCCGATGGCCAGGCGCTTGATGGCCCGGACATCAACCAACTCCAGCAGTTGAACAAGGCCTATGAGCGCATTGCCAAGGCCGTAACCCCTGCGGTGGTTTACATCAGCACCACGCAGGTGATGAAGGTCCAGCAGTCTCCCTTTTACTCCGATCCCTTTTTCCGTCACTTTTTCGGCAACATGCCTGGTGGGACGCCGCGTCAGCAAGTCCTGCATGCATTGGGTTCCGGCGTGATCGTATCGCCCCAAGGCTACATTGTGACGAACAACCACGTGATTGCCAAAGCGTCGGATATTGAAGTGATGCTTTCTGACAAGCGGAATTTCAAGGCCAAGGTGATTGGCGCCGACAAGCTGACGGACCTTGCGGTCATCAAGATTGAAGCTGATAATTTGCCTGTTGCTTCCTGGGGTGACTCACAAAACCTCCATGTCGGTGACATTGTCATGGCCTTCGGCAACCCTTTTGGCCAGAACTTTTCGGTGACGCGGGGAGCCGTGAGCGCGCTGGGACGCTCGGGAATTGAAGGTCCGCAGAACCTGGAGAACTTCATCCAGACGGACGCTGCCATTAATCCCGGCAATTCCGGCGGCCCTCTGGTGAACGTCCGAGGCCAGGTGGTGGGCATCAACACGGCGATCCTCAGTGGAAATTCGGGTCCGGGAGGGGAAGGCAGCTTTCTCGGAATCGGCTTTGCAATTCCTTCCAATACCGTCAAGCATGTGATGGAAGATCTGATTAAAACCGGCAAGGTTTCCAGGGGCTACCTCGGCGTTTTAGTTGGTGATTTGAGCCCCGGATTGGCCAAGGAGTTCGATGTGCCGGATACGTCTGGCGCGTTGGTTCAGAACGTTGAATCCGACGGACCTTCGGGCAAGGCGGGCCTTAAGAACGGCGATGTCATTCGCAAGTACAATGGGCAAGACGTGCCCGACGCCGGAGCGCTTACAGCCATGGTGACGCAAACCGATCCCGGGAAAACCATCACCCTGAGCATTCTTCGAAACGGGAAACCCATGGACATCAAGGTAACATTGGCTGAGCGGCCCACGAATGCCGGCGCCAGTCCGGGACAGGGACAAGCCCCGTCGGGAAGCGCCCTTGAAGGGATCTCGGTCCAGAATCTGACTCCGAGCCTTCGCGATCAACTGGGTGTTCCTAACGACGTGGCTGGAGTGGTTGTTTCCGATGTCGACCAGAGCAGTCCTGCCGGCGAGTATCTCCAGCAGGGAGACGTGATCGAAAGCATCAATCGTCAGCCTGTTCATAACGTTAATGACTTCAACAAGCTGGCCGCTGAAGCCAAAGGACAGGTTCTGCTGCGGGTCGTTCATCAGGGGCAGCCAATGTTCATAGTGATATCTCCCGGTCCAGGCGGCCAATGATGCAGTAGCCGGCTGGCTGGGCCATAGATGAACAGATAAGCCCTCGGTACGTTGCCGCGAATCCTTGTGATCAGTCAGAGGAGCGGCAAAGTCCGGGGGCTTTTCTTTTTCAGATCTGTGCAGCCACCTGCTTTAGGCGAGCCAACGCTCCGCGCGACTCACGACGAGACAGACCCTTATGCGTCAATCGACTGGGAAAGCCGGTCCCTGACTGGGACTACGGGAATGGCAGTGGCGAACATCGCCCTGGTTTGAAAAAATAAACTTCAGCGGATGGTTATGATTTGGTAGAGGTTGCCGGGGACTCGCCGGACTTTTCTGCGCCAGCTGCAACGGTAGTGGGCGCGCCGTGGCACTTCTTGTATTTCTTACCGCTGCCGCAGGGACAGGGGTCGTTGCGGCCGATCTTTTCCTTGCGCACAACCTGTTGAGGCTTTTCCATAACGCCGCCCCCGACCATGCGCATTTCCGCCTGCTCGCGCCGTTTCCGCTGCTGATACTGGTGAATCAGCGCCTCTTCCTCTTCAGGAGTTCGCATCAGGAACAGGTAGCGAAGAGTTTCGTCCTCCGTGCGGTCCATCAATTCCTCAAACATGTCGAAGGACTCGCGCTTGTATTCCACCAGGGGATCGCGCTGTCCGTAACCACGGAGGCCAATGCCCTCTTTCAAGTGGTCCATGGCCAGAAGATGGTCCTTCCACTGGGCATCGACCACCTGGAGCATGATCATGCGCTCGTGGAACCTCATGCGTTCGGCGCCCCAGACCTGCTCGCGTTCTTCGTATCGCTGATGAACAGTCTGCTTTAGATCCTCACTGAGCGGGTCGAGCAACTTGGGATCGAATTTCAGTTCATGTTTGCGGAGATCAACGCCAAAACGAGCCCAGAACTCGTTTTGTAACCCCTGAATGTTCCACTCGTCTGCATGCTGGGCCTTGGGGCAATAGGTTGTCACCAGCCAGTCAACGACCCGGTCAGCGGATTCGAGCAGGTACTCTCTCTGGTCGTCGCCCTGCAACAGTTTCTTGCGCAGGTCGTAGATGGTCTCCCTCTGCTTGTTCATGACGTCGTCATATTCAAGCAGGTGCTTCCGGGACTCAAAGTTCTGGCCTTCGACAGCCTTTTGGGCCGCTTCAATCCGCTTGGTAATCAGTCTCGACTCAATCGGCACGCCCTCTTCCATGCCGAGCTTGTGCATGATCTTCGAGATGCGGTCGCCGGCAAAAATACGCAGCAGGTCGTCTTCAAGCGAAAGATAGAATCGCGATGAACCCGGGTCTCCCTGGCGGCCGGCGCGTCCGCGCAACTGATTGTCGATCCGGCGGGACTCATGGCGTTCAGTGCCGAGAATGTGCAATCCGCCGAGGTCGATCACGCGTTCGTGTTCGACGTCGGTGGTGCTCTTGAATCGATTGATGAATTCGGTCCACTTCATTCGCCAATCGGAGTAGGCGTTAATGTAGGCCTGGTAAATTTCATCCGCGGAGCCGGCAGCCGGGCGCTCAGGGGGTTCAGGGTCGATGCCCTGCTGGCGGTACTTTTCCGGCGACTTGCGAAACTCTTCCCGCGCCAGGAATTCCGGATTGCCGCCCAGCAGAATGTCGGTGCCACGGCCGGCCATGTTGGTGGAGACGGTGACGGCGCCCACGCGGCCCGCCTGCGCCACGATCTGCGCCTCGCGGTCATGCTGTTTGGCATTCAGGATGTTATGTTTGATTTCCCGCTGTTCCAGCACCTCCACCAGGCGCTCCGGGCGGCACTGAATCTCAATCAGGTAGTCGAGCACCGGAACCACTTTATCCGGAGTTTTGGTGGCCAGTTCAACCAGCTCCGGAACGGCATCGCCATCCAGCGGAGCGTGAGGCGGCGCGAAGTATCTCTCCACCTTGCGTTTCAGCAGCGCGCTGACAAACTCGTTCCGATTGCCGTTGGATGAGCTTGCCACGCCGGCGAACCGCCCATCTTTCAGCGTCTTTCTGACGGCCGAAATCGTAACCCCGGCGCGCACCAGCCAGTTCAGGGTGGGGCCGTGCTGCGCCAGCAGATCGCTAGCCCACTTTTCTAGTGTACGGCCTTCCAGCCCCGCCTGCTTCACCAGTTCCTGGAAGTGTGCCGGCAGGTATCCGGCCTTGCGCAGCTGGTTGCTCAGCCGCTCCGATTTTTCAATGGCGATGGTGCCCACCAGCACGGGCTGGCCCCTCAGGTGGTACTCCTTGATTTCCTCGATGGAGGCGTTGAACTTCTCGCGCTCCGTGCGGTAGACCACGTCCGCGTGCTCATAGCGGATCAGCTCGCGGTTAGTGGGGATGACCACCACTTCCAGCTCGTAGATTTTCTCAAACTCAGCCGCTTCGGTTTCCGCCGTACCGGTCATGCCGGCCAGCTTGTCGTACATGCGGAAATAATTCTGGAAGGTAATGGTAGCGAGCGTCTGGTTTTCCTTTTCGATCTTGACGCCTTCTTTGGCTTCGATGGCCTGGTGCAGGCCGTCACTCCATCGCCGGCCGGGCATCAGGCGTCCGGTAAACTCGTCCACGATGATGACTTCGCCGTCTTTCACCACGTAATCCTTATCGAGAATGAAGAGCGCGTGGGCCTTCAGTCCCTGGTAGATGTGGTGGATAAACTCCATGTTGGCGGGGTCGTACATATTTTCGAGCCCCAGCAGTTTTTCAGCCTTGGCGATGCCGGGCTCGAGCAAACTGACGGTGCGCAGCTTCTCGTCGATCTCGTAATCTTCCTTGGGCTTCAGGTGGGGAATCACCTTGTCCACGCGGTAATATTTTTCCGTCGATTCTTCCGACGAGCCGGAAATAATCAGCGGGGTCCGCGCCTCGTCGATCAAGATCGAGTCCACTTCGTCGACGATGGCGTAATGGTGCTGGGGCTGCACGCAGTCGCTGATTTCAAACTTCATGTTGTCGCGCAGGTAATCGAACCCGAACTCGTTGTTGGTGCCGTAGGTGACGTCGGCGCCGTAAGCGATGCGGCGTTCTTCGTCGTCCAGGTCGTGGACAATCACGCCCACGCTCAGGCCCAGCAGGCGGTAGATGGGGCCCATCCAGGCGGCGTCGCGGTTGGCCAGGTAGTCGTTCACGGTCACCACGTGCACGCCCTTGCCTTCCAGCGAGTTCAGATAGACGGGCAGGGTGGCCACCAGCGTCTTGCCCTCGCCGGTCTTCATCTCGGCGATTTTGCCCTCGTGCAGCACCATGGCGCCCACCAGCTGCACGTCAAAGTGGCGCATGTTCACCGTGCGGCGGCCGGCCTCGCGGCACAGCGCAAAGGCTTCCGGCAGCAGGTCGTCGAGCGTGGCGCCGTCGGCCAGGCGCTTCTTCAGCTGCTCGGTGCGGAGCGGGAAGTCGGAGTCGTCCAGCTTCCGCATCTCCGGCTCCAGCGCGTTGATCTCCTCCACGCGCGCCTGCACGCGCTTCAGCTCACGGTCGTTCTTCGATCCAATGACTTTACCCAGTGCGGTTTGAAAGTATGTACCCATGGTCCTCAGCAGGGCCTGTGCCCCGTATTTAACCTATTTATTCTACCTTCCCCCCGCCCGATTGGCAAAGCTTGCACTGTGCCTCAACTTGATTGTGGCACGGGCGTCCTCGCCCGTGTTGCGCTCAAAACACACGGCCAGTATGGCCGCGCCACAAAGAAGAAACCAAACCGACTCCCCGCCAAACCTTGCGGCGGCCCACGCCCTGCCAGACCCATCAGCCCAGTCAGCCCTCAAATCATAGGAGCGCCGGGCTTCACCCCGGCCATTGGGCCCCAGCCAGGGAATTTCTGGAATCTGGAATTTGCCATTTTGAATCGATTTTCCGCCCCCGCCGCCCCGGAATCAGCCCGTTTTTCTTCGTCTCCGTCTGGTTGTTCAGTCGCGAAAGTCCGATAGTGTATTTTGAACGGAAAATTTACCTCCAGCGGGCTCCATCGGAACTGAGGGGTGCCCGCGATGGTGCTTGATTCTCGACTATTCTAAGGGAGGAGGTATCTTATGGATATTCGGTTTTGGAACGATGACCCAGACGATGGGCTACTCTTGGGGCCTTTTTCGTCCGTGGAGCAAACGGAGAGCGAGATCAAGGTTCCCATCGACCCCGATACCATGGACGATGAAGCCGAGCGTTTTTTCTGCGAGGCTCAACTGATAGGTATCCCTCTTAACAATCTCCTTGCAGTTAAGCAAAAGGGTGGGACTTGGGAACTGCGAGAGCTTGCTGGAAAGTGGGCATTCGAAGTCTTCGAGAATGTAAGGGTTCTTACAACTTAGCTTCAGTCGATTGCCCACTGCCCCCGTGAGGCCTGAAGATATCCTCCGAGCATCCAGAAACCGCATTCTCTATTTTTATAAGGTTGCGAAGCCGATGCCTTTCAGGTAATCGAAGGTCGGATCATAAAATGCTGGATTGCGGGTTGCATCATCCCAGGCACCGGGTGGAACCACGATAACCATGCCTTGGCGGGCGCGGGTCAAAAGCACGCGATAAGCATTCTTCAGGTAAACTTGGCGCTCCGCTTTTTTGATACGATTCCAGCGGTCCCCGACAAATGACCAGTGTTCCCAACCGTTGGCCGTGAATCTGAAATCAGCGTCCCAAGTTATGCACGCCCAATCAAGCTCAAGTCCCTGTATATGAAATTCCGTAGCAACATCCTCCAAATAGTATGAGGAACGCACGTCCTCTTTCCCGTCAAGAAACCAATGGATTGGGTTCACTGGCGTTTTCACGTCTATGGCGTGCGGCTTTAATCGTTGCGCCTGAGAAGAAACCACAATTCCGTACCGTTCTGTCCCGCGTGCTTGCGACTTTAGCCATTCTTTTGCCTTGCTTAGGTTCCGAGTGATGACGATAGGATATTTCGGCGTCACTCCTTGCAGCGTCTTACGGGCTTCTTCTGCGTCAAGGTCTAGAAGCCGTTTTACCAAAAGGGATACGTTTTCAGCCCGGAAGGAACGCATCGAGACTGCAAGGTGCAGTTCGTCCTTACAAGTGACATTCGGACGACCCGCCAACTTGCCCAGCACTTCTCCAGCGCCGTACTCGCTGTCGGTTAGTCGGGAGGAAATGTAGATGTGCCAATCCGGAAATGAACGGTTCAGAGATTCAATCCATTCCGTGATTCCCGCCTCGCCGGTGTTGATCTCCTGCCCCCCGCCGACGAGACATACAACCACTGCCCAATCCGCGTGGCGGTTGAGACAAGAAATCAGGAATTCAGGCTCGGACTGATTGAAGTTCGAAACATGTTTTTTCCGGTGCATAAAATTAGATGTTTGTTCCAGATTCCACGCTCGTTGCGCCTCGTCAAACAGGGCAACGTGTTCAATCGGTGCGCGTTTCGGGTCAATAAGGCACTCGTCCCGGAAATGATGGACGTTCTGCACGAACATCTTGACCTCGCTCATTGCCTCACCCTTCTTGAGCTTCCGTCCGTGCTCCTTCTCGCGTCTGACTTTATCCCTTGCCAGCGCTTCACGGAGAATCGCAACTAGTGGGCCATTGCCAGAAAGAAAAACACTGTAAAGTTCTTTGTTCTTATCTATGTGGGTCGTTGCTATGTTGAGTCCAACCAGTGTTTTCCCCGCTCCGGGGACACCCGTCACAAAACAGATTGCCTTGAGGGATTCTTCTTTTGCGGAACGGATAATTTCGGAGATCGAGTCAGACGTTTGACTAAGGTTGATTGCACTCGCATCACTCCGGGATATCTCTTCAACCGAGTGCCCGCCGTAAAGCGCCAGCGCAGCTTCAATAATAGTGGGGGTGGGACAATATCTCCCGGCTTCCCACTGTTTAGTGTCTATTTTGGGACCTTCGGTAAACTTCAACACCTGCTCGATCACATTTCCAAACAGATCCACACTGCTCGTAATTGGGAAGAGTAACTGGTCGTGTTTTGGCGTTGTAGCAACAATTGGACTGGTACTGTTAGCTTGAGTGGCAATCAGGATCGGCGCAATGTAGCGGTCGTGACTCGTCTCGTGGAAGTTCTTCAAGTCCAAGGCATAGTCCCAGACTTGATCAACGGCATGCGCTGGAAATTCTTTTTCTCCAACCTTAAACTCAAGGACAAAAATGACCGATCCGATCAGCAGGACAACGTCGATGCGTCGCCCCATCCGGGGAATCGAATACTCAAAAAAGATAGCCCCCTGATAAGGCTGCAAAACCGATTGCAATATCTGAATTTCTTCGACCCATGCGTCGCGCTGGGTCAGCTCCGATGGGAAATCGTTACCGAGCTCAATCGTGCCCAGAATCGTCCTGAGGTCAGAACTTAGGAAGTTGGATATCGAGTCAGAATAATACGCTCTGTTCATGAATTTCCCGTGTTGTTGCCCCCTCCCCCGGCCGCTATTACCTGCGGGGGCGGCACTCCCGCCGCCGGTTGCTAATCTTTCTTCTTCAGGGCTTTTTCGATGCCGGCCTGGGCGAGGGGGGACATGATGGCGAAGCCTGCGGCTGTCGGGTGGACGCCGTCGCGGCTGAGATTTTTGGGCAGTCCGCCGGCGGCATCTTTCATGGGGGAATAGTAATCCACGTAGACGTAGCCGTGGCGGGCGGCGTAGGCCTTGAGCCACCGGTTGATCTCCGCAATTTTGGCGGCGACATTTTTCACCTGGGGATGCCAGGGGAAGCGGACCGAGGGCAGCACCGAGCAGAGCACCACGCGAATGCCGTTGGCGCGGGCCAGCTGGGCCATGGACACGATGTCGCCTTCGGTCTGGCGCGGCGGCATGGGGCCGGTGTTTTCCGCAACGTCATTGGTGCCGGCCAGAATCACCACCACCTTCGGCTTGAGGTCAATAACATCCTGGCGGAAGCGCAGGAGCATTTGCGTCGAGGTCTGCCCGCTGATGCCGCGGTTGATGTAGGGCTTGCCGGGGAAAAATTTCTCGAGGTCCCAGCCCTGGGTGATGGAGTCGCCCATGAAGACCACGCGATTCTCGCCGGGGGCGGGCGGCCCCAGCTTGAGATTGGCCTGGCGGAAGCGCGCCAGGTTGCCAAAGTCATCGAGCAGTTGTTGCTGCTGCGATGGGTGTTGCGACGATCGGGCAGCCGCGGCCGGCGTCGCTGTTTTCGGCTTCTGGGCCAGGAACACGGCCGGGAACAACAATGCCGCAAAGGCTGCGGCAAGCAGGGAAACATTGCGAAGTCTAAAAGGATTCACCGAAGGCCTCCATTTGATTAACAGGCAGGAATCGGCGGCAGCTTTGCCACGGCGCGCTTCCTGCTGAAAAACGCGCACCTCAAAACCGGAGGTTCGCGCTACCCGACTCTGTCACGGCGCGCGGGCGGCTGTCAACCAGCGGAGTGCCAGGGCTGCACACATCGCGAACTGAGCGATGTCCGGGGACACCCGAATAGAGTGATGGGCTTCCGTAGCGCCGGCATCCTGCCGGCTGTGAAGGGAGCCGCCGGGACGGCGGCGCTACAGGAAATGAGCGATGCCGCACTATTTCGCGACAATCAGCTGGAGGTTGTTACGACCACTTTTCGTCGAGTTCATCGAAGAGTTCGATGCCTTCGTCGGTGATGTCGATGTCGCCGGTGAGTTCGAGGCGCTCGGCGCGGGAGATGCCGGCGAAGGGATTGCATGCATGGATGTTGGTATGGAAATTAGGGTCGCGGCCGAAGCGCAACCGGAGAAAGCGGCGCAGCAGGCGCTCGGTGGCGCCGATCAGACGCCAGGCGCGGCGGTGGGACTCGTCGGTGTCAAGCAGGATGGTGACCAGCGTGTGGGCGCGCAGGCGGGTTTCATTGGGGTCGGGCTTCTCAAGCGGCGGGGCCTTGCTGAGGAAATAATCGAGCCGCTCAAACTGCCAGGCGGCCTGGGCAAAAAACAGCCGGTGCTGCCGCCACAGCGAGTCGGCGATGAGGTGCGCCACCTTTTCCTCGTCCCCGTTCTGCGGGTTGAGATAGCGCGCCACCAGGCGGTGGATGGCCTTGTAATCGCGCGGATTTTCGCCCAGCGCGCGCCACCGGGCCGCGCAGCCGGCGGGCGAAGAGTCCGTGCTTCAGGACTTTTTGCGCCTGGCGCTCGATGCTCTTGTCGGTGCGGGCGGCGCGCGCTTTGGCGATGGACTGGCGCAACCTGGCCAGGTGCTCGGGCGAGCGGCCGCGGGCCTTCAACGCCTTGCGCGCTTTGGCGACGTTGCGGCGGGCGGCTTCGCGCTGCGCGGGCGACATGGGCCTGCCAGGCCTGCGGTTGGCCATGTGCGCCTTCTTGATGGTCCAGAGCGAAGCGGACCGGCGGGCGGGAGTGAATTCCCACTGCGAGCGGCTGGCCTGCCAGGCCTTTTCAAGGTTCTTGAGGGCGGCGGCGCGATGGCGCGGCGACTGCCGGGCGGCTTGGGAAAGCTTTGGTTTCTTAAGGGCCATGTTTTTCAGGGGCGCGTCGTGGGCGCATGCATCGCAAACGAGGCGGCGGATGCGCCACCCGGGAGGGGTGCGCCGTTCAATGTTCTGTTCAGATTGGCAGGCAGGCCAGTGGAAAAACGCCGTGGATCGGCGTTACAGTAGTAGGCTAGCACAGAAGACGCCGTTTGTCAAGCGAAAAGTTTGGCTGTGTCGCTGCAAAGTGAGAAGTTCCTATAGGAGCAAAGTAGAAAGTTCCGGTGGGAGTGGTAGAAGCTTGGGGGATGAGAAAAGAGGAACTGAGGTTGAGCCAGAGGGATCGAGACCGGTTGGTGGTATTGGCAGGGATCGAGCGAGGGCATTGGAGCCAGCGGGAAGGAGCGGCGCAGCTGGGGCTGAGCACGCGGTGGGTGAGGAAGCTGCTGGCGCGGCGGAGGGAGGAGGGTGATGGAGGGATTGTGCACCGGCTGCGGGGACGGCGATCGAACCGGCGGATCGGAAGCGCCACTCGGGAAAGGGTGATGACCGAGGTGCGGCAGCGGTATGGGGATTTTGGGCCGACGCTGGCCTCCGAGCGGCTAGCGGCGGAAGGGATGTCGGTAAGCCGGGAGACGCTACGGAAGTGGATGGCGGAGGAGGGGTTGTGGCGGGTGAGAAAGAAGCGGCTGCGGCAGGTGCATGTGTGGCGGCAGAGGCGGGCGGCGCGGGGCGAGTTGGTGATGATGGACACGTCGAGGTTCCGGTGGCTGGAGGAGCGAGGGCCGGAACTGCATCTGATCGCCATGATCGATGATGCGACGTCGCGGCTGTGGGGACGGTTTGTGGAGCACGACTCGACGGAAGAGAATCTGCGGACGCTGGGCGGATGGCTGGAGCGCTACGGCAGGCCGCTGTCGCTCTACACGGACCGAAACAGTCTGTTTGTGACCACGCGACCGGTGCAACAGGCCGAGCAGTTGCAGGGGCAGGTGACGGCACGGACGCAGTTTGGGCGGGCGCTCTATGAACTGGGGATTGGATGGACGGCGGCCCACAGCCCCCAGGCCAAGGGACGGATCGAGCGGCTGTTTGGAACCCTGCAGGACCGGCTGGTGAAACAGATGCGGCTGGCGGGAGTCGTAACGGTAGAGGAGGCCAACCGATACTGGGAAGAGGTCTTTCTGCCGCAGTGGGAACAGCGCTTCACGGTGGAGCCCCGGCGGAAGGAGGACGCGCATCGGGCACTGGGCCCGGAGCAGCGGCTGGAGGAAATCCTGAGCGTCCGGGTGGGGCGCCAGGTGTCCAACGACTACACGGTGAGCTGGCGGGCCACCACCTGGGCCTTGGCACGAGAGCAGGCCCGGCCCGGCATGCGCGGAGCGCGGGTCGAGGTCGAGCAACGGTTGGACGGCTCGGTGTGGCTGCGGTTCCGTGGCTCTTACCTGAAGCTGACGCCCTGCCCGGCGCCGCGGCCGGCAACTCCTTCCGGCCTACGGCCTCCAGGACTTGCCGCCAGTAAAGCCCACACCCCTCCTCCTAACCACCCTTGGAAGAGGAAGTTTCTATCTGGCTAAAGACCGGAACTTTCTACTTTGCGTTGACAGCGAAAAGTTTGGCTGGACGGGCGCAGCGGCGGGTTGGGCCCGCCCATTCGCGGCGGCGGGAAATGTCGGGCCGGGGATTCAGCACGGCCCTTGCCGCCTGAAAACTCCCCTTGCCCGGCTGCTGGCGGTCCGCCCCCACCGCGCAAGGAGCGGCGTTGGCGCAAGCCGCTGCAGGCGCACGTGTGCGAGTGTCCGGGCCGTCCGCCGGCCTGGTGTTTCAGCCGAGCTCTGCGCTCATCGGGCTGCCGATGTCCATGGAACAGGCTGGAAGCGGCGCTTCGTTCTCGAGCGGCGCGTGGATCCGGCTCTCATGGCGGCGGACTTCCTCCATCACGCATTTCGGACAGCCGTGATATTGGTGTATCCTCGCCCCGTGGCGCGGGCAGATCTGGTCGTATGGGCTTATTTCTGTTGCAGTGCGGTCGTCATCTATTGCGTCCATTGTCACATCCTCCCCCGAATGCTGGACCCTAAAGTCAGCCTAATGCGGCCGCCCCGGTCAGACAATGGCCCTTTAGTTCCAGAGACGGGGAACACAAGTTCCACTCCCCCCGCCGGCCCGGGAGGCGCCAGTGGAAAAGAGCCATGACGCGGGCCTGTCCCGGACCGCCACGGCGATTGTGGCCAGCGGCAGGAGCGGGGACTCGCGCGTCCACAAAAATCACTTTTGTTAATAAGATGAAAGCGTAAGATCAGGGTAGCGGGGCGGGCGCCCGGCCGGAGGTTAGTCAGGCGATCCGATGAATTGCTGAGGGAGGAGACTTTGACGACGGCAAACGGCAGGTACAGCTCGCGGGGATTTGCGCGCTGGGGAATGGCCGCAGGCTTTCTGCTGGGGGCGGTGGCGGCGGCGCTGGCCGTTGGGTTCGTCTTCTGGAGGCTGAACGGCGGCCCGGACGTTCGAAAGATTGACGTTTCGCAGCCCACCATCCTGAGCAAGATCCAGCAACTGGAACGGCTGGAAACGGTCCGCTTCTATATGGACAAGATCGTATCGGGCGAGCATGCATCACCTTACCTGCCGGAATTCCTTCTGGGCGACCGGTTGTTGCTGATCGTCCACGGGGAAGTGATCGCCGGCATTGACCTGAGCAAGGTGAAGGCTGACGACATCATCGTGCGGGATAAGACCCTCACCATCCGAATCCCCCAGGCGGAAGTCTTCACGGTGCGGATTGACAATGAAAAAACTCGCGTCTATTCGCGTGAGACCGGGCTGTTCAGCCGCGTCGATCCCAACCTGGAAACCGAAGTTCGCCGGGCAGCGGAGCGGCAATTGCGTGAAGCTTCCATGGAGGAAGGGATTTTGAAAATCGCCGACAGAACGCCCATGCCACTTTGACCCGGCTGCTGGAAGGCCTGGGCTTCGAGCAGGTGAAATTGCTGTGACGTTCGGGCGCGCCAGAAAATTCCCGCGGCAGGGAAAAGGCAATAGGGAGTAGGAAATAGGAAGTAGGGAAGAAAGCAAAAGGCAAAAACACCCCTCACCCGGTTGCAATGCGCGGCCACGCGCGGGATTCAAGATTCAACATTCGAGATTCAAGATGGCGAAGAGCCGGCGGCGGGCGGGAATCTATTGGGCAAGGTTGGGAGTTGTGTCCGAGGGGTAGAGGACAAAATCACAGGCGGGCAATTCCTTGGCGCAGGTGAGGGCTCCGCGGCGGACCACCTTTGCAGGCCCTTTGCCGGGAAACAAAAGGTAGTAGTTGACCGCGGCGAGGCGATGGGCGGCGGCACGCAGGCCCTCGTCGCCCGAAATGAACTTGACCTCCGCCTGGGTGGCGCCCGGCGAGAGCAGCACGTAGAAGTCGGCTGTGCCATCGTGCAGCCCCGCTTTGCTGATGCTGAACTTGCGCGAGGCTGAGAGCGAGTCACCCGCCGTGCCCAGCGCGGAATCGAATTCCGCTTGTGTCCCCGCCAAACGGCTGAGGCGGCCCTGGGGGCCGGACGCCTTCGGGTCAAACTTCTTGTTAAACTTCCGGAAAAAACCCGACGGACTTGGCCCGCCTTCCATCGGGTCAAATGGCCAGGGGAGCGAAAGTGCCGCGGCCTCCTCGCGAACGGCGTTGTCGCGATGGCCGAGTTTGGCGTCAATCTGGCCCATGTGGTCGACGACGACCGCCTCCTGGTCGAGCGCAAAGCTGGCGGCTTCATACTTGCGCGCCTGTTCCAGCTTTCCCTCGCGGAAATAGACCCAGCCCAGCGTGTCCCAGTAAGCGGAGAGAGTCAGCATCTGGCGAAGGTCGTCTTTGCTGATGCCGTCCAGAGTGATTTTTGTGGTAGCGGCCTCCTGGGCTTCCACGGCCTGGATGGCCCACTGCTCGGCTTCCGGCAGATTCAGGTTGGCGTCCGCCATGTAATAACCTGCAGAATTCTTCGCCTCCGGTGTAGGGTTTTGGGTCACCACCTTTTCGAATGTGCTCACCGCGGCCGCTTTGTCGCCGGCCTTCACCTGTGCGTTGCCCAGAATGACGCCGAGACTCCAATGCTTCGTGTCGAGCTGGTAAGCCGCCTGAAACTCCGGAACGGCTTCTGAATATTTTTTCTCCCCCTCCAGGGCGGAGGCCAGGGCGGCGTGGCCTTTGGGGTCATTCGGATTGTGCTGGACGAAATCGCGCCAGAGCGACACCGCTTCATCATGCTTTTCTGCATGCCACAGCATTCCGCCAAGCAACATCGTCGCCTGGAAGTCGCCGGGCGCAAGGCTGAGGGCTTTGCGCGCCGCTGCAATGGCCTCGTCGGTCTGCTTCAAAGCCATGTGCAGAGCGGCAGCCATCTTCCATGCATACACGGAATTTGGATTGAGCTTCAGCGCCGGGCTGAGGGATTCAAGCGCGGCATGGAGATGGTTCTGTCTGGAACTGTGTGTACGCCTGGCGGAGCTCCTTTTGAAATTCCGCTGAGTCCTCCGCAGACAGGGCCGGGTTTGAGCTGGTACCGAGAGGAATGTAGCGCGATTCGTCGTCGGTGACCGCCTTGTAGAAGTCGCGATAGTCCTCGCGATTGGCGGCTGCAACCTCGGTCTTTTTGCTGATGAGGTCTCGCTCAACTTCCAGAGCGCCGTTCGCGAATTTGTAGCTGGCGTGATACTCGGCATAGGGCTTGACCAGGTCAATGCGGGCGGGCAGAGTGGGTACGTATCCCGCGGGCAGCTTGATTTTAGCGTGGTCGCGCCTTTCAATCACTGCCCCCAGAATGACCGGCTGGCCGGCCTTCTTTTTGTCATCGCTGGCTTCAGGCAGCAGCATGGGCGGCAGACCCACCGCGAGGCGGCTGTTTTTCCAGTCGGGAAAATCCTTGCGGGTGTAGTTGTAAGTCCACTTGAAAGGATGGCCGGTGTCTTCGGGCGAGCTGACTGAAACGTCACTGACCGTGCCGCCGTAACCCTCCAGCCGCGCGAGCCTTTCCACCAGCTCTTTCCAGTTCGCTTCAGGAACCGCCCGGAAGGCAAGCCGCATGACCAGCCCGTTGACGCCGCCGGCGGTATCCTGCATTTTGGCGGTGAAGGTGCCGTCTTTGTCCATCTGGGCGTCCACGTCCATGTGGACAAAATTGTCGTGCGGGGAGCCAGCGGGCGTTTCCTCGAGATAAGGCGGTTTGCCGTCAGGCATCACCAGGGCCTGCTTGTCCTGCAGGGTAGGAGCCAGAAGGCCCAGGGGAGCAACGCCGGTGGTGGTGTCCATCCAGACCATCTTCTGGCCCAGGCGGGCCACGGAGATGACGTGGTCAAACTGCCCGGGTGTGGGCACGGAGGGATCCAGCATCTGCTGAGAGTCGATCAGCGCCGGCCAGACCTGGATGCCCGCCGCCTTCAGCAGCGAAGCCAGCAGCGTGAACTGGTCCTTGCAGTCGCCGTACTGGTTGTTTAGCACGTCGGTGGCGGCGTGCGGCTGGTAGCGCCCGATGCCGAATGAGATGCCGATGTAGTGGAAGTTGAGGGCCACATAAGAATAAATGGCGCGAAGTTTTGCCTCTTCCGTGGTCAGGCCCTTGGTGAGCGCCGCCGCTTTGGCCTTAATCTGCGCGGTGGGCTCCGCGCGCGGCGCTTCCAGCCCCTTCCACCAGTCGCCCACCTGCGCCCAGCTTGTGAATGAGCTGATCAGAACGTTGGATTCCGGCAGCCTTCCTCTCATGTACTCACGGGGATTTTCCTGCCGCTTCAGGTTCTGCGTCTTCCACACGTAGATGCGGCGGCCGCCCTGGTCGGCGACCGCAGGTTGCACCGTGGTGCTGCGGATTTTCACATCGCGGCCTTCCGGCACGCTCACCTGCAGTTCCTGTTCGAGGCAGATGTCGTCCTGGTCAAAATTGAAGGCGAACCAGAACTGGCCGGGCACCAGCGGCGTGGTGACCCGGTATTGCACGTGATATTCCAGCACGTCACCGGGCCCCAGCCCTTTCACCGCCACGTGTTTTTCGCGGTAGTCGCTGTATTCAGGAGCCTGCCGCGTGATGGCCGAGGATTCGTCCTGGATGCTTGAGACAGGCGTCTCCACCACCGTGCCGTCCGGATGGGTGACGCGAACATAGTCGACGTTGACTTTTTCATTAGCGCTGGAGTAAGGAAGGACCAGAACGGAATACTGCTGGACGCCGGCGTCGGAGTTGATGCGGACACGCAACGTCAGGTCGCGCGTGCTCGTGCCGTCATTCTGGAATGCCGCCGTGGTGTTGAAGATCTCAACCACCGCGGCTTCTTTGGAATAGTCGGGCCTGGCGGCCGGTTTTTGCGCTGCCGCCCTGCCTGTCAGGCATCCCGCTGCGAATGCCGCCAGCACCAGAATCGATGACCGCGCTCCCATTCCCATTGGCCCGTCCCGCTACTCGCCCCGGACTTGCGGCCTCGCAGGTGAGCCGTAGCATAAGTCCAACAATCCTTGAATGCAAGGGGCAGGAAGGACTTTGGGACGCCGCGTTTGGGCCTCCAAAGACCCCAACTTAACAGGGATTGCCGCTTTCTGTTGTGGCCTGGCCGGGAAAACGCGCCAGAACGGTGTGGCATTCAAGCAGATGTTGACGGCCTTCGAGGTGGAAGAAAAGCGGGCAATGAAAGGCTGCGAGGGCCGCGTTGCCGGCCGAAGGCCGGTAAATAGCGGCCGGGAAGCCCCACGGCGGGCGCCGGGCGGGGAAGATCCGTGCCTTCAAGGTTATGAATTTTTTATACAACATTTAGCGATATTTTTCTGGACAAGCCCTACATTTTGTGCTGGAATGGCATCCGGGGGAAATGTCGTGAGCAATTTCGACCTGCAAGAGTGGACGAAAGTCCACAATCTGATCCCGCAGGGGATCAAGTTTCTTGACCACACATTTACGGAACCGACATCCTTCCGCCTGAGGGTGTCGCCGGTGTCGCCGGGCGTCTATGCGATTTTGGCGGCGGACCGCTCGGGCGAGGCCCCGGAATACGAGGTCATCTATTTTGGGGAATGCGATGACTTCTCGCGGCAGGTGGCCAGGACCCACGTGCATTACCGGGACTGGCTGGAGGAAGCAGGCGGCCTGGAAAACCTCTCGGTGGCCTATTACTCAACGCCCTTCATTTCGGAAGGGCAGCGCCGCGCCATGAAGAACTCGCTGGTTGAGCAGTACCACCCG
Organism: uncultured Acidobacteriota bacterium; assembly: GCA_963732975.1. GTDB lineage: Bacteria > Acidobacteriota > Terriglobia > UBA7540 > UBA7540 > SCRD01. The sequence goes on along the minus strand of CAVTBN010000012.1, from coordinate 452,985 downwards.
GTCTGCAACGAAAAGGCCGCGAGACACTTTTCCTTTGGCACGCTGCTGGGCATTGGCCGTTAAAGCGGGTTGCGGGGCCCGGACCATCGCGTTTGCGGGACGCAGCTTTTTGGTCCGGGATATGATGGCGCTCGATGGTGAAAAGGCCTAATGGGGGCCGGGCTAGACTGAGAGGAGAATAGAGGCAGACTGACCGGCAGCGGGGATGCCACCTCGAGCGCCATCTCCAAAAAAATGTGATCACAAGAAAGTAGCGCGTTGAAGACGCGCTGCTCTGTACAACCCTCTCTCCATCGTTTCATTCCTTCAAAGTCCTGGTGATCTGGCACCTAATCCTGAATCAACTCTTCGAGCTTCTCGCCGTCGATGTCAGTGGAAATCTGCATCCACAGCGGGAGATGGTCGGAGAGCTGAAAGGTGAATTTTGTGAGGCTCAGGCCGGCCGGGAAGAGCTCTTTGATGTGCGCCGCGTCGATGTAGAAATCGAGCACGCCGCCGGCGTTGGTGAAGTTTTCAGGGTAGTTGGGGTATTGAAGGATCTGGTCGTAACGCTTGTTCTTTTGCAGGTTGCTGCCGTGATCGAGTCCCAGCAGCGCCCTGGGGATCTGCAGCCCGTGGCGGGTGATGGCTTTGAAAAGCGGGTCCTGGCGCGACGGAATGTTGAAGTCGCCCATCACCATGAGGTCATGGTCCTCGCAATATTTGTCGAGCCGCTTGCCCTCCACCCAGTCGGCCAGCATTCCAATCTCTCCCAGGCGGGCCGCCAGGCTGTTGCCCCACCGGATGTGGGTGGTGAGAAGGATGAAATCAAAATTGCCGGACTTGAACGACGCCATGTAAGGGCTTCGCCAGAAGGATGACTGCGGCAGGTATTCCAGCCCTACTTTCTTGCGCGGAGCGTCGGCCTCCGCCGCCAGGCCGTTGAAGGTGACGGCACGCCGGTCGTAGACGTAGGCCACGCGTTCGTGGTTGCCGCCGGGGTCGGGAATCATGTCGGAATAAACCGCCCGCCAGTAAGGCCCCAGAATCTTGAGAACCCGGCTGAGGTCCTCCAGATTGTCGCGCAGTTCCACGATGCCGATCAGGTCAAACTGCCCGAGGATTTCGGCAATGTAGTGGATGGCCGCCTCGGTGCGGCGCGCCTTGCCGAACTCGCGGATGTTCCAGGTGGCAATGTTCAGGGTTTCATCGAGCTTGGAGGACGGGATTTTGGCGGCGTCGATTCGCTTGCGGAGCGCGATGAGCCCCCGGGCGATATCTTTTGAGATTTTTCCGTGGTGCATAAAATCAGATCCTTCCTCCCCGGCCATCTGCCGGATAAATGAGGCCCGCCGCACAATGGCTTCGAGGCGAGATGCGCTGTCACTCGGAAGTTATGCGGTTAGATTTATACACCCCGGAGCAGGCTGACGCAAGAACGGGCGCCTGTGAAAACGGGGGAGCCACGGCAGCAGCAGAGCCTTGACGCAGTAGCAAGGGCGCGAGCGTGAAGCCCATGCCGAGGAAAAATCGCAGGCGGATTGCATTTCCTGCAATCCCCGTGGCATTCTTTTGAAGGCACGTGTTCAACAAATAAACAGAGGAGGATTCTAATGGCTATGATAGTGGATGATAAAAGTACCTTTTTCCGAATCCGGGAATTTACCAAGAATGAGTTTGTGGCGGTGGGTGACAACGGCAACATCTTGCGCTGGGCTGAGACCAAAGGCGATGAGCAGGTCTGGCTGGTGATCCCCGTGGGCGAGCGCTCTTACCGGATTATGACCAAAAAGAACGGGGAGTACATGGCCGTTGGGTCGGACGGAAACATTCTGCGGTGGGGATTCGAGGACAAGCCGACCCAGGTGTTCCGCCTGGTTAACGGAGACACGGACACCTTTAACATCCAGGAAGGAACGAAAAACGAATTTGTCACCGTGGTGCAGGAAGCCTTCGGAGCCAATGTGAGACGCTGGGCAAAAACCAACAAGGACGACCAGAAGTTCAAGTTCGAGCCCTGGGGTGAGAAGCCGAAACCCAATTTGCCAAAGCCCGAGGCGGAGCCCGGACGCATTGGAGACGTGCCGAGGCTGACGGGCTTTGACTTCACCGAGTTGCCCGTGGCTACCGAGCCGAAGACGGTTGCCTATGCCACGGTCCTGGCCACCTGCGTGTACGATCCGGCTTTCAGCGACAAGATTGCTCAGATGAATGGGAATCCGTACTACGTTATGGAGCGTTCGCAGTACTGGTCCAGGGAAGCTGACCACGGTTATGCCTACGAGCACCAGCCGGGAGACGCTGCTGAGTTCCAGACCAAGGTGGTGCATGAGGTCACATCAAGTTCTTCGCAATCCATCGAGCACACCATCGGAACAAAGTTTTCAGTGAAAGGCGGTTTTTCGGTGGGTGGGGAACGGGCGGGAATCAAGGGAACTATGTCGGGCGAAATGGCCTACGAGATGTCAGACCAGCTCAAGACCTCACTGGTTTCTTCTAAAGATGTGTCGAACAGAGTAGAGAAGACCGTCACGCATACTTTTGATAAGGACCAGCACTACACCATTTGCGGATGGTCGCTGATTGACGTCTATACGCTTTACAGAGGCGACCTTAAGACGGTCGTTTCTGTGGAGAAGGTTGGCAACCTGGGCGAATCGATCAAAACCGACCAGTACCCTTCAGACGTGCCGAAACCGACCTTATCGTGAGGACGCAGGTTTGACGCCCGGGGACCAGCAAATGAGATGGCCCGAACCCGCGCCGGCCGCCTTCGCCGGTTGATGACCATACCACCTCCTGAATGAAGTATGGAGGGTGAAACGTGAACTACCTATCACGGGTGCGAAGGCTGCCGGCCTTGCCAGCCCTGCCCTTTGTTTTGGCCTTTTCATGTGGATGCGAAGCCGTGCCATAATGGCATTTGCGGCCGCGAGCGGCGTTCGCCGCCGAAGCCATATGAAAGGGAGAATACTTTGAAGTCTGCTTCAACCATATCAACATCCGGCCACGCCCTGCGGCACGACTGGACGCGCGAGGAAGTCCGCTCCATCTACGATCAGCCGCTGCTGGAGCTGGTGTTCCAGGCGCAGCAGGTGCACCGGCAGCACCACAATCCGCAGGAAGTGCAGACCTGCCGGCTGCTTTCCATCAAGACAGGCGGCTGCCCGGAGGATTGCGGCTACTGCCCGCAGAGCGCGCATTACGAAACCGGCGTGGAGCGCGCCGCGCTGATGGACGTGGACGACGTTCTGGCCCGGGCGCGCCAGGCCAAGAGCGAAGGCTCCACGCGGTTCTGCATGGGCGCGGCGTGGCGCGAGGTGCGCGACGGCGGGGACTTTGACGCGGTGCTCGAAATGGTGCGCGGCGTGGCGGCGCTCGATATGGAAGTCTGCTGCACGCTCGGCATGCTGACCGCCGAACAGGCCCGCGCGCCTGGCCGGGGCCGGACTCACCGCCTACAACCACAACCTGGACACTTCGCCCGAGTTTTACGGCAACATCATCACCACGCGGAGCTATGAAGATCGCCTCGGCACGCTGGAGCACGTCCGCGAAGCCGGCATCACCGTCTGCTGCGGAGGCATCATCGGCATGGGCGAGAGCGACGATGACCGCATCGGCCTGCTGCAGCAGCTGGCCTCGCTCGATCCGCACCCGGAAAGCGTGCCCATCAACATGCTGGTGGCCGTGGAAGGCACGCCGCTGGCCGAATCCCGCCCCGCCGATCCGCTGGCGTTGGTGCGCTGCATCGCCACGGCGCGCGTGCTGATGCCCGCCTCGATGGTGCGATTGAGCGCCGGACGCCGGTCGCTCACGCGCGAGGCCGCCGCGTTGTGCTTTCTGGCCGGAGCCAATTCCATCTTCACCGGTGAAAAATTGCTGACCACGCCCAATCCCGAGGTGGATGAGGACCAGCAGTTGTTCCGCGACCTCGGCCTGCGGCCCATGGCCTTATGAAAAAGCCGGATACATATTCCACGATCGACAGCCTGCGGGCGGAGCTTGACCGGCTGGATGCGCGGCGGGAGTTTCGGCGGCTGGGACGGATGGAGGGCGTAAATCTTTGTTCTAACGACTATCTTGGCCTGGCGACTGACCCGAGGCTCGCCCGCGCGGTGGCGGCCGCCGTTGAGGCCGGCAGTCCCGTGGCCTCAACCGGCTCGCGCCTGCTGAGCGGCAATGCGCAGGAGTGGGAAGAACTGGAATCACAGTTTGCGAGCTTTATCGGCACGGAAGCGGCGCTGTTTTTCACCTCCGGCTACGCGGCCAACGTGGGACTGTTGAGCGCCGTCCTTCGCCCGGATGATACGGTCTTCTCCGACGAATCCAACCACGCCAGCCTCATTGACAGCATTCGCCTCTCTCGCGCCCGCAAGGTGATTTTTCCTCACCTCGATCTCGATTATCTTGAAGACGCGTTGCGCCGCAGTGATTCCGCCGGCCGCAGGTTCATTGTGGTCGAAAGCCTCTTCAGCATGGAGGGCGATCGCGCGCCTGTCGCCGATCTGATCTCGCTGGCCGGGCGCTTTGGCGCGGAACTGATCGTGGATGAAGCCCACGCGACGGGCGTCTACGGCCCTCGAGGGCGGGGTCTGGTGGCTGAGGTTGGCGGGAACGCTCGTGTGTTCGCTTCGGTGCATCCCTGCGGCAAGGCGCTGGCTTCCGCCGGAGCGTTTGTGTGCGGCTCGGAAACGCTTGAAAGAATTTCTGGTGAACCGCGCGCGGACCTTTATCTATAGCACCGCTCTGCCACCCTACTTCGCCGCGCAAATCGGGAAGGCGGTTGAAATTGTCGCGGAAGCCGACGCCGAACGCCGCCGACTGCTCGATCTTGCCGGCTTTCTGCGTGCCCGTTTGCGCGATGCTGGGTTCAACATCGGCACAAGTGACACCCAGATTGTGCCCCTGATACTGGGCGGCAATGACGCCGCCATCCATTACGCCCGCGAACTCTCGCGCCACGGTTTTGCCGTCCGCCCCATCCGCCCGCCCACCGTCCCCGAAGGCACCTCGCGCCTGCGGCTTTCAGTGACTACGAAACTTTCAGAAGAAATCCTCGACCGGCTGGTGAAAGCATTGGTGGCCGCCTGCGCGCGGACGACTGCACATCGGCGTGCGCTCCAATAAGGAAATCCGCGAGGACGCGGGCGCGAGGGCCGCCGTGGCGGCGGTAAGCCTTCCAGGCGAGGCCGGCTTGAAAGAGCGCAGAACGATTCAATGACTGCACCTCGATAGAATTTTCGTCCAGAAAGCGGTCCAGTTCTTTTTGCGAGAGAAAAGCCAAAGAGAGCTCGGCGTAAACGAGGTCGCAAATCACGAGCGACCCGCGTGAGGCGGCCTGCTCGACCGCCTGGAGTGAAGACTCCTGGAAACGCTCATCGCCGGCCAGAATGTCGAGCAGGACATTGGTATCGAGAGCGGTAATCATCGGCCCCGCACGGCCTCAATGAAATCATCCACCGACTTGAAGCCCAACTGCTTCAAGCCCCGGCCGCCGGCGCCAGCCCACGTCCGCAAGGTCAGCCCGGGTGTCCTCTTCCTCAGCACAATAACGCCCCTCACCACTTCAAACTCCACTTCCGAGTCAGGGCCCAGCCTGAACTTCTCGCGGATAGCCTTGGGAATGGTCACTTGTCCTCGTTGTTTGACAAAGCGAAGGAACGGCGGGCATAATCTGGACGTAATCTGAGCGTCGGCAATTCGGCGCGCCTGTGGTAATCCTGAAGGTATTGCTGATATGGAATTGACCGCAATTTTCAGAAAAGTACCGGAAGGCTACATCGCCTGGGTTGAGGAATTGCCCGGGGCCAACACACAGGGCACGACGCTGGCCGAGGCCCGCGAGAACCTTATCGAGGCTGTGATGATGGCCTTTGAGGCGAATCACGAGCTTTCCGGAACTCCAGTGCCGGAAGAGTTCTCGCTGAAAGAGAAGATTTCCCTGGCGGCCGCGTGAAACTGCGCGAGCTGGTCCGACACCTCGAAGCCCACGGCTGCCATCTGCTCCGAGAAGGCAGCAAACACACACAATATGTGAATCCCGCCAACCAAAAGCATTCTTCAGTTCCTCGGCACAATGAGATCAACAACTTTCTGGTTCGCAAGATTTGCCGTGACCTTGGCATTCCCGAACCTTGAAAGTGGAACAATGCGGATGATTGCCGCCCTAAACCGGCCCTACGCCAGTGAAGCCCGGATGGCCTTGACGAGGCCTTTGCCGAATTCCAGTCGATCATCAACTGTGGGCCAGCGATGCAGCTTAGCGCTGTACGCGATCCTCTGCTCCATCAGGAATGCGGGAATATGAAGCTTGCTGTACAGGCCTTCGTTGACTTGCATGCGGCCGGGCGCAGGTGGCTTGGCTTTGGGGGGACTCGCGTCGTAGGGGCGGCCTGGGTCAAAGGTTGTTGTTCGCGTGAGCTCGTCAAACACTTTTTGCCCCAGCGCGCTGAACTTCGAGGAAAGCGGCGGGCTGAGATATTCATTGGTTTCGTCGTTATGGAGCGACAGGAAAAAGTCGATTCGCTTTCCCTGGTCCACCCAGTTCTGAATGGCGTTGCGCGCCGCCGTAATCTCCGGCATCTTCACGGGATCGTCCGAGTCCCAGTTGCGGTTGAGATCATAGCCGTAGGCGTTGAAGCGCACGCCGCCCCGGAAGACGCCGTCCGGGTCCTGCATGGGGAGAATCTTGAAGATGGTTTCCCTGCGGATTTGGGCCGCGGCAGGATCCGGCGACAGCAGAAATCGTATGGCTCCCTCGCCCACCCACGACGACCCTGCCTCCCAGGAGTGCTGGCGGAACATCAGCCACACCACTTTTTTCTCCTCCGGCCCGCGGCCGGGATCGGTGATGGTCAGCAGGGGAATGTCGCGGCCCTGGACGGACTTGCCGATCACCTGGTAGCGCAATTCAGGCGAGCCTTTGATCGACTGCAGCAGCGGCGCAAGATTCCGATGGGTGTAGGGCGCCACGTGGGCTATCCACAACCGGCTCTTCTCGGGCTTGATTCGAAGCCGCATGCTGCTGGCCGCGGCGGTCCAATTTTCTTTAGCCACGTGCGTCCAGTGCTGGTTGTCGTAACTGTAAACGGGAGGCGTGTCGGGCGTGATGGCCTGGGCCCCGGGGCGGAAATTATACTCTCCAACGATGTCGGTGAAATCGATGGTCAACTCTGCATGCGGGGCGCCGTCAATCCGGAAGTAAAACCAGCTGATCTGCCGGTTGCGGCCAAACTGGTCGACTTCTCCCAGCAGGATGCAGCGCGTGTAGGTGTCCGTGACCCTGACGACTTTGCCCAGACTCCCGCCTTCGAAATCGGTTGAAAACGTCAGGCCAGAGCGGCCGGCTGCGGGCGCGCTTTCTTGCGGTGAAGTTGTTCCTCTGGCACGCGAGGGCATCCCTGTTGCCACGATGCCGCCAAGTCCTGCCGCCGTGTGGCGGAGGAATTTCCGTCTGTGCATTGCTGTCCCCGTCCAGTGTTCTATGGTCGAACTACTGAGGATTGCAAAACATGGTTACAACACTCGTTTGCAGCTCTGCCGTCTCGGCGGCACTTTTCAGACCGGCAAGATGCCGGCGCTACGGAAGTCCGTCGCTCTATTATGCAGTCCTCATTCAGAAGGGCGCATCGTTCACGCCTTGTGGGCTTTGAACATTTCCTTCAGGCGCGCAGCGATCAGGCGTTCTTCTCCCGGCTTCAGCATGAAGGATACCAGGGAGATGGAGTTCCCGCCCGGCCCGCCACCAACCTTCACGGCAGGATCACCGCTATCGAGGAATTTGCGCGCCTCGGCCGAGGTGAGCGCCACCTTTTGCGTATCCCACTCCACGCGCATGGTGGGAACGTGATTGGCAATCGCCGGAACGAAATCGGCCGTGTAGACGCCGGGGATTGTGCGGAGGTGTTTTGAAATGTAATGCAGCCGGTCCCACCATTCCCGGGTCTGTTTTTCGTGGTCAGTGTTGAGATAGACTTCGAGCGCCTTCCACATTCCCACAATTTCTTCCTTGCCCACCTTCGAGCCTCGGCCGATGGAGGGATCGAAGGGAGCGGCATTGAAGCGTGCGGCACGGACCAGGTCCTTGCGACCCAGCAGGAGCCCCGAGCATTGCGGGCCCCGCAGCCCCTTGCCGCCGCTGAAGGCCACCAGGTCGTACCCCATGTTGTTATAGTCCGTCAGGTGCGAGACCGGAGGCGTATCAGCCGCGCAGTCGTTAAAAGTGGGGACGTTATGCTGCTTGCCCAGTTTGGCCCAGTCGGCCACCTTGATCTCGCTGCTCTCGTCCATATAATTCACAAAGTACATGAGTGCTGTCTTATCGCTCACCGTCCGGCGAACGTCATCGGGGGATTCCACCTCGATGATTTTCACTCCGCTGGCCAGAATCTGTGGATTGTAATCGTAATGTTGGTGCTGGCTCTTCAGCATGAGGACTTCGCTCTTCATTCCCGTGAGGTCAGGAAGCTGGCGGATCAATTCCCCGTTCTCTCCCGTCAGAGTTCCCGCAACGCCGCTCATGATGGCGCCGGCAGCGCCTGAGGTGATGGTGGCGGAATGGTCCGCGGGCAGGTCTTTGAGCATTTTGGCGACGCGGTCGCCGGTGGCCTCCAGAAGGTCCGGAACGCTGACGTAATGCTCGGCAGCCGCATTCATGGCAGCGACGGCCTGGGGCGGAATCAGCGAGCCGCCGATCAGGGTGATGGTTCCCCAGGCGTTGATGATGGTCTTCACGCCAAGTTCTTTGTAAATGTTGCCGGAAGCGGCAGCCGCCGCGGCAGCCCTTTTGCCCCGTGCCAGGGTGTTGCCGGGCAAGGCGGCCGCCGCCATGGCGCCAACACTCGACAGAAAGTTTCGCCGGTTCCAGATGCCTGATGTGTTCATTTGTCTTCCCTCCCTTATCATGCCGTGCAGACAGCGCAGAGTTTGGGCCGCCAAACGGTGTGGCTTTTTTGTCTGACCGGCAACCCTGAGTTGCGGGGAAATGCCCTTCCCAGACGCTGTGCTATCCTTTCTTCCAGAATATCTGCTACGCTTTTAAAGCGGTAAGCTGCCTCCTTTATACGCCCAAAGTGGCTGTAAATCAAAGCAAGACGAACGTTGCGGGGGCGCGAGCGCGTTAGATCAGGCAGATGTCATGGCTACAGACCTTTTTGTGACCGGTACGGACACGGGGGTTGGCAAAACCCTGGTTTCGGCGCTGTTGTGTGCCGCGCTGGAGGGCGTTTACTGGAAGCCCATCCAGACCGGCGCCACCGAAGACAGCGACCGGCGCACGGTGATGGAACTGGCCGGACTCGCTGCGGAGCGGACGCTCCCGGAATGTTACGTTTTTGATCCGCCGGTTTCGCCGCACCTGGCCGCCGAGTGGGCGGGAGCGAAAATCGATCTTGCTACGATCCGCCGGCCGGCGGGCAAATTGGCGGGGCCGCTGATTGTTGAAGGCGCCGGCGGTGTGATGGTTCCGGTCAACGGAAAAGAGTTGATGCTGGACCTGATGCGCCGGCTCGCCCTGCCCGTGGTGGTGGTGGCGCGCAGCGCGCTGGGGACCATCAACCACTCGTTGTTAACACTGCAGGCGCTGCAGGGAGCGGGGCTTGAGGTGAAGGGCGTGGTGGTGGTGGGCGCGCCCAACCGGGACAACGAGCGCTCGATTGAGCGCTACGGCTGCGCGCCCGTCATTGGACGCGTGCCGCTGCTGGAAGTGATCAACCGCGCGGTGCTGCTGGAAGTTTTCCACCGCGAATTCGACAGGGGCAAATTCGACTGAATGTCTGAGAAGCCGCTTTCCATCTGGCATCCCTTTACCCAGGATGCCCTTGATCCCTCGCCCATCTTTATTGAGCGTGCCGAAGGCGTTTATCTTTACACGCCGGACGGCCGCCGCCTGCTGGACGCGATCTCATCCTGGTGGGTGAACCTGCACGGCCACGCGCATCCGCTGATTGCCGAGGCCATCGCCCAACAGGCGCGCAAGCTGGAGCAGGTAGTCTTTGCCGGCTTTACCCACGGGCCCGCCGAGGAACTTTCAGCGCGGCTGCAAAAGGTGCTTCCGCCTGGCCTCGAACACATCTTTTTTTCCGATGACGGGTCGACCGCCGTGGAAGTGGCGCTCAAAATGGCGATGCAGTTCTGGTGGAACCAGGGCAATCGCGACAAGCGGAAGTTTGTGGCCCTGGATCATGCCTATCACGGCGATACGGTGGGCGCGATGTCGGTGGGAGAGGATTCTTCCTTCGTGGCGGCGTTTGACAGTCTGCGGTTTCCTGTCTACCGCGTTCCTTCAGCCTATTGCTTCCGCTGCCCGGTGGGAAAGAAGCGGGAAACCTGCGACATCGACTGCGTTGACCCGCTGGAACAATTGCTGGAAGAGAAGCACGAAGAGATCGCGGCCGTGATCGTCGAACCGCTGTTGCAGGCCGCCGGCGGAATGATTGTCCACCCGGTGGAGTTCCTGCAGCGCATCCGGCAGCTTGCGACGCGCTACAAAGTGCTGCTGATTGCCGATGAGGTGCTTACCGGATTCGGGCGCACCGGCCGGATGTTTGCCTGCCAGCGCGCCGATGTTGTGCCGGACATCATGTGCCTTTCGAAGGGCATCACGGGAGGTTTTCTGCCGCTCGGCGCCACCGTGTGTACCGGCCCTGTTCGCGAAGTTTTCCGCTCCCATGACCGCATGCGTACTTTTTTCCACGGCCATTCTTATACCGGGAGTCCGCTGGCCTGCGCGGCCGGGATCGCCAGCCTCAAGATCTTTGAATCGGAGCCGGTGTTTGAGCGCATCGCGGCGATTGAACGGGTCCATGCCGAACGCCTGCCCGGACTGAAGAAGCATCCCGCCGTCGGCGATGTGCGCGCCATTGGCACCGTCGCGGCCATCGAAATCGAGGCGGAAGACACCGGATACCTGTCAAAGCTGCGGCCGTTCCTCTATGACTTCTTTCTGAAAAAGGGCGTGCTGCTCCGTCCGCTGGGCAACATCGTTTATATCCTGCCGCCTTATGTGATTACGCCCGACGAACTCCACTTTATTTATGACGTTATCGCCGACGCCCTGGACCGGCTGCCGGCCTTGCGGGAGAACGGACGCACGGAGCCCTGAGAACCTGAAGATGGCGCGCCCGGAAAGGGAATGAAACCGGTTGCAGCCCATCAGGCTTCCGGACGTAAGTTATGCTTTTTGTGTAAGAAGGCGAAGTTGTAAGTGACCCAGCCGGAGTAATTCAGGGGCGGAGGGATGTCCGGTATGGGCGAATTCCCCTCTGCAAGGAAAGGCGTTAATCGGTTGGCTTCTGCCTTTTGGGGTCCTTCGATTCAACCTGTGTCAGGGAGGGAGCCCCGCCAATAAAGCTGCTGGCGCCCGTTAGAGCCGGGTTGCTGACGGCAACCATGTGCGTGGAAACGCTGAAATACATGCTATTCACTTTGATGGCCAGAGCGCCCATGGCCGAAACTGCGGTCAGGCAGACCAGAAACAATAGCAAGGCAAACTCCGGCACGTTCTGTCCTTTTTGTTCTGTCCATAACCTTTTTATGCACTTTGTCATCCTGCTCCTCCTTCAACGAGGCTCGCCCAGCGTGTGCTTTATAATCGGAGTCAGGAAGCGCCTGAGTGGCCATCAAGGATGAGCGAACTTTCCCGCGCCGTAGATTCCTTGAGCTCCACCATCTCTATCGCCAGTTTTCCCGATCCACATGAGTCCCAAATTCGCCGCATGCCTGAAATTCCTCTCAAATCAACTTGCGACGTGTTAAGAATAAGGGCGCACGCCCCAAACAACAATTCGGTGATTCCAGCAATCTGATCGGTTAAATAGCCGGTATTCGATGGGGGTAAAGACCTGATTGAAAATGAGATATTGTCAGGTATGTAAACCGGGGCCGGCATTCCCCAGGGCAGTTCTCCAGCCTGCGGAGCCCTGACCGTTGGGCACGGTGGCGCTAGCTATTAACCACAGAGTTACTTGACTTGTTTTATCGGGAAAGCTAGAATCCTCCTGCTTTTGAGTTTACAGAGTTGCACCGGCGTCAAAATTCCTGCCTGTGCCGCCGGATTGGCGAACCACTCAAGGTCCGGGTTAAAGGTTTTTCAGAAGGCGTGTCGTCTTGTATCTTTTTGAAGGGTCCAGAAAGGGTTGATCGACAACGGACCGAATGCCAGCCTGGCAGCAGTTACAGTGACATCGCAATGACCCCAGCCACGATGGGGATTAGGCAGCGCAGCTGTCTCCCGGCCAGCTGATGGCCGTAATGGCGCGCCAGGGGAATCACCCACCCATCCTCGATCGGGTAATGTTCCTCGAATACCTCCAGATGTCCTGATCAAGCCGGCATTCAGATCTTTACCACTCGCACCATCAAGAGGTGGATAAAGGCCGCAGTGTGGTCCCGTTGATCAGCCTGCCGTTGGTTTGCCCGATTTCGGTGAGAAAAGACCCCTGATGCCAACCGGTCTCTGATGTATTCCTGGGAAATGATGCTCGTGATGGAAGGGTGAATTTGATTAAAGAATGGAAGGGGAGAAAGATGATGTTGAAGCGATGGCTGGGATATTTGACAGCGATGATGATGCTGGCACTTTGCGGGGTGGGGACGGCGGCAGCAGCCCAGAAGTCTCCGCGCCCGGGTAAGGTGATTGTCCCTCCGAGCAACGTGCTGGCTCCGCAGGATAAGGGCAGACGCATGCACACGAATTTCCTGATTTTCGTCCCGACTGATGGGAGTAACCAGAACCCATCGCCCCAGTCCACCATTTGGACCGGCGGTGAAACGCCCAGCTCGATGGCTTGCGTCTATCAGACAGGTCCCACGCCTGCTGCGGGCTGCCCGATCAGCAGCAGCAACTATGACAATCCCACGGGCGGCTCCCGCATGATTGCCATCGTGGATGCGTACGACTATCCTACGGCGGCGAGCGACTTTGTCACCTTCTCCCAGCAATTCGGACTTCCATCCGGAAACGCCTGCGGACCCAACGGCAACGCAACCTGCCTTTCTGTTGTGTACGCATCGGGTTCGCAGCCCCAGTCCAACTGCGGTTGGGCGCAGGAAGCGGCGCTCGATATCGAGTGGGCCCATGCCATGGCTCCCAAGGCCCAGATCGTTCTGGTGGAGGCCGCGTCGAACAGTTTCACTGATCTTTTCCAGGCCGTGAACGTGGCGAGCAATATGGTGGCGAACGCCGGCGGCGGCCAGGTTTCCATGAGCTGGGGCGGCGGCGAGTTTTCGTCCGAGTCGGTGTACGACTCATATTTCACCACAGCGGGAGTTACCTACTTTGCCTCCAGCGGAGACAGCGGGGGTGTGGTTATCTACCCTTCAGCGTCGCCCAACGTGATCTCGGCCGGCGGCACAACCGTCAACCGGGACAGCAACGGGAAGTTTACCGGTGAAAGCGCCTGGAGCAGCGCCGGGGCCGGCCCAAGCGCCTACGAGCCCGCGCCCGGCTACCAGAGCAGTATTTACACTCTGGCCCAACTGCTGAACGGCCGCCGGGGCACACCCGATTATTCCTTCGACGCCAACCCGGCCTCCGGAGTTTCGGTTTATGACAGCACGTCCTGCCAGGGATACAGCGGCTGGCTGGTGTTTGGCGGGACCAGCGTGGCGTCTCCGTCGCTGGCCGGCATCTTCAATCTGGCCGGCGCATTTGACGGCGGCTGGAACGGCGGCAGCAACACCAGCAGCGTGCAAAGCAATATCTATCAGAACTATGACACTGCCTCTTCCGGCGGGACGGTATGCCAATACCAGAGCCCCTTCTATGACGTCAGTTCCGGCTCGGCGGGTTCCTACCCGGCCGGGGCCTGCTGGGACTTTGCCACCGGCATCGGAAGCGGACGCGGCGTCAGCGGCCTGACCGCGGCGTCGGGCTTCTCCCTTTCGGCTACTCCGTCCAGCCGCTCGGTGGACCCCGGATCGGGCGCCAGCTATACCGTGAATGTTTCTTATTTGAATGGATTCAGCGGGACCGTTACCCTCAGCGCCAGCGGGCTGCCGAATGGAGCCACGGCCAACTTTACCCCGGGCTCAGTCAGCAGTTCAGGGTCTTCGACAATGGACGTCACGACTGACTCCTCAGTGGCGGCGGGCACCTACACGCTGACGATCACCGGCACCAGCGGCAGCTTGAGCCACACGACAACCGTTAGCCTGACGGTTAACGCAACTTCGGCAGGGGATTTCTCACTTTCGCCATCTCCCTCAAGCCGGACGGTGACCCAAGGGTCCGGCACCAGTTACGGAGTCACGGTCACGCCGTCGGGCGGGTTCAGCGGGACGGTTGGTTTTAGTGTCAGCGGCTTGCCCTCCGGAGCCGGCGCCAGCTTCAACCCCACTTCGGTCAGTGGAGGGTCGGGGTCGACCACGATGAGTGTGACGACCAGCGGCTCGACGCCGACGGGACCCTATACACTGACGATCACCGGCACCAGCGGCAACCTGACTCACCAGACCACGGTTTCGTTGCAGGTGAACGCCGCTCCATCCGGCGACTTCGCGCTCAGCGCTGCTTCGCCGACCATCACGGTGCCGGTAAACTCAAACTCCAGCGACAGCATCACCGTGACGCCCTCGAACGGATTTACGGGCAGCGTCAGCCTCAGCCTTAGTGGTTTGCCCTCGCGGACAAGTTCCAGCCTTAACCCCGTTTCCGTTTCGATTACCGGGACTGGCTCAGGAAGTTCCACGCTGACCATATCGGCCAACCGGCGGGCGACCCAAGGCACGTACTCTCTGCTTCTCACGGCGGCCAGCGGCAGCCTGACCCACACGCTTCCACTGACCCTCTACGTGGGGACGGCGCCTACACCTGACTTTTCGCTTTCCGCAACGCCTTCAAGCCGGACCGTGACCCCAGGGTCACCCACCAGTTATACTGTGACCGTTGCGCCGTCAAACGGATTCACAGGGAACGTTAGCTTGAGCACCGGTAGCTTGCCGACCGGTGTGGGCGTCAGCTTCAGTCCCTCTGCGACCATTAGCGGCGGGTCTGGTCAGGCCACTATGAACGTCACAACCAGCGGCTCCACGCCGACGGGCACCCATTCGTTGACGATTACCGGCACCAGCGGCACACTGAGCCATCAAACTTCGGTCACGCTGGTGGTCAGCCCCACGGGGAGCATCTCTCTCAGCGCCAACCCCACCTCATTGAGCGTTTCCCGCAATTCGTCAGGAACCAGTACGATAACCGTGACGGGCGCGGGTGGGTTCGGCGGGACTGTCTCGCTGAGCGTAAGCGGGACACCGTCGCGCACCAGCGCCAGTCTCAGCCCGACGTCGGTTTCAGTACCGACGAACGGTTCAAGCACCTCGACGTTGACCGTCAGGCCCAGCCGTAATGCCAAAACGGGGTCTTACGCGCTAACGATTACAGGAAGGGATTCCACGGGCGCGATCACCAACGCGATAACCGTGCCGCTGACCATCAACTAGCTCACGACTGGTTTTTTCCAAGGTGTGAGCATGGGTTCACCTCCGGGCCCCCGCAAGGGGGCCCTTTTTATTGGAGGCAGCCCAGGAATTGCCGGGGCATCAGGGCCATTCCCGGTCCTGTGAATACGAAACTTATTTCCGGAGGCAGGGGGTGCCCGCATGGGTCACAAGGGCAGGTGATTTGAGTCACCGCTTTTGCGCAGAATGGGGTGCACGTTAAAAGAGGAGAAGTGTGAAAGATGCGGTTGGGAGAAAGCTATGGAAAAACTAGCCGCAAAAAAACGGATTCTGGTGATCGACGACGACGAGCAGGCGCTGATTTCTCTGGAACGTCTGCTTGAAAACGAAGGTTACGAAACCACGGTGGCATGGGGTGGCCAGGAGGGCCTGGCATTGCTGCGATCCAATGTGTTTGACCTGGTCCTGCTGGACGATTACCTTCGCGACATCGAGCACGAAGAAATCTTCGGCGAGATCCGCGCTATGGCGAGCTCAACCCTTGATCATCCTGACTGAAAATTCGCTGAAACCTGAAGCGAGAAGATACTTCATCAATCTGGGAGCGACCGGCATCGTGCGCAAGTGGGCCCCTGGTGAGGAAATTGCTGAAGAGATTCGGAAATGCTGTTCGAACCGCGCCCTCGAGAGCCTTGCGGCGTGACGAGGGACGCCATAGGTCAGCAAAGGTGTAAATCCTGGCGGGTGCGGACTTGCCGGAAACGCCGGCCAGTCATGGACGGGTATTCGAAGCCGGGCGCCACGAGAAGAGCGGGTTTCGGCGGCTGGAAGATAGGGATCGTCGATTGGGGTGAAGGGTGGGGTGTATCCCTGTCCTGCAGAGGAGCCCTCTTGGCGCAGCCCGGGGGCGATGCCACGGGCAATCACATATCACTGTGACGGGCATCACGGATTGAGCGCTAAAAGGGTCCTAGTCTTCGCAGTCAGAAGGACTCAAAGGGCGTGGCCGCTGTCGAAAAGGGTGCTTCGAAAGGGGAAATTCTATGCCTAAAGACCAGCCGGATATTCTGGAAATCTTAAAGGCGGAGCTGGAGTTTATTGAAAAGGGTGGTTATGGGGTACCGGACCAACCGGGAACGGGGCCGGTGTCGACGATGTTTGCGGACTCTGCTACCTGCCTCAATTATGGATACCCCTATCGAGTGCACCCTTGTGGTGAGTGTCCGCTGATGGAATTTGTTCCGGAAGACAGCCGGGTGTCGATGATGCCCTGCCACCATATTCCACTGGATTCATCCGGACAAACCGTCGAGGGGATGGAAGAAAAGGGAAATCAGCAGCAGCTGGGCCAAGCCGTGACGGCCTGGCTTCGGCAGACCATCAGCCGGATTGAGTCGCAACGACCGGCCTAAGCCGCCAGCCTCAAAGTGGCGCAAAGGTACGAACCACCGGAGAAACCCGGAAGACCGTAGTGTCCCAACCCTGCGGTAGACTCCTAAATCCATGCTTCTAATAGCCTTGGCTGCTTTCACCCCGACTGCCTGAAGCACCCGGCACAAATGAAACTTACTTCTGCGACCCCCTCCAGCATGCAGATCACCGCCTCCTGTGGCCTGAAAGTCTGCCCGGTTTCCATCGGAAAGTCTCCTTTTCTGCCGGTGCAGTCTCAAGCGAATTCAGGCCGAGTTAACCATAGGTTCCAATAGGCAAGCCCGCGCAAACGCCAGGGGCATTTTCATCCCCGGATCTTTTTGACGGCGGTCTTCGTTCCAACTGCCTGGCAGTTCAATCAGGGGTTCGACAAACACGCAAAATTTTCGTGGGGCCAAAACCATCATTTGTTCCGGAAGCGACTGAAAAAAAGGCTGAAGTTCTGACACGACATTTTGTGTGACTACCGTCACATGTGACCGTGAGCAAGCTCACTGCCGGGTAATTGGGCGGCTGATAGAAATAGTTACCTGAAGTTAGCACCGGTATCGCTCGTGTAGCGAAGGACGGTGACTCTCAGGGAGGTCGGCGGGAATAGTTGAAATGGAATTGAGGCCAAGCCTAAAAGACGGATGTTATGGGAGCGCCAACGGCGCTCTTCCTGCTTGTGAAAACCCTGTGCTCAGTCCGGTGGCAGCAGCCCATGATGTTACCACTTCAAAATATGTTGACTGTTGCCTAAGCACCACCCTAGCATGTGATATAGATCACAGTTCAGATGTTTCAAGAATTCCTTTCAGCGGCTGGCGAACCGGACCGCACAGTGGTCAGGCGCAAGGTGCTGGCCAGGGTCCCGGCAGGAGGGGTCGCCGACGGCGGCTTTGCGGTTGAAGTTGTCCGGTGGTTGAGCCGATGAGTCTGGCAAGAGTTTTTGGGTTGTTAATGTCCTGTTTCTTTTAGGAAGAGGAATCCTATGGCTAACGAATGTGAAAGAGGGGAGAGCGACATGAAGCGACTGCTGAGTTCCATCAAAATCGCTGCGTTGCTGATCTGCCTGGCTGGATTTTTGCCCACGGCATTTCTCTACGCTCAGAGGCAGCCGGCCCCAGCCAGGGGGCCATCGGTTGCCTGGAAGCCGCTTGTGGAGACCAATCCCAATGATTATGTTGGTCCGCAGGTTTGCGCGGGCTGCCACCGTGCGGAGGCCCGGCAGTTTTTCAAGTCGCCTCACGGTGAACAGGGTGGTGAGGTTGAGGCCACGGCGGCTAGCTCCGGAACGGCGGAATCTCCTTCGGTCGCGGCGGGTCGGAAACTTTATAACGACATGATGTGCGCAGGCTGCCACCAGATTGGCGGCAAGGGCGGCACAGTCGGTCCGGCCCTGGGTGACGTGGGCGCGCGCAGGACCCGCCAGGAATTGATGGATCGCATGCTCAAACGGCGGGCCGGAACGATCATGCCCACGCTTCCTCCCGATACTCCAACCAAGAACCTCAACGAACTCGTTGATTACCTGATGACGCTGAAGGGACAGGACCAGAACGAATCGGCGCAAACTACGGCGCCATCCGGGCCCAGGCATGTGACGGGATGCGAGGTCTGCCACGGGCCGGGCGCCGCCCACGCGCATGCTGAGCAGAATGCCGCAGGGGACCCGACAAAGATGGAAGCAGGCATGAAACTCATCTTCAAGTTCGACGCCAACCCCAAAGAAAATTCCGAGCGGTGCATGCAATGCCACAAGACGGGAACACCGCAGGATGCCTTCCCTCATTCCGTCCACGCAACGGCCGGGGTCAGTTGTATTGACTGCCATAGCATCCATCCGGTTGAGGTGGCGGATGCCGGGAAGCCCAAACTCCAGCCCGCCCAGGCGCAGTTCTTCTCCGTCCCCAGGCTGAAAGAAGAGAACGCCTGGTTAACGGACGGCTTGCTGAAGAAGCCGCAGCCCGAGCTTTGCTTCGGGTGCCACCAGACGGTGCAGGCCCAATTCGCGCTGCCGGAACATCACCGGGTGGGCGAGGGTTTCATGAAGTGCACGGATTGCCACAATCCCCATGGCACCATGAATCACTTCCAGTTGCGCAAAGCAAACTGGGAGGCCTGTGTGAGCTGCCACGTGGAAAAACGCGGCCCGTTCGTTTATGAGCACGCGGTTGTGAGGGTCGACGGCTGCACGGCCTGCCACACGCCCCACGGAAGCGTCAACAATTTCCTGCTGAAGCGGCGTGAGCAGAGACTGCTGTGCCTGCAGTGCCACGTTGATTTGCATGGCGCTTCGGGCGGTTTTCATGGGCAAGCCAACGTGCCGCACGGCCGGCATGGCTTCCAGACTTCTGGAGACTGCACACGGTGCCATGTGGCCGTTCATGGATCCAACTTTGATGAGTTCCTGCTGCGATAGGAGGTGTCGCTTGAAATTCATGCGTAGCTTGTTCTTCTTGGTGTTAGCTTTCCTGGTGAGTCTGCCCGTGCTGAAGGCGCAGGATCAAAGCGAACCTCAACTCCAGTGGGGAGGTTTCGGGATCCAGGGCTCGGCCAGCATGGGGTACCGCTTTACGGATGTCAAAGGCTATGAGCCCATGTACGAAGAGCTTCTCAACCTCAAGAGTGGGCCGAGGCTCATGGACTTCAGCATCTTCGGCCACAACAACGATCCCAACGCCTTTGCCAATAATTTTTCGCTCACCATGAGCGGCATGGGTGGCGATCCCTATCCTGGCGCCCAGCTTACGCTGTCCAAGTCCAAGCTCTATGATCTTCGCGTGAACTGGCGCCAGTCATACTTCTACTTTAACCAGAACGATGGAATCATTCTGCCGACGCTCAACGTGCCCGGGCTTACCGATAACCATGATTGGTCCACGGTCCGCAAAATCGGGTCCATTGATTTTACGGTGCATGCCACCAACAACCTGCGTTTCCACTTCCAGTATTACAAGACGTCGTTCACCGGCCCGACGTTCACCACGTTCTCGCCGGACTTTTTGGACTCGCCGGGCAGCTGGGGTGGGTTTGCGCGCGGGAACGCCTATTCTTTGTACGCCCCCACGTTTGATAATGCCAATCGCATTACGGGCGCCATCGATTACACCTGGAACAACTGGAATTTCCATTACAACGTTGGTTACCAGACTTTCGACGACAATATAACGCTCAACGCGGCTTCTCCCGGCGAACTGTCTATAGCTCAAACGGCGGGCGCTACACTCACGGCAGCGTCATGGAGCGATTACCGCAGGCTGACGACACCGGTCAGCGAATTTTCGTACAACGGCAGGCCGTACTCGTGGCTGGAGTCTCGCGGTAGCTATATTTATTACCGTTACAGCGGCCCGGCTACGCTCGACCAGTCTTTCAGCGGTGTCAACCCGCCCGACCCCTATGCCGTCAGCCAGACCGGCAGGGCAACCGTCAGCGAACCGAACAACATTGCTGAGCAGGGTTTCACCTTCCACATCAAACCCTGGTGGGATATCGATCTGGATTACCGCTATACCCGGTTTACGACCAATACCACGGGAGTCTACAGCAGTATGTTCAATGGAACGACTCCTGCAAATGAGACGTATTCCAGTAACTGGAAGTTCGGTTTGCATGAGGCAGACTTCAAGATGATCTTTACGCCGCTTAACAACCTGGTGGTTAGCCCGGGCGTTGAGCTCTACAAATCGGACGTTGAGGTCCTGGAGAGTGGCGAGGCCGACCCCGCCCGCTCAATTCGGAACCATGCGGTGTCGCCCATGCTGAGTGCTTTCTACCGGCCTGCAAAGCGGTTCGATATTCGGGGCGAGATCCGTACCTACAATAGCGGCGCGTCCTACACCGCGCTGACCCCGCACACGGACACCACAGGGCGCGTGGTTGCAAACCTCCACCTGACCGACAAGTTGACTCTGAGCGACGAGATCTATATGGTCAATCAGAAGCTTCTGGCGACACAGTACCAGGGCAAGGCCCAGTCCAACGCAACGATGCTGACCTACACCATCAATCCGAAGTACTCGGTGTTTGGCGGGTTTACCTATGACAACGAACTGGCTACCGGAATCGTTGCCTACCAACGCGGTGTCGCTGTTGCGGGGACTTCGTACCCCCTGCGCGACCAGGCGCTGAACCGCGTATGGCAAGGGGGGCTTGCCGCTGAACCTTGCAAGTTTTTCGGCATCCGCTTTACCGGGAACTTTGTCCGCACCACCGGATTTGGAGATGAGGGCGGGATCAGTCCGGTTTACGGTCCCCTGACCTGGCCGCTGGGCACCGGCACGGTGTACTTCAACATTCCGAGGGCCGGCCGGCTTTCGTTTGACCTGCAGCGGACCTATTACACCCAGGAGCTATACCCGATCAGCGCCAACAATTTCGGCGCCAACATGCTCATGATCCGCTGGACTCGAGACTTTTAGGGAAACTCGGGCCGGGTTGCAATCCGGCATGAAACAAGAGATTATTGTCAGAGACTCACTTTTACAGAGAGGGACCGAACAAGGAGGAATGATAATGAACAAGGTCGTAAACACCGCAGCACTTGCAGTTTTTTTAACCCTGATGGCCGGCACCTGGCTTCTGACCCCTGCTTTTAAGACGCAGGCCAAGAGCGGCCAGCCCACTTTTGATGCCAAGTGTGCGATGTGCCATGCGAAAGACGGGAGCGGGAACAGTCCCATGGGCAAGAACATGAAAGTTCCCGACTTGCGCTCGAAGGCAGTCCAGTCAAAATCAAATGCCGAGCTTGAAAGCTTCATCTCCAAGGGCAAAGGGATCATGCCGGCATACGGCAGTCAGCTTTCCAAGGAAGAAATTAGCGACCTTGTGGTCTATATTCGCCAACTGGGAAAGAAGAAATAGGAACCTTGCAAACAACGATTCCATCACCTGCCCGATGAGTACGGAGGTAGCAATGATGAGCACCATCAGGAAGCTTGCAGTATTCGGTATCACTTTGGGCGTGGCACTCGCGATGTCTTCTCTTTCTTCCTTTGGCACCATGGAGATTGCCAAGAAGGAGAAGGTTTCGTGCACCACGTGCCATGTGAAAATGGGCCAGAAAGAACTGAACGATGTAGGTAAGTGCTATGCGAAGAAGAAAGATTTGAAGGCTTGCGAATCTGCGGCCAAGGAAGGCAAGTAGTAGATCCCGGAATTTTCCCGGGCCTGGAACCCGCCGTAATGGCGACTGGAGGTTGGTATGAACCTCACGTTTTACCTCGCAACATGGATATCTCTTGCGGTGGTCGTTGGCGTGCTGGCCATCTATCGCAACATGATG
The DNA here is from genome assembly GCA_963732975.1 of uncultured Acidobacteriota bacterium. Classification (GTDB taxonomy): domain Bacteria; phylum Acidobacteriota; class Terriglobia; order UBA7540; family UBA7540; genus SCRD01. The sequence goes on along the minus strand of CAVTBN010000012.1, from coordinate 430,910 downwards.
GCCAGCCACGAAGACGAATCGATTCATGTGCTGGACGGTGACGCGCCACAAGTCGCCGCCCAGATCAAACTCAGCCATAAACTGGAAGTCGTCGAGCGGTGGGGCAAAATCCTCACCACCATTGTTGTGGTTTATGGCCTGGCGATTGGAGCCATGTACCTGTATTACGTGTGGCAGCAAGGCGCCAAACTGCCTGGATGATATTGAAGGCTCTGGAAGCGACTGCTCAAAATGAACGCTTGGCAGCGGTGCGTTGGAGTGTCGGTAGCGGTATGCCTGCTCACATCAGCAGGCTGGGCACAGGGCTCCGGCTCCCTCCATTCCAGTGACTGCCTGTCCTGCCACGGTCAGGCCGGTTTTGTGGATGGGCATGGCCGCAGCCTCCGGATTGACCCGAAGGAGTTCGCTTCCTCCATTCACGGCGGGCTTGGCTGCCAGGCGTGCCATTCCGACGTCACCGAGTTCCCTCACAAACTGCCGGTCAAAAAAGTGGCCTGCGCCACCTGTCACACGACTGAAAGTTCCGACGTAGAAAGCAGCGTTCACGAGGCGGTGATGAAAAGCGCCTCTTCGCCGGCCTGCCTGAACTGCCATGGAAACCCGCACACCATCGTTTCCGTACACGACTCCCGGTCGCCGGTTTACGCGCTGAATCTTCCACGGACCTGTGGCACCTGCCACGGAAATCCCGAACTTGCAAAAAAGTACGGACTTCCGAACGTCTACTCCCTCTACATCGATTCCATTCACGGGTTCGCCCTCACGCGCGATGGACTGCTGGTTGCGGCCACCTGCACCAGCTGCCATGGGCCGCACAAGATTCTGGCTCCCAATAATCCGAACAGCAAGGTGTATCGAAAGAATGTTCCCGCCACCTGCGGTTCCTGCCACGCTGGAATCGAGGCAAAGTATTGGATGGGCGCTCACGGTAAAGCTCTCAAAGCCGGCGCCTCCGAAGCACCGGTCTGCACCAGTTGCCATACGGCGCATTCCATCGAGAGCGTCAGGACGGCGGCCTGGCAGTTGAAGACGACGGCCAAATGCGGAAGCTGCCACACCGGCCGGGCGGAAACCTACCACGACACCTTCCACGGCCAGGTGACGGCGCTGGGGTTTGTGGTGACCGCCCGTTGCTGGAGCTGCCACGAAGCGCATGAAATTCTTCCGGCCTCCGACCCGCGATCTTCCATTGCCCCGGCAAACCTGACGAAGACCTGCGGCAAGTGTCACGGGGACGTCACCAGGAGTTTTACCACCTATGACCCGCATGCCAATCCCCGTGACAGAGAGCACTACCCGGGACTTTATTACACGGCGCGCTTTATGAACTTCCTGATGCTGGCGGTCTTTAGCTTTTTCGGTTTGCACACAATTCTGTGGTTTATCCGCTCCATGGTGGAGCGGCGCAAGAGTGGAGGAAAGGGTGAGGAAACCGCGTCCGAGTAACGCCGCTGAGGTGAACAGGTGAATCAAGACCGGAAGGCCCGTTATTACTACCGGTTTTCGCCAGGCAAGCGATTGCTTCACGGGATTCTGTTCTCCTCGTTTCTGGGCCTGGCTCTGACCGGCCTGACGCTGCGCTTCAGTTATGCTGGATGGGCCTCCAGCTTTGCCCACGGCGTGGGAGGGCTTGGCGCCATCCTCTTTTTCCACAAAGTCTTTGGTGTCTTGTTGACGTCGGCCTTTCTTGTTCATGTGGGAAACATTTTCCGCCTGGTTTTCATCCAGAGAAGGTTTGGAATGCTCTGGGGGCCGGAGACTCTTGTGCCTCAGCCGAAGGACCTTGCTGACATGTTCGCGCATTTCCGCTGGTTCCTTGGCCTGGGGCCCAAACCCAACTTCGATCGCTTTGCCTACTGGGAAAAATTTGACTACTGGGCGGTCTTCTGGGGCATGGCCGTCATCGGGCTTTCCGGCTACAGCATGTGGTTTGCGCCGTCGGTTGCCAGGCTCCTGCCGGGCTCCTGGTTTAACGTTGCGCTGCTTCTCCATGGCGATGAGGCGCTGCTGGCGGTGTGGTTCATTTTCACGATTCACTTTTTCAATACTCACCTGCGCCCCGGCAGCTTTCCGATGGACACCGTGATTTTCACCGGCCGTCAAACCCTGGAGGAATTGGCAGAAAAGCATCCTGTGGAGTATGAGCGCCTGTTGGCGCAGGGCAGGCTGGAGAGCATGCGGGCGGAGGAGCCCCAGCGATGGTTTGTAGTGGCTGGCAAGGTGGTGGGCTTTGCCGCCATTGCCACCGGGTTTGTGCTGCTCCTGCTCACCCTGTTTTCCTTCCGGCAGTAAGCGCGGTCCGGGTGCGGGCATGGCGGCCGATGGGTTCGCCGTATCTACCAGACACGGTAGTCCGCGGAGTTTCCAGAAGAGGAGCGCAACGGGGGCGTCCTGCCGGATTTGTTCCTGATGCTGATAGGATAGAAGACTCAGGGCCATCTGCGGCATCCGTGGATGGGACGAAGAAGAACAGTCCGAACCCCACGGGGGGCAAGGAGAAGGTAATGGAAAGCACCGGGGGAGCGACGGCAGGAACGAGCCGGCAATTCAAGGCATCCGGAGGAGGATAAAGGCGCGGATGGTTACTCAAGGCAAAGGATTAAAGGCATGGCTTTCTCCATATGTTTACCTTTCAGGGAATTGGATCAGCCGGATTGGCGTTGTGCTGGTAACCACCGGAACCGTCCTCTGGCTTTCGCTGTTGCCCGTCATTTTTCGCGGATTCACCGATAATCCCTATGCGGGGATTCTGACCTTTATGGGGCTGCCCACGCTCTTCTTCGGAGGGCTCATTCTGATTCCCGCGGGCATTGTTCTTCGCGCGAGGCGTGAGCGGCACAAGGGCGTCTATCCCTCCGATTTTCCCCCTCTGGACTTCAAGAACGAAGAATTACGACGGCTCCTTTTTTTCGTGGGCGTCACCACCATCGTCAACCTGATTATCGGCGCCCAGCTTCTCTATTCCGGCGTCAATTATATGGATAGCGTGACCTTCTGCGGAAAGACCTGTCACACGGTCATGCAGCCGGAATATGTTGCCTATGAACACTCGCCCCACGCCCGCGTGGCCTGCGTGGAGTGCCATATCGGTCCGGGCGCATCCTGGTTTGTGCGCAGCAAGTTGTCGGGCTCCTACCAGGTTTTTGCAACCATCTTTGATGTCTATCCTCGCCCGATTCCCGTCCCGGTGACCAACCTGCGGCCGGCGCGGCAAACCTGCGAGCAGTGCCACTGGCCGGCCCGGTTTGAAGGAAACCGCCTGACGGTTATCCCGCACTACGCTGACGATCAAACTAACACCCTGAGCAAGACGGTCCTGCTGATGCACATCGGCGGGGGGAACGGCCAGGGCGGAATCCACGGCGCCCATGTCGGACCCGGAATCACCATCCGCTACGGGTCAGACACAAGCCGGCAGAAGATGAACTGGGTTGAGTACAGCAACGCCCAGACGGGCAAGAAAACGCTCTTCGTCAGTGAGAAGACCAATCCCAAAACGGTCAACCCTGCCAGCGGCCGGGTAATGGATTGCATCGATTGCCACAACCAGCCGACCCACATCTTTCACCTGCCCGGTGACGCCTTGGACGAAGCCATGGCCAGTGGAGCCGTTCCACCGTCGCTGCCGTTTGTAAAGAAGGAAGGCCTCGCGCTTGTGCAGGCCAAATACACCAGCCAGGAGGAAGCCGCGCAGCAGATCACTTCCGGCCTGGAAAAGTACTACAGCGAGAATTACCCCCAGGTCTTTTCACAGCGCCGCGCGGAAGTGTCCAAGGCGGTCAAGGGACTGGTTGCCGTCTACCAGCAGAATGTTTTCCCCAAAATGAAGGTCAACTGGGGAACTTATCCCAATAACCTCGGGCACATGAATTTTCCCGGGTGCTTCCGCTGCCACGGGGCGTTGCACGAGGCTTCCGATGCCAGCAAAATGATTCCGCAGGATTGTAATGTCTGCCACAACCTGCTTTCCATGGGCGAGGCCAACCCGAAAATCCTGACGGACCTGGGTTTGAGTGGGGCCACGGAGCCTTCTCAATAGTGGGCCGGTTCCCGTTTCTTCACGGGTTGCGGATGCCGGTGGCGGATGGTATTCTGCGCTGTCAATCAATCTCTTGCGTTGCCTGCCCGAACGCTGCCGCGGGGAATATCGGCTGACTTTTGAAGGAAGGCTCGAAGGACCGCCGGATGGAGCGTCCTGAAATCGCATGAAAGTCCTGGTGCTCAACGCGGGTTCGAGCAGGCCGGAATTGATTCGGAGAGTGCGGCCACCGGCCATTTGTTGCAGACTCTCTGGGAAGGTCCGGTGCGGGTTCTTGCCAATCCGCAAGAGGTGGATGTCGTGGGCCATCGAGTTGTCCACGGGGGCGGGAAATATTCAGCGCCCACGCGGGTGACGGCTGAGGTGAAGCAGGAGATCAGCCGCCTCGCGGTGTTTGCTCCCGAGCACAATCCCGCGGAGTTGGCGGTGATTGAAACGGCCGCAGTGTGGATACGACGATGGGGTTTATGCCGATTGAAGGATTGATGATGGGCAGCCGGTCCGGCACCATCGCCCCCGGCATTCTGATTCAGCTGCTCAGAGAAGAAGGGTATTCTGCTGACCGGATCGAGGCGCTTCTCACCCGCAGATTCCGCCATCCGAGTGGTTGTGGTGGCGGCGCGCGAGGACTGGGCGATTGCGCAGGAATGCTGGAGGCTTGCACGTCCGGCATGAGCTCCGGTTTTTTGATGGACGCGACACAGATGATCTGGCGGGTTCATCCGCAACTTTCCGAAGTCCGCCGGGTCCGCCACCGTATCCGCCCGCCCTGTCCACGGCCCTGCGACGTTTTACCCGCACTGCGCCGGGGTGTTCCGGGAACGCGTTCCTGATCTGTTTGAGGGAGGGTCTATGAACGAAGCTGTTTTTGCTCACCGCATTCAGTTCGCTTTCACGGTGATGTTCCACTACCTTTTTCCCATTCTCACCATGGGCCTGGGCTTTTTCATCGCCGTTTTTTCAACCCTTCACCTGCTGACAAAGGAAAAACGCTATGCCGACGCGGCCCAGTTCTGGGCCAGGATCTTTGCCGTCAATTTTGCCCTGGGAGTTGTTACAGGCATTCCTCTGGAATTTGAGTTCGGCACCAACTGGAGCCGCTTCTCAAGTTTTGGCGGTGGAGTGTTCGGGCAGACGCTGCCGCTGGAAGGCGTCTACGCGTTCTTTCTGGAGTCCGGATTCCTGGGGATGTTTCTGGCAGGCGAAAAGCGCGTGGGCCGGACGCTGCACTGGATTTCAGGCCTCGGCGTAGCCTTCGGCTCTCTGCTGTCAGGATATTTTATCGTTGCCACCAACGCCTGGATGCAGCACCCGGTGGGCTATGTGATGGACGCCTCGGGCGCCATCCGGCTGAAGTCATTCTGGGCTGTGCTGCTGAATCCCTACGCCATCTGGCAATACGCCCACACCATTAACGGGTCGCTGCTGACGGCGGCTTTTGTGATCGGCGGCATTGGCGCGTTCTATCTTCTCTCGGACCGCCACCGGGAGTTTGGCAGGTTGTCGGTGAAGACGGCGGTTGTGGCTGGCGTGATTCTCTCGCTCACTCAATTGTTTCCCACTGGAGACTTGAACGGCGCCAGCGTGGTGAAGTACCAGCCCACCAAGCTGGCCGCTATGGAAGGCCTTTTTGAAACCGAGCAGGGCGCGCCGCTGGCCATTGTCGGAATGCCGGATACGCAAACCGGCAAGCTGATTGATCCCATCTACGTTCCGGAATTTCTCAGCTTCCTGGCCTATGGCAATTTCCGCGCCACCGTCGACGGGCTGAACAGCTATTCCAGGGATCTCTGGCCGCCCGTTGAACTTACTTATTACTGCTATCACATCATGGTGGGGCTGGGAACCATCTTTATCGCCCAGATGCTGATCGGACTTTTCCTTCTGTGGAGGCGCAAGCTTCACTCCAACCGCTGGTTCCTGTGGATGCTGATGCTCACCATTCCTTTTCCGTATATTGCCAATGAGGCCGGGTGGCTGGTTTCTGAAGTGGGCCGGCAACCCTGGCTGGTGTATGGGCTGATGAAAACGCCGGCGGGAACCTCCGCCAACGTTGCCGCCGGTGAAACCATTTTTACCACGATGGGGTTTGCCGGAATTTATGCCATGCTGGGCATTCTTTTCCTGTTCCTTGTGGCTCGAATCATCCACCACGGGCCGCAGGATGAAACGGCGGCACATGCGTAGCATGCGGGCAGGAAGATGGAAAGAGCGCAACTACGGCCGCAGGCCGCGTGGGCGCCGGGCCGGGACAAAATGGATTCCGGCCGATGGAGGTTTTGAGCGATGAACGCAATCTGGTTCTGGGTGCTTGGAGCGATGTTGACGGCTTACGCCGTGCTGGACGGATATGACCTGGGGGTGGGATCCCTGTCGCTGTGGATTGCAAAAACCGACGAGGAGCGGCGCCTGGCGCTCAATTCCATCGGGCCCGTCTGGAACGGCAATGAAGTCTGGCTGCTGGCCGCCGGGGGCATGATGGTGGTGTCGTTCCCGCGGATTTATGCCGTGGCTTTCAGCGGTTTTTATCTGGCCCTGATGCTGGTACTGTGGCTGCTGATCCTGCGCGGTGTATCCATTGAGTTTCGCAGCCAGTCCAAAAATCACTTGTGGCGGACGCTCTGGGACGGTGGTTTCTGGGTGGGCAGCATCCTGCTGGCTTTGCTGCTGGGCGTTGCCCTGGGGAACGTCGTGCGCGGCCTGCCGATCGGCGCGGACGGTTATTTCCAGGGAACGTTTGCCCTGATGCTGAATCCCTATGCGCTGCTGACGGGCATTCTGAGCGTGGTGGTCCTTGCCTGGCATGGAACGAATTACCTGCGGGTCAAAACCGAAGGCGCGTTGTTCGAGCGCGCCGTCCGGTGGTCGCGAACGCTCTGGTGGATCACTGTGGCCATGGTGGTGGTGGCTACAGTCGCCACGTTTATTGTGCTGGCGGGCAGCCCGCGCACCTTCCAGGTTTATCCTGCGGCGTGGGTCATACCCTTCTTGATTCTGGTGGCATTGGTTTGGGGCTTTTTGTCCCGCGGGGAAGGCCGCAGCAACGCTGCCTTCCGGTCTTCCGTGCTGCTCATCGTTGCCCTGATGCTGACGGCGGCGCTCACGGTGTTTCCAAACCTGCTTCCTTCAACGGTCAATCCGCTGTACAGCCTGAACATTTACAACTCTGCTTCTTCGCCGCACGCTCTCCGCGTGTCGCTGATTGCCAATGCCTTTGGCATGGTTGCCGTGATCGTTTACAGCACTTACGTCCACCGCGTGTTCCACGGCAAAGTGCAGCTGGAGGAAGGTCACTACTGAGGCAGCCGAAATCCGAATGCAAAGGGGGCATGCCCTCTTCGCTATTATTGAAGACCTTTGACCGGCAGGTGATGGCTGCAGGAGAGCTGTTCGAGAGTGGTGGTGACACGGTCGCTTAAGAGCTGAACGACCCAGAAAGCGGCCGCGGGATGATGGCCCAGGAAGTGGAGGAAGTCCGGGCACTTGACGAAGCCGATCCGGCATGGAACCGCAGCGATGGCCGTTTCCTCATGATACCTGCCCGAAAGCGTGGCGCTCAGCCCCAGAACATCCCCCGGCGCTGCCGTGGCCAGCACCATCTGCCGGCCATGCGCGTCCGTTACGGAAAGCTCCACGCGGCCCGCGTAGAGGATGAAGATGCCCCGCGGCGTCTGTCCCTCCAGGAAAAACTCGTGCCCTTTCGGGCAGACCTTGGTTGTCTGAATGGTCTTTAACGCCGTGAGCGCCACAGGTGGCAAGGGGTTTCTCATCTTATTCGCCTTGGGATCTCCGGCAGGAGGAGGGTGGATTTTCTTCATGGAACTACCCTCAATCTGAGATGAGTTTACCTGCCGGGCAACAGGCGCGCAGTGATGACAATCACCTTGGCGAGTGCCGCCATTCACAGGCCCTTGTGAGGGTGCATCGGTGTCTCCCGCAGGAATGAGTTTTGAAGATCGTACGAATTTCCAGCGATGTGCTTCACGCTTTGTCCCTTCGCTGTGAGGTGTATTGCCGTCCGCTACCGGCCGAAGGCGCGCCCTGAGGCGCGGGCGAATATACGGGAGCCGAGACACTTTGCGAGCGGGCGCTTAAAATCCGGGAGGCTGGCTGCCGCCCGGACAATCCTCGGTGAATCCGAACTTCAACTCCTTATCCCGGCATCGAACGGCAGCTCCGCAATACAGAAAGCGTGACGACGCTTGCTGCCGGCGCTGCCGCGTTGCGCGAGAAGCTGGCTCGGCGAGGATAACTTTTTTAGGGATTCCGGAGAGGGTAAAAAGGCCCTGGAAAAAGTTAAGCCCGGGAATCGAACGGCGCGTGTGGGGCAAACCCTCGGCCGCTGGGGCGGATTCCCGGGCGGTATGTTAAGTACAGTTTAGAGAAGGCCCTTAAGCTCCGCAGTGAGCTGCGTCACTGACGATTGTGACGGAAACCGCCGGTTTTCTGCTGTCCGGCTGGTGTTCAGGGGGAATGAATTCGGGGTGAATGTGACTCCTGTGGCGGCTCCAGGACGGGCTGGGAATGGCTCCTCAGGACTTCTAGCCTGGGTGGCGGTGTCTTGCCGGGGCCTATCCGCCCAGGTAGGCTTCCAGTGCCGCCTTGTTCTGGATGACCAGGGTCGAACCTTTGAGTTCGGCAAGGTGCTTGGATTTGAATTCGCCCAGAGTGCGCGTCACGGTTTCCCGGGAAGTCCCGATGATCTGGCCGATTTCCTCGTGAGTCAGGGTGAGTTTCACCCGGATGCCCTGCTTGGAGGCCTGTCCTTTAACCGACCAATCCAGCAGAAACCGGGCCAGCTTTTCCGGCGCCGACTGTGAAAGGCCCAGTGAGCGGACCTGCTCGCATGCCGTCTGGTAACTGCCGCTCAACTGCTCCGCCGCGCGGATGGAGGCGTCCCCGTGGTCACGGAGCAGGCGCAGGAAATCGTCGCGTTTGATGAAGTTGACCTGGCAGGGCTCCAGGGTTTCAGCAGTGGCCTGGAAAGCAGTGTCGGAAACGGTTGCGTGCAATCCCAGAATTTCTCCTGGCTTCACGATTCGCAGAATCAGCGTCTTGCCTTCGGCGGAGGTCATTGAAATCTTCACCCGGCCTTTGCAGAGCAGAAAAACACCCTGGGCGGATTGTCCTTCTACAAAGAGTACCGCGCCTGCGGGATACGCAGTCGTGTACTTGATCGCCTCAAATGCTTTCAGCCCTTCCGGAGAAAGATCACAGAAGAACCCGTCGGCCTTGGTTGAGCAGGTCCGGCAGTCTTCAACCAGCTCCAATCCGTATGGCGATCGCATCTTAACCTCCGCTCTTTCCCGAACGTATTCCTACACGGGTAATTTCGTCAATCACATATTTCGTCATTAAGTGAGTTCCCTCGAAGCAGACCCCCTTGTCTACCATGCGAGCCAGGAGTTTTTTCCCTTCAGGGTCAATGTAGGTTACATCCGATAAATCTATTATGACATTTTCAGAGGCTTGAGGCGAGTGTTCTATCCAACTCCGCTCAAGTTCTTCGACCCACGGGCCGGAAATCTTTCCTTCTAACTTCACTATGGTGCTTCCCGGCGTATCGTTAAACGTTATTTTAAGCATCTTTCACCGCCCTTGGAATAAGAAAATTTTCGCCTGCGCATCGCACCCGTGAGTCCAGGAAACATTCCAATTCCTCCCACTTTCATCTGCCGCCGGCGACCGGCCCCATGTCCATACGGCACCGGACCGCCTTGCTTCTTTGCCCTTGGGTTGCGACCCTGGCATGGCGGAAAGGTTCCACTTCCCGTCCAGGCTCATGCTGCGGGTGGTGCCACCATGTCCCGCTTCACGCTGACAAGCTCTTTGTAAATTGCCGAACGTACAATATGCGCCAGGTCGGCAGGTAGAAACGGGGGCGAGAGGTAGTCAAAGGCGCCCGTCCCCAGCGCATCCAGGTAAAGCCCCATATCGACGATCCGCGTAACCACAATCACGGGCGTGTAGGGTTTCGAACGCTGCGCCAACGCAAGCACGTCAGCCCATCCGCCATCCTGCAAAGCTGTCCCCGTAAAAACGAGGTCAATGGCGCTTTGCGCCTTCAACAATTTTGCAGCCTCCATGTAATTGCGTGCGTGGGCTATCCCGATGCCCAGGGTTTTCAGGGTCCGCCCCAGATCGTTGAATGTCTCATCCTGACCGTGAACCACCAGGGCATTGATCTGTTCCGACATGGCTTTATCCTCCACCTCCAACGGTCTGCCCGACCCTGGCTTTTCAAGTCAAGCTGACTCAAACCTTCATGGTGAAGTTTTGGCACTTGGTATGCCAAACGGCAGGGAATCTTGAATTGAATTATAGTTTTTAAATTCAGTTAGTTAGGAGTTTTAAAAGGCAGGGAAATCTCTCAGTGACGAAAGGAGAGGTGACGGTGAGTAATCAGATGGCGAAATGTCGTCACGAAGAAGGAGTTTTATTGATCTCTTCCCGGGTAATTCCCAACTTCCGCATTTTGGAATTCAGGGTGGTTCGTTTAAGCCCCAATTGGGCAGCCGCTCCGTTGGGACCGCCAATGATTCCGCGGGTTTCTCTCAGGATGCGAAGGATGTGTTGGCGTTCGGCATCTTCCAGGGTCCCGGAGCCGTTCCCGTTGGCTGGTTCCCCGTTGTCTGGCACCAACTCGGCAAGCGGGACGCGCAGGACCGGCCCGGGTGAAAGGATGACGGCCCGCTCAATAATATTCTCAAGTTCTCGCACGTTGCCGGGCCAGCGCCAGCGGACGAGGGCCTCCATGGCCTCAGGAGGGATCATTTCGATGCGCCGGTGCATCCTCTCCGCATGCTTCTGGGCGAAGTAACGGACCAGGATCGGGATGTCTTCGGCGCGTTCCCGCAAAGGGGGGACCGTGATGGGGAAGACTCTCAGGCGGTAGTAGAGATCGCTCCTGAACTCGCGGTCGGCAACCATCTTCGTCAGGTCGCGATTGGTTGCCGCCAGCAGGCGAACATCCACTGGAATTGTTTTGGTGCTGCCCAGCCTTTCGAATTCCTTTTCCTGAAGGGCGCGCAGCAGTTTGGGCTGCAGCTCCAGCGGAATGTCGCCGACTTCATCCAGGAAGAGTGTTCCCTGGTGGGCCAGCTCCAGGCGGCCGATCTTTTGCGAAATGGCGCCGGTAAAGGCCCCTCTTTCGTGCCCAAACAGCTCACTTTCCAGCAACCCGGTGGGAATGGCGGCGCAATTCAGCTTGACGAATGTGCGGTCGCGCCGGGGGCTCAAATCATGAATGGCGCGCGCAATCAGTTCCTTCCCGGTGCCCGTTTCACCCAGAACCAGGACGGTAGCGTTGGTGGGGCCCACGGATTCCACCTGCTTCAAAATTCGCTTGAGAGCGGGGCTGTCGCCGATGATCTCCTCAAAGTGGTATTCGGTGCGGATTTCTTCCTCAAGGTAGAGTTTCTCTTCAGCCAGCCGCTCTTTGAGCTCCGCCACTTTGCGATAAGTCAAGGCATTGTCCAGAGCGATGGCAACGTGGCTTGTCAGCTGCTGCAGCAGGTCGACGTGCTGCTGGTCAAAGGCGCCTTTCTGCCGGCCCACCAGGTTCAGGGTTCCCAGCACGCGATCCTGCGTGACCAGCGGCAGGAAGCAGGCGGATTTTACGCCTTCAGCCCTCAGGCGGTCGGTGGCCTGGGAACGGACAGGGACGTTTTCAAGATCGTTGAGGACCAGCGGTTGCCGGGAATTCATCACGCGGCCCGCCAGAGCTTCCTGGGCGGGAGAGAGCATCTCTTTTCCCAGCGCGGCCTCAGTTTCGGGCTGTTCCAGTGAAAGCAGGCGCAGGTCCCCGCTTGTGGGCTCGTAAAGAGCGAGCGACGCGTACTCGTGGGGTAAGATACGGCGAAGCGTGGCCGAGATTGCGGTGAAAAGCTCCCGAACATCCAGGTTGGACAGCAGCACCATGCTGATTTCCAGCAGCAAGGCCTCTTCCGCCTTCTTCCGTTCTGTAATGTCGGTGGAGATTCCGGCCACCGCGTAAGGGCGTCCCCCGGGGTCCAACAGGGGGACCTTGATGGAAATGTAGGTGTGAATGCCCCCGGAGTGCCTGACGACTTCTTCGAATTCCAATGGGCTACCAGCCTCAATAACCTTTTGGTCATTGGCCCGCAGGGCCTCCGCCATTTCTTTTGGGAAAAGGTCGAAATCGGTTTTCCCTTTGGCCTCGCCCCTCGGGATGTTGTAGAGCTCCTCAAATCGCCGGTTCACGCGGAGGTAATGGCTTTCGAGGTCCTTGACGTAGATGAGGGTGGTTGAATTGTCCACAATGCTCTGCAACTGTTCTTCGCTGGTGCGCAGAGCATCTTGTACCTGCATGCGCAGGGTGATGTCGCGGACCACGGTCAGTACCACCGTTTCTTCGCCGGAGCTGATGGGGCTCAGCATGATTTCAACGGGAAATTCGCTTCCATCTCTACGCCTGGCAAACAGTTCCAGTCCCGCGCCCATGGTGCGCATGTGCGGGTCGGCCTGATAATTGCCACGGTCGCTTTCGTGTGTTTTGCGGAAACGGTCCGGAACCAGGACTTCGATGGGCTGGCCTTGCAACTCTGTGCGGCTGTACCCAAACATTTCTTCTGTCTGGGCGTTCACGCGGGTAATGAAACCCTTCGAGTTCACCACCAGGACGCCGTCCGGCGAGGCCTCAAAGAACTGCTCGAAAAGGACCTGGGTTTCTCTTTGCCGGACCCCGGGCTGTTTTGTGGCCGTCGGGCCGGCATGCTGCGGATCGAGGTTCCTGGGGTCGGGAGTATTGTTGGAAGCCACCGCTACCTCGAGTGCAAAGGGCTCCTGGCGTTTGCGATCGTTCCAGGCGTACAAGTCCTGGGGCCGGCGAATCCTGGTGTGCCCATGCTGCCTTGATCCGGTCCTGACGAATCAGTAGAGTTTGAACCGATTCTTTGCCCTGCCAGAATAGACGCACCACGCTGGAGTACGGTTTCACCCGCCGGATGATTGGGCAGAACCGGTTGCCGGACGGGTCCCCATTCGTCCGGCCGATGAGGCACCGGCGGCCTGGTTTGCAGGCCGGGTGCCATAAAATTTCCCTCTGTCAGCCCCTCGCCGAAATTCTCTCCCCTGGAAACTGTACGGCAGGCAGTTCAGAAAATCGAAGCAGGTTGCCGGCGGAGGTGGAAACCCCGGTGCAGGAAAAAGGCTCGACACACCACCACACGGCAAGATGGGACTCGCGATTTCGAGAAGTGCCCGGTAAAGGTCCGTCCTCCCGGCCATGCCCCTGCCTCAAAGTCTCGGAAGGTTACAACTGTTTCTAACATAACATTCGGGATTGGTGTCGATCAAGGGACGGGTACAACTGAGGTGCAGAAGAAAGTGGGACCGGCCGAAACAGGACGACAGAGGGTTCAGGAGGGTGGGGGCGAATCGGCCGCGTTAAGTCGCTGGCCTTGCGGAGCTTCCTTCTTGCTACTTCGCTCCGCTTGTGGGTTACTTCCTATTCGCCTTCGCGCACCCTCCTTCCATGCCTAATGATTGTCCAGATTCGTTGGTTCTACGGTGAGCTGCGTCACAATGCTCAGTGACGGCCTCTGCCTTGATCGCCCTGTCTCACATGGGTTCCTGCATGGGTGGGGGTACGCGTCATCGCCAATGCTACACGCCGCCGGACTTGGGAGGGAAAATTCGCTGGAGCCATGTGTGGGCCCGCAATTTGGCCGTATCAAGCCGGGCGGCGAGGGAAGGGAACCGCTCCCGTAATTTCTGGAGCAGCTTGTGCGCCCACGCGTATTCCGTGGACAGGAGGGTTAACCCGATCAGAAGGAACACAACGCCCTGGAGGATGGGCAGAAAAAGCCCCGCCACACCCAGCGCGACAAAGCTCCACCCTGAAATGATGACCAGCCAGCGGTAGAATCTTTTGCGCACGGCGATCTTGGGAGCGCCCGAAACTTTCGAGCCTGGATCCGCAGGCGGGCGGTCAGGATATAGTTTCATTTTCCCTGACAGCCATCAGCGGGCTCAGGCTGACTGCTTTGCCGCTCACGCAAAACAATTGTAAAGCCACGCGAAGATGGCTCCTCCAATTCCGCCGTCTACGAGGCCGTAGCCTGTGCCGACCAGCACATCCAGGAAGTGGTGCGTATTGTGAAAGCCGGGGTAGATGGAGCTTGCCCACGCGAGGAAAGCCACTCCATAGGAAGGTACAGCAAGATTGACAATTCCCACCAGAAAGATACCAGCAGCCCACAGGATTCCGATGGCCAGGGCCAGGCCCTTTACCGATAGCCGCATCGCCACTCCTCCTCAATCGTCTTTGGATTAATCTTCACCGAATGCCCCCCATCATCTCACCATTTACCGCCCGGTTCCATAGAAGCGGCGGGGCAGGACTTTTTTTATGCGGCTTGCGGCTTCTTCCCCTGGACACCTTCCCCCGCCTTCTCCTCGCTCACCTCACCCGGCGCGGCTTTCGACCTGGGCGCGGGAACCTGCACCAGCACCCTGCACGGCGCATGATGGGTGACGTACTGCACGGTGGATCCCAGCAGCGTTTCAGCCAGGCGGTGATTGTGGTGGTATCCGATGATCAGGAGATCGATCTCCCCTTCACCCGCTTCGCCCACGATGGCCTCGCCGGCGTTGCGCGCCTTCAGCAGCTTGGTCGAGATGTGCATGGAGAAGTTGTTGGAGGCAATCTGCCGGGCCAGTGAAAGCACCTGCTCCCCGGGCCGTTCAAAGACGGGGTCCATCACGTCGATGGGCAACCCCGGCGGCACCTCGATCACGTGCAGGGCGACCACGTTGGTTCCAGCCAGACTGGCCATCTGGCAGGCCAGTTTGGCCAGGCTCCCTGCTGTTTCTGTGTCTCGCAACGCAACCATGACTTTTGGTTTATCCATGGCTTGCTCCTTTCTCCGCCGCAGGCAACGGAAGGTTCCGGGACGAGTTCGGAAGCCTGCAAGCGGGACCTCTCTATGGCGGACCCTGCCCGGATTCCCATCTCTGCTCTCGGGCCTGATCCTCCTTTTTAATTCTCCCTCGCGGCCCACATTACGGCTGTGCCCACGGTCACAGCCGCTGGTAATCTCGGTCACGGCGCTGTAGCCTTGTATGGATTAGCTTGATATCTGCTGGGAGGGTACCGCGAGGGTCGCAGGTTAGCTTCTGGGCAGGAGAGGCAAGCCAGCTATCCCCAGCTCGTTGGGGACTCGCTCCTCCCAGCAGTTTTTTTGGGAGGAACCGCGATGCGCAGAATCGGGAAAATCTTCTGCCTCCTCGGTTCCTCCGAGTATTCGCAGAAGGCCTGCGAATACGCTCTGTCATGGGCGCAGCGTGACGGGGTGAAGCTATTTTTGCAGCACCTTGTCCAGCCGCTGAATTTCACCTGTCCCTGCTACGCTTTTCCAGACCGCATCAACCAAGTTCTCCGGAACCTTGAAACCAGTGTGGGACGGGAAGGTTTTGCGGACGACTTTTTGCCGACGCGGCGATGGCGCGCGGGGGGAATTTGTGAAAGTCCGTGCCACAAGCTCTTGAATTGAACTGCCGAAAGCATTCAGAATGGAAAGGTTGCTATGGCGAATCCAATGAAACCAATGAAACCCTCTGCAAAGCAGACCATCGAAGGCGCGCATGACATCTACCGCCAGATGCACCACCCTCTGGACGTTTTCTTCTACCCCGAGAGTGTTGCTGTTATCGGCGCCACGGAAACCGCAGCCAGCGTGGGCCGCACACTGCTGTGGAACCTGATCAGCAGCCCGTTTGGCGGCACGGTTTATCCCGTCAATCCCAAGCGCAGCCAGGTGCTGGGCGTCAAGGCTTATCCCAGTGTCGGGGCGCTGCCCGAGGCGGTGGACCTGGCCGTGATTATCACGCCGGCCCGCACGGTGCCCGGGGTCGTGGGCGAGTGCGTGGACGCCGGGGTCAAGGGCATCATCGTTATCTCTGCCGGCTTCAAGGAATGCGGGGCCGCCGGCGTCGAGATGGAGCAGGAGATTCTGGCCCAGCTTCGCCGCGGCAGGACGCGCCTGATTGGTCCCAACTGCCTGGGCGTGATGAGCCCTCTCTCCGGCCTGAACGCAACCTTCGCCCGCACGGGCGCGCAGCCGGGCAACGTGGCCTTCATCAGCCAGAGCGGCGCGCTCTGCACCGCCATCCTCGACTGGAGCCTGCATGAGCACGTGGGCTTCAGCGCTTTTGTTTCCGTCGGCTCCATGCTGGATGTGGACTGGGGCGACCTGATCAATCACCTTGGAGACGATCCCAGCACCCACAGCATTATTCTCTACATGGAATCGGTTGGCGATCCCCGGGCCTTCCTTTCCGCCGCCCGGGAAGTGGCGCTTTCCAAGCCCATCATCGTGATCAAGGCCGGCCGCACGGAAGCCGCGGCGCGCGCCGCCGCGTCGCACACGGGAGCCATGGCCGGCAGCGACGAGGTTCTGGAAGCAGCCTTCCGGCGGTCCGGCGTGCTGCGCGTTTCCAGCATCGCCGATCTTTTTTCCATGGCGGAAGTTTTGTCCAAGCAGCCGCGCCCCAAAGGTCCGCGCCTGGCCATCCTGACCAACGCGGGCGGCCCCGGAGTGCTGGCCACCGACGCCCTCTCCATCCACGGCGGCGAGCTGGCCGTGCTCTCCGATGAAACCATCGAATCGCTGAACGGAATCCTGCCGCCGCACTGGAGCCACAACAATCCCGTGGACATTCTGGGAGACGCGGAGCCCGAACGCTACGCGAAAGCGGTAGAGATTGTGGCCCAGGATGCCAATGCCGATGGCTTGCTGGTGATTCTGGCGCCGCAGGCCATGACCGACCCTTCCGAGACCGCTGAAAAACTGAAGCGCTTTTCAAAGCTGAAGGGCAAACCGATTCTGGCAAGCTGGATGGGCGGCACCCAGGTTTTGGCCGGGCAGGAAATCCTGAACCGGTCCGACATTCCGACTTTCCCCTATCCTGATGCAGCCGTCCGCACGTTCCAGTACATGTGGCAGTACAGTTACAACCTGCGCGGCCTCTATGAAACGCCCATGCTGGTTTCAGGCAGCGAGGAAAACGGCATCCGGCATGACGAGGTCCGGGGCATCATTCAGCACGTTCAGCAGCGGGGCAGAACGCTTCTTGATGAGTATGAATCCAAGCGGCTGCTGGCGGCCTACGGCATTCCCACCGTTCCCACCTTTGCGGCGCAATCGGAAGATGAGGCGGTGGAACTTGCCGGGAAGGCGGGCTACCCGGTGGTGCTCAAGCTTCTTTCTGAAACCATCACCCACAAGACCGACGTGGGCGGGGTGCAGTTGCGCCTGCGTGATGAAGCCGCCGTCCGGCAGGCTTATCGGGCCATTGAAACCTCCGTGCTGGAAAAGACGGGCCCCGGAAATTTCGGAGGCGTTACCGTGCAGCCCATGATCGAGTTCAAGGGCTACGAAGTCATTCTCGGCAGCACATTCGATGCGCAGTTCGGATCGGTGCTGCTGTTTGGATCGGGCGGGCAACTGGTGGAGGTTTACAAAGACCGCGCGCTGGCCCTGCCGCCGCTCAACACCACGCTGGCCCGGCGCATGATGGAGCAGACGCGCATCTGGACCGCTCTCAAAGGCGTGCGCGGGCAGAAAGCCGCCGACCTCGCCGCGCTGGAACGCCTGATGGTGCGCTTCAGCCAGCTGGTGATCGAGCAGCGGCGCATCCGCGAAATTGACATCAATCCTCTGCTGGTCTCGGGCGACGGCATGATTGCGCTGGACGCGCGCGTGGTCCTGCACAGCAGCGAAGTCAGCGAAGAGCAACTGCCCAAGCCGGCCATCCGCCCCTATCCCGCGCAATACAGCTACAAGTGGAATTTGAAGGACGGCACGCCCGTGGTCATTCGCCCCATCCGCCCGGAAGACGAGCCGCTGATGGTGAATTTCCATCACACGCTCTCCGAGCGCAGCGTCTACATGCGCTATTTCCACATGCTCTCGCTGAGCCGCCGCATTGAGCATGACCGCCTCACCCGCATCTGCTACATCGATTATGACCGCGAGATGGCCCTGGTGGTGGAACACACCGATCCCGCAAGCGGCGAAAAGCAGGTGCTGGGAGTGGGCCGCCTCAGCCAGTTGCATGAAACACGAGGCGCGGAAGTCGCCATCGTTGTCAGTGACGACTACCAGCGCAAAGGCATGGGCACCGAGCTGCTGAACCGCCTGCTGCAGATCGCCCGCGACGAGAAGCTGGACTTTGTGGCCGCGGAAATCCTGCGCGAAAATCCCGAAATGCAGCGCATGGTGGAAAAAGTCGGCTTCAAGCTCGAAAAGGCCGACGAATCCACCGTGCGCGCCGTCTACAATTTGAAAAACCAGGTCCCGGCCGCCGGGTAGCGAAGAGTTGTGCGCGCCGGTTCACTGCCCTGCGGCTCTTTCGCGGAGCGGCCCTCTACCTACCGATGCGGCAAAACCTCATTGGTTAATCACGGCCCCGTCGTAGCGCCGGACGATGCCCCAGCCGCCGTCGAGGTGGTCGCGCCCATCGCGGAAGGGATGTTTGGCGGCGAGCGCCTCATCCACTTCGATGCCCCAGCCGGGCTTGTCGCTGGCGTAGATGTAGCCGTCCTTGAAGGTGGCGCAGCCCTTGAAGATTTCGGCCTCGAGGCCGGTGATGATGCCGCCCTCCTGGATGCCGAAACTGGTGCTGGCGAGATCGAGGTGCAACTGCGCCGTGTGGCCCACGGGCGAAACATCTCCCGGCCCGTGCCAGGCGGTTTTCACTCCATACATCTCACACAGGATGGCGATCTTCCTTGCCGGCGTCAGCCCTCCGGCCTGCGAAATGTGCACGCGGATGTAATCGATCAGGCGGCCCTCGATCAGCGGCTGCCACTCGTGCGGGCTGTTGAACAGTTCGCCCATGGAGAGCGAAGTGGTGCACTGCTGCCGAATCTGCCGGAAGTAGTCGATATGTTCCGGCGAGAGCACGTCTTCCAGATAGAACAGCCGGATGGGTTCCAGTTGCTTGGCAAACTGCACGGCCTGGTGCGGGCTCACGCGCTCGTGCACGTCGTGGATCAGCTCGATTTCCTCGCCCAGTTGCTGGCGGCACGCTTCCAGCATCTTCAGCGTCAGGCGCATGTACGGGCCCGGCTCCCACACCGGCCCTGGCCACAAGCCGCGCAGGGGCGGCCCGCTCGATGGGCCATAGGACGACATGCCGGGCACGCCCACCATCACCTTGATCACCTTAAAGCCCTGCGCCATCAGCCCGCGCACGTGATCGACCGCCTCGGAAGCGTCCGTGCCGCCCGTGGTGCCATAGACCAGCGCCGCTTCGCGCGCCTTGCCGCCCAGCAACTGGTAGACGGGCATGTTGGCCTGGCGGCCCTTGATGTCCCACAGCGCCTGGTCAACGCCGCTGATGGCGTTGTTCAGCACGGGGCCGTTGCGCCAGTAGGAGCTGTTGTAGCAGGCCTGCCAGGTGTCTTCAATGCGGTCGCAGGGTTTGCCCACCAGCAGCGGCTTGAGATATTTCTCCACCGCAGGCACCACCAGGTCGGCGCGCTGCGTGAAGGTGGCGCAGCCGTAACCGTAAAGGCCAGCCTGGTCGGTGATGATCTTTACCACCACCAGGCGCACGCCACTCGGCTGGGTGGCGATCACCTGAATGTCTTTGATGATGGGAGTGGGCAGGCCGCGCGTTGCGCGCGCTTCCCGTTCCTGTGCCGCGAGCGGCTGCGCCGAAATTGCCGCCCCCACGGCTCCTGCCACGCCAAGCTTAAAGTATTCTCGTCTGTCCATCAGAGGCTCCTTGAATGCTGATTGATTCCCACCGCCGGGATTAATTATTCGAAACCGCGATGGACGCTATCAAAGCCGGCCACGAGTGTCAAGCGGGTTGGCGCAGGTTCGAATCCATGTGCCTGGCGACGTGGTAAGCGAGGCATTCCCCGATAAGCTCCGGACTATTTATAATGAGAGCTGTTGTGCGGCGCCGCCGGTTCCCGGCCCCCGCACATGCAAGCGAGAGCAGCGCCTGAAACTCTATGGTCTCATTTGAACTTTTATTTCCTCTTTCTGTTCTGGCAGGTTTTATTGGCGCGATGGGCGGCATGGGCGGCGGCGTCATCCTCATTCCCGCTCTCACTTTCCTTGGCGTTGACATCAAGCACGCTATTGCCATCAGCATTCTGTCTGTGATTGCCACATCCAGCGGGTCCGCCTCCGCATACGTGCGCGACCACATCACCAATCTCAAGGTGGGGATGTTTCTTGAAATGTTCACCATCGTCGGGGCGATAGCGGGGGCCCGCATCACTCTCGCCTCGTCGCCGCGTCCCCTCTTCATCATTTTTGGGTTGGTGCTGCTGGGGTCGTGGGTCGCGCTGCTGATGGGGAAGCGCCTTTCCCAGCGCGAAGTGACGGAGCAGGATGCCATCACCCGCTGGCTGGAACTGGAAGGCAGTTATCCGGACCTGGCAACCGGCAAGACCGTCGAGTACAAGGCCCGCCGCGCATACCTGGGCGCTCCCCTGATGTTTGGAGCGGGAATCATCGCCGGCCTGCTGGGGATCGGCGCAGGCGCGGTGAAGGTGCTGATCCATGATCTGGTGATGGGGCTTCCTCCCAAAGTTTCCACCACCACCAGCAACCTGATTATCGGCGTCACGGCCCTGGCCGGAGCCAGCGTGTATCTTGCCGCCGGGCTCATCAATCCGGGGCTGGCCGTGCCGGTGATCCTGGGAGTGGTTGCAGGCGCTTTCATCGGCACACGAGTGCTGGTCCGCCTTACGAACCAGTCGGTACGGATTTTCTTTCTTGTGATTTTGCTGGTCCTGGCTGTTGAGATGATTGTCCGGGGCCTGCAGGGTATCTCATGATGAATTCACCGGAACCTTCTGCCGGAATTGAAGCCGGCCGCGAAAAGCGCCAGTTTGAAATGGACACGCTGGTGGGCACCATCCTCCAGGATGGGGTTTTGCTGAGCCTGGGGCTCATCCTGGCAGGGATGTGCTGGCGATGGCTCCGCACGGGTGGCCTGGCGCTGGACTACCAGATCACCGGCGTGAATCTTTTTCAATTCGTGGTTGATGAAGTCCGGCTGGCTCTCGACGGCAGCGTTCGGCCGCGCCTCTTGATCAACCTGGGCATCGCCGTCCTGATGCTCACGCCGTTCATTCGAGTGGCAGCGTCGGTGGTCTACTTTATGGGCGTTCTCAGGAACTGGAAGTACACCCTTTTCACGGCCGTCGTTCTCACCGTCCTCACCTACAGCCTCTTCCTGCGATAGCAAAGGGTTTGAAATATCGCGGGGGCGCCGCCACCTGAAGACCGGCGCTAATAAAGCGCCCTGGAGCGGATGGTGTGGGGAATGCTTTGGAGTGCGCTGATCAGGCCGGGGTCCCATTCCTGGTTGATGTCGAGAATGGCGTAGCCGACTTCGCCCTTGGTGTCCAGCACCTGGCGTTCCACGTTGATGGCGCGGTCGCTGATCATCTTGTTGATGGCCAGCAGCATGCCGGGCTGGTTGCGGTGGATGTGCACCAGGCGGTGGTTCTCCGGCGTGCGCTCCAGCCGGCAGTGCGGAAAGTTGACGCTGAGAATGGTGTCTCCGGCGTCAATGTAACGATGCAGCCGCGCTGAAACCAGGTGCGCAATGTGCAACTGGGCTTCCTCCGTGCTGCCGCCGATGTGCGGCGTGAGGATCACGTTAGGCAGGTTCTGCAGCTTGTCGGAAAAAGCGCCGCCCTGGGCCTTGGGCTCTTTGGGGAAAACGTCAATCGCCGCGCCCATCAGCTTGCCGCTGCGCAGGTTTTCCGCCAGCGCTTCGTGGTCCACCACAAAGCCCCGGCTCAGGTTCATAAAATAGGATCCTTCTTTCATCATTCGGAATTCATCCGCGCCGAAGAAGTTGCGGTTGTGGGGGCGTCCGTCCACGTGCAGGGTGACAAAGTCCGATTTCTGCAGCAACTCTTCAAAAGTAACCTTCATGGCGTTGCCGCGCGCCAGCACCTCCGTCACGTCGCAGAAGATCACCTTCATGCCGATGGCCTGGGCCAGGTCCGAAAGCTGCGAGCCGATTTTGCCGTAGCCCACAATGCCCACCGTCAGGCCGCGCACCTCGTGGCAGCCCGCCGCGGACTTTTGCCACGATCCCTGGTGCAGGGCCACGCTGCCGTCGAAGACGCGGCGGGCCAGCATGATGATTTCGCCCAGCACGAGTTCCGCCACCGAGCGCGTGTTGCTGTGGGGATCGTTGAAAACGGCGATGCCGCGGTCGGAGCAGGCGGGCAGGTCAATCTGGTCGGTCCCGATGCAGAAGGCGCCCACCACCAGCAGCCTGGGCGCGGCGTCCAGCACGCGCGCCGTGACTTTCGTTTTGGAGCGGATTCCCAGCACTTCGACGTCCTTGACGGCCTCCAGCAGCGCGGCCTCATCGGGGCTTCCCTGCAGGGCTTTCACTTCATAGCCGCTGCGAGCGAAAGGAGCGGCTGCGGCTTCATTAATGTTCTCCAGGAAAAGTGCTTTCATCTTGACGTTATTAACCTCGCAATCGGGTCGGCCACGGACGGCCTTACTGTTTGATGGTCCTGCGACGGGCGCGAAACTTACTATTGTAGTGCCTGCCGCCGCCTGAAGCGAGAGGTTCCGCCGGCGGTGATCCGCGCGCAGAGTCTTTTGGGATGTTTTGCTATCGGCTGGAAAAGGATTGGATGGAAACAGGTGGGACTTCCGGACCCCGGTTCGGGCTGCGCAGCCCTGCGAAATGGGCGCTCAACCCTCATTCATCAAAAACAGCGGGCGCCCCCCGCGCGGTTTCAGTAATGCCCTCTTTTCCATTCTGAACGAGTCACGGACCGGTGTTGAGCAGAGTGAAAAAGGGCGGCAAGGAGCAAAGGCTTTGTCTGCCGTGGCTCCTTGTCGCGAAACACGTGAAAATAAAAAAGGAACAGGATACTGAAAACAGCAAGAAACTGCAGTAACAGAGTCATACGAGACGTCCCCCTCCCCAGGCAGATGCCCATTCGTAATGACAGTTTCATCGTACCCTGCCACCCTGAAGTTGACAATGTGACTTTAGTACTACCGCCCATGGTACTTGGATTTTGAGGGGCATGGACGCCGGTGCTATCCACCCGCGGGGGGATTCGCCGGCCGGCACGGCGCGCGAGGGACATGGTTCGCGACCGGGCCGGGATTTGAAGGCAGTTCAGGGTTTCCCGATTGGGAGAGGGCGGAAAAAGCTCAGGCGCGTAAAAACGCGCCTGAGCAGAAGTTTGTGCCGGTTGGCTTTGCCGGAGGAATCAGATTTGGTGTGGTGCGGGCGAACGTCCGACGACGGATCTGACGACGTTTGACAGATCGTACAAAAGGCCCGAGATGGTGTGCCGATGATAAATGTATCGCTCGGCTAATTCCAATGTTTTCGGATTGTTGACTTCAGCGTTGATCACCAGCACTCTTCCCGTCATGCTTGACCAGACCTCACCGAAGCCGTTGCCCCTGGAGGCAGGCCGCCGCTGTGAACACCTCAGGTCAAGAATAGCAGTGTCAAAGGACCTTCGATGAATGCCATATAGGCAAGGCTCTGCGCTTGATGCCACCCGCCGGCCGTCCAGTTTTTTCACAAGCAGCAGGAGGTTCTTGATGGCGGGTTCATCCGCCACAATCAAGACTTTCCGATGGTTCGTGTTCTTTGCCATAAAGACTCTGCAGGAGGCGTGTCCAGTCAGCGAATTCAGCATTAACTTAAGACTTTTCATAATGTTCACGCCCTGCCCCCCCTTCCGATTTATGACGATTCATACTTCAAGAAAATCAATAGGATCAACTTTATGTGCTGCGCTGTGCACTGTATGCAACTTTTCGCAACACTCCGGCATGGTAGACGATTTGCAGCAGAATGCCAATGCCACTTTAGTTCTAAAGCCTTTTCCCATCGGGCAATTTGCAAATCCCCTCTTTTCGAGAAAGCAACTTTAGAGTCAATGCTTTACAGCTGGGATTCCATGCCAACCCCTGGGAGGCCTGCATCTTGCTGCCTCATTATCAGGCGCGTAGTATACTGGGCGCGGCGATTTTTCCTTTTAAATAGAGAGGCCGGGCATGGCGGCACAGGTCTTGCGCGGGCTCAGGAGGTTGATATGGAGCGCGAATACGCATTCGAGATGGTGACTTCCGGCATCCGGTTTGGAGTGGGAGCCACGCGCGAGCTGGGCGCTGAGATGGCCGACCTGGGCAAGAGGCACGTCCTGGTTTTTACGGACACGAACCTGCGCAAGCTGCCGCCGGTGGCGACGGCGCTGGAATCGCTCGAAGCCCACAAGGTCCGCTTTGCGGTTTTTGACCGCGTGCGCACCGAGCCCACCGACGAATCCTTCCGGGAAGCGATTGCCGCGGCCGCGGCCGATGACTTCGACGCCTTTGTAGCGGTGGGCGGCGGCTCGACCATGGATACCGCCAAGGCCGCCAACCTTTACTCGTGCTATCCGGCTGACTTTCTGGAATACGTCAACCCGCCCATCGGCAAAGGGCAGCCGGTTCCGGGCTCGCTGAAGACCCTGATTGCGATTCCCACCACGGCGGGTACGGGCAGCGAGACCACGGGCGTTTCCATCTTTGACTACAGCGCGCTCCACGCCAAGACGGGAATCGCGCACCGCCGGCTGAAGCCGACCCTGGGCATTGTCGATCCGGAAAACACCCGCACGGTGCCCGCGGCGGTGGCCGCGTCTACGGGGCTCGATGTGCTGTCGCACGCCATCGAGTCCTACACCGCGCTGCCTTATCTCCAGCGTCCGCGCCCCGAACGGCCCATCATGCGCCCCGCCTACCAGGGCTCGAATCCCATCAGCGACCTCTGGAGCCTGGAAGCGCTGAGGCTGGTGGCCGCTTACCTGAAGCGCGCCGTGGCCGATCCGGCCGACGACGAGGCTCGGGCGTTCATGCTGCTGGCTTCTTCCTACGCCGGCATCGGGTTCGGCAACGCCGGCGTGCACCTGCCGCACGGCATGTCGTATCCCGTGTCGGGGCTGGTGCGGGACTTTCGGCCTCGCGGCTACGATGTTGACCACCCGATGGTGCCGCACGGAATTTCGGTGATCCTGAACGCCCCGGCGGTCTATCGCTTCACCGCGCAGGCCTGCCCGGAGCGCCACTTGAAGGCGGCGGAAATTCTGGGAGCCAAAGTCAGCGGCGCGCGCCTGGAAGATGCGGGGAAAATCCTTGCAGACCGCGTGGTTGAGTTTATGCGCGACCTTGAGGTTCCGAACGGCCTGGGCGCGCTGGGCTACGAATCCAGCGACATCCCGGCCCTGGTGGAAGGCACGCTGCCCCAGCACCGCGTCACCAAACTCTCCCCGCGTCCCGCGTCAGCCGACGATCTGGCCGGGCTCTTCTCCGACGCCATGACCGCCTGGTAGAAAAGCACCGGCAGTTATTCAGAGAGGTCCCTGAATAAAGGAGAATGAAATGAAAAACAATCCCACGACACGAAGGGAATTTCTGGAGCAGGCAGGCGCGGGATCGCTGACTGCGGTGGGCATGGGCGCGCTTCCACAATCGGCGATGCATGCCCGCAATCGCACCGAATCGATGAAGATCACCCGGATCGAGGCCGTCACCTTCCGCAAGGACCTCCACATCGGCGGCGGCTCCGGTGGCAAGGATGATGGGGCCGAGTTCATGTGGGTGAGACTGCACACGGACAAGGGCATTATCGGGACCGGCGAAACCTATCCGTGGGACAACGGCCAGCTGGGCGCACTCGAGGATTATTCCAAAGAGCTCAAACTCATCGGGCGCGACCCGCGCGACATCGAGGGCGTCTGGCGCGATTTTTATTTTCAGATGTCCATGCGAAACGCCGGCGGTGCGGACATGCGGCTGCTCAGCGCGCTCAACATGGCCCAGCTCGATATTCTGGGACAGGCCGCCGGCCTTCCTCTCTACCGTGTCCTGGGCGGGAAAACGCGCGAGCGCGTGCGCGTCTACAACACCACCACCGACTACTGGGCCATCAACAACATGAAGATGGGGCCGGACACGATGAAGATCGTCCACTTTCTTTTGGACCGCGGAATTACCGGCATGAAGATCTATCCCTTTCGTGCGCCGGAGAAATACCTTTCGAACGACGCACTCGAAGAGGGTTTGAAATGGGTTCGCGACATCCGTGACGGGGTGGGCAACCGGATGGATATCTGCGTGGACTGCTGGGGGAATTTCGATCTGCCGAGCGCGGAGCGGATCGCCAGGGCGCTCGAACCTTACAACATCATGTACCTTGAAGACGTGATGGTGAACACCAACGCCGACACCTACGCCGCGCTGGCCGCCAAGACGAGCGTGCCGCTGAACATGAGCGAGACGCTCGCCACCCGCTACGAATACCGGCACTTCTTTGAGCGCAAAGCCTGCTCGGTGGCGATGTACGACCTCTGCTGGTGCGGCGGCCCTACAGAAGCCAAAAAGATTGCCGACATGGCCGACGCCTATTCCATTCCCACTTCGCCCCACACCTGCGGCGGTCCGCTGCTCTTCATCTCGGCCGCGCACGTTTCAACCGCCGTTCCCAATTTCCTGATTATGGAGAGCAACTATTGGAAATGGGCCCACCAGTACCCTTACTTTGTGAATAACGTGCCCGTGCCCGTGGATGGCCACGTCAAAGCCCCGGAAGCCCCCGGCATCGGCGCCGAAATCAAACCGGAGCTCTTCAAGAACGGCGATGCCATCGTCAAAACAGTAGCCAGCATCTGAGGCACCCGATGGTTGTGGGATCTTTCTCTGCCGCCTGCCTAGCTACGGAGGATGGGTTTACCGGTTGCGGACATCGGCGAGGGCCTGGTCGAAGGTGACGACGCGGCCGCCGTGCTGCTGGCGATAAGCCTCGGCGTCGTCCCTGGAAGCGAAGGCGACCAGCACGGGCAGGCAGCGGTCGTAGACGCGCATTTCCACTCCCTGGCCGGGCACGCGCTGGAGGGAAGGATCGTGGCGGGTGCAGTACTGCACGTCGCCCCCCATGTCGTAATAAGCCGATTGCGCCGGAATCAGACGCCCGCTTTTGAAGTCGGTGGCCAGTTCCTTGCGCGCTTCTCCCGGGTGATTGAGGATGTGGTGCAGGGCGCAGCCGGGGCAGCAGGCGTAGAGGGTTCCGTGCGCCGTCTCGATTCGGAATTCCACCTGCTTCATAATTCCGCGCCCGCAAATTTCACAGACGGCGGGCTGCTTCGGCGTCAGCTCGCGGTGAATCACCCAGGCCACTCCGACGGCCAGGGCGATGGCTAGAATGGCGATCGAGAGCCGGTTGCCCCTCATGAATTCCTCCTGCGATTGTCTCTCATTGTAGCACTCTGAATATTCCCGACTGAACAACCAGACGGAGACGAAGGATTTTCTCCGCTAAAAAGCCGGGAAAATGTTTGTATCTTGCAGATTATTAAGCACATTATGCAATCTCTCGGCCGTTGTCGTCCTGCGACGCCCGCAGCGTTCCGCGCCTTAATTGACGCTCCTTTAGCGCCATGTATAGAACTGGCAGAAGAATCAGCACGGCGATCGAGGAAGTGATCATGCCGCCCACAATCGGAGTGGCGATGGGCTTCATCACGTCTGATCCCGCGCCCGTTTCCCACAGGATGGGAATCAGGCTGGCCAGCACCGCGCAGACCGTCATCAGCTTGGGCCGCAGGCGCAACACCGCACCGTCCATCGTGGCCTGGTAGATATCGTCATGATTGAGTGGCGTGGCGCGTGCCAGGCGTTGATCCAGCGCCTCGTGCAGATAGACCACCATCACCACTCCGGTCTCAACCGCAATCCCGAACAGTGCGATGTAACCCACCCAGACCGCCACACTGAAGTTGTAATGGAGAATCCATTGCAGGAGTAGTCCACCGGTCAGCGCAAAGGCCGTGGGCAGGATCAGGATGGCGGCTTCCGAAGCCGAGTTGAAGATCATGTAGAGCAACAGGAAGATCACAATGAATACGATGGGCATGATCAGTTCCAGCCGCTTTTTGGCGCGCACCTCAAACTCGTACTCGCCGGACCAGATGTAGGAAGTTCCCTGAGCCAGGTGCAATTTCTGGCGAAGCACGGCGTCGGCTTTTTGCACAAAGCCGCCGTAGTTGCTGGTACTCAGATCCACGTAGACATAGCCTGTAAGTTGCGCATCCTCATCACGGATCATCGCCGGGCCGCGCGAGTAGGTGATGCTTGCCACCTCGTTGATGGGAACCTGCGCGCCGGTGGGGGTGGCAAGCAGTACGCGCCCGAGCGCATCCAGGTTGTCACGGAAGTCATGATTGTAGCGAACGTTTACCGGATACCGTTCGCGGCCCTGGATGTTGACCGCAATATTCTCACCGCCGATGCCGGACGTCACGGCACGCTGCACATCCGCAACCGTCAGGCCATAACGCGCCGCCTGCGCCCGGTTCGCCTGGACGTTCACATAAAATCCCTGCGAGACACGCTCTGCAAAGACGGAGCGCACTCCCTCCAGGCCGGAGAGCAGGCTTTCGATTTTCTCACCGGCCTGCTGAATGTCCGCTACGCTTGGCCCCTGAATTTTCAGCCCGACGGGTGTTTTGATTCCGGTCAGTTCCATATCCAGTCGGTTCTGGATGGGCATCGTCCAGGTGTTGGTGAGTCCTGGGAACTGCAGCCTGGCGTCCATTTCTTGCACCAGCTTCGAGTAGGTCATGCCCTCGGGCCATTCCGAGCGTGGCTTGAGCACGATGGTGGTGTCGTACATTGAGAGCGGTGCGTTGTCGGTGGCGGTGTCGGACCGGCCCACCGTTCCAAATACTGTCCTGACTTCAGGAAACGATTTGATGATGCGGTCCTGTTCCTGCATCAGGCTGGAAGCCTGTGTGATCGAGATGCCCGGATAGGCCGTCGGCATGTACACGCTGTCGCCTTCATAGAACGGCGGCATGAACTGGCTTCCAATCCTGGTGGTCAGGGGGAGAGTGACGGCAAGGAAGACCAGACTTGCCACGATGACCAGCACGCGGTGCCGCAGGCAGAATCGCAGCACCGGCAGATAGAGGAATTGCGTGAAGCGGGACACCGGGTTCGCAGATTCCGGCCTCAGCTTTCCGCGGATGAAGATGAGCATCAGGATGGGAATCAGGGTGATGGCGAGTATCGACGAGAAACTGATGGCCAGAGTTTTGGTCCAGGCCAGCGGCCGGAACATCCTGCCCTCCTGCGCCTCCAGCAGAAAAACGGGAAGGAAAGAAACCACGATGATGACGAGCGAAAAGAAGATAGGGGGACCAACCTGCCGGGCGGCGTTCATCAGGAGTTTTGCGCGCTCCCGGCGGCTGATGGCCGGCGCGGCGGCCTCAGTTGCTGCGGGATCGCCCGCATCACCAACACCCGTTCCTGGCGGCTGGTCACTGCCCGCAGGGTCGGATTGCGATGTGTGCGTTGCAAGCTCCTGCTGGCGTTCAGAGAGCACGCGATAGCCGTTCTCCACCATCACAATGGCAGCGTCAACCAGCACTCCGATGGCCAGCGCCAGCCCGCCCAGCGACATGATGTTGGCGCTCACGTGGAAGTAATACATCGGGATGAAGGAAGCGATGACAGCGATGGGAAGCGTGAGGATCGGAATGAGCGCAGACCGAAAGTGGAAGAGGAAAATGATGATGACCAGGCTGACAATGATGGCTTCTTCCAGCAGGTCGCGCTGCAAGGTGCTGATGGACTCATGGATCAGCTCAGAGCGGTCATAGGCGGGAACAATTTCCACGCCGGGCGGGAGCGAAGACTTGATCTCTGAGATTTTCTTCTTGATGCCGTTGATCACATTCAGCGCGTTCTGCCCAAAGCGCATCACGACGATGCCGCCCACGGTCTCTCCTTCACCGTTCCAGTCGGCTGCCCCGCGGCGAATGTCCGGCCCAAAGGAAACCGTTCCCAGGTCGCTCACCATCACCGGCACGCCGTTGTGGGTTCCCACAGGAATGTTGGCAAGGTCATCGAGCGATTTGAAATAGCCGAGGCCTCGCACCATGTATTCCGCGCCGCCAAGTTCCAGCAGCCGGCCGCCGACTTCGCTGGTGCTCTCACGGACGCGCTGGATGACGGTCGAGAGTGGAATGTTAAAAGCCTGGAGCTTGTCCGGGTCCAGCCGAACCTGGTACTGGCGGACAAAGCCTCCGATCGTGGCCACCTGCGCGACCCCGGGAACGGTTTCAAGCTGGTAGCGGATATACCAGTCCTGAAGGCTGCGAAGGTCGGCAAGATTCTGCTTGTGGCTGTGGTCCACCAGAACGTATTCGTAAACCCAGCCGGCGCCGGTGGCGTCGGGCCCCAGCACGGGATTCACCCCCGCGGGCAGTTTGCCCTGCAGTTGCTGGAGATACTCCAGCACGCGCGAGCGCGCCCAGTAGAGGTCCGTGCCGTCCTGAAAGATGACGTACACGTAAGAGTCGCCAAACATTGTCTGGGCGCGGACATTTTTCACTTTGGGAGCCGCGAGCATGGTGGTGACGATGGGATAGGTGACCTGGTCTTCGATGAGGTCCGGCGGCTGGCCGGCCCAGCGCGTGTGGATGATGACCTGAACGTCGGAAATGTCGGGAAGCGCGTCGAGTGAGATGTTCTTCATCGACCAGATTCCAAAAAGGACGAGCAGAAAGACCCCGGTAAAAACCAGGAAGCGGTTGCGTGCGCACAAATCAATCAGGCGGGATATCACGTTACATCCCTCCTTCCGCGTTGACGCTCAATTGTTTTGTGGCCACAGTCTGGCCGTCCTTTTGAGCGATGACCGTTACCTGCCAGGTCCCTCCGCTCTGGAGTTTGCCGTTCCCTTCGTAGAACCCGCCTCCGCGGTCAGTGAGCGTGAAGACACTCTGCATGGCTGCCATTCCCATGGCCGGCATGGCGGGCATAAAGAAACGAACTTTCACTTCAGCGCCGGTAACTGGCTTGCCGTCGGCGTCGGTCAATTTGACCCGAACGGTGTTCTGCCCTTTGCTCGGCGGTGAAGGTGAAGTGGTGAACTCCACTTTGGCCTGAGAGGCGCCGCCCTGGTTCATGGATGCTGCGGCGCCCGCGCCTGGTGGCGGCGGAGCAAACGATCCCAGCGCCGCCTGGAGCTGGCTTTCAGAATCGATCAGGAAGTTTGCCGAGGTCACGATTTTATCGCCCTGCTTGAGCCCTTTGAGCACGCTGTAATAGTCGCCTGCGCGCGGCCCCAGGGTTACATCCTGCGGCGCGAGATAGCCGCTGCCGTGGTCGATAAAGACGATGTTGCGCGTGCCGGTGTGGAACACTCCGGTGACCGGAATTGCCAGCCGCCGGCCCAGCGGAATCTTCAGGCTGACATTGACGAACATGCCGGGCGTGAGTTTCAGGCCTGGATTCTGGAAGACCAGCCGCACTTTGACGGTGCGGGTGTTCATGTTGACTTCGGGGTAGATAAAATCCACGCGCCCGTAAAACGTGCGACCGGCGTAGGCGTCGCTGGTGACGGTGGCCCCCTGGCCAACACGGATCTGCTCCAGGTCGGACTGGAAGATCTCCGCAACAACCCAGACAGTGGAAAGGTCGGCGATGGTGTAAAGCCGCGTGGCCGGCTGAACGTAGAGGTTCGGAAGCGCGTTGTACTCCGTGATGTAACCGGAGACTGGAGAGTCAACTTCAAGGTCGTGCCGAATCTGGCCAGTGGATTCCAGATGCTGGATTTCTCGCGCAGGAATTTCCCACTGCTTCAAGCGCTCACGGGCAGACGTGAGCAGCGAATCGGCGCCCGAGGCGACTCCCGGGACAGTGCTGCTTTGAAGCAGATCCTGGTTTTTCATTGCCAGCAGGTATTCGTTCTCCGTCGTCACCAGTTCAGGGCTGTAGATTGTAAACAGAGGCTGGCCCTTTTTGACGTACTGGTAGGTGGAGTTCGCATAGACCTTCTGGATCCATCCGGAAAAACGAGTCTGGACGTAAGCCTTCAACCGTTCGTCCACCGCCACGTTGCCCACCGCACGGATTTCGTTTGAGAGATCCCGGACCTCTACCTCGCCGCTTGTGACGCCGATGCTCTGCAGCCGCTGGGGCGAAAGCTGGAGAGGTGCGAGCGCAGTGGGCGCTGGCATCGGGCTGCTTTGGGTTGTGCCGACCTCACCGGTGGCAGGCCGGGCTGGCTCTCCCGGCGCGACGGAGCGGCGGTTCTGGGCAACATATCGCCATCCAAAAAAAGCCACGGCTGCAGCGAGCACGATGCTCAACCCGAGCGTGATCTGGAATGCTTTGCGATAATCCTTCATGGCAGTTTCCTCTCTTCCCAATCGCCTTGGTCAGGGAATCTGGATCCCGGTCAGTTGTTCGAGCTTTGCCAGCGCAGTTTCGTGCTCCGCCAGCGTGCGCCAGTACTCGACATCGAGGTTAAAAACGTCGAGGAATGAATCCAGCAGAGTCTGGAAATCCTGCTGCGCCGACTGGTAGGCGGCCAGGCCCGCATGGAACGTGGCCGTTGCCTGCGGGATCAATCCTTCACGGTAAATCCTGAGCACTTTGGAATCCGAGTCCGCCACCAGATACTGGTCGCGCACTTCGAAATAGGTTTGCTGCACCTGGGCCTCATAGGCCCGGCGCGCGCTGTTCAGTTGCTCGGCGGCTTCGGCAACTTCCGGACGCTGCCGCCGGCTGCGATAAATGGGGATTTTCACGCCGACGCTGAGCATGTAACGCTCGGGAAACGGCGATGCGGTGTGCTGGTACAGGTACTGAACGTTGAAGTCCGGATA
This sequence comes from uncultured Acidobacteriota bacterium, assembly GCA_963732975.1. Lineage (GTDB taxonomy): Bacteria > Acidobacteriota > Terriglobia > UBA7540 > UBA7540 > SCRD01. Next base: position 398,163 of record CAVTBN010000012.1, on the reverse strand, counting down.
AAAGTCCTTGCGGGCCAGTTCCACCTGCAGGCTGCGGTCCTGCACCATCTCGTGATGGGCGCCGACTGCCGGGTTGCCCGTGCGGACCGCTGACAGCAGGTCATCCGAGCTGAACGGCAGCGGGGTTTCAGTCAGCTTCCCGGTAGTAATGTCCGCTGAATCCTGCGGGCGGTTGAGAAGCTGTTTCAGTTGCGCCTGAAGGGTCTGCATCTGCTGGCGATACTGGGTGGCGTCCCGGAGGAGTTTTGTCTGCTGCAGTTGCGCCTTCAGCACGTCCTGCTGGTTGCCCTGTCCCACTCGATACCTTGCCTCGGCAATCTTTTCGATCTGGTCCAGAAGTTGCTTGTCCTTATCCAGAATGGAAAGGGTCTGCTGAACATAGCTGAGACGGAAATAAGCGGTCTTGACGTTTTCAACAACGGCGCGCCGGACCGCGTCGGCCTGTTGCTGGAGCGTGTCGGCTTTGCGGCGGGCGATTTCTCCGCGCAGGCGAAGTTTTCCGGGGTAGGGAATGCTCTGCGAAACGCCAAACCCGAGGTACGTCATCTGGACTGAGTTGAAGCCGTCGAAGGGAAGAGGCGTGCCGGCCGACATCTGCTGGACCATCACTTCCGGGTCCGGAAGCGTCGCGACCTGGGAAGGAACCTGCGTGGCCGCCTGCCATCCTCGCCTCGCCGCCAGAATCTGCGGATTGTTCTGCTCTGCTTCTTTGACGAGTTGCGGCAGCGGGGTCGCCGCGCTCGAGGGCCGTGCCTGCGCAGACTGCCTGCTGGCTTGCGCAGGCCATGCGGGGATCGAAATGGAATAGGCGGCGGCCAGCAACAGAACAGCAGCAGCCAGCACTCTGCTTCGGCTGGAATCCGGATGGTTTCGTTGGCGGCCATCAATTCTTCCTGGTTGGAGAATACTCACTGCTGCCTCCCTTCGGAATACGCAAGGCCCTTCAGGCCGCGGCCGTAAACGGCATCCCAGAGGCGGTCAAACAGCTTGCGCGACATGGGTTGCTTGAGTTCAAACTCAAACGTTTCGCGATAGCCCTGCACGCGGAAGTGGTAGGGGTCGGGATGGGCAATCGTCTCGATGTCGGACCAGCGCCAGCTTCGGCTGCCGCGTCCGCCGGAGGTAACGTAATCGATTCCAGCGTCGCGGAAGTGCAGCACCCCGTTGGTTCCTCCTCCAAAGGTGCGACGCCTGGCGGGCAGGGAAGCAAAGCCGGAAACGCCCGGATCGGGCCGCCCGTTTTCCACAGGCTTTTGGACCCGGTGGGCGAACTGTTGGGCCACGGCAGGCGGAACGGCGTTCGTGAGGGTGAAATGGAATTCGCGATCGCCGGAAAGGCGCCAGCTTCGGTTCTGGTAGGTCTCGAGATCGAGCCCATGCGCCGAGAGATGGAAACTCTGAATTTCGACGTAAGACCAGCGCAGCGGCGATCCCTTCTTCGGGATGAATTCAACACCTTCATCGTTGACCACCAGGGTTCCAGCGGCCTTGGTCATGAAGTGGTGCAGCCGGGCAGGTGACTGCCATCGCGTGGCGGTTGCCACGGGAGCTGGTTGCGCCTGCGGCGCGAGACTTGTGGCAACGGCAACACCGGGAATCCCGCAAATCAATAGAGAGAACAGCGCCTTACACAAACACTTGCGCATAAATGACCTCCCAAAAAGCTGACTGTGGTGAAGAAAAGATAAACGGATAGCGTGAAGGATTTCACGCCGCGATGGCGGGTGCTAAATCAGGAGAGAATGGTGGAGGGTGTAAAGCTCACCGGGCGGTGAGTAGCAATGGACCTGGAACGGAGTGTGTACGGCTCTTACTACGCCGGGCGCCGCGCTTGAATGCGGAAGCGTGGCCACCAGGGCGAAGGCGACCGCCGGCGCAGTGACTTCGGCTGCCTGTTGAAGATGACTGGCCGCTCCGGAGAGTTGAGGAGTGCAGCAATTCCGCGACTGGCTTGCGGGACTGCACGGCATCGAGGCGCAGCAATCCATCGGGCGCGTTGCCGCCATCAGCGGGCCAAAGCATCCGCCCAGGGTCGCAAAAAGAAACGCGCAACAGCAACAGGATGGGCTTAGCCTTCCTCATCACAACGCATCATACCACAACCCGAAGAACGCAATGCTGTGACAGATATCACAATTCCAGGATTTTCAGCCCGCGAACGACCACGGCCGGGGCGGTAACCCCTGCGACCCCGCCTCTGGAAGCCGCTGTTTCTAAAAGGGCAGGAAAAACAGCGGTGTGAACAACGCAATATCCACCAGCACCCGGAACTGGTCGATGGAAAGTGATTCCTCCTTGTATCGGATCAGGGCCAGGGCCAGAGCGCTGAGCAACTCTGCGGCCAGAAGTTGCTGATGCGCGCGCCCGAATCCGGAAAGGATGAGGCCGAGCGCAATGGCGGCAATGGCAAACGAAAGCAACAGGAAACGCCGCCCCATCCAGACGGTCCAGGGGTGAGGCACACCGAACCGGCGCCCGCGCAGCCGCTTCCATTCTTCGTGTTCAATGGCGGCACAGTTCATCCAGCAGAGAGCTGTAAACAGGAGGAACGGCGCCGCGATTGTCGTCGCGTCGCTCGTCATGTGCTCCCACACCGGAAAGCAGGTGCCAAGGGCGAACAGCACGCCCACCAGCATTTCCTTGGGCAACCACTCGCGTTCCGGCGACACCAGATGCACCGCGAGCAGATAGGCGCCGACGGCCAGCAGGATGACGACGCCATCGCCAAAGGTCCTCAGGTCCAACCGCGTTAAGGAAATCCAGGCGGCCAGCACGAAGCCGGTGCACAGCGGGAACAGAAACGCCCACAGGTGCCGCCGGTAAAAGATGTGCCGGGTGGCTTCGGCGCCCTCGGCCGGGGCCTTCAAAGCGTCGAGCACGCGGTCCGCCACGTAGATAAGCCACACCACCAGCCCCAGAAGAATCGTGACGCTCCATCCAAGCTGCACATCGAACGAGCGGGCAAAAAGCAGTTGCCACAGCACCGCCACCGCGGGAGCGTCCAGGCTGAGCACGGTGAGCCATAACAGAGGTGTTGAATCGGAAACCGACTGCGCGCCGGCCTCCGTTCGCACGGCCGCTGTTCCCCCATCGGTGCTGTTGGTATGTTCTCGATGCATGTCATTCATACCGATTGCAGGTCCGCAGGATGCAGGGATTCTGCCGCAGCATTACCGGCGCGTTCCGGTGTCGGGAGGGTTCACTTTTCCACCTGCACCGTGCCGGCCGCGCCCTGGTCGGGGAACCTGATCCATAGGATGCTGTTTTCCTCGTCGTAATACCAGCCTAGCGCGGCGCCGCTCAAGGCGCTTTTGGAGTCCATGCTGGCGAGGGACTTCTCGTCCCGTGATGGAACCACTCCCCCTTCGGCAGGGAGAGTCGCTGCTTTTTCTTGCCCTGGTCCAACACTGGCGCCACCAGCAGCTCGGCATGAATTCGCAGATCGATCATCTGGTGAAAGCGAAGCATATCACACAGGCAGGTTCGCGCAAGGGAGGCCCCGAGAGGGCGTGGCGTTGACCTTTGGTTTTGAGGTCACGCTTCCTCTTCCGGCCCGTTGTAAGGGTAGCTGGCGCTGACGGACCGAGTTTGTTCTGATACGCGATCTGTCTGGCTGTCACCACCCCCATTTGCCATTCCTTCCTGCGGGGGATATATTCCAGACAGTGATGGTCCACAGCCCCAGAATCGAGATCAAATACTGCACGCAGTGCCGGTGGCTGCTGCGGGCGGCGTGGATGGCGCAGGAACTGCTGACCACTTTTCAGGACGAGATTGGCGAGCTGGCGCTCGTGCCCGGCACTGGAGGCGTGTTTGAGGTGCGCATCGGCGACGAAGTGATCTGGTCGCGGGCGGAGCAGGGCCGCTTTCCGGACATCAAGGAACTGAAGCAGCTTGTGCGCGACCGCATCGCGCCGGCAAAAGACCTGGGGCACTCGGAGAAGAAGGATGAAGTGTGAAGGATGAAGGATGAAAAAAGCACTGACGAGTGGCGAGTGACGAGTTGAGGAAGGCGGCATTCCAGATTCAAGAGGGTGGGAGGCGGAAAGGCGAGGCAGAAAGCAGTAGGCAGTAAGCAAGAGGCAGTAGGCAGAAAGCAAAAGGCAGAAACCGAATCGGAACCCGAACCCCTTTCACTTTGATTTCATCTCACCAGGTATAGAAAGGAGGGATGAATCATGAAAATTGGAATTATTGGCGCAGGACAGATTGGCGGCACGCTCACGCGGCGGCTGGCGAAGCTCGGGCACCAGGTTTCCGTGGCCAACTCGCGCGGGCCCGAATCACTGGCTGCACTGGCAAAGGAAACCGGAGCGAAAGCGGTGACGGTGCAGGAATCGGCGCACGCGGGAGAAGTGGTGATTGTGACCATCCCGGAAGCGAAAATCTCAAACCTTCCCAAAGATCTTTTTGCCGGCGTACCCGATAGCGTGGTTGTGGTGGACACGGGCAACTACTATCCGCGGCATCGCGACGGGAAAATTGCCGGAATCGAGGCAGGACTGACGGAGAGCCGGTGGGTGGAAAAGCAACTGAGGCGGCGCGTGGTGAAAGCCTTCAACAACATTTACGCTAAACACCTGATGGAGAACGGCAAGCCTGCCGGCTCACCGGGGCGTATTGCCTTGCCTGTGGCGGGCGACGACCAGCGGGCCAAAGACGTGATCATCAAGCTGCTGGACGAGCTTGGGTTTGACGGCGTGGACGCCGGCGGGCTGGATGAATCCTGGAGGCAACAGCCCGGGACTCCCGTCTATACAACCGATCTTGATGCGGAAGGTGTGCGGCGCGCGCTGGACGAGGCCACTCCAGGACGCAAACGGGAATGGCGCGCCACGCCCTCCAGCCCCGGAACGTTTACTGAGCCGGCCTGAGCCGTGGAGTGGCTTGACAGTTTATTTTGCGGAAAGCAGGTCCCTCTCCCGCCCTGCGGGATCGGGAAGACGCGCAGGAAAGCAAGCTCAACAGAATTTGGAGGAGGAAAACGGACATGGCAGGCAAAAAGATTCTGATGCTGGTAGGCGACTACGTTGAAGATTACGAGGTGATGGTCCCATTCCAGGCCCTGCAAATGGTGGGGCACCAGGTGGACGCCGTCTGCCCGGGAAAGAAGGCGGGTGAGACAGTGCGGACGGCCATCCATGATTTTGAAGGCGACCAGACTTACAGCGAGAAGCGCGGCCACAATTTCCAGATCGAATGCGACGTTTGAGGAAGTCAAGGCCGGATCGTATGATGCGCTGGTGATTCCGGGCGGCCGGGCGCCGGAGTATCTGCGGACGAATGAAAAGGTGCTGGAGATCGTGCGGCATTTCTTCGATGCGAAAAAGCCGGTGGCATCATTGTGCCACGGCGCGCAGTTGCTGGTGGCCGCGGGCGTGGTGAAGGGAAGGTCCATCAGCGCCTATCCGGCCGTGGGGCCTGAGGTGACAATGGCCGGAGGCAAATACGTTGATGTTCCCATGACGGAGGCGCACGTGGACGGAAATCTGGTGACGGGCCCGGCCTGGCCCGCGCATCCCGCCTGGCTGGCAAAGTTCCTTCAGGTGCTCGAGCAGGGCGCGCAGGAAAAAGCTGCGAAGGCATAGCCGGAGTTTCGTTCGGAGGGAGATGGCACGGCGTGGTAAGTTGGGGTGTGCGCACGCGGCACGATGCGGGCTGCAATAGCGGCAGGCATCAGGACGGGGCATAGAGCCCGGCTTCTAAATTGGGTATCACCCAGCGGCCTGGAGGAGACCAGTAGACGATGCGAGTGCTTGTTACCGGCGGTGCAGGTTACATTGGAAGCCAGACGGCCAAGGCCCTGGCCAGGGCCGGCCACGAGGTTGTGGTGCTGGACAACCTTTCAACCGGCCACCCGGAAGCCGTGAAGTGGGGACCGCTGATTGAAGGCGACCTGGGCGACAAGGAGCTTCTGGCAAAGATTTTCAGTGAGCAGCAGATAGAAGCCGTTCTGCACTTTGCCGCCAGCCTGCTGGTGGGCGAGTCCATGACCGATCCCCAGAAGTATTTCTGGAACAACGTGGTCAACACTCTGGTGCTGCTGGACGTGATGAAAGCCAGCAGGGTCAAGCACATTGTTTTTTCATCCTCCGCCGCCGTCTACGGAAGTCCTGAAAAGGTGCCCATCCCGGAAGATCATTCCATGCGGCCGGTGAGTCCCTACGGCGACTCCAAGCTTTCGATGGAACGCGCCATCCGCTGGTACGGAGTTGCCTACGGGCTTCGTGGCGTATCGCTGCGATACTTTAATGCGGCGGGAGCCGACCTTGATGGCGAACTGGGCGAGGAGCACGATCCTGAGTCGCACCTGATTCCACTGGTGATCAAGGCCGCGCTGGGGCAGCGGCCGGAAGTGGGGATTTTCGGCACGGACTATCCCACTGCTGACGGCACGGCGATTCGCGACTATATCCATGTGGTCGGACCTGGCTGACGCCCACGTGCGGGCGCTGGAATATCTGGCCGCCGGGGGCGCAACCACGGAACTTAATCTGGGGACCGGCGAGGGCCACTCTGTCCGCGAGGTGGTGGCCGCCGTGGGGAAGCTTTGCGGCGGACAGGTCCCGGCCAAAGATGCGCTGCGGCGGGCAGGCGACCCTGCCGTGCTGGTAGCCGACCCCACGAAAGCCCGGCAATTGCTCGACTGGCAGCCGCAGTATTCAGATCTCGACACCATCATCCAGAGCGCCTGGAAATGGCATTCGTCCACGGCCAGGAAAACAGAGTAGCGCGCGCTTTGCCACCGCAAGCATCTGCCCGCGGCAGATTTCACAAAGTCCGATTCCGGATTGCCGTGGTTCAAGCCGTGTGTTAAGGTGCGGTGCGGGCGCAAACCCAACCTACAACCAGGAGAAAACAAGCATGTCAAACGTCCTGATCACGGGAACCAGCACGGGTATAGGCTTTGCCACCGCCCTTGAACTTGGCAGGGCCGGCCACACCGTTTATGCCACCATGCGGAATCCCGGCCGCGCGCCGCAATTGGGAGAAACTGTTGCGAAGGAGAAGCTCCCGGTCAAGGTGATGGTGATGGACGTTGATTCGGATTCCTCTGTCGCCGGCGCCGTGAAGGGAATTTATGCGCAAGGCGGGCAAGTTGACGTGCTGGTGAATAATGCGGGAACCGCGACGTTCGGAGCCGTGGAGGAACTTCCTATGGAAAACTTCCGCGCCATTATGGAGACGAATTACTTCGGGGCGCTGCGCTGCATTCAAGCTGTGCTGCCGGAAATGCGGGAGAGGAAGAACGGCTGCATCATTAACGTCAGTTCTGTCTCGGGCCGCGCCGCGAACTCACCGCTTGCTGCCTATACCGCCTCCAAGCACGCGCTTGAGGCCATGAGTGAAGCTCTGGCCCAGGAAGCGAAGCCCTTCAACATTCGCGTCGCTATCGTCGAACCCGGCATTATAGACACGCCGATGGCGAGGCGATCCGAGATGCCGTTGGACGGCACAAAGTATCGCCAGGTGCGGCGATATGCGGAATTCTTCAGGGCGTCGTTCGAAAGTGGAACCCCCCGCCCGCCCAGCCTGGTGGCGGAAGCAATTCGGGACATCATCGAGGGCGGCACCTGGCAATTGCGGCATCCCGTAGGACCCGGATCGGCGGCGGCCATCGGGGTGCGGAAGGCCATGAGCGACGAGGAATGGGTGGAAAGAGGCGCGCTCGATGACGACGCGTGGTATGAGCGCATAGAACAGGATTTTGGCCTCGACGCCCGTCCGAAGAAATGACCACGCGGCTAGGGACGTTACACGAGGTGCGGGCTGCCGGATTGCTAACTTATTCCACCGTGACGCTTTTGGCCAGGTTGCGGGGCTTGTCCACGTCGCAGCCGCGAAGCACCGCGCAGTGATAGGCAAAAAGCTGGAGCGGAATGACGGTAAGCAGCGGCATAACAAGATCCAGGCTGGGGGGAACGTAGATCACGTCGTCCACCAGTGAACCGAGCCTGGTGTTGCCCTCCGTGGTGACGGCGATGATCTGGCCCTCGCGGGCGCGGATTTCCTGGACGTTGGAGATCGTCTTTTCATAGGAACTGTCTTCAGGCACGATGGCCATGGTGGGGAAGGCGGGGTCAATCAGAGCGATGGGCCCATGCTTCATCTCTCCCGCCGCGTAACCCTCGGCATGAATGTAGGCGATTTCCTTCAGCTTCAGGGCGCCCTCCAGCGCCACGGGATACTGGTACTTCCTGCCAATAAAAAGGAAATGCCGGGCCTGGCAATATTTCTCGGCAATCCCTCGGATCTGGTTTGATTGATCCACGATCGCCCGGACCTGTTCCGGCACCTTTTCGAGCGCCCGGATGATCCTCGATCCTTCCTCATAGGAAAGGTCGCGGCTGCGCCCCATCAGCAGCGCCATGAGAATGAGAATGGTCACCTGCGAGATGAACGACTTGGTGGACGCCACGCCTATCTCCGCGCCCGCATGGCAATAGACTCCCGCATGGGTTTCGCGGGCGATGGAGCTGCCAACAACGTTCACCAGGCCCAGAACCAAGGCTCCCTTGCGCCTGGCTTCGCGCAACGCGGCCAGGGTGTCCGCCGTTTCGCCCGACTGGCTGATGGCCAGCACTGCCGTGTCCGGGCGGATGTTCAATTTTCTGTAGCGGAACTCGGAGGCCAGTTCGACTTCCACCGTCAGGTCGGTAAGCGCTTCAAAGACGTAACGCCCCAGAAGGCCCGCGTAATAACTGGTGCCGCAGCTCACAATAATCAGGTGGCGAGCCTGTTGCAGACGGCCGAGGACCGATTCCAGTCCGCCAAGCTTGGCCACGCCTTCGGAATGGTTGAGGCGGCCGCGCAGTGCATTTTCCACTGCTTCAGGCTGTTCGGAGATTTCCTTGAGCATATAGTGCGGGAACTCCCCGCGATCCAGCGCCTCTAACCCCGCATCAATTACCGTCGTCCTTCGGTCAACGGGACGGTTCTGGAGCGTGCTGATGTGAAAATCTCCGGGTTCAAGTCGGGCGACCTCATTGTCTTCGAGGTAAACGACCTGGTCCGTGTGCTGGGCAAGCGCGGAGGTGTCTGATGCCGCCAGCGTCTCTCCCTTGCCAACACCCAGGACGATGGGGCTACCACGGCGGGCCATAATGATTTGATTCGGGTGTAAAGCATGGATGACCGCAAGGCCATAGGTTCCCTCAACCTGGAGCAGCGCTTTCCGGACTGCTTCTTCAAGATCGCCCTGATAATAATTCTCGACAAGATGCGCAAGCACCTCCGTGTCGGTCTCGGAGTTGAAGGTGTGACCATCCGCCTGCAGCATCTTTTTCAGTGACAGGTAGTTTTCAATGATTCCGTTATGGACCAGGAAGAGTTGCCTGGAGCAGTCCGAATGCGGGTGGGCGTTGGCTTCCGTCGGCTTGCCGTGAGTGGCCCACCGGGTGTGGGCGATTCCCGTTGTCCCGGTGGGTTTTTCCTGCCCGGACCTTCCGCTCAAGGACCTCGACCTTCCCCACCGCCTTCGCAAGGTAGGGTGGCGCGCCCAGTATGGCGATTCCGCTGGAGTCATACCCCCGGTATTCAAGTCTCTTCAGGCCCTCAATCAGAACTTCGCTGACTGGCTGATGGCCGGCATAAGCGACGATGCCGCACATAGTGGACCTCTCTTCAAGATAATCGAGTTGCCAGGCGCAAAGCCGGGAGTTTTACGCCATCCCTTTGTGTGCTATTGCGTTGCGCCCATAGGTTCCCTCACGTCCTCGGTGCTCTAAAAAATAATTCGCCAAAAACAAAAATTTTTTGGACGACATTACAACCATTCCGACCCCGCGTTCATCGAAAAAAGTAATTCAACTCTGTGACTACCTGGGGAAGTGGTTGTACTTGGTTAGTTCAAGTCGCCACTTCCTCCTTCCATTTGTGGAGCCCTTGCCAGGCAAAAGTTGTGGTTGGACAATTTTGTCCATCCTAGTCACCTGACTGTTCCAATTTTACATAAGGAATTTATCCGCTGTTCTCCGGGGCCAGCCCCTCGCCCTTTTCACTGAACCGGATTCTGACCTGCGATCCGCCCCCAAATTTCCTGGTGAGCCACTCTTCAAGATCGTTCCGGAGAAATTCCAGGTCGACTTTAAACCCCGCCTCCATCCATCCGTCAGCGACGGGCAGGACGTCGTCAAAAGCGCTGCGGCCCGTAAAACTTCTCATACAGAAGCTGTCCAGCCAGCCAACCGGGCATGGCCTTGCCTCGCCCGGCTTCAGAACCTCGACATGGATCTTTCTGGCGAACATGGTAACTTCCCCATCTTTACACAATTATTTCAGGGAGTGCCGATTTTGGATCTGGTTGCCGAACTCCCTCTGCAAGAAAACATGAAGGCCCTGAAGCGGTAGTCAGAGGGACACTCAGGATCAGGGCTTCAGACCCGGACTCTTCTATCGCCGGAAGATGGAAAACCAACCCTTTTTTCGGGACGATTGCCTGGGGCCCAGGGGTTGCAGTGGCTCAGGCAGGGACTCCCCGATGATGACGGCTGCCGGGTTTATATCCAGCAGGAGGTCGGCAACATCCTTGCCCCGGGCGGAGGCAACTTTCTTGTAACAGGTGGAGAGGTTGGGAGGACGGTGCGTGAGGTCATGAGCATCTGAGGCAAAGAAATGAACGAGATTCCGGTCCAGCCATTCTTCGGAGAGTTCCCGGGCTCTCGGTCCAAACCCTCCCAGGTGGGACATTGCGGTAATCTGGACCAGGCACCCTCGCTGGGCCCAGTGGTAAAGCAATTCAGGCTTGCGCTGGATGACGGGGTTGCGCTCCGGATGAGTGAGAATTGGAGTCAGGCCTGCCACCTCGATTTCATAAAAGACGTTGTCCATCTGCTCCGGAATAAAGTGGTCAGGAAATTCCACCAGCAGATATTGCGTGCTGTTGATGGAGAAATCAGACCCGTCTTGCGCGAGCCTGCGGAGATTGTCGTACGAAAGGTGGAAGTCACAGCCCAGGAGCAGCCTGGGAGATTCTCCCACCGCAGTCTGAAGCTCTCTTAGCCTGGCCCGGTTGGCCTGGGCGTCGAAAGCATACTTGAAATTACAGTGGGGTGTGGCAACGAGATGTGTGACTCCGTCTTGTGCGGCCATCTGGCACATGGCCACAGCGATGTCAAAAGACTTCGCCCCATCGTCTGTTTCCGGAAGCGGATGGCAGTGGATATCAATCATACGATTGCTTCCCAAGCACCAACAGTAACAGTCCACTCTTTCAGCGTTTGCCTCGGCACTGCTGATTCACAGGCCCCTTCACAATGGGAATTCTCACTTTACCGCATTTCCACACATACTGGTCAAGTTCATCGCCTGGATTCAATATGGATTGCAGGTGGAAAATCAGGCTGGATGATAGCATTGGGACGTTTTCCCCCGGATCACCATAGGGGATCTAATTTTATCCGCAATTTGGAATTTCCATTTCAAATATTCCAAATACAGTATTTTAATGTTCCAATAAAGTTATTTTATCAATCGATTGTTACTATGTAGTATTGATGCAATCTATTTAAAATAAATAACTTATCGAAATATAATAGTGGCCATCTCATTTTCTGTGTTTTGGTCATTCTATTGCGATAACTCCTGCAGAGCTCGCCCTGGATAACCTTCACTGAGGGACCTCAGGAGCAAGCTCGGAGATTAGACCCAAGACCCGACGCTTAGGGGGAAACGAAGTTTCCCCCTCTTTTTTTGCCTCCTTGAACCATAGTTCTCCCATTTGCTCTCAACCAGGGCTTTCCTTTCCGGGGCTGCATGGCCGTATGCCCCCGGAACGATAACCTGCCATTGAAATGGCTTTTTCCCGAAATTCAACGCAATGCATTGCCGAATGGGTGTCCTTCGATTAGGATGGTATTTTCTTAAGCCTATGGCCGAAACTTCAATTGACGGGTACATTAAGCACAAGGTCCAGGCCGTCCAGGACTTCACCTTTCTATTTGCCAACTCAATAGCAAACCTTTTCAGCTCACCGCGCTATGTCGCCGATACGATCATCCAGATGGACGTGATCGGCGTGGGATCACTTCCCATTGTTCTATTGGTAGGGTTCTTCTCAGGTGGGGTTATTGCGCTGCAGACCTATCGAACACTGAGTACGTTCGGCAGCGTTACCTTGCTGGGAGAGGTTGTATCTCTTTCGGTTGTTCGGGAAATGGGGCCTGTCCTGACAGCCCTGGTTGCGGCAGGCCGAAACAGCTCAGGAATCGCGTCGGAAATCGGTTCCATGCTGGTGAGTGAGCAGGTTGACGCCATGAGGGCGCTGGGGACAGACCCGGTGCGCAAACTGGTTACTCCACGCCTGTTTGCGACCGTGATCACGCTGCCGCTCCTGACCATTCTCGCGGATTTCTTCGGGATGCTGGGGGGATATTTCGTAAGCCTTTACACGGTGCACCTGACTTCGGTGGAATACTGGACTTACGCCTACCAGACGCTCACTTTTGAGGATGTGGCGCAGGGCCTTCTCAAGCCGTTTCTCTTTGCCGTGATTGTGGCGCTGGTGGGATGCTACTTCGGGCTGACTACGCGCGGGGGCACCGAGGGTGTGGGCCGCTCCACGACCCAGGCCGTCGTGGTGGCCTCGGTACTGATCCTGGTGGTGGATTTTTTCGTGACGAAGTTCCTGATCGCTATTCACTTCTTCTGACGCCCGCCGGCGAACCTGCAAGCATGGAAGTTCGCTGGGCGCACTTATCGAAGGGGATATCCCACGGCGGGGATGGCCATTTCAATCAGCAATGTTTCGCTTGCTCATAATATGAATCCGCCGGCCGCAATCGAATTTCAGAACGTCTGGCTTTATTTTGATGAGAAGCCGGCGCTGTCCAATGTCTCCTTCAGCGTGGGGCGTGGAGAAACGCTGATTCTGCTGGGAGCCACCGGTTCCGGCAAGTCCGTGATTTTGAAGCTCGCCCTGGGCCTGCTGAAGGCGGATGAAGGCAAGGTGATCGTGGAGGGCCGCGACCTAGGCCCGGTGCCTGAAAAAGAAATGCACGACATCCGGCAGCGCATGGGGATTGTGTTTCAGGAAGGCGCTCTTTTTGACTCGCTTTCCGTTTACGAAAATGTCGCCTATCGCCTGCGGGAAGAGGGGAAGAAGGATGAAGCGGAAATGGAAGGCCGTGCGCGGGAAGTTCTGAGCTTTGTTGAGCTTGAAGCGGCAATCGACAAGATGCCCGCGGAGCTCTCCGGAGGCATGAAGCGCCGCGTTTCCATTGCCCGGGCGATTGTGAATGATCCCCCCATTATGCTATATGATTCCCCTACCGCTGGCCTGGACCCGGTTACGGCGCAGACGATTAATATCCTCATTCTCAAGCTCCGGGATGTTCAGGGAGTCAGTTCCATTGTGGTGACGCACAGGCTTCAGGATGCATTCTGGCTGGCCAAATTTGGATACTCAAAAGATACCGGGGGACTGGTGCCGATCAGCGGCAACGGCGCGGGCGGATCAATGAGCGCCACGCGATTCCTGGTGCTTCGGGAAGGGGCGGTTTATTTTCACGGGACGCCGAATGAAGTCGTTTCCACAAGCGATCCCTATCTCCAGCAGTTCCTACGGTAAGGTCGCCCGAGCCTATGGGTTGGACTAAAATGAAAGGTCTCGGAGTGATTCTGGAAGGGAGGACTTATGCCTCAGCCTAAACAACTCGCCTGGACCCAGCTCCGCGTTGGAGTGCTCATCATTTCCGGCCTGATCGTGTTTGCCGTTGGAGTCTTTTTCATCAGCGGCAAGGTGGGACTCTGGACGAGTAAGTACGAGCTGAAGACCTTTTTTTCAGGGGCTGAAAGTTTGCGCGACGGCGCGCAGGTGAGGCTTGCGGGGATTGTTGTCGGCAACGTGAACGGGATCAAGATTTCTCCCTACACCGAGCCGAGCAAGGCGGTCCAGATTGACATGAAGGTCACGAAAAAGTATCAGGACCAGATCCGCACCGATTCGGTGGCTAGCATTGAAACTGTGGGATTACTGGGAGAAGCCTATGTGGACATCAGCCGGGGCGGTCCCGGCGCCAAACCTCTTCCTGACGGAGGAACGGTCCAGAGCCACGAAGAAGCTGATATGAAGCAGATTGTGCAGAACGCCAACGATGTGGTTTCCAACCTTCGGGTGCTGAGCAGCACGTTGAACGACATCACCAAACAGATCCAGCATGGCCAGGGCTCGATTGGAAAGCTCATCTACGAGGAGAATTTTTACAACAACCTGAACAAGACCGCCATTGAGGCCCAGAAGCTCATGGCGCAGGTTGAGTCTGGGCACGGAACGCTCGGCAAGCTTCTGACCGATGAGGCGTTCTACAATCGCACGGTTGCAGCGGTCGACAAAGTCAACCAATTGCTGGACGAGGTGCAACACGGCAACGGCAGTGCGGCAAAGTTTATCAACGATCCGTCCGTCTACAATAATCTCGATCAGGCCACCCGGAAGGCGAACACCATGATGGCCAGCATCAACGAGAGCAAAGGCACGCTGGGCAAACTGATCAAGGACCCGAACCTCTATAACAATCTCAATGAGACCATTCAACATGTGAATGTGATCACAGAACGGATTGACCGCGGCCAGGGAACCCTGGGCAGGCTCTCAACCGACCCCTCCATGTATAACAATCTACTCGCCGCTTCCCAGTCACTCAGGCAGTTCCTGACCGAGTTCCGGACCAATCCCAAGAAATATCTCACCCTGCGGCTGCATATCTTCTGATTCGGCCGGGGACAGGGCCAACAGCCGGCCGGCTGCTGGCACCTGCCGTAGTTCTGCGATAATATAGCGGCAGTCAGCCTTTGGACCACGATTGAAACAGGCCGGAAAAAGCAAACGATGAAATGCCACCAGGCCAGGACGGGGGCTCACCAGTCTTATCAGAGGGCTTGTTGGGCAAGCCCGGCAAGCGAAGGTTCGTCCACCTTTGACAGAGGAGGCGGAAGCCTGCTGTTGGTGAGCCTGCTGGCCGTATTTTTCGGGCTTCCCTTGCACGCGGCACAGAAAAATAAGGAACAGATTGACCTCCTGGTCGCGCGCACTGAGGTGAATGATCCCTATTTTCATAACTCCGTGGTTCTCATGCTGCCTGAATCGCAAACACAGCTGCTGGTGGGGCTGATCATCAATAAACCCACCCGGCTGCCCTTGGGAAAGTTATTCCCTGACACCCCGGAGCTGAAGGGCCGTACTGAGGCTGCCTACTTTGGCGGTCCGGTAGATGTCCGCACACCCTGCATCGTTTTTCAGTCTTCCACGGCGCCCGAAAATGCGATCAAGCTTTATGGAAATGTTTATCTGACATTTGATTCCGATCTGATCACCAGGGCTTTTCAGGGTACGCCGTCAGGTTCCAGGACACGCCTGTTCCTGGGTCGCGCCCAGTGGTCGCCGGGCCAGCTGCAGAATGAAATTCGGCGGGGAGGCTGGTACAGAATCCAGGCGGATGGCGACCTGGTCTTTAGCTCTCACCCGGAGAATCTGTGGTCCACGCTGCACTCCCGCGCCGCACCCAGCAAGTACATCCGATACGACTTTCCGGCGGGTGGAAATCAGCCATCCGCGCGAAAAGCCGCGGTGATGTGACCCTCTCCGGGCCGGCGCTGTGTTTTCTTTTGCCTGTTGCGGGTGGGGATGGGGGACGATTGCCCCATCTGCCCTGTTCAATCTGCCTGGATTCCTCCCCCCGCCAAACTCCGTCCCCGCGCAGGCGGCACCTGCGGTAAAATTGAAAGTCTTTTATGGCCAGAGAAACTCAAATGTTCCCAACCGCGGGTCAGGCGCCGGGCTCATTTGCCGGGCAGGTTTGGCGGAAGCTCAAGATCACGCTTGAAATGATCAAGGTGGAGCACTCGGTGTTTGCGCTGCCGTTTGCGCTGACCGGCGCCATGCTGGCTGCGCAGGGATGGCCATCCTGGCGGCAGGTCTTCTGGATTGTGGTGGCCATGGTGGGCGCGCGCAGCGCCGCGATGACCTTCAACCGCATCGCCGACCGTGAATTTGACGCCAGAAATCCCCGCACAGAAAAGCGGGCCCTGCCGGCCGGAAACCTGACGCTGCGCTTTGCGGTGGCGTTTACGGTGGTTTCGGCGGCGGTCCTGGTGCTGGCTGCCTGGGAGCTGAATCCTCTGGCCTTTAATCTGTCGCCCGTGGCGCTGGCTCTGCTGCTGCTCTATTCCTACACCAAGCGGTTTACGCTGCTGTCGCACATTGTGCTGGGCATGTGCCTGGGGTTGTCGCCAGTTGCGGCCTGGATTGCGCTGCGCGGCGACGTCAGCTGGGCCGTCATCATCCTGGGTGTGGCGGTTACGCTTTGGGTCGCGGGCTTTGACATCATCTACGCCTGCCAGGACGTAGAGTTCGATCACGCTGTGGACCTCCACTCGATTCCCAGGAAGTTTGGCATTGCGGCGGCGCTTTACGCCTCGGCGGCGCTCCACGTGCTGATGCTGGCACTGCTGGTGATGGTGGCGCAGATGTCCGGCCTGGGATGGATTGCGCTGGGCGGGCTGGGGGCGGTGGCTGCGCTTCTGGCTTACGAGCACCTGCTGGTGAAACCTTCCGACCTATCCCGCGTGAACGCCGCCTTCTTTACCATCAACGGCTACATCAGCGTTCTCTTCTTCCTCACCTGGGCAGCGGCCATTCTGGTTCGGTAAAAGCAGCCAGGCTGGAGAGAGGCTCTCCCGGTGCACAATGCTTATATTCGGCGATTATTGCGTGCGGTAGGGGGTGGCCATTTCACGAAAGACCAGTGAATCGAAGATGGCCAGGACGTGCTTGCGGTAGTTGAGGACGCGTTCGACCATGGGTTTGGCAGTCGGATCGCGATGCGCCTGCCGCTTCCAGCGCTCGAGAACGTGCGGCGGGACGTCGATGTCCGCTCTCAGTTTCTGGAGCGGCTGCCCGCGCAGGAACAGGCCATAGAAGAAGGCGGCTTCCTGCCGGGGCTCTGCGAATCTGGCGTCGTCCAGTTGCATCTCGTTTAAGCGCCTCTCGGAATTCCGGGTCAAAATTCCTCATGGCACATCCAAAGGCTCAATCAGCCTTATCAAATCACGAAATCTTATCTTAACCCCGTTGTCAAGGTCAGAGCCGGATTTCCGGACAGACCCTTCACTGCCGGCGCGACTCGAATTCGCCCTCCGAACCCACACGCCGATTGCCTAACAACAGACTAGCATAGACTTCGGGAATTTCACTGCGCAAAAGGATTCTATGACGTCCGCAAAAGCACTTGGTTCAGCCTGATTGCATCCCAGGGCAAGGGGACGTAGAATATTAACTTCGGCTGCCAGCCGATAAATCTTAACCACCGGACTGACTGTGTTGAACCTACGCCTGGAAGACGCAAACCTGCAGCCCATCGCCGACAAGGTTTTTGCCGGCGAGCGCCTGGACTTTGATGACGGCGTCACGCTCTACAACTCGAGCGATCTGCTGGCCATCGGCGCCCTGGCCCACCATGTCCGTGAAAAAATGCACGGCAAGCGCACGCACTTCAATGTGAATCGCCACATCAATCCCACCAACGTTTGCGTTGCCAGTTGCAAATTGTGCGCCTTCGGCCGCAAGCCGGACGCTCCGGGCGCTTATACGATGGCTCTGGAAGAAGCTTTCCGAACGGCGGGCGAGAACTGGACGGAAGCCGTCACAGAATTTCACATTGTCGGCGGGCTGCATCCCGATTTGCCTTTCCAGTATTACGTCGATCTCCTTCGCGGGCTGAAGGAGCGCTTTCCGTCGGTCCACCTGAAGGCCTTTACGGCGGTTGAAATCGCCTATTACGCCCACATTACCCGGATGACCGTGCAGGAAATCCTGGAGCGGTTCAAGGATGCCGGGCTGGGATCGCTGCCGGGCGGAGGGGCGGAAATCTTTGCTCCCGCCGTGCGGCGCGTGATCTGCGACCATAAGATCGGCGCCCACATGTGGCTGAAGGTGCACCGGACTGCGCATGAGTTGGGTCTGCACTCCACCGCAACCATGCTTTATGGCCACATCGAGAGCTCCGAAGACCGCGCAGACCATCTGGTCCAGCTTCGCAACCTGCAGGACCAGACCAAAGGTTTCCAGACGTTTATCCCGCTGGCCTTCCATCCCGCCAACACGGAGCTCGGCAAGCTGGTGGAATGGGACGAAACCTCCGGGTTCATGGATTTGAAGAATATTGCCGTTTCGCGTCTGATGCTCGACAACTTCCCTCATATCAAGGCCTACTGGATCATGATGTCGCCCCGCGTCGCCCAGATCGCCCTGCGCTTTGGCGCCGACGATCTGGATGGAACGGTGGCGGAGGAAAAGATCTATCATGACGCCGGCGCCAGGACCCCCCAGGTGATGACCCGCCAGCAGATTGTCCGGTTGATCAAAGAGGCCGGCTTTGAACCCTTCGAACGCGATACCCTCTATCGCCCCGTCGTGCGCACTGAGACCAGCGTCAGCGTGCAGGTTTAGCCGGACAGGCTTCCGATGAGGGAGCCTCCGCTATTCAGCCTGCCGGTGCTGGAAGTGCCGCGCTACCTCATAGCCCAGCAACACAAAAACCGGCAAGTATTCCAGAATCTGCATCAGCGGCGAGTTGGAAAACGTGCCGCCTGCGGCGTAGGCAATGACCGGCGAATAGCCCAGAACGCAGGTGACCGTCAGCAGAAGCAACCCTGGACTGGGGTAGAAACAGAGAAAGGGAACAATCCAGGTGAAATACCACGGAAAGGCGTTGGATGAAAGGAAGAGCAGCCCGGCGAGGATGATAAGACCGGTACGAAATATATCCATCCGAGCCTTGAGGACGTAGGCGATCAACAATATCAGCAGTATGCCCGCCACAAGCTGCGCCTGACGAGTGGAATTCCCAGCGGCTAGAAACAGTCTGTGCAGACTGTCATTTCCCTCCCATTCGGCCGTGAAGTTCGAGAGGCCGCTGAATAAATGGCCTCCGGCGCCCAGAAACGGCAGATATCCCAGCAATATCAAGCCTCCGAAGATGCCGGCGTAGGCCCATCGGGTGCGGCTGAGAAAGGCCGGCAAAAGGAGAGCAGGGAAGAGCTTGGAGAGGGCTGATAGGGCTAGAAACCCGATTGACAGGACGCGGCGACCGCCTATAATGAGATAGAAGACCGCCGCCAGCAGCGTCAGGATTGCCAGAGAGTCATTATGTCCTGACAGGGAGAAGGCAATCAGGACTGCTGGATTCCAGGCATAGATGAGGACGTGCTGGAGCGGGCGGTCGGCTGCGGACAGAAGAACAAGCAGCAGGGCGACGGTTGCAAGGTCGAGCGCGGTGAACAAGCGCTTGTACCCTGCGACGCTCTGGATCCATGAAAAGGCCACTTCGGCGACAGGAGGGTAAAGTGTCGGTGTGGTTTTTCCGGTTTCGATAGGGTGCTGAGGATTCTGTGCCCAGCTGAGTGCTGGCATGGCCGGATAAACAGTGTAGGGATTCAAGTGGGCGCGCACGACGCGCCCTTCCCATTGGTAGCGGTAAACATCTTCCGAGAGCGTAGGGCTCAACGGTAAGAAAAAAAGGCGAAAGACAACCGTCGCGCCAAGTATCACGAAGAGAGCTGAACGTCCGCTCTTGTAGCTGATGACGACGTAAACGCTGGCAAGGTACAGGACGCCGGCCACGAGCATCAGCGCAATGAACTCCGGTACGTGGCTCTTGAGCGGCTGGCAGCGGGTAGCTGCGTAAAAGGTGCCTCCGAGCGCCAGGGCGGCGGTAAGAAGGCTGAAAGTGGCCGCATAGCGCGGCCCGGATAGCGCTGGTTTTTTTTCGTGAGGTTTTGAATTTGCGCTCCGTGCATCAGAACTCAGGGAGCGAGCTTTGTCTGCGTCGATTGAGGACTGACTCCGAGGTTCCATGACTCATATACTCCTGGGCATTCTAGTAGTTCCGGCGAGCCCGATTGCGCACTACGTCTATCTGCTTTTCCATCACGATCCCTTCCAGGGGATCTACCAGCCCAACGCCTTTGATCTCTCGATTGAGATTCCTTATTTTCTGGTCCTGAGCATTCTTTCGGTTTACGGCGTCCACCGCTATTGTCTCACCTATTACTACCTGAAGAACCGCAGGAAGAAACCCGCACCTCTGAAACAGTTTGAAAATCTGCCTCGCGTTACGGTTCAGTTGCCCGTCTACAACGAACAGTACGTGGTGGAGCGGTTGATCGAAGCCGCCGTCAACCTGGACTATCCCCGGGAACTGCTGGAAATTCAGCTCCTCGACGACTCCACGGATGACACCCGCCTTCTCTGCGCACGGCTGGTTGAACGATATGCCAGCGCCGGTTATCCCATCCAGTGTCTCCACCGGGAAAACCGCCTGGGCTTCAAAGCGGGGGCGCTGGCCGAAGGCCTGAAGAAATCGACCGGCGAGATGATTGCGGTTTTTGACGCCGATTTTGTTCCTCCGCCATCCATCCTGCAACAGATGGTCCACTATTTTACCGATCCGAAGGTGGGAATGGTGCAGGGCCGCTGGACCTGGATCAACCGGGATTACTCCGCCCTGACGGAAGTGGAAGCCATTATGCTGGACGGCCACTTCGTCGTGGAGCATGGCGGCAGAAGTTCATCCGGCCGCTTTTTCAACTTTAACGGGACGGCAGGGATGTGGCGCCGCTCGGCGATTGAAGACGCGGGTGGGTGGGAACATGATACGCTGACCGAAGACACCGACCTGAGCTATCGCGCCCAACTGAAGGGATGGAAATTCATTTACGATTCGGACATCGTGTGCCCTTCGGAACTGCCGGTGGAAATGAACAGCTTCAAGACGCAGCAGGCGCGATGGGCCAAGGGGTTGATCCAGGTTGGAAAGAAGATACTCCCCATCGTCTGGCGCAGTGACCAGCCTCTTTATATCAAAATGGAAGCCACCTTTCACCTGACAGCCAACATTGCCTACCCGCTGATGATCCTGTTTTCTCTGGTGCTCCTGCCGGCCATGATTGTCCGTTTTTATCAGGGCTGGTTCCAGATGATGTATCTTGATCTGCCATTGTTTATTCTCTCGACGTGTACGGTTTCCGGCTTTTATGTCGTTTCCCAACGGGCCCTCTATCCCAAAGAGTGGATTCGCCGCCTGCTCTACCTGCCTTTCCTGATGGCCATAGGCATCGGGCTGGCGGTGACCAACTGCAAGGCTGTGATTGAAGCGCTGGTTGGGGTGGAGTCCAGTTTTGTGCGCACCCCCAAGTACCGTGTGGAACGCAATGAAGGAGGTTGGGAGCGCAAATTATATGTGCGGCGGCGGATTGGCTGGATTCCGATGGCTGAATTGTTGCTCGGGGGTTACTTTCTGTATGCCACAGCTTATTCTTTGTCCGCCCAGAATTATCTCACCACGCCCTTCCTGATGCTGTTTCTTGTCGGTTACACCTATATGGGGACCATGTCGCTGCTGCAAACGCCGCTGCGGCGCCTCTGGTTCAGTCTTCCGGCATTTATTCGGGTTCGCGCCCGGGACATCGCGCCCGCTCCTTCAGAGGGCTGAGACCGGGTTCGTTTTTACCTTCATTCAGCTCTTTCTCACATGTCAGTTTGTGTGGTTTTTGGCTGGTGCAAAGCCTGAAATGCGTGCCGGCCGGAGCACGGGTCTGGTGTCCAATTTCACACAGGGCCGGCATGAAAGACAAAGAAGGCATAACGAGGGAACAGCCTGTGGCAGCATTGGAGATTGCCACGGCGCAATTTCCATGAATCTGAAAAGATGGCTGCAATGAACCCGGCATTGCAGCCCTGGGAACATCGCGTTTAGTGACTGCGGCGATGTGCCAGGAAGAGCAGAAGTTCGATCAACCCATAGACCGCCACGCAAAACCACAGGTCCACAAACAAACCGATATCAGCGCGGTAGGGTTGGTGCCGGGCTTCCGGCGGAAGGTGAGGTGCGAGGAAAAAATAGATGAGATTTCCCATCACAATAGCAACCAGATACTTGATTAAGCGTTTTGCTCTTGGTGTGAAAGTGTCCATAGGCCTGTCGAATTCTACCGTTGTCGCAGGAAAACTGAACATTCCGGCTGCGAATTGCGCAGAGCGCAAGTGTAACACTCCGCGGGCGAATGAGGAAATGCGGCTCCGGATACTGGCTGCGTAGTAATCGGCAGCCTTTCGTGCTTGGGATCGCACCGTAGCGTACCCATGGCCCGGTACGAAATGCCTTTCCGAGCCTTCCGCAGCTTCCCACCGCGCAACTTGTGCTCCGCTCGTTGTAAGATAAACGGCGGATTGCGATGCCGAACCCTCATCTCAAGCTGACGTCCGAGGTCAAATACCTGAAGGGAGTGGGGCCCACCCGCGCTGAGTTGCTGGCTGCGCGCGGCATTCACACCGTTGAGGACCTCCTGTACTACACGCCTTTCAGGTACGAGGACCGGACCCGGTTGACAGCAGTCTCTGACCTGGTTCCCGGACAGACGGCCACCATTCTGGCCAATGTTCTGACCTGCGGCCTGACGCGAACGCGGAATGGGACCTATATTTATGACCTGGCCGCCATCGACGCCAGCGGCGCCCGCAACGCACGAATGATCCGGTGCATCTGGTTCAATGCCCGGTACCTGGAACGCAACAAGGTTTTCCACAGCGGCCAGAAAGTTTTCTTCTACGGCAAGGCTGAGCCCGATTTCTACGGTACCAGCAACCTGCAGATCGTCCGGCCGCAATTCGAGATCATTCCTGAAAGCGAGGCTGCCGAAAGCGAATCGCTGGAAGTGGGGCGCATGGTGCCCATTTATGAATCCGTGGGCCAGCTGGGGCCCCGCGTCCTGCGCCGGCTGATTCGGACGGCTCTGGAATCGGTGGGCGATCAGTTTCCGGAGCTGCTTCCCGCATCGGTGCGGAAAAAGAACAGCCTGGTCAGCCGCACTTCGGCTTTCCGCCTGACCCATTTTCCGGACGGCGATCAGCCTTTCGAGGAACTGGCGCGTTTTCGGACCCCGCCGCAGATTCGGCTGATTTTTGAAGAATTGTTCAACGTCAGCGCCGGTCTTGCGTTGAAACACCGCAAGGCCAAATCCGCTCCAGGCATCCAGTTCAACGTTACGGATAGCCTTCGCCGGGATATCAAGAAGATTCTTCCTTTTCATCCCACCGCCGCTCAAAAGCGGGTGCTGAAGGAAATCGCCGATGACATGTGCTCATCCCGTCCGATGAACCGGCTGCTGCAGGGCGATGTGGGCTCCGGCAAGACCATTGTGGCGGTCCAGGCAGCTCTGCTGGCTTTGTCAAACGGCTACCAGGTGGCGCTGATGGCGCCCACGGAAATTCTGGCCACCCAGCATTATCTTTCCATCCGCCAGTTGCTGGGCCCGTTGCCGTACAAAGTTGATCTGCTGATCAGCGGCAGGAAGACGCGCGCCAAGGCGGAACTGAAGGATGAACTGGCGGGCGGCGAAACCCATATCGTTGTGGGAACCCATGCCCTGATTGAGAGCGACGTGGAATTTGCCCGGCTGGGACTGGTGGTGGTGGATGAGCAGCACCGCTTCGGCGTTCTGCAGCGCTACCGGTTGATCCGCAAGGGGCAGGTGCCGGACGTGCTGGTGATGACCGCCACGCCGATACCGCGGACCCTTGCCCTGACTCTCTACGGCGATCTCGACTTCTCGGTCATCGATGAACTTCCGCCCAACCGTTCGCCGATTGTGACGCGCCTGTTGGAGGAAAAAGACAGAGACCAGGCATTCGACTTTCTTCGCAACAAGGTGCGCGCCGGCGACCAGGCCTATGTGGTCTATCCGGTCATCGAGGAATCGACCAGGCTCGATTTGCGCCCTGCCTTGAAAATGTTTAGACAGCTTTCGGCCAACGTCTTTCCGGAATTCCAGGTGGGGCTCCTGCACGGGCGGCTTTCCAGCGCCGAAAAAGAAGAAGTCATGGAGCGCTTTAAGAAGGGCGACATCCGGATTCTCGTCGCGACCACGGTGGTTGAGGTGGGCGTGGATGTGCCCAACGCCACCGTCATGCTGATCGAGCACGCCGAGCGGTTTGGCCTTTCGCAGCTCCATCAATTGCGCGGGCGCATCGGGCGCGGAAGGAAAAAGTCATACTGCCTGCTTCTGGCGACAGATCCGCGAACCCCGGAAGCCGAGGAGCGGCTGCGGACCATGACCGAGACCGCCGATGGATTCAAGATTGCGGAAATCGACCTCAAGCTTCGCGGGCCGGGGGAATTCTTTGGAACGCGCCAGTGGGGTATTCCCGCCTTCCGCATTGCCAATCTGCTGCGCGACCAGGAAATTCTGGAGTGGGCCAAGCGGGAAGCAACGGCCTTTGTTGAGCACCCGGAATCGCGCGAGGAGTATGAGGCTTACGTCAGCTTCCTGCGGAACGAATGGTCGCGGCGCTACGGCCTGGCCGGGGTGGCCTGATCGTGCGGCAAGTAGCCAAAATGTGGTGTAATAAAAAGTTCCGCTGCTGACTCTTTTTATCGCAAGGACTCATATGCGCATCATCTCAGGCCAGAATCGAGGACAACGAATTCAGACGCTGAAGGGCCAGCATCTTCGGCCCACTTCAGACCAGATGCGCGAAACGCTTTTCGATGTCCTGGGGCCGGGCGTGCTGGACTCGACGTTTCTGGACGCCTACGCGGGTACCGGGGCGGTGGGTCTGGAGGCCCTGAGCCGGGGCGCGAAGGAAGTGGTGTTTGTGGAATCCCATCGGGCGGCGGCGGACCTGATCCGCAGGAACCTGGCGGCGCTGAAGATTGAAGACGGTTTCTACCTGATGAATACCAAGGTCCTGACCGCCATCGAAAGGCTGGACGAGGAAGGCAGCACCTTCGATTTTATTTTTCTCGACCCGCCTTACGGGGAAGCGCGTGAATATCATCACGTGCTCCGGCAACTTGGCCGCTCGCGCCTGCTGACGCCCGCCACGCTGGTCATCGCTGAACACACACGCCACTATTTTCTGGAACAAAAGTACAACCGGCTGGAACGAACGCGGAGCATCCGCCATGGCGACACGCAACTGACGTTCTACATGCTCAGCCAGGCGGCAACCGAAAGCGATGACGAGGCAAGCCCCTGAGGTTTGGACAGGGCCCATCAGTTTCTTGACCGCCAACGCGACTATCCCCTAAACTTGGTTGAGCGTCCTGTTAATAAGGCGTTTGAAGGTTTCGATACCGTGGCGGGGTAGCTCAGTGGTAGAGCGAGGGTCTCATAATCCCTAGGCCGGGAGTTCGATCCTCCCCCCCGCTACCAGATTTCAAACGACTCTGCCAACCCTTGCCGCAACTCCCCCTATCTTAGCGTCGATCGCAGTGTTTGAGATTTTAGCCTTCGCCCTGAACGGTCTGGAGCATGGCGGCGATGTAGCCGTATTCGAATGCAAAGGCCTGCTGATGGCCGCTGTCGCCCTCGATGGTGGGGGCGTGGTCGGGCATGACCATATACTCATAGCCGACCTCTTTGTACGTGCGCATGGCGCGCAACATGTTGACGCTGCCGTTGTCCGGAAAGGTCTCCTGAAAATTGAGGAAGTGCCCCCGGATGTTGCGGAAGTGGACGTTGAAGAGCTTCTTGCGCTCGCCGAAATAGCGGATCACATCGTAGATCTGTTCGCCGGGATTCGGCAGCATTTCGGAAACGGTGCCCTGGCAGAAGTTCAGGCCGTGGTAGGGGCTGGCGGAGATGGAGACGAATCGCTTGAGGCCGTCCACGCTGCCCAGCACCCGATGGACGCCGCGGTAACCCGCTTTCAGCGGCATGGCGGGGTCGTGCGGGTGGCAGGCGATCCTGATTTTGTATTCGTTCGCTACGGGCACGACACGCTTTAGAAAGTAAGTGATTCGTTCCCACATTTCGTCGGCGCTCACGTCGCCTGCCGGGGTCAGAGGCGGGTGCTGCTCTTCCGCTTCGGCATAGTTGAAGGTGCTGTACCGCGCGCCTCCGCGGCCGCGAGTCGGCTTGGTGCGCACGACGCCCAGGATGGTCATGTTGTACTTCACCGCAGGAATTCCGGCCCTGGCGCAATCGCGAATCATGCCGCAGATCTTGTCGATTTCGTGGTCGCGCTCGGGGCTCCTGCCCAGCATGATGGCCGGATTTTCCGCGCGGGTGATGTAACTGGAACTGAGCGGAAGCGGTAGCATCACGAGCTGGATCCCAAAGGAAGCCATGCGGTCGCGCAGCCGGTGCAGGCCCTCCACCGTCCATTGCGCGTCGGATTGAGGCGCCGGAAAGCCGCTGCAGATGTGCTTGACGCCAAAGGCCGCGATAGCCCGCAGAGTATCGTCTGAAGGTGCGGCACCGAACTGTGTGCCCAATTGCATTCGGGCTTGCGAAGCCTTCCTGATTTCGTGGGCTTGATTGTCCGATGCTCTCGCCCCGGCCAGTGGTGCTGCCGCAACCGCTCCAGCAGCAGATTTCAGAAATTTTCTGCGATTCATCTTCGCCTCGCTTCTTCGGAATGGTTCCGGCCTCACCTTGCGAGCCGCGCCGTGACTCGAGACCCTTGAGGTTATCCCTTCATCGCGGCCAACCCGTCCGTGATGATGGCTTTCAACTTCTCTTCCTCTTCCGGCGAACAGTTGATGAGCGGCGGCCGGACCGGCCCCGCGGGTTTGCCCACCGCCCGAAGGCCGGCCTTGATCAATGACACCGCGTAGCCTTTCCTGAGGTCACGCAAATCGGCGAGCGGCCGGTAAAAAGCCGCAAGAAGACGGTCCATTGCCGGACCGTCCCCTTTTACCAATGCTTCATAAAACGCTCTGGCGATAGCGGGAACAAAATTGAAGACCGCGGAGGAATAGTTTGTGATACCCAGCCCTTTAAAAGCTGCTGCCGACAACTCCGCCGTCGGCATTCCGTTGATGATGGCCAGCCGGTCGCCGGACTGCTTTTGAATCCGCAACAGGAGCTCCATGTTCCCGTGCCCATCCTTAAAGCCGATGACGTTCTTCAACTCGCACAGGCGGGCAACGGTTTCTGGTTTGAAAATAGCGTTGTCGCGCTGGTAGACAATCACGCCAAGGCTGGTTCCATCTGCAACTCGGCGGTAATGTTCGTAAAGGCCCTGCTGCTCAGCCTGCAGGAGATAAGGCGGAAGCACGAGCAGTCCGTCGGCTCCCGCCTCTTCGGCTGCCTTCACGAAACTGAGAGCCATCCGGGTTCCATAGCCCGCGCCGGCAATCACCGGCAAACGGCCGCCGGCCACCTCCACCGCCGCCTTCACCAGGCTCCGGAATTCGGCCAGGTCGAGAGAAAAGAATTCTCCTGTTCCTCCGCATACGAAGAGCGCCGCGGGTTTGCCCTCCACCATCCAGGCGACGTGCTCCCGGTAACGGGCAAGATCAATCTCCAGACTTTCGGTGAAGGGCGTGACGGGAAAGGAAAACAGCCCTCGAAGCCGGCTTCTCAGTTCTTCGGGCGAAAGCGCCATCAGGTGCCTCCGTTCATTTGGTGCGCGCCTCAACCCTCGTGGTGCTTGCGCTGCGTGCGAAGCTGAGCGCAGCATCCGCTCCGCAGGATCTGTGAGGTCCGCGCCCTGTGATTTCTAGCTTGCTTTGCGCAGGTCCAGGACGTTTACGGAGAATCCTTTCACGCGGTTGGCGGCAAGCTTCACGTCGCGGGTGCGGGCGCCGATCCTGAGTCCGATGCGCTTCAACGGCTGGCGGGTTTCTGCGATCTCATTCTGCTCGATCACGGCATCTTTCGTGACGCCCCTGACGTCCACTCCCACACCCGTTTCTCCGCCGCTGTCGATAATTCGATTTCCTGCCAGACGGTTCCGATCGGGAGAATAGGCCGGGTCGTCTCCCACCTTCTCGAAGATCACCCCAACCTTGCCGCTGTTCCGGATTTCGTTGTTTCGCACCACGTTGTCTGTGTCTTTCTCGCCCAGCCGGACGCCGTATTCGGAGTTGTTCAGAATGGTGTTATTTTCCGCCAGACTGTAACGCACACCCCAGCAGAAGTAATAACCGATGTAATTGTTTTCCAGCTTGTTGTTGCGGGCGGTGTGCCGCTGCGAGCCGGTGCCGGAATGGATTCCGAATCCCACGTTGTCATGGCAATGGCAATCTTCAATCAACACATCGTTGCAGGTCTGCGCGCTGATGCCGTCTGCGCACGACTTCCGCGAGACGACTTTGCTCATCTCGATGTGGTTGCTCTTGTTCAGCCAGATCCCGCCCAGGATATTCCCCCAGTTATGGTAGAGCGACTCCTGTTTGGCCCGGTTGCCGTCGAGGGCGATGTTTTCAATCCGCACGTTGGAGACGCCGTCTACGTTGAAGAGCGGGAAGAGCGTGCCGATGGTCGCCTTGCCTTTTACGGTAAAGTCGTCATCGCCCAGCGGCTTGTTCAATTTGAACCGGTTGCCATTGCGCGCCACCAGCGAACGCTGGATGAACCATGCGCCCTGGTGCCATTCATCGATCACCTGAAGGCACACTCCGTCACCCACCTGGAATCCGCTGGGGTCGGCCAGCACAACTTCCTGCTGCCAGGAGGTTGAGTCTTCCGCCAGTTTGGTTTTCACCTCCGGTTCTTTGAAGAGAACGGAGTCCTGCCCGCTTCCCACGATTCGTACGCCTGAGCGCAGCGAGACCGAGTTGCGCATCTGGTAGGTTCCGGGAAGAATGTGGACCGTGCCTCCGCCCCATCCGGCAATGTAATCTACTGCAGCTTGGATCACTTTCTCATTGGCGCCCACCAGGTCCGCCTTCTGCGGCCCCACTGTGACGCTAAGAGCATCCCACTGGGTCGCCGCAGGCCCTGGTGCTGCTCCCGTTGTCGCTGCCACGGCACCTTGCCCGGCGGCCCTGCCGGGGCGCGCCAGTGCGCCGCCCGCCAGGATTGCCGCCGCACCGATAAATCCGCGGCGCGTGTATTGGAAACGATCAGATTTTCCCATCAGACTTCTCCTTTTGGCTTTGTGACCTGCGGGGCCCTACAAAAATGATCAGCGCACCTTGACCACCAGGTAGAGAAACGGAGGCTGCACGGCCTCAAACCAGTGAGGGACGCTGTGAGGAATGATGAGGATGTCCCCCTGGCTGAGGTGGTGCGGTGTGCCGCCCTGGATCGACTTTCCGCGGACCTCGTTCGGTGCAGTCTTCTTCCCGTCTACAACCTTTCCGCCCGTGACAAACGTTGCGGTTCCTTTGACGACGTAGAAGACATCCGTGTCGAGCGCGTGAACCTCAACCTCGCCCGGACCGTCCCGCCGCGCCGTCAGCACCTGGTAGACAGCACGTCCTGCTTTGCCTTCCACCAGGTGTTCGCCCTTGGCAAAGGCCTTCGGCCACCCGCTGGTGCGGGTAGTACTGGACTTTGGGCGACGCCCCCTGTTGCGCGGCACCGGCCGCGGCGGCGAATCCTATCGTAACAGCCATTACGCACAACCCCAGGAAAGCATCTTTCAATTTGTTCATATTCACCTCGCTTTCGAAATTGGGTCCGGCACTGGCGGCCGCCCCGGTTTTGGCTTCCTTGCCGGGTACCGCCGCGTAGGGCTCCGCAGGCTGCCTGAAGGTGCTCTGCTATGTGGCAGCGACAAAAACGGAATCCCAAGGGCAAGAAATAAGAATTGCCATCGTTGCATTTCTTCCTCCTGAAATCAGTGCAGCATCATCGCCTGTGGCATGACGAAGTAAAAGAACAGTCCGATGCAGATGAGCACGGCCACCAGGATCAGCGTCCACCCCATGTTGTGCCGGATGACTTCTCCTTCGTTTCGCACGTATCCCGTTGTGGCCACGCCGACGCTGGCCGTCTGCGGAGCGATCGGCTTGCCCACTTCCGCTCCCACCGAGTTCAACGACGGCGCCAGCAACACCGGGAAGCCCAGCAGGTTGCCCACCATGGCCTGGAAGGCCCCGAACATGGCGTTCGTGGAAGTGTTGCTGCCTGAAAGCGCCACGCCGATCCAGCCCAGGATGGGCGCCACCACAATGAACCAGACGCCCAGCTTCGAGAAGGCATAGGCCAGCGAGGAGGCCATGCCGGAATAATTGAAGATAAAGGCCAGCGCAAAAATAAAAACGCCCACCAGCAGCGCTCCCCACATCTGACTCAGCGTTCGCCGGAAGACCGCCTTCAGAATCGATTTCCCCGGCCGCAGCATCAGCGTAATCAGCACCCATGAGACCATGATCGACGTTCCGCCGATGAACGGCTTGAATCCAAACGAGGCGCTGATCAGCTTGTGGCTCAGGGAGGAAATCCCCTCCACCTTGAAGCTCGCCAAGGTGACGCCGGGAAGCGAAGACCACGGGCCCGTCCACAGCACCACCACGCCCACCAGCAGAAAGAACGGCGCCCAGGCCTCCAGCACGCGGCGCCGGGTCAGCCCGTGCCCTTTCGACTGGTTGGCCTCCGCATCCGGTACCGGGACGCCGCCATAGCCCAGCGTTTCTTTGGGCTTCCAGAAGCGCAGCAGCACCAGCAGAGCGACAAAGCAAACCACGGCGCCGCTGATGTCGGGCAGGTAGGGTCCCAGGTATTGCGAGACGGGAAACTGTCCGGCGATGTAGGCGAACGATCCGACGATGGCCAGTGGCCACGCGCCGCGAAGCCCGCGTTTCCCCGCCACCAGGTAAATCAGCACCCAGGGTGGAACCAGCGCCAGCAGCGCCACAATCTTGCCGATGGAGGCGGAGAGGGCCAATAGAGGCAAACCCGTCACGGCAGCCAGTGCGATGATGGGAACGCCCAGCGCTCCGAATGAGACCGGAGCGTTGTTGGCGATGGCCGCGACGCGGATGGCGTCCAGGTCGCTGATGCCCAGCGCGATCAGCAGCGGCGCCACCACCGCCCAGGGATAGCCGAATCCCACCAGGCCTTCCAGCAGTGCGCCAAAAGCCCAGGCCAGCAGAATGGTCTGAACTCGAACGTCGGCCGTGGCCTTGGCGATCAGCCACTTCTGGAAATCTCCAAAGATGCCGGTGAGGGTCAGGGTGTTGAAGATGACGACGCCCCAGAAGGTGATCCAGTCCACCGCCCAGACGCCCGTGGCGCTCCCGCAGAGGCAGGCCTTGACGGCATGGCCCAGGGGAACCTGCCACACCAGCAGCGCCAGACCCAGGGTCACGGCGGCGCCGATCAGCGTTGCCAGCCACGCCGTCACGCGGAACACGGCCAGCAGCACCAGCAGCAGAACCACCGGGACCAGGGCCACCAGCGCCGTCAGCGCCACGCTGTGCATCGGGTCGAGTACCTGATTGAACAATGCAACCCTCCACGTCAGGCAGTTTGCGAATGAAACCTGAGAATGTTTCGTGCGACCAGGACACGCGCCGTGACCAGCCGGATTGTTGCCATCCCTGGGTCAAAGTCTGGAGGCAAAAAGTCTACTCGTCGCCCGCGCGCTTTCCCCAAGGAGTGTAAGCCTGAATTGCAGAAATTTGAACAGGCGTCCGGCAAAAAAATATCCAGGCTGATTTTTTTGTTCTACGGAGGGTTGCATAACTGGACAATCAACGGTATATTACCGCCGGGCGAGGGGAAGTCACAGAGTTACACCGAAGTAACCGGCCTTGTATCTTTAGATGAAACTGATTTGCCTGGAGGCTATCTCATGAGGCGTCCTCGCCTGGACCTGCCAGCCCTTCGCACCCGTCGATTGCCCCGCCTGCCTCGATCCGGCTTCTCCGCCATTGATCTGCTGGATAACCAGTCCCGGCTTTCTTTCACCCGCCGCGAGATGCTGGGCCTGGCGGGGACGGCTGCGGCCACCCTGCCGCTCCAGTTTGGAGCGCCGGAGGGCCGCCTGCAGTTTGTTCCCGGCCACAAACGTGTCGCCTTCAGGCTGGACGGCCGTGAGCAATGGGTGATTGACACCCGGCGGTTTGCGGGCGCTCCGGCGTTGCGCGTATCGCAAAGCAGGAAGCTGGTCCGTGTTGCACTGGTCAACGCGCGATATCCGGGCACGGGCCTGCCGGCGGACCTGGAATGCAAGCTGGAACGCGCGGCGGCTGGCTGGCGGATGCATCTTCGGATGGCGCTGGGTGGTTTCCAGGGTGAAGCGCCCTTTGAGCGCTGGCTGCGGGGCAAAGCGGAGTTGCGGTCGGCTGTGCAGCTTGATCGAAGTATCGCGGGATTTGGTAACTCATCGAAGCTGGTACTCAGCGGGCGGGCGCAGGCTGAATTCTTGCCCAACTGGACGCTGCGCGTGGAGGGAAAAGGCATTGCGCGCCTCAGCGGTTTTGGAGGCGACTCTGTCGCAGATTCTCTGCTGATCGGGTTGCTCGATCCTGCTGATCCCAGCATTGTCAGCAGGCCGCGCGAACGCCGAACCCTGCTGGCCATGAACCGTGGCAATCGGTCGTGGCCGTTCCGGCCGTTGCTCGGCGGGGAAAACGTGGCGAACCTTGCCGTGTCTGACACTGCCTTTGACCGCATCCGCATTGAGACCGGCGAGGATGCCGGCGGCGCAGCCGGGCGGGCCCTGCTGGCGGAATCGCAGAGCGGCCGGGCCGGAATGACCTTCATTCCAGCGGGCAATTTTGCCGGGAGCGACGGCGCGCAGTTTCGTGTGCCTTTGGGCAACGCGCGTTACGCCATCACCGCTGATGCTGCCGGACGGCAGGCGGCCCTGATTGCGAACTACGCGGACGAACCCGCCTGGGTCCACGCAGAAGGCTGCAGTTTTGAAGTCGGCGACAGCCCGGACGCCCCCGCGTTTGAAGCTGTCAGCGTAAACGGGCAGGCCCCGCGGGTCCGCTGCGCGCCGGCTCTGAAGCAGATTGCCGCGCCGCTGCCCGGAGTCATCGTGCAGGCGCGTCCTGTAAGGGAAGGGACGCAGCTGGCATTTCTGGGCCAGAATGAGACACAGCGCGTCATCATCCAGCGCGAGCAAACCACAAAACAGACCACCGAGCAGCCTTCACAAAAAAAGCAGATTCGCATTCCCAACATCCGGCTGGGAACCATCCGGGTGGTGCAGGAAAAAGGGAAGGCGAAAAAGAAGAAGGGCGTGATTGTCACCGAGATCCGGCAGCAGTATGGGCCCAGCTTCACATTTGATCTGATCCGGCCCGATGACCTGCTGGCCCTCACTTTCGATTTCTTCAACATGAATCTGGCCGCGGGCGGTGGCGCTCCCCGACTGGTCCGCGTGGACCCCAACCAGCCCGCCTACCTGGTGGTGCACTTCGGGCCGCAGCACATTGCCGAGGAAGCCTTCTTTGAAAGCAGTCAGCCGACGCCTATACCAAAGAAAACGGGTGAGCCGCCCATCCTTTCGCGCCTGGCGGGCTCAAGCCGCCTGGCCTTCATCGTGCCGGGCGGCGTTGCGGAAATCCCATATACGCTGGAATCCCTGCTGAACTGGGCGCAATTCGAACAGAGCGTTACGCCGCTCGCAAAACCTCCTGTGCGCCTCACCCTCGGGACTTCCATAACCACAGGATCCGGGACGTCGGTCAAGGAACCCCAGGTGCAGGCCATCCAGGAGTCGCCCCAGTATTACCAGCAGGTTGCTCCCTCCACAGAGATGCAGGCCGCCCCAGTAACCAACGCCAAGAAGAATAAGAAGAAGCGCCAATCCGTCATCCAGCAGCAGACGCAGGCCCGGTTCTTCCAGCTCAACCAGGTGAAGGCACCGGAGATTTACCAGACGGCGCTTGAGGTTCCGTATCGGATGATCCTCTCGCCCAGCTATTATGCCGGCTGGGCGCACTCCGCCAAGGCCGTGGAGCATGGCGGGGCCTTTGAACTCTGGCACACGCGCCTGGGTGTCAGGTCGCAGCAGGGCGCGGTCGACGAGCAGAGCGATTTTTACCGGACGGTGCGCGCCGTCTGGGCCACGGACTACCGCGCAGGGTGCCTGCCCGATGACAAAAATGACGCGACACCGTTTGAAACCAAGACCATCAACACGCGGCAGCGTTACGAAATCGTCCGGCTTTCTTCTGACCCCAACATCTCATACAACACCGGCAGGGGTTACGCCAACTACACCCCGCAGCCCATCCAGGTGAACCGGTTGATGTTGTCGACCCTGGGCGCCTGGTTGAACAGCAACGGCGTGTGGGCGCCGCCGGAAGATGTTCGCGAGCCGGCGTGTCCCGGCGACCAGAAATTTTCTTTCAACGTTGAAAGCTGGCGGCACATTGCGGCCGTGGGGCGCGACCAGTACGTGCGGATTGTGGAGCGTGGTTATCTGTTCCCCTTTGGCCATCGTGCGGTCAAGGTGGCCATCACCGAGCGCAAATTTAACCGCACGCCCTCCGGGAAGATGGCCGCCTATCTGCGGAAGCAGGAGTTTGTGGTGGTGAGGGAGCACGAAAAGAGCTATCCGGCCATCGGTCAGCCTTACCCGCAGGGCCCAAAGCTTCCCTTCCAGTCCGTTCGCATCAACACCCTCAGCACGCCGCCGCTGGACAAGATCGACTCCATCCTTCCCGGCGAGAACGCTTTCTGGCCGCGCGTCGCGGGGCAGGATTTTCAATTCAAGATGGTTGGAGTGGATTGGGAAGGGAAAACGTCAGAGTTTACGTCTCCGCTGATTTTTGTGTTGGCCGACCCCGCGCGGGACACGGTGAAGTTGAAGGACGTTTTTAAGGCCTATAAGGAATCTGCCGATCCCCGGCGGGTGCGTCCCTTCTTTGGTCAGAAGGTGGCGTATGCCAAACAAAAAGTACCGGGTGACACCACGTTTGAAACCAGCTCCATGACCTTCGAGGCCGAGCAGCCGGATAATCCCAAGACCGTTCCGCCCGGCCAGCCCTATTTCTATCCGGCCATCGCCAACTCGGCGGTTCGCATTGCCACGGTCGAGCAGCTGACCGGGCGGAATGCCGCCACCAGCATCGAGTACCATGACACCTACCTCAACCACGGCATCGAGGCCGCCGCCAACCAGGGCCAGCTGTTTGCCAAACTGGTAGA
The DNA here is from genome assembly GCA_963732975.1 of uncultured Acidobacteriota bacterium. Lineage (GTDB taxonomy): Bacteria > Acidobacteriota > Terriglobia > UBA7540 > UBA7540 > SCRD01. The sequence goes on along the minus strand of CAVTBN010000012.1, from coordinate 363,321 downwards.
CACCGTACCTTTGTCGTTTGGAGGCGCGGAAGGCGGCGCCGACAAGGTGGGCGGTCTGCTGACGCCCAACATGGACATTTCCGGGCTCTCGCGCCTGCTGGGTCCTGTGGCCGGCGACCTGCCGACGATCGCCGGTGGAAAATTTGATCCCAAGCAATTCTTCAGTTCCGCCCTGGATGCCAAGCTGCTCGGCGATATTTCGCTCGCGGACGTCATCAGCACCGTCACCAATTTTCAATCGGATATCAAGAAGGTCCCCAAATTTATCACCAGCCACCTTAAGGATGCCATCGAGATCAGCTTTACCTGGGAGCCCGACAGTCAGGACGTAAAGGCCAAGGTGGTGAAGGACGACGGGACCACTGAAACCAAGGGCAATCCATTTTTCGTGGCGAAGAGCGACAAGACGAAAACGACCAAGCCCCTCGTCGTGAGTGCCAAGCTCACCAAAAGGCTTGACGGCAAACCGCCCAACTATGAAGTCAAAGCGGTGATGACGAACTTCGAACTCCACCTGGTGCCGGCGGTGATTGAAGTCCTGATCATCAAGTTCAACGAACTTTCCTTTACCTCGGTGAACGGCAAAAAGCCCGATGTCAATGCAGACCTGCTGGGGGTCGAGTTCACGGGCCCGCTGAGCTTCGTCAATACCTTGCAGAACCTGATCCCGACCAACGGATTCAAGGATCCTCCGAGTTTGCAGGTGACTGCCGAGGGAATCGAAGCGGGTTACTCCCTGGGGTTGCCGCCGGTCAGCGTTGGAGTGTTCAATCTTTCGAACGTGAGCCTGGCCGCGAAACTGAACATCTATTTCACCGGCAAACCCATCACTTTTGAATTTGACTTTTGCCAGGAGCACCAGCCGTTTCTTCTTACCGTCTCTCTGTTTGGCGGCGGCGGGTATTTCGGCCTCACGCTCACGCCCTCCGGCGTCCAGCGCATGGCGGCGGAATTCGAGTTTGGCGGGAACTTCTCGCTCAACATTGGCGTGGCCAGCGGCGGCGTCTACGTGATGGCGGGATTTGAGTATACGCACGCAAACGGCAACACGGAGCTGAGCGGTTATCTGCGTTGCGGCGGCGCGCTGGAAGTCCTGGCCATCATCACCGTCTCGGTGGAATTCAAGATGGGGCTGAAGTACGTCTCGGAGGGCAACAAGGTGTGGGGCCGCGCCACCCTGACCGTGGAGATCAAGATCGCCTTCTTCAGCAAGAGCGTGGACCTGACGGTGGAGCGGCAGTTCGCGGGCAGTGGAACCCAGACCGGGTCCCTGTTCGGCGCCGGCGCTCCCTATCCCCTGGGGCCGACCGCGGTGCATTTTGCGGATGAGATGGGCGCCAACGACTGGCAACTTTACTGCGAAGCCTTTGCGTGAAAGGGAAATATCCATGGCGAAGAAGCAAACCATCCTCTGGACCGCCTTGCCGAACGGCATCGCCAACGGCCAACTGCAACTCTCCGTCTTCGTCTCGCCACGCCTTCATACAGACGAAGGGCTGCCGCGTCCGACGCTCGACCAGTTCGGTGACTTCAAGAACTGGCCGGACAAGATCAAAGGCATGAAGTTTACGGTGCAGTTCGAGGGCCAACAACCCCTGGATGCCACGCGCGTGGGCGCAGCCCCGGAAGCGGAGCTTTGGAGCGCGCTGTTCAAAGATTCCACCTACGTTGAACCCTACCAGTTCGACGACTATTCCAACCGGCCGGTGCTTTCGCATCCCGTGCTGCACCTCGATTCTTTTGTGAAGTCCCAATACCAGTCGGTGGGAGTGGCCTCGCCCACCCGGCTGCCGTCGCGGACCATCATCCTTGAGAAGCTCGCGCCTATTTCCCTGTACGCTTTGCCGGAAGCGGCCCCATCCAGCGACCACGATGACTGTCAACCGCCGGGGAATGGTGGCGACCCAGCGTGTTGGCGGGGCGTCCGGCGCGCAGCCATCGCAGCAATCACAGACTGCAAGGGCGGCCCAGCCGTCCTACCGCGTAGCGCGGCCGGTGGTCATCCCGCAGCACCTGACGAATTTTATTCAGACGCTTCACCCCACGCTGCAGCGGAACGCCAACCGCAACATCCAGATGCTGGTGCGCCAGCCTTACACCTTGAAACCATCAACGGTGACCGCCTTCCAGAGCATCTATCAGGACCTGCAGCAGTACAAGGCGGTCCGGCCTTCCCCGCAGCTCCAGCCCGAACGGGACTTTCTGCTGGCCCGGATGTCGAACCCGGAGCTTCCTGAGACTATCGAACCCATCCAGCCGCCCGAGATCGACTTCCACAAGATTATTTCGAGCCTGGGCAACTACCCTGAGGTGATGAAAGCCCTGGGGCTGGTGATCAATCTGACGGTGCCGCTGCCGGCGGGGCTGGCTCCGAGTTCAACCGTGAAGGTTGCGCCTGTCTGGGCGCCGGACGCCCAGCCATCCTCATTCAACTCCGATTTTTCGCCCAAGACTGCCTACGCGCTTGACACCGGCAGATCGTGGTTTGCCGCGCGGCCCGAGAAGCCGGATTCGGACATCATCGACGGCCAGCTCAAGCTGAACGATCACCAGAATTTTCCGGTGATGAGTGTTGACGTGGACGGATCGGCGCTGAAGATGGCGAACCTGGCCGACCGGCTTGCCTCAGCCACCCTGGCCGAATCGGAAAACTCCGCGGCCGGCGGCGAGCACCCGATGATGTTGCGAATGTCCACATCCAACAACGGCGGCGGCCAGGCGCAGGCTCCCTCCGGCGGTTCCGGAAAGGCAGCGGCGGGCGCCCAGGCGGCGCAACAGCAGCCGAACGTGGGCTTGCCGGCTTTGCGCACCAGCGGCATTTCGGTCTCCAGGGCGGGCAAAGCGGAATGGCTGGTCAGCCTTTTCTCACGGGCCACTCTCAACAACCAGGCCGTTGAAAAGAACTCTCCTGACCAGGTAACGCTCTATGCCGAAGACGTGGTGCGCGGCTACCGCGTGGACGTCTGGGACTCGGAAACCAAAAGCTGGAATTCGCTTTGCCGGCGGGTGGGCACCTACAACTTTTTCGGGGCCAACCTTCTGCGCCAGTACCAGGATGAGGGCTTCGTACAACTCGCTGCCACGCAGTCTTCGGTGCAGCCTGCTTCCGGAACGGACAATCAGCAGGACCTGTATCTGCACGAGTCGATGTTCGACTGGAAAGGCTGGAGCCTGTGCGCGCCGCGGCCGGGAAAAGTGATCAGCCCGGAAGGAATTCCCCAGCCACTGAATGATCCAGCACAAGCCCAGCAGCGGGCGTCGAAAGATTTCCAGATGGTGGCAACGTTTGTTCCCCAGCCGGGATCGCTTCCCAAATTGCGCTTTGGCCGGACGTATCGCGTGCGGGCGCGCGTGGTGGACCTGGCCGGCAACAGCCTGGCCTATGACGCTCCCAGCGCCACCGATTTTTCCAGGGCTACTGATCCGCATCTTTACAATCGCTTTGAGCCTGTGGTTGGACCCGTGGCAGTTCTTACGAAGTCGCTCGACGGAGAAAAGTCTCCCGGCGAGGCCCTCTACCGCCCGGTGATCCGCAGCAACTTTGACAAGACTGCGCAGGAGTACGCGCCGGCGTACGCCCAGCTGGTTTCCGATTCATCCTATACCGAAGCTGCTATCCGCATTGTCGCTCCGCCCAAGACCAGCGAACTGATGGCCGAAAGGCACGGGATGTTTGACCTTGATTCCGGCGCCATGAAAAAGGACCCTGCGACCTACCAGATGATCGCCAACAAAGCGGAGGGCGCCTTTGCGCTGGATCCCATGACGAAGAACCCCATCTCGGAAAAGCTGGAAATTCCCTACCTGCCGGACCCGCTTTCCCGCGGAATGTCCATGGTGCTGCTGGATAAGGACGGCAAGGATGCCGGGACGGTGCCGCCGGTTGATTTCTATCCGGAGGGATCGAACTGGCCGGATGCCCGGCCGTTTTTTGTGAAGGTGGTGGAAGGGCAGGGAAAGACATCCTGGGAATGGGATGATTCGAACCGCACGCTGATCGTGAAACTGCCGAAGGCTGAAGTCGCAACGTTCGAACTGAGTTCCTACCTTGGTGGCGGCCAGACAGGCAGCCACAACCAGTCGGTCATGGGCGTCTGGAACTGGATCCAGCAGGCGCGGCCGTCCAATCTGACGATGATGAGCACTGCGGTTGCGCAGGGGCGCTTCTGGATGGTGACGCCGTCGCGGGAACTGGTGGTGGTGCACGCGGTGCAGCAGCCGCTGATCGCTCCGGCGTTTCATCATCTTTCGCCCAACCGCCACCTGGGAGAAACCTTTGCCTACATTGCGGATGACCACGCCATGCAAATCGACGGCAAGAGCACCCTCAAGGTGGAAGTGGTTGCCAACTGGCAGGAGCCGATCGACGACGTCACTGATCCCAAGGGGCCAGGTACGCTCGACGGCAGCGCTCACGTCTATACTCGCGACCTTACGCGGGAGGACAACGAGATCTTTGACCTGTTGCAGATGGCAGCAACCACAAACCAGGGAACAGCAGGGCAGGGATCGTCCAGTTCCTCTTCGCAGAAATACCAGATGCGGACCTTCACCGTGTCAAAGAAGAAGCAGTCGAAGCAGAAGCAGGCGCAGCAGCAGCAGGCGGCGGCCTCCGGCCAGGAGACTTTTGTCCGGCCGGAATACAAGGCCCAGCCTGGCCTCGCCATCCCGAACGACGTCCGGCTCTTCCGGCCTCCGCAATACCACCTGGGGTTTGAAAACTTCGGCTATTCCTGGCGGCACGACTTTGGCGATACCAAATACCGCAATGTCAGTTACCAGGCTGTGGCCACCACGCGCTTCAGGGAATATTTCCCCACCATGGAACCCGATCAGTTGACTCGCAAGAGCGCCGCGGTGCAGGTTGACGTTCCCAACTCCGCGCGGCCCGCCCGGCCGAATGTTCTTTACGTGGTTCCCACCTTTGGATGGGAGCGGAAGGATGGAGTTCGATTCGACGGGAAGATGAGTCCGGACATTTCAGGGACGCCGATTTCGGGGATCAAAGGATATGGCGCCACCAGCAAACGCATGCCCGGCGGGCTGCGGATTTATCTCGACCGTCCCTGGTATTCCTCCGGCGCCGGCGAGTTGCTGGGTGTGGTGGTGTGGCCCAGCGTGTTGCAGGCGCCCATCCAGAAGTCCGGCGTGGTGGTGAACCAGGGTGATCTCCCTGGGCATCAGACCGTGGGAAGTTCGCAGCAGAGCGGGAGCCAGCAGAAGCGAGTGAACCTGAAACAATTCGCCCGGATGGAGAAGTTCACCGCTGAACTGCCGGAGTCCCTCAAACATGTGGTGACGCAATGGGGCATGGATCCCATCTGGGCGTCGAATTCTTTGCCTGCGGATATGCCCACCTTCGGCCACTTCAGGAACACGACGCAGATTGGCCTTCGGCTCACGCTCCAGGAACTTGAAGGCCTGCAGGGTCCCACCGACAGCTTCTACGAAGTGGGAGTCGCCGCCTTCACGCCCGAGTACGACCATGAGCGCGGGCTGTGGTACTGCGACATAGAGATTGACGCCGGCCAGTCGTATATGCCCTTCATCCGCCTGGCGCTGGTGCGCTACCAGCCCCACTCGCTGCCGGACGCGCACCTCTCGCAAGTGGTGCTTGCGGACCTGGCGCAACTGACGCCGGAACGCACCGCCACCATCACCTACAATCCCAAGAACCCCACCGACATTGACATCGTGGTGGCGGGACTCAGTTACTCGGCCGGCAGCGCCGGCAAAGGTCCCAGCCTGGTGGAAGCCACCATTGAAACCAATCCCACCGGCGGCGGCGACGAGACGGCGTGGATCCCGTTGCCCAACGGCACGGTGGTCATGCAACCCAAGCCGCTGGGCATCTACAACGTCTGGCGATACCAGATGCGCCTGCACAAGCTGCAGGTGCCCAAGCACCAGGCGCTGCGGCTGGTGATCAGGGAGTTCGAGATCCTCCCGGCGGACGCGGTCAACGAGCAGGGGCAGCTCATGTACACCATGGGCAAGCCCTTCGAAGGACGCCGGCTGGTCTATGCTGAAATCCTCAAGGTACCGCCCATCCATTAAGCGTTTTGGATGATGGTGTAATTTTTACCCACTGTTTCAAAATGAAACACATTTTGCAAAGTGACGATTTTTCGTCACATGTAATTTATATAAGTTATTTATTATAAACAACTTACAAAAATCGTCCCAAATGTCTCAAATGTCCCAAACGTCCCATTTGGGGGGTGTCCGGCGTATAGTAGGCTATAATCGGAGGCTAATGACGGCGAAGCCGCTCCGCGCAGCGAGAGGCATTTTGCTTGGTTTCATTCCACCCGATCCATTGCGATGGCCGAGGCGTCCTGCAAAAAATATAATCTCCAGCTTGGCCACGGCCAGTCTCCGTAGAAGCACCACCGTTGCGCGGCTTCTTGCGAAAGGGCACGGATTCATCCGTGCCGCCACTGGGCGCCCCTTCAGCCTTTGTTTGAGAGTAGGGGAGCGCTCTGCGCTCCCGCGGGAGGACGGAGCCCTCTGCTACGCTTCGGCATCGCCGGCGTGCGGTCCCGCCTTGCGGGATGCTTGAGGTGATGAATTGCAGTTCGCCCGGAATGTAGGGAAGCCTGCGGCGCGCCATGGCCCTGTACTATACGTCTTGCGCCTCGCCTAAGCCAGCCCTTCGGGATCGCAGAGACAGAAACCGCCTCTGCGCCAGCCGCGAATCGACTTCACCTCCGTAATTCAAGAATGTCATGGAATTGCCAGGCCAGCGCCGAAGGTTTTTAAAACCCTTTGATCCTAGAAGAAACCACGGTCAGAAAACCTTTGACCGTGGCCGCATTGTCCCTTCAAAGAGAAAAGTTCCCTGCTCCTCCAAAAGAGAAATCCCTCTTGATATTCAAGAGAGAATCTACCCGCTAACCTCAAACTTACTTCCCTAGGAAGTAAAAGACAGCCAGCAGCCACAGGGCTATGCCTGCCGCACTGCAAGCTGGCATGATTTGCCTCGCCCGAATCCCCTTGTCGAGAAACGTCTCATAATCGGTTGTATTAATTTCCGTGCTTATGGAAAAACGCCTTTCGAAATCCAGCTCTTTCTCCATTCTGCAAATAAGTGCTTCGTGCTTCTTTAGATGCCCCAGCGCGCGCTTTTGAATTGTGTTCCAAACAAAGGAGATGAGAACTCCAACCACAGAGACAACAAGGCCGACGTTTGCATCTTCGGGTGGCTTTCCGGTCGTGAATAACGCAACAAGAAGAATCGCGTTCGCGGCCCAAAATGTGCCGAAGATACTCCAAAGCACCTGGTCTTCGCTTGAGCGCATAGCAATGGCGTTTGCGAGTTGGCTCCACTCTTCTTGCCGTGTGAGCCCTTTGGCCTTAGCCCAGGCAAAAATGGCTTTGCCATGGCCACCACCGGAAATGTCAGACGGGAGATGCTCGCGGTCGAAGAAGGCAGGAGATGAGCCTCCTTCAGCGCCCCCGGGATTACCCCCTACGATGGAGCACCTGTAAACGATGAAGACTCCCCAACCCTTTGGATGGTCGTCGAAGAAAAAGACACCAAGCAAGCTGTCCACCGCGACCTGTAACCCGGTCTCTTCGCGAGTCTCCCTTATAACGGCTTGCTCTGGGTCCTCGTCAGGCTCGACGTGGCCTCCAGGAAGGCCCCAAAGGCTTTTGAAAGGCTCTGTTGTTCTGCGCTGAAGCAGGAGGCACCCATCTCGCTCGATAGCGGCTCCGGCCCCGACGATGAGTTGCTCGTATAGGATCCAGCCGCAAGCCGGACAGACCGCACGCTCTCTGCCGTCCACAACCTTGCTCTGGAGCCGGGAGCCGCACTCAACACAGTATTTTCGGTTATGCATCCTTAGGCCTTCACAAAGCTGGTTTCCTCTGTACGACATCTATGCCGCGGACTCTGTGCTACCCAGCTCACGGGAGCGGCCTAAGGGCTGAACTTTTCCTTCATATGTTGGCGCTCTTTAAGTGGAACCAGCTTATCCACGTACTCGTCGACCTGAGAGTCGGAGAAAGGTGTCATTACTGGCTTAGGAAGTTGCAAACGTTTCGGGTCGGTTTCTGCATACCATCCGCCGTCTCCGGCTTTCCAATACACGTAGTAGGCCCTATTCCTTGCGCAGTCCACACAAGTGATCCAGGCAACTCCCCAGATTATGTCACCGCCCTTTATATGACCCATAAAGTTACTGAGCAGGTCCTCATATCCTGCCGACTCTCCCGGCCTAATGTAGTCGTTTGAGAGAACTCGCGTTGGGATGGGGAACGGCTGCGCTGTCGGTCTTTCGCCGGGGTGTACCGAATATGAATACGGATTGGTAAGGTCCATTAGACCGAATGTTATTCTTGGTTTTGACGCAACGTAAGGGGACGGATTGCTGTATACGAAGTAAAGCCTGTCCCTGCCATAGAAGGTATATCTCAGGTCGGAATTCAACGAGCTGCCGCTTCCATCGAGGACCGTCGGGGGATGAGACCCCTTTGCCAGTGCCGACATTAGCCCTTGAAATTGGGCCTCCGTCATCGCCACCATAGTAGGGGCGGATTCGGATTGGGGCGGAACCTCGCCGCTCCCAGCAGACGTAACCGCCACTCCCGCCCGGTGGAGCGTTTCAGCCTCCCTGGCAATCATAGGTTTTCCACGGAACCAGCGCTGCAAAAGTACCGCGCCAATTGCCAAAATGCTGGCAATCGCAAGGGCGCTTAGCAGCTTGATGGTGGGGTCACCGCTTAGAATGTTGGTCCGGAGAATACCGAAAGTGGCTGCCGCGTACGCGATCCAGAGCAGCCAAGTCGCCGCGGTCAGGCTGAGTCTGCCCGTTAGTGCCACTGCAAGCGCTACAATACAAATGACACCCCACAGGAGAGGATGCGCGAGAAAAGCCTCCAGCAATTTGAACGCTCGCTCCACGAACCAGGATTATATACCCTTCTCGCGGGGTCTGGCGGCTGACACGGGCGGTGCATACGCGGGTGCCGCCCCGATAGATCGGGACGATCGCGCGAAGCGAGAGGCGCTCGGTTGCGCTCACGCCGGTCCGCACCTATGCGCCAAGCTGCATGCCTTTCGCCCCTGCCGGGGCTCAGTGGATTCTAACGCCAAACGAGTCCCACGGCTGGAGTTTACCCCGGCGAAGTCGGCGGGTGGCGCATACGTGCCGTATTCTGGCATGTATGCGCGTGTGCCGGGCCGGAAAGTGAAGGTGGTTCTCGCCGTAGTAATGTTTCTGCCGGGGCATGGCGCCATTCTACATCAGTGACGTTGCGACATCTGTTCATGTTGCGAAAGAGGAGCCGCATACATCGCAAAGGGCGCGACATATGCGCCACCCGCCGACAACTATTGAGCCTCGTTGTATTTGCTGCAGTTTACAAAACCATCGTTGAGAGGGGTTACTGAGGGCATATATTGGCTGCACACATGGGTCCAGAACGGCTTATCGCTACCAATGTCGGAATAGTCAATTTCGCCGTAAACAAAAAATCGTTGAGGGCCACTCCTGAATATCGAGATGTCCGCAGCGGTTAACTTCGATTTCCCACGCCAGGTAGTAAGACTAGTTCCTCCAGGCGTAAGAATGCTCGTGCTTGGGGCCGTATCAAATAGGTATGGGGGATGTTCGGGGAACTTGGAGTAAGCAGCCGCAAATCCTGCTGTCAACGTAACCCTTGCGGGTCGCCTTCCGGTATTAACGAATCGGATGGCATATACCGGCACTTTCCCGGGCTCAAAATCTTCGACCTGGATACTGGCTCCGATCCAAGGTCTTTCGGCAGAGACGGCGTTAGTGTTCGCGGTCTGAGCAGCCATGACAAGTGCATGTGTTTCGGCCACAGCAGATTTTAGTTTATTGACTTCGGCCGCCATTGCCTCGGCAGCCTTTCCTGCTGCATTGGCAGAGGCTACTTGAGCTTTTGTTTGTGCTCGCATCTGAGCCAGAGTCTCAGCGAAGGACGTTTCGCTGTCATTCAACGATTTCTGAGTTAAACGCATCTGTTTCCAGAGGAAGTAGTCGGACGTGATATACGTCAGAAATATCAGAATCGTGAAGACGGCAATGACCGCATCAGCCCAGTGTGGGCGGTTGTTAGTGGGATGAACGTTTGCTCTCTCGTTGGGCTCTTGATCCGTCTCCTCGGCCCCTTCCGGTTTCATGAAGGCGATGATAACCCGCACCCGAGGCGAGGTCAACCGTGGGTAGCGCGCATACGCGCTTTGTCGAGTCTGCGGTCGCGCGAAGCGAGAGGCTTCCTCTCTTTGCGAAAAGGCCACGGGCAGAAAGTCACTTGCCGCCACCATCGCCTCTGGTTCTTTCGCCCCTGCCGGGGCTGGGGAAGATTTTAACGCCAACCGATTCCCACGGCTCACGCGGTGGGCTAAATTCTTTCGGCCCTCCGGGCCTGGGGTGTAGCAGTAGGCCCTTGCGGCCTGCGGTTCTTTCCTGGTGATAAAAACCGCAGGCAGTAAAGGCCCGCGCTAGAAAACTGGCACGATCGGGCGCCAAGGGGCATAAATGCAAAAAGCGGACGTATGCCGAACCCGCGTGAAGGCGAAATGCTGTTGAGCCCCCGAAGGGGGCGGCAGACTATAGCCCATGGCGTGAGCCATGGGACAGCAGGCAACGACAAGCAGACCCAGCCCCGGAGAAAGCGCGTGAGTCCTCAGGAATAATCTGCGAGAATTGACGGACCAGGAGGTGAACATGCACAGCGGCCGGAACATCACGAAACGGCGGAAACAATCGGCAAAGGTTCCTGCATTCGAGCAGGGCGGCGCGGGCTGGATTGGCTGGTCGCGCCTGCGATGGGCCTGCGGAATTCTTGCAGCACTTGCGCTGGTGCTGCTGCCGGCCGGGGCCGGCACGCGCGCCGCTGCGGCCGAGGGCCCCAGCACGGCGCGGACTTCCAAAGTTTCCGACGCCCAGCTTCTCACCACTCTGGCCTCCGGGCCGGACCCTCAGCAGGGCGCCGCAGCCGCGGGCGCGAACAACAGCAACAGCGCGCCGCTCACCCTCACCCTGCAGGATGCGCTCGAGCGCGCGGAAAAATACAGTCCGCAATTCCAGGCGGCGGTGACGGCCGCGAAGATGGCGCGGGCCGGCGTGACCCAGGCGCGGGCCACCCTGCTGCCCTCGGTGGACTACACCATGCAGGAACTTGCCACCCAGGGCAACGGCATCGTGCCCAGCGGGCGATATGTGACCAATGACGGCGTTCACGTCTACCGCGCCTGGGGCGTTTTCCGCCAGACGTTTTCCGCCGACACCTTTACGCTGGCGGGATACCGGCGCGCCACGGCGACGGAAGAGATGGCGCGGGCGCAGCAGGAGATTGCGCAGCGCGGGCTGAAGGTGGTGGTGACGCAGGCCTACTACGCGCTGGTGGCGGCGGAGCGAGGGTACGCGACGGCGCAGCAGGCTTTGGACCAGGCGGGGCGGTCTCTCAAGGCAAGCCAACAACTGGAGCAGGGCGGCGAGGTGGCGCACAGCGACGTGATCACCTTCCAGATCCAATACAACCAGCAGCAGCAGGCCTTCCAGGAATCCACCCTGGCCATGTCGAACGCCCGGCTGGCCCTGGCGGTGATGCTGTTCCCGGACTTCAATCAGAATTTTAACGTGGTGGATGACCTCAACACTTCTCCGCCGCTGCCCACCCTGGCGGAAGCAACCAAAATGGCGGAAGCCGGCAACCCGGAAATTCGCGCCGCCATGGCCGCCCTGCGCGAGTCGCGCTATGGAGTTTCGCAGGCGAAAGCGGCCTTCCTGCCCACCCTGTCGTTTGACGTCGATTACGGAATCGAGGCCAACGCCCTGGCGCTGCACAGCGTGGCCAGCGGCTTTCCGGAAGCCGGCCGGCTGCCCAACCTGGGCTACTTTGTAACCGCCACGCTGAACGTGCCGGTGTGGCACTGGGGAGCGAACATCAGCAAGCTGCACCAGGCCCGCTATCAGAAGGAGCTGGCGCAGGTCAACCTGAGTTTTGCGCAGCGGCAGGTTTTGAAAAACCTTTATTCCTACTATAATGAAGCGCGAACGGCGCGGGAGGAACTGGCCTCGCTCGAGAGCTCGGCGAGCCTGGCGGCGGAGAGCCTGAGGCTGAACACGCTTCGATACAAGTCAGGAGACGCCACGGTGCTGGATGTGCTGAACGCCCAGAATACGCTGACGCAGGCCCGCGACAGCTACGCGGCCGGCCTGGCGCGTTACCGCGTGGCCCTGGCCAGCCTCCAGACGCTCACGGGGAGCTTCTAACTGATGCCACATCAACCAGGGCATGGATTGCAGCACCGGGCAACGGTTTGGCTGGCGCTGGGAGTTTCACTTCTGATGGCGGGCTGCGGCGGCAAGGAAGCGCCGGAACCTGAGCCCCTGGTTGCCGTGCAGGCGGTCAAGGTGGAGCGTTCGCGAAATCGAGCAGCAGGTCAGCTCAGAGGCGGTGCTCTATCCGCTTCAGCAGGCCACCATCGTGCCCAAGATCAGCGCCCCCATTCAGAAATTTTATGTGGAGCGCGGAGACCGCGTGCGCGCCGGGCAATTGCTGGCGGTGCTGGAAAACAAAGACCTGGCCGGAGCCGCCGCCCAGGCCAAAGGCGCTTACGAACAGGCCGAGGCCAATTACCAGGGCACCACCGCCTCCAGCCTGCCGGAGCAGATTACCCAGGCAAAGGGCAACGTGGACAGCGCCCAAGCGTCGTTCGCCGCCGCCCAGAAGCTTTATGACAACAGCAAAAAGCTTTACCAGCAGGGCGCCCTGGCCGGCAAGCAACTGGACCAGGCGCGGGTGGGGCTGGCCCAGGCGCAGGCGCAGTTGCAGAGCGCCGAGCAGACGCTTGAGAAACTGCAATCCGTGGGAATGAAGGCGCAGTTGAAGGCCGCCCAGGGACAACTGAATGCCGCCAGGGGCGCTTATGAAAGCGCCCAGGCGCAGCTTTCCTATTCTGAAATCCGCAGCCCCATTGACGGCGTGGTCACCGACCGGCCGCTGTTCCCGGGCGATATGGCATCCGCCGGCATGCCGCTGATAACCGTGATGGGCCTGTCGCAGGTGGTGGCGCGGGCGCGCGTTCCGGCGTCGGAAGCCGCGCTGCTGAAGGTGGGCGACGCGGCGGAGATTTCCGGGCCGGGCGCCTCAAAACCGCTGGCCGGAAAAGTGACGGTGGTGAGCCCGGCGCTCGATCCCAACAGCACCACGGTGCAGGTGTGGGTCGAGGCACGCAACCCGGGCGACGAACTGAAGCCCGGCTCCACGGTAACGGTGACGGTGACGGCCAGGAAGGTGCCGGACGCGCTGGTGATTCCACAGGCGGCGCTGCTGAGCGATCCCGATCTCGGCCCCTACGTGATGGCGATTGATGGCACGAGCGTGGCGCACCAGACGAAAGTAAAAACCGGCATCGAGCAGGCCGGCAAAGTGCAAATCACCCAGGGGCTCAAGCAGGGGCAGCTGATTGTGGCCCAGGGCGCCTACGGCCTGCCCGACGGCACCAAAGTGAAGTATTGATCTCTTGATGAACAGCCGCACCCAGCCCAATCCCGATGTTCCGCCGGCCACCGGCGCGCGCGACCAGGATGCGTCTTCCTACTGGTTTGCGCGGGATTCCAAGCCGATCATTTTCCTGATTGTTGCGCTGGCGCTGGTGGGCGTGTATCTGGGCTTCACCATTCCCATTGCGGTTTTTCCCACCACGAATTTCCCCCGGGTCATCATCGGCGTGGACAACGGCGTGATGCCCATTGACCAGATGATGGTCACCATCACACGGCCGATTGAAGAAGCGGTGGGCGGCGTGCTGGGCATCGAGGACGTGAAATCGATCACCAGCCGGGGCTCCGCGGAAGTCGATCTGTTCTTCAACTGGAACGTGGACATGTTTGAGACGCTGCAGCGTGTGAATGCTGCGGTGGCCCGGGTGCGGCCCGATCTGCCGGCGACCGCCAGGATTGAAACCAACCGCCTGGAATTTTCCAGTTTTCCCATCATGGGCTACAGCCTGACCTCCAAGACCGTGCCGCAGACCGAGCTCTGGGACCTGGCCACGTATGGCATCAAACCCCGGCTGAACAGCCTGGCGGGTGTGGGCAGCATTCTGGTCCAGGGCATGCAGGTGCCGGAATTCCACATTACGCCCGATCCGGCCAAGCTGCTGGTGACCCACGTGACCGTCTCCGACCTGCTGAGCGCGGTGGACCGCTCCAACCTGATCCAGTCGCCGGGCCTGCTGACGCACGATCACAAGCTGTACCTGGACCTGATCAGCGGCCAGGTTCAGAATCCGCCGGAAATCTCCAACATTTATGTGAAGAAGGACGCCGCCGGCAATTCCCTTTATGTCCGGGACGTGGCCGGCGTTTCATCAGGAATAGCGCCCAACTATACCATCGTGACGGCGAACGGGCAGCCTGCCGTTCTGATCGATGTGAACCGGCAGCGCGCCAGCAACACCATGCACGTGGCCACTGAAGTGAAAGCGGAGATGCAGCGGATCGAAAAGACTCTGCCGCCCGGAGTGAAGGTCAGCAATTTTTACGACCAGTCATGGATTGTGGGCGAATCGATCAAGAGCGTGCGCGACGCCATCCTGATCGGCATCATTCTGGCCTCGGCGGTGCTGGTGCTCTTCCTGCAGGACTGGGGATCGAGCTTCATCGCCGGCATGGTGATCCCCATCAGTATTCTGATGACGTTTATTGCGCTGAAAATGCTGGGCGAGAGTTTTAACCTGATGTCGCTGGGGGGACTCGCGGCCGCGGTGGGGCTGATTATCGACGACGCCATTGTGGTGGTGGAGAACGTCGTCTTGCGCCGTGAGGCTGGCGAAGGCCGGTTTGAAGCGGTTGCACACACTCTGAACGAACTCACCGTGCCGTTGATTGGCTCGACCCTGACGCCCATCGTCGTCTTTGTGCCGCTCGTCGCCATCACCGGAGTGACCGGCGTTTTCTTCCGCGCCCTTGCTGTGACCGTGGGCGTGGCGCTTTTTGCCTCCCTCACGCTGGCGCTCACCTGGACTCCCAATCTGTGCCTTTACCTGCTGCGCCACAAACCAGCACCCGATGCGGACCTGCCCGGCGGGAGCGGGAATGAAGCGAACCCACCCGAGCCGGGCGAAAGTGATCCAGCGGAAGCTTCCGCCGGCCTGACCCCTGAGCAGCTCGACTTGCGGCGGATGATGGCGCATGAAGAACGCTCAATGGGAAAGACCATCAGCCGCGTCATTGGTTTTTACGACCACTGGTTTCGCCGCATACTGGAGCGCCCCTGGCTGCTGGCGGTGCTGGCCGCGGTCCTGATCCTGGTCTCGTTTTTCTGCTACCGGCATATCGGTTCCGACCTGCTGCCGCCCATGGACGAAGGAAGTTTTATCCTGGATTATGTGACGCCGCCCGGCAGCTCGCTCGAGGAAACGAACCGCATGCTGGACCGTATTCTGCAGATCATTCATTCGGTGCCCGAAGTTGAAACCACTTCCCGCCGCACCGGGCTGCAGTTGGGTTTGGCCGCCGTGACGGAAGCCAATACCGGCGATATCGCCGTGAAGCTCAAGACGGACCGCAGCCGCGACGTCTGGCAGATCATGGACGACATCCGCAAAAAGGTGGCGCAGCAGGAACCGGCGGTAAGCGTGGATTTCGTTCAGAAACTTCAGGACATGATCGGCGACCTGACCAGCGCGCCGCAGCCCGTCTTTATCGAGCTGTTTTCGCCCGACGCCCAACTGCTCGATTCCTGGGCGCCCAAGGTGGCGGACGCCATCGGCAACATCCAGGCGGGCGGCCGGCATCCCGTGGTGGATATCGACAACGGGATCGATTCCACCACCAGCGGCCCCGCCATGGTGTACCACGTGGACCTGGCGAAGGCGGCCCACGCGGGCTTTACGCCGCAGGACGTGGCCACAGAGGCCCAGGCCATGCTGGACGGCGTTCCCGCGGCCCAGCCGGCCGTGGTGAATGACCGGCCTTACACCGTGCGCATTCGCTTTCCCCAAACGGCCCGCTCGTCGCTGAGCTCGATGAACAACATGCTGCTGATCAGCCCCACCGGGCAACTGGCCAGCCTGGGCAGTCTCGCTTCCATCACCGAACTGCCCGGCCAGACGGAAATCCTGCAGGACCACGAGCAGCGTTACGTCGCCGTCACGGCGCGCCTGGAGGGATTGGACCTGGGCCATGGAATCGCCGCCGTGAAGCGTGCGATGGCGGGCCTCCACATGCCGTCGTCGATTCGCGTGGAATACGGCGGCACCTACCAGACGCAACAGAAATCGTTCCGCGACCTGGTGATGGTCCTGTTTCTGGCGGTGCTCTTTGTCTTTCTGGTCCTGCTTTTTGAGTTCAAAAACTTTTCCGCGCCCATCGCGATTCTCGCTTCCGCCACGCTTTCCACCGCCGGCGTGCTGCTCGCCCTGCTGGTCACCGGCGCAACCTTTAACCTGGCGTCCTTCATGGGGCTGATCATGGTGATCGGAATTGTGGCCAAGAACGGCATCCTGATTCTGGACGCGGAAGGAAAGTTTCGCGCGGCGGGCTACAGCGCCAGAGAAGCCATTGTGCAGGCGGGCCGGCGGCGGCTGCGGCCCATCGTGATGACGGCGCTGGCGGCGGCGCTGGGATTTCTTCCGCTGGCGCTGGCGATCGGCTCGGGGTCGCAGATGTTGCAGCCGCTGGCCATCGCCGTAATCGGCGGCATCCTGATCGCCATCGTTTTGTCGCTGCTGGTGACGCCGGTCCTTTACTATTACCTGAGCAGAAAAACGGCGTAGGATGGCCGATCAGGTTGCACGAAAAAGCGCCCGCCATTCTGAGCGAGGCGAAGAATCTGCTGTGTCTTCCTGAAGACAAACGAAGCAGATCCTTCGGCGCCACGCGGTGGCGGGTCTCCTCAGGATGACGACGGAGAATGGCACACGACAACCTATGAACCTTCGCACCATGACATCCGATGACATCGCTGCCGGGATGCGGCTGAAAAGCCTGGCGGGATGGAACCAGACGCTGGCCGACTGGCGGTGCTTTCTCGAGTCAAGCCCCCGGGGATGCTTTGCGGCGGAAGTGGAAGGCAAGGTGGTGGGCACGGCGGCCACGATTGTTTACGAGCAGCGTTTTGCCTGGATCGGCATGGTACTGGTGGACCCGGAATTTCGCGGGCGTGGAATCGGAACGCGCCTGCTGGAAAAAACCATTGAGTACCTGGACGCCATCGGTATCCGGACCATGAAGCTGGACGCCACGCCGGCGGGCCGGCCCATTTACCAGAAGCTCGGGTTTGTGGACGAATACGAAATCGAGCGCTGGCGGCTGAAGCGGCCCCGGCCGCAGGCGGCAGCGACGCCCGCGCCGCAGGCGTTTGCGGACGCCGTGTTGCAACTTGACCGTGAAGTTTTTGGCGCCGATCGCAGTCCTCTGCTGCGGTCGCTGGCGTCTGAGAATCCGGACTTTGCCATGGCCACGGAGCGCAACGGCGAAATTGACGGATACACTTTCGGGCGGCGCGGAACGCTGGCCGACCACCTGGGGCCGTGGATGGCGCGCGACGAGAAAACGGCCGCCGGGCTGCTGGATGAATTTCTCGGGCGCGCCGGCCGCGAAACCGTTTTTGTTGACGCGCTAAAGGACCGCCGGTTTGCCGGGGAACTCTTGCTGGCGCGGGGATTCCAGGTTTCGCGGCCGCTCACGCGCATGGTGCGAGGGCCGAACACTTTTCCTGGCCGGCCGGAACTGCTCTGCTCCATTCTCGGCCCGGAATTTGGTTAGCAACGGTTTGAAATCCCATCGATAGCTGAACAGGAGAATAAAATGGAAAAACGCCTTCACCTTTTGAAGAAAACAGCAATGTTTGTGCTGGTTGGCTGCGTGGCTTTCCTCTGGATGTCGAGCGGCGGCAAAGGGACACAAGCCCAGGAGGGCGCCGCAGCGGCCCCAGCAGAAATGACCGCGCAGCAGCAGATGCTGCAGGATTACCGCCAGGTCGAAGTCGCCTCGATTTCCGACGCCGAGGAGGAACTCTACGGCCGCAAAATGTATATGAGCCACCAGATGCGGCCGATCTTCAAGACGAAGTTTGTGGGTTATGCCGTGACCGTGCTGCTGAAGAAGCAGGAGAACCATGAAGGCGGGGCGGCGCTCGGCGGCATGCTGGCGGCCATTGACCATGGCGGCCCCAACGACGTTTACGTGATGAAGGTGGAAGACGGAGTCAACATCGCCGGCATGGGAGGCATTATGGGCACGGCCATGGCGGCCCGCGGCTTTGTGGGCGCGGTGATCGACGGCGGAACGCGCGACACTCCCTACCTGGAGAAAATCCGGTTTCCGGTTTACGCCCGGGGAATTGTTCCCTCCACTTCGGTGAATCACTATGTCTTTGCCGGATCGAACATCCGGATTGACTGCGACGGCGTGCCGGTATCGGCCGGAGATATCATCGCCGCGGACAACGACGGCGTGGTGGTGGTGCCGCGCGACAAGGCGGAAGAGGTGCTGAAGAAGGCGCAGCAAATGGACTTCACCGAGCACTCGATGTATCCGTTCATTTTCAAATACAAGTCCGTTGAGGAAGCCATCAAGAAGTTCGGACGCATTTAAGGCGGGAAGCTTCCGGCGGGCGGCACGCGGCGGGGGCAGAGGCCTGTTTGCTGCCCGCCGCGTTTGTGTATGATGGAACTTTTGGAGGAACTGTGAAGCATTCACCGCAATTCTTAAAGATTGTTGAGGACGCGAAGAGCCGGATCAAGGAAGTGGACATCCACCAGGTGAAGCAGTGGCTCGATTCCGACAGGAAGTTCTGCCTGATTGACGTTCGCGAAGAGAGCGAATGGGCCGCCAGCCGCCTGCCCTGCTCCATTCACATCGGCAAAGGAATTATTGAGCGCGACATCGAGCAGACGGTTCCCGACAGGAACACCACGCTGGTCCTCTATTGCGGCGGCGGGTACCGTTCGGCGCTGGCTGCTGAAAGCCTGCAGAAAATGGGCTACAGCGACGTCGCCTCCATGGCGGGCGGCTGGCGCGGCTGGTCTGAAGCCGGCTACGAACTGGCCGACGACTAGGCCCGGCATGGCCGGCGCTCACTGGGCGAGACTCACCAGATCGGCCATCCGCCTCAATAGATCATCGCTGGCCAGCCCGTTCTCGTCCTTGTCCGTGTGCTTGAAGGTAAGCACCTGGCCGGATTTTCCGGTGGGCAGCAGCACCGCCTCAATCGGGCCGAAGATGCTTTTTTCGATTTCGGGCGGGTCGTAGCCTTCATTCACGCGGTTGAGATAAAACTCCACAACCTCGAGCCCGTTCTGGTTCCTGAACGTCTGCTTGCGCGCCACGCCGGGGCAGGAAACGCTGCCACCCGGCCCATCGGCGTCACAGCCCGCTTGGGCCCTCGCCACGGCAAATTCCTCCAGCGACATTTTTGAGTATGGCTCCATGGAGTATTCCGCGCGGTCGGTGAAAGTCAATGTCGACCAGCCAGGGCGTGCCGGGCTTCTTCATCAGCGCGAAGATGAAACCCAGTTTGGGATTCACATGCGCGTCCAGCAGAAAGGCCTGCGGGTAGGCGAATTCAAAGGGCGCTCCCGCATGGCGATAGATTTTCCATCCCGGCGGCAGGCGGGACTCTGTCGCCTGTGGCGCCGGCCCGGGTGCGGGGGCCGGATATTCCACCGCGGGCCCGGCAAGGGCGATGAGCAAGAGCGGCAGAAGAATTTTTCGCGGCCATGGGAATGCCATTTCTTTGTCTCCAGGCGAATGGAAATGCTACACCGTCCGCGGAGATTTGGGAATGCCCCCAAAAGATCCTGCCACGGCTGGAAATAAAGCGGGACCTTCTCTTCGGTTTTGCGATGGACGGCGATATAATGAGGCTGGCGGCGGGAAACTCATATGCTGCCGGGAGGCCCTGAATGGAAGGATTGCTGGAACCAACTCATCTTTTTTTCATTTTACTGATCGTTCTTATTATCTTTGGACCCGGGAAATTGCCCGAACTGGGCAAGGGGCTGGGAAAAGGGATTCGAGAGTTTAAGGGTGCCCTCAAAGGGGTTACCGAAGAGGCCAAAGACACGGGTAACAAGTCCGCCTAGGCATTCTAAGAAGACTCTTTGGGCAGTTGAGTGGTGCGGCGCCGGCGTCCGGCGTCCGGGAAGATGCCGGTAAAATTTCAGGGGTCCGAGGGCGCGCCTGTATTGCAGGATTGAACGCCCAGGGATGCTCGCGGAATGAAACGGAATAACCGATTTGTCCGGCGCCAGGCTCTAGCGGAAGAGCGATGAAAGCACGCCCCAGGCCAGCCCGCCAAACCACATCAGAAAAAGTGCCGCTCCCAGAGCCGGACCCAGGCTGAAGAAAAGGACCACGACAGCTTCCATCAAAATTTCGCCCGTCTTCCGCGGCCGCTTTGCCGGAATTCCCGATTGTCCCTGCCCATGGACAGATAATACTGGTATGAGTTGAGAAACCATGATGTTTGCCCCCTTGAGCATCTGAAGATTCGCCCCACTTTGAGGACTTATCCCCGCTGCCTTACCCTTCCATTCTAGAACTCTCGTCACCCGTTGCTGTGTCCCACGTCACACCACGCTGTGACCTTTCTGACACTCCAACCCTTCTCTTTGCCCGCTGGAATAGGTTAGAATCAGTGGCGTTTGTGATCCGCCGGGCTGCCCTGAAAGCTGAAGTTTGCCTCGAGGGAAGGTCCCTCGAGCGGAGGCTTCCGGCCTGTGCAGCCGAGGCAACCTGGCGGAACAGCTCTCCGGAAAATGGAGCCTTATGTCATTGGAACAAAAAGCGCTGGTAGGCAACATCCCGGACAGGGGTCTGGCCCGGTTGGAGATTCAGGAAAGCCGAATCGCCTCGGTCGAAATCCTGGGGCCGCTGGACGCTGAAAAACCCTGGGTGAGCCCGGGCCTGATCGATATCCAGTTAAACGGCTTTGCCGGCATCGACTTCTGCGACGCCGGGCTTGACCCGAAAAAGGCGCCCGACGTCCTGCCCGCGCTTTGGAAAACCGGCGTGACCACCTTCTGTCCCACGGTGATTACCAACACCCAGGAAGGGCTGCTGCAATGCTTCCGGGCGCTGGAAGAAGCCCGGCGCATCGACCCGCGCTTTGCGCAGTGCGCTCCCTGTTACCACCTGGAAGGGCCCTACATCTCGCCGGGCGGCTCGCGTGGCGCGCATAACCCGAAGGTGATGCGGCCGCCCGACTGGAATGAATTTATGGCCCTGCAGGACGCAGCCGGAGGGCGGATTGGAATTGTAACCCTGGCTCCGGAGCTGCCGGGCGCGCTGGACTTCATCCGCCGGGCGCGCAAGGCGGGACTGGTGGTTTCCATGGGCCACACGGATGCGACGCCGGAACAGATCCACCAGGGCGCCGAGGCGGGAGCGCAGTTAAATACCCACCTCGGGAACGGCTGCCCGCAGATGATTGACCGTCACCAGACGCCGATTTGGGCGCAGCTTGCCCTCCGCCAACTTTCAGCCAGCCTGATTTGCGATGGCTTCCATCTGCCTCCCGACCTGGTGCAGGTGATCCATCGGATGAAGGGCATCGACGGCTGCGTGCTGATCACCGACGCAGTCCATGTGGCGGGGCTTTCCCCGGGACGCTACAAACTGGTGGGCCTGGATATCGAACTTCTCCCGACAGGACGGGTGGTGATGGCGGACCGGCACAGCATGGCGGGTTCGGCTGTGAGCATGAATCGCGCCGTCAAGGTTTTTATGGACTACGCCGGTGTAACCCTGGCGGAAGCGATTCAGGCGGCTACGGCCAATCCTTCCCGGCTGCTCGAGCGCTTTGAAACCTGCTGCGAGGTCAGGGAAGGCCAGCCTGCCAATCTGGCCCTGTTCCGCGTGGGTGAGGACAGGCTGGAAATTGAAAAGGTGATGCTGGAAGGCGAGACGGTCTATGCGCCCACGGAGTGTTAAGGCCCACATCCTGCGCGATTACAGGCTGGAAGGATGGGAAAAGGAAATCGCCGGGCGGTGGAGTTACCGGGAGCTGGCGTCGAACGCGGAGTGGTTCAAGGGCTGGATCAGCTTTGATACGGTGGCGTGGAACCCGTATGAGAAAAGGCTTTACTGCGGGCTCAATTCCATGGACGGCGATCTGCTTTACCGCTTCAACCCCGGCGCCGGGACGTTTGAATCTATGAACACCGGGCAGTGGGCGGACCCGTTCGATGTGAAGATCCATCGGACACTGCTGCTGAATCCCCGTGACCGCTGCCTCTATTTTGCCACCTCGCTTTTGCACGACCTCGACCAGCAGCACGAGGCGAAGGGCGGCAAGCTGGTCAAATTTGATCCCCAGACGGGGGCTTTTAGCCTGATTGGCGTGCCCGCGAAGCATCTTTATATCCAGTCCATTGCCGCGGATTGGGAGCGTGAGATTGTTTATGCCTTTACTTATCCCGCCGAAGCGGTGTACCGGGTGAACCTGGCCAGCGGAGAGTCGAAGCTGCTTGCCTACCTGACCAACGCCACAATGTTTGTGCAGCCGCACAACGCTGTTGTGGATAAAGAAGGATGGCTGTGGGCCACCTGCGCCGAGACCCGCGCCTGGGATGAAACCGTCGGCCGGGAACCGGTGCGGCTGTTCAAATATCACCCGGAGGGCGACCGGTTCGTCTGGTTCGATTACGGCCTTTCACGCAAGTCTGACCGGAAGCAGTTGCTTGCCGACCCTCCAGCCCCGGAGGGAATCGCCAGCGCTCTGGCCGCAACCCGGCACAGGGACGACTTTGGCTTCTGCGATTCCATGGCCTACGACGGAGATTGCACCATTTATGCGGGCACCGTGGCCGGGGTGCTGGCTCGCATCGATACGGGCAGCGGGAAAGTGGAAAAAGTGGCAAACGTTACAGCCACCGGGCGGCTTCCGGCCCTGGCGGTCAAAGACGGCGTCCTTTACGGCGCGGGTGGGATGAACGGGCATACGCAGTTGATCCGATGGGATACGCGGACCGACAGGATTGAAGGGTATACGGACTTGAGCGATCCGGCCCGGAACGAGCCTCCCGCGCGCGTACACGATCTCGCGATTGATGACGACCACCGGCTTTACCTGGCTGAAAATGACAACCACCGAAGATCGAGTTACCTGTGGGAAGTGCAGCTCTGAACGGTATGCGAACGCGTGGCGGGGGCTTTAACAAGGTGAAATTCCCTGAAACCAAGGCGTTGGGGACGCACCCTGAAAAGTGTTGTGCCGCGGTCATCACCGGGGTAAGAGGGCGGGCCGGGACCCTGCAACAGCCAATAAAAGCGCCCAATGCCCGATGGGCCGGCCCCGGCGGCAGAGAGCTTCTTCTCAAGAAAGGTTGGAACCGGGTGTCCAAAGTTGCTTTCGGGTGTATACTTTCCGAATATGTCGAACTTGATATTTCCCGGGTTGAAAGCCTGATTAATTCGCTTAAAACGGCATCTTGGTCTTTCAAGTGTGCGGGTGCGTGGCCGAAAGCGCCATCCGAATAGATCTAACGCTAAGTGAAGAAAGGAAATTTCGATGGCAGAAGTTGAAAATCTGGAGCGCACGACTGGCGCTTCCACCCCGGTCCGCGTGGATGTCCAACTGCACGATCTGTTGATGAAGCCGGGAACCGGGACAGCAACCCCACCTCTGCAGCCGAAACCTTCACCCTCGGAGTCGCCGGGCCTGGCCCTGCCGGAACCCGTTTATCCGCAGAATCCGCTGCCCGAAGGCGTGGACTATACCGAGAAGCAGTATCACAAGATCAACACCATGCGGGCCCTGAAGTGCTGGGCGCTGCCTTTTGTGAAGTCCCGGTTCAAACCTTCCGAACTGCGGCCGATCATTGCCTACCTTTTCACCGAGTTCAAGTGCAACGTCGACTGCCACTACTGCTGGAGTTACAACAACGACGTGAAGGGCATGACCGAGGAACTCGCCCGCCGGTCCGTTGACTGGCTGCACGATACGGGCTGCCGCGTGCTGGCCCTGATGGGCGGCGAACCGTTGCTGCGGCCGGGGTTTGTGCACAAGGTGACCTATTACGCCGCCAAGAAGAATTTTTACGTTTACCTGCCCACCAACGGCCGGTTGATGCGCCCTGAAGTGATTGATCGCATCGGCGACGCCGGAATCGGGATTGTGAACCTGGCCATCGATTGCGTGGAAGAAAAGCCGGGACTGCCCAAGGCGCTGAACCAAATCCGGCCCTACTTCGATTACCTGATCAAACGGCAGCGGCATTACGGCTATACGGTGATGATGAACATCAACATCACCCACATCAACCAGGACGACGTGAAGGAACTGACGGAGATTGCCCGCGATAACGGCATCGCCACCGATTATCACCTGAACGAGGCGCCGATGATGGAGCAGGAGCACTTTAAGCACCTGGACGACAATTCCACCTACCTGACCCCGGACGACTTTCCGAAGGTGGAGGCTCTGCTGGATTACCTGATCGACAAGAGCCGCCAGGGCTACAAGATGGCCAACCCGCAGCAGCACATGCTTGACATGAAGAAGCTGATGCGCGGCAAGGTGAAACCGTGGCCGTGCCGGGCGGGGCAGAACAACCTGATCATCCGTCCCGAGGGAACGCTGGCGCCGTGCTTCCCCATGTATTCCGCCACCTACGACTGGGGCACGGTGGGGAACCACAAGCTTGACGTCCACCAGCTCGACGAAATGAAGAAAACCTGCTCGACGACGTGCCTCTCCACCTGCAACTACATCCTCTCGCATTGCTATGACAGCTCACGGGTGATCCGCTGGGGCATCAAGCAGGCGTTTCGAGGGTTCCGCGGGGTGAGCGGCCACTTCGAAGATTAGGATGGCGCTTCCGCAGGCAGGGCACACTGCCGCGGAAGGAATGTGAACAGGAAGATCATTTTGAGAGAGGGCCGGTTTTTTCCGGCCCTTTTTTTCTGCTCGTGCATCCCTATATGCAGGGGGCTTAAAACAACCAGGAGGAAAATGATGGAACCTCGAATTAATCCTACAAAAGTGGCGCCCGGCGCGTACCGGGCCATGGCAGGGCTGGAGGGTTATGTCAGAAATTCATCAAAACTGGAAGCATCGCTGCTGGAACTGGTGAGGATGCGGGCGTCGCAGATCAACGGCTGCGCCTATTGCCTGGACATGCACAGCAAAGATGCCCGGGCGGCGGGCGAGACCGAACAGCGCCTCTACACGCTGAACGCCTGGCGGGAAACGCCCTTCTTCACCGGGCGCGAGCGGGCAGCGCTGGCGTGGACGGAGGCGATTACCTTGATCAGTTCCAGCAATGCTCCGGATGAAGTGTACGAGGAAGCGCGGAAGGAATTCACCGAAGAGGAACTCGTGAATCTGACGATTGCCATCGTGGCCATCAACGGCTGGAACCGCCTGGCCATCGGCTTCCGTGCGGTCCCGGGCACCTACCAGCCGGCCGCGGCAAAAAACTCTGCTTCGGGGAATCTGTGACACTTATTGTCCGGCCTCGAAGGTGGTGAGGGCATAACCATTGCGGGCCTGTTAAGCGCCATCTTTAAAGCAAGGCCAGGAAATCGTCGACGGTCAAACCGGCGTGGCGGATGAGGGCCCGGAGGGTTCCAACTGAAAGCTATTTGTGTTGCGGGACGGAAAGATTGGCCCGGCTGCCCGCCTTAATCAGGACCAGATGGCTCCCTACCTGGCCGACAGTTTGCCATCCCGCCTTCTGGAAGGCTTTTGCAGCTTCTTTACCGGAAATGTTGGCGAGTTTGCCCATCCAGCTAAACGGCTACGACGATCTGCTGGCGACCCGGCTCTTTAGCAAGCTTTGAGGAGGCTTTCTGGTCCTCGGCCCATAGCCAGGCAGTAATGGCTTCTTTGATGTTTTCGAGGGCTTCTTTTTCGTCTTTTCCCTGCGAAACACAGCCGGGGAGTGCGGGACACTCCGCTACAACCCAGCCGTCTTCCGCCTCATCGAGCGTGACGTGGAAAATCATAAAAACCTCTTCCTGTGTGTCATAGTGCCCCAAATTGCGACGGTTCGCAAGATGTGTGCTGGCAAGGCCCCGTACTCCTAACGACCTATTCCTTCCCGCCTTCGAGCGCTGCGCGCATTTCGGGTTCAGGGTCGATGCCCAGGGCATCGGCCACGCGATTGATGTAATTGAAGTAGGCGATGACTTCCACGGCGTCCAGAATGTCGCGGTCGTCGAGCCCGTGCTTGCGAAGGGCGTCAACGTCCTGCCGGCGGACGGCCGCGGGTTTTCGCGTCACGAGATCGGCAAAATTTGCCAGGGCCTTGCTGCGCGCCGGGAGCTTGGCCTGCAGGTAGTTGCCTTTCACCTGTCCCGCCTGCTCCATATCGCCGCTTTCCGCACGGAGATCCTCCCCGTGAGCTTCCGTTCAATAGAAACAGTCATTGGCCCGGGAAACCACGACGGCCATCAATTCGCGTTCCGCGCGCGAAAGCCCTGACGGCGCGTGCATGGTGGCCAGATAGAGCCCGACCGAAGCGTGAAGTGTCTCCGGGTTCAGGCTCTGGAGCGTGAGGATGTTGAAAACTTTTCCGGCACGGGCGACCGCCCTCATGTATTCATTCTTCAGCTCTCCGCTTGCGTCCTCGGGCCCAATGGTTTTGATCCATGCCATGATGGCCTCCCAATCCGCCCTTGCCGCGTGGGCCTTCAGGGCCTGCGGTTTTCCCCTTATCAGAACACCTCCAGGCCGCAAGGGACTGCGCTACACAAGCCCAACCCCCTTCAGCAGGTATAATACAGACTTTGATTTCACATGTCTTGTGGCATTGGGGGCGTCCATGAAGATGCGGCTTGTAATCGTATGGTGCGTGTTGCTGCTGATGGGGCCGGCGCTCCCGGCAAGGGCGCAAAGCTATGTTGAGCCGCCCGAGGTCTCTCCCCGGGATTTTGCCCTGATGGCCTGGGACCAGTCACCGTCCGATCCGCACCAGCTGGACCTGATGAGGCAGGCGGGGCTGAACATCTCGGGCTTCTGCTCTCCGGGCGACCTCGCCAAAGTGCAGGCCGCGAAGATGTCATGTTTTGTCGACGACGAACGCGCGAACGACTACGAGTGGACCGGGATGCCGGACCGCAAGGAGCTGCAGAAAAAGATCGACGCCCTGGTTGCCGAGGTTCGGAACCATCCGGCGGCGCTGGGTTTTCTGCTTCGCGACGAGCCGCCGGCCGCGATGATGCCAGGCCTCGGTGAAGTGGCGGCGATGCTGCGGCGCGCGATGCCCGGAGCGTTGCCTTACGTCAACCTGCTGCCCAATTATGCAACGGCCGCGCAACTGGGCGCGCCCACCTACGATGCCTATGTGCAAAAGTTCGTGCGGGACGTCCACCCGCCGCTGCTCAGTTACGACAACTACTCGCTGTTTAACGGCAGGATGATGGGCCGCTTTTATACCAACCTGGCAACCTTCCGGCGCGCATCCCAGGAGGCGGGCATTCCCTTCTGGAACGTGATTCTTGCCAACAGCCATTTCAGTTACATGGAACCCACCGACGCCACTCTGCGCCTGCAGGCCTACAGCACCATTGCCTACGGCGGGCGCGGCATCGAGTACTTCACCTACTTTTCGCCGAAGGTCGGCAACTTCAGGCTGGCGCCGGTGGACCAGTTCGGGCACCGCACGGCCACCTGGTACATGCTGCGGCGGCTGAACAATCAGATTCGCGAACTGGCGCCGTGGCTGATCAAACTGCACAGCACGGGGGTTTACCATTCAGCGCCGCTGCCCGAAGGCGCGGAGCCTGTCGCGAAAAGCCGGCTGGTGAAGCAGGTGCGGGCGACCAACTTTCAAAGCCCGCCGGTCGCGCCCGAATACCTGATCGGCGAATTCCAGGACGGCGAGGGACATTCCTTCCTGATGATTGTGAACAAGTCGCTCGAATATTCCATGCGCTACGCAATCGACCTGAAGGACCAGGACCAGCACCTCGTTCTGGTCTCTCCTTACACCGGCCAGCTTGTATCGTTCGCGGGAGAAATGAACTGGCTGGCTCCCGGCGCCGGCGCGCTGCTGGAAATCAAGTAGCGCAGGAATCCTGCCGGCCTTGGAAAATGCCGCCGGGACGGCGGCGCTACGTACCTCCGGTTGTCCGCATTGTGCGTTCAGGCTAGAATGAAAGTCTGGCTATGGTGGAACTAGTCCAGATCGGTGCGAATTCGCGTCCGGCGCGGCGGCCGGACTGGCTGAAGGTGCGCATCCCTTCCGGCGAGAATTACTTTGAGCTGAAGGGCCTGATGCGCGGGCTCGAACTCCACACGGTTTGCGAAAGCGCCCGCTGCCCCAACATCGCCGAGTGCTGGCAGCATCGCACGGCCACCTTTATGATTCTTGGCGAGCTTTGCACGCGCCGCTGCGGCTTTTGCGCGGTGCCCAAAGGACGCCCTGCCGGCCAGGTGGATGGGGCGGAGCCGGAACGCGTGGCCGAGGCTGCCCAAAACATGGGACTCAAGTACGTTGTGGTCACTTCGGTGGACCGCGACGACCTGAAGGACGGCGGCTCAACCATCTTTGCGCAGACGATTGAAGCCCTGCGGCGGCGGCTTGAAGACTGCAAGATTGAAGTTCTGATTCCCGATTTTCGCGGCTCGGACGAAGCCCTCGAAACGGTGCTCAAAGCCCGGCCCGACATCCTGAACCACAACATTGAAACCGTTCCGCGCATGTATCCCGTGGCGCGGCGCGGTTCACGCTACGAGCGGTCATTGCGGCTGCTGCAGCACTCGCGCGAAATCGATCCCGCCATTCCCACCAAGTCCGGCTTGATGGTGGGCCTGGGCGAAACCCTGGACGAGCTTTTCGGCGTGCTCGGCGACCTGGCAGGCGTCGGGGTCGATATTGTTACCATCGGGCAATACCTGCGGCCCTCGGGTGAGCAGCTGCCGGTGGCGCGTTTCTACACTCCGGAAGAATTTGCAACCCTCAAGCAGGAGGGCCTGCGGCGCGGCATCCGGCACGTGGAGTCCGGGCCGCTGGTTCGCAGTTCCTACCACGCCCACGAACAATCTTCTTCCCTCGATTCACAGTTGAAGCAATAGGCGAGTGAGTTCTCTGCAATTCCCCAAAAGCATCTCACACAAAGGCGCCAAGGCGCAAAGATAGGCGGAAGAGCATACCGCAAGGCGGAGAAAAACATCACTGGATGTTTTCGGTCGGGTGGCGTTTCTTCAGGGCGGTTCGTGCGGCTTTGAAGAGGGATTTCCCCGCGACGGATTGCTTGCCGCGCTCCTGGTTCAGGACCTGGCGATAAAGGGCTTCACCCTCTTCGGCATGGCCCATGCGGATTTCGAGGCTTCCCACCATCAGCGTCCACAGGCCGTTGCCGGGATACTTGCTGTGCAACTGCTGGAAGAGTTCCAGTGATTTCGCATACTGCTTTTCGCTGCTGCGGGAATAATCCTTGGCCAGGTAGTAGAGGGCTTCAGCGTTGGTCAATTGGCCGTTCTTTGCCGCGTACTCGATCTCCTGAATGCCCCGCTCGCGGCTTCCGCCCGGCAGCCCGATCATCCACCGCAGCAGCTTGACGATGGTGGGCAGGGTGTCCACAAAGTAGTCGTAAAGTCCCAGGCCGGCATAGGCGTCCGCCAGGTTGCGGTCTTTCTGCACGGCATCGATCAGCAACGAGCGCATCTGTTTGGCGGCCCGGGCGGCGGCGAGATTGCTTTGCCGCATCGAGGCCAGCCTCCCCCGCAGACCGTAGGCCATTCCTTCGTAGAGATAGTTTCTTGCAATGTCCCGGTTGGCTTTCCTGTTTGCACGCGCCTTCGCAATGGCCGTGTCAACAAGCTTGTTGAATTGCGAGTCGTAAGGCGTGCTGGAACTTGAAGGAACGGCGAACACATCGGGATCAATGAGGTTGCCGGTGGCGAAATAGATCTTCCACCAGAGGGCGTCGGCTTCCATCAGATAGCCCAGCGCTGAATCCGGGTCGTCTGTCTGGATTTTCCGGAAGACTTTGATGGCCGCACCGATTCTGCTGTTCATCAGCAGGTCGAGCCCCTGTTGCGCCCTCTTGAGCTGTTCGGGCTCAGAGGTTTGCGGACGCGCCTGGGCACGGGCGGCCGCAGTGCTCAGGACCGCAAATACCGCTGCAACCAGTAGAGACTTTATTGCTTTTGCGTGTTTAAGCGAAAAGCAGTTTCCTCGTTCCGCTCGGAATGACATGCGAAGAGCCTTCCCTCTGACCGGAAAATTTACTGGCCGGGCCGCTTGAGCCAGCCGACCAGGATGTCCTGGCCCTCCACGCGCACCTCGTAGGCGGAGGTGGAGTGTCCGCCGGGATGGTCGGGCAGGCCCGTCCGCACGTCGAAAGTCCAGCCATGCCACGGGCAGGCAATCACGCAGCCCTCCAGTCGGCCGCTCGCCAAAGGGCCGCCCATGTGGGGGCACACGGCGTTCACCGCGTAGAATTGCCCGTCCACGTTGCAAAGCGCCATGGGTTTATCGTGAACGACGATGTGCCGGACGGAACCCGCGGGAACATCGGCGACGCTTGCGACTTTAACGAATGGTGGACGTTTGCTCATGGCTCTATTTTGATTCTGCGGCGGAAGTGTAGGACCGCGAAACCTGATCGCCCTGGCGAGTTTGGCAGAGCCCTCTGGCCAGCACCTTCACCGATTCAAACATGACGAAGCATTCTACCGCAAACGCCGGAAAACCCAGGAAGCCGGGCAGCGGCATTTCGAAAATCTTCCACCCCTGCAGGATGGGAAAGACGTAGAGCCAACGGGCCGTGGCCCAGTAGTTCCAGAACTCCCAGAATACGCCGCACACAAGACCCGCGGCCATCAGGTTCCAGAAGAGAGCCGCATCGCCCTTTTCCCGGTCGCGCAGCAGCGAATGGCCTCCCCAGGCATAGTTCACGGGATCCAGCAGCAGCGCAAACCCCACCCAGACCGGCGCAAACAGATATTGCCCGATGCTCACAGGGACTAGCACAGGCGCGGCAAGAAACAGTGCGCCCACCACCACCAGGGTGGTTCGGCAGGTTCGGCTGAAGGGCGCGTGCGGGCGGATGGGCCGGCTGAAGAGATCCAGCGCTTTGAGCAGGTCCGCCGTTTCAAAGATGGCCGGCCAGATGGTGGCGAATGACCACGCGTATCCGAAATTGCGCAGAACGGGATTGGCCGGGAGCCCCACGTAGGTCCAGTTCTGCATCCGCAGGTTGTAAGCTTCAAAGATCAGCCACAGGGGAATGGACGCCAGCGCCAGCAGAAGGAAGTCGCGTGGTGATTCGGAAAGCCGGGAAGAACCTTTCAAGCTGCAGACCGCGGCATCGGCCAGCAGCAGGTAAGCCGTCCAGCACAGGGGGGTGAAATAGATGGCAACCCAGCCGACGCGGAAGACGAGCAAGGTCCCAAAAAGCGCGAGCAGCACGAGGCCCAGCCAACCCCAGGGGCGGAACTCGCCCGTCTTCGCTCTGCTGAAATACCTTAAACTCAGGAACCCGACCGTAACGCCAACCAGGACCATGCCCACAGGAAGATGCGCGCTGTTCATAGCACCTCAAATCGGTAATGCCCGCTTACAAGCAGAATATCGGGCGTGAGCGGTGATTGCAATCAGAAGAGCGCAGGGGCCGGAAACCGTGGCCCGGGGCGCCGTTCTTGTGCGTTTTTAAAGGGCCGTTGTATGATGATGGGTCACCAGCCTGTCGGGGGGCGGCCCAAGCTTACAAATGAAAGTGAGGAAGTGTTCGGATGGCGGAAGTGAAAACAGGACTGCAGAATGTTGTGATTGCGACTTCGGAGATCTGTTCGATCGACGGGCAGCAGGGTAGGTTGATTTATCGAGGCTACGAGATCAGCGACCTCGCCGCGAATTCCACTTTTGAAGAAGTGGTTTACCTGTTGTGGCACGGCCGCCTGCCCCATTGCCAGGAACTCGACCAGCTCAAGAAGCAGTTTGCTGAAAACCGCGCCGTCGCTCCCGAAATTCTTGACCTGCTGAAGAGCCTGCCTCCCGCCCAGCATCCCATGGAAACGCTGCGGACGGCTATTTCCGCGCTTTCACTTTACGACGCGGAGTCGGAAGACATGTCAGAGGAAGCGAACCGGCGCAAG
The DNA here is from genome assembly GCA_963732975.1 of uncultured Acidobacteriota bacterium. Lineage (GTDB taxonomy): Bacteria > Acidobacteriota > Terriglobia > UBA7540 > UBA7540 > SCRD01. Next base: position 331,281 of record CAVTBN010000012.1, on the reverse strand, counting down.
GCGGTGCGGCTGACCGCCCAGATGGGAACCATCGTGGCCGCCTACGCCCGCATCCGGGAAGGCAAAGAGGCTGTCGCTCCTGATCCAAGCCTGGGCCACGCCGCGAACTTTCTTTACATGCTGACCGGCGAAAAGCCCAGTGAGCAGGCCGCTCGCTGGTTTGACATCGCCCTCATTCTGCACGCCGACCACAGCTTTAACGCATCAACGTTTGCCGCCCGCGTGACCGCTTCAACCCTGTCGGATATGCACTCCGCCATCACCTCGGCCATCGGGGCGCTGAAAGGCCCCCTGCACGGCGGCGCCAACGAGCGCGTGATGCGCATGCTGCTGGAGATCGGCAGCGTGGACAAGGCCGAGGATTACGTTCGCGGCCTGCTGGCCCGCAAGGAGAAAGTGATGGGCTTTGGCCATCGCGTCTATCGCACCCGAGACCCGCGTGCCACCATCCTGCAAAAGATGTCTGAAGAACTGGGCCGCAGCACCGGCCAGACAAAATGGTTTGAGATGTCGCAACGGATCGAAGAGCTGATGGTGAGCGAGAAGGGCATCAACGCTAATGTCGATTTCTATTCGGCGTCTTCCTATTACGTGCTGGGGATTCCGGTGGACCTCTACACGCTGATCTTTGCCGTCAGCCGCATCTCCGGCTGGACCGCCCACGTTCTGGAACAGTATGCCGACAACAAACTGATCCGGCCGCTCGCCGAGTACACTGGCCCCGCCGGTCTGAACTACGTTCCCATCGAGAAGCGATAGCCGAACAGGCGCGAAAGGGCGGGTGTTTGTGGTATATTCGCCGGGAGTTCCTGGAAAAGGATTTGTAGATGACGATTGCGGAAAAAGTGGAAAAGGACCTGGTGGCGGCCATGAAGGCGCGGCAAGAGCTGAGGCTCTCCGTGCTGCGGATGGCCAAAACTTCCCTCAAGAACAAGCAGGTGGAGCTCGGCAAACCGCTCAACGATGATCAGGCCGTTGCCGTGCTGCGGACCCTGCTGAAGCAGCGGCGGGATTCGGTGGAGCAATTCCGCAAGGGTGGTCGCGAGGACCTGGCCACCAAAGAGGAAGCGGAAAGCGCAATTCTGCAGACCTACCTGCCGGCCGAGGCGAGTGACGAGGAAATCGGCGCCGCTGTGGCCGCGGCCATTGAGGAAACCGGAGCGGCCGGGCCGCAGGATTTGGGCAAGGCGATGAAGGCCGCCATGCAGAAACTGGCGGGCAAGAACGCTGACGGCAAGCGGGTAAACCAGATGGTTCGGGCAAAACTCGGCGGATAGTATGAGGCGCTCCAGGACCAACCTCAGGCACATTCTTTCTGAGCTGTAAAGAACGGGAAGCATGGCTTCTGAACCCACAACTCAGTCGAAGCTGGACGCTGCAGCCGCTTACAAGCCTTACGTTCCGGCAGACGTTGTCCTGCCGGAATTTACTCCGCGCGCCATTCTGCTGGGCGCCTTCCTGGGCATCATCTTTGGCGCCGTCTCCGTTTACCTGGCCCTGCGCGCCGGTTTGACGGTCAGTGCTTCCATTCCTGTTGCGGTCATCTCCATCACGGTCTTCAAGTGGCTGGGGAATTCGACCATCCTCGAGAACAACATCGTCCAGACGGTGGGCTCGGCGGGCGAATCGATTGCGGCCGGGACTGTCTTCACGCTGCCGGCGCTGATCTTCCTCGGCTACACGCTCGATTACTGGCGGATTTTTCCGCTGGCGCTGGCCGGCGGCCTGCTGGGCGTCTTGTTTGTGGTTCCGCTTCGCAACGCGCTGGTGGTGAAGGAACACGGGAACCTGACGTTCCCGGAAGGCAAGGCCTGCGCGGACGTTCTGATCACCGGCGAAAAGGGCGGCATCCAGGCCGGCAAGGTTTTCGGCGGAGCGGCAATCGGAATTGTTTACAAATTCCTGATGGGCGAGCAGGGAGGCCTGTTCTTCTGGAAGGCCACGCCGGAGTGGCATCCGGCCTGGTATCCCGGCTCCACGTTTGCCGGTGAAATCACGCCCGAATATCTGGGCGTGGGATACATCATCGGGACGAAGGTTGCGGGAACCATGGTTGCCGGCGGCGTCCTCTCCTGGCTGGTGCTGATTCCCATCATCCAGTTCTTTGGCTCGCATGTTCCGGACGTGATGTACCCCGGCACAATTCCCATCGGGCAGATGACCGAGACGCAGATCTGGAGCAGTTACATCCGCTACATCGGCGCTGGGGCGGTGACCGCGGCGGGCATCATCACGCTGGGCAGGACGTTCCCGACCATTATCAGTTCATTCAAATCCACCTTCAACCAGCTGAAGAACAGCAAGCTGGCCGCCAGCCTGAAGGTGGAGCGCACGGCCCGCGATCTTCCCCTGACGGTGATTGCCGGAGGTTCGGTGCTGGTGGTGGGTTTCCTGTGGGCGCTGCTGGCGTTCCACATAAATCCCAACGCCAGCGGCAACCTTGTTTCGGCGTTGCTGATGGTTTTGTTTGGCTTCTTCTTTGCCACCGTGTCGGCAAGGATCGTGGGTTTGATCGGAAGTTCCTCGAACCCGGTTTCCGGAATGACCATCGCCACCCTGATGGGAACCTGTCTGATTTTCCTGCTGGTGGGATGGACGGGCGGCATGTATTCCGCCATTGCGCTGAGCATCGGCGCAGTCGTTGCGATCGGCGGGGCCAGCGCGGGCGCCACGACGCAGGACCTGAAAACCGGCTTCCTGGTGGGAGGCACGCCCAGCAAGCAGGAACTTGGTTATGCAATTGGCGTGATGACCTCGGTTTTTGTGGTGGGGCTCACCATGCAACTGCTGAACAACAGCGCGACCAAAGTGAAGCCCATGCATATTTCCGACGTCTCCATCACCGCCTCGATGAAGTCGCAGGGCCCCACCACTTACCAGGGGCACAAGTATGAAGTGATCAGCGTAATCGGATCGGCCAAAATTCCCGACGGCCGTTACTTTTACGATCCTGCCACCAAAGAGATCGATTACCAGAAGGTGGAGGGCATTGGCTCAACGGACTATCCCGCCCCGCAGGCGACCCTGATGAGCGTGGTGATCAACGGCATCCTCACCCGCAAGCTGCCGTGGACCCTGGTACTGTTCGGCGCCTTCACCGTGATTGTTCTGGAGTTGTGTGGCATCCATTCACTGGCCTTCGCCGTGGGGCTCTACCTGCCGATCTCAACCACCGCCCCGATCTTTGCGGGCGGCGTGGTCAAATGGATGGTGGACCGCGGCAAGCGCACGGAAGAAGAGCAGGCGGAATCTGAAACCGGCAGCGGAGCCCTGTTCAGTTCGGGACTGATTGCAGGCGGATCGCTGGGCGGCCTGGCGCTGGCCACCGTGGTCGGGTTCAAGAAGGAACAGGCGTTTGCCCTGGGCATGCGCTGGTTCCCCGGTTTTGCTCAGAGCGACCTTGCCGCGTTGGTGATCTTTACAGGCCTTGCTGCGCTGCTCTACTTTGTGGCGAAATCCAAGGGCGCCGTCAGAAACTCCGAAACATGATTTGCGACGCGCCTGTCGCGAGATGGTCCACTGCCTTTCCCTCTGGCCCCGTTCTTATGGTAGGCTTCAATTAATGCCTCGCTATACTCAATCGTACATGTCGTTTTTCCCGCCCTTCACGCGGATGGTGAAGGCCCTGGTGATTGTCACGGCGGCGGTATTCCTGGTGACTTATCTGCCGCTCAGACTGTTTGGCTGGCAGGCGCCGTTCCTCTATCTGGGTTTGCAGCCCTACGCAGTGGTCCATCGCCTTTTTCTCTGGCAGCTGGTCACCTACCTGTTTCTACACGGCGGATTTTTCCACATCTTCTTTAATATGTTTGCGCTGTGGATGTTCGGGCCGGACCTGGAACAAATGTGGGGAGAGTCGGAGTTCCTCAAGTTTTATTTGCTCTGTGGGATTGGCGCGGGAGTGTTTGACGTGGTGCTTACCACGCTCTTCGGGTCGCCTTTTTCACTGACCATCGGAGCTTCCGGAGCCATCTACGGCTTGCTGCTGGCATTCGGGGTGATGTTTCCCAACCGGCCGATCTTTATCTGGTTCGTTATTCCTATCAAGGCCAAGTGGTTTGTGGCGATCATCGGGGCCATTGAATTCTTCAGCGAGATCAGCGGACCCGGTTCCAATGTTGCTCACCTGGCGCATCTGGGTGGCATGCTGGTCGCCTACCTTTATCTGCGGGGCAGCGGGCTTTCAGGCCGCATGCAACTGCGATATGACGAATGGCGGCGGGCGCGATTGCGGCGCAAGTTTGAAGTCTTTATGCGGGATCAGGAAAGAAAGGATGACCCTGACCGCTGGATCAATTAAAATGGGTTTGTAGAGCGTGTTGATGACAGGCTGGGGCTGCGGCGCGTGACACTCTGATCGAGGAGGAGCCCATGGCATCTGCACAGCAAAGCATTCTGGCAATTGAGAAAGAACTGGTTCGAGATTTCAACGCCGGCAAAACCGGCGACCTCCTGGCCCACTTCCACCCCAAGGTTGTGGGATTCTCTTCCACCCAACAGCAGCGCGTCAGCGGCCGGGCGGCCATGCGCAAAACGTTTGACTACTACCGGCACGCCAGCAGCAGGATGAAATACGCGATCGTCAAGCCGCAGATCCAGGTGTTTGGCGATACCGCTGTGGCCACTTTCACCTGGACGGTGGAGCTTGGAGCAGGACGCCCCCGGCACGCCATCCATGGCCGCGGCAGCCACGTGTTTGTCCGCAGCGCCGGCAAGTGGCAGATTGTCCATGAGCACTTCTCGCGCGTGCATTGACACGATTGCTGGCACGAGTGAGGGTTGGCAGCGACGCCAGCGCTATCGACCAAGAACAATGTCGATGCCTGAGAGGACCAGTTCAAGCTTTGAAGCTGGCAGCTTACCCACTCGTTCGGTGAGGCATTCCCTGTCAACACTGACGACCAGCGATACGTTGGCGACGGAATCTTTCGCCAGCCCTGTGAGACGCTTCGAAAGGTGCACATTGCCAGGCGCCAAAGCCCATTTGAGGTTGGTCGTCAACGGCACGCAGACCACCGTGGCGACTCGGCTTCGATTGAGCGCGTCAGATTGCACCACGACCACCGGCCTTCGAAACCCCGGGCCGGAACCTTCGGGAGCGGGCAGATCAGCCCACCAGATCTCACCCTGTGAGATTACCACTCGCTTTGCCTCAGGATGCGGTGGGCTGCGTATGAAGCAAAGGGATCCTTCGTTTCTCCCACCTCATCACAGACCCGGTTCATTGTTTCTGTGATCTCGTCCGGCACGTGCCGCGCGAGGTACTCCTTAAGCGCATCGCTGAACAACTGGCTGCGTGATTTCCTGGTGCGGCGGGCCAAACGCTCTGCAACCTCAAAGATGTCATTAGGAATGGAAACAGCAGTTTTCATACCATGAGTATAACCGCGACACTTCAGAATGGCAACCCTGTCTCGGTCCAGGGCGGGACGTATACACACCAATCCGGTTGACGCCTGCCTTCCACCGGTGCTAGAGTCAATCCGTTCGTTGTTCTTTGAAAACTTTTGTTCCTGTGGTGCCCCGCGAACGCGGGGATAAAAGGAAAGGCCGTGAAAACCGGCCGCGGTCCCGCCACTGTAATCGGCGAGTTGGATCTTCGATTCTGAAAGCCACTGTCCCTGGAATCAGGGATGGGAAGGCAGAAGGTCCCGCGATGACCCGAGAGCCAGGAAGCCTGCCCAGGAACTGAAACTCAGAATGACTCTTCGACGGAAAGAGGACTGAGGGAGAGCTGCCGAAGCCTTCCGGTTCCGTATGAGGAATTGGAAGGCTTTTTGTTTTTCAGGTTGTTTCTTCGTGTGTCCTTCCGTCCGTGACGCCCGCTTTGAGAGCGGGCAGAAAGGATGGAACTATGAGGGCAGGCCGTTACCAGTGGCCTTTGTTTCTTTTCCTGTTTACGTTTCTGACGAGCACTATTGCTGGAAATGCTGCAACTCTTCGGGGAACAGTAGCGGATCCTCAAGGGGCTGAAGTTCCCGGCGTATCTGTGCGCTTGTTTGGCGACGGGGGCAGAGAAGTTGCGCATACGGTGACCGGCGAACAGGGGCAATTCCATTTTGAAGGTCTTGCCTCCGGGACCTATAACTTGACGGTTTTTCTTGCCGGATTCGGCAAAACCACGGCGACGGCCCGGGCTGGCGAAACTCTTCATCTCGTTTTGCCTTTGGCTCCCGTTCACGAAAGTATTGTTGTGACGGCCACGCGAACGGCGGCAGCCACAAGCCAGCTTGGAGCGAGTACCAGCGTGATTACGCGGAAGCAGATTGTGGATGAGAACGCACCTTTTGTCAGCGACCTGCTGCAGTCTCTGCCGGGTATTACGGTGGTTCGCAACGGCGCTCCGGGCGGTGTGACCAGCGTGTTTGTCCGCGGGGGCAACAGTGATTACAACAAAGTGCTGCTGGACGGTGTTCCGTTGAATCTGGCTGGCGGGGCGTTTGACTTCAGCACACTCACCACCAGCAACCTCGAACGGGTTGAAGTGGTTCGCAGCGCGGAGTCCGCCTTATTCGGGTCCGATGCCATGACCAGCGTGATCCAACTGTTTACGCGGCGTGGCAGCCCGGAAACCCAACGCCCTCACTTTTCCTTCAGCGGGGAAGGCGGCAAGAATTCCACCTGGCAGGGGCGGGGTTCGGTTACAGGCGGCGACGGGCCTTTCGATTACACTCTGGAGGGCGGAAAGTTCAGCACCGACAACCAGGTCCCCAACGACTTTTTCCACGTCACCACGCTTTCGGCAAACCTGGGCCTGAAGGTGGGAAAAGCAACCACGTTGCGGGCCATCATGATGGGCAATTTTGGCCTGGCGGGAACTCCGGGCCAGACGGCCTTCGGGCCTCCCATCACTGACGCTTCGTACCGGCAGCGGACAGGTTACGGCGCTTTTTCACTCCACAACCAGGTCACTTCTTCCTGGGAGCAGCAACTGACCTACACGTTTTCAAAGAGCCGCCAGGTTTCCCTTGACCTGGGCCAGAATCCCCCGTTCACGCCCTCATATGAGGGACGAACCGCTGCCTACCAGTACTACGACTACGCAACGAATTATCTCGACGACGAGTGGCGCGACCACGTCAGCTACCAGACCAACCTTGAAGGGTCGCCATTTGGGGGCCGGTTCGGGCGCCATGTGGATACCTTTGCTTTTGACTGGGACGGAGAACATGGATTCCTGGTGGACCGGTTCGGTCAGGACCCTGCAACGCGTGCGCGGCGGAATAACTTCGGCTATACTTTCCAGGACCAGACCCTGTGGGGCCGGCTGTCACTTGGCAACGGGGTCCGCATTGACGATAACGGCAGCTTCGGGACGGTTGTTGTTCCGCGCAGTTCACTGGCGTACCGGGTGCGAAACGGCGGAGGGTTTTTCGGAACTACAACGCTGAAGTTCAACTTCGGTCTGGGGGTCAAGGAGCCCAGCTTTCTGGAATCCTACGCCAATTCGCCCTACTTTGTGGGGAACCCGAACCTCGCTCCCGAGCGCACCCGGACACTGGACTACGGCCTGGAGCAGCGGTTCTGGGATGGGAAGGGCCGGCTGGAACTGGACGGCTTCGACAACTTGTTTCGTGATCAGATCGCGTTTGAAACAACGAATTACCAGACCTTTAGCGGCACGTATTTCAACATCGGCCGCGCCCGGGCCAAAGGCGCAGAGGTATCGCTGGAACTTGCGCCCGTGAGGGGCTTGCGCGCGATTGGAAGTTACACTTATCTTGATTCAGAAGTCATTGAAAGTGGCAGCCCATATTCCCCGGCCTTGCAGGCCGGGCGATGGCTTCTGAGGCAACCACGGCATTCGGGTTCCGTGCAGGTCCTGTGGAACTGGGGGAGGATGAATGTGACCTCAACCACAAGTTTTGTGGGGCGGCGGCAGGACAGCGATTTTGTAGGACTGGAACCGCCGCTGATCTGGAACAATGGCTACACAGACTCGACACTGTCATGGAGTTACCGGGCCTTTGGCCGCATGACATACTATGGGCTGGTAGGAAATCTTTTCAATCAGAGGTATATGCAAGTCCTGGGCTATCCGGCGCTCAAGATGACGTACCGCGCCGGCATCCGCCTGGAATTTTGAGCGAAGGAGACAAGGATGCTTTATCTCATTATTGCACTGGCGATTGCAGCACGGTTCATTCCCGGCGCAGCCAACTTCAGCCCCGTTTACGCCGGGCTTCTTTTCAGCGGCGCCTACCTTAAGAGGCGCGATTCCATCTGGTTTCCCGTATTGCTGCTAGCCGGAAGCGACTTGCTGGTGAATTCGCTTCTTTATAACACGTCGTTCCAATGGATGCAGACTCTCAACTGGGTTGGCTTTGCAGCGATCGTGATGGTCGGCTGGTGGCTGAAAAGGCGCGTTTCCGTGCGCAACGTATTGGTGGCTTCGGTGGCCGGACCGAGCGTCTTTTTTCTGATCAGTAATTTCGCTGTGTGGATTGGCGGAGGAATGTATCCGCCAACCTTCGGCGGTCTTGCCGCCTGCTACGCGGCGGCGATTCCGTTCTATGGTAATTCGCTGATCAGCGGTGTCCTGTTCGGCGGAATACTGTTTGGGGCTTACGAGTACCACCTCCGCAGGACCCACGCCCACGAAATGGCCACACGCTGACGGGAAGTGTGGCTGATGGGCCGCAGGCAGGACGCTTCACCCTCGAACTGCGCGCGTAAAACAATCGAGCTTTGCGGAACTCGCCGGAGGCGGCGCGGCAGGCGCCGTCTCCGGATGCAGGATGCCGGCCAGAATTTCCACGCCGCCTGCGAGGCGTGGGCCTGGACGGGAAAAATAACCTGACGCGTCAACGGCGTAGACCCGTCCGTCCCTCACAGCCTGTAGCGATTCCCATCCTTCCGGCCGAATCATGGCGTTGAATTGTTTGACTGCCTCTTCAAGTCCGTAACCGCAAGGCATGATGACGATGACCTCCGGATTTGCCTTCAGCACATCCGCCCATGTTGTGCGGCAACTGGGCATTGCAGCTTTTCCTAAAACATCTATGCCGCCGGCGCAATCCACCATTTCCGGCACCCAATGCCCGGCTGCAAAGGGCGGGTCCAGCCATTCGAGGCAGGCGACCCGGGGCCGGGTTGAGGAATGAGAGACGGCCTCAGCCACCGCCGCCACCCGGTCTTCCAGTTGCACAGCGAGATCGCCGGCCTGGCTGCCGCGTCCAACGGCCGTGCCGAGGGTTCGAATATCGTTCCAGACATCAGGCAGGGACTGTGGGCTAAGCGACAGGATCTCCGGCTTCCGCTCGAGCGCAGCCAGGGCCGAGGCCAGATCGCCGGGCGATGCGGCGCACACGTGGCACAAGTCCTGGGTAATGATCAGGTCTGGCTGAATGGCCTGGAGCGCCTCGAAGTCCACTTCGTAGAGACTTTCTCCTCGCGAGACAAAATCATTCACCTGGCGGTCAATTTCAGCAGGGTTTTCGGAATGTCTGAGGCGGGTCTGGACAATAACCCGCTTCTGCCTGGCTGCCTGAGGAAAATCGCATTCAAAGGTTACTCCAAGCACCGAGTCACCCGCACCCAGCTCAAAAAGGGTTTCCGTAGCGGAAGGGAGAAGCGAGCAGATGCGCATGGCATACAGTTTAATCAACCTGTTTGGCGTCCGCAATCGCCGAATGGCGGGCGGGAAGCTGAACCGTGTGCGGAGCTGTCTTTCAACTGACAACACGATGCACTTTGAGAATATTGGTGCTCCCACGTTTGGCGATGGGGTTGCCGGCAACCACTGCGATGAAGTCGCCTCGGCTGACCACACCCATCTCCCGTAACCGCTGGGCGGCTGCCTCCACCATCTTGTCAGTGGATTGAAGCCTGTGCATGTGGACGGGCCTCACTCCCCAATAAAGCGCGGTCCGCCGTAGCACCTTGTCAAAAGGGGAGAAGGCAAAGACGGGGACCCTGGGGCGGTATTTGGAAATGACCCGGGCGCTCGATCCCGACTGTGTAAAGACGGCCACCGCTTTCAGGTTCAGTTCGGCCGTCATGAGCGCCACGGATTCGCAGATGGCTTCAGGAACATCCAGGGCCTCGGCCCGGTCCCTCATGTCGTGGAACACCACCGAGCGCTGGGTGGCTTCTGTGACGGAAATAATTCTCGCCATCATCCCCACGGCCTTCACGGGGTAATGGCCCGTGGCGGTTTCCCCCGACAGCATCAGAGCATCCGTCCCATCAATGACAGCATTGGCAACGTCGGAAGCCTCCGCGCGTGTCGGCCTCGGGTGAACGGTCATGGACTCAAGCATCTGGGTTGCGGTAATCACGGGAACCCTCATGGCGAAAGCGCTGTTAATGATCCTTTTCTGGATGGCCGGCACCATTTCCGGAGGCAATTCAACTCCCAGATCGCCGCGAGCTACCATGACGGCGTCCGTCGCCCGCAGAATATCATCCAGGTGATCAATAGCCTCCGGCTTTTCAAGTTTGGCGACCACAGGAATCGAGCGTTCAGCCCGGGCAAGAATGCGCTTCAGCGCCAGCACATCTTCAGCCCGGCGCACAAAGGAAAGGGCGATGTAATCCACGCGATTCTGAATACCGAATTTGAGGTCTTCACGGTCTTTCCTGGTCAGGGCGGAAATCCCCAGTGCGACGCCGGGGAGGTTGATGCCCTGGCGCTCACCCAGTTCCCCTCCATTGACCACCCGGCAGCGGATCTCTGTTCCCCTGACGCTTTCCACAATCAGTTCGATGAGGCCATCCGAGAGCAGGATGCTGTTGCCCGGGCGCACTTCCTGGGGAAGGCGCTGGAAGGTGGTGGAAATAAAGCGGTCATTGCATGGGACGGGCCTGGTGGTAATGGTTATGGCAGCTCCGTCCCGTAGTTCGACGCGCCGGCCGTGTTCGAGCGATCCGGTACGAATCTTGGGCCCTTGAAGGTCCTGCATGACGGCCACGGCCTTGCCGCAGGTTGCAGCCGCCTCCCGAAGTTTTCTGAGCCGTCGGCCATGTTCCGAGTGCGATCCATGAGAGAAGTTGAGGCGCGCAACGTCCATACCGGCAGTGAGGAGTGCGCTTAGGACTTCAGGGTTGTCAGTGGCCGGGCCGAGCGTGCAGACGATCTTCGCCCTGCGGGAATCCGCACTCGCGGCTGATGGTTTTGAAAGGATGTTCATCATTTTAGTATATCGGCTGCTGACGTGGCAGGAAAAGAGGCGGGGAACAAGGAGGGTCTTCACAAGCCAGCTTTAACGGCACCCTGGGGCGCTGTGTGTGGCCGGAACGGGTTTAGAGAGTGAGCAGATAATCTGACGCGCTGATCTCCCTGAAGTGCGTCGAACTGACGCGAAGGCCGACGACGTTTCCGAAAAATTGAAGGATTGAGGTCAGGCGGAGAAACGGTGTTTTCTCTTCGAATCTCAGGAAATGGCGGAATCTCAGAATGAAATAGGTGAGATGGAAATAAAGAATCAAAAGCCGGTCCTGCGGAGTGTAACGATGACTCTCATTGGCAGCGTTTTTCAGCAAGTAGCTCAGGGCCAGAAAATCACATTTCAACATCATGCAAAAACGCGCGTAGTCGAGGGGCGCGTCGAATTCCTCAACCGCTTTGCGGACGGACGGGAATTCCAGGCGATTTGCATTGACGATGGGCAGGAAGTAGTCGTGATCAAACTCCTGCCGAAGGATCTTCAGACAAATCGCCTGAATGTAGAAGAAAAACATCGCGATCGACAACGTCAAAATCAAGACAGCAAGAAACATGAGATACCCCAATTAAAAATGGGAAATATTTCCTCGCGCATAGGCGGGTGTTCCATCCACCCTGCCCACGCTGGGGCGGGGGACTTTCGCCAGATCGGGTACTCTGGAAACGGCATAGAGCCAGGTCAAGATCATTCCGATATCACAAAGCGGGAAGAAATAGACTCCGACCAGGCGGGACAGTTCGGCTCCTCGTGCCAAATAGAATAACGCTAAACCTGCTGCCGGGCCGGCAAACTCGATACCTAATCCACAAACCAGCATTCCCAACCTCTCGTCGGCAACCTCCATTTTCAGGGTCATGAGGTACAAGAGGGTGGTCAGCACAAGGCTGGCAAAGTAGAGATTCTGTGAGAACTGAACAATAAAGAGAGAAAAAACCTTGTCTTTATGGCTGGAAAGCGAGAAAAAGGAGACAATCGTAATCGCGACGAGAACCGTTCCCAGCAACAGCCTTACAAATTGCCACATCTCCGGGTTTTGAGAGCAGGCGCGCCTGAAAAAAGAACCGACCACGACAAAAGCGGCCAGTACGAGCAACAGATCAGTTGTCCAGTAACAGTTCCAATATTGCGATGAGCCTAAGCCGTAGTGATGCAGCGTGTAGCTGCGTGCGGCGATAACGCTGAGCGACGTGAGAAGATAAAAAACCAGTTCCCAGAGACGCTTCGCGTGACCATGCACAAGCAGATACACCAATAGGCCCGCCTCGAGGATGTACCCGGCGTAGCTTAAAAGGTTGCTTGCTGTAATGGCACTCATAAGCAGCCTGATTGAAAACCTTAACCTTCGAAGGCCTCGCCAGGCTGCTCAGAGCTCATAAAAAATCCTACTGAGCGCGCGGCGGAAGTGGCGCCGGCGACGGCCCAATTGCAGAATCGCGCGGCGGAAGCGGCGCTGGTGACGGCCCAATCGCGGAAACACGCGGCGGAAGCGGGGCGGGCGATGGCCCAATCGCTAACAAGGTTCCCGCACTGCTCACATCAACACTGCCAGGAGCAATAGCTCTTCGCAGAGACACGCTCGCCAGCACAACCAGCACAGCCAACACAAAGGTCAGGATGTAGTTTTTCATCAGACTCTCCTCCAAGTGCATATTTCGGGTCAAACAATTCCCGCAGTTGGAGAGAGCCTACCTAACAATGCCTCCCAAGTCAATAGGTAACTTCTAATCTACCGTTACCAATTGTGCCACAAAACTGGGACATGTCAAGAGAAAACGGGCTGAAAGTTAACAAAAGAAAGTTATTAAGCAAAAAGTAATATACCTGAAATATTCCACTTGCTGAATGATATTCTATTTCAGGGCCGGATGGCAGCCCGCTGGGCGCCTCAAGCCATTGTCTTGTAAGTCATTTTGTAACAGCATCTTGCGTAGGTTTTTGGAATGCTTTTCGGCACAGCTGGACGCCTTGCGATGCGTTGGTTCCGGCGCATTTTCCAGCAGATGGAACCCATTAGATGAGACCTTATTTCTAATTATTCCCTAATAATTCACGCACCCATTGTGCCTATCACTCGGGCTGATGGCAAAGTGAAGGGCGAGGGAGTGTTGCCGTAAAGTAGTTACGATTGGTGTTGCCCCGGATCCTGGCATCCCGGGAAACTTGTGAAAAAGACCTGATCTGTCCATCCCAGTTCTTTCATGCCGATTTCCGACGAGTAATAAGCGCCCGAAACCCAACCTTTGAGGTTCTCAAAGTGGTCACGCAAAGTGATCTGGTGCGGTTGGCCTTCCGTGGCCTCCCCGTGTTTTGCTGTGGAAGCGGAAGTGAGGATTTCGTTTTGCTGACTTACAGTGAGGTCTTTATAAGGATGGGAAAAGCGCTTGAGAGATTCCGCTTCGAAAGCTGAGAGCGATGCGATGAATTTCTTTTGTGCGTCCTGGGTGTCCACAGAAAGCAGAAGGTCGATGAAGCGGTTGACCTGGGCCTTGGAAGAGCCGGGAATGATGCGCTCACCCAGAACCTCCAGGGTCTTGCTCTGATGCGGATCAAGGAATGCTGGAGACCCGTCGGTTTTTGCAGCCGCGGAAGCAGTTTTTGCGGTTGCACCCTGATTCGCAAGATGCCTGGCGATGGGATGTCCTTCGGCGATGCCCGGCAACGCAAATCCGGCGCCTCCCGCCAGCATTAATCGCCGGACCATCTCACGGCGATTGATTCCAGTCTCTGAGTTGAAGCGATCACCGGGAACGGCCGGAACCTGTTTCTTGTTCATCCTTTGCCCTGCCTTATGTGTAATTCAGACCCCTGAAACCGGGGAACCTCACCCTGAACCAATAAGGGCCTCATGCTATCACCGAAATGCGGTTCAGGACAACCTTTCGTAGCGGGTTCCTGGTACGGCTATAGTTGACGTTTGTTCGCACGGTTGTTACGATCATTTTTCTTCATGAGTGAGATGTATCTAACCTAGGCGGAGGGGCTTTCGCAGATTCTTCCAGGGACTGACCCTTTCATCCGGAAACGTTCCTTCTTTCTCCCGGCGACCGCGGAGGTGAACGCTCCCGCGGGGGCTTGAACAGGACGCAGTGACAACAGGAATCACAAAAAGGTCAGGAGATGCTCGATGAGCAGACGTGCACCAAACATCTACGACGTGCTCGTGGTAGGGTCCGGTGCATCCGGGGGATGGGCGGCCAAGAAATTTTCTGAAGCCGGCATGAAAGTTGCCATCCTGGATGCCGGCCGGATGCAATCGGACGAGAACTTCAGCGAGCACAAACCGCGTTTCAAACTGAAATACCGGAACATGGCCCCGGAACTGATTCGCAAGACGCGGCCCGTGCAAAAGGATTGCTACGCCTGTACGGAGTACAACTACGACTGGTTCTGCAACGACCTCGATGAACCCTATACGACCGACGAGGGCATGCCGTTCAGCTGGCAGGGACGCATGCGCGTGACGGGTGGCCGTACCAACGTCTGGGGCCGGCTGAGCCTGCGCTTGAGCGATCTGGACTTTAAGGCTGCTTCGCGGGACGGCTACGGTCAGGATTGGCCGCTCAGTTATAAGGACCTGGCGCCTTATTACGATGAGGTTGAAGAGTACGCAGGCATTTGCGGGCAAGCGGAAGGCGCGTCTGTCCTTCCGGATGGTAAATTCCAGCCGCCGATGCCGCTGGAATGCTCGGAGGTTCTGGTCCGTGACCGGCTGAAAAACCACGGCGGATATATTCTTACGCCTTGCCGGTGCGCCAACCTGACCCGGCCGCTCAACGGGCGGGCGGCCTGCCATTACTGTGGTCCGTGTGAGCGAGGCTGTGTAACGCACTCCTACTTTAATTCCTATTTCACTACGGTGGCCGATGCGCTCCATTCGGGTAATTGCACGTTGATTCCCAACGCCATGGTCTACAAGGTTCTGATGGACACGGACCGCAATCAGGCCAAAGGAGTGCTTTATATCGATCGGGTCACCCGGGAACCGAAGGAAATCTACGGGCGCGTGGTGGCGATTTGCGCGCAGTCACTGGAGTCGGTGCGCATCCTGTTCAACTCAGCCAACCGGCAGTACCCGAACGGTCTGGCCAATTCAAGCGGGACGCTCGGCCACTACCTGATGGACCACGTGATGGGTGGTGGGGCCGTCGGCCACTTCCCGGAACTGGGCGGCAAGCCGAGCCTCGGGGGACCCGTTAATCCGGCGGGCAGTTATATCATCCGATTCCGCAATGTTCCGGAAAGCCCGCGCTCCAAAAATTTCATCCGGGGTTACGGCTTCCAGACCGGTGCAGGGGTTGACTACAACTGGAAGGCTTCGGGCTTTGGAGAGGCTTACACGAAGGCGTTGCATGAGCCCGTCCAGGCTTTTTCTCTGCACGGCTACGGCGAATGCCTTGGGCGCTGGGAAAACTATGTGGAGATCAACCGCGACGTATTGGATACGTTCGGGATTCCTGTTCTTAATTTCCACATGAAGTACGGCGAGAACGAGTTTGCCATGGTGAAGGACATGGCTGAGTCGGCCGGCGAAATGCTGGAAGCAGCCGGCGCAAAAAACATCACCACGTTTGCGCGGCCTTCAACGCCCGGATGGGCCATTCACGAAGTGGGTGTTGCCCGCATGGGGAAGAGTTCGAAGGACTCGGTGCTCAACCAGTACCAGCAAAGCCACGACGTGAAGAACCTCTTTGTCCTGGACGGTTCGGCGTTTACATCCAGTGCCTGTCAGAACTCAACCTTGACCATCATGGCCCTCTGCACGCGCTCCTGCGATTATCTGTTGGGAGAGATGAAGCGGGGAACCCTTTAACTGGAGATGTGGAGCTAATTCAAAGTCAGCATTGAAGAGGTTTTATGACCCAGGGTGGAAAGCAAATTTATGATGTCCTGGTTGTGGGTTCCGGCGCCTCCGGCGGATGGGCGTGCAAGCGATTGGCAGAAGCCGGCTTGAAGGTGGCACTGGTGGATGCCGGCCGGCAGCAGTCGGACAAGAATTTTACGGAGCACGAACCCCAATTCAAATTGAAGTACCGCGACATGGCCCCGGAAGTGATTCGCCGGACGCGGCCCCGCCAAAAAGACTGCTACGCCTGCATGGAGTACAACTACGACTGGTTCTGCAACGACCTGGACGAGCCGTACACCACGGCCAAGGACATGCCCTTCAGCTGGCAGGGACGCATGCGGGTGACCGGTGGCCGTACTAATGTCTGGGGCCGGCAGTCCTACCGGTTAAGTGATCTCGATTTCAAAGCCGCCTCTCACGATGGGTACGGCGAAGACTGGCCGCTCAGCTACAAGGACCTCGCTCCTTATTATGACATCGTGGAAGAGTACGTCGGCATCACGGGCATCCCGGAAGGCGTCTATGAACTCCCCGACGGGAAGTTCCAGCCGCCCATGGGACTGACCTGTGCCGAGACGCTGTTCCGAAAACGCGTGAAAGAAAAACTTGGATGGACGGCCACCCTGGGGCGCTCGGCCAACCTGACGAAACCGATCAACGGGCGCGCTGCCTGCCATTACTGCGGCCCCTGCGAGCGCGGCTGTGTGACGCATTCTTATTTCAATTCCTTCTTCACGACGGTGGCGGACGCCTTGAAACCGGCAAATGCACCCATATTCCCAACGCCATGGTCTACAAGGTTCTGATGGACGCGGACGGCAAACGCGCCAAAGGGCTGCTCTATATTGACCGCAACACGCGGCAACCCAGGGAAATTTACGGACGTGTGGTGGCCCTGTGCGCGCAGTCACTGGAGTCGGTTCGCATCCTTTTCAACTCGGCCAACCGGCAGTACCCGAACGGCCTGGCTAACTCCAGCGGAGTGCTGGGCCATTATCTGATGGACCACATTTCCGGCGGGGGAGCTGCGGGCGAACTCCCGGGACTGACCGGCAAACCCACCCTTAATGGTCCCAACCGGCCAGACGGCATTTATGTGATCCGGTTTCGAAACACCCAGAATGGACCCCGTTCCAGGAAGTTCCTTCGCGGCTACGGTTTCCAGGGCGGCGGTGGAGTGGAATTCAACTTGAATGCCCACGGCTTCGGCGAGGCATTCAAGAAGGCTATTCAGGATCCTGTTGTTTCGATCTCCCTTGGGGGCTTCGGCGAGTGCCTGGCGCGTTGGGACAACTACGTTGAGATCAACCCCAACGTTGTGGATGCTTATGGGATTCCCGTTCTGAATTTCCACATGAAATACGGCGAGAACGAATATGCCATGCTGAATGACATGGCGGAATCCGCGGCCGGGATGCTCGAATCTGCCGGGGCAAAGAACATCCGGACCGTCACCCATGCCGACGGTCCCGGCTGGGCCATCCACGAAGTGGGCGTTGCCCGCATGGGTGACAATCCCAAGGCGTCGATCCTCAACCAGTTCCAGCAGAGCCATGACGTCAAGAACCTTTTTGTTCTGGACGGAGCGGGCTTTACCTCCACGGCCTGCCAGAATCCGACGCTCACTATCATGGCCTTGTGCGTCCGTTCCTGCGACCACATGATGCAGGAATTGAAGCGCGGAAATCTCTAGCGACATTAAGGCGACTGCATAGGGTTATTCGGGCAAGCGGGCTTTGCGCCGTGTAACTGTGCTCCCGGCGATGACGTCTAAGGGTATGATATTCAGCCGTTTCCGTGCGCGGGGTGCCGCGGAGCGGCTTCCACACGAAAGGGGCAGACATAATGCGGAGATGGAGAATTGCGGCTGCGGCCGCAATGGGGATTTCATTGGCTTACTTACTGTTGACAGGTGCCGGGCAAGCGCCTCGATCCCTGGCGCAATCGGGGCCAAAGGACGTGGGGCAATCCGCTCAACCCCAGGCAACCAAGACGGCGGCGGAGGCTTTCAAGAACATCAAGGTTCTCAAGGATATTCCCTCCTATGAGTTAATTCCCACCATGGAGTTTATTTCAGCGTCGCTCGGCGTGCATTGCGACTACTGCCACGTAGAACACCACTTTGATGAGGACACCAAAAAGCCAAAGCGGCGGGCGCGGGAAATGATGCAGATGATGCTTGCCATTGATAAAAACAGCTTCCACGGGCATCTGGAAGTGACGTGCAACACCTGCCATAACGGTTCCCCGCATCCGGCGGGAATGCCGGCGATCGCCGAAGCCGGGGAAGTCCAGGCGCGCCCTGCCCACATGGAAGAGCATGGCAGGCGCGCTAATCTTGCATCACTCCCGCAGCCGGATGCGATTGTTGGCAAATACGTTGCAGCGCTGGGCGGTGCGGATGCTTTGCGAAAGGTTCAGAGCCGTGTGATGACGGGTACGATGACAGCCTTTGGGCACACCATGCCTGTCGAGATTTATGCCCAGGCTCCGGATGAGATGGCCAGCGTGATGAAGTCGCCGCGAGGGCAAAGTATGACGGTCTATAACGGGCAGGAGGGATGGGCTTCCATGATGCCCCGGCCGCCGCACGCGCTGGAAGGCAGTGAACTGGACCGGGCGCGGCTGAATGCGGACTTCTATTTCCCACTCGACATCCAGAAGATTTTCACCTCGGTGCGTGAGAGGCCGCCGCAAAAAGTCGGCGATGAGGAAGCCTTTGTAGTGCTGGGCATGCGGCCGGGCAAGCCGCCTGTCGAACTGTTCTTCAGCAAGCAATCGGGGTTGCTGCTGCGGATGGTCTATTTTACCCAGACGGCGCTCGGACGCCTGCCGCAGCAGACCGACTATTCCGATTACCGCGAGGTTGACGGAGTGAAAGTGCCGTTCCAATGGACCGTTGCGCAGCCGGGTGGCCAGTCAACGGTTCAGGTGGCGCAGGTGCAGCAGAACGTCCCCATCAGTGCTTCGAAATTCTCCGTCCCGGCAGGGCATGGGCCGGCTGGCCATTAGCCGGCAGCAATGGATGGCACGCACGGGCTGCGGCTTCGAAACGCGCGGCCCGTGTTAGGGGTGAGTTCTGTCAACGGCAGTACAACGATCTGCAGCCCGGGTGGCACTTGCCGGCGGGTTGGTTTCCCTCTCTAGTACTTGCGCAGGACGCCAATCACGCGCCCTTGAATCTTGACGTTGCCCGCAGGCACGATGATGGGATCCATCTGGGCATTGGCGGGCTGGAGCCGAACCTTCTCCGCCCCTTCCAGGAAGAAGCGTTTCAGCGTGGCATCTGTTTCACCGATCAGCGCGACCACAATGTCGCCGTTTTGCGCGGTCGTTGAGTTCTCCACCAGGATGTAATCTCCATCGCAGATGTGGTCATCCACCATGGAATCGCCTTTCACCCGCAGAACATAAATTCTGTCCCTGCGGCCGGTGAAGTCGCCCAGCGAAAAATTCTCCGGCTGAGGAATCGCTTCCACGGGCTGCCCGGCAGCGATGTAACCGAGCAGTGGGAAATCAAGATTCGGCAGAGGATGGAAGTGAATGGAGTCACTGGGCATGGCTGGAGGTGGTGCGTGTCCGGATGCCGGTTGGCCCGCTCCCGTTTGCATGAACTCTTTCCCGTAAGGAACAGATCCAGGGACAGCAACCACTTCCACCGAGCGGCTCTGGTTGTACCGGCGACGGATGAATCCCTTCTTTTCAAGGACCTGCAGGTGCTTGTGCACGGTGGCCAGTGAGGAAAGATGGAGCCCGGACGCCATCTCCTCAAAGCTTGGTGAATAACCGTGCCGGTTGATGAAGTGGACCAGAAAATCCAGGACCTGTTTTTGCCGCCGTGTCAACGCCATCTGATTCCTCCTGCAGTGGCCGGACTGGAAGCCACATGGACTACAGTTGAGGCCATTATAGGCGAATAAAAGGCGAATGAGCAAGAAAATTTGTAAAGTCTCGCCGGTACCCATTGTGGATGGGATGAGCTCATGGCGGGTCTGGATTGTGCGCGGATTTATGAGGCGTAAGAACAGTTCATCAAAACGCGAGGTTGCCAACGCATGACGCAACGGAATCGCACGCCAAAGCTTTCAGTTTTCATCCGCGGAAGTTTCTCGTGAATGTCATGCCTGCGGGCGTCCGGGTTAGTGTTGGGTTAATTAAGTTTCTATCGGCTGCGTTTCAATTGACAATGGAGCCCTCGTTAAGATATCCTCCCTTCAAAATCTTAAGCTAGCCAACGAAAGACTTGCTGACTGGTAGGGGGGCAAGTCAACGTGAAGAAGGCCGTAGGTCTCATCAGTGTCGCAGTATTTCTTTTAACAAACTGCGGGGGCGGTTCGAGCGCCTCTTCATTGGTGGATCCGGTATCTCCACAGCCATCCGTTGCCATCTCACCCGGCACCCAGCAGACCATTGATGCAGGGCAGACCGTGAAATTCACGGCCAGCGTCACCAATGACTCCGAACAGCCAGGGTGTTTCCTGGAGCGTTTCCGGAAGCGGTTGCAGCGGGAATTCCTGCGGAACACTCACCAACACGACCAAGACAGCGGCAACTTACAGCGCCCCATCCAGCGTTTCTTCCGCGCTGACAGCGACGGTAAAGGCCGCTTCGGAGGCGAAGAGCAGCGTTTCTGCTTCGTCGACGGTGACGGTGAATCCGTCTCCCTCCGTGACCACGACTTCGCTGTCGGCCGGTGCGGTGGATACTGCCTACGGCTCCTCCCTGCATGCAAGCGGAGGAACGGGAAGTCTTATCTGGAGCATTGCGTCTGGCAGCCTGCCGGCCGGGTTAACACTCAACGCCGGAACCGGAAAGATTTCCGGGACACCCACCCTTCCAGGGACAGCAAACTTTACCGTGAAAGTTACAGATTCGGCTCCGAGTCCGGAGTCAGCCATCCAGTCACTGAGCCTCACCATCGCGAAAGGCCTTATTATTACAACAACTTCGCTGCCTAATGGGTCGCTGAATGTGGCGTATAGTGCGTTGCTGCAGGCAACCGGGGGAACGCAACCCTACTCGTGGTCAATTACGGTCGGCAGTCTTCCTGCCGGGCTCTCGCTGAACACCAGTACCGGAGAGATTTCCGGGGCACCCACCGCATCAGGGACATCGAACTTTACCGTGCAAGTCGCAGATTCGGCTGCCAGCCCGGCGTCAGCTACGCAATCACTAACCATCACCATTACGAGTCCTCTCATCATTACAACAACTTTGCTGCCGAACGGGTTGGTGAACGTGACGTATGGCGCCACGTTGCAGGCAAACGGCGGAACGAAGCCCTATTCGTGGTCGATTACGGCCGGCATTCTTCCCGCCGGGCTCTCGCTTGACGCAAGCACTGGAGTGATTTCCGGGACTCCCACCACTTCAGAGAAATCAAGCTTCACCGTGCAGGTCGCCGATGCATCCACGCAGTCGGTGATACGGCAGCTCAGCGTCACCATCGAACCGGCTTTGACGATTACCACGGTTTCACTGGCTGACGGCACGGTGAATGTGGCGTACAGCAACACTGTTGAAGCTGCCTATGGAACGCCGCCCGTGACATGGAGCATCAGTTCAGGCGCTTTGCCGACCGGGTTGACGCTCGGCGCCGACACCGGATATATTTCGGGGACGCCCCTCGTGTCCGGGACCTCGAATTTTACCGTGATGGTGACCGATTCCGCGACTCCGACGCAGCAGACAGCCACTCAGCCCCTCAGCATCACCATTAACGACTCCGGAATGAAAAATACGGAGCTGAGCGGGAGCTACGCCTTTCTGCTGAGCGGTTACGATACTCTTGGAAATCGTGTGGCGGCTGCAGGGAGTCTTGTGGCTGACGGTGCGGGAAACATCACGGGTGGCGTGGAAGACTTAAACCACAGGAGCGTAGCGCCGCAAGCAGGACTGACCATCAATTCGGGTACCTACTCGGTAGGGGCGGACAACCGGGGCACCATCACCTTCACCAATTCCGCCGGGTCCACTTTCAGCATGGCGATCGCCGTGGGAAATCTGGTCGGGGGCACAGCGGAGAAGGGCTCCGCTGTGGAGTTTGATTCAAGCGGCTTTCTCATGAGCGGTGTCCTTGAGTTGCAGAACAGCGCCTCATTCTTAAAACAGGACATCACGGGCAGCTACGCTTTTGGCTTTACCGGTTCTGACATGGCCGGAAGCCGCCTGGCCGTTGCGGGCCAGTTCACTGCCAATGGCGCAGGCGGCATCACGGGCGGGGTGTTTGACGCTGATGACAGCGGCACTCCCACCACCGCCGGAGCGATCGGCAACACCGGCACTTACAGCGTTGATACCACGACGGGGCGGTGTGCCGTGACCCTTGACAGCGTTTCGTCAGCGCCCGCTGTTTATGTTTTTTACATTGTTTCAGCCAGCAGAATGCTGGCGCTCAGCATGGACACCGCTTCAACCTCAGGACTTGTAACGGGAGAGATCGATGCGCAGGCAGGTGGTCCGTACTCGAACAGTTCACTGAGTGGGGCAGTGGTGATGGGTGTTGACTCGTCTGGAGCCGATGGTTCCCATGTCACGCTGGGCGTTGTCACATTGGATGGCAACGGCAATGCTGACTTCTCCATGGACACAAACAGTGCGGGGACATTGACCACGTTGACGGGCAGTGGAACCTATACGACCCCTGATGCATTGACGGGACGTTTCACGCTGGCCCCTCCCCAGGGGGCGCCCTCTCTGGCCGGGTATCTGGTTTCCGCGAACCGGGCATTTGTGGTCGGCGCCGACAGCGGCGTTACCGCGGGAACGTTTCAGGCGCAATCCACCGGGCCGTTCTCGAATTCCTCACTGAACTTCACCGGCTTCTTTGGCGACCAATCGTTTGCAAGTCCCCCGGTCCCGCCTCCGCATGGAGTTCTTCCGGCGACGTTGAGCAGCGGAGCGGGCTCCTTTGACGGTGCCGGAAACATTTCGATGGTCAGTGATAAAAATGTCCAGGGTAAGTTGTTTTCCGCACAAATCAGTTCCACTTCCTACTCGGTGACGTCGAACGGAAGGGTGACGCTGGGGTCCGGCCCGTCAATTTTTTACATCGTATCGCCAAAAAAGTTTGCCACCATGGGCGCAAGCCCTGGCGATCCCAACCCAACCCTGGGATCCGGCCAGCAATAGCGTGTCACCGGGTGTCTTGTTGCCCGGCTCGGGCGCGCCCGTTCGAATGAGAAGATGACGAGCGGAAGGTGAGCCAGTCGGCCTGCACTTTGTCCCAGCCCTGAATCAGCAGCCCCTGCTCCTCAAAGAAGCTGCGAATGCGCGGCCGGTTCCAGCCGGCGATCTCTTCCAGGATAGGAACGAGGACACTGAGGGCATCGTCACTGAGGACGGTCCTCCGGGCAATCTGCGCGATGTTACGGGCCTCTGAAACCGCCACGGTGAATCCCTCGCGCTGGTTGACGTGGAGCATGACGTGTACGTCGGAGCTGCCGTCACCCACATAAATGACGCGGTCCGCGCCAATCTGCAGCAGGCCCTGGAGATCGTCGAGCGTGGTGACCTTTCCGTAGCCCGCGTTGGCGCGGACAATACCTTCCACGCGGCCGGAACTATCATAACGCAGCTGGGTTCCGTGGATGTGGTCAGGCGCGATGATGCCCTCCAGCGCTGATTCCACCACCTCCTGCGGGGCGGCGGATAGGACATGGAATTCAAAGGCGTAACCTTCAATGGCGCTGCTGAGCAGGTCCCGGAGTTGCTGGATGTTTCGCTTGAGCCGGATGTTTTTGCCGGCCCGGGTCAGATGCTCCTTCCGGACACGGGCGTGCAGGTCAGGATCGTGGAGCAGAAGGTAAGCCAGTTCGGCGCCCTGCTGGACGAAGTTCTGCACCGAGAGAATTGCGGTCTTGCGTTCAAATTCTCTGCCGGGAATGCCGACGATCTCGCTCAGGACGTACCCGGAATCATGGAAGCTGAGCGTCTGGTCGAAATCGCTGGCCACCAGATATCGCTTTAGGATTTTTGCTGGGTTTTGCAACTGCTCCCTCCTTTTCATTCTGGCTGAATTGCGCCAACGCGGGAACGGGTTAAAACTACATTGTGGGCGACGATTATTACGGCGGAGTTAATTTGCGATTAAGTCAGCGTGAACGCATCATCGGGTCCGGTTCTTCCCTCTCGTGATCTTCCGTTGGTTAACTAGGGCACCCTTCGATCTTGGCGGATACCGGGATCTAGCGTCCAATCGATAAAATTGATAGGGAGCATAAGGCCTGGATGGGGCCAGAGAATGCCCGGGCTGTCAATGCATCCGAAGTTGGAGGTATGCTATAGTGTCTGCTAGGGGGGCAAATAGGGATACCCACCGAAGGAGTAGCGATTCAAATGACGAAGCGTGTCCGTCTGTTTGTTATCTTTATATCCTCGCTGCTGATTTTTTACGTCATCATCGGAGGCGTACTTGGCCGCGGTAGTACGGACCAGGGGGAGAATTCCTACCGCGACCTGGGAGTCTATAGCCAGGTCCTTTCCAGAATCCAGCAGGAGTATGTGACTCAGCCAAACCTGAAGAATGTGACCCAGGGTGCCATCCGGGGCTTGCTGGAAGCACTCGATCCCTACAGCACGTACTTTACGCCTGCGGAATATCAGGAATACCTTCAGCACCCTCACCCGGGGCCGGCCGGCATCGGGATCTTTCTCTCCAAAAGAATGGGATTTGCCACAATTGTGTCTGTGCTGCCGAACAGCCCAGCGCAAAAAGCGGGGATTAGTCCTGGCGACCTGATTGACGAGGTAGATGGTAAACGTATCCGGGAATTGTCGGTGGTCCAGATTGACCGACTGCTGGACGGCGCTCCCGGCTCTTCCATCGTACTGTCTGTGATTAAAGGGACCCAGGGCCAGCCGGAAAAACTGACCTTAACCCGTGAGACTCTGAATAACACTCCGCTGGTGGCAAAAACGATTGATCCTGACACCGCGTACTTGAAGGTTCCTACGTTTGATGAGGGAAAGTCTGATGAAATTGCCGCCCAGCTCAAACAGCTGATTTCCGCCGGGGACAGCAAGATCGTTCTGGACTTGAGAGATTGTGCTGGAGGAAGCGAGAAGGAAGGCGAAAAGACGGCAAATCTCTTTCTTGACCACGGGCTCATTACCTATCTCTACGGCCAACGCTACCCCCGAGAGGAAGTTGTCGCGCAGGCTTCTGACCAGATTACGAAGCTGCCGCTGGTGGTCCTGATTAACCAGTCGACGGCCGGGCCGGGGGAAATAGTGGCCGGAGCGATCCTCGACAACAAGCGCGGCGACGTGGTTGGCGTTACCAGTTTCGGCGTAGGCGTTTACCAGAAGTTGATTCCTGTGGGAGACGGATCGGCACTGTTGCTCTCCGTTGCAAAGTATTACACTCCTGATGGCAAGCCCATTCCCGGAAACGGCATCACGCCGAACGTGATGCAATCTGCTGAAAATGAAGCTGCCGAGGCATCCGGAGAAACAGCACCTCCAAAATTTGGCGGACCGGATGACATGCAACTCCAAAAGGCCCTTCAAATCCTCGCCAAAAAGGGCGCACCCGAGAAGTCTGCACACCTGAAGCTGCGCAGGCCTGCGGCTTCAAGAGCTTCCGGTCTGTTTGAGGGGGCATAACCTGTTGCTCCTGCAACAAAACCTTTAACCTGTTCATCCACGTTGCGATCAATTGAATCGGTTCATCAGGGCCCCTTGCACTTCGGGCCTGCCGGCTTGCTGCGTGGTCTGCTCACCGGCTCGGCGCAATCCCTCACAGTATGAAGGACACCCTGATCCTGAAGTGCCGGCAAACGCCCGAGAGATTTTTCAGCGGGGAAGGGTGGAGCGCGGAAATCTACTTCTTGATTAAAGCCTGAGCATCGGCGCCGTTCTGATCCTGTTGCTGAGAATGGAGCGTGATGGTCAGGTCTCTGTCGAGGCGCATCCCGATCAGCGATCCGGCGGGAAGTTCGGCCTGTTTGCCTTTGGGAAGGAAGTATGCTGCGAGCGCGCCACCCACGCCAGCCGCAATGCCCACGCCAATCCCGCCGGCGGCAACGCCAGCCGCGGTCGGAGCCCCAAACACAATGATCCGCTTTACCTTGCTCGGGCCACCACCCTTGAGATCACCCTCGGCGTCCACCGTGGAGTTATCTTCTCCGTTCTTGCTGGCAAAGACTTCTGTCAGGGAGCCGGTGATCGCCACTTTTTGACCGTTGGGCAGCGTGAGAGTGTTGAAAAGGACGTACAGCTGGCCGCCTTTCCCGCGATGGGCGGCTCCATGGACTTCCTGGACACGTCCGTCCACGCGAACGCCCTTCGGCAGCACTTCCTGATCTTCAACATAAACAGGTTCGAGCAACGTGGTGAAAACGATGTCGCCTTTTTTTGACTTCTTGGAGCTGATCGTTGTGTGCAGGGCAAGCTTGAACTCGGTCCCTTCCGGAATCCAGTATTGATTCTGTGCCTCCGCAAGGCTCGTTTGAGCCTGAAGCACGGCAGGAAGCGCCGCAACCACCAGCGCTAATGCCAGAACCTTGATTGTGCCCCGCACCATAGGATTCCTCCTCTGTTTGCCTATGGTCCCCTAGAGATAAGACTCCCAGCGACCAATATTGATTTGACCACTGAACCTTCTGGTTCGTCAAAGAGAAAATGAGAAAGGCAAGTTGCGACTTTATTGAAGAGGCATCTGACTGACTGGTCATCCGCCCCGCAGGCGAACCCTGGCGTAATGCCAAGCTTCAGTCGTTTGATGCCGCCAGGCCGGTCGAGTCCCCCCTTCACTTGAAATCCAGCTCCGGGCAAGCCCGCGCGAAAACGAGGCCGTTGTTCCGGAATTCGGCTCAATTTATAGCAGGTTCATCGGAGATCAGGCTAGATTCCTCCAGAGTTACGGACTTCGCTCTGAGATATTTTCTCAGCGCTTTTTGGCCGAACGTTCGTTGACGCTGCCAGACCCCCACTCTATAATGTTCGGGGAAGTCAGTCAGGGCGATGATGAAGAAGTATTTGGGTTTACTACTGATCGGGTTTTTTCTCGCGGGACCATCCTCCGCACAGACCACTCAAAAGCCAAACCCCGGCCCGTCTCGCGGCCAGAGTTCCGGCCAAAACTCAGCATCGCAGATTAAAGTCAACGTTAATCTGGAGAACGTGCTGTTTACGGTTATCGACAAGAAGAACCGCCTGGTGACCAATCTTAACAAGGAAGACTTCAAGGTTTACGAAAACGGCACACTTCAGAAGATCCTATTCTTCAATCATGAGGCGGACCTTCCGCTTCGCATTGGAGTTTTGATTGACACCAGCAACAGTATCCGGCTGCGGTTGCACTTTGAACAGGAATCCGCCACCGATTTTCTTTATGACACCATCCGGCCGGACACAGACAGAGCTTTCGTTGTGGGCTTCGATGTTGAGCCGGTGATGGTGCAGGATTATACGGGTGACCTTGACAAGTTGAAGCAGGGCATCAATTCTCTCCAGGCGGGCGGCGGAACGGGCCTCTACGACGCCATTTATTTTGCCTGCAAGGAAAAGATGATCTATAACCCTGCGCCGGAACCTTATCTTCGACGCGTCCTGATTGTGGTTTCTGACGGCCAGGACAACTTCAGCCAGCACTCGCGGGAAGAGGCTCTCTCGATGGCGCAGAAGGCGGAAGCCACTATCTATGCCATCAGCACCAACTGGTATGGAATCCATACCCGGGGCGACAAGGTGCTCCAGTATCTGGCGAAAGAAACGGGCGGCGACGCTTTCTTCCCCGTTGAAGCCGCCGATCTGGCCGGAGAATTCCAGAAGATCGGCAAAGAGTTGCGCAGCCAGTACAGCCTTGCGTACGCCATCACAGCCCACGACGGCAGCTTCCGCAAAATTACTATCCAGACCGACAAGAAGGGGTTGCGCGTGCAGGCGAAGGCCGGATACTTTGCTCCCTCCCGGTAATGCTGCGGCGTGTCCTCCACCGACTTATCATTCAGACCGTATCTCAAACTTCACAGTTAGCCATCAGCGGCCGGGAACGCGGAGAGGCCCTTTGTCGTCCCTGAGCTTTGCCGGGCAGAGAGAAGGGCTCCATCCTTTTCTGCCCGGGGAGCCGCGCAGAATTCCATCCTGAATTTCACGAGTGCGGATAATATCCGCCGCGGGCCTGCACTTTATAGTTGCCCTGAGTGACGCGAACCTGGATCTTGCGAAACCCGAAATCCTTTCTGGGGTTGGATGGAGTGTAACCGAGCGAATACTGCGTTCGCAGTTCGTCTGCTATTTCCTGGAACGCGGCCGAGGTATTCCTGATCTTTTTAACTTTGATGACGTTTCCCCCGGTCTGCTTGCAAAGTTTGCTCAGGACCGAGTCTCCGTTGAATCCCATATTGCCGAATCCGTAAAAGGCACGATCAACGATATCGATGGCATAAATGATGCAATCGGATTTTTGCGCGGCTTCGAGCGCCTGGTCAAGGCTTTCCTGACTTCCCTGGTCCTCGCCGTCGGTGAGGAGGATCAGCACCTTGCGTCCGACTTCATGGCTCAACAACTCATTGGCCGCCAGATAAACCGAATCGTAAAGATGCGTGCCTCCGATGCTGCGGGATGGCAACGGTGAAGGCAACACGCCGTGGCCGCCTCCGTTGATGACAGTTTCATCGATGGCGTTATCCAGCAGCCGCTGGTCGATCGTGAAGTCCTGCAGAAGTTCCACTTCAAGGTCAAAGTGGATGACGCAAGCCAGGTCCCTGGGTCGAAGTATCTGGCGGAGAAAAGCTTTGGCTTCGCGTTGCTCGACATCCAACACTCTTTCCTGGCTCGGGCTGGTGTCAATCATGATGGCGAATGTCAGCGGCGTGTCTGTTTCGCGAGTGAAATATGTAATCTTCTGCGGAATGTTGTCTTCTTTGATTTCAAAATCTTTTTTGGTGAGATCAGGAATGAGACGGCCATTCTTGTTTCGCACCACGGCATAAACGTTCACGACCTGCGTTGTGACTTTGAGAGTCGGTCCGGTTGTTTGCGGGGATTCCTGGGCCGCAGCACCTGCGGCGGCAGAAAAAAGCAGCACAAGCATGAAGCCTGCTATTGATGCGGTCCGCGAGCATCTGCTGATATTTTTATGTTGCCATGTCGTCATACGGTTCATCCTCACTTTCAGTTTACTTGGATGTATGGGAAAAGGCTCGCGCTTTGGAGTTTTTAGAGAAAGAAATGTTTGATGGGACGGGGTGAACGCTTTCGGAGATGACGAAAACAACACGAGAAAATAATTTTTCTGAATTCAATTCAAGATTGCCGCTTCACTTTCTTCTTGACAAGATTCTCGACTGTCACTATACATTGTGACTGAGCACGCGCTCCGTCAGCGTTCGTTAGCTGACGCGATCTCACAACGTTTGAGAGGAGAATAGAATGGCAGTAGCAAAGAAGAAAGCAAAAGCCAAGCCGAAAGCGAAAGCCAAGGCGAAGCCGAAGGCTAAAGCAAAGCCGAAGGCCAAAAAGAAGAAGAGGTAACACTCTTCAGTCGGATTGAAAGAGAAGGTTCGGGGATGCAGCGATGCATCCCCGAATTTTTTCAGGTTGCCGTTTCCCGCGCCCAAAACCTTTCCTGCTTCTGCTGGACTTCGAAAACAATCTATTCCGTCGGGTTTTCTTCCGGCTCATTGAGTTCCCGCGTTGTTTCATCAACCGGCTCAAGTTCCGCAATGCTATCGCCTGTGGCCGCGCCCAGTTCCTTAAACCTGCGCACAGAAGGCAGCACGCGCGATTCGAGTGACCCGACCGCCCGGTTGTAACTTTCCGTGGCCCGTTTCAGGGAAGACCCGACGCCTTCAAAATGGCTCAGGAATGTCCGCACCCGGTCGTAGAGGTCTTTCCCCAGGGCGCTGATCTGGCGGGCGTTCTGCGCAATCTTTTCCTGCCGCCAGCCGAATGACACAGCACGCAGCAAGGCGATCAGAGTTGTCGGCGTGGCGATGACCACGTGCTTCTGCATGCCGTCTTCCAGCAGCGTGCGGTCCTGTTCAAGAGCAGCGCTGAAAAACGATTCGCCGGGCAGAAAGAGCACAACGATCTCAGGCGCAGGGTCAAACTGGTCCCAGTACGCTTTGGCGGAGAGTTCTTTCATGCGATCCCGGACAAGCTGTGCGTGCCGGGAAAGTTTTTCTCTGCGTTCGTCTTCCGTCGTCGCTGCCGCCGCATCCAGGAAAGCCTGCAGGGGAGCTTTTGCATCCACGGCGATTTCGCGCCCGTTGGGCAGGTGGACAATCATGTCCGGGCGCTGGCGGCCGGTGGCGGATTCAAAATTTTCCTGCTCGGTAAAATCGCAATGCTGCGACATCCCCGCAAGCTCCGCCACGCGACGCAACGTCATTTCTCCCCAGCGGCCTCGCACCGCCGGCCCGCCCTTCAAGGTGTTCGCCAGGGTTCCCGTTTCCTTCTGCAACTGCTGGTTCACCATCGCCAGATTGCGCAGTTGTTCCTCCAGCGATCCATACGCGGTTTGCCGCGTCTTCTCCATCTCCTGGATTTGCGTGTCGTACCGTTTCAGGGTTTCAATCAGCGGGCTGACGAGCCCGTGGATGGCCTGCTCGCGGGTTTCGAGTTCACCCTTGGCCTGGGTCTGGATGGTTTCAAAGGTGCTGCGGGCCAGTTGAATGAACGCCTGGTTGTTGCTCTTCAGGGCTTGTGCGGAAAGCGCCTGGAACGCGTCCGACAATTTCTCCCGCGCATCTTCGAGCAGGTGCTTCTGGTCTTCCAGGTTGGCCTGAGCTTCCATCAGCCGCGTTTCCGCCGCCACCCGAAGGTTCGCTTCGCTCCTGGACTGCTGCTCGCTCGCCTCCAGTTTTGCCTGGAGGTCCGCGACCTGAGAGCGAAGTTCGCCGGCCAGGCTTTCAGCGGCTTTGGTTCTTCCTTCGGCTTCCACTTGCAGCGAGGAAAGAGCGGAGTTCCGGCGGAGGCTGGCGAGCAGCCATCCGATCCATTCCTCCAATTGCTATGCCGACGATCAACAGGATCCACGGATTCATAAATTCCCCCGGTCTTCCTTCAGCATCCGAACCTGATGCGGCCTAAAAGTCCTCCTCGTGTGCGGGGCACACGGGAACAAACTCGCAATATCTGCACGCAAAGCCCGGCGCGGGCGGAAAAATCATGCGGCGAATTTCTTCCGCCACGCTTAGGATTTTTTGCTGCACTGCTTCCAGTTCCTTCTGCGTTCTGACGCTCGCCACCGGCTGATTGTTGGTGAGGTTGTAAAAAATCAGTCCGTCAGGTTCGAGTCCCATCTGCTTGCGCGCGGCGAGAGCATAGACGGAAAGCTGCAGGCTCTTGTCCGCGTCCTTCTGCGTTCGCGGCCGGCCGGTTTTGTAATCCACTAGTTGCACCAGCTTGGGCTCGCGAGGATTGACGGGATTGATCTGGTCAATGCGACCTTCAAGCACCACGTCCTGCATATCGAGTTCGAAGTGGACTTCCGTGCGCACGCCGTCCGCGGCAATCGGCATAGCGTTGTGGCGATCCGTAAATTCACGCAGTTGGCTGAGTCCGGATTTCTGGTATGTCTCTTCCTGGTAGGAATCCTCAAAGCCCACGTTTTTCCAGGAGCCAAGGTAGAACTGGCTTAAGTTATCAAAAGCGACCTTGCCCTCTTTCCGCAGCTTGAAGTAATGGCGGACCGATTGGTGCATGATGTTACCGAACGTCAGAGCGGCCTGCGGGCCCGTCGGAATCCGGTAGAGATGGCTGAATTTGAATTTCAGCGGGCAATCGAGATAAGTCTCAAGGGCCGTTGCGCTGAGCCGAAGTTTTCCGTCGGGCGGTGCGGCGGGAACGGCCTGCGCCCATTCCGCCAGCGGAGGACGGACGGTATCGGGCGCGGGAGCAGGCTCGCCAAAAAGGCTCCGCTGCGAGGGACGCTTGCTGCCGCTGACTTGTTTTGAAGGGGGCTTCGCGGGTTCGGTCTTTTCAGCCGCCTCATTCTTTTCTGCTGCTCCTTCAAACTCGACCTTTGCGATGTCTCTTCCTTCCACCACTTTGTCAGACAGAAGATCGTCGATGAAGACGGAAGGCTTTTTACCCTTCCTTCCGACGCTCGAAACGTAGAGCTGTTCCTGCGCGCGCGTCATCGCAACGTAGAACAATCGGCGCTCTTCTTCAAGATGCAGATTCACCGGCGGCACAGGTCCTTTCCTAAGCTCGTCAGGAAATTCGATGACGGGTCTCTGCTCGCCATGGGGAAATCGCCGGGAGGCGACGCTCAGAATGAAGACGACCGGAAATTCCAGTCCCTTCGACGCGTGGACGCTCATCATCTGAACGGCGTTCGCCGGGCCGGGAGGTTCCGGCACTTCGATTTTCCCGCCGGCTTCCAGGAAGTAGCCGAAGTATTCCATGAACTCCGGCAGCTTGCGCGTTTCGCTTTTTTCCTCCCACTTCTCCAGGAATTTTTTGAAGGTCTCCAGGCAGGCTGCATCGCTGCTGCCGGGAACAAACTTTAATTCCAGCAGCTCGGTCATCCGGTCCAGAAGTGATGTCACCGGGACGTGTTCAGCTTTCTTTCTAAGTTCGACGAGAATGAACTTCAGTTCCCGCCAGCGGGTGCTCTGAAGGTCGGCTTTGAAAAGCGATTGTTCAGTTTGCCGGATGGCGTCGTAAATTGAACATCGGCTTCTCGCAGCTTGCTTTCGCAGATCCAGCGCCAGATTTTCCGGGAAGTTCCAGTGCCGTGCAAGAAGCACACGCGTGAGGCTGATGTTGTCGTGCGGAGAATGGACCAGGCGCAAATAAGCCAGCAGGTCGCGAATGATGGTTGTGGAAAGCAGCGAGAGCCCCCGGATGACAAAGGGAATTTTCCGTCGACGGAATTCGCGAACCAGAAGGTCTCGATGGCTATGCGCGCGATAGAGAATCGCAATTTCAGTGATAGCTCGTTTTCCCCGAATGAGGTTTTGGACCAGCCCGGCGATCCCATCAGCCTCCACGGTGTAGTCGGGCGAAGAGACCAGGAAGATGTTCGCACCCTCCGGATTCTCCGTCACGAGTTTGGGCTTGCTGCCGTTGCGTTTATTTTGGGCGATGACCACATCCGAAGCTCGCAGGATTTTTCGCGTGGAGCGGTAATTGCGGTTGAGAAAAACTTCCTGGGGTGCGGGAAAAACCTGCTTGAACATGTCGAAGGTGCCGTGCGCCGCGCCACGGAAGCGATAGATGGCCTGGTCCGGATCGCCCACCGCGGTGATGTTGAAGGGTGGAGCCACCAGGCGCTTCAGCAGTTGCACCTGCCCATAGTTGCTGTCCTGGAATTCGTCCACCAGGATGTAGCGGAACTGCCGGTGGAATTCTTCCAGCGTTTCCGGCTCACGGTCCCACAGGTGAACGACTTCGCTGATCAGGGTGCCGAGGCTCGAATATCCGGCCTCCTCGATCAATCGCCGGCTGGTGCGAAACACCCGCGCCAGTTCCTGCTGCTTGCGAAGCTCTTGTTCCTGCAGCAGGCGTTCGGCCGTATCGAGCGATGCCGCGCGCGCCTGGAATTCACTCTCGCGCTTGCGGACATACGCCTCAAATTCCTCCGGACCGACAAGCTCATCCTGGCACTGCGAAAAGAAGTTGTTCAGGTCATGAAGGAAGGCGCCGGGCGCGGCGAGCTTCTGGTAATATTCGAGGCCAAGCTGCTCCATCCTTCGCCGGAGGAAGATCCAGATATCGACTTTGTCGAGCAGTTGCCTCTCAAAATGACGCTTGAGCAGGACGCCATAACAGAACGCGTGAAAAGTAGAAATGTGGGGGCTGGTGTCGAGGCCGGGCAGTGCTTTCGTCACGCGGCTCTGCATTTCTGCCGCAGCCTTTTCGGTGAAGGTCAGTGCCAGGATGTTTTCCGGCCGGAGCCCCGGCGCGTTTTCAAGCAGGTGAACAATCCGCTGGGTAATGACGCGCGTTTTTCCGCTGCCCGGACCGGCAATCACCAGCAGCGGTCCCTCGCCGTGCTCCACTGCTTTCCGTTGTTCAGGGTTCAGATTGTACATGGGAGATCGCAGGACAATATTCCGCCATTTATTAATCCGTGGCAAGCACTCAACGGTTGTCCCACAGCCTGGGTGCTGTGTCCCGGATCACAATTTTCCTAAAGGGCTATGTTACAATGAACAGTTTTGATATTCAGTAAAGGAGATACCTGAGTGGCAGAAATTGATCTGATTGTAGGTCGTGAGATTCTTGATTCCCGCGGCAACCCTACCGTGGAGGCGGAAGTCCGTCTTCGCGACGGCGCGTTTGCGAGGGCGGCGGTTCCTTCCGGCGCTTCCACCGGCGAACATGAAGCCATCGAGTTGCGGGACGGCGACAATCGCCGCTACCAGGGCAAGGGCGTGCTGCAGGCCGTTGAAAATATCAACACGGTGATTGCGCGCGAACTGGGCGGCCACGAAGCCAGCCGCCAGCCGGAGGTCGACGAGCGGCTGATTGAACTGGACGGAACTCCCAACAAGAGCAACCTGGGGGCCAACGCCATCCTGGCGGTTTCCATGGCCGTCTGCCGCGCTTCTGCGCGTTCTGCGGGATTGCCGCTCTATCGCTACCTGGGGGGCATTTCGGCGCGTCTGCTGCCGGTGCCCATGATGAACGTCCTGAACGGAGGCGTGCACGCCGACAACACCGTCGACTTCCAGGAGTTTCTGATCATGCCCGTGGGCGCCGAAACTTTTTCCAGCGCCCTGCGCATGGGAGTCGAGACCTTCCACTCGCTGAAGAAGATCCTGAAGGAGCATGGTTATTCAACTTCCGTAGGCGACGAGGGCGGATTCGCTCCCAGCCTGAAATCCAACGAAGAGGCCATCGAGCTGATTCTTGAGGCCATTGAGGCCGCGGGCTTTTCCGCCGGCCAGGACATCGCTCTGGCGCTGGACCCGGCCGCCAGTGAAATGTTCAAGGATGGCAAGTACGTGTTCTTCAAGTCGGACAAATCGGCAAAGTCTGCTGATGAGATGGTGGCGCTTTACGCCGACTGGGTCCAGCAGTATCCCATCATTTCCATTGAAGACGGCCTGGCGCAGGACGACTGGGAAGGCTGGAAGAAGCTGACCAAGGAGCTGGATGACAAGATTCAGCTTGTGGGCGACGACATTTTCGTCACCAGCACCGAGCGGCTGCGGCAGGGCATTGACGAGGGAGTCGCCAATTCCATTCTCATCAAGCTGAACCAGATCGGGACGGTCACGGAAACCATGGCCGCCATTGACCTGGCCAGGCGCAACGGCTACACCGCCGTGGTTTCTCACCGTTCCGGCGAAACCGAAGACACCTTCATCGCCGACTTCGTGGTTGGCCTTCAGACCGGGCAGATCAAGACGGGTTCGGCCAGCCGCACGGACCGCGTTGCCAAATACAATCAACTGCTGCGCATCGAAGAGGACCTCGGCGAATCCGCGGAATTCCTGGGTAAAGCCGCCGTCGGCTGCGCGTAAGAAAGGGATCAGGGACCAGGGGGCAGGGACTAGGGAATTAGCATGATCCGAACCTACGCCTGACAGTCCCTCATCCCTGGTCTCTGACCCCTGATCCCTTTTTGATAAAGCTATGAAAATACCAAAACCCTTAGTCCTGATTATCCTGGATGGTTGGGGGTATCGCGCCGAGCGCGAAAACAACGCCATCGCGCTGGCGCACAAGCCCAACTACGATGCCCTGCTGAAAGAATATCCCTCCACCCTGGTGCAGACCTCCGGCAGGCGCGTCGGCCTGCCCAACGGCCTGATGGGCAATTCCGAGGTGGGACATCTGAACATCGGTGCGGGGCGCGTTGTCTACCAGGAAATCACGCGCATTGACGCCTCCATCGAGAGCGGCGAATTCTTCAAAAAGCCCGAGCTGCTGCAGTTGATGGAAGCGGGGCGCAAGACGCGCCTGCACTTCATGGGGCTGCTCAGCGACGGCGGCGTGCATTCCCACCAGCGGCATCTCTACTCGCTGCTGAAGATGGCGCGCGAGAACCACGTCAGCGAAGTTTTCGTCCACGTTTTCCTCGACGGCCGCGACACCGCGCCCACCAACGGCGCCGGATACGTTGAAGCTCTGCAGCAGAAGATGCGCGAGTATAACGTGGGCCGGGTGGCTTCTGTTTCGGGCCGTTACTATGCCATGGACCGTGACAATCGCTGGCAGCGCACGCAACTCGCATACGATGCCATCGTCAACGGCGAGGGCGTGAAGTCCGATGACCCCGTTGCGGCCATCAAGAATTCTTACAACCAGGACGTCACCGACGAGTTCGTGGTCCCCATCGTGGTCACGGATTCCGCGGGCCAGCCGACGGCCACCATTCGCAGCGACGACGCCGTGATGTTCTTCAACTTCCGCGCCGACCGTGCCCGGCAGATGACCCGTGCCCTCACTCAGCCCGATCTCGATGGCTTTGAGCGCCGCGGCTATCCCGAAAAGCTCCACTACCTCTCGATGACCCGCTACGACAAGACGTTCACCAATCCGCACGTCTTCTCGCCGCAAACGCTCACTCACATCCTGGCCGCGGTGATGGCGGAGGCGCAGTTGAAAAACCTGCGCGTGGCGGAAACGGAAAAGTACGCGCACGTCACCTACTTCTTCAACGGCGGCGTGGAGAAAGCCTATCCGGGCGAAGAACGCATCATGGTGCCCTCGCCCAAAGTGGCCACCTACGACCTGCAGCCGGAAATGAGCGCCCGCGGGGTGATGGAAACCGTGATGAAGGCCGTCAACGAAGCCAGCCGCGACGTCATCATCGTCAATTTCGCCAACGCCGACATGGTGGGCCACAGCGGCAAGCTCGAGGCCACCGTCAAGGCGGTGGAAACCGTTGACGTCTGCCTGGGCGAGATTTACAAGGCTGTCCGCGCCAAAGGCGGAGCCATGGTGATCACAGCGGACCACGGCAACGCCGAGCTGATGGTGGATCCCGCAACCGGCGGCCCGCACACCGCCCACACCACCAATCCCGTTCCACTCATCATGATTGCCGAAGAGGTCCCGCAGAAACTCCGCGAAGGCGGAGCGCTGGCCGACATTTCTCCCACCCTGCTCGCCATCCTGGGCATTTCTCTGCCGGCTGAAATGACCGGCCATGACCTTCGCGACACGGAATACAAAGAGCCGGCGGCTGCCAAGTCCGGGCAGTGAGGTTTTCCTATCCCCCTGCGAGTCTCCGTGACGTAGCGGCGGCTTTACGTCGCCACACGGATGGCACATGCATTACGGCTTTTTGACATTAGTCTCGTGCAAAGAATCGAGATCGCATACACTTCAATGTACTGTGTGTGCTCGGCCGCGAAAAAAGCCGGTAGGGTCGGGACAAATTATGGAAAAGCGACTTCTGCGGACCTGGTCGGAGATCTTACGCGGGCGTGGTGCTGGTGCTTGATTGAGTCGCGACTTGTCTGATGAAGAAGTGTTGAGTGTTGAGACCAGGTACGGATTCCGCCTGGCCGCCTGACCTGCGGGCGGTGTTGCAATATGCCCTACCCCTCGGCAGGAGTTGCCGGCAAACGTGGCGGGGGTGAGCCTTGTGTTTCTGCTCGCTTTCCAGATTATCGCGAGGCCGGTGGCGATGGCGTGGACACGGGCTGGCGAGTTTGTATCTCGTGTGTCGAGGCGTGGCTCGCAGGTGGTTTTGGGGTTATTGATGGTCGTTTGGGTTCTGAGACTGATTTGAGGAGGACGCTGAAGGCGGCTATTCGTGGCCGAAGTGAACACCTTAACTGATCGGGCCGGCTATCCTGTCTGTGATCATCGTGTACATCGTCTGTTCCCGGTCGGCCTTTGCCCTCGTGGCTGGCCCGAAGCCAACCTGACCTGCTGGAGACGCCGTTTACGTGCCAGCAACTGCGCTGCTTGGGAATTATGCCTTTCGCCCCTCTTGGGCTCCACGATTTTTAGCACAGGCACTCCCTCTGAGCCATGCTCAAAGGCTACCACCCCAGGGGCTTGGCGGTGTCTCACCGCCGGCTTTTCCAATCTACATGTTGAATATTGAATGACGTGGCACGTCTTGCCCCACTTTCATAATCTGATTTCCACCTTCTGTCTTCCCCGGCCCGGCTCGGTAGCAGCGGTCCTCGGTCAGTCGAGGTTCATTGGCGTTAGATTTGCAAATCGCCGCAGGACAACAGACATCGGCCCTTCTCGCCACGCCTGGCGCCGGAATTCCAGTCCGCGATGTCTGATTACTTTAACGGGACGGCGTGTTCTTTAACATAGGCCGCGACGCGCGGATCCATGTCGGCGCCGGCAGCGCCTGCTGGAATGTAGTGGAACACTTCTGCGTACTCAACGCCGTACTTGCTGCCCAGCTCGCGGTTCTCCCTCAAAACAAATTCCTTGATGTAATTGCGATCGGCGGTGTCATCATCATTGCCCAGCAGGGGAAGGCTCAGATGGCGTTTCGCCAGGGTTGTCCTCAGTCGTGATCCCAGGTGGCCGCCCGGACCTTTCGCCCGGTTGGCCCAGTTCGCGTCCACTTTCTTATCCACCTGCCCGCTGATATCCACCACGCGCGTAATTTCCGGCCGCCGCGCAAAATAATATTTGTCCTGGACCTCTTTGAGCTTGAGGCCCGCGGCGAGTTGCTCGGGGTAGTCGTGCCCACGGCCGGCCATCCAGCACGCTGCTTCCGCGGCTTTGGCCAGCATGTAGTGGTCGGGATTCTCCTCGTCGTGCCCCCACGGGTCCCAGCCGATCACCGTATCCGCCTGGACCAGCCGGATGATCAGGATCAGCCGGCAGATCAGCTCGTTCACCGAAATATCGGCCATGCGGTGGTTACCGTAGTTCAGGTCAAAGTGGTTCTTGAGGCCAAGCGCCCGCGCCACCTGCGCGGTATCGCGTTCGTTGCCCAGCACGTTTTCGCCGATGGTTCCGGGAGTGCCCAGCCCGGGCGAATCGCCCATATCGTCGTTGGTGGCGCGCACTAGGTAACCCGTGTATCCCTCTGCAATGAGCTTGGCCACCGTTCCCGCTGCCATCAAGGGGACATCATCCGAATGCGCCTGAAGGGCGAGAAGAACCTTTCCTTTATGCGGCTGGCCCGTCACCGGGCGGTCAAGATAGGGTTCCGGCCCTGCCTGCGGAGGCGATAGCTGCGCAGCCCCTGCCGCCGGAACCAGTGCGCTTCCAACAATCAGGTTGCCAAAGAATTTGCGTCGTAGCATGGCGCCCATTATACTCCCGTCGAGGCAGTCCATTACAAGCATGAAACGCATTCGAACAATGGAGAACTTCGACCGGCATGGGAGCCGTCGCAAAGCCCGTCTGGGTCGGTTTTGACCCGGCGCAGGGGAGAACTTGAACGTGGAGTCAAAAGCCGAAAGCGCGCCTGAATTGATCCGTAGCCTCGGGATGCTGGATGCCACCGCGATTATCATCGGCATCGTGATCGGGTCCGGTATTTTTGTCCTTCCCAACCTGATCGCCGGAAACCTTCCCTCGAGCACCGCCATCGTCCTGACCTGGGTCGGCGCCGGCGTGCTCTCCCTTTTCGGGGCCCTGGCTTACGCCGAACTGGGAGCGATGATACCGGCGACGGGCGGCCAGTATATTTATCTGCGCGAAGCTTACGGCCCGCTCTGCGCCTTTGTGTGCGGCTGGACCTTCATGCTTGCGGTTTTGTCGGGCGGGAGCGCATGGCTGGCGGTGACGTTTTCAATCTATGCCGGCTATTTCGTGCCGCTCACCCCGGCCGCAGGCAAGGTGGTTTCAATTGGACTGATTGCTGCGCTCTCGGCGGTCAACTACCTGGGCGTGAGAGAAGGCGCCTGGGTGCAGCGCGTTTTCACTTCGCTAAAGATTGCGGCGTTACTGGTCCTCATCGGCGCGGCGTTCCTGGTTCCCCGTCCTTCCGCTGTTGCGCAGGCGCCCCATCATCTTCCGTTGACCATAGGACACTTCAACGTTGCGCTGGCAGCCTGCCTGATGGTTTACAACGGCTGGAGCTACGTCAGCTTTGTGGCAGGGGAAGTGCGAAATCCTCAACGAAACCTGCTGCGCGCCCTGGTGATTGGGATGGCCGCGATCATCGTCCTCTACGTGTTCGCAAATCTGGCTTACCTGAGGGTGATGACCCTGCCGGAAATCGCCTCGACCGAACGCGTGGGAGCAGACCTGGCAACGCGAACGATGGGTTCCATGGGCGGAACTTTTGTGTCCCTCACCGTCCTGCTTTCGATTATCGGCGCGGTGAACGGCTGCGTTTTGACGGCCGCCCGCTTGCCGTTTGCCCAGGCCCGGGACCGGCTGTTTTTCGCGCGGTTCGGAAAAATTCATCCGCGGTTTCGGACGCCTGCCTCGGCCATTGTGTGGGGAGGAGTCTGGACCGCCGTCCTCATCCTCACCGGCTCGTACGAGACGCTCTATTCTTACTCCATCGTTGCGGCGTGGATCTTTTACACCTTGAGCGTGGCGGCTGTCTTTGTGTTAAGACGAAAACAGCCGCACCGGGAAAGGCCTTACAGGATGTGGGGCTACCCGTATACCCTGTGGCTCTTCGTGGGCGTGTCCGTCTGGTTCGTGATGGATGCCTTCCTGGCGCAGCCCTGGCCCTCATTCATGGCCTTTGTGATCATCGCCTCAGGGGTGCTGGCGTACTGGATTTGGCGAAAGGCGGCGCCCGTTCAATAGGAACGGGCAGGAGGTAGCGCAAAGGTGTCCCGCGGTGCGGGATTACTCTGCGGTTTTTTCCTTAAAATCAAAAGCCGCAGAGTTACAAGACGACTCTGCACTAGCTACTACCTTAGTGCCCGCGCGCCAGGATCTTCTTCCAGCGCTTCCACGCTTCGTCGCGAGCTTTCTTGTTGCCCGGGGTGGCGTTGGGCTCCTCGCCGGCTCGCATGAAGCCGTGGCCCGCGCCCTGGTAGGTGACGGGCTCGTAGGTTTTGCCGGCGGCCTTCATTTCCTTGCGAGCGGTGGGAATGGTGGCTCCGATGCGCTCGTCATTCCCGCCATAGAATCCGTACACCGGAGCGTTGATGCGCGCCATGGCGTCGGCCGAAGGCGGCGGTCCGTAAAAGACAAAAGCGGCGGAGAGGTCGCGGCGGTTGGTGGCAAACCGGAAACTTTGCCCGCCGCCCCAGCAGAATCCCGCCACGTAAAGCTTGCCGTTGGTGGAAGGAATTTTCAGCGCATAATCGGCGACGGCGTTGAGGTCGGCGGTAATCTGCTCCGGATTGAGCATGCTGACCGCCTTGACGGCCTGGCCCTCGGCGAAGCCGGAAGTTCCGCCGCCATTCGGCGCCATGCCGGAAAGCAGATCGGGAGCCACGGCGATGTAACCGGCTGCGGCCACCTGGTCGGCAAGGTCCTGCACCCAGTCCGTCATGCCGAAAATTTCATGAATGATCAGCACCACGGGGCGCTTGTCGCTGACCTCGGGATAGACCACGAACGTTTGCACGCTGCGGCCGTCGTGCTTGACCGTCACCCACTCGCGGTGCCGGGGTGATTGGTCCACTTTGGCCCGCGCCCAGTCCTGTGCTGAAAGGATCGGCGCGCAAATAAGAAGCGCGAGGACCAGATTGAAAATCAGAGATCTGCCTTTCATAGTTCCTCCCTGCATGCGGCAGTGACCGCCGACAGCCGCGCTTGAACTTTCCCCGGGATTGGAGACCATCATAAGCAAATGACGGGAGGGCTGGCAAGGGGTGCGTGAGAAGCAAGGCCAGCGCCTGCAGAAGATTGGTCCGTTTCAGAGGCGGTTAGCCTTCTGTGCCGGGCGCAGCATGAATAGCGGCGTTCCATTGACGGACATGCTCTTCCAATTTCTGCACCCGACACTTCGGGCAGAGTTGGCGGGGCGTGCGTGGACGCGGGCCCGTAAGAAAGACCAACTCCTCATCGCAGCGCTTGCAGCGCATGTTCAACTGGGGGAGCGGGAAATAGGGCTCGAGGCAATGTCCGCGGGCATGGGGCAGGGCGAGCGCGAGCGCTGCATACTGATCGAGGCTGAATCCATAAACGTGAGAGATGTGCAGGAATTGCAGTTTCACCAGACCGTGCAGTGCGTCGAGTCGCCCGTCCTGCGGCCAGACGCCCATCAGGGCCAGCGATTCCAGCGCGGCGGCCTTGCGTAAGGGCTCGAACGATTCCACCTGGAGGCAGCGGCGGGAAGCGTCCCAGCTCGGTATGGTCGACAAAGACAGGGCGCGAAGCTCTGACAAGTCCGCCACCGGCGACAATGAGTTGATTCGCCGGAAATGGCTCATCGTCAGGCAGCGGAGATTTTGCAGCCTCTCGAGTCCATCCAGGACCGGCGGGTCTTCCAGGCTCAAGGCCTGAAGGTTGGGCAGATGCTTCAGCGGAGCAAGCGTAGTGATGCGCGGTTCTACCAGGCGCACAACGGAGAGGGCCGGGATTTGGGATAACGACTCCAGGTGCGTGTCGGCTGCGCGCGCCAGCCATACGCCTTGCAGGCGCTTGAAACTATCCAGAACGCTAAGAGGCGCCACCGTGGTATCCATGTACACGAATCGAGCTTCAGGATCGAGTGGCTTTGCTCCGCCGACGCGATGCCACTGCTGAACCTTCGGGAGGTAGACTTCGTAAGGATAGGTCAACGCATCCATGGCACTGTTGGGTGAGCTTCTGAGTTTTGCCTACGGTTCCGGGTCCGCGCCAGTCTCCAAACACTGACCGTTCGCCTGCATCCAGGAGCGGAAGTTTCCCCAGGTCCCCTATTGTACAAGCTTATTCCAACAGGTTCTGAGGGTGGCGGGGACATAGACTCCATCACGCCTGCGATCAGCGAAGCTGAGAGGGGTTAGAATAGCATCGAGGCGACGCCCTGCGACATGTGCGCCCGGAGGTAACCAGTGAGCCGCAAAGCGTGGATGATTTTTCTGAGTGTGCAGGCGGCCGGCATCGCTTTCACGTGGCTGGCCAATTACACTTCGGGTCCCAGCCCGCTCCTCTCCGGAATCGGGGTTGGCCTGCTGGTTTCCGGGAACCTGCTGCTGCTGCCCGGCAGCATGGTGGAGGTGATCGTTATCTACAAGCTTCTTTCCCAAAGCGGCTTCAGCATGGGTTTGCTGTCCCTGGTGGGAATCGTTGTTGCGGTGGCGGCCAACCTGGCGATCTGGCTGCTCTGGGCAAAGCTTTTCCGCTCCGCCTGAAGGCGCAGCTGGCACTCCTTCCACAGATTTGAATTGCGGATTTGAGCTTTCGGACTGGCAGATGGCCGCGGCGTGGCCTGCTTCAGCGGCAGAAGTCCCGCGCCCGTCCCACTGTTTTCGGCGCGGATGAATCGGTCCCTCTTCGCGAGGTCCGCACCCATCGCAAGAGGCGCAATGTCTGCATTCCGACGATTTTCTAAGTAACCTTCTTTCTCCGGCAGCGGATCCAGATGAGCAGCCGGTTGGCCAGAGAGAGTGGAAACACGGTTGGCCGCCTGAAATTGACGAAGAGCACCACACGATAGCCATCCGAATCGTTCCAGACCTCATGCTCGTGGCTGTCGTCAAAGATCAGGCTTTTTCCTTCCTGCCAGTGGCGGATGTCATTTTCCACCCG
Organism: uncultured Acidobacteriota bacterium; assembly: GCA_963732975.1. GTDB lineage: Bacteria > Acidobacteriota > Terriglobia > UBA7540 > UBA7540 > SCRD01. The sequence goes on along the minus strand of CAVTBN010000012.1, from coordinate 287,778 downwards.
AATCCTGCAACTGTGTTCCGGCTTGGGAACCAGCAATCCCAGGTGGTAGCGCAGCACGCCTTTGTAAGCGCCCCGGTGCGGTGGAATGTACTTTCCCGGCGCCAGGATCGAAAACATGGCGGTGTTCATCCCCGGAATCTTTTTCAGGATGCGCACCGTTTCGGGGCAGCGTGCCAGGTTCTCCTTCTCAATGTGGCCAAACCGATAGAGGAAGAAGGTCTTCCATCGATCGTCCTGGGTGATGCTCCTCTGAATGGGTGAGTAATCCTGGAAGTTCGGGATCTCGTCCCTGCGAAGCATCAGCTCGTCGAGTTCCTTGCGGATCAGCTTCCATTCGGCTTCAACCTCTGCTACCCAGGGAAACTCTTCCGGCTCGAAGAACGTCCGGTCCGCGTCGCGGTAGAACAGGTAGTGTTCTGCGACGCCCTTAACCGTTTCTTTTATCATCTGTGCTACCCTCCGCCTGCCGGTGATGCGACAGGCACACATGATCTGTTAGTCTTTTGTTGATTTGCCTGACATCAGGCATCACAGGCAGGCAGGATCCGTGGGCACGAGACGGCGCTTCGACCTCCGCCCTACACCGACACACGCCCGCCTTCCTGACGGGAATACTGAGCACATGCGTTTCCAAACCGGGGCTTGCTCAACCTGGCCTGCCGAATCCGAACCTGCCCTGCAGCGAACTACGTTTGTCGCCTGGTTTCAGTAAGTTACGCCAATGGGATTGAATTCTGGCTTTCTCACATGGTGAGCTTTCGCCAGCAGACTTGGATCCTCGGCCGCGCAACTTGTTTCCGGTGACGAAATATTGAGAACCGGCCTATACGGCTGCCGGAATCGCCGCCGTGGCCGATCGATGCCCCGAGCCCGGCTCACCAGGGGCAAAGAAAGCAACGATTTCAGCCGGTTGGGGGCTGGGGTGGGAATCCGCTGGCCGGCAGTGACGGAGGCCTTGGCCGCGGAGGCCCGCCGTTCGAGTGCGCAAGCTTTTTCCTGCCGGGACGCCCTGTCCAGGAGGGAGTTCCGGCTTTGAGCTCAGCAGTTCTTCCAGCATCCGGACGCCTGGAGACGCTGAATGACGTTAGGTCCGTCAGGATGATGGCCGCTGACCTTGAAAAGAGCGGCCGCGTTACCCCGGGCGCCTGGTCTGACGTGCCTGGAATGCGAATGAACATCGGGACCTCCTGCCACCGGGGCCGCAGCCAAAGCAAGGCGGGCGGCAGCACCGGCCACGAGGTCCACTTCGTCTCTGCCGCGCTGGATTTGTTGCCGCCCGGGTTTTGACACCCTGCTTGACGCTGTGCGATAATTCGGAGGTTAGTACTAAAAGGGCGAAACGCAGAAATGATAACAAAAAGAATGAGACTGGGAGCGGCTGGGATTGGCCTTGTCCTGTTGGCGGCGGCAGGTGTCTCGGGAGCACAAGCTCCTGCACAGAAAAAGGCCGGCAGTGACCCCAGCCAGGCTGCATCCGGTCCGGACCATGCGGGCGCTTATTACCACTACATGCTGGCGCAGCGGTACAAGGACCTGGCCGGCATTTACAATCGCAGCGATTACGTGGAACGCGCGATTACTGAATACCAGAAGGCCATTGCGGACGACCCCGGGTCGCTTTTCCTGCGCGTGCAACTGGCCGAGCTCTACTGGCGGGCCAGCCGCATCCAGGACGCTATCAAAGAAGTTCAGGCGGTGCTGAAAGGGAATCCTGACGACGTGGAGGCCCATCGCCTGCTCGCCCGTGTCTACCTGAGCTCTCTGGGCAACTCGGATTCAGGCGGGGCCAGCCAGGAGATGCTGGAAAAGACCATTAACGAATTTGAAACCGTGCACCGGCTGGATCCGGCCGATTCGCAATCGGCCCTGATGCTGGGCAGGCTTTACAAGGCCAACAACCAGCCGGACAAAGCTGAAGCCCTCTTTGAAAAGGTTCTTTCTGAGAACCCGGACTCCCGCGACGTTCTCCTGAACCTGGCCCAGCTCTATTATGACCAGGGCGACTATGACAAGGTCATTGCTCAGGTAGGGAACATCCCGGACAGCAGGATGGACCCGGCGCTGCTTTATCTGCTGGGAAGTTCGTACCAGCGAAAACGCGATTTCAGCAAGGCAGAGGAGGTTTTCAACGACGCCTTGAAGCGGGAGCCGGACAGCGAGGACATCCGGCGCGCTTACGCCGAATCGCTGATCGCGCAGGGCAAAATGCAGGAAGCGCGGGAGCAACTGCAGGCGATCGTCCAGTCGGATCCCCAGTCCCCCATGTCCTATGTCCGGCTGGCGCAGCTCGACATGCAAATGGGGAACTTTGACAAGGCGCGGAACGAACTGGAACAGGCGCGAACGCTTTCACCTGACGATCCTGAAATTCCTTACCGGGAAGCGATTCTTGAAGACACTCTGGGCAATGATTCAAAGGCCATCAGCCTGCTGCAGGAAGTCCTGAAGAAAAGCGAGAAGCCGGACGGGAAATATAATCCCGCGGAAGCCAACAATCGCGCCATCTATCTGCAGCGGCTGGGCGCAATTTATCGCGCTCAGAATGATTATGAGAAGGCCCTGGCCACCTTTCAGCTCGTGGTGGCGCTGGGCGACGACCAGGCGCCGCGCGGCGAAGCCCTGATCGTTGAAACGCTCCAACTGAATCACCAGAACCATAAGGCCCTCGAAGAGGCCGATGCCGCGCTCAAGAAGTACCCGAAAAATCGCGAACTGCTCATGCTCCGCGCCTCGCTGCTGGGGCAGGAGGGGCACCAGGATGAAGCCGTGGCGCAGTTGGAAAAGATGCTGACCGGCAGTCCCGACGACCGCGACGTCTATCTGTCCATCGCGCAGATTTACTCCCAGGCCAGGGATTTCACGAAGGCCGAAGCGGCCATTAACAAGGCCTTGTCGCTGAGCCATAACCCCGAAGACCAGGAATATGCCCGATTCATGCTGGGCTCGGTTTACGAGCGTCAGAAGAAGTATGACCTGGCCGAAGAACAGTTCAAGAAGGTTCTGGAGGTTGATCCCCTGAACGATGCCGCGGCGAACTATCTGGGCTACATGCTGGCGGACCGCGGCGTGCGGCTGGATGAGTCCGTCAGGTACATTAAGGATGCGCTCAAGATCGAACCGAACAACGGCGCGTACCTCGACAGCCTGGGCTGGGCCTATCACAAGATGAACCGCAATGACATGGCCCAGGAACCCCTGGAAAAAGCCGTGAAGCTGATTCCCGATGATCCCACCATCCGCGAGCACCTGGGATTTGTTTACCTGGCGCTGGGGGAAAAGGCCAGGGCCCTCCAGGAATGGGAGCACGCTTTGAAATTCGATCACAAGGGCTCGACGGCCGATTTCGGCCCGCAGCAGGTGGCCAGGCTTCGCAAGCAGGTGAATAACCTGAAGCACCAGATCGGCCGGGACGAAGCTGCCGTGGGGAAACATTAGCCCCGGTACGCAGCCCGGGTTTTCTTCATCGTCTGAAATCGAACAACATCCTGCCACATTCCTTGCTGAAAACTGTCCAAACCCGCGCCTTCGCCAAGATTAACGTCGGACTCAAAATCCTCGGCAAACGGCCGGACGGCTTCCATGAAATCCGCACCATTTACCAGACGGTGGGGCTGGCAGACCGGCTCGAAGCCAGCCTTTCGCCGCGCCGGAAAGGTATCCGGCTGGAGTGCGACTGCGCGGAACTTTCCCCAGGTCGGGACAACCTGGTTTACCGCGCCGCGGAGTTGTGGCAGCGGGTGCGAGGTTTTAAGGGCGGCCTCAACCTTCGGCTCGAAAAAAAGATTCCCATGGGCGCCGGGCTGGGCGGCGGCAGCAGTGACGCGGCGGCCACCCTGCTGGCGCTGGAACGCCTCACCGGAAACCGCCTGGAAACTGCGGCCTTGCTGCAGATCGCCGCGAAACTCGGGTCTGACGTTCCCCTTTTTCTTCTTGGAGGGCGGGTGCTGGGCTGCGGCCGCGGCGAAGAGGTCTTTCCCCTGACCGACCTTCCCGCCCGTCATTGCCTGATTGTCTTCCCGGGCTTCTCTGTTTCCACCGCGGAAGCTTACCGGGCGCTGGGTTTGCGGTTGACGGCGCGGGCCGAAGGCCGTAAAATTAGTTCTTTGGGCATGCGGTCACCTTTTCCCCTGGAAGCGTGGGGGCCGGCCGAAAACGATTTTGAAGAGTTCGTTTTCGCAAGGTGGCCTGAGCTGGCAAAAGTTAAACGCCAGCTTATCCGGGCCGGGGCCGAAACAGCCTCCTTGACGGGTAGCGGATCAGCGCTATACGCCGTCTACGAATCTGCCCAACAATTGAATCGAGCGGCAAGCCGCATACCCGCCGCATGGAAGGTGTATCAGGTCCGGACCCTTCCCCGCGCCACCTATCTGCGGCGGCTTTTTGTTTGACCGGACGGGCCCGGGCGGGCCGTTTTGCGGTTGGGATACTGGGAGGTCGTCCAGTGGTAGGACACATGCCTTTGGAGCATGGAACTCTGGTTCGAATCCAGGCCTCCCAGCCAGATTAAGGATCAGGCGGGAATAAAGGCAGACGCGATGGCTGACCGAATTCATCACGCGTTGAAAATTCTGACCGGGAACGCCCATCCGGCGCTGGCGCGGGAAATCTGCGAGCATCTGGGAGTTCCCCTGGCGCGGATGAACGTCAGCCGCTTTCCCGACGGGGAAGTGCGGTTGCAGATCAAGGAAAACGTTCGCGGAGCGGACGTTTTTGTGGTGCAGCCGACCTGCCGCCCGGTGAATGAAAACCTGGTGGAGCTGCTGATTATTCTGGACGCCCTGCGGCGCGCTTCGGCCTACCGCATTACCGCCGTGATGCCCTATTACGGCTACGCCCGGCAGGACCGCAAAGACCGCCCGCGAGTGCCCATCTCCGCCAAGCTGGTGGCTGACCTGCTGACTTCCGCGGGGGCCAACCGGGTGCTGGCGCTGGACCTGCACGCGGGGCAGATCCAGGGCTATTTCGATATTCCGGTCGATCACCTGTATGCGACGCCGGTGACGGTGGGGTATTTCCGGAAGCTGCGGCTGAAAAATCTTGTGGTGGTTTCGCCAGACACCGGCGGAGTGGAGCGGGCACGGGCATTCGCCAAGCGCTTGCGGGTGCCGCTGGCCATCATCGACAAGCGTCGCGAAGACGCCGACGTGGTGGAGATGTTTAACGTGATCGGCGAGGTGGACGGCAAGATCTGCCTGATTGTTGATGACATGATCGGGACGGGCGGCACGCTGGCCCAGGGCGCGAAAGCCCTGAAGGGCAAAGGCGCCAGCCGTGTGCTGGCCTGCTGCACCCACGGGGTGTTTGCCGGAAACGCCATCGCCAACATCATGGATTCGCCTCTCGAACAGGTGGTCGCCACCAACTCCATTCCGCTGCTGCCGGAAGCCCGGTCGTGCGATCGCATCAAGGTTTTGAGCGTGGCACAACTGCTGGCGGACGCCATCAAGTCGATTTACAAGGAAACGTCGGTGAGCAAGCTGTTTATCTGAGTTCCTGATCGGCGGGTGGGCGTCTGACTTTTAAGATGTTTTGAGGTGTAAACAACTATGGCTGAGATATTCAATGTTGAAGCTGAGGCGCGCGAAACGTTCGGAAAGAACGCCGCGCGGCGCCTGCGCTACGCGGGCCGCATTCCCGGGGTGGTGTACGGGGGCGGAGGTCCCGCCGTTTTGCTGGCCGTTGATCCCAAGGCGATCCTCCGCATTCTGCGTTCTGAGGCCGGCCACAACGCCATCTTCACTCTGCAGATTCCGGAAAAGGCCCCGGCGCGGGTCATGCTGCGCGAATGGCAGTGGGAACCCATCCACGGCGGCCTGCTGCACGTGGACATGGTCCGGATTGCCCGCGACGAGAAGTTGCGGGTCCGCATCCCGGTCCGGGTGACCGGCGAACCCGAGGGCGTGAAGCTCCAGGGCGGCGTTTTTGAGTTTATCCTGCGCGAAGTTGAAGTCGAGTGCCTTCCGGACGATATCCCGGAGCACATCACGGTGGACGTGTCCGGCCTGGTCATAGGCCGCCAGCTTCGGGTTTCCGACCTTCCTGTGGCGGAGGGTGTGAAAGTGCTGGCCGAACCCGCGCGGGTGGTTGCCCACGTCGTGCCCCCGAAGGCTGAGCCCGCGCCTGCGGAGGAAGTGGTTGCGCCCGCGGCGGAAGGTGCTGCCGAGCCCGAGTTGATCCGCAAACGCAAGACTGAGGAAGAAGGCGCCGAGGAAGGCAAGGAAGAGAAGAAAGAAGCCGCCAAGCCGGAAGGCAAGAAGGAAAAGAGATAAGCCCGGTGATGGCGGGGGCGCCCCGGCAAGGAAGGGATTGGGAATAGCGGGGTGAAACTGATTGTGGGTCTGGGGAACCCCGGGATCGAGTATCACCTGACGCCCCACAACCTGGGGTTTATGGCGGTTGACCGCCTGGCGGAAGTCTGCAGGGCGGAGTTTTCGCGCCGCGAAGCCCGGGCCAGGGTGGCCACGGCAAGGTTTCACGGCGAGAAGGTGGTTCTGGCCAAGCCTCAGACGTTTATGAACCTGAGCGGGGTTTCCGTTTCCGGCTTGTTGCGGACTCTGGACGTGCCCTTGGATGACCTGATCGTCCTGGTGGACGATATCGAACTTCCCCTGGGCTCGCTGCGAATTCGCCGCAAGGGAAGTGCGGGCGGCCACAATGGACTGAAATCCGTGATCGGCGCCCTGGAGACAGAGGTCTTCACGCGGGTCCGGATGGGAGTGGGACCGGAGAGGCCGGTTAAAGACCTGGTCTCCTACGTTCTGACTCCTTTGGGTGAGAAGGACCAGGAAGCAGTGGCAGGGATGCTCGACCAGTCCGTCGAGGCGGTTCGTGTCATCCTGAAGGAAGGCGTCGACAAAGCAATGAACCTTTTCAATCGAAAGGTTCCAGCAGAGGAGTTGTGAGGATTTATGGCGAAATATGAAATGATGTTCATCGCTCGGACGGACGTTCCCGAGGAGGAAATCGAAAAGCTGAACGCCCAGATGGAGTCGGTGGTTTCAGGCGCGGGCGGAAAGATGGAAAAGGTCGACAAGATGGGGCGGCGCCGGCTGGCTTACCGTGTGAAGAAGCACCGCGAGGGTCTCTATATCCTCTTTACCTTTGAAGGAAACGGGGACACCGTGCGGGAGTTTGAGCGGCGGCTCAAGGTGACCGACACGGTGATCAAGTATCTGGCGGTGCGGGTTGACGAACGCAAAAAGGCCGCGGCAGAAGCCAAAGCCGCCGCAAAGCAGCAGACCCAGGCCGCGCCGCCGCCTCCTGAGCCCCAGTCCGAAACAGAAACAGCATCTCAGAGTTAAGGGAGAAACAGTTATGCCATATGATCGATCGAGGTCAAGCAGCAGCGGGGGCGGCAGCAGCAGTGGTCCAAGGCGACCGGGTGGCCGCCGGCAATTCTTCCGCCGGCGCAAGGTTTGCAAGTTCTGTGTGGAGAAGATCGATTTTATCGACTACAAGGACATCCGGCTGATCGCGCCGTTCGTGGCGGAGCGGGGGAAGATCCTGCCCCGGCGGCTGACGGGGACCTGCGCGCCGCACCAGCGGGCGCTGACCCGGGCCATCAAGCAGGCCCGGAACATCGCACTCCTTCCATTTGCGGCGGAAGCCTAGTTCCTTTTCCAGTGATGGAAGGCGGGACCGGAAGGCCGGCAGGAAGGGCCGGCGGTGAAAAACTGGTGATGAGAGAGGCACGATATGGAAGTCATTCTTCTTGAGAATATTGAAACGCTCGGTTCGCGTGGGCAGGTTGTGAAGGTCGCGAACGGCTACGGCCGGAATTTTCTGCTGCCCAAAAAGATGGCGGTCGCCGCGACCCCGCAGAACCGCAAGTGGGTTGAGCAGCAGCGGGTGCGCTTCCTGAAGCTGGAAGCCAAGGAGCGGGGCGACGCCGAAGGTCTCGGCCAGCTGATGGAAGGCATTACGGTTGTGGCCACCCGCCGCTCCGGTGAAAAAGGGCAGCTTTTCGGTTCGGTCACCAGCATGGATATTGAGGAAGGCCTTGCGGCCCAGGGCTACAAGATCAGCCGCCGCAAGATCCAGTTGAGCAGCCCTTTGAAGTCTGTGGGCGAGTTTGACGTGCCGGTCAGGCTGCACCGCGATGTGACCATCACCGTGAAGGTCAAGGTTGAGACGGAAGGCGAACCCGAGCCCGCCCCGCAACCGGAAGCCCCGGCCCCGCCGGAAGCCAAGGCCGAAGCGGATGCCGCAGGCGAACTCGAAGCGCAGGGCGAAGCCGGCGCTGAAGATGAAGTCAAAGCTGAAGGCGAAGACGAATAGACCGCTTCGAAATCCTGGTCATTTTCAGCTCCTTTGCGGTCCCGGCAGGGCGGGATTGTCCGGCGGATGGCCTGGGTTGCAAAGAGAGTGTTTTTGTTTTTTCCTCGCGCTGATATAATCGGCTCATTCACCGTCTTTGGATCCGATCTCCATGGCAAGCACTACCGTCAGCGAGAAAGCCTTTCCCCACAATCTTGAGGCAGAACGCGCGTTGCTGGGCTCCATTCTGCTCGACAACGGCGTGCTGAATCAGGTCCTGGAAATCATCGACAGGAACGATTTCTTTTCAGACGGGCATCGCACCATCTTTGAAAAGATGATGCTGCTTTCCGAGAAAAACCGCACCATTGACCTGGTGACTCTTTCCGAGGACCTTTCGCGCGAAGGGCTGCTGGAAAAAGTGGGCGGAGCGGGATACCTTGCGGCGCTGACGGACGGCATTCCCATCGGCGTTACGGCGAGCATTGACGAATACTCGCGCATCATCAAGGAAAAATCTTTGGTCCGGAGGCTGATCAACGCCTCCAACAACGTGATCACCCGGTGTTTTGAAGGCGTCGATGATCCTGAAACCCTGATCGATCTGGCCCAGGGCCAGATTTTTGAAATCGCCGAGAAGAGAACCCAGTCGGGTTTCCTCGGACTTCAGGAGATTGTTAAAGCCAGTTTTGGCGACCTGGACAAGCTGCTGGACCGCGGCAACCGGGTCACGGGGATCGAAACCGGATTTATCCAGCTGGACAATATGACATCGGGATTCCAGCCAGGCGAGCTGATCATTCTTGCCGCGCGGCCCTCGCTGGGGAAGACGGCGCTGTGTTTGAATATCGCCGCCCATGCCTGCGTCAATTGCGCGAAGAAAGTGGGCATCTTCTCGCTGGAAATGAGCAAGGAGTCGCTGGCACTCCGCCTGCTCTGTTCAGAGGCGCGCATTGACAGCCATAAACTTCGGTCAGGTTTTACCACCCGGGAGGACTGGCCCAAGATGACCCAGGCGCTGGGCCGCCTGGCCGAGGCCCCACTTTTCATTGAGGATACTCCGGCGCTCAGCATCATGCAGATTCGCGCCAAGGCGCGGAGGCTGAAGGCCGAAAAAGGCCTGGATCTGCTGATCGTTGATTATCTTCAGCTTGCCACCGGCCATGGACGATATGAAAACCGCACCCAGGAAGTCAGCTATATCTCCCGGGGATTGAAGAGCATTGCCAAGGAACTGAATGTGCCCGTCCTGGCCCTCTCGCAGTTGAGCCGCGCTCCCGAACAGCGCCCGGGCCAGAAGCCCATGCTGTCAGACCTGCGCGAATCGGGCTCCATCGAGCAGGACGCCGACGTGGTGATCTTTATCTTCCGCGAACGGCATTCGAGCGAAGAGGGTGAGGATGGTTACGGCGGTGAAGAAACCAGGCTCATCATCGGAAAACAGCGTAACGGGCCTACCGGAGAAATTCCCATCGTTTTCATGAAGTCGTACGTGCGTTTTGAAAACATGGCGGCTGACCGGGAAGTTGAGCCCTATTAACCTTATGTTGGCGCTTGGCTCTTGCATCATCATTGCGGTAAACTCCTTGGAAACGAAAGGAGAACGATGAAGAATCCGTGGTGGTTGCAATTGATGGGCTTGGTTGCGGCCCTTTCGGCCATTTTGCTGGGCGTGTGCATCGCCGTCTGGCCCGGCCTCTTCATGACGCCGCGGATGTTGCCGGTTCTTGTGGCTTGGACGGCCTTGACCGTCGGGTTATTCGTGGCATGGGTGTTAATCGTCGGGATGATCTGGGCAGCGAACCGCAGCGCTCGGACCCAGGCAGCGATAACCTTCGAGGTGCTGGCTGACTCCTTCAAGAACCTGGGCTCGGCGACTGCCCCGGAGTCGTCTGCAAGGGGTGTCTGGGACAATCCGCCGACGAATATTATCTGCGACGATTGCAAACGGCCCCGTGCCATGCTGTATTGCAGGAAGCACAAAACAACGCTCTGCTTTCAGTGCACGGGGAAGCACGACGCGGAAGATTGCCTCTACGTCGCGGCTGACCGCCATACCCAGGGACCAGAGAAAGAAGCGCCAGCAAGAAAAAAAATCGGCAGTATGCTCGGGATATGATTCCCTCCCTTACACCGACTGGATTGGACTCGGAAGAACCGGTGGAATGGTGCCCTGCCTGAACCTGATGAAGTTTCGGCCTTTCGTGCTGCCGGAGCTTGATAAAGTCGCGTGAAAGCAAACACCCAAAATCTATTGCGGCCGACCTGGGCGGAAATTTCTCTGCCCGGGTTGCGCCGCAACTTTGAGTACGTGCGCCGGATGGCAAGCCCCCGCCGGGTAATGGCCGTGGTGAAAGCGGACGCCTACGGGCACGGCGCCGTGACCATAGCCAAAACGCTGGCCGAAGCCGGCGCTGACTGGTTTGGCGTGGCCACGGTGGAGGAAGGCCTGGAGCTGCGCGCCGCCGGCGTCGAGCAGCCGATCCTGCTGCTGGGCGGGCTTTACATGAGCGACCCCGCCCACCTGATTGAATATGGACTGACGCCCACCCTGTCCTCCACGGCCCGCCTTGACACTTATTCCGAATGCGCCCGCCGCCTGGGCAAGCCCATCCAATTCCACCTGAAGGTGGACACCGGCATGGGCCGCCTGGGCTTGCCGCCCGACCGGCTGAAAGCATTTGTCGAGCACTACCGCGAGCTTCCGGGCCTGGAAATGAAAGGCCTGTTCACGCACCTCGCCTCTGCCGAAGACCTGGTGGCGTCGCAGACCGAAGACCAGGCGGCCGGCTTTGAAAAAGCGCTCAGCCAGGTGCGCGAGATGGGCATTGAGCCGGAATGGATCCACGTGGGCAACAGCGCCGCGCTGGTGGCGGGCTGGCCCTTTCCTGAAAACCTGGTCCGCATCGGCGCGCTGCTTTACGGCTACTGCCTGCCGCTGATGCCGCAGCCCGGCCTGGAAGCGCCCCGGCCGCCGCAGGTTGAGCCTGTCCTGACGTTAAAGTCCCGCGTGGTTTACCTGAAAGACGTGCCCAGCGGAACCCCGCTCGGTTATGGCGCGGCGTTCCACACGCGACGCCGCTCGCGCATCGCCACCGTGCCCGTGGGCTATGCCGATGGATTGAGCCGCGCACTTTCCAACCGCGGGCGGGCGCTGGTGCGCGGGCGCGTTGCCCGCATCGTGGGCAACATCAGCATGGACCTGACGTTGCTGGACGTGACGGATGTTCCGGGCGTGGATATCGGCGACGAAATCATCCTGCTGGGGCAGGCGGACCATTGCTCGGTGACGGCGCTTGAAATCGCCGAAACGGTGGGCACGGTCCCCTATGAAGTCCTCTGCTCCATCGGCAAGCGCGTCCCGCGAATCTACCTGGATTCCTGAGGCGAGGCAGGGGCCGGGACCGCTGCCGGCCCGCTCAAGCCGGCGTTCTGCCGGTTGCCGCTTTCATACCATTTTTTGACCACCTGCATGGCCGGCTTGCCCCATGGCGTGAGCGAAGTGTCGCCGGGTCCGCCAAAACCATTGCTGCCCACTTTCCACCAGTACATGCCTTCAAACCACGGCTTGTTGTAGAAGGCCTGAAAAATCGCGCGATAACAACGGGCCTGGAGTTGCAGGTCGGCGTTGCCGGGCTTGCCGTCCTGCCAGGGATGGCGATTCGCGCCGGGCACACTGGGGAATCCAATCTCGGTGAAAATGACAGGCTTGTGGAAGCGCTTCTGGACGGCTTCAACGTTTTTGACCAGCACCGCGGTTGAAAGGTCATCGGGAAGCGGGTAGTAATCCTGCAAGCCGATGAAATCGAGCGCGTCCCAGAACTTGAGATTCTGGAACTCCTCGCCGAAGTTGGCGGCGTAGGTCACAGGGCCCGGATAAACCTTGCGGACTTTTGCAATCAGGTCGCGCCACTGCACGTCGTAGCGCGACATGCGGACGAACTCGCCGCCCACGCAAAACAGGTCTATGTGGATCTCGGCGGCGAGCTTTGCGTAGCGCTCGATGAAGCTGCTGTATTGCTCGAACCACTTTTCTCGGTCGGCTTGGGAAGCAAATTCGATGTCGCCGCCAAAGTGCCCGCCGCGAATCCAGATGCCGGGCTTGAGCATCACCTTCATTCCCATGGCGTGGGCCAGGCGCGTGAGTTCGCGCAGCCCCTCGTCGCTTTCCCAGCTGTAGCGGCCGAATCCGCGCACCTCAGGAGAGCCGAGCTGCATGCCCCCGTAAGGAACCAGCGCCACGGCGTTCGCACCGTCTGAGTGCAGGGCGCGGAGCATCTGCCGCGCGCCCGGGCTGGCGTAAGGGTTCGGAAACTCCGCGGACAAACTGACGCCCTTCTGGAAAAAAGCTCTGGGGTAGGGAGCGTCAACCTGAATGGGCGGAAGCTTTGCCACCGCCGCCTGGTTGGCCCGTTGCTGCTGCCGCTGGAATGCATGGACGATTACCGGCCCGCCCCAGACAACGCCCGCAGCCAGCAAAACGGTTGCAACCAGGCCGGAGAGGATTGCGCGCGAGCTTATGGGCTGTGAGTCCGCCGCGGAACCGGTGGGGGCGCGCAAGCTTGCCAGCACCACCGCAACGGCTGCCGGGGGCGCCAGCATCCAGAGGAAATTTCCGAACCGGGACGCCTGAAGAATTCGCAGCAAAACCCAGAACACCAGCGGCATGAGCGCGGCGGACGCCCACAGGCCCGCCAGGCGCGGCCAGTATCCGCTGCCGGCCCAGGCGGCTGACATCCAATAGAGGCCAAGACAGAGCAGGGCGAAGAAGAGGATGGAAGAAAAGGTGAGAAGGGCGCTCGAGTGGAATGTTCCACGGAACCGCCCGAACGGCACCACCAGGGCCACATCCGCCAGCACGGCAACCATCAGGCCGCCGAGTACACGCCGGGCTCGACCTGCGCGGACCAGGGCCAAAGCAACCGCCGCGGCCAGCGGAACCAGAATCCACCCGGAAGGCAAAAAAGTGAAAAACTCTTGGCCCATACCGGGATGCACGGCGGGGTTGGAAGGAGCGCTCCAGAGCATCAGGCCAAAGGCCGTGGGACGAAGCTCGATGATCGATTCACCGAAGAAGGCGCTGCGCACAAGCCCCGGGAAGGCCCACGCGCACGACACCGCCAGCCACAGGACCGGATAGTAAAAAGCCGCGCATAAGATCCACGATCTGGCCCAGCGCATAGCACCTCAAGTTTCGTCTGGTTTTGCGCCACCCGGGGACGGCCGGCTCGATGCCCCGATCAGGAACCCGGCTCTATTTTAAACCGTGAAGGCGAACCGTCTGCTAGCTTTTCCCGCCTGCGGCAAACAATTCCGGGAACGTCTTGCGATAGATGGACATTCCCAGCGCGGCGTTCATGCCCATCTCTTCCAGTGCGCGAATTTCATCGTCGGTGGTAATGCCTCCGGCCGCGGTGATGGGCAACGCGGTGACAGCGCGCAGTCCGCGGAAATATCCGAGGTCGGTGCCCTGCAGCTTTCCTTCAGCGTCGATGTAGGTGCACAGAAATTCCGAGCAGTAAGGTTCAAGCTGGGGAAGAACTTCCGCGGGCGCCATGGGAAGCGTGTCCTTCCAGCCGTGGATGGCCACGCGGTTGCCAAAGCAATCGACGCCGATCATCAGCTTTTCACGCGGGATGCGTTCAGAAAGCGTGCGGAGGAAATCGGTGTTGATGCCGTCGGAGGTGAACGCCGAACTGCCCACGATGATTTTGTGGGCGCCGTCCTGCTCAACCTGCAGGGCGCGTTCCAAGCTCCGAATGCCGCCGCCCACCCGGCAGGGTTTGCGCCGGCACAGCTCGCGAACGATGTCGGCCTGCGAGGCGCGGCCCATGGCGCCGTCGAGGTCGATCACCTGAATCTGCGGATAGTCGTTGAATTTTTCGAGCACGGCAAAAGGGTCGGGCAGTTCCAGGGCTTTGCTTTTGCCCTGGACAAGCTGCACCACTTTGCGGCCCATCAGATCGATGCAGGGAATAATCACAGGCGGACTGAGACTCCTTTGGAACGAAGATGTTCTTTGAGGCTGAGGATGGTGTGGGTACCGAAATGGAAAATCGAAGCGGCCAGCGCCGCGTCCGCCGCTCCGTCGAGAAAAACGTCAGCAAAGTGCTCCAGGTTTCCGGCGCCGCCCGAAGCGATCACGGGAATGGGCACGGCGCGGGCGATGGTGGCCGTCAGTTCGCAATCGAATCCTGCCTGCGTTCCGTCGGCGTCCATGGAAGTCAGCAGGATTTCTCCCGCTCCCAACTGGTCCACGCGGCGCGCCCACTCGAGAGCGTCGATGCCCGTGTCTTTGGTGCCGCCGTAGGTCACCACGTTCCAGCGCGCGGCTTCCTGCCCGCGGCGTGGCTGCCGGCGAGCGTCAATGGCCACCACAATCGCCTGGCGCCCGAACTGCGCCGCGAGCTGCCGCACGATTTCAGGATTTTCAACCGCGGCGGTGTTGATGGCCACCTTGTCGGCGCCCACGGATAGCAGCCGCCGGGCGTCTTCAATGGTGCGCACGCCGCCGCCCACAGTGAGCGGAATAAAAAGCTTTCGCGCAACGCGGTTGACGGTGTCCATCAGGGTGGCGCGGCCTTCGCGCGAGGCCGAAATGTCAAGCATCACCAGCTCATCGGCGCCCTCGGTGTTGTACATGGCGGCGAGTTCGCCGGGATCGCCGGCATCGCGCAGGTCGACGAACTGCACCCCTTTGACCACACGGCCGTCTTTGCAGTCGAGGCACGGAATAATTCGTTTGGCAAACATAGAGTTCTTTCGACGGGGGTGTTGTCGCGGCGATGCGAGCTAACGCGCCCCGTTGTTCTTGCCTTCAGGACTTCAGAAAATTCTCCAGCACCTTCAATCCCACGTCGCCGGATTTTTCGGGATGGAACTGCACGGCGTAAACCGAGCCCACCCGGACGGCGGCCGCGAAGTTCTGGCCGTATTCAGTGACCGCCGTTGTCTCCGCTGTCACCGGGCCGTAATACGAGTGGCAGAAATAGGCAAAGCTGCCGTCGGCGACGCCATCGAAAAGGCCGTCCTGGCGGCGAATCTGCAACTGGTTCCAGCCGAGGTGCGGGATCTTGAAAACTCCTTCAAACCTTTTCACATGGCCCGGCAGCAATCCAAAACCTGCACGGTCCGGAGCTTCGTCGCTGGTTTCATAGAGCGCCTGAAGGCCCAGGCAGATTCCCAGGAAGGGCTTGCCGCCGGCCAGTTGCTCGCGCAGCGGGGCGACCATCTTTTTCGATTCCAGCGCATCCATCATGGAGCCGAAATGTCCCTGGCCGGGCAGGATGAGCCGGTCGGCGGACTGCAACAGCCGCGGGTCTTCGACAGCTTCAGCCGGATATCCGAGAAATTGCACGGCCCGAAGCACTGAGCCGACGTTGCCGGCGCCGTAGTTGATGACACCGATCATAGCAGTCCTTTGGTTGAGGGAAGCTGGTCTTTCAGCCGCGTGTCGCGCGAGCAGGCATAACGCAGCGCGCGCGCCAGCGCCTTGAACAGCGCCTCAATCGCGTGGTGGCTGGAGCGGCCATAAAAAATCTTAAGGTGCACGTTGGCTTTGGCGCTGGTGGCAAATCCCTGGAAGAAATCTTCCAGCAGCTCAGACTGAAGATCGCCCACCAGGCGGGCGCGAATGGGCGCCTGCAGCACCAGGTAAGGCCGGCCGCTCAGGTCAACCGAAGCCAGCGCCAGCGTTTCGTCCATGGGCATCACAAAATAGCCGGCGCGGTTGATGCCTTTCTTTGTGCCCAGCGCCTTCAGCAGCGCCTCGCCCAGCGCGATGCCCACGTCTTCAACCGTGTGGTGCTGGTCCACGTCAAGATCGCCGCGCGCTTTGAGGTCGAGATCGAAGCCGCCGTGGCGCGCGAAAAGCTCCAGCATGTGGTCGAGAAAGCGGATGCCCGTGGAAACCGAATACTTCCCCTGGCCGTCAAGATTGAGCCGGATGCGAATGTCAGTTTCCGTGGTCTTGCGATGGAGCGATGCCGTGCGCGCCTTCATGATGCCCGTCCTTTTGAGGATTTCCGCCTTGCGCTATTTCCTTTGCGTGGTTGCGTTTCCATCATGGGTCGAAACTCCGCGAGCCCCTGCATCAGCCGGCGCGTTTGTTCAGTTGAGCCGATGGTGAAACGCAGATACCCTTGCAGGCGCGGATCGTAACTCCAGTCGCGAATCAGAATGTCCCGGTCGCGCAGCTTGAGGGCAATTTCCGAAGCCCTTGCGCCGACGCGAGCGAGGACGAAATTCGACGAACTCGGCACATAAGGGAGTCCGGTCTTGTCGAGAAAGCGGCAGAGCTTGTCGCGATTGGCGCAAACCTGCCGGGCGTAGCGGTCGACGTACTTGTCATGCTTGATGGCTTCCAGGGCGCAGGCCAGCGCCAGCGAGTTCACCGCAAAGGGGTTTTGAGAACGGCGCATGGGTTCCGCGACTCGGGCGTTGGTGAAGATGCAGCCCAGGCGCAGCGCGGCCAGGCCAAAGGCTTTGGAGAAGGTTCGCGTGACCACGAGGTTGGGATACTTCCTGATCCAGGGCAGGACCGTCTGGCCGGAGAAATCGACGTAAGCCTCGTCCACCAGCACCAGCACGTCGGGAGCTTCGCGCAGAATCCGGCGCAGGTCCGGCTGTGAAACCACGGTGCCCGTGGGATTGTTGGGATTGGCGATGGCCATCCAGCGGGTGCGCTTGTTGACGGCGGAAAGCAGCATGCGCGCCGTCAGTCGAAATTTCTCATCGTAGCGGACGCGCGTGGTGCGCCCCCCGGCAACGGTGTGGAAGAACTCGTAGACGGGAAACGTGGGCGCGGGAACAATCATCTCATCGCCCGGGCCAACAAAGGTGTCGCAGACCATCTTGATGGCGTCGTCGGTGCCGTTGGCCAGCAGCAGTTCGTCCGGGGCCACGCCAAAGTAGCGGGCGAGCGTTTCGCGCGCCTCTTCGTATTCGGGATAGCGCGAGAGCCAGTCGCCGTCGAGCTTGTTGCGCAGAGCGCGGATGACCTGCGGGGCGCAGCCCACCGTGTTTTCGTTAAAGTCGAGCCGGAGCTTTCCGCCGCGTCCTTCGCGAGGCGGGTGGTAAGCCTTCAGGCGCTCAACGGCCTTTCGGGGTCGAACCATTTGCCTTGAACCTCGTTTCGATGGAGTAGGCGTGCGCCTTCAGGCCCTCGGTTCGGGCCAGCGTGGTGATGGTTTTGCGAATGCGCCCCAGACCCTGCGGAGTGAGTTCCTGCACGGAAATCGTTTTGACGAAATCGGCCGCGCTCAATCCGCCGCGCAGTCGCGCCGCTCCGGCGGTGGGAAGAATGTGATTGGTTCCGGAAGCGTAATCTCCCGCCGCAACGGGACTGGTCTCGCCGAGAAAGATGGACCCCGCCGAGCGCACGCGATCGAGCATGCGGGCTGCGCCGTCCAGCAGCGTGAGGTGCTCGGGAGCAAAGTCGTTGACCAGATCGATGGCTTCTTCCAGATTCTTCGTCATCACTATCGCGCCATGACCGGCGAGCGCCATGGCCGCAACATCCGTTTGCTTTGCAAAAATCTGTTCCAGTATTTTCTGCACGGCGCCCTGAACTTCAAACGCCAGCTTGCGCGAGGGCGTCAGGAAAATAGCCACGGCGTCGGGATCGTGCTCGGCCTGCGCCACCAGGTCGGAGGCAATCCACTCGGCGTTGCCCTTTGACGCCACCACCATCAGCTCCGAGGGACCGGCCACAAAGTCGATTCCGCAATCGCCGGCCACGAGTTTCTTTGCGGCTGCCACGTAGCGATTGCCGGGCCCCACGATCTTGTCGGCGCGCGGAACGCTTTCCGTGCCGTAGGCGAAAGCGCCGATGGCCTGCGCTCCGCCCAGGCGGAAGATTTTTTTGATACCAAGAATATCGGCCGTGACCAGGACGGCGGGCGCGGGGCGCGGCGAAGTGATGTAAATCTCCTCGACGCCCGCAACCTGGGCCGGAATCACACTCATCAGCACCGTGGAGGGCAGCGGGAAGCGGCCGCCCGGCACGTAGCAAGCCACGCGGCTGAGCGGTCGCACCATCTGGCTGACTTCAATGCCTGGACCGTTGGTGATCTGCCAGGCGCGCGGCAACTGCTCGCGCGCGGCCTTGCGGATGTTCCGCGCAGAGGTCTGGACGGCGTCCACGAACCCTTCGGGAACCTGGCGGTAAGCCTTTACGATCTCGCGCCGCTTGACTGTAAAGCCTTCGCGGGCGAGGTCGATTTTGTCCAATTGCAAAGTCCAGCGCTTGACCGCGCTGTCGCCATCGCGCCGGACGTCGTTCAGAATGCGCCGGGCGGCGGCTTCGGCTTTCTTCAACTGAGTCTCGCCGGAGCGGAGAACGCGTTGAAGGTTCTTGGTGTCGGAACTGCGAAAGATTGGAATCATCACTGTGTCCCGGATTTATTTAAAGGCGCGCCGGACGCGGCCGGCTGCGCATGGATTGTTCAACCTACCTCAGGGTCGCAAAGCTTCGGCAGTCTTCGCTCCAGGGTGCGGCGGCGGAAATAGCCTGCGGCACTTCTTCCGGCTCTCCCACAACGCTCCACATGCGGGCGTGCCGCGAATCCATAAAGCGCTCGCCGATGCACCGGTCGAGCAGACTGATCAGCGGCTGGTAGAAAGATTGCGTGTTCAGGATGACGATGGCCCCCAGATAAAGGCCCAGACGCTTCCAGGTGATGGCCTCCATCAGTTCTTCCAGCGTGCCGCATCCGCCGGGAAGCGCGATCACGGCGTCCACGCCGTCGATCATTCGCTTCTTGCGCTCGTGCATGTCGTTGACCACGATGGTTTCCGCCAGGCGCGGATTCACCCACTCCAGCCTGACCATGAATTCCGGAATCACGCCCACCAGCCGGCCGCCCTCGGCCATCACGCCCTCGGCAAGACTGTTCATGGAACCGGCAGCGCCGCCGCCGTAGACCACCGTAAATTTGTTGCGCGCCAGCACGCGGCCCACTTGCTCGGCGGCCTTCAGGTAAGTGGCATCACACTGGCGGCTTGAACCGCAATATACGCATACTTTCCGGTTTTCCATAAGACATCTCTCAGCCCCGCCGGCCGCAGCCGGACGCGCAACACTAGAGGACGATCTTGTTCAGCGGATACTCCACAATGCCCTGCGCATTCGCCGCCTTGAGCCTTGGAATGATTTCACGCGCGGTCTTCTCTTCAATCACCGTATTCACCGCAACCCAATCCGAATCTGTAAGGTCGGAGATGGTGGGCCGCTTCAGCGCCGGCAGCACGTCCAGCACCGATTTCAGGTCTGCGCGCCTGACGTTCAGCATCAGACCCACCTTGCCGGCCGCGTCGATGGCTCCCTTCAGCAGCATCACCAGCGTCTCGACTTTCTGGCGCTTCCAGGGATCGTTCCAGGCGGCCTTGTTGACGATGAACTTGGTGTTGGATTCGAGCACGGTTTCGACAATGCGCAGGCCGTTGGCGCGCAGCGACGAGCCCGTTTCCGTGACTTCAACAATGGCGTCGGCCAGCACCGGCGGCTTCACTTCCGTCGCTCCCCAGGAAAATTCCACCTTGGCCTTGACGCCGTTCTTCGCCAGGTAACGTTTGGTCACGTTTACCAGTTCCGTGGCCACAACTTTGCCCTCCAGGTCCTTCACGCTCTGGATGTCCGACTTCTCCGGCACGGCCAGCACCCATCGGACTTTGCCAAAAGTATTTTTCGCGTAGATCAGGTCGGCCACTTCCACCACTCCGTTGCCGTCTTCGTTGTTCTCGAGAATCCAGTCACGGCCGGTCATGCCGGCGTCGAGCACGCCGTCTTCCACGTAGCGGGCCATTTCCTGGGCGCGGATCAGCATGCACTCCATCTCACTGTCGTCAATCACTGGAAAGTAGGACCGCGAACCGACCGTGATCTCGTAGCCCGCGCGCCGAAACAATTGCAGGGATGCTTCCTGCAGGCTGCCCTTGGGGATTCCGAGTTTTAAACTCATGCTTTCGTCTCCTGTTTCGAACTGGTGTAAACGTCGTCGGGATTGAATTCCTGTTTGGCGATCACCTCTTCGCCTTCTGCTGTCACTTTGCGGAAAAAGCACGACCGGTAACCCATGTGGCAGCAGCCGGGCCCCGCAAGCTCGGCACGCACCAGCAGCGCGTCCTTGTCGCAATCCACGCGCACGTCGCGGACCTTCAGCTTGTGGCCGGAAGTTTCACCCTTGGTCCAAAGTTTCTGCCGGCTGCGGCTGAAGAAGGTGACGAAGCCGCTGCTCAGCGTCTTCTGGTAAGCCTCGTCGTTCATATAACCCAGCATCAGGACGTCGCCGGTGGTTGCGTCCTGCACGATGGCTGGGATGAGATCGTCCTGAAATTTCAAGTCCATGTTCTCGATGCTCCGTTGCGCAAAAATAAAAAAACCCGCCAACTCTAATCGTCAGCGGGTCCTGTCTTAATTCCGATCCTGATTCTCGATTAGGCCAGCACCCACTGACACCACGCCTTGTGGTTCGTATGGTGGTGGTGATGTGCCAGTGTGTACCGCATAGAAAGATTACATTAATGCAACGGCTCGTGTTTTGTCAACTGTCGCAACCTTTTGGTACTGTCCTGTTTTCGGATCGTAGCGGCGAGTTCACCTTGTCATATGGCGGCGTAAAGCCGCCGCTGCGCTCGATTGGGACAGCGCCAACCTTTTCGCCCTTATAGCTTTTTCTTTTGATACGGTTCTCGCTTCCGCTTCTCCACAGGTAGCCGTGAAGGTGGTTTCTCCGCCCGGGGCTTTCTGAATGGGTTCGGTCTTACGAAGATCGGTTGCGTCCGTTTGACAATGAAGAACCCGCGAAATAGAAACCAGTGTCGGGGCTATCCGGCCTTCCTCCGCGCGAATTTGCTTGACAAACGTCGGCTAGTATGATAGCCTTTTGGCTGGTACGGGATGGGCTGCGGCGGCAGAAGTAAGCAGTCTGCGTAGACTTTTAATGTTGTCTTAATCCATTGAAAACAATCGGTCGTAAAGTTTGGCATTACAATTGTGGGACAAAAAGAATACCTTTTTTGAAAAACGAACCTGAGAAGTTGTTGAAAACACATGATCGGGGCCAAAAAACGAACCTAAACGAACCTAAAAACGAAGCTGAGAAGTTGTTGAAAACATTAGGCTGTGGAAAAAACGAACCTAAAACGAACCTAAAACGAAGCTACCGATGTTATTGAAAACATTAGATGGTCTAAAAAACGAACCTAAAACGAACCGGAGCTTTCCAGGAGGCTAGGACGTTAGCGGACAGGGGGCCTTCCAGGAGCCGGGCAGGATGAAACGGTCTTAAGTCCCGCACCCACAAACATGGACCTACGGACGGGACCGGCGCTACAAAACCAGAATCGGATTCGCGGTTCTATACTGTGGCGCCGGCAGTTTGTTCACGCTCAACCTTGATAGAGTAGATGAGAAATGCGCCGATTACGCCCCCGATGGTGACGGCGGCCCAGGCGATGTTGTAACTGTGCGTGGCGTCAAAAATCAAACCTGCCACCCAGGGACCGATCCACTGGCCCAGCGAGTTGGCCATGATGATGACGGCCAGCAGCTTGCCCAGCGTGGCCAGGCCAAAACATTCTGCCGTCACCAGCGGAATCAGCATGTAGTCGGCGCCCATGGCAAAGCCAAAAATGATGGCAAACGACCAGGCGGCCACGGGAAAGCGGGCAAAGAACAGCAGCGGAATGGCCAGCGCCAGAACCAGGTAGAAAGCGGCCATCACGTTCTTCTTCTGGAAGCGGTCGGCCAGGTAGCCGACAATCACACGTCCCGCGAGGCCCGCAAAAAGCAGGCCGCTGGATATCACCGAAGCCTGGCCCAGCGTGTATTTCTGGTCCTGCAGGAAGAGCACAAATTGCTGGATGACCGTGCCGATGGCCCCGATCACCAGTGAGCTGCCGATGAGAATCAACCAGAAGTTGGCTGAGCGCGCTACACGGCGAAGGTCAAACACAACCGCCGGTGCAGGCAGTTGGGCCGCAGGAACTTCCACACCGTCGGGAGCGAGGCCCATGTCTGCCGGAGTAGACCGCGTGACCCACTGGGCGATGGGGAGAAGCACCACCAGGATGAGAATTCCGACCACCTCAAAGGCGCGCCGCCAGCCGTAGTGCGAAATGAGGAAGTGGACCAGGATGGGCGAAACCGCGCCGCCCACGCCCAGGCCCAGGTAGGCATAGCCCATGGCGCGCCCGCGTGCCGCGCGGAACCAGCGTGCGATGAGCACCTGGTTGGGAATGGGGCCGGTGAGGATGTAACCGAACACTTCCGCGATGGAAAGGAGGTAGTACTGCCACAGGTGCGTCATCCAGCCCATCAGGATGAGCGGCACGCCTACAAACACCAGCCCGAAGCGGATGACGGAGCGCGCGCCGCGCCGGTCAATCAACGAGCCGAGATAACCCACAAAGGGAGCCACGATCAGAAAGCCCAGCAGCAGGCCTGCCGTCACCTGGCTGCGGTTGAAGCCCAGGTTCTTCACCAGTTCGGGATAGAAGACGGGCAGGCCGTAAAATACGATGCCGACCCCGAAAAACAGGTTCATGAAAGCCGCGGCAACAACCCACCAGCCGTAAAAGATGCGCATGCGTTTTCCCTTCGTTGTGACGCTGCCCTGTGCTCTGTGATCGTTTGCCGATTTGCGGGCCCAAAACCTTTTCACACAAAGAGCACGGAGACTCTTTTTGTAAGCTGTGCGAAAACTTGCATGGCACAGAGGGTCACAGAGAAGAAACCCGTACAAACTATGCTAGCAACGGTTGCCGGCAAATTCCGCTACTACATCGGGCCAATGGTCGCGGCACCACTCCGCCATTTCGCTGACGCACATGCCGCTCTTCCACCCGAACTTTGCGCGCAAGTGAAGCAGCCAGGCAATCAGGCCCTCTTCGGGGTGGAACAGCAGCCGGTGCAGGGCTTTCTCCGGCTTGCCACCTGTGTTCATAAAGTACTCACTGTCCGGCAACTGGAAAACGGTGTGCATCTGGAAAGTGGAGCAGCCGCGCAGCAGGTATTCCGCGGCGATGCGGCCGGAATGGATGTCGCCCGTGGCGCTGACGGGCAGAGGCTCACGCTTCTCCTGCGATGCGAACCGGCCGGCCAGGAATTTTTCCAGCACGCTCAAGTTGCGGTCGCTCAGGTCCGGGCCGCCGTAAGCAACGCCTACTTTGTCCAGATACTGTTTCTGCGGATCGAAAAGCCGGTTGGCATAGATCAGAAAGTCCGCCTGATTTTCGCCCGAGGCTTTGTGGACGGCATCCATCATACGAAGCTGGAAATCGTCTTCAAAAAGCGCATTGAACATCTTGAGGCCAACGCGAATTTTTCCGGGATCGACCGCGTGGATCAGGGCCGGGACCTTCGCAAGCCATTCCAGAATTTTCGCCTGCTGCGCTGCGCGCCCCGAGCCCGCCAGGGTGGGGCTGAAATCCTTTTCGACCGGCATGGCCAGTTGAGGCCAGTGCTTCTTCCACGGCTCCAGCAGAAGGTTGGTGGTGAAGACGTACTCATCCTCTTTCCAGAAGTCTTCCTGGGGCGTGGGCAGGTGATACTTGACGGAAGGAACGATGAGCATTTCGGACCCGGCGCCGATCGAGAGCGCCTGGTCGAAGAAATCCCGGTAGGCCTCCAGGGTGTTATACCATCCGCGGCCTTTCCAGGTGACGGTCCAGCCTTCTTCGCCGCCGCGGCCGCGAATGCGTTCCACGGTCATGCGCGTTTCCGGAATGGCCCACTCCCACATGCTCTGCTCGCCGTGGCTGTCCTGGGCGATGACGGTTTTGAGGATGACAAAGCCGAGGCCCGCGCTGGCATCCTTTTCCACCTGGTGAGCCGCCAGCGAGAGCTGTCCGGAGGCCTTGCCGAACGGATTTTTGACCGGCAGGCCGCCGTATTCGCTTTTGAGGTCGATGCCGTAATTGGAAAGAACGTGCGACTCGATCGGCCGTGGCAGGCCGTCGCGGAAATCGTCAAAATCCTTTTGAAGCTGAGCGGAATCCTGCTGGCTGAGTTGCGGCTTGCCGCGAAGCCGGACTCGCGGCGGGAAATATTCCTCCATGAACAATTCAATCCTTTGCGCGATTTGAACTATCGAATTCGCCAATCGCTTCGAGCGTTCGCCCGATATTTTCGAATTCACTTTCCGGGAGTTCAGGTCCCCAGGGATCGTGCGCGGACTCTCGCCCGATTACACCCAGATGGACCAGTGTCCAGAGCATCCTGCGGATGTAGCCTTCCATGGGTGGAATGAACAGCACCTGGGAGAGCCGGTCCACGGCGCCGGAAAGGTCAAGGAACTCCACGGCATGTCCCCGGAAATAGGCATCCATCATATTGTGTTGCAGCTCGATGCAGGCCGCGCCCATGCCGATCAGGGCCGCCTTGGCTCCGGCCATCAGGCTGTAACCCAGAAAGCGGTCTTCGCCGGTGATCAACACCTTTTCCGGAAACTCTTCGGCCAGCAGGTTGGCCACGTTCTGAAAAGTCATCACACTGTCGAGCGTGGCGAGCTTGATGCCTGCCACCTCCGGCAACGCGAACAGCCGTCGAAGGACCTCGGGTGAATACGAAATTCCGCCCGCGGCCTCATAAAGGTAAAACAAAATCAGGGGCGAGTGAAGTGAGGCCAGCTTCCAGTGATAGTCGACCACCAGTTTGTCGAGCTCGCCCTCCCCGGCGATCTTGCGAAGCGGCGAGGGCGCATAGGCGAGAAAGGCATGAGCGCCGTGCTCGAGGGCGTCGTGGGCCATTTCGAGCGCTGAATCAACGTAAGATGAATACGTAGCGCCCCCCGCGGGCGAACCTCCCACGCCGGCAATAATTAGCTTGTCAGGGCCGAGCCCCTGGGCCCAGGCCTGCAGGACCTGAAGGCGCTGGTCGCGGCTGAGGTGCAACCCCCGGCCCGTATGGGCCCACAAGGCGACGCCCGCAATGGGCTGTTGCCGCATGTAGGCAATGTATTTTTCCTGGGCGGCGGAATCGATCTGGCCGTCGGAGGTCATGGGCACGGGAACCGCGGGGACGATGCCATGCCAGAGGCGGCGCCCGCATTCTTCAGTCGTCAGCGGCGTCATGACTGGAACTCCTCAAATCGGATACGGTATCGCTCGACTTTATCCATGTCGACCTTGTAGCCCATGCCCGGTCCCTCGGGCAGATGGATGAAACCTTCTTCCGAGATTTCAATGGGAGGCTTAATGATATCATCCTTGAACCAGCGCGCAGAAGCCTCAACGTCCGTGGGGAATGTGAAATTCCCGAGCGTCGCGAGATGCAGCGCCTGCGCCGACGCCACCCCGAGTTCCGGCATGGTTCCCATCCAGCAGGGGATTCCCGCCGCCTGCGCCGCGTCATGCGCCTGCTTTGCGGGAGCCAATCCTCCCATGCGCTGCACTTTGATGTTGATGATCTTTGCGCTCCCCAGGCGAATGGCCGTAGCAAGCGATTCCAGGTCTTCAGCGGATTCGTCCAGGCAAATGGGAGTCCGCAACCGGCGCTGCAGTTCCGCATGTTCGGCCAGCGCCTTGCGTCCCAGCGGTTGCTCAAACATCATCAGTCCTTGGCCGTCCAATTCTTCAAAAATGCGGGCATCTTCGATGCGATAGGCCGCGTTGGCGTCCACCATCAGGGGGATGTCTCCGAAGCGCTTGCGGACGGCCCGCACCAGTTCCACGTCGTGCCCCGGCATGATTTTGATCTTGATGCGGCGATAACCCTGGCGCAGGAAGGTATCCACGCGATTGAGCAGTTCGTCAACCGAGGGCATCAGCCCGATAGCGGCGCCGGAAGGGATCGCCCTCCTGGTGCCACCCAGCATCTGGTAGAGTGGCACGGACGCCTGGTTGGCCCAAAAATCCCAGACGGCTCCCTCCACCCCCGCCTTGGCAAAGGGTTCGCCGGGGAACAGGGTGAGCCAGTCGAAGCAGCACTCGGCCTCGGGGAGCGGCTGAGCAAGCAATCCCGGAACGGCCTTGCTGCGCAGGAATTCCCAGGTTGAGTCCGGCGTCTCGGCAGAATAAAATGAGCCGCCCATGGGCGAGGCTTCGCCCCAGCCGGTGCTTCCGGAGGCTCCCTGTAATTCCACCAGGATGGCGTCTTTGACGGACACTTCGCCGTTCGAGATTTTGAATGGTTCGTGCAATGGCACCTGCACCCAGTGCAGGCGGATTGCGGAAAGTTGGTTTGCGTTCGTCGTCATGGAACCCAAAGCAATCTATTCTGCCCGGCGGCGGGAAGTCAATCAATTATTGAATACGCTGGAAGGCTGACAAACTGGAATTCTTCCAACATCGGCATCAGAATTTGCAGCAACATCTTTTGATTGTGACCGTTTTGTGGTGAAATAGGGGGCTTACCGAATGCTCCGGGCAATGTGGGGAGGGGAAATCAGAATGGAGTGTGTGAATTATCACGTACCAATGTGACGCCCATCACACCATTGAAGACGAAAAAAGTAGAAAATCTGTCCCCTGGGCCATTCAGCGAAATCACCAACTTGACTGACAGGGATTTCCTGATGGCAGGTCGGATCTGAACCTGACGGGAGCTGGGAAAGGGAAAAGGAGAGGAGTTGTCATGATCATAGGTATTCCCAAGGAGAGCTTTCCTGGAGAGAGGCGGGTGGGCATGGTGCCCGCCGCTGTTCCTTCATTGACGAAAGCCGGGTTCGAAGTCGCCATTGAAGCCGGTGCGGGTGTCAGCGCGGGATATCTGGACAAAGAGTACGTGGGAAAGGGCGCCAGGGTGCTGGGCAGCCGCGAGGAGATTTTCAAGACCGCCGACATCGTTGTGCAGGTGCTCTGCTACGGTTCCAACGACAAGACGGGAAAAGAAGATGTCGCGCTTTATCGGGATGGCCAGTTTCTGGTGGGCTTTCTGCGCCCGCTGGGAGCGGTGGAAACCCTGAAGGACATCGCCTCCAAAGGCGTATCGTCCTTCAGCGTGGAACTCATGCCCCGAATCACCCGCGCGCAAAGCATGGACGCCCTGTCATCGATGTCAACGGTATGCGGCTACAAGGCTGTGCTGCTTGCCGCCGACACTCTGCCCCGGCTGTGCCCCATGCTGACCACGGCGGCGGGAACCATCACTCCTGCTCGCATCTTCATCATTGGAGCCGGTGTTGCGGGACTTCAGGCTATCGCCACGGCACGCAGGATGGGCGCGGTGGCCTCGGCCTACGACGTGCGGCCCGCGGTGAAGGAGCAGGTGCAGAGTCTCGGCGGCCGTTTTGTTGAGCTGCCCATTGAGGCCAAAGACGCCCAGGACGCGCGCGGCTACGCCACGGCGCAGGATGAGAATTTCTACCAGCGCCAGCGCGAACTGCTGGGACGGGTGGTGGCGGAAAGCGACATTGTGATCACCACGGCGGTGATTCCCGGCAAAAAGCCGCCCCTGCTGGTGACGGAAGAGATGGTGAAGAGTATGGCGCCGGGCTCGGTGATTGTGGATCTGGCCTCTGAACGCGGCGGGAACTGCGAACTGACCGAGGCCAGCAAGATTGTGGTGAAGCATAATGTCAGCATTGTGGGCAACATCAACCTGGCCAGCACGGTTCCCTATCATGCCAGCCAGATGTACGCGAAGAACATCAGTACGTTTCTGACCCATCTGTTCAAGGGGGGGAAGCCCGAGTTGAATCTGGAGGACGAGATTACGCGCGAGACGCTGATCACGCGGGGCGGTGAAATTGTCCACGGTCGCGTGCGGGAATTTTTCTCTTTGCCGGGCCAGAGTGCACAAAAGAATGCTTAGTGGAATTTGCGGGCCGCGCGGAAGCCGGCGAAAGCTGCTCCCGCGGTTTGCATCACCAAACGCTTAGTTGAAGGAGGGTACGGTGCCAGAAGGATTTATCTCAAACTTGTATGTTTTTGTGCTGGCGGGCTTCCTGGGATTTGAAGTGATTCGCCGGGTCTCGCCGCTTCTGCACACGCCGTTGATGGCCTTGACCAACGCTCTGGACGCCATCGTGGTGGTCGCCGCCATCATCATTGCCGGGCGTGCGGGAACCCGGCTTTCCGAGATTCTCGGGGCGATTGCGGTTGCCGCCGCCTTCAGCAACATGGTCGGCGGTTTCCTGATCACGGACCGCATGCTGCGGATGTTCAAACTGAGTGGGCGTAAAAAACAATGAACATAACCATATTGAATCCGACGTCCGTGCAGTACCTGACCGACTTCTCGTACATCATCGCCATTACCTTCTTCGTCCTGTCGCTGAAGTGGCTGAGCTCGCCTGCCACGGCGCGCCGCGGGGTACTGGTTGGTGAGATCGGTGCGGGGATGGCTGTGGTGACCACCTTCTTTAACCCCGAGCTGGTTCAGTTCAAGTGGATTCTGATTGCGCTGCTGCTGGGTGTCATCATCGGTATTCCGCTCGGCCTGGTCCACATGACGGCCGTCCCTCAGCGGACCGCCATGAGCCACGCATTTGGAGCCCTGGCTGCGGCCCTGATCGGGATTTCCGAGTATTACATGCGCATCCCGCACATCAACAAGTTCGAGATGACGGAAATCGCGATGGAAGTCATCATCGGGTCGCTCAGCTTTACGGGCAGCTTGATCGCGGCCGGCAAGCTGCAGGAATGGCTGCCGCAGCGGCCCATTGTTTACAAGGGCCAGAATTACGTGAGTTTCACGGTTCTGGGCGCCGCTGTTTTATCAGCCCTGATCCTTATTTTTAACCCCATGACTCCCTTTCTTTTCCCGGCCATGGTCATCATCTCGCTGCTCTTCGGCGTGATGCTGGTGACGCCCATCGGCGGGGCCGACATGCCGACTGTGATCGCGCTGTTGAACGCCTACGTCGGTCTCACCGCAGCCCTGTTGGGCTTTGTGCTCAACTCCAAGGTGCTGGTGGTGGCCGGCGCGCTGGATGGCTCTTCCGGCTTCATCCTGGCGGTGATCATGTGCAAGGCCATGAACCGGTCGTTCAGCAACGTCCTGTTCGGGGCCTTCGGACAGCTCCAGGTTGCGGCCAAGGGTGAGCAAGAGGAGCGGATTGTCCACAGCGCCACGCCCGAGGAGGCTGCCGCCATCCTTACCGCGTCCAACACCGTCCTGGTTGTTCCCGGATACGGCATGGCCGTTGCCCAGGCGCAGCACAAAGTTCGGGAGATGTTCGACTTGCTCACCAAGAAGGGCATCGACGTGAAGTTCGGTATCCACCCGGTTGCCGGGCGCATGCCGGGCCACATGAACGTCCTCCTTGCCGAGGCTGACGTTCCTTACGACAAGCTGATCGAAATGGACGACGCCAACGGTGAAATGGCTCAGACCGATGTGGTATTGATCATCGGCGCCAATGACGTGGTCAACCCGGCCGCCAAGACCGACCAGAGCAGCCCCATCTATGGCATGCCCATCATCGAAGTGAATAATGCCCGGACGGTGATGGTGATCAAGCGGAGCCTGAATCCCGGCTTTGCGGGCATTGACAACCCCCTGTTTTACCTGGACAACACCCTGATGCTTTTTGGCGACGCGAAGTCTTTTGTCAGCGGTATCGTCAAAGAACTGTCAGGAGGCGGTGAATAGGCAAGACGAACAAGGCTCCGGGTGCAGCGGCAGGAGTCTGCACCCGGGGCAGGACTCTCCGTAAAGGCCCTTCCTTTACCACGCTGTATGACCTCGTTCCCCGGGAAGCGGTTTTGCCATCCCATCTAAATTTGTGAAACCTGTGTTTGTGCCTGCCGAAAGGGCAGGCTGAGTGGTGTCCCGATGCATGGGGGATTCACCGTAGGGGTGGATACGTGGAGCAGGGCTGCGATAGAATGACCCGAAGGAAGGGAACATGAATCAACTTTCGGACGAGAAGCCTAAATCCGCGCCGGAAGGCGGCTCAACCGATCCCCGAGGACGCTCGAGATCGGGGTTCATGTGGTTCGCGGGGCTCGCGCTGGTCGTGCTCGGGATCCTTTTTTACGTGTTGCTGGCGCGGCTGGACCGTGTTAACCGGGAAGTTTCTCAACTCCGGACTCAGGTTCAGGAATCCAATATGAAAGCCGATGTGGCTTCCTCGAAGGCGGAGTCTGCGCTCGGCCGGGCTTCCCAGGCTGAGCAGAATGCCCAGCAGGCTGCCAGCCAGAGGGACCAGGCGGAAAAGCAGAAGGCCCAGGCCCAGCAGCAGGCTCAGCAGGCCCAGCAACAGGCCAAGACGGCTCAAGAGCAGGCCGCGCAGGCTGATGCCAAGGCGGAGGAGTACCGCAAGCAGCGCGAGGCGGAGTTGGACCACCTGCAACAGGCCCTGGGCCAGATTGCCAGTACACGCCGCACCGCCATGGGACTGGTGATGACCCTGGGAAGCAAGTCCATCCGGTTTGCCTTTGACAAGTCAACATTGCGCCCGGAGGACAAGGAAGTCCTGAGCCGCATCGCGGGTATCCTTTCAATCTTGAAGGGTTACCAGATTTACGTTTACGGCTACACGGACGACATCGGCAGCAAAGAATACAATCAGAAGCTCTCGGAACGCCGTGCCAGGTCGGTCTACGACTACCTGGTGGAGAACGGGTTGAACCCGAACATTATGACCACCAAGGGCTTTGGGGAAGCTGATCCACTGGTGCCCGGGGATTCTGCAAAGGCTCGCGCAATTAATCGCCGGGTCGAGATCGGCCTGGTCGATTCCACCATTCAACCCCTCTCATCCCTGAACCAATAGGCCTGTACTCCGGGGTGGGAGCACAGTGTGGGGATTGTCGGGGCGCGTTGATTCCGTCTGATGCAGGCCACCGACTCCGTCGGGGTAAACTCCAGCCGCCTTTGTGACAGAATCAAGTTCCGGGGTGTTTTAGAAATCCGTTGACACTTTTCTTCGCTTTTTGTTACGTTCAGAAGCTTGCCGTTAAGAGAATTTGAGAAGAGGTTTCCTGCCTGCCGGGCAGGTTCGATTGCGCGGCGGAAAATGATCTGGAAGCCAGCGAGGCGTTAGGATGTTTGTACCAAAAAGAATGTTTCTGACCAAAGGGGTTGGCAAGCACCGGGAAAAGCTGACAAGCTTTGAGCTGGCGCTTCGATCTGCAGGAATTGCGGCCTGCAACCTGGTCCGGGTTTCCAGCATTTTCCCTCCCCGCTGCAAGATGGTTCCCCGCGCTGAAGGCACGAAGGAATTAGAGCCCGGGCAGGTGACGTTTGTGGTGATCAGTGAAAATTCCACGCGCGAACCCCACCGTCTGATTGCGGCCTCCGTCGGCGTGGCGATGCCTGCCGACCGCAACACCTACGGCTACCTCTCAGAACATCACTCCTTCGGACAAACGGAACAGTTGGCCGGAGAGTATGCCGAGGAGCTGGCCGCCGAGATGCTGGCCACCACCCTGGGAGTGGAGTTTGATCCCGACCAGAGCTGGGATGAAAAGAAGGAAATCTACCGCATCTCAAACAAGATTGTGCGAACCTCGGAGATCACCCAGTCGGCAATCGGTGACAAGCGGGGCCTCTGGACGACGGTTCTGGCCGCGGCCGTTCTGCTGGGTTTTGAAGATTGACGCCTGTAGCGGTTTTTAAGAGGACAGGCCAGGGGTTCATTTGCGGTCCCCGCAGCTTTCCCTCCAAGCCCCGCAATAAAAATTAACAGGAGCCATGGAATGCGTAAACACGAGATATTGACGATCCCGACCCGCCCTTT
Organism: uncultured Acidobacteriota bacterium; assembly: GCA_963732975.1. GTDB lineage: Bacteria > Acidobacteriota > Terriglobia > UBA7540 > UBA7540 > SCRD01. The sequence continues at coordinate 255,895 of CAVTBN010000012.1, read as the reverse complement.
TGAAATCGACCGGAAGAAGAATGCTGCCGCACTTCTGGAGAAGATGCAGGGCATCTCTTTCCAGGGGCGAAGCCTGGGCACGGCTTTCCACATCTGGAAGCGCATGCTGGGCGACCGTGTCACTATCATGATGGGCCTGTCAGGAGCGATGATTCCGGGTGGTATGCGGCGGCTGGTGGCTTACATGATCAAGCAGCGCCTGGTGGACTGTGTGGTATCAACGGGGGCCAATTTTTTTCACGACATTCACGAAAGCCTCGGCCGCCTGCACTTCCAGTGCTCGCCCACCATCGATGACGTTCATCTGCAGAAGAACCTCATCGACCGCATGTATGACACCCTGGTGGACGAAGAGGAGTTCCGGGAAGAAGACGCTTTCATCGGCAGTTTTGCCGCCACGCTGGACCAGTCCAGGCCCTACACCACACGCGAGTTTCTCTATCTGCTGGGCAAGGAAGTTTCAAAGCGCTCCAAGGAAGACGGCATTGTCACTTCCGCCTACAAAGCGCGGGTTCCGCTCTATTGCCCTGCCATTGGCGATTCCTCCATCGGCATCGGAATTGCCGAAAACCGCCATCTCGGCAAGAACAGTTTTACCTTTGATGTGATCGGCGACGTGCTGGAGACTGCGCATCTGGCCGGAGATTCGCCTGCTACCGGGGTCATCTACTTCGGCGGCGGGACGCCCAAGAATTTCGTTCAGCAGAGCGAAGTGACCGCAACCTTTATGCGCAACGCTTCAAACGGCCACAAATACGCCATTCAAGTAGTGACCGATTCGCCTCAGTGGGGCGGGCTTTCCGGCTGTACGTTAGAAGAAGCTCAAAGCTGGGGCAAAATCGCTCCCGACGCCGGCATGGTTACCTGCAACTGTGACTCGACCATCGCCATGCCCATTCTGGTGACGGCCATGTCCGAACAGCGGGAACTGATCAAAAAGCGCAAGAAGCCGGTCTTTGAAATGGGCCGTGAGCTGAAGTTCTCCTTCCCGAGGTGAGAAGTTCCAGATGGGCGAGGGAGAATTCCTGCGCCCTCTCGGTAGCTGGCAGGAAACGGACCACGTGGACTATTAGATCGGTCCCGAAGAGCCTCACCTGTGAAGGATGGGATGGCCTTCAGCTCCATTTCTGGAGCGACGTTCGCACACAACAACATCCTGTCCAGGGTTGACGTCCTCGAAAAGCCGCCTAAGAACGAATGGCGGCTGATCGAGGCAAAGTCGTCTGCTATACCTCAGGAGGCTCCCGTGAGGAGCCGTGAATCAAGCAGTCCGTGCGTGCTTGCCGATGTCCGCGCCATTTCCTGGCACCGGCACTACCGCTTTGATGTCTACGGGGCCCATGGCATATTCGGTAGGACCGAGGCGCTCTTTCGAGTCCATCATTTCGTCCCACAGAATCTTCTTGCCGGTATAGGCCGATTCTCTGCCCAGGATGGCGGTCAGCGTGGAGTCGGCCACGTGTTCCGTTTCGTTCACGGGCTGATTGGTCCGAATAGCGTTAACAAAATCGATATGTTCCTGAACGTAGGGATTGAATTTGGTCTTTCCCGGGGCCTGGCCTTCTTCCTGGTATTTCCACACGACCTTGCCGTCCAGGTCATAAATCGTATCCTTACAATTCGTGGACCCCTCCGTACCCAGCACCAGATCGGAAACTTCATTGGCGCAACCGTCAATCTGCCGGCACATGGTGTCATTGACTCCCCCGTTGGGGTAGGCATATTGCACGTTGAAGTGGTCATACTGGTCGCCCGTCACGCGTCGGGCGCGCCCGCCGTCACCGACGGCATAAGTCGGATGCATTCCCGTAAACCAGAGCACGGTATCGATGTTATGGACGCACTGTTCCACGATATGATCGCCGGAAAGCCAGCACCAGTTGAGCCAATCGCGAATCATAGCTTCCATATCCGACCACCCCTTCTGCCTCGGCGTATACCACAGTTGACCGACGTTATAGCGGGAGCGGGCCGCGAGGATCTTGCCGATAGCGCCGTTGGAAACGCGATTGTAGGTTTCCCGATGGGGACGGTCGTGCCGCCATAAAGTTCCAGCCACCACGCAGAGGTTGTAGGCTGTGGCTTTCTGGCCGCTCGCCAGGATGGAGCGCACCCCAGGAGCATCGACGGCGCCCGGCTTTTCCATAAAACAGTGTTTCTTGGCGTCGACGGTAGCTTCGAATTGCTGGGGCCGGAAATGTGGCGGCGTGGCCAGCAGCACCACATCCACGTCGGAATCCAATACCTTTTTGTAGGCGTCAAAGCCAATAAAACAATGGTCGTCGTCAACCTGGACCTTTGCCTTCTTGGCAAGATTGGCGCGGCAGGTATCCATGTGGTCCTTCAGAACGTCCGCCAGCGCCACGATTTTGATGTTGGGTCCCGCATCCAGAATGTTCAGGGCAGCACCCGTCCCCCGGTTGCCGCAGCCGACCAGGCCAACCTTCAGGACCGGGCCATCCGGAGCCAGGTCAACAAACTTCACGGGCGGGTAGGACTTCTTGCAACTTGTCAGCACAGCTCCGGCGCCGACTGCTGCGACCGCACCGATAAAAGTTCGACGGTTAAAATCGCGTTTTCCCTCTTCCCTTTTTTCGTCAGTCATATCGGATCTCCTTTGAAACAAGAGTAAAGTTTGAATCAGAAACTCATCTCTTTCCGGGCCGCGCCTTTTCCCATCCGGCCCCTAGCATCGCGGCGGTTCGCCATGCCAGCGGGAAATCGATCAGCGTTTTCCGCTGTCTCCTGCCTGCCGATTTCCGGCGGGCTGGGCGCCTTCGTCGTATTCGCGAACCACCCGGAAGCCCACATCAGTACAGTCTGAATACCACCAGATGCTCTTGGGCGATTGGGGGTCGGTCAGCAGCCAGGCGTCCGTTTGCGTGTGGTCGCGTGCCGCGCAGCGCAAGTCGGCAGCGTCCGAACGGTACGAACCTCCGCGCACCACATGCTCCTTGCCGGAGGCCGGGCCGCGCGGATCAATAGCCACAGTGTTCGCATAGGCGCTGTACGCATCCGGCGCGTACCAATCCAGGCAGAACTCTCTCACGTTGCCTAACATATCCACCAACCCCCAGGGGTTGGGCCTGGTCATTCCCGCGGGATGTGTTTCATCCAGGCTGTCACCCTGATACCAGGCATAATAGCTGATCGGTGTGGTCTTTATTCCCAACAGGCGATTCAGCCATCGATGCGTGGTGAATGAAGCAGGATTGCCCGGGAAAAAATACGGGGAAGTGGTGCCCGCCCGGGCGGCATACTCCCACTCCGCCTCCGTGGGGAGCCGGTACTTATGTCCGGTAATTTCGGAGAGCCACTCACAAAACTGGGTGGCGGCGTGAAAGGTCATCGTGATGGCCGGCCGCGACCCTCTGCCCCAGCCCTGGTCTGGAGACCCATAAGGCGGAGTGGGCCCACTGACGGCGTCAGCTTTGCCGGATGCCGGAGCGTCCCGATTGCGTCCTTTGTTCCCACGCTGCAGGAGGTAAGCCTCGTACTCTCGCCATGTCACTTCCGTCCTTTCCATCCAGAACGGCTTGAGTTTCACCTCGTGGACCGGGCCTTCATCAGGGCGCCGGTAGGGTTCCGACCTGGGGCTTCCCATTTGGAACGTGCCGCCGGGAACGGCTACCATGCGGATTTTCACGTCCAAGCCTGGAATCACTTCGGTGTAACTCTTGAACCCCTGGGGGCTTAACGGAAACGCCTTCTCGAGTTCCTGTTCCTGGGCCGCTTGCTGAGCCGTGCCCTCATCCACAGCTTTCTCAGTTCCCTTGCCGCGATAGTGTCCCGTGTGCAGGTGGCAGTTGATGCACTGCATCTTGTCCCGGGAACGCTGGTAGTGCAAGTGGGCATCCGCGCCCTTCTTGGAGAGCCCCACGGAGAAAAGGTTGGCGTGGCAACGAATGCAAGCACTGTCGTAAGTGAACGTGCGCGCCTGGACCAGGGTCTGTTTGGATCGCCAGTTGATTTTGGCGGGGTCCATGAAAAGTTTGCCGTAAATATCCTGGATCCCCAGGCGGGCTTTCTCCGTGTAATACTCCAACCCGCCGCCGGGGAGGTGGCAATCCACACAGTGGGTTACGACGCCACTCTTCGTGGTGAAATGCGGCGAGCGAATCCAGGTTTGCGTGGCGTCAGGGTGGACGTGGCAGGACTGGCAGAACTTGTCCGAGGAGGTGGCGTTCACGCCAGCCTTTAGGGACAAAATGACCGCGATGCCGAGGCAAAACCCTATTCCTACAAAAATCAGCTTTTTGGCCCTCAGGGGCGGGCGGGAACTTGTGCTTTTCTGCGGTTTATCCCGCTTTCTAAAGGAAAAAATATGCACCTGGCCTATTGGCTCCCTTCTGGCAATGCGCGGCATGAAGTGGGAAACCCGCGTGAGCTGTAGTGCTTCCATTCTGCGCCCACGCGTCGGACCCATAAGGCCGACACGCCTGGAATCGATTGAGCAGCCCGAATTCCATCTGCCACAGACATTGTGGAAAATGCCGTGGCGAGCGCGTCGGCAGTAGTCGAATCTCTGGCTATTACGGTGGTGCTGCTTTTCCCTTCCAGTGCCCAGCCGGTTCGAGGATTGATAACGTGTGAATAGCGATGGCCGTTGACTTCCAAAAACTGATGCTCATCGCCGGAGGTGGAAACTGCGTGGGCGCTCAGCCACAGTGTGCAGGGAGCAGCCCCGGCATCCGAGTCGGCTGTATCGATGCGGACTTTCCAGCCGGAACTTCCTGGCGGTGGGGCGCCCGCGACGACCTCTCCCCCTGCCACGACCAGGGCGTGGCGGATGCCCTGCGATTGCAGGACGCCCAGCATTTGGTCCGCGGCATAACCCTTGCCGATGGCGCCCAAATCCAGCTTCATGCCGGCGCCCTTCAGGAACACGGTGTGATACGCAGGGTCCAGTTCAATGTTGCGATAATCGACCAGAGCTCGTGCCTTCGCTATTTCCCCCGGATCAGGCAAGCGGCCGTCCTTGCGGGCGCTGCGCCATAAATCAACCAAGGGCCCGACGCTGACGTCAAAAGCGCCTCCGGAAAGCTTCGAGGCCCACAGGGATTTTGCCAGCACGCTGTAGAGGTCGCTGCTCACCGGGAACGGCGCTGTAGCGCCGTCGCGCATGAGGCGCATCAGTTCGCTGTCAGCGCGATAATCGCTCATGATCTGCTCGAGTTCCTCGGCGCGCGCGAATGCCGCCTCCGCCGCCCGGGAAGCCTCTGCACCCGAGGCCGCGTACATTTCAATCCGGAAGATGGTTCCCATGCGCGGGAGAGAATACTCAAAGCGCTGCGGGGACGCCTGGGCAGTCGTGGGCCCCCACGCGAAGGTGACAAAGCCAAGTCCGAGCACTATGAAGAACAGACAGGCGGATGGGCACCAATGGGTGGCCATACGACTGACACGAGAGATGACGGAGTCATTAGAAAACACTTCAACTCGCGAAGGACGAAGCAGGACGGCGGAGCACTCGCGGAAGGGGCGACATGGTGTGTCCGGCATCGCGTGCCTGGCCAAACTACTCGATGGTCTGACTGGCTCTCTCCAAGCCGATGCGTTCGATAGCTTCAACAAGGTACATCTCGTATTCGGCAGGAAAGTTCATGGGTTTGCCGACAGCGCGTGTCGTGGAGCACAAGATCACCGGAATTAAGAATTTGACCTTCCGGAGAGTGAAAATATACACCCACTTGGGTGGAGATCAGCACAATTCTTTCTCCGGGCGGTCACAGCCGCGGTCAATGCCCCTCCATCATCCATGAAAATTCGTCGCCGGGGTTCCCAGAACCCGTTTTTCAGATACCCTCCGGGCCGCGGTTACTCGGCTCAGCAACCTTTCCTTACATGTTACTTTTCTTTCGCTTCATAAAAATGTGACCCGTATCACTGCGCTTTCCTCGCAGCGATGTTGCCATAGGATGGGCTGGAGGAACCAGTCGATGGTCCTCCAGGTATGGCGGAGGAAACCTCAATGAAGAATAAGGGTGTCAATCGAAGGGATTTTTTAAAGACTGCGGCAGTTGCAGCCGTCGCAGCGGGCGGAGCCCTGCCGGTGAAGGCGGCTCCTGCGCTGTTAAGCAGCCCCAGCCCGGGCAGTACCGTTCATTACGGCATCATCGGGACCGGCACTGAAGGATGCGACCTCTTAAAGCGCCTGGCGACCATTCCGGAGGGCCGTTGCATCGCCACCTGTGATATTTACGCGCCCAACCTGAAACGCGGCGTTGAAACGATCGGCTCCAATCCTCAAACCTACACAGGCAGTCCCACCGAATACCGCAGGATGCTGGAGCGGAAAGACATGGACGCGGTGCTGATCGCTACGCCGCTCAGTATGCATGCGCAGATGGTGATCGACGCGCTCAACGCGGGCAAACACGTATTTGTTGAAAAGACGATGTACTTCAAGGAGGAGGAAGGCGACCAGATCCGCAAGGCCGCCGAAGCCAACTCCAAACAGGTTATTCAGATCGGCCTGCAGCGCAGGTCGAGCGTGCTTTACAACGTTGCCATGCAGATGATCCGCAAGGGCGCTCTGGGCAAGGTGATGTTTGTTCGCGCGCAGTGGCACCGCAACAACAACTGGCGGCGCCCGGTCCGCGATCCCAAGTTTGAGCGGCTGATCAACTGGCGGATGTACAGGGAATACTCCGGCGGCCTGATGGCCGAACTGGCTTCTCACCAGGTGGACATTGCCAACTGGGCCTTCGGCTCAGAGCCCGTTTCAGTGATGGGTACGGGCGGAATCGACTATTGGAAAGACGGCCGGGAGGTTTGTGACAACGTCGAGGTTATCTTCCGGTATCCGGAAGGGCGGAAAATGATATTCAGTTCCATACTTTACAACGCCCACTTTGGATTCGACGAGCAGATTATGGGCGACCATGGAACTCTGATCATTACCATCGGCAAGGGAATGTATTTCCGCGAGGCGGCTGCAAAGGTCACCAATGGCAAGGCCGCGGAGAACTGGTGGGCGGGCGCTACCGTTTCCGAGCAAGCCGAGCAGAAAGGCTTTCCGCTGTTTCCCGATGAAGCGCAACCGGGCAATCAAGGGTTCCTCGACCGCGAACTGCTCTATGCCAAAAGATGGCTGGCTTCCATGGGCATTTACGAGTACGAGGAGCCTCACGAACCGTATTGGATGGAACTCTCAAACTTTATGGCGAGCATCCGGGACGGGAAACCGATTGCCTGTCCTCTTGACGTCGGCATGGCGGACGCCCATGCTGTGATCTACGGGAACCGCGCGATTGACACCGGCAACACAGTGTATTGGCCGAAGAAAGAGGCCTGAATTCATCCTCATCCCCATTCCATGGAGCAAGGGCGCAGGATAGGGTTTCCGGACCAGGCTGGCGGTCCGCCTTTCTCCATCCCCGCCGGCAGCTCTGCCGGATCACTCCGTTCCTCCCTCCGGGCGCGGCGGATCATCCTCACCTTACTTCTCGTGATGATTTGCGGGGCGGCCCCGCGGTTGAGAGCGGCGGATTCGCTGGTCCGGTACGAGGCTTCCCATAGGGCGATGGGCACGTCTTTTACCGTCATCGCGTATGGTCGAGACAGTACCTATCTCCAGGAGGTCGCCTCACAGGTTTTCCAGGAAATCGACGACCTGGACAGCCAGATGAGCAATTACCAGCCGGCCAGCGAACTCTCCTCCATCAATCGTGAAGCCGCGCAGCATGCCGTGATTGTGGAGCCGAAATTATTCAGGCTGATCCAGGACGCGCTCGAATACAGCCGGGCGAGCGGCGGCGATTTCGACATCACGGTCGGGCCTTTGATGAAAGCCTGGGGTTTTTTTCGGGGCCGGGGACGCCTGCCGTCTAAGGCTGAGCTGGCGGAGGTGCTGAAGCGGATCGGCTACCAGCACATCAGGCTGGATGCCTCGGCGCGCACCATCCGGTTTGACAAGCCCGGAGTTGAAATTGACCTGGGCGCCATCGCCAAGGGTTATGCCGTTGACCGGGCCGTTGAAATCCTGCGGGAGAATGGAATCAGCCAGGCCCTGATTTCAAGCGGCACCAGCAGCCTCTATGCGCTGGGCTCTCCGCCGGGCGAACACGGGTGGGAGATTTCCGTGCGCGACCCTCTGGACACGACCAGGGCGGCATGCGTTCTGAGGCTTCAGAATCTTTCTCTGGCGGTTTCCGGCGACTACGAGAAGTTCTTCAGGCTGGGCGGCAAGGTTTATGCCCACATCATGGATCCGCACACGGGCATGCCGGTTGAAAACATGCTGTCAACGGCCGTGGTGTCTCCTTCGGCCACTGACAGCGACGCGTTGTCCACCTCGTTTTTTGTCGAGGGGCCCGGCGCCGCGCGTCACTATCTGGCCCGCCATCCCAACCTGACCGCGGTATTCTTTTTACCTGAAGCTTCCGGCCACACCTTCAGGCGGGTTGTTTTGAAGTCCAGCCGGACCACGCTTCCTGCCGGCACATTTGCGAGCATAGACTGCCACTGACGGGCAGGCTGAGGCAGTCGAGGGTTAATAAAACATCGAATTCCCGTCGGCGGGAACCTTTCCGGCGTCATGAGGCTGGTTTATCGCCGAAAATTCCGCGGTCACCCCACCTAAGTCATTCTAAAAAAGAGTTTTTAGTCACCCCGGACGCTTTATGTTGGCCCCAACCATGGTTTCGCCTCGATCGCCGGTTCAAAGGCCTGGATTGCTTGTAAGTTAATGGATATAAACCGGATGTCATTCGGGCCATGTCTGCCTGTAAGTGACAGGAAACGCATGGTTTGACTGTCAGCCCGTAATCTGCTAGTATGCCGGTATAGCTGGCCATCAACATGATCGCATCTGGGCAGGAGGGTTATGATCACAGGGACCCGGCAAAAACAGACCAGACTTACCCCTCGACAGAGGAAAACGTCCTCTGCCCGGAGAGCTAGTGCTTCCAAGAGCTCTTCACGCCGTGAGCCGGCACATCGCGCAGTGCATGGGAAGTCCAAGGCCGTTATAAAGAACGCTCCCAAGCCGGTCAGGAAGCCTGTGGACCCGGACCGCGCAGCCGCGCTGAAGGATTTTGGAACTGCGGTCAAATTTTTCCAAAGAAGGGACTTCGAAAAAGCTGCTGCGCTTTTTGAAAAGGTTGCCGCGGGCACTGTCCGGGAAGTGGCTGACCGGGCAAGAGTTCATCTGAAATATTGCGAACGCACGCGGCATCTTGAAGAGCGCCCCAGGACGGCGGAAGGCTGCTACACGCGCGGAGTGGCGGCGCTCAACCGCCGGAACTTTGACGAGGCCCTGGAGTATCTCAAAAAGTCCAACAAAATGACTCCCAATCAGGAATATGTACATTACGCGCTGGCAGCTGCTTATGGTCTCCAGGGCGATCCGGACAGCGCATTCGGCCATCTTGAGGCAGCCATCAGACTTCGCCCGCAAAACCGCGTTCAGGCGCGTCATGACGAGGATTTCCAGGCTCTGGAAGCTGATCCGCGATTCACTCGCCTGCTGGGTGCCGGCGTCCGGCACCCCCTTCAGTAGACTGGCTGAAGTCTTTCCTCCAGGAGTGTTTTTTCCAACGTATCGAAGTGGGTGCATGGCATGAAGGTTGTCGCAATCGGGGGCGGCACCGGTCTGGCCGTTCTGTTGCGCGGTCTGAAGCGGTGTGTCAGCTCTGACGCCTCCCGGGGACGCCCGGCAGTTGGCCAGTTGACGGCCGTGGTTACGGTGACTGACGAGGGCGGGAGTTCAGGCCGTCTGCGGCGTGATTTTGGCATGCTGCCGCCGGGTGATATTCGCAACTGCCTGGTGGCGCTTGCCGAGGATGAAAAGATCCTCACGCGGCTGTTCAATTATCGCTTTGCGGCGGGCAAGGGCCTTCGGGGACATAGCCTGGGCAACCTGTTCCTGACCGCTCTCACCAACCTGACGGGTGATTTTTCAATGGCTGTCAGGCTGGCGAGCGAAGTGCTGGCGGTGAGGGGAGAAATTTTCCCCGCCACGCTTTCCGATGTCCGGCTCCGGGCGCAACTTTCTGACGGGCGGTGGGTGGAGGGCGAGTCGCGAATTCACCGGACCCGGACGCCCATCCGCAAGCTGTCGATTGTGCCGGCCCGCTGCCGTCCCCTTCCGGAGACCCTCAGGGCTTTGGCGGAAGCGGACCTGATCACGCTGGGTCCGGGTTCCCTTTACACCTCGCTTCTGCCGAACCTGCTGGTTACCCGCGTCGCGCAGCAGATTGCGAATTCGCGGGCGGTCAAGGTTTACATTGGGAACCTGATGACCCAGCCGGGTGAAACGCGTGGTTACAGCGCGGCCGAACATCTGGAGGCGATCCTCCAGCACGTGGGGACCAACATTTTTGACTTTGCCGTTCTGAACAACCGGGCGTTTCCGCCCGCCATGCGCAGGCGCTACGCTGCCGAACAGGCTGAGCCCGTCGTCAATGACCTGGCGAAGATTCGGGCGCTTGGAATCTCGCCGGTCTGTGCACCCGTGCTTCAGACGGAGGATGGAGTTGCGCGCCACGACGCGGAGCGGCTCTCGCGGTTGTTGCTGGATCTCCCCCGGCGGCGGAGCCGGCGATCCAGGACCTCTTCCGCCCGCGGCGGGAAGGTTTCGTAGGCTCAGGCAGACGTGTTTTGGCCGTAATGGCCCATAAGTCCCCTGGCTTGAGGAAGGCCGTGCAGTTCTTTATGCGAACTATAAAAAATATTCATTTCACAGAGCCTGCCGGGAAGAAAGAAAATAGATTGGCTGGTGGGAGGAGAAGTGTCTAAACTCGGGTCGATGGAACAGAAAATGGGAGGCGAACGCCTTCGCGGGCTTTCTCTGGGCGAAGAGCACGACGCCTGCGGAGTGGGATTTGTCGCTGATCTCAACGCTCCGGCATCGCACCGGGTTGTGGCGCAGGCGCTCGAATGTCTGGGGTGCCTGACGCACCGCGGAGGTGTGGACGCCGATGGCGCCAGCGGTGACGGCGCGGGGATTGCGGTACAGCTTCCTGCGGAGTTTTTTGCGCGGGAAGCGCGCCGCCTGAATTCCGGCTTTCAGCCGCATTGGCGCACCGCGGTCGGCGTGTTTTTCTTTCCCTCGGATGGAGTAACACGCGCCCGGGCCATGTTTGCCGCTGAAGAGGCGGTCCGCAACCGTGGGCTTTATGTGGCGGGGTGGCGGCAGGTTCCCGTCAATCCGGACGCCCTCGGTCCCCAGGCCCTCGAATGCCAGCCGGCCATCTGGCACCTGCTGGTGGGGCAGCCAACCGACCAGGAACGCGAATTCGAGCAGATCCTTTACCTCACCCGCAAGGAAATCGAGCGGCGCATCGCCGAAGCAAAGATTGCCGACTGTTATATCCCTTCATTTTCGTCGCGCAACATTGTCTACAAGGGGCTGATGGCCCCCTCTCAGCTCGGGATTTTCTACAAGGACCTCGTCGACCCGGAATTTAAGACCTCCGCGGCCCTTTATCATCAGCGGTACAGCACCAACACTTCGCCCACCTGGTTTCTGGCCCAGCCATTCCGCCTGGTGGCGCACAACGGCGAAATCAACACCCTGCTGGGCAACCGCAACTGGATGCGGGCCCGGGAAGCGGTGCTCGACCATCCCATCTGGGGCAACGAGTCCGAATGGCTCAAGCCGGTGATCCAGCCCGCGGGCAGCGATTCGGCAAGTTTTGACAACGTCCTGGAACTGCTGACCCGCTCCGGCCGCACGGTGCATCAGGCGCTGCTGATGATGATTCCGGAAGCCTGGGAAGGTTCGGTTGAAATCCCGGCTGACGTGCAGGCCTTTTACCATTACCACTCCTGCCTGATGGAGCCGTGGGATGGGCCGGCCGCCATGGCCTTCCTGGACGGCCCGCTGGTGGGCGCCGCGCTTGACCGCAACGGCCTGCGCCCGGCGCGCTACACCATCACGCGTGACGGCCTGGTGGTTCTGGGCTCGGAAGTGGGGCTGCTGCAAATTGAGCCGGAACGTGTCCAGGAAAAGGGAAGGCTGGGTCCCGGCCAGATTCTGCTGGTGGACCTGGAACACAAGAAGATTTTCAAGAACGAGCAGTTGAAGAAGCAGGTTTCCCACGCCCAGAAATACAAGAAGTGGATTCGGAACAACATGATGTTCCTGCCGCGCTTCAAGGCCGAGAAAAGCGGGCTGCTGGACGCCGCTGCGGAACGCCTGGCCTCCAGCGACCGGCCGGGTTTTGTGGCTTTGCAACGCGCCGCCGGCTACACCCAGGAAGACCTGGATCTTCTGATCACCCCGCTCGCGGCCATGAAGAAGGAACCGGTCGGATCCATGGGTGACGACACGCCGCTGGCGGCGCTTTCCACCCGTCCGCGTCCCGTCTACCACTATTTCCGGCAGATGTTTGCCCAGGTTACGAATCCGCCCATCGACCCCTTGCGCGAATCGCTGGTGATGGCCCTGAACCTCTACCTGGGCGCGCGCCGCTCGGTGCTGGTGGAATCCCCCGAACACGCCCGCATGATCCGCCTGGAATCCCCGTTCCTGTTTGACGCGGAACTCCAGGAACTGAGGAGGATGGGGGAAGAAAAGTTCAAGCCTGCCACCATCTCGACCCTTTTCCCCGCCAGCCAGGGGCCGGAAGGGATGACGGCAGCCATCAGCCATATCCGGCAGGAGTGCCTGACGGCCGTGAAGCAGGGCAGTTCCATCCTGATCCTGAGTGATCGTGGAGTGGACGCCGATCACGCTGCGGTTCCCATGCTGCTGGTGGTGGGAGCAGTGGTGGAGCACCTGATTGCCGAGGGTGTTGGCAACAAGGCTGACCTGGTGCTGGAAACTGCTGAAGCCTGGGAGTCGCACCAGTTTGCCTGCCTGGTGGCTTACGGCGCCGCCGGCATCAATCCTTACCTGGCGCTTGAAGTGGTGGCGGACCTCGCCAGCCGGCGCGAACTGGGTGATGTTTCTGTGCCCAGGGCGCTGGAGAATTTCCGGGCCGGCATCGAGACGGGCATCAAGAAGATCATGTCCAAGATGGGCATCTCGACGCTTGCCAGTTACCAGGGTGGAAAATTCTTTGAGATCATCGGCCTGGATTCGGACGTGGTGAAAGAGTTTTTCCCTGATACCCGCTCGCTGGTCGGCGGCCGCAAGCTGGTTGACCTGGCCCACGACGTGATGGCGAGACACATGGAAGCCTTTCCGGCCCACGCTGAAAAGCCCGACTTCGCCGGCTATTACCGGTTCCGCAAGGGGTTTGAACGCCACGCCTTCAGTCCGCAGGTGATTCGCAACCTGCAGAAGGCCGCCAAGGAAGACGACGCGGAGAGTTACAAAGCTTTCGCGCGGGAGGTGGACGATCGCGAGCCCCTCACCCTGCGCGACCTGTTCAAATTCGGGCCGGCCAAGCCCATTCCGATTGAAGAAGTGGAGCCCGTGGAGGCCATCTGGAAGCGCTTCACGTCGCAGGCCATGTCCCTCGGCGCCCTGAGCCCTGAGACCCAGCACACGCTGGCGGTGGCCATGAACCGCATCGGCGCGCGCTCAAACACCGGCGAGGGCGGGGAAGACCCGAACGTTTACACCGTTGAACTCGAGAACGGCGACTCCGCCGAAAACAAGATTAAGCAGGTGGCTTCCGCGCGTTTCGGCGTGACGCCCGAATACCTGGCGCGGGCCGAGCAGCTGGAAATCAAGATGGCCCAGGGCTCCAAGCCCGGCGAAGGCGGCCAGCTGCCGTCCCACAAGGTGACGCCGATGATCGCCCGGGTGCGCCGCGCCGTGGAAGGCATCTCGCTGATCTCGCCGCCTCCTCATCACGACATCTATTCCATTGAAGACCTGGCGCAGCTGATTTACGACCTCCGGGAAATCAACCCGAAGGCTACCATCGCCGTCAAGCTGGTTTCGCAGTCGGGCGTGGGGACCGTGGCCTCCGGCGTGGCCAAGGCCAATGCGGACGTGGTGCTGATCAGTGGCCACGACGGCGGGACCGGCGCATCGCCGCTGATCTCCGTGAAGAATACGGGCTCGCCATGGGAAATGGGGCTTGCCGAAGCCCATCAGTGTCTGGTGGAAAATGGCCTGCGGAGCCGGGTGCGGCTGCGCGCCGACGGCGGATTGAAAACCGGCAGAGACGTGGTGGTGGCCGCCATGCTGGGCGCCGACGAATTCGGGTTCGGGACCTCGGCCCTGGTGGCGCTGGCCTGCGTGATGGCGCGCCAATGCCACCTGAACACCTGCCCCGTGGGCGTGGCAACCCAGCGCGAAGATCTGCGCAAGAAGTTTCCGAATGAGCCGGAGCGGCTGGTCAACTACATGCGGCACGTGGCCCAGAACATTCGCGAAATCCTTGCCCAGCTCGGATTCCGTTCACTGGAAGAGATTGTGGGACGGACGGACCTGCTGATTCCGTCCGAGCACAGGATTGAGGGACGGCGCGGCCAGTTGGATCTTCGTCCGCTGCTTCACCGGCCCGACCCTGAAATCCGCTCCAGCGTCCGCGCCCGGACGCCCGCGCGGAACCTGGATCCGCTGGCGCTTCAAATGGCGGAGGACGTGAAAGAGGCCATCGACCAGGGCACGTCGATTGTCCGCGAGTACAAGATCAGGAACATCAACCGGACCATCGGCGCTCGCGCCGCCAACGCCATTGCCGTCCGCTACGGGAACCGCGGCTTGAAGGACCAGACCGCCGAGTTCCGCTTCAGCGGAAGCGCCGGGCAGAGCTTTGGAGCTTTCCTCACCGAAGGCCTGCGGCTGGTGCTCGACGGCGAAGCCAACGATTACGTGGGCAAAGGATTGGGCGGCGGCGAAGTGATTATCCGGCCGCCGAAAGAGGCGGTTTTCACATCCAGCCAGAATGTCATTATGGGCAACGCCGTCCTTTATGGCGCCACGGCCGGCAAACTGTTTGCCGCCGGCCGCGCCGGAGAACGCTTTGCCGTGCGCAACAGCGGCGCCACCGCCGTGGTTGAAGGCGCCGGCGACCATGCCTGCGAGTATATGACCGGAGGGACAATTGTCATCCTGGGCGAGACGGGAAGGAATTTCGGCGCCGGCATGACCAACGGAGTCGCCTTCGTCTTCGATTCCGCCGGCCGCTTCGAGCAGCGTTACAATCCTGAGCTGGTCAAGATCGAGCGGGTGATTGAGCCCGGCGATTCCCACCTGTTGCGGCAGTTGGTGCAGGCGCACGCGGAGAAGACCGGCAGCACCGCGGCCCGGGACATCCTGGAAAACTGGTCGCTGAGCCTGCTGTCGTTCTGGAAGGTTGAGCCCAGGTCGAAACCCGCAAGCGCTTCGGCTGAGCCGGTTCCGCTCTCCTCAAACCAACCTGCCAAAGTGTAGGCGCCCTTCGCCTGCCGAGCTGTTCGTTCTCCCCTGTTATCCCGGTGGAAGCTGCGGCAAGTGTCCGGCAGTGAATTACTCCGCTGCCGTCGCAATGCGGAAATCGGGCGAGATCTTCACCTGCGCAACAATCGAATTGCTGATCAGGCAATTGTCGTGGGCGTCCTGCAGAAGCTGCCGCGCCAACTCGACTTGCTCCTGCGTCTTGACGGTGACCTGCGGGTGAATCGTGATCTCCGTAAAGCGGTACTTGCCGTCGGAATATTCCAGCACGCCTTCGACGGAACTCTCATAGCCGGCCAGACCCAGATTCTTGTGCTTAGCGTAAGCCAGAAAGGTCATCAAGGTGCAGACATTAACGGAGGCAACGAACAGGTCTTCAGGTGTCCAGACGCCGGCCAGGCCCTTGAATTCGGGAGGACTGGAAAGCTTAATCTCCGGTTTGTCTGATGAGCGAACCGTGCACTCTTTCTCCCGGGTCCATGCCACGTCGCTTTCGAATCTGAATACCTTGTAGCCCTTCTTATTCTCCATCGATCTGCCTCCGCTGATGAGCTTTTCCAACCTTGAACTGTAGTTGATATGATTGATCGTAACACACATGAGATGCCCGCCGGAACGCGCGGTTTCAATTCCCGCGGGGTGGGAGGCGCAGCGCAGCCCGATCGTTGTTCGCGCCTGACGAATGCCTTGGTGGGGGCAGTGAATTACTGCCGGGATTTTTCGCCAAGCGGCAAATTGTAAATTTTACACAATGTGTCAGAATGGGACACATTTTTTGCAGACATGCAAAATCCAGGCGATTAAATTTTATAAGTGTATTATTATGTGTAACTTACAAAATAGGATTTTTACGGGTGAAAATCCCATACGTCCCATTTTAGGGGCTACAGGTCTTGGTAATAGCCTACTACGATGGGCCTATTGAGGGCCTTCGCCGGCGGCGCTCCACCCCTGCCCTCGCCGCCCGGCCCCGTCACTCCGCCAGCCTGGCGCGGCCCTGGAAGCAATCCGAAGGCAGCAGACGGGAACAGGGGGTGGCGATCAGGCTCCGGGGGGCAGGCTGAAAGGCGAAACGCGAAGGCCGGCGTTGGGGAGCGATTCGCCGACTCTGCCGGAGCCCATGGGACTCCGGCAGATGGGGACCTGGCAGCGCGGTCTTCCGATGCTGAGTTCCGCGGTTCTTTCCGTAGCAGCGGGTTTAACCCGCCAATGTGCCGATCCCGCGGGGCCTGACGGTCCGGGCTCGCCACTCACAATCTTCATCCGCGATATATAACGGTTGCTCGCGGCACCTTTTCGTCAATCCACTTTCCATTCTTTTCATCCCACCTGGCGATCAGGTAAGAGGTGCCGACAACACGCGTTGTATCGATGCCGTCGTAGAACCCCCTGACCTCGCAATCCCAGATGCCGCCACCCTGCAGGTAGTACTTGATGGTTGCCACAAAGGGGCAGCCATCGAGCTTGCCTTGAAAGTATGAATACACAATACGCGTCTTGGTCAGGGCTGGAGCAATCAGGGGAATGCCGATCGACTCTTTCTTATTGTCACTCCAGTTGCGCGAATAGCCGCCTTCAACGCTGACTTCCCACTTGGTCGTGGCCCCGCCCTCTACAACCACCGGGACCCCGCCCTGCACTTTATATTCCTGTCCATACTTCGCGCCCGCCTTGACGAACCACTCTCCGCCTCTCAGCCTGTCGACCTCCTGCATAATCACGCCTTTGTCCGAATCAGTCTTTGAAGGATTGGGTATCGTAATATCGTAAGCAGACTTATTCTCCGGTAATGGGACCTTGTTCAGGTCGTACTCAAATTCGGTCAGGACGGTCGTCGTCACCGTGTCCAGCATCAGGAATCCCAGCCTGTCAATGTCGCTGCCTGCGCCGCCAATCACGCCCAGGATCACGCCGGCGCCTGCATTCATCTCGTATTCCGTCTTCAAGCCCCACTTTGTCATTTGCGGGAAGAAGACCTGTTTTTTCGAGGTCGTAATTTTGAATGCGCCACAACGAGTTCCCGCGCCGTTCCCCCAGATGGACAACGCGGTGACAGTTTCACCCGACAAATAGTCGATGCTGATGCTGCCACAGTGCTTGCCTGCGCATTTCCCGCGCACCACAGCGCTGCCGTCGGAAAACGTGATCCGGATTCCGCGCAGCATCCATTCGCCCGCCCACGCTTCAATGCCTGTCACCACCAGGCCCTGGCTATACTTTGCCTCAGAAAAATTTGTGCCGCCCCGCCCCCCAATCAGATAGTGAGTGGATCCGCCCGGCTGTTTCACCAGGATGTTTCCATGCACCTGCGCGCGCGGCCCGTTCGCGCCCTTTGGTACGGCGAGGGCCTGTTCCGCCGCTTCCTGTTCATTCAGGATGATCTCTTCTTTGGCTGCGCGAGCCATTTCAAGCGTTGGCTCTTGTGGCGCCATTTCCATATTGGTCTGCGGTGTCATCTTTCTCTCCTTTGGCCTGCGTGGCACTCCCCTGATGGCGTCGCAATCCTGGCAGGCTGATTTAAGATATGCCCCATGCGGAGGTGGGACACGTACATCACCACTCCCACCGCGCGCTTGCAATCCAGTTACCACCCAAATACTTGCCGTTCTTATACACCCGGAGCGCGAAAAAAACAACAACAACATCAAAAGAGGTGCCTGGCGTCCTTCAAGAAATAAATCCCTCTCCGGGAGGAGAGGGTGTCCTGCCTTGCGGGATATGACGGCGGGCAGGGCTCTCTTTGCCTTTGTATTTGCCTTTGCTTTTCCCTGCTCCCTACTCACTATTCGCTATTCGCTGCCGCGCTGGCGAGAGTGTGCCCGCGCAGCGGCCGGGTGAGGTTTTTTTCAGAGATTGAACGATTGAGTGAATGGCGATTGAGTGATTGGAAAAACCGGGACGCGTTTTTTGCGAAAGGGCACGGACTCATCCGTACCGCAAATGGGCGCAACCGCGCACGGCTTCAGCCGCCGGCCGGCCCCAAAAAATAAAGCCCTCGTCTCGGGGGAGAGGGTGGGCGCGCCAGCGGCCGGGTGAGGTTTTTTTTGCTTCTTGCTTTTCCCTACTTCCTACTTCCTACTTCCTATTTCCTACTTCTTATTCGCTTCCGCCTGCTGATTTTCCGTAGCGCCGCCCTCCGACGTTAAGCTCCGCGGCAGTTTCCGTAGTGGCGGGTTTATCCCGCCAACGTGCCGATCCCGCAGAGTCGGGACGGGTGAGGAGGATTCCCGCAGCGCTGCCTTCACGCCGCCATCGGCAAATCGCCGGACACCACAAACGCAGGGCGCACACCCGGTCCCGTGGCGGCCGGTTAATGGGCGTGGCGCAGCCTGGTTCCGATATAGGCCATGCCCAAACCCACCAGCATCAAGCTTCCTGCCAGCCAGGGCAAAACGCTCGCGCCAAAGTTGGGCAACCCGACAAAAACGGCGATGGCGGGCGCCAACAGCGCGGCCAGCACAAATATGGTTCCGCCTAAAATCTGCAAACCTTTGCCGCCGTCCGAGACCGCCGCCATCCCAGGCTTTTCTTCACCGACGCACGCGGCGCATCCGGGCGCTGCCGTTGGAGTTGCAAAAGAGAACCCGCAGTGACGGCAAAAAGCGTCACCGGAGTCGATACCTTCCTTCCCGCATTTTACGCAGACCATGCTCGCCTCCTTCCCTTTGAGGCCATCATCACACGGTCCCCCACCCTCCATCCGTGACCATAATCACACCTTCGGGTGACGCCCCCCCTGTGGCTTGGGCATCCTGCCCATGATTCTTACACGGGCGAGACGCCCGTGCCACTGCCTGCGGCGCTCCGATGTGGCATGGGCATTCTGCCCATGTGCATTCACGTATTCACGGGCGAGACGCCCGTGCCACTGCCTGCGGCGCTCCGATGTGGCATGGGCATTCTGCCCATGTGCATTCACGTATTCACGGGCGAGACGCCCGTGCCACTGCCTGCGGCGCTCCGATGTGGCATGGGCATTCTGCCCATGTGCCTTTGGCCCTTGTGGCATGGGCATCCTGCCCATGTGTATTTAAAAATTCACGGGCGAGACGCCCGTGCCACCACGGCCCACCCATTTCCAGTTTTTGAGTCCTGCGCGAGACGGGTTGGCCAGCACGTACTCGACTTGGCAATCGAAATCGTTCTCATTTCGAATCAGGTGGTCATAATACTCCGGCTGCCAGAATTTCCCGGTGCGGGCAAGCACACGATTGGCCCGCCTGGACGAAAATGACTTCCAGGAATGCAGGATGTCCGGAAGTTCGAAGCCGCCGTGAGGTTGCAGGATGGCGTGGACATGGTTCGGCATGATGCACCATGCGTGCAGGCGATAACGCTCCTTGTCGAAGTGTCGCAACGCATTCTGCACAGTGGTTGCCACTTCACCCTTGAGCATCCAGCAGGCGCCCCTGCCTTGGTCCAGGTACCGTTCGACTTTTTCGGAGAAGAGTTTGTCCAGGCGCATCTCTTCGGAGGCGGTCAAAGGGCGATTCATTTGCCGGGCGGTTTTGACGATATCCTCCCTTTCGAACTCCCACGTTTTGACCACAGAGGCGGGAAGAGAATCAGCAAGCCTGAAATTCACCGCATAAACGGCGCCGCCTCGGGTCCAGTGGGGCAGGTACGCCCCTTGCCGTATCTTTAACATGGCCTGGTTACCCTGCCCATGGCCATTCGTGGTATGGGCTTTTGTGGCATGGGCATCCTGCCCATGTGTGTTGAACCTGTGGCATGGGCATCCTGCCCATGTGCTTTTAAAGATTCACGGGCGAGACGCCCGTGCCACCGCCTGCGGCCTCCGTTGTGGCATGCGCACCCTGCTCGTGCTTTTGTGGCATGGGCATCCTGCCCATGAGTATTTGTGCCATGAACATCCTGCCCATGGACGCCGCTGGCGCAGATACTCGCCTTTTAGTGTCTGCGATGCCGCGCAGCGGGACGTTTCCGATTCGGTTCATGGCAGCCGGTCCATAGCGATAATTGTGGCACTTCGCGAAAAGCGTAACCGCCAGCCTGACCAAGGCCATCCACTGGATTAACGCTGCGGCTGTGCTGTCGCGCCTTTTTAACCCCGCTCAGCTTCGCTGACCGTCCCGATCAATCGGGGCGCCACCCGCGAGATGCTTTATTGAACGCGTCTTCTCTGACCTGAGTGGACAACGAAGATTCTGCTGGGTTGGCACTATAACAACCACGAGAGCGAGATTTCGTTGCGCCGGGCTTCAGCCCGGCACATGCCGCACTTACAATTTCCACGGTCTTATATCATCGGTGGGGTGGGAAGGCAAACGAAATTGTGAATTATGAAGGGTGGAACAGGCGGGAGGGCGTAGCCCTCCCCTACAAAAATCCGGAGGCGGGGAGGCTGCCGCAATCGGACCGTTGTTCTTGCAAACGCTCAATCGCAAATCGCCCAATCAACCAATTGACCTGACCCCTCACCCGGCGGCTGCGCGTCCACCATGGGGAATTCAAAATTTAAAATTCCAGATTGGAGATTGGGAAAAGCAAAGAATGCCGCCCAGGAGGGCAGCGCTACAGGGCACGGTGTTACGGGCCACGAATCGAATGCCAGGGTATGCCAGGGGCGGGCGGAGGAAGCTGCAGGGGCGGTCGCGGAACCAGGGCCGGAAGGGTTTGACCGGGCACGGTTTCGTATTCGATTCATTACTACTTTTGTATTTAAGGAAATACAAATATTGCCATCGAGGTGATTATATTGGGGAGTTAATATTGTTTTCCGCTTTATTCGGAGCTGCGGGCGCCGCGTAAAGCTCTCATATCGGGGTAGTTAATGAAGGGCTCGGGCGCCTGTCGCTTTGCAGATTGAGGCGCCGGGACTGGCGCGGCGCCTATTGTGAACCCGCTTGGGCGACGATGATACAGGTAGGGGCCGGTTGGATCGTAGAGGGAGGTTCCCGTGAAGGTATGCACCCCTGGAGTTGAAGGGAAAAGCGCAATCCGCGGACTGATGGCACGGCTGGGATTTCCCCGCCATGCCCGGGCAGGGGGCGCGCTCAGAATGGCCACAGGCGATTCGGGCGCCGAAATCCTGGAATTTGCCCTGGTTTTTCCCATCCTCCTGTCGCTTCTGATCGGCATCGTCTGGATCGGCCGTGCCTACAACATCTACTCGACGATCACCCGGGCAGCCCGGGAAGGCGCGCGCTACGCCGTGTTGCCAAGTTCCGTGGCGGCGGGAAACGCTCCCGCGGACGCGCTCAGCAATTCCTGCGCAACCAAGACGAACACCTACACCAATTATATTCTGCCGGCGCTGGCGGCGGACAGTCTCGACGCGAAATCAGTCCGGAGTTACTGCCAGAAAACCGACTGGCTGGGAACCACCTACCCGAAACAGTGCGGTGTGATCATCAGTTTCAGCTATCGGGTCCAGTTGAGCATTCCGTTTACCACCCTGAACGCGACCACCATTGATATTCCGGCCCGGGCGCAGATGCGCCTTGAGAACCAGCCCACAGGAGTGACTTGCCCATGATGCGCCGACGGACCCGAAGGAAGTTTCGCGCCAGGCCGCCAAAGTGCCTGGTGGCACACAACGGCAAAAGAAAGCGGCTGCTTCAGGCGATTGCCGGGAGCGAAGGATCGGAACTTCTGGAACTCGCTCTTTCACTGCCCATCCTGCTGGTCATTCTGGTCGGGATCATCCAATTTACCGGGGCCTTTAATCTGAAGCAGAAGATGGCCAATGCGGCGCGGGAGGGAGCGCGCATCATGGTCTCCAACGTCATGGCCGACAGCAGTTGCGTCGATCTAAATTGCTCCGCCCAGGCCGCCGTGAATGCCATGGCGAATTACATGACCAGCGCCGGGGTGAACTCTTCCTGCATTAATCCGAGTTCGATGACCTCCTCGGGCACCCAGACGTGGACGGTTGCCTGCGGCAACGGCATCCGGCTGACGATCAATCACCAGTACGTCTATTTGCTGCCGGGAGGAGCCCCGGTGACGGGGACCCAGGTGACCATCGCCTACCCCTACACCTGGTTCTTCAACGACATCATCAAGCTGCTTGTACCTCGCGCTAATCTCACTCTCCCAAGCAGCTTAACCGAGACGGCCGTCATGCAGAACATTGCGAATTGAGGGAATCCGATGCTGAGGCAGAAAAGTTACCGCTTGAGAAAAGATGAGACGGGATCGGTCCTGTTGATTGTGGCCGCTTCCATGGTGTTTTTGCTGGGGATATCAGCCATTGCCATCGACATGGCCAATTTGTATATGGCGCGCAGCCAGACGCAGCGGGCCGCAGACGCAGCAGCCCTGGCCGGCGCCAAGGCCTTCGTCACCACCGGCTGCGCGACGGGAGGGTGTATCCCAGGCGGCATCCAGGAAACTCTGGGAAGGCAACAAGCGCTGGCTGCGGGAGGCCAGAACTATATTGCCGGACAGCCTGCCAGCATTCTGGACAGTGACGTCACCTTCAGCTATCCCAACGCTCAGGAACCTCAAATTACGGTTATTGTCCGGCGCACCGTCTCCACTTTCTTTGCCAAGATCTTTGGCATCATGAGCGCGGACGTAGGCGCCACGGCGACCGCCGAGGCGTACAGCCCGGCGGGCGGAGGCAATGCGTCGGTCAGCATATCCTGCCTGAAGCCTTTCCTTTTGCCCAACTGCGACCCCATCCACACGTCGCCTGGCAATTCTGTCTGCGCTGATTCTTCTGGCAAGAAGAAAGATGGCGGCGGCACCAGCGAGGGCTACTTTTTTGATCCCGCGTCGGGCGCTATCGCCAACCCCGGAGTCTATCCGGCAGGAATCATTGGCATGCCGTGGCAGCTGCATACCACGGCTGCGCCCAGCCAATGGTACCTGGTGGGGTTTGACGATGCGCCTCCCTCAAGCGGCAGCGCCTTGCGGGACCATATCGTTAAGTGCACGCCTAAGATTTTTAGCTGCGGGGATACGCTGGTGACCGCCAACGGCGCCAAAGAAGGGCCGGTGAGTCAGGGCGTTGAAACTCTGATCAACGCCGGCGGTAACGGCCTCGGCCGGGGCCAGGACTCGATTACCACAACCATTGGCCCGCCTTTTCCTTTCACGGGAGGATCCGGCAATCCGAATCCGCTGTTGAGAAGTCAGCAGTTTTATGATTACAGCGAGACGTCTTCCGTCATCACCGTTCCGGTCTATAGCGGAGAACCTTTGTCTCCCGGCGGGAGTGTCGTCAGCGTGGTTGGCTTTCTCCAGGTGTTTGTAACCCAGACGGAGAGTGCCAGCGAAAAAGCCATTGATGTGGTTATCCTGAACGCCACTTCCTGCGGGGGCGCGCCGGGCGGCAGTGGCGGAAGCAATGGTTCCGTCGTGTCCTCGGCAGGATCGCCCATTCCCATCCGGCTGATACGGACCAATTGATGGTCCCCCGGCGGGCGGCGGAAGCGGCATCCGCCGGCCCTCAGGGTCAGGGGTCCGTTGCCGTGTGGTTTTAGAGGCGATTACTCGGGCCCTCTCCCGGAAACGCGTGAATGATGGAAGAGTTCTGAAGCGGTTCCTGCCGCTTGTTAACGCGAAATTCTGAAACTCTGACGGCATCGACCTGATAGGCAGGGCCGAGGGCAAAGGCGGCGGCCCAAACGTACCAGAGGTACCACGTGACGGCATTTTCGGGATAAGGGAAGTAGCTATATGCGGTCAACCACTGGCCGATGCTCTCCACCACGGTCAGGAAAATCGCTACGGCGAAAGCTCCCCATGCCCAGGCAATGTAACCCTGCCCCATATCCGCCGCGGTACGGAAAAGCAGGATGGCCTCCAGAAGAAGGACGGCCAGCAGCATGTCGTTGGGCCAGGTGAGCATCCAGGCTGTTCCGATCAGCGAAGTGTTGTTGAGGGCGACCCGAACCACCGTGACGAAAACGTAGAGGGCGTAGATTGCGGAAGCTCCCACCAGTACAAAATCGTAAGACCGCAGAGTTCCCAGCATCCCGATTTTCCTGTAGTGTTGGAGGCCCTGGAACAGGCCTACGGCCAGGACAGCCATAAAGAGCGGTCCCGCGATCGTGCTTCCCCAGATATGCAGGGCGTTTGCTGCGGATGCGTTCCAGGCAGGCCACAAATAATGGAGAGGATTGATATAAGTATCAACGCACAGCCACTGCTTCAAAAGGTCGCCTGCCAGCACAATGCCCATCGCTAATGAAATGGTGAGCCACGCCGATCGCAAGGATGCCTTTTCCCGAAACTGCTTCCAGGCCACGATGCATAGCCCCAATTTGAGGATGTCGAGAAAGACAATATAAAGGGTGCCCGGATAGTCAAAGTAAAACCGAAGCCAGGCCCAATTCCCCGTCAACACCCAATTAAAATGAAGCGCGATTCCAACGGAAACCTGCGCGATCATGAGCACAAGAATGAGGCGGGAATAGGCATGCACCGTTTTTTGCCCGGATCGATCTGTCATTGGGTCACCGACCCGGATGCCCGTGTTGAGGTGGTCCCGCAGAGCATCGCGATCCTTCCGGCTACAGCTGAGCCGCCCCTGTCACCCAGAAGTCCCGCCATCAGCGGGCCAATATTGCCGATCAGGTCCTCGACTGAAAGTGTTGGTGTTCTCATCCGTGCCAAAAGTTTCTGTGCTGCCCGCGCGCCCAGATAAATGGTCAGTTCTTCTCTGATAGATACCAGCATTGCCGGCGAGACCGGGACCTCGATACTCGATGGCGTCCTGGCCGGACCTTCCGCGCTCCGGGCATCCATTGCCTTCTGGAGTTTCAGCAACCCTGCTTCGAATTCCGGCGGGACCTCGACTTCTCCGGCCAGATGGCTAAAAAACGAAAGACCTTCTTCAATGGAGCCAGCCTCGATCCGGCAGCGCTCACAGTGTTGAAGGTGTTCTTTTATCCGGGCGTGGTTCCCCGGAGCAAGTTCTCCGTCCCGGTATGCGACCAGATCAGCGTTTGTGGGATGCATTCGAAATCGGTTCAAAAACCGGTAGGGCCCATTGTCCGATGAGTCTCGCATCAGGCTCCCTCCCTTCTATCCACGTAGAAGGCCCTTATTTTCTTTAGTCCATGGGCCAGCGTCGCGCCAACTGTTCCCGGTTCAATCCCCAGAATTTTGGCAATTTCCTTGTATTTGAAGCCTTCCGATCTTAATTGCAGACATTCCAGCTCGCGTGGCGCAAGCAGCGCTGACAGCTGGTCGAGAGTTTCCAGCCGGGCCAGCGACTCGTAGGGGCCGGGATTGCCGTCAGGCCTGATCACTGCCTCTTCCAGGCCAACGTGCTTGCCCGGCCTGGTCGCCCTCAACTGGTCAATCACAAAATTGCGGCCGACCCTGAAAAACCACCCCCGGCTCGCCGGCGGCGCACCATCCTGTAACCTGTACTCGTAATACCGTAGAAAAGTTTCCTGCACGGCCTCCTGGGCAAGATCGGAGTTCCTGGTTACATAGAGGAGATAGCGGAATAAGTCTCGTGAAAATGACTGGTATAATTCCGTGACTTCTGCCTGGATCCCGGCCTGGCCAGAGCCCTTCCCTTCGGGGCTCTCATCATTCGTGACCCTCTGGCCGAAGCGTGGCTTTCGCAATCAAAGTACTCCGTTTTGATCTCAGACTACCCGGCCAGATTGTATCCGTTTGCAGGTTTCATTTCCAGAGGTTCGAAGTTTGCCGGGTCTACGGCCTTGCGAACAAAACATTGGGTTACGCGAGGTGTACTTAATAAACAAAAACGGACTCTGCCCCGTTACTGACAATAGAGGGTCCGCAGGAGGTTAGCGTCCGAACGAGGAAGACCCGGTGGGTGCGATTTCTGCATTTCCGGTGAGGGGTTCAAAGCGCCGTCGGCTGTCATTTTAACCGCCAAAACAGGTGTTAACTGAAATATAACTATAAGATAATGCGTGAGTGTGTCCGTGTGGAAGTGTGTTCAGGCTACAACTATAATTAGTTGAGTGGTTTGGAGCAATACGTGCTGCTATTTAACTTGACACGTATAAACGGGGTGATAATGCCTTGGATGTTACCAATAGAGGACATCAGGCAGGGCGGCCAGATAACACATGTGAACGCTGAGGAGGAGAACGCTGACCGGGCTTGCATAGCTTACGCACCAACTGGCGCGAGATGGCGATTGCGCATTCTGTCGGCTGATAGAGAAGCCAGGGCCAATTAAATTGCGCCTGGGGTGAGAGACGGGCGAGAGAAATTTCGTGGAGGAGCTCTGATGAGATGTAAGTGCGATACGGGACAAGCAATAATTCTTGCGGCAGTCAGTATGGTTGTGCTGATTGGGTTTATCGGTCTTGGCGTGGACATGGGGGTTTTGCGACATGAGAAGCGGGTGTTGCAGGGTGTCGCCGATAGCGCGGCAATTGGCGGAGCCTCGGAACTGAACTACGGGGACGTGACGGTTGGTGCGCAGAACGCCGCCAATCAAAATGGTTTTGTTAATGGGTCAAATGGAGCCACGCTGACAGTCAACAACCCGCCGCAGAGCGGTCCACACAAGAACAACCTTCAATACGTTGAAGCCATTGCCTCCCAGGCTGCTCCCACATACTTCATGAAAATATTTGGAATCCAGTCGGTCAACATCGGAGCCCGCGCAGTGGCGTATCTCGGCAATAGTACAGGCTGCATCTATGCGCTGAATCCCTCAAAAACGAACGCGATCCTGATGAACGGCTCCACCAATGTGCAGGCACAGTGTGGCGTGTACGATGATTCGAAGGCCAGCCAGGCGCTGTTAAACAACGGGAGCGGTATCCTCAACGCCAAATCGGTAGGGGTTGTCGGCAATTACCTTATCAACGGCAGCGGAACAATCACTCCCACTCCTGCAACGGGAATGGTTCCGCTGGCTGATCCGCTATCTTATCTGAATCCGCCTCACGTCAACGGGTCCTGTTCCGGGGGCACTCAAATTGCCAATGGTTCGGGGACTTATACATTCATTCCGGGGAAGTGCACTTCCATCATCAACGGCAATGTCACGGTGACGCTTAATCCGGGGGAGTATGGCACCTTCATCATCAACGGCAGTCCTAACGTGACGTTTAATCCTGGCACCTACGTTTTAGACCAGGGCTTAACCCTGAATGGGACGACAACCGTCAATGCGAATGATGTAACGTTTTACGTTAACTCCGGAGCCCTGACCATCAACGGGAACAATGGTTCGAACTTCACCGCCCCGACGACCGGCGATTACGCAGGCATCCTGGTCGATCAGTCTGCGAGTAACACATCCCAACTTACGATCAATGGCAGCAACTCGCTGACCCTCACCGGAGCCATCCATGCTCCCAAGGCGAACGTAACCGACAACGGTAGCGGCGCGACCTCCGCTTACAGCATCATTGTGGCGGACTCGATTACCTTTAACGGCTCGGCGACTTTCAATGACGATTACACCACGCTCCCAAGCGGATCGCCCATTAAGGCCGCTATGTTGGTGGAGTAAACCATGATGGCATTAAAACAGAGACGGATCTGGAGCAAGTCAGACCGCCTGGCAGCGAGTGGGGGTATCTTCGTACGCAACGAATCCGGGCAGGCTCTGCTCGAAATAGCTCTGCTGCTGCCGGTGTTTTTGCTGCTGCTGATTGGGGTCATTGAAATCGGGCGCGCTGCTTACGCCAGCATCATTGTTTCCAACGCCGCCCATGCGGGCGCGCTGTATGGCGCTCAAAATCCTGCGACTGCCGCAGATAATGCCGGGATGATTCAGGCCGCACTCAACGATGGACAAGACCTGAGCGGGCTGAGTGCCACGGCGGCGCACCTCTGCACCTGCTCTACAGGATCAAGTGCGCCTAACTGTTCCCTTAGCGATTGCGCTAGCGGGCGATTGGTCGAATACGTCCACGTCAACACCTCAGTCGTCTTCTCCCCCATGTTTCATTTCCCATGGATTCCCACGTCATTCAACCTGAAGGGCCAATCCGTGGTGAGGGTGGAGCAGTAGGCTGAACGGCGACTCTGGACTGAGGCGCCAATTGAGGGGGGGTAAGGAAGCAGCTTGTTAAGCTTATGAGTCTTCAAAGAACAAAAGCAATTCGGCGCGCAAGACGGCATGCTGAGTTCAGCGACGCAGGCTCTACAATGGTAGAGTTTGCGCTCAGCATCATCCTCTTGATGACCTTGCTGCTGGGCATCATAGATTTCTGCCGGGCCCTTTACGCCTATCACTTTGTCTCGAACGCGGCCCGCGAAGGGTCGCGATACGCCATGGTTCGAGGTGCCGACTGCAGCGGCTGGGCCACTGCGTGTCCGGCCAGCGCGGCGGACATACAAAGCTACGTTCGAAGCATTTCCCCTCAGGGGATCAACCCGAACGGGGTGACCGTAACCACGGCCTGGACACCAAACAACACTCCAGGAAGTCTCGTTAAGGTGAACGTCCAGTATAACTTTTCGTTTGATCTCCCGCTCCTGCCATCGGCAGCTATCCACATGGCGAGCGACTCACAAATGGTGATTTCACAATGACACTGTCGGTGGCACTCCTCAGATGTTAGGTTGGCACGGCCACAGGTGTCTGCGCGGGTGTCCGAAAATCGTTTCCCAAATTGCAGAGGATTGGCGCATGGGATGATGGGGCGTGTCAGGGAAGGGCGAGTTAGCGGTGCAAGAAGGACTGAGTATCGTTCAGATCTTGATGAAGAAGGAAGTGGAAAGCGCATGATATTCTCCTGGAAATTCTTTGTAGGGGCTGCTGTTCTGGGAACTGCCATTTTGGGCGTTTCTATTGACCCGGAACTCCTGAGTCTTGCCATGGGGTTCGATTACGGGAAGTTTCTTAGTTCGCATTTGGGGAGCGTTTCTCTTGCTTCGTTGATCGGAATTGGCTTGGTGATTGGACTGAGGAATTTCAGGAAGAGAGGAAATCGTAACGGGGACCAGGGATCGGCTTCGCAAGGTGGTTCGTACCGTTCCTCCCACCCTTATAACAAGTGAGCTGCGCCCTTGGTTTTGCCCGCGACGTTAGACCTTCTGACCGGGGGGATGGGCAACTGATTCGCCGGCTTTACTCTGCAAAGGCAGTCACACGGAAAGAGCGGGCAAGCCGGAAACTCTCCCATCAAGTGGTTGAATATGGATATCGTTAGCACAATCGTTCTGGCAGGTGTTGGATCGTTCTTTCTTCTGGTGCTCAACGTCGTCGTAGCGTTGATCCATGAAGCAGGCCATGCGATCGCCTGGAGTCTGGCTGGAGCGCGGGTCCGCGAGATTGGGTACGCCAGGCCTTACGGACCTGCCCTGCGTGTAAAAGTGGGGAAGCTGACGATTGCTTTCAATCCTTTCACCATTTTTGCCTACACGCTGATTGAGGGTTCAAGGGAACAACTGACCCCCCCATCCAGGTTGCAAAGGATCCTCCTGCACGGAGCAGGCATCGGCGCGAACCTGCTTGCAGCCGCCGTCGCCCTGGCTTTCAATGATCCGTTCCTGCATCTTTTCGCGTTATCCTCTGCGGTTCTTGCTTTTCAAAATATTTTCTTCAAGGATGGGAGCAAAATCATGTCGGCCCTTTCGAAATCGCAAATGGCCAGGCCCAAACCCCACCTCTTAGACCTAACCCGTTTCTTTCCAATGGAATCTGGTCAAATTCAAGACTGAACAACAGGTCCCGGCCTGATTTGCCGGTTTGAGACGCAACCTCCAGCCAGAAGCGACAAATCGGAGCCAGGAAAGAGATGCGCGGCACTCCAGATGAGGAAGTCCTTAACTTGCTTGAGCGGTTAGGAAGGTAAAATTTCTGGAATGAACTAAATAAAATCAGTGTTTCATTCGTTATCGTACTGGTGGGGCTCGCCAGCGCAGGGCGACTCGATTGAAGGGGGCGAAAACGGAGAGAAACGGAAAGAAGCGGAAACTTCTATATCCGTTCCAGGGTACGCCAGGCGCAGATTGGAGGAAACTGCAGGGGCCGTTCCGGAACAAGAGCCGGAGGGATTTTACAGGGTACGGTTGATTATTCGGCCCGTTACTACTTGTATATTTAAGGAATTTTCAATAGAACCATCTGGGAGGATTATTATAGGGAGTTAATATCGTTTTCTGTTTGTTTGGCGAGTCTCGTGCATTATAAGGTGTCGTACCGGCGAAGTTATTGAAGGTCTTCGGCGCCTGTCACTTTTTAGGTAAGAAGACCGGGCTGGCGCGGCACCGATTGTGAACGCGGCTGGATGACAATGACACAGGAAGCGGCCAGATGAATCGTAGAGGGAGGTGCACTTGAAGGTACGCACCCTAGGAGTTGAAGGGAAAGGCGCAATCCGCAGGCTGATGGAACGGCTGGGATTTCGCCGCCCTGCCTGGGCAGGGCGCGCGCTCAGAATTGCCACAGGCGATTCGGGCGCCGAAATATTCGAATTTGCGATCGTGGCTCCTATTGTGCTGATGCTTCTGATCGGTATTGTCTGGGTAGGACGCGCCTACAACGTCTACGAAACCATAACCCGGGCGGCACGGGAGGGCGCGCGGTATGCCGTCTTGCCGAGTTCTGTTGCGCTGGGAAACGCCGTTGCGGACATTCCCACCGCCTCGTGCTCGACCAACACCAACGCCTATAACAATTATATTGTGCCGGCGTTGCAAGCCGACAATCTCGATCCGAAAAATGTCAAAAGTTACTGCCAGAAGGCTGCCTGGCTGGGAACCACCTATCCGCAGCAGTGTGGCGTGGTGGTCAGTTTCAGCTATCAGGTCCAGTTGGCCATTCCATTCACGTCCCTGAATGCGACAACCATCAACATCCCAATTCAGGCTCAGATGCGCTTCGAAAACCAGCCGACCATAAACCAGTCGCAAGGGGGGACCTGTCCATGACGAATTTTGGGTCTCATACCGGAAAGACGCTACGCACCCTGCTGCCACGCTTTGCAGTCAAGCAGACCTCTGCGCCAATCCGGATCTTCCACACGCTTGCTGGGACCGAAGGGTCGCAGCTTCTGGAGTTCGGCCTGGCACTGCCATTCCTGCTGGTCTTCCTGTTAGGGATCATCCAATTTGGCGGGGCCTTCAATCTGAAGCAGAAGGAGGCCAATGCCGCAGGCGAGGGCGCGCGCATTGTGGTCTCGAATACTTTGAAGGACAGCAGTTGCGCGAGTACAAATTGTTCTGTTCAGACGGCGGTCAATGCCATGGCCAATTATATGACCGACGAGGGCGTGGACTCGTCCTGCATCAACCCGTCTTCGCCCTCATCCTCGGGTACCTCGACCTGGACGTATAGCTGCAAGGGCATCAGCATGACCGTCAATCACGGCTACGTCTATACGCCCACTGGAGGGACCCCGATCACGGGCACGCAAGTGACCCTGACGTATCCCTATACCTGGTTTTTTAACGACATCATCAAGCTGCTGGTGCCGAAGTCCAACATCGGCCTCCCGAATTCTTTAACCGAGACCGCCGTCATGCAGAATATTGCGAACTGAGGGGAACCCATGGGGAAGAATATCAAAAGCCGTAGATCGTTCTGCCAGGAGACAGGCTCCGTGCTGGTGATGGTGGCTTTTTCAATGGTTGTGCTGCTCGCCGCTTCAGCCATCGCCATCGACCTGGCCAATTTGTACATGGCGCGTGCCCAGGCCCAGCGGGCCGCGGATGCGGCGGCGTTGGCGGGGGCCAAGGAATTCGTGCTTTCCGGGTGTACAACGGGGGGATGCACAGCAGGCGGCGTCCAGGAAACGCTGGCGAAGGCAACAAGCCGAGGCTGCGGGGGCTCAGAACTACATTGCGGGACAGGCTGCCAGCATCCAGAACGGCGATATAACCTTTAGCTACCCCACCCCTGAGGAACCCCAGATCACCGTCAATGCCAAGGCTACGGTGTCCACCTTCTTCGCCAAGGTTTTTGGCATCAAGACGGCAAACGTAAGCGCCACCGCGACCGCGGAGGCCTATGCCCCTTCGGGGGGCAGTGCACCAGTCGCCGCAGCCTGCCTGAAACCTTTCCTGGTGCCCAATTGTGACCCGACACCATACGTCACCGGGCAATTCTGTGTGCGCAACTGGCGGCCAGGGTTATTTTTTTGATCCCAGCACGGGCGCCATCGAACACTCGGGAGTCTACCCGGCGGGAGTCATTGGCATGCCGTGGCAGCTGCATAGTAACGCCGGCCCCAGCCAGTGGTACCTGGTGGGTTTTGGTGGTGCGCCTCCCTCCAGCGGCTCTGCCCTGAGGGATCACATTGCGGAGTGTACGCCTGCCCCTCTGTCTTGCGGCGATTCGCTCACCACCGCCAATGGTAAAAAGGTCGGGCCGGTGGACCAGGGAATCGAATGCTCTGATCAATGCCGACGGTGACGGGCTCGGCCAGGGCCAGGATTCGATTGATACATCGGTCGGCCCTCCTTTCGCCATCACAGGAGGAAGCAACAACCCCAATCCCGCACTGAGGGGGAAAGTGTTTTACGATTACAGCGAAAGCCCCTCCGTTGCCACCGTTCCGGTCTATACCGGAAATGACCTGCCGCCCGGAGGGACCACCGTCACGATCGTTGGATATATGCAGGTGTTTATTAAGGATGCTGACCACCATGGCAACGACGACATGGTTGACGTGATCATCCTGAACATCAGCAGCTGTGGTGGTGCTCCCGGAGGAGGCGGCGGTGGGGCGTCACCCCCATCGTTGCGGCGGGAGGGTCGCCGATCCCGATCCGGCTGATCCGAACCAATTGATGGTCCTCTGCCAGGGCCGGAGCCTTCAGGGTTGCTGCCCCCTCCAAGGGGCCTGGCCGCAACCGAGCAAATCCAAAACCGACTCGTTGCCAGGCGTGACTTTACTCCTCACACCCTCAACGGCTCGAAAAAAGTAATACCGGAAACACCAGTCTTCTGCTGCCACTCCGGCAGAAGCCGGGAAACTCCCAGGGTCATGAGTTGGCGAGAGATGGACGTCATTTCCACATTGGCGCTGACCACCGCAGGATGGGCCATCCTGATTGGACTCTCGGTTGTTTCGGCTTTGATCCACGAGGCGGGCCACGCTGTGGCGTGGAGCCTGATCGGAGCAGAGGTTCGAGAGGTAGGCTACGCCAGCCCTGGCGGCCCTGCCTTAAGATTTAAACTGGGCAGCCTCACCTTTGCCTTCAACCCATTCGCCGTTTACGCCTACACACTTGTCGAGACCCCTGGGGAACAGCTTCGTAACATGACCAGGGGCCAAAGGATATTCGTGCACGGAGCAGGTATTATGGCGAACCTGCTTGCTGCTGCGCTTTTCCTGTTGGTAAGCGGTGCGGTGATTCATCTCTTTGCCGCGTTCTCAGCCTCCCTCGCGGTCCAAAATGCCTTTTTCCGGGATGGGAGAAGGATTTTTGCCGTCCTTTCCGAATGGTGAGCCAGACAAGCCGTCTTTCACTGCCGCGAACTCCTGAGCGCGCGAGTACTTAAGTCTGCTCCGTGGGCCTCGCGACAGGGAACGGGCAGACCCCGGAAAGCCGGGGTCTGCACCCGCCGCGCCGGGTCAGCCTTTGTGGTGGGAGAGGATTTCGTCGATCACATCCGAAGTGAAGTAGTTTAACTGCGTAATCCTGGCCTCGTGGCGAAACGCCGGAGGCAGGATGGACCGCGCCTCGTCTTTGTTTTCCACTTCGGCGACAAACCAGGCCTTGTGCTCGCCGTCGTAGCATCCCCAGTCGGCGTGGGTGAGGAAATGCGAGCCGGTGTTGAGGAAAATCTTGACGGTGCGAGCGCAGGCCATCCTTTCAGGTTCATGTGGAGCCTCGATAAGAAACCTTGGCATAATAAGCAGCCTCCTTAAATTTGATTTTGTCCCGTTGTTTTAGAGCCCCGGTTCAGCCGCCTGATTTAGCCTGCCCACGGCAGGGTCTTGCGCACAAACCCCCAGTGCCCCCGCGCCAGGTGGTACAAAAACGTTCCAGTGCAAAAGCTCGCGATGATTACCCCCAGCACGGCTGCCAGGAGGATGGCCTGGAGCACGCCGGCCGCAAGGGTGAATCCGGAGTAAGTCAGCAACGCGATGGCCAGCGCCAGCGCTCCCGCTTCCGTTTCCGCGGCGCGCCGCGGGGTGGGCGCAGGGCCAAGGCGAAACGCTCCCGGCCGCCCGCCGATGGTCCGGTTGTAGAGCGCGCTGATCGGATTCATCTTCGGTAAAAGCGCGCTCCACCACAGAAGGGCGCCGAGGGCCGCGAAGACGCCCGGCGCCTGGAAAAGGATTCCGGCAACCACGGCGATGAGCACGATTTTGGGCTGAAAGACCAGCGCAGAATACTGGCGCGCGCGGACCGCGGGAGCAGGATCTTCGAATCCCATTTGAAGAATAAAGTTGCGCATTGCCCTATCGCGCCAGCTTGCGGGCGTGACGCCGGCCGAAATGCCGGTAGCGCCCGGCTGACGGGCAACCGGGCTTGCCATGACCGCCTGATTTTGTTCCATTCGGTAATTCATTTCATTCTCCTCTTTTCACCCCGCCGTTCCTGACGCCCCAGCAGGGTTGGTACCAGCGAGTTTGGCCGAAGATTCCAGTTGACACAATGTCCGGCGCTCTGAGATTCTTATCCCAGGCTCCAGAACAGCACAGGGTGCTAACTCGTTACAGGTGAATATGATGGACGTTCTATCCGACGTCTTGCGCGTTGTCCGCCTGTCCGGGGCGGTGTTTTTTGTGGCCGAACTTCGTTCTCCGTGGGCGATTGAATCCCCACCCTCGAAAAGCCTTGCGTCCGTGATTATGCCGAGCGCCGAGTGCTTCACCATTTTTCATGTGCTGGTGGAAGGCGCCTGCTGGGTGAAGGTGAAGGGCGAGCCGCCCATGCGGATGGACGCTGGCGACGTGGTTGTCGTTCCCCAGGGCGACGAGCATCTGATGGGCAGCGACCTGGCGCTGAAGCCGACGCCGATGAGGGTGCTTGTTCCGGAAGTCCCCCGGCCGGGAATGCCGCCGGTGAGGGGCGGAGGCGGAGGGGAAGTGGCGCGCTTCGTGTGCGGTTACCTGCACTGCGACCAGAGATTCAAGCCGCTCTTCAGCGCCCTTCCAAGATTAATGTGCATTCGGAATCGCCAGGGCCGCGTGGTGTTTGAGTCGGCCGGCGCGGCGAATCCGTCTTCGGACCGGACGGTCCCCTTCCATGCCGGGATGTGGCTGAATACTACGCTTTATTATCTTGCCAGGGAGGCGCAGACAGAAAGCTCGAGCAGCCAGTTGATGCTGGGCCGGCTGACGGAGTTGATGTTCGTGGAGGTCCTGCGGCGCTACATGCAGGAACTCGCCCCGGGCCAGAAAGGCTGGCTGGCCGCCCTGAACGATCCCCACGTCAGCCGCGCCATCAATCTGCTGCACGCGCAACCCGCCCGGGCGTGGACCGTCGAAAACCTGGCGCGCGACGCGGGCGTTTCACGTTCAGCCCTGGCCGGCCGGTTTACCGACCTGATCGGGGAGTCGCCCATGCGCTATCTGGCGAACTGGCGCATCCACCTTGCCAAGCAACTTCTCTCGGAGGGCCGGCACAACATGGCGGAAGTGGCCGGGCGCGTTGGCTATGAGTCCGAGTACGCCTTCAACCGTGCCTTTAAACGCCAGGTGGGCGAGCCTCCCGCGGCTTGGCGGAAGAAAGGCTCCGCCCTGCAAACCGGACAATAACAATCCTGGCATGCCCCGAAAGTTCTCCGCTCGAGACGTGCGCCTTTGAGGGCAAAGGCAGGCGGCTGTTGGTTGAGGACTGAAAGTTGCCACTCTTCCAATAACTCAATCGCCAATCCGCCAATTGACGTGCCCCCTCACCCGCCGCAATGCCGGCACCCGGCTGCATGCGCGATGTTGCACCCTGGATCAGGCAAAACCCCTAGCAGGCATCGGGTGTTTGCAGATTGATTTGCATGTTCCGGCCTGATTACATTTTTTGGCATCCCAATTATCATTGCAGTTGTTAGTAAGAAGAGTTTGTGAGGTGTCGACCTGGGGTTTCCGAGTGCGGGGACGCGCACGGGCCTGCAGTGACAAGGCTTACGGAAAACACCAGGCGCGGAGGTTTGCGGGTTCGATGAGAGCTGGGCCGCCACGCGGGGCGGTTGATGTTGAGGGTGGTCCGGAGATCGGCCCGTAGCGGCAGAGGTTCCACACCTTGATGAGAATGTTGATGCAGGATTGATCACTACCACACGCGGAAGGGGAGGGTGGAAATGGCGATACGATTGGAAAGATCGGGTGAACTGATATTTATCCGTGGCACCCCGGATGAGCCTGAAAAACCGAAAAAATGGGCCCACTACATCCAGCTGGGTTTGTGGCTGGTTCTGATTGTGCTGGCGGGCGGAGTGCTCTTCATGGGTCCGCACGCACTGCTGGGATGGGGAACCGTCAGCCATGCCTTCAGGTCTGTTCTGACGGCAATCTGGTAAGAGAGGGGCGGGCAGCGCAGGAAGTCGAAGACGTTCCGATGACCCGCCCGTAACGGCAGAGGTTGCACTACCAGAAGTCGAAGGCCCCTGACCGATCGCCAGGGACGATCTGAAGACGTGGAGGGAGCGATGGCGATGCGAATGGAGAAATCGGGCGAATTGATAATGGTTTGCGGCAGCCATGATGAGCCGGACGCGCAAAAGGAATGGAACACGAGGCGCAGCAAACTGGGCGTGCTTGTTTTTGCCATTGTGGCGGTGACGGCGGTTGTGTTCGTGGGTCCGCACGTGCCGGGCTTCGAGATATTCAGCAACGCGCTCAAGACTGTGGTGGCGGCGATCTGGTAGCCGGACCTGCCCCGCGGGACGCCTTAACCTTTACCACGATATAGAAGCGATGGCGAGCGCTATTTTGATGGGCGCTGGTTGCGGCTCCCCTGGAGCGGCACTCTCCTGACAGGCTCCTCATCCACAGGGTGTAATTCAAATTTCCACATTCAAGAAGGCAGCCAGCGGAAGGCGACGGTTCCTGGTCCGCCGGAACGCGCCTCCTGATTAGAAGCCCCTCACCTGGCGGAGGGATTTGAAATCAATGAGTTGGGATGGCAGAGCGGGGACGGACAGGGGCTTTCCGGCATGTGCCAAACCGCGCTCCTCTTGAACCCGCCTAGTGCCCCAGGCGCGGCAAGCCCTGCGCAAACTAAACACCCTCTCCGGTCGATTCCCGGCAGAACCGCCACAGTCTTTACATCCATTTAACACACCAAGGGAAACCCCCACCCCTGCAGCACCGTCCATAGACAGTTGGAAAGAGCAATTTTGATTAGCGTTATGATTCATGGAACAGGACAGACAGCAAAGGTTCAGACGTTGCGGACATGAAGGGTTTCGACTTGCCTTGATTCGCCAACGCAAGCGTACCAGCACATGCCATAGCGGCTGGGTGTTCCCATGGACAGAGGAAGTCTGTGGAGGGTTACGATGATTATCGACTTTTTTAGAAAATTCAGCCGGCCGATTCTGGTGTTGCTGGCGATTTTTTGCTTTTCTGCCGCGGTTTTTGCACAGACGGCGAATGGCAGCCTGAGCGGCCAGGTTACGGACCCCTCCGGCGCGGCCATTCCTGCCGCAACCGTCATCCTGACCGGGCCTGCTCAATCAACCAAAACGGCCCAGACCGATGAGCAGGGGCGCTACACCTTCAAGGATCTTGCGCCCGGCGCCTATTCGGTGGCCATCAGCACCATGGGTTTTTCAACGTTCACGAAGGCCGATATTCAGGTGTCGCTGGGGCATCCGCAGGTTGTAAACGCGCAACTGGTCGTGACCATGGAGAAGCAACAGGTCACCGTAGAGGGCGATAGCCAGCAACTCAGCGTGAGTCCTGACAACAACGTCGGCGCCGTGGTGCTGAAGGGCGAGGACCTGAAAGCCCTCTCCGATGATCCCGACGACTTGCAGACCGAGCTTCAGGCACTTGCAGGGCCGTCGGCGGGACCGAATGGCGGGCAGATCTACATTGACGGATTTTCCGGAGGCCAGTTGCCGCCCAAAGAGGCCATCCTGGAAGTGCGCGTGAACCAGAACCCCTTTTCGGCCGCGTATGAACGGCTGGGCTACGGCCGCATCGACATCACGACCAAGCCGGGCTTCCAGAAGTATCACGGCAGCATCTTTTCTTTCGGCAACGATTCGGCGTTTAATTCCAGAAACCCCTTTGTGGCGAACCAGCCGGGCTACCATTCGCAGATGTTTTCGGGCAATTTCGGCGGGCCCATCGGCAAGAAAGCCTCATTCTTTTTCGATATGTTCCACCGCAGCACGGACAACACCTCCATCGTGAACGCGGTTGTTCCCGCCGCCAACTTTGCTTCGGGCGGAACCTCGCTGAATGAAGCTGTTCCCAGCCCCTCATCCAGAACCAACATCAGCCCGCGGGTGGACCTGCAACTCAGCAACAGCAACGTGATGTCCATCCGTTACCAGCGCTGGTCGAACGAAAACACCAATGCGGGCATCGGGCAATTCCAGCTTCCAACAGTTGGCTACAACTCGACGGGCAGCGAGAACATGGTCCAGGTGAGCGACACGCAGGTGATCAGCTCGCGTACCGTCACCCAGACCCGGTTCGAGTATCGCCGCTCTGAAGACATCCAGAACCCGCTGAACACCGACCCCACCCTGAACGTGATCGGCGCCTTCACCGGGGGCGGGAGCAGCAGAGGGACATCTCTCGACACGGGAAACCAGTACGAATTGCAGAGCCAGACGTCGATGACCTTTGGCAAACACGCCCTGAGTTACGGCGGCCGGGTGCGCGACATCAGCCAGTCCGTCAACACCACCAGCGGCTACAACGGCACTTTCACTTTTACGGGGATTGATCCTTATTCGATTTACGCCCAGGGCCTCGCCCAGAGCCTGACTCCGGCGCAGATCATCGCCGCGGGCGGAGGCGCCAGCCAGTTCTCCATCATTGCCGGCAACCCGGTCGCCAGCGTGAACCGCGTCGATTTCGCGCTCTATGCCGAAGACACCTGGCGCGTGCGGCCGAATATTTCGCTGACGGGGGGCTTGCGCTTCGAAGGGCAGAACCACATCAGCGACCATTTTGACATCGCGCCCCGCGTGGGGTTCGCCTGGGGGATCGGCAGAAGCGGAACCGCTCCCAAGACTGTGCTGCGGGCGGGCGCGGGAATCTTCTACGACCGGTTTGACGTGGACAACATCCTGCAGGCCGAGCAGTTGAACGGCATCACCCAGCAACAGTTCATCGTCAATTCGCCGGACTTCCTGCCCGGAAATATTCCGCCTCTGAATACCCTGACGGGTTCTGCCACATTTCCCACCATCTACCAGATTGTGCCGAATTACCAGACCCCGTACGTTATCGAGGGCGCGGTGGGACTGGAACGGCAGGTGACCAAAAATTTCAAGACCTCCGTCACCTACGTGACAACGCACGGAATCCACCAGCTGCTGACGCGCAACATCAACGCGCCGCTGCCCGGCACCTACGACCCCACCGACCCCTCCAGCGGCGTGCGGCCCTTCGGAGACGTGGGCAACATTTATCAGTATGAGTCCGCCGGACTCTACAATGAGAACCAGCTGATCACCAACTTCAATCTCCGCATGGGACCGGCGCTTTCGCTGTTCGGCGTTTACACGCTGAGCTACGCCAATACCAATGCCAGCGGCGGCGCCTTCCCCATGGACCAGTACGATCTTGCGCAGAGCTACGGAGCGGCTCCGTGGGCAACCCGCAACCGCTTCTTCGTGGGCGGCTCCGTCGGCATGCCCTACGGATTCAGCTTCAGCCCCTTCATGGTGTTGAGTTCCGGCCGCCCCTATAACGTTACCCTTGGGCAGGACCTGAACGGGGACTCGATCTACAATGATCGGCCGGCCTTTGCCTCTACCCTTTGCCCGACCTGCCTGCAAACCGGGCTGGGAATCTTTAACGTCGATCCTGTTTCCGGCCAGCAGCTGGTGCCCGTCAATTACCTGACCGGCCCCGGGCAGTTCTCCATGAATGCGCGGCTATCCAGGACCTTCGGTTTCGGCAAAGAGGTTGGCGGTGGCGGTGGCGGAGGGTTCCATGGCCATGGCCGGGGCGGCGGAGGGCTCGGCGGCCGCGGGCTCAGCGGCGGCGGCGACGGTCCCCGTTTCGGAAGCTCCAGCAACCGGCGTTACCAGCTTGAACTGGGCGTCATGGCCCACAACGTTTTCAACAAGGTGAACCTGGGTACACCCGTGGGCAATCTCACGTCGCCGCTCTTCGGCCAGTCGAATTCGCTTGCTGGCGGATTCTTTAACAACCAGTCAGCCAATCGCTCGCTGAATCTGTTTCTGAGATTCAGCTTCTAGTGGGGGATTCACGGCCAACCGTACCTTGGGTTGGCCGTGGGCCTGTCCCATATCAAAAAGATCACGGCCAGTAAGGCGGCGTCATCGGGTGGCAGCGCCCGCACGGAGACCCGCGTCGCGTATGCGCCCACGGTAAGCCGGCAGGCGGATCATCCCAAATCATGATAGATTGACCTTTTTGCTTCTGTTGGGGGGGCTTCCCATCAATTCATCCGTGTAGAGGTGACTGTGAAACCTTTCATATTAAGGGTTATTGCTATTGCATTTATTGTTCCTTTCCTGCTGCCTGCCGCAGCCCGCGCCCAGGCGAAAGTGACGAAGCCGGCCGAAAAGTCAGAGGCGGAGAAGTCCCAAGCGTTCAAGCCGCAGCAGGTAGAGACCAAAGGCTCGGTGACGGTGGGCGGACACGTCATCAATTACGACGCCTACGCCGGCACCCTGATCGTTCATCCCAAAAAGGCCGAGGATGCCGCCGAAGATGCGGACGAACCCGCCAAAGAGGACCCGCCGGAAGCCAGCATGTTTTACGTGGCTTATTTCAAGTCCGGCGAGAAGGATTCAACGCGCCCCGTGACGTTTCTTTACAACGGCGGACCGGGCTCATCCACTGTGTGGCTGCATATGGGAGCGTTTGGGCCGCGCCGGGTATTGACGGCAGATGATACGCACACCCCGCCGGCGCCCTATCGCCTGGTGAACAACGACGACAGCCTGCTTGACGTGAGCGACCTGGTGTTTGTGGACGCGCCGGGAACGGGATTCAGCCGCATCCAGGGCAAGGACGCGAAGAAGGCTTTCTACGGAGTGGACGGGGACGCCAATGCCTTT
Source organism: uncultured Acidobacteriota bacterium (assembly GCA_963732975.1). Classification (GTDB taxonomy): domain Bacteria; phylum Acidobacteriota; class Terriglobia; order UBA7540; family UBA7540; genus SCRD01. Next base: position 214,571 of record CAVTBN010000012.1, on the reverse strand, counting down.
GCCGACTTCATCGTAGAGTTTCTCTCAAAGTACGGCCGGTGGAATTCGCCCAAGTACCTGTTTGGCGAAAGCTACGGCACCACGCGCTCGGCGTTGCTGGCCAACCTGCTGGAAACCGATCACGACATTGACCTGAACGGCGTGATTCTGCTTTCGCAGATTCTGAACTTCGACCTGAGCGTGGACGGTCCGGGATCCAACCCCGGTATCGATTTGCCTTATGAACTGGCGCTGCCCACCTACGCCGCCACGGCCTGGTACCACCACAAGCTCTCGAATGCGCCGAAGGAATTGCAGCCGCTGCTGGACGAGGTGGAACATTTCGCCATGACCGACTACGCGGAGGCGCTGGCACAGGGCTCCGCGCTTCCCGCCGGGCAAAGGCGCGCCATCGTGGAAAAGCTGCACCAGTATACCGGCCTGCCGGAGGCTTACATCGAGAAGGCGAACCTGCGCATCGACGGTGGGGAGTTTGAGAAAAACCTCCAGGGCCCGGAGGTCACAACCGGCCGGCTGGATACGCGCTTCTCCGGTCCAACCTTCGATCCGCTGAGCAAAGAAGCCGAGTACGATCCGCAATCGGCGGCCCTCAGTGCCGCCTACGTTGCCGCCTTCAACAACTATGTGCGGAAAGTTTTGAATTACGGCGAAGGCGAGAAGTACAAGCCTGAAATCGAACTCTATAAGAGCTGGAATTTTCTCCACCAGCCTCCCGGCGCGGACCAGCCTGTGCCGCAATCCGCCAACGTCATGCCGGACCTGGCGCAGGCCATGAAGTACGACCCCGACCTTCGGGTGATGCTGAACTCGGGATATTTTGACCTGGCCACGCCCTTCTTCGAAGGCATCTACGAAATGAATCACCTGACCATACCTGAAAAATTGCGGAAGAATATCGAAATCAAGCACTACCAGTCAGGACACATGGTCTACGCCCACCTGCCCTCACTAAAAATGCTGCACGACAACGTCGCAGCTTTTATCCAAGAGGGCGAACACCACAAACCCTAGCCCGGATTACTCATGACGCAGTGGGGCTCCGTAAAAGAGCACGACTTCAGTCGTGCCGGTGGGAGCGCCCGAAAAGCTCCTATCGGGGCTTCAGAGACTGTGAGGGATCGGGAAATCGATCCAGCGCTGCACGCAACGGAGGAGTGTCTGAGGTATCGACTGCACCGGGCGGCAGATCCGGTCTCAGGGGGATTTATTTGCCAGAGTGAGCAATATTATACAGACATGACGCCGCGGAGACGTTTAAATGGTTACCCGTTACCGCAAAATAGGAGGAGCTTTTGCGTCTGGCGACAACTACGCGGAATACCAAAATGGAAATTCCGGTTTTGCGGTTCTTAATAGTTGGAGGGGTACATCCTTTCGATTGGAGGTACCTATGAAGTTGGGAGTGGTCAGTCCAGTAGTTCTATTTCGCAAATCTCTCTGCGCTTATCTTACCGCCCTGGGAACCCACGTTAATGTTCTGGAATTTGATAGCGTTTCGGACCTGGTTGATCGGAGCAATGAGTCCCGTTTGCCCGTCCTCATTCTTCATACCGCTGACCCTGATGCTGGCCTTGAATCACTGAACCATTTGCGCCAATTGCTCCCGGAAATGCGAATCCTGTTTCTAACCGAGGGCACTGATGAGAAGTTTGGGGCGCAAGCTCTGGAGTCAGGCGCATCGGGATGTTTGTCGATGACTGAGAGTCCTCAGGTTTTGGTCAAAGCGGTTGGGAAGGTAGCGAAAGGCGAACGCTGGTTTCCTCCCCGGGTGACGAACGCCGTCCTTGACAGACTGATCGCCGGCCGGAGAACGACACCCATCATGACCCGCAACCTCACTCCCAGGGAATGGGAAGTTCTGACCCTGATTGCTCAGGGAAATTCCGATAAAGAAGTGGCCAGCAGCCTTTGCATCAGTACGGAGACGGCAAAGTCACATGTGAAATCGATCTATAAGAAACTTCAGGTCAGCAAACGGCGGGCAGCCGTTCTCTTCTATTTTAAACACGACCGTGGCAAGACTGTTCCATCGGGTAAATCATACAAAGACATAGTTGCTTGCGACCTGGTTTGACCTTCAAATCATTTGTGCCATCATTTTTCTCGACTGTATGTTTGAAATTTCATCGCGGCCTCCTCTCCGCATTTTACAGACCTGTCCAATGCCCGGTTTTCACACAGACTCTTCAGCCCCTGAGCGGAACGCTCATGGCGCCCGAACTTTCAGCGGCTGAAGCCGTCAGCTTCGAACCGCTTCTTCGGCACGACTGAAGTCGTGCCCCTTCTCCCCATTCACGGCAACATCCGCCGGCTCATGAATAGGCTGGGTTGGCAGGCTTGTTGCGCTATCCGCAGAGGGCGCGTAGCGGCGGGTTTACCCCGCCACAGGGCCAATGGTTTCACGGTGGATTGGCGGCGTAAAAGCCGCCGCCACAGCCCAGCTTCATTCAACATCCTGCCAGAGTTGCAGACCCATTCTGTCTTACCGGTTCCGCGCATAGCTCCCGCTGCCGGAGCGCTTCCCCCCTGTAAAAACAGGGTGTGATGCTGATCACAGCGATGACGGCGTGGTGCGTCTAGGCTTACTTCCAGCAGGAGATGCGAGATGAAAAACAAAGTCCCCAATGGGCAAAAGACGGCAGGCCGCCCGAAAAGTGAAGACACCGAAAAGAAAGGGCTCGATCGGCGAGCTGCGCTCAGCCGCCTGCTGGGCGTGGCGACGGCCGCAACCGCCTGCGGGTGGCTGCCCCGGCGGGCGGCGGCAGCCGGACCGGCTTTGCAGCACGAGATCAGCCATTGGGCCGGCGCCACGGTTTCAGGGTTCTTCACGGATCAGCAGAAAATCACCGTCTCCGCCCTGGCCCAGGCGATGATCCCCGACGATGCAGTTGCGCCCGGCGCTTACGCCGCCCAGGTGAAGGACTATCTCGACTTTGTCATGAGCCATGCGGAGCCCGCCGAGCAGAGGGCCTGGACGGAGGGCCTGAAGGCTCTGGACCAGACCTGCAGTGAGCGGTTTGGGAAAGCCTTTGCCGCTATTTCATTGCCGCAGCGAACGGAACTGCTGACGAGCCTGGCCGCGAATGAAGCGGACCCGAAGACACCGGCCGAAAAGTTCTTTGTCCAGTCGAAACAATCAGTGGCGACGGGCTACTACACCTCAAAGATCGGCTTGATGGACGACCTGAAGTACCAGGGTAACCGGCCGAACGACGGTGTGATGCCCACCTGCGAGGAACTGACCGGAAAAACAGCGTCATTGCGGCCGCACGACGCATCCGCGCCCGCGATGAAATGCGAGGCGGCGCCGGAGGAGGGCAAAGCAAACGAGGTTGCATCCGCTAACTACCGGGTTGTTCCCGCCGCGTTTGTTTCCCGCGGCCAGACCACCGGAAAGCAGGACTTGGCCGCCGTCACGAAAGAAACCTATGACGTCTGCATTGTGGGCTCCGGAGCATCCGGGGGCATCGCGGCGAAGGAATTGACGGAAAAAGGGCTGCGCGTGGTGGTGCTGGAAGCCGGCAACTGGGTTTCGCCGGCGCGTTTTAAGACCCACATTCCTCCCTGGGAATTGCCTTTCCGCGGACGCTGGAAATCGCACGGCGACAATGACTATACCGGGTTCCTTTACGTGAAAAATCCAGTGGTCTGCCCCGAAGAGCCGATTGATTATGCTCTGCTGCCGGCCGTGGGTGGCAAGACGCTGACCTGGGCGCGCATCTCGTGGCGCTTTGGCGAGAAGGACTTCAAGAACCGCGGGATCGGCGACGATTGGCCGTTCGGATATGAGGAACTGGCTCCCTATTACGACCGCGCGGAAACCTTTATGGGCGTGGCCGGCGCGAAAGATGGGCTGGCGGCCGTGCCGGACGGACGCTTCATCAAGCCGCTTGAACTGCGCTGCGGCGAGAAGATGATTGGCGAAGCGTGCCGCGCGAAGATGGGCGCCGACTACCACGTGATCGCGTTGCGCAAGGCGATCAACACGGTGACCTACGGCGGCCGCCCCCCGTGCCACTATTGCGGCTATTGCATGCGCGGCTGCGACATCAACGCGGCGTATTCCTCGGCCAACGCGGCCATTCCCGCGGCCGAGGCGACAGGCCGCCTGACCCTGGTGCCTGACGCCATCGTGCGCGAGCTTGAAGTGGACGCTACGGGCAAGCGATGCAGCGGCGTGGTGTTTATTGACAGCCACAGCAAGAAGGAATATCGCGTGCGCGCCCGCGCCTACGCGCTGGCCTGCGGCGGCGTGGAAGACGTGCGCATCCTGCTGATGTCGAAATCCAAAGACTACCCGCAGGGCCTGGCGAACTCCAGCGGCTGGGTGGGCAAAAACCTGGTGAGCGAACACTACGACGGCGCGGTGGGATACATCGAACGCCTGCTGGGCGCCAAAGTGATGAACGAGGACGGCGCCGATGAGCATGGCGAAATTCCCAACTTCTATTACGAGCACGCCAGCAAGAACTTTGCGCGCGGCTACATGATTGACCTGCGCAGCGGGCCGGTGCAGATTCCCGGCTTTGCGGCGGACGTGCCGGGGTTTGGCGAAAAGTACCGCGAAGAGGTGCGGCGCATCTATCCCGCCATGGTCTACCTGGGCGCACACGGCGAAATGCTGGCCAACGAGAAAAGCTACGTCGATCTCGATCCCGTAGCCCGCGACCGGTTCGGGCTGCCCAAGGCGCGCCTGCACCTGGAGTGGGGCGAAAACGAGCTGGCCATGGTGCGCGACGAAAGGGAGAAATGCAAGGCTATCATCGAGGCGGCGGGCGGCAAGGTGCTGGCCATACGGAGCGATGACATGAAGCCGCATTTCGACGGCGAAAACCTGGTGGGTACCGTGCGCATGGGCAGCGATCCCAAACGTTCGGTGCTGGACCCCACGAATCGCAGCCACGACGTGAAAAACCTGTGGGTGCTCGACGGCGCGAGCTTCACTTCCTACTGCGAAAAGAACCCCACGCTCACCGTCACGGCCGTCGCCATCCGCGCCAGCGACCACCTCGCCGAAACCCTGAGGACGATGGAGGCGTAGGCGTGATCCCGCCACCCCTGGCTGCGGCATCCGGCGCCATGCAGAACAGAACGCCACTCTTCCTCAATTTGTGAACCCCTCAGACGGCCCGGGACATCTAAAAAGGCATACCATCGAGGAGGTCCGACGATGATTGCAATTATGGGCGCGAGCGGAAATACCGGAGGTGTGGCGGCAGGGAAACTGTTGGAAGCCGGCGAAAAAATCCGAGTGATCGGGCGGGATGCCGGCCGCCTGGAACCCTTGATGCAACGCGGCGCTGAAGCCTTTGTCGCCGACGTCACGGACGCCGCTGCGCTGGCGAAAGCTTTTGAGGGCGCCGAGGCCGTTTATGCCATGGTGCCGCCCAACATTTCGGCTCCGGACGTGCCGGCCTATCAGGCGCAGGTTTCAGACGCTTTGACGGCTGCCCTCAAGCAGGCCGGAGTTCCGAAGGCGGTGGTGCTCAGCAGCATTGGCGCGGACAAACCCGGCAAGACAGGGCCGGTGACCGGGCTTCACCATCTGGAAGAGAAGCTGAACGGCGTGGCGGGACTGGCCGCCGTGTATCTGCGCGCGGGCTATTTTATGGAGAACCTTCTGCCCCAGATCGGGGCGGTCCGGCATTTCGGCGTGGTCGCCGGAGTGCTGCGGGCCGACCTGCCCCTGCCCATGATCGCCACGCGCGACATTGGCGCCGCGGTGGCGGAGTTGTTGTTGACGCCTGATTTTACCGGCAAGCAGGCGCGGGAACTGCTGGGCCAGCGAGACGTGAGCTACGCTGAAGTTGCTTCCCTGATCGGCAACGCGGTCGGTAAACCCGACCTCAGTTATAAGAAGGTTCCGGCGATGCTGCTGCGCCCGGCGATGAAGCAGGCGGGGATGTCCGGAAGCATGGCGGACGGCCTCCTGGAAATGTCGGAGGCGTTGAACAGCGGATACATGGTGGCGCTCGAACCGCGCTCCGAGAGCAACACCACGCCCACTTCCATCGAAACTTTCATCGCCGAAGAATTCGTGCCGCGCTTCCGGGCGAGGTGACACCGGGCCGCCAACGATTTCGATTCCCCGGGCCGCGCACGCCCCCGGAGTGGTGGGCGCCGCTGCGGCGCCCGGCTGAAAGACCCTTCCCTGCAAATCCCCAAAAGGAAAGCACTGTTTGCGGTTGCCCGTCTGCGATATACTCCACCACAGCGAATCGTTCTATCGGCAAAGCTCAGGTCGCCGGGTTGCGAGACTATTGAGGATTGCATAATGCAGTGACGAGTCTTCGCAGCGCCGGCATCTTGCTGGCCTTGAACATTGCCACCAGGACGGTGGCGCTACAATTATTTTGAGAACATCTGTTATTGATTCCAGCTTTTCATACCGGGAAGAGTCATCAAGTGGGCTCGACGGCTTCTTAGTAAATTGTGAGAACATTCTCAGTTGCAAGGAGGCGGTATGAGGCGACGGACATTTTTCGGAAGCGCATTTGCCGGACTGGCGGCCACGGCTGCTGGTGCGCGGCCTCCCAAGGCAAAGGCGGGCGGCATTCCGCAGCGCACCTTTGGCAAGACGGGCGTGAAGGTGACGGTGATCGGGCAGGCCGGCGGACGCTTTCCGCTGATTTCGTTTGAAGAAGCCAAGGCCATCACGCTGCGGGCCTACGATCTGGGCATCAATTATTTTGACACTTCCATCGACTACTGGAACGGCCGCTCGGAGGAAGTTTACGGTGCGGTGCTGCCGCCCTTCCGCAAGCACATTTTCCTCACCACCAAGGCCAATGAACGCACACGCGCAGGCGCCGAGGCGGAGCTGGAAACTTCACTTAAGCACCTGCGCACCGATTACATCGACCTGTGGCAAATCCACGGAGTGGGCGAGCCGCATGAAGTGGAACAGATTTTCGGCCCCGGCGGCGCCATCGAAGCTTTTGAAGCCGCCAAGAAAGCCGGCAAGTGCCGCTTTATAGGCTTCACGGGCCACCACGATCCGCACGTGCACCTGGCCATGCTCGCATGCCTATGAAAAGTTCGATTCCATCCTGATGCCGCTCAACATTGCGGACGCCCACTACCTGAGTTTCCAGAACCTCACGCTGCCCGTCGCATCGGAGCGCGGCATGGGTATCCAGGGCATGAAGAATTTTGGCAACGCCAAGCTCATGCAGGACTTCAGCGCGCGCGAATGCCTGAGCTACGTGCTCAGCCTGCCGGTCAGTTGCACGGCCATCGGCTGCACCACCATCGGCCAGCTCGAGGATGACGTCCGTATCGCCCAGCAGTTCAAGCCGCTCTCCGCCGATGAAATGCAGGAACTGCGCAAGCGCGCCCAGGGCATAGCCGGCCCGCGCCTGGAAGACTGGAAACGCGACACGCAGGGGACCGCGAGCAGGCGTGGCGCATCAGCCGTGGTGCATGGATAACGCCTGCGACGTGCTTGCTGTCACCTGACAGGGATTGAAGAAACATGCGTCCGAGCAGGAGCGCGATGCGGTCCTGCGGCGCCATGCGTTTGAGTGTGTTGCCTCGTCAGGGGCGAAAGGCCGTAATCCGCGGGCCGCTATTTCTTCTCCAGGAGAATCGCCCAATCGCCGCTGTCTGCGGCCGTGGGCGAGGTCCACGAAGGTCCCTCGGCGTCGGGCAGCGGGGTTTTCTTTCCCGTGCGCGGGTTAAACCACTCGGCCTGGTAAGTGCCCGGCTCGAGTTTCACCTTCACCGAGCCCGCCATGGGCAGATAGACCACATAAATCTTTCCGGGATCGGCGAGGCAATAGTCGCCGTGGGTCACGAGCGAATCGTCGGGATTGGTCTTCCACCAGTCAAAGCTGGTGAAGAAATCCACCATGTGGGCGTAGCCGCTCAGCATCACCATGCTGCTGTCGCCGCGGCCGTTCACCCAGCCGCCTCCGGTGTCCGGCCAGACTCCCGTGCCGCGCTTGGCCGTTTCTCCGGTGGACTGGTAAGTGCCTGCCATCGCAAATTCCCACGCCGCGCGCCGAAGGGCCTCAGCCGACTGGCCGTCGGGAAAGTTCGGGCTCCAGATCGGGTAATGGTCTTCGTAGCCGTACTCTTCGTCGGTCTGCGGAATGATGCGACCGGTCGCCTCCTGCAACTTTCGCTGGTGCAGCATCCAGGGATAATAAGGCTGGTGCCATTCCTGAAAAGAAGTAAAACCGAACCATTTTGCGGTGCGGTCCTGCTGGGTGTTATCCACCGGATGATCGGTCCCAAGATGATGATAAGGGTCCAGTTTTTCCACCAGCAACGCTCCCATTTCATGCGACCAGCCCAGGCTGCGAAACGAGCTGATGTCGTCTCCCAGGTCCCAGGTGATATTTGAAAACGCGCTGAAGCGGGCCGCCGCGTAACTGAAATAGCGCTTTTCGTCTGCGCTCAGGGCGGCGGGATGCACGTCGGAGTCGTTCCATTCCATGATCACCGAGATGATCATGTCTTTGGAACGCGCGTACTCCAGCATTCGTTCCCACTTCTGGAAATACTTTATGTTGAACCGCGTGTAGTCGAAGCCCGGGTTGTCAACGCTGGTGGGGCTGGCGGCGGCCCAGACGTTCAGAAAAGGTTGAAATTCATCGGTTGGAACGATGGGCTCGCCCCAGAAACTGTGCGCAGCCCGCCCCGAAAGCAGCACGCGGATGCGATTCACTTCAAGCGATGACAGGCGGTCAATGATGCCGCGAATCACGCTGTCGTCCCTCCAGCCCATCATCAGGAACGCTGTTGTGCCGTTCCAGAAATAGTGCTGCCCCGTCCCTTCCCAGATAAAATGCCAGGGGTATTTCGGGTCGACCCGAAGAATCCCTTTCAGGTGCCCGTCGGTCGCGCGGAAAGTTTCCCTGGTGGGACTTCGTGAAATCGCCTTGCTGATACGTCACCGTGTAGGTGTACTCGCCCGGTTTGGTGGGCATGAAGCGAATGCGAAACACGCTGCCGTCTTCGGAATCACAGAAGCCCTGAACGTGCGTCGGCGCCTGCCCGGCAGCCGCAAATTGCCCGGTCACGCTTGCTTCGGTAAATGGATTCCTAACGTCCGGGGAGGTGACATGGACGGTGACTTCCACAAAATTGTAGGCGTCAATGGACGCGGCAGATTGAGAAAAAGAAATATTCGCCGGCGCCGCCTGGAGAACTCCGGTTGCGGCGCTTAACGCTGCAATCAGCGAGATGATTGTCGCGGCCCGTCGTGCCGCGCGCCGGAAGCCTGGCATGGAGCGGAGACATTCTGCGGACGGCCTGAAATCGATCCCGGCCGGGCCCGGCGTTTTTCGAATGAGCATTCATGAGCATTTCCTCTTGAGTGATGAATCCCGGTTTTCGGCCTCCGCATGAACGGCCTGATTTCAGCAATCTAATCGACAACCAACTCCCAGCCGAAGCCCGGACGGTCGGGAGGCCGCATGTAGATTCCTTCGGGGCCGCGGGTGATCTGGTTTTCTTCTTCAAACCGCTGGTAGACCTCCGGCGGGCCGCCCGGTGGCGGCAGGAACATTTCGCACCAGGGGCTGTTGGTGGTGGCCATGATAAAGTGCGCCCCGCCGTGCGACCATCCGGCGTGGGGAATCACGGGAATGTTGTAAGCGCCGGCCAGCGCGGCGATGTGGCGCAGCTCGGTGAGCCCGCCGCACCAGGTGATGTCCGGCTGCCAGACGTCGACGGCGTTGTATTCCAGCAGCAGGCGGAAGCCCCAGCGGGTGTACTCGTGCTCGCCGGTGGCCAGCCTGGTGGTTTTGATTCGCGAGTGGAGCCGCTTGAAACCGTCGTAATCATCGGGAGGCAGAACTTCTTCCATCCAGTAGACGCGGTAGGGCGCCACCATCTCGGCGAATTCAATCGTGTAATCTTCCGTGAGCGCCATCCAGCAATCCAGCATGATGTCGCCGTCGGGCCCCAGAGCCTCTCTTGTTGTTCGCACCAGTTCCGCGTTTTTCTTCAGCCCCTCGCGGCCGTCGGCCGGCCCGTAAGGAACCGCCAGCTTCAGCCTCTTGTATCCGAACTTGATGTGCTGCTCAATGTCGTTGCCCGTGCAGTAGGCGGGAATCCGGGGCTTGGTTTCTCCACCCAGCAGTTTGTAGACGGGCATGCCCAGGGCTTTGCCAATAATGTCCCACAGCGCCAGGTCCACCGCGCTGATGGCGTTGATCACCAGTCCCTTGCGCCCGTAGTAGAGCGTGGAGCGCCACATGATGTCCCAAAGCTCCTCCACGTTGAAAGGGTCTTCGCCCGTCAGCAGCTTGCTGAGGTGCCGCTCAATCACAAAGCTGCAGCCCGGCCCGCCAAACCCGATTCCCTTGATCCCCTTGTCGGTTGAAATCTCGACGGCATCGGGCCCCAGGTCGTCGGCCATAAAGGAAGTTCGCTTGGCCTTGTACTGCGGATAAATGGACATGGGATTCGCCACCACCGCGCCGCCCGTGCTCCACGAGCCCGGTGCAGGCGCATAGGCGGGCAACGGTCTTGCCGGCCTGGGCCGGACCATTCGCACGCCGGTGATTTTCAGGTTGCTCTTTTCGTCCTGGAAAGCAAGCGGAGCGGGTGATGGCGCGGGCGCAGCCGAGCCGCGTTCCGGCGCGACTGCCCCGGCAAAGGCTCCCAGGGACAATGCCGTGCCGGCTTCCATGAATTTTCTGCGGTCCATGTCGATCCTCCTGACACTGGAATGGGCAAACTCTCGTGCAGCGTGCCGAGGACGCTTCTTGTGCTTACAAACCTTGCGTGACTACCGGCGCGCGGGTGGCGGATCCATAGGATCGCAGCAGCCCCGCCACTCGCTCTGACCGGTCAAACAAGTGTTCGCGCTCGATCCCGGCGCACAGACTAACACGCGGCGGCCGGGTGAGTCTACGGCTTGTGCCGCCGGGCGGGGACGTAGAAAGAAAAAGAGGAGCCGCTGGCCGCGAGGGCGGGCGCTAGCGGCCCAGGCCCTGGTCCTTCATCAGCCTGGCGACGCCGGAGATGGCGGAGTCTGCGCTCGATTCGAGCGACTGGATGACGCGGGCCTGGTCACCCTTGGGGCGGTTCTGGCTGAGCTTGAATTTTGCTTCCATTCGTTCGACGGGAATTTCAAAACCCACAATCCCGGTCAGCATTTTGGCGCGGTAATTTTCGTTCAAGCCGCGCCACTGTTCGAGGTATGCCTGTTCGAACAGGGCAATGGTTTCCAGCAGGACTTTGGTAAGCGGTTCCGCTTCGTGGAAAATACGCGCCCGGCCGTAAGCGTGGACGGCGGCGTAATTCCAGGTGGGGACGCTTTCCCGCGAGCCGTAAAGACCGGGCGAGATGTAAGCGTGCGGGCCGTGGAAGATGGCCAGCGTCTCACCGCTCCTGCTCCAGCATTTTCCAGTGCGGGTTGGCCCGGGCCACGTGCCCGCGCAGCAGGATGCCGCCCGCCGCTTCAGTGACCAGCACGGGAATGTGCGTGGCAAAAGGCGATCCATCGCCCGCGGAGACCACAATTGCAAACGGGTTCGCCCGCATGAAGTTGAGAGCAGCAGCGGTGTCTTTCAAACGGTTGAATTCGGGTATGTACAATTGGGGACCTCGTTGTCCATGGCGCAGCCGGTGGATGTTGGGTGATTGCGCGCAACGCAAAAAGCGCACCGCGTGCTTCACCCACGCGCCCCGCGGTACAACCGGCGCCGTGGGGTGATCTCCATTGAAACACAGCCGGTGAGTGTGCATCAATGGCATGTTTGCACACTTCACAAAACCCGCGGTATGCGCGGTGGCCAGGAAATCCACGTGGGCCCGGTCCTGCTGCCCCCTTCCGCCCTTTGACAATTCTCAGCCAGTTGTTGTAGCTTAATTTATCCAAAGGAGAACAACCATTGCGCAAATTTTCAATTGCTGTCATTGCTGGAACGCTGCTGCTGTCTGCCTGCAGCATGACGGGCTCGTTGAAGTCCAAAGACGCCATCAGGGGCGCCATCGAGGCCCATCTGAAGGACAATCCCAACCTGTCGATGAAGAACTTTAACACCGAGATTGAAAGCGTTCAGTACAAGGACGACACGGCCGACGCGCTGGCCAAATTCGTTTCCAAAGCGGACGCGAACAGCTCCGTCGAGGTGCGCTATCAGCTGAAGCTGGACGGCCGGATGTGGAAAGTGGTTTCCAGCCAGCCCATGGGCGGCCAGGGGATGGGCGGCCATGGCGGCTCTATGGGGGGCTCCATGCCCGCGATGCCGCCGGGACATCCTGCCATCCCGCAGGGGAAGAGCCAGGCAGCTCCGGAAGCCAGCCACTAAATGAGATTTTAAGGCCTTAGGCTTGAACACGGCGGCCGGCGGATTCCGAATCACCCCGGCCGCTTTCAGCGTTTTATTCCTTCGATTCCCCTCCACAAATTCCACCTCTGGCAGCGCATGATTGTGTCTGGGCGGAGTTCCGCTTTTCCGCCGGGCGGGCCATACCTTTTTCCACGCGCGGGTGTATTCTATTGCAAGGGGTTTCGGACGATGGGCAGTCGCTTTTTTATGGCAAAAAGCTGGCCTGTGCTTGCCATGGCGGCGGTTGTATGCGCGGTGGCCGGAGCCCAGACGAAACCTGCGACTTCCACCGATTATCTCAGGCAGGGTAATCAGTTTTCGCGCCAACAGAAGTGGCAGCAGGCTGAAAGCGCCTATCGCCAGGCCCTGAGTCTTGCGCCTGATTCCGCCAAGGCCCACTACGGCCTGGGGAACGCGCTGGCCGCCCAGCAGAATGTGGGCAGCGCCATCCGGGAGTACCAGCACGCGCTCGAACTGGCTCCGGGCCTGGAAGGGGTTCATCGCGCCCTGGGAGCGCTGTTTGAGAGCGTCGGCCAGCTTGACCAGGCGCTTAAAGAGTATCGCGCCGAACTCCAACGCCACCCCCATGACAGCCTTGCGCTGGCCAGCATTGCGCGGGTCCTGGCCACCCGCGGAAATTATCAGGAAGCCCTTCAGGAATATCAGCGCACGCTGGCACGGGACCCGCAAAATGCCGGCGTGCAGGCGGCGCTGGCGAAAGCTCTGCTGCAGTCCGGGAAGATCAGCCAGGCCGTGGAAGCCTATCGGAAGGCCGTGACGCTGGCTCCCAGGGACGCTGACATCCACGCGGGCCTGGCGGACGCTCTGACGCTCCAGAGGCAATATGCCGACAGCATCAAGGAGTGGCAGGAGGCCATCAAGCTGAGCCCCGACGACGCCCACCTCCATTACAACCTTGCCGCCGCACTCTATGCCACCGGCAACCTGATTCCGGCGATTTACGAGTACCGCCAGGCGGTTTCGCTGCGCCCGAACCAGGCGGCCTACCGGATCAACCTTGCCCTTGCTTACCGCGATTCCGGCGATTACGCGGACGCGGAAAAGGAACTGAAGCAGGTGATCCGCCAGAGCCCGGACGACGCAGCCGCCCACACGGAGCTGGCCTCTACGTACCTCTCGGTGGGAAATTACCAGGCCGCTGTCACCCAGTATCGAGAGGCGTTGCGTCTGAAGCCGGACGATTCGGAACTCCATGAACAGCTCGGGCTGGTGCTGCGGAGGACGGGAGATCTGACCGGGGCGGTGGCAGAGCTTAAGAAAGCGGAGGAACTCTCTCCCGAGACGGCGAGCTTCGGCCGGAACCTTGCCGAATCCCTGGAATCGCAGGGAGATCTCCAACGCTTTATTATGGATTACCAGCAGGCTGTCAGACGCAGTCCCCAGGATCCCACAGCCCACTTGAATCTGGCCAACGCTTACCTGTCCGCGAATAAAACGAAGGAAGCGCTGGGCGAATACCAGGTTGCCGCCCAACTGGCCCCAAAAAGCGCGGAAATTCACTACCGGCTGGCCTTGGCGCTGAAGGCCGAGGGAAACACCAGGGAGGAGCAGGCCGCACTGCAAAAGGCCATCCAGTTGCGTCCCGACTACGCGGAGGCGCTGGAAGCCCTCGGAGATCTGCTGGCCGCAGAGAAGAATTATCAGCTTGCGGTCCCTACCTATCGCGACGCATTGCGCATGCTGCCGAACGATCTGGATTTGCGGATGCGCCTGGCCAAAGTTCTGGAGGCGAATGGCGATCCGCAGGGCGCCGTGGAAGTGATTGAGCAGGCTGTGAAGCTGGACCCGACTTCAGTGGAATACGAACTGCAGCTTGCCGACGCGCTGGTGGCCAAGAAGGATTACAAGACGGCAGCTGGGGTTTACCGCCAGGCGCTGGCCATGAAGCCCAAGGATCCGGAACTTGCGGCCAGGCTGGGGGCCGCATTGTTGCAGCTGGGCGACACAAAGGCGGCCGTGGAGTCGCTGCGCCAGGCTCTCAAGAGCAAGCCGGATGATCCCCAGGCGCACCTGGAGCTGGCACAACTTCTGCAGCAATCCGGAGACTTTGCGGGGGCGGCCGGGGAGGCCCGGGCTGCGCTGAAAATCACTCCCAACTCCGCCCAGGCGCACTATGCGCTGGGGTCGGCGCTGCTGGGCGAGAGCCAGCAGGATGAAGGCATCAAAGAACTGCGGGAGTCGCTGCGCGACAACGCGGATTACAGTGAAGCGCGCCTGGCACTGGCCAACGCTCTGCGGCAGTCAGGCCAGCTCTATGAGGCCATCGGGCATTATGAGCAGTACCTGCGCGACAATCCTTCCGACGCTTCGGTCCACCTGGCTCTGGCCGAGGCTTTCTACGCAAGAAAGGATTACAGCGCTGCCATCGAGCAGTGTGAAGCGGCCGTGAAGCTGAAGCCGGACAATGCCCAGGCGCATTACGATCTGGCGGTGAATCTGCAAAAGGCGGGAAAGAATCGGGACGCGCGCCGGGAGTACGAGACCTACCTGAAGCTCGACCCCAAAGGCCCCAATGCGGAAGCCGCTCGCACCCTTCTGAGAAAACTGGCAAGGTCGTAGGCTTGCCGCGGATGCCGGCAAGCTTCTGCCCGGCAACGGCAAACCCCGGTAAGACCTGGAGAGTTTTCTACCGCCCCAGCAGTACCTTGGCGATGGTCTGGAGCTGCATGAACGACGTGCCTTCGTAGATCTTTCCGATCTTCGAGTCGCGCAGGTATTTCTCTGCAGGGTAATCTTTGGTGTAGCCATAGCCGCCGTAAATTTCGATGGCTACTGAGGCCACGCGTTCCGCCACCTCGGAGCAGAAATACTTGGCCATGGCGGCTTCCTTCAGGAAGGGCTTTCCGGCGTCCTTCAGGCGTGCCGCGTTATAGGCCAGCAGGCGGGCGGCTTCCATGCGGGTGGCCAGCGTGGCCAGCTGGAACTGGATGGCCTGGAATTCGCTGATGGGTTTCCCGAACTGCCGGCGCTCCTGCGCGTAAGCGAGAGCGTGGTCGAAAGCGCCCTGCGCCACGCCCACCATCTGCGCGGCAATGCCAATGCGCCCTTCGTTCAAAGTTTCAATGGCCACCTTGTAGCCCTTGCCCACTTCACCCAGCACGTTCTGCCTGGGCACGCGGCAATCTTCCAGAAGCAACTCACAGGTGGATGATGCCCGGATGCCCAATTTGTCTTCCTTCCGGCCCACGGTGAAACCGGGTGTTGCGCGGTCCACCAGAAAAGCCGTGATGCCTTTGTAACCCATCACGCGGTTGAGGGTGGCAAAGATAACGAAGAGGCCGGCTTCTTTGGCGTTGGTGATCCACAGTTTGCGCCCGTTCAGCAGGTAGTGGCCACCGTCTTCGGTGGCGCGGGTCTCGAGAGCGAACGCGTCGCTGCCCGAACCCGCTTCTGAAAGGGCGTAGGCGCCCACCGTGTCTCGCGCCAGGCGGGGAAGGAATTCCCGCTTCTGCTCATCCGTGCCCCAGCGGAGAATGGCGTTGGAGACCAGAGTGTTCTGAACGTCTATCACCACTCCGGCGGAAGCGTCGACACGCGAAAACTCTTCAATAGCCAGTGCGGAAATGAAGAACGATCCGCCGCTGCCGCCGTAGGCTTCCGGAACACTGAGTCCCATGAAGCCCTGCTCGAAAAACTTTTCGATCAGCTCCGGGCGGAACACGCCCTCGCGGTCCATCGCCTCCACATGCGGACCGATTTCCTTTTCGGCAAACTCCCGCGCCGCCGCCTGGAACATCTGTTCCTCTTCCGTCAGCACGGTTAATGGTTGAATGAGAGGCAAGGAAAGAGATGCAGGATCCGCCATGAGCAGCAACCTCCAGTGAAAACACCATCTTATTCACTACGGTTAGGAGGCGCAAGCCTGTGAGGAACACTCCAGTCCGGCCGCCGTACTCAGGACGAATAGTTAGCGTTCGGATAGCTGGAAAGCTCCATGGCTGCACGATGTGCGCCGGCACTAACGGGGCTTACCATTGCACGCCGGGATAAAGGCTGGGCAAGCGGAAAATGCGATAGCCAGGCTGGTGATCCACTTCGAGCTGCCAGACAAGCTGGGGATTCGTTTCGCGTGTAACCTCCTGGGCAACGGCCTTCCACGGGGAATCGGAGAGAAAGCCCTCATCGAATTCCACATCGCCATTGGTTTGAGGACGAACGCTTCCCAGGGCGAGCGAGTAGGGCAGGTTGGAATCTTGCCAAAGGATGCTGGCAGTTCGAGTGGGTTCATCCACCTGAAAGATCAATGCACGGCTGTAGCACGCGGGCTGGCCTGTACTGCCGCACAGATCGCCGTTTGCGTCCATGACCCGAATCCAGCCGTTATCAAACATGCTCAGGTTGAAAATGCCCGAGCTGTTTGCGCTATCGATTTGGATGTCATGCTGACCATATTGCCACGCGGCGGGAGCGCCTCCTGATGCCAGCGTAAAGTCGCCCTGATAACCCAACCGCCAGAGAATATCGCCTGACCCTTTGCCGTCCTGATAATCGATCTTGATAATCCAGGACTGGTCCCGCATGGAAAGCAGCAGGTCGCCGTCGTCCGGGGAATAGATGAGGGCATTCGAATGGGTCCAATCCGGGAAGGCGAGCGGATGACGGTT
This sequence comes from uncultured Acidobacteriota bacterium, assembly GCA_963732975.1. Lineage (GTDB taxonomy): Bacteria > Acidobacteriota > Terriglobia > UBA7540 > UBA7540 > SCRD01. The sequence continues at coordinate 197,656 of CAVTBN010000012.1, read as the reverse complement.
GACGTCAAGATGATCGAAGGTGTCCCACACCCAGACCGGTTGCCAGTTCTGGTCCAATTCGATCAACGCGTCGCCAAGCACAGCGGTTGTGCCGGGATAACCGGGGAGGTCCGTGAAATCTTTCGTGTGGTCTACGATGATGATCAGATGTCCGTTGGGGAGCAGCAGGAAATCGTGATGCATGGCATTGGAGACCAGGTTGAAGCCTGCGGTAGCCAGGCGGCTATTGAGCTCGGCACTCGTCATTGACTGGATCATGTTTCCTGCGAGATCAATTTCCATCAGCACGCCGGGCCCTCCCGTTCCTCCGGAGCCCGCCGGAGTTGCGTTGATAAGAAAATGACCATTGGGTAACAGCTTGATCGGGAAGGGTAAGGCCCCCGTCGATCCATCGGGATCAACGTCGTAGTACCAGATCACATTCCCCTGTAGATCCGTGACCACCGCTTCCAGGGGATTACCCGTGGCACCGGCGATGTTGATGAGATCAAGCAATTCGACCCCGGAATTCGGGGCAAGATTTCCAGGCTGATTAACAGTGATGGCAGGGATGCGGTTGGCCGGCACGGCGCCGGTTTGAAAAGTATGGTCAGCATCCTGAAACTGCAGTCCGCCGGGCAGGTCAACTACCGCCTGCATGTGATAGGTACTGGAGGCCCTCATGCCCGCCACTAGAAGGTTCACCGGCCCGCCGCCGGAAGGCGCATTCTGTGTCCAGGTGTCGAGCCCATAGGAAGTGTCCGGCCCGAAATCGACCTTGACGCTGCCGCCGTCGGGGATCGCCATCGAATACTGCGCCACCAGCGGATTGTTGGTGGTGGAAACCGTGCCCGGCGCCAGCACCCAAACCGTGGCTACGGCGGTCTTTGTAGGGTTGGCCGCGCTTGCCGCCTGGATCTTGACGGGGGCGAATAACGTCGTGCCCGGAGCTTTATAAAGACCGCTTGAGGTAATCGTCCCTGCAGTGGCGCTGGAGCTGATGATGCTCCAGGTAACGCCCTTATTGGTGCTGCCGGTGACACTGGCTTTTAATTGCAGCGTCTGGCCGGTCATCACGGTGCCCGAGCCTGGGGAAACAGATATGGAAACTGAGTTCGAGCCGTTGGGCTGGACGATGTTGAAGGTCTGATTCTGGCCGCAATTGATGGCCAGAACGGCTTGAAACAACATCAGGATGAGAAACCAACAGCTACTTCTGAATTTCATTCTTGCATCCTCCGGCCACGCGAAAATGGGGGACTGATAACCTGGTACGCCGTCCATTAAGGATTTTTAACCGAGCGTAGTCTAATGGGCCCGGTTTACGTTGTAAAGGATTATTCGGCAGAGGCTTACAGAGGGAATGGGCCGCTAATTCTTGCGCTCGATTTTCAGATTGACCTGTTCACCATCATCGAGCGGCAGGGAACTATCCAGTTCCAGCACGCCCTGGTGGTAGGTGGCGGTTGCCCGGAGGGGCTTGGAGCCTGCGGAAGGCGCCGGTTGCGGCTTCTTGTTCTTTGAAGCGGCGTCCATGGCTTCATTGGCCAGGCGGTCGGCCTCGCGGTTGTGCTCGCGCCGGACATGTTCAATGCGGAAGGCATCGAACTGGTCGATCAGCGACCGCGCACGGTCGTGCAACACTTTGAGATTGGGATTCTTCACCTTGTACTGCCCTTTAATCTGGCGCGCCATCAGTTCTGAATCCGTGATGATTTTCAGCCGCCGGTGGTTGTGCTCCAGCGCGTAGTTGAGCGCCGCCAGCAGTCCTTCGTATTCCGCGACGTTGTTGGTGGCGTGCCCCAGGTATTTGGAAAGCGATTCCAGGCGGGTTCCGTCCTCTGCGCTCACCACCACGGCGTAAGCCGCCGGGCCGGGATTGCCGCGCGAGCCGCCGTCAATGTGGGCAATGATTTGTTGGGTGCCGGTTGATGGGTTGGGCATGGGTTCAGAATCGTTTGCCGCCCGGTGCCGGGCAGCGCAGGCGCGCGTTGTTACTTAACACCAGCCGGGAAATTTTCCCGGCCAGGGACAAGATCTAGTTCGGCGCCACCGCCGGCTGGCCGCTGCCCTCTGCCTCCGATGAGGCCGTCAGGCGTTCGCTGGAATAGAGAATACGGGCGCAGTTTTCGCACTCGTAAAGGCCCTCGCCCGCTCGGACGTCGTAGTAAAGTTGCGGGCGCAGCAGCACATTGCACCCCATGCACTTCCCCTTGCGAACCTCCGCCAGTGCCATGCCGCCCCGCCCCTTGCGGACAAATTCGTAATGGCTCAGAATTTCGTCGCTGAGTTTTGCCGCAAGCTCCTGGCGGTCACGGACGGAATGGTCGCGTTCCTCCGTGCCGGCCCTGGCGGCCGCTTCCAGATCGGCTTTTTCCTTTGCCACACGGTTTTTCTCCGCCTCCAGACGCCCCTCAGCTTCCTTCACCATTTTCTGGAGTTCCTCGGATTCGATCATCTTTTCCAGGATGCGGTCTTCAATGCCGCGGATTTTGGCTTCTTCGCCCTCGATTTCCTTCAGCATGGCCCGGTACTGCTCATTGGTTTTCACCAGGTAAAGCTGGTCCTTATGCTTGGAAATCTTCTGGCCAACCAACTGGATTTCGCCTTCCATGTCGCGGCGCTCTTTCTGGTTGGCGCTCAGGTGGCGCTGGCGCTCCTCGTGAGCATGGATGAAATCATTCAGTTGTTTTTCTATGGCTTGGATTTTGCTGGGGAAGGTTTCAATTTGGGAGGAAAGACCGGCGATTTGCTGATCTAATCGCTGTAGATCGATTAGTGTTTTTAGATCGGAGTACACTTCTTCTCCTGCGCTATGAATAGCACTTGCCTTGTGGTATCAATTCGAATCAGATGAACCGTTGTTTCTGTCATGTTCCCGCTTCACCCATTTTGGCACATTCCCCTGCGGCCAGCAAGACATAGCGCCAGGGCAGTCTCAATTCCGCCTCTTGCGGCCGGTCCCGTAATGCTGGAGAATCATGTCCGAGTAGGAGTGTGGCAGCACGTCCTCCGGAAGAACTCCAAACATTTCTTTCATTTGCTCCGCCTGTCTGCGTCCGTGGCGCAGGCTCCCTTTCTGAACAAAGGCCTCGACTTCCAGGAATTTGCCGAGCCCCCGGACGCGGTCCAGATGAATCTTGACGTTGTCCACAAAGTAGATTTCGCGCACTTTATCGACCACGGCGGTAACGCCCAGCGCCGAGGCCAGAACCTTCTTGAGCGTCCGGGCCTGCGCAGGGTCAGAGAATTCGCAGAGGAGAACTTTGGAGGGCCGCACCCGTGTGGTGTTCTGCCGCTGGTAGAAGATCAGGGCGTTTTCAATGTTTCCCTGGCGAAGCTTCAGCCTTCCGGAGGGCGTGTTGAAGTAGGTGTCAAGTTGATGGTCGGTCCCGGCCACGCGCGGGCGCAAGCTTTCGAGAGCGGCCCGGACCCGCTTCTCATCGCGCATCCGGGCCTTGAATTCAATGTTGATTCCCTGCATGGGCTTCCCCATGTAGAGCCGCACTTTGGCCCGGCACGGGCCACCCCGAAGGGCGGCGCTACTTTGCTTCGGTGATGGCGCCTTCCGCGGCGGAAGAGACCAGCGCGGCGTACTTGGCAAAAACGCCTGACTTGTAACGCGGCTCGGGCTTCTTCCAGCTTTCCAGGCGACTGGCGATTTCTTCATCGGAGAGTTCCACGTCCAGCCTCCGAGCGTTCACGTCAAACACCACCACGTCGCCGTCTTTCAGGGCGGCAATCGGGCCGCGCCGCGCGGCTTCCGGCGCCACGTGGCCCACCATCAGGCCGCGGGTTGCGCCGCTGAAGCGGCCGTCGGTGAGTAGCGCCACGGATTCTCCCAACCCTTCGCCCACCAGCGCCGCCGTCACGCCCAGCATCTCGCGCATGCCGGGGCCGCCGCTCGGCCCTTCGTAGCGGATTACCACCACCTCGCCCGCCTTGATGCTCTTGCTGGTGACGGCCTTCATGGATTCTTCTTCGCTGTTGAACACCCGTGCCGGGCCACGATGCTTGAGCGGTTCGTGGCCGGAAATCTTTACCACGCAGCCGTCCGGCGACAGATTGCCTTTCAGAATCACCAGGCCCCCAGTGGATTTCTTGGCATTGGCAACGGAGCGGATCACGTCCTGGCCGGGCGTCTCTTTAACGGCGCGAGCTTCCTCGCCGATAGTCTTTCCGCTCGGCGTCAACTGGTCTTCGTGCAGCAGGCCCGGCTTGCCCTCGATCAGTTTTTTGGCGATCACCGGAATGCCTCCGGCCTTGTGAACATCCACGGCCACGTACTTGCCCGCGGGTTTCAGGTCGGCAATCAGGGGAGTTCGCGCGCTGATGGCGTCAAAGTCGTCGATGGAGAGCGCGACGCCCGCCTCGCGCGCCATCGCCAGCAGGTGCAGCACCGAGTTGGTTGACCCGCCGGTCGCGGCGACACTGATGATGGCGTTTTCAAAGGCCTTGCGCGTGAGCAGGTCGCGAGGCCGGACGCCGCGCTTAAAGACGTCCATCACCAGTTGTCCCGCCTTGAAGGCGGCCTCATCCTTGGCGGGGACCATGGCCGGAATGCCGTTGAGCCCCATGGGCGAGAGGCCGATGAATTCCATCACCGTGGACATGGTGTTGGCAGTGAACTGGCCGCCGCAGGCGCCCGCCGCCGGGCAGGCAACATTTTCGAGCTGCTTCAGGTCAGCGTCGGACATTTTCCCCGCCGCGTTGGCGCCGATCGCCTCATAAACGTCCTGGATGGTGACGTCGTGGTCCTGGAACTGGCCCGCGGCGATGGAGCCTCCGTAGAGAAGCACGCTAGGCACGTTCAGCCGCAGCAGCGCCATGGCGCCCGCGGGAATCGTCTTGTCGCAGCCCACCAAGGCGAACATGGCGTCAAACATGTGGCCGCGGCCCACCAGTTCGATGGAATCGGCGATTACCTCGCGGCTGACGAGCGATGCCTTCATGCCCTCGGTTCCCATGGTGACACCGTCGGAAATGGCGATGGTGTTGAACTCCATGGGAGTGCCGCCCGCCGCGCGGATGCCCTCTTTCACCTTGGCGGCCAGGCGCCGCAGGTGATAGTTGCAGGGCATAGTTTCAATCCAGGTGTTGGCAACACCCACGATGGGCCGGGCGAGGTCCTCGTCGGTAAAGCCGATGGCTTTCAGCATGGATCGCGCGCCCGCGCGGTCGCGCCCTTCCAGAATAACGCGGCTGGATATTTGCGGATCGACTGGCATGAGGCCTCCAGAAATTTGGGTTGATTCGAAGCTGAATTAGTGATCATCGCAGATTCCATTTTGAAGAGCAAGCATCTGAACGTATTCGAGAGTTGGAGTATGATGGGCGGGCGCAATCATTTCATGCAAAGGACACAACAACCGTGGACCCGAAAAAGACAACCAAGCCCGGTGAGAGCCAATTTGACCGCAGGCAATTCTTAAAGCTCGGTGTTGCAGGAGGCGCAACCGCGATGGTGGTGTCGTTTTCCGCCTGCACTTCGGAAACGCCGACCCCGCCTGCGCAGGGCGTCAGGCCCTTTGAGCTGGACGAGACCACCATCGCCGCACTCCAGCAGTCGATGAAATCCGGCAAGCTGACCGCGCACTCCATCACGCAAAAGTACCTCCAGCGCATCGAGGAACTCGACCGCCGCGGTCCGTCGCTGCACTCCGTTATTGAGGTCAACCCGGATGCGCTCGCCATCGCCCGCCAGCTTGACCGCGAGCGCAAGGCCAAAGGTCCGCGCGGACCGCTGCACGGCATCCCCGTTCTGATAAAGGACAACATTGGAACGGCAGACCGCATGACCACCACGGCCGGCTCACTGGCGCTGGAGGGTTCCGTTCCGCCGCAGGATTCGTTTGTGGCGGCGCAGCTTCGCAAGGCCGGAGCCGTCATCCTGGGCAAGGCCAACTTGAGCGAGTGGGCTAACTTCCGGTCGCGGCATTCGAGTAGCGGATGGAGCGGCCGCGGCGGACAGGCTCGCAATCCCTATGCGCTTGACCGCAATCCCTGCGGATCGAGTTCCGGCTCGGGGGTGGCCGTCTCCGCCAATCTGGGCCCGGTTGCACTCGGTACGGAAACCGACGGATCGATTGTGTGCCCGTCATCCACCAACGGTGTTGTGGGCATCAAGCCCACGGTGGGACTGGCCAGCCGCAGCGGGGTGGTTCCCATTTCGCACACGCAGGATACCGCCGGCCCCATGGCGCGTACCGTGGCCGACGCAGCCGCCGTCCTGGGCGCCATGACGGGCGTCGATCCGCATGACAAGTCAACGCTTGCGAGCCGCGGCAAGTCGCTGACCGACTACACCAGGTTTCTGGATGCGCGCGGCCTCAAGGGAGCACGCATCGGCGTGGTGCGGCAACTGTTTGGCTACAGCACATTTGTTGACAAGCTGGCCGACGCGGCCATCGCCGCAATGAAAGACCAGGGAGCCGTGATCGTCGACCCGGCGAATATCGAGACGTTCAAACACCTGGGCGATGGGGAATTCACTGTGCTGCTTTACGAATTCAAGGCCGGCCTGAACGCCTATCTCGAATCACTGGGGCCAAAGGCGCCTGTGCATTCGCTGAAGGAGATTATCGAGTTCAACAAAAAACACGCGCGAGAAGAGATGCCTTACTTCGGCCAGGACATCTTTATCAAGGCCGAAGCCAAAGGTCCGCTCACGAGCCCGGAATACCAGAAGGCGCTTGCGAAATGCCGCACGCTCTCGCGCGAGAAGGGCATCGACGCCACCATGGAAAAATACAAGCTGGACGCGCTGGTGGCTCCCACAGGAGCGCCGGCCTGGCCCACCGACCTGGTGAATGGCGATCACGACACGGGCGGCAGTTCCGGCCCTGCCGCCATCGCCGGCTATCCCCACGTGACCGTGCCTGCGGGATACGTTTTCGGACTGCCGGTGGGCATCTCTTTCTTTGGCCGCGCATGGAGCGAGCCCACGCTGATCAAGCTGGCATATTCTTTTGAGCAGGCCACAAAGTTCCGCAAGCCACCGCGTTTTCTGCCAACGGCGGACTTGCGGGTTTGATGATTTCGGACGAGCCTGCGGGCCGGAGTGCTATAATCTCGCCGCCCTACTGCTCGTGTCGTATAATTCTGCCAGCGCTGGGGAGCGCTGAAAGCGCAAATTTAAAGGACGAGTGGGGGCGATCGCAAAGTGACGCGAGGTGCCCGCCCTGCGAGAGGAAGCGTCATGGTGCGAAAGCCAACCTGGCCTGCCCTGCTGCTGGGCCTGATTCCGTTTGTGGGAATGTGCTTTACGGTCCCGCTCTGGGACCGCATCCATCCGTTTGTGGCTGGCTTGCCATTCAACCTTTTCTGGTTAATGTTATGGATCCTGCTGACGCCCATCTGTCTTTGGGGCGCCTACCGGTTTGAGAAGCGGGTTGATCCGCAGCATCCCGGCGGGCCGCAGAGTGGGGCGCGATGAGCCCTTCCTACATAGCGCTTCTCATCATTCTTGCTATCGTGGGCTTGGGCTCGTTCATTGGGTTCCGGGCCGGCGCGAGCAGGAAGATGGACCTCGAGCAGTGGACGGTTGCCAACCGCGGTTTTGGAGTGATCCTGGTGTGGCTGCTGATGGCGGGAGAGGTTTATACCACCTTTTCATTCCTCGGCGCCAGCGGCTGGGCCTATTCGCGTGGCGGTCCAACCCTTTATATTCTCGCCTACCTCACACTTGGATATGTGGTGTCGTTCTATATCCTTCCGCAACTTTGGGAGACCGCACGCGCGCAAGGATTGCAAACGCAATCGGACTTTTTTGAGAAGCGCTACGGGAGCAAGGCGCTCGCCGCGCTGGTTGCCGCCGTGGGAGTCGTGTTCATTGTTCCCTATCTGCAACTGCAGCTCAAGGGTATGGGCATCATTGTGGAAGTGGCCAGCTTCAGCCAGATCCATCATACGGCGGCCATGATGATTGGAGGCGCGTTGGTGGCCGGCTTTGTGTTCACCAGCGGGGTTCGAGCCGTGGCGCTGGTAAGCGTGCTGAAAGATATTCTACTGCTCGGCGCCGCGATGGTGATCGGCCTTGCCATTCCCTACCACTGGTTCGGCGGATTCGGGCCCATGTTCAGGGAGATTGCCCGCATCCACCCCGCGCATTTGACGATGCCTGGCCCACACACGGAACATGGGGCACGCCTGGTTTATTTCCACTGTCCTCCTGACTTCATTGGGAGTTTATATGTGGCCGCACAATTTCGGCGCCAGCTTCACCGCCAGGAGCTCCGACACCTTGCGGAGAAATGCGGTGGTGATGCCGCTCTATACAATCCTGCTGCCGCTTATCTTCTTCGCTGGTTTTGCGGCCATTCTGGTTGTCCCCGGGCTTAAGGATGGAGATCTATCACTCCTGACCGTGGTTCAGAAGACGTTTCCGCCGTGGTTTCTGGGTGTGGTGGGCGGCGCCGGCGCGCTGACGGCCATGGTTCCTTCCGCCATCCTGATTCTGACAGCGTCCACGCTGTTCGCGAAGAATTTCTTCCGGCCGATCTTTGCCCCGTCGATGAGCGATGACGCCGTGGTAAAGCTGGCCAAAGTGGCGTCGGTGGTGTTGATGGCGGTCGCGCTGCTATTCGCGCTTTCGGGCGCCCGCACGATTGTCGCGCTGCTGCTGCTCGGGTACGCCGGGGTGACGCAGTTCTTCCCCGGCGTTGTCCTGGGGCTTTACTGGAGCCGCGCCAGCAGGTCCGGAGTCTTCTCGGGGCTGGTTGTGGGAATTGCTACGGTCACATTCCTCACCTTGAGCGGCCGCGACCCCTTCATGGGATTGAACGCAGGGTTTGTAGCTCTCATCCTCAACTTTATCGTGACGGTTGCGGTGAGCCTTTTGAGCGGGTCACGAGAGTGGAGCACCGATTGATCATGGATGATGGCCACAAACGGTAGAGGCAATGGACACGGGGTGTTGATAGATGTATATTCTTTGTAGATACCTATGAAAACAGGAAGCGAAACACAACTCGGAAAGTGGGGCCACAGCCTGGCGGTGAGAATTCCGAAGACGGTGGCGGAGAGCGCCCGGCTTGCCGAAGGCGATCGGTTGACCGTGAGTCTGGGCCACGACGGAGCTATTGTGATTAAACCTGCACGTCGCAGGCACAACCTTGGCGAACTGCTTGGGCGGATCACAGCCAAAAACCGCCATAGTGAGACTGATTGGGGCGGGCCAGTCGGGAAAGAGACGTGGTAGCCCGCGGATACGTGCCCGACACCGGCGACCTTGTCTGGTTGACTTTTGATCCGCAAGCAGGGCGCGAACAGGCAGGGCGCCGGCCTGCGCTGGTCCTCTCGCCCCGGCTGTACAACGATAAGAGTGGTCTGGCCCTAGTCTGCCCGGTTACTAGCCGCGTTAAAGGCTACCCCTTTGAAGTTGCGTTGCCGCAAGAGATGCGGATTTCAGGTGTGATACTCGCCGACCACTTGAAGAGCGTGGATTGGAAAGAGCGGCGTGCTGAAGCTGTCGGCCGTGTTCCGCAGGAAATCCTTGATGAAGTCCTCAGCCGCATATCTCCTTTGCTTGGTTTTTAGCATGTCCGAGCTCCGAGGTGCGAACTATTCTTGAAGTGCGTCTTTATTCCTCGCCGTGCATCCGTGCGGCTTCCCACGCAAGGATGGCGCGCTTTCTGCTGACGCCGCCATGATAGTTGCCGACGGCGCCGACTTTTCTGATGACCCGGTGGCAGGGAATAATGAAGGCGATGGGATTCTGGCCGACCGCACTGCCCACGGCGCGTGATGCTTTGGGATTGCCCACGCGCGTGGCCAGGTCTTCATAAGGAACCACGGCGCCCGGCGGAATTTCCAGCAGCGCCTGCCACACCTTAATCTGAAAATTGGTTCCGCGCAGATCAATGGGCAGTTTTCCCGGGCGAAGGTTGCGGGGGAATATCCGGTCAAGGTACTGGCCGGTGGCTTCAGTATCTTCCACGAAACCGGCTGCGGGCCAGCGGTGCCGCACTTCATCCAGGACAGCTTTGCGCGTGCTGGTCACAAAGTACATGGCGCAAATTCCGCGATCAGTCACGGCCAGCAGGCATTCGCCGAAGGGGCTGGGGTGAAATCCATAGCTGACGCGCAGTCCCGCGCCGCGCTTTTTGAACTCACCGGGGGTGACAGCCTCCACGCTGACGAAGAGATCGTGCAGCCGGCTGGGGCTCGAAAGGCCCGCGGCGTAAGCGGCGTCGAGAACGTTTCCGGATTCCTCGAGAGCGTGCTTGGCGTAGTCCAACATCAGGAACTGCAGAAAGCGCTTGGGGCTCAGTCCCGCCCAGCGCCGGAAAAGCCGCTGGAAATGGAACGGGCTGAGGTTGACACTTTTCGCAACCTCGCTGAGGTCGGGCTGTTCCGGAAAACGTTCGTCAAGATAATGGATCGCTTTTTCGATCCGCGAGTAATCGTCTGGCATTGAACGCATCTATTTATTCTCCCTGCGAACCATCTTGGGACGATTGCGGGGAAGCCGCAATCCGATTCTTGCGGTGAGGGAGCGGGTCCTTGAATTTTTCGCACACCCCGTTCAATCGGGGTATGCGCCACCCGGTGACGAGACGTTCCGGCGAATCACCTTTACTTGAGGGGCAGCGAAACCGGCCGGTGTTCCCGCGCGGAAATCTCTGAGGCAAAGCAGATTTCGTGGCTGAGCGCGGCGTCATCCAGGTTGGCGTGGGACTCGCGGTCTTCCAGGATGCAGTCGATGAAGTGGCTGACCTCCTGGGGAAAAGGATGGTGGGCCACATCGCCGCTGTCGGGAAGGACGGTGGGAATGGCCGCCCAGTTTTTCTGTCCGGGCCAGCGGCGGGTGAAGACCTCATTGTTGCGGATGGCGCCCTGGTCACCCAGCAACTGGATGCGGAAAACATAGGGCATGATGGATTCCACCGAGGAGGCCACCTTGCCGATGGTGCCATCTTCAAAGCGGACCAGGGTGAGGCTGTTGGCTTCGTACTCGTAGTGCAGAAGATTGTCCGGGCTGGTGTTGGCATAGGCGAAGACTTCCACGGCCTTGCTCCCCACAAACCAGCGGAGACCGTCGGCGGCGTGGCAACCGCCGGTCAGCAGGCTGCTGCCCGCCATGTCTTTCTTGATATTCCAGTAGTATTGGGCATACCAGGGCCCGATACCGTGCAGATAATCGACTTCAGCCGAAAAGAGCTTTCCGATGAATCCGTCGGCCAGCATGGCGCGAATGGTTTCGAACAGGGGGTTCCAGCGCAATACAAAGCTGACCACGGTTTTGACTTTGGCAGCGTGGACGGCGGCCTGAAGTTCCCTCATCCCTTCCAGATTGAGCGCCACCGGTTTTTCAATCACGATGTGTTTGCCTGCCTGGGCCGCGGCGATGCCCTGCTGGACGTGCAAATGGTGGGGAGTGGCCAGCACGACGATCTGGATGCCGGGATCGTCGAGCAACTTATCCAGATGTTCATAAGCGCGTGCGCGCTGCAGGCTGAATTCTTCCGCCTTGGCGTGGGCGCGTTCCTTATCCCGGCTGACAATAGCGTGCACTTCGGTGCGAGGGTCGGCCTCAAACGCCCGGATGTATTCCCCTGAAACCCACCCGGTTCCCACAATTCCCACGCCCAGTTTATCCATCGCTATCCTCCATTGGGTCTTCCCGCGGTTCCGCCGCTTTGTGCCGGCGGCTATTCTATCAGGGCACGGTCCGGAATGTTCTCACAAAATCGGGTGACTCCAGTCACTCAGTCCCTGGCCTGGTTATGCAGGGGATGGAAAGGGAGGTTCTTCGCCGGCTGAATGGCGTTCGAGCAGAACCTGACGCCGCCGGCCTCCAACATGGGGGGCGGAAGTTCACGGAAGGAAAGGCACACCAGAAAAAAGCGGGGCAAGCCTGGATGCGAGCCGCCCCGGGAAATTGAAAGGCGCGTCAGCACTCGATGCCGTGACGGCGGCACACGCCGGAAAGCAGGTCCCACAGCGAATTCAGAACCTCCTCAACCGACTCTGCAACGGCAGTCGCATCTTGCGGCATCAAGGTGGACTCAAGAAGCTCCTTCTCAACCCGCGAGTGTTCGCGGTCCGCTTTAATGTGGACGCGGAAATAATCAAGCGCGTCGGGCGTATTCAGGCCGTAGAATTCTTCAAGGCCTTCAATCTTGGATTGCGCAATTTCCGGAATCTGCGATTCATAGGCGTAAAGCGCAGCCATCCCTTGTGCGACGCTCCCTCCGCGGCAAATCCTGCGGAAGGTTCCTATCAGCTTTTCGGTTTCATCCCAGAGCCTGGCATTGGAGACCTCGTCGCGCCTGAGGCCTGTTGACTCCGCAAAACGAAGCCAGAGCTCCGGGTGATTGGGATCACCTGCTTCCTCGTCCATCAAATTAGCAAGAATGTGCCGGCGGACGCGCTGGTCATCCGTGTGCGCGTGCAGCGCGGAAAGATAGGTGGGGAACGCGGCAACGTGGTGATAGTACTGCCGGGCATAATCGCGCAGAGCAGGCCGTGGCAATTCTCCCCGCGTCCACGCCTGGTAGAAAGGGTGGAGCAGCAGGTTGCGTTGAGCGATGCGAGATTCGATGTGTTCGAGGATGCTGGACGTGATATTCACTCATCTTCTCCTTCTGGTTAAAGTTGTTGAAAATGGATTGCCCCGTTGGGTTACGCCAAACTGCCGGATTATGCACCATGCCGCACCTTTCTTCAACTGGATTCCGCACAACAGGGTTGGAGGCGCTTTGCCGGGAAGGACGCCTGGAGCTGCCGGCGCAGGTTCAAAAAGGGTTTACTGAGCGCGAAGGCAGGAATCGCCTCGTGGCCTGAAGCCAGGCGGCTTGTGCTGCAAATTGGAGTGAAGAAAAAGGGGACAACAGGAAAAGCTGACAAAACTGGCGTGGCAACGACGGAAAGTCTTGTCCCGCCGGCAGGCGTTCAAGCTTTCTGGACGACCGGCTGTGAAAGCCCGTGGCTGACGAACAGTTTGCCCTCGGCCACCTGGCGGACTCCACGAACCAGTTCTTCCACGGCGCGGCCCTTCAGAATGTAGCCCCGGGCGCCCGCCTCCAAAGCGCGCACAACGTAATGGTACTCGCGATGCACGGTCAGGATGATGGTGCGGACTTCGGGAAGCGACTTGTGAATTCGGCGGGCGGCTTCAATCCCGTTCAGGTGGGGCATGGAGAGATCAAGGATGATGACGTCCGGCCGGTGTTTGTGGGCCAGGGAGACGGCCTGTTCTCCGTCGGCAGCTTCAACAACCACCTTAAACCCTCCCCGCTCAAGCAGAGACTTCAGGCTCCGGCGAACGGGTCCGTTGTCATCGACCAGCATGACTTGAAGTGTCATCAGAGGTCTTAACACTTTCCTCTATCCCCCTCGTGTAAAACCCATATCCCGGGGCCCTGCGAATTGCCACCTGGCACTTTCAGGGGGATATGAAAGATCGTCATCCATCTGCTGAACCCAGTGCCTGAGCCGCACTGTAAAACTCGAATGTTCAAGCTCGCTACCCTGCGGTCATACTTGCGCTAAACTCTGGGCCCCGCTGGCTTCGCGCAAGGTAGGGTGGCGCTTGACGCGCATTTCCATCCTATTCTCCAATAAAGTTGGTGGTCAATCCGGTAAAGACCTTAAAAATCAACCTAGGGTAGCTACGGAGGGATGGGGCAAAAATGCCGGGACGGACGTTGCCGGCAAGTGATCAGGGCTGGACTAGGCCGCGGCGAATGGCATACCGTACGAGGCTGGCGGTTTCGTGGATGTCGAGCTTTTCCATGATCCGTGTTCGATGTGATTCGGCTGTTTTCACGCTGATGTTCAACAGGGCAGCCACCTCTTTGGTCGTTTTTCCCTCGGCGACCAGTTGCAGGACTTGAAGCTCCCGAGGGCTCAAGGTATCGCTGGGAACATCGACTTTGTTCAGGTAGGCATCGACAACCGTGTCCGAAATGTCGGAACTCAGAAAAGTTGAGTTCCTCGAAACTTCGCGAATGGCCTGGACCAGTTCGCCGGCCGCGCGGCTTTTCAGCACATAACCCCTGATCCCGGCGCGCAGTGCCTCCAGGACGTATTGAGCTTCCGTGTGCATGGTCAGGACGACCACTTTGGTTTGCGGGCTTGCCTGGTTGATGGCCTTGGCGGCGCCGATCCCGTTCATCAAGGGCATGGCCAGGTCAAGCACGGCGACGTCGGGCGACAATTCCTGAGCCAGCCGGGCGGCCTGGTGGCCGTCGGCGGCTTCGCCTACCACCTTGAATCCCTCCTGCTCAAGAAGGGCCCTTAACCCCTGGCGTACCATTTGATGATCATCTGCCAGAAGGATACGTATAGGCATCTTTTCCCTCCGAAGGAACCAGAACCGAGATTTCCGTGCCCTTACCTGGACTGGAGTTAATTATACATTCCCCGCGCAAGGGAATCAGTCGTTCTCTGATTCCGATCAGTCCCAGGCCTGATCTTCCCTTTTGCCCCAAGACGGATTGGACATCAAAGCCGGCGCCGTCATCTGTAATGGTCAGATGGATCTTGCTCTCCTCTTTTTGAAGTCGAACCGCGACATGGCTGGCCCTGGCGTGTTTCGTAATATTGTTCAGGGCCTCCTGAACGATGCGGTAGAGTGCGACCTCCACCTGGGGCGGAAGCCGCCCGCTGGTGTCTCCCTCGACCGAAATAGGAATTCCGAATCGCTTTGAAATGCCCTGGGTCAGGAACTCGACCGCGGGGACCAATCCGAGATCATCCAGAATGGTGGGGCGTAGCTCATGGGAAAGTCGCCTTAATTCGATTTCAATCCGCTCGATCAGTTCCTTGATTTCACCGATCGTCTGTTGGCCGGATGGCGGCAAGGTATTCACCATCCCATCAATGGCGATGTGGACTGAGACCAGGAGCTGGCTGGCCTCATCATGGAGCTCATGGGCAATGTGCTTGGCGCGTTCTTCCAGGGCTTCATTCAGCCGGTGCAGTGCCTGCTCAGCACGCTTGCGCTCCGAGACGTCGCGGGCGATACCCTGGATGCCGATCACGTCCTCTCCATTCAGGATGGGACGGGCGCTGACCTCAACGGTCAGCGGGTGCCCGTCTCTTGTCAGAATCTCAAGTTCACGTGTCATCGGATCGCCCCCCGCCTTCAGGTGGCCGAACATCCTGGCCGCTTCCTCGATGTGTTCCATGGGCAGCAGATTGACCGGGCTGGGAGGAGGCTCGTCACGCCGGTATCCGGTGAGCCTTTCGCCGGCTCTGTTGATGGACGTCAGCCTGCCTTCGGCGTCCACCGTAAAAACGATGTCATTCGCGTTTTCGAACAGTTCCCGGTAACGTTCTTCGCTGGCCTGCAATGCGAGCGTTGGTTTCACGGTACCCGCTGATCGTCATTTCGTATGGGGTCAGCGTTTCGATTAGAAATTTTGCGGAAGCTTTCAGCGCTTCGGAGATATCCCCCGCGTCGGCCATTTGTGAGAGAGCGCGGTTAAGCGCGTCGGAATGGAGGGTGACCATCTCAATCAGGCTGATTTCCAGTCGCAAAGCGCGCCGACCCAGTTCATAGGCTTCTTCCAGCAACGCCTCGTCTGTCTTTTCCAGGTATGCCCGCAGTGCCGACTCGTACTGGTTCATGAGTTCCCGCTGGCTGGCTTTCATTGCGGCCTCCCCTGAAAGGTGGCGACAAGCACCAGTGCGTCATCGGTTGCCAGCCCGTCACGCTCGAGAATATCTTGTGCGGTCTCCTGCGGCCCCTTGAGGAGGACCATGCTATCCTCAAATCCACGCTGGATACCGTCGGTTGCAAATACCAGAGTGTCCCCTCGGGTAATCTCCAGGGAGGCCGTGCGCAACGGAGGCAGTTGCCCCCCCACGACTCCGCGGGACAACAGCAGAGACTCTCTGGCAGGTTTTCCGTCCGGAGCCGAACGCACCAGCACGCCTTCAACGTTGCCTACGCCCAGCCATTCCATGGAGTTGTTCAGAACATTCAGAACGGCCAGGCTCATCACTGCCCCGCGTGTTCCACGCAATTTCCTGCTGCAATTCTCCATGACCTCAACCAGGGGCTTGTGAGCATTTTCCTCCACTGCATTCAGGGCGAGCCTTGCGGTTTCTGCAGCCGCTTTGCCATGGCCCAGCCCGTCGGCAACGGCCAAAAGTACTCCGGTTTCCAGCGGCTTGACCATATGGAGGTCACCGGACAGAGTTTCGCCCGGCATGTGCCTTTCTGCCACTCCCCACTCGACGAGGTTCGAAATCATTCCCTCCATTTGATTGTGGTCACCGTTGTCCCGCGGCCTTTGTGGGAAACGATGGCAAACTCATCCATCATCCGCCGCACGCCTGGCAGACCCAGGCCCAGGCCGCCGGAAGTAGAATACCCGTCCCTCAGCACGGCGTCGACGTCTGGAATGCCGGGGCCTTCATCCGTGGCTTGAATCACGATGCCTTTTTTCGGTTCCCTCTCAATCGCCCAGCAGACGATGCATCCGTTTTTCGCATAAAGCAGGAGGTTGCGCGCCAGTTCTGAGATGGATGTCGCGATCACGGCCAGTTCCGAGGAGCCAAAGCCCAAACGAACCGCCAGTTCCCTCCCTTCCTGCCGGGCGGCGAGAATGTCTTCATCCGACTTGATCATCACTCGAACTTCATTTCTCGTACAGGCCATGGTGGATCCGTTTCGTCCTTCGCTTCATATACTCGAGACCTTCTTCCAGGTCGAGCGCCGTTGCCACGCCTTCCAGCTTGAGTCCTAATTGAACCATTGAAAAAGCGACCTCGGGCTGGATGCCGACGATCACCGTCTGTGCTCCCCGCAATCGGATCATGCTGGCGATGTCACTCAGCGTCCGGCAGGCGAATGAGTCGAGGACATCCAGAGCTGTGACATCGACAATAACACCGCGGGACCGATAGGTCCCGACCTGTTCGGTCAGGGCATCCCGAAGCCCGATCAGGTCAGCATCCTTCAAGGCCGCCTGCACGGAAGCGATCAGATAGGGTCCCTGCTTGAGGATTGGAACCTGCATGCTTTACCAGCCTTTCTCCTCATCCGGTGATTCCTCGGTCCGGGTCACTTTAAACCCCAGGGCCCGGTCGGCCTCCTCGATTCCACCACGCAGGTCACAAACAGTGTTCATCTTGGTCAGGTCGACGCCAAGTGTTACCAATGTCTGAGCAATTTCTGGGGACAACCCTGTCACAATGGCTGTTGCTCCCAGCAGACGGGCGGCCTCCACCGTCAGCACCAGGTGGTTGGCGACGTTTGAGTTGATGGAAGGGACGCCCGTAACATCTATCACCACAACCTTGGCGCGGTTGGCACGGATGCCCCGCAGGAGTTGTCCGGTCAGCTGGCGCGCGCGCTGGGGATCAATGACCCCGACGATAGGCAGGATGAGAAGGCCCTCGCGGACGGGCAGGACCGGGGTGGAGAGTTCCCGGATGGCATCCTGCTGTGCGTGGATGATTCTCTCACGTTCGTGAACAAACCCCACCGCCACCGTGACCGTGATCCGGCGGGCGGCAGGCTCGAAGGCGTCCAGCATCCGGGCGAGCAGCTCAAAGCTCGATTGGTATTGCCGAAAGAGCGAGCGCAGCAGCACGTCGCGCAGGAGAAGAACAATGCCGATGACTTCGTGAGTTTCCACGCCGCGAGGGATGATCCGTTCGGAGAGGTTGCGGGCGTAGGCTTCCAAGGCCTCGACGACTCCGGTTTCGAGGACATCGACGTAGTTGTCATAGATGGAAGTCGTTTCAGTAAGAATCTCCTCATCGCGCATGGTCGTCAATAACCGGGCTTCAGAAATGCGCTGCGCCCATTCCTCCTGAAGCTGTGCCCGGTTCTTGCGCAAATGAGCGACCAGTTCAGAAAAGACATCAGAGGACCCGCGCCGGGATCGAGGACGTTTGGTTTTCTTTCTGACTGCAGACATGGAAAAGCTCCCTCCTGCGCGCTGGTTAACCCTTATCCTGGCCCCAGATTTACGCGGTAGCTGTAGTTGCCGATTATTGAACGACGGGCATTGACGGACAACCCGGCGAAACACGGACGGTCTTCAATGGGCATTCGGTCACTCTGCAGCTAAAGGCTGATCCGGAAGGCGTTGTGCTTGTCAGCATCGCTGCGAAATGTGGGTGCAATGCAAGGAAGCCATCATGCACCCCTGACGTTACTTTATCGTCTAGAGTTTTGCCCGATATCGGGCAAAGTGTCAAACCCTTTTGAATTATAACGGCACGCGGGCGTTGGCGTTGGCGATTTGGACGCCTGCATCGGAACTGGAAGGGGACACCCGCTCCGGGAAAAGCGCCCCAACTCTCCGCTCGGCCCAGGTTCCAGGCTGGCTGCATAGGTGTTCAAAGTTGCCGGTTGTCATCTGCAAAACATTTCCGTAGACGGAAGGAGTTTGCGTGCAGTCCGCCCTTTGGAAGGGAGACCAGCGACGGGGCAATCCTCCCCTCCAGAAAGACGCAAACCCCACAACACAAGAATGTTACAGGAGAATTGCGAAGTCCGGGGGCGGCCGGGATTCATGGCGCTGAGCTTTTGGAAGGTGATGTGCTCTCGAACTGTCAGGTTGACACTCAGCAGAGGTAGTTATACGTGGCCAGAGAAAACGCGGCTGTCACAACCCGTTATGGGCTTCTCCCTCCAGAAGAAGCAATCCTTGGCGATTCCAGCGCCATGAACGAAGTCAGGGACAAACTCGAGAAGATCGCTTATACCGATGTTCCTGTTCTCATCCGGGGAGAAGCCGGCAGTGGAAAAGAGGTTCTGGCCAGGCTGATTCACAAAAGGTACCCTGGGGAGGCCACTCCTTTTCACAAGGTAAGTCCTGCAGGACGGGCAGGATGGCGCAAGAGCGCCAGTTTCATGCCACCGCGCCAGGAAGTTAAACGCGCCGGTGGAAATGGTCATTATTCCCACGGAGTTCCGGCAAGCCCTGGCTGCATCGGGACGCTTTTTTTTGATGAGGTGGCTGAGCTGAATTCTGCTTCTCAGCGCAACCTGGCGCAGTTGCTGCACGACGACAAGCTTCCCGGTTTCGATGCATCCGATTATGCTCCACCGCTGTTTCGCGTGATCTGCAGCACCCGGCATGATCTTGAACGGACGATGAGCCTCGGAAACTTTCGTGAGGACCTCTTCTACTCTATCAACATAGTCAGCCTGCACCTGCCGCCCTTGCGGGCTCGAGGCGAGGACATCCCGGGGTTGGTGAGGTATTTCTGGGAAAGCTACCGTCGGGAACTGGATTCAAGTACTCCAGCCCCTTCCCCACGCCTGGTCGATGCCCTTCAAGCGTACCACTGGCCTGGGAACATCCGTGAGTTTTCCGATGCGATGAAACGTTACGTCCTTCTGGGTTCCGAGGGCAAGATCATCGATGATCTGGTCGCAAAGGCGGCCCCGGCGCACGCACACCTGGCTTCCTCCGTACGAGGAATTTCATTGAAGAAGCTGGCGAAGCAGGAAGCGCGGGAGGTTGAACGCAAAATCATTTTCAAAACTCTTCGGGAAACACAATGGAACCGGAAGCGGACGGCCCGAGTGTTGAACATCAGTTACCGAACTCTGCTTTACAAGATCAAGGACGCCGGAATGTCACCCGAAAGAATCAACGTGAGGCGGGAGAGAGAAAATTGAAAAACTTTACTGAGCTGAAATACGGCACAAGGGACGCGGAGCAACTGGACGCGAGGGAATTAAAAAGGCGCGCGGCGGAAGATGCGGTCAGAGACGCTGATTCTTTCGCCTTCAGTGCGCGGCCACAGCACAAGAAGGATTCTGTTGTTCAGGGTCTTGACCCGATCTCGTACCTGCTGAAGGCAAAGCAGCCACAAGTGCCAGGAGGCCCGCAGGAGGGTATTGACGGCCTCCTGATCCACGCAAATGACAGCCAGAGCAACCTGGTAGTTTCGGACGAAATGCTGGCGATTTCCCTTGCGGACGAGGTCGCGGCTCTTGAGGTTGAGCCCATCAGTATCTTCCACGTCCAGAGCCCTGCGCCCTGGGTAGAAAAGGTTTTTGCCGGTAAAGCCTGAGAACCGCCGGCGGGCAGGCAGGTTCATCCGTGCGGGCAGGTGCCGGTTTTCTGTGGATCCTTGATTTTCCTGAGTCTGCACCGTCCAATTTCCTGACAAAGTTCTCCAGTTCCGGCAATCACTTGGGGTGGCAGCGCTTCCGGGTTTAGCCCGAATATCGGTTGCACAAGAGCGTTGCATGTATCTGCAAGCTCCTTCGTCCGCCTGTGCCCTACTCGTTTTTCTCCAGTAAAGCATAGAGCATTAAGCGCCATGAGGTTACAGGCACCTGGAATTCAGGGAACAAGCGAAACGGGGTGCAAGACAGTTCTCAAGCATGAATGAGTTTGCATGATGTGAAGCAGGTCAGCCCATCGGGTTATTCAGGTTGCGGCAAATTTCATCACATGCATCAATTTCTAACTTGTTGCAAAACATAGTGATAGAAGCCTGTTATGCGATTAGAAAGCCCAATCAGCTGGTTCGCGGAAGAGCTTAGTACTTTGGCACCCGGTGTGCGAGTAGATATATGAGCACTTTTTAACGGATTGCCTGGCAAAGGTGGTTTTGAGCTTTCGTCCGGCAAGATTTCCGATGACAGTCAGGTTTCTTCAGGAAGTTCCAGGTATGAATTTCCGAGAGCAAGTCGGAAGGTTCCCGATGGTTGCGGTGCAATCCTGAACCAGGGAAAGAGGGAGAAGAGGAATGGAAGCAATTTTAAATGCATTTGATAGTCGGCTGATTTCCTGCCAGCCCCTTCCCTCCGAGGGAGCGATTTGGGGTCAAACCGAAGGAATGAGAGGGTTGTGGCAGATTGCTGAAAAAGTTGCCGTCACCAGCGCGCCAATTCTAATCGTGGGAGAAAGGGGGACAGGGAAGGAGATTCTTGCGCGGTTTATCCACTCCTGCCATCCCGGGTCTGATGCCCCTTTCCTAAAATTAGGCTCTCAGGTTCTGAATGGCCGTGCCAGCGACGAAGTCGCTTTTCTCCTGGAATCCCAGGGGATTGAGGGGCAGGACGATTTCTGTGGCAACGGGAGCTCCGGGCAGAGGATGTGCACTCTTTTTGTTAAGGAAGTTTCCGAGGCCATGCCGGGATACCAGCGGGAGCTGTTGCAGTGGGTTCAAGATTCCCGATCCTTTGCTTCCAGTAACGGGAGTGAGAATCCTGTTGCGCTTCGGGTTATCGCGACAACCTCGCGGGATCTGGAGCGGGAGGTGGTTGCCGGTAACTTCCGTGCAGACCTCTTTTCAGCACTCAGCGTTGTAACCTTACGCCTGCCTCCCCTGCGGGAGCGCAAAGAGGATATCCCCCGGCTTGCCCAGTATTTTTGCCGGATCTATAGCGAGCGGTTTGGTTGTCAACCGGCGCAGCCCGGCGCGGAACTGATGGATCGTTTGCGCCAGTATGACTGGCCCGGGAATATTCGCGAGCTGGAAAACGTGATGAAGCGTTATGTGCTCCTGGGGATCGAGGGAACCAAAGGGGTCGGCCCCGCAGAGGAGGATCGGCGGTCCGTTGCTCCGGTGCAGTTCCCCCGGCACTCCGTCTCGCTGAAGCAGGTGACTCGTGAAGCGGCACAGGCGCTGGAGCGCAAGATCATTCTCAGGACCTTGCAGGAGACCCGGTGGAATCGCAGGCAGGCGGCTCGGGTACTGAACATCAGTTATCGGGCGCTTCTTTACAAGATCAAGGCGGCCGGGTTGATTTCTGATCGGCCCAGAGCTGATGTCGAGGCGCGGGTCAGAGAAAGCATGGAGTCAAGCCAAAGCGCTGCGTGACCAGGGGATCAGGATATGTCTCTTTTCAACATGCCGTTTGAAAAAGCTGAAGGCGCGCCGGTGGACGCGTTTTGGTACGCGGTGCACACGCGTCACCAGCACGAGAAGCTGGTTGCCGGGACGCTCGCCAACAAGGGGTTTGAAGTTTTTCTTCCTCTCTACACGGAAGTCCGGCAGTGGCGCGACCGGACGAAGAGGTTGGAGTTGCCCCTGTTTTCCTGCTACGTCTTCCTGCGCGGCGATCTGGATCGCCGGCTCGCCATCGTCACCACGCCCGGGGTTCACGGAATGGTGGCTACGGGTGGGAAGCTGTCCGGAATTCCGGAGGAGGAAATCCAGGCGGTCCGGAGTGTGATTGAGAACCGTGTCAATGTGGAGCCGCATCCGTTTCTCAATTGCGGCGACCTGGTCCGCGTAAAGTCGGGCGCGCTGAGAGGCCTGGAAGGGTTTCTGGTGCGGAAGAAAGGGCTGACTCGGCTGATTGTTTCAGTGTCATTGCTGGAGAGGTCCGTGGCTGCAGAGGTGGACGCAAGCACTGTTGAGCGGGTGGCAGGTTCTCAGACCAGGACCGCGCCCGTGGTTGCTCCCGCGGCAATGGCCAGGGGTTGGGGTTTTGGAAATACGCTGCTGCAGCCGGCGCATACAGCGTCGTCGTAGCGGGCGGCAAGCGACAAGACGATGAATTTGGTTTCTGCGGAGCTTTCGATGGATGAAGGGAGGCGGAAGATGTCTCGGATATGGTTGGGTCTCGCGGTCCTAGTGGCCGCAGGGGCGCTGAAGGGTGCGGCCCAGTCTGTTGCTCCTTCAGGCCAAACTGTTCTACAAGCCGCCAGCAACACAAAGATGGAAACCACCGACGATTGGAACCGCCGTCTCCAGAGCCTGGTTCATTCGGCCCTTTCCAGCTCTACGGGCAGCCCGTCTCCGGGTGATTACCGTATAGGGCCGGACGACCAGTTGCAAGTGACCGTTTTTGATGCACCGGACCTGAGCCAGACTGTCCGGGTCGGGGGAGATGGTGAGATTTCATTGCCTCTGCTTGGGACTATCAAGGCCGAGGGATTGACGCCGCGCGAACTCGAGCTGGTCCTGCAGGCGTTGCTGCGCCGCACCTACATGAAAGATCCTCAGGTGACCGTTACGGTCACCGAGATGCAGAGCCATAGCGTTTCAGTGATGGGGGCTGTCAAGCAGCCTGGGGTGTTTCAGATTCGCGGGACCAAGACTCTTCTCGAAATGCTTTCCATGGCCCAGGGACTCGCGCCTGATGCTGGAAATGAAGTGCTGGTGATGCGAGGGGGCGGAATCGATACGGCTTCTTCCTCGAGCGCCGCGAAGAAAGCCGGCGCCGGGAGCGGAACTCCCGTCTCAGTATCCACCGCGCCCTCAGGCCAGGGGAAAGAGGGTGACACGGTTGAGGTGAGCCTGAAGCGCCTGCTGGATTCGGGAGATCCCAGGTACAACGTCCCTATTTATCCGGGCGACATCATCAAGGTCAAGGCAGCAGGCATCGTCTATGTGGTTGGAGACGTCGTGCGGCCGGGCGGTTTCCCCATACAAACCAGCGGGCAGATTACGGTTTTGCAGGCGATTGCACTGGGTGGGGGCATGGGGCCGGATGTGGACAAAGGCAAAGCCAAGATTATTCGAGTTGCAGAGAACGGGCAGAAAATCGAACTTCCTATCAAGCTGAACAAGATTCTGTCAGGAAAGGAACCCGACCCTGCGCTCCAGCCCAAGGATGTTCTGTTTATTCCCAAAAATGGACCCCAATCGGCTGGCAGGGGTGTCCTAAAGACGCTTTCACAGTGGATAGTTTACCGAGCAATTCCATGACCGGCGATGAAGACATTCCGGAAGTGTTGGAGACTTTGAAATGAGCTTAGAAAACAAAATTGAACTCTACAAGGGCGGAGTTCTGTCGAGGGTCCGAAAGCTTTCCGCGACGGTCGTGAACTCGAGCGGGCCGGATCCTGATGGGGACGTCGACCTGCATTACTTCCTGCGGGTGCTGCGCGATCATTACCGCACGGTCCTGATTTCCGGGGCAGCCATCATGATGGCTGCTCTGGTTGTCTCTCTCTTCATGACGCCGGTTTATCGCTCTCAGGCAACGATCGAGGTCAAAGAGGCGACGCCGGACATCGAGAGTTTGCAGCAGTTGCAGAGCCGCAGCGCGGCTCCCAATAACGTTGTGGTGACAGAAGTGGAGACAGAGATCGGAATCCTCAAAAGCGATACTCTGGCCCGGCGGGTGATAGACGAGGTCATCCTGGCGAAAAAGAACGACCAGGGTTCTTCCACAGGGATCATCGGCGGCATATGGCATGCTTTCGCCCACTGGTATACGGGGTCTGATCCCGAGGCTTCTTCTGAAGCGGCCGGGAATTCTTCCACGCAGGCGAAGGCGGACGCGGCGGACTCTGGTTTGGGAGCGGATCGATCCATTGAATCCGGGATGAATCCCGAGGCTTACCAGCGCCTGGTAGACCGTTTTGACTCTTCGCTCAAGGTTTCCCGCGTAGGAAGCAGCCGGCTGGTCAAGATCAGCTATGAAAGCAGCGACCCCCGCCTGGCCGCTCGCGTTGTCAATGCAGTGGTCTTCAACTACCTGCAGTTGCACCAAAAGGCCACCGAGAAATTTACAAAAATGCTTGCCGACCAAGTCAACGATGCGCGGACCGAATTGGAAAAGTCAGAGCAAAATATGACGCAGTATGCGCGCAGCAATGGGCTGCTTTACCTGGATAACAACAATGGCACCTCGCAAAATGTTGTCAGTGAGCGCCTCCGGCAGATCCAGGAACAATTGACTACGGCCCAGGCAGAGCGGTACCAGAAGCAGTCGGTCTACAACCTGGTCCAAAAGGGAAATTATGGTTCGCTACCCGGCGTTTTCCAGGACAAGCTTCTGCAGACCCTGACGGAGAAGGTTGCCGACCTCAAGACCCAATATGCGCAGCTGGCTTCCACGTTCAATGACAGCTATCCCAAGGTCAAACAGGTGAAGAGCCAGCTTGAGGCGGCGGAGCAGACTCTGGCTCGTGAGCGCCAGCGTGCGGCCGCGAGTATCACCGATGATTACCTGGCGTCTGTCCGCCGTGAAACTCTTCTGGCGCAGGCATTCCAGAACCAGAAGTATGCGGCAAACCAGGTTGCTGAGAAGTCCACTCAATACAACATATTGAAGCAGAACGCGGATTCCAATAACCAGCTTTATGAGAGCATTCTGCAAAAGGTCAAGGAGGCCAGTCTGGTGGCCCGGATCAAGGCGAACAACGTCAATGTCATCGACCGGGCTGTGCCGGAATTCCTGCCCATCAAACCAAAGATCGTTTTCAATCTGGCGCTGGGTCTGATTCTCGGCCTGGGGCTGGGGATTGGAATCGCTTTCCTGCAGGCGCACTTTGACACTACCTTGAAGACCGTCGAGGAAATTGACCGCTTCCTGGGTCTGCCTGCCCTGGCGATGATTCCTGCCGTCGAGTCTCTTTCCGAACTGGTGGTGGACGGCAATCATGGCAACAATGGCCACGGCTTGATGCTTCCCGATGTCATCGATACATCGCAGATGACAAGGTCGGAGGCCCCCTGGTACCGAATTGACAAACAGGTCCATCAGAAATACTCGCCGCTGGTGGAGGCCTTCCGGACGCTGGGAAGTTCAGTGATGCTGGAAGCCGTCGGCCGGAAAAAGGTGCTCCGGAGCATTGTGGTCACCAGTTCCCAGCCGGGGGAGGGTAAAACCACGGTGTCGGTGAACCTCGCCATCGCATTGGCGCAGCAGGGGAGCCGCGTCATCCTGGTTGACGCCGACCTTCGGCGTCCTTCTGTTCATCGGGCGCTGGGTTTCCGGAACGTTCGCGGGCTGTCAGGTTACTTGTCGGGATTGAACGATTGGGCTTCCTGCGTATTGCCGGGGCTCTCGCCGGGGCTTGACACTTTGCCTGCCGGTCGCTCGGCCATGAACCCGATCGCCCTGCTGGCCTCCACGCGAATGAGGATTCTGATCAGCCAGCTGCTTGAAGAATACGACTATCTCATTATTGATTCGCCGGCGCTCATGCCCAATCTGATGGACGCGCGTGTCCTGGCCGGGCTGGCTGACGGCAGCCTCATGGTGGTCCGAAGCGGGATGGCGCCCCGGGACTATGTCATCAGAGCGCGGAAGCTGCTGACCAACGTGGTCGGAGTGGTTTTGAACAGCATGGACGTGCGGGCCATGGAGGACTACTACGGTTACGACTCATACGGATACGGCAACAACCGCACCAGCGCGGACGGCGATGAAGAACCCGGCCGTGCTCCGTACGAGAAACGGATTGCAGGGTAAGAGGTTTGGCGCAATCTGCAGCCCGGGCATGGGAATCCATGGGAAATCGGGCGCAGTGAGGTGGCGCCTGGTTGCGAAGAAAGAGCTGTTAAGGCCTGACGGCAACCAGGGGTGGAAGGATTCCAGCAAGGTTCCGGTTGTGTGAAGCCGGGAGATGATTCCAGGGTTGTTTTTGGGGACACAGAAGGTGTGGCTCAGAGGGCGGAGCTATACACACATGTCGGAGCCGATCCCTGGATTCCAGAATTGCCGGAGAGGCTGTTTTGTGCTTCACGAAATTTTCAATGCTCTGATGGCCAGGTGAAACTTATGTCACTGCGAAGTATGCACAATCAATGGAATCTGGGGACGTCGGCATCGTCATTGCCACAGGCGGATCCGGTTGGTGTCGATGACTCCATCCCGGGCGAAAAACAGTTTGGGGAACTTCTCTGCCTGGAGCGGAAAAGGGCAGAGAGGTCGAAAAAGCCCTTTTTGCTGATGCTCCTTGACCTGCGAAAGGTCATGGTCAACGGCAACAGTGGAAGGGTGATTGAAGACGTCTGGGCCTCCGTCTGTTCCGCATCGAGGGATTCGGATATCCGTGGCTGGTACCTGCAGGGAGCTATCCTGGGCGTCATCTTTGTGGAAGTCCGGCAGGAAGGCCCGATATCCGTCAGCGACATCATCAGCGCCAAGGTGATTTCGGCCCTTTCCAAACGACTCAAAGCGGACGAAATGAACCGGATAGACATCCGGATGTACCTGCAGCCGGACAACGCCTCCAACTGGGAGAACTGGTCAGGCCTCTACCGTGATTTGAGGGAGAAAGAATCGGGCAGGAAGCTGCATCGCACAGTAAAAAGGGGGCTCGACATCATCGGTGGCGCCACAGCCCTGTGCATCCTCACTCCCCTCATGGCAGTCATTGCGCTGCTGATTAAGATGACATCCGATGGCCCCATTCTCTTCCGGCAATCGCGGGTGGGTTATCGCGGCGTGCCGTTCACTTTCTTGAAATTCCGGACCATGCGGCCCTCCAATGACGGGTCGGTGCACAAAGAATTTATTCAGCGATTTATTGCCGGCGAAATGAATTCAGTGGAGCCGGCTCCTGTCTACAAGATTACGGAGGATCCGCGCATTACGCGGATCGGCAAATTCCTGCGCAAGACCAGCCTGGATGAATTGCCGCAGTTCTGGAACGTCCTGATGGGTGAAATGTCATTGGTGGGGCCGCGCCCTCCCATTCCCTATGAAGTCGAATACTACGACATCTGGCACCGGCGGCGGGTCCTTGAAGTCAAACCCGGCTTGACGGGTTTGTGGCAAGTCAAGGGGCGCAGCCGCACGACGTTCAATGACATGGTTCGGCTGGATCTGCAATACGCGCGGTCATGGTCCATATGGCTCGATATCAAGATTTTGTTTGAAACACCGCTCGCCATGATTTCTGGCGACGGCGCCTATTGAAGGCGTGCCTTACCTGCCCGGCAAATTGAACCCAAAAGTTCGAGCTTGCATATCTCATGCTTCCCGCGGGTTTGTGCCTGCGGGTGCGAGACCAGTGTGGCAGGAAGGCAGACAGTCCGGGCAGATCGGCAAATGACTGGCTGGGGTTTTCCCAGGGTCAGGCCGCTCCGGACGATACGGGGGTGAAACATGGTTGGAGTTGGAGTAATTGGTTACGGCTATTGGGGGCCCAATATCGTCAGGAATTTACAGGGCCTGGCGGGCGCCCGGGTAGTGGGTATTTGCGACAAGAATCCCGCAGCGTTGCGGCGCGCGGAGTCGGTGAATCACGGCACGCGGCTGCTGAGCAATCCGCAGGACATCTTTTCTTCAACGGATATTGATGCTGTGGCGGTGATTTCGCCGGTCTGGACACATTTTGAACTGGCCAAGGCGGCCCTTGAGAATGGGAAGCACGTTTTTGTGGAAAAGCCTTTTACGCGCACGGTTGCCGAGGCTGAGGAACTTATCGAAATTGCCGCGAAAAAGAACCTGAAGATCATGGTGGATCACACGTTCCTTTTTACCGGCGCGGTCCGAAAAATCCGCCAGTTGGTGGACGAAGGGACCCTGGGTCCTCTCTACTACTACGACTCGATGAGGGTCAACCTGGGACTTTTCCAGCACGACGTCAATGTCGTCTGGGACCTGGCTCCGCATGATCTCTCCATTCTCGACCACCTGATCCAGAAAAACCCCGAGGCCATCATCGCCACGGGCGAACAGCACCTCAACGGGCTTGAAGACATCGCGTTCATTACGATCTATTTCCCCGGAAATGTGATCGCACACGTGAACGTGAACTGGCTTTCTCCCGTCAAGGTTCGGACCACCCTGATCGGTGGTGAGAAAAGGATGCTGGTCTGGAACGATCTGGAGGCGGACGAGAAGATCAAGGTTTACGACAAGGGCGTTGAGATGGGCAATCGCGAGGGGGTTTATAACCTGCTCGTCAGCTACCGTTCGGGCGACATGTGGGCGCCCAAGCTGGAACAGTGCGAGGCCCTTCGTACGGAACTGGCCTACTTCGTCAACTGCATCGAGAGTGGTGAAACTCCTTTCAATGACGGAGAGGCGGGCCTGCGGGTTGTCAGGATGCTGGAGGCGGCCGAGAAGTCGCTGAAAGCAAAAGGAAAGGCTGTTTACCTATGAACGATTTCGTATGTGTTTCCCCTGATGTCAGGCTCGGATCGGGCGTAAAGCTTTCCAAGTTTGTCAATCTTTATGGCTGCGAAATCGGCGACGAGACCAAGATCGGCGCCTTTGTCGAAGTCCAGAAGAACGCCAGAATCGGGAAACGCTGCAAGATTTCGAGCCACACCTTTATTTGTGAAGGCGTCACCATTGAAGACAACGTGTTTGTCGGGCACGGAGTAACCTTCATCAACGACAGTTACCCGCGGGCGGCAAATCCGGATGGAACGCTGCAGACAGAAGATGACTGGAAGGTTGAGCGGACGCTGATCAAGAAGGGAGCTTCCATCGGCTCGGGTTCAACCATTCTTGCCAATGTGACCATTGGTGAAAACGCCATCGTTGGCGCCGGGGCTGTGGTGACGAAGGATGTTGCCGCCAACGTGATTGTGGTGGGCAGCCCCGCAAGGTTTTTGAGATCGATCGCCATGGGAGGAAATAATGGGCACAACCTATAAAGTACCGTTTCTTGATTTGACCGGATTGCACGCGGAGATTGAAGAAGAGCTGGTGGCGGTTTTCAGGCGGGCCGTGAGGACTGCCGGGTTTGTGGGCGGTCCGGAAGTGGAGCAGTTTGAAAAGGAATTTGCCGAGTTCTGCGACGTTGATCATTGCGTGGGCGTCAACAGCGGCACCGATGCGCTGAGGTTTGCTCTGATCGCCGCGGGCGTGGGTTCGGGCGATGCCGTGGTCACCGTCCCCAGTACCTTTATCGCCACCACGGAAGCGATTTCACAGGCAGGCGCTGTGCCCCGGTTTGTGGATGTGGATCCCCGGACCTATAACATGGATGCCGGCCGGCTGGAAAGCTATCTGGCGAACCAGTGCTTTGTGGACGGCGCGACCGGACGCCTGCTTGACCGTGCTACGGGCCAGGTGGTGAAGGCCATCGTCCCGGTCCATCTTTACGGCCAGCCCGTGGACATGGATCCGATCCTGGAGCTGGCGGAACGTTACCATCTGATGGTGATTGAAGACGCCTGCCAGGCCCACGGCGCACAATACTTTTCAAGAAAAATGAAGCAGTGGAGAATGGCGGGCTCCATGGGGCTTGCCGCGGCATTCAGTTTCTACCCGGGGAAGAACCTGGGCGCCTGCGGCGAGGGCGGGGCCGTCACCACGAATGATCCCGAAGTGGCGCGGAAGGTCCGCATGCTGCGTGACCATGGCCAGCCCAAAAAATACTATCACGACGTTGAAGGCTACAACGGCCGGCTGGACGCCATTCAGGCGGGGATTCTGCGCATCAAGCTCAGGTCTCTTGACGAGTGGAACGAGAAACGGCGCGAGGCTGCTGCGCGTTACCGTGAATTGCTGGCAGGCCAGCCTCTTATTTTGCCCCACGAACCGGAGTGGGCCAACGCCATTTACCACCTGTTTGTTGTCCGGATGGAGAGCCGTGGCGAGGCCATGGATTTTCTTGCTGAAGCGGGCATCGGGACGGGTATTCACTATCCCATTCCGTTGCACCTTCAAAAAGCCTACAGCCATCTGGGTTATAAGGCCGGTGACTTTCCGGTGGCCGAGAAAACGGCTGAGGAGATCGTCTCGCTCCCGATGTTCCCGGGGATCACCAGCGAGCAGCAACAGTTGGTGGCCGCCCGGCTGCAGGAATTCGCCGCTAAGCTGTCCGGCGACGAAGAGCGCGAAGCCGCCGCTTAACCGAGGATGTGTGCGGGGCCTTTCAGGTATGGAACAAGACCTCCCCGGTCACTCACCCGGTGGGTTCCGGGGAGGGTTTGGTCCAGCCCCTATTCATGGATGACGCAAGTCTCCCTCTTCAGGGGCCGATGCTGTCCTCCCATTAGAAGCCGTTACATCAATCCTCCGAATGACGTTTGAAGAGGTACACAAATATGAGTTCCCATCATTTAGGTGTTTCTGAGTTTTGCAACACCCTCTTAGAGGCCAAGCCCCGCATCAGAATGTTGGAGGCTGGTTGTGGATCCGGCAGCCACGTAAAGTTCAGGCCGGTGACGGACGCCGTAGGTATTGACATTTCCGGTGAACAGCTGGCGCGGAATATCACGGTACAGGAAAAGATCCGCGGAGACATCCAGTCGTATCCGCTGCCCAAGGATGAATTTGATGTTGTGGTTTGCTGGTGGGTGATGGAGCACCTTTCAAGACCGAAAGATGCATTGCGAAATATGTGTAGCTCAGTGAAACCGGGCGGATTATTGGTCCTCGCGTTTCCCAATCTTCTTTCCTATAAGGGCCTGATAACGAAGTTCACGCCACTGTGGTTTCACCAACTCTATTATCGGGCCAAGAAATACAAGTCGCACCCGTTCCCGACGTACCTGCGTACAGCAATTCTACCCAGGAACGTAATCCGTTTTTCACAAGACAACGGATTTTCTCTAGTCTATTTCGAACTGGCAGAGGGCGATCAGACGATCCAGCGAATACGCACCAAGTCCCGGCTGGTAGATTTGGCTGTTTCTACGGTGACCTTAACCTTGCAGACCCTCTCATTTGGTAAATTGGATTCACTCCTGCGCGATTGCTGTGTAATGGTTCTGCGGAAAGAAAGGGTGGGATCTCCAGCCTGATCGCATTCGGCGCCCCCTGGTGGGCCCGGCGGCTCGGATCCCTCAATGTTAAAAATGACGAGGTCCCCAATGATTCCACTTCATCCGGCAACTTCGCATCTCGAGTTTGAGCACCCGCTTTCCCGCGGGCAGAAAGGGATACCCTTGTCATCGGAGGAAAAAAGAATGTTGAACGATGGAGGACGATTGGCTTTCAAGTCGGCAAACCACGATAAGGAAAAGGCAAAGGTTTGGATCGACATGGACAATTCTCCCCATGTTCCTTTTTTCGCGCCCATTATTCAAGAACTCGAGGAACTGGGCTATCCGGTCGTGTTGACGGCGCGGGATTGCTTTCAGGTCCGTGATTTAGTCAAGCTTTACAATTTGCCCTGCACGTTTGTGGGGCGCCACTACGGCAAGCACAAACTGGCAAAGGTTGCCGGCACCTGTTATCGCGCGCTGCGGCTGGCTTCCCTGATGAGAGGTGAAGATGTGCGCCTTGCAGTGGCCCACGGGTCACGCGCTCAGACGATTGCATCGACCCTTCTGGGAATCCCCTCGTTGTCCCTATGGGACTATGAGTTTACCAAGGGGACCGGGAAGCTTCTTCCTGACTGGGTGATGGTTCCGGCGGTGATTCCGGATTCCGCGATTCACCTTGACGCTCGTCGGGTGTTCAAATATCCGGGAATCAAAGAAGACGTCTATGTCCCCGGGTTCAGGCCCGAGCCCGGGTTGCGATCCCGGCTGGGCCTCGAGGAATACGACCTTGTGGTTACCGCCCGTCCCCCCGCCAATGAGGCGCATTACTACAATCCTGAGAGTGACGAGCTTTTTCACGCGGCCATTAAATATCTTGCTGAAGGCCAGGGCGCCCGGATTGTCCTGCTTCCGCGAAATGAAAAGCAGGGAGAAGCCGCGAAAGCGCTCTGGCCTGAGCTTTTTGCGGAGCGCAGAATCATCATTCCCGAACACGCTGTTGACGGCCTGAACCTGCTCTGGAGTTCTGATCTGGCCATCAGCGGCGGCGGGACGATGAACCGTGAGGCGGCGGCGCTGGGAATTCCGGTTTACAGTGTGTTCCGCGGAAAGATTGGCGCTGTTGACCACTACCTCGCGCAAAACGGCCGCCTGGTTCTCCTGGAAAAGCTTGCCGATATTCGCGAAAAGATCGTGGTGCCGAAGAAGGTGCGGCGGCGGGCGCCGGCCCAGCATCAATCCCATACTTTGAGGACGATTGTTGACAACCTTGTTGCCATCATTGAGACGGGAAGGCTCAGCCAGAAAGCAGCGGCGTGAGCCTCAGCATGTAGCGCCTGGGGGCTGCCGGCTCACCACGGCAATTTGAGCTTCTCCCCTGAATGTCGGAACACGAATC
This sequence comes from uncultured Acidobacteriota bacterium, assembly GCA_963732975.1. GTDB lineage: Bacteria > Acidobacteriota > Terriglobia > UBA7540 > UBA7540 > SCRD01. Next base: position 164,991 of record CAVTBN010000012.1, on the reverse strand, counting down.
GAGCATACATTATGGCTTCTGGAATCCTGCCAAAGCAATCCATCCAGCCCGAACCGGCGGTGAGAGACCTTTGTGAAGATGCGGTCCGCAAACTGGTGGACTACTGCCAGGCAAATAACTGGGCGGGCTACGACCCCTACGACGCTCTGAACAGCAGGGTGTTTGAGCGTCTGCCCTTCCTGAATTCCCGTTTCCCCCGGCTCGCCCTCACCCAGGCTTTGAAGAGGAGTTCCATCAACCTCCGGCGGCTGTTGCTGGTCCAGAAGGCCCAGAACCCGAAGGCGATGGGGCTCTTCCTTTCGGCGTTCATGAAGCTGTCAGGCGCCAACCTTGTGGATGCGGAGCCTCTGGCCGGATTGATGATCGAGCGGCTGATTGCGCTTCGGTCCCAAGGCACAGATTACTGGTGCTGGGGATACAGTTTTCCCTGGCAGATGCGCAAAGGCATTGTCCCGAGGTGGGCCCCGAACCTGGTCTGCACCACCTTCGCGGCGAATGCGCTGCTGGATGTTTATGAAAAATTCCAGGATTCCCGCTGCCTGGAAATGGCGTCGAGCGCCGCGGAATATATCCTGAATGAACTCTACTGGACACGGGGAGGAATTGTTGCCGGTTTCAGTTACCCGCGGGCGGACCTTCAGGTCCAGGTCTATAACGCCAACTTTCTGGCCGCGGCGCTGTTGTGCAGGGTGTACCGGCACACGGGAGAGAGCCGATTTCTTGATCCTGCCCTTGCCGCCGCCCGTTATTCGGCGGCCATGCAGTTTTCTGACGGCTCCTGGACCTACGGCGAAATGAGCACCCAGCAATGGATTGACAATTTTCACACCGGGTTCAACCTTTGTGCGCTCCGGTCCATCGGGCGTTATGCCGGAACCGGCGAGTTCGATGGATATCTCCGGCGAGGCCTTGATTTTTATCGGTCCCATTTCCTGCGTGAGGACGGTGCGGTGAAATACTTTCATAATGGCACTTATCCCATCGACATTCATTGTGTGGCGCAGGCCATTATCACGCTCATGGAACTGGAAGACTTGGACCCCGCCTGCGTGACCGAGGCCCAGTCGGTTTTCCAATGGGCCATGAACCACATGTGGGATGACCGGGGCTTCTTCTATTACCGCCGGCTCCGTCACTGGACAAACCGAATTTCTTATATCAGGTGGTCTCAGGCATGGATGCTGCTGGCCATGGCAACGCTTTTGTCGCGGCCCGGCAAAACCAGCACTACGCCGCAACCCTTTCAGCTGACGGCTCCCCTAGAGGTTTAGCCATGGCGGATCTTCCTGCTTACGTCATTATCACTCCGGCGCGGAATGAGGCGGAGTTTATCGAACTGACCTTGAAGTCGGTGGTGGCGCAGACCGTCAAGCCGGTCAAATGGGTGATCGTCAGTGACGGCTCAACCGACGGCACGGACGAAATCGTCAGCCGCTACGCCGCCGAATACCCGTGGATTGAGCTGGTGCAGATGCCCCAACGCCGCGAGCGCCATTTTGCGGGGAAGGTTTACGCGTTCAATGCAGGCTGCTCCCGCGTGAAGGAACTGGATTACACGGCGATCGTCAGCATGGACGCCGACATTTCTTTTGAAGAAGACTATTTCGCTTTCCTGCTGAGCAGGCTGGCCGGCGATTCCAGGCTGGGGCTTGTGGGAACGCGCTTCTGGGAAGGAAGCTCCACTTACGACTTTCGGTTCAGCAGCACTGAGCATGTGTCCGGCGCCTGCCAGATGTTTCGACGCGAATGCTTCGAAGCCATCGGCGGCTATCGGCCTTTAAAATCCGGCGGGATCGACGTGACCGCAGTGCTGAGCGCGCGCGCCAAAGGCTGGCGAACCCGGACGTTTACCGAAAAATCCTACGCCCACCATAGAAAGATGGGGACCGCGCAATACGCAGGTTATCGCGCAAGGCTGAATGTTGGACATAAGGATTATTTGCTGGGCAGCCATCCCGTCTGGGAGATTTTCCGTTGCCTTTACCAGATGCGGCGCAAACCCATTTTCCTCGGCGGGCTCCTGATAGCGGCAGCTTACTTCTGGGACCTGATGCGCGGTGTGGAGCGATCCATGCCGGAAGACCTCATTCAACTTCGTCAAAGAGATCAGATGGTCCGGCTGAAGAGCTTCTTCCTGAGAGGGGCCCATAGCCAGGCTCAGGGCGATTAACGGCCGTGTAGGACACCCAATCTTCCGGGGCAGGCGCGCGAACGGATTGTCTGGAATGAGTCACCTCCGCCAACTTGAAATCAACTTCCCTTTGGCCGAACCAGCACAGAAGCAGCCGAAGTAAATCTTCCCATGAAATCCTGAGGAGAGTGCAGCGTGACCGTGCGTGGAATTCACTCTGTGCCTGAATTTGTTGTTCCATCGGTCAACGATGGCCATCTGGAGGAGCGGACGGGCGCGAGCCCTGAAGGAACCGCTGCGGGCGTTCTCATCATCAACGCTGACGACTGGGGCCGCGACTTTCTGACCACGGACCGGACGCTGGATTGTCTCCTTCGGGGAACGGTTTCATCTGTCAGCGCAATGGTCTTCATGAAAGATTCAGAGCGATCGGCAGCCGTGGCCTGGGAGCGGGGCATTGACGCCGGCCTCCATTTGAACCTGACAACGCCCTTTTCGTCGTTGCGGTATCCCGCCGGGCTTGCGGAGCGCCAGCGAAACGTTGCTGCCTACCTGCGCAGAAACCGTTTTGCGCAGGTGGTCTTTAACCCCCTGCTGGCCAAATCCTTTGAGTATGTCGTGCGGGCGCAGATCGACGAGTATGGCCGGCTTTACGGAGCGCTGCCTGAACGGATCGACGGCCATCATCACATGCACCTTTGTGCCAACGTCATCTGGGGAGGACTGCTGCCGTCCGGGACCACGGTGCGGCGAAACTTCTCATTTCAACCCGGCGAAAAGAGCTTGTGGAACCGGCTCTACCGGCAGGCTGTGGACTTCCATCTGGCGCGGAGCCACCGCATGACCGACTACTTTCTTTCCCTGGTGCCCTTTGACCCGCGGAGCCGCCTGCAGCAAGCCTTCTCGCTGGCCAGGCAGCATGTGGTGGAACTGGAAACGCATCTTGTGAACGCGCATGAATATCGCTTTCTGGCGGGAGACGAGATCTTCCGGTACACAGGGGACCTGCGGATTGCGCCGCGATACGTCGCGAAGGCGAACGGGCAAGCGAAGAGTTTTTTCCGGGGCGCCTTTAACAGCTTCGTGTAATTTTTACGCGGTGTTTCAAAATGGGACACATTTTTGATTTTCGATAATTTGACAGCACTAAAAATTTTAGTAAGTTGTTTATTATCAATATGTTGATTTTTTTAGTTTTTGGAGCTTGAAAATCCCATACGTCCCAAAACGGCCGAAAAAAGGCCTAAAATAGCCTACATTTGGCGGCTATAGCGGCCGGGCCCCGCGCCGGATTCTCCAGGCCCCCGGGCGGCCCTCCGATCTCCACATTCACGAAAGGTTGTTCCCCCATGGAAGTTTGCGGCAAGCAGGTAGAGTTTCGCGGAAAGCTGGTTCGCATCGCCTATCTTGATGCTGAAGGCTACCAGTTTCCGGACGATCCGGAAGCTGTTCTGGCATCGCTGAGAAAGTTCCGGCCTCACGCGGACCTTTTCACATTTATTCAAAGGCTTTCCAGCCGCTCGCCCGAGCACAGGTATCCGATGGAGTGGGACAACTTTGCCGTCCTCCCGATCACGACCTACGACGAATGGACTGCCAACCAGGTAAATAACAAGACCAGGAACATGATTCGGAAGGCTGAGCGGAAGGGTGTGAGCGCCTGCGAGATGCCGTTCGATGACGCGCTCATTCGCGGAATCCATGCCATTTACAACGAGTCACCGGTCCGGGGGGGCAGGCCGTTCCGGCACTACGGCAAGGACCTGGAGACGGTACGCGAAATGACGTCGACCTACCTTGACCAGAGCATTTTTATCGGCGCCTTTTTCGAGGGCGAGATGATTGGCTTTATCAAGCTGGTCACCGATGAAAAGCTGACCCAGGCCGGCCTGATGCATATTGTTTCCATGCAACAGCACCGGGACAGGGCCCCGACCAACGCGCTGATTGCCCAGGCCGTCAAGTCCTGCGCAGAGCGGAACATTCCCCTTCTCTGGTACGCCAACTTTTCCTATGGCAAGCGGGAAGGCGACACCCTGGCCAACTTCAAGAAGCACAACGGGTTTGAGAAAGTTGACATTCCCAGATACTACGTTCCGCTGACCCTGGCGGGGCGCGCGGCCCTGCGCCTGGGTCTCCACCGCAGTCTGCTGGATTGGGTTCCTGCGCCGGCGATCATTCAATACCGCCGGATTCGCAGCCTCTGGTACGCCAAAAAATTCGCCGGCCTGGAAAACGCCTGAGAGCGGGCAGCCGGGAATTGCCGCAAGCAAAAACGAAAGGTAACGGTTAAGACAAGCTATGCCTGGAATTGTGGGTTTCATAACCCGAGAGCCGCGCGAAAGCGCTGAGCCGCGACTGCACAAGATGGTGCAGGCCATCTGCCATGAGTCCTTTTACACCACCGGGACGTGGATTGACGAGTCCCTGGGCGTTTATGTGGGCTGGGCCCTGCAGAAAAACTCCTTTGCGGACGGGCAGCCTTTAATCAACGAGCGGCAGGACGTGGTGCTGGTGTTTTCCGGCGAAGAATACCCTGAGCCGGGGACGGCCGCGCGCCTCAAGGGCCGCGGACATCAGCTGGAGGCCAAAGGGCCGTCCTACCTGGTCCACCTTTATGAAGAAGACCCGGAGTTTCCGGCGGGCCTGAACGGAAAGTTCCACGGGCTGGTGATTGACCGGCGGCAGGCGAGGGCGGTGCTATTCAACGATCGTTACGGGATGCACCGGCTCTGCATCCACGAGTCCCCGGAGGCCTTCTATTTTGCCGCGGAAGCCAAGGCCATCCTGGCCGTGCGGCCGGAGCTTCGCAAGCTGGACATGCAGGGTGTGGGCGAGTTTGTGGGCTGCAGTTGCGCGCTGGAGAACCGCACGATGTTTCAGGGCGTCAGCCTGTTGCCGGGCGGCGCCTCCTGGGAATTCCGCAACGGGCCGGTCCCGCGAAAGAGCTCTTATTTCGACACGCGTGAATGGGAAGAGCAGACGCCCCTGAGCACCGAAGAATACTACCAGGAGCTGCGCGAGGCCTTCTCGCGCAACCTGGACCGCTATTTTAACGGCCGCCAGACGGTGGGCGTTTCGCTCACCGGCGGCATGGACACCCGGGTGATCATGGCCTGGCGGAAGGCCCAGCCCGATTCGCTGCCCTGCTACACCTACGGCGGAATGTTCCGCGACTGCCGCGACGTGCAGGTGGCCCGGCAGGTGGCGGACCTCTGCCGCCAGCCTTACAGCGTGGTCACGGTGGGCAACGAGTTTCTTGCGAATTTTCCCCACTACGCCGAGCGCAGCGTTTATCTGACCGACGGAAGCGTGCACGTCAACCGCGCCGCCGATCTCTACGTCAGCGAAAAAGCCCGCGAAATTGCGCCCGTGCGGGTGGTGGGAACCTACGGCAGCGAGGTGCTGACCCAGGCGCCCATGTTCAAGCCGGTCGATCCCATGCCCGGACTCTTTCAGCCGGAAGTGGGCTCCAGCGTTCAGCAGGCCCGGTCGACCTATGCGGGGCTCCGGCGGCGGCATCCGGTCACCTTCGCCGCTTTTTTGCAATCGCCCTGGTGGCACTACGGGGTCCTGGCGCTCGAGCAGAGCCAGCTGACGATCCGTTCTCCCTACCTGGACAACGATTTTGTCCGGGTGGTTTACCGGGAGCCGAAGGTGCTGGATATGAACCGTGACGTCCGCTGGCGGATGATCTGCGACGGCAATCCGGCGCTGGGCCGGGTCCCCAGCGACCGCGGCGTCAACGGGCTGAAAGCGCGCCTTTCCACCGCGCCCTCCCGCAACTTTCACGAGTTCACCTTCAGGGCGGAATACGCCTACGACTACGGCATGCCCCAGTGGCTGGCCAGGATCGACCACTTCTTTTCGCCGCTGCACTTTGAAAAGCTCTTCCTGGGGCGGCACAAGTTTGCCCATTTTCGCGTCTGGTACCGCGACTTCCTTTCCGGCTACGTCCGGGATGTGCTGCTGGATTCGCGCAGCCTCTCCCGGCCGTACGTGGAGCGCAAGGGGCTGGAAGCCGTGGTACGGGGACACCTCAGGGGCGACCGCAACTATACCCTGGAGCTGCACACCCTGCTGACCCTGGAACTATTGCACCGCCAGTTCATCGACGCCTAATCAGCCGTTCTTTGCACCTCAGGTCATTCTTTATGGCTTCATTTGCCACTCTGGTTTTCGGGGCTGGAATCCTGGCGCTTTTTGCGCTTTACCGGGACCCCAAGTCGCGGCCTTCACTGGCCTTGTGGGTTCCCACCATCTGGATCCTGCTGGCGGGCTCGCGGATGGTTTCCGTGTGGCTTACGAACCAGGCCGACGTGGTGCGGAGCGCCAGCGAGGTGGGGGAAGGCAGTCCTCTCGACAGCGTCATCCTGGCGGGGCTGCTGATGGCCGGAGTCATTGTTCTGGCGTGCCGGATGCGCCGGGTGGTGGCGGTGCTGAAATTGAACTGGCCCCTGCTGGCCTTTTTCGGCTATTGCCTCGCCAGCACCTTGTGGTCGGAAACTCCCGAACTGGCGCTGAAAAGATGGGTGAAGGCGACTGGCGACGTGGTGATGGTGCTGGTAATTCTGACTGACCGGAACCGCTTGGAGGCGATCAAGCGGGTCATCACCCGGGTGGCTTTTATCCTGATGCCCCTTTCGGTGCTGCTGATCGAGTTTTACCCCTCCATAGGGCGCGCCTACAGTCTTGAAGACGGCGATTATACCTACACGGGTGTCACCACCAACAAGAACATGCTCGGCGTCGTCTGCCTGGTGGCCGGGCTCGGCTGCCTCTGGCTCTTTGTCAAAGCGCTTCGTGAGAGGCGCAGGAAGGTCCGGGAGTTGCTGGCCCTGGGAGGCGCCCTGGCATGCATCTTCTGGCTTTTTGTGGTGGCCAACTCGATTACTCCCCTGTTCTGTTTTATGATGGGGGCCACGCTGATTGTGATGGTGAATCTGCCCGGAAAGCAGCGGGCCTCCAACATCCACATGGCGGTTGCGGGAATGTTGTCCGTGGCCCTCCTGATTTTCGTTTTTCCTGAAATCTTTACTTCCGTCATTGGGCTGTTTGGACGGAACTCCACCCTGACCGGCCGCACCGGCCTGTGGAAAATCCTGATCGCCATGGACACCCGTCCGTGGTTTGGGACGGGGTTTGAGAGTTTCTGGCTGGGCAACCGGCTCGAACAACTCTGGAGCATTATCCCCTGGCAGCCCAACGAATCCCATAACGGTTACCTGGAAGTTTACCTGAACCTGGGATGGGCCGGCGTGGGATTCCTGGCCCTGCTGCTGGGCACCGGCTACCGGCACCTGGTGGACGTTTACCGCCAGGACGCGATAGCGGGCAGCCTGAGGCTGGCTTACTTTGCCGCCGCCCTGGCCTACAGCTTTTCAGAAGCCGGGTTCCGGATGCTCGATCCCATGTGGATTTTTCTCCTGCTGGCCATCATTGCGGTGCCCGGCCCGGCCGCCCGCCGGGGACTGGAACTGCCCCTGGACGCCTCGCAGGAATTCGTTCCTGTGGAAGTTGTGCCGGCCCATGAGATGGTTTACGAGAGGGTCCGTTGAGGCCATTTGACGCAGAAGGTAAGTTCCATCCGGTGGCCGGCAGCCACGGCGAGTTGCGCCGCCTGGCGGTGCGCGGCGCCGGCGCATCCGTCTCCGCCCAGGGCGTCTCCCTTTGCGTGCAGATGGTGGCTACCGTGGTTCTGGCGCGGCTGCTGCTGCCGGCGGACTTCGGGGTGGTGGCGATGGTCACCACGGTCAGCCTGCTGATCATGAATTTCGGGCTGAACGGGTTTACAGAAGCCGTGGTGCAGTCCGAAGAGATCAGCCACCCGCTGGCCACAAACCTTTTCTGGATCAACGTGGGCGCCAGCCTGCTGCTGACGGTGGCGTTTGCGGGCGCAGGCTCGCTGCTGGCCTGGTTCTACGGCGACCCGCGGGTGACGATGGTGTCCATCGGAGTTTCGCTGACCATCCTCATCACCGGGGCCTCGGTGCTGCACCTGGCGCTGCTGAAGCGCGCCATGGAATTTCCCGTGATCGCCGCCATCAACCTTTTCGCCCGCGGCGCCTCCGTGGTGGTGTCCATCATTCTGGCCTGGATGGGCTGGGGATACTGGGCGCTGGTGGCCGGAGTTATTGCCCTGCCGCTCACCACCACCGCCGGCGGCTGGATCTATTGCCGCTGGGTCCCCGGGCTTCCGCGGCGCGCCGCAGGAACGTCCAAACTGGTGCGGTTTGCGGTCAACGTTTACGGCCATTTCACGGTGAACTATTTTGCCCGCAACATGGACAACATCCTGGTGGGATGGCGCTTTGGGGCGCAGCCTCTGGGCTTCTACAAAAAGGCCTATGACCTGTTCGCCCTTTCTTCCAACCAGCTCGTATCGCCCCTCTCGCTGGTTGCCGTCTCGGCTTTGAGCCGCTTGAAGAACGACGCCCTCCAGTACAGGCGGTATTTCCTGCGGGCCCTTGCCCTGCTGGCGTTTGTGGGCATGGGCGTGGGAGCGGACTTGAGCCTGGTGGGCCAGGACCTGATCCGCGTGGTGCTGGGCCCGGGATGGGAAGAGGCGGGCCGCATCTTCGTGTTCTTCGGACCGGGCATCGGCGTCATGCTGCTTTATTACACCCACGGCTGGATCCACCTTTCCATCGGGACCCCCAACCGCTGGTTTCGCTGGGGAATCGTCGAGTTTGTGGTGACGGGCCTGATGTTCTTGCTGGGACTGCACTGGGGGACGATAGGCATCGCGATGGCCTGGACGGCGTCGTTCTGGCTGCTCTTGCTGCCGTCGTTCTGGTACGCCGGAAAGCCCATCGGTTTTGGAATAAAGCCCGTGCTGGAAACCATCTGGAGGTACATCGTGGCCGCGCTGGCGGCGACCGGGGCGTGTGTCTGGCTGGTGTGGCATTCCCATCCCTTCGGCGCGGAAACGGGGATCGAGGGGGCACTGGCCCGGATGGCGACCGTTTCACTGCTGTTCGGGGCTTTCTACCTGATCGCCGTGGTGGCTTTGCACCGCAGCCTGGAACCGCTCTATCAGCTGGTGAAGCTTTTGCCGGACTTGCTTTTGTCCCGCCGCCTGCCCAAAGCGGCTCCCGTTGCCGCCAGGGGCGGGCTCCCGGCCGGCGCCGTGCTTGGGATGGCCGGCAAAGAAATTCCCGAATCGGGTGGAAGTTAAGGCTCCAGTTAACGTCAACTGACCGAAGACTTTGGAGTGGTCTTCGCGAAGGAAGGGGGTAACCGGTGACCTCGGCCCCTTAAAACATATGCCCAACCAAACAGAACATATCTGCGTTTGCATCTGCACCTACAAGCGTTCCGATCTGCTCCCGGGGCTTCTGGAAAGCCTGAAGGACCAGGCGACCGAAGGCTTGTTTACCTATTCGATTGTGGTGGCGGACAACGACCAGGAACGATCGGCGGAACCCATCGTGGCGCAGTTTGCGGCGGGTGCTCTTGTCCCTGTCGTCTATTGCATGGAGCCTGAGCAGAACATCCCCATGGCACGGAACAGAGCGGTCGCCGCGGCCATTGGAGACTACGTGGCTTTTATTGACGATGACGAGTTCCCCGCCAGGGACTGGCTGCTGAATCTGTTAAAAGCCTGCCACAAATATAAAACCGACGGAGTGGTGGGGCCGGTGTTTCGCCACTTCAACCAAAAACCGCCCCGATGGATTTTGAAAGGCCAATTCTGGCAGAGACCGATGTATTCAACAGGCTTGGTGATTGAAGGGCCCCAGGGGCGGGTGAACAACGCTCTGTTGAAGAAAGAACTCTTTGCCGGCCAGCAACAACCCTTTCGGCCGGAGTTCCGGGCAGGAGAAGACTGGGACTTTTATACCAGAATGATCGAAGCGGGGCGCACCTTTGTGTGGTGCCAGGAAGCCGTGGTTTACGAGATTGTTCCTCCCTCGCGATGGAAGCGATTGTTCATTCTCAAAAGAAGCTTGTTGCAAGGCAGCGTCAGCCCCCTCCATCGGAATTTCGGCGAGGCCAAGATCGCCAAGTCATTGATGGCCGTTCCGGCGTACGTGTTGCTGCTGCCGTTCGCGGCCATCGTGGGGCATCACGTGTTGATGACCGCTCTGGTCAAACTCGTCTGGCACCTCGGCAATATCCTTTCCTTCCTCGGCATCCGGGTGATCAAAACTCCGTATGTCACCGGCTAGGAGGCCGAGAAAAGGGTCGGCCGCGGGCCTGCCCCGCGAGCCGCATCCAACCCGGATTTTAATATACAGCGCTTCTTCTTTGTACCCTGCGCCGGACCTGCGCTGAGGCCGGCCAGGAAAATTCCGAATCGGGCGGGAGGTCATTCCATTGCAAACATCGGCCCTGCAAGAGTTTCCAAGACCCATGACGAAGGGTTTCAAGAGTCCCGGCCAGGCGGCCCGGGCTGCCGCGGAACCGGTTGAAACCGCCCTGCTGACCGGAGGCACAGACCGGCATTACGCTTATGGCCTGGCTCTGTCGCTGGTGGAGCAGGGGGTGCGCCTTGAGGTGGTGGGCGGTTCCCGCCTGGACGGTCCGGAAATGCATTCCACCCCGGGATTGAAATTTCTGAATCTGTGGAAAAGGCGTGGACGTGGCGCCGGCACATTGATGAATGGAAAAAGACTGCTGGCTTACTACGTTCGCCTGATCGCCTACGCCTGGAAGGCCCGGCCCGGAATATTTCATATCCTGTGGAACAACCGGATCGAGTGGTTTGACCGCACCCTGCTGATGCTGTATTACCGCATGCTGGGGAAAAAGATCGTGTTGACGGCCCACAACGTGAACATGGCCAAAAGGGACCGGCGGGATTCCGCCTGGAACCGCCTGACCCTGAAAATTCAATACCGGCTGTGCGACCAGATTTTTGTCCATACCATAAAGATGAAAGACGAACTCATAAAGGATTTTGGCGTTTCTGCACAGGCCGTGACGGTGGTACCCTACGGGATCAACAACGCGGTTCCGCCCGCCCGCCTGACCCCCGCGGAAGCCAAGCAACGGCTGGGCATCAGCCGCTTTGAGAAAACCATCCTGTTCTTCGGAAATATGCGCCCCTCAAAAGGCCTCCATGACCTGCTGGCTGCTTTTGAAGAACTGCTGGAGAAGGATACGCGCTACCGCCTGATCGTGGCCGGCCAGCTGATCAGGACCTATAAGGGTTACTGGGAGCGCACCCGGCAGGCGCTGCGGCGCGTCGAGGAAAGCCAAAACGTCATCGTCAGGGCCGAATACATTCCCGACCAGGACATCCCTTTGTATTTCACCGCCGCCGACGTCCTGGCGCTTCCCTACACGGCGATTTTCCAGAGCGGCGTGCTCTTTCTGGGATATAGTTATGGCCTTCCGGTGGTGGCCACGGACGTGGGAGAGTTGAAAAAAGACATCGTCGAGGGCCGCACAGGCTTCCTGTGCAGGCCGCACGACCCCGCCGGCCTGGCCGGCGCCATCGAGAAGTATTTTGAAAGCGATCTGTTCAGGGAAATGGACAGCCGCAGGCAGGATATCCGCGATTACGCCGCCGCGCGCCATTCCTGGAGCAAGGTTTCGGCCATCACCCAGGCCGTCTACAGGGAGCTTTCCGGGGAGAATCCCCGACATGAAACAGCCGATGAGATACTGGGTTGAGCCTTTCTGCCACTCGATTGCCGAGGGCGCTCCGGTTCCCATCCCTTACCATGTATTTCTTCGCACCGCGAGAATCGTGGAGACAATCTTTTGTCCGCTTGATGTTCGGACGTTCCCCTTCCAGTTCCTGAATGAGCGTTTCACTCTGACTGCGCGAGGCTAACATCAACCTTCATTACCAATACGCGATTTTATTGGCATGCCATCCCTGGAGCATGGACGCGGGTATGCGCAGGGTGTGCGGAACGTCATTTAGGAGGCATCTGACATGGATGCTATGGTCTCGATTCTCATCCCCGCGTTCAACGCCCAGGATTGGATTGCGGACACAATTTGCTCGGCGCTTGCCCAAACATGGTCGCCCAAGGAAATCATCGTTGTTGATGACGGATCTACCGATCGAACGTTGGCTCTTGCGAGGCAGTTTGAATCCCACGGCGTCCGCGTTGTCTTACAGAAGCAACAGGGCGCTTCTGCGGCACGAAACAACGCCTTCAGTTTGAGCAAGGGTGATTATATTCAGTGGTTGGACGCAGACGACCTCCTGGCCCCCGACAAGATTGCCAGACAGATGGAGGTCGTCAAGCAGTGCGGGAGCAAGCGCACTCTGATTTCGGCGGCCTGGGCGCGATTCGCGTTTCGATATCACCGGGCAGTGTTCGTTCCTTCAGATCTGTGGCGGGATTTGCCCCCCAATGAATGGTTGTTATCCAAAATGGCGAATAACCTTTTCATGCAACCTGCCACATGGCTTGTCAGTCGTGAGCTGACCGAAGCCGCGGGCCCATGGGACGCATACATGATGACCGATGACGATGGAGAGTATTTCTGTCGTGTTCTCATGCAAAGCGATGGCGTCCGGTTCGTTCCGGAGGCGCGGGTGTACTATCGGATGCATGGATCAAACAGCCTGAGCTACCTGGGTCTGGCAAGCCCCAAACTCGATTCACAGTTCAGGTCCCTGCAGCTGCATATCAGCTATCTTCTATCGCTGGAGGATAGTGAAAGGACCCGGGCCGCTTGCGTGACGTTCATGCAAAATTGGATGTTCTACTTCTACCCCGAGCGACCTGACCTTGTGAGTCGAATGCGAGAGATGGCACAGGGACTGGGTGGGCAACTGGAAGCCCCGCGCTTATCCTGGAAGTATTCCTGGATCAAGCAGCTCTTTGGCTGGAAGTTTGCCAAGCGCACGCGGCTGTTTTTACCAGGAGTCAAGAGAAGTTTAATAAAGAGCTGGGACAAGTCATTGTTTCATCTGGGAGTGTGAATTCGTGCGGTGGAATCTGCAGCATCATAGGAACCGGCGTAAATCCCCGATGCCAGTGTTTCAGCTTTTTGCGCGCGCCATTCCTGGACCGGGGTTTCGGCCATCACCCATGCCGTCTACAGGGAGCTTTCCGGGGCGGATGCGGTGTCAGGCTGAAAGCCTTGCTTTGCCCGTCAAGCGCCAAACTGATTCAGGGTCCTACATTCGAACGATAAAAGAGGTTTCATGCGAATCTGCCACGTAGTAGGAGCACGACCCAATTTTATGAAGGCCGCCCCGGTGGTCCGGGCGCTGGCGGCGTACCGGGTGGAGCAGATGATTGTCCACACCGGACAGCACTACGACTTCAACATGTCGGAGGTGTTTTTCCAGCAGCTGGGAATGCCGGCTCCCGACATCAATCTTCAGGTCGGTTCAGGGAGCCACGCGCAGCAGACCGCCCAGATTATGGAGCGCTTTGAGCCCGTGCTGCTGGAAGCCAAGCCGGACCTGGTGGTGGTTTACGGCGATGTCAACTCCACCGTCGCGGCGGCCCTGGTCTGCTCAAAACTGATGATCCGGATTGCCCACGTCGAGGCCGGCCTGCGGTCGTTTGACCGGACCATGCCGGAAGAGATCAACCGCCTGCTCACCGACCAGGTGTGCGACCTGCTCTTCACGCCCTCGGAAGACGGCAACCGCAACCTGGCGCGGGAAGGCGTGAGCTCTGAAAAGGTGTTTTTTGTGGGCAACGTGATGATCGACACCCTGGCCCGCATGCTGCCCCAGGCCGACGACTGCCTGCCGGCCGACCTGCCCAGGAAATATGCGCTGGTCACCCTCCACCGCCCGTCCAACGTGGATGAGCTGGACTGGCTGGCCGTTTTGATCTCCAGCCTGGAGAAAGCCAGCCGGGAACTCGCCTTCATTTTTCCCGTCCATCCGCGCACCCGGCAGAAGATGGCCGACCTGGGCATCCAGCCCGACGGGAACGGGCGCATGCGTTTTCTGGAGCCGCTGCCCTACCTCGAGTTTCTGGCGCTGCAGAAGCACGCCGCCGTGGTGATTACAGACTCCGGGGGCATCCAGGAAGAAACCACGTTCCTCGGGGTGCCCTGCCTCACGGTGCGGGAAAACACCGAGCGGCCGGTGACCCTTTCCATGGGAACCAACATTCTGGTGGGAAGGGACGCCGGGCGGCTGATCAGCGAACTCGACCGCGTTCTGGACCGGCCCGGAAAGCAGGGCGACATTCCCCCGCTCTGGGACGGCCACGCGGCGGAACGGATTGCCGGGGTCATCCTGCAGGACGAGTTGTGCATGGCCGAGATGGAAACGCCGGACCTTGCGGGATTTCATGAAAATTCCCTTCGCGAGGAAACGGGCCGGCCAGACCGGTCTCATTGAACAGGACGTGGTTCCTGACCTTTTTCTGTTCCCCTGTCCAGTAGTTGGGGTTGCACCGGGCTTTGTATACTGGTGGAGTCACCGGAATATCTGCGGGGATTGCTATTTCGCAGAGGCCCTGGCAATCGGGAATTTGTGAGGGCAGAGGAAATATGCAACGAAAACTGGCTGTACTGCTTTTTGTCGTCGTAGTTGGGCTTCCCGCTTATCTCAGCGCCCAGAGCGCCAGCGGGATTATCGCACCGAGTAGAATGATTAACTGGAGCAATGCCGGCGTGCAGGGAGGTATTCAGGATCGGACCTCGATTTGCGCCACCCTGAGCCCCGGAGCCTCCGTATCGCAGATCAACAGCGCCATCGCTTCTTGTCCAGGCGGACAGGTGGTCTTTCTGAATGCGGGAACCTACAACCTTTCCTCGGGAATCGACTTTGGCGGCCACAGCAATGTGACCCTCCGCGGGGCCGGAGCGAACCAGACCTTCCTGGTCTTTTCGGGAAGCACCAGTTGCAACGGGCTCCAGACGGATGTGTGCATCAAGGGCGATTCCAGCTGGGCGGGCGGTCCGGCGAACAGCGCCAGCTGGAGCGGCGGATATACGCCCGGAACCACGCAGATTACTTTGAGTTCCACCAACAAGCTTTCTCCGGGCAACATGCTGGTCCTTGACCAGAACAACGACTCTTCGGACACCGGCTCCGTCTTCGTCTGCGAAACCCAGGGCGTCTGTTCCACTGAGGGTCCGGCGGGCGGCGGCCGTTCGGGGCGCACCCAGGAGCAGATTGTTCAGGTGCAGGCCGTCAGTGGGAACACCGTGACCATCAGTCCCGGCATTTATATGCCCAACTGGAGATCGTCGCAGAGTCCCGGGGCGTGGTGGGGCACTACGGATGTCAAGCTTGACGGCATTGAAGATTTGTCCCTGGATCACAGCGGCAGCACCGGGCAGAGCGGCTTGGTGTTCTTCAACGCCATCAATTGCTGGGCCCGGGGGATTCGCTCCCTCAATGCCAACCGCAATCATATCTGGGTCTATCAGTCCTCCCACATCACCATTGCGGACAGCTACTTCTATGGAACTCTGAACGCGGCTACCCAAAGCTATGGCATTGAAGCCTTCATGGTTTCTGACAACCTGATCCAAAACAACATCTTCCAGCACATCACCGCACCCATGATGAATAATGGGCCGGGCACGGGCGACGTAGATGCTTACAATTTTTCAACGGATGATTACTACGCGGCTTCAGCCAACTGGATGATGGGGGCCGCCTGGTTCCACAGCGCGGGCACTGCCATGGACTTGTACGAAGGCAACGTGGGCGCCGGCTATACCGCCGACGCCATCCACGGCACCCACAACTTTGAAACGGCATTTCGAAACCGCTGGGTGGGATGGGAGTCGGGCAAATCGAGCCAGACCGTCCCCATTCTCCTTTATGCCTACAGCCGGTATTTCAACATCGTCGGCAACGTTCTCGGCCAGCCGGGCTATCATACGAACTACGAAGCCGTCGAGCCCAGTAATTCCAAATACAACACTTCGATTTACGGTTTGGGTTTTTCCGGCAATGGAAGCGCCGGTTCGGGCGTGCCGAACGATCCGAACGTGGCAAACACCTTGATGCGCTGGGGCAACTACGACGTGGTCACGGGCGGCGTGCGCTGGGACACCTCGGAGGTGCCGAACAGCATCGCGCAGTACGCCAACCCTGTGCCCTCCGGCCAGTCTCTGCCCGCCTCCTTTTTCCTTTCCGGGAAACCCGGCTGGTGGACGACCCCCTGGGGAAGCCCTCCGTGGCCCGCCATCGGGCCTGATGTCACAGGCGGAACCGGACCGGGAGGCCACTCTTACGCGATCCCTGCCCAGCTTTGTTACAACAACACCTCCAAGGGCGGCAACGGCGTTCTGAACTTCAGCGCGTCGGCCTGCTACTCCAGCAGTCCCGCGCCTCCGGCCCCCACCGGCCTTGGCGCCGTGGCTCACTGATGTTTGCACAGGATTGAAACGCGGCGCTGTTGGATCGCCTGGGTTTTTCCGGGCCTTCAGCAGCGCCTGCCACCCTTCTGTCTCCCATGATTTACCAGATCAATCCAATTCGTGACCGGCGATGGGAAACCTTTGTCGAGCGGCACCCCCATTCGTCCATTTTCCACCGGCCGGAGTGGCTGAAGGCCTTGTGGCGGACGTATGGCTACGAGCCCGTGGCCTATACCACCTCGGCGCCGCAGGAAGCTTTGGCCAACGGCCTGGTGTTCTGCAGTGTGTCCAGCTGGCTCACCGGAAGGAGGCTGGTTTCGCTGCCTTTTTCCGACCATTGCGACCCACTGTTGGACGAGGACGGCACGGCCCCGGCCCTGCTCGATGAACTGCGCAGGGAGCAAAAGAGGCGGAAATTCAGCCATGTTGAATTTCGGCCGCGCCATGAGTTCCCGGGCCTCGAATTCGGAGCGGAGCCGAGCCAGAGCCACTGCTTCCACGCCATTGATCTGGAGCGCGACGAGAAAGCCATCTACGCCGGTTTTCACAAAGACTGCGTCCAAAGGAAGATCAGGCGGGGAGAAAAGGAAAAGCTGGAATACGCGGAAGGGCGGTCGCCCTCACTGCTGCGGATGTTCTACGACCTGTTTGTGCAAACCCGGCAACGGCAACAGGCTCCTCCCCAGCCGTTCCGCTGGTTTCAGAACCTGGCCGAATGCCTGGGCCCGGCCATGCAGGTGCGGCTGGCCCTGCAGGGCAGCCGCGTGGCGGCCGGCATCCTGACCCTTCAGCACCAAAAAACCCTGGTCTACAAATACGGCTGTTCCGACTTTGGGCTCACCAACCTGGGGGGCACGCCCTGGCTTTTCTGGAAAACCATTCAGGATGCAAAAGCGCAAGGCTTGCAGGAGCTCGATCTTGGCCGGTCGAGCTGGGACAATTCCGGACTTATCACTTTCAAAGACCGCCTGGGTGGAAGGCGAACTGCACTGAATTATTTTAAATATCCGCAGCCGTCGTCACGCGCCAGTGTTCTGAGTGTGTTGAAGCGTCCTGCCGGATGGGTCCTGGAGCATACTCCGCAGCCGGTTTTTATTGCCGCGGGTCGCGTTTTATACCGGCATTTTGGCTGATCGTTTTTCAATCTACCTTCACCTTATTTCCTTAAATCTTACAGAAGTTTTGGACACAAACGTGCGCAAGTTGCGGGTGTGTGAGCCGGCCAGCGGTCACTGAATCAGGGGTCTGCGTTTAAACCTGAATCCAACAAGGCGTCGGTTGTGGCGCACGATACCAATGAGCTTCTTTCACATAAGAAGGGGCTGATTGGCTCGAAACTACTGAATCTGAATGATTAGGAGCGACCATGCGGAAGTACATCCGATTCATTGATGGCTACAGAAGGTTCCACAAATTGCGCATGGAACCTGAAGAAGCGATCACGCTAGCTCGCACATCCCTCCGGAAACGAGTTGCAGCCCGCGAAGAGAATTTCCTGAATTTTGTTGAGAAGGGCATCTTTCAGTATCCCGACAGCCCTTACCGGAATTTGCTGGAACCGAAGAAAATCACCTTCAACAGCCTGCGCGACTGGGTGGGGAAAGACGGGCTCGAGGCCGCCCTGCGCACCCTGGATGCGGAAGGCGTTTATTTCACCGTGGACGAATTCAAGGGAAGGGTGCCGGTGGAGCGCAAGGGGGTGCGTTTCCGGTGCAATGAAAAGATGTTTCACAACCCCTTCCTGGCCGAGTCTTACGAGGTGCGGAGCGGCGCCACCCGGAGCGCCGGAACGAGGGTCCGGATTGATTTTGATTATCTTCACCAGCGGTCGCTTTACGACGCCTTGTTGCTGGATGTGCATGGCTGCCTGACGGCGCCCGTGGCCAACTGGTTTCCGGTTTTTCCCGGGGCGCCCGGCATCAATTCCAGCCTGAGGTATGCGCACATCGGGAACCCGGTCCGAAGGTGGTTTTCACAGGTTGACGAAGACAAGTTGAAGCTGAGCTGGGAAAGGAATTGGGGTAAAAAGCTGATTTACCTGCTCAGCCGCATCTATGGGAACCCGCTGGCTCCCGCAGAGTACGTTGACCTGAACAATGCAAAGAAGGTGGCCGAATGGGCGTCACGGACGCTCGATGAGAATCCGAGGTGCGTGGTCTACACCTTCGCGGCCTCGGCGGCAAGAATCTGCATGGCGGCCGCCGACTTCAACCTGAATCTCAAGGGCACGAGGTTCCTGGTGACCGGCGAGCCTCTCACCCCGCAGAAAAAGAAGGAAATCGAAGCCATGGGAGCCTTCGCGGTGCCGGTTTATGGAATTTCGGAGGCGGGAGTGATCGCCGCGGGATGCGACGAGCCCTATGAATCGAGCGACCACTGCCACCTGTACGAAGACACCACCGCGATCATCCCGCACGAGATCCGCGTTCCTTACTCGGACGCCACGGTGGATTCGTATCTGTTCACCAACATCCTCTATGAGTCGCCCAAGGTGCTTCTGAACGTGGATATGGGCGACTACGGAGACATCAGCACAGGGCCCTGCGGCTGCGGTTTTGGCCGGCTGGGCTTCAAGACACACCTTTCGAACATCCGGAGCTACGAAAAGCTCACGGGAGAAGGGGTCACGTTTGTCAACACGGATTTCGTCTGGATTATCGAGAAGAAACTGCCGGAGGCGTTTGGCGGCAAGAGCACGGACTACCAGCTTGTGGAAGGTGAAGGCCACAACGGAATTCCACACCTGCGCCTGCTGGTCAGCCCCCGCGTCGGCAGCGTCAACGAAACCGAGGTGGTGAAAACTTTTCTGGGGTTGCTGCAGCACGCCGAAGACCGCCTCTGGGCGCAATCCGGGACAGAGATGTGGACCCAATCTGGAATGATACACGTCATTCGCGAAGTACCGATACCGACGGCGAGCGGCAAGATCCTGCCGTTCTATTCAATGAAGCCTCAAGAGAAAAGATCGAAAACGACAGAGAGCATAACAGGAGGAATTTATGGGATTTCCAGCGCGAAGGATGAGGAGACTCCGTCAGAATGGGACGTTTCGGCGGCTCGTTCGTGAAACAACACTTGCAGTCGATGATCTGCTGCAGCCGTTTTTTGTGGTGCCGGGCCACGGCATCAGGGAAGAGATCAGTTCCCTTCCGGGGAATTATCATCTTTCCATTGATTGCCTGGTGGAAGAAGCCAAAAAGGCGCAGGCCCTTGGCGTCCCCGCCATGCTGCTTTTCGGCGTTCCCGATGCGTCAGTCAAGAGTCTGACCGCCGAGGGGGCCTACTCTCCGCACGGCATCGTGCAGGAAGCGGTGAGGGCCGTGAAGCGCCACGTGCCGGGCATCCTGGTCACCACGGACGTGTGCCTCTGTGAATACACGCCGCACGCCCACTGCGGAATCCTGGAGAACGGCTACCTGGTGAACGACAGGAACCTGGAGCTGCTGGCCAAGACGGCCGTTTCCCACGCCGAGGCAGGCTCTGACATGGTGGCGCCGGCCGCCATGCTGGACGGCCAGATTGGAGCCATGCGGCAGGCCCTCGATGAGCATGGTTACGAGAATCTGCCCATCATGGCCTATTCGGCCAAGTTCGCGTCCAAACTTTATGACCCCTTCTTCAAAGAGGGGACGCAAGCCGCTCTGGCCAAAGGCGACAAGAAGACGCACCAGATGCCCTTCTTCAATTCCAACGAGGCCATGCGGGAGATCGCCATGGATATCGAGGAGGGCGCGGACATCATCATGGTGAAGCCCGCACTCTTCTATCTGGACATCGTTTATCGCGCCAAACAGGAGTTCCAGATGCCACTGGCCGTCTATAACGTGAGCGGTGAATGCGCCATGATTGACGCTGCCGCGCGCCTGGGGCGGCTGGACCGGAACCGGATCATGTTTGAGGCCCTGGCCTGCATGAAGCGCGCCGGCGCCGATGTGATCATTACTTATGCTGCCATGCAGGTTGCCCAATGCCTGAATGGTAAGCAGCTCTGCGTAGCGGCCTAGGACACGTCCCTGCCGCACCCACGAGCCCGGCTGCGGAGCCGGCCGTCTTGCGGCGGGCCATTCTGAAACCGGGACCCGCCTTCCGGGCCCGGGAAAGCTAAGAGGCATCAATGGAAATCGTCGTCATTGGACTGAATCACCGCACGGCCAGCGTCGAGTTGCGGGAGCGCCTGTCTTTCAGCAAAGAACAGGCGGGCGAACTCTCCACCGAGATTCTGGCCCACGGCTTGATGCAGGAAGTTCTCGTCCTCTCCACCTGCAATAGGACGGAGCTTTATGGCGTCCCCGACAGATGGACGGGAAATCGAACGGACCTGCTGGAAAACTTCCTGATGTCCTATCACAAGCTGGAGCGGGAGACCGTGAATGGGGCGCTTTACAAACACACGGACCGGGATGCCGTCCGGCACATCTATCGGGTTGCCTCCGGCCTGGACTCGATGATGCTGGGGGAAGCTGAGATTCTGGGCCAGGTGCGCAAGGCTTATAACCATGCCTACAAGCTTGGCGTCACCGGCCGGGTCCTGAACCGCCTGTTTCAATCCGCCATCGAAGTGGGCAAGCGGGTGCGGACCGACACCGGAATCGGGGTGCGTCCCATGTCGGTGGCCTTCGCCGGAGTGAAGCTCGCTGAGAATATCCTGACTTCGCTGAAGGACCGCCGGGGGTTGATCCTGGGGGCTGGAGTTACCAGCGAGCGGGTTTTGCGCCACTTGTGCGATCGCGGAATGCAGAAGATCCGCATTCTCAATCGCAGTGAGGAACACGCCCAAACCCTGGCGGCCCGGTATGGCGGCGAAGTCGTGCCATGGGAAGACCTGGGGAAGAGCCTGGAATGGCCGGACCTGGTGGTGACTTCTGTCGCCACCTCTGAACCGGTGCTGACCCAGGCGATGCTGCAAAAGGGCATGGCCAAACGGAAAAACCGCACCCTGATGCTGATGGATCTGGGCGTTCCGCGCAACATCGCTCCCAGCGTGGGAGACCTGAAGAATGTCTGCCTTTATAATATTGACAGCCTGAAAGAGATCGTTTTGCAGAACCTGAAGGCCCGGGAACAGGAAATCCCGCGCGCTGAAGCGATTGTTGCGGAACATATCCAGAATTTCGCGCGCTGGCAGGCCGGCGTTTCCGCCTGTTCCATCGTCCGCGACCTTAGCGCCGGGCCCCAGATTGACCGCGATACCTTCCTGCGCAAACACCTGGACGCCATGTCGAATTACTCTGACGAGGAACTTGCTTACGTGATGGAACTGCTGAAGAAGTTTCTGGACGGCGGCGTTCCTGAAGAGGGCGGGAAATCACGGGAAGAAGTTGATAAGTGGGATAAGGTCCGGGCCCTAAGCGCCTTCTGCACCCATTTTGGCGACAACCTGGGGAGACATTAATGGCTTCCTCCGCAGGCGTAAAACTGTCTGAGCCCGCCATCCGCGCCGGCCTTGACCCTTCCCTGCGGTCAGGCCGCCCGCAGGAGGGCCAGTCGGGCCATCCGATGAGTCTTCGAGCATTCATAGATCTTTTGTCGGACCGAGGGGAACTGAAGCGCATCTCCCGGCCTGTCGACTGGAAACTCGAGCTCGGAGAAATCACCCGAAACCATCGCCAGCCGCTTTTGTTCGAGAACATCAGGGACTATCCCGGGCAGCGCGTGTTCACCAACGGACTGAGCAACTTCTCCTCCATCGCGCTTGCCCTGGGGCTGCAGCCGGAAAAGGGTAGAAAGCCGGTGATGGCGGAAGCCAGGCGCAGGGTTGAAACCCCTGTGAAGCCGGTCATGGTGGGCAGCGGGCCGGTGATGGAAAACGTCATCGAGGGCCCGGCCATCAACCTCTTCGAATTTCCAGTCCCCCAGTGGAGCCGCCACGACGCCGGCCGCTATGTCGGAACCTGGCACGCGAATGTAACCCGCGACCCGGAGACTGGAAGCCGGAACGTGGGCGTTTACCGGATGCAGCTTCTGGGCCGTAACCGGACAACCGTCAGCACCTCTTCCGCGAGCCATCTGGGCCGGCACTTTGCTCAAGCCGAGAGGATGGGCCGGCCGCTCGAAATGGCTGTTGTCATCGGCGCTCCTGAGCCGGTGGTGATGGCGGCCGGTTCCGGCTATCCGGGCGGCTGCGACGAATATGATCTGGCCGGCGCACTCTGCGGCAGCGCCGTGCCGCTGGTCAGGTGCAAGACAGTGGACCTTGAAGTGCCCGCGGAATCGGAAATCGTAATCGAAGGGCTGATCCAGCCGGGCGCGCGCGTGCATGACGGACCCTATCTGGACTACGCCGGCATACCAAATGAAAATCCCGCCGCTTATTTGTTTGAGGCGACCCGCGTGATGTTCAGGAACCGCCCCATCTTTCGCGGAGCGGCGGTGGGCCATCCTGCGGCAGAAGACCAGCAGCTTTTTGCCCTGCTGGCGGAATTCGGACTTTTTGACTTTCATGATTCACGCCCGCGCCACTGGTTCCAGACCAGGTTAATCGAGTGGCGTCTCTTCAGGCTGTTTCAGTCGGCGGGCAGAGCTCATGCTCCGGCTTTCCTGCGCAAGAGAATCAAGCGCTCGACCCCAAGCCCTTGATTCTCTCAGCGTTCCTTGCGTACCCGGCGTCTGATGCCGCGCCCGAATAGGACGGGATGGATCGCAAGGCGTTCGACACAATGGGCCCAGCCCGGCGTTTGCAGACTCGAAGAAAGAAGGCCTGTGGTCATCACAACACAGTCGCGCAGACTAAGCCACAGGTGCTGAGATCGGAGGCTCTCATGATGGATCTTCTGTTCCTCCATGTTCCCAAATTTAACAACTACTACAAGCCGTTCGGCCGGTTTTCGTTCGTTAATCTCCCCCCCATCGGCCTTCTGGGATTGGCTGATTTCTTGAGAAAGAACAGTTATTCCACAAGGATCATCCACCTTGGGGTGGAGAAGTATAAGTACGGTGAAATCAATCTGGATAAGATGATCGCGGAGCATCAGCCTGCCATTGTTGGTCTTGATCTGCACTGGCACTTCCAGACATATGATGTGATCGAAATCGCACAGAAACTCAAGCGAGCGCATCCCGAGGTGGCGATTGTTGCGGGAGGGTTCACTGCTTCTTTCTTTGCTGAAGAAATCCTTCGGGAGTTCGACTGCATTGACTTTGTCATCCGGGGCGACGCGGAGATTCCCTTGCGGGATTTGGTTGCCCAATATCACTCGGGCAAAGCTTATCAGCATGTCCCAAACCTTGCTTTTCGGGAAGGCGGCGCCATCCGGATGAATCCCGTCAGCTATGTGGGCGACCAGAAGATCCTGGATACGCTGTGTTACACGGATTTCACGCTGTTGAAGGATTATCCGACCTTTGTGAGTTCGTTTTCCAGGTATGTGCACCTGGATAGCCTGTCGGAAAACTTCCAGAGGCGTCTGATGGAGCAAGGGAAAATGTTCCCGGTCTTTCTTGGGCGTGGCTGCGTTTATAACTGCTCATTCTGTGGCGGAGCACGAAGCTCGCAAAAGGATATTAATAACCGCCAGGGAATCTACCTCAGGCCTCTCGATCCTGTGCTGAATTCTCTGAGGGATCTTCAGCGCTTCGGATTTGATACGACGGTCCTTCCGCTCGATCCACCTCCGGCTCCAGTACGTGAGAAGTTTTACCTTGCGCTCTTTGAAGCCATTATAAAGGAGAAGATTTCACTGACCCTGGAAGTCGAGCGCTATCACCTGCCCACGCGCGAATTTATCAGGAAGTTCCGTGATTTGCCCGGAAAGAATTCCTGGATCACCCTCAGTCCCGGAAGTCACAATGAAGAGATCCGGAGGAAGAACGGCCTTAACCGCTACAGCAACGCCGAACTCGAACAGTGCCTCACGATGATGGATGAGGAAGGCGTCAACAGCCTGGTTTATTTCTGGGCCGGGCAGCCCTTTGAGACCGAGAAGGACCTGAAGGAGATGGGCAGTTACATGAGGCATTTGAAGAGCAAATTCAAGCGGGTAAGATGCCGGGCCAGCATGATCGAAATTGAACCTGCAAGCCCGATGAGCAGCAACGCAGAGCGCTATGGTGTCATGCCTCAACGCCGGAGTTTCATGGACTTCTACCACTACCATCGGCAGGCTGGACGTAACCCCTTCCTCGAAATGGGATACGAGCGGGCTGGCTGTCCCTCACAGGCAAAGACCAAGGCTTTGTTCTGTCGGCATCTCTGCACCCGCTTCGACCGCCGATGGGCCACTCCTTTGGTTAGGAAGACTCTCTGCAACGTTGCTTCCGGAATGTGGAAATCGGGAGCGTTCAGTCTTCTTGACAGGATGGTTAAAGCAGCATGAGTTTTGCGCGTTCCTTTTGCTGCCTCACTGCCAGCGAGTGCTTCGGTCGCCGGACTGGACAGGCCTTCCAGGAAGTTTTCGGTCAGCGTTGGTGTAAGCCCCATTAGCGCAGGCAATTCCAGGTGAGTTCAACGAAGTACAAGCATTCCAGCCTCCCAACTTAGCAGAACAGACCAGAGGAGCGACGTTCTTGCCATCAACCACGCCGAATCCGGAACCAACGGTAGGGATCCTTTATTGCGGCGACATGGGATCAGCTTTCGGGAAGCTGCTGCACGAGGGCGGCCGGCGCGTGGTCACCACCTGCGAGGGTCGCAGCCGCGCCACGCAAGACCAGGCACTGAAATCCGGAGTCGAAATACTCCCAGGTCTTGACGACGTCGTGGCCCAAAGCCACATCGTTTTTTCGCTGGTTCTTCCTTCATCAGCCGTTGAGATGGCCCGGCAATACGCCAGCCGTCATCAGTTGCGGCCTCCGAACAGTGTTTTCGTCGAGGCCAATTCGATTGGTTTCGAAACACTTGAACGGATTGAACGGCTGATGGCCGAACAGAATGTTCCCCTGGTGGACGCGTCGTTTAACGGTTCGGCTCATCGTCTGCGAGACCACGGGGTGTTGCATCTCAGTGGGCCTGAGGCCCAAAGCGTCGCGTCTATCTGTACAGGTCTTGTGCGCGTGAGCCTGCTGGGCGCGCGGGTTGGATCGGCAACCCTGACGAAGCTGATGTTGTCAGTGCTTGCCAAGGGTCTGGCCGGCCTTTTCCTCGAGGTGGGTGTTTTGGCCGAGAGGGCGGACATGCTGGAGTCTTTCCTCG
This sequence comes from uncultured Acidobacteriota bacterium, assembly GCA_963732975.1. Lineage (GTDB taxonomy): Bacteria > Acidobacteriota > Terriglobia > UBA7540 > UBA7540 > SCRD01. Next base: position 139,477 of record CAVTBN010000012.1, on the reverse strand, counting down.
GGAGCTGCCGCCTCTTTTACCCGGATCTTCTGACCGCCGCTGAGCGCATGCTGCCCACCTACCCCCGCCATGCCGCACGCCGCGTGGGTGAGATGCGAGACATCGAGCAACTGGGGCGCGCCTTTCAGTTGAGGCTGGGGATGACCCACGAGGCCGGCGAATGGATAAAGCGCATCGCCAGCGTTCAGTGGGACCAGACGAAACTGGAAAATTCTCCCGATATTAGAACGATCATTCATTCCGTAGCTAACGCCTGCTTATCTGAGAATTAATTAATCAAATCCTAGGGGGTATCGACATGATATCGCAAAAACCGAAGTCCGCTGATCTGCACCCAGGTCCGGGCTTTCGTATTCACGAGAATTTCACGAGGCTGGATGAAACCCTGATGAAGCGTTTCCAGGAGTACGAAGTGCCCGACATTTCGGACGCACTCAACCGGCTCTACGCATTGGACGCTGCCATCACTTGCCAGACGAACAAGGGCCACCGGCTGTGCGGGCCGGCCTGCACGGTCCACGTATTTCCCGGGGACAACCTGATGGTCCACAAGGCGCTGGATGTTGCAAAGCCCAACGACATTATTGTGGTGGATGCCCACGGCATCCGGGGCATGAACGCTGTTCTGGGCGACATCATCTGCACCAAAGCGAAACACCGCGGAATTGCAGGTTTTATTGTTGACGGGCTGGTGCGGGACATGCCGGGAATCGAGCATCTGGACTTTCCCGTCTTCGCGCGCGGGACAACGCCCGTCGGCCCGCTGCATCGGGGTCCCGGCGAAATCAATTGCCCGATATCCTGCGGCGGCGTGGTGGTCAATCCGGGGGATGTGATCGTTGCCGACATTTCCGGGATCGTGGTGGTGCCCCGGGAATGGGCTGAATTGATCTACCACCGGCTCGAGGCCCACAAAGCGCACCAGGAAAAATATCTGGAAGCCGTGCGCAGGGGCGAGTTTTCAAACGCCTGGGTCGATGACCTGTTGAACCACCATGAGTGCCTCGTCTACGCCCATGAGAAAGAATCGTATGAGGTCCTCAAGTCCTTGGCGTGATGCTCTATCCATCTCAATCATCATCCAATCCATGCTGGTCAGCGCTTGTGAACAGGTGTGTGGGGGGACACTGACAATGGGGTATATTTCAAAAATTCTGGAGCTTTGGGGCTATGCCATGCGGGGGAGAGGCATACTCGGCAGGGCAGGGAGCCAAAGACTCAAGGCGAGAAGTTATCGCTCGCAGTTTTATAAGGACGTCTGGCGTGAGGCAGCGGGCGAATGGGGGGCGGAGTTTGAGGAGTTGGATGGCGGAATTCTTAATATCAGCCTTGATGGTATCAGCACCCGCGTTTATAACAACTACACTCCGCTCGACGATCCGGTCACCCTGGATGTTGCTCTCGACAAAATTCTTGTCCACAAGATACTCCGTTCGCACGGGCTGCCGACGCCGGACCATGCTGAGTTTTCCCTGGACCACCTGGGAAAGGGGTACGACTTTCTCGCCCGGCACCGAAGCTGTGTTGTAAAACCCGCCGATGACACGGCCGGAGGTTGCGGCGTCACAACCGGGGTGGAAACCCGCCTCCAGTTGATCAAGGCTGCCGCCGCCGCTGCCGGTTACCGTTCTTCCAGGCTGCTCATCGAAGAGTATGTGACAGGAGATATGGTTCGCCTGTTGTACCTGGATGGCCGGCTTCTGGATGCCGTAAGGCGCGGTTTCCCGGCGGTTGTCGGGGACGGCAAATCACGGATTTCTCAATTGCTTCAGAACCTCAACCAGAAGCGCCTTGATGCGGGGTACGAACTCGCCCAGGCTACTTTGAAGTATGACATGGACATGGAACGGACCCTCGCGCGACAGGGCCTTTCGTTGCGGGCTGTGCCGGCCAGCGGCCGGAGAGTCAGGCTAAAAAACGTAGTCAATGACAACATCGCAGACGAAAACGAGCCGGTTGTTCACGAGGTATCGAAAAGCATCACTGCCACCGGCCGCCGGGCCGCCGAACTGATCGGCGCCAGGCTGGCAGGCATCGATATCATCACCCCCGACATTCATCAGGGGCTTGAAGAAGCGGGAGGCAAGATCATAGAGATCAACACCACGCCCGGATATCACATGCACTATTTCAGGCGGGGCGGAGCGTGCCGCGTGGCGGTGCCCATTTTAGAGACCTGTTTGAAGCAGGCTCGCCGATGCAGGGAGGACCTCGATTATGCCTGCATCTAACCGCGGCGAGCAGCTTCCACCGGCCATTCTCTTTGGGGGATTCTTTCAGGCGTTCAAAGTTGTGGAGAGCCTGGCCGACCGATCTATTCCCGTCTATGTTCTCAATGACCGCTGGGCCGAGGCACGTTTCAGCCGCTATGCACGGGCGATTCGTTTGCCGCAAGATGTGCCTTATGTTCAGGCGGCAACGGATTTTCTGACCGGCAACGCTTCCGATGATCTGGAAGGAAGTGTCTTGCTGGCGGCCGGGGACCAGGAGATCGAAATCATCAACACCAACCGGGAAACGCTGGCGAAAAAGTTCCGGCTTGACCTCTCAAACCCCCGCGCCCAGCAAATAATGCTGGATAAGCTGGCGACCTACAAGGCAGCGAAAGAAGCGGGGGTGTCTGCGCCGAAATTCTGGGAAATTCGGACAGAGGAAGAGATCCACCAGTTCAGCGGGGAGTTTACTTATCCGCTCATTGTCAAGCCCACGATTTCCCACGTGTTTCGGCAGAAGTTCAATCGCAAATTTTTCATGGCGGAAAGTCTTGATCAGCTTCTCGAATGCTATCGGATTGCTGAGCGTGCCGGCATGGAAGTGGTGCTGGTCGAGTACATTCCCGGGCCCGACAGCCGGCTCTGCAGCTACTACACCTATATGGACGAAGCAGGCAACCCTCTGTTCGACTTCACCAAGCGCATCATCCGGCGCTATCCGGTCAATATGGGGCTGGCATCGTACCACATCACCGACCGGGTTGAGGGCGTGCGCGAACTGTCACTCAAGCTGCTTCGGCACGTGGGGCTCCAGGGGCTGGCGAACGCCGAGTTCAAATACGACGAGCGGGACGGCCAGTTGAAACTGATCGAATGCAACGTGCGCTTCACCGCCGCCAACAGTCTGGTTGCCAGGGCTGGATTTGACCTGGGGAATTTTGTCTATAACCGGATTGTCGGCATTCCTCAACCTCCGTTGACCACGTTCCGAACAGGTTTGCGAATGTGGGACCCGCTTCGGGATTATCGCGCCTTCCTGGAACTGAGAGCGCGCGGAGAGATGACCCTGATCGAGTGGCTGGCCAGCATCATGCACCGGACCTCGATTTCCTATTTTTCCTGGCGCGACCCGCTGCCGAGCCTGGTCCGGCTGACGAAGCGGGCCCGGGTCTACTGAGCGGTAGCAGGAACAATCTGCTTCAGACCTTACTTTCGCCTTTTCGGTGAGCGTTTTCCGGCACCTGTGGTTGTAAGTCTCGAGTCCCTACCAGAATCGGTAAATGCCGAAGAGTTTACCGTCTAATCGTCTACTTCACCAAGCGTGGCGAATCACAGGAATCCGACCCGGGTCTTGTAGCCATTATGCCTGTGCCTTCAAACAGAAGCGGAAAGTTGCCGGGAGAATAAAATCGGCGTGACGTATCGACGGCTCCAGCAATGGTTTTGTTACGGGGAAGGATTGCTACGTATGCATTAAGACGTAAGACCGGGAAGGGTATCATTTTTCGATGCACAATTGACAGACGAGGGAGACATGAGATTACGAGTTATCGAGACGGACCCTTCTGTTGATCCTCGCTGGGACGCGTTCGTCAAGAGTCACCCACGAGGGCTCATCTACCACCATTCGCTCTGGCTGGCGGCTTTGCGGAATGAGTTCGGGCAGGATGCTTTATCACTCGCCTGCGTGGACGAAAACAACGAATTCAAGGGAATCCTCCCGCTGTTGTATACGCGCGGCTTGCCTTTCAGGTTGCGTCGCATCGGGAGGCACCTTACGGGACGAAGACTCGCTTCCCTGCCCAGAACTCCGGTTGCCGGTCCTCTCAGCAACTCCCCCGGCGCCGAGAGGGTTCTGCTGCTTGAAGCAGCCAGGAGGGCGAAGGAATCCCCAGGCACAATTGTGCAGATAAAGACAGACACGAATTGCCTTGACGACGTTCCCGCTGGAATGAAGGGTGCTTTGTGGCGGAATTCTTATGTGTTGAACCTGCCCGGGAAAACCGGATCCAAGGTCCGCTTTGGAAACGCCAAGGAGCACCATAAAGTTGCCTGGGCGGTCAAACGGGGGCTCCGTCTGGGAGTAACAGTGCGGGAAGCGAAGAATGAGGAAGACCTGGCGGAGTGGTACCGGCTTTACCTGGCGACGATGCGACGTGTGGTGGCCCTTCCGCGGCCTTATCACTTTTTTGAGGAGCTGTGGAGGAAGATGCGTCCGCAGGAAATGATGAAACTGCTTCTTGCTGAAAAGGCCGGCGCTGGTGGCGTCCAAATGCTCGCAGGATCAGTTTTTCTGTCCTATGGCTCTACGGTTCACTATGCGTTTACAGGCTGCAATGCGCTGGCGTTCGCGACGCACGCAAACGACCTGCTCCAGTGGGAGGCCATCCACGCGGCCGGCAAAGAAGGATTTCGTTACTATGACTTCGGCGAGGTCGTTGAACAACGGCCGGAACTTGCCAGGTTCAAACTCAAGTGGTGCGCAAAAACTGTCCCTCTTTATCGATACCATTTTCCCACCGCTGATTCATTGGAAACTCGTGCCGCGGCGGAACCTTTGAGTTTCGCTTGGGTCAGAGAGATCTGGCAGTGCCTGCCGTTGGTGATGACGAGATCATTTGGGAGTCGGATCTATGGCCGACTTTGAGGTGTCGGGTCCAGATTGCGAGTGGTTGACTTTTATGGAACGCTCAGATCAGCTGGTTATTGATCACTTCCGGTGCCCACAGGAATTTGTGCGCATTGGCGTGCAGGGTGATGTGTCGGAGCACGCCGGCTTCTTCAAATTCGGTCCGGAATCGGTCTGCTATGGGCGGACCTCTGCCTTCACACCTTCACCTGAAGCGGGTCCGATTCTGAACGACGCTCTGAAATATTCCAGAGGCGGCCGTGACGGCATCAACCTGCCTTTCGACCTTGCCGAAACCGTCACAGCGCTCCGTTGCGAGAGATACGCGCGGAATGGAAATGGCGCCGGCAGGAGCAGCATCCTGCATCGGTCCGTGCGGGCGGCCTACTACGCCATCCGGCCTGCGATGCCTGTCTTGGTGCGCAAACACCTTCAAAGATATTACCTGCGGGGCTGGGACAAGAGAGAGTTTCCGCGCTGGCCGGTGGAAACAAGCGTTGAATCCACTTTTGAGACAGCGATGCTGCTGAACCTGAAAGCGAAGGGCCTGAAAGAGATCCCCTTCATCTGGTTCTGGCCGGAGGGTGCGCAGGCCTGCGCGGTGATGACTCACGATGTTGAGGCGCCGGCCGGCAGGGACTTCTGCGACCAGTTGATGGACATCGATGATTCATACGGCATCAAATCTTCATTCCAGGTTGTTCCCGAATCGCGTTACGAGGTTTCAGAGGCTTATCTGGATAGTTTTCGCAGGCGCGGGTTCGAGTTGAATGTTCATGACCTCAACCACGATGGCAACCTGTACAGGGATTACGAGGAATTCAGGCGGCGGGCGGCCGTGATTGAAGGGTACAGAAAGATCTTTGGCGCGCGGGGATTCAGAGCAGGGATCCTCTACCGGAATATCGACTGGTTTGACCTTTTACACTTTGAATATGACATGTCGGTTCCCAACGTTGCGCATCTCGAACCTCAGCGCGGAGGGTGTTGCACCACGTTTCCCTACTTCATCGGAGACCTGCTGGAAATTCCGGTGACCATGACCCAGGACTACTCGCTTTTTAACATCCTGCGCCATTACAGGCTGGACCTGTGGGAGACGCAGATGGATGCGATCCGCAGGAAGCATGGCGTGATGAATTTTATCGTCCATCCCGATTACATCAGCAATGAACCCGAGCAGAAGGTTTACCGGAGCCTGCTGGCCCGTCTTGCCGAATTGCGGAGGACCTCCGGCGTCTGGATACCACTGCCGGGTGAAGTGAACCAATGGTGGCGAGAGCGGAGCCGGATGAAGCTGGTGAGGAACAGCGGCGGTTGGGAAATTGAGGGAGACGGCAAAATTCGAGCCAGAATTGCCTATGCACGCCTGGAGAACGACGCACTGGTCTACTCGTTCTGAAGTTTTAAACGTTGACCCGCCCCCGGCCGCATGAAGGGGCTGTCACGGCCAGAGGGCTGCACATTCACGATGCCCCAGGGGCAGGCTTTGAAAGCCGGGTCAAGGGACACACGATCCCAGGGTCCATCCAAATTCACCACACAAATTTGAAGTTTAAGTTCCGAACCCACGGTTCCACGGCCGGCTCGCGACACTGAGCTTGCTTTCAAAAGCCGCCGGAAATCGGGTAGGGAACCACAGGAGGATGAATAACATGGTTTCTACAACGTTGTTGGCCAAGAGTCTTGATGAACAAAACGATATCCTGACGCGGTTTCACGACCGGGTCAGGGAGAGAACGGCGCGGGTGGGAGTGGTAGGGATGGGATACGTGGGGCTCCCGATTGCTCTGCTTTTTGCGAAGAAGGGTTTTGAGACCACGGGCTTCGACATCGATCCCGTGAAAATCGAGTCCCTGCGGAAGGGCAGCAGCTACATCAAACATATCCCCGAATCTGAAATCGCTGAGGAGGTCCAGGCGAACCATTTCCTGCCGACCACCGACTTTTCACAGCTGGGCGCCATGGATGCGGTGATCATCTGTGTCCCCACTCCCCTTGATGACCACCGGGAGCCGGACCTTTCTTTTATCCGGGCGACAGCGGAGTCCATCAGCCGCCACCTGCGCCGCGGACAGCTCGTGGTGCTTGAAAGCACCACCTATCCGGGAACCACCGAGGAAGTTGTTCTTCCCATCCTGGAAAAGTCCGGATTGCGCTGCCCGGTTTCCGACTATTCCGCCGAAGCCAACGGGCAGGCGACTGCGGACGCCGACGGGACGGACTTCCTGCTGGCCTTTTCGCCGGAGCGGGAAGATCCCGGCAACAAGAACTTCAAGACGCATCAGGTGCCCAAGGTGATTGGCGGAGTCAACGCCCTCAGCGTGCTCGCAACACGCGACCTTTACGAAACGGCTTTTGAGCACACGGTCCTGGTGAGTTCATCACGGGCCGCAGAAATGACCAAGCTGCTGGAAAACATCTACCGCTCCGTGAACATCGCGCTGGTGAATGAGCTGAAGCTGCTCTGCCTGAGGATGGGCCTGGACATCTGGGAGATTATCGACGCGGCCAAGACCAAGCCCTTTGGCTTCTCCGCGTTCTATCCGGGTCCGGGGCTGGGCGGCCATTGCATCCCCATCGATCCCTTCTATCTGACCTGGAAGGCCCGCGAGTACGAATTCCCCACCCGCTTTATCGAGCTGGCGGGAGAGATCAACGCCTCCATGCCCGAGCACGTGGTGGCCGCTACAGGTGAGGCGCTGAACTGCCGCAAGCAGTGTCTCAACAACTCGCGCATCCTGGTTCTCGGGGTTTCCTACAAGAAGGACATTGACGATCTGCGGGAGTCTCCCTCGCTGGCGATTATGGAACTGCTGCAGTCGCGTGGAGTCCGGGTGGATTACCACGACCCCTATTTCCCGCACCTCGGCCGGATGCGCCGGTACAATTTCCAGCTCGATTCGGTGGAGTCTGAGCGCGGAAACCCTTTCCCAATACCATGCCGTGCTGATTGCTACAGACCACTCTTCGATCGATTATGAGTTTGTGGTTCGCCACTCAAAGTTGGTCATCGACACCCGCAATGCCACGCGGGATATCACGGAAAATCCGGGCAGGATTGTCCACTGCTGATACGTTGGCTGGCTGAAGTTTATTCCCGCGGTCAGGCGGAGGGAGAGGCCTTGCGCAAATTCCTAAGGACTTGCGCAAGGTCCATCCCTGGAGCTGCAGGCCTGCCGGGCTGGCGTCTGCTCGCTGCAGGGGTCTAAGGCGTTGTGGTGGCCGGGACCGGGCCGGCGGGAGGGCTTTCCACTCCGGCCGTATCTACGGATTTGACCTCGTAGTAGTAGGTTCGGCCTCCGTCAACGGTGTTATCGATGTACGACGTGGTGGACAGGGGCGAGGAGCTGTTGAGCCGGCTGAACGGGCCTGTCGACGCACTCCCGCGGTAAACGTTATACCCCGCAATTGTGATTGTGGAAGTGGAAGGCGCGTTCCAGAGCAGGTCGATGCTGTGGAACGTGAAGCCTGAGGGCAATGTGGCCGAAGTGCCGCTGCTGTTGGTGACCGTGACGATCACCGAACCGGAACTGTGGACAGGGGTCACCGCCACGAGGGTGGAAGAGTTGGTGAGGGACACGGAAGTTGCCCCCAGCCCTCCAAAACTTACAGATACGCCCGATTGAAAATTTGATCCGCTGATGGTGACTGTGGTTCCGCCGGCGGCAGGTCCCGAGATGGGCGAGAGGCTGCTGACGGTAAGGGACGCCGTGCCAAATGTGAACCCTCCCGGGAGAGTCGCACTGGAGTTGTCAGGGTTGGTGACGGCCACGCTGACAGCCCCTGCGGCGTGGGCCGGAGTTGTGGCTTTCAGCTGGGTCGAACTCACGAAGGCAACGCTGGTCGCAGAGCTGCCGCCAAAGGTGACAGTTGCGCCACTCACGAAGTTGGTTCCGCCTATCGTGACCACTGTGCCTCCGGCGGTGGCACCGGAGTTTGGAGTGACGCTGCCCACGGAGAGGGACGCCGCGCCAAACGTGAACCCCCCCGGTAGCATTGCACTGGTGCCGTCAGGGTCGGTAACGGCTACGTTGACGGACCCTGCGGCGTGCGCCGGAGTGATGGCATTAAGTCGGGTCGAGCTTACGAAAGAAACATTAGACGCAGGACTCCCGCCAAAAGAGACTGTTGCGCCACTCACGAAGTTGGATCCGATTATCGTGACCACTGTCCCTCCCGCGGCGTCGCCGGAACTCGGCGAAACACCACTCACCGTGGGCGAGGATGCTGTGTAAGTAAAGGCACTCGTGACAGATGATGATGTGCCGTCGGCTGTTGTTACCTGCACGGTGACACTTCCCGCGGAGTGTGGCGGGACCGTGGCGACTATCTGCAAGGGGCTGAGGATTCTAACGTTCGTTGCCGGCATGCCGCCAAAACTCACCGAAGGAGGGGTTGCCTGGGTGCCGGATGAAAAATTTGATCCGTTGATGATGACCGCCGTTCCACCTGTTGGGGGGGCTGTGTCGGGCACAATTGACTTGACCGTGGGCGCCGTGCTCTGTTGCGACGTGCCGTTATCAAGGGGAGTAGCCAAATCGCTCCGGCATGAGCTCTCCAACAATGGAGCAGCGGCCACCAGCAGGGCGGCCATGCAGGCGAGAATTTTTCGTTCGAGTGCGCTTGACTTCATGGTGACTTTTCTCCTCACGGGGCTGAAAACAGCCGGGAGGCGTGGAGAGGTAGACGTCAAGGGCCGGCACTCATACAGCGTGTATTGGGCTTCCTTTTCGCTTCCTTCCGCGCTTCGTGTTTCCCGTTATGCCCCTCTTTCTGTTCTCCTGCCTTGACTCCTGCAAGCAAGGCCGGCGGCCACCCCTCTCAGGGAGTTGGGACAATGGCCTGGGCCTGGTTGGAATAGCCGCTTTCCGCGTTGCCGCTGTTGACGGCGGTAGTGACGTAGAAGTAGGTATGTCCGGCCTGCACCTGGCTGTCACTGAATGATGCCCCGGAAAGCAAAGCCGAATTCACCCGGGCATACGGACCGCCGGAAGTCGAGCTGCGATAGACGTTAAAGCCCAACAATCCGGATGCGCTGCCGGTCCATGAAAGTGTGACTGTGTGAAAGTAGCTAAAGGCCGACGCCAGTGCTGCGCTCTGCGAATCCGTGTTGGTGACGGCAATGGAAACGGTGCCGGCGGGAGAAACTGGGCTCACAGCCTGAATCTCGGTTGCACTGGCCAGGGTCACGGAGGTTGCGGCAATTCCTCCGAAGGTCACGCTCGCTCCGCTTTGAAATCCGCTGCCAAGTATCTTTACCGTGGTTCCGCCTGTTACCGGACCCAAATTGGGCGAAACACTGGTGACGGCAGGCCCTGAACTGTAGGTGAAGCCGGAGGGCAGGGAAGCGGACTGTGAATCGGGATTGGTTACGGTGATGGATACCATCCCGGAATTTCCAGACGGTGACATGGTGTTGATCTGGGTGGAACTGGCCACGGTGACAGCCGTGGATTGTGAACCGCCAAATTTGACTGCCGCTCCCGTTTGAAAACCTTTGCCTGTAATCGTGACCACCGTTCCTCCGCAGGTCGGGCCTGTTGCCGGGGAAGCGCCCGAAACTCCCAGGGTGTTGGTTGTGGTGTAGGTGAAACCGGAGGGCAGCGAAGCGGACTGTGAATCGGGGTTGGTTACGGTGATGGATACCGTCCCGGAACTTCCCGATGGCGACCTGGCAGTGATCTGAGTGGAACTGGCCACGGTAACAGCGGTGGATTGTGAACCGCCAAATTTGACTGCCGCTCCCGTTTGAAAACCTTTGCCAGTGATTGTGACCACTGTTCCTCCGCTGGTCGGCCCTGTTGCCGGGGAAGCGCCCGAAACTCCCAGGGTGTGGTTGTGGTGTAGGTGAAACCGGAGGGCAGCGAAGCGGACTGTGAATCGGGGTTGGTTACGGTGATGGATACCGTCCCGGAATTCCACGGCGACCTGGCAGTGATCTGAGTGGAACTGGCCACGGTAACAGCGGTGGATTGTGAACCGCCAAATTTGACTGCCGCTCCCGCTTGAAAACCTTTGCCACTGATCGTGACCACTGTCCCTCCGCTGGTCGGCCCTGTTGCCGGGGAAGCGCCGAAACTCCCAGGGTGGTGGTTGTGGTGTAGGTGAAACCTCCTGCCAGCGTTGCAGATTGGGTGTGAGGACCTTCTGTTACCGCTACACTCACTGTCCCGCTCGCGTGCGCGCGGGTGACGGCCTGCAGCTTAGTTGAGCTGACCACCACCACCGACGAGGCGGCAGTGCCTCCAAAATAAACGGAAGCAGGCGACGTGAAGCCGGTGCCCGACAGGGTGACCGTGGTTCCGCCTGCGGCAGGCCCGCTGCTGGGACCTGCGCTGCTGATGGAGAGATGGTTGTAATGATTGCCCCATCCGTTGCTACGCCTTCCCAAGGCAACGCTTGCAGCCATGGAAAATGTAAGGATGGAGAGAATTGAAAGAACGAAGAAGTGGTGCTGATCTGAGGTCGACCCGATGGTTCGCATGCTGGCTTTCCCTTTCGTGTGCAGACTTTTGATCTGCGCATCGGGCCTCCCCCCTCGAATCGACTCAATGCCTCGTATTTTTTCTCCACTCCGGCGCGTCAGAAATCCGCCTCAAACAGAGTAGAGTTCGTGTGTCATCTGCCCTCCCCCATTTCGTACCAAGGTGCATGTCCCTAAACATGCAGGTTTTCAGTCAGCCATTTCTGTCTAGCGGCTTATTTTTTGCTGTCCATCTGAAGCCTTGCCTTGACAATTCTGTTGACTGCACTTCTAAGGTTACGCGGAAGCACACCCCTACAACAACTGTACGAAGGACTAGAAGAGGGTCAGGTCTTTTCTGGAACAGGTGTACAGGTGTTTTCCGGCAGGGTGCGCGGAATTTCCGGGTCTAGGCGCAGCCTGGCCGGCGGCCCTCTATTGCAGATGGAGCGTCTCCGGCGTTTTAGGACCGGGAGTTTAAGCCGCGGCGTCCCGCTCACAGATCCCGGTGCCTGGATTCCACACCTGCCGAGAAATGTGCGGCGCCCGCTGATGAGAATTTTTGAGGTCTGGTTATGGAGAGAAAGACGGACGGGAACAGTCATCCACGGGTCTGCCTGCTTTCTACCCATCCATTGCTTTTGAATGAGTTTGCCCGGAAGCTCTCCCGGTCTCATTTCATTGTGAAGGCTTTCCGGCTGCGCCAGGTTTTCCTTGAAGATGTGAATCACCTGGCAATTCCGAACGCGAATGTCTACATCGTGGATGGCTACAACCCGTTTGCACCGGTCCTGATTGGCGGGTTGCTGGCCCGTTTCCCCAACTCCCGCGCCATCGTGCTCTCTGAAAAATTCACGGATTCCACGGCTTTTCCCCTTCTGGACCTCGGCGTTAAGGGTCTCCTGGATTATGCCGAGGCCTCCATGCACCTGCCGGAGGCGGTCAGTGTGGTGTCCCGAGGGGGCTACTGGGTGGAGCGGAAGCTTCTCTCCCGGTTTATGGACTCCATGGTCCACAGTTCCCGGCGTCGCTTTGGCAAAGCAGGTTCAACGCGTCTCAGCCCGCGAGAGCGCGAGGTGCTGGAGTCCCTGCGCGGAAATCTTTCGAATAAAGAGATTGCCAGGAAACTGAAAATTTCTGAACGAACAGCCAAGTTTCACGTGTCCAATCTTCTCGCCAAATTCGACGTGAAACGGCGGCTGGACCTGATCAGGCTTCTTTTACAGGACGAGCGGTCCTAGGGTTGGTCGGTCACAGGGAATGATGGTTCAGGTTACGAACCCGTCAGTGTCTGCCGGCATCCCGATTCCGTAACCACGGCCTGCCAGAAGCCCGCAATGTCTCCGCGAAACATCACCTCGCCTCGCTAACCTTTCCCGCTACCCTTTGAAGAAGTTCCCTCCCTCTTTTCCTTTCCCGGTTTCCATCCCAGGCACAATTTGACCAGCATTGCCCGGCCTTTCGGGCACGGGAGGTCGCAGTGTATTCGTCCGCGCCTCCGTCAAACGTGCCTCCCGCCGCGCTCCCCAAGTCACAAAAATGAAAATAATGCTGGAAGTCCGGGAGTCTCTCGGGTTTAATGAGGCAGGATACGAAGCACTTCGCTCGCCGCATTTGGAAACAGAAGGAAGGAGAAAGCCCTTTTGGCGCCGTGGGCGCGGAAGAACGCACCGATGCCCCGCTCGTGCGCGTTTTTGTAACGATAAAAGCATTCTCCATCTGAAAGGTGCTTGCAATGTTTGTTCCCTCCACTTACGCGGTTGCTCTCTTCATGATGATTCTCAGCATGGTCTGCTGGGGAAGCTGGGCGAATACCCAGAAGCTCACCCGGAACTGGCGGTTTGAGCTGTTCTACTGGGATTACGTCTGGGGAATCCTGCTGATGTCCGTGCTCATGGGATTCACGCTCGGCAATACGCAGCCGGGAAGTCCCGGCAGCTTTATGACCAACCTCGGCCGCGCGGACGCCCACCACCTGCTGCTGGCGTTTGTGGGAGGCATCGTTTTCAACATCGCCAACATCCTGCTGGTGGCCGCGATTGCGATTGCCGGCCTGGCCGTGGCTTTCCCCATCGGCATCGGGCTGGCGCTGGTGATCGGATCGATTCTCAATTACATCATCACTCCGGCCGGGAATCCGTTGCTGCTGTTCGGGGGCATTGGGCTGGTGTGCGTGGCCATTGTGCTGGACGCCTTGGCCTACCGGAAAATCTCCGAAGACCTGAAGCTGAGCACCAGGGGCATCCTGCTCAGTCTGTTTTGCGGCGTGGGCATGGGACTGTTCTATCCTTTTGTCGCCAAGGCCTTGAAGGGCCCGCACCACCTGGGTCCTTACACCGTGGCCTACGTTTTCGGGATTGGGGTTCTGGCCTGCACCGTGCCGCTGAATTACATTTTCATGCGAAGGCCCGTGTCCGGCCCGCCGGTCCGCTTTGCGGACTACCTGCACGGGAGCAAGTCGCTGCACTTCCTGGGAGTTCTGGGAGGAATGATCTGGGGAGTGGGAACCATTTCAAACTTTGTCGCCTCCTATGTACAAATGGTGGGCCCCGCCGCCTCGTATGCCCTGGGGCAGGGAGCTACCATGGTGTCAGCCATCTGGGGAGTGTTTGTGTGGAAAGAGTTCGCCCGGGCCGACCGCTCCGCCAAACGCCTGCTCGCCCTGATGTTCGCCTTTTTCATTGCCGGACTCATTGGCATTGCGCTTGCACCCGTCGTCAAGTTTTAGGAGTAGCGCCCGGGTTGGCGTCGGCTGGCGCAGATGCCGCGTCTTTTGCGATGTCTGCGGCTCCAGGGTCCCAATAGCTTGACACGGCACCTGACTTGCAGCGTCTGCGATCTGGCAAAGCGAGGGCTTTTATTCACCCGAGGAGGCTACATTATCGATGCGACTAACCAGACAGTTGTGGATTTCAAGTGCGATCATCGCCGTGTTTATTTGCGCGCTGATGGCGGCGCAGGGTTTTGCCCAGACCGTTCCTGTGGCCCAGACGCCGCCCATGGGCTGGAACGACTGGTACCAATACAAATGCACCATCAGTGATGCTATCGTGCGCGCCAACGCCGACGCGCTGGTCAGCACCGGAATGAAGGCTGCCGGATACACTTACATCAGCATCGATGACTGCTGGCAGGGCAAGCGCGACGCCAAGGGCAATATCCAGCCCAACAGCCGCTTCCCGGACATGAAAGCCCTGGCCGATTACGTCCACAGCAAGGGGCTGAAGTTTGGCATCTATTCTTCACCGGGGCCAAAGACCTGCGCGGGCTACGAGGGCAGCTACGGCCACGAGGAGCAGGACGCCCGCACCTACGCGCGCTGGGGCGTTGATCTTCTCAAGTACGACTGGTGCAGCGCCGCAAAGGTTTACAGGCCGGACCAGATGCAGGCGGCTTACAAGAAGATGGGCGACGCGCTCAAACGCACCGGCCGCCCGATGGTCTACAGCCTTTGCCAGTATGGCCTGGAGGGTGTCTGGCAATGGGGAGCTTCCGTGGGCGGCAACATGTGGCGCACCACCAACGACATCGGCGGTGACTACTACCGCGTCTCCATGTTTGGTTTTATGCAGAACGGGCTTGCGCCCTTTGCCGGACCCGGCCACTGGAACGATCCGGATATCCTCCAGGTCGGCATCGGCAAACTGGATCACGACGAGGAAATGACCCAGATGAGTTTGTGGTGCATCCTGGCCGCTCCGCTGCAGGCAGGGAACAATCTGGCGCATATGAGCAAGGACACGCTTGCCATCCTGACAAATCCCGAGGTCATCGCCGTCGATCAGGATCCCAAAGGCGTGGAAGGCCATCGCGCCTGGCAGCAGGGGCCGCTGGAAATCTGGGTGAAGCCCCTCGCCGATGGAAGTAACGCCGTGGGCCTGTTCAACCGCGGCATGGGACCCATGCCTATCACCGTCCGCTTCCAGGAAATCGGCCTGCCTGATTCTGTGGACGTTCGCGACCTCTGGGCACGCAAAGATCTGGGCACGTTCCACGGCAGCTATACCGCTACCGTCCCCCGACACGGCGCCGTGATGCTCAAGGTGAAATAGAAGGGAAGCGCCGTTTCGTCGACAGGCGCGGAGGGTCTATGGAAACGACCCTCTGCCTAGCCAATGGACTAACTTTCCCCCGTTGCCGGCAGCACCGCCTGGCCAGATTTATCCCGTTCGATCTCGAACAACCTTTCAACGAACCGATCGATCCCCGCGGCTTCTACTTTGATGCTAAGTTCAGCGTGGCTGGAGGGACATCGTTGTTCGTCATCTTCAATCATGATTTCAATTACCGGGTGCCCAGAATGGTCAACACATCGGAGCCAGAGCTTGCAATACCCTCCAGCTATTGAACTATCACGGCTCCCGAACTCGTACACCCGTTCATCCTGAACGCTCGCCGGAAAGCCTCTGATCTGGTTTGCAAATGTGCTCAATTCATGGAGGCCCGCAAAGATTCGAGCGCTCCCAGCGCACCTGGGGTTGGCAGCCTGGATATCGATCCCAAGGTAGTCGTCATCCGGATCAACAACCTTGATTCTCAAGCCATGAATCTGCTGCCATTGTCCATTCATAACCATGACCCCAATCTTGCGCGAGCCCGCCCAACCCCTGTGTTAGCCGCCGCACCGCGCTCTGGCCCTCAGCTCATAACCCAGCCGCCGTTTACGTTGACGGTTTGCCCTGTGATATAGCCGTTTCGGGCCAGCATCACGGCGGCTTCCGCTACCTCCTCGGGTTCTCCGAAGCGGCCCACCGGAATGCGCTCCGGCGTCACGTTGGGAACCTGTGCCAGCATGTCGCTCCGCACCAGCGCCGGAGCGATGGAGTTGACCGTGATGCCCTCCCGCGCCAGCCGCTGCGCGTAATACCGCGCCAGTCCGTGCATGCCGGCCTTCGAGGCGGCGTAATGCGGGCCGACCACGCCCCCCACCTGCGCCGCCACCGATGACACGTTGATAATCCGCCCCCACTTGCGGGCCCGCATTCCGGGCAGAACGGCCTGCGTCACCAGAAAACAGGATTTCAGGTTCACGTCGATCACTTCGTCCCAATCCTGCTCGCTGATTTCCTCGATGGGTTGCGGCCGGGAGATGCCCGCGTTGTTGATGAGAATGTCGATAGGCCCCAGCCGGGTTCTCGGTTTCGCTCACCAGCCGAGCCACTTCCCCTGCGCGGGAAACGTCCGCCTGGATGGTCACGCAGCGGCGCCCGAGGCCGAGAATTTGCGACTCCACTTCCGCTGCTTCCGCCGCGTGGCTCACGTAGTTCACCGCGATGTCCGCTCCGGCCTCGGCCAGCGCCACCGCAATAGCACGCCCGATTCCCCGGCTCGCTCCAGTAACTAATGCAATTTTTCCTTCAAGATTTTCCATGAATTTATGGTACACGCTTTGCGCGGGTTGGCGAAGACGCTTGCCTTGCCAGCCGCGGAGGATTGGACTCTGCGAGCTGACTGCTGATAGCTGTGAGCGTTCATGGCGATTTTGCTTGACAATCAGAGCCTAGTATGGTAGTCTAATTTGTGCCTGAGAACTGCCGGGCCTGGCTGTTCTTATGGCGTGCTTGACGTTTGCTGAGCGCTCGGTTTGTACGTGAACGACGGATAAAAGCCCGCTGCGACCAGCAGAGTTTGTTGGAATACAAGAAGGTTGCTTTTTCATCGGTATCAGGGAGAAAAAACAAAAAAGAATACCTTTTTTAAAAAACGAACCTGAGAGGTTGTTGAAAACAAAGGATCGGCGCCCAAAAACGAACCTAAACGAACCTAAAAACGAAGCTGAGAAGTTGTTGAAAACACGTGCCTGTGGAAAAAACGAACCTAAAACGAACCTAAAACGAAGCTAGCCAAGTTATTGATAATAAATAACCACGAAAAACGAACCGGAGACATCTCCTGCCCCTTTAGACCCCACCTAATGCCCGTTCCTACCAGTCATGGACGCTGCCGTCTTTGCGGCGCGCGAGCGGCAAATAGCGATCGCCGGTAGGGGTACTTCCTGGCCAGTTGCTCGTTGATGTCGGTCCCCAATCCCGGCGAATCATCAACGTTCATGTAGCCTCCCTGGAACGTTGGTCCGCCCGGAATCACTTCGCGCGCAACGTCGGGAAAGAAGACCATCTCCTGGATGCCGAAGTTCTGGAGCGCCAGGTCGAGATGCACGCTCGCGGCGTGGGCGGGCGGCCCAACGTCCGCGGGCCCGTGCCAGGCGGTCTTTACCTGGAAGAACTCGGCCAGCGAGGCCAGCTTGCGCGCGGGGGTGAGGCCTCCAATGTGGGTGACGGCGCAGCGCAGGTAATCGATCAGCCGTTCGGTGATGAGCGGCACAAAGTCGAGCGGCGAATGGATGATCTCACCAATGGCGATGGGCGTGGCAGAACGTTGCCGGACGAGGCGCAGGCCGTCTTTGGCTTCCGGCGGCACGGGGTCTTCCAGGAAGAACAGGCGGTAAGGCTCGAGTTCCTGGGCCAGCCGCGCGGCTTCAATGGGAGCAAGCTTCTGGTGGACGTCATGCAGCAGTTCAACCTGGTCGCCCAGCTTCAGGCGCAGATGCTCAAACAGCCTGGGAACGGTACGCAGGTAAGGGCCGGGCTCAAAAACTTCGGTTGCGGGAAGATCGGCCTGCTGGTCTACGCGGCCGGCTGTCTCTTCGGAAGTTCTCGTCTGCGACGTTCCATAAGTGCCTTCGAGTCCCGGGATCGCCACCTGCGCGCGCACGGCCTTGAAGCCGCGTTCCATGGCGCGCCGGACCGCGTCTTCGGTTTCGTCAAAGTTATTTCCGGTGGCATGCGTATAGGCCAGCACTCCGCGCCGCGTGCGACCGCCCAGAAGCTGGTAAACGGGCATGCCGGCCAGCTTGCCCTTGATGTCCCACAGCGCCAGGTCGATGCCCGCAAGCGCCGTCATCTGCACGGGGCCGGAGCGCCAGTAGGGAGCGCGATAGAGGCATTGCCAGATGTCCTCCACCTGCCCCGGGTCGCGGCCGATGAGCATGGGCGCGATGTG
This sequence comes from uncultured Acidobacteriota bacterium, assembly GCA_963732975.1. Lineage (GTDB taxonomy): Bacteria > Acidobacteriota > Terriglobia > UBA7540 > UBA7540 > SCRD01. The sequence goes on along the minus strand of CAVTBN010000012.1, from coordinate 121,167 downwards.
CTTTTCGAGCAGGGTGGCCACGGCCAGTTCGCGGCCGTTGAGCGTGGCGTCGCCCACGCCGTAAAGTCCCGGCTCGCTGGTCAGGACCTTGACCAGAACGTAATTGCGGTCGGGACAGGTGACGATCACGCGCACCTCGGTGATTGTCAGGGGTGGCCGGCCGTGCGCTGTTGGGTTGTCGGTTCTTTCCTGGGCACGGGGCGGCGCCATCACCAGTACGTTGTCCTTTTTCCTGGTGCGTGCTTTCTGCCCGCGTCGGGACGGTTCAGATTTCGCAGTTTTCATGGAAGTGATTTTCGGCCAAAGTTCGCTGCAATACAACGCGTTCTTTTATCGATGGCCCTGCAGCCAACAGTTCAGCGTGCGCAGGGCATAAGGATATGCAGGACGCCGGCGCCCGCACAAATGCCTGGGAGGCGTGCATGCCCCGGCCGGGCTGCCTGTTCATCCTCTGGGAATTTTATGGGCGGATGACAACCACGTGGGGGCTTGAAGGGAGGCTGAAATTTGCTCCACGCTCGTGGTTCAATTCCAGGGTGGCTGGAACATTCAGTTCGGCAATCGGGACCTTCTTTGTCCACGACCCGCTGTTCCAGTAATCGGCGCTGGTGTAGATGGTGCCGCCGACAATGGTGTACCGGGTGACTTCTTCTTTGTGCCCGTCGCGGTACACGAGCACGGCGGGCGGAAGCTCACGTGGCGGCTCGACGGCTGCGCTCTCCTGCGGTGTTATGGTGCGCACATCCGCGGCTTTTGCGGAACCCTTTTCGCCTGTTGGCGAGCTGGCCATAGTCTGTCCGGAGTCTGTGACCCGCACCCAGTGGTTGCCCCGGAGTTCCAGCATCAGGGATTCAGGAGGAGGTGAAGGCGGCGGTGCTTCGGCGCGAGGCTGATCTCTTTCAACAACCACCACCCGCGACGGCCCTGTCTCTGAAGGAGACGGCTCAGAGTAGTAGTCCGAATAGTCGTAAGGATACAGGTACGGCAAGTAACCGGACCGGTAACCGCGGGAACGCCTGTGGCCTCTTGTTCCAATCAGGTAACCACCTTGGTGGCCACCCCTGGAGGGAACGTGTGACCGTGCTCCGAAGCCCGCGCCGCGCCCGGTTAGAACACCCCTCTGACCCTGCGAAGGCAAAGGGAAGGCAATCGCACCGAATATGGCCAAAGCTAACGCTACGGTAATTTTCTTCCCCATGGCGACCCCTGCCGTGTTCCCAGACCGGACACAACCGCCTTTCTATTGCTAGATATAGTCCTGAAAGCCCGCAAAGTCAAGTTGGGGAAACACCCTAGTACTCCTGCGGACGCAACAGCCCGCCGCCAATGCAGGGCTTTTCTGTAGCGAGCTTTTCACGCAGGAATCCAGAAAGTTTGTCGCGGGAGCGCTTTATAAACCTTGCCAAGACCAGGAGATAAGCTTTGGCTGGCACAGGGTCGCCGGGAGCCGACAAGAGTGGGGCCCGGCAGATTACCAGACACTGCAAGAATTTCAGGGAGGTGTGCCGATTCCACCTTTTACAGACAATTTGCAGAGCCCAAGTCATTTCGGAGAGATATTGGGTATATGGAATTACAGATTCCAGCAGGCGCCCGGGCCAGGGGAAGATTTCGGGTCGGGCTCATGGCTGAGGGATATGGGCTTTGCTGTGAAACCTTTTTGTTGCGGGACTCGTCCGGCATACTAAGCGAAACAACGCCAGCAATTGCGGGCCGGTTTGGCGTGCGAGGTTTCAGGGAAATGAGGGCAACCAACTTCCTCTACTTGGCCGGAATGCTGGCCGCGGTTCTGGCGATGGCGCTTTGCGTCAGTCCGCCAGCGAGAGCGCAAACGTCGGCGGGCGGGACCGTGGAGGGAGAAGTTCGCGGGCCCGGAGAAGTTGCCGTGCCGGGTGCGAGGGTCGTCCTCTTCAACCCTCAAACACGCCAGCGCAAGCAGACCTGGTCTGACGAAGCGGGGAAATACATTTTCAGAAATGTCGCGCCGGGCGAGTACCGTGTGATCGTGATGATCCTGGGATTTCGCCCCTCGCTGCTGGGGCCTGTGACGGTCACGGCCGGCAAGCCTGCTGCGCTGAATGCCACTCTGGCGCTGGCGAAGCCGGGCGAGCCCGCTGGCTTTGGTGGTTTCAGGCGGCCGGGCGGTGGCAGGCCGGGCGTGGGGCGGGCCGGTGCGGGGGAACGTGCTGCGCAGGGACAACAGCAGGGCGCGTCCGGGCAAGCCGGCAGGGGGAACGCCCGGGGTTCGTTCCCGGCGCAAGGGGGTATGGGCCCAGCAAACGCCGATGATCTGAACAGTATTCTGGCAGAGGCGGGCGAAAGCGACGCGAGCGGCGGTTTGCGCTTTTCAGCAGAGGGCGGAGGAACAGGACAGACGGGCCAGGAAGGGGCCGGTGTTGGAAGCGACCTCGCGGGCGCGGCAGGCGCGAGCGATTCCTTCTTGCTGGCTGGCAACGTTGTGAACGCCACCGCGCCTCCCATGGGTCGCGGAGGCCGGGGTAGATTTTCGAGGTTCGGCGGCGGACCTGGCGGACCGGGCGGCGGCGCAGGCATGCCGTTTGGCGGTGGCGGCGGCGATCGGGTCTTTTTCTTTGGCGGCTTCCGCAGGGCCGGGGCCAACCGGCTTCGCGGGAACATCTCTGACACCTACACCAACTCGGCTTTCGATGCCCGGCCCTATCCATTGAACACTCCTTCGCAGCCTCAGGCCCCTTTTTATCGCGAGCTTTTCGGTGTTTCACTGGGCGGCCCGCTGAACATCCCGAAGATTTACAACGGCGGCAACAAGACCAGCTTCTTTGTCAATTTCAACATCACGCGCGGCACCAGCCCGCAAAATATTCTGGCTTCTCTTCCCACGGCAGCGGAACGCCAGGGTGATTTTTCAGCCACGACGATTGTCTCGGGGCCGGGCGCCGGAACTATGCCGGTCATTTATCAGCCCGCTGCGTCGCCGGGGCCACGAACAGCGTTCCAGGGGAACATGATTCCGTCATCGATGATCAACTCTGCATCGCAAGGGTTGCTGCAATTCCTTCCAATGCCCAACCTGCCGGGACAGGTGCAGAACTACCACGTGCAACTTTCGCTGCCAGCGTCGAGCCAGAGGTTCATGGCGAGAGTCGGCCAGCAGATTTCAAGCAAGGACAATCTGGCGGTGATGTATTTCTACGATTCATCCCATAATGACGGCATCACCGGGTTCCCGAACATCACCTCTACCACGACGACGCGCATGCAGAATGTCAGCGTGACTGAAACGCACAACTTCGGCGCCAAGACGGTGAACAGCTTTGCCGTCAACTTCAACCGGGCGCGGACTTTTGCAACCAACCCGTTTTCTTACAACCAGAACATTGCGGGGGCGCTGGGCATTATGGGCGTTTCTCAAGACCCCATGGATTGGGGCCTGCCTTCAATTGGTTTTACAAATTTCAGTGGGTTGAGCGACGCAACTCCCTCGCTCACTCGCAACCAGACACTGCGCTTTTCGGATTCCGTCCTGTTACACCGTGGGCAAGCACAACTTCGAGTTCGGTGGCGATGTTTCGCAAAATCCAGTTGAACTCCCTGACCAACCCCGACGCGGCAGGCAGCATTCTCCTTCACCGGCTACAGCACCAGCGACTTCACTGCCCAGGGAACCCCGGTTCCCAACACCGGCTATGACTTTGCTGACTTTCTGCTGGGCCTTCCCCAGACGACTTCCGAACGGTATGGCATCCCGGCGAACTACCTGCACTCATCCCGCTACGATGTTTACGGCCAGGATGACTGGAGAATGACCGATCATTTAACGCTCAACCTCGGCGGGCGATGGGAGTATGCTGCGCCGTTCACCGAGAAATACGGCCACCTGTCGGACCTGGCGCTGGGGCCTAACTTCTCGACAGCGGACGTGGTGACGGGTCAGAACCCCGGAAGCTTGAATGCTTCGCTGCTGCACGGGCATCCGGAAAACGTGGCGCCGCGCGTTGGCATTGCCTACCGCCCGTGGATTTCACACACAATGGTGGTGCGCGCGGGCTATGGCATTTTTTACGACGAGTCGATTTACCAGAACCTGGTGAACAATCTTGTGAACCAGTCTCCGTTTGCCACAACGAGCACGCTGGTGACCAGCCCCACGCAGCTCCTGACGCTCCAGAACGGTTTCCCGGCCATCAGTCCGGGAACGGTGAGCAACACCTTCGCCGTCGATCCCAATTTTCTAACCCCTTATGCTCAAAGCTGGAACGTGATGCTCGAGCAGGACCTGAGCCCGTCCTACCTTCTGTCGGTGGCTTATATCGGGACGCGCGGGACGCACCTGAACCTGCTGCTGGTGCCGGGTGTGGGCGGCTCGCTCGCATCCACCACGCTGCCGTTTGAATACGACACTTCGGGAGCGGCGTCGCTCTACAACGGTCTGCGGGTGAGCCTGCGGCACTTTTCGCGGCGCGACTTCTCATTCTTTTTGAATTACACCTATTCGAAGGCTGAAGACAATGCCTCCAGCGTGGGTGGAGCAGCCACAACGCGGTTCTTCGGAAGGGGCGGGGGCGGCCTGGGAGGCGGATCGTCCATTTCGGCGGCAGTCAGCCCGCTGGCGCCGGTGCAGAACCCTTCTGACCTGGGGGCGGAATGGGCGCTTTCGGGGTTCAATCCCACGCACAGCGTGCGCGCTTTCGTGCGATATCAGTTGCCGTTTGGAGAACGCGGGCGTTTTCTCAAGAACGACGGCGTGTTGTCCACGCTCCTCAGCCGCTGGTCGCTGAGCGACATCACCACCATCAGTTCCGGGCTTCCCTACACAGCGTATGTTGGAGGCAATGCCAGCAACAACGTGACCGCGCTGGCTCCCTTCGGAGGGCTGCGCGCCGACGCCACCGGCCTTCCCGTCGCGCTTCCTTCTTCCCAGCAGACAACTCTGAATTATTTCAATACGGCGGCGTTCGCCGTACCGGTTGCGGGAGCGTTCGGGAATGCCGGCCGGAATACGATTCCCGGGCCGTCGTCGCTCAATTTCAATATGGGGCTCGACCGCCTGATTACCATCTCGCGCGAGAAGAATATATCGGCGAACCTTCGCCTTGCGACGAGCAACACGTTCAACATTGTGAATTATTCGGGCCTGTCCACGACGATCAACAGCAACACCTTTGGGCGGGTGACCGGCGTGGGTTCAATGCGGACCATGACACTTTCGTTCAGGCTGCGGTTCTAACGCTCTCAACTTGCGTGGCGGGCTGCCATTTGCCGCTGCAGTTTTCAACAGTTTGAGGTTGGGATGCGCCGAAGTAAAGTTCGTCAAGAAGGCGTTCATCGTGGACATGGCCGTGCCGGGATGCTGGCGGCCATCGCCATCAGCATGCTCATGGCCGGGATGGTTGTGCGTCTCGCCATGGCTGCGCAGGAGCAAGGGCAACCTCCAGCGCCGCCCTCCAGCCAACTTGGCTACCAGAACCTTTCGCAGGGATACACCCTGAAAGTTTCCACGAATGAAGTGCTGGTCGACGTCCGCGTCACCGGCCGCAATGGCGACCCTGTAACCGACCTGAAGCAAAGCGACTTCAAAGTGTATGAAGACGGCGTGCCGCAGATGATCAACTCGTTTGATCTCGAAAACATCCAGAAGCTTGCTCAGGAAACGGGCGGGAACGGCAAGCCGGCGGAGATCAACCTGGGGACCCTGCCCCGTACGACGCCGCAGGAAACCTACCGTCGGATGGTGCAAAACCACCGCCTGATTGTCCTGTTCTTCGACCTTTCGTCGATGCAGATTCCGGATCTGCTGCGCGCTCTCCAGTCCGCCCAGAATTTCCTGAAGGCCGAAATGACACCTGCCGACCTGGTGGCCGTTGTGACCTATTCGAGCAATTTGAAGGTGCTTCAGGATTTCACCAACGACCGCGATGCGCTGTCGAAGTCCATCAAGAGTATCCAGATCGGCCAGTCGGCCACCCTGGCATCGAACGGGAGCGTGGGCGAGGCCGGAGGTACGGATTCATTGGGAAACGAGGTGGTGACGCAGGATACGGGAAATGCTTTCACCCCGGATGAGACTGAGTTCAACATTTTCAACACGGACGAAAAGCTTGCAGCCCTGCAGTCGCTGGCCGATCTGTTGCAGGCTGTGCCGGGGCGCAAATCGGTCATCCACTTTTCGAGCGGCATTGAGCAGACGGGGGTGGACAACGAAGCGCAACTCCAGGCAACAATCGACGCGGCCAACCGGGCCAACGTTTCCTTTTACACGCTGGACGCACGCGGGCTGATGGCCATGCCGCCCGGCGGCGGAGCCTCCGCGGCCAGCCCGTCCGGCACCGCTATTTACACGGCGAGCGCCGTGTCGTCGCAGATCAGCTCAATGCACAACAGCCGCGAGACTCTCTCAACCCTGGCCACCGACACGGGCGGGCACATGTTTACGGACCTGAACAACTTCGCCCCGGTTTTTCAGTACGTTCAGAAGGCGAACACCAGCTACTACCTGATCGGCTACACCCCGTCGAATACCAAAACAGACGGAAAGTTCCGCCGCATCCGAGTGGAGGTGGTGGAGGGCCGCGGCCTGAAGGTTGAGGCTCGTCCGGGCTACTACGCTCCCGTCAGTTTCGGGCGCTCCTCGGGGCAGCAGAAAGAACTTCAACTTTCCGATGCGCTTAATTCCGGGGCGCCTTATCTCGATCTTCCCCTCGCGGTTGAAACCGCTTATTTCCTCCAGCCCGACGGCCACTATTATGTTGTCCTGGCGGCCAAGATCCCGGGTTCTTCGATTCCATTCCACGAGCATTCGTCTGTCCACCAGACGCAATTTGATTTCGCATGGCGCGCTACGAACTCCCAGGGCAAAGTGGCGGGCGCGCTGCGTGATACCCTTCCCGTCAAACTGAACGCCACGACATACCAGACGGTGCTGAAGGGCAACATTCTTTATGAAGGCGGACTGGTTCTGCCGCCCGGCGCCTACAAGCTGAAGGTTGTGGCGCGAGAAAACCTGACAGGAAAGATGGGCACCTTTGAAAAGCAGATGGTGCTTCCTCCCGTCAGCAAAGAAGGGTTTGTGCTGAGTTCGGTGGTGGTTTCAAACGAACTTTCCAAAAAGCCTCCCACCGAGCCCCAGCGCGGTCCCTGGGCCAGAGACGCTGAGGATAATCCGCTGGACTCCGGTTCACAGGCCATCCTGCCGAGCGTTACGAGGGTGTTCTACGCCGGCCAGAATCTATATGTGTACCTCCAATCATACGCCGGCAAGCAGGCATCGGCCGGCAAAGCCCCCAGTCATTCCGGAGCTTCCACTCCTCCGTCGATGGCGCTCATCTTTTTCCGCAATGGTGTGCAGGTTTCTGAAGCCGGACCCTACGTGGCCAAATCGGGCAAGTCAGGCGAAGGAACTGCTTCCTACTTCACCAAGATTCCACTGTCCAGGTTTCCTCCGGGACGTTACTGGATGCAGGTGAATGTGATCGATGCATCCGCGAACCAGGTGGCTTTCGCGCGCGTCCCCATGGCCATCCTGTCAAATCCAAATCAGGGCGGAACTCCTGCCAGGACTAACGGAGAACAAAGCCATCGTGGTCCTGGAACAGGCGGCGACTAGTCTCATCGCCTGACTGCCGTGGCCGCTCCCCGAGTCCCGTGTTCAGGAAGCGGTTTTCACGGGTGCTTTCTCTGGTCCCGGCGCGTGGGGCAACCCGGTGAAAGGCAGCAGACGTCATGCTGTGGCGTTTCGGGATTCCGCTGATTGCCGGATGCATTCCTCTTTGCTGACGAATTAATAGACCAGTTCGACACGGCTTTTCCGGTATTAGAAAATGTTTTTGGCGTAAGACTCAAAAGGTGTGTATAAAGGTAAATGTCATTTCAATGCGCATTTCGAGAGTGCGTGATAAGCCTTGACAAAATGGCTTCAACAATGGCATTTACAGTCCAGGCGCCGCAATTATATGCCTTGACACTTACGGGGTTATTGCTTACAGTTTCGCATTTCGGTTAACGAAGGGAACTCCCAATATCTAAATTTCAGGAGAGGAGCAGCAAATGGCAAAAGTGATGACCAAAACCCAGGTGGTATCCCATCTGGCGGACAAAGTCGGGCTGCAGAAGAAAGCCACGGCTGCGGTGCTTGAAGAGCTTGTGACGTTGGCCACCAAGGAGTGCAAGAGCGGAGGGCAGTTCGTGATTCCTGGTCTTGGCAAGGCTGTCAAAGCCCACCGCAAGGAACGCATGGGTCGAAATCCCCAAACCGGCGCACCCATCAAGATTCCCGCCAAGACTGTGGTCAAGTTCCGTTTGGCGAAGTCCTTCAAGGACGCCGTGGTCCCACCCAAGAAGAAGTAGGATGCGGGGGGATTGACAGAGGCATTTGTTGAACTGCCCCGGTCGGCGGGCTCATAGCGCGCAGTCAGCATCTGGCAGGGCGGTTTCAAAAACTTAAATGCGTGACTCCCCAGGAGTAGGGCAGCGGTTTCCCGGGGGGTTGTGTCTCGGGGCGGAGCTTCCTGATGGTTTCCTTCCCGCCTCTTAGTGGAATGTTCGGGGCCCGGTGGGCACGGCAAATCAATAGTTCGTCTGTCTGGACTTCCAGGCTGAGGAGTGTATGTTCTTACCGGGCAGAGCCCTGGCGAAATTTTCCGCCAGGGTGTCCGGCAGGGCCCAGCATGGTTTCAAGCCTGAGCCGCGAGCACCATCTGGACTTTCGGTCAGTGATTACCGTGGAGGGATGGCCAATCCCGGCGACTTCTGGTCGTTGGAGCTCAAAGCACGGTCCAGATTGAATGCGGCGCTGATCAGGGCCACGTGGGTAAATGCCTGCGGAAAGTTTCCCAGCCCTTCCGCGCAGGGGCCCGTTTCCTCCGCATAAAGTCCCAGGTGGTTTGAATAGCTCAGCATCTTGTCGAAAATCAGGACGGCCTGGTCGAGTCTCCGCTTGTCCTCCCGGCCCGCACGGGTCAACGCCTCAACCAGCCAGAACGTGCACATGTTGAACGTCCCTTCACTGCCTTGCAGCCCGTCAATCCCGCCCTGTGTGTTGTAACGATAGGCAAGGCTGTTGGATACCAGCCCTCCTTTGTCCGGGGGGCGATTGATGGCGTCGATGGTTTTCAACATGTGTGGATCGGTGGGCGACATGAAAAAGACCAGCGGCATGATCAGGCTGGAGGCGTCAAGGCAGTCGCACCCGTAGTATTGCACGAAGGACTGCCGCTTCGAGTTCCAGCCTTTTTCCAGGATTTCTTCGTAGATGGCGTCCCGTGTTTTCATCCAGCGGGCACGGTCTGCCGGGAATGAACGCTTGTCGGCCAGGCGCAGGCCACGGTCCAGAGCCACCCAGCACATGAGTTTCGAATAGACAAAATGCTGGCGGCCGCCTCGAACTTCCCAGACGCCGTCGTCGGGCTGGCGCCAGTTGTCGCACACCCAATTCAGCAATTCGCGCAACTCAACCCACAGTTCATAAGAAATCGGGCTGCCGTACTTGTTGTACAGGTAGACGGAATCCATCAGTTCCCCGTAGATGTCCATCTGCAACTGGTTGGAAGCGGCGTTCCCTACCCGGACAGGCCGGGATCCCCTGTACCCTTCCAGGTGATCGAGAGTGATCTCGTCCAGTTCATGCCGTCCATCAATGCCGTACATGATCTGGAGCGACCCATCTTCGCGGCGCTCGTGGCATCGGGCCTCCAGCCAGTGCATAAATTTGGCTGCTTCCTCTGTGAAGCCGAGCCGCATCAGCGCATAAAGCGCAAACGCTGCATCACGAATCCACGTGTAGCGGTAGTCCCAGTTGCGCCCTCCGCCGATGCTTTCGGGCAGGCTGCAGGTGGGTGCGGCGACGATGGCTCCCGTCGGGTGATAAGTCAGCAGCTTGAGAACCAGCGCTGACCGGTAAACCATTTCCCGCCACCGCCCCTTGTAGCGGCACTGCGAGAGCCAGCGACGCCAGTAGTTTACCGTGCCCTGAAAAAGCTCGTCCTCCCGCGATTCTGCGACAGGCTTGCCGCAGCCTGCGCCGGGGGGCATGGCCTGCAACAGGAAAATGGCGCTTTCGTCTTCTCCAAGAGTGAATTCGGCGGTCACCGCACCTTTGCCGTCGCTTTTGAGCGGAACCTCGGTGGCCAGACCAACTTGCAGGCTCGGAGACTGAAAACAGGCCCCCTCTGGATAGAGCTGCGTCTTGTGTTGGTCTCGGGCGTAATTGAAGGCGGGCTGGCACACCATCCGAAAGGGCATTGAGCCACGGACCACCCGCACTCTTCGCACCAGCTGGTGTTTGCCTTCCACCCGGCCCTTGTCATCAATGGGCATATAGTCGGTGATCTCGCCCACGCCTGACGTGGATAGAAATCGGGTAACCAGCACGTTGGTTTCCGGCCAGTAAAGCTGTTTGAAAGTTATTCCGTCCGCGGTTGGCGCTATCTGAAACCGGCCGCCCTTCTGGTCGTCCAGCATGGCGGCAAAGATGCTGGGCGAATCGAAGTTCGGAAAGCAAAGCCAGTCAATGGACCCGTTCATTCCGATCAGGGCAACCGTGTGCAGGTCGCCGATAACGCCGTAATTTTCGATTGGTTGGTAGCCCATGCGGAATTCTCTCCCCATTGGAGTTTGTTGTTACGCGAACGCAGGCGACAATTTTATCATCCCCGGCGGAGCCTTCTGCCACGAAATCAACTGGCATGGCACTTTGCCCGGGGAAGCAGACCCCTGGCCATTTGCGATCGTTTTTATCCCTGCGCTGAAACAACCGATGCTTGCGGCGCGCTTGCTAAAAACACACTCACTCACTTACGGCGCAAGGTTGCGAAGCTGGCAAGGCCGCTGCCGGTTGAACCCCTCCATAACGCTATTGGTTTTAGGCGAGCGGAAGTTTCGATATACCTTCTGCTGATCATCTTCCCGGGGCGGCGGGTTTCTTCAGCAGCCACACCTCGGCAAGGCGCGACTGCCGGCGCCAGTTCAGCTTCTCCTCGTTCGGCGGGTGGTCCCAGGTGAGCACCAGCTTTCTGTTTTTGACGAACCTGGATGCGACAGGAAACTCCTTGAACTCGCCCATCCGGCTGCCGTCGATGGTTGGCTCAACCCGTTCGCCATTGATACGCAAAAGCGCCTGGCCATAGCCGGTTGAGCGCACCACGTACTGTGCATCCGGGTCGAGCCCTTCATAAACCATGGCGGTGGGCCACAGGGTTACCTGCCAGCTGAGGCGGGCGCGGCTCTTTCCCTGGTCCCACCACCAGAAGGTCGGTTGTGGATCTTCTTTCAGTTCGGGTCCATGACCCGGATAACATTGCACCACGTGCGGCGACTTCGCGATGTTCCCCAGGTCATCATAGAAACTGCCCGGGCCCGGATGTTCCCAGGTTGCGAGTTGAAACAGCCGCCGATTCTTTTCGTCTTCCGATTTGAGCGCCCGGACGTCCTTGAATTGATCTTCAAGCCACCACCGATTGTTGAGAGGATAATCGACAAAATCGAGGACCGCGCCCCGCTCTTCGCCAATGGCGAAAAACTTTTTCACGCTCGTCTGCAGGCCGATGGAATGGAATAGCCGGTCACAAAGTTCAGAGATGCGGTTCCGCAGTTCAACGCTGACGGGCTGTGTGACCGCCCGGTTCAGCACGCCGGCCGCTTCCTCCATGGCTTTGTCCGGGCCCAGTTCTTTTGAATGGGCAAGCAAGGCGTTGGCTTCAGACTCCAGCCGGGTTTCATTCATGAGACGATGGCGCAAATAAGCATCGTAATTCGCGCGAAGCTGGCACATCTGCCAGCGCCAATTGCCTTCGAGGCCCGGAGCCACGTTCGCCAGCTGCTCCCATTCGTGCAGCGTTCCTTCCACGGCGCCGTTGTCGACCAGAGGGCCGCGCCAGTTATTCTCCAGCGCCAGGATAGCGTCGGCGGATCGCTCTGCCACATCAGGATTGAAATAGACGCGAGCGTATTCGACAAGAATGTCTCTTGGCGCCAGACCCGGGTCCCAGCCCAACCCGCTCCAGATGGTCTTGTTGACGTCGTCATTGACCCCTTCGGAGTAGGTGATGAATCCGTTTGTGTAGCCGGAGGTCTGGCTGAAAATCGCCGCGTATCCGGCCGGACGAGGGTTGACGGATTCCCGCCCTTCCGTCAGGGCGTAAGCCTGGTCCCAGTCCGGCACCTGATACTGGCAAAGCTTGTTGTGGGTGATGTCGGGATAATCGCGAAATCCGTATCGCTCCGCCAGCCGGCTGCGGACCCCCTGCATTGGCGGGCTCCCGGGTCCGGCCACCAGGCCTCCCAGCCAGGGCGGCAAATGCCGGTCGATATAGTCGAAGGTGTCATCGACCTCCGCGGGAGTAAAATGCTGCAGGCTCAACCAGACTTTTGCATCCGGATGGGTGCGCCCGAGGAGTTTCGCGATGTCTTCCAGAAAGGGCAGAACAAGCTCCGGAGGGTTGTCACCCGGATCTCCTCCGGGGAAGGTGAAGCCGGTGAACACGGGTGTCTCTCTGAAGAATTCCTCGCATTGTTTCAGCATCTGGGCGCGCCGGGCATCGTCCTTCAGGCTGAAGTCGGCCGGGACCCACGCCCAGTAGTCCAGCCCGTAGCGCTGACAGATTTCGCCAATGGCCCGGTTCATTTCCGGCCGCGGGACTTTCATCACCGGCGTCTTGCGCCTGTCCTGAAAGGGAATGCCTTCAATGCTGTTGGCTCCGAAGAAAGTGAGTTCGCGAATGTACTGCTCAAACTGCGCCACACTCCATGCGTCGCAGGTGTTGCTCATGGCGCGATACCCGAGCTGGTGCCCGCGGATTGCGAAGGCCGGTGCGGTGGCAATATCCAGATTGGAAGCTATGGCCAGCCCGCCTTGCCATACGCTGAGCCGGCGAAGCAGGTTCCCCACACCGAACAGCGCGCCCCGGGCGTCAGCGCCGGTCACCCAGACAACGGGTTGCTGGTTCTGCTGGCCGACGTAAAGCCGGTAGCCTTCCGAGCGTGTTTCCGGCAACCTGCTCCCTGCCGGGCGGGCACACGGCGTCCCCACTCTGAAACCGACTTTCCGGATGTAATGGCAATTACCGGTTTGCCTTCAGGCCACGCCGTCGAGAGGCCCAGCCGGATTGAGGTTCGTTTTTCCACCTCTTCAACCAGCACCTTCGCCGCCGTTTGCTCTGCGAAGGGCAGTTTCCCCGGACGCGAAACGATGACGGCATCGTGCAGTTGAACCTCTTCGACAGGTGTCGCCCGTTGTGGCGATGTGCTGTTCGGGACCTGCGCACCCTTGGCTGTCAAGGTGTGAGGCTGCAATGCGAAAGAGCCAGTGGTGATCGTCTGGCCCAATCCGATTGCGCCTGCGCCAATGGCACCTTGTTTCAGGAAACGCCGTCGATTCATCTCCGCCTCGCTCGAAACTTCACTTCTTTACTTTTGGCATTGAAGTCAACCACGACCAATTTCAGTACCACTTCTTCTCCCGCCACCCGTGTCGACGGCCAGCAGAATCGGTTGCGTTGGGGTGCGAAGGATGCTGTCCCACATTCGCAAGTCAACGCCAGCGTGCGGGCATTTCGACGACATATCGTTTTCGCCGCGAAGGCTCGACGACTGAAGTCGATTGGCCGAGTTGCGGATCCCTGCATGCCAGGAGTCGGGCAGTTGCACGCGGACGCCTTCACAGCTTCAGATGGAACAGCCATCGCTCCAGCGGCGCCACTGCTGATCTTGATAAAATCTCTGAGTGAATGCTTCATGCCGGGTTTCTCCACTGTATGATTTCAGTGACGAAGAGTATCAGTGTATCGACTTGAATCCAATTTGGAATCTCCAGCCGCAGTCGAGAGACAGTCTCGCCCGGATGCATCCGGTGAGCTCCACGAATCGTCAATGGCCAGGTCCATTCGGATGGCCTCCCCGGAAACCCAATCGCCTGGAAGTTTTGCCAGGGCAGCAAGAATCATACGAATTGGGATTTGTGCGGGTAGGGTAAATACCCAGACACCTATGTTCACGGTTGTCCGTTAAAGTTGTGCCTATGGCGGGTAACACATCCCGGTGACGTGGCCTGCGCTTCGAAATCTGCCAGCTACATGTGAAACCTTTCGAATTCTCCCGTCTCCCTTCTAAATTTAAAAATTCTATTGACATTTTAATTTCGTTGTAGGATAGTTTTCCCTGTCTAGGTAGTCCATACTAACTTTTGAATCTATAGGCTGCTTGGCGCACGATTTATCACGCCAGCCCTCTGATGGTCGTCGGCAGGGTCATTCACGGAGGATGTGAAGGTTGAGCATCTCCGATTCCTTGGTGTTGGCGAGTTTCACTTTCGACACCACGCCTTGTGAAATCTTTCGTCGGGTCAGAAGCAACTCACGCAGGAACGAACGCGAGCTCTCGAGATGAGCCGAAACTTCTTTGGGTAGCCATATGTCAGGCTGCTGCGAGGGGTTTAGCGGAGAGCTAGGTGGGCTTCCAATGGCCTTTGCTCGCATAAACAATGGTTTTACTTGCGTGGGGCAAGTCAAATCTGAGCGGAACGAGTTAGAAAGAGACCCTGTAGAGAATTTGATTGTTTTAAGGAGGAAGTTGATGCGTTCCCTATCGAAATCGATGTGCTTCCTATTTTTGCTCTCCTTCGGAGTAATTTTAGGCACAGCCTGGGCCCAGGGCCCTGTGGGCACACTTAACGGCACCGTCCAGGATCAAACGGGAGCAGTTGTGCCTGGCGCCACGGTCACTGCGACCAACATTGCCACTGGCGTGGCCACAAAGACCACCACCACGTCATCGGGCGCTTACACCTTGCCCTACCTTCCTTACGGGACGTACACGATTGCAGCCACCGCCCCGGGCTTCCAAACCTCCTCCCGGACGAACATCATCCTGCGCGTTGCACAGACCCTCACCGTGAACATGTCACTCGACGTGGGTCAAGTCACCCAGCAGGTGACGGTCAGCTCCAAGCCCGAGCTCCTTGAAACGGGCTCGGCCGAGATAGGCCGTTACATTACGGCCCAGGAATACAAGGCCTGGCCCATCATGGTTGACGACGGCCAACGGCAGATTCAGGAATTCATCTTCGACAGTTTGCCCGGCACAACCGGCGGCACCTTCGAGGGATCGATCAACGGCGGGCAGGAGTACTCTCACGAGATCCTGATTGAGGGCATTCCCGTTGGCCGGTCCGATCTTTCCGGAGGCAACAACAACGAATTCAGCCCCTCCGCAGAGGCAATCGGCGAGTTCAAACTGCAGGAAGGTGCGATGGGCGCCCAATATAACGGCGGGCAGACTGCCGTCGCAAATTTCACGATCAAATCCGGAACCAACCAGCTGCACGGGTCCGCTTTCTACTACAACCAGAACGAAGCGCTGGCTGCCCGGAATCTCATCACCCGTTCACAGGGTGGGAGGAGAAGCAGGAATCGCCTGAACAATTATGGGTGGTCCGTAGGAGGGCCCGTGATCATTCCCAAGGTCTACAATGGTCACGACAAGACTTTCTTCTTTACGAATTTTGAACACGACGCACTGAACAATCTGATCGATAAATGGTTTCGGAACACTGGCCGCCAAGGAATACAAATCGGGCGATTTTTCAGGCCTCTTGGATCCGACTGGACAGGCAACCCCCTGTCGGGCACGCAAATCGGCACGCTGATGCTATGGGTAACCCCATCCTCTTTGGACAGATCTACGATCCCAGGAGCACAAGGATGGTCAACGGCCAGCCTTACCGCGATCCCTTCCCGGGCAACATCATCCCCACTTCGGCTTGGGACCCGGCGGCCTCGAACATTGTCAACAACGTCGGCATCGTCGACCCGCAGTACGATCAAATGATCAACAACATCAACAGGATCGGCGGTTCTCCCTACTTCGACGAGCACATCATCGGTATCAAGATCGACCACTCGATCAATGAGAAGAACCGTCTTTCCGGCTACTGGAACCGCAGCTATCGCAACCGGCAAAACAATGGCGCGACCCCGTTTCTGCCCTTCCCAGGTCCCCTCACCCAAAGTTGGCAGCAGCAAACCACCCCGGGGTACATGGGCAGATTTTCATGGACTACCACCATTACGCCCTCTTTGCTGAACCGCTTCGCTTTGGGCTACAACAGGTTCACGAACAACAATGGCGCGCTCCCATCCGTCGTGAATAACGGCTGTGCATCGACGATGGGCCTGTCAGGCCTGCCCGACACCATGTGCCCCCGGTTCAACTTCTCGGGTACCGAGGCCCAGGGCGGGACCATCTCCCGGATGGGCGTTAATTTCGTGGACCAGAGTCAGAACGGAAGCGAGGTCCTCGCGGACGATGCCACCTGGATCAGAGGTGCGCACACCTTCAAATTCGGGTACCAGTACAGCCGCTATTTCTATAACGACAATTCACTCTCCGATGCGGGCGTCTTCAGTTTCACCCCGCGGTCCACTGATATGCCGGGCTTCGACTCTTCCACCGGGCACTCATTTGCGAGCTTCCTGCTCGGCGGGGTAAATAATGCCAGCCACGGGATCTCGGGAATCAGTTCGGCATTCCGTCAGCCCTACCACGAGTTCTATTTTTCCGATGACTGGAAAGCGACCCCGAAGCTGTCGGTCAACTACGGCCTGAGGTGGGGAATTATTCCGCCGTTCTTTGAGCGCACCGGCCGCATGTCCGAGGTCAACTTGACCACGCCCAATCCTGGCGCGGACAACCGCCCTGGCGCGCTGGTGTTTACAAACAACGTCAACAACACTTATTACAAACTGATCGGCCCGCGCTTCGGTCTTGCATACCAACTCAGCGATAAGATCGTAATTCGTACCGGTTACGCCATAACCAACACGCCGCCTATTGCCAACAATTGGGGCTATGGAGGGTTTTTGAACGGGTTCAATGGCAACGACAACGTGGTGGGGGGTACGAGTCCATCGGGGTTCGTGGACGACCCGTCACTTTACCTGAGCGATCCGTACCCGGCTTTTACGCAAACGTTGCCCAATACGGATCCGACTCAGTTGAACTACTCCTCCACGGCCCCGACCACGGCCCGGGACGCCAACCGCCCGACCTACGTGCAGAACTGGGAGTTGACGGTTCAATACCTGCTGCCCAAGGAGACGGTGCTGGAAGTGGCGTATGTGGGTAACAAAGGGACGCGGGACTGGGGAGGCATTACCGCCTGGAACGAATACAATGGCCTGGGTTCGAACCTGCTTTCCATGGGGGACATCCTCACTCAACAGGTCAGCGCCTACCCGCAGTATATGCCGTATGCCAGCTTCCCCACTGACCTGACCGTAGCCCAGGCACTCAGGCCCTATCCTCAGTTTCCTAGTGTCCAGGAGCAATTCCCTTACAACACCAACTCCAATTACCACTCCTTGCAAATAACAGCGACGAAACACCTGACCAAGGGGTTGGCCTTCCTGGCCGCTTACACCTGGTCCAAGGCCATTGGCTACGTGGATCAAAACGGGCCTGCGGCTTACTATGCCACCTTGCAGGATTATCACAATCGCGCTTTGGAGAGGTCTGTTACTTCGTTCAACATTCCCCAGAATTTCAAGTTGACCTGGGTGTGGCAGACCCCGGTAGGGAAAGGGAGGCACTGGGACCTGCACTGGGCCAACCCGTTCCTTGGAGGGTGGCAAGTGTCGGCGATCCAGAACTATTCGTCTGGGGGTGCGCTCGCGATCTCAGAGGGTGGCCTGTTGATTCCTGATGGGATCGCTGCCGGAATCCGGCCGGACGTTGTCTCGGGCCAGAGTTTGACTCTCGGCGGTGCTTCCAAGAATGTCGACATACAAGTCCCGACGCCGTACCTCAATCCGGCGGGATTCTCCATCGTTCCCCAAACGTCAGACGGGGTGCCTTTGCGGGTGGGCACGGCTCCCAGAGAACAGCCCAATATAAGAGGCCCGGGTGTCGCGACCGAAAACTTCCGGCTGGAAAAGAAGTTTCCGATCACCAGCCGCGAGGGGACGTATTTCGGCCTTGGGATGACGATGACCAATCCCTTCAACCGCCATACCTCCTACATCTCTTCAACGGATATCACGTCCTCGCAATTTGGAGAGTTGTTAGCGAATGGTGGCGGCCGGACCGTCCAACTGGATGCTCGCTTTAACTTCTAGTTCGGACGCTAGCTGCATGATTCCTTACGCGGAGCGGATGGTTACCATCCGCTCCGCGTGTTATTATACGGGGTTATGAAGCGCCAATTGATAATCCCCCTCGGCACAGGGTCGTGCCATGGGGGCGTTTCTCGCCTTAGCGGAATCACCCACCGATGGATAGGAGCTCTTCTCGCCGGGCTTTGCCTTTTAAGTTTGACGGTCTTCACCTCGTGCAAGTCTGGGAAGAATACGCCGGCCGAAGCTCACACCACCTTAAAGCCGCTCAACGTGGTCCTGGTCACGATCGATACGTTGCGGCCGGACCATGTCCATTGTTACGGATACCAGGACGTCAAAACGCCGACGCTAGACGCGCTGGCGCAACGCGGCGCGCTGTTTGAGCAAGCCGTGGCGCAGGCCCCCCTGACGGACCCTTCCCACGCCAGCATCTTCACGGGCGAGTATCCGACCCGAACCCAGGTTCGCGACACGGGCGGTTTCGTTCTCCCTTCCTCGGCGGTTACCCTCGCGGAAATCCTGCAGAAACACGGGTGGGACACGGCGGCGTTTATCGGTGCGGCCGTACTCAAGAGGAACTTTGGGTTCGACCAGGGGTTTGCGGTTTACAATGACCAAATGCCCCAACCGGGGCCTTCCGACCAATTTCTTGCAGACCCGTCGCGGCCCGCCAATGAGGTGATTGACCCGGCCATTCATTGGCTGAACGCGCAGGCGGGGAAGCCGTTCTTCGTCTGGGTGCACCTGTACGATCCGCATATGCCTTACACCCCGCCCAGTCCTTTCCGCGAACAGTACAGGACACATCCTTACGACGGCGAGATCGCTTTTGCAGACCAGCAGCTTGGCCGGTTGGTCGACGTGGTGAGGAAGAAGGCTCCCGGGAACACGATTATTGCCGTCCTGTCCGACCACGGGGAAAGCCTGGGCGAGCACGGTGAATACACGCACGGGATTTTTCTTTACGACTCGACCTTGCGAATTACATTCATCATGGCGGGGCCGGGAATTCCAGCCGGCGTGCGGATCAAACGGCAGGTGAGGGAAATCGACTTTCTGCCGACGTTGCTTAACCTGATGGGTGGGAAAGACCTGGTGCCGCAGCAGGTGCAGGGCACAAGCCTGGTACCGGCATTCACGGGCAATCCGGTTGACACGGGAACTTCCTACGAGGAGACGCTTTACCCCAAAATCAACATGGGATGGTCGGAGCTTCGCGGCATTCGAACAGATCAATGGATGTACATCCGCGCGCCGAAGCCTGAGTTGTATGACTTGACCCGCGACCCCGGCGAGACGAAGAACGTCATTCAACAGCATCCCATGGAGAGAGAGAGGTTCGAAGCAGTTCTGAATGGAATCATCTCAGCCGGAGGCCATGGGACAACCGAGAAAGTCCAAATGAAGTTGATTGACAAGCAGACGGCTGAAGATCTGAACTCGCTCGGCTATGTGGCGGACTACTCGCCCAAGACCTATGAGTTGACGGGCAAGGGTATTGATCCCAAAGATCGCACGAACATTCTCAAATTGCTCTATGAAGCCGAGAACCCCTTGTCGAATACGGGCAATGCGCGCCGCCTCGAACTGGAACGCCAGGCTTTGGCCGAGGACCCGACGAATCCTCAGATTTACTACCTGCTGGGCGGGCGGTACGACAAGGCGCACCAATACAAGGAGGAGACGAATCTCTATCGCACCGCGGTCCAGAAGGGCATCGAGAGTGGAATGCTGCACTCACGCATGGCCGACTTGTTGCTTCGCGAGGGGAAGACGGACGAAGCCATCACCGAGTACGAGAAAGCGGTGCAATATAATCCCTCCGATACGGGGAGCCTGGCAAACCTGGCCACAGCGTGCCTGCATGAAGGCAGGCTTGACGACGCTGAGCGTACCTTTGAACGGATTCTGGTCATGAACCCGAATAATGCCACGGCGCAAAACGGCCTGGGCCTGATTGCCATCCAGCGCCGTAATCCCCAGGCGGCGCGCGGGTATTTCGAGCGCGCAGTCCAGCTCAACCCCAACTTGCTGGAGGCGCAGGTGAACCTGGGTCTGATTTACGAAATGGCGGGCGACCGTGAGCAGGCGCGGAAGTGCTTTGAAACCTTCCTCGCCAAAGCCTCGCCCTCGCAATACGCCACGGTCATTCCGAAGGTACGCCAGGAACTGGCGAATCTGCGGCAAAAGAAGCCCTAAACGAATTCCTGCTCATCCTGCTTTTGCAAATGGCGCCCCTTGCCGCCACGAACAGAAAGCAAAGTCCAGGCACAAGCAGCCGGGCCAATGCAGGTAGCCATGATATCCAACCACAAATCCGCGGCCTGCCGCGCCCTTCGCCTCACCCGAATGGCCACAATTTCCTGGGGGATCTGCGCGGTGTTACTGTGCGCTGTAACCCTCGGGGCACAGGTTGCTCCCTCCTCGGAGCCATTGCGCCGTGCCAGGGACCTGGTGATTGCAGGAAAGGCCGAGCAGGCTATTCCCATTTATCAGGAACTGGTTCGAAAGTTTCCCAACAATCCGGGACTTCGCGTGGACCTTTGCATCGCCCAGTTCACGGCCCGGCGCTACCGGGACTCGGCCGAGGAGGCAAAAGCGGCACTCAGGCTTCAACCGGGGTTGCCCAGCGCGAATCTGTTCCTGGGCGCCAGTTATCTCCAGCTTGGTGAATTCGCCTCCGCCATCCCGCCGCTGCAGAAGGCGCTGGAGGCGCGGCCCACGGACCGCAACGCCGGGCTTGCCCTGGCAGAGGCGTTTTCAGGAGCCGGGCAGTACGGACAAGCCGCCGAGCAATTTCAGAAATTATCGAAAATTCGTTCCGAGACAGTCCCAAGGTCTGGTATGGGCTGGGGCACTGCTACGACAAACTAGCCGAGCAGTCGCCCGGACCAAGCGAACATTACCGGGAATTGGCGCAGCAAGCTTACAACCGGCTGGACCAACTGCCTCCCTCACTCGAAAGCAACATTCACGCCGCCGAACTGCTCGACAGCAGCTCGGAGTGGATGGAAGCGGCAAAGCAATGGCGCAAAGCACTGGAGCTTCGCGCCACACGATAACCGGGCGCGGGGAGGTCTGGCCTGGGCGCTCTATCGGGCGCGCGACTACCCATCGGCGCTGCAGGTGATTGAAGGCATGCGGAAGGACGGCTTTGATTCCGCCGTGGTGAACTTCTTAACCGGAGGATGCTGGCTCAACCTGGAGCAGCCGGAGAAAAGCATTCCATATCTGCAGAAAGCCATCGCCGACGATTCCCATTTCCTGCCTGCCAAGGCCGCGCTCGGACAGGCCCTGCTGCGAACCGGCAAAGCCCGGGAGGCGATTCCGCTCCTTCGGGCTGCGCTTTCCGTTGACGAAGACGGGACCATCCACTTCCAGCTTTACCGTGCCTATTCGATCGCGGGACAGGCTGCGGCGGCAAAGCAGGCGCTCTCGGATTACGAAGAGTTTAAGAAAGGGCTGCCCCATCCCTCAACCGCGCAGGAAAACGCCTACCGTTAAGATAACTGCACCTTTGCGCTTAACCAGGGCAACTAAGGTTCGCGAACCCTTAGCACTTGATTTGTCCGTACGTTGGTGAGCGCCTGGCGCGTCCCGCTGGGCCAGCGAATTTCGACTTTCTTCACCTCCTTCAGCTTGCCGGTCCCAAAATGCACGCCGAAGTGGCTGGAAGACGCATAGCTCAGCGCGGAGGTCATATGGTTGACCTGGCCGTCCACGCGGATTTCCGCTCCGATTCCGTCACGGTTGCTGCGGGTTCCCTGCAGCTTGAAAATCAGCCAGGTGTTTTCATTCGGCGTGACGTTTTCCCATAACTCCGGACCCGCGCCTAGTGAGGTCACGACCGCGTCCATCCTGCCATCATTGTTGAAGTCGGCAAAGGCGGCGCCCCGGTGCGCCTGCGGCGTGAGAAAATCCTCTCCCACGCTCCCGGAAACGTCCTCAAAAGTCCCGTCGCCCCGGTTCAGGAACACCGCGTTGTGCAGCTTGTATTTCGTGGCTTCGTATAGCGCGACCATGTCGTTGACGTGAGCGTTGGAGGTGAAAAGGTCTTTCCATCCATCATTGTTGAAATCGAACATGCCGATTCCATACCCACTGTAGATTCTGCTCGCCAGGCCCATGTTGCTCGAATAGGTCACATCCTCGAACAATCCCCCTCCCAGGTTCCGAAAAAGCGGGAAGGTTTCGCCTGCCAGCGCCGAGAAGGCGATATCCGGCCGCCCGTCATTATCGTAGTCCCGAAAATCCGTGCCCATCCCTGAGACGGGATTGCCGGTGTCGAGCAACGCCACACCCGCCTGCATGGCGACCTCTTCGAACTTTCCGTGTCCGAGGTTGTGGAAAAGGAAATTTCGCATCTTATCGTTGGTGACGAAAATGTCCATGAGGCCGTCACCATCGTAGTCAGCAACTGCGACACCCATCCCCTTTCCGATAGACTTCGCGATGCCGGACTCTTGCGAGACGTCGCGGAACTTTCCATTGCCCTCGTTATGGTAAAGGGCGTTGGGGAGGCCTTCGAAGACGCGGGGAGTGCAGTAGACGCGCAGCTGGCGCGACGCATCGCCGCAGTAGGGTTCGGGCGTTGGCGACCATTGCAGGTAATTGAGCACGAAGAGGTCCAACAGCCCGTCATTGTCATAATCGAACCAGGCGGCGCCAATCGACCAGGGGCTGCTCTTGATCCCTGCCTGGTTGGTGACGTCTTGGAACGTCCCGTCACCTCGATTGTGATAAAGAATATTCCTGCCGACTCCCGTCACGAACAGATCGACGTGGCCGTCGTTGTCGTAATCGGCGGCGCTGGCTCCCATCGAATACCCAGCGCCGGCGACGCCCGCCTTTTCAGTCACATCCTGGAAATGAAATCCACCCAGGTTTCGGTAAAGGCGGTTCCAGTATCTGGGCGAAGTCTTCTCCAAAGACGGCCAGGACGCTCCGTTGGTGAAGTAGAGGTCCGTCAGCCCGTCGCCATCGTAATCGAACGCCGCCACGCCCCCTGCCATGGTTTCAATCAGGTGCTTGCTCGGAGTCGGGTTGTTCTCCAGCACGAATTGCATGCCCGACGCGGCCGCAACGTTGCGGAACCGCACGGAATCGGCTTTGGGGGCGGGTTGGTCGGCAAGTCCAAGCGGGCTGGTCAACAGAGGAAGGCAGAGGCCTGCGCTTGCTTTCAGCAAATCGCGTCGGGTTAATTTCTCGGCCATTACCAGATGTGTTTCCCCGGATTGCGCATGCGGATATCTTGCCATTTCGCGACATTTTGAGTCAACACAGCTGGCGCTGATGCATTGCGGAGTCACCCGGCCACGGGCACCTCTATACCGCTGTGAGATGATGCCATTGAATCGGCTTTTGCCACCAGAGCAGGAAACTTCAGGCGGGCCGGGGTTGGCTTGAATCCCAGCACGAGCCGATTGCGGGGATAAAAGAAATGTTGGCGGAGCATGTAGTTACGAGCGAACCCTTCTCTCCCTGATAACAGGGAAAAATACAGGGAATTAAGGCGTGTTGCTGGTTCAAGTATCCCGCAAGGCCCTTCATCTTCCACAACTTGATGGTGTAACTACTACCCTGGCCAGAATCGGAACAGGGAATTAAGATATTGTGGACTGTATTCTCGATGGCCGGCAGCCTGCCCAAATGACCTTTGAAGAGCTTCGGCACCCTATCCCGAACAATTGGCCAGCACAACGGCAGTTGTTGGGGTTTCCCCGGAAATAGCCTTACCGAAGAAAGGTTCATCATATTCACCGGCGTATATTATTTCTTGTGGGCCACCGGTCCTGAAAATCGACGGGCGCCGCACAAGTCGCAACCTTTGACTGGACGCTGCGGACCGAATGTCTGGACACGGACTGTTTCGGCACCATGGAGGAGGCAAAAGAGACGATCGAAGCCTGGCGAAGGGAATATAATGAGAGCCGTCCTCACAGGGCTCTCGAGGAGAGGACACCGAACGAATTCGCCCATGAGATCGCCGCTAGCGGCGATCTCATGGGGTCGGAAACAGCCGAAAACTCACCTTAGATCTGGTACAGAAAAACCGGTCTGCTCAACGTCATGACGGAGTTCTCCTTTGATGTGGTACAAATTACCGGAGCCGGATACCTTCCCAGAACTTACCATAACTACGTCGGATTTCGAGTCCCAAAGCCTTTGCTTAACCACGCATTTAAAGATACTTATGGGTTAAAGCTTGGCAATCGTTTTTGGTTCGAAGGGCTGTCTCTGTGGTTTTACAAATTGACCGCCAGCGAAATTATTCCCGACCTGAGTCAAATCCTTTGGCAGCAAAAGAAAAAGAATATCTTCCGGGCCAACCCACAAATTGTGACCGCGAGGTTCTCATATCGACTCTCTCCTCAAAATTAAGAAAGGCCCTCCCGCAAGGGCAGGAAATCCCACCGCCTGGAACCATGGACATGGCATTGGAATGCGGCAGCCAAGCATGCCAACGTCCGGCTGTTTTCAAGAGCTCTTGTATTTGTGGTTGAGATAATGCCGAAAGTGGGGCCGCTACGAACGGTCGAGTTCAGGCCTCCAACCGTAGCAGTCCAAGATCTGTTTATCGAAGCATTTGATTTAACGGTCGCTCGTTATGAATCCGACCTGACAAAACTCTCCGAACACAACCTGGATTTGCCTGACGAGAATCTTGACACAGGAAAGCCCACCCAGGCGGGCCAATACTTTCTTGCCGACCAAACTTACGCCAAGCTCCTGCACGACATCGCCAAACATCATTTTCGCGGGATAACTTCGGAACTCCGCCAGAATATCCTTAACTTCCATGTGAACCTCGATGCGCCCATCATTACGAAGGAACATCCTCGGAAATGGCGGAGGACCCTGCATGAAATCGCTGCATTAAAATCGACGCAAGTTCAAATCCGAACGGCTTCTCATTGAGAAGGATTGAGTTAACGCCAAGGTCGAGAATTCCTCACGATTCATCCTTCAATGCTCGCTGGCATACTCTTCCCACTGTGCGTGAGTCCAAAGTTGTCCGAGCCAGACAAAGTAGGGTTGACTGAGGTCTGAGAGGTTATAAGTGTTGTTCTGGAAATGATTGCCCCACGTTGTGAACACAGAGTCGTCGAAGGCATCCGCTTTCACAATACCGGCGGCGAAGCCGGTTTTCTGGGTGATGGTGTTGTCGTGGACGTAGAGGTTCTTGAGGTTGTAGGGGACGCCCGTTTTGGAGTCCACGCCGCGGTCGGCCTCGGTGCCTCCAATCCCGTTCGTGCAATCCGTCACCGTGTTGCCGTAGACTTCCACGTCCGAAGAGTTCGAAACCAGGATGCCGCCTCCGTACCAGAAGCCGGTCCCGTCCGGTGAATAGCCGTCGTTCTCAATCAGGTTGTTCCGGATGACGGCATGGTAGCTGATCTCCCAGTGGATTCCGCTGCCCCAGTTCCGGGCCGTGTGGTTGTTCTCAAAAACGAAATAGTCGTCACCGATGTCTCCGTGCAATCCCGGCCCCTTGTTGTCATGCACGTAGTTGTTGTCAAAGGTCACGTGGGTGGAATACATGGCGATCTTGGCCCCGCCGGCTTCCCAGTCGTAGGAATAGCCGGCGTAATTGTTCCCGTAGATTTCATTGCCTTCGACCAGGATGTTGCTTCCCGAGCCGGCCAGCCCCATCTGCCCGTTGTCATGGATCTTGTTGTTGCGGACCGTCATGCCGTCGCTGGCGCGGATGCCCAGCCCGTGGTTGAGAAAAATATCGTTCGATTCCACCACCCAGCCCTTACCTATCGGGCCATAGCCGTTGAGAGCTGCCATGGCGTTGATCGCCCCCTTGCCGGCAATCGAAGCATACTTCTCGATGGTCAATCCCTGGAGGGTGACGTTCCTGGCGCTGCCCCAGAAGGCCGCGCGGGCGACGCTGATTTCAACGGTATGGCCGGCTGGGTCGCTGCCCACGTAGGCTTTGCCGGTGCTGTAGTCCAGATACCACATGCCTGGAGCCACCAGAGAAAGGCTCGCCACCCGCGTGAGTGGCTTCGAATCAAAAAACAGGTCTTCGGGGTACTTGCACGCCGGATGCTTTGCACCGCAAACGCCTCCGTAGGAGGCCTCAGCGGTTATGCCATCGGCCTGGGCCACCCACACGCTTGAAGAAGCCTGTTTCCATGAAGAAGGAGGGACCAAGGCCGCGCCAACAAGAGTGGCTCCTTTCTGGCCGGAAAACACGTCGCCATCTTTCGGCACCACGCTCAGCATTCGGTAGACGCCGGGCGCCAATGTGAAGGCGGTGCCGGCAGCGTTTGATTTCACGGCCGCCTGGACATCATCGCCCGGGCTGAGATGGACCCCGGCGGGCTGCGTCCCGCTGTCTACTTTCACTGTTGCTGACGTCTTGCTTGTGCCCCCACTGCCTGTAACCGTCAAAGTATACGTCGTGGTCTGTTGGGGCGAGATCCGGAGCGAACCTTTTGCCTGTACGGGTCCGATGCCGGGCTGCAGATCGATGGTCGCCCCGTTCTGCGTTGACCAACTCAGAATGGATGATTGTCCTGAGTTGATAGCCGTCGGCTGAGCAGTCAAAGTCGATGTTGGCACGGGAGCAGGTTGGCAGCCGCTTCCCCCACCCTCACATCCAGAGTTTGGTTGAACAGTGACACCGGACCCGCACCCCATTCCGAGGCTGCATAAGAACAAAACCGAACCAAAAGTTACGAACGCACACTGGTCCTTGAAAAGACGTGCTAATTGCCGATACACCTTGTCCCCCGATACTGACTTGTTTTTTTGGATCATCCTGTCAAAGAGTGGGAATGAGCCTGGGGAGGAGGAACTTCACCTTGTGCAGCCCTGTGACAACGATTACCTATGCCTGAAAGCGACCATCCTTTTTACCAGGAATAACGTACAAAAGACCGAGAACCCTTCTGCGAAGGACTACGTACGTAAAACGGAAGTCTCTTGTATCAAGGACCATCCGAGTTGTCAAGAAAATTAAGTATATAGATAGATATTTCAATAACCGCTGTGTCTTCTACACTTACAGAAAAGAGAGGGAATAGCGGCAATAGCCGAAGAATCCCTGCAGAACGATGATGCCTCCTTCCGGTTGGCAGCGGGTTCGTTCAAAACCAACAGGTTAAGGGTACCTGGAAGTTAAAGCCGGTGGACTGTTTCGTCTGCGCGAGCCGAGGGCATGCCGTCCTGGGCCGCCAGGTTTTTGCGTCACGCTCGAACATTCCCGCAGTGAGAGAATTCGCGATGCTCCCGGATTCATAACTTTAATTTGCATTGATCAGACTATGGGGGATCGAGGCAGAAACTAAAGAGGAGGACGGACTTCATATTCCTTACAAAAAACGGACTCGGAACAAATTCTTCTCACAGATGGCTGTTGTGGGCTAACGCTCAGACTTATAGCCAGCCGAAGACCCGGCCTGATTTTGGGAAGAAGACCGCTTTGCTCACTGACGGCGAGCCCCACTGTCAGGGATGGAACTCCATAACACCCGCAAAGACTCTTCCGTATAAACCCATGCGCAGGCCCCCAAAGGAAAAGTCAATCGAAAAAATTCCATCATCCTGGAAATTTATTCCTCATCAAGAATTTGCGCATCAACGAAGCTTTTCATCTAACTCTAGCCTATTGTATGCCTTAAGCGCAGTTTAGGAACGGAACTCCATTTGCATGTTACGAGAACGTTACAGATTGCGGGGCAACATAAATTTGAACTGACAGTACGGAAACCAAACCACTGAACTGCAGTGGGAGGGGCGGTATTTGTAGGAAACCCTGTTGAGTTTTGGGCGCTGCGAATTGCCCCGGAGTACCGTCACCATTTCAAATGAAGAAACTTAATGAGGAACGATGATACGCAAGGCAACCCAAACTGGGTCGGAGAGAATCTTACGTGTCGTTGTCCCGGAACGAATGGGTGCTCACGCCTTTGAAAGGGTCGGAATTCATCATGGCATACATTCCCGGAGGCCGCTTCGAGAAGATAAAATCGACCTCGCGCAAGTTGAGTCATTGAAGATGTCGGGGATGCTTGCACGAACAAATAACCGGAGTCAGGTAAAGCGAATGCACCAGCCCTCGACGCTTAACACGGCATAACGCTCTAGCCCCGCGGGAATGTGGGTGCGCGAAAACCGCCAGTTTCCGCGCACCCGAAGCCATAACGACCAACGCTTGGAAACGGAGAGAACGTCATGGCCAGAAAAAAGTCTACCACACTACTTTTTCACTCACAATTTCCCTACGTTGCCAGTGCGCCGAACCCCCGGTCGCGGGAGAAATCCCGGTCCTGCGCGTGTTTCCGGGTTGCTCTGTAAGGCTGTCCGAGAACCAGTCCTCTAGCCAACGTGCGTTTCTGAACAAGAGAACGCGATTGACCTCAAAACACGCGTAGACACGAACAATACCTTTAGTTCGAGGTTAGGAGTCCGGGTTATGGGTCGAAAAACAAAATTTGCGCCGACCACCGTCCTGTTAGTCCTTGCAGGGGCCATGGCAATGCCTGTGTTTGCAAGCCAGAAAAACACAAATAGCCGCGCGTCCTCCGATCAGATTGAAGAGGCGCTGCGCCATGGTGTCGACAAGATTCCAGTGACTGCAGAATCTGCATCTCCCCAGCTTCAGCGCCGCAATCCTCGTTATGAAATCACCAGCGGGGACATCATGGAAATTGATTTCCCCTACACGCCGGATTTCAACCAGACCGTCACGGTGAATCCGGATGGTTACATCTCCCTCCGGAATGCCAGCGGCATTCACGTCGAAGGTGAGACCGTGCCCCAAATCAAGACGGACATCAAGAAGGCTTACGCGAACGTTCTGCGGAACCCGGAAGTGTCGATCACTTTGAAGCAATTTCAGAACCCCTACTTCCTGGCCCTGGGGCAGGTGAACCATCCCGGGAAGTATGATCTGCGCGGGGCCACGACAGTGGCGGAGGCTGTCGCCATGGCAGGAGGATTCACCTCGGCTGGGAAGCGAAATGACATCGTTCTTTTTCGCCGCGTTTCAGACAACTGGGCATCTGCGACAAAGGTGAATTTAAAGCATATGTTGAACTCGAAAAATCTGGGCGAGGACCTGCAGTTGCATCCTGGCGACATGATCTATGTTCCACAGAACCGGCTGTCAAAAATCAAGCCCTTTATTAAGATGCCGAGTCTGAACTATTACATCCCGTGAAAAAGGTGACCAGGAGATTTGAAATGGAACCGGAAAGCATCGCTCCATATACGAAGGGTCCAATCCTTGTGCAGCGCACCCCCAACACAGCCCGGGAGGTTCTGGGTATCGTGTTTCGGAACCGCCGTGTGGTGCTCTTCACCTTCCTGGCGACTTTCGCGGGCGTCGTGGCCGCGGTGTTGCTTTTCGGGATTAAGTACCAGGCGCAAACAGAAATCCTGGTGAAGCACCAGCGAGGCGATGACATCGTCTCCACCGACCCCGACTCGGGCCGGCCGGAAAGCGACGACCACGCCCGAGAGCGTGAAATCAATACGGAGGTGGCGCTGCTCCAGAGCCAAGATCTACTGGAGCAAGTCGTCAAGCAATGCGGCCTGGATTCGGCGAATAAACATTTCTGGAGTGGCTGGCTCCCCTCCTGGGGAGACCCCACTTCCCGGACGGCCAAAGCGGTTCAAAAACTGAAAGGGCATCTCGAGGTCCAACCCTTGCCGGATTCCAACATTATCCAGGTCCGTTATACGTCCCATCATCCGGATGAGGCCGCCCAGGTCCTGAAAAAGCTTGACGAGCTTTACATTGCCAAGCACGTGGCGGTTTACCGTCCGGCGGGCGCGTCGGATTTCTTCAAGAAGCAGACAGAGCATTACAAAGGGGAGCTTCACGATGCCGAGGATCAATTGGCCAGCTTTAACACCCTGCAGGATGCTCCGGCGCCCGAAACGGAGAAAGATCTCATTCTAAAACAGGCAACCGACTTTGACGGACAGCTGCAGCAGACTCGGGCCAGCATCCAAAGCACTGAACACCAGATTCAGGCTATCAAGGCCGAGCTCGCCGTGACTCCGCCCCGCATCACAACCCAGCATACGACGGAGCAGAATCCACAGCTCATGGCAAACTTGAAGTCCACGCTGCAGAACCTTGAAATTCAACGGACGGATTTATTGTCAAAATATCAACCCAGCTACAGGCCGGTACAAGAGGTTGAAAAGCAGATTGCCCAGGTCAAGGCGACTATTGCCTCGACCGATCAGGCGCCGATGCATCAGGACACCACGGACCAGAACCAGACCTACCAGATGCTGCAGACCAGTCTGGCGCAGGCCAAAGCGCAGTTGGCGGCCCTGCGCGCGCAAGCTGCCGCCATGGCCCCCGTGGTCCACACTTATTCCCGCCAGGCCGTGTTGCTGGACCAGAAACAGATCAAGCAGCAGGATCTGCTTCGCAATATCAAAACGGCGGAACAAAACTACCTCTTGTATCTCAATAAAAGCCAGCAGTCTGAGATTTCAGACGCGCTCGATCAGAAACGGATCCTCAACGTTGCTGTCGCCGAGAGCGCTGCGATCCCGTCCCTGCCAGCGACCTCACCGTCTGTCCTGATCCTGGCGGGCGGGATACTGGCGCTGATCGTCAGCATGGGGTCAGCCTTTGGCGTGGACTACCTGAACCCATCGTTTCGAACTCCGGATGAGGTCATTCGGTATCTCGATGTCCCGGTCCTCGCCGCCCTGCCCAAGAATGGTAGAGCCTCAAGGTTTACCCTGGCCGCAGACGTCAGGGGCATGTCGCTGGGGGAAAATCCGTCCGGCCGCAAAGGCCCCCAAAACTTTTTGGGCTAGGGGAAGTGGGCAACTAGAGAGACGTTATGTTTCTGCGATTTTTCGGATTGCGTGAACAGCCGTTCGGCATGACGCCGGACCCTCGATACCTTTTTATGAGCGACTCACACCGCGAGGCGCTTGCTTCACTGATTTATGGCGTCGAGGCGGGACGCGGCTTTATGAGTCTGATCGCCGAGCCGGGGATGGGAAAGACAACCCTGCTCTTCCAGCTCATGGAGCATTTCCGGGACTCTGCCCGAACCGCCTTCCTGTTCCAGACCCAGGGGAATACGCGCGAATTCCTGGCTAACCTCATCGCGGACCTGGGTCTGGTCCCCGATGACCGGGACTTAAGCACCCTGCAGCGGCAACTGAACGAAGTCCTGATCCAGGAAGCCCGCCTGGGAAGACGGTTTGTGCTGGTCATCGACGAGGCGCAGAACCTCGAAGACTCCGTGCTGGAGTCGGTCCGGATGCTCTCAAATTTTGAAACCTCCCGCAGCAAGCTGATGCAGATCGTGCTGGCGGGACAGCCACCGCTCGCAGACAAGCTGTCGCTCCCCGAGCACGAACAATTGATGCAGCGGGTTTCCATTATTTGCCGGCTGAAGCCATTCAGCCCGAAAGAAGTTGCTCAATACATCCATCACCGGCTCAGGACCGCGGGATTCAGGGGCCGCGAAGGGTTCACGGCCGAGGCCCTTTCAATGATTGCCAACAGCAGCGAGGGCATTCCGCGAAACATTAACAACATCTGCTTCCATGCGCTTTCGCTTGCCTACGCCAAAGGCCAAAAAAGGATCGACCGCGTGATCATCGAGGAAGTGCTCCGTGATCTGGAATTGGAAACCCTCAAGGTTCCCGGTGTGGGCCCGCGCGCCGCCACGCGTGAATCCTCGAATCCAGTCTCACGCCTGGAAGGAGTGACCCTCAATTCCGCAGGATGGGGAGAAGCAGACAGAGTGCGCCTCCGAGGAGGCAGATATTCCCCTCCGGCCGCCCCCGGTATCGCTGGAGGGGAACGGCCCAGACCCCGTGAGTCCCATTGGCCGATCTGGGCCGTTATTTTGCTCACCATGATTCTGGCGGGTGAAATGTTCCAGACGTTCGTGCCGGCGGCCCAGCGGCGGCAGGCTGTCTCACAAGCGGTTGCGAAGACTGTCAGCATGGCGGCAAACCTGGCTGGCAAGTATGATCTACTCAAAACGAGCAGCTCGCCGGCTGCCTCGCAGCCACAAACGACCGTGCTGTCGTCCGACCCGAAAACCAGTGACATCCCGGCGCCGCTGAATGCAAACAAATCGCCAGCGAACCTCCCGGCAAACATTGGACCCGGGAACTCCGATTCACCCAAAGCCGGCGACCAGAACGCTGCGCCGTCTACCGGAGACGTGGCCACCACGACGGCTCCGGCCAGTCCGGAGCCAAGGCCTGTAAAGGCCGCCGCCAGCGACGCAAACAGCCGCCCGGCGAATGATCCCACGCCGTTGGAACAGCTTCCAAAAGGAACTATTGTTGTTGAATCAAACGTACCGGGTGGCGCCATCACCATTAACGGAGAGACGAATCCCGGCTGGCGGACTCCTCACATGTTTGATCTGCCCCAGGGCGTGTATCGCATCTCCGTTTCGCAGGAAGGGTATACCACCTGGTACAGAGTGGTACGGGTGACACCAGGTCACAAGCATTGGCTCACGGCTGATTTGCACATGCCGCGCGGCGTCATCGTGATTGATACGGAACCGCCGGGAATGCAGGTCTTCATCGATGGCAAGGCCTATGGCCCAAGCGAAGTGGAGGCAGCGCTGGATGCAGGCTTACACCAATTCAAAGTGGTCCCCCCCGGAGGCAAACGCCCTCTCGAGGGGAGCTTTGTCCTGAAACCCGGCGACGTCGTGACGCGAAAGGTCCGGTGGCCTTCGCCGGCCGGCCAGCCCACCGCAATCAACAAGAGTGAAAACGGGAAGCCGCAAAACGATAAAGCTTCTTCAAAGGGGAGGGAAACATCGTGAGCAGGAATTTCGAGCTGTTAGAACGCGCAGCGAAAGAATCGGATTCTTTCACACTGGGCCCGGACCCGATTCCACGCGCCGTACGGGTATCACCGCCCCCGGACTCCCACACTTTATCGCGGGAGGAATTGATCAAGCTTGTCCGGCGGATTTTCCTCCTCGACCACAACACGCGAAAGATGGTGGTGTTTACGTCGGTTGAGAACAGCACAGGTTGCACCTCCATCTGCGCCGGCGCCGCCGAAGCCATCGCGGCCCAGGTCGACTCACCCGTGTGCGTTATGGACGCCAACCTGCGGCGCCCTGCGCTCCATCTCTGCTTTGGAGCGGAAAACCTTCAAGGGCTGACGGACGCCGTGTTCAAGCCGGGGCCCATCAGCCAGTATGTCCAGAAACTGCCCGGCAGCAACCTGTGGCTGCTGCCCTGCGGGTCAATGGCTTCCCAGTTGCGCGCCGTGATGAAAGCTGAACATCTGCAGGCGCGCATCAACGAACTTCGTAATGAGTTTGCTTATATCCTGGTCGATTCACCTCCGGTGAGCGAGCATACCGATGCTATTTTGCTCGGCCGCCTGGCGGACGGGGCCGTCATGGTTCTGGAGTCAAACGCCACGCGGCGGGAAGTGGCCCGGATCGCCAAAGAAGATCTTGAAGCTGCTCAAGTGCGCGTGTTGGGTGCAGTTCTCAACAAGCGTACATTCCCAATTCCCCAGTTCCTTTATGACAGAGTCTGAGTAACCGGGGCCAATCCGCGCGACGCGCGGGACTTTAGTCAGCGGGTAACACGCCAATTTGGATTTTCGGAGTCCCGGAATGGGACTCAAGGGGCGGAGCTATGCAATCTTTAAGACAATATCAGGAACCATCGTCTCCCTCTCTACTTGCGGAGTTTGATCCGGCATCTCAGGCGTGGTTTGCCGTTCACACCCGGTCGAAGTGCGAGAGGAAAGTGGCCACGCAGCTCGGCGAAATGCGGATCAACTGCTTTCTGCCGATAATGAAAGAGGTCCACTTGTGGTCCGACCGCCGCAAGGTGATCGACCAGCCTCTCTTTCCTGGGTATGTCTTTGTTCGCATCCCCGCTGAGGACAGGACGCGGGTAACTGTGCTTAGGACCAACGGGGTTGTGGGATTCGTAGGAATCCAGGGACAAGGGGTTCCCATCCCCGATGCGGAAATCGAGAACATTCAGATTCTGCTCTCCAGCAAAGTTCCGTTTGAACCGTATCCCTTTCTGAGCGTCGGACAGAAAGTCAGAATTCATGGGGGCTACCTCGATGGCATCGAAGGAATCCTTGCTGCCAAAAATTCTGACCGGAGCGTGGTGATCTCCATAGATCTGATTCAGAGATCACTTGCAGTCCGGGTAAGCGGTTTCGACCTGGAACCCGTCTAGGCGCCCCGAATTTCATTCTGAAAGCTACGACATCACACAAAGCAAGAAGCCGCGATGGAAGGCCTTGCGAAAAGGGAGAATCAGCCAATGGATCATTCGAAAGGTATCGACCCGTACACACCAGAAAACCTGAAAATTGCCGTTATCGGGGTTGGGCACGTCGGCCTTCCAACGGCGTTGGGCCTGGCCGAGTTGGGATGGGAAGTTATCGGCGCTGATCAGGACGCAGAAAAAATCCGTCAACTGAAAAATGGGGAAAGCCCGTTCTACGAGCCCGGCCTGCAAACCTTGCTGACCCGGCACCTGCGGAGCGGGAAGTTCTCCGTCACCAGCGACGTTGCCAGCGCCATCCAGGCAGCCACCGTGCTGTTTATCTGCGTTGGCACACCCCAGCGCGAGGATGGCGAGGCGGACCTTTCCCAGATTGAAGTGATCGCCCGCCTCATCGCTCAGCATCTGAACGGGTACAAGCTGATCGTGGAAAAAAGCACCGTCCCCGCAGTGACCTCATTGTGGATCAAACGCACGATCCTGCGCTTTGCAACCCTGCAGCGGGCGCCGCAGGCAGGCGGACTGCAACCCGCCACTGCCCCGTCCCGGATGGGACAGGAATCCCCCGCCCCGGAGTTTGACGTTGCCTCAAATCCTGAATTCCTGCAGGAAGGAAAGGCCATCGAAAACTTCTTTCGACCGGACCGCATTGTAGTGGGAGTGGAGAGCGCGCGGGGAGAGGAAATCCTGAGAGCATTATATCGCCCCTTGAAGCGTCCGATTCTTGTGACGGGCCTGACCACCGCGGAGTTGATCAAGCATGCCGCCAACGCCTTCCTGTCGATGAAGATTTCCTACATCAATATGGTCGCCGACGTATGCGAGGCTGTCGGAGCCGATGTGAGCATGGTTTCCCTGGGTCTCGGCCTGGATCCCCGCATCGGGCCGGATTTTCTGTCGGCGGGTCTCGGCTTCGGAGGTTACTGCTTTCCAAAAGACCTCAAAGCTTTTATTCATCTCGCTGAAAAACACGGCGTCCAGGGTTCCCTTCTCCGTGAAGTTGAAAGAATTAACCATCAGCGGGT
The DNA here is from genome assembly GCA_963732975.1 of uncultured Acidobacteriota bacterium. Lineage (GTDB taxonomy): Bacteria > Acidobacteriota > Terriglobia > UBA7540 > UBA7540 > SCRD01. Next base: position 85,820 of record CAVTBN010000012.1, on the reverse strand, counting down.
GGACCGTTTCATGGATAAGCTTCAGAAGGCCCTGTGGATTGTGCAGGACAAAACGATTGGAATCTGGGGCCTTTCATTCAAACCCAACACCGACGACATTCGGGAAGCCCCGAGCCTGAGGATTTTAGAGGCCCTCGCCAGGGAAGGCGCTCGTCTCCGCTTATATGATCCGCAGGCGATGCACCGCATGCGGCAGGTGTTTCCGGAACAGCCGGGCCGGGTGACATATTGCTCTTCTCCCTATGAGGCGTGTGAGGGCGCCGACGCGGTCCTTTTGCTGACCGAATGGGATGAATTCCTGACTATCGATTTGCAGCGGGTCGCGAAGTTGATGGAGTTGCCCATTTTGCTGGACGGTAGAAATGCGCTGGACGCTGAAAAGGCCCGCCGTGCCGGCCTTGAATGCATTTCAATGGGCCGGGGGGCCTCAACTCCAACCGACGTGGAGCCTTTGGCTGTCCCCCCTCAGCCCGGTGACGGACTCGAATATAGCGCATCAGCCTGGAGGTAAAATGACCGCAAATTCTCAAAATGGTATACACGTCCCGAGAACTCTGCTGATTGGGGGCGCGGGATTTCTTGGGTCGCACCTCTGCGACCGTCTCATTGGTGCGGGCCACGAGGTGATCTGCATGGACAGCCTGCTGACAGGCGCCGTCGCAAATGTCCAGCACCTTCTGCCGCACCCGCGCTTTAGTTTCGTCCAGCACGATGTGACCCGGCCTATTGACATGGCCCGCTTGCTCGGACATCAGCATGATAAATTCAGGCCAAACTCCGAGGGACTGTTCAAAATGGATTATGTCGTTCAGATGGCGTCCCCTGCCAGCCCGAAAGATTACGCGCGGCATCCGATCCACACTCTCAAGATCGGGGCGATGGGTACTCATCACGCTCTCGGCCTGGCCAAAGCGCACGGGAGCGTTTTTCTTCTCACCTCCACTTCGGAAATTTATGGGGACCCGCAAGTGACCCCTCAAACCGAAACATACTGGGGGCACGTGAATCCCATCGGGCCCCGCAGCGTTTACGATGAAGCCAAGCGCTATGCGGAATCCATCGCCATGGCCTACCACCGCGAGCACGGCCTGAGGGTCCGCATCGCTCGAATCTTCAACACCTACGGCAAGAGAATGCGGCTGAATGACGGGCGAGCCATTCCCAATTTTGTCGCCCAGGCTCTCGAAGGGAAACCCCTCACGATTTATGGAGACGGGTCGCAGACGCGGAGCTTTTGTTACGTCAGCGACCTGATCGAAGGGCTCTACCGGCTGATGCTTTCGCAGGAAGATGCACCTGTCAATCTTGGAAATCCGGAGGAAGTACGCCTTCTGGAACTCGCCAGGACGATTATCGAAACCACCTCAAGCAACAGCCGCCTGGTCTTTGAGCCGCTGCCCGCCGACGACCCGGTAAGGCGCTGCCCGGATATCGCCAAGGCCAGAGCCAGCCTGAACTGGCATCCCAAGGTAGGACTTCATGAGGGAATCAGGCGTGTCCTTCCGTATTTCCGGGCCCGCCTGATGGATCGCTGTCTGGAACACTCCTGGCCCGCGGGAAGCGCGCAATTCCTCAACTATGACGAGCGGCTGGCACAAAACAACTGATGGCAAAGCAGGCTGCCGTTTCTGAAACATACCGTCTCCGGTCACCCCGCTTGGCGGCCGGGAGATTACATCCCTCGAAGCGCCACAGAGAGTAAGCCCGTACACCGGCCCGCGACCCTCCAGAAACTATCGGCAACAAGGAAGGATATTCACCATGAGCAATGCACGCAGGCAAGCGCTCTTAGCTCTTCTCAAGATCTTTGACCTCATGGTCATGGTCGCCTGCTTCTTGCTGGCGGCCGTGCCCGTCCTCTACAGAAGCGGACTCTCTGTTTCAGAGTTCTTCTCGATGCGGGTCAAAGTGCAGAATTTTGTTGTCTTCGTGGGCCTCCTCTTCGTCTGGCACATCATTTTCGCCTCCTTCAGCCTTTATGAATCACGACGGCTGGTCCCACGCGAGTCCGAGATTCTCGACACTCTGAAGGCGACTTCACTTTGCGCATTCGCCTTGGCGGCAGCCGCGCTGCTGTTCCACATCGGAATGGTGGACCTGCCGTTCCTCGTGGTGCTGTGGGGCGCCAGCAGCACGGTGATCATTTCAAGCCGTCTGGCCATCCGCTTCTTCCTCAATTACATTCGCAAGCGGGGACGCAATCTTCGCCACGTGCTCATTGTGGGGAGCAATCCCCGGGCGGTTCAATTTGCCAGGCGAATCGAATCCAAGGCCGAACTCGGCTTCCGGGTCATCGGCTTCGCTGACCAGAAATGGCCGGGGCTCAAGACCCTTGAAGGGACCGGCAACCGTCTGGTTTGCGGTCTCAATGGGATTGCAGATTTCGTCCGAAACGCCGTCGTCGATGAAATTGTCATCGCCCTGCCCCTGAGATCCTTTTACGTCCAGGCTGCCGAAATCGCCGTCCTGTGCGAAGAGCAAGGAATCGTCGTACGTTTTCTTCCCAGGATTTTCAATTTACACAAGGCACGCTCAAGCGCCGAGGAGATGGGAGGCGATTCATTGCTGACGCTCTCCACAGGCCCGCTGGATGGCTGGCCGGTGTTTGTGAAGCGGGGATTAGATGTTGTGCTTTCGTCGGTGTTGCTGCTGCTCCTCTCGCCCCTGCTTCTGGTGACTGCATTGGTGGTCAAGCTCACCTCACCCGGACCCGTCCTTTTCCGCCAGAGAAGAGTGGGGCTCAACAAACGTCAATTCTGGATCTGCAAGTTTCGCACGATGGTGCCCGACGCTGAAAAACGCATGGCCGAACTGGAAAAGTCGAATGAGGTCAGCGGCCCGGTTTTCAAAATCAAAAACGATCCGCGCCTCACGCCTGTTGGCAAGTTCCTGAGGAGCACCAGCATCGACGAACTACCCCAACTGTTCAACGTCCTGAGAGGTGATATGAGCCTGGTGGGACCCAGACCTTTGCCGATCCGCGACTGCCAGGGGTTTGAACAGGACTGGCATCGCCGTCGGTTCAGCGTCCGGCCGGGCATCACCTGCCTCTGGCAGGTCAACGGCCGCAGCTCCGTCCCGTTTGAAAGATGGATGGAATTGGATATGCAATATATCGACGAGTGGTCGTTGTGGCTTGATTTCAAGATCCTTGCTGGAACCATTCCCGCCGTCCTGAAAGGTTCCGGCGCAGTTTGATTGCCACGAAGCGCCGCACTCAACGACATTCATGACCCATAGAAGGAAAGGCTTATTTTTGCAGCATACAGGTGAACAGGATCGGAGCAGGACCACAAGCTATGGAAACGCACCTGTACCGGACTCGCCGGGCGTCAAGTCAGTCGAGCGAGCCGAAGGTCAATACCAGCGAACGGTGGACGCGTTCTTCCAGGGCCGCTCTTCTTACTGGAGAGACGTTTACCGGGCGGACACTCTGAGCGCCTTCATTTATCGGGAGCGGCGGTCTGCGGTCTTGTCGATGGTCGACAAACTCCGACTGCCGATTGCGTCGCGCGTTCTGGAAGCGGGCTGTGGCGCGGGTCCCATCACTGTTCCCCTGGCAAGAAGAGGTTTCCGGGTCAACGCTGTAGACAAGGTTGCGAGCATGCTTGAACTTACACGCCAAGCAGTCGTTGAGGCTGGCCTCCGCGCGAACGTTGAGATAAGTTCGGCCGATATCTGCCAGCTCGGATTCCCCTCCCGGCACTTCGCGCTGGTCATAGCCGTGGGCCTGTTCGCCTGGCTGGATCGCCCGGAAAGAGCAATGTTGGAAGTGCTCCGGGTCACCAGGCCGGGTGGCTATATCATCCTGACCGCCACCAACAATTGGTGCCTGAATCAAATTCTTGATCCCCTTTGCTTCCCGGGACTTCGTCCAATGCGGTGGCAAATCGCCCAAATGCTGGAGAACCTGAATCTCTGGGACCGTTCAAGACCGCACCAGCAGAGATATTCGTTAAGGCACTTCGATGCACTGATCAGCCAGGCCGGGCTTCGTAAGCTGGAGGGAAAGACTCTGGGGTTTGGCCCTTTCAGCATGTTTAAGCGGAAACTGCTGCCCGACCCGGTTGGCGTTAAAGTGCATCAGAAATTTCAATCCCTGGCGAACCGCCAGTTTCCTGTCATTCGATCCACGGGAGCCGTGTATGTTGTCCTGGCACAGAAGCCTTGACTTCCCTCGGCTCACAACATCTGTATAAGAGTGAAACCCATGCAAATGCGAAAAGTAAGGGAAATGCCTCCCCCCGAAAGGGCCCATACCGCCGATTATCTTAGGCTGATTGGGGTCCCCGCTCTCTCGCGGTTGACCAGTCCATTCGATCCCGGGTATGACCCTGCCACACTTGAAAGCCACCTGGAACAGAGTGCTCATCTGTTCTCGATTCTCAAGATTTCCATGGCCTGCTGGATGGTGGCCAGTGAAAGCGCCACGCGAAAAAAGATATCGGCCGCCAAACGCTACAAGGTACCGACCGTGACGGGTGGCGGGCCGTTTGAAGTGGCGGTCGCACAGGGGACGCTTCCCGAATACCTGGATCTTTGCGCCGACATCGGAGTCAGCCGAATCGAATGTGGCGAGGGCTTCACCGAAATGAGACTCCCCCCTCGTGAGGTCATCCGAATGGCCTCCCTAAGGGGTCTCGATGTCCAGTTTGAGCTGGGCAAGAAGCACACGGGCCCTTTTGCAGAAAGCAATATTGAGGAGCTGATTAAGCAGGGCCGGTACTGGCTCGACAACGGTGCGCTCCAGCTGGTCGTGGAAGCGAGAGAAAGCGCCTGTGGTGTGGGACTTTTTGATGAAGCCGGGAGATTCAATGCCCGGTCCGCAGATCGTTTTGCCGAGGCGTTCGGACTCAAGCAGGTGATGTTTGAAGCTCCCAACAAGCCCAGCCAGTTCGCTCTTCTGAATCATTTTGGCCGTGAAGTCCACCTCTGCAATGTGCGCCTGGAAGAAGTTCTGCGAGTGGAAATTTATCGCCGGGGTCTCCACTCGGATGCTTTCGCGGAAGAAAAGCTGCGCCCCATCCGAAGTGTCTGACTCCCCCCGGAACAGTGCTGTGAGATTCCCTATGCAAAAACAGGTCGTCATCGATTACCTTCCTGAAAGCGCCCGCAAATACCGGAACGGCTATGCCGTTGTGGCCGTTGACGTCATTCGCGCCACCACGTCGGCTATGACCATAGCGGCAAGAGGCGGCCGCTGTCTGCCGGTGCCTTCCCTGGACGCCGCCTTTCAACTGAAGAGCAGGCTCAGGCATCCTCTGCTTGCCGGTGAAATCGGCGGCGCCATCGCGCCGGGTTTCGAGCTGAATAACAGTCCGGCAGAGCTCGCTACCAGAGACCTGGCCGGCCGCCCTGTCATTCTTCTCTCCTCGTCCGGGACACGGCTTATTTCCCAGGCAAAGGATTGCGAATCCCTCCACCTGGCCTGTTTTCGAAACTACGGCTACGTGGCCCGCCAGCTCGCCGGTCTTCTTCCCAAAGTCGCGGTGATTGGCGCAGGCAGTCGCGGCGAGTTTCGCGAAGAAGATCAGATGTGCTGCGCCTGGATCGCCAGGGACCTTGCGGAGATGGGTTACGGCCCCGCAGATCCGATGACCTTCGAACTCATCAAGCGATGGGCGACTGAACCTCCGGAAGCACTGCTCAGCAGCAAGAGCGCCGCCTACCTTGTGCGAAGCGGGCAGACGAAAGACCTGGAATTTGTCCTCGCGCATATCAACGACCTGCGCGGCGCCTACGAGATGCGAAACGGCGAATTGGTCACTCTGCCTGGGTACGATATTGACTTTGCAATTGCGCGCAGCGGCGCTATGAGTGCGCGCCCGGGAACTCACACTTTATGCTAACCATTGGCGACCCTTCCACGCCTGTCGTTGTTCTCAGGTCCGACAGCCACGGCGGCTTGAACATTATGAGAAGCCTGGGCAGGCTTGGAGTGCCGGTTTACAACGTTGATCCCAACCCCTGGGCGCCCGCATCCCGGTCGCGATATTGCAGGGGAAAATTCCTGTGGGACATCGAGCACCGTCCCGCAGAGTTGTCGCTGGAATACATGGCCGGCGTCCGGAGGAAGATCGGCAGGCCCTGCATCCTGATTCCGACCACTGACAGGACGGCCCGGTTTGTCGCAGATCATTCCCGGAGGCTCGCAGGAGATTTCCTGTTCCCGGAGCAACCGCCCGGCCTGGTCGACGCGCTTGCCAGCAAGCGGGAAATGTTCCACCTTGCCCGCAAGCACGGTATACCAACCCCTGACGCGGCGTTTCCACAATCACGCGGGGACGTTTTGGCTTTTCTCGAACGGGCCCGCTTTCCGGTGATGCTGAAAGGGATTGACGGGCAACGGCTGTGGGAGCGAACAGGAAAGAAAATGTTCATCACGCAGTCAGAGGACGAGTTGCTGGCACTTTACGATATGGCCGAAGACCGGCAAAACCCCAACCTGATGCTTCAGGAATACATTCCCGGGGGCGATGACACCGTGTGGATGTTCAACGGCTATTTTGATACGCACTCCGATTGCCTCGTCGGCTTTACCGGCAAGAAAATCCGGCAATGCCCGATTCACACAGGATCGACCAGCCTGGGAATCTGCCTGCGTAACGCGGCTGTCGAGGAAGCCACCCGATGTTTTATGAAAGCCATCGGGTATCGGGGCGTACTGGACATCGGATTCCGCTACGACGCCCGTGACGGGCAATACAAAGTTCTCGACGCGAATCCCAGGATCGGAGCGACGTTCCGACTTTTTGTTGGAGAAAACGGCATGGATGTCGCCCGCGCCCTTTACCTTGACCTGACAAATCAGGAAGTGGTTCCTTCTCCGGCAAAGGAAGAAAGAAAGTGGATCGTCGAAGATCTTGACCTCGTCTCAAGTTATCGCTATTTCCGCGAAGGTAAGTTGAGCGTGTGTGAATGGATTCGTTCCTTTCGAGGGATCGAAGAAGCGGCTTTCATTTCCACCGACGATCCGTTCCCCGTCAGCGCAATGCTCGTCTTGCGCTCGGCAGAATTCATCCGGCGTCTGTTGCGGATGGCGCGCGGGATGTTCCGGCGCAACCCTCGCGGCTTGAGCCGGAGGGCTCCCGACAGCCCGGCAGCAAGCATCTCCAATTGACACCGCATCCTTAACTCTTTGAACAATGTGGTCGGCGCGTGAAAACCCCTTCGACGGTCTTGTTCGCGACCACCCAATCCCTGCCTATGGCAAATATCCTGAACGCACCCGTAGACGACACTCTGGTTGAGCAGTCGATTCGTCTTCCAAGTACCCGGCGAAGAGTGCTTTGGGAGGGAGTCCGCGCCTGGTCACCGAAGGGCGCGCTGGCGCTGGTGGACCAGGGGCTGATATCGGGAGCAAATTTCATCGTCGGAATAGTGCTCGCGCGCCATCTGGCACCCGAACAATATGGAGCGTACGCAGTCGCCTTTCAGGTGTTCCTGTTCCTTTCCGTGGCGTATTCGGCTTTGATTCTTGAACCTCTCAGCGTGTTCGGGTCTTCTGTTTACCGGGACTCGAACCGTGAATATCTCGGTGTTCTGCTCCGGATACACGGTGTCGTCGCCGCCGTTATCCTCCTGGGACTATGCGCGTGTGCGTGGGTAGTGAGACTGGTTTCCCCAGGGGGTGAGCTCACCTCGGCCCTGATCGGGGTGGCGGTTGCCGCGCCCTGCATGCTGCTGTTCTCACTGGCCCGCCGGGGATTTTACGTCAAGCTCTCCCCCCGGCAGGCGGCCCTGGGAGCACTGGGATATTTCGCTGTAGTTCTCGGCGGCCTGCTCCTGACTTTCTATCGAGGGTCGCTTTCGCCCCTGTCCGCATTCCTGTTGATTGCCACCGGCGCGGGTGTCACGGCCCCCATGATGCTGGCCGGCCTGGGTTTTTCTCTGAAACCCCGGGCGGCGGCGCTTCGATTGTCTGAGGTGATTCAACGACATTGGGGTTATGGACGATGGGCCCTCGGCAGTGCGGTAGCCATATGGTTTTCCACCGCAATCTATTATCCGATACTGGGCAGTTTCCATGGACTGGCAGAAACGGGCGCCCTTCAGGCGATGAGCAACTTTTCCTCTCCCGTTGCCCAGGCCTTCGCGGCCATGTCCCTGCTTTCGCTCCCCTATGCCGCGGGCCTTCACCATCAAAAAAGGTCAGGGGGAACAGGCCACCTGGCGGCAAGGCTTGCCTTGATATACGCAGGAGGAACAACCCTGTATTGGTTGCTTGTCGTCCTCTTTCGCTGGCAGATCGTGCAGACTCTTTACGCAGGCAAGTATATGGGCATTGTCGGATTGATCCCCTGGCTGGCCCTGGGATCGGTCCTTCGCATTTCAGCCACTTCCCAGGCGATCATACTGCGCGCGATGCACGCGCCTGCACTGGTTTTTGTTGCCTACGGCGCCGCCAGCGCATTTGACGTCGTGGCTGGCATACCCTTGACCTGGGCGTTCGGGCTGCGGGGTGCGGTGTTTGGCATGCTGCTGTCGAGCGCGTTCGCCCTGTTGGTTACGCTCCTGATGCTTCACCGCCGGACGACGTCGCCCGGAGTGGAGACGCATTAGCACCGGAAGGTCGCGCGCCATCACGGTTATGCGCGCGGGCAAAATAAGTTTGCGGGCCGATTTGAGACCCGCGGGAACCCCATGAATTCAACCATCAAACAACGTTTGCTGAACGATACTGCGCCTCAGTTGGAGCATCTTTCGCGCCACGGCGCGGGCGAAATGAACAGCAGGACAGACACGGTGTTACGAGGATCGAACGACATCAGGGACAGAATCGCCTGCGCACTTTGTGCGACGAACCGGTCGGTCACCATCGACTGGTACGGTTACAACACATCGAAGCTCGCGGTGTGCTGTTCGGGACAGTGGAAAGGGAAGAGGCTGTTTGCAAAAATACTGCTCGCCGATCCTTATCCGATCCCTCCCCGTTTTCTCGCCCCCTGGGAAACTTCTCCTCGCGGCACCACGCCTGTCAGGGGCATCACCGAGCAGATCGACACTGAATGGGATATGACGATTAAGATGCTCAGACTCTCGGGCGGCCGTTCGGTGCCCGTTCCCATGGGAAGATCACTGGCAGCAAGAACCATCGTGTGGGAAAAGGCCGGCGGCGCTTCACTGGTCCAGGCCCTGAAATGGTCCCGGTGGAGAAGTCTGATGGCAGAGGGGGGAGCCGACGCCCTGTTTAAGGCGGGATGCTGGCTGCGCAGCGTACATGATGCGTCCCATCAGGGAACGCAAATCATTGAAGCTCGCAGCCTCATCCAGACCGCCGCCGATTTGTCGCGACAGAAGCAGAGAAATCGCCAGCGCTACGGAAATATGGCATCAAGGATTCTGGAGGCCTCATTGACGGAAATGGGGGAAACGGGCAATTTTGAAGTCCCGGTTGCACTCACACACGGTGATTTCTGCCTTGCGAATCTTCTTTGGAAGAGCACCGGAAAGCAGCTTGCAGTGATCGACTTCGAGCTGTCCGGTTTCCGTCCCATTTACTACGACCTGTTTGCGTTGATTTCAGACCTGCGGGCCATGCTGTTGAATCCGATGATTCCCAAATCGGTCATCCAGTTGTGGGAAGAGTCATTCTGGCGGGGATATGGGGAAACTTCCACGGAGGTCGCGGCCTTCGTGAAAGGGCTGGCGCTTGCGAGGGTCTTTTACTATCACTTTTCACGATTACTGACCCGGCGGGAACGGAAGGGACTGATTGGCGGCATCAACGCGCAACTTTACCGCACTTTCCTGGAAGACAGGATCATAACTCAGCGATTGGATTTACCGCCGGATTTTGTCCATTCCAGTTGCAACTAGAAGACACCCTTTCCGGCCACGATTTATAAACTTCTACCATGTCGAATTTTCCCTAGGAGGATCCATGCCCGATTCGGAACGCGCACGATTTGAATTAGCCTATGCCCCCGGATTGTATGAAAATCCCGCACCCAACGCCAGCCCGCCGGAGTTCGGCAACAAACGGGACCTGCGCATGGAAATCGCGGAAGAACGAAGAAGCAACCCCACCGAGTACCTGAAGAAGGCGCTTCGATTCTTCTATCGTCACGGATTTGGATTTGTCCTGCGCAAAACCCTCTGGCGGTACCAGTACACGCGTTTTCGACGACACTGTAATTCCCGGCGGGCCCGAATGGGCGCGAGACCGGTGACCGTAAGGTTTCTCGACCAGGAATTTGAGCTGCACCCCTCAGGCAAGGGGCTAAGCGAGGAGATCCTGCTGCTGGGGACCCACGAACCTATTTGCACCAGGGTCTATCTCCAACATCTTCGAAAGGGCGATCACGTCTTGGATGTCGGTTCAAACCTGGGTTATTACGCGCTTCTGGCGGGACGTGCCATTGGACCCGGCGGCCGAGTGCTGGGGTTCGAACCGGCTCGCGATGTTTATGACATCCTCGAACGAAATGTGGCTCGCTCCGGGTTGACTAATATCCAGGTTTTTCCCTGGGCCATCAGCGACCGAAGCAAAGCCATCGAGTTTTACGGCTCGGAGATACCCAGTTGGGGAAGTCTGATTCGGGATAAGGACCTGTTGCAGGCGCAGCCGACCACTGTCCAGGCCAAAAAGCTGGATGACCTTCTCGACGAATTCCCGGGGTTCCGGCCCTCCGTGCTGCGCATGGACGTGGAAGGCGGCGAATTGATGGCCTTGGAAGGGGCACAGCGACTGCTGCGGGAGTACAAGCCGCGTATCTTTGTTGAAATTCATCCCTTCGCATTTGAATGGGAGCGCGCCCGCCAGGCGCTCCAGCAACTGCTCGACATGGGCTATTCCTCGGGTGTGGTAATTGAGAGAATCTGGGACGAACCCTGGGCCAGCAATTGGGTAAGGCAGCGGCGCCACTGGTCCGGGTCCACTAAAGAACTGCTGGCGATGATCGAATCGCGGGAAGAGGCGTTGAATACCGGCGTGTTTACCATCCTTCTTAAACAGGGGGAATGACGAATCGCCGCCCCCTGATTCATTTTCCAGATCGACTCTGCTTTCAGAACTAAGACCTCAATGGCTATGAAAGACTTCAGAACGGCATTCAGGCCTTTGCAAGAGCGATACACCAGGCGAATTCCACTCTCCTCGTGGATGTGGCTGGCAGGGCTGTTTGGATTGTTCGGCCTGCTGGCGATGCTGGTGGTTGCCCCGATGGTCCTGCGTCATGGCTCCCTTGCCATCCTGGGGATCCTTGCCACTCCGTTTGTGCTGATGGTGCTCGTCCTGGCGTTGCGGGCCGGACTCCACTATTGGCAGACCCTGAAACCACAACTGAAGTGGTACCACGGCCTCTGGTTCCTGGTTTTTGCCAGCGCCCTGGTCTTCAGGATTCGCGGTGTCGACCAGATTGAACAAAATCCCGTGGACGCATGGGCGCTGTACCGCATCGGCCTCGAGTTCATTGTAACCATGGCCCTCCTGATCCGTCTTGCGCTGCACCGCACACCCTGGCTGGGCTCGATGTTCCGGGGGTTTGTCGGAGTCCTTGCGGCGTTCGGTGTCATCGAACTGGCCTCAAGCGTCTGGTCAGTGTATCCGGCCTGGACGTTCTACAAATCCTGTGAGTACCTGATGGATATTGCCCTGCTGGGCGCAGTCCTCGCCACGGTGCAATCCGTTAAGGCGTACCGGGATCTCTTCAATTGGACCTGGATGCTCTACGGGCTGCTTCTGGTTACCACCTGGCTGGGGGTTCTGTTCTGGCCGCAGCAGGCCTTATATCCCAACGGAAAGAACGTCGGCGTGGGAATTCTGGGGATCCGGCTTGAAGGTGTCTTTCCGGCATTGAGTTCCAACGATGTCGGGACCTTTGCAGGCATCCTGGCGCTCATCGCCTTGTGCAGGCTTCTGCCGATTGTGGCAAAGAAATCAGACCGTGCGTGGTACCTTCTGCTTCTCGTTACCAGCGTGGCCACCATGGTCGTTTCGCAAACCAGGTCGGCCCTTGCAGGAGTTCTGTTCGGCCTGTTCCTGCTCCTTCTCTTCTCCAGGCGGCTGGGGCTGAGCGCTTTGCTCACCTTTGTGGTGGCCCCTCTCCTGGTAGCCAGCAGCGTGGGGGGATTAATCTGGACATTCCTCGAAAGGGGACAAAGCACCCAGCAGCTTGAAACCCTCAGCAGCCGCGTTGACTGGTGGTCGTTCGCGTGGCAGACCTTCATGCAACGCCCGCTCACGGGGTATGGCGCCTACGCCGCAGGACGCTTTGCCGTGCTGGCCAAAATCGGTATGAACAAGACTTCAACCATGCACAGCGACTACCTCAGCATGATCGTTGGAACGGGATTCTGGGGGCTCACCCTGTTCGTCGTTGCCCTGGTCGGCACCTGGTGGTTCCTTGCTGGTTACCTTCGCCATTCCACGGCGATGTCCATGGAGCAGCAATTGGCCTATGAGGCGATTGTGGTGCTGGGCCTGCTGACATTCCGATCCATCTTCATGACCATGCTCACATGGCACCCTCCTCTGCACTACATGGCCATCGTAGGTTACGCCGAATTCCTGCGCCGCCGGCGGCTGAAAGCGGTTCGCGCGCCGACCCGCGTTATCAGGGACCCTGTCCCTCAATTTCAGGCTGTACCCTCAAACACCTGACCCTGCAACAGCTCCTGGCCATCTCAAAGGACCGTTCTAGTGCCAACACCCATGAAAAGCCTGACGCTTCCATTTTGTCTCGCAGCATTCGTGATGATTCTGGCAACACAACCTGTCAAGACAGCTTCTTCCACCGGACAAGTCTTTGTGCGGCCCGGAGACAATATTCAGGCCGTTGTCGCTGCGCATCCGCCGGGGACAACGTTCGTCATGACGCCCGGGACCTACCGTCTTCAATCCATCCGGCCGAAGGATGGCGACACCTTCACCGGCCAGAAGGGAGCAACGCTTGTTGGCGCTGCCCTGATCGGCGCTTCCTCATGGAGGCAGGGATCGTCAGGTGTGTGGGTGGCGCAGGTCAGCGGAATGACTCCCCAGTCCTCCTACCGGGGTGAATGCGATTCGAAGCATCCGGCGTGCATGTATCCCGAAGACCTGTTTTTTGATTCAAAACCTCTCACGCGGGTGGCGAGCCTTTCACTGGTGGCGCCGGGCATGTGGTATCTGGACTACAGCACCGGCAAAGCCTACGTGGGCAGCGACCCAGCCGGCCATACCGTTGAAATCAGCGTCGCCCGCGCGGCCTTCTGGGGCAGCGCCAGCAACGTTACCCTCCAGGGATTGGCCATCGAAAAGTATGCGTCCCTGGCCGGCAAAGGAGCCATCAACGCCATGGCAGCCCTCAACGGCTATGGCCCGATAGGTAAGGGCTGGGTGGTGGAATCGAACGATATTTTTCTCAACCACGGGCTGGGCATCCGCGCCAGCGACGGCATGACGGTCCGCAACAACAAGATCCATGACAACGGGCAGATGGGGCTGGCCGGCTCGGGAAGCAACATCCTGGTCGAAGGCAATGAAATCTACGGGAACAATTACGCCGGCTATTCCTACGACTGGGAAGCCGGCGGGGCCAAGATCGCCATGTATTCCACCCACGTGACCTTTGACAACAACTACGTGCATGACAACAAGGGGCCGGGATTGCACGGAGACATCGGTGACGACTATTTCGTTTTTGAGAACAACCACACGGCCCGGAACTGGGGCAGCGGAATCCATTGGGAGATCAGCTACCATGCCGTCATCCGGAACAACCTGATTGAGAACGACGGCCATTCACCGGACGGGACCGGCTTCTGGTACGGAGGCGGCATCCTGGTTTCGAACTCTTCGGACGTGGAAGTCTACGGCAACACGGTGACGGATTGCACGAACGGGATTGGAGGCACCGAGGCCGACCGCGGCGTGGACTCCAAAACGGGCGTCCCCTACAACCTCAAGAACCTCTACGTCCACGACAACACCATCACCCAGAAAACCGGCTTCGCCGCCGGAATTGTGAAGTCTTCAAAACTCGATAATTCTGTCTTTACCTCCTGGAACAACCGCTTCATCAACAACACCTATCATCTGGGATCGAAGGCTGCAAAATTCTTTGAATGGTTGAATTCCCCGCAGGCACTTGCGGCCTGGCAAAGACACGTCTGGAGCCAATGAACTCCGGCACGCAGGATAGGCAGAGCCTTCAGCAATCTCCCTGATTGCGCATTCCCTGTGAAGGGCATACCGGCAGTTGAGTTGCACTGTCGAGCCTATTGAGAGGTTGATATGATCACAGCAACCAGAACAGCCCCTGTTTTCTCCAAGGCCGTGGGTCGTGGGGCCGTAAGCCCGTTGCCTCGAATCGTTACCACCAGCTGGGATGACGGCGATGCTCGCGACTTCCGGGTTGCCGAAATGCTTCATGCACGCAACCTGCCTGCAACGTTTTATGTCCCCATCACCGGCCACCAGGGTCCTCACGCCCTGGGGAGAAGCGAATTAAGGTCCCTCAGCGACCAGGGATTTGAAATCGGCGGACACGGATTCTCCCACCGCATCCTCCCACAATGCTCCAAAAAGGTGGTCATCCAGGAAGTGGAAGTTTGCAAGCATAGCCTCGAAGACATTCTGGGAGGCGAGGTCAGGATGTTTGCCTACCCACGGGGCCGCCACAGCAGCGTGGCAGTCCGGTCTGTGAAACAGGCGGGCTACGTGGGCGCCCGGACGACGGAGATGTTCTCACTCGGACTCCATTTCGACCCCTACAGGATGCCCACCACCATGCACGTCTTCCCTCACACCAAGTCGGAGTACATGCGGAACATGGCAAGGGCTGTGGATGTGGGAAGGGCGTGGAGATACCTGACCCAATTGTGGCAGGTGGCAAGCTGGGTGGAACTGGCAAAAATCCTGTTTGATTCCATCCTCATGGGGAGCGGAGTCTTCCACCTTTACGGCCATTCCTGGGAAATTGAAAAGTTGGGACTCTGGGACGATCTCGAAGAGGTCCTGGACTACGTGGCCAATCGGAAAGATGTCCTTTACCTGCCCAACAGCAAGGCCCTGGAATACCGGACTGCCAAAAATTTCCTGCCACTCAAAAACCACTGCGAGATTGAAGGATGAAAGTTCTTCTCGTCCATAACGAGTATCAGCAACCCGGCGGTGAAGACATTGTCTTCCGGCTTGAGCACCAGCTTCTCTCCGATTTTGGACACCGGGTCGTCACCTATCAGCGTAGCAATCACGAAATCAGCCGTTATTCAACCGCCCGCCGGTTGCTGCTGATCCGCCAGATGACCTGGGCCGCTGACACCCAACGGGATATGGCCAGGCTCCTCAGGCAGGAGCGCCCCGATATCGTTCACGTCCATAACACGTTCACGCAGATTTCGCCCTCCATCTACGCGGCGTGCAGAAAAGCTGAAGTTCCGGTGGTACAGACCCTGCATAATTTCCGGCTGCTTTGCCCGGGCGCTACTTTTTACCGCGCCGGAGGGATTTGTCACGAGTGCGTAACTCATGGCCTCCACCGGAGCGTCCTGCATGGATGTTACCGAAATTCCCGCATGGCCAGCGCGGCCGTGGCCGGAATGCTGGCGACGCATCGCAGGCTATCAACCTGGAGCCACAATATCACCAGCTATATTGCTCTCACAGAATTTTCCCGGCAGCAGTTCATCAGCGGAGGACTGCCGGGTGAGAAAATCTGCGTCAAACCCAATTTTGTCGATCCCGATCCCGGCCAGGGAACGCAAAGCGGGGGCTATGCCATCTTTGTCGGCCGCTTGTCTCCTGAAAAAGGACTGCAGACCTTGCTGGAAGCCTGGTTTCGTCTGGGAAATTCAATTCAGCTACGGATTGTTGGTGACGGGCCACTTCGGGCGGAGTTGACGCAGTTTGCTGAACGGGAAGGCTTGTCATCAGTCCGCTTTATGGGCCGGCTGGACCGCATGGACAACCCAGGAGGCCATCAAGGGAGCGCGGTTTCTCATCCTGCCCAGCGTCTGCTACGAGAATTTTCCGATGACCATCGTGGAGGCTTTTGCCAGCGGAACGCCGGTCATTTGTTCCCGCCTGGGGGCCATGCAGGAGATTGTGACCCACCGGCATACGGGCCTGCATTTTGACCCTGGCAGCAGCGAGCATCTAGCGGACAGCGTCTCCTGGGGCTGGGCGCATGCGGCGCAAATGCGAACCATGGGGAGGGCGGCGCGCCGCGAATTCGAACTGAAATATACGGCCGAAAAAAACCATTCGCTGCTGATGGACATCTATCATCGCGCCATGCAGGAACCGTCCCCCGTATGCGACCCCTGTGAACCCCGTAGCGAGCTTGTCTCGGCGTCCAGCCCTGACATCCGCTAGGTCCCATCTGGCCCATTCCCAGGACAACGGAGGCAAAAATCCCATGCCAGTCTTTCGCGTGCTTGGAGTGCCTGTCAACGCCATCCAGATTCCCGGAGCCATTGCGACGATGGAGGAATGGATCCGCGACAAAAGCGGGACGCATTTTGTTGCGGTCACGGGGATGCACGGCGTGGTGGAGGCGCAACATGAGCAGACATTCAAACGCATTCTAAACTCGGCTGACCTGGTTGTTCCGGACGGGATGCCGCTGGTGTGGATCGGTCGCCGGCATGGATACAAGATGCCCCGCCGTGTTTACGGTCCCGAACTGATGGAAACTTTTTTCAGGGCAACCGGAAGCCGCTACAGCCACTACTTCTACGGGGGAACTGAAGGCGTGGCGGACTTGCTCGCTACGAAGATGCAGTGTCGGTATGGGATCAGAATCGCGGGCACATGGGCCCCTCCCTTTCGCAACCTGACGGCGGAAGAGGAACGGCAAGTGGCTGGCATGATTCAGTCAGCCGCGCCGGATGTGCTCTGGGTGGGGCTGAGCACGCCCAAGCAGGAAAAGTGGATGTGGGACTTCCACGACAGGGTCAAAGTTCCCGTCATGGTAGGGGTCGGGGCTGCGTTTGATTTCCACACTGGGAGGGTCCGGCAGGCTCCTGTCTGGATGCGCGAGCACGGCCTTGAATGGTTCTTCCGGCTTGTTTCTGAGCCGCGCAGGCTTTGGCGGCGCTATCTGATTTACGGGTCCGAGTTTGTCTGGAACGTCAATCTGGAGTTTCTCAAACTCAGGAAGTTTAACTAGCCAACAAGGAGGCACAATATGGACTGGAAAGATTCTAGAGTCTTGGTAACGGGTGGAGCTTCATTCATCGGTTCGACCCTGGTGGACGCCCTGCTGAAAAAGGGCGCTCATATTCGGGTGGTCGATGACTTGAGCAGCGGCAAGCTGGAGAACATCGCCACCCACGTGATGAACGAGGAAGTCGAGTTTGTTCAAAACGACCTGCGCGAGCCCGGCGTTGCCGAAAACGCCGTCGACGGGATGGATGTGGTGTTTCACCTGGCTGCAGACCATGGCGGCCGCGGCTATGTGGACCTGCACCAGGCGGCATGCGCGGCAAACCTGATGCTGGATGGGGTCCTGTTCCGCGCCTGCCACAAGGCGAATGTAGGCAAGGTGGTGTACGCCTCGTCCGGCTGCGTCTACCCCAACTACATCCAGACGGATCCCGACCAGATCCTTTACCTGACCGAAGACAAGGTCGGCCCGCCTTACGACGCGGACAATATGTACGGATGGGCCAAACTGATGGCTGAGATGACCCTGCAGGCCTACTCGAAAGAGTATGGCCTGAAGACTGCTTCCTGCCGTTATTTCACCGTGTACGGTCCCCGGGGCGTCGAAAACCATGCGGTCATTGCCATGATCGCCCGGTCCTTCGTAAAGCAGGATCCGTTCGTCGTCTGGGGCACCGGCGAGCAGATTCGCAACTGGACCTACATCGACGACATCGTCAGCGGAACCATCCTGGCCGCCGAGAAAATTGACGATGGCACAGCCGTCAATCTTGGCACCATGGAGCGCATTCGCGTCATCGACGCGGCGAAGGAAATCCTGCGTTATATGGGGCACAAAGCCCGGATTGAACCCCATCCGGAAATGCCCACAGGCCCTTACAACCGGGTGGCCGACAACTCACTGGCCAAAAAACTGCTGGGGTGGGAACCCAAGGTGAAGTTTATGGACGGACTTCACCGGACGATTGACTGGTATGTTTCCACGAGACAGCAGGAGCAGGTGGCCTCAACCCTGGAAGCCATGTTGACCGAAAGGTAGTGGCTTCTCAATTACGGGGAGGGTGGCGCCACAAGCCACCTTCCCTGACCCATTGCACGTCCGGGCCGCCCAGCCTGCTCACAACACGAACCCGCCTTTCTACCCGGGTTCCGGCAAGAGAGGAGATACCCCTATCATGAAAATTCTGGTCACTGGAGGAGCCGGCTTTATCGGGTCAAACTTGACCGACGCCTACATCGCCGCGGGACATGACGTGGCGGTACTGGACGACCTGTCACGCGGGTCTGTCAGCAACGTCAATCCTCGCGCACGGCTCTATAAAGGGGACATTCGGGACAGGGGCTCCGTGGAACAGGTGTTTTCCATGGAAAAGCCGGACGCGGTGAACCATCATGCGGCTCAGATCGACGTGCGGCGCGGCGTGCGTGAGCCGGTTTTCGACGCCTCGGTCAACATCCTGGGATCCATCACTCTTCTCGAGGCCGCCGTCGCTCACAAGGTCAGACGCTTTGTGTACATCTCCTCTGCCGGAGCGACTTACGGCGAGCCGGAGACGATGCCGGTGCCGGAGACATATCCCGCCAATCCGGTCACGCCTTATGGCATCAGCAAGCACAGCGTGGAGCATTATCTGGACATGTTTTCGGCGCTCTATGACCTTCCCTTCGTTGTGCTCCGCTATGGCAACGTTTACGGACCCCGGCAAAGCTCGAAAGGGGAGGCCGGTGTCTTTGCGATTTTTTGTGAGCAGATGATATCCGGTATTCGTCCTTCAATCTACGGCGACGGAACCAAAGTACGTGATTATGTTTATGTAGAGGATGTAGTTCGAGCCAATGTGATGGCGCTGGAACGTGGGACTGGTGAGGCTTTCAACATTGCCAGTGGCGTACCGACAACTGATTATGAAGTGTTTCAAATAGTGCGGGATACACTGGGTGTCGTCAACCTTGAACCAGAATATGCCCCGAAACGACCGGGCGAGATGGAACGGATATACCTCGATATCTCAAAGGCCCGAAAGCTGCTCGGCTGGATGCCCCATTTTCCTCTTGAAGAAGGTGTTCGGCGCACGGCTCGGCACTACAGTCAGACCTCAAACCCCGCAAAACAAGTGCTTGCGTGAAGTGCCTGTTCCCGAATCCCAAAAGAGATTAGCCCGCCGCAGACCTTCTGCGGTCCGCGCCAGGAGTAATACCTGCGCAAAGGGTTGACCTTGGCCAGCCTAGCCCGGTTTCTCCCCCCTATAGCCATCCACGAAAGCCCATCCCTCCCGCAACTCAACTCGTAACTTCCCGGAAATAAATGCTCTAATCCAAACTTTGCTGACTGGACCCACTGATGCATTTGCCTCCGGGAACAGTGCGCCGGAGTGTCTGCAACGGGCGTTTTTGGCGTGGATGGCGAGCGCGAGGCAGACCTCACGCTTTGGTGACTCAGATCCATATGAGCAATTCCGTGATGCCAGCAGACTGCCATGCGTCGGAAATCCTTATTTTTCTGACCATTACCCATATCAGTCGAACCGACTTTTGGTGCCACTGCAGTGCTGGGCAGGATTCCTCATAAGGGTTCGAAACCGGCTTTCTCTATTCACTAATCGGATTCTTATTTCACGCGTCCTGTATTTTTTACTGAATTTTCGACCTGCCATCCATCTCGCCCCTGAAACCTTCCCACGTGACTTGTTGACACCGATAGAACTTATTCTGCGCGAACAAAACGAAAGGTAAGAAATAGAATTGCTATCCGTTTTGGCGGGGGAAACCAGGAAGCTGGAAATCTGGAAATCACCCTTACAGATTTTGACCCTTAGGTTCTCCGCCAAGGTACCCATGCGATGAAGACTTCAGGCCAGCCATTCGGCAATGCGGTGCGTGACCGGCTGCGGGCATGAAGGAGCGTCTTGCTCGGCTTGTGCAGCGTGTGGGAAGCCGGCCACTACGTGGCAGTCGCCAACCTTGCGCTGCAGGTGCTTTCGGCACTGTTTTCATTCGGCATTGCGGTGGTGTCCGCCGCTATCATCGGTGAAAGCGCCTCCGTTGTGAATGACCATTCCCGGGAATTCTCTCTCAGTTCACTTGACTGGATAGGGACGAAGCTCCTACTCATCCCAGGTACACTTCGGTTGTTTTAGAGGCCGAAGTTTGCAGGAGGAAGGAGCCGTGACGTTTATTCTAGGCTGCGATTTTCACCCCAGCTATCGGCAGATCGCGTTTCTTGATAACGAAAGTGGGGAGGTTGAGGAAAGGGGTTTGACCCATTCTGGTCCGGAAACAGAATAGTTCTATCGGGGATTGGGCAAGCCCGCGCTCGTTGGCATGGAAGCGGTCGGCAACTCGCTGTGGTTTGTGGAATTATTGGAACGGTTCGGACATGAAGTTTGGATCGTTGATGCAGCGCCGATCCGTGCCGGCTTTGTTCGCCAGCAAAAGACCGACCGACGGGACGCCCGACTCCTCAACTGGATGTAAACGCTTTCTTCCCCTGGTACCAAACCCGGGGCACCTCATCGGCAAAGAGTCGCTACGCTGAAAACGGACCTTGCCGACACCCCACAGAGAAAAGACGACCATTTTTCTGGCAGGGCGCATCCCTATTCGTTCTCTACGGTCCGGACCCAGAATTATCATCGACAATTCCCCGCCATTCCAGGGTTATTCAGAAGTGGGCTCCAGAGAAAGGCGAAACCTAAGACTTGTTGGCGGAGAGGGTGGGATTCGAACCCACGTGCCCGCTTTTGGCAGGCAAGACGCTTTCGAGGCGCCCCCGTTATAACCACTTCGGTACCTCTCCGCAAGAGCGTAGCCGTGGTGATTGCGGCTATGAGATTAATATTGCGCGATAGTGCCGGCTGTTTTCAAGTTCCGGAGCGGCTTGCTTTTCGGCGATCACGGAAGAACTGCCGAAGAATGGCCGAGCACTCTGCCTGGAGGATTCCGCTGTCAAACACAACCTGATGGTTCAGCTTCCTGTTATTGAGCACTGCAAGCGCCGAGCCACAGGCGCCTGCTTTCGGGTCCATGGCTCCCACCACCAGCCTCTCAATACGCGCCTGGACGATGGCTCCAACGCACATCGCACAAGGCTCGATTGTAACATACAGCGTGCACCCCGGCAGGCGGTAGTTCCCCAACTTGCGCCCCGCGCGGCGCAGCGCCAGGATCTCCGCGTGCGCGGAAGGATCGTTCAGATGGATAGGCCGGTTGTGGGCGCGGGCGACAACTTCTCCCTTGCACACGACGACTGCTCCCACCGGAACTTCACCTTCGCGACAGCCCCGGCGGGCCTGGCGCAGAGCCTCCCGCATGTACTGGCTGTCCAAGTCCATCACATGACGCTTTTCACGGCCTTGCATCCCTGTATCCTAGCATCTTTAGGGCGTGGTATGATCTGCGCTGCGGCGGGAAGTCCTGAAATAACAAGCACCTGCGCGCGGTGTGGCAATTCCCTCTGTTCGTCTCCCTCTGCTTGTTCAGTGGCTGTGTTACCCTTGGTTTCTGAACTGATCTATTTCTGAAGGAGGAAGTGCTTTCATGAGCTCAATGAACCGAAGAGATTTTCTCCGGACCGGCGCTGTGGCTTCAGCTGCTTTGATGGTTGCCGGTAGCGGTCTGGATCTTTACGCCGACCCTTATGGAATTCCGGTTGGTTTGCAGCTTTACACGGTACGGAAGCAGCTTGACAAGGATTTTGCGGGGACGCTTGCGCAAGGTAGCCTCCGTAGGCTACACACAGGTGCAGTTTTCCGGCTTTCACAACCAGCCGGTCCCCAGGATCAAGCGCCTGATTGATCAGCTTGGCCTGAAGACTGCCGCCGGCCATTTTGATTATGATCTGTTCAAGTCGAACCTTTCGCAAGTGACCGACGCCGCGCGCACGCTCGGCATGAGTTATGTTGTGCTCTCATCGGTCCCGGAATCTTTCCGCCACTCCCTGGACGGCTACAAGCGGGCGGCCGAATTCTTCAACAAGACGGGCGAGGGCTGCCGGAAGGCCGGCCTTCATTACGGATACCACACCCACAACCTGGACTTCGAGAAATTCGGCAACACCATCGCGTTTGACCTGATGCTGCAGCACACCGACCCCGCCTCCGTCTGTTTTGAGATGGACTGTTTCTGGGTCACGCGCGCCGGTTACGATCCTGTCGCTTACATGGAAAAGTACCCCGGCCGTTTTCCGGTCCTGCACATCAAGGATGAGCGGAAGCACTATCCGCCGACGGCCACCGGCCCCACTCCCGATGCGGCTTTTGCGCCGGTGGGCAAGGGAATCATCGACTGGAAGCGGATTTTCAAGGCGGCGCCCAAAGGCGGCCTGAAATACTATTTTGTTGAGCAGGACGATACCGAGCTCCCGGTTTTTCAGGCCATCAAGATCAGTTACGACTATCTTCACCATCTCAAGGTTTAGAGTGAAGTGTGGAGGCGCAAGATGCCGGTAAAAATCAGCCGGGCCTACGACGAGCCGGGCGCCCGCGACGGCGTTCGCATCCTGGTGGACGGCCTGTGGCCCCGCGGCGTGAGCAAAGCTGATCTCAAAATCAGCGCCTGGGAAAAGGCCATTGCGCCGTCCAAGGCCCTGCGTGTGTGGTACGGGCACGATCCCGCAAAGTGGCCGGAATTTCGCAGTCGATATCGCAAAGAGCTTGCGAAAATCGCCGCGCAAGGAAGTTCTCGACCGCCTGGTTCCCCTGGCGGCGCAGGGAACCCTGACGCTCGTTTTCGGCGCCCGTGACGCCGAGCATTCCAACGCCGCCGTCATCGCGGCGGCGATTCAATCAGAATTGGATGGTGGTCGCTGATCTTCACGCCAGGCTCTTTTCGCACCCAGTTAAAGGTTTACATCTGTTTGCACCAGCGTCCAATCGATGGCATCATTGCGATGAAATGACTGGAGGAAGCCATCGAGTGAAGGTGCTTTTTCATTGGTTTGCAGCGCTGACCTTGATATCGCTCGCCCCAACAATTTGCGAGGGCGCGGCACGTGCCCAGGCGCATGCGGGATGGCATACCTTTCGCAGCACGGATTACGGATTTACGATTCAATATCCGAACGACTTTGATGATTGGCCGGGCAGATTCGCGAATAGGGAAAACAGTGCGCAATTCTTTATGCCCATATGCTCCTTCACTACCATTGCCTGTTTTGTTTACAGTGGCGAAGCGTACAAGGGAACTAATTTTGGAGGCGCAGCCGTCTCGGTGAATGTCCTGCGGGACAGCAGAACAGAGAAGAGTTGTGCTGCGATTGATACAGGTCGGTTCGCGATCAGGACGAAGGAGATTAACGGAATCCTTTTCCATTACGCTACCACTGGCGGAGCAGCCACCAGCCACTACGCGGGCGGCCCCACTTATCACACCCTTTATCACGGTGTCTGTTTTGAAATAGTCGCCAACACGGCATCAGTAAGCATGGGCGTTTTCGATCCCGGAACCATCAGGAAGTTTGACTCCACCAGGCTTGATAGGGAACTCAATGCTATCGTGAACACATTCCGGTTCGTTGGTCCGGTTGTCGATGGCCCAGCCTGGCAGGTGTACCACAACACTTCTGTGGGCGGAAGCTTCGAATACCCGGACGGTGATTCGGTGGTGGTTTCGATTAAGTATTCGAATGAGCGTTTTAAATCGAAGGAGATTACCGATTCGAGGTATTTCCTTGATCATGGGCTGCGATACGTTGTTTCCGCAAAAGTAAATCTGCGCGATAAGAACGCATTGCAGGCATGGCTTCAATCATCGAGGTACCCCGACTTGAGCAATGCCCATGAACTGACTCAGTGGAAACGCTTCAGTGAATACCGGGCGGGTGACTACTTCTATATCTTCGAGCCGAATACGCTCTACATCCTGACTGTCACCGACCAGCATGGCAAAGTGCTCCCTCCGAACAGCAATAGGGTTTTTCGCCATCTGTTGAATTCCTTCAAGATCGGTTAACCCGTTTGGATCCGTGGGGGCGCCCCGACGGATCGGCTGCCATGAAGCTCAATAAGACCCTCTCGCTTCGCAAGCCCGCATATGCTCCAAGAGCAAGCATCTGCGCCAGCCCGGGGGGTTCAGGATTCAAAATTTCAGATTCCAGAATGAAAGCAGCATTCGCGGGATCGCTGGCACCGCAAGGCGCGCATCTTTGCCACCCGCGCAACCGTTACAGAAGCGCCCCTCTTCAGAAAATCATAGATGTTACAATGCAGACATCTAACGGACCAGCCTGTGGCGCTCCGGCCCCGTAGCGGCGAGTTCAGCTCGCCATTTGCGTGGCCGGGTGGCGGCGTGAAGAGGCCATTGAACAAATAAGCAAACCGCGGAGCAATGCGTTAAACGCACACAACCGTGCGAAACCTGCCGGGGAAGAGGGAATACGGATGAGAAACTGTACCATACGGCGCGTTCTTTTAATTTTCGCCACTGTGACGTTTCTTGGCCCCGCCGGGCTTTATGCCGTCCAGGGCCAGGCCACAAACCAGCTTCTCCGAAAGCGCTCCTGGGACATCCTTTGGAAAGGCGCACACAGTTCCGACAGCGGGAAGCGCTCTGCGGCCATGCAGGCGGTTGGGCTTCTTAAACCCACCCCGGAGGTGGTCCGGCTGGCAGAGAGTGGGTTGCAGGATCAGGAAGCTGAAGTGCGAAAGGCATGCCAACGCACTGGGAGGATGCGCTCAACTTCGTCATCCCGGCTCTGAACAAGGCCTTGTCGGACGACGACATTACAGTTGCTCTGGCGGCTGGCCGCTCCCTGCTGCTTCTGAAACAGAAGTCCGGCTATAGTGTTTTCTATAGTGTGTTGACCGGAAAGCGTAAGACAGGCCAATCGCTGCTTTCGCAGCAATTAAAACAGCTCAATACTCCGACGAGTTGGTGGGGTTTCGTTTGACCAGGGTATCAGCTTTTTGCCCTATGCGGGTTACGATGAAGTGCTGCAGAACTCAAAATGGAGAAAAATGCGCGTTCGGGCGGCTGCGGCCAGGTTCCTGACCTATGATCCCGACCCGCGGAGTGGCCAGGTTCTCGTCAAAGCCTGCTCCGACGACAACTGGACGGTCCGGATGGCGGCATTGCGAGCCGTTGCAATGCGCGGAGACCCATCTCTGTTAACCGGCATCCGGACGGCTATGCACGACCCCAACAATAAAGTTCAGTACACCGCAGCTGCTGCGGTCCTTCGTCTGGCTTCCTTCAAGGCAACAGAATAGGAGAATCGGGCGCGCCGACCCCTGAGGATTCAAGATTCAAAATTTCAGATTCAAGATAACAACAAATGGCAGCAGGAAAAGCCCCGAGTTGTGGCCGGGGTGAAGCCCGGCCCTCCTAATGGAGGTGTCCGTCCGCCTCCTTTGCGGGATCGCAGATGCCGCAAGGCAAGCATCTGTGCCGGCTGCCGCATCACTGCTGCCCATGGACGCCATTCTGTGGCCGCATACATTCCAAACTGCGCGACGTATGCGCCAGCTGCGGGCCCCTTCCAATCCAACGAAATGGTCCCTTGCAACAATCCTCCTGAAACATGAACATTACTGAAAATGCGGCCACTGTGGTGTAAGATTTGCGGTCACAAGAGCAAAAGGAGGCTGTTGATGAATCGCGGGTGGCGGATACGTTCCGGGGTCTGGACTGTATCCGGCAGGTCAGCGATGTTAAATGGCGCAATGCCGGGACAGCAGCGTTCACGGGCTGGGTGCCCGTGCGACCAACGGCAAATGATGTTAGTGTTGCGCAGGAAGGGCCGCATACATCGCCAAGAGCGCGACGTATGCGCCACCCGCGAATACTGTTCAGGCGCCACGAGCCGGAAGCCTGAAGGCTGGGTGCTCAATCCACCGTTGAACGATTCCATATTTCAGATTCAAGATTTCAGAACAGGCCATCCTGCAGTCGCCGCAAGAAGCAAGACATCCACACATTTGCGCTGCGCGCGTGTTGTGGCAATATAGACCCACAGTTTCAAGTCTCATCTCGATCAAAGGAGTCTTCATGTCCAAATCCATCAGTCGTCGCGGCTTTTTATCAAATTCAGGTCTTCTTTTGGGAGGCGCCATGCTGGCAGGTTCCACTCCCGGCAATGCTGCGGCAATCTCGAAGGATCCGCATGACTACGTCGTCGCCGAGGGGCATCGGGACATCTGGGAACTGACGGCCCGTCTCAGGCTCAGGATCGCATCGCAGAATTCTCCGCTGGCGGATTTTCTGGTTCCGCGGCTGATCGAGGGGGAAGTGAGTGTTTGCATCATGCCTTCGGGTGGCGACTCGCTGCCGGAGAGAAGCGGCATTCAGCCCGTGCTGGAAGGCAACCTGAGGACGCTCGATATGCTTCTGGAGGGAATTGAGAGAACCAACGGGAAGGCTTCCATCATCAAGACCAAGTCGGACGTCCCGGCCAGGCCAACAAAGGCAAGGTGCAATTCATCCTCGACATGGAGGGTGGCGAAGCACTCGGAACCCTTTGCGGCCCTGAGCCCGAATTTCTTGCCGGCTATCAGCTGGCACTGCTTCGGCAGTTCTTCCGGCTCGGCGTCCGCGGAATTCAACTCACCCACAACGGGCGCAATCAGCTCGCCGACGGCGTTGGCGGAGGCAGAATGGGCGGCAGGCTCTCTCCGTTCGGCGTTGAGGTGGTCAAGGAAATGAACCGCCTGGGCATGATGGTTGGTGTTTCCCATCTGTGCGTTAATGGGGTCCTCCATGTGGCGGAAATTACGAAACAGCCGATAGTTTCAACCCACCAGAACCTCTCTCAGTACGTGAGCTCGAACCCGCCGGTGGAGCTGATTCCAGAAGAAGTCAAGGCCATTGTCTCCACGGGTGGGGTTGTGGGCATGAGGTATGACGTGGGGGTAACGCCCTATCGTTGATAGCCGACGAGATGGAGTTTCTGGCGAAAAACGTCGGCGTTGAGCACATTGGTATCGCCTGGCTCGGCCATGATGTTGGAAACCCGGATCCCCATTACGTTCCCGGGTACACCCGCCCCAAGCAGGTGTTTACCGGCCATGAGGCCGAGACCATGTATCAGCACTGGAGCCAATTTATAGAAATCCTTGCCGAGCGCGGATTCACCGAGCAGCAAATCGGTTTGATACTTGGGGGCAATTACCTGCGGATTTGGAAGCAGGTGCTTCCGGATTAGCGCGGGCGAGGCCAAAGAGAATTATGAATTGTGAATGATGAAGGATGAAAAGGGCAACCCAGACACGCGCCAGTGGCAGCAATGAGCCTGGTGGAATGGAAACAAGAAAGCAATCTCGTTTCGCGAGAACGCAGACACTACAAGGCGAGTGTCTGCGCCACCCGCCAGATCGCCGCCAGCTACACTTACGATTCCTTCGGCAAGCTGACTAATTCCACCCGCCGGGCAGCCCGCGAAGTCATCTACAGATGTTTGCAAAATATAGCGACGGTTCGCAATTGTAGCGCCGCCGTCCCGGCGGCAATTTTCAAGGCCGGCAAGATGCCGGCGCTACGAAGGCTCGTCACTGTATGATGCAATCCTCAATAATCACCCACTGACTGTGATATAAAATCTCCGGCTGGTCGGGATGAACAGCAGGGAGTTTGTGCGCCCATTAAAAGTACATCTTTCATGTGGCGAGGTCTGTGATGAACAGGAGAAGCTTTCTGGTTCGAGGGACGGCGGCGTTTGGCCTGGCCGTGCCGGGCAAGGTCTTTGAATCCACGGAAGCGCCCGGCGAAGGTGATCGCGCGTCCAATGCGGTCGGCAATTCCCAAGGCGATTCTCCGGCTGAAAACTTTACAGCAGCGGCCTATGTCCGCGCGGAAACTTCGGGGGAGACAAAGTCGTGGTCGATTGGGAACGGGCTTGTTGAGCGCACGCTTGAATTTTCGCCGGCGCGCGGACTTTATACCGCGACTTTTCGACATAAGGTGAGCGGAACGGATTTCCTGATGAAAGACGAGTCAGGAACCCATCCGGGCGCCGAGTTCACGTTCCAGGCGGATTCGGAAAACTTCAGCGGAGCGACGGGCGGCGGGTCGGCGCATTTCACGCTGGCCGGGTCCGATGCCAAGGACCTGCAGCCTTCGGGCAAGGTGCTGGAAATCGCGCTGAAGGGCAGGGAGAAACCTCTTGATGTTTCGGTTTTCTACGCCGTGTATGCCGGTCATCCCGTGGTTCGCAAATGGCTTTCCATCAGGAACAGCGGAAGTGAAACGATCAAGCTTTCGCACCTGGTTTTTGAAGCCCTGAACCTGATGTCGGGGCCGCCGGATGAGGAAATCCTGCGGGCTTTTTACGGTGTCCAGCCGCGGGAAATCTTCTTTACGGGCCGGGTTGAAGATGCCGCCATACTGCAGATGAATCCCCGAACGCGGGAAGGATTCATGGTGATGAATGAGGCCCCGGGATGGATGAAGCGGACGGAGATGAACGGCTGGGGCCGCAGCGTCAGTGTCATGTTCGACACCGACATTTTTCCTTTTGAGCGGCGTGTTGCTGCGGGCGAAACCTGGACCAGCGCAAAGTCGTCCATCGCTTTCTTTCTTGAAGACCGCCCCGCCACGGATTCCCGCCGGGTGATGCCCCGCTACACTTCGAAGGTCCTGATGCGCAAGGGCGCTGCATACCAGCCGCCGTGGATCTACAACACCTGGGAGCCGTTCCAGCGCGGGATTAACAGCAGCATTGCCATGGACCTGATCCAGGCTGCCGGCCGCATGGGACTTGATATCTTTACCATCGACGACGGATGGCAGGCCGAATATGGAGAGAACGAGATCAACCTTCAGGCTTTTCCCCGCGGCCTGGATGAAATCCAGCGGGCGGTTGAAGGGGAGAAGATGCGCCTGGGCCTCTGGGTCCCGCTTGCCGCCATCAGCACCCGGAGCAAAGTTTACCGGGAGCATCCGGAATGGGTTTGCCGTGATGAGGACGGCCAGCCGAAATTGAGCCGCACCATGGCCGGCGAGAGCGCCGTGATGTGCCTGGCCAGCGGCTACCGGGAAGTGGCGGCGCGCAGAATCAGCGACCTGATTTCCCGCTACCATCTGGCCTACGTCAAGATTGATCTCACCACGGTCTTTAATGCTTATGGCGAACGGCCGGGATGTTTTGCGTCCGGGCACTTCCACAAGACCTGGGCGGAATCGCTGGGGCGCATTTATGAAGGCATGAAGTATGTGACCGAACACATTTACCGCGACCACCCCGATGTCCTGCTCGATTTGACCTTTGAGCTTTGGGGGCAGAAGCACGTCATCGACTACGGCCTGCTCGATGCCGGAGACCTGGACTGGATGAGCAATGTGGACGATGCTGCCGCAACCTCAGCGGGGCCTCGCCAGGCGCGAACCCTGCTCTACCACCGGTCGCTGGCGATCCCCGTTGAAACCATGCTGATCGGCAACCTCAGGGCCGAAACGCCGAGCATTGAAGAACGGTTTGCCACCGCCTGCGGATCGGCGCCCCTGCTGCTGGGTGATCTTCGACACCTCAGTTCTTCCCAGGTGGAGTGGTACGCGGAGAAGATCGCATGGTTCAAAAGCCTCCGCCGGAGCATTAACCTAAGCGAGGGATTTTTCCCGCTGGGCGATTGGTTGCAGCCGAAATCGACGACGTGGGATGGCTTCGCCCGGCTCAGCGGCGAGGGCGAGGGCATGATCGTGGTCTTCAAGAATGAAACGAAAGCTCGCGACGTGAGTGTGAAGATACCCAATGATGCGGTTGGGAGATTTAAATTCCACTCTGTGATGACAGGCGATTCCATCGGAACTTTTTCCGGCAGGCAAATCAGCAATGGCGTGGTTCTGCCCATTCCGCCTGAGCACAAAGTACAAATTATCGAAGTCCGGAAAGCGTGACGAATTATGAATTCTGAATGATGAAGGATGAAAGAAGGCAGAGGGAAATAGGAAGTAGGCAGGAGTCAGGAGGCAGCACTCAGAAGGCAGTAGGCTGAAAGCTGAGGGCTGCAAGGTCTGCCGGCTGCGGCAAGCTCAATTCACGCCGCGCGGGAGGCGGCAGAGGAGGCGCGGCCGTGGAAGCTGCTGATGAGCACCTTTGACATTTCTTCCCGCTGAATTTGATTGGTGCCTTCGTAGATCTGGGTGATTTTGGCGTCGCGCATGTATTTCTCAATCGGGTAGTCGTGCATGTAGCCGTAGCCCCCAAAGACCTGCACTGCGTCGGTGGTCACTTGCATGGCCACATCCGACGCAAAGCACTTGGACATGGCGGAGTAAAGCGTGGGCCGTTCTTTGGGCTGCTTGTCAATGTGGCGCGCGGTGGCGTAAACGAGGGCGCGCGCAGCCTCCACGTTCATGGCCATGTCGGCCAGCAGAAAGCGCAAGCCCTGGAAGGAGCTGATGGCCGTGTCAAACTGGCGCCGCGTGCAAGCGTACTCGACGGCCAGATCCAGCGCCCCGTGGGCGATGCCCAGCGCCTGCGCGCCCACGCCCGGCCGCGAGACATCAAAAGTCTTCATGGCGGTAATAAAGCCCGTGCCCTCGCGTCCCAGGCAATTCTCCACGGGCACCCGGCAATCCTGGAAGACCAGCTCGCGTGTGGCGGAGGCGCGAATGCCGAGCTTGTCTTCCTTCTTGCCGAAGGTGAATCCCGGAGTGCCTTTTTCCACCACGATGCACGACGCGCCGCGCGGCCCTTTGGCGGGATTGGTGAGCGCGATGACGCTGTAAAGCTCGGCCTCGCCGCCATTGGTGATCCACTGCTTGGTGCCATTCAAAACATAATGGTCGCCGTCACGCAGCGCCGTGGTTCGCACTCCGCCCGCGTCTGAACCTGCCTGCGGCTCGGTGAGCGCGAAGGCGGCGAGTTTCTTTCCTGCCGCAATATCCGGCAGCCATCGCTGCTTCTGCTCGTCGCTGCCGGACAGGATGATGGGGATGGTGCCCAGCGCCGTGCCGGCAAAGCTGAGGGCGATGCCGCCGCACGCCTTCGAGAGTTCCTCCGTCACGATCACCATGTTCATGATGGGCGTGCCGTCGCTCATCCCTTCGAATTGCTCATCAATAAAAACCCGGAACAGATCGGATTGGGCCAGCACCTCCACGATGGGCCAGGGGAACTTGCCCTCCCGGTCATATTCCGCCGCCACCGGGCGGATCTCCTTGCCGGCAATCTCGCGGGCCAGGTCGCGAATTGCGGCCTGATATTCGGTAAAGCCGTAGTCCATCATAGGTTCGCTCCGTCCGTTAAGTATTTGTGATGGCTCGATGCCGATCACCAGATCCAATAGGCAATCCCCAATCAGCCTTCACCAGTCGCAAATCATCGACCCAGAGTTCAAAATCCAAACTCTATGCCGCTTTCGTCTCCACGTGGTCGGCTGGGGTGTCGCTCCAGAGCGACGGGCGGAGGAGCCGAACATCTCCATTGTCGAAGACAAACCGGCAATAATCTTCCAGATCTCCGGCCCGGAAAGAGCTGACGTCGATCTGTCCGTTGAGCGAACCGGGCGCCGCCACCTGGCCCAAGGTTCTCAACCAGAGGCACCACACTCGAGTTCACCTCACGAAGCTCCAGACCCAGGACTTCACCAATGGGATGGAGTT
This sequence comes from uncultured Acidobacteriota bacterium, assembly GCA_963732975.1. Lineage (GTDB taxonomy): Bacteria > Acidobacteriota > Terriglobia > UBA7540 > UBA7540 > SCRD01. The sequence goes on along the minus strand of CAVTBN010000012.1, from coordinate 54,199 downwards.
CATATTCCCCTTGCGGGCACAGGCCTGTCGGACGTTCTATGGTCAGGCGAATTTCATCGGCCGCGCCGGGCTTCGCCGTCAAACTTACTGAGCCGTTCAAGCGTTGATACGGTTCAAACACCACGGGCGTGGCCCGGCCCTCATATGGAACGCTCCTGGCATCTTCATAGCTGGGGTGCGCCCACGAGACGGTCAATACGCCCCCACGCGAGACCCGCAGCCGAAAATGCTGTCCGGTCTGGTCATCCAGGTAATACAGCGCGCCCCCGGGAAAGGCCCGGCGCTCCACGTCAGACACCCGAGTCAGGAGCTCCAGCAACTCCCCGCCGATCTCGCGCGGAGGCGAAATGGCGTCGGGCTGGACATGCCGCACCACCAGCGAGGGCGGATCGGGCGAGAACTCCAACCATGTGGCCTCCACTTCCTCAAGGCGCCGTTGTGTTTCCCGGCTAAGGTTCCCAAGGTCGATTCTTCCTGTGCAGCCCAAGTGGGTTCGCATCGTGCCTCCTTCCGCGCACACTTTTCGCGCCGGGCTTAGGCCCGGCAAGCCGGCTGGTTAACGTGCGCCACACCCTCGCTTCATCAGGGCGGGGGATGAAGGGCAACGCTAACTTACAACACCCCCCTTACGCTAGACCGATCTGGAGTGAAGCTCTGTAACCTTCGTCACACACGCATGTGATAAATTCCACAAAAACGGGCGCGTCAGTGTACGGGCATGCGGCCGCGGCTTTTGGGCCTGCGCATCAGGAAGATGGCCGGCATGACGACGACGAACATTAAAGCCAGGAACAGGTAGGTGTGGTTGAACGACATCATGGCCGCCTGGCGCTGCACCATGCCGAACATGGCCGCGTAGGCGCGCTGGGTTGCGGTGGTGGCGTCCGCTCCGGAGCTCATAAAGAAGCCGCGAAGTCCCTCAAACATCGACTGGGTTTGCGAACTGTAGGGCGTGACGTTGCGTCCCAGGAAATTGGTGTAGTGCTGCGAGCTGCGCGCCACGATGGTGGTGGAGAGCGCAATGCCCATGCTGCCGCCGATGTTGCGCATCAGGTTGAAGATGCTGGTGGCGTTGCCCATTTTTTCATTCGGAATGGGGTCCATGGTGACCGTGGTGAGCGGCACAAACAGGAACCCCAGCGACAATCCCTGCAGGAACTGCGCCCAGAAGATTTCCCAGTAACCGACGTTCAGGTTCATCGTGCCCAGCAGCACCAGTGAGAAGGCGCAGGCGATAGTGCCGACCACCAGCAGCTTTCGCGGGTCAAAGCGCGACATGATGATGCCCACAAAGGGCATGGCGATAAAAGAGCCCAGCCCTCTGGGAAACATGGCGATGCCGGCCTGCAGCGCCGGATATCCCAGAATGGTCTGCAGAAAGATGGGCAGGATGACCAGGCTTCCGTAAAGGACGAAGCCCAGAACGGTCATCAGAAAAACGCCCGCGCTGTAGGTGCGTTCCCTGAACACCCGCAGGTCCACCACGGGGTGCTCCACCACCAGCTCATAAATCACGAACACGATCAGGGCGGCGGCGGCGACGATGGCCAGCCGGGTGATCAGGGCTGACGAAAACCAGTCCTTCTCCTGCCCCTTGTCCAGAATGATCTGCAGCGCGCCGATGCCCACCGCCAGCATTCCCATGCCCCAGTAGTCAATGCGGCCGACCGCCCGCTTGATGTAGGAGGGATCGAAAACAAAAAGCTGGGTCATGATCAGCGCCAGGATGCCCACCGGAATGTTGATGTAGAACACCCAGCGCCAGCTATAACTGTCGGTCAGCCAGCCTCCCAGTACCGGGCCCAGCATGGGCGCCACCACGATGCCCAGCCCCCAGAATCCCATCGCCTTGCCGCGGTCTTCGGGAGGGAAGGATTCCAGCAGGACGGCCTGCGAAATGGGCTGCAGTCCGCCGCCGCAGGCGCCCTGCACAATTCTGAAAATAACCAGCAGCGGCAGGTTGGGCGCCAGCCCGCAAAGGAACGACGCCACCGTAAATCCCGTGACGGAGGTCATCAGCATACGCTTGCGCCCGAAGTGGTTGGAGAGCCAGCCGGTCATGGGAAGAATGATGGCGTTGGCCACCAGGTAGGAGGTGAGCGTCCAGGTGGCTTCATCCACCGAGGCCGACATGCTGCCGGCGATGTGCGGCAGGGAGACGTTCACCACCGTGGTGTCGAGCACCTCCATAAAAGTGCTCAGCATCACCGCGGTGGCGATGATCCAGGGATTGATTTTGGGCGGCTCGAATTCTTTTGCCATGGTCAGGAAGTTTCCGCCGTGAGCCTCGCGGCGCAAAGGATGGTGTCCGCCACGGTCTCGAGCCCCAGGGCGGAAGAAATCACCAGGTGATAGAGCCGGCGATCTTTCCAGTCCTCGCCGTAGAAGCGGCGGATGTAGGCGGCGCGGCGCCGGTCCATCTTTTCCATGAAGAGCTCGGCGTCGGCGCCCGGCGCCAGCCGGTCGCGCATCCGCTGGATTTTTTGCTGCTGGGGGCCAAAGACGGAAACGTGGAAGACGTCATTCCGTTGCCGCAGGATGCACTGGCCGCCCCGCCCCACAATCACGCACTGCCCCAGTTCGGCGGCCTCGCGAACGATTTCTCCGGCAAGCTCGGCCATGGCCTTCGGAATCCATGGTTCGGGTATCCACCGTGGTGGCGAGCCCTTCGTAACCGCCCTGCCACAGGCCCTTGACCAGGTGATGGAACCACGGGTCGATGGACTCGTCGTAGCGGGCGGCAATCTCGGGGTCGACTTTGGCCCGCTTTGCGACTTCCGCCACCAGGGATTGATTCACCAGTTTCCAGCCCAGCCGGCGGGCCAGCATCTCTGCAAGGGTCCCACCGCCGCTGCCGTATTCGCGGCTGATGGTAATGACGTTAAACATGGCGAGCTCTCTCTACTTCTTTGTGATCACCGTGGGTTCCACGGACATGCCCACGCGAAGATTGTGTTCGCTGTCCTGTCCGGGATCGAAAACGATCTTGATGGGAATCCGCTGCACCACCTTGACGTAATTGCCCGTGGCATTTTCCGGAGGCAGCAGGCTGAATTTTTCGCCCGTAGCTCCGGCAAGGTTCAGCACGTGGCCCTTGTAATCGCGGTCAAAAGCATCCACATGGATGGTGGCGGGATCGCCGGGCCGCATGTCCTTCAGGTCAGTTTCCTTGTAATTGGCGGTGACGTAGAGTCCCTTCACCGGGACCACGGCCATCAGGGCCTGGCCGATGCCGATGTTCTGGCCCACCTCCACGGCCTTCTTGCCTACCACGCCGTCGGCCGGGGCGCGAACCACCGTGTAGTCCAGGTTGAGCCGGGCCTGTTGCACGTGGGCCTGGGCGGTCTTTACGGCAGCATCGGCGGCGTCGGCCTGGGCGCGGCTCACCCGGACCCGTTGCGGCCCGGTGTTGGAAGCGCGGAGGTCGGCCTGCGCCTGTGCCAGCTGGGCCTGCGCCTGGGCGACGTTCTGTTCAGCGGCCGCGGCGGCGGATTGGGTGGCGGCGACGGCGGCGGCATCAGCCTCGGCCGTCTGCATGGCGTGGTCATACTGCTGCTGTGAAACTTCATCTTTCCTGATCAGTTGCGCATACCGCGCCAGGTCTGATTTTGCCCGGATGTAATTCGCCTGCGTCTGCTTCACCCTGGCCTGGGCCTCCAGCGATTGTTTTTCCGCACCGGAGATGGCCGCCCGGGCCTGTTCCACGCGGGCCTGGGACGACGAGATGCCGCTCGAAGAATTGACCGAGGTGATGGGCACGCCGACCCGGGAGGCGTGGGCCTGGGCCACTGCCGTGGCGTAATCGGCCTGGGCGCGATCGAGCGCCACCTGGTAGTCGGTGGGATCGATGCGCACCAGCACCGTCCCTTTCTTGACGAACTCGTTGTTTTCAACTTCAACCGCGACCACGTGGCCGTTGACGCGCGAACTGATGGGATAAATGTCGCCGTCGATCTGGGCGTCGTCCGTCGTTTCATGGGTGGAGTAATAGCGCCAGACGAGGATTCCGCCTGCCACCAGGAGCAGGCCGATGACCAGCAGGCCCCACTTGGCGCCCGGATGAAGCCTGAAAAACGACGGGCGCCGTTCGGGCCTGTCTGCGCCTCCATTTTTTTTGCCGTTCGATTCCACATTTTCCGTGGGTTCTGCCATTACTTGCTTCCTCCCGTCATCTGCTTGAAGGCCTCTTCCGCCAGACCCAGGGCGCGGGCCAGCGACGCCTTGGCGACGTTGTACCGGTAAAGGCTGGAAATGTAATTTTCGTCAGCCGTGGCAACCGCTTCCTGGGCCTGCACCACTTCAAGGCTGTTCACCACTCCGGCGGAAAAGCGGTCCTGGGCCTGAGCCAACTGCTGATGGGCCAGGTCCTGGGTGCTGCGGGCCACGTGGACCTGGTTTCCCGACGATTTCAGGTCCATCATTGCCGTCCGCACCTGATATTCAATCTTGTTCTGCAGGTCTTGCAGTTCCGACTGGCGCTGCTTGAGCAAGGCATCCGCCTGCATCACGTCACCGCGAACCCTTCCGCCCTGGAAGAGCGGAACCTTCACGCTGGCCGCCACCGTGTAGGTGCCGTGTGATTCTCCGGGTCTGGGGCCGATGTCGCCATAGTCCGCATGGAAGTCCAGGGTGGGCAGCGCTTCGCTCCGGGCCGCTTTCTTCAGCAACTCGGCCGCGTGCACCTGGGTTTGCAGGCTCTTGTAATCGGCGCGTGCGGCGAGTGCGCGGGCCAGCGCCTGCTGGAGCGTGATGGGCGGGGGCGGGGAATAGGGCACCGGGTCGGTCAGCCGGAACTGCTGCGCCATCGGCATCCCGATGGCCCGGGCCAGGTCCAGCTTTTCCGTCTGGAACTCGTTCTGCAGATAGATCAAACGCTGCTGCTGGCCCTGCAACTCCACCTGGCTGCGCAGCACGTCAATCCCGGGAACCATGCCGGCCTTTTTCAGATCGACGGCGCGGTCGTAAACAGCCTGCGCGGTGTTGACTTCAGCCTTCGCAGCATCCACGCGGCTGGAGCCCGCGATGGCCTGCAGGTAGAGGTTGGCGGACACCAGCACCACCAGGTCGCGCGCGTTCTGGTAGGTGTACCGCGCCGCTTTGACGTTATCGGACTCGGCACGCTCTTTATGAAGGTCTTCAAGGTCCAGAATGGGCTGGTCGACGTATCCGCGGACGTCGAACACGCTGAAGGGCCCCACAATCGGCGACTGGCCCGGGAGCCCCGGGAAGCCGTAGGCCTTCAGGTTGATCTGATTGATGGATTCCGACGCGCCCGCCGAAACCTGCGGCAACAGCTTGCTGAGCGCGTGAATCCTGGCCCCGCGGGCCTGCTGCGTGGCATGATCGCTGAGGAGAATGCCCAGGTTGTACTTGAGGCCTTGCTGGATGGCGTCGGTCAGGGAAAGCGGCAACACGCCCGGCTGGATGTGTCCCGGCGGCGCGCTCCCCAGGAATGGATTTTGTGAAATCGCCTGCTGCGTGGAGAGTGACGGGACGGCTGTCTCAGATCCTGTTCCGTTGCCGGCCGAACTGCTCATGGCGGGGCCGGTTTGCGCTGCTGCACCGGTCCAGGCGCAAAATAATGCGGCAAGTAGAAGAGTCTTAATCTGTGCCTTGATTTTCACGCTGTGATTCCTCTCCAGACAAGATCGAAAACAAAATTGACGTCGGATTCGACGTCTTTCGTGGACCAGCCCAGCAGCCGTTGTACGATGATGCCCCGAATGAGGTCGCTGATGGCGACGGCTGCCGTATCCGTGCGGATATTACGAACGGCCTTCGATTGGATGCCCTGCTGGAGCGCGGTTTCCAGCAGGCGGGCCTGCCGGAGGTACATTTGTTCAAACTGCGGGGGCATCTGGGCCGGGTGCGAAAGGCCGCTTCCGAGCTCGGAGAAATAAATCCTGAAAAAGTCCCGGTTCATCTCGAAATAGCGGATCTTGATCTCGATAAAAGCCCGGACCTTGTTCTCAGGCGTCTGTTCGGCGGCCAGCCGGGTTTGAATTTCATTGTGAAGCTCCGTGATACCCTGCTCGAGCGCCCCCCAATAAACGTCTTGTTTTGACTTGTAATAGAGATAGACCGTGCCTTTCGCGACCCCGGCAGCGGCGGCGATGTCCTCGACGGTGGCGGCGTGGAAGCCCTTTTCCGCAAAAACTCTTCGGGCCGCTCCCAGCAGTTCCGCAGTTCTGAACTCCTTGATAACGTCTTTCCGGGTTTTGCCAAGCAGAGGCATGGATGACTATAAGGAACAATAAAATGACTGAGCAGTCAGTTTACTAAACTGCCATTCCGCTGTCCAGTGAAACCTTCCCCGGGCTGGACAAAAGCACAAGAAGCCTTTTGAACTCCCGGCTGACTCCACCGCGCCGGCGTTGTTCCGGGGTTACCCGCTCATTTCGCCCCTTAAATACTGAGATGTCCGAGGCGCCGCTATCGATTCACCGGGAGGCGGGAAATATCGCCGGCGGACCGGTAAGTCCAATTGGGGCTTGCTCATCGGGCCATCTCCAGCTATGGTGGGGGTTCAAGGAGGAGCAATGGAACGCAAAAGGGCCTGGCTCTCATGGAGCAGCGGGAAGGATAGCGCCTGGTCGCTGGAAGTGATCCGGCGGCAGGGCGAGTTTGACGTGCAGGCGTTGCTGACCACGGTGAACGCCGAATTCCAGCGCGTGGCCATGCACGCCGTTCGCGAATCGCTGCTGCAGGCGCAGGCGGAAAGCGCGGGCCTGCCGCTCGTCACCGTTCCCATTCCCTATCCCTGCCCGAACGGCGCCTATGAGCAGGCCATGGCCGCCGCCATGCAACGGGCCCTCGCCGAGGGCAGTTACCCACATGATTTTTGGCGACCTTTTTCTGGAGGATATCCGCCGCTACCGCGAGGAAAAACTGGCCGGGACGGGAATCACGCCCGTTTTCCCGCTCTGGGGGCTCAATACGCGCCGGCTGGCCAATGAAATGGTTGAAGGCGGCCTTCGCGCCCTGCTCACCTGCGTTGACCCCGGGAAGCTCGACGCCTCCTTCGCCGGCCGCCCCTTTGACGCCGATTTGCTGGCCGATTTGCCGGCCGAGGTTGATCCGTGCGGCGAGAATGGCGAATTCCATACCTTTGCCTTTGAGGGTCCCATGTTCCGGGCGCCGATAGCGGTTGAGCGGGGCATGGTGGTGGAACGCGACGGATTTGTCTTTGCGGACGCACTTCCAGCGACGTAAATTGAATTTCCTATCCGCTAACCCTGCAACATTCTCTCAGTAGAATGAGCGAGTTGAACATTTCCAACGAACCAGGCCTCAGGCTCGCCGGCTGAGGGGGAAAATTGCCTCGATGGAAGGTTCTAAACAGTACTCGGCCAGGGTTAATTTTATAAGTCGTTTATTTAAAGAAAAATAGAATTTCCAGACCACCAGCCGAAGCATTTCCTGCCATTCTTCGGCGTTTTCCGCCCTATGATGGCCCCGGCCTCCAACCCCGGCGCAGAGCGCAGGTAAAAATTGCGTGTTGGGTAGCCGCAACCGTGAAAATAATTCCATGGCCATGTATATATTGCGCACTTACTCTATAAGTAACCGTGCTTTTTCAGGCGCTTTTGTTTGGCAATCATTCTGCCTTGTTAAGGGCCGGGAGGGCGGACGTTATTGCACAGAAAGCGCTCCCAAACCTCCTGCAGATTCCGCCGTTTTTTTGGCGGTAAAAAGGGCCCTAGATGATTGCAATTGCAGTGGTTTTGGCAGCTAAAGCGGTGCGCAAGGCGGGAAGGATTTCGCGCTCGGTGGAAAGCCTGAAGGTGGCCGAACTGCAGGGGCCCGGCAGCGGTATTCGAGGTCGATTTGGAAGGCTGAAGCAGATTGCCCTGCAGATTGGAACAGCGTTTGCATAAAGGAAATGCGTAACGAGTCGCCGGGAGGTTGGATCAAGGCGGCTCAAGAGAGATTGGAATTAGGATTGTTTCCCCACTCGGGGTGAAGCGCCGCGAACGCGATAAAGGAAAGGCGTTCGGCAAAAGCAAGAGGCACCACCTTGATGAGTAAGGGAAACGACGAATGACCCGAGGCCAGCGTCCCCCTCCCCACGGCACTCGGGGCTCAGCCTGGGTTGCTAATGCAACCCAGGCTATTTTTTTTGCGGAATCGTTGTTCCTTCCTTTACCAACTCAGGATTCTTCAGCAAAGGGACTGGAGGCCGGGACCAGGACGCGCAGCTGCCGCGGCAGCAGGGTGATTTCCAGCGGCAGGGTCCCCAGCGGCTCTCCGTCAATTTCAATTTCGGTGGCGCTGGCCGACTCGGCGAGGATGCGCGCCGCTTGGAAGTGGCTGACCTTGGGGTGTGAATAGACCTCGCCGGAATAGAGCATGGAGATGCTGCTGAGCAGCTTCAAAGCCCCGGCGTAGGTGATCACCGTTACATCGAAAATGCCGTCGTTGGGGACAGCCGCCGGGCAGGGCCTCATGCCGCCGCCGTGGAACTGGCCGTTGCCGACGGCCACATTGGTGATGAAGAAGGGGAGGCGGGTGGCGCTCCCATCCAGCGCCAGGCTGACCTGCCGCCCACGGTAGCTGAGAAAGGTTTTGACGGTTGCCCAGAAGAATCCCGCCTTTCCGCCAAACATGCTCATAAAATTCTTTGACTGCGCGGCCACCTGCCCACCCATTCCAAAACTGGCCAGGTTGACAAAATAGCGGCTGGCCTGCCCGCCGCTGTGGGCGCGAAAGCTGGCTTTGCCCACGTCAATCAGGGTGGGAACTCCGCTGGCAAGGGTTTCGATGGCTTCGACGGCGGCGGGAATTCCAAGCGTGCGGCGGAAGTCACCGCCGGTGCCGAGCGGCAGGATTCCGAGCGCTGCCTGCGGCCGGACCAGGCTGTCCTGGTGGAAAAAACCGTTGGCGGCTTCATTGATGGTACCATCGCCGCCGACAGCGACAATCAGGTCAAAGCCTTCGCGCAGCAGGCCGCGCGTGATGGCGATTCCGGCGCCCGGTTCGCCCGTAAAGCGAGTGACCACGGGGCCCAGGCGGCTTTCCAGCGCGGCGGCGAGCTGCGGCCACTCGCGGGCGGTCTTTCCTCCGGCGGATTGGGGATTGACGACGGCGGCGATTTTGCCCGGCTTGCTCATACGGAAAGAGGAAGCTGGCCGTTTCGGTAGAGCCGCAGGTGGACGTCCTCAACGGTTTCGCGGAGCGTTTCAAGCGGGTCGCGCGTTTCAAATTTAAGTTCAGTGCGCGCCTTGGTGGAGTCGCAGTACCAGTAGCAGGCCGACATCTTGACGGAGGCGTCGTCGAGATCGACTTTTTTTCCCAGCAGCTGGTAGATCACCCGCAGGGCGCGCGCTCCCCACAACGATACTTCAACAGGCGGCTCCAGGGTGGGCGGGGCTTTGCCGGAAATTTCCGCCACCGTTTCAATCAACTGCCGGAAGGTCCAGTTGACGTTGCCCATCAGGTAGCTCTGGCCGGGTCTGCCGGATTGCATGGCCAGCGTCAGGCCGTGGGCGACGTCGCGGACGTCCACAAAATTCAACCCGCCTTTGGGAATCACCTTGATTTCGCCCTGAAGAAACAGCGCCACGTCGCGCGTGGAGGAATTGCGGTCATCGCCGACGCCCAGCAGCAGGCTGGGGTTGACGACCACCACGTTCAATCCGCTGCGGGCCTGGTAGTCGAGCGCCAGTTTCTCGGCAAAAATCTTGCTCAGGTAGTAGGGCCACTCACCCACCACCTCGTTCTTGTAGCCGGAGGTTTCGTCGCGGACTTCAGGGGTTGTGCCGACGGCAAGGGTGCCCGAGCTGGACACCGCCACCACCTTTTCCACCTGGTGTTTCAACGCCGCCTCGCAGACGTTGCGGGTGCCCTCAATGTGCGTCGTGTAGAGGAGGTCCTGGTCCTTCGAGTCGCGCGAGACAACCCCCGCCAGGTGGTAGATTTCCGATACGCCTTCGGCCGCCTGCTCCACGTCTTCACGTTTTACGATGTCGCCGTGCACCACTTCCAGCGCCGGGTCCTGCTCCCAGGGAGAAAGCCCGCGGCAAAACACCCGGATTCGCGTGGTGTCGGCTTCAGCCTGCAGTTGCTTCACCAGGTGCTTTCCCAGAAAGCCGGTGGCGCCGGTAATCAGAACGGTTTTCATTGCCATCAAATGCTCTCGGGTGTTCCCTTGACGTCCGCCATCAGGATGGGCGCAAAGTGCATCATGGTAACGCTGGGCTTGCGGCCCACATGGCTTTCGGCCATTTCGAGGGCGGCTTTCATGTTCTGGGCGGTTTCCCAGCCCATGATTTCAGCCGCGCGTCTCGATTCCGCTCCCACCACGATCACCTTGCCGGTGTGGGCGCGTCCGTTTTCGCCCCAATACCACATGTAGAACGGGTGCACGCCGTGATAGGCGTGGCCGGTGCGGTACATGCGGATGTACTCCGGGTCGTGCGCAAACTGTTCTTCGTACTTCCGCTGCAGCTCCGCTGAGTCTCGAGTCTCCGTCAAAATCCGGTTGAAGAACTCGATGTAAGAAGGATGGTGCAGCGGATCAAATTCATTGTAGAGCGGATGGGTGATGATCAGCACGCCGTTCTTCTTCACCACCGGCATGCCGCGGTACATGTTGTGGAAGTATCCCAGCGCCATCACCTGCACCAGGATGGGGTTCAGGATCGAATTCACGTTGTAGGGGCAGATGAAGGGGATGCCATAGACCACCACGTCCGACTGCCCTTCCAGCGGCGTGCAATACTGCGCGTAGCAGTAGGCCAGAGTTTTAGCGTGCGTGGGCAGCGTGGCTCCGGCATGGACGGCAATCATCTGATAGGGCGCCGGAATGGCAAAAAGGACTTTTCTCCTGGCGGCGCGCGGAAGCATCCCCAGGCCCTTTCGCGTAGCCTGAAACATGGCGCGGTCGACGCCCGTCCATTGGTCCTCATTTTTGGTGAAGAAGGCCATGGCGGGCTCGAACATGCGATTGTTGAGCACCGTCTCAATGTGGAAGACCTTCAGGTGGCGGTTGACCACTTCCATCATGCGGTCGCAGGAGTGCGCCATGGCGGACCGCGTGTGGTCAAAGTAGGAATCGCTGGCCAGGATGGTCTGCGGCGTGTGGTGGGCCTGCAGCGCGGCGTAGTCGCACAGTCCCACGCTGACCGACTTGCTTCCGCCGTCCATGGGAACCAGGTTGATGTTGGCGTAAATCAACAGGTCGGATTCCGCCGCCCGGCGGTTGATGCGGACCCGCTCGCCGAGCTCGGTGGTTCCCAGTTCCACCATGCCGTCCGGGGCGTCGCCGTCGTGATTGTAGAGGCGGTCGGGGTAGTAGTTGGAAAAAACGTGGTTGCCCACCGCGTGGCGGATTTCCGCCGCCGTCATGCGCCGGTGGTAGGAGGTGGCGACGATGATGTGAAAGTCTTCGACACCCTTCTCGGCCAGCAGTTTCAGGACGATGGTGAGGATGGATTCGCGGACGTCCGGGCTCTTCATTTTCGGCAGGGGCAGGGAAATGTCATCGATGGCGATGGTGACCTTCATGCCCGGCCGCAGCAGGGCGGAGAGCGGCTCCATCTGCTCGGGGTGGTCGATGGCGTAGCGAATGGCGGCGTCGCGGTCCTTGAGGCCGGCGATGGTGGGGTTGGGGTAGAGGACCCGCGTGCCCGGCGGCATGCGGACGGAGAGCAGGTCTTCGCCGTACCACATCAGCCGCTCAGCCGAGCGTCCTTCGAGTTGCACGACGCAGCCCTCGTGTGAAACGACTGCGTTGCGTCCTACCGCGTTGGGTGTGGGATCGCCGAACTCAAACGCCGGCTGCCCCGCCGGGGGATGGTTCCCGGCGTCGTTTGACATCGATGCCTCTTTTCAAATCCAGAATGGTCCAGCCGCGCTCCCGGGCTACACGCTTGAGCCGCCGGTCCGGATTAACAGCGGTGGGTAAACCCACGGCCTCCAGCATGGTTAAATCCGAAAAGCTGTCGGAATAAGCCTTGCACTGTTTCATCTCCGTGCCGAACTGCCGGCACAGGCCCTCCATGGCGCGGACTTTTTCTTCCTCTGCAATCAGCGGAGCTTCCACTTCTCCGGTGGCAACCCCGTCCCGAAAAACCAGGCGGTTGCAGATGACCGACTGGAAACCAAGGTACCGGATTACCTCGTCCAGAGCAACATCCAGTTCGCCCGACACCAGCACGGGAAGAAATCCCTGCCGGCGGTCGTCTTCCAGCAGCATCTGCGTGTCCGGATAAATCGACGGCAGAATTTTTTCATCGAAGAGCTGCCGCGACTGCGCCCGCAGCACCTGCTCGCGCATGCCGCGATATTCGCGAAAGAACACTTCGTTGAACCGCCGCCGCGAGCGGAATTCCATGGCCAGCCAGGACGGAATGCTCAGCAGCAGCTTGGAGAATTTCAAAACCGCCCGCGACCTCGACGGCTGGCGCAGGGTGAAGTAGGCATACCTGCGGACGATGTTCCCCGACGTCAGGGTTCCGTCAAAATCGTAAAAAGCCAGCCGTTGATTTGGGCTCATGGTTCGGGAATCGGTATGGATTCAGTTTGTGACCGTACCTGAATACTCAAAAGCTTCGTGACCACTTCGTCCTCAAGCGCTGCGCCGGGCCATGAGGTTCCGGAAATTCTTCTGGTGTCTCCAGCCGAGGAACAGGGTCAGCAACGCTGCGTACACCGCATCCTGTGGGCTGACGAAGGCCAGCATCAGAATGACAAACAGCATCCAGGTGGTCATGGAAGCGGTCGCGCCCGCTTCCGGCCACTTTAGCTTGCTGCCGGTTAGGCGCATCGCCACAAAAAACACCAGCGCAATCGCCGCGAACAACGGATAAAGCTTAAGCATGACGCCGGCGGAAGTTGCGATTCCTTTGCCTCCGTTAAATCTTAAGAAAGGCGAGAAACAATGCCCCATGATCGCCCCGAAACCGAACAACCAGCCCAGCGCCACGCCATGTGCCCCGTGGCTTGCCAGCCACACGGCAAAATAGCCTTTGCCCATGTCGCCGATCAGGGTCAGCACGGCGCGCCACTTGTTGACGCGCAGGACGTTGTTGAAGCCGGGATTGCCCGACCCCACGGTGCGGATGTCGATGCCGCTTCCGATCATCGCCAGCACCGCAAACGGTATCGACCCCAGCAGAAAACAGACGATAAAGCGGACGATAATTCCCAATGTTGTTGCAGGCATAGTTTTTGTAGCGCCGCATTCCCGGCGGCATCTTTCGGAGCCGGCGAGATGCCGGCGCTACGCGCTCAGGAGCAGAGTTTCGCAATCGCTTCCCGCACCTGCTCCCGCAGCGCCGCCAGCTCGCGCACATCGTTGATCTGGATGTAGATAGGCTCGCCCACCGTAATCTTTGCTTCACCGCGCCCCGGCATCCGCGGGCCTTTGGACAGTATAGAGGAAGTTCCGCGAACTCCAAGAGGATAAATCGGATGGCCGGTCTGCACTGCCGCGTCCAGAGCGTCCAGGCGGAACCGGCTGAGATGCGCCGGAACGGTCGGCGGGCCCTCGGAAAGCACCATCACCGAATAGCCGTCTTCCAATCCCTGGCGAATGCGCTGGCGCAGCGTGCCTCCTGGAGGGAGGCTGGGTACGCGCAGCGGCGGCAGAACGATGGGCCGCAACAGAAACGCCACCGCGGCGGGAAGGGAATCGAGCGCGCCGAAATCTGAAAACCTTACGGGCTTTGGGAGAAGCGCGGCCAGCGCCACGGCGTCAACGGCGCCGGCGCGGTTGGCCATCAGGACGGCCGGGCGTCCCGGTTCAATCCGTTCGCTCTTCTCAATGCTGATCTTGTGGCCGAGCAGCTTCAGCAGAACTCTCGACGAAAAGGCAACCATCGCCCCCCTGGTGTTCCGGCCAGGGAACGCCCGCGCCAGAAGGCCGCCTGAAACCGCCACAACCGAAAGCAGCATCTGTGAAGACTTGCGGAGGAGCCATCGTCCCGCGCGCGTCAGTCCAAGCCGCAGCCAGGCGCCCAGGCTTTCCCACCAGAGCCGCAGAATCTGCATCCAGGGCGGCCGGCGGTTGAGCGCCAGAGCTGCCGCGCTCATAGAGCAGCCGGGTCTCGTTGCGCCGGATCTTGCCGCTGGAAGTTTTGGGAATGCTCTGCGGCGCCACCAGTTCCACCTTGTCGGGCGGAATGCCGATCGCCAGGCCCACCCGCTCGATGACTTCCGCCTCAATTCTGTCCAGGTCTTCCTTGTTGGCCACGCGGGTTTCCGCCACCACCACCAACTGCTCGGTGCCGAGTTCGGGATCGCGCCTGCCAAAGGCCGCCACGCAGCCCCGCCGCACTTCCGGAACTTCCGCCGCCGCCAGCTCCACTTCCTGCGGGACGATATTTCTGCCCGACTTGATGATCAGGTCCTTGGCGCGGCCCGTGATGTGGATTTCACCGCCGGCCCAGTAGCCGAGATCGCCCGAATCCATCCAGCCGTCTTCGGTGGTGACGGCCGCCGTCGCTTTGGGGTTGCGGAAATATCCCGCGGTTTTTGACGGGCCGCGGAAAAGCACTTTGCCCTGGATGCGCTCGCCGAGCGGGTTGCCGTCGGGATCGATCACTTTGATTTCGTGTCCCGGCAGGGCTTTGCCGTTGGCCACAAAACGCAGAGCGCCGGAGTCGTCAGGCTCAGCGGGAACGGCCTTGCCCTCAGCCTCAAAAACCTCGCGGCGGATGCGGTCAATCACCGGGCGGCGGTTGAGGGGCGGAAAGGCCAGGGCCACGGACGATTCGGCCAGGCCGTAGCAGGGCACAAAACTTTCCGCCCGGAAACCGTAGGGCTGGAATCGCTTTTCAAAGCGCTCCAGGGTGCCGGGCAGCACCGCCTCGCCGGCGTTGATGGCCACGCGCCAGGCGCTCAGGTCCAGGCCCTCGAGGGCGCTGTCCGGAATCTTGCGCGAGCACAGTTCGTAGGCGAAATTCGGGGCGGGGCAGAGCGTTCCGCCGGAATCGTGCAGCGCCCACAGCCATTTTTCCGGCCGGCTGAGAAAGGCCAGCGGCGAAAGGATGGTGATGGGCAGGGCGTAATAAACGCTGTAGAGCCAGGAGCCGATCAGGCCCATGTCATGATAAAGCGGCAGCCAGCTCACCACGATGTCCGAAGGCTGCACGTTCACCGCCCAGCCGATGCCGCGAATGTTGGCCAGCAGGTTGGATTGCGTGAGCACCACGCCCTTGGGTTCGCCGGTGCTGCCGGAGGTGTACTGGATGAAGGCGGCTTCGGCGGCCTCGATGGCTCCGGGCTGCAGCCGCGCGCCGCTCGCTGCAAGCTCCTCGACGGTGGTCACGCCCAGAATGCTGGGCAGGTTCAGGCGGAGCAGCTCGGAAACCCTGCGGACGGCTTCAAAGCTGATCAGAAACCGAACTTCCGCGTTGCGAAGAATGCCGACCTGCCGGCGAACATATTCCTCAATCTTGTCGGGCCGCGCCGGAGGGTAGATGGGAACGGCGATTCCGCCCGCCAGCATGACCCCGAAGAAGGCGTAGAAAAATTGCGGCGAGGTGGGCAGCATGATGGCCACGGTTTCATTCCGCCGCAGCCCCGCGGAAACCAGCCCGGCCGCCACGTCGGAGGCCGTGGCCAGCAGCTTGCCGTAGCTGATGTCCTCTCCGGAATTGCCTTCCAGCATGTGTGCCTGGACGCGGTCAGGGTCCACCTCGGCGTGCTTGCGCAAAACCTCGATCAGGGTGCGGGCGGATTCCGGCGGCGGCGGGGCAACGCGCCCGGGCTGCCGGATGGTGTAGCGCTGCGAGGCGGCAGGCGCTTCCTCTTCGCCGCCGGCCACGGCGCGCACCCAGTCGGCGGGTGTGTCGCCTTCTTCGGCGATGCGGTCGGGCAGCCGCACGTTGAAGTGCGCTTCCGTGCGCACCAGCAGTTCCACCATCTCCAGGCTTCCCAGGCCCAGGTCGCGCTCCAGCGAAGAGCGAAGCGTGGCGGCTTCCGCCGCGCGCAGCGATCCCAGTTCGGTGAGAAGCTCGCGCACAATCTGCAGCATCTGCTCTTCAAGCTGCGCGGCGTCGATTTGTCGAGGCGTGGTTGGCATTTCGGTGGAGTTACAGTTCGGAATTCCTTAAATCTTAAACGACCACTCCTTCACGGCCTCAGGCTGAATCCATCTTTCGATCCCCTCAATCTGATGATGGATCCAGTAGTTCTTCCAGGGAATCTTTTCCGGGTCCCAGGGCAGCAGCAGTTTGTCCTTTTCCGAAAGCCGCTGGTAGGCGGTCCGGATGTTTTCCGATTCAAAAATGTAGCGGTTGTGCAGGATGAAGGGCAGGTACTGGTCAAGCGTCTGCTCCCGGAACCGCGCCTGCAATCCCAGGGTGCGCAAGGCGCTTTGCCAGCCCGCCAGCGACTTCCTTCCCGGGAGCCCGGCATTCTTCACTGCGCTGTGCATGCGGTCAATGATGGCCTGCGCCCGTTCGATCCGCTTTTGCAGCCTCTGCCGCCGGGCCCGCGCTTCTTCAGCCGAGATAAAACGCGCCGGCCCGCGGGAAGCGGTGATGCGGATGGGCAGTCCTCCTTTGCCGTTCCGGTCCGCCCTTCTTCGCGCTTCCTGCCGCAGCAGATTCACCAGCGGCCCCAGCCTGATGGGATTCACGTCCGCCGTTCCCAGCTGATAAACGTTTTCTGCGCGGCCGTCCAGCAGCAGCGCGCCCACCGCCAGGATCGCCGCCGCCACCAGGTCCACGGGAACCACTTCCAGCGGGGTGTTGCGCCGCACGGGCCAGTGCTTCAGGCCGCTCATGGCCATCAGCACCAGCGGCGCCGCGGTCCTTCCTCCTTCAATCCAGCCGGGGAAAGGAAACCGCAGGGCGCTTTCAACAATGGCCGGGCGCACGATGGACCAGTCCAGATCCTTCTCCCTGGCAATCAACTGCTCGCCCAGGCTTTTGGAATAGGTATAGGTGTTGACCCATCCCCAATGTTCCGCCCGCCCTTTGCCCAGCGCAACCAGTTTCTGCGCCGTTTCCCTGGAGCGTGCCTGCGGCTTTGCCGTTTCTTCTCCGCCTTCGGATTCCGTGATCAGCCGGACCTGCTCGCGGCAGTAGGCGAGTTCCTCAAGAGCGTCGAAGGAATTGTCATCGGGACCCTTGCGGTGCGGGTAGAAACCCGGGATAGGTTCCGTTTCTTCAATCAGGCCGTTGGCCTCGCCGGAAACAAAGCAGGTGGATACGTGCAGCAGACGGGCTCCGGCGCGTTTGGCCAGGGCGATGGCGTTCTCCACACCGTTGACATTGGCCTGGAGCGATTCATCCACCGGAGGGAAGAATTCCACTTTGCCGGCGCAGTTGATGATCAGCTTCACGCGGCCTGCAATTGTCTCCAGCGCCTGCTTGTCGAGCCCGCAGTCGGGCCGGCTGAGTTCGCCGGGCCAGACGCTGACCTTTTCCCGGACGAATTGTTCGCCCCGTGCCGCCATCAGCGCGGCCATCACGGGTGAGTCCACGATCTCGGCCTTGAAGCGTTCCTCCGCGGAAAGGTCCCGGCCGGGCCGCAGCAACACGTGGAGATGTTTCAGATCCGGATAGCGCTCCAGCAGCATGGCCAGGATCACTTTGCCCAGGAACCCGTTGCCTCCGGTCAGGAGAGTTTCGTTTTCCCGGAACATTCGCCCGGCATCCGTCAATTGTGATTGTTGTGCCATCAGCAGGCAGGGAATCAGGCCCTTTTCAACCCCTCAGGGGCCTGAGTCGTTCCATGTTATCGGCCTCCCGAAGCTGCTGTCAAGACTGGGTTACGGGCGTGACGGGGTTCCGGGATGGCTCTTCCGCCGGGGGAGCCGCCTGGGCTTCGGTTTCCATCCGCCGGGCCTCCTGGTAGGTGTGGATGACGCGGTGAATCACGGTCAGGTTCGAGAGCGCCACAATCACCCACAGCACCGGCGCCATGCGGTTAAAAAGCGCCCCGATAATGATCAGTACCACGCGCTCAGGCCGCTCCAGAAAGCCCACCTTGCAGGACGGGATCAGGTTCTCCGCCCGCGCTCTGGAATAGCTGGTCATCACGGAGCCGATCATGGCCAGCGCCACCACCACCACGTACATAAAACGGTTGACCCGGCCGTAATAAACCAGCAGGCCAACCAGCAGAAAGAGGTCGGAGTAGCGGTCCAGCACCGAGTCAAAAAAGCCACCGAAAGGCGTTACCCGGCGCGTCATGCGGGCCACCGGGCCATCTGTCAGGTCAAAAACCCCGCCCAGGATGATGGTCACGCCCGCCCAGCGAAAATAGCCGTAAGCAAACAGATAAGCTGCAACCAGATTGATGGCAAAGCCCGTAAAACTCAGGATGTTGGGATTAATTTTGATCTTTACAAACGACCGTATCACCGCGTCATATCCATACCAGCAAACGTCGCCAATTTTACGGGTAATCATTGTGTCAAATCAGGAATTCATCCGGCCGGGATTTTCAGGTCAGGAGCTTACACTACAGATCATGCACCCCGCCGGTTTCTCATGGTTGTGCTTAACCTTACCAGCACGTTGCCAGGACTTTTCCTCGTGAAGCGTATCTTAGCGGAATTGCCGCCGTTCCGCAACCGGGAGACGGGCCGCCGGGCTTCAAAACTGTGTCAAATTGGGACAATTCTGGTTCTAGTGGCGGTCCCGCCCGGAACTTCTTATGGGCCCACGTGGCCAACCCGTTTTCCAGGTTATCTTTCCAATTGAAGCTCTGGCCATGCACTCTGTATTCGTTCAAAATAGTGATGATAGCTTGTTGCGGGGCATCGCCGCTATCAGTCCACTTGCTGATAAGATAAGGGATATATCCAGGACCCAAGCGGCAGAAAGGAAAGACGCTTATGGGAATGCCAGGCATCGAAAAACAGAGCTTTCCAATGCTGATCGGCAACGATGGGGTCCGTACGCCTCAGGTGCGAACCATCTGCCTTCCTTATGATGGCACCCCGGTAGGCGAAGTTTACGACGCCGATGCAGCCACCGTCGATCGCGCTGTGGTGGCGGCGCAGAAGGGCGCCGAGGCCGTGGCTTCCATGACTCAATATGACCGGGCGGAACTGTTGCAGCGCATGCGGACCCTGCTGGAACGCGACGCGGAAGAGTTTGCGCGACTGGTGACGCTCGAAACCGGCAAGACCATTCGGGAAGCCCGAGGTGAAGTGGCGCGGGCGCAGCAGACGCTGGCGGCTTCAGCGGACGAGGCCCGAAGGCTGCAAGGCGAAGTGGTGCCCATGGAAGCGGCTCCTACCGGCAAAGGCCGCTGGGCGATGACGGTGCGCGAGCCGCTGGGCGTGATTGCCGCCATCACGCCGTTCAATTTCCCCTTGAACCTGGCGCTCCACAAAATCGGCCCGGCGCTCGCCGCCGGCAACAGCGTGGTCCACAAACCTTCTGAGAACACGCCGCTCAGCGCGGTGCGCCTGGCGCGGCTGGCCGTTGAGGCGGGGGCGCCCGCCGGAGCCTACAACGTGGTGACGGGACCGGGGGAAGAAACCGGGCGGCAGATTGTGAACGATCCGCGCATTGCCATGATCACCTTTACGGGCAGTCCCGAGGTTGGCCGTGAAATCCGCGCCGCCGCCGGGTTGCGGCGGGTGACGCTGGAAATGGGCTCAAACTCTTCCGTTATTTTCGAGCCGGATTGCGACCTGGACCTGCTTCTTCCCCGGTGCGTCCTGGGTGGCTATGCGCTGGCGGGGCAGGTCTGTATTTCCGTCCAGAATATCTACGTGCATGATTCGATTGCCGAAGGTTTTACCGGGCGATTTGTGGCAGGGGTAAAGGCGCTCAAGATCGGCCACCCGCTCGAGGAAAGCACGGACATGGCTTCATTGATCAGCGAGGCGGCGGCCGAACGCGTTGAGAGCTGGATCCAGCGCGCCGTGGCGCGCGGGGCGCGCCTGCTGACCGGCGGAACGCGCCGCGGCGCCATCATCGAGCCGGCCGTTCTCACAGACGTGCCGCCGGACGACGACCTCTGCTGCAAAGAAGCGTTTGGGCCGCTCGTGGTTCTCCATCGCTACTCGCGCCTCGATGACGCGATCAATGCCGTCAACGCCAGCGCGTATGGCTTGCAGGCGGGCATCTGCACTCGCGACATCGGCAGGGCCTTTGAGGCAGCACGGAAATTGCATGTGGGCGGCGTGATGGTGAACGACGTTCCCGCCTTCCGCGTTGACCTGATGCCTTACGGCGGCACCAAAATGAGCGGCGTGGGTCGCGAGGGCCCGCGTTACGCCGTCGAGGAAATGACCGAGTTGAAACTGATCTGCTGGCGCGGGTGACGGCACGGCTTCACCGCCCGTCCATCCAGCGCCACAAAGCTGCCGTGGAAAGTACAACAGGGATATTTCGGGTCAGTTGCCTGAGCGTACCTGCCACGGCGATGTAAAAGCGCCGCCCGCTGCGGCAGATTTCCCGTTGTGGATTCTCCTCACGCCGTGAATGGCTCGTCGGCCGACGGGCCATAGAGGCCCGGAACGGGAATGCCGTTCAGCCGCAGGTAGACGCCAAGCTGCGCGCGATGGTGAACCATGTGGTTCAGGAACATGCTGCGGTAGGCAAGGAAGCGTGACGCCTCAAAGATCGTTTTGCCCTCGAACGACAGCTTCCAGTTTTGCTGCCACGCTTTGTCGGTTGTGCCGGCCAGCGCCGCGCGCACTTTGGCCGCTTCCTCTTCCAGCACCTTGATCAGCTGACCTGCAGACTCAAAGGGCAGCGGCTTGAAGCTGCCTGAGGAAAAATCCAGTTCCGGCGTGGTCAGCACCGTGAGGCCGAAGCTCGTCAACTGGACCACATGAGCCGCCAGCTTGCCCATCGGCATCGATTTCTTATGCGGCGTGTAGTCCCCTTTGTCGGCCGGAACCCGTTCCAGCGTCCTGCGTGTACTTGCCATCTCCAGGTCAAGCTCAGATAAAAGCGCTTCACTGATGGTCATCGAATCCTCCTGCCAGGAATTGCGCCCCATGCGCCCAGCCATCATAGGCGAATAAAAAGCGAAAAGTCAAGAATAAAGGTCTTCGCTCATGTTCTCTACTCCCGGCGTTACCGGCAACGCCTCCGCCACTGGTTCTGGGAAAGAGAAGATTCGCGGATATCTTGTCTCTAATCAATGAATATTAATGTACCCGATACTCGAGGCTGTCGGAGTGAAAGTGTGGCGGACGGGGCAACTTACCCGGATGGGAAGCTTTAAAGTCTGATCAGAGCGCAATTTTTGCAGCCAGTTGAAAGCGGCGCGGTCAAACGACCTTATCCCGACCGCCCCTTAGCTGAGCGCCGGTCGCCATTGGAGACGGAAAAGCTTCAGCAGGTTGTGAGTCAAACAGATCAGGCGCCACTCAGCTTGCACTCTCGAGCGACCGCGGAGACGGAAGCGACGGAACCCGCGGCCTTCTTTGATCTGTGCGATGACCGGTTCCACGGTCGTTTGCCTGCTGCGGTAAAGCGCTCGATTTGATGCTTGCGCCAACTTATGACGCATGGCGTTCGCCAGTTCGCTCCCGGCTTGGTGGTTCCTCTTGCGTGGGCTACCCGGGGGCACCAAGACGTGGACTTCCGCTAACCGCGCATCAAGTAAACTCGCCGTGTGCCAGTAGCCAGCGTCGGCGGTGATGCACGTCGGCGATTTTTTCGTCATTCCCTGCACTTGCTCGACCAAGGGCAGCAGTTGGTGATGATCGGTCACGTCCTGCGTCACTTCAGCTGCGACGATGACTTGTGTTTCTGCGTCCACTGCCAACTGCGCGTTGTAACCCTGTACACACGTGCCCAATCCGTTGTCGTACATCATTCGTGATTCTGGATCCGTGAAATTGTAGTGCCGCTGGGGTTCAGCTACGCGCTGCTGCGCACGCCGCCAACGCTTGCGCAGCGCCCTGCGTTGCGTGGCATCCAACTCGAGCGGCGGATCCTCTTTGCGAGGACGGCCCCGTCGCCTTGCGTAGGGCTGCTGTTTACGTTCCGCGTCTTCGGCTTGGGCGCGTGCTTCTTCTTCCAACTCCCGCTGCGCTTGGTGGATACGCTCCAGCCGGGTTCGCGCCGAAGCCAACTCCGGCGGCAACTCCTCGCCGTTCTGTCCTTTGCCGTAACGCCGATCTTCCTCCTCATCCACACGCGCAGCTTCGGCCAGCAGGTGCGCCACGATCTGCTGGCACCGTTGTTCTTCTTCCCGTAACTGCTTATAGCGCAGTGACCGATGCGCGCTGGCGTTAGCCCGAACCTTGGTCCCATCAATTGCTAAATGGCCCAGCTTCACCAGCCCCGCACGCTGGCACAAACGCAGGGCTTGCACGAACAATCGTGCCAGTGCCTCCAGATGTTGCTGGCGGAAAGACGCGATCGTGTCATGGTCGGGATGCTGATCGGCAGCCAGATACCGGAATGCGAGGTCGTCGTAGGTGCCTTGCTCAATACGCCGGGAACTGGTGCGCCCTGTCGCATAGGCGTAGAGCAGCAAGCGCGTGAGCAACAGCGGATGATAGGCAGCAAGCCCGCGACCGTCGGCGCGCTCGTAGCGCGCGTAGATCTCGCTCAAGTCGAGAGTTTCAGTAATTTCCGCGACGAACCGTGCCAGGTGGTTATCCGGCAGCCAGTCCTGCAACGAGGGTGGAAGCAAAAATGGCTGATCAAGACTGCAAGGTCGGAAGCATTTATTCATGAAGTGATCATACGGACGACCGCGTCCTAGTCAACCAAAATCTGCACGGAAAGCAATCTATCTCCGACAGCCTCACTCACCGTCTCATTATCCGGAATGAACCCGATTAATATGCGACCAGCTTGGGCCTATGACCCGCTGATATGAAGGGGACGGCTTTGGTCATTGATGGTCGGACACCCAATAACTCCGCAGAGCGCAGGGCCACACAACTCTTTCTCGCCTGCCTCTCGGAATAGCCTGCCTGGCCTGCCCCATAACAGCACCGGCGCACAGCTTCTGCGCGACTTACAGTACTTCAGCCCTGACGGTCAATGGCGGAGTCGCGCACACGGTCTCGGCCAGCTACACGCATACGGGCAACTTTGTTGACAGCAGCGGGTCCCTTGCCGCGGTCAGTTTGCCGCCAGCAGAGTTTTAACCACCTGTTCTTTCTTTGAGTTCAGTTCCTGGATTTGCTGCCGCAGGGGAGCGAACCTGGATTGCCAAAAAGCCTGCTGCTTGTCGTGATCGATACTCCTGGCCTCGGCCTTGAGGGCGATCTGTTCCTCGACCACGCGCAGCTTCCGGCGGTCGAGCGCGAGGATCTGCTCCAGGCCCTTCATCTCTTCGCGGGATTTTGCACTCTGCCACGACTGAAAGCGGTAGAGTTCCAGCGCATCGGCCGTGAGCGCATCCAGGTGCGTCTGCCATTCTCCATCCAGCAGCGCCAGGGTCGCGCAGACGTCGGCGTAGTCTTCCGGGCTGGCCATCACACGATTCTCGGCGGCATCGATATTGCTTTCAAAGATGCGGGCCACGGTAAAGTCGTGCAGAAGTTTCAGTTTCCGTCCGCGCTGATGGCCGCTCGCGACGCCGGCAATCACACCCACGCCCAGTGAACCCAGGAAGACAACCGCTGCAATCCCGCCCGCCACCCGGTGCCGCTTCCTGAATATCTGCCGGCTCTCCGGCTCGCGCGCCTGGATGGTTTTCCAGGCCTTGTGTGCCAGGGCGGCCAGGAGAAGTGCGACCCCGAGGGAGGCGATCGGCAGGACCTCGGAACCAAACGGAATCGTGAGTCCGAAAACGATCCCGCGAACGTTGAGAGCCAGCAGGACAGAGGCGGCAACCGTCAGCGCCACCATCACAGCATAGAGCTTTGCGGCCGGTTTGAGCGGCGCTGGAGGCAGCACGGCAGGTGTTCCCTCATGCCGGATGCTGTAAACGACGCGCCGGCTTCCCGCAATGCTCTGGCGCCTGCGGATGCGGCCCTGCACCTGAAGCCTCTTGCCCGTGCCGGAGTTTTCCCACTCCAGCGTGACCACCTGGTCCACCTCATAACTGTTTTCGCTGGAGCAGCGAACTTCGTCCTTTGACAGATTTTCGGTCTGCACAGTTTCAACTTCGCCCGTGGCGGTCCGGATGGTTACCGGCCGCTGCATGAGGACGGTGCGTGTGCCCGGCTGCGTCCTCGCAGCCTGGCCATCGCCAGGGTCCGGGTCTTCTTCCGGGAGAGCGGCGGGCCCGACTTCCATCGCAAATTTCCACTCGGTTTTGGCGCCGCAGGAAGCGCAGGGCTTGCGCACCGTTCCACCCGACTCCAGCATTTCAATTTCATCCAGAATCAGGGGATGCAGGGTTGCAGATTGGCATTGCTGGCATTCCAGCAGGCCGCGCGACTCGGTGGGCTTCCTGGCCTGCGCCGGGAACTCGATTCCCCAGAAAGTGGGATAATTTCCCGTGGCTTCGATGCCAAAGTCCGTCCTCCCTTCCGGGGAGCTTTCCAGGTCCTTAACCACCCGGAACTCGCCACGCAGGTTATTCTCCAGGTTGGTCACCAGGATTTTGCTCACCAGCGGAGCCGGCCGTTCCAGCCGGATGTGGGCCCCAAATCGATTGACGGCAATGGCGTGTCCGCGGCACTCAAAGGTCTCAGCTGTTTCGGTGCGGCCCGAGACGAGCAGCGGGATCTTGACCATCAGCCGGTCGGACCTGCGGTTTTGAGGATCTTTCCTGAATCCCATCCCTGATCTATCCATGCGGAACAGGGTTTATCGCGCGCTCCGCCCGTCAGTATTCGAATCGTCAGGACAGGCCCGGGCCATGAGTGGGAGGAAGAAAGACAGAAGGGCTTCGAGAGGTGCGCTGTGAGGGATGCTTCCAACCGATTCTTTTGAAGACTGATATGAGAATTCCGGTTTACTGCGTGCAGGCCGCCTGCCCGTGCCCCATGGATCCTTTCAGAACCTGGGCAATGAAGTCCTGCTGGACAACCGCTGTGAAGTCCTGGGCGAGGACCAGGCCCTGATTTGAGGGGTCAATCGTATAGTACTGATCGCCTGTAGTGCAGGGCACCGTAGGAATCGCTTTCAGGGTATAAGTTTCAACCTTGCCGTCTACCACGGGCCCGGGAATGTAGAGGTAGGAATAACCACCCTTATTGCCGTGAGATAACATGCCGTCGATCAGGGCCGCTGCCTGGCTGGACGCAGACTGTCCGGAAGAGCCAAGTTCGGCGAGATTGGACGTGTAACCGTGATTGTAGGTGACGGCGTAGGTGATTTCCGCCGCCTCGATGGTCTTTATGTTTGACACCGCCGCCGCCTGGTTGGCCGCCATGCGCGCTCGCATCAGGTTGGGAATCTCGATGGCTGCAAGGATCAGCAGGATCGTGACCACGATCATCAGTTCTATCACGGAGAAGCCGCGTGACGCAGCGGAGCGCTCATCCGGCATGGAGGTTCACTCTCCGGGGGCAGGCCGTTCATAGAAAGGCAGGGCGGTCACTTCCACCGCTGCGCCGGAGGCCGTCTGCAGCCGCGTGCCGGGTTCCAGGTGCTCCTTGCGCAGGTAGGCAAGAGCGATGGTTTCTTGCAGGGTGGGCGAAACACAGCTGCTGGTAACCTCCCCAACTTCTTTCCCGTCGAGGATCAATTTCTCGCCGCGGGCAGGCGGCTGGGTGCTTTCGATCTTCACCCCCGCGAGTTTCCAGTTGACGCTGCCGCGGCTTCTGGCCCGCTCCACGATTTCCTGGCCAATGTAGCAGCCCTTATTGAAGCTGAGAGCGTTCATCAGATTGGCTTCGAGCGGCAGAGTATCCTCTCCCAGTTCCGAACCATAGCGGGGAATGCCGGCCTCGATGCGCAGGGACTCCAGCGCTTCGCTGCCGCAGGGCAGCATGCCGTAACTTGGCGCCTGCCCGCACGCCGCGCCCCACAAGCCCATCATGCCTTTTGCTCTTACCCACACCTCGTAGCCTTCTTCGCCCGTGTTACTCATGCGGACCACGCGAACCGGAAATCCCGCATAATTTGTGGCAAAGTGTTCGAACTCTTTCATCGAGGGCAGGTCCACGTGCAAAGTCTTCTCCAGCAATCCTGCGGCCTGTGGCCCCTCAAAGGCCAGGGCAAAGGTTTCCAGCGGTTCCATCTGCACCTGGTCCCCGATAATGTATCGGCGAAGGGTTTCCATGGCTTTAGCGCGCAGGTCGGCGTCCGTATCCACCAGCAGGCGGTCGTGGGCGGCGTAAACGCGCATGTCGGCCAGGATCTGTCCCTGGGGGTTCAGCAGCGTCGCGTATGTGCCCTGGCCACCGGCCACGCCCTTGATGTCGTTGGAGACGATGCGGTGCAGAAACTTTGAGGCGTCACGCCCCGCCAGAGAGAATTTTGCCCGGAATGAAAAATCAAAGAGCCCCGCGGCCGTTCGCACGGCCTGGTGCTCCTCAGCGGGATGGGTAAAGCGGGCGGGAACGGTAGCGCCATGATATTCCGCCAGCGTCGCGCCCTGCGAGACGTGGTAGTCAGCCAGAGGACTCCGCATCAGGTCTGCTGTCATCAGTTGTTATCCTCGAGAAGGGTGGATTTGAAAGATGGGGAAGCGCCCGGGAGCGACTGCCGGAAGCTCTCAAGAGATTCCTATTCGTTGATGTGGACGGCCATGACCGCCGGCCTCACCGGCGCGGGAGTCACTTTCACCAGATGCCCTGTCCATGACGTCATTTCCGCCTCATTGGAAAGCAGGTCCTTCAGCGTGGTCTTGCTCAGCACCTGGTCAATCACCTGCTGCACGGCGCGCCACAACGAACGGACAGAACAGTCCACCGTGTTCGCGCACGAGCTCTCGCTGCCGGAATGCTCTTGGCAAAACCCCGGATCGTATAGCCTGCCGCCCAAAATGGCCAGCGCTTCTCCCACCACGACCTCTCCTGCCGGCCGCGCCAGTTCGTAGCCGCCGGCCTGCCCGCGGACACTTTTCACCAGCCCGCCGCGCCGCAGGATGCGCATCAGCTTGGCGACGTAAAAATTGGAGATGCCTTCCTTCTGGGCGATCTTGGGAATGGTGAGACTTTCACCTTCCCTCGCCAGCCGCAGCAGGCACCTCAATCCGTATTCTTCCTGGGATGTCAGTTTCATGTTGAATCTCCCTGCCGTGCGCCCGCGCGCCCCTGGACTCCCTGGCTGTTTTTTACATCATGCCCAGTTGCAGCCTGGCTGCTTCCGACATCATGTCTGGATTCCACGGGGGATCCCACACCACTTCCACTTTCACGTCTTTCGGTTTGGCCATCACGCGAATCTTGTCTTCCACCTCGCCGGGCAGCGACTGGGCAGCAGGGCAGGCGGGGCTGGTCAGCGTCATCTTCACAGCAACTTCCGACGAGGGCGTGACGCTGATGTCATAGATCAGCCCCAATTCGTAAATATTCACCGGAATCTCCGGGTCGAAGCAGGTCTTGACCGCCTCGACAACCTTTTCCTTCAGAGCTTCGCCCTCAGCACCGCCGCTGGCTGAAGCTTGCCCGGCAGCCGCGTTGTTCCGTTTGGGATTTTGCCGCGACGGAGGCGTTCTCCGCGCTCTGCTGCTCATTGTTTTTATTGTTCTCGTCCATGCTGAACCCATTCCTATTCGGTGCTTACGGCTTTCTCCTCGCCCTTCAGCGCCGACCGCAGCGTGTGCCAGGCCAGCGTCGCGCACTTCACGCGCACGGGAAATTCCGCCACTCCGGAAAAAACCGCCAGCTTGCCCAGCGAAACCTCTCCCGCCTGCGTTGCCGTTCGTTTCACCGGTTACCAGGGCGTGGAACTTCTCAAACAACGCATTGGCCTCGTCAAGGGTCTTGCCCTTCAGCGTTTCGGTCAGCAGGGAGGCCGAAGAAGTCGAAATCGCGCAGCCGGAACCCTGGAAACTCAGGTCGCTGATCCGGTCGTTTTCAAGCTTGACATAAATCGTGACCCGATCGCCGCACAGCGGGTTGTAACCTTCCGCGTGATGATCGGCCCCTTCCAGCACCCGATAATTCCGGGGCTTCTTGCTATGGTCGAGGATGACTTCCTGGTATAGTCCTCTGATATCCGACATGGTGTTCTGCCTTCTCCAACCTGATCTGCCGCGCGATGCGCCTAAGCGTGCGCAATTTCTCGCGAAAACCGCATGACCCACTGTCTTTGTTCTTCAGTTTCGGGCACCGAACACCCTCGCGCTTCTCGAAGCCTTGCGAACGCAGCGTCGGGGTGCAACCCAGTCGATACGAGCAGGCAAGCAGCCAGCAACGCAGACCGGCCAATACCCTGCCGGCAGTGTAGCGCGACATTCTTCCCCTCCGTAAGCCATTCCTCGACCTCCCGAATCAAACGAACGCTCTCGCCGTAGTCGCGGGGCACCGAACGGTCTGGGACAGGGTAGGAGGTATAGCGGATACCGGCCGCCTCCGAGAGTTGCTTCTCTGACTCAAGTCCCAGTTCAGCCTCCTCGTCCGCGGTCAGCAAAGAAACCACAGCGTCGATCCCGGAATTTTTCCAAGCGCTAACCTCGTCCTCCAGCCAGTCGTTTCCCCTGGGGCGGCCTACGATGGCCAGCCCTCCCTTCCACGGCCCATCAATCCAGTAAATTTCCGGCTTCATATGGTTGTATTGTTCGCTACCTAGTTATCATCCCGCACGATGACTTCGCGGGGCAGAGAGTCAACATCGATGCCGCGCCGCCGCAGGACCTCTATGCGATGGTGCCCGTCAAGAACGGTTCCGTCGGGACGGGTCTTAAGGGAGTGCTGATGTCCCGGCTTCAAGGACTGTGTGATCGTTTCGGTCGTGAGTTTTTCCATGGCCAACAACTTCATCCTGTTTAAGGCATCTTCCGAATGCAAAGGCTTGAGCGGTGGCTTCACTTCTGCTTTTGTCCCCGGTTTCTTCTGTCGAACTCAGTCTCTATCTCCTGCCTTCGAACATCCGACATCAGCCCAGCAACTCCTTTACCTTTTGAATCCCCGCGGCGAGCGCATCAATCTCTCCCTTTGTATTATAAAACGCCAGCGAGGCGCGGGTGGTGGCCGGGATTCCAAACCGTTCCATCAGCGGCTGGGCGCAGTGGTGTCCGGTGCGGACGGCGATGCCTTCCTGGTCAAGAATGGTCCCTACGTCGTGGGGATGAATCCCTTCCAGCACAAACGAAATCACGCCGGCTTTCTTTTCCGCCGTGCCGATAATCCTCAGCCCCGCTATATTGCTGACTGCCTCAGTGGCGTAAGCCAGCAATTCATCCTCATAAGCGCCGATGTTCTCAATTCCGAGCCTGTTGAGATAGTCGATGGCCGCCCCCAGCCCGATGCCTCCGGCGATGTTGGCCGTCCCGGCCTCAAACTTGTAGGGCAGGGAATTGTAAATCGTCTTTTCGAAGGTTACGGAACTGATCATGTCGCCGCCGCCCTGGTAAGGAGGCATGGCGTCCAGCACATCAGCCTTGCCGTAAAGCACGCCCACTCCGGTGGGGGCATAAAGCTTGTGTCCTGAAAAAGTGTAAAATTCGCAGTCCAGCTCCTGAACATCCACTCGAACGTGCGGCGCGGCCTGTGCGCCGTCCAGCAGGACCGGGATGTTCTTGCGGTGCGCGGCTTCAATCATTTCCTTGACGGGGTTGATGGTCCCCAGCACGTTTGAAACGTGCGCCACGGATACGAGTCGCGTCCTGGCCCCCAGCAGCTTTTCGAATTCGTCCAGCAGGACTTCGCCGCGATCGTTGATGGGCGCCACACGCAGCTTCGCGCCCTTCTCCTCGCACAGCATCTGCCAGGGAACGATGTTCGAGTGGTGCTCCATGGCGGTGATCAGGATTTCGTCGCCTGCCCGCACATTCTTGCGCCCAAAGCTGCTGGCCACCAGGTTGATGGCTTCCGTGGCGCCGCGCACAAAAATGATTTCCTTGCTGTCGCGCGCATTCAGAAAACGCTGCGCCGTCACGCGGGCGTCTTCATAGGATTTGGTGGCGCGCTCGCTGAGTTCGTGGACGCCCCGATGAATGTTGGAGCAGTCGCGGCGGTAGAAATGCTCTTCCGCCTCCATCACCGCCAGCGGTTTCTGGCTGGTGGCGGCGTTGTCCAGGTAGACCAGCGGCTTTCCATGGATCGTCTGATCGAGGGCGGGGAAATCTTTCCGGATTCGCTCGACGTCAAATTTCAACGAGGAATTCCGGCCGGTTGTTTCGGTGATGTGGTGCGAGGTGATAGCCATGGTTCGTTTCCATGCTCCAAACGAGAATTCCAAACAGCCTGCGCGGCGCCCGATCACCCTCTCATCTTGGCCAGCAACGCCGCCTTGAGCTGCCTCTGGAACGGCCCAACCTTCACGCGGTGGATAATCTCGCCGGCAAACGCCACCATCAGCAGGTTGCGGGCCTCTTCCAGGCCAATGCCGCGCGAACGCAGATAAAAAATCGATTCAGGATCAATCTGGCCGATGGTCGCGCCGTGTGTGCACCTTACGTCGTCGGCAAAAATCTCAAGCTGTGGCTTGGTGTTGATGGTTGCGGTTTCTGAAAGCAGCAGGTTCTGGTCGCTTTGCTTGGAGTCTGTTTTCTGCGCGTCTTTTCTCACCAGAATCTTGCCGTTGAAGACCCCGGTTGATTTTCCGTCCAGGATACCCTTGTAGTATTCGCGGCTCGAGCAGTGCGGCTGGGCGTGGTCAATGGTCGTATGGTTGTCGATCAGCTGCTGGCCGTTGGTCACGTAAAGGCCGTAAAGGTATCCTTCTGCTCCTTCGCCGTCCAGCACCGTCGTCACTTCCTCGCGGCCCAGTCGCGCGCCAAACTGGATGGAATTGGTCACCACTGCCGCGTTGCGCGACGCATAAGCCAGCACCGTGGCCACATGAAAGGCATTTTCGCATTCATCCTGAAGCTTGACGTAATCGACGTGGGCGTTGTCTTCGGCCACGATTTCCGTCACGGTGTTGTTGAAATAGACGCCGTCGCCCAGGCCCACGTAGGTTTCCACCAGCGTCACCTGGCTTTCCTGTCCTGCAATCACCAGGTTGCGCGGATGCGCCACCCAGGGTTCTTCGCCGCCGGTCGAGACATAAAGGACCTCGATCGGGCTTTCCACTACAACTCCCCTGGGGACCTCAATGAATGCGCCGTCTTTCATGAAAGCTGTGTTGAGCGCCACGAAAGGATGTGTTTTGTGGCTTGCGTAGCGGCCCAGACGCTCCGCCGCGGCTTCCGACTGCGTTACCGCTTTCGCCAGGTTTGTGACCTTTGTGCCTGCTGGAAGCTCGCCGACGGTGGAAAGCTCTTCCACATAGTGTCCGTTCACAAAAACCAGCCGTGTGCCATCCAGCCCGGAAAATGAGATCTCTTCAATCCATTCCTGAATCCTGTCATCCAGCTCGTAAGCCGCCGGCTGAAAGCGCACCCGCGTAATGGGCGCCACGTTGCAATACTTCCAGTCCTCAAGCCGGGTAGTGGGGAAACCCAGTTCGGCAAAAGCCTGCATGCCCTCCGTGCGCAGCTTGCTGAGCCACGCCGGGGCCGTTGCAGTCTGCCGGTTTTCAAACTCCCGGAAATCCTTCAGGTAAATCTCTTCGCTTTCTTTCAGTGCAATCGCCATGAATTTTTATCTTTCTTCTTTTCTATCCCGCCAGCAGCGTTCAGACTACATAATTCCGTTACGCCCTCTCGTTCGCCGGGACGGTTTCATCCAGCCAGCTATAGCCTTTGTCTTCCAGTTCCAGCGCCAGTTCTTTGCCGCCGGACTTCACAATGCGCCCGTTGGAGAGCACGTGGACGAAATCCGGCACGATGTAATTCAGCAGCCGCTGGTAGTGGGTGACCACAATGATGGACCGCTCCTTGCTGCGCAGCGAGTTCACGCCGGTGGCCACCGTCTTCAGCGCGTCGATGTCGAGCCCCGAATCCGTTTCGTCCATGATGGCCAGCTTGGGTTCCAGCACGGCCATCTGGAAAATTTCGTTCCGCTTCTTCTCGCCGCCGGAAAAGCCTTCGTTCACGGGACGGTTCAGCAGTGTGTCGTCCATTTCCAGCAGTTTGATTTTTTCGCGGATGTAGGTAAGGAAATCCATGGCGTCCAGCTCTTCCTGGCCGCGGTGCTTGCGCCCGGCATTCAGGGCCGCCCGCAGAAAATAAGTGTTGTTCACGCCAGGAATTTCCACGGGATATTGAAAGGCCAGAAAAATGCCCTCGCGCGCGCGGTCCTCAGGCGCCATGTCGAGCAGGTCCTTGCCGTCGTAGAGCACTTCGCCCTCGGTCACAGCGTAGAGGTCGCGGCCTGCCAGCACCTGCGCCAGGGTTGATTTCCCTGACCCGTTGGGTCCCATGATGGCATGCACTTCGCCCAGGCCGATTTTCAGGTCAATCCCTTTCAGGATTTCATTGCCGCCCACATTGGCGTGCAGATTCTTGATCTCAAGTAACATTCGTTTGGTTGTCCTTTGTCAGATGTTCTGGTTCCTATGGCCATTAAAGCAAGCGGCAGACTTGCATCACAAGCCTGCGCCCCTCTTCGCTTTCAACCTGGTGCGTGAAGTGAAGAACCCGCGGCGAGCCCTTTTAAGCTTTGTTTCCGCACTGCAGCAACCGGAATTCACACGAGCATCGCAATATTATCCAACGCTGCCTTCAAGGCTGATGCCGAGCAGTTTCTGGGCCTCCACGGCGAATTCCATGGGCAGCTCGCGAAAGACTTCCTTGCAGAAGCCGTTGACGATCATGCCGATGGCGTCTTCGGTGGAAAGGCCGCGCTGGCGGCAATAGAAGATCTGGTCTTCGCCGATCTTCGAGGTGGAAGCTTCGTGCTCCACCTGCGCCGCGGGGTTCTTTACTTCAAGGTAGGGGAACGTGTGCGCCCCGCACTTGTCCCCCATCAGCAACGAGTCGCACTGCGAATAGTTGCGCGCCCCCGTTGCATTCTTCAGAATCTTGACCATGCCCCGATAGCTGTTCTGGCCGTGCCCGGCGCTGATGCCCTTGGAAACGATGGTGCTGCGCGTGTTCTTGCCCAGATGGATCATCTTGGTGCCGGTATCGGCCTGCTGATAGTTGTTGGTGACGGCGACGGAATAGAACTCGCCCACAGAGTTGTCACCCTGCAGGATGCAGCCCGGATATTTCCATGTGATGGCGGAGCCCGTTTCAACCTGCGTCCAGGAAATCTTGGAGTTCACGCCCTGGCACTTGCCGCGCTTGGTGACGAAGTTGTAAATCCCGCCCTTGCCGTTTTTATCGCCCGGATACCAGTTCTGAACCGTGGAATACTTGACCGTAGCATTATCCAGCGCCACCAGCTCCACCACCGCGGCGTGCAACTGGTTTTCATCGCGCATCGGGGCCGTGCAGCCTTCGAGGTAACTCACCGAGGCGCCCTCGTCGGCCACAATCAGGGTGCGCTCAAACTGGCCGGTTTCCTTGGCGTTGATGCGGAAATAGGTGGAAAGCTCCATCGGACAGCGCACGCCCTTGGGGATGTAGGCGAACGAGCCGTCGCTGAAAACCGCCGAGTTCAGCGTGGCAAAAAAGTTGTCAGTGTAGGGAACCACGGAGCCCAGCCACTTCCTGACCAGGTCGGGGTGCTCCTGCACGGCTTCCGAAAATGAACCGAAAATGATGCCCAGCTTCGCCAGTTTATCTTTAAAGGTCGTTGCCACCGAAACGCTGTCAAAAACCGCGTCCACGGCCACCCCGGAAAGCAGTTCCTGCTCCCGCAGTGGAATGCCCAGCTTTTCATACGTTTTGATCAGCTCGGGGTCCACTTCTTCCAGGCTCTTGGGCTTGTTGTCCTTCGATTTCGGCGCGGAATAGTAATACGCCGCCTGGTAGTCGATGGGGTCATACTTGATGTTGGCCCAGGTCGGCTCCTTCATGGTCAGCCAGTGCCGATAGGCTTTCAGCCGCCACTCCAGCAGCCATTCCGGCTCATTCTTCTTGGCGGAAATCATGCGGACCACGTCCTCGTTCAAGCCGCGAGGAATGGTCTCCTGCTCAATCTCCGTCACAAAGCCGTACTTGTACTCTTGTGTGGCAAGCTCTTCAACGTTGTTTGCCGGCGAGGGCATAAGCTTTACTCCTGACTCAAGACTAGTAATCTTAAAAGAACATGACGGGCCCGCCGCTGACGCCTGGTCGAACCCTCCAATCTGCATCTTTGCTCACTTCAATGCTACCGAATCTATACAGTCCAGTCAAGATTATTGCAATACCTTTTTGTCAAGATTTGCTCAGGGCCAATTATCTTGCTGAATGTTTTCCGTTGGCCATGATAAGTCTATTAGTTTCAATCGATAATAGAAAGGCGGTGCAGGCTGACGCAAAACACGCCGGAAATTGACTCAAGGTAGGGTTAAGGGGGCTATCGCCGGCCAAGGTTTATCCGAAAGCCCACGCGGAACAATGTTGGCGGCCCCAGTTCCGGAACCGGCGTCCGCTGCACCGTGTAGCGCTCATCAAAGATGTTTCCCACGGCCACGTAGGCCTCCGTATCACTCCAGATGCGGTGGGAAAGCGAGGCGTCCAGGGTGAAGAACCTGCCCAGCGGAAGCAGGTTCTGGTCGTCATCAAACTGGTTTCCCACATAGCGGCCCTGCAGGGCCAGAGTCAGGCGCCGCCAACGGTTGGCTGCGGTGGGATTCGAATAGAGGGCCTGGAATGTGAACGTATGGCGCGGAACCTGGGGAATCTCAAGCCCCACCAGAGAAGGATCAGCTGTAAAGCTCAGGACGTTGGCATTGACGAACTCGTATCCGCTGGTCAGGCGGAAGGTTGGGGTCACCTGCAAGGCAGCGTCCAGGTCCACACCGCGCGAGCGCGTGCGTCCAAGGTTCTGCCGCTGGCGGGTGATCAGGTTGGGCGTCACGTTCAAGGTGACGTTCGCAATCGGGTCGGTAACATCGCTCCAGAAAAAAGTGCCGCGGCCGGTCAGCTTTTGGCGGAAAGCGGCGAATTGCGCTCCGGCTTCCGCGCCGGTCAGGCGCTCGGCCAGGAGGTCGGAATTGGCGTTGGTGACAACGTTGCCCACACGAAAACCACGATAGAGCTCGTTCAGCGTCGGGGCCCGAAAAGCCCGGTAAGCGGAGCCGACCAGCGAAACGTTGCTGGTGAGGCGATACAGCATGCCCAGGCGCGGGCTGAACGCCTTCTCCGTGCGTTCCGGAAAGTTGACGACGGTCGCCGGTTTGGTGGAGGTGAGCGATTTGCTGGTGGAGAGCGCATCGTAATTCCGCCAGCGGTCAAAGCGCAGAGCAGCGGTCACCTGCCAGCGCGCCGTCAGACGGATGACGTCTTCTCCGTAAACGCCTGCCGTGCGCTGGCGTCCGCCCGCCCCTAATGCTGACGTCATGCGCCCGCCAAAGAATCCCAGCTCATTGCTGGAACCGCGGACTTCCCTCCCGTCGAATCCGGCCAGCAGGGTTTGTTTTGTTCCCACAGGCCGGCTCCACTGGATTGAGGCTCCTGTCTGCTGCGCGGGCACCCGCTGGGCCCGCACCAGTGATTCGCTGTTGCGGTCTGTGGCGACGGAGGAGAAGGTCTGGTCAAACACCTCCGGCCCGCCATAACCATGGAAGCTGAATGACCCGGCCCGTTGAGATACCCAGTCCGCGCCGATGGCCAGTTGGCGCGTGTGGGTCCGGTTCTTTTGCAGTGGCGTTCCGTTGTCGCGCGTTTCACGAAAGTAAGTGGTTTTGGCGAAAAGCCTTCCGTTTTCGCCGAGCTTTCTTTCCAGTGTTACATCACCCACTTCATGTTCAGAATTGGCCGCTGTGTCCACCGTGCCGCGGTCCTGCGGGTTGACCAGGATATAGCCGTCGGTATTGAAGGCCTCGCCGTCCAGGTCCAGAGTCCAGGGCCCGTGCTGAATGCTCGACCAGAATGAGCCATCGGGCGTGTTCTCGTTTCCGTACGAGGTGTCGAGCGAAAACTCGGAAGTGGTTGCTTTGCGCGTCATGACGTTGATGACGCCCCCCATGGCGCTGGAGCCGTACAGATCGGAAACGCCTCCGCGCACGACTTCCATGCGGCCCACCGCCTCGCGGGGGACCCGGTCCCAATA
Source organism: uncultured Acidobacteriota bacterium (assembly GCA_963732975.1). Classification (GTDB taxonomy): domain Bacteria; phylum Acidobacteriota; class Terriglobia; order UBA7540; family UBA7540; genus SCRD01. The sequence continues at coordinate 18,276 of CAVTBN010000012.1, read as the reverse complement.
AATCCAGCCGCCGAACGGATCGTTCAGCGGAATGCCGTCTTCCAGAACCAATGCGCGGCTGGCCCCGCTGGCTCCCACGCCTCGCAGCGACACGCCCTGTGCGGTTGGATTAGCCACCCGGCTGCCGGTGCGGCGGAAAAGGGTGAAGCCCGGGACCTGCTGGAGCACGCCATCCAGCGTGAGGGCCGGGGTTGTGGCGATCTCGTTGTGCGTCAGGACACGAACGTCGGCGGTGGTCTGGCTCAAAGGAGTCTGCATCCGCGTGGCCGTTACGGTCACCTGCTCCGCCGTCGAGGCCGGATGCATGACAACTTCCACCGACGCAGTGTCATCCGCTCCCGCGCTCCAGTGTTCTTCAAATTCGGCGAATCCCTTTGCGCGAACCAGCAGGCTGCCACTCGCTGCGGGAACGCCGCTGAAAACAAAATGTCCATCGGCGTCTGTGGTTCTTGTTGCCTCGTAACCCGCCGCGCGCAGTGTGACCTGCGCTGCCGTGATGACTGCGCCGCTCGGGTCCTTGACCACGCCTTCCACTCGATAATGGGGGTTCGCCGCCTGAGGGCGCGGCGACGCTTTCACGGCCGGCAGCGCGGCGAAAGCCATCAGCCCAACCAGGGCGGCGACAGAATGTTTGAAAAAGGATTTCATCTCGCTCTTGTTTGTGGGCACTGTCAACCGGCTGCCGGAAAACAGACTGCCGGTGTTTGTTCCGCAGGGGCCCAAACCCACTAGACTAATCCGCCTGCGATCTTGCGGCAAATCATATTTGCGGAGCGGCTGGAACAGGGACCTGCGAAGGGTGGGCGGAAAAAACCCTGAATCCGTCAGGCGGGAACGAACAGATTTTCCGCGAAGGGCCATGCGTGGTCAAACCACTGCCCGGTGCATTGGAACCCGGTGCGGCGGCCCATTTCGATGACTTCCCCGGCGGTGTATTTGTGCGAACTTTCCGTCCAGATGGTTTCGCCTTCCTCGAACGGAACCGAGAGCCTGCTTCTGCGGACTGTGACCGTCTGCCGGGCCGTCGAGACCAGGTGCATCTCGACGCGGCGTTCACGCTCATTCCATTTTGCGAGGTGGCGGAACTTCTGGAGGTCGAAATCAGCGTCCAGCTCACGGTTGATTCGCGCCAGCAGATTGAGGTTGAAGGCTGCGGTGACACCCAAAGGGTCGTCGTAAGCTTCCAGCAACTGCTCAACCGGTTTCAGAAGGTCGGTGGCCAGCAGAAGCGCATCACCCGTGGTCAGGACCTGGCGGATCTTCCGCAGGAACTCTTCGGCCGGCGCGCGTTCAAAGTTTCCGATGGAGCTTCCCAGGAAAAGCACCAGCAGGTGCTGGCCGGGTTTGCGCCGGGCGGCGGCCTGGCGCAGGCCGTCGAGGTAGCCGGTTTCAAATCCCAGCACGCTGACGGAATCGATTTGATTCAGTTCGCGCTCGCACATCGAGAGCGCGGTGCGCGAAATTTCAATGGGATGGTAAAGCGTGGGCTGGCGGCGCGCGATGGCTTCCAGGATCAGGCGGGTTTTTCTGCCGCTGCCGCTGCCCAGTTCCGCCACCACAACCGGAGAAGGGATGCGGGCCGTGATCTCTTCGGCATGCTGCTGCAGGATGCGCTCGCCCGCGCGCGTCAGGCCGTACTCGGGCAGCAGGCTGATGACTTCAAACAGGGCGGAGCCGACGGCGTCGTAAAAATATTTGGAAGGAAGTTCCTTCTGCCCTGGTTTTTCAAGGCCCGCGCGCACGTCTTCCGCAAACTGAGAGGTGAAGTCAGCAACCGGGTTGGCTGTGGCGGCCTGTGGCATCGCGGTCCTCTTGCAGAAAATTTAATTGCTGACGCAGCGGAATCCGGAATAAGCGTACTGGTAATGCGACTGGAACCAGTTGCGGAATGAGCGGCGCAGCATGCACGCCGCCGTCCGGGCCGAGCCGCCCTTCATCACGTAATGTTTGCCGTCAAAGAAGTTGGCGGAGTAGCCCTGGTAGAACGGAAAAGGCTCAAAACCCTCAAAGGGCTGGAAGACCGTCGAGGTCCATTCCCAGCCGTTGCCCAGCAGGTCCGCCACGCCGAATGAACTGCGGCCGGCGGGATGCGCCTGGACGGGAGTCGGGTCCCAGTTCTGGAAATCAAAGTTGCCGCGATTCTTCTCTGGAGCGCCGGAGCCCCACGGATAGTCGGTTTCCTTTCCTACGCGCGTGCCGTAAGCGGCTCGATGGAACTGCGCCTCGGTGGGCAATTGCTTTCCGGCCCAGCGGGCATAGGCCTCGGCTTCCGCGTGGCTCACATAGACCGGCCAGTCGAGCGGAAGGGGAACTTCCGCGAACATAGTTCGATAGTTCCAGGCGCCTTCGCGCGGAACCCAGAATCGGGGATGGCGGACGACTTCCCCTTCCTTCCACTCCCAGCCGGCATCGGTCCACAGGCTTCTCGTATCGTAGCCGCCCTCGCGAAGGAACTTCAGGAACTCCCCGTTGGTCACCTTATATTCATCGATGGCAAAGGCGGGAACCTGCGCCGTGTTGAGCTCAAATTCGTTGTCCCATCCAAAAACACCGCCGGTTCTGGGCAGCCCCAGGGTTGCGGTCCCTGCCGGAATCTCGATCATTCTGCCGGGTTCAACCGGTGCTGCAAGCACGTTTGCAGCCTGCTGCTTGACTTTGCGATGGAGAGGCAGCTGGTGCAGCATGTAGGCCAGCGTTTCGGCGTGCATCAGGCGATGCTCGAGGGCGACGTTCACATAGACGCCGGTTGGCGACAGATCGCCCGCGGCATCCGTGAGGGTTTCGCTCTTGAGCCGCGCATCCACTTCTTCGCGCACGCGGTTGTTGTATTCGTGGACTTCTTCCAGCGTGGGCCAGTCTGAGGGCTGGTCACTCGGCAGGCCGCCGTCAACCGGATCAATTCCAAACGCAAACAGCTGGTCGAACTCAGGATGGAAAGACCTGGCCTCGAATGCATAATTTCCAAGCAGGTTCCAGTCGAACGCCTCCAGGTGCCCAATGTAGAAAACAATGCGATGCCGTTCCGGAATGGGACGGTCGTAGAGCGCCTCGCGCAGGGGAACCTCGAAAAGTTGATCGGTTGCAACTCGGGCCTGGTCGAGCCTCGCCAGAAGGTCCGAGGTTGGAGAAAGCTTCTGTTGCGTTTTGATCATATTGTTCAGCCCCTTGTGCTCAATTAGATGAAGCTGTGGCCGGTAGGTTGCATTTTTATTATTTTGGAGAATCAGCCCCGCACTGCTGTGATAATAACAAATTGAAATTGGGGATTGAAGCCTTTTCCGGAAAATACTGAATCTTCATATTGTGCAAATTGGAGATTCCCTGCGATGGCCCAACAGAAACAACCCGCCACCATGATCGAGTTCCGCAACGTGCGCTATTCGCCCAACGGGCAGCGGGACGTGCTCTCAAACCTGAACCTGAAAGTTGAGGCGGGAGAAACGCTGGTGCTACTGGGCCGCAGCGGCTGCGGCAAGACGACAACCCTGAAACTGATCAATCGCCTGCTTGACCCCTCTGGCGGCGAGGTGCTGGTGGAGGGCAAATCCGTGCTCGAGTGGGACCCCATCCGGCTGCGGCGGGGAATCGGTTACGTCATTCAGGAAGTCGGCTTGCTTCCTCACCTCAGCATTGAGCGCAACATCGGCCTGCTTCCGAAGCTGGAAGACTGGCCGCCGGAGCGGACGCGGCGGCGCGTTGAAGAACTTCTCGAAATGGTTGCGCTTGATCCCGCGACGTTCCGCCACCGCTATCCGCGCGAACTTTCCGGAGGCCAGCGGCAGCGTGTGGGCGTGGCGCGAGCCCTGGCCGCCGACCCGCCCATTCTTCTGATGGACGAGCCGTTCGGCGCGCTCGATCCGCTGACCCGGGCCGAAATTCAAAAGGAGTTTCTGGCCCTGCAGCAGCGCCTGCGCAAGACCATTGTTTTTGTCACCCACGACATCCAGGAGGCGCTGACCGTGGGCACGCGCATCGCTCTGCTTGAAGGCGGCCAACTGGTGGGAACTTATTCACGAACGGAATTCCTGAATTCTGACGATCCCACGGTGAACGCCTACCTCAGCGTGCTGCGTGCCGCAGGCCCGGCAGCCGGCGCGTAAACGCAACACAGCCCGAACGAAGGGGATTTCTTCATGATGAGCTTGCTGGAATATTTTTATTGGAAACCGCGCGGAAATCTGGATGCTGACGCTGGAGCACTGCTGGCTGGTGGGCATGTCGATGCTGCTGGCTGTGGCAATTGGCGTTCCGCTGGGGATTCTGGTCACCCGCCGCCCGGCGCTCAACAAGCCCATTCTGGGAGGCGCCAACATCATCCAGACGATCCCCAGCCTGGCGCTTTTCGGGTTCCTGCTGCCGATGCCCTGGCTGGGCGCGCGGGCCGACCGGCTGGCCATCGCCGCCCTCACCGGATACGCTTTGCTGCCGGTCATTCGCAACACTTACACCGGCATCATGGGGGTTGACCCCAGCGTGCGCGAGGCCGCGCGCGGTATGGGCTTGACGGACTGGCAGCTGCTGTGGCACGTTGAACTCCCGCTCGCTCTGGGCGTGATCCTGGCGGGAATCCGCGTGGCCACGGTGATCACCGTGGGCGTGGCCACCATTGCCGCGGCGATTGGCGCGGGTGGCCTGGGCGAGTTCATCTTCCGGGGCCTGGCCATGGTGGATAATCGCGTCATCCTGGCCGGAGCCATTCCGGCGGCGCTGATGGCGCTCCTGGCCGACTTCCTTCTGGGCTGGGCCGGGCGTCACCTGGTTCCTTCGGCGAAGTCATGAAAAAGGCATTCTGGACAATTCTGCTGGCCACCACGCTCTGTTCCTGCGGATCGCCGCCCAGCAAAGTGATCGTGGTGGGCTCCAAGAATTTTACGGAGCAGACCATCCTGGGCGAGATGCTGGCGCAATATCTGCACCAGGAAGCCGGAATCCCGGTGGAGCGCCGGTTCGATCTGGGCGGGACCTACGTCTGCCAGGCGGCGCTGATGGCCGGGCGAATCGATGTCTACGTTGAATACACCGGGACCGCGCTCACCGCCATCCTGAAGCAGCCTGTCGAGCATAACGCCGCGGACGCTTACGATAAAGTCAAAGAGCTCTACGCCACGCGCTTCAACCTGAATGTGATGCCCCCGCTGGGATTCAATGACTACTTTTGTCCTGGTGGTTCGTGGCGAAACGGCGAAGAAGCGACCACCTCCGGAACCATTTCACAAGCTGTGCCGTATGCCCGCCACTGGCGGCCGGGATTCGGCTATGAATTTATGGAAAGGGAGGATGGTTATAAAGGTCTGGTCAAAACCTATCGTCTGAAGTTTGGCGAGCCGCCCAGAATTATGGACCTGGGGTTGCTCTACCGCGCCCTGCTTGACAAGCAGGTGGACGTGGTGGCCGGCAATTCCACCGATGCGCAGCTTGAAGCTGAGGATTTCGTCGTGCTGCGGGACAACAAGCATTATTTCCCGCCCTACCAGGCGGTGCCGATTGTTCGCACCAAACGCTCGCCGAGCATCCTGCCGTGTACGCTGCACTGGAACAACTGGCCGGAAAAATCTCAGAAACCGACATGCGGCACTTGAATTACGAAGTCGTGGCGGAGCACCGTGACGTCAAGGCAGCGGTGGAAGAGTTTCTGCGCGCAAAGAATCTGCTCCCGTGAAAGCGCTGTTACTTAAAGTGTGAACAGCAGGCTGGCGGGGTCTTCCACCAGTTCTTTCACGCGCACCAGGAACTGCACCGCTTCCGTGCCGTCCACAATGCGGTGGTCATAGCTGAGGGCCAGGTACATCATGGGGCGGATTTCGACTTTCCCCTCGACGGGCACGGCCCGGTTTTCAATCTTGTGAAGCCCCAGGATGCCCACCTGCGGCGGGTTCAGAATGGGAGTGCTGAGCAGCGAGCCGTAAACGCCCCCGTTCGACAGGGTGAAGGTTCCGCCGCGAAGTTCGTCGAGCGTCAGTTCGCCGGCCGAGGCTTTGCGGGCGAATTCCTTGATGGCGGTTTCGATTTCCGCAAAACTCATCTGGTCCGCGTCGCGAAGCACGGGAACCACCAGCCCCTCGGATGCGCCGACCGCCACGCCGATGTCGTAGTAATGCTTGAGGACCATCTCGGTCCCCTGGACCTCGGCGTTCAGGCGGGGAAACTGGCGCAGGGCGCCGATCGAGGCTTTGACAAAGAACGATGAGATGCCCAGGCTGACGCCGTGCTGCTTCTTGAAGTTTTCCTTCCAGCGAGCCCGCAGCTTGCATCACTTCGGTCATGTCCACTTCGTTAAAAGTGGTGAGCATGGCGGCGGTGTGCTGCGCTTCCACCAGGCGGCGGGCAATCGTCTGCCTGCGGCGCGACATTCGGACGCGTTCTTCCAGTCTTGCGCGGGGCGCGGCAGCAGCCGGGAACAAGCTGGGGCGCGGGCCGGCTGGCGGTTGCAGGTTTTTCCGCAGGTTTTGTTGGAGCCGCGGCTTCGGCGCTTTGGTTCTCAATGAAACTCTCAACATCGCGCTGCCGGATGCGGCCTGCAGCATTGCTGGGCTGGACCCGCGAAAGATCGACGCCGTGCTCTTCGGCAATGCGCCGGGCCAGAGGAGTCACCATCCGTTTGGGCGCAGCTTCGTCCGCTTCTGCAGCCGCCGCAATCCCGGCCTCTTCCTTCATCTCAGTCTCCCTGGGCGCTGCCTTCTTTGTGGGTTTGGCTTCGCCGCCTTTCGCGGCAGCCGCTCCGTCAGCGGGCGCTTCCTCGATCACACCCAGCAGGTCGCCGATTTTGACGTCTTCGCCTTCTTTCTTCTCGATGCGCGCCAGGACGCCTGCCCGCTCGGCCCCGACCTCGAGGTCAACTTTCTCGGTCTCAAGTTCCACCAGAACGTCTCCTACGGCCACGCGGTCGCCCTGATTTTTTCTCCACTGTCCAACCGTGGCTTCCACAACGGATTCACCCAGTTCGGGCACGACGATTTTGGTCGGCACGGTCTCTCCTTCCTGATCCTTCCGCGACATTTTCCACCAGCACCATATCTTCTTCCCGCTCGGCCAGCCGAATGCTGAAGGCCTTCTGTACAATAGCCTCCTGGTTCAGCGCGTGCCGGGCCGTGGAGCCTTCCGCCGGGCTGGAACTTCGCGAGCGGCCAATATAACGCAGCCGCCACCGGTTGCGCACCAGTTCGCTGAGCAGCGGCCGCACAAATTCCCAGGCGCCCATGTTCTCCGGCTCTTCCTGCACCCACACAATTTCCTGAAGTTTTGGATACCGGTCGAGCACCTGCCGGACTTCGTCTGTACGGAAAGGATAGAGCTGTTCAATCCGGCAGATGGCAATGTTGTTCCTCTTCTCGCGGTATTCGCTGGTTACCAGGTCCACATAGATTTTGCCGCTGCACAGCACCAGCCGCCGGATTTCTTCCAGCCGCCCGCCGGCATCGGCATCATCAATCACCGGCTGCCATCTTCCTTCCGCCAGTTCGCGCGGCGACGAAGCCACCAGCGGATGGCGCAGCAGGCTCTTGGGCGTCAAAACGATCAGGGGCAGGGGATCGACCTGGAGCAGCGACGCCTGCCGCCGCAGCAGGTGAAAATACTGGGCCGCCGTTGTGCAGTTGGCGACGCGAAGGTTGGTGCCTGCGGCAAGCTGCAGAAATCGCTCGGGGCGGGCGCTCGAGTGGTCGGGGCCCTGGCCTTCGAACCCGTGCGGCAGCAGCATGACCAGTGATGGCGTGAGTCCCCACTTGGCCCTTGCGGAAAGCAGGAATTCGTCAATCATCACCTGGGCGCCGTTGATGAAGTCGCCGTATTGCGCTTCCCAGATGACCAGGCGGCCGGGTTCCTGCAGGCTGTAGCCGTACTCGAAGCCCACCACGGAGTTTTCAGTGAGCGGGCTGTTGTGAATCTCAAAAGCCGCCTGCGCCTGCCGCAGCGCCTGCAGAGGAGTATGCGTCTGCCCGGTTTTGGCGTCGTGAAGGACCGCGTGCCGCTGGCTGAACGTTCCCCGCTCCACGTCTTCTCCGGTCATGCGGATGGCGGTGCCGTCTTTGAGGATCGAAGCCAGCGCCAGCTCCTCCGCGGTTGACCAGTCGATGGTCCTGGAATCGGGATCGTCGAGCGCCATCGCCCGGCGGCTGCGGCCGCGTTCCAGTTTGCGGTGGAGGGTGAAGCCTTCCGGTAATTCCAGCAGGCCCTGGTTGAGCTCCCGCAGGGTGTCAATCGGTACGGCAGTTTTGACGTGAAGAGCTGCTCCGGGAGGAGGCGGTTCCGGCGGTTCTTCAGCCAGCTTTTCCGCGGGCTTCAGCGATTCCAGGACCTGTTGGAGATTTCCCGTATATTTCTCGACGAGTTCATCCGGCTGGCTTTCGGCGATAACTCCGCGCTGGACCAGGGCCTCGGCCCACTGCTGGCGCACGGTAGGGTGGTTCGAAATTTTCTCATAGAGCAGCGGCTGGGTGAAGCTGGGTTCATCGCCCTCGTTGTGTCCGTAGCGCCGGTAACCGACCAGGTCAATCACAAAGTCCTTGCCGAATTTTGCGCGATAAGCGAAGGCGAGTCGCGCCACCTCAATGCACGCCAGGGGATCGTCAGCGTTCACGTGCACCAGCGGGATCTTGAATCCACGCGCCAGGCCGCTGGCGTAAAGCGAACTGCGATACTCTTCCGAGGTGGTGGTGTATCCCAGCTGGTTGTCGGCAATGATGTGGATGGTTCCGCCGGTGCTGTAACCCGGCAGCCGGTAGAAGTTGAGGGTTTCCGCCACCACGCCCTGACCCGAAAACGCCGCGTCACCGTGGATGAGGAGCGGCAGGGTGCGCGTGGGATCGAACTGCGGCGCTCCTTGCCTGTCGACCACGGTTCCCGCCGCGCGGGCCATTCCCTCGGCGACGGGATTCACCGCCTCGAGGTGGCTGGGGTTGGGAGGCATGGTGATCACCAGACCCACGTCCTCGCCGCCCTGGACGGCGCGCTCCGCACCCAGGTGGTACTTGACGTCGCCGGTCCAGCCCAGGTCCTCATGGAAATTTCGCGACTGCACCGGGTCCTTGAAGATGGCCAGGATTTCCGCGTAAGGTTTCTTCAGAATGTGCGCCAGCACGTTCAATCGCGCGCGGTGCGCCATGCCGATCAGCACGTTGTGCACGCCGGCCCCGGCTGCGCCGCCCACCATTTCATCCAGGATGGGAATCAGCATGTCCAGGCCTTCAACCGAAAAGCGGGTCTTGCCCGGGAAAGTGCGGTGGAGAAAATGCTCAAAGGTTTCCACCTGCGTCAGCCGTTCCAGCAGCGCCTGGGCATCCACCGGATCGTTGGGATCGCGGAAGCGGCGCGACTCCGCCGCCTCATGCAGCCAGCGCCGTTCTTCCGGGTCGCGCAGATGGCCGTAGTCGTAGCCGGTCGAAGTGGTGTACACGTTGCGCAGCGCCTCGATCACCTCAAAGGCGCTCGACTTGCCCGCGGCGATGGGGCCGACGATCAGGCTGGCGGGCAGCCGGCGCAAATCATCCTCAGTGACCCCGTGCGACTGCGGGAGCAGGGAATAGTCTCCCCGAGGTTGGCTTCCCAGCGGATCAAGCCGCGCATCCATGTGCCCGAACTTCCTGATGGATTCCGCCAGGTTGACCGTGCCCACGATCTTGTCGATCTGTCCGGCGGGAACCGCTTCCGCAGAAGGCAGAATTTCTTCGGGCGGGTTCCAGGTTTCAAAGTAGGCCCGCGTGCCTGCGTCGACAGATTGGGGATCGGCGAGGTATCTTTCGTATAACTCCAGAACGTAACCGAGATTAACTCCCTGAAAATCAGTTCCTGTATTCATAATGCTTTCCTGATCTGTTGCCGGGCGTGCCGGGTCACTCGTCGGGGCATTCACAGTTGCCGGCCAGAGTTGGGTGTTGGCCGGCGCTGGCTGTTCCTGAAGCCCCTTTGGACCTTGCTGGTCCGGCAATCATTAGATTAACACTGCGGATGACGGACTGCCCATACCAAGCCGCAGGCAAGTCCATAGGATGCAAATTTTCGGAACCGGGTAATCTTGCATTGCGCTTCCCGGCGTGAAGGTTTACATTCCTTGGACTGGACTCCTGATTTCCGAACCTGCAGAACGAGGTGATTTTCAGATGACCATTACCGACGTTGTCGCCCGCGACATCCGCTTCCCAACCTCGCGGACGCTTGACGGATCAGACGCCATGCACACGGCGCCCGACTACTCCGCCGCCTACGTGGTGCTGAAAACCGACAGCCCCGACGGACTGGAAGGACACGGCCTCACCTTTACCTGCGGCCGGGGAACGGAAGTCGTGGTGGCGGCCATCAACGCGCTGAAGCCTTTTGTGGTGGGCCGGCAATTGGAGTCGATTGCCGCCGACATGAAGACCTTCTGGAGACAACTCACGAGCGATGGGCAGCTCCGCTGGATCGGGCCGGAGAAAGGCGCCATCCACCTGGCGACAGGAGCGCTGGTCAACGCCGTGTGGGACCTCTACGCCAAGGCGGAACGGAAACCCGTGTGGAAGCTCCTGCTCGACATGACGCCCGAACAGCTTGTTTCCGCCATCGACTTTCGCTACATCACCGATGCGCTGACGCCCGACGAAGCGCTCGACATCCTGCGCAAGAACCTGCCCACGCGCGCCGGGCGCGAAGCCGAAATGCTGCGGCAGGGTTTCCCGGCCTACACCACTTCCGCGGCGTGGCTGGGCTATAGCGAAGACAAGCTTCGGCAGCTTTGCCGCGAAGCCATCGCCCAGGGATGGACGCACTTCAAGATGAAAGTGGGCGCCAACCTCGACGACGATGTGCGCCGCGCAACGCTCATCCGCGAGGAGATCGGCTAGGAGCGCAAGCTGATGATGGACGCCAACCAGGTGTGGGGCGTGGACGAGGCCATCGCCAACATGAAGGTGCTGGCGAAGTTCAATCCCTGGTGGATTGAAGAACCGACCAGCCCCGACGACGTGCTGGGCCACGCCAGCATCGCGCGCGCCGTTGCGCCCATCGGAGTTGCCACCGGCGAGCAGTGCCAGAACCGCGTGATCTTCAAGCAGCTCTTGCAGAGCAAGGCCATCAGCTTCTGCCAGATTGACAGTTGCCGCGTGGGCGGCATCAACGAGGTCCTGGCCATTCTGCTGATGGCCGCCAAGTTCGGAGTGCCGGTGTGCCCGCACGCGGGCGGCGTGGGATTGTGCGAGTACGTGCAGCACCTGGCGATCTTCGACTACATCGCCATCGGAGCGTCGCTCGAGAACCGCATCCTGGAATACGTCGACCACCTGCACGAGCACTTCCTCGATCCCGTGATCATCCGCAACGGGCGCTACATGCCGCCGGCCAATCCGGGCTACAGCATCACTATGAAGGCGGAGTCGCTCGACGAGTATGAGTTCCCCAAGGGAGCGGCGTGGAGGTCGTGAAGAAGCGGGATTGAGAGCCGCAGAATTTGCCCAAAGTGTAAAATTGTAATTTTTACCCACTGTTTCATAATCGGACACTTTTTTGTAAAAGCGCCTTTTTGGGATTTTATAATTTTTGTAACATATTGCAATTATTGCACTTACATTTTTTCAAGGTTTTTTCGCAAAAATCCCAAACGTCCCATTTGGAGCCAAAATCCCCTGATTCTAGCCTAGCTATCGAGCGTATCGGTGCGCGGCCTCCGGACCGCCTGCATCCCCCAGGCAGCCCCAGGGCGGCCGCTTCCGGCCGGCGCGGCTCCCTTTCAGAGGACAAGTTGCCTAGCTTATGGTCCGGCGGCCATCCGTGTGATGCTCGCGGCGCCGGCCGGGCCAGGCGGCCAGGCTGCGTCTCGCCCTCCCGGCGGCGCAGGCTTTCAAAGCCCGGGGTTCTTGTTTATGATCGGGGCATGGCGCAGCAGGACAAGTACTGGGATGCGGTGGCTTACAAAAAGAGGTTTGGCCACCCGCTGCTTCTGGGCGAGCTTGAGAAGCACGTGGGCCTGCGGGGCCGGATTCTGGACTACGGCTGCGGCTACGGAAGAAGCATACGGGAACTGAACGAGGCGGGGTTTGCCCATCTTTTCGGGGTCGATTCCTCCTCCGGAATGTTAGGGCGGGCGAGGAAAGAAAACCCCTTCGCCTGGTACGTCCGCAACTCCGGATCGGAAATCCCTTTCTCCGGCGGATCGTTCGACGCGGTGCTTCTGCTGGCGGTGCTGACCTGCATGCCGGACTCGGGCGGGCAGACCAGGCTGTTCTCTGAGCTGTTGCGGGTGCTGAAGGGCGGCGGCATTCTCTATGTGAGCGACCTGCTCATCAACGGCGACGCGCGCAACCGTGAGCGGTACAAGCGCTTCGAGCCCCGGCACGGCCTCTACGGCGTGTTCCGGCTGGAGGAAGGCGTGACCCTGCGGCACCACACCCGGGAGCACCTCGAGCGCCTTGCGGCCCCATTCAAAACCCTCAGCTGGCAGGAGTTCCAGGTGGAAACGATGAACGGCCATCAGTCCCGCGCCATTCGAATGATCCTCCAGAAGCCGCCCCGCCATCTCCGCGCCTGAACCGATTGCAGGCCGCACCCTTTGGCAAAAGTGCTGTGTTCCGTGCAGCGGCGGCTGGAGTTTTCCCCGACAAGGTCGGTGGCCGTCACTTCCAGGTGTGGCGCTTCTCGCGGCGAAAGGGCACGGACTTCAACTTTAGGGGGACACGGCTTCAGCCGTGTCGAATAGCAGCGCAGCCAATGGCCGGCTTTAGCCGCTGAGGTTTCTGCTTTGGCCCGGCCGGCCTGGCGCAGGGGCTGAAGCCCGCGAAGGATGGGGACCGCTTTTTCGGCACGACTGAAGTGTATGGTGCCAAGACATTCTTTACACTCGTTGCCAGGACATCCTTTACACCGTGGGATAGAGTTACCGGCATCCGGGGAGGAGGCCGGGAGCGATGCCGTGGAAGAGGATGGAAGTGGACGAGCAGCGGATGCAATTCGTGGCACGGGCGGTGAGCGGGAAGGAAGGGATGACGGCGCTGTGCCGGGAGTTCGGGGTTTCGCGGCCGACAGGATATTTGTGGCGGCAGCGGTATGAGCGAGCGGGGAGTTTCACCGGCCTGGGGGAGCTGAGCCGGCGCCCGCATCGCAGCCCGAGGCGGACAGAAGCGGCGAAGGAGCAACGAGTGGTGGCGCTGCGGGAACAGACGGGCTGGGGAGCGAAGAAGCTGCACGTGGTGCTGAGGGACGAGCAGGGGGTGGTGATCCCGGTACGGACGATTCACCGCATACTGGAGCGGCGAGGACAGATCGGGGACAAGGTGCACACGGCGGCGCCGGGGCGGTTCGAGCGGGCCGAGCCGAACGAGCTGTGGCAGATGGATACCAAGGGGCAATATCCGTTGCCGGGGGCGGAGTGTCATCCGCTGTCGATAGTGGATGATCACAGCCGATACGCGGTGGGGTTGTATGCGCTGCCGAGGCTGAGCGGGGAGGGGGCGTGGGACTGCCTGGTGGAGACGTTCCGGCGCTACGGGGTGCCGGAGGCAATGCTGATGGATCGGGGGACGTTGTGGTGGTCGGAGCATAACGGCTGGGGGTTGACGCGGCTGTCGGTGCGGCTGATCGAGCAAGGGATTCGGCTGTCTTATGGCCGGATCTGCCATCCGCAGACGCAGGGCAAGGTGGAGAGGTTCCACCGCACGCTGGGCATCGAGTTGCGGCACCGGGGTCTGCCGGAGCATTGGCCTCAGTGGGGTCCGCTGCTGGCGGCGGTGCGGCGCGATTACAACGAGCGGCGGCCTCATGAAGCTCTGGGGATGCGGCGGCCGGCGGAGGTCTATCGGCCCAGCCCGCGAGCTTACCAGGAGCAGCCGCGGGAATGGGAGTACCCTGCAGGGAGTGAAGTGAGGCGGTTGAACAGGAACGGCCTGCTGCGAGAGGGCGGACGGCAATGGTTCGTCTGCGAGTCGCTGGGAGGCCATCGGGTGCGGATCGAATGCGTGGATGGGAAGATGCTGGTCAGCTATCGGCATATGTACATCCGGGAAATTGATCTGGAGCAGGGCCGGACGCGGCCTCTGGTGGTCGAGCGGAGGGAAGGAAGCGCGGCGACGGGGTCTTGGGACCCTCCGGTCGCCCTACGGGCTCCCTCCGGGTCCCAAGACCCCCAGAACCAAACCTGAACTGTAAAGGATGTCCTGGCACCCGCTGTAAACTATGTCTTGGCAACGAACACTGAAGTCGTGCCCTTTCGCAAAACCACACCCCGCGAATAAACTCATGCCCTTTCCCAAAACCCCACCCCGCGAATAAACTCGTGCCCTTTCGCAGGAGGTGGCCGGGTAATTCGTAACTCGTAATCGGCCCTTTTTCTTATCAATCACCAATCACCAATCGCTCAATCACCAATGGCGGCGTAAAGCCGCCGCTACTCGTACCGCAGCGCCACCATGGGATCGACCTTTGGCCCCGCGCCGCCGCTAATTGACTTCCATGGTAGGAATTCATACAATAATGGTATGAAAACCACGGTGTCTGAAAAAGGCCAGGTGACCATTCCCAAGCGGCTGCGGGAACGGCTGGGGCTTCGCAAGGGGCAAGTGCTTGAGGTGCGTGAAAACAGAGGCCGTCTTGTGCTGACAAAGCGAAATTCCCGCGATGCCATCGACGAACTGTACGGAATCCTGAAGCTCGGACGCCGCACCGATGAAATCATCGACGAGTTGCGCGGCGCCGAAAAACCAGAATGATTACCGCTCTCGACACCAACGTACTGCTCGATGTTCTGGGCCCGGATCCCCTTTTCGGGCCGCTTTCAGCGATGGCCATCCGAAACTCCATGGCACAGGGAAAGCTGGTGGCCTGCGAGGTCGTATGGGCGGAACTGAGCGCGAATTTCCGTTCACCCGACGCCACTCGGGACGCAATGAGACGTCTTGAAATCGAGTTCAGCCCGGTGGACGAGGAGTCTGCTCTTGAGGCCGGCGCTCAATGGACTCGATACCGCCGCCGCGGCGGATCGAGATCGCGTGTCACGGCAGATTTTCTGATCGGCGCTCACGCCCTTCTCCAGGCTGACCGCCTGCTGACGCGCGACCGCGGCTTTTATCGTACCTACTTCAAAAAGCTCTCCGTGCTCGACCCCACCGCGCGCTGAAGGATGAAATCAATTCGCTGTCTCGCTTGGCCCGTCCCTGAGCCCGTCTACATCCATAACCCAAAATTCAGAACTCATAATTCATAATTGCCTTTTCAATCGCCAATCACCAATCGCAAATCGCCAATTCCCTGGTTGTCACTTGTCACTGCTTTTCTGCTTTTTCCTTTGCTTTTAAAGTCGTTAAGGTATATAAAGTTGCACGTTATATTGCGGTTATCGCCTGCCGCGCATATTGTAAGGAAAAGATCATATGGACTGCCAGCGGGGAAATCATGAGCGGCTTTCAAACCGCAACACCGGGCGCCGCACACCGCGCCTCCCAATCCTGTCCCCTCTCTCATGGCGAGAGGGTGTCCCGCAATGCCGGGACGGGTGAGGGATCCTTCGAATCAATTGAATGCGTTATAGGCCACTCCGGCAGCACGATTCCTGAATCGCCGGACAAAACAAGAGGGTAGCTGAGGCCGTTTCGCTTCGCGGGATCGCAGACACTACATGCAAGCCTCTGCGCCAGTCCCGGGGCATACGTTGGCTTGACGACGGGCACGTTGCGGGCTAACATCAAATCCCGACCTCGGCAACAAGTAGGTTCCTTTCATGTTTAGAGGTGGCTGGTCGTGAATTATTACAAGACTATCTTTCGTGCGGACTACGCGGCAACCCTGAAATTCTACGACAAACTCTATTCGCTATCACAGTCTTTCCAAGAGTACCCGGACTGGTGGACAGACAGACTAAGCGTAACGTTGCAGAACTTCGACAGGCACTGCAGTTTGCACCTTGGGCACAAAGCTTACGTGTATGCCCAGGACACGAGAGGGAAGGGAGATGATGACGATACTCGCATCCGTAAGGCAATTGATGTCCTCTCAGAGGAGCTAGAAATTGCCCGGTACGGACGGCTTGGGTTCAGGCGGATCTATTTGCAGACAGTCTCAATGAATTTTGAGAATCTGGTTTCGCTCTTTACGCGGAAGCTCCTTGCGCAAAACGAGGAAATTACCACGGGTATTTGCCCCCATCCTGACGATGCCGCTTACGTTGTTGACTTCTCGGAGGACAATTCCAGTATCAAGCTGCGGATGGGACCGATGAAGAAGGCGGAACTCGAAATCCACCTGCAGCCAGACCGGCGTAATAACTTCCCTATTCGCGAGCAATCACTCCCCGGCACGGAAATTTACCAGGACGTTCCCGAGGTTACCCTCCTTGTTGACGTAGACTACGCCCGAGAGGCGGTGAGGGCCGCTGAGGTGCTGGGTTTTTACGAAGACGGCCTTGCGTTCCATGAAAAGCTGGGGACAAATGTTGTAAACTATCTTTTTGGCATTAAGAAGTAGGAGCGTTGCATGGTTCAACTCCGACCCGTGGAAGGATTGACAACATCCTTCCCTTGGGTGGAACCTCCCGACAAGGCGTCAAGCTCGGAGTCCGCTCCAAGTGGAGCAGAGGAGCCTACGCCGATCCCGGAAATTGTCTTGGGCGGGGGCTTTACCTTTGGAACCACACCTGGCACTGGCCTTGACGCAACCGTGGAGGGCGCTACCAGACGAAACCGGTTTCCGGCGGCGCGGTCGGGACCAGTGCACGTGCTTCAAACCACGACGCAGGTCGGCGAGGAGTCGACCGGCCGTGGGACGGGGCCGACGTCTGGCACGGGCGCCCGCTTGACTGCACGTGCCAGACCTACCCTGACCTTACTTGCCGGGCGACACCGTGTAGTTACGGAGTACGAGCCCCACTTGAGGCGAGCTACGGTCGACGAGCTATCGGACCTATTCGAGCGTTTGCGTGCAGCGATTGGCGAACCCGAGACCGCAGCGCGGGTGTCCGGCCTTAGACGGTTTCTAAGCATTGCGTATATCGAAAGCGCCGCGATTCCAGAAACACGGAGCTTCGCGTCGGCTATTTCTCTCCTCCAAGACTTCCTCAGGCCCCATTGGTCGGAAATTTCTGGCAAGAAAATCGACGACGTAGCCGCAGCACTAGGTTGGCTCCGCGAGCTTCCCGACCTCTCCCCACAGCAGTTGGAGAAGTTGCATGAAAGGCTAGCGCGGGTCCTCGGCGGCCTCTCTTTTGAGATCCCTGATGACGAAGAAGCCCCAGCAGAACCCGCATGACAACAGTGCCGCCGCGGGGTTAAAGTCCTTCCTCGACACATCGGTCACGTTCAAGCACCTTACAGGGCATTCCGTGCATAAAGCGCGTCTCGCTGAGCTAATCCCGCCCCCGCGCTATGTAAATAACTATGTAAGAATGGAATTTTACCGTGCCCTCCTTATGTCGTGGATTCACTTTTACTTTGAAGCCGTGGATCCGTTCCACCCTACTTTCGCCGACGCGTTACTTTTTTATAGCGACAGCTTCGGAAGGGAGGGCAAGCGCGTTCTCACGGCGGTCGGCAACATCGTATCGGATGCCGGGCTTGACCTGAAAAGTTCGTCCGAGAAGGAAAGTTGCCTCCATAAACTCGAGGATCTCATCTTCGAGGTGGCGTATGCGTTTGATCTGGCCTACAAACGGACAGGAGCGGACCCGACACGATGTGCGAGGGTCCCGTTCTCGTTACGGGTGGTGGCCGGTGAGGAAAGACGCGATACGATCAGGCGATTTGAAGAAATATTCTCCAATGTTAACCGGTGCAGAGCCGGATGCGATGTTGAAAAGTTTTTTCAAGGGGGCAAATACGCGGAGCAGTTGAGGGCGGTTGCAGGAATCTCGCAGGAGAAAGGAGCACACCCAGCCATAGTGCGAATGGACGCTCCCATCGCTAGGGGAAATAGTGACCCCTCGACCTTCACATGTTTCATGTGCGGAAAGATTGGCGACGCGATCATTGCCATCTCGGTGCCTTCAGGCTGGAGACTCCACTCGCTTGACACTGTTCATGAACCGATCTGTCAGATTCTTGGAAGGGAGTTTCAGATTTGCCCGTCGGCTGCAGCTGTAAAGAAATCTGACTCGGACGGTGCCTGACTGATAGCGTGCGGGCGGGTGGCGCAGATATCGACTTTTGATGTCTGCGGTCAGCGTAGCTGAGTGGGGTTAGGATGGCGGGAACGGTTTGGTTTAGTAGGGGAGCCCTCGGGGCTCCCGCGCAGTCTGAGCCGGGAAGAAAGCGGGAGGGCGGAGCCCTCCCCTACATCAGCACTCTCTTTCAATCACCCAATCGCCATTCGCTCAATCACTAATTCCTTCAA
>CAVTBN010000011.1:0-77591 GCA_963732975.1 uncultured Acidobacteriota bacterium | reverse complement strand
GCTTGTATTTTAGGGTCTGCGATTTCGCGAAGCGAGCTTTGCTCATCTTTTCGATGGCGCGAGGCGGATCCCTTCGGGACCTCGCAGAGCGCCAATGGCAAGGCTCTGCGCCACGTGGCGAGGTACCCGCCGCCCGCGAAATTGAGGCTGGCTGTTTTGCGACGGAAGGGCTAAGATAAGCGCAGGAGAAACCATGGCAGGCCGGTTGCGATACGGTGAAATTCTTGAAGGGGCGGAGGGTCTTTCGCCGGAAGAACAGGAAGCCCTGGTGGAAACTCTGCGGAACCGCTTGCGCGACCGCCGCCGGGCCGAGTTGGCCCGCGACGTTCAGGAGGCGCAGGAAGAATTCGCCGAAGGCCGCTCGCGTCCAACCACGCCAGCCGAGCTGATGAAAGAGATTCTTTCTTGAAGCGCGCCCTGCTGGCGCTCCAGCGCCTTTGTGCGGGCGGCAAAGAAATACTGCAAGACGCGCCCTGAAGCAGCAGACACCTTGAGCTCAGCCTTGCAGCTTCTTGAAGCGGACGCCTTCCATCCCCGCCTGAAAACCCATAAACTGAGCGGACAACTCAAAGACTCGTGGGCCGCAAGCGCAGGTTACGACTTGCGGATCGTCTTCAAATTTGTTTCCCATGAGGGCGGCGAGGCCATCCTTCTCGAAACCCTCGGAACCCACGGCGAGGTTTATTGAGAAGTGCCGGGCTAAGGCCCGGCGCGACATTTGAGCCCAGCTCTACTGGCAAAAATTCAGCGCAACAAATCGCCCCAGCGTGGTGTCTTCTGCCCGATACACCACACCCATCCCTCCGCCGCCGAGTTTCTCGATCACGCGATAATGGGAAATGATGTTGTCTGGCACGCGGGCCCTCACCCTAGAGTGCCATCATCATAGGTAGCATCGACAGTGAAGTCAATGGTGCAAAGCTGCCCAGCGAAACCCCGCAACGGGTGGTGGCTCAGTTTGCTTCCCATTTTGTGGCACGGCCATCCTGGCCGTGTCTTTTGACCGAAGCACGGGCGAGACGCCCGTGCCACATATTAAACCGAGTCACTACCCGGCGCCGCTGCGCCTTTCCGCAATTCGTTGGGATGGGCGATAATAGCTGCAAAGCGGGAAATGCGCATGAACGAGCTTCTCAAGCAAAGAGCGGAAGACCTGCCGGCGCGGCCGGGTGTTTACCTTTTCAAGGACGTGGCCGGGCAGCCGATTTACGTGGGGAAGGCCAAGTCACTGCGGCATCGCGTGCGGTCTTACTTTCAGGAATCGCGCCCCAGCGACGAAAAGCGCGACCGCCTGCTCGACCTGGCCGCCGACCTCGAAACCATTCTGGTGGACAATGAGAAGGAAGCGCTGGCGCTTGAGAACAACCTGATCAAGCAGTTCAAGCCGCGCTACAACGTTCTGCTTCGCGACGACAAGACCTATCCCTACATCAAGCTCACTTTGCAGGAGCGTTACCCGCGCGTCTACGTCACCCGCCGCCTGCGGAAAGACGGATCGCGCTACTACGGCCCCTATTTCCCCGGCGGGCTCGCCTACCGGATTGTCGACCTGATCCACCGCCGCTTTTTTGTGCCCTCGTGCAAAGTGGACCTGGGGCGCTACCATCCGCGGCCCTGCCTTCAGTACTACATCAAGCGCTGCCTGGGGCCCTGCGTCGAGGGACTGACCACGCCGGAACGATACGCGGAAGCCGTGCGCGACGTTCGCATGTTTCTCGAAGGCCGCGAAAGCGAGCTGATGAGGGAACTGCACAAGCGCATGGAGCGCGCTTCAGAAGAGCAGCGTTACGAAGAGGCCGGCCGCTATCGCGACCAGTTGCTCACCGTTGAACAGTTGCGCGAGCGGCAGAAGATGGCGGCCTCATCGGGCGAGGACTTCGACATCTTCGGGTTCCACCGTGAAGGAACGCAGATGGCCGTCGACTTGTTCCACTTCCGCAACGGCCGCACCGTGGACCGCCGCGAGTTCTTCTGGGAGGACCTGGAAGAACCTGACCTCGGCCACGTTTTCTCGGCCCTGGTCAAGCAGGTTTATCTGGACCAGCAGTATGTGCCGGGCGAAATTTTTGTGCCGGTGGGTTTTGAAGACCAGTACATTCTTGAAGAGGTGTTTTCGGAAAAGCGCGGCCGGGCCGTGCACATCTCGACTCCGGAGGCCGGCAGGCGCCGCGGGCTGCTGGAACTTGTGGCCAGGAACGCGCGCCATTCTTTCGAACGCCGCTTCCGGGTGCTCCAGCCGAAAACGGAAGAGATGCTGGCGGAGTTGGCCGACGTTCTGGACCTTGCCAAACCTCCCCGGCGGATTGAGGCCTTTGACATTTCCCATATCCAGGGCACCGACATCGTGGCTTCCATGGTGGTGTGCGAAGACGGCCAGATGAAGAAATCCGATTACCGCAAATTCATTATCAAGACAGTCCCGCAGAATGACGATTTTGCCAGTATGCGCGAGGTGGTGGGCCGGAGGTACAGCCGCCTGCAGCAGGAGAACAAGCGGTTGCCGGACCTGGTGCTGATTGACGGCGGGGTGGGGCAGCTCCACGCGGCGGCCGACGCGCTGGCCGGGCTTGAAATCATCAACCAGCCGCTGGCCAGCATTGCCAAGCGGGAAGAGATCCTCTACGTCCACGGCCGGGAAGACGAACCGATTGCGCTGGACCATCACTCGCCGGCGTTGCACCTGATCCAGCGCATCAGGGATGAGGCCCACCGGTTCGCCGTGACCTTCCACCGCAAGCGCCGAACGCGCCGCGAACTGGCCTCGGAACTGCTCGAAGTCCCCGGAGTTGGTGAGCGGACGGCCCGGAAGCTCCTGGAACACTTTGGCAGCCTGAACAAGCTGAAATCGGTAAGCGAGGCTGAACTATCCCAGGTTGTGACCCAAAAGCAGGCGCTGCGAATTATGGAATACCTGGAAAATGGGAAAACATGAAACTAATAGATAGTCTGGTCGGTATATTAATAATTGCTTTAAAACTAATATAATTTAATGTTGAAAATCTGGCTGGACTTTGATAACCTCTTTGAGAGACAGGAGGTCAACCATGAAGATGAAAAACATGCTATACGGTTTGGGCATCTTGACTGCGGGAGTTGGCATTGGGACCGCGATGGGTCTCCTTTATGCCCCCCAGAGTGGGCGCCAGACGCGCAAGTTGATTTCCA
Organism: uncultured Acidobacteriota bacterium; assembly: GCA_963732975.1. Lineage (GTDB taxonomy): Bacteria > Acidobacteriota > Terriglobia > UBA7540 > UBA7540 > SCRD01. The sequence goes on along the minus strand of CAVTBN010000011.1, from coordinate 74,426 downwards.
GGGCCGCGGAGGATGGCGTTGATTTTGTTGCCGCGCGCAGCCGTGAGATCCGCCGGCAGGCGGAGGACGCTTTTGACCGGGGCAAAGAATTTGCGATGAAAGTGGTCGCCTAAGAAGAATCAGGAGGATTTCTAATGAGTGAAAACAATGGAGGGTCGAAGGTAGCGTTCTTTCTGGCCGGAGCGGGGATTGGTGCAATTTTGGCCCTCCTTTTTGCTCCAAAATCAGGACAGGAAACGCGCGACTACATCAGCCAGCGGGCCGGCGAAGGCAGAGACCGGGTAGCAGAAAAAAGCAGGGAGTACCGCCAGAGGGCTGAAGGTTATGTGGATAAGGCCCGGGGATCGGTTGCCAAACAGAAGGAGCAGTTGTCCGCCGCGCTTGAAGCTGGAAAGCAAGCCTACAGGGAGGAGAAAGGCAAGGAGGCTTAGTAAGCCACTCTTAGCTAGTGGCCCTGGCGGCCGAAGAATAGCGTATGGCCCATGAGACCGTGTTGACGATTTTTATTATCATTGCCGCCGCAGCCATCGTTCTGCAGGCTTTTTCCATGTTTGGCCTTTACAAGGCCATCCGTGAAATCAAGGGAGAGGTGGCGGGCATTCGGGCCGACGTCAGCCGCCGCATCGACCCGCTGGCGGCGTCCCTCACGGAGATCGTGGCCAGTTCCCGCGAACCTCTCCGTTCCATCACCGCCGACCTGGCGGAAGTGGCCCGCGTATTGCGCCAACGTACCGGCAGCGTCGATGAGGCCCTCGATGATCTGCTGGACCGCTTCCGGCTGCAGGTGATTCGCGTTGACCAGACCATCACCGGCGTGCTGGAGAGAGTGGATAAGACCACGGCCACCGTCCAGCGCAACATCATCGCTCCCGTTTCGGAAGCGTCGGCCGTTATCAAAGGCCTTCAGGCGGGGCTCGATTTCTTCCTTTCCAGGCGCCGCGAGTCGCGCACAAGTGACGTGCCGCAAGACGAACAGATGTTCATTTAGTTCTCACCGGCAAGCCTGAATTTCTGTTTCTTCCCGATTTGGGAAAGCCAGGCCGGCCGCGGCTGAAACAGCGAAATTCCTGACTGAACTTCATTGCCCAAACATCCATCCCATTCCACCCGCAAAGTATCTCCTGCAAAGCTGAAAACCCCGCCGGGCGTGCCGGAAAAAGGCGGAACCGCCCACGCGGTCAAGACCGGGAAATCATTTGCCGGGTCGCGGGCTCGGGGCCGGAGTCGAAAGGTCCGCGCGTCTGAGGCATCTCACTCTTCCGCAGCCGTGGCGGTTTTTGCGCGCGCGGTCGTCAAGGGCAAAACCAAGACGCGGCTGATCCCCGCCCTGGGCCCGGACGGCGCAGCGGAGTTTCATCGGGCGCTGGTTTCCGATACGCTGCGAAAGGTGGCAAAACTCGGAGCAAATTCCACCCGCTACGTGTTGACAGCAGGCGGATCTCTGGAAATGGTCCCGCCCGCATTCGAGTGCCGGCGGCAGCAGGGCCGCGATCTCGCGCAGCGGCTGCAGCGCGCATTCACGCACCTGCTCAGGCGGCACTCGCGAGTGGTGATTATCGGGACGGATTCGCCGGAACTTGCCCCTGAAATGCTGCGGCTGGCGCTCGATGAATTGCGCGCCACGGATGCTGTGCTCGGCCCGTGCCCGGACGGCGGCTATTATCTGATTGGGTTGCGGAAGACCTGCCGCGGACTTTTCAGCGGCCTGCGCCTGGGAACCGAATTCGCTTTCGAAGATACGCTTGCCAGCCTGCTCTCACACGGCTTCTCGTGCTCGGTGCTTGAACCCTGCCCGGACGTCGACGTGCCGGAGGATCTGGCTGCCTTGAAGAAGTCCCTGATCAAAAATCCCGCCGCCCGCCGCCTCGCGCCTCACACCTGGCGATTTCTGTCAAGGAAGGCTTAAATCGTTGGTTGGGCTTGGCCCGTAGCGCCAGCGTCCCGCTGGCATTTGGGGAAAGGGCCGCCGGGACAGCGGCGCTACGACAGTACTGTCGACTTTCAGCCGAGCACGCTGCTGATCCATCCGCCGCCGACCATTTCATCGCCGTCGTAAAAGACGGCGGCCTGGCCGGGGGTGATGGCGCGCTGCGGCGCTGGCGAATTCGACAAGGGCCTCGCCGCTTGCGCGAGCCTCGACGCGGGCGGGGGCAGGGAAGTGCTTGTTGCGGATTTTGACGCGGGCTTCAAAGGAATCGCCCTCGCGCGCCGGACGGATCCAGTTGATTTCGCGCACCAGCAGGCGGCTTTTCAGCAGTTCCTCGTCGGCTCCCACCACCACGCGGTTGTGCGGGCGGTCCAGCTCGATGACGTAAAGCGGCGATCCGGTGGCGATGCCCAGTCCCTTCCGCTGCCCCACGGTGTAGTTGCCCAAGCCTTCGTGCCGGCCCAGAACGCGGCCGTCTGTGGTCACCATCTCGCCGTCGGCATCCTCAATCTTCTTTCCCTGCTCGCTGAGATAAGCGTCGATAAAGCGGCGGTAGTTGCCCGTGGGAACAAAGCAGATTTCCTGGCTGTCGGGCTTCGCGGCCACAGGAAGGTTTCTCGCGCGGGCCATGGCGCGGACTTCATCCTTGGTAAACTCGCCCAGCGGAAACAGGGTGCGCGCAAGCTGCGGCTGCGTGAGCCCAAAGAGGAAATACGACTGGTCCTTCGAGGGATCGCGGCCGGCGAACAGGCGGTAGCTGCCCGTATCCGCGTCCTTCTCGACGCGCGCATAATGCCCGGTGGCGATGGTGTCAGCGCCCACCTTGCGCGCCGTGTCAATGAACTCCGCAAACTTGATTTCCGTGTTGCAAAGGCTGCAGGGGATGGGCGTTTCGCCCGCCAGGTAGCTCTCCACGAAGGGGCGCACCACGCCCTGCTCAAAGCGGTCTTCCAGGTTGACCACGTAGTAGGGAAGTCCCAGAAAGCCGGCCACGCGGCGCGCGTCATACACGTCGTCGAGCGAGCAGCAGCGCCCGCTGGCGCGTGCCGGCTCGCCTTCCTCGGCGCCCAGCAGTGCAGGCAGTCGCCGCTGGTTCCACAGCTGCATGGTCATGCCGACGACGGCCGGGGGCCGTTCGAATCAGCGGGCGGATTGTTTTCAGCCAGCAGCGCCGCGGCTACAGAGCTGTCCACACCGCCGCTCATGGCTATTGCAATGGTCATGGGAATCAGAGTTCAGCGCGCCTGCCAATGTCTTTGTTCAAGCCCCGGCGGGCTGGGCGCTGACGGCATCCTTCTTGTAATGCGGAGAAAGCGAGCGAAGTTGTTCCACCACGCGCGGCAACACTTCAAGGGTGTACTCGATGTCTTCGGGAGTGGTGAAATGCCCCAGGCTGAAGCGAATGGCCGAGCGCGCCTGCTCATACTTTCGGCCGATGGCGGTGAGCACGTGCGAAGGCTCGATGGATCCCGACGAGCACGCCGCCCCGGTGGAACACGCCACGCCTTTCAAATCCATGGCGATCACAAAACCTTCGCCCTCGATGTAGTCAAAGCTGATGTTGCTGGTGGTGGGGAGGCGCTGCGACTTGTCGCCGGAAACGGTCGCCAGAGGAACGCTGGAAAGAACTCCATTCTCCAGCCGGTCGCGCAGTTCGCCCACGCGCTCCATCTCTTCCGCCAGAGACTCGCCGGCAAGCTCGGCGGCCTTTCCCAGGCCCACAATGCCGGGAACATTTTCGGTGCCGGGCCGGCGGTCGCGCTCATGGTGTCCGCCGTACATCAGCGGCCGCAGGATGGTGCCCTTGCGAATGTAGAGCGCACCCACGCCCTTGGGACCGTGCAATTTGTGGGCGGAAAGCGAAAGCAGATCAACGCCCAGGCTGGCTACGTCCACAGGAATCTTGCCGACGGACTGCACGGCGTCGGTGTGGAAATAGATGTCGTGTTGGCGCGCGATACGCCCGATTTCCTCGATCGGCTGGAGGGTTCCCAGTTCGTTGTTGGCGTGCATCACGGAAATCAGCACGGTGTCGGGGGCGATGGCTTTTTCAATGTCTGCGGGATCGACCACGCCGCTTGACCCCACGGGAACGTAGGTGACGCGCACCCCGCGTTTTTCCAGTTCCTTCGCAGTGTGCAGCACCGCAGAGTGCTCGATGGTGGTGGTGATGAGGTGTTTCGTTTCTGCCTTGCAGGCTCCCACAATGCCAAACAACGACTGATTGTCTGACTCGGTGCCGCCGCTGGTAAACACAATTTCACTGGAGCGCGAGTTCAGCAGGCGGGCAAGCTGTTCCCTGCTGGCTTCAATAGCCGCCCTGGCGCGCTGCCCGTACCAATGGATGGACGACGCGTTGCCGTAGTCGTCCAGAAAGTAGGGCTTCATCGCCTCCAACACTTCAGGCGCGACAGGAGTAGTGGCGTTGTTATCCAGGTAAACTCTTCGCATGGTGAAATCACACCTCAAAGCGGGCAGAACCCAGCCTTCCTCAGGGTAGCCGACGGCGTTGGGCGAAGTCAAACGCCGCTCCGAGGCAGGAGGATGGATTACAGTGGCGCGGCGTCTGCGGGAATAAGCGCCTCGCCGGGCAGCGGGAAAAGTATTTTGCGAGGGAGCCAAACTCTAATCTTGCTTCCCCAAAATGCCGATTATAAAGAATGGCATCGATAGGACTGGCTTCCGAGACCCGCCCCTGGCACGGCTGTGTCAACGATTTCCCGCTGCCGCGCGCCGAGGGCGAAATGGGAAGCCTTCGATGCGGAGGCCCCTGCAGACCACGTTCTAACTGGCAGGCTGAAGGGCGACGGAGGGAACTGATCGGTAAGTAAACGTTGCCGGACGGTCGCCGCGAGTTGATGATTCTCGCGGTTCGAGCGCGTGTCGGCCAAAACCAAAGAAACTTATAGCGCCTGCGGAAGGATGTTATGCCCGTGGAACATGACAACGGCGACAACCAAGAGCGAGGAATCAAACCGGGGCCTGGGGAGACGGAGCTGCGGGTTTCAGAGGCTCGCTATCGCCGCCTTTTTGAGACTGCCCAGGACGGCATCCTGATTCTCGATGCCCCGAGCGGCGCCATCACGGACGTGAATCCCTTTCTTCTGAAGATGCTGGGTTATTCCCTTGAGGACTGTCTGGGGAAGCGGCTCTGGGAACTCGGACCCTTCAAAGATATTGAGGCCTCCCGGGAGGCTTTCCAGGAATTGCAGAACAAAGAATACATCCGGTATGAAGATCTGCCGCTTGAAACCCAGGACGGGCGTTTAATCGACGTCGAGTTCGTCAGCAATGCTTACCCGGTAAATGGGAAGCGGGTTATTCAATGCAACATCCGCGACATCACGGGCCGCAAGCGCGATGAGGATAAACTGCGGATTTCAGAGGCTCGCTATCGCCGCCTTTTTGAAACCGCCCAGGACGGCATCCTGATTCTCGATGCCGCGAGCGGCGCCATCACGGACGTGAATCCCTTTCTTCTGAAGATGCTGGGTTATTCCCTTGAGGACTGTCTGGGGAAGCGGCTCTGGGAACTCGGTCCCTTCAAAGATATCGAGGCCTCCCGGGAGGCTTTTCAGGAATTGCAGAACAAAGAATATATCCGTTATGAAGACTTGCCGCTTGAAACCCACGACGGGCGTTTAATCGACGTCGAGTTCGTCAGCAATGCTTACCCGGTGGATGGGAAGCGGGTCATTCAATGCAACATCCGCGACATCACCAACCACAAGCGCGCCGAGCAGGCGCGGGGTTTGTTGGCGGCCATTGTGGAATCCTCCGGTGACGCCATCATCGGACAGAAGCTGGACGGCACGATCCTCAGTTGGAATAAGGGCGCAGAAACGATGTATGGCTACACGGAGGAGGAGGCAAAGGGGCGCAACATTTCCCTGATCGTGCCGGAGGGCCGGATCGACGAAATGCAGGAAATCTACGCCCGGGTGCGAAAGGGAGAGCCTGTTCCTCCCTATGAAACCGTCCGCAAGAGGAAGGCTGGGACGTTGATTGATGCGTCGATCAAGGCCTCGCCCATCTGGAACTCGTCCGGCCAGGTTACCGGCGTTTCGGTGATTGCCCGGGACATCAGCGACCTCAAGCGGGCCGAGAGAGCGCGCGCCCGCCTGGCCCTGGCGGTGGAACATACCGCCGAGAGTGTGGTCATCACGGAGCCGGACGGAACGATCACATACGTCAATCCTGCTTTTGAACAGATTACCGGCTATCGCCGCGAGGAAGTGATGGGACAGAATCCACGGCTGTTGAAGAGCGGCAGACAGGGTCCGGAACTTTACCAGGCGATGTGGGCCACGCTCAAGCAGGGGAGCGCCTGGGCGGGCGCTCTGATCAACAAGAGGAAGGATGGAACTCTTTACGAGGCCGAAGCGGTCATCTCCCCGGTGCGGGATGAAACGGGGCAGATCATCAACTACGTCGCTGTGGAACGCGATGTGACGCGTGAGAGGCACCTGGAAGAGCAGCTTCGGCAGGCGCAGAAGATGGAGGCCATTGGGCAACTGGCCGGCGGAATCGCGCACGACTTCAATAACCTTCTGACCATCATCACGGGGTACGGCCAGTTGCTGTTGGAAGATCTGGAGCCGGATGATCCCTGCAGACTGAAGATGATTGAAATCAATAAAGCGGCCAACCGGGCCGTTGTCCTGACCCGGCAACTCCTGGCCTTCGGACGCCGGCAGGTGCTGGTGTTCGAGGTCCTCGATTTGAATGATGTGCTCAGCAACATGGAGAAGATGTTGCATCGCCTGATCAGTGAAGATATTGAACTCGTGATTGTTCAAGGGGAATCGCTGGGGCGAGCGAGGACGGACCGGGGACAGATCGAACAGGTCATTATGAACCTGGCCTTGAATGCGCGCGATGCCATGCCGCAGGGAGGCAAGCTCACCATTGAGACTTCGAATGTGGACCTTACCGGGGACCATGCTTTGGTCCACCCTGAGGTGATGCCGGGCTCATACGTAACCCTGACAGTCAGCGACAACGGGTGCGGAATCAGCCGGGAGGCGCAGGCCCGCATTTTTGAGCCGTTTTTCACCACCAAGGAAAAGGGGAAGGGAACGGGCCTGGGACTTTCAACCGTCTACGGGATCGTCCGGCAAAGTGAAGGCTATATTTTCGTCTCCAGTGAGCCGGGGTATGGTGCAGGCTTCAGTATCTATCTGCCCCGGGTCAAGGAACAGTCCGACGTGCCGTTCCCGCCGGAAGAAGGCGCCGGAGCATCGCCCCGGGGCTCTGAAAGCATCCTGCTGGTGGAAGATGAAGAAGCCGTCCGGTTGCTGGTGAAGAATATTCTGGAAGGATTGGGGTACAAGATTCTGGTGGCGACGTGCGGCGACGAAGCCCTTGCCCTCTGCAAGCAGCACCCGGCCCCGATCCCCTTGCTGTTGACCGACCTGGTAATGCCGGGAATGAGCGGGCGGGAATTGGCCGACTACCTGAAGTTCTTATACCCCGACATGAAGATGCTCTATATGTCGGGATACACTGACGACACCATCCTGCGCAGTGGCACCCTGGGGCGGGCAGAGGCTTTCATTGGGAAACCTTTCACGCCGCAAGCCATCGCGCGCAAGGTCCGTGGCGTTCTGGACGCCGGCAACAACCCGGGAAAGTAACGCGCTTTGGCGCAGCCTCGTTTCAAATCTTGAACCCCGTGCAGGCACGTCCGGAAGGCGCCCGCCGCCGGCTTCCGTGTGCAAATCGAATGTCAGGAAAAGCCTGGACCGGGGGCGCGCAGCCATACCCGCCTGCTTCTCACCGTATCGAAAATTGATTCGAGCCCGAGGGCCTGCGGGATTTCACGATTCGCTGAAGTCGATCATCTTGGGCGTGAAGCGGAAGCCTCGAGTGGTCACGGCGATGTCAACGATGCCGACGGCAACCAGAGTCCTCCCACCGTTTTGGCGGGAGGGTTGAGGTTCCACCAGGTGAGGGCGCAGAAGGCGGACCCGGCGGGCGGGAAGCTGCACAGGAGAATCCTGGCCAGTCACCCATCCATCCGGATGAATTATCCCATCTCCTGGCGGAATTGCTGGATGCGAACGCCGATATAGTGTGCGAGAATACTACCGCCCCATACAAGCCGTTTGCATTTGGCTTCCGCGATGAGGAGCAGACGTTGATCGGCACGGCTGGAGCCAGCCCTGGCTGGGGTGGTGGTGCGGCAACCGGCGCGAAACTGGGAGCTCCGGCCCGCCATCCGCAACAACTCAAACCGGCGCTCAAGCGCGGAAAGGCCATGACGGGAGAGGGGAAGCCTTATCGGATTGAAGTTGCCACGGCACGCCCCAGGGCTGAGTCTGAGTGGTATGAGAAGGTGGAGCGGCGGGACCTGACGCCGGAAAAACAAGCTGATTGCGGGAGGTCACATGAGCAGTACTGAAAAAGAGGAAAGCAGAAACCCGTTTAAAACAACGGCAAACGCAGGCGCGGGGTTGGCTGTTCCTGCGGGGATTACTTTTATTACACGCCCGGACAGAGTTTTCGGGGCCAATGATCGTGTGCGGGTTGGCGTGTGCGGCATCCGAGGCCAGGGGTTCGAGCACGTCAAGGAGTACTCGAGCATGGAGCATGCCGAAGTTGCCGCGGTCTGCGACGTGGATGAAAACATCATGGCCGGCCGCTTGCGAGACATGGATGAAATGGCGCTGCCGCAGCCCAAGACCTTTATCGATGCGCGAAAGCTGATGGAAGACAAATCCATCGACGTGATCTCCATCGCCGCGCCCAACCACTGGCACTCGCTGCTGGCGATCTGGGGATGCCAGGCCGGCAAGGATGTTTATGTGGAAAAGCCGTGCTCGCACAACTGGTGGGACGGCCACCAACTGGTCAAGGCCGCACAAAAGTACAACCGGATTGTCCAGCACGGGACCAACTCGCGTTCGGATGAGGCCATCATTGAAGAAGTTAAACAACTCCATGGCGGGCTGATCGGCGAAGTCTATCTGGCGCGGGGACTGTGTTTCAACAACCGCGACACCATCGGCCACACCCCCGTTGAGCCGGTCCCTGCCGGTGTCCACTATGACCTGTGGACGGGCCCGGCGCCGCTGCATGATTTTACGCGCAACCACTTCCATTACAACTGGCACTGGTTCTGGAATTACGGTAACGGCGACATTGGCAATCAGGGGATCCACCAGATGGACGTCGCCCGCTGGGGGCTGGGAGTAGGATTTCCAAACAAAGTGTCGGCCATCGGCGGGCATTTTATGTTCCATGACGACCAGCAGACCCCCAACACGCTGAATTCAGTTTTTGAATTCGAGATGCCGGACGGTAAGCGCAAAATGCTGGAATTTGAGGTGCGCCACTGGATTACCAACCACGAAGCATCCATCGGCACACCCGGGTTTGGCATTTCAATACCCGGCTTCCTTGGCCCTCCAAGAAAAGAGCCACGCCGGCGGAGTGGCCCCTTCGATACCGTGGGGAACATTTTCTACGGTTCCAAGGGCTACACGGCGTCGGATAGTGAAGGTGCTGCGTCTTACCGATCCTGGCTGGGTCCGGCGCACCAACGCGGCCCCGGCGCCACTCGCGGCGGAAACAACTGGGCCAATTTTATCGATTGCGTCCGCAGCCGCAAGAAGGAAGACCTGAATGCACCGATTGAAGAGGGACACATTTCCTGCACGCTGGTCCATCTGGCGAATGCTTCCTACCGCCTGGGCCGTACTTTGAACTTTGACCCCGTAAAGCAGGAAGTTATCGGTGACGAAGAGGCGAACCGCATGCTGCGCGGGCACTATCGCGAACCCTTTGTGGTGCGCGAGGAGGTGTAACAAGGAACGAACGCCTGCCGCTGATCACGATTCGCTGAAGTCAATCATCTTGGGCTTGAGGCGGAAGCCTCGGGTGGTCACGGCGATGTAAATGATGCCGATGGCAAACCAGAGGCCTCCCACCGTTTTGGCGAGAGGGTTGAGGTTCCACCAGATGAGGGCGCAGAAGGCGAATCCTGCCAGCGGCAGCACGGCGTTACCCAGAATGTCTTTCCAGCCTCTGCTCCGCAGCACAATGCAGAAATGCCAGAAGGTTGAGAGGTTCACGCCCATAAAAGCAAGGAAGGCGCCGAAATTGAGGAGTTCGGCCGCGTGCTCGTAAGCGTTGCCGACGTAGTTCAGGGTGACGGCCCCGGCAAACGCGATGAAGCCGATCAGAAGAATGTTGTAGGTGGGTGTGCTGGTGTTGGGGTGAAGGTGGCCGAAAAACTTTCGGGGCAGCACCCCGTCGCGCCCCATGCCGAACAGCAGCCGGGCCGCTCCCAGACCCCCCGTCAGGCCGCTGCCGAGAGCAGCCAGGACCAGGATCGCGCCCATGGCCTGGAACAGCGGCATGCCGCCCACGCGCTGGCAAACGTCCATAAAAGCGGTTTCCAGGTTGCCGAACGTGTGCCAGTTGGGCCACACCATCTGCCCAAGATAGACTTCCAGGCTGGCGAAGACGCCCGTCAGAAAGCAGACCAGCACCGTGGCCAGAAGCACATTGCGCTTGGGATTTTTAACGTCCTCAGAAAGCGTGGTGATGCCGTCAAAGCCGATGTAAGTGAGCGCGGCAAAAGACGTTGCCATCCAGATTTTATGGCCGTTGAACGTCTGGGGGTCATAAAACGGCTTTGTTGAAAAAAGGCCACTCCAGCCCCCGCCGTGATAAAGATATTGGACGGCAAGAAAAAGAAAAACGGCAATCACGGCGCACATGGAGATCAAAAGGATTTTGTTGGCGCGGGCAGAGGAGCGGATGCCGCGCAGGTTCAGCGCCGTCATAAAAGCCACCACCAGCAGAGCGGCCACGGCGTAGGGCACCTGTGGAAGATAGCGGCTGTGGATGGCCACGGCAATCCAGATGGTATTCAGCAGGGGCTGTAGAATGTAGTCGAGCAGCATGGCCCATCCGATGAGGAAGCCGAGGTGCGGGTTCAGGGCCCTGCCGACATAGGTGTAGGCCGATCCCGCCGACGGATAGACGGCCGCCATGCGCCCGTAGCTGAACGCCGTGATCATCATGGCAAACATGGCGATTAAAATCGTAGTGACGGTGTGGCCGTTGGAGAGTTTCTGGGCCACTCCAAACAATGGAATGGGAGCGGTGGGCTGGATCAGGACGAGGCCGTAAAACACCAGGTCCCAAAGAGTCAGGACTCTTCGCAACCGCAACTGGCCGGCGTCTATGGGCGTATCACTCTTCGGCATAACTTTTTCGGAAATGACGAGCGCAAACGGCTGCCCCCGCCGCGCTGGCAGGGTCGCCCTGAAATCGCCCGATTAGTGAGGATACGGGCGGCCGAAAGGAAAGTAAAGGGCAAGTCGTAGCAGTGCCAGTAATTCTCTTAAAGGAAGGTGCCGGTTGACACCCCGGCGCGGGAGGACTATAACCTCTGCTGAAACTTGCCCTCAGAGGATTTGGATAAGGGAGGTAATGATGCGCTATCTTTATGCCGTTTGCACCTGGTGTTGTGTTTTCATTTTTCTTGGGGTATGCGCCCCATCGTCTTACGGAGCACAGCAGGGGGAACTCGCCGTGGGCGCGGCGCGAGTGGATATTACCCCGCCTGCCAACGCCGCGCTGCCTATGTCAGGCTACGCAGGCCGCCAGCAAGGCTTCCAGGGAATTCACGACCATATTTACGTACGTGCCATCGTACTGAGCGACGGTACGCACGATGCTGCCATCGTATCCTGGGAGCTGATTGCGATGCCCAACCCCGTCTGGCAGGTTATCTCGCAACGGATCTCCAGCCAGTTGGGCATTCCTGTGGACAATATCATCCTGACGGGCGTGCACGACCACGACGCGCCCACGATCGGCACATTTTCCAAACCGGGTCCCGCGACCATTGCCTACACCAAAACAGCAGAGGATAAAGCGTTCGAGGCAGTCCGCCAAGCCAAGGCGAATCTTCAGCCGGCAAAGTTCGGGTTTGGAACGGGAAAGTGTTACATCAATATTAACCGCCGGGAGTATTTTCCCAAAACGGGAGAGTGGGGGCTCGGTTACAACCCGAATGGGCCGTCTGATAAGACCGTCTCTGTTCTCAGGTTCGAAACGCTGTCGGGTCAACCGATAGCCCTGTTGTACAACTACGCCGATCATGGCACTGTTATGGGTCCGAATAACATGGAGATTAGCGGCGACTGGATGGGCGCGGCGTCACGATTTATCGAGCGCTTCTACGAGGGCAAGTTCAAACAGGACCGCTCTGACGAAGGCTGGGAGTTGCAGCCTCAACAACAGGAGATGGCTGGGGAGAAGGGGGTCGTAGCCCTTTTCGCCCAGGGTGCGGCGGGGGACCAGAACCCGATTGTCTCGGATAGCGGCCAGGATTTCAGCATGGTTGACGGGTTGGGCAGGATTATGGGCGAAGAGGTTGTTCGCATTGCCAACGGCATGACCTTGAAGAAGATGTCAACCGAGGCCAGGATCAGCGGTTCCCAGAAAGTGCTCACCTGCCCCGGTCAAAAGGTTGCGCCGGGTCCGGAGTCGAGAAAGGTATACACGTTCGAGAAGGCAGACCCGGTCAATATCCGGCTGAGCTTGCTGATGCTCAATAATATTGCCATAACCGGCGTCTCGGGCGAGGTGCTGACCCCGATCCTTCAGCGCTTACAGAAGGAATCGCCAATCAAAGACACGATCATGGTGGGCTACGCGAACGGGTACAGCGGCTATATTCCAAATGATGCTGCCTACAACCAGGTCAGCTACGAAATTACAGCGACACACCTGAAGCCCGGCTGCGCCGAAGGCGGGATTGTCAACGGCCTCGTGAATATGATGAACCAACATTGATGGCGTATCGAGTTTGGGCTGACTGCCAATAAGGAGAAATTTCATGCAAGACATGTCTGTTCAAAATTGTGTGGGGAGCTGCGAAGGCCAGCGTCATCCGAGGCGGCCGGGACGCATTCTAAAATTGCTGGGTCTGCTTGTTGTCCTCCTCGGGCTGGCTCTACCCGTCGGAACGCAGATCGATGCGCAGTCGTCCGCCGGGGTCCCGATCTATCTGGATCCGAAGCAGCCCATCGAGCGGCGGGTGGATGACCTGATGAGCCGCATGACGCTGAAGGAAAAAGTCGGCCAGCTCAATTTGCCTTGCGTCTACGTGGATGAACTCGGCAAGACGATTCCGGAAAAGAAGATCGCGTGCCGGAAATTCGCCGCTGGCACTTATACCAACGAGATTGGACCCGGCTGCGGTTTCTTCACTTTGGCCGATACCATCCTGCACAAGGGCGTCAAAGAACAGGTTGAATACTTCAATGATCTCCAGAAGATTGCGCTCACCCAGACCCGTCTGAAGATTCCGCTCCTCGAAGACGAAGAAGGCACGCACGGAGCAATGTTCCCGGGCGGGACCGTTTTCCCGGAAGGACTGGCCATCGGCAGCACGTTTGACATGCCGCTGGTGAAGTCCATCTACGCCGCCGCCGCGCAGGAAGCAAGGGCGGTGGGCATCCACGTTCTTTCGACGCTGGTGCTGGAGGTTGACCGCGACCCGAGGATGGGCCGCAACGAGGAAGCGTACACCGAAGATCCCTATCTCTATTCGCGCATTGCCGAAAACATTGTGCGTGGGGCGCAAGGCTCGAATATCGATGCGCCGGACAAAACCATCGCCCTGATGACGGATTTCCCCACCCAGAGCGAGCCGGCGAGCGGCCTGGAACGCGGCGCCATCGAACTTTCTGAGCGCGCCCTGCGTGAGAACTTTCTGCCGCCCTGGATTGCCGCGTTCAGAGCGGGAGCATTGGGCGTGATGGCGGGATATCCCGAGATTGAAGACGAGCCGGAACACTCTTCCGTAAAGTGGAATGACACCATCCTGCGGCACGAACTGGGCTTCAAGGGAATCGAGGTAAGTGAAGGCGGCGGCTTCGGAACGCTGATTTATGAGCACATCGTTCCCACCCAGAAGGAAGCGGGCGCGTTGGCCCTGCGGGCCGGGGTGGATGTGAATATTACTTATGAACCTGCCTACATGGGTCCGCTGATTGAAAATGTGGAAGAGGGCAAAGTCCCCATGTGGCTGATCGACCGGGCGGTGCGGCGGGTGCTGGAGGTGAAGTTCCGCCTGGGGCTTTTTGAGCACCCCTACGCTGACCTGGCGCGGGCTGAACGCGTGATGCACTCAAAAGAACATCAGCAACTGGCGTTGCGCACCGCTCACGAGGGCATCGTTCTGCTGAAGAATGAAAATAACCTGCTGCCGTTGAAGAAAGACCTGAAGACCATTGCGGTGATCGGGCCCAATGCGAACGATGGCTCCAACCTGGTTGGCGACTATGCTCCGCAGGTGATCCTCCAACATATCGCTTCGATCCTGGATGCGATCAAAGCGAAAGTCTCGCCGGCCACTCAGGTGCTTTACGCCAAGGGATGCGCCGTCAACGATGAGGACAAGAGCGGCATTCCGGCGGCAGTTGAGGCGGCCAAAAAGGCTGGCGTAGCGATCGTGGTAGTGGGCGAGCAGGCGCGCAGAGGAGGTGAACACGCTGGGCCGGCGCCAACCGACGGCGAGGGTTATGACGTTGCCAGCCTGGACCTGACCGGCGTGCAGGAAGACCTGGTCCGTGCAGTGGCGGCAACGGGTACGCCGACGGTGCTGGTGATGACCAATGGCCGGCCACTTTCCGTGCGATGGGAAGCCGAGCACCTTCCTGCCATTGTGGAAGCCTGGAACCCTGGTGAAGCAGGCGGCGAAGCGGTGGCCGACGTGCTGTTTGGCGACTTTAACCCCAGCGGCCGGCTGGCCATCACCATCCCGCGCAGCGTGGGGCAGTTGCCGGTTTATTACAACTACAAGCCGTCGAAGGAATATTGGATCAACAGAGGCTGGGCCAGCCATCGAGGGGGCTATGTGGATATGCCTGCGACTCCGCTTTATCCCTTTGGATATGGGTTGAGCTATACGGACTTCCAGTTCAGCAACCTTCGCATTGACCCGCCGCAGATCTTCAGCCATGGCGAGACGCACGTGAAGGTTGATGTGGAGAACACCGGGAAGCGCGCCGGAGTGGAAACGGTCCAGCTCTATCTGCACGAACGCTACACCCCGGTGGCGACGCCCGTGAAGCAGCTTCGTGGGTTTGAGCGCGTGGCACTCGAACCGGGGCAGAAAAAGACGGTTACGTTGACGCTGGGGCCGGAAGACCTGCAGTTGCTGGACCGCGACAATCACTGGGTGGTGGCGCCGGGAACGTTTGACATCATGATCGGGAAATCCTCAGCGGATATCGCCTTGAAAGGAGCCCTGGAAGTGAAGAGCTCCGGCCTGGTAGCGGGGTATGAATAGACAACAGGAACCACGGAGACGGTGGCCGCTAAAGCGGGAAGGTGAGAGGAGCAAGTTAACAATGGGTGAGCCGCCGTACTGGTTTGTTCGCAAGCAGTTTGTTTTATCGGCCCTCGTGTTGCTGATGTTCTGCCTGCCCGGAAACGCTGCCGTCATGAAGGCTGGCGTAGCCAAAGTGGACATCACTCCGCCTGCAGGCGTGCAGATGTGGGGCTACTTTAATCGATTGAAAGGCGCCGAGGGCGCCATCGATCCGCTTTACGCCCGGGTCCTGGTGCTGGAAGCCGGTGACCAGCGCCTGGCGTATGTCGATCTCGACCTTGGTCGTACATTTGGCCCCGCATCGCTTGAGCGCCTGAAGCAGGCTGCAAGAACAAACGAGCGGCATCAACTGCCTGATCGTCCAGGCCACTCACACTCATGCAGGACCTGTAGTGATGGATGTTTACCCGTCGGGAACGCCTGCATGGGAGACGGCGGCGCTGGAAAAGATTGAGCAGGCCATCCAACAGGCGCATGACCACGCCGTGCCGGTTCGGCTGGGAACAGGTTACGGAAAAGCGTACATCGGCTACAATCGCCGCCGGCTAAATCCCGATGGCACTGTGACGATGGTCTGGAACAACTCGGCAAGGGTCGCCACATGGCCGGTGGACCCGACTGTCTCAATCCTGCGCGTTGACCGGATGGATGGGGAGCCGCTGGCCATCCTGGTGAACTATGCCTGCCACCCCGTCACCTTCGGTTCGGACAATATGCGATTTTCAGCCGATTTCCCTGGTGTGATGTGCAAAGTGGTGGAGAAGGCTTTTGGCGACAAACCTCTGGCCTTTTTCATGCAGGGCGCTGCGGGAGACATCAACGTTTACGACGCGGGTACGCCTGTGACCGAGGACGTGATCGGAAGGCGGGACTGGGCGGGAGAAACGCTTGGCAAGGCTGCGGCAGAGGTGGCGAAGAAGGTCCAGACCGCGGCGGACCGGGACGCCAGCATCGACTTTGCGGAAGATCCTTTGCCGATCCATTTGCGATGGGATATGGGAAAATTCCGCGAGGAGATGCTGCATGAAGTCAGCCCGGATGCCTTCCAAATTTATGCGCCACCCATCCAGGAAATGATGCACCTGCCGGTAACCACCGTGCTGATTGACCGGAAGATTGCGATGATGGGCCTGCCCGGCGAGCCTTTTGTGGAATTCCAGATGAACTGGCGGCAGCGTTGCGGGCTGCATGACTGCTTTTTCCTTGGCTACGCCAACGGGTACGCCGGGTACATCCCGACTATTCAGGCGGCCACAGAAGGTGGCTATGGAGCTACGAGCGCGACCACCTGGGTGCAGGTTGGCGCGGGGGAGCGCATGGTGGACCACGCCGTCGTCACGCTCTACAAGATGCTGGGATTGCTGAAAGACGCGCCCAGGGCGGACTGGAAATGAAAAGGTTGCCCTTGGTTTACCCAGGCTTACAATGTTGTTAAAAGGGGGAAATGATGCCAGAACCAGAAGACAAAAAGACTGCCCTTGAGGGCGGAAAGCCCGTGCGAACCGAACCTCTGCCGCTGGAGTTTCCAGGAGCGCATTATTATGACGACGAGGAAGTGGAAGCCGCCGTCCGCGTGCTGAAGAGCCGTTCGCCTTATCGCTACTACGGGTTGGACCACCAGCGCGAGGCGGAAACTTTTGAGAAAGAATTCGCCGCATTTCTGGGAGTTCCTCATGCCGTTGCAGTCAGCAGCGGCACCGGAGCGCTGCACGTCGCGTTGTCGGCGCTGGGCGTGGGGCCGGGGCAGGAGGTTATCATTCCCGCCTACATGTGGGTTTCAGTGATTGCAGCCGTGGTGAACCACGGCGCAATTCCTGTGCTGGCGGACATTGATGAAACCTTTGGACTCAATCCCGCCGCTGTAGAAAAGCAGATCACTCCGCGCACGGCCGGAATCATTGCGGTCCACATGAGCGGAGCTCCGATTGACGTGCTGGAAATCCGCAAGGTGGCCCGCGCACACAAGATTTTTCTGCTGGAGGACTGCGCGCAGTGCTGCGGAGGACGCATTGGCGGCCAGCCGGTGGGAACCTTTGGCGACATGGGAATCTATAGTTTCCAGCTCAACAAGAACATGACCAGCGGGGAAGGCGGCTGCGTTGTCACCAGCGACGAACGGCTTTATCAGCGGGCCGTGGCGGCGCAGGACCTGGGCTACGCGCGCGACGGCAAGGGGCGCCTGATTGAGAACGATCCCAACCTTCGCCTGTGGGGACGCGGCTACCGGATGGACGAAATGCGGGCGGCCGTTCTGCGCGTTCAGTTGCGAAAGCTTCCGCGCGTCATTGAGTCGATGCACCGGAGCAAGTACCGCATCCGGAAAGCGCTGGAGAGGTTTCCCCAAGTCCAGTTGCGCAGAATTGTGGACCCGGCGGGAGACACGGGCTGCTTCCTGATTACGACTTACGCGGACGCTGCGGCTGCGCGGGAAGTCTGCCGGGCTTTGCGTGCCGAAGGGATTGTGACCTATCCGCAGGGTTTAACCAACATCGTGATGCCGGACTGGGGCCTGCACCTCTACACCAACAATACCAGCCTGCTGAAACGCGCCAGCGTGGATGCTCATGGGTTTCCGTGGAACCTGGCTGAAAACTCGGAGTCGCACCCCAGCTACGAACGCGGGACCTGCCCGGCGGCCGACAGCCTGTTTGAGCGCAGCATCATCATTGCCATTCCCTCCTGCCTCACTGAGCGGGACGAAGATGAGATCATCCGTGCGTTCGAAAAGGTTTTGAGCAAGGTCTATGCTTCAACGGCTCAAGTCAAAGCCGGGTAAGAGATGAACCTTTCGGCAGGGGGCTGTTTGTCCGTTTCAGACCCAGGAGCCGGAAGCCTATCGCGAGCGATATCAGGCCCTGGCAAATCAACATCGAGAGCGTGACGCTTCGTGTTATACTGCACTTTTGTGAGGCATTTGTTTCCGTGATTGAAGCGCCTGAGAGGGATTTCTTGCAATTTTGCCATAGGCAATAACCCCTTCAGGTTCATCAGATTGCGGTGTCTTCGCCGAAGCGGGGGTAATTCAGCGGTAGAATGCCAGCTTCCCAAGCTGGACGTCGCGGGTTCGATCCCCGTCCCCCGCTCCATCTTTGTAACAGGCAGCGTCTCAAACCAAATCCTCCTTTTTCTGCGCCGTTAAGCAGCAAACACTTCCAGTTGCCATGTGATCCTGCAGTTGGTGTCCCTTGCCTTTCCTGAGACTTCGGGTATCATTTCACGGTCAATAAGAAATGGACAGGACTTTCCTCATTTTTTTGGCGGGTGTAGCCGCTGAGCCCGAATTGACGCGCGAATTCGAGCGGCGCACTCGCCTGGCCTTGTCGCGGCTGGGACCGGTAGGCGTGGCCGATTTGCTGAAAACAAAGCAGCTCCACCCGGGTTCAACTCGCGCTACACGTGTATTGAGAGATTAAAATGAGGGGTGTTTCCTGCTACAGGTTTGATGTCCGGCCTCGGCCACTTTTGGAAAACTGGATCTCCTGTGTTTTCTGTAGATAGTGGCCAGATCTCCTAAATTTTGGGGAAGGTCCTTGAAATGGAAGGGCGTCAAGGATTTCCACTTTGGCCCTACTTCACCTGGAGACTTATACCCTGGCAATTATTGAAATGGAGCGATGAGATGACCCTATTGCAGAATCCTGTAACAGAATCGAAACGCCTGAAGCGCGGACCGGTGTGGCTTGCTGAAACACCTCTGGTCATCGCCGGCAATCATGACAGTATTCCGGTCTTCATGCGCCGCCGGGGCGGTGGAACGGTGTGGCAGGAAGAGGACTTCAGGAAATCGCACACCGAGGATTTCGCCCGCAAGATCAAAGAAGCCGGAATCACGTTGTGGATTACTTACTATTACAAAGGTTTTGGCGTCGAGGCCGAAAAGGAATACATGGAAATCACCCAAAACTTTGTGCCGATACTCCACAAGTACGGCATCAAGGTGGGCGTTTATATCGGCAGCACCATCGCATACGAGACATTCCTGGTGGAGCGCCCTGACGCCGCGGAGTGGTTGGTGCCCGACTATCTGGGCAAACCCGTCATCTATTTCGACCAGACGTTTCGCAGGCGGGTCTATTTTATGCATCCCGGTTACGTGGAATATATGAAGCGCGTGGTGCGTTCAGCGGTGGTGGACGCCAAAGTGGACATGATTCACTTTGACAACACCAGTCTGCAGGCGGAACCGTACATTTTCCAGCATCCGCTGGCTATCAAAGATTTCCGGGAATATCTAAACACCAGGTACACGCCGCAGGAACGCAAGAAACGCTTTGGATTTTCAGACGTGCGTTACATGACCCCGCCCAAGGTTGACTTCACCCTGACCACCATTGACGATCCGCTGTTCCAGGAGTGGGCAGGCTTTCGTTGCCATCAACTGGACAAGTATTACGCCATCATGGAGGAGGTCATTCGAACCGCCAATCCCGAGACGGCGGTGGAGAGCAATCCGCACTCTGAAATTTCCGGCAGAAACACCATCTGGGAGCAGGGTGTCTATTATCCGAAGCTGCTCTCACACATGGACGCAGTGTGGAGCGAGGAAGGAGACCCCGCGGGCGTCAATGACCAGGGGATACTGGTCAGCCGCATCCGGTCGTTCAAGAACGCCAGCCTTCTGGGCAACACCTTGTTTGTCGTAACTGGTGGCCCCAGCGGCTCAACGCTTCAGATTGCCGAGTCGATGGCCTTTGGCCGCCAGTGCATGGGCGACATTGGCATTGGCACCATGGACCAGAAAATTCCTGCCAACCAGCGGCGCTACGAGGATTTCTTCCGCGACCAATTCGAATACTACAAGGATGTGGAGAACATAGCGGACGTGGCGGTGCTCTATTCCTACGCCTCGATGGGATTCAACAATGACGCCCCGGCGGTGAGCTTCATGCTGTTCACTCAGGCGCTCATCCAGGCGAAGGTACCATTCAACATCATCTTTGACGAGCACCTGAAAGACCTCTCGAAGTATCGGGCGCTGGTGCTGGCGGACCAGGAATGCCTGAGCGAGGAGCAGATGGAACTGATCCGGAAATTTGTGGAGCAGGGCGGAGGATTGGTGGCGACGGAGCAGACGTCGCGCTATACGCCGTGGCGGCTGCAGCGGGCGGACTTCGGTTTGAAGGATCTGTTCAAGGTTCCGGCACCGGAAGCAGGCCGTCGGGGCCGGGAGCGGGTGCTGGAGATTCCTGCGGTACAGAACCGGATCGGGCAGGGAAGGGTGAGCTATGTGGCGGCGGTGAAGGCGGCGATTGAGAAGCCGGCGGGGGCGCGAATGACCAGCCAGTACTGGAAACTGCCGCTGAACTGGCAGGAGATGGTGGAGCAGGTACGCTGGGCGGCGGGAGGAAAGTTCACGCTGGAGGTTGAGGCTCCGGAGACGCTGGCGGTGGTGGCGGAACAGCAGGAGCAGGTGGGGCAGCACCGCAGGCTGGTGCACCTGCTGAATTACGCAGCGCCGCAGGGGAAGACGGTGAGCGACGTGAAGGTGGAGGTTGAACTGCCGGAAGGCAAAGGTGTGCAACAGGTGACGCTGCTGACGCCGGATGGGGAAGGCAAGAAGACTGTCCCGAGCCAGGTTGCAGGCGGCCGCGCCCACTTCACAGTCCCGCACCTCGATACATATATCCTCGCCGCACTTGACCTTGAATGAAAATCAATGTCCTGCCGCTGGCCGCCGGCGGATAGTTTCAGTGCTCGTTTTGAGAGGCCTGACGATAAAGCCGTACATCCGCAGGTCTGGCAATTTGTCACTGATGGTTCGCGTCTGCAGCAACACGCAGTTCGGGGATTTGCGGTCTTGAGCTTGCCTTCCGTTTCCATCATGTGGCGAGCTTGCTACAAATGTGCGCGGAACCAATCTGCCAAACCCACCGTTTCTTCTCCCGCGCGGATTTCAACGGAAGCAGGCATTTTGCCACTGGATCCCGCCATCTGGGTGCGCACGGCATCCTCCGGAAGCTGTTGGTTTTTGCCATTCACCATCGCTTCCAGCCTGACGGGCCGTGGTGCCAGCGCATCGACAACAGCGCCGATATCTCCCAGCTTCAGCACGCCTGGCACAATCACATCCTGAGGTACGTAAGGGAATCCGTCATGGAGCATTGAGAGAAAGCTCGTCAGCCCGCCGTGCACGAAAATGGCTTTCACATCCGGCTCGTATAGCGCGCCGAGCATGGCCAGCATTCCTCCCAGCGGTTCGGCGAGTTGCTCGATCTGCGGGCCAATCTGATATTGCGGCAATTCATTCAGCAGAATGTGGGCGGGGTTGGGAGGTGAAAAGGAGTCGCCCCAGAGCCCGATCCTCTTCGGGTCCAGCTCCGTACGGCCTCTAAGATAAACCAGCACCGTGCGAAGGTCCTTCAGGCGCTGCCCGAGCAGCGTTTCACCCAGCATATAAGTCAGCGGCGCCGATAATGATTTGCGCTGCCGTCAGGGTCGTGCAGGCCGCCGGGCGAGGTTTCGCCTGTCCCCCGGACGTCCGGCAGACAAACGGCGTAGCCGGACTCCAGCAACGCTTCAATCTGCTCGCTGCGCTTGTCGAGGAAGAGATCTTTGCCTCCTTCTGACACGCCCACAACCACAGGCAGGCGCGCCTGGCCGTGAGAATGGGGCAGCATCAGGAGAAGAGGTACCACAATTCCCGGTTCGGTTGTGAGTGAAATGGCCTCGACTTTCGCGTTAGGCATTTCTTTTGTCCACTCGACCGTGGCCTCAGGATGCGGATTGGGTTCGATATCCCCGCCCATCTTTTTGTTCCAATGGGCCCGGAGCCAGTTGCTCTGCTCCGCTGGCGTCATGGTAGCCAACTTATCGCGAGATGCTTTCACCTGCACCTGCCCCTGGGCAAGCGTCACCTCGGCAACCGTCTTCTCATGCAATTCCGCGGCGACATCCGGAGTCAGCACTGCAAGATCGCTCACGGGCTGGCGCTTCGGATGGGGCCTCTTGGCCAGGTTTTCGTACTGGGTGCTTTCCTGGTCTTCCCACGGAATGGGGATGCCAAACCACTTCTCGAGAGTCGGCTCGAGTGACCTCCGCTGCGACGGCCCGATGGTCCATGCCTCGCCTGGACCGGGAAACGGCCCGAAGCCGTGCGCCTCGGCCAGGTGGTCCGCGGAGTTATAAAATCCCCAGACCTTTTGGTAACGAATCCAGGCGGGATTATCTGCCAGGGCGATCCCCATGGGGCCAATGCCCGGAGCGACGCCCGAACCTCGCCCGATAGCCCACTCGATTTCATGCGAGAAGACGAAATAGCGCGGCGCCACCGAGGCGCAGATGAACCAGGGGAGAAACTGATCGGCCAGGCTCAGCCGCAGCGCGCGGATTGACGACCAGTCGCCGAACTCGGCGCTGTGCATGGGATTGATAACGCCAAAATTGAACGGCACATCGGCTGCGATCCTGGGGTCGAGCGCCGCAACCACGGCTGCCGGGTCGCCTCCCCCGGCCACTCCACCTAGCATGATAATCCGTTTCTTATCGATGTCCGGCCGCTGCCACAGCAGATCGACTCCGCGGTCGAGGTCCCAATACATCCAGGTCATCAGGCTGCTCCCGGTCAGGTACAACTGCTCTCCCATGGTGTAGCGCGAATGGTAGCTCGACCGGTCCCAGGGGTAAGCCTGGATGCGCTCGCCGTAGCCGATCTGGTCCATCTCCAGGACCGCGCAGCCTTCGCGAGCCCACAGGATGCCCATATCCTGCATCTCAAACTGTGTTTTGGGCCCGTGCAAGCTATGAATAATGATGATGCCGGGCATTTCTTTCCCTGGGTTCGGCGGGCAGATAAAGATTCGCGGTCACCCAGATTCCCGGCTGCGACTGGTAAACAATATTCTGCCGGCGGTAGCCATCGCCGCGATATTCCGAGGTCACATGCACGTTGAGCGGCGCGCGCGCCGGGAAAGGTTCGAGAGAGTCCTTCAGCGCTTTCAGGCGCGTATCGCGGAATTTCTCCCAGTCGGCCAGCGTGTGCACTTTCTCCCAGGCTTGTGCTTCCGCCTCGATCATCTTTTCGCCGCGCCTTTCGGTGTAGCTTTGCAGCATATCGGCGAGGTCCATCTGCTTCCGCTGCTGGGCAGAAAAGACGCGGCTGGGCAGGAAGGCCAGGTTCCCGGTTCGCTCCGGAAATTCCGGATGAGGCAGTTGCGATGGGGCCTGCCCGCTCAGTTCCATGCGCCGGTACCGGGCGGTGCAGACATTCCGAGAGGTCTGAGTAATTGGCAAAACGCTGGTTTCGCCCGGTTCGCCGTTGCGTCCCGGACGCGAGCGTACCAGCAGGATTCGCCAGTCGCTCGGAACCCGAACCTCGCCCAGCGTCTGCGCAATCGCCCCGAGCGGCAAGTTCAAGCGTGCCAGCCAGACTCCATTCCCTTTCCAGGCCGCTCCCTGGACGGGGCTGTTCCAATCCGGATATGGCCTTGAGAGGCGCGGACTTCCCTGGTGGCCTGCGGCATCGAGGATAGTTCCCAAGGGATTGATGGCGTATTCCACGTACGATGATCCGGAGGTGGCAAGAAAGACTTGGAAGCTGTCATCCGCAGTGACCCTCCCGTCGCGGTTCCTGGCTCTCGAGATCAGCCGGTCGCGTTCAACGCACCGGGCCAGCACGGCCAGGGTACTTCCGTCCTGCACGAGTTTCACTTCGGTTGGAGACATCGGCAGCCGTCCAGCCGCTTCATTACGGCGCAGGGCCCAGGCTGGGACCTCACGCCACGCGGGGTCCGTCCAGCCGGCCTGGAGGGGCGGCACGGATCCCACGTGCCCCACGGGAATAGGGGGTTGGTGATTACCGATTATGGCAGGGCGAAAAACGGGCTTCGATAAGCGAAGCTGGCCGGGCGGCATCGTAGGCGCTTCCGAAGTCACCTGATTTTTCGGCCAGCCCCACCATTCTTCCGGAACAGTGGGACGTGTGGCCCGGTTCCTCTCCGCCCGCACCTGGACGTAACCCGGCTGCGGCGTCCCGATCTGCTCAAGCGGAATCGCCGCCTCAACAGCCCAACCGTCCTTGCCAATAGAAGAGGCAACCAGAAATCCATCACATTTGTAGGGAAGGCTTGTGAACCATGTCTGTTCGCCGGTCCAGTGCCATTTCACTGAATAAGCGCCGAAGGGGCCCACTTGCAGCATCCAATCGTTCTCGTTGTAGACGCGAATGATGAAGCGAACGAAATCCTCGCCATCTGGCGAACCGTAAAAGTAGCGGCGCGGGGCCTTAGTATTGCGCGCCGCTTCGCCGCCCTCCCAGACGGGATCGAATCCGACGGAGCGCGCAACTACCCGGCCTCCAGGCTCGGGCAGCTGTGCGGAGAGATACAAATAGCCTCCCGCAATGACCGCCCGTATCGTTCCCCCCATGCTGGCGGGAACTCCGACCTCGGTTGGCGCCATGGCCTGCGGACGAACATGCCGCCACAGGGGGTCGTTCAGTTTTCCGTCAATAGTGACCGTGGAAGCAGGTGGTTGTGCAAAAAGACCGGCGGCAATTGCCAGGCTGAAGAAAAGCAATAGCAGTCGACGCATTGTCCCTCCCTGGAAAAGGATCTGTTCCGTCGTGTGCCTGGGCCGAACGGCTGGCGCGATCCTCTATCTAAAGGTCGCTCCGCCTTCGTGTCAAGTGAAGATACCGGGCAGGGGCCGGGACCTAAGATGCGAGCTGTAAGGTGAGATTGTTTTCTCGCGCTGTCGGGTCCCTTACCCCCTTGGCGCTGATTGTGCCGCCGATGGCTCCCACAACTCCCGGCCCGTCGCTGATATTCGAATCGGGTTGGTAACCTTACGAGTGATTGTTCAAGATGAATGCGCTGGAAAATCACAGCTGTTCTGGTTATCGGCAGACCGCTCAAGAGGGTACGCCATCGGGGGACGCAAGTAACCCAAAAGCGGGTTCTGCGAATGATGCGCCGGGACAACCTGCTGGCAGTGCAACCGCGCCTTTATGGTAATCACAGACTCGGATCACGGTTTAGAAGTCTACCTGAAGCTCGCGGACAGAATGAAGCTCAGTGTGGGCCATTGGAGATGCTGGTTGGGGAGCCGCAGACAGAACCTTCCCCTTCCTAATTACCGATGGTGAACCTGTTCAATATGTTGAAAATAGTCCGCTGAAAAGGGGCGTCGGGATTTGTAAGCCAGTCTGTGCTCCACTCATATGTCCGGACCCATGACTCCGGCCGGCTCCAGGCATTTCTTAATCTCGGCCAGCAAAGCGCACTGATGGCAGAAGCCTTTCCGGATTTGCCTTTGAACTTGGATGGCGGGTTTCTGGGCAGGGCCCTGCCGTAGGGATAGTCACCCTGGACTGATGCGATGGCGTAGTCCCAACAGGTTCTTGCCGTTCGCATTTGGGACGCATGGGAGGCTTCATCAAGACTGAGGCTTGCCCCTATGACAGATGGTGGCGGGTCTGGGCGCAGCCGCATGACCGGTTGGATTGATTCGAACACAAAGAATCCTGTTATCGTTAGCAGAACGTACAGCCCTGTATGACTTTTGCGCCGGGGAGAATAATCTTCCGGCGATGCTCCGTACAGGTCGGTAATTGGAGAGCTTCTTCTATCCATCCGCCTACTCGCTTCCGGCGAATAAACGGGTTTGCGGACCTATCGCATTGTTGCAATGAACTCTGAAACCCTGTAAGCCGCAACCGTAATGTGCTGAGTTCCAGCAAGGGCGAATACGAATGTTTGTCAGCGAGCGCCGTGGCCGAACCCATCGCGAGCATCTATGCGCTTAAAACCGGCCGACATCCTCCATCTGCTGGTTCCCAGGTCAGCCGTGCTGCCCGACAATACTCAGCAGAATCGCTGTGCACGAAAGCTGCTTCGTTTCATCTCCCCGCTGCATGAGTGTTGGCAGGCAGAACTCGTCTTATGGCAATGTGCATTGTTCAGGCTTATACCTTAGCAAATATCGGGCTAAGCCTGCTACAAATTCAGGTTGTTTCCGGGTCTCCGACTGCGAGAATTCCAGTACAACATACCTTTAGCCTTGCACTCCAATTCCACTCCTGCCAGACTTCGAGGGACCCAAGTTCCCGTTTGCCGGAAATCGGGTGAACCCTGGCGCGCGGCCTTCGGATCGGTGTTTATTACGGAAAAAACTGAAAGTAACAGCAAGAAATCCTTCCCTTGGGAACAAAGGTTGTGGTAGGTTCTTGACGTTGGGATCTGCAAATAATATCAACAAGAGGTTTAAGATGAAGCGGTCAAGTGTGTTGGTTTGGGGATTTGCGCTGTTGTTTGCGCTGGGAATTTCCTGGGGTGTCAGTAGCTATGCCGGGCCCCCTCGCGCCGGAAAATGGACCCCCCTGTTTAACGGCAAGAACCTGGATGGCTGGAAGGCCTACGGGGCTGAAAAATGGGTTGCCGAACAAGGAACTATTTTCGGTGAGAGTACCAGCGGAAAATATGGTTATCTGGTGACCGATAAGACCTACAAGAATTTCGAGGTACGTCTAAAGTTTAACTGCTCTTTGGAAGGCAATAGCGGTCTTTTCTTCCACTCCAAAATTACGGGCGAGAACCCCAAATGGGGTCCGGACATTGTGGGCCTGCAGGCGGAGATCGATCCGGCCCGGCACACGGGCGGCATTTACGAGAGCGGCGGTCGAGGTTGGGTGGCCCTGCCCACGGCTGAGGGTGAAAAGGCGATCAAGCCGGTGGGCCAGTGGAACAGCATGGAAGTTCGTGTTGAGGGCAACCACATCGTGACGCACCTGAACGGCGTCCAGATTGTTGACTATACGTATACACCGGCGAAGTACACCGACGGGCATATTGCTTTACAGATCCATACGGGCGAGCACGGGTTCAGGGTCCGGTTCAAGGACATCGAGATCCGGGCGCTTCCCTAGCTGGAGAGTTTGGCCATGACGATGGCGCTACTCCAGTTAGCGGCTACTTCAAGGACAAAGGACAGATTGATGAAGAAGAATCGAAGGGATTTTCTGAAGCTATCAACAGCAGCGGCCGTCACGGCTGCCGGATTGGGAGGTCCGGGGAAGGCTCTGGCGGCATCAGGGTCTTTGCTAGTGCCTGCGGCTGCGCCGGCCCCACTTCCCGCTCCGTCGCGCAGATATGAGCCGTTTGCACTGGGGATCATGACCGGCATCGGTAATGATCCAGAGGCTGCCATGGCCAAGGTCCACAGCTTGGAAATGCATACCTGCCAGATTGATTCAGACCTGCTGAGCGATGATATGCTCGACCGGCTAGGCGAGGCTCTGAACAAGTACAACATCGCCGTGACGGCCATGGGAACCGATGGGCCGGGACCCTATATCTACAACTTCTATGATGGACCTTTAACGCTGGGCCTGATTCCTCGTACCTACCGGGGACAACGGCTCGTGAAGCTGAAGAAGTATTCGGACCAGGTCAAGAAGCTGAATGTGCCCGCCATTCGCATCCACGCTGGATTTATTCCTGAGGACCCCAATACCGAGCTGTATTGGGAATCAATCGAGGCACTGAGGGATATCGTCAGCCACTGCAAAGAGAATGGACAGGATTTTCTCTATGAAACAGGTACAGAAAGCCCGACTACCTTGCTGCGCGCAATGAAAGACATCGGCCTGGATGGCCCTCTTAGCAATCAGGGCGCGAACCTCGACACGGCCAACTTGATTCTATATGACAAGGCGAATCCTCTGGATGCGCTGGACGTTCTGGGTCCATACGTGAAGAACACCCACGCCAAGGACGGTTTGTATCCGACGGGGACTCGCGAATTGGGCAAAGAAGTGGCCATCCCGCATGGGAAGGTGGATTTCCCGAAGATCATCGCAAAACTGAAGGAACTGAACTATCAGGGGCCGATCACGATTGAGCGCGAGATCTCAGGTCCTCAACAGATGGAAGATGTGAAGCGGGAGAGAGACTATCTGAAGAAGCTGATCGAGTCTTAAGGGCCGGTCTGCAATTTGAGTGCAGCATGGAATTTTTTGAGGAGGAGAAACGTGAGCGATAATCCCGGCAAAAAAGTGGGACGAAGGGAATTTATGGGCACGGCTGCGGCGGTGGGTGGCTTCATGATCATGGCTCCGCAACTAGTGCGAGGGACGGCGGCGAACTCTGCCCTGCGGGTTGGGTTGCTGGGTTGCGGGGGCCGCGGAACGGCGGATGCCCAGTACCTGATCGATACGGGTAAGGCGCGCCTGGTGGCGCTGGGGGATATCTTTCAGGACCAATTGGACAAGGCAAAGTCGCACTTTGACGAGTACCAGCAGAAGAAGGGCTACGCGGCGATTGAAAAGCAGTTGATGTTCCGCGGCCCGAACGCGTACAAGGAGATCGCCCACTCGAAGGATGTGGACGCGATTGTGATTACCACTCCGCCTTATTTCCATGCGGAGCATCTTGCGGAGGTGGTGACAGCCGGCAAGCATGTTTATTGCGAGAAGCCCGTTGCGGTGGACCCTGCCGGTTGCGTCTCCGTACTCGATTCCGGCAGGCGGGCGGAGGGCCGATTGAGCCTGGAAGTCGGGTTCCAGCTTCGCAACGCTCCTCCCTACGTGGAGCAGGTGAAGAGGATTCATGCCGGGGCGCTGGGCGACATCGTGTCCGGAGCCGGTCACTATTTTTCGTCGTATATCGACCGGCCCAGCTGGCCGGGCGCTTCGGAGGACGAGCATCGGCTGCGCAACTGGGTCCATTATCGCATTTTGTCGGGCGACATTATCGTGGAGCAGAACATTCACGTGGTTGACTGCTGCAACTGGACCCTGCAGGGGCATCCGATCAAAGCCTCGGCTTCCGGCAGTAACCTCCATCGTCCTGATCATGGTGATGCCTACACGAACTATAGCGTGGTCTTCGAGTATCCCAACGGCGTCAGCATGACGTTCGGTTCCACGCAGTTCAACAAAGGGTGGTGGGATGTGGGATGGAAGTTTTTTGGCACCAAGGGGGTTTCTGAGACGCACTACAACGGCCCAGTGGCCATCTATGGTGACAACGCCTGGAAATACGGCCAGAGCGCATCGCAGTCCGGTGGAGGGGAATTCTCCGCCGCGGGCGTTTTCCACGGCAATCTTGACGAGGCGGATCCCCTGAAGAAAATGTCCTTTGTAGACAGCATCCTGAACAACCAGTTTCATAACCAGGCTGAGCAGGGTGTGGAATCGGCGCTGAGCTGCATGATGGCGCGCCACTCTGCGTATACCGGCGAAGAGGTCAGCTATGAGGCCATGGCGACTTCAGGGGAGCGATGGCATGACGACATCGACCTCAGCCAGTTCGCCTGAGAAACCCGGAAAGGAAAAACCGATGAGTAATGAAACTTCAAGGCGGGATTTTCTGAAACTTACGGTGGCGGGGACGGCAGCGCTGAGCGCGCTGCCGGCTTCGCTGGGCGCAAAGCCTGCGCCAGCCGGTGGCAAGCTGTCGATCGATAAAGGATTGGTTTACAGCATGCTGCCCAAAGAAATGAGTGTGGCGGACCGTTTCAAGCTGGCGCGCGATACGGGCTTCAAGGTTGTTCAGGCGCCGACCACTCCGGGCCAGAAAGAGGCGGAAGAACTGAAGAAGGCGGCTGATGCGGCAGGCATTCGGATTGACTCCGTGATGAACATGGCGCACTGGCAGTACCCGCTTTCGTCTTCCGATCCCTCCGTTGTGGCGAAAAGCATGGAAGGGATGCGGACTTCGCTGCATAACGCCAAGCTGTGGGGAGCAGACGCCGTGCTTCTGGTGCCGGCGGTCGTCAATCCTCAAACCAGTTACCACGAAGCGTGGGTGCGCTCTCAGAAGCAGATTCGCAAACTGCTTCCGCTGGCGGAAGAATTGAAAGTGGAGATATCCATTGAGGAAGTCTGGAACAAGTTTCTTCTGAGCCCGCTGGAAATGCGAACCTACATCGACGAGTTCCGCAGCCCGTGGGTGAAGGCCTGGTTTGACGTGGGCAACGTGGTTCTCTATGGCTACCCGCAGGACTGGATTCACACGCTGGGGAAGCGCATCGACAAGCTCCACTTGAAAGACTTCAAGGTTGAGCATAGCCGCTTCGAGTGGGTAAACCTCGGAGATGGCGATGTGATGTGGCCGGCCGTTCGCCAGGCGCTAATTGACACAGGCTATTCAGGGTCAGCGATCTGCGAACTAGAGACCGGCGGGGAGGCTTACCTGCGCGACGTCAGCAACCGAATTGACCGGCTCCTGGTACAGACCTGATTTCCGTTCGTCACCAGTTACATATCCAAGAGTTCTGAAGCGCCCATCTATCGTGATGGTTGCCGGGCGCTTCAGATCTTGCTTTCCATTCAGCTTTAGCACAAAGCCCACCTGCATTCACACTTCAAGTTGCGGATCGCGGGTGCTGTGGTGAGAACGGAGCGGGTCACAGTAAATCAGCCCAAGGGTTTAACGGTGACCCAACGAGCCGGAAATTAAACCACTTCTCGATCCTCACATGTTTTCCAAGCCACTCATTTTATGATAGATAGGATGTGGACCCGGCATCTCGACTTTCCGAAAAGGTTTACTTGAATTTCTTTAACTTATAGTGATCTTCCAGTCCAATGAATGAAGATTGGCAAGGCTGCTTTGATTGCGCTATAGGGCTGGCAAATTTGATGGGTAGCTTAGGGACCGATGGTCAGCTGGATACACTGTTGGGTGTATGGTTCCTGGTCACGGTGGTGCAGCAGCACATGGCCTATAATAGATTCAGTGTAGGGGGCCGCCTATTTACTGGTGCGGCAGGATAATTTATGTTTTTATTTTCCCTTCGAAAAAATATTGACATTATTCGCAAGATAGGGTTAGAATCCCTGTTTGTCGGGTTGTTGCATCACTACTGTTCTGTTTTGTGGTTTGGCCAATGCTGATTTAAGCCTGCGGCCATTCTTTGCGTCCTTCTTAGGGTCCTTCATCAAAAACTCAATTTATTCTGGAGGTGCTCTACATGCGATTTCGGGTTGCATCTCGATTCGCAATATGGCTTGTCGCAGTTGCCGTTCTCGGGCTCTGTTCCACCCAGCGACTGAATGCCCAAGTTCTTTACGGTTCCGTCGGTGGGACAGTTACAGACCAGTCAGGCGCGGTTGTGCCTGGAGCGTCAATCACAATTGTTAATGACAACACTGGCTTTACCCGGAACACGACTTCAGCCTCGGCTGGAGATTATAGCCTCACGTCCCTTCCTTTGGGGACCTACACCTTGACGGTGACCGCGCAGGGTTTCAAGCCGACCAAGCAGACAGGGATCGCCGTAACGGCCGGTTCGCTCAATCAGCAGAACGTGCAACTCTCCGTCGGCGCGACCACCCAGCAGGTAACAGTTTCTGGCGCTGCGGCTACGCTCCAGACCCAAAAAACGGACGTTCACACGACCATCAGCAACTATGCGGTCCAGAACCTGCCGCTGAACATTTACCACAACTTCCAGAGCGTTGAATTGCTGGCTCCGGGCGTGGTTTCACTATCCTCCATTTCCGGCAGCTATCCCAATTCTCTTGCGGATACGCCCGATCGCTCATTTGCCATCAACTCCAACGGGCTGCCGCAGCATATCAACACCTCGCGTGTTGACGGCGCCACGGACGTTTTCCTCTGGCTGCCGGATCATATGGTGATCGTGCCTCCGGCCTCAAGCGTCGAGGAAGTGAACGTTCAGACATCCAACTTCAACGTCCAAAAAGGCCTGACGGCTGGCGCTGCGACGGATGTCATAACGAAATCCGGAACCAACCAGTTCCATGGCAACATTTACGGCTACCATACGGATGCGGCGCTTGATGCGCAGAACGCCCTCGTCCATACGGCCAGCGGCAAAAAGCCGAAGAACATCCAGAATAATGACGGCGTCGCAATCGGCGGGCCTATCGTGAAGAACAAGGTATTCTTCTTCGGCAACTGGGACGGGTTCTTCCAGCGCCAGAACGCTGCAGACCAGAACCTGATTCCTCCCACGGACATGCGGACCGGAGATTTTTCCTCCTATCTGGGCGCGCCGCTCTATTCCGATGCCGCTCACACGACCCCCATTAACGTCTGCACCGTCAGCGGCGGTACGACTCAATTGCGTGAGGGCATGATTTTTGACCCGACCACCGGAGATCCCAACACTGGCGCGGGTCGCTGCGCCTTTGATAACAACGTCATTCCGGCCGGCCGGATGTACCAGGGTGCAACCAACTTTTGGCAACTGATGGCCCCCTATACTCCTAATACGCCGGTGCCCGGTGGCTTCAACGAGAACACGTCGATCAACGACACCCGCCTGCGAAGTTCGAACTGGAATCGGAATATCTACACAGGCAAGGTGGACTACAACCTCAGCGACCGCCAGACTCTGTGGGGCAAATACACCCTCCAGAAGGCGCTCCTCAGCGATGGTAGCGACTATGGTATCGCTGGCCAGGGCGGTGGTACGGGTGTAACTGATGACACAGCCCAGACGGTGACGATTGGTCATACCTGGACTGCAAGGTCCAACCTGGTTCTGACCGGCCATGTCGGCTTCACGCGTATGGGCGAAAAGAACCAGTTGCCTGATTACGGGAAAAACTACGGGCAGTCCGTTCTTGGGCTTGTCAACAGTAATACGCCGGCAGATGATCCCCGGTACAGCGGAATGCCTGGAATTACCTTCCAGGACAACTGGACAGCACTGGGTACCAACCAGTCCTGGGAGCCTGCGTTCCGCAACGACTGGCAGTTGACGGTGGACGAGAATGCAACCTGGATCAAGGGAAAGCACACAGTTGTATTTGGATTTGACGCTTCCCACAACCACATGAACCACTGGCAGCCGGAAATTGTATGCTGCCCACGTGGAAACGTTCTAACCGCCGATTACAATACATTTTTGAACTTAACGCCGGGCAGCGCCGCGACGGTTTACGACGCTACGGGAGCCGCGAGCACCTTTAACCCCTCTCAATGGAACAGCATCGCGGCGTTTAACCTTGGACTGGCGAGCGAGGTTCAGAATGGCCAGCAATTCATCAAGGCGACCAACAAGGACTGGGATGAGGCTCTCTACGTCGGGGATACCTTCCGGCTTACTCCCAAGCTGACCATAGACGCCGGCCTCCGTTGGGAGTATTACCCGCTCATCACTCGGGACGGCGCCAGCAAGTTCGAGGTGTATGACGCCACCACTAATCAGCTTTACCTGGGCGGTCTTGGGCAGAATGACACCCACCTTAGCAACACGCCCGTTGGGGTGACCAGCAGCAAGACGCTGTTTGCGCCACGCCTAGGGCTGGCCTACCAGTTCAACGACAAAACAGTGATCCGGAGCGCGTTCGGGATGACTTACGACACGCTGCCGCTCGAGCGGCCTTTGCGCGGATTCTGGCCTTACACGATCGGTGCGGACAACATTGTTGCACTATCCGGAGTCAGCAGCGCCATCACGCAGTACCTCCCGTACGCAAACTTCAATACTGGGACCAACACGGCGAACGATATTGCGGGTTCACCTGTCACCTCCGGAGGCCTGTTCAACGGCGTTCCGCTGATTACCGGTCCTACAGGGTTCGGATCCGGCATCCTGACTCCACCCGGAAACGTCACCATCGGTACGCTGGCGCCGGGCCAGTTCAAGCGCGGCTACGTGGAGTTCTGGAACTTCACGGTTGAGCGGAAGCTTCCCTTTAACACCATGCTGAACGTCGGCTACGTGGGCAACCACCTCGTACACGAATTCAATGGTGTCAATGCCAACGCCGCCGCTTTGGGCACAGGCAGCGCTGGCCAGCCGCTTTTCTCAGCTTTCGGTCGTACCGGTGGTACCTACCTGTTCCAGGGCTACCTGGACTCCCACTACAACTCCTTGCAGGTATCGCTGAACCGTCACGTCACCAATGGCCTTTTCCTTCAGGGGGCTTACACCTACTCGAAGGTTATCGGATACATGGACGATGAAGGATGGGAAAACGGCCTGAACTTTAACTGCACGCCAAATTCTCTGATGCCTCAAGGCTGCCAGGCGTTGAATCGGCACACGCTGAGCTTTGACCACACCCACGTGCTGAAGATGGCGTTCATCTACACGCTGCCTTTTGGCGCCGGCCAGCAGTTCGCAACCACCGGGGCCTCCAGTGCAATTCTTGGCGGGTGGCAACTGAACGGAATTGTTACCGGGATTTCGGGATCGCCGCTGTTCCCCAGCCAGGACGCCAGCTTCCTGAACACCCCGGGAACGAATCAGGTTCCGAACTTTGCTGGTAATCTGACTATGACCAAGGGTACAGGACCTGGCCAGGAATGGTTCAACACGACCGCCTTTACGCCGATTCAGACTGTCCAGATCGGCAACGGAGGTCGGGGGCTATCGTGGCTGCGCGGGCCTGGGCTGATGCAAATGGATCTCAGCCTCTTCCGCACCTTCAAACTGACCGAGCGGTTTAAGTTGAAGGCTCGGGCAGAGATGCTGAACTTCAGCAACACTCCTCATTGGAGCAATCCCAACACGACGTGCACAATAACCAGCACCGGTGTCTGCGGTGGTAGCTTTGGACAGATCACCGGCGCTTTTGGACAACGAATCTTGCAGTTAGGAGCTGAAGTCGACTTCTAACCTTGGTGCCGGATTCATGCCGCGGAGGAAACGCTGCTGTCGGTTCCACTGCGACAGGCTACGGCCTAACTTGATCCAACGAAGCGGGTGGGGACTGAAAGGTCTCCACCCGTTTTTTTGTTGCAGCCTGCCGCTATCACATCCCGGCAAGAGCCGGGCAGCGCGAAGCCCCCTGTGGCCACACCTGTCCGCAGCTGGTAAAATTTGGAACATGGTTGGAAACATTCGGCGCTTACTTTCACTGGCTACGTTGCTCGCGGTGTTTACACCCCTCCTGTTCGCGCAATCGTCGAAGCTGATTGAACAATCGAACCATGCCAGGGATTTGATGGCATCCGGCAGATATGAGGAAGCTATCCCGATCTACCGCGCTCTGGTCAGGGCGGTGCCCGGCAACGCAGGGCTGATGACGAACCTCGGCGTAGCCTGCCACATGGCCGGCCATGAAACGGAGGCGGTAGCGGAGTTCACGAAGGCTCTGAAACTCGATCCCCGCAACATCCCCGCGCAGCTCTATCTGGGTTACGCGTATCTTAGCCTGGGAGAGCCCGTGAAGGCAATTCCGCATCTTGAGGTTGCGGTGCGCGCGGCCCCCTCTGACGAAGGCGTCAGGGAAAACCTGGCGGAAGCGCTGTTCGCCACCCGGAAATTTCGCACAGCAGCGACCGAGTTTGAGAGGTTAGCACAGCTTAAGCCGAATAACCCGGAAGCGTGGTACCGGCTCGGCCTTTGCTACCAGCAATTGTCCCAGGAAAGCTTTGATGTGCTGCAGAACACCGCGCCCGGGTCGAGCTACTGGCTGGCCCTGGTGGCGGATAACCGGGCCAAGGCAATGCAATTGAGCAGCGCATTCTATCTTTACCAGAAGGCCATTGCCAAAAACCCTGAATTGCGCGGCATCCATGCATCCCTGGCCGAAGTCTATGAAAAGACAGGGCATGCTGACTGGGCAAAAACGGAACAACAGCGAGAAGAGAAACTGGGCAAACCGAACTGCACAATTGAGAAACACGTTTGCGCTTTTCGCGCCGGCCGCTATCAGGAGTTGGCTAACCTGCCAGGGAAAACTCCGGAAGTTTATTACTGGAAGACCATGGCCTATCGGAGGCTGGCGATTGACGCCCTCGCTCACCTTGGGCAACTTCCCCCTTCCCCGCAACTCCACGAACTTCTTGCCAGAATTCACACCGACGAGCGCCAGTTCCCGGGGGCCGTCGAGGAATGGCAGAAAGCATACGATCTTTCCGGGAAGAACTTGGATGTGGGGAAGCAACTGGTCTCGGCGCTGTTTCAGGTTCAGAATTTCACTGAAGCCCGCAAGCTGCTGGAGGGAATGCTTCAACAGAGGCCGAAATCCGCAGAACTCAATTACCTTTTCGGGTTCGCCCTGCTGAGCCTGAAGCAAGCCAGGGAGGCTGCTCACTACCTGCAAATTTCACTGCAGTTGGACCCCAACTCCCTGGTCGCGCACAGTTCGCTGGCGCAGGCTTACCTGGCCATGGGCGACTCAAAGCAGGCCATCCCCCATCTGAAAGCAGCACTGCCAATTGACAAGGACGGCAGTATTCACTACCAGCTTGCCCGCGCGTACCAGTCGAGCGGCCAGATGGAACTGGCCCGCACCATGCTGGAACAGTACCAGAAGATTCACAACGAACAGCAAGCCGAGCAGCAGACCTTGCAGAAAGAAGTTGCGATTACTGCTCCCGGACCGGGGTAGGATGTTCTGTGAAGCCGGTGAGCGCTGGTTTTGCTCACGCTAGCTGGAGGGCTCAACTACCTTAAGAAACTGGTTGGCCTTCACGCCTTTGAGCCGCTGCGCAATTCCGCTTGGCCAGCGGATTTCAACCTCATCAACCACCGTGGTCTTGCCCAGTCCAAAGTGTACTCCGAAATGGCTGGATGAAGCATAGCCGACCGCAGTCGTCATGTGATTGTGCTGTTTCCCGATCCGGACGCGGGCGCCGATCCCGTCTCGATTGCTCTTGTGGCCCACCAGATTCAGAATCAGCCAGTTGTTGTCCACCGGGCTGATGTTTTCCCACACTTCCGCGGGTCCTTGCAGCGACGAAGTTACGACGTCGATTTTTCCATCCCTGTTCAGGTCCGCGAACGCGGCTCCCCGATGCGCCAAAGGAACCTGGAAATCTTTTCCAGCATCACGCGAGAGATCCCGAAATGTGCCGTTACCGAGATTGGCAAAAATACTGTTTGGCTGCTTATAGGTAATTGCCTGAAAAAGCTCCACATTGTTATCCACGTGGGAGTTTGCCGTGAACAGGTCCTTCAATCCATCGTTGTTGAAATCAAAGACCCCGAGGCTCCATCCGCTCCTCGCTGCGGAGAGCACACTCAGCCCGCTGCTGTAAGTTGCGTCTTCAAACATGCCCTTTCCCATATTACGGAACAGCGGAAAAGTCTCATTTGAAAGGTCGGTGATGAAAACGTCGGGAAGCCCGTCATTGTTGTAGTCGCGGAAATCCACTCCCATGTTGGAAACGGGTTCGCCGTTGTTCAGCAGCGCAGCCCCGGCAAACAGCCCTACTTCCTCAAACGTCCCGTCCCCGCGATTGTGATACAGGAAATTGGCCATATTGTCGTTGGTGATATAGACGTCCATGTGGCCGTCGTTATCATAATCGGCGAATCCAACGGCCATGCCCCGGCCGACGTGCTTTCCAAATCCGGACGGTTCTGTGACGTCTTCAAATGTGCCGTCCCTGCGGTTCCGATAGAGCGTGCAAGTCAGACCCTCATAATATTTCGGGTGGCAGTAGGTCCTCAGATTTCTCGATCGGTCGCCGCAGAACCGGTTGTTCTGCAGAGAAAACTTGGAGTAATTCACCACCAACAGATCAAGCCATCCATCGTTGTCATAATCGAACCACCCTGCGCCAACGGCCCACTGGTCGCTCTTGATGCCGGCCTGTTTCGTGACGTCTTCAAAAGTGCCATCACCGTGGTTTCGGTAGAGAATGTTATGGAAAAGTCCTGCAACAAACAGGTCCGTATGGCCGTCGTTGTCATAATCCGCTGCGGCAGCACCCATTGAATAGCCGGCTCCCTCAAGCCGCGCCTGCCTGGTGACGTCGGTGAACTTAAATCCGCCTTCATTGCGGTAGAGGCGGTTGAAGTACTTGGGATCTTCCTTTTCCAGCGATGGAAGGGCGGCCCCGTTGGTGAAAAAGATATCGGGCAGGCCGTCGTTGTTGTAATCGAACAATGCCAGGCCGCCGGGCATGGTTTCGATCAGATGCTTCTCTGGTGTGGGACTGTTTTCTACAGCGAATTGAACACCGCCCGAAGCGGCGACATTGCGGAAGCGGATGGGATCTACCTGGGAACTAACCTCGCTGGCAAGTCCGTACTGGTTGGAAAGCAAAGGAAGGCAGAGCCCCGCACCCACCCTCAGCAAATCCCGCCTGGTAAGTTTCCCTGCCATTACTCGATGCCGTCCCCACTTGTCGTAAAGGGCTATCTTGCCACTTCATAAGAAAATCGGTCAAGATCGCGCGTTGTTATGGGAGTCCGTGAGTCGAGCTTTGGGTTTGACTTTTTCGGTGGTCGCGCCTGAAAATCTTCCTATGAGCAGGCAGGTTATGGCCGCCACACTGCTTAGCCTGTGGCTGATCCTATTTCCGTTCGTTGAAGCCAGGGGCTCGTTGCCACCCATCCCGAATGTTAAGGCAGATACTTTTCCACCCGAAACGCGGGCTCAAGTTCAGGGGGCCTACAACGCCGCGCTTAAGAACCCAAGCGATCCCCAGTCCGTGGGAAAGCTATGTATGCTGCTGGACCTTTACCACCGGTCCGGAGATGCCGTCCAGTGCTATCAGCGTGTTCATCTCTTGCAGCCGCGCGAGTTTCGGTGGCTGTACTACCTGGGCTCGCTCCGCGTTAATCAAAAGCAGAATGGTCAAGCTATCATTGCCTTGAGAAAGGCGCTTGCGCTCAAGCCTCACTATGTCGCCGCTGAATTGGATCTCGCCCTGGCGCTGCTCAGTTCGCGCAAAGAGGCCGAAAGCGAACGAGTCTACAAGAACGTCCTCGCAACCTGGCCGGAATCGGCGGAAGCATATTTTGGCTTAGGCAGAATTTATGCGAACGAAGGAAAAATGGACGAGGCGAAGAAGAGCTTCCAGCGTGCGTGCACATTGTTCCCATATTACGGAGCGGCGCATTATGCCCTGGCCAGGATTTACCAGCAACAGGGTCATGCGGATGAAGCGAAGCAGGAACTCCGGCTCTATGCGCAACATTCAAACCTGCTGCCTCCTGTTCCGGACCCGCTGCGCGACGCGCTGTGGGCGCTCAACCGTGAGGCAAATTCACATCTCGATCGAGGGGCTGTACTGGCCGAGGCCGGACACTTAGAAGCGGCTGTCCAGGAGCAGGAAGAAGCTGTGCGGCTTGAACCAAGCCTTGTGATGGCTCATTCGAATCTGATTATTCTTTACGGCAGGTTGGGAATGGCAGCGAAGGCGAAGCAGCAGTACCAGGAAGTTGCCCGCCTGGCCCCGAACTCGTTTCCACAAGCTCGCTATAACTACGGCATTGTCCTTCTGGATCAACAGCAGTATGAGGAAGCTGAAAAGGTTTTCAAGGATGCCCTGCGGATTCAACCTGACTATCCCGAAGCGCACCTCGAGCTCGGCTTGGCATTTGAAGGACAAGGACATTTGAGTCAGGCACTCACCGAGTTCAGGGAAGCCTTACAGGAAAAGCCCGGTTACCCCGAAGCACATTTCCAGATAGGGAAAATCCTGGTGAATGAGGGAAAGTATGCTGAGGCGATTCAACACTTTCATGAAGCCCTCAGTGAGAATTCGCTAGCTCCGGTTTACCTATATGCTTTGGGCGCGACCTATGGGCGAGCAGGCGACCGCCAGAGTGCGCTGCGCTATTTGAAGATGGCGCACGATCAAGCCCTTGCTCGACATCAGGAAACGCTGGCGGCGAATATTGAGCAGGACATGAAGGCTCTGGGCAATCAGCCACCTCGCGATCAGCCTGCCGGCAATCTCTCAACTCGCTGAACAGTTGTGGGTCTTGCAAAGCAGAACAATATCCAACTTCCTGGCGCTTGAACCACCTTTCTGGCCGGGCGTAC
The DNA here is from genome assembly GCA_963732975.1 of uncultured Acidobacteriota bacterium. GTDB lineage: Bacteria > Acidobacteriota > Terriglobia > UBA7540 > UBA7540 > SCRD01. The sequence continues at coordinate 34,496 of CAVTBN010000011.1, read as the reverse complement.
CAACTTGACCGTTCGATGCAGGATGGGTACGGGCAGCAGAGGGGCAGACGTCGCCACGAAGCCACTCGATTTTACCTCCGAGCGCCGAACACTATTCCAAGCATGAAGACTATGCCAAGGGTGAACGGCCCGACTGTACGCGGGCTCTATGCGCGCCACCTGAAAGCGAGCCGTGGACCGGCCTGCGTAACAAACAAGCTCTTGAATGCCTGGGCGCCATCGTAGCAACAGCCATCGCTGATATATAATGCCACTGAGCATAATCGCGTTATGCTTACCCTGGCTTTCCGCTAAGGAACTTCAATCTTAAACCCGGGACGCCGCGCTACAGCGCGCCTTTCCTGTCAGGAGCATGCTGAATGCGAAACATCCGTGTTGCTTCGGTTCAATTTGAACATGTTGCCGGCGACAAGCGAGCCAACCTGGACAAGATCCGCGGATTTGTCGAGCGGGCCGCGCGTGAGCAGGTTGAACTGATCCTGTTTCCGGAATGCTGCATCACGGGCTACTGGTTTCTTCGCCATCTTTCCCGCCCGGAGCTTGCCGCGCTGGCTGAGCCGGTTTTTGACGGGCCGTCGTCGCAGGAACTGATGGCCCTGTCGAAGCGGTACGAAATGACCGTGGGCGCGGGACTGGTGGAAGCGGCTGAAGATGGCGCTCTTTACAACACCTACGTCGTTGCCATGCCTGACGGCACGGCACGCCGCCACCGCAAGCTCCATGCGTTCATCAGCGAACATATCTCCTGCGGTTCCGAGTACACCGTCTTTGACACCCCGCATGGATGCCGGGCGGGCCTGCTGATCTGTTACGACAACAACCTGATTGAAAACGTCAGGATTACGGCCCTTCAGGGGGCCGAAGTTCTTCTGGCGCCGCACCAGACCGGAGGCTGCCGGACGCGCAATCCATACCGGATGGGGATTATCGACCGGCAACTCTGGGACAACCGCGCGCAGGACCCGGAAGCGATCGAGCAGGAGTTTCGAGGGCCCAAAGGCCGGGGCTGGCTGATGCGCTGGCTTCCCAGCCGAGCTCACGACAATGGCATGTTCCTGATTTTCAGCAACGGCGTGGGCGTTGACGACGACGAGGTCCGAACGGGCAACTCCATGATCCTCGATCCGCATGGGCGGATTCTGGTTGAGACTTGCAAGGCGGGCGATGAAATGGTCGTCGCCGATCTGGATGGTTCACTGGTAGGGTCAAGCGGCGGGCAGGACTATCTGAAAGCCAGGCGCCCTGACCTTTATGGCCCGCTGACCGAAAAGACGGGCCGGGAGGAAGATGCACGAAGCTTGAAATTCAAAGAGTAGAGGCTTACTGCGGAGGCGCGTGAGAGTCTTCATTTATTGCCTGGATTTCGTGCGAGCCGGCCATCGGCTTCAGCGGCAGACCGCTCTGGTTCTCAATCGCCACCGTATAGCCCGCGGGAACATCGAGCTGGTAAGCGAGATTTGCGCCCTGTTTCTTCCATCGCAGTGAGACCGCTCCTTCCGGGACGGGGACCCGCCCTTCGCACGAATTCAGTTCCGCGTCCGTAAACCGCAGATGAACCTGCTTCTTTACCCAGTCGATCTGGTAGAGCCCCAGAACGTCTCGATAGAGCACGTTGACAATGTGCGACGCAAAGCCATGGTCAAGGCTGGCCCTGGTATCAATGTTCTCCCACAGCGTTCCGGTACGCTCGGCCATGTACAACAGATATTCCCTGGATTCGTCGATCAGCTGCCGGCAGGACCCGTAACGCGACAGTAGTTCGAGGCGCAGAACATTGCCGATAAAGGCATTTGAAGCGGGGACGTCCGGGTAACGCTGCGTCTTTTTGCGGGCGGGGCCGAAATCCTTAACCAGAACATCCCAGAGCTTGCCGTAGGTGCCGGGCGAGGCCGTGCCAAGGTAGAAGGCATAATACTGGCAGGTCTCGGTGCGGTTGCGCGTCGGGACCAGCTTCCCGCCTTTCCGGACCGCGTTATCCACAAAAAACTGGCCGTCGAAAGATTGCCTTCGGATGGCTTCGCGCACCGCCCCAGCCTGCTCCACCCATGCCGGCATTTCATACATTTTCCCGGCGGCCTCCAGCGCCGCCGCGTAAAGCATATTGGTGGGATAGTTGACGTCCTGGGTATAGTCGTTTGCAGCGGACCATTCGATGAATACCCACCCTTTCAGACTTTCCAGCAAACCGTCGTGGTTCAGGAAGGGCCGAAAATACTCGAACAGTTTGACGATCTTGGGCCGCAGTGCGGCAAGCATTTCACGGTTCCCGCTGCGCCCGAAATATTCCTGCAACTGCAGAACGAACCAGAGCGCCCAGTTGGGAATGAATTGGCCATTGTAGTGATCGGCGGGATAGCACATGGGCAGCATTCCCTCGGGAAGATGGGTAAACCTTTCGGGCAGAAGGAAGTTCTGAAAGAACACATCCTCCACGGTTGAGCCGCCGCTCAGCCGGTGTTCCACGCGCGACGTAAAGTAGCTGTCGCAGAGCCAGCCTGCGCGCTCGCGCGAAGGGCAGTCCATAAAAAGGTCGACGGAATTTTGCCGAAAAGTTTCCCGGCCTGCGGCAAAAAGCACGTTCAGGCCTTCGTCGCTGGAATCAAAATGCGCCGTCCAGACGTTTGGATTCACGTACTCACGAAGATAAATTTGCGAAATCTCGCAGTCGCCCTCCAACGCCAGGAATTTTAGAAATCTGAGCGTGTAAGGTTCAAACGACTCCAGGCTGTAATCGCCGGGTTCCAACTCATACGCAATAATGTTGACCGTTTCCAGCCGTTTGAAATCGATATCGCCGTTCACCAGCATCTCGTCGAAAGTCAGGTAGAGCCGGGTTGGTGTGCGAACCTTGACCCGCGCGCCAATAAAGCCGGTCAGATCTGTCCCGAAATCGAAAATGTGAAAGGTCTTTGCAGAAAGCGGGAAAGATGATGTCCAGGAGTAACGTTCCTGAAGACGCGTGGATCTCAGGTTGGTAACGTGTTGCAACTTAAAGGAAGGTATCTCCTCAAGCTGATCTTCGCTAAAACCCAGAAGCTCCGGCCCAATGTCGGTCAGAAAGCGTGGCCTCCATGGTTTGGCAACTTGTCCTGAAACCGTTACGTCCCCTTGCAGGATGCGCTGCTCGGGCTGCCGGCGGTTGAATCGCGGGTAAGGCACCCGGCGTGCAATCAGCTGCTTTTCACCTGAAATACTGCAGGGCTCCGGGCGGAATGTTTGATGCCGGTCGCTCCGCCAGTCATCGACGCCGGAGGGAAGATGGTAGGCTTCCGTGAAAGCGCGCTGGAAGGAGTATCGCTCGACTTTTTGCACGCGCTGGGTGAGGATTGTCGCCTCCATTGATTTTTCGTCGCCACCGGTTGCAGCAAGGATTTCCGTCCCCGCCGCAATTTCCGCCTGGAGAAACGACGGCTGATTCAGAATGTAAAAGCTGTTGATGTTATATCCCGCAACTTCAATGGCGACGACATTGATTCCTGCAGAGAGATCGCGGGTGATGTCCCACTCATCCACCCGGTAAAAGCCATGTGGGCCGCGCGCCGGACCACAGCCCTTGTACTCACCGTTCACGAAAAACCGGTACAGCGTAGAGGCGGCCGCTCTCAAAAGCACCGGCTTCCCGCGCGGCGGCTCGAAGACGGCTCGAAATCCGACGGAAAGATTCATCTCCGTTTCCCGGCCTTTGGGCCATACGGGCTTCGCGACCTGAAAGAAGGCGTGGGCTGCCGGCGCGGGGCCGGCCGAAGTTCCAGGCACAACATCTTCAGCGAGAGAAACCCTTCCGCTTCTGACGAGTAAAGAACTTCCGCATAGTGCCAACAGTTGTCTGCGATTCATGATTACCTGCCCTCAATGTGCGGGGTGAACTGGCATCGCTTTGCAAAGAACGCAAAACGCAAATCCGTTATATCAAATCGCAGCAGCATCTGCGTCTTGCCGGGACGAGCCCCCATTTCAGCCGACCGGAGGCCTTTCAATGTTCGTGACGGTGCAGGTGCGAATGGGTGTGGACCTCGCCCGTCTTGTGCACGTGGAGATGCGAGTGCATCAGGCCTGTAGTTTTCAGCAGTGGCGCGTCGCCCAGGATTTCGGCCGGCGAGCCCGCGGCCGCGATGCGCCCTTCGTGGAAAACGAAGCATTCATCGGCGATGTCTTCTGTGATGTCGAGATCGTGGGTTGTGGTGATGATGGTTTTGGCGCCGCCTCTTGCCCGCACCAGAAAATCGATCATGTGGCTGGCGCTTTTGGGATCAAGCGCTGCCGTGGGTTCGTCGAGCAGCAGGATTTCAGGGTCCAGAATAAGCACCGAAGCCAGCGCCACGCGCTTTTTCTCGCCCATCGAGAGATGATGCGGCGAGCGATCCTTCAGATGGGTAATCTCCAGCATCTCGAGGGTTTCGGCAATTTTCCTGCGGACCTGATCGGCGGGCCACCGAAGCTGCAGCGGCCCGAAGGCCACCTCGTCAAAAACCGTGGGTGAAAAGAGCTGAACGTCGGGATTCTGGAAGACGAGTCCGACGCGGCGGCGGAAATCCAGTCCAAAGCCGTCGTTCTGGATGCTTTCTTCCGAGAGCAGTGTGCCGCAGAAGCGGACCGTCCCTTCATCCGGAAAGCAGAGGCCGTTCAGAATGCGCAGCAGGGTTGATTTGCCGGACCCGTTTGCTCCCAGCAGGGCCACCCGGCGACCCGCGTTCACCGTCATATCGAGATGGTCGAGCGCCGTGACCTCACGGTAGCGATAGGTGACACCCGCCACCTCAAAGACCGGGACCGCCGCCCCGCCGTCCGGATTTGTTTGACTCATAGCCCCCACCAGAACGCGGCGATGGAAACCAGGGTGAATCCCGCCAGCATGGCCCAGTCGAGTCTGCCAATCCGGAAATCATCCAGGAGGGCGACCTCGCCGCGATAGCCGCGCGACTGCATGGCCAGGTAAACATCATTGCTGAGATCGAAGGTTTTTGACATCAGCACACCGGCGCTCGACGCCGCCACCCTGCGCCGCTCGCGGCCGGTCAGGTCGCCGATCATGCGGCTGCGGCGCGATTCGAACATATCGTGGGCGCTTTGGAGCACCAGGAAAAGATAGCGGTAGGTCATGCCCAGAATGGTGACCATTACGGCGGGCACGCGCAGCACCCGCAGCGCCTTCAGCACGTGGTTCCAGGGAGTGGTGAGCACCAGAAGCACGCACAACGTGGCCGCGGTTTCCACCCGCAGCACCAGGTAGCCCGCGCTTGCAAGACCCTGTGCCGTGACGCTCCATCCGGTCCAGGGAAGATGGTAGACCACGCGGCCTGGTGTGACAAACGGGGCCGGAAGAGCAATCACGCCGGTAAACAACAGCACCGCCATCCATACCCTTTTCAGCAGAACAGCGAACGACACGTGCGAGAGCGCTGCCAGCACGACGGCCACGGCAAAGAGTCCGGCAATCACGGCAAAGCTGCGGCTTGCTGCGGCGGGCACAATCAGGGCCAGAATCCCCACCAGCTTGACGCGCGGATCGAGCCGCTGCATCAGGCCTTCAGCGCGCGCCGTCTGCTCGGCGTAGAAGGCGTGCTCCAGGGCATCCACAAAGCTTGCCGTGGTGCGTTCCAGAAAGCCTCGGTTTCCGCGGTGCTTTGCCGCCATCGCCTAGCCTTCCTCCGTATGCGCCGGAGCGCGCGCCGGCCCTGGGCGCACCTTCCGGGCAATCCAGCCGGCCAGAACGGAGAGAAGGATGATGGATCCGATTCCGAACATGGCTGAAAGGATGTAACCGAAAGCGGCGCTGCGCACAAACGGCGGAGAATAATCGGGGAAAGGCGCGGTCCATAGGTTCGACAGCCGCTCCAGTCCGCTGGGCGCCGCAGCCGGGGGCGCGACATTTCTTGATGCCGCTGCCATTTGTTGTCGCGCGGCCGGGTTCGAGAAGTCACGGGCGCTCCATTCGCCCCAGGCCTTTCCCGCCGCCAGCAGGCCCAGCGGCGCCAGCACCATCAGCAGGCCGACGGCGGTCCACAGAGGCCGGGCCGCCCGCCAGCCGCTCATCGCCGCCGGTTGCGCTTTATCATGCGGCATGGGAACGCCGGGAGCTGTAAAGCGCAGCAGGGCGGGGTTTGCCCGTTGCAGGTAAGCCACCACGCCGCCGGTAACCACCAGCTCCGCGAGGCCGGCAAAAGTGAGGTGGCCGATCATGATGGCCGGGATGGCAATGCTGAGCGGATAAGGCGCGTAGAGAGGTGCGCCCGTGGCGCTCTTGAAAAAGTGAGGCTGCAGTCCCAGTTCGATAGCGGCGCACAAGGCCGCTCCATTGATGGCCAGATAACCGCCCAGGGCTGCCGCCACAACGCGCCGGGAAGAGGTGATGGGTGACCGGCCCGCCACCAGCGCTATAGATCACCCAGGCGATGAGCGAACCCACAATCGCCATGTTGAAGCAGTTGGCGCCCAGGGCCGTCACGCCGCCATCGCCAAAAAAGAATGCCTGGATGAAGAGCGCCGTCGAAAGGGCCAGAATCGAAGCCCAGGGGCCCAGCACAATGCTGGCAATGCCCACGCCCAGCGGGTGGGCCGTGGTGCCGCCCGGGATGGGAATGTTGAACATCATGATGACAAACGAAAACGCCGCAAAGACGGAGATCAACGGCACCAGCCGGGTGAACAGCAGCTTGCGCGTCTTGCGCAGGGCCACGTACCAGAAGGGCGCAGCGCCGCCATAAAGGGCCGCGCAGGTGACCGGGCTGAGATATCCGTCCGGAATATGCATTGATGCGTTACCACGCAGAGGTAATGTGACCGCCTTTAGAAACGCGAAGTTCAATTATAGATCGGATTCCGGCAAGGGCGGAGGGGAAGCCGCGGCGCCGGAGTCCCGCACCGCAAGCCTGTGCTCCGGGTTTGAACATATCTTTTGCACATGGGCGCAGGTGCGGTAAACTTCTCGCGCAGGTCTAAGCAAACCAGAGGAAGGCGGGACCATGACGAAAACCGGCGTTTGCTATGTGGGAGTCGATCTGGGCGGCACAAGCCTGAGGGCACTGGCGGCGGATGACGAATTCAAGGTGCTTGGTGTAAAGAAAGTTCGAACCGTCACAACCGGCGGGCCGTCCCGGCTGATCCATCGAATTGCGACTCTGGTGGAGAGCACTCTCAAGGACGCTGGAATCAGCCGTTCGCGCGTGCGGGCGGTCAGCGTGGGTGCTCCGGGACCGATTGACCGTGCCCGGGGCATTGTGGAGGAAGCTCCGAACCTGGGTTGGCAGCGGGTGCCGCTGCGCTCGGAGCTTCGACAGTTGCTGCGCGTTCCGGTTTTTGTGGAGAACGACGTCAATGTGGGCCTGGCGGGCGAACACGCCCTGGGCGCGGGGCGCGGCGCCAAGAACGTGGTGGGCATCTTTGTGGGCACGGGGATCGGCGGCGCGCTGATCCTGAACGGTGCGCTCTATGAAGGCAGCCGCGGAGGCGCCGGAGAGATAGGCCACACCGTCCTGATGGTTGACGGGCCGCTGTGCGGATGCGGCCGCCGGGGATGCGCGGAAGCGCTGGCCAGCCGCACGGCCATGGAGCGCGACGTGCGCGCGGCCATCAAGGCAGGCCGCAAGAGCAGCGTGCTGAAGATTATGGCGAAGAAGAGCAAAGAGCGCATGACCAGCAGCATTATCACCGCCGCCCTGAAGAAAGGCGACCCGGTGATGCGCGAGGTGATGGAGCGGGCGCAATTCCATCTGGGCATCCTGTGCTCGAATGCCGTGAACCTGCTGGACCCGGAATGCGTGGTGATCGGCGGCGGCATCGCCGAGAGATTGAAGGACAGTTACGTTGATCCCATTCGCCAAAAGGCCCACGAATATTTTTTGCGGCCCGCGGACCGCGACCGGGTGAGGATTGTGCCGGGGAAGCTGGGCGACAACGCCGGAGTGCTGGGCGCCATTGTGCTGGCCAAACAGCGGCTGATGTGAAGAGCGGCTGGACACAGTTGCCTCTGGTCAGTTTTCGCCAGAGGCGGTGACGCCATGACGCCTGCTGATTCAATGCCGGGGGGACAGCTTTGCGTTGCGGCATGACGCGGTTCCAAAAGCTGTTTCACCCTCGGCTCAAAACGAATCCATAAACACAAAATAGGCTGAACGCTGCAGGCCGGGGGGGATGGATTCGCGCGGCTGGCCTGTCAGCACGACTTGAAAGCTTTGCGCCGCCCGTGAGGGGTCTTCGAACAGACGACCGGGCGAATAATCGTCCGTGACCGTGGGCTCGATGAGAGCCAGTTTTTCGAGGATGGCGTAGAGCACCTGGCCGGCTGGAGCCATGGGTGTTTCAAAGCCCGCTGTGGCAAAACTCACGGTAGCGCCCGTCTCGTAAAAATGCCAGGCAAGGCACGCACAGAGAGTGACGGCTTTCTCAAACCTTTCCAGCGTCTCCGGCTGGGTGTCGGGAATCCGGGGGTCAAACACCAGCCGCAGGCGGCGCTCGTCTTCGCGGGTAAATTCCCGCACCTTCAGCTGCCGGACCCTTGCCGTCGCTTTCCAGTCGACGTGGCGGGCGGAGTCGCTTTGCTGGTAGTCGCGGATGGCATAGAGGTCGTGGCTCCGCCCTTTCAGGTAACTGTCCAGTTCATTCCCGAGCTGCGGCAGAATCTCAAAAAACTTTTGAGTGGGCTGGACGCTGGGCAGCACCAGCACTTCCCGGGTGCACGGAATCGTCTGGGTCTTGCGAAGGAATCCGAAGGGAAACCGGGTGCTGATGCGGAGACTCGCCTGCGAATAGCTGCCGCGCTTCGGAAACGTGAGGGTGACGTCCTGGCTGGCGGAAGAGCGGCGGGGAAGGTAGGGAAAGTAAACGTCCTGGTTGAGGATCGACGGCGTGGATACCGCGGGACGCCTGCGCCTCTTTCTTGCGGTGGCGCGGCCTGAGATGGTAACGGAAAACGTGGGGAAAAACTGCTTGCGGTTTTCAAGGCGAAGGCGTGCGAGGAAGGACTGTCCGGCAAAGATGCGCTCGCGGAGCGCCAGGTCGACTTCAAGCCCCCGCAGGGCAATTCTGGAAATCATGCCTGAGGCCAGAATGGCGGCAAGCAGACAGGAGAGAATGATAAACAACAGGTTGTTCCCCGTGTTCAGGGCCGCCACCGTAATCACCGCGATCATGGCCAGGAAAACAACGCCCTCGCGCGTGAACTCATATTCGACCCTGGCCATCCAGTACTGGAGTGCGGTCCTGCTCGCCAAGCCGGGAACAATGCGGACGGCAACCAGCACCGTCAGCAGCAGCGAAATGGCCGCCACAACCGCCGCCTGCCTGTAGCGGCCCGACTGGCTGAGGCCCGTGGCGTAAAGCGCCAGGAACAGCGCCAGGGTGAGAGCGAAGAGCGCCAGGAAGAACCGCCGCCATGCCGCGCGGTCAATGCCCGCAAGCCAGCCTCGGCCCGCGGAACGGGTCCTGCCTGAAAGCCTGCCGGATTGAACTTCAACGCTCATCCAAACCCCTGTGATTCATTTTACGGCACAATGGGGCTCCGCCTTGAATGAACGTCTCGGGTGCCTCTGTTTCCCTATTATTTAACCGTTTATTTAAGTTTAAGGGACATCAAGAAACGTTTGGCCCCGTTTTTGCGTCTAATCAACTGTGTGGTGGGATGCACAGAAATGGGGCAAACACCACAGAAAGCGAGGTGGCAAGCTATGACTATGGGGGAAGTGTTTGAAACGAAGTTCTTTCAGAGAGCATTTTCCATCGGGAGTTGTCTCGCATTGGGTTTGTTGATGGTTTTCCTGACACCGGCGGCCAGCCGGGCCGACGTGGGGCCTTCCAATGCTGAGATGACGGCCGGAGTTCAGGGCCGCCTTTACCATGCCGGGATCTTTAAACATGGTCAGGTGAACGTAGAGGTCAAAAACGGAATTGCGACGCTGACCGGGACGGTGGACAGTTACGGGCAGGAGATGCGCGCGGTTCGCGCGGCCCGACACCAGCACGGAGTTATCGGAGTGGTGGACAACATTCGGGTGAGCACTGAGGATGTTAGCTCACAGCAAATCATCAAGAAAGCGCGGCACGCGGTCCTGATGTATCCGTACTACACCGTCTTTGACCACATCACTTTTTCCATGGAAGGAAACCGATTGACGGTGGCCGGGCAGGTCACGCAACCCTACAAGAAATCCGACCTGGGTAATATCCTGGCCGGCATCAGGGGCGTGACTTTCGTGAAGAACGATATCCAGGTGCTGCCGTTGTCCACTTTCGACGACCACATCCGGGAGGAGATTGCAGAAAGGATCTACGGTGACCCGATGTTCTCGAATTACGGCAACCAGGCCAACCCGCCCATTCACATTATTGTGGATAACGGGAATGTGACGCTCTACGGTGTCGTCAACAGCAAAGTAGAGCGGCAGAAAGCAGAGATCGACGCCCGATTTGCAACAACGTATCTGGGGCTGACGAACAACCTGAGTGTTGAGTCATAAGCGCCTGCGTCATGCCTCACGAGCCCGCGGAAAGCCATCTGCTGCCGCGGGCTTCTTTTTTTCCGGGCGGCGTTTGGATGAACGCGGCGCGGCTTTCTGCCGGGTCTTGCTGATTGACAGATTGTCCGCGGCCATATTAATCTTGATGGCATGAAACCGAAGAACGAGAGTGAACAATTAGCACGGATGGTAAGACTGGACCAGGTGGATTCGCTGCAGTTGCTTTCAGCAAAGACCGGCGTCCCGGCGGAGAAACTGGCCGAACGCTGGCAGTCCAGTTCCCGCGGAGACGCCCACCGGGCTTCCGGCAAAAGGTTAAAGAAGTTGACCCATCCCAAGGGAACCGTTCCGTACTCTACAGGTTCCTGAAAGCCTTCCTCAACAACTTGACGTGTAACTGCGGGGCGGGACGCTTTGCGCCTGGGTGTATAATCGCGCTGGAGGCGTTGCAATGGCCAGGATCGTTGCTGCCGTCGTTACGGTTTATTCCTTCTTTCTGATCCAGTTCAGCGTGCCCCACTTGCCGGCACGGATCCCAGTACACTTCGATATAGCGGGGCAGCCGAACGGATGGGGAAGTCCGCGCACGCTGTGGGTCATGTTTTTCTTTCAAGTGTTGGTGACGGGCGTCATGTTGTCCATTTCCTTCTTGGGCCGCCGCTTTCCGGGGACCGTGAATCTTGGTACTCGAAGATTGAGTGACTACACACCGGAACAGCGTGAGCGCATCTGGCCGTTGCTGGACCAGATGGGGGGATGGATGGGCGTTGCCACCAGCCTTTTTTTTGTCTTCCTCATTCGAGAAGGAATCCGTGCAGCGGAGTCGCCCCAACCACGGTTTCATATGGGCTGGGTACCTCTGGTATTTGTGGGAGGAATGGCCGGCCTCGTGATCTATTTTGTGTCGCGAATCAACCGGGAGGCACAGTCTCCGCAGCATTGAGGGCGCCAGTCACTTTTCCTGGCACGAGTCTGGCCCGGCCAACTGCGCCTCCATGAAAACCTCCCGGAATGCCTACAGCGGCACCGGAACGCTCTCCACAATTTCCTGAAGGACCGATTCCACCTGGCTCGATCTCTTCAGGGTGGAAGTGTAATTTGAGCTGACCACCAGCCGGTGGGCGAAGACGGGCAGGACGAGACGTTTGACGTCGTCAGGGATGCAATAGCTCCGGCCTTCCAACAGCGCGAGGGACTGAGCGGCGCGGTAGAGCATCATGGACCCTCGCGGGCTGACGCCCAGGGTCAGATCGGGATGACGGCGGGTTTTTTCAGCGATGGCCAGAAGGTAATGGATGAGCGCATCGTCAACATTGACCCGCCGGACCGCCTGCTGGACCTCCACCACCTCGCCGCCGGTCATGCTGGGCTGAATCTTCGAGAGGGGGTCCGTCAGGGCGGAATTTTTTAAAATTTCCTTTTCGCTCTCCGCCGGCGGATAGCCAATCCCGAGCCGCATGAGGAAGCGGTCCAGCTGGGATTCGGGCAGCGGGTAGGTCCCGTGATGCTCCACCGGATTCTGCGTGGCCACCACCATAAAGGGCTGCGGCAGCGCGTAGGTGTGGTTGTCCACGGTTACCTGGGACTCGTTCATGGCTTCGAGCAGCGCGCTCTGGGTCTTGGGCGTGGTTCTGTTGATTTCATCGGCGAGAACGATGTTGGCAAAAACGGGGCCGGGCCGGAACTCGAAATTCTCGGTCTGCTGGTTGAAGATGCTGATGCCGATAACGTCGGAGGGAAGCATGTCGGACGTAAACTGGATGCGCTGGAATGAGCAGTCAAATGACCGGGCGAGCGAATGGGCCAGGGTGGTCTTGCCGACGCCGGGAACGTCCTCGATCAGCAGATGCCCCCGGGCAAACAGCGCTACCAGCGCCAGTTGAACAACTTCATCTTTGCCCCGGATCACGCTTTGAATGGACTCCCGCACGCGGGTCAGCATTTCCGCTGATAAGCTTGCGGCCGGGCTGGCCGAAGTGTTGCCTTCCACGCTTTAATCACTCCTGGACTTCCGTTATTCAGGGCATCGAAGGCGCGGCGGTCAAGCCCGGGCGGACATTGCCGAGCCTGCCAGAAAATGCCCTGTCCTGTTCAGTCGCATCATATAATTGCCGGCTTCGTGCCTTTTGACCTGCGCCGCCCCTCATCTATGATGCTAGACCCTGGCGGCAAAATCTGCTATTTTGATACCCACGGGCGATTAACTCAGCGGTAGAGTGCTACCTTCACACGGTAGAAGTCACAGGTTCGAGTCCTGTATCGCCCACCATGCTTGTGCCCGTCAGAATCATTGAACCCTTTTTATCGGCATTTTAACGACAGCACTGGAGTTGGGAGTAACCGGGTGCAAAGCCTTCGCGTCCGGGCAGTGAATCAGCCTCGCGTCCGTATGTCCCATGCTACCCTGAGGTGCTTCGGGCAGGCCGTGCGTGAAAAATTTTGAGGCACGCATAACGTAACCGGCATACAATCAGCAGGATGAATGCAAGATGACTGTGTCGGCCAAGGGGTTGTGGACCTCGGGAAGGTGAGGTCTGCACGCGTCCGCATGGTGCTGTTCTTACGTAATAGTATGGTAGGAACCCAAAATCGAACAAGGAGCGTCGAATGAGAACCTTTTTGAAGGGAAGCTGCGTCTTCCTGCTGCTGTTGCTTGCCGGAACTTCAAACCAATTGCTTCTCGCCCAGGATCAGGCACTCAAGGTTATTTATCCTGCAGGATATAAGTCCAACAACCTGCCCTTCAGTCCCGCTGTGCTTGCCGGCGGGACCCTCTACGTTTCCGGCCAGGGACCTGCGGACGCCGCAGGCAACGTGCCGGGGGACTTCCAGGGCCAGTTCCGCCAGGCCCTTCAGAACTTAAGGGGCGTGTTGCAAGGCGCAGGGATGGATTATGGAAACATCGTCTGGTTGAACGTGTATCTCACCGACATGGGCGATCTCGACGCCATGAATCAGGTCTATTGGAACACGATCGGGCCGAATCCTCCGGCGAGAACCATCCTGCAAATTGCCGGGCTGCCTGGTGGGGAAAAGGTGGGAGTCAATTGCATTGCCGTTGCGGACACTCACACCAGGCGTGAAATCTGGCCTTCCGGATGGCATCGAGGGCCCGCACATCGACCCTCCGGGAATCCTGGCAGGCGATGTTCTGTACACGTCAGCCCAGGGAGAGATCAATCCGCTGACAGGGAAGCGGCCCTCGGATTTTTCAGGCGAAGTGAAGCAAGCCCTCGACAACGTGGGCGAGGTCCTGAAGGCCGCCGACATGAGCTACAAGAACGTCGTGTGGGTCAATCCCTACATGGAATCGGGCCGCAGGCAATCGTATGGGGCGTTGGGCAAGGTTTACGCCAGCTATTTTGAATTTGGCAATACGCCGGGGCGGGGAACTATCTACGTCGTAGGCCTGCCGGGAAGGCGAACACATCGTTTTCAGTTGCATTGCCGGCGCCGACCTCTCAAAACGCAAGGCCGTGCGGCCTCGCAATATGACTCCCAGTCCGACAGCCAGTCCCGGTGTCCTTTATGGCAACACGCTTTATCTCTCCGCCAAGAGTGGGTTTATTCCGGACCAGGGTGTCGTTACCCCGGAATTCGACCTACAGTTGCGGCAGTCGATGAGGAACCTGCTGGATGGCTTGCAGGAAGCTGACATGGACTTCTCGAACGTGGTGTGGTCCACCGTCTACCTTCGCGGCATGCAGGACTACGGCCAGATGAACGGCCTGTACAAAACGTTCTTCCAGGGGATGTTCCCGGCCCGGACGACTTTGCAGCAAAATTTCGAAACCGGTGTGGCCGATGCGGAACAAATTTCATTCATCTCCGTGGGGACTCCCAGGAAGAAATGAGGGAAGTTTCCTGTCGCAAAGGCCCGGATGTTGAGGTACACTTCGCTTATTAGACGCAGCGTGGACAATCAACGGATCTGACGCGCCTTCGCGGTTGCCGAAGGCTATCTTTCGCGGCAAAGGAGCACTCTATGAGCAAGGATGTTTCTCGCAGGAAGTTCCTCGAAGGGCTGGCATTGGGCAGCGCTGCAGGTGTGGGAATCCTGACAGGGCTCCAGGGGACAGCGGAAGGCGCCACGGTCGAGCGCCTTCCTCACCGGATGCTCGGACAGACGGGGGAAAGCGTATCGATCCTGGCTTTTGGCGGCGGCAGCCGCTTTGGCATGTATAAAGACGAAGAGGCGGCGCTGGCAGCCCTGAACCATGCCCTCGATCTGGGAATCACCTACGTCGATACGGCCCATGAGTATGGCGGTCCCCAGGGTGAAAGCGAGCGGCGCATCGGCAAAGTTCTGAAGACGCGGCGCAAGGGAATCTTTCTGGCGACCAAGATCGAACAACGGACGCGTGACGGCTTTATGCGCGATCTGGAAATCAGCCTGAAGCGCCTCGATATGGACCACGTGGATCTGCTTCACATCCACAGCCTGGCGTTTGACGACGACCTGGCAAAGATTGAGGCTCCCGACGGCGCCATGAAAGGCCTGCTCGAAGCCAAAGAGCAGAAGATGACCCGGTTTATCGGCATGACCAGCCACACTGACGGCCCCACGCTGGCCAAGGCCATCGGGCGGCATCCGCTGGATTGTGTGCAGATGGCGCTGAATGCGGCGCGCAACGGGAAATTCGAAGAAACGGCCCTGCCGGCGGCGCGGAAAAAGAAGCTGGGCATTATTGCCATGAAGATTACCGGACAGGAATTTCTTCTGGGCGACGGCCCCGGCAAGACGAATATCAACGAACTGCTCAGCTACTCGGTGAGCCTGCCGGTCACAACCGGCGTGATCGGAATGCCGAAGGTGGCTGACATCACCCACAACGCGACCCTGCTGCGCCACTTCAAGCGGCTGAACGAAGAGGCGATGAATCGCATCCGTGAACAGATGTCACCCTCCACCGAGCCGCTGACCAAAAAGCTGGTGGGGCACCTGGACATTGACCATCAGCATGTCTGCTGGGGCTAGGCTGATGCCTGAAGGAGCGCCCTCCGTCTGCCGCCTCCCGGGATGGAACGGAGGGTGCTCCGGCGGCGCGCCAGGATGCTAGCGGCCTGGGCTATGGCTGCCGCCGCGGGATGGCGCCGTCAAGCTTTGGTCTTGACATTTCGACCAGGTTAAGTCGTAATAGTCATAAGGCGTGGCATTGACCCATGCCGTCGACGGAAGAGATTATGGCGATCGGAATGAGCCAAAACGTAAGTCAGAGCGCGGGTAAGAGAGACGCTGGCCTGCCTGGTAGAAACCTGCGACCCACAATCCTCACCATCATCATTAGCGGCCCCCTCGGGGGCTGATT
This sequence comes from uncultured Acidobacteriota bacterium, assembly GCA_963732975.1. Lineage (GTDB taxonomy): Bacteria > Acidobacteriota > Terriglobia > UBA7540 > UBA7540 > SCRD01. Next base: position 18,736 of record CAVTBN010000011.1, on the reverse strand, counting down.
TCTCATTATTCCAACTAAATGTATTGTAAGTTATTGAGCGAAGAGAAGTTATCTGCGCGAGGTTTGGGTATCATCCCCAATGCGCGCAGGGAAGGATTCCGATGTTTTCCCCGGTTGTGACGCAGCTGAAATGGCCGGTGACTATTCCCGCCGCCTGTGGGGCCGGGACCCTCGATCCGTGTGAGGATTGGCAGGGGCGGAGAGGAGCGCATTGTCGATGAATTTACCGAATGGGTCCGAAATTCTGATTGAAAGCCTTTTGCGGCAGAACGTGAAGGTGCTCTTTCGGAGTCCCGGGCGGGGTGCTGCTTCCCTTTTACGACGCGCTTTACAAGGGAGACCTGCGGCACCTGCTGGTCCGCCACGAGCAGGCCGCGGCCTTTGCGGCGGATGGCTACGCGCGGGTGACCGGGCAGCCCGGGGTCTGCGTGGGGACTTCCGGACCTGGCGCTACCAACCTGATCACGGGGCTCGCCTCGGCTTTTATGGACTCCATTCCGGTGGTTGCGCTCACCGGGCAGGTGTCTGCCGAAGTGATCGGCAAAGACGCCTTCCAGGAGGGCGACACCATCGGCATCAGCATGCCGGCCACCAAGTTTTCGTTTGCGGTGCGTTCCGCGGCGGAAATCCCCGGCGTGATTCGCCAGGCCTTTCAGATTGCCGTTTCCGGGCGGCCGGGGCCGGTGCTGGTCGACCTTCCCAAAAGCGTGCTGATTGAAAGGGCGCTGGTGGACTACGATGCCGGACCTCCCGGGTCCCAGCCGGAGCGACGCCCCGAATGGCGTGATTCGGATGTGGAGCGCGCCGCGGAGATGATTCTGAAAAGCCGCCGGGCTGTTTTTTATGTGGGCGGAGGTGCTATCGCTTCAGGGGCGGCGGAGGAACTGCGGGAGCTGGCGGAAAACACTGGCATCCCTGTCACCACGACGCTGATGGGCCTGGGGGCCTTTCCGTCACGCCATCCGCTATCTCTCGGCATGCTGGGCATGCACGGATCGTATGCCACCAACCAGTCCATCTGCCATGCCGACCTGCTGGTGGCCATTGGAGCGCGGTTTGACGACCGGGTCACGGGGCGCGTCAGGGACTTTGCCTCGGGCGCAAAAAAGATCCAGATTGATGTGGACCCTTCCGAGGTGAACAAGAACGTTCGCGTGGACCTTCCCTTGGTGGGGGACGCGCGTGAAACCCTTCGGGCGCTGATGGAGGCGGTAGACGGCCAGCTGAGGCGTGGAAAGGGAGTGTCGCCCGGCGAACGCCGGGAGTGGCTGGAGCAGATTGAGGCCTGGCGGGCGGAACACCCGCTGGCGCTACGACAGGGAAGCCGCGTGCGTGAAGCCCCAGTATCTGATTGAGGCCATCTCCGAGCAGGCGGACGAAGACGCCATCATTTCCGTGGACGTCGGCCAGCACCAGATGTGGACGGCGCAGTTTTACCGCTTCTCGCAGCCGCGGACCTGGCTTTCATCCAGCGGCCTGGGCTCCATGGGCTATGGCTTTCCGGCTGCCATGGGCGCGCAGGTGGCTTTCCCTGGACCGGCAGGTCATTGCCATTGTGGGCGACGGCGGATTCCAGATGACGCTGCCCGATCTGGCAACCGTGTCGGAAAACGGCATCCCGGTGAAGATTGTGGTGGTTAACAATGGCTCGCTTGGAATGGTCCGGCAGTGGCAGCACATGTTTTTTGAAGACCATTACTGCGATGTCCACCTGGGGCGTGTTCCAGACTTCATGAAGCTCGCTGAAGCCTATGGCATCCGGGGCGCGAAGGTCGAGCGCCGGGAGGATTTGAAAGACTCCCTGGCCGATTTCCTGGCGAGCCGTGAGCCGCGACTGCTGGATGTGAGTGTGGATCCGGACGAGAATGTTTTCCCCATTGTGCCGCCCGGAGGCTCGCTGGCCGAAATGCTGGTGGGGCCGCCGGTGCCGGCGGGGGAAAAGTAATGCGATGGGAACGGACGCGCGGCGCGGAAAGCGCCGGACGTCCTGTGCGGCACGGCGCCGAAGGCGGGGTCGCCTGCTGCTGAAGGAGGTCATGATGGAATGGCTGGTTGCACTCGAAGCTGAAAATAATCCGATCGTCCTGGGACGGCTGCTGAACGCGTTCCGCCGCAAGGGCGTTGAGATCAAAACCCTGACGCTGGGAACGCGAACGGCGGAACTTTCGCTGATGGCCCTGGTGGAGTCGGCGGAAGAAAACGTGGAGCACATCCTCCATTTCCTCCGGGTCATGGTGGGAGTGCGGGACGTGGCCTGTTACCGGCATGAGCCCAGCGGAAAGGCTTCCTTTATTTTTATGGAAACGGACGACCACTCTTCGGTGGCAAAAATCCTGGCGGACTTTCCGCTCTCCAAGCTGGTTTTTGCCAGCCAGGGCCGGTACCTGGTGGAATTGGGCGAGAAAGGTTGCAGCGCCGGCGATCACTCGCTGGTTTCGGACGCGGACTTCCTTCCTTTTGCGCGAGTGCGAGCCCTGTCAACTTCTACACAGGCTGCGAAACTCCCGGAAGCGTAACGAAGCGCTCAGGCGCCAGGTCCCTCGATTGTGATTCCGCCGCGGGCTTCCATCACTTGACGAATTGAATGATGCCGAACCGCGTGGGGACGTGGAAGCTGGGGCCCTCCGTAATTTTGCTCCAGGAGAGGAACCGCCTTTGTTGGTCGTCTCCCGGACCGTCGCAGCGGAACAGGTTGAGACGCCACTCGGCGCCGGCATAAATTTCTTTGGCTCCCATGGATTCCACCGGAATGCGCATCTCGGCCGTCCAGATGTGATGCTCGGCATCGATGTGCGTGGCGTGGTCAAAATGGGAGTCCCAGTTGGCGTCATTGAAAGGCGACTGGTCCTTGTTGATTTCCAGGTCAATTGAAAGGTTGTTGGGTGAGACCTCAAACTCGTAGTAGTGGTTCACGCGCTCAGGCTGCGGGTTGAGGAACACTTCCACCACGTCGCGGTCCCAAAGCCCCCACTTCTCAGCCGCCGGATCTGCGTCCTTATAGATGTTCAGCTCGGTGTACTTGCAACGATAGGCAAGGTAGATGTAGTGGGGCGTCCACACCGTGGCGATATCGGTTGCGGATTGCGGGTAGGATTTCTGGCCGGACATGTCGTGGTCCAGGTGGACCCAGTCGGCCGTCTTCCACACCTCCTTGTCGAGATTTCCATCGGGCACAAAATCCCTGGCTGAAAATTTTGCAGTCATACGGGCGTTGCTGGTGTAACTCATGCTTTCTCTCCCTTCAGCCTCTGCCATCAGTGCGTTGACGTCGCGCCGCGAAAGCCCGGGACTGGGAATGCCGTGGCACGTGTTCAGGGCGGTTGCTCTGTGGACGGCACTCATCATCCTTCTTTCGAGACTGGCCGCCTGGTCCTCATGCCCCGGCGTCGTGCGCAGGTCGGCAATCTTCTGCTTCAGGATTTCAAGCGCTTCATAATCCTGGATGCCCTGCCGCAGCAGTTCCCAGCGGGTGCTGTCAATGGGGCCGTCTTCGCCCGGATAGACCAGGAAGCTGTCGCCGGAATGCCAGCGGCTTTCAGGCTCTTTCCAGACATCGGCGGGCCACGACTGGTAGGCCCAGCGCGCATAGCCGGCCAGCCCATGCTGGAAGGCAATCCAGGGCAGCAGCCGCGATTCCCATTGCGGCGAGTAAATAAAAGTGTTGGGTGAGGCGGTGCCGCAGGCCGTATAGAAAGTGGTTGTGCCCACTGTGCGCCGCTCTTCCAGCAGCTTGCGAACGGCGGCACGGTTCCTCAGCGCGCCATAGTAAAGGACCAGATCGCCGGCCGCGGCGGATTCCTCGCTGGAACTTCCGCCCGAAAGCGAAATCTTCAACTCGGGGGCGTCGGCTTTGAGGACGCTGAAAATTCCGTCCATGATGGCCTGCGGCTTTTCATCAAAGCCCATGTAAGTGCGGCTGAGCCAGCCGTGCTGCTTGAGGTGGCGCACCAGCGCGGGCAGAAAGGCTCCCCAGACGTCGCGGTAAGCTTCGTCACCGACGTGGGTGGGGCAAATGCGTAATTCGCCGGTTTTGGTGTCAGTGTACCCAATGTTGCAGAGTGACGTGCGCCCGGGGCCGTCCACCATCGAAAAGCACTGGATGGATTTGTCGATTCCAGCCTTCATCATCATTTCCACGTAGCGGTCAAACACGGAAAAATCGAACTGGAATTTGGACGCATCTCCCGCCTTGTAGGTTCCCGGGAAACTCCACTTCACCATGGAAGGATAAAGAAAGCCGGTCTGCGAGCGCCACGGATCGTAAAGGATGCTGGTTGAGATCGCCTTCTGCCCGTGCGCGGCCAGGTCGCGCGTGTAAGCTTCCAGCAGTTTCCAGTGCTCGGGCGACCACAGGGGAACGTTGGCCACGCGGGCCACGGCCGCCGGGTCCTGCCAGATGTTGAGATCAAAGTTTCCTTTGGTCATGCCGGGCAGGGTGAAATCGAGCACGCGGAGAGAGAGCTCAAACCGTTTGCTTTCGCTGCCGGCGTGAACTTCAAGCGCGGCATTGTAGTCGCCCGCGGCGGCATCTCGAGGGACGGAAATGGTGAGCCACACACCCTGCGTCCAGTTGGGCTTGATTTCAGCGGGAGGAGACGGAAACAACGGATCGGCCATCAGCTCTCCGCGCTCCACCACCGGCACGTATCCGGGATAGCGAACCTCGACCCAGGAGCAGGGAAGCGCCTTCGTGCCAGCGCCTCGTGTGCAGGCGGCCTCAAACGGCTTGAGCGGCTGGGAGGAGCGGACGGCAAACTGCATGGAGACGATTTCGTTGCGGAAGGCTTCGGCAGGGGCCACATTGCCGCTTGCTGTCTGCATGCTGGCGGGCGTGAGCCGCATGCCGGTGCTCACCTGCCAGGCCTGGAAGGCGTCGCCTGCAGTTTGTGCTTGAGCAACCGGCAGGGTGAGGAATATTCCAGCCAGCAAGAGAATGGTGAGCTGCGAGGACTCTTGGGCGAGTCATGGCGAATCTCCTGTGCGTCATGTGTGGAACCTTCGGCTGTTCGATGTTGATCTTCGAATGGTACCGTGCCGAGATTACGGAAACTTTCACACTACTTTCGTTGACGTGTGTCTTTGGCAAGAGTAATCTTCAAATTACTCTTGAAGCGAAATTCTACAACATAAGAGAGGCTACAGCACCATGGATCGAAGGCAATGGCTTGGAATGATGGGGGCAACATTAGTTGGAGGGTCTGCAGCACCGGCGCGAGCCGCCGAACCCCGCGCGGCGCAGACTCCCCCAAAAAAAGGGTCGCACATCTACCTCAGCGAGTTCCAGCCGAAGAGCATGCTCAAAGTTCCAGTCACCAACATCGAGCGGGCCAAATTCCCGGTGATTGATGTCCACACGCATATTTCGTTTGCGGCGGTCAACACAAACGGCGTCGCCATGAGTGAGAAGATGAAATTTCTCGCCGAGCCCTCCGACCTGCTGGCCGTGATGGACCGGCGGAACATTCACACCCTCATCGACCTGACAGGCGGCTTCGGCCAGGGCCTTGTGGACACCGTCAAGAAATTCCACACGCCGCATCCGGACCGTTTCATTATCTTCACGGAGCCGTGGTATCCGAAATCCAATCAGCCGGGCTACGCGCAGTTCCAGGGCGACGCCATTCGGAAGGCGCACCAGGCCGGCGCCCGGGGATTGAAAATTCTGAAGACGCTGGGCCTTTATCTGCGTGAAAACGTCACCTCGGGCCCGCTGGTCAAGCTGGACGACCGGCGCTTTGATCCCATGTGGGAAGCTTGCGGCAGCCTGGGAATGCCGGTGCTGATCCACACCGCGGACCCCGACGCCTTTTTCCTGCCGACGAATCGCTTCAACGAGCGCTTTGAGGAATTGAACCACCATCCTGACTGGTCTTTTTATGGCAAGGACTATCCCAGCAAGCGCGAACTGCTGGAGGCTCGCAACCGCGTCTTCGCCCGCCATCCCCGGACGCAGTTTGTGGCGCTCCACGTCGCGAGCCTCGCCGGAAACCTTGCAGAAGCCGCGGAGCTGCTCGACCGGCTGCCGAACGTTCACGTGGAAACGGCGGCGCGCGTCAGTGAACTGGGCCGCCAGCCGCGCTATGCCCGCAAGTTTTTTGACAAGTATCAGGACCGCATCATGTTCGGCACCGACGCCGTCCCGCCGCCTTACGGCAACATCACTCCGCAGCAGATTTTCGGCGACAAGCTCTACCAAATCTACTACCGGTTTCTTGAAACCGAAGACGAGTACTTCGATTACGCTCCGGCGCCCACGCCTCCGCAGGGCCGCTGGGAGATTTCCGGCATCGGCCTGCCCGACAGCATTCTGCGCAAGGTCTATTACCAGAACGCAGCGCGCTTGCTGAAGATAAAGATTTAGGCTATCGCGGGAGTTGCCGTCGCGGTGCTTGACGGCTGTTCTGCAATGGGCGCCGCTCCGTGTCACATGGAGAGCGTGTGGCATTCCGTTTGATCATGAAACTTCCCCCCTGGCGAACTTGCCGAGCGAAAAGCATCGTACTCCCAATATGAATTTGTGTGCAACCTTCCCTTCTTTGAACGGTGATACAATCGTCCCGCAAAAGATTGGCTCAACCGTCTTTCTGTTGCGTAGCCGAATCTTTCAAGTGTTGAAGTGGGGAGGGTCCATGCGTTTCAAGTCGATTGGTGTTGTTGCGGCGCTCATGTTTTCGGCCGCGCTGGTGTTTGCGCAGAACGACAGCGTGATCGTGCGTCCCAAAGAGATTAACACCGTGCTGGTGAATCCCGGCATGGGGGTCCAGACGTTCCAGCGGTTCAACGGCGATGCGCTGAATGCGGGGCTGCGGTGGTCCGAGGAAGGACCCACGGCGGTGTTGAAGCCGGCGGCCGTGAAGCCGGACTTCCCGGAAAGCACTATCTCCTACTGCCGGTGGTTCTGGAACGTGCTGGAGCCGGAGCAGGGCAAGTACAACTGGAGCATCATTGACTCGGCACTCGAGCAGGCGCGCCAGCATCACCAGACGCTGAACATCCGCATGATGCCTTACGACCAGCGGCACCCTCTTCCCGAGTGGTACCAGAACTCCGGCGCGCGCCGCGCCAACAAGCCCACCGACAAGGACGGCAAGATCTGGCAGCCCGACTTCAGCGACCCGCTTTTCCTGAAGTACTGGGGAGACCTGGTTGCGGCGGCGGGCGCCCGCTACGACGGCAACCCGCATCTCGAAATGGTCGACATCTCTTCGGTCGGCTACTGGGGCGAGGGCTGGAGCGATTACATGCCGGCCTTCAAATACCAGAAACCGCTGATCGACATCTATCTCAAGGCCTTCACGCGAACTCCCCTGTTGATGAACTTTGATGAACAAGAGGCGCTGACTTACGGGACGGAACACGGCGCGGGCTGGCGCCTCGACTGCTGGGGCGACATGAGGTCGCCGTGGGGCGCCATGCTCGACAGCTATCCCGAGCAGGTGGTTCGCGCGGGCATTCAGAACGTCTGGGAACGAAGTCCCGTATCACTGGAGAGCTGCGGAGTTCCGGGAAGCTGGTTCAAGCACGGGTACGATTTGAACTACATCCTGCAGCAGGCGCTGCGCTGGCACGCCAGCTCCGTCAACATCAAGTCGTCGGCGATCCCGCCGCAGTGGAAACAACAATTCGATGAATTTGAAAAGCAGATGGGCTACCGGTTTATTCTTCGCCGGCTGGAATATCCGAAAGCAGGTCCGGCCGGGCGCGATGATGCCGGTCCAGATGTGGTTTCTCAACGCCGGCGTCGCTCCGGTTTACCGGGATTATATTCTTGCCGTTGAGCTCTCGTCTTCCGAGGGCAAGGCGATCATCAAGACATCAGCCGACGTGCGCAAGTGGCTTCCGGGCGATGCGGTGTTTGACGGAACGCTTTTTGTTCCTGACGCGCTCAAGCCCGGCGAGTATCACTTCCGGGTGGGCTTGCTCGACCCGCGCACCGGGCTCCCGGCCATCCAGCTGGCCATCGAGGGCCGCCAGGCGGATGGCTGGTACGACCTGGGCACGATCCAGGTGGAGTGATGCGGCCGTACAGCGTTCTGCGAAAGGGCACGACTTCAGTCGTGCCGTTGGAGCGGTAGAAAAGCTACCGTGGCTTCAGCCACTGTACGGAACGCGCATGGGGCCGAATTTTCAGCGGCTAAAGCCGCCAGGTTGAAGCTGGCTTTGCGGCACGACTGAAGTCGTGCCCTTTCTCCCCTTTCATGGCAACATCCGCGGCCGGTTGGGAAATTTCCATCGGCTGAACGGTGATACAATCATCATCCGTCGAAAGATCGACTCAACCGTCTTTCTGATTCATAGCCGAATCTTTCAAGCTTTGAAGTGGGGAGGGTCCATGCGTTTCAAGTCTATTGGCGTTGTTGCGGCGCTCATGTTTTCGGCTGCGCTGGTGTTTGCGCAGAACGACAGCGTGATCGTGCGTCCGAAAGAGATTGACACCGTGCTGGTGAATCCCGGCATGGGCGTCGAGACGTTCCAGCGTTTTAACGGCGATCCGCTGAATGCGGGGCTGCGGTGGTCCGAGGAAGGGCCCACGGCGGTGTTGAAGCCGGCGGCGGACCAAGCCGGACTTTCCTGAAAGCTCCATCTCCTACTGCCGGTGGTTCTGGAACGTGCTGGAGCCGGAGCAGGGCAAGTACAACTGGAGCATCATTGACTCGGCACTCGAGCAGGCGCGCCAGCATCACCAGACGCTGAACATCCGCATGATGCCTTACGACCAGCGGCACCCTCTTCCCGAGTGGTACCAGAACTCCGGCGCGCACCGCGCCAACAAGCCCAGCGATCCCGACGGCAAGATCTGGCAGCCCGACTTCACTGATCCGCTCTATCTGAAGTACTGGGGCGACCTGGTTGCGGCGGCGGGCGCCCGCTATGACGGCAATCCTTATCTCGAGATGGTGGACGTTTCCTCCATTGGCTACTGGGGCGAGGGCTGGAGCCCTTACATGCCGGCGTTCCAGTATCAGAAGGCCCTGATTGACATCTACCTCGACGCTTTTAAGCGCACGCCGCTGCTGATGAATTTTGATCAGGCGCGGGCGCTGGCTTATGCGGTGAAGCACGGCACGGGCTGGCGGCTCGATTGCTGGGGCGACATGGGCATGCTGCGGGGCGAAAAGGAATCCGGCCGCTCGCTGATGCTGGACCGCTACCCCGAGCAGGTGGTGGAGACCGGCATTCAAAATGGCTGGAAGCGCAGCCCGGTGTCGCTGGAAAGTTGCGGCGTGGTGGGGACCTGGCTCAAGTTTGGATACGACCTGACTCCCATCCTGCAGCAGGCGCTCGAATGGCACGTCAGTTCGGTCAACATCAAGTCTTCGCCGATTCCTCAGCAGTGGGAAAAGCAGTTTGAAGAATTTGAAAAGAAGATGGGCTATCGCTTTATCCTTCGCCGGCTGGAATATCCGAAAGAGGTCCGCGCCGGCGCGATGATGCCGGTCAACATGTGGTTTCTCAACGCCGGCGTCGCCCCGGTCTACCGGGATTATGTTCTGGCCGTTGAGCTCTCTTCACCCGAGGGCAAAGCGGTCATCAAGACCTCAGCCGACGTCCGGAAGTGGCTTCCGGGCGATGCGGTGTTTGATGGAACGCTTTACGTTCCTGAGGCGCTCAAGCCCGGCGAGTATCACTTCCGGGTGGGGCTGCTCGATCCGCACACCGGGCTCCCGGCCATCCAGCTGGCCATCGAGGGCCGCCAGGCGGACGGCTGGTACGATCTGGGCACCATCGAAGTTCAGTGATCCGGCCGTGCAGGCAATAGCGGACGGCTAATGGGTCGCTGAAAAATGCCCCTCGCCCGTCATTCCGAGAGCCGATGTCCTTGATCGGCCCGAGGAATCTGCTTTGTCCTCAGGGCCCAGATCAAAAGCAGATTCCTCTCCCGCTCTGCGGGATCGGAATGACGGGGTCCAAGGCATTGTTCAGCAACTTGAAGTTTCCGGCGGTGGTCGATGGGCACCGCCGAATGCACCAGCATGGAGTTGCGCACTGATCGCGGCCGCCACGCGCGGGCTGTGCGTTAACGAGAATTCGGCGCTAAGATTGGCGTGGACGGGAAGGGCCGCAGAAGGAGCACTTAACTCAAACAGCTATTATGCGCAATTCCCTGCGCCTTTGCTTCGCCCGCGAAAGTGAGGGCCGTGGCCAAGAGGATGGACAACACACTTTGCTTCGTGCAGTTCATGCACCAGGGCGGTGAGCATCAGCCGGACGATGGCTGTTTCAAATCCTGGAACCGTGATAAGCACAAGCGGAAGTTCATGGTAAGCCAGGGGCGCTACGTTCGGCGCGGAAGCAAGGGGGCAACTGCTGACCGTTGGGAAGAAGAGTCGGGGGAACTGGCCTTTTGGGGCGAGTGGGAGCCCCAGTCGGAAGTTATTTGTCGGATTGATGGGCCAAAGCCACACTGGCCCCGATTCCTTTACCGGCCCTTCTACGTGGTGCCGGCCTCGTACAAGGGTCTACAAAACACCGACCCCCTCGTCTTCGGCGGTTTCTTCTACGGGAATTGTATGCAGCACAGGAAGGGCAGACCGACGCAATTATGTCATCTGGAGAACGGCTCCGTAGTCCTCTTTGGTTCGCACGCGTCTGGCAACTTCATCCTGGATACAGTGTTCGTCGTGCGTGACTCTGTCCGGTATGATCGCGCCTCTTTTCGGTCGAAGCACAAGCGGTGCATACCTGCCTACCGCACTTACAAGGATGTGGTGTTGAAGCCCTTGTTCCAGTCTGCTTGCGGCCATAGGGAAGGTTGTTCGCCGGACAAGGCGGGGCCATACCGCCTCTACATCGGAGCAACCTACGACAAGCCCACCGATGACGGGATGTTCAGCTTTTTTCCATGCATGCGACGTGGCGAGCGCTGTGAGGGCTTTAAGCGCCCTGTGATCGATCTCCCGGGCCTCATCAATGGCAGTCTCCGCCAGGGCTTCCGCCTGAATCGTCAAGTGGACCGGGCAAAGGTGGCCTGCCTCTGGCGATCTGTGGTTGACAAAGTGCTGGGGGAAGGCCTTTGGCTAGGAATCGAAGCGCAGATGCCGGAGCGTCGCCGCCTTTAACGACAACGTGTGGTGTCAGGACCAATGCTCATTTCTGGGAATTGCAAACCCTAAAGCACAACGAATTCGGACGCTCGGTGGGCGTGCAGCGCCATTGCTCCCGGCTCCGCGAAGGCCACTCCCGTTGACGCTCCCCGTCCGTTGGGCACACTCTTGGAAGGAGGGACAACCATGTCCAAGAAAGCCAAAGGAAAACCGTGGCACTCGAAGAGTGGAATGGTTTACCACGACAATTCTATGTGCACTGAGGGGAAGAAAGTTCCTCCTTCAGAACGAATTGAGGGCACCGGCCAAGAACACCACTGCCCGCAGTGTGGAAGGCTGAACAATTCGCCCTGACTATTGCGCTCGATTGACGGGGCAAGTGAAATGGATCTCGGTCAGGAGGGCGCGGCAAACGCCAGCACGGGTGCTGTGGGCTAGAAAGATGACTGCTTGCCCCCGCAAAGTTCTACTGCTTGTTTGAGGGCCTTGGCGAATCGTGGGGCAAACGAGTCGTTCGTAGTAAATGTGTAATTTGACTCGGCATCGCCGTGTGGAAAAACACTCAACGTCTCGTTCGAAGTGCCTATTATCTTCTTTTTGTAGTCTGTAGTATGGAAGCGGACCGAAGCTTGCCCCGCGAAAAGCTTAGTGAAACCACCCGTCGCAAGGTTTTCAACCTGGATGTCGTCGGGGTCTATATCAGCAAGGGAGAACGATTCCTTAACCCAAAACTTTGGTCCTGCTTTAAATCTAGTCTCCGTGATGGTGGCCGAGCAGCCATCGCTTTCAAAAGTTATGTGGTCGTTTCCGTCACCGGACTCCTCCTCGGACGCTCCGCTCAGCCATTGCAGTGTCTCGCTCAGTGTCGGACCACCACCTATCGGCGTCGAGCCAGCGGGCGGCGGCGCGAAGGTGACGGATGGCACCGGAGTTTTTGCCTCTCTCCTCGTTCGTGTCTTAATAGCATAGTACGTACCCACCGCCGCAAGAGACAGCAAGGAACATAAAACCAATTTAGGCCAGGTCATTCTCTTGCCTCCCTTCATGAGAGCCGACATTTTTCCGTTTAGCTTTTACTCCTTCTTGGGCTTGGGCCGTGGTGCCGTCAGCGGCGGGTGCTCGCGCTCGGCCTCGATCGCTTCCTTGATTCTTTGCTTGGCCTCCTCGGGAGTTATTCCTTTTTCACCTTCCACCTCTGACATCGTGGAGGAAGGCGGAATGTAAGGTCTCCCGGTCATGTTTTCGTACAGGTTTTTTCGGGCGGTTTGCTGTTCCTCAGGGCTAAGTTTCTTAAGTTCCTCGATGGCGTCCTTCAGGAGCTCGAGCGGTGAGCCCTCGAGGGAACCGTCCTCGTGGCGGATGATCATCTCTTTCCTCCTAAGACCTTTGCGGCTTGCACTTAGGCGACAATATCATAGCTTAGCGGCTTCCAGCAATCCAGCGGGCGCATTAGGAACTGGGTGCGACCTTCTCAGAAATCCCCCATTGCGCGCCCGCCCCGATCCAGGTCAAGGTGGCGTGACAGGAGCTGTTTTCAGCGCCCGCGGCCGCTTACTTTATGAAGCTGGTTGACTTTGCGGAAACTTATGTCAAAACGCTTGCCATCAGGCCCGACGCCGGGCAGTATGCGAAAATTCTCGGACTTTATTCGCAGGCGCGCGAAGAACTGCACCGCCGGATGCACCAGCATGGCGTGGAACACTCGCACTGAGGGCGCCGCCACAGTCTTTGTGCCAGCGGTCGGTTGGGGTACAGGAACGGCGGCAGTGACTCAGTTTGATTTGTGGCACGTGCGTCCTCGCCTCTGCTGCGGTCAAAAGACACGGCCAGGATGGCCGTGCCACAAAATCGGAACCAAACTGAGTCATCACCGGAACGGCAAGGGAATGGACATTCGCGTCGCCGGGAGCTAACTTGTTAGCTTAACGCGAAGACACGTTCGTGTTGGGATGGCCGGCCAGGGTCGCGCGGCAAGCTCTGTCGCGGTGCGCTGTGAATCAAGTTCCGCAGGAGGCGCCGGGCTGCTGCGAAGAGGTTATCTATATTTCAAGGGAGTAACACAATGTCGTCCAGAAAATTATCGATGGGGTTCAGTCTGGTGCTTTTCCTTGCGCTGGCGCAGGTGGCGCAGGCAGCCCAGGTCCGGGTGTGGGAAGGGACGATCACGATTCCCACCTACCTGCTGGGGCCGGAAAATCCGAACCCGCCGTTTCCGCTGGTGAATGATCACAATATCTATCCCTACACGGAGCTCGATGATCTCACGAACAATCGCCAGCCCAAAGCCTGGAAGGCGATCTATCTGGAAAACAAATATTTGAAGGTCACGATCCTGCCGCAAATGGACGGGCGGGTTTATTCGATTTACGACAAGATTGCGAAGCGCGAGGTCCTCTACCGCAACAACGTGGTGAAGTACGAGATCGTGGGGCTGCGGGGCGCGTGGATATCCGGCGGGATTGAATGGAATTTCCCCAACGGCCACAACACCGATACGGTTTCGCCGGTGTCCTCGCGCATCCGCGAAAATGCGGACGGCAGCGCCACGGCGGTGATAGGCGATGTGGACCAGGTGAGCGGCATGCACTGGGAAGTGGCGTTGTCGCTGCATCCGGATACGGCCTCCCTGCAGGCGCATGTGACGCTTTTCAACTCGACGCCGGTGACCAACCTTTACTGGTGGTGGGCGAACAGCGCGGTGCCGGCCACCGACGATTTGCAATTCTCCATTCCCATGCGATGGGGCACCACCATGCGGGAGGTTCGAACTTACCCCATCTGGCAGGGCACGGACTACAGTTGGTACCGGAACTGGCACCATGCCTCCGACCTTTTCGGAATTGGGGTCCACCGCTCGTTCTTTGGGGCTTACTACCATCAGCCGGACTACGGAGTGGTCCAGGTGTCCAACTACCGTAAGGTGCCGGGCAAGAAATTCTTTACCTGGGGCAACTCGGGCGACGGCGATGTCTGGATTCCCCTGCTGACGGACAACGACGGGCAGTATTGCGAGATCCAGGCGGGACATTTTCGAACTCAGGGGCTGCGGAATTTTATGCCTCCACAAAGCGTGGAATCCTGGAATGAGTATTGGTATCCGGTTGCGCAATTGGGCGGCGGCTTTGTGGAAGGGACGCGGCAAATGGCCATCAACGTTATCTATCCCTCCCCGGACGCCGCCGGGAAGTCCGTTGTGCTGGCGGTGAGCCCTGTCGCTGTTTTGCACGGCGCGAAAATCGAAGTGAAAATGGGGTCGGAAACGCTGAAGGATTTTTCGCCGGTGTCATTGGAGCCGCTGGCCACAAAAAAATTTACCATCCCGGTGGCCGATGTCGCGGCTGCCAAAAAGCAGCTGGACGTCACCATCAAGGATGCAGAAGGGAAAACGCTGCTGCACTGGAATGCCGGCGAGCCGATTGACGGGAACCCGGATCTGTCGGTAAAGACCGGTTTGGAAAAAGTTGACCGAAGGCCGGACAGTGAACTCTCCGTGGAAGATCTTTTCCTGCGTGGCCTGGACGTTGAGAAGAAAGGGCGGTCGCTGGAAGCGATAGGGATTTACCAGGAAGTGCTGAAGCGGGATTCCGGGTTTGTTCCTGCGCTGCTGAAGCTGGCGCAGGCGGATTACGAGGCCGCAGATTTTGCGGGCGCCGAAGCCCTGATGGCCCGCGCCCGGGCGCGTGAGGAGGAGAATCCGCAAGTCGGTTACCTGGCTGGAGTGATTTATAAAGGGGATGGGAAGCTGGGCCTGGCAAAAGACGGTTTCTGGTATTCCCTCCGGTTTGGCGGCGCCAAAGCTCCGGCGCTGGTCGAACTGGGCGAGATTGCCATTCACCAGAAGGATTATGCCGGGGCGGCAAAACTGCTGCGGCAGGGCCGTGCAATATAATCCGGATGATGGCGTCGCCTTGAGCGACCTGGCTGTGGCGCTGCGGCTGGGCGGGCACTTTGACGAGGCTTCGAAGGTAGCCAACGAGGCCGTCGAGAAAATGCCGATTCTGCCTTACGCGCTTGCCGAAAAGTGGCACGCGGAACAGGCTCTCGGGGACAACGCTGCAATCCAAAAGGCGGCAGAAGTTTTCAAGAACACGGTTGGTTACAGGTCCCAGGGCTACCTGGAAGCCGGAGCGTGGTATCGACGGCTGGGAGATTTGGCCTCATCGACTCTTGTTTTGCAGACGGGCGCAAAAACCCTGGCGGCAAACGAAGTTTCTCCGTCTGATCTACTACTACCTGGCGGCAAATGAATGGGATGCCCAGCATGAAGGGCAGGCTTCGGCCGCGGCGAGCCGAGGCCGAGAAGGCGAACGTGGAAGCCGTGTTCCCCAATCGGCCGGAGGACGCCCGGGTGCTGCGGGAAGCGCTGGCGCACAATCCCAGCGACGCGCACGCCAAATATTTCCTCGGGAATTTCCTTTTTGCCCATTCGCATTATGCCGAGGCTGCCGACCTTTGGAAGCAGGCTGAGAGCGAAGGGTTCCACTACGCGGTGCTCTACCGGAACCTTGGTGTGTATGCGCTGCGGGTGCAGAACGATCCTGCAAGCGCGGCGACGTATTACGCCGAGGCCATCAAACAGGCCCCAAACGATTACCGGCTCTATGTCGACCTTGATGAGGTTTACACGCAACTCGGCAAAACGAGTGAGCGGGGAAAACTATTTGCCGGCGCTCCGCCGGAGGTGCTTGGGAAAAACCCCGTGCGGAATCGCCGGATTTTACTGGATGTCCAGGAGCGGCGCTACGATGAAGCCCTGAATGTGCTTCGGGGATACAACTTCAAGGCGGCGGAGGGTGGCCGGATCAGTCATGAATTGTACGTGCTGGCCAACGTCCAGAAAGGCCGGGCGGCGCTTGCGGCAGGGCAATTCGCGGCGGCAGAAGGGTCATTCCGGGCAGCGCTCGAATATCCTAAAAACCTCCCTGTAGGCAAGCCGCTACATCCTCAAGACCAGGAGGTGCTCTATTGGCTGGGCCAGGCGCTCGAAGCGCAGGGCCAGAAGGCGGCGGCAGAAAAAGTCTGGCAACAGGCCGTTGACGGGATGCGCGCAGACAACGGAGAGTCAGAGGAGGGCAGCACCGGGAGTGCAGTCTTCTACGGCGCGCTGGCTTTGGAACACCTGGGGCAAACCGGGGAGGCTTCCCGCATTCTGGATCGCCTGGCTGGCGAACCGGCGGCCGGACATAAGTCCGCCAACGCCTATTACCTTGCGGGCCTGGTGGCGAATTCCCGCAAGCAGGACGGGCAGGCCTCGTCGGATTTCCGTCGCGCGCTTGAACTCGACCCGGGCCTCTGGCAGGCGCGTATTGAACTTCAACTGAAGGGTACCCCTGAATAGGGTGAGTGGACTAATCACGGCGTGATTTTGCTTCGAGGAGTGCGGATAGGGTGCCTGGGTGCCTTTCGGTCCCGGGAAGGGCCCATTAGCCGTGAGGGTAGCGTTGGTTTATATAGATTGCTTTCGAATCCCTACGACTTGCTTCGAAACTATAGAAATCTATTGACAATTTCATTTCAATATAGGAGATTAACCTCGCTTCGGGGAATCACTGTCTGCAAAAAACTGTATCATTTTGACACATTAGCAGAAACTTTCGGTTAAGGGAATTGAGCATGGAGTTGCTTTTGCGCGATGCCTCCGGAACGGGGCCAAAACTTCAAATAACCGGATTCGGGCTACTTAAACGATGACACCTGTCAAAAGTCGAGGAAAAGTCGGGGCCTTTCAAAAGCTGACCAGGAGGCTTCTCTGCTGGCTAGGGATTGCCATTGGCACTGCTTTTTTGGGCGCTCTCGCCCAGGTTGCGGTCCTGCATGCGCAGATGGCAAATCCGCAGGCCACGACTGGAGTTCGGAAGCCTGGTCCCGTCTACGTCATTCTTTGGTTTGACACGGAAGACTATGTGCTGCCACAGAGCGACGACTCCGCCAAGCGGATAGCAGAATTCCTGACGTCGCAAGGTGTTCCCGCCACGTTCAAGGTGGTGGGAGAAAAAGCGAGAACGCTCGAGCGCCGACACCGCGAAGACGTGATTGCCGCGCTCAACAAGCACGCCATTGTTTACCATTCCGACTACCATAGCTGGCGCGTGACCCCGGCGGAATTTGAACAGTTTCTTGATTGGCATGATGGCGTGGACGAGTTCATTCGCCGGGAACAGCCGGGCATTGACTCCATCCGTCGGATCTTCGGCCGGATGCCAACCGCCTATGGCCAACCGGGCTATTCCTGGTGCCCTGAGGCCCAGCCCGCACTCCGGAAAATGGGAATCCACGTCTACCTCGACGATGGTGATCAGGTTGGACTGGACGGCAAGCCTTACTGGTACGGCGGCATCTTGAACATTTACGACATGAAGTACATCAACGACTTCAGGCCGAACGATAATTGGACCAACGTCGAGCAGGTGAAAGCCAATTTCAAGAAGGCCTATGCCGCATTGCACCAAAGTGGCGGGGGATTGATCAGCATTTACTTCCACCCCTGTGAATTCATTCATAAGGAATTCTGGGACGCCGTGAATTTTTCCAACGGCGCAGAACCGCCACGTTCCGAATGGAAGCTGCCGCCCATGAAATCTCCCGAGGAACAGGCGCGGTCATTTGCCTTCCTCGAGAAGTTTGTCGAGTACATGAAAACCCTCCCGGTCCACTTTGTGACGGCGCCGCAGACTCTGATGCTTTATCCGGACGCGGCACAGTCGCGGCCGTTTTCAAGAGATGATCTTTCTCAGATTGCGCGGAACGTGCGGCCTGCAGTTTCATTCCAAAGTTTACAGAGATTACGACCTGTCGGCCAGTGAAGTCCTCTGGCTGCTGAACACCTATGTGTCGCGGGTGATCGAGAAAGCGCCAAGCCAGTTTATTGAGCTCGATGGAACGCCGTTGGGCCCAGGCAATGATGACACCAACGCGCCCATGGCCGGCCCGGTGAAGGTCCCATGGTACCAGTTCCGATGGGCTGTGCAGGACGTCGAGAGTGCACTTCAAGCGAACAGGCAAGTTCCCACCGTTGTCTGGATTGGCGGCGAGCCTTATCCGCCCGCCAGCTATCTGGTTGCGCTGGCGCATGTGGCTGGCAGCCTGCTGGAGGGCCAACCAGCCTCCGAAGGATGTCACCCTGGCTCCGGCCCATCTGGATACCACAAAGTACGTGGCGAAGAATACGCACGACACCTGGGACTGGCCCATCTTTCGTCCCGGGTTTAACGGAAAGCATCTTCTGGACCTTGCCAGGCTGCAAACCTGGACATTGAAACCCGCGCAGCTTGAAACGGCTCAGCGCCCTGCGGCAAACGCAACCTTGGAACCGAGGTAAAACGAAGGCGTATTGTCAACCGGGACGCTTGGAGTTTAATCTGAAATGGCCTCGTAAGACGGGCACTGAAATATCTCATTGGTCATCTTTTAATCGTCGTTCTTCGAGCATAGATATAGAATGTCACTTTTCCAAAGATTGCGGGCATTGGGACGTTGTTTCAAACAGAAGGATATTGGGGCGCTTGACCCCTTATTGCTAGCGGAGGTTTCTGTATGCGACGGTTGTTAGATCCTGTTCGATTTTGCTTCTACCTTGCCTTGGCAGGTGTTGTGTGCTGGGCGCCGCTCAAAGCTGCCACGCAGTCCGCGCTGTTTGACCGTGGCTACACCGTGATTCCGCAACCGCAGAAGGTAGAGCTTAAGGGCGGTGA
>CAVTBN010000010.1:0-70185 GCA_963732975.1 uncultured Acidobacteriota bacterium | reverse complement strand
GGCGGAATCATCGCTTTTTGAGCGAGGTTACAATGCCATTCCCGTGCCCCAGAAGGTGGACTTTAAGGGCGGTGATTTTGAAATCGGCGGCGGCTGGCGGCTGGAACTGGGCAAGGGCGTGAAGGCGGACGATGTGGCGGTGGAGAGCCTGAAAGATGGGCTCGAGACGCGCCACGGGATTGCGCTCGAAACACGCGGGCGGGGCAAAGCCATCGAGCTTGAGATGCAGCCGGGATCGGTTGAGATCGGGCAGGCGGCGGACAAGGACAAGCCCGCGCTCGAAGATCAGGCCTACCGTCTGGAGATGGCAGGCAGCGGAATCAAGATTACGGCCAATGCTCCCACGGGACTGTTCTACGGCGTCGAGACGCTGGTGCAACTGGTGAAGCACGCCGAGGGCAAGCGCTGGCTGCCGGAAGCCACCATCACGGACTGGCCGGACCTCGAGCAGCGGAATATCTACTGGGACGACAACCACCACCTGGAACGGATGGCGGTGCTGAAGCAGGCGCTGAGGCAGGCGGCGTTTTACAAGATCAACGGATTTGTGATCAAGCTGAACGATCACTTTGAGTACCAGAGCGCGCCGGCGCTGGTGAATCCCTATGCGCTGACGCCCGCGCAGTTGCAGGAGCTGACGGATTACGGGCTGAAGTACCACGTGCAGTTGATTCCGTACCTGGACGGGCCGGCGCACGTAGCGTTCATCCTGAAGCATCCGGAATACGCGAAGCTGCGGGAGTATCCGGACAGCAACTATGAGTTTTGCGCGACGAACCCGGGCACGTACAAGCTGCTGGAGGGGATGTACCAGGACCTGCTGGATGCCAACAAGGGCGTCAACTATTTCTATCTCTCAACGGATGAGCCCTACTTTGTGGGCATGGCTGACAATGACCAGTGCCAGTCGAAGAAGCGCGCGGATGAACTTGGGAGCCGTGGCAAGCTGTTGGCCGAATTTGTAACCAAGACGGCAGGGTACCTGCATGAGCGAGGGAGGAAGGTGGTTTTCTGGGGGGAATTTCCGCTGGTCACGAGCGACATTCCTTCACTCCCCTCCTACATGATCAACGGCGAGGTTTATGGCAAGGACTTTGACACGGCCTTCAAGGCGCATGGCATCCGGCAGATGATTTTCACCTCCACGGTGGGATGGAAGGAACTTCTGTTTCCCAGCTATTACGTCCGGCCGGCGGCCGAGATGCTGCCCAACTCGGCTGAAGGGGCCTACGAGCCGGTCCCTCCCGGTCCCGGAATTGTTCCGGAAATGTTTAATCTGGTGTCCCATTCTCCTGACCGCGAATATGCTGACCTGATGGGAGCGGTGGTCGCCGGTTGGGGCGATGCAGGACTGAATACGGAGGCGATGTGGCTCGGATATGCCACGGGAACGGCCCCGGCCTGGCACCCGGGCGGCGAAAATCCGAAAGAACTGATGTCCTCGTTTTACCGATTGTTTTACGGCACGGGGACGGAAAACATGGGCTGGTTGTATCAGCTGATGAGCGAGCAGGGCCAGTTCTACAAGGAGAGTTGGGATGTGGTTGCGTCCAACGCACGAGTTGGCATCTGGGGCGACTATGCGCCCATCATCTACAAACCCCGGCGGCCGGCGCATGACCAGACCTTGCCGCTCCCTCCGGTCCCCTCAGGTGTGCTGTTGACCCGGGACCACGGATGGGCCAGGTTGAATGCCCGCCGGCTTAATCTGGCGTCTACATATTTTGCGCAGAGCGACACTTTGATGGACTTACTGAACCGGAACCTGCAATCGGTGCAATTCAATCATTACAACCTGGAGCTTTACGTTTCAGTTGCGAGGTTGTACCGGCAGAACCTTCAGATGCTGACGGACCTGCAACAACATCAACTCGGTGCTGAATTCCGCGGAGAAGGCAGCCGGACAGGCTCAGGCCAGTGAGGCCGTGGCGGCTGTGGACCAGGCATTGGACCTTGCGCAGCAGATCCGCGAGCAAAGGAATGCAACTTATGCGGACACCGTCCGAATCTGGGAAAAGGCGTGGTATCCGAGGGTGGAAGAAGCGAACGGGCGGAAGTATCTGGACGGAGTTGATGATGTGAAGGACCATCTGCCCATGCGGACCGCAGATTTGAGTTACCTGATCTACCGGGAACTGCTGCTGCCGCTGGGCAAATGGTATGGCCAGGTGGAAGCGGCGCGGAACCAGTACGCAAAGGAGTACGGCCTGCCATCCCGCAACGATGAGCTCAATTGGAAGGATTACAAGACGCCGGCTCACTGAGAAGGGGGTGCGGCGTGACCCGCGGGTGTGGCGTCGGAGCTGGTGCGGGCCCACATCCTGTCTGGTAAATGTCCGCCGCGCAATGAGTGGTCGCGCACCCTTTTCAACATTGCGAGCGAAAAATTGACGATGAGGTCTCACTGACAGTGGCGGAACAATCTGCATCATCATCTCTTGAAGCTCTGGGTTATAAGCCCCAATTCAAGCGCGTCCTCCGGCTTCGTGACCTGATTATCTACGGGCTGGTCATTCTCACCCCCACCGCGCCGTATCCCGTTTATGGGATCATCGAGAAAGTTTCGCTGGGCCATGCCGCTCTGGCCTATCTGGTGGCCATGGTGGCCATGCTGTTTACGGCGGCCAGCTATGGAAAAATGTCCGGAGCCTTCCCGGCCGCCGGGTCCACTTACACCTATGCCCAGCGCGCGCTGAACGAGCACATTGGGTTCCTCGCCGGCTGGTCCATGATGCTGGACTATTTTCTGATTCCCTTGCTCAGCGTTATTTATTCGGCGCTGATTGCCGCCCGGTACGTCCCGGAGGTCCCCTATTTGGTCTGGGCGGTATTCTTCACCATTGCCATTACGCTCATCAACATCCGCGGCATCAGCATGACGGCGCGGGCCAGCAATGTGATGATGGTGATTCTGAGCTTTTCCGCGATCCTCTTCGTTGTGCTGGCGGTGCACTTTATTGTGGGAGCACACGGCTGGGGCGGCCTGGTGGTGCCGCACGCGGTCTATGATCCGGGAACTTTTAAACTGAGCCCCATGATGCTGGGCGCCGGCATTGCAACCCTTTCCTACATTGGTTTCGATGCGGTTTCCACCCTTGCCGAAGACGTTGAAAACCCCGAGAAGAATATTGCCATCGCTACCGTTTCGGTCTGTATCATTCAGGCCCTGTTCTGTGTTGTGCAGGTGTACCTGGCAGAGATTGTCTGGCCGAATTATCACACCTTTCCGAGTGTCGACACCGCGATTCTGGATATTGGAAAGGTTCTGGGCGGCCCCGTGATGATGGGCTGGATCACCTTCGTCCTGCTGGTTGCCGGACTGGCCAGCGCCCTGACGGGGCAGGCGGGAGCTTCACGGCTGCTGTTTGGCATGGGACGCGACGGCGTGATTTCCCGGAAGATTTTTGCCTATGTTGATGAGAAATACTCCACCCCCACGCGCAGCATTTACGTGATGGGCGGCATCACCCTGCTGGGCGCCATCCTGATTCGCTTTCAGCTTGCCGTGGAGCTCTTGAACTTCGGCGCGTTTGTCGGTTTTATTCTGGTGAACCTCAGCGTGATTCGTCATTTCTATCTGCGCCGGCGGCAAAGGAGTGGTCTGGGCTTTTTGACCAATCTGATCTTTCCCGGCCTTGGCGCCCTGGTGTGCAGCTATGTCTGGATGAGCCTCTCGACTCCGGCCAAAATTGTGGGATTCATCTGGCTTGGGCTGGGCGTTGCCTACCTGGCTTACCTGACGAAAGGCTTCAGCCGTAGCCCTGTCAAACTGGAAGTCTGACGGAGTGGTGAAAAAATCCATCCCATGTGGCATTCTAAAAAGATGCGGGTGGTAAAAAGCCTTGTTAGGGTCTGGCTCCCGGATAGCCGGCCAACCGGGTCCGGCGGAGACCTCAGTCCCGCCTGGGTCCAATAAGAAACTGCTTTTTAGGAAGGAACAACCTGATGCCTCTTGATGCTACTCTCAGAAACCGACTTTCTTCGTTTGTAGACAGTCATCGCGCCAGACTGGTTGAGATTATCCGTGACCTGGTTCGGATTCCTTCGGAAAACATGCCTCCCGTGGGCAATGAAGAGGCCTGCCAGCAGTTCGTGGCCGAGTACCTGAAAGCACAAGGCCTTGAGACCGAACTGTATTACTTCCGTGACGTCAAAGGGCTGAAAGAACACCCGCTCTTCTATTATGAAGAACGGAAATACGGCAACCGTCCCAACGTGGATGCGCGGCGCAAGGGAAAGGGCGGCGGCCGATCGCTGGTTCTTTCAGGACATGTGGACACCGTTCCCAAAGGGACCCAGCCGTGGACGCGGGACCCGTTCGGCGGAGAGGTGGAAGGCAATCTGCTTTATGGCCGCGGCTCCAATGATATGAAGGGCGGCCTGGGCACCAATCTGTTTATGGCGGAAGCTCTGCGTGAACTGGGCATTGAATTGAAGGGTGACCTGATCATTGAATCGGTGTCGGACGAAGAGTTTGGCGGCGTGAACGGAACGCTTGCCGGGCGCCTGAAGGGATATAACGGCGATGCCGCCATCATTGCGGAACCCTCTTTCCTGCGAATTTGTCCCGCCCAGCGCGGTGGCCGCACGGCCCACATTAAGTTAATTTCCACGGGGGGCGTGCTGCCGGAAGGGAAGTTCCCCACTGGAGTGATCGATCCCATCCGATATTTCCTGGTGAAGATGCAGGACTTTGCCGCGCAGCGGAAGAAGATAGCTCCGGTGCACGAGTTTTACGCCGACTCCGTGGACCCCGTGCCGGTGTCTATCACCAAGCTGACCACGGGGCCGTGGGGGACGGGAGAGCCCATCACCATTCCTGAGACCTGCCAGATTGAGATGTATTGGCAAATGATGCCGGGTGAGAAACAGGAGGACATTGAGCGGGATTTCCACCAATGGTTTGAAGGTATCATGAAGGCTGCTCCGGAACTTTTTCCGGTGAAGCCGAAAATTGAATTTCCCGTTCGCTGGCTGCCGGGGTCTGCCATCGCTCGCAGCGAGCCGCTGATCAGCGAGCTTGCGGAATGCGCCAGCAACGTGCTGGGTAAGGAGCCGCTCATCCAGGGCATCGAGGCCCCGTGTGATATGTATGTGTTCCACCAGGCGTTTAACACACCTGCCGTTCTCTGGGGCCCGCGTGGCGGCAATACGCACGCAGCCGACGAATACGTGGAAATTGATTCGGTGGTGGCTGCTGCCAAGGCCCAATTACAGTTCGTCTGCCAGTGGTGTGGCGTTGCAGGCTAGTGGACACAGCGCCAATTTGAGTTGCGGAAAACACACCAGAACTGTTAGAAAATATAGATACACTGGGAGGTCGTCTAACGGTAGGACTGCAGACTCTGGATCTGCCTATCGGGGTTCGAATCCCTGCCTCCCAGCCAATTTCCTGATTTTATTTTCCTGCTCCGTTCATTGAATGGTCCGGATAAGAGTTTTCCGGACGCCCGCGTTCGCCCGTCCACTCGAAAATAAAATTTCTCCGCTGTGTTGGACAGGCAGGATGGATTATTATCGGGTGCGATAGATATCCGCAGTTTTTAAGCGGAGTATCGGTGTTGGCCCTGGCTGGGATTGGATGCTCGCTTCGCCAAAACTTGCAGGCCACCCGGAGGGTAAAAGTTCATGATAACGAGGCGCAATTTTTTTGCATGGGCTGCCGCCCTGACCACAGGAGAGATTACGGCTCGCGCGGCGGGCCGCGGTCAGGAAAATTCCGGACTCCCCTCGCCGGGGTGTGGCGAGACGATGGCCCATCCTCCATGGAAGCATCTTTCAAGCGCCAGCGGAGATCTGCCGGTGCCGGAAACTTCCGATCAGCAGACCGGATCCATGGTGGGAGACATCGACGGCGACGGGCGGCCCGACTTTGTGTTTACGAATCGCGTCAAGGGGAATGCCGCCATCTGGATGCAAAACAGCGCTGACGGCTGGCGGCAGCACGTGATTGATCCGGGACCGCTGAACATCGAAGCGGGCGGCACTTTGTTTGATGTGGACGGTGACGGCCGCCTGGATGTGATTGCCGGGGGCGACAGCACCGCCAACGAAGTCTGGTGGTGGCAGAACCCGCATCCTGACTACAGCCGGCCCTGGAAGCGCCGCGTCATCAAGCAGTCCGGCAAGAACCAGCACCATGACATGCTGGTGGCGGATGTTCTGAACGAAGGTCGTCCGCAACTCATTTTCTGGAACCAGGGGGCGCGGGCGCTATTCCTCGCCCGCATCCCGGAACAGCCGCGTGCCAGGGCTACACCGTGGGATTTGCACATCATCTACCAGGCCGACGCTCCAATGGAAGGGATGGCGATGGCGGATATCGATGGCGACGGGGTTGTGGAAGTGGTTGGCGGGGGGCGCTGGTTCAAGCACGAGAACGGCCTCAAGTTCACGGCTCACGTCATCGACGACCGGCAGAAATTTTCCCGGGCGGCGGCGGGAAAGCTGATCAAGGGATCCACGAGCGCCCAGGTGGCCTTTGACAGCGGTGACGGCTGCGGAGAACTGAACTGGTATGAGCGGCAGCCGGACGGTGCCTGGGCCGCCCACAATCTGCTGGGCAAAGAAGTGGTTCACGGGCACACGCTTCGCATGGCTGATATCGACGGCGATGGCAATCTCGACATCTTCTGCGCAGAAATGGCCAAATGGTGCGGCTGGACACGGACGGTGGATTATCCCCGCGCTCACCTCTGGGTATTCTATGGAGATGGGCGCGGCAACTTTGAGAAAGTGATTGTCGCTGAAGGCGGGCACGGCACGCATGAAGCCCAACTGGCCGACTTCAACGGCGATGGGAAACTGGACATCCTCGGGAAACCTTATATGGCCGGGGCGCCCGGTGTGGACATCTGGCTTAATCGTGGGCGCGGATAACAGTTTCCGGGTCTTTGTCGGGAAGAGGATTTCCGATAGGGCTATGCTGACGGCCGGCAGCGGGGTCATAATAGGGTTTCAATTACTTGTGGATACTGTGCGGAAGGCCTCCGCAGTATGGAACCAGTAGCCACAATCCGAAGAAGAATTTCACCAGGGAGAACCCAAATCCTTTCAAGAAAGTTCCATCCCGGCATAAAACATGAACAGAGTACGGCCGGGGGCTGGGGTAGACGGCCTCGGGCTGCGCTCTGGGCAATTGGCCTGACGATCTTGCTTGCAGTCGGCGCAAGCGCCGAGAAGCCCCAGGATTTGCAGCCCCAAGGGTATGTCAACGACTTTGCCGGGGTCCTCAACCCGCAAACACAACAGCAGCTAAATGTCCTCTGTGCTGAAGTGGACCAGAAGGCGCAGGCGCAAATTGCCGTGGTGACGGTGAAGTCGCTTGAAGGCGAACCGATTGATAATTTCTCCATCGACCTGGCAACGCGCTGGGGGATTGGGCCCAAACAGAAAGACCGTGGCGTCATGATCCTACTTGCGCCGAACGACCACCGGTATCGCTTTGAGGTGGGTTACGGACTGGAACCTATTTTGCCTGACGGGCTTGTGGGTGATTTTGGCCGCCAGGCCAGGCCTTTGTTGCGCGCGGGAAATTACAGCGCCGCGTTGCTACAGATGACTCAACATGTTGCCGCAGTAATTGCCAAGGACCGTGGCGTCACACTCAGTTCGCTCGCCGGCCAGCCGATCCTATCGGGCCGTGAAGGTGAAGCATCGCCGGGAGGCGGTCCGAACTTATTTCCACTGCTGGTTTTCCTGTTCATGCTGTTTTTCCCGCTCATGGGGTTTCTGGCGCGCCTTTTCGGCGGGCGCAGCCGCTACGGGCGCGGACACAGTGTCTGGTGGTGGGCTGGCCCGTTGCTTTTTGGCGGAATGGGCGGCGGCTATCGAGGCGGATCGTGGGGTGGCGGCGGATTCGGCGGCGGCGGAGGATTTGGCGGGTTTGGTGGCGGATCGTTTGGCGGGGGCGGGGCAAGCGGAGGCTGGTAAGCCGGAGCGGAAACCATGGAAAAATTGCTTGCACAGTTGAAGGACAAATTGCTGGCCGCAGCGGGCGGCAATCTGAAGGCCCTTGTGCTTTTTGGTTCGGCGGCGCGAGGGGAGTATCACGAGAAGCACTCTGACCTGAACGTGCTTTGCGTGCTTGGCCGGGCCGGTGCAGAAGACATTGAGGCGCTGCATGAAGCGGCGGCGTGGTGGGAGAAGAAGAAATTTCCCGCGCCCCGGATTTTCACCCTGGACGAACTGCGTGCCTCGGCGGATATTTTCGCCATCGAACTGCTCGATATGAAGTCGCACCACAAGATGATTTATGGTGAGGACTTCTTCGAAGGACTGTCGGTGCCGATGCAACTCCACAGGCTTCAGGTTGAACGTGAGCTTCGAACGAACTGGTTGAAGCTGCGGCAGGGGCTCCTGCTGGCGCCGCAGAAGGACCCGGTGTTCATGGGCCTGATGGACGCGTCCATGTCCACGTTTATTACGCTTTTCCGGCACGCGCTGATCGTGCTGGGCGAGACTGCTCCGGCGGGAAGGCGTGAAGTTGTGGCTGATATTGCCAGGCTGGTTGGGGCGCGGCCTGAAGCGTTCCTGACGATTCTGGACGTGCGCGAAGGAAAACGCCATGCCCGCGAAGTGAAGGCGCGAGAGACCTTGCGGGAATACCTGGACCTGGTTGAGCGGGCAACGGATGTAGTGGACCGCAGGCTGGCGGGTGGCGCCTAGGCAGGTCTGGACGAGCAGAACCCCATTCATGGGAGGAACAGGATGAAAAAAGGCTGGGTGGTGCTGATTGTCATTGTGCTGGTCGTGGTGATTTTTGGCGGCATGTACGTCAGCGCCAGAAACACCATGGTGCGCAAAAACGAAGCGATCAAATCAGACTGGGCACAGGTTTCTGTGGTGCTGGAGCGCCGCGCCGACCTGGTTCCAAATCTGGTGGCAACCGTGAAAGGCGTCGCTGCGCAGGAAGTCACTGTGTTTACGGCCGTGGCCAACGCCCGCGCGAATTTGATGAATGCCCAGACTCCCAAAGACAAGATCGCAGCAAACCAGGCCCTGGACGGCGCGCTGGTGAAAGTGCTGGCCCTGACGGAGAATTATCCCCAGCTTCGGTCGAATGAAAGCTTTTTGAAATTGCAGGATGAGCTGGCAGGTACGGAAAACCGCATCGCGGTGGAACGTCGCCGCTACGATAATGCTATCCAGGATTACAACGCCTATATCGGGCAGTTTCCCAACAACATCTTTGCCGGTTGGGCGGGCTTCCAGCGGAACGACGCCTATTTCGCTGCTACCCCAGCCGCGCAGCAGGTACCCAAGGTGGAATTTCCAGGCGCCAAACAGTGAGGAATGCTGTCCCGAGGCAAGTCAGTCCTGTCCTTTAATTTTGTCTTCAAAGTCACGCATGGTTAGCCGTGCAGTCGTATAGGCTTTGCGGGGGGTTATGGCATCCAGCGCGCGCTGCTTGTGGCCGCGAATCTCACCGCACGCGCCAAATCGATGCAGTTGTCGGCAAGATCTTAACGCCGTGCAGGCGTGCCCTTGAGAATATCCTCAAACAGACGGCCGCTATCACGGTCCGTGACCATGTAACGGGAGACCTCCATGATATTGTCGGAATCGCCCGCGTGCCTTCCGTCGAGTCCGAAGGCTGCGGTGTATCCATCCCGGGTTGCCTTCTGTATGAGTTCTTTGTCATAAATTCCAAAAGGCCAGGCCAGCATGGATACGTTGATGCCCAGCTTCTTGTCAAGCACCTCTCGGGAGCGGCGGAACTGGATGTCGACAAACTTGTTGTACTGGGTTGGCGTCAAGCGTCTCTTCTCGATTTTGAAATTAGGGTGCCAGTAGGTGTGGGATTGAATGTCAAAAAGTCCGGTGGCCTTCAGCGTTCGCAACTGTTTCCACGTCATGGCGTAGGAAGCGTTCGAAATGGCCGAGGGATAGATGAAAAGGGTTACGGGAATCCGGTACTTCTCAATCAGGGGAAGCGCCCGCGTGTAAACCGATTCATGGCCGTCGTCCATGGTGATAATCACGGAGCGGGGCGGAGGCGGAGAAGCCTTGCCCATCTTGTAAGCCACATATCTGGCCAGGGGAATGAAGTGATAACCGTGCTCTCGCATGTACTGGAGCTGAAACTGAAAGACCGAGACCCTGATCGTCATGCTGTCGGCGCGAAATGTGTTGAACCGGTGATAGTCAAAGATGAGGACCTGGTCGCGGGGATTTCCTTCTGCGCCCTTTACCTGAGTTGAAGGCAATACGCTGATAATCAGGCTTGCAACCAGTAAAACCCTGAAAAAGATACCGTTTCTCATTCCCAAATGACGAAAAACCCCATAATGTCTCTGCTAGAGGCAAAGCTTAAGGATGCCTTTGACTTATCGACCCGTCAACAGGTTTTCTTGAAAAGGCCAAGACTTTCCTTGCGATGATAGCCCTTGCTGTGCGGGGACCGGCCGTTTTCAGCGCCGGTAGAACCAAGAAAAGACTGGCCCAGTCCGCTGGAGGCAAGTGGGGCAACCTGGTGTTGTTATGAAGAAGTTACCTGCTGTGAGCAAAATTTCTCTAGTTCCATTTCCGGTGCTTCTTGACAACCTATTTGTTATCATCTATTTATCTTTTTGAGTCTCATGCGTGAAATTGGCATCTCCTTTGCGGGTCAGAAACGCGAGCCAGGGGCAGAAGCGTATTTATCCAACCAGCTTCCATGATATCGGGTCTGGCTGTGAAGGCCACCCTTGGGAAAAGTCTTCGGGTTCGGTCTGGGCGTGCCGCAGTTGGCGCACGGTCCCAGCCAAAAGCCGACTGGCTGGATAGGTCCAGTGCAATCTCACGGTTGCACACCCCTGCGGGGAATGTTTGGGTGGCATTGGTTTAACCACTCGCCACCTGCAGGTACTGGTTGGAAATACTTCTGGGGGCGGATTAAATGCTTGAAGCCATCGTAATATTTCTGGCCGGACTTTTCTGTGGCATCGTTGTTGGCAGGGTTCACCTCACTCAGCAGCGGAACAAGATCAAGTTCTACGAGTCGTACATTCATCGACGACTGCAGGATGCCGTGCCCCTTGTTGCAAAAGACCTGCGGCTCGACTAGGTTATCAAGGCCCAGCGCGAGGTCTTTCGGCAAGGATGAAAGTGGCTTGGATGCCTTTGCTGCTCGAGGCAGCATTTTTACTTGGTCCCTGCCATAGGACAACCAGGCAATCCTTGTAGTATGAGAAGTGCCCCCTGTCCCACTGATACATCCGGAGCGGCGCCACAAACTTTCCCACAGCAAAATTAAACCTGTACGGGCAAAAACTTGTCCTGCAAGCCAGGGCCTGTCTGCGAAACTTCTTTTGGCCACGTCCAGGGGAGCCTTCGGGCCGCGCGTCGTCGTCCTTCGCAAGAGCTTCCGCTCAGGGCTTTCCTGGCACGGCAGATGCGTACGGTGATGATGCCGTCCTCGCCGGGCTGGCCTTCGTCTGGTTCTTCGTTTACTGGAACCTTTTCGGTTTTCACTACTGAGGACGCCAGATTGTCGTGCTGGCCGCGGAACACCGCGAGGCGGGACTTTCCTGGTGTGGAGGGTGTGTTCCAGATCACGCGCAGCGGGAGGGCTTTGTATTAGAATGGTTCAAAGGAGATTTAAAGACCCATGGACAACGATGTTTTGAGAATTGCGGACAGGGAATTCCGCTCGCGATTATTTGTCGGAACAGGTAAATACAAAAGTTTCCAGGAAATGGTGCGCGCTCATGAAGCTTCCGGCGCAGAAGTCGTTACGGTGGCCGTACGTCGCGTGAACCTGACGGACAAGACCAAGGAGTCGATGCTCGATTATATCGACCGGAAAAAGTTCTTCATTTTGCCCAACACCGCCGGCTGCTATAACGCGGATGAAGCGGTGCGCGCAGCGCGTTTGGGGCGTGAGGTTGGCTTGTCGAACTGGGTTAAGCTGGAAGTCATCGGTGATCAGAAAACTTTATTCCCCGATAATTTTGAACTGCTGAAAGCGACCGAGACGCTGGTGCGGGAGGGCTTTGTGGTATTGCCTTACACCAATGATGATCTGGTGAGTGCGCGGCGCCTGGTCGATGCCGGGGCAGCGGCCGTGATGCCGCTGGGCGCGCCGATCGGTTCGGGGATGGGCATTCAGAATATTGCGAATCTGCGGATCCTCCGCGAGATGATTACCGAAGTTCCTCTCATTGTGGATGCCGGCGTGGGCACCGCATCCGATGCTGCCCTGGCCATGGAGTTGGGCGCGGACGGCGTGCTGATGAACACCGGAATTGCGGGCGCGCAGGATGCGGTCCTGATGGCTGAGGCAATGAACCATGCCATCGTAGCGGGCCGCAAGGCTTATCTGGCCGGACGCATTCCACGGAAGCTCTATGCCACCGCTACCAGCCCGCTGGAAGGCGTGGTTCGGTAAGCAGGTTTTGAGTGTGTGTAGTCACCCCCTGCACAGGCGAGGAAGTCTGTGTACAACCCGCTCATTCTTAGCAGTGCCCGCCGGAGGTCCTAGCGATGTGGCTGACCTTTACCAGGGAGGGTTTGGCGTGAAGCGGTCGACGATGGAGACAATGTTTTGTCGGGCAGCATGTAAATGATTTCGCCGGGCCTGGCCAAATGAAGCTGGTCGCGGGCCTGCTTTTCAACCGCCTCGGGATTGTTCTTTAACGCCTGGATTTTCTGCTCGAGCTGTTTATTTTGTTCCGAAACCGTCTGAATCTGCTTCTGCAAAGAGGTGTATTCCTTTTTTTCGTGCCGGAGGGTCAGGTAACCGTTACTTCCGAAAACCTCATGCATCAGCATAATAAGACTGAGCAATGCCATGACGAAAATGGCATTACGCCTGAGCGTCTTGTGGTCCCAGTCGAAAAAGTTCATAAACTTCAAGCAACAACCTCAAGTCGATATGCCCCGCAGCGAGCGAAACGAGTCACCCGTCTCGAGGATACCAGCGTAAACGCCAGAATACCACCGTTTACACAGCAACATGCAAGTAAACTATTACCTTTTAAGATATGTTTCATGCGGATTACTTTCCAGAATACCCGGCGAGGCCATCGAAGCGATTAGTTTGGCCATGGCATCGGGTCTGTTGTATTTTGAAGGTGAGGTCTGCAGGCGGCAAGGTAGAGTGCAAGTGGCCGGAAGTGGCGATGAATTTCGCCGCTTCGATGGTGCAATCGAAGTACGCTGGGATGCTGTCGCCGCCCTCTCCCCTTTTGAGGAGGACTTGTGACCGATAAAGTCGTTATCATGGTTACGGCTTCCAGCCGGCGGGAATGCCGCAAGATCGCCCGACGGTTGATTGAGGAAAAGCTGGCAGCCTGTGTGAATATCACGCAGCCCATTCAGTCGATTTACCATTGGGAAGGGAAGATCGAACATAGCAAAGAATTCCTCATGTTCATCAAGACCAATCGTGACCTTTTCCCGCAGATTAAGACTGAGATTGGCCTGCTCCACTCCTATCACACCCCGGAGATTATCTGCCTGCCCATCATCGACGGGTCGCCGAACTATTTGCAATGGGTCAGCGATTCCGTACGTCCCGGTGTTGCGACTGAACCGCCAGAGAAATAACACACGGGAATACCTGGCTGATATGCCGGATTGACCCTAACCCGCCTTCCGGAACATCTATTGGGCGATCAGTCCTCAATGGATCCTTACAGCGTCATTCGAATGATTGTGTAACTTATCGCCCATGAGCACGTTCGTCGCAGTTTGCAGAGCGCGCTTGATGGTCCTGATTTTATACCCCGACGATATATTAACTAATAAGTGATTTACTCTGTATGGACTTGAAAAGTAGAGTATTAAGAGCTAGAATCCCTTAACTTGAGGGAATGTATTAATGAAGTGATTTAAATTGAATGGTATACAAAGAATGTCGATTGGCACTTGGAAAAGAAGAAGCCCGGCCTGCGCCGGCAATCAGGCTGCTGGCAAGGAAGTTCGCGCCGGACTCATCCCGCTGTAGCGAGATGATTTTAAAAGCATTACTTCAAGTCACGCTTTGATTATTTCAAGCAGCAGGGTCTTTGTCTTCTTCGGGCTTTTACAGAGGGTCGAGGTCGAGCAAGCCATTACGGGGTCCAAGGGACATTACGGAACTCAAATTCAGAGGGAGGAACACCCCGATGCTCAAGTTATTAAGACAATTCGGCTGCAGTTTTGTCCTGCTGGCACTTTTGCCGGCCGGCCTGGCAGCCCAACGGTATATCTATACGAACAATGACCTTGCAACCCAAAACTCGATATCCGGCTACTCTGTAGCGTCAGATGGCACAGCGAGCGCGGTCCCTGGGTCACCGTTCTCGACCGGGCAGGGGCAGCAGGGGAGCGGGGGAGGTTATTACGCTGCCAACCGCATTATCATCGTGAATAATTTTCTCTATGCTTCGAATTCCGGCAGTAACACTGTCAGCGCCTTTTCCATTGATCCAGGCACGGGTACCCTGATGCCTGTCAGCGGTTCGCCATTTCCAACAGATGCTTTCAACGATCCCGCAGCTGGTTCGGGTATTTCGCTGGCTGCCACGCCGGACGGCCAGTACCTTTTTGCGGGGAGCACGGGCCTGGGCGGACAGATCACGATCTATAACATCGACGCATCAGGCGCGCTGACGATGACCAAGAAGTCTCCGTTTGCTGTCGGAGGGGCGATGTCAGGCATGAAAGTGAGCCCGGACGGCAATTACCTTCTTGTTGTAATTCCTTCCGCCGGTGCAATTTCCGTGTTTGCCATCCGAGGTCCCGGGATGTTGCATTCGATTCACAAATCGCCCTACGTGCTTAGTTCCGAGGCTGCCACCAGCGTGGAGATCAATTGTGCGGGCAACCAGGTCTTTGCGGGTGGGACCGGCGGCGATATTTACGCTTTCAACTTTGCTTCCGGGGCGCTTTCACCCGTGGCTGGTTCACCGTTTGCAACCGGATTAACAAGTAACAGCGTGGTTGCGCTGAACAAGGATGACAGCACTCTGTTTTCAAGCAATCAGGACGGGGGCACCGTGACCGCTTTCGCTGTGGGGCCAAACGGTGGCTTGACGGTTCCAGGGGCTTCGGCCAGTGCTGTCCCCCCAGGGACGTCTGGGTTCTTGCCCTATCCCGCTGGTTTGGCCGTGAGCAATGACGGCCTTTTTCTTTATGCTGCTGATGTCAATGGAAACGCCAGCCAGCAGTCGGGCCTTTCGATATTCGGTCTGGCGGGCTCCACGGCGCCCGTCCTTGATTCACAGTACTCCACCGGCTCGGCTCTTGGCTTGCGATCTCTGGCGGCTTACCCGTCCAAAGCCTGTACCGCCGGACCGTAAACCCTCGTGGGTCCGTAAACGGGTTTCGCCACCGAAACATCGAGGGAGGTTCAAACGCTATATCCTGGCCGGGCTCGGTTTCGGATTTCCGTCTGCAGCAGCCATGGTGGCATCCCGGCCCCGTGGGGCTGCAGCGGGCGCCGGGGAAATTCCGCGCCAGTATACTTCCACCACTTTGTTTCCACCTCTCTGCTTCTGGCGAGGGATTTTCCGGAACGCCGGACTTCCCGGCATTTACACGAGAGGGACGCGCAACACCAGAGTCGGGTGTGTGCGCAATCGTCACTCACTCGGACCATTAATCGCTTGCTTTTGGCGATGTATTGGGTAAATCTACCGTCACTACAATAGAAACAACAGCAGTTGTTGGCGCGAAATCGAGGGGACACGCTAATGCTGAAATACATGAGATGGTCTGGGTGGGGCTTTATCATTCTGGTGTTCCTTCCGTCCCTTCTGGCAGCCCAGAACTTTGTCTATACGAACAATGACCAAACAACCGCTAATTCTGTCTCGGCCTTTTCGGTGGATACGAATGGCGCGTTGAGTGAAATTGCAGGCTCGCCGTTCACGACCGGAGGCGCCGGCCACGGCTCAGGCCTCTATTCCTCCAACCGCATTGTCGTGGTCAACAACTTCCTTTACGCTTCGAATGCCGTCAGCAACGACGTCAGCGCTTTCACCATTGATGCCGGAACCGGCGTGCTGACTGTCGTATCCGGATCTCCGTTTCCCACAAATGCATTTGACGATACGAACCATTCGGGCATTTCGCTGGCGGCCACACCGGATGGCAGGTTTCTTTATGCGGGCAGCACGGGTTTTGGCGGGCAGATCACGATCTTCAGCATTAACTCAACCACGGGCGCGCTTGCCATGGGGGGGACTCCCATTTCCGCGGGCGGAGCGGTGTATGGCATGAAGGTCAGCCCGGACGGCAAATTCCTCTTTGTCGCCCTTTTCCAGACCAGCCAGGTCGCGGTTTTTGCCATTCAGACCGACGGTTCTCTTCAGGCTGTTCCTAATTCTCCGTTCACGCTGAGTTCAGGCGCTGCCACCAGCGTGGACATCAATTGCGCCGACGACCGCCTTTTTGCGGGCGGAGATTCTGGAAATCATTTACGCCTTCAATATCGCTTCCGACGGTCAGCTTTCGGCAGTGACGGGTTCGCCCTTTGCGACGGGGATTTCAAGCAACCAGGTTGTGGCCCTCAGCGTGGACGACAGTACGCTGTTCTCAAGCAACCAGGGCAGCAACACCGTAACGGCCTTCACCGTAAACCTGGACGGTACCCTTACTGTTCCGGGGACATCCGCCAACGCCGGTGCGGGAGCTTTTTATCCCGGCGGACTTTCGGTGAGCGAGGATGGCTCGTTCCTATATGCCGCTGATACGGCCGTGACGGGGGGATTCGGCGGGATTTCGACTTTCACTTTGAGTGGCTCCTCGCCGGTTATCTTTGCCTCGTTGACCTCTACAGGGATCGCTTCGCAATCGCACTCCGTTGCGACATATCCGGTAAAAGCCTGCGCCAGTACTCCTCCTGCGGGCGGGCTTTCGGCCGATCTGCAGGTTTCTACAAATCCGCCACCCGGGTTTGACCTCCATGCCACGCTCAGTCTTGGCACCGGACTTGTGGTCAATCCCCTGACCCAACCGGTTGGCCTTCAAATCGGAGACTTCTCGATCACCATCCCGGCAGGTTCGTTTAAGACTTTTCAGAACGGGGTCAATGGCGGCGCCTATCTGTTTCAGGGCGTCATCAACAGCGCCACTCTCAAGATCCAGATCGTGCCGCTGGGCCAGAATCAATTTGAAATTTCCGCCTACGGCAAGCATGTTGACATGAGTGGAGGGTCAGGCCCCGTTACGGTGACGGTGGGGATTGGCGACAATTCCGATAGCGCCAGCGTTACGCCTGTCCCTGCAGACCTCCGCGGAAACTGGCGTGATTTTTGAAAGCCAGACGTGCCGCAAGACTGCAACTCCGCTTCCTGGGCGAGGAGAACAAGTCCCTCTTGTTTTTCTCACCATCCACGATTGCTGTAATTTGACCTTCTTCACAATTGAGTGATGAGCGACGAACTAAGCGTGGCTTCGCCTTGGCGGGCGACCGGCCACGAACATCGAGATGACAATTGAGCAGCTGTGCCATTCTCCCAGGCTGGTCACGGTGGAAGAGCCATCGGCCACTACCAAACCACCCTCAAAATGAGGCTTGCTTGCGCACGCCCGGGGAGTAGAGTGTTCTCACTCCCCGTGGCGGACGGCCCGCCGGATTTCCCGCGCATTTGTTCGAAGCCCGCTCAGGAACTGCGGCCCTTTTGAACAAACTCTACCCTGCCGCCTTCCCACATCGATTCCATTGCTGTTATCTTAGAAATCTGGGCGGGCGTAACGGCCGAGTCAGCAGAACATTGTTAGGGAGGTTGATGGATGGTACGCATTGGACTTGCGCTGATCTTGCTCCTTTTGGCCACCGCGCCTCTTTCGCGGGCGGAAAAGCTGCATCTGAAGGACGGGAACGTCCTGGCAGGTGATTTCCAGCGCCTGGTGGGCGGCAACATCGTTTTCAAGACGAAAAGCATGGGCACGCTGACCATCCCCGCCGATAAAATTGCAGGGTTTACTTCCGGGGTGAAGGTGATGGTTGTTCTCAAGAGCGGGAAGAGATCGGATGGAATTTTCTCCGTCACCGAGGCCGGCGCCTGGACACTGCAATCCGACTCCGGAACTGTGACTCTGCAGGCCGGCGACGTGCTGGCCGTCTATCCCTTCGATGTTTATATGAAAGAGAACCCTTCGGGTTCCCGGCCACCCTGGCAGGATTGGAAGGGAGAGGGCGCACTGGGGTATGTTCTTCAGCAGTCCAGCCAGACATCCCGATCGCTTTCAATCAATTTTGCCGGCAGCCGGATTGAGCCGACGCTGGCGGGTTTGCCGCCCCGCCGCTCAACTCATTTTGGTTTTAACATGGCCTTTGCCACTGTTACCCAGTCGGGTGTGACCACCAGGGCCAACACGCTGACTTCTGTCCTGCGGCAGGACTTCTTTATCGGCGGCAGTGCGCGTAATTACCTTTTTGCTCAAGGACAGTGGGACCATATTCAGCCGCAGGAATTAACATTGCGCCAGAGTTATGGCGGTGGCATGGGGCGGGACATTATCCGGCAGTCCAATTTTACCTTGAGCCTCCTTGGCGGACTGACCTACGTCAGGACCCGTTTTGACACCGGGGAACTGCGGAACGATATGGAAGCGCTGGTGGGCGAACACGTGGCGTTAACCGTTTTGAAGCATTTGACCATCAGCCACGGGCTTGATGTTTATCCCAGTTTGACTTCCGCCGGAGACTACAGGTTCAACTCCGTGACTGCACTGGATGCTCCGATTTCCCAACGATTCTCTTTCAATGTCAGCTTGAACGACCAGTTTCTCAGCCGGCCGCTGCCGGGAACGCAGCAAAATATCCTGATACTGAGCACGGGCCTCGGCATCAAGTTTTAGTAGATTCAGCTATACAGATAATCGGGGGAGCGGTTCTGCGCAGATTCACCCCTGGCAGCAGCACGGCTCGCCTTGCAGGGCTTTCCTGCCCTCCACGCAGATGATGGGAACGGCCACCAAGGCGGCCACCGGGTCAACCCATCGGATGTGAAACATCGCATTCAACCCCAACCCCGCGAGCGTAAGGCCGGCCAGGTAGGCGCAGGTGGCGGATTGCACGGCGTCCGCGCACAGGGCAGTGTTGCCGATCGCTTCCCCGGCCCTCCGCTTCGCATGGCTGAGCACGGGCATCACGATAAGGGCGGCAGTTGTGACGATGATGCCCATCCAGCTTGTTTCCGGCTGCACTTCCTGCCAGAGTGCAAGCACAGAAGCGAAGGTGACGACGCCTGCCAGTATGAAGAGAAGAATTCCGGCCAGCCGGGAGGCCCGGGCGTCGCTGAGGTTGAAACGCGGAACAAACTGGAGAAGCACCACAAGCGCCGACATCAGTTCCACAAAGCTGTCAGCGCCAAACGCCAGCAGGACAGGACTACGAGCGCGCCACGCCGCCACCAGCGCAATTGCGCACTCGGCCAGCATCCAGAGCAGCGTGATGATCTGCAATCGCCGGATATGGCTCGTCATCTCTCCGGGCACCGCGTGGCGGCGGCTGATTTCCGGCGGCAATTGATCCGCTGCTCCTTCGGGAAAGCCCACGGGCACTCTCCTCTCAACTGTTTCTATACCCACCCTCGTCGCTTGTCCAGTGCCACTGGGCCAGGACCGCTCAGCGGTTTACTTGGGAAGGGTCACACGCGACCCAAATCGCCTTCAACCTGATGCGCCGTTCATCGGAAGAGGGGAGTCCTCAGAAATGGAATGTGACCTCCGCCCTTAGAGTGCGCGGCTCAACAAAGTGGGTGCCCGAAAAACTTGATAGAAAATTATAGAGAGCAACCTTGTCGGTAAGGTTCACCATGGTTAATTTGGCGCCCACCGAGTAATTTTCTTTTTTCCAAAGGCTGTCTGAGCCCAAGGCTACGTCGAAGAGGCTATGCGGCGCAATCCGGGTGGGATTTGTATCTGCGTTGTAGGTTCCGGGAGGAACAATGTGAACCAGTGTGGCGCCATAATACGGCGAGTTACAACTGCGCAATGGGTTGTCCACACTTGCGAAGGTTGAACCGCAATACAGGCCCATCGCGTTTTGCTCGTCTCCTGAGAGTGTCAGCGCCGTCGCATAGCCGGTAACGCTAGGCACCACCAAGCCCCCGTCGAACCGCCAGGTCAATCCCAGCCACAGCCCTTTGAGTGCAGGGTTGGAAAATTGGTACTGAAGGTTGGAGGTCTCCTCAAATCCTTGATCGTGATCGGGGCGTGCAACAGGATCATAGCCTGATCCGAAATTGATCCCTCCCACTTCCGGACTGAAGAGACGAGAGCGGACATGCCCCAGGACGGCAAACGCGCTGAACCCGTGCATGGGATGGAGGGTGATCCGCACCATGGCACCGTCAATTTTGGATTTTCGGAACTGAACAGGAAAATTGAGCGGTGTATTAAGAATGGTGTTGAAATCGTATGCGCCGCGGGTGAACTTCCAAAAATATTCTCCCTCTAAGTTCACATTGCTGCCAAGAGCCTGATTGAGACCAACATTGAACTGATTGCGCCGGGCGGGATTAAGCGGTGTGACACTGGCGGAACCAAGGGATCCACTGGCAAGTCCACCCGGCCCCGTCGAGCTCGAAAGGATCAGATTTTCATTGTAAGGAGTCAGAAACAAGCGGGCATAGGACAAGTGGAGGATGGTTTCCGTTGAACGAATCTGGTAGGCGAACCCGGTGCGCGGTTGGAGGCCTGTGCCTTTCCCGATTCCGTCGTAGTTGTCATATCGCATCCCGAGGTTCACATTGAGTCGATCCAGACGAATGCTATCCTCGGCGTAAGCGCTCCCTTCCAGAATCGTTGCCGCTCCGCGGAATTCGAACAGCGACCCGTTACGCGTCAAATCATAAGCCAGCAACGCGGGTTGGAACGCCGGGTTGGCTGCATAGCCGCCTGCTGCGCACTGGTTGGGTTGGTTCAGTAAGGCGTCAGGGACCGCAATGCCTTGTGAGTCCATGCAGGGGGAATTGAAGCCCGGGTCCGTAAGGCCCGTGTCAAAAGTTTCCGACAGGGGCCAGACCTGGAACTGGATGCCGCCCTTGAACGTTTGGCGGCCATGTGCGTAAGTGAGGTCGGCCTTAGCGCCGGTGCTGGTTAATTGCCGGGACTGGGAAAGTGTCGCAGGCTGGTCAGACAGGAGGTTGACGGAAGGAAAATAGTTCACGCGATCCTGGCGCAGCCAGGTGTTTTCCGTCAATAACAACTCGGGACTGAATACGTGGGAGTACGCGAGTGCAGCATTGTAACTGGACATCTGCTGGCGCTGGTCCTGCCCCGCCCTCTGCTGATCGTAAGTGTCGGGAATCTGAAACCAGGAATGCGCCGCCGTCAGGTTCAGGTGAAGTGTAGTAACCTCGCTGGGGCGCCAGTCAATCCGGTCAAACAGATTTCCGGCGTTGCCCCTCGCATGCAGAGGATGAAACTCCGGCGTATCGAGAAAGCGATTGCTGTTAATCCCATCCAGCGCCAGGAAGTTGCCAAACCTCTTGTTTCCGAACCCCAGAGTTACGCTGCCGGTCGGGGTGCCAAATGAACCATAACCCACCGTGAGACCCCCGTGGAACTTGCCGGACCCTAATCCCGAACGCGTTGTGGCCTCCACAATGAGACTTGTCTTGTCACCAAACTCGGCAGGAGGCGCCCCTTGAAGAGTGGTCATGCCCTGGATAGTGTCAAGTGAGATCTGATTGGAGAAGATGCGGCTCTGCTGGTCGGAGATGGGCTGGCCGTCTATGCTGAAGGATGTTTCGGCGTGTTCGCCCAGAGGGTGGAACACACCATTGGCGTCCGCCGCAACGCCCGGGGTTGCAAGGGTCAAGATAGAACTCAACGCCGCATTGGTGCTTTCGCTGGGCAGTTTCTGAATGAGTCCGCCGCTCAAATGCGTCTCGTTAACATTCAAGGACCCTGCGTCGGCAGATCCCGCCGCCACCGTTATGCTTTGGTGTATCGATCGGACAGCGAGAACCATGTTCATTTTCCCGGTCTCGCCGGGAAGCATAGAAATCTGCCGTTCCTGCGTGCGGAAACCGGAAGCTGCGACCTCCACAATATAGGTCCCGGCTACGAGAGCAGGGAAAGAAAAATGGCCATTCTGAGCGGTTTGCAGCGACCGGTGAAAGCCTGTGATTCGATTCCGGGCGGTCACCCTGGCCCGGGCGACAGCCGCGCCGCTGGTGTCTGTCACCCTTCCCTCCAACAAGCCCGCGGGAGCGCTGGCGGACCGCTGTAGAACGGCGGAGATTGGTTTTTGCTGGGCGTACAATGGGACGGAATATAGCAAGGCCACGAGGGCAGGAACGAAATACAGACAGGCACGCCGGCCAGCCATGAGTTCTCCTTCGAAAAGAAACACAGAGGCAGCATTATACTATAATTAGCTGATATAAGTTAACTATAGTTAATAATAGTGCACAAAGTATGGTTGTGAAGCGTGTTTGCCCCTTGCATCTTTATCCTTGCGTTCTGCTGAAAGCGGGCCGCAGACAGCGCCGTACCGTGGTATCGAGGCCTTACGCATTGAAGCAAGGGAGACTGACTCTGCCGGAAGGGATTCAGCCGGAGGCTACTGCGGAAGAGTGGGGTACGGTGCCGTGAGCGGCGGGTGCCCGCTGGCTGAAGGTTTGGTTCTCCACCGCAGCGCTGGCGCTCGGGCAATCGACCCGTGACCATCCGGCCGGATCGTCCTGAAGATCAAGGATTTCGGTTTCTTATTGAGTCCGGGTCAAGGCCGGCAGTTTTAAATTCGCGAGATGTGTTACTTGAAGCGCTTACGGAATTTCAATTCCAGGCCAAATATGCCGTTCTGGTCGCGGAAGCCCCGGACGGACATGCGCGGGTTGACGGTGTATTCAAACTCGATCACACGGTATTGAGAATTGGCCGTGCTGGTTTCGTAGGTCAGGGTCAGGGCCGGGGAGAGTTGCTGCTCAACGGTGAGCACAGGGCCTCCCAGCGTGCCAAGTTCGGTGCTGGAGGGCGAGAACTTGATGCGGCTGACTCCAAAGAGGCGTGTGATTCTTCCGGTCACCTGGCTGGAGAGGGCCGAGGAGAGCAAGGCGCTTGCGCTTGCTGAAGAGAAAGGGTTCCTGGCTTCAGGAGCAAACTCCTGGAGGCGCCTGGAATACCCGAACGCCAGCAGTGAAAGGATATCCGTAGTGGGCAGAGGTGGGTCGGAGCGGTACGAGAATCGAATCTGGTCCGGTGGGCCGGAGACTTCCAGCGTCAGGTCGTACTTGTCGATGCGCGTGTGGACCTGCAGATCGAGGATGGGCTCAGTCCGGAACGGGTTGGTCATGGCGATGTCGCCGCGGGTCAGCGTGTAACGATTACCGCGAAAGATGGCGTCACCGCTCCGGAAGTAGATGTTGCCCACAGCTACGGGACTGGCCAGGGTTCCCTGCAAATGCAGGTCAATATCGGAGACCAGGCGAAGATCATGAGTTTCAATCCGGACAGGGCGGGCGGAAGCCAGGCCCACGTTGAGGCTGATGTTGGATGCGAAACTGGAGGCGCGCGACACGGACGGTCCCCCGAACAGGCTTGGCCCGGAGAGAAGATCAGCCAGGTTGAGATTTTCATTCGCAAAGAGGTTGCGGACGGCGATATTTCCGGTGATCTGGCCCTGCGCAGTGGTTCCGGCCAGAGTCAGCCTGCCCTCCAGGACGGATGTGAAATCATTTGGATAGCGCACACGGACTTGGGAGAGATCGGCCCGGATTTGGTACCGGGGCGTTTCCTGCAAGACTAGAAAGCCCGTCAGGTTGACGTCGCCCCCGCCGACATTTCCTTTGAGCGAAGAGATAACGGCCCGCTCTCCCTCGAGCTTGATGGTTCCATTC
Organism: uncultured Acidobacteriota bacterium; assembly: GCA_963732975.1. Classification (GTDB taxonomy): domain Bacteria; phylum Acidobacteriota; class Terriglobia; order UBA7540; family UBA7540; genus SCRD01. The sequence goes on along the minus strand of CAVTBN010000010.1, from coordinate 46,420 downwards.
AGTGCGTTCAGGCGGAAGGGGATATCCGCATAACCAAGCCCCAAATCCTTAACCCGAATTTCGCCGCTCAATTGCGGTTCGGCCAACGAGCCCTGCATTCGCACCTGCAGGTCTGATTCTCCCGTGGCCTGAACACCGCTCGCCACCAGGCTGAGCAATGTCGCGGCAGCCTGCCCTTTGGCGGAGATGTCAATCGTAGGCGGGTGCCCAAGGTGGATCGACCCACCCACTTCAAAGTTGGTGGATGGTCCCTGCAGCCGAAACTGTTTGAGTTCCAGGTTGCCGTCGGCGTAACTGACCTCCACAGGCCCTTTGTTGGAAAGCTTGAGGGAAGGGAAGTTGATTTGCAGTTGTTGGATTTGGCTGCTTCCGGCCAGCTTGCTCTTATCCTTGGCCGGGCCATCCACGGAGAAGGAGCCAGTGGCAGAAACTTCGGCCGCCATGTTGTGGCCGGAAAATTGTTCGATCCAGGGATCCATTCGCCAGCCGGAGTACTGGCCTGAGAGATGCAAGGGCCAGTTGTCATGTGTTCCCAGATTTCCAGCAAGCTCAAAATGGCCCGCCTGTCCTCCGCCTCCTTTGGCCTGCAACTGAATCTGATCCCCTTCCCAGTCTGCCTCTCCGTGGATGCTTCCCAGCGCCTGCCCTTTCCACGCCAGTTCGGTAACCTCGATGCTTGAGTGCAGCTGCGCCTTATCAAACGCTCCTCCACCCTTCAGGTCAAAGCTGATGAGACCGGAGACCTGAGGTTTGTCTTCAGGTGCGGCCCTTTGGGGGTTGAGCAAGTGGATGCGATCCAGCGGAAAATCCCGGCCCTGTACATTGGCGGAAAATGTGCGCTGGACGGGGTTTATCTGCAGGCTTCCGCTTGCCCGTCCCCGGCCTTGAACAAGCTTGATGTCGCCGATTGTCCAGTTGGATTTTGTGGCCAGAATGTCTGCCGAGAGGGAATCGAATGGAACCCCTGCGAACCCTCCTTTGTGAACGGAAATCTGCCCGCGGCCCGAGAGGCTTTCAACCGTCCCCTCAGCTTGAACCTGGCCGGTGACGAGGCCCTCCATGGGAGGTTTCGTGTTCAGGGCTGCGCGCAAACCCGCTACCGGAGTTTCCTGCGCCGTCACGTGCAGCCGGACCGTGCTGTTGGGTTCGAGCTTCCATCCAATGAGGCCAATGTCGGCGTTCAGAGTCAGCAAACTTTTGCCCAGCTTCAGGCGTCCGGATTGGACTCTGACCGCCTGAGGAGAAATCATAATGCCCGCCTGGAAACTGTCCCAGAGCCATCCGCCGTAATTGAAGGTCCCGGTGCTAAGCTGGCCTTCGATCTCGGGGTTTGAAAAGGTTCCTGATAGATTGCCCGAAAAAGCCGCCTGGCTGTGCAGCGTCACCGGCATGGGATTCCGGGTTTCAATCAGGACTTCAGCCGCAGGGCGCCATTCTTCGAAATCTGATGTCACAAATTTGACGGTCATGGAAGACCGGGTGTCTCCAAAGGCCCCCCGGGCTGCCACAGTAGAATGAGGAGTAGAGAATTCAGCGTCATTCAGCGTGAGCAGAACCTGGCGTCCCAGGTTGAGCGACCCCTGGGCATGGCCGGTCAAAGGGACTCCCGGCTGCGCCGGCGGTTCTGGCGGACTAAATTGAAGGTCAAACTGGCTTTCGAGTTGGGAAGGTTGCTGCCAGGTCACGTTCAGGGAGCCGCTCATCAGGGCCTGGGGACGCAGAATCCCGATGGCCCTCGCAATGCCTGGAATCGCCTGCATCAAGGCGCTGAGGTCCAGGTGTTTGATCTGACTGTGCAGAACAGCCTGGGGGCGGCGCGTTGCCAGGGACAAGGTGGCATCCCCTTGCGCTCTTGCTTTCAGTCCCGCAAGAGTGAAGTTCGGAATCTGCAACCGGCCCTGGGCAAAGGCGTAGTCCGCGGTAAGATTCAGGGTGCCGGGCTTGACTTCTGGAGCCTTCAGCTTCAGATCACGCACCCGGACGCGGCCCTTCGCCGTAAAGCCCTTCGTGTCGAACGTTCCCTTTCCGTCAGCATAAAGAAAACCGCTCTCAAGCGGGGCGATTTTGAGGGTGCGGGCAAGTTCCTGAAGGCCGCCCGTGATGCGGTATTCAAAATTTCCGGCAAGCTGCGGCGTCCAGCGGAGAGCGCCGGCTAGGTGTCCACGGAGGTTCTCAATTTGCCAGCTTAATCCGGAAACCTGCACCTGGTTGCCGGAAAGCTTGAACGTCGTGGCGAACGAGAGATGGGGGAACGTCCGGTTTTTCCAGCCAAAAGCGGCGTCGGATGATGCGATAGCGCCCAGATAATGGTGGTCCTGGCTGATGTGCAGGTGGATCACGACGTTACGCCCAGCCATCTGGAAGGGGATGCGCTGATCGTTCCAATGCAAGGAAGTGTGGCTCAGAGTCAGGCGTTCGATCCCCAGGTTCAGCAGATCTTCCAGCCCCTGTCCCCTGCCGGGTGTGACGGCGGCGCCCGGAAGGTTGGTCGATCCGTCAGGGTTGGTCCGGACGTAAAGTTCAGCCTGATGCCACTGGAGGGAACGGAGCAAAAGCTGAAAGCGTAACAGGGACTGTGGGCTGACGCTCGCAGTGACGTCGCGGGCCGAGAAAAGTGGATGCCCGGTGTCCTTCTCAAGTCCGTGAACGACCACCCGGCGGACATCAACACGGAGGTCGAGGGGGTGAAAATCCATCCCAGTTATGACAACTTTTCCACCGATCACCTCTGACAGACTGGACTCAATCCGGTGCTGGAGAATGCTTCTGAACCACCCGCTGCTGGCCAGGCCGATGACCAGGGCGCAGAGGGCAAGGAGCACCCCGGCCGCATAGATCAGCCCATGAACCAGCTTCGGCAATTTCAGGCTTTTCAAATTCACCCTTCCGGACCTCTTCTCATTCCGAATGAATGGTTACCCGGTGAGACGATTTCAACCGGTCGAGCCAGTTGTCCAGCAGTTCATTCATTTTCTTTTGCACAAGAATTTCGCGGATCTGGTCTCTGATTTTTTCCAGCGGCGGCGGCGGACCCGAATGTCCTTTTTTGAATTCGGGAAGGAAAGTCTTTTGGTAGTAAGCTTCCACATCGTTTGGATCGGGCAAGGCCGCGGGCCGCAACCGATTGTTGATCATCTGCAGAGTGTGCTGGTAAAGTTCCAGCCGCTTCAGCACCTGCTGCTGGGTCATGCCGAGCGACTGCAGAGCCTTGTCATAGGCCTGCTGGCTGGGGAACTTTTCCCGGACGCTCTTCAGGGTTTCCCCGGCATTCTTTGTTCCGTTCTCCGAGCTTCCTGCGGGCCTTTGCATTTGATCTGCGAGCAGAACCTGGCTGATGAGCCTGTTGAGAACGGCCTGCTTTTCTTTGTCGTCGGGCGTCCCCGTCGGAGATTGGCCCTCAAGAAAACGTTCGAAATGGTACTCATTGATCACGTCACGGCCCGTGATGGCCTGGTCTTCAACGGATGCGACAACGCTGTCCAACGTCTCAGCCCATGCGGGTCGCGCGAGGGCAGTGGCTGCCGCAAGCAGCAGGGCCCACGCGATCAGAAGCTTTGGCCGATGCTGAGAAAATACTGTATTCGTGGCAATCGGAGCACCTCCAGACCATTCTGGCCGGCCACCTGGTACCGGGGCGGGTTCAGGGCATAGGCCACGTCGAACCGCAGTGGGCCGACCGGCGTCTTATAAAGAAATCCTATGCCCACCGCATGGACCGTGTAATCGAAATCGGTGGGCGAACTTTGGGAAAACTTCAGCAGGCGCATTTTGCGAACGGTGGAATACACGTTTCCCATGTCGTGAAAAAGCACCACACCCATGCGATCCTGGGCAAAAGAAAAACGCAGCTCCAGCGAATTCAGAAAAAGGGCGTTGCCGCCAATCGGGAACCCGGTTTCAGGATCACGCGGCCCGGCCTGGTTAATGGAGAAGGCCCGTAGTGAGTCGCTGCCGCCCATGAAGAACCGTTCCGGCAGAGGAATTTCATGGGTCAGAATTGTCTGCTGGGTGCCGTCAGCTTTGGTGACGGTCACCTGCCTGAGCCCGCCGTAAGGAGATTCAATGCCCAACTGGGTGTTGCGCGCGAAAACCAGGAAGGGGGTCAGGCGGTAATAAGTTGCATTCTGGGCCGAGAGCCGCAGGAAGTTGGATTCCGATGCCAGGCCCGACCAGGAGACACCAGCATCAACCACCGAATACGAGCCGCGCGTAGCATCGACGGGACTGTCCCGGTGATCATTGACGTAGCTCAGTGCAAACATGCCGATCTTGGCTGGAAGGCTGGCCAGGGGAATCTGGTTTGCGGAAATCCGGTTGGAGAGATTGAGCGCCTGAACGTTACGGAAAGAGTATCGCGCCGACAGAAAGGTGGTCTGGCTCCAGCGCTTTTCCACAACGACGGAGGCCTCCTTGCGCCTGGCTGTAAAGGTCAGAACGTCGCTGCTGGAGTCGACATTGCCGCTGAAGCGGAGGCTGATGTCCGGTCGCTTCGGGAACCTGGGGATGTAGTAGCTGATGTCTGCTCCCTTGTCGAGGGTTGAAAACCTGCTGCGAAGGCTCAGCATCTGGTTGCGCCCCCCTAATCCGATGCGCGAGACATCCAGAGAGACCCGGGGGCTGGCTTTCAACTGGCCCTGCGGTTCGTTGCTGCCCAATCGCTGGACCTCAATGCCGCCGCCGTATCCAAGCGTCCAGCGGGGCGCCTCTTCCATGTTGACCAGGATGGATTTTTCGGTTTCCGGGGTCTGCGGGTTTTGGGGGGCAACCTGGACCTGGTTGAAAAGTCCCAGGTCATAAAGCTTGCGCTGCGACTCGAGAAGGGCGCTTTCGTTCATCGGCTGATTGGGCTGGAAGGTGAGTTCGTGTCTCACGACCCCATCGCGAGTGTGCTTGTTGCCCAGCAGCAGCACTCGCTCGATCATTTCCTTGTTTCCAGGAGTCACCCGGTACTCCACATTCATCAGTTGGTCCCGGCCTGCCGGCGAACTGCTGGCCATGACCCTGGCGTGCGAATAACCCCGGTTGGTGAAGTAGCGAAGAATCGTGTCGCGGTCTTTCTGCTCGTTCTCGGGTGAATAGAACAGCCCCGGCTGATTGGCCAGCCGCGACCGCAGCACTTTCCTCTGCTCGTCGGTGACCCCGTGGAGATCGACTTTCTCCACCATCGTCCGCTTGCCCTCCTGGATATCAAGAGTGACAAACAGGTTTTGTGGCAGGTCCTGATAGTGGTAATTGAGATGCGGGGTGATTTTGGCATCCAGGAAGCCCCGCGCCTGGTAAACACCCTTCAGGGAATCGATATCGTTCTCCAGCATTTTGGTGCTGTATGCCGCCGCCTGGAACGGAAATTGGGCGGTGCGGATGGTCATGACAGACGTGAGAATGGTGCCGGAAACATGATCGTTCCCTGCGAACTTGTATCCTGCAAATGTGCCTTTCAGGCCGGGCGCCACCCTGTAGATTACCCGCATGTGATCGGACTTAATGTGTTCGACAGGTTCCGCCTTCACCTGCGCGCGCAAGTAGCCCTTCTGCTGGTAAAAGTTCGTCAGCGCTTCGCTCCCTCTATTGAGGGAAGGCTGGTCCACCACTCCGTCCTGGTATAAAGGAAGAATATCTCTCAACTTCCTGCGCGATATGCCCGCTCCCCGCACGTGAACTTCGATCACCGGGCCGGCCTCGCAATCCACATTGAGATCTTCCGTATTCGTTTTGGGATAAAAGACCCGCTTCTGAATGGTGGTGCTGGCCTGAAGGTAGCCGCGTTTCAGGTAAAAGTTGCGGAGCTTGTAGAGGCCCTTCTCGATGTCGGTTGAAGTCAACCGTTTGCCCGGGCGCCACCTGGTCACAGACTGCAGGCGGCTGGCCGAAGAGGCTGGATGGCCGTTGAAGGCCACCTTTTGCAAGCGCGCCTGGGCTCCTGGCGTAATGGCCATCAGCACATTGGCTTCCTGGGTGGCCGGATTGCGCGAAACGCTGGTTTGAATCCTGGCCTGATAAAAGGCGTTGTCGTGAAGGACGTTCTGGATGTTCTGCTCTGCCGTCGCGAGTTCATCCTGGTAGAGAGGCTGCCCCAGGGGTAGCCGGGCTGCCGCAATAAGTGTGCTGGAGTCGAGTGGCTTGGGCGTTCCCGTGACCTGGACGACCCCGATAAAATAACGGGCCTTACCGGCAAAGGTCAGGACGATGCCTCCGGCTTCCGGTTCGGCCTCGGCCCGGAGGTTGATAAACCGGCCCGTCGCATAAAGATTTTTCAGGCTTTCATTGACTTTTGTGGCGTCCAGAGGCTCGCCCTTCTGCTGGACGATCTGCTCCTTGAATTGGGAAAGATACAACTGAGCGTCGGTTTTGAGTTCAATGCGAATGACCGTCTTCCCCCACTCAGGCGGTTTGGCGAGCGCGGGAATCACGCAGCCCATCCAGGCGAGGGCGATCAGCATCGCGAGCGGGCAGAGGGTTTTAAGAGTGAGATGGGCGCGTGTAGGGGCCCTGCCGCGCCGGAAAGCCGTGTCCGCGCAAGGTGATGATGGGTAAGAGTGCCAGCCGCAAATCCTTATCCAAGAGATCGGTCTTTACTCCAGAATGATTTTGGAATCCCCACATCAAAATCTTATTATACCGTCCTTTCCGGGAGGCATCGAACGACCGGACCCAACGCGGAACGCGGTGTTCCTTGAAGAGTCCAATCTCCCGCAGCCATTCTTCGCCGGCTTCGAAGCCGCTCAGGCCGGAAAAGCCTGCCTGGATTCGTTGCAGGCCAGCTCAGCGGACCAGGGGCCCCAGAAGTTCCTTCAGCAGGTTGGTAGCCGGGAATCCCTGGCCGAGATGCTGGCGGAACCCCTCCGCCCAGCGAAACCCGGCGCGCTTTCCCGCTTCCTTCGCCATGTTCCGCATGGTAACGATGGTGCCGGGAATTTCCTGCTGCGACTTCAGCCAGGCCTGCTGGCTCTGGTGGCAGGCAAGCATCTCCTCTTTGCGTTTGAGGGTTGCGCCAATGTTGACGGACAGCCGGGACTCGATTTTGTTTCCCAGAATGTCACGTTTGCCAAAAGCGTCGGTGTAATAGAGGTGGGGGACCCCGTCGAGCGGCGGCGCCGGCCGCCGGCTGCCCGTCCTGAAGTTGGGAGCCATGGCGCCGAAGCAGGCGCTCTGGCACAGCTGGCTCACCGTTTCGTGATCGATCATGTAGTCAACCGGCGAATGCGTCAGCACCAGCGAAGGGCGTGTCTGCCGCACCAGTTCCATCACCTTGTTGAGATGCGGGTGGTCATAAAAAACCAGAAGATCCTTGCTCTTCAGGCAATGGTAACGGGCGCCAATCAGGGCAGCGGACCGTGACGCCTCCTTCTGGCGAACCGCCGAAATTTTAACGGCCGGCAGAGTGGTGCTGCCACAGTCTCCCGCCGTCAGGGTTGCCATGTGGATACTGGCGCCGGCTTCGGCAAGATGGGCCAGCGTCCCGGCGCATAGGAATTCAGCATCATCGGGGTGCGCGAAAAGCGCCAGGACATGGATGGCATTGGGCATCGGGTTGGGTCTCCTTTGGATTTGCAGCCGGACACACCCCCACCTGCATCTGCGTCCGTGGTCAGAAAATGATGGATCCGCTTCTGCGCCTATTCAGCCACGCTGAAGGTTGCTGCCAGACGCGACGTGCCCCAGGCGACTCGAAGATCGCCCTGGCTTCCGTGGCCGGAAAGCTTGATGGTCATCTGCTCCACGGAATCCTGGCCTTTTTCCAGCTCCATGGGCGTTTCGGCGATCTTGGCGCTGGAATCATAGGAGTCCCAGGGCTTGGTCGATGCCAGCAGGACCCACTTTCCGGGCTCGGTCAACTGGGCCAGCAGGATATGGTTCCCTTTCGGGACCCGGGTGTTTCCGAACATCAGGTCCCGATCGGTGCTGATGGTGGTCGGCGCGCTGGCCCCCAGACGCCATACCTGGCCGGGTTTGATCATGCCCATGGGATCACGCCCGTTGAGCATGGGGCGGCCGTAGTCAATTGAAACGTGAGCAGAACCAATGGTTGCGCTGGCTTTTCCCCGGCTGCCGCCCTGTGCCAGCAGCAGAGTTGTTGCCAGGCCGATCAACGCGATTGCCGCGAGGCTGATACCGGTTCGTGTCAGGTGCTTCATCGATGCATCCTCCTTGGACTCATGTTTTTCAGGTTACTGGATGAAGACCCATCGAAGTCAGATTAATGTGTTCCGGATGATTCAGCTAAAGTTTTAGAAATGGCCTCGCGAAGCGTTGCCGGGCTTGTAAAGCCTACCCAGTGGCCAGCAATTTTGCCTTGCCCGTCAATGAGAAAGAGAGTGGGATAAATGGAGATGCCGCCGTATGCCTGGTTGCTCTCTTTGGTCCAGCTGACAATCGGAAAAGTGATTCCCTCCTTCTCCGCGTATTGCCGGCGGGCCTCGTCACTGACTCCGAGGCCTAGCAAATCATCGGCGTTTGCGCCCACCACCTCAAAGCCTCTGGCTCCAAACTCGTGCTGAAGCCGCGCAAGCTCCGGGGCTTCTTTCATGCAGGGCGGACAGCCGGTGAACCAGACGTAAAGCAGGGCGGCCTTTCCTTCGAGCCCCGCGGAACTGAGGTGCTTTCCGCCGGCTCCCACCAGGTCGAAGGCCGGAGCCGTTCGGCCTTCCCAGCCGCTTAACTCGTGGGCCGCGCCGGCAGCAAAGCGGGGATCGTTGCGGATCATATCCACGTCGACTTTGGTGATTTCTCCCGTCTTGGGATCGCGAGTGATAAATTTCGGCACGCGCGGATCGGTTTCCATCACGCGGAGCAGCGTGTCGGCTTCTTCCGGAGTCTTCAGCGCAAACTGCCCGGCAATGGTCTTCAGAGTCGGCGGAGCGGAAAATTGCTGCTGGTACTGAACCACGAACATCGGAATTCTGAAGAAGTCCTTGTAAAGCTTGTTCAGGGCCGCGTGATCCTCCGGCGTGGTGAAGACAGTGTTGTAAAGCTCGGTGACCCGCACGGGCTGGCCGGCCTTCAGGTGGTCACTGATATAGTGAAGAATTTTCGCCTGGGGATCGGCCTGCGCCATCAGGCACTGGACACCAATGCCCAGCACTGCGGCAGCAATCAGCAAGGTGCGAACAGGTTGTTTCAATGCGTGCCAGCCTCTGCTTTGCCTATTGTTCCTTGCGCGCCCTGTTCAAGCCAATGCCACTGGAACCGCAAGGAATATGGCATGTATTGATCGAGAAATTCCCACCCATGCCCGCCCGGCCGCAGCGCGTAGGTGTGCGGGTAATTCTCCTTGTCCAGGATTTCGTCCAATACGGCCGCTCCCTTCTCGAATCCGTAACGGTCCTGGTCGCCAACATCGAAATAGATTTTCAGGCCCTGGAATTTTGAAGGGTCTTTGGCCAGAGTCAGCGGGCTGTTTGCTTCCCAATAAGCCTGGTTGAGCGGCGATCCGAACGCATGGCTCAGGATGCGCGAGTAGAATTGCCAACGGCCCTCGGTGGGAAGAGGATTGGGCAACTTAGGGATGAGGACAGCGCTGCTGGCGGCGACGGACCCAAACAGGTCCGGGTGCCGCATGGCCAGGTGCAGGGCGCCGTAGCCTCCCATCGAAAGGCCGCTGATCCCGCGCGTTCCCCTGGTGGCGAGAGTTCGATAGTGTTGGTCAATAAACGGCACCAGTTCCTGAACAAAGAAATCTTCGTAGCGGTCCTTGCCGTCTTCCGAATTGATGTAAAAGGTCTCGCCGCCATTCGGCAGGACCACAATGAATGGCCCGATGGTCCCGTCGGCCGTCAGGCGGTCAAAGATTTCCTTGCCGCCGCGGTCAATCCAGCGGTGGTCATTGCCGAACAGGCCGTGAAGGAAATAGAGCACCGGGTAACGGCGGGACGAAGATGCATAACCAGCCGGCAGATCGATGCAGTAATCGACCGGGTGGTCCAGAATCTTGCTGGGAACCGAATCGCATTGGACACTGCCTGGCGCCGCGGCGAAAACGTTGCCGCAAGAGATCAGCGTCCATCCGAGGGAGAGGACTGCGGCCGCGCACAGGACGCCGTAATGCAGTCGTCCGCGATTCGAACCAAGGTTCTCAAAAAATGCTGTTCTGCTCATGTTTTAATGGGGACCCGGAGTGCTGTCGTGCGTGTGCTCACCCTCCACATACACGTTGAACTTGCCGCCGCGTGAATCGGCGCCCACGGCTCCTGCCTCACCGTTGGCCCGTCCGATTCCAGAAGCCGCCGCCCCATAAGCGCTTCCGTGGATGTTCTTCAGCGCCGGCTTCTTCTTGCTGTCCTTCACCTGGAAAGTCCCCTGGGAAGAATCCGCCGCCGCAGTTCCATCAGTCGGGTGAAACTCAAGCACCGCGCCGCCTGCGGCCTTGCCCGATTCGGAGTGCTTTGGCGCCGGGGCAGAGGCTTTCTCCAGTTGCTTCCTGGCGCTTTCTTCCTCTGCCACCTTCCGAGCTGCCTCCGTGGTATTGACCAGGGTTACCGACCGAAGCGGCGGCATGCCCGGCGCTTTCGCGGCCTTCGCGTTCTGTGAGTCGGATGGATGCGGATGGGAAGGTTTCTCCTCCTGCGCGGTGGCGGCAGAGGGCAGAAACAGGAACAAGGCCAGCACAACCAGCACCGTTTGCCAGGGAGTTTTGCTCATGTTGCCATCCCGCCAGATGCTACCATTCTGGCTTTGTTGCGCGGCAGAGTCAAGACGCGTGAGCTTTTCCGGCTGCCCTTTCGAAGGGCGACACCAGATCGCCCGCGGGGTCAAAACTTAGGGTGAACTCTTCCGGCAGCATTTGCCATCCGGCCGGCGCGCCGGCCTCCTTCACAAGGGATGAGGAAACGGCAAGGCGGTTGAGTTCCAGGGTGTTTCGAACCCAGATGATGCGCTGCTCCGCGGCATCCGGGGTGCCGAGCGTGGCCAGCATGTAGTCAAGCGCCTCGCGGTCAGAGGGCAGATGCATCGGCACGCGCGCCATCATGGGATTCAGCGAGGTCCGGGCGTTCATATACATCTTGCTGAGATCAATCTTGCGGTAGAAGCGCTCGTGGATGGCGTCCACCATGCCCACTCCGATGGAGTTGCCGTCGCTTTCCACAGTCAGGTCGCGCACGTAAATCAGGCCGATCTCCGGACTGTCAGCAGGCAACGGCCTGGCGCCCCGGCCCACAACTTTGGTGTCCAGGCCGGTCCCGCTGATATTTTTGCCCATCTCGTCCACCACCAGCAGTTGGCACTTCGCAAACGGCAGGCGCGGAACCAGTTTGCGGGCAACGGGCAGCGTGGCTTCCTCCATGGCAACAATTCCTTCCGGAAGCACGGCGCGCAGAACAGCGACCTGGTGCATCTCGTTTTCGGCGACGGCCAGGCCGCACAGAATCTTCCCTGTGCCGAGCGTGACGTCCGCGATCGACCGGATCACCCGCTCGTTGCCGTACCGGCGGCTCCAGCGATGCGTCACCGCGGCGCCCTCGCGCTTGCCCAGGCCCACGGCAATCATCTTCAGCAGGCCGCTTTCGATGCTGCCGCTGAAATCGGTGTGGGGCTTGATGCGGTTCACCACCAGGATGCTGTCGGCTTCCCAGGCGTTCCGGTCCACGTTCACCGGGAACCCTTCCGGCGTTTCGCCCACCTGCACCGTGGCCATGTCGGACCTGACCTCGGCGCCGATATAGTCGGGCGTGACGCCGTACTCCTCCAGGATCATCCGCTGGCCTTCGGCGGTAGCTCCGCCGTGGCTGCCCATCGCCGGGATCACAAAAGGCTGCGCGCCCTGCGACTTCAGCCAGTCGCACGATGCTTTGATGATCTCCTTGATATTGGCGATGCCGCGGCTGCCAGCCGTGACGGCCACACTTTTGCCGGCCAGGCGTTCGGTGGGAATGCCGAGCCCCGAAAGCGACTGCCGGATTTCACCCTCGAGGTCCGCGAGGCCCGGCATGCTGGGCGCGGTCCGCTCGAGCAGGCTGAAACTACTCACTGGAACATGACCATTATTAGACATATAAACCCTCAATAATGAGCTTACGGATGCACGGGCGGTGTGGTCAAGTCCAAAACTTGCAACAGCTTGCGCCAACTTCAGTTTCGTCTCCGGCTGGTTGTTCAGTCGGCCTTTTCTGGAACAAGCAGCCGGAGACGAACAAAAGCCCCCGCCGAACGCCGTTTTCGAGGCCGGATTTTCCACCGCCCGCGAAGTTCCGTTTCCCTGTGCGGGAAGGTTGCAACCGGGCCATTGGCCTGCAAGGATAGAGTGTGAACCGGCAAGTCCGGGTTGCCATCCGCAGTGCCCTGGCAACGGTTTATGCAGCCACGGCTGCGTCTCTGATAGCATGTTGGCCCTGGTGCGCCGGCCGGTCTGCCTGAACTCAACCGCCCGGTTGCTGCATCCAACTGGCCAGGCGCAATTATCACCAGGTTGTGCGGCCCGTTCCTGCAAAGGTTCCAGACAGAAGGGAGGCTTGATCGTTGACTGACGAATTGCACGGTGGCGATTTCCCGATCCTGGGGAAATCCGCCAAAGCCGGCGTGACCTTCAAAGACCCCATCTGCGACATGGACGTGGAGCCTGCGACGGCGGCGGGAAGTTTTGAGTACAAGGGTGTCACCTACTATTTCTGCTGCGAGGCGTGTCTTGAAAAATTCCGCGCGGAGCCGGAAGACTACATTGGCGCGGCGAAAGCGGCGCCCAAACCTGCCGAGCCCGTTCCCGGCGCCGACTACACCTGCCCCATGGACCCGGAGGTCCACCAGTCGAAGCCGGGCGCGTGTCCCAAGTGCGGCATGGCGCTCGAGCCCACGACCATTACGATGCCGCAGACGAAAACGCAATACGTTTGCCCGATGCATCCCGAAGTTGTGCAGGACGAGCCGGGCTCCTGCCCCAAATGCGGCATGGCGCTCGAGCCGCGCACGGTGACGCTGGAAGAAGAAGCCGAATCCCGAATACACGGACATGAAGCGCCGCTTCGTCATCAGCCTTTTTCTGACCGTCCCCACCATCGCGCTGGCGCTCTCGGAAATGTTTGCCGCACACATGCTCTCAAGCGGCGCCCGCAACTGGATCGAACTCGCGCTGGCCACGCCGGTGGTGCTCTATTGCGGCCTGGCCGTTTTTCCAGCGCGGCTGGGCGTCCATCGTGAACCGCAGCCCCAACATGTTCACGCTGATCGGGATCGGCACGGGCACGGCGTTTGTCGTACAGCGTGGTTGCCACCGTTGCGCCCGCGATTTTCCCGGCGTCATTTCGCGGCGCGGCGGGAACCGTCGCCGTCTATTTTGACGCGGCGGCCGGCATCACCACCCTGGTGCTGCTGGGCCAGGTGCTGGAGCTGCGCGCCCGCAGCCAGACTTCGAGCGCCATCAAGGCGCTGCTGGGCCTCGCTCCCAAAACGGCGCGGCGCCTCGCGGATGACGGCTCGGAAGAAGACATTCCGCTCGACCGCGTCAGCCACGGCGACCGCCTGCGCGTGCGCCCGGGAGAAAAAGTTCCGGTGGACGGCGAAGTGCTCGACGGCGCGAGCTATGTGGATGAATCGATGATTACCGGCGAGCCCACGCCGGTTGAAAAATCTGCGGGCGGGCGCGTCACCGGCGGAACGGTGAACGGGAAGGGAAGTCTCATCATTCGCGCCGAGCGCGTGGGCAGCGAGATGCTGCTGGCGCAGATCGTCAAGATGGTGAGCGAGGCGCAGCGCAGCCGCGCGCCCATCCAGCGGCTGGCCGACGTGGTGGCCGGATACTTTGTTCCCGCGGTGGTGGCCTCGGCCATTCTCACCTTCATCGTGTGGTCGATTTTCGGCCCCGCGCCGCGCATGGCCTACGCGCTGGTCAACGCCGTCGCCGTGCTCATCATCGCCTGCCCCTGCGCGCTGGGACTGGCCACGCCCATGTCCATCATGGTGGGCACGGGCCGCGGAGCCACGGCGGGCGTGCTGATCAAAAACGCCGAAAGCCTTGAGGTTCTGGAAAAGGTCAACACCCTGGTCGTGGACAAGACCGGCACGCTGACGGAAGGCAAGCCGCGCCTGGTATCCGTTGAGCCGATGGAAGGCTGGAGCGAGCACGACCTGCTGCGCATGGCCGCGAGCCTCGAGCGCGCGAGCGAACATCCGCTGGCCGAGGCGATTGTCGCCGGCGCCCGCGACAAAGGTGTTGAACTTGCCGAGGCGCAGGATTTCGAATCCGTCACCGGCAAAGGCGTCACCGGCAAAGTTGACGGCCGCACGGTGGGCCTGGGCAACAGCAATCTCGCGACAGAACAGGGCGCGGACGCGGGCCGGTTCGACGAGCGCGCGGAAGCGCTGCGCAAAGACGGCCAGACGGTGATGTTCGTCGTCGTGGACGGCAAGCCGGCCGGTCTGCTGGGCGTCACCGACCCCATCAAGGAATCGACGCCGGAAGCTATTCGCCTCCTGCACCAGGAAGGCATCCGCATTGTGATGCTCACCGGCGACAGCCGCACCACCGCCGAAGCCGTGGCAAAGAAACTCGGCATCGACGAGGTGGAAGCGGAAGTTCTGCCGCAGCAGAAAAACGAAGTGGTGAAGCGGCTGCAGAAGCGAAGGGCGCATCGTGGCCATGGCGGGCGACGGCATCAACGACGCTCCGGCGCTGGCGCAGGCGCAGGTGGGAATCGCCATGGGCACCGGCACCGACGTGGCCATTGAAAGCGCCGGCATCACCCTGCTGAAAGGCGACCTGCGCGGCATCGCCAAGGCCCGCCGCCTGAGCCGCGGCACCATGCGCAACATCCGCCAGAATTTGTTCTTCGCGTTTGTCTACAACTCGCTGGGCATTCCGCTGGCCGCCGGCGTTCTCTATCCGTTTTTCGGATTGCTCCTCAGCCCCCTGATCGCCAGCGCCGCCATGACGTTTAGTTCGGTTTCGGTGATTTCGAATGCGCTGCGGTTGAGAAGGCTGGCGTTGTAACGTCAATTGGGATTGATCGCATACATCAGACAAGTCGCGATGGATTCGTGCTACGCCAACGTAGATTGGACACCTCAGCAGAAACCTATTGACAAAGCAGGTGCCGCTATGTAAACCTCTACATAGGTGCTCATGTGAAGAAAGATTTTCGAATGACATATGTGACGGCCGTTGTCCTTCAAGCTGTAGCGAACGGTTACAGCTATGGTTTCGATATTATCGACGCAACAGGACTACCAAGCGGCACCGTATACCCCATCCTCAGGCGGCTGGAGCGCGGTGGACTCCTCGTTTCCAAATGGGAAGACGAAATTGCGGCAAGGGACGCGTTGAGGCCTAAGCGCAAGTATTACGAAATTCATGCTCTCGCGAGCGAAGTTCTAGATGCGGCTAGGAGACGGTTTCGAGGCCTAGAGTTTTCACAGAGCAGACAGCAGAGTATCCCGCGGCTAAGACCGGCCGCAGAGCAGACGGATGACCATTAGACATAAATTACCGGTAACTTTGAAGATTTGCTCGCTCATGATTTTCGTCGCATCCGTGGTCGTGCCATGTCGAGAGCGGCAAGAATGGAGAAACGAATGGCTCGGAGAAATCTTTTATAAATTCAGCTCTCTCTCTGCGTGGCGTCGCCTCAATTTCGGCCACAGAGTGGCCTTAGTTATAAGGTGCGGCGGAGCGCTGATTGACGCAGCAGCTCTCGGTTGGTGCGGAAAGGCCCCTAGGTGGGCGGCTGGATGGGACAGTCAATTGAGGGCTGTGGCTTGGTACGCGGTCTTCTCGATTCTGCACTCTCTGGCTCCGTTGGTCGCTTTCCACGTGTTTGGCTTGAGCGCAAAGAAGATGACCGGGGTGATGGCGATTGCCGACCTGGGACAGGTGGTCGCCTCGTTTGCTTTAGTCTATATTTTCTTTAGGGAAATTTCGTTCCGTATAGGCACGAAATTTTTTCAACTGGTCGCCGTTTCGTCCGGAATAATGGCCGTAGCATTGGGCCTGAGCCAAATTGGCAATCCGCCGACGGAAGGGATCTGGACCAGCGTTGAGATGAACCTCTACTTCACGTGCCTTATCCTAACCACGATCCTATATCTTGTGAGCATGAGGGTAACGGCGGGCGATGAAAGATTAGGGCTGCTTATCTGCGGTTTGGGAATACAACTCGCAGGCCCGGCCGCCGCGCTCGCGTTGGCTTTCCTCACGAATAATGTACGGCTCGCCAGCGCTTTCTTCCCTTGGATCTCGGGATGCTGTACGCTCGGAATGCTGTTGACATGGGCCTACGCGGCTG
This sequence comes from uncultured Acidobacteriota bacterium, assembly GCA_963732975.1. Taxonomy (GTDB): domain Bacteria; phylum Acidobacteriota; class Terriglobia; order UBA7540; family UBA7540; genus SCRD01. The sequence goes on along the minus strand of CAVTBN010000010.1, from coordinate 30,212 downwards.
TCCAAGGAAAGCGGTTTTCGAGTTTGTGAGGACAAGGTTAGGACGTACAGAAAGGAGGCAGGAGGCAGGAGGCGGCGCGGTTAATGAGACGAAGACCACGTCTTTTCAGATTTCGCCAATGCTTCGCAAAGCCCATCTGCGGCCCGATGGCAACCAATGAAGTCTGAGCACTCAAATGAGCAATCAGCGGAAGAGTACTTCAGGTCAATCGAAGGCTCCTTTCAAAAATCGCTCATAATTCGGGGCAAGAAAGAGACCGGGTTCGTCGCGGGACTTTCTATCTTCCTATTCGTTTTTTCGCTTATCCCCCTCGTTCCGTACGGCATGTCGGAGGTTGTGCCCAGGCTGACAGGTAAGTCCACGGCCCGAATTTTCGGTATGACGCTTGGTCTGCATTCTCTTTTGCAATGGTGGATAGCATGTTTTTTGGGAAGTCTTATTCTCGTCTTCGTTTCCTACAAGGCCACTCGTCCAAGTAAAGAGCTACTCAAGGAAGAGTTAGCACCAGCGGCGATGCGCTTCGCGTTCTGCTATGCGACCATTGATCAACTCCGGAAATACCAGACAAACCGGCTGAGGCGGCACGTAGAGTCGGCAACAAGTTATTTCGAGGATCTGTCGGATTCCGTTGCGCGACTTGTCTTGTCGGCCACGGGTTATGGGTATCACCGTCTTTGCGGCAGCGGAGCATTTGACGAAGTTTTTTTGGATGAGACCCGCGCCTTTTTGCCTCTTGCGCTCCGGGCGGGCGATCTTGTTGGCGAACGTGCGCGATTTTCTTGGTTCAAATTGGAGCCTCAAACACAGAAGATTTTACGCGCGTTGAGCAGCTTCCCCAGCAAGCTTAGGGACAGGATAAATGACAAGAAGGACCTGCCGATTTTGGTTAGTGTCCTTTTGGACCTGTCCACTTACCTATATTCGGAGATTCCGGAAATCTCCGATGGGGTCGGTGAGGAAGCCAATCGCCTTGCGGAAGCCGGGGCAGCCAGCTTAGAGTCGTTCGCAGAGAAGGTAAACGCCATGACTCAATATGCGTCAGAAGTTCGACCCGAGACGCCCAAGGAGAGCATGGCAAAGGCCGCATTTTCAGCACTTGCAAGAGTCGGGTCAATCTTCCGCCACGAGAACGAGCTTGTGTGTTTTATGGCATGGTACGTTCTTTCGCTCGTCCTCATTCTTTCAGGCTTTATTCTTGCAATCCATTTCGAGCCCGGTCTCAGGGTCGACACGGTCGTCATTTCTACTGTTGTTGGAGGTCCAGTCGCCGGGGCTATCACAGCGGTCACAATTGCAAAATTAGGACGCACGGGCGGATAGCGGCACCACCGGGAGCCCGGAGGGCTCCCCTACAAAACCAGCACCCGCGAAACGATAAGCGCGGGGCGTGTGCAGCAGCCCCTGGAGGGGGCGGAAGAATTTAGCCCATGGCCAGCGACTTCGCCGGGGTAAACTCCGGACTATGGGACAGCAGATCCCGCGCGCGAACAGGGCACCGGAGGGGCGAAAGAGAAGCAGTAGGCAGAAGGCGGAAAGCAGAAAGCAGTGGAATAAAGGATGAAGTGTGAAGGATGAAGGATGAAAGCAGAGCAAAGCCCGCAGACCGCAAAGACGGCGGACTGCGCTACCCTGCTTTCGATTGTATTTGCCTGAGATGAGATGTATAGTCGCGCACAGGATGGGCTCCTTATGGGAGCCTCCGTTCGATAATCGTCACGGGGCAAGAACCAAAAAATAAAGGGGAGGGATTGATATGAAGAACAGGGGAATTGTTCTCGCAGTCGTGGGTGTAGCTTGTTTTCTGGCCGGCAGCATGATTCCGTCGGTGCGATCGGCGGCGCCGGCGGCGTCAGAATCACAACCGCTGAAATACCACATCGTGAACTGCATGAAGGTGAAGCCCGGCAAAGGCCAGCAGGCCATGCAGATTGAAAAAGAGTGGAAGCGCATTGGACAAGCCTACATTGCGCAAGGCATGAAGAGATCCTGGGCGGTGTATGGCTATCAGTTCCCTGGATCAGACGACAGGTGCGACTATGTGACCGTGGACTCTTTTGAGAATTGGAGTGACCTCGAAAACCCATACCCAGACTTTCCAAACGTGTTCAAGAAAGTGTTTCCGGACAAGAATTTTGACGAGTTCCTGCAACAGACGGAGGACTCTCATGAAATTGCCCACCGGGACGTTATGGTTTTGATCGATCACGCGGAATAGCAGGAAGGATGCGCGATCCTACAGAGCAGTGGCGAGCCACGGCCAGACTCAAATGCGGCTGACCGTGGCCGCCATCGCTACACCGTTTGCATACATCGCACACACCGCGACGTATGCGCGAGCCGTGGCAAAGCGTCATTCCGAACGCAGTGAGGAATCTGCTTTGTCCCTATTCAAGAAGCAGTGAAGCAGATCCTTCGCGCCGCTCAGGATGACATGGGCGGGCGCCCATGCACGCGCAGAGAGTGTTTATCGCGATGCCTGGGTGTTGGCGTTGGCGAGCGACTTAACAAACGTGATCATGCGGGGATCGGTCCAGTTGGTGGCGCCGATGATTTTATCGGCCACGTGGCCGTCGCGCCCGATGATGTAGCTTTCAGGCAGCTTGTAGGTGCCGTAGCTGTTGGCGAGCGCGGCGCTGGGGTCGCGCCCCACGGGATAGGTGAGATGATAGTGCTCGACGAATTGCTTGAGCTGCTGCTCGTTCTCATCGACGCTGACGCCAAGGACGGTGACTCCCTGGGATTTCATCTCGGTGGCGAACTTTTCCAGGCTGGGCGTTTCCTCCACACAAGGCGGGCACCAGGTGGCCCAGAAGTTCAGCACCACCACCTGTCCCTTGAACTCGGCGAGCGACAGGTTTCCGGACGGCAGCCGGGTCACCGTGAACCCCGGCGCGCTTTCGCCCGTTTTCACAGGCCCGTGCGCTCGCGGATGCACCGCCAGCCACACCAGCGCCGCGGCCGCAACGCCGATCAGAACCCATTTGGCAATCGTGATTCTACGCATCATTCAATCATCCATTATAATCGCATGGTTGGCCGTCGATGCAATTTCTGAATGAACGGTGTGGGTGAGGTAGCGGCGGGATCCCGCCGAGGCGGGACCGGAACATGGCGAGATAAACTCGCCACTACGAACGGCACCAGGCGAGATTGACTCGTCGCTACGTGTCAATACCAACAGAGAGCGAAAAGCCGCACCATGCCAGAGCGCGATGAAGGCGCAGTGTCCGTCATCATTCCCGCCCGCAATGAAGAGCTGAACATCGAGCGCGTGGTGCGATCCATTGCGCCGCAGCAAGGCCTGCGGGAGATGATTGTGGTGGACGACGCATCGACCGACACTACGCCCGAAATCCTGGCCGGGCTGTGCCGCGAATTTCCGCTGCTGCGCACCATCCGGCTGGATTCGTTGCCCGAGGGCTGGATGGGCAAAAGCCACGCTGCAGCGGCGGGCGCGGAACTGGCCACGGGCGAGTGGCTGCTTTTTACCGACGCCGACACCGAACACCTGCCCGGCAGCCTGCAAGCGATGCTGCGGGCGCGCCAGGGAAGAGAAGGCCGATCTGCTTTCGCTTTCGCCCGGGCAGCAGACCGTGACCTGGTGGGAAAAGTCGATCATCCCTTACGTGTTTGTGCAACTGGCCGGGATTTTTCCCTTTGAGGAAGTGTCGGACCCGGCATCGCCGCAGGCCGCGGCCAACGGCCAATACCTGTTGGTGCGGCGAAGCGTTTACAATGAGGCCGGCGGATTTGCGGCCGTGCGCGGCGAAATTCTGGATGACGTGGCGCTGGCCCGGCTGGTGAAGGGGCGCGGCGGGCGGCTGGTTTTTCTGCCGGGCGCGGAATGGGTGCGCACCCGGATGTACGCGAGCTTCCGCGGCATGTGGCAGGGCTGGAGCAAGAACCTCTATCTTCTCTACGGCCGGAAACTCTGGCCCATCTGCAGGGCCCTGGGCGCGGCGCTCGTTCTGGACGTGCTGTTGCCGCTGGCCTTTGTGGCTTTGGCCCTGCTGATCGCCGTGGCCGAGGTGACAGGCTGGATGTTTCTGGCGGCGCTGCTATGCTTTGGCGGCGCAGTTCTGCGACAATGGAATTATGAGCGCAGCCTGATGCGGCTGGGTTTTGATCCGCGGCTTGACGTTTACCAGCTCGCGGGGGCCGGCCTGTTTACGCTGCTGCTGCTGAATTCCCTGCGGGCCTACAAATGGGCGGGCGGCGTGCGCTGGAAAGGCCGGAAGTATCAAACTTCGAACGAAGGGCGAGGTCGGGAATGATCTATCTGACGCGGCGGGCTGAGTTTTCAGCTTCGCATTATTACCACAATCCGGACTTCAGCGCGGAAGAGAACCGGCGCATCTTCGGCAAGTGCAACAACCCGCACGGGCACGGGCACAACTACACGGTGGAAGTGACGGTGGCGGGCGAAGTGGACGATACCACCGGCATGGTGCTCGACCTGAAAGACCTGAAGGCGGTGCTGGAAGCGGAAGTGCTCGAGCTGATGGATCATAAGTTTCTGAACAAGGAAGTGCCGGTGTTTGCCACGAAGATTCCCACCACCGAAAACATCGCCGTGGAAATCTGGGGCCTGCTGGCGGCGAAACTTCCGTCGGGGCGCCTGCATCGAATCCGTCTATACGAAACGGACGATCTGTTTGTGGATTACTACGGGGAGTGATGGTTTCACTGACCAAGCGATACCGGTTTTCAGCGTCGCACCGCCTGCACAATGAGCGGCTGGGCGCGGATGAGAACAGCCGCGTCTTCGGCAAGTGCAACAGCCCTTACGGCCACGGCCACAATTATATTGTGGAAGTCACGGTGCGCGGGCCGGTGGACCCGGCCACGGGAATGGTGATGGACCTGGGCCGGCTGGACCAGGCCGTCGAGCAGGAAGTGCTGGAGCGCTTTGACCATACCTACCTGAACCTGGACGTCCCCAACTTTGAAGGGAAAGTGCCGACCACGGAAAATCTTTGCGTGGAGATTTACAACCTGCTGCGCCCCAGGCTGAGCGGCGGGCAGGGAAGCGCAGAGCTTGAAAAAGTGCGCCTGGAAGAGACGAACTCGAATTCATTCGAGTACTCGGGCGCGGCGGCGGAGAATCGTGCGGCGGCCATGAGAGAAAAGCGATGAAGACAAACCCTGAAACCCCAGCGGCGCAACGGCGGCAGGCCGCGAAGCCCGACCCTCTGCAGGAAGCGGTGCGCGCCACCCTGCGCGAGCTGGGCGAAGATCCCGAACGCGAAGGATTGCTGAAAACTCCCCAGCGCGTTGCGGAGTCGCTGCGGTTCCTCACCAGCGGCTACCACCAGGACGTGAAGAAGGTGCTGAACGACGCCGTCTATTCGGTGGCCTACGACGAGATGGTGATTGTGAAGGATATCGAAATTTTCAGCATGTGCGAGCACCATCTGCTCCCCTTTTTCGGGCGCTGCCACGTGGCCTACATTCCTACCAAGAAAGTGATCGGGCTCAGCAAGATTCCGCGGCTGGTGGACGTTTTCGCGCGCCGCCTGCAGATCCAGGAGCGCCTGACCAACCAGATTGCCGAGACCATCATGGAAACCGTCAAGCCGCAGGGTGTGGGCGTCATTATCGAAGCCAAACACCTTTGCATGATTATGCGCGGCGTGGAAAAACAGAATTCCGTGGCCGTGACCTCGGCCATGCTGGGCGCCTTCCGCGATGACGGCCAGACGCGGGCGGAATTTTTGAGGCTGGTGAGGGAGAGAACGTAGGAAGTAGGAAATAGGAAGTAGGAAGTAGGGAATAGCGAATGGCGAATAGCGAATTGTGAAAAGACCCCTCAGCCGCCCCGCCGCTGCGGGGCACCCTCTCCCCAGGGAGCAGCGAATAGCGAGTGGCGAATAGGGAATAGGGATTGGTTTTATCCCGACTTCCTATTTCCGACTTCCTACTTCCGATTTTTCTTATGGGCACACTAAAGAATAGAATTGCAGTTGTGACGGGCGCGAGCCGGGGCATCGGGCTGGCGATTGCGCAGGCGCTGGGGCGCGCGGGCGCGGAAGTGGTGCTGGTGTCGCGCAACCGGAAGGCGCTGGAAATTGCCCGCAAGAAGCTGGGCGCTAAGGCAAGCGTTGTGGTTGCAGACGTGGGGCTGGCGGAGGACGTTGATCGCCTTTTCCGGCAGGTGAAACGGCGGCATGGCCGGCTCGACATCCTGGTGAACTGCGCGGGCATTTTTACTTTTAAGCCCTTTGCCGAAACCACGCTCGAAGACTGGCAGCGCAACCTTGCCGCCAATCTCACTTCGGTTTTTCTGACGGCGAAGGCGGCGCTACCGTTGTGGGAAGTCAGCCGGCACGCGCACCTGGTGAACATTCTTTCCACCTCAAGCCGGCACGCATTTGCCAACTGCTCGGCGTACACGGCGGCAAAGTTCGGAGCGCTGGGGCTCACGCGGGTGCTGCGGGAAGAGTTGCAGCCGAAGGGCATTCGGGTGACGGCCATCCTGCCGGGGCTGACGGACACCGAGATGCTGGGTGAATTCAATTTTGAAATTGCGCGCGACAGGGTGATGCAGCCGCAGGACGTTGCCGATGCGGTGATTGCGGCCCTCCGGCAGCCGGCGCGAACGGCCGTGAACGAAGTGCTGCTGATGCCTGCGGCGGGTGCAATCTAGGTTTCAGATGAGGCGAGGCAAAAAACGGCTGAGACTCGTCAAACGCAGGGAAGCCGGTCAGGGGCGCTATCGCAAATTCAGTGGAGGAACGCTGTACTTCCTGGCAACGCGTTTGAGGTAGTCCTCGCGCTGGGCGGACTTCTTAGTGAACAGCGGCAGAAAGATGAAAAAGAAGGCCGTGAAAATCGGGACCAGGATCGCAACCCAGATCGCTAAATCGTGTACAAATCGATGCATAACAAACCCATCCTGGCACAGCCTTGGCACCAGGTCCACTTCATTTTCAAACTTGGCCACCACCTAAACTTTTGCCAAATTGGAGAAAACAATGCTATGCTATTCGATGAAAATGTGGGAGAAATTGTCGGAAACGAGGATTATGAGCGGATGGCGTTAACCCCGGATTCAAAGTCACAAATTATCGCGAACTTCAAAGTTCATGCTTCGGATACGGGTTCGCCTGAGGTGCAGGTTGCAGTCCTGACGGAGCGCATCTCTTACCTGACAGAACACTTTCGCGTCCATCGCAAGGACCACGCATCAAGACGCGGCTTGCTGACCATGGTCAGCAAACGGAAGCGCCTGCTGGAGTATCTGAAACGGCACAATGCCAATCGTTACAAGCAGGTGATTGATCGGTTGGGAATCCGCAAATAGAGCGGTTGTGAAGGGAAGCGAAAAGACACTGGGTCAAACTGCCCCAACAGGACCGAGCGACCCCCGGCAGGATTGCCACGGGTCGCTTTTTGCTTAATAAGGGACGTCCCCGGTGTTTCCATGGTTCGTTTGTTTTCTTGGAAAAGTTCCTGCCTCGGTCCGTGTTCCCACACCCAATAACAAGGCTATCTGAAGTCCCTGCCGCGAAGGTCTGGCAGCCGGATGTGAATCCGGCCTGTTCTTGAAGCACAAAGTGGAAGGGGCAAACGAGCCAGCGAGATTCGGAGGATAAATTAATGGAGCAAGTCAGCGTTGAACTGGGAGGAAGCACATTATCAATTGAGGTCGGCAAGATGGCCAAGCAGGCCAACGGCTCGGCCTTTGTGCGTTACGGCGACACGGTTGTGCTGGCAACGGCCTGCTCAAGCAACCCGCGGGAAGGAATCGATTTCTTTCCGCTGACGGTGGATTATCGGGAGTACACCTATGCGGCCGGGAAGATTCCCGGCGGTTTTTTCAAGCGCGAAGGGCGCCCCACGGAAAAAGAAATTTTGAGCAGCCGGCTGATTGACCGTCCGGTGCGGCCCATGTTTCCAGCCGGGTATAATGATGAGACGCAGGTGATTGCCATGGTGCTTTCGGCCGACACCGACAACAACCCCGACGTGATCGGGCTGGTGGCGGCCGCGGCGGCCCTTTACCTTTCAGACATTCCGTTCCCGACGCCGCTGGCGGCAGTGCGGGTGGGCCTGGTGGACGGCCATCTGGTCACCAATCCCACTTATTCGGAAGTGAAGGAAAGCCTGCTGAACATGGTGGTGGCGGGCAGTGAAGACGCCATCGCGATGGTGGAAGCCGGCGCGACCGAGGTGTCTGAAGAAACCGTGAGCGACGCCATCCAGTACGCGCACGGCGAAATCAAAAAGATCATTGCGGCTGAAAAAGAACTGTTCCAGAAACTGGGGATCAGGAAGCGGGAGGCCTCGGCCCCTGTACTGGATGAAGCCATTGAGAACGAGGTGCGGCAGAAAGTGGAGGACAACCTCCGCGAGGCCATGGACACCTCAAAGTACCCCAAGCTGGAAAGCCAGAAGAAGATTTCCGCGCTGAAGGAAGCGCTGATTACGAGTTACCCCGAGGCCGACGAGGAAACGCGCCGCAAAGCGGCCGGAGCCTTCGGACGGCTGGAGGAGCGCATCTTCCGCCAGGACACCCTGCTGAAGCGCCAGCGGCCTGACCGCCGGGCCTTTGACCAGGTCCGTCCCATCAGTTGTGAAGTGGGCCTGTTGCCCCGCACCCACGGCTCGGCGCTGTTCACGCGCGGCGAGACGCAGGCCCTGGTGACGGCCACCCTGGGCACCGCCGAAGACCAGCAGCGGCTGGATGTGCTGGAAGGCGAATCGCACAAGCGCTTCATGCTGCACTACAACTTTCCGCCCTTCAGCGTGGGCGAAACGAAATTTCTGCGCGGCCCGGGCCGGCGGGAAATCGGGCACGGCGCGCTGGCGGAGCGGGCGCTGTTCGGGATTGTTCCTGATGAAACGACTTTCCCCTACACCGTGCGCGTGGTTTCCGACATCCTGGAGTCCAACGGGTCGTCGTCGATGGCGAGCGTCTGCGGAGGCTGCCTGGCATTGATGGACGCCGGAGTTCCCATCAAGTCGCCTGTGGCCGGCATCGCCATGGGACTGGTGAAGGAAGGCGACCAGTACGCCATCCTGACTGACATTGCCGGCGCCGAGGACCACTTTGGCGACATGGACTTCAAGGTGGCCGGCACCAAAGACGGCATCACGGCGCTGCAGATGGACATCAAGGTGAGCGGCATCACCGCGCAGATCATGGCGGAAGCCCTGGCCCAGGCCAAGGTTGCCCGGCTGCACATTCTGGGCGAGATGCTGGCGTCCCTTTCCGAGCCCCGCACCAAGATTTCCGCTTACGCGCCTCACATTTACACCATTCACATCAATCCGGCCAAGATCGGCGAGCTGATCGGGCCCGGCGGCAAGGTGATCCGCGGCATCGTGGAGCAGACCGGCGCCAAGATCGACGTGGAGAACGACGGCCGGGTGAACGTGGCGGCCGTGGACGAATCCTCCGCCAACAAAGCGCTGAAGATCATCAAGGACATGATGGCCGAAGCCGAGCTCAACAAGACTTATCTCGGCAAGGTGGTCCGCCTGGCGGACTTCGGGGCCTTTGTCGAAATCTTCCCCGGCACCGACGGACTGTTGCACATCAGCGAGGTTGCCGAACACCGCATTCGCGACATCCGCGACGAGCTGAAGGAAGGCGACCAGTTGCTGGTCAAAGTGATTTCGATTGACGGCAACAAGGTCCGCCTTTCCCGCAAGGCCGTGCTGCGCGAGCAGCGGGAGAAGGCCGGAAAAGAAAACTAAACGGGCGTCTCCAGGCGGGACGGCCCGTCCCATCAACTGAATTTCCCGTGGCTGCCGGCGAGAGGGTCATCACTTCGCCGGCAGTTTTTTTGTAGCGCGGGGCTGCAGCCCGGCACGCCCGCTTCAGCCGGCGACAATCCATCTTGACACCCTTTTGCGAGTTCCATAGCATAGGTCTGAACGGTTTGCGGAACCCAACATCATGGACATCACCATCGAGTCGCGCGACGACGTGACGATTTTCCGCTTGCAAGGAAGGTTCATCGCAGGCCGGGACGGCCCGCAGTGCCGCCAGAAGGTGCAGGAGTTGATCGATTCCGGACGCCGAAAGCTGCTGTTTGATTTTTCCGGCGTGCCTTACATCGATTCAACGGGCCTGGGGTTCCTGGCCGGCTGCCGCGCTGCGGCCCTGAAGGGGGGCGCCGGACTGGTTCTGTTTTCCCTGGGTGAGCGCGTCCGGCGGGTGCTCGACGAGGTGAAACTCTCTGAGCATTTCCTGATTGCCGAAGACGAAGCCAGCGGCATCGCCCGGCTCGGGGAGACGGCCGGGACCTGACCGGCAGAGCGGTTTGCAAACCCTTTCAGGGCCTTTCCCCTTCACACCCCCGCAAAAGGCTTCGCTTGTTTCCCGCCTGCTCATCTTTTTCCTGAATTGGCCGATTTCTATGAATGGCGGGAAAACCCGCCCGAGGTGCCGGTGTCCACCCGAAACTCCCTAAAGACAACAGAGGTTTCTTGAACTGGCCCAAGCTGGAAGAGCAAAGACGACGCACAGATCGCGTGCTGGCGCCCGTGCGCATTCGGGTGATCGGGAACGATGTTTCCGGCGTCTCCTTCAGTGAGGAGACCATTACCGTCAGCTTCAGCGCCGGCGGCGCCCGCATCAGCCTCACCCACCCTCTCCTGCCGGACGACATCATCCTGATTAGAAACCTGGGGAATAACATCGAGGAGGAATTCCGGGTGGTGGGCGCTTTCCAGCAGGTTTTCGGCGACCGCCGGGAGTGGGGAGTCGAGGCGCTGAATCCGGAGAGCGGAATCTGGGGGCTTGACTATGCGCCGCCGGTGGAAGGTCTTCAGCCCAGGGTGCTGATTGAGTGCGCCGCCTGCAAAAACGCCATTCAGAGTCCGCTTTCATCCATTGAATATGACGTGTTGCTGGCCACCGGGCTGATTTCGCGCCACTGCGGCCGCTGCAATGAAACCACGCGCTGGAAACCCAGCGACCAGGTCGTCACCCCTGAAATGATCCGGGAGACCTCCCGCACGCCGCCTCCCTCCACGGAGCGCCGCAAAGCGCGGCGCCTGAACCTGGTGATGCGGCTCAGGGTCCGCAACATCTGGGGAGTGTCGGAAATTGCGCAGACGCGCAACGTCTCCAAAGGGGGCCTCTGCTTTCTGAGTACCAGGATACTTAACGTGGACGACGAACTCTTCATTACTCTGCCCTTTGCCGACAACCAGACCCCCGTCGAGACCCGTGCACGGGTTGTCTGGACGCGGATGGCGGAATCCGGGCGCCTTTACGGGGTTTGCTACGTCAAGAAATAGCCCGTCCCTTTTTTTTTTTTTTTTTTTTTTTTCTTTTTTTTTTTTCTCCCTTTTTTTTTTTCTTTTATACTTTTCTTCATTTTCTCTTACTTTTTTCTTCTTTTTCTTTTTTACATCTCTTTTTCTTTTTAATTCCTTCTCTCATTCCACCTCCAAAATTTTTTTATACCTTATATTCAATTATACACTTACAAAACTCTAAATTAACTACCTCTATCACTCCTAAAAAAACTACATCTATCCTTTCATCAATTTTTTATCTCATCTAACTACACACTACATAAAAATATTAACACCTAAAAAACACACATCACAAATAAAAACTAAACAACATACACTTCCTTAACACACAAAACAAAACCTACTACAACAACACTCAATTTAAATTACCTACCAACATACTAAACACAAACAACATTCCCTTTACAATATAAACATAAAATACAACACAATATCTTACATCATACCATACTCCCCCAAATAAACCCATTTCCAACTAACAAAACTAAACTAAATACAAACTAAAAATTACAAAACACACCCATTCCAATACATACCACCATCCACAATTCGTCCCCGGCTGTTCCCCTCCTTTCTTCTTTCTTATCTAATAATCACTTCCATCATTACCCTTAACCCCTTTCCAAATTACTCCGCTATCACTAATGAAATAAAACTTACAATCACTTATTCCACATAACACCATTAATAAAACTTTGAAATAAACACTCTCAACTTAAAAATATTGCGATATTAAAAATAATTCTCCAAAAGTCACCTCCATCCTCCTCTTAACCACACAAAAACCTACCTAACCCTCATTATAACTTCCACCCACAACATAACCAACACTAATATTCAAAAAATTAATGTTCCCTTCATCCCTGAATTAACCTTCCGGGCATTGCAAACAACGGCCATGGATTTCTTCCTCGTGGGTCCGCGATTCTCGCATCCGCCCCTTTGTATCCTCCCTCTAATATCCCTTTCTTTTTCTATTTTTAATCTTATTTTTCTAAATTTACTTGTTGCGGCAAGCTTCCGGCATCCTCCCCGTTATACCCTTCCGCTGTCCGCACCAGCTTGTCCTTCTGGCGCGCCCAGCCGCGGGTTTCCTCAATGAATCTAAGTTCACTGATATAGATTTCTCTGTACTAAAGATCTCCCATTTGTACAACCCAATAACCACCTCCGTCTTTGGTCTGCAATATAAAACCTCCCTTATCCCTGTTCTAGCCTCCTGAAATCCGCCCAGGTCGTCTTTCACTAATAAACACTCATCAAAGTCAGGTCATCGATATAGTTGATAATCTCCCAAATCTCTTTTAATTTCATACCCTCAACCTTATAAATTACCAACCCCACCTTATATATATACTTACGCAACCTTTATCCAACCACTATCACCTCGCAACACTACACGGTGACACAATACACATACTAATATTTTCATAATTTCACCTCTACTAATATATTTACGAACCAAACAAATACCTATATGCGCTCATCTACTGTGATCAAACTCAGAAATAGCCGCAGTATACTCCTGCGGCGCGTTAGATAGAAGTCCTTTTCCAGTTCGCACGTTTTTCAAAGCTAGGCAGACGTTAGAATAGTTATTAGAAGTCAATTTAGAACCCTACACAAATCTGATTTAAATAATATATCCCGCAGGATCGCAAGGCTCAGCGCCAAAGGTCATACACATATCGCTACCACTCTAAAATCCGTCCCTCTCGCCGCACGCCCCTTGGCGGGCCCGGCGGCGGCACCGTTCCTCCATATAACGCACCTTCCCCTCTCTCCTCAATTTCCGCCACCTATCCTCACGTTTTTATCAATCACTACATATTTACCTAAACCTTCTTTCATCTCACCTCCTCATAATCCTCCTACTTAAAATCTTTAAATAACTTACATATCCTTATACAATTACCACCTAACCCACCACACCCATGAACCCGTAAATCTCCGGTCCGCCAGCCCACCGCGCTTTCAGAGGTCATTTTTCCGGACCTGTGCCCTATAATGCTGGTGCACCCACAGCAGCCCGGAAAGCCGTAGGGTTGCAGACCGTGGCACGCAGCCGGACCTGGGGTGAGGGAAGATCCAATGACGAAGTTACGCCTGAGACATTTGGCCGCGGCAGGATGGTGCGTTGCGCTGTTGCTATGCCTTGGCGCGCCTCCCGCCCGCGCCCAGGTGAACACGCGCCTCCTGCTGGTGAGCGGCTCGGCGGTCCCCGGCCATCCCGGGTTCACCTTCGGCCCGTTTCAGGACCTCGCGATGAGCGGCAACGACCAGGTGGTGTTTCTCTCCACGCTGGAAAGCCCCCGCAGCAACCTGCGCGCCGTAGTACGCTCACAGGGAGTTTCATTTTCGGTGGTGGCCTTTGAGGGGCTGATTTCTCCGGCGTCCCACGAGCAGTACGAATCCTTCAGCGCGCCCGGCATCAATAGCGCAGGGGATGTGGTCTTCAGGGCGAGGTTGAAGGCCGAAGCCGCCGGCAGACCCACGGAGGCCATCGTCCTGGTGAAGGGCTCGGCCGCAAATCTGGTGGCCGACAACGGGGGCGGGGGAGGAAGCAGCTTCGGACAGACCTTCAAGGCATTCTCGGCCCCGGTCATCGGCTCCGATGGCGCGGTGCTGTTTGCGGCGCGTACGGCCGGTTCAAAACCCCACTCGGGTTTGTACCTCTGGTCGGGAGGAGGAATGCGCGAGGTGGAGCTGCCCAAAGATTTTCGGCTGGGGCCCGGCGAACTTCTCGAGCCCATTTTTGCCAGCCACGATGAAGCGGTTTTCGTGCAGCGGGGCGTGAACATGGCGGCGGCGCAGGAGCAGTTTTTCAGGGCGGTGGCGGTGAGAAATTTCCAGCAGCTGGATCCGCCTCCCAAACCTTCCGGCATGTTCCAGGTGCTCCCGGCGCGTCCGGAGCAGAGGCCCGTCCAGTTGCTTCTGGTCCTTTTGCAGGGCAACCATGCGGAAACGGCGAAACTCCCTGGCGACCCCGCCCAGCCCGTGATGGCTCAGGACGCTCCCGGGGCTGCCGGCGACGCCAGATTTGCGGCCATCCAGGGGCAGGCGGCGGGCCGCCGTAGCGGCAGCATCATCTTTGCCGGAGTTCCCTCGGGGCAGGCAGACGGTTTCGGCCTGTTCTGTTTTTGCGGAGGCCAGGTGGTCCGGCTGACCACCCAGGCGGATTTTGGACTGCTGCTCGGCAACCTGAGCAGCAAACCCATCACCTCCTTCGCCGGTGACGGCCAGGGAACCGTGGCGCTGGTGGCTCCGGTGGGAGCCCAGCCGGGCGCCAACGGCATCTTCGTCATCGATACCCCGTGACTCCCTCGCCACATTCACACCGCCAGTTTCCAGGGGGCGCGATATTTAACGCTTGACATTTAACGCGTGGCGTTATAGGCTGGCCTTGTGATTAAATCGTTCCGCTCGAAGCAGACGGAGCGCCTTTTTAACCGCGAAAGAGTGCGGGAGTTTCAGTCCATTGAGCGGGTGGCATTGAGAAAGCTCGTGATGCTGGATGCGGCCAGGGAATTGCCGGACCTGGCGGCGCCGCCGGGCAACCGGCTTGAGTCGCTGCGCGGGGACCGCGTGGGGGAGCACAGCATTCGAATCAATGATCAGTGGCGTGTCTGTTTCGTCTGGCGGGATGGCGGCGCCTATGGCGTTGAAATCACGGACTACCACTAGAGAGGACCCAAAACATGGCTCGAAAATTGAAGCCGGTTCATCCCGGAGAGGTTCTCCGTGAAGAGTTCATGGAGCCGCTCGGCCTGAGCATGAACAGGCTGGCGCTGGATCTGCACGTGCCGGTGACGCGAATAGCTGAAATTGTGCATGAGCGCCGCGCCATCACCGCCGATACGGCGCTGCGCCTGGGCAGATTCTTCGAAAATTCCCCGGAATTTTGGCTCAACCTTCAGGCCCGTCACGATCTGGAGATTACCCGCGACAAGGAACAGGCCAAAGTCGAGCGCGAAGTCCAGCCGCTGAAGTCCGCCGTGGCCTGACGCAATCCAAGGCCGGCCTTTCACATCCTGCCGGACTGTCCGGCGCCAACGCCATCTTCGTCATCGATACCCCGTGACTCCCGCGCCACATTCACACCGCCAGTTTCCAGGGGGCGCGGTAATTGCGCGTCACGTATTGCTGCGCCTTGCCGCCGCCGGAAACGAGCTTCTGGTTTTTCACATCCCACTCAATCCGTTCCCTGCTGCGGAAGGCGACGTTGCCCAGCAGGCAGGCGCTGGTGGAGCGGTGCCCGATCTCGATGTCGGAAATCGGACGCTGGCGCGACTTCATGCAGTCGAGGAAATTCCGCACGTGATCGGAATGTGAATTGTTCACCGACTTCATCTGCATGGAAGCTGTTCTGGCGGCTTCTTCCTTCCCCCGGCCGGCGCGTTTCCGGAAACACCTCAAAGCCGCTGCGGTCGACGAACAGAGTTCCGTCGGTGCCGTGGAACTCAATCCCGTAGCCTTTGTCGTACATGGAATTGGCATTGTCCCAGCGGTTTTCATAGACGCAGACGAAGTCGGGATTGCGGTATTCGTACGTGACCTGAAGCGTGTCGGGCGTTTCGGCGTTGTCCTGGATGTAGTATTTCCCGCCCATGCCGGCGATGACCGAAGGCGCTTCCACCTGCATCGCCCACTGGACGATGTCGATCAAGTGCACGCCCCAGTCGGTCATGTAGCCGCCGGCGTAGTCCCAGAAATAACGGAAGGTTGCCCATCGCGGAGCAATGTTGGGATCGGGCCCAAAGCGGTTCCAGTTGAAGGGAACTTTGGGCGCCGGACCCAGCCAGGCGTTCCAGTCGAGATCTGCTGGCGGGTTGGAATCCGGGATATTGCCGATGCCTTCGGGATACTGGTTGGCGTAGTTCCAGGTGCGGACAAAGCTGACCTTGCCGATAAAGCCGTCCTGCACCAGCTTGACGGCCTTCTGGAAGTGGATGCCGCTGCGCTGCTGGGTTCCCACCTGCACCACGCGGTTGTATTTGCGCGCGGCTTCCACCATCAGGATGCCTTCGTCGACGGTGTGGCAGATGGGCTTTTCGACATAAACATCTTTGCCGGCCTTGCAGGCTTCTACCATCACCAGCGGATGCCAGTGGTCGGGCGTGCCCACGATGACGGCGTCAATGTCTTTGCGGTCGAGCACCTGGCGGAAGTCGCTGTAGGTTTGCGCCTTGCCACCGGAATCCTTGAGGCCCAATTCGAGGTTGGGTTTGTAAACGTCGCAGACAGCGACGATTTCAGCGTCGGGCTGCCTGGCGAATTCCCTGAGGTCGCCGCGCCCCTGCTGTCCCGTGCCGATGACCCCCACTCGCACCCTGTCGCTCGCGGCCGCCTGCGCACCCTTGCCCAGGGCAGGGAATCCGATTCCCGCCGCGGCTGTTCCGAGGGCGGCCTTCTTCATAAACTCACGTCGGTCAATTTCTTCGGCCATAGTCAATCCTCCAATGCCTGGGTAGGCGTAGCGGCATCCCGCCAGGCAGGGTTGCGACGCCGCTACATCGAGCAGCCATTCTTATCACATTGCGGCCCGGAGTGAAAGGGATCGTGTTGCAGAGGCCGCGCGGCGACTTGCCAAAGACTTTTCCGCCGCGAAAGGGTAAAACTTGCTTTCGGGTGGGCCTCGTTATAACTTGGATTTCTGCGACTTGGGTCAGCTTGGGCGGCAGGAGCGTGCGAGGGCTGTTGGTTTTAAAGCCGGTTCGCAGAAGGCCATGCCTGAACTCTTCAGAATCTGGACCGGTGCAGAACGGCGGGGTCGCAAGATTGCAGCAACTGGAAATGGAGACACTACGATGTACGATCCGCAAACCATTCAGACGATCGCAATTCTGGTTTCCCTGGTGTTTTCCGCGGCCTTTATCCTGGGGTTGCTTTACGGGTTGTACCTGCTGGCCAAGATCCGCAAGCAGGCTGTAGGCATCAATCAGCGCCTGGACGAGCTCCTGGCCAGAACCTCCCTGGCGCGCGGAAGCACGGGCGACGCCGGGATGTCTCTTTAGGCCGTCCCTGGCCCGCCGCGGGGACTAATCTTTTCCCAGCTTGCTGGCAAGGGTGAGAATGAGCTTGCGGTTCGGCGTGGTCATGCTTTCGAAGGACTTGATCAGCTTGCGGACCGACTTTGACTGGCTTGCCTGCGGCGGAACACGCGGCGCTGTGGCATGCCCGGAGCCTCTAAAAAGCAACTGGTAAGGTTCAACTTCCAAAGCCTTCGCGAACTTCTCCAGGGTGGAAAGAGAGGGGGCCGTATACCCGCCCTCAACCCGCGAGATATACGACCGCAGCAACCCTGACCGCTTTTCAATATCTCCCTGAGAGAGCCCTTTGGCTTCCCGCAGAGCTCGAATACGCTTTCCTATGTCCATATATTTATAAAATCAGAAACGCCGTTTATTGTCAATGATTGTTGAAGTATCCTATGTTTAAGACTATGTAATAGTCTGTGACAGGCAATTCCTGGCCTTGAATTGCCCGGCCTCCGGAGCCAGGGGCCGCTGTGCGCCCGGCCGGGCTACGAGCCGGACGCCTGCGCGGCGTAAAAGCCCGCAAGCTCAAGAAATACGAGGGTGAGCAGCGCCCCACCGGCTTCCGTCAGGATGGGGAGGAGAACGGCGAGATCGGCCCTTTCCGAAAGCTGGCGGTCGTTGGCGTCGGTCAGGGCAAAGATTTTCTGATGGCCTTCCTGCCGCAACTCGCGCGCCGAGCGGTGGACCTCGGCTTTCAGCCCGCATCGCGATGAGGAAAGAAAAAGCACCCCCGCGCCCGGCTGCAAAACCCGCCGGCGGGACTGCTGAAATTCCAGCAACTCATAGCCCCGGACGGGGCGGCCGCCCGGCCGGGAGAGACGCCCGGCCCCCTCAAGGGCGACGGGATAAAAAGCGCCGCCGCCCGCGACATCAACCTCCGCCAAAAGGGCCATCTCTTTTGCCAGGGCGCGGGCTGCGTCAGAAATCTGGTTGAGCACCCATTCGACGTGGCCGGGCAGTTTTTCGAGTTCTTCTTCCCAGGCGACTGGCGTCTGCCCGGGCGGCTTCAGGACCCGGGCGGCAGCCACGGCCAGAAAGAGCAGCGCCGCGTGCCGGCAGAAGGTGGACCGGGGCCCGTCGTCGGGAGATTCTCCCGAATAGTCGTTGAAGGTGGCGTCGGCAATCGCGCCGAGTTCGCCCGCCGGGTCCGGCGTCATCGCCCAGACAATGGCGCCCCGGCTGCGGGCTTTTTGCACGGCTTCCAGGGTCTGTTCGGAATCGCCCGTGCCGGCGGCCACGATGACCAGCGAGCGGCGGGCCAGCGTGCGGCTGGTGTAAGCGGTGAAGGCTGCCGGCCGCTGCACAACCACGGGCATTGCCAGCAGCGACTCAAACGCCCAGGCGCCGCTCAGCACAGCGGGGTAGGAGGCGCCGGCGCCCAGCATGTAGACGGGCCTTTCGTCCCAGTGGATGCGGCGCACGAGCGCGTCGTAGAGCGGGCGCCCTTCTTCGTGCATCCGGCGCAAGGCGTCGGGGATTTCCAGCAGTTCTTTTCTGATATTCACAGTCACCTCAGGAGGCAGTTGGGTCATCCGACGGAGGGTCCGGACAGCGGGGGCGGCAGGCTTCCGCCCCCCCCTCGCGACCCGCCCGGCCACTCTCATCGCCTGTGGATGGTGCCAGCCCACCCGAATATCAATTATAATGGGATGGAGTGCAAACAGGTGACCTCGTACTGCGGGAGGATGTGCAGGGTCGTTGTTTTGATTCTTTCCTGCGTTTGCGGAATTCCCCTGCGATGCCGATGGCGGGATGTGTGCTGAGGTGTTGTGCGCCCGCCGTCATATTCGATTTTAGGGTCATGGATTTTGAGGGCCGCATGGAGACGCGACGAGTACGGCCTGCAAGCGAAATCTCTGTAACGCCTGGGCGTGCTGGAACGTCATAATTTGAATGGAGCCAGGCTTGGAAAAAGTGCGTACTTCCACATTAAAATTGATGGGGTTGCTCATGGCCTTGTCCATGGCCGCCCTGTTCTCCACCAGTTGTTCTGATAAAAATGCTGCAAGCGCCCCTAAAATGTCGCTGAGGGACATGGAGGTGCCGGTTGATGTGGGGAAAGCCACCCAGCGGAACATGCCCGTCCAGGTGACCGCCATCGGAAACGTCGAGGCGTATTCCACCGTGACGGTGAAGTCCCTGGTGGATGGAGAGATCCAGAAGGCCTATTTCCAGGAAGGCCAGGACGTGAAGAAGGGCGACCTGCTGTTCAGCATTGACCCCCGTCCGTTCCAGGCGGCCCTGCACCAGTCTGAAGCCAACCTGGCCCGTGACCAGGCCCAGGCGCAGTACGCCACGACCGAGGCCAAACGCTACACGCAACTTCAGAAGGAGGGGATTGTTTCCCAGATCCAGTATGAGCAGTTCACTTCCAACTCCCAGGCGCTGGACGCGGCTGTGCGCGCCGATCAGGCCGCTGTGGAAAATGCCAGAATCAATCTGGGCTACTGCTCTATTTATTCTCCCATCAACGGGCGTACCGGAAGCCTGCTGGTCCACCCCGGCAATCTGGTAAAAACCAACGACACCAGCCTGGTGATCATCAACCAGGTGACGCCCATTTACGTTGACTTCTCAGTTCCAGAGCAGGTCCTGCCCCAGGTAAAGCAGCACCAGGCGCAGGGAAGGCTTCGCGTGCAGGCCTTTCCTGCCGGCGACAAGTCCGACGCGCCGGTCGGGACGCTGAGTTTTATCAATAACACCGTGGACTCAAATACCGGAACGATTGAACTGAAGGGAACGTTTGCCAATCGCGACCGGCGCCTGTGGCCGGGACAGTTTGTCAATGTGGTGCTCGATCTTACGGTGAACCGGAACGCCACGGTGGTGCCGTCACAGGCGGTGCAGACGGGCCAGAACGGGCAATACGTTTACGTGATCAAGCCTGACCACACGGCGGACTATCGCCCGGTGACGGTGGGCGCGACGCTCAGTGGATTTACGATTGTGGACAAGGGACTCAATCCCGGAGAAACGGTGGTGACCAACGGGCAACTGCGGCTCTTTCCGGGCGCCAGGGTTTCGTTCAAGAGCGAAGCTGCCTCCAAGCAGGAAAGCAACTCATGAATCTTTCTGAAATCTTCATCCGTCGTCCGGTGATGACGACGCTGGTGATGCTCGGCATCCTGCTGTTCGGCGTCATGGCCTATCGCTTTCTGCCGGTCAGCGATCTGCCCAGCGTTGATTATCCCACCATCACGGTCAGCGCCGGCCTGCCCGGCGCCAGCCCTGAAACCATGGCCTCGTCAGTGGCGACGCCTCTGGAGCGGCAGTTCTCCACGATTGCCGGCCTCGATTCGATGTCGTCCACCAACACCCAGGGCAGCACCCAGATCAGCCTGCAATTTGACATGACCCGCAACATCGACGCGGCCGCGCAGGACGTTCAGTCCATGATCACCCAGGCCCAGGGCCAACTTCCTCCCAACATGCCCTCGCCCCCGACGTTCCGCAAGGTGAACCCCGCTGACCAGCCGATCATTTACATGGCCGTGTATTCGGACACGCTTCCTCTTTACACCACCAGCGAATACGCGGACACCATGATGGCGCAGCGTATTTCAATGATCAGCGGCGTGGCGCAGGTCCAGGTGTTTGGCGAGCAGAAGTACGCGGTGCGCGTGCAGTTTGACCCCAAAGCCCTGGCCGCCCGGAAGATTGGCATTGATGAAGCCACCCAGGCCATCCAGAATGCCAACGTCAACCTGCCCACGGGTACCCTCTACGGGGCCCATAAGTCGTTTGTAGTACAGGCAGAAGGGCAGTTGAATGACGCCGCCGCTTACCGGCCGGTGATCATTGCCTATCGGAATGGCGCTCCGGTGCGCCTGGATGAGGTTGCCAACGTTGTGAACGGCAGCCAGAGCGACAAGGTTGCCATGTGGTTCGGCGCGCACCGGGCAATGGTGCTGGCCATCCAGCGCCAGCCGGGAACCAATACCGTTGAGGTGGTGGACAACATCCGGAAACTGCTGCCCAGCTTCCGTTCGGAATTTCCAGCGTCCATTAATTTCCAGATTCAGTATGACCGCTCCGAGACCATCCGGGATTCCATCAATGACGTCAAGTTCACGCTGTACCTGACTCTGTGCCTGGTGGTCCTGGTCATCTTTATCTTCCTCCGCAACGTGTCCGCCACCATCATCCCCAGCCTGGCGCTGCCCATGTCGATTATCGGCACATTTGGGGTGATGTATCTTGCGGGCTATACGATCGACAACTTATCACTCATGGCCCTGGTGCTCGCCGTGGGCTTTGTGGTGGATGACGCCATCGTCATGCTGGAGAACATTGTCCGGCACATGGAACTGGGCGAAGGCGTGATGGAAGCCGCCCTGAACGGGTCAAAGGAAATCAGCTTCACCATCCTTTCCATGACCCTGTCCCTGACCGCCGTCTTCATACCCGTGCTCTTCATGGGCGGGATTATGGGGCGGTTGCTGCACGAGTTCGCGGTCACCATCATGTCTGCGGTTCTGGTTTCCGGACTGGTGTCTTTGACTTTGACCCCCATGCTCTGCAGCCGGTTTCTGCGCCATCCGCGGGAGCAAAAACACAGCAAGTTGTTTGAACGTTCCGAGCGCTATTTTAATTACCTGCTCAAGGGCTACGACTGGAGCCTGCGGAAGGTCCTGCGGCACCGGCTTGTCGTTCTGGTTGCTTCCATCCTGATCCTGGTCCTGACCGGATACCTTTTCCTTCAGATTCCCAAAGGGTTCCTGCCCAGCGAAGACAGCGGAGCCATTTTTGCTTTCAGTATGGCGGCCCAGGGAACTTCCTTCGACCAGATGAAGAAATATCAGCAGGAGGTTTCCGCCATCGTTCGAGCGAACCCGAATGTGGCCACGGTGTTTGCGCTGGCCGGGGCGGGCGGGCCTTCCGGCGGGGGCAATTCCGGAATTTTCTTCTCCCACTTAAAAAAACACCCTTCTGCGACCATGGAGTTCAAAGCGGGGCTTGAGAACTTTTTCCATATCCCTCACAAGTCCTTTGGACCTGAATACCGGCTGGTCAGCACTGATGAGGTTATTCAGCAATTGCGTCCCAGGCTGGCCACCATTCCGGGCCTTTTTGTTTTTATGCAGAATCCGCCTCCCATCCAGCTCAGCGCGCACCTCACCAAGAGCCAGTACCAGTACACGCTGGAGGGCCCGGACACCCGGGAGCTTTACGCGGTTTCCGGCAAGATTGAAACCCAAATACGCAAACTTCCGGGCTTCCAGGATGTGACCTCCGACCTGCAGATTGCCAACCCGCAGGTCAACCTCCACATTGACCGTGACAAGGCCCAGGTGCTGGGCGTGACGCCTTACCAGATTGAGAATGCGCTGGCAACGGCCTATGGCCAGGGCAGGATTTCAACCATCTACGCGCCGAACAATGAGTATTGGGTGATTTCGGAACTGGAGCCGCAATATCAGGCGAACCCGGATGACCTGTCGCTGCTTTACATTCGGTCTTCCGGCGGGCAACTGGTTCCCCTTAGCACGGTCACCGCCATTTCGGAAGGCCTGGGCCCGCTTTCCGTCAACCACTTCGGCCAGCTGCCTTCGGTGACAATCTCCTTCAACCTGGCGCCTGGAGTGGCCTTGGGCGATGCCGTGAATGAGGTCAACCAGATTGCCCTCAACCTGCCCGCCGACATCAGCGCGAATTTCGAAGGGACCGCCCAGCAGTTCCAATCCTCGCTGGTTGGCCTGGGCATCCTGCTGCTGGCCACGGTGCTGGTGATTTACCTGGTGCTGGGCATTCTGTATGAAAGTTTCATCCATCCCATCACCATCCTTTCCGGCCTGCCTTCGGCCGCCCTGGGCGCCCTGGTCACCCTGATGGCCTTCCACATGGAACTGGACCTTTATGGGTTTGTCGGCATCATCATGCTGATCGGCATCGTCAAAAAGAACGCCATCATGATGATCGACTTTGCCCTGGACGCCCAGCGAACTTCCGGTTACTCGCCGGCGGAAGCGATTTACCACGGCGCCACCGTCCGCTTTCGCCCCATCATGATGACCACCGGCGCCGCTTTCATGGGCATTATGCCCATCGCCCTGGGCCTGGGCGCCGGCTCCGAGTCGCGGCGGCCGCTGGGCCTGGCCGTGGTAGGCGGCCTGGTCTTTTCGCAAATCATTACGCTTTACATCACACCGGTCTATTACACGTACCTGGATCAGTTCCAGCACTGGCTGGGCAGGCATTTCCATCGCCGGCCGGCCGAGCCTGGAATGGAAGCTCCAGCCCCGGTTCCGGAATCGGTTCTGGCGGAGACCCGTGAGGGCTCCGGCGAGCGTTAAGAGGGCTCAGAAGAATTGCCGGCGGGTTTCAGAAATAAGTAGTTGGAAAATATCCAAGTGATATAATACTGCCTTCTTCACACCATCAGACCGGTTGAGGTCTAGTCTTCGTCATGGCTTTTAGATCATGCGTTCAGAAGCTGGCGGAAGTTCAAATCCCAGGAAGGAGCCCACTATGAGACGGAAAGATGACCGGCAACGAAAGGCCGGCCGGGAGAAGCCTGAGTTGACACGCCGGGATTTCCTGAAGGGAGCAGGCGTCACGGTATCCGGCGGGCTGCTGGTTGGCAGCACAGTCGCAAACGCCGCCCCTCCGGGACCGGAGGGTGGATTTGTGGGGCCAGGAGCGGTTCCTGTGACCCTTCGCATCAATGGCAAGGTTCATAAGTTGAAGCTGGAGCCGCGCATGACCCTGCTGGACGTCTTGCGCGACCATCTGGATATCACCGGTTCCAAGAAGGTGTGTGACCGCGCCACCTGCGGAGCCTGCACCGTGATGATTGACCGCAAGCCCGTTTATGCCTGCACTGTTCTGGCCATCGAGGCTGAAGGCCACAACATTACCACCATCGAGGGGCTGGCCGGCGACGGCAAACTGACGCCGGTGATGGAGGCTTTTGTCCGCCACGACGCCCAGCAGTGCGGGTTTTGCACGCCGGGCTTTGTGATGGCCTGCACCGCCTTCCTGGAGCGGGACCACAATCCGACGGCGGAAGAGATTGACAAGAACCTGGGCGGAAACATCTGCCGCTGCGGAACCTACTGGGGAATCCGGCACGCAGTTCTGGATGCCGCTAATGGAATGAAGGGAGGCGCCAATGGCAACATGTAAATATGACTGGCCGGAAGCGGACCATCGCGAGCTGATTGGGAAACGAATTGAACGGATTGACGGGCCGGAGAAGTCCAGCGGCCGGGCCAAATACACCTATGACCAGAATGCCTCAGGAAGACTGATTGCCAAGCTCTGCACCTGCCCGTACGCGCATGCCAAAGTGTCTTCCATCGATGTTTCCGCCGCCAAAAGCCTTCCGGGTGTGAAAGCGGTGCTGGTTGTTCACCCTGCCGGAGATGAAATCCAGTGGGCGGGTGACGAAGTTGCCGTGGTCGCGGCGGTCACCGAAGAGATCGCGGACGACGCCGTTCGCCGCATCAAGGTTGAGTATGAGCAGCTTCCTCACCTGGTGCGCGATGAGGACCTGAAAAAGGCCGAGGCCGCGGGCCGCACCAAAGACGGTGGTGAGCAAACCACGGGCGACCCCGCCAAAGCTTTCCAGGACCCCGACGCCGTGGTTTCCGAAGGATTTTACGGCCTGCCGGTGATTACCCATTGCTGCCTGGAATCGCACGGAAACACGGTGGAGTGGCCCGATAAAAAGTCCATCCGCATCTGGTCATCCACGCAGAACGTTTCAGGCGGTCCAGGCCAGCTAGGCCAGGGGCTGCGCCTGAAAAAAGTGGAAATTGACGACAACAACATCGAAACCATTTGCCAGTACATCGGCGGCGGGTTTGGAAGCAAATTCTCCCCCGACCGCTGGGGCATTGAAGCCGCGCAGCTTTCCCAGATGGCGGGCGGTGCCCAGGTGAGGCTGATGCTGGATCGCGACACCGAGCTGGAAATGGCCGGATGTCGTCCCTCCGCCTACGCAAAAGTTCGTGTGGCCGCCAAAAAGGACGGCACGCTGACGGCGTGGGACTCAGACTCCTGGGGGACCGGCGGCGTTGGCCCGGCGGGACATCCTCCGCTGCCCTACGTGATTGAGCCGCCCAACCGCCACTGGAAGCACACGGCGGTGCTGGCCAACATCGGCGAAGCACGTGCCTGGCGTGCCCCGAACCATCCCCAGGGATGCCTGATCACCATGGGCGCCCTGGACGACATGGCTGACAAGCTGCAGATGGACCCTCTGGAACTGCTGTAGAAGAACGTTAACCTGGCGCCGCCGGTCCTGCAGAAAACCTATTCCGAAGAACTGGTGAAGGCGGCGGAACTCTCGGACTGGAAAAAGAACTGGCACCCGCGGGGTGACAAGACGCCCGGGCACATGAAGCGCGGCATGGGCGTCAGCCTCCACACCTGGGGCGGGCGCGGCCATACCAGCAACTGCAACGTCATCGTGCGGCCTGACGGTTCTGTGACGGTCCAACTGGGCAGCCAGGACCTGGGAACAGGAACCCGGACGGTGATCGCCATTACGGTGGCTGAAACCCTCGGCCTTCCGGTGGATGCCATCAAAGTGGAAATCGGTGACAGCAAGTATCCGATGTCTGGGGCCAGCGGCGGCAGCACCACCGTGGGCGGCGTCACCGGTTCAACCCGCCGCGGAGCCATTGACGCCCGGGATGAATTGTTTGCCGCTGTGGCCCCGTCGCTGGGCGTCCAACCCGCCGAACTCGAGGCCTGGCAGGGCAAAATCCAGGTGAAGGGCGATCCCTCGAAGAGCCTCTCCTGGAAACAGGCCTGCGCCAAGCTGGGCGTGAAAACCATCGAGACCAAGGGCAAGAATCCCGGCCCCTGCCACCTGGGTGACAGCGGTGTGGGCGGGGTCCAGGTTGCCGATGTTTCGGTGGACACGGAAACCGGCCAGGTGAAGATCAACCGCATAATTGCCGCCCAGGATTGCGGACTGATCATCGACGTGAAAACAGCGGAAAGCCAGGTGTTCGGAGCGCTGATCATGGGCGTTTGCTACTCGCTGTTTGAGCAGAAGGTGATGGATGAAACGCTCGGTGTGATGCTCAACCCTAACATGGAGTTCTACAAGCTGGCCACCATCGGCGACATTGGAGAATTCAAGGTTCACATGATGACGGGACCCGGATATGACGAGCGCGGCGTGATTGGACTGGGCGAGCCGCCCGTGATTTCTCCCGGCGCGGCCATTGCCAACGCCGTCGCCAACGCCATCGGCGTCCGGGTACCCACCCTTCCACTGACCCCTGACAAGGTCCTTGCGGCACTTGAGAAAGGAGCGATGGCCTGATGGAAGCTTTCGAATACGCAAGTCCAAAGAGCGTTCAGGATGCCGTCCGGTTGCTGGGAAGCGCCTGGGGCGGTACGGAAGTTATGGCTGGAGGGACCGACCTGATCAGCGCCATGAAGGACCGGGTGGTAACTCCCAAGCGAGTGGTGAGCCTGAAAAACGTGAAGGCGCTGGACCGCATTCACGCGGAATCAGGCTCGGGATTGCGCATTGGAGCGCTGGTGACGATCCGCCAGCTTTTAGACTCCAAAGAAGCCCAAGAGCGTTTCCCCGGGCTGGTACAGGCGGCGGACGGCATTCGCGGCGAGCAGATGCGCCACATGGGGACCGTGGGCGGCGAACTGCTGCAGCGTCCGCGCGACTGGTACTTCCGCAACGGGTACGGCCTGCTGGCGCAGCACAATGGCAAATCGCTCATCCCGGACGGCCAGAACTATTACTCGGCCATTCTGGGCAATTCCGGACCCGCCTACTTTGTGAACCCGTCCAGCCTGGCTCCCATGCTGATTGCGCTGGGTGCCAAAGTGACCCTGCAGGGGCCGAACGGACATCGCGAAGTGGAACTCAGCAGGTTCTACACCACGCCGAAGTTGGAAGAGGAACGGGAATACGTGATGAAGCCGGACGAAATCCTGACGGAGATCACGGTGCCCGGCGGCGGCGCCAAAACCGCAACCTATGAGATCCGCGAAAAGGAGGGTCTGGATTGGCCTCTGGTCGGGGCCTCCGTGGCTCTTGAAATGAGCGGGGACACCGTAAAGAGCGCCCGCGTGGTTCTGGGTCACGTGGCGCCCGTGCCCTGGCCCGCTGCTGAGGCGGAACAGGCCCTGCAAGGAAAGTCCCTTACCGAGGAGGTTGCCGATGCGGCGGGTAAGGCCGCGGTGAGCAAGGCAACACCCCTGAGCCAGAACGGTTACAAGGTGCAACTTGCCCGCGTGGCCGTGAAGCGCGCTCTGATGCGTGCTGCGAAAGGAGAAGCGTGATTATGGCTGAACCTTTGAAGCTGAACATCGCCGGACAGTCCGCCTGCCGTTGCCTTCATTCGAAGGAGATGTTTACCCACGCTGAACCTGATCCCAGGATTCCCAGCATGAGCAGCGGCATCCACTGGTGCGTCCACACCCATACCTGCCTGGGGCCGGACGGCCAGGTGGCTGAACCTGAAAGCTGCAAACCCGGCCGAGGCTGCTACGACCCTCTTTAAGCCGCCGGCAACCTGCCCATGGGCTGCAATTTGGGGATGGCGAGTGTGCGCGTGAGAGTGTGCACACTTCGCCCCCGTCTGTAAATTCCTGTTTCGCCGTAACCTCTGGGACGATTTGGGCATCTTACGCTTGATGCCTCTTTTCCTGCTGGGCTAAAATAAAGACATACAAGGGGCAAGGCATCGGCAGTTGAAGGAGGACAAATATGCGCAAGATTTTTGGGGCAAGTCTGGCGGCGCTGGTTCTGTTGGGGCTGGCGGTTGTTCCGGGTAAGGCGGCTGTGACCGGAGATTATCTGGAAGTGAGAAATGCTGACGTTTGGACAGGGCCTTGTTTTGCCAGTTCGCAGGTTGACCTGACCGGAAAGCAGGCGATCCTGGCTTGGAAAATCAATAAGGGCACCTGGCAAGGAACGGATGTAAGCGGATTGACGGTGGTGGCGGTGGTAAAGGCCAGCGCCACACTCGGCGATCCCTACCGCAATCCTCTGCCGAGTGAATCGGTGCTGATTCTCGATCACAAAGCGACGGCGCAGCAGAGGAAAGCCCTGGTGGATTTTGCCAGGGCGAGGGCAGGGAAGTTGGTGGGCCACGTGGTTCGCGTGGACATCGCGCCGGTCTCCCTTGAAGTTGGCACGGGATCGAACCATGGAACCGATGTGCTGAAGGCCGGCAACCTTGCCGTGGTGAAAACGCGGCCGCTCTGCCAGGGCGATATCATGTGCGGCAATGAGACGGTCTATTATCCGCCTCTGACCAGGATTGAGCAGTCTATGCCCGCCTTCAGCGAGCAGGATGCGTTCAACGGCAAAGGCCTCGGCGTTGTGTGGAACAACCGGGACGCTCGCAGCGCGTTTGTAGGCACTTTTTCCGACTGACGCGTAAAGGGATGCTGCAGAAATATGCTTCAAAAACGGGGAGTGGGAGGTGTGCCTGCTTCCCGTTTTGTGTGTATGAAATTCCGCCAAGTTAATCAGGGAGGTTCGAAATGCGACGGCTCGTAGCTTTTTCAGTAGCTTCTTATCTGGCGTTCAGTGTGGCTGCCTTTGCGCAGGGCACCTATAAAATCCAGGCGACCCAGGGACTGCCGGGAGGCGATGTCAGCCAGGCGATCCAGGGCACCCTGCAGCCCCAGGGTGAAAGCCTGCTCGACAGTTCGGGCAAGACGCTGTGCGAAGTATGGCTGCTCAAGCAACTGACGCCGGCCGCGAATCCCGATTCGGCGGCGAACGTCCTCTACGGAAAAATTGACCAAGGATCGCTGGTGGGTGTTATCCACTTTCCCGATGCCACTAAAGACTTTCGCGGGCAGGCCGTCAAGGCGGGTTACTACACCCTCCGATATGAATTGGTTCCGGAGGACGGTAACCATATGGGCGTCAGCCAGTACCGGGATTTTCTGCTGCTGGTGCCCGCCGCCAAGGATACGGACGGCACCAAGCCCGTCACCTTCACCGATGCCGTCAAGCTTTCGCGCGATTCCACCGACACCGGGCATCCCGGCGTCATGCTGATGGATGCGGTGAGCGATTCGAACAAGACCTTCCCTGCGGTGTTCCAGGACTATTCGCAGAACTGGGCCCTGCAGATGGAAGCGACGCTTGGGTCTGGCGGCGGGAAGTTGCCGCTGGCGATTGTGCTGGTCGGCCAGTTTCAGGGTTAGGGCCGGGCGCAGAAGGCAGTAGGCAGAAGGCGGTATGCAGTTGAGAGTACCACGAGCGTTGTCAACTCGCGGACGGGAAGCGGTGACGGAGCGACTGTGCCGTTGCGGGTTCATCCTTTTATTTTCGTGTGCAATGGCGCTGGGGCTTGCCGCCCCACGGGTTCGTGCGGCGGATACGCAGGATTCCCAGCAGACTTTGCAAGGGAAGCTTCTGTTTATCCAGGGAACCGGGCCGGTGGTGAAGACGGCTGAAAAACAGGTTCCTCTGGCCGGACGTTACGAATATATCTTCCGGACGCTTGAAGACAAGCGGCTGCGAGATGATGAAGTCCGGTTGAAAGGCGAGTATCAGGCAGACGGGAATTTTCGCGTGGACAACATTTTTACCATCCACCACGGCGAGGTTTATCGCGTCCGCTATTTCTGCGAGACCTGCAACATTGTGGGCCTGGGCCCCGGAAGGTGCGTCTGCTGCCAGCAGCCCACCGAACTTCAGGAAGTTCCGGTCAACAAGGACGACAAAAAAATCCTCATTACCCATTGAGACAGGAGAACCCGGCCCGTCCGCTTGATGCCCTGGTTCAGGCGTTCCAGCGCCCTTGCGCAGCCGGCTTTACATTGACACTTTCGCTGTCTCAATGATTAGATAAGATGAGGCGTCAAAATTTAAGCACCTTGTGGTGAGCGTAGCTCAGTCGGTAGAGCGCCAGATTGTGGATCTGGAAGTCGCGGGTTCGATCCCCGTCGCTCACC
>CAVTBN010000009.1:0-287161 GCA_963732975.1 uncultured Acidobacteriota bacterium | reverse complement strand
AGGTCGGTGGCCGTCACTTCCAGGTGTGGCGCTTCTCGCGGCGAAAGGGCACGGACTTCAACTTTAGGGGGACACGGCTTCAGCCGTGTCGAATAGCAGCGCAGCCAATGGCCGGCTTTAGCCGCTGAGGTTTCTGCTTTGGCCCGGCCGGCCTGGAGCAGGGGCTGAAGCCCGCGAAGGATGGGGACCGCTTTTTCGGCACGACTGAAGTCGTGCCCTTTCGCAAAACCACACCCCGCGAATAAACTCATGCCCTTTCCCAAAACCCCACCCCGCGAATAAACTCGTGCCCTTTCGCAGGAGGTGGCCGGGTAATTCGTAAACTCGTAATCGGCCCTTTTTCTTATCAATCACCAATCACCAATCGCTCAATCACCAATGGCGGCGTAAAGCCGCCGCTACTCGTACCGCAGCGCCACCATGGGATCGACCTTTGGCCCCGCGCCGCCGCTAATTGACTTCCATGGTAGGAATTCATTCAACAATGGTATGAAAACCACGGTGTCTGAAAAAGGCCAGGTGACCATTCCCAAGCGGCTGCGGGAACGGCTGGGGCTTCGCAAGGGGCAAGTGCTTGAGGTGCGTGAAAACAGAGGCAGTCTTGTGCTGACAAAGCGAAATTCCCGCGATGCCATCGACGAACTGTACGGAATCCTGAAGCTCGGACGCCGCACCGATGAAATCATCGACGAGTTGCGCGGCGCCGAAAAACCAGAATGATTACCGCTCTCGACACCAACGTACTGCTCGATGTTCTGGGCCCGGATCCCCTTTTCGGGCCGCTTTCAGCGATGGCCATCCGAAACTCCATGGCACAGGGAAAGCTGGTGGCCTGCGAGGTCGTATGGGCGGAACTGAGCGCGAATTTCCGTTCACCCGACGCCACTCGGGACGCAATGAGACGTCTTGAAATCGAGTTCAGCCCGGTGGACGAGGAGTCTGCTCTTGAGGCCGGCGCTCAATGGACTCGATACCGCCGCCGCGGCGGATCGAGATCGCGTGTCACGGCAGATTTTCTGATCGGCGCTCACGCCCTTCTCCAGGCTGACCGCCTGCTGACGCGCGACCGCGGCTTTTATCGTACCTACTTCAAAAAGCTCTCCGTGCTCGACCCCACCGCGCGCTGAAGGATGAATTCTGAAGGATGAAGCCAATTCGTTGTCTCGTTTGGCCCATCCCTGAGCCTGTCGCCATCCATAACCCAAAATTCAGAACTCATAATTGCTTTTCAATCGCTAATCGCGGGTGGCGCAGATTCGCGTTTTGTCGAGTCTGCCCGCCTGGCGCCCCGATAAATCGGGGCGATCCCGCGAAGCGGGACGTTTCTGTTTGTCATCATGGCATCCGATCCATGGTGATGCTCGATGCGTCCTGCAGAAAACAGTACCTGCAGATAGATTCCGCAGGGCGGGACCAGCCGGAGTGCGAGCCCTGAGGTTGTGGCTCCACGCCATTCCAACCCCTCTCGGCTTCGCTGAACGCCCCGATCCATCGGGGCGCCATCCGCCGCGCTTGTCATGTTTTAATTCGTCTTCCGCCACACATGGGCGGTCTTTGCATCATAGATGTGGACCTTGCACTTAAACTTATTTTCAATTTGCTCAATATGCTTCCTGTCCTCATCCGAATAGACGCCGATGTACAGGCTCCAGAGTTTCTCGGGGGCCTTCCTTCTGTACTCCGCTGCTCGGTTAATGGCGTCTATAATGTGTTCATCGTACTGGCCAAAATTGAAGCCAAACGTCACCAGGGAGCCTTCTATTTCACAAAGCCTATCATAGCAATACGTTAGGTACTGGTTATGCATGATGTGCGATAGCTTCTGCTCTCCATTCCCAGCAGTGACAAAGATTGGATATTCGCCCTTTTCCATTCGAGCGCTGATATTCTCCAAGAGATACCTGTGCTCGTCGTACACTTCTTTTGTTACCGCGATGCCTTTGTCAAAAAAAGGAAGCGCACCGTGCAGGTAGAACACATTCTGGTCATCCCGATTCTTACCCCACGTTAGTTCAGACCAGATTTGCTCCTCTTGCGGAACGAACTCGTCAGGATTTTCTAGTTCTCTGCCACAGCCATCGACGTGGTTAACAATGTTGTTCCGCAAGAGGACCCAGTAGAGCAAGAGATCGTAGTTTGTGGAAAAGATTCCGCCACCAGAATTCAAAAACACGTTGAGAAATTGGGAACACGCCAGGCTCTGTTCTTCAGGGATCTTAAAGACGTGCTCCGGATGAAGGGCTTTGACTGCCTCCAGCAGACTCTTCTTCAGCTTGGCGCTGGCCGCGTCAATCCTATTCTTGAGCTTTTGATCACCACCAAAGGCGTCAATTAATGCCGAGAAGTTATCGAGCTGCTGCATTATGACTTCAAAGTTCATGGTCTCAATAACGCCAAGGATTGTTAACACGTCCTTATCGTCCAGTTTCCTAATGAAGTCGTGCAGCGCGTTGTAGGAGAAGATCGTCGAATCGTATGCAATGCTGAATCCGTTCCCGAGCAGTAAGTGGAACTTACGGGACTGGTTCTTTCGGATGGAGCCCAACACATCATTAAAGGTTTCTAGCTTCATGACACCTATACCCCCAGTAAACCCTCAAGCGCGGCTGGTGCAGATACGCGCTCTGTCGTGTGTACGTTCCGGCGAAGCGAGAGGCATTTGGTTGTTTCATTCCGCCAGGTCCTTTGGTGCCACTGCGGCGGGTCCGGGCGCCCCACAAGAATTTCATAGCCCTCTACCCTGGGGTGGTCGCGCAAGTCGCCGGAGAAGCCCACGGCCGAGTGAGCACCCGACCGTGGGCAAATGCTGCTTACCTCACTGCTTGGCTCTCCAACTTGGCGACTTTCCCCTCCAGGTACCATCGGCGTACCTCGGAGTATAGGGCCGTGTAGATCTGCGGGTCTCGCCCGACTACGTGTGGATCATTCCCAGCGGAATCGCTTGATGTCATCACGAGCTTGACTAGCTTTGGACCGTACTTATCGAAGAAGCTAAATGGGGAGCTGTACCAGCGATAACCACCTTGCTTTTCCTCGAGCAGCGCGCGGAAGCTGGAGATGACAGGGATAGCAAAGCCCTTCTCGACTGGAAGGTTTTCTCCAGTCGTTGGGGCCTCGCCAGGTTTGAGAAAATAGTATGTCGCCATGGCAGCACGATTCCTCTTGCGCTGGCGCATGACGGCCCTAGCCCGAGCCTTCCACGCCTCCCTGACTCGTCTTCAGTGTTATAGGCATCTCGCCAGTGGAAGCGAACATAGTCATACAGGCGTACGATGTCCGGAGAGATTTTCTCAAGTTTCCTGAAACCATGTCGGTCGTTTGGTTCAATGAAATACTGAAGGCATTTTCCGGCGTTCTTGTACGCTTCCACCGGAGCAACCGAAGCGGGGTACAAGGTTGGGTTTACCGCGGACATTACTTGGATCAGGTCGAGGATGCCGACCGGTTCCTCATCGTTCTCGCTGATCTTTACATATTGGGAATAGTCCCTGCCAAGAGCCTTGAGGAACCACTCAAATTTGTCGCGATAGCCTGCGAGGGTCCAGGCCTTGAGGGAGACGCTGAAATTGCGAGCCTCCGCGATATCGGCTAGTTGGCTCTCAATACCTACTAAAACCTCCAGGTGCACAAATTGCTCTGCCAAAGGATCCTGAGCGCCCTCTTGGCCGTTCTCGCCGGATTCCTCAATCTGTTCAGAGACCGTCGAAGCGATTGCGCGATAGGTGTGGCCACCGTCAATCACTCCATACGTCTCGTTGTCGGGTATGTTGAGTTTGAGGACGCCGTGCTTGTTGTCGAAATCGACCTCCTTTGCGGAGATGGTGATTCCGCGGTTGAGCAGGTGGAAGCGTCCGTCATTTGTCCTAAGAGAATTTACGATTCGCTTGGTCACTGGGCCCTGTATCTTTGGAGCCCGCGGGTCAGGGTCGAGAGGAATGTCCTGTGGAAGGTCGGCGACCCGAACCAGACCGTGCAAGATTCTTACTTTTTTAGGGTTATTGGGGTCCTTAAAGGAACGGACATGGTCTTGCGAGACAGGAATATCATAGGTCATTTCAATTCTCCTTGATTCCTGGAGGCATGCACCCCGCAGGATCGAATGGGCGTCGCGCCCGCCGTCGGGTGTTACCCCTGACAGCCATTTGATATTACTATACACGGAGGCCCTATGTCCATTTATTAAGATACGCTGAAACTGGAAACGCGCGGTCCCCGCACGGATTCTGTTGCGTGCCTATCCGCTCCGGCATTCGTGGCGCACCGTTTCGTGATAAGATGGGCCGCTCATGGGACTTACAAGCATTCCTCGGGCAGTTCGTGATAGATACCACATTGACGAACGCGGGCATGCCTCTGCCATCCTGGCGAGCGACTATCCGAACGAGTTTCAGGACCTGATCGATTGCCTTTCAGAATTCGTTCTCAGGAAAAGCCACATCCTCACGCCTGGAGGCGGACGGTCGCCCATCTCAGCGGCGGTGGCGGAATTCCGCAGGCGCCTAACTTAGAACGGTGTACTCGCCTGGGCTGGTAAATTCGATCAGTCCCACGTCCCGGAGCACTTGGAGTTGCTGACGTATCTTGGGGCGCACGTTTCGGTTAGCCGGATGCAACGCCTTCAGCTCAGTCTCCGACTTGTAAAGCTCTCGGAGTGAGAATTGAGACTTTCCCAGCCTGCGAACCGCGGTGAGGACGTCCACCGTCCAGCCCCTCAACGACGGCGGCACCTCGGTCAGCTTTCGGACTCTGGCGAACCCCTCACGAACTTGTTTCACGGCGACCTGAGAACCATTCGAGACCATGGCTATCTTCCCATCCTCGGGTATTCGACCTAAGAGGATATTGCAGCCTACCCAACCGGCGCGGCGCGCCTGAGAACTGAGAGGAGCACGCTTCTCAAGGACGCTCTCCGATAGGAAAGCTCTGGGGACCAGGACAAGGTTCCGCACATGCCATTCGGCTGTGTATTGGAGAACGAGGAGATTGGGGGTCTTATCGGCCCGTATCGACCGGACCATCGCGTCATAGCCCGCGTCCGGGATTTTTCTTGGACTCCAGGTCTTGAGGCTTTTCAACTGGAAGGGCTGTTCGCACACAGGACAGACAAAATCAACAGCAGGGGTGTTGGCCCGCGACTGAGACAACCGGTTGGAATCGCAAGCGGCGCAGTACAGCTCTCGAGTGCACCAATCCTCGCTAACGACACGAGCAATCTGAGAGCCGGCCTTGTAACCAGAAGCGAGCTCGGCCCTGCACCTTAAATCCATCCTGGCAGTTACCGTGGAGGTTGATGTAGACCATGCTCGACACAATACTCGCGCGCTTGATCGGACGGGAAATCGTCGCCCGCCTCAATGTTGTCGAAATCGATGATTTCCGCCACATAGCCGCGAGGCACGGTGTCCTCCATTATATAAGCAACCCCGCCCGACACGGTGATGAATATCTTTTCCATTGCGTACCCTTCCTTCCCTGGATTCCAGCGCTCCGTTTGACCTCAAGCGGACAGCCATCGCCAATCGTGACGTGATTGATCCTGGGCTGGCTCCTGTAATCAACGGTCCCCACAATAGTGATCGACGGAAAATGCTATCGGCAGGAACCCAAAATTGCTGGCTGGCAGCGCATACATCGATTTTTGATGTCTACGTTCAGCGAAGCTGAGCGGGGTTAGGATGGCGGGGCAAAACAATTACGAATTAAAAATTACGAATGACGGGCCGGGCGTCGACACCAGGGGCTTCTTTGCTCTCTGCCAACTGCCTTCTGCTTTCTGCCGACTCTCCGGCCAGGAGAGCAGCGCCAGGCTCCGGAGGAGCGAAAGACTTTAGCCCATGGCCACCGACTTCGTCGGGGTAAACTCCAGCCATGGGAAACGAAACGGAAAACACCCATCAGCCCCGGACGGGCCGAAAGAACTTCAGCGGCTGAAGCCGTGCCGATACGGAAGGCAGGGAGTAGGAAGTGGAAGTAGGGAGTAGGGAAAAGCTGAAGGCGAAAGCACCCCTCACCCCACCCGACGCGCCGGGGCCATTTCAAATCTCAAATTTCAGATTGCAGGGACCGGAACCAGATAACCCATAACTCAGAATCCACAACTCAAAACGATGGATTCATTCGTAACTCGTCATTCGTAATTGCGGACGCTCGCCACTCGTCACCCAGCTATCAGCCCTCAGCCGTCAGCTATCGACAGTCCGTTTTCATCCTTCATCCTTCACACTTCATCCTTCCATTTGCCCCCTCGCCAATGGCGCGATAAACGCGCCGCCACGGAAAAGGCCGGCGGATACGCAACTTTCAACTTTCGCCTGCAAACCACCGATAAAAGATCTGTGCAGCCTCAACCAGAGAGATCGGGGAGTCCTGAACTCGAGGAAGCTCGCATCCTGCAACACGCGATGATTCCGGTTGAGCCGCTGTGCGCGCATTCTTTTGAAGTGGCCTGCCGCTTTCGTCCCGCCTACCGGGTGGGTGGAGACTTTGCCGAATACTATCTCCATCCCGACCGCCGCCTGGACATTTACCTGGGCGACGTTGTGGGCAAAGGACTCCCGGCGGCGCTTTACGCGGCGCTGGCCGCCGGCATGCTGCGCGGGTTCAACAAGCGCGGAGAAACGCCGGTATCGCTTCTCGACCGTTTAAACAAGCGGTTGCTCTTCTACGCTCTGCCCGGCCGCTACTGCGCTTCCCAGTACGCCATGCTGGACCCGGACACGCGCCTGCTGACCGTGGGCAATGCCGGACTTCCCTATCCGCTGCAGATCACCTCCACCGGCTGCCGCCCGATTGGGAGCGGCGGGATTCCCCCGGGCATGTTTCAGGATGCCGTCTATGAGCAGCATTCCGTCCGCCTGCAGCCGGGCGAGTCGGTGGTGTTTTACACCGATGGAGTCGTCGAAGCGGCCAACAAGGCTCGGGCGCAATTCGGCGTGGAACGGCTGATGCAGGTGTGCGAACAACGCAGGGAACACTCCGGGCTGGAGTTGCTTCGGTTTGTTTTTGAGGCGGCAAACGAGTTTGTAGGCGACACCCCCCAAAGTGACGATATGACGGCCATCGTTTTGAAAGTTTTCTGACCGGGGCCGGCGCTCCACCCGGCGGGGCCCTTTCGCGAAAGGCCCCTGCTGCGCACACATTGCAAACCGCGACGGGCCCGCCGCCCGACCCACCAGGGCCATTTCATATCTGAAATTTCAGACTTCAAATCCCGGAACAGAAACCATAACCCAGAGCTCAGAACTGCGACGAAAATCAAGAACCGCAGGCCGCGAGGGCCTGCGCTACAGGCCAAAACCATGGCGGGCCAGGGGTTGAGCGGCTTCGCTCCGGCTCGGTTGGCCGGCCGCAACGGTCGCGGGGCGAATGAACACCAGGCAACAAAGCACGGCTCGCGATACAATTAGGATTGAAACCCCATGAGGACAAAGTTCTAAAAAAATCTTCCCCATTCATTTCAGGAGGACATGGAGCAACTTGGCCCCGATCATCAATGCCCAAGGGTTATCGAAGCAGTACGGGACCGCACCGCTGTTCCAGGAGGTCTCCTTCACGGTGTCAGAAGGCGACCGGATTGGCCTGATCGGCCCCAACGGCGCCGGCAAGTCGACGCTGCTGGAGATTCTCTGCGGCCGCGTGAAACCGGACAGCGGCGAGGTTGCAACGCGCAAGCGCTGCAAGGTCGGCTCGGTCGCACAGGTGTCCGATTTCGCGCCGGGGGAGACGGCCCGATCGGTGATCGAGAAGGCCCTTGAGCGGGCGGCCGTGCCCCGGGTGGAGCGGGCGGCCCGGATCAGCCGAGGCGCTGGGGCGGGCCGGCTTTAACGACTTTGAAACCCCCACCGCCGTCTTGTCAGGCGGCTGGCGCAAACGCCTGATGATTGCCGAGGGGCTGGCGCAGCGGGCGGACGTTCTGCTTCTGGATGAGCCCACCAACCACCTGGACTTTGCCGGAATTCAATGGCTCGAATCCCTGCTTCAGAACGCGGCGTTTGCCTGCGTGGTGGTCAGCCACGATCGTTACTTTCTCGAAAATATTGCCAGCGAGATAGTGGAACTCAATCGCGCCTATGCGGACGGCGTGCTTCGCGTTAAAGGAAACTACAGCAGGTTTCTCGAGAAGAAGGAAGAGTATCTCGATGCGCAGGGAAAGCGGCAGGGCGCGCTGGCCAATCGCGTGCATACGGAACTGGAATGGCTGCGCAGGGGTCCCCGGGCCCGCCGCACCAAGGCCAGGGCGCGTATCGATAAAGCTCACGAGCTGATCGGCGAGTTGGCGGACCTGAACTCCCGCAGCCGCACGGCTGCCGCCAGGATTGACTTTGCCGCCACCGACCGGCAGACCAAACAGTTGATCGAGATGGAGGGCGTGAGCTATTCCATCGCTGATCGGACCCTGTTTGAAGGCCTGAACTTCACCGTAAGGGCGGGAATGCGAGTGGGGCTGGTGGGACAGAATGGGAGCGGCAAAACCACGCTGCTTCGCCTGCTGCGAGGCGAACTGCAGGCCACCGGCGGCGAGGTCCGCCGGGCGGACGCGCTGCGGATGGTTTACTTTGACCAGAATCGCGAGCTGGACCCTGACCTCCCGCTGCGCCGCGCCCTGGCGCCCGAAAGCGATTCGGTGGTTTATCAGGAGCGGGTGATTCATGTGGCCGCCTGGGCGGCAAGGTTCCTCTTTGATGCAGACGACCTGAACCAGCCGGTCGGGCGGCTTTCCGGAGGCGAACGGGCCCGTGTCCTGATCGCGCAGCTGATGCTGCAGCCGGCAGACGTCTTGTTGCTGGATGAACCCACCAACGATCTGGATATTCCGACCCTGGAAATCCTTGAAGAGAGCCTGCTGGCCTATGGTGGAGCGTTGGTGCTGGTCACGCACGATCGCTTCATGCTGGACCGCGTGTCAACCGTCGTTCTGGGTCTTGACGGGCTGGGCGGAGTGGAACAGTTTGGCGACTATTCGCAATGGGAGGTCTGGCAGCGGGCGCAGCAGGCCAAAGAGGCGCGGCGCGTGCCGGCGGAAGCCCCACGCCCGGCCGCTTCACCTGGCGCAGCCCCGTCCAGGCCGGCCAGGAAAAAGCTCTCTTACCTGGAGGCGCGCGAATTTGCCGGCATGGAAGAGAGGATCGCCAGGGCCGAACAGGAGCATCGCATCCTGCGTGCGCGGCTGGAAGATCCTGCCATCATGAGTGACGCCCCGCGGCTTCAGGATACTTGCGCGAAGATGGAAGAGACCCGGAAGAGAGTGGATCAGCTGTATGCCCGATGGGCCGAACTGGAACAAAAGCAGGGCTGAGCAACCTCCGGCCGCACCCGCCGGTCCCACGCTGTAGCCCCCCATGACCAGGGACGAGCAGTTCTGACCAAACGGGTGAGCCGGAGTGAACTGACACGCGAATTGCCCAGGTGTATAACCAGAATGGCTCTTGGATTCTGACGAAGGGGGGAATCCCCAACGCTCCATCGTGCAGCGGTGCATCAACGGGTTTAAATGTGGCCCGAGTTTGGACCTCTGGACGTGCTGCACGAGGTCCCAAGCCAGGATTACTGATGTGACAGGGTCCGAGTTATGCCGCCATGGCTTTTGCCTAAATCTGCGGCCGTGTCTTGGACAAAGAGCTCACAACGAATTGAGACGGGCAAAAACTTTCCCACCAGGAGGAACATCATGCATAACTCGCACCAGAAGGCCGATGGATATCATAACCTTGCCGCCCAGGCCGACCGCACTGCTGTCGGGCACCATGGTCATGAAGACCATCTGACAGGACATGAACACTCCAGACAGGCCCTGGAGCACTCAGATAAGGCGCACCAACACTCAGTGGAGGCTTATCAGAAGGCCATGCCCGAGCACGGCGTCATCGTGCCCACTCCGGAAGCCACTGAGGAAAACATCGCCGCCCTCGCTTACAAACTCTGGCAAGCTAGAGGCTGTCCGGAGGGATCATCGCAAGAAGATTGGTTCCGTGCCGTCGAAGAACTGCAACCTCACAATTAGTCGAGATGGCGATGACAGTTTTACTGATACTGAAGGCGGGTGCGCCGATAATGCCCTTTGTATTAGCGGGCATTTATCAGCTGCAGTGAGCCTGTGCCTTGGGGACTGGCTGCGGCCGGGCTGGACGTTCCACTATGCGGGGGACGGCCGGGAGCAACGCTGAAAGGGGCCTCCCCCATAATGGATGGCAGACGCGCGGCCGTATCCGGCACCTGCGATCTGAGGCCTTTCCCAATTGCTCGTAACTCGGAAGCGACGCTTATTCAGCGTGACTTGAGCACCTATAAAACACGATACGGAAGCAAAGTGTAACTGCAACCATGAAATCACAGGCTACGATGACCGGTTGAAAGCCAACCGCGGCTCGGTATGCATCGCAGGGTAGTACTGATAAAAACGGAAGCGCGCTTTACGATTTGCAAGTGCATGGAGACTGCGATATAGGGCCCGGACGGTTCCAGCGGTTGTGACCCCCAAACATATTTCCGGTTTTCGTTATCGTGACAGGCCCGTTTGCAGGGATCAGGAGAACGTTATCAAGTGTTCTACTCTCAGCGGATTCAATGACACGATGCATCATCCAGAAATTGGCCGCCCACGGCCATCGAGGCAAGGGAGCGAGCGCAGGTCAGGATGTTCTGGTTCAGGGGATCGGCTTTGAGAGTTTCCGGAGAAACGGAGTGCACCTTGCGCTCGGCCAGGAGCTTGACGCTCAGCGCATTCATGTTGTCGAACTCGTTGCTCAGCAACTGAACTGCGCTTCGATCCGAATCGGTGGAGGCCGCCACGGACGCCAATCCGAGGCTGGTGGAGGCTTGGCCGCGGTAACGCTCCGCCCAGTCTTCCTGGATCGGGTAATTGTTCTCGATGGAGTTGACCAGCACGCTTCGCCATTCCCGGATCACCGCCATTTCTTCGATGCTGGCCCGCAGGAACTCTTTCGAGAACCCGGAATTGGCAGGCGGGCTTGACCGTGCGGACGCTGTGTTGGCGGCGGAACTGGGCAGCGTCAGCGTAATCTGATTTCCACTGAAGCCCATCGTGCCATTCGAGATGCGTGCCAGTGACTCCAGGTCCACATACGACCGCCCGTCGATCTCCATGACTTTCACCTGTCCCGATTGGCCATTGACGATGAGCGTGCGGCTCTGCTGCATGGCCTGCGAGTATGCGAGTCCGGGAACCATAAGGAGCACGAGCAGGATCAGACAGCCATGCCACAATTTGTTTTTCATACGTCCGCTCCTATCATCTGCCTGATTCCCGCCTCAGCCTGGAACGGGAGAGGCATCCGGCCAAGTCCGAGTCCCGGTGCAACGGGGCAAACGAGGACCTACCTTAGAGCCGCTGGCAGGGATCAATCCTGAAGCGCGCGCTGCGCCGCGACACACCAATTTGCCGCGATGGTTTTACCTTGCCTCATCTCGTGGCCAGCTCTTCGCCACCCTCTCCAACCTCTTGGCCGGCGTCTTTGAAACTACCTCCGATTGACCCTGTTCCCACTCCCAGTTTGCCCGCTGTTTGGGCATCAAGGTGTCCCGTGACCGGCATCTTTTGACCGGACAATTGCTTCGGCTTATCGTGGTCGTCTCACTGGCAGGTTCTCTTGGCCGCAGAGTTGTAGAGGACGTACTTAGAGCCCGCCTGCACACATTTGTCCGTGCATTCCTTGTCGCCCTGCTTTTCTATCATCATCCCGCAAGCGTGTCCGTCCCTACAGTTTCAGCAGCCGGTCAAAGAAGGAACGATAGCGCTGCAGGGCAATCCGCAGGTCCTCAGTGGATACGTTGTCGCCGCGGTCCCACTGCTTTTCCAGGCCCGACCGCTCGGTGGCGAAACCTTCCGCGAGTCGCTGCATCACTGAAGCGACCAGCTTGTCTGCACCTTCGACCGTCTGGCGCGGCTCGTCCACAAAACCCGTTTGTACTTTGCTCCACTGCGATCGAAAATCTTGCATCTCCGATTCAGAAAACAAGGGCATGGGTCCTGAGATCACATCCGCCCGGTCCGCAGATTCCGTCTCCTGGCCTTTCACCAGCTTGGGCCTGTCGAACTGTTCTTTCGCAGCACCGTGGGAAGCCAGGTCGGCAGTGGTAAGTTCCCCTTCTTTTCTCTTCAATTCAGCCATTACGCCACCTCTCTTCTGTTAACAGTTATGGGTGCCTGTACCAGTTCCTCAAATAGAGAGCGGTAGTGGATCATCGCCGTTCTCAGATCTTCCGTAGTCGCTGCCTCTCTCCCAGCCCGCAGCGCAATCTCATGCGCAGACCGGTAGTTCTCCACCACGCGGGGATGGTCGACAGAAATGTCGGCCGCCCGTTGATCGAAATCGGATACGGGATAGCCGCGAGTTTTCATTAAAGAGGCGACCAGGTCGTCGGCCTCTATGACTGCACCCTTCGGGGAATCGACAAAACGCGACTGCACGGACCCCCACTGTTTTGAAAACCGTTCCCGTTCTGCCGGTTCAAGATCGCGGATGGTGAGCTTGTCAACCCGCTTCTCGCGATCCGCTAAATTCGCTTCCGCTTTTCGTTCTGATCCATGCTCCCGCACCGCCCGCTCGTACTCAGACCCAAACCTTTCGTGAAGGCCTGCAGTCGTACGCTTGCGTTTTCGCAGGTAAAGCCAACCAAGTACCGCGATGACCAGAATCACCGCCACAGCGAGCACAATCATCTTTGGATCCATCAGATTCAAATTCATCAAAACCTCCCTGCCTCAGGAATGTTGAGGAAGTCCAATCTGTTTACGAACCTTCTCCTGTTGTGAGAACCCTATGAGATTAGATTCTGTCTCTCTTTCTTTTTACTGTCTGTCCTGTTTTGATCATTGCATTGGTCAAAACAAGTCATCCCGCCGTGACCTTGGTGATACTTACCGTGACCTTGACCCAATACGGAGGTGTGCACAAATATACAGACCCCTGGTCACAATCGGGCAGACAGCCGGCTTCGTTGCGTCCATGATGATGTTGCTTAGGGTAATCAAGAGGGCTGCGGTTTGGATGAGTTGAGCAGCTTCCTCTTACAACGGGGGTGGAAAATGGAAACTTTATTGATTGTTATCGTGGTGTTGTTTTTGCTCGGTGGTGGAGGCTGGGGATATTCTCGCTGGCGAGGATAGCGTCCGGTGGTGCTTCGCCAACGGTCCAAATAGAAATCTGACTGTTGGGTCAGATGTGAACACACAATTCATTCCGGAAGCGCGCATGCTGCAAACAAATCGCTGGCGGGCAGAGTTTAGGTGACAGAGTATCCGGGGACTTCCCGTCGGCGATGAGCCGTTACCCCCCGACCGCGTGAAAATGAGAGTCGGAGTAGGGGATCGAGGTTGCTGCCCATTGCAAGGTGGCCGGCGCAGAAGCCACGAGAGCGGCGAGCTGATTTCCGGATGCCTGCAGTACTCGCGGCACAGGACAAAGTGGTTCAACCCTTAAGGAGGAAGATGCCATGAAACCAAGTACCAAAGACCAGGCAGAAGGTAAGTTTCACGAAGTAAAGGGAAAGATCAAGGAGCAGGCGGGAAAGGCGATCAATAATCCAAATCTGGAAAACGAAGGCACCGATGAGAAGACGGCCGGCAAGGTCCAGAAGAAGGTCGGCCAGGTTGAAAAGGTTCTGGGAGATTAGCTGACCGCTTCCATCGCGGAGGGCGGGAGACCTGCCGATGCCCTCCGCGATGGCCTGGATCACCGGCTGGAACGTGTGGGCGCCACCCGCCACCCGCGGATTCAGAATGGCCTGTTGGCATACTTTTCCGTCGTGGCTTCGTCGATGTGATGCGACCGCCGAATTATCGCCTGCACACCTCTCACGAGTTTGCTGGAGATTTCTTTCTTCTCGTCGGTGTTCCATACCTGGCCAGTGTGTTTGTTCACGGCATAGTAGCCAATCGTTACTGAACCCGCCGACTGCCGTCGTTTCGCGTTATAGACCCAGAAATAGTAGTAGTTCGCTTGATTCAGTTGGGGGCTAGTTTGCCGTTCCATAGCGATGTCTAAACCGCTTGCTCGTAGCTTCTCTCCAACAGACGAAATGTAGACCAATACCCTCGCTTCAGTGGCGGTCAAGGTGGTCGTGTTGCCGCCAGCTTGGGCTGGTTGGCCTAGGGCGCAGAGAGCGGGCAACACAATCAGAGCCCACTTCCAGTGGCCGAATCGCCGGATAGCTTTTCTGGCGGCTGGCGCAGATGCTCGCCTTGGAGTATCTGCGGTCTCGCGAAGCGGGACATTCTTATTGAGATTCATATCCGCCATCCCGATTTGTGCGCGCCCAGTATAACACCGGGAAAATGAGTTGAACCCGCGTGCCGCATACATTCCCGTGTGCGGCGCGCAGGCGCCACGCGGCTCAGCGGCTAAAGCCGACAACTTTTTCAGGCGTTTGCGGCACGAGTAAACTCGTGCCCTTTCGCAGAAGCGCGGCGGGCGGGATGTAGCCAGCCGGCGAGAGGTGCATGGGGAAAGTTGGCGGCAGCGTTAGGCTGTGTCTTTGCGGGAGGGAGGCGAGGAATGGCTGACGACTTCCACCAGGCCTGCAACGTCGCCCAGGCTGTCGTAGACGGGACCGAGGACGGAAATCATGCCGGGCCGCTGCTTGACGGTGACGGGCTTGCCGGTTTCGAGCACCGTGCGCATGGGCGGAAA
The DNA here is from genome assembly GCA_963732975.1 of uncultured Acidobacteriota bacterium. Classification (GTDB taxonomy): domain Bacteria; phylum Acidobacteriota; class Terriglobia; order UBA7540; family UBA7540; genus SCRD01. The sequence goes on along the minus strand of CAVTBN010000009.1, from coordinate 272,513 downwards.
CATATCCTGATCGATGGCGCCGAACACCCAGAACTGGCTGAGCTCATGCACGTTGCGGATGACCACCTGGACCTTGTCCGGGTGGCCGGGGATGGGCATCCAGAGATTGACGTCGCAGGCGAAGGGAGCGAGGCGCGCCAGGCGGATCAGCGTTTTCTTGGCGGAGTTGAATTCGGCGTCGTTCACGTCGTAGTTGTCGCCGGCCAGGAAGCGGTCATGCGGGTCGGACTTGAACATGTATTCGAGCGCCCGCGGGGTGACGATGCGGCGGCAGAGGTCGCCGTCCACCATCACGGCGGCCACGCGGGCGATGTGGCCGAGTTCCTGCTCGATCTGCTCTGGCGTGTGGGTCATCTTCTCTGTCATGAGTTTTCCCGGGCCAGCTGCAGGATGGATTGCCGGACGCGGTCCCAGGCGTCGGCGTCGATGTTGGCGAAAAGTTTGCGCGTGTGCGCGGTGGCGGCGGTCATCTCGGAATCGGTCCATTCATAAGTGGGCGTGTCCGCAAAGGCCGGGCGCGGATTCCACCACTGGTCGGGCGTTGAGCCGTTGAACTGCTTTGTGGCTTCCGCCTTCAAAGCCTCCAGGCCGTGCCGCGCCTTGAAGCTGTCCAGCAGCGTCAATTCCTGCACGGCGTTGCGCTGGATTTTGAGCCGCACGCTGGGAATGGGATCGCGCAGGCCGAAGCGATCACCCGAATAAACCAGCGTGGTGCCGCCGCCCGTAAAGTTGAACCAGGGATCTTTGCCGGGGCTCACGGCCAGCCAGTGCACAAAGCCCATGGCGTCCCACACCCAGGCGCGCAGGACGAATTCCGTGATGGCAGAGGCGGGCTGGGTGACCTGGGGCGGCCCGCCGTAGTACCAGACAATGTCGCCGCGGTCGCGCAGCATTTTGGGCGCGCCCTTGATACCAGCTGAGGATGCCGCCGCCGCAGGTCCACATGTTGACCACGCCGTTGAGTTCGCGAAACTGCTGCTCCATGTCCCAACTGACGTCGGCGCGAAAGACGAAATGCACGGGCGTATCGGCGGGCAGCGCCTTCTTCAGCAGCCGGCCGTATTCGTTGAAGTAGCGGAGGTCTTTGGGATACCGCACTTCGTCGCCGTCCCACGAAAAGCCCTTGTAGCGCTTCTTGTGGTTGAAGAACATTTCAAAATTCGTTCTGGGTCCAGCCCTTGTCGCGAAAGTGCTTCTCCATTTCGCCCACCACATGGGTGAACTCGGCTTCATAGCCCGCCTCGCCCCACCACAGCCAGGAAGCCGGCCATTCCGGGTTGATGGGCAGATAGGCAAAGGGGATGGGCTTGGGGCCGCGGCGCGTTTTGGAAAAAGCCGAGCCGTCGAGCAGCGGCCCGTAGTGCCGGTCGTACAAATCCCAGCTGGCGATGCGCTTCTTCCGTCCTTCGCCTTCCAGCGCCGGAGCGAATTCCGGCTCAACATGGCCGGCGTGGCCGTATCCGAGCTGATGGAAAACCCCGTGGTTCTCATAGAAGATGCGGTGGTAGGAGTGGATGAGCCGGAAGAGTTCGTCGCTTTCAAAAAAGTTTCCACTGGTTGCGCGCACGCGGGAAGGGAACTGGCTGGCGATCCAGGAAGCGTCATAAGAGTTGTGGTCCATGGCCACAACGTCTTCCGCAGGGACCACCGCCGGCAGCACCTTGAGATGCAGCGCGAGCGTGCGGCGCTTGCCCGCGGCTTCGAGAGTGGCGCGGCCGGAATAATCGCCCGGCGCGGCGTCCGGCGGGACCCAGACGTCCACCCAGAAGGCTTGCGCGGTCTGGTTTTCGATCTTGTTGTCGGGCTCGGGCAGCCGGGAGCGGTGCGGAGTGCTCACGGGAACCAGGGCGTCCGGGTAGTAATCGCCGGAGCGCAGCCGGTGGAACCACTCGCGGTAAAGGTCGGTCTGGATTTTGCCGCTGCGGTCGTTCCAATGCAGGTCGAGGCTGTATTCGCCGGGCCGGGCCGTCTGCACCACCAGGTGAAACGAGGCGTAGGCGCCGCGGGGACACTCGATCGAAAGCCGCTGGCCCTTCTGGAAGCCGTCGGCGGCGGCCGCAGCATCACGGTCGGCGCGAACGATGCCGCCCATAGGATCGGGCCGCAGAAACTGCGGCAGAGCGAAAAGGCGCGTCTCGCGGGTCTGCGGGCGGTTTGGACCTTCAGCGGCTTCACTCCAGGCGGGGACGGTGTGTTCGGCCGCCAGCGCCCCCAGCGCGGTTTGCAAAAACGTCCGGCGCGAAGGATGGCTGGTTTTTTCCATTTCAGGTTTCGCACCCTCGGGTTGCAGGGTCCAGGAGATTCGCCCCGCCCGGTCCGGCCTCCCTTGCAAAACGGAAGGCCCGGGAAATTCGGAGGGCGCAGGCCAGCGTGAAATCATCCACGATATGCGCGCTGAAGTCAATCATGGAATACCGCGTTGGTTGCATCGGTCAGAAGGCCGTTCCCCTTTTATGCGGTCTTTGGAAAGGGACGCCACGGCGGGGGACCTGGCCGGTACCCTGCCCTTGTGATTTCTCTTTACCGCAGAATCCCCAGGGTGCTCTAATATGCAGGTTTTTAAATTCGCGATTGGCGGCCAATAGATGGTGGAAAAGCATTCCACGGAGGAAAAATGAACCGCAGAGAATTCGTTGCGCGGGCGGGGGCGGGATCATTGGGTTTTGCAGCTTTGCCGGCCTTCAGCGCGCCCGCAGAAAAGAAGGCGGCGGAATTGTACGATCGGGCCATGCCCGACATGCTGGTATCGCACCTTTCAAAGGAGATGAACAGCCTCTGTGCTCAATGGGACCGGAAGCGCCAGGCGATCAGGACGCCGGAAGCTCTCAATGAGCGCAACCGTTTTGTCCGGCAGAAGTTCGTTGAGATGATCGGAGGTTTCCCCGAGAAAACCCCTCTCGGCGCGGTCATCGTCAGGGTCCTCAAGCGGGACGGCTATCGCATCGAAGTGCTGATGTACCAAAGCCGGCCAAACTTCTGGGTGACGGCGAGCCTTTACGTTCCGAGCACCGGTTCCGGGCCTTTCCCCGGCATCATCTCGCCTTGCGGGCACTATTCCCTGGCGCGAATGATACCCACTTACCAAACCGCTTATTTGAGCCTTGTAAAGAATGGCTTTGTGGTGCTTGCGTATGATCCTGTCGGGCAGGGCGAGCGCAGGCAATATTGGAATCCCGAAACCGGCCGCAGCGACCCGGGATTGAGTGACGCCACTTATGAGCACTCGATGCCCGGCCAGTTACTGCTGCTGATGGGCGAAAGCCTGACGCAATATCGCATTTGGGATGGGATACGGGCCATTGACTATTTGATGTCCCGGCCGGAGGTTGATCCCAAACGGATCGGATGCGCGGGCCATTCGGGCGGAGGAACGCTGAGCAAGTTCATCAGCGCCGTGGACGAGCGAGTCCAGTGCGCGGTGATTCATGAAGGAGGGACCGCCAACCGCTGGCCGGTGCATCTTCCACCTTTTAGTCCCCTGGGGCCCTCGGACGTGGAGCAGAATGTTTTTCCTTCCGCCATCTATGGCATCGACCACGTGGATCAGCAGGTTGCCATCGCGCCCCGGCCGCTGCTGGCCAGCGTCGAACACTATTCAAAAAGCTTTAACGATGCCGCCGCTTCCATCGAGGCCGCCTACCGGCTGCTGGGCGTGCCGGAAAAATTCTCCACCGTATCTGCCGACAGCCCGCATGCCTGGACCTACAAGCTGAGGCTGGCGACGGCAGACTGGTTCAGCCGCTGGTTTTATGGGCGCCCGGGTCCGGACTCTGAGCCGGCACTCGTGCCCGAGAAGCCGGAAGACCTTTACTGTACGCCGGACGGATCGATTCGGTACTCGCAACAGGGCGACACCCTCTGCTCGCTCATACTGAAGAAGCAAGCCACGCTTCCGCCTGTTGGACCCGCACCCAAAAACCCGGGTGAGGTTGCATCCCACCGCGATCAAATGCGCGCCCGGATTCAAAAGTTGCTGCGCTACCGGAAAAGCGATGGTCCGCTCAATCCGCGCAAGGTTGTGACGGTGCCGGAAAAAGGCTACAGGATTGAGAAAGTGGAGTTTCTCTCCGAGCCGGGAATCTACCTGCCGGCCTGGGTTTACCTGCCCGCGGCCAGGCGGCCGGCTTCGCCCGCAATCCTCTATTTCGATGGAGAGGGCATGGCTGCTGCCGGCATGGAGTTTGCGGGAGAAGAGTGTTCGGGGCTGGCGCCGGGAGTCCTGGCCCAGATGGCCCGCAGGGGGCATCTGGTGGTCGCCGTGGACGTGCGCGGAATCGGCCTGACGCGCCCGCTGCACGAGGGCGAAGGGGGCCAAAGCGAATTCAGGCAGTTGTTCGATGTCGAAACGGCGATGGCCTACATGGACTGGTACATGGACCGTTCACTTTTTGGATCGCGCGTCGCGGACGTTCAGCGCGCGGTGGATTATGCTTTGTCCCGCCCCGAGGCCAAGGGTCCAGGCGTCCGGGTGATCGGCAAGGGCATGGGGGCGCTGTGGGCGCTCTACGCCGCCGCGCTTGACCCGCGCATCCAATCGGTGGTGTGCCACGAAGGATTGCTCTCTTACCGGTCGCTGACCGCTGTGGACCGTTATCTGCACGGCGCGGATGTTTTCATTCTCGATGTGCTGAATCATTTCGACCTGCCTCAGGTCGCCGCGGCTGTGGCCGGCCGGCGCCTGGCCCTGCTCTCGCCCGTCGATGCCATGAAGCAGCCTGTCGATCCTGCCGCGGCAGCCGAGGCGTATCGCTGGGCCCAGGACGCGTATTCCGCCGCGGCCGCCAAAGACCAACTCCTCATCTCAGCAGTCCAACCCGATCCATCACTGGCATCCCAGTATCTCCGCTTGCTGGGCCAGCAGGAAGAAGAGTGACAAGATCGCTCTTAGTTGAGGATGGCATCATACAGTGACGGGCCTTCGTAGCGCCGGCATCTTGCCGGCCTTGAAAATTGCCGCCGGGACGGCAGCGCTATAGTTTCATGCTCGCCAGCAGATCACACCCTCTTGTGATTTAAGTCACAGCACCCTGTGAGCAGGATTAGAGATAGTGTAAGAACGGGATTGGGCCGCGAAAGATTCAGACAAGGGGGCGATGATGGCAAGCAAAGTGAAGTCCAAAGACTACAAGCGGGAGGCGGTCCCTTATGTTGAAGACCGCAAGCCGGACACTTTTGTGCCCGCCGAACCGCTGAATCCCTGCGAGCTGGAGATCGACCTTTTCTGCAAAGGCATCCGCCTGGACGAATCCTGCACGCTGGGCGAGGAAGGGCGGCCGCTGGTGCGCACCCGCGCCGGCCTGGGCAGCGGGCTCGAGGTGATCATTCCCGGGCCGCTGAAGGACGTCTGGGCCAACCTTCCGGTTGAGGAGGAGTTCGCGAAAAGGTCGTGCTACCGGATTGTGCGGGAAGGGAAAGCCCTCAAGGTGGTGGATGACCGGCAGGGATTCAGCTACCCCGTCAGGCTTTCGCCGGAAGTCCCCTGGTACACCCGCGCCACGGCGCGCGGCGTCCCCATGCAGCGCATCGGCGTGCTGCAGGGCACCTATCTCGGGATCTATATTTCCAATTCCTGCGGTTTCTGGTACCACTCACCGGCCCTGAACTGCAAGTTCTGCACCACGGGATTGAACGTGGGCGTGAATGAAGTTGAGATGAAAGACGTGGAAGACGTCGTCGAGGTGGCGCAGACGGCGAAGGCGGAGTCGGGCGTTACCTTCACCCATTTCAACTCCGGCTACCAGACCAACCGCGACCTGGACCGCGCCGCGCCCTACGTGAAGGCCGTGAAGTCGCGCGTGGGCAGCCTGATTGGCGTGCAGTTGACGCCCACCCGCGACCTGTGGAAGTACGACCGGCTGATCGATCTGGGCGCCGACCATTTCAGCTTCTGCTACGAATTCCAGAACCCGGAGTTTTTTGCGAAAATCTGCCCTGGCAAAGAGAAGCTGATCGGGCAGGAAACCTTCTTCCGCGCCCTGGAATACACCTCGGAGAAGCTGGGGAAGGGGGCCTGCTCGGGCGAAATCATTGCCGGCATCGAGCCCCTTGAAGATACCCTGTCCGCCATCGACATGATTGCCGGCATGGGAGCGTTCCCGACCGTGTGCATTTTCCGCCCCACCATCGGCTCTGACATGGAGCGCTGGCCGGCGCCCCGCTACGAAGACATGATCGTGGTCTACCGGCACCTCTATGAGGCCTGCCGGCAGCACGGCATCCCCCTGGACGTGACGCCCAACATCGAGGTGAGCCTGATTGTCCAGCCGGGCGACACCCGCTACCTGGCGGACTCCAGCCTGGCCACAAAGCTTTATGACATGAAGCTCAGCCTGATGAGAAAAGCAGCCAAGCCGTATTTCTGGTGGGCCGGCCGTCCCAAAAACATCAAGGGTTCAGAAATCCTCAGCGAGTAACCGCGGCGCGCACCCCGCCTTGCAAGTCCGGCCTCAGGGGTGCACCCGGGGCCGGGCGATCCTCTCCTGTTTAAAAATGGAACTTCGCAGAAGCCTCAGGCACGGTGAAAAGCCGCCGAACGTTTTGCCGGTTTATGAAACGGCCGCGCCCGGCATCCGGAAAATTGCGGCCGCCGGAAACGCCTTTCGGCGCTCCCGGCACAATTTCCTGGCCGAACGTTGAATGAACGATTGATGATGACAGACTGATAAAACAGCTCCGGTATCATCTCAGGCCTGCAGAGTGCCATGCTGCTGTACTCCACCCAGCATCGACCCGTTAAAAGACATAACAATCAGGTCCGCCCGCCGTTGAACGCCGAACTTGGCAAGAAGGTTCGAAACGTGGAACTTTGCCGTGCGCTCGGAAATGTTTAACTGGCCGGCTATTTCCTTGTTGGAGAGGTTGTCCAGCACTGCCTGAAGGACCTCCCGCTCCCGCCGGCTGAGCCCCACCGAACTGCTGATGAGGGTCCGATTGCGCGAGCTGGGAAGAATCGACTCCACGAAACGGGAAAGCAGGACACTGGGCACCCAATAACTCCCTTCGAGCAATGCTTCGAATGCGGGTGCCAGGTCCGATTGCGCTTCGGAATAAGTCATCAACCCCTTGGTTCCGAGGCGCAGCAGCGGAAAGGCATTGGTCTCGTCAAATTTTTCAGATACCGCGACCACCCTGGCTTCCGGGTAGCGGTCTATAATTTCCGATACCAGAAGGGCTGCGGACGTGGAGACACAAGCATCCACGACGTAGAGTGGGCACTTGGGAAGAGGTAATCGTTGGAAATCAGTTGTTAAACGTGAATCAATATGCTTGGCTTTTACGTGGTAGGACAAGTCGGCCAGTAACTTTGAGAACTCACTCAGAACCAGTGGATGGGGAGATAGGAGGCAAACTTTAGAACACGGCTTGGCGTGTCTTCGTAACCTACGAGAGAAGCCAGCGAGGGTTTGCTCGATCATCTTGTGCTTCTCCTTGCTTACATGATCTTCATCGTATACATTGCCGGAATTCTTTAGTGGATCCCGGCGACCCACCCACCTGAGGGCAATAGAAGACAAACACCCTTAGGTGGAAACCTTACTGGCCTAATGGGCCCTCCCCCACCCCATAATCCAGATTTCCCTGTGGTTTGACCACAAGATGCGTATTCTTGCAAAGTAAACTCCTGGAGTCAAGTCAGAAATTTGAAACGAGCAGGCTTTTCGAACATTTGTGAAGATTATCGCTATCTGATTTATCTAATTTATTTTAAATGGTTTAACGCGTTAATCCGACTTTTTATAATAAGTATAACCGGACGGTTTATTAATAAAAATGTTGCAGCAAAGGCAATCGAATCAGTCTGGTAATCACACTGGCCTGCCGGCCAGCTTTGGCACTGCATTTTCTGGACAGGTCCATGACTTGGCCGGCTCAGGTCCTAATTATGTTTGACCCCAGGGTCGAGAATCATCGGGGCCGGCGGGGAATTCACGCCTGGTCCATCCGGGTGGCCGCCAGGGGGCTGAGTTTCCTCCGGCGAAGCGTGAGGTAAAGCGCGAGCGCCACGAAAACTTCCGTTGCCACGACGGCCGCCGCCATACCAAGCTGCGCAAACCGTGGCGCGAAGACCACGGCCAGAACCAGGTTGAGAACTCCGCCCGCCAGGATCACCCGGTTGAATTGCCGGTCCAGTCCCAGGGGCACCATCCACAAAACTCCAAACAGGGTTCCGAGGGCGTCGAGCAGCGGCAAGGCGGCCAGGATTTCGAGCACCGGGACCGAGGCCGCAAAGCTCCCGCCCAGAATCAGGGGGACGGCCCAGGGCGCCGACAGAAAGGCCGCAAGACTCAAAACAACACCGGCCGAAGGCAGGAGAAACAGGCTGGAGCGCGCCAGGCGATTGGCCGCCGGCCGGTTGTGCTGCACCAGGTGGCTGAGGCGCGGATAAAGGCTCTGGTGGATGGGGGCCATCAATCCCATCAGCGCGCGCCAGCTTTTCCGCCCCGGCGTAAAACCCCACGGCCGCGGGCGAGGCGAACAGGCCCAGGATAAAGGCGTTGCCGGCGCCGGACCGGAAGCGCGGCCTTCGGCCCGGCTAAATGCGCTGGCCTTCGGGGCGCTACCAGCGCTGGTGGACCTGCGCCCGCAGTCGCGTGTCGTAAAGCTCGCGCACCTTCCGCATGGCCTCATCGCTGAGCGGAGGCAGATCGGACGCGCGCGCGTTGTCCTCCACCTGCGAGGGACGCTTGCCGCCGGGGATGGCGCAGGTGACGGCGTCAAACATCAGTATCCAGCGCAGGGCCAGCTGCGCCATGGTGGCGCCTTGCGGGCGCCAGCGGGCGCAACTGGTCGACGATGTCGAGGGCCAGATTGTAATCGACGCCGGAGAAGGTTTCGCCCTTGTCAAACTTCGCGCCCTCGCGGTTGAAGTTGCGGTGGTCGTCCGCGGTGAAAGTGGTTTCGCGGGTCATGCGGCCGGTCAGCATTCCGCTGGCCAGCGGCACGCGCGCCAGGATGCCCACCCGGCGGCGTTTGGCTTCAGGGAAAAAGAGCTCTGCGGGACGGTGCCGGAACATGTTGAAAATGATCTGGACGCTCTGGATACCGGGATACTCCAGCGCCTTCAGTCCTTCTTCGCAGGTGCTAACGCTGACGGCGTAGTGGCGGATTTTTCCGGCCTTCACCAAGCCTTCGAGAGCTTCAAAAGTTTCCGGAGTGTAGTAGACCTGGTTGGGCGGGCAGTGGAGCTGCACGATGTCCACGCAATCCGTCTGCAGGTTGCGCAGGCTCTCTTCCACAAAGCGGGTGAGGTTTTCCCGGTTGTAGCCTTCGGGGGTGTGCGGGTTCAGTTTGCGGCCGGCCTTGGTGGCGATGTAAAAGGTTTCCTTCCGCTCTTTGCGCAGCCGCCCCAGCAGGCGCTCGCTGCGGCCGTCGCCATAAACGTCTGCCGTGTCGAAAAAGTTGATGCCCACGTCCAGCGCCTTGTGCAGCGCCGCCATCGATTCCTTCTCGTCCACGCTGCCCCACATCGACCCGATGGCCCACGCTCCAAAGCTGATCTCTGAAACCTTCCATCCCGTCCTGCCCAGTTCCCGGTAATTCATTCCTTGCTCCCTTATGAATGTGGATTTGTTTGTGCGGCTCCGTCAACGCCTTCCACTGTAGCGCTGGCTTCCAGCCGACAGCTTTATTAAGTTCGATCAATGCCGGCAAGATGCCGGCGCTACAAAGCGTGTGTTGCCGTCATCCCTTTGCCGCTTCTGCCAGGCTCTTGTCGATAATGGCGACCGCCTGGTCGATATCGGCCACGGGGATGTTGAGCGGCGGCGACATGCGCAGGACGTTGGCGTAAAGGCCGCCCTTGCCGATCACCAGGCCGTTGGCGCGAGCGCGCTCGAGGACCTTGTTGGCCAGCTCCGTGGCCGGTTCCTTGGTCTTGCGGTCCTTCACCAGTTCGACGCCCTGCATCAGTCCCATGCCGCGAACATCGCCGACGGAGGCGTGCTTTTCCTTCAGAGCGTCGAGGCCCTCGCGGAACCTCTTGCCGGCCGTCTCGGTGTGGTCCATCAGACGGTCTTCTTCGATCAGGTCGATGGTGGCCTTGGCTGCCACACTGGTGACGGGATTGCCGCCGAAGGTGGAGATGGTGAGGCCCTTGTAGCTGTCGGCGATTTCCGGCCGGGTGATGGTGCAGCCGATGGGAACACCGTTGGCCATGCCCTTGGCCATGGTCATCATGTCCGGCTCAACTTCCCAGTGCTCGATGCCGAACCAGCGCTTGCCGGTGCGCCCGAAGCCCGTCTGGACTTCGTCGGAAATGAAGAGCCCGCCGTAATTGCGGACGATATTGGCCACAATCTTGAAATATCCGGGCGGCGGCACCACCACGCCTCCCAGTCCCTGGATGGTTTCCGCCAGCAGGCCGGCCACGGCGCCGCCGGTGGAAGTTTTGATCACTTCCTCCACGTCCTTCGCGCAGTGCAGATCGCAGCTCGGATAAGTCAGGCCGTAGGGGCAGCGGTAGCAATAGGGCCCCGGAGCGTGAATGACGCCGAAGGGCACGATGCCGGCTTTGCGCCAGGTGCCGAGTCCGGTGAGGGACTTCGCCAGTTGCGTGTGCCCGCTGTAGCCGTGGCGCAGCGCCAGCAATTCGTAATTGCCCGTGTGCATGCGCGCCGTCAGCACGGCCACTTCATTGGCCTCAGAGCCGCTGTTGGTAAAGTAACTTTTCTGCAGCTTGCCGGGCGCGATCTGCGCCATCTTTTCTGCCAGGGCCACGATGGGCTCGGAAGGGAACAGGGTGGAAGCGTGCTGCAGGCGGTCAACCTGGGCCTTGATTTTCGAGGTCACTTTTTCATTGGCGTGGCCCACGCTGATGGTCACAATGCCGCCCAGGAAGTCGAGATATTTATTCCCCTCCACGTCGAAAAGGTGCTGGCCCTTGCCGTGGTCGAGCACCAGCGGGTCCTTGTAATAGGTGGCGACGCAGTTGAAAAGATAATCCTTGTGCTTGCGAACAATTTCGTCTTTGGTCATAGTTCCATCCTTCAAGGAGTGGTGTGAAAAAAGAGTTTACAGGCGAAAGCCGAAAGTTGGAAGGGGTACGCACACCGTACCGGTGTCGTAACCAAATGCAGTTTTGTTTTTCCAACCAGGAAGACAGAACATCAAGAGCAGCTCACGCAAAGATGCGAAGGCGCAAAGAAAGGCGGCAGAATAGCAGACGGCTTCAAGACTTCTGGCTCCTGACTACTGCTTCAAATATTTTGCCAGCCAGTCCTCGACCGTCCTGTACCAGAAGCGGCTGTCATCCGGTTTCATTACCAGGTGGCTTTCTTCTTCAAGATAGACCAGCTTCGAAGGCACGCCCTGGCGCTGGAGTGAGGTGAAGAGCTGGAACGCCTGGCCTTCGGGCACGCGAAAGTCCCGGGCGCCTTCAAAGATCAGCATGGGCGTTTTGGCATTCTGGATGTAGTGCGACGGCGACCATTTTTCATAGAGCGCCGGATCCTTCCACGGCACGCCTTTCAGCTCCCATTCCGGAAACCAGAGCTCTTCCGTCTCGCCGTACATGGAGCGCAGGTCGAACACGCCGTCGTGCGAAACGAGAACCTTGAAGCGATCCGTGTGGCCTTCGATCCAGTCGATCATATAGCCGCCAAAACTCGCGCCCGCGGCTCCGATGCGCTCCTTATCCACGTAGGGAAGGTTCTCAAGATCATCGGTGGCTTTCATCAGGTCTTCGTAGGGAGCGCCGCCCCAGTCGCCGGAAATTGACGCCGTGAAGGCCTGGCCGTAGCCGATGGAACCGTGGAAGTTGGTCGCCATCACCACGTAGCCGAAAGAGGCGAACAGTTCGGCGTTCCAGCGGTAGAACCATGAATCGTTCCAGGCCCCCTGCGGGCCGCCGTGGATCAGCATCAGGCCGGGATATTTTTTGCCGGGATCGAAGTGGGGCGGCTTCACCAGAATGCTTTCGATCTGCGCGCCCAGCGCCCCGGGCGTTTTGACCGGCTCGCCGGGATTCATTTCGATCGCGGCCATCACGGCGTCGATTCATATGCGTCAGTTGAGTCAGCGCGCCGCCGGAAGTGGAGGCGGAATAGATTTCAGGTGGCTGGGTCAGGCTCTGATGGGTGAACACGAGCCTGCCGCCGGGGGCGACTGAAAGCTCGTCATTGTAGCCGCCCAGGATTTTTGTGACGTGCGGATGGCTGACGGAAGTCTTGAAGATGGGCTGCTCGATGCCTTCGGGCGCGATGAAATAGATAGTGTCGGAGTCGGGCGCCCAGGTGAAACTCAGAACCCACTGGTCGAATCCGGTGGTGAGGTCTTTGATCCGGCCTGTTTCGCGGTCGTAAACCCGCAGGCGGAACAGCGAAGATTCGTAACCGTTAGTCGGCCTGTGAAGTGTAGGCAATGTAGCGGCCGTTCGGGGAGTATTGCGGCGCGGCGTCGCTGCCGGGATTGTCGGCGGTAATGTCTTTCGCCTCGCCGCCGGTCGGCGCTCACCAGGAAAAGATCGTTATTGGTCGTCCAGACCTGGGGAACTGAGCGGCTGGGAGTGGTTCGATGTGTAGCAGACTTCCTTGCCGTCGGGCGAAATGGCGTAGCCGTCGGGCGCGCCCAGGAAAAACGTGGGCGAGGTGTAGGGGCCGGGCGTGAGGTCGCGCGGCTCGCCTCCCTCGGAAGAAACGGCGAAAAGGTGGGTGACTTTTCCGTCGAGCCAGTGGTCCCAGTGGCGGAAGAAGAGATGATCGATAACGCGCGCCTTGACCTTGCTCGATTTCGCTTCCTCAAGCCGCCGCTTGTTGCACGCTTCATCATGACAATCGGGATAGACCTCAGAGGTGAAGAGCAGCGTGCCGGCGTTGGCCGCCCAGGTGACGCCGTCGGCTTCGGTCGAGATATGAGTCAACTGGCGCGCTTCACCGCCGTCGGCGCGGATAAGCCAGACTTGCTCTTCGCCGCTCCTCGACGACATGAAGGCGATGGACTTTGAATCGGGCGACCAGCGCGGACGCGAATCGGAATCGCTGCCACGCGTGAGCTGCTGCGGTTCGCCGCCCGCCAGCGGCACCCGCCAGATGTGGCTGACCATTTTGTTGGCGTCGAGATCGGGAGTGGAGACGACGTAAGCGATCCACTTGCCGTCCGGCGAAACCTGGGGATCGGAGATCCGCTGGACCTTCATCAGGTCATGGAAGGTGAGGGCGTGCTTTGCCTGGGCAAGAGCGGGCAGGACAGCGGCTGCAAATATGAAAAGCAGGATCAGCCGGAGAGCTTTTCGCTTCATAGGGGGCCTCCCTCGATCAGAAGTTCCGAAAAGGGCGAATGCCTGGGAAAAGAAACAAGGCTAAAACTTGCGTGACCATTCCTTCGGCCAGCGTTCGATGACCACCTTCTCCTGCGTGTAAAACTGCACGGCGTCGCGGCCCTGGGCGTGCAGCACGCCGAAAAAGCTGTCTTTCCAGCCGCTGAAGGGGAAGTAGGCCATGGGCGCGGCCACCCCAATGTTGATTCCCAGGTTGCCGACCGGAGCCTCATAGCGGAACCGGCGCGCGACGGCGCCGCTGGTGGTGAAAATCGACGCCTGGTTGCCATAAGGACTGCGCGAAAGCAATTCGATGGCTTCGTCCAGGGTCTTGACGTGGTTCAGGGTGAGGACGGGACCGAAAATCTCGTTTTGGGCAACCGACGCTGCCGGCCGGCACATTTTCCAGCAAGGTAGGCTTGAGGAAATTGCCCTTTACCCTTTGCGATGGTGTCGTTGCGGCCATCCAGAAGGACGGTGGCGCCATCGGCTGCGCCCTTCGCAATGAAGCTTTCAATTCGCGCCTTGCTTTCCGGGGTGATGACGGGCCCCATCTGCACGTCTTCCTGCAAGCCGTCGCCCACGCGGATGGAGTTGGCGGCTTCCGTGATTCTTTGCGTAAAGCTTTCCCGCGCATCGCCTACCGTCAGCGCCAGTGAAACCGCCAGGCATCGCTGCCCCGCGCAGCCGAAGGCGCTGTCGCAGGTGATGCGCGTTGCGGCTTCCATGTCGGCGTCGGGCAGGACCAGCACCGGGTTCTTGGCTCCGCCCTGGCATTGCACACGTTTGCCGTGGGCGGCGGCCTGGGCGTAAACGTACTTCGCCACCGGCGTCGAGCCCACAAAACTGATGGCGCGAACCTCAGGGTGCTGGAGCAGGGCGTCAACCGCGGCCTTGGAGCCGTGAACCATGTTCAGGACGCCGGCCGGAAGCTTCATCTGCTCCATCAGTTCAAACAATAAAGGCGCTTGAAAGCGGCACGCGTTCCGACGGTTTCAGGATGAAGGTGTTTCCGCACGCCAGGGCGTAAGGCAGGAACCAGAAGGGAATCATCGCCGGGAAGTTGAAGGGCGTGATGGCGGCCACCACGCCCAGCGGCTGCCGGACCATGGTTTCATCAATTCCCCGCGCCACGTCTTCCAGGTTGTAACCCTGCATCAGCGTGGGGATTCCGCACGCAACCTCGACGTTTTCAACAGCGCGCCGCAGTTCGCCGCGGGATTCGGCGAGCGTTTTTCCGTTTTCAATGGTAATGGTGCGGGCGATTTCGTCGAAATGGTCTTCGAGCAGTTGCTTCAGCTTGAAGAGGTACTGGATGCGGTCTTCGGGCGGGGTGCGGCGCCATTCGGGAAAAGCCTGGCTGGCGGCCTGCACGGCACGGTCAACGTCATCAGCAGCGGCAAGCGGGACGCGTCCGAGCGCCTCGCCGGTTGCCGGATTTACAACCTCCTGATAGTCGCTGGATTTCGACCGCTGCCACTGGCCGTTGATGTAGAGTGGCAGTTCGCGGGAGCCTTGGCCGGTCGTTGGTCCGGATATTGTCATCTTCTCTACTCCCCCTTTTTTCCTATAGCGCTTTCACTCAGCCGATCGGGACTTGAACACCGTGCTGTTCCTTCCGCCGGGGCCGGAGCGATGCCGGAAAAGGACGGGAACGCCCAGCGGAGGGAACAGGAAATACGAACTCATTCCAGGCCCGAGTTACAGAAATTGGGAACCACCCAGCTTTCGTGTCCGACGGCGTTACTTTGCCCACTCGGTGTGGAACACCCCTTTCTTGTCCGTGCGGTGGTAGGTGTGCGCGCCGAAGCAGTCGCGCAGCGCCTGCAGCAGATTGGCCGGAAGGCGTTCCTGGCGGTAACTGTCGAGATAGCCCAGCGACGTGGAGAACGCCACGCAAGGGGTGCCCACGTGGGTTGCCGCCTTCACAATTTCCCGCAGGTCAGCCGAATGCTTGTTGATGGTTGCGCTGAAGGTCGGAGCCAGCATCAGGTTCGCCAGGGCCGGATCTATGGCGAACGACTGCTGAATGTGGTCGAGCATCTTGGCGCGGATGATGCAGCCGCCCTTCCAGATGCGGGCAATCTCCGCGTAATTCAGATCCGTACTGATATTCCTTGGAGGCCACCCGAAGCTGCTCAAATCCCTGCGCGTAGCAGACCATCACGGCAACCCGGTAGGCTTCGCGCATATGGGTGAGAAAAGCCGTGAGGTCGCCCGAAAAAACTTCCTTGGGACCGCTCAGGATGTCGGCGGCGGCGACGCGCTCTTCTTTCTGCCCGGAGAGGATGCGGGCTTCCACCGCGTAGGCAAGCGTCGGCACAGCGACCCCCAGGTCCATGGAATCCTGTGCCGTCCATTTCCCTGTGCCTTTCTGCTGGGCTTCGTCCACGATCAGGTCGACGAGCGGCTGTCCGGTTTCATCGTCCTTTTTGCCCAAAACCAGGGTGGTGATTTCCAGCAGGTAGGAGTTGAGGTCGGAGGCGTTCCACTCGGCGAAGATATCGTGAATTTCCGGCGTGGTCAGCCGGAGAACGTTTTTGAAGATGTCGTAGGTTTCGCAGAGCAGTTGCAGGATGCCGTACTCGATTCCGTTGTGGACCATCTTGACGTAATGCCCGGCGCCGCGGGGCCCGAGGTAGGTGCAGCATGCGCCGTCTTTCGTCTGCGCGGCCATTTTGGTGAGCAAAGGCTCGAGGTGCCGGTAGGATTCTTCATGGCCACCGGGCATCAGCGAGGGGCCGTGCAGGGCGCCTTCTTCGCCTCCGCTCACACCCATTCCAAAGAAGCGCAGGCCGCCTTCCTCCAACTGCTGCACGCGGCGCTCTGTGTCTTTAAAGTAAGAGTTGCCGCCGTCAATAACGATGTCTTCCTTCTCGAGACCCGGCGTCAGGTCATGCAGGACAGCGTCGACGGCCTTGCCTGCCGGGACCATCATCAGAATGCGCCGCGGCCTTTCAAGAGCCTCCACGAATTCCTTCAGGGAGTTGGTGACGGTGATTTCCTTTCCGGCAACTTCCTGTGCAACCTTCCCGACTTTGTCCGCGTCGATATCGAATCCGGCTGCAGAGAAGCCCTTGCTCTCGGCATTGAGGGCAAGATTCTTGCCCATGACCCCCAATCCCACCACTCCAAGATGTCGTTTAGTCATCGTTGCCTCCTTCCTGCTTTAGCAGTCCCGCCAATGAGCGAATTTTGGGGGGATTTCCGGGACCCCAACCGTGGATCCGGAGTTGAGATTCGCGATTTCGTCCCGCAAAAGGAATATAATACACCCCTTGGATGTTACATTCTGGTCCCTCGCGCATCTAATGAAAACGATGCCGGCCTGAGCGGATTGCGTACTTCGCTCGTCAGGGGCCTCAATTCATCTGTGCGCAAATCCAGAACAGGAGCGCATCGCTTTGGACGGACACACAGCGGCTCAAACTTCAAAAGATACCCGGAGCGGAGCAGAGCTGGACCTGCTTTCGATCAACACCATTCGAGGCCTGGTGATGGACGCCGTTCAGAAGGCGAATTCCGGCCACCCCGGAATGCCCATGGGCGCGGCGGCCATGGCCTACGTGCTTTGGACACGACACTTGCGTTACGATCCGCTGAAACCCCGCTGGCCCAACCGCGACCGCTTTATTCTCTCTCCAGGTCACGGCTGCATGCTGCTCTACAGCCTGCTTCATTTGACGGGCTACGATATGCCGCTGGACGAACTCAAGCAGTTCCGGCAGTGGGGCAGCAGGACGCCAGGCCATCCGGAATACCACCTCGACCGGGGAATCGAGACCACGACGGGACCGCTTGGCCAGGGATTCGGCAACGGCGTCGGCATGGCTATTGCTGAAAAATACCTGGCGGCGCACTTCAACCGCCCCGGGCACGAACTGGTCAATTACAAGATTTATGCCATCGTCAGCGACGGCGACCTGATGGAAGGCGTGGCGTCAGAAGCAGCCTCCCTGGCGGCGCACCTGGGCCTGAACAATCTGGTTTATTTGTACGACGACAACCACATCTCCATCGAGGGCTCTACCGAGCTGGCCTTTACGGAAGACCGCGCAAAGCGCTTTGAGGCCTATGGATGGTTCGTGCAAAGTATTGAAGACGGCGACGACGTGGAAGGGATCGACAAAGCGCTGAAGGCCGCCGAGGCTGAAACGGAGCGGCCGTCGATCATCATGGTGCGGACCCACATTGCGGACGGAAGCCCCAACAAGCACGACACGGCAGGCGCCCACGGCTCGCCGCTCGGCGAAGAAGAGGTCAAGCTCTCCAAGGAAAATCTCGGGATACCGCTGGAGCCGAAATTTTATATTCCGGATGACGTTCTTGCACATTTTCGCAAGGCCATCGAGCGCGGCGAGAAATCCGAAACGAAATGGCAGGAGCGCCTGAACAGCTATCGCCAGGCCTTTCCGGACCTTGCCGCCGAGTGGGACCGCTACGTGCGCGGCGACCTGCCCGCGGGTTGGAAATCAAAAATTCCCGCATTCAAGCCTTCCGATGGCCCCATGGCGACCCGGCAGGCATCCGGCGCGGTGTTGAACGCCATTTCTCCCAGCCTGCCCACCCTGCTGGGCGGTTCGGCGGACCTTGCACCCTCCACCAACACCATGATCAAGAGTGAATCGGCTTTTGAGAAAGGGAACTACGGCGGGCGCAACTTCCATTTTGGAGTGCGCGAGCATGCGATGGGTTCCGCGCTGAATGGGATGGCCCTGAGCGGACTGATTCCCTATGGGGCCACGTTCATGATCTTTTCTGATTATATGCGGCCAACGCTCCGGCTGGCAGCATTGATGGGAATCCGCTCGATTTTTGTTTATACCCACGACAGTATATTCCTGGGCGAAGACGGGCCCACGCACCAGCCCATCGAACAGATTCCGTCGCTGCGCACGATTCCGAATTTTTCGTTCATCCGGCCTGCTGATGCGAATGAGACCGCGGTGGCGTGGCGGGTGGCGATTGAAAGGAAGGATGGCCCGGTGGCCCTGGCGCTGACCCGGCAAAAGCTTCCGGTGATTGACCGCGAAAAGTACGCTTCCGCCGAAGGGCTGGCGAAGGGGGCTTACGTCCTTGCGGATTCCAAGGGCCAACGGCCGGACGTGATCCTGATCGCCTCCGGGTCAGAGGTTTCGGTGGCGCTGGACGCGTACGAGAAACTCATTGCCGAAGGCGTTGCCGCCCGAGTGGTCAGCATGCCGTCGTGGGACTTGTTTGAGAAACAGACGCAGGATTACCGGGACGAGGTCTTGCCGCCGGCCACGACTGCGCGCCTGGCTGTCGAGGCGGCTTATCCCTTTGGATGGGAGCGATACATCGGGTCCCAGGGCGCCGTGATCGGCATGACGCGCTTTGGGGCGTCGGCGCCTTACAAGGTCCTGGCGGAAAAGTTTGGCTTCACGGCGGACAACATCGTTCGCCACTCGCACGAATTACTGGGGCGTTAAGCTTTTTAATCGGGGCGGCGTTGGCCGTCCGCACAGGTATTTCTAAAAGCCGTTCCCGGGCGGCAGGGCCTTTATATTTTCTGCCCTCCATGATGACGGCATCGAACGCGGCGATACTGCCGTGAGGCTGAAGAAGCCCTGCCGCAGTTCGCCGGACGGAATTAAGCAGAGGAGGTGGTAATTGATGAGCGAGAATCCTTTAAAACAATTGGACAAATATGGCCAGAGCGTCTGGCACGATTATATCCGCCGCAAGGAAATCCTTTCCGGCGGCTTGAAAAAGCGGATCGATGAAGACGGCCTGCTGGGCGTTACCTCGAACCCGAGCATTTTTGAGAAGGCTATTGCAGGCAGCGACGATTACGACGAAAGCATTCGCCAATACGTCGCCGAGGGGCTGGAAGCTCCGAAGATTTTCGAGAAGCTGGCCATCGAGGACATCCAGAAAGCGACGGATGAGTTCCGGGGCGTTTTTGAGAGGACGGGCGGGCGCGATGGCTACGTGAGCCTGGAAGTTTCGCCGCTTCTCGCGCATGACACGAAAGGGAGCCTGGAGGAAGCCCGGCATCTGTTCAGCGCCGTCAACCGGCCGAACGTGATGATCAAGATACCCGGAACGAAGGAGGGACTTCCCGCCATTGGACAGGCGCTCGCCGAAGGCATCAACATCAACATCACTCTGCTGTTTGGAATTGAGCGTTACGCAGAAGTTGCCAACACTTATCTGCAGGCCCTTGAAAAGAGAGTGGCCGAAGGCAAGCCGGTCGACCGGGTGGCTTCCGTGGCCAGCGTTTTCGTCAGCCGGATTGATTCGCTGGTGGACAAGCAGTTGGAAGCCAGGCTGGCTGCTGCGGGGACTCCGGAAGAGCGCAAGAAAATTGAAAGCCTTGTCGGCCGGGTGGCGGTTGCCAATACCAGGCTGATCTACCAGAAATTCAAGGAAATCTTTTTGACGCCTCGATTCGAAGCGCTGGCGAAGAAAGGCGCGCGCGTGCAGCGGCCGTTGTGGGGTTCAACCAGCACCAAGAATCCCCAATACAGCGACATCCTTTACGTGCAGGAACTGATCGGCCGCGACACCGTGAATACCATGCCCACCGCGACCATTGATGCCTACCGCGACCACGGGAAGCCCCAGGCGGACACCATCGAGCAAGGGCTGGATGGGGCTCGCAAGACCATCGCAGCGCTGCCGGAAGTTGGCATCGATCTGCGCGCCGTCACTCAGCAACTTGAAGACAACGGCGTTGAATCCTTTGCGAACGATTACAAAAAGCTGCTGGCGAGCATTGAGGAAAAAAAAAAGAGTTTTCACGGGCAGCAAGCGGGTAGCCGGATAGCCGTTTCGGGTGACCTCGACAAGGCGGTCCAGGCAACACTCGGCAAGCTTGGGCAGCAGCAATTTGCCCGGAGGCTGTGGGACAAAGATGCTGCGCTGTGGAAATCCGAACCCGAACATCAGAAAATTATTCGCAACGCTCTCGGCTGGCTGACCATCACCCGGGAGATGCGAAAGCACCTGGGTGAAATCAAAAGCTTCGTTGCAGAAGTCCGGGAGGCAGGGTTTCGCCACGCGGTTCTGCTGGGAATGGGCGGCAGCAGCCTGTGCCCCGACGTCCTGCGGGCGACCTTCGGGAGCGCTTCCGGTTATCCTGAACTTCACGTGCTGGACTCCACCGTTCCTGCCAATGTGGCCCATGTTGAAAAGAGCATCGACCTTGAGAAAACGCTCTTCATCGTATCCAGCAAGTCGGGCGGCACGACGGAGACCCTCAGCTTTTACAAATATTTTTACGACCGCCTGCAAAAGCTGAAAGGCGATCGGGCGGGCGAGAATTTCATCGCCATCACGGACCCGGGAAGCGGCCTCGAAAAGCTCGCCAGGGAAAAGAACTTCCGGCGCATTTTCCCCGGCGCTTCCGACATTGGCGGCCGTTATTCTGCGTTGTCCAATTTCGGAATGGTGCCTGCCGCTCTTACCGGCATTGACCTTGCCGACTTTTTTGACCGCGCGGACCGTATGGCGTCGGCGTGCGGAGCAGGTGTGCCCATCGCGGAAAACCCCGGCGTCAGCCTGGGTGTGACGATGGCGGATGCGGCGCGAGCGGGGCGTGACAAGGTCACGTTTGTCATATCCCCTGAGATCGCAACCTTTGCCGACTGGGCAGAGCAGTTGATCGCCGAGAGTACGGGCAAGGAAGGCAAGGGCCTGGTTCCTGTGGCCGGCGAAGCGCTTGGCGAACCTTCTCGCTACGGCGGCGACCGGCTTTTCGTCCGCATGCAGCTGGCATCGGATTCTGACGCCGCGACCGAGGCGAAACTCGCGGCGCTTGAAAAGGCGGGCCATCCGGTGGTTCGCATCCCTGTGGCCGGCAAACTCGACCTGGCGCAGGAGTTCTTCCGTTGGGAGATTGCCACGGCGACGGCGGGCGCATTGTTGGCGATTGACGCTTTTGATCAGCCCAACGTCCAGGAAAGCAAGGACAACACCAGGCGCCTGCTGGAGCAGTTCCGGTCTGATGGGAAGCTCCCCGCTGAGTCGGCAGTGCTGGCTGCTGAAGGCCTTGAGTTTTTCTGTGATGCGGACACCGGCTTGGCGCTTGAAAAACATTCGAATGGACTCAACTCGCCCGAGGCCTTTCTGGCGGCCTTCGCCGGATTGGCGCATCCGGGAGACTACGCGGCGCTGATGGCGTATACGGAACGTACTCCGGAAATTGAGGATCAACTGGAGTCGATTCGTCTTGTTCTGCGGAATGCTTTGCGTGCGGCGACGACATTGGGTTTTGGACCCCGGTTTCTGCATTCCACCGGGCAACTTCACAAGGGAGGACCGAATACCGGCCTGTTTCTCCAGCTAACGGCCTCTGACCCGCGGGACTTGCCCATACCGGGCGAGCCCTACTCTTTTTCAGTGCTGAAGCAGGCTCAGGCCCTTGGCGATCTGCAGTCGTTGCAGAGCAAGAAGCGCCGCGTGTTGCGCGTCGACCTTGGCCAGCATGTCAAAGCCGGTCTTGACCGGCTATTGAAGGCGTTGGAAGCCAGTTCTCACAGGGCGCAAGCGACTCCGGCGTCGTAGTTGTCAGCTTCATGGACCCTGGATGACGGTCCGGAAAGGACGAAGACCTTTATGGCGGATACCTCTGTTGCCGCAAATCCCTTGCGTGAGGGCATGCGCATTCGGAAAACTCCCAGCCCCTGCTCGATGGTGATCTTCGGTGCTTCCGGCGACCTCACGGCGCGGAAGCTGATTCCCGCGCTCTACTACCTGCATTGTGAACGCCTGCTGCCCCAGGGCTTTTCGGTGATCGGGTGCGCGAAGACGCCTTACGATAATGAGAAATTCCGCGAGACCATGGCGGACGCGATCCGCAAATTTTCTGAACACCCGACTTCAGTAGACGAGGCCTCTCTTAAAAGTTTTACGGAATCGCTCTACTACCTGACGGACGATTTTGGCGACAGCAAGGCCTACAAGCAGCTGGATGACCTGCTGAAGAAGCTGGATCGTGAGCGAGGAACCGGTGGAAACCGGCTTTATTACCTGGCCACGCCACCCAGCTCCTTTCCGGTGATTATCGGCCATCTGGGTTCCGCGGGTTTGGCGGCTCCCGAAGACCCGGGAAAAAGCTGGACCCGCGTGGTGATCGAAAAACCTTTCGGTCACGACCTGAAGAGCGCGCGCGAACTGACCACGGCCGTGAATTCGGCCTTCAAAGAGGAGCAGGTCTACCGCATTGACCATTATCTTGGCAAAGAGACCGTCCAGAACCTGTTGGTGTTCCGCTTCGCCAACGGTATTTTTGAACCCATCTGGAACCGGCGCTACATCGATCACGTTGAAATCACCGTCGCCGAGGACCTGGGCGTGGAGGGCCGGGGCCGCTATTACGAAGAGGCGGGTCTGCTGCGCGACATGATCCAGAACCACGTGATGTCGGTGCTGAGCCTGGTGGCGATGGAAGCGCCCGCGTCGTTCGACGCCGTGGAAGTGCGTGACGAGAAGGCCAAGGTGATGCGCTCCGTCCGCCCGATTGATCTGGATCGCCTGGACGATTTTGTGGTGCGGGGGCAATATGCCGAAGGATGGGTACGGGGCGAAAGCGTTCCTGCCTACCGCGTCGAGCCGAACGTCTCCCCGAAATCGACGACCGAAACTTTTGCCGCTCTGAAACTTTTCATCGACAACTGGCGGTGGGCTGACGTGCCTTTCTACGTTCGTTCCGGCAAGCGGCTGGCCAAGCGGGTCTCGGAAATCGTGGTCCAGTTCCGGCGTGTTCCCCACATGGTTTTCGGGCGCAAAACACAGAATCCGGTGGAGCAGAATGTGCTGGCCATGCGCATCCAGCCGAACGAAGGCATTTCAATTAACTTCAACGCCAAATTTCCGGCGCCGATGATGGAAATCCGGCCTGTCAAGATGGAATTCCGTTACGCTGAGTCCTTTGGCGGTGAGCCGCCGAGCGCCTATGAGACGCTGCTGCTCGATTGTATGATGGGTGACCAGACCCTTTTCAATCGCGAGGACGCGGTGGAACTTGCCTGGCAATTGCTGACTCCTCTCCTCGAACGCTGGCGGGAGGACGGAGAGAAAGGCGTGCAGCTTTATGAGGCGGGAAGCTGGGGCCCGGAAGCCGCCGACAGATTGATCGAGCAAGACGGCCGCCGCTGGCATCGGCTTTAGTTCCCGGAAAGTCCGCCGGCGCGTTGTGTTTTCGGCCGGCCGGGAACTCATCAGGAGGAGGAATCGTTGCCTGTATCAAAAAAATTCAAGTCGCTGACGGAGGGTGAACTCCAACCCACCGACGTGGCCACGCTTGAAGATGATCTGTCTGAGCTGTGGCGGGCCGCGGCGGAAGACCCGGGGACAGAGCATCCGGTAATGCGGGCCTCCGTCCTGACCCTGCTGGCGTTTGTTGAAAGCGAAGACGAGGGCCGCGAGACCTTCAACCTGATCAGCCGTGTCATTGCCCAGAATCCCTGCCGGGCCATCCTGATGGTGGCTGAACCGAAGGAAAGACCGGAGGGCCTGTCGGCCTGGATTTCGGCCCAGTGCCACCTACCTCCCTCGGGCGCAAGGCAGGTCTGCTGCGAGCAGATTTATGTGCGGGCTCGGGGAGAAGCCGTGAACGGGTTGGACAATGTGGTTCTTCCGCTGATCGTTCCGGAGCTTCCCGTTTATCTCTGGTGGAGGGCGGGCCGTTTTGCCCCGCCATCCTTTCTGGACCAGGTGTTTCGTGTTACCCACCGCGTGCTGGTGGATTCCGGGCGGTTTGAGGAGCCGGAAGTGGACCTGGCGGCCCTGGCGCGGCAGGTGGAGGGTTTCCGTAATGCGGGCGGCATGACATTCAGCGATCTCAATTGGGCCCGGCTTACACCGTGCCGCGAACTGATTGCCCAGAATTTTGATTCTGACGAAGCCCGCTCCTGTCTGCAGGACCTGGCGGAGGTAACGCTCGAGTGGCAGCAGGATGCCGGCGCCGAAGGGAGCCGTAGCGCTCAGGCCCTGCTTCTAACGGCGTGGCTGGCCAGCCGCCTTGAGTGGCGGCCGGCCGGGCCCATCACGGCGAGTGCGAGTCCGGGCCGTGTGATCGAGTTCCGGCGGGGCGACAGGACGATTCGAGTAGAATGGGTTGTTCGCGGGAAGGCGGGCAAAGCGTCAACGCCTTTCAAGGTGAACTTGAAGACAGGTTCGTCTCCTTCGGCTCACTTTTCAGTCAGCGAGTCGATGGAGGAAGGGATTGTTCGCACCCGCGCGGAATTGCCGGGACGTGCGCCGCTGGAAAGAACCGCCCGCCTTGTGGTGATGGGCGACGTCGAACTGGTCAACGAAGAACTGAAGTTCCCGGAGCGGGATAAGGTTTACGAAGAGACCCTGCGCCTGATCGCCCAAATGGTCGAGTTGTAAGTTTCAACAGTTGATGCGGCTGGTGGCCGGATGAGTGAAACGAAGGTTGAAATATTTTCTGGCCTGGAGGATCTGAGCCGGGCGGCAGCTGTGCGATTCACCGGGCTCGCACGGGAACGCGTCCAGCAGGGGAAAGTGTTTACGGCCGCTCTTTCGGGCGGTTCAACGCCACGCACCTTTCTGGAAATTCTGGCAAACCCGGAATTTTCCCAGCGTATTCAGTGGGAGAGCGTTCATCTTTTCCAGGTTGACGAACGATGCGTCCCTCCTGATCACCTTCAAAGCAACTATCGCATGATTCACGGGACCCTGCTGCGGCCGGTGCCCGCTGCGGCCGATAACTTTCATCGTATGAAAGCTGAGTTGGAAGACCGTGAGGCCGCCAGCGCGGAATACGAGGCGGAGATCCACCGCGTTCTCCCCCCGCCTGAAGGACGGCTGCCTTGCTTCGATCTGATCTTTCTGGGATTGGGGTCGGACGGGCACACGGCCTCACTTTTTCCGGGTTCCACAGCGCTTGCCGAAACCAGCAAATGGGTTTGCCCGAACTATGTGGAAAAGCTCCAGATGCACCGGCTGACGCTGACCTATCCCGTCCTCAACGCGGCTAGTGAGATTGTGTTTCTGATTGCGGGAGCGGGCAAGGCGGAAATCCTCCGTCAGGTGCTGGAGGGACCGCGTGCCCCGGAGCACCTTCCGGCCCAGGGAATCCAGCCGACTGAGGGGCGCGTAAGCTGGTATCTGGACCGGGCGGCAGCGCAGCTTCTTCGAAAGAGCCACAGCGACAGGAAAAAGTCTTGATCAGAATTGCTCCCTCAATTCTTTCTGCGGATTTCACCCGCCTCGGCGAGCAGGTGCAGGCGGTGGAGGCTGCCGGCGTGGATCGCATCCAGATCGACGTGATGGACGGACGGTTTGTTCCGAACATTACTTTTGGAACACAGGCCGTGGCATCCCTGCGGCCGCTCACGCGCCTGACGCTGGAAACGCACCTGATGGTTGAACCGCCCGAGGATTTCATCGAAGCCTTTGCAGAGGCGGGAGCCGATACCATCATTATCCACCAGGAAGCCACGCCGCACCTGCACCGGGCCATTCAGCAGATTCATTCCCTGGGTAGGAAGGCCGGAGTGGCCATTAACCCTTCAACGCCGGCCGGCCTTCTTTCGGAGGTCATTGGAAATGTTGATCTCGTGCTGGTGATGACCGTCAATCCGGGGTTCGGAGGCCAGGAATTCATCATGGAAACCCTTCCGAAGATTCGTGAAGTCCGCCGGCAGATTGAGCAAAGGGATCTCGATTGCGAAGTGGAAGTGGATGGCGGGATTAATATCGAGACCGCGCCCCTGGTGGTTGAGGCCGGGGCTGACGTGCTGGTTGCCGGATCGTCCGTTTACGGGTGCAAGGATGGCGTGGCGGCAGCAATCCAGGCGCTGCTGTCGAGTGTCTCCGGTTGATGCCCGGGGCGTTTCACTTGCTCCGGATGCCCGGATTAAATTTCCGGTGGCGTTCGAAAGGGTTCCAGCCTTAAAGGTTTGAGTCCGCTTTTTGACTTTAGGCTTTGACCTCCATTATAGTCACTCATTAGATTTGCCCGGCCCGTAAGAGCGGCTTTTCACCTGGCCTTCCCGGAGAATTAAGACCCCATTATGAAGATTGCGGTTTTTGGACTTGGATACGTCGGTTGTGTGACGGGAGCGTGCCTTGGACAGATGGGGCACACGGTCCATGGCGTTGATGTTTCCGGGCCCAAAGTGCGCTTGCTGAATTCCGGCCAGTCGCCCGTGCTGGAGCAGGGGCTGGACAGCCTGGTGGCAAAGATGGTAGCCGAAGGCCGACTCCGTGCCACTCTCGATCCGGCTGAGGCGCTCGATCGGGCTGATATTTCGCTGGTGGCCGTGGGCACGCCTTCACGCAGGGACGGCAGCGCCAATCTGGATCACCTGGTTTCAGCGCTTGAAGGCATCGGGCGGTTTCTGCGTGGCGCGAAAAAGTTCCATGTGGTTGCCATCCGGAGCACGGTGCCGCCAGGAACCACCGAAGATCTGGTGATTCCGACGCTTCAGAGAACGAGCGGCAAAAAAGCAGGGCTCGATTTCGGCGTGTGCTTCCATCCCGAATTCCTGCGCGAAGGCTCTTCCATTCAGGACTTTTTTGACCCGCCCAAAACGGTGCTGGGCACTAACGATTCCCGGACGGCCCGGCGGATGGCCCGCTTGTGGAGGCCAGTCAAGGCGCCTGTTTTCGTGACTTCATTCAAAGCGGCGGAAATCCTGAAGTACGCGGATAATACCTTTCACGCCCTCAAGGTCTCTTTTGCCAATGAGATCGGCACGCTCTGCAAACAGTTTGACATCGAGAGCAACGAGGTGATGCGGATTTTCGTCCAGGACACCAAGCTCAACATTTCACCCCTTTATCTCAGGCCCGGGTTCGCTTTTGGGGGCCCTTGTCTGCCTAAAGACGTCAGAGCGCTGGGGTGGCTGGCCCGAAAGAACGGATTGCAGCTTCCCCTGATTGAGAACATCCTTCCCAGCAATTCCTGCCACCTCGATCGAGCTGTCGAACTGGTCCTTGCCGCCCGGCGGCAAAGGATCGGAGTTCTCGGACTGGTTTTCAAATCTGACACCGATGACCTGCGTGAAAGTCCTGCCTGTGAACTGGTAAAAAGGCTGATCGCGGCCCGAAAAAAGGTGAGGGTTTATGATCCCCGTGTACGGTTTGACCGCCTGTTGGGAGCCAATCAGACCTTTATCCGTAAAGAGCTTCCCTTGCTTCCACGGCTGATGACGCAATCCTACGCAGAACTGACAAGGAGCAGCGACCTCATCGTCCTGGCGGGAACCCATCCGGATTTTGAAGCCGCAATCAGGGGTCTGAAGAAAGGCAAAATCCTGGTGGATCTGGTGGGGCTGAACCCCGATCTGGGGGGTGCCGGCGTTCACTTTAAGCGTCTGGCCTAGAACGCCATATTCCGCGGCAGACTCTTCTGTCAGGCGAGTCGAAGGTATCAGGCTTGTGTCGCAGATGATAGAGGCTGTCCTGACAGCCATTTTCGCTTGCGTACTGCCTCTGGTGGCGCTTCCGGCCTGCAAATGTTGCATTTTAAGGGCATGGACTTCAGGTGCTCTTGCTCCAGAATTCCGGGCGATTTGCTATTTAGGCCTTGACATGGGAGGAGAAGGATTATAAATTTCTAATGAGTTACGGCAGGGCTATAAGTGTAGGAAATCTGAGCTTCACGCACAAACTGCAGGGGGAATGAATGCTGATTCAAAAGAGATTGATGCAACTGGGTCTGACGGTGATAGCGGTGATGGGAATCGGGCTGATGCCGATGCTGGCGGGATCGGCGGCGGTAGGGTCGATTGCCGGGAGCCGGAACGCGACATTGAGCGGCGAGGCCCTGGTGCCGAACACGACGGTCTTCAGCGGCGACACGCTGCAGGTGAAGGATGGAGTGGCGGTGGTGGCGCTGGACGCGGGGAACCGGATGGTGTTTGGGCGGGAGACGGAAGCATCGTTTCTGCGGGAAGCGAAGAATGTGACGGTAATGCTGAGCCGGGGGAATGTATCGATGTACCATCCCGGGGCGAGCGCGGGGGTAGCGGTGAAAGCCGGGGACGTGACGGTATCGCCGGCGGCGGGGTATAAGACGCTGGGCGAAGTGGCGATGCTGGACGGGAGCCTGGTGGTGACGGCGAAGCAAGGGACATTGCAGGTGGAGCGGCAGGGACGGACGGAGCAGGTGGCGGAAGGGAAGACGGTGACGTTGCCGGTGACGGCAGCGGGGCCGGCGCCGAGTCCTGCTGCGCCGCCGAACGGGAACGCGCACATCACGACGGCGACGACGCTGGGAGTGATGGCCGTGGGCGCGGGATCGGCGGCAGCGGTGCTGGCGGGGCTGGGAATGTCGCGGTCGAGCGACGCGAGGGATGCGGCGAACGCGGCGACGACGGCGGCGAACAACGCGACGACAGCGGCGAATGCGGCGACGGATGCAGCGAACGCGGCGGCAGCGGCGGCAAACGCAGCGGGATGCGCGGAGAACAATGAGAATCCCGGGATGACGCCGAGTCCGTACACACCGCCGACAGGCTACAGCTGCCCGTAAACAAGAGGCGGTCAGAGACGAGAGAACGGAAGGGAAAGTGGGCGATGGCCGGAAAGGGCCGCCGCCCACTTTGCATTTACAGACCTCCCATTCACACACCCTCAAACGGGCCGTTGTCGGCTTACCTGGCAGGATTAAGAGGGCCGGCACCTTCAGGGGCGGCATCTTTGCCGGTTTCATAGCTCTGCAATGCATGCGCAGGAGGCCTGCACAAAGGTCAGCCCAGATCGGAGGGGTAACGTGGCTGTGAGAATGGCAGTCACCGGTTAGCAGCAAGATCAGGCCTGCACAGGGTTGCATTCCAAGGCGTATCCGGAGCAAAATACATGTTCTTTCTTAAAGACGGAAGGCGGTTCTGTTCCTGCAGAGGGCTTGAGAGGAGAAACTTCTCACCCAAATGGTGACAGGTGCCGGATCCGTTCAAACGGCAGTTGGGAGAAAAGATAGCGATGGCGATGAGTCTGGGAATTGTTGGTTATGGTGTTGTAGGGAAGGCTTTGGCGAAAGTTTTCGAGGCTGAAGCCGGAAATTCTGACCTGGTGATCTATGACAAATTTGTCAAAGGGATGAACGGTCCCGGGCGGCGCGCTGCCCTGCAGAAATGTGACCTCGTTTTCATTGCCGTTCCGACTCCGGAAGGTCCGGACGGAAGATGCGACCTTTCAGCAATTGAAGAAGTGGTTTCGTGGATCAAGCCGGCCATGTGCGTTAAATCCACGGTTCCACCCGGAACCGTCGACCGGCTCACGGCGAAGACGGGCAAGGCGATCTGCTTCAGTCCTGAATATGTAGGGGAGACCCGCTGGCATTCGTTGAAAGGGATTGAGAGCCACGGGTTCATTATCGTTGGAGGGGAACGGTCAGCCTGCAAACTTGTCATCCAGGCTTACCAGCAGTTTCTGGGACCGATGCCCCGCTATTACGTCACGAATGCAAAGACGGCCGAGCTTTGCAAGTATATGGAAAACGCTTTCCTAGCTACCAAGGTGGCTTTTGCCAACCAGTTCTATGACATTGCGCAGGGTCTGGGAGTGGATTATGACGAGTTGAGAGAGCTCTGGCTTGCCGATGACCGTGTGGGAAGGTCCCACACGATTGTCACCGCCGAGCGCGGTTACCGTGGCCGCTGCCTGCCCAAAGACATGGCTTCTATCATTCATATCGCCAGGCCAGGCGGTGGCGCACCGCTTCTGGAGGCGGTGGATCGTTTTAACGACGAGGTCTGCCACAAGGCGGATGCCGCCAACAACCCCGCCCGGCGCGCGCCAAGAAAGAAGAAGTCCCGCCGTTAGTTGACATTGGCGTTCAGGATTTCACGCACCGACCGAACGATGTAGTGAAGGTCATCTTCCTTGACCCCCGGGTGGACCGGCAGGGAGAGAACGGCTTTCGCCAGGCGGGCGGAAATGGGAAAATCACGGTCCAGTCCGTAACCCCGAAAAACAGGCTGGCGGTGAAGCGGAAGCGGATAGTGGATAGCCGACTGGATGCCGCGAAGGTGCAGCGCGTTCGCCAGCGCATCCCGTGACATTCCCGCCTGTTTCTTGTCGATGCAAACCGTAAACAGGCTGAATGCGTGGCCGGTGCCGGGAATCAATTCCGGTGTTTGCAGCCCGGGAATGCCACGGAGTCCTTCTCTCAAGATTCGGGCGTTGCGCCGGCGGGCTCGAATGGCTTTGCCGAGCCTGGCCAGCTGAACGAGGCCGATGGCGGAAGCGACGTCGGTGGTGCGGAAATTGAAGCCGAGCCTGACATGCCGGTAGCGGCTCGCTTCGCCATGGGAGCGGAGCAGACGGAGCCGGTTGGCAAGGGAGCCATTGGAGGTTGTGATCATTCCGCCCTCGCCGGTGGTCATATTTTTTGTGGGATAGAAGGAATAACAGACTGCATCCGGAAATGACCCCACATCCCGCCCGCTGAATTGTGCTCCGTGAGCCTGGGCGGCGTCCCAGATGATGCGCAGCTTGTGCCGGTGGGCCAGCCGTCCCAGGCCCGTGATGTCTGCAGGCTGCCCGTAGAGATGGACCGGAATCAGCGCCCGCGTTCGCGGAGTGATGTGACGTTCTGCTTCGGCCGCATCCAGCGTGAAGGTCCGGGGATCGACGTCGGCAAAAACCGGCTTTGCGCCCATGGCCGCCACCATGGCGGCGGTCGCAACGAAAGTAAAGTCCGGCACAATGACTTCATCACCCGGACTGAGGAGCGTATGGCAGGCAAGGTAAAGCGCTGCGGTTCCTGAGGTCACCGCGACCGCGTGGCGGGCTCCCACGTCTGCGGCGAAAGAAGACTCAAAGTTCTCGGTCACCCGGCCGGCCCTGAGGTTTCCGCTTTTCAGAACCCGCTCGACCGCCCGGATTTCACGTTGGTCGAGCGAAACTTGTGCAATGGGAACAGTTCGAATAATGTTTCCTCCTCTTTCTGGTTCAGGAGCCGGAAGCCTGGATGACGGGGGCCATGTGGAGCGCCTCTGTGATGGCATCATCCATGCTGGAGTAGCGCCAGGCGCCGAAGCGCCCGATGGACCACACCCGCCTGGTTTGCAGAAAGTGCAACAGGCGGCGGACGCGCTCGCCCCGCGACAGGTCGTGCACCGGATAGGCATAGGGGAAAAAGTTTCGCACGATGCCCACCACGTCTTCCGCCTTCTCAATCCAACCCAGTTCCAGCAGGCGCCCCTGAACCTGCTTCTCCAATTCTGCTTCGTTGCCCGGCTCGGGGTTTGAAATCTCTGCGGCGATCAGCCCACCGCCATCGGGTGCAAGTTCACCGGAAATATTGGAGGGGAAGACCAGCCGGAAAAATGGGAACCCCGACTCCGGGAAATAAACCCAATGGAAGGGTTTCGGAAGCGGCTTTCTAAGGCAGTATGTCAGGTTCAGCAATGAAGTCCAGCGCAGACCCGCAACCTCCTGCTGCAATTTTTCCGGGATGCCTTTGGCACGTTGGACCAGACTGGGCAGCGGGATGGTTGAAATCAAACGGTCATAGCCCCCGCGTTCACCACTGCGGAACTGAACCGTGCGAGTTTCAAGATCAATTTCAACCGCTTCCTGGTTGAGATGCACGTCCGTCAATCGGGAATGAAAACCCTCGCAGACGGTCTGAATCCCTCCCCGCGCCGGATAGAAAAACCATGGGTTATAGCCGACTTCATGGTGGTTCCGCTTTGAAAAGACGTTGCTGATGATCTGCCGCAATTCGGTTTGTGGAACAAACGGCCGGATCCAGTCCAGGCTTAATTCCTCCGGCTCAGTGCCCCAGAGCTTTTGGTTGTAAGGGCGCATGAAATGCCGCGCAATACCTCCACCAAAGTATTGTTCCACCCACGCGCCAAAGTTTTCCGATTCCTGGTTCCGGGTCAATTTGCGTTTCACCCACGCCCGGAGATAGCCGCTCAGACAGTCTATTTTGGCTGCTGAGGGCAGCGCGTTCAGATGTGTCTGGAAGGGGTAGGGTACGTAACGTCGCTGGAAGTAGATCCAGGCGCTGCGTTCCTGGCGGACGAGTTTCTCTCCCACGATCTGCTGGACAAGACTTTTTGTTTCTTCGCTGCGGAAGTGCAGCACGTGCGAGACCGTATCGAACTGATAACCATTCACAGTCTGCGTGCGGCACAATCCTCCAACAGTGGGCGCCTGCTCGTAAAGGCTGTAGCTGCCGGGAGAGATTTCCTGAAGAGCGTAGGCGGCGCTCAACCCACTGATACCCGCTCCCAAAATGACCGTTTTCAACCGCCGTTCCTCCACCTGTCCCGCCCCTGCACGCCATTCTCCGGAATGTTCTTTGCCTGGATCGCCCTGGCGGGACACCGGAGTGGTGCGTCCGCCCTTTTCAGAAGACTTTGCCCTTCTGGCTTTTCCGCCGGCGGCATTGATCTCAATGATATCTTCGGTAACCTGAGCGAAGGCAAGCCGAAAACCATCTATTATCGCCTGCTTCCTGCCTCCCACGCCAGCCCCGCATGGCATTTCTCCCGGGCGGTCAAAATTTTTACAGCCCGAAAGCTGGCTTCGGAATGCATTCCATCCCCCAAATGGGTTGATGGATGAGGAAAGAGCGTTGCGAAAAATCGCTGTTTTGATGTAGTTTAGCGTTCGTACACCAAAACAGTGAGTGGGGAATCAGGGGTTAAATCCTAATGGTGGAATGGGAAGAATAAAGTTCTGGCGGTTATCGTCCGGCTCGCCGCAAAGAAAGAGGACATCGTGAAGATCACTGAAATTCGCACGCGGGTTGTTGAATGGAGAGGAGAGACCGTACAGCCGCAGCCGCACTTTTGCACGAACCCCATGGACCTGCTGGAATTGCAGTCGGACCCCATGGGCTCTTTCAGGTTTCACGGCTGGCTGATTGTTGAAGTATTCACCGACAGCGGCCACGTGGGAATCGGCGAGGCGGCGCTGGCTCCTCGCGTAACTAAATCGCTGATCGACTTGTATCTCAAGCCGATCCTGATGGGCGCAAATCCCTTCGACACCGAATTTCTCTGGCAGCACATGTATCGGCGCACCATAGCGTTTGGCCGAAAAGGGGTCGGTATGGTCGCCATCAGCGCCGTTGACATTGCGCTGTGGGACCTGATGGGAAAGATCCTTAAGCAGCCGGTCTTCCGCCTGCTGGGCGGGAAGACCAAACAGAAGATTCCGGTGTATGCCAGCCGTCTTTACAGCCAGCCTCTCGACGACCTGGCCCGCGAAGTGCAGCAATATAAAGACCAGGGCTACCGGGCCATGAAATTGCGGTTCGGATGGGGCCCCGTGGATGGCGCGGCGGGGATGCAGAAAAACCTTGAACTGCTGCGCACCGCGCGGGAAGTGATCGGGGATGAAATCGACCTGATGGCGGATGCCTACATGGGCTGGACGCTCGACTACGCCAGGCGAATGATTCCGCTGACGGCCAAATACAATCTGCGCTGGCTGGAAGAGCCCGTGATTCCCGATGACATCGCAGGCTATGCGGCGCTGAAGGCCCTGAACGTGGTTCCCATATCCGGCGGTGAGCACGAGTTTACGCTTTACGGCTTCCGCCAGCTTCTGGATGCCAGGGCCATCGACTACATCCAGTTTGATACCAACCGCGTGGGTGGCATTACCCAGGCGCGGAAAATCCAGGCGATGGCGGAAGCTTTTGAAGTCCCTGTCATTCCGCACGCCGGCCAGATGCACAACTTCCACGTGGTGATGGCCAGTTACAACTCTCCGATGGCCGAATTCTTCCCTCCTGTGAATGTGGAAGTGGGCAACGAACTCTTCTGGTATATTTTTAAAGGCGAACCAATGCCCGTCGACGGGTGCATCGAGCTCGATGAGAACTTGCCAGGCCTGGGCCTGACCATCGACGAAGAAGGTCTCAAGCGATTTGACATTATCGAGTAGGACGGCTTCAGAACATCAGGTTTGCTGTTGATTGTGAACCATACTCCCCCTCAAGAGGATTGATTGGCATGAGTGAACAGAATTTCTTCAGTTTGAAAGACCAGATCGCTATCGTTACCGGAGGAGGGCAGGGCATCGGCGAAGGCATTGTGCGCAGGCTGGCCGCGGCCGGCGCCCGCGTCGCGGTGCTGGACCTGAAATTAGACCTTGCCCGTTCCGTGGCGGAATCGACCGGCGGCACAGCGATTGAGTGCGACGTTTCATCAGCTTCATCGGTCGAAAAAGCTTTCGGTGAAGTCCGCAGGCAGCTTGGGGCGATTGATATTTTGGTGAACAACGCCGGGATCGCCGGCAGAACAGTGCCGCTTACGGAATTGAACGAAAAGGATCTCGACCAGGTTTACGCCGTGAATCTGAAGGGAGTTTTCCTGACCTGCAAGGCGGTGATCGGCGAGATGCTGGAGCGGAAATATGGCCGCATCGTTAACGTCGCCTCCATCGCCGGCAAGGAAGGCAACCCCACACTGATCCCTTATTCAGCAACCAAAGCTGCGGTGATTTGCCTGACCAAGTCGCTGGCCAAGGAAGTTGCCGGCAAAGGCGATGTCACCGTCAACAGCATTGCGCCCGCGGTGGTTCAAACAAAAATTCTGGACAACGTTTCAAAGACGACATTGGATTACATGCTCAGCAAGATTCCCATGGGGCGCACGGGCAGGATCGAAGAAATTGCCGCCCTCGTCCACTTCCTCGCTTCAAAGGAGTCGTCTTTTACCACGGGGCAGTGTTATGACATTTCCGGGGGCCGGGCCACGTACTGACGGCATGGAGAACTGTGGCGGCCGCAGGGCTCAGCGCGCCACGCTGGATGATTCGCCCTCGGCCACAAAGAGCGCGCGGAGTTTTTCCAGGTTGATGTCCTCAAAGCTCGGAACCGCCAAGTCGGCCAGCGGCGCCAGCTTCTTGATGGGGAAAGTTGAAGCGATGGCGACACACTTCATCCCGGCATTATTCACGGCGCCGATCCCCACGTAGGAATCTTCAAAAGCCACTGCGTCGCCCGGGTCGATGCCCAGATACTCCGCCGCCTTCAGATAAATCTCCGGGTCGGGCTTGGCATGGGTCACATCGTCGCCGCTCACCATGGTTTGAAAATAGGGGCGGTAGCCCAGCGCGTCCACCACGAATTCTATATTGCTTCTCACTGCCGAGGACGCAACCGCCATGGGAACGCCCGCTTCGTGGCACTCCCTGATCAGCGCATCGAGCCCCGGCAGGGGTTTGGCGTGCGGCTTGAAGACCTTGCGGAAGGTCTCTTCAATCTCTTCGCTCAGCCGGTGGGTTTCCTCGGGCGTCAGGTCCGGCCCCAGAAAATGCCGGAAGGCCGCGTCGTTCCGCGTGCCGAGAATCAGTTCCGGCAATTCCTCTTCCTTGTAGCTGATCTTGCGATGATCGAGGAATTCGATCCACTTTGCCAGGTGGTAAGGGTTGCTGTTCACCAAGACGCCATCCATGTCAAAAATGACTGCGGCGGGTAATTCCAGTTGCCTTTGCATTGGCCTCCAGTACTGCTAAAAAGTCTCAATGTTAAATTATGACCGAGGACGGCGAAAACGGGAAGGCGGAAGAATGGCGAAGTATGAATGATGAAGTATGAAGGCTGAAGAAAAGCAACCACGGCCCACCGGGTTCCTCGATTGACCGTGGGCTGGAGGGGCGCAAGAACAATAAAGCTCTGTCGGTGGGCGCCTCTGTTTGATTTCAGTGCCCCGCGGCTGAGGCACGTTTTCCGATCTCCTCGGCTGTCAAATCCTCCACATGCGTGGCGATATTCCACTGATGGCCGAAGGGGTCGGCAAACATGCCGGACCGGTCGCCGTAAAACTGGTCCTGCACGGGTCGAATCTCTTTCGCTCCGGCGGCAACTGCGCGTTTGGCCACCGTGTCTATATCCTCGATGTACAGGTGAATCATCACGGGTGTACCTCCCAGCGACTCCGGTCCTCGGATATTTCTCTCCGGAAATTCGTCAGCCAGCATGATGGTCGAATCGCCAATCTGGATTTCCGCGTGCCCGATTCTTCCGTCAGGCTGTGCCATCCGTGTCCTCTCTGTAGCCCCAAACGCCTGCTTGTAAAACTCGATAGCCTTCGCCGCCCCCTTGACGATGAGATACGGCGTCACCGAGTGGTAGCCTTCCGGGATGGGTTTCACAGTGCTTGCCATGGATGTCCTCCTTCGAGACAGAATATTGTCCCATGGGGTGAGTCTGTGATGTTGGTCAGCATACAATTAAATTACGATCCTTGCTCCGAAATTCATCATTGATGTCATTCGGGGAACGGTCCGCAGTGAACCGCAAGCAGTTTTGCTGCCGGCAGCGTGTTGAGCACATCCTTCTTTTCCAGCCAGCCGCGGCGCGCGGTAATCACACCGTAGCGCATCAACTGGAAGTGGTTCGGGTGGTGGGCATCAGTGGAGATAATGACTTTCATGCCACGTTCTTTGGCAAGCTTGACGTGCCGGTCTGAAAGGTCCAGCCGTTCCGGGTTGCCGTTCAATTCCAGAATGACCCCATGCTTTTTGGCCGCCGCAAAAACTTTCTCCACGTCGAACTGGAAAGGGTCGCGCCGCAGGATTTGCCGGCCTGTCGGGTGGCCCAAAATTCGCACGTAAGGATTTTCGAGGGCTTTCAACAGGCGCGCAGTCATTTCTTCCGCAGGCATGTTCATGCGCGAGTGGACGCTGGCCAGGACAATGTCAAATTGCTTCAGCAATTCATCCGTGTAATCGAGCCTGCCGTCGCCCATGATGTCCACTTCGGCGCCCGCCCAGATCTCAATCCCTTTCACGTTTTTGCGCGCGGCGTGGATGCGCTTGATGTTTTCAACGGCGCGTTTCTCGTCCAGGCCGTTGGCTATGGTCACGGCTTTTGAATGATCGGTGATCAGGATGTACTCATAACCGAGCATCCTGGCGGCTTCGGCCATCTCTTCCACGCTGGCCTTGCCGTCGGAAGCGGTAGTGTGCATCTGCAGGTCGCCTTTGATGTCCTTCAGTTCGACGAGCTTCGGCAGGTTGCCTTCTTCCGCCGCTTCGATTTCTCCCTGGTCCTCCCGCAACTCCGGAGGAATCCACTGCAGGCCGAATATTTTATAGACTTCTTCTTCCGTACTGCTGGCCAGAACCTTTTCGCCCTCAAACAGGCCGTATTCGCTCAGTTTCCAGCCATGCTTCCTGGCGCGTTCGCGCAGCGCGATGTTGTGCTCTTTTGAGCCTGTAAAATACATCAGCGCTGCTCCGTACTGTTCTCGGTCCAGCAGCCGGACGTCCACCTGCAGGCCGTTCTTCAGCTTGACGCTGACCTTGTCTTCGCCCTTGCCCAGAATCTGCTCGACTCGGGGATATTTCGAGAAGTGGTCCGCAATCTTTGCGTGGTCTGTCCCGGTAACCAGCAGGTCGAGATCTCCCACGGTTTCGCGGCCACGACGCAGCGAGCCGGCGGGTGTTACCTCTTCCACGTCTCTTTGCTTCTTCAGATATTTGATCAGTTCCTCGGCGGTTTCAAAGGCGGTGTCCAGGCGGAAGCGCCCAGCGGAACGCTGGAAGGTCTCCAGCGCCTTCTGGATATTTTCTTCCGTCTTGGCGCTCATGCCGGGCAGTCCGTGCAGGCGTCCGGCATTCACGGCCTTTTCAAGGTCTTCAACAGAATTGACGCCCAGTTCCTTGTGAAACAGGCGAACCTTCTGCGGACCCACTCCCTGCAACTCAAGAAGCTTCAGCAGGCTTCGAGGAATTTTTTTCAGCAGGTCCTGGTGATATTGGCATTTGCCGGTTTCCACCAATTCCTTGATTTTGGCCGCCAGGTCTTCGCCCACGCCCGGGATTTCGTTGAGTTTGCGATTGGGGTCGCGGGCCAGGTCCTCAGCGCGTTCGTGGAAGCCTTCAAGCGAACGCCGGGCGCGGTCATAGGCTGCGGCTTTAAAGGACCATTTCGGGTCCTCCTGAAGAATCTTCATCAGGTTGGAGATTTCTTCAAAGACGGCGGCAATTTCGTGATTTTCCATAGCGGCCTCTTTTGCGTTGAAAGTGTCTGGAGCGCCGGGACATCG
Organism: uncultured Acidobacteriota bacterium; assembly: GCA_963732975.1. Taxonomy (GTDB): domain Bacteria; phylum Acidobacteriota; class Terriglobia; order UBA7540; family UBA7540; genus SCRD01. The sequence continues at coordinate 234,299 of CAVTBN010000009.1, read as the reverse complement.
GGCACAGGCGGTTCCTGCGCCCTGGCATTCGCCTCAGCGATGCAATCTGATAACTCTTCCGCTGACATTATGTTACCAGTTCTCTTCCGGCAAGTTGTTTCCTTGCGGGCGGGCTCGGTGTTAGAATCGGCAGGCGTAATAACATGACGTTTCGCCGGCTTGGATTACAGGGCAAGATCGTCCTTATCATTGCGGTGGCGGTTATCTCCGTCGTTGCCGTCTCAACCTATATTGCCATGCTTCTTACCCGCCAACTGGTGGAGGAAGACACCTATCGCAAGGCGCTCGCGCAGGCCCGGTCGATTGCACAACAACTGGTGGACGAGAACGCTCTTCAAAATCCTCAGGTCCTGATGCGCGCCCTACGGCAGTTGGAGCATGATTTCCCCAGCATCACCCAGGCCGACGTTTTTACCCATGTGCCGCGGCACCAACTGATTGTGACCACGGATCCGAAAGGCCAGGTCCTTGAGCTTGATCACATCCGGAACATTCAGGACTACAACGACTACCAGCGGGCTGATCCTGACCAGATTACGATTGACACGCCGGATGGGAATTACTGGATCATGGGGACGACCATCCGTCAGGACGGCCAATCCATTGCGTGTCTTAACCTCAGGGTTTCCAAGCTGCACTTGAGCGTGATTACCGAGGGTCTGGTGCTCCGCAATCTTCTGGTGATGCTGGCCGGGCTGGGATTCCTCATCCTGGTGATCCACATTTTCTTCCTCAGGAGCATTCGCGGGCCCGTCAAAGAGATGATCCGGGTGATGGACTCGGCGGAAGGGAAATCGTTGCAGGCGCGGGCCCGCGTGCGAAGCCAGGATGAGATTGGGCAACTGGCCGAACGGCTGAACCGCATGCTGGCGCGGGTTGAAAGTTTTAATGCCGAACTCGGGCAAAAGGTTCAGGCCGCCACGGTGGAGCTTGCCAACCGAAACGAGGAACTGAAGCGGATCAACGAGGAACTGTTTGAAACCCAGAAGACCCTGGCACACTCCGAGCGGCTGGCGATTGCCGGCCAGCTGGCAGCCGGCCTGGCGCACGAAATCGGTACCCCTCTGAATTCAATTTCCGGCCACGTGCAATTGCTGTCGCGGCAGGGCGTGGGAGGCGCTACGGGAGCGCGACGGCTTGAAATCATTGAACGCCAGATCGACAGCATTGTGCGCAGCGTCAAGCAACTGCTTTCCTGGACGCGCCAGTTTGATCTTCGGCTGGAAAGGGTTGACGTCGCCCGGCTTCTGGAAGATTCGCTGATGCTTTCTTCTCCTGCTCTCCAGCACCGGCATATCCGTGTGGTGATGGACTGGGCCCGCAACTGTCCGCAAGTTTATGCCGATCCGGGTTACATTCAACAAGTGGTTCTGAACCTGATCAACAACAGTATGGATGCCATGCCCGCCGGCGGCACCCTGACAACCCGAACGCGCTTTCCCGCTTCTGAGCAGGAGAAGGCAATGGTGATCGAGGTGCAAGACACCGGCGTCGGCATTCCCAAAGAAACTTTGCAGCGTATCTTTGAGCCGATGTTCACAACCAAGAGGCTGGGGACAGGAGCCGGCCTGGGCCTTGCCATATCAGATCAGATCATTCGCCAGCACAAAGGAAGTATCCGGGCCGAAAGCGAACCCGAACGCGGCACGCGCTTTACCATCATCCTGCCGGTGGATTGCCGCGAGCAGATTGAGGCAGAGGCCGGCGCCTCTCGCGATTCCAAAGTTGAATCGCCGGCTTAACGGCGGCGTGACGCATATCCAGGAATCCAGGTTCTTATGGTTAACCGAAACGTAAAAATCCTTGTGGTCGACGATGACCCGGACACGCGCGACCTGCTTTCCGAGCTTCTGGAGTTGGAAGGTTATCAGGTGGTCGCAGCCTCCGGGGCGCAGGAGGCTCTTGCGGCAGGCAAGACGGCCAGCTTTGAGGTGATCCTCAGCGATATTCGACTGGGCCCGGAATTGAACGGTCTCGACGTTCTGCGGGCGTTCAAGTCGATTCAGCCGGATTCGGAAGTGATCCTGATCACCGCCTTCGGGTCCATGGAGACGGCCATTGAGGCGGTGAAGGCGGGCGCATTCGATTATCTTTCAAAGCCCTTCAAGATTGACGAGGTATTGACCTGTGTCTGGCGTGCCCTTGAAAACCGCAACCTGGTGCGCGAAACGCGCAATCTGGCTCCAGTGGACGACGCTCCGGCGCCCCTTTCCTCCCTGGTGGGCCGCAGCTCTGCCATGCTGGAGGTTTACAAGAAGATCGGGATGGTCTCTGACTCCCGGGCTACGGTGCTGATCACCGGGGAGAGCGGGACCGGCAAGGAGCTTGTAGCGCGGGCTATCCATTCCAACGGGCCGCGGGCAAAGCAGCGTTTTCTGGCGGTGAACTGTGGTGCTTTTACCGAATCCCTGTTGGAGTCTGAACTTTTCGGCCACGTTCGCGGCTCCTTTACAGGCGCCAGCGTGAACAAAATCGGGATCTTTGAGGACGCAAACGGCGGCACGGTGTTCCTGGATGAAGTGTCTGAAATGAGCCCCGCCCTTCAGGTCAAATTACTGCGTACGCTGGAAGCACAGGAGGTCCGGCCTGTGGGATCGAACCAGTCTGTCCGGATTGACGTTCGAATGATCGCGGCTTCAAACCGCAACCTGGCGGACCTGGTAACGGAAGGCAAATTTCGCGAAGACCTTTATTACCGCTTTCGGGTGATTGAGATCGACCTTCCGCCTCTTCGGAAGCGCGAAGAAGATATCCCGCTCCTGGTGGCGCATTTCCTTCAAAAGCTCGCCGCCGAGTCTGGACGAACTCTTGCCGTGGCTCCTGACGCGCTATCCGCCCTGATCGCTTATGCCTGGCCTGGCAATGTGCGAGAACTGCTGAACACTCTGGAATCCGTGGCGGCGCTCAATCGCTCCGGCGTCATCACGCGGCAGGAACTGCCTTCCAAACTGTTTGCTGGTCACGATGGCGGAAGCGCAGACCCTCTGTTTGAAGGACTGCCGTCGCTTGAAGAAGTGGGCAGACGCTATATGAATTATGTTCTGAAAGTGACCCGCAACAACAAGGCACAGGCTGCTGACATTCTTGGAGTCAGCCGTAGCACCCTCTACCGCATGACGATTAATCAGCCCGACGAAGAGGATGAATCCTGACGCTGCTCTTCGCGTACTGACTGGTTCGGCGGTGGCGCCTGGCCCGCGGCGGCCCGCCAGGATTCATTTCATCTTACAACCCATTTGAATTATGCTTGAGGGTTCCGCCTACTACTTTGGGGAGGCTTGTTGTGTTTCGATTTCGCCACTCTGCCTTGATCCTGTCCGCCGCTCTATTTGCTTTCTTGCCGGCAAATAACATCCGTGGGCAGCAATATCCCGAGAGTATGTACCAGGAGATGCACTGGCGCATGATTGGGCCCTTCCGAGGCGGGCGCACGCGCGCGGCTTGTGGAGTGCCGGGCAAGCCGAACGTCTTCTACATGGGTCAGGTCGACGGCGGAGTCTGGAAGTCGGATGACTACGGCCGGACGTGGCACCCCATTTTCGATAAGGAACCGACCCAATCCATCGGCGCCATTGCCGTTGCTCCTTCCGACCCGAACATCATTTATGTGGCGAGTGGCGAGGGCTTGCAGCGGCCTGACCTCTCCGTCGGCGACGGGATCTACAAATCCACCGACGCGGGCAAAACATGGACACACCTCGGCCTCGGTGATGGCCAGCAAATCCCGGCCCTTGCCATCGACCCTCTCGACCCTGACCGCGTCTTTGCCGCTGTGCTTGGCCATCCTTACGGGCCGAACACGCAGCGCGGCATCTTCCGCACATCCGACGGCGGCAAGACCTGGAAGAAAGTTCTTTATGTTAACGAGAACACGGGCGGTGACGATGTGGCAATCGATCCTGCAAATCCCAACGTTGTCTACGCAACCCTCTGGGAGGCGCGCCAGGGGCCCTGGGAAGACCACAACACCTATGGCGGCGCTGATGGTGGAATCTTCAAGTCCACCGACGGCGGCGCCACCTGGCACAAGCTGGCCGGTGGCCTGCCCAAAGGGCTGGTCCAAGCTTATGTGGCGATTGCGCCCAGCCGGCCCAGCCGGCTATTTGCGACGGTGGCTGTGAATCTTGAAGGTGACTACCAGACGGATAAGGGTCTGGGCATTTACCGCTCTGACGATGCAGGCGAAACGTGGCATCGTATCACCACGGATCCGCGTCCGGCCTTCCGCATTGGCGGAGGCGATCTGCCCGTGCCCAGAGTGGATCCCAAAGATCCTGACGTGGTTTATTCCGCCAGCATTGAAACCTGGAAATCCGTCGATGGCGGCAGGACGTGGACCGCCATCCGCGGCGCTCCGGGCGGCGACGATTACCAGAACATCTGGATCAACCCCAACAACCCGAACATCATTCTGCTGGTTGCCGACCAGGGGGCCATTGTTACCGTGAACGGCGGGAAGACGTGGAGTTCATGGTATAACCAGCCCACGGCGCAGCTCTACCACGTGATTGCAACCAACACGTTTCCCTACCGGGTGTGCGGCGGGCAGCAGGAGAGCGGTTCCGTTTGCATCTCGAGCCGCGGGAACGACGGCGCCATCACTTTCCGCGACTGGCACCCCGTGGGCGTCATTGAGTACGGATACGTGGCGCCCGATCCGCTCAACCCGAACATCGTTTACGGCGCGGGCCGCAACCAGGTCTCCCGATTCCACTGGGACACCGGCCAGGTGCAGGACGTGACGCCCATTCCCGTGATGAATGGGAAATACCGCACGGACCGGACCGAGCCCATCATCTTCTCTCCATTAGATTCGCACCTGCTCTATTACGCTGCCAACGTGCTTTTCAAGACCACGGACGGCGGCCAATCCTGGCAGACCATCAGCCCCGACCTTACGCGCAAAAACCCGGGCATGCCGGCCAGCCTTGGGGCGCTGGCCGCCAAGGACGCTTACGCCCGCAAGGTGCGTGGCGCGATTTACGCGATTGCTCCGTCATTCCAAAATGTGAGCACCATCTGGGTGGGGACCGATGATGGCCTGATCTGGCTGACTCGCGACGGCGGAAAGACCTGGAACAACGTAACGCCGCCGGAAGTAACCCCCTGGAGCAAGGTGACGCAACTGGTTGCATCTCATTTCGATGATGAAACCGCTTATGCCTCGGTCAGCCGGTTTCGAGTTGACGATCTCCACCCTTACATCTACCGGACGCACGACGGTGGCAAGACCTGGAAGCTCATCACGACAGGCCTGCCGGATAACGCTCCGGTCAACACCGTACGTGAAGACCCTGTCCGCAAAGGGTTGCTCTTTGCCGGCACCGAGACGGCAGTGTGGGTTTCCTTTGACGATGGCAGCCACTGGCAGAGCCTGCAACTGAACCTGCCGCACACTTCCATGCGCGACCTTTGGATCCATGACAATGATTTGATGGTTGGCACGCACGGGCGCTCATTCTGGATTCTCGATGACATCACGCCGCTGCGCCAGATCACTGCATCTGCAGAGGATTCTGACGGCTTGCTCTTCAAACCGGAACCGGCCGTCCGCGTCCGCCGCGATACCAATACCGACACGCCGCTGCCACCGGACGAACCGGTGGGCCAGAATCCGCCGGACGGTGCGATCATTGACTACTACCTGTCGCGGCCGGCGCGCGGTCCGGTGACGCTTGAAATTCTGGATGCCAACGGCAAGCTCGTACGCCGCTATTCCAGCACCGACAAGCCCGGCTTGACTGAGGCCCAACTCAAGAAGGTCTTCGTCCCTCTATTCTGGTTGCGGAAGTTCAAGGCTCTTCCCATCGCGGCGGGAATGCATCGCTGGGTCTGGGATTTGCGCTACGCGCCGCCGAAGTCCGAACATTTTTCCTATCCCATTTCGGCCATTCCCCATGACACACCGCGGACGCCGCTGGGTCCGCTTGCACTGCCGGGGCAATACACGGTGCGCCTGACAACGGACGGCCACACCTTCAGAGTCCCGCTCACCGTCAAGATGGACCCGCGCGTTAAGACGCCGCGCTCGGGGCTGGAGCAGGCGCTCAACATGGAAATGCGGCTGGTATCTATCATGGACGGCAGTTACTCGGCCACCGCCGAGGCGCGCGCCCTCAACCACGATCTTGACAAACTTTCCAGGCAGGCAAAGGGGCCGCTGGCAACGTCGGTTGCGGAGCTGAAGAAGGAAGTCGCTGTGGTTCTGAGCGCGCCCGAATCCTCTGATGAATCAGGGAACGCTCCGCCCACACTTGAAAGTGGAGCAACGCAGGCTGCTTCACTCTACGAGCTGGTGGGCGGCGTTGATGCCACGCCGACCGCGGCGCAAGCCGCAGCCCTTGAAAGGATTGAAGGCCGTTTTGCTGCTGTGATGAAGCGCTGGGATAAGATCAAAGCCACCGAACTTCCAGCTCTGAATGGCCGGCTGCGCCAGTCGGATCATCCGGAGCTACGGCTCCGGCCCCAACCGCTGCCCCAAACCGAAACGCGGGACGAAGAATAGCCGAGCTTAAGCCAGGACCTCGCGCACCATCCGGGCGGTTTCGGTAACCTGGTCTGAAAATCGAGGAAACAGGCCAATAATCGTGGCATCGATGGGCTTGATGTTCTTGTACGCCCATTCGATGGCCTGGCGCTTCTGCGCTTCAGATCGGCATTTGCGGCCCGCCGCCAGAACCTTGTAAACCAGCGTTGGCTTGTCAACCCTGCGCACGGCCGCGGCCATCCGGGGAGGATCGGAATCGATCCAGCCCTCGTCGAGGGGGTGCGCGCCGATCTCTTTCATCCATTCTTCGGGGCGGCGAGTCAGGTATTGCAATCCGGCCATATAGAAGTCATTGGCAAAGCCCTTCTCATGCAGAGTTTCCAGAATCCTGGGGTTATGCGTGGAGATGCCGGCCAGGGTTCCCATTTCGTGGACCCTGTCGATGTAGGTTTTGATCAGGTCGATCTTTCCCGCCCGGAAAAGAATATCGGTGGCGCCGCCGTGGAAGGCGATCCCAATGGGTTTGAACTCCATCGCAGCCTGCGCGCACTTGATGGTTCCATCCAGAACTTCTTCCGGTGTGCGGCCCATCTTTTGGTCATAGTGCCAGGAAGCGGCCAGGCAAATGAATTGGATGTTACAACCTGCCCCGCGTATTTTGGGGAACTGCCGCTTCATGTCGTAGTTGAAGCTCGCCTGCCACGTGTTGACCCCATGCTTTTCGCAATCAAGCATCAGTTTTACGATGCGTTCGTCGGTAAAATATTCCCGCATCAGTCTGTCAAGGATGTAATTGAAGTGTGAGTAGCCGTAAATAGGGTTGCTTCCTACAATCAGCCGCGACACACGGTGCGATCCTAAATTTATACTTGGCAGGGACTCGGAGTGTTGTGCAGCCAGAGTTCCCGGCATCATCAAGCCCGCTGCTACGGTTGTGGCGCCTTTCAGAAAGTCCCGGCGGCTGCCCGCCGGCTCTGAGGGCATTCCACTTTCCTGGTGGTCGGTCGACTTGCGCTGGGCCATGAGCATCCTCCTGGTCGTTCAGAGTAGCTATTTTGAAACCGACAATACATTCCTCTCTCAAGGCAAGTCAATCGATGGCATCACACAACGCTGTGACACTCCGCACACTGTGATTTCTGCTCTACGTCTTCATACTTTCGGGTAAGGTGGAAGAAGGACATGGATGCCGCTTGACCGGGAGGCGAACGGAATGATCAGGACCAAGATTCAATGGTTCTGTTTGTCCGTCCCCAGCGGGAAACGATATGCACCACGAAACGGAGTCTCCAACGACGATCCAGTTACCCAGGCCCGCGCGAAGCGGCGTCGTATCGCTCGAAGAAGCTCTTTCCCAGCGCCGATCCACTCGCGAGTTTGCCCCCGGTCCGCTGACAGATCGGCAACTCTCCCAACTTCTGTGGGCAGCGCAGGGGATGACGGGTTCTGACGGGTTTCGCACAGCGCCTTCAGCCGGGGCGTTGTACCCGCTGGAGATATATGTCGTCCTGCTTACCGGTTTCTATCACTATGATCCGGCCCGCCACCGGCTGGACCGCCTGTCGCCCGACGACCTGCGTCCGGCGCTTTACCGTGCCGCGGTTGAGCAGCAGGCTCTCAGAGAAGCGGAAGCTGTTTTTGTGATGGCAGGAGTCTATGAGCGCACGTCGCAGAAGTACGGACCGGCCCGCGGCCGGCGCTACGTGCATCTTGAAGCCGGCCACGCCACGCAGAACCTTCTGTTGCAAGCTGTGGCGCTGGGCCTGGGGGCCGTGTCCATGGGAGCTTTTCATGAAACCGAGGTGCAGAAGGCGCTCTCTCTGCCGCGCAATCATGAACCCCTCTATCTGGTTCCCGCCGGCAAGCCGCGCTGATTTATTGCCGTAGAAATTCAAGGAGTTGTTGGTTTTGGATGGCAAAATGGAGGTCGTCCCCTGGCGCTGGGACGCCCTAGAACGTCCTCTTCTTCAGCCGGTCTATGTTGAACTTGGCGGTATCGGCAATGGCCATCACGGCCATTACGCCGGCCTGTACCGGGTCGGTAACCACCAGGTCAGCCACCTCGGGAACGCTGCCGGCCATATTCAGGCTGATCACCAGCAATCCCTGGGCGCGCACCTCGCGGACGGCGCGTTCGATATCGCCTCCCATCAGTGATCCGGCCAGCACCAGGACGCGTGCGCGCGGCAATCGTCCCACCGCTCGAACGGCTTCCGCCAGGGGCTGCTCGCCCACCAGCGGAATGGTGTCGACGGAAATGTGTTCCCCGCGGATGTTGTGCCGGTCGGCTTCAGAGATGGCGCCGATGGCCACCTGCCCCACCTGCGCGCCGCCGCCCATCACGATGATGCGCTTGCCGTAAACCTTCTCGAGGGAGTCAATGAGCGACGCCTCTTTTACCACGGGAAGAGCCTTCAGTCCTTCCAGCAGCGCTTCGGGCGCGCCGGGCAGTTCCACTTCAAAGTAGATCCGCGCTTCATGGGGACTGTTGTCAACAATTGCCACGGACGAAATGTCGCCCTTCAGTGCGGCAATCACCCCTGTCAACTGGTGCAGTACACCCAGCCCCGATTCCACACGAACCAGAATTCCAATTTTCTCTGCCATCGTCGCTCCTCAAAAAGAGGCGGAAGCCCGCAAGCTACGCGCTCCCACGCCTCTACGTCCGCTTAGCGTAGCACAATTTGCACGGGCCAGCAGTCTGACGGCTTGCCAGTGTAACTGCAGATACGTCATCATAGACTGGTCCTCGAAGGATATTCGAGCCAGTGCGGCAAACGAAGGGGTGAAAATGATGAAGTGGATGCTATTGCTCACGGTGGTTCTCATTTGTGCAGTGGCGGCCCGTTCGCAGGGGACTCGGGCGGGTGCGCGCGCTGGCACCGAGGCACACAACGGCTGCACTGATGCCTCTGACGTAAACGCCATTCGGCAGATCGCCGCGCAATGGAAGGGCCGCTATAACAGCGGGGACGCCGCCGGCGTGGCGGCGCTTTACGCTGAAAATGCCGACTATCTCACGCAACACTACATCACCGGAATCATCCACGGGCGCTCGGCGATCCAGGCCTACGTTAAGCACGGCGTCGACGCACATTATCATATCGACTCCATCCAGATTATATCCATGGGCTGTTCCAGTAATATCGCCTACACAGTGGGCCGCTACGAATCCACCAACGCCGGGCAGAAAGCGATGGGCGTCAACCTTGTCGTTGTCAGGAAGATCAATGGCCGCTGGTTCATCGTGGCGCACGAGGCCGCTGTGCCTGACCCGGCCACTGCGGTCCGCCACCTCGACATCAATCCGTTACCATGACCCTCCATTCCGGTATATGAATTTCTCCCCTGTCTTGCTTGTGTTTTGTGCAACAGTAAGAGCTGCGCGGAGGCGCCGTCTGCGGAAATCCGGCCGTCAATCTTATTTGTAACCGTAGATCGATTCACGGCGGCGGATCACAGTTCAAAGGAGGGTCTCGTGGATCGCAGAACCTTTTTTCAAAATTCTCTGGGGGCCGCGGGAGCCGCGGCGGCTCTTCATCATGCCTCGACAGGATCGGCTGCGCCTGCCGAGCCGGGGGCGCCCACCCAGCCGAACGTGATCTGGTTTCTGGGTGACCAGTTCCGCTCCTTCGCGATCAGTTGCAACGGCGATCCTAACGTTCATACACCCAACATTGACATTCTTTCCCGCACGGGAGTCAACTTCGATCACGCGGTTACGTGCTTTCCGCTCTGCTCGCCCTTCCGGGGCTCGATGCTGACGGGCCGCTACCCGCATCACTGTGTTCCCGGCCATGAATATCCTCTTCCGGCCGGCCAGGCGACCATCGCCACACCGTTTCGCGAGGCGGGCTACCGGACGGCCTACTTCGGGAAGTGGCACGTGGATGGATGGCACGAGCGCAACGGCCGTGCCGGCCTGCACATTGTTCCTCCCGAGCGGCGCGGCGGCTTTGATGATTGGATCGGCTATGAAAACAACAACAGCCAGTGGGATTGCTGGGTTCATGGCGGTTCCGGCAAGGACGCCTTCCAATATCGGCTGCCAGGGTATGAAACCGACGAACTCACCAACCTGCTGATCAAATATTTGAAGGAACGCGGCGAGGAGGCCAGGGCGGGCAAGGGCAAGCCGTTCTTTGCCATTGTTTCCGTCGAGCCTCCGCACAATCCGCATGTCGCGCCGGCAGAGTTCATGAGCCACTACAACGGCGGCCAGCTCGAACTGCGGGCCAACGTTCCGCCCGTGGAAGCTGTCCAGAAGCAGACGCGCCGCGAACTGGCCGGCTACTACGCCCAGATTGAAAACCTGGACTGGAACCTCGGCCGCGTGCGGAAGACTCTAGAAGAGATCGGCATGCAGTTCAACACTTACATCTTTCAGTTCGCCGACCATGGCGACATGATGGGTTCACACGGGCACTTCTTAAAGACCACCCCGTTCGAGGAATCCATCCGTATCCCAATGATTGTGGGCGGCGGCGTGCCCTATTACAATGGCAACCGCAGCGGGCGCCCCTCGATTCCCTTTAACAGCGTGGACATTGCTCCCACCACGCTGGGACTCTGCGGCATCCGGAAACCTTCCTGGATGGACGGTACCGACTATTCACATTACCGCCTGGCCCGCAGTCCCAGGGTAAGCGAGCCGGATTCGGCTTACCTCGAGCAGGTTGTACCGCCGGGATTCTTCGGCCCCATCAGTCCGATGGATACACTGGCTGAACGGGTCGAGAAGGCAGACGCTGAAATCCAGGGAGGCTGCATCAACCGCCCCTGGCGCGGCCTGGTCACGCGGGACGGCTGGAAATACGCCTGCCTGCCCGATACTTCCTGGCTGATGTTTAACCTGAACGACGATCCCTACGAATTGATCAACCTGGCCCACTACAACAGCCATCGCGCCGAACGCAAAAAGCTGATCGACCGGCTGAAACAGTGGGTCAGCGATACCGGCGACACGTTTCCAGTGCCGGACAACTGAGGCTGCGCTTGCGGGTGGAATGGTTATCCCACCACTTTTGGGGGCAGACCGCGCTGCAGCCGCTTAAGCTGGTTGCTCCCAAACAAAGCAGTATAATATTCGGTTGCTTTGAGAAAATGACGGCGGGGGATTGAGATGAACAGACGGCAGTGGCTGGAACAGGCGGGTATTGCGCTGGTGGCCGGGCTGGCTGGCTGCAAGAGCGGGGGGACCGGTGGCAATCATCCGGGGCGGAATTCCTCGGTCGTCATTGGAGTCAACAGAGGCGGCCCCGTTCTTCTCCAGACGGCGTCGGCTGAATTCCACGTTCTTCCTTCCGGAAATATCCAGGCTTTTCTCCGAAAGCAAAACGGCGACCTGACGATTGAGGATCCTGCGTCCGGCTCCGCGGGCAGCTATCTGTTGAGCGGCGGCAAGCAGATTGCAAATTTCACGTTTGATTTCGGCCAGTCAGTCATCTCCGACGCCAGGGGCAAAATCGGCCCGATCGGCAAGCGCATTGAAATGCCTGCCAGCAGCCCGGAAGGAATCCAGAAGACTCTCGCGGTGGAGATTTACGACGACTTTCCCAACCTGGCCGTGGTTTCGGAAATCTACAAGAACATGAGCACGAAGGAACTTCCGATTGACCGTGTGGTGGCCAACCGGCACCGGCTGAATGCTTCATTGATTGACCGCAAGGCGCCGCCTTACCGTATGTGGTCCTTCCAGGGCTCCAGCTACAAATGGGGCGAGAACATCATTGAGGAGATAACGGCGAAATTTACTCAGCCCAACCTGATGGGTGGTCCAACGCCCAAGGGCCTGGGCGGCGGCATCCCGGTGGTGGCGTTCTGGACGGACAAGGTGGGAATTGGCATGGGCCACCTGGAACTGCTGCCGCTGGTGCTCTCGCTTCCCGTCAAGGTTGGCAATGGCAATCGCGTTGAAGCCTCCATGGAACTGGAACCCCAAACGACTCTGAAGCCCGGCGACACTTATGCGCTGCCGCAGAGCTTTATCTCGGTTTACGAGGGCGACTTTTACAAGCCCCTGCGGATGTATTCACGAGTGCTGCAGCGCGAGGGCTGGGGCATTCCGAATCCGGGCAAGCAGGCCTACAACATCAGCTGGTGCGGCTGGGGTTATGAGCAGGACGTCACCCGGGCCGAGATGCTGGGGACGATCCCCAAGTTGAAGGAGATGGGCATCAAGTGGGCCACCCTCGACTATCGCTGGTTCAATGACTTCGGCGACTGGGAACCGCGCGAGGATACTTTTCCGGGCCAGACCATCAAGCAGTTGGCCGATGAATTCCACAAGCAGGGATTGTATATGCAGCTCTGGTGGCAGCCGCTGGCCGTGGATGACGGCCAGGGCAAACACCTGAGCTGGAACCACGCTGTCACTTCCAAACTGGCGGAGGAGCACCCGGACTGGCTGATTCTTGACAAAGACGGAAAACACGCGCGGCTGATCAGCCCCGTCTGTGATGTGGCCTCGCTCTGCCCGGCGCTGCCGGAAGTACAGAAATATTTTGTCAGGCTGGTGCAGCGGTTCGTCCATGAATGGGGGTTCGACGGCAGCAAGATGGACAGCGTGTTCAGCGCGCCGCCCTGCTACAATCCCAAGCATAACCACAAGTCTCCGCAGGATTCCATCCTGGCCATGCCGAAGGTGATCCAGGCGATTTTTGAAACTTCACGCGCACTCAAGGCCTATAGTGTCACGCAGATCTGCCCCTGCGGAGCACCGCCCAACTTTGCCTGGCTGCCTTACATGAACCAGGCGGTGACGGCGGACCCGGTGGGCTCTATCCAGGTGCGGCGGCGCATCAAGATGTACAAGGCTCTGCTGGGGCCGCAGGCGGCGGTGTATGGCGACCACGTGGAACTGACAAAAGTCCTGTTCCCCAATACGGATAAGGAAATTGACGTGGGCGACGACTTTGCTTCAACCGTGGGAGCGGGCGGCGTGGTGGGCACAAAGTTTGTGTGGCCTGATCCCGGCCCGCATTTCAAGAATGTCTACCTGACGCCCGCCAGGGAGAAAATCTGGAAGAAGTGGACGGCCATTTACAATCGCGAGATGCTTTCGAGCGGCACCTTCCTCGATCTCTACAACTATGGGTACGATTTGCCGGAAGCTTACGCCATCCGGAAAGACGGCAAAATGTACTATGCCTTCTACGCGCCCAATCCCCGCCTGGCCTGGAAAGGCGAAGTGGAACTCCGCGGCCTTGATCCCGGCCGGCACCGAGTGTATGACTACGAGAACGAGAAGGACATGGGAATCATCGACGCCTCGAGTCCCCGGCTGAAGACGGAGTTCCGCCAGCACCTGCTGCTGGAAGTCAGTAAACTCTGACGACTCGTTGCGGGGAGCCAACCCGAACGGCGTGCGCGGAAAATTCGCCGCTCACCATCACTTCAGCACTTTGATTCTCATATCTCGGAACTCGATGCGTGAGCCTTCGGCTTCCAGGCCCAGATAGCCTTTCAGGTTCCTGCACTTGTCGAATTCGCTGGTCTCGGTTCCGTTCACTTTCAGAATGATTTTTGCTCCCTGGCAGCGAATGTCAAAGGTATTCCATTCGCCGGCAGGTTTGACAGGATTGTCGGCCATCCGGGATTGCAGGTTGAAGCTGATGGGACCTTTTACGGCAGGGTTGTCATAGCCGAACCAGTAGCCGCCGCTCGAATTTCCGACCTGCGCCTGGTACCAGATGCTCCCATCGCTGTTATTGCGCACGAACACGCCGCTGTTGTAACCTTTGGTCCCTTCGTGCCTGATCAGCCGCCACTCTACGTGGAACAGAAAATCGCCCGGTTGCTGCCCGTCATAGCGGAGCCATTCATGCCCGCCGTCGCCCGCGCAGACGAGAGTGTGGGTTGCGGCATCCACGTTCCACTGGGAGTATTTCGGCAAAGGGCGGTCGGGCGGGATGGCGACGCGCGTCCAGTGGTCGAGGGAGGCGTCGGGCATAATGTTGAACCACGCGGACGGTGGAGTTGCGGCATGGCTTTCAATGCGCGGCGCCATGGCAATGCCAACCAAAAAGAAGACAACGATGACGGTGGCTGGAATCGCTGTATATCTCATGTTTTATTCCGATCCTTTCCCTGTTCGGTTTTGCGAAGCTTCGTATTCCGTGCAGGAAGAAACCGTGCTCAACTTCTGTTGCGGGCCGTTCTTGGCGTTAGCGCCAAAGATAATGTTCGGGTTAAAATAAAAGCTTGCCGGAATATGACAGGGCGCTGTGGCACGGGGCACGAGTTTTCGGCAATCCGAATACGCCATCATATTACAAATGAGGAGACCAGGATGATACGCAATCTTGTAAAGTCAAAATACTGTCTGTTGATGGGAGCCGTGATTTTTTTCGCGACGCTTTTTACTGTCGGCTGCGGAACCACATTTGTGGAAAAGAGCGGCAAAATGCCCAATGAGAGTACCAGCAAGCACGTTAAGGGCTATCAGATGGGCAACTCACAAGCCATCAAGCCTGTGATGCCGCTTCCCGTTCTGAGGTAGCACCCTCGGGCGCACACTCTCCTTTCACCAGGCAGGCCCGCGGGCATCTTCCGGGCGGCAACGGCCGTCTACACATTTCCGCGCTTCATTTCCTGCATCAGATTGTCGCAGGAGCGCACGCACAGCGCCATAATCGTCAAAGTGGGATTCTGGCAGGCGCTGGAGGTAAATCCCGACCCGTCCAGGACCAGCAGGTTCGGAATGTCGTGGCATTGCTGGAACTGGTTGAGCACCGACTTCCTGGGATTATCTCCCATCCGCGCAATTCCCACCTCATGAATGCCGTAACCGGGCTGGCGGTCAGGGACAGTGAACGGCTGGATATTGCGGCCGCCGGCGGCTTCCATCATCTGCACCGCCGCTTCAGCCATGTCGGGAATCATGGCGTGTTCGTTATCGCCAAAGCTCATGTGAATTCGTAGCGCCGGAATACCGTAGGTGTCCACCACGTTCGGATCGATTTCAACGTAGTTGTCCCAGCGTGCCAGGCATTCGCCAAAGCTGCTGATCTTCACCGTGATATTGGGGTCTGTCACCGCCTTCTTGTAAGCCTCTCCAAAGCCCGTCGCCGCCAGGTTGAAATTCGCGCCCCCTCGTCCCTGGTAGCCGTAACCGCGCAGAAACTTTTTCGACCTCGGGCCGCGCTCCGTATTGCGGAAGCGGATCACATAAATGCCGTCAGGGCGGTTGGGGCCATTCAGGCTGGGCTTGTCGCCAAGCTCGGGAAACTCCGCGCTGGCGCCGGCCGCCACCCACAGATGGTCCATCAGATAGTGGCCCAGCGCACCACTGGAATTGGCCAGTCCATTAGGGTATTGCCGCGTACTCGAATTCAGCAGAATGCGGACGGATTCCTGCGACTGCGCGCACAGGGCCACCACACGTCCGTAAATTTCCTTGGGCTGCCGCGTGTTGCGGTCAATGTAAAGCAGTCCGTTGGCGCGTTTGCCGTCCGCGTCCATTAGAACCTTGTAGACCATGGCGTTGGGAATATGGGTGCAGTTGCCGGTCTTCAAGGCGTCCGCCACCGTCGTGAAGAAAGGAATTAAAGTATGAATGCGTCACACAGCCGCGCTCGCAGGGGCCGCAGTAATGGCAGGCAGCGCGCCCGTTGATCGGTTTCGTCAGGTTGGCCGAGCGCCCCAGCGTGACCGTCCATCCAAGTTTTTCTTTCACGCGTTTCCGCAACAGCGTCTCGGCACAGGTCAGTCCCATGGGCGGCTGGAATTTCCCGTCGGGCAGTTCATAGACGCCTTCCGGGATACCCGTGATGCCGACGTACTCTTCCACGATGTCGTAATAAGGAGCGAGGTCCTTGTAGCTGAGCGGCCAGTCGTCGCCGTAACCATCGTGAGAGGCGGCTTTGAAATCGAGATCGCTTAACCGGTAACTCTGCCGCGCCCAGACGTTGGTGCGGCCGCCGGTCACCCGCATGCGTCCCTGCCAGCTGAAGGGCATGTCCTTGGCCGTGGTGTACGGTTCGTCCAGGTCGTTGCAGAACCAGTCGTAGTTGTACTCCATGCAGGCGTAGCAGTCTTTTTGCCGGGGCCGCGTCCGGCGAATCACTTCCGGGGCCATGTCGCGGTACTTCAATTTGAAAGCGGGTTCGTGCTCGGTAAAATTCTTGTCAGACTGCTGCCGGCCGGCATCGACCAGCGCAACCTTCAGGCCGGCTTCTGCCAATCGCTTGCATGCCCATCCGCCGGAGGCGCCGGAACCCACAACCAGCACGTCATAGACCTCTTTTTTACCCTCGCTCATTTGCCCTCTCTGGACCTGGGTGCGCCCATCCCGGCCACGCAGCGTTTCCCATGGCTTTGCTTACCACAGCACCCCGAAATCGCAGAATCTTCGAGAGACGGGGATGTGCCATAGTACTGAAAACGGCCGAGGATAACAACGGTCAGGGCGTGCGCCAACCAGCCTCCCGACCATTGTCTGCCTGCAATAGGTTGCGCGGCGGGGTTTCGCCGGATATGATGGCGTCCTCGAATTCATAGTTTGATTGGGCGCAATCGTCCCACATTCTTCGAAAGAAAGAGGGCGCGTGATGACGAAAGATAATGCGGCAAATATCAGCATCAACAAGCGGCAGGCACTTCAAAAAATGTTTGGCCTGGGAGCGGGACTGGTAGCGGCGGACCTGCTGATCCCCGGCCTGGGCCATGCTGCCGGGCTCGGCCTTCCTGCGAAAGGGCAGATGCCCGGCTCGACGAATGGCGCGCACGGCGCTGTTGTGTTGAATGTCCGCGCCATGGGAGCCGCGGGCGACGGCAAGACCGTTGATACCCCGGCCATCAACAAGGCGATTGAAGCGGCTGCCCGCGCGGGAGGCGGCACCGTTTTTTTCCCTGCGGGAACTTATCTCTGCTACTCGATCCAACTCAAGAGCAACGTTGCTTTGTATCTTGACCGCGGCGCCACCATCCTGGCCGGCGAGACCGGGCAGGGCGGCAACTACGATGCGGCGGAAGATAATCCTGAGGCCGGCGAGTACGAGGATTTCGGACACCGGCACTGGCACAACGCCCTGCTGTGGGGTGTGGGCCTCCACGACATTTCGATTCTTGGCCCGGGCCTGATTTATGGCAAGGGCTTGACGCGCGGTCCCGGAGAGTCCAATCCGGGCGTGGGCGACAAGACCATCAGCCTGAAGAACTGCCACAACGTCATCATCCGCGATATCTCCATGCTGCAGGGCGGCCACTTCGCCATCCTGGCCACTGGCGTGGACAATTTTACGCTGGACAACGTGGTGATGGATACCAACCGCGACGGGGTTGATTTCGATTGCTGCCGCAACGTGCGTGTATCCAACCTGACGGTGAATTCCCCCTGGGACGACGGCATCTGCCCCAAGAGTTCCTGGGCGCTGGGCTATGCGCGCTCCACGGAAAATGTGACCATCACCAACTGCTTTGTCACCGGCGGCTACCAACTCGGGACTTTGCTCGATGGTACGTTCAAGCGTTGGGCTGAAGACCAGCGGCCTTTTCCCACCGGGCGCATCAAGTGTGGCACGGAATCAAACGGGGGCTTCAAGAACATCACCATCTCGAACTGCGTCTTTGAACATTGCCGCGGGCTGGCGCTGGAAACAGTGGACGGCGCGCTGCTGGAAGACATTGCCGTGAGCAACATCACCATGCGCGACATTCCCGACCTTCCGATCTTCATGCGTTTGGGCAGCCGGATGCGCGGCCCGCAAGGGAGGGCGATCGGCCAGTTGCGGCGGGTCAGCATCAGCAACCTGGTTGCTCACGACACCGGCGGCCGTTTCTGCTCCATCCTGAGCGGTATTCCCGGCCATCCCATTGAAGACGTCCGGCTCAGCGACATCATTATTTACAACCAGGGTGGGGGCACCGCTGAAGATGCTGCCATCAAGCCTCCGGAACTGGAAAATCACTACCCCGAGCCCAACATGTTCGGGCCCATGCCCGCCTATGGGTTTTACTTCCGGCACATCAACGGGCTCCAGGTGAGTGACGTCGAGGTGCGCACCATGAAGCAAGACGCCCGGCCCGCATTTGTCTTGGACGACGTGGAGCACGCCGATTTTATCCACGTCAAGACGCAGGCCGGAACGGGGGCGTTTGCGCTCGACGGGGTGAAGGACTTCAACGTCTATCTCAGCCGTCCGGTCCCTGAAACGCACCTTGAAAGCGTGACCGGGAAGAAGCTGTGATGGCTATCCTGCTTGTGGGGGCGTGGTCGAATGCTGCCGGCGGAGCGGCGCGGTTGCGTAGTAAGCCGCGAAGCCGGCCAGAATGGTGAGCACGCCAAATGTAAGTCCGTTGATGCCGAACATCGTTTCATGATGGCTGCGGACCAGCGAGAGCGCCAGCAGCGCAGTTGGGCAAACGCCCACCAGGACCGCGCCCAGCCAGGCCGCCCGGAACGCGGAAGGGGCGCGGCATTTCCGGCCGGCGGACGCGCAGCGCCACCAGCGCCACAAACTCCAGCACCAGGCTCGCCCCGTAAAGCATGATGTCGAGCGTTACCAGGCTTTCAAAGCCGAGGCCCAGGCACAGCGCCCATCCGGCTGCGCATGCCAGGATGGCCACCCACGGAGCTTTGGTTTTCGGATGCAATTTTGCGAAGATGCGGGGCAGCATGCCGTCCTCGGCCATGGCCAGCGGCAGGCGTGAGTAACTCATCACCAGCGCATTAAAAATGCCGAATGCGCTGACCATTCCGCCCAGCACCAGCAGCGCGCGCAGCCAGTGGCCGCCCACCAGTCCCGCCACCGTGGCCCAGGAGCCGGTCTCAAATGCCGAAGAAGGCAGGCCGGTCATCCAGATTGCCGAAACCGGCAGAAGGTAAGTCAGCGCCACCAGGGTGACGGAGAGGAACATGGCCCGCGGGTAGGTGCGCTCCGGACGCTCCACTCCGCGCGCGATGGTGGAGGCGTTGTCCCAGCCCATGTAATTCCACATGGCCACCAAAGTTCCGCCCAGCAGGCCCACCGATGTCGTTACAGGAGGGGACGCCGTATGGGCCAGCATTCCGGCCTTGAAGGGGGCCATCAACACAATCAGCGCAAAGGGGCCTGAAATGACAAGAAAAAGCCAGAATGATGTGATGCCCACCGTATGGATACCCGCCAGGTTCAGCGCCGTGCACACAACGATCATTGCCAGGCCGATCATCAGCCCGTGATGCTCCTCTCCCACCCAGGGCGCCAGCCGTTCGAGATAGGCAATAAACAGCGCGGGATAAATGGCCATGTCAAAAATGCTGGCGGCAAGCGACAGCCACGCCTCCTGGAATCCCCAGAAGTCGCCTATCGCCTGCGCGCACCCAGGCGTAGAAACCTCCCTCGGCGGGCAGGGAGCTCGAAAGCTCGCCCACCATCAGGCTGACGGGCAGGGCCCAGATCAACGGAGTCAGCGCCAGGATGATGAGCGCGCGGCCGTATCCCCAGCCGCGCACAATGTCTTCCGTGCCATAGGCGCCGCCGCACACCATAAAAAAAGTTGCCGCCACCAGCGGCCACAAGGTCAACCCGGCAGCGCTTTTGGGGGACTTGGATGAATCTGCCATGCGGGGTGCGTCAGGAATGGATGCCGTGCTCAAGCGTTTCTCTCGTCCTCGTTTGCCCGGGCCGCTTTCAGTGATTCAGGGTGAAGGCCAGAATGCGAAGATTACAGGTTTCCTTGTGCCGCGCAAGAGAAAATGTATTATTCCACGGCGAATTTCGTGCCGCCTGTCAGGAATCGTTGCATTTGCCCGTAGCCGAACGTATGCTGGTGGCCTTTGCTGTTGGCGCGCTTTGCGCAAATGGACCGCGGGTGGGCGCGCGTTGCCAAACCTGTGTTGCCACGAAGCTCTACTGGGGATTGCAAAATAGGGTGACAACGCTCGTTTGTAGCGCCGCCGTCCCGGCGGCACTTTTCAGGGCCGGCAAGATGCCGGTGCTAGGGAAGTCCGTCGCTCTATGATGCAATCCTCATTCATAAGGAGGTCTTTTACATGTCCGAACAACTGACCCGCCGCGACCTGTTGCGCACCATGGCGGCGGCTGCCGCTGCGCCGGCCATTGCTGTGCCTTCCGCTGCCCTGGCTGTCCCGCCCCAGAGTGATGACGAGAATCCCATGACCCGAATGCTGGCCAGGATTGAGGCGGACAAGGATCTGAAATGGAAAGGGTCGCCGCTCGGAAGCCTCTATCCCTTCATCAAGCAGACGCAGGAAGAGGCGACGCAGAGCATGGCTTTTCTGAAGGCCAGGCCCACCGACCTCGAAGCCTGGAAGGCCCAGGTGCGCGCCAAGATCTTTGACCTGCTGCTTTACCGTCCCAAAACGTTTGAGCCGCAGGCGCGCGTCCTGGAGCGTGTTGACCGCGGCGACTACATCCAGGAATATCTCAAGTTCCACACCACGCCCGACCTTGAACTGGGCGCGTATCTCCTGCTGCCCAAACACGCCAAATTTCCCGTGCCGGGCGTGGTGGCGCTGCACGATCACGGCGGGTTCTACTATTGGGGCAAAGAGAAGGTGATCCAGAAAGACGGCGAAAATCCCGTGCTCACGCGCTACCGCAAGCAGTACTACGACGGCATCAGCTACCCGGCCACGCTGGCCCGCAACGGGTATGCTGTGATCGCCATTGACATGTATTACTTTGGCGAGCGGCGGCTGATTCTGGATTCCGACATCAAGGAAGGCATCAACACCTGGTCGAAGATGGAGTCGGAAGAGACCATCAACACAATCAACCATCGCAACGGGGGGAAGGAGTGCTGGGTGGACCGGAACCTGCAACAAGCCGGAATCACCTGGGGCGGCGTGCTCTGCTGGGATGACATGCGCACCGTCGATTACCTGGTCAGCCGGCCGGAAGTGGATCCCAAGCGGATCGCCTGCGTGGGCCTTTCCGTGGGCGGATGGCGCAGCAACTTTCTGGCCGGGCTCGATTCGCGCATCAAGGCGGCGGTGGTTGCGGGGTGGATGACCTCATTCCACCAGATCAATCCCTGGTGGGTCTCTTTCACCATCCCTGCCGGCAACGTTCCCGGACTGTGGAAGTATCTCGATTATCCCGACGTCGGCTCGCTGCTGATGCCCGGAGCCATGCTGGTGGTCCACGGATTGCGGGACACGCTGTTTCCGCCCGACGGCGTCAAGGCGGCCTTCAAAAATCTTGCCACCTGCTATGAAACCATCGGCAAGCCGGAACGCTTTAAGACCTACTTGTTTGACGGGCCCCACAGCTTCCCGGCCCGCGCCCAGCAACTGATGCTGGAATGGTTCAACCGCTGGGTTTAGCGGGTGCCTGGATTTTCTTCAGCAGGGCGTCCAGGTTCTGCGAGAGAACTTTCCGTTTCTGTTCTTCCGTGAGGAAAGAGTTCTTGATGCGGGCGATCACGCCGCCGGGTTCGTTGATGGTAAAGTCTGACCCGAACAGCACCCGGTCCGGTCCGATGGACTTCATTGAATACTCCAGCATGCCCACGCGCTCATGGCCGGCCCCGGAGGTGTCCATGTAGCAGTTGGGATTGCGCGCAACAAGGTCAAGGCGTTTGAAAATCTCGTTCGGACTCTCGCCAAAGTGAGGGAAGACGATGGTAGAGTCCGGATACTTCTGAATGATGTATTCCATTTCGGGCAGGTCGGTGTGGACGTCGAGCACCATGCCGAGCTTGCGCACCTGCTGGACCAGCATCTCAAATTCCCTGATGGTGTAAGGGTAGGGAACCGTATAGTTGCAGAGTTCGCCCACCCAGACAAATCCCAACTGCTTGCGGCAGTCTTCGATCTCGCGCAGCGCCTCGTCGATGAACAGCGGATTCACCACGCACGCGCCTACAAAGCGCCCGCGGTACCGCTCCACATAGCGGGCGACTTCGCGGTTGCCTTTGATGAATTCTGCGGGACTCGTGGCCAGCTGGCAGCGCACGGAATTGATGATGCCTCGTTCGACTCCGCTACGATCCAGGTAGCCGGCAAAATCCTCAAAGCTCTTGGTTACGGGATACCATTGCCAGACGCCGCCGTCTTCGCTGGGGCAGTGCAGATGAGCGTCAAATATCCGGTAAGGTTCTTTGCTTATTTTCACCTCCGCCTGTTTCGGCGCAGGGTCAGCGGCTGAGCCCGGCGGGTGAGGATGGCCGGCCTCTTCTTTTGGACTTGGGCGCGCCGCGCGGGCAAAGCCGGCAGGTGCGGCAAGAGAGCCCAGAAACAGGAAACTCTTTTTCAGGAAACCGCGCCGGTGTTCGTGATGATGATGACCGTCATGGTGGAAGATGCTCATCTAAACCCTCCCGTTTTCGATTGCTGCCAGGCCTTAAAGAGGATTGCATAATAGAGCGACGGGCTTCCGTAGCGCCGGCATCTTGCCGGCCCTGAAAAATGCCGCCGGGACGGCGGCGCTACAAACAAGCTTGTCACCATATTTTACAATCCTCAGTAGTGGTGCGTCCGAAAAACCCCTATAACGTGCGAACGTGACACGGGCGTCCCGCCCGTGTCGAAGCACGGCCAGGATGGCCGTGGCACGCCAACAATCCGCGACGGCCCCCTGGCGTTCTTCAGCTCTCAATCTCGCCCGGAAACATCCGGTCCGCGTAGCACCACACCCAGTTTTCTCCCGGCTCGATGGAGCGGACCAGAGGATGGCCGCTGGAGCGGAAGTGTTTGGTCGCGTGTTTATTTTTGGAAGAATCGCAGCAGCCCACGTTCCCGCAGCTCAGGCAAAGCCGCAGGTGCACCCAACTATCGCCCATCTTGACGCACTCTTCGCACACGTCCTTGTCGGTGGTTTCAACTTTAATCTGGTCCAGGTGAGAACATCCTGCTTCACTCATGGCATTGATCTCCTCTCGAGCAATTTCCGGTCCCACTTTGCAAGATTGGCGCCCGCTTCGTAGGCGCTCTGGGCAAAATCCAGAATAGCCTGGCGCGGCGAGGGGGCGCGGCGCACGTCATCGTACATCAGAATGAACTCGCCCAGCTCGTTGTCATAATGGGCGGCGCCGGGCCGCACGGCCTGCCGGCTGTATCCCTCGGGCGCCGGAGAGGTGTAGGCGTAGAAAGCCGCTCCCTTGACGTCTCCGCCTCCCGGCCACCAGCCCACGCTGCTGCACTCGTGCGAGTAAGCCTCAGAGGTGATGATGCCTTTGCGGGGCGGGGCAACCCGCCCGCTGAATCGCGTGTAAGCCAGGTCAAAGCTGCCCCAGAAGAAATGCACAGGGCTGGCTTTCCCCATGTAGCGGGCGCGAAACTCCTCAAACACCATGGAGGTTGAGAGCAGGATGCGCCACAGGCGGTTGGCGTATTCAGGATCGTAAGACCGGTGCGCCACATCCTGGTCGAAAGGAATCGGCTGCGGAACTTCCTGCGGCTTGGGGTTGATGGTGGTTTCAATTCCCGCCGCGTGCATGGTCGCGAGAAACTCCTTGTAAAAGGCCGCCACGGATTTGGGTTCCAGCGCCAGCGCCTGCTGCCTGCCAAAGGAGGTCAGGATCTCCAGGCGATGATTGACAAAGTCAAACTGGATTTCAAACGCCTCGCCTTTGTACGGAATCGGCGACGTGGTCAGGCCGCGCGTGGTCACATAGAGCGCGCCATTCCACCAGTGGTTCTGCAGCGGCGCCAGTCCCAGCCGCACTTTGCCCACGATCTGCGTCCACATGTGGAGAGTGTGGAGGGTGTCTTCCCACTCTGCCAGCGGCAGGGCCGGCCAGAATTCCGTCACGGTTCTCGACGGCGATGGTTGTTGGGGGCCTGGCCCGGATCTGTCGGCGTTGTTCATGGCACATCCTCCCGCGCAAAATTCCAATTTCGTTGGTTTCCCCCGATGCACATGTCTGGATTGTATCGCCCGCAGTAACGTGAAGCGAGAGGGTTGTTGCAGTCATGAACGAATTCCCCGATGGGGAACCAGAGAGTTCACGATTGGGATTCTGTCGCACCCCTTCTAAGGATTGACTCATCACTATGAGTCATATATACTCAAAGCATGGCTAAACGGCTGCAAGTCATTCTAAAAGACCCTGAGTACCGGGAGGTTCAGCGCGCCGCCCGATCTCGCCACATGTCGGTGGCCGAATGGGTACGGCAGGCGCTTGCCCAGGCGCGCCAGCGGGAACCGGTGGGCACCGCAGGCAAGAAGCTTCAAGTCATCCGCACCGCCGCGCGATTCGATTATCCAACGGCTGATATTAACCGAATGCTGGCGGAGATCGAAGCGGGTTACGGGTCGGGCGCGCAGCCGTGATACTGATCGACTCGAACATTCCGATGTATATGGTGGGCACTGCCCATCCTCACAAGATCGATTCGCAACGTCTGCTGGAACAATTGGTCAGCGAGCGGCGGCGACTGGTTACTGACGCGGAGGTCCTGCAGGAAATTCTTCACCGCTACGTCGCCATCAACCGCCGGGACGCCATCCAGCCGGCCTTTGACGCCTTGCTGGGCATTGTCGATCAGGTGTTGGATGTCAACCTGGCTGCCGTTGAGCGCGCCAGGGCGATTGTCCTCGGTCACCCGCGGCTTTCCGCGCGCGATGCCCTCCACCTTGCGGTCATGGAGCAGCATGGCATCGAGCAGATTCTGAGCTTCGACGCAGGATTCGACGGCTTCCCCGGCATCGTCCGCTTGTCATAATCTGATGAATTCCCGGTCTGCTATCAGTCCAGTCGCGAACCCGGTTCGGGCAGCCGCTGCGAGGCGTCGTCCAGAACCAGCACCCAATCGCCCGGTCCCGGTGGCGTAAACTCGTGAAACCCCTGCGTGGCGAATTGGCCCGCCCTGCTTGCTGATCCCGACCGTGGATTGAACCACCACGCCCGGGCTTGGCTTCCGGATATTTTTGACAGGTCCACGGTAATCGCGCGGCTCGTCGGCATGTAAGCAAGCACCGTGCCTCCGTCGGCTGTGCGCGCCGCCGCAAGATAATCCAGACCCATAAACTCCCCCAGCCCTTTGGTGACAACCTCGTGCTTCTGGTCAGGGACCAGTTCGTGCCATTTCCGCGAGCGGAACAGATCGCCCCAGTGCTTCATGCCGACGGAACCCGGAAGGTCCATCGCCTGGCGCCAGGTTTCCTTCACCGGAAAGAGTCCGGGGCCGTCGAAGTGCCAGATGGGATTGTTGCCAAAAACGTGGCCGAAACCGCCGCAAAGAATGGTCCAGTAAGCCTGCCGCCGGATCTGGGCTTCGGATGAGTTGTGCTCGCCTTCGTAGGACGATTCGATCAGGATGAACGGCTCGGCGGGGTCTCTGCGGTAGGCGCCGTAGAGGCGCGGATGAATCAGTTGATAGGTATAAACCGTGTTGAAGTTGAGCCAGCCTCCTCCGCCGTACTGTTCCGCGGCGTCATTGTCCGGAGCGCAGTGGGCTGTAAACAGGTGGTTCGGGTCATGCTCTTTGATGCCCAGCGCGATCAGGTCCACGCGCTCCAGGGTCGATTCCGGATTCCGGTCGCCGCCCATCACCCAGATGACGTTGTCAAAATTGTTGTAGCGCCGGCCCAGATATCTGCCGTACTCCAGGCACTTTTGCGGGCTGAGCGCCATCAATTCCTTGCTCCATCCCTCGTCGGTTCCCTTGTAACCAAGATAGATGGGGGCCAGAAGCACGTAGATGCCGTTCTTTGAGGCCTCCTTGAGAATCCAGTCAGCGTGCGCAAAGTAGCGCTCGTTGGGTGTGCTGAAGTCGCCGGGAGTTGCAAAGGGCTCCTCGCCTTGGGCGTTCCGGGGAGGATTTTTGCAGAACTTGTGCTCGATCAGGTTCACCAGGATGGCATTAAAACCCTTTTCACGCCGGTTCCGCAGGTATTCGCTCGCGTCGGCTTTTTCCAGGGTTACGATCAGCGACCAGGCGGCATCACCCTGCAGCAGAAAGGGATTATTTTCCGCATCCACCAGGTACCGATGGTTGCCGCTCACTCGGAGCGTACCGCCCGCGCCTTTTTGACCTGCGGGTACCGGCGGGGAAATCAGTCGATGTCCCCAAGCTTTGAATGGCAGGCCGCCGGCGATGTATGGCGCGGCCATCATGGCTCCGGCACTCCTGATGAAATCCCTTCTCGATCGCATGGCATGGTCCCCTTTTTGTGATGGTGGGCCGCGCGCCCCGCCCGCCCCGCAGACGTTCGCATTGTAGCGCCGGCGTTGACGCGAAGCGAGAGGTTCCTGTCGCTAACACTTCAGGCATTGCGGCAGGGCGTCTCAGGTCCATGCGCTGCCGGAGCGGTTCGGTGGTAGAATGGGCTTAACTCTACAATAAGGAAGGCAAACCATGTTGCGACGCATCAACTTCGGGCGTCTGGTGGTTCTCCTTACCGTTCTGGCTGCTTTTGGGCTCTTTCTGCCACGGCCTTCGCAGGCGCAGTCAACCCTGACGCCTGAATACGAAGCTTCTCACGATGTTGTTCCCTTTGTTCCCACTCCCATGAAGGTTGCCCAACGGATGCTGGAACTGGCCAAGGTAACCCCCAGCGACCTTGTTTACGATCTGGGTTCAGGTGACGGTCGGATTGTGATTATGGCGGCGCAAAAGTACGGCGCGCACGCTGTTGGCGTGGAACTCGACACCAAGCGGTACCAGGAATCTTCGGCGCGGATCAAGGAGCTGGGGCTTGCCTCAAAGGCCAAAATTCTGCACGGGGACATGTTCAAGGCGGACATTCACCCGGCGACAGTGGTGACGCTCTATCTGCTGACCAGCGTGAATGCTGATATTCGCCCCATGCTGGAGAAGCAACTCCGCCCCGGCACACGGGTGGTCTCGCACGATTTCATGATGAGCGGCTGGACGGCCGAGAAAACCGAGGAAATCACGGCCGAAAACGGCGCCGTGCACACCATCTATCTTTACATCAAGCCGTAAAGCGGTTGCGCTCCATAGGATGACCACGATCCTTGCTGTAGGAGAGCGGTGTTTTACCCAGCCACACCGAGCCCCACTAGAAGGACCGGTTCAGCCCTGCCCGCGGGGAGACGGATGGCGCGAGCGTTCACCTTGTAGGGACGGGTACCGGGTGAGCGAGAGGCTTTGCGGTGATGAGCGCCATTCTTCAGCCTGGCATGTTCCCGGGCCTTCCGCCTTCTGCCTTTGCCTGCTTCCTAATGCCTGCCGCCATTCTAACCCCGTTCAGCTTCGCTGACCGTCCCGATGCATCGGGGCGCCACCCGCGCGAACCTCTGCCGCCAACACATGCGCGGTCCCGATGGCTCAATGCTTTGCATTGGCTGATGAGCAATTCTTAACAAAACTATGAGCAATATTGAACAGACACGCGATGGGTCCACGTTTAATACTGCCAATCTAATCATTTCAATGCGCCGTTTGATGGAATGATTTCCAGGTATTTCCATTTGCGCATTCGGGACGATACGGGGTAGGAGTGCAATGGTCAGGCCAATGCCAGGGCGGCGATCCCCCTCAAGCTGATTGCCAGAAAGAATGCGGTATAAAGGTGAGCGACTTGTTCCCGGAGTCAGGCGCATGGGTTATCTCCAGCGTTAGGAGGAAGCTATGGCGAAGAGACTGATGGATGATATCGCAGGGCAGGCCTCTCTGGATGAAAAGCAACTCAGGGTGCTCCTGGTCGACGAAGAGGTTAACGAGCTGGATTATTACGCAGAGACCCTGCGGTACCTTGGATATGGGGTTCGGAAAGTCAACTCCTACGCCCAGGCTGTGGAGTTGCTTGGGCACGAACGGTTCGATCTGGTCATGGTTGACCAGGGAAACACCAGTTTTGAGGGACGATCGGTTCTGAGTCGCGCCGTCGAGGCTGACCGCCATGTGCCTGTGCTGGTGTTGACTCGAACGGTGGATGCCGGCTGCTGCATCGAGGCGTTGGACCTGGGCGCTTACGAGTATGTCCAGAAACCCCTGACAACGGCCGAGGTTCGTGAGTTAGTGAGTGACTATTTGAAGCCGCGCATGGCGACGGCTTCAGCCGGTCGCGATTATCCATCCCAGCAGGCAGTGCCAGACTCCCTGCTTCCTGCGTCCTGAGCAGTATCTGCACCTCCTGAGGTTTCGCAGGCGGGCGGCGCATACGTGCCGTAGTTTGGCGGGTGGCGCAGATTCGCGCATTGTCGAGTCTGCGTTCTCGCGAAGCGAGAGGCCTTTGCTTGTTTTTATTCCAGCCGGTCCTTTGCTGCCACTGCGGCGACTCTGGGCTGCCTTGTGCATCCTTCATCATTCACAATTCATAATTCTCTTTTCCGCGCCATTCTAACCCATCTCAGCTTCGCTGAACGCAGACTTTAAAAGTCAAAAATCTGCGCCACCCGCCAAAATGGCGCATACATTCCAAACTGTGGAACGTATGCGCGACCCGCCGCTCATGCTGCGCTGACTAAACGCTACGGGGTTACTGGTGGGCAATCCTCTCCGCGGCATGGAGGTTCAGTTCGCGCAGCGCGCCGCGGGTTTACCACTTGACAAGTTCCACGCGACGGTTCCTGGCTCGTCCCTGTTCGGACTCATTCGAAGCCGCTGGCGCATAGGGACCGCATCCGAACGAGTCCAGGCGGTTCGCGGCGACTCCATACCTGGAGATCAGCTCCCGCGTCACCGCCGCGGCCCGGCGCCGGCTGAGGTCCAGATTGTAGTCAGGCTTGCCTTGGTCGTCCGTGTGGCCCACCACGTGGATCTTTAGACGCGGATCGTCCCTCAGCAGCTTCCCGATCTCCTTGAGCGCGGGTTCCGAATCGGGACGGAGCGTGTCTTTGTCGGTATCGAAATGGATTCCGTACAAGGCCACTTTACCCGAATCGGCAAGGGCCTTCGACATATCCGCCGCATTGAGCAGCACCATATTCTCTTCCATCGCCTCCGGGGCAATAACGATGAGTTCGGCCAGGGAGCTCTCCTTGGCCACGGAACTCTTAAGCCGTGGCGGGATCACTCCGTCCCGATAGCTGGTTACAAAAAGGTAATAGTAGGTCGGTTTGGCGTCTTTCGATTTCGCGACCAGGACCCGTTCCTGGTGCTCGTTGTACGCGAGGATCTGGCCAATCTGATCCTGATCCGCTTCTTGATTGAGCGTAGGGCCGAACCATCCCTTGGCGCCGGCTCCCTTTTCATAGAGCGGCGTCAGACCCAGGCGCTGAAATTCAATTTGATAGTTGCGAAACAACTCGGCGGGCGAGCGGCCTGCCGGCGCCAGGTAGGTATAGCGGCTGACCAATCCCTCGGTCTTCAGGCTCTTGGCGTAAGCAGGCGGGGAAAACGCGGTAGGCGGGCCGAGAGGCAGCAAAAACTCGTCGAATTTCGGAGCGTGATAGCCGATGATCTCACTTCCTGCGTAGCGCTTCATGCCAGCCGGATCTTTGGATCCCGGGATATCGGCCGCGCGGCCGTTCAGCGCGAAGGCCAGAGCGAGTAGACCCAGTGTTGACCAGGAGCGAATGTTCATTGAATCCTCCTGCCGCCATTGTAGTTCAGTATCTGGCCCCTGCGTCAACGCTCACCCGGCAACGCCGCTTGTGAACTCTTGCGCCAGCCGCGTGAGCCGCCGCTACGGCGTGGAAATTGTCGGGCTACTCGGGTTCCCGGCATTGAGCCGCTACGTTTTGACGGTGGATTATCGTGAAGGGTGGGTGCGGATGGAGCTCGCCGCAAAAGTTATCGGCGCCAGGGCCCCAACTCGGCGACAACGCCAAACTCCCCGTGCCGCTCGCCTTCCGCTAAGCCTTCTTTATTCCCTTTTTCCCCGCCGCCCGCCTCATAGATGCGCCACCCCAGTCACCCCCTCGTAGTCCCCGGGGGTTTGTGCCAGCCAGCGATTCTAGAAAGTTACGTGCAATTGCCCGAGCACGCTGAGGATGCCCGTCGCCAGCACAATAGCGCCCGTAGCGCGGACGACGACCCTGAGGTATGGGAGAGCTCGCGCCCTGATCTCACGGGGCGGCTGCATCTTCCGCCCGCCCCACCGAATTAACGGATCTGGGAACAGGAGGATGTACAAGCCACCCAGAGCACATACGGCGGGCACCGCCAGGTCAAACACAGAGGGGGCCGGGGCCGCTGTGCCGGACGGGGAAGCCCGCCTCGGCGCGCTTCGCCCCAGTGCGAGTGCGAGGAAGCCGTTCAGGGCGATGTAGACGAAGAACGCTCCGCCGCAGGCGATGATCAGCCCAGCGATCCGAAGTTGTATTTCCATTCCCCGGTGGGGTGAACTCACGGGGTACGACCACCTGTCCGCGAGCGTTGCGCGGTCCAGCAGACCTCGCCATTTGCTCGGCGAAAATAGCATGAGGCCGCCGTATGCTACTGCTAGGCCTCCCACCAAGAGTGACCCGACTAGAAGTGCCCAGACATGCACCTTACACCTCCCACACGTTGCCCGCCGAGCCGCGGTCGCCCGCCAGCCAGCCACGAACAGCCTAAGGGACCGACGGAACCGGCCCGCACGCTGACCACGTCCTGCTGAAGCTGAAGCCTGGCCCCGACAACGACGGGCCACCCAAGGCTCCGTTCGAATTAAATGTGGCAGTGTAACCGATGGTCGGCTCCGCTTGTACGCTGACGCTCGTGCTCCACCCCTTCAGCACAGGGACGGGCTTCATCAGATTACCCTGCAAGTAGGGACCGAAGCTGATAGCCTTCGTCGGCGGGTACGTTAGGCCCACGCCTAGCCCCGTGCATAGGGTATTCGTTGCTGGGACGTACGTTATTTGGCCAGAGATTCCTTCCGTTGCGCTCACAGTCCAGGGGGTATGGCCCGCAATACCTTTCAGCGCGGGCGGGTGGCGCAGATTCGCGCTTTGTCGAGTCTGCGATCCCGCGAAGCGGGACGTTTCTGCTTGTCATCATGGCATCCGGTCCATTGCGATGATTGATTCGTCCTCCAGAAAATAATACCTCCAGCTTGACCACGGCCAGTCGCCCGGCGAGCTGACCAGCCCGCGCGTCACGGGATTATTGTGCATATAGTCGAGTTTTTCCAGTTGCTTCTTTTCACTCCAGATATTCATGTCGTAAAATCGCCGCTGCCACACACGGCAGCTTGCCTCGTCGTGGACGGTCGCGGGCAGGGAAAATCGCCTCAGCATCCTGGCGCACCAGACGTGTCGCCGCTCCTGCCGAAGAGTTTTGAGAATGGAGCGCGCCGTGCGCCCCTTCAGCCGCTGCATGATTTGAGAAGGATTGGCGTCCGCCGAGGGCCACAACAGCAGATGGAAATGTTCCGGCATCAGGACATAGCCGAGAAGCCGGAATCCCAACTCGGCGCGCAACTCTGCCAGTGTGGCTACGAATTCGCGCTTGAAGCGCTCGGAATTGAAAATCGGCGTGCGGCGGTAGACGCTCGTCGTCAAAAAGTGAAGATCGTTTCTTTCGCCGTAGCATCGCGGCGGCTATGACACCGCGCCATTTTAACCCCGTTCAGCTCCGCTGAAACGCAGACATTAAAAATCAATATCTGCGCCACCCGCCAGCGCTTTTCCCTGCCATCCCCTTCTATAGATGCGTGCAACCCCAAGCTATTCGCCTCGTGGGATAGGCCCAGCTTAGCTTCGTCCGCGATGTCTGATCTTGAGGAGCTAGTCGGAGTTTCTACGAGAGTATGCTCTGCAATAGACGGGCCAAACAGCGCGCTCAATTCTTCAGTAGTGTTGGCAGGGAGACAACAAATCCTTAGCCATCAATCGGATTCGCCAGTGACACGCCGAGACCTTGTCCTCATCGAGTCATCGTCGGCGCCATTCGCGAAACTCGTATAGATGACAGCCGGGCGCCGCAGGCCCCAGAACAGGATCGAACACGACGCCAGCAGAAGGCCAGGGTTCTGGTCGAGGTAGCTCAGAGGTGCTTCCCCAATTGGATAGCCTTGATGCGGGAGGAACGCCAGGAACAGACGTATCGGGGTCACGAAGATTAAGCCACTCAGCAGTCGCGAGGCACAACATTAAATGCCTCGCCTTAGACGAGTTGTCTCTTCGACATAAGTATCGTGTGCGATGCCCGAACTGTCGCAGCCGTGGGATGTAACTCGTGCTCACGCTCAAGCAGAGCACGGCTAACCACGAACATCCAAACAGAGCCCGGACCGCCCAGCACTTGGTAGACTGACAAAGCGCAAGCGCCCCGAGAATAATATCGTCTCGGCCGAAGCGAAACACCTTCTGAGCATTGGGGCCTTTCTGCGGCTCGTCTGCCCGCCCTCAGCCGAAGCCTTGGCTCCTCGCTCATTTATCTGCAGATCGCACATACATTTTAATGTCCGGAACACCCGCCTTGATCGCATGGCTGATGCACCGTCGGTTGCGGGGGTACCGGCAGCTTGGCGGGTGGCGCAGATTCGCGCTTTGTCGAGTCTGCGATCCCGCGCAGCGGGACGCTTCTGTTTAGCTTCATGGCATGCGTCCATTGCGATGATCGAGGCGTCCTGGCCCGTGTCTTTCGCCCCTGCCGGGGCTGGGGAAGATTTTAACGCCAATCGAATCCCACGGCTCACGCGGTGGGCTAAATTCTTTCGGCCCTCCGGGCCTGGGGCTGTAGCGCAGGCCCTTGCGGCCTGCGGTTCTTACCGATGTTTGCAAAATATAGTGACGGTTCGCGATGGTAGCGCCGCCGTCCCGGCGGCAATTTTCAAGGCCGGCAAGATGCCGGCGCTACGAAGACTCGCGGCTGGCGCATACGTTCCGCAGTTTGGAATGTATGTGCGTGCGCCGGGTCAGAAAGTGAAGATGGTTCTCGCCGTAATAATGCTTCTGCCAGGGCATGGCGCTATTCAACATCACTGACGTTGCAACATCCGCTCTTGTTGCAATACAAAGAGCCGCATACATCGCAAAGGAAACGGCGTATGCGCCAGCCGCCGCCTTCCACCGCCACGGATAGCGTGCTGGGGTGTTTACTTTGACCACGGGCAGGTGGAGTTGGCAAAGTCGCGGCGGCCCTGCAGGGTGTGAAAGATGTAAGACCCCATGCAGAACTTGCCGGCCAGGAGTGCGACGAGGGCCACCACGAGGAAAGCCTCAAACACCCAGGCGGTGATTATCCAGCCGAACGCCAGCGAAAGGCCCGTTATGGCCATGAAGGTCGCGGCCATGCCCTGGGCAAAACGGCGGGGCGCCGGAGCAGGTTCCAGCTTCGGCTTCGACATCGGGCCGGCAATCACCCAGTCGTAGATCCTTTCAAACAGATTCAGGCGGGGCAGGAGCACGTTCCAGACCAGGACGGCCGCCAGCATGAAGAAGAGCGTTTGCGACTGGATGATAATGGCCAATGCCACCAGAAACGCCAGGAAAGCGGGCTGAAACTGCAGGGCCAGAAAGTGCCAGCGCCGGCGCGAGGCTTCTTCGTCACCGAACCCTTGTTGCGCCATGAAGCGGTCAATGGTGCTGCTCATGTTGTCACCTCTGGGGATCCCGTTATCCTTAACTTACCCTTTCTTCTGGCCATCTGCAAGGTGACGATGGGGAATCACAATAGCTCCTGTGCTAGGATAAACATCTCTGGGAGAGCGCTCGCGCGGAGTGGAGGCTTTGTGCGCGGGCATTGGACGGCAGCAAAGTCCGCAGGTCGGCCATGGTCAGTTTTGCGATTGGACTCATCATTATCCTGGGATGCGCCGGCGGGCTGGCGTATGCCTGCATCATTCCCTCATCGCAGGTGTTTTCTCCTGTTGTGAATCGCGGCCCCGCGGAAAGCCGCAACGTCGTCCTGACGTTTGACGACGGGCCTGCGCCGCCCTTTACCGAACAGATCCTCGATATCCTCGCCGAGCATGGGATTTCCGCAACCTTCTTCCTTTGCGGCAAGAACGTGGAACGCCATCCTGAAATCGCCCGGCGCATCGTGCGCGAAGGCCATACCATCGGCAACCATACCTATTCGCACCCGTTCCTGATGGGCCGCAGCCGCAGGTTTATGGCCGGCGGAAATCGACCGGGCCCAGGAAGCTATCGAACGGATTACGGGTGTGCGGCCTACCCTGTTCCGGCCGCCCTACGGCGCGCGATGGTTCGGCCTGATGCCGGTGCTGAGGGAAAGGGGGCTCAAGATGGTGATGTGGTCGGTGATGGGTTTCGATTGGAAGTATCAGACCCGAGGCGATCATCCGGGCCGCCACGAGTAGGCTACATTCGGGCGCCGTGATCCTGCTTCACGACGGCCACGAACAGCCGCCCCCGGCAGGCATCGACCAGTCGAGCACAGTCGAGGCCTTGCCGGCTATCATCGAAGCGGCCACCCGGTCAGGTCTGACCTTTGCGGCAATCCAAAGGTTTATGGTTTAGACTAATACTATGCCCTTAAGCTGGCGGGCCAAAGGTGTTCTGCTTCTTCCGGTAGTTGTGCATAAAAATGCTGGAAATCGGTGTCACATTAAAATACACTCAGGTGGCACTGTGTCCCATTTTGACACACTCGGGGCCGGTTGAGCTTTGTCGATGACACTTAGATTATTTGATAAAGCTTTAAGAACAAATGGTTTAATATTAGCAGGCCACTTTGGACTCGCTGATGCTCAGAGAAATGCAGTTCGACAGGCTAAACTCTACCTATGCGGGTGTCTGAGTGGGTTTAAATCGAGTACTGGTGGTGGATGACGATCAAGAGAGCCGGAACCTTCTTTCCGAGGTTCTGAATGCAAATGGTTACTCTGCCGAGGTTGTGGAGGATGGCGAGGGGCTCTGGAAAGCGCTGAGCACAGACGATGGCAGGGCTGTGATTCTGATCGACCTCCGGCTGCCGGGTGAGAATGGTCTGGATCTGTTACGGAAGCTGCAGGAAAAGAAGATCGCTTGTGACGCTATTCTGATGACCTCTTTCATTACCGGAACCGAACGCGATCTGGCGCAGGAGCTTGGGGTGAGGGCTTTCCTGGAGAAACCCTTTCGTTTGTCGGAGATGTTACGCACCGTCAGCGAAGTCGCGAGGAAGAATCCTATCGGGATATCATCTTAAGGCGGTCAGGGGCAGGGTATTGGGACCGCTCGGCAAGGAGCAGAGATGAACGTAAGCGAAAAGGTCGTGGAAATTATTGCTCGAGAGCAGCATCTCGAACCCGGCGACGTTTCCATTGATGCAACTTTTGAGGAGCTGGGGATCGACTCCCTGGACGGAGTCAACATCCTGTTTGCGTTGGAAGAAGAGTTTAAGATCGACATCCCCGACGCTGTGGCCCAGAACATGAAAAGTGTACAGCAGGTTGTGGACAGTCTGAATCGAGTGCTGGAAGGCAAGGACATTTCTGATCTTGCAGCAATGGCCAAGGGCATTGGTCCTGCGGCCAGCAACTAATTTTTCTGGAGTCCATGGTGCGCAGGGTCGTCATAACGGGGCTGGGGGTTTTTTCCTCCACAGGCAAAGACAGGGATAGCTTTTTCGAGAACCTGCTGCAGGCGCGGTCAGGTGTCCGACCCATTACCCAATTCGATGCATCCTCCCTTCTGGTTCGAATCGCAGCCGAAGTTGACGGCTACAATCCGGACGATTACTTCCCACCCAAGCGACAGGACCTGCTGGACAAGTTTGCGCAGTTCGCGCTGATTGCCGCCGGGGAAGCCATGAAAGACAGCGGTATCGAGATCAGCGACGAAGAGCGCTGCCGCTTCGGCGTGGTGATGGGTTCCGGCATGGGCGGGGCGGGGAGCTATGACGCCGGCTACCACAATCTTTACGCGAAGCAGGCGACCCGGCTGCACCCCTACACGATTCCGCGCATCATGCATAACGCCGCCACGTCGCACATCTGCATGGAGTTCGGGGCGCAGGGGCCGGCGCTGACCACCGCGACGGCCTGCTCGTCGTCAGGGCACGCCATCGCGGAAGCGTTCCATCTCATCAAGTTCGGCATAGCGGACACCATGCTGGCCGGCGGGGCCGACGCCCCCATCACTTACGGGGTGATGCGCTGCTGGGAGGCGGTGCGCGTTCTTGCCTCCGGAAACGGCAACCCGGCCACAGCCTGCCGTCCCTTTTCGGCCGACCGCAAGGGGATGGTGATTGGGGAAGGGTCGGGAGTCCTGCTGCTGGAGGAGCTTGAACACGCCCTCAAGCGCGGCGCCCACATTTATGGCGAGCTTGCCGGGTGCGGCATGAGTTCGGACGCTTCACACATCACCCAGCCGTCAGTGGACGGCCCGGTGCGAGCCATCCGCATGGCGCTTGATGAAGCCGGCGTTGAGCCCGGGGAGATTGATTACATCAACGCCCACGGCACGGGAACGCGGCTGAATGACTCCATTGAAACGCAGGTGATCAAGGAAGTGTTCAGAGATCACGCCTGGAAACTGGCCATCAGTTCCACGAAATCGATGCACGGGCACGCCATGGGCGGAACCGGGGCGATTGAGTTCGTGGCCACGGTCCTGGCGGTTGAACGCGGAAGGGTTCCACCCACCGCGAACTACACGCAACCGGACCCGGAGTGTGATCTGGACTATGTTCCCAACGAGGGGCGGGAAAAGCGCATTCGCGCCGCGATTTCGAATTCCTTTGCCTTCGGAGGGTTGAACGCCGTGCTGCTGGTACGCCGGTGGGAGTGAAATCCCCTGCGGTTCCGAGTGTCGCGGCGCGGGAACAGTTTTGGGAGCAGGCATGGAAATCAGGCGAATCGCGATTCTGACGCTGGGTGTGGGAGCGGGAAATTTGCGCGCCAGCCAGGCCGTTCATCTGGCCCTGCACGACGGCGCGGACGACGTTGAGGCCCGGACCATTGATATTCTGGACCTCGCGGAGCCCTGGTTCCTCCGCCTCTACGCCTATCCTTACTGGCTGATGGTGCGGCGCGCTCCGTCGGTGTGGCGCAGGCTGTTTGAGTGGAGGCAGCGGAAACATTTGCGCAAGACTTCTCCCGACTGGCTTTTCAGGCGCGGCTGCCGGTCGGTCCTTGCCCGGCTCCAGTCTTTCCGGCCCCATCTGGTGATCGCTACGGAGATGGGCGCCGCCAGGGTGGCCGGGATTGGCCGCCGCGAAGGATGGTTTGACGCTCCCATCCTGGCGGTTCAAACCGATTTCTGTGCGCAGCCGCCCTGGGTTCGCAAAGAGATCGACGTTCATTGCGTGGGCAGCGAGCAAGCCAGGAGCCAGTTGATTGCCTGGGGAGTCTCTGCGAACCGCATCGTGAACTGTGGCGTACCCATCGATCCGGCTTTTGCTCTCCGATTCGACCGCGCTGAAGTCCGTCGCGCGCTGGGTTTGCACCCCACCCGTCCCGTGGTGCTGCTGATGGGCGGGGGGATCAGGCCCGCGCCGCTTGACACCATCATCAAGAGCCTGGAACTGTGCCGCCATCCCATTCAGGTGCTGGCCGTAACGGGGAGGGACCGCAATATGCGCCGGCGGCTGGAGGCATTGCGAGGGCAACTGGCGCTTGACCTCCATGTATTTGGCTGGTCGGATTCCATCCCGGAACTGATGGGGGCGGCCGACCTGCTGATCACCAGGCCCGGAGGCGTTACAACCTCGGAGGCGCTGGCGGCGGGGCTTCCTCCGATTCTTGCCTTCCCGGTTCCGGGAATGGAGGAGCGTCACCTCCAGTTTCTGGTTGATCGGAAAGTGGGGATCGCGGCCAGGGCCCATGAGGAAATTCCCGGGCTGGTTTCCGGTCTGCTGGATGATCCGAAACAGCTGGAGGAGTGGAGCGCCCGCGGACAGGAAATGGCCCGGCCCGATGCCGCCTATGCCGTCGCCCAGGTCGCCAGGGCCCTGCTTGAAAAGGCCACTTATATTGACCTGCTGGCGGCCCCCTTGCCGGTTTCCGGTGAATCGGCATACCTGATGTAAATTGCAATGATCTCGAAATCTTGCGAGGAATCGGACCGGCAGAGGAAGTTGTGACCGAGGTCCGCGGTTCGTTGATATACTTTCAGGTTCGCTTCACTGAGACGCGCGGAGCGTTCTGCTTTGTCCTGAGATTTCATGGTAGCTGACCTGCGGAAGATCGTTGAAGGACGGGTGATTGGCGGTTCCATTCCCCGGCTTGTCCGCTGGGGAAAGTCCCTTCCGCCGGGGCTCATCCAGAGGATCCAGAGGGATGGTTTCCGGCGTGTTGTCCGCTATGCGGGCGTCCGCCAGAAGTTTTTTGCGCGAAAGCTCAGGGAAGCCGGCCTCCGGGCGGAACAGATCCGCCGGCCCGAAGACCTTGGGGATATCTTTACCACCCCGGAGGACATTCGCAACCTGCCGGCCGAGGAATTCCTGTGCCGGGAACCGGAATCCGTGTATGAAACCACCGGAACCTCCGGGGGCCCCAAGCGGGTCTATTTTGGATACGACGAAGTGGATTTTTCCGCGCGCTACGAGGCGGCGGCCTTTTATGATAACGGCATGCGCCCGGGCGACCGGGTGATTTGCACGTTTGACGCAGGATACTGGATCAGCCCCTGGGTGACTTATCTGGCCTGCAAGCAGTTGGGTGTTTTTTGCTCGGCGGCGGGCAAGCCGCAGCCGGCGGAGATCTATGACCGCCTGGGGCATTATCACTACAACGTGATTGTGGCGGACCCCACCTGGCTGGTGAGCCTGAGCGAACTGGCGGAAAAGCAGGGAACGTTTCCCGTCAAGCTCATCTTTGCGGCGGGCGACCGCATGACCGATGTCTACCGCGACTATGTCCAGCGAATCTGGAACGCCCCGGTGATTCTGGGCTACGGCTCCACGGAAATGGGCGGCGGCGCCGGCATGGAGTGCCTGGAACGCAATGGCTACCACGTGGATGAGTTTAACCTGCTGTTTGAAATTCTCGATCCCGACCCGGACGGGTACGGAGAGCTGGTGGTCACCACCCTCGCTCGCCGGACCATGCCCTTGATACGCTACCGGGTGCGCGACATCACGCGCTTTCTGGACGGGCCCTGCCCCTGCGGAACAACGGTGCGGCGCCTGGCGAGGATTCGGGGCCGCCGCGACGAAATGGTGGTGATGGGCGCCGGAAACATGTACCCGGAAATTTTTGAGAAGGTCTTGTGCGACGTTCCGGGGCTTTCCAGCAACTGGCAGGTGGCAGTAAGGCAGGAAGGGCTGCACGACATCCTGGAATTCCGGCTGGAGCTCTCCAACGGAGCTTCCACCTCGGCGGTTGAAGATGCGGTCCGGAAAAATCTGGAAACGCGGTTTCCGGACGTTTGGGACAATCAGGTGTGCGGGATGTACCGGCTGGCATTCCGATTTTGTTCCCCCGGAACGCTCGTCCATGGGCGGAAGCGCAAACGCCTGGTGGACGAGCGTCGGGAGTAGGCGGGCCACAGGGGGTAGGTAGTGCGTAGGGCGTGCAGGAGGGGGTGATTTTCCTCACTACCTATCATCTGACCCTCTGGTTTACCTATCGGAGAGGAGGGAGAAGTACTTGAGAGAAAAATTTTCGGCAAACGCCCGGACCGCCAAATCGATCTTGAAGCCGCTGGTCTTTTCCGACTTTGACGGCACGATTACCCGTCTGGACGTGACCGACGAAATCCTGGAGCAATACGCGGACCCTTCCTGGCGGGAAGTGGAGGAGCAGTGGCTTCGGGGTGATATTGGTTCAAGGGAATGCTTTGAACGGCAGGCGAAGCTGGTGAGGGTGACAGTGAAGCAATTGAACGCCCTGATCGACGCCATTCCCCTCGACCCTGATTTTCCGGAATTTTATCGTATGCTGGAGGCCCGGCAACTGCCTTTCTATATTGTCAGCGACAGCTTTGATTACGTCATTCGGCGCGTCCTGAAACGGGTGGGCGCGGATGGCGAACTGCGGAACGGCCGGCATCTGTTTTCAACCGGACTGCAACTGGAGGCGGGGCGCATGCGGGCGGTTTTCCCCCACAGCAATCACGGCTGCAAACACGGCTGCGCCACTTGCAAGCCCGCGATCATCCGCCGGGTCCGAAAAAAGCAGCAGCCGGTTGTCTTTATCGGTGACGGCCTTTCAGACCGTTTTGCGGTGGAAGAGGCCGACATCGTTTTTGCCAAGAACGAATTGCTGGCCTACTGCCGCGAGCGCGGCCTGGCCTGCCGGCCGTTTGAGACTTTTGGCGACGTGCAAAAGGCGCTGGCCGAATTTCTGGAGGACGGGTCCCCGGCGTTTAACGCTGCGGTGAGCGCCGCGACCTGACAGATTGTTGAAAAAGACTGTAGCGGCGGCTTCACGCCGCCAACCCACGTTGAAAGCATTGATGTGTTGGCGGGACGGACCCGCCGCTACACCGTCCCTGCGGGATATTTCAACCATCTGATAGGCAGCTTAGCGCCACCCTGCCGGAACAAAGGAAGAAAAGTTCATGTCATTGCCGGATATCACAACCAAGACTGCGGAACTGCTGGAACTCGAGCGCCGGTACTGTTCGTATGGCGACACCGTGCACTATCTGGAGCCGCCCAAGATTTTTTCCAACTGTGAAGGCTGCTACCTTTATGACGAGCAGGGTACGCCCTACCTCGATCTCCAGATGTGGTATTCCGCGGCGAACTTCGGCTACAAGAACCCGCGGTTGAATGAAGCCTTGAAGCGGCAGGTGGACCGTCTGCCCCAGCTGGCCTGCCAGTATCTGCATTCCGAAAAGGTTGAAGTGGCGGCGCGCATTGCGCAGTACTGCGAAAAGCGTTTCGGCGTGAAAGGCCGCGTCCACTTCAACGTGGGCGGCTCTCAGGCCATCGAGGATTCCCTCAAGCTGGTGCGCAACGCCACCGGCCGCAACCTGATGTTCGCCTTCATGGGCGGCTATCACGGGCGGACGCTGGGCGCCAGCGCCATAACCTCCAGCTACCGCTACCGCCGGAGGTTTGGCCATTTCAGCGACCGCGCGCAGTTTGTTTTTTATCCCTATTGCCAGCGCTGCATCTACGGCCTGAAGCCCGACACCTGCGGGCTCTATTGCGAGGAGCAGTTCGAAAAACTGTTTGATTCGGAATACTACGGCGTGTGGGACGCGAAGGCTGAAGTGTCGGAGTTCGGCGCATTCTACATTGAGGCGGTGCAGGGAACCGGTGGATACGTTATTCCGCCCGCCGATTATTTCAAGCGGCTGAAAGAGACCTGCGACAAACACAAGCTGCTGATCGTGGATGACGAAATCCAGATGGGCTTTTACCGCACCGGCAAGTTCTGGGCCATCGAGAATTTCGGCATCACGCCCGACATTATTGTGTTTGGCAAGGCGCTGACCAACGGCCTGAACCCGATTTCGGGCGTGTGGGCGCGCGAGGAATTGATTTCGCCCGAGGTCTTCCCTCCCGGCTCAACGCACTCCACCTTTTCGTCCAACCCGCTGGGCACCGCCGTGGCCCTGGAAGCGCTGAAGATGCTGGAAGAGGAAGATTACGAGAAGATGGTGAACGAGAAGGGCGCCTATCTTCTGGCCGGCCTGCGCGAGCTCGAGCGGAAGCATCCGGAATCGATTGGCCAGGTGGACGGCCTGGGGCTTGCCCTGCGGATTGAAGTGTGCAGGCCCGACCGCATCACTCCCGACCGTGAACTGACCGACCGCATCTTCGCCGAAGGCATGGCCGGAAACCTGGAAGCCCGCGGCCGCAGGATGGGACTTGTGCTCGACGTGGGCGGGTATTACAAGAACGTTTTCACCCTGGCCCCGGCGTTTACCATTACCCGCGAAGAAATGGACCTCGCCCTGGAATTGCTCGACCAGCTGTTTACCCGCTGCGCGAAGAAATAGTTCCTGGAAACGTTACATGCCTTCGAGCCCCCGAAGGGGGGCGGAAGAATTTAGCCCATAGCACAAGCTATGGGAAAACTATACAACCATCCAGCTCCGGACCGGCGTATGGTTCCATCCACCCGGCGTTCTTTCGCCCCTGCCCGGGCTTATCGGGACCGGGCGCCAACCAGGATCCCACGGCTTACGCGCGTGGGCTAAAACCTTTCGGCCCTCCGGGCCGGGATTTCCCTTTATATTCATACCTTTTCAAGTTCCCCATCTGAACTGACGATTCACCTCGTGCGCCGGGCCGGGCCGCGCGCCAGAATCTGAGGGCCCGGGCCTCCGCAGAGGAAACCATTGAATCATTCAGGGCCTTTCCTTGCCTGGGGCGGGCGTGCCGGGCGGGCGGAAACTTTCTTTAAAGCCGCCCGTGCTGTTCTGCTGTTGATGATGCTGGGAACAATGGCCGCAGGAGCTGCCGTGGGTCCGAGACTGCCCGCGACCGCCCCACCCAATGTCGGTTACGCTTCGCTGCCGCTGGCCTTTGAGCAGAACCGCGGGCAGGCGCCGCCCGGCGTCAAATTTCTGGCGCGGGGCAGCGGCTTTGCCGTCTTCTTTACTAATAAGGAAGCGGTGCTTTCGCTGGAGCGGAGCGCCAGGCATTCGACGAAACAATTTTCTGGTGGAAGGTTTGATGGCCTGCGCGTTAAGCGTCGGGATCTTCAGCGGGACGTTCTTCATCTCCGCTGGGTGGGCGCGAGTCCCGCCCCGGGGGTTGAAGGCCTGGGCAGGGAAGCCGGCAGCAGCAATTACCTCGTTGGCAGCGACCCCTCAAAGTGGGTCAAAGGCGTTCCATCATTTTCCAGGGTGGAATACCGCGGCCTCTATCCCGGCGTTGACCTGGTCTATTACGGCAACCACAGGAAACTTGAATTTGACATCGAGGCAGCCCCGGGAGCGGATCTCGGCTCTCTCCGTCTGCAAATTACCGGCGAGAGATAATCGTGCGGCAAAGATACATGTCAATTCCGCCGGTAAGCTTGTTGTGCATACCCGCGCCGGCGAGGTGCGGTTCCGCAAACCGGTTGCCTACCAGCCCGGCGGGAATTCCGGCAAGCGCTTCCTTGCCGCGCGCTACGTGATGGAGAAGGACGGCCAGGTTGGTTTTGAGGTCAGCGGCTACGATGCCTCGAAACCCCTGGTGATCGATCCGGTGCTGAGTTACTCCACCTACTTCGGCGGCAGCGATTACAATTACGCCACCGACATCGCCGTGGACGCTTCTGGCTCCGCCTACATCACGGGATACACCAGTTCGGTCGATTTCCCGGTCACGGGCGGCGTGCAGGGCATCTTTGCGGGCGGCGCCTGCAATACTGAGGTCAACACCGCCCCCTGCTTTGACGCTTTTGTGGCCAAACTCAATCCGCAGGGAACCGCTCTGGTTTATTCCACTTACCTGGGCGGCACGGGTGACGACGAGGGTGTTCGCGTCGCCGTCGATTCCTCCGGCCAGGCTTA
Source organism: uncultured Acidobacteriota bacterium (assembly GCA_963732975.1). Lineage (GTDB taxonomy): Bacteria > Acidobacteriota > Terriglobia > UBA7540 > UBA7540 > SCRD01. Next base: position 190,735 of record CAVTBN010000009.1, on the reverse strand, counting down.
CGTGGCGGGGTTTACCGATTCGATAGATTTTCCCACCGCTGGCCCCTTGCAGGGTTCCAACGGAGGCGGCGCCTGCGGCACCACGGCCTATCCCGCTCCCTGCTATGACGCTTTTGTCGCCAAGCTCACAGCCGCGGGTTCGAACCTGGTCTATTCCACTTATCTCGGCGGGACCGGTGACGATTTTGCAAGCAGTATCGCGGCGGATTCGAGCGGGAACGCCTACGTCGGCGGGCTGACTGCATCTTCCAACTTTCCCGTGACTTACGGCGCCCTGCAAACGGGCTACGGCGGCGGACCCTTTGATGGTTTTGTGGCCAAGATCAACCCTGCCGGCTCGTCTCTTGTCTATTCCACCTATCTCGGCGGTAGCCAGGAAGACCATGTGAATGGGATCGCGCTCGATGCTGCGGGCGATGCTTTTCTCACCGGACAGACCGACTCCGCCAACTTCCCCGTGCGGGCCGGCTTTCAGCCGAAATATACGGCGGGGTCGTGCGGCTCGGCGCTGAGCAGCATCCCCTGTTTTGAAGGATTTGTCGGCGAATTGAATTCAACCGGCTCGGCTCTGGTTTATTCCAGTTATCTCGGCGGGAGCGCGGCCAGCTATGGTTCCGACATCGCGCTCGATTCTTCCGGGGCCGCCTACGTCGCCGGCTGGACGACTTCCAAAGATTTTCCCGTGACCCAGGGAGCTTATGACGCCACCTGGGGCGGAACCAACGAGGTCTTCGTGGCGAAGGTCGCTCCGGGGGGCGGGGCGATCAATTACGCAACGTATCTGGGCGACATCTATCCCGACCAGGCCAACTCCATCGCCGTGGACGGCAGCGGCAACGCCTGGATCGCGGGGTTTACCTATGGCGGGAAGTTTCCTGTGGCGTCTCCTCTGCAGGCGGCGAGCGGCGGAATTTACGACGCGATTGTCAGTGAGTTTGATCCCACCGGTTCCACGCTGCTTTTTTCCACCTACCTGGGCGGGACCGGCAATGATGTTGCAGGCGGCCTGGCGCTCGATTCTTCCGGCAACGTCTATGTGACCGGAGCAACCTTCTCCACCGACTTCCCGATTACGCCTTCCGCCATGACCAGCGGCTACACGGGCGGCTCCTATGATGCCTGGATCGCCAAAATCGGCCCCCAGACCGCCGCCGGGCTAACTGCGGCGCCCAACCCGCTCGTCTTCACCGGCCAGGAAATCAACACCACCAGCACGCCTTCCGCACTGAAGATCGGCGACGCCGGCAGCGCGGCCCTCAGCATCTCGGGAATTTCCGTTACCGGACCCTTTGCGGAAACCAGCCAGTGCGGGACGGTTTCACCTGGAACCCAGTGCACCATCAATATGACCTTTACCCCCACGGCAACCGGCACCCAGACGGGCACTTTGGTGATCACCGATAACGCCGCGGGCAGCCCGCAAACGGTGCGGCTGAGCGGCTGGGGAACCAGTGGCGCGGTCAGCCTCTCGGCGTCCAGCCTGGATTTCGGCTCTGTTGAAGTGGGAACCACCAGCACGCAGACGGTGACGCTGACCAACCCTGCGCAATCGCCGCTGGACATTTCCAGCATTCAGGCCGGCGGCGATTATTCGGAAACCAACAACTGCGGCAGCGTGGTGAACGCGGGCGCCAGTTGCACCCTCAGTATTAGTTTTACACCCACAGCGGTGGGAACCAGCGTGGGAACGGTGGCCATCACGGACGGCGGCCTCGGCTCGCCGCAGACGATCACCCTGACCGGAACGGGAGCGCCCCCGTTCTCGCTGTCGGCGAACCCGAGTTCGGAGACCGTGCTGGCGGGAACCGCCCAGGCCCTGTTCACTATTTCGGTTTCGAGCACTGCGGCGCTCACCGGCCCCATTGTTCTCGGCTGCGTCAATGTCGCTCCCGCCACGTGCTCGTTTAACCCGGCCTCAATCTCTGCTGGGCAATCGAGCACCCTGACGGTGGGGAACCTGGGCGCAGTGACTGCTTCTTCACTCCATTTCATGGTGACGGGAACGGCGGCGGCAGGCCAGACATCCACATCATCGTCCACCAGCAGTTCCGGATCCATGACGGCAACCCTCGCGCTTTCGGTGCAGTTTGCGGATTTCAGCCTGGCGGCCTCGCCGACGAGTGACTCGGTCCAGGCTGGACAGACGGCGAAATATACGCTGACCATTACCCCGCTCAACGGATTTGATCTGCCCGTTTCGCTCGCCTGCAGCGGCGTCCCCACGGGAGCGACCTGTTCGTTCTCCGCATCCACAATGCAGATACCCGCTTCCGGCTCCGCCCAGGCCACTCTCACCGTGCACACCACGGCCCGGTCGCTGCTCCCTCCTCTTTCCAGTGACTGGCCGGGCCGGCCACTCCCATGGTTTCCAGTGTGCCTGGGGTGCGCCTTTCTTGCGCTGCTTTCCGCCGGGGTCCGGCGGCGCCCACCGGCGGTGGCCATTCGCGCCGCATCGTTGGCCTTGCTGATCTGCCTTGCCATGGCGGCCTGCGGCGGGGGCGCAGGAGGAGGTGTCTCTCCCGGAACGAACAATGGAACTCCCGCAGGAACCTACTCCCTGACCCTTACCGCCACTGCTCAATCGCTCAGCCATACCAGCCAGGTCACGCTCCAGGTGCAATAGGCAAGCAGGCGGGAAAGGAAGGGTCATCAAAAAATGCTTCCCCTTACTCTTGTTCCCACCCTTATCTGTCGATGTATTAGACGAATTTGAAATCCTCCTCAGGCCCCATGGAGCCGCCGGGAGGTTCCCATGTCTGCAAGTGGTTGGTTTCAAGATGGATGAGGGAGCGGCTTCGGGCCGCTAAAGGGAAATTCAGGCTGACCGTGCAGCAGCGCCTCCGGACGCTGCGGGTGCGGTCCTGGCAGGGAGCATGGCTTATGTTTTGGGGGAAATCAAGAAAATTGGTGGGCCTGGATATTGGCTCCAGTTCGGTGAAGTTGGTTGAGCTGGCGCGGAACGGTGCGGGCTACGAACTGGTCAGCCTGGGCCTTGAACCGCTGGGCCAGGATGTGGTGGTGGATGGTTCGATCATGGATGCGCTGCTGGTGTCTTCCGCCATCAAGAAGGTGGTTGCTGAAAACAAGATCAAGGTGAAGGAAGTTGCGACTTCGGTGTCAGGACACTCGGTCATCGTCAAGAGGATCACGCTGAGCGCGGTGGGCAATGCGGAAGTGGCTGCCGCCATTCCCTACGAGGCCCAGCAGCACATTCCCTTTGAGGTCGCTGACGTCAACCTCAGCTACCAGGTGATGGGACCTGCTCCGGCGGGAGGCGGGACGGAAGTCATGCTGGTGGCGGCGAAACGGGAAAAGATTCTGAACCACACCAACGTTCTCAGCCAGGCGGGCAGGATCCCGGTGGTCGTGGACATTGATGTCCTGGCGCTGCAGAACGCATTTGAGGTGAATTATGAGCCGAAACCCGGCGCCGTGGTGGCCCTGCTGAACATCGGGGCCAGCACGATGAACATCAACATTGTGCGGGATGGGACGCCGCTGTTTACCCGCGACGTTTCCGTGGGAGGCAATCAGTACACCGACACGCTGCAGAAGGAACTGGACCTTAGTTTTGACGACGCGGAGCTTCTGAAGCAGGGCCGTTCACTTCCCAACGTCCCCGCAGCCGCCGCAATGCCGTACCTTCGTTCGGTCTCCGATATCCTGCTGCTGGAGATCCAGAAAACTTTTGATTTCTTCCGGCAGACGACCTCGCCGGAAAACATCCAGGCGATTTATCTTGCGGGGGGGACGGCCAAAGTGGACGGCCTTCTGGAACTGTTAAAGGAAGAGTTCAAAGTTCCGATTGAAATGATGGACCCGTTCCGCCGGGTGAACGTCAATCCTTCGCAGTTTGACGTGGGGTATACGGCGGAAATTGCGCCCCGCCTTTGCGTGGCGATGGGATTGGCCCTGAGGAGTTTTGACGCACCATGATGAAGATCAACTTGCTCGGACTGGAAGCTCCGGAATCAAGGGGAGCAGCGGGGTCTGCAGCGGCGCGGCAGGTCCTGGTGTTTGTGGTTGTGCTGGCCGTCTCGATGAGCACCGTGGGGTTTGTCGACTACTACTGGAGCCATCAGATCAGCCAGGTGCATGCCGCACTCGGGCGTGAACAGATCCGGCAGAAGGAACTGGCCACGGTCAGGGCCCAGAACCAGGAATACCAGAGGCAACTCAAAACGCTTGAAGAACGCATTCAAACCATCCAGAAGCTCCAGACCAGGCGCCAGGGTCCGGCCCAATTGATGGAAGGACTGGGGGAAACCGTGAACCAGACCCGGGATCTCTATCTCTTGCAGGTGACTCGGGAAGGGAAGATATTGCACATCCGCGGAGAAGCGAGCCGGGTTCCGGCGATCGCGGAGTTTATCAAGGCCCTGATGAACTCACCGCGGTTTTCTGACGTCAAGTTGCAACAGTATTACCAGGACGACCAGCATGAACGCATTAACTTCAAGTTCAATCTGGACTGCGCCTATGTCCCGCCCGGGCAGGAGGAGCCGGATTCCGGTGAAAAATCGGCAATGGCAGCTCTGCCCCCAGAGAGCGGAAGGTAAGGGAGGACGCCGTCATGGCCTGGAAATTCAACAATTTGTCGGCTGGCGCTCAAGCAACTGGAGTGGCTGTTGTGGCGCTTGCCCTGGCGGGATTCTCGTTCTGGTACTTCGCGCTGCCTAAATCCAGCCAGCTGAACAGCCTGAGGCTGCAGGTGAAGAAGTTGAGGGCGGAGAATGACCGCAACGAGGCTTTCAAACGCGAGCAGACGGAATACCTGAACCGGATTGCCCAACTCAGCGAGCAGCTGAAGACGCTGCGGTCGATTGTGCCTGATGACCCCTCGACGGACGTGTTTGTCAGGTCCGTCTACAACACCGGCACCAACAGCTACGTGCATATCCGCACTTTCATATCTCAGCCGCAAGTGAGCAAGGAACTTTATGTCGAAATGCCCTACCGGCTGCACCTGGACGGGACCTACTACCGGCTGTTGCAGTTCTTCGACCGGCTGGCCCACGACGAGCGGATCGTGACGGTTTCCAACCTGACGCTGGGTGCCCCGGAAGGGGGCGGCATGGGGGCCTACAAAGTCTCGCTCAATGAGACGGTGGGGGCCAATTGCGTGCTTACGACCTATTACAACCGGCCCGCGACCAATTCGAAAGCCAAAGCGAAGGCGGGGCCGAAGTAGGACGGGGGTAGTGTCATGACCCGACAACTGAAACGGCGTTTGTGGATCACCCGCCTGGGCATCAGTCTGGCGGCATCATTCGTGCTCTTCCTGGGAGGACCTGCGACCGCCCGCGCCAGCGGGCAAAACGACGTCGCAGGGGGCGCTCCAGTGGCCGCTGCCGCCACCCGAACTTCACCGGTGAAGCCACGCAAGCAGCGATTGGACGAGGAAAGGGCCATGGTGAGCGCCATAGCGGGGAAACGCGATCCTTTCAAGGTTCCGCCGCCGCCGCAGATAAAGGATGGCGGGGACACCATGGACGGTCCGTTTCCGCCCGGAGCTCGTGGCCTGGTGATCGGACTTCTGCGCTTGAAGGGGATTGTGCGTGAGGAGGACAGCAAGACCATGATTGCGGTGGTTACAAACCGCGCCAACCTTGCCTATTTCCTGCACATTCATGAAGACGTTTACAACGGGGTCGTCAGCAGGATCACACCGGACGCGATCTATTTTCAGCAGAAAAGCCTGGATACAGGCGGACGGATTGAGGCCCGGGAGGTTGTCTTGAGACTGGGTCCCGAGCGGCAGGAGGCAAGATGAGAAGAGACAAGCTATTAGTGCTGGTGGCAATGCTCGCTATGCTGGGCCTGGCGCTGGGGACAACGCTACAAGGCAACCCGGAAGGTCCGGGGAATCCGGCAAAAAATGTCGTCGGCACTCAAGTTCCAGCCGCCAGGAAGGACACCGGGGCCAAGCCCAGTACGCAGAAGCCCCTGTTGAGCCTGGTGACGGGTGTTTCGATTCAAACCGCAGGTACCGGCGGAGGAACAACCATCGAGGTTGAAACCAGTGATCCCACTGATTATCGTGTCCTGCATCTGGAGAATCCAAACCGCCTGGTTCTGGATCTGGAAGGTGCGCGGAACGGCACCGACCGCTGGAGGTATTCCTCCCATTCGCCCTTACTGGCACGGGTCCGGATTGGAAGGTTCAGCCCTGAATACGGGGGCGTTATTCGCATTGTCGCAGACCTTCAAGGGAACCCTGCTTACACTGTCAACCGGCAGCCGGCAGGATTCCTCATCAAGCTGACTCCCAATGACGGCGGCGCGCGGGGAGCGGCTGCGAAGCCGGTGAAAGCCGAAGCCCGGCCACTGCAGCCACCTTCTTCCGGCAAGCCTTCGGCGGGCCGTGAAGTTGCAGAGGCAGTTCCACTCCGGTCTGGTGCGAAAAGGAAAGAAATAGCTTTTCCCCATACTCAGGAAACGGCAACCCTCGGGCATGTGCCAACCCTGCCGGGTAGGCCTGAGATGCCTTCTGGCGCAGAGAAACCGCCGGCGCCTGAACCGGAAGCAAAGCCGGCATCCCATCAGAGAACGGATCTGCCGGACGCCGTCCACGCAGCCAAAGCTGCAAAGGTTGTGGCCAAGGCAAAGGATGCGGACCTCAGCCGCCCTCCTGGGCTGCCGGTTGCCCAGACGACAGAGGTCTCCAGCGGGCCCAGATATACAGGGAAGCGGATCTCTTTAAACCTGAAGGACGTGGACCTGAAGGACTTCTTCAGGCTGATCCACGAAGTCAGCGGCCTGAACATCATTGTGGACTCGGATGTTTCCGGCACCGTGACCATTGTGCTCGATGACGTGCCCTGGGATCAGGCGCTGGCTCTCGTGTTGAACAACAGCGGCCTGGGTGACCGGCTGGAAGGGAATGTCCTTCGTATTGCCAAGATGTCGACCTTGACGCGGGAGGAAGAGGAGGTGAAAAAGCTGGGCAATGCCAAGGAGGAATCGGCGCCGCTGGTTACCGTTTTCCGCCCGTTGAATTATGCCAAGGCGGCCACCCTTGCCGCTCTTTTGAAGACCTGGGTGGGCGGGGGTGCGCTGAGCTCCCGGGGCAACGTTCTGGTGGACAACCGCAGTAATACGCTGATCATTTCAGATATTGCCTCGCACATTCCCAGGATTGAATCCGTGATCATGAAACTGGACACGAGGGCCCAGCAGATTTCAATTCAGGCACGAATCATCCGCGCCACTTCAGACTTTGCGCGCAACCTTTCGACAGCGCTTTCGTTCGCGCAACGGAATGGTTCCGGAAGCGTTGTAACGGGTGGCGCTACGGGCAATGGTGTTTCGGGTGAACCCCTGGCTCCGCCTTCGGTGACGACGGCAACGGCAGCGGGATTCGGCGTGTTTGTGCTTTCCAACCTGGGCAGGAATTACGCCATCAATGCCGCAATCGCGGCGGCAGAAACCCACGACAAGGCAAAGACCATTTCACAGCCCTCCATCGTGACCCAGAACAATGTGGAGGGAACGGTGATTCAGGGGACCCAGATCCCCATCCAGACTACGATCAATAACACCATCAGCGTCCAGTACGTGCAAGCGTCGCTCCAACTGAAGGTCACCCCTCAGGTGACGCAGGACGGCAACGTTTTCCTGACCATCGACATCGAAAATTCCACGCCCGGCCCGGCACTGACGCTCGCGGGGCCGACAATCAACACCCAGTCCGCCACAACCCAGGTTCTGGTGCCGAATGGGGGAACGGTCGTTTTTGGAGGCGTCACCGTCCACACCAAGTCTGATTCTTCCACCGGAGTTCCGTTACTGGACAACATCCCGGTTCTCGGAAATCTCTTTAAGAGCAGCAACAAGCAACAGAATGACCAGGAACTGCTCTTCTTCGTAACACCCAAGATTCTGATCTAGCCTAACTTCTTCACCGGGACGACATCCCGCAATTCGTAGTAAAATCTATGATCTTAACGAGGAGGCGAAGGCTTCCTCGTTTTATTTTCAGACGATGAATTCAAACGGAATACAGCATCCTTACACGGCAAGACAGCAGCGCCTGCGTGCGCAATTCGAGCGCCGGAAGATTGCCGCGCTGCTGGTCACCCACCTGCCCAGTATTTATTACCTGAGCGGTTTCCGCGGGAGTGCCGGGGTGCTGCTGGCAGGCCCGCGGGAGAGCATCCTTTGGGTTGACCCACGGTATACGCTGCAGGCGACTGAACAAGCAGAGGGAGTCAAAGTTGTCGAGGCGAAAAGCGGTCTTCTGAAGGAAGCTGCCGGCTGGATTCGAAAGAAGCGGCTGGGGCCTGTGGGTTACGACGACGTGGCTCTCACCTGCCGGGAGTTTGCCAGTCTTGAAAGGGCCGGCGGGCCCCGGCAGCGATGGATTTCCGCGGGCGGGATGGTCGAGGACCTGCGAATCGTGAAAGACCCCGGGGAGATTGATTGGATTCGGAGGGCCGGGAAGTTGACGGTTGAGGTTTTCGAGGAGGTCAGGGAAAAGATTCGTCCTGGTGTCAGGGAACGTGATCTGGCTGCTGAGATTGAATATCGGATGAAGCGGAAGGGAGCCGAAGGCGCGGCTTTTGAAACGATTATTGCCTCCGGCGAGCGGAGCGCCTGGCCGCACGCCATGCCGTCTGCCAAGTTGTTGAAGGAAAACGATTTGGTTATCGTTGACCTGGGTGCTATACTTGGCGGATACGCAGCCGACATGACTCGAACGCTCTATCTGGGAAAACCGTCGGCGCGTGTTCGTACGCTCTATAACAAGGTTCGCGAGGCTCAGGAACGAGCCACCCAGGTTGCGCGAGTGGGGCGGCTGACCGGTGATGTTGATGCGGCCGCCCGTGAGGCGCTGGCAAGGAGAAAGCTGGAGCAGTATTTTACGCACAGCACCGGGCACGGCGTAGGGCTCGAAATCCATGAACTGCCCCGTGTAAGCCGTGGAGACAAAAGGCGGCTCCAGCCGGGGTATGTTATAACAGTAGAGCCGGGCGTCTACCTGGAAGGTTTCGGTGGAGTCCGGATTGAAGACACGGTGCTGGTGACCGATGGGGAGCCGGAGGTCCTGACGCCGGCGCCCAAAGACGCCTGGTTTACCAGCAAGGATTGAAGCACAGAGGAAAATTATGCCCGGCAAGAAACCATCCCGCAGCGGAGAAGCAGCGCCAGAACGGAGCTGGGAACTCCAGGAGATCCAGCAATTGATTGACCTGCTGACCGAGCGGGAAGTCGCAGAATTTGAGATGGAAAAAGATGGGATGCGGATCCGCATCCTGCGGCAGTCACCCGCCGGTGCAACGTCTGGCCCGGTCTCCCCGCACAATTCGAGTGGCGATTTCACACGGCAGCCTGTTGAGCCGGTAGCCGCTCCGGCGCCGGCTGTGACCCCGGCTTCCGCGGCGCCAGAGCCGCAGCCTGAGCCATCTTCCGAAAATGTGCATGTTCTAAAATCGCCCATCGTGGGAACTTTCTTTGCGTCGCCTTCGCCGGAAACTCCTCCGTTTGTCAACGTCGGCGACCGGGTCCGCGTGGGTCAGGTGCTTTGTATTGTAGAAGCGATGAAGCTGATGAACGAGATCGAGTCGGAGTTTGCCGGCGAGATTGTACGCATTCATGCTGAGAACGGCCAACCGGTGGAATACGGACAGCCTCTCTTTACCATCAAGCCCTCTTAAGAAGAGAAGTTTCAGTGTGACCCGTCGCGAGCCGCCAGAGGGCTTGGCGCCGTTCCGGCCAGTGTGACGCATGTTTGGAAAGATTCTGATTGCCAACCGGGGAGAAATTGCCTTGCGGGTCATCTGTGCCTGCAAGGAACTGGGTATCCCCACCGTTGCCGTATACTCGGAGGCTGACCGCTATTCGCTCCACGTGCGGTTCGCGGATGAAGCGGTTTGCATCGGCCCTGCCAGAAGCTCGGAGAGTTATCTCAACGTAGCAGCCATCATCTCAGCCGCGGAGATCACCGGAGCCGAGGCCATCCATCCCGGGTATGGATTTCTGGCTGAGAATCCCAATTTTGCCGAGGTTTGCGAAACCTGCAAGCTGACTTTTATTGGACCTTCACCCGAGGCGATCCGCCTGATGGGCGATAAGAACCAGGCGCGGAAGCGCATGGCGGAACTCGGCCTGCCGGTGCTTCCCGGTACGGAAGTTCTGGGTTCGGAAGAAGAGGCGCTAAGGGCCGCCGAAAAGATCGGATATCCTGTCATGGTAAAGGCATCGGCGGGTGGCGGCGGGAAGGGAATGCGGATTGTCAACTCCGCGGAGCAACTGCCAACACTCCTGCAGATGGCTCAGACCGAAGCTGAAGCCTCCTTCGGCTCCTCGGCCGTTTACCTCGAAAAATATATCTCCTCCCCCCGGCACATCGAATTTCAGGTGATGGCCGACCAGCAGGGTAAGGTCATCCATCTCGGCGAGCGCGAATGCACCATCCAGCGGCGCCACCAGAAGGTGTTGGAAGAATCGCCTTCCACCCAGATCGACGCTGAGACCCGGCAGGAGATGGGCCTCAAAGTGATCCGTGCGCTGAGGGAGATTGGTTATACCAACGCGGGTACTGTCGAATTCCTGATGGATGAGAACCGCAAACTTTATTTTCTGGAGATGAACGCCAGAATTCAGGTGGAACACCCTGTGACGGAGATGGTGACCGGGTTGGACCTGGTGAAGATGCAAATCCAGGTTGCTGCTGGGCTGCCGCTGCCCGTTGCAGGAGACACGGTCGGCCTCCGGGGCCATGCCATCGAGTGCAGGATTTGCGCGGAAGACCCCGAAACCTTTGTACCGTCGGCTGGCAAGATCACCGGTTTCCACGTGCCCGGAGGCACCGGCGTCCGGGTCGACACGGCCGCTTACGCGGAGTCGGTCATCCCTCCTTATTACGACTCGCTGATTGCCAAACTCGTGGTTCATGCTAAGGACCGCGAGGAAGCTGTGCAGCGAATGTCGCGAGCCCTCGAGATGTTTATTATTGAGGGCATTTCCACCTCAATTCCGTTGCAGGAAAAGATTCTTGCAGACAAAGATTTCCGTGCCGGCAAGTTCGATACGCAGTTCCTCAATCGTTTCAGCCGCAACGGCGTGGGCGGTTAATCTGGAACCGCCCGGGTCCTGACTTATGGATTTTCGACTTCCCCGCCTGTATGCCATCATTGATTCTGCCCAGACGAGAAACCTGGATCCCCTGGGTGTTGCTGAGGTGCTTCTCTCGGCAGGCGTCCGGCTGATTCAATACCGTGGCAAGACGGATTCCTCGCGCCTCCTGTTTGAGGTTTGCAGCGCCATGGCCGAACAGGTGCACCAGGCCGGTGGAATCTTCATTGTCAATGACCGGGCTGACCTGGCCCGGATCACCGGCGCCGACGGCGTTCACGTGGGCCAGGAGGACCTGCCCGTGGAGGATGCGCGCCGGGTCCTGCTTGACGGCCAGTGCGTGGGTGTTTCAACCCATACGCGGGCCCAGTTTGAAGAGGCCGGGGCCACTTCTGCCGACTACATCGCTTTTGGGCCAATCTTTACCACCGGAAGCAAAGAGCGTCCTGACCCCGTGGTGGGTCCTGAGCAGTTGCGCGAAATGCGGGGACTGGCGCGCAAGCCTCTGGTTGCCATTGGTGGAATAACCCTTGACAATGCGGCTTCCGTCATCGAAGCTGGAGCGGACTCCGTGGCGGTCATCCATGATCTGCTGGCCGCGGAGGACATCGGGGCACAAGCGCGGAAGTTCCTGAAAGCGCTGGGCTGATGGGTGGCCGCAACTTTCCGCCAGCGTCCGGGTAAGGTTGTTTCACACAGCCAAAGGATGGGTACCATGTCTGCGACGGTAGGGAGCAACTCTGCCACAGAATCTCCCCCAGCAGAGCTGGTCAAAGGACTGGGCCTGCTGGACTGCACCACGATTGTGATGGGCTCGATGATCGGGTCGGGCATCTTTATCGTGGCAGCGGAAATTGCGCGCGAAGTCGGTTCGCCGGGGCTTTTCCTTCTTTCCTGGGTCGTTAGCGGCGTCATGACGGTTTCCGCGGCGGTGACCTATGGCGAACTGGCCGCAATGATGCCAAAAGCCGGCGGCCAGTACGTTTACCTGCGCGAGGCCTTCAGTCCTCTCTTCGGCTTCCTTTACGGCTGGACACTCTTTCTGGTGATTCAGACGGGAACCATTGCCGCCGTTGCCGTTGCTTTCGGCAAGTTCCTCGGTTTCTTTTTCCCCTGGTTTTCTGAAACGAATTATCTGCTGGATTGGGGCAGGGTGACAGTTCTCGGACATCCACTGGCCCTGACGGTCTCCACGCAGCAGGGTCTTGCCATCGTGGTTCTTCTGGGTCTTGGCGCCGTCAATATTTTTGGTTTGCGGACCGGCGCCTGGATTCAGAACATATTTACCGTTCTCAAGGTGGGCGCACTGGTGGGGTTGGTGGCCGCGGGAATCTGGTGGGGGACACGCCACTCTGAAGCAGCGCCAGTCCATACGAGTTTCTGGGGAAATGCGCACTGGGACACGGCGACGCTGACTATTCTGGCCGTGGCGCTGGTGGGTCCGTTGTTTTCCTCCGACGCCTGGAACAACGTCACCTTTACGGGCGCCGAGGTCAAGAACGCTAAACGCAACCTTCCGTTGGCGTTGCTGGTCGGCACTGCTGTCGTGTGCAGCATCTATTTTCTGACCAACCTGATTTACGTCCGGGCCCTGCCTTTTGCCGCCATTCAGCACGCTCCCGAAGACCGCGTGGCAACAGCTGTGATGGAAGCCATTATGGGGTCGAAAGGCGCCGGTTTGATGGCGGCCGCGATCGTTATCTCCACGTTTGGTTGCATGAACGGGATGAGCCTGGCGGGCGCGCGCGTCTACTACGCCATGGCAAAAGACCGGCTGTTCTTTTCCAAAGTAGGCAAAGTCCACCCCAGGTACCATACGCCAAGTGTCTCGCTGATGGTCCAGGCCGTATGGGCCTCCCTGCTGACGCTGAGCGGAACCTACAACCAATTGCTGGATTACGTGATTTTTGCCGTGCTCTTATTCTATATTTTGACTATCCTTGGTCTTTTCCGATTGCGCCGCACGCGTCCGGACGCCCCGCGTCCATACCGTGCATGGGGATACCCGGTGGTGCCGATCCTCTACATCGTGCTTGCTTTGTTTATTGAGTGGGCCTTATTGATGTACCGGCCGGGGCGGAGTCTGGCAGGCCTGGGAATCGTCGCGGTAGGAATTCCAATCTATTTTCTCTGGCATAGGCGGAGCTTGCCGGCTGGCCGTTAAGAACAATCTGGAGGCGGGATGTCTGATTTATGGGTGAAGAAGAGTATCGAACAGTTGCGGCAGGAATCCGCAGACTCTGAGCATGGGTTGCGACGCGTGCTTGGGCCCGTTGCGCTGATCTCTCTGGGTATCGGAGCCATCGTCGGAGCCGGGATCTTTGTCATCAGCGGTGTCGCTGTGCAGCACACGGGGCCGGCGCTGGTGCTCTCCGTCATCCTTTCCGGTATCGGGTGCGCCTTTGCGGGCCTCTGCTATTCGGAATTTGCTTCCATGATCCCGATTGCCGGCAGCGCCTACACCTACGCTTACGCGACCATCGGCGAGTTCCTGGCGTGGATCATCGGCTGGGACCTGATCCTTGAATATGCCGTGGGCTCCACAACCGTTTCCATTGGGTGGTCCGGGTACACGCTCTCTTTTCTGAGGACGCTGCATATTCCTTTCCCGGCGTCTCTGGCCCGCAGCCCCTGGGATCCTGCCATTAACATCGATGGGACCATGGTCCACTCCTATTTCAACCTTCCGGCGTTTTTTATTATCTGCGTGATTACTGTTTTGCTGATTTTGGGCATCCGGGAATCTGCAAGATTCAACAACGTGGTGGTCATTGTCAAGGTGGGCGTGCTGCTGCTGTTTATCGGAGTGTGCGCACTCTATGTTACCAGGGGCAACTGGGTTCCCTTTCTGCCGGCGAACACGGGAACCTTTGGAGAGCTTGGATGGAGCGGCGTCTTGCGAGGCGCGGGCCTCATCTTTTTTGCCTATATTGGTTTCGATGCCGTCTCGACGGCTGCGCAGGAAGCGCGCAATCCGGAGCGCGATATGCCGATCGGCATCCTGGGGTCTCTGGCGATTTCCACCGTGCTCTACATCGGCGTTGTCCTGGTTTTGACCGGGGTCACGTCTTACACCAACCTGAATGTTCCAGATCCTCTTGCCGTTGCGGTTGACGCGACCTCTGCGCACTGGCTCTCGCCGATTGTCAAGCTGGGAGCCATCCTGGGAACAACGGCGGTGATTCTGGTGATGATGCTGGGCCAGACCCGGGTTTTTTATACGATGGCATTCGACGGTCTGCTGCCCAAGGTTTTCGGCACGATCCATCCGCGGTTCCGCACGCCTTATAAAAGCACGGCTCTGGTTGGTTTTTTTGTCGCTTTCGCAGGCGGTCTGATCCCGCTGCGGATTGTAGGGGAACTGGTCAGCATTGGGACCCTGCTCGCCTTCGTTATTGTTTGCGGATCCGTTTTGGCGATGCGCAGGATGCGCCCTGATATCAGACGTCCATTCCGGACGCCGGCGGTCTGGTTTGTTGCCCCGATGGGGATGCTCGTTTGCCTGGCGCAGATGTTGGGCCTGCCCCTGGACACATGGATTCGTCTATTTGTCTGGATGGCAATCGGCTTCGTCATTTATTTCGGTTACAGCCGCCGCCACAGCCTCCTTCGCCGCGCCGGGAAACAGGCTCCAGCGACTTCGGTTACGAAAACAGAAAGTTGAATCGGAGGGCTGCCTTGAACAGGGCGAACCTTAACCGGTCGCCTTTACGCCGCCGCCCTTGTTTACTGTGCAGCGTTAAACCAACATTAAATTTTCCCTCGCCTGGCGCGCTCGGGAGGGTGAATGTTTTCTTCTGTGTTTGAAGTGATTATCCGGGAATACCGCGCGCGGCCGATGGCGCGCTTTACGGCCTGGCTGATTGCTTTTGGCGCAGCATTATGGGTGGAAAGCATTATCTCCGGCGGCGCTCCAGGCCTGCTGTGGGCGTTGTTCTTTGCCGGACTGGCCGTCTCTGCCGGCTATTATATTTTCCGGCTGGTCGGCGCCTTCAAACACCACGTCTTGTGGCACCTTCGCCGCAGGCTGGTTGTCACCTACATTTTTATTGCTGTCGTTCCTATCGTTCTGATCCTATATCTGGTGGGCCGGGGCACCGTCATCGCTAACGGCCAGTTTGCCGCGTTCCTGGTGACTCTGAACGTCAACGACCAGGTTGACCAACTGGAGCAGGTAAACCGCATTGTGGCCCACGAAGCCTATGTGAGCACTGCACAGACTCCAGACCAGTTGCTGGACAAGTTACAGCTGTTCTATGTGCAGCAGCTTTCGCAGCACGCCGCGAGCTACCCCGGACTTGAGATTGTGGTTCGCGTGGGCAATAGAGTGCGTGCGTTTCATCTCAACGGCAGACCGATCTCCAAGGTGCCGACCATTCCTTCCTGGTTCAAATCAGAAGAATTTTCAGGAGTTGTCGCAGATGGCGGCAGGTTGCTTCTACGGGCCGCTGACCAGGGTGAGACCCGAGTCGGGAAAATCACGATGATTTTGTCAGAACCGTTCAGCCCGGAACTTCTGGACCGATTGGGGCCAGGGCATCGGACCGATTGGAGTTATTGTGGCAGAAGTGGGTGGGATCGTTCCGATTCAGCCTCTTGCCGGAAGCCTGCCGGCAACCACCGGCATTAAGCCTCAGGAACAGGTCATCGGACGCTCAAGTTCCCTTTTCCTTCCACCGCCAGCCAATTTTCTGGATACTGACGTTTCCGGGACCTCTTCACTGCAAGTTATCCGGTGGGATGCGACTTCGAGGCAGTTTCTTCCTGAGCCCGTTTTAATCTACGTGACTTCCAGGCTGTCGATTCTGAGCCATCATCTGCTGGCTACGCTGGGCCGCTTTTCGCGAATTTATCTCATTACATTTCTCCTGATAGCAATCGTGTTTCTCTTTGATTGAGTTGTTGTCGCTGATTGTCGGTATTCGGCTGACCCGGACGATTACAGGGACGGTCGACAGATTGTATGAGGCAACGGAGCATATCCGGGCAGGCGACCTTTCCCACCGGATCAAAATGCCGGCGCAAGACCAGCTCAGTTCACTGGGCGGGGCCTTTGACAACATGGCAGAATCGCTTCAGCGCCTTCTGCGTGAGTCCCAGGAAAAGACGCGGCTGGAGCATGACATCCAGATTGCTCGCGAGGTCCAGGAGCAATTGTTTCCCGCGTCCGCGCCAGAGGTGCCGGGCCTGGAACTTTACGGCATCTGCCGGCCCGCCCGGGGCGTCAGCGGTGACTATTACGATTTCCTGCCTGTGGGGAACAACAGGGTTGGAATGGTGCTGGGGGATGTCAGCGGCAAGGGAGTTTCGGCTGCATTGATCATGTCTGCCATCCAGTCGTTGATTCGCACCCGGTTCTACAAAGACCCCTCAGACGGGGAGCCTGAATCTGATTACTTTTCAACGGCCCGTTTCTTCGGCGTATTGAATCAGCAGATGTTTGAAAATACGCCCGAAGAAAAATATGCGACCTGCTTTTACGCTCTTTACGACTCAGCCACGCGCCAGCTCGTCTATACCAACGCGGGCCACCCCGCGCCGGTCCTTTTCCGGAATGGAAGCGTGCATCGCCTGGACGCAGGGGGCACACCTCTGGGATTGATTTCGCCTGTGTCCTACCACGAAGCGAAGATTGTGCTGGAGCCTGGAGACACGCTGATTGCTTTTACGGATGGTTTTACGGAGAGCGAAAACAATTTCGAAGACCAGTTTGGCGAAAACCAACTGATCGAAGCTGTGCAGCGGTCCCGGGGCGGTCCGTTGCCCGAACTGGTGGATGAAATTTACCGGAGCGTCGAGGAATGGACGGGCGGCGGCGAACCGCAGGACGATATGACGCTGATTATTGCCCGGGCGACGCCTGTCTGAGGGCCCCGACCGCCGTTGTCCATTCACCAAATATTCAGTAAACTGAAGGCAGTGCATCGCTGGTTGACAATTTTCTGATACAGGGGAGAGAGGGGCTGGCCGGTGTTTGAGGGAATCGGCGGCCCGTGCCGCGCGCGCCTCAGTCTGCCCATATAGCCAGAGCCTTGTGAGGATCGGCGCTGGCTGTCCATGCGGTCCCGGGAGGAACGAGACAGTGAAAGGCATTCGTACCGCCGGCCTGATTTTTGCGGCCCTCATTGCTCTGATCGGCGTTGGGACAGCGGGTTTTCATTTCGTGCAGGGGTGGGGCTGGTTCAAGTCTCTTTACACGACGCTGATGACGGTTTCCACCATCGGCGCGGGCCCGGAAAATGAGTTGAGCGGCCGGGGTGAGATTTTCAACGTTATTCTGATTCTTCTGGGCGTTGCCACCGTCGGCTTTGCAATTGGAACCCTCACCAAGGCGGTGGTAGAATTCGAGTTGGGTTCATTTTTCGGACGGCGCCGCATGGAAAAGGAACTTTCAGCCCTGAAAGACCACTTTATTGTGTGCGGCATGGGCCGCGTGGGGCGTCGCGTCGCGTCTGAAGTTGTGGCCCGTAAATGCCCGCTGGTCATCATTGAGCGCGACCCGGGCAGAGCTGCATGGGCCCTGGACCGGGGATACCCCACCATCATTGGCGACGCCGCAAGCGAGGCCGTCTTGCACAAGGCCCACATTGAAACCGCACGCGCACTGGCCAGCGCCGTTACTTCTGACGCGCAAAACGTCTACATCGTTCTAACAGCGCGAGGCGTTGCGCCGCACATTCCGATTGTGGCGCGCGCCAGCGAGGAAGATGCGGAATCAAAGCTTCTCAAGGCGGGTGCGACGACGGTGGTTTCCCCTTACAGTTATGCAGGCCAGCGCATGGCACGCACGCTGACCAGCCCGCATGTTCAACGTTTCATTGATATGGCGCTTTCCTCTCTCAGTGAGACCAACCTGGAGATTGAAGAGGTTCAGGTGGGGAGTCCATCCAGGCTTGCGGGGAAGAATCTGGAGGAAGCCAGGATTCGTGACCGATTCAGCCTTATTGTGCTGGCAATCCGCCGCCAGGACGGACAAGTGGAGTTCAATCCCGACCCAACCCAGACAATCACTGCCGGAGACTATCTCATCGTGATGGGCAATTCGCAAGACTTAAGGCGACTTGAATCCCATGCAGGCGTTAAGGAATGAAGATCCTCACAGCCGCCCAGATGCAGGACGTCGACCGGACTACGACGGAGCGCTACGGGGTGCCCAGCCTGACGCTGATGGAGAACGCCGGTCGCAGTGTGGTGAAATTTGTGCACCAGCGATTTTCTCCGCTCGAGGCGCAGGAGATTGTCATCCTGTGCGGCCGTGGAAACAACGGCGGCGACGGCATGGTGGTGGCGCGCATGCTGCGCGAACTGGGCGTGGAGCCGCGTGTGCTGCTGCTGGCAGATCCTGAACGCCTGGGGGGTGATGCTGAAGTCAACTACAAACGGCTCGCCCAGACCGGTTTGCCCTTAACCGTGCCCGATCACGCCTCTTGGGAAGAGCTCAAGGGCAAATTGGGCAATGCGTCCCTGGTGATAGATGCAATTCTGGGAACCGGACTCTCCAAACCGCTGGGCGGATTTCTGCTTGAAGTGGTGAGGGATATTCCTGGTGTGTTCCCCAAGGCCAGGATTGTCGCGGTTGATTTGCCCACCGGAGTGGCTGCCGACAGCGGCGAACTGATCGGTGAGTGTGTGCGGGCGGATGCATCGGTAACATTCACGGCTCCAAAAATTGCTCACGTTTTCCCTCCTGCTTGTGAAAAGGTGGGCGAGTGGGTGGTGAGGCCTATCGGCACGCCCGGGGAGGCGCTGGAGGCCCATCCGGACTTCTTTCTCAACCTTCTTGAGCCGCACGATCTGGAGTGGCTGGTCCGGCCGCGCAAACTCGAGGCCCACAAGGGCAACTTCGGCCATGTGCTTGTTCTGGGAGGTTCTGTTGGGAAGACCGGCGCTGCGGGGCTGGCGGCAAAAGCCGCGTTGCGTGCCGGCGCGGGATTGGCAACAGTGGCCACACCCGGAAGCGCTCTGCCGGTTATCGCCTCACTCGGCATGGAAATTATGACGGAGCCGTTGCCGGAGACCAATTCCGGGACGATTTCGCAGCGAGCCCTCAAGGATGGGCTCCTCGACAGGTTGGTGGAGGGCAAGTCGGTGCTGGCGGTGGGCCCGGGCCTGGGACGGGAAACTGAAACGATGGAACTGGTGCGGGAGGTTGTCAACCGCTACAACCTGCCGGTTGTGCTGGATGCTGATGGATTGAACGCGTTTGCGGGATGCGTTAAGACGCTTCATACGGAAGGGAGAATTCGTGTGCTGACGCCCCATCCTGGTGAAATGGGGCGGCTTGCAGGTCAAAAGACTTCGCAAATCGTTGCCCATCGTCTGGATGTGGCGCGCGAGTTCGCAAGAAGCCATGGAGTACAGCTCGTTTTGAAAGGCTTCCGTACACTCACCGCTTCGCCGGAAGGCCCGGTGTGGGTGAACCCGACCGGCAACCCCGGCATGGCGACGGGCGGCTCAGGGGATGTGCTGACAGGCATCACCGCAGCCTTGCTGGCCCAGTATCCCGACCGGTTGCCGACGGAAGTTACCGCAGCCGCCGTTTATCTTCACGGGCTGGCGGGTGATATCGCCGCGCGCGAACTTGGCGAGGCTTCCGTGATAGCCGGTGATATCCTTGAAGCCCTGCCGAGGGCGTATCAGGAACTGAAACGACAACTTCACAGCTGAATTGCTTAAGGAGGCTGACGGTCGGGTGTTACAGGGAAGAGCCTCGGACGTCCAGAATAATCGATTGGAATTTGTAACCCACTCGGCCGAAGAGACCATTGAACTTGGGGCAAAGCTTGCCCGGCAATTGCCGCAGTCCTGCCTGCTGGTCCTGGAAGGCGAACTCGGCAGCGGCAAGACCACTCTCGTAAAAGGGATTGTCTCGGGTCTCGGAGTTGCGCGGCAGGAGGAGGTTACAAGCCCTTCCTTCACGCTGGTCCACGAGTATGGAGTGGAACGCAAAGTCTACCATGCCGACCTCTACCGGGTGGAGGGCGCAAGGGAGCAGGCAACTCTGGGATTGGAGGATTTGCTGGAGCAGGAGGCGATGGTCATCGTAGAATGGGGAGAAAAGCTGATTGATCAGGATGTAAACGCGCGAGTCAGAATCCACATGGAGTTGCTGGAGGGTGAAGACCGCCGCGTCACAATTGAAGGTCTGGGAAAGTAGCGCATGTTGCCTCAAAACGCGCGGCCTGGTGTTGCTGGTGGCATTTTTGTTGACGTCATGCGCGTCGACTCCAAAGACCCGTTATTACAATCTGCGCATCCCGCCGCCGGCGGCTGCAAAATGACAACCGCGGCATGGCCCATGTTGTAGAACAGGAAGTTGCGCAGAAGCAGCAGCAAGAACAAGCTCAATGAGTGGAGGAACCGTAGAACATGGTGACACAGGCTGAGCCCGTACAATGGGCGCTGATTATTGGATCTTCGAGCGGCTTCGGGGAGGCCCTGAGCCTTGAACTGGCGCAATCCGGTCTGGATATTTTTGGAGTTCACTTTGACCGCCGTTCGGCACAGGAGCGCATTAACGGAATTGTGGAAAAGATCAAGGCCGCCGGGCGTGACGCCGTGTTCTTTAATATGAATGCTGCCGATGCCGAAAAACGCGACGGGGCGCTGGATAAGATGCAGGAACACTGGGCCCAGCGCGGCGGAGATCATTGCGTGAAGGTTTTTGTGCATTCAGTGGCTTTCGGATCGTTATTGCCCTATACCACTCACGATTCCAATGGCCAGCTGACACAGGCGCAAATGGAAATGACCGTGGATGTGATGGGCAACAATCTTGTTTACTGGGTTCAGGAACTTGTACGGCGGAAGATGATGCGCTCCGGCGGCCGTATCTACGGCATGACAAGTGCCGGCGGCCACAGCGTGATCCCGAATTACGGAGCGGTATCTGCGGCCAAGGCGGTGATGGAATCCCACATCCGGCAGCTTGCCTTTGAGTTGATGCCGCAGGGCATTACTGCGAATGCCATTCAGGCCGGTGTGACCGTAACGCCCGGTTCCAGCAAGATCCCGGGCATCGAAAAGCTGGCCGAGTTTGCCAAGCTACGGAATCCCGGCGGCCGATTGACCACTCCGGAGGATATTGCCCGTACGGTTGCGGCGCTGATGGACGACCGCACCCAATGGATGACCGGGAACGTCATTCGTGTGGATGGCGGCGAAGATATTGTGACGTAACACAGCGCCAGCCGGCCGTTTCGTTTAACGGTATGCTGACTGGGGATCTCTAATCCAGTTTGCGGATTTCGCTCAGCACTTCAGAAATAGGCGCCCGGATTCGGTAGTCCTCCGCCTGGTGCAACCAGCGGATGGTCCCTTTCTTGTCAATCAACACCAGGGTTGGAGTATTAATCGGCGCTCCCGCATGATTCTTGTAGATGGGAGAACGCGTCCCGTACAAATCCATCACCTGGTCATGCGAATCCGATAACATCGCGAATGGAGCTTTCAGTTTGGCTCGCGCTTCTCTAACTTTCCCGATGGGATCAACGCTGATGGCCAGGACCCGAACGTCGAGGTCCTGAAGTTCCTGATAGTGTTTAACGAACTCGCCGAGTTCGGCCATGCAGTAGGGTCACCAGTATCCCCTGTAAAAATCAATCAGTACGTTGTGTCCGCTGAAGTCCGATAATCGAACAGTCTTGCCGTCCGTTGCCGGAAGTGCAAAGCCCGGAGCCTTTTCACCAACCCGCACTTGGAGCGGCGGCAATTTGATTTCTCTGCCGGGTGCTGCGTTGGCGAGCCACGGCAAAAGGAGCAAAGGGACTAAAAAGATCGCCAGTGCCAACTGCTCGAGGTGCGAAGATTGTCCACGCATGAAGCTTTCCTTCTAAATACCTGTTATTCGGGAAACCCACTGCGAGCCTTACTCAACCCTAACAGGCGGCGATGACGGATTGCAAGGAGTGTCTGCGCTGGTTTGAACGGCGCATCCGCCCCGGAGAAGTTTGTCCTGGAGTTTGCGGAATTTTTTAGACAAAGGGGCGTTCAGAAGCTTGAAAACCTTGAGGCCATGGCCGAGCAGGTGGCGTTCGCGCTGGCCTCCATCAGTTTCCAGAAGTTCGCAAAAGACTCTGGCCATCCCGCAACTCACCATTAAGGAAACCCTTCCCCCAAAACTACACCTTGTTGCGAACACAGCAGAAAGGGTCGGAATCCAATTCTGTGTGATACTCAGACGGTTTTATCAGGCGCATCGCAGAGGGATTCGAGGGGGCAATCGATGCACAGTGGCTTGCGGGCCTGGCAGATCCCTCGCCCGAACCAGATGACTTGATGCCCAAAGGTAATCCAGCGGTCTTTGGGGACAAGCTCTATCAGATCCAGTTCTACCTTTTCGGGTGTCTTGCCACTGGATAGCTTCAGCCGGTGTGCAATCCGGAAGACGTGCGTATCCACCACGACACCAGTGGCAATTCCAAAAGCGCTTCCCAACACAACATTCGCGGTTTTCCTGGCGACGCCGGGAAGCGTCAGCAATTCGTCCATGGTTTTTGGAACTTTGCCTTTGAAATTTCCGACAACCCTCTTTGCAGCGCCAATGATGTTTTTGGCCTTGTTGCGAAAAAAGCCGGTGGAACGGATGTCTTCTTCAAGCACCTTCTGGTCCAGCCGGGCGAAATCCTTCGGGCCGGGATACTTCTTAAAAAGACTTGGTGTCACCTTGTTGACGCGCTGGTCGGTGCATTGGGCTGAGAGGATGGTGGCGACGAGAAGCTGAAAGGCGTTGCTATGAGTCAGGGCGCACTCGGCGTCTGGAAATAACCGGTCGAGGCCCCCGAAGATCTTCTTCAATCGCTGAGGTGACGTGTAGCCGACTTTCTTCTTTGTGGATGTTCTTTTCTTAGCCGGCTTTGCTTTCCTGGGGGCAGTGGATCTCATGAACCTCCCGTAACTGCGGATGAGGGATTTCGAAATTGATTATAGGAAGCGGGTCTACTTCAATCCAGCGTTTTCAGCCGAAATTTTTGAAAACGAGGACCAGTCAAGGTCCTCGCCGTGGCGCGCGATGGCGGCAAGAATATGGTCCCGGACGAGACTGGCGACCGGCATGGGCACCCGGGCGTCCGCTGCTGCAGCCAGCACAAGGCTCACATCTTTCAGTCCCAGGGGAAGTTTGAAGCCGGCTGGCAGGAACTGTTGCTTGGCAATCAGGTTCCCGTAGGTCTTGTAAACCGGGGCTGCAAACAAAGTGCTGGTCATGATTTCAAGAAATTTCTCGGGTTCAACTCCGGATTTGCGGAGCAGTGCGTACGCTTCACCCAGTGTCTCAATGGCGGAAAGGATGAGGAAATTCCCGGCCAGTTTGACTGTGTTGGCATTGGATGGGTCCTCTCCCACGATGAAGGTGCGCTGCCCAATGGCATCAAACAGCGGCTGACAACGCTCAATCATTTTGGCCGGGCCTGCGGCAATAACGATCAGCTTTGCTGCTTCCGCTGCTTCGGGGCGGCCGAACACCGGCGCGGAAATAAATTGATTTCCGGCTTCAGCGTGTGCGCGAGTGAGTTCCTGTGCCAGCGCGACGCTGATAGTCCCCATTGAGACGTGCACGGCGCCAGGAGCAAGCCTGGGAATCAGTTGCCCGTCGAAAACGACAGCACGCATCGCCCGGTCATCGGCCAGCATGGTGATCAGGACTTCGCTGCCGCAGGTGTCGGCGGCCTGGCCTGCAACGGTTGCTCCTTCCGTGCGCAGGCTTTCCGCGCGCCCGCGGGTGCGGTTGTACACGGTGACCTCATGGCCCGCTTTTAACAGGTTGCGGGCCATGGGAAGCCCCATGTTGCCCAAGCCGATGAATCCCGCCTTCATTCTTTCCCCCCCGGTTTTTCCTGATTTGCCGAATCAGCCGCCGAGCAGGTCCAGCATTTCCGGCAGGTCACGGTGGATGCACGTGAAAATCGGAGTGTCGCGCAGTGTGTAATTGCTGGCTTCGGCGTGGCGCAACTCCATCACGAGATCCAGGAAATGATCAGGCTTGTCGCTCTCAAAGGCCACCACAAATTCCTGGTCGTCCAGGCCGAACGAATAGGTTGTGTTCAGCCGGACCGTGGGGAATCGGTGGCCGATCTCAATGTGCTCATTCATCATCCCCTGGCGGGCATGCTGCGTCAGCCGGTACCACGCTCTTGTCTTCACAAAGGGATAGACAAACAGATAACGGAACTTGCCGGGTGTCAGCCGAAGGCGAGTTCCTTCCTGGTCATCGTGAACGTGCTCGCGGACGTAGGTTGACCGCTTTGTCATGGCGAGATAGGAGTACGGTGTGGTCAAATACTTGCCCAGATCGGTTGCCAGTAACCGGGCTGTCATCTCCTGAAAATCCATCAGGTTGTAGCTGATCCGCCACAACATGAAGTCACAGTCGCCGCGAATCCCCATCAGCGAATAGGGAATGACCAGCATGTCCGGTTCATAGCTTTTGACGACGTCGATGAACTGGCACTTGCCGCGCTTTCTCTCTTCTTCCGGAAGCCTTCGCCAGGCGGGATCCACTTTGTAATATGCGAAGTTCACATACTGGCGGCGATTTTCTTCCCGTTTGGATTCTGCTGTTTTTACATCAGCCAAAGTGTAAAGTCCTCCTCCAAAAAGTCCAACCCCATCGTCCCGGATATTCGGATCTTAATTGCAGATGATTGCCCCAACCCACAGTGTTCCAGGTAACCTTTCAATATAGCACGGATCATACAGTGCTTAGAAACCGGTGGGATTGCCAGTGGTTCAGGTTGATTCACGAGAGGGGAGACTTGCCAAAAGAGCAGGGAGAGTTCGATTGGACCCCAATCCCTGT
Source organism: uncultured Acidobacteriota bacterium (assembly GCA_963732975.1). Taxonomy (GTDB): domain Bacteria; phylum Acidobacteriota; class Terriglobia; order UBA7540; family UBA7540; genus SCRD01. Next base: position 165,864 of record CAVTBN010000009.1, on the reverse strand, counting down.
ACTAATAAACGAGCAGATGGTCCGGCCTTTCGTACCTTGGCCGTCACCATCTGCTCGTTATGGGGGGGACCGAAGCTGAAAGAAATATCGAGTCGTCTTACGGGTTCATGTTCGCAGAGGTCTGGCTTTGCTGCCCGGGTTGCTGGGCGCTTTCAGGCATCTGGGGAACCATAACCGTCAGGTCAACCCGCCGGTTCAACTCGCGTCCTTTTCGGGTTGTGTTTGGCGCTGCAGGATCGGACTCGCCGTACCCCATGCTGTAGATTCGAACAAGGGGAATCTTTCCGTTCGTCGTGAGGTACCGGATCACGGCGTTCGCCCTCTTCTGGCTTAGTTCCAGGTTGTAGCCTTTGGGACCCGTTTTATCCGTGTATCCCTGGATCTGAATGACGTAATGCTTCAGGGAACCGACGTTCTGGACGAGTTGATCCAGGCGTTGTGTGTCAGATTCAGTCAGCACGGACTTGTTCAAATCAAACAAAATAGTAGCCCGCTGCTCTGGCTGATAGTTGTCAAAGTTATTCACCATTTCCTGTGCCTTATTGGCTTCAGACACGCCCTTCTCCGCCATCTGGCCAGCCTGTTGGGCATGCTGGTCAGCCTGTCCGGCTGCCTGATTGGCTTTTTCGGCGCTGTTTCGCGCTTCAGCAATTCCGGCCTCTGTCTTGTCGTCGAGGTTCCGGATGTCCTGGGCATTTTGTGCCGTCTTCTGGTCTACTTTCTGATCCACTTTGGTGATGCGCGAGTCGAGCGGCGTTGTAGTGTTCTTGACGTATTTCCTCGTGGCGATGCAGCCCGTAGTTAGCAGCAGCATTGGACCCAGTGCCACGACCACAATCCTTGAGAATGTTTTTGCATTCATAATGTTTTTCTCCCCGGCAGTACTAAGTTGCTACGCTATGTTCTGCTGCATTCTGCCTTCCAAAACCGCACGACAATCTAAGTCCTTTGGAATGAGAGTAAAAATTTGGCAACGAGCCACAGAGGATGCGTAACAAGTAAAGGGCCATGTAAAATTTATCCGGTGACCAAGATTCTGGATTCCGACCGGGATACCATCGAAACTCTACCTAAACAGGTCGCTTAAAGCCGGATAATGGCTCCGTTGGGGGCTTTTCCGAGGCCGGAAACGGACTGTCCGGCGGGTGTTGGCATCAAGCGACTGAAATACAGCAAGTTCGCATTCCGGGTTGCTCCTTGACCGAGCTCGAGTCTGCCACAGCAGTCTGACCTGTGGTTTTGCCGAACTGGTTACTTTCCGCCAACCTTAGAATGGAGGTAGTCGAGCAGTTTTCTAAATGCCTCGCCACGATGCGAAACCTCGAATTTTTCCTCCATGCTCAGTTGCGCGAATGTCCTCTTAAGCGGAGGAAAATAGAAATACGGATCGTAGCCAAACCCTCCCGTTCCCTCAGGATCATTCTGGATCAGCCCATCAGCCTGGCCTTCAACGACCGTCAGTACCTCGCCACGCTGCGCGAGGGCGATGACGCAGACATAATGCGCCGTGCGGTCCGAGGGTGGAATGCCGCCCAACTCCCGGAGAAGTTTCTGGTTGTTGGCTTCGTCATCGGCTTCGGGTCCTGCGTAACGGGCGGAATAAACTCCGGGGCCGGACCCCAGCGCATCCACCGAGATGCCGGAATCGTCGGCGAAGACCATTCCGTCTGTCCACTGGCTGTAATAGAGCGCCTTTTTGCAGGCGTTTTCTTCAAAGGTATCTCCGTCCTCGACGCAGACGGGCAGGTTCTCGATGCCGGGAAGAATTTCCACCTCGATCCCGCAGACTTCGGCTGCTTGCCTGAATTCCCGCAGCTTCCCGGGATTTGTTGAGGCAAGATAAATGGTGAGCATCACTGAGCTGGAATGTGAAAAAGCGTTGATGTTGGGTTACCTCGCCTGGGCAGAGTTCATTGGGGACACGTGGCTGCTGGGCATCGCCGGGTCCGCCGTCAGTGGGAAGGCGCATTAGGCCCTGGAAGCCGGCAGATCGAGCTTTGCAATCGCCTTCTGCATTTCAATCAGTTTCTGGATGGCTGGCCGCGCCAGTTCAATCAGCCCGGCCAGATCGTCATTGCTGAAGGGTTGTCCTTCGGCGGTCGCCTGGAGTTCCACAAAACGGCCCGCACCGGTCATCACAACATTCATATCGACTTCAGCGCTTGAGTCCTCAGCGTAATCGAGGTCGAGCAGCATTTCTTTGCCGATAATCCCCACGCTGATGGCAGCCACAAAATCATTTAAGGGAATTTCAGGGATCACTTTCTGATCCTTGAGCTTTTTGAGTGCAAGGGCAAGGGCGACCATGGCGCCGGTGATGGATGCGGTGCGCGTGCCGCCGTCTGCGCGGATGACGTCGCAATCAATCCAGACGGTTCTTTCTCCCAGCTTTTCCGGGTTCATAATGGCGCGCAATGACCGGCCAATCAGCCGCTGGATTTCCATGGTCCGGCCGCTGGGCCGTCCGCGAGTTACTTCGCGGGGCGTCCGCGAATCCGTGGCGCGAGGGATCATGGCGTATTCACTTGAGACCCAGCCCTTGCCCGTTCCTTTCAGAAAAGCGGGTACGCCTGATTCCACCGAAGCCGTGCAAATCACCCGGGTTTCGCCCAGGCGAATCAGCGCGGATCCCTCGGCGCTGGAAATGAAGTCTGGAGTGATTTCGACCGGGCGGATCTCGGACGCTTTGCGGTGGCTGGCGCGCACGAGTTTTCCGTTGGAATAGAGCAGGCCCGAGAGCATCTTGGGTGCTGAAGACATAATTTCTCCTGGTTTAATGTGTTTGAGCAATCAGAGACGGCTCAGGAGCAAAACTCCCGGTCAGGTCAATGTGCCCGTCCAGGGTCTGGACTTCCTGCCCCTGAACAAGAAATTTTACTTCTTTCACCTGAGTAATGTTGGCGCACAGTGAGTCCACAATTGAGTAGATGGCTAGACTCTCACTTTCGATTCCCGGCTGAAAGTCCGCCAGCGCCTCCTGGGAGAGGTCGACAATGGCAGTTCCATCCGGCGCCAGGAAAGCGGCCCTGATGGTTGTGGAAGGCGATAAAGCCGTGCCGTGCCCCTGATGTGAACCCTCGATGAGAGCCAGCAGAATCTGCCGGATGGCTTTGATGTTGTCCGATGAGAGCTTCAGGGAACGCGTTTCAGGCAGCAGGTTTCCATCCGCATAGGAAGGAAAGTAGAGCGTAATCACCTGTGCCTGGCCTCCGGATTGCTGCAGAGCCTCTTCATTCAACTGCGTTCGCGCTGTCTGCTCTGACCGCAAGGTGCTCTCGGTGGTTGGGGCAATGTGGTGCCGCAGCGTCATCAGGTAATAAATTCCCACTCCCAGGATGACGGCGACGGAGAGGGTCAGGATCAATGCACGGCGAGACATCATTTACGGTTGTCCCCCTTGTAAGCTTGCCATGGCCTCAACGACCGCGGCGCCAATTTGCTGCTGGAAGGAGGGGTTGGTGAGCGCAGCGGAATTGCTGCTGGGAGTGAGGCTTCCGACTTCAATCGCCACGGCAGGAGCGGCGATGCTCTGCAGAACCCTCACCGGAACTTCCATGGGCGGAGTTGAAGCGACCTTCGTGGTCTTTTGCAGGTCCTGCTGGAGGCTGTGAGCAAGGCGAATACTCTGATCCATATAGCGGAGCTGGACTTTGTCCCAGTTTACGAAAAGGGACGTCGGGTCAGAGCCGGGGGCCATGGCCAACGGTGACGAGGGCCGGTAACTATAGACCATTACACGTGGACTTGCGGGCCCAAGATCCCCCGCGTGGAAGGAAATAAAGGCGATGGGGTGGGCGATGTTGGCTTCGGCGGCCCTCTGGTCAAAACCCACGTTCACGTCGCCGGTCCGCGTCAGAACCACCCTGTACCTGCCGGTCGCCTGGAGCGCTTTTTGCACCTGGGCTACCAATTGTGCTGTCAGGTTCTTTTCCAACAGACCGTCCTTACCCTGCGCTCCGGTGTTGGTGCCTCCGTGTCCCGCGTCCAGAACCACGGCGGGCAGTGAAAGGTTCGGGACCGCCATAGGAGGCAGAACCTGGTTGGGGGTCGTCACCGGAGGGGCGGGTTGAGCGGGACGTGCCGGCGCTGGGGGGGGCTGCAGCGCGGGAGCATGGCCTGCGGTTGTTGCCCCGGACTTCACGATGCTGGCCACAAGGATTTTTCTGCCTTCTCCGAGTTTGGGGTAGAAGTCAAAACCTGCAGCCCCGGGAGTGACAATCAACTTGGGCTGGCCGTCCTGATCGTCAAACTTCACCTGCGCGACGTACGGGTTGTGAAACTGGAAATTGGACTCGATGGGTTCGATGGGACTGTTGCCAAGGTATAGAATCCACTTCCCATTCTGCGCCGCCGTATGCAGGCTTACAGGGTCAGAAAACTGAATGGTGAGCTGGGCGCCGACCTGCAGCGGCGACAGGTGGAGGGTGAAGGAATTCGGCTTGATTCCTCCCACGAAAATCCGGTTTTCGCCCCGCTGGTACTCCACGGTCTGATTGATGAGCGTAGGCAGAACGGTGGTCACAAAATCGACGGGCACCATCCACTCTCCGGCAATAAAACGCGCGGGCTGGGCCAGTTTGAGCCGGGCATTGTTAAGCCTGACATTGGGATTGTCCTGGCGCAGCCGGATTTGCGTACTGTTAAACCACACCTCCAGGGACTTTCTCTTGCTTTTCAGCCCGCCGACCTGCCCAAATAGGTTCAGAAGCCGCAGGACGGGGAGATACTGAACGTTGTCGTAATTTCGAATCGGAAGAATGGAATGAGTTTTGGGGAAATAGAAGACAAAGTTCTCGCTCCGGCCAAGCCGCGGAGCCCACAGCAGAACCATTCCGATGGTGACGGCAAGTATTAGCCATCGGAAGTAACGGACCTTGCGTTTGTTTTGTATGCCCAAGGATTTCACGCGACGCGGGGTTCTGGTGGCAGGGTCAACCCTTCGAGCCATCCGTGCCAATCTCATATCTTAGTCGAACCTTTCCCGCGCTGGCAATTGCGCGAGCGGAACGGCCGAGGTTCCTCTCGACCCATCGATGGCATTCTCCCGCCGAGTAGCGAGACAACCTCGCCCCCAGGCGACTCAAACCGTGCCGCCCATGCTCTAATGCGCCGGGCCGAGAGAATAGTTATGAGCATCGCCAAATGTCCCTACTCCAATGTGGACGATAGAGACCCACCGTTCCAGCTTGTGATGCCCTGTTCGGTGCAGCCAGTAGGCCGCGCCGATGGAGAGCGCCGTCCCTGCAACCTCAATGCCGGCAAACAGCGGCTTGTTGTCCACAATGCTGTTGGTCAGCAGTACCTCTTTGTTGCCCAGTCGACGGAAATGCTGCGTCGAGGTGTAATCCAACGTCCGCACCGCCGCCACCCCTGCAAACAGCATCAGGTTGGTCCTGTCGAAGAAACGATGGGTCTTCCTGTTAAGCCCGGCTGGTTGCACCTCCATCTGGTGGTCCAATTCTGCGTGGGGCTTTGCCCGTTCCTGCTGTGACCTTAGCAAGGGTGGCGCTCCCATGCCCAGGGCAAAAACCAGAATTGCCGCCGCGGTTCCCGGCCATCGCCGGCCTCGGGAGCAGCGCTTCGCTAATCCGTTAATTTCATCCTGTACCCCCCAGCGTTCGATTCTTTTCACTCGACCACCATCACGCCGTGGGCCGGCAGGTACAGCGTGGTCCCATTGCCCGTAACGCGGGCGGCGGAGGTCCCAAACAATTCCTTGTATTTTGATCCCATGCCTCCCAGGCCGGTCAGGTGGCAGGTGACCGGCAGCTCGGTAAAGTTCGCCACCGCAACCCGGCTGCGCATCGGGAAGACAGCGACCCGGGGCGGAGCATCGAGCGATGTGGGAACAAACTCCGCCACAGCGGCGCGCAGCTTCCTGAGCGCCGAGCGGGTTTTCGGATCGAGTTGGGTGGTCTGGTCTTCCGTGGTGACATAGGCCAGCCGCGGCAACTGGTCTGAGAAAACGATGATCCGCCCGCTGCCCTCAGAAACCCGCTTCAGAAGCTGGTCCTTCCCCAGAGCGACCTTGTTGTCGGGCGCCAGGCGCGGGTCAGCGTTCAACCGATGTGCCAGCGATTCGCTCACGAAGGCTGTCCCGCCGTCTTGCAGAAATTTATCGAGTTCCGCGACAAAGTCTGTATCGGCCAGCGCGTGGGCCGTGAACAGCGCCGCTCGAGCCTTTGCGGGGAAGTGGGCCGTGGGCAGCAGCGGAATCCCCAGCATACCGATCTGGTCAAAAATATACGATTCGTCGCCTGGATCGCTATTGGGAGGCTTGTAGGCCGGAATACCGTCCCAATCACCCACAAGCTTGCCAGGCTGTCGAGTTGCGGACGGTGGTCGGCCAGGGCATCAGCCTGAGGGCGGTACTTATCGGAATCGAGTTCACCGTAGTGGAACAGCATGACCTCCGGCGCACCCGCCAGGACGGTGACGTAAGCCTGGTCCAGGTAAAAGGTCGGGTCGGTGCCGTAGGGATCAAACCAGCCGCCGCCTTCCTTTGCTCCGGCAACATCGGCAAGCCAGCGGTAGAGGAAAAAGCCGCGGTACTGCTGCGTGTGGCCCCATTGGTTGGAGCTGGGGTCGCGGAGTTCGGTGCCCACCCAGATGCGGTCATAGAGTGCCGATTCTTTGTCCACCACATAGCCGCGGTTCTGAAAATTGTCATACCACTGGGGAAATTTCAGGATGATCTTGACCTTCGGATTGACGGCCCGCGCCGCGCCCAGCACGTCCTTGCGGCTCATCTCAACCATCAGCTTGTCGCGATACTGCTTCCAGCTCATGGAGCCTTTCGCCGCCGCGCATTCCGAACACGTGCAGTCGGTGAAGAAGAAATCATCAATCATGATTTCGTTGAACAGGCCGGCCGCGTAGCGGAAGATTTCTGCCAGATGCTGCTGGTTGCGGCGGTTGGTGTAGCAGGCCGCGACCTTCCAGCCGGTTGAAGGTTTGCCCAGTCCAGTGGTGGTGACGCAGCCGGAAACCTGCAGGCCGGCATGGCGGAAAAAGTCGCGGGCGGTCGTGAGCGTTGCAGCGTCGGCCTGATAGCCGTCACGGAAAACTTCAATGTAAACCTTGGAGATTCCCATCCGGCGGCAAAACCCCAGCGCCTGTTCACGCCCGGCGGGAGTCGCGAGACGGTCGCGAACGTCCTGCGCGGTGAAGAGCGTCTCCCACTGGGTCGCCCGGGCAAGGGGCGCGCCCGCCAGCAGCACCAGCAGGCAAAGACCTGCCAGGCGGAAAAGATGGCCTCTGTTGAACCGGCTTTTGAGAGCAGACATTGTTGGGTCCTCTGGGTACCAAGAGTGAGCGACAAAAGTAATCATCGTCGCGGGCGGGAATGATCCCGAATTTGGAAAGGACAGAGAAGAATAGCACCGCGCGCCACGGCCTGCAATGGCTGAGGCATCGGCATCTCCCCGCCGCGAGTTGACCGCCCGGTGCCCGCTTTGCTGGTAGAAGTGTTTCAGCCATTTTGTTTCAGGGTGCGGGCTTTACGGGGAGGGAATTGTCAGCCATGGTTTTCTGAAGGGAATTTTTCCGATCCTGTGTTTTTGAGCAGCACCGTCCGGTTTGTTTTCGGTTTGTTTTTTGGCTAGCCTTTGTTTTCAATAAGAAGCTCCGGTTTGTTTTTAGCTTTGTTTTTTCCACAGGTACGTGTTTTCAACAACTTCTCAGCTTTGTTTTTAGGTTTGTTTAGGTTTGTTTTTGATGGCCAATCCTTTATTTTCAATAACTTCTCAGCTTTGTTTTTTAAAAAATGTATTTTTTTGTCCCTCTCTTCTCAACGGCCAAAATAGTTGACCTTTGTTTTCAGCTGCTTACGGACATATTAGAAGTCCATCCAGACTGGCTACATTGGCCGCCATAGCCCGCCGACTCTTGCATAAAGACTACCACGCTAGGCCTACCTCTGTCAAGAAAATTCATCGGTCTTCGAGCATCTGCGCGACGCGCGCGGGGTCGGAGGTGGGGAGTTTGCAGGTGTAGTTCTCGCAGACGTAGGCGGTGGCTTTGCCGTCGATGGGATGCATGCCTTCGATGAAGGGAAGCCAGCCGGAAAGCTGCCGGCTGTCCGCGCCGTCCACCAGGAAGAGGACCTTGTTGGGAAGGTACCGCTGGTTCACCACGCGAAGCAGCGCCTGCGTATCCTGCCGTGAGAGGTCGCCGGCGATGACGACCTGCCGGGGTTTTGAGAGCGCGAAGTCCACCGCGGCCATCATCTGGGGCAGGGTTTCCGGCGCGTGTTCGATCTGGCGGCTGAAAGCGCTGGAAAACCTGATCGGCCTTTTCGCGCCAGGCCGGCCGGCTGGCCATTTCCGCAAGGCGTAGCAGGTTCATAGCGGCGACGGAATTGGCGGAGGGTTCGGCGCCGTCGTAGGCGTCGCGCATTCTCACCAGGATGGACTTGTCCCCCGGCGGCGTCTGGAAGTAGCCGCCGCCTTTGTCGTCCCAGAAGAGCCGGTCCTGCGTTTCCTCGAGCCGGATGGCCCAGGTGAGATCGGGGACGCGGAACGAGGCCTCATAGAGATCGAGCAATCCCTGGATGAGGCCCGAGTAGTCGTCGAGAAAACCGTTGATGCCCACATCGCCCTCGCGGTAGCGGCGCATCAGCGTGCCGTCCTGCGGGCGGTAGAGTTTCGATTGGATAAAGTCCGCGGCGCCTTGCGCCGCCTGGATGTAGGCGGGCTCGCCGAGCACCTGTCCGGCGCGCGCGAAGGCGGAAATCATCAGGCCGTTCCAGGAAGTCAGGACCTTGTCGTCCAGCGGCGGCCGCGGGCGCTGGTCTCGGGCCGCGAGCAGCTTGCGGCGGGCGTCGGCGAGCACCGCGCGGATTTCCTCGGGCGACTTGCCAAAGTGTTTGGCGGTTTCATCCATGGAATACGCCACCTGGAGAATGTTCTTTCCCGTAAATTCTCCCTGGGGATCGTTCTGCGCGACGACGTTGCCATCGGGCTTGACGTCGTAGGCGTAGTCAAAAATCTGCGCGGCGTCGCGGCCAAGAACTTCCTCGATCTGGGCGGCGGTCCACAGGTAAAAAGCTCCCTCGCCGTGTTCCGGCTTGCCCTTTTCAATCTGGCTGTCGGCGTCTTCGGCGCTGAAGAAGCCGCCATGCGCGCTGTGCATGTCGCGCAGGACGTAATCCAGAATGTCGCGCACGGTCTCGGCGTAAAAGGGATCGTGGGTGATCTGGTAGGCCTCGAGATAGGCGATGGCCAGCTGCGCCTGGTCGTAAAGCATCTTTTCAAAGTGCGGCACGTGCCACTTCGCATCCACCGAGTAGCGGTGGAATCCGCCGCCCAGGTGGTCATGAATGCCGCCGTCCGCCATGGCGTGCAGGGTGTGGAGCGTCATCTGGAGCGCGGCCTGGTCGCCCGTGCGGGCGTAATAGCGCAGAAGGAAATTGAAAACCACCGGGCGCGGAAACTTGGGCGCGCCGCCAAACCCGCCGTTTTCGGGATCGTAGCCGGACCTGATCTGCTGCCAGGCGCGGCCGAGCGTGGCGTCGGTGAGGCTGGTTCTTTCGGGCGTGGCGGCGTTGACGGATTTTTCAAGCTGTTCAACCACGTCGTCGGCGGATTGTTCGATGCGCGCTCTGTCTTTTTCCCACGCGCTGGCAACCCGCTCGAGGACGGTGCTGAATCCCGGGCGGCCATAGCGGTCAACGGGCGGCCAGTAAGTTCCGCCGAAAAAGGGCTTGAGGTCCGGCGTGAGGAAAACCGACATCGGCCAGCCGCCGCTGCCGGTGGTGGCCTGCACAAAGGTCATGTAGACCTTGTCGACGTCGGGGCGCTCTTCGCGATCGACCTTGATATTCACGAAGTTTTCGTTCATGAGGTGCGCGATTTCAGGGTTGGTGAACGATTCACGTTCCATCACGTGGCACCAGTGGCAGGTGGAGTAGCCGACGGAAAGAAAGATGGGCTTGTTTTCGCGCTTCGCCAGATCAAAGGCTTGCTGGCCCCAGGGATACCAGTCCACGGGGTTGTGGGCGTGCATCAGCAGGTAGGGACTGCTCTCGTTGATAAGATGGTTGGTGTACGGGTGCGATGCCTGGTGCTCCCCAGCGTTTGTCATAAACGTAACTCCTTGTTTGATAATGCCAGCCGAGGGATGCCAAAGCCAGGCCGCCGCGGCCATCAGGATGGCCAGCGCCAGAAGCCAGCTTTTCTTGCGGTGCCCCAACACTCAGGTTTGATCCCTTCAACCTTCTACATGGCATTATATCGGGAATGTCAGGCATGTTGAAATCGTGTGGGCGGCAGGACCGTTCGCACCGGCCTCGCCACCGGCGGCAACCTGCATGGACGAGGGAGCAGGGCGAATGGGTCCGGCGCCTGCGGGAGCAGTCCCCGCCCTGGGGCAAGGACAAGCTGGCGGTGTTGTTTGGGCGCGAGGGTTGGGCCGTGGCAGTCTCGAAGGCGGGCCTGATTTTGACTTCGCTCCGGCGTGCTCACCGCCCGAAGGATTCCGTCGCGGGACATTCGGCTGCCGTCACGCAGCCTGGGAACAGTTCCTCCCTGCGCGTTTGGCCGCGTAGAGGGCCTCGTCAGCGCGTTGCAATAGTGATTCCGAGGTGAGGCCTTTGGAGAGGCTGGAGACCCCAAGGCTAAGGGTTATGCTGAGACTGCCGTTTGAGGTCAAAACGGGCCTTGCATTTACGGCCCCACGCAGCCTTTCGGCCAGATCCAACGCCGTGTTCCCATCACAGCCGGGAACAATCACCACAAATTCCTCGCCGCCATATCGCCCCAGAACATCGTAGGGTCTCAGCACGGACTCCATCCTTTTCGTCACATCGCGCAACACGTCGTCCCCGGTTTGATGTCCCCATCTATCGTTAACTTGCTTGAAATGATCGAGGTCTACCATAATGACGCTTAGCGGATTTTCCTCTCGCAGGGAACGATTCAATTCCCGCTGCAGGGTATTCAGGATGGCGACCCGGTTCCAGACTCCCGTCAGGGCGTCGTGCGTGGCTTGGTGTAGCATCGCATCTCGCGCCGCAACGAGCCGGTCTTGAAGGGCGAGGACGCGCTGGCCGCTCCAAAGCCGGGCCTTTAGTTCCAGGGGGTCAAATGGTTTAACCAGGTAATCGTCTGCGCCGGCCTCCAAGCCTTTCAACAAGTCCTCTTTGCCTCCTTTAGAGGTCAAAAGCAAGCAGTAAATGTATGGCCCCGAGCCGCGTTTTCGGAGTTCGCGGCATATATCAATTCCGTCCTTTCCCGGCATAACCCAATCGAGGATGGCTATCTTAGGGGCATCTTCCTCAAAGAGAGCTTTCAAAGCCTGCGTACCGTCCTCGGCCAGAATCACCTCGTATTTCCACCGCTCGAGCGAGACCTTGAGAAGATGTCGGGTCACGGAATCGTCATCAGCCACCAGAACTCTCATGAGCCATTCTCCCCGAGACGCAATAATTCGGGCACGAGTGATTCCATCTCCGCTTCGAGCGCCAGTTCCATCATGCCGATGATACCGTGCATCGGCGTGCGAATTTCATGGCTCCTATTCGCAAGGAATTCGCTCTTCGCCCGGTCGGCTGCTTCAGCGTTTTCCTTGGCTTTCCGCAATTCGGCCTCAATTCGCTTCCGGTACGTGATGTCTCTCGATATTCCTACGAGGAAGAGATGCAACAAGGGACGAACCGGGTGGGAGCCGGTCTTTGGCGAATAAACCCTCTGTCCTGGATTCGAGGGGGAGAAGTTTGTGCCGGGGTTTTCGACGGAATGAAAAGGCAAGATGCGTTCCTCCGCGGGCTTCCAGCCTTTCCCACGTTTCAGAGCCTTCCCTCAGGTGGTTTAATGGTCACCCTTAAGGTCTATCGGATTTCTTTTCTGAAAGCCTGAGCGAAACGTCGCGCTCGGAAGCTCCACCACCGGGGCCGGGCGCCAGGGCGGAGCCCCTTCGGGTGGAGAGCGACCAGGTGGTTGCGCGGCCGGCCAGCAGCCACTTTACTCGCGGCATGTTCAACCTTAAGATGGATGGAGTTTTTGCATACACCGTCAGGTTGTGGCAGAATTTTCGGACGGCTTGCTGAAAGGGCCGGTCGAGCGGCCTGCCGTTTATTCCCAGCGGCCATGACCTGGCCTGGCAATCTGATATGCTCTGGCGGAAGAGAGGGCGCCGGAGAAGCGAGACACCCTCAGCCAGTTGCTGGAATCGACCGAAGCCGGACTGGATGCGATGTGGAACAAACCCAACAACCCTCTTCGGCCAGAGTGACCTTCCATGGCTAAGTTTCAGACAGAAGTCCGGCTGAGCCGGGAAATGACCCTGTTGGATGCCACCCTGATCGGCGTAGGCGCCATGATCGGAGCAGGGATCTTTGTTCTGACCGGCATTGCGGCCGGAGTGGCCGGGCCGGCGCTGATACTGGCTTTTGCGCTGAATGGAGTGGTCACGCTGTTCACCGCGATGTCCTATGCTGAGCTGGGTTCGTGTTACCACGATGCCGGCGGCGGTTATCTATGGGCCAAAGAAGGGTTGCCGCGCTGGAACGGCTTCCTTTCCGGGTGGATGAGCTGGTTTGCGCACGCTGTAGCGTGCAGCGTGTACGCGCTGGGATTCGGGGCCTATTTTGAGTACGTTCTGAACGAGATGGGCTACCAGGTGCCTCACTGGGCGTTCTTTTCACCCCAGAAACTGCTGGCGGTTTTCGTCGCCGTTTTGTTTGCCTATGTCAACTTTCGGGGGGCGTCTGAAGCGGGGAAGATCGGCAACATTGTCACCGGAACCAAGATCGTCATCCTCCTCATCTTCATCGTTCTTGGCATCGGATTCGTCCTGCACCAGCCCCACTGGGAGTCGTCGGGTTTCCGGCCCTTCATGCCCAAAGGGTGGAGCGGAGTGTTCAAGGCGATGGGCCTGACGTTTATCGCCTTCGAGGGCTATGAGATCATCGCCCAAAGCTCGGAAGAGATCAAGGACCCGAAACGAAACATTCCAAAAGCGGTGTTCTATTCGCTTATTATTGTGATTCCCATCTACCTGCTGGTCGCTTTTGTCGCGCTGGGAGCGGTCCATCCTCCCCAGGGCGTGACGGCATGGGACTATCTGGGCGCACAGAAGGAGATTGCCCTGGTGGACGTGGCGCGCCACTTTTTCCGGGGCGGCGCGCTCATGGTGCTGGTGGCGGGGTTGATCTCCACGATGTCGGCCCTGAACGCCACGGTCTTTTCTTCTTCGCGTGTCGCCTTCGCCATGGGGAGAGACCGGAACTTCCCTGGGTTCTTCAGCCGGGTTCACGCCAAGAACAACACGCCTCACTGGGCGATTATCCTCTCGCTCCTGATTGTGGTTTTCATGGCCGTTTCGCTGCCGATTGAGGACGTAGCTACGGCCTCGGACGTGATGTTTCTGCTGATTTTTCTGCAGGTGAACCTGGCCCTGATCAAGCTGCGCAAAACACGGCCGGAACTCGACCGGGGGTATTTTGTTCCGCTGTTTCCGTGGCTTTCCATCGTCGGGATCGCCTGCAATTTTGGCCTGGCCGCCTACATGCTGACGTACAGCCTGAAGGCCTGGATAGTGGCGGCCGCCTGGATAGCCGCCGGCCTGCTGGTTTACAGGTTCTATTCGGCCTCCCGCGAGGTGGAACATGAACGCAAGGTGCGGGCGCTCGAACGCCTGGAACACAAGGAATACCGGGTCCTGGCCTGCGTTTCTGACAAGGAAAGCCTGACCAGCCTTGCTGAAGCGGCCTTTGTGATGGCCAAAAAGCACAACGCTGAAGTCATCTTCCTGCACGTTGTCGAAGTGGATGAAAGCGAACCCTTGCGAGCCGGCCTGGGGGAATCTGCCTCTGCCCAGGAAATGCTGGATGAAGCCTGCTGGATGGCCATTGAGCGCGGCATCCCGGTCCGCTCGATTGTGCGTGTCTCACACAAGATTTCCCAGGGCATTGTGGACACGGCGCAAGAGGAAGAGTGCAACCTGATTGTCCAGGTGAGAGAGAAACAGCCAACGTTCCTCGAGAGATTCTTTTCGACGGCGGTCGACATGGTGGTCCAGAATTCTCCCACTGAAACCGCGGTGCTCCACGGCACCTTTCCAAAGGAAGGCATTCGCAGGGTTCTGATTCCCTTCGGATCGGACATTCACACGCGGCTGGCCGTGGAAATGGCGCAGGCGTTCAAAGACTTTTACAACTGCTCCATCAAGATCGCCGTGGTTTTTGAGCCGGACGTTACTCCCGCCGAGCGCGGCGAAAAGCTACAGGCGATTCGCGAGACTGTGCGGGAAAATGCCCTTGAGGCGGAAGTGGAGGCGATCCGCGAAACCGATGTGCTGCGGGCAATTTTGAGAGAAGCCAGGGAAGCAGACCTGATCCTGATGGGGGCCCGGACGGGAGATTTTCTGCAGCTTCTGCTGGGCAAGTCGCTGACCCGCGAAATTACGGAAGGCGCTCCGTGCGCGGTGCTGTGGGTCAAGGAATACGAAGAAAGGCCGTCCTTCGTCGCATCTCTCTTCAAGGCTGGCCATGAGGAGGCCGAAGCGTGAAACAGATGATCTCTAATCTCGTCGATCAGCTGATCCTTGAAATTCTCAACTACCTGCCCCGAATCGTCGCGTCACTGCTCCTGCTGCTGGTGGGTTGGTTCGTCGCCTGGGTGGCCAAGCGGATCGTCATCCAGCTCTGTATGATCTTTCGGGCTCACCATTACCTGCCGCGAATGCGCTGGCGGAAGGCGTTGTCGAAAGCGGACGTGCGGGATGCCCTGTTCAACTACATCGGAAACCTGGTGTTCATCGCGGTGTTCATCGTGTTTATTTACGGGGCCCTGGCAACGCTGAAACTGACAGTCCTTTCGAGCCTTCTGGAACATACCATTTTCTTCCTGCCGAGAGTGGTTGGTTGCTTTGTAATTTTCGCGGTAGGACTCTTTCTTTCCAACCGGATCGCGGTAGTGGTCCACATGGCGGTGTTGCGGGAAGGGATTCCGCGGGCGTCGCTGATCGCTAGATTCACCAAGGGAGCGCTGGTCATGTTCTTCAGCGCCATGGCCCTGACGGTGCTCGATTTCGCGCGGCAGGTTGTGATTGTGGGTTTTACCGTCAGCTTTGCCACGCTCGGCGCGCTGGTGGTGGTGGCGGCTGTGGCCGGCGGAAAAGAAATGTTCCAGAAGATCTTTCACTGGCCGGAGGAAAAGTGATCCCAACCGGAGGAGAGAACTGGAATTCAATTCCGCTTGCGGCCATCGCAACGGCGGTTAAACCCCATCCCTACAGGTAACGCCGAAACCACTCCACGGTCAGCCCGATGGCCTCAGACTCCCAGGCGATGGAGGTGTAGGTGTGGTCCGCGCCGGGGATGATGACCTTCTGTTTGATGCCTGGCTCCCGAGGCTTGCAGAAAATCAGCCGCGTGGGAGCGGGGCACGGTCTTGTCCCTGCCGGGATGAATAATCCGGGTTGGTCTGGTGAACCGGCGGATGGCGGTGAGTGGATCGACCCTTGCGGCATCCTTCAGGAATCGTGCGGAGATTTCACGCGCGTCGTATTCAAAATCGCCCGTATGGTTGGGCGATGGTTTCCCCAGTTTCTCTGACAACTGCTGGAGGATGGCGGGATGCGCCACGGCACTCCACAAGACCAGTGCTTTAGCCTTGGCTGCGGAGGCAACACACGCCGCGACGCAACCCCCCAGTGAGAGGCCGCAAAGCCCCAGCCTGGCCGGATCGATCCCTTTCTGGCGCTGCATGAAGCGGATGGCGGCCCGGGCGTCTGCAATTTCGCTTTGCAGGGTGGCTTCGTGAAAAGACCCTTCGGATTCGCCGGACCCAAAGAAATCAAATCGCAGGCTGGCAATCCCTTCGCGTGCCAGGGCGCGGGCGCACTTGATAAAGATCCAGTGCGACTCCATGCGGTCGCCCGTAAAGCCGTGGAAGAAGATGACGCCCGGCGCTCCACCCGGCGTGCCGGCCGGCCGGTGGAGCATGCCGCGCAACAATCTGCCGCGGGCGTTAGGAAATTCAATAAAAGTTTCCTTAATTTTCAACGGCTTGCCTGAGGTTGCCTTTGGGGACACAGCCCTTTGCAGCATTGTATGATGCCTTGCTCCAGATGGCCGGTCCCAGACCGGCCCCGGTGGACATGGGCCACGGCGTCAGCTTCTATTCGGCGCCTGACTTGGCGCTTCCCTTCGTGATTTTATAACCGTCCTTTCGCCAGGAGTCGATCCGGCAGAAGGACGTGGCGTGATAGCCCATTTTTTGGAGCTCCATGGCGGCCCGCGAACTCCGTCCTCCATGGTCGCACATGGTGACGATCGGGGTGGTTTTCGACACCTGCATCTGGTTGATCTTCCGGGCGAGGATATCGATCGGAACGTTCACAGCTTCGGGTACGTGGCCCGTGGCGTACTCCCGGGGGGTGCGCACATCGAGGATCAGAACCTTTCCGTTGCCGCCGAGAAGCGAATGGAGCTGATTTGCGTTTGTCTCATGGGCGGCGGGATCGATTGAAGGATGTTTCTGGGGAAGGGCGGGCAGCGAAACTGTCAATGCACAGAGGACTATCACGCCCAAACCTGTTCTCAGTTTCATAAATTTTCCTCCTTTTGAAAGGTCTGCTAGCCAAGCCATTGGGGGTTCTGATAGGTGCCGTCGTACTGGTGCGAGGTCTTGAAGAGTTCCAGCCCACCGTTGGCGGCGACCTTGGCGGTTTTCGCCAGCATCGCGGCCACCTGGGTTTCGCTCATGGGCTTGAAGGTGCGAACCGCTTCGAGGCCCTGGTTCAGGCGTTCCAAGGTTTCGCAGCCGTTGATCACCACGGAGGTTGGCAGGTTCATGGCATAGTGCAGGCAATCGATGGCCGAAAGCACATTGTTGCGGGGAATGGCTCCGTCCGCCAGCGGCTTCATGCCCAGGACCCCGATGCCGTGCTTCACGCATACCGGGACCACCTCTTTCACGAAGCTGTGATAATGCGGGTCGAGAACATTCAAGGGCATTTGGACGGCGTCAAAGGTAAACCCGTGCTTGAAGCCGGTGTTCAGCATCTTCAGGTGGAAGGCCGGATCCTTGTGGCCCGTAAAGCCGATAAACCGCACCTTGCCTGCCTTGCGGGCGGCCAGCGCGGCCTCGAAGGCGCCGTCCGGGCCAAAGATGCGGTCTGGATCGCCCGCGCGGATCACTTCATGGAACTGGATCAGGTCAATCACGTCGGTTTCAAGGCGCTTGAGCGATTCGTTGAGCTGTTTTTCCCAGGCGCCTTTCACCTGGGCGTCGGTCTTGGTCATCAGGAAGACCTTCTGCCGGTAACCGTCCCGGAGCGCCTTGCCCATACGGACCTCGCTGACGCCGTCGTTATAATCCCAGCAGTTGTCCATAAAAGTGACGCCATGGTCAATCGCTGTGCGGACGATGCGGATGCTCTCCTGCTCGCTGGACTGCATGCCGATGTGAAAACCGCCCAGCCCCAGCAGTGAAACCCGTTCGCCACTGCGCCCCAGCGTCCGATAGATCATGTCTTGTGTTGTTGTCTCCGCCAATGCTTTCTCCATTGCCGAGGGAGCCATGTTGCCGCCTGTGATGCCCGCAATCCCTACGGCCACCCGCCCCAGGAAGTCTCTTCGCGTCGGTTTCTCATCCTTGTCTTTCATACGATGGTCCTCCGTGGCTTGAAGCTGCCCCGAACAAAGATTACCATCCGCTGGGTCGATGCGGGAATCATATCACGACTGCGTGGCCGGTTCACCGGGCAATCAACGCAAGGCAGGACGAACGGCGGGGACCCACCTTTTTGAACGAATAGCCTGCGCCCGGAATCACTGAAGAAACAACTGATCAGCCGGGACGAACTTAGGGAAGCCGCCAACAGGCAGGGTTATGAGTCGCTTTGGGAAGTGGAACGAGCGGTGCTCAATCAGAATGGGTCCTTCGCCTTTAAGAAGAAGAAAGAGCTCGGCGAAGACAAAGCCTATCAGGAAATTCTGAGTCGGATCGACCGCCTGGCCGAACAGGTCGGCCGGATGCAACCCGGCGAAGGACCGGCGGGAAGATGAGTGCTGGGGCTACCGGCGAATGTATTCGACACCAAAAAGAGTGAGGGCGCCTGAAGGAATGTTCTGGACGCCTGCGATCCTCGCCCGGAGAAAAATGTTTCCGCCGCCGGACGAAAAAGGAATGGCCACCTCGATCTTCCAATCCTTTTCATAAGCCCGCAGGCCCTCAAAACAGAGTCCTCTGCGGGAGACGTTGCGGACCTTGACGAGTTCTTCTCCAAACTCAAGGCTTCGGACGCAGGCCATTGTCCGCACCTCGCGGCGTGTCTCGTGGCGATGCTCCTGACCGTTTCCGGAAAAGGCTTCAGCCTTCGGCTGGAGAGCTGGTAGCGGCTCAAAGGATTTTTTCCAATTCGTCACGTCGGTGCAGCGCCTGCAAAAGCGTGACAGGTTTTCACTGGATTCAAGGACTTCCAACTCAAATCCGTCCAGATAGACGAGCTCACGTGTATGGCAGGCCAGACATTCCAGAACAATCCTGCCCACAGCGCCGGCGGAATCTCCCCTGGGCGGGAAGTTTATGCCCCAGGGGTGCATCTCCGAGTTTAACAGCATGATGCCGTAGGCATTCTCTTTTGATTTTCCATTGAACTTGCCGACCACCCGCGCCACCGCCTCTTTGCCGGTTTCCACGCAGTGAACTGTAATCTCCTGGTCCATGGCCAGACTTTGCTTCAGGCGGATTCGGGCGCCATTTTGGGTGACCACTTCGGTCCAGCCCTCGCACTGGAAGACGTCGCCAAAAAGGTTGCTCCCGGTCACACGGATGGGCAACCCCAGGCTGATCCGCTCGCTTTCACGTGCTTTGCGTTCAATGACAGCTTCCTTTTTTCCCCACAAACCGTACCTCCCGGATTCATTGACTGCAGTATTGGCGGCGCATGGGTTGCGCCCCGTGTGCATCCCTTCAGCCTGAGATAATGCTTAGTTCTCAGGCGGTCGGCCGAACCTGGTTGGGATGCTGGGCGGCACCAGGCCAGCGTATTCTCCTCACCGTTCTCTTTATCGGCAAACCTGAGTTATGCTTTAGAACTGCTTGCGGGTTCGTAGCGGTTGCACATAAATTAGCGGTTCTGTAGTCCCATCCTGGACTGGCGCGGCTATGGCGAAAGAAAAGCGGCGATCGGACCGCATCCTGTTAACCATCCCTTGAACCGGCCACGACCTCCGCCCCCGGCTTATTGGGGCAAGTCCCACATCAAAGCCGCCTTCCCGGCGGCCGGTGTGCGACACCGTTCCCGTGTGTGACTTCCTCCGGGAAATCCTCTGATTACAAATTGTATGTTTGAGGGCAGGTGTTTAAAATGAAGGAAAGATTCAATTGCCGTTTGTCAGCCGGTTCTGTGATGCAGTGCCGGAAAGGGGTTTATGGTCATGATACGTATTGTCCATCTCTCTCCGAGGACGTATTCCCGTCCAGTAAATGCAAAGAAAGCACTCATCATAACGATCACTCTTACATTTCTGGGACTCCTGAGTGTGCCTCCCTGCGCGAACGGGCAGTCGTTTGGCCAAAATGGTGGAGTGATTCCCACCCCCCAGCAGCAGTTTCCAGGCCAGAATCGTTTTCCTCCTAAGCCTCCGTCACCGGAGAACTTCCCGAAGAACAGCCAGAAGCGGGAAAAAGCCCTGATGGATTACAACTACAAGAAGTTAAAGCAGCATGCCCAGGACCTTGCCGAACTTGCCAAATCGCTCCAGGCTGAAATCGAAAAATCCAACGAAAACGTGCTCTCGCTGGAAATCGTGAAGAAGGCGGAGCAGGCCGAGAAGCTGGCCAGGAAGATCAAGAACGAAGCCAAGGGATTTTAGCCGGAGGCCTTTTCCTTCTTCCTTCCTGCTCCGTTTGTGAGGGCCTGTCCCTTGCTTAATCAGTCGCAGCCTGGGTCTTCTTGTCTGTCCCGATCCGCATCCCGTAGAACGAGCGGTAGACAAAGAAATACGAAACGGCAAAGAACAGGGCTGCCAGGGTGTGCGTCAAACCCGCTCCGCTGGTGGCTGTCAGCTGGACCGCAAGTTCCACGGCCAGCAGACCAAACAGCGTTGTGAACTTGATGATCGGGTTCAGCGCCACGGACGAGGTGTCCTTAAAGGGATCGCCCACTGTGTCGCCCACCACGGTGGCATCGTGCAGCGCCGTCCCCTTTTCTTTCAACTCGACTTCGACAATCTTCTTGGCGTTATCCCATGCGCCTCCCGCATTGGCCATAAAGATGGCCTGATACAGGCCGAAGATAGCAATCGAAATCAGGTAGCCAATAAAAAAGAACGGGTCGAGGAACGCGAAGGCCAGAGTCGCAAAGAACACCGCGATGAAGATGTTCAACATGCCCTTTTGCGCATACTGCGTGCAGATCGCGACAACCTTCTTGCTGTCGCTCGCTGACGCCTTTTCCACTCCCTCCAGCCGGATGTTGGCCTTGATGAACTCCACGGCACGATAGGCGCCGGTGGTGACAGCCTGGGTTGAAGCTCCGGTGAACCAGTAGATGATGGCCCCGCCGGAAACCAATCCCAGAACAAAAGGAGCATGGAGGAGCGAGAGCTTGTCGACGTTCGCTGTCAGGCCGTTGGTGAGGGCCATGATGGTGGCAAAAATCATCGTGGTTGCCCCCACCACCGCCGTGCCGATCAGCACGGGCTTGGCCGTGGCCTTAAATGTGTTGCCGGCGCCGTCATTGGCTTCCAGCATCTCCTTGGCCTGCTCAAAATTCACGTCGATGTTGAATTCGCGTTTCAGTTCCTGTTCCACGTTGGGAACGTGTTCGATCAGCGACAGTTCGTAAACTGATTGCGCGTTGTCCGCCACCGGCCCGTAAGAATCCACCGCAATCGTCACCGGCCCCATGCCCAGAAAGCCGAAAGCCACCAGGCCGAAAGCGAACACCGGTGCGGCCAGCATGATGCTTTCCAGTCCGTGCACGCTGACCCATGATCCGATGGCCATCAGCACCATCATGGTCAGGCCCAGGTAGTAGGCAGAGAAATTGCCGGCGACAAATCCGGACAGGATGTCGAGCGATGCTCCGCCTTCACGCGCTGAAATGACCACTTCTTTCACGTGCCGGGATTCGGTGGACGTGAAAACTTTGACCAGTTCGGGGATGAGCGCGCCGGCCAGCGTTCCGCAGGAGACGATGGTCGAAAGTTTCCACCAGAGCGTGGGATCGCCGCCGATGTCGGGGATGATGAAGGCCGAGCTCAGATAGGTGAGGCCGATGGAAGCAAATGAGGTGAGCCACACCAGAGAGGTGAGCGGCGACTCAAAATTCATCTTTTCAGCGTGTTGGTACCGGGCCTTGGCGTAGGCAGCGTTGAGGTAATAAGCGGCCGCCGCGGCCACCAGCATCACAACGCGGATCACAAAGATCCAGACCAGCAGTTGCACCTGGATGACCGGGCTCTTGACGCCCAGCAGGATGAAGGCGATCAGCGCCACGCCGGTTACGCCGTAGGTTTCAAAGCCGTCGGCGCTTGGGCCGACGGAGTCGCCGGCGTTGTCGCCCGTGCAGTCGGCGATGACGCCCGGGTTGCGCGCATCGTCCTCCTTGATTTTAAAGACGATCTTCATCAGGTCAGCGCCGATGTCGGCGATCTTGGTGAAGATGCCGCCGGCAATTCGCAGTGCCGCAGCGCCCAGTGACTCGCCAATCGCGAAGCCGATGAAGCACGGCCCGGCGTAGTCGCCCGGGACAAAGAGCAGAATCACCAGCATCATCAGCAATTCAACGCTGATGAGCATCATGCCGACGCTCATGCCGGCACTTACAGGGATCTGATAGACGGGATACGGTTTGCCTTCCAGACTGGCGAAGGCCGTGCGGGAATTCGCAAAGGTATTCACGCGGATGCCGTACCACGCGACGCCGTAACTTCCGCAGATGCCGAGCACACTGAAGGCCAGGATGATGGCCACGCGAAAGGCTGCGTAATGGAGGAGCACTCCGAAGTACAAAACAATGATGGCGGCAATGAAGACCCACAGCAGAAACAGGAACTTGCCCTGCTGCACCAGGTATGTCTTGCACGTTTCCCAGATCAACTGGGAGATCTCCGCCATGGAGCGATGGACGGGAAGGTTCCTGAGCCGGGTGTACATCGCGAGGCCAAACAGCAGGCCGAGGAAGCAGAAAAAGATTCCGTAAAGCAGCAGGTGATGGCCGGTCATTCCCAGGAAGTCGACCTTGGTGAAATCAGGCAGCTTCAGATCGGCTTCACCCGCGGCCTGCTCGCCCGTCTGGGCAAAAGCGGATGTCGCGCTCAGCAGCGTCAGAACGGCGCCGGCCAGGGAAGCTTTCACAGCCAGGCAGCGCGGTGACCCAAGCCTGGAGCCGGTGTCATGGGTTGCGGACCACGCGGATGCGTTGCAACTGCATAGGGTGCGTGTCATCGCGCGTGAAAAGAGCCTGTAACCATTGATCAGAAACTTTGGACGAAAAGCCAGGCCTACGACGAAAACCGCCGGTGAGATCAACAGCAGAACGACAGAAAGAAGGGTCATTTTCGCTCCCTGGCATCCGAGCACCTGCCGATTTGGCGGCGGAGCCCCGGACACCCTCAAGATTGAAACCTCTAGATTGTCTGAACGATTGCACAGACCAGCCTAACGGTAAGTCCTTAGTCCTAGACTTATAACATAAGCCAAAAAACGCCGTCAAGAGCGCACCAAGGCCGACTGATAGCGCCAAGGTATTAATTTTCATTGTGATCGGGTGATGGGTGGTTGAAACCGTACCCCCGCATTTTTCAATTATCCGGTTGCCTATGGGTGTGCCACCCATGCCATGCCGTCGCAAACCGGGCCGGCACTGATCTCTTTTTCAACCTTCCAGGTTTTGAGGTTGATGACGGCGATTTTTCGGCTGTGGTCGCAGGAAACGAAGGCGACGCCGCCATCGGGCCGGACCACAACCTCCTGCGGGGCGGCCGGAACGTCAATGGTGTGGACCACCTTCCAGGCCTTCAAATCAACCACGGCCACCTTGTTTTTGTTGATCACGGCCACCACCAGGTAGCGGCCATCGGGCGTGGCAGCGGTTCCGTAGCCGATGCCGGGCAGTTCCACCCAGCGTGCCACCTTGTTGGCGGCTGTATCGATCACAGCCAGGCGGGGGCTGGTCTGGTCAGAGGTAAAAGCGTAGCGGTCGTCCCTGGAAACGGCGATTCGCTGGGTTTCCTTGCTGATGGGAATAACGGTCAGGGTCTTTCGCGCCTCCACGTCGAGCACGGACACCGTTCCCGGGCCCACGTTTGCGGTGTAAATGCGCCGGCCGTCGTGGGAAAAAGCGAACATGTGCGATTCGGGCTGCCCGGTGGGGATGGAGCCCACCACCGTGTTGGTCTTTGGATCAATGATGGTGATGCTGTCCGCTAGTTCCGTAGAAACGTAAAGGAGGCCGTCGGTGGGGGAGAAATGGGCACAGTGCGGACGCATGGGGCGGCCGAGGTTGATGGTGGAAAGCACCTTGCGGCCGGCGAGGTCGATCACATCAATCGTGCGGCCGTCGGTGCCCGGACTGCCCACGCCGGAATTCCCGTAGATGGGTGCGTATGCCGTCTTACCGTCCGGTGACACGGCGACTTCGTGGGCGGTAAAACCCGTTTCGGTAACCGTAGCGATCTCTTTGCCGGCCGCCGGGTCCACGATCCCCAATGTGTTGTTGCCTTTATTGTCCACTACCAGCAGGCCCCGGGCGGAAGAGCGCGAGGGCCGCCTGCCCGCGGCCGCAAAGACAAGTAATGGACACACAAAGGCCATACCGAGAAGTATCGAAGAAGTCCGAGTGATGAACATGGCTTTCTCCCCCGTCAACTTTGTCTGGATTCACACACGTGGGTCAGAGCCAGGGCCCAGACGTGCCGCAATCCGCATGGATCAGCCCTCTGCCGTCCATTCTTGTTCCAAGCGGTAGCGCCCCGTTACTGGACATTCTCATGCGCCGATTCGCAATCGGCACACGGGCAGAGGTCGCGCAAATAATCAAAAGTATAGATGCCGGAAGAATGCCCGTCACTCCAATAAATCTGCAAAGCGTACCGGCCCACCAGTTCCGCTTTTTCCGGCTTCAGCGGTCCGGAAGTGAACATCGGCAGCGGGCCGGATTCCCAGGACGGCGCAGGCTCGGAATCGAGGCATGTGGCGCAGGGGCACCGGTCACGAAGGTACCGGTAGGAATAGGAACTGTGGTGTCCGTCGGCCCATTCAATCACCAGATCGTTGCCTTCGCCGTGCAGCCGAATCGTCCGGGGAGTTAAGGCCATGTCCTCACTCCGTTATAATTTGCGGAATCTGTTCACCGGCGCGGGTCACCTGTTCCACCAGTGCTCTGGCCACGGACTGGTAAACTTCGGCCAGCGGTGAATTCAGATCGAGCGCAACCGGCCGGCCCGCGTCGCTCTGAATGCGAATCTTCGGATCGAGCGGAATTTCACCGAGAAACGGAATCGCCAAACGCTCCGCCGCCTCTCTGGCCCCGCCGTGCCCGAAAATATCTTCTCGGACGCCGCAGTGCGGGCACACATAGTAACTCATGTTCTCGACGATTCCCAGAATGGGGATGTTCAATTTTTTGAACATGGCGATCGCTTTCCAGGCCACGTCGAGCGCCAGGTCCTGCGGCGTGGAAACGATGACGGCCCCGGTGAGGGGAATGGTCTGCGAAAGGCTGAGCTGGATGTCGCCCGTTCCCGGCGGAAGGTCCATCACCAGGTAGTCGAGTTCTCCCCAGTTCACGTCGCCCAGAAACTGCTGGATGGTCTTGTGGAGCATGGGGCCGCGCCAGATGACGGCCTCATTTTCCGGAAGGAAATAGCCCATGGAGATGATCTTGATGCCCCACTCGACCGGCGGCTCGAGCTTGCCTTCCACAACATGCGGCTCCTGCTTGCCGCCCATCAGGGCGGGAACGCTGGGTCCGTAAACGTCGGTATCCATCAGGCCGACTTTTGCGCCCTGCCGATGGAGCGCCACGGCAAGGTTGGCTGCCACGGTGGATTTTCCGACACCGCCTTTGCCGCTGGCCACGGCGATGGTGTTCCTGACTTGGGGAATCAAATTGGATTGTGTTTTGGGTGGAGAAGCCGACGGAGTGGCGATTTCAACTTCCACCTTTGGAACGCCAATAGCTTCAACTGCCTTGCGAATGGCGGCGGCAAGCTGGGAATTTGCCTTCGGAGGTGCTGCTGTCTTCGTCTCAATCACAATCACCGCGCGATCGGACGAGACCTCAATGTCCTTCACGTAGCCCAGCGAAACAATGTCTTTACGCTGCGCAGCATCCTCGACGCCCTTCAGCGCCTCTAGTATCTGCTGTGGACTGACTCGATTGCTCATCGTTGCTCCCGGATCTCGTTTTCCTTTGGCTGAAATAGCATTCTCAGTTGCGGGCGGGGAATTGTCAAACTTCGAGCCGGCGCCGCTATTTCGGCTGCCTCACCAGGCGCGCAATGGCGTGCAGCAGGTCGTACTTGGTCAGAATTTCGTACCGGTGTTCGCCCAGGTCGATAAAAACGGCCGGGCAGTCCCGGGTAATGCAGGACGTGACCTGGTCAATGACGGCGGAAGGCGGCAGCACCGGGAATGCCTCGCGCATGGCTTCACGCACCGCCAGCTTTTTGAAGTCTTTACCCTGGAGAGTCAAATCCAGGATGTCATCTTCATAGAGAGCGCCCACAGGCGTGTCGTCCTCAAACACCGGAAGCTGCGAGAAATCGTTGGTCTGCATTGTGTCGAGGGCCGTGTTCAGCGAGTCCGAGGGCGCCAGCTTCACCAGTTCCCGCGGCTGGCCCATGGCGGCCTTTGCCTGCACAATGTCCGCGGCGCTCAGCGGCAAACCCGACTCAAAGTAGCGGTTGTCTCTCATCCACTCGTCGTTGTAGATTTTGCTCAGATATCGCATGCCCGTGTCGGGAATGAGGACCACCGCGAAATCGTTTTCCGTGAGCGAAGGAAGGACCTGCATAGCCCCTGCAATGGCCGTCCCGGCCGAGCCGCCGGCAAAGATAGCCTCGCCGCGGGCCAGCTTGCGCGCCCAGAGGAACGAATCCTTGTCACTCACCCGCACGATGTCGTCAATCACGCTGAAGTCGAGCGCCTTGGGCAGAAAATCTTCGCCGATGCCTTCCACTTTGTAGGTTTCCGCCTTGCCCGCGGAGCCTTGATGGAAGAAGTCGTGCAGGATCGATCCCACAGGATCAACCCCGATCACCTTCACTTCCGGGTTCTGCTTTTTCAGGTAGCGGCCGATACCGGTGATGGTTCCGCCGGTCCCCATGCCCGCGATGAAGTGGGTGATTCGCCCTTCACTGTCTTCCCAGATTTCCGGCCCCGTGGTGGCAAGGTGAGCGGCCGGATTGGCGGGATTATCGTACTGGTTGGCGTGGAAGGAGTTCGGAATTTCGCTGGCGAGCTTCCGGGCCACGGAGGTATAACTGCGCGGGTCTTCCGGGGCCACTGCGGTCGGGCATACAATCACTTCGGCGCCCATGGCTTTCAGCAGATCGATTTTCTCTTTCGATTGCTTGTCCGTGATGGTGAAAATGGCTTTGTAACCTTTGATGATGGCCGCCAGCGCCAGGCCCATGCCGGTGTTGCCCGATGTTCCCTCGATGATGGTGCCGCCGGGCTTCAGCAGACCGCGCCGTTCGGCATCCTCCACCATGGAGATGCCAATCCGGTCTTTGACGCTTCCGCCGGGATTCAGGTAGTCGCACTTGGCATAGACCTGGGCTTTGAACCCGCGCGACAGGCGATTGAGCCGGATGAGGGGCGTGCGGCCGATGGCCTCGAGAATGTTGTTGTATCGCATATCAACACCGTTCGTCTGAAGGTTTCATGCCATTATAACCCACCGCCGCGGCTGAACGGGGAGCGGCGGCATTGGGGCAAACCTCTGCTCCCTCCCTGTTCCGGGAATCCGAAGGGGGCAGAGGGGTCATAGTCGTTGGCTGGATCAAAGTGAAATCAGGCGCGCGACGCTGCCGGCGCCGGTTGCGGTTCAGGATGTTACTGCCGTGATTTTCTCCACGTGAATCGTTTTTGTGGCGGCGTCGAGGGACCCGCTGACATTGACCTTTTCCCCGGCAAATTGCGCGGGTGTCTTCTGGTCGTCGAGTTCATAGGTGGTCTTTGTGGCGGGATTATAAAGGACGTAGGTGGCGCCCATCCTCACGCATTCGAGGGTGCACTCCCTGGCGTTTTTGACTTTTCCACTCTGCAGCATCTGCTCATGGCCGCCCATGCCTGCGCACATGCTGTCCATGATTTCGCCTGAAAAGCTGTTGGCGTTGGCTGCAGGAGCCGCAGCTCTGGCTTTGCTCCGCCATCTCGCTTGGCTGGGAACTGGTGCTGGAAGGCTGCTGGCTGCAGGCAACCGTCAGCAGAACAAGCGCTGCTGCAAGTGTTAATGCGAGTTTCTTCATCTCTGCCCCTTTTCTCCGGCCCTGGCCCGCCTTTGGTTCCTGGCGGCGACGCTTCTCCCGGGCCGATGCAAACTTAAAGTTCTTTTCATCCTCCCGCGATCCCATCCGGGTGTCCAGTGATATTTCCGCGCCGGGGGTTCGCCAGGCAAGGCGATCTATCGGGCAACGCTCCTGATTTTAGCCAGCAGTGCGCGGGCCTGGCCCTGCATGGAGTTCTGGATTTTGATTGCGTTTTCGAGCGCAGCCATGGCCGAGCGGTGTTGCGGGGGATAGTCGGCCTCGTAGGAATAGCCCAGGAAATAATAGGCTTCGCCCTGCAACTCGGGAATGGCGCTCAGGAGTTCTGCGGCCTGGTTCAACTCCCGGATAGCGCCGGCGGTGTGGTGGGCCGCGCCGGTTTTCTGAAGATCCAGAAAGCCGATCGTCAGGTGGGCCATGCCTGCCTGGGTGTCCTGCTGGCTCTTGAAGGCTTCGTCTGAAACTCCTTCGGGCTTCTTCCTTGCAGGGATCAGGGTGAGAGCTTTCTTTGCGTACTCGGCGGCTTTAGCCTGATTGACGCGGCGACGCAGGGCGTAGTCGTAGGCCACAAGGTTCAGCGCCTGGACGTTGCCGGGTTCCGCGGCGATGGCCTTCTCCGCATATTCGTCAGCTTTTTCTGGCTGGTTGGACTGTGTGTAGGCCACCGCGTAACGGTAATTCAGCTCGCCGGCCTGCTTCTGGGCGGCTTCGGGAAAGGCCTGGGCAAACTGGTCCATCATCTTAATCTGCTGGTTGGGGTCCGTGACCCTGGGCAGCAGCCCGAAGAAGGCATAGGTCATATAGTCAGTGTCAGTTTGGGCCCGTCCCATGGCGACCTTTTGCGCGGCTGCGTACTGTGCGTCACTTTCCGTGGGAGTTCGCGGAACCTCGGTCTCAGCCTTGATTTGCGCAGGCGCCTTCATGATGAGATCGAGGGCCTCGCTGGCGTTCTTGCCGCTTGCCAGGTAGGCCTGAAGGAGGTCTTCGAGGAAAGGAACGTCCAGGTAGCCTGCGGCCACGGCCTTCTGTCCGGCGGCGATGGCCTGATCGTACTGCTTGAGCTTGACCTCACTCTTGGTGATCAGCTGTTCCGCGCAATGCAGGTAGCTGGAATCCTGGTGCTCCTGGGTAAACTTCTCAAGGGCCGCCACCTTGGCGTTGGGATCGTCCGACCCGTTGACGGCCAGCATCAGTTGGTCTTCAGGAGAGCCGACAATGATCTTATAATTTGAGCAACTGTGGTCTTGCTGTGCGGCCAGCGGCCAGGACCACACCATGACGCCCGCAAGCAGGACCGCTTGAATCAGGCTTCGCATGGGAACCTCCTTGATTACGACGATTTCCGCGACTTTCGCCGGAGACGGGGGAGAAACCGGGGCACGGTGCGCGCGTAAATTTCGTATTCGGAACCGTATTGTTCCCGGAGTTCCCGCTCTTCCAGCGGAGTGACTATTAAATACAACAGGAAGGTGGTGATTGCCAGCAGAAAAATTCCCGCGGCGCCTGTCAGCAGCCCGAAGGCGATAAAGCCCAGCATAAAGTTGGCATACCGCGGATGCCGCACCCACGCGTAAATGCCCTTGTCCACGATCCCACGCTGGGGATGGGCGGGATTCAATTCCGGCAGACCGGCCAGCTTTTTGAAGCTGAATTCCTGATGCACGCGCCGGCTGACCCAGAGGTTCAGCGCCAGAAGCGCCGTTCCCAGCGCATAGGTTGCGGCGTTGCGAGGCAATCGGTGGGCGACGAGGGGCCCTTCCATCAACGCCAGGGGAAGGCCGGCCACAACCCATACCGGCAGCGCAATCCAGAAGGAACGGTAACCGATGCGCCGCCAGGTGTTGACCGCCGGATGCAACACCAGCCAATAGAAGGGGACCGGAAAATACAGCGCCGCATACGCAACCGCCAGCCAGTCGATTGTTCGGGTGAACTCTGTGGACATCTTCGAACGGTTCCAGACTCCGGCATATTCTATCGCCAAACCCCGGCCCCTGCATGTAAAATGCTGTGCTGTAAACTTCAGGAATAACCGGAGGAGCCGCTATGCACTTGTTTGTCTGGGAGTCGGTGCGAAAAGAGCAGATGAATCCCAACGTCTGGCGCAAGGTGGTGAACGGCGAAAAGATGACGGTGGCGCAGATCTCTATCGCCAAGGGCGGCGTTGTGCCCGTCCACCACCACGAAAACGAGCAGATGTCTTGCGTCATGGAAGGCGCGCTGAAGTTCGACATCGGCGGGCAGGAAGTGGTCGTTCGAAAAGGGGAGATTGTTCACATCCCATCGAACGTTCCGCACGGAGTTGTGGCCCTTGAGGATACCTTCAACCTCGAAATCTTCGTCCCCGTTCGCCAGGACTGGCTGACCGGCCAGGACGATTATCTGCGCAAGGGTTAGTGTTGCGGGTCAGAAATTCTGGCGCATCCAGCGCCGGCTTTCAGGGCAGCACCGACTACAGATACAAGCGGAGGGATGGCGATGAGATTGTTTTCCTGGGATTCAGTGCGGAAGGAGCAGCTGAATCCCAAGATCTGGCGCAAAATGGTAACGGGTGACAAGATCATGGTGGCGCAGGTATTTATCGATAAGGATGGAGTTGTCCCTTTGCACCAGCACGAAAATGAGCAAATGACTTACATCATGGAGGGAGCGCTGAAGTTTGAAATCGGAGGGCAGGAAGTTACGGTTCGAAAAGGGGAGATTCTGCACATCCCATCGAACGTCCCTCACAGTGCGGTGGCGCTTGAAGACACGATGGACGTCGACATTTTTACCCCACCTCGCGCGGATTGGCTGACCGGCCAGGACGACTACCTGCGCAAAGGTTAGCCGGGCAGGGAAGCCCGGCGAGGCCTGCCGTTTGTTGCACCACTCGACGCCATGACGAAATGACGGAGGCCAAATGGGCTGCAGCGTCTGTGGGTTTGATCACGGAAGTCAGGAGGCGAAAGAATGGATTTGGGATTGAAAGACCGCGTTGCCATCGTGGCGGCATCGAGCCAGGGATTGGGGAAAGCCGTTGCGCTGGGCCTTGCGCGTGAAGGCGCCAAGCTGGCCATCTGCTCGCGATCGGAATCGAATATCAACCGCGCGGCGGAAGAAATCCGCCAGGAGACGGGCGTGGAAGTTCTGGCCCGGCCCGTCGATGTGACCGACTACGACCAGGTCCGGAGCTTTATCTCGGAAACGGATGACCGCTTTGGACGCGTGGACATCTGCGTGGCCAACGCCGGCGGACCTCCGGCCAAGCCTTTTGCTGAGACGACGGTGGAAGATTGGCGGGCCGAAGTGGATCTGAACCTGATGAGCACGCTCTATTTTGTGCGCGAAGTGCTGCCGCTGATGCAGAAGCGGAAGTGGGGCCGGGTGATTACCATTACCTCGTCATCCGTAAAGCAGCCCGTAGACAACCTGGTGCTGTCCAATTCCGTCCGCTCGGCGGTCAGCGGCCTGATGAAGACCCTTTCCAACGAATACGGAAAGGATAACATCCTGGTCACCAACGTGTGCCCGGGCTATACGCTTACCGCGCGCCTCGATGAACTTTCGGGCAGGCTGGCCAAAGCCGAAGGGGTCGATTCCAGCGAGATCCGGCAGCGCTGGGCGCGGCAGATTCCCCTTGGCCGCCTGGGCCGGCCGGAAGAGTTTGCCAACATGGTGGTCTTTCTTGCTTCCGAGCGCGCCAGTTATATCACAGGGGTTTCCATCGCCATTGACGGCGGCGCTATCAAAGGCATTTACTGACGATCGGGCAGCCGATTCAAATTCCTTCATCTCTTTGGCCGGGACGCTCCAGAACTCATCCCCAACCGCCATCGCTTGTCGAAATGCAGCGTTACCCCTTAGAATGGATTGAGCGGGGAGGGGCAATAAAAATTCGATAAGGAGGCATCACTTTGCGTTCATCGACCTACCGGATCCTGATCGCTTCTCTCATTGCTGTCCTGGTGTTTGCGTTTCAATCCCCCTTGGCGGCGGCCACACAGAACCACGTTGTTTCACCCGCGGAACTTCAGCAGGCGACCGCCTCCGCTGCCCGCACGCGGCAGCAGAATATCGCGAAGGTGAACAAGTTTTTCTCGTCCGAGCAGGCTCAGAAGTCGCTCAAGTCAGCTCATCTTGATCCCGTCCAGATCAAAAAAGCTGTTCCGTCGCTCAGCGACCAGGAACTGGCGCGGCTCGCCTCACGGGCCGACAAAGCGCAGAAGGATTTTGCCGCCGGCGCTTTGAACAACCAGCAGATAACTTACATCCTGATCGCGATTGGTGCTGCTGTCATTGTGTTGATCGCGGTCCACTGAGCGCCATGCGATGGGTTCGGCGGCCGGGCGCATGGACGATGCCGGCGCTGCTGGCGGTGGTGCTGTCCGGCGCCCTGGCGGCGGGTGCGGGGCTCTGGCTGGACGTTCCCTTTGTCCGGCAGCAGGCCAACGGGTGCGGCGCTGCCTGCATTTCGATGGTGATGCAATACTGGCTGCGCGGCAAGGATGCCGCCGTCCCGCCCGCCGCTCAGGCCGGCCGCATTCAGGCTGCGCTTTACCGCCCGAAGGCCAAAGGCATCTATGCCTCCGACATGGAGCGTTATTTCCGCCGCCATGGCTTTCGGGTGTTTGCCTTTCGCGGCACGCGGCAAGACCTGCAGGACCACCTGGCCAAAGGCCGCCCGCTCATTGTCTGCCTGCAAGACTCCGGCAAGTCCGGGCCGCTCCATTATGTTGTGGTGGTGGGGCTTGAAAGCCAGGATGGGACCATCCTGGTGAACGATCCGGCGCAGCGGAAACTTTTGAAGATGGACCTGGGGAATTTTGAGATGCGATGGCGGCCCATGCACAACTGGACCCTGCTGGCTGTCCCCGCGCCGGGGCATTGAGAAACCCGGCCGCCGTTCTTTCCCTCTCTGATGGTCCTCCTGCCGGCCGTCCCTTTTGCCGCCCGCGCGCAGAACCTCTGCCGCAACCCTGCCGAGCTTGAAAAACTTGCCAGCCACGAACGCTGGAACCCCATCCTGCAGGGAACACGCCAATGCCCTGCGGCATCGGCGGACGTGGATTACTATCGCGGCCTGGCCCTGGCGGGGCTCGAGCGATGGGAAGAAGCGAAGGGGGCGCTCGAATCCGGCGAAAAGAAGTATCCGCGTGACAAGCGCTTCCCCGTAGAGCTTGCCGGCGTCGCCTTCAGGCAGAAACGCTACCTGGCGGCCGAGCGCCACCTGCACCGCGCCCTGCGCCTTGACCCGCACGACCGCTACGCCATCAATTTTCTTGCCACGCTCTACTTTCTCAACGGCAATCTGGAAGCCGCCCTCAAATACTGGAACCGGATTGGCAAGCCACGGATCAACCAGATCAGGACCGACCCGCAACTTCAAATCGATCCAGCCCTGCTCGACCGCGCATTCACCTGCTCGCCCGCCAGCGTTCTGACCCTGCAGCAATACCGGACCACGCGCGCGCGGCTGCGGCAGCTTGGAATTTTTTCTACTTTCCGGCTCGATCTTGTGCCTGCCGCCGGCAAAGGGTCGGATTCTCTGGATCTCAAACTGAGCGCTGTGGAAAGGAATAGCCTGGGCCCGAGCAAAGCCGGTGCTCTGATTTCACTGCTGCGAGGGACGCCTTACGAAACGGTTTATCCCCAGGTTGATAACCTTCGCCGTTCCGCAATCAACATCGATTCGCTTTTCCGCTGGGACGACCAGAAGCGCCGCGCTTTTGTTTCCGTTTCCGCGCCTCTGGCGCGCAATCCCCAATACCGTTTCCGGCTCTACGCCGACGGCCGCAACGAAAACTGGAATATCTCGCAGACCTACCATCAGGCTGCTGTGCCGGTCGAGGCTTTTAACATGGAAAAGCTGGAACTGGGCGGAGGTATCGAGGCCGTCGCCAACAGCCGCTGGAACTGGAATGCGGGATTCAACGTATCGGACCGGCGCTTTCGCAATCTGCCTGCCGGCGCCTCCACCGCCGATTCCGGTCTTCACCAATGGCGCTGCGGTGGAAGTTCGCGCGGGCAGCCATTACGCTTTGCTCAGAATTCCGGAAAAACGGTTTACGCTGGGCTCCGGCGTGCAGGGAACTCTGGGGGATTTTTACTCGCCGGGATTTGGCCGTTTCGGCAGGTTGCAGGGCACCCTGGACGCGCACTGGTTTCCACAGGCGCGTGGAGATGATTATGAGGTGAGGGAAAAATTCTACGCCGGCAGGACTTTTGGCCAGGTTCCGTTTGACGAGCTTTTCGTGCTGGGCCTTGAGCGCGACAACAATCTGCCGCTCCGCGCTCACATTGGGACCCGCAACGGCCAGAAAGGGAACTCGCCGCTCGCCCGCGACTACCTGCTCTCAAACTGGGAGGTCAACAAGAACCTCTACGCGAACGCCTGGTTCAGGCTGCGGCTGGCGCCTTTTGTCGATACCGGAAGGGCCTACGATCGCGCGGACGGCTTCGGCGGGCGCCAGTGGCTGTGGGATACGGGAGCATCAGTCAAGCTGGGCGTGCTGGGCGGCGTGTCTCTGGTGTTTACCTACGGCAAAGACCTGCGGACCGGCAGAAACACTTTTTACTTCACCACCACCCACGAAGGCGAAACGCCATTCCTCCCCTGACGCTCGGAGTATTTAATTGGGGGCGAGGATGAATAACTGGTCTGCGTCGCGTTCCAGCAAACACGTTCCAGGTTTCATACTTCATACTTCACACTTCATACTTTATTTTTCTTCCGTTGACCGCACCTTCACGCCCGCAAGGTCTTCGAGAAAAGTGACGACGGCGGCGTAGTCAAGATCGCCTTTGCCCTGCGCGCGGGCGGCGGCATACACTTCCTTGACGGCGGCCGAAACCGGCATGGGCACGCCCTGCGCGAAGGCCGCTTCCATGGCCAGCGCCACGTCCTTGTGCATCCACTTGAGCGGGAAGTAGGGCGTAAAGTCGCCTTTGAAAATGAAGGGCGCTTTAAAATCGGTCAAGGCCGCGCGCGCCATGCTGTTCTGGACAATTTCCATCATCACTTCCGGCCGCACGCCGGACTTGACGGCCAGCACAAATCCTTCACAGAAAATTTCAACCATGGTGGACTGGATGGCGTTCTGCGCGAGCTTGGCGGAAAGCCCCGCCCCGTAGCCGCCGCAGTAGATATGCTTCTTGCCCAGCACTTTCAGCAGCGGCATGGCGCGGTCAAACGTTTCGCGTTCGCCGCCGATCATGAAAGTGAGTTCGCCCTTCTCGGCGCCGTGCTTGCTGCCCGTGACCGGGGCATCCAGAAAACTTGCTTTCTTTCCAGCCGTGGCGCAGGCCAGCTTGCGGCTCACCACCGGGCTGATGGTGGCGGAATCGATGACGATGGCGCCGGCTTTGACCGTCTGCAGAGCTCCGTCTTTGCCCAGGAAGACTTCCTCGGAGGCCGCGGAATCGCTGACGATGCTGACCACGTAATCGGCGTTGCGCGCGGCTTCCGCGGGAGTCGCGGCAACCTTCGCACCGGCCTTCTTGAGAGGTTCGGCCTTTTCGGGAGTGCGGTTGTAAACCCTCACCTCGTAACCGGCCTTCACCAGGTTCAGGGCCATGGGCTCGCCCATGATTCCCAGACCAATGAAGCCAACAGATTCTGCCATCGAATGCCTCCTTCAGATAAATTTTCGCAAAGGTTGTCAGGCTCTGACCCGCCCGTTCAAAATGGTTGAAACGCCCGGCCGCGAATGGACCGCAAAATCCTACGACTCTCCGAAATCGAGCCAGAGGCGGACGTCGCGGACGTTGTTGCCGGTGTATCCCGTGTCGAGTGTATCACCAAGCGTGCGGAAGAAAGAATAGGAGTCGCTCCCGGCCAGATAACGCGCCTGATCGAGCCCCCGCCCCCGCGCGCGCGAAAGGGTTTGCCCGTCGGCCACGGCTCCGCTCGCGGGACTGTTGCCATCGCGGCCGTCGGTCCCGGCGCTCAACAACACACGGTTCTGATGTTCGATTTTTTCCGCGGCGTAAAGCACAAAAGCCTGGTTGCGTCCGCCCATCCCGGGACCCGTCACTTTGCAGGTGACTTCGCCACCCACCACCAGCGCCACCGGCTTTCCCGGATGCTTTTCGGCGAGCGCGTCGAGGGCTTCCAGATTCCTGTCCGCGACTTCGCGGTAATCCGCGTCCCATTCGCCGGAGTCGACCTCGCAAATGAACCCCTGAACATCCAGGGCGTTTTGCGCGGCTTCCACAGCCTCGCGGTTTGACAGCAGGCATTGGTATTCGGACCTTTTGAAACACGCGTCGCCGGGTTTGGGCGTTTCCTTCAGCGTTCGTTCCTTGAAGCTTTCTCGAATCGGCTGAGGCAGTTGTTGAATCAGCTTGTTTTCCTCAACCAGGCGGTAACATTCGTCGAGAGTGGAATCGTCCGGCATGGTGGGGCCGGAGGCCACCATCGAGGGAAGATCGTCGGGCACGTCGGAAACGTACAGGGTCAACTGGCGGGCAGGGTGTGCCGCCTGGGCCAGGCGTCCGCCCTTCACCGCCGACACATGCTTGCGCAGGACGTTGATCTGTTCGATGGGCAGGCCGCAGGTCACCAGCAGCTGGTTGAACTCAACCAGGTCCTTTAATGAAATGCCGGGTTCCAGAGGTTTTTCAAACAGCGCCGAGCCTCCGCCGGAGATCAGGAAGATCACCAGTTCGCTGGGTCCGAGTTTGGAGACCTGTTCAAGCGCTGCCTCGGCTGCGGCAATGCTCGCCGGGTTGGGGTAGGGATGGCCGCCCTGAAAATAGCGGAAGTTCTTCAGCTTCGCGGCGGGAAGGGCGGGAGCTACCACGATGCCGGAGGCGATCCGTCCGCCCAGGATTTCGTCCAGCGTTGCGGCCATGCGTCCGGCCGCCTTGCCTATGGCGACGACGTGCGGAGGCCAGGTGAGAGACAGGTTCGTCTCTCCGGCATGAAGTGTGTCATCCACGCGCTTCAGCTTCTGCAGCATCGTTTTGCGGAGATCGATGGCGGTGATGACCTCATGAAAAACATGCCGGGCAATGGCTTTGCCCCGTTCGTAGGACGGTACGGCCGAACCCGAGGTTTTCTCCAGAATGCTCATCTTGCGATTACCGCGACTCTGTCCTTCCTGTATTCCAACGCTTGCTGCAAACTCCTCATTATTGAAGAGCCGGGCGCGGATAGCAAGGGGAGCCCGTTCCGGGCAGTGGGGTCCTGCCAGTTTTTTGCCGGGTTCTCCAAAACCTCGGGACCCCGCATGGGGTCTTAGGTTACACCGTTTAGGTTTGGAGTTTGGCACGCTTGGTGAGACAATAGCACTACAAAAAGGGGGTGCAGCATGAAGTACCGAATTGCTATGTGGGCTGGCGCAGGACTCCTGGTTGCTGGCTGCTGGGCACTGTACGGCATCGCAAGCAGCCCTCCGGCACTGACATCTGCTGACCCGATCTTGCCTCTTGTCCGCTTAACATGTCCTATCGCGCTTTTTAGTTTTTACCCCCTTAGCCTTTCCTGGGTCCTTGCTGCCAATGCCGCAACCTATGCGCTGCTGGGTCTCATCGTAGAAACCCTGCGACATAGACTGCGGCGGGCACATTGATTCAAAGCAGATCATAGGCCGGCACCCCGACCGGTAGCCGAAAGCGCATCAGGTTCAATGCAGCCCGCCAGCCCTTCCGGGGCGATCAGGAATAGATCTCGGGATTCACAACATTCGCAGGCCGCTCGCCCGCCAGCATGGCGAGCAGGTTTCTGACGGCCAGCATGGCCATCCGGAGGCGCGTTTCGCCGGTGGCGCTGCCGATGTGGGGCGCCAGAACAACATTGGCCAAGCCGACGAGATTCGGGCTGATCTGCGGCTCCTTTTCAAAAACGTCCAGTCCCGCGCCGGCGATTCGCCCGCTGCTGAGCGCTTCCACCAGAGCTTCTTCATCCACCACGGGGCCGCGTGCCGTGTTGACCAGGACGGCCGTGCTCTTCATCAAGCCGAGGGCCTTGCCGTCGATGATGTGGCGTGTTTCGGAAGTCAGCGGAATGTGAAGGCTGATGAAGTCGGATTCCCGAAGCAGTGTCTCGAGATCAGTATATTCGGCGTGCAGTTCACGCTCCACGCTCTCATCGGCACGGTGTCTGGTGTGATAGAGGATGCGCATGGAAAATCCCAGGCCGCGGCGCGCCATGAGCCGTCCGATTCCGCCAAAGCCCACCAGCCCGAGCGTCTTGTGATGAACGTCCATCCCGTGCAGCAGGCCAAATTGCCAGCGCTGCCACCGCCCCTCGCGAACATAGCGATCAGCCTCAATGGCGCGGCGCGCCGTGGCCAGCAAAAGCATAAAAGCGAGGTCGGCGGTTGTCTCCTCGAGCGAACCGGCGGTGTTGGTGATGGGAATTCGCCGCCGGTTGCAGGCTGCAACATCAATATTGTCGTAGCCCACGCCACAGTTTGAAATGGCGCGCAATTTGGGTGCCGCGAGCAAAACTTCTTCACTGATCCGAGCGGAGTTGACCAGGATTCCTTCCACCTCGCGGCACTCTTCGGCAAGCTTGAGCGGCGGGAATGGCTGCGTCTTCAGCATAGATTCGCGCCTCGCAGGCGCTCGACAACAGTTCCAGCGCAGGAGCGGGCAGCGGACGCGTGACAAAAACTTTTGGCTTCATAGTCTCCTTTAAATTTCAGCGGGACGATCGAGTGGTTTGATATCACGCCCGGGTGGAATCCGTCAACCTGGCGACGGGAAGGTTACCGGCAGAGCGGCGCTCACGCATGTCCGCTTTCCTCATCATTGTGCGATTCCTTTTCAATGACACTTTGCGGAAACACGCATCGTGTCTGAAACAACTCAGGCTCCGTGACACGCAGGCCGGGCAAGAGCACAGGCCGGGCAACTGATGGATCAGGCGGAAAGCCCCGTGACTTTGCCCCGCAACACCGTGACGGAAGCTTTCGGCAGCGTGATTGCCGCACCTTTTCCGCCAGCGACTGTAGCCACGCGAGGGGGATCGTCGGGATCGGCATGCGCCGGGGCGGTTATTCCGTGCCAGACATATTGTTCGCTGCCATAAGTCACAAAGCGAACCGGCCCGGCAAAATATCCCGTGCGGCCACTGGCGCCATCCTCGAAGGCGACCTCCACCGCGTGAGCGTTTTCCTGGTCTTTGTTGATCAGCATCAGCGCCCACTCGTGGTCCGGGCGATGCACAGCATAAGCAGTGATCAGATCGCGGCCGCGTGAATCCTGAAGGGTCCCTTTCACCGGGTAAAGATGGTGAAGGCCGATGCCGTGCCGGACCCATTCGAAATTGATCAGCCGGCTCGCGTGATAAAAAGCAGTGTAGGCCGTAATTTTTCCCTGCTCATCCCAGATGGTGTTGCCCCAGGTTCCCCAGCCCTGGCATGCGTGCCGGAGCTCCCCCGGCTGGATGGGTGAGTGGATGTAGACAGCGCCGCCCTCTTCGAAGAAGCTGCCCACATTGTCCGCCAGCCACAGCGCGGAGAAGATTTCACACATGTAGCGGGAGAGCGAACCGCTCAAATTACTTTCAGAATTGATCAATGGAATCTCTTTGGGCAAACCGTTTTGCCAGAACGAGCGCAGGCAGGTTCGAGTGACTTCCCGGTTGTGGAAAAGGTCGTCCCAGCTCATGGTGCAGGCGTCGTAGGGGTAGATTTCAAACGAGGCGAAGGTGAGATCGGCTTCGCGGCCGTGGGATTTCAGATAATCGTAAAAGCGCCCGAACCACGACGTTCGTCCCTGCGCATCCGGCCAGACTGAAACGTCCTGGTTAATGCCCTGGAACACGGGTCCGCCCAGCTTCAGCGTGGGATCGGCCTTATGGATGGCGTCGGCAAACTGGATATACAGGGTGCCGTAATCTTCGGGCATGTAATATTGGCCGTCAGCCTCCTCGTCCATTTCCACCCAGGAAATCGGATAACCCCGCTTGCGCAAATAGGCTGCCTGCGCCGCAGCGTCTTCCGGGATGCTGTAGATGAGCGGAATGGTGATGAGCGCCGGCAGGTTATTCGTGATGCCGCTGGTAAAGAAGAGGTCGAGCCCGGTCTGGTCACCGTGAGGGTTCTGGTCCTCGGCTGTATGCCAGGGATCGGTGGAGGAACAATAAGTTGCCGTCTGGGTTTTTCCGTCAGGAGCGTGCTTCACCTCGTCGGTGAAGACGCCGTTTTCGAGCGTGCCCGCATAGACTTCATAAATTGCGTATCCCGACCGGTGCCGCACGTCATCAGAGCCGTGGGGCCCGGGTTGATTCGACGACTTCGTCATCACCACCCGGACGTAACGGACCGATACGGGATACTCCGCCAGCCTTCGCGTTTCCGTGCCGCCCTTGCCGTCGCGGACGAGGCCGTTCGGAAACAGGTTCCAGCGGCCGTTGGCCTGCTTGCCGACGGGCAGGTACTGGCCTCCCTGATCGGTGGAATCCATGGCAGGCTCTTCCCAGTTCATGGGATCGTCTCCGGTCCAATATTGCACTTCATACTCGCGCGCGCTCGGCTCGCACCAATCGATGCGGATGGCATTGACGTTCTTCGGGCTGCCGAAGTCGATGATGATCCATTGAGGATGGAGCGAGTCGTCCTCGCCTGTAAAATGGCTGGTCAGGTACGGGTTGCTCTTCCAGAATGTTGACGGGTTGCCATCCGTCAAGCGCGAATACCCGCGTTCGGTGCCGCCGTTATGTGTGCAGCCGCGATGGGGAAGGACGTAGCCGAACGAGTCGCGGATGAGATGGGTGGGCTCTGAATTGCCGATGAAGTATCCCTGGCGCTTTTCGGGATCGCTCCACTGGCCCTCCGGATTCCAGTGCCAATAGTCAATCGTTTCGGGCGTGTGGAGACGATAGGAAATCTCGCCGTAGCCGGCCGAGAGACAAACCTTGACGATTTCCGGTGTGTATACCTTTTCAATTCCTTCGCGCGACAAGATGTCCATCGAGCTGCACAGACTTTTGTCGGGATCGAAGGCGTTGACGGAATGTGCAGCGTCAACGCGCAGGGCAACAGCGGGCGGCTGTTCCGCAGGCGTGGATCCCTGGCTGAACATGGAGCTCACAGCCGAGCGCGAAGAAAGCGTGATGGCCGCGGCCCCGGCAGTTTCGGTGAAGAATTTACGGCGTGAAATGGAGCGGAGGGCAGAGTGTTTGGACAAGTCCGTTGGGCGTTTCATAACGGCATCTCCACACGCCCCAGGCAAAGGCGAAGTTGACCCACGATGAATGCAGGGTCTTTTGCCGCGTTGCGCGTTCCCTTTTTGTATTTCAAGCGTATAGACCAGGACATATGAAATGACCCCCTGATAGAGTTTCCCGAGTAGCGCTCTTTTGCGGGATAACAATATATCTTCACTGCAGCGCGACCTCAAGAATTTCTTAACCGGGTTAACGATTCTGCATTCCGGCAAAGGCTTCGCTGCCTCTGCGGCTGTTGATGTTGGAAGCGCTCAAAGAGTTTCGGCGCGTTTTCAAAAAAGCGAATTTCGGATCACTTGAGAATGTCCGCAAATGTTGCCCGGGATTGCCTCGTCCTGCATTCCGGTGCGCGGTTATAATGGACGCCCAGGCTGCCATGGCACAAGAAACCGATCCCGAATCCCTTCGGGCGCTCCAGCAGGAAGTGGAAACTTTCATTCAGTCCCTCGCGCACCCCGTGGTGGTTGAGGACGAAGTGGAATTGTTCGACCTCAACTCGGCGCACTGGCAGTTGAGCGTTCAGTTCGACAAGCTGCTTTTTGAAGCCTGGAACCCCGCCCGAACGCTGGCGCGCCGCGTTGAAGAAGTGGCCTATCGCGA
Organism: uncultured Acidobacteriota bacterium; assembly: GCA_963732975.1. Lineage (GTDB taxonomy): Bacteria > Acidobacteriota > Terriglobia > UBA7540 > UBA7540 > SCRD01. The sequence continues at coordinate 124,654 of CAVTBN010000009.1, read as the reverse complement.
TGGAGACCGGCTGGGCGTCTTTGTGCGGAAGCCTCACGCCCGCGAAACGTCGGTGGTTGAATTCCGCGAGCTTCATCCGAAGCAGCGCAGGGGGCGCGATGGGGAACGGTCAGCCTTTAAACAGGAATTCGTCGCCATGCTCAAACAGGAATTTCAGGGGTGGCGCCTTGAAAACGTCAGCAACCGTTCGGACCGCGAGCATTCGTTCTCCACCTGGTACACGCGGGGACTGGCGCGCCAGGGCCGGACCGGCTGCGCCGTGATCGGGCTCAGCAAGGATGAGGCTCCCGCTGCTGCCGACGCGGTGCTGGCTTTCGGCCTGATCTGGCTCGACTGGCTGCGCAGCCGTTCAGACAGAACGATGGTGCCCTGGTTGCGAATCTATCTGCCCAGCGAGGCGGTGGAGTTGAACGCGCACCGGGCGGCCGCCATCAACCATCGGGCCGTGCAGCTGGAACTCTACGAATGGAATGGCGGAGGCGAACGGCCGGCGCGCCTCGACCTGGAGTCTGCCGGGAATGTTGCTGTCAGGCTTGTGCCCCACCGGCCGGACGAAGCGCTCATCGGCCGGCATCGCGATCTCCTGCGCGGACTGCTGGACGACGCCGCGGACAAACTGACGATGACTACGGACTCCTCCGGAAGGTTCGTTTCGGTTCGTGTGGCGGGCCTGGAGATTGCGCGCATCGAAGGCGACCTGGCGCCGAAGATCTATTTCGGGCTGGAGGGAAGCGTTCGCAGGTTGAACGACCGCACCCGGGACGACTTTCGTGATTTCGTTTCCCGCGTGCTCGCGCGCCGCAACGCCGCGAGTGAGGATGCCAGAGATGACTTCTACCGCCTGCAATCCGAGCGCTGGCTGGAGAGCATGCTGGTGGATGACACCTCCCGCATCGATCCCGCACTTTCACCGGAGTTTGTTTATCCGCAGGTGCCGGCGTTCTCGCGGGCCGACCGCGGCGTGATCGATATCCTGACGGTGACGCGCGACGGCAGACTGGCGGTGATGGAACTGAAGCTCGAGGAGCAGATCAACCTGCCCTTCCAGGCGCTCGACTACTGGCTGCGCGTGGAGAGGCTGCGGCAGCACGGGAGGTTCCAGGACTACGGCTACTTTCCGGGCATGAAGCTCGCCGACGCGCCGCCGTTGCTCTACCTGGTGGTGCCGGCTTTCCGGTTCCACTCCACAACAACCCGCATGCTGCGTTACCTGGATTCCGCCATCACCGTGATGCAGATCGGCATCAACGACCAGTGGCGCCACGGCATCAAGGTTCTGTTCAGAAGAGAATTGCGGTCGGGTGTTTGAGGCGTGGTGGCTGGTGTGCCGCAAGCGTGGGGAACCGCAATTCGCGGCCGATGTCTCCCGGCCTCAAAACGTTCGATCGGAATCCAGCAGCAGAGTGACCGGCCCGTCGTTGACGAGCTCCACGTCCATCATGGCGCGGAACTCGCCGGTCTCGACCTTCACTCCCAGAGCCTTGAGTGATTCCACAAAGGCGTGGTAGAGCGGCAGGGCGTCATCCGGCGAAGCGGCGCCCGCGTAACTGGGCCGGCGGCCCTTGCGGCAATCGCCGTAGAGGGTGAACTCGGAGACCGCGAGCAGCGCGCCACCTGCCTCGCGAACGCCCAGGTTCATGCGGCCATCCTGGTCGTCGAAGATCCTCAGCCGCACGATCTTTTCGGCCATGGCCTGGCCGCTCTCCGCTGTATCCTCTTTGGCGATCCCGACCAGCACCAGCAGCCCCGGGCCGATCCGCCCGATCACCTTGCCCTTCACGCGAACTTCCGCCCGCTTCACCCGCTGCACAACCGCTCGCATGGCTTGTTGCTCCTTCCTGATGCTTCCTGCCCGCAACCGGACATTGTATCGAACGAGCCCGTTGTTGTAATGCCTGCCGAGCGCCATACCGCAGCCGAAATTGGCGCCGGGCAATTTTTACACGGTGTGTCAAATTGGGACACTTTTTAAAAATAGCGCTTAATGTAGCCTACATACAAGTTTATAAGATATTGATAAGAAACTATTTACAATTTTTCGTCCCAAACGTCCCAAACGTCCCACGCGTCCCATTTCGGGGGTTTAGGCTTGAATTGTGGGTGAGAGACGGGCGAGGCCACAGGGTATGGCAAGCGCCGAAAGTGTCCCGCCGATTCCGGGTGGAGGTGTGTATTGGAGACGCAAATAAACGTTTCAGGCGCCGGGCAGCAAGCGAGCCTGGGAACTTCCGCGCCTTCAGCCATACCGAACCTGTCCGCCGAGCGCCGTCTGGTGCAGCGGGTATTTGAGCGCTGCGATGAAGCGATCACGGAGGCCTGCGCCAAGTCTTCCGTGCCGCCGGAATTTCTGGGAGCTCTGACGGCGAACGAGAGCGGCGGCTACGGGGACGCCCGCCGATTTGAGCCGGCGGTTTACCGGCATCTCGAGGCGGTAGCTGCGGGCGGGTCGCCTTCTTACGGAAGCATCAACCCGGCGAACCTGCGCGATGAAGTTGCGGGGCAGTTGCCGGCCGGCGACGCCGCGCTCCACGCGCGTTACATGACCCGGGGGTTTGCCGACATCCATTCCGGCGAAATCGCCAAAGCGACCGACGCCGCCTTGCGCGAGCTGGCCACTTCCTGGGGTTACACGCAGATCATGGGCTACCACATGGTGGGACGCGCGGGAGACGTTCACCAGTTGCTCGATCCGCGCTTCCATTTCCGCATGGCGGTCTGGCTGCTTTCGGAATTTGCTCTGGATTTCCATCTCGACCTCGGGCGCGATTTTGAGCCGCTGTTCCGCTGCTGGAACACGGGCGGTCCTCACGGCCGCACCTACGATCCCGGCTACGTGGAAAACGGTTTGCGCCGGATGCAGATTTACCGCCAGCTCCGGCCCATCCAGCCGGCCGGGTGACGGGGGCAAACGTTTCAAAGTGCATTCAACGGCAGTGTTAACCATCCGGTTAAACCAAAAGGAGGGGGCAGCAATGACCAACATGGTGATTTTTCTTGTGGGATTTACAACAGGTATTGTGCTGGCGGGAATGTTTGAGCAGCGCGCCGTCAATGAAATCCTCAACCTTCGGGCGTTCCTGCGCGCCGAGCTGCAGAGACTGTCGACCCGGCTGTAAGGCAATGATGAATTGGCGATTGAGTGATCGGGTGATTGAGAGATTTGTGATTGGTGATTGGTGATTGGTGATTTCGAAAACGGTAGGGTCCGGACGGGACCATGCTTTCATTCACTCAATCACTGAATGAGGAGCAATGCGCGAATACGTGAAGCAGCTTTTTTCGGAATCCGGTGAGGCCAGTTTTGGGCGCACGGGCTCATTCCTGGGGCTGGTGCTGGGGAGCGGCTGGGTTTCCTACCTGGTCTGGACCACCCACCATCTGCCGGACCTTCAGGGTCTGACGATTTTTATCTCCACGCTTTACGGACTCAGCAAGACGGGAGAAACCGTGCAGCGGGTGATTGGGAAGAAGGATTGAAGAATTTGCGATTTGTGATTAGTGACTGGGTGATTGGTGAATTGCGATTGGTGATTGGCGATTAGAAGATTTGCGAATTGCGATTGGTGATTGGCGATTTCAAAAAGCGGCAGCGCCACGAGGGGTCAGGCTTTTCAATCGCAAATCACAAATCACCAATCACAAATCTCTCACTTGTTCAGGACAAACATGGCCATCATTGAAGCACTGAAGAATTTGATGCGTCGGGTTCCGGGGCGGATTTGGCTGGCCCTGGCAGGCTTGCTGGTGGCGGCTTTCTGGATGCAGCAGCACGATGCGGGCATCCGCCGGCAGGCGACGCTCCAGCAGTTGCGGAACCAGACATCGGCCCAGGTGGCGGCGCTTCGCCAACAGGCGGCGCAGGAGGTGAAGCAGGCCAACGTGGAAAACGCCCGGGCCATTGCCCAACTCGAGCAGAGCCGGCAGCAGGCGGTCGAGCAGAACCGGGAACTGGCGGCGCAGCTCAGCGCATTGCGCAGGCAGGCGCAAATCCAGGCGGCAGAGGTGGCCACCCTTCCCATATCGGAAATAGTGACACGGGTGGCCGCCCAGCTTGGACTCAATGCCGGGGATGTTGCGGGGAAAGAACAAGCAGCCGCAACCGCGCAAGGCAAATTACAAGTTACGAATGACGAATTACAAAAACCTGATGCCGAAGCGGCGCGGCCCGCAGACATCGCAAAGAAAGCGATATCTGCGCCACCCGGCGACGGCGATTACAGTCTGGTCCGCAGACACGGCGAAGAACGCTGCGTCTGCGCCAGCCAACAATGCCGCGGTCTTGGCGCTCACCGCTTCCGGGGCGCGCAAGGTGGAGGCGGCGCTGGTGGAACTCAATGCCTGCCGCGCGGAGAGCGGCATCGAGGCGCAGCAGTTTTCAACCTGCCAGGCGCGGGCCGAAGCGGACGAAGCCGAGGTGAAGCGCCTGAATGTCTCCGCCGCCAGCCTGAACCGGGCCCTTGATGCGAAGGACAAAATCCTCGCCCTGCAGCAGAGCGAGAGCCAGGCCGAACTGCGCGCCGCCCGGGGAACCTTTCTGGGGCGCCTGGCGCGGCTGGCCGAGCACGTGGCCATCGGCATGGCCATGGGCGTGGCGATTGGAGTGGCGGTGAAATGATGCCTCAGGACTTTGCGCACATGGCGTTGTGGTGGGGGCCGGGCGTGCTGCTTTTGCTCGCCTTCAGCTACGGATTGCTGCGCCTCGCCCAGGTTTGGATTGAGCGCAGCATGGACGCCCGGCGCCGCCAGATGGAGGGCCTGTTCGGCATGGCGGAGCAGTACGTGAAGCAGTTCCTCACGGCGCAGGTGTCGCAGGCCGAGGCGCTTTCACGCCTGGCCTCCAGCGTCGAGCAGAGCGATTCGCGCGACAGCATGGAACACCAGCAGATCCTGATCGCCCTGCGGGCCATGCACGGCGACATCAAACGGCTCATCCGGCAGCCAGTAGAAACGAGGGAGTAAGAAATTTGTGATTTGCGATTTGCGATTGGTGATTGACAAACCTGGGCAGCCATCCGCGACGCGAAAGTCACAAATGTCCGGGGCGGCGGAAAGGGATTACGAATGATGAATTACGAAATCAATTTGCGATTTGCGATTGGTGATTGGAAAAGCTTCTTTTAATTCACAAATCACAAATCGCAAATCACTGATTATCGAATCGGGAGCGTGAACACTATGAGCAGCCTACGGCAAAAAGAAATCATCCGGGGAAAGATCCTTTACTACCTGAAACTGATTTATCCGCAGTCGGCAACCCTTCCGTTGCTGCAGGGCGAGCTGGATATCTTTGGCTATCCGCTGCCGCTCGACGACCTGGAGTTCCACGTGGCCTACCTGGGGGAAAAGGGGCTGGTGAGCGTGGAGCACCTTCGCGGACCCCACACCCGGCGCCCCATCTCCCTGGTGAAAATCACCGCCACCGGGATCGACTACTTCGACGGCCGGCTGCCCAAGGACGAGGGCGTCTATCTGGAGCCGGAGCTTTAAAAGGCAATTATGAATGCTGAATTATGAATTACAAAACCCGGTGGGTGGCGCAGATATCCCGTTCTTTGCAATGTCTGCGGCAGCAGCGCAAACAATTACGAATGATGAATTACGAATTACAAAACCCGGGGGTGGCGCATACGTCGCGTTCTTTTGCGATGTCTGCGGCGGCGGAAGGAAATTACGAATTTTGAATTACGAATTACAGCTGGTAGCGCGGACCTCCGCCTCTGAGGTCCGCGGCCTTTGGCCCCAACCGGGAAGACTGTGACGCAGCCGCGCGAGTTGCCAATGCGATGTGAAACCGGGCGAGATCGGGTAACTAGCCGGACTATGCATGAACCGGCGGATGTTGCCGTGAATGGGGAGAAGGGGCACGACTTCAGTCGTGCCGTAATAGGCGGTTCGAAGCAGGCGGCTTTAGCCGCTGAAAGTTCCGGGGCCAAGCGCCTTCCGCTCAGGGGCTGAAGCCCCGATAGGAGCTTCTCAGGCGCTCTCAACGGCACGACTGAAGTCGTGCCCTTTCGCAGGGCCCTGCTGCGTCACGAATAATCTGGACTGGCAATGAGTAATTCGTAATTAAAGGACCAAACCGTCACCACAGGAAGAAACAGACGATGGAGCAGAAAACACTAAAATCCGCGGATGCTGATTCCACCGGGGCCGCCAAAAGCCAGGCGCCCGTCAGCGACGTGGCGAAGCTGCCGGCTGAAATGCGCGAGCTGGTGGAACGCATGCTGGTGGAAGGCGCCACTTTCGAAGACGTTTACGACGCCGTGAATGACCGCGGCGTGCCCTTGACGCTCCAGGCCGTACAGAACCGTTACCGCAGCGACCTGGAACTGCAGAAGCGGCGGATCGAGTTCCAGGTGGAGCGCGCCCAGGTGCTGACGCAGGCGCTGGTGGATCCCGACTCTTCCGACGCGCAACTGGCCCACGCCGCCTTGCTGACAGGTCTCCAGACCCTTTCTCGCAACGGCCGTGAGATGACGATGAAGGACGCCGTGAAAGTGCTGCTGGAGCGGCGAAACATCAGGCTGAAGGGCAGGCTGATGGAGATGCGAATCAAGCGCGAAGAGGAAGAGAAACGCTTCCGCAAAACACGCCTGCACGCCGAGATCCTGAAGCTGCGGCTGGCCCGGGGCAGGCTGGTCCAGCTGGAGCGCGAACTCAAAAAGCCTGAGAACCAGTCCACCCTGGGCCCCGTGGCGCTCGAAAAAATCCAGGAGATTTACGGCCTGCTGCAGATTCCCGTGATTCCCAGGGACGTGGAAGTGGTGAACAGCAGTGACGAGGGATGAGGGATTGGTGATTGGTGATTTGCGATTGGTGATTTGCGAATAAAAGACTCGTGGGTGGCGCAGATATCGCGTCCTTTGCGATGTCTGCGGCGGCAGCGCAAACAAATACCCGGGTGGCGCATACGTCGCGTTCTTTGCGATGTATGCGGGTGCGGAAGGAAATTACGAATGATGAATTACGAATTACGAAACCCGGCGGAAACAATTACGAATTGTGAATTGCGAATTATGAATCACCAAAGTCAACCGCAGTTGTAGGGGAGCCCTCTGGGCTCCCGTTGCAAGGACAAATGATGGCTAAGAGTAAAACGCAAATCGGGAAGAAGGCCGCCGAGGCGGAGAAGCCGGAGGCTCGAAAAATACGCGAAGCTGGCGCGGCGAGCGGAGACAGCAAAACCGCGCGCCAGGACGCGAAGGCGCAAAGGAAATTACAAGTTACGAATTACGAATTACCTGAACCTGCGGCCGCATCCGCAGCAAATGACCGCAGATCTCGCGAAGAGCGCGATTTCTGCGCCCCCCGTGAGCGAAACGCAGACATCGCAAAAGGAGCGACGTCTGCGCCAGCCACGAAAGTGGGTAATTCAAAGGGACGCATACATCGCAAAGAGCGCGACGTATGCGCCACCCCCGAAATCTGGGCCACCCCGCCTCGGAGAGGGATTGACTTCAAGTCGCCCGGCCGCGCGGAGGTGGTCAGCGCGCCCATCCGGCTGCTGCCCTACCAGCGCCGCTGGGTGGAAGACCGCTCCTCGCTGAAGATGGTGGTCAAGGCGCGCCAGATCGGCTACTCGTTTGCCGCCACCCTGCAGGCGCTGCTGCGCTGCCTGGAACGCAAGACCACCTGGATCTTCCTTTCCAAGGGCGAGCGGCAATCGAAACTGCTGATGGAAAAAGTGCAGGAGCACGTCCAGAGCTGCGGCATTGTGGCGCAGGCGTTCGAGTCCACTTTCTTTGAAGAAGCCAGCCGCAAGCAGCTTGAAGTGCGCCTGCCGAACGGCTCGGTGATCTACGGCCTGCCGTCGAATCCCGACACGGCGCGCGGCTATTCGGGCAACGTGACCCTCGACGAGTTCGCCTTCCACGCCGACGCCGCAAAAATCTATTCCGCCCTGTTCCCCACCATCACCCGCGGCTACAGCCTGGAAGTGATCTCCACGCCCAACGGCCAGCAGGGAAAATTTTATGAATTGGCAAAGGCAGCGGGACTCACGGAATTTGCGATTGGCGATTTGCGATTGGTGAATGAAAAATCGCAAATCACCAATCACCGTTCACCATTGGCCCAGTGGTCTTCCCACCGCTGCGACGTTTATGAGGCCGTGCGCCAGGGATTGAAGATCGACATTGAACTGCTGCGCGCGGGCTCGGACGACGATTCGACCTTCCAGCAGGAATTCTGCTGCCAGTTTGTTTCCACGGCGGAAAACTTTTTTTCTCCCGAGCTGCTCGCCGCCTGCCTAAGTGCCGAGGCCAGTACGGATACTCCGGCCCACCAGCTGGCCTCGGTGCGCGGCATGGAAGGACAGGAAGTAGGAAATAGGAAATGGGAAGTAGGGCAAACCGCTTCTTCCTTCCCCTATTTCCTACTTCCCACTTCCCACTTCCGAGTTTTTTCTTGGGCATCGACATCGGCCGGCAGCACGACCGCACGGTTTTCTGGCTGGATGAAGTGACCGCCACGGGCGGTCATCCTGAGCCCGCCCAGGAGGGTAGGGGAGCCCTCTGGGCTCCCGCGGGAGGGCAGAGCCCTCCCCTACTTGCCCAGACCGAGGTACGGCAGTCGATTGCGCGCATTGTTCGCACCCTCGACCGCGCTCCCTTTGCCGAGCAACTGGAGTGCGCGCGCGAACTGCTGCGGCTGGAACGGCACGACGGCGAGCCCCTGGTGCGCCGCGCGGCCATTGACGCCACGGGCATTGGCGCCATGCTGGCGGAAACCCTGGCGGATGAATTCGGGCCGCGCGTCGAGCCCGTCACCTTTACCGCGGCGGTGAAAGAAAACCTGGCGTTCCGCACCAAGCGGCGCATGGAAAAACAGCTTTCGCTGCTGCCCGATACGCGAGAGGTGCGGCGCGCCTTCAGCGCCGTCAAGCGCGTGGTGACGCCCAGCGGCAATCTGCGCTTTGACGCCGTGCGCACCGCCGCGGGACACGCCGACGAGTTCTGGGCCAAGGCCCTGGCCGACCTGGCCGCCGATTCGGAACCGGCCTCGACGGCGGCCGACGGATATCTTGCGGGCGGCTCGCCCATCATCAATCCGGCGGCGTTCCGGGAAGTTGCCGAAGGTTGGGGAGAAGTGTTTTGAATATTGGCGATTTGCGATTTGTGATTGGCGATTCAAAAGACCAGCGTAGTCGGCCGGCTTATGTTTGCAGTTTTCCAATCACCAATCACAAATCACCAATCACAAATTCTTAAAGGGATGTGACCAATGAAACTTGGACCAATTGACATTCAATGGCGAAACGCCAGCCTGGCTGAATCGCAGGTGAACGTGCCGATGGAGCGCACCGCGGCGAGCGCCGAAACGCTGCCCACGGGCCTGCCCGGCACGCCCATCTTCAGCGGATTTCTGGAAGACTTTGGCGAATACAATCCGCAGCTTGAAGGGCTGACGGCCATCCGCACCTATGAGAAGATGCGGCGCTCCGACGCCCAGGTGGCCGCCACCCTGCTGGCCTGCGAGCTGCCCATCCGCGCCGCCAACTGGGACGTGCTGCCCGCAAGCTCCGACGCGCTGGACATGGAGATTGCCCAGTTCGTGAAAGAGAATTTGTTTGGCGGGCTTGAATACGTTTCACCCGCCGGCGCGAAAACCACCCAGTGCTGGGACGACGTGCTGCGCAACGCCCTGCTGATGCTGCCCTTCGGCGCCGCGGCGCACGAGGAGATTTACGCCGTGGACGGAATGCAGGTGCGCCTGGCACGCCTGGCTCCGCGGCTGCCCGTCACTTTCTATCGCTGGATTACCGACGTGGACGGCGAAACCCTGCTGGCGCTCAACCAGTACGGCTACCGCAATTCGAATTTCGAGAGCGTGGAGATTCCGGTGGACCGCCTGGCCGTCTTTACCTTCAACAAGGAGGGCGCCAACTTTTTTGGGCGCTCGATGCTGCGGCCCGCCTACATGCACTGGTACATCAAGCACAACCTCTACCGCATCGACGCCATCGCCGGCGAACGCAACGGCCTGGGCATTCCCACCATCGAACAGGGACCCAACGCCTCAAAAGAAGACCGCCAGGCCGCTGCGTCGTGGGTGACGCAACTGGCCGCGCATGAAAAAACCGGCATCGCGCTGCCGCCCGGCTGGAAGCTCACCCTGCAGGGCGTGCAGGGTCAGGTGCGCGACCTGTTCAATTCTATTGAACACCACAACATTGAAATATCCAGAACAGCACTTGCCTTTTTTATGAACCTCGGGCAGAGCTCGAAATCGAGCGGCAACCGCGCCCTGGGCCAGGAAATGACCGACTTCTTCTTCCTCGCCGTGCAGGCCACCGCCGACCAGATCGCCCGAACCATCACCGCTACCGCGGTGAAGCGCCTGGTGGATTACAACTGGGACGGTGTGGCGAAGTATCCCACGATCGAGGTGTCAAACCTGCGCGCCCGCAGCCTGGACCAGACGCTTACCGCGCTCAGCCAGCTGGCCACGGCGAACGTGGTGGCTCCTTATCCCGAGCTGGCGCAGCACATCGCGCGGGAACTGGGATTGCCGCAGCCGCCGGAAGAGCAGCGAATAGCGAATAGCGAATAGGAAGCAGGGAGGAGAAAAGGATGCTGAGCACAGTGGAACAGACAACAACACCTCGATTCATGGCCACGCTCGACGCCGGGGCCGGGGAAGCGGTGGGCAAGGTCCGCATCCCGCTCGCCGTCACCGGAACCTGGGTGCGCGGCGCAAACAAATTTTCCATCACCCCCGCCGACCTGGAATCGATTGTGCGCAACTTTCGCCAGCGGCAGAACGGCGAAATCAACGTGGACTACGACCACGCCAGCGAAATGCCGGAAGTCGCCGCGGGCGGCCCCATTCCTTCCGCCGGACGCATTGTGGGGATCGATCCGCCGGAAAAGCTGCAAGCGAATAGCGAATTGCGAATGGCGAATAGAGAAGCCGACTCGCTACCCGCTACTCGTCATTCGCGCTCAATTCTGTGGGGATGGTTCGAACCCACCGAACGCGCCCGCTCGCTGGTGAAGAACGGCGAATACCGTTACATCTCGCCGGCCATCGACTGGGGCGCGAAAAACAAACGGACCGGCAAGCCGCAGGGGGCCACGCTCACTTCGGTGGCGCTCACCAACCGGCCATTTTTGGAAGAAATGCCGCAAATCCGGCTGTCCGATCCGGGCTACCGCCTGGTGGAGGAAGAAGCCGGAAGACGGGAGTCAGAAGTCAGGAGTCAGGAGCAGGAAGCAAGAAGCAAGGAGCCACAAGCCACGGGCGACGTGCAATCCGAAATTCCAGATTCAAGATCGAAGACAGGAGGTTCCATGAAGAAGGTTCAACTTTCCGTCGCCGACGGAAAAATCAAAGTCCAACATCCGGACCTGGCGGACGAGTACTACGCCGATCCGGAAGATGCCGCCCACGCGCTCCAGGCGCTGGGCCACCCGCAAGGCGCGACCAACGCCGAGCCGGACGCCGACGACGCCGAAGTTCCGATGGCCCAGGCGGCCAACGTACTGTCAGAAGCCGAAGCGCGGGGCAAATCGATTCCCGCCGTGGAAGTTTTCCGCGCGCGGGTGGAGCAGGCGCTCGATGACGCCGTGCGGAGCGGCAAGGTTCTGCCGCGCCGTCGCGACGACTGGCGGCGCATTGCGCTGGCGGACTTCGGCACGTTTACCCGGCTGATGTCCGAGCAGCAGGCGCGCCTTCCGCTGCAGCCTGTGGGATTTTCCGGCAGCGGTCCGGAGAACGTGCAGGCGCAGGTCAAGTTCATGGCGGAGCAGCGCATGAAAGAGCGCGGAGTCAGTTACGGGCAGGCGCTCACGGAAATCGGACGCGAGCAGCCTGACCTCATCCATCAGTACCGGCGGTCGGTGAGCAGCGGCGAATAGCCGCGGCCACCGGGGCGAGGCGATTTCTGAGAAATCCCGCCCGTCCCGGCCTTGCCGGCGCGCCGGCAGTTTGCAGTCAACCAGCAGGAGTTTTTCGTAGGGGCACGGCGTGCCGTGCCCAAATTACCGGGACGACGCAGTCGGTCCCTACAGGAGGAAATCTGTGGCAGGAGCAACCTACGTTCTCGACAAGACTTACAAAGTAACCAACTCGGGCGGCGTCACGCAATATCGCGCCGTGGTGCCGGGCACCAATGATGGCGAGTGCCATCTGCCCACGGGAGCCAACCAGCTGGCGTGGGGCATCACCCAGGAGGCGCAGCCCAACCAGAATGAAAACGTCACCGTGCGCAAGTACGGCATTTCGCGCGCTTACGCCGCCGGCTCCATCACCAAGGGCGCATACGTGGAAGTCGCCGACTCCACCGGCGCGTTGAAGGCGTCCGATCTCACCACTGTTCCGGGCTCGGCAGCGCTTCACAACGTTGTGGGCATTGCGGAGAGCTCGGCCGGCGCGGGCGAAGTTCTGTTCGTGTTTCTCTCGCCCGGCCCGGTTGTGGTGCCGGTCAGCTAATGACATTGGTGATTGTGCGATTTGTGATTGGTGATTGAAAAGAATCAAAATCGCAAATCACCAATCACTCAATCGCAAATGTTCATGCGGGTCAGGCCCTGGCGGTCAGCAGCCGGGGTACTACGTTCCACTTTGAGAAGTGCGACCTGCTGGCGGGTCTCCGCGTGGAGAAGTCAGAAGTCAGAAGCCGGAAGTCAGAATAAGAGCGCGTCTTGCGACCACCGCTCGTCTCATTCTGACTCCTGACTCCTGGCTTCCGGCTCCTTTCTTCACCCGCGCGCGGAGCGCCAACTCAGAGTGGATTTGGAGAATTGCCATGCCAGACATTTCGATGGTCCATGTTGATCAGGCTCTGACCAACGTATCCATCGCTTATCACAACGCGCAGTTTATTGCCGACCAGGTGTTCCAGCCGATTCCGGTCAGCAAGCAGTCCAACAAGTATTTCATCTACTCGAAGGACCGCTTCCGCATCCTGGATGACGCACGCCGGCCCGGCGCCCGCGCCAATGAAATCAACTGGACGCTTTCCACCGACACCTACTTTGCCGAAGGGCACGCGCTGGCGCAAGCCATTCCGGACGAACTGCGCGCCAACGCCGACCAGGCGATCGACGTGGACGTGGACACCACGGAAACTCTCACCGACCTCATTTACCTGCAGCGTGAGATCCAGATTGCGGCTGCGGCGACGGACCCCGCGGTGGTGACGCAAACCACCGCGCTTTCCGGCACCGGGCAGTGGTCGGATTTCACCAACTCCGATCCCATTGCCGCCATCGAGACGCAGAAGGCCACCATCCAGAAGCAGATCGGGCAGCCCCCGAACGCCCTGGTGGTGGGTTATCCGGTGTTTCTGCAACTGCGGCAGCACCCGGCCATCATTGACCGCTTCAAGTACACGCAGGTGGGCATTCTGCAACCCGACCACCTGAAGAGTGTATTCAACGTGGATTACTTCTTTATCGGCGGGGCCATCAAGAACACCGCCAAAGAAGGCGATCCGGACAGCTTCGACTACATCTGGGGCAAGAACGCGGTGCTGTTCTACAAGCCCCCGACGCCGGGCCGCCGCACGGTTTCGCTGGGCTACCAGTTTTCGTGGCTCTTCGGCGCCAACACGGACGGCTTCCTGGTGAAGCGCTATCGCGATGAGTCGCGTACCGCGGATGTGGTGGAAGTCCAACTCTACTACGACGCCAAGGTGGTGGCGCCCAACGCCGCCTACCTGTGGCAAAGCGCCGTAGCGTGAGGACCCGGCGATGAGCTGTTGGTGGCAGGTGAGGTGCGAAGACGAATTATAAATTATGAATTCTGAATTATGAAAAGCGGATTGCGAGTGAATGCCCACGATCCGCTCGTGGGGTAACTCACGATTTGACGAATTCACGGCTAATTATGAGCGTTGCATTATGAAGCGCGGAACTGACCGCTCCTCATATAATTCATAATTAATAATTCATAATTCGCTCCTTGCCTCCACCAGCCGCTCATCAATAACCACCAGCCCGAAAGGAGCGGACATGAGCTTCACAACCATCGATGCGGTGGCGGCGCACTATCCCGGTTTTCAGCGCGGGGTCACCAACCAGAACCCGAGCGACGCGCAGATCCAGACCTGGATTGACAACCAGGCCGCGCGGATCACGGCGCTGGCCACGGCGCGCGGCTACGACCTCACCAACCTGGAAACGGCCAATCCGCAGGGGCAGGTGCTGCTGGCGCTGATGAATGAGAACGGAGCGGCGGCTGACCTGGGGGACGCATTGTTCTCGATGCTCGGGTCCCGGCACTTCCACGCAGGGCTGGGCCAATCCCAACACCCTGCGCAAGAGCTTTGAAAACATGATGGCGGAGCTGGGCCAGGGCGCCTACGACAAGCTGTTTGTTTCAGCCGCGCGCACCGGAGACGTCTATCCCGCCTTCGGCGGCGTTGCCGGGCAGGAAACTGATCCGACAGACCCGGAGACGGACAGCAACCTGGCGTTCCGCAAAAGCGACGTTTACTGAAGGATGAAGTGTGAAGGATGAAGGATGAAAGAAAATTACGAATTACGAGTTACGAATTACACAACCTTGGGTGGCGCAGATATCGCGTTCTGTGCGATGTCTGCGGAGGCAGCGACATTCTGAGGTGTGAAGGATGAAAGGAAAGATTGGAATTTGTGATTGGCGATTGGTGATTGGTGATTGACAAAGCGGCACCGCAATTCACAATTCGCAAATCACAAATCACCAATTTCCAGAGGAAAGATGATTGCAATAAGCGGTTCCATCAATTCGACGGCGGTTGACGACAGCCTGAACGTTTTGCAGGCGCAGTTGAGCGATCTATCGCCGGCGATGGGGTTGATTGCTGAAGACATGCGGGAAATGGAGGCGGCGCAGTTTTCGAGCGCCGGCGCCGGTGGCGGCACGCCCTGGGCGGCCCTGGCGCCCTCCACGGTGAAGCGCAAGCGCGGGCGGGGCGGAATCCTGGTGGACAGCGGAGCGCTGCTCGATTCGCTGACCGATCCGGGATCGCCGGAACATGTGGAAGCCATCGACCAGCTTTCACTCGAGTTCGGCACCAGCCTGCCTTACGCCGGGTTCCAGCAGACGGGCGCCGGATGGGGATTCGGGGAGGGAACGTTGCCGCCCGCCCCGCGGCGCGGCCACGGAGTCCCCATGCGCCCGTTGCTGGTGCTGACGGCCGACCGCGAAGACAAGTGGGTGGGGTTCGTCGCGCGACAGATTCAATCGCCGTTCTTGAGCGGTAAGGAACTGGGAGCGCGGTACTGAAGGATGAAGTGTGAAGGATGAAGGATGAAAGAAAGGCAATTACGAATTACAAAACACGACGGCGGTGATGGGGGAGATCGCAGACATCGCACACCCCGCGACGTCTGCGCCAGCCGGGCGGCAGTTTCTGTCATTCGTAACTCGTAATTCGTAATTGAAACCCGGTTTATGGATGGAACGATGATTCAAAAATACCAGGCCACTTTTGCAAAGCCGTTAGTCGACCAACTGATCGCCATTTTTCAGCGGGACCAGCAGGCGGCGCTGGACATTGTGAACTCGACGCGGCCCGAGGGACGTCCGCTGGGTCCCTTTGCCGCCTTTCTGAAAGAGGCGACGCCCATCCAGAACTGGCCGGCGCTGGTGCTGGTGGCGCAGCAGATGGACTTTGATCTGGTGAGCGACATCGACCTGCGCACCGGGACCCTGAGCTTCTATTGCGCGATGGCGCTGATGGGCACCGACCCCGAATGGCTGGCCGAAGACGCCATGGACACGCTGAGGATGGTGGACCTGGTGCTGGCTTCGGCGCCGCTGGAGGATTTTTATACGCCGCTGGCCATCAGCCACACCACGGTGCCGGGTGGCATGACGGCGGGGCTGGATCCCGCCGTCTCCAGGATCCTGGACCTGCGGATTACCCGGCACAACCTGGGGGCGCTGGTGCAGCGGAGGGGCGGGGCGCTCGCCCGCGGCCCGCAGATTGAATTTGCCGTCGACCTGGAAGAGCAGTGAGCAGGGAAGGGTGAAGTGTGAAGGATGAAGGATGAAAGAAAGGCAATTACGAATTACAAATTACGAATTACAAAACATGACGTCTGGGCCACGCGGCGAAGAAATTATGAATTATGAATTCTGAATAGCTCAATCCGGCCGAGTCGCAGACATCGCCAACAGCGCGGCGTCTGCGCCACCCGGTGAGTTGGATAGCGCTCAGGCAGGACGGTCATGTGCAACTGTGGTCAGGTAGAGAGCGCGTTTCGGCTGGGCATGCGGGCCGCTCTGGTGATTTTGGAGGATGAGAATGATACGCAAAAGGCAAAGCGAAAGATCGGAGAGGCGATTCGAAATCGCGATGCTCGGCTGCCGGCGCTCGATCGTGCCGGCACGGATTTGCTCCTGCAGGACGCAGCATCAGGACCTGGCGACGGCGCCGGTCGACGAGAATTATGAATTCAAAATTATGAATTATCGAAAGCTCACGTGCGCGGTGGCGTGGGCGCTGCTGGCGGTAGCATTCATCATTCATAATTCATCATTTGCCTACGCACAAACGAAGACCACGGTCTCTGATACCATTCACGCTCCCGACGGCTCCCTGCCCTCGGGCAAGATCGTGATGAGGTCGAAATCGACCTTTACCGCAGCGGACGGCACCGTGGTTTTTTCGGGCTCGGTGGCGACGGCGACGGTGACGAACGGGACGTTCAGCGTGTCGCTGATTCCCAACGCAGGCTCGACCCCTTCCGGGACCAGCTACAGCGCAATCTACATGCTGGCCGGCGTTCCCTACCGGGAGGAAACCTGGGTGGTGCCCGCGTCGGCCACGCCGGTGGACCTGAGCGCCGTGCGCAGCGCCACGCTGAGCGGGCCTTCAGGGTCGGTGACCGCTTCGCAAATGCCTGCACTGACGGGTGATGCAACCAGCACGGCAGGCAGTGTTGAAACCTCTGTTGTGGGCTGTCCATTTTGGATCGACAGCACTCAGCCTGGGCGCCGCGCCATCGGAGGGCCAGTGCCTGACCCGCAGCGGACTGACGATCACAGGCGCCTCCTGCGGAAGCGGTAGCAGCGTGGTGATAAACGTCAAAACCTACGGAGCGGTGGGCAACGGCGCGACGGATGACACCGCCGCGGTGAACGCCGCCCTTGCCGCCGCCTATGCCGCCGGGGGCGGGGTGATCTATTTCCCTGCAGGGACCTACCTGATGGCCGGGGCGCTGACCATTCCGAACGACGGCGCAGGTCAACCAAAGCAACCGCCTTACCGGATTGAAGGCGCGTCGATGGACGCCAACTCGGCAGCGTGGGGAACCTCCCCTGCTTCCGGTTCGATTCTGGTGATGACGGAGACCTCCGACAGCGCGGGCAAAATCGACACCCGCGGCGCCGGTTACATGGAGATTGACCACGTTTCGTTCCAGGATACGGCGAGCGATTCCGTGCCCTTCATCTTTACAACCAACACCGTCCTGCACGTACACGATTGCAGCTTTACCTCCAGCCAGACGGGGACGGCCAACGTGCAGGACGCCATCATCCTGGGCGGCCCGAACCCGGCTGACATTGGCACCGGAAGCGCCGACGCGCCCTTCCAGGGATACGGCACCGTCATTCGGGACAACTACTTCAACCGCGTTCGCCACGCCGTGGTGGGCAACACCTACGCCAACGGGGTGCAGATAGTGGAGAACACGGTGGGCCCGGCCAGCGGAAGCGCGACCGCGGGCGACGCTCCCTTCAAGTTTGTGGGCTACGGATCGGGCGCAAACGGCACCACCGGAGGGTACATCAGCGGCAACCTGATTGAACTGACGAATTACTACTACGGCGTTCGCCTCGACCAGTACGCAGAGTCATTCGTCATGCTGGGCAACACCGCCTATGACCAGGGCGCCAACACCGTGGCCACTTACTACCTCGGCGCCGGATCGGACACAGAGATTATGTCCTGCGGGCAGGTAACCGTTGAGTGCGTGGATACCACTTCACCGGGAGCCGCCGCCAACGCTTATGTAGCTTTCACGACCAATGTGGACGCCAACGGGAACGGATCGTATATAGGAAACAACCCGATGTTTCCCAAAGGCTTCACGGTGCGCTCCGGGGAGAGCATCAAGCTGCAGACGCTTCCGGGGCAGGAAACGCAGATCTACGAGCAGTCCTATAACACCTACATTCAGCCCAATGACGGCTCGGCGTATGACTCCGTCATTGACCACAAGGGGCAGTGGGGAATCCTGAACACCTCGCCGCAGGTGGCCTTCGACGTAAGCGGCAGCGTCCGAACCCGACCCGTGGCTTTGGCTTCGGCCCCGGCCTGCAGCAGCAACATCGAAGGCTCCATGCAGGCCATTTCGGATTCCACGACGGCAACCTGGGGGGCAACCATCACGGGCAGCGGGTCGAACCATGTGCTGGGCTATTGCAATGGAACATCGTGGACGGTGGCGGGGAAGTGAAGCATTAGTGATTTTGAGATTTGTGATTTGTGATTGAGCAAGGCCGAGCGGCGATCACAAATCACTCAATCGCTCGATCGCAAATTTATGGGAGGAACTTATGGCAAACGTTGATGCAACAAAAATACACCAGGGACCGGGCAAATTGTGGCTGGGCATCGAAGTGCCGGCGACAGGCAGCCGGCTGATCATCGATGGGAGCGGAAATCCCTCGGCTGGGACGCCGCTGTTCGCCGGAGCCACGGACGGAGCGGCCACCATGGTGCTGACTCCAAAACTGACGGAGATTACGGCGGACCAGGTGACCGGCCCCGTGGACGTGGTGATGACCGGGGAAGCAGCTTCCATCGAGGTGACCCTGAAAGAATCGGACCTGGCGAAGCTGAAGAATTACATCGTCCACGGAAGCTTCTCGTCGGGCACCGACAGCTCGCTGCCGGCCGGCTCGCAGAACTACGAGGAGATCTCGTTCGGCGGACTGATGGCCATCCCCAAAACATCGGTGGCGGTCATCTCCGCCCGGCGGGACGCTACGGGCAAGTTCGTGGTGACCCAGCTCTACCAGGCCTATCAGGCCGAGGCCGTGCAGCTGCCCTTCCAGCGCGCCAAGGAAACCACCTACAAAATCAAGTTCGAAGGGCTCGCTGATCCCACCCGCACCGTGGGCGACCAGGTGGGGAAAATCTATCGGCAGATCTGAGAATTGGTGATTGAGTGATTAAGCGATTGAGCGAATGAGAAGCGCTTTTCTCAATCACAAATCACAAATCACCATTCACTCAATCGCTCAATGGATTGGAGGTCTTATGCGGAAAGGCAACGGAATAGCTACAACGGAAACCTGGCGGCGCGCAGCAAGGGCCGACCGCGAGGCCCGCGCAGAACCCCTGACCCTGCCCAGCGGGGCCACCATCCTGGCCGCCCGCCCCGACCCGCTGGATTGGGTGATGAGCGGGCGTATCCCCCAGGGGCTGCTGGCCGTGGCGCTGGAAGATCCGCTCTCGCCGCAGTCCGAAGGCGACCGCGAACTGACCCGGGAGGAAATCGTCGACCTGGCCGCCTTTGCCGCGCGGCTGGTGGAGGCCAGCGTGGTGGACCCGCCCATCGGCGAGGGGCCGGACCAGATTCCGCTGGACGACATTCCCATCCGCGACCGCGCCTTCATCTTTGAGTGGGCCTGCCGCGCCCTCGACGGGAACGACGCCCCATCGGCGGAAGGACGCGGCAGGCGCCGCCGCCCGCTCCACAAAGGAGGAACTCTCCAGCGCTTCGCTGGAGGGGTTTCGTCCGAAGTGAAAATTTTATGCTGCTGGCGATGGCGGCGGAAAAATTCGGCTGCCGCCCCAGCCGCATGGTGGGGCTGCCCGATCCGGTGCTGGCGCTCGATTTTGATCTGGCCGCCGCCGCCCGGCTTCTGAAAAACGAACGTGCAGCCGCCAACGCCCTGGCGGAAGGCCTGGAGGAAGCGCCCCAGGGCCAACGCGCAAAGAACGTGCACTGGTAGGAAGTTGAGAAGACTATGGCTACAAACAACGCAGCAGAACTCTTGATTACCATCGCCGCCGATCCTTCACAGGCGGAATCGAGCATCCAGACGTTCCGCCAAAACTTCAGCGGCAACCTCGGCGGCATGAGCTCCGACCTCGCGCAGTGGTCGAGCCGCGGGACTTCAAGTTTCGGGAGCGTGCAGAAATCGTTGCAGGGGCTGACAGGCAATTTCAGCCTGGGCCTCAGCAGCCTGACGACGTCGCTGAACCGCAACCGGCAGGCCGTGGGCGAGTGGGGAAGCGGCGTCAACAGCACGTTTTCGAGCGCCCTGAGCGCCTCGAACGCGCTCGGAACCAGCCTGCTGGGGAGCTTCCGGCTGTTTGATTCGGCGCTGGCTGCGCAACGCCGGCAACGCCAGCATCTGGCAGAAGAGCATTGGCCAGGCTTTTGAGAAGGCCGCGCTCGCCTCCATCAGTTCGATTGCCAAAGAAGCCGTGGTGCGCGCGATCTATTCAACGGCGCTGGGGTTCTACCTGCTGGCCGTGGGAGACTTTGCGGGCGCGGGCCAGGCGTTTGAAGCCGCGGCGGTGTTTCGGCGCCGTGGGAGGAGCGGCGGGGCTGGCGACAAAGGCGCTCAGCGGAGCAGGCTCAAGCGCAAGCGCGAGCCAGAAGGCTTCCACGAGCAGCGCCTCGTCGGGCAGCCCATCCTCTGCCGCCAATGCGGCAACTTCGCCAAGCGCCTCGCAGAATCCGCAGACGGTCCAGGTGATTTTCCAGGGACCGGTCTACGGCGGCCAGGCGGGCGTGGACGAACTGGTGCGGCACATCTCGACGGCGGTGATGGAACGCGACGTGAACCTGGTGGCCTACACCGTGGTGCGGCAGCCGGCGACGAGAGCGTGAAAGGCAGCGAATAGTGAGTAGCGAATAGCGAGCAGGGCGGTGGCCGCCCGTGGCCTTCGACAGACTTGTTGTTCGCAAATCGCTACTCGCGCAGCAGCTATGAAAGGAGGCGAATAGTGAGTAGGGAAAGCAAAGCGAGGAGTAGGTAGCGAATAGCGAATAGGGAAAGGCCCTCTGGGTGCCTATTCGCTACTCGCAATTCGCTTTCCACTAGCCCCGCTACTCGCTCAGCGATTATGGCAAATCCAAAAATTGTGTACACGCCAGTGGGCGGAACGGAAGTGACGCTGAACTTTACTTCGGCGCCGCGGCAGCAGCCGGGCTATTCAAAGAGCGCCGTCCGCCACGACAACATTTCAACCGCCGGCGTTCGCGAGTCGGTGCTGGAACGCATCGATACCTTCCTGGAACTCAGCGTTGAGTACATCCAGGCGGGGAACGGCCTGGCCGGCTGGTCGGCCTTTCTGGACTTTGCCCTGACCGGAGCGCCCTTCGCGTATTACCCCGACGCTTCGCAGTCTGCGTTTATCAACTGCCTTCTGGAAGATACCGGCGACACCGTGGCCTACATGGCGCCAGGCGTCTACAGCGTGAAGGTGAAGTTCCGCCTGCAGGTCATTTGAGTGATTGAGCGATTGGGTGAATTGGCAAATCGTTTAAGAGAAATATCTCTTTGAGGATGGGGTAACACGATGCCGGTGATCACGAATCCGAGTTTTGATTTGAACAACGCGGCGCTTGCGAAGCAGCCGCTTTACGTGGTGCAGATTGAAGGCGTCATGGACCTGCTGACGACCTTCCGGCCGGAGGATACGAACGTGGGACACAGCGGCTACGGCATGAGTGGCTACGGGACCACGGGGTACGGATATTGAAATTGGTGATTGAGCGATTGAATGATTTGGCGATTGCAAAGACTTAATTCATAAATCTGCTCGATTGACGAAGCTAAGGAGTGCTTGGATGGCAGCAGTTGGCGATTATTATTCTGGGGACCTTGCAGGGACCCTGGTCCAGGAACTCGGCTGGATATTGGGGCAGATGAATGCGAACGTCTCGCCCTTTGAAGGGGTTGCCCTGACGACCCCGGCCGGCGCCGCGTTTGTTGAAGGGGCGGTGGACGCGGTCAAGGACCCTTTTTCCAGCCTGGCGCAGGACTCCGTGCCCAACATCGTCCTTGATCCCGTTGCCGGGCGTCAGCCCGGACGATCAGGCGGGCCCGGACGGTTTTCCGGTCAACTACTCTCCCATGCCGTTGCTTACAGGCAATCTGCTGATCAATCTTTTCACCCTCAGCGCGGCCGGCGGCGTCAGCGGACGGGTGCTGAATCTGACCCAGAATGCTTCCGCCTATCGGGTGGACGTCTACTCCTTCACCGGCAGTTTCTATTACCAGGGGTCGGCGACGATTGCCTCTGACGGCACTTGGACCGTAGCGGGCGTGCAGCCGGGAACGGTGATTGCTTTCCTGATGGACGCCGGCACGTCGCAGCCTGCGGCGGGTTCCTCCACTTCCTCGGTGACGGGCTGGTTGGCTCACTCCAACATGGGCGTGGGCAGCAAGCTCCGGGACTATTTTGTTCGAGTCAACGTCAAGGCCTCCTACCTGGAGTCTATGGTGGAAGACAACATTCCCATCATCGTCCAGGACTCGACGCATGCGCGGTTCGGGACAAGCCTGGCAGTGGGTTCCGGCACACTGGTGGCCCACGTGTTTTACAACCATCCGGCGCTGGGCCCTGTCGATATCTATTCAACCCTGCAGAAGCTGGCGGCCTTTGCCGACCTTCCACGCGAGGTTGAGGTCCCTCCCAGCGATCCCGACTTCTTCAACGCGACGCAACTGACGGGTTCGAATCTGCCGGCCGTGCAGAACCGCTGCTGGATTTACAGCGCGGCCCTGGCCCTCATCGGTTTTGCCGTGGGAGGTTTGTGGGACGCCGCGGCGCGGATCATCACGCAGCTCAACGCGCTTCTTGAAAGTGACGGCTACCTGCCGACGATCGTTCTAGAAGACGCGCAGGATGGGACAACGTCCCGGTGGGCGCTGCAGTCGGGCGCAGGCTCGGTGACCAACGTCCTGGACACCGCCGAGCCCCCATCTGAATCGGGCGGCTCGAAGATCATCTATTTCCTGGCCACCACCGCTCCGGCGAGTTGGAGCTTTACAGGTGTTGGACTGCCGGATGCTATCGATTCGCTCGTCGAGTGGCGGTTCCAGGCCAATGTCGATTTCAAGTTCACGGTGGGGCTCACCAGTTCCAGCGGGCAGGTAACGTCATTCTGCCTGGTTTCATCCGGAACTGCGGGATACGATGCGGCGGCGAAAACGGTGACGGCTGTGGCGCCGCTGCAGCTCAACGCCTGGCAGACCTATCTTGCTGATCTGAACACCCGCATCGGCCAGTACCTCAGCGGCGAGACGGTGACTGCGATCACTTCCTTCGCGGTTGAGCTTGAATCCGCCGGCTACCTCAGCCTGGACGATCTTTCGGCGGGGGCTCCAAAGCCTGCGGGGTCGCTCAGCGTTTCCTACGACGTTTATAACGGCCAGGCGGACCAGGCCACCATCCGGTCCGGAGATCTAGCCTGGGTGGCCTATGCCTATGGCATCTACATGGAGCGGACGGGAGACTACGAGCGGGCCGCGACAAGCCTCCTGAGCATGCTCAACCTGCTTTTCTTCCTGCAGTCCACGGCCACCGATGCTCGCCAGAATCTGATCACGGCCGGATGGGGGACCTACCAGGATCCTGGCTATCAGTACGTTCCGGGGCAGATTTCGAGCGTCTCCACCGGCGACAATATGGTCTGCTGGTTTGCTTTCGACAAGGCGTCGCGCGTGCTGCCGGCTGCCGCCCAGACCTTGCTGGCCGAAGGATGGGTGACGCAAGATGACGCGGCCCAACTCAGCGCCGCGGCGACTACGGCTTCCACCAAAGCCTCCGACATCAGGACCGCCATTCTGGACCAGCTCTGGATACCGGCGTCGGGAAGCGTAAAGGGACATTTTGCCCGGGGAGCTTCCAGTGCCGGGCTGGACACTTCGCTCGAACTGGACGCCGCGAGCTCGTGGGCGGCGCTGTTCTGCCACGAAATTGGCGACGACGCCAAGGCCGTCGAGTGCCTGGAATTTGCCTATGAGACATTCTTTCTCGCCAACCAGCAGATTGTTGCCAGCGCCACCGCGAATTCCTACAACCAGGCCTGGCAGCAACTGACGCCGTTTGACGGGTTCAAACCCTACGCAGACTCAACGGGCGGCTATTCGGGCTCTCCGGCGTCAGTCTCAATGGAAGGAACGCTGGCGATGCTCGCCGCCCTGCTGCGGCTGAGTGATAACACCGACCTTGGAACCTACTTCAGCACAAACTATGCGGGCGGCCTGCCTTCCCTGATCGGGCGGCTGGTCGACAGCATTAAGATTGTTGCCGGCACAACCCAGTCAGACGGCCTGCTCTCTTATTCCCTGGCGTCGAGAGCGCTGCCGTGGGAGATGGCGGTCCGCAAGACGGTTTCGGCAACGGCGTGGTTCTGGCTGACGGCTCTGCGAAACGACATTCTGTTGGCCACGTCTTCGACTGATCTCGGCAGGCATCCCTGCCTGAAGGTTCCGCAGGGCGTCCATCAAAGCATCCAGCAGTTGCAGGGACAGAGCTCGATAGGCGCCCTGGCGATTGATGCCGTCGACAGCGGCGGATACCTGACGGCGCTGGCAAGCGGCGGCAAGCTGGTAGGCCGCAGGCTGACCCTCAGCGTGGGTTACCCGGGCATGAACTCCACTGACTTTGTGACCATCGCCACGCAGGAAATCGAAGGGGTCGAGGTTCTTCCTTCGGGCGGCGGTTACCGCCTCGATTGCCATGACCTGAACCGCTACGCCAAGTCGCAGATCTTTACCGTGGGCGATGACGGCGCCGCCGTTTCCAAACAGCATCCGCGGACCCTGCTGGCCAATCCCATGGACGTGATTCTGACGGTGGTCCAGAATGAGCTGGGGCTGGGGCAATCGTCCCTGCTGGAGCCTTCGGCGTGGAAACTGTATGATCCCGCCCAGTGGGACGCCACCCTTACCTCGAACCCGACCTTGATCAACCCCAATCCTTATCTCGACGTCGGCCAGGCGCTGTTCTATCGCAACGGGATTTTCGCCGGCTACCTTTTCGATTTTGAATTCACCCAGCCGGTGGAGGCCAAACAGTTTCTGGAATTTGAGATCTTTCATCCGCTGGGCGGCTATGCGGTGATTCTGGCAGACGGGCGCATGTCGCCCAGGTTTTTTGTTCCGCCCTATTCGTTTGCGGGCCTGGCCTCGCTCGACGAGCGGAACATCACGGCGCTCCCCGGCGTAACCCCCGCACCCCTGGTGAACCAGGTGACGTTTCGGATGGATTACGACGGGAGCAAATTCCAGACCGAACTGCTCTTTCTCTCAGATCCCTCGCTTCAGCAGTTCGGTCTGGCCGGGGAAGACATCATTGAATCGAAGGGGATGAAACTGGAGCGCGGCGGCGCTTCGCTGGCCAGCATTACGGCCAACCGGATCTTCCAGCGCTACGGCGGGATGGACCCCGTGACGGGCTCGCCGCGTGGCGGGGCGGCCACCCTCAGCGTCACCAGCCAGTTTATGAACCTGACGATTGAGGCCGGTGACTATGTCTATTTTTCGCATCCCCTGCTGCCCAATCTTGAGAGCCGGAACCCAGCGGAATCTACAACCGCATGATGGAAGTGGTGGACCAACAACCCAATTACACCCAGGGCAACATGGCCTACCAGTTGCTGGACACCGGCTGGATGGGTTCGAAGGCGCTTCCTCGGATTGCTCCGCAGGGCACACCCGGGTGGAGCGCCGCTTCGAGCACCGAGCGGGAACGCTACATGTTCCTTTCACAGGAATCGACCCGGACTTATTCCGACGGCACGGCGGGCAAAACGGTTTTTTAGATTGAGAGATTAAGAGCTGGGGTGATTGAAGAACCAGAAGTCATCAATCTCCAATAAGGAGAAAAGGCAATGGCACAAATGACGTTTGCAACAACTCCGGGCTTTGTGGACCTTCCCGACTCGGCGCTCGAAGCCGACCAGCCGCTGACCGATTACGATTTGACCAAGATCAACAACAACGCGAAGTTTGCGGCGGTGCGGCCTGAAATTTTTTATGGATGGTACAAGAACGGCGAGACGGTGACGATTCCGGTGAGTCCTGTGGACGGCTATGTTTATGCCCGGCAGGAGCTGGAATACGAGGTGGGCGCCTGGTGTTCGCGGGCTCCGGCCAGCGGGGCGGCAACCAACGGCGCATTGACCAAGCCTGCCAGGGCCAGCGTGAACGCCGGCCCCGGAAGCCTGTTCCTGATGGATTTCTGGGTGGAGGAGAAGAACGAGGCGAGTCCCGGACTGGTCCACTGCGACGTCCACTACTGGGACGGCGGCACGGAAACACCGACGAGCGACGGGTTTGTGAAGGTGCGAACGATGGCAACAAGATTGTCCGGATAGCCGCCGGCCCTCAGCCGCCGGTGGTCAGCAAAAACACCCCGAGCTGACTGCCGGGGCCTAAGATGAATGGTTGAAAGCCCAAAGCGGAAAGCGGAGGATTTATCATGGCAGTTGTTCGAACAGTTTTACCACGCAAGGGAATTATTGAGCCCCAGCACGGGGCGAATTACGAGACCGATCTGGACACCAACTGGCAGATTATTGACAGCCTGTTGCAGGATGCCAATGATGTGCAGACAGCCCTCCAGGCTGCTCCCACGGTGACGGCCTGGGTGACGGACCGGGGCATCTCCGGGGTCGTTTCGGGGTTCACTCTGGCGACTTCCGCGACCCTGACTCCGGGCCTTTCCGCGGGAGCGCTTTACGCCCAGGGACTCCGTTACGCGCCCTCGACGGCCCCGGCGCTTGCGGCCGCCCCTGCAAGCTCCACCAGCTACCTTTTCTATAATTCCACCGGCGGGTTCTATTACAACCTGACCGGCGCGGCCAGCACCCCCGGCGATGCCTTGATCGGCATCGTGGTGGCCAACGCTACTGCCGTTACTTCGGTGACGCAGGCTACGAAGATCTGGGGAAGTCTGACGGTTGCGCCCGGAGTGGCGGGAAATATTACGGTGCCCCACCTGCTGGGCCGCACGCCCCGCGGGAGCGCTTGATTCAAATGACCTCCAGCGGGGCCATCTGGTTCCAGTCATCGGCGATGTATGACGGTACAAATCTCTATCTGGTCGCGTCAGATCCGACGGTGACCGCAAAGGTGAGTTATATGGTGAAACGTGCGAATAGCAAATCGCGAATTACAGGATAGCGAATAGTCGCTTGCGATTCAAAAGGGGCTCAGCCATCCTGATTGTGCTGTTCGTCCTATTCGCTATTTCCTATTCGCTAATTCCCTCTGCTTTTGCCCAGCAGCCCCAGGCGCCCGCCGGAACGCCGCTTTATTCGGTGAACGCCAAGTACGTGAACGGCATGGCGCCGGGCTACTGGCCCACGGCGGGAACAGGCCTGGTTCTGAACCTGAGCACGGGGACGGCGTATTGCGGCAATCCGCCCGCGCCGGTCAGCTATCCCGGAGGTTCCCTGGCCCTGGCTGCCAGCGCGACGAACTACATTTATCTGAACCCTGCGAACAACTGTGCTCCGGCGGCCAGTACCTCAGCTTTTTCGGCAGGGCAGATTCCCATCGCGAAGGTGGTGACGGGGGCGTCGTCGATCACTTCGATTTCCGATACCCGAACGTGGTTCCAGCCCCAGCCTTGCGTGACGGGCTCGGCAGGCGACCTTCACTGCGCATCGCTCGGCAGCAACCAGAATATTTCTCTCACGCCGAGCGGAACGGGAGCTTCAGTTATTTCTAACCTTCAGGATAAAGGTGGCCAGGTCTTCAACATCAAGGCCTACGGAGCAAAGGGGGATGGTGCGACGAATGACAGTCCGGCGTTTCAGGCAGCCTATGACGCAGCAGTGGCGGCGCGGCGGCGGCATTGTCTATGTCCCTCCCACCGGAAGCTCAGGCTGCTATCTGCTGAATACCGCGATCAATATGACCAACGATGGCAAGCGGGTGACGATTGAAGGTTCCGGCGGTGCCGGCCCCATCCAAAGTGGCTCCTCCGGCTTGATCTGCGCGAATACCGGCGGTGTCTTGTTTGATATCACCAATTCGCATGACAAGACCTTCCGAAACCTGGATGTTACGGCTCAGAAATCCGGACTGAGCAACCCCAGCACGGTAGGGATTCTTCTCCGGGCGCATTGCGTTCAGGCCAGAGTGGTCAGTTTGAACACATTGAAAATTGTGTCTTCTCGATGCCGCTTCACTATAGCGGAACGAATTATTCATTTGGGGTTTACCTGTTTGGCGGCGAGATCACATTCCTTTCGGATGACCTTCTTGAAGCGGATTATCCGCTGGTTGTTACGAGCACCAATAATTTCAACATCACGAGCCCGTTCGTTACTCTCGGCACGGGGATTTACTCCCAGACGGATGTGTCATTCAATAACATGGAGTTGCTAACCTCCGGCCTTGGCCCCGCCGTGTATCTTTACGAGGTTAGCGATTTGAACCTGTCCGGCCACAGCTGGAACTTCAGCCAGACGAATCCTTATCCCGCGGGTCTTTATGGGTATGCAATCTATATCTATAATTCCCATGATATTCACATTCACGGCTGGCGTCAGGAGGGATTTCCCGGGTTCGCTCTGATTGAAAAGGGGCTGTACAACAGTCAAATCCAGGGAACGGACGCGCCGAGCCCCTCTCCGACCACTCATGCCATTGAATTCAAGGACGCTTCATCGGAGATCGCCGATGACGACTTCAGAATCTTTGATGAACTCTCCACATCATCCAACTGGTACTATGATGCTACAGAAAATTCACCCACAGGCGTGGCCGTTCTGGACGATGTGAATTTCTATTGCGGCAAGGAAAACAACTGCGTCAACATTCCGGTTGGAAACTACAGTACCGGCGCCACGACCTACTGGTCGAAGCTTCGATGGTCAGGGGTGGGAACGAACTCAAGTCCGAAAATCCGGGTGGATAAAGGCGCCAACCAATTGCCCGTGACGGGCGGCTTCAGCATTCCAACAGACCCGGTGGCGGCGAATAGTTGCTCGACATTGTCATTGGTCAGCGCTGCGGGTTCGCCGGCCAATGCTGTCGTCCAAATCCATCCCCAGACCTGGTACGGCCTGCTCATCACAGCCTCATGGGGGACCGGCGGGTTCTCCCCTTTGCTCTGTAACCCTACATCCTCATCCATCACTCCGGGCTCTGGAATCGGGGCAACTTTTAGAGTTGTTCAGTGAGCCGGGACATGGCTGCGGCAAAGTTCGCAAACATGGCTGCAACAGCCAGCCTGGAGCGGCCGCAGAGATTTGCTTCGCGCCGTCCCCCAATTTGAGAATGGCCGCAGGCGCCGGCTCAACCCTTTAGGTTTGTAAGGGCAGTGCCTGGGGAACGAGTTGACGCTCACAGCAAGGGAGCGGAAGCCCTTTCATTTGCAGAAGGGCTCTAGTTGAACAATTTCCGTGATATATTGGCTTCGATTCCTTTGCCACTATGTCCCAGGAGCCGCCGGCATCGAGCGAAGCCCTGCTGGAGTCATTAGCCGTGATTCCGGGTGTCCGTTGGTTTCATCTCTCGGACCCGTCATCGCCTGCCCTTGACCAACTGGCGGAGCATTTTGGTATTCATCCCCTGCAGGTGGAAGACTGCCGGCACCGCCGCCAGACGGCCCGGGTGGAAGAACACGATCAATATACTTTCATGGTCATCAAAGTGCTCGCTCCGGTTCCGGGCGAGAAGCGCCCAACG
Organism: uncultured Acidobacteriota bacterium; assembly: GCA_963732975.1. Lineage (GTDB taxonomy): Bacteria > Acidobacteriota > Terriglobia > UBA7540 > UBA7540 > SCRD01. Next base: position 95,041 of record CAVTBN010000009.1, on the reverse strand, counting down.
CGGAGCGCTCCGGCTTCCGCCGCCGCAGAGCCTGCGGAGGGAAACACGGCGGAGCCAGGCGGGCGGGCGGGTCCTGACTCTCCGGAAAAATCGGCTGCGGGCCCGGGCCGCCTGAAGTTTGAGGATTTTGATCTTTTCCTGGGGCCTGACTATATTTTCACGGTAAGCGGCGGCGAATCGGCGCTGGTCCAGACGGTGGCCGCACGGGTGAAATCGGAGTCCGCCCTTCACCCTCCCGAGCGCGTCACCCATGCCCTGGTGGATGCCGCCGTGGACCGTTACCTGCCTGCCCTTGACCATCTGGGCGACCTGATCAACCGGATTGAAGACCGCGTGATCCGCGACCCGAGGCCCCCCACGCTGCGCGAGATTTTCCGCTTAAAACGGGTGCTGCTGGATTTCCGCCGCGTTGCGACCTCCATGCGCGAGGCCGTTAACGCTCTGGTCCGGCGCTATGACACTCCACGCCCGGGCCCGGACGGGGCTGTTGACCGCGACCTTCGTTTCTATTATCGCGACGTCTATGAGCACGTTGTCCGGGTGATCGATTTTATTGAAACCTACCGGGACCTGCTGACCGGGTCGCTGGACATTTACCTTTCCGCCGTGGCAAACCGCACCAATGAGGTGATGAAGATTCTCACCTTGTGGGGCACAATTGCGATGCCCCTGCTGGTTCTCACCAGCTTCTATGGCATGAACATCAGTCTTCCGCTTGAGAAGGACCCGTATGCGCTGATTCCGATTGGACTGCTGATGGTGGCTTCAACCGTTATTGTATTCATCTATATTCGCCGGAAGCATTGGATGTAGACCCACCCCCCGCGGGACTCTCCCGAACGGATTCAAGCTTTCAAACAGGATTGACGATCAATGAGTAAAGGGTCCAGAAATTGTGCGTGTTTTCCGGCCCAGGATGTTCTGGCCCGTAAAATTCCCGGCGGCGGGTGCTGCCGGTCTTCCTGCTGATGGGGGAGCATTGCAGAGGAGTCCGATAAACATGGGGTCGAGCCTTAAAGCTTCAATGCGTCGCAGCACTCGCATCCAGGTGCGCATTCCCGTGATCGTGACGGGAGAGTTGCCGGGTGGCGACCCCTTCTCCGAAGACACTTATGTGATGACCGTCAGCAAGTTCGGGGCCCGGCTGATATGCAGTCATTCCCTGACCCCGGGAATGGAAATCCGGGTCAGGCCGAAGGCAGGGAGCGAGGATGCCCTCTGCCAGGTGGTGTGGGTGGGAGGAAGGTCGAGCGCCTCCGGCGAAGTGGGCATCCAGTTTGTGAAAGCCTCAAACCTCTTTGGCATCGCTTTCCCGGACTGATTCAAAGGTTGGGGCAACCGTCTGGCGGGCAGACCAGCCGGCGAACCCCTTTCATGAGTTGCTGGATTATCAACCGAATCCGCATTAGAATTTCATCTGTGGCCGGAAATCCTAAAACGGCGTATCCCATTTGTCGCATCTTTTTTGTGACGGCGTTTCTGCTGGGGGTTGCCACGCTGGGAATGCCGCTCAGAGCTTTGGCCTTTCAGGACCAGAACCCGCCGCAGGACATCTCTTTTTCCGTTAACGGGACGATTACGGAAAAATCTCCCGGAAAGCTGACTGTGGACAGCGGCCAGGATATGCTGTTCACCGTCAAGTACGACTCCACAACCCAGATTCAGCGCGACGATGGCAGCCCCGCGAAGGATTCGGACCTTCGTGAAGGAGTTAAAATTCTGGCTAAAGGCACGCTGACTGAGGCGGGTGACGTGATCGCAAAGACGATTACGATTGAAGCAGGGTCAAAGGGTCCGGCGAAGTGAGAATGAAGCTGCGCTACCGGGGCAGTTCCTCCCAGAGGGCGAAAGGCTTGCCCTTTTTCTTCTCGAGCGCCTGGCGGTAGATAAAGCCGGCCGCCACCACATCCCAAATCGCAATTCCACACGACTTGAAGACCGTGATCTGTTCGCTTGAGTCGCGCCGGCGTTGGTCTCCGCTCACCACGTCTTTCAATTCCACCACGTCGTCCCAGCTTCGGTTGGCTGCGGGAAGCCCCTGGATCAGGTCGCCTGCTTCTCCGCGAGTTTGTTCGATGGAATCGACTGCGATCATTGCGGCCCGGCGCAGCACCGTTTCGTCCATCTCCCGGCGGTTGGCCATGTTCGCTCCAATGGCGTTGACGTGGGTTCCGGGCCGCAGCCACTCACCCTTGAGGACAGGCTGAGAGGAAGATGTTGCGGTGATCACGACGTCGCCAAAGCGCGCTGCTTCCTCAGCGGTTGCTGCGGGCTTGACGGGGAATTCCAGAACCTCCGTCATCTCTTTGGCGAATGCTGCGCGATGGGCTTCATTCCTTGAGAAAATGCGGGCTGCCTGGATCTTGCGAACGCCCGCAACGGCTTCCAGTTGGGTGCGCGCCTGGCGCCCGGCGCCGATCACTCCCACTTTTGTAGCGTCCGGGCGCGCCAGATATTTCGTTGCCACGCCGCTGGCCGCTCCGGTCCGGATGCGGCCGAGATGGTCCGCCTCCATCACCGCAAGCAGTTCGCCGGTCTTTGCGTCGAACAGCAGCACCAGAAAGCGGGCTGCGCCGGAGGCGATGGTATAAATTTTCATGCCCGCGAGATGCTCGTCCGCCAGGGCCGCCGCCATGTAATGGAGCGAGAAGCCGGGCTGGAAAAGCCGCTGGCGCGATTGGTTGACGGCACTGCCGCTGTGTTGAGCCCCGAAACTGGCCTCGATGCGCTCGAGCGCCTGCTTCATTGGAAAAAGCTTTTGCACATCTTCTTCAGTCAGAAAAAGCGCCATTGTTTCCCTCTCGTTTCAGTAAAACCAATGAATGATGGCCCACGCCGCCAGTCCGGCCGCCGTGGCTGCGGCGAGGCGCGGGAAAGCCGACCGCAGGAAAGGTATCTTGTACAGGAACGACGTCTGCCGCCATTTTCTGTTCTGCTGGTCCAGCACCGGCTGTACCAGTTCCCACACCACTTCCAGAAACATCCGCTCCGCGGCCCGCCCCAGCTCAGCACAGGCGGCCGAAGGCGTCCCAATATAGCCCATGCGATTTCCCAGTTGCAAAGGGTAGTTCTGATGCAGGGCGTCGATGAGCCTGAACTTGACCGCCGGCAGGTCTCTGTACCCCGGCTTCACCAGTTCCGGCCGGGCGCGGAGAACCAGCGACGTTTCCCACATGCCGGCGTGGGTGTCCCCGCTCAGCGCCTCCCGTTCTGCCGCCGTGAACGGGCGCCCGAGAAGGGTCTCCAGGCGATTTGCGTACCGGCCGCGCATGAACTTCCAGAGCACGGGCCCGCTGACCGAAAACATTCGGACCTTGTAGCGTCTGGAGACGGCGGCCGCAGCCTCCTCCAGGGCCACGATATGGCGGGGTCCTCCGTGTCCATTGAGGACCAGGATGTAGCGGAAACCGTGGCGGGCCAGCGAAGCTCCGTAATCCAGCGTCGCATTCCGCACCGTGCGAACGCGCGCCAGCAGTGTTCCGGCGCGGTCAAATGCGGAGGCGCCGATGGGAAGGCTGGGGCCGATCAGAACGGTCCAGCCGGGCTTGGTCTCGATGATTCGTTCCGCCAGCTTTTTGCAGACGGCATCCGCGGTAAACAGATCGGTGCCGACGGGAAGATGCGGGCCGTGCTCTTCAAGCGGGCTGACGGTGAAGAGCACGACCGCACGGTTGCGGTCCAGCGCCTCGAGTTCGGTGAAGGTCAGCTCTTCCAGGCGAAAGATGCCTCCGCCCCCTGGTTCGGGGCGTGGTCCGTTGGCGGCAGGCAAGACTTCGTCCATTCCGGGAGGACCTCTATGGGACAGGGCCGGCAGGGCGGTCACCCGGCTCGGCGGAAAGGTGCGCGGAACGCTCGAGTGTGAGGCTGAAACTTTCGAGGATATTCTCCCTCTCGCGCGCCACACGCGCCGAGTGGACCGGCTGCAAAGCCTTCCGCACCAGCACGTGGATGCGGCGCCGGACCAGCCAGCGATAGCGCCACAGATAAGCGCCCGAAACGGGCAGTGTCAAAGTGTAATAACCCGCGACCGCCCTGCCCCACCAGAAGTGAACCAGAAAAACCTGGACGGTGTAGGAACTCAGGACCGTAAAGATGCGCCACAGCCACTCGACTTTGGGGTCCCTTTGGGAGGAGTGGCTGAGCAGCCCGCTCGCCCGGAGGACGATCAAGGCCGGAAGATGGTTGATCAGCCCATAAACCGCAACAGGCAGCCCCAACGTGGTCTCGAGCCATGCTGCCGCCACCCGTGGACGGGAAGCCTGCCAGGGGCCGGAGGTTTCAATCATGAGTTTTCCCATCGACCATTGCCTGCGGGCGCCGCGGTAAGACGCCACCGATTCACGAAGCTCGACCAGCCGCGCGGGATCCTTGCGGTTCTGTCCGGCAATCCATTTTATGGCGAAGGTGCTGAGATCAAAATCTTCAGGCCGCTGTTTCCAGTTCGGCCGCTGGGACCATTCCTGCCGGAGATGTTCGCGCGACAAATCCTCCAGCTCCTGATGGAAACGTTCCAGTTCCGCTTCTGGAAGGCCGAAGGTGTTGAAGCCGATTGCATTCTGGACCGCGCCGGCGAGGTGCCGGGAAGCTGCCGCCAGGTCTTCGGCCACCTTGGGAAGAAAATCCCGCGCGGCAATGGAGTCGTCCACACACATCAGGGGGGCGGCAAAGCGGCGTCCTTTACGGAGAAAACAGTGGACTGGATAAATCGTGGGATGCAAGTGCTCCGGACCCCGCAAAATCGCTTCCATGGAAAGCCGGGCGGCAAAGTTGGCGACCGGCGCGCCAGGAGCGCCGTTTTCCGGAACCTGTTCGGCAAAAAGCGCGATGGCCTGCTGATCCGCCAGAACATTCAGGCAGGGGTTGAGCCAGCGATCAGGCTCCTCGGAGTTGAAATCAGCCGCCTGCATGCCCAGCGCCCACGCCGCCAGCTTGCGGAAGATGCCCTGTAACTCTCTGGAGGGAAGAAGGCAGTGTATCTGGTGGTCGAGGGCGGAAATCAGGAGCAGCGCAGCAGGGAAACTTTGCGGATGGGTGATGAGGAGGATGGCGGGGCCGGGCCGCTCAAGCCTTTCCCGGTTGAGCAGCCGAAGCCCGGGGGAAAAAAGCCGCAGTCCAAACCGCACGACCGCCCGCGTCAGACGGTAAGAGGCTGGAACTTTATCGGACCGAAGGTGAACTGGAAATTGTGAATCCAAAGTCTTTCCTTTCGATGGACCGCCCGCGCCAGGCCGGGGACATTCTGCCTACCTGCGCCCGGGCATGGCATCGCTTTCCCATCCTTTCACCGTGCCCACGGGCCGCACGATGGTGTTGAACAAGCCATAGACGCCTTGAACCTTGTTTCCTTCGCGGTCCACCAGTCGCAGGCGGAAGTACGGGACCTGGTTGATGTGTTCAACCCGGATCGGGAAGCTGCCCCTCAGCCCGCCCTGGACAAAGGATGTGACATAATGGTGGCCCCTTACCGACCAGGTGAAGACGCGGATGTGGGTGAAATCGAATTCAACCGTTCCTTCGCGGTCAGCCGCCAGGTATTGAGGGACGCTGGCGTTACCATCCTGGACCTTATTCAAGACGAACCAGGCAACCATATTGTGGTCTGCCGCGTACTGCGAAATCCCCTGGGGAATGTCCAGCGTGAGCATCCGGCCCAGGACCCATCCGGCGCGGGAACCGGCCTCGACCAGGTACCACGCATCGGAACGCCGGGCGGAAGAAGCCGGGGGGTTCACCCCGCCGCCGGCCGGTTTTCCTGGCACCACGCGGCGGCCAAACACTTCCAGCGCCTGGCCCTGCATCAGCATCCCGAGCTCCGGGGCATTGCGATCGGGCTCGATGTGAATGTTGGCGGCCGCCACGGTGTGTCCCGCCGCCTGGACCTGACTGTGCTGGAGTTCCTGGAGGAGCTTCCGGCCTGCTTCATAAACCTTTGCGGGGATCAGTTCTTTGGTGATCACCCAGCCTTCAGTGCCTGCGCCCGCCCGGACCCTGGCCCATTCTCCCTCTTCCTTCAGAATTTCAACCCGGTCGCCATACTTCAGGACGGCGATCACTTTATGGACCACCGCGGGAGTGTCCAGCACATCGAGCGATGGGGAAGTGACGTAGTCCACCGCCAGGGGGGGCGCGGATTTGCGAAACCAATGTTCGTAAATACCCACGACAGCCGCTAAAGCAATGACTGAAGCGACCGCCACAATAACGGACTTCTTGTTAATGGCTTCCTCCCAGCGCAAAAAGCAAATTCAGGACCCGATGACTGTTACCGGTAAAACACCTGTCTGCAGTGGCCAGCGCCGGCGACTCCGGGCGCAGGCGCGAAAAACTCATTGTGTAGTTTACAACTGCATGGGGTGAAATGAACGCGTTTTCGGGACACGCCCGGGCAGAATCTGCCTGAGCATGGGATTGGCTGGACCGGCGGAGGCCGGAAAGCGGGTTCCCGGGACGGGGAGTGGGGACCGAGGGATGGCTCCCCGTCACAACGCGGTGTTGACAGGGACGGTCGCTCACGCCTAAGGTGACAGTTTTTGAGGCGCGACGAAGAAGATACGGACGCCCTAACGGAGACCGCCACGAAGATTGAACGGCTGACCCTTTCCGGACCTGCGGGAAACCTTGAGGCTCTGCTCGAGTGGAATCCCGAGTGGTCGCCGCGCCAGCTTGCGGTGGTGTGTCATCCGCATCCGCTCTATGGCGGCTCCATGCACAACAAGGTTGTTTTCAGGGCCGCCAAGGCGGCCATTCATCTGGAAATTCCCACCCTGCGTTTCAATTTTCGCGGTGTGGGCCACAGCGAAGGGACGTATGGGCATGGCATTGGAGAGCGCGACGACGCCCGCGCGGCGTTGGATTACCTCACGGAGCGGTTCCCGCAGATTCCCGTCTCGATGATGGGATTCTCGTTCGGGTCGGTGGTCGCTCTGGCCGTGGGCTCAGCGGACCCGCGGGTCAACAGCCTGGTGGGCATCGGGCTGCCAGTTGACTCCGCGGATTTCAACTTTCTCCGGGACGTCCAAAAGCCCAAGCTGCTGGTGCAGGGAACGCAGGACAGGTTCGGCTCCCGGGAAAATGTTGAGAAGCTCTTTCGCTCCTTGAAAGAACCGAAGCGATTGCGCTTTGTGCAGGATGCTGATCACTTCCTGGCCGGCAAACTGCACGATCTGCAATTGGAGATACAGGATTTTCTCCAGGGAGTTGTAAATCCATTACAATAAAAGTGCTGGCTGTCTAGCTCCCGAGTAAATCGACTTGCGGGGTGAACCGATGGAAAACCTTGAAGACCCTGATGCTGGATCATTTTACTGCCCGATATGCAAGATCGAAGTTGACGATCCGCTGGTATGCGGGGATTGCGCGGCGGTCATTTGCCGCCGGTGCGGAACTCCGCTTGAAAAGATTGATGAGTTGGGAGTCGGCTGAAGCAAGCTGCCGGCAGCGATGGAGTTCCCGCTTCTTCGGTGCCTGACCTTTCCCGGTAGGGCCGGCCTCCTCTGTTTGGCCAGGCCGAAGACTGCCGGCCGGATTCCCTAGAACGCCACCAGGTCTCTGGCTGCTTTCACCACATCGGCCACCTGCGGCAGCATGGCGTCCTCCAGAACGGGATGGTAAGGCACATAGACGTCCTTACCCGCCAGGCGGCGCACCGGCGCGTCCAGAAACTCGAAAAGCTCGTCCGCGATGCGGGCGGCAATCTCCGCTCCATAGCCCCATGAGAGGCAGTCTTCATAAGCCACCAGGACCCGGCTCGTCCTTTTCACTGACGCGCTGATAAGCTCCCAGTCGTAGGGCTGAAGGGAGCGGAGGTCCAGGATTTCAGCGCTGATCCCTTCCTTTTCAAGTTCCCTGGAGGCCTGCAGTGAGCGGTTGACCAGCGCCCCGTAAGTCACAATGGTCAGATCATTACCTTCCCTCACCAGCTTCGCCTTGCCGAAGGGAATCATATAATCCGGGCCGGGGTAGGGAGCGCGATTGTAGGTTTGCCGGTAAAGGTGCTTGGGTTCGAGGAAGAGCACCGGATCATCCGAGCGGATGGCGGTGCGGAGCAGTCCGTTGGCGTCAAGCGCGTTGGAAGGCAACACCACGTGCCAGCCGGGCAGGTGGGTGAAAATCGATTCGCCCGACTGGCTGTGATAGACGGCGCCGCCCATCAGGTATCCGCCAATCGGCGTCCGCAGCACCAGGGGGCAGGAGAATACGTTGTTCGACCGCCAGCGCAGGGTTGGAATCTCATTGCGCATCTGCATAAACGCCGGCCAGATGTAGTCGAAAAACTGGACTTCGACAACCGGTTTGAGTCCCCGGGTGGCCATGCCCATGGCCCGGCCCAGGATGCTGGCCTCTGCGATGGGCGCGTTGTAACAACGGTCGGCGCCAAACTGGCGCTGCAGCCCGTGAGTGACTTTGAAGACCCCTCCCTTGCCTTTCAGTTTGTCCAAGTCCTTCTCATGGCTGCAATCGGCAACATCCTCACCAAAGACCACAACCCGCGGGTCGCGCGCCATCTCGTCCCTCAGGCAGGCGTTGAGAAGGTCCACCATGGTTTTGGGATCGCCATGCGATTTGGCCGGCTGGTCAAATCTTTCAGAAGTGGGATCGACGGTGGGGGAATAAATAAAGTCCATCAGGGTTTTGGGATCAGGGGACGCGGCGGCCAGCGCCCGGTCGGCCGCTTCGCGAATCTCACGGTCCGCCTCGGCTTCCAGGGCCTTCAATTCCGCTTCCGTCGCCAGACCCTCTGCCACCAGGCGATGCGCCAGCTTGTGGACCGGGTCCTGTTTGGCTTCCCTCTCCCGGATCTCCTGCGGCTTATACAACCTTTCGTCGTCTGACATGGAATGCGAATAGGGCCGCACCACATGGGCGTGAATCAGGGCGGGCTTTCTCTGCTTGCGGACATAGGAGACGGCCTTGCCGGCCGCCTCATAACTTTCCAGGAAGTCCGTCCCATCGCATTCCACGGTCAGGAGGCCGGGAAAGTCTTTGACCAGCCCGGAAAGGCTGCCGCCTGCGGTCTGGTCGTCGACGGGAACGGAGATGGCGTAGCCATTGTCTTCGATCAGATAAAGCACCGGCAACCCGCGGAGGCAGGTGTAATTCATCGATTCCCAGAACTCGCCTTCACTGGTTGCGCCGTCACCGAGAGAAGTAAAGGCCAATTCGTCCGCATGAAAGCTGGAGGCCAGTTCGGCGGCTTCCGGGACCAGGGAAAAATAGCGGTTCGCTTCCGCCGCTCCGACCGCCTGCAGAACCTGCGTGCCGGTGGCGCTGGAGCTGGAAACAATGTGAAGCGGCTTGGAACTCCAGTGGGAAGGCATCTGCCGTCCGCCTGAATTCGGATCGTCTTTGGCGCCCACGCTGGCCAGCAGGATATCCAGCGGCGTCATGCCCAGTTGCAGGCAGAGGGCCTTGTCGCGGTAATAGGGGTAAATCCAGTCCACGCCGGGCTTCAAGTGCATGGCTGCGGCCACCTGGATCGCTTCGTGCCCAACCCCACTGATCTGAAAGAAAGCGCGGTTCTGCCGTTTCAGCTGGATTTCTTTGTCGTCAACCTTCCTGGCCAGATACATCACACGGTAGGCGTGCAGGAACAAATCTTTGGATGGACGGGGTGGCTGATAAGCCGACGTAACTGTTGCCATTCCGCTCCTTGCTACAGGGATCTTTTCTTATAGAGTACAACTTTTTGCTGCCGGAAGCCCGCCAGATATTATTAGAATTCAAAGCGCCAAAGTCAATAAGTGAGCACACATCGTTGCCGCCATGGCCGATGGCGCAGGAATTTATGGAGGAAGCGCGCAAGCATCGCGGCGCGACTGTGCCAGGGCGCCGGTGGCCGCGCAGGCCGGCCGTTTCAGCCTGAACCCGGCGCGGCGCAGGGCAGACTTTCCTGTTGGGAGCTGCGCGGGTGATATGATAGCATGAGCGAATAAAAGGCGAAGGCCCCGGCCGGCGCTTTTGGCTCAGAGAGGCGACATGAAACTCCCGTCACAAACCCATTTGATTCCCCAGGCCCAGGAACTGCAAGGCGGGTTTCGCGGCACCGCCTCCATCGAGGCCGTCGTCCAGGAAATCCAGAACAGCTTTAAAGGTTCCCGCCGCGAAGGAGGCATCACCGCCGTGCGGCATTATCCGGCGCGGGAGGCACAGGTCGTGCCGTTTCCTGAGTTTCTTCCCGAGCGCGTCCAGCAGGCCCTCCGGTCGAAGGGCGTCGAAAACCTCTACTCGCACCAGGCCGTTGCCGCCACCCTGGCGCATGAGGGCAGGAACGTCGTGGTGGTCACTCCCACAGCCTCCGGCAAAACGCTTTGTTACAACCTGCCGATCCTGAGCGAGCTGGTTGAAAATCCGGATGCGCGGGCCCTCTATCTTTTTCCCACCAAGGCCCTGTCGCAAGACCAGCTGGTGGAACTGAACCGCTGGACGGAAAAGCTGGGCGACGATCTTCGAACCTTTACCTACGACGGCGACACTCCCCAGGACGCGCGCAAAGCCATCCGGGCCCGCGCCAACCTGGTGATCACCAACCCCGACATGCTGCACACGGGCATCCTGCCGCACCACACCAAATGGGAGCGGCTGTTTGAGAATCTTCGCTACGTTGTGATCGATGAGCTGCACTACTACCGCGGCGTTTTCGGCAGCCACCTGGCGAACGTCATCCGGCGGCTCAAGCGCATCGCGGAATTTTACGGAAGCCATCCGCAATTTATCTGCACGTCGGCAACCATCGCCAATCCTGCTGAGCTGGCCACGCGCATCATCGAGCAGGACATCATGCTGGTGGATGAGAACGGGGCGCCCGCAGCCGAAAAGTTTTTTGTGCTTTACAACCCGCCGGTGGTGAACCGGCAGCTCGGCATTCGCCGGTCTTATCTGAATGAGACCCGCCGGCTGGCGAAGGTCTTTATGATGCGGGGCCTGGAAACCATTGTCTTTGCCAACTCGCGCCTGGCCACGGAAATCCTGGTGACTTACCTGAAAGAAGATTTTGCCCGGCGGCCGGTGGGCCCGGAAGTGGTTCGCGGATACCGGGGCGGGTATCTGCCGCTGGAACGGCGGGAAATTGAGCGCGACCTCCGCGAAGGGCGGTTGCTGGGCGTGGTTGCCACCAACGCCCTCGAGCTGGGCATCGACATCGGCAGCCTCGACGTGGCGGTGATGGCGGGCTATCCGGGCACCATCGCTTCCACCTGGCAGCGGGCGGGCAGGGCCGGCCGGCGCGAAGGGAGTTCCGCCGCGCTGCTGGTGGCTACCGAGCGCGCCGCTCGACCAGTTTATCGTTCAGAACCCCGACTATTTCTTCGATCATTCGCCCGAGCACGGCTATGTGAATCCGGACAACCTGCAGATCCTGCTGAACCATTTGAAGTGCGCGGCCTTCGAGCTTCCGCTGAAAGAGGATGAGAAATTCGGCGAGCTCGATCTCAAGCTGCTCTGCAAGCATCTTGAGGAGCTCGGATTCCTTCACCAGACCAGCGAGGGCTGGCACTGGATTTCAGAAAGCTATCCGGCGGATGCCATCAGCTTGCGGTCCGTCTCCTCGGATAATTTTGTGATTGTCGACATCACCGGCGAGGCGCGCATTATCGGCGAAGTGGACTTTACCAGCGCCCTGACCACCGTGCACGAGAAGGCCATCTATCTGCAGAATGGCCAGCAGTACCACGTGGAGCGGCTGGATTACGAAGAGCGCAAGGCCTACGTGCGCCAGTGCGATTCGGAATATTACACCGACGCCATTTCCTACACCCGGATCAAGATCCTGGAGAATTTTGACTCGGCGCCGGCGGGGCCCGCCGTCAGAAATCACGGCGAGGTCCAGGTGAACACCCAGGTTGTGGGATTCAAGAAGATCAAGTTCCACACCAACCAGAATGTGGGTTCCGGCGACCTGATGCTGCCCGAACAGGAGATGCACACCACGGCGTTCTGGCTGACGCTTGCCGCAGCCGCTGCTGGAGGCCATGCCCTATACGCGCGATGACCGGCTGAACGGCGTGCAGGGACTGGCCCACGCGCTGCAGGCGATTGGCACCCTGCTGATGATGTGCGACGCGCGCGATCTGGGCGTGGCGGTGGGCGAGAACCTGGCCATCGCGGAGGAGGCTGAAACCCCGCCTTCGGCCCAGGGCCGCCCGTCTGTTTACACGAAAATCTTTGAGCCCAATATCTACCTTTACGATAAATATCCCGGCGGGATTGGCTTCAGCGAACCGCTGTTTCGCCTGAGTCCGAACCTGCTTGAAAACACCCGCCGGCTGATTTTGAATTGTCCCTGCGAGTCCGGCTGCCCCTCCTGCGTGGGGCCGGTGGGCGAAGTGGGGGAGAAGGGAAAAGAAGTGGCGCTGGCGATTCTGGGCAGCATTCTCGATAGCGTCATCCTGAGCTGGCGCAGACGCCGGTTTGTGTGTCTGCGATGCCCGTGTAGCGCCGCCGTCCCGGCGGCATTTTTGAAGGCCGGCAGGATGCCGGCGCTACGGAAGTCCGTCACCGTAATATACAATCCTCAATAGGCCATCATGAACCTGGAAGAAAAACTTCGGGAGCTTAAAAAAGCGGCCGGCAAAACCGTCCGCGAGGATGCGCTCGAGCGCCAGCTCGAATACCTGCAGCGGATGGAGAAGCGGCCCAAAAGGGTTGCCGCACAGCAAACGCCGCACGGGGTTGAGCACTACGTCGACGGCGAGGTTTGCAGCAACGGCCGCGGCGAGTATTTCCTTGCCAGCCAGCTGCTGCCGTTCGGCAGGCCCTACGGAAAATTCTGCGTCGGCGACGTGGCCCACGCGGACCTCGCGCCGCTGGAATTGTTTCTGAACGGCAATAACATTCCGCCGACTTCTTCGGTGGTTTATCTGGATACGGAAACCACGGGGCTTGCCGGCGGCACCGGCACCTGCGCGTTTCCTGATTGGAATCGGCGCCGCCGAGGGGCCGGGCTTCCGGGTGCGGCAGTTTTTTCTGCGGGACTTTACGGAAGAGAAAGCCGCCCTGGCCGCGCTGGCCGAAGCGCTGGAGCCTTACGAACTCATCGTGACCTACAACGGCAAGACCTTTGACATTCCGCTGCTTGAAACGCGCTACACGCTAGCCCGGATGAAATCACCCTTTGCGCGAATGGTTCACCTGGACCTGCTGCATCCGGCGCGCCGCTTGTGGAAGCTGCGGCTTGAGAGCTGCCAGCTCAAAAACCTGGAGCGGGAACTTCTGGGCATTGCCCGCAACGGCGACGTTCCGGGGTCCGAAATTCCGCAAATCTATTTTGATTACCTTCGCACCAGGAGCGCGCGGGGATTGCAGCCGGTCTTTTTCCACAATGCGCTCGACATCGTGACGCTTGCCGGGGTTGCAGTTGAGGTGGGCCGGGCCATTGCCGGGGCGGGCGACGGAGCCGCTTGCGACAGCCGCGATCTGTTCAGCCTGAGCCGCGTGCTGGAGCGCGCGGGCGCATCGGAACTCGCGCGAACGACCTGCCTGCAGGCGATTGCCCGCGGCCTGCCGGAATCGGTTGAGCCCCAGGCCCTGTGGCAGCTTGCCGCCCAGCACAAAAGGGAGCGCCGGTATCAGGAGGCCGTGGAAATCTGGACGAAGATTATCAATCTGGGGTCAAGGTACGCGGTGGAGGCGTATGAGGAGCTTGCCATCCATTACGAGCATCGGGTGCGTGATGCCGGCAAGGCGTTGGAATTTGCGGAGGCAGCCTTCCAACACCTTCAGGAAATTTCCGGACCCCGTTTCCGCCAGAAACGCCTCTCGCACCGGCGCGAGCGCCTGCTGAGAAAGTCGGGGAAGGCTCTCTCTGCTTCTGTCAAGCCAGACTCAGTTGTCGCGCTAGGCGCTGGCCCGCCTGTTTCTGTTTGAAAACTTCGTCGGCGATCACCAGGGCGTCCCAGCAGGCCGGGAAGCCCGCGTAGACGGCCATGTGAAGAATCGTTTCCAGAACCTCGGCGCGCGTGGCTCCGTTGTTCAGCGCCATCTCAATATTCAGGCGAAGGCCGTTGGGCCGGCCCATGGCCGCCAGCGCCGCAACCGTAATCAGGCTGCGCGTTTTGAGTTCCAGGGTGGGCCGCGACCAGACTTCACCGGCCACAAAATTCGGTCACCAGGTTGGAGAAATCCGGCGAAAGTTTTGACCACGCTTCGCGGACTTCATCGGTCCTCTCCTTGCCCAGCATCTGGTGCAGCATTTCAAGCCCTTTGTCACTCATGCGAATTTCCTTTCCGTGGAGGTTTTTGCGCGAGGAGGTTTTTCGCCCGGCTCTTATCTCGCCGATTTCTGGGCCAGGCCAAATCCGGCGCTGACGTCAATCACCTGTCCGGTGATGCTTCGCGCCCGGTCCGAACATAAAAACAGGACCGTATCGCTCACGTCCTCAGCCGTGACCATGCGGCCCAGCGCGGTGGAGCCGACAAACTGCTCGCGAACTTTCCTGATGGGAAGCCGCAGCGCTTTTGCTCGTGCCTCGATCACTTCGTCTATGGCCTCCCCTTCCACCGGCCCCGGGCAGACGGCATTCACCAGAATGTTATGCGGGCCCGTTTCCTGCGCCAGCGTCAGCGTGAACCCGATCAGCCCCCACTTTGAGGCGGAGTATGACGCCCGGAAGGGATAGGCCACGCGGCCCGCCATGGAGGAAATATTGATAATCCGGCCCTGCTTTCGCGGGGCCATCGCCTTCACGCACTCGCGGGCCACCAAAAAGGCGCCGGTCAGGTTGGTTTCCAGCACCTTGTGCCAGTCACTGGTGCTGAGGGATTCAACGGGCGCGGTGGGTCCGCGCCGGCCGGCGTTGTTGATGAGGAAATCGACCTGGCCAAACTTCTGCAGCACCCGCTTCACGGCGCGCCTCACTTGCGCCTCGCGCGAAACGTCGGCGCGGACCCAGAGGAATTGTTCGCCGTATTCGCGGAATTCCCGGAGGGAACCGGCGGTTGCCGCACGGCGTCCCACGCCTGCCACATGAGCCCCGGCCTTTAAGAAGTCCAGGGCAATGGCCTTGCCGATTCCGGAACCGGCGCCGGTGACGATGGCAACACGGCCTTTGAATTGGCGGTTGTGTTCTGACATAGGGCAGGCGAAAAATCGATCGGTTCAATTATGAAGCAGTCCGGGCGGCTGCTTTCTGTGCCCGGTTTAGGGCTCTTGTTGCCTTTTTCCCTTGGACTTGAAAACCACCGGTTGCTGCTCAACTTTATCCTGATTAGTCACAGAATTATGTTCGATGGTTTGAAGTTCTCCCACCAGCTCAAGGTAGTCGGGATCGTCCTTCTTTTTCCCCTGGCCGCGCTGCACGGTCCCCGAAAAACGGTAGTACATTGCGTGGATGGTCTGCGTGCGGAAATCCAGGTGATCGCCCTTGCGCTCGCCGATCGTAATGGGATAACTCAGAATGGCGTCCGATTCCGATTCTCCCTGGAGCACGTCGATGTATCCCTTCACCATCTGGTCTTCCTGCAGAATGGCCAGCGTGTTATAAGGTTGCAGGAATTCATAATCGCCGGTGATGTCGCCGACCGGGCCCGCCGCGGATTGGGCTTTCAGGCTGCCTGCCGCGGAGAGAGCCGCAAGCGCCACCACGATCCACACCGCCTCGAGCCGCAGATTCGTCACTGGCTGAGGATTTTGCCGCCACGTCTTCGGATGGAATAAAGCCATAGATATTCGCCCCGACTTTCCCGGTCCAGCGTTCCTTGCTTCCCGAAAAATAGTTTATTCCTCCATCGGCCGCCGGGCAAGGCGATAACCTGTGCCCGTGCATGAAGCATTCCGTCTGCACCATGGCAGCGGGTTGTTCAGCCGGATCATCGTCACGCGGCTACAGCTTGCTGACTTCCAGCAGCAGATGGGTTGTGAAACGCGTGGACAGGGTTGGGTCTCGCGCCGGTCACGGTTCCCAGATCTTTGTTGTGTTCGTAATCGAACCACTTTGTACTTGCCGGCCTTGTCCAGTCCGCGCAACTCAACCTTGCCCTGCCAGGGGGTCGCGGGATCGGGAGCGTAGAAGGCATAGTACATTTTGCCGTCTTTGCTGATGGCATAGCCCTCCGGAACGTCGTAACCGATGGTATAGAGGTTGAGGAATTTGCCCTTTGAAAGCATCTTCTGGTTGTAGATGGAGATCCACTTCTTCCAGATCGCTTCCTTTTCGGGCGTCAGGTAGGCTTCCTTGAAATGCGGGCCGGGACTGGGCCACACGAACTTGGTTCCCACCACCCCGCCGGTTCCCACGGTGGAGGCAAAGTCCCTCCCTTTGTCGATTTCGTCGCCGCCCTTGAAAACGATATCGGTGAGCTCGACGTGATCGCCGTAGACAGCCGCCTGCGGGCCGAGCAGCGCCTTGTACATCTTCATGCGCCGCCGCACCTGGACCGAGCCCACGGGGTCTGCGGTGACCGCCTGGTCCATGTAGGGCAGCCAGGCGAAGTTGGGCGGAGTTCCGCAGGGGCAGCTTTGCGTGACGCTATCGGGCTTGAGGGAGCGCGTGGTCTCAAAAATTTCCTTGTAGATTTTGGCCATCGCCCGCACCGAATCCTGCGGGGATTTGTGATGGTGCTTGGGGTTGTAGCATTCGGGAATCGTGTAGACGTTGTCGAGCTTGTGGCCGTCGAAGCCCCAGTCGCGAATAAATTTTTCCGTCAGTTTCTTGTAGTATTCCTGCACCGCAGGCACCGCCGGACAAAGCGCTCCCAGGCCGCGGACCATTTTTGCCGGCTTGCCGTTCTTGCCGAGGATCAGCCAGTCAGGATGTTCCTTCACCACCTGGGCCATTTTGTAATGGTGCGACTCATAACCGCCAGTGCCGTCCTCGACAGCGATGGGCAGCCACCAGATCTGGACCATGATGCCCTGTTGATGAAATCCGTCCACCATCTTTTTGATGGAGTCGCCGGGGAAGTTGTCCTGGCGCGGGTTCCAGTCGCCATAGGTATCAAACCAGCGGTCGTCCAGGGTGGCCCAGCGAATGTGGAATTCCTTGAGCTTGGGAATGGTTCCCAGCATCTGTGCGGGCGTCACCTCTGATTCGTAGCCCCAGCCGCACCAGCTGATCTGGTAATCCGCGTCATTCGGTTTGGGCAGGTCCCAGCCCTGGCGCTGCAGCACCTCGGAATAAAGGTGCAGCGGTTCATAATAGTCGCCGGAATAGACCGCAACAAATTCCCGCGGGGTAGAATATGTCTCGCCGGGCTGCAGGGTGGTATCCGGCTCGAGAACCATGGAAGCGTCCACGTGGTTGTTGGCGGTGACGGCAACCGGCATGGAGAGGACCCACGGGATGGTTTCAATATGGCCGATGGCTTCTCCCACTTTGTCCGTCCAGAACGCCACCACCGGAATTCCGCCTCCCTCGCCGCCGCGCTGCATGCCGCCCATCAGGTTCTGCTGGGAGAAGTGGCCCGAGATTTCCACCACGTCGTCTTTGCCCCACTTTTCGCTTGAACCCTGGTAGGACCACATCTGGTAAGGTGGCACGGAAGCATCGGACAGAGAAGCATCCAGCCGATGGCGGTTGGCGACAACTTTATCCAGGCGGAGAGGCTTTTTCCCGGCATTCCTGTAGGAGGTGGAAGTTATCAGCAGGCGGGGGAAATCATCGTAAGCCTCAAACACCAGCCGTTCCTCAAGGGCCGCGCCGTTCTGGTCTTTGCTGCGGCCCGTGATCTCGATCCGCTTGCCGCGTTCTCCCAGCTTGCCGCGCGCCTCGGAAATCCTGACGTGATCCAGGTCGAGAGTAAACCCGGCCACCTCTTTTCCCGCCACGGTCACTGAACTCGAAGGCTCGGCCCCGGCGTCGCCGGGATCATCCAGGGTCAGGCGTTTCCCTTGTTTCAGCAGATAGGCCTGGACGTAGCCGGAGGGCAGAATCTTAAATTCTGCCGAGGGTGTCCGGATGGTGACCGGCCCGCCGGGGTTTGCAGTGACCACAACCTTCGAAGGGCCGGAAGTGTCCGGCGATGAGCCTTCCTGGCAGGCCGTGAAGGCCAGCGCGCATGCCATCACCAGACATGCAATGAACTGAGCGAAAGCAGGATGTTGGGCGCATGAACTCTATCCTCCTAAAACTTTCAAGTACGGAACTCTGTGACAGTCCGTGAGGCGATTATACTTCAATCGAATCTTTACCCGCCAAGCTATTGAAGGGTGGGTGGTGCGTCAGTTTGGTCCCGACTGAGGATGGCAAAATAGGGTGGCGGTCGTTTGTGGCGGCGTCGTCCCGGCGGCATTTTTCAGGGCCGGCAAGATGCCGGCGCTACGGAAGTCCGGCGCCCTCGTAGCAGCCCAGCACACGAAGGAACTCTGTGACTTCTTTCAGGTTTTCCAGCGCCTTCCTGCAGCGATCTTCCTTGATGTTGCCGGCGAAATCCAGATAGAAGAAATACTCCCAGGGCCGGCCGCTCACGGGCCGGGACTCCATCTTGGAGAGGTCGATATCGCGCAGAGCAAAAACGCTGAGACATTTGTAGAGCGCGCCCGGAACATTGCGGGTGGAAAAGACAATGGAAACCTTGTTGGCCCGCTTTGAAACCGCCGGCCTGGGGGAGAGCAGCAGAAACCGGGTGAAGTTTTCGGGGTGATCTTCAAGGTGGGTTTTCAGAATGCGCGCATGATAAAAAGTCGCGGCCACGCGGCTGGCAATGGCGCCGGAACCTGCGGGATGCTCCGCGGCCAGCATCTTGACGCTTCCGGCCGTGTCGTAGAAGGGAACTCTTTTAACCTTTGGATGGGTTCGAAAGAACTTGTTGCACTGGGCCAGAGCCACAGGATGCGAATAGACGCTCTGCAGGTTCCGCAGGGTGGTGCCGGGGAAAGCGATCAGGTTGTGAACGATGTGGAGTTTGACTTCGGCCACGATGTGCAGGTCGTTCTTCAGCAGCAGATCGTAGTTTTCATAAACCGAACCGGCCAGGGTATTTTCGATGGGCGCCAGGCAGCGCGTTGCCTGGCCTTTGGCGACGCTCGCGAACATGGCTTCGAAAGTGGGGCAGGGCAGCACGTTGATGTTGCGGCCCAGCAGTTTGTAAGCGGCTTCTTCGCTGAAGGCTCCCCGCTCGCCCTGGAATGCAATCGTCTCTTTTTTCATGCCGTCTGTCGCTCTCCCCGCTTCACTCGATCAGTTACTGAGGGTTGCAAAACAGGGTGACAACGCTCATTTGTAGCGCCGCCGTCCCGGCGGACCTTTCTCAGGGCCGGCAAGATGCCGGCGCTACAGAAGTCCGTCAATGTTTTCTGCAATCATCGGTAGTGATGCTATCACGGCAAAGTACGGGGGACAACGGACGACAACAACGGCCGCCGATCGCAGGGGCAGATGCCGGGCCAAGGCCTGGCGCTGCAGCTAGACAAACGGGTTCTTGTCTTCCGGGCGGGGGGGAGCGGGCGGAGTGCTGGCCAGCAATCCCCTGAAAAAGAATTCGACGCAGCCGGTGGTCAATTCCTCCTGGGTGATGGGGCCGTCCGGCTGGTACCACTGGTAGAGCCAGTTGATGATGCCCAGAAGGTTGAAAGCGGCCAGGGAGGGTGAAATGAGGCGTTCGTGGCCGGACTGGTCCTGCACCTGGGAGATCAGGTCCTCGAGATAATGGATGTAGGCTTTCTTGCGGGTGTTGATCTTTTTGCGCAGGGCGCCTTTCAATGAGCGGTTCTCGTGCAGGATCACGGTGATTTCCTGATCGCGGGCGCGGACCACCAGGTCGATGTGCCCGATGATGGTCTGGCGGAGTTTTTCCTTCGGGTCCTCAATCGATTTCACCTTTTCAAGGACGCTCTCATCGAGGATATCCATGCCGTAGTTCATGATCTCAAACAGCAGCCGGTCTTTGCTGCCCACGTGGTGATAGAGTCCCGCCTTGGTGAGCTTGACGGCCTCCGCGATCTCCTGCATGGAGGCGCCGTCGTAGCCTTTTTCAAAGAAGACACGCGCGGCAATGCGGCAGATGTCCCGAAGCTTTTGTTTGGGGTCAGGAGTTTCGGCCATAGAAACAACCCGTTCCAGTTATTGCGCCGTCAGTCTACCATAGAGCGCGCGGGCTGCGGGAATGCGCGCAGTGAATTTTGAGCAGCCACGCCCGGCCGCTCCGCCCGGCCTTGGGCGCGCCAGGGAGAAAATTTCCTGCTCCGGTTGCCGGCGGCGAGCGCTGCTGTCGTGGATTTCCGCAAATGATCTTTCCCCGGTTTTTCACTGGTAACCGCGCAGCCGTATCGTGGGTGGCAGGACTCGGGTGAGCGCGCCCACAGGAATTTCTGAGAAAAGTGAAAAAATCATTAAAAACCCTTTGACTTGGACCATGGACTTTTACTATACTGACAACAGGTACAATGTAGGCGTTTACTTTAGAGTAAAGGTTAAGCGGCGATAAATAGTGGCCTGGAGGGGGGACTCTTTGCGACCGCGATTGCCAAGCATTTATCTTCTCTTCTATACATTCTCTAGATACATCAGCAGGGCGAGCCCTGTCCGCGAGACCTGCCACTGTTCCCCCTGAGTAGTCCATTCTGCTGCGAAAGGGGCTTGCTTATGACGGTGGGGATCATAAGCCCGCGTGTTCTGATCAGAAGGGCGCTTGCAACTTTTCTTGCCAGCACCGGGGCTGCGCTTGTTGTTGTGGAAGGGAGCGATCTCCGTGAGTGTCTTGATGAAGTCAAACGCTCGCAGGCGGAGATGCTGCTGGTGGATTTGGGCGCGCAGGGACTGGAATCATTGCCCGATCTCAGAAGTCTCCCGATTACTTCCAAAGTAGTGGTGCTGATGGATCATCTTGACAGCTCAACCTATGCGCACGCCTTTCAGCTTGGAATCTGGGGTTGTCTTTCAACCCGGCAAAGCCCGGCTGTGTTCCAGCAGGCGCTCTACTGCGTGGCGCAGGGCGAGCGATGGGTTCCCCAGCAATCGGTTATCCGGGACTTGGCGGAGGAGGCTCGCGAGCACGAGCAGCATACGGAGGCCCCTGAAGAACTGACCCCGCGGGAGTGGGAGGTTCTGGGCCTTCTGGCCAACGGTTTCCACAACAAGGAGATTGCCGCCCGGCTCAACATCTCCGGAGAAACGGCCAAGTCACACGTCAAGTCGATCTACCGGAAGCTGAAGATCAATGGCCGCAGAGACGCGATTTTCCGTTATTTTGAGTTTATTCGCCTGCTGGAGAAGAAGGCGGCGCCGGGGGATGAACATGCAGATTGACCCTTCCGGCAAGACAAGAGCCTGGCAGGAGAAGTGAATCACCAGGCTTCCATCCTTGGATGGAGCACTGGAATGTCGATCCGGGCGGAAGCGTGAGCTTCCCCGGATGGATGGTTCCGCCGCCCACCATCCTGGATCCTCAGTAGACTACGCAGGTTTCCTTATCCCTACAAAATCACCCTGAAACGCCGAATAAATCCCCCTTTTGGGGGATTGCCCTCGGTGGAAAAATTCGATAGGGTGCGTTCAGCAAAAGTTAATGTCAGCTTGGATTATGTCAAAAGGGTTGACGAGCCATTGTCAGCCTTTTGGGGTTTGAACAGAAAGCTAGTTGCCCTGATGTTGTTTTGCCGTATGGAGGGGGAACGGGGCGAACACCTGCCGGGGCCAGATCAAGACATTGACGGGAGCAGAGCGCACGGGGGAGCGCAACACCTATTGTCCTTCATCCTCCAGTCTTGACCTTGTGCATCCAAAGGCCATCCCTGGCCAGCTCGATTACGGCCATTCGATTTAGAGTTGAAGTACCCGGATTTTGCTGCGCACCTCCGGCAGGATTCTTCCTCCTGTGTTCTGAAGGTTCACAACAGGGGGAGCCACGGAAACCTTCCAATGGGCCTTTCAGGACCTGCCCCAAGGCCCGTTCCCGGGTGTTTTCAACTTTCTACTCAGCGGAAAGACTTACCAGGAGCACTTACCCTGTAAGTGACAGGGCGGAGCCTCATGCTGATTGACCCCGGCCGAAGTGAAAAAACGCAGGGCCAGCCAGGCCAGGACTGGCATGCGCTCTATACCCGGCACCACCACGAGAAATCGGTGGCGCAGGCCCTGGCGGGCAAGGGTTTTACGGTGTTCCTGCCGCTTTATGCCGCCCCGCGGAAATGGAAAGACAGAACCAAAATCGTCACCCTTCCCCTGTTTTCCTGCTACGTGTTCATTCAGGGCGGAGTGCGCCGTTACCTGGATATTTTGATCACGCCGGGCGTTCACTGTTTTGTCTGCTCCGCCGGAAGTCCGGCCATCATTTCGCCGCGGGAGATTGAGAGCGTCCGCCGGGCCGTCGAAAGGTGCGTCAAAATTGAGCCGCACCCGTTTATCAAGCGCGGCGACCGGGTGAGGGTCAAAACCGGGCCGCTCCAGGGGGTCGAAGGAATTCTGGTCAGGAAGAAGAATTTCAGCCGCCTGGTCCTCACGGTTGAGCTGCTGGGGCAATCGGCTGCGGTGGAGGTGGATGTTTCCACTGGTGGAGCGGGTCCGTTCGCCGGGTAAGATTCGCTGGCCTGCGCCCTGCGATGAAAGGCGCCAAGATGATGCGCACGCGTAAGAATCTGCTGAGAGGTTTCACCCATCCTGCACGGCCGGCAACCGCCGCTCTCGTGCCCTTGACCATGGAAGAGCCCGCCCGGCGGCAAGCCCCAACGCATTGCCGCCCGACCCCCACAGTGGCCTGGCTGTTGCTGGCGATTTTGTCCCTGTGCTTTCCGCAGGGTCTCCACAGCCAGGCCCCTGTTTCCGCCGGCAAAACTTCGGTTGACGGGGCCGCGTCGCGGCGGCCATCCCTGGCGCCGGATGCCGCCGGCAACGCGGATTACGTGATTGCTGATGATGACGTGCTCGACATCTACGTGGTTGATGTTCCCCAGTTGAGCCGGGACTACCGGGTGGCTCCTGACGGCACCATCGTCCTTCCCCTGCTGGCCTCGCCCGTCCGGGCGCGGGGGCTGACGCTCAACCAGTTGTCGGCGGTTATCTCGCAGACCGGCTGCGCGCCGCGGATATGGTGGACCATGCCAACGTGCTGGTGAGCGTCAAATCATCACCGGCGCACGCCGTGGCGGTGGCGGGGGCCGTCCGGAGTCCGCAGATTTATCCCGTTCTGGGGCCCACCACGCTGCTCGACGTGCTGTCGCAGGCGGGGGGCCTGGCGCCCGACGCCGGCAGCACCGCCATCATTACCCGGCACGACGAGGCAACGGCGACTTCGTGGCTCACAAGTGGTTCCAGCGCTTTGCCGGCTGACGGCACGCTCACGGTCAACCTGCAAAAGCTGCTGGCTACGGGCGACCCCAGCCTCAACCCCATCGTCTACCCGGGAGACAAAGTCACCGTCCAGCGCGCCGGCGTGGTGTACGTTGTGGGCGCCGTCCAGCGTCCGGGCGGGTTCCCCATGAGCACCGGCAGCGAGGGGATGACGGTCCTCCAGGCGGTGGCCCTGGGCGAGGGGCTCAAGCCCACGGCGCTGCGCAAGAAAGCCATGATCATCCGCCGGGGACACGATTCCCCGAACGGGCGCGAGGAGATTCCGGTCAATCTCCAGCGCATCCTTTCCGGCCACGCTGCCGACCCTGGCCTGGCGGCCAACGACATTCTGTTTATCCCCGACAGCGCCTCCAAGCGCGCCTTGCGCCGCGGCGCCGAGGCCGCCGTGCAGATTGCCACCGGCGTGGTGATCTGGGGCCACTATTAGTCCGGATGATTCATGAAGCAGCAGGGTTTAGAGAAAGGGCACGACTTCAGTCGTGTCTTCGAGCCCCCGGAGGGGGGCGGAAGAATTTAGCCCATAGCGCAAGCTATAGTTTACAGCGGGTGCCAGGACATCCTTTACAGTTCAGGTTTGGTTCTGGGGGTCTTGGGACCCGGAGGGAGCCCGTAGGGCGACCGGAGGCTCCCAAGACCCCGTCGCCGCGCTTCCTTCCCTCCGCTCGACCACCAGAGGCCGCGTCCGGCCCTGCTCCAGATCAATTTCCCGGATGTACATATGCCGATAGCTGACCAGCATCTTCCCATCCACGCATTCTATCCGCACCCGATGGCCTCCCAGCGACTCGCAGACGAACCATTGCCGTCCGCCCTCTCGCAGCAGGCCGTTCCTGTTCAACCGCCTCACTTCACTCCCTGCAGGGTACTCCGATTCCCGCGGCTGCTCCTGGTAAGCTCGTGGGCTCGGCCGATAGACCTCCGCCGGCCGCCGCATCCCCAGAGCTTCATGAGGCCGCCGCTCGTTGTAGTCGCGCCGCACCGCCGCCAGCAGCGGACCCCACTGAGGCCAATGCTCCGGCAGACCCCGGTGCCGCAACTCGATGCCCAGCGTGCGGTGGAAGCTCTCCACCTTGCCCTGCGTCTGCGGATGGCAGATCCGGCCATAAGACAGCCGAATCCCTTGCTCGATCAGCCGCACCGACAGCCGCGTCAACCCCCAGCCGTTATGCTCCGACCACCACAACGTCCCCCGATCCATCAGCATTGCCTCCGGCACCCCGTAGCGCCGGAACGTCTCCACCAGGCAGTCCCACGCCCCCTCCCCGCTCAGCCTCGGCAGCGCATACAACCCCACCGCGTATCGGCTGTGATCATCCACTATCGACAGCGGATGACACTCCGCCCCCGGCAACGGATATTGCCCCTTGGTATCCATCTGCCACAGCTCGTTCGGCTCCGCCCGCTCGAACCGCCCCGGCGCCGCCGTGTGCACCTTGTCCCCGATCTGTCCTCGCCGCTCCAGTATGCGGTGAATCGTCCGTACCGGGATCACCACCCCCTGCTCGTCCCTCAGCACCACGTGCAGCTTCTTCGCTCCCCAGCCCGTCTGTTCCCGCAGCGCCACCACTCGTTGCTCCTTCGCCGCTTCTGTCCGCCTCGGGCTGCGATGCGGGCGCCGGCTCAGCTCCCCCAGGCCGGTGAAACTCCCCGCTCGCTCATACCGCTGCCGCCACAAATATCCTGTCGGCCGCGAAACCCCGAACTCCCGGCACAGCGCCGTCATCCCTTCCTTCCCGCTCACCGCCCGTGCCACGAATTGCATCCGCTGCTCGTCCACTTCCATCCTCTTCCACGGCATCGCTCCCGGCCTCCTCCCCGGATGCCGGTAACTCTATCCCACGGTGTAAAGGATGTCCTGGCAACGAGTGTAAAGAATGTCTTGGCACCATACACCGTGACAGGCTATATCGGTCGGCTCGGCTTTTAGGCCGGCGGGGCTAGCCCGCCATAAGGGCAATGTTTTCAGCCTGGGCGGCGGCTTAAGCCGCACTCTAAAGTCGTCTTTCGCATACCGTAGCATGCTGACGGCACGACTAAAGTCGTGCCCTTTCGCCAAAAGCATCGACGGCAACACCCGCTGGTTCATGAATGGCCCGGTCTACTCCTGCTTCCAGTAGCCGCCGTCTCATCTCCCCTCCACAGGCTGAATCTATGTCAGAAAAAGAAACCGGACCCCCGTATCGGCCTTTTCTTTCCCCGCCTGCAAAACCCTCTTCCCCATCCATTCCGGAACTGCGGCCCGAAAGCCTGGACCCTTATGCGCACCTGCGCGCCTATGGGAGAATCATCTCCAAGCGGGGATGGACCCTGCTGACAACGGCCCTGGTGGTGGCCACGCTTGCCGCCATCTATTCTTACAAGCAGAAACCTGTCTATCGCGCCACGGCTGAGGTGGAAGTGGACTCGGAAACACCCGGCGTGCAGTCGGTCAACAGCGTCTACGCGACCCTGCCCACCGACCCCACTTTCCTGCAGACCCAGGTTGACGTGCTCACCAGCGGCAAGCTGGCCTGGCAGACGATTGAGCAGCTCAAGCTCGATCGCGACCCCGCTTTCAATCCCCCGGCATCCGGCGGCCTGCAAGCTTCCGAAGGACCTTCGCTGGAACAGAAAGCGCGGATGATCAGGCGGTTTGAAAATTCTCTGGAAGTGGACCTGGTGCCGGGAAGCCGCATGATCAAAGTGAGCTTTGAGTGTAACGACCGCCGGCTGGCCGCCGCAGTGGCGAATGCCCTGGTCAACAATTACCGGGAGTACAATTTTCTCGCCAAATACGACGCCACGCGCGAGGCTTCCGGCTGGATGAGCGAACAACTGGATGAGCTGAAGGCCCAGGTCGAAAAGTCGCAGGAAGCCCTGGTGAACTACGAAAGGGTAAATTCCATTGTCAACATCAGCGGCGAGGACAACATTGAAGACCAGCGTCTGGCCGGCCTGAGCCAGGGTCTGACCAAGGCCCAGAATGACCTGGCGGAACAGGAATCGCTCTACCAGCTGGTGAAGGCGAATCCCGAAAAGGTGGGCTTGCTGGCCCAGGACGGCCTTCTGCAGGGCATGGAGGAGAAGAGCGCCGACTTGAAGACCCGGTATGTCGACGCCCGGGGGCAGTACGGTTCGAAATTCCCGGAAGTGGTCCGGCTGCGCGAACAGATCAGTGAGATTCAATCTCTCATCCAGCAGGAGCGCACACTGACGGTGGAACGCATTTCGCACAATTATCATGCGGCCCTGGGCCGGGTGAGGCTCCTGGAGGGTTCGGTGGACCGGGAAAAGGTGGTGGTGGGCCGTCTGCAGCAACTGATGATCCAGCACGACCTTTTGAAGCACGATTTTGACACCAGCCAGAAACTCTATGACGACCTGCTGGCCAAGGTGAAAGATGCCGCCGTCTCCGCCGGTTTGCGGGCCAACAACGTCCACCTGGTGGACCCGGCCATGCCGCCTTCGGCGCCCGTGCGTCCCCGGAAAAGCCTCTACATCGCCGTGGGCCTGGTGGTGGGGCTGATCCTGGGGACCACCCTGGCCTTCCTGCAGGACCTGCTGGACACCTCCATCAAAACCACCGACGACGTTGAGCGCAGCATCGCCGAGCCGGTGCTGGGAGTGATTCCTGCGGTGCGCACCCGCGGCCTTTCGAAAGCCTGGTTCAGGCGCGAAATTCCAGCGGCCGGAGAGGGCGTCCCGGTGGAGTGGGCGGTGCTGAAGCAGCCCGCCTCCGTTCTGGCGGAGTCTTACAAGGCTTTGCGCACGGCCGTGCTGCTCTCCTCGGCCCCGCGCCCGCCCCAGGCCCTGCTGTTCACCAGCACCCACCCGTTTGAGGGCAAGACGTCCACGGCGTTTAACCTGGCGATGGGGCTGGCGCAAATCGGGAAGCGGGTCCTCTTTGTCGACGCCGACCTGCGCCAGCACAGCCACCAGCGCGTGATCTCGACCAACGGGAATCCGGGGCTCAGCAGCGTTCTTACCGGGGCGGAGCAGATCGAACAATCGCTGGTTCAGCTGCCTGACCTGGCGGGTTTCTGGGTCCTCGCAACCGGCCCGCATGCCCCCAACCCGTCTGACCTGCTGGCTTCGCAGGCCATGCGGGAACTCCTGGAGACGCTGCGCGGACGCTTTGACCACATTGTTGTGGATACGCCGCCGGTGCTGATGGTGACCGACGCGGCCGTCCTTTCTTCCATGGTGGATGGCGTCATCCTGGTCGCCGAAAGCCGCGCAACTTCCAGGGCCTCGCTGGGCCGCGCCCACCGCATCCTGGAAGGCGCCGGCGCCAACATTCTGGGCTGCGTGCTGAACAGGCTGGACCTCAAGTACGATGGCCAGTACGGATCGTATTACTGCGATTACGTTCGCTACTACGGCCGGGGCCGCCGGTCGCGCACGGTGACGGCCAGGCGGCCGGATATTCCTCCGCCACCCTCCCCCGAAACGAAGGAAACGTAGCGCCGGGGATCCGGCCGGACGCAAAGCGCCGACGAATGGCCATAAATTCTCCTCAAACGATGTGCGGTGATTTTGCGAAAGGGCACGAGTTTACTCGTGCCGTAAAAGGGCGCCGGTGGTTCGGCTTTAGCCGCTGGCAGGGGCTGAAGCCCTTCAACAAATTTGTGGCGGCATGCTGACGGCACGACTAAAGCTCGTGCCCCTTCGCAAAGACAGTGCACAAACGGGCCGCAGCCCAGAACACAATTGTGGGGGCATCGTTATGGCACGACTGAAACCGTGCCCTTTCGCAAAAAGCATCGGGTGATTGATTTCCACGCGCAGGGCTCAGGCTAAGTCGCGCTCCTTCTCCCCGAACGATGTGCGGTGATTCTGCGAAAGGGCATTAATTCTCCCCGAACGATGCGTCGGTGATTTTGAGAAAGGGCACGACTTCTCCTCGAACGATGTGCGGTGATTTTGCGAAAGGGCACGACTTCTCCTCAAACGATGTACGGTGTTTTTGCGAAGGGGCACGACTTTAGTCGTGCCGTTAAGGAGTTCCTTCAATCGCGGCTTTAGCCGCTGCTTCCTTCCATGTCAAAACCCACACGTCCATTAAATCTGGGGAAAGCAGATTCCGGGACAACGAGAACGTTTTTTGTAACAACTTCCACCTGGGAACGGCGCAGCCTCTTCCAATCGGAGCGGCTGGCGAGGCTTTTCCTGGATGTTCTTTTGGAATACCGTGCGCAGGATCGTTTTCTGCTCCATGAGTATGTTCTGATGCCAGACCATCTTCATGCGCTGATTTCCGTGCCCCCTGGGGTAACCGTTGAGCAGGCACTGCAATTGATCAAAGGCGGATTCTCCTTTCGCGCCAAAAAGGAGACAGGTTTTCAAGGAGAAATCTGGCAGCGCGGCTTCACCGACGAATTTGTCGTGGACGTTGAAGGCTATCGCGCACGCTGTGCGTATATTCGGCAGAACCCGGTGCGCGCGGGGCTGGCGCGGGTTCCAGAAGAGTATCCCTACGGGTCGGCAGGGTCAGATCAAAAGATGGATCCCATGCCTCTCCACCTTCAGGGGCTGAAGCCCCAAAACAAATTTGTGGGGGCATCGTGACGGCACGACTAAAGTCGTGCCCCTTCGCAAAAACAATAAAGTCGCACCCCTTCGCAAAGACAAAACACAAATGAACTCATGCCCTTTCGCAAAGACAATCCACGACTGAAGTCGTGCCCTTTCGCAAAAACGAACTACAACAAATGCGCAGCCGCATCATTGATGGCACGGTTGAAGCGCAGCTCTTTCGCAAAAACGCGAAACCAATCCTCCGAAGAGAAGGGGCACGACTTCAGTCGTGCCGTAGCAGAGCCCCGGTGGTTCGGCTTTAGCCGCTGGAATTGATACGTCGGAGCAGGGGGATCTGAAGCCCCTTAACAAATGCGCGGCGGCATCATTGACGGCACGACTAAAGTCGTGCCCTTTCGCAAAGACAATTCACGAATGAACTCGTGCCTCAAAAAGATGCGAACCCATTTCCAAGAGGACCCGTGCTGCGGCGTCTGATGCGGGGCGCGGACATCTGCCTGCCCTTGCGGTCCGAGGGGCGCGCGGCTGGCGCTGATTCTGCTGGCGGCCGTCCCGGGACTGCTGCTCGGCTGGCAGGCGGCGCGCATTGCCCTGGCGGCGAGATTGGGCGAGCCGCTTTGATGTTGCCGGCCTGCGGCGGGCCATGGCGCTTGATCCCGGCAACGCTGACTACCCTCATCGGCTGGGACTGCTCGATGCGTATTCGCTCGGCCGCACAGACCTTTCGGATGCGGTGAGGTCGCTTCGAAAAGCCACGGAGTTGAACCCGCGCAAGGCGCAGTACTGGTCTGACCTGGCCGAAGTCTGTGACAGCGCGGGCGACGCAGCCTGCGCCAACCAGGCTGTGGAGCGCGCCTTGCAGTTGAGTCCGGCCACGCCGCGCTTTGAGTGGAAAGCCGCAAACCATTTCATCCAGGAGGGGCGCGTCGGCGAAGCTCTCGGACGTTTCCGCCGCCTGCTGGCGCTTGACCCTGCCTACGCGCAGCCGGTGTTCGAGGTTTGCCTTCGCGTGCTGGGCAGCCCGCAGGCGGTTTACCAGTCGGTCCTTCCCGCGGGCCGCCAGCCGCGGCTGCAGATGGCTTTTCTGGATTTTGCGAGCGCCCAGGGCGGCGTCGATTTTGCCAACGGGCTCTGGCAACAGATTTCATCCGAAGGCATCGCCTGCACGTTTGCGGAGGCCCGGCCTTATGTGGAAAGTCTGCTCGCTTCAGGCCAGGTGGGGCAGGCGGCCGCCGTGTGGCGCCAGTTGGAAGAGGCCGGGGTGATTCCAGTATCCGCGGATGGCGCAAACCTGGTTTACAACGGGCGCTTTGACCACGCCCCCCTGGGCGCGGGTTTTGACTGGCAGGCGCGCAACGTCGCCTACGTGGAAACGGACTTTGGCGATCCCTCGGCTTTTCGCGGGTCGCGCTGCCTGCGGGTGGATTATGCCGGGGGCAGAAACCTGGAATCGGAGCCCGTCTACGAATTCGTGCCCGTCGTTCCGGGCCGCGCCTATCGCCTGGGGGCCGAGGTGCGGACGGAAAACATCACGTCGGCGAGCGGCCCGCGGCTGCGGGTGACAGACCCGGAGTGCGCCGCCTGCCTGAGCGCGGCCACGCCGCCCAGCGTGGGAACAACTCCCTGGCACGCGGTGGCCGTGGATTTTGCCGCCGGCGCGAGCACGCGGGTGGTGAGGCTTTCAGTGTGGCGGGCGCGCTGCCGCACCTTTCCCATGGAGATCAGCGGCAGCTTCTGGCTGGATGACGTTTCCATCACTCCGTTGAATTCCGCTCCGAAGGAAACCGCTTCAGCAAACTGACCATGGCCTACGCCCGCTGCCACAACAAGGAGCCTGGGGATTCCATGGCCGGAGGCGCGCTTGTCCCCTCCGGCCTTTTCGCTGGCGCGCCGGGGGCTGCTGGCCGTGCTGGTGGCTGCTCCGCTGGCTTTTGGCGCCGTCGAGCCCTGGGCCTGGGCCGCCTTGCTGGTCGCTTCCTTCGCCCTGCTGGTGCTGTGGGCCATCGGCAGCGCGCGGCAGGGAGAGCTGAACGTCCGCCTCTCGCCGCTCTACCTGCCCGCGGGATTGTTTCTGGCGCTGGGCGTCGCGCAACTCTGCTCCGGCACGACGCTCGACGCCTATGCCACGCGGGAATCCATCCTCAAGCTGGTGACGGCGCTGGTCATCTTCTTTGTCGCCGGGCAGGTGTTTGCGCATGCCCCGGACGATGCGTGGAAGGAACTGGGCCTTGTCGTAACGCTCTACGCCTTTGCCCTCGGGCTGCTGGCCGTTCTGCAGTTTTTTTCCAGCCACAACCTTATCTATTGGAGCGTCAGAAGCCCGGGCTGGACCTTTGGCCCTTACGTCAATCACAACGACTACGCGGGGCTGATGGAGATGCTGGTCCCCGTCGCCGCGGGCTACGCCCTCTCGCGCCCGCGCCCGGACCAGCGGCGCGCCCTGCTGGCCTTCGCCCTGCCGCTGCCGGTGGCCTCGGCGCTGCTGTCCGGTTCGCGCGGGGGATTTGTAGCTTTACTGATTGAGGCGCTGGTGTTCGGATGGATTCTCTGGCGGCGCTCCGGCGGGAGCGGGAGCCGGGTGAGAGCGATGCTGCCCGTGGGATTGGCCGCCGCCGCCCTGCTCTTTTTCTGGATGGCGCCGAACCGCCTGGTCAGACGGCTGGAAGCCCTGGCTACCGCCGCCCGCGACACCCGCATCACTCTGGCGGAACGCGAGCTTGCCGCGCGGGATACCTTGCGCATTTTCCGCGACTATCCGTGGATGGGAATCGGCCTGGGCAGCTTTAGTACCGCCTTTCCGCAGTACCGGAGCTTTCCTACCGACCTCGAATGGGCCCACGCCCATAATGACTACGCCGAGGCACTGGCCGAAACAGGCCTCGCGGGCGGCGCGCTGATGGCGCTCGCGCTGGCGATGTTTTTCAGGCTGGCGTTCCAAAAAAATTCCGCTGGAAGGCCGGAACAAGCCGCCTGGATGCGGCTGGGCGCGGGCGTGGGGTGCTGCGGCCTGCTGGTCCATAGCCTGGTGGACTTCAACCTGCACATTCCCGCCAACACCCTGTGGTTTGCCGTGTGCGTAGCGCTGGCCACGGCCAGCCGGGGGCGGCGGGAGGTATCAGCAATCTAGGCTAGTTTAAGGCCCTCCTGGCCCCCAAATGGGACGTTTGGGATTTTGATCAGAGATTTTCTGAAAATTGTAACTTATTGAAAATAAATATATTATTTAATTTATTTACCGTTGAAATTTTGATTTTTAAAAAATGTGTCCCAATATGACACATCGTGTAAAATTTTCCGATTGGATGGCTATTTTAAAATGCTAGCCCTTTTTCGCCAACTTCCAACCCTGAAAGCCGGCCCCGCATGACGCGCCTCCGGCGGCTCTTTTCGAGCATTGGCGCCTCCTACCTGCGCTTTGCCGTGACCTCGGCCTGCTCGCTGGCGGCCGTGCCCATCTATCTTCACTTTCTCGGCAAGGAGCAGTACGGGCTCTGGCTCACGCTGCTGAGCGTGCTGATGCCCCTTTCCCTGATGAGCATCGGCTTCCCCACGGTCAGCCAGAACCTGCTGGCTGAAGCCCGGGCGCGCGATGACTGGCAGACGGCGAACCGCGTCCTGAGCACCAGCTTCATCTTCCTCTGCGTTGCGGCCGTTTTGGCCTGCCTGCTGATGGCGACGGGGCTGCGCCTGGGCGTGGTGCAGGCGCTGCTGAAGACCGGGTCCGGCCCCGCGGCCTCGGTTGTGCCGGCGCTGGTGATCGCTCTGGCCGGCTTCGCCCTTGGCCAACCCCTGCAGGTGTTTCGACTCGCGTTCCGGGCGTTCGAGCGGGTAGACCTTGAGCAGTACGGGCTGGCCGCGCTCAGCGCCGCCAATCTTCTGCTGACGGCGCTGGTGCTTTGGGCGGGAGAGGGAATCGCCGGCGTGGCGGCGGTCTATGCGTTTCTGCAGGTAGCGGCTGGCGTGTTTTTCTTTGCCGCGCTCACCCGCAAGTTCAATCGCCTGCGCTTCTCCACGCGAAACTTCTCGCTCACGCTGGCGCGCAGGATGCTGCCACCGGGCTTCCACTTTTTTGTGGTATCGGTTTCCGGGGTCCTGATGTGGGGGATCGACAACCTGGTGATTGCCGGCGTGATGGGGGTTGGGTTCGTCACGGCCTTTGCCATTGCGTCGCGTCTCACCTCGCTGCTGCGCGGGCTGATTGCCCTGCCGTTTTCCACCAGCGGTCCCACCATCACGGCGCTGAGCGCGGAGGGCAGGGAAGCGCCGCTTCGCCGGCTCTACTTTCTCTCCACGCGGCTGGCGTTTTCCGCTGCGGTCCTATTCGCCGTGGAGCTTGGGTTCTTCGGCCGCGATTTCATCCGGCTGTGGGCGGGCCGCGCGGTGGTGGTGGACGGCGCCACGTTCATGGCGCTGGTTGCGGTGCTGGTGGTGAATGTCCTTCAGCAGCCCGCCTACGCTTTCATCATCGCCACCACGCGCCACCGGATTTTTTCCTGGCTCAGCCTGCTGGAAGGCGCGGCGAACCTGGTGTTGTCGTTGTGGTGGGTGCATCGCTGGGGCGTGCTGGGCGTGGCTCTGGGGACGCTGGTTCCGCAGGCGCTCGTTTCCGGCGTCTATCTGCTGGTGGCGGGCGCTCGGATGAACGGCTTCGCCTTCTCCGAACTCTGGAAAGCGAACGTCCGGTCGCTGGCGTTTCCGGCTGCAACTTCGTTGGCGGCGGCGTTTTTCCTGCGGAATTTTTCGGCAACCTGGTTCGAGTGGGCGCTCTCCACCGGCCTCACGCTGCTGGTCTTCGCGCTCACCTGCTGGCTGGCTTCCGCCACTCCGGAAGAGCGCGGAATCCTGGCCGCGGCGCTGCGTGCAGCCTGACGTGGCAGCGGGATTTATCGCAGCGAGCCGGGGATTCAATTCGCGTTAAACGCGGCCAACCAAATTAAATGGGAATCCACGCACATCAATGTAAGCTTTCCTGCAAGCCCCATTCCGGATGCAGAATGGGCTTTGCATTGCCAGGCCGGACGGCCGCGGCTAACCGGCTACTCCGTCGGCCACTCGTAGGGAAACAGTTTTCCCGCTTCTTCGGGGGTAAGCCTGGCGCCCAGCATCTCCGCGGCGCGGGCCATGACCGGGTCGCGCCCGGCGGCAAGGTCGGCTGCAGTCGGGAGCAGCACCTCGTCGGGTATCACTCCCGTATGTTCCAGGCTCTTGCCATCGCTCATGATGAGGTCGGCTTCGGTAATGGAAGCTCCGAACGGAATGATGGTGTCCATGCCAAGCTGGTACGAGTAGTGTTTGGCTTCCATGACGCTTCCGGAGGTTCGGTCACCGACCACAACGCCCCGTTTTTCGAGCTGCACGACGCGAGCGAACAATTCCGCCGCGGAGGCCGATTCGCTATCCACCAGCACTACCAATTTGCCTCGGTAGGCGTGCGAGCCGATGGATTTGGAGACTTCGGGCTTGAGTTTCTTGCGGCCCTGGCGATCGGCGATCTTGATTTTCTTGTCGAACAGGCCTCCCACCAGGTAGCGGAGCGACTCAATCGAACCTCCCGGGTCTCCGCGCAAGTCCACAATCAGTGCCGGCCTTTTTCTCGCCTCCTTGATCATGCTGTACGCCTCAGATTCATCGAAGAAGAAAGCGGGGATCTTCAGGATGGTTACCCGGTCGCCGAGTTCCTTTCGGCGTACTCGTTGCTCGTGCTCTTCGGCTTCCATTTGGCGAATAAAATCCCAGATGCCCTCGCCGGTAAGGTCGCGCAGGCGCTCCGTCTGGTGGACCTTTGCCGCCACGTCTACCTGGCGCTGGTTCCCCTGGAGGTCGCGCAGGGTCAGCCGCAGTCCCAATTCGGGGCGCAGCAGGGTAAAGCGGTATCTCATCTCCCAGAGGTTTGCCCGGCTGGGCGGGTAGCCGTCCACTGCCAGCAACTCATCACCCGGTTTCACGCCCTTGGTTTCCGCGTCACTCGCCGGCCGCGCCCGCATGATGTAGCATTGGTCACCGATCATCTGGTATTGAAACCCGTAGTTAAGGATGTAAGGGCGCGGAGGAGGCAGAAGAAAAGTATGGGAGTCGTTGAGGGACACCAGGGCCTGTGCGATGTCCGCCATGGCCATGTTGAGCGAATTCGCCTGCTCAATTTGTTGCGTGGCTTTTGCGACGGTTGTTTTCCAGTCCAGGCCGTGGAAATTCGGGTCGTAATAATGTTTTTGGATGTCGCTGGAAATTTCCTTCAGCATGGTCAAGGCGCGCTCCCTGTCGAGTTTCGATATCTCCTGGGCGCGCGTTTCAGGGAGACGAAAACCGAAAATCGTTACGGTGCCTAAACACAGGACGCATATCGCATTTTTTCGCATGATAGCCTCCAGAAAAATTGCCCGCATGGTACCACAGCACTCGTGGCTTTTGGAGATTTGGGAATGATTTTTTGTTCCCACCGCTGCGCTTCTGCGTCGCAGCCCAGTGACGATGTCCTGTCACCTTTCAGAAGTAACGGACGCCTCTCCCGCCGTCGTACCTCCGGCACTCTCTCCCAAGGGAGAGGGCATGAATAACTTTGTGCCGTCTTTGTCCTAAAAAGACACGCGAATGAATGACCATCCTTCCATCTCGGTGATTGTCTCGACCTACCAGCGCGAGGACTCTTTGATGGATTGTCTCGAGTCGTTGATGGCGCAGGATTACGCGGGGCGAATGGAAATCATCGTGGTGGAGCAGGGCCGGCGGCGCCCCCACGAAGTGCTGAACTTTTTCTTCTTCCTGCACCGCCGGAGGATCATCCGAATCCAGCAGCAGGAGCCCAACCTTCCCAGGGCGCGAAACGCGGGCATTGCGGTCGCCCGTGGCGAGGTCCTTCTTTTCATTGATGACGACGTCATCCTTCCCTCGGACGGCATCAGCCGCCTTGCCGAACACTTCCGCGGGGCTCCCATAATGGCCGTGACCGGCCTGATTCTTTCCGAGATTGACCGGGAGGGATCGTTGAGGGCCTATGCGCGACGGTTCAGTGTGGCGGGCATGGAGGAGGCCTCGGCGCCGATTGAGGTGGGAGGATTTATCGGGGCGTTGATGATGGTCTCCGCGAAGGCGGTGCGGGAGGTGGGCGGGTTTGATCCGCGCCTGGGGATGCTGACCCCTACTGCCTACGGCGAAGACGACGATTTTTGTTACCGGTTGCGACGGGCAGGCGTTCCGTTATTCATTGATCCTTCCGTCCGGGCCTTGCACCGCGACCAACTGGCGGGGGGGTGTGGTTCGCGCCGGACAGACCCTGATCTGGCCCTCACATACCACATGAAAAGCATGGCCTATATCCGCATCAAGCACCATGGGCGGCTGGGCGCGGGAGGCTGGCTGCAACTGGCGCGGGGCTTTATTGCCAACCGTGAGATCCTGAGAAACCGCCCTGGCCAGGCCGTTCTAAATTTTATGGCCGCCCGGAAGGCGGTGGATGAGGTCCGGGCCTTTATGGCGGGGCGCGGCGTGGAGGCGAAAGGGCCCCGATTTATCGGGGCCGAAAGACAACTCGTCTTCCTTTCGCGCCCTTCAGCCCCTGAGTCAGGCCGGCAGCACCAACGAAGAAAGGCCGGCGGCTAACGCCGCCTAAAATGGGCGCGCTTTTCGGCACGACTGAAGCCGTGTCCCTTTGCAAAAACAAATCATGCCTGCAATAAGAACCAGATGAAGATCCTCGTGGTTGGTCCCCAATTTCCGGACTCTTTTGCGCGCAACATCGTGGTGACTCTTGAGCAGATGGGCCACCAGGTGACGGGCGCCGAGGGCGTGCGGACGCGGCACCACGGCAACAGGCTTGCGAACGGGTTCTGGAACTACCTGCCGAAAGCCTTTCCGGGGTTTGAGAAAAGGTTTTTTCATCAAGTTGTCCGGACCGCGGCGGCCATCCGGCCCGACATGGTGCTGGTGACCTGCGCCGGCGTGCCTCCGGAAGTTGTGAGCGGACTGAAGAGTGCATCTGGCGGGAAGGTTGTTTGCTGGTACACGGACCCTGTGACCAACCTTTACCGTTACTACCTGCTGGCCTCCGACTTCGATTACGTTTTCCTGAAGGAACCCTTTCTGGTCCGCACGGCCTGTGACAAGCTGGGCCTCAATGCCTTCTATCTGCCGGAGTGCTGCAACCCGGTTTGGCACCGTCCCATCGGCCTGAACGCCGGTGACCGCAAAAAGTTTGGCTGCGATCTGGCGGCGCAGGGCAGCCTGCACTATTACCGGGCGCGGATGCTGGAAGCTTTTGCGGATTACGACCTGAAAATCTGGGGCCACAACTGTCCCACCTGGCTGGATTCGCCGGTGCAAGAAGCGCTACTCCAACCGCTTTATCGCGGCGAGGGGAGAAAGGCCAGGGCGTTCGGTCCGGCAAAGATCGTGATCAATACCCTGCAATGCGCGGAAATCGAGGGGGTCAACTGCACGCTGTTTGAGGCCGCGGGATGCGGGGCGTTCCAGATTGCCGACTGGAAGCCGGCGCTGCCGGAACTGTTTGAGCCCGAGCGCGAAATCGTGACCTTCCGGACGCGCCGGGAACTGAAAGAGAAAGTGGATTACTACCTGGCGCGCCCCCAGGAGCGCCGGGAGATTGCCGCCCGCGCCTGCGCCCGCGCCCATCGCGATCACACCTACGAAAAGCGGCTCGAAAAGATGTTTGAGCTGATGGGCGTTGCCGGGAAAGGGTTTACTCGTGCCGTAACGGCTCAGGGGCTGAAGCCCTTGAAGCAAATCACCCTGGCATCCTAACGGCACGACTAAAGTCGTGCCCTTTCGCCAGGAAATAAGACAACCCATGTCCAATTCTTCCCTGCACATTCCAGCCCCACAAGCGGAAAGCCTGCCGGTAACGCCGGCGCACCTTCTGGTGCTGTTGTTTGTTTCGGTGGCAGCCGTGGTGTGGGGCGCTTTCCTTGTGTTGGGGGCGCGGGGAGTGCAATTTGAGCAGTACCTGCTGCTGCTGGGTTTTTTCGGGCTGGCCTCGGCCCTCTTCATTTTTTCCCGGGTGCGGGAGAACCAGATTGGGGTCTTCTATTTTCCGGTGTTTCTCACGCTCCTGATCTTTTTACGCTTCGGAGTGGCGCCGGTGGCCTGCTTTCTGGACAACAGAAACCTGAGCTCCGACTTCGGCGGCCAGTACGGGTATCTGCTGCGGGGGCTGGAGTACGTCATGATCGGCATGCTGGCCTTCTGGGCGGGGTGCGCCCTGGCGGAAAGAGAACGCGGCGCGGAAGGGCTGGAACCCGTGGAGCGAATCGGAAAACAGGCCCGTGCCGGTTATTCCACCCTGACCTGGGCGCTGGCGGTTTACGCGGGTGTTTTTGCCATCAAGTTGTATCTGCTTCACGCGCACCTTTACGCCTACGTGGGCACCTGGAAGGCCTATTACGCCAATCTCAGTTCGTTGCAGGTGCTGGGAACAGTCTCCAGCCTGGGGGGCGTTGCAGTCCTGGCCGTGGTGACGATTGAAAAATATTCTCATCCTTACGACGCGCCCTGCTGGCTGCTTTTCTGGGCGGTCCTCATCTCTGAGGTTGCGTGGGGACTCGCCTCCGGCATGAAAGCATTTGCGCTTCAGCCTTTCATCATCGTGGCCATCGTCTCATCGCTGATCGAACGGAGATTCAGGAAGCGATGGGTGGCCGTGGTGCTGCTGGGCCTGGTGGCCGTCTATCCTTTCTCAAACAACTACCGCCGGCTGGTTCGGAATGGAGGCGGACTGTCCAGCCCGGCCGCCGTGGTCTCAACGGCACTCCAGGCCCTCTCCCAGACCCATGCCTCTACAGGCAGCGGCTCGAACCGGCCCCCGAGCGGATGGGAAATGTCCGTGAAGCGCCTGGACATGCTGACCAGCGTGGGGCTGGTGCTGTGGCTGGGACCGAGGGCCCGGCTCCTGCAGGGAAAAGAACGCTGGTGGATGGTGCCTTACTATCCTTTTATTCCCCGCTTCATCTGGCCCTCCAAGCCCGTGCTGGAAAAGGGCCGGAGGTTTAGTGTGGCAACCGGATCAACCGCCACATCGTCAATGGCCATCACCTATCCCGGCGACCTGTATGCGCTCTACGGACTGCCGGGAATTATGCTGGGGATGTTTCTGCTGGGGGTGGTGTGCCAGGTGTTGACCAACACCATCACCGGCAGGCCCGACAAGCGCAGCCTTTTTGTTTACGCCGCCATGTTCATGTCCGTCGCCCGTCTGGAAACGGACGCCTTCAGTTATCTGACCAGCCTGATCAAAACCTTCGTCATGCTTAGCGTATTTGCCCTGGTGATTTACGGGCCACGGCGCCGCGGCACAAAAGCGCCCGCCATGCAAGAGAAACCACAGCCATGCGAGTCCTGATTCTGACGCCGGATATCTATACGCGGGGCGGCATTGCCCGCTACACGGCCACGCTGGCGTCGGCTCTGGGAGACCTGATCGGCCCCGCCAACGTCCAGGTGCTGCCGCTGCTGGGTGTTGCCGGCGGAAATGAAAAATGCCCCCCCCGCAGCGTTTTGAATCCCATCGCCGGCCGGCTGAGCGCCACGGCCAAATTCCGGTTTGCCTCGAAAGCGCTGCGGCTGGGATTCGGCCGGTACCACCTGGTGATCGCAACACATCTCGGGATTTCTCCGGTGGCGGGGGCGATGCGCGCACTCTATGGAATGCCCTTCTGGATGGTCTGCCACGGGAGCGAGGCGTGGGGGCGTTTTCCGGCTGACGTGCGCTGGGCCGCCCGGCGGGCCGAACTGCTGCTTCCCGTCAGCCGCTTTACGGCGGAAAGAGTGGCCAGGGTGAACGGCATTCCGCCAGGCAGAATGCGCGTGCTCTATAACGCCATCCCTGAGGATTTTGCCGGCCGGCTGATGGCCCCAAACGGCGCGGACGGCCATGCCGCGGGTTCAGGGCGGAGAGAGAGACGCATCCTTTCAGTGGGGACGGTCTCGCAGGAGAGCGCTTACAAAGGTTTCGACACGGTGATCAGGGCGCTGCCGGAAGTGCTGCGGACTTTTCCGAACGCGCGCTACGTGGTGGCGGGCGAAGGCGACGACATTGGCCGGCTGAAGCGCCTCGCGCGCGAGGCGGGCGTGGAGGAGCGGGTGGAATTTACCGGCGGCATTCCAGACGCGCAACTTGCCGCCTTGTATCGTTCCTGCGAGGTTTTTGCGCTGCCCAGCCGGACGGCACTGCTGAACGGGAAGGAGTGGCAGGGGGAAGGTTTTGGCCGGGTCTACGTGGAGGCGGCTCTGGCTGGAAAGCCGGTGGTGGGCAGCACCGCCGGTGGCGCCGCCGAGGCCGTGCTGCACGAAAAGACCGGCCTGCTGGTAGACCCGGAATCGGTTGCGGAGGTGGCGGGCAGCTTGATCAGGCTTCTCGGCGACCCGGAACTGGCCGGGCGGATGGGCCGGGAAGGACGGCGATGGGCCTCGCAGGCGTTCACGGAGCCGGCAACTCGCCGCGCTCTGAAAGAGATGCTGGGCTGCGGCCCCGGAGCCCCAAGTTAATGGCATTGCTGGAATCGATCACCAGGGCCAACCGCCGGTTAAACGGCTGGTTCTTCCCGAGAGAACGCGTCCGCTATGTGCATCGCTTTCGCGAATTGGCCTGCGATCTATGCCGGGACGGGGCCATGGTGCTGCACCTGGGTTCGGGGCCCATAGACCTTGGCCCCGCCCTCCAAGTGGGTGGGAAAAGAACGGCCTTGATCAACCTCGACCTCGGCCTCCGGGACCTGCAAAAGAACCCGGGAACCTGGAAGCTGTGCGCGGACGCCGGGAAGCTACCCTTCAGCGAAGACCGGTTCGACGCAATCTGTTCCGAGCACGTCTTTGAACACTTTGCCGCGCCCGAACGAGTTCTCGCAGAGTGTTTCAGGGTCCTGAAGCCGGGAGGGAATCTGCTGGTGAGCGGCCCCAACGGGAGGTCCTATATCGCGTTGGCTGCGCGCATGACTTCTTTGGATTTTCACGACGCAGTGCGCCACCTCAACCGTGACGGAAACGAGGGACCCAATGGAGGCTTTCGCACTTTCTATCGCTTCAGCACTCCTCGAACGATCCGCCGCCTGGCCCGCCAGTCCGGTTTTGAGGTGACGGCGGTTGAGAGGTTTGTGGGGGAACCGTGTTACACCACTTTCCTGCCGGTGCTTCACGTGTTGTTTATCGTGTTCCACCTGGTGCTTGAAAAGTTGTCACCCTTGCTAGGGTTCCATATCACGGCCGTTGCCGTCCTGCGAAAGCCGCTTCGGTATCGCGCCCCCGGCTTTCCGCGCCTTCCGGCGGAGCAAATCCAATTGGGAGTCGCCGGCCGGTGAAATGAAAATCGTTATGAATGCAGCTTCGGCAATGATGGGTGGAGCGGCGAGCTACATCGCGAACCTCCTGCGGCAGTTGTCCGCCGAGGGCGGCGGGGCTGAGTTTCTGGTCTTTCTGCCGCCGGAAACCGCTGCCAGGCTGGAAAGCCCCGGTCCGAACATCCGGCTGGTGCACACCAAAATCGGCCACGCCGGCGCGCTGCGGCGGTTGTGGTGGGAGCAGGTGACGCTGCGGCACTTCCTGAAGAAGCAGAAGGCCGATGCGCTGTTTTCCACGGCGGGCTTTGCCATGTTCTTCTGTCCTGTGCGGCAACTTCTGCTGGTTACAAACTCTCTCTACACTTCGACGATCTACCGGGAAAGGTTTCTGCCGAGGCATTCACTGGCATTCAGGCTGGCCTTTGCGCTTCGCCGCCGGCTGGCCGTTGGAAGCGTCCGCGCCGCGGACGTGGTGATGACCCCCACACGGGCCATGCTGGACGAGTTGCAAAGATCGGTGGAGGTGAAGACGGCTGTCGTGAATCCGTTCGGTGTTGAGGCGCCAAAGCTGCACCGAAAAACGCTGGATGAGGCCGCGCGGCGCAGCGAGGGATGGGGGAACCGGGCTGTCCGGCTGCTCTACGTTTCGCTCTATAGCGAACACAAGAACCTCAACGTGCTGCTGAAGGCGCTGGAGATTCTGAACGCCGGCGCCGGCACAAAGTTCAAATTGACGACCACCGCCGATCCCGCCTGGCCCGGAGCCGCGTGGACCGCGACCCACCAGGAAGATATCAAGCTGGCCCGCCGTGCCGGCGTCGCGGAGTGGGTGGAATTTGCCGGCCCTTTAAGCGCGGAAGATGTCGCGGAGCTTTACGCCGCGGCAGACGTCTTTGTGTTTCCGTCGCTGGCGGAATCGTTTGGATTTCCCATGGCCGAAGCGATGCAAAGCGGGCTGCCGATTGTGGCTGCGGACACCCCGGTGAACCGCGAAGTGTGCGGGCGGGCCGCGGTCTATTTCAACCCACTCAGCGCCGAAGAGCTGGCGGGCCGGCTGCGGAGCCTGGCTGCCGACAGCGATCTCCGCCAGCGCCTTGGGGCCAGGGGGCGCGGGGAATCGGCCGCCCGATTTCGCTGGAGCGCCCACGCCCGGCGAATGATGGAAGCGGCAGGCCACCCCCGGACGAACTCCTTGCAAGGTTTCCGAGGCGCAGCTCCTTCGGCGGCGGGCGTGGATCCGGCGAAGGCGCCTGTCAGCGTCCTGGTGTTGACCCGCAATGAGGAAGCCAACATCGCCGCCTGCCTCCAAAGCGTGCGCTGGGCGGACGAAGTGTTTGTGGTGGATTCATTCAGCACCGACAACACTGTGGTGATTGCCGAACGCCTGGGCGCGAAGGTGAGCGTCCATCGCTTCCAGGGCTACGCCGCGCAGCGCAACTGGGCGCTCGGCCATCTGCCGTTTTCGAATGATTGGGTCCTGATGCTCGATGCCGACGAGCGCGTTCCCGCAGAGCTGGCCGCCGAGATTGCCCGGGTGGCG
The DNA here is from genome assembly GCA_963732975.1 of uncultured Acidobacteriota bacterium. Taxonomy (GTDB): domain Bacteria; phylum Acidobacteriota; class Terriglobia; order UBA7540; family UBA7540; genus SCRD01. The sequence goes on along the minus strand of CAVTBN010000009.1, from coordinate 52,487 downwards.
CGGGCCCCGCTGGAAGGCCCCGCGGGATTTTATCTGAAGTTTCGCCACATCTTCCTCGGACGCTGGCTGAAGCACGGAGGGCTTTATCCCACCTGGGTTCTGCGGCTCTTCCGGCGGCAGCGGGTACGGTTTGAAGAGCGTCCCCTCAACGAGCACGCGATCCTCGATGGGGCGGCGGGTTATCTGCAGCAGCCGTTTGACCACCAGGACCGCAAACCGCTGGCCGACTGGGTGGCCAGGCACAACCGTTACGCGGGCCTGGAGGCGGAGGAGTTTCTTCAGGAGACGCTTGCCGGCGGATACGATTCGTCCATTCGCATCCGGCTCCGGGGGAGCCAGGCGGAAAGGAAGCGCTGGATCAAACTGAAGATCTGGAACCGGCTGCCGCTTCTCGCCAGGCCCTTCCTGTTTTTCTTCCGGAATTACTTTCTTCAGCTCGGTTTTCTGGACGGGCGCGCCGGGTTCGTCTACCACGTTCTCTGGAGCTTCTGGTATCCCTTTCTGGTCAGCGCCAGGATTCTGGAGCGCCGCTACACAGGCCGGCGGTCCGCGGAAAAACGATGGGGCCTTCCGAAAGCCCTGCCGCTTGCCGCCTCGGCCGGCCCGGCGCAGGAACAGCACGACCGGCGGACTTCCGCCTCAAGTGGCGACCCGAACGGCGGTCTCCACCCTGGGGTTCTATAGATCCGCCAGCGTCCATGCACGGGACCGCCCGCCTGAGATGTGGGCGATAGCTTCATCGAACGATTCTGCAACCAAGTACCAACAATATTTATATCCAGGAGGGGGATATCATGAAAATTCTTGCAACCGGTGGTCTGGGGACCGTCGGAAGTTTTCTGGTGGAAGAACTGCGCGGGCGCGGGCACGAAGTCTGGGTTTGCGACCTCTTGCACCATCACGACCCGCAATCCATCCGCTGCGACGTCTCGCAGTACCGGCAGTTGGAACGTCTGTTTGCGAGCCATTCGTTCAATTACGTCTATCACCTGGCGGGAGAATTCGGCCGCTGGAACGGTGAAGATTTTTATGAAAATCTCTGGAGCAGCAACGCCGTGGGGACCAAGAACATCCTCCGGATGCAGGAGAAGTACGGTTTCCGGCTGATCTATTTTTCAAGTTCCGAAGTGTACGGCGACTGGGACGGGGTGATGAGCGAAGACGTGATGGACCGGTTTGAGATCCGGCAGTTGAACGACTACGCCATCACCAAGTGGGTGGGCGAGATGCAGGTGCTGAACTCCGCCAGGATGTTCGGAACGGAAAGCGTCCGCGTCCGGCTGTTCAACCTTTACGGGCCGGGCGAAAAGTACAGCGACTATCGCAGTGTGAACTGCCTTTTCTGTTACCGCGCGCTGCATGATCTTCCCTACACCGTCTATCTGGACCACCAGCGCAGCTCAACCTACATCACTGACGCGGCCTGCACCCTGGCCAATATCGTGGACAACTTTGTTCCCTGCGAAGCTTACAACATCGGGTCCGGCGAGTACCACGACATCAAGACCGTTTCCGACACCATCCTGGAAATCCTCGGCAAAGACGACAGCCAGGTGACTTACGAGAAATCGGAAGCTTTCACCACCCGGAACAAGAAAACCGACACGAGCAAAGCCGTCCGGGACCTGGGGCACGTGCCGAAGGTGACGCTGGCGGAAGGGCTGCCACTCACCCTGGAGTGGATGAAGGAATACTACGGCGTGAAAAGGCCCCTGAGGAAAAAAAGTCCTGCGATGGTGGCATAGGAAAAGCTGGAGACCAACCCTTCGGCATGAGAATCCTGATCTATACGCAGCACTTTCCGCCGGAAACCACCGCCACGGGCAGGCGGGCGTTTGACCTGGCGGAAAGCCTGGCCGGACGCGGACACCAGGTGGCCGTCCTCACCGGCGTTCCCAACCACCCGTCCAGCCTGGGCCGGCCGTTCTGCCAGCCGGCGCCCCGCAGGGAGGTTGCCGCCGCCGGGTACAGCGTGGTGCGCGTTCCTGTCTTCCGCTCCGAGGATACCCGGACGATCAACCGGGTGCTTACCTACGTGACCTTTGCGCTCTCCGCGGCCTGGGCCGGGGTGCGGCAGCCACCACCCGACGTGATTCTGGCGGTTTCTCCCTTGCCTGCAGGGCTGGCCGCTTTGCCGGCACACTGGATGCGCCGCGCTCCGCTCGTCTTTGACCTGCAGGACATCTGGCCGGATTCCGCGTTGGCCGTGGGCGTGATGCGTTCCTCCCTGACCCTCCGCCTGCTTCGCTGGCTGGAGCGTTTTTTCTACCGCCGCTGCGCCCTGATTGTGGGCATCACAGAAGGTTTCCGGCGCTATCTCATCCGCCTGGGAATGGACCCGGCGCGGGTGGCGGTGATTCCCAACGGTGTCGGCCGGGAGATGTTCGGCGCCACAACACCCGGCCGGAAATTCAGGAAGTCCCATGACCTGGATGGAAAGTTTGTGGTGGGCTATGCGGGCAACATCGGGCTGGCGCAGGGACATGCGACGCTTCTCGATGCCGCGGACGCGCTGCGTGCGAGCCCTGTGAAATTCCTTCTGGTCGGAGAGGGTACGGACAAGGCCCGGCTTCGGAAGCTGGCGCGCATCCGGGGACTCGTGAATGTGGAATTCCTCGAGGGTGTTCCGCGTGAGCACGTGGCTCCCATCCTGGCGTCGTGCGACGCGCTTCTACTGATACTGCGCCGCGATCCCCTTTTTGAAATCACCATTCCCTCCAAACTTTACGAATATATGGCGGCCGGAAAGCCCATCCTCTGCTCGGTGGGAGGCGAGGCTGCGGGGCTGGTGGCTTCAGCCCGGTGCGGGCTTTCTGTGGAGCCTTCTGACGAGGTGGCGCTGGCCCGGGCGGTCGAAAAACTCAGGGAAGCTCCAGCCTTGCGCCGCAACATGGGCCGCAGAGGAGAACGTTGCGCCCGCGAGCGATTTTTGCGCGACAGACTGATGGCCGGTTACGCTGAATTCGTTGAGGACCTCGCCTCCCGGCAGGTGAAGCCCGCCTGCCGGTTCAAGCTGCCTGCCGTCAGGGACCTCGCCTCGTGGAAAACCTGGAGGCTTTTTGCGGGACACCTGTGGCGGATTTTTCCTCTGGTGATTTGCCTGCTCAACTTTTAACCTCGGGTTCTTCCCCCTTGCGGCCCTCACATTTTTCATGGATTGCTCCGAACCACCGTCCTGATATAGCCTGAGGAGTATCCGCAGGTCATGCTTTGGTGGAGGAACGGTGAGCGGAGCAAAGTGGTGGTCGCGTCCGGGGGTTTTGTCGCTTGCCGCGCTCCTGTTTCTGGAATTCTTCTCATGCCGTCGCAGGAAAGCCGAACCCTCTAATCCCGCGCCCCGGAACGCCAACGTTCTTCTGATTACGCTCGATACCACCCGGGCTGATCATCTGAGCTGCTACAGACCCGGCTTTGCCAAAACCCCGAATCTCGACGGGCTGGCGGCCCGCGGCGTGCGATTTGAATACGCCATCGCCCAGGTCCCGCTTACCATTCCCTCGCACGCCTGCATCATGACAGGCTCGTACCCGGAAGTTAACGGCGTGCGCGACATGGCCGGATTTGTGCTTTCCGCCACCCATCCCACCCTTGCATCCCTCACCCACGCGGCCGGCTACGGCACCGCGGCCTTTGTCGGCTCCAGCGTGCTGAGCCGCCGCTTCGGCTTTTCGACCGGGTTCGAAACCTACGACGACTACATGGGCAAGAGCTTCGTGGAAGCCAACCAGCCGGGGCTGCTGTTGGAGCGCCGTGCAAGCGTGGTGACGGACCGCGCCATGGACTGGCTGAAAGCCAACGGCAACAAGAATTTCTTTCTCTGGTGCCACTATTACGACCCCCATGCGCCCTATGACCCCCCGGAGCCTTACCGCCATCTTTATGCCAAGGACCCTTACTCAGGGGAGATCGCTTACACGGACAGCCAGGTGGGGCGGCTGTTTGATGACCTCAAGGCGCAGAACCTTGTGGACCGGACACTGATCGTGGTGACGGCGGACCATGGAGAAAGCCTGGGCGAGCATGGAGAGGACACGCATGGAGTTTTCCTTTATGACTCCACCATGCACGTGCCTCTGATGATTGCCGGTCCCGGGATTCCGGCGGGGAAAGTGATTGCGCAGCAGGTCCGCTCCATCGACATCATGCCCACCATTCTGGCCTTCCTCAATCTTTCGCCGGGCAGGGAGGCGCAGGGCGTGGACCTCCTGCCGCTGATCCAGAAAGGGCAGCCCTTGCCTACCGACACCGCTTATCTGGAAACCCTCTATCCGCGCACCGATTTGGGGTGGTCCGAGCTTCGGGCCGTTCGCACCAACCAGTGGAAGTTTATCCTGGCACCGCGGCCCGAGCTCTACAACCTGAAGGACGATCCCCAGGAGGCGACCAATGTGGAGTCGCGTGAGCCGGTTATCGTGTCCCGAATGGATGCGCGTCTCTGGTCCATCATCGGCCAGGACAAGCGCGACGAAAAGCTGGTCTCCAGCCCCGTGACCGAGCAGACCCGCGAGGACCTGGCTTCACTGGGATATGTAAACGGCGGCACGCCCCGGGTGATTCAGCTGGGAAGCAAAGCGCCAGATCCCAAGGATGAGGTCCGCGTGCTGAAGATCCTTGGCGAGGTCGATCGCCTGATGAGTCGCCAGGAGTTTGCGCGCGCGGCTCATTTGATGGAAGAGGGATTGAAGCAGGACCCCGCCAATCCGCTGGGCCTGACCTATCTGGCGTCGTCGTTTGAAAACCTGGGGAATTTCCCCGAGGCAATCCGGATTTACGAGAAAGCCATCGCCATGCATGTGGAGACGGACCAGATCTTTTCCCGGCTTGGGAAAGACTACCTGCGGACGCACCAGCTTAAGAAGGCGGTGCAGGCGATGCAGCGCGCCAGCGAACTCAATCCCACGGATCTTGACAACCTGAACAACCTGGGGGCGGCCAATCTGCAACTCGGGCGCGTGCAGGACGCCCGCAAGGCGTTTGAAACCATCACCGCCCAGAGCGACCGTTACGCTCCGGCCTTCAACGGGCTGGGACTGGTGGCTATCTCTCAGGGGAATTCGGACGCAGCGCTGCGCAATTTCCGGAAGGCCGTTGAGGCTGATCCGTCGGAAATGGATCCGCTGTTAAACCTTGGTTTTCTCTACAAGAGGTCGGGACAGAAACAACAGGCCCTGCATTGCTTCCAGACGTTTCTCCAGAAGGCGCCGCGGGGCCGGTACGGCAACCTGTTCCCGATGGTGCGCGAGACCATACGGCAGTTGCAAAGCGGCGCCTGAATTGAACCCGCCACGAGCTTCAGCGGACTCTTTCCGGAATGGCAACGCAGTTTTGCGCCCACCGCGTGTGCGACCGTCGGGCGGCTGAACGCATCTTCAGGATTCTCCACGCCGCTTATGGGACCCCGAGAGCAGGCGATTGCAGCCGGCAGGCGGCCGTCCCGCCATCGTTTCCTGAGACCCCAATTACGCCGTAGAGAAGGAGGCTGTGAATGTCCGGTAAAAAATGGTTCAGGGGAGTCTGGGCGCTTGCCTGGGCAATGGCGCTGGCAGCAACCGCGGCAGCCGGCGGTCCCGATGCTGTGGGTTCGCTGGTGGGGAGCCGGAACGCCACGCTGGACGGCCAGGCGCCTCTGCCGCACACGGTACTTCTGAGCGGCGATCAGGTTGCAGTGAATAACGGGCTTGCGATGGTGACCCTGGACCGTGGCAACCGGATGATCCTGGGCCGCGATTCAGAAGCTGTTTTTCTGCGTGAAGCACGCACCCTGACGGTTCAAATGGCCCGTGGCAATCTCTCGCTTTATCACCCGGCGGACGGCAGCAGATTGCGGATCAAGGCCGGCGATGTAATCGTGGCACCGGCCGGTGAACCGTGGACACTGGGTGAAATCTCACTGGCCAACGGCCTGCTGGTGGTGACCGCCAGGGATGGGAGCCTGAAAGTTGAAAAAGATGGAGCCACGAGAGAAGTTGAAAAGGGCCAAACGCTGACGGTTGCCGCAACCGCCGGCCCCGGATTTCCTTCTGCCCGGCCTGATTTCAGCCCTCAGACGGTAGTGGTGGCAGGAGCCGCTTCCGGCGGCGCCGGCGCAACCCTCGCTTCCATGGCCCTAACCCGTTCCAGCCGGCAAGTCTCACCGGTGACGCCCGGCCCGTGAGCGGCGCCCTTACCAGTTGATTGAAGTAAACAGTTCCGAGTACCACCAGGCCAGCCAACAGATCTGAACGCCTGGCTGGATGAACAACTACTAATTTGCCCTCCGGTGTGACAGCATGGCTGCGCCGGGGGGCATTTTTTATGCGGATTGTCACATTTCCAGGCAGATCCAAAACATTGGCAGGCTTGGAAATCTTCAGAACATTTTCAAATAGGTACTTGACTCCCGTGTTTAAGATTGAGAACATTGGCTGTCTGGTAAACCCGGATTGTGCTCGGGCCAGGCGGCCAGGTTTGGCGCCAATGGTTGTTCCCGGGGCGACCGGATCAACTGAGGGTGTTGTGCATGCCCTTTTTATCTTGAACAGGTCCAATGATCGCGAAATAACGGACGGGATCCAGGCTGCGGAGGGGGCGATGACTGGTTTGAAATGCGACCTGGGGAAGTCGGCGGAATGGATAGTCTGGCATTCCATGTAGTCTGGGGTCAGTATTTATCGGTTCGTTGTGCCCAGGTGAACATTGTGCCCGCCCTTGTGCGCGTGTGTCCTTTTTCCCTCCGCAAGACCGTCGGCCGTCTGGGGTGAAACGCCTGTCACCCCAATGGACCTTCAAAGGTGAAGTGTGTGAACGCTGGCAAGACCACAGATCCATCCGGTAAGCCAAAGGAACTCGTCCAGGAAATTGCCCGCCTGAAGTCGCAGGTCAAAACTCTCCAGCAAACCCTCGAAGCCATCCGGAACGGAGGCGAAGACGCGTTGATGGTTTCAGGAAAAGAAAAAGACCAGATCTTCACACTGCCCGGCGGCGCGCAGCCCTACCGCGTGTTTGTGGAAACGATGAATGAAGGCGCTGTGATGGTTGCTGCGGACGGAACCATTGTCTACAGCAACCGGCGTTTTGCAGACATGGTGGGCATGCCTCTGGACAGGGTGATCGGGTCGTCGGTTCAGCAGTTTGTTTCGCAGGAGGACTGTCCTTTTCTGGAACAGTTTCAGGAACAGAAGGGGGCCACCGGGTACCGGAGTGAATGCGAGTTGATCTGCGCGAACGGCACGGCAGTCCCGGTGCAACTCTCCGTCCGGCCGATGAAGACAGACGGCATGCAGAGGCTTTGCATTATTGCCACAGACATGACAGACCGCATGCTTGCCGAGGAGAAACTGCTGGCGAGCGAAAAGCAATTACGCCTGATTTTCGACCAGATCCCCGCGGCAGTCTGGACGACCGACAAGGACCTCCACATCCTGTCTGCGTCGGGCGCAGTTCCGGGCTCCGTCTTTCTTCGCTCTGAAGAACTCATCGGCAAGACGTTGCAGGAGTTTTTTGACAACCCGGAAGAACTGTCGGCTCCACTTATTGCCCACCTGGCTGCGCTGAAAGGTGAGCATCGCTCCTACGAATACAACCTGGCGGGAACCATCTTTTCTGTGAACGTCCAGCCGCTCCGCAACGTTTTTGATGAAATCGCCGGAGTGATTGGCGTTGCGCAGGACGTTACAGAGAACAAGAGGGCCATGGCGTCGGTTGCCAAACTTGCAGCCATTGTTGAATCTTCGCAGGATGCCATCTATGGGTCAACCCTGAGCGGGTACATCACCAGCTGGAACCGCGGAGCAGAGCAGATGTTTGGATATCCAGCCGGGGAGGTTGCGGGCCAGCACCTTTCCATTATTACCCCGGATGACCGGCGGAACGAACCGGTTGAGGTTCTGGAGAGGCTCAAGCGGGGTGAAGTGGTCAGGCCTTTTGAAACCGTGCGGCGGCGCAAAGACGGAAGCCTGGTGGACGTTTCGGTGACCGCTTCGGCCGTCAAGGACCCGATGGGCCGTATTACCAGTGTTTCCGCTATTGCCCACGACATTGCGGACCGGAAGCAGGTGGAAAGAGAACTGAAAGAACTATCGGCCCGGCTGCTGAATGTGCAGGACGAGGAACGGCGCAATATGGCCCGCGAGCTGCATGACAGCGTGATCCAGGGGCTGGCTGCCGCCATCATCAACCTATCCCTGATGAAGGACTCTCTGCAGCTTGATCGGGAGGCCGCCAGAACCCTGGATGAGACTTTGAAGATCACCGAAGAATCAGTTCGTGAAATCCGAACGTTTTCCTATTTGCTCCACCCGCCGCTGCTGGACGTGAACGGGTTGCAATCGGCCTTGCGGTGGTATGTGGAAGGCTACAGCAAGCGGTCCGGAGTGCAGGTGGACCTGGATTTGCCGGACGGGCGGGAACGACTGGGGAATGAAATTGAACTCACCCTGTTCCGCATTGTCCAGGAATCGCTGACCAATATTCACCGCCACTCGGGGGGGCGCCGGGCGACCATCCGCATGAGGCGGACGGCAAAAGACGTGACCCTGGTTGTTTCTGACGACGGGCATGGAATGGATTCGCAGACTCTCGAAAAAGTAAGGCGGGAAGGCGCCGTGCTGGGTGTCGGGATCGCCGGAATGAAGCAGCGGCTCCAACAGCTCGGAGGAAGGTTGGAAATCGAGTCGGGCGGCGGCGGAACCGCAGTAACGGCCAGCGTCCCTGTTGATTGAACAGATGACAAAACCCTTGAAAATCCTGATTGCCGACGACCACGAGGTGGTCCGCCAGGGCGTTCGGACCATCATCGAGTCCCAGGCCGGATGGATCATTGTTGCAGAAGCCCGGAACGGGTCGGACGCCGTGAGCCAGGCGCTGGAAACCCAGCCGGACATTGCCCTGCTGGACATCACCATGCCTGAATTGAACGGCCTGGAGGCGGCGAAACAGATTCTGAATCAGCTCCCGGGAACCCAGATCCTGATCTTGACCATGCATGAAAGCGACGAACTGGTTCGCGAAGTGCTTGCGGCCGGAGCGCGAGGTTACGTGCTGAAGACGGACGCCCGGCGCGACCTGGTGAATGCCGTCCGCTTCCTCAGCGAGGGCAGGCCGTTCTTTACCTCAAAGGTGGAGGAGATGGTCCTGGAAGGGTTCCGGCATGGACAGGCGCCGGCTCAGGCTGAAATCGCCGTCGGAGACCGGCTGACCTCACGCGAGCGCCAAATTGTCCAGCTGCTGGCCGAGGGGAAAACCAGTAAGGAGGTCGCTACGGCGCTGGACATCAGCGTGAAGACGGCGGACACGCACCGGGCCAACCTGATGCGCAAGCTCAACCTGCACTCTCTGGCCGACATCGTCCGCTACGCCATCCGCAACAAGATGATTGAACCCTGACCGTTCTTCGAAGTTACGACAATCCCGTAAGCTGGTTAACCAGCTGATTATTACCCCTACCTAAACTACACAACATTTCCCGGCCATCTACACAATCCTGCCGATTTCCTTCTATTCCCCTTTGCTCTACATTGAGACTGTCCTGAAATGGAGAGACACCTGCGAAGACAGATGCTCGACATCAGGCGCCGAATCAGGAAAACACCCTGGGAGGGGGATATGCGACGATACAAGAGCGAAACAGGCCAGGCACTCCTTCTGATGGCACTGTCAATGATTGTCCTGTGCGGCTTTGCCGGACTGGGCATCGACATGGGATATCTCCGTTACATGAAAAGGCAGATGCAGGCGGCCACGGACAGCGCCGCGGTAGCCGGCGCGGCTGAAGTGGGCTATTCCGATGTGATATCCGCTGCGGAGGCGGACGCAGCGACCAACGGATTTACGAACGGAGTGAATGGGACTACCATCACGGTCAACAATCCGCCGACCAGCGGCCCGAACCAGGGCAACTCTGTTTACGTGGAAGTACTCCTTTCACAGCCGCAGCCGACGTTTTTCATGAAGCTGCTGGGGGTTAAATCGGAGATGGTCACGACGCGCTCCGTGGCGTACTCCGGGATTTCCGGCGGCTGCATCTACGCGCTGGATCCCAGCCAATCCAGTGCGTTTGTGGTGAACGGGAACGCCAACCTGACCGCCCAGTGCGGCATTCTGGACAACTCAAATAATCCCACGGCAGCACTGGTAACGAACGGCGGCGGCTGCCTCTCGGCAAAGTACATCGGAGTGGTCGGGGCCTTTAAAAGCAACTCCTCGTGCTTGACGACGCCCACGCCGGTCAGCGGAATCGCCGCATTCTCCGACCCGCTGGCTTATCTGGCGCCGCCCACGGTGGGAACTTGCGATCATACGAGCACATCCATCTCCGGCGGCACGACCACGCTCTATCCGGGGGTTTATTGCAGCGGCGTCAGCATCAAGGGCGGCTCCACTGACGTTACCTTCAGCCCCGGGACCTACATCATCAACGGCGGCGGCATGAACATCAGCGGCGGCGCCAACGTCCATGCCAACGGGGTCACCTTCTACATCACGGCTCCAAGTGTAAGTTCTTTCAAGGGCGTGTCCATCACGGGCGGGTCCAACAGCCAGCTGGTCGCTCCCACATCGGGACAGTATACGTCCATCCTTTTTTTCCAGGACCGGTCGATATCGACGAGTTCCTCCGGCGCCGACAGCAATATCGCCGGCGGCAGCGGAACGGCCATTGAAGGGACGCTTTACTTTCCCACGACCAACCTTACTTATGCTGGCAGCAGCGTGGACTCGCTTTACACCATTCTGATTGCCGACACGGTGAAAATTGCCAACACGACCGTTATTCAGGACACTTACCAGGTGTTACCGCATGGGATTTCACCCATTCACAGCGCCATTCTTTCGGAATAGCCCAAAACGGAGGGGAGACTGACAATGAAGAACACGTTCAAATCAAAATTTAGCTTTCGGAACTTCACTTTCGGCCGCAGGCTGGGAATCAAATCTGAATCCGGCCAGGCCATTATCGAGATGGCCGTCATTCTTCCGGTGGCAATTGGGCTTTTGATTGGCATCGCCGAAATCGGACGGTATGCGAATGAATCCATTGTGGTGAGCCACGCCGCCCGCGCGGGGGTGCAGTACGCTGCCCAGAACAGGGTTACAGCCTCAAGTGACGCTCAGATCATCCAGGCTGCCAAGAATGACGCACCCAGCCTCACGGCCATGACCGTGACGCCCAGCCACTTCTGCACTTGTGCGGACGGAACAAGCTCAAGCTGCCAGGGCTCAGATTGCTCGGGCAGCCGCATCATCGAGTACGTGAAGGTGAATACGCAGGTTGAAATGCCCAACTTTATTTCTTATCCCGGTTTCCCGAAATCGTTCACGGTAAGGGGAGAGAAGATCATGCGGGTGAGTCAGTAACATCATGAAAGATTTGCGGGCGGTCCGTGAGGATAGGCCGTTCGCAAAGAGACTGAAATATTGACGATACGTGATAACAGGAGGGGACGATTATGAAAGGGACTGAAATCAGGAAAGATCGTGAACCAAGGCTGAATGAAATCGGAAGTGCGATTTTGGAATTCGGTCTGGTCATCGTAATGTTTTTCATGTTCGTGTTTGGTGTGATGGATTTTGGACGGGCTCTTTACACTTACCACTTTGTAAGCAACGCGGCCTGTGAAGCTACCCGGTATGCAATGGTGCGGGGATCGAGCAGTACAGAGCCGGTGACGGCTGCAGATATTGAAAGCTACGTGAAGTCGATTGCGCCCGAGGGGATTGATCGTGACAATCTTATCGTCTCTGCTACCTGGAGCCCCAATGACAGCCCCGGGAGCACGGTCCGCGTCCAGGTGGGCGACAATTTCCGGTTTATGACCCCTGTGTTGGTCAGCTATCAGATGAGCCTGAGCGACTCATCACAGATGGTAATTTCCCAATAGTGTGCCGAAGGAAGAGTCCGGCTCATGGCGCTCTGTGGCTTGCCGGGCACGGGAACAATCGTCAGCTTCCCGGTCCTGCGTTACTTAGGTCAAAATCACCCGGGGGCGGCGGGAAGTGGTAAACGCTCTTCCAAGGCCCCCGGTGTGAAGAGGGCGAGAAAGATAAGGGAGCGGTTTTAGAAACACAGGTCTAAAGGAGTCTTCCAAGGTGCACAGGAGCAGAAGGAACATTCGTACTCTGGTGGTAGACGACTCGCCGGTGGCCTTAGGCTCTATCCGGTTGCTGCTGAAAAACCGGCGGAGCCTTGAAATCGTGGGCTATGCAGAAGATGGTGAAGATGGCGTGGCTCAGGCCAGGGATTTGCAACCGGACCTGATCCTGATGGACCTGCAAATGCCGAGGCTCGATGGGATGGGTGCCATTCGGCTGATTCGTGGCTTCTCGGATGATGTGCGGATCATTGTGATTACTTTCATTCAGGGTGAAGAGGTGCAGAAGGAGTGCAAAGAGATTGGCGCAGACGGATTTGTGGTGAAAGACCGGCTGTACCAGGACCTTATTGCTGAAATCCAGCGCGTCTTCACCGGGCATTCTTCCGGGTTGAATGGACCTGTGCAGGTTCAACGAATTTGAGGACCGGAACAACGTGCAGAAAAGCGTGTTTGGCGTGAGTGTTCCCATGGTTTACTCGGGAAGATCCGGGAAGGGCCGGCGCGAGAACGTCCGACCCTGAAATCATGTTGTCGATTTCGACCCTGGATTCTCCCCTTGCGAGCGGATGGGGAACTGAGGAGGGAAAGACGACCTTGAACCTCTGGAGTTGTCTGGCAACGGCCTTCATAACAGGTTTTAGTTCGGGGGTTGTCTTCATGTTCTTCCGTTCGAAGGCGAAGCTCAGTTTCTATCAACGCTTTATTGAAGATCGGTTGTCCAGGTTAAATACAACCGGGTACTATGTCCAGTCTGGGCGGGCCCAATAGGGACGCAGCTTTTGATGCCACCCTGGGACCGGGGCTCGTGAAGACCGGCAACCGGAGTCTCTCTTGGATTGGCGATGAAGGCAGCCCTGTTCCCAGGGCTCGTTGAAAGCGCTGAACGGCCTCCGCCCCGTTGCGCATTCCTCGCCTCACTCATTCAAACCCCCCTGTTCCGCACAAGTTGGCGACCCCGTTGCAGAACCGCTGCGGCGGTCCAACTTACTTTCGCGCGCTACACCTGCAACCTGGGAGAACATTGCCACCCTGGCAACGTTCCACTAGTGAATCAGGCGCTGGTTCCTGGCGCGCCATGGCCCAGACCAGCTAGGGTTTGGACGCGGCCGCCAGGAGTTTGGACTCGATCTTCCGAAACGCCGCCACGTCGCGAACGTAATCCGTGAACGATGTAATGGCGCTCGATCCCAGGCTTTTGGCTTCAGCAGGGTTCGAAGCCTGCAGTTGGTGCAGCAATTCGTAGTCTTCAATTCCCGCCAGGAAGGTTTCCATGCGGATGGAGCTGTCAAACGTCATATCCTTTCGGTTGGGATAATAGATAAACGCGTCGCCGGAAGGCAAAAGGTCGCGGTTTTCGTTGATGACGGCCTGGGTGTCAAGCATTGGCTTGGGAGTCCAGGAATCCCCTCCCCAGTGCAGGTACCCCGTGAGGTTGTAGCGAAAGTCAAGCCACGGTAGCAGCCGGCTCTTGATCAGCGGAAAATCAATAAAGCGGTTTAAGTACCGGCCCTGAGGAAACACGCAAATGTAATACCACACGGGATGTCCGCTCTGGATCCTCTGCTCCAGCACGTCGACGGCGTTGTCAAATCTGCCGAGCACGGGAACCCAGATGTCGCAATCCTTCCGTTCGATTTCCGGAATACTCTGGGCGTTGATGGCGTCGATGGTCTGCACTCCGGGCAGGTACTGCCGCACGAACGCCGCAATCTTGCCGTAGTAAGGAATCTCGTCCCCGTGCGCTTCGTCCAGCACGTGTTGCAGGTACATCCCTTTCCAGCCCTTGCTCTCCAGATGTTTATTGAGCGCCGTGAGAAAGCCGGCCAGGAAGTTTCTGACCTGCGGCGAGTCGGGCGGGAAGGTCTGGGTGACCACCTTGTTTCCCTGGCGTTCAAACACTTCCACACCCAGGGGCGCCGTGTAGTAGGGCCGCGTCAGCAGATGGCTGCCTTCGATGTATTTCAGCGCGCCGGCGGCCTTGAAGGTTTCCACCCAGCGGTCAAAGTTGCTGAAATCGTATTGCAGCCCTCCGCCCTCCACTTTGGGCTGCACCAACTCCATCAAAGGAGTGAAGATGACGTTCTGGCGGTGCGCTGCAAACACATGGGCCACGTTGTCCACCAGCTTCCACCAGCCGTCAGAAAACTCCGCAACTCCAAAAAACTGCTGCGATTTCTGGCCGCCGAGTGAAAACCAGTTGGTGACGTTGAGGGTCTCTTTTTCCGGAACCGTTGCCGCCACAACTTTCAGATGGAAGGGAAGGTGCGCCAGGGACTGCGGGCCGTCGCTGATGTCGACGGCGCCCTGGTAATCGCCCGGCGGGGTGTCGGCCGGCACGTGAATCTCAACCCAGATGGAGTGGGTGCGGTTGGCTTCGAGATCGAGGGGAAGCGCCAGCAGCGCGTCAGGGTACCAGCCGGGCGCTGTGCCGATCAGTTCATCGGCGGGCGATTCAGGCGTGTGTGAACCCACCACCACGTAACCCACCTGGCGAATGCTGGCGTTCGAGGGAGCGATGATGTGGCTGCCGCTGTCCTTCAGCGGCTCGATCGTCGCTGTCAGCGCAGCGAACGCCTTTGTCGCGCGCAGCGCAACCTGGATGTTGAGGTGCTGGTTGCGGGCTGCCTCGAATTCAGCCGGGGCCAACTGGCTCGAGCCCACGGCGTCGCCCGGAAAAACCTTGATGAGTGAATCCACGTACCAGGCCTTGAGGCCATGAGAACCTGTTCCCGGGCCGCAGGAAACCAGAAGCAGACTGGTTGCAAAAATGAGAAAGGAAACGACGCGTGTTCGCGACATTGAAACCCTCGCAGAGTGGGGTAAATTGCGGCGTCATAGTAGCAAAGGATGGTTCGGAACACAATGTCCTTAAAGTTTAATGTCGCAGCAAAGTGAAAAGATCCTATTGGAGCAAAGTAAGAAGTTCCTGTTGGAAGCCGGCAAAATGTCGGGATGAACAAACAACAGGAGTTGTGGATGAGCACAAGAGAGCGGGATCGTTTGAAGGTCTTGCACGAGGCAGAGAAGGGACACCTGACGCAGAAGCAGGCGGGGGCGCAGTTGAAACTGAGCGAGCGCTGGGTGCGAAAGCTGGTGGGGCGGCTGAGGAAGGAGGGGGATGGCGGGATTCTGCACCGGCTGCGCGGGCGGGTCTCGAAGCGGAAATTGAGCGCGACGGTGCGGGCGAAAGTGGTGCGGCTGGTGAAGCGGGAGTACGCCGACTTTGGGCCGACACTGGCGGCCGAGTATCTGGGGGAGAAGCACGGGGTGGTGGTGAGCAAAGAGAGCGTGCGGCAAATTCTGATGGAGGCGGGAGTATGGAAGCGGAAGCGGCGGAGGGTGGAAGAGATGCACGTGTGGCGGGCACGCCGGTCCTGTGGGGGGGAGATGGTGCAGTGGGACTCGTCGGAGCACGACTGGCTGGAGGGACGAGGGCCGCAGCTCTTTCTGCTGGCAATGATCGACGACGCGACCAGCCGCGCTCTGGCGCGCTTTGCCGAGCACGACAGCACGGAGGAGAACTTTCTTTTGCTGGAGAGTTATCTGAAGCGGTGGGGCCGGCCGGGAGAATATTACACCGACAAGGACAGTATGTTCACGGTGAACCGTGCGGTGCGGGAGGCCTCGGACGAGGCTTGGCCAGAGGCCTGGACGCAGATCGGGCGGGCGCTGAAGGAGCTGGGGGTGGGATGGATTGCCGCTCACTCGCCGCAGGCGAAGGGGCGCATCGAGCGTTTCTTCGGCACCGCCCAGGACCGGCTGGTGAAGGGGTTGCGCCAGGCGGGCGTGCAAACCCTGGAAGAAGCCAACGCCTATTTGGAGCAGGAGTACCTGCCGCTATGGAATCGTCGCTTCACGGTGGAAGCGGAGAATGCCACCGACGCCCACCGACCGCTGCGAGCCGAGCACAACCTGGCGGCGATCTTGAGCCATGTCGAGGAGCGCGTGGTGGCCAACGATTACACGATTCGGTACAACACCCGGAAATACCAGATCGCTCGGACGGATATCCGCCCGGGGTTGCGAGGCGCGACGGTGCGGGTGGAGGAACGGCGAGACCAGACGGTGTGGGTGCGCTTCCGGGATCGCTCCCTGGAGGTGAGCCGGTGTGAACCGGTTCCCCAACCGACCCGGTCCGCCTCGGCCGGTGCGATCTCGAAGCCTCGGCGGGGAACCCCGGGCAGCCCTTGGATGAAAGACTTCCATCTGGGTCAGAGTCCCCCGCTATGGAAAATTATGAGGCAGGAACAGGGAGTGGGAAAAGCAGGAGGAAGCACCCGCTGAGGCGCGCCGAGGGCGCTAACCTCAGTCGCCCTACGGGCTCCTTCGGTTAGCGCCCACAGGAACGACTTACTTTGCTAAGAACAGGATCTTCTTACTTTGCCTTGACATGTCCTTAAAGTTTAAGCGCGCCCGTCACCCGCCTGACGTGTGCGACGGTCCGTGAACCGCACAGTTGCTAAAGTGTATGCCCTCTTCTATCTTTCTGCAGACCCGCTAAGCGCCGAAAATGTCTCAACTGCCCTCTCCGTATTCCGTTCGAACGTCAGTTCAAGGTTTCGGCCGCCATCCAAGGGCTCTTTGAGAGGACACTTTCACAAATAGTTTCAGGATCTGTTGGATTCCGGTCCTGTTCTCATTCGTTGCCTGCAGCATGCTGCCGCCCGTTGCCTACAACCCTTGACTTTACATTCCAGAATCGGTGAGATATAAGTCTAAACTCGCCTTTCGTCTGGGGCGCACATTCGAGGGCAGGAATGAATTCACCGGGATCTGCGTATGGCGTGCAGCGTTCAGGCGGACGCCCTGTTGGGCAAGGTGAACAAGGATGGTCTGCTCGCATCCACGAGTGATCTGCTTTCGGCCGGAGGCCGGCAACAGAGGGCAGCCCTCAGGGAAACGGTAAGTCCCGGGCTGGGTGTTACGTAAAGGATGGATCGATTGCTCGTCAAGGTATTTTTCAGGGGCTGGAGTAGGGTTCCGTTAATTCTGGCCATGGCCGGAGTGATAGCTGCTTTTGTTTCGTGTTCGAGCGGGAATCAACCTCAGGTCAAACACCCCTCCTATGTAACCTCGGGACAGGTCACTACCGCGCACCCCAGCGTGATGGCCGCGGCAAAGGATTTTTTTGATGATTATCCGACGCGCGTAAAGCAGCCGATCGCCTTCACCCACAAAGTTCATCTGAAAAATGGCATGCAGTGCACAGACTGCCACAAAGGTGTGGCGGATGGGCCCGACGCTGCCATCCCCAATGTTCAATTTTGCATGACCTGCCATCAGGTGATTGCCACGGATAAACCGGAAATTAAGAAGGTGGCTGCCTACCAGAAGAAGGGTGAGCAGATTCCCTGGCGCCGGGTTTACTGGTTCTACCAGTCGGACCACGTGAAGTTCCGGCACGGGCCGCACATTCGCGCGGGTGTGGATTGCGCGAGGTGCCATGGGGACATGAAGCAGGAGACGGTGGCGGTGCGTAAGGCGGGGCTGACCATGGGATTCTGCGTGGACTGCCATCGCGAAAGAAAGGCGCCCACGGATTGCACGACTTGTCATTTTTAGGCGCGGCTGTTCCGGAATAGGACGGAAACCGGCGCGGCAGCGAAGAGGCTTATGGATCGTCGCAACTTTCTGAAAATTTCGGCGGTGGGCAGCGCCACCGCGGCGCTGGATGCCTGCGGCAAGCCGGAGCATCAGCTCATCCGGTTTATTCCGGAAGAGGAACTGGTGCCGGGCGTCGCCCAGTGGAAGCCCGGCGTTTGCACGCAGTGCGCGGCCGGGTGCGGGCTCCAGGTGAAAGTGATGGAAGGCGAGGCGGAAGTGACCCGCCATGGGCAGTTGGGCCTGCTGAGCATGGGCCTGGCCAAAAAGCTGGAAGGTCATCCCAACCATCCCGTCAACCGGGGCAAACTGTGCGCGTGGGGACAGGCGGGCTTGCAGGTGACCTATAATCCCGACCGCATTCGATTTCCGCTGCGCCGCAGTGGACCGCGCGGCTCGGGCGAATACCAGGAGATCAGCTGGGAAGAAGCCGTCAAGGAATTGGCCTCGCACCTGCAGCCGAAGTCGCCGGGCCAGTCGTCGCCGGTGGCGTTTCTGACCGAGCCGCTTCGGGACCATCGCGGAGTGCTGATCGAGCGCTTCCTGGAGGCGATGGGCGCTCCGCCGGCGGTGAAGTTTGAGTTCTTTGAGCAGACGGTGTTGCGGCGGGCCAACGAGATGAGCTTTGGCCGTCACCAGTTGCCCACTTTTGACCTGGCCAACTCGGACTACGTGGTCTCGCTGGGGGCGGACTTCCTGGGAAGGTGGAACTCGCCCGTGGCCCAGAACGTGGGTTACGGCACCATGCGGCAGGGACGGGCCGGGCGGCGCGGAAAGTTTGTGCAGGTGGAAGCGCGAATGTCGCAGACCGGCGCGAATGCCGACGAATGGGTTTATGCAAAGCCGGGAACGGAAGGACTGCTGGCGATGGGTTTTGCCCACGTGATCCTGAAGGCGAAGCTGCGGCCGGCGGGTGCTGCCGGCGAGGCCGGCCGGCAGATCGAGGGATGGTCAAAAGGGCTTCCGGACCACTCGCCCGAAGCGGTTGCAAAACTGACCGGCGTTGAGGCCCGGAAGATTGAGCGTCTGGCACGGGAAATGGCCGCGCATCCGCCGGCCGTGGTCCTGATCGGCGGGGCGCCGCTGGCCCAGACGAATGGCTTGGCCAACGCGCTGGCCGCCAACGCCCTGAACGCGCTGCTGGGAAGCGTGGGGAAGCCGGGGGGCGTTTCGTTTACGCCGCAGCCGCCCCTGCCGGGCCTTAACGCGCAAAAGGAAGGGGCATCGGTCGGCGCGCTCTGCGAAGCCATTCTGAAAGGGGCCTCGCCCGTAAAAGCCCTGCTGGTCTATAACGCCAATCCGGTGTTTGCGAGCCCGCCGGCGTGGCAGGTGCGGAAAGCGCTCGAAAAGGTTTCGTTTATCGCCAGCTTTGGAAGCTTTGTGGATGAGACCAGCATTCTGGCGGACCTGATTTTGCCGGACCATTCTTATCTGGAATCCTGGGTGGACAGCATTCCCGAATCGGGAACGACCCAGGCCGTGGCCAGCCTGGCTCCGCCGGCGATGAATCCGCTGCACCATACGCGGGCTATGCCGGACGTTCTGCTGGAGGTGGCGCACCAACTGGGCGGCGGTGTGGCCAGGGCGCTGCCGTGGAACACTTACCAGGAGATGCTGCGGGCGGCCTTTGACCCACTGCGCAATCATGCGGGCTCGATTTCTGAAAAATCGGCTGACGATTTCTGGAGCGAAGTTCAGGAGAAGGGTGGCTGGTGGGGCGCCGGTTCGTTATCGCCCACACGGGCGTCGAGGGCATCGTCTGCCGCGGTGAAAGTTGCGGAGCCGCAGTTTGACGGCGCTGCCGGGGAATATCCTTTCAACTTTCTTCCATGCGAATCGCAGCAGTTTGGAGACGGACGGCACGCGAACCTACCGTGGATGCAGGAGATGCCGGACGCGATTTCGACGGCTATGTGGAGCACCTGGGTGGAGATCAACCCGAAGACGGCGGAGAAGATGGGCATCCGGCAGGGCGAACTGCTGGAAGTGGCCTCGCAGCACGGCAAGCTGCAGGCGCCGGCCCTGATCGCTCCGGGCATCGCTCCGGACGTGGTGGCCATGCCGGTGGGCCAGGGACACGAGAACTACGGCCGGTACGCCAGCCACCGCGGCGCGAATCCCATCAGGATTCTCGCCCCGCAGGCCGAGGCTGCGACGGGCGCGCTGGCTTGGGCCGCTACGCGGGTGAAAATTACGCGAGTGGGCAAGCAAGGCAAGCTCATTCTGTTTGGCGGCGGGCTGAGAGAGTGGCCGCGCGAGTTCCGGCGCCGGTAGCCGGAAAGGTCGGCGGCAGGGCCAGACTAACGCCGGAAGGTGAAAAGATCTATGGGACATCGATGGGGCATGGTGATCGACGAAGACCGGTGCACGGGATGCGAAGCCTGTGTGGCGGCCTGCCATGCCGAAAACAACATTGCGACAGTGGGTGACGACCAGGCGGCGCTCGGCCGGGCGATGCACTGGATTCGCGTGGAGCGATACTACGAAGGCGACTTTCCCGACATCCGGGTGAAATACCGTCCGGTGCTCTGCCAGCAGTGCAGCGACGCGCCCTGCGAGCCGGTGTGCCCCACCTATGCCAGTTACCACGATCCCGAGGGGCTGAATGCGCAGATTTACAACCGCTGCATCGGCACCCGCTATTGCGCGAACGCCTGTCCCTACACGGTCCGCGTCTTCAATTTCTACAATCCCGTGTGGGACAAGCCGCTCAACCTGCAGCTGAATCCTGATGTCTCCCTGCGTTCGGTGGGCATCATGGAGAAATGCACGTTCTGCATCCAGCGCATCAAGGTGGCGGAGATCAAGGCGAAGACTGAGAAACGGCCGCTGAAAGACGGTGAATTCAATCCCGCCTGTGTCGAGTCCTGTCCCACGGGGGCGATGGTGTTTGGCGACCTGAACGATCCGGAAAGCCGGGTTTCCCGGCTCTCCCGTTCCAGCCGCGGTACCACGCTGCTGGAGGACCTTGGAACGCATCCGGTGGTGACCTATCTCAAGCGAGATACCTGGGACCATGAACAAAACGCCTGAACAGATCAACCAGGACCTGCTCCGTCCGCTTTACCATGCCACGTGGCGCTTCTATGCCGCCGCCACCATCCTGACGGCTCTTGTGGTGGCGGCATTCTTTGCCTGGGGCTATCAGATCTATTACGGCATCGGGGTCTCCGGCCTGAACCGGCCGGTCTTCTGGGCTTTTTACATCACGAATTTTGTTTTCTGGATTGGCATCAGCCATGCCGGCACGCTGATTTCCGCCATCCTGCGCGTTTCAAACGCCAGCTGGCGGCGGCCGGTGACGCGCTGCGCGGAGGCCATCACGGTTTTCGCGTTGTCGATCTCGGCCATGTTTCCGCTGATTCACCTGGGACGGCCGTGGCTGTTTTTCTGGCTGATCCCCTATCCCAGCGAGCGGGGCATCTGGCCGCAGTTTCGCTCGCCGCTGCTGTGGGACTTTTTCGCCATCAACACCTACCTGATCGGCAGCGTCACGTTCCTGGCGCTTCCCTCTTTTCCGGACTTTGCGCTGATTCGTGACCGTGCGGACGGCTGGCGGAAAAAGGTCTACAGCATTGTCTCGCTGGGCTGGCGGGGCACGCCCAAGCAGTGGCACCGCCTCGAAATGGCCATGCGCATCATGGCGGTGGCCATCATTCCGGTGGCCGTGTCAGTCCACACGATTGTCTCCTGGGACTTCGCCATGGCGCCGGTGCCGGGATGGCACTCCACCATCTTTGGTCCCTACTTTGTGGCGGGGGCCATCTTCAGCGGCATCGCCGCGCTGATCATCGCCATGGCCCTGCTGCGCAAGCTGCTGCACCTGGAGGAATATCTCAAGCCCATTCACTTTGACAATCTGGGCAAGCTGCTGCTGGTGATGAGCCTATTGTGGTTCTACTTTGTTTTCGCCGAGCGGCTGACCACCTGGTATGGCAATTCCCCGAGCGAAATGGCGGTGTTCTGGACGACGCAGGTGGGAAGCTTCAGCCCCCTGTTCTGGACCATGGTCTTCTGCAATTTTATTATTCCGGCGCCCATTCTGGCCATCAAGAACCTGCGGAACAAGATCGGCTGGACGGTGGTGGCCTCCATCCCGGTTATTATCGGAATGTGGCTCGAACGGTTTCTGATTATTGTGCCTTCTCTCTCCCACAAGATTCTGCCCTACAATTTCGGGAGCTACCGGCCGAGCTGGGTGGAAATCACCATCACGGTGGGAACGTTTGCCGGCATGGGATTGCTGTATCTGATCTTTTCCAGGGTCTTCCCCATCATTTCCATCTGGGAACTAAAGCTTGGCATGACGAAGGGGGAAGCTCCGGCACTTGCTTCGCAGGAAGCTGCGACGGAGCAACCCCAGGGCGGTTAGCTGGAGAGGAATGAGATGAACGCCATTTACGGACTTTATCCTGATCCCGACTCTGCCCAGCGGGCGTTTAATGTGCTGGAGCGCGCGCAGAGCGAGCTGGGGTTCCAGGACCGCGACATCGCTGTGCTGACCGGCGAGCCTTATGAGGAGTACGATTTCGGGCGGCGCGACAACGTTACGCGCATGCCGTGGATTGCCGCGCTGGGCGGCCTGGTGGGCGGACTCAGCGGCTGGGGATTCGTTGCCTTTACCCAGAAGGCCTATCCAATGATTTCAGGTGGTATGCCTCTGGTGACCAAGTGGTCGAACGGCATCATCACTTATGAGCTGACGATGCTGGGAGCCATTTTGACGACCCTGGTCACGCTGCTGATCACAGCGCGCATCCCTGACTGGCGCGGCCGCAAGCTTTATGACCCGGCCATCAGCAATGGTAAAATCCTGATTGGCGTGAGCAACCCGCCCGAAAAGGCGCGCGAAGAACTGGGAAAACGGTTGAGCGCCGCGGGTGCGGAAGTTGTAAAAGAATTTGGCAGATAAACTCTAGGAGGCACGATGCAAGAACGTTCCATGAAAATGGTGGGTTGGCTGTTCATTCTGGCGCTGGCCGCAGTCCTGCCGGCGGCGACCGTCGGCTGGGCGAAGGGGAAGCCCGAACTTTCGCCTGCAGCCAAGGCGGGACAGAAAGTATTCGAGCAACAGTGCACCATGTGCCACTACGCTGATCAGGCGAAAAACAAGATTGGTCCGGGCCTGAAGGGAATTATGAAGAATAAAGAGCTTCCTTTCTCTCACAAACCGGCGACGGTGGCCAGCGTGCGCGAGCAGATTGAGAAGGGAAACCCCAAAGGCAAACCCATGCCGATGCCGCCTTTCGCGGGCAAACTTTCTGCTAAAGATTTGAGCAACCTGATTGCCTACCTGAAGACTTTGTGAGGCGACCAGCGGGAAGTCTGCGATCCACTTTGCAAGAGTTCTGCCGGCGGTGGACTGCTTGATGCATCATTCGTTACTCTCGCCGTCTTCGTGAAATGATCAAAGGTTTTCTTCCGGAGGTTGAAGATGATCAAGCGTTTCGCGTTCGTAATCTTCCTGCTGGCCGCCCCTTGCCTGTTGTGCGCGCAGGAGAGGACCGTTGCTCCCACCTGGCTCCATCGGAATGTTGCGAGCGTTCCGGAAAAGGCAACGGATATCTCGACGCCCAGTTGCCACTACAAACCATTGTTTGGCGCGGGCGACTCAGACACCGGAATTGTCCGCAGCGTGGCCCGGTTCGGTGAAGCGGACCTTGACGCGGGCGGACGTTGCAAAGAGGTTTTCTATCCGGCCGAGGAACAGATCTACTATATCCTGTCAGGCAACGGGACCCTCAGTTACGGTGACCAGAAGAAGCCGGTTAAGAAAAGCGACTTCATGTATCTCCCGCCGAATGTTCGCCACGGTCTGGCGAATGCGTCGAACTCGCCGCTTCGGTTCGTTGTGATGGGGTTCGACATTCCTCACGGCGTAACGGTCCCGGCGCCGCCCTCGGAACTCCAGATCGCCAATGCGAACGACGTCGGACTGGAGTTTGTTTCAGGGCATCCGAAATCAACTCAATTCAGGCTGCTTATTGGAGGCAGCAAGGCCACGCGGGACAAAATTGATTGCGCAACCGTTGTGACCAGCCTGTTCCTGATGGAGTTCACTCCCGGCGGGACCAATTTCCCTCATCATCATGACAAGGCCGAAGAAATTTACCTGATTCTCGATGGGCACGGAAACATTGTGGCCGGCGGAGGAAAGAACGGAATCGAAGGCCTGCACCCCAGTGGACCCGGCGACGCCTATTTTTTCCGCCTGAATTCCACAGTTGGCTTCTATAACACAGGAAAAACCAGGGCGCACATTCTGGCCGTGCGATCATGGTATCCGTTTTCCAAGCGTAGTTATGGAAACTGAGTAGTGATCTGAGAATCCAGCCTTGAAGGGTAGCGCGCCTACCGGCAGGGCACTGCCAGCACTTCGATTTCCGCCACGAGTTCAAGAATCTTGCCGGCGCACGATCGGACATCGCAAGGGAATCCCGATGGGACTTGCGGCAGATCTGTTTGATCGAACGCAAGAACCAGCGAGCAATGGAATTCATCCAGCACCAGCTCGAAGCAATTCAAGAGATGCAGGCGATTTCGCGCTCCATGATGAAGAAGCAGATGGCATCACCGGCAATGCTCGCATCGGGCGGGTTGGAATGCGGCTTTCAATAGCTGTACCATGCCTGCTGGGGTTTCGAGCAGATAGGAGGACCAATAGTAATGAGCAAAGGAAGAACGGATGGTTCGGCAGGCGCATCATCCAGTCGGCGTGATTTTTTGAAAAAGTCGGTTGCGGCTGCCGCCGCTTCGGTTCCTCTTTCGGCAGGTGACGCAGTGGCGCAGGGAACTGGCAGAAAGTCCAATGAGTCCGCGGGGAACAAGCCTCCCAATGTTGTGGTCATCATTGCCGACCAGTTTCGCGGAGACTTTATCGGCGCGAACGGCCGGAACCCGATGGGCGTAACGCCGAACCTTGACGCCATGGCCGAACGCGGCGTCACGATGCTGAATGCAGTGACAAACCAGCCCTTGTGTTCTCCATGCTCGCGCCTGCCTGTTTACGGGCCGCTACGCCACCGAAACCGGGATGTGGAAATTGCCGCCGGGAGTGGAACTGAATCGCGATTGCCGACTCTGGCCAGCGTCCTGCGAAGCCACGGATACACGGCCAATTACATCGGCAAGTGGCATCTGGCCCCGATCGATCGGGCCAACCATAAAGGGCTGGGGTTTGTTGAGCCTCAGGATCGCGGAGGCTTTCTCGATCTGTGGCAGGCGTCCAACGTCATCGAGTTGACGTCGCATCCTTATGAAGGAACCATCTGGGACGGCGATGGCAAGCCCATGCACTACAAGGATGTCTACCGGGTGGACTATCTCACAGACCTTGCGGTGCGCTTCCTGAAGCAGCGGCATGAGAAGCCCTTTTTGCTCGTCCTTTCGCAGCTCGAACCCCACTTCCAGAATGATGCCAATGCTTTTGTGCCGCCCAAGGGCTACATCGAGCGCTACCAGAATCCCTTCGCTCCCAAAGATCTGCGTTTCTTTCCCGGCGACTGGCAGGCGCAGCTTCCGGGTTACTACGGCGACATCAAGCGCATTGACGAATCGGTTGGGACCGTCATGAAAACTCTGGCTGAAGAAAACCTGGAGAACAATACGATCGTATTGTTCATCAGTGATCACGGCTGCCATTTCCGCACCCGGAACACGGAGTACAAACGGAGCCCGCACGAAAGTTCCATCCATATTCCGCTGATTATGCAGGGGCCTGGGCTCAACCGGTCGCGGAAGGTCAGCGAAGTGGTCAGCATGGTGGACGTGACGCCGACCTTATTGGACGCAGCGGGGGTTCCGGCTCCAGCTTCCATGAAAGGCCGCAGCTTTATGCCGTTGATCAACCGCCCGAAAGGCCGCGCAAGCTGGCGGAACGAAGCTTTTGTCCAGATCAGCGCGTCGATGGTGGCGCGGGCTTTGCGGACCGACCAGTGGACCTATTGCGTTGTCGATCCCACGGGCAACGGAGACCGCGACCCCCACAGCACGCATTATCAGGAATATCAGATGTACAACCTTGCCGCCGACCCTCACCAGTTGCTGAACCTGGCCGGCCGCAAGGACCCGCCGCACCTGGTCCATTATGACGGCGATCGGCCGCTGCCCGAGGTTGCCGCTCACTTGCGTGAACGGCTGATCGCTCGAATGGTGGAGGCCGGTGAACCCAGGGCGGAAATCGAGGAACGCCACCTTTATCCCTGAGCTTCCTGATCCACGGCTATGGCCTGGGGAACAGAATCCGAGCGCTCAAATGGAATCCCAGGAACTTACACTCCGAACTTGGACCGCTTGGCGGCCCGCAGAATCGCCTCGATGCTCCGTTCCACATCCGCGTCTGTTGTTGACCAGTTGCAGACGCTGATGCGCATGGCAGTCCGGCCTTTCCATACGGTGCCTCCGCACCAGCACGTTCCGTCCTCCTGAATGGCTGCAATGGTGCGCTGCGTCTGTTCCATAGTGCCGAACGAAACCAGGACCTGGTTGAGCACAACTTCATTGAGCACTTTGTATCCCGCTGCCGCCAAAGCCTCGGCGAAGCGTCGTGCCTGGCGGCAGTTGCGCTCGACGAGTTCGGTGAGGCCCTGTCGCCCGAGAGAACGTATGGCTGCGTAGACAGGGACGGACCTGGCGCGCCGCGATTCTTCCGGTACAAATTCGTGAGGATCGCGCTCGCCTCCGGTAGTGAGGATGTAGGCGGCAGGCAGGGACATCGCGCTGCGGTGCGCGGATTCGTCGGCACAGAAGGCGATCCCGCAGTCGTAGGGAACGTTGAGCCACTTGTGTGCATCTGTCGCCACGGAGTCAGCCTTCTCGATTCCGCGGAGCAGGCCCGCCCGTTCAGGCGAAGCTGCGGCCCACAGACCGAACGCGCCGTCCACGTGGAACCAGGCGCCGCAGTTCTTTGCGCACTCGGCGATCTCATTGAGAGGATCGATCGCGCCTGTATTCACGTTGCCGGCCTGTGCGCAGACGATGCACGGCCCCCGTACACCCTGCAACGCAGCGCCCAGGGCAGGGACGCTCATCCGGCCCTGGCTGTCTGTGGGGATTCGCCGAACTCGATTGGCTCCGAGGCCCAGAAATCGAACCGACGTGGAGATTGTGTAGTGGGCTTCCTCGCTGGCGATGACTTCAACGGGCGGCGCTCCATAAATGCCGTTTGCTTCCACATCCCATCCGGCATCGCGCAGCACCCGATGGCGCGCCGAAGCCAGCGCGGTAAAGTTCGCCATATGCCCGCCGGTTACAAATCCAAAGCTCATGGTTGGAGGTAGCCCGGCCAGTTCCCGCAGCCATGACCCGGTGATCTCCTCAATCACCGAGACCAGAGGTGACAGAACGTAGATGCCGGCGTTCTGGTCCCAGGCCGACACCAGCCAGTCCGCGGCCAGCGCGGCAGGGAGATTGCCCCCCACCACGAAGCCGAAATATCGCGGGCCTGTTGAGGCCACAGCGCCCTCCATGCCCGCGCGGGCAAGAATCCCGGTGACGGCCTCCGGATCAGTCCCTTCCTGAGGGAATGGGCCGCCCAGCGCCTGGCGCAACTCCTCCGCAGATGCGGTGGCGGGTATGGGCCGGTTGGCAACCGACGCAAACCAGCTTGAAGCATGCTCCTGGACGCTTGCGAGGAGACTGGGGATTTTCTCGTGCATTTCATTGACCTTCTTCTTGAATGGGATCGGACACATTATCAGGAGCCGGTTTCAAACGCTTCTTCTGAGGCTGCGAGCCATCCCGCGCAGACAGCACAGTTTGGCCGGTACGGCAGTCCATTGCAAAGACTCTTTCGCGTGGGTTGTCAAGGCACACGAGAAGGAAATCTGCGATGAACAAAAAGGAAAGCTTAAACCACGCGAAGCGGGAGTGTAAATATCCTGACGTGTGGCCGGCGCTTCAACCCTGCGACACTTTTCAGCAGGCCACTGCTAACGGGTTTTCCATTTTGAGGCCAGAAGTGCGATCTTATCTTCCATCGCGGCTTCCGGTTTTTGTTGCGATTGGGGCGGGCGTTTAGGCGCTGGTTCCTGGAGGGCTTTCATGGAGAGTCCGATGCGTTTGGTTTTGGGATCGGCGCTCAGGACTTTCACTTTAACGATCTGGCCGGCCTTCACAACGTCCGAGGCATCCTTCACGTAGCGGTTGGCCAGTTCGCTGATGTGGACCAGACCATCCTGGTGGACGCCGATGTCCACAAAGGCCCCGAACTTGGTTACGTTGGTGACCACGCCCTCCAGCACCATTCCGGGCTGCACATCTGAGAGTTCGCGAACCTGTTCGTTGAAGCTGGGCGCCACGAACTGCTCTCGCGGGTCGCGCCCCGGCCTGCGCAGTTCTTCCAGAATGTCATTCAGGGTGTAGGTGCCGGCCTCGAGGCGGTTGCGGTCCACCTTCTCCAGAAGTGCCGGATTTTTAATCAGCTCTTCGATGGGAACGCCCAGCGATTGAGCGATCTGCTCCACGATCTGGTAGGACTCGGGATGAACGGCGGTCATGTCCAGGGGATTGTCGCCGCCGCGGATGCGCAGGAACCCGGCTGCCTGTTCGAACGTCTTCGGTCCGATGCCCGGAACTTTCTGCAATTGCGCGCGCGAGCGGAAGCTCCCGTTCTCATTCCGGAACGTGACGATGTTTTGCGCGGTTCGCTCCGTGACGCCTGCAACGTAACGCAACAGCGTCCAGGATGAAGTATTCAGGTCAACGCCCACGCGGTTGACGCAACTTTCAATCACGCTGGCCAGCGATGCCTGAAGCTGGCGCTGGTCAACGTCATGCTGATACTGGCCCACTCCAATCGATTTGGGATCCACCTTCACCAGTTCTGAAAGCGGGTCCTGCAGTCGGCGCGCAATGGAGATGGCTCCGCGCACGGTGAGGTCGAGGTCCGGAAACTCCTGACGCGCAACTTCTGAGGCGGAATAGACGCTGGCCCCGGATTCGCTGACCGTCACGGAAAAAATGCTGTCCAGTTTTCTCTCGCGCAGAAACTCGCGCACAAAAGCGTCCGTCTCGCGTGAGCCCGTTCCATTGCCGATGGCGATGGCGCGCACCTGATGCTTCTTCAGCAGGGCTTCCATCGTCTTCGCGGCATTTTCCTTCTCGCCTTCGGAACGGTGCAGATAAATCACGTCGTGGTCCAGAAATTTTCCGGTTTCGTCCACCACGGCCAGCTTGCAGCCCGTGCGCATTCCGGGATCGATTCCCAGCACGGAGATGGGCCCCGCCGGCGGCGCCAGCAGCAGGTTGTGCAGGTTGTCGCGAAACACCTGGATGGCTTCCCCGTCCGAGCGCTGCTTGACTTCCAGACGGATTTCAGCCTGAATGGAGGAGTTCAGCAGGCGTTTCCACGCGTCTTCAATGGCCAGTTCAAGCTGCGGCGTCCAGTCGCCCTGCTCACGCAAAATGCGCGACTTCAGCAGGGTGACGGCGCGCAGGGGATCAAGCTCGATGAGGAAGTAGAGGACGCCTTCGCCTTCGCCCCGGCGGATGGCCAGCATGCGGTGTGAGGGAATGGCCTTTACCGGCTCGCGGTATTCGTAGTACATCTTGAATTTTTCCTGCTCGTCGGTGGCGTCCTTCACCTTGCTGCTGACCACCACGCCCTCTTCAAACATCACCTTCCGCAGGGCCTTGCGCAGATCGGCGTCCTCGCTGATCATCTCCGCCACAATGTGCCGCGCGCCTTCCAGGGCCTCTTCCACGCTGTTCACGCCTTTTTCAGCATCCACAAAACCGGCCGCCAGGGTTTCGAGCGGCTCGGCCGCCTGCTCCTGCGCCCACAGATAAAGCGCCAGCGGTTCCAGGCCCTTCTCGCGCGCCATGGTTGCCTTGGTGCGGCGCTTGGGCCGGTAAGGCAGGTAGAGGTCTTCCAATTCGCTTTTGTCGAGCGTGGCCTCAATACGGGCCTTCAGCTCGTCCGTCAGCTTGCCCTGTTCGGCGATGGAGGCAAGAATCGTTTCGCGCCGCGCCACGAATTCCCGGAAGTAGGCCAGTTTCTCTTCGATGCTCCGGACTTTGACCTCATCCAGATTGCCGGTAGCCTCCTTGCGGTAGCGCGCGATGAAGGGGACGGTTCCGCCCTCATCCAGTAGTTCTATCACGGCTACCAGGCCGCGCATGGTAACTTCGAGTTCTTTTGCGATGTGCAGCAATAGTTCGGTTGAAAGTTCTATTCGTTCTGTCATGGTGAAATTAAAGGTTTCCCGTATCTGCGGAGTGTTCTGCGGCGCTCGATGGCGCAGTTACCAGCCAATCATCAAGAATAAACCAAAACCCGTCCGGCCGCCAAAGCCGGAAGACAGGTTCTGGCGCATGGTCTCTGTGACCGGGCTTTGAACTTGCAGAATTTCTCTCAAGCGGCTGCCCACCTGTTTGCGTGTCAGACTAGCGGCTGGCTTTAAGCACGCAGGCTTTGCCGGATGGCAGGGTCAATTCCGCATCCGTAAAACCCTGATGACGTGTCACGGTTACTGGTGAGCCGGCGAGATGGTCCGCGATGGAAGCGTAGTCGCCGCGAAACCTCACGATGATTTGCGTGTCAGCACCCCAATTGGTGAGAACAACGATCGGACCTGAAGGATGATGCAGTGCCCGAAAACCCACTTGCCCCGGCCCTTTTATCAGCTGGACGAGAGATTGGGACTCAGCCTGGACAGCAGGCGCGGTGATCCATTTTTCGACCTTGGGATTCCCGCGCTGAAAATACGCCAGTGTCAGCGCTGAACCATAATAGATGGCCTTGCCTTTTCCAAAGGCGTGCGCGGTGGCAAAGGGTTTCCCCTGGCGATCCTTGACCGCCACCTGAGCGCCACGCAACTTCAGCGGGATTTTCCAGAGTTCGCCTCCCTTGTTCGTTCGCTTCGGTTACGGAATAGGGCTGCTCCACCGGATCGATATCTGCGACGTATGACTCCCACCCAAGGACTTCCACCAGTCCGCCCGGCAGGCTAGGACGGATTTCGCCATATTCATTTTTCCAACCCAGGAGCCCATCGGCCCAGAGCGTTCCGCCATTGTTGATGAATTCCTTCAATGCTGAAACAGCGGCGTCGTCGATCGCGTAGCAGTAGGGGAGATAGAGAACCTCATACTGGCTGGCTCCGCCGGATTTGAGTTCATCGATGTCGACAAAAGTGACGGGTATGTGCCGGCGACGAAGGGCCTCATAGCAACCCATCAATGAATGAACGGCTTCGCGAGTCCGCTGTTGTGTTTGGCCATCCAGTTCAAGCAGAGTCAATGTCTCGCGGTTGTACAGAATGGCCGTCTTCTGCGGCTGTGGCGCGGCCTCGGCAATAAATGACATGCGGCCAATGGCATCGAGGACGTTCTTTGCTGCGGCCGCCCGCCCGGAAGGTACGGCACCGAGGCTCGCCATTTGCCACTCGCCGGCTTCCCGCCCCAGCACCCGGGGGTTCCAGAGCCAGAAAACCACTCCCTTGCATCCCGCGCCAAACGCGTCCCACAACCACAGGGTCAATTCGTCCAGCGTAGGATTCATTGGCCGGCGGCCCGTGTAGAGGGTCGGCCCTCCCTGGAGTTCTGTAACCCACCAGGGCTTCTTGCCGGCAGCACTGCTCAGGAGGTCGATGTTGTAAGCAAACGCCAGACCGAATTCCTTGCGCTTGAACTCCTCGAAAAGCCAGGCCGGGTGAATCGAAGCGCCGAGAAAATCCACCACCCGGCCCTCCTTCCAACGGTTGCCGCCAGTGGGATTGATGTGCGTGGGATGGACAGAATCAAACTTCCTGATCTGGCTCCTGATCCACTTGAGGATTTCAACAATATTGTCCTCGTTGAACTCATGCCAGTCGACAAACGATGGGTAGTCCACCCAATAGGAGTCCCACTGGTCAGCCGTCACCTGGACCTCGGAAAACTTCTGCAGCGGCCGGAACCAATTCTGGTTCAGTTTGTCCACTGTTCCATACTTCCGCTCCAGCCACTTGCCAAAAGCTTCCATTGCAGGCTGGTCGTAGAAATAGACGGGATGCGGCTCGTTCATCAACAGCCAGGCCCCATGGGCTGGATGATTCTGATAACGCGTAACCACCTTTTCCAGATAGCCTGCCGAGTGTTCTCGAAGTTTGGGATCATTCAGGTTGGCGTAATGGTGATAAAAGGGCGTAAGACCCATCCAGCCAGGCGGGTCTTCTGAACACAAAGTGGCGGCGATCTTGATTCCCGAATCCCGGGCCGCGTCGTAAATCCAGTCATACCGTTCAAAATTCCACACACCGGGAGTGCGCTCGATGTCATCCCATATGACGAAGATCCTGGCCACCGTAAAACCATAAGATTGCATCAGCCGAAAATGCTTCCGGACACTCTCTTCCGTGGCTGTCTTGTTCAGGAAAAACTCTGCACCCAGGCGAATCTTTCCCACGAGTTCATGAAGATTTGATGAGATCAATTCATCATCGTCAATCGGACTTGCCATTCCTGCAACGGTTGCCGTCCCCACTAAACCAACGCTCACGCCTGCCAGGCTGGTCTTTAGAAATGTTCTCCGCGAAGTTGTCATGGGTTCCCCCTATTGCATTTTCCGCATAGGATTTTACGCCCGTTGTTGGCACTTTCAGCAGACCGACACAAGCAGAGAATACACAGTTTGCCGTTGGGATGGTACATGGAAGCAGAATCTTACTTCAGGTTTGTCAATTTTCTGGGAATTGTCACAAGGTAAGATGCCGCGAGAAGGGCACGCCAGGTGCCTGTTGAGGGCAGGGCCGTATCAACCCAACTTCGTTCAGCTCTTGCGACCTCTTCTCCTGCGGCAGCAGGTGGGGCCTGGCCCATGCTCGAAATTTAGTTTTCGAGAAACGATTGCCGGATTTCATCCTGCTTTTTCAGCCGATTCCTCTCAGCTGCTTTTTAATGGCCACATTCGGTTCTTATAGGCGAGGATGGAATTAACCTGCGATACCCGCGCAGATGGCGGTGAAGGCATATGCCATGAATTTCCATCCGCCCGGTTGACTGGCCGAACTGCCGAAGATGTAGAGCCAGCCGGTCAGGGCAAGTATGGCCGGAGACGGGTGCAACTAAATTTTGAAGGGCAATTTCTTTTCCGGCTGGGTCTTTCTATAGACAAACGGCCCCACCGTTTGCGCAACAAACTGCACCAGGATACGGGCGACCATCAATCTTGTGATGACGTCATCCAGGCTGAACATGCTGGCCGCCGCCGCTATCCCTCCCACCAGCACAAGTGAGCGGGTGGGAAACTCACCCTTGGGTGCAGTTGGCCAAACCAGTCGAAGAACAGCCCTTCGCGCGCCGACACGCGTATTGCGAAATTGCTTGACGACTTCGGGCGGCGTAGATATGATTAAAAAGTTGTTAGAAAAGTCTCATAATTAAAAGGTAAACATCGTACTGTTTTTCCCTTGTTCCTGTGCTTCTTGATCGAATGTTACGGTTCTTAATAATTGGGGGGGGTACATCCTTATCTAATGGAGGTACCTATGAAGTTGGGAGTGGTCAGTCCAGTAGTTCTATTTCGCAAATCTCTCTGCGCTTATCTTGCCGCCCTGGGAACCCACGTTAATGTTCTGGAATTTGATAGTGTATCGGACCTTGTTGATGGAAGCAATGAGTCCCGGTTGCCCGTCCTCATTATTCATACCGCTGACCCTGGTGCTGGCCTTGAATCGCTGAACCATTTGCGCCAAATCTTCCCGGAAATACGCGTCCTGTTCTTAACGGACCGTCCTGATGAGGAGTTTGGGGCACAAGCTCTGGAGTCAGGCGCATCGGGATGTTTGTCGATGACTGAGAGTCCTCAGGTTTTGGTCAAAGCGCTTGGGAAGGTAGCGGAAGGCGAACGCTGGTTTCCTCCCCGGGTGACGAACGCCGTCCTTGACAGACTGATCGCCGGCCGGAGAACGGAACCCATGATGGCCAGTAACCTCACCCCCAGGGAATGGGAAGTTCTGACCCTGATTGCCCAGGGATACTCCGATAAAGAAGTGGCCAGCAGCCTTTGCATCAGTACGGAGACGGCAAAATCACATGTGAAATCGATCTATAAGAAGCTTCAGGTCAGCACACGGCGGGCAGCTGCTGTCGTCTATTTTAAACACGTTCGTGGCAAGACTGTTCCCTCGGGTAAATCATACAAAGGGATAGTTGCTTGCGACCTGGTTTAGCCTTCAAATTATTCCAGCCATCATTTTTTCCGAACCGGGCGGCGGCCATCGGCCGGCTTGGCCCCGAACCTTGTTGTAGAGCTGTGGGATGGCGGGGTTGCGGGAAGCAGGGTCTCTTCGCCTGCCTCAGCAGTTTTACTCTATCGGCTTACCCACCTTTTTCGTAATGGAAAGTGAGCGGCGAAACCGGAAACGAAAATCAGGATCAGGTTGGCGAAGTCTGGGTTCCGGGTTAACCCTTTGCGGCATAGCCATCCCCCAAAATTCACCCTTCCACGGGATTGCGGTACCAGCAGAGAGCAATGGTAGAGTCAACGGGTAGCCTTGGGGGGGGCAAAGTATGCGAACGATTCAATCTGATAGGGTGATATCTGTATCGATGCCTGATGAGCGCAGACAAAAAGAACGTTACGCGATTGATTGCCCTATCAAAGTCCTTACTCCAGGGCGTGGAAGAAAGCGGATGATCGGCTGCGGCTGGCTTCACGATATTAGCGAGAATGGAGCAAGATTCCTTCTCGATCAACCCATTGAGGTGGGCCGCCGAATTTCTCTTGAGGTTGCTTTTCAAAACCCGGAAGGCGAAGTTACCGCCATCCGATTCCCGGGGACAGTGAAACGTGTCAACGCAGGAGCCTCGCACGAAGTCGCCATGTCTTTTTCAAAAGGCGGATCCTTCGTTCGTCAAAATAGTTCGCGAGGCAGGAACAAAGACTCGCGCTGGAGCCGATTGACCAAGGGCAGCGCCTGGATTAATTGATTTAGCGAAGCTGGGAACCTTTCCATCTCGCACAAAGTAAGGGGCAAAGACATAGGATGAAATGGGCTTTGTGACTTACCAAGCGGAGCTATGGACAAAATACAGGATATGACTGATTATCGGAAACCTTCGGCGGCCTGGTTTGCTCTATACGTTCGCCACCGGCACGAAAAGGTGGTTGCGGAGGTTATTTCAGGGAAGGGACTGAAAGTCTTCCTGCCGGTCTACAAAACAGCGCATCGCTGGAAAGACAGGATGAAGGACCTGATTTTGCCACTCTTTCCGAACTATGTTTTTACTCTGGCGGCTCCCGGTCAGCGTAATCTCGTCCTTTCAACCCCGGGTATCTATGATTTTGTCCGACTGGGCGGCGTTCCGGCGCCCATCCCGGCTGAGGAAATCGAGGCAGTGCGTCAGGCTGTCTCAAACGGGTTGAATGCCGAACCTCACCCATTCTTGAAGTCAGGAGACCGCGTGCGGGTGAAGTCTGGCCCGCTTGGAGGGCTGGAAGGGGTCCTGGTCCGCAAAAAGAATTTCTACCGGTTAGTTCTTTCTGTTGAACTGCTGGTGAAATCGATTTCCGTAGAAGTGGACGTTGCGGACGTCGAACGAGTGGACAACGACCATTCTTCTGTGCCAACCAGCGTTTTCCTGCCATCCGCCGCGATCTGTAATTATCGATGAGATCTCGTCATAATATTCCCGTTGCCATCGATACGTATTCCCACCGTATCCTCCATCTCCTGGGGTTTCTGCCTTTAATCTTCATGGCTGTTTGTTTCCCGCAGGCGGCACTTGGTCAAACGAACATAGCCTCGAAAGGGCCGAGCGCCCTCGACACCCCGGGTAGCCAGTCGGGGGGTGCGCTCCTGGCCCGGGAGAATCTGGAATACATCGTCGCGCCGGATGATCTGCTGGACATCTATGTGGTCGATGTTCCCGAACTCAGCCGCGAATACCGTGTCAGCCCTGATGGAACGATTACACTTCCTTTGCTCTCCGAGCCCGTTACAGCGGCGGGACTGAGTCCCAATCAGCTTTCATCCGTCGTCGCTGCAAAGCTTCGCAGTGCCGGTATGGTGACGCATGCCGCGGTCACCGTTACCGTCAAGGCCTCGCGCGGGCATTCTGTTGCCATCACGGGCTCTGTTCGAAACCCCCAGGTATTCCCGATGTTTGGGGAAACCAACCTGCTCAACGTGCTTTCACAGGCCGGGGGCCTTGCTGATGACGCCTCGGACACGGCAGTGGTCACACGAGGCGAAACTGCCATGAGAGCTCTGGGGCTTCAGGAGAATTCAAATGGAACCACTGACACAGCACCCCCAACTATAATTAAAGTCAACCTGAAGAAACTCCTCGAGAACGCTGACCCCAGCTCCAACATTGCGATCTATCCCGGCGACTCAGTCACCGTTCAACGCGCGGGCATTGTCTACGTTGTCGGGGCTGTTCAACGCGCCGGAGGATATACGCTGGCGAGAAGCTGGGAGAATATGACCGTTCTCAAAGCGGTTGCCCTGGCAGGCAATGTCACCTCCACTGCGAAGCAGAAAAAGGCTGTCATTATTCGCAAGGACCCCGCAGCCCCCGGGGGGCACAAAGATATTCCCGTTAATCTCAAACAGATTCTCGCTGGAAAGGCCCCTGATCAGTCTCTGGATGCCAACGATATCCTCTTTGTTCCTGATAGTACGGGCAAGATGGTCTTGCAGCGCGGTCTCCAGGCTGTCATTGGTGCAGGAGTGACTACAACTATATATCGCGCTCCCCTCTGATCTGGAGGAGCCGTAACTCCAAAACATGACTGAATACTTCAAAGATCCGATCTTGCCCCAATCATCTGTGCCGGAACGAAGCGTTCCCCAACGGTACCAGGCCTTGCCTGCGGAGACGGATGGATTTGAAGTGTCATCCTATCTCCGCAGTTACTGGGCTATTCTCCTCAAGCGAAAATGGACGATTCTGGCCAGCGCCTTTGTGGTTGTGAGCCTTGTGGCCATCTTTGCCTTCAAGGCCAAGCCGATCTACCAGGCGGTCTCAGAGGTTTCGATTGAGGCGGAGCCCCCGCGATTTCAGAATGTCCAGAATCTGGACGAGCCACAACCGCCGGACGCCACCTTCTTAGCGACCCAGGTCAATGTGCTGTCGAGTGATGACCTGGCGTGGGAGACTATTCAGCAGCTTCACTTGGATGAGAATCCGGAGTTCGTCTCCGTCGCCCCCAAGGCAGCCGCGCACCCCAGTAGCCCTGATGCGGTCGAGACCCAACTGATTCGGACTTTTGACAATGCGCTCAATGTCCAACTGCTCAACGGAACCCGCATCGTTCAGGTCAGTTTCGAAAGTCCTGACCCGAGTCTTGCGGCCCGTGCTGTCAACGCTCTGGTCAGCAACTACACTGAATACAACTTCCGCACGAAGTTTGACGCCACACGGCAAGCTTCCGCATGGATGGAGCAGCGGCTGGGAGAGCTGAAGTCCAAAGTTGAAAAATCCCAACAGGCCCTGGTGGACTATGAAAGAAATAATTCTATTGTTGCCATTGGCGGTGACCAGAACGTTATGGAACAGCGCCTGGGCAACCTGAGTCAGGATTTGACTGCGGCCCAAAACGATCTTGCCCAGAAACAGTCCCTCTATCAGCTCGCACAGGCCAATCCTGCAGAAGTTGGCGTCCTGGTCCAGGACCCTCTTCTCCAGTCGCTCCAGGGGAAAATCGGTGATCTGCAAACTCAGTATGCCGATACTCTGGCTCAGTACGGTCCGAAGTTTCCTAAAGTAGTCAGGCTCCACGACCAGATCCAGCAAATCAGTTCCCTGATGGACCAACAGCGGAAGCAGGTGCTCGACCGCATCCGTCATGATTATCAGTCCGCGCTGGGGCGGGAGAGAATCTTAGCGTCCAGGGTGGATCAGGAGACGGCATCCATTGGGAAAGCCAACCAATTGCAGATCCAGCAGAACATTCTGAAGCACGAATTCCAGACCAATCAGGACCTCTATGACGGGCTGCTGATGCATGTGAAGAACGCGATGGTTTCCGCCGGCATGCACGCCAATAACGTTCACATTATCGACCACGCACTGGTTCCGAGCATCCCCGTGCGTCCCCGGAAAGGTCGTGAAATCGCCGTGGGGCTGATTGTTGGTTTGATGCTGGGGATTACGATCGCATTTGTGCAGGAGGGTTTTGACAGTTCGATCAAGAACGCTGAGGATGTTGAGCGCTTTCTTCCGGCACCCGCGCTGGCCGTTATCCCGTCGTCGGCTTCCGTGGGTCCTCGCCCTTCCTGGCGGACAATCGGAGGTGCGGCCGCAGCTCGCAACGACGGTGCCGTAGGACTCGCAGTCACGAAGATGCCCTTCTCTCCGATTGCCGAATCTTTCCGCACGCTGCGCACATCCATCCTGCTTTCGACTGCTCCGCGCCCGCCGAAGTTGATTCTGGTGACGAGTTCCCAGCCCGGGGAAGGCAAGACCAGCACTTCGCTCAATCTTGCCCAAAGCCTTGCCCAGCGGGGCGGTAAAGTGCTAATCATTGACAGTGACCTCCGCAAGCCTGGAGTTGCACAAGCCCTGGGCCGCAAAGCTGGAAAGGGACTCAGCGGGGTCCTGACCGGGGCCTATTCTCTGGACGAGGCTCTGATTTGCGTCGAACCCCCGGTGAACCTGTGGGTGCTCACGTCGGGACCCAATCCTCCAAATCCTGCCGAGTTGCTCTCTTCACCCGCGATGGAAGATCTGTTGAAGGAATTAAGAAGCCGTTTCGACTATCTCGTACTTGATTCTCCACCCTTGCTGGCCGTGACGGACGCAACGGTGCTCTCGACGCTTGTTGACGGAGTTGTCCTGGTGGTTGAGAGCGGCGCGACTCCCCGGAACGCTGTGCTCAGGTCGTTCCGAATGCTGCAGGACGCGGGTGGAAGAGTCCTGGGTACGGTCATTAACAAAATGGACCTTCGTCATGATGGGTATTACGGCTACAGTTACCGGCGATACTACGGCAATTATCATAACGGCGAAGACACTGGGGTGGAGCAGTATGATGAGAACCCAGACAGCAAGGTCAGTACGACTTTAAAGTTATAAGCAGACAGTGTTTTCTCCACATCAAGGCTGAAGAGTTTAATTCCCACCTTGCCCGTTCATCGTCTTTTATCCATCTTCTCTTTTGAATTTCCTCTGCGTTCGCGGGGGAAGGCCGTGGTTTTTATAATCGCCGTCATCGTGCCTGGGTTGGTGCTGGCTTTCAGGACCGTTATGATCGCTGTGGCGGCAACCATGGGCAGTTCCTCGGAATCTCGCGAAGTTCGGCAGGCAGTGGCGCTGGATCCGGCAAATCCGCAGCTCCATTATCGCCTGGGCCGGGTCGACGGCTATTCCATGGACCCTTCTGAAGTTCAAGATGGGTTGAAGCAACTGCGGCAGGCGACGGAACTTGCTCCGACCCAGCCGGAATACTGGTCGGGGTTGGCGTCAGCGTGCGAGTCAGCCGGCGACACAACCTGTGCCGATCGGGCTATGCAGCGCACTTTATCTCTGGCTCCGAATACACCCCGCTACCGATGGAATGCCGCCAACGATGAACTGGCTCGTGGCCGTGCGGACCAGGCTTTGAGTGAGTTTCGGAAACTGCTGGAGATGGACCCCGGATATGCTCCTGAAACCTTCCGCCTTTGCCTGAAGTCCGTAGGCGATCCAGGAAAAGTTTTTCGAAGTGTCCTTTTGAACCGGGAAGACCCGCAACTCAATTTTTCGTTTATCAATTATCTTGTCTATCATGGTCAAGGAGCGGATGCTTACCCTGTCTGGCAGGCCACCTTCGCCATGAATAAGACCTTCCCGCTTTCGCTGGCCGGCCCTTACCTTGAATGGCTCATCCGCCAGGGCCCGGACCAGGAAGCGGTCAGCGCCTGGCGGGACCTGGAGTCGCACGGAATCATCAGGAAACCCCCGGATGATTCTGATGGCAACCTGGTGTTCAATGGCGGATTTGAAGAGCCGCTTTTGAAGATGGGCTTCGGCTGGCGTGTTCACATGGAACCCTACACAAGGGTGGAGCTTGACGATTCAGGGCCTTATGCGGGAAATCGAAGTGCAAGAGTAGCTTTCACTGTCAGCCGGAATGACAACGATGAGCCCCTGTCTGAGTTTGTTCCTGTGACCCCGGGTCACTCCTATCGCCTACAGGCTTTTGTGCGGTCGGAAGATATCACGTCGAACAGCGGCCCACTCCTTCGGGTGACGGACCCGAAATGTTCCCGCTGCCTGGATGTTTCAACAGAGGGCACAGTAGGAACAACGAATTGGCACCCGGTGAGCGTCGACTTTTCAACGGGTCCGATGACACGCCTGGTGCAGATTTCAGTCTGGCGGCCCCGCTGCTTGTCGTTTCCTTCGGATATCAGCGGCAGCTTCTGGGTGGATGCTGTCGATTTAAAAGACGACACAGCGTCGAAAGGGCCGGTCCTGAAAGCCTCAGCGCCTTCATCATGAGCGCCTCAACCAGCAGCGCAGAATTCCTCCCTGTTTCATTCCGGAAGGAAGAAGCGGCAGCCCTTGCAGGAACCCGATGGTTTTCACGCGCGCGGGCCCTCCTGGGGGCAACTCTTTTGGCGGCGCCCTTTGCCTTCGGTGCAGTAGAGCCCTGGGCGTGGGCGGCGCTCTACATCCTGTCCTTTGCCGCGTTGGCATGCTGGGCCGTGGGAAGCGCCGGGCGGCGGGCCGTCAGAATGATCTGGTCGCCGCTCTATGTGCCTGCTGCGCTGTTCCTTTTGATGGGAGTGGTTCAATACCTTGGCCATTTCACCCTCAACAGTTCTGAGACACGGGAAGCCCTGATCAAACTGGTAACGGATGTTGTTCTGTTCTTCCTGGCGGGCCAGCTCTTTGGCGAAGCTTCGGGCAAGACATGGAGGATGGCCGGATTCGCAGTCACGGCTTATGCCTTCCTCATGGGGCTCTTTGCCATTCTGCAATATTTCTCAAGCCAGGGAATGATCTTCTGGCTTATCAAATCCCGCGGCCGCATCTTCGGCCCTTACGTCAACCACAATGACTTTGCGGGACTGATGGAAATGCTGATCCCGATCGCGGCCGCCTATGTGTTTTCGAGGCCCCGGGATGACCCGCACAAGGTGCTTCTGGCCTTTGCCGTTTGCGTCGCCATCTGTTCGCTCTTGTTGTCAGCTTCTCGCGGAGGGTTTGTTGCGTTCCTCGGAGAAATTCTGATTTTCGCCTGGATTTTCTGGAGGAGATTGCCGAAGGGCAACTCCCGCCGGCATCTGCTGTTGGGAATGCTGGGTCTGGTGGCTGCCACAGCCTGCTTCTTCTGGATGGCTCCCCCGACGGTTACCCAACGGCTGGGGTCCGTGGGCAATGTTGTGAACGCGCCGGAAGCGACCTATGGCGACAGGATGCATGTGGCGTTTGATGCATTGCTGATCTTCCGGGACCATCCGGCAATGGGGGCCGGCCTCGGCAGCTTCGGTTCGATTTTTCCAGCCTATCAAAGTTTTCCCACGAATCAGCTCTATCCGTATGCTCACAATGACTATGCTCAAGCCCTTGCTGAAACCGGGGCTGTGGGAGGACTGATCATCCTCGGAGCCCTCATCCTGTTCTTTCGTCTGGCGTTCAGCAACCTGCGCCAGCGTCTGGGGGAGGAAGCGGGTTGGATTCGCCTGGGAGCTGCGCTGGCCGTTTGTGGATTGCTGATTCACAGCTTTGTTGACTTCAATTTGCACATTCCAGCCAACGCGGCGTGGTTTGCCGTGTGCGCGGGGTTATCCACAATTCCCGGCTCATCCGGACGGCGGAAAGTCGTGCAGACCGGAGGCCCTCAATGAGCCCATCAGCCTGCCTTTCGGGAAGAAAGCATGGCTTGTCCGCAGTGACCGCCGGGAAATCGGGTTGGCAACAGATTTCCAAAAATAGGAGGCGTTGATTGAAAGGCGTCATTCTTGCTGGAGGAACGGGTTCGCGCCTTTTTCCTCTAACCAAAATCACCAATAAGCATCTGCTCCCCGTCTACGAAGAGCCCATGATCTTTTATCCCATTCGGGCGCTCATCAATGCCGGGATCACAGAGATCCTGATCGTCACGGGTGGGCACAACTCAGGCGATTTTCTCCGCCTGCTGAGCAACGGCAGGGAGTTCGGCCTTCGCCACCTGAATTACACTTACCAGGAAGGCGAAGGTGGCATCGCGGCCGCCCTGATACTGGCGGAGTACTTTGCGGGCGGGGACAAAATCTGTGTGATTTTGGGCGACAACATTATTGAGGGCAACATTGTGCAGGCTGCCGAACGATTTGAGCGCCAGCCCAAAGGCGCCCACATCATTCTCAAGGAGGTTCCGTATCCCCAGCGATTTGGGGTCCCGGTTTTCGACGGCGACCGGATCATCCGGATCGAGGAGAAGCCGAAAGATCCCCCAAGCCCGTATGCCGTCACCGGGATTTACTTCTACGACTCAAGCGTGTTTGAGAAGATCAAAGTATTGAAACCCTCCCGGCGGGGCGAGCTTGAAATCACCGATGTGAATAATTCCTATCTGGACGAAGGCACCCTGACCTACAGCGTTCTGGACGGGTGGTGGACCGACGCCGGAACCTTTGAGTCCTTGAGAAGCGCCACCAACCTTGTCGCCGAAACGGGCGCTAACAAAGTGAATCTGGAAGCACCGGCGCAGGACGCGGCCACAGTGGAACCCCAGCCCTAAGAGAGAACAGAATGAAAATTGCCATCACAGGAGGAGCGGGTTTTATCGGGTCGCACTTTGTCCGCCATATGCTGCGGGAATACCCTTCCTGTTCCATTCTGAACCTGGACAACCTGACGTACTCCGGAAACCTTGAAAACCTCTCCGACGTGCTTGCAAATCCGCGGCATGAATTCCTGAAAGTGGACATTTGCGACCACGATCAGGTGGCTCAGGCACTCTCTACGGGAGTGGATGCGGTGGTTCATTTCGCGGCTGAATCTCACGTCGACCGGAGCATCCTGGACGGCTCCGTGTTTGTCAGGACCAACGTGCTGGGAACCCAGTCCCTGTTGCAGGCCGCACGCCAGGCCGGCATCCAGCGATTCGTTCACGTCAGCACGGACGAGGTTTACGGCAGCGCGCCCGGCACGCAGAAGTTCAGGGAAGATTCACCCCTGGATCCCAGCAGCCCCTATGCGGCCAGCAAAGCCGCTTCCGACCTTCTGGCGCGAGCTTACTTCCAAACCTACCGGTTTCCGGTGACGGTGACCCGCTGCTCCAACAACTTTGGCCCTTTCCAGTTTCCCGAAAAATTCATGCCGCTCCTGATCACCCGGGCGCTTGCGGACCAGAGTATTCCGATCTATGGCGACGGGCTCCAGGTGCGCGACTGGATTTTTGTTCGGGACCATTGCCGGGCCCTGGACGCGGTCCTGCACCGCGGCCGCGCTGGGGAAGTGTATAACATCGGCGGGGGGCAGGAATGGCCGAACCTGGAAATCGCCCGGCATATTCTGGACCGTCTTCACAAGCCTCATTCTCTGCTGACGTTTGTCCAGGACCGTCCCGGCCACGACCGGCGCTACTCCGTGGACACAACAAAAATCGAAACCGAACTGGGCTGGCATCCGGAGGTCAGTTTTGCCGGAGGCCTGGCGGACACGGTTGACTGGTATGTGGCCAATGCCGGCTGGAGAGAGCGAATCCAGAACCAGGCCTACCGTTCGTACTATCAGGAGCAGTACGAACATCGTGACGAGACTTTGAAGAGAATTCAGAACCCTGGAGGCATTCCCCAATGCGCATCGCGGTGACCGGAGCGGCCGCAGCGGCCCAACTCATCGGGCATCGGACTTTTGCCGCATGGGCAGGCAGGATTGGAAAGCGGCCTCGCCGAAATTTGTGAGGGAGGAAATGACGCTGACGAACGAACAGCTTATTCAAAATCCGCCTGAGAAACGGTTGATCGGTGAGCGCGCAGGATTGCGGCTGGCGCTGCCACACCATGAAGACGCCGGAATAGGCGATGTGATCACCAGCCCGCAGTCTTCGCGATTGATCGCTGGTGTGGAAATTGAACCTTTCATCGCCTGGCCGGACGACCGTGGTTGCTTCGCGGAGGTTTTTCGTTTCGGCGACTCCGGGTTCGCACACGAGTTCGCCGATGACATCGGCCATCAGATCCAGGTGTCATTCACCGTTTCCTACCCGGGCGTGATTAAAGCGATCCACTATCATTTTGAGCAGACCGATCTGTGGGCGCCCCTGGCGGGCATGTTCCAGGTTTTCCTCTGTGACCTTCGGGAGGGTTCACCCGGTTGGGGCCGGGTAAACACCTTGTTTATCGGCGCGCAGCGCCCATGGAAGGTGAGAATTCCTCCAGGCGTTGCGCACGGCTACAAAGTCATCGGGACTGAGACTGCCCATCTTCTCTATGCGAC
The DNA here is from genome assembly GCA_963732975.1 of uncultured Acidobacteriota bacterium. Lineage (GTDB taxonomy): Bacteria > Acidobacteriota > Terriglobia > UBA7540 > UBA7540 > SCRD01. Next base: position 8,478 of record CAVTBN010000009.1, on the reverse strand, counting down.
CAACCATTTTTACGATCCATCCGACGAAGGCCGGATAGCTTTCGATGATCCGGGAATCCATTACGACTGGGAGTGCCGGCCCCGGTGAGTCGAGACAGAACAGGCAGTGCAGGCGGAGCCGACGGAGGAAGTAAGTGAAGGACTTGATCATTGTGGGAGGCGGGCCGGCAGGACTTCATGCCGCTTACAAGCTGGCCTCGGCCGGGCTTGACGTGAGCCTTTTTGATGCGCAGGGGGAAATCGGAGAACGGGCTGTTTGTTCAGGGGTCATCGGAATCGAAGCTTTTTCCCGCTTCGACCTTCCTAAAACGTCGGTGCTGAATACCATTAAGAAAGTTCAGGCCATTTCGCCGTCCGGCAGGAAGATCCAGCACAACGGAGAAGAACCCCTTGCCCACGTTGTCAACAAGGCGGAATTCAACCGTGACCTGGCCAGCCGCGCGGTTTCTGCGGGCGCTGAAATGAGGCTCGGGCAGTTTGTCGAGTCCATCGAGCAAAAAAAGCAGGGCGTGGTGGTTCGATACCGGTCAAAGGGAGGCCGCCAGCAGGAGCATGAAAAGGCACGCGCGGTGATTATCGCCTCCGGGGTGAACCGCTCTCTCACCGAGAAGCTGGGGCTGGTCCGTCCACGGGATTTCCTGCGCGGCATTCAGGCGGATATCCCCTTGGGGAAAGACGGCATGTGGCGTCCCACCAGGATTTATGTCGGGCAGGCAGTGGCGCCGGGGGCCTTCGGGTGGAAGATTCCTCTGGGCCACGGGCGGGTCCGGGTGGGCCTGATGAGCAGCGAAGACCCGCGGCCTTATTTCAAAAAGCTGCTGGGAAAGGTTGCCCCGCAGCTTCGCCGCGACCAGTACAAGATCAGCCAGAAGGTGATTACCCAGTGGCCCCATGGCAAGTGTTATGCCGACCGCACCCTGGTGATTGGCGAAGCGGCCGGCCACATCAAGACAACCACCGGCGGGGGAATTTATTACGGCCTGCTCTCGGCTGAAATGGCGGCCGATGTTATCATCCGCGCGTTCAGCCGGAACGATTTTTCTGAGCAGGCTTTGAGTTCGTTTGAAACCTACTGCCGCTCCACCTTCAACCGGGAACTGGAAACCGGCTACTTTTTCAGAAGGATGATCGCCAAGCTTCCCGACTCACTGCTGAACAAGACATTTGAGAAGGCCAGTGCGATCGATCTTTTTGGCCGGCTTGATGGCCATCTGATTTTCGATTGGCATTACAAAGCCATCATCGTTGCCATCCAAAATCTGTTTGCTGCCTGACCCCAGGTTCACCTCCATCAGTTTTATAACAACGTTCATATCAGGAGAGCATTGATCATGTCCAAACGAGCATTCGATATTTTCTTATCCGCAGTCGGACTCATCTTATCGTCGCCGCTTTGGGTCGCCCTTGCGGCAGCCATCAAGCTGGAAGACGGGGGCCCGGTCTTCTACCGGCAAATTCGTGTCGGCAAGGGGAAAAGGGAATTCGTGAGCTACAAGTTCCGTTCCATGGTGGCTGACTCGGACCAGAAGTGGGGCGCCGTTCCGGCATCCGAAAAAGATCCCCGCATCACGCGTGTCGGCCGGCTGATGCGTTCCACCGCCATGGATGAACTCCCGCAGCTATGGAACATCCTGCGCGGCGACATGAGCTTTGTGGGGCCGCGGCCTGAGTGGAGTGAGCTGGTGAAAGAGTTTCGAAAGCAGATTCCGCGATTTGATCTGCGCCATACGGTGCGCCCCGGCCTGACCGGCATCGCACAAATCTATGGGGACAGCGAACTCCCCCGGCGGCAGAAACTCCGTTACGACCTGCTGTATATCAAGCGGCAGAGTCTGTGGATCGACTTTCGCCTGGTGGCCTTTTCTTTCCTGGTCACATTTTCAGGCGGCTGGGAAGTCCGCGCCGGCAAGGTCCCTTCATGGCTCGGAAAGCGTACCATCCGCAAAATGAAAGCCCGATTGGCCAGAAGACCTCTGCCTCAGCCGGCATTCTCACCCGTTGAAGATCGATAGAAAGGAGAAGATGCTTATGGCGTCCGTTTTAACCAGCCCGGTGTCTCTCAGCAAATGGAATCTTCCCCCTTGCGCGCGAGTTCTCGGTGTGCCCGTCCACAGCGTCGATGTTGAAGGCACGCTGGAGTGCATGAGCCGGTGGATTGAGGACCGCGACCGGAAGCATTGGATCGCCGTTACCAGTTCTCACGGCATCGTCGAAGGCTTCAAGAAGGCCGACTTCAAAGAGATTCTGGAATCAGCATCTCTCTCGATACCTGACGGTATGTGGACGGCCCGCGTAGCCGGGAAAAAGCTGTCTGGTATTCCCCGGCGGGTCCGCGGCGCAGACCTGCTGCTGAAATTCTGCGAACTGGCCGACCAAAAAGGTTACTCGAGCTATTTCTACGGTGACACGGATGAAGTTCTGGAGGCGCTCGGATCCAGGCTGCGAAGCCAGTTTCCTTCCCTCAAAATTGCGGGAAGCTATTCTCCTCCTTTTCGTGCTCTCACTCGGGAGGAGGATGCTGAAATCGTCGCGGCAATCAATCGGGCCAGGCCGGACGTCCTATGGGTAGGTCTTGGGTTGCCCAAGCAGGAACGCTGGATCTATGAGCACCGAAACCAGTTGAAGGTTCCTGTCATCGTGGCTGTGGGAGCAGCGTTTAAGTTTGTTGCCGGCAAGGTGAAAGAAGCGCCGAGGCCGGTCAGCAACCTGGGCCTCGAATGGTTCTGGCGGCTGCTGAGCGAACCGAAGAAGTGCTGGCATCGATCGCTGATCTACGGGCCGCAGTTTGCGTTGCATTCATACCTCGAAATCAAGGGAATCCGAAAGTATGACTAGAAGGGAGACGACCATGAATTGGACTGAGAAAAAGGTTCTGGTGACGGGCGGCGCCTCTTTTATCGGCTCGCACTTGGTGGACGCGCTGATAGCAAAGGGTGCAGGCATCCGGGTGGTGGACAATCTGAGCAGCGGCAAGCGGGAAAATCTCACGGCCCATCTTGATGCCGGCCACCTCGACTTTCTTCATGCTGATCTGCTGGATGCGGATGTGGTGCAAAAAGCCGTGGACGGCGTTGATGTTGTCTTCCACCTGGCGGCGGACCACGGAGGCCGCGGCTATGTGGACCTGCACCAGGCCGCCTGTGCCACCAACCTCACTCTGGACGGCATGCTCTTCCGGGCCGCACACAGGGCAGGGGTTGAAAAAGTGGTTTACGCTTCTTCCGGCTGCGTCTATCCCAATCACATTCAGACCGACACTTCGCAAATCCTCTATCTCACAGAAGACATGGTCGGCCCGCCCTATGATGCGGACAACATGTACGGCTGGGCCAAGCTGATGGCGGAGATGACCTTGCGGGCTTACTACAAAGACTACGGCATGAAGTCCGCCTCCTGCCGATACTTCACCGTCTACGGCGAGCGCGGCCATGAAAACCACGCCGTGATTGCCATGATCGCGCGCGCCTTCATCGGCCAGGACCCTTACGTCGTCTGGGGCAACGGCGAGCAGATCCGCAACTGGACACACGTGAGCGACATTGTTAGTGGCACCATCCTGGCCGCGGAAAAAATTGATGACGGCTCAGCGGTCAACCTTGGCACCATGGAGCGCACTCGGGTGATTGACGCCGTCCACGAAGTGCACCGCTACACACGGCACAGCCCGCGCATTGAGTTCCACCCGGAGATGCCCACCGGCCCCATGAACCGCGTGGCCGATAACGCCCTCGCCAAACAACTGCTCGGCTGGGAGCCGCGGGTGAAATTCATGGATGGACTGCGGCAAACCATCGACTGGTATTTCTCCACCAAAGACCGCGAGCAGGTGCGCGCCATGCTGGATTCCGTGCTGACCGAGCGCACTGTACATCCGGCTGCGCCAAAGGCAATTGCCTCCTCCAGTCGCTAGCCTATGATTTCTGTGCAACTCCATCGACAGTGGAAATTTTACACACTGTTTCAAAATGAGACACTTTTTTGAAAACCGACAAAATTTCGATAAAAACTATAAGTATAATAAAATCAATGTGTTACAAAATATGGAATTTTTGTCGCCAAAAATCCCAAACGTCCCGTTTGGGCGGCTTTTGGGGCTTAGTAGCCTAGCATTCGAGGCTCTTATCGCCTCCGCGCGCCGCTCACGCCGCCGCCGCTCTGCCGCCGGCCCGGCTGCCGGTTCCCGTGGCACGACGGCCGCCCGGTGCTTTTTCCTGGCGCCGCCCGCTGCGCCCGAAGTCTTTTACCATGAGTGACATTCCCCAGCCCCTTCCGCCGGTTCCTGTGCCGCAGGTTGACGTCAGTGGCCGCCGTCTGGCGCACAACACGCTGCTGAACCTGGTTGGCCGTGTAGTGCCCTTACTGGTGGGCATTGCGACCATGCCCTACGTCATCCGGCATCTGGGGCCCGACCGTTTTGGCCTGCTGTCGCTGGCCTGGATGGTGGTCGGCTACTTCGCGCTGTTTGATCTGGGCATTGGACCGGCCACCACCAAGTTTGTGGCGGAACTCCTGGGCAAGGGCGAAATGGAAAAGCTTCCCGGCCTGGTGTGGACCGCGCTTTTCAGCCAGACCTGCATGGGCCTGGCGGCGGGGGTGCTGCTGGCCGCGGCTTCTCCCCTGCTGGTCAACCGCCTGCTCAAGATTCCCGCCGAGCTTCACCCGCAGGCGCACCTCATTTTCCTCATCATGGCCGCCGCGCTGCCCATTGACTTTGCCAGCGGATCGCTCCGCGGCGTGCTGGCCGCCAGCCAGCGCTTCGATCTGCTCAACGCCCTGGGCGTTCCTTCCAGCGCCCTCACCTATCTGCTGCCGGTGGTGGCGCTCGAGCTGGGCTTTGGACTGCCGGCCATCGTGTTTTTCCTGGTCCTGGCGCGGATCGCCGCCATCGCCATCCTGCTGGCCATGTGCTTCCGCCTCCATCCCGTTCTCCGCGCCCGCCTCTCGTTTGACCGCCACCTGGTCGGCCGCCTGCTCGGCTACGGCGGCTGGGTCACCGTCTCCGGTGCCGTCGGCCCCTTCCTGCTTTTCTTTGACCGATTTCTCATCGGCGCACTCGTCTCCGTCGCCGCCGTGGGCTTTTATTCGGTTGCCTTCAGGGTCGCCACTTTCTTCATGTTCATTCCGTCGGCTCTCGCAGGGCCTTTGCTTCCAGCCTTTAGTTCGCTGCATGGCGCGGGAGACTCCTCGCGGACAACCAGCATTTTTCTCAAAAGTCTACAAGTATATCTTCCTGGTCGACAACTCCAGCTCCTGGCCTTGATCATCTTTGCAAAAAACATTTTCACCCTCTGGGTCGGAGGCGATTTTGCCGTCAGAAGCCGTCGCTACCTTTCCAAATACTCGCCTCTGGAATGCTTGTCGCTCTCTTTGGGTCCCATCGCGAGCGCGCTGCTGCAGGGCGGGGCCGACCGGATATTATCAGCAAGATCTATATGGTCCACCTCCCCATCAACACTGTGTTCGTTTGGGTCTTGGTTAACCGTTGGGGTATTACGGGCGCGGCCCTTTCGGCCACCATTCGCTCCTTCCTTGACGCTGCGCTGCTCTTTTACTTTTCAGCCCGCCTGTCCGAGCTGACGCGTGCGGAAGCTGATCAACAGAAAATCCCTTCCGGCTGTCGGGGCCGTAGGCTTTTCGGTTCTATTGTTGGTTCTTGCATGGATTTCGGCCTCGCAGGCAATTACAACAAAGGCCCTCCTGTTCGCAGTAACAATGACCGCTTACACATTTGTGTCGTTTAGATTTGTATTGGATGTGGCGGAAAGGAGATCACTATGGGGAATTTGGCTGAAACTCCAGCAAAGTTGAGTCTCTTGAGTGGATTGTCGAAAAGTAGGGCGTATTTGCTGAGTGCAGCCTACCGCGCAAACAGAAGACTGTGCAGCGGCGGAAGCCTCCAGGGACTCACCTTTAGGGCAGCTAAGAAAGTCGCAAAAACAGTGCTATGGAGAGCAGCACTCCAAGAGGAGGGCTTTGTATTGGCACAGGTTGGTTCGCACCGTATGTGGATATCACAGCCACCCGTCGTTTGTTCATCCGTGCATCACGGGAGAGTATGAACCCTTTACAGCGACCCTCTTCAAAGACTCTTTGAGGAAGGGGAGCGTGGTTCTTGATATTGGGGCGAACGTCGGCCTCTTCACTCTCACTCGCAGCGAGCGCGGTCGGCCAAGAGGGGCGTGTGTTTGCCTTTGAGCCGGAATCCAGCCAACTTCAAGAATGCTTAAAGCGCAACATTGAAATGAACCGATACGCGCAATGTGACCTGCATTGCCAGCGCCGTTGCCGATACGCCGAGCGTGCACGGGAATCTGACCTTGTCCAGCCAGCCGGGTTGCAATAGCTTCAGCCCAAACCCCGTGTTTGCGCAGCGGGGGAGCCTGTCTGTCCAATGCGTCACGGTCGACGACTTCTCGGGGGGTCGCGGCGTCGACGTCGTCAAAATCGACGTTGAGGGAGCGGAGATCGCGGTGTTGGAGGGAATGAGGCAGACCCTGCAGAAAGGCAGTAATATTCGACTATTTGTCGAGATGAATCTTCCCTGCTTGAAGGCTGGGGGGCGGAATCCTTCGGAACTCATCGCTCTTTTGAAAAGGAGTGGGTTTTCGATTCAGCTGATTGAGGAGGGGACCCGCCGTCTTCGGGAGTCTGGACGAGCGGCTCCTCGGCATTCCCCCCGACGATCCTGGATACTACGCGAATCTTTACTGCAGCAAGACCTAGGAAGGAGCCTTCTAGCAATGGGAGGCTTCCGCCCATGGTGAGCAACCTGCACCGTGGTTATTCCCACGCATAACAGGAAAGACGTCCTGCTCCAGCTTCTGCGGGCCTACTGTGCGCCAAACCGCCGCGGGAGCGATTCTCGAAATTCTTGTTGCCGACGATGGATCAACGGATGGAACAGCTGAAGCTATTTTGCAGTCGGGGCTTGACGGCCAGTTGCCGCTTCGGCACATCTGGCAAGAATGCCGGGGGCAGGCCGCTGCTCGCAACCGCGGCATTCACGAGTCGAGTGGAAACATTATCCTTTTTACCGACGACGACATCATACCGAGCCCGACTCGTCGCCGAACACCTCGCGTGGCATAAGAAAGTATCCGGCGCTCTCCGATGCCGTCCTTGGACGCGTCCCGTGGTCGCCGGAGGTTAACGCCACACCCTTTATGGAATGGCTTGGACAGGATGGGGTCATCACTGGCTATCGCCACCTGCGTAGGGGACAGCACGATGAACCTCTCCTCCTTTCTGGCAACATCAGCCTGAAGAGAGATTTCCTCTTGAGAAATGGGCTTTTTGACGAGGGATTTCGCACCTACGGTTTTGAGGATTTAGAACTCGGCCATAGATTGGGGAGAAGAGGGCTGCGAGTTTTCTACAACCCCGCCGCAGTGGGTTACCACTTCAAGAAAATGTCGGTGGCCGATGTCTGGAGGCGCGCAGAACTGACCGAAGCTGCCCGCCCGCTTTTCAAGGTTAGGATCGCGGCGAGCGGGATGCCCAAGCCTGATCCCGACAGAGGCCCAGCCAGGAGAGTCCTGCGGGGTTTCGTCCGTGCCGCCCTGCCCCCCATCTCCCCGGTCATTAGGTTCTTCGACACACGTATTCCGCTTCCATGGGCAGTCTACCGGGTCTTCTACTATCACTACATGCTGCCCAGGGTTAGGTCCAAACTAAGGCTAGCGGGTTCTCATTTTGAAAGGGAAAATGACAGATCAGATCACCGCTGAAGCTGACAACGCGCAGGACGCCGCCGCGTTCCAACAGCCTCACGACTACCGGGCGCGTTACAGGAGCACCTGGCGATGGAGGGTGGGCTGGGCGTGGGCGCGCTATCTGCTGGCGGGGCGGGGATGGGGCGTCCCCGAACTGATCGATTTTGTTTTCAACAACTATTTTTTCGTGCCCCTTCAGAGGCCCGGCGAGCTCAGGGCACTGGGCGAGATTCTTGCTGAATTGCAGCCGCAGCGGGCGCTCGAGATCGGCACCGGGCAGGGCGGCACGTTGCTCTTTCTGACGAGTCTGGCAGCCCGGAGGGCCACATCGCCAGCATCGATCTCGAGGAAGGCGAATCCGGCGGCTATAACGCGGAGCGCCAGTGGTTCTACGAGCGCTTCGCGCGCCGCAAGCAGCACCTGCACCTGATCCGCGGCGATTCACACCAGTTCTGGATGCGCAGGCGGCTGGGAGAGGTGTTCGACGGAAGGCCGCTCGACTACCTCTTTATCGACGGCGACCACCGCTACGAGGGCGTCAAAAAGGACTTTGAAATGTACTCGCCGCTGGTCAAAAAGGGCGGGGTGATCGCCGTGAGTGACATTGTGGAGGGCAACGAGGAGCGGGCGGGCGGCGTGCCCCAGTTCTGGCGCGAGATCAAGTCCGGCTACCGGCACCAGGAATTGATTGAAGATCCGGAACAGGGCGGCCACGGAATAGGGGTTCTGTATGTTGATTAGCAGATATCATTTGCCCCATGACGTT
>CAVTBN010000008.1:0-78757 GCA_963732975.1 uncultured Acidobacteriota bacterium | reverse complement strand
CTTCAGTCGTGCCGTAAAAGGTCGGCAATTTCGGGGGCTTCAGCCCCTGAATCGCGTGCCCGCAGCGGCGCAGTTGCCGGACAGTAGGGGAGGGCTCTGCGCTCCCGCGGGAGGGCAGAGCCCTCCCCTACGCTGCTGTGCCGCCGGCGCGCAACTCTGCCCGCGTCACGATGAATTCGCGTTTGAAGAGATGGAAATTGAAAACCGGCGTGCGGCGATACACGCTGGTGGTCAAAAAGTGAAGATCGTTTCGTTTTTGTGCCACGGCCATCCTGGCCGTGTTTTTCGCCGTAGTATCGGGGCGGATATGACACGACGCCATTCTAACCCCATTCAGCTTCGCTGAAACGCAGAGACAGAAACCGCCTCTGCGCCAGCCGCGTATCTGAATGTAAGAACCGCAGTGAAAACTAGGAACTTTCATGACCCGACAAAACCGAAAAGCACGACGGCAGCCGTCAGTACTGCAAAGAGGCATTGGAGGAGCCACCACTTGCTACCCCTGATTGCGGCTAGCAGCCCGAGTATAAGCCCTAACAAGCAGACACTCAGCATTACGCCGACAACAAGCGGCGAAACGGTTTCGACTAGCACTGCAATAGCCCACACCAGTCCAGTCATTAAGGTCCCAAGCGTTCCCGCAGCATTCCCTTTCTTCATCATGGTATTTTCAGCCAGTCGTGAATCCAATGATTAAAGCCCGGATAGTATTCTCCAGTATGCATCTCTCCGTTGGTCCTGGGCACACCGATTTTGGGATTGAGGGTCATGCCGGTAATGATGAAGTGGCTGGAGTTGCGGCCTCGCGCAGGGAGACGGAACTCGTCGTCGCCCCAATGGCGGGTGGCGCAGATATCGATTTTTGATGTCTGCGCTTCAGCGAAGCTGAGATGGGCGGGCGGTGGGCAGAGGGCAGCAGGAAGTAGCCAACAGGAAATAGGAAGCTTAGGAAGTATGAAGTGTGAAGTATGAAAAAGCCTGCGGCCAGCTTCATTTGCTCAATCGCCATTGATTCAATCATTCAATTCAAAAGACCCCTCACCTGGTCGCTGGCGCGCCCACCCTCTCCCCGTGGGCGAGGGCTTTGAATTTTTTGGGCGCCGGTTTGTGGCCGGGCTGAAGCGCGGCCCTCCTGGAAAAAGTTGGCGGGTGGCGCGCCAATGGATCGGGACGTTCACTGAAGCTGATTGGAGTTAAAATGGCGGCCTGTGGCATGGCCATCGTGGCCATGTCGATCCACGGGCGGGACGCCCGTGCCACGATCGAGTGTGGCCGTGGTCAATCTGGAGGTATTATTTTCTGGAGGACGAATCAATCATCGCAATGGACCGAATGCCATGATGACAGGCAGAAACGTCCCGCTGCGCGAGAACGTCCCGATCTATCGGGGCGTTACCCGATCTCATTGAGGTTGCACCGATGAATGAAGGGATGATTCTCTGTTTTCTGGGAGCGCTTTCTTTCGGCTTGCTGGGCTCTGTGGCCAAGGCCGCGGAAACCAGGCAATGCCGCGCTTCGGCGCTGGTGGCGGGTTGTGCCGGATGGGGAACCATCGTCATGTTCGCGCGAACTTATGCGTCAGGAGCGGGATTCGGACTTCCCGGCAAAGCGGTATGGGTGGCGGTTGTGTTTGGCATTTGCGCGTCGGTGGCGTTTGTTGCCTTTCAGGTTTCAATTTCCATCGGCAAGGTGACGGTAGGTTGGCTGATGATGAATCTCTCGGCCGGAATGCCGGTGGTCGTCTCGATTTGGCTTTACAAAGAGCGCCTTACGCCGCTCAAAGTGGTGGCGTTCGGCCTGGCGCTGGTTTCCCTGCTGATGTTGTTTCGCGGCAACCAGCTTGAGCGGCGGCAAGCCAAACGCGCCGAACTGAAAAAGGAGTAACGGCCCGATGTGGTTCCTGCTGATGATCATCATTTTGCTCACGAATGGGATGAGCGCATTTGGACTGAAGGTGATTGCCGCGTGGGGGCTCCCGCCCGCTGCCAAGTTTCCTTACTTGACCGTGTGGTATGCGGCCGGATTCGCTTGCATTGCCGTCCCGATGCTGTTGAAGAGGATCAAAGTAAGCTGGCAGGAGATCGTTTGGGGAGCTGCCCTGGGAGCTCTTAGCATCGGAGGCCAGGTGGCGATGTCGGCGGCCCTGGACAGGCATGTGCCGGGCAATGTCGTTTTTACGATTGCCATCGGCGGTTCGATTTTGGTCGTGGCCATGGCCGGACGGTTCTTCTTTGGCGAAAGAATGCACCCACTCACCGCCGCAGGCGTCGCCATCGGAGTGGTCGCGGTTATTCTATTGAGTTTGAGCTAAAACAATCGAAACGGGGGGAAGCATGGAAAACGCAGACCAGGCCGTCATCCTGATCACTCGGGCGGACGATATGGGTTATACCCACACAGGCAACCTGGCTATTATGGATTGCCTTCGGGCCGGTTTCATCAAGTCGACTGCCATTCAAGCGGTTGCGCCATGGTTTGAAGAAGCGGCAAAAATGGCTGGAGAAAACCCGCAGTTTTGCTACGGGGTGCACTTGGCGCTGGTGGGTGAGTGGAGGGGCTATCGGTGGCGTCCAGTGCTGCCCTATTCCGAAGTGCGAACGCTGGTGGATGAAGATGGATATCTCTGGCCGTCACCCGTTGAGCTTTGGGCGAACAATCCCGACCCGGCCGAGATTGAAAAGGAGTTCAAAGCCCAGGTAGCGCTGGTGCTCAAGAGAGGGGTGAAGGTCGACTACCTTGACACCCATTACATGATGCCGGACAACCCCAGGATCAGGCCCATCTGCGAGCGCGTCGGAAAGCATTTTGGGATTCCCATCTCCTGCCTGCACGGCGAGAAGATGTTGGATGATTTCGGAATCTATTCGATCGCGCCGGAAGAAAAGGCGCCCCGGCTCGTCCGCATTCTGCAAAGTCTGGCCCCGGGCGTGCACCTGCTCATCGCGCATCCTGGCTATCCCTCTCTCGAGAATGACGCGCTGGTTCATTCCGATCCGAATGACGTACAAGCGTTGGGCACCGGAAGGCTTCGCGCCGCAGAAACTGTGGTCTACACCAGTGCTCGAATCCAACAACTAGTCGTAGAGAGAGGGATCAAGCTGATGAGCTACCGTGAATTTTTCGCTCGCTGAGATCTTGGCCCCTGTTGATCTGGGCCCAATGAGACGTACTAGACCCGAAAAAGGGCACAGGGCTGTTTGACTCATGTTCCCGCCTGGCCCATATCAATTTGTTTTCGCGAGTGGCGCGTACGTCGCGCCCTTGGCGATGTATGCGGCTCTTCTTTCACGGGTGGCGCATACGCGGGTGGCGCGTACGTCGCGCCCTTTGCGATGTATGCGGCTCTTCCTTCGCAACAGGAACGGATGTCGCAACGTCACTGATGTAGAATGGCGCGATGCCCCGGCAGAAGCATTACTACGGAGAAAACCCTCTTCATTTCTCTGCCCGGCACCCGCGACCTGTGAAATGGATGAGCTGGCAGACGGGCGCACAGATGGCATGCCAGGTTTTGTAGCGCGGGCCCTTGCGGCCCGCGGTTTTTATCACCAGGAAAGAACCGCAGGCCGCAAGGGCCTGCGCTACAACCCCAGGCCCGGAGGGCCGAAAGATTTTAGCCCACCGCGTGAGCCGTGGGGTCCATTTTGCGCGGCTGGCGCAGAGGCGGTTTCTGTCTCTGCGTTCGGCCAAGCTGGCGCAGAGGCGGTTTCTGTCTCTGCGTTCGGCGAAGCTTGAGTGGGGACAAAGAGAATTTTGAATTCTGAAGGATGAAGAGAGAAAAAGCCCGCAGCGCAAATCCGGCTGCCATGCCTGCCCGTTCCGGGTTTTCCGGATACAATGGTTCCCTTGAAGCTTCGCGGCGCACGGGGCTGATGCACAGTGGCTACCGCGAAAGAAAGCGTGAGGCGTCTGTATGCAATGGGTCCTGAAGAAGCTGTGGATTTTTATTTTCGTGCTGGGTCTCTCCGCTTCCGCGTCGGCGGCCGTGTTGCGGGCGGGTGCAGCGCAGGCCGACATCACACCCCCGGCGGGGCTTCCCATGTACGGCTTTTTCTCCCGCATCAAGAACAACGAGGTTGCCACGGGAACCCGCGATCCGCTTTTTGCGCGCGTGCTGGTTTTGGAAACAGGCCAGACCAGAGTGGCGTTCATCACTCTCGACCTGGGACGCACTTTTGATCCCGCCACCATGGACCGCTTGAAGGCCCTCCTGCGCGAACAGGATGGAATATCCGATCTCATCATCTCAGCCTCGCACACCCACTCCGGCCCCAACATCGTTGATGTTGACTCCCCCGCCGGCGTCACGGCATGGGAACAAAGCCGCCGTTGAAAAGATTGGCGGCGCCGCGAAGGATGCCTGCCATCATCTGGAGAAGGTCCGGATTGGAACGGGTTACGGCAGCGCCTTTATTGGTTACAACCGCCGGGTTGTTAACGCGGACGGCACCGTAAAGATGCTTTGGAGCGATCCCACCAAAATTCCCACTTCTCCGGTAGACCCCACCGTTTCGGTTTTGCGAATTGATCGCATGGATGGGCAGCCGCTCGCAATCCTGGTGAACTATGCGTGCCATCCCGTGGTCTATGGCCCCGACAACCGGGAATATTCCGCCGACTTTCCCGGCGTTATGACAAAGTATGTCGCAGAGGCTTTTGGCGGCCGTCCCATCTGCTTCTTCATGCAGGGGGCGCCGGGTGATATCAATCCCTACGATGCCACCATTCCGCTGGCGGACGGCGCTGTCAAAGACTGCCAGTGGACCGGCGAAACACTGGGCAAGGAAGTTGTGAAAGTGGCGCAAGGCATCCACACCCAGGCGCCGGCAGAGCCCAGCCTGCAGTACGCTGAAGACGTGCTGCCCATGCGTGTTCGCTGGAATCCCGAAAATTTCCGCCGGGGCCTTCTCAAGGACTTTGGGCCACAGATCTTTGACGACCACGCCGACTTCTTCAAATCGCAGGCGCCGGAGACGCTCCCGTTTGCTGTGACGACCCTGCTGATCGATAAGCAGATCGCCTTTGTGGGAATGTCGGGTGAACCTTTTGTCAATTTCCAGATCGAATGGAGAGGCCGATGTCCGGTGCCTGACGCCTTTTTCCTCGGCTATACCAACGGTTACTTTGACTATATCCCAACCATTCGGGCAGCCACCGAGGGTGGATACGGCGCGGGCGATTCGGACACCTATGTCGAGGTTGGCGCTGGAGAGCGGATGCTGAATCACGCCCTCATACGAATCTATGGAATGCTTGGGAAATTCAATGAGCTTCCCGAGGATTTAAGGGAAAAATGAGGACCCTAAGGGTTGGCGAGGACCTCCGGTTTTGAGGTCTGCGGTTCTTCCCGCGGCTGGCGCAGAGATGGTTTCTGCCTCTGCGTTCAGTGCAGCTGAGTGATGTTAGAACGGCGCGATGCCCCGGCCGCACAGGGGCTGAAGCCCTGGAAAAAAATGCGCACGTCCCGTTCTGGCACGACTGAAGTCGTGCCCCTTCGCACAAAGCCCTGACGGACTCGGTCCGTTGTCGCTATTTTACTGAAGCTGAATTCTGCAGCCGGTTTGAGGAGAAAGGGCACGAGCTTACTCGTGCCGCAAACGCCTGGAATAGGAATGGCGGCTTTAACCGTTGTGGCCACGACGATCGGCTTCTTCCTCTTCCATCTGCAACCTTGAATCGCTCCAACCCGGCTCGACACCCGGCGCCGCTCTTTTTCATCCTTCATCCTTCACACTTCATCCTTCTGCTCTCCTCAGGCCCGGAGGGTCGAAAGAATTTAGCCCACCGCGTGCGCCGCGGGATTCGACCAGCGTTAAAATTCTCCCGAGCCACGCCACAGGCGAAAGATATGTGTCCTGGCACATAGGTGCAGGTTGCCGTGAGCACAAACAAATGCCTCTCGCTGCGCGAGATCGTCCCGATCTATCGGGGCGCCACCCGCGGAGGGTTTTAAAATCGCTTCCCGGACGCAACGAAACCCTGTTTCCCTGCTCCCGCCATGACTACTAAACCAGCGGTGGGAGAGGCGCAAGGTCCTGCCATGGTCGCGGAACGAGCCGCCCCGGATTACTCGCCCCAGGCCAAGGGCCGGGCCTTGGGGATCGACTAACGGCGAAATTGAGTAGTATTTCTCGGCGTAAAAGTCCTGTACCCACTCCGAGACATTGCCTTCCACATCGTACAAGCCCCACGCGTTTGGCTGCTTCTGCCCGACCGGATGGGTCTGGCGATTAGAGTTGTCATGGCACCACGCGATACTGTCCAAACTCCCGTAGTGGGGCGTGGTGCTGCCGGCCCGCGCGGCGTACTCCCATTCCGCTTCGGTGGGCAATCGGTAGTGGTAACCGTCGTGCCGGGCATTGAGCCGACGCAAAAACTCCCGGGCTTTACTCCAGCCTACATTCTCTACGGGCCGGTCGGCACCTTTGAAGTGACTCGGATTGGAGCCCATCACCGACTCCCACATCGCCTGGGTGACTTCGTACTTGCCAATCTCAAAGCCTTTGCTGATGCGAACGCGGTGCCGCGGGCGTTCGTTAGCATTTGCGCCGTCGCACTCCCGGTCATTCGGCGAACAGCCCATATCGAACTCACCGGCAGGAACCTTGACGAAGTCCCACATCAGGGGGACGGCTTCTTCCTGTTGTTGGTTTTGTAACCCAACCAGCTTCAGCTTCGCGGCCTCGCTCTTATCCACCAGGCCGCCGGTCTGCGCGGCCGACGTTGTACCAACGCCGATAAAAAGGCAGAAGAAACACGCCGCGAGTGAGGGCATTCTTCTCATCAAGGTCTGCTGAGCGATGGGCAGGGCATTCCCGATTTGGACCTCTTGCACGTGCGCATCTTACGCCTCGCGCGCCCTGGACACAACGAATTCTTACCAACGCAGCTGGCGAGGACCTCCGGGGTTGAGTCCTCAATTTTCATCGCGGTCATTGATTTTCAGATTCGGGTGCGTTCGTCCGAGGGAAGCCGGCGCCGCGGCCACGAATCCAACATCCCGGCGCGCAGGCTGGTATAATGGGCGCGCATTTGTTGTGTGGGGGGCGTGCAAATGCGGGAGACTTTTCCCCGTCTGATTGTTACCGACAGTTCCGGCGGCGTGCGCGAGGTTGAAATCACCAAGCCCGAATTCACCCTGGGCCGGCAGGGTGACAACGACCTGGTGCTGTTTGAAAGCCGCATTTCGCGCCGCCACGCGCGCCTCAGCAAAACTCCGCAGGGTTATCTTCTGGAAGACACGGGAAGCCGCCACGGGACCTTCGTGAACGGCACGCAGGTGGCCAGTTGCCTGCTGAAGTCGGGCGACCAGATCGGCCTGGGCATTGCCGACACTTACGCGCTGACGTTCCTGATGCAGGAGGCCGAGCTCCCCGGCCTGCTGGAAGAATTGGGCAAGGCCACCCAGAGCGCCGCCCCGCAACTGCAATACCTGAACCTGCTGCTGCAGGTGGCCCAGATGCTCTCCCGTTCCCCCAACCTGGAAAAAGTGCTGACGGCGCTGGTGGATTCCGCGCTGAGCATCACGGGCGCCGACCGCGGCCTGCTGTTCCTGCGCGAGCCGGACGGCGAACTGCAGTTGCGCCTGGCGCGCGCCCAGGATGAAATTTCGCTGGACCCGCTGCCGGAAGATTATTCCAAAGCCGTGGTGCAGCGCGTGGCGGAAACCGGGCGGGAAGAAATGGTGCTGGAAGAGACTTCCACCGGGCGCGCCACCAACGAGACGGTGACCCTGCAGGGCGGCGTGCGCGGCGTGGTGGCGCTGCCGCTGCAAAAGCTTCCCCTGGCGGACGCCCGCGGCGATTCCATCATCGGCGCCGTACCCGAACAACTGGGCGTGCTTTACCTGGACGGCCGGTCGCGCGCCACCTCACTCACCGGGCTCGACCGCCAGGTGTTGCAGACCCTGGCCGTCGAAAGCGCCACGGTGATTGAAAACGCGCGGTTGCTGCGCCTGGCGCGCCAACAGGAGCGCGTGCAGCACGACATGGAGCTGGCGCGGAACATCCAGCAGGACCTGCTGCCGAAGGAACTGCCCCGCTGTCCCTATTTCGGCGTCCATGCCTTTACGGTGCCGAGTTCCAGCGTGGGCGGCGACTACTACGACGCGGTGGCCCTGCCCGGGGACCGCTACGGATTTGTGGTGGCCGACGTTTCCGGCAAAGGCCTGACCGCCGCCATCCTCTCCGCCAACCTGCAGGGAGCTTTTGCCGCCATGGCTTCCGCCGATCTGGGATTACCTGAGACGTTCGCCCGCGTCAACGACTTTCTCCGCCAGCGTTCGGGCGCGGCCATGTACGCCACCATGTTCTACGGCGTCATCAGCCCCAACGGAGACTTCAACTTTGTCAATGCCGGGCACGCCTATCCGCTGGTGGTCCGCAGCAGCGGCGCCGTGGAGCAGCTTGAAACTTCCAACTTTCCCGTGGGACTCTTTCCCGGCGTTTCCTACGAAGCCGGAAACACGCGCCTCGAAGCGGGCGACATCGTCCTGGTGTTTTCCGACGGATTGACCGAGGCGCAGAACTTCCGCAATGAACTCTTCGGCGAGTCCAGGCTCAGCAGCGTGGCCGGGGATTGCGCCAGACTTCCCGCCGCCAGCGTCTCAGAAAGAATCCTGAAAGCGGTTAAAACCTTTGAGGGCAACGCGCCCCCCGCCGACGACCTCACCCTGGTGGTGCTGCGCTTCGGCGCCGTGTAGGTGGAACGGTAGCGCAGAGTTGTCCCGCCGTGCGGGATTACTCTGCGGTTTTTCCTTGAATTAAGAGCCGCAGAGTTTCAGAACAACTCTGCGCTACAGAACCTTCAGTAGTATCCCGGGCCGACCAGGCGCTCGATGCGCTTCTGGATGGGCGGATGAGTGGAAAAGAGGTTGGAAAACATTTCGCGGCCGGTGAGCGGCGCGCAGATATACAGGTGCGCCATGGAAGGCGAAACCTGCATGGGCAGGCGCTTGGACCACTCATCGATTTTCTTCAGCGCCCGCGCCAGGCCCTGGGGGTTGCCGGTGATTTGCGCCCCGGTGGCGTCCGCCTGATACTCGCGCGAGCGTGAAATCGCCAGCTGGATCAGGATGGCGGCCAGCGTGGCCACAATGGCGCTGGTGAGGATGTCGCGGTTGTGAATGAGCCGGTGGGTGTATACTGCGGGGCTTCAGGATACCAAAATCGAAATCTCGGGTTAACTTAGAAAGACCAAGGAACTGGTGAGTGTGTTGACAGGCATGCCCCTGGAAGAATCTGTTTCTCGTTCATATTCTCGCCCGGCAACCCGGCGACTTTGGCAGCGAGTGCCGCCGGAGGTGTGGTGGATCATTCTTGCCGGAAGCGCCCTCCGAGTGCTGTTCTTCTTCATCGCAGAGAATGCAGGCATGGACGCGCTGGCACGAGCCCAGATAACCGAGGAATGGTTGAAGCATCCCGACTTCCGCCTGGTTTTTGTGAGCTGGCTTCCTTTTCATATTTGGCTTATGGCTGGAATGTTCCTCCTGGTAAGAAATGTCGCCCTTGGAGGGCGCTTGTTAAGCCTTTTGCTGGGAATCGTGTCGCTGGGAGCATTCTGGGCGCTGGCGAAGGAGGTCTATGGCGAATCGGCTGCAAAACTCTCGGTCCTGGTCTTCGCACTATGCAGCCTGCACATCGGATACAGCACCACCTCCTCTTCAGAGGTCCCGTCCTTGTTTTTTGTGTTGACTGGACTGCTGGGCTTCTTCGTCTACCGCCGTTCAGGCTCATATTGGGCTTTAGCGCTGGGGGCAGCCGCGCTCGGCATTGGCGCTGGAATTCGTTACGAGGCCTGGTTATTTATTTTTGCCGTTTTCCTCATTCTCTTACTACTGTCCAGGCGTGCCGACGGCGGGTTCTGGGCGGCGACACACATTCGTGAAGTTTTATTATTTGGAGGGATCGCAGGTTTTTGGCCGGCAATCTGCATGATTTATCAGTGGAAGTTGTACGGGATGCCGCTCTACGGCGTAACTATGAACTACACGTGGGTTGCGGAGCAGTTAGCGGAAGTGCATCGATCGATGATCTATCGCTTGGCTCTGTTCCCGGGCGTAATCCTTCTCACCCTGACTCCGGTAATGTTGGTTGCAGGTCTCTACGGCCTGGTTATAGGGCTGCGCCAGCGCCCAAACCGCGACTTCGCCTTGATCTTCTTAATCGTCGGAACAATTACCGGCTATCAGGTCGTAATGGGTGGGCTGATCCCGCAAGCCCGCTACACCATCACGCTGGTAGCGCTCCTGGCCGTGACCTCGGGCTATGGTATTGAGCAGATCGCCAGTTTTCTGCCGCAGCGAGGAGCTAGCCAACTGCGGCTGACCGTAGGCTTGTTGCTGATTCTCAATCTGGGCGGCATCTTCATATTGAGCAGGATACCAAACCGCTTCAATGACAAGTTAAGATCAATTTCTCCGGACCTTCAATTTACACGCCGTATTGAGACCCTTGGCCGATACTTGAAACCGCGACTTGGCCCGAATACCTCGGTGGTGATCGACAACTATAAATCAGAACCGATCGATATCGCCCATGTCATAGGTTTGCCGTTAGTCGCCGGCAAGCGTGCCTATTCCCCTACTCGAAACGACCTGACGGGTCTCGTTGACTACATGCAGAAAGAAAAACCGCGCTACCTGATCTATTCGGACCGTGGAATTCTCCCATCATTGCTCCCGCTGCCCAGGCAATGCCGCGTTGTCACTGTTATGGGCATGAGGTTCCAATGTTTGTTTGAAAATGATGCCTATCGTGTTTACAGCGTCAGCTATCAACGTGCGGCCGCGGCGGAGTGAGAATACCTCCTGAAGGCGCTATGTCGTTTTCATGGTTTCCCGGATAGGGTCTCGAAGCCTGTGGACTGATTGTGACCTGCCTTCTTCGAATTCGAACACGATGATTTCATATCAACACTTGTCGATCCGCGCTGCCGCTGAAAATCCCGACTTAAGGAAAACGAGGAATGTCTTCGAAAAATGCGCTTCAGTAGTAGCCATGCCCGACGAGGCGTTCGATGCGCTTCTGGATGGGCGGATGAGTGGAAAAGAGGTTGGAAAACATTTCGCGGCCGGTGAGCGGCGCGCAGATATAGAGGTGCGCCATGGAAGGCGAAACCTGCATGGGCAGGCGCTTGGACCACTCATCGATTTTCTTCAGCGCCCGCGCCAGGCCCTGGGGGTTGCCGGTGATTTGCGCCCCGGTGGCGTCGGCCTGATATTCGCGCGAGCGTGAAATCGCCAGCTGGATCAGGATGGCGGCCAGCGGCGCCAGAATCATCATGGCCAGCGCGGAAAGCGCCCCGCCTTCGCGGTCATTCCCGCCGCCGCCAAAGCCGAACATCTCTCCCCAGAAAACCATGCGGGCGATAAAGGTGATGGCACCGGCCAGGGTGGCCACAATGGCGCTGGTCAGAATGTCGCGGTTCTTCACGTGGCCCAGTTCGTGGGCCAGAACACCCTCAATCTCTTCGTCGTCGCAGATGTCGAGAATGCCGCGCGTCACCGCCACCGATGCGTGATGGGGGTTGCGCCCCGTGGCAAAAGCGTTGGGCGAATCGGTGGGAATCATGTAAATCTTGGGCACGGGAATCGACGCCTTGCCGGCCAGCCGCTCCACAATCTGGTAAATGCGCGGGCCGTCCTCGCGCGAAATGGGCTGCGCGCCGCTCATGGAAAGCGCGATCTTGTCGGAAAAGAAATAGCTGCCGAAATTCATGACCGCGGCCAGAACCAGGGCTATGATCATGCCGTTCTGCCCGCCCCAGAGCCCGCCGATCATCAGCAGGACCCCGGTCAAAAGTCCCAGCAATGCTGTTGTTTTAATGTTGTTCCACATGGTTTTTAAGGGCGGACCTTCACCCGCCCTGCCTCACAGCTATTGGATGCGGATTCGGGTCCAGCCGTTTCACCCGGCGGGCCTGCTTCCAGATTATTCTCCGCTGGCGACGGGATAGCCCTTCTGTGCCCAGTCCTGGCCAAAGTTGTCGGCAAAATGCACCACTTTGACGTTGGTAAAGCCCATTGCTTTCACCGCCTCGAACGCCGGGCGAATGTTGGGGCATTCCGCCCACGGGCAGCAGCCGCAATAAAGAACAATCGCCCGCTTGTGCGAAACTCCCTGAAGGCATAATTTGAGCCGGGCAATGCCGTTGGAGTCCCGCCCCGGGCCGCAATATTTCGAATCCGGAATATGACCCTGGGCATAGAGAGTTTCGAAGCCAACCTGCAATAACAGCGGCTTGTCGGCGGAATTCTTAAGCTGTTTGGCCAGAGTAGCCGGTTGAATCACCTGGTTCTGGCTCCAGGGATGGGTGGCGGAAAAAGCGCAGGCGCTCGCGGCCAGACAAACCGCGGCAACCGCGCCCAGGACAGAATACTGCTTGTGAACACGATGGCAACACAACAGAAATATTTTCCTCATGAATAAAATAGTAACACGCGGCGGAGGCGGCGGATAGAGCGGGCGGCGCCGGACCGGTTGAACTTTCAGCGCCGTGGCAGCCGCGCAAACCGGCCGCCAACCCGCGGCCTCTGTAATATAATGAGCGCATGGACGCCAGCTCACATTGGGAAAACATTTACCGGACCAAAGCTCCCGACGCAGTGAGCTGGTACCGGTCGCATTTGGACCGTTCGATCGAGTTGATCGAATCTGCGGCGCCCGGCCGTTCAGCCCGCATCATCGATATCGGCGGCGGAGAGTCAACCCTGGTGGACGACCTGCTGGGGCGTGGATACCCTAACCTGACGGTCATGGATATCTCACAGACGGCACTCGACGTAACGCGGGCAAGACTCGGAGAACCCGGGAAAGGCGTTCAATGGGTTTGCGCTGACATCACCCGCGCGGACCTTCCCGCCCAGGCCTACGACGTGTGGCACGACCGCGCCGTTTTCCACTTCCTGGTTCAGCAGGAGCAGCGAAACGCCTACGTGCGCCTTGCCGCACGGGCCGTGAAACCCGGCGGCCACATCATCGTCAGCACGTTCGGACCCGAAGGCCCCACGAAATGCAGCGGCCTCGATGCGGTGCGCTATGACGCCGAGTCACTGCACGGCGAGTTCGGGGAGAGGTTCAGGCTCATCCACAGTTCCAGGGAACTGCATCAGACCCCTTTCGGGACCACGCAGCAGTTCCTTTACTGCTATTGCAGGCTCGTCTGACTTCCTGACAATCAGGATCGACTACCGCCCGCTGTGCCCGGAGGGAATGCGGGACAGGCCCCGGCCCGCCTGCGGACGGAATGGTATAATTTTGCAGTGAGGACGCCGTCGGGGCATCAGCCGAATGAAGTCGCTTGAGGAATATCTCGACCTGGCTCGAAAGAACCACGGCCACATGTGTCCGGGGCAGGTGCTGGGCGTGCGGATGGCCATGCTGGGCCTCGGCAAACTGGGCATCGATGACCCGGAGAAGCACCGCAAGCGCCTGCTGACTTTTGTTGAAATCGACCGCTGCGCCACCGACGCCGTCAGCCTGGTGACCGGATGCCGGCTGGGGAAACGCTCGCTGAAGTACCTCGACTACGGAAAAGTTGCGGCCACGTTTGTCGATCTTGAAACCGAACGGGCCGTGCGCATCGTGGCGCGCGACGACGCCCGGGACAAAGCCAAAACGTTTGGAGAGAATTTCACCGACCCTTACCGCCAGCAGCTTGAAGCTTATAAGGTGCTGGACGATGATGAGCTTTTCACCGTTCAGCAGGTGCGCGTAAATCTTCGTCCGGAAGACCTGCCCGGGCGGCCGCGCTCGCGCGTCGCCTGCGACCAGTGCGGCGAAGGGATCAACGACGGGCGCGAGAGCCGCGTGAACGGCCGCGTCCTCTGCCGGAACTGCGCCGGCGAAAGTTATTACGATGTGGTGGACGGCCGGTAGAATTTCGCACCGATACCGGCCGCAATCCGCCGCTTGAACCATGGCTGACTATCCCCAACTGATCACGCCCGGCCGCATGAAACCCCTGCCGCCCATCTTTCTGAAGCAGCGCCGTTACTGGCCCCTGGCCACGCTGACGCTGATCGCCCTGTGCATCATCGTCTTCATCCTGATGACCCTGGCGGGCGGCTCGCAGAATACTGACGTCCTGCTGAATTTCGGCGCTTCCTACGCACCGTATTTTCGCCGGGGCGACGACTGGCGGCTGGTGATGCCGATGTTTCTGCACATCGGCTGGTTCCATCTGGCCGTCAACATGGGGGCCCTCTACCTGCTGGGACCCATCCTGGAACGCATTTACGGTTACGCGCGCTTTTCGGTGATTTATGTGGGCGCGGGCATCGCCGGTTCCTGGCTCTCCATGAGGATGACGCACAACGTTGCCGCTGGAGCTTCCGGGGCGATTATGGGCATCGCCGGGGCCATGCTGGTGACGGGATGGCTTTATCGGGAGGTGGTTCCCTGGCGCTGGAAAAGGGCCTTCGGCGGGGGCATGGTGCTGCTGATTGCCCTCAACTACGCCATCGGGCTGAGCATGTCCAACGTCATTGACAACTGGGGACACACAGGGGGACTGGCGGGCGGCATCGTGCTGGCACTGCTGATTCCCCCGCCGCTGCCCTGGCGGCAATCCAGATGGATCTTCGCCCGGCTTCCCCAGGCGGTGGTGATTCTGCCCATCGCCATTGTGGCGCTGGCCATGTTCGCCACGGCGGAGCACTATCGAGCCACGCAGCAAGGTCACGCGGCTGATCGCCGAAGGCCGCCGCTTCTGGGCGCAACATCAGGACGGCCGCGCCCTCCAGCTTTTCCAGCAGGCGGAGCGCGAATACCCGCGCGATGAACGTCCTCATGAAGCGCTGGCCGCGCTTTACCTCAGCCGGAACCAGTTCAGCGACGCCATCCGCGATTACAGCCAGGCCCTGCGCCTCAGCCCCGGCTCGCCGGCGGCGCAACTGGGCCTGGCGGCCGCCTACGCGCGCGAAGGCCAGCCGGACAAAGCCCGCAGCCTGCTCGAAGCTATTGTCGGCCAGAATCCCCACACCGCGGACACCCAACTGATGCTCGCCGATCTTTGCGCCGGACAGAAGTTGTATCCGGAAGCCATCCAGCATTACCAGGAAGCCATCCGCCTCCAGCCGGACCTTGCCGAGGCCCGCAACAACCTGGCCTGGCTGCTGGCCACCGCCGATGAGTCCCGCTACCGCAATCCCCCGGAAGCGCTCGCGCAGGCCCAACAGGCCGTGGAATTGACCCACTGGAAAGAACCCGCTTTCATTGATACGCTGGCCGAGGCGCTCTACCAGAACGGCAAATACCAGCAGGCTGTGGAAACACAGAAGAAAGCGCTGGCGCTCGACCCCGGCGACAAGACCATGCAGGAGCACATGGCCAAGTACGAGAAGGCCGCCGGAACGTGATCGAATCAGCGGGAATTTTTTCAGCTCGCACTTATGCCTCATCATTCGACGGCAGGAGAACAATCCCGCATTCTGCTGACAGGCGCCACCGGCTACGTGGGCGGGCGCCTGCTGAAGGCGCTGGAAGGCAGGGGCCATCGGGTTCGCTGCCTGGCGCGCCAGCCGGAATTTCTGCGCGCGCGGGTGGGCGCTGGCACCGAAGTCGTCGCAGGGAGACGTGCTGGACGCAAACTCCCTGGGCCCGGCGCTGGCCGGCATTCACGCGGCCTACTACCTGGTGCATTCCATGGGCTCCGCCGGTTCCTTTGAGGAACAGGACCGCATGGCCGCATCCAACTTTGGACAGGCGGCGCGCGCAGGCCGGGACCGGACGCATCATCTACCTGGGCGGGCTGGGCGAGCAGGGCAAGGGGCTTTCCGAACACCTGCGCAGCCGGCAGGAGGTGGGTGAAATCCTGCGCGGGTCGGGCGTGCCCGTCATCGAGTTCCGCTCCTCGGTGGTGATCGGCTCCGGCAGCGTCTCGTTTGAAATGGTGCGGGCGCTGGTGGACCGCCTGCCCGTGATGATCTGCCCAAAGTGGGTCAGGACTCCCACGCAGCCCATCGCCATCGAAGACGTGGTCGAGTATCTGGTGGAGGCAGCCGAACTCCCGCTGAAAACGGGCAGCGAGATTTTTGAAATCGGCGGCGCGGACGTTGTTTCCTACGGCGGCCTGATGCAGACCTATGCCAGCGAGCGCGGGCTGCGGCGATGGACGATCCAGGTTCCCGTCCTCACCCCGTGGCTCTCCAGCCTCTGGCTGGGGCTGGTGACGCCGGTCTATGCGCGGGTGGGCCGCAAGCTGATTGAGGGCGTGCGCAACCCCACGGTGGTGAAAGATGACCGCGCGCTAAGAATTTTCAGTGTCAGGCCGCGCGGCGTGCGCGAAGCCATCGCACGGGCGCTGGCGAACGAAGAGCAGGGCTTTGCCCTGACGCGCTGGTCAGACGCCCTCTCGTCCGCAGGGGCACGGAGGTCCTGGGCAGGAGTGCGCCTGGGCAGCCGCATTGTGGACCAGCAGACGGCGGCGACAGACTTGAGCCCGGCGGCGGCGTTTGCGCCCATCCGCCGCATTGGGGGGCGGAACGGCTGGTACTTTGCCAACTTCCTCTGGCGGATTCGCGGCTTCATTGACTTGCTTTCGAGCGGAGTGGGATTGCGCCGCGGACGCCGCAACCCGGAACACCCGGCGGTTGGAGACGCGCTGGACTTCTGGCGCGTGGAAGCCTATGAACCCGACCGGCGGCTCCGCCTGTTTGCGGAAATGAAAGTGCCCGGTCGCGCCTGGCTGGAGTTTGATGTGGAAGCGGCGGGGAACGGATCGATTGTGCGGCAGACCGCCGTCTTTGAGCCGGCAGGGCTGGCCGGCCTCGCCTACTGGTACCTGCTCTACCCATTCCACGCCTGGATTTTTCGCGGCATGCTGCGGGAAATTGTGAAGAGGGGGAAGTTCGCAACGGCAGGCGACGACAACCATGGACCCTCTTGAAAAGCTGGCGCAGGACGCGCGCGTGACGGTGCGGCGCGGCGGGCCCGCAAACGCCGAAGGCCGCGCAGTGGTCTACTGGATGCAGCGGGCGCAGCGCGCGGTGGACAATCCGGCGCTTGAAACCGCCATCCGGACCGCCAACCTGCTGAATAAGCCGCTGGTGGTTTTTGCCGGCATCGTGCGCGATTATCCCAACGCCAATCTGCGTTCCTATACCTTTTTTGCTGAAGGCCTGAAGTCGGTGGCCCGCGGGGCTCGAACGCCGTGGTATCGGCTTTGTGCTGCGCGCCTGGCCGGAAAATGATCTCGTCAAATTCTGCGACGAAGTTTCGCCCTGCCTCGTGGTTGGCGACGAAAATCCCATTCGTGAACCCGAGCGGTGGCGGCAAACAGTCGCCCAAAAGCTGCGCGTTCCCTTCTGGACCGTTGACGCCGACGTGATTGTGCCCAGCCACCTGCTGCTGAAGGAGCAGTACGGCGCGCGAACCATCCGCCCCAGGATTAATGTTCTGCTGGATGAGTTTCTGGTGCCGGTGGGGAAACTGAAGCCGCGCGTGCGCTGGAAACCGAACGAAGAAGATTGCATCGCTGTCACCCGAGGACGACCTTCTCCATGGCCTTCCCATCAGCCGGTCGGTTGCGCCGGTGGCGTCACTGCAGGGTGGAACAGACGAAGGGCTGAAATTGCTGAAGAGCTTTATACGCGAGCGCCTGGCCGGTTACGACGAGGGACGCAACCATCCCGACCGGGACCACACCAGCCGGCTTTCGCCCTATCTCCATTTCGGGCACCTGGGGCCGCACACGGTGGCGCTGGCCGTGAAGGAATCCGACGCACCCGCCCGCGACCGCGAGGCGTTCCTCGAACAGATGATCGTGCGGCGCGAACTGGCCATTAATTTCTGCCGCTACAATCCGAATTACGACAACCTCCAGTGCGCCGAACCGTGGGCGCTGCGTACCATCGAGGAACACGCCCGCGACGAGCGCGAATATCTCTATCGCGAACGCCAGCTTGAAAACGCCGAAACGCACGACCCGCTTTGGAACGCCGCGCAACGGCAGATGGTGATTACAGGCTGGATGCACGGCTACCTGCGCATGTACTGGGCCAAGAAAATTCTCGAGTGGACGCGCAGCGCCGGAGGAGGCTTTCGCGATTGCCGTCCGCCTGAACGACCGCTACGAACTCGACGGGCGCGACCCCAACGGCTACGCGGGCATCGCCTGGGCCATTGCCGGCAAGCACGACCGCGCCTGGGGCCCGGAACGGCCCGTCTACGGAAAAATCCGCTACATGTCTTACCCAAGCACCTCGCGCAAATTCAACAGCAAGGCCTATATCGCACAGGTCAATGCGCTGGGCTGACAGGCGCCAGACCTCTATAAAGTAGCGGCGGCTTTAAGCCGCCAGTTGGCGAGATAAACTCGCCGCTACGGGCCCTGATCTACGCCGACCGGGGCACAAAGCCTGTGGACGAAACCCCTTGCCTCAGGTATGATTTTTCATCATTCCTGTCTGGGGCAGGAAATCATTCTGTTGGGGGCAAATCATGAGTACCACGTTAGGGCAAAACACTCCCGTTGGGGAGACGCATGCGCATGTGACGCCGGATAAAATCATGCAGATCGGGCTGGGATTCTGGGGATCGAAAATGCTTTTGAGCGCGGTTGAGCTGGGCGTGTTTACCTATCTCGCCAACGGGCCGCTGACTTGCAACGAACTGGCCCAGGCGGCGGGGGTGCATCCCCGCGGTTCGCGGGACTTTTTCGATGCGCTGGTGGCCATGGGCATGCTGGACCGGCACGACGGGCGATATTCCAACACGCACGACTCCAACATCTTTCTCGACAAAAACAAGCCCAGCTATATCGGCGGAATGCTGGAAATGGCCAACGCCCGGCTCTACCATCACTGGGGATCGCTGACGGATGGCCTGCGGACCGGCAAGCCTCAGAACGAGAACAAAGACAACGGTGGAGGAAACACCTTTGATACGCTTTATTCCGATCCTCAGCGCCTGCGGACGTTTCTGGGCGCGATGACCGGAATCAGCATCCCGGCCGCCGCCGCCATCGCCCGCAAGTTTCCGTGGAACAAGTACCAGACATTTGTGGACGTCGGCACAGCGCAGGGCGGCCTGCCCACTCAGGTTGCGCTGGCGCATGAGCACGTCATCGGGAAAGGCTTCGACCTGCCCATCGTGCAGCCGATTTTCGAGGAGTATGTGCATTCCTTCGGCCTGCAAAAACGCCTCAGCTTCGAGCCCGGCAACTTCTTTGAAGATCCGCTGCCGGAAGCCGACGTGCTGGTGATGGGGCATATCCTGCACGACTGGAACCTGGACGAAAAGCTGATGCTGCTTTCAAAGGCCGTGAAGGCCCTGCCCAAAGGCGGCTCGCTGATTGTTTACGAGGCGCTGATTGATGACGACCGCCGCCAGAACGCCTTTGGCCTGCTGATGAGCCTGAACATGCTGATCGAAACTCCGGGAGGATTTGACTACACCGGCGCCGACTGCTGCGCTTGGATGAAAAAGGTCGGCTTCAGCGAAACTCTCGTGGAACACCTGGTGGGGCCGGATTCCATGGTTATCGGAATCAAGTAGCGGCGGCCGGTTACACTTTGGAGTGGGCAACGCGGACGGCGGGCATGCCGTCGCTTTCTTCGTAGACTTCGATGTCGTGGAAGATGTTGGGGCTTTCTTTCTTCAGGGCTCGGCAGACTTCCACGGCCAGCAAGCGGATTTCAGTATCGGCGTGTATGCTGCCGCGCAATTCCAGGAAGTGCCGCCAGGCGCGGCCGTTGCCGGTGACAAAAATTTTGGTTTCAGTGGCGTTGGGCAGAACGGAGCGTGCGGCCTGCCGGGCCCACTTGCGGCGGTCGCGCGGGCTCATCTCCGGCTGCTTTTCCTGGACGTAGTTGCTGGTGGCTTCCGCCAGATCAACATAGGCCTTGCGGACCAGGTCAATCGTTTCCTGCCACTTCTTCCGCAACTCTTCGCTTTCCTGGTAGAGCGGCGGCACCACGTAGCGCGCGTCGCCTTCATCCACATAACGCTGCGAAAGCTGCGAATAGCCAAAGCCCGCGCGGTGCCGCACCAGTTCATGGGTCAGCGAGCGGCTGACCCCGGTGATCAGCAGGTTCCACACGGCGTGCTCCAGCACGCTGCCGTGCTTGGAAGTCAGGATGTTGTCCAGGTATTCTTCGTTGGTCTTGCGGCCTTTCCCGAACGACATGTAGCAAGTGCGCCCGGCAATTTCCGCCAGGACCTCCGCCGCGGCTTCAGCATCCGTAGTGAAGCGGGCGCCCTCGTCGTCGAGAAAACGGTCGAGTTCCTCAGACACCACGGCCTGCCGCCCCAGGACGTAGACTTTGGGCCGCGTGATGTACGGGTCAGGCGATGGGTTGGTGGCCAACAGCTTTCTCTGCCCTGCCCCGAACCGTCTGGTACAGGGCTCTGCCGATACTGATTTCGGGATCTGCTTGAAAAACCAGGAGGATACAGGCCACAAACGGCCGCGCCGCTACTTCTGGGCCTTCGAACCTTTGGCCGCAGCGGCTTCCGCCTTGTCCTTGCGAAAATTCGCGTACTTCTTCTGGAACCGCTCCACCCTTCCGGCGCTGTCAATCAACTTCTGCTTGCCGGTAAAGAAGGGGTGGCAGTTCGAACAGATTTCCACGTGCAGCACGTTGTCCTTGTAGGTCGAGCGCGTCTGGAATGAGCTTCCACAGGCGCAGACAACCTGAACTTCGTGATAATCCGGATGTGTTTCGGTTTTCATGGAACTCCTCGCAGGCTGCTTCAGAAACCTTGATTATAGCTTTACCGGCCAAAACTTTCAATTGCCAATCTCCAGAACGCGCAATCCGGTTTTGTCCGCCGGAGGCGGCTTGCTTTTCCAGCGCAAAAAATAAATACTTGGAGAACGAGGATTTGTGGCCACAAGGGGCGGGTAACCCTCAAGGGAAAGGGGATTTCTTATGGAAAAGGCAACGTTTGGCGCGGGCTGCTTCTGGGGCGTTGAAGCCGCATTCCGCCAGATCAAGGGCGTGACGGGAACCGCGGTGGGGTACATGGGAGGAACGCTGCAGAACCCCACCTACCAGGACGTCTGCACGGACAGGACCGGGCACGCGGAGGTGGTGCAGGTGGAATTCGACCCCGCTCAGGTTTCTTACGGCGACCTTCTGCGGGTCTTCTGGCAGAACCACAACCCCACCACCCTGAACCGCCAGGGGCCGGACGTAGGTACGCAGTACCGCTCGGTGATTTTCTTCCACAGCCCGGAACAGGAAGCCGCGGCGCGCGCCTCCAAGGCAGAGCTGGAAAAGTCCGGAGCTTTCAGCCGGCCCATCGTGACCCAGATTGTTCCGGCGCAGGACTTCTGGCGGGCGGAAGAATATCACCAGCAATATCTTGAAAAGCGTGGGCTCTCCCACTGCGCCATCCCCTGATGGCTGCTCAGGACCCGGCACCCGATGGGGGCGACGAAAAGGCGGGGCTGTGCCGCTCATGCCTCTACGTGCGGCTGGTCAAAACCGGCCGCGGTTCAACCTTTTACCTCTGCCGCCGGTCTGAAACCGACCCCCGGTTTGCCCGCTATCCGCGCCTGCCGGTGGTCCGCTGCCCGGGGTTCGAACTAAACCATTTAAAATCTGACGGATAGTGTCACCCCTGGTATTCGACAGGCCTCGACATAACGTCCGTTTTGAGGACCAAAGGGGAACTGAGGCGCCTCGGCAGTCAGGAACCTGGCAAACACCCCATATGTGGGATGTCAATAAGGCTTGCCGGCAAAGTTTCCCACCCGGAATTTGGTTGTTTGGGGCCGCGAGATGCTGTGGTAGACTGAAGCGTTGATGGTTGCACATCAAATTCCTTCCTCACAGAGATTGGGAAACGTATAAATGAAAGTTTTGATGATCTACCCTGAATTTCCCGATACGTTCTGGAGCTTCAAGCACGCGCTCCCGTTCCAGGGCAAGCGCTCAGCGTATCCGCCCCTGGGAATGTTGACCGTTGCCGCCATGCTGCCGGCTTCCTGGGAGAAGCGCGCCGTGGATTTGAATGTGCGCCCTCTGAAGGACTCTGAACTGGCGTGGGCGGACGTGGTTTTCTTGAGTGGCATGATGGTGCAGGGCCCGTCGATGAAAAAAGTGATCGACCGGGCCAGGGAACGCGGCCTGCGCACGGTGGTGGGCGGCCCGATCGCCAGCACCAAAGATCCCAGCATCGCCGATGCCGATCACATCGTTGAAGGCGAAGCCGAAGAGCTGATTTCCATCCTGGCCAAGGACCTCGAGTCCGGCGGCGCCCGGGCGCACTACAAAGCGGCCGTACTGCCCGACCTGACGCAGGTGCCCCTGCCGGACCTCAGCCTGGTGGACCCCTGGAAGTATAGCGCCATGGCAGTGCAGTATTCGCGCGGATGCCCCTTCACCTGCGAGTTCTGTGACATCATCGAAATTTACGGGCGCAAACCCCGCACCAAGACCCCCGAACAGGTCCTGGCCGAGCTGACCCAGATTTACGATATGGGATGGCGTGGCAGGCTGTTCCTGGTGGATGACAACTTTATCGGCAACAAGAAGAATGTGAAAAAGCTGCTGCCGGAACTGGTCCGCTGGAACCGCGACCATCATTTTCCTTTTTCCTTCCTCACGGAAGCCTCGCTGAACCTGGCCGAAGACCAGGAACTGCTGGAGTACATGCGCGACGCCCACTTTAACGGTGTCTTTATGGGGATCGAAACCCCGGTGCCCGAGAGCCTGAAAGAAACCACCAAGTTCCAGAACCTGCGCAAAGACCTGCTGGAAAGCGTCAAGCTGGTGCAGTCCTACGGCATGGAGGTGATGGCAGGGTTTATCGTGGGCTTTGACAATGATCCCCCGGACGTCTTCGAGCGCCAGATCCAGTTTATTCGCGATGCCGCCATTCCCGTCTCCATGGTGGGACTGCTCAGCGCCTTGCCGAACACCCAGCTCTGGCGCCGCTTGAAGGCCGAAGGGCGGCTGCTCAAGGAAAGCCTGGGCAGCAACACGCTGGTGGACATGAATTTCATCCCCCGCATGGATACCCAGGAACTGCTTGAAGGCTATCGCAGGATACTGGAAACCATCTACTATCCCCGCGAGTACTTCAATCGTGTCCAGCGGTTCCTTTCGCAACTGGGCACCCCGACTCACACCCCCATTGTCTTTTCAGACGTTATGGCGGTTGCGCGGTCGATGTGGAAACAGGGCCTGCGAAGCGACTACCGGAAGGAATACTGGAAGTTTCTGGCCCAGACGGTACGCCGCCATCGCCAGCACCTGGACAAGGCCCTGACGCTGGCCATCATGGGGCATCACTTCTTTGAGTTGACGGGAACGGTGCAGTCGGAAAGCCAGCTCTGAAAGGGCTGTCCGCATTGGCCTGGCGGGGAGGGAGCATCGAACTTTACCGTCCTCCGGCCGGCAGCAGCGGCTTTCGAAAGGCAGGCAAAGGGGTTGCAAGTACGCCCTGCAGCCAAACCCCGGGGCATTTCAACGCTGTCCGCTTTAAGAAATTACGGCGCTGCCTGGCTGGAAAGCCTCACCCCTAACCCTTTTTGATTACTGCGAGAACCTGCCGGCCGACTTCCTTCAGCGTTTCAAATACCCCCACTCCCTCGACAGCCACCGCCTCAAACACCGGTTCACCCTTGCGGAGAAGGGCCTCCGAGAGTTTCTCAACCGGCAGGGCAGTGGGAAGGTCGCGCTTGTTGAGTTGAAGAACATAGGGGATGCTGGCGAAGTCGTAGCCATGATCTTTCATGTTGGTCTGCAGGTTGTCCAGCGCCTCCTCGTTTGCGTCCATGCGCTCTTCCTGCGAGTCGGCCACGAAGACCACCCCATCCACCCCGCGCAGGATCAGCTTTCGGCTGGCATCGTAAAAAACCTGGCCGGGGACCGTATAAAGGTGAAATCTGGTTTTGAATCCGCGCACGGTCCCAAGCTCCAGTGGCAAAAAGTCAAAAAAGAGGGTCCGATCGGTTTCAGTAGCGAGCGAGAGCATTTTCCCCCCGGACTTTGCCGCAGTCCACTCGAAGATCCACTTCAAATTGGTTGTTTTTCCGCCCAGTCCGGCGCCGTAATAGACAATTTTGCAGTTGATCTCACGGGAAGCGAAATTAATAAAACTCACGTTGGGCGGTCCTTGTGTGCTGAATTTAAGCGCCTTCGTGCAGAGGGCCGCTGGGAGCGCAACGCTGCCTACTCCCCCGCTCGCCATGCATCCGGAGCGTCACCCGGAAGCACGCACAACCTCTTTACTGCTTACCTATCGGCCAAAAATGAGCGGGACTTGGGGGTTTTTCTAAATCAGACTTCGGCGGGATGGGGGACGGCGCAAAGAAATGCTGCCGGCTGCAGTGCCGCATTTCCGGTCTGGTGGTTTGCAGAAATTAGGCGGAAGGAACCGGGACGTTTCAAAGGCAGGTCTGATGATCCCGGTTCTCCCTCAAACGCGTGTAAACGCCCCCTCGCGGGGGTGGATAGCAACTTCCTAATATGTGGTCCTGTTCTGCGCCACATCATGCCAGATTGCAAATGCCGGATGCAAGGATAAATTCTCTTTCTTTTCGACGGAAGGCGAATGGCCGGGGCTGCCGGGCAGAACACCGTCCTATCCACCAACTCCTGCCGGCTCCCGCTAAAAGGACTTTTCACCCACCGTGGAGGCGCTGGGAAAAGGAAAAGCGCGAACGGGGTTCGAATAGCTGCGCTTTGCGCTAGAATGACACTTCACGATGAGCTGGCTTGAGATGCAACGCAAACCGGAACCGGAGGTGATGAGCGGCGAAGATGAGGTTTCCGCCTATGCTTCCGCTGCCGCCCAGAAGCATCTGGAGGCGCTGGACAACACGTTTGTGGACCAGGTGCTTCAACTCGCGCCGCACGGCAAGGCGCTCACCGGGTTCCTGCTGGATGTCGGCTGCGGGCCGGGCAACATTGCCCTGAAGCTTGCGCGGCGATCCCCCGGTCTCACCATTGTGGGTCTCGACCGCTCACGAAACATGGTGCGGGCCGCTTGTCAGGCGGCAGCCGAGGCGGGACTGGAAGGCCGCGTCTTCTTCCAGCAGGCCCACGCGGGAGAAATTCCCTACCCCGGCGGCACCTTCGACGTGGTCCTTTCCAACTCCGTGTTGCACCATCTGGCGGACCCTTCCAGGGTTCTGGAAGAGATGGTGCGGATTGCGAAGCCGGGTGGCGCCATTGTGGTTCGCGATCTCAGGCGTCCTTCGCGTCTGGCCTGCCCCTGGCATGTCCGCTGGTATGGACGCCATTATTCTGGCATCATGAAAAGGCTTTTTGAGGATTCGGTCCGCGCCGCCTACACGCCCGAGGAACTGGCCGGTCTGCTGGGGCGCTCCGGAATGTCAAAAGCATCCATATTCCTTCATGGACGAAGCCACATGGGTTTCGTCTACAGGGGGCACAATTCATGAGAGGCCGAACAGGCAAACGTCCGATGAAGGCAGCCATTCTCGCAACGCTTGTTTTCCTGGCGCCCGCCCTGCTGGCTGCAGGGGAAAAGCAACCTTCCACCTATCGCATTCCCCTGCCCCCCCAACCGGACTTTTCTTCCGTCGAGTGGATGATTGGCAACTGGACGGGACAGATGGACAGGCATAGTCCGCAGGGTGAGGTTCATCTTTCTGTCTCTTACGATCTTGACCAGCGCGTGATGATTTTCCGGGAGAAGATATCCCTGGCCTCGACCGGAGAACTTCCGGCCAACAAGGAATCTACCATCGGAATCCTGTCGCGCGCTCCGTCGGGGAATTCGTTTCTGTTTGCGGTTTATTCGAGCAACGGTTTCATCAGCAGCTATCGGGCCACGGTGTCCGGCCCGGAGATTGACTTCACTCCCGACGGCGGGCCGCAGCCCCTTCCTGGCTGGCTTTCGCGCCGCATCATCCAGCGGGGCGACGTCGACAGCTTCAGCGAGACCGTGCAACTGGCGCCGCCCCTGAAGCCCTTCTTTGACTACTACATGGCCGCGTTCACGCGCGATGCCGCACCGGAAAAGTCGAAGGCCGGACCCCCCGGGGAAAAGAAGATGCCTTAGGCTGCCGGAGCTGATGCCCGGCAAACGACGGCTGGCCGGCGGGCGAAGCGCTGATAGGGCCGGGTTCTTTTGAGGACCGCTGCAGGAGGTTGAGATGACGGGCCGCACCAGAAAATTTCTGATCATTGCCGGGGTGGTGCTGGTTTCCCTGGTCCTGCTGGGCGTGCTGCTGGTTCCCAGGCTCGTGGACGTCAACCGCTATCGTCCCCAGGTGGCGGCGCTGCTTGAAAGCAAAACGGGGAAGCCGGCCCGCATCGGCCGGCTCCAACTCACCCTGTTTCCCCATCTCGCCATTCAGGTTGATGACATTGCTCTGGGGAATCCCAAGGGCTTTCCCTCGGGCGATTTCTTCAAAGCACACCGGATTTACGCGCTGCTCCAGTCGGGTCCGCTTTGGCACAGGAAAATTGTCGTTCAATCCCTGATCGTGGAAGATCCCGTGATCCATCTGATCAGCAATACTGCGGGCCGCTGGAACTTTGAGAATCCCCCGGCGCCGGCCGGCGGCAAAGCGACCGCGCCGTCAGGCGGCGGACCCGGTTTCGCTCTGGAAACCATCTCCCAGGTGA
Organism: uncultured Acidobacteriota bacterium; assembly: GCA_963732975.1. Taxonomy (GTDB): domain Bacteria; phylum Acidobacteriota; class Terriglobia; order UBA7540; family UBA7540; genus SCRD01. The sequence goes on along the minus strand of CAVTBN010000008.1, from coordinate 52,206 downwards.
GCATTGACGGCGGCCAGGTGACCATCGCCAACCTGCTGCCTTCGGGCGCCATGGGACCAACGTATTTTGACGGGCAGGGCCTTTCGTGCCGTTTTAAGGACGTCAATCTCAACGCCCTGACCGCAACGGATTCGCATTCTCCGGGTAGCGGTTCCGGCAGCATCATTCCTGCCGGGAGGAATCCAGCGCCTCAGGTGGCCCACGGTTCTTTCCACGCCGACTCGCTGCGTTTTGGCAACATCCAGGCCACCGCGGTCGATTCCGGGATCAAGGTTTTCCCCCAACAGGCCTACCTGGAAAATCTCAAATTGAAGCTGGCGGGCGGGACGGTCCGGGGAGAAGCGGAGTCGGACTTCTCCGGTGAGAATCCGCTTTTCAGCGCCCGAACATCGTTCCAGAAAATCGACGTCGCCCAGTTGCTGAACGCCATTCCTAACGCACGAGGCAAAATGACGGGAACCATGGAAGGCAACCTGGATCTGCACGGGGAAGCCGCCCATTCGAGTGACCCGCTGAGCGGCATCCAGGGCACCGGCAAGGTGAAAATACAGAACGGCAAATTGCCCACTCTGCAACTGAACAAGAACCTGTTTTTCCTGGTCCGGATGGCGGGAGTGGGAGCTACTTCCGGCGACCCGGCAGCATTCTCCTCCATCTCGACGGACCTGAACCTTGCCAACCAGCGCCTGATGAGCAAGAACGTCACGATTGTGAGCACTGACCTCAACGTGGATGCCGCCGGCGAAACGAACCTCGCCCAGTCCAACCAGATCAACTACACGGGCACGGCCGTGGTGCCGGCCAGGCAGGGCGGGCTGACCAATCTGGTTTCCCAGGTTTCGGGAGCCACCTTTGCCAACGGCAAACTCTCATTCCCCTTCGATCTGCACGGTACCCTCGACAATCCCAAATTTTCCCTGAAGACGGGCAAGGGCATTCTGGGAGGCCTTTCGGCGCCGGCATCGGGGGGCAAGCAGGGTGCTCAGCCCGCCAATACCATTCAGAATCTCTTCAACATGTTCCAGAAAAAGAAGTCGACCACCCCAACGCCTCCCAAGTAAGGACGGCTCCCGGGGATTGAATTCAGCGCATGGCCATTCGACGGCGCACGCACATGCTGCAGTGCGGGAAGGCGAGCGCGCGGGGAGCAATCTGTGCGATGATAATCGCTTTATCGCAGTCGCCGAAATCCTTACAGTAGTTCCATAGCTTATGACCCTGCTCGATTCCATTCTGCTGTTTTTCGCGGCGCTTGCCGCAGGCGGCCTGAACTCGGTTGCGGGAGGCGGCACTTTCTTTTCGTTTCCCGCCTTGATCTTTTCCGGCGTGCCGCCCATTCCCGCCAACGCCACATCCACCGTAGCGTTGTGGCCGGGAACCCTGGCCAGTTCCTGGGCGTACCGGCGAAGACTGCCGCGCAGCGCCATGATTTTCATCCCCCTGATTCTTTCCAGCATGCTGGGCGCATTCTTCGGCGCGCACCTGCTGTTGCGCACCCCGCCGCGAGTCTTCATGCGGCTGATTCCTTTTTTGTTTCTCGGCGGGACCCTGCTGTTCGCCTTTGGCAAAAAGCTGGTGCGCCGTGCTGCGCGAACCGATCATCATGGCAACGCCACGTTGCCTGCCCTGGCGGGAGTCACCCTGGCCCAGTTTTTCATCGCAGTTTACGGGGGGTTTTTCGGCGGCGGGATCGGCATCCTGATGCTGGCCTCATTCACCTTCCTGCCGCTCGGTGACATTCACGCCATGAACGGAATGAAGACGCTGATGGCATCCACCATCAACGTCGTCGCCATCATCACCTTTGTCGTGGCTCGCATCGTCTTCTGGCCACAGGCCATTCTGATGCTGTTTGGGGCTGCGCTCGGCGGCTACGCGGGCGCGCATTTTGCACAGAAGGTGAACCCGGCGCGAGTGCGCACCTTTGTGGTCTGCGTCGGATTTGCCCTGTCGTTTTACTTCCTCTACCGCTATCGCTGAGCCCGGCCGGCCGCCCGGTTATTTCTTCGGCATGGCCACAGGCCTGCCCATGCGAATCGATTCCCTCGCCGCATCGAGAATCTCATTCACCTGCACGTTCAGGCGCCCTGAAAGCAGCCCCGTGATGGGGCGGTCCTGCTGAATCGCCTCCACCAGGAAAGCGATGGGATTTGATTCGTCCTCAGGCAACGGCGAAAGCGCTTCCGGCTGGCCATCGGGAAACTGCGCGGAAGCCCGCTTATTGTAGCCGCGGAAGAGCAAAGCGTCCGGCAGGGCCAGCAGGCTGCCGTGCGGACCGAACACCTGGATGCGTTCCATGGTAAAAGGCCAGTCCCATGAAGGTTGAAGCACGGCCGTGCCGTCGGCATACTCCAGCACGATCACGAGATCGTCTTCCACCTTGTTATGCTGCCCGACCTTCAGCTTCAGCGAGCGGGCGAACACGCTGTCCGGCCTTCCCTTCAGCCACAAGGCCAGCGCCGCGCCGTAGCAACCGAAATCCATCAGGGCGCCGCCGCCGTTCTTCACTGGATCGTAAAGCCATGCCGCAAACTCTTTTGAGGTTCCAATCTCACGCGGCCCCTGGTGCCCGTACTGCGAAACTATCTGGTGAATGGGCCCGACTTTCCCATCCTTCACCTGCTGGTAGAGCTGCTGGTAGGAGGGCAGCCAGTTGTTGAAATAGTTCACCATCAGCTTGATGTGCGCGGCGGTGGCCAGTTTCTCCATTTCGCCTGCGTCGGCCGCGGTGGTGGCCATGGGCTTTTCCATCTCCACGTCGATGTGGCGTCTGGCGCAGGCGCGCACAATGGCCAGATGATGGTCCGTTTCCGTGGTGATGATGACGGCCTGGGGCTTGACCTCGTCGAGCATGGTGACGTAGTCGGAGTAAAACTTCACGCCCGCCGGCACGCGCGACCTGGCCTTTTGCACCAGGGCCGGCCGCGGCTCCGCAATGGCCACCAGCCTGGCCTGCGGAACCTCGGCGATGTCCTTCAAGATTCCCCAGACGTGGTCGTGGTCAAGGCCCACAATCGCAAACCGAACTTGGCCCGACGGGGTCTGGGCCATGGCGCCCGCGGGCGCCAGCAGCATCATGGCAAAAACAAGAAACAGGATCTTTCGCATTGGTTTCTCCTCCGCTGGCACAACAATAACTCATTTTGGGTGGTCCGTTTTACAGATTACAATCTGCTTACATATCAGATTCCACTGGCAGCAGGCCGGGAAGACGAGTAGAATCCCGCTATCGGTTTCTGGCCTGGTTCCGTTCAGATAATCGTTTCCGCACGTCTTTGTTGTTGAATCCAGGCAAAAGGAGGCTCCCCATGGGCAAGACGACTTCTCCAACGAAAGCGACCATCCCCCGGCTCATCATGTATCCGGCGATTATCACGCTTTTGATCACCCTGCTGAGACTCTTCGGCGAGCTCCTGCACGGGCCAGGCATTCTGTTCAGCCGGGCCGAAGGCGGCGGCGCCGCGATCATCGGCATCACCTGGCTGCCGTTCATTTTCGGCCCGTATTTCGCCGTCAAACTGTTTGACCGGAACATGAAGCCATCGAGCTTCAGCAAGACGATAATCTTCGCGATTGTCGGCTTCGTGGTCCTAGCCTGCGGCGCCATGGTGGCCTTCACTCCCGCCGTCCACTTCACCGGACACGTGGCGGTGGGGCTGGCGCTGATCGTGGGCGCCGCCGCGCTGCAGTATTTTCCCTGGCGGGAACTGGCCCAAACTCTGATCGCTTACGCCTACCTTGCGCGCGCCCCCGTAGTCATCGTGATGTTTTTTGCCATGCTGGGCCATTGGGGCACGCACTATGACGCCGTGCTGCCCGGTACCGCGCAGCTTCCCTTCTGGACGAAGTATCTCTACCTGGCAATCGCTCCGCAACTGGTCATGTGGATTGTCTATACGATGACCATTGGTGTGCTCTCCGGCGCGATCTACGCCGCCATCTTTCGCCGCAAGTAGAAGGCTGCGGCTATGCCTGGCAGAAGAGAGGTCACAGGCGCCGCAGGTGGCGGAGAAATCTTGCCACGCTTTCCCGCACGTGTAAGGCCCCGTCGAGCTCGGTGCGCAATGCGCGGCCGTTCCGGTGCGCGCGGAGTTCCGGATCCTCGCCTGTCGGGAGCTGATTGGCCAGGCCAATCAAGTGCCGCTGCAGTCCGTTGAGTGGCGCGGAGGATGCACCGCCTGTCTTTGCCAACGCTGAAATTTCTTCAGCTCCGGGCTCTTGGAGACCCTCCTCGATAATTCTGCTGTGGACAGCGGTTGAAACATCCTCAGGCGTGCCCGTTCGCGGACTCGCGAGATCAGGGACGCCGGAAAACGTCTGCGCCTTCGCGTCCCTTTTGGTCAGGAATGAATCGAGCTTGAACAGATCCTTCAGCGTGGCGGGAATGGACGTGTGATCAAACGTTTCGCCGATGATCGTTCCTTTACGGATGTAAGGAGAGATCAGGACGGCCGGAACCCGCACTCCATAACGGTTGAACTGGAATTGAGATTGATACTGGTCAGGCGGTGTCGCTTCCGCGGGCGTGAGGTGATCGTAGAATCCGCCGTGCTCGTCGTAAACAACCAGCACCAGTGACTTTTCCCACAAGGGTGAAGTCCGCACGAAGTGGTAAACGTCTGCGATCAGCGCCTCGCCGGCCTTGACACTGTGCGGCGGGTGCTGGTCATTCGCTCCGCCAAACCACCCGTAATATTTCGGCTCGATGAACGAATAGTTCGGCAGCGTTCCTTGCTTCGCATCTTTCCGGAACTCGCCATAGCCTTTGAAATTGTTTTGCAGGGAGTCGGTATCCAGGCGCTGCAATTCCCAGGTCTGCGAAATTTCGTGATAGTAGTTCGTCCATGTCCTGCCCGCCGCCGACAGGTTTTCAAAGATGGAACGCATGTCGTAGTTGTGAAACTGGCTGTTGTCCAGATAGCCCTTGGAAGTTGCGGCATGGGCAAAAAAGCGATTGGGCCACGTGGGGCCGGGCACGGAGGAAAACCAGCGCTTGCAGACGGCAAATTCTTTGGCCAGCGTGGTGAGCACCGGCAGGCTACCGGGATCGAAGCAGTCCATGATGGTGGGCGCCGTGGCGCGGGTGACGTCATCCTGCTGCGCGTAGTTGAAGACGAACCCTTTGTTTCCTTCAACATCCTTCGGCGGCGGAGGTCCCCCGGGGTTGCTGAAAAGCTGGAGGTTGACGTCATGGAACTCGTGGCCGGGATCGTGCGGCGTCACGTCCTGGGCTTTGCGGGTGACAACAACTTTGTTATTGGGCCCGGCGGGCTCGCTGGGATCAACAGGGTTCCACTCGCCTCCCGTCAGCCCGCCAATGTCGTAGCCCGGCTCCTGCAGCCATCCGAGCATGTGATCAAACGACCGGTTCTCCATCATAAGAACGATGACGTGCTCGATTTCCTGTGGCATAAGATTTTGCCCCCCGGCAGTTTTTGATTGCGACACCCGCGAGGCAATTTCCGGCGTCGCGGGTTCGCCTTGGTCCAGTGTGGTTGTGCGGCACCATTCTCCGCCAGGGTGAAGCTGGAATTCAAGGGCGCAGGACGGATTGTTTGCAAGGTGGAGAATCGCGGCAAACTGGGGTGTTGCAATGCGGGCGCAGTGGTATAATTGATATAGACGAAGAGAAAGCGGGAAGGTGAAACTGTCCCAGAAGAAAAAGTTATAGCGGTGAAAAATACCGCTTGCCTTCCCGGGTGAACTTCGGTAGGATTACTAATTGCCAGAATGAAGGTGGTAGCAATAAGCAGCTTCCTCATCATTGCGGGTTAAACAAACGGAGGTCGATACGAAGAAGGCTTTCGGGTAGGGATTTGAGGCACGCCGGGCCCACGCAACATAAACTTCCCGCCTGTTTCAAATTCCCCAACATTAAAGAGCCGGTCGTTAAGCAACAAAGCCGTCTTTTCTAAAACGGACGGCAGGGTTTTTATGTCCCAAAAATGAGGGTGCTGAGTTCGGCTTTTCCAGGTGAAGAGCGAAACCCAGCATCTGAGAAAACCGGGCGAAAGCCCGGAACTTAGTCTGGAAGAGGTCAGGCAAGGCATTTATGCGGGTGCCTGATACTCAGCGATCTTTGAAAACTGAATAGTGCGACGTCTACATGTGCTCAACTGTCCGGCGGATATCCGGACAGAGCAAAGAAGCGAAGGCGAATCTGTTCAATGGCAGCGATCGGCAATCAGCCGTCAGCGGTCAGCAAGGGCTCCGAAAAGGGCTTGAAGCCGACAACTGAAAGCTGAAGGCTGAAAACTGTTTGTGTGTTGAGCAGATTTTATGGTCAAGCTACTAAGGGCGTACGGTGGATGCCTTGGCGCCAGACGGCGAAGAAGGACGTGGCTACCTGCGATAAGCCTCGGTGAGGGGGAAGCACCCATTGACCCGGGGATTTCCGAATGGGGAAACCCGACTGGGCAAAACCCAGTCACGGCCCGCTGAATACATAGGCGGGTACGAGCTAACCCAGGGAAGTGAACCATCTCAGTACCTGGAGGAAGAGAAAGCAACAGCGATTCCGCTAGTAGCGGCGAGCGAAAGCGGAACAGCCCAAACCCAGCCTTCCACAAAGCAGTGAAGAGTGAACAGAGGCGAGTGACGAGCAAGTAAGATTTGCTTATCACTTATCATTTGTCACTTATCACTGTTGTGTGGAGGGTTGGGGGTTGTAGGGCGCGCGTCGGTTTAGAACCATAGAGTTACCAATCCAGCGGCTAGCTGAACGGCTTGGAAAAGCCGGTCATAGAGTGTGATAACCACGTAAGCGAAAGTTGACTGGACTCTAACGCGCGTACCTGAGTACCGCGGGACACGAGAAATCCCGCGGGAATCTACGGGGACCATCCCGTAAGGCTAAATACGTGCTGGCGACCGATAGTGAACAAGTACCGTGAGGGAAAGGTGAAAAGAACCCCTGCGAGGGGAGTGAAATAGTACCTGAAACCGTATGCCTACAAGCAGTCGAAGGGCCACGTTCCCGGAGCAATCCGAGAACAAGCCTGACGGCGTGCCTATTGCATAATGAGCCGGCTAGTTATTGTCCGTCGCAAGGTTAAGCTATGATTCCCGCTTCGGCGGGAGGAGCGAGCCGTAGCGAAAGCGAGTCTGAATAGGGCGACGAGTGGCGGGCAATAGACGCGAAGCGGGATGATCTATCCTTGGTCAGGGTGAAAGTCGCGTAACAGCGACCGGAGGCCCGAACCGGTGTTGGTTGAAAACAGCTCGGATGAACTGAGGATAGGGGTGAAAGGCTAATCAAATTCCGTGATAGCTCGTTCTCCTCGAAATAGCTTTAGGGCTAGCCTCGGACATATGCTCGCGGTGGTAAAGTACTCGATGGACTAGGGTCTGTTAACAGATACCGAATCCAACGAAACTCTGAATGCCGCGAAGTCTAATCCGGGAGTCAGACGGCGGGGGCTAAGCCTCGTCGTCGAGAGGGAAACAGCCCAGACCGCCAGCTAAGGTCCCTAAATAGTGGCTAAGTGGGAAAGGAAGTGAGATTGCTTAAACAGCCAGGAGGTTGGCTTAGAAGCAGCCATCCTTTAAAGAAAGCGTAATAGCTCACTGGTCGAGCGATCTTGCGCCGATAATACAACGGGGCTCAAGTCACTTACCGAAGCTGCGGATTTACGATCGGCTCCGGCCGATCGTGAGTGGTAGAGGAGCGTTGAGTATAGTTTGAAGCGGGATCGTAAGGGCCCGTTGACAGTACTCAAGTGACCCTGCCGGCATAAGTAGCGATAACGGAGGTGAGAACCCTCCGCGCCGAAAGTCTAAGGTTTCCTGAGAAAGGTTAATCCGCTCAGGGTTAGTCGGTACCTAAGGTGAGGCCGAAAGGCGTAGCCGATGGACGGCCGGTTAATATTCCGGCACTACGACGGAGACGTTATTACGATGCGGGGACGCAGGAGGATAATGGAGTCGGCCTGATGGCTCAGGCAACGTGCGCATCGAGGAGGACCTGGCAGGCAAATCCACCGGGTCGGTTCAAAGCCAACTCTGAGATGTGTGCCGAAACTTCCCTTCGGGGGGGATAAGTCCATGATTTCACGCTGCCAAGAAAATCCGCTAAGGAGTCTCCGGCGCAGCCGTACCCTAAACCAACACAGGTAGACGAGGTGAATATCCAAAGGCGCTTGAGAGAACACTCGCTCAGGAACTAGGCAAATTAGCACCGTAACTTCGGGAGAAGGTGCGCCCCGCTAGGGTTCATAGCCCGAGGGGGCCGCAGTGAAGAGCGGTCTGCGACTGTTTAACAAAAACACAGGTCTCTGCAAAGTCGAAAACGACGTATAGGGGCTGACGCCTGCCCGGTGCCGGAAGGTTAAAGGGAGAGGTCATGGGGAGCAATCCCCGGCAGCTTTGAACTGAAGCCCCGGTGAACGGCGGCCGTAACTATAACGGTCCTAAGGTAGCGAAATTCCTTGTCGGGTAAGTTCCGACCTGCACGAATGGCGCAACGACAGACCGACTGTCGTAGCGAGTGACTCAGCGAACTTGTAGTACCGGTGAAGATGCCGGTTACCCGCACCTAGACGGAAAGACCCCGTGCACCTTTACTACAACTTAGCCATGAATTGCGGGATTGTATGCGCAGCATAGGTGGGAGGCTTTGAACCAGGGCTTTTGGGTTCTGGGGAGCCAACGGTGAGATACCACCCTTATTGTTCTGCGGTTCTAACTTAGGCCCGTGATCCGGGTCAAGGACATGGCTAGGTGGGTAGTTTGACTGGGGCGGTCGCCTCCTAAAATGTAACGGAGGCGCCCAATGGTTGGCTCAGGCTGTTTGGAAATCAGCCTTCGAGTGCAAGGGCATAAGCCAGCCTGACTGCGAGACCAACAAGTCGAGCAGAGACGAAAGTCGGGCCTAGTGATCCGGTGGTTCTGTATGGAAGGGCCATCGCTCAACGGATAAAAGGTACGCCGGGGATAACAGGCTGATCGCTGCCAAGAGTTCACATCGACGCAGCGGTTTGGCACCTCGATGTCGGCTCATCGCATCCTGGAGCTGTAGAAGGTTCCAAGGGTTGGGCTGTTCGCCCATTAAAGCGGTACGTGAGCTGGGTTCAGAACGTCGCGAGACAGTTCGGTCCCTATCTGGTGTGGGCGTAGGAAATTTGAGGGGGGCTGTCCCTAGTACGAGAGGACCGGGATGGACAAACCTCTTGTGTCCCAGTTGTCGCGCCAGCGGCACGGCTGGGTAGCGAAGTTTGGAAGCGATAACCGCTGAAAGCATCTAAGCGGGAAGCGCGCCCCAAGATAATATTTCCCAAGGATGAAAGGTGAGCCAGCTACTCACAGTGAATCCTATGAAGGGCCGCGGAAGACTACCGCGTTGATAGGTCGGAGGTGTAAGCATAGCAATGTGTTGAGCTTACCGATACTAATCGCCCGTTCGGCTTGACCATAAATTCTGCTCAGCATACGGTGGCACTGCCGCCGGAGAGTAGAGAGTGGCGAATAGTGAGTAGGGAGATTTGATAAAACCCTATTCGCGACTCGCAATTCGCGCCTTCGCTTTGAGCATTTGACGTCGCACTATTCAGAAAGGCAGAAGGTGGCAGATGGCATAGAGTATGTGGGGCTTCCCCATATGCGATCTGCCACATGCCACCTGCCTTTAACGATTTTCCGGCGATTTTACCGGAGGGGTCACACCCGTTCCCATCCCGAACACGGTAGTTAAGCCCTCCAGGGCCCATGGTACTGCGCGGGTGACTGCGTGGGAGAGTAGGTCGTCGCCGGGATTAAATTGACAAAACGCCTCAGCCCCGTGCTGGGGCGTTTTTGTTTGTGGGGGGCATCGTGTTGCGGGCCTTTATGGCCGGCGGCTCTTCGCTGGGAACAAAACCTAAGAACCGCAGGCCACAAGGGCCTGCGCTACAAATGGTTTGGCAATTTCCGAGGAGACCATGAAAAACTCACAGCTTTCCGACGGAGAATTCCTTGCTGCGTTTGAAACGGCCACGCTCGCCGATTTCCACCACTCCGACCACATTCGGGCGGCGTGGATCTATCTGCGGCGGCTACCCTTCCCTCAGGCTTCCGAACGCATCGTGGAATCGCTCCGGCACTTTGCGGCTGTTAAGGGCGCACACCAGAAGTATCACGAAACCATCACCCAGGCGTGGATGCTACTGGTCGCGGGCGCTCTTGAGCACGACAGCCAGGCCGCCGGCGAACGCACGCTCTCATCTGAAGCAGGCCCCGATACATTGTCGGTTGATTCACCAACCGGTCACGCAGCCAACAGCTTCGCCGCCTTTGCCGCCGCCCACCCTGAGTTGCTGGACGCGCGCGCGCTCGACCGGTTCTATTCTTCCCAACTCCTCGCCTCTCCCGCCGCCCGTACCGGGTTCGTCCCTCCGGACCTCACTCCGCTTCCCGGCCCCGCGTCACGCAAATCCTGAGTGTTTTCGTAACCTGTAATTTGCAGTCGACTTTTCTCGTCACCCGTCACTCATCACTCGGCACCAGGGTTGTTTTCATACTTCATAATTCATAATTTGTGTTGTATGTTGTCGTCTTGATTTCGAGCTGGTCGGCGATGGCGGATCATAAATTTCCAGCGCGGCTACACGTGCTCCTTGCCTCCCAGGCACCGCTGGGCGTGGTGTTCCGGCGCGGCCCGGCGAACGCTGTCTGCACCCTGGGATGGAATCGCGACACCGACCGATTTGAGGTCGGCCAGTGGTTTCGGGGGCGCATTTATGAGCGTCGCGCAGACCTCTCACCGGACGGCCGCCACCTGATTTATTTCGCCCGGGGCGGACGTCGCCACCAGGAGACCAAAGGCACCTGGACGGCGGTTTCGCGCGCCCCGTGGCTTCACGCCATCACCCTTTATGGCAAAGGCGACTGTTGGCAGGGCGGAGGATTGTTTACCTCCAACCGCACGTTCTGGTTGAATGGATGCCATTTTGTGGTGAGAGAAAGCCCTGAAGTCGCTGAAGATGATCAATACCAGCCCGAGGGGTCTTTCGGCGCCGAATGCCCCAGCGTCTATTACCGCCGCCTGCTGCGCGACGGCTGGACACTCGAGATGAAGGCGGGACCCGGCCGCGTGGCGCCCTGTACCGTCTTTACGAAGCCGTTGCCCCATGGTTGGATTCTGCGCAAATATGCCTACGCTGACATCAGGCATCCTGAAGGCACCGCGGTGTACTGGGATGAACACGAATTGGAGCACCACAAACGCAAAGCGCTGCTTGCAGTTCCCAGGTGGGAGTGGGCGGAGCGCGACGGCCGTGCGGTGGTTTGGGCGGAAAAGGGCATTTTGTCCCGCGCCGCCATCAATCCTCCCGGCCCGGCTTCCGCAAAAGTTCTCTACGACTTCAACCCGATGAGTTTTGAGGCTCGCCAGGCGCCTTATTGAATGGCAGCGCTTTTGCTCCTTAAAGCCGGCGGCCATGGCCAATTGTTTTGTTGCCGAGGGTTCGTTCTCGCGTAGCGGCGAGTTTACCTCGCCACGGCCGGGTTCCGACGGCGGCGTAAAATCCCCCTCACCCGCCCGATAGGGAAATTCCGGTAAAGATAATTTCCGGGGAGTGTGCTTTCGTGGATGAATCCATCAACCTCCGCTATGTGGTTTTCCTGGCCGCTACGGCGGCGATGGGTGGCCTGCTTTTTGGATTCGATATCGCCATCATCACGGGCGCCGGCCCCTTCATTACCCAGGCATTTCATTTAGGCGACCTCGGCCTCGGCTGGGCGTTCAGTTCGCTGTTGTTCGGGTGTGTCCTCGGGTCCGCATTCGCCGGCAAACTCGCGGACCGCTACGGCCGCAGGCGGCTGCTGATTTTCGTTGCCCTGCTGTTTGCTTCCACATCGGTGGCGGCGGGGCTGGCGGGCAGCTTTAACGGTTTTGTCGCGGCCCGATTTATCGGCGGCCTGGCGGTGGGCGGGGTTTCCCTCATCTCCCCCATGTACGTGGCGGAAGTCGCTCCACCTTCCATCCGCGGTCGGCTGGGAACCTTGTACCAGATGTCCATCGTCACGGGTATCATCGTCTCCTACGGCATCAACTACCTTCTGCGCGACGCTGGTGTCAACAACTGGCGCTGGATGTTCCTCACCGGAGTTGTGCCTTCCGCGGTGTTCCTGCTGTTCGTCGCGCTGGCTCCGGAAACTCCCCGCTACCTGGCCATGGCGGGCAAACCGCAGCAAGCCCTCGAGGTGCTGCAACGCATCACCGACCGGGAAACCGCTCAGCGGGAGCTCCATGAGATTACAGCGACCCTGCGCAACCGATCGCAATCCTGGCGGGGACTCCTAAGGCCCGGGGTCCGCCGGGCCCTGGTGGCCAGCGCCGGCCTGGCGATTCTGGTCCAGGTCTCAGGCATCAACACCATCATCGATTATGCGCCGGCCATTTTTCAGTCCGCCGGCTGGAAGATCAATGCTGCATTGGCCTCAACATTTGTGGTGGGGGTAACGGAGTTTTTGTTCACCCTGGTCTCGCTCTGGGCCATTGACCGCTACGGCCGCAAGCCGCTCTACATCACCGGGTCGATCGGCATGGCGCTCTCTCTCCTGGGTTTGTTCGTGACGGTGATCGAGGGCCGCTTTCAGGGGCCCATTGTTCTCGCACTCATCCTGGCGTACCTGGCTTTCTTTTCCGCCTGCATCGGGCCGGTGTTCTGGACGCTGGTGCCGGAGATCTTTCCCGAATGATGTCCGCGGAATCGCCATGACCGTCCCGGTGCTGATTCAATGGGTGGCCAACGCCATCGTGGTGCTGCTTTTCCCTTATGCCTTTCACGTGCTGGGCAAGGGGTTCACATTCACCTTTCTCATGCTCATGTCGCTGGCGCAGGCGGCCTTCACCTGGCGCTTCGTGCCGGAAACAAGGAATAAGCGGCTGGAGGAAATCGAAGCCTATTGGACCGCTTTCAAACAGCCGCTCTGAGGCCGTAGCAGGCAGGCACGGGACCGCTCATGTGCCGTGGGCTTTTAGCGATAACCTGTCAGTCATAAGTCCAGAGCTGCCATCGCCGCGTTTTTCATAATGAATACTTTGCAATTCAGCGCGCTTCCTGCCGATTGCCATCCACAAATAGCCAATAACGAGATTGCAATTTTCAATTCGGGTTTTTTGCGCTATACCAGTTGAGACCTCTTTCGGGGCCTACCCGTGCCCGGACGTTCAGCACAGGATGCGCCCGATGGTTAACAAGGAGAAGCGCCTGATGGCAACCAAAGTAACGATTATTGCCGGCATTGAATTCCGGGTGGGCCGTTCCGGCATGTACACAGGCTGGAAAATCGGCCTGACGCACGAACCCGAAAAGAGCAAGCGTGACTGGGAACTCAGGCAGGGCGGGGACATTGACCGATGGTCCGAATGGCAGGCCAACTCCCTGGGTGAAGCGGAAGATATTCAAGGCCACTTCAGGGAAAAAGGCATGAGCGGTGCCGGCGGCGAAAACCTTACCCGCTACAAGCCCATCTATGTCTTCATCTTCTGACATGGGGTGGACGCGCCGGCACACCGACAAGCGCCACCCGTCATTCGCGGGTGGCGTATCGCTACACCCCGGGCGTAGTGATGCGCCGGGAGCGCGACTTGACAAATTCAGCGGAGGGAGGATCCATCATGGCGAAAGTAAACCGGCGTACCGTGAACCTGAGCGGTTATCCCGACCTGGTGGTCATCTATCTGGGGATGCGCGTGAATGCGCTGACGGGGATCAAGACGCTGCTGGGCTTCGGGCCAAAGATTGCAGCCTCCGTCGAGGCGCAGCCGGACGGCCTGCTGCTGCATGAGAACATTTTTTATTCCCTGTTCCCTCCTCACACCGGAATGCGGCAATACTGGCGCGACTTTGAATCCCTGGAAGCCTGGGCGCGCTCCGAACCCCACCGCGCGTGGTGGAAGAATTTTCTGGGCGATTCCGGCGGGACGGGATTCTGGCACGAAACCTATTTTATGCGCGGCGGCCTGGAGGCCATCTACAACGATATGCCCGCGCCGCTGGGCCTCCTGAAGTTTGCTCCCTCGCATGAAGCCCGTGGCCCCATGTTTTCAGCGCGGCAGCGCGCGGGGCTGGCTGGCAGCGCGGCCTCCGGCCCTCCTCTTTCCGAATCCGACCTCGACGCCAACGCAACCTGAGCCCGGCAGCGCCCGCGCCACAATCTCTCGCTTCGCGAATTCGCCGGCCATGCAAGGGGAGCGGACTCGCCGGCCGCGCAAATTGCCTTGCGGATGGCGGAGGTGTAAACTCGTTCGGGTTCGCGAGAGGAGACATTGAATGGCAGGACGCAGGGCGATTTCTGGCGTCATCACAGCGCTCTTTTTCATGATCATTGCGGCGGGCCCCAGGCTTCACGCGCAGGCGGCTGGGATTCTGACGAATCTGGAGATTGGAACTTATGCGGACCCTTTCGAGTATGTGCGGTTTCCGCTCGACCAACCGCTTTCCGCCTCGCGGTTCGACTACACGGCGACCGTGGAGATGATGTTTAGCGCAAAAATCTTCATCACCGCCACCACACCGGCCAACGCCGGCGGCGAACTGAAGATCAACGGAACCGCGGTGCGGTCCGGCGAGCCGCGCGAAGTGGACCTTAAGGAAGGCGCCAACTGGTTTGTCATCACGGTGTCAACGCCCCAGGCGCCGTTCGCGCGCTATCACCTGACGCTCTACCGCAAGGACCTTTCGAAGGCCTACACATCGCAGAAGCTCGGCAACGGCATCTGGCGCGTCTTCGATTTCGGCGGCACTCGCGGAGACGAAAGCTTCTACCTGGTGGAAGGGAAAGATCGCGCCCTGCTGCTGGATACCGGCATGGGCAAGGGCGACCTGCCCGCCTACCTCCGCACCCTGACCTCGCTGCCCATCGCCGTCGCCATCACCCACGGCCACGATGACCACTTCGGCCAGGTCAACGAATTCAAAGACAGCACGGTTTACATGTCGGGGGAGGATGCCACCCGCCTCCCTCCCGGCTTCATCACGCCAAAATTCAAATGGATCAGGGACGGCGACATCATCGACCTCGGCGGGGGCCATCAGTTTGAGGCGATCCATGTGCCGGGGCACACCCTCGGCTCCATGGCTTATCTCGATCGCAAAGACAATATTGCCGTGACCGGCGACGCGGTCGGCTCCGGCAGCATGGTCTACCTGTTCCAGTCCGATTGTACGGCCATCGACCAGTATCTGAAGGGCCTGAAGCATCTGCAGGAAAAGTTGAAGGGCCTGAATAACCTCACCCTGCTGGTGGGCCATTCCTACCAGGAAAAGGTGCCGCTGACCGGGGCTGCGGCCGGGGAGTACGTTTCAGATATGATCACCGCGGCGGAAAAAGTCCTCACCGGCCAGTTGCAGGGCCGTGAAGCCTTCTCAAGGTTCGGCCCTGAAAAGCTGGAATTGCGCGAAGTGAATGTGGGGCTGGCGGGGCTCTGGTACAACCCCAAAAACCTCCACACCGCCCGCGCCGCGCTGGATGACTTGAAAATGAAAACACCGGCGGGCAGGCTGCTCGAGTGGAAGCCGTGGTTTTCATCCTATGTGACCCATTACAGCGTGAAGATGCCCGGACCGGGCGGCACGGTGGAGGTGACTCCCGTCGCCTACTGGCCGAATGACAAGAAGTTGACGGTGAACGGCGCCGAAGTGAAGTCCGGCGCCACGCACACCGTGAAATTATCCCCCGGTGAAAACAGGATCGAGATCGCGGTCACCGGAAGCGACGGTTCCAGCCGAACCTACACGCTGCAGGTCCAGCGTTGAATACGGCGGCCAAGCCCCGGCTTGCCATTGGTTTTGGATCTGCCGCGCAGCCGGCCTCCAAAACTCATCACCCGTAGTCCAGTGCCCTTTTCGTTTCATCCTTCATCCTTCACACTTCATACTTTCTGTTGTATGTTGGGGCCTGGATTTTGGTGACCGCACACCCCGATAAATCGGGGGTATCCGCCGCCCGGGAGCCGGAGGCACAGCAACAGGCGCAGCCCCGGTCAACATCTTGCAGAGGCCCGGGAAAGAGATATAATCGTTGCCATTCGTGGAAGCAAAAGGGGAGGGATTTCGGAGAGTGGGGGAACGAGGCTCCGGTCCCTGTGCGTTGACGCCAAGGAGAAAACCATGACAAGGAAATTGTTAGGGGGCGCCCTGCTGGCGGCGCTGGGGACCATGACGCTGTTTGCGCAGTCCGGGATGAAAGGCGGCAAGAACGCCGCGACGGAACGAAACATCCAAAAGTTGGAAACGATCCTGTGGCAGGCCTGGAAGGACCATAGCGCCAGGCCGTTTGAAGAACACCTCACCGCCGATTCCATCAACATGGTGAACCCCGTTTCGCGCGGCAAAGCAAACATCGTGAAAGAAATCACTTCTGACAGCTGCAAGGTCAGCAGCTTTTCACTGTCCGGCTTTGCCTATCAATGGCTGGACGCCGATTCGGTGATCGCGACCTATGAGGCAACAGAGGATGGCATTTGCGGCGGGGAAAAACTTCCTGCAAAAGTGAACGCCAGCACCGTGTGGGTTAAGCGCGGCGGCAAATGGTTGTCAGCGTTCCACCAGGAATCGCCGGCCATGTAATCGCACCATCGGTGCAAACGGGAACCGGCCGCTGGCTGCGCAGGCTCTTCCGCCGCGGAAGCCGCAAAGCCTTCCCTCATCCTCCGGACTTCAATGGCGGCCGGACCCATGGATTCACTTCGAAACCATCGCGAAACAGCTTCAGCGCCGCCTGTCCTGGCGGTGAAGGGGCTGGGCAAGCGGTACGGATTGACGACTGCGCTGGACGGAATTTCCTTCCAGGTGGGCTGCCACGAAATTCTGGGACTGCTGGGCCCCAATGGCGCCGGGAAAACCACCACCATCAACATGATCCTCGGTGTGCTTGAGCCGAGTTTCGGAAGCGTGACGATCGATGGCATGAACATCTCAACCCACCGGCGCGAGGCCCTGGAACGCACGAACTTCACAGCGGTGTATGCGCCGCTTCCCGGCAATCTGACGGTGTGGCAGAACCTGCGGGTGTTTGCCATGCTCTACGGCGTGCCCTCGGCGACGGCGCGCATTGAAGCTCTGCTGGGCGAGTATGACCTTCTGCCGTTTCGCAACACCAGGTGCGGCGTGCTCTCGTCGGGTGAGCAGACCCGCGTCTCGCTGGCCAAGGCCATGCTCAACCAGCCGCGCCTGCTGCTGCTGGATGAGCCCACGGCGTCACTCGACCCGTCAAGCGCCCGTGAAATCCGTTCCCGCATTCGGGAGTTCGCCGCACAGAACGAGGCGGGCGTGTTGTGGACTTCGCACAACATGTACGAGGTTGCCGAAGTCTGCAGCCGCGTCCTGTTTCTCTCGCATGGCAAGATTCTGCTGGAAGGCGATCCCAAAACACTTCCCGCCGAGTATGGGAAAGAATCGCTGGAAGACCTGTTTGTGGCCGTGGCCCGCGAACCCCTGAGTCTGGAGGATTGACAACGATGGCCGCTCGCCTGCGCCGGGTCGCCGCCATTCTGCTTCGGTTGTTCTACCTGCTGCGGGGCAGCTCTGCGCGAGTGGTGCCGCTTTTCGCCTGGCAGGCTGTGGACATCGTGCTGTGGGGTTTCATCAGCCGCTATCTGAACACGGTCTCCTCCGCCCGCTTCAACTTCATTCCCGCGCTGCTGGGCGCCATCATTCTGTGGGACTTCCTGGTGCGCGCTCTCCACGGGGTGATCGTCGCTTTCATGGAGGACGTGTGGTCGCGCAACTTTCTGAATATCTTTGCCGCGCCGCTCGCCATCTCCGAATATCTCATCGGCCTGGTCCTGTTCAGCGTCGCCACCAGCGTGGTGGTGCTGGCGGTGATGGTGGTTCTGGCAACGGCGGCGTTCGGCCTTCAGTTCTTCGCGATTGGGGTGATGCTGGTTCCCTTCCTCCTGCTGCTTTTTCTTTTCGGCGTCGCCCTGGGGATCTTCGGCGCGGCGATTGTGCTGCGCTGGGGGCCGGCCGCGGAGTGGTTGATCTGGCCGCTGCCTGCCCTGCTGTCACCCCTGGCCTGCGTCTTTTACCCGCTTTCGGCGCTGCCCCACTGGCTGCAGTGGGTGGCACGCCTGGTGCCCCCGACGTACGTGTTCGAGGGCATGCGCAGTGTGGTGGAAGGCCACGGCGCCCCATTCACGCCCCTGCTGATCTGCGCCGCTCTCACCATCCTGTCGCTGCTCGCCGCCTGCCGGGCCTTCCTGCGCGTCTATCACCATGCGGTGCGCACCGGCCTCATCGCGCGTTACAGCGCGGAGACCGTCAGTTAACCGTGTTGTAGCGCGGGTCTTTAAGGCCCGCGGCTTTTCCCTGGGGGAAATCGCAGAGCCACCAATGGTTCTGTGCGCCCGCCGCGCACAACTCCGCGCAATGTGCCCGCTTGCTTCCGGTGGCACAAAACAGTCGAACTCTCGGAGCGTTTGGCCCTATAATGTGTGCATCGGGGCGAGTGGGGCGCGGACGGAGGTGTCCTATGGCTCTATCGCGCAGACGTTTTTTCCAACTGGCCGGAACCGGCTTTCTGCTTCAATCACAATTGCCAAAGTCTTTGAAAGCGCATGCAATACCCGGAGCAAGCGCGCCGGAGGGTCGTGCTGTCTCCGGAGCTTCAAAAGTGGCTCTGATTCACGGCGACGACCGGCGCAGGAATGTTCGCCGGGCCCTCGAGGCCATCGACGAGCAGATCAAGGCAGGCCTGCGTCACAAGAAGTACGTCGTCATCAAGCCCAACAACGTCTCAACCACCAATCAACTGGCGGCAACCCATGTGGACGCCCTGAACGGCATTCTGGACTATCTGGAGCCGCGGTTCCGCGGTCCGGTGATCATTGCCGAATCTTCGGCGGAAGATACGCTGGAAGGCTTTGAGAACTTCAGGTACAGCCAGGCGGCTGAGGAACACGGCGCCAGGAAGGTGAGCCTGGTGGACCTGAATCGTGAGGGGAAATATGAGCTGAGCCCCGTCATCGATCGCAACCTGCACGTCATTCCCGTGCGTCTTGCGGCACGACTCTTCGATCCCGACGCTTACGTGATCAGCAGCGCCATGCTGAAAACCCACAACCTGGTGGTGGCAACCCTGTCGGTGAAAAACATGGCGATGGGTGCGCCGCTGCATAGCGTGCCCGGGGAGACCCGCTGGAGCGACAAACCCAAGGTGCACCCGGACGTCCGCCAGGGTAACACCAACATGCTGCTGAACGCCCAAAAGCTGCAGCCCAACTGGGGTGTGGCCCTGATCGACGGATTTGAGGGGATGGAGGGAAACGGGCCCTCTCACGGCACGCCCGTGGCTTCGCACCTCGCCATCGCCTCCACCGACTTTGTGGCGGCAGACCGCGTGGCGCTTGAAACCATGAGCATCAACCCCGATTGGGTCGGCTACCTCACCTTTGCCGGCCGGCTCGGACTGGGCCAGTACGATTTGTCGAAGATCGAACTGGTGGGGGGAACCACCCTGGCCTCCGTGCAGAAAAAGTATCAGCTCAGCGATCACATTCAGCGCGAATTGCAGTGGATGGGACCGATGGCAGAACTGCCCCACAATATGAGCAGCCTGCATCAACCCCACGATTTTAGTGTCGGATAGGCGCTTGTCACATCGGGCAGTCATGGTACCCGTTGTGTACTTTGGGCTTCTTACAGACCACAACCCGCAAACCCACGGCATAGAAGGCGATGCCGTGGCTACCAGGTCGGAGGTGGAATATGAAGAAGCTGATGGTGGCAACGGTTCTTTTGTTGATCCTTCCCACGCTGGCATTGGCACAGCAATCCGGCCCTCAGGATGAATGGCAGGGGTATGCCTTCCTTGGCGCAGGCACAGGAATGCGTTACTGCGCAGCAACGAGCTGCACCATTTGGCACGGCGGAATCGGCGGAGAAGGATTCCTGTACAAGGGGCTCGGCGTGGGAGCCGAGGCCGGGTACTATCATTCGGGACCCTACAACTTCAACTACAACGAAGGGTTCATCGTTTCCGGAGACTTTTCCTACCACTTTCGCCGCCGCGCCCTGCCTGGGCAGGTAGATCCGTTTGTGCTCATCGGTCCCTCAGCGTACTTCCCCACCAGCCACGGCCGTGGGGCGCTTGTCGGAAACTTTGGGGGCGGAGTCAACGTCTGGCTGGCACGACGCGCAGCCCTGCGGCTTGAAATCCGAGATTACGTCAATCCTGATATGTACAATGGCTGGCCCGGCACTCACTCCGTCTCGTTCCGCTTTGGCATCACGTTTCGGTAGGGCCGGGGCTGGCGTAGCCATCGTCGTCGGAAGTCTGCGTGCCGCGCCGAGCGTGGCGATCAGGGTTCCCCACATCCCCAACGGCCCGCCCGTGGCACTGCTTTCCTTCGTCCGCCATCATCCGTCACTTTCTTCTGAACGTTTTTTGAGGTATATACTGGGGGCCTGATTTCGTACTCGTTTGCAGCTACCCGGGAGAATTTGCCCATGAAACCGAAGATGACATTGCTCGCCGTGTTGCTCATCTGCTCCAGCCTGGCGCTGGCCGCGCAGCAGAGCGATCCGGTCATTACCCTGATGAAGGAATTCACCGAAGCCGATGGCCCCTCCGGCGCCGAGGGAGCGGTGCGCACACTCTACGAACGCGAGATGCGCCATGCGGGCGCCGAAGTCTCGACGGACGGCCTGGGCTCGGTAATCGCCAAAGCCCCCGGCGATTCGGCCGGTCCGCGCATCATGGTGGACGCGCATCTGGACGAAGTGGGACTGATGGTGCGCGCCATCACGCCGCGGGGTTTTATCAAGGTGCAGCGGCTGGGCGGCTGGCTGGGCCCGAACATGGTGGACCAGCGGTGGACGATCATGACCGGGAAAGGTCCCATACCCGCGGTGAGCGGAACGCAGGACGCCCACATCGCCACGCAGGAATCGACCACCTGGTCCGTCGATCCGCTGAACGTTTACCTCGACGTGGGCGCGCGCAGCCGCGCGGACGCCGAACGGCTGGGCATCCGCATCGGCGATCCCATTGCACCGGCCAGCACTTTTCTTGAACTGGCCAACCATCGCTACGCGGCCAAGGCCTGGGACGACCGCATCGGGCTGCTGGTGCAGCTTGAAGCGCTGAAGCTGCTGCAACGCGAAGGCGTGAAAACACCCAACACGGTTTACTTTACCGGAACGGTGCAGGAAGAAGTGGGCATGCGCGGCGCGCTGACCACCGCCCAGGTGGTGAAGCCCGATGTGGGAATCGCCATAGAGGTGGGCATTGCCGCGGACACCCCGGGTACCGATCCGGACCAGGCGGAGGAATCACTGGGCGCAGGTCCCGGCATCTTCTCCTATGACGTTTCAACGCTGCCCAACCGGAAACTGTTTGACCTGTTTCGCAGCGCGGCTGAGGCAAACCAGATCCCCTTGCAGACCGACATGGTGGTGCGCTACGGCGAAGATGCCTCCAGCATGCAGAAGACCGGCCGGGGCGTCCCCGTCATCAACTTTGTGGTTCCCGCCCGCTACACCCATGCCAACACCGGCATCATCGACCGGTCCGATTTCGACCAGGCCGTCCGGCTGCTGGCCGCCGTGCTCATAAAGCTGGATGCGGCGACGGTGAAGGGCCTGACGAATTTCCAGTAGCCGCGGCAGCAGCCCCGGGCGGCCATCGCGGTGGTAAACTAGCCGCTATGAGTTCGGCGCAAATCCGCCTGGGAACGTCCAGCTGGACCGGCGAAGGCTGGGTGGGCAGTTTTTATCCCGCCGCCAGCAAGCCGCAGGATTTTCTTCCACTCTACGCCGAGCGCTTTGACACGGTGGAAATCGACAGCACTTTCTACCGCATTCCCGCGGCCCGGACGGTGGAGCAGTGGCGGGAGCGCACGCCCACGGGTTTTACCTTCGCGGCAAAGGTTCCCCAAACCATCACCCACGAGAAAATGCTGGTGGACGTTGAGCAGGACCTTGCCGCCTTCCTCCGCGTGATGGACCTGCTGGGCGACAAGCTGGGGCCGTTGCTTTTTCAATTTCCGTATTTCAACAAACAGAAATTTCGCAACCTCGGCGCTTTCCTCGAAAGGCTGGAACCCTTTCTGGCGCAGCTTCCTGAGGGCCGCCGGTGGGTGGTGGAGGTGCGCAACCGGAACTGGCTTTCCGAAAAGCTCTACTCGGTGCTTCGAAAGTACGGGGTGGCGCTGGCGCTGGTGGACCACGCCTGGATGCCGCGACCGGCAGAACTGTTCGAAACCGCCGATCCCCTCACCGCCAACTTCGCCTTTGTCCGCTGGATTGGCGACCGCAAGGGAATCGAGGAACAGACGAAAGTGTGGGACCGGACGCTCATCGACCGCAGCGGGGACTTGCGCGAATGGGTTAAAATCCTCACCGGCGTGGCGCGGCGCGTGGACATCATGTTCGCCTATGCCAACAACCATTACGGCGGGTTCGCTCCGGACACGATTGAGATATTTCGGAGCCTCTGGCAGCATGATCAGGCCAAATTGCCGGGGAACGGCGGAAAACCCGGTGCCGGAGGGCAGCACGGGCAGCAACTGCTGGGCTTTGCCAAAGACCCGGAACCCGACCCATAGCATCGGCGGAAAAACCACGCGTTACGATGCAGGCGCCTGCATCAGCCGGCCCGGAGGAAAATCAACATGAAACACAAATCTCAATTGACCCTGGCCCTCACCATCTTCACCTGCGGACTTCTGCTGGGCTGCAGCGCTCAACAACCTTTCTCGCACAGCCCGGCCAAGCCCCAAAGCCACTGGACGATTGGCATTTATACCGGGCCGGACCCGTTGCACCTGTCACCTCCGGCGGATGTGAAGAACCCGGTGCTGACCGCGGCGGATGTCCATGACCTGAAGAATGCCGATACCCTTGCGCATCCCTTCATGGTGATCGAGGGCTCGCGGTACTACATGTTCTTCACCACCAAATACCTCAAGACGGACGAGAGCGGCATCGGCCTGGCGGAAAGCGACAACGGCCGGGTGTGGCACTACAGGCATCTGGTTATCAAGGAGCCCTATACGCTCGCCTACCCGGACGTGTTCAAGTGGCAAAACGACTACTACATGGTTGTGGAATCCCACACCCAGACCTTCGTCCGGCTCTACAAAGCGGCGGCGTTTCCCGACAAGTGGGTGTACCAGAAAGACCTGCTTACGGGCGACCATTTCATCTCGCCTACGCTGGTGCGGTACAAGAACATGTGGTGGATGTTTACCTGCGGGCCGGGGAACGACTCGTTGCGCCTGTTCTATGCGAAGGATTTCCGGGGACCCTGGACCGAGCACCCCATGAGCCCCCTGATCAAAAACGACCTGCACACCGCGCGGCCCGCCGGCAGACCCTTCATCCTGAACGGAAAGCTCTACCGCCTGGGGATGGATTGTCTCCCCGTCTACGGATACCAGGTACACGCTTTTGAAATTACCGACATCAGCACCAAGACGTATGCGGAGAAGATGATCGAAACTCCCGTGGTGAAAGCCAGCGGACACGGCTGGAATGCCGAGACGATGCACCATGTGGACGCTCTACGAGATCGGCAAAGACCAGTGGATCGCAGCTGTCGATGCGCTGGGCCACTGATCGCCGGAATGCCGTGGGCAAGCATGTTTTGCGGTTCTCGCCGCAAGGGGCCTTCGCTCTGCGAGATCGCAGGCACTCAGAGGCGGGGGTCTGCACCAGCCGGCCGGCAGTCCCGCGGGCAAACACAGAGAGCTTTCCAATTTATTTGCAACGAGGAGTGGCAGCAATGAAAAAGGAGCAGAGGTCACGCAGGAAGCCCGGAAAAGAGGAGGGTTCCGCCGCGCCGCGTTTGCAGAAGACGATTTCAAGAAGGAGCCTGCTGGCGGGTGCGGCAGGGCTGGGCGCGGGAAGCTGCTGGTTGAAAGCGGCTGCCGGCGCGGCCATGGAAGGTTCACCGGCGACCCATCCTCGCGTGATCGCGCTCATCGGCGACCGGTATCATAATCCGGACTACATTCGCGTCAGCCTGGACCGATTGTTTTCTGAGCTTGGCCTATCGGTCGACTACACCATCGGTTATGACCATCTGTCGCGGGACCTTCTTCGCGGTTACCGCATTCTGGTCTGCTTCCGGGACGGAATGATCTGGCCGGGAGGCTATCTCGGTCCCGACGCCTACAATTATGAGCGCGAGCTTGAAAACCCCGGAGATTTCCCAAAGGCGAAACCACAGGACTGGATCACGCAGGAACAATCGGAAGCTGTCCGGGACTTTGTCGCCGGGGGCAACGGCCTCTATTCCCTGCACAACAGCAGCCACATTTCCCTCTCCTCTTCAACCTACCGGGAAGTGATGGGAGGGGCGTATATCGGCCATCCTCCCCTGCGTCCATTTCAAGGTGCGCGTGGTGAACCAAAGCCATCCCATCACCCGGGGAATCGAAGACTTTGTAGTGAACGACGAGCAGCATTACGTTACCTACGACAAGGACCCCGGCAACATCCTTCTCCAGGCTGAGAACCTCGACGGACTCGACTACGACGGCCATGGGACAAAATCCATTTCGGGCTGGGCGCATGAGTACGGAAAAGGAAGAGTGGTTTTTACGGCAGTGGGGCACACCATTCACGCCATGTGGGCTCCACAGTATTTAAAACTCCAGAAGCGCGCCGTGCAGTGGCTGTTGAAAAGCATCTAGGGGCTTCGGTTTCGATCTGAACGAGTAGAAGCAGACCCGCATTCAGTCGGCGCGGGTCTGCACTCCTCAGGGGCAAGTGAAATGGCGGAAATTGTTACATTTGGAGAACTGCTGGTGGAATTTGTGGCCATCCGCCCCGGGCAGACGTTCGATTCGCCGGGAGCGTTTGAGGGTCCGTTCGCGAGCGGCGCGCCGGCCATCTTTGCCGACCAGGCGGCGCGGCAGGGCGCGCGGGTCGCCATCGCCGGCTGCGTGGGGCAGGACGCTTTTGGCGAGGCCGTCCTGCGGCGCCTGGCGGACGACGGCGTTTCCATCCAGGGCGTTGCGCGTTGCGCGGACCGGCCCACCGGCACGGCCTTTGTGGCCTACCGTGCCGATGGCGGGCGGCAGTTTGTTTTCAACATCGCCCAGAGCGCCGCAGGATTGCTGGACGAAAGCGCCATCACTCCTGAACTTTTCGACGGCTGCCGCTGGCTGCACATCATGGGGTCGTCACTCTACAGCCCGGGCGCCATCTCGGCGGCGCGTGCGGCAATAGATGCCGCCCGGTGGCACGAATGTAAGATCAGCTTTGATCCCAACATCCGGCCGGAGCTGACAGGCGCGCCCGAGGTGCAGCAGGCTCTGTGGGAAACCCTCGACGCTTGCCACCTCTTTCTGCCCAGCGAAGCCGACCTGCGATTTTTCCATCCGGAGCTTTCCAGCCATGACGCCATCAGAAAATTCCTCGAGCGGCCGTCGCTGGAAGCGGTGGTCCTGAAGCGGGGAGCAGCGGGAAGCGTGTACGTTGACCGCAAGCGGCGCATCGAGGCAGGGGCTTTTGATGTGAAGGAAGTTGATCCAACCGGCGCCGGCGACTGTTTCTGCGGCACGCTTCTCGCCGGCCTGACAACCGGCCTGCCCGTCCGGCAGGCCCTGGTGCGCGCCAACGCCGCGGGAGCGATGGCGGTGCTGCGGCGCGGGCCGATGGAAGGAAACAGTTCGAAGAATGAACTGGACCAGTTTATCGCCGCGCGCTCCGCCAGCTCGCAGGCGCCATAAGTCGTGCGTCTGCGCCACCACACAAATTCCATTATCATCAATAAGGGTAATCATGCAATTTCGTTCGAGCTGCATCATCCTGTTGTTGTGTCTCGCGGCGCCCGCGGGTCTTGCCGCCCAATGTGCAAGTGCGCCGCAGGGAGGAATTCGCGCCAACCCAGGCCGGCCCACCGTGGCTGACCCCGCCGATATCACCGAATACGGCGTTCTCGAAGTCGAGTATGGATGGAACCACGTCTGGCTGGGCGGGCAGGCGCGCGAAAACGATTTTGGCGCCCTGCTAAAATTTTCGGCCCTTTGCAACCTGGAACTCCGCTGGAGCCCGGACACGGTGATCAGCCAGGATGGGCAAAGAGGTTTTGGAGACAACTGGATCGGCGCGCAGTATCGCTTTTTTCACCAAAGCCGCACGGTGCCCACCATGGCGGCGAGCTACATGGTGAAGATACCCAGCGCCAGCGCCGCCCGGGGCCTGGGTACGGGGCAAGTGGACCAGCAGATCAAATTTCTTGCCAGCAAGGACCTCGGAGCTACGCACTTTGATTTCAACGCCAGCGCCCTGGTCATCGGACGCCCGGCGGGCGGCGGGCGGGATACGGCCGCGGAGATCGATCTATCCTTTTCGCATCCGGTGTGGAAGAAGCTGGCGCTGACGGGTGAAATTTACGGCGACACGCGGTTGAACAACGCCGTCCACGGGTACACTTCAACCCTGTGGGCCCTGACTTGCAATCTCTCGCCCCGCCTGGTGGTGGATGCGGGCATGGACACAGCCCTGACTCCCAACGCGCCGTTCCGCAAGCGTTTTGTCATGGGGGTTGTCTATTCCATCGGCGAACTCTACCCCGGCCTGCGCCGGCGGCTTCGGCACCGGTAGGAGCTTTCCGCAGAAAAAGCAGCGCAGGGGCGTGTGCCTTTGCGAGATAGCGAAGGCTAGCCGGATTGTTCAGCCTGCTCGACAATTTCGCGCAGGTAGGCAACATAGTCCTCGAAGGCCCGCCGGCCGGCCCTCGTGAGTCGTACGCGCGTGCGCGGCTTCTTCCGTACGAAATCCTTCTGGATCTCCACATATCCTGATTCCTCCAGCGTGCCGAGGTGTGCGCCGAGGTTGCCGTCGGTGGCGCCGAGGATGGCTTTCAGGCGTGTAAATTCCAGCAACTCACGAGAAGGCAGCGCCTTCAAAGCGGCCATGATTTTGAGCCGAACCGGTTGGTGAACAGCAGGGTTGGGCTGGTCCATCGCTCAGACCTTCCTCAGCCAAAGGCCGCCGAGAATGAGTGCCCCGCCGCCGACGGCAGCCATCCACAACAGGAAATACTGCGTCAGCCAGAAATATCCCGCGACAGTGAGCACCCCGACCGCCACTCCGAGCAGGACGAACCGCGCGCCGCGCTTCCAGATGCCACCTATCGCATAGCAAAGACCGAAGAAAATGGGAATAATCGCGCCCACTTGCAAGCCCGACCGGGGCGGCATGATTGTGAAGAGCGCCACGAAAAAGAGAAACGCGGCCAATATGCTGGCAGCAAAACGCCAGCCGTGGGTGTGCGAACCCTCAGTGGCCGTGCGCCGGCCGATCCAGAAATCTGCGGTGATGCCCAGCAGAACCAGGAGCAGCCACACTGCTGCGTTCGCTTGTGGCCGAAAGTAAGTTGCGGAATATCCGGCCACCCAGATGAAACCCCAAAGGATTAGATGGGATGAAGCTTTCTGATAGCCGTAAACAACGGCGCTGCGGCGCTGGGCACGCTGGATTTCGTCGAGGGACCGGGCCGCATTGGAATTCGTCACGGACATGGAAGCCTCCTTTCACATCATTAGAGTACTCTATATTGCAGAGTACTCTAAGTCAATACTTTTCTGAACTCTTATTCCGCGCCCTCTCCCGGATCACTTTGAAAACCCTTTGCTGCCGGCTCTGGTAGAATGTCCTGACTTTTAAAAGGAGGGAAAACCCATGGCAACCTACATCGCGTTTCTTCGCTACACCCAGAAAGCCAAAGAGGCCATCAAGGACAGTCCGGCGCGCCGCGAGGCGGCAAGAAAGATGTTTGCCGCCGCCGGAGCGAAATTGAAGCACGTTTACATCACCATGGGACAGTACGACGCCGTGGCCATCGCCGAAGCTCCCGACGACGCCACCATGGCCCGGCTGGTCCTGGCTGGAGCTTCGCAGGGATTTATCCAGACCGAGACCCTGCGCGCCTTCGCGGAAGAAGAGGCTGACAAGATCATCGCTTCCCTGCCCTGAAGCAGCGGGCGCTCTCGGCATGACGACGGACCTGAACGTCCTGGCTCCCCGCTCTCTGGCAGCCCTGCGCGTGGCAGAAAGTGCAATGGACGCACCACCCGCCGGCGGGATCGAGGGTGAAAGGGCGACGCCGCCAACTTGCCACTATCGCACCGGGTTTTTGCGCCATCCGAAGCTGTCGGGCGACCCGGTGGGATGCACAAACCAGTGCATCCGCTTTACACTGCAGCCCTGCCCTTCACTAAAGCTTGTGACCTTGCCGCCCTCCGCCTTCAGGTCCGCCTTGTAGCAGTCGCCCAACGAATCGGTGAAGGCAAAGGTCTGCGCGCTGGTCTGGCCGCGGTTGCCGGAAAGTCCCACGTGCCCGCCGCTGAAGTTGAAGTTCACCGTGTCGGCCGCCGTGCGCATGTTGCGAACGCTGGCCGTGTAGGGCGGAAGCCCGCCTTCGCGCTGCTCGATATGCTTATCATAGACCTGCCGCAGTTGGACGGTGTGGGTGCGGCTACGGCCGGAATCCGAGTGGCGCAGGACGTTGGCTGTGAGCGAATAGCTGAACGAACGTGTGAACGCCCGGCCGGCGGAATCCCCGCCCGTGCTGCTGCTCGCGCTCGACACATTGCCCGACTGCTCGGTGACGTGCCGTGTGGTGGTGGCATCGACAGTGGAGAAAGTCTGGGTGTTATTGAATTTCAGGCTCTGTTTCACGCGCGTGTTCACCTTCCCCGACGGCGTGTTGACGTAACCCTCAATCACGTAGCTCTGGTCAGCGAGCGTCTGCACGTTGCCATTCACTTTGCTGGGGTCTGGGCCCAGCGTGCTGGTGACGGTGGGTTCCAGCGACTGGCCTTTCAGCGTGTTGCGTGTAACGGCGCCCCCGGTGTGTTCCGCCTTCGCGTCGCGGTAGACCAGCAGCGCCGCGCCCACCGAGAAGTAATGGTTTGAACCCAGCACGCGCACGGCAACCGAATGCTCGGCGCCGTCACTTACCAGCCCGGCGAAGGGCGTCAGGTCAAGCCGATAGGGCGCAAAGTTCAGGGTCTGGACCCCGGGCGTCGGCCGCCACAGATAGGGATCGATGCCGCCGGTGTAAACCCAGGGGAAAATGGGCGCCAGGCCCGCCGGCTGTCCGTCGACCAGAACTTCAACCTCGCGGTAGCTGCCGCCGCTGCAGGCGCGCGCGCGCCTGGGCGCGCCCTTGTATCCGCGCTTCATGGCAAAGGCCATGGTTTGCTGAATGTACTTGTCCGGCAGGCAGGTGTACCAGAACTCATCGTGGAACTGGCTTTGCGCAAACTCGTCCAGATAGATGCGCCGGGTGTTGCGCGGAAACTTTATCCTGCGCACCAATTGGTCGCTGCCGATCTGGAGATTGACGGCGGCGTTGGACGGGTTCAGCGCGTAGACGGCGTCGGGCGTGGCGGGCGCGGGGTGGTTTGCGTCGGCAGGATAGAAGAGAATCCGCGCGCTCGCGTGGATCACGCTGGCCCGCCTGGGGTCAGTCCAGTTGTTGATGAGCGCCGCGCCCTTGCCGGGCGAACGCAGCAGGCTGGAATAGTCTGTGAGGTCGCGCTCGATCTGCCAGCTGGGGCCGAAGTCCGGTGACGGCTCTTCCGTGGTGCCGAAGTAGATGTTGACGCCGTCGAGCCAGATGGAGGCAGTGCGGTCATACTGGTGGCCAGGATCAACCGAAAAATCAGCGACCAGCACCACCTTGGCCCACGGCCCTTCGCAGTTGGCGGGCGGTTGGTAGGTGAAGGTGTGCGGTACTGCGTCCATGCGCGTGTTTTCACCCGCTGGGCCGAAATCTTCTTTGGGAAACAGCCGCACAGTGCAGGGCCGGGTGGAGGGCACCGGCAGCGGCGGGTCAGCAATGGCAACGTTGGGAGACCCGACGCGAGGATTGTTCTGCGCGAGGAGGGTGAGGCCCGATGGCAATAAGAATACGATGGCGGCCGGCAATATGATGATCAGCCGCAAACCCAGGTTACGAAACATACGTTAAACCCCTTTCTGCAATGGCTGAGATCCATCGTCACCCCGCCCCCTTCGGGCAAACCGGGGCCGCTGGAACCGTGGCTCTTGAACGGCCGATTCCATCGAATGGAACAGGCGCAGCCGGACTTTTTCCATTCAAACACCCGGGACGGCTTCCGTCCAGCAGAAACTCCCATCCCGCTTCACGGGCTGTCTTTCACATTTTCCGCTTCATCATTTCCGGTTTCTGGTGTATAAATCCCCTGGAGTGCTCGGCCCCTGCCAGTTGAGCGCGTAACCGGGAACTCTCCTGCCATTCCCCGAACGGGATTTCGGACATTCAATCTGGAGGCATGAGGTCGATGACCGGGTTTGACCTTTCGATCCTACATTTTCTCAACTCCTTTGCGCACCATTCGTGGATAGCCGACGCCACACTCGGGCTAATTGCCGACAACGATTTCCTGGACGGAGCAGTCCTGATGGCCATGTTCTGGTGGGCCTGGATCGAGTATGGAAGGAAAGATCCCCGAAAAAGAGAGGTGCTGGCGGCCAATCTCGGGGTGTGCGCGCTGGCGGTGGTTCTGGCCAGGATGTTAGCCTTAAGTCTCCCCTTTCGGGAGAGGCCGATCCGTAATCCGCAATTGGATTTCACTCATCCTTTTACCTCAAATCCCAACGCCCTGATCCACTGGAGTTCGTTTCCGAGCGACCATGCGGTGCTGACTTTTTGCATCGCCACAGGCCTCTGGATAGTTGCCAGGCGGCTTGGCGCACTGGCCCTTGCTTACGCCTTTGTCACCAATCTTCCCCGCATCTACGTGGGAACCCATTACCCCACCGACTTCATCGCCGGCGCGCTGCTGGGCTCGGCGATGGCGTTCCTGTCAGGGACCGAAACCTTCAGAAATGCGGCGCGCGTGTGCCTGGATTTTCTGGACCCTTACCCAGCTTACCTGTACGCCTTGCTCTTTGCCTGGACCTTTGAAATCGCAGAAATGTTCAGTTCACTGCGGCAATTGGCCGTGCTGGCCGCAAAAAGCATTATGCTGTTTCCAGCCTGGCAAATAGATGCCGTTGCCATCTCGCTTCTGGTGGTGTCGCTGTGCCTCCTGGCATGGCTGAGGCGGCGAAGGCGCAAGGCTCCCGCCGCAGGCCACCCTCTTTCATCCCACCCGGGACAATAAACTCTCGCTTTGCGGAACCGCTGGCGGTACAATGCGGGCTTCCGCGGCACCCGCCGCAAACCGGCCCACAACAACAAAGATGCGTAGCCCGTGCCGATGCAAGGATCGGAGAGAGGAAAACCTTATGACCGTAAAAATGTTCCGCGCCACGATCGGCCTGCTCTCTGCCGCCGTCATTCTCCTGTTGGCGCTGCCCCAATCGTTTACCCGCGCCGCCTCGGACGAGCCGGACCTGCCGCAAATCTTCAGGAAGATGGACGTGATGATCCCCATGCGCGACGGCGTCCGGCTGCACACGGAAATCTACATTCCCCGGCAGGCTGACGGCCCGCTGCCCTTCATTTTTGAGCGCACTCCCTACGGCCTGAATGACGACGCCCAGGGCTACAGCGGGAAGTTCGGCCATTACACCGAACTGGTCCGCGAGGGCTACATCTTTGTTTTCCAGGACATTCGCGGGCGGTACAAGTCCGAGGGGAAATTTGTGATGATGCGGCCTCCGCGCGACCCGGGGGATCCCAAAGCGATTGACGAAGGCACCGACACCTATGACACCATCGACTGGCTGCTGAAACACGTCCCGGGCAACAACGGCCGGGTGGGTATTCTGGGCATCTCCTACGGCGGATGGCTCACCACCATGGCCCTGCTGGACCCGCACCCGGCGCTGAAGGCCGCGTCGGAACAGGCCTCGCCCGCCGACATGTACCTGGGCGACGACTTCCACCACAACGGCGCCTTCCGCCTGAGTTATGGATTCTTCTACGCCACCATGATGGAAACAGGGAAAACCAACTTCCATTTCAACTTTGACCGCCATGACGTCTATGAATGGTACCTGCTGAACCTCGGCCCGCTCCTGAACGCCAACGCCGAATACCTGCACGGCACCATTCCCACCTGGAACGATTACGTCGCGCATCCCAACTACGACGCCTTCTGGCAGAAGCAGGCCGTGACGCCCTACGTCGCGAAACTGAAGCTCACCGTTCCCAATCTGAACGTGGCGGGCTGGTGGGACCAGGAGGATTTCTACGGCCCCGTTACGATTTATGAAGCGCTCGAGAAGCACGACCCGAACCATCTGAACTACCTGGTGGCAGGGCCCTGGAACCACGGCGGCTGGGCCAGCGGCTCCGGGCGGACTTTAGGCCCTGTCGATTTCGGCAGCAACACCAGCGAATACTTTCGGGAAAAGGTGCAGGCGGCGTGGTTCGCGCACTGGCTGAAGGACAAAGGCCCCCTGCCCTTCAAGGAGGCTCTGACCTTCCAGACCGGCTCAAACCAGTGGCAGGCTTTCGATCAATGGCCACCCCGCCAGAACGTCACTGAGCGCAAGCTGTACGTCCATGCAGGAAGAGTTCTATCGTTCAGCCCTCCGGCAGGCAAGGACGAAAGGCCCGGCTTTGACAGCTACGTCTCCGACCCCGCGAACCCGGTTCCCTACCGGCAACGGCCCATGGACCCCACTTACCCGTGCGGCGAGTGGTGCACGTGGCTGTTGCAGGACCAGCGGCTCGCAAGCTTCCGGCCCGACACCCTCACCTGGGAAAGCAAGCCGCTCGCTGAAGACCTTTCCGTAGCCGGGGACATTGTGGCCCATCTCTTTGTTTCCACCACGGGCGCCGACAGCGATTACATCGCCAAACTGATTGACGTGTATCCTGAAGACTATGCGCAGGAACCCAAGCTGGGCGGATATCAGTTGATGATCGCCAATGACGTGTTCCGCGCGCGCTTCCGCCACAGCTTTGTCCACCCGGAACCCATGACGCCCAACCAGGTGACCCCCATTACCATCGATCTGCACACCAACAATCACCGCTTTCTGAAAGGCCACCGCATCATGGTGCAGGTGCAGAGCACCTGGTTTCCGGTGATCGACCGCAACCCCCAGACGTGGGTGCCCAACATCTTCAAGGCCACCGCGGCGGACTTCCAGAAAGCCACCGAGCGCGTCTACCACTCCAGCCGCTACCCGACCCACATTGAGGTACCGGTGGTTGGCCCGTAAAGACGACCCATCGAAAAGTGGTGCATCGGTGGCGCCCGCCATGGTGGACGCACCGGCATTAGCCGATAATGTCCGGAAAGGGAGCCGTAAGGATTTGGAAAGGTCCGCGGTCAGGAAGGCGCTGACTGCGGTTAAGGCTGGTGGGGGAACCATTGGCAGACAAGTTTGAACTCCGGATCAATAACAAGCTTTCTCCGGGCTACTCGGTCTCTTCGTCCGGCAGCGGACTGCCGCTACTGAATATGTTTTTCATGATGCCGGGGATTATGGTCTGCCTGGTCGCCTTGAACATGTACCCTCCGCTGGACTCGCGCATGCCCTGGGCCTTCATGTTGGGCGTTTATCTCCTCCCCGTGGCTGTGCATCTGCTGATCTGGATACTCATGCCGGCAAGTATGGCCGCAATGCCGTGGCGGAAAGTCTATATCTCGGCGTGCCTGGTGCTGATGATCTTCTCCCTTTTTCTATTTCTGAACGGAGGAATGGACCGGTCACAAGTGAGCCGCATGTCCACCACTGTCGTTCGTAAAAGCGTCTATCGTGGAAGGCGCACGACCAGCTACAACCTGGTGGTCACCTCGTGGCGGGCCGGCAAAAATTTTGAACACTTCGGCGTCGGCAAGTCCGCATATGACCGCGCCCAGGTTGGGAAAACTGCTACGGTAGAAATGCACGAGGGCTACTTCGGTCTCGCCTGGCACGGCCCCATCTCACCGGAATAGAGAACTCCCTCACGCGCCGGGGTGGCACGTGCAGTTATGCGGACCGCGCGGCCAGCACATTTTCAATTTTCTGGAGATGTCCGCGGCGATGCAGGGAGCGCCGGAGGAAGCCCCAAGCCCTTCGCAAAGCATCCTGCCTGTCGGCCCGCCGCTGGTTTCAGCCACCTGGACATTCACGGCCACAATGCTTTCCAGGACCAGCTTCCCCGCCGGCCTGGCTGCAACTCCTTCAAAACCAAGCAGAAATAGTAGATGTGCTACCAGGCACGACAGGCCGCACCAAGCCGAGAAATCCCGAAGTGGAAACCGCGCCCTTGCGGAAAGGCTGGATTGACAGGACAAAAATCTACATCTGGCCGGAGGGGCCGGCAAAATATCACGGACCCACTCACGGGAGAGTGAAATTTCGATTACCCGTCCCCTCCGAGCTAGGCTGTCAATTTGTCATACGGAGTCATTAACTGTCAAATAAATTTGGGCGGCAGGGCCGGCTTCGCGGGCAGGGGCTGCTCCCGCGCCTGGAGGAACACTCCTAAGCCTCACCGCTCACCCCGGCCAGAAGTTCGGCGGTTTCACGCTGCTCCTGCTCCTCGGCCTGAAGGCTGGCGAGTTCCTTCAGGCGGTCAAAGGGGAAGTAGCGGAGACGGAGGGAAGAAACAGGGATATTGGAATCGGCGGGCGGGGCCGCGGATTTGGATCGAGGCATCGGAGAATCCCCTCCGGGGCCGCGCTCGGAATGGGCCCGCGGGGAGTCAAGGCGGGCGGCGCGGCCTTAGCAATAGGCTAGTTTAGTATACTGCTTCGCTGCCCGAAAACGCGCGAATGTTGGACCGTACCCACCGCAACATCGCGATGGGTACGGTTCCCGTGAGTGGGTCCGGCAGTTAGAACTTCAAGACGAGAGCCGCCGTGGCGCGCCCCACGCGGCTAGCGGTGCTGCATTTGCTGAAGTGACATATCGGGGGGCCCGACCAGCCAGGCCAGCGCCCCTGGAAGGCCGCTGAGCAGGTATCGTTCCATCAGGGTCAGCGTCTCGCGCCCATAGACCTCAGCAGTGATGGTCAGCGTCCGGTCGATCCGGCTGGATTGAATTTTCCCGATTTCGCCGGTTTCGTTCGGTGGTTTTCCGTCCGGCCGCCGCAGGTCAAGGATAATGGCATCGTACTCTTCGCGTTCCGCGATGGCCACCATGGCCTTCAAGCTCCCATCCGCCGCATCCTCGCCAGCGAGTTTTTTCATGAGACAAAAAAGGTTGCGGATACAGATGTTGTCGGTCAAAACCAGAACCTGGCGGTGCAGCGGGGCGGATGGCATAAGCAAATCCTTTCAAAGTCGCGCCGGCTTTAGGAGTTCAGACTGGCCCCGGCAGCGGCAAACGAATTGACGCTCAGTTTCTCTCCTACCGAATTGGCGAAAAACTGCAGGACGGTTGCCAGCCTCAAAACGGCCTCCCGCTCCTGAAGCTTAAAAGCATGACGGATGGGCATGCTGAAAAACAGAAAGCGGAAATAAAGGCCCAGAAGCCTCTCACCGCGGGTGAGATGCTGCCTTGAGGGATCGACTTTTTTCAGCAGGGACTTCAGGGCGAAGAAATCGCATTTAAGGTCAAGCCGCGCCT
The DNA here is from genome assembly GCA_963732975.1 of uncultured Acidobacteriota bacterium. GTDB lineage: Bacteria > Acidobacteriota > Terriglobia > UBA7540 > UBA7540 > SCRD01. The sequence continues at coordinate 16,780 of CAVTBN010000008.1, read as the reverse complement.
GCCGGTAGTTGGGCAGGCCATTCGAGGCTGTTGAATCAAGAAGTTTCGGGTATTCCAGGCGAACGGCCTGAATGATCTCCCTGATATACGAATGGCTGAACTCCCGGCGCAGGGCCTGCTCGCAAGCCGTCTGAAGATAAAACAAAAAAAGCGCGGTTGAAACAACAAGAACCATGATCGACATGAGCATTAGCGGCGTCCACTCCCTGCAAAAAGTTTCCTACCAAACCGCTTTATTCTAACGGCCTGACCCAAAGCTGACAATCTGACTTTAGTACTAGGGCACCTTACGCATAGTTCTAATGGTCGGGTCCCCTGGCAGGGCGGGAAATCCCCCTAAAGCATTCATGCCCAGGCGGATATCAGATTGAGTTTCGCCCCTGCGGCTGGGCCAAGTCCGGCGGCGCAAAAACCAGGTTGACAGCGGATTCATACGATCGTATGAATTAAAAGAGTGCCGCCCAGCCGCAAGCCCCTTACCGGCGCCCGGTTGGAACAACCACCCTCCGCGCTGGAAAGGAAAGAAGTTCATTGAGGTTTGCCCTCGGGTAATCGGGCCCCCACGGCGCGCCGGCGGGAACAGCGCCAACAGCACGGGGCGCGCAGCGGGATTACATCTGCGAGTCAGCGGGTGTATGATGCTCTCAGAAAGTTCTTGCCGGCCATCCCTGCCCTGTATGGTCTGCGCCAATGCGAGGAAACAGGCACGGCACACTCAAAGGAGCTCACCATGAAGGGAAAACCCGAAGTCATCAAGGTCCTGCAGGAGGCCTTAACCGACGAATTAGGAGCGGTTCACGGATATATTCTGCACGCCGAGATGTGTGACAACTGGGGTTACAAAACTCTGGCGGCAATGACCACCCGTCGCGCCATTGAAGAAATGAAGCACGCCGAGAGGCTGATGGAGCGCATCCTGTTCCTGGAAGGCACACCCGACGTGGAAACCATGCCGAAAATTGTGGCAGGCCGGGATGTCGAGGACCAATTCCGGGCGGACCTCAAAAGCGAACAGGCGGCCGTCGTGAGCTACAACGAGGGGATCGCCACCTGCAGGAAGGCCGGCGACGACGGATCAGCCGAACTGCTGAAGGCAAACCTCCAGGACGAGGAACGGCACGCCGACTACCTGGAGACCCAATTAAGCCTGATCCAGCAGATCGGCCTGGCAAATTACCTCGCGCAGAGCATGAAGGAATGAACCGCCGGAAGGGCCGCAGACAAGCGTGATGGCTGGAAACAGCCGCCTCGGGGGGGAATCGGTTGCCAGGCTTGGGGCGGCAGGCTGGAATTTACGAAAAGGCTTGACAGGTGATTCATACGTTCGTATGATACGGACGTATGATCGATATAAACACTCACACCCCATCGCGGCCGGGACTTCCCGCATCACAAAAACCCGCCTCCGCGCAAAATCCGGCGAACACCCGCGAAGTCATTCTCAACACGGCCGAGCACCTTTTCGCCGAGCGGGGCGTCGCCGCTACCTCCATCCGCGATATCACCGGCGCGGCGGGAGTCAACCTGGGCGCCATCAACTACCATTTCGGAACCAAGCAGGACCTGGTGGCCGCGGTCTTCACCCGGCGACTGGAGCCGGTGAGCAAGCGCCAATGGGCGCTGCTGGATGAGGTCGAGCGAAAGTCAGGCGGCCAGCCCCCGCGGCTGGAAGCGCTGATCGAAGCCATGATCCGCCCGTCCGTTGAACGGAGTTTTGCGGCGGGCAAAAGGGACACGGCATTCATGCGCCTGGTGGGGCGCTGCTACGGCGAGCCCAATCCTGAGGTTGAACGGCGTATCCGCTCGCACCTCGAGAAGGTATGGATACGTTTTGCCGGTTTGGTTTCCCGTTCCCTGCCCGGGCTCACCCATGAGGATATGTACTGGCGGATCCGTTTCATGGTGGGGGCGTTTCACCACACGCTGCTGACCACAGGACGAGAGGGCGCTGTGCCGCCGGAAATTAAGAAAGGGCTGAACGCGGAAACCATGATACGGCGGCTGGTGACCTTTGTTGCCGCAGGAATCAGGGCGGGCGCCTGATGCGCCCTGGACGTATGGACGGGCACGCCGCGCTTCAGCCTGGCGACGGGCTGGGGGGCTGAGAGCGCTCTCCGCGGCGCTCAGGTGCGTGGCGGTTTTCAAAAATCGAGGTGTGACGTGGAACCCGACAATGAACTGCTGGAACGGTGCCGCAGGAACGAAGAGCGGGCCTGGACCCAACTGGTCCGCAAACATACGCGCGACGTTTTCGGGCTTTGCCTGCGGGCCACTGGCTGCGAAGAAGAAGCCAAAGACCTGACCCAGGAAATTTTCCTCAAAATCTTCCGGGCCATCGGAGGCTTTGACGGCAGGCGGGCGAGTTTTACGACCTGGCTTTTCCGCGTGGCCAGGAACCACCTGGTGGACTACTACCGCTGCTCGAAGAAGCACCGCCTGACGGTCTCGATCGATGAAGAGTCGTTGCAGTTGGAGCAGGACCCTTGCCGCGAACCCTCGCCGCCCGACCAGTTGGAACGCAGTGAAAGGCAGGCACTGCTGCAGAAGGCGCTGGAGCAGCTCTCGCCTGGCTTGCGGGAGGCTGTGGCGCTGCGCGATCTTCAGGGCCTGCAATACACGGAGGTTTCCAGGGTGCTGGGAATCCCTTCCGGCACGGCCAAATCGCGGGTCCATCGCGGCCGCCTGGAATTGGGCCGGGTTCTCGGCGCACGGCAGGAGGGGTTGGCGCCAGGGGCTTCCGCGCTGTCCTATTGAAGGGGTTAAAGAAACTGTCCGCAGGGCGTTACCGCGGGATCGAATCCGCGCCCCTTCGCTACAGGCTGAACCCTGGCAGTTTTACAACAATGAATGGCGGCTGCAGGAAATCCGCCGGCATGAAGATATGTCCGTATCCCGGGCGCCTGATTGAAACAGCACCCGCAGAAGGCTTTCACTGCCGGCGGGGTCGATAACGATGGCTGACCAGCCAGAGGAGTGCAGCCGGAAGACCATTCACAAGGTATCGTTCCACCATGGTGAGGGTTTTCGGACCGTTAACTTCCGCGGTGACTGAAAGTATTCTCCCTACTCTGTTGGCCTCAATCTTCCTGATCCCGTGCACCTCGGCGTTTCGCAGCGGGGCTGGACACCGCAGGTCAAGAATGACCCTGTCATACCGCCCGCGATCTAGGACCGCGACTCTTAGGCCCTCATAGTCCGCGGGATTCTCAACCTCCAGTTTCTTCACAAGGGTCTGGAGGTTGCGGATGGGCGATTCGTCCGCCAGAGTCATGATTTGCCTATGCAGGGAATTGAAAGCCACGAAGTTATCCTTATCAACACGTTACCGGGATTAATTAGCCTGAGGCTGAGCGGCCGCAGTGGGATTGACCCTCAATTTCTCTCCCACCGAATTCGCAAAAAACTGGAGGGTGCTCGCCAGTTCCAGCATCCCCTCTTTTTCACGGAAATTGAGCGCATGCCGGATGGGCAGAGAGGAAAACAGGAGCCGGAAATAAAGCGTCAGGATCTTTTCTCGCCGCGAAAGGTGCCGCCGTTGGGGGTCACCGTTTTTCAGCAGGTACTTCAGCGCAAAGAAATCGCACTTTAGAGCCAGGCGCGCATCCTTGTAATCGCCCGGGCCGTCGGATGCATAAGAATCCTGCAGGCGCGAGTACTCGAGATGCAGGGCATCAACAATCTCGCGAAAATACGGATGGCTGAACTCCTGGCGCAATATTTTCTGGCCAAGTGCTTGAATGTAAAAGAGAAACAGCGCGGCAGAAACTGCTAGCACTACAATTGACATCACCATTTAAACGTCCCCCCCCCTTATTGACACTCTAAGGTGTCTCTATCAACGAACCGATCATAGCACCCATTGAACCATCAGACAAGGTGACTTTAGTGCTAATACCTGGGTTTTGCAACTCTTGCCCCCCTGAAGCCATGACGCAGCCACACCACCTTCATCCCAGCCGCAAATGAGCCGCCATACAGCCCCAATTCGCGCTATAATGGGCCTGATTATTCTGTCGCCCTGAACAGGAAGCACGAAGCATCACCTGCGGGCCGGCTGCGGAGGAAGGAGAACTGTTTATGGCATTGGATTTTTACGAAAAGGTCTGGCACAACGGCAAGTTCATCTCCTGGAACGAGGCCACTATCCATGTAGCCTCTCACGTGGTCAGCTACGGCAGCTGCCTGTTTGAGGGCCTGCGCACTTATGAGACGCCGCAGGGCGCGGCCATCCTGCACCTCGACGCGCACGTCGGCCGCCTGGTGGATTCCGCCAAAATCTACCGCACGGAGCCCGGCTTTACGCGCCAGCAGCTTCGCCAGGCCATGATCGAGCTGGTTCGCGTCAACAATGTCAAGGCGTGCTACATCCGCCCGCTCGTCTTCCGCGGCTACGAGAACCTGGGAGTGAGCCCTCTGAAGAACCCGGTGGAGGTTTACCTGCTGGCCTGGAAGTGGGGCAAGTACCTGGGCGACGAGGCGCTGAAGCAGGGCGTGGACGTCTGCGTCAGCTCCTGGAACCGCATTGCCCCCAACACCCTGCCGGCCATGGCGAAGGCCGCGGGCAATTACATGAACGCCCAGCTGATCAAGATGGAAGCCATCACCAACGGCTACGTGGAAGGCATCGCCCTGGACCACGCGGGCAACATCAGTGAAGGCAGCGGTGAAAACATTTTTGTGGTGCGCGACGGAAAGATCTACACCCCGCCGCTGGCCTCTTCGGTGCTGCCGGGCATCACCCGGGCGTCCATCATTCAGCTTGCCGAAGAAGCCGGAATCCCGGTGATCGAGCAGGTGCTGGCGCGTGAAATCCTCTACATCGCCGATGAAGTCTTCTTTACAGGAACGGCGGCGGAAGTCACGCCCGTCCGCTCTGTTGACCGCATCGTGGTGGGCAAGGGCCAGCCCGGCCCCGTCACCCAGCAGCTTCAGGAACGCTACCTTGACATCGTTGAGGGCCGCGCTGAAGACAAGTTCGGCTGGCTGACCTACTGCAAGCAGCCGGTGGCCACTTCAAACTAAGCGCCGCCGGTTTTTCACCGCACGAGGCTTGACTCCTGCCGTGTGCCCTGAGCAGGGCAGAGGGATTGGGGCTCCCGCATTTCTCCGTGACCTCCGTGGCAAAGAAGCTCAACAGAGAGAACCCGGGGGCCTCTGTGGTCTCTGTGTTAAACCTTTGAAGACACGGAGAGCACAGAAGCGGTTCGAAAAGCTTATTCAGATCCTTCCCACATCCTCCCAAAGGTGCTCAGGCCCCGCACAAATTTTCTTTGCGCCGCCACGCCCTTCCCAGCCGGAAAGCATGATGGCGCCGGTTTGCGCGCGAGGAAGGGAACGGTTCCGGTCCGGGGCCGAAATTGAACATCTAGCAAACTCAAGGGCAATCCGTCACAAGCCGATAACTAATCCTGCCGGCATTGTGGCCCGGGGTATCCTGCGCGCCCTGGCAGCGGGGGACTCGGGCCGGAGTGCCACAATCTTTCAAAGAACCTGGCGGGACTGGCTGTGACGATCGACGAGCTGTTGCGAACGGCCTGCGAAAGCAAAGCCTCTGACCTTCATCTAAAGGTGGGCAATTATCCCTACATCCGCGTCGACGGCGAACTGCGCGCCCTGACGCAGTATTCGCGCATCTCCGCCGAAGAGATGGTCAACATGGCCTTCAGCATGATGACCAACCGCCAGAAGCAGAAATTCAAGGAAAACACCGAACTCGATATGGCCTACGGGGTGGGGGGACTGGGGCGCTTCCGCGTGAACCTGTTCCAGCAGCGCGGCAACGTGGGCATGGTGCTGCGGGTGATTCCCACCAAGATCCGCACCCTGGAGGAGCTCGTCCTTCCCCGGGTGCTGGAAAAGATCTGCCAGGAAACGCGCGGCCTGATCCTGGTGACGGGAACCACCGGAAGCGGCAAGACCACCACCCTGGCCGCCATGGTAGACCGCATCAATTCCACGCGCTCCGACCACATCATCACCATCGAGGACCCCATCGAGTTCCTGCACCGCGACAAGAAGGGCTTTGTCAACCAGCGCGAGGTGGAAGTGGACACCTCCGGCTTCGGCATCGCCCTGCGCGCCGCCCTGCGCCAGGACCCGGACGTGATCCTGGTGGGCGAGATGCGCGATCTTGAAACCATCCACACCGCCCTGCTGGCCGCGGAAACCGGCCATCTGGTCCTCTCCACGCTCCACACGCTGGATGCCACGGAAACCATCCAGCGCATTATCACCGTTTTTCCCCCGCCCGAACAGAAACAGATCCGCCTGCTGCTGGCCAGCACCCTGAGAGCCATTGTTTCCCAGCGGCTGGTCCGCAAGTCCGACGGCACCGGCCGCGTGCCTGCGGCTGAAATCATGATCACCACGGAGTACATCCGCGATTGCATTATCAATCCGGAGAAGACCCGCCTGATTCGCGAAGCCATTGCCTCCGGCGTTTCGCAGTACGGGATGCAGACCTTTGACCAGTCGATCTACGATCTGTACACTAAGGGACTGATCTCGCTGCAGGAATCTCTGCTCTACGCGTCCAACGCCGACGAATTCAAGCTCCGTATCCTGGGAATTCGTTCCACCTCGGACGCCGCGCGGGACGAAATGGAAAAATCAAGCCAGGTGGATCGCTTTGCGACGCAAGGAAGCCCCACAAAGAACCCCCTTTGAAACAGCCGTCGCCATGCTTTCCCGGCGGCCCTATTCGGTGGCCGAACTCGGGCGGGCTCTGGAAAAAAAGTTTCCGGACTCAGAGGAGATTCCCAGGGTCATTGCCCGCCTGCGCGAACTCCGCTACCTGGACGATGCAAAGTTCGCCGAGGCCTACGCCTCGTCGCTGGCACGGGTGCGCAGCTACGGCCGGCACCGCATCCGGCGAGAACTGAAAAGCAAGCTGGTCGATTACAACGTGATCGACCGGGCGGTGGAAAACGCCTTCGCCTCCGTCGACGAACGCGAACTGCTGGAACGCACCCTCGACAAAAAAGTCCGTAACCTCCGCAAGCCCCTGACCCGCGCCAGACTTGCCTCCCTCTGCCAGAGCCTCATCCGCCGCGGCTTTCGCGCTGATGATATTATGAAAACGATACGCTCACGGCCCGAACTCACGCCGGTGGCAGATAACATCGTCATTGAAGACACGGACGAAGCTGAGAAATTATGAATTCGAACGAAATTCGAAGCCGATTTTTGAAATTCTTTGAGAGCCGCGGTCACCGGATCGTGCGCTCGGCGTCGCTGGTGCCGGCCAACGATCCCACGCTGTTGTTCACCAACGCCGGGATGAACCAGTTCAAAGACGTCTTCCTGGGGCGCGAGAAGCGCGACTACGCGCGGGCCTGCAGCTCGCAGAAGTGCGTGCGCGCGGGCGGCAAACACAATGACCTGGAACAGGTGGGCCGCACCCGCCGGCACCACACCTTCTTCGAGATGCTGGGCAACTTCAGCTTTGGCGATTACTTCAAGGCCGAGGTGGTTCCCTGGGCGTGGGAGCTGGTGACAAAGGAACTTGCGATCCCGAAGGAAAAACTTTACGCCACCATTTTCGAAGGGTTGAAAGAGGCCAACACGGAAATCCCGCGCGACTCCGAAGCATACGACTTGTGGCTCTCAGTCGGGGTCCCGAAGGACCGCATCTTTGCGCTCGGGATGCACGATAATTTCTGGCAGATGGGCGAGACCGGCCCCTGCGGTCCGTGCAGCGAAATTCATTACGACATGGGTCCCGCGGCGAGCGACTTGGGTCACGCCGACTGCAAGTTTCCGTGCGATTGCGGCCGCTACGTGGAAATCTGGAACCTGGTCTTTATGCAGTTCGACCGCGACGAGCAGGGCCGGATGACGCCGCTTCCCCGCCCTTCCATCGACACCGGCGCGGGACTCGAGCGCATCGCGGCGGTGCTGCAAGGCAAGCTTTCAAATTTCGACACCGACCTCTTCCGTCCGCTGATTGATGAAGCCGCCACGCTCGCAAACACCGAGTACGGCGCCAACCACGACACCGACGTCTCGCTGCGCATCATCGCCGACCACGCGCGCGCTTCGACGTTTCTGATTTCCGACGGCGTGCTGCCGTCCAACGAAGGCCGCGGCTACGTGCTGCGACTGATCATGCGCCGGGCGCTCTATCACGGCCAAACCCTCGGAATGAATGAGCCTTTCCTCTATAAGATGTCGAGCCGCGTCGTCGACATGATGAAGGACGCCTATCCCGAACTCGCCGAAACTGCGCACCATGTGGCCAAGGCCATCAAGATTGAGGAGGAACAATACGCGCAGACGACGAGGGTAGGCCTTGAACATCTCGAGCATGGTACTCGTAGGAAAGGGTCTGATCTTTTGCGGAATAGCGAGACGACCTTGGCGGATCAAGAACAAGATCCCTGACTTTGCAGTCAAGCATAGGCGACCTTACGTTGATGGCGAACGTGTGTCGCTATGGCGAGGACCTATTTAAGCTTGCACGACACGTTCGGCCTTCGGCCAGATTTTGTGTCAAGATGTTGTCAAGAGATTACGGCCTCGAAGGTTGACCTGCAAAGGGTACGAAGCTGAAATGGAGAAGCAGCGCGAGCGGGCGCGGGCTTCGTGGAAGGGCGCGGAAAAGAAGACCGCGGCCCCGGCTTACCTGGAAGTTGTCAAAGAGCAGGAGACCACGTTTGACGGCTACCAGCAGGTGCGCTCGGAAAAGTGCCAGGTGGTGGCACTGATCCGAAAAGGCGAGATTGTTAATGACGTAAAGCCAGGCGAGCAGGTTGAAATCGTGCTCGACCACACGCCTTTCTATGCCGAGTCTGGCGGGCAGGTGGGCGATACCGGAAGACTCTTTGCTCCCGACAGCGACCACGAAGTGGCGCAAGTGACGGACACCTACCGCCCGGTGACGGGCCTGACCGTGCATAAGGTGGTTGCACGGGACGTGATTCGCGCGGGCGACGTGGTGACGGCCGTGGTTGATGCCGAGCGACGCGACGCCATCCGGCGCAATCATACCGCAACGCATCTGCTGCACGCGGCGCTGCGAACCACCCTGGGAACGCACGTGAAGCAGGCGGGATCGTTGGTAGCGCCGGACCGGCTGCGCTTTGACTTTTCGCATTACGCCGAACTGGGCGAGCAGGACATTCTCGACATCGAAGACCTCGTCAACCAGCACGTCCTGAAGAACGAGGAAGTCCGTACCGACCTGATGGATATCGATCAGGCGATTGCGACCGGCGCCATGGCGCTGTTCGGCGAAAAGTACGGCGACCGGGTGCGGGTGCTTTCCGTGGATGACGGCAGCTTTTCGCGCGAGCTGTGCGGCGGCACGCACGTCAGCCGCACGGGCGATATCGGCCTGTTCAAAATTGTGAGCGAGGGCAGCGTAGCCGCGGGCACGCGGCGCATTGAAGCTATCACGGGCCTGGGTGTGCTGGAGCACATTCGCAAGGCCGATGAGACGCTCGAGATGGTGGGTGAAACGCTGCGCGCCAAGCCCGATGAGATTCTGGAAGCGGCGCAAAAGCTGGCTGAAACGGAAAAGAAACTGCGCAAGGAACTGGATGCGCAGCAGATGAAGCGCGCGGCGGCGCAGGCCGGCGACCTGCTGGACCAGGCCCGCGACATCAAGGGCGTGAGGGTGCTTTCCGCGCGGGTGGAAGGCGTTTCGCGGCCCGCCATGCGGCAGATGGTTGACCAGTTGCGGGCGAAGCTGGGTTCCGGGGTGATTGCTCTGGGCGCGGTTGCAGACGGCAAGGCGGCCCTGATTATCGGCGTGACCCAGGACCTGACCGGAACAGCTTGATGCCGGAAAGATTGTGCGCCAGGCGGCGGCGCTGATGGAAGGTTCGGGCGGCGGCCGCAAAGACCTGGCCGAAGCCGGCGGCAAAAATCCTGAGAAGCTCGACGAATGCGTCCAGGCGGTGCCGGGCATTGTGGAGAAAATGCTTTAGGAGGCTGTTTGTATGGCTACAGCAAAAGAAGAGGTAAGGAAGCTTCTTGACCAGATTCCGGATGATTCTTCTTTTGAGGACATCCAGTATCACATTTATGTGCGGGAAAAGATTGAGCGCGGAATAAAGGATGCCGAGGAAGGACGCATATTGAGCCAGGAGGAAGTCGAGCGCAGGATGCTGAAATGGACAGGAGAGTAGTCTGGACGGAGGCTGCATGGAACGACCTTGAAACTGCGGCGGATTACATCGCCAAAGATTCACCAAGGTACGCAGGGGCCTTTGTGCGCGAAATCCGTGAGGCGGCTCGAAGCCTGGTACAGTTTTCGGAGCGAGGCCGTGTAGTGCCGGAGTTTGGAAAACCGGAAATTCGAGAGTTGCTGGTTCGCAGCTATCGCCTGGTTTATACAGTGACAACGGATAGCGTTCGCATACTCGGTTTCATCCACGGAGCCCGCGACCTTACAAACTGGCGAAGTAGGGGCCCTAGCCGCTAGATTGCCACTTTGTTGCCCCCGAGTATGGCCGAAGCCGGCGGCAAAAATCCTGAAAAACTTGAGGAATGCGTCCAGGCCGTACCGGGCATCGTGGAGAAAATGCTTTAGGAGATGGAACCTCTTCAGGGGCTAAGACCCGTTCCTCAAGCCTGCCTGTTTTCTGTCGGACCTGAAGGTCCGACCCCCTGGGTCTTACGGGCGATGCTTTGATTTTTTTATCAGGAGGTCGGTGCCTTAGCTCCGACACTATCAGGCCATTCCAAGCCAAAGGGGGCTTCAGCCTCTGAAACAATCACCCCACGATATAAAGACATTCCTCGAAGTTCAGGAGGCCTGTCGCCTATCTACAGAAAACACAGGAGACCATCATCTGCAAAAGTGGTCGAGCACGGACGGCAAACCTGTAGCCGAAAAAGGCCCTCGTTTTAAGCGCTCCGTACACGTGTAGCGTGAGTTGATCCCGGACGGGGCTGCTTTGTTTTCAGCAAACAGGCGCGTTCAAAACCCTCGCTGCCGCGACCAGGCAAGGCGAGTGCACAGCTTGAATTGCTGCGTCAATTGTGGCTCAGCGGCGACGCCCGGCAAAAAAATGAGGAAGCTCCTGGCGGAATTTGCTTGACAAAGCTACGCTAGCATGCTAGTCTTCCTGATAGCGTCGGGCGGGACGTTTAGCAGGAAAATGAGCAATCTGACTGGACTGCCTGTTGTCCATAAGTTGCGGCAATCACTGGAATCTATATATTGTGGTGTTGCTGAGAAAACAAAAAAGAATACCTTTTTTAAAAAACGAACCTGAGAAGTTGTTGAAAACAATGGATCGGCCATCAAAAACGAACCTAAACGAACCTAAAAACGAAGCTGAGAAGTTGTTGAAAATACGTAGCTGTGGAAAAAACGAACCTAAAAAAAACGAAGCTACAGATGTTGTTGAAAATAAATAACGGCTAAAAAACAAACCAACAACAAACCGGAGAAAACCCGGCCTCGCTGTAGCCCATCCGGGCCCCAATTCCCGCTCTGAGGCCGAATCCGCGGATGGAATTCCGAAACCCGCGCGACAAAAGCTTGCGCCAACACGTGGCGAAGAAATGCGGAGAATCACAATTTTCTTGTTGACACGGCAAAAGCACGTTATAATTCAATCGTTTTGGACGGTTCTGCCCGCCAGGTTTGCAGGCGGCGGGTGGAGTGCCAGGCCGTTCCCGCAAAATAAAGAGCAAGCTGAATCCCGGCTGGTTGATCCCGGGCAGCGGGGGGGGATGGGTTCCGTTTCTCCACAAATTTGTGGAGGCTGGATCTCTATGCGTAACTGGTCAAAGTCCAAAATGCCTGCCGTGGTTGCAGCCTGCGGCTTTCTTCTCGCCGGTCTCCTGCCGGTTCCGTCTCTCTTGCGGGCGGGACAAATAGCCACCATCACGGGCCAGAGCGGCGGGGACCTTTACATCAACGCCAATCCCCCGGACACGCAGTCCGCTTCCGCCCGGCCAGAAACCGTCGCCACAAGCCCGGCCAGGATTGACTCCATTATTGACCGCGTTTCCAGCCATTATCAGGTGGACCCCAAACTGGTCCACGCCGTGATCCGGGTTGAATCCAATTACGATCCTTCAGCCGTTTCCTCTAAAGGCGCCATGGGGCTGATGCAGCTGATTCCAGCCACGGCCCATCGCTTTGGCGTCCAGAATCCTTTTGATCCCAGTCAGAACATTCAAGGGGGCGTCAGCTACCTGAAATATCTTCTGGACCTTTTCGGGGGCAATCTGCCGCTCTCGCTGGCCGCTTACAATGCCGGAGAGGAGCGCGTGATCAGGTCCGGAGGCGTCCCGGCCATCCCCGAAACTGAACATTACGTGCGGGCCATCACGCACCTTTACCATTCGAAGAATATCGGCTCCGCGGCCGCGGCAGCGCCTGCCGCCGCTCGCATTGTGCCGATTGTCCGCTACGTGGATTCTCAAGGGGTCATCCATTTTACCAATGCCGAGTAGGCGGACGTTTTGCGCCGGCCGGCTGCCATGGTGAATTCAGCCATCCAGGGGGAGACAACGGAAGCGAAAACAAGAGGGCAACAAGAAGTAGTGACGCAACGGCTGGGACTCGGTCTTGCCGCGCTGGCGGCGGTGTGTATCATTCTGGCTTCGGCGCCCGGTTTTGCCACCTTGCGGCATCCGGCGCTTGCTGGCAAGGCGTGGGGGCACGCCGTGGACTTGCAGCGGAAGCTGGAGGCCAGACCCGCCGGGCATCGTACCCGGGCGGAATACGCGCGCGTCATCCGCGAATACCGGCAGGTCTATTATTACGACTTCGCTTACGTCAAAGCTCCGGTTGCGGCGGAAACCATGGGCGATCTCTACGTGGAGATGGGCCGCTTGTTTCACGATCCCGAATACTACCAATCGGCCATCAAGTCTTACCAATACGTCGTGTCGCAATACCCGGGGACGAGCATGGCGCGCGAATCCGCGCTGGACGTGGGAAAGGTCTATCTTGAAGGCCTCAACGACCCTGACCAGGCTACAGAGGCCTACCGGGCGCTGCTGGAGAAGTACCCCGCCTCCCCGCAATCGAGCGAGGCGCGGAAGAAGCTGAAGGAAATTGCCGGCATGCAGGCCGCGCGGCAGGAGCAGGAATCTGCAAAGGCCGTCAGCCCTGCGGACCAAAGCAATCCCGCGGCCCGCACAGCCGGCGGTCCGGTGGAAGTGACGGAGATCCACAAGTGGGTGGGGCCCAATTACACCCGCGTGGTGATTGGGGCGCAGGGACCGTTCCAATACAATACGCTGCGATTGTCCCACCCGGACCGGATTGTTTTTGACCTTCCAAACACCCGCGTGACCCACGCGCTGTTGAAGAACAACGTTTCCGTCAATGGGGCTTATCTGCGCGATGTCCGCGTGGGCCAGTTCAAACCCAATGTCACCCGCATCGTGCTGGATGTCAAGGACATCAGCGACTATTCCGCCTTCCCGCTCCCCAATCCCTTCCGGCTTATTATCGACGTCCATGGATCGCCAACCGAAACAGCAGGGAATGCCCGGAAACACGGAAAGCTCCCTACTCGCGCCGCCGCAAGAACCGAACCTGTCGAGCAGGTCCCGGCGGAAGAGAAAACTCCTGCCGTGAAGCAGACGCCGGTCTTGGCGGAAGAAAAAGCTCCTGCCGTGAAGCAAACGCCGGCCTCGCCGTTGAAAGCGGAAGCTAAGTCATCAGGGGGCATTGAAGAGGCTGCGAATCGAAAGTCCGGGGGCGCCATCGAATTCCCTGACCAGCAGGCCGCCATGGCGATGGCTGAAGCCGAATCAAACCACCATGCCGGACAGGGTGCGAAAAAGCAGCCCCAGGCAATATCAGATCCTTCCGTCCAGCAGCCTGCGGCCCCCAAAACGGAGCTTGTTTCCAACCCTCGCATGGAGAAACCTGCAAAACCGCAGGCCGAGACCGCATCCAGCGGCCATGACCGCGAAGCCGTGAAGAAGGCAGAAGCCGCACCCTCCCGGCCGGTCCCGCACGCTGCGAAACGCAAAGTTGAAGTGGCTTCCACCGAAACCAGCCACAATCCGTTTCCGATTTCCGCCAAGCCGGCTTCTCCCACTGAAAACGGCTCGCAAACGCTCACTCGCGCTCTGGGCTTGAAAGTTGCGCGCATCGTGATCGACCCGGGCCACGGGGGTTTTGATACGGGAACCATCGGCCCCTCGGGACTGGAAGAAAAGAATATCGTGCTCGATATCGGACTCCGGTTGCGCAAACTGATTGAGACACAAACCAACAGCGAAGTGTTTATGACGCGGAGCACGGACAAGTTTGTTCCCCTGGAAGAAAGGACCGCGATCGCCAACGAAGACGGCGCGGACCTGTTTATCTCCATTCATGCCAACGCCAGCAGCGACCATCACGTGAGGGGGATTGAAACCTACTTCCTGAACTTTACCAGCGACCCCGAAGCCCTGCGGCTGGCCGCGCGTGAAAACGCAACCTCACAGGAATCCGTCCACCAGTTGCAGAACCTGATCCAAAAAATCGCCCTCAACAACAAGATTGAGGAGTCGCAGGAACTTGCCCGCGACATCCAAACGGTGCTCTACAAGCGGATGTCCAGGGTCTCGCGCGGCATCCACAACCGCGGCGTGCGAAAGGCCCCCTTTGTGGTCCTGATCGGCGCCAACATGCCCTCCGTCCTGGCGGAGATTTCCTTTCTCTCGAATCCCCATTCCGAGCATCTCCTGAGGGACCCCGCGTACCGTGAGCAGATTGCCAAGGCGCTTTTCCGTGGCGTCGAAAATTACATCAACAACCTGGGGAGCGTCCGTATGGCCCAGCGGACCCAGTGAAGCGCCCTCCCATCCGCCGGCCCGGCCGTCAGGCAGGCTTCCGCTTTCCGCGCGCTTTGTGACCCGGGCAGCGGCCCCGCGGCGCCACCCGTTCGGGAAGCAATTCGCGGCCTCCATGCCGGCGGCCGGATGAACGCGGGGCGGCAAAAGTCAAATCCTGCCGCCGCAAAGGCCTTCATCCCGCCGCAGACAATTTCTGCTATGCTAGGGCTTGATGAAGTCCATCACCCGCCTCAACATGACGTTCTGGGCCATCCTGGCCTTGAGTGCCGTTCCAGCCGGCGCCCAACACACTACGATTGTGAACCTGGCCTCCCTGCCCGAATGGCAAGTGCAAAAGAGCCGCAACGTCAGCTTGAACGATGTGCGCCAGTGGGGAGTGCAGCCGCCCGTCGATGACGAATACGGCGTGACAAAAGTGGAGGTCCGGACCTACGGCAAAGATCATCAAACCATCGAAACCGTCGTTGAAAAAGCGCCTGATCCCTCTTCTGCATACGGATTGTTTACCTTCTACCGGAACCCCTCGATGCAGGCAGAAAAGGGAATGAAGCTTGCCGTCATCGGACCCGAACAGGCGCTGATGGCGCGCGGGACGTTCTTTGTCCGCGCCATGCGGCCAGCCAAAATGTCAGAAGATGATTTCCGCTCTGCTCTGGTTGCGATCGCCGGAGCGGCTCCGTCAGCGAACGCCCTGGCCCTGCTGCCGCCATCCCTGCCCTCGAAGGGGATGATTCCAGGCTCGCATAAATACATTCTGGGTCCTGTGGCCATGCAACGGGCTGTTCCGTTCCTGCCAGCAAACCTGGTGGGCTTCCAGATGGGGGCCGAGCTTCAGGCAGCAGCCTACCGCCTGAACGGCAAGCCCGTGACGCTGGTCTTTATCAGTTATCCCACCGGTGCTATTGCGCGCAAACGATTCGCCGCCTTTGAAAACAGCCTGGGCGTCAACCACAAGAGCGGAGCGGAAGCAATTTACGGAAGGCTGAAAAGCAGCTACGTACTCCTGGTCCAGAACGCACAAAATAAAGAAGTTGCAACACGCCTGATGAGCCTGCTGAAAATTGAGCAGCAGGTGAGCTGGGACCAGCCTCCCCCGGGTAAGCCTGTCACCGTGCAAATGTTCCACCTGTTGATGGGAAACATCATTCTGGTGGTTCTTCTGGTGGGCATGGCTGTGCTGGCCGGGTTCCTGCTTTTTGCTTCCCGCCGGGTTGCAGCCCGGTGGTTCCCGCATTCGGATTGGGCCCGCGGTTACGAAGACTCCATTATCCAACTGAACTTGAAATAACACTAACCCTAACCAGGAGCGGGACTTAAGTCGGCAGACGGCGTTTCCGAGACTGAATTCGGGAAATTTTTCAGAGTTTTCGGCGAAAGTATTGTTGATATAAGTACTTTTAAATTAATAGCTTACAGTCCAAATATTTTCCGAAAAATTCCTTGACATGACTGCCTGATTTTAATTACACTCCAACCGAGTTTAGATGGCGGAGCGCGTCCGACCTTCTATTCTCCTCTCAATAAAAATGCTCACCCGCAGATCCGGGGGATCATAGGCTCCCCTATCGGGTGGGCATTTTTATTTTTGCCGCGGTCTGCTGTCCCCCATGCGGAGCCAGTTTTGGTGGCAACGATGGACCGGTTCGTCAGGCAGGTGCTTTATCCGGTGGAGTTAAAGCTTCAATCTATTGATATACAGAAACTTAACTTCTTTTGACTGCGGCGTTCCGGCCGTATGCCAGGACCGGGGTTAACAGGAGACTTGAATATTTCAATGCCAGTCGGGTACGATAAGCAGGAAGGTTGATGCGTTAGGTTGCTGTTGGGCTGTTAAAAACCAGGGTTGGAGCGGCGATTCGCGGCGACTTGACAGCCGGGCAAGTATTTCAGCCTTCTTAATCGGCAAGGACCCGACATCATCTGCAGGCAGGTCATGATTGCCGGTGGCGCTGCCAGGAGTCAATGGAGCATCGGCATTCTCAGTTTTCAGCCGGCGTAGCTCAGTTGGTAGAGCAACGGT
>CAVTBN010000007.1:0-217032 GCA_963732975.1 uncultured Acidobacteriota bacterium | reverse complement strand
GTTATCCCTGCCTGACGGAACCTCTCTATCCCGGCACGCGCAATGAATACCATGCCGGTCTTGAGCAGGCCTTCGGACGGTACCTGGTTGTGAGCGGCGAATATATCTGGAAGTACACGGACGGCGCCTACGACTTCAGCGTGCTGGGCAATACGCCATCACTTTTCCAATTGAGTGGGACAAATCGAAAATCCCTGGATATGCGGTTCGCGTCAGTATGCCGAATTTCCACGGGCTTACAGCGCTGACGGTTTTCTCCTCCGTGGCGGCGCGCTTCTTCGAGCCGCAAATCAGCGGAATCGGCGCTACACCTTCCGGCCAGGGAGGAAACGCGGTCTTTCGCATCGACCACGATGAGAAGTTCAACCAGACAACCCACCTGCAATACCAGCCGTGGCAAAACGGACCTTGGCTCGGCTTCAATTGGAGGTACGACAGCGGGCTTGTGGCTGGCGCCGTGCCATTTGCAGCGGGCACCTCGACCCCCGTTGACTTGACTGGGCTTACGGCAGACCAGCAATTGCAGGCCGGCCTGTTCTGCGGAAGTCAGGTTCCAACCCTGGCGGCTCCTCTCGCCGCCTGCGCGCCTTCTCAATTCGGATCATCGCTGGTCACGATTCCCGCGCCTGGAACTGAAGACGATGACCACAATCCACCCCGGATTGCGCCCAGAAACCTGTTCGATATCTCGGTGGGAGACGACAACGTTTTCCACGGTGACAAGTACAAGTGGAGCGCCCGATTTACGGTCGTCAATCTGACCAACAAGGTGGCACTCTACAATTTCCTTTCAACTTTCAGTGGAACCCACTATGTTTCTCCGCGTACGATTACCGCTGAGATCGGTTTTCACTTCTAGCTGAAGCTTGGGCACAGGAAGGCGGCCGACGTGCTCGGCGTCTTCCCTTGCCTGGCACCTTGTGTATAAACAGCTCCAACACTAATGTTGCACCAGGCTTTGGACCTGGAGCCTTGGGTCACCGACGGACGGTTTATCAGGTAATCTGAAGCGGCCTGGAAAAGCTTCGAAAGAGATACTGGTTGGCGCCAAACCTGCCGGATCCTGGCACACAAATTGATTTTTCCGCTCTGTCACGGTTAGAATCAGACGATATTGGGGAAAGGGCTTTCGTAAACGAAAGGAGTCTTGGAGCTTGGTTAAAAGCCGTTGGAATACACTGAAATCGTGCGTGGCGTTCCTGGGTGTGCTGCCACTGGCCTTGATGGTTTTACAATCGGTCCGGCCGGCCTCTGCGGAAGTGACGTCCGCCACCAACCAGAAGATCATTCAATATGTGCGGGAAAGATTTGGGATTCCTGATAACGTCAAGCTGACGATCTCCCCATTCCAGAATTCCGAGTACACGGATTTTTATAAGACCGAAATTTCCGTGGACAATGGAAAGGAGAAGAAATCACAGCCTGCGCTGATTACCAAAGACGGCCATTATATGGTGTTGGGCGACGTTTTGATTGCTTCCGCCGCAGAGCAGCGGAACGTGGCTGCCCATCCTTCGGCAACCGACAAGAAGATTGTCGACTATGTGCGGACCAAATTTAAGGTTCCGGAAGACGTCAAGCTGAGCGTCGGGCCCTTCCACGACTCCAAATTTGCCGACTTTTACGAGACCACTATTTACGGCCAGAAAGGCCAAAAGAAGTCTGAGACCCCCGCTTTTCTTACCAAGGACGGGCGCTATACGGTGATTGGCAGCGTTTTCAATCTGAGCACCGACCCGCGAAGGGAAGTTGAGGCGACCATTAACCTGAAAGACCAGCCCTCGGTTGGGCCGGCCAACGCTCCGGTTACCATCGTTGAGTTTGCGGACCTGGAATGTCCCACCTGCGGGGAGATGCAGAAGTTTATTGAGACCCAGTTGATTCCCAAGTACGGGAATAAGATCAGGATCGTTTTCAAGGAATTTCCCCTCGTCACCATTCACGATTGGGCCCTGCAAGCCGCCATAGCCAATGAGTGCGCTTATCAGATCAACCCGGCGGATTACTTCCACTATCGCTCCATCATTTTCGAGAGCCAGGGCATGATCAACGCCGCCAATGTGCGGCAGTTGTTGCTGGACTTCGGCCAGCGCGCCGGCTTGAACCAGTTGAAGCTGGCGACGTGCATGGATTCGAAGGCGTCGCTCCCCCGGGTGGAGGCCGATATGCAAGAAGGGCGTAAACTGGGGGTCATGAGTACACCCACGCTCTTCATTAGCGGCACGCCGGTGGTGGGACTGTCTCCCGAGCAAATCTACTCGATGATCGACAAGGCTCTTGCGGCTGCCCGGTAACTCACCCGCAGACGCTGAGCCGTTGCCCCTCGCCGAATTTCTTCAGCCCTGGGTTTCAGGGCCTGCGGAGAACTGCCTATCCTGCCGCAGCCGGTTGAGCGAAATCTGCAGAATCAGGAAATAGACCAGGCAGACCGCCCCTCCAAAGCCCAGGGCAAAGCGCGTTCCGATGGCCTGCGCAAGCGCCCCCGCCTGCAGGCTGCCAAAAGGCATCAACCCCGACATCGCCATGTAGTAGATGGCCATCACCCTGCCGCGCAGTTGCGGCGGCGTGGTCATTTGCAGCGTGGTGTTGGCCAGCGTCAGCGCCCCCACGATCGTTCCTCCCATGACGGCCAGCAGGAAAAACGCCTCCCAGAATGTTTGAGCGCGCGCGAGGAGAATCAGCGCCAGTGAAAAAAGCGTGGCGCTGGTCAGAATCAGGCGGCCGCGGTGCTCGGGGGTGCCTCGGGCGGCAATGAACAATGCGGCGGCAACAGCTCCCAGTCCGGCTCCTCCCATCAGCAAACCCAGCCCCGATGCGCCTACTCCGATCATGTTGCGTGCGACGGCCGGCATCAGGACGATGAAGGGCAGCCCCAGCAGGCTGAGAAAGGCGGGCACCGTGAGCAGCACGATGATGATGCGATGCTCGTTCAGGTAGCGGAAACCCTCCATCATCGAACCCCAGAAGCGGGAACCTTCGTCCTTCCGGGCTGGCGGAATGGTGATGATCAGCAGTGCGATGATCAGCGCAAGAAAGCTGATGGAATTGAGATAAAAGCAGGCGGCTGCCCCCAGCGCCCCCATCGCCAGTCCCGCCACGGTGGGGCCGATGGCGCGCGACATGTTGAATTGAGCCGAGTTGAGCGCGATGCCGTTCATCAGGTCGTCGCGCGGAATCAGGTCTGGAATCAGGGCCTGGTAGGCTGGATAGTTCAGCGCGGACGCGACGCCGGTGAGGAAACTGATGGCGAGGATTTCATGAATGGTGATCTGGCGGATGGAGGTGAGAACGGCCAGCAGCAACGCCAGCAGCATCATGGACGTCTGGGTGATCAGCATCAGCTTGCGGCGGTCCAGGCGGTCAGCGATGGTGCCCCCGGGCAGGGCAAACACCAGCGACGGGACCTGCCCCAGAAATCCGTTCAGCCCCAGCAGGAACGGTGAGTTGGAAATCATCAGGATGACCCACCCGAGAGCCACGTACTGCATCCAGGTACCGATGTTCGATAGAAAGTTGCCCGCCCAGAAAATTGCGAAATCGCGATGATAAAGCGAGCGGAACATCATGAGGCGCCGGGGGGCCTCAGTCGCCGTGTTTGTGTCCTGCTGCGAATCTGAACGAAAGGGATCCATCAGGCGCCAGAGAGAGTGCAATCTGAAACATCAGACTCATTGTTTACTATACATGATCGGTTGGGGCAGGGTTAAAGCGAGACTTATCCCACCCGCGCAAATGCAGCAGAAGGTGCAGGAGGCCCGGAAAAAGCGATCAACCCAGCTCCCGCACGGGACCGGGATTTGTATGGCCTGCATCGCCGGTTTCGAACCGTACCAGGCCATAACGCAGGTTATTCCACGTTCAGGCTGCGCGTGACGGACTGGCCGCTGAGGAGATTATGCACGGTGATGGTCCACTTGCCGGGCGGATCATTCACCGCAAGTGGAATGGATTTAACGCCTCCGCCTTGCCGGGCGATGATGTTGCCCGAATAATCCATCATGCGGTTCCCCCGGGGGTCACGGACGTCAATGTGAAAAATGCCGGCGTCTGCAGGTGTCGGCGTGGCGTGCACGGCAACTCGGACGATCGATCCCCGGTCCGCCCGCTCGGGCATGGATATCTGCATGGGCGGCAGCGGCGTGCTGCTGGTCACCAGAATTCTGGGATCGTAGGGCCCGACGGTCAGCGTCAATTCCCTGTGCTGGCCCAACGCCTCGCGCGCCATAGCATCATAGACATACATCGAGTCGGGCAGGCGCAGGTGGACGGTAGTATTCTGGTCAAACCGCTCGTTGAAATTGAAATCCGGCGGACCTAACGCGTCGCCCCCTATGGGTGGGTTTGATTGCAGCGTGACGATTCGGACGCCGCCATTGGCAAAGACGTGCGTATCGATGCCCACGATGCTGTGTCCCGCGGCATCTTCCACCGTAAAAGCGGGATGAACTCCAATCGAGCGAAACAGGTTTTCAATCAGTCGATGGGTCGGCCCTTCCTTTCTTTCGTTTCGTTGCCCGACGTAATTCAGAATATCGGCGTTCAGCAGGATAGCCTGTCCTTTCCCATAGCTGTGAACGTTTACCGGCTTCGAATTCGGCCCCGGGAAAAGGTCTGCGAGCGATGACTGCGGCAGTTTCTTGCTGTGCTGGTCATAGGTGCCGGGCATTTCGTCCGAGATGATGACGCCGCCCTGGGCGACGTAATCACGGATCGCTTTGGCTTCCTCCGGCGACAGCGAACTGGAATCAGGAAGAATCAGCACGGGGTATCCGCGCTGGAGCAAGACGCCTTTCGGAATCTGCCGATAGGAAACAAAGTTATACTGCAATCCTTCATCCTCGATCAGCTCGCACCACGACACGCGACGCCTCATAAACATGTTGTGCTTTCGCTGGTAGCCCGCCGGGTGCTGCATCCAGGCGGCACCCTCGGGACGATATTGCAACATCCACGCCGTGCGCATGCTGGGCTGCGAATAGTGAATGGCGATCCGGTTGTTCACCAGATGGCTGTTGATGATCAACGCGCCATAGCCGTCGCGAAGCTGGTGGTAATATTCCCCGGCCTCTTTCCCCACTTCGCTCGGCTGCCCGTTGGGCTCAACATAGGGGGCATGCGAGCCCTGAGGTTTTTTCCCTGCTCTTTCGTCATCAAACCCTTGGTCCCAGATGATCAGCCCGCGATTGCCGTGCAGCAGCTCATACCAGACGCGATGCCTCTCCCACGGACCGGACTGGAACCGCGTGGTGACGATGGGAATGGAGGAATCGAGAGAGTGGACCACATCGACGCTGTGACCGATATCGTAAGGCTCGATGGCGGTGATGGCCTGGGTGATGCGCGTGTAATCGTAGCCGCCCCAGCCTGGCATCTGGCCGCCGGTAATGGCGACATAAGCGCTGGGATCGCTCTCGCGGATCGCGTCAGCCCCCATCTTCAGGGCGTCGGCATAGGAGATGTCCATCCATTCCTTGAAATCCGCCCAGGCGGAAAAATTATCGCCCGGATCCTTCATGGCCTGGTTGGTGGTGGGCGGCATCACCAGATCCCAGTCGGTGAAATGCGTGCCCCACTCCGCGTTCAGCGCGCCCAGGCTGCCATACTCCCTCCTCAGCCAGCGGCGCATCGGCATGAGCGAAATGTCTGAGAAGTCGAAGTCCCACTGCGTTGCCAGCTCGGAGATGCCGGTCTCATCCGCGAGGCAGTAAAAGTAGGGCCGGTAGGGCGCGAATCGCTCTCCGGAAGCCACGCCAAGGTCATGGACCTTTTTTCGCCAGTCAGGATCCCAGAAACTGGGATGACGCTTGAAAGCCTCAAGGCTGGTGGGATTTTCCTGGTAGAGCTTTTTGGCCTGCATCAGGGACCAGTTTTTGGGGCGGTCCACGCGCCAGTAATGGTATGCGGCATAGTAGGCGCTGGCGAGGCCGTCCGCGTACCAGCGCATGTTGTTTTCGACAAAACCTTTTGGCGGTGTTGCACTGTTTGCCGAATACTGGCCTCCGTCAATCCCCAGCTTTTGAAGCGCAGGGAGAAGGTTTGCAGGATATCGCTGCCACATGATGATGGCGTAATCTTTCCAGCCCGCGGGCGGACGGGCGATGAAATCAGCCTCGGCGGTTTCCTCCCCGCGGATCGGAGCTCCGTTGACTCCCTTGCCATCCAGTGACAGATCGACGTGGAGATGGTTTTCCATGGCCAGCGCGCGCGCAAGATTGATATGAAAAGTAAGGTCTGTTTCGTCCAGCAAATCAAACGGAATCGTCTGGTCCTCAAGCACCCGGCCCAGGCTGTCTGTCCAATGGATGTGCAAGGTCGCCCGGCCGGTGAATCCGCGTTCCAGCTGATAAACCACGGGAACTTCTCCCGCGCGCTCGAGCGTCGGGGAGGGCAGGACCAATCTCCCGGAGCGATAGGCTGCCCGGGCCGGACTGACTGAGATGAGCGCCAAGGCGGTGATCAAAGGTGCAATCCAAATTTTCAATCCGTGCATAGTCATCCTCCTCTAAGGGTCATGACTGGAGGCGGGGGTTGCTCCTCGATAGGCTTATGCTGTGTCTTCAATTCCCGAATATAAGTGGTCGAGCAACTCCTGAATTTTGTTCAAGCCTACAACAATAAGGCCGGGCTTTTTAATGGACCTGCACAGTCAACGCGTCCGATGCCCGTGACTCCTCGCAAACGCCGGGTGTGTTTTCCGACCAGCCGGAATTTGTAGCAGGAGGAGGAATCGACGGTCCTTCCATGAGATAACGTGATTGAAGCATCGGGCAAAAAGGGACCGCGCACCGCTGAAAGAAATCACCGCGGGTAATTCTCTCATCCTTCACGGTTTGGCTGCCCATCCTTCTGCCTTGTCGACAACGTGAACTTAGTGAGCGCAGTCAGAAACCGTGAAGGCTCCCTTCGAGTGCTTCTTTCCGTTCGCTTGCGGAGGAAAACACCCATCAGTGTTTCCCTTTCAACTGGTTCTACATCGCAGAGGAATGGTGCGCGAGTCTAGCAAACCACATGGGTCGTGTCAAACAGATTCTTCCTTCCATCTTCTTCCTGGTCAAAGCTCCGTAAATCAGGAAAATCCCGGCTATTAACTTAATGAACCCAAGGGGGACATTTCAGAAGGCCTTTGACAAATCGAGTTCAATTCCTTGACTTTGGCCATGCGAAGACCTAAGCTGAATAGTGCATACCCGCACCAAAACGAGGTCATCTTGATATGGCATTCCAAATAGGCGAAAAAGTAGTCTATCCCAATCAGGGAGTAGGTATTATCGAGCAAATTTCAACACGAAACCTGACCGGCCACCCCGAGATGTTCTACCTGTTAAAACTGAATTCCAGCAGCCTTCGAGTGATGGTGCCGATCAGCAACGTCAACAACGTGGGCTTGCGGAAGGTCGTCCGAGGGAAGGATGTTGAGACGATCCTGGAGTTTCTCCGCAAGGGCCAGTGTAAAACCCAGCAGGATTGGAAGGGGCGCTTTAAGGAAAATTCCGAGAAGATGCGAAGCGGTTCACTGCAACAGGTAGCGGAAGTTTATAAGAGCCTGCTTGTTTTGAGCCAGGGCAAGTCCCTCTCATTCCGGGAGAAGAAAATGTTCGACCGGTCCTGGCAATTGTTGGTAGACGAAATTGCCGTTGCCCGGGGCACCGCGCGAGAGACCATTGAAACAGAGCTTGTTCAGGCTCTCACCCGGTCGAACCTGAAAGTCCAGCTCCCAAGCTGAAGTCTTTTTCACCGCATTCAAGCCAACCTGTCCAGGGGGGGCGTTTCATCAGGTCGTAGGAAGGCCCCCTCCTTGACCCTTCGGGGGCTTGTGTATCCGCTTGTGCTCCACCTTGTCCCGGAGTATCGTAAATATACGACTGGATGAGCGTCAGGCCAGGTTTTTGGGGTGCGGAGGGCTGTTGTTTGGAAACTCAGTTGCACAAGATGTTGTAGTTAGAAATTAAAAATCCCCCACCTTTTGTAGTTTTTGCTTGACAGCGACCCTCCTTGAGCGTTACATTCCGCGAAGCGCTTTTATGATCTGTTCTTAAGAAGTGATGTTGCTAATGAAGCAGAGCAAGCCTTGCGGGAACAAAACCTTGATAATTTGCAACACTTGGGTTTATCTGCTCCTCCTGCGCCTGCGATTGGGACCAGCGGCTTGGCCTCAGCTAAACAGCTGAATACAAAGCACTAAAATTGAATGGGGGCACTGATGCCGGATCGTAAGACTTTTTCCATGGAAGCTCAAAACAGGACAAATTCGGAAACACCCGGGCAAGACGGAATCGAGATGAGGCGGCTTTTCAGCAGGGATGGCGTTCATCCGTTCGACGAGATTGAATGGGAAGTCCGTACTGCGTCTATCCAGAACGAGAAGGGTGAGACGATTTTTGAGCAGCGGAACGTCGAAGTCCCTAAGGACTGGTCGATGACGGCCACGAACATTGTGGCTTCGAAGTATTTTCACGGCAAGCCGGGAACTCCCGAGCGCGAAACAAGCGTCCGCCAACTGGTCAGCCGAGTCGCGGATACGATCTCTCAATGGGGCAGGGAAGGCGGCTATTTCCGGACCGAGGTGGATGCGGATATTTTCCACGATGAGCTGACGCATCTTCTGGTTCGGCAGAAGGCGGCGTTCAATTCCCCGGTCTGGTTTAATTGCGGCCTCTGGCACAAGTATCAGCGCAGTTCCAAGGGGAACGGCTGGTATTGGGACGAGGCCACCGGCGGCGTGAAAAAAGAATCCGAGGCCTATCGTCATCCTCAGGTGTCTGCCTGCTTCATCAACTCCGTTCAGGACAACCTCGATAGCATCCTGACTCTGGCGAAAACTGAAGGGATGCTCTTCAAGTGGGGTTCAGGCACGGGAACGAACCTCTCTCCACTCCGATCCTCAGTCGAGACGCTATCAGGCGGCGGGGTGGCCTCGGGTCCTCTCTCTTTCATGAAGGGTTATGATGCTTTTGCGGGGGTCATCAAGTCCGGCGGTAAAACGCGACGTGCCGCCAAAATGGTGATCCTGAACGCCGATCACCCTGACATCGTGGACTTCATCGAGTGCAAGGCCAAAGAAGAGCGGAAAGCCTGGACGCTTGTGGACGCAGGCTACGACTCGGCGATCGACGGAGAGGCCTACGGTTCCATCTTTTTCCAGAACGCCAACAACAGCGTGCGTGCCACCGATGAGTTTATGGAGGCGGTTGTGGAAGACAAAGATTGGGTGACCCGGAGGATTACCAACGGTGAACCCATCACTTCCTACCGCGCAAAGGATCTGATGCGCAAGATTGCAGAATCCGCCTGGCAGTGCGGTGACCCCGGAATGCAGTTTGACACTACGGTGAACAGGTGGCACACATCAAAAACCACGGGGCGCATCAATGCTTCCAATCCCTGCAGCGAGTACATGTTCCTGGATGACTCTGCCTGCAACCTGGCCTCGCTGAACCTGATGAAGTATTTGACCCCGGATTTGAAGTTTGACGTTGAGGCCTTCCAACACGCGGTGGAAGTGGTGATTACGGCGCAGGAAATCCTGGTTGATAACGCCAGCTACCCCACGGAGAGGATCGCTGAGAACTCGCACAATTTTCGACCCCTGGGGCTGGGTTACGCCAACCTGGGCGCGCTGTTGATGGCCAACGGTCTGCCCTATGATTCCGATGGCGGGCGCGATTTTGCCGCGGCCATCACCGGCTTGATGCATGGACAGGCGTATCTGACATCTTCGCGTATCGCCGGGGAAATCGGCCCCTGCCCGGGCTATGAGAAGAACCGGGATCCGTTTCTGGAAGTGATCTCCATGCACCGGAATGCTCTTCAGCACATCAACGCACGGAATGTTCCGGAGCGTCTGATGGAAAGCTGCCATGAGGTCTGGGACGAGTGCATGGCCAGCGGTGTGCGGCATGGTTACCGCAATGCCCAGGTGACAGTTCTGGCCCCGACGGGAACCATCGGATTCATGATGGATTGTGACACCACGGGCGTTGAGCCTGACCTGGCACTGGTGAAATATAAGAAGCTGGTGGGCGGTGGCCTCATCAAGATTGTTAACAACATTGTTCCCCTGTCACTGCTCAAGCTGGGCTACACGGACCAACAGGCCGCCGAAATTGTAAATTATATTGACCAGAACGGGACCATCGAGGGCGCGCCACACCTGAAGGCCGAGCATTTGCCGGTGTTCGACTGTTCGTTGAAGCCAGCGAAGGGCAAGCGTTTCATTCATTACATGGGGCATATCCGCATGATGGCGGCCGTTCAGCCCTTTATTTCCGGTGCGATCTCAAAGACCGTCAACCTGCCTGAGGACGCGACGGTCGAGGAAATCGAGAAGGCTTATATCGAAGCCTGGCGCCTGGGGCTTAAGGCCATCGCCGTCTATCGCAGTGGCTCCAAGCGCAGCCAGCCCTTGAATACGTCCGATGCGAAGCGGGAAAAGGCCCATGCGCCCGTGACATCCGGAGAAGCGGAAGAAGTTCCGGCTACGGTCCCCGAAGGCAAGGCTTTCCGGCACAAGCTGGCGGATGAGCGCCGTGCCATCACGCACAAGTTTTCCGTGGGTGGCCATGAAGGGTACCTGACCGTGGGGCTTTACGAAAACGGACAGCCGGGCGAAATCTTCATCACCATGGCCAAGGAAGGTTCAACCGTTTCCGGCCTGATGGATTCCTTTGCTACTGCGGTTTCGCTGGCGCTCCAGTATGGTGTGCCGCTTAAAGTCCTGTGTGACAAGTTCAGCCATACCCGGTTTGAGCCGAGCGGCTGGACGCCCCATCCGGAAATCCGTTATGCCAAGTCCGTCATGGACTATATCTTCCGGTGGCTGGCCTGCAAGTTTCTGCCCAAGGACGCGCAGCCTCGGGAAAACGCCAGTATCGAGGCGATCAACGGCACGGAAACTTCGAAGGCCGCGGATCTGGCCCAGCAGTTTTCTCTTGCTGTTGCAGAATCATCCGGGGCCGCCGTCCAGCCGGGGCTGGCCGGTGTGGAATCGGCGGATGATGACGCGCCCTCCTGCGCCGACTGTGGCGCCATCATGGTTCGCAACGGGGCATGTTACCGTTGCATGAATTGCGGTTCAACCAGTGGGTGTTCGTAAAAAATTCTTGCGGTGGAGGTGATAAGGGCATTCGCCCGTATGGTTCCGTGGTTGTTCCGGCCCGATAGAAGTCGGTCCGGTCGGTTCAATCTAGGGGAAGGGGACAGCCTGTCGCGCAGATAAGTGAAGGAAATTGTTCACGATGCTATTCGGTTGTTGACAAAGGGGGTTCCATCGTATAATTATCTTAGTACTGCGCGTCGGGGTCCCTGCGGAGCGCGGGAAGCGGATACTCAAGAGCACACGAGCGACAGCAGAAAAAACCGACGCGGATAACAGGTTACGTCATGGCCGGGTTTCAAGCCATTAGATACCCGGGTTGCTTGGCGTAAAGCTTGTGTATTCGGCTGATTTGATGTGGGGTGGTTAGTCCTAAGCTCCGGAGGAGGGTGCTTGCCACACATGTCCGGTGGATCTTCAAAAAGGTTGTCGCTTCAAGCAAAGGAGATCTTGGACGCGGCGAAAAGTCGCGGCGAGGTTTTTCTGTTGCGAAGTGCCAGCGCTGAAAAGTGGGTTGCCTCCGGCCCTCACCACTTCCTTGACCATAGGAATCCGAAGATATCTGTCGCCTATCTCAAGGGTTTCAAGGAACTGCAATCCAAGGGTCTTCTGGTGCACGACTTTGGAAACCATTACCGGTTGGCCGTTAAGTCTTCGGAATTGGGAGAGTGGCTGAAAAATTAAGAAACGGGCTGCTTCCGTTTCTCCGCAATTTCTCTGGCAGAGCGCACAGTCGTCGGCCAGATGGACTCCTTGGTCTCGAGTTGTGGAGCACAGGCAACCTTTGAATGCATTTTCGATTCGAATGCAGAAAAGTTGAGAGGGGGCTGCTTCGTGGGCGAGGCAGCCTTTTTCTGTTTTGGGAGGTCCGATGGATGTGAATGAGGCTTTGCGGGCAATTTGCAGCACGGGCGAAGGGTACTGTTGGTATTGTGACTGCAAGCTTCCTGAAGAGGAAGAGGCCGTCAGCAGGGGCTGGGACGTTAGACGGATCGCTGGCGAGCGTGTCGCCAGCATTATTCTGGTTTGCCCCTCGTGTAGGAAACTCCAGGCAGAACTGGGTGAAGAAGGGCTGTTGCGCGACCTTGCCCTCAGGATGGAGCGTATACCCTGCTAAATTCGTGCGCCGAAAGCACGCCTGTGCATCGACGCCAGCCCCGGCGTGGAGTTCGGATCGGCCAACTTTTTGTAGTTAAGGCGCACGGAAATAGGGTGGATTTCTTACAGTAAGTTGTCCCCTGCGGCCAGGGTCTGCAAGCTTCTTTCTTCAGGATATCCCAATCGCGGCCGGTGCACGCTCCCGGACTTTATAGGCTCTTATGGCAGGCAAGAGAATCAGGAACTATTTCATGCGGCAGGCACGGATGCTGGTGGAGAGATCCTCCAGGGATTCCGAGGGTTTTGCCGCTTACTTTTCAGACCGCGAACCGAGGGACGAGGAAATCCTGGGGCTGATTGCTGTTACCGTCATGTTGAGCGGCAAGTACCACCTTGCCGACCGCTATCCCACACCTGCTGAAGCTCTGGCCGCGCTTTCGGCCGACGAGCGCAGCGAGATCTGCCAGGAATTTCGACTTCATTTGCAGGCCTGCCAGCGGCAGCGCCTGCTCGTTTAACCCACGAACCATCGTTTTTTTGCCGCGCAGGCTTCTCGGCTGGGTTCTTGATGACCGGGAAGAGCCAGTATTGAAGTCGTGACTGATCTCGCGGTGGAGGACAGAATACTGATGGGGCGGGTATCCCTGTGCGCACAGGAATTCAGCTACAATCGGGGTTTCAGTTCCGGCGAGGAGGCAGTTTTTTGCGGTACGCGTTCGTCCGATGTTGTGGTTTTTTCCTGGCAATCATCGCGTTTCTTGTCCTGGCCGCGCAGCGTCCGCTTATGGCGCAGCAGCGGGTATCCGCGCCGCGTTCGGACGGGCACACCACGCACTAAAGGTTTACGCCCCGGCCGGCGCCGTCTCCAGTTGTGCGCCCCTTGCCGTGATTTCACACGGGGCAGGGGGATCGGAGAATGGTTACCGCTATCTGGCAGAGGCTCTTTCTCAGATGGGCTTTATGGCCATCGTGATGGGGCACCATGAGAGCGGCGGCCCCGCCCTTCGCTCCGACGTGTTCAAGTACGGAATGAAGCGTGGAGTCCGCAAGCTGGTAACAAACCGGCAGGCGGAAGAGGCGCGCTTGCTGGATGTTGGCGCGGCCCTCGACTGGGCAGAGGGAAAATGCAAGCCGCCCTATCGGGTGCTGCTGGGCCATTCGATGGGTTCAGAGACGGTTATGCTCGAGGCCGGAGCCAGAAATATGATCGGCGTTTCGGACCCTCCGGCCGGCCAGGACCGGTTTGACGCCTATGTGGCGCTTTCTCCGGAAGGCCCGGGCATCGTGTTTCCGGAACATGCCTGGAGCGGAATCCGGAAACCTCTGCTGGTTTTGACCGGCACCCGCGACCAGGCGCTCGAGGGCGGGCCGCAGTCGAGGCAGATTCCCTGGCGAGAGTTGCCCGGAAGCGACGGCGGCTGCCAGTGGATGGGTGTCATCAACGGCGCCACGCATATGAATTTTGCCGGGATCGGTTTTGGATCGAGACGTGTGGATTCACGGGTAACCCAAACCATCGCTGCTTTCCTGGATGGCGCTCGCAAAGCGAAATGCACTCTACCGCCTTCCATCGCTGGCATGACCCTGCAAGCAAAATAAATTGGGATAGACAGAGGGAGAGATTTGGTTGCGGGGGCTGGATTTGAACCAGCGACCTTTGGGTTATGAGCCCAACGAGCTACCAGACTGCTCCACCCCGCACAAATATGATACCCGAGGATGCCCTGCACTGACAACGCCTTTGTGTTGTGCTTGCGAATTTTTGCGATCTAGAGTATTTATAAATCGATTGCATAAATTTGCATGGACAAGCTCTATCGCCGTACTCAAATTCTGGATTTGATAAAAAGGGAGTCTGTGACAACCCAGGGGGAGTTGTGTGAGAAGCTTTCCCAACGAGGGATCCAGGTGACGCAGGCCACCGTTTCGCGCGATATTGAAGAGCTGGGCCTGATCAAGACCCGGAAGGGCTACCGCATGCCGGGTTCGCCAGATCCGCTGAAGCTGCCCCATCCTGCCCTGCCTGTTATCCTGAAGGAATTTCTT
The DNA here is from genome assembly GCA_963732975.1 of uncultured Acidobacteriota bacterium. Lineage (GTDB taxonomy): Bacteria > Acidobacteriota > Terriglobia > UBA7540 > UBA7540 > SCRD01. The sequence continues at coordinate 202,796 of CAVTBN010000007.1, read as the reverse complement.
TGGGATGTGCGCAAGGCGTCGAACCTGGTCGTGATCAAGACCCACCCCGGTAATGCCCACTCGGTGGCGGCTGCGCTGGACGCGGAGCAGTGGCCGGAGGTTGTAGGCACCGTGGCGGGTGACGATACGATTTTTATCGCGACGGGGGGCACGCAGGAAGCCGCCCGAATTCGGAAGAAGATCCTCAACCTTGTTGGCGCCTGAGGAGGTTCGGTTGTCGCCGCCGTGCGGGACCCGTCCCTGCTCATGTGTCTTACTTGGCAAAACAAAAGAGAAAGGAAAGCATGAGAGTGTCTGGGAATTCATCACAACAAGTCAAGAAGGTGGTACTCGCGTATTCCGGAGGGCTGGATACATCCATCATCATTCCCTGGTTGCGGGAGAATTATGGCTGTGAAGTAATTGCCATGGTTGGTGACGTAGGGCAGGGAGACAATTACAAGGCGTTGCGGGCGAAGGCGCTGAAGAGCGGCGCTTCGCAGGTGTTTGTGGAAGACTTGCGGGAGGAATTCATCACCGGCTATTTGTGGAAGGCGCTCCAGGCCGGGGCCATTTACGAGGGCAAATATCTGCTGGGCACCTCGCTGGCCCGGCCGATTCTGGCCAAACGGCAGGTGGAAATCGCGCTTGAAACCGGCGCAGACGCACTGGCGCATGGGTGTACCGGCAAGGGGAATGACCAGGTGCGGTTTGAACTGACGTTCAAGGCTCTGGCTCCCGAACTGAAGGTGATCGCTCCGTGGCGCGAGTGGTCGATTGTTTCGCGCGAAGACGCACTGGAGTATGCGCGGCAACACAGGGTGCCGGTGCCGGTCACAAAGAAGGATCTTTACAGCCGGGATGAGAACTTGTGGCACTTAAGCCATGAGGGCGGTCCGCTTGAAACCGAACTGGGCGAGCCTCCGGAGGACGCCTGGAAGCTGACCGTCAGCCCGCAGCGCGCCCCCAATCGGGAGACGAAGGTGACCATCGGTTTTAAATCGGGCGTTCCCGTTTCGTTAGATGGGAAGAAGCTGGGCCCCATTGAATTGCTGCAGAAGCTGAACAGGATTGCCGGGAGGAACGGCGTTGGCCGGACGGACCTTGTTGAGAACCGGCTCGTAGGCATGAAGAGCCACGGCGCTTATGAGACGCCTGCCGGAGAAGTTCTGCATGCGGCGCACCACGAGCTTGAGGCGCTGTGCCTTGACCGTGAAACCTTCCACTACAAACAGGGCGTCGCTCTCCGCTACGCTGAACTGGTTTATTACGGGCAGTGGTTCACCCCGCTTCGCGAGGCCCTGCAAAGCTTCGTGGATGCTACCCAGCAGAACGTGACGGGCGAAGCGACTCTGGGACTTTACAAGGGCAACCTGCGTGTCCTTGACCGCCGCTCGCCTTACTCGCTTTACAACCCCAGCGTTGCCGCCTTCACGATGGGGGCGGATTATGACCAGAAGGATGCTGAAGGGTTCATCAACATCCTGGGGCTCCCCACCAAACTGGCGGCTCTGGCGTCGCGGGGCCGGAAGAAGAGCGGCAGAAAACGTCCGTCCGGGAGAAAGAAATGAAGCTCTGGGGCGGACGTTTTGAAGGCGGGCGCGATCCCCTGTTTGAGAAATTCTCGGAGTCGTTTTCCGTTGATCAGCGGCTGATCGACTACGATCTTCGCGTGAATCTGGCTTACGTCCGGGAACTTGGGCGTGCGCGCGTGCTGACGCGGAAGGAAGTTTCCGCTATAACGCGCGGGCTGGCTGCCATCGGCCGTTACGTCAAGCAGGACCCTCGCTGGGCGGCAAAGCAGCAGAGCGAAGACGTGCATAGCTGGGTCGAGGCCCGTCTCGAAAAGGAGATCGGGCCCGTGGCCGGCAAGCTTCGCACAGGGCGCAGCCGGAACGACCTGGTTGCCACAGAAACCCGGTTGTACGTGAAGGACGCCATCCAGGAGCTTCAGAGGAGCGCGGCAGGCCTCCTGGAGTCATTGGTCCAGCAGGCCCGGGCCAGCAAGTCGGCCATCCTGCCCGGGTACACCCACCTGCAGCCGGCGCAGCCGATCCTGTTCTCCCACTATCTGCTGGCCTACTTTGAAATGCTGATGCGTGACGTGGCCCGCCTGCGGGAGTGCTCCAGCCGGGTGGATGAACTTCCCATGGGCGCTGGAGCGCTGGCCGGAGCTGCTTTTCCCATTGACCGCACACGGCTGGCGCGGGAGTTGGGATTTGCCCGCGTGGCTCGCAACAGTCTGGACGTCACTTCCGATCGCGATTTCGTCTGTGATCTGCTTTTCGCGTGTTCGCTGATTCTGGTCCATCTCAGCCGGCTCTCGGAAGACTTCATCATCTACTCGATGCCGGCTTTGGGTTTTGTGGAACTTTATGACGCGTACGCTACGGGCAGCAGCCTGATGCCGCAAAAGAAGAACGCCGACACACTGGAACTGATCCGGGGCAAGGCTGCACGCGTCCTGGGCGGACTGACATCCATGCTCTCTCTGCTGAAGGGATTACCCCTGGCGTATGACCGCGACCTCCAGGAAGATAAGGGAGTCCTGTTCGAGTCGGTGGATACTACCTCCGACTGCCTCATTCTGGCTGGGCGCGTTGTGGGTACCCTGCGCGTCCGGGCCGACAGGATGAAAGAAGCCACCGCACAGGGCTTTCTGACCGCCACGGAAGTTGCCGACGCCCTGGTGCAGCGCGGCGTTGCCTTTGCCCAGGCCCATGAGCAGGTTGGAAAGCTGGTCAAATACTGCGTAGACCGTAACAAGACCTTTGCCGATCTCTGCTCAGGATGAGGCCCGGCGTTTGATTCCAGTTTGGGACAAGGCTTTGGCAAAGACCGCTGTTTCAGCTGAGATGTCTGTCCGCCGGAAAAATGCCATTGGTGGGACGGCCCCGGGACAGGTAGCACGTCAACTTACCCATGCAAATCAGGCCCTCAAACGTCTGAAGAACGAAGTCGCGCACATGAGTTCCAGTTGATGCAGGCGCTGGTCCCCATGACCGTCGGCTGGGACATGTTGAATAGGGTTTCGCTGATCGGAGTTATCGCGACTCCAGTTAACAGGGCGCCTGTCTGTCTAAGTCATTTTAAATGTGTATACTTAGCTGATCTCTTTCGCAAGCTTGTCGGGCCCCGCAAAATGCGAAAAAGCACCTTGACACCCTTGTTCATGTGAAATATAAATGTATTCCTCAATATGTAAGTGAGTGAGTTAGCGGGGAAGAATAAGGTCTCTCGGCAGGGTAGCTGCCATCGCTTAGAAAAGGAGTAATCAGCATGAGAAAGTTGATGCAACTGGGTCTGACGGTGATAGCGGTGATGGGAATCGGGCTGATGCCGATGCTGGCGGGATCGGCGGCGGTAGGGTCGATTGCCGGGAGCCGGAACGCGACATTGAGCGGCGAGGCCCTGGTGCCGAACACGACGGTCTTCAGCGGCGACACGCTGCAGGTGAAGGATGGAGTGGCGGTGGTGGCGCTGGACGCGGGGAACCGGATGGTGTTTGGGCGGGAGACGGAAGCGTCGTTTCTGCGGGAAGCGAAGAATGTGACGGTGATGCTGAGCCGCGGGAAATGTATCGATGTACCATCCCGGGGCGAGCGCGGGGGTAGCGGTGAAAGCCGGGGGCGTGACGGTATCGCCGGCGGCGGGGTATAAGACGCTGGGCGAAGTGGCGATGCTGGACGGGAGCCTGGTGGTGACGGCGAAGCAAGGGACATTGCAGGTGGAGCGGCAGGGACGGACGGAGCAGGTGGCGGAAGGGAAGACGGTGACGTTGCCGGTGACGGCAGCGGGGCCGGCGCCGAGTCCTGCTGCGCCGCCGAACGGGAACGCGCACATCACGACGGCGACGACGCTGGGAGTGATGGCCGTGGGCGCGGGATCGGCGGCAGCGGTGCTGGCGGGGCTGGGAATGTCGCGGTCGAGCGACGCGAGGGATGCGGCGCAACGCGGCGACGACGGCGGCGAACAACGCGACGACAGCGGCGAATGCGGCGACGGATGCAGCGAACGCGGCGGCAGCGGCGGCAAACGCAGCGGGATGCGCGGAGAACAATGAGAATCCCGGGATGACGCCGAGTCCGTACACACCGCCGACAGGCTACAGCTGCCCGTAAACAAGAGGCGGTCAGAGAACGAGAGAACGGAAGGGAAAGTGGGCGATGGCCGGAAAGGGCCGCCGCCCACTTTGCATTTACAGACCTCCCATTCACACACCCTCAAACGCGCCGGTCTGAACACGGCCGCGTCCCGACCAGGCCGAGGATTTTGCCGGTACCGATTTGCAGGCGACCAGCGCCCTGATCGCTTTCTCTACTCGGGAGGGTTGTTCTGGGTGGGTATTGAACCCGCAAACTATTCAAACACGCGCTGGATTTTTGCTCCCACGCGGTTTAGCTTTTCTTCGATTCGTTCGTATCCTCGATCGATGTGGTAGACGCGGTCGATCAGTGTTTCCCCCTGGGCCGCCAGACCGGCGAGGACGAGGGAGGCGCTTGCGCGCAGGTCAGAGGCCTGGACCTTGGCGCCGCTGAGGGGTGTTTTGCCCCGAACCACTGCACGGCGGCCGTTCACCACAATGTCGGCTCCCATCCGCATCAATTCCAGGGCGTGAAGGAAACGGTTCTCGAAGATCGTTTCGGTAATCACGGAAGGACCCTGGGCCTGGGTCATCAGCGCCATGTATTGGGCCTGCATGTCCGTGGCAAAGCCCGGATATTCTTTGGTGGTTACGTCAATCGCCTGGATGGCACGTCCTGCCGAAACTTCCAGTTTTCCCGGCCCGGGTTCGCGGACCTGCGCCCCGGACTCCGTGAGTTTATCGATCACGGCGCTCAGATGGGCCGGATTGACGCGGTCTATTACGAGATGGCCGCCTGTAATTGCAGCTCCCACCAGGAAGGTTCCAGCTTCAATCCGGTCAGGGATAATTTCGTGCTCGGTCCCATGCAACTGGCTCACTCCGTTGATGCGAATCTCGCCACTCCCCGCTCCTTCGATCCGGGCGCCCATCTTGATCAATAACTCGGCGAGGTTAACAATCTCCGGTTCCCTCGCCGCATTTTCCAGAACGGTTTCACCGTCTCCCAGCGCGGCCGCCATCATCAGGTTTTCCGTGCCGGTCACGGAAACCACATCAAAAGTGACTACAGAGCCTCGAAGCCGGTCTGCCCGTGCCTCGATGTAACCGTGCTCAATTTGAATCCTTGCGCCCAGCTTTTCCAATCCCTTGATGTGGAGGTTAACGGGGCGCGCCCCGATGGCGCATCCTCCCGGCAAGGAGACGCGGGCGTGTCCGAACCGGGCCACCAGCGGCCCCAGAACCAGGATGGAGGCGCGCATCTGTTTCACCAGCTCATAGGGAGCCATCGGGTTCAGCAGGCGGCGCGCCTCAATTTCCACCCGGTTGCCGTGGTCCTCGTGGGTCACGGATGAATCCACGCCCAGTTCGTCCATCAGGCTGCGCATGGTTCCGATGTCGCGAACCCGCGGCACATTGCGCAGGACAATCCGCTCCGGCGTCAGCAGTGCCGCAGCCATGGCAGGGAGGGCGGCGTTCTTAGCGCCGCTGATGGCGACCTGGCCTTCAAGTGGGCGGCCACCGGTGATCAGGAATTTATCCATATTGGTTTCCAGGTGCCGGGGGCGGCGGGGTCCTAAAGTACGGGCCGGCCTCGAACGTAGGTCTGGGTGACATAAAACTCCTGGTCAAGGACCGCCAGGTCCGCGTCCGCGCGGGGAGCAATAACGCCTTTCTGGGTTTCGAGTCCCAGTATCCTGGCCGGATTGCTGGTAATGCACGGCAGGCATTCTTTGTAACTGAGACCGGTGTAGGCTGAAAGGTTGCGCAACGCGGCATCGAGCATGATGGTGCTTCCTGCCAGGCTACCCTCAACCGTCCGGCACACGCCGCCGGCCACGTGCACGGTAAAATTGCCCAGGCGGTAGTTGCCGTCTGGCATGCCTGCTCCGCTCAGGCTGTCACTCACCAGAATCAGGCGCTCCACTCCTTTTTGCCGCACCAGCACACGGATGGCTGTGGGCTCCACGTGAATGCCGTCGCAGATCAGCTCGGCGCTGACGCGGTCGTCCGTCAGCACAGCCCCGATGATCCCGGCGTCGCGGTGCAAAAAAGGACGCATGGCGTTAAAGCAATGAACGGCATGCGTGGCTCCCGCATCGATGGCGCTCCTGGCCTCCTCGTAGGTGGCATTGGAGTGGCCAATGCCGACTTTCAAACCTTTGCTTCGCGCGTATTCCAGCACCGTGAGCGCGCCTTCGAGCTCCGGGGCCAGGGTCAGAATGCGCACCGTGCCATCGGCAGCGCCCAGAAACTTTGCCAGCAATTCGATGGAAGGCTTCTGGATCTGCGAGGCCGGGTGCGCGCCTCGCCGTTTCACGTTCAGGAAGGGGCCCTCAAGGTGAATGCACACCGGCTGGGCGCCGGAAGTTTTGTCGGAAACCATGTGGGAACTGTTGGAGGCCCGTATGATTTCACCCAGCCCTTTGGCCGCATTCAGCGTTCTTTCCAGGCTGGCCGCAACGGTGGTTGCCGCATAAGAGGTTGTTCCGTGTCGTGCCAGGTACTTCCCCACGGCGGCCACCGCCTCAGGAGTAGCCTCCATCAGGTCATAACCGACGGCGCCGTGGATGTGAATGTCGATGAACCCCGGAACCACGGTGCGGTCCTGGTAATCGATGACGGCCGCTCCCTGCGGGATTTTCACCTGCGCGCGCGGTCCGACCTTGGCGATCCGGTGGCCTTCAACCAGAATCACCCCGTTGCGGATCTCTTCCGCCGGAGTATAAATGGTCCCGGCAATAATGGCTTTGACGGCTTTCATGATTTTCCCCCGGAGGTCCGGCTGCGGTGAGCGTTGGCATGTTCTTCAAGATATTCTGCGCGTGCCTTTCGAAGTGCGAGCGCCGTGTTGGGTTGTTGTTTCAGGATGCGAAGAGCCTCCTTCCTGGGGATGTTTTTCCAGATCATCAGAAGGGCAGCGGGAAGATTTGATCCTGAGGCCTTCATCACACGTGCGGCCCTGGCTGGATCGACTCCCGTGGCCTTGACCACAATGGCGCGCCCGCGGTCCCGAAGTTTTTCATTCTTCATCTCCACGTGGACCATCAACCCGGAGAAGACACGTCCGAGCTTCACCATGGTGGCCGTTGAAAGCATGTTCAGGACCAGTTTCTGGGCCGTTCCGGCCTTCATGCGGGTGGAGCCGGCAATCACCTCAGGGCCCACGTTGACGGCAATTTCAACGTCCGGAAGCCCCCGCATGGGCGAATCGGGGTTGGCCGTAACGCCGATGGTTGCGGCCCCTTTCTGTTTTGCGTAGCGCAGCCCTTCAAGTGTGTAGGGAGTCCGGCCGCTTGCCGCAATTCCCACCAGCACGTCCTGCTTGTTCAGGCCGATGCGTTCCAGGTCCGTGCGCGCGCTGGCGCGATCGTCTTCAACGCCCTCACTGGCCTTGAACATTGCCCTGGAGCCTCCCGCCAGGACGGCCAGCACTTTGTTGGTGCCGAACGTCGGCCGGCATTCCGAGGCGTCCAGAACGCCGAGCCGGCCGCTGGTTCCTGCGCCCATATAGATCAGCCGGCCTCCGTTGGCCAGGGCGCCGGCGGCCAGGTCAACCGCCCGGGTAATCTGCGGCAATGCCTTTCTCACCGCCACAGCAACCTTCTGGTCTTCGCGGTTCATCAAAGCAAGAATTTCGCGCGTCTTCTTTGTGTCCAGGGAGTCGGCGGCAGGATTTTTTCTTTCCGTGATACGTTCTTTCGATGGGCTATTCATTTCAGGCGATCTACAGAAATATCGGGTGCGTCTATTCACATCCAGGTTCAAAAATCAGTTCCAGCCGGCGCCGGACCCCGGGGGGATTGTTGCATGAAAGTGCGGCAACCGCTTTCTCCTCCCGCGGTCAGAATCCTGATAGTCGAACCATCCACCGCGCGGCCACCTAACAGTGTACCAATTCCAGGCAGTCTTATGTGAGCCATTCGCCGGGTGCAAGACGGGTGCAACAATGCGGCATTTCCATTTCACTTCTCACGTTGAGCCTTCACCCTTCATCGAATCTTTGATTGACACGAACCCCTGAGTTCGTAGCAAAATGCACTACTCGAATCAATAGTTCAAGAGGGAGCGCGGAATGCAAATAATCCAAGGTTTCAAAGCTTTTTTCCTATTCCTTATCATAACCCTGGTTGCTCCTGCGGCCACGTCTGCGCAGGTTCGCCGCCGTGTACCCGCCAAAAGCCCGAACCCAATCGCCGCACATCTCAGTCAACTGCCGGGAGAAGTGGAAAAGGCCATGAAGCAGGGCAAGCTTCCCGGGGCGGTGATCCTGGTGGGCCACAACGACAGTATTGTTTACCGGCGTGCCGTCGGTTATCGGCGGCTGGTTCCGAGAAAACTGCCCGTGCGAATGGACACGATTTATGATATGGCGTCGTGCACCAAAGTGGTGGCCACCACCACCGCCATCATGCAGCTTTTTCAGCAAGGCAAAATTCGCCTGGATGATCCTGTTTCCGAATACTGGCCGGAGTTTGGAGCCAATGGCAAGCAGAACATCACGGTCCGCGAATTGATGACCCACTATTCGGGCCTGCCGCCTGACCTGGACCTCAGCAATGACTGGACCGGTTATGACACGGCGATGCAGATGATTGTTGACACTGCTCCCATTCTTCCGCCCGGAACGCGTTTCCTGTACAGCGATATCAACTTTGAGACGCTGGGAGAGTTGGTCCATCGCATCAGCGGAGAGCCGCTCAACGTCTACTGCGAACGGCACATCTTTAGGCCCCTGGGGATGACCAGCACCATGTTTCTTCCCCCGGCATCGTTGCGTTACCGAATCGCTCCCACTCAGCACCTTGATGGAACGACGGGTCCCATTCTGTGGGGAGAGGTCCACGACCCCACGGCCCGGCGGATGGGCGGCGTGGCGGGGCATGCCGGGCTGTTTTCTGACGCCCACGATCTCGCCATCTTCTGCCAGATGCTGCTGAACGGCGGAGTTTATCATGGGGTTCGTATTTTGAACCCACTGACCGTGGAAAAGATGACAACGCCGCAAACGCCAGTCGACAAAATGGCGGTGCGCGGGCTCGGCTGGGACATCTCTACACCCTTTTCTTCCAATCGCGGCCAGCTTTTCCCGGTGGGATCGTTTGGCCACACCGGCTTTACAGGGCCCTCTCTGTGGATTGACCCTGTCACGCGCACGTATGTTGTTTTCCTCTCCAATCGCGTCCACCCGAATGGCACGGGCGATGTGGTGGCGCTTCGCTCCAGGATTGATACAGCCATCGCGGCTGCCCTGGGGCCGGTTTCCGACCAGCAGATCCTGAACTCCCACAAATCGTTGACCGGTTACTACGAGCTGATGCGGAGTTACCGGGTGAGCGGATTGCGGAACGGCAACGTGCGAACAGGAATTGACGTTCTGGAAAAGGAACACTTTGCGCCGCTAAAAGGTCTGCGCGTCGGCCTCATCACCAATGAAACAGGCGTTGATTCCGAGGGGCGGCGGACCATTGATCTGCTGAATCATGCGCCGGACGTGCATCTCAAGGCCATCTTCAGTCCCGAGCACGGCCTTTGGGGCAAAGAGGACAGTGCCGTAGCCTCCAGCACGGATCCTGCCACCGGCCTGCCGGTTTACAGCCTTTATGGCAAGACCCGCCGGCCCAGCGCCCGGATGCTCGAAGGGCTGGACGCCCTGGTGTTCGACATCCAGGATGTGGGCGTTCGCTTCTACACCTACATCACTACCATGGCTTATTGCATGGAGGAAGCTTCCAGGCGTCACATGGCATTCTATGTTCTGGACCGGCCCAACCCGATCGGCGGGTCGATCGTCGAGGGGCCGATTCTCGATTCGGACTTGAAATCATTTGTAGGATATTTCCAACTGCCCGTCCGCTACGGCATGACGATGGGGGAACTGGCCGAAATGTTCAACGGCGAAGAGCACCTGGGAGCGAACCTGCACGTAATCAAAATGCAGGGCTGGGAACGGACCGACTGGCTGGATGAGACAGGACAGCAATGGATGAACCCTTCGCCCAACCTGCGCTCACTGACCGAAACGATTCTTTATCCCGGAGTCGGGATGGTTGAGGGCGCCAACATCAGCGTCGGCCGCGGGACTGATACACCGTTTGAGTTGCTGGGAGCGCCCTGGATAGACGGCTAAATGGCTGGCAGTTTATCTGAACTCCCGCGACATTCAGGGTGTGCGTTTCCTGCCGGTGGACTTCACGCCCAAGGGCAGCAAATTTTCCGGCCAGGTGTGCCACGGCGTTCAGATCTACCTGGTGGACCGGCAGGCGCTCAACGCACCGGAACTGGGCGTCGAGCTTGCCTCGGCACTCCATCAGCTCTTTCCCAAGAGCTTTGAGTTGGACAAAACACTTCCCCTGATCGGGTCGCAATGGGTCCTCGATGACATCAGGAACAATTTCGATCCTGAACGGATTGAATACCTGTGGCAGCAGCCCCTGATGAATTTCCGGAAGATGCGCGCAAAGTACCTGCTCTATGGGCAAGCCGGAATGTCGCACGAAAGCCACTGAATGGGGGCCAGCCGGTTGAGGAAATCACGGCCCTTCCGAAGTGGGCACTAAGGCGCTGTCCCACCGCCCACAGGATACTGCGACTTCTCACACCCTCCCGCCGGAGGGTCCACGCTCAGCGGCCATTTTTACGAATACTCTCCCCGGGGGCAGTTGGTTTTGACGCTAACAGAAACCGTGGTATGCTTTTCCCCTGCTTTTGCGCCGTCCACATTGTTGTTCATCTTTGGTTATCAGGGCGGGGGAGGGTGAGTTGAGAAAGAAGAAGCACTTAGTTGTCATCGTAGCAGCCATCGTTCTGCTTGCTGCTGCCGCGCCGTCTGGCTGGGCAAAAAAGAAGAAGCCACGTTCCGCCAATCCGGACGATCCCACTAACAAGGTCTACCAAATCCTGGACGACTCTTACGGCGGCAAGCTGGCGGATTATTACCTGCTGGCGGACCTCTACACAGACCCGAAGAACCCATCGAACCAACTCCAGCACGTGATTCGGGTGGACTACGACAAGAGCAGATTTTTTGGACGTTTCCGAATTTACGTGCGGAGCGTGGGCAAACTGACCCCGGCCCAATTGAAGACCTACAACCTCAAGCAGATTTATGACTTCGGGGAATCCGACGAAGCTGAGTTTGAAAAGATCAATCCCGGACCTCTTGGCGAGACCGGCGATCTATACCTGAAGGCGACCGCCAACGGCCCACTGGCCTCTGCACCCGTTACGGACCAGGCCCGCCAGGAATACGACATGCTGATCACCCAGTACCTCCTGCCAGCCCTGCAAAAGAAGTGAATTTTGCTCCCGGGTGTATGTTCCAGGCGGATCGACGCAGGCGGGCCAACTTCACCGGGCCTGCGCCCAGATGTGTTGAAATTCTTCTTCGTATCGAGCTGAGACTTTGGGCGCGGCGATGAAGATGGCGTTCTCAAAGTTGTAGCTGGTGGCGCTTGTAGTCCAGTTGTAGCTTCCGGTTTCCACCTGGTTTCCGTCGAAAACAGCGAACTTGTTGTGCATGAGTGAACGCTGCCCCCGAAATCCTTCGCTCACTCGAATCGGTACTCCCACAGACCGGAGATAGCCGATCTCAGAATGCCGGTCGAGGGACTGTCCCTCGTCGGTGACAATTCGCACCTTGACTCCCCGCTGGCTGGCGGCCCGGACGGCAGCAGCAAGTTCCGGTTGCGTAAAGCTATAGACGGCAATGTCCAGGGTGTGCCGGGTGTGATTGATGGCGCTGATGACGCGCTCGGCGATGCGGTCGCGGTCGGAGAAATACGGCCCCTGAATGGACTCCGTCCCGGAGGCGGCGGGCGCAGACGTGATGGATGTACTCGAAGAGTCCTGCCGCCCTGTGCCTGAAAAATAACCGTAGATCACGACGCCTGCCAGGACGAAAGCGATAAGGGTCAAGCGTCGAAACCGAAAAGTCATGAGAGTCTACCGCTTTTCCTGTCTGGTTCCGGCCGGCTGACAGACTGCCCCTGAGCCAAAAGAGAAGGTTGGTCCTTATTCTCACCGCCGAAAACGAGATCGCTGGAAACCTTTCTGCCGGGTCAAAAACCGGATGCTTCAGGACTCGCATTCACGGGTGGCTGGCTTTCGCGCATTGCTGAAACCATTGACCAGATGCGCGGATCTTCCATTCCCAGCCTCCAGGCGGCAAAACCTCGCAGCCGATATCGTTCCAGGAGCCTGAACTTTTCCTGAATGCTTCGGGCGTTTTCATACCACACGCTGCGGACCGTTCCGCCGGCCTGGTATTTAAACCATGGTGAACGGAGCTTTTCATCCCATTGAGGAGTGAGTGAGAGGCGGCTCAGCAGGGCCATCGTCTCGGGGTAGGGCAGGGTGCGGGCCTGGAGATTGCCCCTGTCGTTGGTCCATTCGCGGCCGTAGAGGGCGATGCCCAGCAGCAGTTTGTCGCGGGGAACGCGGCTGATGGCATATTCCAGCGCATTTTTCACCCAGTCATAACCCGCGATGGGTCCGGGCGGGCCCAGGCGGCCTGAGTTGTCGTAGGCCATCAGGGTCAGAAAATCCGCGGCGCGGGCAAGCGCCGGATAGTCGTATGCCGCCGCCCATTGGCCGGGAACGGAATCCAGAAAGCGGGGAACGACCGCAACGCTCAGCAACCGCCCATCGTGATGAAACTCTTTAGCCGCTTCATCCACAAACCGGGTGTAAAGGTTGATGTCGTCCGGATCGATGTTTTCAAGGTCCAGTTGAAACCCCAGCAGTTTATCCCGCCGGGCGATCTCGACCAGGTCCTTGATCACCCGTTCTTGCAACTGCCGGTCGTGGAGCAGGTGCGAAGCGACGCGCCGGCTGAAGTCGTTGTTACCCAGCAAGGCCATGACCGGCAGTCCCGACTGTCGGGCAGCATCCAGCGTGGGCGTGGGAATGCCTCCCTGGATGTTTCCTTTCAGGTCCAGCCAGTAGGATTGCGGAGCCAGGATGGTCATGTCAGAAGCATGCGCCAGGATGGCGTCCATGCCGAACGTGCCTCCCGTGGTGTAATACATGGCAATCGGCCTGGCAGCCATCACTCGCTCGCACATCGACTCCAGGGCCGTGCGGCCGTTCCCCTGGGTCTCGCGTTCATCCTGCGAGGGGCGCATCGGCGCGGTTTTGCCCGTGTCGCTCGAATGGCTGGGGGCGGTTAATGTCAGGAATTTTGCCGGTACAAATGCCAGAATCACGGCGGCAACGGTTACACGCACAGGCGTCAGGTGTCGCTTCAACAGGTCCCTCAGTTTCATGAGTTCTCCTGAGGTTAGCCGTACCACACCTGTTCGTCAAGGCGGTGATCACCTACTTTACTATTAGGGTTTTTCCCTGATGCGCGGTGTCATGCTGGCGATCCACCCTCCAAAGAACGTCACCAGTGTTCCAATCACCACATACCACGTCCATGCGATATCCACGACGTGATACGCATTGCCCACCACGATCAGGATCAAGACGGTTAATCCAAGCGCAGCACCCGTCAGTGCGCCGCGCGAGTTTGCCCGTTTGGTCAACACGCCCAGCAAAAAGATTCCCAGCATGGCTCCATAGGGAATCGAGGCAATGGTCAGCGCCAGCACCAGGACACTTTCATGCAGATATTGGGAGATGATGGCAATCAGGACCAGCACCGCTCCCCAGAACAGCGTCAGGCCGCGCGAGACGCGCAAGTAATGCTTCTGGTCGGCGTCGGGACGAACGAACGGCCGGTAAAAATCCATCACCGAGCTGGAAGCCAGGGAATTGAATGCCGCACTCAGGTTGGCCATGGCCGCCGCGATGATGGCTGCAGTCAGCAGGCCGGCCAGCCCTACCGGCAATTGCGTGACCACGAAAGTTGGATAGATTTTGTCCGGGCGGCTGAAGGGATGGGCGGGCGGATGAAAATGGTAGAAGGCGAACAGAACGACGCCCACCACCAGGAACAGCGTGAATTGGAACAGAATCACCAGCCCGCTGGCCAGCAGCGCACCCTGGCTCTGCCTCTTGTTTTTGGCGGCCAGCAGCCGCTGCACGATCAACTGGTCCGTCCCGTGGCTGGCGCTGGTGAGGAAGGTGCCGCCGATCAGCCCGGACCAGAACAGGTAAGGCTGGTGCCAGTTGAAGTGGAAGTTGAAGACGGTGAACTTGTGCCCCGAAATGCTGGCCAGGTGCGCCACCTCGCCCCAGCCCCCCGGAACGGCATGGACGGCCAGCAGCAGTGCGATGACGGTCCCGATGATGTAAATCGAGAGCTGTGTGACATCCGTCCAGATGACGGCGGTGAGTCCGCCTTTAAAGGTGTAGAAGAGCGTGAGGGCGGTAATAATCAGCACGGCGGTCAGGACGCCCGTCCTGAAAATGACCTCGATCACGATCGAGATGGCGAAAACGCGGACTCCTTCCGCCAGCGCGCGGCTGCCCAGAAACAGGCCCGCCGTGAAAACCTTGAGCCCGCGGCCAAACCTCCGTTCAATCAGCTGGTAGGCGGTGTAAAGTTCGCCGGCAAAGTATTTGGGGATGAGGACAAAGCTGACCACGACGCGCGCCACCAGGTATCCAAAGACAAGCTGGAGAAACGCCATGTCGCCGGCGTAGGCGATCCCCGGAGTGCTGATGATGGTGAGGATGCTGGTCTCGGCGGAGACAACAGAAAGAGCGATGGCCCACCAGGGAAGCTGGCGGCCGCCCAGGAAGTAGTCGTGCAGGGTCTTTTGCCGCTTGCCAAAACGTGCTCCCAGCAGCGTGACCACCAGCAGATAAACGATTACAACGATCAGGTCGATCCAACTGAATGCCAATCATGCCTCGCTGATGTTGATTTGGCCACTGTCCGCAAGACGCGCCGTTTTCATCCTGGGACCGGACCCTGGGAGCGGGCCGGCAGGCAACAGAAATGCGGGGACGCAGCGAGTCTATGGAACTTGCGCTGGGGTGTCAAGAGGGGCCGCCGGTGAATTACCCTGGCCGCTCGCGCCGCCCGGGGTTGTTCCATTCTGTTCAGGGGGAGGAAGAGGAATGGGCGGTGGAAGCGGTATGGGAGCAGACGGATTGTATCTTTCCCAGAAGCTGCGGGCGAAGTCGTCGCCTGCAATGGTTTTCACCCGCTGGTAATGTCCTTGCAGGTAGGCCCGCAACGGAGCAAGATGGCTCTTCCCCGGGCCGTTGGCGGGCGGCATGTCGAGAATGGATGGCCAGTAAATGTATTTCGCAGGATGTTTTTTAATGCCCTCGATAGTTTCCTGAATCTGCTCAGGCCGGGTGTAGTCTGTCGCGGTCACAAAAGGAATGGGCGATGGGTCCCGCAGATCAAGCAGGTAGTTGAGCTCGTTATTTCCAAAAAAGTAGTCGCCGGGCTTGGTGTTGTCCAGCAGAAACTTGATCTCCTTGTATTGGACCTGGTCGAGCACTGCCACGCGGCCGATGGGAAGATTCACTTCCTGCCGCCATCCGAAAAATCGCCCGTGCCATTCGCCCAGCGCGATGGCAATGACGATGACCCACATGGCAGTGACGCGAATCTTGTGAAATCGCCCGGGTGAATTGAGGAACCAGACAAAAAGGATGACTCCCGGGGCAGCCACTGTGCACAGGCGCAGCCAGGTTGGAGCCGGCGCAACACCGAGGAACAACATCGTCCCCATGAGGGCGAGCAACACCAGCCGGTCCCACGGCTCCGAGGGGCGCTCTTCCTGCTCGTCCCAGTATCGAACGAAGAAAAGAATGTAGATCAGGGGAACCAACAGATAAATCGAGCCCCACAGGGCAAGCGCCGGCAACCGGTACCAGGGATGGAAGGCCGGCATGTCGGTCATGTAAACGTGGAACGAATTCACGGCATGGGAAGAGTAATATCGAAAATTAAACAGAAAGGTGTCGTAAAGGAACGTCTTGAAACCTGCACGGAAAATGAAATAACCGTTGAGCACGGCGACCACAATGGCAAAGGCCGACCAAATGTAGCGCTGGGCCGTGAGGAAATTTCCCCAGCTCAGCTGACGCGTCACCGTTGCCCACAACAGGAAAAACACCAGGCCCATCATCGCAAGCAGTCCGCTCGATTGGGTAAACCACATCGCCACGCCGCATAGGGCCGCGGCGCCCACCAGCCGCAGGGCGGAAATCTTTTCCACCAGCAGGGCGATGGAAGCCATCACCAACAGCGTGCTGAACCAATGGTGAGTGGCGTCAAGCTGGCTGCGGAAAGGGATCACCAGGAACAGCAAGGCCGGAAGGTAGACTGCCGTGCCGGAAATAACCTTCCTGGAAATGGAAATCATCAGGTAGGTCAGGAGCAGCCCAAGCACTATCAGCGTCACATTCGGTATCCAGGCGCGGTTCCCGAAAATCTTAAACAGGATGAGGTAGAACACTTCCGTTCCCGGGAAGGTGAGTTCAAAAAAATCCCGGTAGATCACCTGCCCGTGCTGCATCCGCTGGGCGTTGAACAGGAAGTTCGTGGCGTCGGGAGAAATGAAGTGGATGGGAGTCCCAGGCAGGAAAAAGAGATTCAGGTACAAATACAGAAAAGCGCCCAGCATGATGAGCGCGGTCAACAGCCAAGGTCGATTTTTGATAAAAGAGTCCATAACCAGGTATCGCTTCAACAATGCTCACTATATACCGGCCCGGATGATTTGCAGGATTGCGGCCCGGATGGAACCCTCACATAGACTAGGAGATTCTAATGGACACAGGCGTGTGGGATCAAGCTGAGTTGTTCACGCTGCGGTCCCATCCTTTGGGCGCCGCCTCATCATCACGCGGCCGCAAAGGAAAGAAATCCTCGACGGAAACGAACTCATATCCCATCTCCCGGGCAGCCTCAATGATGGCGGGAAGGGCTTTGACGGTTTCCGACGCATCGGCATCATGTTGCCGGTTCTGGCTGCCGGCCGAAGGGAAAATTCTACTCAAAAGTCTCTGCAAGTAGCCGCCGGATTTCTGCCGGCCGTCGTGCAGCAGGATGATGGCGCCGGGGCGCAGGCCGGCGCGAACCGATGATACGATGGCCTCGGCCCCCAGCTCCCAGTCGTCCCCGCTTGCCGACCATTGGACCAGGTGCAGGCCGCGTTCACGCAACACGGGATAGAGGCCGAACCATCGCGCTCCGTAGGGGGGGCGAAAAAATCTGGGCGTGCCGCCTGTGGCCTGTTGAATCACTTTCTGGGTCCGGTCAATCTCCTCCGCACACTTCTCGCGGTTCATAAAGTAAAGGTAAGGATGCGACCAGGTATGATTTCCGAGGGTGTGGCCCTCCGCGCAGATGCGGCGGAGAATTTCAGGATGGCGCCCGGCATCTTTGCCACATACAAAAAACGTAGCCTTTGCGTTTTGTGACCGGAGGATGTCAAGAATCTGCTCGCTGTAGGGCGGCAGGGGGCCATCGTCAAAAGTGAGAGCGACTTTCCTGCTTCCGGCCGGGCCGCGAACGAGCGCCGGACCCAGCACCTGTGAGCGCGGCCAACTGCAGGCATACCAGAAAAGAAATCCAAGCGCGTCGGCGATCGCCAGAACAATCAGGATTCCTACAAGAATGGGCAAAAACATTCTTCCCCCGGAGGTCAGCCCTTTTTCTGAGCCCAAACCCAGGTGTTTTGATTGAAGCGATGGAGGATTCGGACAACGGTCAGGCACGAATGGGCGCAACTTTTGCGGAAAATTCCCATGCGGATCGGACGGGCGTCCAGTACATTCGGCCGGTAAATCCGGATACGCGGGAGATGAAATCTACTGGAAATAAAAAAGGAAACCGTCCATGGCCCAACTGACACATGAGGATGGTTCATCACCTGAAAGACAAACCACCCGCCGGGTTTCAGCACCCGTCCTGCCTCTTCCACATAATCGACGATGGTTGCAGCATCCGGGATGTGTTGGAATACCCCGAAAGAGAAGATGAAGTCCACAGAGTTATCGCCAATGCCTTTCAGGCTTACTCCATCGTTACACAGCCAAACCACGTTATCTGCGCGAACCCTGTTTCGTGCAATCCTCAACATTTCCCTGGACACGTCGAGTGCTAAAAGGCCCCTGAAATCACGCGCAATGAATTCTGATACTCGACCACCGCCACAGCCAATCTCCAGAGCGACCAGATTTGCATGGTCAAGCTTTTTTAATGAAAGAAACCTGGCCACGTACCTTCTATAATCTCGTTCACCGGAGGCTCGGAAAGAAGCCTCGGAGTCGCCAGCTTCCGCCCAGACGCTCCGTCTCCACTGACCTTGGGCTTGCGCATCCCATTTTTCTCGCATTTCCTTGATCAGTTGTCGTTTAAGCATGCCTGAATTTGTTTTGAACATAGCCACAGAAGGAACTGGGCCAATTAGGGATCCAAAAAGCTAGCATGTCCCAACCTTTCCAGGTCCGCCGTGAGGTTACTTGGGCAGAGCGTCGAAGACAGTATCGTAAGATGAGTTAAGGTCAATTGCGAGTCGCTTTCGAAACAAGAAGTGTCCGAATCGCTTCAGCCCTTTGGATAACTTGAGTACACCTACGAGTCCCATGTACGTCCCAAAGTAACAGAGCCTGACCCACGGATCTCCGCCCAGGGTATCGATCGCCTCACGGAGCAAACGTCTCCCTTCGGATGTTGAGCACGTTGGAAGAAAGCGCAATGAATTCGACCTGATTACGCCTCGTGCCAGGGCCTCCACCTGCGGGTTCGTCCGGCTCTCTTTTAACATTTGATGATAGAGGGCCAGCCACACCCGGTAGGAGTTGCCTGCGCTGTTTGTCAAGTTGCTGCCGTGCCGGCGGTAAAGATAGAGCCTCTCCTTTATACAGATACAAAAAACTCGCGCCATCAATGCTCGGAATATCCAGTCGATGTCATCTCCCAATGATCCTAAAAAGCGTAGGTCAAAGGGACCGATTCTGTTATAAAGCTCTTTGGAAAACACCATCCCGGAGGGAGCGGCAGCCTGGATAATCTCAAAGATTTCGAGCGGCGAATCAACAGGCCCGTGTAAGCGCGGAAGGTTCCTATAGGGAACTGCCTCCGTGATGAATCCATTGTTGCTCCTGAAAAGGATACCCTCACAAAGGGCCAGGTCGGGCTGCGGATAGGCGCTAAGGGTTTCCCGAATCGTACTTAGATAGTGGGGCGACCACAGGTCGTCTGCGTCCAGGAAAGCAATGTGTGTTCCTTGGGCTGCCCTGACCCCCACGTTCCTGCTATCTGCAAGACCTGAATGGGGCTTCTTCAGAAAGCGGCAATCCTGAAACTGAGGTCGAAACTGTTCCACGATTTGCTCAGTGCCATCAGTTGATCCGTCGTCGACGATGACGAGTTCGAAGTCCCGCGCAGTTTGCGCGGCAAGCGTCCGCAAAGTGTCCGGCAGGAGGTGCGCATAGTTATAAGTGCATACAACCACTGAAAAGTTCATATTGAATGTGCAATTAAAATCGCGTGCTCTCCAGGCAAGCACTGCAACCTGGTCACGTCCGACCGGCGGCCTTGCCTGTAAACATAGGCGTCGCAACGCTTCAAAGACCGTGGAATATCATTTCAGACGACGCAGTCAGATCAATCTACTGTGTGCTTGCGTGCAACTCTTGGATGAGACGTTTCCCCCACTTTGATGGCCGGCATCGCATAAGTCGACCCCATACAAGCCGGAATTAACGCTTTGCCCTCCAGCGATTGAAAGTATGCTTCCACCTGGGTGCAGGCGAGCGGATGTTTTCTCCAGGCGGTCACACCCGCGTGACAGGATATTTACAAGTGTCTATGATAGAACACTCCAACGGAATTTACACGGCAGTTTGGGGGTCATCTGCCGATGAAAGCAATACACTGCAATCGCAACAAGGACGATGCCTCAATTGAATTTTGCGGGTGAATGTTCGCGCTCACAACTGGCTCAAGCCGTTTAAGGCAGAGGATGAAACCTGTAATCTCGAAACAGGCAGTATCTTGAGGAGCGTTGTCTCACGGCAGATACTTTGCTCACTGACAAGGCTTTGAGGTCCGCTCTGAATGTTAAAATCGACTTTTTCGCTTGGCTTGATTCACCAGGAAGGATGTCCAGGCTGGTCGTGCCTCTAACCTGGCGGAGCGCGCTGTTCTCCCTGTTGAATCGCAGCTCAGGATGATCCCAGTCGCCCGGAAATAGGGGAAATAAATGCTATGAGGGACTCATCCCAACTCGGTGCTGCCGATACGTTTCGGATCGGTGCCCGAATGCTCGCGCGCAATACCCTGCTGAATCTCGCCGGCAGGTTCACACCCTTGCTGGTAGGCATTGTGACCATACCTTATGTGATCCGCCACCTGGGACCTGACCGTTTTGGTCTCCTGGCCCTGGCTTGGATGGTGGTGGGTTATTTCACCTTGTTTGATCTCGGCATCGGTACGGCCACCACAAAGTTCGTTGCTGAACTTCTGGGCAAGGGCGAAATCAGTGAACTTCCTGAACTGGTGTGGACCGCATTTTTGAGCCAAACCTGCCTTGGTCTTGTAGCCGGCTTTTTGCTGGCCGTCGCGTCGCCTCTGCTGGTGGACCACCTGCTCAATGTTCCAGGTGAACTTCATCCGGAAGCCCATTGGATCTTTCTGATTCTTGCCGCTGCTTTGCCCATCGACTGTGCCAGCGGCTCGTTGGAAGGCTTGCTGGCAGCCTCTCAACGCTTTGACATGATCAATGCTCTGGGGATTCCCTTCAGTGCTCTCAACTATCTTCTGCCCGTTATTGGTCTTGCGCTCGGTTTGGGACTCCCGACCATCGTGTTTTTCATGGTGCTTGCCCGCGTGGCTGCGTTCGCGGTCTTGATTCTCCTTTGTTTGAAGCTCTATCCTTCTCTGGGTTCCGGCATCCAATTCAATCACCGTCTCGTTCTCTCCCTGCTCGGTTATGGCGGGTGGGTCTCAGTCTCCGGTGCAGTCAGCCCCATTCTGGTCTACCTGGACCGGTTTGTGATCGCTTCCGTCCTCTCCATTGCTGCGGTGGGTTATTACACGCCTCCTTTCATGATCTCGACCAAGTTGGAGATTCTTCCTGCAAGCCTTGCATCTGTGCTGTTTCCAGCTTTCAGTACTTCCGCTGGACGAGGCGACCATCGATGGATCAGGGAAGCTCTTATCCGTTCTCTCAAGTTCCTGCTCCTTCTGGTTGGCCCGGCTGCGCTGGTGCTGATCTTCTTTGCCGGCCCGCTCCTCACCGTCTGGCTGGGCCCACAGTTCGCGGCTGAGGGCACACTGGTTCTCCAGGTTCTGGCTGTCGGGGTGTTTCTCGACGCGCTGGCAAGGGTCCCGATGATTCTTCTTGCCGGCGTCGGCCGTCCGGACATTCCATCAAAGTTTCACCTCTTTGAGCTGCCCCTTCACGTCGGTCTGGTTTGGTTCCTGACTTCTCGGTTCGGACTGCCGGGAGCGGCGCTGGCTTGCACTATCCGTGTCAGCCTGGATTTCGTTCTGCTCGTTATGGCGGCTTGCCGGTTCACTCGCACTTCCCTCCGCAATCTTGCGAGCCGGGACTTAGGACGCAGCACGATCACCCTTCTGGTCTTCGCGGCCGGGCTTTCGGTTCTTTGGTGTTCAACGCACGACTTCCTTGTTGACACGGTGTTTGTGGTTTTCCTCAGCGGCGGGTTCCTGCTTGCCTCCTGGCATTATGTTCTCGACCTGCGCGAAAAATTGCGGATTAGAGCCTGGCTTGGAATAACACGCTGACCGCCTCCTGACGTCTTGCAAAGGCGCTCTGGCTGGCCTTCCAGCTCAATAGCATGTTGCGGAGCGGGACCGATAGAGAGACTTTATCTGCAATGTTGGCATGCCGCGAAGTCCGGCGATGCCGCACCCGTCGAATCATAACTGAAAGTATATGGGTGCCGCCGGCGCGGATTGTCCTCGTCAGCTTGTGGTCTTCTACTTCTTTTGAAGGCGCCAGAAGCGCCTCAACTCAAAATTGTCGCCGCGCGCACCGCGTCCGTCATTCCGGTGAGGCCAGTCATACGAGAAGATACCTCCAGAATTGAGGTCTGGCGTAAAATAGCGGACGAACTGGAAGTTATTCTCCGTGGCGATTTTCTCGACATAGAACGGAGATGGGCGGCTGCCTGTTCCCTCGAGTGATTCTTCGTCGACCGCGCTGCGCTCCTGGCAAAAAACGATTTTGTCCGGATCGCTGGAATCACAGACGACTGTTTCCAGAACGATATCATCCGCCATCGAAAAACAGCATTTCAGATGCTCTTCCACATGCCTCAAATGGTACAGCAGGCCGAAATTGATGATGAGATCGAATCTCCCGAAACTGGAGAAGTCGTGTTCAAGATTGAATTGCACAAACTTGATGTTCTCGACTTTGCGATGTTTTAGCCGCGCAAAATTTACATTCTGGATGCGGCCGTCCAGGGAGAGGACGTCAGCCCCAAGTTCCGCGAAAAACGCGCCGATATCTCCGTGACCTCCGCCGAGTTCAAGGATCTTCCTGCCTTTGAAATAATCGATTCCATAAATTTCGAGCATCTTGTTCAATCTCTTGATGCGCCAGTCCTCGTATACGGGGTCAAAAAGCGCCTGGTTATTAAAGACTCCGCTGCACACCACATATCGGTCAATCGGCGACAGACATTCGAGACGCTCCAGGTCCACGCGGTTACTGACTTGGGTGGTCTGCGAGGCCCACGCCGCGATCGCATGGTACAGCATTTTGATTCTCCGGAACATTGGAGCCCTCCTAAATGATTTTGCCGCATACTCCGTCGTAACATGAGTCCGCAGCAGGATTGCAGCAAGTCCATCGGCGCGGAAATCAGCGTCTGCGCATCGCGATACGTGCCGCCGATTTCAACCGTGTCCGCACCTTCAGCCGGGCGCGCAATTGATTGATGGTCTGCAGTTCCACCGTGTGCGTGTAGCTTTCGATGTCGGCCAGCGAATCATCGGGGGAGATGTGCAAACGCCGCAGAAGGTGCGGGTCGGTGCGGAGAAAATTTATACCAATTTCCGTGCTGAAGGCCATGTCAAACTGGCTCCGAACATAGTCAGAAGCAGCCTGATTGACATTTCCGTACGGATAAGCGAATGAAACAACCGGACGGCCCAGGATGTTTTCCAAATCCGTCTTGCTGCCGGAAACCTCGGCGGCAAGTTCGGAGGCGGAGAGCTTTGTCAAATCCGCGTGCGTCCTGCTGTGCGCCCCAAATTCAATGCCTTGCCCTGCCCAATAGCGGATTTGTTCCGCCGTCAGCAGATGATGCGTGCCGCTGCCCTGCGCCTCATCCCAGGCGTTGGTCCCGCCCACCTGTCCGGTCACGATGTAAACAGCCGCCGAAAAGCCGTACTTCCTGAGTACCGGCAGGGCATAATCGGCAATGTCGGCGTAGCCGTCGTCGAAGGTCACCAGGATCGGCTTATCCGGAAGGCCTGTTCCACATCGAAGCCAGCGGAGCCAGTCGGAGGGACGGATTCCGGTGTACCCGCGGCGCGCCAGCCAGCCCATCTGACGCTCAAATGTTTCGGGAGAAATGGTCAGGCCGTCGTAGGTTCCGGGCCGCGGCGGACCCACGTGATGATAAAGAAGCGCTGGAAGACGCATTGCATATTCTCTTAACAGCGCTTTCCACGAACCGGCCTCGCCGGCGGCCCCGCGAAGCTCCGCAATGTTTCCCCCCACCGCCATGAGGCGCTCGCCGGTTCGCTGCATAGCCGGGAAACGCCAGAGCTTGTCACAAAACCAGAGCGGCAGAGCGAAGATTGTCGCCGGGGTTTTAGGAAGTTGTACATAGAGGCGCCGTCGAAAGAGCTTGCGCCAGGGAATTTCCCCCAGCACCGCCAATTCCGAATGAGGGCGGCATTCCGGATGAAGACGGCCAATGATGACTTCGCTTCTACCCATGCTTTTGCCGTCATTGCTTTTTCCCTCATGGCGCACAACGTAGTGGCTGGATTTAACAAAATATTGGGTAACCCTGGCCTGCGGCATATATTTGAACGCCACTCCCATTTTCCAGAGGCGCAGCCCCAGTTCGTAATCCTCGCCAGCCGACAGTTTTTCATTGAATCCACCGGCGGCTGTGAGCGTCGCCCGCGGCAGGGAGCTATTGCTGATAAGAAAGGGGTCATGCGGAAAATGAAGCCCGCCCTGGGCATCCAGCTTGTTACAGAGTTCCCGGTACCACTTCTCGGACGCAAAAGTAAAAACCGATGGTGGACTTTCAGGCGAAATCGAGATGGGTCCGTAGGCAACCAAAGGGTCTGCCCCAGCGTGGACTTCGGCGTGTTGTCTTAGGAGGCGCGGCCCACAGAGAATATCGTCGTCGAGAAAGAGAAGCAAGTTGCCCTTTGCCACCTGAATGCCGTTGTTCCGTGCGGGACCGGGACCACGATTCGGTTGCTCGATGACGCGCAGCGGACAAGCCGGCCGAACCGCTCGCAGCGCCTCGGCTGTGCCGTCTGTCGCGCCATCGACTACGACAACAACTTCATAATCGTCAGCCGGGAAGTCCTGCGCGAAAATGGCCGGCAAGGTCCGGGACACCAACACTTCGCGACGGTTATGGGTGGGAATGATGATGGAAATGACCGTAGAATTCACAGGGTCACTCACCCGGCCGGCCCGGCTTTCTGAATGCATAATGAATGTAGGGAGAGAAGTACCTGTCGAGCCAGCTCACCCCCAGTTTTTGGAACCACCTCATATCAAGTAGCTGTAATCCAACACTCTCAACCTGGCGGACGATGAACGGAGTCGATGCGTAGAAGGTGTGGATCTTGCCGAATTCCAGCACGTATGCCCGTTCTCTATAAGCTGTGAAGGCATTACGAAATTTCCACAGCAGCCGGTCCCTGTAATACGGTGAAAACCAGTGCATGGATTTCAGGTTGTGCGATGAAAAAATGAAGGTTCCTCCAGGCTTCAGAACCCTGCAGCACTCACCCAGCGCCGTAACCCGCTGCGACTCGGGGAAAGCGAGGTCGAGGCCGTTATATGAAATGAGAACGTGGTCGAACGAAGCATCCGGTTCTTCGATGGCATCGTAGCTGCCGGTCATCAGGTCCAGGTAGGGAAAACGTTTCCTGGCCAGATGGATCAGGACCTCCGAGCGGTCAACACCCCGCACGGAAAATCCCATTTCATGCAGCAGCAGTGTGGTTCTACCCATGCCGCAGGCAAGATCAAGTACACGCTCACCCAGGTTGTAATATTTATTGAACAGGTACTCTTCTTCAGGGAACAGCCGATAAACCGAGCATTCAGCAATGGCCCAGTCGGTCCGGCAGGCTTGAAGGTTTTGCTCTAACTCCAATGGGATTTGTTCTTGCACGTTCAGCGCTTCCAATCCTTCACTTCAATGCAGCAAACGATTGAGGGCGGGGCGCAGGTTGAAATATCCAAACTTACGCGCTCGCGAAATCCATCGCCTGTTCCAGATCTGCACCCGATGTGACTGGCGAAAATCGGTCGTCCACCGCATTTTATAGGGTTCCTCGCCGCGCAAAAAATCATACACGCGGAATCCCCGGGCAAAGCCATAGTCGATCACAGCAGGTATCAGCATTGTTCCCGGAGACAGGCGCGCAAAATCGTGGTCGTAAGCCATTTGATATCCCCAAAGTTCCTGACCGCAACGAAACAAGAAGTGCCAACCCAACAAACGTTCGCCCAGTTCCATGAGTGCGATGGAAATCCATCCCATGCGCCCGAGGCTGTCCAGCAAAGATTGAAAGACGTCCGGATGCCTACCGAAAAAAGGGTCCACCAACTGGCCGCCGACTCGCTTCTTGGCCTCAACGGCTATCAGCCTTTCCAATAGTCGGGGTTCTTGTTCGGGATTCTCAATAATTCGTGTCCGCAGCCCTTCCGTTTTCAATCGATTGATGCGAGACTGCTGGTTGCGGAACACGTGGCGAGTGGAAGAAGAACGCCTCGCTAAAAGCTCTGACCAGGGAGCATCAATCAGCACGTATGGGCAACGCTCACTCTCAAGTCCATTGCAGTATAGCAACCCCGCCTTTGAAAGAGCCCTCTCCAGTCGCTTAACGCCACCCCCCTCCCCGCGCAGATATCGAAGGTCGATGACATCCCATTCCGCGGACGTCCGTTTCAGAAAGTCCACGACGGCTTCGATCTGGCCGGTTGAAGTATCTCCTACAACTAAATCGGTGTAATCCCCTTCCTGTCCCACAAACTCCAGGCTGCGAACGGTGAAGCCAAAACGGGAGAAAACGGCACGGATCAGGGGGGATATGCCCACGATCACCCCATCCTTTTTCAGCGCCAGAATATTAAGACTGCGCTGACTCCGCCAACCGTGATTGCCGAAATGTTTATTCCAGACACGAAACCAGTCGAACGTCGTGAATACGTTTGGGAATTCGGAGGTTCGGCTCAGCCGGTTCCAATCACGTTCCAGCCGAGAGAGCCCTTCCTGTGTCGTAATCGTTTCAACCAGAATTTGTGCTTTGGAATGCTCCGCTACTGGTGTTTCCATGTCCTGGCTTGTTCATTACCACAAAGTCTTAGTCGAGATACCGCGCCAGCCCTTTCAGAGCACCCACTTCCTTGGATCGAATTCATTAGCGCTTTGATGCGCATCCCGAATTTTCCTATCAACCTCAACGCATTATTAAGGAGATTTTCACCACAGGTTGGGGACTCTGGCTCGCTGTCAGCCAGGCAATTATCCCGCCCAATCATAGCCCGGGAGATTGACCGAATCACTTGACACTTGGCGTCCGGGCGAAAGTGACGGAGCTATTTCAAACTTTGAAATATTACTCTTGGATCCGCATTCAAATCAAGCCTTTGCTTCCCACGAGACAGTTTTCTTGCCAGGCGCTTTCCAAATTTCAGGACCCTTAGCGCGTAAGTCGATCCCAAATAGGTGGAGAGGTAAGCGAGAATCAAGATTGCATCTCCAGGAAACACTTCGAGAGTTTGAGACAACAAAGCGCGCCCTTTTGCCGGTGAGCAGATTCCCACCAGCCGCAGAACATAGTCCCGGGAAAATCGTCTGCAATAGCGCTCAAATTCGGGGCCCAGCGAACTGCCTTTGATTTTTTCATTGAATAACTCGATCCATGGTTTGAGGAAGGGAGTCGGATCGGTTGTCAGGTTGGACCCGTGAATCCGATGGAGAAAGAGCTTGCGATCAATTCGAACGGAATAGGCGCCCACGATGAGTGCACGGGCGACCCAGTCAACGTCATCGCAAAGCCCGAAGCCGTACCGCACGTCAAATGGGCCTGCCCGTTCATAGAGGGATTTCGTGAACACCATGCCCGTGGGACAGAAGTTATTAAAGAGCGTGAAGAGTTCGAGTGTCGAGCGGATTCTACCAGGAGATGGCGGAGGCGTGCGCGGCATTACAGCCCTCATCACGGTGCCATCGTCCTGCACATGAAATCCGTCGCAAAAAAGCAACTCGGCGTTTGGATTGCTTTCGAAGCTGCCTGCCACTGCAGCCAGATAATCCGGCGACCATAGGTCGTCCGAATCGATGGAGGCGACGTGGGTTCCTGTGACGGTCTGAACAGCAATCTTCCTTGAATCAGCGGGCCCTGTGTGAGCTTTCTTCAGATAAATGCAATTACGGAACTGGGGTGAAAATCGGCGCACAATTTCTTCTGTGTTGTCGGTTGAGCCATCGTCAACAACCAGCAGTTCGAAATCCGGAAAGGTTTGCGCCACCAGCGATCGCAGTGTGTCGGGAAGCAGGTGCCCATAATTGTAGGTGCACATGATGACGGACAGTTTCATATCGGTTTCTGGACTGATGACAAGAGCTGGACCCCTTTCTGTAGTCTTCGCGGCCGCTCCGGCGTTGTGGGCTGATGCCTGGCCCTTGTGCTCCGGAACAAAAATCCAGCGCAATGGGAATGCGGCCTTGTATGTTTCCGCCAGAGAGCGGGTTCCCGCATCCCCGCCGTCCACGACCACGATCACTTCAAGGTTTTTTCCGTCTGCCGGTTTAAAGATTGCAGCGTCTCACGCAACGTGGCGGAGCGCCGTCGGGTCGGAATGATCACGCTGCATTTCATAGGTTGCGGAACGCTGTCCATGGAAGTTCGATTCGCGCCGGCCGATTTGGAATTCCGTTGTGGCCGGCTGCGTCAGTTCCCGGCGCAGTCGTAGGTGAACTGGAATCCATCCACTCCCGGGCCGGGCGCCACGCCGGCGTGCCGCTCCTCCTTTTTGCAGCCCCGCGTCTGGAGTGTCACATAGATTGAGCCGGGAATCAGGCTGACGGCGGCGAAACCGTCCCGTCCCGTTTGCGCCTTCCGGTTCTCCACAACCGTCTCGGCGGAGTACAAAATCGAAATCCCGGTTTCTGCCAGCGGAAGGCCCTTGCTATCGACAATGTGGAAAAGCACGGGCTTGTGCAGCAGGCGCTCGGGTTTGTTGATATCAAGCGGCACCAGCATGATTTCAGCCGTGGCGGGCGTGCCTGCCTCGGTCACGTCGACGTGGCGGAACACCGACGTATCGTGGTCGGCGCCGGGCTGGCGCACCGCCAGCCAGTAACGGCCCATCGGCAGGCGTGCGAATGCAAACCGGCCGTCGTCGTCCGTCAAAAGCTGATCGAGCGGGTTCTCGTTTTCGTCCTCGAGAGTAACCAGCGCCTGGCCGTAGGGCCGTCCGATGGAATCGAGCGCCGTGCCGGCAATCGAGCCCTGGCCTGGCGGCGGCCGCAGTTCCAGGGCCACGGTGTTGCTGGTGGCCCGGCCATGCCAGAGTTGGGCGCCGATGTCACGGGCCATTGCTTCGGCGTTGGAATAACCCGCAGAGTAAGTCACGGAAAACCGGTATGGCCCCCACGCAGGCTGATCGTCCGCGCCGGCCTTTGCCTGGGCGGGCTCGACGTGGATGCTGACTTTTTCCTGGTAATCTTCTCCCGGCGCCAGGCGCACCAGCCTGGGAAACGGAAAGGCGTCAGGCGCCATGGCAAACCCGCTGCCCGCCGCCTCCTTTGCGCCGGCGCCGGCAGCGCTTTGCGGCGCCAATTGGACTTCGAGCTGCGATCCTCCGTAAGGCTGTCCGGGTTGCGCATCGGGCGGGACCGGCGCCAGCAAGCCCAAGCGGTCGCCCGGCAACTCGCTTGTTACGGGACGGTAGAGCCACAGGGTCTGCCGGCCGGAGTTGTGGAAGTGCAGCGTCGCGCGCACGGGTTGGGGCGCAACGATGCTCTGTTGCTCAACCGAGATCAGCAGTTTGAGGTCCTCGGCGCGGCCTGGAACCGCGCACAACGGCGTGAGAAGCAGGACGGCCGCCAGGGCACAAAATCGATTCACAGGTTGTATTCTACTCGAATTCGGAGCCGCCCAGAACGGCTTATAACACCCGCAGGACAAGGCACTTCAGATAAAGAGTTTCAGGCACCGTCAGCAGGATGGGATGGTCGCGGCCCTGGGTGCGGCGCTCGACCACGGTGACGGTGCGGTGAGCGTCAATGGCTGCGCTGGCGATCGCCTCGAGAAAATCCGCCTCCGTCACGTGGTAGGAACAGCTGCAGGTGATGAGATAGCCGCCGGGGTTCAGAATTTTCAGGCCGCGCAGGTTGAGTTCCTTGTAACCGCGCAGGGCGGAATCGAGATTGGAGCGCTGGCGGGCGAAGGCCGGCGGATCGAGCACCACCACGTCAAAGCGCTCGCCGGCCTGGTCGGCGGCTTTCAGGAAATCAAAGCAGTTGGCTTCCTTCCACTCGATGTTGGAAACGCCGTTCAACTCCGCGTTGCGCGCGGCCAGACGGAGCGCGTCCTGGGAAGAATCGATGGCCAGGACGGAGTTGCAGCGGCGGCTGATGTTGATCGCAAACCCGCCGGCGTAGGTAAAGCAGTCGAGCGCCCGGCCGAATGCATAATTTTGCGCGGCCCGCTGGTTCTCACGCTGGTCAAGAAAGCCGCCCGTCTTCTGGCCTTCCAGCAGGTTGAAGGCAAAGCGGAGGCCGTTCATCGTAACCGTAATTTCGCCGGGATCCTCGCCCGCCAGAATTCCCTTGGTTGGCTCGAGGCCCTCCAGCGCGCGCACCGCAACGTCATTCCGTTCCACGATGCCGCGCGGCGAAAACTGCTCCTGCAGCACATCCGTTATGATGGGCTTCAGTTGTTCCATTCCCTGGCTGAGCGTCTGGACGACGAAATATTCCCCATAACGGTCAACCACCAGGGATGGCAGCAGATCGCCCTCAGAGGCCACCAGGCGATAGGCGTCTGAGTCTTCCACAACCTGCCGGCGATAATCCGCCGCCGCCCGGATTCGCCCGGCCAGGAACTCGCGGTCGATGGGCTGTTTTTCGCGGGTTAAAAATCGAAGCGCGATCTGCGACTTGTTGCTGTAAAGCGCCTGCCCGAGAAACCGCTTTCTCCGATCCTGGACGCCCACTATGCAGCCCGGCGCGAGGTTCGCAGAGGCGGAGACGTCGCTGCGGTAAATCCATGGATGGCCGGCGAAGATTCGCTCAATCCCGCGCGGGGAAACGGTTACGGTGGCTTTCGGCATGAACTGACTTTAACACACCGCACGGAACGACGCTGCCGGGCGGGTTGGTGCGCGGCGCCGAAAACGTGATGCGGCGTTTAGCGTAAAATGATTTCGAGATGCTGCTTGAAGAATTCGATTACGAACTGCCGAAGGAGCTGATTGCCCAGCGGCCTTTGAAGGAGCGGGACGCCTCGCGCATGATGCTGCTGGACCGCGCGGCGCAGAGCTTCACGGATTGCGCATTCCGGGCGCTTCCGGAAATCCTCACGCCCGGCGATCTGCTGGTGGTGAACAACACCCGGGTGTTTCCGGCGCGATTGCTGGGAAGGCGGCGCGGCACGCAGGCGCAGGCCATCGGCAAGGGCAATCCCGCCGCGCGCGAACACCTGACCGCCGAAGTTGAACTGCTGCTCACGCGGAATGAATCGGGCGACGTGTGGCAGGGGCTGGTGCATCCGGGGCGCAAGATTCGCACCGGCGAAGTGCTGGTTTTCGGCGGCGGCGAGCTTGAGGCGGAAGTTCTGGGGCGGGGCGAACGCGGCATGCGCAGGGTGCTGCTGCGGGCGCTCGATGGCAGCGTAACAAGCGCCATTGACCGCCTGGGACACGTTCCGCTGCCGCCTTATGTTGACCGGCCCGACGAAGCCGCGGACCGCGAAACTTACCAGACGGTTTACGCCAGGGTGCGCGGCGCGGTTGCCGCTCCCACGGCGGGCTTTCACTTTACCGAGCGGATTTTTCGCGCGCTGCGGGAACGAAAAGTCGAGACCTGTCGAAATCACGCTGCACGTGGGGCCGGGAACTTTCCGCCCGGTGCAGACCGAGCGCGTGGAAGACCACCAGATGGAGTCGGAGCAGTTTGAGATTTCTGACGCGGCGGCTGCGAGCATCAACACGGCCCTTGCTGAAAGACGCCGCGTCATCGCGGTGGGCACCACCAGCGTTCGCACCCTGGAATCGGTGGCGCTGCAGAACGAGGGGAAAGTTGTACCCTGCCGCGGGGAGACGGACCTGTTCATCGTGCCGGGATTCAACTTCCAGGTGGTCCGCGGGCTGCTGACCAACTTCCATCTGCCGAAATCGACCCTGCTGATGCTGGTGTCGGCGTTTGCCGGCCGCGAGCTGATCAACCGGGCCTACCAGCACGCTATCGAAGAACGATACCGCTTTTACAGTTACGGCGACTGCATGCTGATCCTCTAGCGGGGGTTGTCTGGTGATTCTATTGGGGCGCCACTTCAGGGCCTGAAGGCCCGGAAGGCCTGGGCCAAACGGCGGGGCTGAAGCCTCGCCCTCCTGGGGAACTAACAAAGCGTCTTGCGAAACGCGCTCTGGGTTTTGATGATTTTATAACCCAGCTTCTGGTAAAAGATGTGCGCATCTTTGCGCACGACGTTTGAGCGCACGTAGACAGACTTCAGTTCTCGCGCTTTGGCCCAGCCCTCGGCGCGTTCCACCAGCGCCTTGCCCGCACCCTGGCCGCGGAAATTCTCATCAATCACCAGTCCACCGATTTCGATTTCGCGGTCGCTTTCCAGCAGCCGTTTGACGAAG
This sequence comes from uncultured Acidobacteriota bacterium, assembly GCA_963732975.1. Classification (GTDB taxonomy): domain Bacteria; phylum Acidobacteriota; class Terriglobia; order UBA7540; family UBA7540; genus SCRD01. The sequence goes on along the minus strand of CAVTBN010000007.1, from coordinate 170,756 downwards.
ACGTGAATCCAGCCGGCGATGATCCCACTTTCGTATTCCGCCACCCAGACGGCATGTTCGGGGTCCGCGAGCAGGGGGCGAAGGCGGCGCCGCATGTCGCCGGCGGAGCAGGGATAGCCCAACTGCCCGGAAAGTTCGGCCAGGCGTCCGGCATCCTCCATCTGCGCAGCCCGAATATTCACCTTGCGAGGCGTTCCCTTTGCGGTTCGCATTTTCCTCCTTCGGCCCGCGGGCCCCGCTAAACAAAAATTCTACTGATGGACCCGCACTCGATAATCCAGCACGGACTGGCCGTCCGCGGCCACCGGCACTGGAAACCTGATGGAGAAGGCCGAGGTTTTCTCATACTTGTAATTCGATTGCTGCACGCTCCACGTCCCGGTGACGGGCTCGTCAACGTTCACGGTGATGGCCTCTTTCTTGTGATTGCGAATGGTGACCTGGAAGGCGGTCTCGTAGACGTTGTTGCCGAGGCGCTGGAAGTCGGTCTGCTTTCTTTCCGCGGTCACGTCAAAGGCGTTTCCGATGTAGAGATTCAGCTCTTCATCTTTTGGCGTGTGGGAGATGCGGTCTTCGCCGGCAAACTGCATCCGGCCTTTGGAGTCTGCCTGGTAAACGCGCACCACGCCTTCCGGCAAAGGGACTCCCAGCGAATTGGCTTCGGAGTTTTTGAATTTCAGGTGGGTCTGCACGGGTTCCTTTGTGGGCTGCCCGCCCTGGTAGGGGCTGTAGAAATAATAAGCCTGGCCTGTGATCTCGTAGGTCTTCCGCACCTGGATGCCGCTGGCCCGCAGAAAGGCAATCTGTTTGCTGCTGTTGTTGGGCAGGGTCACGGGGCGCTGGATGGTGTAGAGGTGATATTCGGATAGTCCCTCTTGAGAAATTCCCGGCGCGGCCGCCTTCGCTTCCATCCTCATCATGCCGCCTGCCATGGGCATGATGTTCTGCGCGGCCTGGTGCACCTGCCCGGCGACAAGTTGCAACTGAGTGTTGCGAAAATCGATGCCGCTGCTGTTTTTTACCGTGATCCATGAACTCAGGTCCGCCACCATCGCTTCCGAAGGCAGGGTGAGGACGTAATCCGCGTTCCAGTCAACGGCCTTGGTGATGTAATCGGCCTCCAGTTTCTGCTCAGCCGCGCTGTGGTTATCCAGCAGCCACACCAGGGTGGGCTTGCTGTAAAGGTTGGGCGGCAGGGAGGGGAAAACGTAATGGTCGGCGGGCATGCCGGTGACAATCTCGTTGCCCACTTTCCAGATGAGGCCGTTGTTGTCTGAAAGCAGCGTGGCATTCATTCGCACTTCTTTTGTGGAATTGTTTTCCGTCACCTGGCGGACCAGCGTGACCTGTTTCCCCACATAAAACTGTAAAAGCTTTTGCGGGCTCAGCAGATCGTACCGGTAGTCCTGCTCCAGCACCGTCCACTGTTTGGGTGCAGTGAGAGAAACGATGCGGACCGTCTCCGGCTCAATCTGTGAAGCCACGTCGGCAAAGCGCAGTTCCAGGTTGCCGGCCGGCAGCCGCACGCTGCGAACGTCCCGGACCAGCGCCACGTTGGAGTTGTAAACGGTAAGATTCAGCGACTGCTGGTCGGCCTCGGTGGAAGTTGTTACGGTCTGGGCCATGCCCAGGCTTGCCCCAGCAATGACCGCCGCCAGCAGCATTGCCGGCGCCTGCACCCGCAAACGTGAAATGGACATCCTTTACCTCCCGAAATACGGAATTTCCCCATCGGCTCATTCCGCCTGCAGCCCGGAGAAGCGTTCTAAACAGAAGAGTACACCGTGACGACCCTGGAAGCGATATGATTTGGGATCAGCCAGTGGAAAAGGAATTGTCATCCATTACATGAGGATTGCATTTTCAACCCTCAGAGAGCGCTATGAAAAACTTAAGCCGAATTGCCCTATTATGCGGCCTGATCTTCCTTCCGAACCTCTTTGCGCAGGGCCCGCCGCTCAAGCTGGCGGGGACCATTCCCATGCCGGGCGTCCGGGGCCGCATTGACCATCTCAGTGTTGACGTGAAGGGCCGCCGGCTGTTTGTTTCAGCCCTGGGAAACAACACGGTGGAAGTTCTCGACCTCGCCTCCGGCAAAGACATCCACAGCATCACCGGCATGCACGAGCCCCAGGGCGTGTTCTTTGTGCAGGAATCGAACCGGATTTTTGTCGCCAACGGTGACGACGGCGTAGTCCGGGTTCTGGACGGCAGCAGTTACAGGCAGCTTTCAACCGTCCAACTTTCCTCCGACGCCGACGACATTCGTTATGACGCGGACAAAAAGCTGATCTTTGTCGGCTACGGCAGCGGCGGTGTCGCCGTGCTCGACGCCACGACGGGCAGGGAACTGGGGAGCATCAAGCTGCGCGGCCATGCTGAAGCGTTTGAGGTGGAGAACGGCGGAGCCAGGATTTACGTGAATGTTCCCGAGGCAAGGGAAATTGCCGTGGCGGACTGGGACCGGCGGTCCGTTATCGGGCGCTGGCCCATGGAAAAGTATGGTGACAATTTCCCCATGGCGTTTGACCGCGCGCAGCACCGGCTTTTTGTGGTTTGCCGCAGGCCCGCCGAGCTGCTGGCGCTCGATTCGCGTTCCGGCAAGGTGGTGGCGCACCTGGCCGTGGCGGGCGATGCCGACGACGTTTACTACGATCAGGCGCGGCGGCGGATTTACGTTTCCGGAGGGCAGGGCGCGATCAGCGTGGTGGACCAGGTGGATGCCGACCATTACCGGCTGGGAACCTCGATTCCCACGGCGCCCGGAGCGCGAACTTCGCTTTTTGTTCCGCAGCTCGACCGTTTCTACCTGGCCGTTCCGCGCCGTGGCGACCAGGTGGCCGAAATCCGCATTTACGCGGCAAATAAATGAAGGTCATTCTCCCGGAGCGGCTCTCGCGGGAGGACTGGAACCCTTCTATGAGGATTGAAAAATAGGGTGGCAGCGCTCGTCTGTAGCGCCGCCGTCCCGGCGGCATTTTTCAAGGCCGGCAAGATGCCGGCGCTACGAAAGACCGTATTATGCAATCCTCAATCGGGCTTGGCGGATTTGCCCGACTGAACAACCAGACGGAGACGAAGACTCCCCCTGTCATGGGTGACCTTTTTAGCAAGCTTTTAATGCTCAAATTCCCTGGTGATGGCGCTTAAATCCACTTCTTTAAATCCCTGGAAGGCCCAATCGGCGTGCGCCAGGTTTTCCGTCGCGCGGCTGTGGGCCAGGCCCATGCAGCGGATTCCGGCGGCGTGGGCGGCGTCAATGCCTCCGGGAGCGTCTTCGATGGCCAGGCATTCCGAGGCCAGCAGAGGGCTTTCCTGAAACACGGGAAGGGTGTTCAGGCCGGCAAGGGCTTTCAGGTAGACCTCGGGGTCGGGCTTTGACCGCTGGCAATCGTCGGCGCTGGCGATGATCCGGAAATGGTCCCGCAGCCCGAGCTTGCCGAGAAGATGTTCGATTTCGCTTCGGGCGCTGCCGCTGGCAATGGCCAGGGGCCAGGCCTTTGCGGCCTGGCGGACAAAATCCACGGCGCCGGGCAGCGTGGGCAGTCCGTTCTCAATGATGTTCCCGTAGGCCCGGGACTTCCAGTTGACCAACTCTTCCACTCGCGCGTGGTCGACGGCGCGGCCGTGGCTGGTGAAAAGGTATTCAACGATACCGCGATCATCAAGGGCCAGGTAGTCCCGGTAGTATTCTTCCTCGGAGACGGCCCAGCCTTCATGGGCCGCCATCTCGTGAGTGAGCTTCATGATGATGGGTTCGGAATCGACGATAATGCCGTCAAAATCAAAGATGATGGTGCGCAGCAAGAGATGTGCTCCAAAGTCAATAAAAGTAAGGAAAACGGCCGCAACCTCCGCTCAAGCCATAGCTCCTCACTTGGATTTCTTCATGAGGTCGGCGAATTGGTCCCTGCTATATTCCCTGCCTGCAAACATGAAAGTGGTTGCTTTTTGGATGATATCGAAGAGGCCTGGAGTGCCGTCCTTTAGGATCACTAGCTCTCCCCTATCAGGGGCGTACAGCTTTACGTCTCCGTTTTCCCTTGCGAACTCCCTAAGCGTCTCATACGTAATTTTCATTTCCGCCTCCTCGGCCTCCCGCTACGAGGTCGGACGTCCCTCTCGTGGGCCGAATATGCTGGAGCTCCGGGCCTCCGTTCCAAGCGCGATTCTAAGAGAACAAGCTTAAAACCCCAGTGCCCTGCGTTTGCTCCTGCCGAGGAAACCTATGCGCGGTGAGATCACACATGACCGGTCCAAGCATTTCAAGCGAAAGACGGCCTCCTTCGGGCACTTACCCCGGGGCGCAGTCCTCCTGCTCGATTTGATTATCCCCTCTTTAGTTTCTTGCCCGGATTCACTACCGAAGCATCAACGGTAAGATTATTTGGTGTGTCATGCCGGTGGATACCGATCTTTTTTACAGGGACGATAGCTGCTGGGACAAGCTCGTCCGAGGTGGGTTGGTTTATATTTGCCGCCCCAAGTCCAAACTCGATGTAGATAGCCCAAAACCCCTCATGTATTTCCTGTTTTTTGATCAGGATTTCAGCAAGTTCTCTGTGGTCAAAGGTGTATGTATTGATCTGAGCCATTAGACCCTCACTGCCTCGCTGGTGTCGGCGCTCTCTCCTCGTAGTAGTTTGGGATTGAGCACCGTGAAGCTCTGCTGACCTGCGTTCCTAACATTGTACGCAAACATCTGCGTTAAATTGGACGCCGTTGCAATAAGCCTCGATTCTAAACGATTAACAATCCTTGTATACAGATCCTCTGAGCCAACACGACTGGCAATAGCCGTTAGAAGGAACTGGTTCAAGCTAGTACCCTCGCGTTCCGCAGCCTTTGCAGCTTGCTTGTGGAGGCCCCGTGGCAGCCTTAAAGCCACCCTTCCGCTAAAGCCACGATTGGTCGACGGTTGAGGGATCTCTTGCCCGTTCGCTACTGCAACTTCCAACCAGGATTTTGCAGCCTCTTCAAGATTCCGGAATGCTTCCTCAACGGTATCGCCTTGAGCAAAGCATCCCGGGAATTCCAGAATTTCCGAATAGTACCCCCCCCTCTCGTCGGGTATGACGATTCTTGCGTAGGGACCTTTCAGGTAAGCGTCAGAGGTCAATGTCTCCCCCTTGATTTTCAAGTTTGTCTTCAAGCTCAAGGATGTCATTCTCCAGGCTATCAAGGATATTATGGATAGTGCCGACAGCCAATGTCCCGTGATGGCCGGGAATTGAAATTGGTCTACTATGGGGTAGCAACTTGCTGACAAACGTGGGTTCCTTGCCACGGACGTCTCGTTCCCTTCCGAGCGAATGCGCTAGGCGGATCAACTGAGTAGTCCTTACGTTTGCGACCCCCCTCCGGTATTGCTCAAGTGTCCTCTTGAGCTTTTTGAGCCTTTTGCGATTCATTATGATATCATCGGTGATATCGGGAGGTCAATATAATATCACGTGGAGCTTCGAAATGGAAGCCCAAGTTTCAGAATTTCTGCTGGTTAGCCCACCTCTCGATCACACCCACACCGGTCACCTCGCGGCGCTCTTTACTGAAAGACTGGCCACCTGATCACATTCTCTTTCCCGGACCTGCTTTCCGTGACTCGCTCGGAGGCGCGACGACATGGGGAGCCCTCGGTCCCCGCTTGTCGGCTGAAGACTGCACCGTGAAGCTCGTCGACCGGACGTAGCGTGAGCCGGCGCCTTCCCGAAGCATCGTGGGTATTGGCACCTCCCATCGCCAAAGTCCCATTTCGTGTGGCGGCCATGTGGTATTTTCGAAGATAGTCAAATGCGTCAAGTGTGAGCGGAGCATACAACAAGACACGGTGTTGACCAGCTCTTCCACACGCGCGTGGTCGACGGCGCGGCCGTGGCTGGTGAAAAGGTATTCAACGATGCCGCGATCATCAAGGGCCAGGTAGTCACGGTAGTATTCTTCCTCGGAGACGGCCCAGCCTTCATGGGCCGCCATCTCGTGAGTGAGCTTCATGATGATGGGCTCGGAATCGACGATAATGCCGTCAAAATCAAAGATGATGGTGCGCAGCAAGAGATGTGCTCCAAAGTCAATAAAAGTAAGGAAAACGGCCGCAACGTCCGCTCCCCGTCCATACAGGATACAACAGGGCGCGGTATGATACACTTTCAGGTTGTGTCCAGCAAGGATACACCGCAACTTTAGTAACCCCAGGGTTGGATGTCAGAAAGAGTGTATCAGGGCGGTTTCTGGCGCATCCAACCGAGAGATAGCCGAATTCAAGAGAATTTGAGCCAACATGACTCATAATCTGAGTATTCCCGTTGCGTTTCTAGCCGGTCTGGTGTCGTTCCTTTCGCCGTGCGTCCTGCCGTTGATTCCGGGCTACATCTCCATGCTGTCCGGGCTTTCGATGGAAGAACTGCGGGGAGAGGCCACCGAAAAAGTAACCGCGCTGATCCTTCGCAACTCAGTCGCATTCGTCAGCGGCTTTTCGGTGGTCTTTATCATCCTGGGGGCGTCGGCCACGGCCGTGGGCAGATTTCTGCTCTCCCGCCGCAGCATCTTCGACATTGTGGCGGGCGTCATCATCATCATTTTCGGCCTGCACCTCACGGGACTGATCAAGATTCCTTTCCTTTACCGCGAAGCCCGGATGAATACCCTGACGCCCAAGCGAGGATTGGTGGGGTCGTTCGTATTGGGGTTTGCGTTCGCCTTTGGCTGGACTCCCTGCATTGGCCCCATCCTGACCGGGATTCTGGCAATGGCTGCCATCAAGGACACCGTGTTCCAGGGCATGTTTCTGCTGGCGGTCTATTCGGCGGGGCTGGCCATCCCTTTTCTTCTGACCGCTTTTGGAGTAGGGAAGTTCATCAAATTTTACGGCCGCTTCCGAAAGCATATGCAGGCCGTGGAAGTGGTTTCAGGCGTCTTGCTGATTTTGATCGGAGTATTGATGGCAACGCACAAGCTGACGATGCTCTCGGGGTATCTTTCTTTTCTTAATCGGTTTACCCTGTAAGTGCGGGCGAAATTGGCCCCTTGGGGCTTCGCCATCCATGATGACGCATGGTAAAAACCACCATGTGCCGCCGAATGCCGCAGGAATGTTGCCGGGGTAGGAAAATAGCTTGCATCCAATTCTTATCAAGATAGGTTCTTATCAATTACCAACGTATGGAGTGCTGCTGGCCACGGCGCTGCTGGTGGCCCTTTACACCGTGGTGCGGCTGGGACGGCGCGAGGGGCTGGACACCGGCAGGCTGATTGACTTCAGCACATGGATTATCGTCACGGCGCTTCTGGGCGCGAAAATCCTGTTGATCCTGACGGAGTGGAGCTTCTACGCCCAGCACCCGGGCCAGATATTTTCACTGGCCACGCTGGAGGCCGGCGGGGTCTTTTATGGCGGATTTATTGCCGCAACGGTTTTCGCCGCCTGGTACATCCGGACTTACAAGCTGCCGTTCTGGAAGGTCTTCGACGTTTACGCCCCGGCCATCGCGCTGGGCCAGTGCATCGGCCGGTTGGGATGCTTTTCAGCCGGATGCGATTACGGGGTTCCGAGCCATTCGCCCCTGGCCATCACCTTTACCAGCGAGTTCAGCCATCAAATGACCGGAGTGCCCCTGGGGATTCCGCTGTTTCCGTGGCAGATTGTGGCTTCCATGACCCTGCTCTGTATTTTTGGGATTCTGATCTGGAGATTCAAGCACAAATCGCGCGACGGAGAAATTTTTCTGCTTTATATCGTGCTCTATGCCGTGGCGCGGTTTTCGCTGGAGTTCCTGCGAGGCGATCCCGACCGCGGATTTGTGTTCAACCACCTGCTTTCCACCTCGCAATTTATTGCGCTTCTGGTGCTGGGTTTTGCCACATTTTTAGCGTACCAGTGGTACGGCCCCGGCGGGAAGGCGGAAGCGGTGGCGGGGAATGTGAAGGCCAAGGCTCATTAGTATTCCAGGCAACGAGGGGTTGCCGGTCCGAAACAGGTTCAGGGTGGAAAGCGTACGGACCCTGATCCCAGGAAGAGTTTTGGAGGAAGGGAGAGAGTTGTGAAGAAGGGCAAAGTTCTTCTGGGCGTGGTTCTGGGAATCGTGGTTGCAGTGGGTCTGTTCTTTGTGAATGAGTACTGGATTACGCCCGCAACCACGAAAGCCGCAAAATCCAGCGGAGAATATCCGCAGGCGCCGGGGTTTCAACTGACTTCGCTTTCGGGTGAAAAGATCGACCTGGCGGCCTACAGAGGCAAGGTGGTTCTGCTGGATTTCTGGGCCACCTGGTGCGGCCCCTGCCGGATTGAGATTCCCGGTTTCGTGCAGCTGCAGAATAAGTACGGGAGCCAGGGGTTGATGGTGGTCGGGGTTTCAATGGACGACGGTCCGGAACCCGTCCGCATGTTCTACAACAGCTTTCACATGAATTACCCGGTCGCCATGGGGTCCGACAAGCTCGGTATGCTTTATGGCGGCATCTTCGGATTACCCACCACTTTCCTGATCGGGCGCGACGGGAGAATTTATGCCAAGCACGAAGGGTTGACGGACTTGTCCGTTTTCGAAAGCGAAATCAAAGAGTTGCTGGCTGCGCCTCCGGACCGCAAAGTTGCCGATTTCAAAACGGTGGGGTATACGGCTGCAAAGGAAATCCAGACCAGTACGCCGGCAGAGGTGAATTCGGTGGTTCCCGGGGTCGACGTTTCAAAGCTGAGCCCCGCCGAATTGAAGGAATTTGAGAAGCTGCTGGCACAGCAGAAGTGCCCCTGTGGCTGCGGCTTTACAGTGCTGAAATGCAGGCAGGTCGATTCTTCCTGCCAGATGAGTTTGCAGGCAGCGAGAGACGCCTACCAGAAGTTCCTGAAATCGCACCACGGCTAGTTTTGGGAGCAGCACGGCGGGCGTTGGAGCGCCCGGCCGGACGCCTGGCGCGGATTTTCCGCAGGAGTCTGCACAGGGGAAATTCAGAGATGCGACTGATTGCAGCTTCGCTATTGGTTTTGCTGACGGCAGGCGCGGCTTGTGCCGGCGGCCCGCCGGAGGTTGTCTCCGCAAAGGCGGTTCTGGCCACGGACGCCGTCCACGCGGGCCAGGCGGCGAAACTCGCGGTGCTGGCCCGGATTGAGCCCGGCTATCACATCAACGCCCACAAACCTTCGCTCGATTATCTGATTCCCACCCGGGTGGCGTTTGACACGACCTCAATTTTGAAGGTGGAGAAAGTCGTGTACCCCCGCGGCAAATCAATAAAGTTCGATTTTCTGGACTCACCGATTGCGGTTTATGAGGGCGAAATCGGCGTGGGGTCGGTGCTGCAGGTGAGCGCATCGGCCAGGCCTGGAGCCTACACGCTGCGGGGGAAGTTCATGTATCAGGCCTGCAATGACCATGCCTGCCTGCCTCCCGTGAGCGTACCGTTTGAGGCCGCCATCCGTGTGGCGCCGCCTTCGGTTCCGCTGAAACCCGCCAACACCGGGATCTTTAGAACCCTCCACTTCAAATAGCCGCCCGCTTCATGAGGTGTCGCGCGGCAGATTGCCCGGCCGCGGCAGACTGCCGTCTGACGGGCCCGCCCGGCTTTCTAATCGGGCTTCCGGCACACTCCTCTTGCCAAAATTTTCTTCTGCTTGGATTCACGTTGCATCCGTGGCAAAATCCAACGGGTCGCAAATCGCCAATTTTGAGGATCTGGCGCAAGCTCTCGTGGGCCCTGAACTTTTCCGTTCGGGACCATGTCAGGCTTTAGATTGTTGGCAGTCTCAATTGCGGAGCGAACATGAAGAAATTGCAGGGTTCCCTGATGGGTGAATGCCTGGCGGAATTTGTGGGCACCTTTGTTCTGATCCTGATCGGAGATGGCGCTGTCGCTGTGGCGGTCTTTACGAATGCATACGATTTGACCGGCGTGGCCCTGATGTGGGGGATTGGCGTCCTGTTGGCAGTCTACATAACCGGCGGCGTTTCCGGGGCTCACCTTAATCCCGCCGTGACTGCCTGTTTTGCGGTCTTCCGCAAGTTTCCAGGGCGGAAGGTTGTGCCCTACGTGCTGTCGCAGGTTCTCGGGGCATTCACGGCGGCGCTGGCTCTCTTCCTGTGCTGGTACGGATTCTGGGCGCCGACCGCGCACAAGCTGGGTGTCAGCATCGGACAACCCGGAAGCCAGAAGCTGATGATGGTGTTCAGTTGCTTCTATCCCAATCCAGGGATCGTGGGCGTTACGCCGGCGGACTTTGCAAAAGTGACCGGCGGCACAGCTTTCCTGGTTGAGGCCGTCCTGACCATGTTCCTTCTGCTTGCGATCCTTGCTCTGATCGATTCGCGCAATACGGCGGCGCCCGAAAGTAACCTGGCCGCATTGTTCATCGGCCTGGCGGTGACGGCCATCGTGGGCATCGGTGCTCCGCTGACGATGGACGCCGTGAATCCCGCGAGGGATTTTGGGCCCAGGCTTTTCGGGTACCTGGTGGGGTATGGGTCGATCGCTTTCCCCGGACCGAGGGGTAATGAGTGGTGGATTTATATCCTGGCGCCCATCGTCGGTGGAATTGCAGGCGGGCTTGTTTATGACGGCCTTGTTCGCCCGTTTCTGATCCAGGCTCCGGAGGAGGTTCCTGCCGGTCGCCATCCGGAGGTGTCTTGAACAACCAATGGAAGACGATCACGCATGTCCATGAAACGTGTCGTGGGAACTCTGGTTGAGATGGTTGTTGGAGTATTTGTTCTGCTGGCCTTCCTCGCGCCGGCCAGTGTGATCCATTGTTGATCCGTATTGGCAGACTGAATAGCGAATCGAAATCCGACTCAAGCGTTGCCTGAACAGTGAGAAAGGATGACTCTGATGAAGAACCTGTTTAAGCTTAAGGGCTCTTCCCCTGAAACCAGCTTGAGGATTTGTAAATTCAAAATTCGAGTTTACGGCTGCATGGCCGGCGCCATGTTGCTTTGCCTGGTGTGGGGCGCGAGGTTGATGGTCGGGGAACCTGTTCACCTACCCGGTCAATACTATCGCTTGATGGTTGCGGGCGTTGCACAAGTTCAAGAACACATCAGCCAGTACCCTCGAGCCGACTTGCCCGAGCTCGAGAAAGATTCGGGATGGAAACATCTCCCATATGCCATCCTCGCGCCGGCAGTCCTTTACATAAAGCGTGATCCTGCCAACCATCACTATCACGACCCGAAGATGCTGGCTGAGGCTATCAGTCTGGGAGATTATCTGGCCAGCCAGAACGAAAAGGGTATTTTTACTCCGCGACTGGACAGCGATTGGGACACCTACATGTGGCTGGAAGCCTATCGCCTGCTTCAACCGAAGCTGGGGGCTGAGCGCAGTGCGCGCTGGAAGAAGGCAATCCTTGAGAATGCGACTCCGTTCTACCAGTCGGCAATGAAAATGATGGACTTCCCGTGGTACAACACGCCTTATATCGGAACTTCTCCCAACCATTATGCGCAATGGGCCAGCTTGCTGATGCTTTCCGGCCACGTATTTGGTAAATCCGACTGGCTTGAACTTGGTGATAAGATCCTGCATCGTTATTCTGCCGTTGAACAGACCCCTGATGGTTACTGGGGCGAGTACAGCCGCATGGGTCCAACTGCAGGGTATGATTATGTTACGCTCACTCAGATTGCGCTTTACTGGGAATACAGCCACGATCCGGCGGCATTGAAGGCACTGCGCCGCTCAACTGATTTTCATAAGTATTTCACCTATCTGGACGGAACTCCGGTCGATCTGGTCAATAACCGCAATCGATATTGGTCTGTTCCGGCCTGGGGACAGTTTGGTTTTTCGCATTTTCCGGATGGGCGCCGTTATGCTGAATTCCTGGCAGGCTTCTTCAAAGCTGAACACCTGACGATGGACGAGCTGGGGCGCCTGTCGCAGGATGCCCTCTACTACCATGCTGGACCCACCGCGCCCATCCCACAGGATATGGAAAGCTTTTCCCACCGCCTGCGCATCCCCGCCGGAATCCATAAGACCGGCCCATGGGAAGTGGGTTTGTCCGGCATCATCGAACCTCCTGCAGTGAGGAACCAGTTCTATCTTGACCGGCAGTCGAATGTGAGCGTTTTTAACCGGAAGCTGGGCCTGATTATCTCCGGCGCCAATTCGAAGCGGCAGCCGGAACTGGCGACGTTTTTCGAGAGATTTGGCGGCGATACCCATGCGATGCCAGTCAGCAGCCGCCTGCAAATGGGCAAGGATGTCGACCGGCTTTCGCTGGCTTACAACACATTTTTCGCTGATCTTTACGTTCCCACGCCCACCGCCAAATCCGTCACTCTACGATTCGAGATTACGGGAAAGGGTAGTCCTCCGGAGGAGGCGGACCTGAATCTGCAACTGGTGTTGAAGTCTGGCCAGACGCTCGAAACGGGCGCCGGAAAGAAGATCATGCTGGGAAGAGATCCGATTGAACTGGGCCCGGAAGACATCGGCGGCTGGATTCGTTCCGGAGGCTGGACTCTCAAGGTTGACCCGGAAGCGCGCCTGGCGTGGCCCATCTACCCTTACAATCCGTATGCGAATGCGCCCGAAAAAACGCTGGAACACGCCGTCGGCAGACTTACGGTTCCACTTCACCTGGAATCCAAGCACGGATACATCCGTCCTCATCAGCAGGAAATTTCTTTCACGTTGTCGGCTGACTGAGCTTCCATTTTATGAACATGACGTCGAGTCTGACTCTGCTGCCAGTTCGTAGGTTCAAATTTTGACGCCATCCCTCGCAAACCAGTGGCGGGGAGTGCAAGAAGGGAGAAGGGAAAGAATTAATGCGGACAATTTCCAGACGCAAGTTTGGCAAGACGGTTCTATCGGGAATGGTTGCATCCGGAACCCTTAACAGTCCCTCTTCGTCCAGCGGCTCCAGTTTGAAAAGGCCCAACATTTTATTCATTTGCTCGGACCAGCACAGCGGACCCTTGTTGATGGGCGGGCCGGGAGAAGTTGTTCCGGTGAGGACCCCGAACCTGAAGCGACTGGCTCAAACGGGAGTTCATTTCAAGAACACTTACTGTGTTGACCCGGTTTGCACTCCTTCCCGAGCCAGCCTGATAACCGGCCGGTTTGCTTCTGACGTTGGTTCTTATGGCAACAGTACGCCGTTCGACGGGCGCGTTCCCACCTGGGGAAACTATTTGCAGCAGGCCGGTTACTTCTGCTGGGCCACCGGCAAGATGGACCTGACCCCTAAAGCGGACCTGGGTTTCAAGCAGGTCCACACCTCACACGGACACTACGAGCGCCCGGATATTACCTCTTTGTTTCGAAGGCCAATGTGCTACCGCGTGGACGAACGCAGGCAGGTTGACGGCAAGGTTGAAGAGAGAGGGAAACACGATCAGGCGGTTCTGGCCGCGGGTCTCGAATTCCTTCAAACAGAGGCGAAAAGCCTCGGCAAGCCCTGGGCCGCATATCTGGGATTCATCATGCCGCATCCGCCTTTTGGGGCGCCTCAAAAGTACTGGGATCTCTATCCTCCCGATCAGGTCCGGATGCCGAACATCCCGCCGGGGTCTCTCGAAAAACTTCCGCTCCCCTTTCAGGTGCTGCGGAGTTTCAAGATGATCTCCACGCCTATTCCCGAGGAACGCATTCGCCGGGCGCGAAGCGCCTACTACGGAATGATTACCGAGCTTGACGGGATGATCGGTGAACTGCTGGACCAGCTTGAAAAATCGGGAGAGCTTGAGAATACCCTTGTTGTTTACACGTCCGATCACGGTGAAATGCTTGGCGAGCATGGGCTGTGGCTGAAAAATGATCTGCTGGAGGGTGCGGCCCGGGTGCCCCTGATCATGGCCGGAGCAAGTCTCCCTCGCGGGTTGAGTATTGAGGCTCCGGTCTCGCACGTTGACCTCGTCGCGACATTGCTCGACTTTGCGGGAGTTCCCAGGCCAGGCGGCCTTCGCGGCCATTCCTTGTTGCCGATGACTCGGGGGGAGCAGACTTCGCATCCCGGGTTCGTTTATGCTGAATCGAATTCGGAAGGGAACTGCACCGGCTCCTTCATGATTCGCAGGGGGAACTGGAAGTATATTTATTTTTCCTGGTATGGCGACACACTGCTTTTCAATTTGAAAGAGGACCCTGGCGAGATGAACAACCTGGCAGACAATCCTGCACACGCTTCAAAGGTGCGGGAGTTGCATGGTCTTCTTACGTCGGTGGTTGATCCTGATACCGTCACCGAAGCCGCCTTTAGAAAGCAGCACCAGGTGCTGACGAAAATGGTTCAGGAGAAAACTCCTGACGAATTTTTCCACAACCTGAGGGGACGCCTCGGCCGTGGCCAGGCCACCGCTCTCACCAGAAAATACTATCGGAACTGGCAGCCCCGTGCCGCCAGTGCCGACGCCCTTTAGGGCCCGTTCTTAAACCAATTGAAGCCGTCGCCCGTCGCCTCCATTCGTTATCCGCCAAATGAATGCCCCCGGGAAATCTCCGCAAGGACTGTAGCCGACATAGCGGTTCGAGGAGACTCGCCAGGGGCTGCCGGAACCCGTACGCCGACCCGAAGGCCGCTCGCGCACCCCGCAGACTTGAGCCTGTGATGGTGGTCACAGCGTTTTCCATGGGCGGTTGCTAGCGTTTAATTAGACTCGAGTTTAAAGGAGGACCTATGGAAAAAACCAAAGCGGTCCCCACCCACGAGCAAATTGCAGCGAAGCCCCTCAAGCTGAAAAAGATCCTTTGGACAACAGATTTTTCACCTGCTTCCCAGGCCAGTCTGGGGCATGCCGTTGCGCTGGCACGGCGGTATGAATCCATGATTTATCTGGCACACGTGGTGGTGCCGCACCCCTATCCGATGGTGTCTCCGGAAGCGGCCCCATACGTCGAAGACCTCCGGAGGGGGAGTTCCAGCCGGCTGACGGTTATGGCTGAGTCCGCCGAACTCCAGGGAATCCCTCACGATGTTCTTCTGGGTCACGGTGAGGTGGCTGAAGAACTGAATGCGATGGTCAGGGAGCACCAGATTGATCTGCTGGTTCTGGCCACGCACGGCCGCCGGGGTCTCCGGCACTTTTTGTTAGGTTCGGTGGCGGAAGAAATCTGGCGGACTGCCGAGTGTCCCGTTCTGACCGTGGGGCCCCACGCGATGGACCGCCCCGCTGAAAAGATCGCTTTGCGGCAGATACTCTTTCCCACAGACCTGTCCGCGGAGTCATTTGCGGCCGCGCCGTTCGCGCTCTCTTTCGCGCTGGAATATGGGTCCCGGCTGACGGTTCTGCACGTCGTTCCTGCAGCCATCCGCGCCAGCGCGCGGCTGCTGGCCCGTGCGTTCCGCGATGAGTTGCAGGAGATCCTTCCTTCTGAATCGGCGCCCTGGTGCGAGCCCGACTGCCTCGTTGAAAGTGGCGATCCGGCGGAGACGATCCTGAAAATTGCAAAGGAGCGCGAAGCGGACCTTATTGTACTGGGTGTCCGCAGCCCTGAAGCGCTGGCAAAGCAGCACATCAGCAACGTTGCGTATCCGGTGGTGGCGGGCGCCGACTGTCCGGTGCTGACGGTCCGTGCCGCGTCCTGAGGCGGGCCCCGGAGGGTTGAAACAAGGTTAGGTTCTGGAGTGAGAAGATTGTCTGGATGTGTGTTGCCAGGAGCTTAATGGCTATTTCCATTGCTGGATGATCGATCAGACGTCTCGTTCAGAGGTGTGCCATGGTAAAGATCGACCGCGTCCTTTGCCCTACAGATTTTTCTGACTTTTCGGAGAGAGCTTACGACTATGGCCTGTCACTAGCGCGCCATTACAAGGCTGAACTCTACCTGCTTCACGTGGTGCGCCCGGTGATTATCGGTTACCCCGAATATGCCATTCCCGACTCCGTCAACGAGTTCTATGGGGAACTGCGCGAGCATGCCGAGGAACAGTTGCGGGAATTTGCCAAGGCCCACGCTGAAGGAGGTGTGCAGGCAATGGTGGCTGTGGAGGAGGGGGTCACCACGGAGTCGATTTTGGATTTTGCGCGAGAAAACTCCGTCGACATGATCGTGATGGGAACTCACGGCAGGCGCGGGTTCCAGCGGCTGACGCTGGGTTCGGTAACCGAAAGAGTGCTGAGAAGGGCCGGCTGTCCGGTGCTGGCGGTTCGCAGACCGACGCACGACTTTGTCGCGCCCGGAAGCAAAGGTGAGCCCGTCCATCTCCGCAAGATTCTGCTCTGCTCGGATTTTTCAGAATGCTCAGATCGAGCCTTACAGTACGCGCTCTCGCTGGCGACGGAATACAAGAGCGAACTGACTCTTGTTCATGTGCTGGAGCATTTGCCTTCCCCTGGGCAGCGCGATGTCGAAGACGCTCGGGTTATTCATCTCCTGGAAGGAAAGGTCAGTGCGGAAGCTCGCAGCTCTTGTAAGATCAAGACGATTGTCCGCGCGGGCAAACCGTATGAGGAGATTGTCAAGCAGGCTGAAGAGGATCAGTCCGATCTGATCGTTGTGGGCGTGCGCGGCCGCAATGTTCTGGACCTGGCACTGTTTGGGTCAACCACCCATCGAGTGCTGCAACTGGGGCCTTGCCCCATACTTGCCATCCATGCTTAAGTCGCTGCAATGTTCTTCGTGGCCGCGCAGCCGCTGAAACACCTGTGGCGGTATATTCCCGAAGGCGGGTGTTTGACCCTTCCTTTAATCCGTTGCCTGCTTGGTGAGCAACCGGCGTGGCATCACCACGCCATACACGATGAATTTGAATGAAGGTCAGCAGGGCAGTTTCTGCTGGCCGCCAAGCTGGAGCCGGAATACCTTTATCCAGAAGAAGAAAAAAGGCGCCCTCGCGAATGTGTCGGAAGATCTCTATCTTCTTGCCACAGCCACCGCTTGATCAGTCAGGTCCGTGTTGTTGGGCACAGTATGGAGCTAAATTCTGAGCATTTCGTCCATGGCTGGGTGAATCGCCGGGCCGACTCTGCTACCATGGAGGATTCCGGGCGGAGCAAGGGTGAGGGAGCGGTTGGCGCCTGGGGCGGGATTGAAAACACAGGAAGGAGAAGAGGCTATGGCTGATTTGGAAGGGAAGGGCGAGGCGAAGAACTTTTATCCGGAGGTGGAGGCGCGGCAGGAGGCGTTTTTTCTGAAGGGATCGGGAGCGCTGGACTGGGGGATGCAGAACCGGCTGGCTCGGATTTTCAATCCCTCTTCGGGACGCACGGTGATGCTGGCAATCGACCACGGGTATTTTCAGGGGCCGACCACCGGCCTTGAGCGCGTGGACCTGAACATCGTGCCGCTGCTGCCCTACGCGAACGCATTGATGCTGACGCGTGGGATGCTGCGCTCGACGATTCCTCCGGCGTTTGGAGGCGGGGTGGTGCTGCGGGCCAGCGGCGGGCCGAGCATCCTGAAGGAACTCTCCAACGAGCAGATTGCGGTGGACATCGAGGATTGCGTGCGGCTGAACGTGGCGGCGATGGCGGTGCAGGTGTTTGTGGGGGGCGAGTTCGAATCGCAGACCATCCACAACCTGACGCAGCTGGTGGATGCGGGCAACAGGCACGGGATTGTGACGCTGGGCGTGACGGCGGTGGGGAAGGCGATGACGCGGGATGCGCGGTACTTGAGGCTGGCCTGCCGGATCGCGGCGGAACTGGGAGCGCAGGTGGTGAAAACCTACTACGTGGAAGAAGGCTTTGAGACGGTGACGGCATCATGCCCGGTGCCGGTGGTGATGGCGGGTGGGAAGAAGATCGCCGAACTCGATGCCCTGAAGATGGCCTATAACGCCATTTCGCAGGGAGCGGCGGGAGTGGACATGGGACGGAACATCTTCCAGTCGGAGGCGCCGGCGGCCATGATTCAGGCGGTGGGCAAGGTGGTGCACGAGTCGATGAAGCCGGAGGAGGCTTACGAGTTCTACCAGACGCTGCGGCACGAGAAAAAGGGCGTGGAAACGGTGGCGGGGCGATAAGCAATGGCGGAAGGGAACAGCCTGAAACGGTTGCTCAGCGAATCGCCGTCACTGAGCATAGGGATCCTGACGGCGGACCTGTTACGCCTGGGGTCGGAACTGAAGTTGCTCGAAGATGAGGGCGCGAAGCTGGTCCACATTGATGTGATGGACGGGGTCTACTGCCCGTGGATGACGGCGGGGCCGCCGCTGATCAAAGCCATCAAGACGCCGCTGCTGAAGGACGTGCACCTGATGATCGCCGAGCCCGTGGGGAAGGTGCGGGAGTACGTGGAGGCGGGCGCGGACATCGTGACGTTCCATCCGGACGCCTCGGCGCATCCGCACCGGGTGCTGCAGGAGATGGGCGGGATGGAGAATGTGAATGACCCGGCAAGAGGCCTGATACGGGGCGCAGCCTTAAATCCCGGAACGCCGCTGAATGTGCTGGAACCGCTGATGGATGAGCTGGAGATGGTGCTGCTGCTGGCGGTGAATCCGGGCTGGGGCGGGCAGCAGTTCGCGCCGGCAACGTTTGGGCGGATTGATCAGGTGCGAGAGATGATTCGAAAGTCGGGGCGTGAAATTCTGCTCTGCGTGGACGGCGGAATCAAGAGGAGCAACATTGCTGAGATAGCGCGGACGGGCGTGGACCTGGTGGTGGCGGGGAGCGCGATCTTTGACGGCAAGGCGGCGCGGGAGAACGCGCGGCAGATGCTGCAGGCCGTGGCGGCGGCGAAGGGGTGAGGGGATTTGAAGAGCCGATGGAGTGACGCGGAAGCGGCGAAGTACGTGGCGGAGCACGGGGCGGAGTGGGGCGAAGAGCTGGCGCTGCGCACCTACACGAGCCGGCTGATCGGGCAGGAGCCGGCTGTGGTGCTGCACGGAGGCGGGAACACGTCGGTGAAGGGGCAGTGGAAGAATGTGCTGGGAGAAACCCTGCCGGCAATCTTTGTAAAAGCTTCAGGGTGCGATCTGGCGGGAATCACGCCACAGGGCCACGCGCCGCTCGATCTCGAATATCTGCGGCGGTTGCGGACGCTGACCACTCTATCCGATGAGCGGATGGCGAACGAGTTCAGGACGCACCTGCTCGACTGCCACGCACCAACCCCTTCGATTGAAACCCTCGCGCACGCCTTTCTGCCGGCCAGGTACGTCGACCACACGCATGCCGATGCGATCCTGGCACTAACGAACCAGGTGAAGGGAGCGGAGCGGGTGCGGGAAGCGCTGGGCGAAGGGATTATCATACTGCCTTACGTGCGGCCGGGATTCGATCTGGCGAAGGAAGCGATCAGGGCGTTGGAAGCCGAACCCGAAGCCCGGGGCATGGTGTGGATGCAGCATGGCCTGGTGACCTGGGGTGAGACGGCGCGGGAATCCTACGAGCGGACGGTGGAGCTGGTGAATGCCGCCGAGCGGTACCTGGCGGAGAAAGCGAAGCGCGGGCTGACGGTGAAGGTGACAACGCCCGCCGAAACCGCCTCGATGCGCCTCGAACAGGTGGCGCCGATGGTGCGCGGGCTGCTGGCCCAGGCGACGGGGGATGAGAATCGGCCATGGCGGCGGATGGTGCTGACGGCGCTCACGGACCGCGAGGTACTTGAGTTTGTGGATTCCGGCGAAGGGAAAGCTGCTGGCGCTGACGCCGCCACTCACTTCCGATCATCTGATCCGGACGAAGGGACTGCCGCTGTGGGTGGACGCGCCCGACTACAACGACCCGGAAAAGCTGCGCGGGCAGATTTCAAGCGCCATCAAGGATTATGTTGCGGCCTACGACACCTATTTCGAGCGGCACGCGGCGGGTCTGGCTGCAGGTGTGGAGAAACGCGATCCTTATCCGCGGGTGGTTCTGATGCCGGGGCTGGGAGCGCTGTGCGCTGGGCGGACGGCGAGTGCCAGCCGTATTGCGCGGGACATTACGGCGCACACGTTGGGAGTAAAGCGGCAGATCGCGGCGATGGGCGAATACGAAGGGCTCGGGGAGGAGCACCTGTTCCAGATGGAATACCACATGCTGCAGCACGCGAAGCTGAACGGCAACGGGGAGCGGGAGCTGGAGCGGCAGGTGGCGCTGATCACGGGGGCGGCGGGAGCGATCGGGTCTGCGATTGCGGAGACGTTGCTGGAGGCGGGCTGCCAGGTGGCGCTGACGGACCTGGCGGGAGAGAATCTGGAGCGGCTGGCGGCGGAACTGAAAACGAAATATGAGGGCCAGGTGATGGGCGTGCCGCTGGACGTGACGGAGGCGGAATCGGTGCGGGGGGCGTATGGAGCAGTGATCCGCGAGTGGGGCGGCGTGGACCTGGTGGTGGTGAATGCGGGGCTGGCACACGTGGCGAAGCTGGAGGACCTGGATGTGGAGGCGTTCCGGAAACTGGAGCGGGTGAACGTGGAAGGAACGCTGAACGTGCTGGCGGAGTCGGCGCGACACTTCAAAGTGCAGCAGACGGGCGGGGACGTGGTAATGGTGTCGACGAAGAACGTGTTTGCGCCGGGAGCGGGCTTTGGGGCTTACAGCGCGACGAAGGCGGCGGCGCATCAGCTGGCGCGGATTGCGAGCCTGGAGATGGCGCCGCTGGGCGTGCGGGTGAACATGGTGGCGCCGGACGCGGTGTTCAGCCACGGCGGGCGAAGGTCGGGGCTGTGGGCGGAGGTGGGGCCGGACCGGATGCGGGCGCGCGGTCTCGACGAACAGGGACTGGAAGAATACTACCGGCAGCGAAACCTGCTGAAGGCCCGGGTGACGGGCGAAGACGTGGCCCGGGCGGTGATGTTCTTCGCCACCCGCCAGACTCCCACCACCGGTGCAACCTTACCCGTCGACGGCGGCCTCCCCGATGCCACTCCAAGATGAGTTGGCGCCTGTCCTGCAAGTTGCTCTGTGATAATATTTTGATAGCACTGAGGGCGTGTAGCTCAGTTGGATAGAGCATCGGATTTCTAATCCGAGGGTCGGGGGTTCGAGTCCCTCCACGCCTGCCATAAACCTGTTTGTCAGAAGGAGGTGATGGCCGCACCCGCTGCAAACGCTGGTCTCTATGTCTGGGCCAGCCTTCGGCGCTCGGCGGGCTGCGTCAGGAGTGCACTCCACCAGACATAAACAGTGCACTTGAACTCTTGTATTTCCAGCGCACTACGAGTTTTTTGAGTTTGGTTCCCGGCAAACTAACCCTCCCAACTGACATCTGCCAGACCCTTTTGGTGGTCCCTGGTTCTGAGGTCCTTTCTCAGAAGCGGTATTACCTTGGGTGCAGAAGACCAAAAGCAAACTCACTGTCGCCCACTGGTGTGATCACGATCGACAAGGAACCTCACCAGAGCGTCCCACCCACGGGTCGCTTTTCACCGGTGTGGGGCTAATTGATTACGGCCTTGAGATGGCCGGTTTCCAGACCGCCTTCCAGGTCGAGATCGACCCCTACGCCACGGCGGTGCTGGAAAGGCACTGGCCGGGCGTTCGGCGCTTCACGGACGTGCGGGAGTGCAACGCCAGCAACCTTCCCCACGTGGACATATTGTCGGGCGGGTTCCCTTGCGTCGACATCTCCGTGGCGGGAAATATGGAAGGCATCGGCACCGAGGAGGACCCCACCGACCGGAGCGGGCTCTGGTTCCAATTCTTGCGGCTCAGCAAGGAACTCCGCCCCTTCTGGGTCCTCGCCGAGAATTTTGACCAGCTCATGTGCTCCGCGGACGGCGACAGCGTCCTGATGGGTCTGGAGAAGGCGGGCTATGACTGCTGGCCCCTGGTGATGGCCGCCGAGGACCTCGGCGCTCCCCACAAGCGGCAGCGGACCTTCATCCTGGCGCGGAACCGGAACGCAGTTGAACTCCCCGCCGTCTCAGCATCACGGCGCGACATCATTGAGGCACTTGACGCCGCCCGCGCTGAATGGCTGCGCATCAAGCAGCATCTCGGCTCCATGGGCGACGTCTCCGGCGACCCTGAAGTCGCGTACGGTGAGATCGTCCGGGAGCTCCGGGACAATCCCAAGTGTACCGCCAGGTACCGATGCTGCGGGAACTCGGTCGTATGGCCGATCCCGGCGCTGATCGGCATGGCTCTCCAATCGCTGGCGGAGCGGCCCGTGGAAGGGCTCGGGGAAAGGCTGCGGGAGCATCTTGCCTCCTATTGCCTGGGGCTCCCCGGAGCGCTCTCGGCGGGATGGACGAGCAGGACGACACCAGGCGGATGGCCATACCACGAGCTCCAGACGAAATGGGAAGAAACCCCGCTGGCCCTCGACGCCAATCACATGCCTATGACGAGGGTGGCGGGCACCCCCTCGGCCCTCATGCCGCTGGTCAAGGAGTGGCGGCCCGGTGGAATCCCCAACGAGCGCCCTGGCTTCTTCCAGACCGAAAAGGGCAGGTGGCGGAAGGTCACCAACAGCAAAAAACACGGAAGCGCCAACTGGCACCAGGAGCTCGCATGCCGTGCCTTAACGCAGAACCCCGCGCTGCGCCCGACGCCCGCGCTGTGCGAGCGCTTTATGGGAATCCCAGGCGGGTGGACAGCGGCGGGTGGGTCTTTCTTGAGTGGATCGCGAGCGAAATAAGGACGATGCTTCGCGGCGATCAGCAGCGGTTCCCGCGCCCTTGATATGGTGAAAGGAGCGATGTCGGCGGGAGACCGACCAAGGCGCTTCGGGCTGATTCAGTGATTAGCCGGTGTGCCGCCGTCGGAATTCTGCGTTCGATGAATGGATAATCTTCCTGGCGTGGACCAGCACCGACGAATCCACGCCAGCCGATGTGGCAATTCCTCCCCAGCCACAGAAGCACGTCTACTTTCCCTCCAAGCATTTCACAGGTTTCAAGTAATAACCCTCACGCCCTCCGGGCAAGGCCCATCGCAAGAAGCCCGGGAAGGGGGCGGCAGCACGCTGGCCGCTCTGGGCATGGGGAGAGCATTCATGGGTTTGACCAGCGCTTTTGAAAGCAAGGGCATGCCAGCAGGGCCCGGCGCACAGGCTGTTTCCCACCGGGCGCCAACAGCAACCGGATGCGCTGAACACGCGCAAAGCCCGCTGGTACCCGACTTCAGTTGCGGCCCTACCAGAACCATTGCGGAGACGCGTTGGAAACCATCCGCAGGCTGAAGGCGGGCGGGAGGCTCTTCGATTGCGTGGTTTCGAGCCCGCCATATTTTCGGCAAAGGACCTACGGCGGCTCCGCGCGGGAGATCGGCAGGGAGAAAGGCGCCAGCGCCTTAGGCTCGTACATTTCCTCCCTGGTGGATGTCTTCAAGAGCATCCCGCTGCGTCCCTGGGCGAGCGTCTGGGTAAACATCGGGGACAAGCGGGGATCGAAAGGCGGGCTCCTGGCCGTGCCCCACCTTTTCGTCGCCGCCATGCTGAACGCCGGGTTCCACCTGAAGGACGACGTGGTCTGGGCAAAGGAAGTGGCCACCGTCGAAGGGAAGAGTATCGGCCACTGCCAGGGCGAGCCCGCGCCGGGCCGCCTGAACGGAAACGGGTGGGAGCCGTTCTTCCGGTTCGTTGTTGATCCGAAAGAGGCATGGGCGGACACGGCGGCCACCCGCATCCCGCGTGATCCTGCGCGATTTTTCCACGAGGGCACCGACGATCCTGTCGAGCAACACCGTTATTCTGGCCACATGACGTGCGCCACTGCCCTGGAAGGACGTTGCCTCAGCAATGTGTGGTTTGTGGGCAACTCACGCAGGGGAAGAACCACCACGCAGCCTACCCTGCCGAGCTGGTCGAGCGGCCGGTCGCCATGACGTGCCCCGAGTGGCTGGTGGACGATGGCGGTGTGATCAGGCCCAGGGAGCGCATTGTCAAGCCGACGGTCTATTCCGAGGGCCCGCCAAAGTTCATCACGGTTTATGGCCAATTTTCGCACTGGCAGGAGCTCCATCAGCAGGAGGGCCACGGCGCAGATGGCCAAAACGCAAGGCTGGAGGACTTGCGGGGGAAGTCCGGCCGGAATGACAGCACCTGAACCTACATCCCGCGGTATCCCAGGCCAATTGGCTGGGCGCACCAGGACAAACCGGTCGTGGGTCCGGGAATCGTTTTTGATCTGTTCGGGGGCACCGGCACGACAGGCGGGGTTGCCGTGCTGCTGGGCCGCAGATATGTGGGGATCGATCTCTACCAGCCAAATGTCAACAGGATGAACGGTAGGTGCGAGGATGCGTTTGAAACTCTTCGCAGGTCACGGCAACAGGAACGAAGAATGCAATAAGGGCCACCAAGCTCTTCAATGCCTCGGGCACGCTGCGCCGAGCGGGATTGTCGTTTCAATCCCTGCGGCCTTCAGCTCAGGCTATTGTCTTGGCGAGCCCAGCCTGGCGGCCGCTATGACCGATGCTCCGTGTATTCAGCCGACTTCTCCAGCGACCGGCCGACGTACCGGTCGCTGGGAACGGGGACCTTGGTGGCCGTCAGGCGACCCTCTGCGGCCAGCCGTTCGCACATGGCCGTGATCGCCTTCAGCGTCATCCGCCGCAGCTCCGGGCATTGCCTGCGTACGTCGCTGGCCGTGCCGCCATAGGCCTTTCCCCAATTTTCAATCACTTCAAGGTTGCTTATTGCCGCCTTATATTCCACGGTTGTGAGACCTCCAGTTATCAATACCGGGAACTCACGGAGGAACGATTTCCGAAACGGCCCGGTCCACTGGAGCGTGGCCGTCCCGGCCGTGGAGGCCAAGTGATTCGGCAAATTTAACACCCTCCCCTGCTGGCTCAGCATATCACGACACCCTGCCTTGCCTGCTACCCCTGCCTCCCCTTACTTTGCCACCCCCGATCGTTTCGTGTAAGTCCTTTGACCACAAGAAACCATGTAAGAAATTTATTGTGCCACCCCTACCCACATCCCCCTTCCCTGCTTGTCATCATATATATAAAAGAGAAGATGCTGTTCTTGTTATGGTCCCCACCCTCGGTGGCCCACGTCCGTGGTCCATAGGCCATCCTGCCTTTTCCAGTATTTGCATTTCGTAAGGAAGTTCAGGAAACGGGCTTTCGGTTTCCAGGTGAGAGGAGGTGAGAGGCCGTGGAAATGAATCCCAGTCGAGCGAGGGCGACACGTGAACTGCACGCGGCGGTCCTCGAGGACTTGAAGGACCCCGGCATCACGTACCGCCGCATCGCGCTGCGGCACGGTTGCACGGAGGCTATGGTAGGCCTTGTGGCCAGAGCCAACGGGCTGTTGCGCCGCAAGAAGCAAAAATCCAGCCAGTGAACTTGCCTGACAGGCGAGCGACACTTGTCCTGGAACAAACCCGACAGGAGGTAACGCACTTGAGCGAATCATGTCTGCACGAAGTTCCGAGCAACCCTGAGCCAAAGGTCAGGATCAGCGCGGACGGCAAGATAATCGGGAAGGGGCACGCCAAGCGTGACCTGGCGGAGTGGATGTTCCCGCCGCTGTGGCCGCTCGACCTGATCAATCTTCCCCGCAGGGGCCCTTGGCCCAGCATCAAGGGGAAAGAGGAGCGGCTGCTCCTGCGGGTCATGCAGGACGCTGTGGTGCCTGACGTCGGGGGAGAGATTTCCTACTACTCCCCGGTCGCAGCAGGGCCTTCCGCATCATCTTATTATGAGAACCCCGTGCATGTGGGCGGCGATGTGGTGCTTGTGCGCAAGGACGGCTGCGCGATCTATCCCATCGACTACTGGTACACGGCGCCGGGGTATGTCAGCTACGTGCTGCCAGGGAATCTATTCGGCAGGATGCCGCTGAGCGAGCTGGACATGAAGGCCACCATCAGGGTGAACGAGCAAAGGGGCATCCGGTTCAGGGTCGTCAGATAAGTCGTGCCCGCAACACCCGCCATGCGCATCGTACTGATCAGCGACACCCGCGAGCATCACCAGGAACTTGCCGTGCCTCATGGCGGCCGCCTGATCCATACTGGAGATTTCACCTTCTCTTCCAAACGCCCCTGGATATGCCATCATTTCAATCTTTGGCTCGGGGAGCATCGGCCTGCCGGTCCGTCAGAGAGGAACCATGAGGAAAAGAGCCACGGCGGTGGAGAGGAAGGCAAACCTGCCTGTGGTCGGCCTCCTTTTCGTCGTGAACGGCAAGCCTTCGGTGGAAGGCATTCCCTGGACGGAGTGCCCCAGCATTGCGGGCTTCCGCACCCACGGTCTTGGCCATCCCGAGTTCTGGGAGCGGTCGCAGCAAAGCGGTGCGGCCCCCAAAGACACCCCCTACGAGGAGTGCCCCTGAGGGAGAGTGAATTATGAAGACCAGAGCAGAAGGTTCACGTTGTTTGCTGACCGGTGCATCATCAAAAACAAGCGTCTTGTCAGCGCTATCATGAAGAAGCTCACCTTGCCAAAGAGCACCAGGGTTCTGCCCGACGACCATTACCGCTGCCCCGGCTGCGCGCCAAGGGCCACGAAGGAGGAAGAGGAGGACTGGGACTTCTGAGGGCCGAAGGGAGGCCGTTTCGGCATTCGCCGGGATGGGTTGGCGGCGGGCACCGGGTTCATGGCGCTGCGGTGAAATGATGCGCGAGGGGCTTAAGGAAAAATTGGCCAGGCGGTTCCCGGCATGGTCCAACGTGAACGGCGATGTCCACCACGGCACGAACGCCCCGCTGCGGGAAGCAGGCGGGGCAGGAGGAGAAGGACGATGAAACTACCATGGGTATGCCCGGCTTGCGGCACGGTCCACACTCACCCGACAGCCGGGTGCAGGCACTGCGGGAGAGAGGTGACCGAAGAGCAGTCCGGTACGGATTCCCGGCTTGGTGGGCAGGACAAAGAGGAACGATCCGACTACACTCGTGCGGATGACATATCGCGCAAGCCGAAGCCGTGAACCATGCGGGGAAAACGGCGATAAGCGTCCCAATGCGGAAGGAGCCCGAGGAGAAGTTCCCGAGACGGTTGCTGTTATGGTTCAGCGGAGGTGGCGGTCTCTGCTGCACTGCCGCCGGATGTACTCTAGGATCCAGCGGGGAGACCATGCGGTCACTTTCCGAGAAGCGCGTTACCCGTCAACTTGAGCGTTTCTGTCACACTTCTTAGTGGTTCGTTATCCAAAGATAGCTGTGACCAATCCTCACTTCTCAAGCTGCCCTCACCCCCGGCGTGGGTAGGAATAGCTGACAAAACGCTATCCCTTCGGTGGAAACTCCCGCATGATGCGCTTGGTGGAGCCGGGTTTCTGTTAAAATAGCCCAAGCGCGGAGAATCCGTATGCCACGCGGTTGTCTGTTTCCTTACAGTGCGGGCCGGTTTCCCCGAGCACGGAGAATGGGTATTCCCCTCCGGGTTCGAGCCTTGGACTCCATTCGCTCTATCGAATTTTGTCAGGAATGAACAAGATTAAACAAACCGGAACCGGGAGGAAGGCTTGAAAGCAACTTGTCCCGATTGCCGTGTTCTCTCCAGCACGCTATTCCGCAGCCTTCCCGACGAACAGGTTAAGAATTTCACCTGTATATTCTGCCCTACGCAGTACCACAGGAATCAGGTCCTGTTTTTTGAAGGCGGCGCCGCGCACCACCTTTTTGCTTTGAATGTTGGACTGGTCAAAATGGTGAAGTCATTGGAGAATGGGAAGGAACGCATCACTCGTATTCTTTTTCCCGGCGACCTCTTCGGTCTGGAAGCTCTAAACCGGGAAACCTACCCTGTGACGGCCGTCGTCGTTGCGGACTCGGAAATCTGCTCAGTTCCACGCGAGCAGTTTTTTGCCTTCCTGCGTTCCAACCCGGACATTTCCATTGATATGATTCGCCTGCTGGTCGGCGAGGTCGCCGAGGCTCGCACGCAGATGACGAGCATGAGTTTCAAAGATGCGCGGATGCGTGTGGCCACGTTTGTGCTCTCGCTGATTTCAGTCAGCGAGGGAAGCACCCCGAACTCCTGTTCTCTGACACTGCCGCTCACAAGCCAGGAAATTGCGGAAATTCTGGAATTGTCACCGGAAACCGTGAGCCGGACGTGGCGCGCGCTGCGCCAGGAAGGCTTGATCGAAAAGCGGGGCCGCCACCTGGTTATCCAGGACCTGCACGCTCTTGAGGCGACCGCAAGACGCTGAGATCTTCCCGACAGTTACAACCATCCCTGCATTAACCCACTATTCCTTCCACAAAAAACAATTAGGAGGCCGGTGATTGACGTCCGTCATCTTGAAGTCTGACGGATGTCATCGACGGACCATTTTCTTTCGCATAAACATAGCCCTTCGTCGGCTTTCTTGGGCGTAAGCAATTTCAGGTCATCGCGGAACTGTGCCTGTCGCTAATCTGACGTGGTTTTGAAAAACATGGGGCGCGGGTCCGCGATGTGGCTTTTCTGTATCGTTCCTAGAACGGATTTGGGCTTAATGAAACATTTCCTAACCACCCGGGTCATCATTCTATTCCTGAGTTTAGGGTTTGTGTTTGGGGCCTCAAAGACGGCTTTGACTGAGCCGCGGACGGAAAGTCCCCGTACACTTCCTGCGATCATTTTTGTTGAGGCTCCCACCGTCGTAGCCGGTCAACTTGCGGACCGCTTTCCCCGGGGAAGCCATCTGGCACGCCTCAAGTCCGGAAGCCCGGCGGACTCTGCTGTCAATCTGACTCCGGAATTTTTTGCCGCGGCCGATCCGCGTGTGTCTTTTGATGCGTCCAGGGTTCTTTTTGCCGGACGAAAGGAACGCCTGTCCCACTGGCAAATCTGGGAGATGAATGCTGACGGTTCGAATCAGCACCAGCTGACGCATTGCTTGGGGGACTGCATTCAGCCCGCCTATCTTCCCCGGAACCAGATTGTGTTTACGATGGTCACACGCAAAGGAACTCAACAGGCCTCGGCCGTCTACGTTTCGCAGGGGAACGGCGCCGGTGCCCACGCCATCACCTTCGGCCCGGGCAATTTCCAGGTTGAAACCGTACTGCGCAGCGGCCGGATTCTTGTTTCGGCAAATTCGTTGCTGGTGGCCGGGCGCCAGGGCAGTGAATCCTGCATGTTTTACACATTGCGGACGGACGGCTCGGGACTCACTCCGTTTCGTCAGGAAAGCGCGCCAAGCTTTGTTCGAACCGGCGCGGTGGAATTGGACGACGGCACCGTGTTGTTTGTGAAGAAACCGGGTCCGTCCGGTCGGATGGCTGGCGGAGAGCTTGCCTGGTTCCAGCCGGGCGCTTTGCACAATTCCGTGATTACGCCGGCGGGTTCGGTCTACTGGTCAGCTCATGCACTTGATGGGGACCGTCTGGTGGTGGCAAGGGCAGATTCCGACTCGTCCGGCGCCGCAGCGAAATTCGGTCTCTATGTATTCAACCTTAAGTCACGAAACATTGAGCAAACGCTCTACCGCAGCCCGAAGTTTTCTGGTGTCGAGGCCGTTCCTATGGAAAAGCGTCCAGCTCCCCTTTATTACTGGAGCATCCTCCACCCGGACCGGGATTACGGGCGTGTGGTCTGCCTGAACTCTTACTTGTCAGCCGATGCGCCTCGCGGCCGCCTGGCGGGCCATATCGCGAAGGTCCGGGTCATCGCCCTGCAGCCCGACCACCACACCGAACGAAGTCTCGGCGAAGCTCCGGTGGAGAGCGACGGTTCTTTTTACATCAAGGTCCCTGCTGACCGGCCCATCCGTTTTGAATTGCTGGGGACCAAAGGAGAAATCATCCACCAGCAGAAAAGCTGGATTTGGGCGCGCACCGGGGAAGACGTTCCCTGCCTGGGATGCCATGAAAGCAAGGCTCTGGTTCCGGGAGACCACTGGCCGCTCGCGTTGAAGCGTTCCGACGTACCGATTCCCGTGGGACTGCCTACGAAAGCACAAACAGCCCGACACTGAGGAGCACATGAAGATTTCTCGAAGACAATTCGTAAGCCTGGCTGCAGCGGCGGGTCCCCTATGGGCGGCGCAGGGACTTTGGGGACGTACTCTTCCTGCGCAATCTGCCACATCGTCTCCGCTTCCTCAATTCGTGGATGTTACCGCGAAGTCCGGCATCAACTTCAAACACTCCTTTGGGGAGAAGGAACTGAGCTCAATCATGGAAGGCACGGGTTCGGGCTGCGCCTGGCTCGATTACAACAATGACGGCCTGCTTGATCTCTACGTGGTTAACGGCCGCTACGTCGAGGGGCTTACCAATCATTCCGCCCCCGACGGCAAGGACGCCACAAACCACCTGTATCGCAACAACGGCGATGGAACGTTCACGGATGTCACCGCCCAGGCGGGCGTGGGCGGCAAAGGGGTCGGGGTGGGCGTAACAGTTGGGGATTTCGATAACGACGGCCACGTCGATATTTACATCACCAACTACAATTCCGCTATCCTCTATCACAACAACGGCGACGGAACGTTCACCGACGTCACGGCGGACGCAGGCGTTGACAATCCCTTTTTCGGCACCGGCGCCGCCTTTCTGGATTATGACCGTGACGGGCGCCTGGACCTGTTTGTCGGCAACTACCTGAAATACATTCCCAGCTACCGGCAGTTCTATCCCGGCGATCACTATCCGGGTCCGCTGGACTACAACCCTGAATTCAACCGGCTGTTCCATAACAACGGCGATGGGACTTTTACGGATGTTTCAAAGGAATCGGGAATTGCCAGCCAGCCTGGCCGGGCGATGGGCATCACCGTCGGAGACTACGACAACGACGGCTGGCCCGACATTTATGTGGCCAACGACACGATGCCCAGCTTCCTCTACCACAACAATCACAACGGCACGTTCACCAACGAGGGGGTGGACGTTAACGTTGCCTACGGGCAGAACGGTGAAGCCACAACTTCCATGGGCCCGATCTTCGGCGATTACGACAATGACGGCTGGCAGGACCTGTTTGTTTCCGACGCCCGCTACCACCGCCTGTTTCACAATCCGGCCAAGCCTAAAGCCTACTTCCTGGATATGACGGACGAGGCCGGCATCGGCAAGGTTTCCGGCCAATACGTTGCCTGGGGCGACGGCTTTTTCGATTTCGATAACGACGGGTGGAAAGACATCTTCCTCGTCAACGGCGGCCTGACGTGGCTGATTCCCATGGAAAGCACCCTGTTGAGGAATGACGGCAACGGGACCTTCACCGACGTTTCAACCCGGGTGGGCAGCTTCTTCGAGCAGCGGCACGTCAGCCGTGCAGCGTGCTTCGGCGACTATGACAATGACGGGTACTTGGACGCGTTCATCACCACGCTGGGAGGCCAGGGTATTCTGCTCCACAACACACCGCCCGCGGGAAAGCGCAATCACTGGCTGACGGTGAAGCTGGTCGGAACGCGAAGCAATCGCGACGGTTTCGGCGCAAGTCTTGAGGCCGTGGCGGGCGACTTGCACCAGTACGTCCAGGCGGTCTCCGGATCCGGCTACCTTTCACAAAATGACCCGCGCCCGCATTTCGGTTTGGGGAAGAACACAGAAGTGGACCGGCTGATCATTCGGTGGCCCAGCGGGACCGTCCAGACGCTTGAACACATCAAGGCGGACCAGATTTTGACAGTCAGAGAGCCGGAAGGCCCAAAGCAGGAAGTGGCGAAGAGTAACGCGAAATGAGAACCCATTCCCAGAAGGCGGAAACCGGGGCAAGACGGCGGCGACCATTCTCCTTGAGGATGGCGGTTGTTGTCCTCGCTCTTGTGGCCGGGTTGGGGATAGCGCGTTCGCTGACGGATGCTTCGCCGCAGAGTTCCCCGGACCTCAGTGTCTCGGGCCCCCGTTATCTGAATCCCACCGTCCTGAAGCTTTCGCCCGATGGCAAACGTCTCTACGTGGTCTGTGCGGCCAGCAACGTTGTGCTCGTAGTGGATACGCACACGCGACGCGTCGTGGGGCGGTTCAGCACCGGCGCCAGGCCTGCGGGCATCGCAATCTCTCCGGATGGAAAGTCCCTCTACGTCTCAAACGAGCTGAGCAATTCGGTCAGCGAATTTGACGCCGGCACTCTTCGCGTTCTGCGAACTCTCAAAACCGGTTGGGGGCCGGTGGGAATCACAACCGACCAGGCGGGAAAATTCTTGTACACGGCGAATACGCTGGGCGACGATATCTCCGTCATTAACCTTTCGACCGGCAAGGAAATCAAACGCCTCGCCGCCGGGCACTTTCCTGAATATGTCGACCTTTCCTCAAATGGGAAGTGGATTTACGTTTCGAATCTCCTTGCGCAGCTTGCGCCACCCGAAGAGCCGCCTGATTCCCAACTGACCGTGGTGGATACCGCCCGGCAGATCGTGACCAGCCGGATCACGATTCCCGGGGCCATCCAGCTTCGCCACATTGCCCAGGTGCCCGCGCAGGATGGCGGATATCTGCTGATTCCGTTTCAGCAGCCCCACAACCTGGTTCCGCTGGTCCAGATCCAGCAGGGATGGTACCTGACCAACGGGATGGCCATCATCGGGCAGCCGCAAGCGGGGCAGACTTCCAAAGTCAAAGAAGTCCTGCTGGATGATATTGACCGGTTTTTCGCGGACGGGTTCGGAGCCGCCTCCACGCCCGACGGGCGATGGGCGCTGGTGACGGCGTCCGGCGTCAACGTGGTTTCCATCATTGACGTAGCAAAGCTCAACCGGCTGCTGAAGCATGCCGCTCTCGATGGCCGCGGGGACCTGGCACAGCGATTGGATTCCGCCCGGCAGTTTGTGGTGAAGAGGCTGGCCACCGGGCGCAATCCGGTCTCCGTTGTGGTCTCGCCCGACAGCCATTTCGCTTACATTGCAAATCGCACGGACGACACCCTCAGCGTCATTGACCTGCAGCAGTTGAAGGTTGCTTCAACCATTGACCTGGGCGGCCCCAAAGAAATCACAGCCCTCCGCCGGGGCGAACAATTGTTCTATGACGCAACTTTTTGCTACCAATCGCAGCTTGCCTGCGCCAGTTGCCATCCTCACAACGGCTTTGAAGACGGCCTGGTCTGGAGCCTTGAAACGCCGGACCTGGGACACGACGTCACAGAAAATCGGACCTTGCTCAGCATTGCGGAAACCTCGCCTTTCAAATGGAACGGCCTGAATCCCAACCTGGCCACGCAGGACGGCCCGCGCACCGCCATGTATATTTTCCGGTCGCAAGGTTTCAGCTCCGAGCAGGTGAAGGACCTGGTGTCGTATATCCATTCGCTCAGGCTGCCGCCCAACCCGCGCCGGGCTGCGGATGGGCACCTCACCGAAGCCCAGGAACGCGGCCGCGAGATATTCTTCCGGACCACAACCAACGACGGCCAAATCATTCCGGACCGCGACCGCTGTTATTTCTGCCACGCTCCGCAGACGCATTACACATCGCGGGTCCGAATGGATGTCGGGACTTCAACAAATTTTGACAACGTCAAGGATTTTGATATCCCCCAGCTGGAAGGCGCTTACATGCGAGCCCCTTATCTGCACGACGGCAAGGCCCTGACGCTGGAAGGCATCTGGACCCGGTTCAATCCGGACGACAAACACGGAATTACTTCTGACATGAACAAAGTGCAGTTGAACGACCTGATCGAGTTTTTGAAGACTTTATAAAGGAGAACCGGCGGCTTGCCCGGCTTTCGGGCCGCCGCTCGAAGGAACGATGAGAAATCGATTGCGAGCGTGCCTGTTACTGGCAACCGGACTGTTGGTCCTGGCGGCCACCGGCGTGATGGCCCAGACTCCCCCGCTTTACACGAAATGGGTCAACTACACAACAGCCAACGGGATGCCGGAAGGCGAAGTCTTCTCCGTGGCGACCGAGGGTAACCAGGTGTGGGCGGGGACTTCAAACGGACTGGTGCTCATCGAGGACGGGAAGGTGAAGAAGGTCTTCACTCCGGCGGAGGGCCTGGCGGGTCCGGTGGTGATGTCCGTTGCAGTGGACCACGAGACCGGTGACGTCTGGGCCGGAACTTTTGGCGGGCTCAGCCGCTATTCTGCGGGCCAGTTCAAAAACTACACCAACCTCACCAGCGGCCTTGCGAACGACCTGGTTTACAGCGTGGCCGTCCAGGGGAGAAACGTTTGGGCCGCAACCGCCGCGGGCATCAGCCGGCTGAATACGGACACCGGCGACTGGACCATTTTTAATGAGCAGAACTCTCCTTTTGATGAGCCCTGGTCTTACGCCATCGCTTTCAGCAAGCAGAAGGCGTATTTCGGCCTGTGGGGTGGCGGAGTTCTGGTCTACGACCTGGCCGGCCACTTCTGGAGGCCCTACACGGATCCAGACGGCTCCATGGAGATCGTTCTTTACCGCAACCAGGGTCTCATCCACATGATTGTCAGCAGCGTGGCCTACAACCCCGACACCAGGATGTTCTGGGCGGGCACCTATTTTGGGCTCAGCGGGTATGACGGCCGCAACTGGCACAACTATCTCAGCAAAGACAGCGGGTTGGCCGACGATTTTGTCAACGGCGTCCTCTCGCGCGGCGACGAAGTGTGGGCCTGCACGCAGAAGGGCCTGAGCGAGCTGGATTACAAGACGAACACCTGGGTCACCTACCGGCCGGCGGATTGGAAATCTCTCGATTCAGCCAAAGCCGGGAAGGCAGGGCGCGGCGAGATCATCATCACCCGGCCCGATGGCAAGAAGACCAGGATGGAATCTCCCACTTCGATCGCGCACAACTACATTCTCAGCATGGCATTTCAAGGAAAGGACATCTGGGTTGCTACGGCGGGCGGTCTAAGCCATGGCATTCGCCAGTCCGACAAGGAGGAACAACACAATGAGTCAGCTGCAAACAGACACTGAAGCCATCACGGCACAACAGAAGCACAAGCCCGTCTCCAAAAAGGCCATCAAAGCGCCCGGGGCATTGAATGAAGCGTACGATTACGAGCGTCCTTCATCGTTTTCGCGCGGCCTGCGCCTGGATATCAAGGGAATGACCATCCTGCTGATTTCCGGCACGTCCAGCGTTGATGAGTGCGGGCGCAGCGTGAATGTGGGAGATTTCCGGGCGCAAACCTGGAGGACCTACCAGAACATTACGGCCCTGCTGGAAGCCGAGGGCGCAACGTGGAAGGATGTGGTCCGGACAAGCTGCTACCTTCGCGACATCGAGCGTGACTACGCCGCGTTCAATGAAATTCGCACCGAGTTTTTCAAGCAGCAGGAACTCGATCCGCTTCCGGCGTCCACGGGCATTCAGGCCATTCTGTGCCGGCCGGACCTGCTGATTGAAATGGAAGCCATGGCGATTTTTGAAAGCGACCGTGGATAAGGCGGCCCGGGTCCGCTGAGCAGTCCGGCTCGGTGGGCCCATGCGGTGGCGGGACCTCGCGGCGCGGCGTTCAGATATTGAAACGGGAGGATTGTGAGCATGAGAGTCGGAATCCTGACAGCGTGTTTGATTTGTCTGCTGGCCGCTCCAGCCTGGCCGCAGTCTACATCCTCGAAACCCGCGCAGCAGGAATCTCCAGCTAAGATGCGCTATGCCAACATGCCGCCGCAGGCTGTGCCCTTTGGGCGGTTTCGAAAGCCCTACCAGGAATGGTACGTGGAGCCGAACGCCATGGAATACAACGGTGCGGCGCGCAGCGAGTCTGCTCCTGACCTGAAAGAGCTGAAGTCGGTCAACATCGGTTTTCTCGGCCCGCTCGGCAAGTCCAATCCCGATTCTCCTTACGGCATTGCCATGCTGCAGGGCGCCCGGATGGCCCTCGATGAAGCAAACGCGAAGGGCGGTTATCACGGCAAGCCCTTTGCCCTGAAGATCCACGATGACCTTCCCCTCTGGGGTGCGTCGTCGATGGACATCGTGAAAATGCTCTACACGGAGCACGCGTGGGCCATGCTGGGCTCCATCGACGGAGCTTCCACGCATATTGCCCTGCGGGCCACCCTGAAACTGGAGCTGCCGATTTTGGACACCGGCACCACCGATCCCACGGTTACAGAAACCCGCATCCAGTGGCTGCTGCACAATTTTCCCGATGACCGGCAGCAGGGTTACGCGCTGGCCGACTACGTTTTCAACCAGCTCAAGCTGAGGCATGTTGGGGTCCTTCGCGTCAACGGCCGATACGGCCGGCGCGGTTATGAGGAATTTTTCAACGATGCCCGGCGAATTGGCTTTCAGCCACTGGTGGTGGTGAAGTATCCGCCGGGTGCGACAGACTTCTCCGAGCAGTTGCAATCACTGAAGAACCTTGGCATCGACAGCCTGGTCATCTGGGGCAGCGCCAGCGAGGCCGGGATGATTCTCAAGCAGATGCGCGCCATGGGAATGAAGCAACCTGTCTTTGGCAGCAGCCGGGTGGCTTATCCGGAGCTCCTGAAGGTCGCCGGACCGGCGGCCAACGGCCTGGTGGCCATTTCCGCCATTGATCCTTCACGGCACGACCCGAAGTGGCTGGCGTTCCGCGAGCAATATGTCAAGCGCTTCCACGCTGAGCCCGACGCCTACGCCTCCTACGCTTATGACGGCATGAGCATCCTGATTGCGGCCATCCAGAAAGCCGGGCTCAACCGGGGCCGCATCATGGACGCCCTGCGCGAGCATGGAATGAAGCGGTACAACGGGGTGAGCGGAACCGCGTTTTTTGATTACACCCTGAACAACATTGCTCCCGTCACTTTTGCCGAAGTTAAGGACGGGCATTTTGTCTACTGGCCGGAACACCGGACGGACTGGAAGGACGGCAACCCGATCGCGTCCATGCACTGAGCCGGGCGTAGCGGCTTCAGAACCACCCTGGCTGCCGGACTTTTTGAACTCCCGATGAGAAAAGCGTTCCATAGCCTGGGAAGACTTTGGGGATGCGCAAGCCTTGTTGCGATCACCGCTGTTTCGGTGTCGGCGCTGGCGCAGCAGGGCCCACCGCCCGCCCCGTACGCTTCAATTGAATCAACCGGCGTGAGCTATGCAGGACCGGGAAGAGAATCCTCCTACGATCTTCGAGGCCCGGTCATCCATATTGGAATCCTGGCGCCCCTTAAGGGCTCGCAGGAGGCGGAGGGGGAGGCGATCGTCCGTGCGGCCAGGATGGCGCTGGAAGACTCGGCGCAGGGTTTGCTGCCAGGCGGCCTCCAACTGAAACTTGCCATCGGCGACGAAAGCGGTCCGGCGTGGGGCCGCGTCACCGATGCGGTGCTCCACCTTGTTTTCAATGACCACGCTGTCGCCATTGTTACTTCCGCCAACGGCGCCACGGCGCACTTGAGCGAACAAGTGGGAAACAAGATCGGTGTTCCCATCCTGACCCTTTCCTCTGACGCAACCACAACCCAGATCAACCTGCCGTGGATCTTTCGCCTGGGGCCCAGTGACGCTCAGCAGGCGCAGGCAATGGCACAGGACATTTATCGCAGGCGAGGATTCAAGCGCGTGCTCCTGGTGGCTGAGCGTGATCACGACGGGCGTATGGGCAGCCGGGAATTTGTGGAGACTGCCCGCCGCCTCGGGGCGCCGCCTCCGGATTCTCTGGCCCTCAATCCACTGCGGCCGGATGCCGGTCCGTTGCTTGCGGCCATCAGGACAAGGTCCCCGCAGGCCATGGTGTTTTGGACGCAGCCGGAAAGCGCCAGGAAGCTGCTGGAGGCCATTCGGGAAAAGGGAATCCACGCACCCGTCTATCTTTCGCAGGAGACAGCTCAGGTGGGTTCCGGGCTCAGGTTTGGCCCGCAGAACGCGGCGGGAGTGAAAGACCCGTCAGGCGTAGGCATCTTCACGGTAGACATCGTCCCGGACGGGGCGGCTTCCGGAACAAGCTTTGCTCGCCGCTATCAGGCGGCAACCGGAACTTATCCAAGCCCGGTTGCCGTGGACGCTTACGAAGCCGTCCGGCTGGTTGCGCAGGCTGTACGAAAAGCCGGCCCCAACCGCGCCCGCGTGCGCGACCACCTTTCGAGCACGCGGGACGTTGCCGGTGTTTCCGGAAACATCTCCTTTGACGTCCAGGGAAACAATCGAGCGGAGGTTCGCCTCGTCCGCCTTCAGTGACGTGCGCGCGTTGCGAGTTCGTCTGCCGGGCGGGCGATCCGGCGCTCGATCGAAACAGGGAAGCTGATACTTGGGAGAAAAGCGATGCAGGATTCAATGGCCGCCGCCAACGTATATGACGCCATCATTGTGGGTTCGGGCGCGGGCGGCGGGACGGTTGCCTACAACCTGACGAAGGCTGGGGCCAAATGCCTGATGCTGGAAGCCGGCGGCTGGTATGATGCCGCGAAGGATTCCAGGTGGCTTGAGTGGCAATACAATGCGCCCTACCACGGCGGCGGAAATTTCGAGGACCCGGTCGATTACTTCACGGCTGTGGTGGGCGGCTGGCAGGTTCCCGGCGAGCCTTACCTGAGCGCTCAAGGCAGCGACTGGATGTGGTTTCGTTCGCGCATGCTGGGCGGGCGCACAAATTCCTGGGGACGGATTTCCCTCCGCAACGGTCCGTATGACTTTAAACCCCACAGCCGCGACGGCAAGGGTTTTGACTGGCCCATCAGTTACGACGAACTGGCGCCTTATTACGACAAGACGGAAGAGCTGATGGGAGTGTTTGGCTCGGCCGAGGGTATCGAAAACCTTCCCGACGGCAAGTTCCTTCCTCCGCCTGCGCCGCGCTGTTACGAACTACTGGTCCAGCAGGCCTGCCAAAAACTTCACATCCCCTGCATACCGTCGCGCCTGGCCATCCTGACCAAAGCGCTCAACGGCCGGCCCGAGTGCCACTACGTCGGGCAGTGCGGGCGGTGCTGCCGGCTGGGTTCCAACTATTCCTCTCCCGTTGTTATGCTGACGCCGGCGCAGATGACGGGCAACCTGGAGATTCGGACCGGCGCCATGGTACGTGAAGTCCTGACGAGCGAGGACGGTCGTGCCACCGGAGTTTCCTACATCGACAAGAAGACCCGCAAGGAAGTTCAGGTTCGAGCGAAGGTCGTTGTTCTGGCCGCAAGTTCCTGCGAAACGGCTCGGCTGTTGCTGAACTCGCGCAGCAGCCGCTTTCCGAACGGCGTGGCAAACTCAAGCGGACTGGTGGGCAGGTACCTGATGGACACCGTGATGAGTGACGTCAGTGGCTTTGTTCCCAAAATGATGGATCTGCCCGCGCACAACGAAGATGGCGTGGGAGGAATGCACCTCTACATGCCCTGGTGGAACCTCGAAAAGCAGCGGAAAAACCAGTTGCCGTTTTCGCGCGGCTACCACATTGAGTTTGGCGGAGGGCGCCGCGGCATGCCCATGCCCGGAGTCCTGAGTGGCACCGAAAGACTCGTGGGCGGCGGCTACGGAGAAAAGCTGAAGCAGGACTGCCGCAAGGTCTACGGCGCGTTTATTCACCTCCACGGCCGCGGCGAAATGATTCCCAATAAAGACAGCTACTGCGA
The DNA here is from genome assembly GCA_963732975.1 of uncultured Acidobacteriota bacterium. Lineage (GTDB taxonomy): Bacteria > Acidobacteriota > Terriglobia > UBA7540 > UBA7540 > SCRD01. The sequence goes on along the minus strand of CAVTBN010000007.1, from coordinate 131,617 downwards.
AATTGATAACAGCGTCGTGGACCAGTGGGGGATTCCGGTGTTGAAGTTCCACTTCAAGTGGGGACAGGATGAAATCCTGATGGCGCGCCACATGCAGGAGACCTTCCATGAGATCGTCAAGACCGCCGGCGGCAGGGTGATTGAATCCTCCGGGCCGGGACAGCGATGGGGAATCTCGGTAGGCGGGCAGGGCATCCATGAAGTGGGCGGCGCCCGCATGGGTGACGATCCCAAAACGTCGGTCCTCAATTCGCACTGCCAGGCGTGGGATTGCAAGAACCTGTTTGTCGCCGACGGCGCGCCCTTTGTCAGCTTGGCGGACAAGAATCCCACGCTGACCATCATGGCGCTTGCGTGGCGCACCGCGGAGTACATCGAGGAACAGGTGAAGAAAGGGAATGTGTAGCAGGTGCGACCTGCAGGTTGAGGAGACGACATGGACGAGAAGAAAACAAAGCGAGGCGTGCGCTTTGAGCGGCGTGACATTCTGAAGCTGATGACGGGCATGCCCGCGGCGGCGCTGGTGTCGGTTGCGCCGTTCGCGTCTCGAGTGGCGCAGGCAGCGCCCCAGGCGACAGCCGGTGAGCAAGGGCAGGGAAGCGATCATCCGAAGGCGCTCAGCGAGCATGAGTGGAAGATGATTCGCATCCTTTCTGACATGATCATACCGGCCGATGAACGTTCGGGCAGCGCGACGCAGGCCGGGGTGCCGGAATTCATCGACGGCTGGCTGGATCTGAAGCGCGGAACTCTCCTCGACCAGATTCGCGGCGGGCTCACGTGGCTCGACATGCAATGCAACCGGTCGTTCAACCACGACTTTGCGGATTGCTCGACCGCGCGGCAGAAGCAGGTTCTTGACCGCATTGCCTATCCGGAAAAGGCGGCGCCCGAAGACGCGAGCGCCGTTGCCTTCTTCAATACGCTGCGCGACCTTGTGGTCAGCGGGTTCTTCACCAGCCTGACGGGAATTCGTGACCTTCCTTACGTCGGCAACGAACCGCAGGAAAAGTGGGACGGCTGTCCCGCTCCGGTGCTGGCCAGGCTCGGAGTCGGCGGGGGCAAAACGCCGGCCTGATGAAGTGTCACCCGCGTGGAAGTCGGGCGTTGGATCAAGGCTGTAACTTCCACCCGGTCGTGATCCCGACCGCATCAAACCCAAAGCCGCTTCTGCTGTGCGACAACAAGCCGGCCTTTCGGCAATTGGACAGTCTCTACCTTTAGCCATAGGTCTTCAAGGACTGGCCCAGAACCACTGAGTTATTATTCCTGAATCGCGCTCATTTGCGAACCATGTCATCAATCGCAGCCCAACGCGGTTTCCCGTCCGGAGCCTTCTTTTAGACGCACTACGACCAGTGCACATAGTCTCATGCTGGATTGAGAAAGCCTCTGGAAGCATCCTGGACGAAATCCAGATTGAGCTTAGCTTTTATTCTTCAAAACCATCCCGTGTATGCAGGGGGCGTGCAACAGCCAGGCAGAACGGACGGTCATCACTGCAAACAGCGGCAAGGCAAAAGCTCAAAAGGACCAAAGCACACGAACGGCCCGCGTTTTGCACAGGGTTCATATCATTACATTTCGGTGGGCCCCAATTTATTTTTTGCATCTTACGAACGCAGGGGATTTGTTCGTCCCAAGTTTTACCGACGAGAAATTTCTTCAGGTGAACGGACAACCGGTGAGAACCCGGTCGTGAAACTCGTCGGACACTGGTTGAGTATGGCGTGCGTTGGTACTGGGCTTATTGTTGCTAGGGGTTCGGAAACCATCAGGGCGCTCACTTTGACGTATAGTCGGCTTGTCGGATAGTGGCCATCGGCTGAGAAGTACGAGGAGTAAATGTATTCTCTCATTAGCACGCCGGCTGGCCGTCGGTTGAGTTAAAGCTGCTGTTTTGAGCTCGTCGACAGTGGTCCAATAAGTTGGAATCCCGCTGACGAGCCCGGGTCTTGGTACCAGAGGAAGGGAGACAGTTTACATCACAGCGCCTGGCTGTAAAACTGGTCTTGGTGCTCCCAGACGGCTATAGGCCGTCGGTACCGGCGGCCTATAGCCGAGCGCCGAGTGGGCGCGTCGCGTGTTGTACTCCACCCGCCACTGTTCGATTACGACCTGCGCCTCCTTCAGTGAATAGAAGATTTCTCCGTTCAAGCATTCATCTCGCAGCTTCCCGTTGAAGCTCTCGCAGTATCCGTTCTCCCAGGGGCTTCCGGGCTCGATGTACAACGCTCCAGTCCCCAGACTGGCCAGCCACTTCCGCAACTCCCGGGCCACGAATTCCGGGCCATTGTCCGAGCGCAGGTACTCCGTGATGCCTCGTGCCAGCATCACGTCCGCCAGCGTTTCGATCACTTCCTGGCTGCCCAGCCTTCGCGCCACTCGGATCGCCAGGCACTCCCGCGTGTATTCGTCGATCAGCGTCAGCAAACGTAACGTCCTGCCGTCGTGGGTCATCGCTCTTACAAAATCGTAGCTCCAAATGTGTCTCGGCCGCTCTGGCCGCAGCCTCACGCACGACCCGTCGTTCAACCACAAGCGCCTTCGCGGCCTCTGCTTTTGCGGCACCTTCAGGCCCTCACGCCGCCAGATTCTCTCGACCCGGTCCTTGCCCACTTGCCATCCCGCCTGTTTTAGCAGAGCCGTAATTCTCCGATATCCGTACCGCCCATACTGGCTGGCCAGGGTGATGATCGCTCGCGTCAGCGCATCTTCATCGCTCCGCAAGATCGGAGCATATCGTTGTGTCCTTCGCGCTTGCCCCAGCAGCCGGCAGGCATACCGCTCGGAGAGTCCGTACTCTTGCCGCGCATGCTCCACCGCACAACGCCGCCGCTCGGGGCTTAGAAGTTTCCCTGCGCCACATCGCGCAGAACCTGCTTCTCCAGCGAAAGTTCAGCCACCAACCGTTTCAACCGGGCTGTTCTCTTTTTCCAGTTCCTTCAGCCGCTTCGCCTGGTCGAGCTTCAGCCCACCAAATTCCTTCCGCCAACGATAGTAGGTCTGTTCAGTGATCCCGGCCTCTCGGGACGCTTGTGCCGCTTTCCTACCGTTTGCTATCTCGACTTCAATCTTCCGAAGCAGATTCACAATCTGCTCCGGCTTGTACCTCTTCATGGACATGACCGCTCCTCCTCAAGTGAATTCTCTAGCAGTTCACTTGGTACCCAAAACACCGGTCAGGTCACCTCCATAAACCTTAACGTCGGTTCCGAAGAACCTGCTACGTACATGAAGCGTGTGAAGATATCTGTCGCACAACTTCGAAAGCAGTGCATACCAACGGATCGGAATCTTTGGCGGCTGGATCGCTACGAGGATTTCCTTAAGACACGGCGTCGGCTTCTGACCGAAGAGGGCAATAGGTTTCTCGGACTATGAGTCCGTGCCATTCAGCCCGATGCAATACTCGTTGTGGCTGGCTGTGCCGGGACTGTTTGCCATTATGGTTTCTCGCAAGAATTGAAGAGCGGAATCGGAAAACGGCGTCACAGTTAGCGTCACAGATAAGCGCAAATAGGGTCTTATCTGTGACACAAGATGGGTTCAGCGATCCTGTAAATTCAATGATTTAAGCTGTTGAAATCAACTCGCAACGAATTTCTAATTCGAGGGTCGGGGGTTCGAGTCCCTCCACGCCTGCCATTCTGTTGTCCTCGTGGTGCAAGCTGCTCGATTCTTAATGTGAAAAATTTGTGAATGTGCCTGGAACTGTGTGCGGTATCGGCAGCGCCGCAGACTGTCGAGAACAAGCTTTTCTCACGCTCCGCCGTGATGAAAACCTCGGCCATGGGCCTAATGGCCTCATCGGCCTTCTGCTGGACGAATTGCGCGTTTGCGATTGACGAACCCTCAGTGCCAAACAGATAATTATTGGTGGCGTTGGAGTTCGCCCTTAACCGCCCCTTTTTGAGGGGAAGATGACTCCTGGAAAGGCGGTGACGGGCGAGCACAATGGTGGAACTCCGGCGCGTTACCCTCCTTCCAGAGTCCTTTTCGGGCGGCTTTTCCGAGCGTAGAAACGAGGCGGCAAGCCATGGAAGGTAATGCTGCACTGAGTCCCACCCATCCTGCATCTTTCCTGGTGGCGATCCTGGCCGTGTGCGGGCCACGATTTTTCTTGTGTGAAGAGGTATTCAAGTGCCGGCGGGAAAAGATTGAGGGGGGAGCGAAGTGAAGTTACGCCGTGAAGAACCTGAGGATGGTACGTTGACTATCCCCGCAGAAACCGCCGGCGCCGGCGCAGTTCAAAGCCTTCAGCGGCTGGCGGAACTGGCGGGCGAACTGGGAGCTGACCACGTCGCACAGGAGGCCTCCGATCTTTCGGTACGGGCTTCTGAAGGCCGGTTCTACCTTGCCTGTATCGGACAATTCAAGCGCGGAAAATCGACGCTCATCAACGCCTTGATCGGTGAGCCGTTGCTGCCCTCGGGCTTTATTCCTGTGACGACTGTTCCGACCGTCGTGCGGTTTGGGGAAAAGCGCGCCGCTCGCATCCGGCGCCAGAGCGGGGAGTGGCAGGATGTTCCTCTTGCCGAGTTAAGCCGGTACGTTTCAGAAGAGCACAATCCCGAAAACAGCTTAGGCATAGCAGGGGTGGAAGTTTTTGTCCCCGCGCCGTTACTCAAGGACGGGATGTGCCTGGTGGATACGCCCGGGCTGGGTTCCGTATTTGCGGGAAACACGGCTTCCACCGAAGACTTTCTTCCCCGCATTGACGCTGGGCTGGTGGTGATTGGAGCGGACCCTCCTCTGGCGGGAGAAGAGCTGAAACTGGTTGAAGCTGTCGGGCGGCAGGTCCGGGATCTGATTCTGGTGCTGAACAAGGCTGACCGGACGACCGATGCCGAGAGGGCTGCCGCCGCGGACTTTACCAGGAAACTGCTGCGAAAGCGTTTGCAGAGAGACGCGGGGCCGGTTTACGAGGTCAGCGCTCTGGAACGGCTGGAGGGCCGCGGCCCGGCCCGTGATTGGAGCAGGTTGGTCCTGGCCTTGCAACAGCTCACACTCGATTCCAGCTACCGGCTGGTTCGCTACGCTTGCGAGCGCGGCATCGAACGGCTGAGCGAACAACTGCTGGCGATCGTTGCTGAAGAGCGCGAGGCGCTCTGCCGGCCGATTTCCGAGTCGGAGCAGCGGGTGGCTTCCACCAGAGAAATTATTGCCTCGGCAGAACGCTCCATGCGCGAACTGGGATTCCTTTTCATGGCCGAGCAACAACGGCTCTCCGATCTGTTCATTAATCGGCGCAAGAGCTTTCTGAACTCAGCGTCGCTGCGGGCGCGCCAGGAATTCGAGAATTCGCTGCGTGAGAGGAGCCGCGGCATGGGCCCCGCCTACCGGCGGCAGACCATGCGCGAGGCCCAGCGGATTGTGCGCGAACTTGTCCTGCCCTGGCTTGAAGCCGAGCAAGCGGAGGCTGAAACGGAATACCGCCAGGTCACCCGGCGCTTTATAGAGATTGGAAACGATTTCCTGAAGAAACTGGCTGAAGCCGGTGCGGGTGGATTGGCGCGGATGCCTCACGCGCTGGATGCGAACGGCGGGCTTCAGGTGCGGTCAAAGTTCGTGTTCCGCGACCTCATTGAAGTTGCAGAGCCGGCCTCGCCGCTGCGGTGGCTGGCGGACTTGGGCCTGGGCGTGGCAGGAATGCATCGTGTCATCAACAACAGCGCCGTGGAGTTCCTCGGCCACTTGCTTGAAGTCAACAGCGCCGCGTGTGCAGAGCGACATCCTGAATCGCGTGCAGGAAAGCCGCAACCGGCTGGAGGCGGAAATACGAAAACTTCTTCACGACGTTACCCGTGTTGCAGAACAGGCCCTGGTCCATGCGCGCGCTGCACAGGAAGCAGGAGCGCCGGCGGTCGAAAAAGCTCTGGCGCGGCTCGACCGCCTGGAAGCGGAAATCCTGGCCCTGCGCCAGCCAGGCTGAAAGAAGGTCCCCTTTCAGGATCGGGTCACACGATGCCGGCGTGTCTGTCCGTCCCCTCCCATTGAAAGTACCTTGCGTCGGCCGAAGATCGGGCGTAAAGTGCAAACGCGTTGACTGAAGGAAACGCAGGGAGGGACTTCTGATGGCGATATCCAGGCGCGCTTTCCTGGAGGTGGCGGTTTCCACGGGAGCCGGGCTTGCAGCAGCTGGCGGTGCGAAAAAAGCCTCCGCAGCCTCCCCCAATGATCATCAGGAAGTTATTCCTGCTCCGAGCGGCGAATGGATGGCGGCCACGCCCGCAAGCGAGTACCGGGCCTACCGATCAAAACCTGCCCAAATCGGCTGACGTTCCAACCTGGATACAGATTGACCTGGGCCTGAGCTATCCCATTGACAGCGTCAAAATCTATCCGGCGAATGAGAGGCTGTATCCCGGACGGGATGAGCATTACGCCGGCGAGGGATTTCCTTTGCGCTTCAGGATTGATGTGTGTGATCTGCCTGATTTTCAACACGCCAGGACGATCGTCGATCACACCGCGTCAGACTATCCCAATCCTCACGGTTTGATTCAGCAGTTCCGTCGGTCCGGTGTGTCGGGGCGTTATCTGCGGCTGACCGCAACCCGGCTGATGAATGTTGCGGGTAGAAAAGGCGCTGACCCGAGAGCCGGTTATCATCTGGCCCTGGCGAAAATAAGCGTCTATTCCGGCGGGAAAGAGATCGCCGCCGGGTGTCCGGTTACTGTGGATGCAATCTACGGAAATGATGATGACGCGGCACAGGTGACGCGGGCCGAGCGTGAGGGAGGAGAAGGCGTTCTTGTTGACAACCCCGGCAACGTGACCCCGGCGAGCACCTGGAAGCCTCCTGGTTATCGGGCCAGGAAGCCACTCAACGGTGTCAGCCTGAATGGCGGAGTTTTCCAGGCCGCCATGGAAAGCAATATCGGGTATCTCCTGAATTCCTACAGCGTCGACGAATTGCTGCGCCAGTTCCGCGAACGCGCGGGGATCCCCAACCCGCCGGGCCTGCCCAGGCCGAAGACAAAGTTCTGGGAGCATGACCTTGCGGGCTCAAACGCCGGCCGGTTCCTGATGGGCGCCGGGAACACCTTGCGGTGGATTGACCACCCGGAGCTTCGCAGGCGCCTCAACGCCGTCGTGGACGGCATCGCGAAGTGCCAAGGGCCAAACGGGTACATCATGGCCTATCCGGAGAAGACCATCTTCTTTTCGGAGCGGGGTGCGTACACGCGGGCCTGGCTGACGCACGGCCTGATCGAGGCAGGCTACGCCGGAAATCGCAAGGCCTTCGAACTGCTGCGGGGCTATTATGACTGGTTCAACCAGTGCTCATACCTGCCTTATATGATGCGATTCGCCATCCAGGGCGGGCAGGGAATGATCGGCAATACCCGTCTCTACTCGACTCCAGTAGGGAAGCCCGCCGATATCCAGGTCATTCAGCGCTATTTCCAGCAGAACTTCTGGCTGGACCGCCTGGCGGCCCGCGACGAAAACGCCGTTTGGCAATACCCGTATGATCGTCCTCATTGCTACCTGCTGACTGATATCCTGGCCTACCTTGACGTTTACCGTGCCACGGGTGATCCGCGCTACTTGCGGGCTGTCAAAGGCGGCTGGGACCTCTTCCATGACAATTGGGAGAATATTGGCGGAAGCACTTCCATCATCGAATACGTGGAGTGCCCGCCGAAGTCCTACCCTCTGCGCGAAAAGCTTGAGGAGCTTTGTGGAAATGCCTTCTGGGCTTTCCTCAACCAGCGTCTCCATGAGCTCGATCCGGAGCAGGAAGCGTACATTAGCGAGATTGAGAAATCCATTTACAACGTGGCCCTGGCCAACCAGGCGGGGGCGGAGGGCTTCCGCTACCACGCGCTCCTGACCCACCGGAAAGAAAAGCCCACCCAGATCAACACCTGCTGCGAAGGGCAGGGAACGCGGCTGATCGGTTCTCTGCCTGAACACGTCTATTCCATCGCTTCTGACGGACTCTACGTGAACCTCTTTGAACCTTCCACCATCCGCTGGCGGCAGGACGGGCAGACGTTGAGCCTGAAGATGACGACAAAGTTCCCGTTCCACCCTGAGGTGGGCCTGGAATTCTCTGCAGCCCGGCCGGCCCATGCCAGGATTCGCCTGCGCGTACCCTCGTGGGCGGCGCGCGAAATGGACGTTGACGTCAATGGCAGCCGTGCTGCAACGGGCCGTCCCGGCAGCTATGTTGTGATTGACCGAACATGGTCCAACGGCGATACGCTTGCCTTCCGGTTACCGGCCGAACTGCGCGTAACGCGCTATAAGGGGACGGACCAGATCCCGGGGTACGAACGTTATGCCATTTTGTATGGGCCGGTCCTGCTGGCCGCTGTGGGAGCGCCGGAAGTCAGGCTGCGGGGAGTGGACGCAGCACACACTGATCGGCTCACGCAGCTGCTGGTGCCGCAGCCGGGCCAGCCGCTTCACTACGCTGTGAAAGATAATCCGGGCATTAACTACATGCCTTACTGGCAGGTTGACACACAGGCGTTCAACTGTCTGCCCGGTGTACCCGTCGGTCGTTCCTGAACCCTGCACACTTCCGGCGCTTCAGTTTAGAGAAGTGAGCAGTGCGTCTTCTACGGCCTGTTTGTCTTCAGAGCTGAGCTTGTTTCCATCGATAGTGAGATAAAACACATCGATGGCTTTGTGGCCCTGAGTGTCAATCGCAGCCACCTCGATATTACATCGATGCTCGGAGAGCATCGAACTGATCTGGTAAAGCAACCCCGGATGGTCCTGGGTTGTCAGCTCGAGGAGCGTGCTGTGGGAGGATGAGGTTTCGTCAAATCGAATTCGCGTAGGAATTCTGGCGCCGGACTCGAAGCGTTTCTCCGTGCGGATGCGGCCGCGCATCAGTTCCTCGATGCTTTTCCGATCGGTCAGGACGTCGCGGACGGTATGCTGCAAACGGTCCTGTTCAGGGGGATTCAGGTCCAGCGTGTGAAACAGGTCAACAAAACGGAAGGTGTCGAGAACAGTGGCCGCGCTGTTTGCGAAGGCTTCTACCGCAACGATGTTCATCCCCCAGGCGGTCAGTATCCCCGCCAGGGACGCGAAAAGCCGGGGCCGGTCCCGTGTTACAACCATGAGTTCCCAGTAGTGATCACGGTTTCTCAGCATGGTCTGGACCGGGTCACGCGAAAGACCCTGCGCCATGCGAAGATGGATTCCAATTTCCTCCGCTGTGTGGATCCGGAGGTAACGTTTCGGCAGGCCTTCCAGAAATTTCTCGGCTCCTTCCGGCAACTGGAGATTGTCCTCCAGAGTTGCGGCTCCGTTTTCAGCCGCTATGGCTTTCTCGGCAGACTGTATCCGGTCACTGTCCAGGCTGCGGGCGAGCGCATTCGACGTGGCGGCGTAAAGCGTCCAGAGCATTTCGGCCTTCCATGGAGTCAGGGCTTCCGGGTTGACCGATTTGATATCCGCGTAGGTCAGAAGGGTCAGCATCTTGAGGCGGTTGTGGGATCCAACAACCTCCATCAGGTGATGAATTGTGGCAGGCTCAAAAATGTCGCGGTGCTGGAATGACACTGACATTTCCAGGTGCCTGCGGATAAGGAAGCGAATGGTCTGGCGATCTTCCTTTTTCACCCGGATGCGCGCGAAAACCTGCTCCACGGCCTCGATGCTGCCGTCGATATGGTCTTCGGCGGCCATCCCTTTGCCCACGTCGTGAAACAGAAGGGAAAAGAGCAGGAGGTGCGGTTCCTCGAGTTCGGACAGGATTTCAGCAAATTTGCGCTCCCACTCACTTTCGGCGTTTCGCAGAGCGCAAATATTCTGAAGGGTCAGTAAGGAGTGCTCATCGACGGTGTAACGATGATAAAAATCCCTGATCACCAGTGCGTCAATAGCGCGAAACTCCGGAAAGAACTCCTCAAGCCAGCCCAGGCGATGCATGGCCCGGACCGCATCGATCGCATGCGGCAACGACAGAATCCTGCAGAATTGCGTCCAGAAGTCAGGGTCATTCTGCACGCCGCCCAGCCCTCCCGGAAGAGACTGCTCCACCCATTGTTCCGTCTCGCGGCCCATTTCCAGGCCGTGCCGCGCCACAAATTCAAACAGCCGCATCAGGTAGGCAAAATTGCGGGCTTCAGCGGGCAATTTGAGATAGACCTTTCCCTTCACCGCTGAAAAGTCGAGATTCGATACCCGGGATCTCCAGTCGCGGTAGAGGTTGTAAAGCGCCAGGCGTCCCGGCTGGACTTCCTCCATGGTCTCGTTGGCCAGTCTCTTCACAGTTCTGGCGTGGCGGAAATAGGCGCGCATCCAGTCGGCAGGCGGGACTTTCCGGCCATAGCTGACCCCGATCCCCTGGCTGGCGGCCTCTTCCTGCAGTTCATAACTCAGGCGATTATCGTCGCGCTCCTTGCGGTAATGGAGGAAGCAGCGGGTTGCAGCAAGAAATTGGAAAGCCCGATCGGCGGCCTCTGCTGAACGCGCAGGGAGCAAGTTTTCAGGAGCCTTCCACTGGCCGGTCGATTCCAGTTCAGAGATGAGGCTGAGCCAGCGGACGACATGAAAATCACGAAAGCCGCCAGGCACTTCTTTGATGTTCGGTTCCAGTTGGAAAATGGTGTCGGAGTGCTTGTGATGACGCTGACGGGTCATCTCAATCAGGTTATTCAACAGAGTTTTTCCTTCTTTACCGAGGAGCCCTGGCATTCGGGTGTCATGAAGTTCGGAAAATATCTCCTCCGAACCCGCGACGTAGCGGAGGTCCACCATCGCGACGTTGAATTCCAGGTTATCCCTGTGGAGAGTGCTGCAATCGTCCAGGGTCCTGCAGGTCTGGGAGGCGCGCAGGCGCAGGTCCCAGAGGGAACGGACAAACTGGCCGATGGGCTCGCGGTACCGGGCCATGGTCGCGCTTTGCCTGGAAACAAACAGAAGGTCGATATCCGATTGAGGGAACAATTCCTGCCGCCCGTAACCCCCGAGCGCCACCACACACAAGTCGTCCGGTGGTTCGGGCCGTGCGGTCATGAGGGACTCATGGAGATCCCGGTTAACGCGGTCGACGACATGGGCGCGCGCCAGAGCGGCGGAATAGCCGTCACCGGTGGCTTCAAACTCCGCCCTGATGCGGTCAAACTCCCCCGAACAAAATTCCAGCAGGGACGTTTTCAACGGCAGGGGCGCCATGGCCCTAGCTTATAGGAGGAAGGATATCCGAGGCCAATCAAATCAGCTTATGGACATCATAAACATCCGCAGAATGATGGGGACAATCTTTGGAGTTCCGTGTGGGCGGGGATCGGCCAGGATCCCTTCTATGGACAGGCCAGTTCAAAACGGCAGGGGCCGGCTTTCTTGGCTTTTGCCAGGGCGGCCTCAGCCGACGATATGAGCTCGCGGGCGTGATGTTCGCTACAGCTGACGACGATTCCCATGCTGATGGTTACGGTGAAGTTTCCCTTGAAGGTTTTGAATTCTTCCTGGGAGATTGTTGCCTGGAGCCTGAGGGCCTGCTTCATGGCTCCGTCACAGTCGCAGGCCGGGGAAATGATGACAAGCTGCCCTCCGCTGTAACGGCCTACCGAGTCTGAGATACGGACGGAACTACAGATTCTGCGGACGGCTTCACGCATGACAGCGTCGCCGGCAAGTTGACCATGCTGGTGATTAATCTTTCGGAGATGGTCAATGTCAATGGTGAACACAGCCAGGGGAGAGCTCTGCCGGCGGGCGCGATGAATTTCCCGGTGAAGAATTTCAAGTATGGACGAGCGGTTCCATAATCCCGTGAGGGGATCGTGGGTCGTCTCAACCTGCAGGCTTTCACGGGCCGCTTTAACCTCGTCCTCCAGTTCGAGGATGCGGCTTGCGGTGCGCAGCCGGGCTTTCAGCTCGTGGGCGGAATAAGGCTTGGGAAGGTAGTCGTCCGCAACGGACTCAAAACGCCCATTCGCGTCTTCAGTGGCCTGTTTTGCGGTCAGGAGAAGCAGATACATGGGGGCCCGTGTCTTGTCTGCCCTGATTTTACCGCAGACCTGGACGCCATCCATCCCGGGCATCATCCAGTCAAGAATAGCGATTCTGGGGTGACCGGGGTTCTGCAGCTCCCGCCAAGCTTCCTCGCCGTCGGTGGCCACGGACACGTCGTATCCCCATTTGCTGAGGAGAATCTTCAGAAGGTGGCGGTTGACGGGATCGTCATCGGCGACCAGAATTTTCATTCGATCACCTCGCTTTCGAGGGTCGCGATTGCGTCCAGCACACGCTGGATTTCCAGTTCCAAATTTCGGAAGCTTTTTGCGACTTGCCTCATGTCTCCCTTCTCTGCCATCGCTTCGAGTCTCGACGCGGCCTGAACAGCATCGCCAGCTCCAAAATTAGCCACGGATCCCCTCAGCGTGTGGGCTGAAAGCCGGATGGCTGCCGGGTCTTTGAGTTTGACGGCAGCCCGCAGCTTTTCCATTGTCAGTGGCGCTTCGTTGGCAAATATCCTGAGCAGGTCATGGAAGAGCTCGGAGTCGCCATCCACGGATGCGAGTCCCCGTTTCCAGTCGATGATTTCCTGTGCCGCAGGTTTTGTTGGGTGTTCTGGTGCAGCCTCCTGAGATTTCGGCACGGTTTGCTCTATGACGTTGACCAGTTCCAGAATCTGGACGGGTTTGGGAATGTAACCGTCCATGCCGGCCTGGAGAAAACGAGCCCGATCGCCTTTCATCGCGTGGGCGGTCATGGCGATGATAGGCAGCCGCTGCGGTCTCCCTGTTTCCAGAGCCCGGATGGCGGCCGTTGCTTCGAGGCCGTCCATCTCCGGCATCTGGACGTCCATCAGGACCACATCAAAGCTGTCGAATCCCAATGTCCGAACGGCCTCCACGGCTTTACGCCCGTCAGAAACGGAGGTGACCTGATGGCCGAACTTTTTTAGCAGGTGTTCAGCCAACTGGCGATTCACCATATCATCTTCAGTCAGAAGGATTCGGAGCTGTCGCCGCTCCTGGCGCAAGGTATGCTGGGTGATGAGTTCGGCGTCTCTGGAGCGGCTCCGGCGCGGCGACAGTGCGAGCAGGACGGCCTGGAGGAGGTCTCGCTCTTTGACGGGCTTGTGGAGATAGGCGGCGATTCCCAACTGGCGGCAGCGGGCGGCATCGCCCCGGTGTCCGCCGGAAGTCAGCATCATGATCGTCGCGAGGGAGAGTTCGGGGTCCTCTTTAATGAGTTCGGCGAGGGTAAACCCATCCATATCCGGCATCAAGGCGTCAATCAGGACGAGGGCAAAAGGTTTCCCTGCCGCCTTTTCCTGCCTCATGGCTTCCAGCCCGGTCCACCCGGCATCGGCCATCGCGGGTTTCATTCCCCAGTTGGAAAGGAGCTCGTCGAGCAGGCGCTGATTCGTCGCATTATCATCGACCACGAGGGTCGACAATCCCTGCAGGTTGATGCTTCCAGAGGGTGGAAGGTCCGCGACTTCCGATGTGGCGGGCTGGAAGCAAATGGTGAAGTGGAAGCAGCTGCCTTTTCCTTCTGTGCTTTCAACCCAGAGGCGGCCTCCCATCAGTTCGGTCAGCTGGAAAGAAATGGCGAGGCCCAGGCCGGTGCCTCCGTATCGACGTGTGGCAGAACTGTCGGCCTGGGTGAAGGGCGCAAAAATCATCTGCTGTTTCGCGGAAGGAATCCCGATTCCCGTGTCGGCCACGATGAAGTGAAGGATGATCTCATTTTCAGTCTGGAATTCCGCCTTGACGTGCAGAACTACTTCCCCATGGTCAGTGAACTTGATGGCATTGCCGACCAGATTGACAACAATCTGCCGCAGTCGCGTGGGGTCGCCCTGCACGCGGTAGGGAACATCCGGCTCGACGTGCAGGGCCAGTTCCAGGCCCTTTTCGTGAGCGCGCAGCGAAATCGTTTTCAGGGTATCGCCAAGGGAATCGCGCAAATCAAATTCGATCGGGTTGATATCCAGCCGCCCGGCCTCAATTTTAGAGAAGTCCAGGATGTCATTGATGACGGTCAGCAGCGTTTCTCCGGAAGTCTTTGCCAGAGTCAGGTATTCGCGCTGTTCTTCATTCAGCCGGGTACTCAGGGCCAGTTCGGTCATTCCCAGAACCCCGTTCAGAGGCGTCCTGATTTCGTGGCTCATATTGGCCAGGAATTCGCTTTTTGCCCGGTTGGCGGCTTCGGCTGCCTCCTGTGCCTCCCGGTGTTCCATCTCGACACGTTTGCGTTCGGAAATGTCGCGAACCTCTCCGACCCGGCAGAGCGTTTCGCCAGTAGTGTTCAGAACAGTGAATGTGGAAACCTCGACGTCCAGATTTTTCCCGGACTTGGTTCGTAAAACGGTTTCGAAACGAATCGAGGGTGCTTTGCCGATTCTCGTGATGGTTTCCTGGAAGGCAGCTTCGTCCATCAGTGCGCCCGGAGACAGCCCGCGGAGTTCTTCGTCTGAATACCCCAGCAGCTCGCGATGTGCCTTGTTCTGCTCCACGAAGCGGACTTCCTGACTGAGGATGCCGATCGCTTCATTGGAGCGGGCAAAGATTTCCTTGTAAAGTCTGAGGTTTTGTTCTGTCTGCTTCAACTCGGTGATGTCGGTGGAAATGCCGTCCACCCGGAGCACCTTGCCCTTGGAATCCCGAATGGCACGAGCGCGTTTATAGATCCACCGAATTTCGCCGTCGGGGCGTATGATTCTGAACTCCTGATCGACCGCGCCGGTTTTCAACAGGCGTGGAAATGAATCGACAAGTGACTGGCGGTCGTCGGGGTGAGCCATGGCGACCCATAAGCCTGGATCCTGATAGAAATCGCTGACCTTTCGGCCATAGACCCTTTCCGTTGCCGGGTTCAAGTAGAGGACCCGGCCGTGGTCAGGCGTCATGGACCATACGACATCGCTCAAGGAGTTTAGAATGCTGTTCAGCCGCTCTTCACTCTCTCGAAGTGCCTCTTCAGCCCGCTTGCGGTCGGTAACGTCCACCACGATCACTGCCAGGTCGTTGGAGTTACCATCAAGAGCCGGAATGGGAAAATACGAAGAGATCAGATGGTGGATGGTACCTGGATGGGAGGGTGTTTCTCCCTTATGGGGAAAGTTGATGAGCGGCCTGCCCGTTTTCAAGACCTTCTTCATGGCCGGCTCCACCAGGGGAGCTAATTTGGGCAACACCTCGCGAAGAGGCCTGGAAATGACCTTCTGCGGGTCGCAATCGACCAGGTGTGCCAGCGTTTCGTTGAATTGGAGGATCCGGAGCTGGCTGTCCAGAATGGCGAGTCCGGCAGGAGCGTCGGAAAAGAAGGAAGCCATACGTTTTTCACGGAGCAGAAGTTTCTGCTCCAGCGTCTTCCGTTCGGTAATGTCTCGGGCAATCCCCTGCACCCCGGCCCGTATCCCGTCTTCAAAAATCAGACGGCTGCTGACTTCCAGTGGAATCCTGTGCCCGTCTTTGGCCACGATTTCCACGTAGTCGTTCCTTGGAGCATCATCCTGCAGTCTTCGCCTGAACATCAGGTCGGTGGCTTCCCGGTATTCCTCGACCACAAAGTTGAGCAGATCCTCGCCAAGGATCTCTTCCCGGCTGTATCCCATGATCCTTTCTGCTGCCCTGTTGATGGAGGTCACTTGCTTCTCGAGGTTGGTGGTGAAAACGATGTCGTTGGCGTTCTCA
Source organism: uncultured Acidobacteriota bacterium (assembly GCA_963732975.1). GTDB lineage: Bacteria > Acidobacteriota > Terriglobia > UBA7540 > UBA7540 > SCRD01. The sequence goes on along the minus strand of CAVTBN010000007.1, from coordinate 115,991 downwards.
AACAACTCCTCATACCTTCTCTTGAGCACCACTTCACGCAACGCCCATGTCTTCAGCAGGCTGTTTTGATTGTGGATTCGCCGCCGGAGGATTTCGGCCCAGAGGAAGAAAATGGATATCAGGATGGCCGCGGCGACAAGAAGCCGGTTCCACACACTCGCTTCCAGCAGGCTTATTGCCTTGACCCAGGGAAAGATCTTCGTAAGGACCGGTATGTACGCGCTCCTGTCAGTGTCTTTCAGTCCGCTTAAGAGTTCAGTGGCTGCCCAAGGGATGGGGCAGGCCGCTCCGCTCACTCCAGGAGGCGTATGGCGGTTCGCCCGGCACAACGGCGCGGCAGGTTGGAGCAATGCCAGGATGGCCGCAGCTGCCAGCAGCAGGCGGCGGCCAGGAAGAAGACAGGACTGGCGAGACCTCCGAAAGCACGGGACGGAGGGTTCCTTCATGATTTTCTTACCCAAGCTGCGGTTTAACGAATTTTTCGTAGCATTCGGGGCAGATTCCATGGCTGAACTCCGCCTCGGTGTGATCACTGATATAGTTTTCAACCTGTTGCCAGTAGTCCCCATCATTGCGGATCTTTTTGCAGTACATGCAGATGGGCAACAACCCGCGCAACTGCTTAACATGCTTCAAGGCCGTTTCGAGATCCCGCACTCTTTCGGCCAGTCTCCTTTGCAGTTCCAGAACACGGATTCCCACCCGGACGCGCGCCTTCAACTCCGCGTAGTGAAAAGGTTTGACCACGTAGTCGTTGGCCCCGGCTTCGAGTCCGGCAACAATATCGGCGTAATCGTCGCGGGCCGTCAAAAGAATGAAATAGGGAGGTGAAGTCGAAGGCACCTCCCTGGCCCTGCGGCAAATGGTGGGCCCATCCATTCCAGGCATCATCCAATCGAGGACGGCTATAGGGGGTGCTTCCGGTAGAGTCAGGGCTTGCCAGGCCTCGGTTCCATTTCTGGCGACCAGGACGTCATGTCCCCATTTCTCCAGAGCCCTTTGCAGGACCCGCAGCGACACGGGATCGTCATCCGCCACTAGAACGCGTGGCAAGCCCGGTATTGCTTCCGGCAGTTTGTCCACATTGGCCATCATATTTGCGCTCTGGCCACGCCGGCGCTCAATTCTGTTGGATTTTCTGCAGTGCCTGAGACAGGACTTCCAGGGTGAAGGGCTTTTCCAGGAACTCCGGACTCCCGGCTTCCATGGCCTCTCTCCTGACCCGTCCGGAACTGTATCCGGAGGAAACTATGACTCTGACCGCAGGGTCGATAGCCTTGAGCCGGGCATACGTTTCCAGCCCGCCCATTCCCGGCATGATCAGGTCAAGCAGAACACAGTTGATGCCGTGGCCGTTCCTGGAATAGATTTCGCAGGCTTTACTCCCACTATTGGCTGTTTCCACCTCGTAACCCAGGCGGCTCAGTCCCTTTTCCAGGAATTGAAGAACCCGCGGTTCATCATCAACAACCAGGATACGGCCCCGGCCGGTCATCATTTGGCCTGCAATAGGATTCTTTGCCTTGGGGGGTTGCTCGAAAACGGCCGGGAGGTAAAGCGAAAATTCGCTTCCTTCCCCCGGTTTGCTGGTGACGGCAATAAACCCTTGTGCCTCGCTGACGATTCGATCCACCATCGCCAGGCCCAGGCCAGAGCCGCCGTCCGTTTCCTTGGTGGTGAACAGTGGCACAAAAACATTTTCCAGAATGTCTGCGGGTATTCCTTCCCCGGTGTCACGAACGGAGATACGGACGTAATGGCCCGGCGCGCACGCCGCGGGGAGCCTGGCGTCCCCTGGGTCGAACGTTTGCATTGCTCCTTCGATCACCAGCGTTCCGCCCTGCGGCATGGCGTCGCGGGCGTTGATGCAGAGATTCAGGATCGCCAGTTGGAGCCGGCTGCGGCTTCCTTTCATGCAGGGCAACCGGGAGGCCAGGGGATGTTCGATCCGGACATTGCGGTCGAACGTGCGGGAAATGATATTGAGGACGGCTGCTATCAGCTCACCCGGGTCTACCGGCCCCTTGTCGTCCGGATGGTCTTTTGCAACATCCAGAAGGCTTCGGGCCAGGTCCGCGGCGCCCTGGGCCGATTCCTCAATGATTTTGAGGGGCTCGTGCAGCGGGTCAGTCTCCGACAGCCGCATCCTTGCCAGGGACGCGAATCCAAGGATGACCTCCAGCGCATTGTTGAAGTCGTGGGCGACGCCACCGGCCAGCATGCCCAGCATCTCAAGCGCTTTCGACCGGTAGATTTCCTTCTCAGAACGATCGTTGTTTTCGCCCGGCTGCGGGCGAACTTCTTCACCGCCTTCGGGGGTGGTGCTTGCGATCTCAACATTGTTGAACCTTTTCGGCGATCCTGTCCCTTCCACCATGGCGATTTGATCCTTCCCCGGACCTGTAATAAGCGGCCCTTTCTCTTCCGTATCCCGGACTTCGCGACCGATGGCAGAGGGAACTCCCAATTCCAACACCGCAAAAGACTTCCTATGGATTTACTTTCGGCATTGTGGGTGGAAACTTGAACCCTGGGTCGAAATCTCCAGCACAGAGGAGAGGGTGGGATGAACAAGTTGTTTAATTTGGTACACTGGAACTGTTTCAGTAAGTCTCGTCCCGCTCAGCAGATGTGGGCGAGCGAGGCTGTTATCCCGCATTCTAAGGAGGCATGGATGGTTAATACCCCTTCCACGATGATTCCTCTGGGCACTCAGGCGCCATCATTCAATCTTCCGGATACCGGAGGCAAGGTTGTGTCCCTCGATGATTACAAGGACGCCCCTGCATTGCTGGTTGTCTTCCTGTGCAATCACTGCCCTTTTGTGAAGCACGTGCTTCCGCATTTCGTCGAACTCGCAGGCGGAATATCAGCGGCGCGGCGTTGGAATTGTCGGAATCAACTCCAATGACGTGAGCCATTATCCCTGATGACTCTCCCGGAGAAAATGGCGGAGTTGAGCCAGGCGATGAGCTTTCCGTTTCCTTACCTTTATGACGAAACCCAGACGGTTGCCCGTGCCTATGGCGCTGCCTGTACGCCGGATTTCTATCTCTTTGACCGGGAGGGCCGCCTGGTCTACCGGGGCCAGATGGATGACAGCCGTCCGGGCAACGGCCGCCCCGTTACCGGAACCGACCTGCGCGCTGCGTTGGATGCCGTTCTGGACGGCAGTCCGGTTTCAGATGATCAGAAGCCCAGCATCGGCTGCAACATCAAATGGAAGCCGGGCAATGAGCCGGACTACTTTCGGCATTAGCGGGCAGGCGCCGGAGGCAACCGGCTCTGCGGAGTTACCCGCCAGGCGGGCGTGAGCGGGCCGGGCTGGCGCCATCTCGTGTTGGTCAAACCGTGCAGTAAAGCTATGAAGGGGTTTCAGGCGGGACCGTCAGGGAGTATAGGCAATCAGGCGTTTTTCCCGGGTTTCCAGGTTCTGGACAACCACCGCGTCCGGCATAATAGCAACCACGGTAAAAGCGTTTTCGAATGTGCCTCCCTGGGGAACCAGATAGACACTTGAGCGGTGAGAGATGACGGCCTGGGTGCCGACACCCGCTTTGTCAATAAAACCGATGACCTTGAGGCCCGAAAAGTCGCCGCCGGGTGCGGCTGCCGGTGAGCCGCCGCCTGCCGTCACGGCCTGGTTTGAGGGTGTCGCGGCGCGCCGTGGCTTTTGCGGTTCTGTCTTGAACTGGAACGGGTTGCGCATCAGCGCGCCGGGGACATAGCGGGGCCGGAGTTCTATGCGGATTCCCGGCTGCTGCGCGTGAACGTCAAAAATGGGATACCCCTCCAGGTCAGCCACCACCCGAACCACCGACGGGTTGCCGGGTTGCCACTGCCCCACCCGAACCCTTTTCAGCACCGGCGAATCCACCTGGTAGACGTCCTGGCTGCTGGCGTCGCGGGCGTCTTTCAGGTCGATCACCAGCCGGAACGGATCGGCAAGCTGGAAGACTCGATAGGGAACGGACTTGCTGCTCGCGATGTCGATGGTGGTTTCACCCTGGCTGCCCGGTAGAACCGAAATTCCGGATACCAGCGCAAGGGTGGAAGCTTGATGTTGCGCCAGGTCGGGGTCGGCCACGGGAACGAGCTTGTCATGGGAAGAAAGCACGGGAGCCGTCAGGCTGGCTGAGAGATCCTTGAAGCGGTGGACCTGAAAGGCCTTGCCGGGCGGTGGGGCCTCCTGGGCCGTTCGCCTTTCAGGCTCCAGCGGGTCAGCAGCCTGTTTGGCCGGCCTGCCGCCTGAGTTGTGGTTTGACACCAGTTCCGCGCCCCGGGGTTTGAGCTCGATCCGGATTCCCGAAGCCTGCTTCGTGACGTTAACCGCCGGATGGCCTTTCAGGTCGGCAACAACGCGAACCACCGCAGGATCGCTTTTCCACTGGCTGGCCCGCACCCGTTTGAGGAGCTGGGATTCGGCAGGATATTCATCCTTTAATTCGGATTCATGGGCGCCTTGCAGGTCCACCACAAGCCGGTCCGGGCCGGAGAGTTGCATTGTCCGGTAGGGCACAGGGCCTGTAACGGAGATATCAATGGTGACGGCCCCGTCCGGAGCGTGGTGGATGGATATCCCGCGAACCAGCAGCCCTGCTTGCGGATGGCTGGCGGCCAGCACACGGCGGCTCTGCAGCGCCAGTCCTGCTGCCGCCAGCATCAGAAACGCGGCAGCTATTTGCTTATGCGTGGACCTGAATATGCGCATCTCCATCGCCAGACACAACCTCACGGTGATCTGATAACGGCGTCCGGGTTCGATGATGTACGGAGCTAGGCCTAAATATAGCGGGGAGAAATCGGCGTGTCAAGCAGGCGATTCCTGCAGGAAGAGGGAGGGGATTCCCCATGGCGGTCTGCGCTGCCGACTTCTATAGTTGGAATACGGGATCTAAACCGATGGGTGGTAGATCAGTTGATCGGCGCCGGAACGCCGCACAGCCCCCACGCTGGCGTGGTCTTTCTGTAAAGCGCCGCTAATGGTGGAGGCCACCTGTTCGGCTATTCGTTCATATCCCGCATTCGTATAATGCACGTTTCCGGGGGCCCGAAAACTATCTGGCGGGAATTTGCTGGTGAGGGCATATAAGTCGTCCGTCCGGATGTGGTTTCTGCGCATCACCTCTGCCGCAACTCGATTGTATTTGACCTCGTCGCCCACAACCCGGCCGGGCTCATGGGGAGGAACCACTGTCGTGGCCGTCCAGATGAGGGTTGCCTTTGTGCGCTTGAGGATCTGCACGAGTTCTTCGAGGTTCTTCGGGTACTGCGCGATGGGTACGTCCTGTACGCCATGGAACTTATCCTGACGCCCGTTACCCGTTGATTGCGGGCTGCGGTAGCAGAGGTCCCACAATCCCCAGTTGAAATGGATGACCGACCATTTGCTTTTGCCGAGCCAGCTGTGAATATGCTCCAGGCCATAGTGAGTGTTCTGGCAGTTGGCGGGCGTGCCGTCAGCTTTCATTGGCCGGAAGACGTTGGCTTTGCCCTTCAGCAGCCTGCGCACATCCAGGGTGTAGCCGATCGAAATGGAATCCCCAATCAGCAGCACGTTCGGAAGCGCGGGATCGGGCGTGAACGCCCAGCGGTTTGCCCCGGGTGTGTCAAACGGCGATGAATACGCAATCGGCTGGCGCACAAGAAATGCGGCCGCTGTTGCCGGGAGAAAAAGGCCCAGAAACTTCCGGCGGCCATTGGTGGGCGAATAATTTTTGAGTCTCCATAGAGTTTTGGTCCTTTCGCGGAATGTTCCCCGGTTGGATTTCCTGCTTTGCTGCCGGGCGGTCCATCAAGCGTTCACTCAGATGATTTTGCCCTCGTGCCCCTTGCCGGCTCTGCCGAAGGAGCGTGTTCTCAGGTCGCGTCAGATCATGATTTGCAGGCCAGGAAATTCACAGACCAGAGCAACCATAAAGGCTAAGGCGCCGGGTGTCAAGGTGAAGAACCGGCGGGCGGCGTGTCCCTCCAAACCATCGGCGTGCGCGCGTGGCGCATACACGGCGGGGATGGCGAAGCGTGCGCTGTTGCGGAGAATTTGCTTGACAAACGTGGCCTAGTATGGTAGCCTTTATGATGCGGCTGCGGGGCGCCGGCAAGGGCGGTTTGTGCCGCCCTGGATTCGTTCTTCAGCCCTGATGTCCGGGGGTGATGGGCAGGCCCGACCTGCAGCGTCCGGCAGGCAGGTTGCCCGCCAGGGGAAAGGCTAGTGTTCTGGCTTTTTGGGACGAATGGGACAAAAAAAGATGTTATTTTGAAAAACGAACCTGAGAGGTTGTTGAAAATAAAGGATCGGTGCCCAAAAACGAACCTAAACGAACCTAAAAACGAAGCTGAGAAGTTGTTGAAAATACGTTCCTGTGGAAAAAACGAACCTAAAACGAACCTAAAACGAACCTGGCCATGTTGTTGAAAATACATAACGACTAAATTTCGCACACCCGGGCCGCATGCCCACCAGTATGGCTAGCTGGCTGGCTTTTCTGCCGCGCGCGGAACGCCGTCTGGCACAGCCTGCGATTGCAGAGGCGAATGCCTTGGAGTTGCCACGAATGGACCCTCGGCTGGAGTGGTAGCACACACCTTGATTGAGCGAACAGATGTGCCATCTGCGGTGATTTTGTGTTAAGTGAGGAGCGAAGGATGGCAGAGCCACTCTTTACAAAGAGAATTGCGGCCTCGAACATTCCCTTCAAATTCGCTAAATTCCACCAGTCGCTTCTTCGCTTTGGTTTACCGTGGGCGGCCATGACCATCGCTATCGATTACGTAGTATTCCAGGTTACGACGTCCGGCTCCGGCCTCAGATACCCGTGGGTGTCGTCCCTTATTTCCGCTGTTCCGGCAGCTTTCGCTGCGGCCGCCGTATGGTGGCTGCTCATGCGCGGGATCGCGGTGGGGAAACGGAAGAATCAGCCGTAAGTGCCACAACGCCGGGCCATCAATTTGCGAGTGGAGCATCGGCGAAGTGGGTGGCGGAATCAGGTGGAAAACAGTGACACTTGGTTTTGCGCAGGGGATTGCGCGCCCCGTATCTTGAAGCGCCACACTTGCTTGACAAGCAGGGGAGCGTCACCTATGATGCAAAAGAGAGGTACGTCTTGTTCAGCGGCGGGTTCACTGAAGTCGGGTTTATTTTATTCATTGCCTTTCTTCTTTTCGGGCCGAAGAAGTTGCCGGAGATTGCCCGCGTACTCGGCAAGGGAATGGGAGAACTGCGACGCGCTTCCAACGAGCTGAAAAGCTCGCTGGAAGAGGAAATTCGAAATCTGGACCGCAAGGACGAGGACGTCAGTTACCCGGAACACAATTACTCTGAACACGAGTACACTGAGCACGGGTACACTGAACACGAGACGCATCCCTATAACGAAACGGAAGAGGAAAGCTTCAACGAACACCCGGAAGAGACGCACGAACTGAGCGCACAGTCTGAAGAGACAACAGTGAGCGACCAGTCTGAAGAGGCTGAGACCAAGCTGAGCCATCAGTCCGAGGGCGATCTGGAGCAGGCTCCCGAGTATGGCTACGACTATTCAGAATCCCCCCAGCAAGAACCCGAACCACGGCCCCGAGGATGACGATTCCAGCGGCAGGCAGATGTCGTTCCTCGAGCACCTTGAGGAACTTCGGCAAAGGCTGGTCCACAGCGCCATCTCTGTTTTCGTTGGCTTCTTAGTCTGTTTCTATTTTTCCGATAAGATCTACGGCCTCATGGCCAAGCCGCTGACAGACACCCTGCAAAGTCTGCACATGGCGGACAAGCTGGTTTATACCAACCCCGTCGATCCTTTCAATCTGTACATCAAGCTTTCCATCGTGGGCGGCATCTTTCTGGCTTCGCCCTATATTCTGCTCCAGTTGTGGCTGTTCATTTCTCCCGGCCTTTATCGTCACGAAAAGAAATATATCTGGCCGTTTGTGGGACTGACATCCGGGCTGTTTTTTACGGGCGGATTTTTTGCCTACCGGTTTGCTTTCCCGGCGGCCCTCAGGTTTCTGCTGGAATTCGGCAACCGCTTCACCCCCATGATCACGATTCATGAGTACTGGGGCCTGGCGCTGACTATCATCCTGGGCGTCGGCGTGGTCTTTGAGTTGCCGGTCCTCATCCTTCTGCTTTCCATTTTTGGAATTGTCACACCCAAATTCCTGATCAAGAATATCCGCTACGCGATCATCATCACGGCGGTTGTGGCGGCCGCACTGGCCCCCACGCCGGACTGGACTACGCTGTTCATGTTCTGGATGCCGCTGGTTGGCCTTTACATCGTCAGCATTGGTCTTTCCTGGCTCGTCTATTACCGGAAAAACTGGAAAAAGCGGCATGCGAAGACTTAGCGGCGGCAAGCTTCCCTCCCTGCTGTTTCTGTTCATGTTTCTGCTGGCCTCTCTGGTAAACGGCCCGACGGCCCGGGCTGCGGACGCCGATGCCTTCAACGGCGGGCGCGCTTTTGCGGACCTCCAGCACCTGGTGTCCTTCGGCCCCCGGCCCCCCGGTTCCAAAACGTTGCAGGCCTCCCGTGCCTGGATTGTCGGGCAACTGGAGAAAGCAGGCTGCAAAGTGGTGAAGGACGAATTTGTCGGGGCCACTCCCGACGGGAATATTCCTATGGTGAATCTTATCGCCGAGATTCCCGGCAGTGAACCCAGGCACATCATCATGATTGCCGGCCACTATGACACCAAGCTGGAGAATTCCTTCCGCTTTGTCGGCGCCAACGACGGTGGATCGAGCGCCGCGTTTCTGCTGGAAATGGCCCGCGAGTTGCAGCAGACGCGGCACAAGCTGACCTACTGGATCGTGTTTTTCGACGGCGAGGAAGCCATCCGGCAGCAATGGGCGGGTGATGATAACACTTACGGCAGCCGGCACTTTGTCCAGAAGATGACGGCAGACGGCGAGTTGAGCAGGATCCAGGCCATGATCCTTGTCGACATGATCGGGGATGCGCACCTGGATATCCACTGGGACCAGTACTCCACGGAGTGGCTGAACAAGCTGGTTTTCCGAGAGGCGGACAGGCTGGGCTATTCAAAATATTTTCTGCGCCAGCCCACCGCAGTTACCGATGACCACATTCCTTTTGTCAGCGCAGGTGTCTCCTCTGTCGACATCATTGACTTTGATTATGGGCCAGACAACAGTTACTGGCACACGGCGCAGGATGTGATCCAGCACTGCAGCCCTTCCAGCCTGACCATTGTGGGCCGCGTGGTTAAAGCGACGCTCAGCCAGCTTGAAAATTCCCCTCACGTCCAATAACAGTTATCCCGGCCTCGCTTGGGAAAGGCTTCCTTGGACTCAGGCTGGTGCCTCCCAACGTCGCAAACTGTTTCCCGGTGGGCGTCGAGGTTGGCGTTACTTGTGGGTAGCTGCTGATTTTCCGCTGAAATCAGCCGGCAGGTCCTGGGAAAAGGTGAGCGCAGAATCTTTCTTTACGAAGGAGTGGAGGGGAGGCGTTGAATCGTCCCTGAACGGCATATCGGTACGATAGTGGGCTCCGCGGCTCTCTCTGCGAGCCAGAGCGGAGGAGGCGATCAGGCGTGCGAGGGTCAGCATGTTCCGGGCTTCGTGGCATGGCCGGTTCAGCGGGACCGGTTCCAGAATGGTGAGTTCTTCAAGCTGGCCAACGGCTTCTATCAAGTCTGCATGCTCTCGGATGATTCCGACCTTTTCCCACAAAATTCCGCGAAGGCTATTCACAACCTGTGGGGTATCGGCGCGGGAGGCCGGCATAGGGGTGCCCCTGGATTCGCCCACCTTGGGCTTTTCGTCGGTAGTCTTGGAGTGCGAATGGCAATAATGTCTGTGGGCGCTCGCGCCGGCACGCGCTCCGAACACCAGCCCTTCCAGCAGGGAATTGCTGGCCAGGCGATTGGCGCCGTGGACTCCTGTCGAAGCCACTTCGCCGGCCGCGTACAGGCCCGCAAGCGAGGTGTTGCCGTTGAGATCGGTGGCGACTCCGCCCATGGCGTAGTGGGCCGCAGGGCGGACTGGCAGAAAATCGGCGGTAATGTCCAGGCCGTATTGCAGGCAGGTGGCATAGATCCTGGGAAAGCGGCTCTTGACGTGATCTTGCTTCAGGCCGGTGAGGTCGAGGTAAACGAATTCTGATCCGGTCTTGCGCATCTCCATGACGATGGCGCGGGAGACGATGTCCCTGGGCGCAAGCTCACCGGCCTCGTGGTAATGAGGCATAAAACGATGCAAGTCGATATTTCTCAGAACGGCGCCCTCGCCCCGCAACGCCTCGGAAAGCAGGAAGCGCGGAGCGCCTTTTGCGTAGAGAGCGGTGGGATGAAACTGGATGAATTCCAGATCGCTCAAGAGCGCGCCGGAGCGGTAGGCAATGGCAACCCCGTCACCGCAGGCAACCTCGGGGTTTGTGGTTTCTTTGTAGACCTGCCCCATGCCGCCGGTTGCCAGCACCACGCCATTGGCTTCAATCGTCCGCAGGCGCGGGCCCTTTGCGTCGATATAGCGGACACCCGCAACCTTCGCTCCGTCCATCAGGAGGTCGGTCACAAAGGTGTGCGGGCGGATTTCAATGTGGGGGAGCGTTTTGACCTTCACCATCAGAGCCCGCAGAATCTGGGCGCCGGTCGAATCTCCGTGAGCGTGCAGAACTCGGGAGCGGCTGTGAGCTCCTTCGCGCGTAAAGGCCAGTTTGGTCCCTTCGCGGTCGAACTCCATGCCCCAGTCGATCAGCTTTTTGATTTCACGCGGCCCCTGTTCCACCAGGATCTTCACGGCTTCTTCACGGCACAAGCCGTCGCCGGCCTGCAGGGTATCCTGAAGATGGAGGTGAACTTCGTCATCTTCGGCAAGCGCAGCAGCAATGCCTCCCTGTGCGTGTTCGGTGCTCGATTCGTAGATCTCGCCTTTGGTCAGGACCAGGACACTGGCGGCGCCGGCCAGTTCGATCGCAGCGCGCAGCCCGGCGATGCCGGCGCCAAGGATCAGGTAATCGACGTGCTCGTTTTTCTCGCTCATAGGGACTATCACCATCATACGCGGCGCCGGGTAACCCCGCAATATGTAGCCCGTCTGTCGCCGGCGCACGGGAACTCGCCTGGATTCCGGTGGTATGCTATGTGTTTTCGTTTACACTCAAGAGAGGACTGATCAGAAACGCATGCGACGACTTCGGGTAAAATCCCGCGATTTTGAATATCAGGTTGTGGCCGGGAGGGGCGCGTGGAGCGCTTTTCAGCGCTTTCCGCACCGGGGATATTCTTCCATCTTTGTGCTGACGGAACGTGCCCTTTGGAAGCGTTGGGGAACGAACTTCGTGAAAGCCAGCGGGCTGATCGCTCCCACTGAGATCTTTGTGCCTTCGGGCGAAAACTCGAAGAGCATCAGAATGGCGGAACAGGTGGCTGCGAGACTGCTGAAGAAGAGTGCAGATCGACGTTCTCTTCTCATCGCCTTCGGCGGGGGCGTTGTGGGAGACCTGGGCGGATTCGTAGCTTCCACTTACATGCGCGGGATTGATTACGTCCAGGTGCCGACCACGGTGGTAGCCCAGGTTGACAGCGCAATCGGCGGCAAGACCGCCGTCAATGTTGGCGAGATGAAAAACCTGATTGGCACCTTTGCGCCGCCGCGCCTGGTGCTGGCTGACCCCGTGGTCCTGAAGTCCCTTCCTCCGAGGGCGTACCTTTCCGGCTTCTATGAAGTTGCCAAGCATGCGGTGCTTTCCGGGCCATCATTGTTTTCTCTGATGGAGAAGGCCGCCGGCAGGCTGCGCCCCGGGCTGGACGGGACGCTGGACACGCTGCTGGTGCGCGCGGCACAGGTGAAAGTGGATATCGTCAATCGTGACGAGCATGAAACTGACCTGCGCCGGCTCTTGAATTTGGGCCACACTTTTGGCCATGCGCTGGAAGAAGCTACGGGGTACCGGCGGTTTCTCCACGGCGAGGCAGTCGGTTGGGGTCTGCTTTGCGCGGCGAGGCTGGGAGCACTCCTGAACATGCTGGACGTAAGCGAGGCCCAAAGGATTTCATCTCTGGTGCGGAGGATCGGGCCGCTGCCTTCCATCCGTGACTTGTCGCCGGGGAAAATCCGGAAGCTCTTCCCGCGCGACAAGAAGGCCGTCGCAGGCCAGATCCATTGGGTGGTTCCGGAGAAGATCGGCAAGGTCAGCGTTGCGTGCAATGTTCCAATCGAGGCGGCGACGGAAGCGCTTCGCAGCGTGCAGCAGTCGGAGGCGCGTGGTTAAGGTGAAGTCGATGGTCGTTGAAGGCACAACCGTGGGCAAGGGCGTGGACGAGCGGGCAACCGCATCCGCAGTGCGGAGCATGTTTGCGACTGTAGCGCCACGCTACGACCTGCTGAACCACCTTCTCTCTGCCGGGGTTGACATCCGGTGGCGGCGCGCAACCGTCAGGTCGCTTAAACATGTGCTGTCCAATCCATCGTCGTTGGTGGCCGATCTTTGCTGTGGGACCGGAGATCTGGCGCTGGCTCTAAGGCGGGCTTCTGCAGGTAGAGTGCTGGGGACCGATTTCTGTCATCCCATGCTGCAGCGTGCCCGGGAAAAATCGTTGAGCCTGGGTCGAAATACGACCTTCCTGGAGGCTGATACGTTGCGACTGCCTTTCCGTGACGCGTCACTCGACGCCGTCACCATTGCTTTTGGCTTTCGCAATCTTGTGAACTACAGGCGCGGGATTCAGGAAATGCAGCGGGTGTTAAGGCCGGGCGGCATGGTGGCGATCCTGGAGTTTTCGCATGTCACCTGGCCTGTTTTTGGCCCGCTGTTCCGTGCCTATTTTCGACGAGTGCTTCCCCGGCTGGGTGCTTGGATTTCCGGAGTCGAAGGCCCCTATCAGTATCTTCCCGAATCAGTGTCGCGCTTTCCGGACCAGGAAGCCCTTTCCGACCTCCTTCGCGAGGAAGGTTTCAGCGGAGTGCGCTACAGGAATTTTACCGGTGGTGTGGCGGCCCTCCATCTGGGAGAGAAGGGTTAGGTCTTTCCAACGGCTTATTAATCGGCTGTTATATCTTTCTGGATCCAGTCCTGCGGGGCGCCGCTGTCTTTGAATTCCTCCTGGATCTTTTCCATCGCCTGCCTGGCCTTTTCTGTTTCGGAGCGTTTCGCCTCAAGTTCTACAGTTGCTGAGTCAATCCGGCCATTCAATTTTCTTGAGCGGTCAGTGTCCAGTTCTCTTGCCTGCTGAATCTGCAGCAGGTGAAGCTCTTCTTCCCCCAGCTTCTGTTCTTCTATGGCGCGGGCCAGACGATCGCGCGCGGCCCTGAACCTTGCCTGCCAGTATTCTTTAGACTCCTCGCGGCTATTTGCCTTGCCAGAGGGCGGAGGAGGTGCGCCTGCCGGCGTTCCACTGACGGCTGCTTCGGGCTGCTGGGACGGCCCAGACGTTTTGGATTCAGGCGAAGATGGCGCCTGCATTGAGGACTTCAGGATCGAGATGGGCGGCGTTCTGGCGATGTCATCGTTGGTAAAAACTTTGACGGGCACCTTGCCCCTCTTCTGCTTGGCTTCTTGCTCCTTGCGGTACTGCCGCGCAATTTCGCCAAGGGACTGGGCGGGAGTTGCCACAGCGATGGAAACGAGCAGGACGCCCAGAAGGAGCGGTGAGAACTTCGAACGCAGGGTCTGGATGATGGCAGTTGTTGCGGCTCGGAGCCGAGGATCAAGCGTGCGGGTCGAGAATTCCATTAGCGAATCCAGCCGGGATTGCCACCGTCGCGGCGAAGGTCTTGCTGCAGGTCGTCCATAGCCTTTTGATCGTCGGCAACCGCCTTTTCTGCGTTTGCGATTTTGGCGCGTAACTTGTCCAGGTCCGTCTGGAAAGCCGGTGTGCTTTCCTGCTCCAGAGTTTTCTGCGGATCGGGGTAGTATTCCATTTTTGCGAGCCCCAGTTGCTGCTTCAAGACGGCGAGCTGGCGCTGGTGGAATTCCATTTGCGACCGGATCTTGTCGGCCTTTGAACGAAAATACTTTTCGCCGTGTTCCTCGGGCGCAGCAGACTGGGCAACACTTTCCCCTTTGGCTTGCGCCCTCTCTTTCGCGCCATTTTCGAGCCTGACCGATGCGATGCCCAGCGACCCATGGGAAGGCAGGTTGTCGTTGGTATATAGGGGCACTGGGTGCTGATTTCCCTTTTGGCGCCCGGCATTCAACTGGCGTGCGAATTCCCCAAGGGATGGAACCGTCCGGGACTCCTGTCCCCGGGCGGGCGAGATTGCCACGAAAACCAGTCCCATCAGAAACGCGCACGCCACATGTTTTCCGCTGTTTCCCATCCGCTCGCCTCTGTCCGGTATTGGCGGCTCCTCACGGGCTGAGCCGCCAATCAGTTCCTCTAACTTCACTAGTCGGCAAGGCCCGGCTCAGAGGCCATTAGAATGTTCTAATGGGTGTGCCCGGATACTGCTGCCAGACCGGTACAAAGCTCCCTATCCTGTGTTTTGAAGCAAACTGTTGAGAACGATTCTCTCTGCCCAAAGTCGCTGGCGCCATTTTTTGATATTCTAATTTGTTCAGCTCTTACAAATGGGCATGGCGGGTAAGCAATCGCCAGCATCTTGCATAGGAGGGTTTGCAATGAAGATTCTAAATCTCGAATTCACGCGAATCGCGCATGACGCTTTCAGGGTGGCGGGGTCGAGGGTGATTTATACGGACCCTTTCAAGATAGCCAGGGAGGACCCGGCGGACATTGTTCTCTTGAGCCACGAACACTTTGATCACCTCAGTCCGGACGATCTCAAAAAGGTCTGCACGCCTGAGACCACCATCGTTGCCAGCCCGGCGTGCAAGGAAGGCCTGCAAAATGTGAAATCGAAGGGAAAGTATTTCGTGGCGCCGGGCCAGAAGCAGGCCGTTGGCGAGGTGGCGATTGAGGCGGTCCCGGCTTACAACGTCAACAAATTTCGGGAACCCGGAAAGCCCTTTCACCCAAAGGAAGCGCAGGGTGTGGGTTTTGTGTTTGAAATGGACGGTACACGCGTCTATTATGCCGGCGACACAGACTTCATCCCGGAAATGAAATCCATCCAGTGCGACATTGCGTTATTGCCGGTGTCGGGGACCTATGTGATGACGGTGGACGAAGCGGCCAAGGCGGCGCAGACCATTAATCCTAAAATTGCCGTGCCCATGCACTATGGGGCCATCGTTGGGACCGACGACGACGCGCAGAAGTTCAAGTCTATGGTGACCAACTGCGAGGTCCAGATCGTTTGATTCAGTTATGGGCCGGTCCCCTGAGAAGCGCGTGTCTGCTTGCTTCGCCGTACGGCCAATGCCTGGCGCCGCGAATCATTTCCAGGCGATACGAGGGAATTTCTTGGGAATAATGCCCGTACCTTCCTTGACGGTAATGATCTGGTTGGTCGGAACTTTGGAGAGGTTGTCCACCTGCCCGCTCGGCCAAGTGATCTGGAGCGACTCGATGGTCTTGCGTTTGGCGAGGCCAAAGTGAATGCGCGGGTCACTTGCTGACATATAGCTCATCCCACCTTTGGACTGCTTGACCTGCGTGAAGCCTTCGGACGTCAGTTTCAGAACGCTTCCCAGGCCGTCACGGTTTGACTTGGTTCCCACCAGGTGGACGGTCAGCCAGTTGTTGGCGTTGCCGCCGTCGTTTCGCAGCAGTTCGGGATAGTCTCCGCGCACGTTGATGGCAAAATCGATGTCGCCGTCGTTGTCAAAGTCCGCAGCGGCCAGGCCTCGCCCCGCGACTGGACGCATGAATCCGGGGCCGAGTTCTTTGGACACTTTGGCAAATTTACCTTTGCCGAGATTGCGAAACATCAGCTTTGGCTCCTTGTAGGCAACCTCCGAGTGGTAAAGGCTGATGTTGTCGAGCATGGCGCCGTTCACCTGCATGATGTCGGGCCACCCGTCGTTGTCGTAATCCGCAAAGATGGCGGCCACTCCACTCATAAAGGTGGCGCTGTTGCCGATTCCACACTGGTACGTGACGTCATCAAAAGTCCCGTCATGATTGTTGTGGTAGAGGCGGTCGAGTTCAAAGTCGAGGTGTGTGATGTAGATGTCCAGCCATCCGTCGCCGTCGACGTCAGCCGCGTCGATCCCCATGCCGGCTTCATACTTGCCGTCGGCGCTTGCCGCCACTCCGGAAATAAATGAGACGTCTTTGAAGGTTCCGTCGTGCTGATTGATAAATAGGAAATTCGGCCAGGTGTCATTGGCAATGGCGATGTCCGGCCATCCGTCGTTGTTGAAGTCTGCGGTGACAACGCCCATGCCCTTGGCTTCCGGAATCCCGATGCCTGACTGCTTGCTGACGTCGGTAAAAGTTCCGTCGTGGTTATTGTGGTAAAGCTTGAGATGCTGGCCGCGGTAATTGTCGGGATGGCAGTAGGCGCGATACCCGGCCCGGTGTTCGCCGCACCAGATGTTGTTCTCGGGCGACCACTCAATGTAATTGCAGACCAACAGGTCGAGCCAGCCGTCCTTGTCATAATCAACCCAGGCGGCGCTGGTGGACCAGCCTCCCTTGTCGGCCACTCCTGCTTTATCGGTGACGTTGGTAAAAGTTCCGTTGCCGTTGTTGTGGTAGAGAATCGCGCTGCCGTAACCCGTGACGTAAAGGTCGGGAAAGCCGTCATTATCGTAATCGCCGACGCAAACACCCTGGCCGTAATGGCCCTCCCCGCCCACTCCGGCTTTCTCTGTAACGTCGGTAAAGGTTCCGTCGCCGTTGTTATGGTAAAGCGCGGAGCGCAGAGGGTGCGGAGGTGTATAGACTTTGGTGGCGGCTGACTGAACGAAATAGAGGTCCAGAAGGCCGTCCTGGTCATAGTCAATCCATCCCACGCCTGTTCCCATGGTTTCGAGGTAGTACTTCTCCGTACTTCCTGTTCCATCCTGTTTGAACGTGATACCCGCCGCCTCGCGGACATCCGTAAAGATGACGGGAATTCCGCCCTCCGGAGCCCGGGCTGCTGCCCGCAGCGCCGTTGTGTCAGGCCGAAGGGCAAGCCATGCACCCAGGCCTGCCGTCCCCATCCCCTTCAATAATTCGCGGCGCGATACTTTTTTAGTCAACTGGTTTCTCCCCATAGTGCGCAGGGCTTTCTGAGGGAAAATCCCATCCCCGTTCCCATTTGCCCCTCCGGCGATATTAACTATAACGCGGTGGGACTGCTTTGCTCAATCGTTGACCAATCGCGGCTTTGGCTTTTTGTGTGGACGAGCCACTTACTGTAAAATCTTGCGTGCAAATGCCGGCGGATGTATATTCCCCTCGGCAGGATCTGTCTGGCAACAAACGGATGACTGGGACCTTGATTCGGGGCAGAATATGCCGAACCCGGCGATGGGTGCGGAGAAAATCCGTGGGAGGTGGTGATGAAAGCCAAACTTATATGGCTGCTGGCATGCCTCATCGCTGCTACGTCACCCTGTGCTCAAGCTGCGGTGAAACGGCCGAAAATCCTGGGTATTGCTCATATGGCCTTTTACGTGAGCGACCTTCCCGCGACACTGGCCTATTACAAGGATTTTCTTGGTTTCGCCGAACCTTATGGCCTGAAGAATGATGACGGAACGGTCCAGATCGCTTTCATTAAAATCAATGACTACCAGTACCTGGAACTCTTCGCTGAACCGCCCCGGGGCGACGGGATGCTGAACCACATCGCTTTCTATACTGATAACGCTGACCAGTTGAGGCGCTACCTGATCTCTAGAGGCGTCCAGGCGCCAGCCAAAGTCCGCAAAGGAAGAACGGGGGACAAGACTTTTACGGTGAAGGATCCCGACGGCCACACCGTGGAGTTTGTTGAATATCAGCCAGACGGCTGGGCCATGAAGCACCGGGGCAGGGACATGCCGGCCACCCGCGTCTCGGATCACATCATGCACATCGGGTTCACGGTGGGACCGCTTGGCCGTTCCAGGGAATTTTACGGCGATATTCTGGGCTTCAAGGAATTCTGGCGGGGCAGTTCGGATGGAGTCACGCTGAGCTGGGTTGACCTGCGCGTGCCCAACGGCAAGGATTACGTTGAGTTGATGCTTTACAAGCAGTTGCCTCCACAGAACAATCGGGGCGGTGCAAACCACCTCTCGTTGATGACGCCGGACATCGCCAAGGCTGTGGCCACACTGCGGTCCCGCGCCGCAGCCTTGAACTACACGCGCAAGATAGAAATCCACGTGGGCCATAACCGGCAACGCCAGGCCAACTTTTTTGATCCCGACGGTACCCGTACTGAATTGATGGAGCCGTTCACCATTGACGGCAAGCCGACGCCGCCCTCGACTGCTCCGGCCCCGCGATAACGTCAGGGAATGGGCGGCCATCGTCTGTATTCTCAAGGAGATCTGCGGGGGCACGTTTGCCCGCTGTAAACCATTCTTCAAGCCCGAAATCTGAATTGGACCTCATGCCTGAGCGATTGACAGCCTGCGCAGGCAGGCGAAAATCGGGTAAGATGAAGGGTGCGTTACTGTTCAGTCCGATGGTCATAACCGAAATTTTCAAATCTATCCAGGGCGAATCCTCTTTTGCGGGGCTTCCCTGCGTGTTTGTTCGCCTCACCGGATGCAATCTCCGCTGCCACTGGTGTGACACGGCGTATGCTTTTCACGGGGGGGAGAAGATGGCTCCGGAACAGGTCCTCGACCGGGTGCGGAAACTGGGCGGGAAAATGGTGGAATTAACCGGGGGGGAACCGCTGCTTCAGAAGGAGACCGTCGGGCTTGCTGACAGCCTGCTGGCTGAAGGCTACCGCGTCCTGATTGAAACCAGCGGGGAGCGTTTTGTGGGAGACCTTGCCCGGCCCGTGGTTAAGATCGTGGACGTCAAATGCCCGGGCAGTGGAGAGAGCGGAAAGTTTAATCCGGCCAACCTTGACGTTCTGGAACGCAAGGACCAGATCAAGTTTGTGGTGCTTGATGAGCGGGATTATCTCTACGCCCGTGATTTTATGGAGAAGCATGGGCTGGCCGGCCTTGTGGATGAAATTATTCTCTCTCCGGTATTCGGCCAGTTGCCGCCACTCCAGCTTGCCGAGTGGATTCTGCGCGACAACCTGCAGGTACGGGTGGGACTGCAAATCCACAAATTTATCTGGGACCCTGAAACCCGGGGTGTCTAAGGTGGACTTTCCACAGGACCGGTGAGAGAGTGTACTGGCCGACTGAGATGCAAGGAGCATGAGTTTTGATGAAAGGCAATCCCACACCTGACAGGCGGCCCCTGGCAGTGGTTCTGGCCAGTGGTGGTCTGGACAGTTGCGTAACCGCTGCGATGGCGAGTCGAGACTATCGGCTGGCCCTGCTGCATGTGGCGTACGGCCAGCGGACCGAGGGCAGGGAACTGCAGGCTTTCAACGCGCTGGCTGACTTCTATCAGGCTGAGCAGCGGCGCGTTTGCCGGCTGGACCACCTTCGCGAGATCGGCGGGTCAAGCCTTACCGATCCGAACATCCCTGTTGAGGCTGCGAACCTGGAGCGCCAGGACATCCCCTCGAGTTACGTGCCCTTTCGCAATGCGCATTTTCTTTCTGTGGCCGTCTCCTGGGGCGAAGTCCTTGGCGCCCGCAAGATCTTTATTGGCGCGGTGGCGGAGGATAGTTCCGGGTATCCGGATTGCCGCCCCGAGTACTACGAGGCCTTCAACCGCGTCATTGAGGTTGGGACAAAGCCGGAAACCAGGATCGAAATCGTGACTCCGGTGATTCACATGCGCAAGAGTGAGATTGTGCGAAGAGGGATGGAACTTGCAGCTCCTCTTCATCTGACCTGGTCCTGCTATCAGCGGGAGGATGTGGCGTGCGGGGTCTGTGATAGTTGTGCCCTGCGCCTGCGGGCTTTTCAGGAAGGGGGCCTTGAAGACCCCATTGCCTACGCTGTCCGTCCGCGTTACACTCCGCAGTCGTCCAGTGTGGGCTGATGTTTTCCAGCGAATCAATGGCAAGGATTGGGTTGAGCGGCGAAAAAGTTAAGGCTAGAATGAATTTTGGGCAGTATAAGGTGAGGAGGTTCAAATGAAGTTTCTGTCAGCGCGGAAGGTTTTGGGAATCATTTTTGCTTTCGCAGCGTTGGGGGTGGTGGCGCCAGCCTATGCTCAGACCGGCGGTGTGCAGGGAAAGGCCATTCAGCAGGATGGCCAGCCGTGTGACAAATGCATCATTGTGGTTGACCGGCTGGACATCAAAGGAAGTTATAAGACCAAGACGAACAAGAAGGGCGAGTTTGTATACATTGGCCTGCCCATTGGAAATTATAAGGTCACATTGCAGAGTCCCACCGGGCAGACCCTTTTCTACATCGAAAAGCATATCGGACTGGGTGAGCCCGTCGAAGTCGACTTTAATCTTCCGAAAGAAATGGCCCAGCAGAAGGAACAGCATCAGGAGGAGATGAAAAAGAATCCTGAAATGGCTAAGCAGGCTGCGGAGGCGGCGAAGGATGAAAAGCAGTTCAAGGGACTCAAGGAGTATTTTGAACAGGGCAACACTTTGTACAATCAGGGGCAATACAAGGAAGCAGCCGCGGCTTTCCAGCAAGCCCTTCAGATGGCCAAGGACAAGAACGTTCCTGTTGTGCTGGCGCGTCTGGCTGATTCCTATGCCAAGGCCAAGGACAATGACCAGGCCATCGCAACTTATCAGAAAGCTCTCCAATTGACCCCGGACGATGCCGCTCTGCACAACAATCTGGGCAGCGTCTACGCCTCAACCGGCAAGATGGATGAAGCGCAGGCGCAATTCCAGAAAGCAGCCGAACTCGATCCTACAAACGCCGGCCGGTACTACTTCAACATCGGAGCCATCATGTACAACGCAGGGAAGATGGACGATGCTCTGACGGCTTTTAACAAAGTCATCAGCCTGGATCCCAAGAACGCCGAAGCCTACTACCTGAAAGGTCAGGCGCTCATGGGCAAGGCTACGATGTCGGCGGACGGCCAGGTGAAGGCTCCTGATGGAACTGTCGAGGCTTTCAATGAATATCTCTCGCTGGATCCCAACGGGCCGAACGCCGCTGCTGCTAAAGCGATGATCGCAACGCTGCAGGGCAAGGTGTCAACGCAATACAAAAAGAAGAAATAGCAGCGGGTACCATTCCACCATGGAGTCCACGGGGCCCCGTTTTCAAAAAGGCGGGGCCTTTCTCATGTTGAGATATCCACAGCTAAGGGCTTTATTGCCGCTCCTCTTTCTTGCCGCTCTGGCAATTCCGTTGAAGGCTGATACGATTTATCAGGCCACAGCGGATGGACGCCGGCGCGTTATTCAAAGCAACGCAATCCTGATCCATCAGGATTCTTCGATCATCATTTATAAGCATTTTGACCTGCCCGACATGCGGGTTGAGAAGGTGCAACTGTCGAAGGGAAGTCTGCCCTATACCATTGTCACCAGTTCTCCTGCCCAGAGACAGAGCATTGTTAATCTCTGGAAGCAATTCGGTTATACGGCCAGCGTGACGGACACCAGCGGCAAGACCACGCAGGTTTTTGATGCCTATATCGATTACTATCCTCGCGGCGGCCGCGGTTCTTTGCTGGTGTCCGTGCCTGCCGTCACCTCCTTCCCCTTGTTGCTGGACGGGGGCGCTGCGGACGTCCAGGAATTCTCCAAGATTGCCCGGGTTGAATTTCAAAATGGTAATATCACTCTGACGCTGCGGAATGGTCAGGTTGAGCAGGGCAAGTACCTCATGCCCACCACCCAGCCTGCGGAAGCCCGGTTCCTGGGCATTACCGAAAAATATGATCCCTCCAGCGATGACGTCTTCGACTTCTCGGAACCACTTTCCCGATTAAAGAGCATCATTTTCATGCAGTGAGGTTCAGAAGAGTGCCTCCTCCCGTGAGAGTATGTTTTGGGTGGCCGGCCACGCCTGCGCATTCACGAG
The DNA here is from genome assembly GCA_963732975.1 of uncultured Acidobacteriota bacterium. Taxonomy (GTDB): domain Bacteria; phylum Acidobacteriota; class Terriglobia; order UBA7540; family UBA7540; genus SCRD01. The sequence continues at coordinate 94,116 of CAVTBN010000007.1, read as the reverse complement.
TCGCACACAACGTTTGACAGCGCCGGGAACTTCCTAGTATTTTTGACCGCCGGGATGTTCATCGGCCGATAACCTGGAGTGGCAGGAATCCCATGCTGTCACTCGGAAGGATGTTGCGGAACTTTTCTGATCCGGAATTCCGCTGACCCATCATGGCTCAATCTTCAACAGAGACGGGCAGAGCGCAGGGCCTGTTCTTCCACGGCTCGCACTGGCATACCGTCCTGGCTTGTTTTCTGGGTTGGACGCTCGACGCTTTTGACTTCTTTGTGGTGGTTTTTCTAGTGGGAACGCTGGCGACGAGTTTCCAGGTTTCGAAGACGGACATTGTTCTGACTCTGACGGTTACGCTGGCAACCCGCCCTGCCGGAGCGTTCATTTTCGGCATTTTAGCTGACCGTTACGGTCGCCGCAAATCTCTCATGGCGAATGTCCTCTTTTATTCGGTCATAGAGGTGCTTTGTGGTTTTGCACCTTCCTTCACCGTCTTTATTATTCTGCGAGGTCTCTACGGCCTGGGGATGGGCGGCGAGTGGGGAATCGGCGCCTCGCTGACCATGGAAAGCGTTCCGCGGCGCTGGCGGGGGATTCTCTCCGGGGTCCTTCAGAGCGGTTATCCCGTCGGTTATCTTCTGGCTGCCGTGGCGGCACGTTTCGTCCTGCCCATATGGGGATGGCGGGCCATGTTTTTTCTCGGAGCGGCGCCGGCCCTGCTGGCTCTCTACATCCGGGCCGGCGTGCCGGAATCCAAGGCCTGGCTTGCCCACCGCGAGCCGGACGTCCGGGCCATTCTTCGGACGGTCGGCCGGCATTGGAAGAGTTTCCTTTACCTGGTGCTGATGATGACCATGATGATGTTTCTTTCGCACGGCACCCAGGACCTCTATCCCGACTTCCTCAAAACCGCTCATAATATCAAGGCCAGTACGGTTTCAGACCTTGCTGTTCTCTACAACATCGGGGCGATCGTTGGTTCCATCCTGTTCGGCTATCTTTCTGAACGTTTGGGCCGCAAGCGCAGTATGCTGGGCGCTTTTGGCCTGGCGCTGGTGGTCATCCCATTCTGGGCGTTCGGGGGCTCCATCGGCGTTCTGGCGGCTGGCGCCTTCCTGATGCAGATGGGCGTGCAGGGCGCCTGGGGAATCATCCCTGCGCATCTCAGCGAGCTGTCTCCCGACTCGGTGAGAGGTCTTCTGCCCGGGCTCTCCTACCACCTGGGAATCCTGATCGCCGCACCTACCAATTCCATTGAATACGCTCTGCGGGACCATGTCGGTTACGGTTGGGCCATGGCCGGGTTTGAAATTGCCGTCATCGTCATCGGCGGCATCGTCATCGCCTTTGGCCGAGAACAGAAAGGCAAGGATTTCATGGCGGCGGCCGGCAACACCTCTTGAAGGGTTGCATGGATTTTGAGAGGAGCAAACGGGCGGCGCTGGCCATCGGCCCTGCATTCCGCTTTGCGATTTCAGGATGACGGGAAACTTTGAAAGAACTACGCCCGCACCAGCTCAAACATGGTGATTTCCGGCGGAGCGTCAAAGCGGATGGGGATGCCGATGGTGCCGATGCCGCGATTGACGTAGAGCTGCCCCCCGGGTTTCTGGAAGTGGCCTTTGACGTAGGGCGTCATCAGTCGGGCGAGGGAGAGGTCCGGGCTGATGAAGTTAAGAGCGATTTGGCCTCCATGGGTGTGGCCTGAGAGGCTCAAGTCAATTCCCAGCTGTGCGGCGCGGTCGAAGGTGTTGGGGTTGTGGCTGAGGAGGATGTTGACCTGGTCGGGGCTCATCAGTGGTTTTACGCCCTCCAGATATTGCCGCACCAGATGATCGCCGTAGGGTCCGTGGTGCCGGCGGAACTCATAGTCCACGCCGATCAGGTTCAGGCTTTCTTTACCCACCTGGATGGGGGTGCGTTCCTGCCTCAGAATCCTGATGTCGCGCCGGGCAAAGAGCGCCGTGATCGATGCTTCCGTTTGGGTTATCATCTCATGGTTCCCCAGACACCCGTAGATCCCCAATGGGGCCTTCAGGCCAGTCAGGGAATCGACGGCGGCTTCCTGAGTGTCCGGGTCCCAGGTGATGTAGTCTCCGGTCAGAACAATCAGGTCAGGCTTCAGAGCATTGGTCATCTCTACCACGTGCCGAATGTCGGATGATGTCATGAACGGCCCGATGTGGAAGTCGGACAGTTGGGCGATGCGGAAACCATGGAATTCCCTGGGTAGCCGGGAAAGCTTCATGCGAACAAATGATTTCTCGAACTCGACACGGCCGAAAAGAAAACCGTAGCCGGCTGCGGCCAACGGCACCGCACCGGCTGCCACAGCTGTCTTCGATAGGAACTTTCGCCTGGCCAGCGAGAATGAGGGACCAGTGTCCGCCTGGGGCTCAGCTTCATGCCTGAGCCGCTGAATTAGGTTCCAAAGGAAATTCGTCAGCAAGAAAGGGAGCGCCAGGATAAATCCCCCCACCGAGCCAAGGGCCCACCATCGCACCGGCACCTCAAGAAGCGCAATCTTCAGCGTCAGGCTGGTGGCGGCTTCATCGCGGGCCGAAAGGAAGTTGTAGGCAAGCAAGAAGATGTAGGCGGCCAGGCCGATGGCGGCAAGCCAGCGTCGAAGGACCTTGTTATGGATCAGCTTTGCGCCGATTTTGCTGATGACACTGAACCAGAAGATCTGGCTGGCGATGAACAGGCAATCAAAGATCAGAAATAACGCGTGTCGCCCCATGGTACCCCACACACAAACTATCTTTAAGCATGTTGGTTTCTGCGCCAATTTGTCAAGGGCCCACAGGGTCTTGCGGACGTGCGCTGCTTGACTTCAACAAGAAATTCCCTTACGTTGGAGCACTTCTGGTCATTTCCGAATCATCCGGGGCCTGGCAGCAGGACCCCGCCGGTGGCGCTCGGAGGGGAATGACTGTTTCCAGCTGTTGATGATGCGCGGTAGAATGGAGCAATCATGAGAGTCAAAGATAAGGTCGCTATCGTAACCGGCGCCGGCTCCGGGATCGGCCGTGCGACGGCGGAACTTCTGGCGGAAGAGGGAGCAAAGGTTGTGGTCGCTGACATTGATCCCAGGGGTGGTAATGAAACCGTCAGCTCCATTCTCGAAAAGGGAAATACCGCCCATTTTGTCCAGGCGGATATTTCCAGAGAAGAGGACGCGAAGAGAATCTCTGACGAAGCCGTCAAGACCTATGGCGCCATCGACATTCTGGTGAACAACGCGGCCACGTTTGTTCTGAAGGGTTTTGAAGCCACGGTCGAAGAGTGGCGGCATTCTCTCGGCGTCAACGTCGTTGGGACCGCGATGGTCACAAAATACGCCGTCGAGCACATGAAGAAGAAGGGTGGGGCGATTGTCATTCTCGGCTCCATTTCCAGCTTTCTGGCCCAGCCCGACTTTTTTGCCTACAGCGCCACCAAGGCTGCCATGGTGCAGTTGTGCCGCAACATGGCGATGGACCTGGGGCCGCACAGGATTCGCGTCAATGCCGTGTGCCCGGGCTCGATCATTACGGCCGCGTCCTACCGGCACATGGAAAAAGTGGGCATGACGCTTGAAGAATTCGACGCCCAGGAAGGCGCCAAGACCTTTGTGGGCAGGGCAGGAAAGCCCCGCGAAGTGGCCAGCGCCATTCTGTTCCTGGTCTCCGACGAGGCGAGCTACATTACGGGCAGCCACCTGATGGTGGACGGAGGCTATTCTGCGCAGTAAGTTGCAGGATGACGGTTCCTGATGGCAAATCATTCTCCCAAGGTTGCACTCTTCATCACCTGCCTGGGCGACCAGTTTTTTCCGCAGGTTGGAGAATCGGTGGTAAGAATTCTGCGGCGTGTGGGCGCCACGGTCACGTTCAACCCCCAGCAGACCTGCTGCGGCCAGCCGGCCTTCAACACCGGCTACCGTGACGAGGCGCGCGAGGTTGCCCGGCGCAATCTCGACCTTTTCGAGGATGCCGACTACGTTGTGGCGCCCTCGGGCTCCTGCTCCACCATGTTCCGGGTTTTCTACCCGGAACTGTTCGCCGAGCAACCGGAACTGCTGCAGAAGGTGGAGCGGCTGCGGAGACGCTTTTACGAGTTCTCGGAATTCCTGGTGAAGGTGATGAAGACGGAAGATGTGGGCGCCAGTTTCCCGCATCGCGTCGCCTACCATGATTCCTGCCATCTGCTGCGCGAGCTGGGTGTCGAGTCGGAGCCGCGCAAGCTGATCAAGGCCGTCAGGGGCCTGGAACTGGTGGACCTGCAGGACAACAAAGTCTGCTGTGGTTTTGGCGGAACGTTCGCCGTGAAGTTTCCGGATGTGTCGGTGGCGATGGCGCGCGACAAGCTGCGCGCGGCTGCCGATGCCGGAGCCGAATACCTGGTGGCCAACGATGCCGGGTGCCTGATGCACCTGGCCGGATATATCCATCGGGAGAAGCTGCCGGTCCAGACTCTGCACCTGGCGGAATTGCTGGAAAAACACGAATGAGCGAAACGGGAGTTCACAGCTCGGCCATCCATGAGCGGGGGGAGAAGGCGATGGGCGACGCCCATCTCCAGGAAGCTTACCGCTCCTCCACCCTGCGGCTTTATTCGCACCGCCTGGAAGCGATCGGGCAAGTTCCGGGATTTGAGCCGTCTGCGCGACCGGGCGCGCGAGTTGAAGCGCGAGGTGATGGACCACCTGGATGATTATCTCGCCCAGTTTGCCGACAGCGTGGAGCGCCAGGGAGGAAAGGTCCACTGGGCCCGGACGGCGGAAGAGGCCTGCGACATCGTCAAGGAGATTGTCAAAAGCGCCGGCGCCCATGAAGTGGTCAAGAGCAAGAGCATGGTGGGCGAAGAGATTGAGCTGAACCACGCGCTCGAGGCTGCCGGCATTGACGCCATTGAAACTGACCTGGGAGAAATGATCGTCCAGCTTTCCGGAGAACGCCCCGCCCACATTGTCGCCCCGGCCATCCACAAGACCCGCCACGATGTTTCCGATCTCTTCGTTGACAAGCTCCATTCCGAGCGGACGGAAGACCCGGAGCAGCTTACGGCCATTGCGCGGAAGACCCTGCGCGAAATATTCGCCCGGGCCGGGGTGGGAGTGAGCGGCGCCAACTTTGCCGTCGCGGATACGGGCAGCATTGTGACGATTGAGAACGAAGGGAACATCCGCCTCTGCACCACGGCGCCGCGTGTCCACGTGGCCCTGGTGGGCATTGAAAAGATCATCCCCCGCTTTAGCGACCTGGGCGTTTTTCTCCGCCTGCTGGGACGCTCGGCCACCGGACAGAAGCTGACTTCCTACACCTCGATTCTCACCGGGCCGCGCCGCCCGGGCGAAGACGGCCCGGACGAGATGCACGTGGTCCTGATTGATAACGGACGCACCGGCGCGCTGGCTGACGAGAAGATGCGCGAAGCCCTTTACTGCATCCGTTGCGGGGCCTGCCTCAACACCTGCCCGGTTTATCGAAAGATCGGCGGGCACGCCTACGGATGGGTTTACAGCGGCCCCATCGGCGCCCTCATTACGCCACAGTTCGTCGGCCTCAAGCAGGCCCGTGAGCTTCCGTTTGCCTCTTCATTGTGCGGAGCGTGCCGGGAGGTCTGCCCGGTCAAAATCAATATCCCGGACCTGCTGCTCCATTTGCGGGCCCAGGTCCAGGAGCGGACTCCTGCAACGCCTCACGCGGGCGAAGTGGTTTCAGAACGGAAAGGCATGCGCTTATGGGCCTGGGCGATGAAGCGGCCGTGGGCGTTTTCAATGGGCGGGGCCGCAGTCCGGTTTGGCATTCGCTGGCTTCCCGCGGCCGGCGGGAGCGGAGCGCGGAAGTGGGTTTCGCGGCTTCCATTCTTTCCCTTTTCAAACTGGACCCAAGGCCGTGATTTCCCCGCGCCCGATCCCGTGCCTTTCCGCAAGCGGTGGGAAAAGCTTTCCAGCCAGGCCTGATTCTTCAAGCCTTCCTGGCAATTCACAGCTAGAGGTGTGGTGATGCACGCATCCCAGAAATCCCTGCGGTTTGTCCTGATTTCGATATCCCTCCTCACTGCCGGTTTCCTCTTTATCACTCCGGGCTTTGCGGAGAATGCAGCAACAGCGCCCGGGCACTCTGCGCTGCGAGTATCTCCGCAACCCCACAGGGATTGACGTGCGCCAGCCGCGGTTCCAGTGGGTGCTGGCGAACTCCAGCCGCGGAGTGATGCAGACGGCCTACCAGATTCTTGTCGCCTCAAGCCCTGCGAACCTGGCGAAGGACCGCGGAGACGTGTGGGACAGCGGCAAGGTCGCCTCCGCTGACTCTGCGCAGGTGGTTTATCAGGGCAAACCGCTGGTGAGCGGCCACACCTATTACTGGAAGGTTCGCACCTGGGACACCCAGGGGGAGCCGGGCGCTTACAGCCAGCCCGTCAAGGTTTGGAATGGGGTTGCTGGAGCGGGCCGACTGGAAAGGCCAATGGATCGGCGGAGACGGTCTGCTGCGCAAGGAATTCAGCCTGCCAGGCAAAGTGGTCCGCGCCCGCGCCTACGTGACTGCGCTGGGCTACTATGAACTGCACATCAACGGAAAGAAGATCGGCGATAAAGTGCTGGACCCCGCCTGGACGGTCTATCCGAAGCGGGTGCTCTATTCCACGTACGACGTTACCTCGGCCCTCCAGGACGGCCCCAACGCCATTGGCGTGATGCTGGGCGGCGGCTGGGCAACCCAGGGGGCGGGTGGCCCTCCCGAATACAAGGCGCCGGCGCTGCTTTTCCAGATGAACATCGAACTGGCGGACGGAAAAACAGTCAGCGTTTCAAGCGATACCTCGTGGAAAACGGCGGCCGGACCCGTTGTGAGCGACAGCGTTTACGACGGCGACGTTTATGACGCACGCCTGGAAAAGCCCGGCTGGGACCGCCCGGGCTTCAACGAGGCGGGATGGGCGCCGGCCCGGCAGGAGCAGGGCACCGAGGGGACAATCTCGGCGGAGATGATGCCGCCCATTCGCGTAACGGACACTCTGGTTCCACGCTCCATGACGAACCCTGAGCCGGGAGTTTACATTTACGATTTTGGCCAGAACTTTGCGGGTTGGGCCCGGTTGCGGGTTCGCGGGCCGCGGGGCACGAAGGTCCGGCTCCGCTTCAGCGAACTGATCTATCCGAACGGCATGATCAATCGCCAGAATATCCGCAGCGCCAAGGCCCGCGACATTTATATCCTGAAGGGAAGCGGCCTTGAGAAATACGAACCGCACTTTACCTATCACGGCTTCCGTTATGTTGAATTGACTGGCTATCCCGGCACGCCGAGTCTCGACACCATTCGCGGCCGGGTGGTGAACAGCGACGTGCGAGGCCACGGGCAGCTTTGTGGCGTCAAAAGAGATCCTGAACCAGATCCAGCACGTCATCCGATGGGGCCAGCTTTCCAACCTTTACAGCATTCCCACCGATTGCGACCAGCGCAACGAACGCCAGGGCTGGATGGGCGACGCGCAGGTTACAGCCGAAGAAGCCATGATGAACTTTGACATGGCGGCGTTCTACACCAATTTCGTTCGCGACATCCGCGACGCGCAGAAGCCCGACGGTGAAATCCCCGACACCGTGCCGTACAAGTACGGCAGTTACCCTGCGGACCCCGCCTGGGGCACCGCCTATCCGTTGATCTGCTGGTACATGTGGCAGCAGTACGGCGACAAGCGCATTCTGCAGGAGAACTATGACGGGCTGAAAAAGTACGAAGAGTTCCTGCGGACCCGGGCAAAAGACAACGTGCTCCGCTACAGCTATTACGGTGACTGGATTGCCATCAAGCACACTCCGGGCGCGCTGGTTTCAGATTCCTACTTTTATTACGACACCCGCATTCTCTCAGACGTTGCGAAGATTCTGGGGAAGACCGGGGACGCCGAGGCCTACGCGAAGCTTGCCGGCGAAATCAAGGATGCCTTCAACAAGGCGTTTTTCAACTCTGAAACCGGCGAATACGCGAACGGCACACAGACCGCCCAGGCCATGCCCCTGTTCCTGGACCTGGTCCCGCAAAAAGAGCGTGGCGGAGTGATGGGCAAGCTCTACAACAACATCGTCTATGAGCACAACACGCACCTGACCACGGGCTTTATAGGCGTCAAGTATCTGCTGCCGGTGCTGACCCGTGACGGACATCCCGACGTGGCGTATGAACTGGCCACGCAGACCACTTATCCCAGTTGGGGGTACATGATTTCGAAGGGCGCAACCACGTTGTGGGAACTGTGGCAGGACAAGATTGGACCTTCCATGAACTCGCACGACCACATCATGCTGGGAAGCATTGGCTCGTGGTTCTATCAAGCTCTTGGGGGCATTAACCTCGGTGCGGACGGCGAAGGCTACCGCCACATTCTGGTGGAACCCCGCCTGGTTGAGGATCTCCACTGGGCCAGCGCCTCGATCGAGACGGTTCGCGGAAAGGTGTCCTGCTCCTGGAACCACCGGGCCGGGGCCATTTCAATGGAAGTGACGATCCCCGCCAACAGCGACGCCAGAATCGTGGTGCCCGAGGAAGAGGACATGACGACGGTGACCGTGCGGGAAGGCGACCACGTGGTTTGGGAAAACGGCAGGTTTGTTCCCGGCGACCCTGGGATTACCGGCGCCACATCGCGGGATCAGGCCATTGAGTTCAGCGCCGGCTCGGGCTATTATCATTTTCTCCTGACCGGAGAATGATCTGCCAGCCGTCCAGGATTCTTATTGCTATTCAGAAAGGATGAACCGTGAAACTAGTTGCTTATGAATCGGGCAAACAGGCTGCCCTCGGAGTGGTTGTTAATGATTGGATTGTCGGAGTCGGTCCGGCAATCCAGCTGTTGAAGACGAGACGAGTGCCGCGCGATCTGGCGCAGCGTGCGAACTTCAAAAACGCCTCACGGCGAGTTCTCGATGCCGGCGCCGCGCCCAAAGACATGATCGAATTGCTCGGACGCGGACAGGCCTGGGGGAAATCCCTGGCGACGGTCACCTCTTTGCTGGCCAGGGGCATCGATCCTAAGAAGGCGCCGCTCTTTACTCCTCTTGCCAAAGCACGGCTTCTGGCTCCCATCCCCAAGCCGGGCAAGATCACCTGTGTCGGCTTGAACTATGCCGATCATGCGCGGGAGCAGGGCCACGAGCCTCCAAAGTCGCCGATCTTCTTCCTCAAGTCCGGCAACACGATTTGCGGACCGGGCGACGCCATTCATCTGCCGCCCAATTCTTCCCAGGTGGACTACGAGGCGGAGTTTGCCGTGGTGATGGGAAAGAAAGGGAGCCGGATTCCCGAGGAGAAGGCTTACGATTACGTCGCCGGCTACATGATCCTGCACGACGTCAGCGCGCGCGACCTGCAGTTTTCTGACGGCCAGTGGTACCGCGGCAAGAGTTGCGACACTTTTGCTCCAACCGGCCCCTGGATTGTCACGCGGGATGAAATCAAGGACCCGCACAACCTGCGCATCTCGCTTACCCTGAACGGCGAAACCATGCAGGATTCCAACACTTCCAACCTGATTTTCAGTGTGCCTTATCTGGTCAGCTATCTTTCCCAGTCGGCCACGTGGGAAGTGGGCGACCTGATTTCCACCGGCACGCCGCCCGGAGTCGGAGTTTTTCGCAAGCCGCCGGTCTTTTTGAAAGCCGGCGATACCACCAGCGTTACGGTTGAAAGACTGGGGACGCTGACGAATCCCGTCGTCGGCCCGTGAGGTTATTCCACTGCTTGCGGCAGGCGAGTCTGGCCTGGGATTTCCCGTTGATCAGCGGGCGTTATTCCTGGGCCAGGCGCTCCTGCGCCGCTTTCGGCAAGGCGTTGTAAAGCGCCAGAAAGACCCCGTTGGTCCATCCAAAGCCCACCACGTTGGTTTTGTATCCCACCTGGATACTGGTTGCGGAAGTTCGGTTACCCACGTCGTACTTTTCGTAGAGGGTTCCGTCTCTGCGGAAGTTATCAAGCACCATGGAAAGGAACTGGAGTGAAATCCCATTGGCCTCGGCAGCGTCCCCGTAGCGCCGCAGCCCCTCAATGGCAATCAGCTGGATGGGCGCCCATCCATAGGGTGCGTCCCACTGGGCGCCGGTGTTTACCATGCTCATCACAATTCCGCCGGGGCGGTCAAATGCCGCCAGATTCTTGACCACCTCCCTGGCCTGCTCAGGCGTAGCCAGACCCACCCAGAGAGGATAAAAAGTGGTCGCGTAGGAATACCTGGACTGGATTCCCAGCTTGAAATCGTAATCGTAGTAGAGCCCGTAGGTGCGGCTCCACAGATACTGGTCGATTTCCTCGCGGCGGGTTGCGGCCCGTTTCATCCATTCCAACGCTTCATCTTTCATGCCCAGCTGGTTGCTCATCCACTCCAGGTCCTGTTCTGATTTGTAAAGCAGGCAATTCAGGCCCACCGCTGCGAAGTCCTGAGTGCCGGCCCCGAACGGGCCAAAGCGAAAAGAGACGTCAAACCCTGATTCGCGCATGCTGCGGTCGCCCTTGTAAAACCTGGGCGTGAGCGCGAACTTGTCGAGGGTTTCTTTCTGCAACTTGGCCTCTTTCTTTTTGGTCTTGTATTTCAGGTTGAGAGAAAATTCGGGGCCCATCACATTTGGTTTCGAGCCGTTCTTGCCCTTTTGAACCAGCTCGAGATAAGGCTTGCTGCCCTCCGGATGAAGCAGGAAATAGTGGGCGGCCGTCTCGTAATACTGACCGGTTTCGGAACCGAGCTCAGGAACCGGGCCCTCACCCAACCCGTAAAATCGTGAAAGGCCCGTCGATCCGGCCAGGTGAGGAGGTGATGTCCAGAACCGGTAATCCTTGACGGCATGCTCGTAGGCCATCCGGAGCCAGGCAGGGTCCGCCTGACCCCTGGCTTTCCCGGCTTCGTAAACCGCCCGGATCATCGAAGTCAGAAACGGTGGCTGCGAGCGCGTCAGGTAGTAAGTCCGGTTGGCGTTGAGAACTCCTCCATAGTGGTCGATCTCAAAGAAAAAGTTGTCAACAATATCCCTCGCAAGATGGACCCTTCCGTCTTCAATAAGTCCACGAATAATGAAGTAGCTGTCCCAGCCGTACATCTCGTTAAACATGCCTCCCGGAACCACGTAGGGTTTGGGGAGATAGAGCAGCCCCTGAGGCTTGATGGCGCTGGTGTCAAGGTCTCCCAGTTTCTTGATGACGGACGGCAAATGGCGCACCTGAATCTGACACCTCGACTCGACGGCCTTCAGGCTGGCGGGTTCAGGAAAATCCGCGGGAAGGTAAAGGGTGGATTTTGCGTCGGTCTTGGGGTCCGTAAAAGTCTTGCATTCCGTCATCGACCGGGTCAGCGTGTTCCAGCCGTTGGAAATATAGAGCAGGATCTGCGGCACGCCGATGGCCGTTGTCGTGTCGGCAGCACGGGTAACTTTCGATGGAAGAACCGCAAGGCTCGCTGCGAGGATGAAATAGAGGAATATTGACAGGACGGTTCGTGTTTTCTTCATAAGCTAAGAACTATATTATCCCCTACCTTCTTGTTCAACCCATGTTTGCCTGCTGCCCGCTTAATCTTGGCGGCAAGTGTGGCAGCACACCGCTTTTATTGACCCCGAAGAGGCTTTTCTGTCAGAATTCTCCAGGAGTAGGAACTATGCCAGACACACTTCCACGGGCCCACGAAATACTCGCGGCCAGCCGGCTTGAGCACGTCCGCTACGCCATCCGCGATCTTGCCGTATTGGCGGAGGATTTGACGCGCCAGGGCAAGCAGATCCTGCCCCTCAACATTGGCGACCCGGTGATCTTTGATTTCGATACTCCCGCGCACCTGATTGAGGCGGCCGCCAAGGCCATGCGCGATGGCCGCAATGGTTACGCGCCGTCACTGGGAGTGAAGCCGGCGCTGGACGCCATTCGGACGGAGGCGGAAGCGAAAGGGATTCGGAACATCCAGAGTGTTTTTGTGACGGAAGGCGTCAGCGAAGCGGTAGACATTGTTCTGACGGCATTGCTGGAGCCCCACGATAGCGTTTTGACGCCGCTGCCCGACTATCCGCTCTACGATGCCATCCTGGCCAAGCTCAGCGCTCAACCCAACTCCTACAGCCTGGATGAGAGCAACGACTGGCAGCCGGACGTTGCGCAATTGGAAAGCCGGGTGACCAGCAACACCCGCGGACTGGTTGTGATCAACCCCAACAACCCAACCGGTGCGGTCTACTCGCGGGATACTCTGGAAAAGATTGTGGAAGTTGCACGCCGCCACAACCTGGTGATCTTCTCCGACGAAATCTACGCCAGGCTGATTCTGGACGGCGAGCCTCACATTTCGATCGCCAGCCTGGCTCCGGACGTTCCCGTCGTCACCTTTGGAGGCCTTTCCAAGGAGTATCTGGTGCCGGGCTGGCGGCTGGGGTGGGGCATTGTGAGCGGCAACCCGGCGGTGGTCGCTCCCTATGTTGAGGGGATCCACAAGCTGCTTCGGGCGCGGCTGTCGGCGAATCATCCGCTGCAATACGCGATCCCGGCGGCGCTCCAGGGGCCGAAGGACCACATCAACGAAACCGTGGACAAGCTGCGCAGGCGGCGCGACCTGGTGATGCAATGGGCCCGGAAGACCCGGCGTGCCAGTTGCGTGAGCCCGCGCGGGGCGTTCTATGCGTTTCCGCGGCTCGATATTCCCGAGAGCGACGATGACTTCGTACGGGGTCTGCTGGCGGAGGAACATGTCCTGGTGGTGCACGGCAGCGGCTTCGGAGAAGCTCCCGGAACCCGCCACATCCGCATTGTGTTCCTGCCACCCGAATCCGTTCTCGATCAGGCGCTGGGCAAGATCACGGAATACCTTGAGAGACATGGCCGTAACATCGTCAGATTCGCACCTCTTTTGGGGAAGACCCCGACTGGCGAAAAACTTGACCCTGGCTAAAACTGCCTCAAAACAAGACGGTTAGACCTTTTCCGAGGACCGAATTTCTTCGTCTTCCTCTGGTTGTTCAGTCGCTTAAGGCTTGAACAAGCAGACCGAGACCACCATTTGCGGTTGCGGCCTGTTCGCGCTATTCTTTTCCCAACCGAAATTTTCAGCGGGATTGCGGGCGGCAGAGTCTTGACTTGCGAGGTATTCGTGGGAGATCAGCCATCGAAAAACCAGGAGCAGGCAGCGGCCCGGGAAATTCCCAACCAGTATTGTCCGGTGTGCGGAAAGCGTCTGGAATCGAACCATTGCAAGATGGTCTGCCCTCGCTGCGGCTTTTTCATGTCCTGCTCGGAATTTGAATAAGATTTTCTCGTGACCAGGAGCATGGTGTTCGGGCAGAGGGATCTGGCGGTCCGCTGTGGCCTGAACCATGCCGGCCATCTGTGGAGGCGCACAATGGAATTGTACACGGTTACGAAAGAAGTGGATGGCGTGACGGTACTATCGCTGGCGGGCCGCGTCACCCTGGGCGAGGAATGCATCCATTTGCGGAGCACGATGAAGGAACTCCTGCGGCAAGGGAAGAAGCGCCTGGTGCTGGATCTTTCCAGGGTCACTTACATGGATAGCGCGGGTCTGGGAACCCTGGTGGCCGCATACACTTCCACCCGCAATGAAGGCGGCGACGTCCGCCTGGCCAGCATCACCGCGCCATTCGACGAATTGCTCAACATCACAAAACTCGTCACCATTTTCAGCGTCCATGACAGCGTTGAGGGCGCGGTGAAGTCTTTCAGCTGATCCCCGCCGATCCCTCCGCAGGAATGTCCGGTCAACGGCTGCGCAACCTGGCGACATCGCCCCAACGTCGCATGCCGGCAGGGTACGGGCGCTGCGCGCGCCGTGGCCCCGTGGATTTCAGGCTACAGGCCGGCGGGGTTGTCCATCCAATAGACCGTCAAGCCCGACAGCAGCTTGGGATAGAAGTCCGTCGATTTTTGCGGCATCGGCTGGCCCGCGAAGGCGTTGTCGCAGACGGCCTGGATGGGCGTGGGATTCATCAGGAAAGCCACCTGGGCCCGGCCCCCGTTCACCTCTTCCACGGCCTCCGGCAGTTCGCGGACGTAGCGCAGGTGTTTCTGCTCGCGCACGGCCTGGCGGTCAATCCGCATCACTTTTTCCAGCACCAGCCCGTGCAGCAGCACCACGTCCAGCTGGCGCAGAGTTTCGGGGAATTCGCCCAGCGTGCCGGCGAGGTCGGCGTCCTTGCGCAGGCTCAGCAGCGCCGCGCGCTCGGCTCCCGCATAAGCTGCAATCGTGGGCCTTTTGTGCCCTGCACTTCTCCAGCGCCTGCCGGATCGTCTGCGCGTCCTCGGGCCGCCTTTCCGGTGCAGGCAAGCTTTTCAACCTTGAAAAACGGCGCGGCCTGGGAACAAAGCTCGCTCCCATTTAAAGCCCGCCAGGCTGTGCACCACGCGATGGGTGGGAAGCACCAGCAGCCCGTCGCTTTCGAGAGGCACAAAGGTCGCCATAATGTAATTCGCCCGGTCGTCTTCCGCCGCCTCCTCCTGGCGGGCGCGGGCGTAGGCCAGCGATGTTTCATAGCGGTGGTGGCCGTCGGCGATCACCAGCTTCCGCGCGCTCATGGCGTCAATCACCTGTCCCAGAATTTGCGGGTCGGAAACGCGCCACATGGAATGCGTGTTGGAGTCGCCGTCCGTCACCTGCTGCCAGGGTTTGGCCGCCGTCTCTTTGCGCAGCAGGCTTTCGATTTCGCCCCCGGGGTCGCTGTAAAGCATAAAAATCTGGCCGAAGTTGCAGCGCGTCGCTTTCAGCAGTTCCATACGGTCCGCCTTGGGTCCGGAAAGCGTCTCCTCGTGCCGGTGCACCACGCCGGCGGAATAATCTTCCAGGCGCAGCAGGGCCACAAAACCCCGCCGCGCTTTTCGCACATCGGGCTCGCCGGGAACGGCAAATTCCTGCGTGTAAGGATAGATGGCCGGCTCGCCCTCCGAAACCAGCACGCGCTCGTCAATCCAGCTTTGCAGTTCCGCCGCCGCTTCGCGTGTAAACGCTCTGGCCGCTGTTGGGATCGGCCTGCCGCAAAATCAGCCGGACAAAGTTGTAGGGGCTCGCCGCGTAGTAGCGGGCGCGCATTTCGGGCGAGATCTTGTCATAAGGTTGCGTCACAACCTTCTGCAGGTCGATCGCCGTGGAATTGTAGTGAAGCGCCCGAAAAGGATAAATCTCAGCCATACACTCAGCCCCTTTCTGTTGTGGACAAAAGGGCTATTTTAGCACACGCGCCGGAACGCCCGCGACGCAAGGGGGCAATACCGACCAAGTGTGGACAATCAAAGAATTACTTGCTAGGGTGAGCCTGTAAACGGGGACGGCCTGATTCCCGGTCGAGCCCTCGTTCCGTTCCGAAAAAGTTGGGCGCTCACCCAGACCGTAGTCTTGGAGTGTGCGTCGTTGCAATCCCCTCATGCCAGAAACGTCAGTCGCCTACGGAAGATACTACCGTCGCTGGTTTAGGACTTTTGGAACCGATTTGTTTCGGGTCGGGAAGGGCCAAGTAATAGGTGCAGTCCTAGCGGTCCTCATACTCTTATTTCAATGGCGCTACGGACTCATTCCTCCGCACCGTGGTTGGCAGGCTGTCAAGAGCCTGGGATGGCCATACCTGATCCTTCTCGCGGTATTGATGCTGGTCTCCGCGTGTCGCGCGCCTGCCATTCTGGATAAAGAATCGCAGGTCGCTCAGGAACAATTGCGGGAGGCCGCAGGGCGCCTTCAGGAGGAGAATCATAGCCTTAAACAAGAAAGGGAAGGTCCTGCTGCGGTTCCTCCTGAGATGGTGGCGAAAGTCCGTGAAGGGTGGGGGCTACTCAAGGATTATGAGCAGAAGGCGATTAGCCTGCTGCTAGAATATGGCGACATGACAGGCAGAAATGCTAGGGTGCGATTGAACCTCTTAAATCTAGGAAATCTTTTTCCGCGGATCGAAGACAAGACAAACTTTGTTCACCGCACGTCCCAAGGTCTAAGCGCCGGAGAGTTGCAATTTGGATATCACGGCACATGGACGATAAATCCACATTTCAGGGAGGCCCTGCACCAAGAATTTGGTTCTCCTAAGCAACGATAGAGCCCGCTGGCTGGCGCGGACGTCCGCGTTGTAGTGTTTGCGAGCTTGCGAAGCGAGAGAAGCCAGTAGCGAGAACCTCCGGTTCTGTGATTCCATAATGGCGTCGGCTCCTTCACACCGGTAGACTTGGTGTTGTCCACGACCAAGGGTAGCCGGGAAAGGAGCCGAACATGTTAATTATCGGATGTGATTTGCATACGCGCTACCAGGAAGTTGCGATGTTGGATACGGGGACCGGAGAAGTGGTAACACGCCGGTTGGAGCATGAGAAGGGAGAAGCTCGCGCTTTCTACGCCAGCCTCACGGAGCGAGCGCGGGTCGGAATCGAAGCGACCGGATGCACGCAATGGTTCGAGCGGATGTTGGCGGAGAGGGGTCACGAGTTATGGGTGGGTGACCCGGCCGAGATACGCGCACGGGCGGTGCGGCGGCAGAAGACCGACCGCCGCGACGCCGAGCACATTCTGGATCTGCTGCTCTCGAACCGTTTTCCCCGCATCTGGATTCCTACGCCGGAGGAACGCGACGGGCGGCAACTGTTGAAACATCGGCAGAAGCTGGTGCGGATGCGAACTTCGCTGAAGAACCAATTGCACTACCTGGCGATGAGCCAGGGGGTGTGCCGGAAGCGCAAGCTGTGGAGCGAGCGGGGGCGCCAGGAGTTGGAAGCGCTGGAGCTGGGGCCCTGGGCGAGCCGGCGGCGGCAGGAACTGCTGGAGCTGCTGGACGGGCTGGGGCCCCGGATCGAGGAACTCGACCAGGCGGTGGAAGCCGAGGCCGAGCGCCGACCGGACGCGGTCCGGCTGATGAAGCAGAAGGGCGTGGGTCCGGTCACCGCTCTGGCTTTCGTGCTGACGCTGGGGCCGGTGGAGCGTTTCTCCAACAGCCGCAAGGTGGTGAGTTACCTGGGGCTGAATCCGAGCGAACGCTCCAGTGGAGGACACCAGCGGCTGGGACGCATCAGCAAGCAAGGCGATGAAATGCTGCGCTGGCTGCTGGTGGAAGCGGGGCAGAGTGCGGCGCGGTTCGATCCCGAATTGCGGCGTCAATATCAACGATTGAAGTTCCGGCGCGGCGCCAACGTGGCCAAAGTGGCCATCGCGCGTCAATTGGCGGTGCGTCTGTACTGGATGCTCCGTCAGACGAGCGAAGCAACGCCGCCGGTTCGCATGCCAAGTAGCCCGGCGCGGACCTTGGTCCCGCTTGGAGCGGGGTCGATTTTGTGATTGGGCGCTTGGCCTTCCCGCATCAGGCGGGGAGATTGAAAACAGAATCATGGTCCGTGGGTCAGAGACCGGATAGATGGCTGGTGGGATCGGCCCACCGCAGGATTCGATGAGGCGAGCCTTGGTCAGGACAAAAGAAAAAGATTCCGCGAATAGAGAATCGGAAAACGACGAAGCCCAGCGAAAAGCATTCCGCTTCGTCACCCATCGAGCTTGCGCGCATCGTCGGCAGCGCGCCCAGGGTGTGGTGTCTTCAATTCTGTGCTTGACAGAGCCGACGCCATTATAGAAGGTCCGCGGTTCTTCCTTATATGCGCTGCCCGCGACCTGATCAAATGACGTCAACGATGATCAGCGGGTAGCGAGAACCTTCATATTTGAGGTCGTCGGTTTTTCCTGCGGGATCGGGGCCTCTATTCACCTGCTTCGGCCTTGTTTCCTTGCCTCCACCATTGTTCCCGGCCATTGAGGTTGAGCGATTGAAGCCCGGCATCACCGTCGTTCTTCAACCGGGACTCCAGGGTTTCTTTGAACTCCTTAACAGGTCCGAGGTCGTAAAGAACTGGAAAAAGACTTCCAAGGATGCGGTCAGCCATTTCGAGCACGGCCGGTACCGGGCTGACTTCGATGCGACGGAAATATTCCCGGAGCTTGAGTTTGAGGGGCTTTTTGGTCAATCCCTCATTATGCAGTTCAACGTAGATGGGGTCGTTGTCACTTCCTATAGTTCTAAGCTGGGCAATTGCAATGTTGATTCGCAGTGCGGTGGCTTCCCAGCAGTCAACAAACTCTTTTCGTTGTCCCTCTGGGACCCTGTCGTTTACGAGAAAATTCATGACGGCTTGCAAGTCTTTCAGAAACGCCACTAAACCATCAATGTCGTCCTCCCAACTGTAGGGTTTCCCCTCCAGCGCCTGGCCGGAATCGGCATTTGAAGCCAGCCTCCTGATCTCGTCCAGCCTCCTCCTCAGGTCCTGCAACTCTTCTTTCGTCGTCACTTTTTCCCTGGGGTCAACCGGAGTTTCTGTTGCCGCGGTCATTTTGATTTCAGTTTCTACGGCCATCTCCGTTTCAGGTTCTACGGCCATCGCATACACCTCAGTTCCTAAAATGTCAGATCATTTTTGCGTCAGCTTTGTGGAAAAGTCTGCCCTTGTTTAACAACGGCCTGCCCAAATACCGCCTGCGCGCCCAGCGATAATCTTTCGCGAAGCGAGAGAAGAAGCCACGGTCAGAGAACCGTTGGCCGCAGCTACCAGCTCCGGGCTCGCCTTATTGAAATCTTCCCTGTCTTACTTCTCGCAACTTCCTCCGAATGTCCTGCGGGATGGGAACCTGCTTCATTCTGGGGTTAGCACTATTCGCGGTCGGCATGGCAGCAATGAGGATGCCCTCAACCTCGCTGATATACCTTGGGTCCACGACGAAGGCCGAGAAATAATTCCAAAGGTTAAAGTACTTGTCTGTCGATATGTTTGCATGGGCGTGCAGACGCCGAATCAGCGAGCTTGCCTTGCCGATGTAATAGGGCCGGTCGTCCGTGTAGAGCACATATACACCTGCGCTCTTCAGTTTTTCTATTCCGTGGACCGCAAGTTTCTTACTATCGATGATATCGAAGGTCGCCCTGGGCCACATCCTGGCGTACTCAATGACAAGCCCGTTCTTCGACATGTTTCCCTCCTACCCGGCGCAGGCATCTTGCGACGCCAGCAACCTTACAACCCAAATCTCGCGAGTGCAACACGAATTTAAGCTGCGGCCCAGGTGCTCACCTCGAAGCGTCCGCGGCCTCGCGAAGAAGACAAGAGCCGTGGGCCTCAACACTGGCGGACTACCCTACTCGCTTTCAGGTGTGATCTTCAGTTGTTCGAGGGCGTCGGCGAGCTGCCGATAGACGGGGGCGGGATTCGAGGCGACCGGCGGCAGGTGCCCGGCGCGGGTGGCGGCGCCTGCCAGGTTGGCGCAATGCCTTCTGAGTGATAAGAGCTCTTTACGGTAAGGGTTGTCCGGGTTGTGAATAATATTCAGTGGGGGCTTTGCTGATGTTATCAGCGCTTGCTCGCAGTCCTTTAACTCGCCGCAATCCAAATCCCGGAAATCCACAAACCCGACCTTCAGATTCTCCATCATCCACTTCGTAAGTTTCGCTTCGCCTGCAGCGTCAAATTTAAAATTAGTGAATCGACGCGTGGAGGTCTCGGTTGCGCTTCGGGGTCGGGCTTAAGTTTCAACTGCTCGCGCAAAAGCGCACCCAAAGATCGGCGCAGCGTTGAATGCTTGGTCCCTTCATCGGCCAGATGCTGCCCGAGGTCGCGTGCCTTCTGGCTGGATTCGGTTTTGCCAATGTAGAGCGGTTTGTCCCTCCCTGGAGTAATTTTCTGGTCCCCGATGTGCAGGCACCCCTTCGACAGAAAGAATCCGTAAATCCCGCGATGCTTTGAAAGCTCCTCAGTCTCCGATACGGGCTTGGCTTTTTCCGCAAGTCGCTGTAAGAGTTGTTCCACGTTGCCCCGTTTGCGCATAGGCGCAGGGTAGCAAGCTTGAGGGCGAACTACAAGAGCTCGCACGGCGGATGTGGTGTCACGCCACAGAAAGACCCCCTCACCCGGCCGCTAGCGCGGCCGCCCTCTCCCCACGGGCGAGGGCTTGAATTTATTGTGTGTTTGCTGGAATCCCACGGCTCACGCGGTGGGCTAAATTCTTTCGGCCCTCCGGGCCTTTGAAGAGCAGAAGGCGGCGCCCAGCCAGGCAAACATCAGAAACTGAAGGAGGCGACGGAGCCTTTGTGGCAGCGCGGCAAATGGCCCCCCCAAAGGGTCATGGTACTTTCGTACCATTGCCTCGTTGTTATCATCGCAGTTACTATTCGAGACGATAATTCTGTAGTTGGGTGGGGGACGGTGGAGGATTTATGTTGCAGGACACTGAGAGGTATATCCTCACCACTGACAAGCCGTCGGTCATGCGGAACGTGTTATCCCTGGTTTCGGCAGGGGTCAGAGCAGAAGGCGCCGCAACCCAGGGTGCGGGTCTATGCCTGGATACGGTCGCAAAGGATGGTTTCGACAGTATGATCCTTGAGCTGCGAAGGCCCAAAGGACCCACAGTCGGCATCTTTCCAAGGATTAGAAACCTCCGGACCAGCCATTTTGGGCGGGTCCTGGTGATAACCGGGGACGCGACTGTCCCCGAACTGTTCGGTGAGATTGATGCGCTTCGCCACCCGTATTCCCCCAGGCATCTGAAATCGGGTCTGCTTGCCTTCGGCCGCACCATCTTTTGCAGCTTGCGGCTGGCTGATTCCCAAAATTAATTCGCGAGAGGCGCATCTGTTCCGCTGTTTGGGATGTATGCGGCCTCTCGGAAAATGTCTTGCACCAGGCATGGCGAGGCCGCGTCTTATCACATGCAGGGCGGCGCTGAGTTGTGGTTCGACTCTGCGAACACTCTCGAACGGGGTCAGGGGTGTTGACGCATTGCAACGTCGCCAGGAACCTGACCCATGCCCCAGCTGGAAAATTCCTGCAACCTCTATCCGCGTTGAGGAACAAGGGCAGCAGATCCCGCAGGGCGGGACGGTCTGCGCTACTCCGGTTCTCAAACCACAGAGCGCACAGAGAAAAGCCATCGTAGCGGCGAGTTGATCTCGCCATGTGGCGGCGTAAAGACGCCGCTACATGCGCAGGGCAGCTTGCTTTGGGCCCGCTTTCGGTTATCATCGGGTTGGCAGCATATCTGTCGTCACCATGCATTCATAAACTGAACCTGACGGATCCGAAAATCCAAACAATTCGGTCTTCAGCCGGGAGTTGCTAAGCGGAGGTTGCCCAATGGATCGGAGAGCTTTTCTACAGAAGGGAATCATGGCCGGGGTTGCGGCATCAGCCAATCCCGGGCTGGCGCAAGCTGCCAGCGCTGATGAGGCTTTGGCTCCCAACAGTGACTCGAACAAGCAAGCAGATTCAAATTCGATTGTGATTGAAAATGCGGAGTTTCGATTTGCCATCGGCACCGACGGAATTGCCAGAAGCCTGGTCCATAAGCGCAGCGGACAGGAATGCCTTGATCCCGCAGCGGCGGCGCCGGTCTTCTGGATGAAGCAATACCAGCCTTTGCCGGGCCAGTTCAAACTGGCTTACCGGATGGAAGCCAAAGTTTTTCCTGCGGAGTCCGTCCGCCGGGAAGGTGACCGGCTGATGGTCGCCTTTGCCGAGCTGCCCCATGAGGCCACCATCAGGCTGAAGGTTGCGGATGCCTACGTGGCGTTTCAGGTTGAAAAAGTGGGATATCGCGAGCGGGGTTTCCGCAAGATTGACCTGGCAGACAAAACTCCGATTGATGAAATGGTGTTTCTGCAAATCCCCGCGCGCAACCGGAAGAACTTTGGGGATTGGTTGAACGTGATGTGGGACGACGAGGTGGCCGTGAATGTTCTGGCGGCTGATCCCTGGGCGCGGATAACCCATGATCCGCGCAAAGGGTACCACCTGTTGCAGGCGGGAACCGTCAACGATATCCGCACGGAAGGCGTGACGGCGGCCCTGATTGTGACCGGGACCGAGACGCTGCTGGACAGAATAGCGACTCTCGAGGAGGATTTTGACTTGCCCCGCGGCGTTGAAAGCCGGCGGCGCCCGGAATGCAAGTATTCGTACTACGAGATCCTGAATGGCTCACCCCGAGATATCGACCGGCATATTGCCTTTGCAAAGAAGGGAGGTTTCCGCACGGTGCAGGTTTATTATCGGGCGTTTGCCAAAACATCCGGCCACTTTCCCTGGCGGCCGGAATATCCGAACGGCATGGCGGACCTGCGGGAGGTGGTCGGGAAGATCAGCGCGGCGGGAATGATTCCGGGAGTCCACATCCATTACAACAAGGCTGACAGAACGGATGCGTATGTTACGCCGAAGCCCGACCTCCGGCTGAACCTGCGCCATACGTTCACGCTGACCGCTCCGCTCGACGCCACTGCAACTACGGTTGAGATAGCCGAGAATCCGAGGCTCTGCACCATGGACAATGAACGCCGGGTGCTGCGAATCCAGGACGAACTGGTGGTGTATGAGCGGTACACAACAATTCCGCCGTATCAATTCACGGGTTGCAGGCGCGGAGCTCTGGGCACCCGGCCGGCGCCCCACCAATCGGGCACAGGGCTGGGACTGCTGGATGTGGACTCCTGGCCGCTCTTCGTCCGCTTTAATCAGGACACGACGCTGCAGGAAGAAGTGGCGCTGCGATGGGGCAAAATCTATCGCGACGCGGGGTTCAAATTCACCTACTTCGACGGCGCCGAAGACGTGCCGCCGCCCTTCTGGTTCATGGTTTCCTGGGCGCAATGGCAGGTCTACAAACGGTTGGAACCGAAGCCGCTGTATTCAGAGGGCGCGGCCAGATCCCATTTCAGCTGGCACATGTTGACGCGGGCCAATGCGTTCGACGTTTTCAGGCCGGAAGAAATCAGATCGGCGATCCGCCAGTTTCCGGCGGAGGAAGCCGGGCGCGTGGCAAAGGATTTCACCCTGATCGATTTTGGCTGGATGGGGTACTGGGCGCCAAACGCCGAGACCATCGGCACGCAGCCCGATATGCTGGAATACGCGACCAGCCGGGCCGCCGCATGGGACTGCCCCGCTGCCCTGGATGGGACCCTGAAGGACCTGGAATCTCACCCCCGGACGCCCGACAATCTGGAAGTCCTGAGGCGATGGGAAGAAGTGCGCTTGAAAGGCTGGCTGACCGCGGCACAAAAGGAATCGCTGCGCAATCTCGACCAGGAACACATTTTGCTCATCAACGAGCAGGGGGATTTCGAGCTTGCCCCCTATGCTCGGACCAAGGGAGCCGGGGGCGGCGATCGGCGCTTGCGGGCGTTCGTTTTCGAGCGCAAGGGAAGGACGTGCGCCGTCTATTGGCACACCTCCGGGAATGCTTCTCTGGACCTTCCGCTGCCCGCCAATAGCATGAAACTGATGGAAAAACTCGGGCAGTCCATGGCCGTCCAATCCCAAGGAACCGGGGTCAGGCTCCCGCTTGCGAACCGCCGCTTTGTGGAATTTACCGGCCTTTCTCAGGGCCAGGTTACGAGAGCGTTCCAAAGGGCAAAGGTAGTGTCATAAGAGATGCGGTGTTGTCCGCTCTGTGTTTGGGTCTTTTCAGGCCACGCAGAGCACAGAGAAGAACTTTTTGCGGGGAGGAGGCGGGACGATTCTGACGCCACCCCATTCTAAGTCCACTCAACTTCGCTGACCGCAGAGATTAAGAACCCACCCCTGCGCCAGCCCCGTGGTGTGGCGTGCGGCGGTCTGGGCTGCGAGAAAGTTCGTCTTGCACCGAAAAACTCAGGCAAAATAGGGCCATCAACAAAGGAGGCGCTCATGAGCAGACACCTGACTCGGCGGGATTTTCTGGCGAAGGCAGGCAGCGCGGCGGCCATGGCTGGTGCGAGTCCGCGTTTGTGGGCCGGCGCTGCGGCGGCGGGCGCCCGCCATTTGCGGCTGGGAGGCCCTGTTTTTCTGAAATCGGATGACCCTGCTGAACTTGCCGAGGAGCATCGGCGGCTGGGCTACCGCGCAGCCTACGCTCCCGAGGTGAAGGCAAACGATACGGACAGGATCAAAGCGATCATCAGGGAATTCGCCGCACGCGATGTGGCGCTGGCTGAGGTTGGAGCGTGGGTCAACATGCTCGATCCCGATCCGGCAAAGCGGCGCCAGAACCTTGCCTACGTGCAGGAGCAGTCTGGCGCTGGCGGAAATGCTGGGTGCGCGATGTTGCGTTGATATTGCGGGGTCGTTCAATCCGCAACAGTGGGACGGTCCCGACCCCGGAAACCTCACGGATGAGTTTATCGACGCCACGGTGGAGAATTGCCGCCACATTATCGATGCCGTTAAACCCACTCGCGCCCAAGTTCTCCATTGAAATGATGCCCTTCACTTTTCCCACCGGACCGGACGATTACCTGAAGCTGGTCCGCAAGGTGGACCGCAAAGGGTTGGGCGTCCATCTGGATGTGTGCAACGCCATCAATTGCCCGGAACGCATGTACCACAACAGCGCCGTGATCGAGGAATGCTTCCGCAAGCTGAGTCCCTGGATTGTTTCCTGCCACGCCAAGGATTTGCAGTGGAAGCGCTATTCGCAGGTGTGTCTGCTGGAAGTCATCCCGGGCCATGGGGTCATGGATTACCGCGCCTACCTGAAGGGCGTTTCGAGTCTTCCCGTTGACGCCCCGCTGATGCTGGAGCACTTGAAAACAGCGGAGGAATACGATGAAGGCCGGCGGTATATCCAGAAGGTAGGCCATGAAATGGGGCTTTCCTTTGGCTCTGAAGGTTCTTGAAATCACCATTTCCTGAACGGAGCAGCCAGGGCGGCCTCCGCATTCCGAGGTCCGCGGTTCTTTTCCAGACTCAGAGTGAGGTGACGAGGGCGTTCAAAAAAAGGCAAGATTGGCATCATGAAAGAGGTAGTATCGAGGTGAAAAGGACCCTGAATGGAAATCCCCGCATAGACTAATCGAAAACGTGGTTGTCGAGGAGGACGTGATGCAACATGAGAGAAATGGTTGGAAGAGTCTTCAATTGGTTCCCGTCCTGGCAGTCTTGCTGCTGGTGGGCGGCGCAGCACGCACCCGGTCGTGCAACAACTGCCAGCAGCGTATCCACAGGGCCGAAGAAAATCTGCGTCAGGCCGTTCGCCGCCACGGTGAGCACAGCCGCCAGGCGGAGCAGCGCCGCCGCCAGCTTGAGGAGGCCAGGCGGAGTTGCAGCGGCGACCGGGACCGTGATCGTGACCGTGACCGGGGACGCTAGGGACGCCATTCTTATCTCTACGGCGCCAGCCGCAGCGTAGTCCGCTGAAGGAAACGGACGCGGGGCCGCAGTCGCTCGCTTGTTTGCGACGAACTTCAAGCCGGCATTTTGGGGTTGGGCCGGGCTCAAGTCCGGTGCTTCAAATTTGGCCTTCGTAGCGGCCAGTTTCGCTCGCCACTTGCCGGCGCAAACGTGCTATATTTCAGCGCATGAATCTGCGCAAAATTGTAGTCACACTTTTCCTGCTTCTCACTTCGATGGCGTTGCCGCTTGCGGCGCGCGTGGTGCGGGTTGAGGTCACTTCGCGCACCGGCATTGCCGGCGGCAAATCTTTTGGCGCGGCCGGAGCCTACGAACGTCTCACGGGAAAAATCTACTTTTCCGTTGCCGTGGCCAATCCTCACAATCGCCGCATCGTTGATCTCGCCAACGCGGTAAACCTGAAGAACGGCCAGGTGGCGTTTTCCTCCGACTTTGTGGCCATCCGCCCGAAGGATTTGAGCAAAGGCAACGGCTCGATGTTGCTGGAGGTTCCCAACCGCGGCTCGGCGTTCATCGTTTCGCTGGTGGACGGCGGCGCCAGGGACGAGGTGGGCGATCCGGGAGACGGCTGGCTGCTGCGCCGCGGTTTCACCATCGTTTCGCTCGGCTGGCAGTGGGACGCCCCCAGCGGCCTGCGCCTCGATGCGCCCATCGCCAAAGACCACGGCAAGACCATCACCGGCCTGCTGCGCGGCGACCTGACGCCCTTTCACGCCATCGATGAAATCCCCCTGGGACACCTGATCACCGGCCACATTGGCGGCACGGAATATCCTGTGGCCGACCCCAACGACCCGCGCAACACGCTGACGGTGCGCGACTCGCGCGAAGCCCCCCGCACGGTGATTCCGCGCTCAAAGTGGCGGTTTGCGCACACCGTGAACGGCAAGCTGGTGCCCAGCAACCGCTTTATCCATCTCGACGGCGGCTTCCAGCCCGGCAAACTTTACGAATACGTTTATGGGGTGAAAGACCCGGTGGTGGCCGGACTGGGTTTTGCGGCGGTGCGCGATCTGGCCAGCTACGCCAAGCACGGGAAAGGCGATGAACTGGCCGCGCGGCGCGTTTATGGCCAGGGCATCTCGCAGGACGGCCGCTTCCTGCGCAACTTTCTCTACAGCGGTTTCAACGCCGACGAAGAAGGCCGCATGGCGCTCGACGGCGTTCTGGCGCACGTGGCGGGCGGCGGACGCGGCAGCTTCAACTATCGCTTTGCCCAGCCCTCGCGCGACGCCGAGCCCACGTCATCCGTCTTCTTTCCCACAGACATTTTCCCCTTCACCGGATTGCCTGAAACCGATCCCCTGACGGGGCAGCACGGCGGCCTGCTTGACCGCGCAACGGCTGAGCACGTGCTGCCGAAGATTTTTCTCTCCAATACTTCCTTTGAATACTGGGGCCGCGCCGCGGCGCTGATTCACATCACGCCCGACGGGAAGCGCGATGCCCGCCTTTCGCCCAATGTGCGCATTTACAAATTCACCGGCCTGCAACATTTTTCCGGGCCGTTTCCGCCCGCCAAGGGAGAGGGCCCTCTGCTGGGCCAGGAGCCGCAGTCGCCGCTGCCCATTCAGTATTTCTGGCGCGCCATGATTTCAAATATGGACGCCTGGGTGCGTTCAAACACTCCGCCGCCACCCAGCCGTTATCCCAAAATCGCCGATGGCACGCTGGTGCCGATCAGCCGGTACAAGTTTCCGCACATTCCGGGCGTGAACCTGCCGCACGAGGCCGATCCCGGCATGCGGCTGGACTTCGGTCCCTCACTGGCGGCAGGACGGAATCCTGAGCCTGCAGCCGCCCAAAGTGGGGCCGGATTTTCCTGTGCTGGTGCCGCAACCCGAATGCGGACGGCAACGAGCGTAACGGCGTGCGCCTGCCGCAAGTCACCGTGCCGCTGGCCACATACGCATCGTGGAACCTGCGCGATCCTTCCATCGGCGCGCCCACGCAGCGCGTGTCGTTTGAGCTTTCGTACATTCCCTTTCCCAAAACCGCCGCCGCCCGCAAGAAGAACGGCGACCCGCGTCTCTCCATCGCCGAGCGCTACAAGAAGCCGCGCGGATTACCTGGCGCGTTTCACCCGCGCCACCGACCAACTAGTGAAGGAGCGGTATATTTTGCCGGAAGACCGCGCCGCCCTGATCCAGGAAGGCGAGCGCGACTGGGACTATGCCACAAAACCATAACCCCGGCCGTCGCAGATGCTGGCCCTGGAGTGGCTGCGATCATGTGGCGTTGAAGACAGACGAAAACTCGCCCCGCAATGGACACATAAAAACAGGGCCGCTCAACTGTGGTGTAAAATTTCTCTCCGGGTGATACCGAGACTCGGGCGGGGGAATATCGGCCCACGGCCGCTTATCCCTGGGGGATAGCTATGGAACATGATGTTGAACTCGACAAGCTCAGCCGGCACAGTGAAGAACTCAATCGCCGGCGTTTCCTGCAGGGCCTGGCGGGCGGCGCCACCGCGTTCCTGGCCACGACCACGCAAGGATCGACACCTGAGCCGGGCAAACCTTCCCTCCCGAAGAACACCTTCGAGCAGCGCGGTTATTATTTTACGTTTTGCCGCATGCCGGCTGTGGGGCTGGCCGAATGGAAACAAATTCTCAGACTGATGAAGGCTGATCGATGCAACTTCTTAATTCTCTGGGTTGCCGGCGCGTTTCGTTCAAAGAAGTTTCCTGTCACATGGCAATACAATGCGGAGCACAGGAATATTCAGCAGGATTTCGTCCGGGAGCTTATTGATTTCGCACACTCGATGGGGGTCCGGACGGTGCTGGGCTTTACACCTTTTGCCTACGATGGGGTCAACCAATATACTCTGCAACATCCGGAACTGAAAGCCTACCAGAAGAATGGCACGCTGGCGCCCTTGGCGGGGATGGACTGCTGGGGTTATGCGCTCAACCCTTCCAAGCGGGAAGCTCAACAATTCATGCTCGAGTACGCTTCTGAAATGTACTTCGACTTTTACCCCAATGCGGACGGTCTCTTCATTGAGTCCTCCGATTACACCATCTGCTGGTGTCCCTATTGTCAGGGACACTATTACGAAAAAGAGTTCGAGTTCGTCAATGCGATTTCAGAGCGTGTATGGAAGAAGAGCCCACGTGCAACCATCGTGGTTTATCCTCACTATTTTTCCGGCGCGGAAATTCCGCATTTTGGACGCGCCGCAAATGAGAAATACGACCCGCGGTGGACCCTGTTCTTCACGCCTCACAGCGCGCCGTTGAAGAAAGACATTGTTCAACTGGCGCGCAACAGTATTTACTGGGACGCCATGGTTTTACAGACACCATCTGAGGTGAAACAGAGCGCCCAGAAGGCCCGCGATTTTGGAACAACGGGTTATGTGGTCTCCGCCGAGAGTTACTCCTATATCGCCCGCTACCCTGAAGGCGGCAATTGGAATCTCATTGGCAAGAGGTTGAAGCCCTTCGGCTACCTATGGGTTGGCGGAATGACGAACCTGTATGAGTATTTGTTGACCAGGGTTCTGCGAGTGGCCTATCGCGAATTCAGTGGTGACGCGGACCTGCCCTACGACGAGTTCCGTCAACGTTTGAAGGCGGCGGTGTTTGCCTCATCGACGCCCCTTTCTGCCGTGGACGACCTTCTCGAGTTACAGAAAGCATACGCAACGGATCGTACATGGTTTACCGCTGGCCCTGCTGTATCACCCCAAATCCTGAAGTGGCAATTAGAACTGGGCCGGGTGAAACCTGCGCAGCTCGAAAACTATCGCTCTATGCTCGATCGCCTGAGGGAAATTCGCCGAAAGTATAAGGGGCCTCCAATGGACCCGGGGGTCCGGGAAATGGTGCGGGTGATAGACTGGATTGATGGAAGATGGAGAGGGGAAGAAGCCATCCTTCGGCCCCCCTATGAGGGGATACTCAAGTGATGTAGCCCCGCTCATTCCCTAATCAGTCTAGAATAGAAAAGGGTGCCGGCGGTGTTGCCTGGCCCTGCAGGCCGGGCGTCAGGCGCCACCCCAGCGGAAGAACGCAAATCTTCCTGCCAAGGATGAACCATGCCCGTACTGCGACTGGATCCTGTTCGGCGGCGCTGGGTGATCACCGGCCAGCGTCCCGCCATGCCCGACGCCCTGGACTCGGCGGAGCTATGTCCTTTCTGTCCGGGGAACGAAGGGTTTACGCCCCCGGCGATCCGCGAGCACAAGGATGCCGGCGGCAAGTGGGACGTCCGGGTTTTTCACGACCGGGCCCCGTTGTTCCACGTGGAGGGCGGCCTCAACCGGGAGGCCGAAGGACTGTATGACCGCATGAACGCCCTGGGCGCGCACGAAATCGTGGTGGAGACCAACCAGCACGGGAAGACGCTGGCCACGCTTGCTCCGGAGCACATTGCCCGCGTGCTGGAAGTCTGCCGCGACCGGATTTGCGACCTGAAGCAGGACTCACGCTTCCGTTACGTCTCGCTCTTCAAGGACCAGGGCGGGGCGCGTCCCTCCGCCGAGGAGCACGGCCACTCGCAGATCCTGGCCATCCCGGTGCTTCCCACCCTGGTCGAGCGCGAACTCCGCTGGAGCCTGTTCCACTTCCAGCGCAAGGAGCGGTGCCTTTACTGCGACGTCCTTTATCAGGAAATCCAGACGGGCACGCGGTTGGTTGACCGCAGCCATGATTTTGTCTGCCTGTGCCCCTACGCCTCGCGCTTTCCCTATGAAATCTGGGTGCTGCCTGCGGAACACAACTCGTCGTTTGAGCGGGACATGGCCGGCGAGGGGCGCCTGCTTCAGCTGGCAAGGTTCCTGAAGTTGGCCCTTCTGCGCATCGAGAAAATTTCCGACAGGCTGCGGCTGGTGCTGCACACGGAGCCCAACCTGGCCGCCACGGAAGCCGATCCGGACCGCTGGAAAACGGTTCGGGACGACTTCCACTGGCACATCGAGATATATCCCGAGCTGGAAGCCGACACGGGCCATTTTGACGCTGAAAGCTTTTACTACAATCCCATTCCCGCGGAGGACGCAGCTCTCGCCCTGCGGGCGATTGAAGTGGCGGCGGAAACGCATCCGCCCGCAGGCAAAGGTGACTGACGGATGGCCATACCCCAAACCGTTCTCGGCCGGATGGAACTGCTGGTTTTTGATCTGGACGGCACGCTGGTGGACAGCGAGCTCGACCTGGCGAACAGTGTGAACGCCACGCTGGAAAAAATCGGCCGCAAGCCGCTCAGCGTGGAGCGGATTGCATCCTACATAGGGCAGGGCGTGGTGGTCCTGATTACCCGGGCGCTGGGCGCTGATTCCACCCCGGAACTGGTGGAGCGGGCAACGGAGATTTTTCTGAAGCATTATCGCCGGCACATGCTGGACAACACCGCCACCTATCCCGGCGTTCGCGAAGCGCTGGCCGAACTCGACGGGCGCAAGCTGGCCGTGCTGACCAACAAGCCGGTGAAGTTCAGCCGCGAAATGCTGGCGGGGCTGGGCCTCGCGGAACGCTTTTTGCAGATTTATGGCGGCAACAGTTTTGAAACCAAGAAACCTGACCCTTTCGGTCTCCACCGGCTGATGGAGGAAACCGGGGCGCCGGCTTCGCAGACCCTGATGATCGGCGATTCCATCTCAGACGTCCTGGCGGGGCGCAACGCGGGCGCCTGGACCTGCGGTGTGAATTACGGATTCGGCGCGCCGACCCTCGATGAAGCGCCGCCCGACATCAGGATTGACGACCTGCGGGAATTGCCGAGACTGCTGAATGGAAAATCCTAGCAAGACAAGCTCGAAAGGGATGAGCAGGAAGCTGTGGCTCCCGGCCGTGCTGGCGCTGGCGGCGCTGGCCCTTGGCTTTGCCCGCGGGCTGCGTTCGCAATCGTTGCCCGCCGCGGTGGCGCAGGAACGCAGCCGGCTGCTGAATGAAAAATGGGACCCGGCAAAGCTTTATGCCATCCTGACTTCCCAGAACCCGCAGGCGAGCGAAGACCTCTATCGCGCGGCGTTTGCGGCCGGGCCGGCCATCATCCCCAAACTCGAGCAGGCGCTCCAGGACGATCGTACCGCCACTTTTGCCGCGCAGACGCTGGCTTACTTCGGCGGGGACCGCTCACTGGCCATCCTGGAGAAACTTCTGAAGGACCGTCGTGATCTGGACCTGCGGCGCTTTTATTACGGCGCCCTGGGCGCCTACCGCGATCCGCACGACGTGGAAATCCTTCTCGACAAGGTGCGTACGTCAGACCATGAGCCCGACCGCGAGGTAACCCGCAGTGCCATTCTCGCCCTCTCCATCAGTTCCGACGCGGCGCTGGTCCCGAGACTTCGCCAGGCGGAGAAGCAGGTCACCGATCCCGTCATCCAGGACGACATCGAAACGGCCGCCATGGTGGTGGGGCTGCGGGCCCAATACATGGGCACGCCGGCAGGGAAAGACGCGGCAAATTCTCCGCAGCAGGCGATTCGCAGCTACTTTATGCCGGCGCTTCAGGCCATGCCCGGGGGAGACGATGCGGGCGGGCAGACCGCCGGGGTGGAAGTCAACGTCAGGAGCCTGACCTGGTCGCCCGACAGAACGCGCCTGCTGGCCGCCGTCGATTTTGAAAACCCCGAAGCCGTGGCTTCCTACCACGTGGTGGTGCAGAAAAGCCCGGCAGGATGGAAGGTCGCCAGCGTGTGGCTGGGCGAAGAGCGCGAAAAGCCCCAAGCGCCGGCGCCGCAGAAATGATCTTTCGGTGTAACGGCAGCTTTATGCCGCCACGATTTGGCTGGCGCTGCACTGTGGCGAGGTAAACTCGCCGCTACGCGCAGCAGAGCGTGCGAGCCGCAGTTGCCAGAACCTCCCGCCATCCCTGATAATTCTTGTGCAATGAAACATCTGATTGCAGGAACCGCAGGCCACATCGACCACGGCAAGTCGGCGCTGGTGCTGGCGCTGACCGGGACCGATCCCGACCGCTGGGAAGAAGAGAAGAGGCGCGGCATCACCATCGATCTGGGCTTTGCGCACCTCGACCTCGGCGACGGAGTCCGGGTGGGATTCGTGGACGTTCCGGGCCACGAGCGTTTTGTGAAGAACATGCTGGCCGGGGTGGGCGGCATCGACCTGGTGCTGCTGGTGGTGGCCGCGGATGAATCCATCAAGCCGCAGACCCGCGAGCATTTTGATATCTGCCGCCTGCTTAACATTCCCAACGGCCTGGTGGTGATCACCAAGTGCGACCTGGTGGACCGCGACATGCTCGACCTGGTCAGGCTGGAGGTGCAGGAGCTGGCCAGGGGTTCCTTTCTTGAAAACGCTCCGGTGATTGCGGCCAGCGCGAAAACGGGCGAAGGTCTGGACGACATCCGCAACGAACTGCGGCGCCTTGCCGGGAAAATCCTGGCGCGGCCTCTCGGCCTGCCGTTTCGCCTGCCCATTGACCGCGCGTTTGTGATGAAGGGTTTTGGAACGGTGGTGACGGGAACGCTGATTGCCGGGAGCATCCACAAGGATGAGGAAGGCGAGATTTTCCCCGACGGCCGCCGGGCCCGGGTGCGCGGCATCCAGGTGCACAACGCGCCGGCTGAAATCGCCGTGGCCGGACAACGTACCGCCCTGAACCTTGCCGGAGTCGAGACCAGCGAACTCGCGCGCGGCATGGTGTTGGCCGCACCCGGGATTTTCCAGGCCACGGCGCGGCTTGATTGTGCTCTGACCCTGTTGCCTTCGGCGCGGCCGCTGAAGAACCGCGCCCGGGTGCATTTCCATTCCGGAACGGCGGAGACGGTGGCGGAAGTTGTTCTGCTGGATGCCAGGGAACTTGCGCCCGGCATGCGGGGTTACGTGCAACTGCGGCTGGAGCATCCCGGGCTGTTTTTGCCGGGAGACCGCTTTATTGTGCGCCAGTTTTCTCCAGTCATCACCATCGGCGGCGGCGTGGTGCTCGACAACCTGCCGGGGCGTCACCGGCTGCTCGATCCGGCCGTGGCCCAGTCTCTCCCGGTGCTGGAAAAGGGCAGCGACGAAGAGCGGCTGGAACTGCTGGTTCGCCAGGCGGGCGAAGCCTCGATGGCCATGCTGACAGCGCGCATGGGCCGGACGGAGGCTGAGATTGATCGGCTGGGCCGGACGCTCGAGGCGAAGAAACGCCTGGTCAGGCTGGGCCAGCCCGCTGGCGTGTTGATCCACGACGAAAACTTTCTGCAGCTGGCGGGCGAAGTCGTCAAACAGCTTGACAGCTTTCACGCCGGCAATCCGCTTGTGGCCGGCATTGCCAGAGAAGATTTGCGGGGGCGGATCCGCGGCCGGCGGAAGCAGGCCCCGTCGCCAGCGGTTTTCAACGCCCTGCTGCAGCATCTGGAGAAGGCGGGGAAGATTGAGATCGAGCGGCGAAACCGTCCGGCGGGCTGGGCGCACGGTGGAACTCGACGCGCAGGAGAAAGGCGCGCGTGACCAGATCGTCCAGGCGTTTGAGAGCGCCGGGCTGGCCGTTCCGGCGGCGGGCGAGGTGCTGGCGGGGCTGAAAATCGACCGCGCGAGGGCCGCGAAAATTCTGCAATTGCTGCTGAAAGAAAAAGTTCTGGTGAAGGTGGCGGAAGACCTGATTTTCCACGCCGCGGCGCTGGCCGGGTTGCGCACGCTGCTGGCGCGCCAGAAGTCGAAGAGCGAGCGCATCAACGTCGGGGTCTTCAAGGAACTGACGGGGCTCAGCCGCAAGTACGCCATTCCGTTGCTCGAATACCTCGACCGCGAACGCGTCACCCGCCGCCAGGGCGACGAACGGATTATTCTTTGAGCGGGACGTTTAACGGATTGCCACTGCCTTTTTCTTATCGTCGCACCGAACTATGCGAAGTTTAAAAAAGCATTAACACAGAGGGCACAGAGGTTCTCTGCAAATTTCAAGGTGTCGCCCCTGAACCACAGAGGACACAGAGGAAAACGGGAAAGCTCGGAAACTCATCTTTGTGATTCCTGTCTGTGTTAAATTTCCAAGATGGCCGAGCGGGACCAACTGAACAAAGTCACAGAGATTATCATCGGCGCAGCTATCCAGGTTCATCGAACGCTCGGTCCTGGATTGCTCGAATCCGCGTACGAGGCATGTCTGGCTTACGAACTTAGAAAGCGCGGACTCATTGTTGAGCAGCAGAAAGCTGTCCCACTTGTGTACGAAGAGGGCAAGCTGGAGTGCGGCTATCGAATGGATTTGTTTGTGGAACATTCGGTCGTCGTGGAGGTCAAGTCGGTTGAGGCTTTGGCGCCAATTCATGAAGCGCAGGTCTTGTCGTATCTTAGGCTTTCCGGTTCCAAGCTGGCTTTACTGATCAATTTAAACGTGATCGCGCTGAAGGACGGCGTCCGGCGATTTATTAACGGGTCGATTTAAATGAACGCGGGCATTGCTGAAGCACAACCATCCCTGAAACCCACGATCGTTTGGCCATGGATTGCTTCTCTGCGTTCTCTGTGCGTCGGCTAACTCGACACCGGGAACGATGGAGAAAGCAAAAGACTCACAGCAGAATCTGGGAGACTCGTCTCTGTGCCCTCTGAGTTAATGCTTTTGAAGTGAGTTGTCAGCTACTTGCCGGGAATATCCTTCACCATCTCATACACCAGCGGGATGGGCAGGCCGACCACGTTGAAGTAGCAACCCTCGATGCGGGGAATGAAGCGCGAAGCGAGGCCCTGGATGGCGTAGCCGCCTGCCTTGTCAAAAGGTTCACCACTTTCGATGTAATCGTCGATTTCTTCAGCGGTCAGATTTCTGAAGGTCACCAGGGTTGTTTCCTGCGTCCAGGCCAGAACGGCTTCGGGCGCCCGGACGAGGCACACTCCTGTGACGACGCGATGGGTGTGGCCGGAGAGCGTGCGCAGCATCCTGGCGGCGTCCGCGGCGCCGGCGGGTTTCTCCAGGATTTCGCCGTTGATGGCCACCACCGTGTCGGCGCCCAGGACGATGCTGCCGGCCTCTGACTGCCGCGCCACGTCCAGCGCCTTGTCCCGGGCCAGGCGGCGGGCAAAGTCTTCCGCAGGCTCGCCGGGCCGGCGGTTTTCTTCGATCCCACTGGGCCGGACGTCGAAATCGAAGCCCGCATTGCGCAGCAATTCGCGGCGGCGGGGAGAGTTGGAAGCCAGAATCAGGCGGATCACGCGCATTATTATAAGGGCCGTTTCAGGAGACTCACAAGTTGTTTGACATGGCTGCCGGTTGTGCTACACTCGATCACCTCAACTGACAGACGAAGGGTAATCCAGAGTTTTTCAATGGAAGAAATCAGCAAGATTCTCCCCGGCCTTTTCAAAGGGCAGGTTCGGCGGGACAACCCCCGCGTCGTGGAGATCCTGGCGCCGCTGTGGCCACTGGTGGCCGGCAAGCCCATGGCGCGCCACTCGCGTCCGGTGGCCTTTGATGACGGATTGCTGACCCTGGAATGCGACTGCCTGGCCTGGTCTGCCGAAATGCGCCGCATCTCGGACGACATCCGGGCGCGCATCAATCGGTACCTGGGTGCGCCGGCAATCCGGAAATTGAAGGTCTGTTGTGTTCCCGGGCCCGTAACGGCCGCGCCTCTGCCGGACAAATCGCAGTTCAACTGATATCATACTTGTTGCGCCTTGCGGGCAAGCCTGCTTCCCTGAAGATTCGGCAGACGCTTTGCGGGACTCCCGGCATGACAGGCGGCCCCTATCGATCAAGTGTGAAGGCGCTCGGGCCATTTGGTCCATCAATCAGGCAGCAGGAAAACCATGGCTTTAAGCGAAAAAGACGTTCACTACGTGGCGGACCTCGCTCACCTGGAGCTGACGGACGAGGAAGTGAAGAAGTTCGGCCCCCAGCTCGACGCGGTGCTGGAGTACGTTCAGAAGCTGAACCAGTTGGACACGGCGGGCGTGGAGCCGATGGCCCAGGTGACCCATGGCGCCGCCGAGAATCCGGCCCTGCGCGATGACCTCGCCCGGGCGTGCTTTACCCAGGAAGAAGCGCTCGAAAACGCTCCCGAGCCGGGCGGCGGCTGCTTCAAGGTGCCGCAGGTGATTGACCGGGAGGAGTAACCGCAGCAAACCTTTGTTTGATTCCACTGTTAAGAACCGCTCATGGACAATCTGACCCACCTGACCATCGAAGAAATTCACGGCGCGCTGGCGCGGAAAGAGGCGTCTGCCGAAGAGATTGCCCGGGCGCACATCGAGCGCATCCGCAAGGACGATCCGAACGTCCGCGCCTTCCTCTCAACCTGCGAGGAAAGAGCTCTGGAGCAGGCGCGCGCGGTTGACCGCCGGATGGCCGCCGGTGAGCCGCTGCTGCCGCTTTCCGGAGTGCCGGTGGCCGTGAAAGACGTTCTGCTGACCCGCGGCCTCAAGACCACCTGCGGCTCAAAAGTGCTGGAAAACTTCGTCGCTCCATATGACGCCACAGCGGTGGAGCGGCTGGAGGCGGCGGGGGCGGTGATTCTGGGCAAGACGAATTGCGATGAATTCGCCATGGGCTCCTCGACGGAAAATTCCGGCTTTTATCCCACCCACAACCCGCACGACCTGACGCGCGTTCCGGGCGGCTCCAGCGGTGGCTCTGCGGCGGCCGTGGCGGCCCGCCTGGCGACCGTATCGCTCGGGTCGGACACGGGAGGCTCCATCCGCCAGCCGGCGGCCTTCTGCGGCGTGGTGGGCATGATGGGCACTTATGGGCGGGTTTCGCGCTACGGCCTGGTGGCCTTTGCCTCGTCGCTCGACCATGTGGGGCCCTTCGGGCGGTCGGTGCACGACGTGGCGCGGACGCTGAAGGTGATTGCGGGGCGCGATCCGCTGGATTCCACCTCCGCCGATGTGCCCGTGGGCGATTACGAAAAGGCCCTGGACGGCAACGTGCGCGGCGTAAGAGTCGGCGTCCCGAACGAATACTTTGAAGGCCTGAACCCGGAAATCCGCGCCAACATCGAGAAGGGAATCGGCCTGCTGGAAAAGCTGGGCTGCGAGATTGTGCCCATCCGCCTGCCGCACACCGAGTACGCCATCGCCTGCTATTACATCATCTGCACGGCGGAAGCCAGCTCCAACCTGGCGCGCTATGACGGCGTGCGCTACGGCTACCGGGCAAAGGAATACTCGGGACTGCGCGACATGTACCGCAAGACGCGCGACCAGGGATTCGGCTCGGAGGTGAAGCGCCGCATCATGCTGGGAACTTACGTGCTGAGTTCCGGCTACTATGACGCCTACTACCTGAAAGCCCAGCGGGTGCGAACCCTGATTGCTCGGGATTTTGTTGAAGCCTTTGAGGACGTTGACGTCATTGTCTCTCCCACTTCGCCCATTCCTCCCTTCAAGCTGGGCGAGAAGGTGGATGACCCCCTGCAAATGTATCTTGCTGATATTTATACCGTTACGGCGAGCCTGGCGGGTATTCCGGGTATTTCGGTGCCCTGCGGTAAGCTACCTGGCGAGCCTCCGCTGCCGGTGGGCATGCAGATCTTCGCCAAACACTTTGACGAGGCGCGGCTGCTGCAGGTGGCCGGCGCTTTTGAGAAGGCCGGCGGATTCAGCGTTTCCTAAGTCCCGCAAAGTCCCGTCCTCCCGCCACCCTGCGGCACGATTGCAAATTCAAGATTCAAAATTCCAGACCCGCCATTGTCCCATCCATAAATATAACTTCGTAGAATCCTGAGTGCCTGGATGTTGTGATTCCAAATTCAAGATTCAAAATTCAAGATTCCACAGGCTTCGCCGTTTTGGCCACACGTGTGACCTCCTGCAATCCTGGGAGCTTGCGTGGTACCATCACCGATTCAAAATTCAAGATTCAAGATTCAAAAACCAAGAATTCGTTATCTGAGTTGCCGATTAACGGCCATCCCCGCTCAGGCAGCATTCGCACACGCCTAAGAGCTCCTATTTCGGATCTTATCTAGTTTTTCAAGGAAGGCTTTGCGTTGACGGGCGGCTTCGTTGGCCTTTCGGGTCCTATCTGTCACAAATTTCTCCCCCTTCATGCCGGAGTTTTGAACTGACCGGGTCCAGGCACCGAGCTGTTTGGAGATGGCCTCCGCCTTCGATTTCAAATTCAGAATTTCAGATTCAAGACCCTTGAAGGTTTGGAACCTCTCCAGCAGGCAAAGCATTGAACGGACTTCACCGGCCGACCCTCTGGCAATATACAGGAAGGCGACAAGTTCCTGATTGGTTCCTCTTTCAAATCCTTCGGCGATGTTGTTGGAGATGGATACCGTTGCTCGTTCGAGTTGATCTCGCAGGCTGTAGTGTCTTCTGAAAGCGGCCTTTGTAGTGAAGACGTAGATATCAGCTGCCAGTTCGATGCTTGCCTGCCAAACCGGAAGCTCCTCGAAGCGCTCGTATTTCACTGTTTACCCCCGCGCAACGGACTCAACTCTTGAATCTTGAATCTGGAATTTTGAATGTGGAATTGTATCAGGAGTACCTGAAAAGGGAACCGAACTTCTTTTTGGCGTCGTTTTGTTTGCCGGAACCGGGACCGCGGGCCAGCAGGACGGGATTGGGCTGGAAATAGTCGCAGTAGTTTGACGCTTCCTTGTCCCCGACCCATTCGGCCTGGGTTTCGGCGCACTGGTTGTGTTTTCCGGGATCGTAGAAGCGGCAATTTCGGCAGCAGTGCAGGTCAGCGTCGCAGTTGGGGCAGGCGTCGCGGGTCATGACGCGCTCCGGCACGTCAATCTGTTGGCCGCATTTGAAGCAGGAGAACCGCATCGGTCAGGTTGCTGAAGCCGGCCGCCGGGGGGTGCCGCGTCTTGCCAGGCG
The DNA here is from genome assembly GCA_963732975.1 of uncultured Acidobacteriota bacterium. Classification (GTDB taxonomy): domain Bacteria; phylum Acidobacteriota; class Terriglobia; order UBA7540; family UBA7540; genus SCRD01. Next base: position 55,247 of record CAVTBN010000007.1, on the reverse strand, counting down.
ACACTCCCCGGGCAGCCGGCCGTGGGTTCTTATTGGGTTGGCCGGGCTTCGTCGTCGTCCATCAGTTCGGCGGCAATGCCGGGTGAGGGCGGAATACCTTCCTCGCCGGGCATGCCTTCGCTGATTTCGAGTTCGGGCTCCGGAATGTCGGTTTCCGTCAGCAGGCGGAAGTTGCGATAGCGCTCGAGGCCGGTTCCCGCCGGGATCAGGCGGCCCATAATGACGTTTTCCTTGAGGCCGCGCAGGTGGTCGACCGCGCCCCGGATGGAGGCTTCAGTCAGCACGCGCGTGGTTTCCTGGAAGGAGGCCGCGGAGATGAACGAATCGGTGGCCAGCGAAGCCTTGGTGATGCCCAGCAGCAGCGAGCGGCCCGTGGCGGGCTTGCCGTCCTGCGCAAGGACCCGCTCGTTCTCGTCACGGAAGCGGAACTTGTCCACCTGCTCGTCGAGCAGGAATTCCGTGTCGCCGGGGTCTTCCACCTTGATCCAGCGCATCATCTGCCGGACGATGACCTCGATGTGCTTGTCGTTGATGTTGACGCCCTGCAGCCGGTAGACTTCCTGGATTTCGTCGACCAGGTACTTTTGCAGTTCCTTTTCGCCGAGCACCGCCAGGATGTCGTGCGGGTTGCGAGGGCCGTCCATCAGCGGCTCACCGGCCTTGACGCGTTCTCCCTCCTGCACGGAGATGTGAACGCCCCGCGGCAGCAGGTACTCTTTGGTTTCTCCGCGCTCGGGGACCACAACCACCTTGCGCTGGCCCTTGAGAACGTCGCCGTAGTGGACGGTGCCGTCGATTTCGGTGATCACGGCGGGCTCATGCGGCTTGCGGGCTTCAAACAGTTCCTGCACGCGCGGCAGGCCGCCGGTGATGTCCTTGGTCTTGGTGGTTTCGCGCGGGATCTTGGCCAGCACGTCGCCCGCCTGCACCGTGTCGCCTTCCTGCACCATCAGATGGGCACGGGAGGGCATCAGGTACTTCTTGGCGCCCTTCGAGGAACTCTTGCCCTCAGGCCGGATGATCAGTTGGGGCTGGAATTTCTCCTCGGGAGAATCCTTCACCACCAGCTGCGAGAGTCCGGTCACTTCGTCCACCTGCTCCTGCAGGGTCATGCCGGGTTCCAGGTCTTTGAAGTGGACCTCTCCCTTCACTTCCGTCAGGATGGAGAACGTATACGGGTCCCATTCCACGACGGTGTCGCCCTGCTTGACGGGCGCGCCGTCGGCGAAAATGATCTTGGCGCCGTAGACCACCGAGTAGCGCTCGCGCTCACGGCCTTTTTCATCTGCAATCACCACGGAGCCGTTGCGGTTCATCACCACAAAGTGGCCTTCGCGGTTGGTCACGGTCTGGAGGGCCTGGAACTTAAGGAAGCCGCTGTTCTTGGCTTCCAGCTTGGACTGCTCGGAAATACGGCTTGCGGTGCCGCCGATGTGGAAGGTCCGCATGGTGAGCTGGGTTCCCGGCTCGCCGATGGACTGCGCGGCCACCACGCCCACGGCCTCGCCAATTTCCACCAGCCGTCCCGTGGCCAGGTTGCGGCCGTAGCAGCGGATGCAGACCCCGCGCCGCGACTCGCAGGTAAGCCCCGAGCGGATCTTGACGCGCTCGATGCCGGCGGCCTGGATGGAGGCGGCCAGGTCTTCGTTGATTTCCTGGTTGAGATCGACGATCACGTTGCCCTCGTAATCCTTGATCTGCTCGAGGGAGACGCGGCCGACGATGCGGTCGCGGAGAGGTTCCACAACCTCGCCCGCTTCCACGATCGACTCCACGTAAAGGCCGTCCACCGTGCCGCAGTCGAATTCGGAAACGATGACGTCCTGCGCCACGTCGACCAGGCGGCGGGTAAGGTAGCCGGAATCCGCCGTCTTCAGAGCTGTGTCGGCCAGTCCTTTGCGGGCGCCGTGCGTCGAGATGAAGTACTGCAGCACGTTCAGCCCTTCGCGGAAGTTGGCGGTGATGGGGGTCTCGATGATTTCGCCCGAAGGCTTGGCCATCAGTCCGCGCATGCCGGACAACTGCCGGATCTGCTGCTTGGAGCCGCGGGCCCCGGAGTCGGCCATGACGTAAACCGGGTTGAGGACGCCGGTGGTGTCCTGAGTTTCCATGGTCTGGAACATCTCATCGGCCACGCGGTCGGTGACGTTGGACCAGATGGCGATCACCTTGTTGTAGCGTTCGCCGTGGGTGATGGCGCCTTCCTGGTATTGCTTTTCAACCTCGATCACTTCCTTCTGCGCGGAGCGAACCAGATCGGCCTTGTTGGAAGGAACCACCAGGTCGTCAATGCCCATCGAGATACCGGACTTGGTGGCGTAGAGGAAGCCCAGCGACTTGACCTTGTCGAGCAGGCCGACGGCCGCCTCGATGCCAAAGCGCAGGTAGCAGTAGTTGACCACCGCGCCCAGACCTTTCTTGCGGAGGGTGCCGTTGATGAAAGGCATCTCCGTGGGCAGGTGATCGTTGAAAATGACGCGTCCCACCGTGGTGTTGATGAACTGGTTCTTCAGGGTGATGGGTTCCGTGTGGATGATGTCCTGGTCGTCGTAGGCGGTGGTCAGGTCAACCACCCGCCCCGTATACCGCAGCCGGATGGGGGAGCGGGTTTCAACCTCTCCGGCTTCCAGCGCCAGCAGGACCTCCTCCGGGTTGGCGAAGGTGCGGCCTTCGCCTTTGCCGCCCTTCTGCTCCTTGGTCAGGTAATAGACGCCCAGCACGATGTCCTGGGTGGGAGTGGCCACCGGCTGGCCGTTGGCCGGCGACAGAATGTTGTTGGAGGCCAGCATCAGCACGGAGGCCTCAATCTGGGCTTCCGGCGAAAGGGGAATGTGCACGGCCATCTGGTCGCCGTCAAAGTCGGCGTTGAATGCCGTGCAGACCAGGGGGTGAATCTTGATGGCCTTGCCCTCCACCAGCACCGGCTCAAAAGCCTGGATGCCCAGGCGGTGCAGGGTGGGGGCGCGGTTGAGCAGCACCGGGTGGTCTTTGATGACCTCTTCCAGAATGTCCCAGACCACCGGCTCCTGGCGTTCCACCAGCTCCTTGGCGGCCTTGATGGTCGTGCAGTTGCCGGACTGTTCCAGCTTGTGGTAGATGAAGGGCTTGAACAGCTCCAGCGCCATCTTCTTGGGCAGGCCGCACTGGTGGAGTTTAAGGTCGGGCCCGACCACGATGACGGAACGCCCGGAGTAGTCAACGCGCTTGCCCAGCAGGTTCTGGCGGAAGCGCCCCTGTTTTCCTTTCAGGGTGTCGGAAAGCGACTTCAGCGGGCGGTTATTGGCGCCGCGCAGCACGCGTCCGCGCCGGCCGTTATCAAACAGGGCGTCCACGGCTTCCTGCAGCATGCGCTTTTCATTGCGCACGATCACGTCGGGGGCGTGGAGTTCCATCAGCTTCTTCAGCCGGTTGTTGCGGTTGATGACGCGGCGGTAAAGGTCGTTCAGGTCGGAGGTGGCGAAACGCCCGCCGTCGAGCGGCACCAGAGGCCGCAGCTCCGGGGGAATGACCGGAATCACGTCGAGGATCATCCATTCGGGCTTGTTGCCCGATCGGCGGAAGGCTTCCACCACCTTCAGGCGCTTGGAATACTTGATTCGCTTCTGCTGCGAGGTGTCGGTCTTCATCTTCTCGCGCAGTTCCACGGAAAGGGTCTCAATATCCAGCTGCTTCAGCAGGTCCTTGATGGCCTCGGCGCCCATGCCGGCGCGAAACTTGCCCAGGTGCTCCTGCTGGAGTTCCCGGTAACGCTCCTCCGTCAGAACTTCCTTCTCCTTGACGGGAGCTTCGCCGGGGTCGGTAACCACGTAGGCTTCAAAATAGAGGATCTTTTCCAGGTCGCGCAGCGAGAGGTCCAGCAGGTGGCCGATGCGGCTGGGCAGGCCTTTGAAGAACCAGACGTGAGAGCAGGGAGCGGCCAGCTCAATGTGTCCCAGGCGCTCGCGCCGCACCTTGGAAAGGGTGACTTCCACGCCGCACTTGTCGCAGATGACTCCGCGGTGCTTCATCCGCTTGTACTTGCCGCAAAGGCACTCCCAGTCGGTTACAGGGCCGAAAATCCTGGCGCAGAACAGGCCGTCGCGCTCGGGCTTGAAGGTCCGGTAGTTGATGGTCTCCGGCTTGGTGACTTCGCCGTGCGACCAGGAGCGGATTTTTTCCGGGGATGCCAGGCTGATGCGGATGGCATCAAATTCTCCAATAAGACTGACTCGATCATAAGGGCTGCTTCGAAACAATTTTGCCTCCTTCTCAGGCGAGAAGAGTTTATTGCTGCTGCGGATTCCTGCCGGCGCAGCCCGTCCCTTGCGGGTCCACTGCGCCGGATAAAACTATTCTGCGGTCAAAGGCGCCGGATGCAATTCCTTCGGCTTCTTGATGAGCTCAACGTCCAGGCAGAGGCTTTGCAGTTCACGCACCAGCACGTTGAAGGATTCCGGAACGCCGGGTTCGATGGCGGCCTCGCCCTTGACAATGGCTTCGTAGATCTTGGCGCGGCCGTAAACGTCGTCGGATTTCGCCGTCAGCAGCTCCTGGAGGATGCAGGCGGCGCCGTAAGCTTCCAGCGCCCAGACCTCCATTTCTCCGAACCGCTGGCCCGCCGAACTGCGCCTTGCCGCCCAGCGGCTGCTGGGTGATCAGCGAGTAGGGCCCGATGGAACGGGCGTGAATCTTGTCGTCGACCAGGTGGGAGAGCTTCAGCATGTAGATGTAACCCACCGTCACCGGCTGCTCAAACTGTTCGCCGGTCATTCCATCCCGAAGCATGATTTTTCCGGACGTGGAGAGGCCGGCTTTTTCCAGATAGGTCTTGATCTCCTTTTCGCTGGCTCCGTCAAAAACCGGAGTGGCAAAGCGCAAACCGCCGTGGACGGAATTGGCGAAATCCAGGACGTCTTCGTCCGTGGCGGTGTCGAACTTCTTCGCCATCGGAGTGCCGCTGAAGATGTTTTTCAGCTCTTCGCGGAGGGTCTCCGCCTGGATGTTGGCTGAGACCAGCGCCTTGATCTTTACGCCCAATTCTCTGGCCGCCCACCCGAGGTGGGTTTCCAGAATCTGTCCCACGTTCATGCGGGAAGGCACGCCGAGCGGATTCAAAACGATTTCAACGGGCGTGCCGTCGGGCGTGTAGGGCATGTCTTCTTCCGGCAGGATGCGGGCGATCACGCCCTTGTTGCCGTGCCGGCCCGCCATCTTGTCGCCCACCGACAGCTTGCGCTTCATGGCGATGTAGACCTTCACCAGCTTGATCACCCCCGGAGGAAGTTCATCGCCCTTCTTGAGCTTCTGCTCCTTCTCCGCGGTAATCTTGCGCAGGATGTCGATCTGGCGCGAGGTCATCTCCTCGACTTCGTCGATCTGCTCCATCAGGGTGGGGTCTTTCTTCACGATGCGCATGCGCTTGAGGTTGCGCCCCGAAATGTCAGCCAGGGACTCGCGGGTGATCGTGTCGCCCTTCGACAGCAGGCGCCGGTTGGTCTTTTCGTCGTGCAGGTCAATCTGCAGCTTCTCTCCCTCCAGCAGGGCGCAGAGCCGGTTCAGGCGTTCGTCGTTGAGGATGCGGATTTCGTCATTGAGATTCTTCTCCATCCGCCCCACTTCGCCTTCTTCGATGGACCGCGCGCGGGCGTCCTTTTCCGCGCCTTTGCGGGAGAAAATCTTGACGTCCACCACGATGCCTTCGATGCCCGGAGGGCAGGTGAGGGAAGCGTCACGGACGTCGCCGGCCTTTTCGCCGAAGATGGCCCGCAGCAGCTTTTCTTCCGGCGAAAGCTGGGTTTCGCCCTTGGGCGTCACCTTGCCGACCAGGATGTCGCCCGGCTTGACGTAAGCGCCGATGCGGATGACGCCACTTTCATCGAGGTCGCGCAGCAGGGTTTCGGAGACGTTGGGAATATCGCGGGTCAGGTCTTCGGGTCCCAGCTTGGTATCGCGCGCTTCGGTTTCAAATTCTTCGATGTGGATCGAGGTGTAGGAATCTTCCTTCACCAGTTTTTCGCTGACCAGGATGGCGTCTTCAAAGTTGTATCCCCGCCAGGGCATGAAGGCCACCAGGATGTTGCGTCCCAGCGCCAGTTCGCCGTGGTCGGTGCAGGGGCCGTCGGCGAGCACATGGCCCGCCTTGACGCGCGTGCCCTTGCGGACAACGGGCTTCTGGTTGACGCAGGTGTTCTGGTTGGAGCGCCGGAACTTGATGAGCTGATAAATGTCCGCGCCCACTTCGCGGGACATGTGCTGGCTCTGGCCGTCGCCTTCCACGCGCACAATGATGCGCTCGCTGTCAACGCTGTCCACCACGCCGTCGCGCTTGCAGATGACCACCGCTCCGGAGTCGCGGGCCGTCACTTCTTCCATGCCCGTACCCACCAGCGGAGACTGGGCGCGCAGCAGCGGAACCGACTGCCGCTGCATGTTGGAACCCATCAGGGCGCGGTTGGCGTCGTCATTTTCAAGGAAGGGAATCAGCGAGGCCGCCACGCTGACCAGTTGCTTGGGGCTGACGTCGACGTAATCCACGTTCTCGCGGCGCAGCAGGACAAAGTTGCCGGTCTGCCGGGCGTTGACCAGTTCATTCGCAATCTGCCCCTTTTCGTCCATGGGGACGTTGGCCTGGGCCACCACGTAATGATCTTCTTCCCAGGCGGACAGGTAGAACGAGTAAGGCTCATGTTCCACCGCCTTGCGCTTCTTGGCGCGCAGTCCGGCGTTCAGTTTTTCGACTTCTTCCTGCTCAACGTGCTCGCCCACCTTCCAGGGGCCGTCGCCGCCGTGGGTGACGGTGACGTAATCCACCACACGGCCCTCACGCACCTTGCGATAGGGGCTTTCAATAAAGCCGTATTCGTTGATGCGCGCGTAGCAGGAGAGGGACGAGATCAGGCCGATGTTGGGACCTTCAGGCGTCTCAATGGGGCAGATGCGCCCGTAGTGCGTGGTGTGAACGTCGCGAACCTCAAATCCGGCGCGTTCACGCGAAAGTCCGCCTGGCCCCAGGGCCGACAGCCGCCGCTTGTGGGTGATTTCTGACAGCGGGTTGGTCTGGTCCATGAACTGGGAGAGCTGCGAGGACCCGAAGAACTCGCGAATGGCCGCCATCACGGGCTTGGCGTTGATGAGGTCGTGCGGCATGGCCGTGGACATTTCCTGGTAGACGGACATCTTTTCCTTGATGGCCCGCTCCATGCGCACCAGGCCCAGCCGGAACTGGTTCTCCAGCAGTTCGCCCACCGCCCGTACGCGCCGGTTGCCCAGGTGGTCGATGTCATCCACTTCGAACTTTCCACCCGGGTTCTTCAGCAGCTTCATCAGATAGCGGATAGTGGCGTAGAAATCCTCGGGATCGAGAGTGCGCTTGTCCAGCGGAAGCTGCACGGGCGCAGTTTCAGAATGTTCGGTGGCCAGCGTTCCCTCGCAGCCGCGCTCAACCTCCGTGCACGCGTTGCCTTCACGCTTCCGCACGTAGATTTTTTCTTCATCCACGACCACGTAGAAGTTGGATTCCGGCAGGTTCCGGGCGTCTTCCAGCTCAAACTGCGTGGCTTTGTCGTCCATCCGGACCTTGAGCTTGCTGTAATAGCCCAGCTTGATGTTGAACTTCAGGCGTCCCACCCGGGAAAAGTCGTACTTGCGGGGATCAAAAAACATCCCGGTGAAGAGCGCCGTCGCCGTGTCCAGGGTGGGCGGATCGCCGGGGCGCAGTTTCCGGTACATTTCAATCAGGGCTTCCTGGACCGACTTGATGGAATCGCGCCGAAGGGTGTGGCTGATCACCGGCCCGATCTCGTCGCGCTCGGGGAAGAAGACGTGGATGGCTTCAATTCCGCCGTCAATGGCGGTGTTCAGCACGGAAGGCGTGAGTTCATTGTTGGCTTCCAGCAGGATTTCGCCGGTCGAGGGGTCCATGATGTCCTCGGCGGCGCAGGCACCTTCCAGATCGTGCTGGCTGATTTCCACCCGGCTGATGCGGGATTTCTGGAGTTCCTTCATCGCCGCGGAGGTGATCCGTTTGCCCGAGGCCACGATGGTTTCGTGCGACCGGGGGTGCTCGATGGCCTTGGACAGCTTGATGCCCCGGAGCCCTTCAGAGACCGCCCAGTACAGCTTGTGGTCTTTCAGGGTGATATCTTCAACCCGGTAGAAGGTCTTGAGGATGTCGGAGTTGTCCTTCAGGCCCAGGGCGCGCAGAAAGATGGTGCCCAGGATCTTGCGCTTGCGGTCGATTCGAACATACAGGATGTTTTTGGTGTCGTACTCAAACTCCACCCAGGACCCGCGGTAGGGGATGAGCTTGCCCAGGAAATAGCTGCGGGCGGCGTTCGATTCAAAGAAGACGCCGGGCGAGCGGTGGAGCTGGCTGACAATCACCCGCTCTGTTCCATTGATAATAAAGGTCCCGTTTTCCGTCATCAGCGGGATCTCGCCAAAATAGACTTCCTGTTCCTTGATGTCGAGGATGTTGCGGGGCCCCGATTCGCTTTCTTTGTCGTAGAGAGTGAGGCGGATGGTGACCTTGAGGGGAGCGGCAAAAGTCATGCCTCGCTCCTGGCACTCGGTGACGTCGTACTTGAGCTGGAGAGTGACGGGGTCGCCGCACTTGTGGCAGAAATCGACTTCATTCTTGTTGAACGTTCCGCACTTTTCGCACAGCACGTCGCCGGCCTTGAAGGGATCCGTCACCACGGTGTAACCGCACTGTTTGCAGGTGCGGCGCAGGTGGTGAAGTCCCCGCAGGCTTCCGCATTTGCATTCCCAGTCGCCGATGGAATAGTCGACGAAATCGAGCTGGGCGACGCCGCGAAAGTCGGTGATGGGAAAAACCGAATTAAATACCGCCTGCAGTCCGAAATCGTCGCGTTCGGAGGGAAGGGCGTTCATTTGCAGAAAACGTTCATAAGAACGCTTCTGGACTTCAATGAGATTGGGAATCTGAATGACGGACGGAATCTTTGAGAAATCAATCCGACGCGGCAGAACACCGTTAACGCCGTTGGGCATTCGTTACGCTCCTTGCTTTGATTTTAAAGGGCTACGAATCAATGAAGACACATGCACTCTTTTTCTTTGATGCATGAGAGGGGCTGAAGGATGCCGAATCTCCCTCAGGCGCAGTTCGACACCCCCGCCATGGTTATTTTGAATTGGGTTCCTACTCTTGCCAATACCAGTCTTTAGGGTTTTCAAATTGAAAACACCAGCGACCTGGCTCTGCTCAGCCTGTTCCCCTGGCCCGGGAGAACTATTTCACTTCTACGGTCGCCCCTGCTTCAGTAAACTTCTTCTTAATGCTTTCCGCTTCGTCCTTGGAAATGCCTTCCTTGATTGGCTTAGGAGCACCATCGACCAGATCTTTGGCTTCCTTCAGGCCCAGGCTTGTGACCTCGCGGACCGCTTTGATGACGTTGATCTTGTTGGAGCCGACAGCGGTAAGGACGACGTTAAATTCGGTCTTCTCTTCCGCGGGCGCTGCTGCTGCTCCGGCGCCGGCTGCTCCTGCCATCATCACCGGGGCCGCCGCTGCTGCTGAGACTCCCAGCGTTTCTTCCAGCTTCTTCACCAGCTCTGCAGCTTCGAGCAGCGTCAACCCTTTAATTTCTTCAACAATCTTGTCAATTGCTTCGGACATCGTATTGTTTATCCTCCTGAAATATCCTGACTTTCCTATGATTCGGCGAAAGGCAAGCCCTTCATTGCCGGACCTAGTTGCCGCCGGATGCCTTGAATTTCTCTTCCTTGACTGCCTGTTGAATCACCCGCGCCAGGTCGCGCCCCACTGCTGAAACCGCAGTCGCGAGCTGCTGAGCCGGCGACTGGATGACAAAGAGCGCCCTGGCAAACAGTTGTTCACGGGAGGGGAGCGCTGCGAGAGCCTCCACCTCCTCCATGGAAACCACTCGCCCTTCCACCATCCCGGACTTGAAGACCAGAACGGGATTTTCCTTGGCGTATTCCACCAGAACTTTGGCCAGGGAAACCGGGTCGTCGCCCGTATAGGCCAGCGAAGTGGTGCCGCGCAGGTTCTGTGCCGCCCCTTCGGCTTCGGTTCCGGCTGCCGCCCGCTCGATCAGGCGGTTCTTCACCACCTTGTACCGGGCGCCGGCCTGGGAAATCTGGCGGCGAAGCTCCGTATCCTGCGCTACCGTCAAACCTTCGAATCCCTGGAGAAACACCGTGCGGGCCTTCTTCAGTTCTTCGTGGAGGTCTTTTGCCTGTTGATGTTTTTCTTCCCGCTTCATTGAACTCCTCTTGGCAAAGTTAAAAAAACTCAGGCCGCGTCCACCGATTCCAAGTCAACCGGAACGCCGGGTCCCATGGTTGATGAGATCACAATGTTTTTCACATAACGTCCTTTGGCTGAGGCCGGCTTGGCGCGGACGACGCTGGAGATCAGGGCCCTGGCGTTGTCAGCAAGCTTTTCCGGGTCAAAGGAGACTTTGCCGACCGCGCAGTGGATGATTCCGGTCTTGTCCACGCGGAACTCCACCTTGCCGGCCTTCAACTCGGTAACGGCTTTGGTGACGTCCAGGGTCACCGTGCCGGTCTTGGGGTTCGGCATCAGGCCGCGGGGGCCCAGGACCTTTCCCAGCCGTCCCACTGACTTCATCATGTCGGGGGTGGCCACCACGGCGTCAAATTCCAGCCAGCCGCCCTGGATCTTCTGCACCAGGTCTTCAGCCCCCACTTCGTCGGCGCCGGCTTCGCGCGCCTCCCGGACCTTTTCTCCGGAGGCGATAACGATCACCCGGGTGACTTTGCCGAGCCCGTGCGGCAGGACCACCGTCCCTCGCACCATCTGGTCGGCGTGCTTCGGATCCACTCCGAGGCTCATCGAGACTTCAACCGATTCGTCAAACTTGGCGAATGCCGCCTTCTTGACCAGCGGCATGGCCTCCTGAAGCACATAGGCGGGCTTGTCCACCATTTTCTTGCTGGCTTCGAATTTTTTTCCCACCTTCGTCGTCCTCCTTGTTACTGCTGCGCTTTCCCGGCCTTCAGCCGGAGATTTCCAGCCCCATGCTCCGTGCCGTTCCCTTGACGGTGGCGATGGCGGCGGCAAGGTCGCGGGAATTCAGGTCAGGCTGCTTCTGCCTGGCAATCTCTTCAACCTGCTTTTCGGTGACAGACCCCACTTTGGTCTTGTTCGGTTCACCGGACCCCTTGGCAATGCCGGCCGCGCGCTTCAGCAGAATGGAAGCGGGTGGGGTCCGGGTGATAAAACTGAAGGTCCGGTCGTGATAGACCGTCAGCAGGACGGGGATGATCAATCCCTCCTGGTCCTTTGCGGAGGTTTTGGCATTAAACGCCTTGCAGAAATCCATGATGTTGACCCCGTGCTGGCCCAGAGCCGGGCCGACCGGGGGCGCGGGGGTTGCTTTCCCCGCGGCGATCTGCAACTTCACCATTGCGATAACTCTCTTGGCCATGGCCTTTTACACCTTTTCGACTTGATAGAAATCCAGTTCCACGGGCGTGGCACGCCCGAAGATGGTTACCATTACGCGTAGCGTTGAGCGGTCCGCGTTGATCTCTTCCACCGAACCCGTAAAGTCCTTAAATGGGCCGTCGGTGATCTTGATGCTTTCGCCGCGGTCAAACTCGAGCTTGGGCTTGGGGTTTTCAGCCGCCACCTCAACCCTGTGAACAATCCGGTCCACCTCTTCCATGCTCAACGGGGTGGGGGTGGGGCCCGAACCCACAAACCCGGTCACCCGCGGCGTCGACCGCACCACGTGCCAGGTCTCGTCATTCATTTGCATCTCAACCAGTACGTAGCCGGGATAGAAGAGCTTGGGTGTGACCACCTTCTTGCCCTGCTTGACCTCAATGACATCCTCGGTGGGAACCATGATCTCGCCAAACTTTTCGTCGAGCTTCTCGGCCTCAATCCGGCTTTTCAACGCTTCGGCCACCTTCTTTTCAAAGCCCGAGTACGTATGAATGATGTACCAGTTTTTTTCCATTTTAAGAGTCTTTACCATGGAGTCCCTATAGTGACTTTCCCCAGGTCAGAACATAGGAAACAAGATGGGAGAAAACTTCGTCACAAAGCATGAAGTAGAATCCGAACAGGAAGGTGGTGATAATCACCATCACGGTGGTGCCATAGACTTCCTGCTTGCCGGGCCAGGTGACCCGCTTCATTTCCGCACGCACATCGCTGATGTACGAGCCGACCTTCCCGGCCACCTCTTTGCCTGCTGCCAGTTCGTTCGCCATACTTCCTTTTTCGCTCCGCTTTCAGGCCTGCCGCCGAAGGCCCCAAGCCCTTTCACAGGTCGTGGCAGGGGCGGAGGGATTCGAACCCCCATGACCGGTTTTGGAGACCGGCAGATTAGCCGTTGATCTGACGCCCCTTCAAAACCAGTGGCAGACGGCGAATCCCGGGTGAAACCCGGGCCCGGCACCGAAAGGTGCCCGCTCGTCACCCGTCACTTCACTTCTCGATGGGCCTTATGCTGCCGGCATTTCGGACAAAACCTCTTCATCTCCACCCGGTCTGTGTGCTTCTTCTTGTTCTTGGTTGTCGTGTAATTGCGATTTTTGCAGTCGTTGCACTGTAATGTAATGATATCACGCATCGCTTCATTCACCCGAACCCGATTTTTATTGAATAATTTCGGTGACCGTGCCGGCGCCGACGGTATGGCCGCCCTCGCGGATGGCGAAGCGCAGGCCCTTCTCCATGGCGATCGGCGTTATCAGCTCGATCTCCATGCTCACGTTGTCTCCCGGCATCACCATTTCCGTCCCCTGGGGCAGCGTCGCCACCCCCGTCACGTCTGTCGTCCGGAAATAGAACTGCGGCCGGTATCCCGAGAAGAACGGCGTGTGCCGCCCTCCCTCTTCCTTCGTCAAAACATACGCTTCCGCCTTGAACTTCGTGTGCGGCGTGATCGACCCCGGCTTCGACAGCACCATCCCGCGCTCCACGTCGTCCTTCTCCGTTCCCCGCAGCAGCACTCCGATGTTGTCCCCCGCCTGCCCTTCGTCCAATAGCTTCTTGAACATTTCCACGCCCGTCACCACCCGCTTGAACGGCTCCGGCCTCAATCCCACGATCTCAATCTCTTCCTGCACCTTCACCTTCCCGCGTTCCACTCTCCCCGTCACCACCGTGCCCACGGCCCGAAATCGAGAAGATGTCTTCCACCGGCATCAGAAACGGCTTGTCGATCTCCCGCGCCGGCAGCGGAATGTAGCTGTCCACCGCCTCCATCAGCTCGTCAATCGACTTCTCCCACTTCTCGTCCCCTTCCAGAGCCTTCAGCGCCGAGCCCTTGACCACCGGGATGTCGTCGCCCGGAAAGTTGTACTTACTCAGCAGTTCCCGGACTTCCATCTCCACCAGTTCCAGCAATTCCGGGTCTTCCACCGCGTCGCACTTGTTCAGATAAACCACAATCGACGGCACGTTCACCTGCCGCGCCAGCAGCACGTGCTCCCGCGTCTGCGGCATCGGCCCGTCCGTCGCCGCCACCACCAGGATCGCCCCGTCCATCTGCGCCGCCCCGGTGATCATGTTCTTGATGTAGTCCGCGTGCCCCGGGCAGTCCACGTGCGCATAGTGACGGTTCTTCGTCTCGTACTCCACGTGCGCAATCGCAATCGTGATCCCCCGCGCCTTCTCCTCCGGCGCGTTGTCAATCGAATCAAACGCCCGGAAGGCGATCTTCGGATTGTGCTTCGACAGCACCTTCGTGATCGCCGCCGTCAAAGTCGTCTTCCCGTGATCAATGTGCCCGATCGTCCCGATGTTCATGTGCGGCTTCGATCGGTCAAATTTTTCCTTCGCCATAGCAACCCCGCTGGTGAATTATCTTGAACAGTGCTTTCGTGATCCTCAACAATGCGTTTGAGTGGTCAACAGTGTTTCTGGAGCCGATGAGCGGAATTGAACCGCTGACCCCGTCCTTACCAAGGACGTGCTCTACCAACTGAGCTACATCGGCACAAGAGGTTGTTCCGCCCTCCACCGGCGGCATCCGTCAACTTCGGGTCGGGCAATTGAAAACATCTGCCTGTCGCAGGATTTGGAGCGGGAGACGGGGATCGAACCCGCGACCAACAGCTTGGAAGGCTGTGACTCTACCACTGAGTTACTCCCGCCTCGCAACATGCGCGATCGTCCCGGTGCCCATCTTCCGAACGCTAACCGAAGCGTGTTCTTCAACCTCGCGAACCTGGTGGACAGGGGAGGATTCGAACCCCCGTAGCTCGCAAGGAGCGGCAGGTTTACAGCCTGCTGCCATTGACCGCTCGGCCACCTGTCCGAAGTTTTTTCTAACTACCCCGGAACTCGGGGCGCTCTCATCCGCAGCAGGTTCTTGCCGGATCCGGGACCAAACCCTGCCCCGTTTTCCTCTGCTGATGCCCGACTTTTGCCACCGTCAGGGTGCAACAAAAATTATAAACCTCTTTGCCCGGTCCTGCACAGTTTTCACCGGTCCGGGCCTGTGCCGGCGCTGCCCAAAAAGCAATCCCAGCTTTGGAGCTGGCGAAGGGATTCGAACCCCCGACCCTCTGATTACAAATCAGATGCTCTACCAGCTGAGCTACGCCAGCGGCCACAAACTTCCAATTATAGATATTCGGTCTCAGAATTGCAAGAGGGTAAAATTTAGAAAATTTGGCCTTCCTCCGAAATCCCTTTCGATTCCTTTCACATTTTACCTCAAAATCACCAGCAAGACCAGTAGCAACAAATTGATGGCATGGGCCGCGTAACAGAGAGGGCAGTCGATGTGCAGAATGCGCCGCAGGGCGAAGACCAGGTAAAAACCCAGGGCGACGGTCACGGAGCCGGCGGCGATCAGGAGATCGGTAAAGGTAATCATGCAGGATGTCATGCTGATCCGGAACGTCAGGCTGGCCGACTGCCCGGCCACGGCCCAAAGGATCAAAAGCCCATAATAAAGGATGCCCAGCAGGGAATTGGGAACGCCGAAGACGCTGCCGTAAGGCGTCCGGACCACGGTGACGCAGCTTGACCCTTCGCGGGCGCAGACCGCCTGGGGGACCCAGGGCGATTGCCGCACGCGCCCGTAGTAGGCAAAGGTAAAGTAGAGGGCGTCCGCCAGCCCCAAAATAGACAAGGCGATGACTGATCCGCGCAGGATCAAGGTGTTGGCTTCCCTGAAGCCTGTTTCGCGGCCTGCTCACCTTTCCACCGGAACTGCCCGGCCTGCTCCAGTCCCAGGTGGGCCAGGACGCGGCAGCAGAACTGGGTAACCAGGTCGTCGATGGTTCTGGGCCGGTGGTAGAAGGCCGGCACGATGGGAAAGATTTCAGCGCCGGCTTCCTGCGCCTGGAGCATGTTGCGCAGGTGAACGCGGCTCAGCGGCGTGTCGCGAACGGCCAGGATCAGGGTGCGGCCCTCCTTCAGGCAAACGTCCGCGGCGCGCTCAATCAGCGTGGTGGAGATGCCGTGGGCCACCTGCGCCAGGCATCCCGTGCTGCACGGTATAACGACCATGCTGTCCACGCGATAGGAGCCGCTGGCGATGCAAGCGCCGATGTCGGAATCGAGCAGGTACCCGGTTTTAGGCGCCGGGCCGCCGGCAAGCGCAGCGGGAAGGGAAGCGCTCTTTGTAACGTCCAGTTCCAGTTCCTCGCGCAGCACTTTGAGACCGGCGCCGGAGACGACCAGGTGGATTTTGCCCACCCGCTCGTCGGACTCCAGCATCTGCAGCATGCGCCGCGCGAACACCGAGCCGCTGGCGCCGGTGACGCCCAACACCACCGTTTTGGGGCCTGGAAGAGGAGCAGAAGCCATGGAAGGCATTTTCTGCCAGCCGTTTCCCTAAAGTCAAGGAGAGCCGGAACCCATCACTGGTTTGTTATACTCATATCCATTCGGGCTGGCGCGAAAGTCTCCGTGGACTGGACGAATTGTCCTCCCGGAAGTCTGCTGCCGTCCGGCCAATCTAAAAGGGCCCTGTTTTAAAGAGGGCAGGGTAGGGTGGGGGAATGTCACCAGAAGAAATCACAGCAATGCTCCGGCAGGTGAAGAGCGGGAAACTCAGCGTGGAGTCGGCCGTAGACCGCCTGCGCAATCTGCCGTTTGAAGACATCGGCTACGCCCGCATCGATCACCACCGCTCGCTGCGCCAGGGATTTCCGGAAGTCATCTTTGCGCGCGGAAAGTCACCCGACCACGTTGTGGGAATCGTCAGCGGCATGCTGCGCAACCGGCACAACATCCTGATCACGCGGGGTAATGAGGGATTGTACGAGCTGATCAAGCCGCTCGACAAACGCACCGAGTTCCACGCGCTTTCCGGAGCCATCTCCATCCGGCGCGACGGGAAGGTCCGCGGCAAGGGAAAGATCCTGGTGGTGAGCGCCGGAACTTCCGACATTCCCGTAGCCGAAGAGGCCCAGGTGACGGCGGAGGTGATGGGCAACCACGTGGAGTTTATTTACGATGTGGGCGTGGCCAACATCCATCGAATTTTGAGCGAAAGCAAGCAACTGCGCAGCGCCCGCGTCATTATTGTGGCGGCGGGCATGGAAGGCGCACTGCCCAGCGTGGTGGCCGGCATGGTGAGCGTGCCGGTGATTGCCGTGCCCACCAGCATCGGTTACGGCGCCAGCTTCCACGGCCTGGCGGCGCTGCTGGGTATGCTGAACAGTTGCGCTTCCAACGTGGCCACCGTCAACATCGACAACGGCTTCGGCGCCGGATACCTGGCCAGCGTCATCAACCGGCTGTAGCTCCTTTTCGACGGACTACATTGGACGCTTTCATGACTTGTAATTTAATCCCGCCGGGAGTATTCTGAAATCGGGTGCAGGTGATACCCGGACCAAAGAGCGGGACATTGGGCGATGAGAGTCCCGCCGCGCGGCAGAGCGCTTCGGCGCCAAAAAGTCGCTTCCCCGTTGGGACACCCGCACCAACTGCTAACCTCGAATCACTTCCCGAACACCTGCCGGAAAATCTGGTTCACATGTTTCAGGTAGCGTTGGGTGTTGAAGACGGCGGTGATTTCCTTGGCTGACAGGCGGCTGCTGATGTCGGGATCGCGCTGGACGAGTGATTTAAAATCCTCGCGCGTCTTCCACACCTGCATGGCGTTCCGTTGCACCCAGCGGTAGGCTTCCTCGCGCGAAACGCCTTTGTCGGTGAGGTCGAGCAGCAACTGGCCGGAAAAGATGAGGCCCTTGAGCAGGTCGAGATTTTCCTGCATGCGCTCGGGATAGACGAACATCTTTTCCACCAGGTTCGTGGTTTTGTTGAGCATGTAATCGACCAGGATGGTCGAGTCCGGCAGGATGACACGCTCGACGGAAGAGTGGGAAATGTCGCGCTCGTGCCACAGCGCCACGTTTTCAAACGCCGCCTGGGCGTTGGCCCGCACCACGCGCGCCAGGCCGCAGATCTGTTCGGCTGAGACAGGGTTGCGCTTGTGGGGCATGGCCGACGATCCCTTCTGCTTGGCGGAGAAAAATTCCTCCGCCTCGCGAACTTCCGTGCGCTGCAACCCGCGAACTTCCAGCGCAATCTTTTCAAGCGACGCGGCAATCACCGCCAGCGTTGAAACGTAAAACGCGTGCCGGTCGCGTTGGATCACCTGCGATTCGGCAGGCGAGGGTTTGAGCCCCAGCTTCGCCAGGATCTTCTTCTCGATGGCCGGGCTCAGGTGCGAATAAATGCCGACGGCGCCGGAAGTTTTCCCCACGCGCATCTCCTCGGCGGCGTAGAGCCAGGCGTTCGCGGTTGCGCCGGCATTCGGCGTACCAGATGGCGATCTTCACTCCAAAAGTGATGGGTTCGGCGTGGATGCCGTGCGTGCGGCCCACCATGGGCGTGTGCTTGAACTCGAAGGCGCGCTTCTTCAGCACCTCCGCCAGGCGGTCCAGGTCTTCCAGCAGCAGGCGGGAAGCATCCTTGATCAGCAAGCCCTGCGCTGTGTCCACCACGTCGTTGGACGTCAGCCCGAAGTGCAGATAGCGGGCTTCGCGGCCCACGTGTTCGGCCACGTTGGTGGTGAAGGCGATGACGTCGTGCTTCACTTCCTTTTCGATTTCCAGAATGCGCTTCACGTCCACGCGGCCTTTGCGGCGGATGGCGCGGGCGGCGCTCTTGGGAATCAGGCCGGCTTCAGCCTCGGCCTCGGCCGTGGCGATTTCCACGTCCAGCCATTTTTTAAATTTGTTTTCGTCACTCCAGATGGCGCCCATCTCCGGGCGGGTATAACGAGGGATCATGTCTTCTCCACAGGGATAATCCGCAGATTACGCAGAATCCATCCGCAGATTTCACAGATTACACAGATTTGGAAAACACAAAGCGGCGGTACTCTAATGACTTTGCACCGAAGTTTAATAATAAACCGACCTCGTGGCCAGTTGCTTTTAAATAGTTGATGACCTGCGCTTCTTCAGTTCCAGTAAGCCTCTGAATCGCTTTCAATTCAACCACCACCGAATCAAAGCAGATGAAGTCCGCACGATAGTCGGCAGCCAGCCGACTGCCTTTGTAGAAGACCGGAATATGGACCTCGCGTTGGAAGGGAATTTCCTGTTCCGTCAGTTCGTGCTGAAGCGCTTCCCGGTAAACCGCTTCCAGAAATCCGCAGCCCAATTGCCGATGGACTTCCATTGCGGCCCCGATGATGGCATGGGTCCGTGTATCTTTCTTGTTTTCGACTGGCATCATTAGCCGGTCAGTGTACATGAAGTTGTCTTATCTGGTTGTTCTAATCTGCGTCATCTGCGAAATCTGCGGACTGACTGCAATCTGCGGATTGAATCTGCGGACTAGAATTGGAACACTTTGGAGGGTTCGGTCTGGCTGGCCAGGTGCAGTTCCGAGGGGCGGTCTTTGCCGCGCTTTTCGAAGGCCTTATTGGCAGAGTGAATGACCAGGCCGGGATTGTTGTTCTTGTCGCTCAGGTGGGCCAGCACCATGACTTCCGCCGAGCCGTCGTAGTCGTCGATGAGAAAGCCGGCGGTGGCGTTGTTTGAAAGGTGGCCGTGGCGGCTCATCACGCGCTGTTTGACGAACCAGGGATACGGCCCCGTCTTCAGCATGTCGAGATCGTGATTCGATTCAAATACCAGGCAGTGGCAGCCGCGTGCGTGCTGCTTCACCAGTTCGGGAACGTAGCCCAGGTCGGTGATGACGCCCACCTTGATGCCTTCCGCTGTGAGCGTAAAGGCAATGGGATCGACGGCATCGTGAGGGATGGAAAAAGGTGAAATTTCAAAATCGCCGATAGTGAACTTCTTGCCGGGGGAGATGGTCTCAAAAGCCTTCAGGCGCGGGTCCCATTGGATGACCGCGCGCGTGGGGCCGGTGATGTAGATGGGGACCTTCAGGCCAATTGCCAGCGCCTTCAGGCCATTGATGTGGTCAATGTGTTCGTGGGAAATGAGGAGGGCGTCAAAGCCGTCGGTTCGTTCGCCCGCTGCGGCCAGGCGCCGGAAAGTATCTTTTTTGCTGAAGCCTGCGTCCACCAGCAGGCGGGTGCGTTCCGTCGCCACCAGCGTTGAATTGCCTTTACTTCCGCTTCCCAGTACGCAGATTCGAACGCTCAACCAGCCTCCCGGAACATTCAGCTCGAAGCAGGCGCTGGGCGTCGGCTTCGGTGATCCCTTCATGGCATTATAAGGCAGCTTGGTTGAGGCGGAAATCGAAAAAGCACCGGCCGGTGTTATTTTTCCGCCCACAGGGCATAGAGCGCGCCAGCCATCAGCACCAGGCAGACGATGACGCTGGTGACGAGCAGGGAGGAGAGCGAAAACGTGTGGACGACGGTTTCCGAGAAAACGCTGGAATGCCTCATTTGCTCCGCCAGCCAGGGAGCGCCGAGGACCAGCAAGGCGATCAGCACGCCCCCGCCGATTGCCAGCGCAAACTTTTCCGCAATCAGGATGGGACGCAGCGCCTGCTCGGCAGCGGCCCGGCGGGCGGCCAGCGTGGCCCGCCACCAGACGCGTCCGGCATTGGGCACCGGGGCGGCAGCGCAAAGCTGCTCACTGTCGTTCTGGAAAAGCTCGTAGACGGAGACGACTTCGGCGCATGATGCGCAGCTGGCGATGTGCCGGCGCAGGGACCCTTCCATGGCTCCGGGGGCTACACCCTGCCCCAGGGCTTCCAGAATTCGGGGTTCGTTTTCGCAACCTTTGTGTTTCATCGTCATGCCTTCTCTGGTTCCAGCCCGGCGCCGCGGATCAGCGCCAGGAGCTTTTTCCTGGCGCGAAACAGCAGCGGACGGATGCTGGCCTCTTTCATGCCGGAGGTTTTTGCAATCTCCCTGTGGCTGGCGCCTTCCGCATAGGCCAGCCATAGCAACTGCCGTTCCCTGGGTTTCAACTTCGCCAGTGCGCGGCCCAGGTCCGAGCGCAGGGGAACGTTTGCCATCTCGTGGTCCTGCGAGGGAAGGTCAGCGGTTTCGATGGCCGTTTCGCCGTGCCTTTGGGTCGCCCGCCAGTGGTCCCGCAAAAGGTTTGTGGCAATCCGGAACAGGTAGTTCTTCCGGTGGGCTTCTTCCTGCGGAGGATTGGCCAGGGAGAGAAAGCGGCAATAACATTCCTGCAACAGATCGTCGGCCAGCGCCGGATCGCCTGAAACGCGCGCAAGATAGGCCCACAGCGGGCGGGCCGTGCGCTCGTAGAGTATCCGGAAACTTTCCTCGTCCATGGCGAGGATTTTTCCCTCCGCTTTGACCCTTGCGTCCTCATCCCGGGCAAGGGCCATGGCGCGCGTCAGCATGTTATGGCCTCGATCCACAGTTTTGCCCGGGTTAAGCAGCCAGTTTGTCGACCGAACGCTCGCGGTCGAACAGTCCGAACTTCTTCGACAGGCGATAGGTGAGTCCGGCCGAAATCAGGAACCCGATTCCCAGTGCAAGGCCCAGAGCGCCCAGGATTCCGAACCCTTCTCTCACCTCAGCAACGTTGACACCCATAATCAAGAGCGCAATGCTGACGCACACCAGAATCGCTCCCGCCTGGACCGAAGCCAGGATTCGATTGTAAGGGTTACGGCTCGGCTGTTCAATCCCGATTGAAGCCACCAGCTTTTTGCCGGAATCGGTTTCGAGAAACGTCAGGAACTCCTGGCTGGAGCCGACCTTGTCGATCAGCTTCGAATGGACCTCGGCCTGCACCCGGGCTACCTTCAGCCTGCGAATCGTACTGAAAACCACCCAGAAAACAGCGACGGTCCCGCCGAACACCATAACGATCGCTACAATAGGGGTAAGATCTCCCATTTGCTCCTCCTCTTCATTGTGGCCTTTCGCGCAGGGCGATACTTCCATTGTTGTTGCCGCTTACCCTGCCTGCCGGTCACCGCCTGGCTGTAACCAGGCTGAAACCCTTTCTACCTGTGATACGCAAATGGCAGCCAGATTGTTAACAGAAAGTTGCGGCAGGTTATGGGGAGGGAAGGGAGAAAGCGGAAAGCTTCAGCACTCGATTTGGTCGCGGCTGATCGTGAAGTCCTGGCGTGGTCCCAGCACGGTGATGGCGATGCGGCCCGACTGGAAGAGATCGCGTGCCACGTCAACGATGTCCTCGCGGGTCACCGCATCGATCCGGGCGGCTACCTCATCCAGTGTGATGCACTCGCCGTAATACAATTCCTGCCGCGCGAGGTTGGCCATCCGGCTGGTGGTGGATTCAAGCCCCATCAGCAGATTGCCTTTCAGGTAATCCTTGGCGCGCTGCAGTTCCTCGGCGGGGATGGACTTCTGCTTCAGATTACAGAATTCCTGGATAATCAGGTTGACCACCTTGCGGGCGTTGGCCGGAGCTGTCCCGGCGTAAACACTCAGGATGCCCGCGTCCCGGTAAGCGCTCAGTCCCGAGAATACGGCGTAAACCAGCCCATGCTTCTCCCGGATGTTCTGGAACAGGCGTGAACTCATCCCGCCACCGAGAATGGTGTTGAGCAGGTAACTGGCAAATCGCTTGGGATGGGCGTAAGGATACGCTGGAGTGCCCACGCAGATGTGGGTTTGTTCCAGTTCTTTCTTGCGCCGGTAAAGTGCGTGCGGATGCGCCACTGGGACCGGCCCCGCCGCCATGACAGGTCCTTCGGGAAGCTGGCCAAACTGTTTTCTAACCAGGCGCAGCACCTGATGGTGGTTCAGGTTTCCGGCTGCGCTGATCAGCATGTTTCCCGGCACGTAATGCCGCCGGAAAAAATCGCGCAGCCGCTGCTGATTGAATCCTCCAACCGTTGCCCGCGTGCCCAGGATGGAGCGTCCCAGCGAGTGGTGGGGCCAGTAGCTCTTGCTGAAAATTTCGTGAACCAGGTCGTCCGGCGTATCCTCAACCATCCGGATTTCTTCCTGGATGACTCTGGATTCTTTGGCAATATCACTCGAACGGAGCAAAGGGTTCTTCACCAGATCCGCCACGATGTCGAGCGCGCGGGGCAGGTGCTCGTCAACCACCTTGACCGAAAAGCAGGTGAATTCCTTTGACGTAAAAGCGTCCAGATGTCCGCCAATGGCATCAGCCGCGCGCGCAATCTCCTCTCCGGAGCGGTTCCGGGTGCCCTTAAATACCATGTGCTCAAGGAAATGGACAATCCCGTTCTGGTCTTTGCGCTCATGCCGCGAGCCCGTCCGCAGCCAGATCCCCATGGAGACTGATCGCACGGCCGGCATCGATTCCGTAACAACCTGCAGCCCATTCGCAAGTGTGGTCTTCTTGACGTTTGATTTCATCATTCTCTTTCCAGAAATCTGTCGAGCTGTTGGATTGCTGATGCTGAAGCCAATTCGACCTGACTTCAATTTAAACACATACTGCTGAAAAACGCGACTTTCGGAATCCCCTCGACGTCATACTTGTTTTGATGCGCGGGCGGGACAAAGGGCTGTTGGAGAATCTGCCGCGCCTTGAAATTCATCTTCTGCTTGCCAGAAACTGCGGGCATTGCCTATACTGATAAATCCTCGTTGCAGGAGACGAATTCCGGCCAAACCCGAATCGTCGCCAACAGCAGCAAGGGCCTGTAGCTCAGGTGGCTAGAGCGCACCCCTGATAAGGGTGAGGTCGGTAGTTCAACTCTACCCAGGCCCACCAAACTACCTGCTATGCCTTTCCACATGTACATTCTTCGTAGCGTGTCGACTTGAGCAGGTGGCTGGAGCGTCCCGACAAGGTCTGGAAGGTCGCTAGTTCAACTCTACCCAGGCCCACCAAACAACTCAGCGATTTCTCCCCCACCTTATTTTCGACGTTTTCACTCTGCCCGCATTTTGGTGCACAGTTGGGCTCAGGATGGTTAGCTCAAAGGGTTGGCGATGGCGCCCGGGGCGAATTCGTTCGGGGTCGCCTCCCTGCGAGCACTGCCACCAAGGCGCCCCCTTAACGGCGAGGCGTTTACGGGTGGACACATCCACGATGGTCACCCCCGAAACCGCCGCCCATCGATCAACCAGCCCACCTAATAATTAGTCGGACATTTCCTGAATTTTCATGACGAAAGCCTGCCGGCAGGGTTTGTTTGCGGCCACTTCTGGTGGAATATCGATCGCCAGTGAGTTGCCTTGCTGCTGCCAGCGCATCGGCTTCTCGACTCCAAGCATCCGAACATTGCTTCCGGGAACTGCCCGGACGGAATCCACCACAAACTTATTTCCCGGCCACTTCAGACTGATCGCATAAAGATACCGGCCGTCTTTACTTCGGGTGAAGCGTAGGTCGTCTCCTTGCTTGTAAACTTTCCAGGCGCGCGTGGCATAAATCGCCTCGCCGTTGACGCTCAGCCAATCGCCAACGTAGACCAGACGTTCTGCCGTTTCCTGCGGCCAGGTTCCGTTGGGCATGGGTCCATAACCGACTTCGAAATTTCCACCCTTGGCCACAATGTCGATGAGGCTTTCAAGGACCCATTCTTTCGGCTGATAGACATCGTTGGGCAGATAAGAAAAGGCCTGCCCGCCGGGATAAATCACCATCCAGTTCCCTTTGGAAAAATCGGCAGGAATTTCGCGCTCCGGTGTGTAATAGTCGCCATAAGGCCCAATTCCTCGGTGTCTCATCAAGACATTAGGTTGGAGTTTCCGAACCATCATGGCGAGCTCGGCGATGTCCTGTGAAGCCGCCGCCGGCCAGGCGATATCGAGCGACAGGAGATCAATGGGCCCATACCAGGTCATCAATTCCGTCAATTGCTTTCGCTCCTGGTCGATGAAGGCCTGCCAGCGTTTGGGATCGGACTGCGGGGTGAACTTCGGGTCGTAATAGAAGTTGTAAGGGTCCCAGGCGAATGCTGGGTCGTGCCAGTCCACGTGGGAAAAATACAGGCCAACTCCCACACCCCGTTTTCGCGCTGCTTTGATGAGCGTTCCTACAATGTCTTTCTTGTAGGGCGTGTCCATCACGCTGTAATGGATGAGGCAATCCTGAAAATTCGGCTGATGCTTGGGCGTAAAAGAGAGGCCATGGGGCGCGCGCCTGATGGATTTCACCACCGTTTCGGTAGGCCACATACAAAAGCCCTCATGGTGTTTTGTGGTAAATGTGAAGAACCTTGCGCCGGCCCGCTGGAAAAGGTCCATCCAGGAGTCCGGGTCAAAATCGGTGGGATTGAAGAACTCGTAGAGCGTGTTATAAATGTTCTGGAACTCGCGAGAAGAATGCGGCAGGCACCACGAGGCGTCGCTTCCCATCAGGCAGTAAAGACCCCAGTGTATGCGAATACCGAACTTCTGGTCTTTCCACGCTTCGAGCGCCTCTTTCGGAGCGTGGCGATATCCCGGTTTGACCGTCTTGGGGAATCCCCCTTCAAGATCACGCCAATCGAAGACCGGCGCGCCGGCCGGCTTGTTGGCTGTTTGGGATTCACCTGGCCTGCCTGATTCCCCGAACGCCATCTCCTTGCCCAGCCCCAACAGACTCCCGGACGCAGCGATTGATCTGTTTAGGAATTGTCGGCGTCGCATTTTCCCTCCTCGCCTTGAACTGGAGAACCAGGCATGCGTTTAGGCCTGATATCAATACTCACGCATTACGGAGTGGGGCTGTCCGGCCCGGCCCATGGGTTCCCGATTGCGCTTGCCTTTGAGAACGGCCTCTTCCCGACCACACTCATGCCCAGCAGGATGATGGTATTGTCGGCGATGGGTTTTCCCTCGGAATTTTTGAACCCCGAAATTCCTTCGAGGCGGACTTCTTTGATGGGCTTGCCGAAACGTGGATTGACCCATTCAAAAGCGAAGAACGTGGTGCGCCCCTCCGGCGAACTTCCGCAATCAACAAGGTCAGCCTGCCAGGCGACATTGCGCGGTGAGGGCTGCTTGCCCCAGCCTGCTTCCAGAATGTTCACGCCGTAACGGATGGGAGCTGTTTCTTCAAGCCCGTCTTCAAAAACGAACCGATAATACCCCAGCAGGTCTGCGGTGTCGGCATTGTCCCACGTTTCTTCAAACGCGGAGTCATTCTGCCTGGGCAGGGAACAGGCGTGAAGAAAAATGATGCTGCTGATGTCGTCGCCGAGCGGAATGGCGGCTGCTTCTGATTCGGTTCGCTGCCCTCCGGTGGCAACGACGACGGCGCACTTGCCAGAGTTTTCGCTGGCATTCACCAGATCGAACACCTTGTTGCCGGCGCGAAGCGTGCCGCTCCTCAATGAGGCTAAATCCACGCCCATCAAGTTGTTGTTGCCAGCCGGCGCATTCAGGTGAGCGCTGATATCGATTGGTGTTACGGGATCGTCGTCGCTGGGCCAGAGTTGCATGGATACTCTTCGCCGAAAATCCGGAATGGCCCTCTGGACCTTCTCTGAAATGTCATGGGGGGCCAGCGCGTCGCCGCGACCAGGTGAGGTTGGCGCAGCCCAGGATGTCATACATCATGTCTTTGCCAAAGTTGAACTCGGTGGTAGCCGCCCAACTGGAAGGGGCTCCGCCCAGCACGCTTTTCCTCTGGCTTCGCCGTCCGTAATCAGGAATCTCCGGAGTCATATTCCCGTACACCTGGTGGAAGCCCAGTTCCTGCACCTCGATGTCATTGTCTTCGCCGCGCTCTCCTTCCTCGTTGCTCCAGAACCAGTTGAAGATCAGGATGTCTTTGGGAATCAACTCGCGGACCTGCCGGGGAGAAAGCGCGCCTGGCATCTGGTAGTTATAGCCCTCGGGGCTGCGGCCGTGCCGCAAGCCTTTTCCGCGGACGCGCTCAATCAAGTGGTCGCCCCACATGCCGACTTCAACGTTGTGCCGCCTTAAATGTGAATAGATTTTGTTGACGTCCTGGGCAAACAGCACAGTGGGGTCCTTGCCTTTGCACCGCGGACAGATTCCCCAGGGCATGCGCCACTCGTCGTGGCCGATGTGGACCATCCGCGGTTGCATCACCTCGATGTATTCGTCCATCACGTCATAGGCCAGCCTGTAGCTCGCCGGATCGCTTGGGCAGTAGGTGTCGGGCCACTCGGCAGCCTGGATCTCGGCCAACTCGCGGTGCCGGGTCAGCAGGTAATAGCTGTGCGTCAGCGTGGAAATTTCCGGGATCACGTCCACATAATGTTGCCGCGCGTACCGCACCATTTCCGCCACTTCTTCCTTTTCCAGTACGCCGCCGTCGGTGAAGACCATGTTGCCGGAATCCTGAAACTGCTGATGCGGCCCGGTGGATCGCCCGCGGCGCGTGTATTTCATGTCCTTGGTAAAGTCAACCCATCCCGCATTCAATTCCGGGTGACGGTCAAATTGCATCCCGGCGTCCATTTCAACAATCAGCCTGTTCAGCTTCGAGGGCGCCATCACCTCGCGAACGAATCGCTTGAAGTACGGAATGTGCCGCCGGCCGGGCAAAAAGATGTAAACGCCTCGAAAAGGTTTGTCGGGCCAGTCGACAATCCGCTGCGCTGGAACGGAAACGCCGTCGCCGGACTTTTCAAGAATTTGACGAAGCGTTTGCAGCCCGTAAAAGGCGCCCGGCTTGTCGCTGCCCAGGATGGCAACGCCCCGGTCGGTTGCGTCCAGCACGTACCCTTCCGGCCGCGGAGTGCCGCTGCCGGCCTGGATGCCGCGGGTCTGGCGATACTGCTGCACCAGCGGATTCGCCTCGTCGCCCATCAGGATAAACCGCTGCGTTTTCGGAATCGCAGCCGCGTGGCGAATCCTGATCGGTATCCCATGCTGGCCGGCCAGTTCAGCCGAGAGGAACGACGCAAGGAAGAGGTCCGAACTCGAGGCCAGTTCCGGCACCAGGATGAGTACGGATGCGTCCACTTTCAGGCGTCCGCTTCGCTGTGTCAATTCACGCGGGAGAGGGAAGATCATCGTATTCCTCGGGTTCTAGTGGGCGGGCCCGCCGGAGCAGGGAAGTTGCCGGGCCGCGGCCAGCTATTTTTTATGACCGCAGATTGTCTTTCACGGCGCGCTCCGTTACCCAGTCGGTCCACAGAGCGGTCCGGCCGCTTGAAAGCAGCGGCTTGCCGTCCAGCACCGACTCCACAAAATTTTCCACGCAGGGGAAGTGGATGTTCTCGTGGTTGGGAATCTCTTCCGTGCCCTGGGGAGAAACCAGCGTGGGGCCGTTCAGCGGGCTCAATTCCAGTTCACCACTGGTGCCGATGATGCGGAACTCGTCGCGGTCCACGCGCGAATGCCAGCGCACATCGACGATGGCGCGAACGTTGTTCAGATATTCCACCAGCACCGTTGCGCAATCCTCCACCGGGGTTTTGTTCACGGCGTTTGACAGTTGAGCCCGCACGCGCTCGGGCTGTCCAAAGATGAAATTAAAAAGGTCGATGCGGTGGGAAGCGACGTCAAAAAGCGGGCCGCCGCCGGCCTTGTCGGGATCCAGTAGCCAGGCGCGGAATTCGTTCTCCGCTTCAAACCAGGAGTGGCTGGACGCATAAGCCAGCACCGGCTGCCCGATGGCGCCCTCGCGCATCAGGGCCATGGCGCGATGCACCTTGGGGTAGGTCCGCCGGTAGTAGGCCACGCCCAGCGTGCGCCCGGTGGCCTCGGCCGTCTCCACCATCATTTCGGCCTCGGCGTAATTCATGGCCATGGGCTTTTCGCACAGCACGTGGCACCCTTCGCGGAGTGAAATCATCGTCTGCGGCGCGTGCATGAAAACCGGCGAGGCCACGTAAACGGCGTCGGGCTTTGCCGTGGCAAGCGCTTCCTTCAGGTCCTTGAAACCCGGCACGCCGTAAGGGTCGGCTTTCGCCGGGTCGCGGGTGACGATTCCGACCAGCTTGCTCTGCTCCTCCTCCTCAATCGCCGGCAGCACCCGCTTGGTGGTAATGTCTCCAACTCCAATCACAAGCCATTTCATCATCCGGCTATTCTACGCCAACTTCGCACAAATCCCGGCACTCAAGCCTGCATGCATAGACAAATAATTTCAAAGTGGCCATCGGCAGGGATTTGGGTCCCTCAATGGGTTGTGGCTCTCCGCAAGCCAGAATCGCGATCCAGACTGGCCGGGCGGAATGTTTCAATCGCCAATCACCAATCGCCTAATCGCAAATTGCCGATATTCCTGTTGACAATCAACAGGTCGTAGATTATGCTCTCTCCTGTTGATATTCAAAAGGAGAGCGTCTGATGGGTACAGGAAAAGCTGAAGTCCTGCAGGGTACGCTGGACCTGATGGTCCTGAAAACGCTGGAGACCATGGGGCCAATGCACGGGTTCGGCATCGCGCGCCGCATCGAGCAAGTCTCAGAAAATCTTTTGCAACTGAACCAGGGAACGCTCTACCCGGCGCTGCTGCGCATCGAGCAGAAGGGCTGGATTGCATCCAAAGAGGGCGTTTCAGAAAATAATCGCCGGGCCCGCTTCTATTCCCTCACGCGCGCCGGCCGCCGCCAGCTCAAAAAGGAAGCCGAGAACTGGGAGCGGATGACCGCCGTCATCGCGCGGTTGCTGGCCGGAGCAGAGCATTAGCCACGGAGCGAGCGAGCGCCGAGAAGGCAAGGCACGTCATCCTGAGCGCAGCGAAGGATCTACTTTATTTCCCTGGGCGTGGATGCGTCGCGGTTTTTGCTGACCGGCGCTGACAGCTTTACGTGGCACGGGCGTCTCGCCCGTGAGCGTTCATGGGCAGGATGCCCATGCCACGAAAGGAGCATAATATGCCTCCACTAAAAGTCGTGGTTACAAAGCTTTTAGGCTTGTTTCGTAAGGCAAAGCTTGAACAGCAGCTTGAAGAAGATGTGCGCGCCCACCTCGAAATGCTCACCCAGGAAAATCTGCGCAGAGGCATGGCACCCGAGGAGGCCCGCTACGCAGCGTTGCGGCAATTCGGCAACATCAGCAGCATGAAGGAAGCATGCCGCGAAACCTGGGGCATCCGTTTCATTGAAGAACTCATCCAGGACGTCCTCTACGGCCTTCGCCAGCTCCGCCGCAATCCGGGCTTCGCAACGGTCGCGGTGCTGACATTAGCCTTTGGTATTGGTTTAAACACGAGTATTTTCACGTTGTTTGATGCGGTTGCGCTAAGGCCCCTTCCGGTGAACGACCCGAGCACCGTTGTGAACATTTACCAACGCATTGAAAACGAACCGGGAAGTTACCGGTCCTTCTCCTATCCCGAGTACGTCGCCCTTCGAGATTCCAATAAGGTGTTCTCGGGGCTCGTCGCCTACTCTTGGATACCGGTTGAGGTGGGCAGCGGCCCTGCGGACCACGACGCCGGCGGCGTGGCTTTGCAAACCCGGGAAGCTCAAGGGCTCATTGTGTCAGGAAACTACTTCACTGTGCTTGGCGGGGAAGCTGCCCTGGGGCGCACATTCGTTGCCGGGGAAGATCAGACTCAAGGTTCTTCCCCGGTGGTCGTTCTGAGTCACACCTTCTGGAAGCAGCGCTTGGATGCTGATCCGGCCATTATTGGAAGGAGCGTTACGCTAAATGATATTCCTTTCACCGTAATCGGAATCGCTCCCCAGAATTTCGTTGGTACGGAACCGCAAACTCCCGATTTCTGGGTCCCGCTGATGATGCAGGCTAAACTGATGCCAGGCGGCGATTCCCTCCACGACCGCGGTTCGTTCTGGCTTGAACTTGTCGCTCGTCTGAAGCCAGGTGTAACACGCAGTCAAGCTCAGGCAAGCATGGATGTACTCATCAACCGGCTTTCCCAAGACTATTTGGGGACCAGAGAGAAAGCCAGAATTACACTCACTCCTGGATCTTTCCTGGCTCGCCCGGATGTACGAGGACAGGTGGGTTCTCTCGCCTTCCTTGTAATGGCCGCTGTTGGCATGGTTTTGCTGATCGCTTGTGGGAATGTAGCCAGTCTGCTCGTGACGCGGACAGCCGGACGTCAAAAAGAAATCGGTATCCGTTTGTCGCTAGGGGCGACTCGCCGCCGTTTGATTCAGCAGTTGCTGGTGGAAAGTTCCTCGGTTGCACTATTGGGCGGAGGGATTGGACTTCTTTTGGCTTGGTGGTTACCAGGTTTCCTGATCGAGGTCCTGCAACCTCCCTACGAACAACCGTTCACCCTTCATCTGGGGCTCGCCATCCCCGTACTCGGATACGCCTTACTTTTGTCACTCGTCACTGGACTCGCTCTTGGGCTCTCTCCGGCATTGCAAGCCTCGAAACCTAATCTGTTGTCTGCCATCAAGGACGAGGGTACGTCATTCAGCGGGCGACTAAGCCGCTCGCGCCTCCACAATCTGCTCGTGGTAGCAGAAATTTCCACCTGCCTGGTGCTGCTACTAGCAGCGGGCCTGCTAGTCCAAGGGTTGAAGCGGGCCCAAAGTATTGATCTTGGATTCGATACGAAGGATGTGCTCGTTATTTCCTTGAACCTAGGTCAGCATGGTTATGACGACATTCGGGCAGCGGAGTTTCACCGCAAACTTACAGAGCGATTAGGGTCAGTACCCGGAGTGAAGTCAGTAAGCGTGGCTTCTCTCGCCCCGCTGGGTGGGGTCAGTAGAGCCGCAACCATCACGGTCGCGGGAAAAGTGGTTCCAGCAAGTGTCTCTTCCCGCTTGTGGGATTTTTGGGTCGTCTCGTCCAACTACTTCGAAACGCTCGGGATACCGATTTTGGAAGGCCGTAGCTTCAGCGACCAAGAAATGCGGGGAGGCCGCCCTGTAGCGATTATTAATGAGGCGATGGCACGCCAAGTTTGGCCGGGGCAGAACCCTCTGGGCAAGCTCTTCAGGCTGGGGCCCGCATCGACCCCCTTCACTGAGGTAGTCGGTGTGGTGAAGGACACACGGGGGGCAAGGTTGTGGGAGGAGAATAAGCCGTATGTGTATCTTCCGCTCCTTTTGTCCACGCAGGGTCCACCCGTTCAAACCGGTCAGCTAGGAATGAAACTTCTTGTCCGAACCCAAGGGAATCCAGGGGTCGCTGCGGTTATTCTGCCGCGCATAGTAAAAACATTGGACCCAAACGTCCAGGCCTCCTGCAGGCTACTCGCGGATAGCCTTGGGCGCTGGATATGGTTCTCGCAAGTTGGTGCGGTTCTCTCGAGCGCCCTGGGACTTCTCGCACTGCTCCTTGCGTCAGTTGGAATCTATGGCGTCATGTCCTACTCGGTGACCCAACGCACTCACGAAATAGGCATCCGTATGGCACTCGGCGCCGGCCGGAATGATGTGCTTAGACTGGTTGTGGGACAGGGCCTCCGCCTCACTCTGGTCGGTGTGGCAATCGGGCTCGCACTAGCGCTCGCGGCTAGCCGCGTGATTGCAGGTATGCTCTACGGAGTGAAAACCACTGATCCCGTGACGTTTGCTGCCGTCTCGCTGGTCCTGATCGCCGTGGCGTTCGTGGCCTGCTATATCCCCGCCCGGCGCGCGGCCAAGGTTGATCCCATGGTGGCGCTGAGATACGAGTGAAGTATGAAGTGTGAGGTATGAAGGCAGAAAAAGAGGGCCTCGGGGGCCGGCTCGACGACAGCTTGATTTCATACTTCATCCTTCACACTTCACTCTTCAGAATTCATCCTTCGCCCCCCTCGATACATGCCTCATTCTTCTGTGGCCGCGCAGAAAAAGCTTGACAGAGGCTACGCTACTATGCTAGTCTTCTCAGTAGCGTCAGGCGGGGCGTTGACCGGAAGATTTAACCAGTCTGCTTGGACTATGTAATGTCCGTAAGTAGCTGAAATTATTAGATATTTGTTTTGGTCACCGAAATGCGTGGGACAAAAAAGATGTTATTTTAAAAAACGAACCTGAGAAGTTATTGATAACAAATGATCGGGCCAAAAAACGAACCTAAACGAACCTAAAAACGAAGCTGAGAAGTTGTTGAAAACACGTACCTGTTGAAAAAACGAACCTAAAACGAACCTAAAACGAACCTACCGATGTTGTTGAAAATACAGGACAGCCAAAAAACGAACCGGAGACCCGCCTGGAGGTTCGTCTCTTGCCGGGAACGCCCCTCCAGGCCGGGGCTAGACGTATTCCGTAGACAGCCGAAATGCTTTAGCCTCTGGTCCGCCGTCCATAGTTCCCGGACCTTCCTTCCGTGTCGAGTTCCCCCCTCATCAAGGCTTTGAGGGTTGTGTTTGCAGGACCTCTTCCAGCGTGGCATAATTCGCCCTTACCGTATCGGGGAAATTGCAAAGCTAAGAATATGCGCCTGCGCCGCTGCCGCAAGACCGGCTGCAAGTGGGCGGCTGTTGGGGGTTGAAATGATTGAAGAAGAGATTGAAATTCGCGACACACGACGGGACGGCCGACGCGGTCCTTTACCGGAATGAAGACGGCGCCCGGCGGCCCGGCGTTATCCATTTGACCGACATCGGCGGCATCCGCCCGGCGCATCGCGGGATGGCGAAGCGGCTGGCCGAAGAGGGTTACGCCGTCCTGATGCCGAATGTCTTTTACCGCACCGGACGCCCGCCGCTGTTTGACTTTCCCCGGCGCCTGGGGGAAGAGCGGACTATGAAGCGCTTTGCCGAGCTGATGGGTCCGCTGGGGCCGGAAGCAATGGAGCGCGATGCCGGCGACTATGTGGACTTTCTGGCTGCGCAGGATTCGGTGAACGATGGCCCCATGGGCGTGGTGGGTTACTGCTTTACGGGGGCCATGGCCGTGCGTACCGCCGCCGTACGGCCTGAGAGGATTGTCGCCGCCGCGTCGTTCCACGGAGGTGCGCTCTGCACCGATGCGCCCGCAAGCCCTCATCTCGCGCTGCCGCGCGTCAAGGCCCGACTCTATTTTGGCCATGCCGTTGATGACCGCAGCATGCCGGCCGAGGCAATCGAAAAGTTGGACCAGGCGCTCGAGGCGTGGGGCGGCCGGTACGAGAGCGAGGTTTATGAGGGCGCCCGCCACGGCTGGACGGTCCCTGACGGCAAGCCCTACCACCAGTTCCAGGCCGAGCGCGCCTGGAACAAACTGAAAGACTTGATGGCGAGCAAATTGAAGTAGGTGGGTTTATGAATCACCCGCACATCTCTTGGACTTGCTTATATGCCTTATCGGAGGTCAGCGTGAAACACGGACTTGTTTTAGGACTTCTTCTCTTTCTGGGCGTGCCGTTATTCGCCCAGCAGCCGGTTCCGAAAATCCCCTATCAATCCGACCCGAACTTCCTCAAGCTGCCGCAGGGGATGTATCTGGGTGAGGCGGCGGGCGTGGCGGTGAATTCGAAGGGCGACATCTTTGTTTACAACCGCGGCGAGAAGACGAGATTGCTGGAGTTTGATCCGAACGGGAACTACCTGCGCACCATCGGCGACGGCCTTTATGGATTTGTTTTCGCCCACAGCGTGAAGATCGACAAGAACGACAACATCTGGTGCGTGGACGAGGGCTCGAGCACGGTGATCGAATTCGATCCCACGGGACGCCACGTGAAGATGGTGCTGGGCCGGCGGCCGGAGCCCTCAAGCCATCTGCTGCCAGGCCAGCCCGAGCCGGCGGCGTCCGACTGGCTATTCAACCGTCCCACCGACGTAGCCTTCGATTCGAAGGGCGACATCTTTGTGACCGACGGCTACGTGAATTCCCGCGTGATGAAGTATGACAAATATGGCAACAAGTTGAAGGAGTGGGGGACGCGCGGCACCGCTCCGGGGCAGTTCCACACGCCGCACACGATTGCCATCGACGCGAACGACCGGCTCTATGTCGGCGACCGGGAGAACAATCGTATCCAGGTATTCGATACCGATGGCAAATTCATCACCCAGTGGACCAACGTCGGCGCACCCTGGGCGTTGTGTATCACGCCGGGACCCCGCCAGGTGATCTACAGCTCAGATTCCAGGCCCGGGCATATTTACAAGCTGGATTTGAACGGCAAAATCCTGGGAGAGTTTGGGACAGCCGGCAAGCAGCCGGGCCAGTTCGGCTGGGTGCACCAGATCGCCTGCCCGTCGGAAAACGTGCTCTTCGTTGGCGAACTGCTCAACTGGCGCGTGCAGAAGCTGGTTCTGCCGCCGGAATTGTGAAAGCGGATGCCTTCGACAATTCCGTGTACACAAGCTGGGGCAATCACTTCAAGGGCAATACCTATAATCTCTCGGACCCAAGTGGTCTTTACTTCAACTGGTTGGCCCAGGAATGGACGTTCTCCCAGTGGCAGACGTATGCGTCCGAACACTGAATGCACTGACGGCCTGCTGCCGGAAGCAGATCACCTTCAGAATGAGACATCGTCCTGGCTGGCGAGTTGGTGTTCTATTCTTCTTTATGGGATATGGCAACTCCGTGGCTGGGGAAATTACCCGTGAAACCGGTGCATTCCCAAGTGAGATCCGGAGATTGTGAAGGTCAGAGAATTGTTGGCGGAGGGAGAGGGATTCGAACCCCCGAGCCCCTTCCGGGGCTAACGGTTTTCAAGACCGCCGGTTTCAACCGCTCACCCATCCCTCCGGTATTTGCTTTCAACAACCTACCAACTACTTCTGGACCTTTCAATTCTCACTGTGGGGACTTTTGTGGGGACCTCGAAAGGTTTTCGTGCATCGCAAACACTTGCTCGATATTGAAGTGCTCCAGATTGTTCACCGCTTCGCGCTTGTGTTCTGGCGTCGGGTGAATATATCTCATTGTAATCGAAATGTGGGAATGTCCCATCAACTCTTTCAGCGTTGCCAAGTCCACGTCTGCCATGGCAGAGCGTGAACCGAATGTGTGCCGAAAGTCGTAAAGGCGAAAAGGCTTATTGATCTTCGCTTCCTTGAGTACGTTCTCGTGTGCCTTTTGCATTGTTGTTAACGGGCGATTCACATCGGACTTGTGCCAAAAGAGATAAGCTCCGCGAGCTTTGCGGAGCCGCCTCTTCAGGACTGCGATTGTCGACTCTGTCAGTTAGATATTGCGCCGTGCAAACCGTGTTTTACCTGTTGGCACAAAGAGATAGCGCCTTGTGAGATGCACGTTCTCAGGTCGAATTGTAAACACCTCTTGTGGGCGCATTCCCGTTTCCACTATTAGGGCCGCCACATCTCGGAGCAGTGGGTTTGCCGCTGCCATGTATCGCCGTTCTTCATCGTGGGGAATTGCCCTCATTGTACATGGACCCTCGGGCAAGAACCTTACGCCTTTGACCGGGTTTTGAGAAACGAATCCGAGCCTATTGGCGAAATTGAACATGAGCCTTAGTGCTGCCAGGTCCCGGTTGGTTCCTGCCCGCGAGACTTCTCCGCTTCGAAAGAGCTTAAATCTCTCAACATGACCGGAGTTGATAGCATCGAGAGTCGGCTTTCCGAAAAAGCTAATTAAGGACTTTGCGCTGGTCTGATAGTGTTCATGAGTGCTTGGGTGTGCCGCATGTTCTTTTTCAGACCACGGAGTGAATTGATCTTTCACAAAATCCTCGAATGTAGGGCAAGGCCCTCGATTGACAATGCCTACTCACCCTTGTGCCAATTCAGCTTTACGAATAGCTTGAGGCCGCTCCGCAGCGGTCTTATTCGTGAATTTAGTCGATTGGCGATAACGTTGTCCCTGAAACCAGAAGTCATACCAGTAAACAGCGCCTCGCTTGTAAACGCTCATTCCCGTCTCCTTTCGCGTGGATCGGAAACAGCAACCCTGCAATGCTCCAAGTAGGCCTCTACTTCGGATGGATCATACCGCACTGCCCGCCCAATCTTCAAATACGGAATACAGCGGGCAGTCAGGAAGTGATCGAAACGCTGGCGGATGTGATGCTGGCACGAGGCATCCCGGAGTACCTGCGCTCGCTTTCAGGTCGCGGCTATTGATTCCTGCATAAGTAATGTCCTATTTAAGGCGCAAAAAAAGCGGGCTGTGACGGAGGAAGGAACGGAGCAGGGGTTCGTTCCTCTGCAGGGCACGGGTAGATCGACGGGTCATCGCGGCCAACTCGTCGGTATCGAAAGCGGGCCGATTGGCCAGCGGGTTCATCTTCAGATAGCTCCAAGCGTACTCCACCGGATTGAGTTCGGGGGCGTAGGCAGGCAAGAAGAACGGATGCAGGTGATGGAGGCTGGCAACGAATTGCGCCGTCCGTTTGGCCCGGTGGGCATTGAGGCGATCCCAGACCAGCACGCACGGCCCCTGCAGTTCCTGGTTGAGGTGGCGGAGGAAGTCAATGACTCGCGCGGTGCCGATCTGGGCTTGGGGATGCAGGCGAAAGTAAAGCCGCGCGCCATCGCGGCGGGGAGACACCGCCAAGGCTGCAATGGCCGATACCTTTCCCAGATGACGCCCCCGCTGAATCAGCACCGGCGTCTGGCCCCGAGGCTGCCAACTGCGGCGGACCAGTGGCCCCATCAGCAGCCCGCTTTCATCCAGGAAGACCAGCCAGGCGTTCAGCCGGTGGGCTTTTTTTTAAGGGCGGGCCAGGTTTGTTTGACCCAGCGCCGGATTCCCTCTTCATCCCGCTCGATCGCCCGCCGGGTGGGCTTTTGCGGGCTCCAACCAAGGGAGTGAAGCAAGCGACCAATATGGTCCACGTGATAGTGGACCTTGAAACGTTGCTCGATCAACCGCGCTACCCGCGGGCAGGTCCACAGGTCGGTAGCGAATCCGGCCGCCTGCGCCCCGCGCAGCAGTTCCCGCTCCAATCGGCGGGTCAGGGACGCGGGCAGTTTGGGCGGCCGCCCGCAAGCGGGCCGAGCCTCCAGCGCCAGGTGCCCTTTCTTTCGATAGGCGGCTTTCCATCGACGCACGCTGCGTCGATTCACGCCGACCATCTGCGCTACTTCCACAGGTGGGTAACCTTGGGCCAGCAGTTCGACGGCACGCAAGCGCCGTCGTTCGAGTTCCGCGGGACTTCCGACTGGGCGCATGAATCACCTCCCAGCCAAAGTATAGGACATTTATTATGCAGGAATCAATAGCCGCGACCTGAAAGGCCCCGAAGAAGCCGAAAAACTCACTCTGAAAGTGGTATAAAAATCCCAGGCCGCTCACCAGGTTATTTGTATAGCGAAACTGGACCTCAGATTCGGATCAACGGCCTCCGCGAGTCAGGCCACTGAACCCTCCTCGGGACCTCGATCAATTCCTTTGGGGCTGAACGGGCCTTAGCGGGGCATAGAGATTACTGGAAACTGGTCTTCTCATTATTATTATTCCATGACGCTGATGAATATCCTCGCCCAGCCAGCGGGTCTGAAAGCAATCCCTCGGCGCCGCCACAACGGTAAGGGTAAAGGGGCTTCCTGACGACCCCCAATCACCCGCCACTGGACCGGGTGGTCCACCTAAGAACTGAATCATCACCAGCATAGCCTTCCAGGTTCTTTTCGCAATTCCAGCCTAAATCTTGTATTGCGAGTCAGTTGCCTGGAACTTCTCCGTCTGGACTCAGGCTTCGAGGGCCACTTTTTTAAAATAAAGAAAACTTTTCAGGGAACTTGGTATTAAGGGTTATGGACCGGCAAAAGCCGGTCATCAGCCTGAGCACAAATGCGCCGTGAGTATTAACAACTCTGGAGGTCCGCATGACCGGCATAACCCAAACCGGCAGTCGCAAATGGCCAACGACGCGTGATATCAATATGTCCGCGACGCCGGACCAGCGGCATGGAAGGAGCAAGAAATCCATGTCGAGAAGGTCCGGGCAAAACGGTCATATTGAGAGGAAAGGGGATGCCTTTTAGGTCAGATTCTGGATGGACGTTCCGGGACAGGATAAACGTGTCCATAAATGCATCCGGATTTGCCCTGTCTCCGGCTCACCAAGCCTGAACGTGAAAGGCGTGCTCGGGACATCATTGCGGAGAGCGGTGCTGACACAGAGGATTATTTCAAAAAGGTCCTGGGAGTAAACTTGGGTGTCACTTTCCGCCAGCAGGCGAAGTGGTGGATCGAATATATGCAGACTAGAAAGCACCGACCGATAAAGCCGAAGACAGCGTCAGACTGGCAAGCCACCATCGACAACAGGCTGAACCCGAACATTGGGGACATGCCCCTATCGGAAGTTGACAAGCTCACCCTTAAGGAACTGGTCACCAAGATGGCGCCGGCCGGGCTATCGGCAAAGACCATCAACAACCACATCCAGCCCGTGAAAATGGTTGTGGCCTCGGCCGTCGATGAGATGGGCAACCAAATCTATCCACGAAGATGGAATCACGACTTCATAGACCTCCTGGCGGTAAAGAATCAGCCCCGACCTGTATTTACCAGCGAAGAGGTCACAGTCGTCCTTGCCAATGCTACCCGTCGCCACCAAATGCCCTATGCTCTTTTGGCTGGCAGCGGGTTGCGAATTGGAGAGCTTCTCGGACTCCCGCTTGAGCACATATCCAAGGACAGAACGACTATTAGAATTCAGCAAATCGTCTGGGACCGAAAGGTTCAGGAGGCTAAGACGCGAAGCGGGGTTCGTTTGGTGGACTTGCACTCCTCGCTGGCGGGTATGCTTGACGCCTTCGTCGGTGATAGAAAGACCGGATTTCTCTTCTGTACTCAGTCTGGTTTGCCTATGTCGGACGACAACGTATATCGCCGTCTAAATCCATTACTCAAGCGCTTGTGGATACAAAAGATGGGTTTCCATGCCTTCAGGCGGTTCAGAGTAACATGGATGAGGAAGAAGCGCGTGCCAGAAGACTTTATTCGATTTTGGATCGGTCACGCTGACTGGAATATGGCTGACCACTACTCGATGCTGGAGGCTGACACCAGCTTTAAGAAGGCGATTGTAGAAGAGACCGGGCTGGGGTTCAAACTCCCCAGCGGGCAAAGAGAGGTGGATGTTGAACAGGGCGCAGAAATCGCGGAAGAAGCTTGGGATACCTCCATTGACGGCTGGCGGACTGAGGCTAACAGCGGAAGTTGTCCCCAATGTACCTATCGCTCCGATGAAGATGGCGTATGTAGTATAATGATTCAAAAGGAAATGGGCCTGTAGCTCAGCTGGGAGAGCACCTGGTTTGCAACCAGGGGGTCGGGAGTTCGAACCTCCCCAGGTCCACCAATTGACTTCATAGCCTGCCTGCTGGCTGCATGTCAATAGTGCCCACTCGTATTGCAGGTTTGGCCCATGCAACTCTTGCGAGAGTGTGACTCGTGAATTTCGCCATATTCCGTCTTCCTGGGGAAATCTCAAACTCTCTGCTGCGGTCCTTCAACCCTGTGTGGACAGCGCGGGTTAAAATTTGAATATGACTTCCAAAGCGAGCGCGCTTGCCTGGGCACACCCGTCTGGTCCATGACTGGTTTGTGGAGCGGTATGGCGCGCCCACTGAGCCGCAGGAACAGGGCTGGCCGCACATCGTCGCCGGCAGAGACGTTCTGATTTCTGCTCCCACGGGCTCCGGCAAAACGCTTGCGGCTTTTCTTGCCTGCATTGACCGCCTGGTGCGACAGGGGCTGGAAGGCACACTTCCCGGCCACGTTGCAGTCCTTTATGCTTCCCCGCTGAAGGCCCTTGGCAATGACATTCACAAGAACCTGGAGATTCCTTTGCGCGGGATCCAGGACCTTGCTGCACGGCAAGGGATAGCACTGCCGGAGATTCGTGCCGCCGTCCGCTCCGGCGACACGCTGGCGCCCGAACGCCGCGCCATGCTGAGGCGGCCGCCCCAGATTCTGGTGACCACGCCCGAATCGCTTTACATCCTGCTGACGGCGGAGAAAAGCCGTTCAATTCTGCAACACGTTGAAACGGTGATTGTGGACGAAATCCACGCCGTGGCGGACGACAAGCGCGGGGCGCACCTGGCCCTGTCGCTCGAGCGGCTGGACGCGCTGGTGCGCGGCGCAAATCCTGAGCAGCGCCCGCCGGTGCGGATCGGCCTATCCGCCACCCAGAAGCCGATTGAGGAAGTCGCGCGATTCTTGGTGGGTGCAGGGCGCCCAGTGCCTGAAGTGGTTGATGTGGGCCATGGGCGGCCCATGGACCTTGCAGTGGAGGTTCCCGCCGGCGAACTCGGCCCGGTGGCCTCGAATGAAATGTGGGAGGACGTTTATAACCGCATCTCTGAGCTTGCGCTTGAGCACCGGTCCACGCTGGTTTTTGTCAACACCCGCCGTCTGGTGGAGCGCCTGGCGCATCACCTGGCCGAGCGTTTGGGTGAGGAAGCGGTTGCAGCGCACCACGGCAGCCTTTCGCGCAAGCTGCGGCTTGAGGCGGAGAAGAGGCTGAAGTCGGGTGAAGCGCGCGTGATGGTGGCCACGGCCTCGCTCGAACTGGGTATTGATATCGGCATGGTGGACCTGGTGTGCCAGGTCAGTTCGCCGCGTTCCATCGGTGTGGCGCTGCAGCGCATCGGGCGGGCCGGGCATTGGCGGGGCGCAGTTCCCAAAGGCCGCCTGTTCGCCATGACGAGGGACGACCTGGCGGAGTGCGCGGCACTGGTGCGGGCCATCCGGCAGGGCGACCTGGACCGGCTTGCAATCCCCTCCGCGCCGCTCGACATCCTGGCGCAGCAGATCGTCGCCATTTGCGCCTGCGAGGAATGGGGAGAGGATGATCTGTTCCGTCTGGTGCGGCGCGCCTATCCTTACGGCGAACTTTCACGCCGGGACTTTGATGAGATCATTGCGATGTTGTCCGATGGGATTTCCGCGCGTCGCGGGCGGCACGCGGCCCTGCTTTTTCGCGACCGAGTCAACGGCCGTCTGCGCGGGCGCCGCGGCAGCCGGCTGGCGGCGATCACCGGCGGCGGAGCCATTCCCGACAGCGCGCTGTTCTCTGTGGTTTCCCTGCCGGAGGGAACGGTGGTGGGAAGCGTGGACGAAGATTTTGCCGTGGAGAGCATGGCGGGCGACATCATGCTGCTGGGCAACACCTCATGGCGCATTCGCCGTGTGGAAGCGGCACGCAGCCGCCTGCTGGTGGATGATGCGCATGGCGCCGCGCCCAATGTGCCTTTCTGGAGAGGCGAAGCTCCGTCACGCACGGCGGAACTTTCCGCGCAGCTGGCGGAGTTGCGGGAAATCGTTACACGCATGATCTCCAATGAAGATGAATCGAGCGATTCCCGCCATGGCGCAATCCCCTGGCTGAAGCAGGAATGCGGCCTCGACGAATCGGGCGCGAGCCAGTTGGTTGCCTATCTTCTTGCAGGAAAGTCGGTGCTGGGCGCGATACCCACCCGGCGGACCGTGATTGCCGAGCGCTTTTTTGACGAAGCCGGCGGAATGCAGCTCATCATTCATGCGCCCTTCGGCGGGCGGATCAACAAGGCCTGGGGACTGGCGCTGCGCAAGCGGTTTTGCCGCTCATTCAATTTCGAATTGCAGGCGGCGGCCACTGACAACGGACTGAACATCTCACTCGGCGAGCAGCACAGCTTCCCGCTTGCGGATGTCTTCCGGTTTCTTGACGTCCACTCGGTCCGGGCAGTCCTGGAACAGGCCGTGCTGGCTTCGCCCATTTTCAACAACCGGTGGCGCTGGGACGCCAGCCGCTCGCTGGCTCTTCAGCGGTTTCGCCAGGGCCGCAAGGTTCCCATCTATAT
Organism: uncultured Acidobacteriota bacterium; assembly: GCA_963732975.1. Lineage (GTDB taxonomy): Bacteria > Acidobacteriota > Terriglobia > UBA7540 > UBA7540 > SCRD01. The sequence continues at coordinate 13,451 of CAVTBN010000007.1, read as the reverse complement.
CCAGCGGATGCAGGCGGACGATCTGCTGGCCGCAGTGTTTCCTGAAGCGGCGGCGTGCCAGGAGAATATTGCCGGCGACATTCACATTCCCGATCATCCCCTGGTGCGCGAGGTGATGAAGGACGCTCTGACCGAAGCCATGGACATTGAAGGGCTCAAGCGGGTCCTTGCGGACATTTCCTGCGGGGCTATCGAGTGCCGGGCCGTGGACACGGCTGCGCCGTCCGTCTTTTCGCACGAGATTCTGAACGCCAACCCTTACGCGTTTCTTGATGACGCTCCGCTTGAAGAACGCCGTGCGCGGGCCGTCGAGCTGCGGCGGACTCTGCCCGAATCAGTGGTTCGAGAAGTGGGCAGGCTTGACCCTGCCGCAATTGCACAAGTGCGCAATGAAGCGTGGCCGGACGTGCGTGACGCCGATGAACTGGCCGACGCGTTGCAGACGCTGGTTGCTTTACCGGAAACCTTCACGGTGCTCGATGGAGAACCCGCAACAGCTAACTGGGGCTCTCATTTCAGAACACTTGAATCGATGGGCCGCGCCACGCGGGCCACAAATAATGGCATCGCTTACTGGGTTCCGACTGAAAAGGCCGGGACGTTTCGGGCAGTCTTTCCGGAATCGCAGTTTGAGCGGACTGTTCGGGGGATAGAAGACGCAGTTCCGACTCGTGAGGATGCCATCCTGGAAGTCGTGCGTGGTTGGATGGGCCACCTGGGTCCGGTGAGCGGGAACCGGCTGGCGCAGGTCCTCGGAGTGGTTCAGCAGGAGGTCGACCAGGCGCTGCTGCGGCTGGAGGCGAGTGGGAGCATCCTGCGCGGGCAATTCACCCAGGCGGACGCACGGGAGTGGTGTGACCGGCGGCTGCTGGCGCGGATCCATCGCCTGACGCTGGGAACTCTGCGCGCGCAGATTGCGCCGGTGACGCCGGCTCAATTTATGGGATGGCTCCTCCGTTGGCAGCACCTGGCGCCGGGGACGCAGGCGCACGGCGAGCGCGGCCTGCTGGAAGTTCTGCGCCAGTTGCAGGGGTTTGAGCTTCCGGCCAGTTCCTGGGAGTCGCAGATTCTGGCGAGGCGCGTGGCCGATTACGATCCTCATTTGCTGGACCGCCTCTGCCTGACGGGTGCAGTGGGTTGGGGAAGGATGTCGCCACACCCGGCCATCCTGGCACAGGCGGAAGGCGGTGAGGGCAGGGATCCGTCGCGTCACCGCGTGGTGCCGTCCAGCGTGGCGCCGATTTCGTTTTTCCTGCGCGAGGAGACGGAGTGGATAGGCTTGTGCAGGACAACCTTCGGGGACCGGCCTGCAGGCCTGAGCGATGCCGGGCGTCAGGTCCTTGAATTCCTGGAGCGGCGCGGAGCTTCCTTTTTTGCGGATATCGTTCGCGGGTGTGGGCGGTTGAAATCGGAAGTGGAAACCGCGTTGTGGGAACTGGTGGCGGCGGGCCGGGTAACGGCTGACGGGTTCGACAATCTGCGGGCGTTGATCGATCCGAAACGCCGCTCCGGCCAGGGTCGGGGGCGCACAACGCGCCCGCGCCACAGCACAGGCCGATGGTCGGTACTGTTTTCCGGCGAGGCGCCTGACCGCACTCGGGCGACGGAATCAATCTGCAAGGCGCTGCTGGAACGTTATGGTGTGGTATTCCGCGAACTCACCGTCCGCGAAAACTTTCCGCTCAAGTGGCGCGAGTTGCTGCAGGTGTTTCACCGCATGGAAGACCGCGGCGAAGTGCGCGGTGGACGTTTTGTGGATGGCTTTCCCGGTGGACAATTCGGATTGCCCGTTGCGGTGGAATCGCTCCGCGCCACGCGCAACGCCCTGCCTTCCGGTGAGACCGTGTCGCTGTCCGCAGCCGACCCCCTGAATCTGGTGGGCATTGTCATCCCCGGGGGACGTGTTCCAGCTCTGTCTAAGCAACGGATCCTGCTGAGGGATGGCGCTTGTGTTGCGTCAGCGCAGGTTAACGAAAAAGGCGAGACCCGGTTGCGGCCAGCGGCTCAAGAGCAAACAGCATTGCACACAGTCAGGAAATACTGGTAATCTATCTGGACGAATTGGAAAGACCATGCAGGGGGATTCCGGGATTCGTGGCCTGAAGGCCGTCCGGGCCGGGCTGGTTTTCTTTTGAGAGTTAGCTTGACAGACGAGCATTGTTGAAATAAATTCGGCAAATTGCGGGCTCAATATAAAGTTGAGGCTCAGCAGCAGAGGAGATGACAAAGATGATGACGAAATCGCAGATTGTGGCTCACCTGGCTGACAAGACCGGGTTGCAAAAGAAACAGGCTGCTGCCGTTCTGGCAGAACTGGCGACGCTGGCCGAGAAGGAAACCAAGAGCGGCGGCCAGTTTGTTGTTCCTGGCCTGGGAAAGGCCGTGAAGGCTCACCGTAAGGCGAGGACAGGCCGGAACCCGCAGACGGGTGCCGCGATCAAGATTCCGGCCAGGACTGTCGTGAAGTTCCGTCTCGCCAAAGCGTTTAAAGACGCTGTCGTTCCCCCTAAAAAGAAGAAATAGCCGATAGCAGCTTGTGCCTTTGAACAGGCAGGAATTTGCCCGGGGGTATTTCTTGTGGGAAAAGAAATACCTCCGAGGGTTCCTTCAGGGGCAGCAACTTCTGTCCCTTGATGATCACGCTAAATTCAGCCTCGAAAAATATAGGCAGGGAGGTTGTGTGTTCACTGGTCCGGTCCATCGGGGCACCGATGTCCGCTACATCAACCCACGATGGACGGATATCGCCGCCTGGTTTGCAGCCTGGACTGCTTTCACGAATTGCTTGTAGGGCTGGTCGTGGATATTGACGAGTCCGTAGTTTGAGTTTTCGCCGTCAAACCGTCCTTCCCTCGGCTCATCACACCATTCGAACCAGTGATAACCCACCGCTTCGGGAAGGCTTTCCAGCCATTTCACGTAATCCGTATAAGCGCGGGCCCTTGCTGCCTGGTCCGGCACTCTGGGGCCGGCACCCTGGGTATTGGGCAGCCCTGAATCCTTGGCGCGAAAAGCGAATTCGGCCACCAGGACGGGACGCTTCGCCAGTTTGTAGATGTGCTTGACCATCGGGCGTGGATCGAACCGGTAAATGTCTACCGACACTACATCGGCAATGTGCGAAGCCCGCAGCACGGGATCGGGTGGAGTTCCCGCAAATTTGGCGCCGAGATAGAGATGATTGGGATCGGCTGCGTGGATGGCATGAGCGCAGACGTTGAAGTAGCGTCGGGCCACCATGCCGAGAAATTCGGAATTGTCGGCACGGAAAGCTGCCGTCCCGGTTTCAGAGGGAACGTCTGCAAAACTTTTGGCATGGACACCCCAGGCTTGGTTAAGCTTCTGGATCTGCCCAGAATATTTTCTCTTCAGAAAATCGATGGCATGGACCCTGCCGGGCGCGTTCGGAGGCAGATTCAGGTACATCGCCAGCATGTTCTGCTTGCCGCGCCAGTCGGGTCCCCAGCGGAGTTCATTATCACTGAAGTACCCGATCAGTTCAGGATCGTTCGCATGGGGGGCGCACTCATTCGCCGCGATCTTCCGCGCCGTGGCTTCGAAGCGGGGACTGTAAACGTCCACGGGAATTCCTTTGAGCCAGTTGGCCCCGGAGCGGGTGGCGATGTTGAGAATAACGGTGTAGGGCATCGAGTGGCTCCACAGGACCGGGTCGGACCACGAGCCGATGGTGTTAAATCCCCATAGGTTCAGCCGCTTGAGTTCAGCCCGCGCCCAGGCGTCCTGGCTGGGATAAATCTTCGCGAGGTTTTCAAAATAGGGGTGTTGTGTGGTTCCGTGAATGATGTCGCCACGGTATGAAACGTTGTTGACGCCGGCGGAAAGTGTCAGCTTGCCGGATGGCGTGACAAACCACCAGACTCCTGACTGTTGTTCGACGCGAAAATAGTCTCCAGCGGCGCGGAGATGCGTTGGCCCCGCGGAGATGCACAGCAGTCCTAATGTAAGGATTACAAGTGGGTACTTCATTTGACCCAACCTCCTCTCAGGCCGAATTGTCGAAGGAATGGAAAATGATCTACTCGGGCTTATTGGCCTGCATTGGTGTCTGTGCTGGTGGCTGCCTCAATCGCCAACGCGGCAGCACCCACAACCCCGGACGGTTCTGCGATCTGTGCCCTGACAATCGGGACCTTCCGGCACAGCAGGTATCGGGTGCGCCAGTCAACCTCGCGCTGAATCGGATCAAACAGGCAATCGCCAGCCCGGGTGATTTGTCCGCCCAGGATGACGATCTCGGGATCAAGCACGTGTACCAGGCCCGCGATAGCGCTTCCCAGAATCAACGTGGTGCGTTCGACAATGATCCGGGCAACTTCATCACCCTTTCGGGCGCACTCAAAGATGTCGCTGCAACTCGGCGGCGAGCCCATGCCCTGAAGCTGCGTCTTGACCCCACGATGGATGGCCGCGAACGCTTCAGCCTCTATGGCGCGCGCTGAAAAGACGGTTTCCAGGCATCCCCGGTTCCCGCAGATGCAGAGGCCACCGTTCGGATCGACGGTGACGTGCCCCAGATGGCCGGCCACTCCGCCGGCTCCCCGCATGATCTTTCCATCGGTGAGGATGGCGCCACCAACACCGGTGCCGAGCGTGAGCATGATGACATTCTTCCGACCCTGTGCGGCTCCCCAGATGTGCTCTCCTACCAACGCCACACGGGCGTCGTTGTCGGCTGCAACAGGGCAGGGAACTGCGACAACCGGCGCTATCAGTTCACTCAGCCGGCGTCCTTCCAGATAATTCAGTTCCCCCGGAAGTGCGAGCACTTCCGTCGTGCGGGGGTCAACGATGCCTTTGCAGCCCACGCCAACACCTCTGATAGTCACTTCACCGAGGTGGAGACGGCCCGCGAGTGTCTTGATGGATTCCTGGAAAGCGGACAATGTCCCGGGCGTGGGCGCCCGATGAGATGCTATGATATCGCCTTGGCTGTTCACCAGGGCTGCTTTGATTTCGGTTCCACCGATATCCAGTCCCAGAACATTCCAGGTAGGAGAGCTTTTCTGATCGTTTGGCATCGTGGTACTTTCATAGTCGAATGGTGGCAGGTTGTCAATACCGGAGTGCCGTGCGGATCATCGCCGGGCGTTGAAAGGACTGCTTTTCAGGTCTGAGCAACCGCTGCGGGTAGACTCCGTCGCGGTCAGTCTGATATAGGCGTTAAACAAAATGAGTGCTGCGGAACAATATTTCGACAAGACGTCTTCAACTGCTCAAGGAACTTCGCGAGCAGGAATTGCCCGCCATTCAGCAGGCCGCGGAAATCTGCGCCTCGTCCATTGCCCAGGGCGGCCTGGTTTTTCTGTTTGGGAACGGCCATTCGCGCATGATGTGCGAGGAAATGACGCCGCGCCAGGGCTGTTTTCCGGGTTTTGTCGCCCTGGTCGAACAGTCGCTTTCAAATCACGCGGCGATTGTGGGGGCCAACGGCCTGCGGGCCCCGCTCTTTCTGGAGAAATACGAAGGGTACGCCGAACAGATTCTCAACGGGTTCCGCTTTGGTGCGCACGATGCCTTTATCGTCATTTCAACCAGCGGCATCCGTCCGGTGGTGGTGGAAATGGCTGCGGGCGCCCGGAAACGCGGATTGCCCGTCATCGCTATCGTGTCCCGCGGCCACTCCGAACAGTCACAGCCCGCGCACTCCTCAGGCAAAAAGCTCATCGATTTTGCGGACGTGGTGATTGACAACCATTGCCCGCCGGGCGATTGCGTCGTGGAGCTTCCCGGTCTCGAATGGCGCACCGGGCCCGCTTCTACCGTGACGGGCGCGGCTATCATCAATATGCTGCGCTGCGAAGTGGCCGAACGCCTGCTGGCGCGTGGCGTCAAGCCGGAGTTGCTTCCCAGCCACCAGTTTGTAGGAAATGCCGGCGCCGAAGAGCAGCTGGAGCGATTTTACGAAGCCTACCGAAGGAGCCTCCGTCACCTCTATGAATAATGTCCGCATTGCCATGCTCGGCTCGGGTTTTGTGGCTGATTTTTATCTGCAGGGATTGGCCAACGTCAACGGGCAGCAGGTGGTGGCAAACTTTTCGCGCACGGCGAGGCGGGCAAAAGCGTTTGCCCGGCGATGGTCCATTCCCGAAACTACCACGGATCTTGATGGGCTGATTGCCCGGAGCGATATCGATCTTTACGTGATCGCCCTGCCCAACGAAGTCCACCTTCCCGTTTCGCTCTTGTTGTCACGTGCAAAAAAGAATCAGGTCTGCACCAAGCCGCTGGGCCGCAATCGCCGGGAGGCGAAGGCCATGTTCGATGCGGCAAAGCGTTCGGGTGCGACGCACGGGTACGCGGAAACAGAAGTCTTTGCGCCTTGCGTCGTGCGAGCCCGCGAGACAGTCGAGCAGGGCGGCATCGGCCGCGTCCTGTGGGTGCGTTCCAGGGAGTCGCATGGCGGCCCGCACAGCCCTCACTTCTGGGACATCGAAAAGACGGGCGGCGGTGCCATGAACGATCTCGGCTGCCACTGCATTGCAGCGGCGCGGTACTTTTTCGGCAAAGATGATCCCATCGTCGAAGTGATGGCATGGGGCGCGCGGCTGGTCCATCACAAGAAGACCAAGGGCGAAGACAACGCCCTGCTGGTTCTCAAGTTTGCGGGCGGCGGCATCGGTCACTGCGAACTGTCGTGGACCACCAAAGGTGGCCTTGACCTGCGCAACGAAGTCCACGGCTCCGAAGGCTCGATTTTCACGGACGTTACGCGCGGAACGCCGATCACGAGTTTTTCGACCAAGTCCGCCGGGTATGTGGTGGAGAAAGCGGAGATTGATTTTGGCTGGACCCGGCCGCTTCCGGAAGAGGCTTTTGCTTACGGATATCAGGCCGAGATGAAGCACTTTGTTGAATGCGTGCAAAGCGGCACGACGGTTCGCGAGACCTACGAGGATGGGTACATCGTTAACTGCGTCCTTGACGCGGGTTACCAGTCGATGCGCTCGTCGCGTTGGGTGCGCGTCAAATACTGATCGCCGGTTCGTATGGACTACGTTCTGCTGATTACCGGTTCAAGTGGAATTGCAGAAGCTACGGCATTGCTGGCTGGACGGGAAGGTTGCAGGGTTTTCATTGCCGGCCTGGATGAACCGCAGTGCCGCGATTTGAGTTCCAGGATCGAAGGGTCCGGATATTTCGCCGGCGACTTGCGGGAACCTTCGGCTGCTGAAGGTGCGGTTCGCGGCTGTCTGAAGCAATTCGGTTGTATCGACGCGGTCTTTAACGTGGCGGGAGCAAGCGGGCGGCGGTTTGGCGATGGACCTGTCCACGAATGCTCCGTGGAAGGCTGGGAAAAGACGCTAGCGGCCAATGCCAGGCCTACATTTCTGATGTGCCGGGCGGCTGTGCGGCATTGGCTCGAAGCCGGCAGAGGCGGAGCGATCCTGAACATGGCAAGTGTGCTGGCGTTTTCTCCTGAGCCCGGGCATTTTGCGACTCATGCCTATGCTGCCAGCAAAGGCGCCATCATTTCTATGAGCCGGGCCATGGCGGCGCATTACGCGCCCAAAGGCATACGAGTGAACGTGATCGCGCCGGCCCTGGTGAAAACTCCCATGAGCGCACGCGCGCAAGCCGATCAGGAAATTGTGGAATTCACGCGGCAGAAGCAGCCGTTGAGTGGTGGCTTTCTTGAAGCTGAGGACGTGGCCCGGACGGCGCTGTTTTTGCTAAGTGCACATTCCCGCCACGTGACGGGCCAGGTGGTGGCCGTTGACGGTGGCTGGTCGGTTACTGGCTGAGCGATGAAAGAACACCCTCTCCGCACTACGGTGATTGGCAGCTATCCTTTTCCGGGATGGCTGGAGTTTGCTTCGGCACATCTCGATCAGTTCGGGCCCGCCGATCTGGAAGAGATGCTCGATGACGCCGTTGCCGCTGCTGTGAAAGACCAACTGGATGCCGGCCTCGACTCCATTACCGACGGCGAGCAGACGCGACTCGATTTCAATCTGTCGTTCTACGGTTTCCTCAGCGGGATTTCCTCTGAACCTGAGCCTGTGCGGCGGTTTGGCCCGCCGGGACACGACCAGCGTGGGAAGCACACTTTAACGGGGAAGATCGAGGCCCAGAACGGTCTTGGCACGGTTCGGGATTATGAACGCCTGAAGCGCATTGCCCCTGTGGGCGCTGTCCTCAAAGTCAGCGTGCCCGGCCCCTTCACGCTGAGTGGCCGGCTGACTCCAAATGATTCCTATCCCGACCGCTACACGCTGACTGAAGCATTAATTCTCGTGGTTGGGAACGAGCTTGAATCATTGGTGCAGGCGGGGTGCCAGGAAATCTGCGTTGATGAGCCGTCCATGAGTTGCTACGCGCATCGGGAAGACCCTCGGCGGTTGGTGGATATCTTCCGCCGCACGGTGGAAGGCGTTCAGGGACGTTGCCGGCTTTCCACGCACCTGTGTTTTGGGAACTACAAGGGCCGTGCGGTTGCTCCGCGGCGGTACGCGCCCATGTTTCCTGCGTTCCTCGATCTGCCGGTGGATGAAATGCATTTTGAAATGGCCAGCCGCGAGTTTGCGGAACTGGAACTGATCAAGCCCGTGGCTGAGCGGATGGACGTGGCCGTGGGGGTGATTGACGTGAAGAGTTATTACATCGAAACCCCTGAAGATGTCGCCGCGCGCGTCCGCGAATGCCTGCGCTTTGTGCCTGCCGAGCGCCTCTCCCTGGCTCCCGACTGCGGGCTTAGCCAGACGGCGCGCTGGGCATCAAGGAAGAAACTGAAATCGCTGGTGGACGGAGTGAAAATTGTCCGCCGGGAGCTGGGCATCGAATGATCCAGCCGGTTTTGCAGGACGACGAGTTTTTGGCCGATGTTCGCGCCGCCGATGGGAACAACGGACAATTTCGCCTGTGGTGGCTCGGGCAGAGCGGGTTCCTCGTGCAATGGCGCGGAGCCCATTTGCTTCTTGATCCTTACCTGTCTGATTCGCTCACCAAAAAGTACGCAGCGACCGACAAGCCGCACGTCCGGATGACTGCGCGGGTGGTTGACCCGTCGCGACTGGATTTTATTGACGTGGTCACGTCCAGCCACAACCACACCGACCACCTTGACGGCGAAACGCTGCGCCCGTTGCTGCGAGTTAATCCCGAATTAAGTATCGTTGTTCCGGAAGCGAACCGGCAGTTCGTGGCCGAACGTCTTAGCATCGATCCGCAACTGCCGCTGGGCCTTCGGGATGGGGAGTCTGTCTCGATTGGCGAGCTTAAGCTGACAGCAGTGCCCGCTGCCCATGAAGAACTGGGCCCGGAATATCTGGGCTACGTTGTGCAGTTTGGCCCGTGGACGCTCTACCACAGCGGCGACACGCTTCTTTACGAGGGCATGCCGGAGCGATTGTGGCAATTTCCAATCGACGTTGCAATGCTCCCCATCAATGGTCGCGCCCCGGAGCGGCGAGTTGCTGGGAACCTGAACGCCGGCGAAGCAGCGGAGCTCGGAAAGGCCATGGGCGCGCGCGTCGTCATCCCCTGCCATTATGAGATGTTCGCCTTCAACACGGCAGACCCGCAGGAGTTTGTTGACGCGGCGGAAGCGATTGGCCAACCGTACCATGTACTTCGGTGCGGAGAACGGTGGGAAAGCACGGGCCTTGGGGAACGATATAGCCATCGCTGGCGCCCTTCAGTTTCTTAACGGGAAGGACTATTGCTATGAAACGCCGCGATGTTTTGCTGCTGGGGCCGGCCACATTGCTGAGCCTGGCTGCCAAGCGCTACCAAACCAGCCGGCTGTCGGTTGAGGGCTATATCTTTCAGCAATACGCCCAGCGGCAACACAAAAAGCTTGCCGATGTCCTCGACGAAATCTTTCCGATGGCGCACAACGCCGGTTTCCGGAATATCGAATTGAATCAGGGCTTCCTGACGCCGGATCTTCGCAGCCGCGTGCTGGAACTAGTGCAGGCAAGCGGTCTTCGGATGCCGTCGGTGTATGTGGGCGGGTCGATGCACGGGCGCGATCTGGCTGAGCGAACCATCAGCCAGGCTCTGGAGATTGCGGGTTTGTGCAAGAAGCTGGGGTGCCGGGCCGTCGTCAACAATCCGGATCCGAAGCCGCACCACGTGCCTAAAACCGACGCCGAGCTTGCTGTCCAGGCAAAGATGCTTGACCTTCTGGGACGCGAACTGGCGGACCGCGGTTTTCAATTTTGGACGCACGCCCACGCTCCGCAGATGGCCGACAACGCGCGCGAGTGGCGTTATAACCTTCACCACACCGACCCGAAATACGTATGGGTCTGCCTCGACATCGACTGGGTTTATCAGGGCGGCCAGGACCCGATGGAATTGTTGCGCGAGGCCGGCCGTCGCGTGGCCAGCCTGCACCTCAGGAATTCGCACCATAAAGTGTGGCTGGAGTCCTTTACAAACGGCGACATTGATTACCGCAAAATTGCTGCGTACCTTGAGGGAATCAATCTGAAGCCGCTGCTGGTTGTGGAACTTGCCTATATGAAACAGACTGTCGTCAAGCGACCTCTGGAGGATGATTTGCGACTCAGCCGGATCTACGCGGAGCGCGTGTTCAACCTCCATTCGTAGCCCGATGACTAGAAAGAGGACTGCAATGGCCGGGAAGGGAATTTCGCGAAGGCAGTTTATCGAATCCTCAGTGGCGGGCGTAGCCGCGAGTGGAATGAAAGGATTGCGTGCGCAGCGTGCAGAACCCGCGGGGACTGGTTCGGCCGGCGAGGAGACAGGATTCCGGCTACCGAATTGCGGAGTCGCTGAACGCCGGCTGGCGCTTCAAGCGGCAGGGAACTCCTGGTGCCGGGACTGAGCCGGAGTTTGTTGGGGCGGAACGGCCCGGCTATAACGACGGCGCGTGGCAAAACGTCGTGGTTCCTCACACCTGGGACGCCAGTCCCGATAATCCCTTTGCCGCGCCAGGGCATTTTCGCGGCGTTGGCTGGTATCGGAGAGGCCTCGAAGTTCCTCATGGCTGGAGTGGCCGCCGGCTGCTGATGCACTTTAATGGGGTCTTCCAGATAGCCGACGTGTGGGTTAATGGGCGGCACGTGGGCCAGCACACAGGTGGATACACGAGTTTTGCATTCGACATCACGGATGCGGTTGAGTTTGGAAAAACGAACGCGGTTACAGTCAAGGTCGATGATGTTCTGAATCCCTTTATTGCGCCGGCCGAGGAAAGGAACGTCGCCAATTATGGAGGGATCTATCGTTCCGTTTGGCTGGAAGTGATGGATCCCGTGCACGTTCGCTACAACGGAACCTGGGTGACGTTTGAGGGCGACCCGGATCGTCCGGTCGTTCGCATTCGCACCTGGTTGGAGAACCAGAGCGGTTCCTCCCGCACGGTCCGGGTGGAGAGCGAGGTGGTGGACGGGGCGGGGCAATCCAGGGCGAAGCTGCAGGCGCATGCAGAGATCGGGTCAGGCCAGGAGAAATCCTTCGACCAGAAGACGGAGGTGATCAGCGATCCTCAGCTTTGGTCTCCCGATTCCCCACACCTTTATCGTCTGGTGACAACCCTGTTTGAAGGTGACCGCGCTTTGGACCGATGGGTAACGCGGTTTGGAATTCGTTTTATGGGCCACGATGCATCGGTCGGGTTCACCTTAAACGGGAAGCCGATTAATCTGCACGGAGTGGACCGGCGGCAGGACTATGGCTTTCTGGGCGCCGCGCTGCCGGAGGCCATCGGCATCAGGGATGTTCGCCTGATGAAAGAGATGGGAGTGAACTTCTTCCGCACGGCGCATTACCCGCAGGACCCTGCCGTTCTCAACACCTGTGACGAGTTGGGCATCCTGGTGTGGGAGGAAGTCCCAAACATCGCAATCCACATCTACCCTCCCGATGAAGAAGGCGATGAGCCGGTTTACACGACGAGGTTCCCCCGGCCGCTCATGGACGACCTCAAGCATCAGTTGCGGGAGATGATTGAACGGGACCGCAATCGTCCTTCAGTCATCATCTGGGGATTTGCAGATGATTTGAGCACTTACAAATATCCCGAAGACTTTGTGGAGCTCTCCGACTACACGCACACACTTGATCCCGCCCGATGGACGGCGGGCCGCTGCCCGCACGTCACCGACATCATGGACGCCACCAGTTACGAAGATCTCTTGCAGGCGCACAAAGAGCATCCGGAGAAGAAATACATCTGGAACGAATGGGGAGCCATTTCGTGTGAGCGCGGCCGGGAAGGACCTGCATTGATCAATCGCGGCAGAATCCAAGCCGTGTCGGACAGTGAGATGGCATTAAGCCAGGAAGGGTTCCTGATGCAGTGGAATGCCCTGCCGTGGCTTGGAACGGCCAAGTGGTGCATGTATGACTGCGGCGAGCCGAACGGCTCGGTCACGAGGAGTCTGTGGGCCCCGCGTGACGGGCGACTGACTCTCCGCTGGCCCTTCAATGACTACCTGGGCGTTTCCGACATGTGGCGTATCCCCAAGAACGCCTATTTCTTCCTGCAGTCGCAGTGGACGGAGAAGCCCATGATCCATATCGTGGGCCACTGGACCTGGCCTGAAGATGCGGGCCGCAGCCGCAAGGTGAGAATTTACAGCAATTGCGATACGGTTGAACTTTTCCTGAACGGCCAGAGTCTCGGTGTGCGCAAGCCGGCCACCCAGGAGCGCGTCTGGCAGGACTTTCGGCTGCTGGTGGAGAAATATCACGAGCCCGAGCAACTGCGCGAACAGTTTGCGAAGGCAAAGCTGCCGGGATCGCACCTTCGGCACCCGCCTTTTGTTTGGGATGAAGTTGCCTATCGGACCGGTACACTGCTTGCTGTTGGGAAGAAGGGAAGTGCGACGGTCCGCCACGAGATTCGCACCGCCGGCCCGGCAAAGGGTGTGGTGCTGAAGCCGGACAAGGAATCGCTTGTTGCTGATGGTGCTGATGTGGTTTTCATCCAGGCCGATGTGGTTGACTCTGCCGGAACGGTTGTTCCAACGGCACAAAACTGGATTGAGTTTTCTGCAGCGGGCCCCGGTCGCCTTCTCGGCGGCGCGACCGAGATTGACGCGATTGCAGGAGTCGCCGCCATCAATCTCCAAAGCACGGGGAAAGTGGGTGAGATTACCGTCAGGGCAACCTCGCCCGGTCTCAGACCGGCATCATTGCTAATGTCCGCAAAGTAGTAACAGAGTGCAGCAGACGGCCGCCCGGCGCCTCTGTTGCCAGGAGTGGCATCAAGCTGATAGAGTTGAATTTTCGCGCCTGTAGCTCAGTTGGATAGAGCGGCAGACTTCGAATCTGTAGGTCGGGGGTTCGAGCCCCTCCAGGCGCGCCATTTCCTCTTTATTTGGAATTGCATACAGACGCGTCAGAACTGCCGACTGGCAGGGCAGGGAAATGAGTAAAGGATTGGGTAGGGAGCGCCCACCCCGCTGGCAGTCTTCGAAATGACATCTGAACGGCCTCAGCCTGCGGATGGCAGAATC
>CAVTBN010000006.1:0-226646 GCA_963732975.1 uncultured Acidobacteriota bacterium | reverse complement strand
CGCCAATTCGGGGCTTGTACGCATAGAACCTAACTAACCAACGACGGCAGCATTTCCATGGGCGACCAACCTGAAGCCTTTTCGCGCATTCTGATCAATCAAGCCCTCAGAGAGAGCGATTGGGACCTTCTCGATCCGCATCGAGTGCGCTTTGAGCTTGATGGCCACAGTGGGCGGGCAGATTATGTCTTGAGCGGCCCAAGAGGCCCGCTTTGCGTCCTTGAGGCAAAACGCGAGGATAAGGACCCCTACGACGCTAAAGAACAGGCGCGGGGGTACGCGGAAAACCTTCGCGCGCCCTTCATCATTCTTTCCAACGGGCGTGAACATTGGTTCTGGAATTACGAGCGGGCCGATCAGCGTGATGCGTACCGCATTGAACGCCTGCCGTCCCCTCGCGACCTCGACCGCCTCCGCCTCAAGAATCTACAGCCGCCACGCCCTTTGATGACAGAGGTTGTTGGCCCGGATTACCTCAGCGCCTATAAGCCGGACATGACGTTGCGGCGTTACCAGATCGCAGCGCTTGATGAAGTGTCAAGGCAGTTCGACGATCAGGGGAAGCGGAAATTTCTCCTGGAGATGGCAACCGGGACCGGCAAGACGCTCTTATGCGCCGCCCTCATTCGCCGCTTTCTTACCACGCGGAACGCCGAGCGTGTCCTTTTCATCGTGGACCGCATTGAACTGGCGAAACAGACGATGGAGGATTTCAACGTCGTCCTGCGGGAATTCAGCCCTGTCGTTTTCAAGACAGCGCGCCGTCATCCATCGGAATTGCTCGGTTCCTGCGTTGTGGTGGCAACACTCCAATCTCTCATGGTGGACCGTCGCTTCCGCCAGGAATTTACGCCTTTTCACTTTGATCTGGTTATCGCCGATGAAGCGCACCGTTCCATCTACGGCAACGCCCGCGAGGTCGTACACTTCTTTCAGGCGACCCGAATCGGCCTGACCGCCACGCCCAAGGCGTATCTCAAAAATATCGACGCGGAACGGCTTGGCCGGGAAAACCCCAAAGCCCTTGAAGCCCGCGAACTCCGCGACACCTACCGTTACTTTGGCTGTGAGCCCGGCTTCCCAACTTTCCGCTACGACATCATTGAGGCGGTGAAGGACCCCGAAGGTCCGTTCCTCTGCATGCCGAAAATCTATGACATCCGCTCCGACATCACCACTCAGGCGCTGGACGAAAAAGGTTGGGCCGTGGTGATCAATGAGCAAGAGGAAAACTTCAAAATCCGGGACCTGGAGCGCAAAATATTCACACCCTACCGGAACCGGGTCATGTGCGAAGCGTTCCTCAAGCACGCTCAGAAGGACCCTTCCGGGCAACTCGGCAAGTCGGCCATCTTCGCCGTCAATCAGAACCATGCAACGAACCTGACCAAGATTCTCAACCGAATACAACCCGAATTGGCGGTCACCATCACTTCGCGCATCCCTGAAGCGGCCTCCATCTCAAAAGATTTCCGCGATGGCAAGCGCTCTGAGCGCGTGGCGGTGTCTGTGGATATGCTCTCCACGGGTTACAACTGCCGCGACCTGCTGAACGTGGTCCTGATGCGACCGATCTTTTCTCCCACCGAATACATCCAGATTAAGGGCCGTGGCACGCGCCTCTTCACGTTTCACATCGGAGCCACCGAGTACGAAAAGAAGAATTTCTTCCTGCTCGATTTCTGCGCGGTGGCCGAATACTTCGAGGACAAATACGACTACACGGAGCCCTTGCCCCTTCCTGTCCCAAAGGGGAAAGCAAACCAGGTGAAAAGGGAGAGGGGGCGGGCGGAGAGTTTGGGGTTGATGAGGGTGAGGCCGGAGCCGGTGAAGGTGGTGGCGAACAAGGCCCTGCCCCGCCGCGCGGCCTGCCGGTTTGGGAAGGACGCGACGTAATTGTTTCGGAGGAAATTCGCATCGTCGGACCCAATGGCGAAAAAGTGGACGTGATGACTTTCCGGGGTTCCTTCGAGCGCGACATCAAGGAATTTGACCATAAAAACGAGGATTTCCATGAAGCGGTCGAGACTGAGGACGATGACGCTGTAGAAGAAATCCTTGGCGAGCGCTTCTTTCACAAGCCGGAGATGTTTTATTCCCCGGACAAACTGGTGCTATCCTATGGCGTTCCGGCGCCAACATCCGCGTTTGTTTATGGCGCTCTGGGCAAGAAGCCCTTGCCGAGCAAAGATGATCTGGTTGCGGACACCGTGGACTCCATCGCTGCGCGATTTGATCTCCGCTACAACCAACAGAAGTGGTTGAATGCCACGGCACAGCTTCTCGCGCATGACCCGGCGGCCCTCAAGCGCTTCGCGCAGGGCGACATGACGATCTTCGCGTCCAGCCAGTTCAATCAGTTGGGAGGCTTGGAAGCGCTGACCCAATTTAATGACCGTGACGAAGTTTTCGAGGCGCTTCGGCAGTCCACCATGGTTCGCCAGTCTCTTCTTGCAAGTCAGTAAATGGCAGAGGACGCTTTGATTCTTATGGGAAACAACGGACAACAACTCAACGGAAGTAATTTCCAGTCCTCCGGGATGCGCCAGAAGGTTGACCAGCTTATGGACATCCTCTGGGCGGGCGGGGTGAATAACCCCATGGATTCCATCGAGCAGATTTCGTACCTGCTCTTTCTGCGTTTGCTCACGGAACAGGACGAACTGCTCGCCTCACTTCAGAAGAAGGGATACAAGCGGATATTTTCGGGACCATGGGCGCGCTACGCCTGGGGGAACTTTGTCACCCTTACGGGCGACCAGCTTTTCGATGCCGCTCGGTCAGCAATCGAAAGCATCCACGAATTGCCGGGGCTTTCAAGTACGGGAAAACTTCTATTCAATCGTGCCACGCTCAAGATTTACGACCGCCCCACGCTCCGGGCCGT
Source organism: uncultured Acidobacteriota bacterium (assembly GCA_963732975.1). Taxonomy (GTDB): domain Bacteria; phylum Acidobacteriota; class Terriglobia; order UBA7540; family UBA7540; genus SCRD01. The sequence goes on along the minus strand of CAVTBN010000006.1, from coordinate 223,759 downwards.
CATCCAGGCCATCCATGAGCTGGACCTCGCCTCACACAACGGGCACGACATCAAGGGCGATACGTATGAGTACCTGCTCAGCAAGCTCCAGTTGTCAGGTACAAATGGCCAGTTCCGCACTCCGCGCCACATCATTGCCATGATCGTGGCACTTGTCAATCCCAAGCCGGGAATGCGCATCTGTGACCCTGCCTGCGGCACGGCGGGCTTTCTTATTGCAGCGTACAACCACATTTTGAGGGAGAACACCTCGAAGGCGGCGCTTGGCAAAGGAGTTTCGGACGGCGATCTGTTGAAACCCGCACAGTGGAAGTTTCTTGAGGACTACGCCTTCACCGGCTACGACAATGACGCCAACATGGTGAAGATCGCAATTCTCAATCTTTACCTGCACAAGCTGGAACGGGCCGATATTGAGCTTCATAATCCTCTGACCACCGGCAAGGGCAACCCCTACCCCGGATTCACCTATGACGCAATCCTTGCCAATCCGCCGTTCGCCGGAAAGATTCAAAAGGAAAGTATCCTTGCGGACATCAACCTTGCAACTAGGGATACGGAACTGCTCTTCCTCAAGTGGTTCATTGACCACCTGAATCCCGACGGACGAGCCGGTGTGATCGTTCCGAATGGAGTGCTCTTCGGCTCCAACAAAGCTGACCGCAAAGTGCGGGAATTGTTGCTTACCACCTGTGACTTGCAGACCGTGGTCAACTTGCCTTCCGGCGTATTCAAGCCTTATTCCGGCGTTGGGACGGCCGCACTGATTTTTCAAAAGGGCAAAGCAAAATCTGAAGGGACAAAATCGGTTTGGTTCTATGACCTCACGGCAGATGGATTTCCCTTGATGATAAGCGCACGCCGATTGAAGCAAACGACATTCCCGATGTTCTGGCAAAATGGCCCAAGCGCGAGGAAGGCCCAAACAGCTACCGTGTGCCGATTGAGAAAATTAAAGAGCACGATTGGAGCCTCGCGTCTGGCAGATACAAGCCGGTCTTGGTGGAAACGGTAAAGCACGACCCACCGAAGAAGATTCTGGATGAGATCCTGGTGCTTGAAAACGGAATAGAAGAGAGGGCAACGAATTTGTTGAGGCAATTGTAGTGTGCAATTTGTAGCTTCAAGCATGCCCTTCGATCAATAAGTCACTGGCCCAAACCTGGCACGCATCAAGACTGTGATGAATACTTGGCAAACGAGAAGGCTCGATGAAATTTGTGATGTGCGGATAGGTCGTACACCCTCTAGGGACAATCCTGCATATTGGGGTGGGACGGCAGTTTGGGTGACAGTTGGGGAACTAGACGGCAGCACCATTACTGGCTCGAAAGAGCACATCACTGACCGTGCAGTTGCCGAATGCATGCCCGTTCCTGTTCCCGCCGGAACCTTGCTCTTCAGCTTTAAACTTTCGATTGGGAAGATGGCTATCGCTGGTGTTCCGTTGTACACGAACGAGGCCATTGCAGCACTTCCCATTCGTGACTCGCGCCTAATGTCCCGGAGTTTTCTTCGATACGCCCTCTTGGTTTCGAGTCACGACGGAGACACAGACTACGCCGTTAAGGGAAAGCTACTCAACAAAAGGAAAGTCTCAGCAATTCCTATTCCAGTCCCCCCACTTGATGAGCAAGAGAGAATTGCGGAACTGCTGGACGCAGCGGAGGATTTGAGGCGGCTGCGGGCCGAGGCCGACCGCCGCACCGCCGACCTCATCCCCGCCATCTTTCACGAGATGTTCGGCGACCCCATGAAGAACCCGAAGGGTTGGAAAATTGCCCCGTTTCGAGAACTGGGAACAATCGTAACGGGAAATACGCCACCGCGCAAAGATCGAAGCTACTACGGAAATTACATCGACTGGGTGAAAACCGATAATATCGATCCGGTTCGCGGGACCGTCGGGGTCTCGACCGAGCGACTGTCGAAGAGAGGCGCGGCAAGAGGCCGCATCATACCTGGTGACAGTGTACTAATAACGTGCATAGCCGGAAGCGTAGGACGCATCGGAGACGCAGCAATCACAAATCGCAAGGTCGCGATCAACCAGCAGATCAATGCGATAATTCCAGGCAAAGGTGTCCTGAGCGGCTTTTTGGGATCGCTGATTGGTGCGCTCAAGCCTCTAATCCAAGCGAAAGCATCGGGCGTGATGACTCGGATCATCACTAAATCTGTGTTGGAGAAAATTTCCGTGATCTCACCCCCACTTCCACTTCAACACCAATTCGCCACCCGCGTGGCTGAAGTCCGCGTTTTGGAAGCCCAGCAAGCCGCCGGCCGTCAACGCCTGGATGATCTTTTCCAATCCATGCTTCACCGCGCCTTTCGGGGTGAGCTGTAGCCCGTGCCACGGGCATCCCGCCCGTGAACCCACCTGCTGTTTTTTGCCGGCAGACTTCAGGCTTCTGAATTACGAACTTTTCTGGATGGACGGCAGGGGAAAAGCAGGTAGCGCAGACCGCCGTGCTTGCGGTCTTGGGCTTTTGACTTCGTTCACATCGAGAGCCGCGGCCCTCAAAAACCGGAGGACCGCGCCACCTCTGTTGCCCCACGGACTTTTCGGAATAGGTGGCAGGGGAAAAACTGCCTTAGAAAATGACAGACAACACGGCCCACGCAATCAGGATCACCAGCGCCACGCACAGGTACATATCCTGGTGATGACTCTTTGGCTTTGCCCTGACCCGGCCCCCGGGGCGGACCACAGGAATCACCAGACCGTCCCACCTCTCCGGCTCTATCCCCATCGTACACCTCCACCGCGTGTGTGAAATCCCGAGCAGGCCCGGAGGTTCCTCTACAGGAACAGGCTCGATTTCCACCGGCAGATGCTGCTTTTGGAAAAACGCCCCAGCGCCCACGCTGCCGGACAGACTCAGGCACGACCCACGCAGCATGTTATTTTTCAGCTAATAGTCACGATGGTACTCTACGCGGCGCGAAATGCAATAGGATAATTTCACTAATAAGAGGAAAAAAATCCCCGATCAGCGGCGGTGCATTCACCTGAGCGGGTAGCGCAAAGTGCGTAGGAAGCGCGGGAGGCAGGAAGGAGGAAATAGGGAGTAGCGAATAGCGATAGGAGTAGGAAATAGGGAAAGTGTGAAGGATGAAGGATGAAAGGCGGCGTAACGGCGAGATTACCTCGCCACATTTGCCACCAATGGCGGGGTGAACCCGCCGCTACAAGAGGACACAAATGCCGGGCTGAGGCCCTTCGCTACAAAAGATCCCACACCCGTCCCGTTTCTGCGGGACACTACCCCTGGAGAGGGTTACGGCGTCTTGAAAAACGGCTTTCAGCAGGCAGGAAGGAGGAAATAGGAAGAGTAGCGAGTAGGGAGGAACCGGAAAGCAAAATGACCCCTCACCCGGTCGCATTGTGCGACCACCCTCCCCCTGGAGAGGGGTACAACGTCTTGAAAAACGGCTTTCAGCAGGCAGGAGTCAGAAGTCAGGGGCGGAAAGACCCGAGTCGCGGCAACGCCGTTCCGATGCTTCCATCCTTCATCCTTCACACTTCATACTTCAAAAGGAGCTGTCGGCGAACAGCATTCAGCCGCCGGAAGTGCAGGAGCCAGGAATCAGGAGTCAAGGGAATACCCTGGCTTAGGAGATGAAAGCCAATAAAGACTTAAACGTGTGGCTCACCGCTGACCAGTCCACCGCGCGCACGCCCACAAACAATGCCCACCCCAGCAGAACCACCAGAGCCAGGCACAGGCCCAGCTCTTCGTGACTTTTGGGCTTTTCCGCTGCCAGGGCTCCCGCGCCGCCGCGAGGAAGCATCGGACCACCCGCTTTCTCAGACTGCATTGCCATCGTCCACCTCCCCAATATGTCGAGGCCCGCCATTTATCCGCAGGAACCTCGGTTTGAAGGGCTTGATTTCCGCCGGAAGATATCCGTTTACGAACATGATGCCGGCCGCCGCGCTATCCCCCGATAGTTCCGCGAGCAACCCCCGGCAGAACCTGTTCCCTTCTCTCAATGTATGTGATGATACGCTGTGCAGCGCAGATCGCAATGGGAGAGGTTCAGTAAAACAGGCTCTAAAATCCCTTATTCCGTATAGGGTTATCACCTGAGTTGGCGCGCAAAGTTTTGATTCCAAAAGCATGGAGCCAGGTTTCAGGTTTTGGCCGATGCCGATGGCACCTTGACCACTCGGTCGAGGTTGCCGGCTTGCGCCCCCCGCCGGCGGCCGGAAGTGCAGAAGCCAGGAGCCGCAGGGTGGAAAGTCGCGCGGCGTGGCGGCGCCGTGCGGCGGCTGGGGTTGACGGTGGCGGTACAGGCGGGACAAGCTGGCCGGGCGTGCTCCAGGGGCGACAGGGGCCCCGGCCGCCCCTGACTAGGCTCTAAAAAGAGCCTACTTTCCATTCAAAAGGCCGAAAATGGGACGTATGGGATTTTCGTCACTGAAATTCCAAAAATTGTAAGTTATTGATAATAAAATATTTATTATGTGAAAAATCGCCGGAAATTTCGCTTTCTCAAAAAAGTGTCCCATTTTGGCACACTGAGTAAAAATTACACCGTTCAGGAATTCCGCCCGCTTGCCACCTTCGCGTAAACTTCCACCACCCGCTCCGCCACCTTCCCGATGGCCAGCCGCGCCATCGCTTCCCTGCCCCGGGTGCGCTCGGCACGCCGGCAGACCTCGAGGATCTTCGCGGCCATGGGCTTCACCTCACGCGGCACGATGAAGCAGCCTTCGGTCCGGCCGATCACTTCCCGCACATCACCCACATCCACGGCCACCACGGGGAGGTTCGCGGCCATCGCTTCCTTCACCGCGTTCGGCGAGCCTTCAAAGATCGACGCCAACACCAGCACGTCGGCGGCGTTCATGTAGAGCGGCATGCGATGGCGCGGGACGCCGCGCACGAGAAGGATCTCGATCGTGGGATCATCGGCCTGCGCCTCAGCCACCGCCGCCTGGATCAGGTCATAACGCTTGCGCTGCTCGGCGGGATCGTAGGGGAACAGGACATACTTCTTTGCCGGATCAAGCCCCAGCGCCCTGCGCGCCTCGTTGCGCTCGATGGGCTGGAACGCGTTGAGGTCCACGCCGTTCGGAATGACCTCGGCGGAAGCGAGCCGCAGCTTCGATTTCATCTGCTGGCTTTTCACGATGCTGGCCGCAACCATCCGCGCCAGCAGGAAACTTGAAGCCTGCAGGAACCTGCCGTAGGGCGTGATGGTGCCGTCCTGCCGCGGCCGCCCCAGAACGTCGTCGCCCATGAAGGAGACTACCACGGGCACGCGCAACTGGCAGCGCGCCACCCAGCCGGAAAGCCCGAAGTGCGCATGGACCAGGTCGTATCGGTTCTTCCGCAACAGGGCCCGCATCTGCCGCACGCCGCGCAGATAGTTCCAGCGCGAGGCGCGGCCGTCGATGAACAGCGTGTCAAATTCCACGCCCAGCGGACGCAGCGATTCCATCTGCGCCTGCACAAAGCTGCCGTAGCCCGGATCGGATTCCGTGGGCCAGAGATTGGTGACAACGAGAATGCGGTAAGACCTCATGCCTCATCATTCCGCGCGAATGCGCCACTGCCGGAGCACGCACTGCAACTCCCGTCCATTATGATCCTGCCGGGCGCTCGAAAAGCAATCTCACCTGCGAAAGCGACAGGATGCCTGAAACCGTCAGCACCAGCAGGTAGGCCAGGCTTCCCGCCCCGCAGGTGATGCACAGGTAGATAAAGTTGCCGGGCCCGGTCTGCGGCGCCGCCAGCCAGGCATGCAATCCCCAGATGGCCATCGCGGCCAGGCCGCATCCGGCCGCGACCTTCAGCGCGAACAGGCCGAGTGTGCGGTCGACCGCGTCGCGGATGTTGCCAAGGTCCCGGCGCCAGGCGAGGCCGCAGGCCAGGAGAACGGAGGTCAGCAGGCCCAAAGGAATTCCTTTGGCGCCGAGGTGGAGAACACCGACATAGAAAAGGTCAAAGCCGATGTTCAGGGCATACTGGAAAGCCGCCAGCCGGAAGAAAGCTGCGGCTTCGTTGCGCGCAAACAGGTAGAAGTTCATCAGGCGCACAGCCGCGTAAGGCATCAGGCCCAGGCAGTAGTAGAAAAAGACCATCGCCATCAGTGACGCGGCCTGGTGCGTAAACCGGCCGCGCTCAAAAATGAGGCGGGTGATGTTGGCGCTGAGCATCAGGCAGAAGACCATGAAAGGCGCCACCAGCGCCAGGCTGATTTCCAGCGTGTCGCGCAACGCGCTGCGGACCTCCGCAACCGCCTTGCGGGCCGCCGCCATGGAGAGCCTGGGCAGGGCGGCCGTCCCGGCGCTGCCGGCCAACACTTCGGCGATGGTGCTCATGATCTTCATGCCGTAAGCGAGCGCCGTGAGCGTGCCGGGCGGAAGGAACGAGGCGATGATCCTCTCCACGATTACCACTCCCTGCCAGGAGAGCGCAGTCGCCATCTGGGCCAGCCCCGCCCCGTGCAGATTACGGAAGGCTTCGCCCGAACCTCTGAAGCTGACGGAATAGCGGACGGGAAATGAAATCAAAAGCTGCCCGCCCAGCACCGCAAACTGCACCAGGTAACCCGCCAGATACCCAAAGATAATGCTGTAGTACTGGAAGCGCCGGAACCCGAACAGGATGCTGAGCACCACCACCGCGTTGCGAAAGAAATTCGCCGAAGCGGGCAAAGCAAAGCGGTGGCGGCTGAACAGGAACGACCGCATAATTTCCGCCACACCTGCCGGGATGATGATGATGAAAAGCCAGCGGGCAAGGTGCGCGGCAAGCTCCGCCTGTTGCATGGTGAATCCGGGTGCGATGCCCCGAATGAGCCAGGGAGCCGACAGCGCGCCCAGCAGTGCCAGGGCGCCGAGGCCGAGGAAAACCACGTTGGCCACGTAACTGAAACCGCGCCAGACTTCATCCTCCGGATGCTGCGCTTCGAGTGAAGAGAAAAAGGGCACCAGCGAAAACTGGCCGGTGGCGGAAATCAGGTTGGTGATGATGTAAGGGACGGTGAAGGCCACGTAGAAAGTGTCCGAGGCTTTTGAAAGTCCCAGGTTGGCGGCGATGCTGATTTCCACCAGGATGCCGGTCAGGCTGCCGAGCGAGGAGAAAATCCCCACCACCATCGAACTGCGGAACATCTGGCGCTTGGAGGTCATGAAACTTCCAGGTTGAGAAGAAAAACCGCGGGCCTCAAAATCGCAGGTTCACGCTGCCCGCTCGAAATTAACGGGCCTCCGGCTTCCCGCCGGCCGCGGCTTCAATTTTTGCCACCACAAAAGGAGTGGAGACCACAAACAGAAAAACCATCAGAACGGGTGAGGTCCCGAAATTGAATTCAAAAAAGCCTTCCACCATCAGCGCCAGCCATGCGGCGATGGCTCCGTCCACCATCCATCGGCCGGCGCGGCACCGGCGGCGAACTTTCCACATCCCCCAGAGCAGCGCGGCCATCAGCCACATCCAGGCCGCCAGGCACGGAAGCCCCCGTTCCGCCGCAAACTGGATGAAGTTGTCGTGCAGGTGGTAATGATAGCCGGCGATGGGGGCGCGCCCTTTGGGAAGATAAAGGTCATACACCTGCGGAATGTTGTTGGGGCCCACGCCCACCCAGGGATGGGCCTTCACCATGTTCAATCCCACTTCCCACATTTCAAATCGGATGGCAAGCGCCGGATCGCGCTTGGGATGGAGCGCCAGCCACAGACGCTCATGGACCATCCGTGGTGCAAAAAGGTAGATCACCACCGCAAGCACCGGAAGCGCCAGAACCCATTTGGGCTTCCATCGCCACAGCAGATAAACCATGGCAAAAAAGCATCCCAGCCAGACCCCGCGGGTCAGGTTGAGAACAATCGAGAAAGCGATAACCGCCGCCACCGCCCACCACGCCCGTCTCGCCTTCAGCCCTAACAGCAGGAAAGCCGCCAAAAGGATGAAGACCAGCATCTGCTGGCCGCCGAAATTCATCCAGTCACCCATTAGCCCGGTGATGCGCGTGTTGATCATGTAGGCATAAACGTGGTGCGGGTGCTCCGCGCTGACCATGCGATATTGCCTCGCAAACTGCACCGTCCCAATCAGGCCGACAAAGGCTGCCTCGACAAACAGCCCCTTCCACAGCCAGCCCAGGTGCCGGCTGCTCGCAATCAGGTTCACCGCCATCAGGATGATCAGGAAAAGGACCAGCTTGCGCACGGCGAACAGGCCGGCGGCGGGGTTGGCGGCCCACAGGACCGAGGTCACCGTAAAAAGGCAGAAAAGCAGCAGAGGCAGCTTGACGGGCGGAAAGCTGATGCGGGGGCGATCGCGAAGCAGGTGCACGGCGAAAAGAAGCCCCGCCAGGGCCAGGAACGCCTGCGTGACGGCAATTGAAAACAGATAGGTGAGGACGGAGAGGCTGAAGAAGAGCGACGCCCAGCGGGCGAGGCTCGTTCGCGGAAGTTCCGCACGCACAACACTGGCAATTTTGTTTATGTTATTCACCCAAGAGTTGAGACTGTATTCAACTCGGGCGATAATTTCAAGAGGGAAGCTGGTGGATGGCGCGAGCGCAAGCCGGCCTCACAGCGGGACACCCCTCAGGAAAGCGGCGCGCAGGGCCCTCTACCGACTGGTTAGAAGGCTGAAAGTAAGTGCTTGTTGTGGCGGCGTTTCTTGACACCCATGGCCTGCAAGCTATAATTGTAGTTTTGGACGAGTGAGGCCGAAGTGTTTATCACCCTCCAGGAGCTGGAGCTTCACCGGGTAACGGTATCCAAGACCTACCTGCCCGGCGCTCTGGATTTTCAAGAGGTTAAGTTCCGGCAGGCAGGCCCTTTAGTGGTGAATGCCGAAGCCGAGCTGGCCGGGAAAGAAATTCGGGTTCGCGGGCGTATTTCCGGAGCTGTGGAGGCCGCCTGCGACCGGTGTCTGGAACAGACCCGGATACCGGTTGAACTTGATTTCGATCTGCCTTATTGGCCGATGGAAGAAATTGCCCGGGAAGAAGAAGTAGAAGTCGAAGAAGACGAACTCGCGGTCGGCTTCTTTTCGGGTGACGGTGTGAATCTGGCCGACTTGGTGAGGGAACAGGTTCTGCTGTCCCTCCCCATGAAGATCCTTTGCGGGCCTGACTGCCGGGGCCTCTGTCCGGTTTGCGGAGTGAACCGCAACGTCAAGGAATGCGGTTGTTCCTTGCAGCACGAAGATTCACCGTTCGCTCTCTTGAAGAAAAACCAGGTCAGGTGACTGGCCGCATTCAACTGGAGGGGTTGGTGTGTGGGCCGCCAGGCGGCTTGGCCGGGCTCCCGCGCAAAAAATTCAACCTTGCAGCCGAATCCGGACGGCAAGGGAACTTGATGTGAAGGAAACGGAACGATGCCAAATCCGAAAAGACGACATTCAAAAGCGCGCCGCAACCGTCGGCGTGCTCATGACCACCTGAAGCGGCGGTCGCTTTCTGAGTGCCCCAACTGTCATGAATCGAAGATGCCCCACCAGGCATGCCCGCGTTGCGGCCACTACAACGGCCGGGAAGTGATCCTGGTGGGTGAAGCGGCCTGACGGGGCCTGGGTCAATGGTCCAGGCATCGGCCTGGCCACACTCAAAAAGATCAACACTCTGGGGGCGCTCTTAGACCATGCGCGCGATTGCTGTTGATGCAATGGGATCGGACACGGCTCCTGTGCCTGAAATCGAAGGCGCGATTCAGGCAGCGAAGGCGGGATATGCGGAAGTGCTTCTGGTGGGCCCCCAGGATGTGCTGCAGCGGGAACTGGCGCGGCGTGGCGCGGAAGGCCTGAAGATTACTGTGGTCCATGCCTCCGAGGCTGTCACCATGGAGGATGAAGCAGCCAAAGCCTTCCGCCGCAAGCGCGATTCCTCCATCCGCGTGGCCGCCCGGCTGGTCCGGGACGGGAAAGCGGACGGGCTGATCAGCGCCGGGAATACGGGCGCGGTGATGACCACGGCCAAGATCCTGCTGGGCACGCTGGAAGGCGTGGACCGGCCGGCGCTGGCCCAGGTTTTTCCCTCATCGCAAAACGGCAAGGCCTCCGTCCTGCTGGACGTCGGCGCCAACGTGGATTGCAAGCCCCTGCACCTCGAACAGTTCGCGGTGATGGGTGAAATTTATTACCGCGTGATCTTTGGGGCTGAGAGGGCGCGGGTGGGATTGCTCTCCAACGGTTCGGAACCGCACAAGGGCAACGAAGTAACGCGCGAGGCGCTGGCGCGTCTAAACGAGTTGAATCTGAACTTTGTCGGCAACGTCGAAGGCCGCGACCTCTTCAACGGCCGGGTGGATGTGATTGTCGCTGACGGATTCATCGGCAACGTGGCGCTGAAAATCAGCGAAGGGATCGTCGACACGGTGACGAGCCTGCTGAAGGAGTCGCTGTCGAGCACTTTTTCATCGAAGCTCGGCTATCTGCTTTCGCGAAAGGCCTTCGCCCGGATGAAGAAGCGGCTGGATTACTCCGAATACGGAGGAGCTCCGCTGCTGGGCGTCAAAGGAGTTTGCATCATCTGCCACGGCGGGTCAAATGCGAACGCCATCAAGAACGCCGTTCGCGTGGCGGCGGAATTTTCAGAAGGCCGCGTCAACGAGAAGATTGAGCGCGAGTTGGCCCTCGCCTCGCTCAGCAAGAATTAAGGGGCCATTCAGGAGCCATAATGGTTGCGACAGGTATCCTGGGCACGGGTTCAGCCCTGCCTGAAAAGGTGATCACCAATTCCGACCTGGAAAAGTTGGTCGACACCTCCGACAAATGGATCACGGAGCGAACCGGCATCAAGGAAAGGCGCCAGGCCGCTCCCCATGAGACCACCTCCTCGCTGTCGGTCGAGGCAGCCAAAAAGGCGCTGGAGATGGCCGGCATCACGCCTGAACATCTGGACCTCATCATCTGCTCCACCATTTCTCCCGACATGCCGTTGCCCGCCACAGCTTCCCTCATCCAGCGGGACCTGGGAGCCGGCACCTGCTGCGCGTTTGATCTGGCGGCCGCCTGCTCAGGATTTCTTTTCGGGCTGACGGTGGTGGACCAGTTTGTCAAAACAGGAAAGTCCAAATACGCTCTGGTGATCGGAGCCGAACTGCTTTCCCGGTATCTGGACTATCAGGACCGCGCCACCTGCGTGATTTTTGGAGACGGCGTTGCCGCCGGGGTGCTGGGCGCTGTCAATTCCGGCTCGGGCATTCTGGCCTCTGAAGTCCATACCAACGGCGTCTACGCGGACCATCTCTACATTCCCGCCGGCGGGACGGCGCGGCCGGCCACCTGTGAAACGGTCGAGGGGCGCGAGCACTTCATCAAAATGCGCGGGAATGAGCTGTTCAAGGTGGCCGTGCGCAGCCTGGAAGAAGTTTCCCGCAGGGTGATCGAGCAGGCCGGCGTCCAGCCCGGTGATATCGACCTCTTTATTCCGCACCAGGCCAATCTGCGCATTACAGAGGCTGTGCGGGAACGGCTGGGGGTTCCGGCGGAAAAGGTCTACTCCAACATCAATCGCGTGGGCAACACTTCCTCGGCTTCCATTCCCATCTGCCTGGATGAATGCGTGCGCAGCGGCCGCATCAAGAAGGGGGACCTGGTTTTGATGTCCGCTTTCGGCGCGGGCGTCACCTGGGGATCGGTTTTAGTGCGCTGGTAGCGAAAGCCGGCGGAACAGGCGGCTCGCTGGCACTTCGCACAAGCACCGCCTGAGCACACTGGAGATTTGTTTTTGTCCGAAATAGCTTTTCTTTTTCCGGGACAGGGTTCGCAGGCGCCCGGTATGGGGCTTGAGCTGGCGGAACACTTTACGCGGGCGCGCGAGGTTTTTGAGCAGGCGGACGCGGCGCTGGGTTTTCCGCTCTCCAAACTGTGTTTTGAGGGCCCGGCTGAAGAATTACAGTTGACGGCCAACACGCAGCCTGCCATTCTCGCCGTTTCGGTGGCTGCGGCGCGCGTTCTGGAAGAAAAGGGTGTCCGGCCCGATTATGTTGCGGGGCACAGCCTGGGAGAATATTCAGCTCTGGTCGCGGCCGGCTCTATTGAACTGGCTGACGCCCTGCGTCTGGTCCGCAAACGCGGCCAGTATATGCAGGAAGCGGTCCCTGTGGGAAAGGGCGCCATGGCGGCGCTGCTGGGCCTTGACGCCTCCGCTGTGGATGAAATTTGCCGTGAGGCCGCCGGGAATGAAGTGGTTTCCGCGGCCAATCTGAATTCGCCGGCGCAGATTGTGATTGCCGGACATCACGGCGCTGTGGAAAGAGCTGTTGAGCTCGCAAAGGCCCGCGGAGCCAAACGCGCCGTACTTTTGAACGTCAGCGCGCCGTTCCATTGCAGCCTGATGAAGCCTGCTGCAGAACGGCTGGCCGTTGACCTGGATGCCGTGGCGATCAGCGATCCGCGGGTCCCGCTGGTCAACAACGCGGATGCGGCCGTGGTTCGAACCGCCGGGGCGATACGCGACGGGCTGAAGCGGCAGGTCACTTCGCCGGTAAGGTGGACGGACTCGATGCTCACTCTGCGCCGGGAAGGCGCGGATATTTTTGTCGAGGCGGGGCCCGGCAAGGTGCTTTCCGGACTGATGCGGCAGATTGACCGTGAAGCGCAGACCTGGCGGGCGGGCGACACCGCGTCGATCGAGGAAGCGGTTGCCGCCGTGCAGCCGCAGTAAGAGATTGAGTGCCGGGCGGACGTGATTTCCCGAATCCCCCGGTTTATTTTTTGTTTGGCGTCAAGCCGATGAATCTGAACGAACGCGTTGCCGTGGTGACCGGAGCTTCCCAGGGAATCGGGCGGGCATGCGCGCTGGTGCTGGCGGAAGCGGGCGCGGACGTGGCGCTGGCCAGCCGGAATGTCGAAAAGCTGGAGGCGGTGGCCAAAGAAGTTGAAGCGGCGGGACGCAAAGCCCTGGTGCTGGCCGTGGACGTCGCAAGCGCCGAATCCGTCAGGGCGGGCATCGGTAAAGTTTTGGAAACCTGGAAAAAGATTGATATTCTGGTGAACAACGCCGGCGTGGTGCGGGATAATCTTCTACTGCGGATGAGGGCCGAAGACTGGGACGCGGTGTTGCGCACCAACCTGGATGGCGCCTACCATTGTATCAAGGAGGCGTTGCCGGGCATGGTTCGGCAGCGGTACGGCCGCATCATCAACATCGCTTCGGTGGTGGCCCAGGCGGGAAATCCCGGCCAGGCCAATTACATCGCCTCGAAGGCGGGCCTGATCGGGCTGACCAAGGCCGTGGCTTCGGAGGTGGCGCGAAGAAACATCACCGTGAACGCGGTGGCGCCGGGCTTTATTCAAACGGCCATGACGGACAAACTGCCGGAAGAGGTTCGCCAGAAGTTGCTGGGCATCATCCCGGCCGGCAGAATGGGAACCGACATGGACGTTGCATATGGAGTTCGCTTCCTCGCTTCAGAGGAGGCAGCGTACATTACGGGCCACGTGCTGAACGTCAATGGCGGCATGTACATGGCCTGAGGGCTGGCCGGGCCGGATCCAGAAGGAGCAGGTTTTCCAGAACCGTGCCGGAAAGATTTTTGCTTTAAAGTGCTGTACCGTTGTCAGGGAGAGCAGGAAGAAGCGGGAGCTTGACGCCCCCGCAGCACAAAGTTAGAATAGCCAACCCCATGAAGGGTGAGGAGGAGATATCAATGGCTTCGCCTGAAGAAAAGGTTAAGCAGATCATTGTCGAGCAGCTTGGAGTTGATGAAGCGGAAGTTACCCCCACGGCGCATTTTGTGGACGACCTTGGGGCCGATTCGCTGGATATCGTGGAGTTGGTGATGGCCTTTGAGGAGGCGTTCGAGATCGAAATTCCCGACGAAGACGCCGAAAAAATCCAGACCGTCAAAGATGCCGTCGAGTACATCCAGGCCCACATCAAGCCAGCGAAGAACTGACGCCACAGGCCCGCAGGAGGAAAGAATTTGGCCCGAAGAGTCGTGGTGACAGGGGTTGGCCTGGTTAGCGCGCTGGGGGTGGGAACCGAAGAAACGTGGCGGGAGCTGCTCGCCGGTAAAAGCGGCGCGGCCCCCATCACACACTTCGATGCCACAGGTTTCCCCGTCACATTCGCCGCGGAAGTCAAAGGGTTCGAGCCGCTTCGCTTCGTCGAAAAGCGCGAAGTGAAGAAGATGGGGCTGTTCATTCAGTTCGCCATGGCGGCGGCGGAGTTTGCCATGGAGCAGTCCGGACTGAAGATTACCCCGGACCTGGCGGAGAGGGCCGGCGTCTATATCGGTTCCGGCATCGGAGGATTCGATGTCATCGAGCGCGAGCACACGGCGCTGATGCAGGGCGGCCCGCGAAGGATCTCTCCCTTCTTCATTCCTGCGTCCATCGTCAACCTGGCCTCCGGGTTCGTTTCCATCCGCTGGGGCGCCAAGGGACCGAATTCCGCAACCTGCACCGCCTGCTCGTCCAGCGCGCACGCCGTGGGCGATTCCTTCAGGCTCATCCAGCGCGGCGACGCGGACGTGATGATCTCCGGAGGCGCCGAGGCGGCCATCACTCCCATGGGCGTGGGCGGATTTGCCTCCATGCGAGCGCTTTCCACCCGCAACGATGAACCCGAAAAAGGGAGCCGGCCTTTTGAACGCGACCGCGACGGATTTGTGATCGGAGAAGGGTCGGGCATCCTGATCCTGGAAGAACTTGAATTCGCGCGAAAGCGCGGAGCCACCATCCTGGGTGAGGTTGTCGGTTACGGAATGTCCGGAGACGCCTTTCACATCACCCAGCCCTCGGAAAACGCCGACGGGGCCATCCGGGTGATGCGGAACGCTCTGAAGGACGCCGGCGTCGAGCCCGGGCAGGTGGACTACATCAACGCCCATGGAACGTCCACACCTTTCAACGACAAGCTGGAGACCAAGGCCATCAAGGCCGTCTTCGGAGAGCGGGCCTACCAGTTGCCGGTCAGTTCCACCAAGTCCATGACCGGGCACCTGCTGGGAGGAGCAGGGGGGCTCGAGGCGGGCATCGTAACGCTCATCCTGCGGGACCAGATCATTCCTCCCACCATCAACTACGAAAATCCGGATCCCGAGTGCGATCTGGACTACGTTCCAAACCAGGCCCGCCGGGCGAATGTCAATTGCGTGCTCTCAAATTCTTTCGGGTTCGGCGGCACCAACGCAGCGTTGCTCTTTAAGCGCTACTCGGAATAGCAAGAACAACCTTGCGTCGGATTAAGGTTTTCTGCCGGGAGAAATTATCCCTCATGAAAATTGTTGTCTGCCTCAAGCAGGTCCCATCCCGCGACGCCAATCTCAAGCTCAACCGCGACTCGACGTGGATCGAGGAAGCCGATATCGGGTTCGAAGTCAACGAGCCCGACGTTTACGCGCTTGAAGAGGGCTTGCGGCTGAAGGAGAAGCAGGGCGGCGAGGTCATTGTCTGTACCCTGGGCCCCGCCCGCGCCGGCCAGGCCATCAAGGAAGCGCTGGCCAAGGGGGCCGACCGCGCCCTGCACCTCGAGGACAGCGTTTTTGAAAATCTCGACGCCCACGGCACCGCCCGGGTGCTGGCCGCCGCCGTCCGCAGGGAAAGTCCCGACCTGGTGCTGACCGGGCTTCAATCCGACGATTTCGGGTTTGCCCAGACGGGGGTCATTCTGGCGGAAATGCTGGACCTGCCGCATTCCACCATCGTCATGGAAATCCAGGCGGAAGGCGGCGGCCTGAAGGTGAAGCGCGAACTTGAAGGCGGCTGGTTCCAGTGGATTGAAATGCCGCTGCCCGCCGTGCTCACCATCCAGTCGGGCATCAACAAGCCCCGCTACGCCACTTTGAAAGGCATCATGGCGGCGAAAAACAAGCCGCTCCAGAAGCTGGCGGCCGGGGACCTCGGTCTCGACGCCGAAGCGCTCAAACCGCGCCAGGTCATTTCCCGGGTGTACGTGCCGCAGAAAACGGCGCAGGCCGAGTTTATCGAGGGCAGCCCCAGGGAAATCGCCGAGCGGCTGGTCGACAAATTGAAGAACGAGGCAAGAGTCATTTAGCCGGACGCGAGGCAGGAGTCATTCGCAATCCGGAAAGAACATGCGACCATGGCTGAAGAAATTCTCGTTTACGCAGAACATCAGGAAGGCAGGCTGGCGCGCCCCACCTGGGAAGCCGTGGCGGCGGCGCAACAGCTGGCGGGAGAATCCGGAGCAGCCTGCGTTGCCGTAATCGTCGGCGACAACATCGGCAGCCTCGCCCAGGAACTGGCCGGCGCCGGACTTCAGGAAGTTCTCGCCGTCGAATCGCCGCAACTCGCCCGTTACACGCCAGACGGTTACAGTCTGGCGCTCCGCCAGGTGATTGAGAAGCGTCAGCCCCGCTTTGTGGTCTTCAGCCACACCTACCAGGTGCGCGACTTTGCGCCCAGGCTGGCCGCCTCGCTCGACCGGGGGTTGGTGGGCGACTCGCTGGGCTACCGCCGCGATGGCGAGCGCACGATTTTTGTCCGCCAGGTTTTTCAAGGCAAGTTTTCGGCCGACGTAGAGTTTCGCGGCGAGCCACCCTGGTTCGTGTCATTCCAGTCAGGGGCCTTTCGGGAGGATTCCGTTCAGCGAGGCCGGAGCCAGGCGAAGATTACGCCTGTAGAGGTCAGCATTTCTCCGCAAGCCATTCGTACCCGGCCCCAGGAAAAATTCCGGGAGGCCAAACAGGCTGTCGACCTGAGCCAGGCGGAAATCATCGTCGCAGTCGGGCGCGGCATCAGGAAGCCCGAAAACATGGAGCTGGCCCAGAAGCTGGCGGAGGCGCTGGGCGCGGAAATCGGCGCCTCGCGGCCCATCTGCGACAGCGGATGGCTGCCCATGGACCGCCAGATTGGAAGCTCCGGGCAAACCGTGGCGCCCAAACTTTACATTGCTTTGGGGATCTCGGGCGCCATTCAGCACCAGGTGGGAATGAAAGGTTCGCGGACCGTGGTGGCCGTCAACAAAGACCGCGAAGCGCCCATCTTTGACATCGCAACCTACGGAATCGCGGGCGACCTTTTTGAGGTTGTTCCCGCGCTGATCGAAGAAATCAGGAAAGCGAAATCAGGATAAACTCCCGCTACTTTGCCGGCACCCACTCAAAGTCGGCCCATCCGGTTTCAACCACCTTGCAGGCGCCGCAATCGAATTTCTTAAGGGTTTGGGCGCGGCCGGTAATCCGGTCATTACTGATGGAATCGATTTCGATTTTTAGGTTCAGGTGGCAGGTGTTGGTAACCTTTTCGTTCTTTCCCTCCCCCACCGCGCAGGGCATGTAAATATCAGAGGTGCCAACCCATTTCGATCCCATCGGCACGCACGCCGTGTGGATGTAGGCGCCGTGCTCCCGGGGGACGGGAGGCAGGTTGACCCACTGCGCGTAAAAGTGGCTCTTGTCCATGCGGACAAAATATTCCTTCCCCGTGGTGAGTGACCGCCAGACGTCAGGCATTGGGTCCGCCTCTCCGCCGCCTCGGGACTGGGGAGACTTCCGGCTGACGGCGCTGGAACAGCTCCAGGCACCCAACGCAAGCCCGCAGGCAAGCATGGCAATTCCAATTTTTCGTACTCGGTTCAATGTCTTCTCCTCCGTGCTTCTATCGGCGGATGGGCTCTGTCACTCTAAAACTGATTCAGGAAGCCGATCCATTTCTTGAGTTTAACTGTAGAACGCAGTTGCTCCCGGCCTGCCCTTCTTCGCGTTTGTCCCGCCCCTATGTTACGATGGAAAATTGGTTCTGGCACGGGGTAACGGACAGTTTTCTGCACTCTGGCGGGCCGGACAACAGGGATTCCATCATATGGCACAGCCGACAAACAAACGGCCGCGGGTGCTGAGCGGCATGCGGCCCACTGGCAAATTGCATCTGGGCAACCTGGTGGGGGCGCTCCAGAACTGGATCAAGCTCCAGGACCAGTATGACAGCTTCCATTTTGTGGCGGACTGGCACATGCTGACCACCGAATACGCCAACACCGCGGAGCTGCAATCGAACATACTGGAAATGGTGACCGACTGGCTGGCCGTGGGGCTCGACCCCGAAAAGGCAACCTTCTTTGTGCAGTCTCGCCTGCCCGAACATGCGGAGCTTTACCTGATTTTCGGCATGGTGACGCCGCTCGGCTGGCTGGAACGCGTGCCCACCTACAAAGAGCAACTCGACAACCTGCAGGGACGCGACCTGCACACTTACGGCTTTCTGGGCTATCCGGTGCTGCAGGCGGCCGACATCCTGATGTACAAGGCCGGCTATGTTCCGGTGGGCGAAGACCAGGTGCCGCACGTGGAACTGACGCGGGAAATCGCCCGGCGCTTCAACCAGTTTTATGGTGAGGTTTTCCCGGAGCCGCAATCGCTGCTGACGCCCAGCCCGCGCCTGCGCGGCACCGACGGGCGCAAGATGTCCAAAAGCTATGGCAACGCCATTTTCCTCTCCGATCCGCCGGAGGTGGTCGATAAGACAGTCCGGGGCATGATGACCGATCCCGCCCGCAAGCGGCGGCACGATCCCGGCGATCCCGAGAAATGTCCCGTGTTTGACCATCACAAGATCTTTTCGCCGCCCGAAGTGATTGCGCGCGTCGACCGAGAGTGCAGGACGGCCGAGCTCGGCTGTGTGGACTGCAAGAAGATGATGGCGCATCACTTGAACGAATATCTCGCGCCCGTCCAGGAGCGCCGCAAAGTTTACGAAGGCGACCCGCAAAAGGTCTGGGACGTGCTGGCCGCCGGCACCGAAAAAGCTCGGCAGGTTGCGCAGGAAACGATGGGCGAGGTGAGGATCGCAACGAAACTGGCGTAAATGATGAATGACCATCGCCCACCCAATCCGGAGTCGCCGGAACAGTTTGCAGAGGACGCCGCTGCGGAGCCCTCCAGGCGCACGACGCGCGCCGATACGCCCGCGCCGCCGGTAAAACTGGAGGCTTACGAAGGCCCGCTGGACCTGCTGCTCGACCTCATCCGCAAGCAGAAGATCAACATCTATGACATTCCCATCGCGAAGATCACCCGGCAGTACCTCGACTATCTTCGCCTGATGGAGGAATTGAATATTGATGTGGCGGGTGAGTTCGTGCTGATGGCGGCCACGCTGATTTACATCAAGTCGCGGATGCTGCTGCCGCCCGACCCCACGGCGCCGGACGAGGAACTGGAAGAGGACCCGCGCGCGGAACTGGTGCAGCGCCTGCTGGAACACGAGCAGTTCAAGAACGCCGCCGAGATGCTGAAGTCAAAGCAAACGGTGGAGGAAGCCACCTGGTCGCACCCCGGCATCGACCAGTTCACGGAGGCGGAGGATGAGCCGGGCCTCGCCGTCTCGGTGTTTGATCTGATCTCGGTTTTCCGGGAGATCCTCGAGCGCGCCAAAAAGCGCCCGCAAATCCACGTGCGCCGCGAGCAGATCAGCGTTCGGGAAATGCTGGAGCACGTGAAGCAGGTGATGCGCGGGCGCTCGGGGCCGGTTTCCATTGAAGACCTTGCCGAGGGCTACGTGTGGCGGCAGGCGCTGATCGCCCTGCTGCTGGCCCTGCTGGAACTGGTGCGGCTGCGGGCCATCCACCTTCGGCAGGATGAATTGTTCGCCCCCATTACGGCGGCAAAGAGCAAAAGGTTTGACGAGATCGTGGATACGGTAGACGCCGCGGACCTGGAAGAAAGTCTGGGCGAAATCTAAGACGGGTAAAACATGCTGACGGACGAAACACTCAAAGCGTTGATCGAGGCCATCATCTACGTTGCGCCAGAACCCGTGTCGCTGGACGCCATCGTCAAATCGCTGCAGGGCGAGGAGCGCGACCGGGTGAAAGCCCAGGTCGAACTTCTCGTGCAGGAATACGAGCAGCCCGGCCACGGAATCGAGGTGCGGCACGTCGCCGGCGGCTATCGCTTCTCCTCAAAGCCCGAACACCATGAGGTGCTGAGAAATTTTGTCAAAAGCCTCAAGCCTCTCATCCGGCTCTCCAAGCCGGCGCTCGAAACCCTGGCGGTGATTGCCTACCGCCAGCCCGTCACCGTGCCGGAAATCGAAGAGATCCGCGGCGTCGATTGCGGCGGGGTCATCCACACGCTCATGCAGAAAAAGCTGGTGGTCACCGCAGGGCGGAAGAATGTGGTGGGCCGGCCCATCCTCTATCGCACCTCCAAGGACTTCCTGGTCCACTTTGGATTGAAGGACACCGGCGAACTGCCCAGCCTGAAAGAGTTTGAAGAGCTCGCCCGCCAGGCCCTGGGTTCAGACTTTTTGGCAGAGGAGGAGTCGCAGGCAGACTCCGCTGAAACCGAATATCCAGCGGCCGGAAGCGAAGAAGCGGCGGCAGAAAACTCCGAAGCCGCTGATGCCGAACCGGCCAAGGCAGACCGCCCCGGGCAAGAAGCAACCCCTGCGGCGTCCGAGGATGCGGCGCCGGAAGATGACGAAGCGGGCGAAGAAACCACTGCGCCCGACGAAACCAGGTCCTAGCAAGCTATGCAAGAGCGGCTGCAAAAAATCATTGCCACAGCGGGCGTCACCTCACGGCGCAAGGCCGAAGAGATGATCGTGCAGGGCCGCGTCAGCGTCAACGGGCACGTGGTTCGGGAGCTGGGATCAAAGGCCGACCCTGACAGCGACAAAATTCGCGTGGACGGCAAACCCCTGCCGCGAAGCCAGGGCCACCTGGTGATTCTCCTCAACAAACCCACCGGCGTTGTTTCCACGGTGCGGGACCCACAGGGCCGCCCCACCGTGCTGACGCTGCTCGAAGGCGTGAAGCAGCGCGTCTACCCTGTGGGCCGCCTTGATTACAATTCTTCCGGCCTGCTGCTGCTGACCAACGACGGTGATCTTACGAACTTCCTCACCTCCCACGCCGCCCAGGTTCCGCGCACTTATCACGTCAAGCTGGAAGGCCAGCCGTTGCCCAAAGATCTTGCCCGGCTCGAACGCGGCATCGTGCTGGACGCCCGCCGCACCGCGCCCTGCAAAATTCGCCTGATTTCAGAACGCGAAAAACCCTGGTATGAAATCACCCTGACGGAAGGGCGTTATCACCAGGTGCGCAGAATGTTTGAGCGCGCCGGCCAGCGCGTGGTCAAGCTGAAGCGGGTGCGGTTTGCTTTCCTCACGGACCGCGGCCTGTCGCCGGGCAAGTTCCGGCACCTGAGCGCGGCGGAAATCGACCGGCTGAAACGCTGGAAGCCGGAAGCCGATCGCGCATCATAAGTGTTAAAATTCCCGTTGACGGGACCGCACGTTCCGGCCGCCGCGTCCGGAAACTCCGCGGTCATCTCCCGCACCGATCCTTTATCATTTTCGCTGTTGGACTGGCCATGGCACAAAGGTTTTCAATCAACGAGCTGCTTCCGCCCTGGGTCACGCGCATTCGGCCCTACCCTCCCGGCAAGCCCATTGAGGAGGTGGAGCGCGAACTCGGCCACAGCGCCGTCAAGCTGGCCTCGAACGAAAACCCTTTGGGCCCATCGCCCAGGGCGCTCGAGGCGCTCCGCAACTCCCTCGACCAGGCCAATTTTTACCCTGACGGCAGCGGCTATTATCTGCGGCGGAAACTGGCGGAATTCCAGCAGCTTGAAATGTCGCAGCTCATCCTGGGAGCGGGTTCCACCGACCTGATCGAACTGGTGGCCAGGACCTTTCTGACGGCAGCCGGCCAGGGCATCACGTCACAATCCGCTTTTTATATTTACCGGCTCGCCATCGAGGAGATGGGCGCGGAGCTTGTGCAGACGCCGCTGCGCGAAAACGCCTTCGACCTCGCCGCCATCGCCCGCGCGGTGACCCAGCGGACAAAGGTCATTTACATCGCCAACCCCAACAACCCCACCGGCCGCATGGTCACCGCTGATGACATGGACCGCTTTCTCGCCGCTCTGCCGCCGCGTGTGCTGGTGGTGCTGGATGAGGCTTACTACGAATACGTCCGCGATCCCGGCTATTCCCGCTCCATCGATTACGTTCGCAACGGCAGGAACGTCCTGGTGCTGCGCACTTTTTCCAAGGTGTACGGGCTGGCGGGCCTGCGGCTGGGCTACGGCATGGGGCATCCTGACCTGATCGAGGCCCTCAACCGCCTGCGCTCTCCCTTCAACGCCAACAGCCTGGCGCAGGCGGCGGGCCTGGCGGCGGTTGACGATCAGGAACACGTGGCGCGTTCGGTGGAATCGAACACCCATGAAATGAAGTTTGTGACCGAAGAACTGGCGCTGGCCGGCGTCCGTTACACGCCCTCGGTGGGAAATTTTCTGCTGGTCGATACCGGCCGCGACTGCGAAGAGGATTTTATCCGCCTGATGCATGAAGGTGTGATCGTGCGGCCCATGAAGCTTTACGGCTTCCCCACCTCGCTGCGGGTCACCATCGGCAGGCACGAGGACAACGAAAAGTTTCTGGAAGGCCTGGCCCGCGTGGCCCGGATGCCGGAACGCGGGATCAAGCGGTAAACTGAAGTTGCAGCGCGGCAGTTGCGAACCAACTCAACGCCGCCGATCCCAGGTTTGAGAGTTTGCCATGCCTGACACGATTCAAACCATTCTGGAAACCTGCAAGACCCTGGCCGTGGTCGGTCTGTCTTCCAAGCCTTCGCGGGCCAGCTACGGCGTGAGCTCTTACATGCAGTCGCACGGCTACCGCATCATTCCCGTCAACCCCAATGAAGATTCCGTGCTGGGGGAAAAATCCTATCCGGAGCTCGACGATGTTCCGGAAAGCTTTGATGCCGTGGTCATCTTCCGCCGTTCGGAATTTGTGCCCGGCATCGTTGAAAGCGCCATCCGCAAAGGCGCCAAAGTCATCTGGATGCAGGAAGGCGTCCGGCATGAGGAAGCCGCCCGGCGCGCCCGCGAAGCAGGTCTGGAAGTCGTCCAGGACCGCTGCATCCTCAAAGAATACGCCAAACACTTTGTGAGCGAAGGAATTTGATTCCCAATTGACGCAGGCAGGACCTAGCATAGGCCTTCCCACTTTGAAAACCTCTGATTATAGTTTCCCGGTGAGCCGATATGATTGGTTCCCACATCATTCCGAAGTTTTACCTCGAACGGTTTGCAACACGCTCGAAACGACCTAAGGCGAAGGCAGGGCGAATCTGGGTCTACCAGCGCGGTCGCGAACCAGACCACCGCTCTACGTCGAAACAAGGGGTGGAAAAGGGATACTTCGAATTCAGGAGACCTGACTGTAAATGGGATGCATCCTATGAAACCACCCTCGCAGCCCATGAGGGGAATTGTAACGAGGTTCTAGTCTGCGCGAGATTCGACACGTTTCACTGGCCGCCTGGGTCCAAGGAAAAGCTCGGGTTTTATGCAGGGCTGCTCTTCTCCCGGGCGACTCAGCGGCGTCGGCAAGGGAAAGATAGTTGGAGCAAAACACTGGCCGGGTTCAAGGATGCGGCCGAAGATGAGTCGTTCATCGCAGAGTTGGCAGAAGAAACATCCGCGAAGTACGGGACGCCCGTACCACAAGAAGTGATCCGGGGCGTTATCATCGAAAAGGCCGAGCAACTATACAATCCTAGCGAGGCACAGCACTTTTTTTTGACCGGCCTAATAAAGAATGCCGAACAAATTGCAGGATGGCTGATCAAGAAGGAACCGTGGAAAATCTTGCGGCCACCCGCCGGAAGCGAGTTCATCACAACCGACAACCCACTTATAACATTCGTTCCGCTCGGGAATGGGATCCTGCATACTGGGTATGGCTTCCGGAAGGAGAATGCTGCTGCCGCCATCCCGGTCGCCCCGGACGCTTGCCTTCTCATGGGTCATGCGTGGGACGTGCCTTCCGTCCTTGAGACACAAGCATTCGACGGCCTCACTCAAGCATTCGTAAGCATCTGTGACAGATTCGTATATTCCAGAACGCATAGCAGACATGTCCAAGACGTCGTTCAGGAATACGCAGGCTCGAGTCAATACGGCAAGAATGCTTTTATGCCGTTAGGTGTGAAGCTGCCGTCACCGCGCCAATTTCTGCGAAAGCACTTTGGCCTCAACGAGGAGTAAAATGCCCAGCCATCGAAAACTGCGAACTGTGGCGTGACCCCCACAGTTAGTGTCGGACTTCCCATTCACTTTCGTCACTGGCAGGGTTGACAATATCACCCACAATTCGGCCTGTCCCGGCGAGCGAACCCAGCCAGTCCTTCGGTTTTGGGCCAGGGGGCGCCGGGACAACTTCAGCGACGGGCTTTCCAAAACGGGTAATGAGAACTGGCTTTTTTGTCCGCCGGACACTTTCCAAAATCTCAGAACAAGTTGATTTGAATTTTGATATCGGTATTTTTTCCATATCGTCGCCCCTAGTCAGCGCGCCGTTTTTGCTTCCATTCCTCAATCGCCTGCATCTTTTCTTTCAACCGTTTTTCGAAGCCCTGGTCGGTGGGCTGGTAGTAGTGGCGGCCGCGAAGGCCTTCCGGCAGGCAATCCATGTCGGTCAGTTTTTCATCGGCGTTGTGGGCATACTGGTAGCCTTTGCCGTAGCCGACGTTCTCCATCAGCCCGGTCACGGCGTTCCGCAGGTGCAGCGGCACGGGTTCCGCGACGGTCTTCTGCGCGTCGCTCTTCACCTCGCCGTAGCCGGTGTAGAGCGCGTTCGATTTGGGCGCGAGCGCCAGGTAGACGGTAGCCTGGGCCAGCGCCAGGTCGCCTTCCGGCAATCCCACAAAGTGCACGGCCTGCATGGCGGCCACGGCCACTTCCAGCGCCTTGGGATCGGCCATGCCCACGTCTTCTGACGCCATGCGGATCAGCCGCCGCGCGACGTAGAGCGGGTCCTCGCCCGCCTCCAGCATGCGTCCCAGCCAGTAGAGCGCGGCGTCGGCGTCGGAATTGCGCACCGATTTGTGCAACGCGGAAATGATGTTGAAGTGTTCTTCGCCGGCCTTGTCATAAAGCAGCACCTTGCGCTGGATGGCGTCTTCAATCAGCTTTTCGGTGATGATCGCGTCGTCCCTCGGCGTCGCGAGCGGCCGCCGCCACGGCCGCTTCAAGGGTGTTATAGGCCGAGCGCGCGTCGCCGTTGGCAAACACGGCAACCTGCCGCAGCAGTTCATCGGAAATCACGACATTCTCGCCGCCCAGCCCGCGCTTCTCGTCCTGCAACGCACGCTGGAGCAACGTCACGACCTCGTCCGTTGAAAGCGCCGACAGCATGTAAACCTTGGTGCGCGACAGCAGCGCCGCGTTCACTTCAAAGGAGGGATTTTCGGTGGTGGCGCCGATCAGCACTATGTCTCCGCGCTCGACGTAAGGGAGAAAGGCATCCTGCTGCGCCCGATTGAAGCGGTGGATCTCATCGATAAAAAGGACGGTGCGCCGCCCGAACCTACGCGTCTTTTCGGCAGCCGCCATCACGTCCTTGATTTCCCGGATGCCGGAAAGCACGGCGCTGAAGCGCACAAAGTCGCTCTTCGTCCTGTGCGCCACAATCATCGCCAGCGTGGTCTTCCCTGACCCCGGCGGACCCCACAGGATCATCGACGCCAGCTCGTCACGCTCAATCTGCCGGCGTAGCGGCTTGCCGGGTCCCAGGATGTGGAGCTGGCCGGCGTATTCCTCCAGCGTTTCAGGCCGCATGCGGTCCGCCAGGGGCCGGCGGCCCTGTTCCTGTGTTTCGGAAGGCTGTGTTTCAAACAGGCTCATGGCTGATATTTGAATTTACGCTGCCGCGCGACCTCGTACAGAAAAATCCCCGTGGCCATGGCAGCGTTCAACGAATCGGCTTCCGCGCGGATGGGAATGCTGAGAAGTTCATCGGCCTCGCGTGAAATTTCCTCAGGCAAACCCGCTGCTTCCTGCCCCACCAGCAGGGCGACCGGCCGGCGTAGGTCGGCGCTGGCCAAAGCGACGGCGCTCCTGGGGTCTGTTCCCAGAATACGCACTTTGGAGTCGCGCAGAAGCTTGAATAAGGTCTCGCCCTGCACCCCCGCAAACACCGGCATGCGAAAAATGGAGCCGACGCAGGCGCGCACGGCTTTGGGATTGAACGGATTCACCGTCCCCGCCAGCGCCACAACCGCCGAAGCTCCCAGGGCGTCGGCGCTGCGAATGATGGTCCCCATATTGCCCGGGTCCTGCAGCCCGCAGGCAATGACCAGAACGGCACTCCGGGATGCGGCCACCGTTTTCAGGTCGGCCGGCGGCAACTCAACCAGGGCCGCTACGCCCTGCGGCGTCCTGGTTCCGGCAATTTGGTTGAATAGGCGCTCGGGGATTTGCGCCAGCTCCGATTCCGCGGGAAGCCGGGCGAGCAACGCGTTGTGTTTTTCCGCCGCTCCAGACGAAACCAGGACGCTGTGAAGAATCCCCCTTGAGCTGGGCTTGAGCGCCTCTTCAAGAAAGTGCGGCCCTTCGCCGCAAAGCCATCCGTCCCGCGTCAGGCCCTCGGCCAGCGCGCGGCGAAAAACTTTGACCAGCGAGTTGGTGGCGCTGGTCAGCACTCGCGGGTCTTGCGGAAACAGGCTGATGTGGCATCTTCATCGATCTTTAATAGAGGATTGCATAGTGGGGTAACGGACTTCCGTAGCGCCGGCATCTTGCCGGCCCTGAAAAGTGCCGCCGGGACGGCGGCGCTACGAACGAGCGTTGCCACCCTATTTTGCAATCCTCACAAATGGAGCTTCCCGCGGCCGGTGGCACAGAATCAAAGTCAACCCACCGCGTCCTGCATTGAGTATAAACCACCCGCCGCGGCAAGCGATGCCGGGCGCGCCTTTTCCCGGCATCCTGTGATAAAATCGCGCCGCACTCATTTTTCTGAACTTCAGCACATTTGGAGGAACCGATGCGGAAAGCTCTGCCTTTCATCCTGATGCTCGCCCTGGCGACGCCGGCCCTGGCCCAGAACTTCAGTGACTGGCTGGGGCAGCTTCCTGAACCTCACTCTTACGTTTTGAAGCGCGTCTCCAGCTATGACCGCACGGGCGGCAACGCCGACTATCGCCACGTTGCCCCGGGCCAGACGTTTACGGTTCTGGACGAGCCCGGCCCCGGCGTCATCACCCACGTCTGGTTCACCATTGCCGACCCGGAACTTTATCACCTGAAGAAAATCGTCCTGCGCATTTACTGGGACGGCGAAACAAATCCCAGCGTCGAGGCGCCCATCGGCGACTTTTTCGGCCTGGGCCTGGGCGATTACTTCACCTACCAGTCGGTTCCGCTGGCCGTGGGAGAGGCCAAGGCGCTGAACAGCTTTTTCCCGATGCCGTTCAAAAAGCACGCGCGCATCACCGTCACCAACGAAGGCCATGATGCTATCCAGGCTCTCTACTTCAACATCGATTACCGCGCCTATTCCAAACCGCTGCCGGCCGATACGCTCTATTTCCACGCGGAATACAACCAGTGCGCTCCCTGCACGGCGGTCGAGAGCGACGGCAAGAACCTCGACGGCAAAGACAATTACGTGTGGGTCGATGCCAAAGGGCGCGGACAATTTGTGGGCGTCAGCATGTCAGTCCTTGAAAACCAGGACGGCTGGTGGGGCGAAGGCGACGACATGTTTTTTATCGACGGCGAAAAGCTGCCCTCCATCAACGGCACGGGAACGGAAGATTACTTTTTGGGCGCCTGGGACTTTGGCGGCAAGCCGTTTGCCTACGGCCTGTTCGGCGCGCCGGTCGTGGGGCCCGAACGCCAGGGAGCGCGGTGGTCGGTTTACCGCTTCCATCTCGACTCGCCGATTCCGTTTACGAAGTCGTTGCGCGCCACCATCGAGCACGGCACGGCCAACAATCGCGGCGACAATTATTATTCCGTGGCCTACTGGTACCAGACCGAGCCGCACGCGCCCCTGCCGCCGCTGCCGCCCGTGGAAGAGCGTTTGCCGCGGATGCATCCGGCCAATCCCTAGGCTGAATGATTCAGGATGCAAAAGGACCCAGCGAAAGGGCACGACTTCAGTCGTGCCATAACGGCGCAGTTGCCATTCGGCTTTAGCTGCTGATATTGTCCTTTGAAATTGCGGGACCGGCACAGGGGCTAAAGCCCCAGGAAAGTTTTGAGGCCCTGTAACGGCACGACTAAAGTCGTGCCCCTTCGCAAAGACAAGGCAACGGCGCGATTGATGTCGTGACCTTTCGCATCTGGTTCCCACAGTTCAGAATGAGTTAGGGCTGGCCATCGCTGCGATTTTCAGCCGGAGGCGTTCCACTCCGAGCGGCTGTGTTTGCGCGGCCCCTGCACAACATTCAGCAGGGGTTTTCCGGCAGCCAGGCGATCGATGTTTTCGGCGACCAGTTGGAGGCGCTTGCGGCGCGTGCCCGCCATCCAGCCGGAAACGTGCGGAGTCATGATCAGGTTGGGCAATTCGTGGAACGGAAAACGCGAAGGGCGGCAGCGTTCGTCATCTTTCGGATAGCGGTACCAGACGTCAATGGCCGCGCCCGCGATCTGGCCGTCCTGCAGCGCGCGATACAAGGCCTCTTCCTCCACCACCGCCCCGCGAGCCACGTTGATGAGGAAAGCGCTGCGCTTCATCTGCTTGAATTCCCGCGGCCCCATCAAGCCGCGCGTGCCTTTATTCAGCGGGCAGGCAAGAACCACAAAGTCGGATTCCCTGATGAGCTGCGGCAGCGCAGCCGGGCTTTTCCAGAAGTCCACATCTCGGGGCTTTCGTTTTGGCGGGTGGGCGCTGATGACCTTGATGGACATTCCCAGCGCCCGCGCGCGCGTGGCGACTTCGCGGCCGATGGTGCCGTAACCCACCAGGCCCAGGCTTTTCCCCAGCACTTCCGCGGCGGGAACTTCCCCCGTGGTCCAGGAACCGTCCCAGCTTCCCTTCCGGAACCAGGCATCGAGATTCAACAGGTTCCGGCTGAGGGCGAGCACCATCATCACCACGTACTCTGCAATGGCCGGGCCGTGAAAATAAGCGTTGGCCACCGTTGTCCGCGGTGAAAGCAGGTCTGTCCTGAAGGAGTCAATCCCCGCATTGGGGGCCTGAAGCAGCTTCAGGTTTCGGGCGGCGCGGGCCATGCCCTCGGTAAAGAAATGTCCCACCACCACGTCGGCAGCCGGCAATGCTTTGAGCAGCCGCGGGTCTTCACGATTGACGGGGAATGGAGAAAAGGCCGCAGGGGTTTTCATGAGGGCTTGGAGATCGTCCGCCGCTTTTGCGGAGACTTTGCCCGCCAGGACCACTTTGATCCGTTGCTGTTTGCTCTTTTGCTTTCTGGCCATCATGGTCCCGGAGTTCCCAGGCCGGTTTCGAAGCCCGGGATCAGGCCTGTGCGGTATCAGCCTGTGTCTGGGGCTTGCGCAGCCTGCACTGGGGCAGATCTTTCACCTGGGTATTGACAAGGTGCCGGGGAAGCTCGCCGCGCAGAATCTGGGCCGCCTGTTCTGAAATGCTGCGGCGCAAGTCGGCATAGGCCTCCAGGCTGCAGGAGGCAAAATGGCACGTCACCACCACGTTATCGAATTCCAGAAGCGGATGAGGAATTTGGGGAGGCTCGGTTTCAAGAACATCCAGGCCGGCGCCGCCCAGTTCACCATCCGCCAGCGCTTCTTCCAGCGCCACCTCGTCCACCACCGGGCCGCGCGCCGTGTTGATGAGGATAGCCCCACGCTTCATCATCGCAAAGGCATCGGAGTTGATCAGGCGGCGAGTTTCAGATGTGAGCGGAACGTGAAGGGAAACGATATCGGATTGCGGCAGCAACTCCTCCAGCGGCATCAGATCCACTTCAGCCGCCTGGGCAACCTCCGGGGCAACGTAGGGGTCGGCGGCAATCACCCTGAGCCCAAGAGCCTTTGCCATGCCCGCCAGTGTCCGGGCGATCCGGCCAAATCCCACCAGCCCCAGAGTCTGGCTCTTCAACCGGCGAATCGGCAGCATCTTCTCCTGGATCCCCGCAACCCACTTGCCCTGCCGGGTCAACCTGTCGGCCCGGACAATCTTGCGGGTCACGGCCAGCAGCAGACCCAGGGCATGCTCGGCCACCTCGTCCTGGCAGAACTCCGGCACATTCGCCACCGCAATTCCCAGCTCGGTCGCAGCCTCAATGTCGACGGAATCATATCCAATCCCCGTGCGCACAATTCCCTTCAACTGCGGCAACTGATCGAGAAATTTGCGCGTCATGGCGGCCGTGCTGGCAATCAGGACCTCGGCAGGTTTCGCCAGAGTGACGCGACCCTCCAGGCTCTGCGCTCGGCCGCACTGAACGGTGCCACCGGCTTCATAGATGACTTTCTCGTCCAGCCCGCAGACGGGCCCTCTTCCCTCTCGGTGAAAACAACCAGACGCGAAGTTTGTGCGTTCACGCTCACTCCTCATTGGATGAAAAACAGCAATATAGAGTACGGGCAGGAAGCTGACGAAAGCAAGGCGGAAATCACCTGAAAGGAGGGGTTGCCAAAAAGCCTAAAAAGTCCGGGCAGGGCGAAGAAACAGCGAACCGCTGGCGACTCCGGCCGCGCTATCCCGATGCGCGCTTGGAGCCTGCAACCTGATCTTCCAGGTCGGCCATGTTCAGCACAATCACCTTCCGCCGTTCCATCTTGATGATTTTGCGGTCGACCAGACGCCGGAGGTTGCGGGAAACCAGGTCGCGGACGGTCCCGATTTCCGCGGCGATCTGCTGATTGGTTTCTTCCAGCGGAAACTCTATACCCCTTTTCGTTCGAACCCCCACCGCCAGAGCCCTGTCGCGCAGGAACCGCGCCAGCCGGTGGCTGACTTCCTTCAGCGAAAGCTCTTCCACCAGAGAAGTCATATAGCGGAACCGCCACGCCAGCGACCGGATCACCGCAAAAGCCACTTCGGAGTTCTGCCGGCACAAGCTGAGAAACTCGCGTTTGGGAAGGAAGAGCAGGCTGGAATCCTCCAGCGCCGCCGCCGAGGCCGGCAGGTTGCCGCCGTCAAAAACCGGCAGTTCCCCCACCGTCGAACCCGCCCGCTCAATCACCAGGACCTGCTCGCGGCCCGTGTCCGCCATCTTGAAAACCTTGATGGCGCCGGATTGCACCACGTACATGCCCTCGCAGTTGTCGCCTTCAGCAAACAACAGTTCTTCCTTCTGCAGATGCCGGATAACGCAGTGCCCGGCCAGGCGGCGAAGGTCCTCCTCCCCCAGAACCGCAAAGAAGGGGACACGGCGCAGCGTCGCGATGGCGTCAAGCGAGGTCATAAGGAACTATCACATCCTAATCTTCCCGTTGAAAAGCGGCAAGGACTTGTGCCAATTCGGGGTATAATGGCGGTTTGGTCTGGGGAGGGTTTCTGCGGTCCTGCCCGGACGCCGACTTAAGTCGTCGCATTCTTCATGCGCGTCAACTAACTTAAAAACAGACGGGGTGCTATCCAGCACTTCGGAAACAATAGCGGAGGAAGCTAGAATGGCCTATATCATCGCTGAGCCTTGCATCGGTACCAAGGACACTGCCTGCGTGGACGTCTGCCCGGTGGATTGCATCCACCCTCGCAAAGACGAGGCAAACTTTGAGGAATCGGAAATGCTTTATATCGACCCTGTGGAGTGTATCGATTGCGGGGCCTGCGTTCCGGTCTGTCCGGTTTCAGCAATTTTCCCTCAGGACGACCTGCCGGAAAAATGGAACAGCTTTATTGAGACCAACGCCAGTTACTACCAGAAGTAGCAGCCAACAGTCCTGGCAGCATCAGGGGGGCGCCATCGTCTGTGGCGCCTCTCGACCCTCCTGACATCGCTGTCCTCCTTCCGGCGCCTGGCGGACAGCGCCGACGCTCGTTTCCATAGCCATTCTTCCCGTTTCAACTTATAATTGGCTCTGGTTGGGTTGAAAGCCCTTGGCTCCCGCGCTGCCCTTATCCTCGCATGTACCGACTGTATAGCATTTTGTTCAGCCTCGGCCTCGTCCTGATGGCGCCCTGGTACATCTGGCGGCACCGGGGCCGGAAAGAACTTTGGGGCTGGCGCGAAAGGCTGGGCAAACTGCCCCCTGGCCTCCGTCAGGAAGCCCCGGGAGCCATCTGGATTCACGCCGTCTCCGTGGGCGAAACCCTGGCCGTTGCCGGGCTGGTGAAGAAACTGCAGCAGCGCTACCCGGAGCGGAAAATCTTCCTCAGCAGCGTTACCGCCACGGGCCGCGAAGCGGGCGAAATAGAAGCTGCCGGATGTGGCCGGCCGGTTCTATCTGCCTTTTGACTGGAAGTGGGCCGTGCGGCGGGTGTTGCGGCACATCCGCCCTTCCCTTCTGGTGATTGTTGAAACGGAGCTTTGGCCCAATCTGCTGAGGACCGTCAGGGAATCCGGGTGCAGGACGGTCATGGTGAACGCGAGGGTTTCCGACCGTTCGTTTCCCGGCTACCGGCTGGGCCGCCCGTTCATGCGCCGGGTGCTTCGGGATGTCACCCGCATCTGCACCCAGACGGCAACCGACGCGGAGCGCTTCAGGCAACTGGGCGCTCACGCGGACAGCCTGGTCGTTACGGGCAATCTCAAGTTTGACGGCCGCGCCCCGGAATTCGGAAAGTTTGGCGCAAGGATAAAAGAGGCGTTCTTGCCGCAGAAAATCGCGCACCGGTGTTTGTGGCCGGCAGCACCATGCGCGGAGAAGAACCTCTGGTGCTCGAGGCCTGGCAAAGGGTCCACGCAAAGCATCCCCGCGGGCTCATGATTCTCGCGCCGCGCCATCCCGGGCGGTTTGACGAGGTGGCGGAACTGCTGAAGGCACGGCAATTGAGCGCCATTCGCCGTACGAGCCTGCCGGAAGATGAATATGAAATCCGCCGCCTGCTCTCCCAGACCGAAATTCTTTTGCTCGACACCATTGGCGAGCTTGCGGAAATGGTGGGAGTAGCCGACGTAGTCTTTGTGGGAGGCAGCCTGGTTCCCACCGGCGGCCACAATGTGGTCGAGCCCGCGTTCTGGGGCAAGCCGATTCTTTTTGGCCCGCACATGAACAATTTTCGTGATGTGGCAAGCCTGTTTCTGGGGGCGGGCGGCGCCGTTCAGGTGGCCGATGCCCGCGGGCTGGTCGATGCCGTCCTTCGCCTGCTCGACCATCCGGATGACGCCCGGCGGCTGGGTGAACGGGCCCAGGGCGTCATCCAGCAGCAGGCCGGCGCCGCCACACGCATCCTGGAACAGATGGAGGAATGGCTCGGCACGCCGCAAACCACCGTTGCGCCGGCGCCCTGAGCCGCCCGATGAACCGTTCGCTCACACCGCTTGCCGCGCTTTATGGCGCAGGGGCGCGCCTGCGCCGCGCGGCCTACCAGCAGGGATGGCTGAAGGCCCGGCGCCTCTCATGCCCCGTCATCAGCGTGGGCAACCTGACAGTCGGCGGAAGCGGCAAAACCCCGCTAGTGGCCGAGGTTGCTGAAGTCCTGCTCCGCCATGGCTACAAACCCGGAATCCTCACGCGCGGTTACGGGCGTGAACGCGGGGCCGATCTCATTGCCCTGGAACCCGCGCCGCACAGAAATCCTGACCCGCGCACAGCCGGCGACGAACCGGCGCTGCTGGCCCGCACGCTGCCCCAGGTTCCGATGGTCATCTGCGCAGACCGTTTTCGCGCCGGGCAGCTTGCCGAAAAGCGTTTCGGGGTGGACGTTCACATCCTGGACGACGGCTTCCAGCACCTCGCTCTGGCGCGCGACGTGGATCTCGTCGCCATCGACATCACCCAGGACGTTCTGCGCGGCGCCGTGCTGCCCGCCGGGCGGCTGCGCGAGCCGGTGTCGGCCCTGGCGCGGGCGGACATCGTTGTCCTGACGCGCGCGGAAATCCAGGACCCTGCGGCAACAGAAAAACAGGTGCGGGAAATCAATTCGCAGGCCCCCATTTTCCACTGCGCGATGCGCCTCCGAAACCTGGTTCAAGCTGGCAGCATGCAGGCCGTCGAACCTAAAGAATACTTCGGCAAGCCGGTCTGCGCTTTTTGCGCCATTGGCAACCCATCCGCTTTCTTTGCGGATCTGCGGCGGTGGGGCTTCAATCCCATTGCGGAAATTGCCTTCCGGGACCATCACGTCTATTCGCCGGAAGACGTCCAGCGGCTCAACAGGACCGCGGAAGAAAAGGGCGCGGTGGCTTTTCTCACCACCGAAAAAGACGTCATGAACCTTCCGCCGGGCCTGGAGTCTGGCCTTCCGGTGCTGGCCTGCGCCATCCGGGCGGAGATTTCAGAACCCGAAAAATTTCAGCAAGTACTTCTGGCGGGCATCCGGCGAAAACAGTTAGGATCAAAGGTTGCGCCCGGAGTATGAGGGTCCGAATCCGCGATCGTTGATTTATGCAGAAAAGTCCCGTTCCCAATCCTGCGAAAGTTCTGGTCCGCGCCACCAACTGGGTCGGCGACGGGGTGATGTCGCATGCCCGCGCTCGAAGCCCTGCGGCAGCGGTTCCCGTCGGCTGAAATCGTGCTGGTGGCAAAGCCCTGGGTGGCAGACCTTTATCTCCATCATCCGGCCGTCAACCGCATCATTGCCTACGACCCGGCGGGCGAGCACGGTGGGCCCCGGGGATTTGCGAAGCTGGTGGACGAGATCCGCGCGGAACGTTTCGATATGGCCGTTCTCTTCCAGAACGCATTTCACGCTGCCTGGATGGCCTGGCGCTCGCGCATTCCCGTCCGCATCGGGTATGGGCTGGAAGGCCGCGGCATTCTGCTCACCGATTCCGTCCCCGTTCCCTCGCCCGCGCACTACGGCCACCAGAGCAACTACTACCTGCAGCTCCTTTTCCGCGCGGGCCTGGTGGATAGGGTTTCGCCGGTTGAACAGATCAGCCTGAACCTCGAGAACAGTGAACGGACCTGGGCGGCAAAGCACCTGAAAACCCTGGGACTGGGCGGACCTCGTTTTCTGGTGGGACTCACGCCCGGCGCCGCATTTGGCTCCGCCAAGCGCTGGATGCCGGACCGCTACGCCAGCCTGGCGGACAGGCTGATTGGAGCGCTCAACGCGGATGTGTTAATCTTCGGTTCCCGGTCTGAAAAACCTCTGGCGGAGGAAATTGCCCGGGAAATGAGCCATACGCCGGTGATCCTGGCGGGAACCACCACCCTGCGCCAGTTGATGGCGCTGCTGGAACAATGCCGGCTGGTGATCACCAACGATTCCGGCCCCATGCACCTGGCCGCCGCGCTGGGATTGCCGGTGGTCGCCATCTTTGGATCGACGGATGAAACCGCCACCGGGCCGGTCAGCCCGCTGGCCAGAATCGTCAGGCATCCGGTTGACTGCAGCCCCTGCGGACTGCGGGAATGCCCCATCGACTTCCGGTGCATGCAGGGCGTAACAGTGGACCATGTCCATCGCACCGCCCTGGGCCTGATCAAGGAATACGGAGTGACCCATGAACGACCGGCGGAACAATAAAGCGGCCGCGCCACCCACCGGGCCGTGGAACGGCGGAAGGGACCTCCGCCCGGCGATTTTTCTGGACCGCGACGGGACCGTGACGGATGAGGTGGGCTACATCAACCACCTCAGCCGCGTAAAGATTTATCCCTTCGCCGCTGAGGCCGTGCGCATGCTGAAATCCACGGGGCTGCCGGTCATCATTGTGACCAACCAGTCGGGAGTGGGGCGAGGATACTTTACAGAAGAGATCGTCGGGCAGGTCCATGGCATGGTCCAGGACACCCTTCAGGCCGCGGGCACCGGCATCGACGCCTATTACCACTGCCCGCATCATCCCGGCGCGGCGGTTGAGAAATACCGGCGGGAATGCCGCTGCCGCAAGCCCGGAACGGGGATGCCGGAAGAGGCGGCAGAAGAGTTTGGCATCGACCTCACCCGTTCCTACATGGTGGGCGATACTTACCGGGACATGAAAATGGGGTTCGCCATCGGCGCCCGCACCGTCATGCTGATGACGGGCTACGGGCGGGGGGAGTATGAATACCACCGCGGAGGCTGGTTCCGAATGCCGGACCTGATGGCCGAAAACCTGCTGGAAGCGGCAAAACTGATCGTGGAGGAATGGAATACAACCGCAGGCGCCCATCCGGCGGCCTCATCAAGCATCTTATGAACCTGACGCGCAAATTCCGGCCGGCTTTGCTCGCAACCATCGGGAAGTTCTCACGCCAGGACGTTGTGGTGCTGGGCGATATGGTCGCCGATGAGTTCATCTTCGGCGAAATCGCCCGGGTCTCGCGCGAGGCCCCGGTCCTGATTCTGAAACAACGCGACAGGCGCATTGTGCCCGGCGGCGGGGCCAACGCCGCCAACAACCTGGCGGACCTGGGGGCCCGCGTCACGCCGGTGGGCATCCTCGGCGATGACCACGCCGGCCACGCGCTCTTCGAATATTTCAAGGACAAAGGCGTTTCCACGCGCGGGCTTCTGCGCGTCGCGGGGTACACCACTCCGACCAAGTCGCGCATTCTCGGTGGGCTCAGCCACTGGCAGCGGCAGCAGATTGTCCGCATTGACCGCGAGCCGCCGGAAGAGAACCGTGACGAACTGCGCAAGCGGGTCAGCCAAAAGGCTGCCCGGCTGCTCGACAACCGGACGGGAATGCTGATTGCGGACTACGGCTACGGAGCGACGGACGCCGGCGCGGTGGCCTCGCTGCAGCGCCGAATCGGCAACAGCCGGTTGCCGGTGGTGGTGGATTCGCGCTACGCCCTGGAAAGCTACTCGCAGGTCACGGCCGCCACTCCCAACGAACCGGAAGTGGAGGCGGCGTTCGGCAAAACCATTGGAAACAATCTCCATCTGCTCTTCGAACTGGGGCGCAGCCTGCTGGAACGGCAATCCCTGAAGGCGCTGCTGGTCACCCGCGGCCGCGACGGCATGGCGCTGTTTGAGCGGGGCAAAAAACCGCAGATCATTCCCATTTTTGGCTCCGACCAGGCCGTGGACGTCACCGGCGCAGGCGACACCGTGGTGGCGGTTTTTACGCTGGCCATTGCCGCAGGAGCGGGTTTTGCCACTGCTGCTCTGCTGGCGAACTGCGCGGGCGGCCTGGTGGTGATGAAGCGCGGCACGGCCACGGTCACGGCCCGCGAACTGAAGGAGGCCATACGGAACGCATGACAGGCAAAAGGGTTCCCCGGGCGGAGGCTGCGGCGCTCGGCGAACGCCTGCGGCAGGAAGGTCGGCAGGTGGTGTTCGCCAACGGCTGCTTTGACCTTTTCCACGTGGGGCACGTCCGGTATCTTGAGGGCGCCCGGCAGCAGGGCGACGTGCTGGTGGTGGGCGTCAACAGCGACCGCTCCGTGCGGCAACTGAAAGGGGAAGGCCGGCCGCTGCTGCCTGAAGATGCGCGCGCGGAACTGCTGGCGGCCATGGAATGCGTGGATTACGTGGTTGTCTTTGATGATTTCACGGCCGAAAACCTCCTGCGCGATCTGCGGCCTGACGTTCACTGCAAGGGAACCGACTACACGGAGGCCACCGTCCCGGAACGGGAAGTCGTGCGAAGCTGGGGAGGCCGCGTGGTGATTGTGGGCGATCCGAAAGACCATTCAACCCGCGATGTGCTGGCCCGGATTGCACAACTCAAAAAAGTGGAAAGATGAAGCGCCGGAAGGGGATGACCCGGGCAGGCTCTTCATCCTTCCGCTTGATTCAAATCGATCTGAAAACCCATGCCGGATTCCCGTCAGCGTTTCCTCGTTGTCCGTCTCAGTTCCATCGGAGACATCGTCCACACCCTTCCGGCCGTGGCGGCGCTGGGCCGCGCGAATCCCGAGGCGGAAATCCACTGGGTGGTTGAGGACCGATTCTCGGAGCTTCTTGCCGCCAATCCTTTTGTCAGCCGGTTGATCAAACTGGACACGCTGGGCTGGAGAAAAAACCCGACTTCCGGAAAAGCCATGGCGGAAATCATGCAGGGTTTCGCGGCGCTTCGCGAGTATCCCTATGACGCCGCCATTGATTTCCAGGGGCTGATGAAGTCCGCCATCTTTGCGCGGCTGAGCCATTCAAAGGAGCGGATCGGCCTGGCCTGGGGATGGCTGCGCGAACCCCTGGCGTCGTCTCTTTACACGCAGCGCGTTTCACCCAAAAACCGCACGCATATTATCGAGATCAACCTGTCGCTGGTGGAATCACTGGGCGCGCGAGCGGCAAAGTGGGAGTTTCCGCTGCCCGACCAGCCGCAGGACCGGCAGGCCGTTGAGGCAGCGCTCCAGCGGATGGGGACAAAAGAATTCATCATCGTCAATTTCGGCGGAGGCTGGAAATCGAAGCGCTGGTCTCCGGCAAATTATGCCGGGCTGATTGCCGCGCTGGCCGCACAAATCCCTTTCGATATTCTGGTGACGGGTGCGCCGCAGGAGGAAGATGTGGCGCGCGAAATCATCACCGGCGCCCAGGTCCCCCGCGCAAAGTGGTTTCCCTCCACGCTGCTGCAGTTTATTGCCCTGGCCCGGCAGGCCAGGCTCCTGATCGGCGGTGATACCGGGCCGCTGCATCTTGCGGCGGCGGTGGGAACACCGATTGTCGCCCTCTTCAACGCCGCTGATCCCCGCAACACGCCGGAGAGGAATGGTCCGTTTAACCCCGCCGATATCATCCTGTGCGGCCCCAGGCCGGCCAAACAGGCGGGGAGTGACAGGGACTTGAACTATCTTGAAGGTGTCAGCGTAGAGTCCGTCGTCAAAGCGGCGCTCGAACGCCTGGGAAGAGAACATGGCTAAGGATTTTTCCGCTTTCGTTGCGCGCTGGCGCGTGCCGTTTGGATTTGCGCTGGGCATCGCCTACCTGGTGTTCGCACAGCCGACGCGGCCTCTGCTGGTCG
Organism: uncultured Acidobacteriota bacterium; assembly: GCA_963732975.1. GTDB lineage: Bacteria > Acidobacteriota > Terriglobia > UBA7540 > UBA7540 > SCRD01. The sequence goes on along the minus strand of CAVTBN010000006.1, from coordinate 185,134 downwards.
CCGGTTCCCTGGTGGCGCTGGCGGGTCTTGGAATCCGGGCGTACGCCGCCGGCCACCTGGAAAAAGACCGGAGCCTGGCCATGGGCGGCCCTTATGCCTGGACGCGCAATCCCCTGTACCTGGGCAGCCTGCTGATCGGCGTGGGGCTGGTGGTGGCCGGTGCGCAATGGGTCCTGGGCGTGGTGTTTGTCGTTTTCTTCCTGGTGGTTTACCTGCCCGTGATGCGCCGCGAGGAGAGAAACCTGCGCCAGCGCTTCGGCCGGGAATTTGATGATTACGCGGCTGCCGTTCCGCTGTTCTTTCCCCGGCGAAAACCTCCAAAGCCTTCACCCACAAAGTTTGAATGGAACGCGCTATCGCAGGAATCGGGAGTACGAGGCGGCCCTGGGCTATCTTGCCGGAGTCCTTTTCCTCATCGCGAAGATTCTGCTACGTTAGAAGAGGGGGCAGGTTGCCTTTCGATAACGGGGTGCGTCTAAACAAGGTATGAGACTTTGCCGGTCCCGTATTGCGGTTGCCATCGTGTTCATCGCCACTCTTGCGCCAGAGGGTGGCGCGCAAGCGGCAGAAAACAAGCCTCGACCCTTCAGCCCCGGAGAAACACTGGCCTACGATGTCACCTGGTCCCTCTTCCCCGCGGGGAAACTGACGGCCACTCTCAGCAGGGACAGGCACGGCCCCCGGGATGCTGAGGTGATTAAAACCACCGCCGATTCACAGGGATTCGCGGCGCTCCTGTATAAAGTCCAGGACGAATTCCAGTCCGTTTTTAATCCGCGGACGCTGTGTTCCATCGAGATCTCCAAACAGATCAACGAGGGCAGCCACCACAGGATTACAAAAATCACCTTCGACCGCTACCGCGGCCTGGCCATCCTGGACGAACACTATCTGGAAGGCGATAATAAGCCCCCCAAGCACGACGAGAACGCCATTCCGCCCTGCGCCCAGGACATCATCACGGCTTTCTACTACGTTCGCAGCCAGCCTCTGCACGTGGGCGATAAGGTCAAACTTGCGGTCAACGACGGGTCAAAAACAAAGATCGTGGTGGCTGAAGTGACGGGCCGAAAAAAAATCCAGACCCCGATGGGACCTCGGGAAGCGTTGCGGGTCGTGCCCACTGTTTTCGGCAATCTTTACGAGAAGAAGAAAGGGAAGATTGTCATCTGGTTCAGCGATGACGCCTATCACCTCCCTCTCAGGATCAGGGTCTCGCTGAAGCTGGGCGCCATTACAGGGACCCTGACTTCCGTCTCTCCGCTACCTCCCGGCTACGCCTCTCCCGGCAAAACGGAGGAGGAAATAAGACCGGCCCGGAGCGCTTCGGCGGTCAAATAATTTTGTATTTCTCAGACAGGATCCGTTGCAGCCGGGGCCGGTAGAGCAGGTCAAAGGTGTGCCCCTTATCGGGAAAGAGATCGAGGGCAAACCGGCGGGTTGCCGCAACCATCTCGGAGGCTTCTTCAACGGGCATGTCCTCCTGCTGGAGCGTGCTCGTCACCAGGTCCATCACGAGTTGCAGCCTTCGGACTTTCATGGCTTCTTCCCGGATTTCCGCGTCGGTTGCCACCATCACCCCATCTGGAGATGAAACCCCAGAACCCTATTATAGGCCAGAAGAACTCGCATCGCCGCCCACCGAGCGCTGCAAGTGGAACACTCTCGAGGTTCCGTAGCATCGCACGCTGAGGGTTGAGTTTTTTATGTCGACGGTGACAGCCCCGTCGTTCGCAGTGTTGAAAACGGGCACATCCGGGGAGCCGGCCTTCTGTACGCGCAGATACCTTCGTCCTTCCCCGGTTGCATCATGACCACCGGTCTCCAGAACCATCCCGGGATTCACCCGTTGCAGGAACTTCCTCCGGGAGGTGATTCCAGACAGCGGGCGCGCGGATTCCAGCACGTCGCTGGAAAGCTCATTCCCTGAATCCGCCAGGATACTTTCGACCCGGTCGTCCGTAATGCCGCGCAAAAAAATGCTCCCTTGCGGATCCACAATGCGCAGCACGGGCGACCAGTCACTGAAGGGCAATCGTTTGCCGCGCCAGGCCGCGGAAGGCCACAGCACCTGGATGCCGGCGCTGCCTCTGCCCTCGCTGACTCCCGCCATGATGTCACGAACCCGGACTTTCCGTTCGCGCGCTGTCTCAATCAGCGGGAGATCGCCCGCGCGCGACATCTGTGAACTGCGCCACAGCTCGCCGACCCTGAAATTGCGGAGGATGGCCGTCATGGCGTTGACGTTCTCGTCGCTCGCACCGCCCAGGACCGCAATGTCGATGCTCTTGATGCCGCGCGACCATAGATAAGGAGAGACGATCTCTTCTCCCGGATTCCACCGCCCCATGTCCGGTCCGAAACTTTCCCGCCCTCCCGCATCCACCAGCAGAGTTGTGCCGTCGGGCAATACGCCGAAAAGGGCCTCACCCCGGCCGCAATCGAGCGCTGTCACCTCGAGCGTTCCTCTCGGAATCTGCGGGGTGAAGGGATACGAAACCACGAGCCCGGCAAACGCACTGAACAAGCAGACGGAGACGAGCAAAGCACGCCTGCTGCGGCGCAGAGTCAGGGCAACGCCAACCACCGCCAGCGCAAAACCCACGGCAATCCAGGCGGGCGGTCCCGGGACGCGATAGGACATCCACAAGGGTTCGCCCCGGAACTCGGTCAAGGCCAGCAGAGCACTCGTCACCCAGAACAACAATTTACCGGGAAGCACCGCAAGAATTGGGATCGTGGCGGCAAGAATCACGGTCGGCACGGCCACGGCGATCAGCAGGGTCATCAGAGGAAAGGCCAGGGTGTTCAGGCCGATTCCGACGATCGCAATTCGGTGAAAAGTCGCCGCCATGGGCATCAACAATCCCAGCTGTAGAATGGCGGAGAAAAGCACCAGGTCCGCCGTCCACAAAACAATCCGGATCGGCATGATCACGGCCTGCTCGCAAAATGCAGGGTGCCGGTGCAGGAAGGAAAACTTCGTCTTCAGCCAGCCGATGATCATGCGAAGTTCCACCCGGAATTGAGCATGGCGCGGAGCCAGATTCATGTCGCGGTCCGCATTTCCCAGGCGAAATAACGCTCTCCCGTAAGGGGCTGTCGTCCGCCCAAGAATGGGAATTGCAAGTCCAACAATCAGAAGAGCTGCTGAAAATGAAAGATCAAATCCGGCCTCGAGGAGCCAGGCGGGCCGGTGAAAAAGCAACACCAAAGCTGCAAGCCCCACCGCATCCAGCCCCGGCCGGTCACGGTAGAGGTATCGTGCCAGCAGATAGGCCGCGATCATGAGCGAGGCGCGCAGAGTGGGCGCCCGCTGCTCGACGAGGAGCGAATAGGTTCCCAGGAACATCAGGAGCCAGGCGGCCCGCCAGGTTTCTCCCACGCGCAGCCGGTAGAGAAAAAAGAGAAGCACGGAAGCCAGCAGGCCCACATGCAGTCCGGAAATCACCAGCAGATGGTATAAACCCGACTGCCGAAAATTTTCCACTGTATCCGAGTCCAGTGAAGACCGATCGCCCAGAAGGACTGCCTTCAGGACCGCGCCAACGCGCCCTTCAGGCGACCACTGAGGGTACAGGCGGTCAATCCCCTGCAGCAGGCCCGCACGCACGTTCTGAACAAGCAGTGAAAGACGAGAGGCCCGTGATTCCGAAATTTTCCGGACCGCGAGTGGGTTTCTGACAGTGCCTTCCCAGGAAATGTCATTGATGGCCTCCAGCCACCAGCGAAAATCAAAACTCCCCGGGTTTTGATACACCCCTGGTTTTTCAAACCGCACCGGCGCTTGAATCAGGTTGCCATAGTGTAGGCCAAGCGCCTCGATGGCCGCCCAGCTTTGGGCATTCGCAGGCGTGAACAATCGGACCTGGATTTTTCCCCGCACCTTCCGCCACTCGCCGCCGTGCTCAATCCTTCGGCACTCCAGATCAAACCTGAAACTGTTGTGACTGCGAATGGGGTTGCTGGCAATCATGCCCTCGGTTTCCACGCTCCTCTTCAAATCCACGCCCCAGCCGGAGAGGTAGTGGACATCGTTGGGGAGGAAGCGATATTGAAAACCCGCGGCAGCCGCCATGCCTGCAAAAACAAACCCTGCAAGCGCCAGGCAGGCTGAAATTCGAATCCTTTCTCGCCGAAGAGAGATCAGCCCGAGCAACAGACAGGCGGAGGCAGCGGCCAGCAGCAGGGAGATGCCAGCAAAGTCAGGGGCCAGCGAATGAGCCGCCAGGATTCCGAGCGCAAAACAAACTGCCAGAATCAGCAGGGGGCATTTCATCAGACGGCCTGGCCCATACGAACAAGACGTGCCAGGCATTCGATGTGGTAGGTGTGCGGGAAGCAGTCGAACATCTCAACCTCTTCCAGGCGATAATTCCTGCTGAGCAGGAAGGAAAGGTCCCGCGCCCAGGTGGGCGGGTGACACGCAACATAATGAACACGTCGCGGCTGCAAATCAACCAGATATTTTAGTGTGGATTTTTCAGCGCCGACGCGGGGAGGATCCAGAACCACCAGATCGGGCTGCGCCTGGGCAAAGCGACGAAGGAAATCTGAGGTGCGCTGCCCGACTGCGCGGACATGTTCAAGGCCGTGGCTCTCCGCGTTGGATTTCAGATCGCGCGCCGCCCTGGGGTGAGATTCCACACCCACCACCTGCCGGAAGCGCCGGGAAAGCGGGAGAGTAAACAGCCCCACGCCCGCGTAGAGGTCCAGCGCCAGGTCTCCGGGTGGACTTTCCGTCACGGCGCTTACGAGCCCGGGAAGAAGGTGGCGCGAGGACTGGAAAAAGGCACCCGCGCTCAGTTGATACCTGAACTCACCCACCTGGTAAAAAAAGTCCGCTTGCCCAAACAACTGAGTGTTTCGTCCCTCATGAAAAGCCACCGCCACAACGCCATCCAATTCTCTGATGAGGTTTTCCGCGAGCAACTCGGGCCCGCCTGTTTCCGGGTTTCCGTGGAGAGTGATCCGGACCCGTTCATCCTGATCATCTGCCAGCAATTCGACTTCACGGCAACCTCGGAGCCTGCCGAGCCACTCCGGTCGGCGAAGCTGGCCGAGCACCTGGTTGAGGCGGGGCGAAAGGATCAAGCACTCGTCGATGGGCACAAGCTGGTGCGATTCGCCCGCGAAAAAACCCAGCGCAACCTTCCCGGATTCGGCTATGGCCAGTTTCAGTTGGGCCTGGTTGCGGTAATTCCATGGTCGCGCCTGATGGACCGTGATTTCGCGGTCCCAGGAAATCTTCCCAATCCTTTGCAGCGTCTCGCGGACAATCTCTGACTTCCAGCGCACCTGGTGCTCGATATCCAGATGCTGGTAATGGCAACCGCCGCACCGGCCAAAGTATGGGCACGGCGGGCTGACTCGTTCGGGCGCCGCTTCCAGGATGCGCAAAGGTCTGGCATGAATCACGCCTTTGGCTGCGCGTATCGTTTCAACCTCCAGCCGCTCACCCGGCAACGCGCGCGGCGCCAGCACCGTGCGGCCCTCCGCATGACCAAGAGCTTCGCCGCCATAAACCAGTTTGTGCGGGGAAAATTCAAACGGCACGGATCACCTTTTGGGCTTCAGGAAGAATGACAAACGGCCGCCAAGGCGGGGCAAGAGGCCCGCCGGCGGAATTACATATAAAACAAGCTCAAACGCGGAAGATTGTAATGTTCAAAGAGGCCCTTCTTGATAAATTGTCTCTCCAGCGACTCGGCCTCGCCCCTTCCCATGTTTCTGCGGTAAGGAGCCATGGCGCGATCCATCTCCGTCCGGAAAGAAGTGAGCAATTCGACGGGCGCGGCCCGGGTGAGAGAAGCCGTCAGCTTGTCTTCCAGCGACGTCAGTTGTCGCTCCAGGCCTTCGGGGTCGGCATCCCATTCCGCATCACGGGCAGCCATTTCCGCCAGCGTCTTCCCGACCTCGCTGAAATCCTGCGCCAGGACACTTTGCCCTTCAGCCTCCTGGGATTTTGACGCACTCTCAAGGACCTCCGCGTTGCGCTTGAGAAAACCGGCAACGTCACTCTTTTCAAAAACCGGCTCGTCGTGGGTCCCGCTTTCGCGGGTGCCGCTCTCGTCAACCGTGCCGGCTGCATCCGCGGCACGCATAACTTCCTGCGAGCAGTAGGCGAGGCTGTTCACTTTCCGGAAGCGCTGCGGCCGCTTGCGGTACTTCTCAAAAGTGCGCTCGATCCCGGTGAGCACCGCTTCAAGCGGAATGCCGGCCTCCTTCCAGGATTCGATGAGCGCCCAGTCCAGAGTGGAAAGCAGAGTCGTCACGCCCCGGGCGCGCTGGAAGCACTCTTCAATTTCGGTAAAGTAATTAAAGTAGTTTTCCAATGTTATTTGCGATGAGGGGTTGAGAGATTCCGCTCGTAGATAATCCGCAGCCCTTCGAGTGTCAGGAACGGGTCGACGGGTGGCTTGTGCTTCAAGGTTGAGGCCAGAAATCCCGCCTGGCCGCCCGTGGCAATCACGCGAGTCTTGGGGCCCATCACAGCGCACATGCGGTCCAGAACGCCGTCCACCAGCCCCACCGACCCATAGAAGAGACCCGACTGCATGCTGGCCACCGTATTGGTTCCAATCACGCTTTCAGGCTCGCGGATTTCGACGCGAGGCAGGCGGGCCGCGCGCGCAAACAACGCCTCCGACGAAATGCCGATGCCCGGCGCAATCGCGCCCCCCAGATATTCACCCTTTTCAGAGACGGCGTCGAAGGTGATGGCCGTGCCAAAATCCACGATGATGCAGGGGCCCCCGTATTTTTCAAATGCCGCCACGCTGTCGGCAATGCGGTCCGCGCCGACTTCCAGCGGGTTGTCATAATGAATGGCCATTCCGGTCCGCATCCCGGGCCCGAGAAAATAAGGTTTGAGATGAAAATAGCGTTCAGCCATTTCCTGAATAACCGGGTTCAGCGTGGGCACCACGCTGGAGACCATCATGGCCTTGATTTCGCCAAACTCAATGCCACCCAGCGTAAAGAGATTCCGGGTCAGGATGCCGTACTCGTCGGCAGTCTGGCCGCGATGGGTGGAAAGGCGCCACTGCGCGAACAGTTCGCGCTCTTTAAATACTCCCAGGCTGGTGTTCGTATTGCCGACATCAATGACGAGAAGCATAGTCTTCCTGCGCTGAAGAAGGATTTTGAATCAAAGAACAGCAACCTGCGTCTATCTTAGCTCCGTGATCTCACCGGCCACCAGCAGTTCCTGCCGCCCGTCGTCGCGACGAATCTTCAGGGCGCCGCTCGGGTCGAGGCCCGCGGTGACGCCGGAGTATTCATTTCCACCGGCCTTCACATGGACCTGTTTCCCTTCAGCGTAGCTCGATGCCGCCGTCCACTCCCAGACAACGGCCGCATGGCCTTCCTTCAAAAGCATATGATAGTAACGTTCCACGCTGCGAAGCAATTCGGCAAGAACATGCAGCCGGGCAAAGTCCCGGCCGCTTTCGATTGCAAGCGACGTGGCGATCTTGCGGAGGTTCTCCGGCATCGAGCTGTGATTCACATTGATCCCGATGCCCAGCACCACCATGTGAAGACGATCGACCTCAGCCTTCATCTCGGTGAGAATCCCGCAAACCTTTTTGCCGTTCACCAGCACGTCGTTGGGCCAGCGAATGTCCGCCTTGAGGCCAGTGGCCGTGCTGACAGCCCGGTGGACGGCAACGCCGGCCAGAAGCGTCAGGATGGGCGCAGCCGCCGGCGACAACGGGGGCCGCAGGATAATCGAAACATAGATGCCGCTCGACCTTTCAGAATACCAGTTCCGTCCCAGGCGCCCTCGTCCCGCTGTCTGCTCCTCCGCGATGACGACCGTGCCATGGGGGCCGTTCTGGGCATCCAGTTGCAGCGCCACGCTGTTGGTCGAATCGGTGCGAAAGTAATGGATGATCCTGTGCCCGATTTCGGCATGCGGGGGCAGCTCGGCCCGGATCAGGCTGGGAAGGAGAATGTCGGGCAACTTTTCAATCTGGTAGCCGCGCCTGGGATGTCCCTTGATGGCCACCCCCAGCGCCCGCAGCTTCTCAATCCATTCCCAGACCGTGGACCTTGAAACTCCAATCTCTTCGGCGATTTTGGGGCCGGGCACCACCACCGTGGCATTCCTCACCAGCAAGTGGACCAGGCGGTCGATCTTGTGATCTGTGGTTCCGGTAGTCATGGGGCCCTTGGCGTCCCTGGCGTCTCAGCGACCTGACGTGGGAGGTCCCGGTGCTCTCATAAAAGAGTAGAGCTGCAAAGGAACGGAAATTTCGACCTATAGGGTTTCGATCAGAAAATTGATGTCGACCGCAGGGGCCGAGTGGGTCAGCGCACCAACAGAAATCCTGTCGACTCCCGTCTCGGCATATGCGCGAATGTTCCCAGGGCCCACGCCGCCCGATACTTCCAGCAGCACACGGCCACGGGCAAGGCCAACGCATTCCGAAACTTCTTCCGGCGTCATGTTGTCCAGCAGAACGATATCCGCGCCGGCCTCAATCGCTTCTTCAAGTTCCTGCCGAGTCCGGACCTCAACCTCAATCGCCATCCCCTCCGGCTTTTCGCGACGCACACTCTCAATCGCGGTACCGATGCCGCCGGCAATGGCAATGTGGTTATTCTTGATCAGGATTCCGTCGTCGAGTCCCATCCGGTGGTTGGTCCCGCCACCCATGCGGACGGCGTATTTTTCAAGGATTCTCAATCCAGGAGTGGTTTTGCGCGTTTCCAGCAATTCCGTTTTCAGGCCCGCAAGATGGTCTTTGAACGTCCGCGTCAGGGTCGCAACTCCGCTCAGCCGTTGAAGGAAATTCAGGGCCACGCGCTCACCGGAAAGCAGCGTGGCGGCTTTTCCTCCGCGCCTGGACCAGCGGCTGGCCAGCGGAGACGATCGCGCCGTCGCGCACCACGGGCGCCCACACGAACTCCGGCTCCAGCATACGAAAAACCTCCTCGGCCACGGGAAGCCCGGCCACGACGAGAGGCTGCTTTGAATAAAAAATCCCCCGCGCTTTCACGCTTTCAGGAACGGTCAGGCTGGTGGTCACATCGCCCTTGCCGAGGTCCTCGATTAAGGCGCGAGAAACAATCTTGCGCACCTGCTGGACAGGCAGGCCCTGGACCATTTCGTCCAGCGAAACAGTGGTTTCTTTGTTCACTTCCGCCACGCGATCACCCCAGCCTCTTCAGTGTGTCAATCACTTTCTGCAGCTGAACTTCGAGTCCTGCGCTATGGTTTTCGGTTTTGCGAACAATCTCTTCGGGCGCCTGGTCCAGAAAGGCCCGGTTTTCGAGCTGCTTCTTCACCCGTCGCAGAGCGATTTCCAGCTTGTCTCTTTCTTTGGTCAACCGCGAACGTTCGGCCTCATAATCAACCTGTTTTTCGAAGATCAGTTGGAGTTCAAAAGCCGCGGTTACATGGGTGCCCGCTTCAATCCGTCCCGACACCAACTCAAGCGATTCAAGCCCTGCCAGCCGCAGGATGGTCTGCTGGTGCACCTTGAAAAGGTCGAGGATCGCCGCATCCTCGCTCGCTGCCTGCGCCTCCACCTTTTCTTTCTGCAAGCCTGCTTCCGCCTTGGCGTTGCGCGCTGCAACCACCAGGCTGCGAATGTTCTCAAAGTTCCTTTCCGCATCTGGGTTCGACGCCTGCTCGCCCACCAGCGCAAACGGCGTGAGGGATATTGAAACCTCATCGCCGTGATTGGGCAGGCGATGCCAGAGTTCTTCTGTGATGAAGGGCATGAAGGGATGCAGGATGTGAAGCGCCGAATCGAAAACCAGCAGCAGATTCGCCCAGGAATTGCACGAATCTTCCGGGCCCAGAGTCCTGGTGATTTCCGGCTTGATCCATTCCAGGTACCAGTCACAAAATTCATGCCAGAAGAAGTGATAAACCTTATAGCTGGCTTCGTGAAAGCGGAAGTCCGCCAGGGCCCCTTCAACTTCATTTGTGATCGCCGCCAGGCGTGAAAACATCCACTGGTCGGCCAGCGCCAGGGAAGGGTCAGCGGGCAACGGTTCGAAGCCGTCTTTTAAAGCCGTTTCCGTCGCTGCTGATACCCGATTGCGAACCTCGGGCGCCAGCTTCTGCAGGTTCATCAAGATAAAACGCCCGGCATTCCAGATCTTGTTGGCAAAGGCGCGGTACGATTCGATCTTGTCGTAGCTGAAAGCAATGTCGGTGCCCGGCGCGGCGCTGATGGCCAGCGCGAAGCGCACGGCATCCGTCCCGTACTTCTCCGTCACCTCAAGCGGATCAATCACGTTCCCTTTGGTCTTTGACATTTTCTGGCGCTCGGCGTCGCGGACCAGGGCATGGATGTAAAGCTCGCGGAAGGGGACGTCGTCCATAAACTTCAGGCCCATCATGATCATGCGCGCGCCCCAGAAAAACAGGATGTCAAAGCCCATGATCATCAGGTCGGTGGGATAGTAGCGCTTCAAATCCTCCGTCTCCTCAGGCCAGCCAAGCGTGGCGAACGGCCACAAGGCCGAACTGAACCAGGTGTCGAGAACATCGGTTTCAGGCTGGAGGGAGCTGCTGGAACACTTTGGGCAGGTTCCCGGCGATTCCTCAGAGACTATCACTTCGCCGCATTGCCTGCAGGTCCACACAGGAATGCGATGTCCCCACCAGAGTTGGCGTGAAATGCACCAGTCATGGATGTTGTCCATCCAGTCCAGATAAATCTTGCGGCAGTTTTCCGGCACAATCCTGATGCGGCCGTCCTCCACCGCGCGGATGGCCGGCTTGGCCAGCAGAGACATCCTCATGAACCACTGCCTTGAGAGGAGCGGTTCGACAACGGTTTTACAGCGGCTGCAGATGCCGACGTTCAGAGCGTAGTCTTCTTCCTTTTCCAGCAAGCCGGCCTTGCGGAGGTCTTCCAGCACCCGCTCGCGCGCCTCATAGCGGTCCAGGTCCTTGTAGGGACCGGCGGCTTCCGTCATGCGCCCTTCTTCGTCCAGGATCTTCACCCGCGGCAGATTCTGCCGGATGGCAATGCCGAAATCGTTGGCGTCGTGCGCCGGGGTAACCTTTACGGCGCCTGTCCCGAATTCCGGATCGACAGCAACATCAGCGACGACGGGAATCACGCGCTTGAGCAGGGGCAAAACGAGTCGCCGGCCCACGGTGCTGCTATATCGTTCGTCCGAGGGATTCACCGCTACGCCCGTGTCACCCAGCAGGGTTTCCGGACGTGTCGTGGCGACCGTGACATGGCCGCCGCCATTGATAAACGGATAACGGATGTACCAGAGCTTGCCGGCACGCTCCTCATGGGCCACTTCCAGGTCACTCACCGCCGTGCCGCAACGCGGGCACCAGTTCACGATGTAGATGTCCCGATAGATCAACCCTTCCTTGTAGAGACGCGAGAAGACCTCAAACACGGAGCGCGAGTAATCCGCGTCCATGGTGAAACGCTCGCGCGTCCAGTCGACGGACGCACCCAGGCGTTCCATCTGTTTGCGAATTCTCCCGCCACTCTGCGCCTTCCATTGCCAACAGCGCTCCAGGAATTTCTGCCGTCCCATTTCAAGCCGCAGGCGCTGTCCCTCACGCCTCCACGCGGCCATCGCCGATGAGCGGCCATCGAGTTCCGGCAGGGCCTCGCGGCCAATCTCCTGCTCCACAATCATTTGCGTGGCGATGGAAGCATGGTCGGTCCCCGGAAGCCACAGCACGTCTTCGCCGCGCATGCGATGCCATCGCATCAGGATGTCAATTTCCGTGTGCTCGAGCATGTGCCCGATGTGGAGCGACCCGGTCACGTTGGGCGGCGGAATCACCAGGCCGAAGGGCGTCCGGGATGGATCGCCAGCCGGCCGATAGAGCTTCTGCTCAACCCATATGCGCGCCCAATAGGGTTCAATTGAATCCGGCGAATATATTTTGGGGATCTCGGTTTCCACTTCCACTCCCATCGTATGGCATCCATGTCCGCAGCATAGACACGGGAAAGCCCCGGTGCAAACGGCGCATCATCAACAAATCGCCTGATAAAGCTTCGGGTTAGTTTACTATATCGCCGGGCCAGAAACCGGTCAACGTACGCCCGCCATGTCCCCCCAGTCGACCGATGCCGTCCACCTGCCGGCAATGGCATGGCCCTCTGCCTGCGCGGCAGAGACAACCCGGAACCGCGCATCAAGAACTGCCGGAACAGGGTTCACACCCGGCAGGCAAGTCCGGAGACGGGTGGGGGAAATGGAAAAGAGTTAATCTGATATGTCAGAAGGGCTTAAGAACTCTTTTGAACATATGAAGCGGACCAGACTTCTTCTTCGGCGCCGTAGCAGTCTTGGTGCCGCTGTCGGATTTATCGGCGGTCTTTTCCTTGGAATCTTTCGCCTTTTTGTCGGCAGGTCCGGCAGGATCGGCGGACTTCCCGTTCTTCAGGGCCGACTCGTCCACCGGCTGGATAGAAATTGCATTTGCCGAACCCTCGGCGGGAGGGTTTTTAGCCATCATCACCGGATTGTTTGACGGATTCGTAAGGATGACGGGGCCATGGCGCGTAGCTCTGAGGTTCGGCGCGCTGGAAAATGTCCCCATGATTTTCTGCATCAGGCTCAGGCTGGTATCATGCAAAGCGTCGGCATGCGCCCGGGCCAGAGCCGCAAGGGTTGGCCTCGGAACGGGTTGATGCAAAGCGGCAAGCTGTTCTTTGGCGTCGGGAGCTATCGGACTCAAAGGATAATCGGTCAGAATGCGGGCATAATAAGGAACTGCTTCCTTTGGCTTCTTCAATCTCTCGTAAGTTTGCGCCAGATACCAGCACGCCTGGTCCGCCTCGCTGAAGGAGGGATAATGGTTGACGATTTCCAGAAACCGGGATTCAGCCGCCGGATTGGCGTGCTTTTCATAATAGAAGCGCGCAACCTCAAATTCGCCCTGGGCCAATGCTTCCTGGACTTCCCGCAACCGGGCCTTGGCGCGGGGCATCAGGTCACTGTCGGAATATTTCAGTAGAAATTCCTTAAACTCAGCCTGGGCCAGCCGGATCTGCGTCAGGTCCCGGTCAGGCTTCCCCATCAGCCGAAAATGTGCCATGGCCACCCTGTACTGGGCCATTGGAGCTTCCGGAGCAGTAGGGAAGAAGGTCTGGAAGTCTTTATATTCGGCCTCGGCCTCGGTGAGGCCGGCCGTTCCACCCTGCTCGTAATACGAATCCGCAATAGCCAGCTTGGCTTTCGCCAGATATTCGCTGTCCGGGTACGTATTGAGCAGCGCCTGCAGGGTCAGCCGCCCGACTTCATAGTGGCCGTGGTCAATGGCGTCAATAGACTTCTGATAGAGAATCTTATCCGGCTGCTGGCCGGTTGGGAGGAGGTTGTCCGTGGCGCCCCTGTTTACGAATAAGACGCAGCCGGGCAAGACCATGACGCCTGCCACCAGGAGAAACAACAGCGCAGGTCCGGCCCCCCGGACGCACTCGACCGCCCTTTGGATTCCGCCACGCGCTATTTGCCTTAACCGGTTTGTCATGATTCCTTTACGAAAGCCCATCACCTTCCCATGGAACTGTCCGCATGCCTTTGCGAACCAGCGAAGCACCCTTCCTGCCCATGCTAATGGACCCGGGATTCCCTCTCCCGCCCGGGAGCCATGGCGCTGGCGCTCAGAGTCCGCGCAAGCGCGCAAAGAGCTTTACCACCCTCTTTCTTTTCAAAGATGGGTGAACCCACCACAAGGATGTCCGAACCCGCAGGAAACAGTTTTTCCGCTTCGCCCGCGCCGATGTCTCCTTCCGCCGCAATGGCAAAACTCAACCCAAGAGTCTCGCGCTCTTTGGCAAGGGCGGCCACTCGACGGAGGGAACGTGGCAACAGGGCGCCAGTCCCTGTCTCAAGGAGCACGAAGTCCAGATCTTCCAGGACCTCGGAACAGGCGCCCACCGGCGTAGCCGCATTCAATGCCAGACCCACCTTTGTCCCCAGCCCTCGCGCCAAAGCGATCGCCAGAGATATGTTCTGTGTTGCCTCAAGGTGGAATGCAAGAGAATCTACGCCGGCTTTAACAAAATCTTCGATATAGCGCTCCGGGCGCTCAACCAGAAGGTGAACGTCCACCTTTAGACGGGTCGCTTTGCAGATGTTGCTCACCACCGGCTGCCCCACGGAAATTCCCGGCCGAAAATGCCCGTCCACAACGTCAATATGGACGGTTGAGACTCCCAACGCCTCGACCGCATCCAGAGATTCCCCCAACCGGGCAAAGTCTCCTGCAAGCAGTGAAGGCACAATCGAGGGCATAAATCATCGTGCGGCGGTGGGCTCAGCCGACCCCATCCAGCTCAGCTTTCAGGCTAACACACTTCTTTGTGCCTTGAAAGGGTTGCGGCACTCATTGAGCATGGGAATCCAGCTCCGAACGGGGCAAAGCATGGGGGACGGGAAAAAGACCTCAGAATTCATTCGAGCGATATTGACGGCAGCGAACGAGTGATGAACGACGGCCTGCCCTCGGGGGGCGGGGCGTCGAATCCCTCACACACTCACAAACGCGGCAAGCATGTCCGCAACAATCCTGATGGCGCAGGGGGTTCCAGCAGGCCGGCGCGGATGACCGGCATCCATCGCTAGGCGTCACTCCGCCGGCTGAGCGAATAAAGAAGGTGCGTGCGGAGCACTCTCATGAATTCTTCCGGAGGGACAGGCATTTCAAGATAATCGGCGGCGCCCAGTTGCATAGCCTCCAGGTAATTCTCCATGTATGAATTCCGCGCCAGCACCAGGACGGGAACGCTCCTGTTGATTTCAAGCGCCCGCATCACGACGTCTTTGCCTTCAAAAAACATGCTGCCCTGCCCCACGGTCACCAGGTCAAACGGCTCGTGCTGCAACATCGCCAGGCCCTCTCCATAGGAATCGCAAGCCAACACCTCGTAACCCAGACAGCGGAGGAGTTCACTGTGGTGGTCAAGACTCGCGGGATCGTCAATGACCATCAGAACCCTGGGACCCGTTTGAGCAAGGCCTTCAGTTCCGTGGGCGCCCACCTCTGTGATCTTCATAGTTTATCCTCCTGATATTTGCCGCAACATCTTCGTTGTCCGTGTACTTTTGTTTTGGCAGAGTCAATAGAAGAACCAGAAAAGCCTTTCCATCCCCCGGCATTCAACCCGGCTTTTCCGGTCAGGTAAAAATCACGGGAACCCCATCGCCATCCCATCGGCAGATCGTCTACCAACCTGCAGTTTCCTCCGGGATTTTTCCCTCGGGCCGGTTCTCGGCTGCGCAGCCAGCACCTTGCAATGGGGTCCCCGTTGAAATTCCGCTTAAGCCCCGGTGAACTCGATCTGGTTTTCAAGGCCCTTCAGCCGGCCAGAAGTCTTCCCATAGTCCAGGAACATGCTGACCGTCCTGTTGATTTCCTCACCGTGCTCGGACATAGCGCTGACGCGGTTGGTGTAGCGCGGCATCCACAACCTGCCCTGATTTTCGCTCAGGTGAGCAATGGCTTCTTCAGTGTGGGCCGCCAGCGCCGCAGCCTTCGGAGTAACCCGCTCCACAGCCTTCTGTTGCCACGGCGCAAGCTTGCCGTGAAGCTCCTGCAGGCGGTTCAGCTTCGTGCCCATCGTGTTAATGTGCGCTTTGATCTGGTTGAGATGCAGCGCGTGGCTTCTCCAGTGGAGCGAATTCATCCGTGAGGCGGACTTCAAGCGCTCGGCGCCCTCAGCCGCCTGTCCCGAAAGCATCCGGATATCGTGGAGCAGACCGGAAGCTTCCTCCGTATAGGCCCAGTTGTAAGCGGGTGAGTTGTCGGCCTTTGCATCGGCCTTTGAATTTGAATCGGAAGCAAAAATAGGAGTTATCAGAAACAAAGTCCCAACCACTCCCCAACCGATTTTGCCAAGTGTCAGCCGCATAAATGTGTCCTCCCTGTTTAAGGTTTGCCCCATGGGTCACAGTGCGCCGCACATAGATACTCTTAACAAGTCCACCTCCGTTAGAAAAGTAGAAAGTTTCGATGTTATTAATAGATTTTTTCTATCTATAATATTTCCATGGAATGGATCAATTATCACCACCTCCTTTACTTCTGGACGGTGGCGCGGACCGGCAGCATCGCCAGGGCGTCGGAGGAACTTCTGCTGTCACCCCCCACCATCAGCTCCCAGGTCTCGCGTCTTGAGGACCAGCTCGGCGAAAAGCTCTTCACGCGGTCCGGTCGCCGGCTGGTTTTAACCGAGGCGGGCAGCGTGGCGTTCCGCTACGCTGAAGAGATCTTCTCACTGGGGCGTGAATTGAAGGAAACGCTCCGCGGCCATCCCACCGGCCACCCCCTCCGGCTGCGCGTGGGAGTGGCCGACCCGCTCCCGAAGTGGATCGCCTATCATCTGATCCATCCTGCCCTTCAACTCCCCGGCTCCGTCCGCGTCATCTGCCACGAACATCGGATTGACCGCCTGCTGGCAGAGCTTGCCGTCAATGAACTGGACGTGGTTCTTGCCGACACCCCCGTCGGGCCGGAGGTCAAGGTGCGCGCGTTTAATCATCTGCTCGGCGAGTGTGCCGTGGCTTTCTACGAAAAGCGCAGGAAGGCGGCCAGGATGCGGCGCCGCTTCCCCCACTCCCTTGATGGAATTCCCTTCCTGCTTCCCACGGGAGACAGTTCCCTGCGCGTCAGCCTTGAACAATGGTTCAATCAGCAGCAGGTCCGACCTCTCGTGGTCGGCGAGTTTGATGACTTTTCACTGCTTCGGACGTTTGCCGAGGCCGGACACGGAGCCTTCGCCGCCCCCGCCATTCTCGATGCAGAAATGCGCAGGTACGGTTTCGGAATGATCGGGAAAACCAGCGCTGTCCGCTCCCGCTTCTATGCCATTTCAGTGGAAAGAAAAATCAGGAACCCTGCTGTAGTAGCGATCTCTGAGGCCGCGCGCCAGAAGATCTTCGGATAGCCCGGAACCGGCCATGGCGGCGGAGGGAAAACTTACAGTCATGGGCGAGGCGCGGAAAACATCCGCATCCGGCAGTTACTTCTTGAAAAGGTTTTCAAAGGCTGCCCGGGCGTCAAGAGGCTTTGAAGAAGAAGTTTCCCGTTCAATCGTGGTCCGCGGAGCGAAAAACGAACATTCGTTGCGGGCATCCTTTTTCGGAATCCGCGCCGTCACCGGCCGGGTGCATTCAAAGCGGCTTCCCGTATCAAAAAACGTGCACTGCCTGCAACTGTGCAGTTCAGCTTCACAATTGGGGCACTTCGCCTGCTGGTCAATCCCAGCCGGCAAAAGCGCAGCGCAGGATGCGCACCGCCAGACAGAACGCTTCCCCGGCATCGCGGGGGTCCGGGGACCGAACGTCTCGGGCTTCTGCTGCGGCGGCCCCCCGTTGCGCTCATCGCCACCGGAGTCCATGTAGCCCCGTTGTTTATACTTCCTGCCCATTAAAGAACCTCTTCATTGGATTTGGAAATGGATTCGAGGACACCGACTGCTCTCATCATAGGACCATTTCGGGCCAGGCGCCAGCGAGATTGTCTCGATTCAGTGAGGACACAATTCCAGGGAAGCGCGGAGCATGCTTGCCTGCCCGAAAGCATCAAAGTGGATTTCATCTGTTGAGCCCAGGGATAAGATTCCAGGGATTTCGGAAAATGAACTTCCATCCATTGAAGGACGGCAATCAAACCATCCGGGTGATGGAGAGCCACCGTCCAACTTCTGCACTTTTCGCGGCGGATTCTTCAGAACAGGCAGGAGCACTATAGAAAGCGCCCGCCGACTCCAGAAGAAGGTTTGGAGGGCGTCGTCGAAAGGGGCCGGCCCCTGCAACAGGAGAGAGACCCCTTCAGCTTACTTCTTTTTCTTCGCGCCCAGTGAACGAATATACTTTAGAGCAGCCGCCATCTGCTGCGGGCTCAGATTCCCCTTGAAGGAAACCATGGCCGTGCCCTTCACGCCATTCTCGATAGCATCCTTCAGTTCCTTATCAGGATGGGCCGCCTGCCATTTGGGATCGGTGAAATCAGGGGTCTTAATGGCCGCATAACCTTTGCCGTCAACCCCGTGGCACATTGAGCATTTTTCCCTGAAAATGTCGGCGCCATCGGCCTTGCTGGCGGCAAATGACAGCGTTGCAGTGAATGCGAGAGCTCCTGCTGCCAGGAACATCACGGCCATCGTTCGAAAGGGTCTCATATAAGTTTTTCTCCAACCTCTCTTTTCGTGAAATTCGCCGCGGCCAGCTTTACCAGTGGACGCAAATTCAAGATTTGCCACCGCCATACATGCGTCACACCTTTGGCGTTCAGCTTAGAGCTCCAAGTGGAAGCCCTGCCCTGATCCCGCGGATATTCATGTCCGGGCAGGCCGACCCTCAGAAATAATCGGTTTGACCATTCAGGCCGGAATTCAGATGGCCTGTTCAGGCGGAGCCCCAGACGATCCAACACCCATAGAACCTGAGGAGGTAAACTGCCATCAGTACCCGCTGCCCCATACGAACTCCGGGATCAAAGCAGTACCAACCTTTATGCTATGGACAGAAACCAAAAAAATCAAGCACCATCAGCAACGCTGCCTGTCCCCGACCCCGAGGCTCACTGCCGCCCCGGAAGAATATCCTGCAGCTTCCGGAAGCCGGGCGGTCTTTGAGGATTGTCCCGGCGCCTGTTAAGATGACCTTTGGTCAACTCATCTGAATCCTTTCAGCTAAACGGGTCGGTTCCGGTGAAGAGCGTTCTGATCTCCACTTACGAACTTGGCCGCCAGCCATTCGGCCTGGCATCTCCCGCCGCCTGGCTCCGGCGGGCAGGCTCTGCGGTTACCTGCCTCGATCTCTCCTGCCAGCCGATCGACGAGGAAGCCGTCAGGTCCGCCGACCTGATTGCGATTTATGTGCCCATGCACACGGCAACCCGCCTGGCGGTGCAAATTCTTCCCGCAATTCAGAAACTCAATCCACGCGCCCACCTCTGCTGCTATGGACTCTATGCGCCGGTGAATGAAGCGTTCCTGCGCAAGCTGGGGGTGCAAACAATTCTCGGTGGTGAATTTGAAGAGGGCCTGGTGGCAACGATGGAGCAGTTGCGGAATCCCTCGCCCTGCGCCAGCAGCCATCCACCTCCCGCCATTTCCCTGGCCCGGCAGATTTTTCTGGCGCCGGATCGGGAATCCCTGCCACCGCTCAGCTGCTATGCCAAGCTTGTTTTGAGTGACGGCAGCCCTCGAATCGCCGGCTACACAGAAGCCAGCCGGGGCTGCAAACATCGCTGCCGCCATTGCCCCATTGTTCCCGTATACAACGGTGTTTTCCGCATTGTCCAGCCAGAAGTGGTGCTGGAAGATATCCGACGGCAGGTCGCCATGGGAGCCGGGCACATCACCTTTGGCGACCCTGATTTCTTCAACGGTATCCGCCACGCCGTGCGGATCGTCACGGCTTTGCACGCCGAGCACCCGGCGCTCACCTATGACGCCACCATCAAGGTGGAACATCTGCTGAAGCGTGCGGAGTTCCTGCCAACACTCCGTGATACCGGGTGTGCTTTTGTCACCAGCGCCGTGGAGTCTCTGGATGATGAAATTCTTCGCCGGCTCGACAAGGGGCATACTTACAGTGATTTTGTCCGTGTGCTGGACCTGTGCCGGCAGGCGGGTTTGCCGCTCTCGCCCACCTTTGTCGCCTTCACTCCGTGGACCACGCTGGAAAGCTATTGCGGCTTTATCAGCGGTCTGCAGCAGATCGGGCTTACCGATCACGTTGCGCCCATCCAACTTGGCATTCGCCTGCTGATCCCCGCGGGTTCGCGTCTGCTGGAACTGGCGGAAATCTCCCCAAGGGTCGGGCTGTTTGATGAACGCGCTCTGGTTTATCCATGGGCCAACCCTGACCCGCGAGTGGACGAGCTGTGTGCGAGAGTTCAGAGGGCTGTTCACGAGTCCGGAAAGAGGAAAGCCTCCCGCCGGCAGATTTTCCAAAGTGTGGCGGAAATGGCCTGTAAAGCGGCAGGGATTGAGCCGGTCGGCCCACTGGAAGGTGATGATCGGCTGGACCGCGCTGCCATTCCTTATCTGACCGAACCCTGGTATTGCTGAGCCGAGCCCACCGGAGACCAGTTGGCCTCCATGCATCACGGCGAAGCGTTTGTCTGATTGAACCGGCCTTTGCAGTGACATTTGAAAACATCATCCGACCTGCCCGGCAAGGAGCAGGGATCACGAAAGAGAGGACACCTTGGCATACCGAGAATTTGCAAACAGTCTTGCAGAAAAGTTGAACCTGAATCACACACCCATTGGGATCGCGTTTCTCGATGAAGCGCCCGGCGGAGTGAAACATTACGAAGACGCCGTTCCATCGGCATGTACTTTCTGGAAAGCCGCCGAGCGCGAACTGTTCTACACCACGGCCTCGGACCATTACAACTGCCCCATCGGCGCCATCACCCAGGGGTTCCAGATCCCACAGCCGGTTTCAGACAATGCCATGGAACTGATTGGAATGATGGGAAAGATTTCCTATCTGGAAGCCGCCGAGGCCAACCATGTTCCAACCGTGGAAAAGAAACACAAAGTGATTGTCTACGGCCCCCTCATGGAATTTGGCGAAATCCAGCCGGACGTCGTCCTGCTGATCGCAACCCCTTTTCAGGCAATGATGATCTCGGAAGCCAGCGGCACCGCGACCTGGGGGACAGGACACGAAAGCCGCACGCTCGGACGGCCTGCCTGCGCTGTGATTCCCTCCTCACTGAAAAGCAATGACACGACCATCAGCATGGCATGCATGGGTGCGCGGACGTTTGCCGACATCAAAAAGGAGGAAGTTCTAATTTCAGTTCCTGCCCGCGCGCTCGTCGAACTCCAGCGAAGGCTGCCTGTCATCCTTGACGCGAACGTGGGCATGAAGAAGTTCTACGACACGCATCAGAGCAACTTCGGGTCGGTGTAGCACGATGGAGAAGCACACTTCAGGAACCGGGCGGGCGACGCCAGAAGGCCAAAAGCGGCGATTGCTGCTGCTGACGACGACCACGGGCTATCAGACCCGGGCATTCGTCCATGCCGCCGAAAATCTGGGTCTTGACGTCGACTTCGGGACCGATCGCTGCCACGTGCTGGACGATCCCTGGCAGGACGGCGCCCTGGCACTAAAGTTTGAAAATGCCGACGAGGCCGCCGGGAAGATTGTTGAACACGCCCAACGCCGCACGGCCCACGCGATCGTCGCTCTGGGCGATTCGACACCTCCTGCGGCCGCCAGAGCAGCAGAAGCGCTGGGGCTGTTGTTCCATAGGCCCGAGACGTCCGACATTTGCCGCAACAAATATCGTTCCCGCCAGCGTATGCAGGAGTGCGGGCTCAACGTTCCGCGTTTTACCCGCTTCTCCATTGATGCTGATCCTGCAGACATCGTGAAACTGGGAGTTGCGCCCATCGGCTTCCCCTGTGTCCTCAAGCCGCTGGCGCTTTCTGCAAGCTGCGGCGTGATTCGCGCCAACAACCCGCAGGAGTTCATCAGCGCGTTTCAGCAAATCCGGTCCCTGCTGCGCTCGCCAGAAGTCCGCGGCAGGGGGGATGAGACCTGCGATTATTTACAGGTGGAAGAGTACATCGAGGGAGAAGAGATCGCCGTTGAGTGCCTGGTCGATCGAGGCCGACTGAAAGTCCTGGCCCTCTTCGACAAACCGGACCCGCTGGTTGGGCCCTTTTTTGAAGAGAGTATCTATGTAACGCCTTCGCGCCTGCCGCTGGAAACCCAGGCGGCAGTCATGCAAGAGTTGCGCCAGGCAGTCCAGGCCCTCGGCCTCCACCACGGTCCTTTGCACGCCGAACTGCGAATCAACACCGGCAGGGTGTGGATTCTGGAAGTGGCCGCGCGTTCCATCGGCGGGCTGTGTTCGCGGGCGCTGCGATTCCGAGCTCCCAACCGGGATGAGAGCATTTCGCTCGAAGAACTGATCATCCGGCTGGCGCTGGGCGAAGACGTTGATTCCATCCAGCGGGAGGAAGCCGCCTCTGGTGTGATGATGATTCCGGTTCCTCAGGCAGGTATTTTTCAGCGCGTTGAAGGAGTCGAAGAAGCCAGCAGGACTCCCGGAGTCGAAGAAATCATCATTACGGCCCGGCCCAACCAGAAGCTGACACCCCTTCCCAGGGGAACGAGCTATCCCGGATTTATCTTCGCCCGAGGGCCCTCACCCGAGCTTGCCGAGCAGGCCCTGCGCGGCGCCCATCAGAAATTACGTTTTGTGCTGGGCCCGGCGTTGCCGGTGATTTGAGTAGCGGCGGTCAGGCTTTTTTCTGTGGCGGGACGTACCCCGGTGGCAGAGCGGCGCCTTCACCGAAGAAGAACTGTTCCATCTGCTTGGCGATGATCTCCTGCGATTCCGGGTTGGCAGGTGTCAAGCGATATTCGTTGATCAGCATCTTCAGGTATTCCAGCCAGAGCTTCCAGGCTTCCTGCGACACGTTGTCGTAAATGCGCTGGCCCAGTTCGCCCGGCCAGGGAGGCTCCTCCAGGCCCGGCAACTCTTTCTGGTATTTCACGCATTTGACCATGTGTTCCGCCATCAAAAGCCTCCACTTGAAACTGTCTTAAGGAATTTCCCGGGCTGCTTATTCACCCGGGTCTGAAGTGAGCTACAAACTTTGATTATACAGGAAATGAGTCCATCGCGTAGGCTCCCACACCCGAATAGCAAGCCATAAAGACACCACACCCTGTGAAGTTTCACTTACATGCTGCGATCTTCAACCGGATGACGGACGCCCCTCAAGCCCAGTAGTTGCGGTCGAGGGAGCGGTACTGGATGGCTTCAGAGATGTGGGTGGAGCTGATGGCTTCGGCACCGTCGAGGTCGGCGATGGTACGCGAAACCTTCAGGATGCGGTCGTGGGCGCGCGCGGAAAGTCCCAGGCGCGTCATGGCGCTTTCCAGCAGCCGTTCGCAATCCGCCGAGATGTTGCAGTACTTCCGGAGCTGCCTCGGGCTCATCTGAGCGTTGCAGTAAATCTTTTCACCCTGGAAGCGCTGCAACTGGCGCTCGCGGGCATCCACAACGCGCGTCCGAATCTCTGCCGAGCTTTCGCCGCCCGAACCCTGCCGCAGTTCGCTGTACTTCACGGCCGGCATGTCGATGTGGATATCGATGCGATCGAGCAGCGGACCGGAGATCTTGGAGACGTACCGCTGGATCATGGGAGGCGTGCAGGAGCAATCGCGCGATGGATCATTGAAAAAGCCGCAAGGGCAGGGATTCATGGCCGCCGCCAGCATAAATCGCGACGGGAAGGTCAGCGACATGGCCGCACGGGAAATGGTGACCGAGCCGTCTTCAAGCGGCTGGCGCAACACTTCCAGCACATTGCGGGCGAATTCCGGCAATTCATCAAGAAATAGCAGGCCGTTGTGCGCCAGGCTCACTTCACCCGGACGCGGGATGGCGCCGCCGCCTATCAGCCCGGCGTCTGAAATGGTGTGGTGCGGAGCGCGGAACGGCCGCACGCCCACAAGGCCCATGCCGGGATCGAGCACACCTGCCACGCTGTGAATCTTGGTGGTCTGGATGGACTCATTGAAGGTTAGAGGCGGCAGGATGGTCGGGATACGCTTGGCCAGCATCGTCTTGCCCGCGCCGGGCGGACCAATCATCAGAATGTTGTGGCCACCGGCAGTGGCGACTTCAATGGCGCGCTTGGCGTGCATCTGGCCCTTGACGTCATGGAAATCCACATTGTGCTTGCCGCTCTGGTCCAGCATCTCCGTCGTGTTCACTTTGGTGGCCCGGAATTCGCGTGTGCCGTTGATCAAGTCAATCACTTCCGGCAGCGATCGCATGCCGTAAACCTGAACCTCACCCACTACCGCCGCCTCCGGAGCATTCTCCACCGGGACCACCAGGGTCCGGATACTCTTCTGCTTGGCCATGGCAGCAATCGACAGCGCGCCCTTGATGGGTCGAATTCCACCGTCGAGCGAGAGTTCACCAAGAAAAATGTAATTCTTCAGATGACTGTTCAGCAGCGAACCATTGTTGGCGCCCAGGATGCCCAGTGCAATCGGCAGGTCAAAACCCGAGCCCTCCTTTTTGACGTCGGCAGGAGCCAGATTCACGGTGATGCGCTGGAAAGGATATTCGAGGCCGCAGTTCTTGATGGCTGCCTTGATGCGTTCGCGACTTTCCCGGATGGCAGCGTCGGGCAGTCCCACGGTAGTGAATTCCGGCTTCCCGGCCGAGATATCCACCTCCACCTCAACCGGGTAGGCATCAATTCCGTACGTGGCTGCACTGAAAGTTTTGAACAGCATTGAAGCCCTGCAAACCTTCGGCAGAATAGCGCTACCATATCCGATGCGGTCACGTATGGCAAGCGGATTATGGCGAAACCCCAGCCGCAGGCAGTTACCCGGGCAGAAATTCAGCGGCCATTGGCAAATCAGGATTTCCTCAGGGGCGTTTGCGGCTAACCGTCCGAGACCCGTGCATTGCGCCCGTGTGCCTGGGGCGACGCTGACAATGCGGGCAAAAATGGCTGCTGCGTCCTGCAACCACGATGCGCCGGATGAGGGTTCTGCAGCGAGGGCAGGGCTCGCCGGTTTTCTGATAAACTCGCAGCCGCTGATGGAAGTTGCCGGGCCGGCCCTCGATGTCAACATAATCTCGAAAAGTGGTTCCCTGAAGATTGACGGCGCGCTTGAGAACTTTCCTGACCGCGCGATAGAGCCGGCGCGCGGAGGCGGAAGCAATGCGTTCCGGCTGGGCAAGGGGATGAATGCCGGCTTCAAACAGCGCCTCATCCGCGTAAATGTTTCCGAGCCCCGACACTCCCTGCTGGTTCAGCAACCAGCTTTTGATGGCTCCACGGCGGCCACGCATGGCGCGGAGAAATTCCTCTTCTGTCGCCTGCTGCGCGTCCGGCCCCAGGCTCTCGAACAGCGCCTCGAATTCTTCGCGCGTCAAGCAACGCAGCCGGCCGAAACGGCGGACGTCGCGAAAACGCAACTCCTCCTTCCTGCCTTCGAACAGCATCCGGACATGCGTATGGGGCTCCAGAGGAACGTCAAGCGGCTGAATGGTCACCTGACCGGTCATTCCCAGGCGGAAGATCAGATAGGCGGAATCGGGATGGTTCGCGCCGGCCATTTCCGCAGCCAACACCTTGCCTTTCCGCCGCACGGCAACAGCGGTCCTGCCTTCGATTCGTGAAATGAAATCTTCAACGTCACCCGCAATAATGCCGGGGTGGAGAACCTCAACTGCGATAATTCGCCGGCCTTGTGCCCGCTTGCGGAGACCGCGCAAAACCGTTTCAACTTCAGGGAGTTCAGGCATAGGGTTTAGTCATGAATTCCAGGTTCGGTGGGGATGAGTGCAATAACCCGCGCGGGCGCCCCTGAGCCGCCGCCCAGCTTGAGCGGCAAGGCAATCACGCTGCACCCGGTTGCAGGCAATTGGTCAAGGTTGGCCACGTTCTCCAGGTGATAGATGCCGGCCGGCATCGTGAGACGATGGACCGGGCAATCCGTGGACGGGCCGTAATCGACGCTCGCCGTATCGATTCCGATTCCTCCCGGGCGGGCCTGCTCCAGCAGGTATTGCGCGGCCTCCAACGACAACCCGGGGAAATGCAGGACACCATCGACATCCGCGTTCATGTACTTCTCCTGCGAGGGCCAGCGCTCAGCCCAGCCGGTCTGGAAAAATACCAGAGCGCCAGGAGGAATCGCCCCATGCCTCCCAACCCAGCCCTCGATGTCCTGAGCCGTCACGCGGTAGTCGGCGTTCGACATCACGGCAGACCTGACATCCATCACAATAGCGGGAGCGAATAATCGCTCGACCGCGATGCGATCGACGCACGCACCCGCAGGACAAAAATGCACCGGAGCGTCCATGTGGGTGCCGAAATGCTCCGGCATGCTGACGTCGCGGGTGAAATTTCCGTTTTTCTGGTAAGTGGTGGCAACGCTCGTATGGAAGGGACTGCCCGGAGCCTCTTCCGGCCAATATGGAGAATCGTGGTCCAGGGTATGCGTCAGGTCAACCAGCTTCAGTCCACCGTCACGAATTCCATCCCAGAACCCGTCAGCCACGTTCGGCTCCTGTCCATACTCTCCGATTATGTCCACGGTAAGACAGCTGGATCATCTGGCGGTCTCCGCGGCCAAGGGCCCTAAACAGCCACCTTGATGTCGTCGCCCTCAACCTGGACGGGATAGGTATCCAGTTTCAGCAGGCTGTCTTCCAGGTTTTCTCCCGTGCGAACGTTGTACTGCCACATGTGCCAGGGACACGTAATGACATCCCCCTCCAGCATACCCTCGCCCAGAGGCCCGCCCTGGTGGAGGCAAGTGTTGTCCGTGGCATACACTGTCCCGTTCACGTTGAACAGAGCAATCGATTTGCCATTGACCTCAACAGCTTTTGCAACCCCAGGATCCAGCTCGGACAAACTCGCCACTTTTAAGAATTCAGCCATAGCCCCCTCGTCTTTCAGGTTTGGAGAATTTCTCTCCGCCTGCCTATATTGTCGAATTGATGATCAGAAACACCTGAGGTAGACAGAGTCCGTGCCAACTGAATAGACAAGCAACTTCAGCCAATCTTCTCGATCCGGACTGCGCCAGCCCCCTGGCTCACCCCGCAGTTCAAGCTCGTAGCCTTCGGGTTTCATTATACCGCCAGAGGCGAGCCTTTCACCACGCTCCAAATGTAATTGCCTTAAGAAACAGAAAGGACTTCCCGTCAGGGGTTCTGGATTTCGTTGCGCACCTGTTCGGCCGCGGCGGATTCTCCTGCCGCGTCAAGCGCTCTGGCTTCGGCCTGATACGCCTGCCAGTAGTCCGGAACCACCTGGCGCGCTGCATGGAACTCAGCCGCGGCTTGACGGTACTTGCCCAGCTTCATCCAGCATGTGCCCAGGTAAAAGCGCGCAGCGACATCCTGAGGATCCGCCTTCACTGACTGCTCAAAGTATTTTGACGCCGTTTTGTAATCCCCTTGCGGGAAATAGACGGCTCCCAGTGCGTCGCTCGGTTGCGAGCTGTCAGGAGCGGCGTTTTGGGCCTTCTTGAAGTCCTCAATGGCTTCCTGCCTGTTGCCGGTTCGCAGGGCAATGCGTCCCACCGCCAGGTAATAGTCGTGAGCGAGGTTGAGCGGCCATGAGCTCGCCTTATTCAATCGCCTGGCAAGGTTGTATTCCCTTAGCGCACCCGTCAGATCTCCGTGCTCGTATTCAAGCACCACTCCTCGCGCCATGTGCAGCAGGGGCGAATCGGGCGATTGGGATAGCGAGTAATGGATGAGAGTGTTGTTGTCGCGCCAGCGCGGAATGGCATGCAGGGACTGGACTCCACAGAAAATCATGGCCAGGCCCATGGCGCACGCGGCGGCCGGAACCATACGAGTACGCGGGAATCGGCGTGGGAGCCAGTCGAGCAGCAAATAAGCCCCGGCAAGGCATGGGCCCACCGAAGGGAAATAGAGGAAGCGATCTGCCAGGAGAGGAAAGCTGAGCTGCCGGATGTCCAGCACCGGCAAAAGCGTGACCGGCCACCATGCAATCAGAAAAGACATCAGGGGCTCACGCTTGCGCAGCCAGAGCGTGCCGGCCAGCACCAGCAAAGTAATCCAGGGCCATGGCGATTGCAAACTGGGGCCCAGATAAAACATTCGAAAAACGTTCAAGTGGACAGGCCAAAAAAGGATTTTTGTATCCTGTCCCAGTAGTGCCACGGCGGAGCCGGCAACGCGTGGCGTGATTTTCCAGAGATGTCCGCCTTGTGTGAGATATCCCAGCGCCTGGTGCCGCACCACCAAATACGCGACTGCGACCCCCACGTAAGGCGACCACCGCAACAGGCGGCGAGGCCAGCTTTCGGGCTTGCCCAGAAAAAACCAGTAAGCCAGCAGTAGAAATGGGAAACTGAGCGCCATCTCCTTGAAGAACAGGGCGACGAAAAACGACAGAGCTGCCAACAGGTGGTAACGTCGCCACCTTCTTTCGTCCTGTTCAGCGCGCACGAAATAGAAGAGGGACAGAAGAGTGAAAAAAGCAAAGCCAACGTCAGGCAGGGCGGAAATCCAGGCAACCGCCTCTACATGCACCGGGTGAAGCCCCCAGAGCAGGGCGCCGGCAAACGCAACGACGTCATTGTTAAAAAGCCTTCTTGCCAGCCAATAGACAAGCCCTGCAGAAGCTGCGTAGACCAGCAGATTCAAAAGGTGAAACACCGCCGGGTTGGGCCCGCCCATGCGGTACATCGCCCAGTAACAGGCAAACTGCAACGGCCGGTAGAAGTTGGTCTTACCCCCCTGGAAAGACCAGACCGAGCCTGTAAAGATCTGCTTCCACAGGTGGGAATTCAGGATAAAAGCGTTTTGCAGGATTTGCGGATTGTCATCGTAGACAAAGCCGTTGGCCAGCGATCCCGAGAAAACTGCAAAAGTGACGGCCCCCAGAATCGCGGCTGCTGGCAGGCGATGTTTCGCAATCCGCTCACTCAGTTCAGTGAACAATGGAGAACTCCGGCCAGCAGCTTATACCAGGGTAGCACTGAAGCAGCCCCGATGCCCTGCCCTCAAGACCCGGCGGCAATTTGTGCTTTCGGCTTCGTTCCGTGAACCAGCAGCGCGCCGACCTGGTGAAATTTTCTCATCTGTTCGGCGTCTCGAAACCAGCGGCCGGAATAATTGTCCGGCACGACCGTTGGGTCCGGAATCTGCCGGTGCTGAACGTTCACAAATCCCGCCTCGCGGTAAAAGGCCTTCCAGTCATCGGCTGAGAGAAGGTGGGTTGGGACGTTAACAATGGGACCCCACTGATGCGCATGCGGGTTCTCGAGGT
The DNA here is from genome assembly GCA_963732975.1 of uncultured Acidobacteriota bacterium. Taxonomy (GTDB): domain Bacteria; phylum Acidobacteriota; class Terriglobia; order UBA7540; family UBA7540; genus SCRD01. The sequence continues at coordinate 156,344 of CAVTBN010000006.1, read as the reverse complement.
AATAATTGATGAGAATCCACGCGCTCCCGTCTTCGTCAAGCACTCGGAACATCTCCCGAATGCTTGCTGCGGGGTCCGGCCAGTAATACGCAGACTCCACCGAAACAATCTTGCTGAAGGAACCGTTGTCACAAGGAATTCTATCGGCAGCGCCCTCCATGAAATTGAGGTTGGAGTATTCGCTCGCGGCGGCCCCCGCGCGGCGTATCATTTCGGGTGCAACATCTACCCCTACGACCCGGCCCTCAGGAACTCGCCGCACCAGCAGGCGGCAAAGCCAGCCGCTGCCGCAACCCAGATCCAGAATGCGGTCATTGGGCTTGAAGTCCATCAGGGACAGCATGGGCCGCGTGATAGGAAGATGGTGATCCTCCATCTCTTCCCCTCGGCCAGCTTCCGCCCACTGGTTGAATTCGTCGCGAACTCTCTTTTCGGCCGAAATATCCGTCATAGACACCTTTCGCTTTCTGCAAATTATGCCATGGGAAGCGCCGGCGTTGGCACGGCTGCCGTCAAAACATCCGGCCCACTGTCCCATGCGCAGGCTGTTAAACGGCATGATTCGCGGAAGCAACCCACGCGAGCCTGAGAGAAGGCTAATGATAATCGCCAGTTGAGGGACCAGAAAGATTTCTGGAGCCGGGTTTTCAATATGAACCTCTCAAATGGTATTATGGTTCATCTTGGTGCAGGGATGGCATCGTATTACAGGTCCCTTAAACAGGTTGATCTTGGGAAGATTCGGGTATGATTGAAATCATGATGAAGAATATAGCGGCGTGCAAGAGTTCGCTGGCTGAAGCGATGCGTGGGATTCAAAGTTTCAAAACATTCGCTCTGGCCGCCGCAAGTGATTTCCAGAATATCGCGTCCGTCGCCCCCAGTTCGCGACACCTGGCGCGCGCCATGCTGGAAGGGCTGCCCATTAACGAGACCCGGACTGTGGTTGAACTTGGAGCAGGCACCGGGGCCATTACGCAGGTCCTGCTGGAAACCCTTCCCCCACAAGCCACTCTTCTGGCCTTCGAGATCAACCCGGAATTCGTCAGGTACATGGAAAACCGCTTCCCCGATCCACGTCTGGTGCTGCTGAACACTCCCGCGGAATGCCTGGGGGATGAGTTGCACAAGCGCGGCCTGGATCGGGTCGATGCCGTTGTTTCATCCCTTTCGCTGCGCTTCATGCCGGACGACCGCCAGCGCATTCTGCAAGAGGTCCTCGCCCCTTTCATGGACGAAGGAAGTGTGTACACGCAGTACCAGTACATCCATGGAATGCGCTTCGAAAATGGCAAGATCCTGCGGCACTCTTCATTGCCTTTCCTTCGCGAATATTTCGGGTCCATCCAGTGCCGCACCATCTGGCGGAACTTGCCGCCGGCACGGGTGTTTACCTGCCGGGGAAGATTCCGGGATGGACAAACTCTTCAGGTCCGCGCAAGCGGAAAACCCCACAGAGCAGGCTCACTGGCCAACGAACAAGCCTGCCAGTGACTCAACCGTGCACCACAGGAAGGAAAGACTCACATGCATTGGATAGATGTGGTGGTTCTGGCGGTGATTCAGGGTCTGGCCGAACTCCTTCCGATTTCCAGCTCTGCCCACGTGATTGTCACGGCTAAACTTCTCCATGAAAATATGTCGACACCGGCCAACGCGATGCTATTGGTGATGCTGCATACAGGAACGATGTTTGCCGTGATAGTCTATTTCTGGCGGCAGTGGGTGGACACCTTTTTCTCATCTCGCAAGGCCTTCGTCCGGTTCGCTCGTATGTGCTTTGTGGCCTGCTTCCTGAGCGGGGCTGTTGCGTTTCCGCTGATTCTGGCCGTGGAGCATGTGCTGAGCCACGGCAACCACCATGCCGAGATCGAAGCTCTTTTTAACAAGCTCAACTGGATTGCTCCGGCACTGGCCGCCGCCGGCATTCTGATTCTATGGGCCGGACTTCGCGAGGCCCGGAGGCCCGAGATACCGTCGGGTGCAAGGCATCGCGAGATCACCTGGGGCCAGGCTATCATCATGGGAATTCTGCAGGGCGCTGCGATCCCCTTTCGAGGATTTTCCCGTTCCGGCTCAACTATCTCCGGCGCTCTATTGGCTGGGGGCGACCGCCTGCCAGTTGAATCCTTCAGCTTCGCAATGGTTGTTGCCATCACCCCGCTGGCCATTGCCCGCGAATTCTATCGCCTGTTTCGCGACACCGCCCAGGCGGGGATTCACCTCAACCTGGCCTCGGCGCTTGCTCCCAGCCTGCTGGGCATGGTCTGTGCCTTCCTGGCCGGCCTGGTGGCGCTCAAGTGGCTGTCACGCTGGCTCGAACAGGGTCGGTGGTATTGGTTTGGTATTTACTGCCTGGCGGCTTCAGTGGTTGTAATGATGCTGTATCTGCGGGGCTGGTAAAGACCCAGCCGGCTCAAGCCGGCAGGAAAGCCTGGCCTTTACTCGCGCTGATGAATTCCCCGCTGATCCTGGAAGAAGTCTTGTCTCCGGCCTTATTTTTCCACCCTGGCCAGCAACTCCACAAACTTCTGCTCACGTTCCTTTTGATTGAATCCCAGGTGTTTCTCCATCACCTGAGTGGTGTTCATGGAGCAGAATTTGGGACCGCACATTGAGCAGAATGCCGCGTCTTTGTAATATTCATCGCCCAGTGTTTCGTCGTGCATGGAACGCGCCATTTCGGGATCGAGCGAAAGGTCAAACTGCTTGTTCCAGTCAAACAGGAAGCGCGCGTAGGAAAGAGCGTCGTCACGGTCGCGGGCGCCCGGGCGATTGCGGGCCACGTCTGCAGCGTGGGCCGCAATCTTGTAGGCAATAATGCCCTGCCGCACATCGTCCTTGTTGGGCAGGCCCAGGTGCTCCTTGGGCGTCACATAGCAGAGCATGGATGCACCGTGCCAGCCGATCATCGCCGCGCCGATGGCAGAGGTGATGTGGTCGTAGCCAGGCGCAATGTCGGTCACCAGGGGCCCCAGGGTGTAAAAAGGAGCTTCGTGGCAAAGCTCCATTTCCTTATCCACCTGGAGCTTGATCTGGTCCATGGGAATGTGTCCCGGCCCTTCAATCATTACCTGGACGTCATACTCCCACGCCTTTTTCGTCAGTTCGCCCAGGACTTTGAGTTCCGCAAACTGGGCCTCGTCGCTGGCGTCCGCCAGACAGCCGGGCCGCAGGCCGTCGCCGAGCGAAAAGGAAACATCGTACTTCTGGAAGATCCTGCAGATGTCCTCAAAGTGCGTGTAAAGGAAATTTTCCTGACTGTTCTCTGCGCTCCACTGGGCCATGATGGCGCCGCCGCGGCTGACGATCCCGGTAATGCGGTGACGTGTGAGAGGGATGAATTCCCGGAGAACGCCCGCGTGGATAGTCATATAATCCACGCCCTGCGCGGCCTGTTCTTCAATCACCTCCAGCATGATCGCAGGCGTGAGGTCGCGGACCTGCTTCACCCGAGAAAGCGCCTCATAAATAGGCACGGTGCCAATGGGAACGGGGCTGTGGCGCAGATTGGATTCGCGGATGGCGTGAATGTCTCCACCGGTTGAGAGGTCCATCGCCGTATCCGCGCCAAAGTGCACGGCAGCGTGCAGTTTTTCGAGTTCCTCCTGCAGATTGGAAGTGGTGGCGGAGTTCCCGATGTTGGCATTGATTTTGCATTGGGCGGCAACCCCGATACACATCGGCTCGAGCTCAATGTGACGGATGTTGGCGGGAATGATCATGCGTCCGCGGGCTACTTCCGAGCGGATGGTCTCCGGCGAAAGCTTTTCGCGCTTCGCCACGTACTCCATTTCTTCCGTCACCACCCCCGCACGGGCATAATGCATCTGGGTCACGATGGGCCCAGTCCGCTTTTTGACCCACTCACTGCGCAATGGAACCGACATTGTATTTTTTCCTTCCTTGTGGATGAAACACCCTGCTTCAAAAGGCTTCTTACTGGACGCGGGACGGACCCGAAGGAGGCTCCTCAGGGGAACCATCTTCCAGACGCCTGCGCCCGGCGAATCCGTCTTCCAGCCCATGCCAGAATTCAATTCGGCGCTCTCCCTGTTTCCAGCACAGGAAAGCTTCCTGGCCCTCAATCAAACTCGGAAAATCGATCAGCCCTTCGTCGATATCTTTGACCAGGCACCCGGTTTCCTGAATCTTGGAGATCGTTTCAATAATTCTGGCCGAGGCATGGTCCCGTTCCGCTTTCTTCCTGACAAGGTCCGAATACGAGGGATAAGACCCGCCTAGAACCATAATCCGCGAAGCCGCCTTCGTCAATTCAGTCTGCGCAGCGTCCACGGCCTGCTTGTGCTCCTGCGCCTGCTTCAGAAATCCCTCGATCAACGGCAACAGTTGTTCTGCTTCATGACGGCTGAAATACTTGCTTGACATAAAGACCCTTCCCCAACACAGCATCACCCAAATTGGCGACAGCCCCTTCCGACTTCCGTTCCCGTATCTTTCACAATCGCCATAGCCCCACGGTCGAGGTCAAAGAAAATCCACATCGGCCAGGTTTCACCCGATCGCCAGCATGCGATCCAGAGCCAAATGCGCCCAGCCCCGGGTTTCTTCATCCACCTGGACGCGGTTCACAATCTGGCCGGCTACAAGGCTCTCAAGCACCCAGCACAAGTGCTGGGGCGAGATGCGGTACATCGTGCTGCAAAGGCATCCGCAATCGTCCAACGAAACAACAAACCGGTCAGGGTACTCCTGCGCCAACCGCTTGACCAGATGGATTTCTGTTCCCACGGCAAACTGGCTGCCCGGTTCGCCTTCCTCAATCTTTCTGATGATGAATTCCGTCGATCCCACCGAGTCCGCCTTCTCGCAAACGTCCCAGCGGCACTCCGGGTGAACAACAATGTGAATGCCCGGATAGTTCTTCCGCGCGCGATCCACGTGCTCCGGAAGGAATCGCTGGTGGACCGAACAATGTCCTTTCCACAAAATCACCCGGGCTTGCTGAATCTGCTCAGCCGTCAACCCGCCCATTTCTTCGCGCGGATTCCACACGGCCATTTCATCCAGCGGAATCCCCATGCGATAGGCCGTGTTTCTTCCCAGGTGTTCATCAGGGATAAACAGTCCTCTTTGGCCGTGCGCCAGCGCCCATTCCATAACCTTTCGGGCGTTGGATGACGTGCAGACCGCCCCGCCCTGGCGACCGACAAACCCTTTGATGGCCGCAGTGGAGTTGATGTAGGTCACAGGAATAACTTTTGCTTTTACCCTGCCGGTCACTTCCTCCCAGCAAACCTCCAACTGCTCCAGGTTGGCCATATCCGCCATCGAACAGCCCGCATTCATGTCAGGAAGAATCACCACCTGGTGCTTTTCGCGCAGGATATCCGCGCTCTCAGCCATGAAATGAACGCCGCAAAACACAATAAATTCCGCTTCCTTGCGGCTTGCGGCCAGGCGCGAAAGTTTCAGAGAATCGCCGCGGTAATCCGCGAACTTAACGACTTCGTCCCGCTGATAATGGTGGCCCAGGATCACCACGCGAGAACCCAAAGCCGCCCTGGCCTGAGCGATGCGGTCGTCGAGATCCCGCTCAGACAATTCAACGTAATCTTCCGGTAAAAGACTCAATGTGGTCGTTGCCATATGAAACCCGTCAGAATGATATTTTAACACCCTGTGAGCCTTCAATCAGCGTCAGGATAAGATGCTGCGAAAGCGCCAGCCCCGACTCATCCTCCAATGTAAACCATCGTCCGTGACGGTTGAACAAAATCCGGCTCGTTGATCCGGTGGCCAGGCTCCTTCTGGTCAACCGCAGAACGGATCATGACTCTGATGGCATGGTCGTCGGCCCCGCCGCGAAGCAACGCCGCTACATCGAATTCTTCAAGCGAAAACAGGCACGTGCGGAGCTTGCCGTCGGCTGTCAGGCGAATGCGGCTGCACTGCCCGCAAAATGGGATCGATACCGGGGCAACCATTCCGATTTCACCCTGACCATCACGGAACCGGTAGCGCAAGGCCGTCTCGCTCGCTTCCCGGCGCGGGAACTCCTCCAGCGGAAACACGGGATGGATGGTCTCAAAAATCTCGCGTGCCGTCACCACCTTTGAGCGGTCCCAGGAGTGATCGGCATCCAGCGGCATAAACTCGATAAACCGGACAATCAAATTCTTTTTCCGGGCAAGTTCCGCAAAACCCAGAATCTCCCCTTCATTGAATCCCCGGACCAGCACCACGTTGACCTTCACAGGATGCAATCCCGCTTCCACCGCTGCGTCCACACCCTCCATGACGCGTTCATAAGAACCGGGTGTGCGCGTAATGGCAGCAAACTTGTCCGGGTGAGAAGAATCCATGCTGACATTGACCCGGCAGACACCCGCACGAACCAGTCCCGATGCCATCTCCGCCAGAAGATAGCCATTGGTCGTCAACGCCAGGTCCTGGATGCCCTCGATCTGCTTTAACCCGGAGAGAAAATCAATGATGCCCGGGCGCAGCAGCGGCTCACCGCCGGTCACACGGATCTTCCGGATTCCCAGGCCGGCCATATTGCGCGCCACGCGCAAAAGTTCATCCCAGCCCAGCAGATTTTTGTGAGGGTAATAATTCTTCGGATCGGCCGACTTGCAGTAAACGCACCGAAAATTGCAGCGGTCCGTAACTGAAATTCTCAGGTCGTGAATGTCCCGGCCATAGCTGTCTTTGAGCATAGATTTCCGCCGACAATCAACGCTTGCGGGCCCGGTCAGGATGAATGGCCAAGACTAGCCTACAAAAATAAAAACGCCTACCCGTATTCGGCGTAGGCCTGTTCCCCTTTCCAAATACGGGAGGCGCCCGGATTTCTCCGCGCACCCTGCCGGCCTTCGAGGCATGGATTGTGGTGGAGGCTCTTTAGCTCCCGAAGGCTCGGAGAACACTTCCCATCGTACAGCAACTCCGACCCACGAGCAAGGCAAGTCCGTTCCATGGCGCGGCTGGCCGGCGGAAACTCACGGAAAGCGAGACCCACCCCTCCATCAGCTGTCAACCAAACAAAAAGGCCGCCTGTCATGTTCTCAACAGGCGGCCCTTTTTCCTCAACCCCCCACGGGAAAAACTAGACGGAAACTTCCTCGGATTCCTTGGTTTGCTTGGCGCTGCCGATCTGCACCAGGTCAGCCTTGGGCTTCTTGAGAACAACCTCCTCATAGTAGGCCCGAGCCTCCTTGGCCTCCCATTCGGCCTTGCGCCGTGCCCGCTGTTCCTCGGCTGCTGTCATTGGGACATCGTGAGCAAGCTCGCGCACGCGCCCTGCGTCCTCGGCATTGATGGTCAGAGAGTGCTCATACTCAGCCAGGTCGACCTTTTTCCCGGCAGCATAGATTTCATGCTTGCCATGGCTCTTGTACCACTCGGCGACTGTCGCGTTCTTGTGCATGTTCTCAATGATATTCCGCCATCCGATTCCCGTGTTGTAGGCGCAGAATGAAATTTCACCCTGCTGCGTCGCGTAGGGGATAATGCACATCTCCGTGCGGCGGAAATCATAGTTGAACAGGTCCTGGAACCACATGCCGGCGATGAAAAGGAAGTTCCAGGGGTCCGAGCGGCGCTTCAGCGTGTCATCAAGCGTGCGGTCGGGGCTGGAAGCTCCGTAGACCTTGTCGGCGCGCTTTTCGCCGGTCAAAGCGAATGACTTGTCGAACTTCTTCAGGATATCCACCAGCGCCAGGCTCGGCGGGGCGCCGAACGGATTGTAATTCTTCAGAAGCGCCAGGCCCATCATCAAGTTTGAAAACCACTTGCCGCGGCCGGCATCGGTGATCTTCTGCATGTCTTTCACGAGGCCGGGGATGTTGAGGAATTGCGGCACGGGCGCCCATTCCTTGTTTTCCTTATTGATCATCAGCGCGGTACCGACGCCGCAGTTGGGATGGCACCCGCAACTCACCTGACCCCACTGCGCTTCCGGCCCGTGAACCAGATCGGCAAAATCAGCGAAAGAACCCATCAGCGAAAGCGGAAACCAGTCGCGGGTCGGCTCCGTAATGCCAACCTGCTTCTTCACGTCTGCCGCCATGTGAGACAGCGTATATCGTTGCCGGGCCCGCCGCTCAGGTGTCACGTCCTCATCGCGGCCGGTGAACGAAACCGGCTGGAAGGCGATGAAGGCGATCTTCTTGGGGTTCTCACGGGCAAAATTGATGATGGGACCCACCTGGTCGTTGTTCACGTTGTTCACCAGCGTGGTGACCAGGATGATCTCGATGCCCGCTTCATGCATGTTGTCGATGGCTTTCAGCTTGACGTCAAACAGGTTACCCACCTTGTCGGTGGCCGTTGGCGTCGTTGCCAATGCCGTCAAACTGCAGATAGGCATAACGAAGGCCGGCCTCAAACGCCTGCCGGCAGAACTCTTTGTTCTTGGCGAACTCGATGCCATTTGTTGCCGCCTGAACGCTGTTGAAGCCCTTCTTCCGCGCATAACGGACGGCATCAATGAAGTAGGGAGACATGGTGGGCTCGCCGCCTGAAAACTGCACGGACATCTGCCGCCGCGGTTTGATCTTCGTGGCGTTGTCGAGAATCTCTTTGATGTCTTCCCAGCTCAGTTCGTGCACAAAGCCAACCTGGTTCGCGTCCATAAAGCAGGGATCGCACATCATGTTGCAGCGGTTGGTCAGGTCCACGGTCAGCACGGAGCCGCGCCCGTGTTTGATGGTGCTGGACCCATGATTGTGAAGGTCCTTATCGTTGTGGGCCCGGATGTCGCGGCCTGGAAAGTTCTGCTCAATCCACTGCAGGAAGTTGACGTCAAGCGCCATGATGTCTTCATAATGGCCGTGGATGGGACAATCTTTTATCATCCACACCTGGCCGTCACGCTCAATGATCTGAGCCTTGATCTCACCCACTTTCGTGGTGAGCAGGTCTTTCCAGTCTTTTTCGCCGGAAATGATGGCCTCACGAGCTTCCTTCACGCAGCCCGGACAAAGGGAATCGGTTTCCCTCGGCCAGCCCAACTTCGGCTTGGTCTTCTGCCAGGATTTCAGCAGCGGCTTGTCAGACCAATTCGGCGTAAAGGCCGGGGCCGGTTTGTACTTATTGAAAAACTGAATACCATCGAACAATGCGCCGGCGGTCCCTGTGATCGCCCGGTCAAAATACTTCATCGCTCGCTGACCTCGAATACGTGGCATAATTCTGCACCCCTCTTCTTCGTTGAAATAATCACCCGCCGCTACTTGGGGAGGGCGTTGCGTACCTCTCACGTTGGGCGAGGCCGTCCAGCCGCAGACTTTGCGCCTCCAGCTGAAAACAACTCCCGCAAAAAACCGTCACCGCTCGAAGGCTACCTCGCGGGCCTCTGATATAACAATCTGAAGCCTTCACGGCTTTCCCACAATTCCCGATGGCTATGTGGTTCCTTTTCCAGTAACCCGCAAATTAATCCTGCAATCCCCAATACACTTTATTGCAGCTTGGATTCTAGGAAACATCATCCGAAGTTCTAAGCACTTTGTGCCGAATTGCAGCAATAAGGGGTTGGACGGACATAAACGCTGCCTGAATGGGAACAGCAAATCTCCTTGAAATTCAACATGTTGGCCTCAAATTGCGCAGAAAATTGGGCAATGTTTCAATGGCTGACTGTGCAGGCTGTGCGGAGGACCACTGTTTGAACGCAGGAACTTAACTCTTCGGTGTTGTCCCCCAACCCCGCAACTCTGGCATTCACTGCGCTATCATGGTGTGAAATGGCGCTCAAAGCTCAACTGAAACAACAGGCTCTTGAAACAGGCTTTGACCTGGCAGGAGTTGCTCCGCTGGATGTCTGGAAAGACCTTGATTTCGCGCGCAAGTGGGTTGAACAGGGCTTCGGCGGCGAAATGCACTACCTGGAAAATCCCAGGCGGCACGATCCGCGGCTGGTCTTGCCGTCCGCCCAATCCGTACTCTGCGTTGGCCTCATCTACAACGTACCATTCCCCTATTCAATTGAGGCAGCCGCCGTTTCCCCGCCAGCGGGAACAGAGGCCGCTCCCGCGCCGACCGGAGTGGCGCCCTTTCCACGCGCCTGGATCTCCCGCTACGCATGGGGAAAGGACTATCACCAGATCATGCGCGCCAGGCTGGAGAAATTGAGGACCTCCATCGAAGATCTTGCGCCTGGCGTCGAGACCCGCGTTTACGTCGATACCGGCCCGGTGGTCGAGCGGGCCTTCGCGCGCTATTCCGGCATCGGATGGACCGGGAAAAATACCTGCCTGATCAACCCGGCAAAAGGTTCCTGGTTTTTCCTCGGCGTGATTCTTACAAGCCTGGAGGTTGAACCCGACCTTCCCGCGCCCGACCGTTGCGGCTCCTGCACGCGCTGCCTGGACGCCTGCCCCACCGGAGCGCTGACCCGGCCCTACGTCATGGACGCCTCACGCTGTATCGCCTACCTCAACATCGAGCTGAAGGGCTCCATTCCGGAAAAGTATCGGGAGCAGATGGGTTCCAACTTCTATGGCTGCGACATCTGCCAGGACGTTTGTCCCTGGAATAGGAGCCAGGCAGCCGGGAGTCAGAAGTCAGAGCAAAGCAACCGGCATTCAGCGACCAGCGGTCGGCAGGCAAGTGCAAGAAAAGGGTTCGGCCGCACCGGGGCGGCTACAACTGCGCTGCCGGAATTCCAGCCCATGGAGATCACCCTTCCGGCTTCACCGGACATCCGCGATACGGAATCCAGCGGAGAAACAGATCTACCATCGGCGCGCCGTTTCTCGCTTTTCAATCCTCCGCTCGACATGCTCACGGAAGTCACTGAAGAGGATTTTCGCCGCGCCTTCGCGCAATCCCCCATCAAGCGGCCCAAATATCGCGGCTGGCTGCGCAACCTGTGCGTGGTGATGGGCAATTCCGGCGACCGCCGCTTCATTCCAAAGCTCGAAGAACTCTCGAGCCACGACGATCCCATCATCCGCGAGCACGCCAAATGGGCCTTGCGACAGGTGAAACTCGCACCTGAATGACCCTGTTGGGCCCTGCCCTTTTGAGAAGGAAAACCGAATTCGCTCTTGCCACCGCTCTTCCTCTTGACAATATTCGTTATCACATATATTATGGATACGTGGCGAAGAAGCTTCAGGCCGAGATCAAGCAGAAAGCACCGTTTTCAAGCATTGAGCAGGAAGTCTACCTCAACCTGCTGCGGACGGGCGACGCGCTGTCGCAGAAGGTCGAAAAAGTGCTCCGGGCGTCCGGCCTTTCCGGGACCCAGTACAACGTCTTGCGCATCCTGCGCGGCGCGGGGAGCGCCGGGTTGACCTGTGGCGAAACGGGTGAACGCATGGTGACGCACGACCCGGACATTACGCGCCTGCTGGACCGGCTGGAAAAGAGAAAGCTCATCACCCGCGCTCGCGACACACGCGACCGGCGGGTCGTCAAGACCAAGATCACCCGCGAAGGGCTCCGGCTGCTGGTCACCCTGGACAAGCCCCTGACGGACCTTCAGCACAATCTTTTCGCGCACGTCCCCCCAAAGGACCTCAGGAAACTTTCGTCTTTGCTGGAACAGGTGCGATTGCCCGAAGGGTGACTTTTTATTTTCTCAATTATTTGTTGTAACGATATTCGTCACAAGACATCTTATCTTACAGGAGGTGCAAAATGGCACAGACTCAACAAGCAACGGCAGTGAACCCGGGAATCACCACCTGGAATATCGATCCGGCGCATTCGAATGCGCAATTCTCGGTGCGTCATATGATGATTTCAAATGTTAAAGGGGAATTCAGCAAGGTTGGGGGCCAGGTCCGCTTTGACCCCACCCGGCCCGGAAATCTCTCCGCGGAAGCCTCGATCGACGTCAGCACCATCAACACCCGCGAGCACGACCGCGACAATCACCTGAAAAGCCCCGACTTCTTCAACGTCGAGGAGTACCCGACGATGACCTTTAAATCGAAACAGGCGGAAAAGACTTCGGACGGCCTTAAGATAACCGGTGACCTGACCATCCACGGGGTCACACGAGAGGTCACTCTGGATGTCGAAGGGCCGACTCCGCCGATGAAAGATCCCTGGGGAAACACCCGCGTCGGCGCTTCAGCAACCACCAAAATCAACCGCAGAGATTTCGGCCTCACCTGGAACCAGGCGCTCGAAACCGGCGGCATCCTTGTAGGCGACGAGGTCAAGATCACTGTGGATGTGGAACTCATCGCGCAGGCGGAAGGCGAAAAGTAACGGCGTGGGCCGGCGGCGGTCCGGCATCCTGCGTCAAGGGTGTTGGAACGGAGTGTTCCGGGCGGGCGCAAACTAGGTTTTGTTCAGCCCGTTCGGAACCATGGGCATGGAGTAGATTCGCCTGCCCGTAGCGCGAAAGATGGCGTTGCCGATGGCGGGAGCGAGCCCGCAGATGGGCGTTTCGCCGGCGCCGGCGGAAGGCTGGTCTTTGCGGTCGATCAGGACCGGCTGAATTTCCGGAATGTCCTGGAACCGTGGCACGCGATACTGGGTGAAGGTGCCGTTGGTGATGCGGCCGTCTTTGAACTCGATGGCCTCAAACAGCGCGCCGCCCAGCCCCATGATGTCCGCGCCCACAATCTGATTTCGGAGCCCATCGGGATTGACCACAGCGCCGCAGTCGAAAGCCGTGGTCACTCGCACCACTCGAACGTCGCCGCTCTTCCGGTCCACGGCAACCTCGGCGCAGGTTGCAACGTAACCGCCCTTTTCAACGCCGCCCCCCATGCCGAATCCGTGCCCCTTGGGGGCCTGACGTGTCTTCCAGCCAAAAGCGTCTGCCGCAGCGGTGAAAGCAAACTTCAGCCTCTGGTTTTTCAAATTCTTCAGCCGGAATTCCAGCGGGTCCATTTTCGCCCTATGCGCCAGCTCATCCATATGCGATTCGCGCGCAAAGTGGTTGGCGGTTGCGGCCAGCGAACGGTAGGAACCCTGCCGCAGCGGCGCGTCGACGGGGTGAAACTGAATGTGCTGGTTGGGAACGTCATAAGGCGTGCGGATGGCCGATGCGCCGGAATTATAGTTGTGGAACTCCCAGGCGGTCAGCAGGCCATGGCCGTCGACGCCGCTCGAGATTTCAATCACGCCGGAAGGCCGGAAATACGCCCAGGCAAACTCTTCTTCGCGGGTCCAGACCAGCTTGACGGGTTTGCCGGCCGCGCGGGCCAGCCGCGCCGCCTCGATGGCCGCTTCGCCGGTATGCTTGCCCCCATAAGCCCCGCCCGTGTCGGGAACAATCACGCGGCACTTGCTATTTGGAAGATGGAACACTTCTTCCAGCTGCTGTTGCACGCCGAACGGCCGCTGCGACCCGGTCCAGGCGGTCAGTTTGCCGTCCTTCCATTCCGCCACTGCGGCACGCGGCTCAAGCGGCGCGTGCTGGATGTAGGCGATGGTGTAAGTGGCTTTCAAGCGGTGCCTGGCAGCGGCCAGACCGTCCTTCATTGACCCCGCTTCGTATTCGCCCCGGCCGCCGGGCTCGGCATGAGCCTTCAGGTATTCAAACAGTTCCGCGCTGGAAGGCTGGGGAGTGGTTTTCCAGTTGGCCCGGATGGCAGCGGCGGCGCGCCTGGCCAGCAACTCGCTCGGGGCAACGACTCCCACAAAATCTCCGTCGTGCACCACCGTGACGCCGGGCATGGCCTGGGCTTTGGAGGCGTCGATCGATTCGAGTGTCGCTCCATAGGCGGACGGCCGCACAACCTTGCCGAACATCATGCCGGGACGCCGGATGTCGGAAGCGTACTGGTGCTCGCCGGTCACAAATGCCCGGCCGTTGATTTTGGGAACTTCCTTCCCGGCCACGGTCCATTCACTGGCGGGAGTTAGTGGGTCGTTTTCGACAATCGCCCGGGCCAGCGTCTGTCCCTGGGCGAGCTCGGCCATAACTCGCCGAGCGTGTGCTATTGGGTTGCAAAACTTTGCCATCCCTGGCAACCAGCAGCGAAGGGGGAACGTTCCACCGCTTTGCGGCCAGTCCAACCAGCACGTCGCGCGCCACGGCGGCCACCCGGCGAAGCTGCTTGTTCATGGTGGGAGTGGTGCGGCTGCCAAATGTTCCCATGTCAAAAGGCGTGAGGTCGGTGTCACCCATCACCAGGCTGATGGTGGCAATCTTCACGTGCAGTTCTTCCGCTACAGCCTGGGTGAGAGAAGTGCGGATGTTCTGTCCCATTTCCGCCTTGCCGGTATAAACCGTCACCGCGCCGCTGTCGCCAATGTGCAACCAGGCGCCGATGTTCTCCGGCAGCGGTTCACCAAAACGCGAGCCGCCGCGGCCCGATTCCTGCGCCAGGCCTTTCGGCAGCAACAGGAAGACAGCGACACCGCCGCCCACGAGCTTGAAGAAGTCACGGCGATCAAGCTCAAAGTAATGGAGTGGCGGCTCCGCGAGCTCGTACCGCTCGGGTTCGATGGCGATTTCCGGAATGTTCCCTTTGCTCATGCTTTGGATTTCTTCATGGCCGCTGCCGGCACGCTGGATGGCTTCAACAATGCGCGGATAGGTCCCGCAACGGCAGATATTGCCTTGCATAAATTCTCGAATGGTCTTTTCGTCGGGGTTGGGATGCTGGCGCAGCAACGCCAGCGCAGTCATGATCATGCCGGAAGTGCAATAACCGCACTGCAGCGCTTCCGCGTCGAGAAAAGCCTGCTGCAGGGGATGGAGCCGGCCGTTCTTTGCCAGCCCTTCGATGGTGGTAATCTGTTTTCCGGCGGCTTCACCCACCGGCGTCAGGCAGGAATGGACAGGCTTCCCGTCCAGCAGGACCGTGCAGGCCCGGCACTGGCCTTCCCCGCACCCGAACTTGGTTCCGGTCAGGCCCAGATCGTCACGCAAGACGCTCAGCAGCGTGGCCTCTGCGTCGGCGTCAATGGCGTGGCGCTTCCCGTTCACGTGGATTTCACTCATCCTGGCCATGGCAACGAGTAGCGGCTATCAAAGTTACTCAGACGGTCTGAAAATGTGAACAGGTTACCAGGTTTTTCGCTGGTAACCTGCTCCATTCACTGATGAGCTACTTTCCAGTTGAGAAGCGTTTTTCAACGGCTGCCCAATCCACCACGTTCCACCAGTTTTGAATGTACTCAGGCCGGCGGTTCTGGTACTTCAGGTAGTAGGCATGTTCCCACACATCGAGCCCCATCACCGGGAACTTGCCCTCCATCAGGGGGCTGTCCTGGTTGGCGGTGGAGTAGATGCCCAGCTTGCCCGCGCTGTCTTTTACCAGCCACGCCCAGCCCGAACCAAAGCGAGTGGTTGCGGCAGCTCCGAATTTTTCCTTGAACTGGTCAAACCCGCCGAAGGTGCTCTTGATAGCGTCTCCCAGCGCGCCGCCGGGCTGGCCGCCCTTCTTGGGCCCCATGATGGTCCAGAACATGGAGTGGTTGGCGTGGCCGCCACCGTTGTTGCGGACGGCGGTCCGAATGTTTTCCGGCACCAGGGAACAATTGTTGGCCAGAAGTTCTTCAACGGTCTTTCCGGCCAGATCCGGCGCCGACTCAATGGCTTTATTCAGGTTATTCACATAACCCGCATGATGCTTGTCATGGTGAATTTCCATCGTCATTTTGTCGATGTAAGGCTCCAAAGCGTCACTTGCGTACGTAAGAGCAGGAAGAGTAAATGGCATTGCGCCTCCTTTAGTTGTCGTAGGTGAAGATCCCATCTCGGCCTCCTTCTTACGGCCGGATTCTCGCGGCCTTCTCTCAATCGAGGCCGCGTTCTGCATGCCCTCATCAACGGGGCATAGAGGAACGGAATCGCCGCTCCCCAAGTCCGGCGCTACATTGGCCGGACTCAGTCTGGCGGGCGAAAAGCCTTTCCGCCCTGGAAGGAATATCTGATTCCACGATTTGTATTGCCCCGCAATTCATCGGTGCCACTAGTTTATCACAGCTCCGCGCGAGGTGATAAAGCGCAAAACCGAAGCCATCCCCGGCGCGGGGGCAACCGATTTTTCGGTTGTGTGTCAATTTGGCTTGCCGCACAGGCATCCTCACCACGCGAAGTAAATCAAACTGAGACGCAACCTATTTTTCATTCGATTTCCCCTCTGACAAGGGCGTATGATAATCGCGGCGCGATCAAGGGGAATGACTGGTTGATAATATCCTCAGATGAAGGTGAAAACATGTCGAAGGGCGATGAAAACAAAAGTCTCCCCTCTTGCGTGCCTGAGCGCACCTTGTTCACCATCGGGCATTCTTCCATGGAAGCGGACGACTATACCCGGCTGCTGGACACGCACAGTGTCGAGCTTGTGGTTGACGTTCGTAGCCAGCCGCTGAGCGGACGGTTTCCTCACTTCAACTCTTCTGTCCTTGAAAAGATGCTGGAAGAGCAAGGCGTAGGCTATCTCTTTCTTGGCGAGGAATTGGGTGGCCGGCCGGCCGATCCCGATGCTTACGGCCAGGATGGCGCGGTGAATTATCGGGTCTGTCGCAAATCCTATGCCTTCAGCCAAGGGATTGAGCGCGTCGAGGCGGAGCTTAGAACCCGTAGCCTGGCGCTGATGTGCGCCGAGGAAGATCCCATCGAATGCCATCGCTTTCTGATGGTCTGCCCGGAATTGGTGGCGGCGGGTCTTCGCCCGCTGCACATTCGAAGGGACGGGGAAATCGAAACTCAGGAGGCAGCCGAAGACCGCCTTCTTCGCTCGACTGGCTTTGCAGACGTCGCCGCCAACACCCTTTTTCCCGGGGCCCGAACCGAGGCCATTGAGAAAGCCCTGGAACTCCAGGCAAAAAAATTCGCTTTCCGCGTTGATCCTCACCTGGTCGAACGCTGGTAGCGCCCAAATGCACTCCAACATTTACACAATCGGGTTCACGCAAAAGACTGCCGAAGAGTTCTTCATGCTGCTTGAAGGGGCCCAAGTCCGCAAGGTGATTGACGTGCGTGAAAACCGCGGGGGACAGCTTTCCGGCTTTGCCAAGTTTCCTGATATCGCCTTTTTCCTGAACCGTATTCTCGGAATTGCATACGTCCACGAGCCGCGCCTTGCCCCCAGCCCCGAAATCCGTGACGCGTACCGCCGCACTCGCGACTGGGACACGTACGAAAAGTCATTTAAGGAAGTAATGCGGGCCCGGGGCTTGCCGGCGGCCATTACGCCGGAAGAGTTTGAGGGGAATATCGCCTTACTCTGCTCGGAGCCTACACCGGAAAGATGCCACCGGCGTCTCGCCGCCGAGATGCTAGCGGACGAGTGGAAACGGCAGGGACATCATGTCACCGTTGCTCATCTGGCCCTGGAAAAGACCCCACAAACCGGACGCAAGCGAAGAGGACCCAAAGGAACTGATCCTGTCTGACGTCACGATCATGGGTCTGGGTTACTGCGTGATTGGACTTGAACAGGTTTCATCCGGGTCATTTCGGTCTGTGCGGCCCATGCCGCCACGCGCTCACGGCTATGCATGGCCTGAGCCGTTCACGCGCGGCGAGTCCGTTCTTTCCCGCCTTACGCCCGTGCCCGGAGCCAGCCCACCCCACACAGAAGACCATCAATCCTGGGACCTAAAGAAAACCGGCAGGGTGCTTCCGGAAGACCATCTTGTTGCCGCCTTGAAACAGGCTGAGGTGGCCTTGAAGCTTGAGGAGCTGTTCGGGTGCGAAATCCAGCCACCCCATGCGCGCGGTAATTCCTGGATTCCCGCTGGACAGGGCTACCGCTCCATCTGCGGATTCATTCCGAAGAACATCTACTTCCGCGTCTATGCGGAACCCGCCCGTGTCAGCCTCCGCGCCCAGGTCGCCTCCGCCTCGGGCGAGCGCCTGAGCAGCCTGCCCGTCGTTGACCGTGAATGGATAGCCTTCCTCACTCGGCTCATGGAATGCTTGGCGGAACAGCAGAGCGGGCTCCGCGCGCAAGATTTCCTGAACCGGCGCGTCCGCCACTGGGTTATGAAATCTCCAAATCTTTTCGCAAGGGTCGGGCTGGCGCGCGGGATGCAGGATTCCAAGTGCTGGCTAATGCTCGATTCGCTCTTCCCTCAGCCCAAGCAGTCTTGGCTGGAAGAAGCAAAAAGGGGTTGAAGCATTAGGATGACCGATATGAAGCAACCCTGGACTTCGGCGCAGTTGCGGCAGCGGATACGAGAAATCGTGGAGAGAGAAATTGCTCCGCGGGAGGCTTCGCCCGGCGAGGAAACGGACCTGGTGCGAAGCGGCCTACTGGACTCGATGGGCTGGATTGCGGTGCTGACCGCCATTGAAGAGATAACGCGAATTGCGAACTTTGGAAATCCCTGGCCCGAAGGGCGGCCTCAGACTTTCCGAGCTCTGGTGAAAGCCGCGGAGGAGGGAATACTTGCCATCCACGTGCGGAAAAACACCGAAGGCCGCGAACTAGCCGGGGAACTCACCGGGTGCCCGGTCGGCATCGCCGGATGGGGCCGCGCAGCGGGCTCCATCAAAATCGATGCGTCGGAAATCGAAAAGAACTGTGGATTGCCGCCCGGGACGATTCTGAGAGGCGCCGGCATCGAATCCGTGCACATCGGTTCCGAAAATGAAGACCATCTTTCGCTCGCGCGAGCGGCTGCGGACGCCGCGCTTGAAACCGCTCAGGTAGAGCCGGGCGAGGTGGACGTTCTGATTGGGGTCAGCGCCACGTTTCTAGCTCTGCCTTCATTCGGCGCGGCCCTCCATACCCGGCTCCTGCTTCCGGAACTATGCGCCGTGCTAGACACGGGCGGGGCCTGCGTAGGACTCTTGAATGCTTTGAAGGTCGCAAGCGCGATGTTGGCGTCGCAAGGAAAGGGGACGGCGCTTGTCGTTGCCTCGGAGGTCCATAGCCGCCTTTTGGCTTCTCTTCACGCGCCTGGCGAGCTTCGCGGACTATTTGGCGACGGCGCATGCGCTTTTGTCCTGACGGCAGGGCCAGCGCGTAAAGAAATGTGGCTGACGCTAGGGAGCTTTACCTTTGGCTGTTCAGGCGGCCTTTCCTCAGCCCTTGAAATAAGGCTGACTCCAAGGGCCGATTTCGAATTCCAGTTCAACGGAGAACAACTGGGCCGTGCGGCGGTTGACCTTTTATTGCGAACCATCGGTGAACTGGAACGGCTGAGCGGGCGGGCGCGTTCGGAGGTGGCCGCGTTCGCGATCCATGAGGCCAATCCTCGCCTTGCGCGTATCTTCGCGCAAAACTCCCGCATTCCGTCAGGCAAAATCCAACAGATAACCCGGGCGTATGGGAATCTGGGCTCTGCAACTTGTGGCGTGAGTCTATGCGGTGCATTAGACGCTCTCCAAGAGGAGCCACCCGCAAGCCGGCCGCTGATCTTTGTTGCCGCCGTGGGGCCCGGGCTGCTCTGGGCTGGCACTTACCTCCACTGACGCGTCAGGCCGTGGCGAAGGTTGACCAGCATTCTGGAAAGCAATTTCCCGGCGCAGTCCCGCCCGCTGAAGCGAGGAGACCGGGAAATCTGGTTGACGGTTGCATTCATTTCCAGCCGGGCGTAGATTCCAGGATGGACTGGGAGTCGATAAAGCAAATTCCGTTTTACAGCGCCAATGTGAATTGACACGATTCCGCTGGAGAGTCCTGATTTCCGGAATGCGCCAGTTGTATAATGGGCCCTCCCGAAAGTCGCACAACATGGGGGCCCATTCCCCACCAGAGGTATAAACCAATGAAGAAACGAATCGTCCGCCGCACGAGCCGGCTGGCACTCTTAGGGATCGTCTGTGCGTTCACCGTTTCCGCTCCTGCGCCGCTTTGCTTCGCTCAAACCGCAGCCAGGAAGGTGGTCAAAACCCAGGCGGACCTTCCGCGGTTCAACTACAAGATCGCGGGAACGGCGACGGAGCTGCTGCAGTCCAGCGACGCCACCTTCGGCGCGTTCGCGGCCAGGGTGAAAACCGACGTCGGCTCGGTCCTGACGAACTACGACGTCCAGGACCACGCTTCGCTGCGTGAATTGCTGGGCGTGCGTCTCGATCTGCAGTTGCTGGCCGGCGACAACCAGGGCGCTCTTGAAACTGTCGCAAAGCTCCGCGCCGTGCAGGACAAGCCTGACGCCAAACTGCTGACCGGCCTCTCGACCCGGGCCATGATCGAAGCGCAAAAGGCCACCGGCCACACCTCCGGGCGGGAATACCTCCAGGCCTTCCAGAAAGCCTATGCGGCCGAAATCAAGCCGCTGCCATGGTCCATAGTAGGGACCATGATCAAGCAGGAAAAAAGCAGCTTTGAAATCATCACCCCGGCGCTGATCCTGGGCAGCGTCAAAGCCCAGGTCGAACCCGCCGTGGCCAAATCGCACAGCCTCAGCAACGACCTGGCCTGGGGCCTCATCCAGGACCGCTTCCTCCTCCAGCGCGAGATTGCTCTCATGCCCGCCATGCTCGCCGTGCTCAAACAGGAGGTTGCCGCCAAGAATGTTGAGAAGCCCGACATCTGGGCAGCCCGCGACGTGACGCTGACGAAAGCCGACAAACTCACTCCAGTCAACGTCGCCATCTGGGATTCCGGCAGCGATCTCTCGCTGTTTCCGGGGCGCGTCTACACGGTTGCCAGGCCCGGGCCCCAGGGCGACCCTCACGACATTGCCTTCGACCTGAAGGGATTTCCCACGCACGGTGAGCTGCTTCCCCTGACGCCGGAGCAGAAGAAGGAATATCCCTCCATGCTCGGCGACCTGAAGGGATTTTCCGATCTCCAGGCCTCCATCGACAGTCCTGAAGCGGCGGCGCTGCGCAAGAAGCTCGCCCACATGCCGGCATCCGAGGTCCCCTCATTCATCGAAAATCTTGAGCTCTTCGCAATCTACTCTCACGGAACCCATGTGGCCGGCATATCCGCACGAGGCAATCCGGCAATCCGGCTGGCGGTGGGTCGCATCACCTTTGACTGGCACAACGTGCCGCTGCCGCCCAGCAAGGAACTCTCCGAACGCTCCGCCAAAGACGATCAGGCTTACGTGGATTGGTTTCGCGCCAACCACATCCGTGTTGTCAACATGAGCTGGGGCGGGGGCCCGCGCGACGACGAGGTGGCATTGGAAAAGAACGGCATGGGGAAAGACGCCGCCGACCGCAAGGCCATCGCGGCAAAGCTGTTTGCCATCGAGCGCGCCGGACTCTACAACGCCATCAAGAGCGCGCCGGATATTCTTTTCGTTTGCGCCGCGGGAAATTCCAACAGCAACAGCACATTCAACGAGGACATCCCCTCGTCGTTCAAGCTGCCCAACCTGCTCACCGTGGGAGCGGTGGATCAGGCGGGAGACGAGGCCAGCTTTACCAGTTACGGCCCCACGGTCCGCGTTGATGCCGACGGCTACGAAGTCCGGTCCACGGTGCCCGGTGGAAGCATGCTGCGCATGTCCGGCACCTCCATGGCATCGCCAAACGTGGTGAATCTTGCCGCCAAGCTCATCGCCCTCGATCCCAAACTGACGCCGGAACAGACCATCCATCTCATCGTCGCCGGCGCCACCACCAGCAAAGACGGCCGCCGCCACAACATCGATCCCAAACGTTCCGTAGCCTTGCTGAAGCAGACCCAGAGCGGCGCGGCGCCATCGCGGAAATAATCAGTTAATGTTAATGGCCAGCAAGTTGGCCGGTGGCGCAGGCAGTCACCTTGTCGTGTCTGGAATCTGCCGTAGCGGGGAGTCACTTTAAACTCGGCCCATGTGACACGAGTTACTGCAGAGGTGAATAATCCGGAAGCGATATTTTGTCGGCAAAGTCCCGGCCGATAGCAAAATCCGCAATCCAGGGAACCGCCAGAAGGTTAAAAATCTGATTGCGCAGGAAAAGCGCGAACCTCGATTTCGGTGCGAAGGTCCCTGCAAAACGAAGGGCGGCCTTCTGCTTGCTGAACACGAACGGCGCGAACAAATCCTGGTATCGGCTAAACGCCGTAGCATAGCCGCCGCGGGCACGATGCAGTTCGCCGGCGAGAATGTAGGCGGCGACCATGGCGAGGGCCGTCCCTTGCCCGGCCAGCAGTGAAACGCAGGAGGCAGCATCGCCCACCAGGGTCACCCGCCCCTCCGTCCATAACCCCTGCCGTGAATTCATCCTGATCTGGCTCACCCGATCCAGATAGAAATCGTCGGCCGCATCGAGCGCATCCAGAATCCGGGGGCATTCCCACCGGGTCGCGCCAAACCGTTTTCGTAGGAGGGCCTTTTGTGCCGGAACATCATCAGGGACGCTGGGATCGTCGTCCTTGAAGGTAAACAAGAACAACGCCCGGTCCCCACGCATTGTAAACCGCCCCACCTGTTGGCCGACTTCAGTGTGCAACATGTAAACCAGTTCGTCTCTTGGCCTGTAGCCCTGCACCTGGAAGGCCGCGGCTTTAAATCCCAGATACTTCTCAAAGCGGCCTTCTTCGCCAAAAACCAGCTCGCGCACGCGAGAATGCAGTCCATCGGCGCCAACCACCAGATCGAATTCACGCACGCCTCCACTCTGGAACGTGACTCGAACGCCATGATCCGTCTGCTGGATACGGTCCACGCTGTCGCCAAAAATCGTTTCCACCCGGCCCTCGATCTTGCTGAAGATCGCCGACGCCAGGTCCGTTCTGGGGAGGCTTACAAATCGACCGTCCGTTATTCGTGAAAATCCCTCGACCGGAAATCCCGCCACCTTCTTCCCGCTGCCGTCTACAACTCGAAGCTCCCTGACCTTGTAGCCTCTGCTGCTGATCTCATCTGAAAGGCCCATCCGCTGCGCGATATCGAAGCCCGCGCCCCAGAAGTCGATCATATAGCCGCCGGTGCGAAAGCGGGGCGCCGTTTCGAGGAGGGTGGGTTCGAAGCCGTAATGGGCCAGCCAAAAGGCAAGAGTCGGTCCCGCGATTCCCGCTCCTGAGATCAAAACCTTCACGGCCGAAATTATGCCACAAATGATCATGCCGGGCGCTCGCACCCGGGCAGGCCGGAGCGAGCTCGGGGTATGAGCGTCGATTTTTCTTGACTTTTGTGGCTAGCATGGTAGTCTTTATTCAGCCTGTGGGGGCAAATTCAGGGGTGAAAAACAAAAAAAGAATACTTTTTTGAAAAACGAAGCTGAGATGTTATTGAAAACAAAGGATTGGCCATGAAAAACGAACCTAAACGAACCTAAAAACAAAGCTGAGAAGTTGTTGAAAACACGTAGTTGTGGAAAAAACAAACCTAAAACAAACCTAAAACGAAGCTACCGATGTTGTTGAAAATAAAAGGGGGCGAAAAAACGAACCCAAAACGAACCGGAGACAATCCGATCGGAATCTAGCCCTATAACGCATTTCAGTAGTTCCCGGGCGCTACCCCGCCCGGTCCTGTACGCCCTGAACCCTTTCCCCGACAGGAGCATCCAAAGATGAAGAGAGCGCTTCACGAATCATGAGAGGCCTGGTTTCGGGTCTTTCACTCGATTCACTGGCGCCGGGCCCTGTGAATCTTTCCCTCAACTCTGGCGGGATAAAATGTTGGCAGCCCGGAAGCATCTGATAGAATGCCAGCGCGGAGCTGAAAGCAGCGCCCAAATTCGTGTGTCCGGGGATGCCTGAAGATGAACGAAAAAATCAAGAAATCCGCCGATTTTGAAAATCTGGCCATTTTGCCGGTTCGGGATACGGTGCTGTTTCCCAACGCCATTTTGCCGCTGACGGTAGGCCGGGAAAGCTCGCTGGAACTGATCAACTCACTGCCGGAGGGCGAAAAGTTCATCGGCGTCATCGCGCAACGGGACCCGCGCGTGGATAACCCCCAGGCCTCCGATCTTTACCAGATCGGGGCCGTGGCTTTTGTCCACAAGATCATCAAGCTGCCCACGCAGAGTCTGTTCATATTTGTCGAGGGATTGCAGCGGATCGCGCTGGAAGAAGTTCTGCAGATGGAGCCTTTCATCCGTGCCAAGGTCAAGGCGCTCCCGGACGTTGTTCCCGAGGACAAGAAGGCCGACTTCGACGCGCTGGTGCGAAGCGTCACCACGCTGTTCCAGCAGGCGGTGCAGCTTTCTCCGACGCTTTCCGACGACCTGCAGACGGTGGTGATGAACATCGACGACCCGGGCCGCCTGGCGGACTTTATCGCCGCCAATCTCCCTTCGCTCTCCAGCACCGAAAAACAGGAACTGCTGGAAAGCCTGGATTTGACCGCCCGGCTGGACCGGTTGAACCACCTTCTGGCCCGCGAGGTTGAGGTCCTGCAGCTCCGCTCCAAGATTCAGTCGGACGTCCAGGACCAGGTGACACAGAGCCAGCGCGAGTATTACCTGCGCGAGCAGATGAAGGCCATCCAGAAAGAACTGGGCGAGGCGGACGAGCATCAGGAGATCGAAGAGCTGCGCAAGAAGATTGAGGCCGCCGGCATGACCGAAGAAGCCCGCAAAGAGGCCCTGCGGGAGCTGAGCCGGCTGTCCAAGATGTCGCCTGCCGCCGCCGACTATCACGTCACTCGCACTTACCTGGACTGGCTGGTGGTGCTGCCCTGGCAAAAGGCCAGCGAGCTGAAGGTGGACGTCACCAAAGCCAAAGAGGTGCTCGAAACCGATCATTACGACCTGGAAAAGATCAAGGAACGTATCCTCGACTACCTGGCCGTCCTGCAACTGAAGCCGGAAATGAAAGGTCCCATGCTCTGCTTTGTGGGACCGCCCGGAGTGGGCAAAACGTCGCTCGGCAAATCCATTGCCAAGGCGCTCGACCGCAAGTTTATCCGCATGTCGCTGGGAGGCATTCACGACGAAGCGGAAATTCGCGGACATCGCCGGACGTACATCGGCGCTCTTCCCGGCCAGATCATACAGGGCATCCGGCGCGCCGAAACCCGCGATCCGGTTTTCATGCTGGACGAAGTAGACAAGATCGGGCGCGACTTCCGCGGCGATCCCTCTTCCGCCCTGCTGGAAGTGCTGGATCCGGAGCAGAACTCGCACTTCCGCGACAACTATCTCGACGTGCAGTTTGACCTCTCCAAGGTGCTGTTTATCTGCACCGCCAACGTGCTGGATACCATCCCGCCTCCGCTCCTCGACCGCATGGAGATGCTGGACCTGCAGGGATATACGGAGGAAGAAAAGGTTGAGATTGCGGTGCGGCACCTGATTCCCAAACAGACCGGGGAGCACGGCATCAAGCTGGGCGAACAGATCGAGTTTACCCGCGAAGCCATTGCCGCCATCAGCCGCCATTACACCCGCGAGGCGGGCGTGCGCAACCTGGAGCGGGAAATTGCCACGGTCTGCCGGAAGCAGGCCCGCAAGATTGCCGAGGGCCATCCGGAAAAACTGACCGTGACGCCCGAAAACCTTGCGGAATTTCTTGGCGTCCAGCGGTTTCGCATGGAGACGGAACTGCTTGAACGCACCCGGCAGCCGGGCGTCGCGGTGGGACTGGCCTGGACGCCCTCAGGAGGCGACATCCTGTTTGTTGAAGTCACTTCCATGAAAGGCGGCAAGAATTTCACCATGACCGGGCACGTGGGCAAAGTAATGCAGGAGTCGATGCAGGCGGCGCTGGCCTGGGTCCGTGCGCACGCGGAAGAATACAACATCGATCCGGACTTCTTCCAGAACCAGGACATTCATATCCACGTTCCCGCCGGCGCCATCCCCAAGGACGGACCCTCGGCGGGCATCACCATGGTGTCCGCGCTGGTTTCGGCGCTGACCCATCGGCCTATTCGTCCGCACGTGGCCATGACCGGCGAAATTACCCTCAGCGGACAGGTCCTTCCCGTCGGAGGCGTCAAGGAAAAGGTCCTGGCCGCGCGCAGAGCCGGTGTCAAGGAAGTGCTGCTGCCCGCGGACAACGAACCCAACGTCAAAGAGGACCTGCAGGACGACATGCTGGAAGGCGTGGAACTGCGTTACGTCAAGACCATCCGCGAGGCCATTGGTCTGGCGCTCGAGAAAAGTCCCGCACCTGCAGAGGTCCAGGCTTCCACCAGTACCCCCGGGTAAACCAACTGCCAGACGGCCAGCTCTTTCTCTACGGCGGGGGATTTTCCAAAAGAAAGTCGGATGCATGATCGACTATAACCTTATTCAGCCGCGGCTTCTCGTCGGTGCGTTTCTTGAATCCTCGGGCGAAGTGGAATTGCTGCAAAAACGTGAAGGCGTCACCGCAGTGATGAACCTGCAGACGGATGAAGACCTCCGGATGGCCAGATTCTTTACAGAGCCGCTGGAGAATCTCTATGCCGGCAGCAGCGTCAAGCTCTGCCGCATGCACCGATTCGCGATTTTGACGAGTCAGACCTTCGGAAGAAGCTTCCGGAATGCGTGGCCGCACTCGGCCGGCTTCTGGAAGAAGGCCACACGGTCTATCTCCACTGCACGGCGGGAGTCAACCGCTCTCCGACCGTCGCCGCCGCCTATCTCCACTGGTGCCTCGGGTGGAAGCTCGATTCTGCTGTGAAACACATCGAGGCGTGCCGATCCTGCTCGCCCGAGGCGGCTGCAATCCGCCGCGCGGACTGGAAGCCGCCCGCCCCGCCGCCAGTGGCAGACAAACCGTCCGCTATGAATGCACCCTAGCCGCGCGCGAGCGGCCATGCAGGTTTCAACGCTTCTTCAGCGTTACCCCAAGTCCCCGGCCCTGCATGTAGAAGATGGTCTGTAAATCAGGATGGGTGGTAACGGCGCGAACATAATCGGGCGCCATTTCAATGTTATGCGCAAGGATCAATCCGCCCGGCCGGACCAGCGGCAGGACTTTATGCAGGTAGTCGACATAGCCTTCTTTGTCAGCGTCGATAAAAACAACGTCCACCGGGCCTTTCAGCTTCTCCAGGTTCTTGTGGGCGTCGCCCTCAACCTGGGTGACCCGGTCTGCAACTCCGGCTTCTTCAAAGTGCTGGTGCGCCTCGGTGAACCTCTCATGGTTGATCTCGAAGGTGGTCAAATGCCCGCCCGTGGCCGAAAGGGCCATGCAGAACCAGAGCCCCGAGTAGCCGGTCGAGGTGCCAATCTCCACCACCCGCTTGGCGCCCGCAGCTTCGGTCAGCACCCACAGGGCTTCGCCGTCCTCTATGGGAACGCTGAGATACGTCTCCTTGTCTTTCACCATCTTGTTCAGTTCCGCCAGAATCTTCTTTTCGGCTGCTGTCCTGGCCAGCGGCGGATTCGAATACCGGGTCTGCTGACAAACCCCCGCCAGCGCCGTGGCCAGTAAGGTCCCCGTGATGACAAACGTTCGCTTCATCGCTTTTCGCATCTGTGACGCTCCTTCTCCCGCATTCCGGGTCAATTCGATCTGCCGCGCCGCATTGCGGCAGGAAAAGTGCAGCCCCTCCCGCGAAGCCGGTTTTCCGCCATCAAATCAGCTCCGTCTGCATACAGAAATTCATCGCCGGCGTGACTTCTTCGAACACGGCCATCATCGATTCCACGAGATCAATTCCGGTCGAACGGCGCACTTCATTCTCGTCCATCGAATAGAAAAGCTGGAAGCCGGCCCAGTCATCCGCAGGCGCCTTCCGCAGCATCCGCGCGATTCCCGAAACCCCGGCAAAATTTGCTTTCGAAAGATAGACGGGATTGTCTCCCCAGCTGCCCGCGCGAATCCTGAAGCCTTCCCTCATCACCAGGCGCTTCAATTCCTTTTCCATGGGGCCCCCGGACTTGAGAGATCCCATCAGCCTGTGCCAGTCCCAGTCGCGCTCAAGCTTGCAGGCGGGAAAGTCGCGAGGCGCCTTCACATATCCGCGCTCCACCTGCAGCCCACACTTGAAAAATCCTTCGTCGGTATCCACGGAAAGGAAAAATTTCGAACAGCCAAAACTGACCTTGCTCGAAAGCGCTTTGGCTTCGCGATTGGCCCGCGGCAAGTATCCAATCCACTGCCAGTAAACCCCGCGCCCCCACCGCTCCGTCACGAAGGGCTGGCGGTAACGCGACTCGAGCCCAAGCTTCAGGATGCGGGTGATCCGCTCGTTGTCTTCCAGGTTACCGACGTGGATCCCTCGCCGGAAATCCAGAAACTCCGGGCGAAATCCGATCGCCGCCGGGGGCACGGCATGCGCAGGAGAGGAGTAGTCAGGTTTTTGTCGCATGGAAAAGCTCGCGCCCATTCTACCGCAAACACCGGGACAAGGGGAGAGGGGTCCAAGCGGTCCAGAGAGAGCGCGGCGGTTCCCGGGGTGAGGACTTCTCGAAGAATTTTGAAAGGCCGTCTGGCCGTAAGCCATCAGGCTCCGGGGGAAAGGTTCGATAGCTGTTCGCTAATGGTCGGCCGCGACAGCATGCGCCCCGGCGTAGGCATGCACCCCGATCGCAATAACCCTCAGTGCTTTCGCCCACCGGGGATGCCTTCTGTTTTTCAGTCGGTGGGCAAAGTAATTGACCGCGTAGGCGCTGGCGCCCGCCATCACAAAAATGCCCGAGTTGCGAGCAATGGGCCGGACCATCGGGTTGGCCTCGTAGCACCCGCTGCCGCAGGTCTGAAGCAGATGGTAAGTTGTGGCCGCGTCGAATTCCGACGCAAGGTAGACCGCCACGTCGAGCTTCGTCAGCTTAATACGGTGCGGCTTCTTGACGGCCCATGCCGGAACCGCGAAGAGAATAACTGCCATAAGGCTTGCCGCCCATGAAAGTCTCATCATCGACACCTCACCCTTCCGTGCGGGAAGGCCATCAAGACAAAAGGGCCTTCCCTCACGCGTTCGTCGCAGAAACGCGGAACGGGTTGATGAAATCCAATAGGGCAGCGGGGGCCTTACCCAAAAGTCCGTCGCCGCCTTCGGCCGGTCATCGTTGCCCTGGCGCAGGGCGCGGCGATTCGTCCGCCTGCCCGAGGGCTAACCGTTTCTTTTGGGGCAGGCAAGGGTCAGCACACATAACCTGCTGCCCGCTCGACGACCCGCGTAGAACTGTCCGGAAGCAGATCTTCGACAATGACCAGGATGCGCCCTTCTCCCTGCTGTGGAGCAATCCGCGTCATGGTGATGTGCACAGGACGCTCCCCGGCCAGTCCCGCCCGGATGGAAGTGTCGAAGCAACAGCTTGCCGCCGGGTCAGAACGCTTCAGCAGAGCATCGGCCTGGTCCTCGATCGCTTCGGTCGAGAGGATATCCTCGACCTTCCATCCCAGGACCTCCTCCGGCTCCTGAAAAGTGCTTTCCAGGTATGTCTGATTGGCAAACTGCACCCTCATGTCATGAGAAATAATCAAAAACCCGGCCGGTGTGTTGTCGCCGTGTCTCAGGACGCTTCCCATCATTCCGAGCCTGTCCTCCTGCCCCTTAATCTGGCCTTCGAGCTTTTTCGCGTGCCACACTTCTTTGGCCAACAATCCACACAGCAGGGGAAACAGAATCGCCACAGCGATGAAAGACCATGACAAACCGATACCGAAATTTGATGAGAGCGAAATCCCTGCCAGGATGCCCGCCGCCACAGCCGCAGCGGCAAAAACCAGCAGCGACATGTGTGAAAGATCCCGCAGATTTCTCTCCATGCCACCGGAAAACTCCCAGCGATCTCCCTGCCCAAGGGGTTGTGCGGCGTTCCGAAACATGGCCATTTGTTCCTCCGTTGGTTGAAAAAAAGCAGGCCGGAATGACCCGGTCGCGGGGCCTGACTTTCACAAAGGTTATCGGGCAGAAATTGGTGGGACTTTAGGGCAACTCAAATAATTCGATCGGTGGGGTTTCTTTTGCGCAGCCAAAAGGGAATAGAGGATTTCGTCCTAGTTCTTCGTCCCCCCGGCCGCGTGGGACATTCGCTGAGCCGGCACTTCGCCACGGCGGATTCAACCAGGTGTGTTAAGCTTTTTGTTGAACAGGACCCTGAGTTCCATTCGGAATCTCTAAATATCCTGAAGACGGTCACTGACGAAAACGTCGCCAGTCCTTCGATTGGGTCACACGAAACTCCGGCAGAATATTGATGGCAGCGGATTGCGGCCATCCGGAGGATCCAATCATCAGACAAGAAATCGATCACCCGTACCATCGGAGGGAACCCTGGCCAAGGAAGCGGAGTCACAACTTCTTCTCGACAGCGTGCTGATGGGAATCGTGGGAGGCGTCGCAGCCTTGCTGTTCGGCTGGATGCTGAGCACGTGCGACAAGTTCTTTCTGGTTTGGTTGGCAGGCTATCAATCGCCCCGGCTGGCAAGCGAGGGAGGCACGCTGCAGCAGGTCATCGGACCCCACGGCCTGTGGCCGGTAATCCCTGTAATCGTGGTCGGAGGACTGATTTCCGGCTTTCTGGTTTATACCTGGGCTCCCGAAGCCGAGGGCCACGGCACGGACACGGCCGTCAGGGCATACCACCGCGCGGGAGGATTTATCAGGGCTCGCGTGGCTCCTCTCAAGATGGTGGCTTCCGCCATTACCATTGGATCGGGCGGTTCGGCAGGGCGGGAAGGACCCACCGCTCTGATTGGTGCGGGTTTCGGATCCGTATACGCCACCCTGCGCCATCGCTCTGATGAAGAGAGGCGGCTCCTGGTCGTCATCGGCATGGGAGCGGCCCTCTCGGCCATTTTTCGTTCGCCGATTGGAACCGCCTTGTTCGCCATTGAAGTCCTGTACGGAAGCCTGGAATTCGAAGGCTCTGCGTTGCTCTATTCCCTGATTGCTTCGATCGTGGCTTATGCCATCGAAGGATCCGTTGTAGGTTGGAAACCTTTGTTCCGGGTGCCAGGGTCTCTAGCGCCTCCCAGCCCTCCCGATTATATCTGGTATGCTGCTTTGGGCGTTGCCAGCGGACTGCTGGCTACCCTCCTTCCATTGGCTTTTTACAAACTTCGGGATGCTTTCCACCTGCTGCCCTTTTCGAACAAGCTCAAGCCGGCGCTCGGAGCTTTGGGAGTGGGTCTGCTGGCTTTGGAGTTTCCGCAGATTCTGGGGGGCGGATATGGGTGGATTCAGGAAGCCATTAACGGTCATCTGGTGCTGAAGATTCTCCTGATTCTGATCTTCGTAAAGATGCTGGCATTCGGCCTGACGGTGGCCTCGGGAGGATCAGGCGGCGTTTTTGCGCCAAACCTTTACGTGGGAGCCATGCTGGGAGCCGCGATTGCAGCGGTCTTCCATCAGCCCTCCCCTGACTTTGCGGTGGTGGGCATGGCCGCCGTGTTCGGCGGGGCCGCGAGGGTACCCATTGCCACACTGGTGATGGTGATGGAAATGACCGGCGGATATCGCCTGCTGGGCGCCGCCGCTCTCGCCGTCCTGATTAGCTATCTGGTACAGACCCGGCTCTCGTCATTCCTGAAGCTGAAGTATCGAAGCATGTATGAGGCCCAGGTTCCGGACCGCGCACAGTCCCCTGCCCACTACGCGGAATATCTTCGCGTGGGGCTGAATCTTCTGGGTAAACAAAAAGTTTCAGAATCCGGACAGATGGGGCATCTGAATGTAATGACTCTGCTCCGTTCGGGCGTTTCGGTGGACCTCCCGGAAGGCAGACAGATCCTCGCCTGCGAAGTCCAGTCGGAAAGCAGCTATATTGGCCGCCAGGTTCAGAAGTGTTCGGAGGAAGCTGGTGAAGCTAACGTGGAAATTGTCGTTATCCTCCGCGGTCATGACCTCTTACTGCCGAATCCGCAATCAGAGTTCAAGGCGGGGGACCGTCTCCTGGTGATTGCCTCACCGAAAGGGCGGGAATGGCTGAACAATTATTTCGTCCGCTTGGGTGCGGAAGGAGAGTAGGAACAGAAGGTCTCGGGAGTTTCATACCGTGGTAGCGCAAAGAGTACAAGCCGGCATAACAAGCGGCGAAGCCTGCTTCTCAATCCCCGGTTGCGCGTGCCCAGTACACCGGCCAGACCAGCCCGAAGATTTCCGGTGCAATAATAAATGACGGCGCCGAGCCAGCCCGGGCGCAAAATGAAGCATCAAAACTGTGATAACTTAATACAATGACTTCATGTGAAAGGTCCGGCACCCGCGGACAGCCAACGGGTCCCGTTGGTCGGGGGTAACTTGGGAACCAGAAGATCGTTGGCTTGGCCCCGTCGCCGGGGAGAGTCGTGACAGTCGCGGTGTTTTCTGCGCAATCCCGCCCATGGAAACCTCTACGGCATCGGGAGCCTGAGCGATTGAACTTGCAGCGGGAGAAGAACAAAGATTATGCCTCCAGAGGGTGATCGGCTTTGTCCAAGGTGCGGGCAACTGATTCCCGCCGGACAGACAGCCTGTCCAGTCTGTACACGACCGAAGGGGTTCTTGTGGTCCCTCGAGCGGGAAACCCTGGTCCTATTCAGCATTTTTCTGCTGGCAGTTTTCTTTGTCATCACCGGGCTCACTGTCAAGCGATATCATGCCGAGCAGGCGGCGCTCGGCGGGAGGTGGTACCAACGGGGTGAAGATGCCCTCCAGGCAAATCGCCCGGAAGAAGCAGTGAACGACTTTCATACCGCACTCATCTACGCACGTGACAACACAACCTATCAGATGCGGCTTGCCGAGGCGCTCGTCAAAGCCAGGCACCTGGGCGAAGCAGAGGTTTATCTTCGATCACTCTGGGTGAGAGAACCGGGAAATGGAAACATCAACCTCCAACTCGCCCGGCTCTCCGCCAATTCGCACAACGTCCCCGATGCCATCCGCTATTATCACAACGCAATTTTCGGGGTCTGGGAAGGCAACCCGGAAACTCATCGGCGTCAAGTGCGAGTTGAGTTATGCAAGTTCCTCCTGGGAGAAGGTGAAAGGAACGCAGCGGAATCCGAACTCATCGCTCTCCAGGCGGAGTTGCCGCCCGACGCCGGCCTTCACACCGAGACCGGACTGATGTTCGCGCAAGTGGAGGATTACCGGCACGCGCTCCAGGAGTTCCAGCAGGCATTGAAACTCAATCCCAGACAGCCCGGGGCTTCAGCAGGCGCCGGCGAAGCAGCCTATCAGCTTGCCGATTATGCCCAGGCGCACCGATATTTCCAAAGGGCCCTTGAACTAGATCCCAAGAACCAGGAAGTGGCACGGAAGCTCGAAATCAGCGGCCTGGTCCTTGAACTCGACCCCTTCCAGCGCAGGCTTTCCCAGAACGAACGCGGCAAGCGGACGATTGCAGCGTTTCAGCAGGCCCTTTCCCGTCTAAAGCAATGCGCTCAGAGCCGGGGAGTCAATTTACAGTCTCAACAAGTATCCGGTCCGTTTGCGAGCATTTATTCCAGCGTGAATAATATGCAACCGAAAGTCACCCGGAGAAACCTGCAGCGCAATCCAGACTTGATTACCAACGTGATGGACCTGGTGATGCAGATGGAGGAAATGGCCCAGCAGGCCTGTGGAACGCCTCCGCCGCCCGACCAGGCTTTACTGATGATTTCTCATACGCGAGGAGTTACAGAACGGTGACCGATCCCGTAGCAACCAACTCTGATATTGTTGAGCCACCCTCCATCCCAATTCTTCACAAAAACTGGGCCAGAGTGCGTGAGCGCCTCAAAAACATGCACACCCCGCGCCTGTTTCTGCATGAAGAGGGCCTGTTTCTCCTTCTGGCTGTTATCATTGGACTTTTTTCAGGACTCGCCGTCGTATGTTTCCAGATCTCCATCGACTGGACCCGTATCAAACTTCTGGGGTCCAGCCTGGCCCCGAGCCCACTTCGCCTCTTTCTGGTTCCCGCACTGGCAGGGCTGGCCGTTGCCGCCCTGGTTATCTTTGTCTTTCCGCGAGTTCGGGGCAGCGGCGTCAACCAGACCAAGGCCGCCGTCTACATTTATGACGGCTATATTCCTTTCAGCACGGTGATCGGCAAGTTCCTGACCTGCGCTCTGGCGATTGGGAGCGGGCAGTCACTGGGGCCTGAAGATCCCTCGCTGCAGATGGGTGCAGGCATCGCTTCGGCGCTGGGAAGGCGGCTTCATCTCTCGCGGGAAAAAGTGCGGCTGATTGCTCCCGTGGGAGCCGCGGCAGGACTGGCGGCGGCCTTCAACGCACCTATATCGGCGGTCCTTTTCGTCATTGAGGAAGTCATTGGAAAATGGAGTTCAGGCGTCCTGGGCGCGGTTATCCTTTCCGCCGTGTCCGGTGTGACGGTGCTCCACCTGTTCCTCGGCGAAGACCCTCTCTTCCGCGTCCCTCCCTTTCACCTGGTTCACCCGATCGAACTGCTCTCTTACGCTGCGCTGGGCGTGATCGGCGGGTTTGCCTCTCTGGCCTTTGTCCGACTGGTCTCTTATCTCCGGCTGCGGTCGAAAGCAATGCCCAAATGGACCCTCTACTTCCAGCCTGCAGCAGCGGGTCTGCTGATCGGCATCATGGGAATCTGGGCGCCTCAGGTGATGGGAGCAGGCTACGACATCATCGATCAGGCCTTGCATGACCAGTTCACCTGGAAGCTGCTGGCTCTGCTGGCTGTCTTTAAGATTCTGGCCACCAGCTTTTCTTTTTCAAGCGGCACCCCGGGCGGCATGTTTGCACCCACGCTGTTCATCGGTGCCATGATCGGCGGTGCGGTGGGAGGCGTCGAGCACATTTTCTTCCCTCACCTGGGAGGCACGGTCGGCGGTTTTGCGTTGGTAGGAATGGGAGTGCTGTTTGCGGGCTTCCTGCGTGTCCCCATGACCTCCGTGTTCATGGTGATGGAATTGAGCGGAAACTACTCCATCATTCTCCCGGTCATGATTTCCAATACGATCGCTTACCTGATCTCGCTGAAATATCAGCCCGTGCCTCTGTTTGATATGTTTTCCCGCCAGGACGGCACCGACCTGCCTTCGATGGAAGAGCAGCGCGAGCGCTCAACGCTGCTGGTTGAGGATGCCATGCGTCCACCCGCGGAAATCGTCCTGCGAGCGGAAGACACCGTGGCCGATGCGTCAAGGCGCGTCAGCGCTACCACGCTGGAATTTTTCCTGGTCAGCCATCGGAATGGCGACTGGACCAGCGTGACCAAAGAAGAACTGCGCCGACTGGCCAAGGAAGGAAAGGGAACATTGCCACTAGCCAGAGCATTGTCCAGTCCACTGCTCCCCTGGCTCCACCCGGACCAACCCCTTGATGTGGCCTTGCGGCAGATCGGGGAGTGGCCGCTTCTGCCGGTCATCCACAGGGCCGACTTCAATAACCTCCAGGGGATTATTTCCATTGCCGACATCCTGGCTGCCTATGGAGCCGCCAGCGATGAGGATGAGCATGGCAAGCCGGTGGGAGAATCCTCTGTCGCACCCGGCACCCTTCGTCCCGAAGGCGACAGGCCGTGACGAGTCCGAAGGGCCGGGACACTTCCCGGCCACGACTCTGCTTCGCCCGTGAAATGGACGGGTGCCCGGAGCCGTAATACGACCGGTCTCCACCTGAAATCCCAATCACCAACTGGTCTCGCTTCGGGAGGCAACAAGTCCGGAGTGTTCAGCAGGACGCGGGAGCTGTGGCGTGTGGCGAAATCATCCGCCGGGGCCGTCGTTTGAAATGTACTGGTCAAGGGAGTGGAGCTCGCGCTGCAGGTCCTCGATCAGGTGTTCCAGAAGATTGCGAATGGAGAGCATTCCGAGAAGCTCGCCGTCCGGTGAAACAATGGCCAGGTGGCGCATGTGCCGCTCCACCAGCTGGTTGAAGGCATCTTCAGCGGTCATATTTTCCGGGATGGTTGTAACCGGCGAGGTCATGACGTCCCGAACCTTTGTCTTTTCCGGATCGAGCTTTTGAAGCACCACGCGCAGCATCAGGTCGCGCTCCGTAAAAACCCCGCAGAGTTCTGCCCTTTCACCCTTCTCAATCACCGCGACGGCCCCGACGCCTTCTTTCGCCATCACTCGAACCGCCTCAAAGACCGTTTGCCCCGGTTCAACCCTGGCGGGGGGAACATGTGCAATTTTGAGAATACTCATCTTGCTTCCAGGAGCCAGTGCTCCCACCTCTCCAGTTAAAGTAACTTCCAGTCGATGGACCCATCGTATGCCTGTAAAACCCTGAAGTCAAGAGGCATAGAGCCCCGAAGGTCCCAAAGCAGGAGGCCTAAGCAGATGTGATTTCCTGGCGAAAAAAGGCCAGGCTGGCCGTGGCGTCCTGGGTAAGCGATCCCCTGCCCTCAATGGAGATTCCTCCCTGGAAGTGGATCCTCTTCACCTGCCTGAAAAACTCGGCATACACAGGATCCTCCGCCGGACTCTTTGGCCACAACCTCCCGTGCGGGTTGGCAAAATGGAAATGAACGATTTCCTTGCGCGCTTTCCAAACGATTTCCGGGCTCTCGTGCTCCACACGCATATGGTAATAGTCAATGATCATTTTAATGTTGGGATGATTGACCTCATGGACCAGCTTCAGTGCTTCCGCGCCCGTGTTGATGATGTTGCTCTCCTGATGCCGCAAGGGTTCAATGGCAATGATGATTTGGTGGCGGCGGGCGATGTCGCCCGCCCGGCCCAGAAACTCTTTGATCTGGCTCCAGGCCTTTTCGCGCGAATACCCGGGCTCCACGTTTCTGGAACCCGCGCTGCCCCAGACCACAATCGAACCCCCAAGCTCGCGGCAGCGCGCCAGCGTGTGGTCAAGATATTCATTCAGGGCGTTCCAGTTCACATGGTCACCCACCACGCGCAGGTCCTTCCGGCGGATAAAACTGTTAAAGCACTCGCATCGACTCGGCGAGGCCATCAGCTTCGCCTTGAACGCCTGGAAATTGCCCTCGCTCATGGCGCCAACAGACGCGGCCGCCGGCTCAATGTAATCAAACCCGTACCGGGCCACCGCATCGAGTTCACGCGTGGGAGCGCACACCCCGATCTGTATGCCTTCGACGGAGGCCAGCGCAGGGATGGCAATTCCAGCCATACCCGCCGCCAGCAGAAATTCCCGGCGAGTGATATCCACTTCGCCCTCCTCTCAAAACTTCGGGCCCGAGAGAGGCTCCGTAAAACTCTGTATATGATTTCCCAAAACCCCAAAAGGCTTTCCAGAAGGGCCGGAACCCGTCCCGCAACGGACAACTTCACCGCAGGGTCCGGCTTCCGCCCTTCGAATGCCCGACAACCCGGTTAGAGGGGCTGCCCTTATGCCTTACACGTTCTCTGGAATATAGAACGGTTTCCTGTAGCCTCGATCGGCGCTGCGCAGCAGGCGATTAGCATCATCGTCATTCACCACCTTCACCGCGTCAGGATCAAATTCGATGGTCTTGCCCAGCCGGTACGACGCGTTGGCCAGGTAGATCAGCGTCGAGGAAATATAACCTTCTTCAATCGGAGCATTCAGCGACGCCTTGTTCCGAGAGCGCACGGCTTCAATAAAATTCAGGAAGTGGTCGCCGCCTCCGCTGCCGTGCGGGCCGGGTTCCTGCCCGGGGCCCAGCCAGGTCTCATAGCCCGCGCCTCCGTCGATGGCCAGGTAACCTTTCGAACCGTAGAAGATGTCACCGATGCTATTCTGCGGCGCCGCCACGGGTCCCAGTTTGCCCTTCTGGGCTTGCAATCCCGCCGCAGGAATGCCGTGGGACCCTTTGCCCACACCGATCCCGGCTTCATGGTTAGTGATCCAGCCGCGCACCTCGAATTCAATCATCTTGCGGCTTCCGTCCGGCATGTCGTACTGGAAGGAACAGTTCAGGACGTTCGGGGTTTGCTGATCGTCTTTAAACATGAATTTGCCGCCTACCGCGGAGACCCTGTTGGGGAACTTGACGCCCAGCCCCCATCGCGCGATGTCGAGCTGGTGGATGCCCTGGTTGCCCAGGTCGCCGCTTCCGTAGTTCCAGAACCAGTGCCAGTTGTAGTGGAAGTGGTTCTTCGTAAAGGGCTGTTCGGGAGCAGGCCCCAGCCACAGGTCGTAATGGACGCCTGAAGGGACCGGAGCATTCGGTGTGTGTCCAATCGACGGCCTCCATTTGTAGCAAAGCCCGCGGGCCAGGTAGACGTCACCAATCAGGCCGTCGCGCATTTTCTGGACCGCCTCGATAACACCCTTCTCCGAGCGGCTTTGCGTTCCGTGCTGTACGATCCGGTTGTAGCGGTTCGCCGCCGTCACCAGTTGCTTGCCTTCCCACCAGTTGTGGCAGCAGGGCTTCTCGCAATAAACGTCCTTGCCGGCTTCGCAACCCCAAACGCCGATCAGCGAATGCCAGTGGTCCGGCGTAGCGATTGAGATGGCGTCGATCGACTTGTCCTCCAGCAGCTTCCGCACATCATAGTAGTATTCCGGCTTGGCAAGCCCCATTTTCTCCATGTCCGCAATCCGCTGGCGACCCACGTTCTCATCCACATCACAAATCGCCGCAACCTGCACGTTGGGTAGTTTTGAGAACCCCCTCACGTGGTCCCATCCGCGCCCCCGGACGCCACAAACGGCAAGCCGTACGCGATCATTGGCTCCCAGAACTTTGCCGGGAGCGCCCACCAGGCCGAGCCCTCCCATGGCGGCCAGACCCACTCCCGTCCTGGCGCCCGACCTTAAAAATTCCCGACGGCTGATTTCGGAATCCTGACTCATAACTTCCCCCTTCGAAAAAATATATGTAGACTTTGGTAAGGCGGTCTCAATATATCACAGGAAATGTGGTACGGGCCCAGTGGATCGCTCCTCATCTCCTGATGCTAGCGCGATCAGAGAATGTCCGGCATCATTTGACCATTGTCTGCTTCTTGACGCGGCCCTGGCTGCGAGCCGCGCCTTCCAATACGGCGTGGGCATCCTAGTTTTCACTTGCCAGCGGTGTCTTCCGGCCTGTAATCTGAAAGGTTACAAGTTCATTTAGTTTGGAGGCATGGTATGGCAACAACAGAAGCCGTTCCCCGCGTGGGGCGGCAGAATCAAAGCGGCCGGATGACGGATCGCGTGCGGGAAATCCTGAGCTGGTATGAAAGCGATTCGCCCGGAACCAAAACCAACATCGCGCGGCTGTTAAACAGCGGCCGCCTTGCAGGAACAGGCAAACTCGTCATCCTGCCTGTCGATCAGGGATTTGAACACGGACCGGCGCGGAGTTTTGCCGTGAATCCCGCCGGCTATGATCCGAATTATCACTTCGAGCTGGCGCTCGAGGCCGGGTGCAACGCTTATGCGGCTCCGCTGGGCTTTTTGGAATCAGCTGCCGGACGGCACGCGGGAGAGATCCCCCTCATCCTGAAGCTCAACAATCACGACACGCTGCACGATGAAAAGGACCCCCTTTCGTCGGTAACGGGCAGCGTGCGCGACGCGCTGCGCCTGGGCTGCGTGGCCATCGGATTCACGATCTATCCCGGATCGTCCAATTCACGGGTAATGTATGAGGAACTGCGGGAGCTTTCGAGCGAGGCCAAGAGCCACGGGCTGGCAGTAGTGGTATGGTCCTACCCACGCGGGTCAGACATCAGCAAGGCCGGCGAAACAGGAATTGATGTTGTCGCCTACGCGGCCCAGATTGCCGCGCAGCTTGGCGCTCACCTCATCAAGGTCAAACTGCCCAGCGATCATATCGAGCAGGAGGCCGCGCGGAAGGCCTATGAGAGCGCGAAGGTGCCCATCAGTACTCTGGCGGACCGTGTGCGCCACGTGGTCCAGAGTTCCTTCGACGGTCGCCGTATCGTCATCTTCTCGGGAGGCGCAAAGGCCGCGGATGACGCGGTGTTCGATGAAGCGCGGGCCATTCGCGATGGCGGAGGCTTCGGCTCCATTATCGGACGGAACTCCTTCCAGCGCCCCAGAGGCGAGGCTGTGAAGTTCCTTCAAACCGTCATGGGTATTTACGCAGGAGAGATCAAGTAGCTGTAACCCCTGAATTCAGGGTCCAAAGGGCGGGAATTCGTTTCCGCCCTTTTTCTTTTTTGGGGAACAGGATGACTGGGCGCCTGACGCTGGACGAGGTGGCTGAGGATGCTGTGGCGCTCCACCAGACTTCGGAAATCCTAATGGGTCAGCTTTTGGCCGCCGTGCGGCGAGAACTTGGATAGCGTGCGGTCAAGCTCCCGGGCCGGGGCTGGGATTCCGCCCGCACCCTGCAGGCAGATCTCCTTGGGCTCCAGCTGGCGCCCGTAGAGCCGCTCGTTCGCCTCGCCGTCTGTCTTCATGAACGCACCCTGCAATGAAATGCCGGCAAACAAACCACGCGCCCGCGAGTAGGTGAGAATTTCCGCGTGCATCTGCAGGTCTGTGGCGGCCTGAGACGTCCGCCCCACAGGGCCTCCGGCAACCGAGGCGTCCGCCCCAAGCTGGGTCTTATTTCCCATCAGTTTCTCGGCCCCTCTGGCGCTCATCACGATCATCACAATGTCCGTCGCCGAACCGCCAATCTGAAAGCCGACGCTTCCTCCTCCCATGGTAAACATCGAAGGCCCGCTCCAGGCGCCGTCGCCACCGCGCCGGCAAACCATCGCCCCCTTGCCGCCACTCGCTCCAAAACCAAAGGCAAGCTTCTTATAGGATGGAACAATCGCCACACACACGGCTTTGTCCAGAAGATCCTGCGGAATCCCCTTTTCGGGAGTCTTCATAATCTCTTGAAGGATCTCCGCCGACCGATGCAGCCGCTGGTCTTCCTTCCCGACCGCAAACGCCGGCATGCAAATCGAAACAGCCAAAAGCGCCGCCAGAAGATATTTCATAGAGGGTTTCCTTTCTCCTCTCCGCGTTCGTTTTATAGTGCCTTGCCCCCGGGCGACGTCCCGCCCCGGAACATCCATTCTGCCACAAAGGCGGCCGGCTTCTTATGGAACTTTCGTGCAGATCGAAGCCCGTCACACTTGCGAATAGGGAGCTGGAGTCAGGAAATAGTTCGTGATGTTCACCACGTTCGGCCCGGGAGAAAATTTGGGGGACGAGGTCAGCTCCTTCCATTGCGGGTCAGCACTGAATGCCGCCCAGGCCTTGTCGCGTTCTTCCATGCTGCCGATCGAGAGCATGTAGGTGAGGTTGGGCATCCTCTCACCGATGAGCTTTTCGCCAAAGAACACAGGATGAAACCCGCTGCGGACGAAAATGTCCACCTCGCCGCTGCAGAACATCTCTACTTTGTTCAGATTGTAATTTTTGCTGGAACTTTCATAAGTGCGCAGCTCAAACATGCGCTTCCCTTTGGGGGGAGCGGTTATTCGCGGATGGCAGCCGAACGCCTTCATCAGCGAACTCTCGTAGCGGATGTACACCGGATCACTCGCCGGAGCGTTCAGGAACTCGGCGCCGCTCTTGACGTACTCGTCATCGGACCGCAGACGCTCTTCCAGAGTCGCCACCGACTCCAGCGATCGGTGCGGCAGCAGCACGTAGAGCGAAGGGCTGATGGGCCCCACCATGGTATTGAAAACTCCCACCGGTTTGATGCCGATCCGGTTGAGCGCAGGGATCGCAGACTCGCGAAGATAGTCGTGCATCATCTCCACCTTGGAACCGTTGGTCAGCTGGTAGAACCTGAACTCGTAGTAATCGCGCGCGTCATGTTTGCTCCCCTGAGCGCTGGCCGCGCCGCCGGATGCGAGTGTTGCTGATGCTGCGAGGGATGATGCCAAAAAGTCGCGCCGTTTCATGAACAACCTCCATAGGATTTCAAAATTCCGTGATAGCTCGTTTTCCTTGAACGCACATCTACCGGGGGCCGCCGGCCGGCTTCACCCCCGCCCCGCCCGCGCGCCTTACACCTGCGAAAACTCTGCCGGGCGCAGCAGTACGTTGGTAATGTTTGAAACAATTTCGATGTCCGAGTAGCCGGGCGTCGATTTCAATTTGTTCCAGTCCGGATCGGCACCGAACGCGGCCCAGTGTTTGTTGCGGTCCTCCAGGCTGGCCGATGCCAGCATGTAGGTCAGGTTGGGCCAGCGCGGCCCGACCAATTTTTCGCCGAAAAACACGGGGTGGAAGCCGACCTTTTTGAAGATATCAATTTCGCCCGTGTTAAACATTTCAATCTTGGTGAGGTTGGCTCTTTTGGTAGCGCTGTCGTAGGTGCGCAATTCAAAGACGCGCGGACCTGCGGGCGGCGGCGTGATGCGCGGATGGGTTGCAAACGCGGCCATCAACTGGCTCTCCACGCGCACAAACGCGGGGTTTGACGACGGAGCGTTCAGGAAGGCGGCGCCGCGCTCCTGGTATTCCTTGTCGGCGCGCGCTTGCTCCCACGCCGTCAGCACCGACTCGGCCGATGGGTGCGGAATCAGCACATAGAGTGACGGACTCTGGGGCCCAACCAGCGTTTCAAACACGCCCACTGGCTTGATGCCCGCTCGGTTCAGCGCCGGCAGGGCGGCGTCGCGCAGGTAGTCGTGGGTCAGTTGCACGCCCGGCCCGCGATGAAGCTGGTAATACCGCAGCTCATAGAACTCTCGCGACTGCCTCTCCGCGCCGCCGGTTCCCTGCCCGCCGCCGGCCGAGGCCGATGCCACCGGCGACGATGCCAGATATTCCCGCCTCTTCATAACCGCCTCCCTCGTCGATTGAATCTGCCTTCTGTTTTTCGTGGCCCCGTTATTGTATGGCATTCCGTCAAGCCACGCCGCAGTTTGTTCGCGGCATCGGAGGGCTGGTGTAAAGTCTCTGCGATTCCCCTTCGCCGGGTGCCTCGCGCATATGTTCCGCGTAGCCCGCTCAGGCCCGGAGGGCCGAAAGAATTTACCCCACCGCGTGAGCCGTGGGAGCCGATTGGCGTTAAAATCTTCCCAGGCCCGGCAGGGGTGAAAGACGTGCGCCCTGGGCGGGCGGCGAATAGCAAGCTGGGAGAAATCCCATGCAAAAGGGTCCTTTCAAGTCCCGGCTTTTTAATCGGTTGATCTTTAGCGGTGCTGCATTCCTCCCCCTCGTGGCGTTTTCTTCGCCGCCCCTTCCAGCCCAGGAGCCCAAACCTCCCGCCACGGCCTCTGCCGCCCAGGCCGGTGGATCCGAGTTCAAACTGCGCTTACAGAGCAACGTGGTAGTTGTTCGCGTGGTGGTTCGCGACAACAAAGGCCACGCGGTGGGCGGACTGCGGAAGGAGGACTTCAGCATCCGCGATAACGATCAGCCGCAGGTGATCAGCAGCTTCTCAGTGGAAACTCCCGAAGTAACGGGCTTGCCGGGGCAACCCTCAGAGGCCGCGCCAGGAGCGGAGGCAGCGGGGAAGCCGCTAGGTCTCCCGCAGCCCCGCTCAGTTACCTGGCCTTTTACTTTGACGACTTGTATTCCACCATGAGCAGCCTCGACCGTTCGCGCACGGCCGCGGAGAAATTTATTGCCGGCCTGCCCTCGAACGAGCGGGTGGCGATTTTCACCTCCTCGGGTGCCCAGACTCTGGACTTCACGGACGACCGGCAGAAAGTCCACGAAGCGCTGATGAAACTGCGCGTCAATACGCGCGCCAACTCCAGGAACACATGCCCGGAGATCAACGATTATCTTGCCCGCCAAATCGTGGACTATAGCGATAACGACGCCTTTGCTGTGGTCGCGGATGAAGCCGTGAACGTTTGCCACTGGCCCCGTCGCATGGCGGCTAACAGAACCTTCTCCTCGAACGGGCCCGGGAAGCTTACGACGCTTACCGGTACCAGTCACTCGCCGTGCTCAAGAATCTGGAGGGCTGTGATCGACCGCATGGCCGTGCTGCCCGGGGAGCGCCAGGTGATGATGGTTTCCGACGGATTCATCAACCTGGGAAGGGACAACCGCGTGGAAAGCCTGGTGGACCGCGCCTTGCACGCGCGGGTCACCGTCAGTGCGCTCGACGGGAAAGGGGTGGCCCTGAACATGGCCGATTTGAATGCAAAGCGGTCCTACGCCCCCTCGGGAGACCTGAGGTGTCCAAGCGGAACGCTATAACTCATCGCGAGAAGTTGATGCCACGGGAACGCTGGCGGAAATCGCCACCGGCACGGGCGGCCAGTTTTTCTATGGTGATAACGATCTCCTGGGCGGCATGCGCAAGATACTGCTTCCGCCGGAAGTCAGCTACGTGCTCACTTTTTCACCTTCCGAGCTCAAGACCGATGGGGCGTTTCACGCGCTGAAGGTCACGCTCGCGCACGGCCGCGGCCTCACTGTTCAGGCCCGCAAAGGCTATTTCGCGCCCAAGGGGCAGGCCACCCCCGAAGAACTTGCCAGTGATGATATCCGCGAGGCGATGTACAGCCCCTACCCGATTCAAGGGCCTGCCGCTCGCCGTGCAGG
The DNA here is from genome assembly GCA_963732975.1 of uncultured Acidobacteriota bacterium. Lineage (GTDB taxonomy): Bacteria > Acidobacteriota > Terriglobia > UBA7540 > UBA7540 > SCRD01. The sequence goes on along the minus strand of CAVTBN010000006.1, from coordinate 112,412 downwards.
CAGAAGCCAGCAAAGCCGGCGCGCAGAATGAGGAGATCGAGGTGCAGGCGCAGCTCGGCATCGGCACCCTGCCGTTCCAGAAACAGGGTGATCGCACGTGGACAACGTGGAGTTTGCCGTAGGGTCTGTTCGACCCTGATGGAAAGTACGTTACCGGGCGCCAGTTCACCTACGCCCTGGCTCTCAACGATGCCACGCGGGCGGAGATGGAGAAGAGCGGGCTCAGCCTGAAGACGAATGTTTCAGCGAAAGCCGGAGCCTATACCCTGCGCGTGGTGGTGCGCGACTCGCAAGGCGGGCAATTGGCGGCACTGAGCCAGGCGGTCGAGGTTCCTTCGCAGGCTGCCGCGCCGGCTGCAAAGCAGCTTGGCCCGCCAGAGCAAGCCGCGGCGAGTGGCGCGCAAGGTGGCAAGCCGGCAGCCCCCGAACACAGCAGCAGCCGCTCCCACGCCGGCTTACCCGCCAATGGTAAAGCTGGATATCGCTCCAGGGCACGGGGTGGTTGGGGATATGCCGTACTTCCAGGCTTACCGGCGCGCCGAACCCATCACTCAATGGCCTCTGAAGAAAGTGCGGCATAGCATTCCGGAACTGAAAGGCATCGAGCCCGCCGCTGACCAGTCCGGGCTTCCCGAGATTTTGCGCGGCGTCAGCGCAAATCTGCAGAAATTCGTCGTCAACTTCGTTGATACCACTGCCGTGGAAAACATCGACGAAGCCGAAACGCCCCCTTATTGGGGGAGGTTTGAGCCCTATGCGCAGGAGCAGTCCACAAAGCGCATCAGGCAGAAGTTCGACTACCTGATCCTGCGGCATCCGGAGGGCGGCGCTTTCAACCTTGTCGAGTACCGCACCGAGCCGCGCGGGCAGAAAAAACGTCATCGGGAACTTTCCACGGACTTTATCAAGACGGCAGGCTTTGCCGCCATGCCCCTTTTCTTCGGGTCGCTGCAACAGCCCTGGTCGGAGTTTCGTTACCTGGGCCGGCAGAAGATCGGCGGCGTCGACACGGAGGTTGTGGCTTTCGCCGAGCACGCGGACCGGGCGGCGGTGATGGGCCACTTCCTCCTTGGCCGGACAATCCGTGCCGCTGCTGGTGCAGGGTGTGGCCTGGATTCGCCCCGGCGATTACCAGATTCTTCAGATGCGGACGGACCTGCTTGCTTCCATCCCGCCGCTGACAAAGATGACGGCGGTGATACACCTTGCAGAGACCCGGTTCGCAGATAGCCCCCTGGCACTTTGGCTCCCCAAAGAAGTGGAGGTCAACGTGGATTACGGGGGCTACGTGTTCTCCAATCGCCACACTTACTCGGACTACAGGATGTTCAGGGCGAACTCCGTTATCAAGCCGGACGGCCCGGGGAGCCAGCAACATTGACGCCATGCCTGGCCAGAAAAACGCAGGCGGCTCGTGGCGAGTCGGAAGGAATTCCTGGCGAAGCGCCGCTGGTGCATGGATGCCGGGTGGCGCCCCGACGGTTCGAGGCGATCAGCGAAGCTGAGTGGGGCAGTGGCGCCCCGACGGGTCGCGACGGTCAGCGAAGCTGAGTGGGGTTAAAATCGGAGCCGGCGCAGAGCCTGATTCCTGGGGCCTACGTTTCCCGAAGGGAGCGGTTTGCATCGGCGGGGATGAGACGCTTTGTGCGATGGCTTTCGCTACAATGCGAGCATCAGAACCAGCCGCGCATAGCCTTTAGTGGCCCATGGCGCATCAAACTGGAGGACACCGCCCGCCGATTCTTTCTGAAAATGGAGGGAACTTTTCAGGAGCGGCGAATGTCAATACTAGTGGGGAACAATTGCATGGGGAAAGGCAGACGCTTTCTGATGTTTCTGTTCGGCCTGGCGATTGTATCCGCCTCCCCGGCGCAGCGGCCCGACACAAAGCCAACCGCTCAGGAATCCGCCGTACTCAAGCGCCTGCTGCCCGAAGCCGCGGCTGCCGTCCGCCCGCTACCGGCATCGTACGGCAAGCGAAACCTCATGCTCCAGCTCGCAAGAGCGTACTGGGAGGCGGGCGACGGGGCTGGCGCGCGCGCCGAAGTGTTGCGCCTTCGCAAAATGTACCAGGTACCATCGCAGGCCGATATTTTGGACCAACCCCCGTCCCGCCGGCAGCCTGGAATGAGCCCGATCACGGAACTTTGCATTATAGCCAACTCGGTTGCACAGTTCGGTGATACGGCCGACGCACTCGAGATCATGAGGGAGATCGGCTTCCGAGATGGCACGAATGCCCTCGAGACGATTGCCATCCGGCAGGCCCAAGCAGGAGACTCTCAAGGAGCGTTGGAAACGACGGCGAGGATAAACTCGGAGGGCCGGCGGAACTATATCCTGGGCGAAATCGTTCAAGATGACCTGCAGCGCAAAGACGCTCCCTCAGCGCTTGCGGTCGCGGCGCAGATACCGCCTTCACCCGCCAAAGTTCAAGCCCTGGTTAAAATTGGCCACGAGCAGGTCCGCGGGGGCGACCGCCCCGCCGCCGCGCGCTCGGTCGAAGAAGCCCGCGGGATTGCGCTGCAGCTTCCGGATTCGTTGCCGCCGGGGCCGCAAAGCTTTTCGATGAGTTATCCCTGTTCGCCCAGGCCCACCAAGTCCCCGCGCGATGAAGCCTTGATGTTTGTCGCGCAGGGACAATGGGAGCTGGGCGACCACGAGGAAGCGATGGCGACGCGTGAGCAGATTCAGTCTCCTCCATTGCAGGAGCAGACGCTTCTGGAATTCGTGGGGATCGGTGCGGGGGAAAACAGCATTGTGGAGGCGGACCAGCTCGCCCGCCGGATTTCGCCAGGCTACTGCCGCAACCGCGCTTTCGCAGCAATAGCTTCTGCTCATGTCGTTGCCGGAGACATACGGGGAGCGGTCTCCGTACTCTCCCAAATGCAATCTGCACCTTCCAGTGACGAATGGCACCGGCTGGCCATGAAGGCCCGGAATCCTTCAGACGCCCGCATGCTCTATTCGCGGGCCCGCGCCGCCATTCCTGAAAACGCAAGCGGGCTTTCCCGCGCCGGAGCGCTCTACGGGATTGCAGCGTTCGAGGAGTTGCAGGGCTTTCGGGACATCGCCTGCGCAGACTTCGCAGAAGCCATCCAGCTGGCCCGTGAGTCGGCTCCCGATACCGGGAGAAGGCCGCTCGGCTCGGTGATCGGCTTCAATCCAGGTTCGGTCTATTCGCAGGTGCATTATCTGGCGAAGTGCGGGCAAGTGCCGCAGGCGAAAGCGCTGGCTTTGGCGCAGGCAGGCGATTTGCGCGAAGAGGATGTGGCGAGCGTTGCGGCGATTGAAGCTGGCGATGGCGATGTTCAGGGCGCCGAACATTGGGCACAGTCACTTGAAACGCCGGCCGACCGGGCTCACGCCCTGCTGGCGGTGGCGGATGGGATTTTAGAGCGGGTCAGGATGCGTGCGCGCGCAGCCGCGCAGTGGCAGTAACGCGCGGCGCGGCTGCAAACGCGGGTTTGGGCAGCGCATCCATGAAGGGGGACGGACAGGTTCTCGCGGCAGGGCCGGGCGGCTTCATGATCCACACGCTGCCTGCTGACGCGCCGGTCTTTGTGCCCTGCAGGGTAACTCGCAGGGTGTAGCGGCTGCCGGGGTGGCGGGCGCCGGGCAAAAGCCAGCCGATCTCGACATCGTTATCCCGGTCCAAGGGAGCCGGGAATACCGCATGACTGGTCTGCCTGCCATCTTCAAGCAGCGCCACCCGACGCGCGTAGACGGCGTGCGTCCCGCTTGCCCAGCGCACCTGCACCTCCACCTCAGCAGCACCAGAGATGGAGTTGGTGACATCCCAATCAAAAACGCGCGGCGTTTCTCCCGCAAGGTCCTGCCCGCTCCACTCGCCAACTTTTATGCCAACGGCCTGCGGGTCGCAGTAGGTAACTCCGAGCGCTTGCAGGCGAGGAAGCTCGCTTCTGAGCCGATGGTCGAATCCGGACCATTCCCGCCCTTGTTGCGGCGACCAGCCCACCTCAGAAAGCGCCAGCAGCCGCGGATAGATCTGGTAATCGATGGCCTTGCCGGTAACCGCGATGTGGGTCCACATGCAGGCTTCCACGCCCAGAATGTGCCGGGCCATGGCTGGGTGTAAACCCTTCCGCCGGGTTGTAGGAGTAAACCTTCTGCGTGGGAGTGGTGTCGTATGTGTAATCAAAATAGGTATAAGTGTTGGGAGCCATCACCACATCGTGCCCCGCTCTGGCGGCGGCCAACCCGCCCTTCGTGCCTCGCCAGGACATCACGGTTGCGCCAGGCGCCAGGCCGCCCTCCAGAATTTCGTCCCAGCCGATCATCCGCCGTCCCTTTGCCGCAATCACCTTTTCAATGCGCTTCATAAAATAGCTTTGAAGTTCCTCGGCATTCTTCAGCCCGTTGGCTTTCATGAATGACTGGCACAGCGGCGACGCCTCCCACGAGTCCTTCGGCACTTCATCGCCGCCCACGTGAATGAACTCCGACGGAAACAGGTCGATGACTTCCGAAAGAATGTTCCGGTACATCTCAAACACCCTGGCGTTGCAGACGCACAGGGGCTGTGAAAAGTGGTGCCGTGAAATAAAGTCCCAGAATGGGGCCACTTCAAAAGCCGCCTTTTTTCCAGGGACCGGGCAGGCCAGCCCGGGATAAGCAGCCAGCACCTCCTCGGAATGGCCGGGCATCTCAATCTCCGGCACAATCGTGATGTTTCGCTTGCGGGCATAGGCAACGAGCTCGCGCATCTGCTGTTGCGTATAAAAACCTCCGCCACCCCCGAAGCGCTTTGCAAAGTGGGAACCCACGGCAGGTCAGTTCCGGGTATTGATTCATCTGCAGGCGCCAGCCCTGGTCGTCCGTCAGGTGCAGGTGCAGCACGTTCAGTTTGTAAAGCGCCATCAGATCGACCGTGCGCCGAAGGTAATCCATGCTGAGGAAGGTACGGCTGCAATCCATCATCAGGCCCCGCCAGGCAAAACGTGGACGGTCCTGAATGCGCGTGCAATGAACGTTTAAAGGTCCGTCGATTGGCGCGCCGCGTTCAATCTGCGGCGGGAGCATCTGTCGCAGGGTCTCGACACCGTAAAACAATCCCGCCACCTTTGGGGCGCTGATGTGAATGGCGTCGCGAGAAACACTCAGTTCGTAGCCCTCGGGACCGAGCGTGGCACGGCCTTGGAGCGAGAAGATGATAGCGTTGTGCTGCGGGCCGGTGCGGTTCGTTATGTGCACAGGAATGGAATGTCCAAGCGCATTGGAAAGCAGGCCGGAGAGATATTCGCCCACCCAATAAGCGTCGCGGTTGCTGGTATCCAGATCAATCCGGGTCTTGGGCCCAATTGCAAACGTACCCGATCGAATTTCCATCCTGGCGGGCTGGGGGATAACGCCGGGAGCCGCGGCCGTTTTCCCGGCATGCAGCATGGGGGCAGAGATGCCGGCAACGAAACAAGTAAGAGCCAGGAAATGCCCGCAAATTCTTAAACTGTGCATCCGTGTTGTCTCCTGTGATTGGGTTGCTCACGCCCTGCCGGCCTGCCCGAGTTTTGCTGCCAATCGAAGCGAAACAGTTTATATCACAATCCCTGCTGTAAAACTCTCCTACGCCTACCCGCAGAACTGAAGCCGGGCGCGACAAAACACATCTCACCACGATGGAATTTCAAATTCAAAATTCAAGATTCCGGAAGGAAAAAACAGCTCTCAACTTGTGGGCGGGAATGAAGGCCGGCTTCAGAGGTGTGCGCAAGGCACCTACTTCGCCACGCTGAGCAGAGGCTGGTAGAAAAACGGGGTCTGATTGCCCCGAAGGTTGCAGGCGGGACGGTAGCGGGCGACAAGGTCGTACTCGATCCAGCGGCGCTGCTGTTCCTTCAGCAGGGGCGTGGAGCAGTAGGCCACATAAAGGTTGGCGGCCCCGCCGGCTTCCGCCGCCCAGTCGTTGAAACGCTCGTGGTCTCCGGTGACGCGCTGAGAGAAGTTGCCGGACTCCCCCAGATAGATCGCCCGGAAAGGCCGCGGCCGGCCGGAATCATCAGTCACGAGGATGGCATAGATACCGGAGGAAACGGGCGGCAGCGCCAGAGAGAACGGCGTCGGCTCCGTGAAGATCCGGTTATCGAAGCGGATCCCGGCCCGCGGCCGTCCGTTATGCTTCTCCCAACCCGAAACCCTCATCAAGAAAACCTCCGGGCCGCATTCTAGCACAAGATATTGTAGCTACCAAATGAAAATTTCCATATGTGGTGGGTGGCGGGCCAGTTTTTTTTGAGGCAAAAACCAGATATTTCCCTTCAAGCAAAGGGGTTGGAGGAAGGCCGCGGCTACAACAACGACGGGTACTACAAAAGATAAAAAGGGGCCCCTCGTGGGAATCATAGAGGCCCCTTAAGACCGCGCGAAAGGCAGGGTTAGAAAATGATCTTTCCTGCAAACTGAATTTGGCGGTTGTTGCCCTTGGTTGATCCGACTGTTCCGAACGAAGAAGTTCCGAAGGTGGAACTTGGGTTGCTGAACGCCGGCGTGTTGAAGAGGTTGAAGAACTCGGCCCTGAACTGGAACTTCCAGCGCTCGGTGATAGGAATGTTCTTAAAGAGCGAGGCGTCGATGGTTGTCAATCCAGGTCCGTAAAGCATGTTGCGGCCTTCGGTGCCGTAGTTGTACGGGGTCGGGAACGCGTAGGCTGACGAATTGATGCACCCGGTCAGGTGGCCCGATCCGCAATCGGTTGAGGGCGTGGCAATCAGGTTCGGGCGCTGGTGGCCCACGCCGGTGTTGACGATGTCCCGCCCAATGGTGACGTTGATGGGGAAACCGCTCTGCAGAGTGGCGATGCCATTCACCTGCCAGTTGGCCAGCAAAGTCTGAACAACCCGCGAGGAGTTGTTCTCGAAGAAAGGCATCTCGTAGACGTAGGAAGCCACAAAGCGGTTGCGCACATCCCAATCGGAACTGGCGTAGTCGCGGTTCATGTTATAGGCATCCATGGGATAGCCGCCGCCATTGGAGTCCGTTCCGATATCCAGGTTGTGCGACCAGGTGTAAGCCAGCCTCAACGAGGCGCCGTGGAAGGTGCGCTGGTTGAAGATGACGTTCAGCGCGTTGTAGTGGGCGTATTCGTCGTTGCTGATGGTGCGGATAACGCCCCAAAGCGGGTTGGGACGCCGCGACTGCACGGAGCCCGCACCAGGAGTCGGGGTGTTGCTGTAAAAGCTCCGGTCGAGGTGGTAAGTGTGGGAGCCCATGTATTGCACGTCCAGCCCGGCGCTCTGCCAGAGTGAGCGCTCAACGTCAAAACTCCACTGCTGCATGCGCGCCGTGGGCACGTAGGGGCCGATGGTGATGACGTTGACCGGATTGGTATTGGTGGTCAGCGACGAGCCCGGCGTGGGATTGTCAAACGTCAAGTCGGGGTTGGTGACATCCGTCTGCTGATAGAGCACCACGGGCGCAAAAGGAGGATTGATGTTGAGGAACGTGTAGCTGTTCATCTGGTTGGGGTTGTAATAGATCCCGAACCCGCCCCGTACCACCCAGGCGTTGGTCACACGATAAGCAAAGCCGACCCTAGGGCCGAAGTTGTTCCGCTGGGGAGTGTAGAACTGGAACCCCGGCTGGGGCGGATTCGACGGAATCAGCGCCGTCTGTTCGGGGTTCAGGATGGTGGCGTTGCCGTTCAACGTGGAAGGCGGAGTGGAGAAATCGTAACGCAGCCCAAGGTTCAGCGTCAGCTTGTGAGTGAGGTTGACGTTGTCCGTCACAAAGAAGCCGTCCCTCCACTGGCCCACCAGCCCGGGAACTTCCGCGCCGGGCGTGGTGTCACTGAAAGGAACACCGAGGATAAAGTCGGCCGGGGCAAACCCGGTAAGCTGGCCGGTGAAGTTGAACTGTCCATTGGGAGAGTTGTTGGCCTTGCGCCCCGTTTTCAACTTGGCCAGATCACCTCCCATGATGAAGTTCTGCTTTCCGTGGATCCAATTGAGCTGATCATCGATTTCCCAGGTCTCGTCCGTCTGGAACCAGTTGGTGCCGCCATTGCCCACGCCCAGGTAGCCGTTGATTGAGATCACGGGAGCGTCAGGGTTGGTGGGGTCAAACGGGAAGCTGGGAATGCCCAGGTTCTGGATGAGCGACTGCGTGGAGGGGTTCTGGTAGAAGTTGTTCACCGCATCCGTCGCCATGGAATTGCGGCCAACGTAGAGCGCGTTCACCATTGTGGGACTGATGGTCTGCGTATAGCCCACCACCCAGTTGGTCTGCGAGTTGGGGGCGTAAAGCGCGTCAAACGGATTGGCGCCTCCGTAGTCGGGCGTGTCTTTGAAGTAGGCGAGGCGGAAGAACAGGCGTGCCTTCTCACCCAGGTTCTGGTCAACACGGTCAGTGGTCACATCATAGTTCTCATTGTTGACAATGGAGGCCACGTAGTTATTGGTCAGAACTCCCGGCACATTCGGGCTCGGAATAATCTTCAGCAGGTTCGCCGCCTGCGGCGCCACCGGAACCGAGGTGACCACCGGATTCCCGCTCATTAAAGGGTTGGTGATAGTGGTGGAAATTTCAGAGAAATCCCCGTTCCGCATCAGCGGAGTCATCACCGTCTGAAGCGAGGGGTTCGCTGACACTTCGCGAAAGCCTTCATAGGAGCCCATGAAGAATGTCTTGTTCCTGCCGTTATACAGGCGGGGGATGACGACCGGCCCGCCCACTTCCGCGCCGAACTGGTTCTGGCGGAAAGGCGTTTTGCGCGAACCCTGCTTCTCAAAGAACTGGCGCGCGTCGAGCGCATCATTGCGGATGAACTCAAAGGCCGAGCCATGCAGCTGGTTGGTTCCGCTCTTGGTCACCAGGTCCATGTGTACGCCGAGGTAACCGCCGTACTGGGCGGAGTACGTCCCTGTCTGAACATGAAATTCCTGGATGGCGTCCACGGAAGGGAGAAAATTGATCTGGGTGATCAGGTTGTTCATCAGGCTGACGCCGTCCATGGACACCTGGTTCTGGATGTTCCGGCCGCCGGCGCCGATGAACCTCTCTCCGGGAGGGATGCCGCTGCGCGAGTTGCTGGTCTGGTAGACGCCGGGTGTGGTCACAGCCAGTTCCAACACATCGCGTCCGTTCAGCGGCAGGTCGGCAATCTGCCGCTGGTTCACCACCTGGCTGACGCTGGCATCGTCGGTGGCGATGGCGGGCGCACCCGCTTTGACCGTCACCTCCTGCGAAACCTCGCCCACCTGAAGGGTGAAGTCGGTCCGCACAACCTGGTTGACCTGGACCACAACCCCCGTCTGCTGCGTGGTCTTGAAGCCCGTGGTCTTCACCGTAATGCTGTAGGTCCCGATATTGACGTAAGGGATGGAATAATCTCCGCTGGAACTGGTGGTCGCGCGGTAGGTCGTAGAAGTCTCCGTCTGGACCGCTACAACGCTCGCATTGGGAACGACCGCGCCGCTGGTATCCTTCACAGTCCCCACCAGCGCTGTCGTCCTGGAAAGTTGCCCTACGCAAGGAACTGCAAACAACAGTGAAAGAAAAGCTATAAGCCAAGGTACCCTTTTCCCTGATAACATTCCTCACCTCCATGTCATCTGTGGTATGACTTTCACCCTTGAATTTGCAGAGAAGGAGAGCTGCGCCCCACCCTGCCCCCGGTGGCCCCGCCTGCGTCCGAAGTGCCGCCGTTTGCGGAACCTGGCACCGCGAGACACACTTGCGCCCTTCACGCATTATGAAAAACCCCTGTTTTTAAGTTCGGGAACGTAGAAGTGCCGTGCCGTTCCCTGTGACTACGAACGAACGTCGCTGCCGCTACCCACTCTGCGACCGTGGAGATTTGACTTGAGTCAGAACCAGACGCCAACGGGCCGGATTTTTCGCCCCACTCAGCAGTAGTGCTTTTATGGGTAGGTTCTTACCATGGAGCAAAAGACGTTGTCAACAACGATTTTTGCATGGCGCCCATAGCTGTTTTTTATGCGCACCCCGGGGCCCAATCTTCCACCTGGAATATAAAGTTGATTCAAGTGGCTTTCGGTCCCACGTGTTCACAGTTACCACAAAGGGAGAAATTTCAGCACTTGACGGGTAAAACATGAAGACGATGTGGGAGACTGCGGGTTTTGACACTGCCGGGGCGGCTGGGCAAAGATAATTTTAAGGGGGGCAAGGAGGCAAACATTGAAAAGATTACAGATGCCGGCTTTGGCCGTTGCGGTGTTCCTGCTGCTGGCGCTGCTGTCGGGCGCTGCCGCCCGGGGCGCGCAGGAAAAGCAGGGGTCAAAACAGCCGGCGCAGGAACAGAAACAGAATAAGCGCGCGCGCGGGCCGAAAGGCATGGCCGACGGCCAGATCAAGACCGTGGCCTGCAAGGGCCGTTCCATGGACATGACCTTTGACGACTCTTACGAAATCCTGCGCCTGCGCACCAGCGATTATTTCAAGGTGAATTTCAGCGCCATCAACTTTACTCCCAGCGGCACCATGAATCCCTGCAAGACGACGCAAGGGATGTACGCCCGCGTCTACTACTACCCCATCAAAGGGCAGCCCAAAGAAGGCGAACTGATCTCCGTGGAACTCAGGAAATAGGGAATTGCGGGAGGGATGGAAATGCTGCATACATGCCAGACTGCGGAACGTATGCTCGACCCGGCCCGCGGCGCTACCCGCCGTCAGGAAAGCTGGCAGAGGCGCTGCTACCTGCGAAGGGTTCGGAGGTGGCCGTAGCCGACCAATTGATTCTGCGATTCGTCCCACAAATGCAGAGAAAGGGCCTTGAAGCTGGCGCACAAGGTGAGGGGCTTCACCTGCTGAAACAAGGCGCTGGCATTGTGGCACTTTTCCAGGTTGTAGTTGGGAATGCGCGGGTTGAGGTGATGGACGTGGTGGAACCCGATGTTGCCCGAAAACCATTGCAAAAGGCGGGGCAGCTTGTAAAACGAACTGCCCTCCAGGGCTGCGGTGGTGTAATCCCATTGGACGTGGCGCTGCCAGTTGACTCCCTCAAACTGGTGCTGCACATAAAACAGCCAGACTCCCGCCGTGGCCGCCACCGTGATCACCGAGAGTTGAATCAGCAGGTAGGCTTTGAGGCCCATCACCAGGCTCAGCAGAACACCCAGTGCCAGCATGGCGGCGTTGGTCCAATAGACGGAGTAGCGGTCACGCCGGCTGGCCCGGGAGGAGGCGAACCGGTGGTAAACCAGGAAACAGGAACGCCGGCGCGACGCCAAGTAGCACGACCGGGTTGCGCATCACACGATAGGCAAGCCGCTTCCACCAGGGCGCCTCTAAATACTCCTGCACCGTCAGAGTCCACACCGACCCCAGGTCGCGCCGGTCCAGATCGCCGGAGCCGGCATGGTGCACGGCGTGTTCAAAGCGCCAGAAGTGGTAAGGAGTGAAAGTCAGCACTCCGGTGATAAATCCGCAGACGTCGTTGGCGGTCTGGGACTTGAAGAAGGACCCGTGGCCGCAATCGTGGTGGATGATGAATATCCGCGCCAGAAAGCCGCCCGCCAGAATAGAAAGCGGCAGGATCAGCCAGGCGGAAATCGCCAGACTGCGGTCCATGAGAAACCACACCGCCGCGTAAGGCAAAACGGAGTTGAAAATCTGAAAGATGCTGCGCCGAGCGAGGGGCGCTGGTACCTGGCGACAACCGCCTTCCAGTCCTGGACTTTCCGGTACCTCTCGGCCTGTGTTAAAAGCGAATCCTGGCTTACCATGTTCAAACAACACTCTCCCGCGAACAAAAAGGCGTTCGCTTGCGATGGCATAATACCGATTGGACTGATGGTGGGGCTTCCGAGAAAAATTGACCGGACCCGAGCAACAAACCTGCGTCCATCCAACGCAGTCTCAGTGTAACACGCCTGCAGGCCGCAAAACGTTCAGAAATTTCCCTTTAGGCTGCCGGGGAAGCCCAAACATCGTATTGTGGACGCGAGATACGCCCACCCATTTGCCTCCGCCATTAACTTAGGCTATAATCCCGTGCCGAGAGAGTAAACAGGGGGGGGTAGAGATGATAGCTCAATTCCACTGGAGCGAGGCCGACTACGTTTCGGCCCAGAAGGTCTGGCTGCGCCGCCATCCCTGGGCCCATTTGCGAGGTTATTGGATCCCGGTGGCTTTCGCGGCCCTTTCAATCGCTTTTGTAGTGTTCAAACCTGAAGCGGGCCTCAGAGGCCTGATGGGCATCGCCCTGGCATTGCTCCTGTTTGGGTTCAGCGCCCTCAGGACCCGATGGCGCTGGCACCAGGATTTTATACGGACGCCGCTGTGGCAAGTTGAAGTCACTGCCAAGGTTGACCTGCACGGAGTCAACCTGCAGAGCCAGAGCTATAACCTTCACCACTCCTGGGGGGAATGCTCGGATATCTACGAGGCCGCCGGGGTTATTATTATTGAAGCAGCGAACGGAAGCTTCGTCTTCCTCCCCAAAAGGGACATGAGTCAAGCCCAGCTTCTCGACCTCAGGAATACCATCGTGACCTATGCGCACGTAAAGCCTCGCCTGGCCAGCCAAACGGCGTGATGGAGTCGGCAGGAACTTCGCGCGTTGCGAGGAAGCAGACCCTGCGGGGCTTGTGTTTGCGGTATCCGCCTGGAAGGGGGCCTGCCGGAGAGTATGGGAAGTTTGGCCACGGTTACAAGGTGATGGTGTGCAAGCTGAGTTCTTCAGGGTGGTACGTTTTTAATAGGTCCCTATTTTTCTTTTCGCCGGCAATTAATTCGATCACTTCCCGGATATTCCGAAGCGCTTCGTCCACGGTCTTCCCCTGGCTGTAACAGCCTTCAAACAGGGGACATTCGACCACATAGAAACCGTCTTCATCTTTTTCGATGAACACAGGCACCTGCGTGCCGCGGAGTTTGGTTCTGGCTGGCGAAGCTTTCTTTCGCATGGTTTGATCCTTAGGCAATATGCGGGAAAACTCAAACGTGTAGCAGGCCTTCGGTCCAAGTCTGATCGCGCGTGGTGCAGACATTGACGTCTAATTTCTGCCTTCAGCGAAATCCAACGCAGCCACCCCCGCACAATCGTACACGGAAGCGCCACGTAAAACCCACCCTAATACGACAGAATCACGATTGTCTACCCGATTTTGCTCATAGAGCGGCCTTGGCCTTGGCTTTATGGTTTGGCCACTTCCGAGCTGCACATTCTACTTGACACAGACTAGTTTGTGATGCAGACTAGTCCATATCGTGGACGGTCCGAAGAGCTTTTATTCTCATGTAAAGGAGGCCGAGCCATGAACCACACGCCTAACAACCATTTTGAGGCTTCAGCCAAAGAGTTGAAGAACCTCAGGAAACTCACGCGACAGTATGGAAGATATTCTAAAAACGCGGTCGGATTGGGCCACGTAATCGGGGGCGGACTGCTGTTCCTGTCCATATTCCTCCCGAACCATGTTCAACTCGGAATATTCGGCCGTCTTCTGCTGGGGGCCGCGCCGTTCGGCTGGATTTTCAGTAAGGAGTGGTTGCGGGAACATTACTACCAGTTCAGCGGACGGGTAACTCAGCGGAAGAAGATATGGGAGGACCCACTGCAAGCCTTGCTCACGGGGATCACTGCATTCATCAGCCTGACTGCAACCGGGTTCGCGATTTATGGCCTACTGGAGGGTTTCTCGTGGTTGCTTTTGATCAGCAGCCTGCTTTATGTTGCAGTTTTGCTGGCCTTGCCCTTCATCGTCTGGCGGTATTTGCGCGCCCCTTACGAGTTAGTGGTCGGGGTAGCCCTATTCACGTTCTCCGCCATCCTGCTGAGTGGCAGCCCCCTGACAGGAACCCCTCGAGCAATGCTGGTCCGGGGGTTCATGGTACTGGCCCAGATCGTCGCACTGGTGATGGTCCCGGTTGGGCTGGTTGAGCACGTGGAATTTCTGAAGCTCCGGCGGAAGATGCGCGCCTTGAAGGAGGCTGCATGAGAGCGGATCTCGCAGGTTTGCTGGCCGTAGACCGGCTCGTGCACGAACCCGCAAGGCTGGTAATTCTGACGGTCCTCGCCGAGGCCGAGGCGGTGGAGTTTCCGTTCCTCGCAAAGGTATCCGGACTGAGTAAGGGAAATCTCTCCAGCCATATTTCCAAGCTGGACCAGGCCGGATACCTGGAGGTCAACAAATCCTTCCGAGGCAAAATGCCGTCGACGTCGTTGAAGTTGACCCCATCCGGGCGCAACGCTTTAAGGAAATATCGGCAACACCTGAAACGCGCACTTCGGAGGAAATCATGACCGCGCAACCTTGGCCTTGGCGGGAGCAAAGGTCATCTCGCCTTTTTTCGAGTCGGCGTCCACTTCAACCGTTTCGCCGGGCGTCACTTCGCCTTCCAGGATTTTGAGCGCCAGCGGATCCTGGATAAGGCGCTGGATGGCGCGTTTCAGCGGCCGCGCTCCGAACTGCGGATCGTAGCCGCGCTCAAACAGCAGCTCGCGCGCCGCGGGCGTCAGCTCGATAGTGAGCTTGCGGTCGGCCAGCAATCCGCGCAGGTGGTTGAGTTGCAGGTCGATGATCCGGGTCAGGTCTTCCTTGCCCAGCGCGTTAAAGATGACCACTTCATCCACGCGATTCAGGAATTCCGGCCGGAAGTTATCCAGTAGCGAGGCGCGGATGTTCTTTTTCAGATCTTCCGAAAGCTTGCCGGGCTCGCCGCGTGCACCGGTCATCGCTTCATGGATCATGTGGCTGCCGATGTTACTGGTCATGATGATGACCGTGTTCTTGAAGTCCACGGTGCGGCCCTTACCGTCGGTCAGCCGGCCCTCGTCGAGAATCTGCAGGAAGATGTTGAAGACGTCGGGGTGCGCCTTCTCGATTTCGTCAAACAGCAGCACCGAATAAGGACGCCGCCGCACCTGCTCGGTGAGCTGGCCGCCTTCCTCGTAACCCACATAGCCCGGAGGCGCGCCGATCAGCCGCGCCACGGCGTGCTTCTCCATGTACTCCGACATGTCGATGCGGAGCATGGCCTTCTCGTCGTCAAACAGGAACTCGGCCAGCGCCCGCGCCAGTTCCGTCTTGCCCACGCCCGTGGGGCCCAGAAAAATGAAACTGCCGATGGGCCGGTTGGGATCGGAAAGTCCCGCCCGGCTGCGCCGCACGGCGTTGGCCACCAGCTTCAAGGCTTCTTCCTGGCCCACCACGCGCAGCCGCAGGCGGTCTTCCATTTTCACCAGCTTGGCCACTTCGCCTTCCAGCATTTTTGAAACGGGAATGCCCGTCCACTTGGAGACCACGCGGGCGACGTCTTCCTCGTCCACTTCCTCCTTCAGCATGCGGCCGGCTTTTTCCTTGCCTTCGAGCTCGGCGTTGGCCCCGGCAAGCTGCTTTTCGAGCGTCACCAGCTGGCTGTAACGGATTTCTGAAGCCTTCGCCAGGTCGCCCTCGCGCGTGGCGCGCTGCTCATCCAACTTGGCCTGCTCGATTTCCGACTTCAGCTGGCGGATGCGCGTGATGATTTCTTTCTCGGCGTTCCAGCGCAGCTTCAGGCGGTCGGATTGCTCGCGCAGGCCGGCGAGTTCCCCTTCCAGTTTTTCGAGCCGCTCGCGCGAGGCGGCGTCTTCTTCCTTCTTCAGTGCCTGCTTTTCGATTTCCAGCTGCGTGATGCGCCGCTCGATCTGGTCGATCTCCGAGGGCATCGAGTCAATCTCAATGCGCAGGCTGGAAGCCGCTTCGTCAATCAGGTCAATGGCTTTGTCGGGCAGAAAACGGTCGGTGATGTAGCGGTTGGAAAGCACCGCGGCGGAGACGATGGCCGAATCCTTGATGCGCACGCCGTGGTGCACTTCATAGCGCTCCTTCAGGCCACGCAGAATGGCGATGGTGTCTTCCACGCTCGGCTGGCCCACCACGACGGGCTGGAAGCGCCGCTCCAGCGCCGCGTCTTTTTCAATGTACTTTTTGTATTCGTTCAGCGTGGTGGCGCCGATGCAGCGCAACTCACCGCGCGCCAGAGCCGGCTTCAGCATGTTGGAAGCGTCAATGGCTCCTTCGGCCGCGCCCGCGCCCACCAGCGTGTGCAGTTCGTCAATGAACAGCACCACCTGCCCGCTGGATTCTTCAATCTCCTTCAGCACGGCCTTGAGGCGGTCTTCAAACTCGCCGCGATATTTCGAGCCGGCGATCATGGAGCCCAGGTCGAGCGCCACAATGCGCTTCGACTTCAGCGATTCCGGCACGTCGCCCGCCACAATGCGCTGCGCAATGCCTTCCACAATGGCCGTCTTGCCCACGCCCGGCTCGCCGATCAGCACAGGGTTGTTCTTGGTGCGCCGCGACAGCACCTGGATCACCCGCCGGATTTCATCGTCGCGGCCGATTACCGGGTCGAGCTTGCCTCGCCGTGCCAGTTCCGTCAGGTCGCGCGCGTAGCGCTCCAGCGCCTGGTACTTCGCTTCGGGATTCTGGTCGGTGACGCGCTGCGAGCCGCGAATGGCCACCAGCGCCTTCAGAATGGCGTCATGCGCCACGCCCAGGCGGTTCAGAATCGCTCCCGCGGCGTCACTCTTCTTCCCGGCCAGCGCCAGCAGCAGATGCTCGGTGGAAACAAACTCGTCCTTGAACGGCTCGGTCTCTTTTGCCGCCTGGTCCAGCACTTCCTTGAGCGCGGGAGAAATGTGGTGGTCCGCCGTGCCGCCCACCTTGGGCAGGCGCTCGATGGCCTTCTCCACTTCCTGGCCTACGGCCGGGGGCGTTACGCCCAGGCGCTCCAGAATGGCCGGCACAATGCCTTCCGACTGCTCCAGCAACGCCTGCAGCAGATGGACCGGCTCCAGTTGCTGGTTGCCATGCCGCCCCGCAACTTCCTGGGTGCCCTGCAACGCTTCCTGGGCCTTGATGGTGAATTTGTCAAAGCGAGTCGCCATGTTGATTCCTTTGTCTTACCGGATTGTGTCGAGAAATTCCTTTCACGCCGCGCCGTCCTGGTCCCGTTCGCGTCGCTTAGGCTTCACTGATGTTCCTGCTGTCTGTGTCTATCAAGATTTAACACAGAGTGTCTCGGATGTTTTCACTTTGAACTCCTTCTGGCCACAGAGGGCACAGGGAGATGCAAAGACCAGATTACCCCCTCTCCCCGCGGGACCGGAATGACTCATCTCAAAACGGTCTTGAAGCGGCTGAAAAATAAAATCCGGGTTGGCCGGCATCCGCCCACCAACCCGGGAAAAAGTCCTGCCGGTGCCCTTCCGGCGGCCGGCAGAGAGCCGCAGAGGCTTGCGCCTCACCGCCGTTATTTTGCGGTGCTGATTTTGATCTTCTTCGCCCGCGCCTCTTCCTTCTTGGGCATGGTCAGCGTCAGAACCCCGTCCTTGAATTCCGCCTGCACCTTGTCCGCATCGACGGAGGCGGGCAGTTCGAAGCTCCGCGCAAAACTGCCGTAAGCGCGCTCCACGTGATGGTAGCTCTCTTCCTTCACTTCTTTTTCGTACTTACGCTCGCCCTTCAGATAGAGCGTGCCTTCGTGTACGGTAGCTTCTACGTCTTTGGGGTCAACGCCGGGCAACTCGGCTGTCAGCACAATGTCCTGCTCGGTCTCGTAGATATCCACCGAGGGCACCCACGCGCCCGACCTCGTGCCTTCGTTTCCAACAAACCGCCCCATCGTCTCATTGAAGAGCCGGTTCAGGCGGTCCTGGGTTGTGACCAGATCTCGAAAAGGTTCCCATCGTACAATTGGCATCGTCTTCAAACCTCCTTTGCTTTTCAGTCCTCACTGCTGGCCGGGGCCCGTGGGCCTCAGGCCTTTGCAACATCGATCTTGATGCTCCGGGGTTTCGCTTCCTCGCGCTTGGGCATGGTCAGACTGAGAATGCCGTTCTGGTATTCCGCCTTGACCTTGTCCGCATCAATGCTGTTGGGAAGCGCAAAGCTTCGCGTGAACGTTCCGTACGACCGCTCAACGCGGTGGAGGTTCTCTTGCTTGACCTCCTTCTCAAACTTCCGCTCGCCCTTCAGATAAAGCGTGTTGTCCTCAACACGAATTTCCACATCGTCCGGGTTGATTCCGGGCAGTTCCGCCTTCAGCACCAAGCTGTCGCCAGTCTCGTAAATGTCCACCAAGGGGACCCACGCCCGCGGCGAGGCTTCCTGCTGATCGCCAAAAGCGCGGGCAAAAGTGTCGTTAAAAAGCTGGTTGAAACGGTCCTGGGTTGAAACCAGATCGCGAAATGGCTCCCATCGAATGATTGACATTGCTGAATACCTCCTGAAACGTGTTTAAATACCTTAGTCATTAGTGATAATAAAACCTTAGTGATATATTGTCAAGTAGTTTTACAAAGCTTATTTTCAATAGCTTGAAAGAATATGTATAGCAACTTAGATGGCTTAACACGCCCGTTCAATTGCATTTACCCCTCTTTATTAGATGATGGCGGGTGGCAATATCCCGGCGCACTTGCCCGCCTCACAGGTGTGCCTCCGCGTCGTTTCCGGCTTCCCATCGAGGCAGTTTTGAGCGAACCACCCCATGCGCCCGCGCCAAATTCGTGATAAACTTCCCGTCATCTTCACCCAATCTGGGGTCTGGGGAGGTCAGTAATGAAGAGGAATTTGAAAGCCGCTGTGGCGCTGGCAGTTCTGGCGCTGGTGGTTCCCATTCTGAGCCAATGTTCCTCGGCGGAGACGTCGGCCACGGCCAAGGCTGGAAGCCAAGTCAACGGCAAGCGCCGCGGAACCGGCAACCTTGAAAGTGGGAGACAAGGCGCCGGACTTTACGCTGCCGGACCAGAACGGCAAGTCCTACAGCCTGAGCCAGTTCCGAGGCAAGGAGAACGTGGTTCTGGCCTTCTACGTCCTGGCGTTCACAGGTGGTTGAACGAAGGAATTACAGGCGTATCAGTCTGATCTCGCCAAATTCAAAAAGACCAATACACAGGTGCTGGGCATCAGCGTGGACAGTTCGCCGGCCAACCGGGCTTTCGCCAAACAGATCGGCGTGACCTTCCCGCTGCTCAGCGATTTCAACCGCACGGTTTCAAAGGAATATGGAATCCTGAATACCCAGCACGGTTTCGCCAACCGCACCACCTATGTGGTGAACAAGCAGGGCGTCATTACGCACATTGACAAAGACCGCGAAGCGCTGGATCCAACCGGCGCCCACGACGCCTGCAGCCTGATGGCGCACCGGGAGGCGGAGCAGAAGAAGTAGCTCTGCCAAAGCTGGGGTAATTCATTACAGATAGCCAGGATGGCACTGAACATCGGAGACCCGGCACCGGATTTTGAACTGCCCGACCACACAGGACGGCAGGTCCGGCTGCGTGATTTTCGGGGAAAAAGCAGTGTCGTCCTGGCTTTTTACGTTTATGCCAGCACGCCGGGCTGAGCGCAGGAACTCAAGGCATACCAGGATGGTCTTGCCACCTTTGAAGCATCGGTCGCGCAGGTGCTGGGCATCAGCGTGAACAAGCCGCAGGCCAACCGCAGCTTCGCGGAGAATCTGGGCCTCACGTTTCCCCTTTTGTCTGATTCGGAAAAGAAAGTCTCCCGCCTGTACGGCGTGCTCAGTTTTCTGCGCGTCGCCAAACGCACTACCTTTGTTATAGATGCAACGGGCATCATCCGCCACATCGACCGCGGCAGTGAGGCGATGGACCCCAGCCGGGCCCAACAGGCCTGCAGCCTGTTCCCTCCCACCCATTCTGAAAAGTCGGGTTGAAACCATACAGGCAGGGGAAAATAGCAAGAACGACCTTGAATTTTGGACCTAGTTAGCGCCGGACGCCCTGACGCGGAACTCGAGCACGGCGCTGTTGGTGGTTGACTGGCCAGACGTGGCCGTGGCTGTGATGATGACCGTATCGCGCGTATAACCGGGAGGGTTGGCAGGGATATTCAGTTCAACCGGCAGTTCACGTGATTCCCCGCCGGCAAGCGATAGCACCTGAGGTTCGTGGCTGATAAGAAAGTTTTTTGTGTCTACTGCCATAATCCGGAAGTGCCGGGCCGCGCCCGCATTGCGGATCTTGAAGTGGAGAGAAACCGTCTTGCCGGCAGGAAGATCTTCGAGACCCAAATCGAGAGGCGTTACCTCGACAGTCTCAGCATGAAACAACGAAGAAAAAACGCGCTCAAAGGGATGGCCCCTTTCGTCTTCTCCGGTCACCGCCAGGCGAAACGGGGTTGCAGGCAGGCTGAGCTTTCCGAAATATTCGCTCTCATCGTTGCCGGCCGAGTCGGCCTTCAGCACAACCGGCTGCAGCGTCTTCGCTTCAGGCGAAATCAGGTGGAATTGCACATTCCGGGTCTTGCCGCTCAGGTCCACCCGCAGCATGGCCGGCTCGCCCGCCACTGGCTGGCCGGCTATGCGGAAGTAACCCTCGTGACCGGGCCGCCCACCAAGGTGGACGAACTCAGCCTCAACCATGAAGATGTCGCTAACGCCGCTGGCTTCCAGCCAGAAACGTCCTTTGCCTGCGACCCGCAGGCGCCACTTGCCGGGCGCAGGAGGGACGACCGTGACAAGGTCACCGCAGTTGAGCGGAGTCACCACCGCCCCGGGGGTTTCGCTGCTCACTTCTTTCCCCTCCGGATCGAGGACCACCAGATTCCCTCCCGACGTGTCAAAGGAAAGCGAAAAGACCAGGCGCTTCACTGTGGAATCCACCGGCACTATAAATTCGTGGCCTTCCGACAACTCGCCCCGCGCCCACAGCAGGGTCACATGATTGGAGCGCGTTAACTCGCTCATCAGCACGAATGATTTGGCCACCTCGTCCGGAGCAAGAAACAGCGGCTGCCCGCCGGACTCTTCCGCGGTGCGGATGTAAGTGGGATCCGCCGGGCCGCACACGCCCGGACCGTAACGGATGGGAGACTTTCGCTGCTGCTGCGCGAAGAGCAGGCAGGCAACAGGCCAGCAGGAGCACCGGGCAGGATTGAAGCAGTCGCATCGAGGTTCTTGATCTGGCGGCGAGAGGCTGAATTTCGAAGCTGCCGCCACAACTTCAGGCACCATAACGCGGATGGAAGGGCCAAGTCAACGGGCGTGATAAATCCTTTGGTTCTGTCGCACCGTGCATCACCCCGGCAAGGCAGGGGCGGCCCGAGGACTGGCCCTGCCATCAGATGACGGGAGGCTATTGCTGTTGGGCGGCAAGCTGGTTGAGCGTCTGGCCGAGTTTCTTGATCTCGCTGCCGTAGCCCGCCCAGTCTCCCTGCTTCAACAATTGCAAGGCGCGCTCATACTGCTGATTGGCCTGCCGGGTGAGGTCCCGAACCTGCTGCTGATTGGGGGAAGCCGGCGCCTGCGGTGCGGCGGGCGCTCCGGGCACGGAGGTGACAAGCTTCGCTCCCGCAACCTTGGGCTTCAGGGTCGGGAGCGCCTGGGCTGTTTGAGTCGAGATGTTGGTGCCGAAGATCTGGCTCAGCGCGTCGTCCAGAGTGTCTGACATCACCACCTGGTCCGAGTAAGCCACGATCACTCGTTTCAACTGCGGCAGCGCGCCACCCGACTGCGCCGCCAGATAAAGCGGCTCGATGTACATGACGGCATTGCCGATGGGAACCACCAGCAGGGTGCCGCGGAGGACGGATGAGCCCACCTGGCCCCAGAGTGTGAGTTGCTGGGAGATCGTCGGATCCTGGTCGATGCGCGATTCAATCTGCTGCGGGCCGTAAACCAGCTTCTGCTTGGGGAAGGTAAAGACGGTGACTTTGCCGTAATTGGGAGCGTCGCACCGGGCGGCCATCCAGGCAATCATGTTGTTCTTGCGCGCCGGCGTGAACGGCACCATCAGGATGAACTCTTCCTTCTTTCCCACCTCCGGCAGCTTCATGATGGTGTAATAGGGCGACATCGGAGTGGCCTGCCCCCGGGCGGCGCTCCGGGCCACGCGCCACAAATCTTCCTTGTTGAAGAAGACGCGCGGGTCGGTCATGTGGAAGACGGCGTATTTGGCCGCCTGAACGCTGAAGAAAGCCTCGGGATAGCGAATGTGCGCCTCAAGGTCTGCCGGCATGGCGCTGAGCGGGTGAAACACCCCGGGGAAAATTTTGGAATAGACCTGGATCAGGGGATCGGTGGGGTCGGCGATGTAGTACGTCACCTCGCCCGTATAGGCGTTGATGGTGGCTTTCACCGAGTTGCGAATGTAATTCCCCATCTGGCTGGTGGGGTCGGAATACGGATAGCGGTCGGAGGTCGTGTAGCCGTCAAGAATCCAGTAAAGCGAGCCGTTGTCGGCCGCCACCATGTAAGGGTCGGAATCGAACTGCAGAAACGGCGTCAGGCGCTGGGCGCGATCGATGATCTGCCGGTAGATCATCATGCGGCTATTGTTCTTGATGTCGCTCGAAAACAGAATGTTCTTCTGGCCGAATTTCAGCATGAAAAGCAGGCGCCGCCAGATGTTCTTGACCGGGATGCCGCCCGTTCCGCTGTAGGTGCTGTAAACGTCATGGTCGCCGGCCGGATAGTCAAACTCCTGCTGGCCCGTGTCCACAAAGCAGTAATCGTTTGAGACCTCGCCGTAATAAATCTCCGGGCGTTTGATGGTGAGCGGGATGGAAGAGACCGGCGGGACGTCTTTGATGAAAAACACCGGCAGGCCGTCGGACGTGTATTCGTTTACCGGGCCCATGCAGAGGCCGTAGCCGTGCGTGTAGATGAGATGTTCGTTGATCCAGTTACGGCTGGGCAGGCTGGAAGTGGACAGTTCCCTCGGCGAGAGCGAAACCTGGCGGTAGACGCCGCCGATGTGGTAGCGGTCATTATCAACGTTGACAAAATCGTAGTAGGTGCGGATTTCCTGAAGCTGTCCGAACGTGGTGAGCAGCGGCTTGTGGTCCCACAGCCGCACGTTGCGCATGGTAGCTTCATTCTGCATGATGGTGGCGGGCGTCAGGTCCATGGCAGCAGAAAAATGATGTTCCTGGAAGCGATTCAGCGCGTAGGCCTGGCGCGTGAACTCAATGGCGTTCGAGATGAACGGCCGCTCCTTGTCCAGCTCATTCGGCGTCACCACAAAGTGCTGGACGATTCCGGGATAAACGTTGACCCCCACAATGCCCACCAGCGCCAGCGCCAGCAGACTGTAGATCGCCGGCCGAAGCTGCCCGCGGATGGCGCCAAACACCAGCGCCAGCGCCATCACCACGCAAAGCGCCAGCATGATCTTGAGAACCGGCAGGGTGGCGTGAACGTCCGTATAGCCCGCTCCGTAAACGATCCCACGCGATGAATAGAGAAGGCTGTACATGGCCAGGCGCGCCCGGTAAGCGAGCAGCAGAAACAGCAGCGATCCCAGCACCATCAGGTGCGTGCGCGCCGCCGGAGCCACGTTGGGGCCTCGCGGCGTGACCCACACGCCGCCTTCCAGCAGGTAAACCACCGCCGCACTGATCAGGCAAAAGATCACAATCACCAGGCCCAGGTGGTAGAGGAACCAGTAGAAATTCAGATGGAACAGGTAAAAGCCCAGGTCAAGGTGGAAAAGGGGATCAGACTGGTGCATGGGAACCGCGTGCTGGGCCAGCAGGTAATCCTGCCAGTGGAACGCCGACCATTGTCCCACGGCATAGCCCACCAGCAGCACGCCCAGCCACACGACCCAGCGGAAGGCTTCCGCAAAACGGTCAAGCCCCGGCAGTTCTATGGCCCCGTGGAAAACGCGATAGCCGTAACGCTCCGCCACGGAGCGCGCCACAAAGACGTTGGCGCCCACCAGAATGATGAAGCCGATACCACCCAGGCCGCTAAGGCCGATCTGGGAAAAAAGAATGTTTTTATAAATGACGAGGTAACCCTGCGCGCCAAACCAAAGCCAGTCAACCAGCAGGTTGACGCCGTCGGTCAGCAAAGGGGCCACCACAAGCAGCAGAAGTATTCCTGCAACGATGTAGCGTTGAACGCGATCCTGTTTCAAGGCATTTCTCCGCCGTTATCTTCACACACCAAGGGCCTCAAGTCAAAAGAGTTAGTCGACTCGCTGAAGGAAGCGTAAAACATTTATTCTGCCGGGGCCCGTGCCGAACGTCTCCACAACGGGCAACCTGGAAGCCGGTCCCGCGTCCGAACGGCCGGAAACCTCAAGCCTGCAACCTCACCTTGCAGGGGATGCGGCGCTAAGTGAAAAATCTCTTGACAATACTAATTCGTTAGTACTATCTTATGCGTATGAGAACAGCAAGCCGTACCCTGACCGGGCAGGAACTGGAAATTATGAAGGTCGTCTGGGAACTTCGCCAGGCCACCGTTCGCGGTGTCTATGAGAAGCTGCGCGAGCAGCGGCCCATCGCCTACACCACCGTCATGACCATGATGAACATCATGGAGCAGAAAGGCTTCCTGAAGAAACTGCCGGCGGAAGGCCGCGCCTACGTTTACCAGTCGGTGCGCCCTCGCAAACAGGTGATTCGCGGCATGGTGCGCGAATTTGTGGACCGCGTCTTCAACGGCTCCGCCGAGCCGCTGATGGCGCAACTGGTGGAAGACCGTCATCTCTCGCGCGCGGAAGTTGAAAAGATCGCCCGCGCCATCGAGGAGGGCCAATGAGCTATCAACCGTTGTGGCTGCGCGACCTGGTGGCTTACAGCATCCAGGCCGCCGCGATTGTAGGCGTGGGAGTCGTCATGGCGCGAGTGCTGCGGCTTCGCATGCCCC
Source organism: uncultured Acidobacteriota bacterium (assembly GCA_963732975.1). GTDB lineage: Bacteria > Acidobacteriota > Terriglobia > UBA7540 > UBA7540 > SCRD01. Next base: position 87,812 of record CAVTBN010000006.1, on the reverse strand, counting down.
GTGTGCGCCATGCTTACTGGCAGGCGCTGCTGGTGGTGTGCGTTTTCCTTCCGCTGCTCCAGCCGTGGCGGCCGGAAATTATGGAAACGTCGGGCACTGTGGTAAGTGACGTTACGCTTTCCGCAAGCCCACCGGTTGCATCAGTGGGCCCGTCGCTCGCGGAAATCATTCTTTACCTGATCTGCGCCGGCATTGTTCTGCGACTGGCGTGGATGACGCTGGGGTTCGGCCGGCTGTGGCTCTATCGGCGGCGCGCGCAAAGGATGGAGCAGGTGCCGCAGGCCGTGGAAGAAGCGCAACGCCTGGCGCCCGTTTCTCCCTCATTCTTTATTTCCCGGCAGCTTCCAACGCCTGCGACCTTCGGCTTTTTCCGCCCAGCGGTCCTCTTCCCCGCCCGCTTTCTCGAAATGGAACCGGCAATGCAAAAGGCCGTCGCCCTGCATGAGTTGCTGCACGTGGAGCGCCGCGACTGGCTTTGGAATATGTTTGAAGAAGTGGTGCTCACCCTGCTCTGGTTCCATCTGCCGCTGTGGTGGGTGGTGCGCAGCGCGCGCTTGTGCCGCGAGCAGGTGGTGGACGCGGAGGCCGTCCGGCGCAGCAACGCCCGGCGGCCTTATCTGAAAGCCCTGCTGGAAATGGCCGGACAGAAGCGTCTGGCCGAAAGCCTGCCGGCGCCGCTCTTCCTGCGCGAAAACCAGCTCGCCGAGCGGGTGGCGCTGATGATGAAGGAGGTCCACATGTCTCGCACACGATTGACGTTTTCAATTCTCACGGCGGCCGTGACCCTGCTGATTGCCGGAGCGTCGCTGGTCTGGGCGTTCCCCCTCAAGACCTCCGCTCAGCAGGCCGGGACGCCGGAAGCATCTTCATTGGCGGCAGGCTCTGAAGGCACATTGTCCGCCAATCCTTCTATGTCAGGAAACTCCGTCGCGGCCGAAGCCCAGTCTGGCCATGAGAACACCAAAGCCTCGAAGGGCGGCGGTAACGGAGATATAGAGCCAGTCAAACCCATCTATAAGGAGCAGCCTAAATACCCGCAACAGGCAAAGGCGAAGCACCTCACCGGGAAGGTGATCCTCTCCTGCGTGATCGACGCCAAAGGCAACGTCACCCAGGTCACCGAAGTCTCGAAACCTTTGGGCGGGGGTCTGGATGAAAGTGCCATTGAAGCTGTTCGCAACTGGAAATACAAGCCTGCAACACTCGGTGGCGTGCCGGTAGAAGTAAAGACCGATGTCACCATCAATTTCACTCTTAAGGAAAAACCGGGGAAGGGTTCTCCAAGATCAAGCCTTACCACTGATCCTCCGGCGCAAAACATCCAGAGTTCCTCCACTAGCGCGAAGCCCGGCCACAGTACCTATATCAGTCAGGACGAAATTCAGCGCCAGTTGGATCAGGTCATGCAGCAGGCAAAGATTGCGCAGCAGGCCACCCCAAAGATTGATCAGAAAAAGCTTCAGGAGGAGATCAACCAGGCCATGAAGCAGGCGAAAATTGCGCAGGAGGCCGCTTCAAAGATTGATCAGACAAAGATCCAGCAGCGGGTGGAAGAGGCGATGAAGCAGTTGGAAACGATGCAGATGGCCGCTCCTAAAATCGACGAAGAGAAAATCAGGCAGCATGTTGAGCAGGCCATGGAGCAGGCAAAAATCGCTCAGGCGGATGCCGCTAAAGTGAACAAGGCCGAAATCCAGCGCCAGCTCGATGAAATGAGGAAGCAGATGGAACAGGCCAGGCAGAAAGCACAGGTTGCCAGGAAAGAAGCCGAAAAGGCTCGGCAGCAAGGCGGCGCCCAAGGCCAGGAAGTCAAGCCGCCACCTCCCGCACCGCCGCCTCCTCCGGCACCCCCCGCTTCACCTCCGCTGCCGCCACCACCGCCACCTGCCCCTCCTTCAGCGGATAAGCTGTCGTCGCCTCCCACTTCGCCTCCCGCTATTCCCGCTCCGCCTGCACCACCCCAGGATTAACCGACGGGAAGCATAGTCTTTTCGGGTGGGTCTGGACCCAAGGCACCAGCGGCCGGAGCGCAGCCTGGATCGAACCGCGTGGCAGATGAACCCCACCAGGCCCCACTCGATGCGCATCAGGAACAGGCCCACCTCGTCGTCAATGTGATCGTTGGCTTGCAGGATGTTCATGCTGTTCTTAAAGACAAAATCTGAAATGCGCGCCACCAGCCCTTTCCGGTCGGGACACGAAATCAGCAGAATGGCGCGCGGGCTCCCTGTTAGCACCGAAATGATCTTACCGCTCGAGCGTTTTACAGCACATTTTACGGAGGGTTAAAAATCATTGGGGGCCGGTGCTTTACAGCGTGGATCAATCCGTGCGTTTTCTGTGAAAGCTGCGAAACAGTTAACTTCCGAGCGGCGTATAATGGAGTCCCACGGCAGTCACGTTCAGCGGACATGAGGAGACGGACGCGAGGCGTTCCGGCAAGTTTTCACTTAAATGATGCGACGGCTGAGGAACTTCTGGCAGCGGGTGAGCGAAGGTCTGGAGGTTCGGGTCCTCTGGACGCAGTTTTTCTCGGAAGCCAAAGACAGCTACACCCTCTATGGCCACGAGGTTGACTGGGACGCCCTGAAGCGCGAGTCGCGCTTCCGACGAATTTGCAAGAGCTGCAGTGCGCTGTTCTGGGCAATGCTCCTGAAGCTTTCTCCGGCCCGGCGCGTTTTCCTGCTGATCGCGCTGCTGCTGGGAATCCTCTCACTCCCCCAAGGCAACGGCAGCCAGGGCGGATCGCGAGTTTCTCCTCTGCTTCCGATGGCCATGTTGATATTCCTGCTGGCGCTGGAACTGGCCGACCGCGTGATCATGAAGCGCGACCTCGAGATCGCTCGCGAAATCCAGCGCTGGCTGGTTCCGAACACTCCGCCGCGCGTGCCAGGGCTTGACCTTGCCTTCAGCTCTCAGCCCGCCAACACGGTGGGCGGCGACTACTACGACGCCTTTGCGCTCGATCCGGACCAGCCGCCGGGCAAGGAAAATCCCTTGTTGCTGGTGGTGGCGGACGTGGCAGGCAAGAGCGTTCCGGCGGCGCTGCTGATGGCAACCTTCCACGCCAGTCTGCGCTCCGTGGCTTCACCTGGATCTTCGTTGACAGAAATTGCCATGCGCATGAACCGCTATTGCTGCGCCCATAGTCTGGATGGCCGGCGTTTTACCACGGCGTTTTTTGCTGAATATGATCCTGCCAGACGGGTGCTCGCCTATGTGCGTGCGGGACACAATGCGCCTTTCCTCGTGCGGGCTTCAGGACAATTCGAGCGTCTGGATGACGGCGACCTTCCCCTGGGAATCGACCGGAACGCGCCCTATCTTTCCACCGAGATCACGCTTGCTGCCGGCGACCTGCTGCTGATTTATTCCGACGGGCTGATCGAAGCCGTGAACGAGCGTGAAGAAGAATTCGGCGAGCGGCAGGTCATTGATCTTCTGAAGACCTCTCCGCGGGAGAGCGCCGACGGCACATTGCAGCGATTGCTCAAAAGCGTCCGTGCCTTTACCGGCCAGCGCCGCCAATACGATGACCTGACGGCCTTTGTTGTCCGCGCCACTTGAACTGACGCTCCAGCCACACGCTGGCGGCCCATAGACTTTCGGAAATCCAAGGCGAGGTCTCTCCCTGAAAGGCACCATCCCCATCATGCCAGCATCTATAAGTTCCAGACACGCGGTTGCATCCCGCTGCTTCCGGAAAATATCGCCACCCTTTTTGAGAAGGTCCCCATCGGAACACCCGTCTAGATTGTGTACGAACCCGTTCTGACGGCCCGCCCGCCGGACGGTACTCATTTCCTGGAAGTCCACCCGGACATCTACAGGAAAGCGGGAAATCCTCTCACCGCCGTCCAACAGATGTCAGCGGCCGCTGGCGCCGAACCCATGATAGACTGACGGAAAGTCCGTAGGGCAATTCGGGAGCGACGCGGACTGGCTGAAAATGTAAGCCTGCCCGCAGTCCAAGCATCTTGAGGGACTTCATGAAGAATTTTGTACGCCAGGGCCCCGCCGGCCGTCCCCGAGTCGTGAACCGTCGCGATTTCATCCGGCTGGGATCGGTTGCGACGGCCGCGCACAGCATGCACATTGAGGGCAAAGCAGTGGACATCCGCATCCCAGGATGCCGCCTTGACTTCCCTGCAACAGACCGCCCGTTCGCTGCACAACGGCGGGGTAGGAATCTACCCCGTCTCCGATTTTGGTCATGTCGGCCGGGGCCGGGCACGGCGCTGGAGATTCCCTGCAACGGCGCGGCACGCCAGACCATCTTAACAAACGGTTGAGCGCTTTGCGGGCCCTGGAGTTTCCCGGTCCGCCGGGGAGTTAGTCCCGTTACAATTCCAACCAGAGCAGAGGTGCAAGCGATGGCAGACGAAAAAACAATTCTGGTAACAGGAGCAACCGGTGCGCAGGGAGGCGGCGTCGTTCGGCACCTGCTGAAGAGCGGCAGGTTCAAGGTCCGGTGCCTGACCCGAAAGCCGGAGTCGGAAAGGGCCAGCGCGCTGGTGCAAGCCGGCGCAGAAACCGTTCGCGGCGACCTCGGCCACGCGGAAAGCCTCAAGGCGGCAATGAAAGACTGCTATGGGGTATTCGGCGTGACAAACTTCTGGGAGCACTTCGAAAAGGAAGCCTTCCACGGCAAGAACCTGATTGATGCCGTGAAGGAAGCAGGGATCGAGCATTTTGTCTTCAGCACGCTCCCTTCCGCGCAAAAACACTCAGAGGGAAAACTCGAAGTTCCTCACTTCGACCTGAAAGCCAGGATGGAAGAGTACGCGCGCAGCCTGAACCTGCCCGCCACCTACGCGCACGTGGCCTTTTATTATGAGAACTTTCTCGAGTTTTTTCCGCCCAAGCTGCAGGAAGACGGCTCGTTCATGTTCGGCTTTCCACAGGGCGACACACCGCTGGCCGCGGTCGGGGTGGAAGACGTAGGCGGCGTGGTCGCCACAATTTTCGACCGGCCTGAAGAATTCCGCGACCAGACCGTGGGAATCGTGGGCGACGACCTGCCCTGCAGCGAGTATGCCGGGATCATGTCACGCGTGCTCGGCAAGAAAATCATCTACCGCTACATCCCTCGCGAAGTTTTTGCCAAGCTGGGCTTTCCGGGCGCCGAGGACCTGGCCAACATGTTTGAGTACAACCGGCTGTTTATTCCCAACCGGCAGGCCGACCTCGAACAGTCCCTGGCACTCTATCCGGAGATACAGCGTTTCGAGCCCTGGGTCAAAGCCAACAAGGACCGGTTTGCCGCCATCCTGAAATAAGGTTCCGGGGCTTCCGGAATCTCCAAGAAAAATTCTTCACCGCGATTTACGGGGATAGCGAGCCTCAACCGTGGTGTGCATGCCGCCCCGGGTTGTGAACTCTCCGCGAACGACCGCCCACCTGGGGCGGCACGCCCGGGCAACGTCATCGAGGATGCGGTTGACAGCGTTCTCATAGAAGATACCCAGGTTTCGGTAGGCAAGAATGTAGTATTTCAGCGACTTGAGTTCCAGGCAAAGCTTGTCAGGAAGATAATGGATGGTGACGGTTCCAAAGTCCGGCAAATGGGTGCGGGGGCAGATTGATGTGTATTCCGGAATCGTGATGGTGATTTCGTAGCCCCGGTAATTGTTCTCCCAAGTCTCAATCTCAGGCAGGTCCGCCGACACTCCGGAAGCCGCATGATGCGGCGTGTACTCGCGCTCGGTCTTCTTCTTGGGCATGATATGGCCTCTCCTATCGAAAAGGTTGCGCTTAAATCATTAGTTTACTACAGGATGAAATATCAGGGCACGCCTGGCTGCTGATAACGGCCGCCGGGAGTCCAACGCTAAAATCTCTTTGTCCTTGAGTGGCGACCTATCAGGGTATTAAAAGCGGTCTAACCATTGAGTAAGAATGGTTTACAAATATATATTGACAACGGAACACTAAGACTTTATTATATGCTGGAACTAAAGCAATGGTTATACATCTAAGCTTAGTGTGGATATAAAGCAAGTGGGCAGGGATTTTTTGAAGGAGTCAGCCGGACTTTTCAAGTTTATTAACGGAGGCGTCAGCAATGGGAAAGATTATTGGTATTGACCTGGGCACTACCAACTCAGTGGTTGCAGTGATGGAGGGTGGAGATCCCAAGGTCATCACGAACCCGGAGGGCGGCCGCACCACCCCCTCGGTGGTGGCATTCACCAAGAGCGGTGAGCGATTGGTGGGCCAAGTGGCCAAACGCCAGGCTATTACGAACCCCGAGAACACGGTTTATTCGATCAAGCGCTTCATGGGCCGGCGTTTTAACGAAGTCCAGGAAGAGATCAAGACCGTCCCCTACAAGGTGGTTGCAGGAACCAGTGGAGACTGCCGGGTGGTGGCGCTGGGCAAAGAGTACTCGCCGCCGGAAATTTCAGCCATGATCCTGCAGAAGATGCGGGACGCCGCCGCGGAGTATCTGGGCGAAAGCGTGACTCAGGCGGTGGTGACGGTCCCGGCATATTTCAACGACAGCCAGCGGCAGGCCACCAAGGACGCGGGCAAGATTGCGGGACTTGAAGTGCTACGGATTGTGAACGAGCCGACCGCGGCGGCCCTGGCCTATGGTTTGGACAAGAAGAAGGACGAAACCATCGCCGTCTACGACTTCGGTGGCGGAACCTTCGACATCTCGATCCTTGAGGTCGGCGAAGGCGTGGTGGAAGTGAAATCGACCAACGGCGACACCCACCTGGGTGGCGACGACATCGACAAGCGCGTGATCGACTGGATCGTGGATGAGTTCCGCAAGGACCAGGGCATCGATCTGGCGAAGGACCGGATGGCGCTGCAGCGGCTGAAGGAAGCGGCGGAGAAGGCTAAGATGGAGCTATCCACGGTGCTGGAGACGGAAGTTAATCTCCCGTTTATTACCGCAGACGCTTCCGGTCCCAAACATCTGAGCCTGAAGCTGACCCGGTCACGTTTTGAGCAGATGTGCGAAGACATCTTCCAGCGTTCCGTGGGCCCGGTGAAGCAGGCGCTGAAGGACGCCGGAGTGGATCCCAGCAAAATTGATGAAGTGGTGCTGGTGGGCGGATCGACACGCATCCCTCGCGTCCAGCAGATTGTGAAAGATCTGTTTAACGGCAAGGAGCCGCATAAGGGCGTGAACCCGGATGAAGTGGTGGCCATCGGAGCCGCAGTACAGGCCGGGGTGCTGGGCGGAGAAGTGAAAGACCTGCTGCTGCTCGACGTAACCCCGCTGACGCTGGGCGTTGAAACCCTCGGCGGAGTGATGACGGCGCTGATTCAGCGCAACACCACGATTCCGACCCGGAAGACCGAGACGTTTTCAACGGCGGCGGACAACCAGACTTCGGTTGAAATTCACGTACTGCAGGGTGAACGCCCCAGCGCCAAGGACAACAGGACGCTCGGCAAGTTCCACCTGGTTGGCATACCGCCGGCGATGCGCGGAATTCCCCAGATTGAAGTGACGTTCGACATTGATGCCAATGGCATCCTGAACGTGGCGGCCAAGGACCTTGGAACCAACCGGGAACAGAAGATCACCATCACCTCTTCCAGCGGCCTTTCCAAGGAAGAAGTGGAACGGATGAATAAGGAAGCAGAACTCCACGCCGATGAAGACCGCCGCTACAAGGAAGAAGTGGAGGTAAAGAACCGGGCCGACTCACTGGTCTACTCCGTGGAAAAGACGCTGAAGGAAAACCGCGAGAAGATTTCAGCGGAGGACGCCAAGAACATCGAGGAGGCGGTGGAAGAGGCCAAGAAGACCATTCAGGAGGGCAAGGTTGAAGCCATCAACTCTGCCGTGGAACGCCTGACGACAGCCTCCCACAAGCTGGCCGAGGCCATGTACAAGCAGCAGTCCGGGGAAGCATCTGCCCCGCCGCCAGCGGCGGGTGAGGGCGAGTCCGGACAGGCCGGCGCGGCCGGCGGCGATGGCGAGGAGAAAGGCAGAGGAGAAGGCGAAGTCATCGACGCTGAAGTTGTTGAAGGGGACGACAAAAACAAGAAGTAGTCGGAGGGCCCAATGGTGCATCTAAGAAAGTGAGAGGCCATTTCGGGAAGAAGGGAGGCGCTCCAATGGAACAACGCGAACAGCAGCAGGAACAGGAAGAGGGTTTGGCACACCGGGCGCAGGTGGGCATTGAATGTCCCACTTGTCATGTGAGGCAATTCATGGAGATCCAGATTGACAACCCGGTCAGTAATTCCCGCGCTGCCGAAGAAATCCGCAGGCAGCTCGAAGCCTGGATCGCCTCCCGATGCCCGGACCACCTGGGTCCTATTCTTAAAACGAGCATGAACTGAAGCTCCGGAAGTCCGGATTCAACATAGTGGAGCGGGATGCGAAGATTGCGCATCCCGCTCCACCGCAGGGCTTCAGGGCGTTTACCGCTGAACCTTTGTCGTCATCCTTCCGCACAGGAGGCTGCAGCCACAACCAACGTGGCCGGGCAGCCTATCAAAAAGGAAAACTGGCATGTCGGCAGGAACCAAACAGAAGGATTACTATGGCGCGCTGGGTGTGGACCGGAAGGCCAAACCAGACCAGCTCCGCAAGGCCTACCGGCGCCTTGCCAGGAAATATCACCCTGACGTCAACCCAGGCAACAATCAGGCTGAAGAAAAGTTCAAAGAAATCCAGGAAGCGTACAACGTCCTCAGCGACGACAAGAAGCGGAAGATTTACGACCAGTACGGATTTTACTCCGACAACATTCCCGCCAGCGCCTATGAGGCGTATGCCCGGGGACCGGACCCTACAGCCGGGAGCGGCCCGAGCGTTGATTTCTCAGGCTTTGATTTTTCCAACTTCACACCACAGGAAGAGCATTCGGCGGGTTTCGGCTCAAGCTTCCGTGACATGTTCTCCCAGATTTTTGCGCGTGGCGAAGGTCAGGAGGCGGCTGCGGGTCCAATTCGCGGGCGCGACATTGAACACCACATGCATCTGGGATTCTGGGATGCCATCCGCGGAACACAGGTGCGGATCACCATTGGAAGAGAAGAGGTTTGCGGTTCCTGCAAGGGCAAAGGGACCCGCGGCGGACCTGCGGTGCCGTGCCCAGCCTGCGGCGGAAGCGGCAAAGCCCAGCGGGCGGCGGGCGCCATGCGTTTTTCCATGACCTGCCCGCAATGCAACGGCACAGGTCGTCAACAGAACCGCTGCCCGGCTTGCCACGGGACGGGAAATATTCGCAAGCCGGAAACATTTGAGGTCAGAATCCCGCCGGGAGTTGATACGGGTTCACGTGTACGTGTGCCCGGCAAAGGCAATGCCAGTGCCCACGGGGGACCTCCGGGCGACCTGTTCATCCTGACCGATGTTGAGGCCCACCCATTTTTCGATCGCAAAGGTGACAATTTCTACGTGAAGGTCCCGATTAGTGTCGCCGAGGCGGCATTGGGAGCCAAGGTCGAGGTTCCAACCATTGACGGGCCCACAACAATTCGGATTCCTCCCGGCACTCAGGGCGGGCAGAAATTGCGCATCCGCGGTAAAGGCGCTCCTTCGCTCCGGGCGAACCAGCGGGGAGACCAGTTTGTAGAGGTCGAAATCAAGGTTCCGCGAGTGGCTGACGAGCGCAGCAAGGAAATTCTGCGTGAACTTGACCGGCTGAACCCGGCTGATGTTCGAAGCGATTTGCGGAAGTATTTCGACGTCCGTAGGTAGAGGCAAGCGGCCCGCACCGGGGCGCTTGAAGAGACCATGGCAAAGCGAGGTCGAAAAACCCGTGGCAAAGCAGGCTACATGATCAGTGCTGTGGCGGAAATGTACGACATTCATCCGCAGACACTGCGCCTGTATGAGCGTGAAGGATTGCTGATCCCGTCGCGGAGCGAAGGCAATACCCGCCTTTACACGGACGAAGACCTGGAAGCACTGGAGACGATCCTGAGCCTGACGCGGGATCTGGGAGTCAATCTGGCCGGGGTGGAAATCATTCTGAACATGCGAAAGCGCATGGAGGAAATGCGGAAAGAGATGCAGGCGTTTGTCAAATACGTGGAGAAAGAAATCATCGCCCACGCCGGCGAAACACCGGAGGATGTGCAGAATGCTCTTGTCCGGATCGTCCCGCCTTACCTGATCCGAATGCAACGTTCAACAGAAAAGCACTGAGCACCACTCCTGAATTGAGACCTGCGGCACAGCAGATCACCCAGTCGCTGGATTGAACGTTCAGGGTGCTCCGGTCTTATTCCCTTCCGCTTTTTGCTCCAAGTGTTTTAGAATCAGCTACGGGTTGCTCAATGGCAAGGAAGGATTGTCCCCAGTGCGGAGGAACAGGCTGGCGGCCGGTGGAAAGAGACGGCATGCGCCTCGTGGCACGGTGCGAGTGCGAGAAGGCCCAGCATTCCGAGTCACTGCTGAAGGCAGCGCAAATACCGCGCCGGTACGAGCACTGCGCCTTTGAAAACTTTGACATTCGCAAGGATCCGCGAACGGGGCAGCCCAACCGCAGCCTGGTGGCCGCCAAGCTCTACTCGCAGAAACTTGTGGAAGAATACCCCACGGATTTCGGTCTGCTGTTTGCGGGGCCAACGGGCGTGGGCAAAACCCACCTGGGCGTCTCGGTGCTGAGGGAGTTGATGGTACGGAAGAACGTCCCGTGCCTGTATTACGACTTTCTGAAGCTGCTGAAAGACATCCGGGACAGCTACAATCCGGTTTCGCATACTTCGGAACTGCGTGTCCTGGGACCGGTTCTGGACGTGGAGGTCCTGATGCTTGACGACCTGGCGGCCTCCGACCCAACCGATTGGGTCCGGGAAACGCTGGCGCACATCATCAGTTCGCGTTACAACAATAAGAGGGTCACGCTGATTACCACCACCCTCTCATCCTCATCAGGGCGCGCCAAGCGGCGTGAAGTCCGCGAGCCATCGGGCGATACCATCCCGGAAATCGACCGCTCTCTGGCACAGCTGGGCCCTACTCTTTCTTCACGGCTCTATGAAATGTGCAAGCTTGTCGAAATGAAATCGGATGATTACCGCAAGGCCATCAAGCAGGCCGGGTTCAGGTTCCATATTGAGTAGAAAATAGTTCCTGCCAAGTCTATTGATTAGTTTGACTTCACTTTTCAGGGAACGGTAAAATACAGTCTCAGTCGGAACATGCGTTGGGTAAGGGCAGGGAGGTAAGTTCATGTCTTCGCAAGAAAATCACCTCAACTCAGGTGAGGTCATCATCTCATCTGAGGCGCAGGGCAGTGTCGACGCTGCTTCGCGCAGGGATACGACAGAACACGTCGATACCCCGGCCCAGGCCCAACCCGAAGAAGAACTCGTGCAAACTCCAGAAGTGAGCGACGAAAACTCGCCTGCCGCTTTATCCGCTCAGGGTGCCGGCGAACCCACGGCCGAGCCCGAAGCTGAGGAACCGTCCATTCCTCAAACCTCTGGGGGCACGGACGAACCCACGGGCGAATCTGAAGCACCGCCTGTTGCCGCTGTCGCCCAAGAGCCCTCCGGATCTGAACCGGCTGCAAGCAACGAAAACGAAGAAGAGTCTGAGGACGAAAACCTTGGTATGGCCGAGGTTGAAAGCCTGATGGAAAGCATGGAAGCGACCCCCACCCTGGCCGTGGGTGAGATCGTCAAGGGCTACGTTGTAAACGTGACCGACGATGAAGTGGTGGTTGATCTGGGTCTGAAATGCGAGGCCGTCATCCCCCGCATGGAGTTTGCCTCCGAAGACGGTTCGCTGAACGTCGAGGCAGGCCAGTCCGTCGGGGTCCTGGTCGAGAAGTTCGATGAGCTCACCGGAACGGCCGTCGTTTCCCGCCGCAAAGCGCTGCAGGAAGAAGTGTGGGAAGAAATTGAGCGCGCATTCTACGAAGAACAGCCTGTCCGCGGGCGCGTGGTGCAGCGGGTTAAAGGCGGGCTCGAGGTTAACATTGGAGTCCATGCTTTTATGCCCGCTTCCCAGGCGGACATGAAGCCCCATCCGACGCTGGAAGAGTGGATCGGCCAGGAGATCGAGTGCAAGGTCATCAAGCTAAACCGCAAACGGGACAACGTTGTGGTCAGCCGCCGGAAACTCCTGGAAGAAGAAATCAACCGGAAGAAAGCCGTGCTGATGGAGCATCTTGTTGAGGGAGCCGTTCTGACCGGCCGGGTGAAAAACCTGACCGATTACGGAGCCTTCGTGGACCTGGGCGGCATCGATGGGCTGCTGCATATGACCGACCTCTCGTGGACACGCGTGACGCATCCTTCAGAAGTTGTGCAGGCCGGTCAGGAAGTCGAAGTGAAGGTGCTCAAATTCGACCGGGAGAAAGAGCGCGTCTCCCTGGGAATGAAACAGCTGACTGCGGACCCGTGGGAAAACGTGACGACCCAGTTCCATGCTGCTGACCATGTGACGGGCAAAGTTGTCAGCGTGACGGATTACGGAGCCTTCGTGGAATTGCAGCCGGGCGTCGAGGGACTGATCCACATTTCCGAGATGAGCTGGACAAGACGGCTTCGTCACCCTTCAAAAATTTTGAAGCCTGGTGAAATGGCCGAAGTCGCTATCCTGGAGGTCAATCCCGAGCAGCGGCGAATATCCCTCAGCCTGCGGCAGGCGCTGCCCGATCCGTGGGATGGCCTCAGCGAACGGATGGGCGCAGGGACTGTGGTGAAGGGCCGCGTCCGCCACTTTACCGACTTCGGAGCTTTCATCGAAGTGGAAGAAGGCGTTGACGGCCTGGTCCACGTCTCGAATCTTTCCTGGACTCGAAATGTGAAGCATCCTTCCGAAGTGCTCAAGAAGGGCCAGGAGATTGAGGCCGTTGTCCTGAACGTTGATACTGAAAACCGTCGTCTGTCGCTTGGGTTGAAGCAGCTCCAGCCCGACGCGTGGGAAAGCTTCTTTGCCAAGACAAGCGTGGGCGACATGGTCCATGCCAAGGTCACCCGCCGAACTTCTTTCGGGGTATTTGCCGAAATCGAAGAGGGCATCGAAGGCCTATGCCACATTTCGGAAATCGAAAGCAGCCACCCCGGCAGCGACGAAGGCGTGCCGAAAGTGGGGGAGGAACTCGACTTTCGCGTTATCCGGCTGAATCCGGAAGAAAAGAAAATCAGCCTGAGCACAAGGTCAGAAAACTGGAAACCCACGCAGCAGCGGGAAAGAACTCCTGAACCACCGGGACTTTCCAGGATGGCCGAGGCATTTACTTCTGCGGGCATTACCACCCCGGCAATGGCGCGGGCCAGTGCGCCGGGGGATCGTGATGATTCGCATTAAGAAAGACCAGCGGTGCCGCGTCGTTCCAGGCCGGCCGAATAGCTGCTGGTGAGGATACCCGGGTCTAAATCTTAGCCGGAGGAGTCGAGCATGACAAAAGCTGACTTGATTGAGGATGTTGCTCGGAAGACAGAGTTGAGCCGTAAAGACTCTGAGGTGATAGTCGATACCATTTTCGAGGGTATCGTCAAATCCCTCCGGGGTGGCGATAAGATCGAAATCCGAGGGTTTGGAAGTTTCAGAACGCGCCATCGGAATTCCCGCGTGGGAAGAAACCCCAAGACTGGCGAGCGCGTGGATGTACCCGCCAAAGATATCCCTTACTTTAAACCCAGCAAAGAACTGAAGGACCTTGTAAACAGTGGCCAGGGGACGGATCATCCGGTTCAGGCGGCTTCACCTGCAACGGTGCCAGCGCCGCAGCCAATGATCGAAACGCCCTCCAAGCCAGCCATTCCCGAAGAGTAATCTTCCCGCCGGCGGTTATTGGACATGGATTATTTGTGGACCCCGTGGCGTTTTCAATACGTCAGCGGGGGGACCCAGAATCAGGGGTGCATTTTCTGCGAAAAAGCTTCCGCAGATCCCTCAAGCGACCGTGAGCACCTGATTCTTTACCGGGGCATGGCAAATTTTGTCCTGTTGAACCTTTACCCTTACACGGTGGGCCACGCTATGGTTGTTCCGTACGCGCATGTCGCAGAACTGACTGAAGCGCCTGCGGAAACGCTGGCGGAGATGATGGCCCTGGCCCAGCAGTTTCAGCGCGCCCTTAAGGACGTTTACCATCCAGAAGGATATAATCTCGGCTTGAACATGGGCCGTTGTGCGGGAGCCGGGGTCGAGCATCACGTCCACATGCACATCCTGCCCCGCTGGACCGGCGATTCAAATTTCATGACCGTCGTCGGAGAGACTCGGGTTGAGCCCGAAAACCTGACAACCACTTATGACAAGCTGGTTGGTCATTTTCGCAAGTGACTTCGCTTGGTTCGGCACGAAGGTTTCAAACTGAATCTCACCTGCCTTACGATCCCAGGATCCGGACCCGGCAACTTCTTTCTTCTTCATCGACCCATTGGCCTGCGAAGTTCCTCTGTGGGTTGACCCACCGCAGCTTGACCGACCTTTTGCCCTGAACCTAAAATCGTTTCGAGTACCGGGAATAAACATGAGGCTTGAAAACTCGCTGGAATTCGACCCCAGGGGAAAAAGCGACCAGTTCTTCGCACAGTTCGAACACCGTGCAGCGGTATTTGCTCTTTTTTCGGACGCAGGCACGATGCCCGGCGCAGCGCCGTACTTAGCACGCACACAGGACCTCCACCGGCGGTTAAGGCGAGTCCTACGAAAACCCGAGGGAAATTCCAGACTCCTGAATCTTCGAGAAATAACCCGGCGAGTCGATTACCAATATGCCGGCTCAGGCTTCGAGATGCGCTGGCTGATCTACCATTTGAACCGCCACTATTATCCCCGGCAATACCGGGCGCGCTTGCGCTTGAAGGCCCCCGCGCTGCTCAAATTGAATCTCCTGAATCGATTTCCCCGGCTCTATCCCACGCGGCGCATTTCAAAGGATGGGTGCCTCTACTACGGCCCGTTCCCTTCCCGGGCGGCCGCGGAGCGATTTGCAGGTGAATTTCTCGATCTTTTCAAAATCCGTCGTTGTGTTGAGGACCTCGATCCCGCCCCCTCCCATCCCGGATGCATTTACTCGCAGATGCGCATGTGCATGGCGCCCTGTTTTAAGGGTTGCAGTGACAGCGAGTACCACCAGGAGGTAGAGCGCGTCGTCGAGTTTCTGGCCACCGAGGGCCTTTCCCTCGAGCGGAGCGTTAAGGCCGAAAGAGATGAAGCTTCAGACAGGCTTGATTTTGAGCGTGCTGCACAATTGCATCGCAAGATCAAAAAGGTTCATGACGCTCTGGCGCTCAAACCGGAGCCCGTGCGAAACCTAAACGACCTTCACGCGGTTCTTGTTTTGCCGGGCTCACAACACAAGACCGTATCTTTTTTTCTGATGCGCTCGGGTAATCTGCTCGGCCCCGGATCCATGGACCTCGAAGAGAATGTCTCCTCGCCGCTTTCTCTGGACGAACGCTTTCGTCTGCTTTTCGATGAGTTACTGCGCGATGCGGACGAATCCCCTGGGGCGACCTCCTGGGAGCATTTGAGTCTGTTCGCCAGATGGTATTACAGCAGTTTCCGCCAGGGGGAACTTGTCATGCTCTCTTCCCCATCCCAGATTCCTCACGCCAGGCTCATCCGAATTTGCCGCAAAATCGTGGCGGCGCCAGCCTGACCGCACGCCCGGCCGAAAAGTAGGGGAGCGCTCTGCGCTCCCGCGGGAGGGCGAAGCCCTCCCCTACGGCTGTACACTTTGTTTGACTGTTATAAAGGGTGATCCTAGAATTGGTGAAGAGGGAAGCACTTATATGGATGGTCCCCAGTCGCGGCCTCCGAATCGCCCAATTCGCGGGGGGGCAGCACCGCTGTTAAGAAGCCGAAAGTTTTTCGGCCAGCTTGTCTTTGTTATCCTCGTTGTTCTCTCGGCAGGAGTCGGAGTGCTGGGAGGGCTCTTTTTTGTCTATTCGTCTGACCTTCCCCAGGTTCAACAACTGGAAAATTACCGGCCCGACGTGATGACAGAGGTTTTTGCCGACGACGGAACTCCTATCGCACGGTTTGCGATGGAACATCGCGTGATGGTGACTTATAACCAGATCCCCCCGGCCATGCGAAACGCCGTGATCTCCATCGAGGATCGCAATTTTGAAAGCCACTGGGGTGTTGATGTTCTGAGGATTATCCGGGCGGCCATCACCGATACTCTGGAATGGCGCAAGGCCCAGGGCGCCAGCACGCTGACGCAGCAGGTGGCCAAAATGCTCTTTCTGACTCCTGAAAAGAGCTTTCGGCGAAAGATCCAGGAGGCTTTGCTGGCCATTCAGATCGAGCGCCGGTTTACCAAACCACAGATCTTTAGTATGTACGCCAATCAAGTTCCCATGGGTTACGGGAACTATGGCTTTGCCGCAGCGGCAGAATTTTACTTTGGGAAACATATTGAGCAGGTCACGCTCCCTGAAGCCGCTCTTCTCGCCGGCATGGCGCGCGGCCCCATTTACTGGCCGATTCTTCACCCGCACTACGCCATCGCGCGGCGAAACGAAGTTTTGAGGGCGATGCTGAACAATGACAAGATCAGCAAAGCGGATTATCAAAAGGCCGCCAGGACGCCGCTGGACCTGCACGTCAAGGGCTGGAATGAAAGCATCGCCCCTTATTTCGTCGAAGACGTCCGGCAGTTCCTGCAAAAGAAGTACGGCCTGAAAGCTGTGCAGCAGAAGGGCCTTCGGGTTTACACGACTTTGAACATCAACATGCAGCGCGCCGCCCAGCAAGCGCTCCGGGATGGCTTGCGGGCAGATGACAAGCGGCGCGGATGGCGGGGCCCGGACCGGAACATTCTGAAACACCCGGTCACACTTCCCGATGGCAAGCAGGCTACGCTGAACACCTATGAAAATTCTGATTGGTCAGACCCTCTGAAGGTGGGCAGCCTGGTCCATGGTATTGTCATGGGCGTTAATCCGAGCTATGCCGAGGTGCGGTTCGGCAACCTGACAGCCCAGGTCAAACCCGCCGATTTCAAGTGGACCTGGAAAAAGGATCCCCGCGGGATATTCAGCCCGGGCGACGTGGACGTTTTCAAGATCGAGGAGATTAAGGGTAAAACGGTCCACGCCACCCTTGATCAGTTACCGGCCGTGCAGGGGGCCCTGCTGGCCATTGACAATGCAACCGGCGAAATCAAGGCAATGGTGGGCGGATACGACTACAGCAAAAGCCAGTTTAACCGGGCGGTTCAGGCTTACCGGCAAGTCGGGTCATCCTTTAAGGTTTATGTCTATGCGCAGGCTCTGCTGGACGGCATCGGGCCTTTCGATACCATTATGGACACCCCGGTCACCTTTCCGAGCCCGACCGGCCTGTGGGCCCCCCACAACTATGATGGCAAGTTCGAAGGCAGCATCACGCTGCTGCACGCTCTGGCGGAGTCAAAGAACATCCCGGCGGTCAAACTTCTTGCCAAGGTCGGCATCGATAACGTCATCAAACTTTGCCGCCGGTTCGGAATCGAGTCAAGGCTGGTTCCCAATTTACCCCTGGCGCTCGGCGCATCTGACCTGACGCTGCTGGAGCATACATCGGCCTTTTCAACATTCCCTGAAGACGGCGTCCACATTGAGCCCCGCGAAATCCTGAGGGTCACCGACTATAACGGCCGCGTGATCGACGAGTTTCCTCCCCAGGTGACCGATGTGCTGCCGGCCGGAATCGCACGAATTGAAGTCTCGATGCTGCGGGAAGTTTTCAATTCCGGGACGGCCGTCAGCGACAGATGGCTGGCCCGGAAGTATGACCTGGCAGGGAAAACCGGGACCACCAATGACTTTACTGACGCCTGGTTTATCGGATTTTCTCCTTCAGTCACTTCGGGAGTCTGGGTGGGATTTGATGACCATCACCCGCTGGGACGAGGAGAAGAAGGCTCGCACGTCGCGTTGCCCATCTGGACGGATTTCATGACCCAGGTGCTGAAAGACAAGCCGGTACAGCGGTTTCCGGGTTCACCGCTATTGTCAACGCCTGACCAGGTGCAGCAAATTCTGGCCAGCGCGGGATCAGGCAACGTTCTGACCAGCGATTCCGATCTCCGCGCGCTTGCAGCCAGCCTGTCGGACTCAAAACCCGTCTCCACGATTCAGCAGATTCCACCCACCGCCCCACCAAACCCAACCCCTTCAGCCACCGCACAGCCAGCAACTGCCCAGCCTCCAGCGGTTGTCACGCCCCAGGCCGCGCCGGAGCCGCAGGCCAATTAGGCTCATCATTCCAGGTTTTTCAATCGGGAAGACCACTACAGTCCAATGCCATTACTTTGAAAAATGATCGTAGCCGGCTGGGGCGAGAGGCAATTTTCTGCCGTCTTGATAGGCCAGGAGGACGTCCCGCTGGCGGTTCATCTGGCCGATACAATGGAGCGGAACACCGCGGTAGGTTCGGGGGACCTTCCCCGCTCTCCTTTTGGACACCGCGAAAAGCAACTCATAGTCCTCTCCCCCATTGAGAGCCAGTTCCAGCGAGTGTTCCGGCGTAACTCCGGCGGGCCCGGGTATGAGCCCGGCATCGACCTTTGCTCCCACTCCGCTCGCCTCGCACATCCGTATCAGATCCGTTGAAAGGCCATCACTGATGTCCATCAGGGCAGACGGAATGCCGGCGCTCTGGAGCCAACGGCCAAGAGGGCAGCGCGGATCAGGGTAAAGATGAGCCTTCAAGGCTGCCGCGGCTTCGGATTTATCCTGTTGCTCTTTCCGAGACCGTGTCCTCTTTCTCGCTTGCGATTTCAGAATCTCAAGTCCGCGCGCCGACCGCCCCAATCTTCCGCTGACATAAATCATGTCGCCGGGACGCGCCCCGGAACGCAGCAATCCTCTGCCGCGGGCGACTTCACCTGCCAGCGTCACGTCGATCATAACGGTTCGTCGCGCGATCGATGTGTCTCCTCCAATCACCTCCACTCGAAAACGCCTGGCAAGATCCATCACTCCCCGATAGAATTCTTCAACCCAGGCGCGAGAAATGGCGCGCGGGAGGGCCACGGAAATCAGGGCAAAGCGAGGAACACCTCCCATGGCAGCAATGTCGCTGAGGGACCGCGCAAGTGCGCGGTGTCCGACCGACCGGGCCGGATGCAACCGCGAGGTGAAATGGACACCCTCAATCGAAAGGTCGGCCGTCAGGATCAAATCACGATCATGCCCCACTCGAACCACGGCTGCATCATCGCCGACACCCATCCTTACTCGTCTCGATTTTTCCGGCGTCAGGCCCCGGAGCCACCTGACGAATTCACCTTCTGATTGAAACATCGCCACGGCTGTAGTATACATTCTGCTTTGATTTCCAGTCCCTACGTTTGAAAATTCGTGGCCGGCGTTTGCGAGCCACAGGCCGCAATGAGCTGATTGTTTCATTGCGCACGTGGACGACCGCCCGCTGACTGCCTGGAGGTTTCCTGATGATTACGCGACGAAAGTTTATTCAGTCCAACATGCTGGGACTGGCCCTACCCCTGGCTGGTGCGGAAACCTTCGCGGCGGGTCATTCCGGGGGTGAGCCAGCAAGTTCCCAGGCAGCGCCCCGAGGCGAACGTGACTATTGGAACGACTGGCCGGAATACCTGACCGCGCAAATGAACGAGGCGCGTGCCCGGAGGCTCGCCGAGCTTCGCGCCCTGCGCAACGACTCCGACGTCCGCGCCCGCGTTGAAAAAGTACGCTCCGCGGTCTGGCAGCTCGTTGGCGGCCAGTTTGAAAAGACTTCCCTGAATCCGCGCATTACAGGGACTATCGACCGCGGCGCCTATCGGGTGGAAAAAGTCATTTTTGAAAGCCATCCCGAAATCTACGTTACGGCCAATCTCTACATCCCCAACGGCCGCAAGGGACCGTTCCCGGGGATACTTGCGCCTCTGGGACACACGAGAAATGGGAAAGCCTACCGCAACTACGCTTATGTGTATCAGACGCTGGCACGCAAGGGGTATGTGGTGCTGGCTTTCGATCCTTTCGGCCAGGGCGAGCGCTACCAGTACCTTGACCCTCATACGGGCAAGGTCCTTTACGGTCCAACCGGGGAACACTCTCAAGCCGGACGGCCCATGCTCCTGTTCGGTTCAACCTTCGCGCAATACCGCGCCTGGGACGGAGTGCGGGCCCTCGATTACCTGCTTTCACGCCCCGAAGTTGATACGGAAAAGATCGGCCTGACCGGGCAGTCCGGTGGCGCAACCATGACCATGTACCTCTGCACGCTTGAGCCGCGAATCAAGGTCGCCGTAGAAGTGGACGGAAACTCTGAAAACCTCGCCGGTCCGTCCTACGCGCCGCCAGGGGCGGTGGCCGATGCGGAACAGAACCTGATCTTCAGCCTGCCGGAAGGAATTGACCGAGGAGACCTGCTGCTGGCTTTTGCGCCCAAACCCCTGCTCATGATCTATACTCCAATCGACCGCGGGGCCACCTACTCACCGACGTACATTGAAGGTACGAAAGAAGTTCACCATGAAGTCCAGGCCGCCTACAAACTGATGGGAGCTCCGGAGAAGGCCCGCCTTTTCGCCACTTCCCTGCCACACGATTATGACTTCTTCAGCCGGCGTGCTGCCTACGACTGGTTTAACCGCTGGCTCGGGCAGGAGGCCTGGGGAACCGAGGAAGCGGAGTTTGATGAGAGCGCTGCCGGCGAGCTCAACTGCACACCGACGGGTCAGGTGCTGACGTCTCTGGGTGGACGCACGGTAGTCCAACTAAGCGCAGATCGGCTTAAGAAACTGCAACCGGCCAATCCTCTCGGAAGCACTTCCGTTGAAGCAAAAGCCTTTCGTGAGCGTGCGCAAGCCACTCTCAAACATCTCCTTGCCCTTCCTGCGAAGAAGACTCCTTTGGATTCAGTGACGGTTTCCTCTCACAGGCGCAAGGGCGTACACATCGAAGAAGTCGTCCTGCACTCGGAACCTTCCGTTCGGGTAACCGGATGGTTCATGAAGCCGGCTGAAGGCAATGGGCCCTTTCCTGCCATCCTCCAGGTCTCAGAGGGAAGTAAGAATCGTGCCATCGAAGAGACGGGCGAGATGGTCGATCTTGTGCGCAAAGGATTCGCAGTCTGCTCAGTCGATTTACGCGGCCTCGGCTTCTCTCTCCCGCACCTTCCCGCTGCCGGGCCAGTCTTCTACCACGGAAATGACAATCAGGAAGACTATGCCTGGGCGAGCTTCGCTCTAGGCAAGCCGGTCATCGGTCAGCGGGTTTGGGATTGTCTCCGCTGCCTCGATTACCTTGAATCAAGGCCAGAGGTGGACCGTAAACGGATTTACGGACTGGGAGAGCATGGCGCGGCTATTGTCCTGCTGCTGGCAGGAGCAATGGATGAACGCCTGAGCTCCTTAATGCTTGATTCTACAATAGCTGCTTACCGGTCGATTGTAGAGTCCAAGTCCTACTCGCTGACGCTTCCGTGGTTCACTTATGGCATCCTGAAGCATTTTGACCTGCCTGAAATAGTCGGCACTCTGGCTCCCAGACCGTGCTGGCTGCTGAATGCCAGCAACGCGGACGGTGAGTCGTTGCCGGAAACAAAACTCGCGGCAATTTATCGCAATGCGCTGAACGCGTACAAGCAAAGCGGCGCGCATGCAGGGCTTCAATTATTAGTCCGAACAGACGATGAAAGAGCGAAAGTGCTTGACAATTGGCTCAAAGCCGCATAAGTTCCATGACTTATCAGCTTGACAAGCCTTGTGTGCTCCAACTAGGATGTGTTCGTTGTTTTCCTGGGCGCACTTGGGGAGGCTTGCCCTTGTCCAGGCAGGTGCGAGGACGTCCAAGATTCTGCGAAAGGCTAGTGGTGATTGAACCGAATGAACAACAAGTTTTACACACTGCTCATCACTCCTGGTGCCCACGGTAAAGTCCGCAAGTTCCAACTCCCATTCTATGTGGTCCCCGTGCTACTTGCTCTGAGCATCGTCGGAATCGTGATGCTGGCGGGCCTGGCGACCAGCTATGCGCGGATGTTAATCAAAGTATCGAATTACAATACCGTCCGAAGCGAGCGAGAGGCCTTGAAGCAGCAATTCCACACCCTGGAAAACAAGGTCAGCCGCGCTAATGTCAAGTTAAACTCCCTTCAAACGCTTGCCGCCGAAGTCGCCGTGACTTACGGGTTTGGAAACGGACACCGCCAGCAGATCACTCCTGACCTTCTGAATCTGGCCAGACAGTCCAGCGCCGCAGATGGGGACCCTTCACTTTACGCCCTGAACGCAATGAAAACTGTAAGCCTCAACAGCGTCAGTGGAAGGTTCAGCCCAAGCACGTTCCCGGGCATGATTGACGACCCCAACGCCATTCCGTCAATCTGGCCGGTCCGCGGAAGGCTCACCGCCGGATTCGGCCAACGGATGGACCCGTTCAGCGGCGAGGCGGCCTTTCACCCGGGCGTCGACATCGCCGATGCTCTGGGAACCGACGTGGTAGCCACGGGTGACGGCCTGGTGATTGAGGCCGAGCCTGATGCAGGTTATGGCCGAAGTATCCTGATCGACCACGGCGACGGCATCACGACCCGATACGCCCACCTCAGCAGGATCTTCGTGGTGGTGGGAGAACAGGTCAAACAGGGCGAGATCATCGGCGCCATCGGCATGAGCGGGCGGACGACAGGGCCCCACCTCCACTACGAAGTTCGAATCCATGGCACTCCGGTCAATCCGGGGCGCTTCCTTCACGGATAAGGAAAGCACGGCACGCGAAACATCAAATCCATTATGACCAGGCCATCGGTTATGCAGACCCCATTTGGCCTGCCTGGCGGGAAGACGGGCCAGCCGCTCTGCCCCGAAAGTGGTTATGCTGCCGTGATGACTCCTGCGACAGCGCAAATCCCGTGAAAAATAGCGGAAATATTGCCATTTCCCCTCGAAACTGGATTGACAGCAGGGCCTGTTTTCGCGCATCATAGAACCAAAGGGATTGTGCGAATGGGCGCTGATTTACGAGTTGAACCTTCGGCCAATTCTTGCCGCTTATTAGTAAGAAAGAAACCCGGTCCTCGTGAGATTATACAGTTTGTCGTAGGCGGCATTGAGATTGGTCAGCAAATCGTAGTACTGGCAGGGCCAGCGTGGCTCAAAGAGCTTGCTCGAATTCTGGGCGAGCACGGGCTGCGCCCCGAGACCCTTATCCGGAACAGCCGTCTGGTTTTTCTGACGGCTCCTGACTGCCTTTCCCGTTTTGCCAAGATGGACAACCCTTGCAAACGGCCGATCATCCGGCGTAACGGATCCATGGTGCGCTGGGTTTCCGACTGGTCCTGGGCTTATCATCCCGGGGCAGATCCCGCGACGATACTCCGCTACCAGTGCCGCATTCATGACTGTATCCACTCCCTTGCAGACATGTCGATTTGCACGGTACATTGTGAAAAGATGGAGCGCAGTTCCATGCTGGCCGTTCTGGCCCAGCACCGGCGCGCCACCCGTGCCGCCGACCGTCCCGTTTAAGTTTCTTCTCCGCGGTTTACCATTCAGGACGTCTGAAGTGTGATCAGGAGGCGCAGGTATGTCCAATTGGCTCGAAGGCCGAATCGCAGTGGTGACCGGGGCAGCCCGCGGAATCGGACGTGCCACGGCCGGCCTGTTTGCACGCGAAGGCGCGCGCGTGGTGCTGAACGACGTGGATGAGGCGGCCCTCGCGGTGGCGGCTGATACGATTCGCCGGGCCGGTGGCGCCGCGCACAGCCTGGCAGGGGACGTAACGGCGGCGGGTTTTCCGGAAGACCTTCTCGAAACCTCCTTCGAGATGTTCGGCATCCCTGACATCCTGGTGAACAACGCCGGGATCACCTGGGACGGAACGCTCCACAAAATGACCGATGAGCAATGGCAGTCCGTCATCGACATCCATCTCACGGCAACCTTCAGAATCCTTCGCGTGCTGGGCGCAGCCATGCGTGAGGCGGCCAAACAGGAGATTGAAGAGCAAGGCGCGGCCCGCGCAAGAAAAGTGGTCAACATCAGTTCCACCTCCGCCACCCGGGGCAACTTTGGCCAGGCCAATTACGCTGCCGCCAAGGCCGGCGTCATCGGCCTGACCAAAACCCTGGCTCGCGAATGGGGACCCGTCAACATTCAGGTGAACGCGGCTGCGTTCGGCCTGATTGAAACCCGCCTGACCGCCCCCAAAGAAGAGGGTGAAAGCTTCCGCTTGCAGCAGTCGGAAGTCAAACTGGGAATTCCCGCCCGGATGCGCGAGGCGGCCATCCACTCCATCCCCATGGGCCGCCCGGGAACCCCGGAGGAAGCGGCGGGAGTGATCTTCTTCCTGGCTTCGCCGCTTTCGAATTACGTTTCCGGGCAGGTGATCGAAGTAACGGGCGGATTATAAAGGCTGGCAACCTTCTCCTGTTTCCGGCGCCCGGAACACGCCGGTTAACTCACCGTCCAACCGTCACTGAGATTGCCCTATGAACGCTCCCGGCCGTTGCCGGTCAGTGGTAACGGCCCGTATAGCTGGTGGGATTCACCGGCACGGTCGTACACGCCGAGTCCGCATAGCCGCACAACCACCCCGAAAAATTGTCAATGGTCAGAACGCCCGAATCCGCGTTGGATGAAAACGGCAGAGCCAGAACACGGTAATTTCCGGGAGGCACCACTAGATGATAAGAGCCGTTCGAAGCGGTGATGCCGTCGGTCACGGCGTTCCCCGTATTGGCATTCACGGCAACCACGTGCGCGCCAAAAATTCCGGCGCCGCTCAGGTTGACGGTTCCTGAGATCGTTCCGGTGGCCGCACTGAAATTAGAGGCGGGATAAAGGTAAGAAATGCCGACGGCGTCATCTGTGGCAAGCGCTATTTGCTGGCCGGCAGCGGTTGTATCGCCAAACGGGAACATCACGGCATGTCCGATGCCGCTGTGGTCGAGCCCCAGCAGGTGGCCCTCCTCGTGAGTGGCAACGGATTGCAGGCTGAAAGTGTTTGCTGGAGGGCTTAAAGAAGTCGTGAATTGGACGCTGGGATTGAACTCGATGTCGGCGTCGGCCATGCAGTCATCCGTGTTGCACGTCTTGTTGCTCCCGCCGCTGCACTGATACTGGAAAGCGCCGGTTGTCCCTGAAGGCCGCGTAACGGTGGCAACTTGCGTAAAAGCGATGGTCCCCGTTGAAAAATCGCTGCTGTTGGTGTCAGAAAATCCCACCACGTTCTGGCAGTCATTATAGACAGGGTCCGTGAGGGTGCTGGAGGTTGGGCCGCTCACGTTCACGGTGGTTAGAGACTGGCCCGCAACCTGGGCATTCATCCAGGTGGTGAATCCGGCTGAAAGCGGTTGCTGGATGCACCCGCCGGGAGTTCCGCTCAGGCAACTCGGGGTTGCGACGTTGCCCGACGGCGTATCAGGATTCAGCAGCCACGCGACGGGCATGGAGTTCCAGCGGGCGGCCACAGGAACGGGTGCAGACAGTGTACCCAGGTTATCCTGAAAGGTGTTGAAGCCAAACACCAGGACCGCTGCTGAAAACGTCGCCGCCACGGCAACAAGGGCTGCGGCAATCCCTCTTTTTCCACCTGCGTGTTGCCTCTGCCTCATCACCTTCACCTCGTCTCGACAAACATTGCCTGGCCCTTCAGGCCCTCGGTTACCGGAGTTTCGCTGGTGGCGGAAAGATGCGCCGCGTGGCCCCGCACGGAAACGGTGTTCCAGTATATTTCCCACTTTGTGCCCTGCCGCTGAGCGTTGCCCACCATCTGGCTGCCCGCCGGAATCACCACCGCCTTGCTGGGGAACAGGTCTGAGGTTGTCCGCGCGATGACTACGGCCTGCCCGGCGCCCTGAAACTCAGTGGAAACAATCACCACCGGGATGGAAGTCCCTGGCGGGATGATGATGGGCGCGGCGACAGCGCCCGAGATGGTCATCTGGAACTCCCCCAGCGTCGGTGACTGGGAGATGGTGGCGGAACTGCCGCCCGTGCTGAGAGCTCCCAGGGGAAGAACAACGTGGCGCTCGACGCCATTCCGCCGCCGGTAGACCCGAAAAGCGCCCTGCATCATGCCCACCAGGTGATAAGTGGCGCTGGCCCCCGCCGCCGGCTCCAGAAAGAGGACGTACTGCGTCCCCGGCCTCAGCATCGCCGTACCTGGTACCCGGACGTGAAAATTGCCAACCGTCCCGCCCATCTGCTGAATGGTGAGGGTGGCGGGTGGGCTCCCTTTCAGGGCCTTCTCAAGCTGCACGGTGGTGTAAGTGTACACGCGGGTGTTTCCGGAGTTCGTCCGGGTGATCTGGGCCACCACCTGCCCCTGGACGATGGTGCTGGACGCCTGGGCAAGCTGCTTGAGGCTCATCCGGACCATCGTGGTCGCTGCGGCCGGCCGGGCCAGCCAGAATCCCATCAGAACGGCAAGAACAATGGTACGAATCTTCATATTGCATCGCTCACTGTGTAATCTCCACGGCCCCCGTAAAGGACGTGAGTTCGCTGCCGGAATTTCGCACCACCAGGTTGCGCGGCCCCAGCGTGGCCGTGGGGCTGACCGCCACCTGAAAATAGACCACCGGAGTGCCGTCACTCGCCGTTTGAAACTGGCCGGCGAGAGGCTGCGTGACCACCACGTCGGTACCGTTGCTGCTGATGGTGTAACTGGTTCCCGGCAGAATCCCGTATCCGGCCACAAACAGGTAGACGTTCTGGCCTTGGGAGATCTCGGTTCCCGTACTGCCGGCGGAACAACTCAGTTGGGTCGCCGTAGTCTGCGTGCACTGGCCGACGGCCAGAATCGAAAGGCCCGTAAGCGTGACGGTGGCGGAGGCGGACTTGGTGTTGTCCGCCTGGCTGGTGGCCGTAACAGTTACCGTATCAACGGAGTTCAGCGGCGGGACGGTGATGTCAGCACCGGAAACCGTTTGCCCGGCGGTTACCGTTACCATCTGGGGCGCAGCTTCCCCCGGCACCGAAGTGGCTGCCGGAGCCGTATAGAGCCCCGAACTCGAAATGTCGCCGATCTGGCTGCTGTTACTGCTGCTGGAGTTGGATACGCTCCAGGAGACGGCGGTGTTGGTGGCGCCGGAAACTGTGGCCTTAAACTGCTGCGTGCTGCCATAGCCCACGGTCTGGCTGGTGGGCGAGACGGTGATACTCACGCTCGAAGGAGGCGGGTTTGACGAACTACTGCTGCTGCCGCCACCGCATCCTGCCGCAGCAAACGCCAGGAGAATCACCGCTCCGATCACTGGCCATCTGGCGTATCGCATAAGCTCTCCGTGACGTGAACCCGGGGCTGCGAACGCTACCCTTCGGTTCCATCATGCAACCCGAAGGTTGCTTTGCCTCGCCCCCGCGCCCCATTTCACCGTATTATATCGGACCTTTACATCGGTGGGTTCAGGGCATCACCAAAATATTGGAATTTTTCACGCGGACCTGCCGGCAGGGAAATCTGAGATGCGGGGTTGCGCTCAATAACAGGCTCAAGAGTCAACTGTCAGCGGCGAACTCCGCGGGCCAGCACGCTGCCACCCGGGCTGAGGCCGGGAAATGTCCGCCCGAGAGGCTACATTGAGGTCTACATTCCTCCGGTATGTTTTGGGTCCGTTTTGGGTCCGTTTTTAGCCGCCGTTTATTTTCAACAACATCGGTAGGTTCGTTTTAGGTTCGTTTTAGGTTCGTTTTTTCCACAACTACGTGTTTTCAACAACTTCTCAGCTTCGTTTTTAGGTTCGTTTAGGTTCGTTTTTGAGCCCCAATCCTTTATTTTCAACAACCTCTCAGGTTCGTTTTTCAAAATAACATCTTTTTTGTCCCATTTGTCCCAAAAAGCCAGACAGCTAGCCTTTCTGGCGCCACGTGATTTCCGGTATAGAGCTTGCGCGCCCCCTCACGTGCCGGAACGATCCAGCACAGCGGAAAGACTACCATACTAGCCGACATTTGTCAAGCGAAATCGGCGGCAGGCCCGCCAAATCGCAATGACAACCACTCCGGAACGAGACGCCGCAGCGTCATGATGATTCCGCTGAACGGAAGAAGAATCTGCTTTTTGATGACAGCCGCGTTTTTTAGAAAGGTAAGAAGCAGCTTCCTCCGTTGCCATGCTGCTCCCCGGAATGGCGAAGGAGGGGCCTTTCATCAGCGAAGTGGATGGTCAGGGGTTCGAGTTGCCGAAACCCGACCCGGGCTGCGAGGGTTGGGAAGGCTGGCTGGGGCTCATGTGGAAACCGCCGCCGGAATTCGGATTGGAGCCTGGAAGGCCAGTGGGCGACTGCCCCGGTTGTGCTCCGACTCCGGGAACAGCACCCGCCCCCATGATGTTGGGCGCTCCGGGAGCGCCCGGGATCCCCAGGAACTCCCATTCGTCATACTCGGTCCGCTTGTCAAAAACACCGATCGACTGGTGGTGGCTGGTGCTGGCGACTCCCACGATGAAGGTGCCGATGGATTTGTCGCTGCTGAAGAAGGCAGAACTGCTGTTCTGCTGCTGGTTCTGGCCGGAACCCTGCCCCATTCCCGGCAAGGAAAAGCTTCCCGCGCTGAAGCTCCCCTGCTGTGAGCCGTTTTGAGTCGCGGGCTGGCTGGTTTGCGTACCCGCGGATCCGGATGAGGACCCTGAGATTCCGTTATTTGATCCAAAGGGCTTGTTTTGATTCGTGCCGGGCAGCTTGAGGATTTTTGAATCGAGAACCACGCCGTTGGCCGTGGCGTGGATGAAGCGCCACTTGCCGCTCCGGGTCATGGGGTCGGGATACGCCTGCCGCAGATAACTCAAATTATTGGTGTGGAGCAGTTCTTTCACGGAGGTCGGGTAACGCTTGAACTGCTGGTGGAACAGCATGATGGCGCGGGCGTACTGTTCGCCGCGGAAGATCAGTTCCTGCTCCTTCTCCCGCTGGCCTTCAACATAAATGCTGGGCGCCGCCGCGGCCAGAGCGACCAGCAGCAGCGTGGCCATCATCATCACAATGAGCAGAACATACCCTGCGTCCGGGGAGTCCCTGCGCAGGCGCCTGCCGCGATGGCTACTGAACAACCGGAATGGGCAGTTGAGATTTTTCACCAGAAGCTCCATCCTGGACTTCGACATTCAAGGATGTAATCTTAAGAATCCTGAAGCGCTGGGAGACGACGTCGCCATCGTGGACGACAAAAACATCGTCGGAATCCACCAGGTAGGCTTCAGGGCCAACTCCCGGTTTTTCAGAATACCCGATGGCCCGCAACGAAATGTGTGTCCCCGCGGGACCCGAACTGGCCGTCATGGCGCCCCCGGCTGCGGCGGCGGCCGCCTGCCTTGCCTTCTGGGCGGGGGTGAGCGGCGGAGGGCCAAAATCAAAAGGATTGCGGGCGAGGGCTGGAAGCGGCTTGGGCTGGTATTTCTCGATGGCCTGCATCTCCAGGGAGGAACCCCAGTTGGCTGAAGAAGAGATTTTCCCTGCCCCGGACTTTGCCCGGGCGGAATTTGGAGTGCGCAGGTAAGACTTCGTTTCCGTTTGAGCCACCGTGGCCGGATGACCCATGATTTCGGAAACAAGCCTGAAGATCAGGAATACACAGATTCCGGCCAGAACAACCGCCCCGATTTTCTCAGCCTTGGTCCGATTCTTCATGGGGTGATATAAAGAACGCCGCCGACTCTCAGGTTAACGGTGCTGCCCTGCCCGGCCGCAAACGCGAAGTTCCTGACCAGGATGAGGTCATCTGACGTTTCGAGCGAGTGCGCAAACTTCAACAGATTCGCAAAGGGGCCTTCCACTGTCACATCCAGGCCGAGCTGGTCGAACGGTTCGTTCTTCCCTGAATTCAGTTTATAACTGACGTTGTCCAGTTGCACGCCGGACTTCTCGGTCAGCACCCGCACCAGCCGCGCGGCGTCTGAAAAAACGCGCTGCCGCGACGGAACGTGTTCCTTGAGGTAATCCTGCAGCTTGTGGTCGGCGGCAGGAAGGGCCTCCTGGAGCTTTTCAAGGCGCGCCACCTGGGCCTTCTCAAGATCGAGACGCCGAGACGCCTGATGATAAGAATCCTCAGCCTGGGCCACCTTGTCCCGCACGGGCCGCACCACCAGAAAGTACACTGCCAGGTCAATGGCCACAACCGCCAGAGCGGCGACCTCAAATACCCGGATGATTTTCCTTCGACGCTCTCTTCTCATATCCGCAATCAGTTGCCTGGCGGCGGAACTTCCGCCGCATACTTCGCCGTGCAGACCACTTCAATTTCCTTCGGCCCCCCTCCGCCTCCGCCGCGGAACCCCTGGCTCTTGATCACGATGTCACTGAAATCACTCGATCCTTCCAGGTTGCTCAGAAAGGTTTCGATGGACTCTTCGTCCTTTCCCATCACCGCGAACTGAACTTCCGGGTTCGGGGCCGACGCGGAAGCGAGGGCCATGCCGCTCAGGCGGGTGGAAGAAGGCAGCAGCCTGCTCACCTTGAAAGTGAGGTCGGTAAGCGAAAACTGCCTCCGGCTGATCAGTTGATTCACAAATTCGGTTTTCCGAATCATGCTCCGGAATTCAGGGCGGTCAATCTTTTGCCGCAGGGCTGCTTCCTTCGAGCTCATGGCGGCTTCCTGCGACCGCACCTGGTCCAGCGACCGCTGGAACTGGTGTG
Source organism: uncultured Acidobacteriota bacterium (assembly GCA_963732975.1). Lineage (GTDB taxonomy): Bacteria > Acidobacteriota > Terriglobia > UBA7540 > UBA7540 > SCRD01. The sequence continues at coordinate 57,328 of CAVTBN010000006.1, read as the reverse complement.
CACGCCGGGCGCCATGAATCGCCGAAAAGGCAAGCCACACCAGCACGATCAGGGCGACGGCAAGCGTGGGGACCGCCCAGGCCAGCGCGTATCGCTCACGGCGATCAGCCGCAACAGCAAGGTTGAAGTAAACTTTCATATCTAAGCCGCGTTCGCCACCAGCCCGGAGACGGTGGCGCCAAATTCATTCAGAATCTGCCCCTCTTCTGATGAGAGCCTCATCCTGACAGGCAGCGCGGGGGGAACCACATCCACCACATCCCGCGAAAGCTTCTGCCCAAGCTCCATGACCCAGGTTCGGGGCACATTCGGCCGCGCACAGATGCAGACCCGGCTGATTTCGAGTCCCAGGTAGTCATGCGAGGCAGCCAGGGTTCGAATCGCCTCTTCAGTGACCGCCGCCAGACCCTCTTCGGAAGACTTCCCGCCCATGAACTGGTTTCGCCACAGCTTGATCTGCCGGCCTTTGGCAACGACCGCCGTCAAATGAGTGGGCGATATGTTCAGCAGCATTTCGCCCGCCTCGGCGTCTTCTCTCAACAAGGGGAGAAGCGCCGCGCTGGACGGCAGCACCAGGCTGACATCACCGTTGAGGGCCTCCAGAGTGGATTCGTACTCCGCCAGCACCGATTTCCGCACCGACATGACGACCGCGTCGACCCCCGCTGGTTCTTTCCGCGAAACCTCAAAACTCAGCCGGGCTTCTTCCACCGCGAACGGAAGCAGGGACCGCATCTTCCAGCGGACCAGAGACTCCTGCTCCCTGGGGTCGGAGGGCAGCGTATCAAAATTCAGAATGCTGACGCGCACGGCCCCGTCGGGCAGCAACAGCCCAAAGGGGCCCCGGTCCGACCCCAGAGCCTTCGCCACCGCGAGAGTCCTTCGCGCCACTTCATCGGGCCGCAAAAGATTGGGGCGGGCCAGAAGTGGAGACAGCGCCCCGGCATCGAGTTCTCCCAGGGCCACGCTCGCCACCCGGCGGAATGACCTGAAGATTTGCGCCCCCAGAATATACTCCGGCTGAAACTCAAACACCGTCGCCGGCAGAGAAAACTTCCCCTTTGCGGCAGCACGGAACGCCCGAATCTTTCCGGCGGTGGACCTCCCTCGCGACAGTAACCGGCCCAGCGATGATTTATTCAACAAAGGTGACCTTGTTAATCTCCTTCAGTGTTGTTACTCCCTGGCGAACCTTGTCCAGCGCGGCTTCGCGCAGCGTCTTCATCCCCTCGTCGCGGGCTGCCTGGCGGATTTCCGACGACGGGCGCTTATCCAGAATCAGTTCGCGAATCCTGTCGGAAAGCGCCAGCAGTTCTCCAATGGCGATCCGGCCTCGGAACCCCGTCTGGCTGCAGTGCTGGCAGCCGGCGCCTTCATAGAAAACAATGCCCTGCCACTTGGCCGGGTCGATTCGGGATTCTTCGAATAATTGACGGGGGACGGTCGCGGGCCGCTTGCACTCCTCACAGATCATGCGGAGGAGCCGCTGCGCCAGAATGCAGTTGAGTGCTGAAACAAAGTTGTAGGGTTCCACGCCCATGTTCAGGAACCGGCCCAGAACATCGACTACGTTGTTGGCGTGGACCGTGGTGAACACCAGGTGGCCGGTCAGGGCCGACTGGATGGCAATCTGCGCGGTCTCATTATCGCGGATTTCGCCCACCATGATCTTGTCGGGGTCATGGCGCAAAATGGACCGCAGGCCACGGGCAAAGGTGAGTCCCTTCTTTTCGTTGACGGGAATCTGGGTGATGCCGCGAATCTGGTATTCCACCGGGTCTTCAATGGTGATGATCTTGTCTTCATCGCTCTTGATTTCCGAGAGCGCCGCATAGAGCGTGGTGGTCTTGCCGCTGCCCGTCGGCCCGGTGACCAGCACCATGCCGTAGGGTTCGCGGATGAAGCGCCGCAGGCGTTTGACTTCCTGGTCGGCAAAGCCCAGGATGTCCAGCCGAAGCTGCCGAAACTTCTCGTGCAGTGATTCCTTGTCGAGAATACGAAGCACGGCGTCCTCGCCGTGAATCGAGGGCATGATGGAGACGCGGAAGTCAATGGGGCGGCCGCGATAGCTGACCCTGAAACGCCCGTCCTGCGGAACGCGGCGCTCGGCGATGTCGAGGTCCGCCATCACCTTGATGCGGCTGATCACGTTGGACTGGTATTCATAGGAGAGCGGATTCATGGCCTGCTGCAGGGCGCCGTCGATGCGGTACTTGACCACCATCGAGTTGTCACGGCTTTCCAGGTGGATGTCACTGGCGCGCCGCTCCAGCCCCGCGAACACAATCGAATCCACCAGCCGGATGACCGGGCTGCCGGCGCGCTCGCCGACCAGTTGCTCGAGCGAAAGGTTTTCATTGCCGGGGCCGTACTCCTCTTCCCGGATGACGTCCAGGCGGAATTCGACGGTGGCCTCGTCCAGCACACGCTGCGAAGGATCGGTTTTGCTGAGGAATTCCTTCACCTGACTGGGAGCCGCCACCTTCACCACCAACTGGCGGTCCAGCCGCATCGCCAGCTCGTCCAGACGGGCCAGATTGGACGGGTCGCCCACCGCAATGGCGAGCTCCCCGTCCTTGGCCTCAAGCGGCAGGAACTGGTAGTCCAGCATCACATCCAGGGGAATGGACCGCAGAATGTCCGGATCAGGACGCAGATCGCGCAGATCGACAAACTCGAAGCAGTAACGCGCAGCGGCGCGCTTGGCCGTTGCCAGCTCCTCTTCGGGATCGATGACTATTCCGGAAAGCGGGTTTTCATCCATCAATGCACCTGAGCCGCCAGTGAAAACAGCGGCAGGTAAAACGCCACCAGCACAAAGAGCACCACAATCGCGATGGAGGCAATCATGATCGGATCCACCATCGCCACCAGCGTTGAAAGGTCGATATTGACGTCCTCTTCAAAAAACTCGGCAACCGATTCCAGCATGCTCGGCAGCGCCCCCGTGGTTTCTCCCACCTCAATCATGTCGAGGGCCATGGGCGGAAAAAAACCCGTCATGCGGAGGCTTTCGCTCAGGGGACGTCCCCCCATCACTTCTATTCTAGCCTGCTCCAGCCCGCGCGCGAGCAAAGGACTGGAAACCGACCCCGCCGAACTCTGGAGCGCGGCCACAATGGGAAGCCCGCCCTGCAGCAGGGTTGAAAGCGTGCGGACGAATTCTGCCACGGAAAATTTCAGCAGCAGCTTCCCTGCTACAGGAAGCCGGAACTTCAGCTTGTCCCATTGCAGGCGCGCCGCCTGCGACCGGCCCACCGCCCGCAGCCCCAGTATTGCAAGAACAATCCCAATCAACACAAAAACACCCATCCGCTTGATCGCCAGACCCAGGCTGATGACAAACAGGGTCAGGGGAGGCATGGGGACGTTCAACTCGTTATAAAGCTCCGAAAAACGGGGGATGATAAACGTATCAATCAGCACAATGAGCCCGGTAAGGAAAATCAGCAGGAATGCCGGATAGATCAGCGCAGACAAGAACTTCTTCCGGAAGGAGCGCGCGGTCTTCTGGTAGGTAACGTATTGGCCCAGGACCTTGTCAAGCGTACCGCTACGCTCGCCGGCCCGAAGCGTCGCACAGTAAATTTTCGGGAACTTGCCGATGGCTTCAAAGGCTTCGGAAAGCAGCGCCCCACCGCGCACCCTTTCTTTCACCTCATCCACCGCCGCCCGCAGGCTCTCGCTCCGGGTCTGACGGGCCAGCATCGCCAGCGACTTCTGCAAAGGCAGGCCCGACTTGGAAAGCGTCATGAACTGCTGATTGAAGATCAGCATTTCATCTTCGCTGATCTTGCCGCGCCGCGGCGGTCCAACCCGCATGGAAAGGATGGATTTGGGCCTGACCGAAAAGACGTAGAATCCCTGCGACGCCAGCCGCGCGCGGAGTTCCCCCTCAGAAGGCGCTTCGTGCGTCTGGTTGAGCACCTGGCCGGTCCCTGTCCCGATCCTGCAAACGAATTCACCCATAACTACCAGCTGCTGTACGGAGTCCCTTCCAGCGACTCCGCGTTGGATCCGCTGTGGACATCCACCACGCCCGGCACGGTTTGTTCCGGACTCAATGGAACTTCTTCAATATCAGCCTGCCAGGTCTGGTTAGACCCCGTAAAAGGGTCGACGGGCAATCCACCGCGCAGGTAGCCCCCCTGAACCAGGTCATCCAGCGATTCGGGAGGCTGGTTCTTGTCCAGCGTGTACTGGTCAATCAGCTTCCGCATAGTGAACAGGTCGTCCTTCAGCACCGCTTCACGCGCCCGGATGATGGCCACACGATAGTTGGGAGCGGCAATCGCCGCAAGAATCAGGATCAGCGTGAGAACCACCATCAGCTCAAGCAGTGTAAAACCGCTCTTCCGGACGCTCTCTTCGCCACCCGTTCCCGGCTTCAGCTTGCTCAACCTACCAATCCACATAGGGGATCCCATTCATGCCAGTCCCCTGGCTCTTCGAAAACACGTCAAAAACATCCTGCCCACCCCAGCTTTGGGAGTCGGGGTCATCCTGCATGGAACGCATCCCCCATTCGGTGTCGCCCGTCATAGGATCAACGGGAATCTTCCTGAGGAATTTATACCTGTCCTTGCTGCCTTTCAAGGGAACTCCTTTAACCAGAGTTTCCAGCGTGGGCGGATAGCCATAAGTGTCCATGTCGGTGGGGATCATGCCCCGGTCAGCAAAGTCCTTATAGCGGTCAATAGCGTTCCGCATGGTCCGCAGGTCTTCCCTCAACTCCCTCTCCTTTTCCCGCTTGACCACAACGGCGGCCATGGGAAGGGCGATGGTGGTGAGCAGCAGCATGATGGTCATGGCGGCAATCATCTCCACCAGGGTAAACCCCCGGCTGGCAGCCAGTATCCTGATCCGATTTCTAAAGAAGCGTCTCATCACCGTTGCGGTGGCCTTCCTGGAGAAGGAGGCGCAGAGATGGGCGGGGCGGGCGAGGCAGGACGGGCAGGTGCTGAAGGCGGAGGCGCCGAGGACCCTGTGGCAGGCTGCGCAGGAGTTTGCGTCGCGGCGGTCTCCAGGGAGGAATCCGGCAGCCGGATAACCCGTGGAGTCAGCATGATCAGCACGTCGGTCCGCACCTTTTCGTGTTTGGTATCGCTGAATAAGTATTTCAGGCCAGGAATGTTGCCAAGCCCAGGCACGCCGGAAACGGTGGTCGTGTCTGTCGTTTGAAGCAAGCCACCCAGCACGCTCGTTTCTCCTTCTTCCAACCGAATATCGTGCTCAATTTGCCGTTGTCCAAATGTTGGCTCATTAACACCAGCAATGCTGACCGACGGCTGCACCGATGAAATCTCAATTTTCGCGTGGATCGCGATTTCGCCATTCGGCAGCAAATGCGGCGTCAGGTCCACATTGACCCCGACATCCTGAAACTGGAATTGCGTACTCGCAATCAAGCCGCCGAATCCGCCTGACTGTCCACCGGTTGCGCCACCCACTCCGAGGGAAGGCAGAAAACTGCCGGTGGCGTAAGGCACCCGGCTTCCAATCCGCAGGGTGGCGGTATCGCCGTCTGTCACCCGAACTTCCGGATTCTGCATGATGCGCGTCGAAGAATCGTTCAGAACGGCATTCGCGATGGCACTGGGAACAACCAGGCCATAATCGTTCAACCCAATATGCCCTGCGAGGGTTGCGGCACTCAGGGGGCTGTAGACCGCAGCTCCCTGAAGCCCCTGGGTAATGGAGCCGGATGGGCTGATGGTTGCCGGTGACAATCCCAGTTCTCTGACCCGGTCGGCGTCAGCTTCCAGAACGGTAACGTCAATCATGATCTCGGCTTTGCCGTGATCCAGATCGTGGATGAGCGCCACAGCTTCCTTCACTTTTTCAGGCGAGTCCCGAATGATGATGGCGTTGGCGCTGGGATTGTCGATGATCCGCTGAATGCCCAGAATCTGCTTCAGCGCCGTGGTAATTGCGGTGCGGTCGGCAGGTTTCAGCGAATTATCCAGATAGACCGTCTTCATTACTTCGGTCTGATAATCGCGGCGGTTGGCAGGATTGTCAGGGACAACCAGGATGGTGTTGGGAGTCACCACTCTCCAGAACGTGTGGGTCTGCAACGAAAGGACGTGCAAGGCGTTCTTGATGGTCACATTGTCCAGGTCCATCGAAACCGGCTGGGCCTGAAAGTCAGAAGTAAAGGCAACGTTAATTCCGGCAAGCTTGCAAAGCGTCTCGTAGACCCGCTTGCTGTCGGCGCTGATGCGAAAGTGAGTCAAAGGCTCCTGCGGCAAGGGTTTCAACTCGGCTGCGGCAGGCTGCTGCTGGCGCTCAGATTCCTTGATGGCCTCCTTCAGTCCCTTTTCCCGGGCCTGTTTGGCAGCCACTTCATTTGACAACAACCGGGCAAGTTCCTGCCTTGCAGCCTGGTTACTGGGATCAATGCTGGCAGCCTTCTGGAACTCTCCCATCGCTGCCGGCACCCGCTCCTGGCGCAGAAACTCTCTCCCCTGTTTCAGATGGAACAGAGAGGCCTCCATTCGTGCGTGGGTCTCCCGCAGCTGATACTCAGCGTTTGCAGGCCGTGACTGCGCGGCCTTTTCGTAGTTGATCAGCGCGCTGTCCCAGTCTCCCCTTAATTCCGCTTTGCTTCCTTTTTGGAAGTATACGTTACCGGGAGCACAAGATGTCGAGACCAGTAATCCCGCCAGCGCGACTACCCCCGCCACGCGCCCCTTCATAAGCAGCTCCCCATAGCAGCACATTAATTTAAGTAGAGTCTATTATCCGCGAAGACGTTGCCCAAAGCAAGAAGACAGATTCCATTCTGGCCATTAAGTGTAGCCTATCGGCGGAATTAACTATTTAATTAACAAAATGTGCTATGATGTCGGTTCAGGTTCAAGAATACAGCAGGGAGGATGTTATGGGAAAGGTATTGCGCTGTAGCGACTTAGGCACGAACTGCCCCAAGGAAATCCGGGCAGAAAATGAAGAAGAGTTAATGAAACTGGCCGCTGAGCACGCCGAAAAAGACCATGGGATCAACGCATCCAACATTCCGCCCGCCATGCTCCAAATGGTGAAAGCCGCCATTAAGGACGAATAGGGGAAGTTTTCCAAACCCCTATCGGAACGAGCAAAGCCGGGTTTGCCCTTTTCATATCTAGTCCTGCAGATGCTTGAAGGTCGCCACGGGGCAGAAGAACCCGAAGGGATCATGGTTCTGCAGGCAGCACTCATATTCCAACCCCCTGAAAAAAACCCCTGCCGGAGATCCGACAGGGGTTGAATTCATGTTAAGCAACTACGAGGCTGAATATCCAATATCCAGAGCCGCACGGATCCTTATTCGCTAGGGGGGGTATCCGCGGACTTCTTTTCTTTCTTTGACTTCTTTTCTTTCTTAGCTTTCTTAGCTTTCTTTGCTTTCTTTGCCTTCTTAACCTTGGGTTGAGAAGACTGGGTATCCTGTCCTGCCGGAGCTGCAGTTGCAAATACCGGCATCGACAGCGATACAGCAATCGCCAGTGTAGCCAACAGTGTCAAAAGCTTTTTCATACTTGGAGGTTCCTCCTTCAAATTAGGTCTTACGTGGGTTGTAACAGGCATGCGAGAGGCCAAACACGAAAGGGTTTATCTATTGCTGCAATCCCATGATTTGTAAGGAGATAAACGGAAGAAAAACGGCTTTCACCCCGGAGTTGCCTCAGGCGCCCAAGCTGGCTATACGGGTTGGTGCATCACTGCACGAACCGGTGCAGGCTTCACACCTGAAATGGGAGGAAGAGTAGATGGCCTGCCAGGACAAGTCCCCGTGACCGGACCCGTGAAGGCGTGGGCGAATGCACGCGCTGCTGAAACACCGGCGAACCGCAACCCGGCTTTAAGCCACGGCAGGACGCGGAGTTGCCTGCTCGCACTCGATGGTGACCGTGGCGGAGTTGAGCCCCGGCGATGAAGCCTGCACCGTGATCGGCCCGGCCTGCCTGGTTGATTGCACAATGGCCGCGCACAGCCCGTTGAAAGCATGCCGGTGGCTGGCCTTATCGGCCTCGTGGCTCGAGGGATCGCCATTGCCCACGCCAATCAGCCTGCCGCTGCCGGAAACCTGGAAGGAAATCAGGCTGTGCGCCACCGGAACCACCCGCCCCTGCGGGTCCACCACGCTCGCGCCAACCACCGAAACGTCTTCGCCGTCCGCATTGATTTTCGCCCGGTCGGGCTTGAGCACAATCCCCGTGGGCGCGCCGGTGGTTTCCCTTTTGGCGGTCATCACCTGCCGGCCACCCTTGTAGCCCCGGGCTTCGATCATGCCTGGCATGTAATTTACTTTCCATGCCGCGTGCGAATTCTTCTGCACTGTCCGCATGCCCAGGCTCTTGCCGTTCAGGAGCAGTTCCACTTTGTCCAGATTGGTGAAACACCAGACGTCAATGGGCTTGCCTTCCTGGTCCCAGGTCCAGTGTGGAAACAAATGGAGCACCGCCTGATCGCCCCACCATGCCTTGTAGTAGTACGCAAGGTCTTTGAAAAAGCCGCAGGTGTCGATGAGGCCGAAATGCGAACTGATGCACGGCCAGCCGTAAGGCGTAGGTTCACCACGATAGTCGAACCCGGTCCAGGCAAAGCCACCGGAAAGCCACGGTCGCTGGTCGTAAATCTGCCACCACTCCTCGGCCGAAGTGGCCCAGGGCGGGAAATTCAGGTCGTAGGAGCTGACATAACCTCTCTCCGGGTCGTTGAAATATATCCCGCGCGTGGAAACGGTGCTGGCCGTTTCGGTTCCGACACAAGGTTTGTCCGGGAACTTCCGGCGGAAACCGTCGATCTCAGGTGCGTGCTTGTAATTAAACCCCATGATGTCCAGCACCGTGGTGATCCCTTCTCCCCAGCCTCCGTTCATTGCCTGGGTAATAGGCCGGGTGGGATCGAGCCGCCGGGCCAGCCGTTTCATGGTCCGGCACATGCGGGCCCCGCGGTCGGAACCCTGCTCATCTTCCTCGTTGCCGGTGGACCAGAAGACCACGCTGGGATGGTTGCGATCGCGGCGAATCAGGCGGCTTAGCTGGCTGAGGCCTTCCGGGGCCGACGAGAACATGCGCGTTTCGTCCAGCACCACCATGCCCAGCCGGTCGCAGGCGTCCATCAGTTCAGGGGTGGGCGGATTGTGGGAAGTGCGCAGGCCGTTGGAGCCCATCTCTTTCAGCCTGGCGATGCGGAAATACTGCAGGCGATCCGGCAGCGCAATCCCCACGCCGGCATGGTCCTGATGGTTGCAGGTTCCCTTGATTTTCACCAGCTTGCCGTTCAGAAAAAAACCTTGGTCTTTGTCAAAGCGGATGGTCCTGATGCCAAAGGGGGTCTCATTGGTGTCCGTCGCCGTCCCGTTGACTTCAACAGTTGTCTCCAGGCGGTACATATTTGGCTCTTCGATGGACCAGAGCTGAGGGTTGCTGACCTTGACCTTCTGCGCAACTTTGCGGTGCCGCCACGCGGGAAGTGAAACTGCAGGCGCGCGGTGTATGGCCGCTACATTGCCCTTGCTGTCCAGAACCTTTGAAACCACGGCGAAGGACGCCTCGCTGTCCTGATCGTTGCTGACTTCCGTCGCGATGGTGAGGGTCGCAAAATTTTCCTTCACCTCAGAAGTTACAAAAGTGCCCCACTGGGGCACGTGCACCGGGCTGGTTTTCACCAGCCAGACATGCCGGTAAATCCCCGCACCTTCGTACCACCAGCCCTCGTGCTCGGTGGCGTCGACACGGGCTACCAGCACGTTCTTGCGGCCGTACCAGGCATGCTCCGTGATGTCGTAAGAGAAGGGCGCGTAACCGCTCAGGTTTCTCCCCAGCAGGTTTCCATTCAGCGCCACCATGGAATCCCGAAAGACGCCGTCAAATTCCAGGCTCAGCCGCCTGCCGAGGTCGCCGGATGGAATTTCAAATACTCGCCGGTACCAGCCGATGCTGGTTTCCGGATAGTTTCGCCCCAGCGGCTTGGAGCCGTGGGCCGTCAGCCATTCGTCTTCATGGAAAGGCAACGCCACCGCCCAGTCATGAGGAAGATCGACGGCCTCCCAATCGCTGTCGTCAAAATCAGGGCGCGAAGGCTTGAAAAAGAAGGCGCCTGTCTTCTGGAACCCACGACCGCGGCCGTAGTCAAAGTCCTTCGAAGGGTCAGCGGCGTTGCCAAGATGAAAACGCCATCCAAAATCGAGCAACAATCTCTCTCGCAACGAAACCGCGGAGGACGACTGGCCAGAGGCTCCGGCAAGGGCTGCCCCCGGTTCTGCAAGAATTTCTTCGGCTTTCGGCCCGAGCGAGGCTGCCCCGGCTGAAGCGGCAATACCACTCTTCAGGAAATCTCGTCTTGTCCAGGTTGGCATTTTGACTCCTGTAGTAACGACATGCGCATTGGGTCCTGCAGGCCAATTCCGGGCAGGAGGGGCGGATTGGCGTGATTGAAAACGATACGATTATATCTCCAGACAAGGCCTGTATTGTGAAGAATTTGAAAGAATGCCCTGGCTGTCGGGGTACCCGATTCGCCGTTTGCAGGAGCCCAGGCTATCTCCACTGCTTGCTAGTCAAGAAACACGGCGCAACCCACCAATTGCCATTGACTAGAACTGTGCGAAAGTGCACAATTAGTTGTTAAATGCCCAGAGGAGCCTGCCCGCAGAGAAAGAGCACGTGATTGCCGGAGGAGGAAGGACAAGACTCATGGCGAACTGGAATAAGAAGCTGAAATTTGGGATCGGAATAGCGATCATCCTTGCAGCCGTGGGCTGGGAAGCGGTCTCCGGGTTTCAGCAATCAAAAACGTACTATGTAACCGTCAAGGAGTTAACCAGCGGGAAGTCTGCCCATGAACACGTTCGCGTGGGCGGCATCATCGTGCCCGACTCCATCCATCGGAGTGGGCAGATTCTGACCTTCCGCATCTCGCAGGACCACGAATCTATCCCTGTTACCTACATTGGCAAAGAAACCTTGCCGGATGACTTCAAGGGCGGAGCCAACGCGATTGTCGAAGGCAGTTACCTGGCAGACGGCACTTTCCGCGCGCAGCAGGTACAGGCCAAATGCGCCTCCAAATACAAAGCCGTGCCTCCAGCCCCGAAGGAGGCCAGCACGGCCTCCAAAGTAGCTTCCTACGGTGAATGAGCGTTGAAATCGAACACGATCTTTTCCGCCAAGCTCAACTTCCTATGCGAAGCGGTACTATCAAACCAGGAGCAAGGGGGACCTGACCAGCCATGAATCAAGTCGGAGCCGTTGGGCTTATCGCCGCACTGGTATTTGCCATCTATGGGATGATCACCGGCGCCATCGCCGGAAAGCTTCGAAGCCCCCGGATGCTGAAAAGCGCACAACGCGCCGTCCTGGGCTTTTTTGCCATGGCCACGCTGGCGGTGGTCTCCCTTGAGTACCTGATCCTCACCAATGATTTCCACAGCGCTTACGTGGCTTCGCACTCCAGCCGCGAGCTTCCTATGCTTTACAAGATTCCGGTTCTGTGGTCAGGACAGGAAGGCTCGCTGCTGTTCTGGACCTGGCTGCTATCGATATACGTCGGCATGGCCGTCCTGCTGAACCGGCGGAAAAACCGCCAGCTGATGCCTTACATCATCTCGATCTGCATGGGCGTGGCAACGTTTTTCTCACTGCTCACTTTCTGGGTGGCGAATCCCTTCAACCAACTTTCTCTGGCGACGGCGGCCGGGGTGACGCCGTATGCTCCGCCGGATGGAAATGGGATGAACCCGTCCCTGCAGTTCCATTCGATGGTGATCCACCCGCCGATGCTCTATCTCGGATACGTCGGGATGGCCATTCCCTTCGCCTTTGCCATGTCGGCCTTGATGACGCGCCAGTTGGGGGACAACTGGATTCGAGTAACTCGCCGCTGGGTCATGGTGCCATGGATGTTCCTGGGCACCGGCATCGTGCTGGGAGGCCTTTGGGCCTATCACGTTCTCGGCTGGGGCGGCTACTGGGCCTGGGACCCGGTGGAAAACGCCTCGCTGCTGCCGTGGCTGGCCGGCACAGCCTTTCTCCACTCGGTGATGATCCAGGAAAAACGCGGCATGCTGAAAGTCTGGAACATGGTGCTGATCATCCTGACTTTCTTCCTGTCCATTTTTGGAACGTTCCTGACACGCAGCGGCATCATATCCTCGGTCCACGCATTTGCAAAGTCCGATATCGGCCCGTGGTTTTCCGTCTTTCTCGCCATCATCGCAGCGTTTTCACTGACGGTGCTTTTCCTGCGCCTGGATTTCCTGAAAACCGAGAACCGGCTGGACTCCATCGCCTCGCGCGAGAGCGGATTCCTGTTTAACAACTGGATACTGCTGGCCGCCGTGCTGGCCGTGCTGTGGGGCACCATCTTTCCAGTCGTCTCCAAGGCTATTCAAGACGTTACGGTGACCGTGGGGCCGCCGTTCTTCAACAAGGTGATGATCCCCATCGGGCTTCTGCTGCTGTTCCTCACGGGCGCGGGGCCGCTGCTGGCCTGGAGGAAGACCTCTTTCCAGAGCATTAAGCGTAATTTCACCGTTCCCCTGATTTTTGCTGCCATGGTCGGCGGAACCCTGTTTTTTGTGGGCGTTCATCGCCTTTACACTTGGATGTCCCTGTTCCTGTGCGCTTTTGTTGCGGCAAGCATCGTCGGCGAGTTTTACAAAGGCGCCCGCACGCGAATGAGGACCAGCAAGGAAAACTTCTTTTCGGCAATTTGCAACCTGACCATGCGGAACACCCGCCGGTATGGTGGTTACATTGTCCATTTCGGCATTGTTCTGATGTTCGTAGGGTTCGCAGGGCAGGCATTCAGATTTGAAACGCAAGGGCTGATGGGGCCGGGTGATCTTCTCCAGGCCAAAGACTATATGTTCCGTTGCGAAAGCATCGATACCGGTAAGAAGGCAAACTATCAGTATGAAACCGTCTCACTGAGCGTGACAAAAGATGGGCATTCCTTGGGAGTGATGGAACCGCAAAAACGTTTCTTTATCGCGGAGCAGCAGCCGCTGAGCCACGTCGCATTAAAATCGAACCTGGCCCGCGACCTTTACGTGGTGATGGCAGGCACAGATCCGGATTCAGGCAAAGCGATCATCCATGTGATCATCAATCCGCTGGTGCAGTGGGTGTGGATTGGCGGAATGATCGTTCTCTTAGGGACCATACTGGCGCTGATCCCCAGCAGCATTGAGCGGCAGATGGCCGATCTCCACAAAAGTCAGCAGGAGGTTGCTGAGGCGCACCATGTCCGTTAGCAGGCTCCTCAAAATTCTTGTCCTCAGCCTTGCTCTGGTCAACGTGGCCGTGGCGGCGCAAAGCCCGGCACAGATCGAGAAGGACATTGGAGACAAGGTTTACTGCCTGTGTGGTTGCGTCACCACTCTGAACCATTGCCCAATGTTGCATTGCGCCGAGAAAGAGGAAATGCGCGGGATCATCCGTGCGGACCTGAAGCAAGGCAAAAGTGAGCCCGCCATTCTTCAGGACCTCGTAAACCGCTTCGGGGAAAAGGTGCTGGCCGCTCCGCCTGCGAGCGGGTTCAACCTGACGGCATGGGTTCTGCCCGGCATCGGATTGATGATCGGCCTGCTCCTGGCTATGGCGATTGTCCGAAGAATGCGGCGGCCGGCTGTTCAGGCGGCCGCCGCGTCGACCGCGCATCCGGTAGATGAAAGCGTTCGCAGCGCTGTGGAAGAGGAAATGAAGAAGTACATTGATTAATCTGCTGAAGGCAGCAGAAGACGATAAGCAAAGGCAAGAAGATGGAACTGGGAATTGCAATCCTGCTGGTCATCGGGCTGGCCGTATTTACGGTGACGCCCCTGCTGGCTCCTGAAGGTCCCTCCGAAAGCGCCCTGCCTATTGATGTGACGCCGCTCACGGATTTGAAACGCCGGCGAATGGTAGTCTACGAAAACCTGCAAGACCTGGAGTTCGAATATAAGGCTGGAAAGGTCGCCAAAGAAGACTACCAGTCCCTGCGGGAAAATCATCTGTCTGAAGCTGCGCAGTTGATGCTGGCATCTCAGGAACAGGAAGAAATCACGGAACACGATCTGATGATTGAGAGACAAGTTGCAGAGCGGCGTGCGCAGAGGAAGTCCCAGACCCCGGATTCCTACGTATGCCCCGAATGCGAGTTCGAAAACCCCCTCCCGGTAAAATTCTGCGGGAACTGCGGCAAAGAACTTCCCCAGCGAACTCGCAAGAACTAAGCCAGAGGCTTACGGCCCTCTCGCGGCGTTTTACCAAGTTGAGTTTTTGTTCAAAGTGAAAAGGAAAGTTACATTCACGGTCGTGACGGTTCTAACAGCGTTCACCGTCCTTTTGGGAACTCCCATTCGTTCTCTCGCAGCACGGATCCAGGGACAGGTATCCAATGGCACCACCCAGCGCCCGCTGGCCCGCCAGAAAGTGGAGGTGATCAGCCCGAGGAGCGGCATGGCCTTGGTGGGTGAAGCTACCACCGATGCAAACGGCCATTTTGCCATCAACGACAATAAGATTGACACCAACGGATTTTATCTGCTGCAAACAACTTACGAAGGTGTGGACTACCATGCGCCGGTGCAATTTGATCCCGCCGGGGATGCCGCCGTCAACGTCACGGTTTACGAATCCACCAGCAAGGAGCCCGCGCTTCGCATCGAATCCGCCCGTGTGATTGTACGTGCGGAGGGATCGCAGGCGCACATTCAGGAACTTTTTGCGGTTCAAAACCCTCTCCCAAAAGCATACCGAAATCCTAAAGGGACCTTCTTCTTTCACGTCGCGCCCAGCGTGGGCAGTCCCACCGTCGCCGCCATTGGGCTGATGAACATGCCCTTGCCCCAGAACCCTGAAAAGGGCGGGAAGCCCGGCGATTTTTACATTACCTATGCCTTGAGGCCCGGCAGGAACGTGATGATGGTGTCGTACGATGCGGATTACAGTTCACAGCAGCTTCTGCTGGACGATAGTGTCGCCTATCCCATTGGGCGCATACAGCTTTTTGTGATACCTCCAGGCCTTACGGTCAAGTCGAAGCTGTTTTCTGCTGCCGGCCAGGATTCAGACACCGGCGCTCAAGTCTATGAGGCAAGCGGCTTGAAAGCGGGCGCAGGGTTCGCGGCTCAGATGGCAGGCCAGCCCGCTGCTCCCGGTCAAGAGGCGAACGCCAACCAGCAGCAGGAAGAAACCCAGGTCAAGGTCGTTCCAGACTCGATTACAGCCGTAGGCGTTCCTTTTCTTCTCTGTTTTCTGCTCGTTTTGTTATGGGCGCTGGGAATACGAGTAGCCAAGGAATGGCCCCGATGGAAAGCCAGGCAGGAAGGCAGCCCTGTGCAGAAGCAGTTTCGGGCCAAACTGGATACCTTGGTCAACTCCATTGCGGATATCGACGAGCTGTACGCCTCTGGAAAAATCGCTGAAAAAAAATACTGGAAGGAACGCCTGGAACTGAAGGCGAAGGCCGTGGCCATTCTGAAAGGGGGCCCTTCCTCGAAATCCAAGCCTTATGCCTCCCGGGAATCACATCGCTAAACCGTCGCTGGAAGTCCGCAACGTTACCAAGTTTTTCGGCGACCTTGCCGCACTCAAGGAAGTCACGCTGGGCATCCGTTGTGGAGAGTCGGCGCTTCTTTATGGCCCGAACGGCGCCGGCAAGACGACGCTCCTGCGAATGCTGGCATCGCTTGCGCGGCCCAGTTCCGGCGAGGTCCTCTTTGGCGGCAGGAACATCGAGCATGACGGGACCGGCGCCAAGTCGGCCATCGGGTTTGTTTCGCATGCAACTCTCCTCTACGGGGAGCTAACCGTCCGGGAAAACCTGAAGTTCTTCGGCAGGCTTTTCGGGCTCAGCCATCTTGAAAAACGGATCGATGCTGCTCTCGAAATGTTTGACATGCGCTCCCGCGAGGACGTTTTTACGCGCGACCTTTCGCGCGGCCTGCAACAGCGCGCCTCCCTGGCGCGGGCTTTCCTGCACGAACCGGATTTCGTGATTCTCGACGAACCTTTTACGGGCCTCGATCACGAATCCGTGAAGAAACTTTCCGACCTGCTGCAGCGGCTTCCGGACCAGGGGAAGGCACTCCTGTTCTCAACCCACGACTTTGAGCAGGGAGCCGCTATCGCCAGCCGGCTGATCGCCCTGAAAGCCGGACGCGTCCGGTATAATGGCCCCCTGGATTCAGCGCCGTTTAAAATTCTCGGCATCGTACGGGCCAACGGGCAGAATCACGATGAATAGCCTGAAGATCATCTGGAGTATTCTGATGAAGGACCTTCGCGTCGAGTGGCGAAACCGCGAGACGCTGGCCTCCATGTGTGTCTTTGGGCTGCTGATCGTGTTTCTTTTTAATTTCGCTTTTGAAACCGCTCGCGAAGAGACGCTGCGCCTGCTTCCCGCCGTGTTGTGGGTGGCGATTGCCTTTGCAGGAGTGCTGGGTTTTAACCGTTCATTCGCCTCAGAGCGGGAAAATGACTGTCTGGAAGGGATGACTCTGGCGCCCGTTGACCCCAGCATGATTTTCGTGGGCAAGATGCTGGCCAACCTGCTGTTCCTGGGCATTGCCGAAGTGGTGATGGCATTTGCAGCAGCGCTGTGGTTCAATTTCTCTTTTCTGCCGGCTCTCGGCCAGTTGCTCCTCATCGCTTTTTTCGGCACGCTCGGCTACGCGGCGCTGGGGACTATTTTCGGAGCGATCGCCGCCAACACGCGCATGCGCGAGGTGATGCTGACGGTCCTGCAATTTCCAATTGCTTTCTGGATTCTGATGCTTTCCATTGATGCCACCAGCAGCGCCATGCGTGGCAACCCGGATGGTGACTGGGCGGGCGGCGTGGCCCGGGTCGCAGGGATCAGCGTGGTGTTTACGGTTGCTTCATTCCTGCTTTTCGAATACGTTCTGGAAGAGTAGCCGGGTGGGAAGCCATGCGGCTATTGGGCCTGAAAGCGGCAGGCGGGGTTTACATTGATAACGACTGACAACAGAGGCTCTGAATGATCAAGAAGTTTCCAATGTGGCTGCACTTCGCGCTGACGCTCGGCGGGCTGGTGGTGACACTCTACATGATTTTCCTCTACGCCCCGGAAGAAATGACCATGGGTGAAGTGCAACGGATCTTCTATATCCATGTTTCGTGTGCCTGGCCTGCGCTGATGGGATTCATCATCATCTTTATTGCCAGCATTGTCTACCTAATGAAGCGTTCGCCGTTTTCGGACGAACTTGCGCATGCCACCGCAGAAGTGGGTTTCATTTTCTGCACCTGCGTACTGGTGACCGGTCCGCTGTGGGCCAAGCCTGCCTGGGGGGTCTGGTGGGTTTGGGATCCGCGGCTGACACTAACATTTTTACTGTGGCTGCTTTACATCGCCTACCTGATGTTGAGAAGTTATCTGGTGAACCCAGGGCGTGCAGCGAACCTCTGCGCGGTGGTCGGCATTATTGGATTCGTGGATGTGCTCATCGATTACATGGCGATCCGCTGGTGGCGTACGCAGCACCCGCAACCAGTGATGCTGGGTGGCCCGAATTCCGGGCTGGACCCGCGGATGCTGGCCACGCTTCTGGTCGGTGTGGGGGCCTTCACGATTCTATTTTTCCTGCTGGTTCGTGTGCGGCTGAGTCTGGCAGGAATGCGGAGAGAGCTCAGCGAGATTCGCCATGCCCTGGCGTTCAAACTTTCGGAGGATTAGCGTGGTCAACAAATATCTCTTTCTGGCATATTCGTTTGTCTGGCTGATTTTTATGCTGTACGTCTGGAACCTGAGCCGGCGGCAGACCCGCCTGAAAAAAGAGCTGGACGACGTGAAGAGCAAGGTTGCTGAATCCGCTTCTACCACTGCCTCAGGCCCGTCGTGCTCCTGACGGCATTGCTTCCGCCCCCTTCTCAACCTGACGAACGCCGGGGTACTTATCGCACCCCTCACTCCTGAAGGACACCCGCGCATGCCGCCCGGACGGCTGACGTGGTGTGTTTGTTAGAGGGGTGTACTGAACAGAGACGATAGCGGCAGGGGCGCGTGGTTTTGCACACCCACGGCATATCCCATTGTTCGCTATTGTTGCACGCTGAACTGTGCCGGAGCAGCCAAATTGAAAGTCATTTCAGTTTCTGGCGGCAAATCAGTCTCTGCCGTCCCGGTGGCAAACGCTCCTGCTGTGCCGACCGCTCCAGCCCTGCCACCAATCACGGCAATGTTATGCCCTTGGTGGGACTTGCCTGAAACGCTCCAGGTCTGGGTTGAAACGGAGGTTTGTTGCCCGCCATTCGGAGTGATGGAAGTCAGCACCAGCGAGATTTCGGCAGGCCGTTTCACCCCGCCTGAACTGACTATATTGGCCACGCGACCGCCGACCAAGCTTCCACGGGGAGCCACGGTCACGCCCTCCACCACCAGTGGCTCTGCCAGCACGCCATCAAAGGTGCTGCCCGCAGCCGTCGAGCCCGAATTGAGCTCAGTGGAAATCCGGACATCAATTGAAGTGCCCGCCGGCACGGTGACAGTCCGTGGAGCGGAAGGCGCCTCAGAGGCTTCGCGTTGGGGGGTAACGGACGTAATGAGTGATTCCGGGCCGGATGCTGCACCCGCCTGGACGGCTTCAGGATTGTTCTCCTGGTTTCCTGTAGTCTGACAGCCAACCATGACCGCGAGAGTAAGCACGATCGCGAATGCCTGAATAGTTCTGTTCCTGTTCAATTCAAATCCTCCAGCACAGGCTTAAAACCTGCATCAATTGTTATTAAGGCGTTCCCTGCCATAAAGCCAACCGCCACTTCCATGTCAGATGCTTCCCCGAAGCGTAAACAATTGTCGGCAATAAAGTCAAGAGCCTGGCGGACCGTGTAAAAATCCAGCCGGGCCGCCGGCGTAACGTCAATTCTGCGCCTTACTTGCTTTGATGGGCTCAGTCGCCCATCGACGGAAACCGCCTCTGCGTGTTAGGCTAAATGAGTTGCGAATTCCGCTTCGAACCCTGAAAAGCGGTTTCATGACATATCAGACTTCGGGCTCTGTGCAACGGATGTTCGTGAACCCCGCCAGGTCCGGAAGGAAGCAACGGTAGCGAGCCGCTCTGTGTGCCGCAGATCAACCCGAAGTCTGACCAGTTCTCTGTTCCAGGAACTCGGGGCCCGGTAGGCGGTACAACGTTGTCTCCCATCGCGACCAAACCCTGAAGCCTGTTCCCTTCGCTTATGTCTTATCAGGTTATCGCCCGCAAATACCGCCCCCAGTTCTTTGATGACGTCGCCGGCCAGCGCCTGATCACTGACACACTGAAGAACGCCGTTACCAGGCAGCGAGTCGCGCATGGATACATCTTTTCCGGCGCGCGGGGAGTGGGCAAGACCACCACAGCGCGAATTCTGGCCAAGTCACTGAACTGCATCAAGGGGCCGACGGTCACGCCCTGCGGCGAGTGCCCTTCCTGCCAGGAAATTGCCCAGGGAAACTCGGTCGACGTTTTTGAAATTGACGCCGCTTCCAACCGTGGCATCGATGAAATCCGCGCGCTGCGCGAAACCGTCCGCTACCTTCCGGCGCGTGACCTTTATAAAGTCTTCATCATTGACGAAGCGCACATGCTGACCACCGAGGCCTTCAACGCTCTGCTGAAGACGCTGGAAGAGCCGCCGCCGCGGTCGCTGTTCGTCCTTTGCACCACCGAAGCCCACAAGCTGCCGACCACCATCCAGTCGCGCTGCCAGCACTTCTCTTTCCGCCTGCTGGATTATTGGGAAATTCTCAGCCGTCTGCAATGGGTAATGAAGCAGGAACAGTTTGCGGCGGACGAGGGCGCGTTGAGCGCCGTCGCCGAAGCCGCCGAAGGCAGCCTTCGTGACGCCCTCTCTCTGCTGGACCAGTCCATCGCTTCCAGCGCCGATCACCTTGATGAAGCGCATGTCCGCCAGTTGCTGGGCGTGGTCCCCAGCCAGGTCCTTGCTGAACTGCTGGAAGCTATAGGAGCTGGCGACACGGCTAAAGTCCTCCAGACCGTCGAACGGGTGGCCGCGGAAGGCTATGAACTGAACCATTTTTGTGGCGAGCTCACGCGCTACATCCGCAATTTGGCAGTTGCCAAAAGCTGCGGAGCAGAAAGCCCTCTGCTCCAGCTTCCGTCCACTGAACGTGCCGTGCTGGGCAAGCTTCGCGAGCAGTTCAGCGAGGAGGATCTCGCTCGGTTCTTTCAGATCCTGGTGCGCACTGGAAGCGACATGCGATATGCGCTGAACCCTCGCTTCCACCTGGAACTCGGACTTATCAAGATGGTTCATGCTGGCAAGCTGGCATCGCTCGAAAGTCTGCTGGCCGAACTGGGCGGGACGCGCCCGGTACCGGGCGGCAAGGTGGAAACAGTGCCTCCCAGCGGCCGGTCATCTTCCGCCCTGGTCACCGGGGAAAAGTCCCCAGATATGCCGAGATCGGCTTCTTCCGCGCCCGTTCCCGCTAGGCAGCCTGAAAGACCTAAAGGTCTCGAAAAGGCACCTGAGCGCCCGGCAAGCGCCCCGGCAAGACAAGCCAGTTCGCTGCCGCCGCAAGCGCCCTCGGTACGCCCCATACATCCGGAAGTGCCAGGCGATCCGCGCCTGAGCAAGATCAAGAGCCTTGCATTCGGGCAGTCCAAACTGCTGAGCAGTTGCCTTGATCCTGTCTCAGCATGGCGCTTTGAGAACGGCGAGGTCCGCTTTATTTTTTCCAGGAGCGACGCCTGGGCGGCCGACCTGTTGAACAGCCGCGAGCAGCAGGAAAAGCTCCAGGCGTTATGCGCGGAGGCGCTGGGACAGCCCGTCAGGATTTGT
Organism: uncultured Acidobacteriota bacterium; assembly: GCA_963732975.1. Taxonomy (GTDB): domain Bacteria; phylum Acidobacteriota; class Terriglobia; order UBA7540; family UBA7540; genus SCRD01. Next base: position 36,551 of record CAVTBN010000006.1, on the reverse strand, counting down.
GTTACACTCGATAACGATGAAAGGTCGGGGCTCAAGAACCGTCGCAGCGTTCGCGAACGCGCTGAAAGCGACGGAGGGGTTGAAGCGCTGCTGAAAAAGTTTCGATGCACCCTGGTTGACGTGATTGATTTGAGCCGGGAGTGACCCATGAAAAATCTGCAACAAGTACAACAAATGCTAAAACAGGTTCAACAGTTCCAGGAGCAGCTCCAGAAACAGCTGGATGACCTTGTCGTCGAGTCTTCCACAGGCGGCGGCATGGTAACTGTCAGGATGAACGGACAAAAACACCTTGTTTCCGTCCATATTGATCCGGAAGTCTACAAGTCAGGCGACATCGAAATGCTCCAGGATTTGCTGCTGGCCGCTGTCAATGAATCCGCCAGGAAAATCGATGAGCAGGTCGCGAGCCAGATGGGTTCGCTGGCGGGCGGACTCAATCTGCCAGGACTCAATTTATAACAGACTCCTTCCGTGTCACAACTCAGGATTTCCGCAAAATGAGCGAATACGCCGCGCCTCTTGCGCGACTGATTGATGAGCTGAAGCACCTTCCGGGGATCGGGCAGAAGTCTGCCCAGCGAATCGCTTTCCATCTTGAACGCGCGCCGCGCGAAGACGTTCAGCGGCTAGCCGAAGCGCTGCTCGACGCCAAGGACAAGATCCGACTCTGCAGCGTATGCAACAACCTGACCGAATCCGACCCCTGCGAGTATTGTTCCGATCCCAGGCGCGATCCTGAAGTGCTGTGCGTGGTGGAAACGCCCTACAACGTGATTTCGGTGGAAAAGGCGCACGAGTTTCGCGGCCGCTATCATGTGCTGCATGGCGCTCTCTCGCCTTTGCAGGGCATCGGCCCGGAACAACTCAAGCTGAAGAACCTGATTGACCGTCTGAAAGATGGCACGGTGCGGGAACTGATCATGGCGACCAGCCCAACCGTCGAAGGCGAAGCCACCGCCGTTTACCTGGCCAAACTGGTCAAGCCACTGGGAGTCAAAGTCAGCCGCATTGCCATGGGCATTCCCGTCGGCTCGGATCTCGAGTTCGCGGACGAAGTCACCATGCTCCGCGCACTCGAAGGCCGCCGCGAAATGTAAACATCCGCTGTCCGGCGATTCTCACTCGAAGGATTCTGTGCCCCGGCAGAGCGGGATCTCTAGACGGGCCGCCAGGGACCTCAGCCCCTCAACGGCTTCCCACGACTTTCTACTTCAGGGCGTCCATAACATCGTCGAGCACTTTTTTCGGGGGGCGCACGGAAGATTCGGGGAGCGTGGCCAGAGGATCATCGACAAAGTTCAGCATTTCCATGAAATTGGGCTTCTGGGTATCTAGATAGAACAGGCCGGTCACAATCTCTTCCTTGTCGTGGGCCTCCGTCAGAACTCTCAACGCCTCCGTCTTGTTGGTGGGATCATAATCAGAATTCAACTTCTTCAAAAGCAGCCGGGAACCGTCGTGAAGAGTGATTTCGGTTGTGGTTCCGGGATCATATTCAACCGTGATGTCTTCGAAGAAGGGGATGTAGCTCACCTCTTCAACCGGCGCATCGTGGTCGCGAACGTAGCTGTAGCTCTTGGTCGACCCCACGTGATCGTTGAAGGTAACACAGGGAGAAATCACATCCAGCATAACGGTTCCGTTGTGGCTCAGCGCACCTTCCAGCAACGCCAGCAACTGCTTCTTGTCGCCTGAAAACGACCGGCCGACGTACGTTGCTCCCAGCATGATTGCCAGCGCGCAGGTATCGATGGGAGGCAGTTCGTTGATCACGCCGTTCTTCAACTTTGAGCCCATATCAGCCGTTGCAGAAAACTGGCCCTTGGTCAGCCCGTAAACCCCGTTGTCCTCGATGATGTAAATCATCGGCAGGTTGCGGCGCATCAGGTGGACGAACTGCCCAACGCCGATGGAAGCCGTATCGCCGTCGCCACTGACACCGATCGATATCAGGTTACGGTTGGCCAGCATCGTGCCGGTGGCAATCGACGGCATACGGCCGTGGACTGAGTTGAATCCGTGTGAGGTAGCAAGAAAATAGGCAGGACTTTTTGAAGAGCATCCGATTCCTGAAAGCTTGGCCACACGGTGCGGTTCAACGCCGAGCTCATAACAAGCCTCGATGATACGCTCCGAAATGGCGTTGTGGCCGCAGCCCGCGCAGAGCGTGCTCTTCTTGCCCTTATAGTCGATCGACTCCAGCCCGATGCGGTTTACTTTCTTGGGTGGAGATGGAGGCACAGCAGTTGTCGACATTTTATTTCTTTCCCTCCTGGGAAACAATCTCGTCCGTCACACTTCGCGCGTCAATGGGAATTCCCGCGTAGTGCCGGATGCTGCGGAGCCTCGGAACATCTTCCGCAGCGGTTTCCATGCGGACCAGTTCAAACATCTGGCCATCACGGTTCTGCTCCACCACGTAGACGCGCCGGTAGCGGCGGATAAAATCAAACACCTGCCCGGAAAACGGAAACCCCCGAACGCGGCAGTAACTCACCGGCAACTCGTATTCCTGCTTCATCTGGTCCAGCGCTTCCACGATGGCCCAGTGAGTGGTGCCATAGGCGATCACGCCAATCTCTGCCCCCTCGTTGTCCTGCACGATGGGAGCGGGAACCCGGTCGCGTGCTGCATTGAATTTCCTGTTCAGCCGGTCCATGTTGTTGACATAATCTTCCGGCCGCTCGCTGTAAACAGCCTGCTCGTTGTGGCCGCTGCCGCGCGTAAAATAGGCCGCCTTGGGATGCTTGGTGCCCGGCAGAGTGCGATAGCCAACCCCATCGCCGTCAACGTCACGATAACGCTCAAAGCCGCCCAAGCGCTCCAGATCTTCTACGCTCAGAACCTTGCCCCGGTTGATGGGCTTCGAAGGGTAAGGAAATGGATCGGACATCCAGTTGTTCATGCCCAGGTCAAGGTCGCTCATCACAAACACCGGAGTCTGCAATTCCTCCGCCAGATCAAAAGCCTCGACGGCCATCGTAAAGCATTCTTCCACGGAGGAAGGTATCAACATCGGATGCTTCGTGTCACCGTGCGACAGGAAGGCGTTGTTAAGAATGTCACCCTGTTGCGTGCGCGTCGGCAATCCGGTCGAAGGGCCCGTTCGCTGGACGTCAAAGATCACCGCCGGGATTTCAGCGTAGTAGCCCAACCCGACAAATTCCGACATCAGGGAAATGCCGGGGCCGGAAGTGGCCGTCATGGCCCGTGCGCCCGCCCAGCCTGCGCCCATTACCATTCCAATGGCTGCCAGTTCGTCCTCCGCCTGCACGATGGCGAAGGTCGCCTTGCCACTTTCCGGGTCCATGCGGTAGCGCTTCATGTAACTGCTGAGCGTTTCGGCCAGCGAAGAGGATGGCGTAATCGGATACCACGTGCACACCGTCACACCACCAAACATGGCGCCAAGCGCCGCAGCCGAGTTGCCGTCAATAATGATCTTCCCGCGCGTCGCGTCCATGCGCTCCAGGTAGAACCGGCCCCGCTTGGAAAGGTTCTTCTCCGTGTATTCAAAGCCCACCTGGGCGGCGGCAAAATTCAGGTCCACGGCGCTGGGTTTCTTCCTGAACTGTTTCTTCAGCGCCCCGTGGACCTCTTCCATGGGGATGCCCAGCAGCTTGGCCAGCACGCCGTCATAAATCATGTTGCGCACCAGCTTGCGCAGCTTTGCATTCGCGCAGACCGGAGCCACGAGGTTGTCAAAAGGCACAGGATAAAAAATCAGGTCGTCCCGCAACCGTTGCAAATTCAACTTCTCATCAAAAACAACGCTGGCGCCGGCTCCCAGTGACATCACATCTTCCTGGGCCGTCTCAGGGTTCATCGCAACCAGGAAATCAATCTCCTTGCGCCGGGCGATGTAGCCGTGCTTGGACGCGCGGATCGTGTACCACGTCGGGAGTCCCGCGATGTTCGAGGGAAACAGGTTCTTTCCGGAAACGGGAATGCCCATCCGGAAAATGGACCTCAACAGGACGGTGTTTGCGCTCTGGCTGCCCGAACCATTTACGGTAGCCACTTGAATGCTTAGATCATTGACAACTTTTTCCTGCCAGGAAGACGAACTATCAGCTTCCTTGACAGCAAGGTCTGCAGTTCCCATGAATATCCTCGAAGAAAAATATGGATGGTTTAATACTAACGTTCATTCCGATTGGCCTTTAATATCAGTCGGGTCAACGACGACGCCAATAACCGGTTTGAGCTTATCAAGAGCGCTGGAGGTGTAAGGCGTCGAATCGTGGCGGGTCCTCTACCTGATTTCCGTCCGGCTCTCCCGGCCGACGCGCGGCAGCGTAAGCTCTCACAAAAATCATAACACAATTAGGCAGGGTGTAAACACCGCCGCATACACGCCCCCCTCCCTTAATGCCGGGGGCTCACAACTGCTCTCCGGGTCACCCGACCGTCGAACAAGAATACATCGGAGCACCGCGAGTCTACAAGCCCCCGTCAACCATGCTGCCCCATCAGTTTTTAATCCCCGCCCCAACCGAATCCCGGGATTTGCATAACGTGAAGAGCAACCTTTCGGTGTCCACCCTGGAATTAGAAAACTGCAGATATACTTCCAACTCGAAGAGTGTTAAAGTACACCCCCGGTAGTCGCAGAAAGTATACTCAGGCCGCTTTACCGGCGTCCCTTCCTGGAGTAGTCCTGATGGCGCATAACGACGATCTGGCAGGCTATGCTGTGCTCGGATTCGGCTTTGGCCTTTACACTTTTTATAAGGGATTCCGTCAGTACCGGAATTATCTGCTGATCGCTGACACTCCGGAGATCGCCATCCGCAGTATCCCCATGGGCTTCGCGCAGGTCAATGGAATCGCCAAAGGCGACAAGACTGTTCCATCCCCGGTCAGCAAAACGTCGTGCTTTGCTTACAAGGTGGTCATTGAAAGATGGAAAACCGACTCAGACAGTCGTGGGGGCCACTGGTCACACCATCGGACGGATACGGACGGAGTGGGATTTTACCTGACCGATACAACCGGCAAAGTACTGGTTGACGCGCAAGGCGCCGAATTTGATCTACCGCGATCTGCGCGTTGTGAGACTGGGAGAGGGGCGAGCACAACCACCGGCGTGGCCGCCACGCAGGAGGAGTTGCTGAAATACGTTACGCAGGCGGACGCCCATTGGGCCGGAGGCCTGTTCGAACACGGCTTGAAAGCTGTGGGGCCCCTTCAGGATTCCAGAAAGGAACAAACACGGCAGGGATTGATGCAAGTGTTCCAGCATGCCCCGGGAACTCCGGACTTTATGGCAGGCATGATGACCATGATGGCCCCAAGAATCAAGCAGCACCTGGAATCAATGGGCCCGCAGGCCGACCCTCAACACGAAATGGCCCGCCAAAACGCCCTCCAGGCCCTCCAGCATCCCCCCGGCAGCCCGGAATTCATGGAAGGCCTGCAGCGCGCTGAGCAGGCAGCTATCAAACCAGGACAAACCAATCCCTTTGAGGAACTGACGAAGACACTGGGCGGCTCATCTGTTTCGAGTTCCGGCCTTTTCAATGCCGCAAGCGGCCGATACCGCTTCACCGAATACTGCCTGGTTCCCGATGGCCGGTACGACATCAGCGGGACCTGCGTGGAAAACCCGCAACCAAAGGACGCGAACGACCACAACATGATCGTGAAGGGCCCCCTCGAAAAAGAGTTCCTCATTTCGTCGAAGACGGAAAAACAGTTGGAAAGCGGATTGCGAAGGCGTGCCTTCCTGATGGTCCTCGGCGGAGCGGCCTTGTCGGTGGCTTGCATGGCGATTTTGCTGGCCAAGCTTGGATTGCTGTGAGCGCGCTATGGTTGCTACGCCGTTGAGTCAGGCACAAACCGAAAGCCTGGGAGTTTGCATCCAAGGGGCAAGGAACCGGAAAAGGTAATAGGGAAATCATTGGGGTCAGGCATTGACCACCAGGAGGATTAAATGGGAAAAATAGCTCTATGGATCCTGTCATGTTTGTCGGCTTCTATACTTTTGGCGGCGGGAAAGTATCAGCCGCTCAACGTCAAACTAGGCACATGGGAGACCGTCTTCACCTCGACCGTCAGCGGTGCACCGCCCATCCCGCAGGAGATGTTGGATAAGATGACCGCGGAACAGCGCGCCCGGTTTGAAGCCGCTATGGGTAAGATGGCCTCTGGAACCCCCAGAACACGGACCTCAAAAACCTGCCTGACCAAAGAGAGGCTGGAAAAGGACCCTTTTAACGATAGGAAGGAGTGTACGGAAACAGTTCTAACCTCAACAGGCAGCAAGATGGAAATCCATGAGGTGTGCACCGAGGAAGACTCCAAATTCGACTCCAAAGTACGGATCGAGGCCGCTGATTCAGAAAACATCAAAGGGTGGATGCAATCCACCGTAACCGGCAGCGGCAAAACGATGAACATCAACGGCACTTTCACCTCAAAATGGCTTGGTGCGGCCTGTAAAGAAAAACCCTGAGTAAAAGCGAAAACCTGGTGGCCCGCTCTTGCCAGGGCCAGGTACCTTTTCTCCAAAGTAGAGGATGACTCTCCATCCCGAAGAACTTCTGCAAGCCCAGATGTTGCATTTCCTCCAGCGCGTTTTGTGGTATACTCAATAGACGCTTAACACCACGGTTGTGTGGTGCGATTGCTCCGATTGATTGCGATTGCGTATCTGATCTGAGAAGTCCCGCCTTTTGTTTCCTCCGTATGTTTTTAGCGTAAATCAATGAACTCTGGCTTTGCCGTATCGTGCGCATTGGAGTTTAGAGCGTGCGCAGCGGCAGATGATGCCAGAAAGAGAGAAGATTACACTCGTGCAGAATTTTTCAGAACTATCGATTTCAGCTTACACAAAGGAGCGGCTTTCACGGGCAGGCTTTGCCACGCCCACTCCGGTGCAAGCTGCAGCCATTCCGCATGCGCTTGAAGGCAAAGACGTACTTGCCACCGCGCAGACCGGAACCGGTAAAACGCTGGCGTTCCTGGTCCCGATTATGGAGGACCTGTTGAAACAAGGGACACCTGGCGTAGCGGCGCTCGTCCTGGTCCCCACGCGGGAACTCGCCATGCAGGTTGCAGAACATTATGACCGACTACGCGGCAGGCAGCTGCCCGCCGCGGCTATTGTGGTGGGGGGGTTATCTGAAGCGCAGCAACTCAGCGCCCTCCGAAAAGGAGCGCGGCTTGTGGTTGCTACACCCGGCCGGCTGGAAGACTTCCTTGACCGCAAACTCATCAACTTCCGGGCGCTGCGAATACTCGTCCTGGATGAAGCCGACCGCATGCTGGACATGGGCTTCCTTCCCGCCATACGCAGGATTGCAGCCGCCCTTCCCAACAAGCGCCAGACGCTTTTCTTTTCAGCAACTCTCGAAGCCTCGGCAGCTCGTCTGGTTGACAACTACCTGAAGGACCCCGTGAGGCTGTCTTTTGGGTCAGTCTTGAAACCTTCAGAAAACGTCCGCATCCAGGCTCTGGAGGTTTCGCATCACCGCAAACAGGAAGTGCTGCAACAATTGCTGGCACAGGAAACGGGGCGCTGCCTGGTATTTGCGCGCACCAAGCGCGGTACCGAGCGCCTGGCCAAGACCTTAACCCGCAATGGCTTCACCGCCGCCATGATCCACGGTGACCGCTCGCAATCCCAGCGAAACGCCGCCTTGGCCGGTTTCCAGAAGGGGCGATACCGCATCCTGGTGGCCACGGACCTGGCTTCTCGCGGCATTCACGTCCAGGACATCGCGCACGTCATCAACTATGACCTGCCTGATATCGCTGAAAACTTCATCCATCGGGTGGGGCGCACCGGACGTGCAGGTCAACAGGGTATTGCCTCCACGCTCTTTTCGAGCGATCAGCGGTCTGACATGTTTCTGCTGGAGCGCGCACTGGGCCTTCAAATGGAGCGCACCCAGGCGGGATCAAGCCTCCCGCGAACGCCGGCACCTGCCCGGCTCGATACAGATCCAGTGCCCTCAACACCAAAGTTCAGGATGACTGCCCTTCCCGGAGAAATCCTGCAAGTCCAGATGTAATATTCGGTTCATAGTGCCGGGCTCCGGCCCGGCGCTATGCGTACGAGCCCTCCCTCTCGGGAGTGAGCTGTCGCCATATCCAGTCTACCTTCCGCCACCTCCCAAACCCCGGTGGCTGGCACCCCTATATTGAGGCGCTTGAATTGAAGAGCCCTCGAAGTGTAGCTTTAATAGGCAGATCATCTGTCAAAAGGAGTCTCGATGCTCGATTTAGGTTTCGTTCGCAATAATCTCAGTTTGGTTCGCGAAAAGATGAGGGACCGAGGGATTGCGGGAATCCTGGCAGATTTTGAAGCCCTCGACGTGGAACGCCGCAAGCTGCTTTCTGAAGCGGAAGCCTTGAAGGCACAACGCAATACCGTGTCCAACGAAATTGCCAGCCTGAAGAAGCAGAAGCAGGATGCCTCCAGCCTGATTGCGCAGATGAAACAGGTGAGCGCCAGCATTCAGCAGCTTGATGAGCAGGCCAAGACTGCAGATGAAAAGCTGCGCGATCTGCTGCGAAACGTACCGAACATCCCCCACGAGACTGTCCCCATCGGGCGCGGCGCAGAAGACAACCAGGAGATCAGGCGTTGGGGAGAACCCCGCCAATTTGACTTCGAGCCCAAGGCACACTGGGACCTGGGACCGGCTCTGGGCATCCTCGATTTCGAACGTGCCGCCAAAATCGCCGGAGCGCGATTCGCGGTCTACTATGGAGTGGGCGCAAAGCTGGAGCGCGCACTGGCGCAGTTCATGCTGGACCTTCATACCCGCAGGCACGGCTACACCGAGGTTTTCCCGCCGTTCATCGTGAATTCGGACAGTATGTTCGGCACTGGGCAGCTGCCGAAGTTCGCCGAGGACTTGTTCAAGCTGGAAGGGACGGATTATTGGCTGATTCCAACGGCCGAAGTTCCCGTCACCAACCTTTTCCGGGATGAGGTGCTCGAAGCTGAAAATCTTCCGGTCAAGTTCTGCGCCTGGACCTCCTGTTTCCGTAGTGAGGCCGGATCTTACGGCAAGGACACACGCGGCATTATTCGCCAGCACCAGTTCCAGAAAGTCGAACTCGTCAAGTTCGCCCTGCCGGAAAACTCCTACGACGAACTCGAATCGCTGACCCGCGACGCTGAGGCGGTTCTCCAGGCGCTGGGTTTACCCTATCGCGTTGTGGCGCTCTCAACAGGCGATCTGGGCTTCAGTTCGGCCAAGACCTATGACCTGGAGGTCTGGCTTCCCTCAAGCCAGGAATATAAGGAAATTTCCTCCTGCTCCAATTTTGAGTCTTTCCAGGCCCGGCGGGCCAACCTGCGTTTGCGCCGGGGAAAAGGCGGCAAGACAGAATTGCTCCACACTTTGAACGGAAGCGGCCTGGCAGTAGGACGCACCTGGCTGGCGGTACTGGAAAATTATCAGCAGGAGGATGGCACCGTCATCGTCCCCGAGGCCTTGCGCCCCTACCTCGACGGTCTGGAGCGGATTACTCCACGAGAATAGCAGTCTCTCCTCAAGAAAGTTCTGACGTCAGGAAAGAAGCGATCCCCCTGCCGGGGGCTACTTTTTATGCGTGGGAACAGGTTCCGGCATGTATTTGTGGAACTTGCCCGGCTCATGCTGGTGTTCAAACTGGATGGTCGTGTGGGTAATGCCGAATTCACTGGCCACGGCTTTTCGGATCTGATGGGCAATTTTCTCGCTTTCAGAAGTCGACATATCCAGGATGTGAACGTGGCAGGACATGGCATGAGATTCCGATCCCAGGCTCCAGACATGGACGTCATGCACCTCGCGGACGCCATGAACCCGCAGGACAGCCTTGGCAATCCCCTCCAAACTCATTCCTTTAGGAAGGCTTTCCAGCATGATGTTTGAAGATTCCCTGATGATGCCCAGTGCGCCCCAAAAGATCATACCGGCTATCAGGAAAGCCAGTATAGGATCGATCAGCGGCTGGCCTGTGTAGCGAATCAGAAACGCGCCGGCAATGATGCCCACATTGGAAAGGGCGTCCCCGAGGTAATGGACAAAGACGGCGTGCAGGTTCAAATCGCGGTGCTCCCTGGCCAGGCCCACAGTGACGCCGGCATTGATCACAAACGCCACAACTCCCACAATCAGCATCTTCCCCGTGGCAACCTGCTCCGGAGAAATGATGCGCTTGTAACCCTCAAAACAGATGAATACAGAAACGCCGACCAGAATAAGCCCATTGACAAACGCCGCCAGCACACCTGCGCGCTGATAACCATAAGTCTTCTGGTGGTCCGGCGGCTTCCGCTCCAGGTAGAGAGCAAGCCAGGAGAAGATCAGCGTGGGAACATCTGTCAGGTTGTGCCAGCCGTCGCTGACCAATGCCAGGCTGTGGGCCAGATGCCCCACCGTGAACTCAGTGGCCACAAGGCCGAGCGTCACTATAACAGCCGCTTTGACAACCCAGCCCTTTGACGGCTTGTGCTGGTGAACGTGCATCCATGCACCTCATCTGGAATTCTATTCCGTAGCGGAACCCACCGCAACGGGGCAGGTAAGGAAAGGCCCTGATGCCAGGCTAATATTTTTCGCCAGAAAACCAATTTCCGTTCGCCACACTCCAATTCGATGAACGGGGTGGACCCGGCAACGGAGCGGCATGGCATTCCCGAAGAGGCTGCAGTACAGAGTCGCCAAGGCGGTTGGGGTGGCTGCGCGGATAACAGCCACCAACGTCACGGGCCTCCTCTGCAAGAGACCTTTTCCCCCACTCGGTCCACAAGTAAGATTATAATTTGAGAAGCGGGTGAAATCTTGACTCAGCATGAGCAGAAGAAGCCGACCATGGACTCGGGGGCGAAAATGACTAGGGCAACAGGTCTTTCAATCCGGACGTGGGTTCTGCCTGCCGCCGTCCTCGCTGTGGCTCTTATCGGGATGCTGATGGCTGAACCCCTTGCCACATGGGCCCAGCAAGTAACTTCAGGCGCGGCCGGGACCGCACCTTCATCGCCTGAAAATGGTTCACCGGGCGTTCCTTCGCCCGGCACGAATTCGAAGGCCAATAACACGACGATCAAAGTACCCGTGACGGTCGTCAATGTCCCCGTCACGGTCCTCGACAAGCGCGGCAACCCGGTCATCGACCTCAGTCAGAACGATTTCAAAATCTATGAGGACGGCAAGGCCCAGAGCATCCGGTACTTCAGCAGTGAAACGATGCCCCCGCTACGCGTTGGCCTGCTGGTTGACACCAGCAACAGCGCCCGTTTTGATCTGAAGTTCGAGAAGGATGCCGCCACTGAGTTTGCCTACACCATGCTCCGTGGACTCAACAGCAGGAACAAGATTTTTCTTGAAACGTTTGATGCCAACAGCGCCATCGTTCAGGATTTCACCAACAATCCCGATGAGATCAATGAAAAACTTCGAAAGTTGAAAGCTGGCGGGGGCAAGTCCGTCTACGACGCCATTTACGAGGCGTGTAAACATGAAATTATGAAGGCCGGCCCTCGGGAGCAAACGCGCCGGGTCCTGATCCTCATCAGTGACGGCATCGACGTCGAAAGCAAACATTCACTGGAAGAGGCCATCTCTATGGCGCACAGGGCCGAAACCGCCATTTACACCATCGGGAACACTCCCTATGGGTTTTCCAACCCCGGCGCCAAGTATCTTGAAAAGGTGGCGGAAAACACGGGGGGCGCCGCTTTCTTCCCTGAAAGCAAAACACCGGGCACAGACTTCCTTACCGGATATCTCGCGCACGGCCAGTTTGACTCCCTGGATCAGAACAAGGGGCTCAATGCGGAAACCGGAATCTATACCGCCCAGAAGATGATTGCGCTTGCCGACTCACTGGAGGCGATCAGGCGGCAATTGACAAACCAATACCTGATTGGCTACACACCGACAAACAGTGCGCTCAACGGGACGTACCGGAAGATACTGGTTGTTGCCGACCGCAAGGGCGTGATTATCCGCTACAAGCCGGGGTACTTTGCTACCACCAGTCAGTAAACCAGCCTTGCCAGCCAGCAGCCTGTGGAACAACACCCATCTTCAGGCATGCCAACGACCATCCTCCATGGTTTTTCTTGATGAAACCCTCTTCATGGGTGTTTGACGGCCAGCGATCCTGAAAAATACCCTCGGAGCTTGTCATGAAACGCTGACTAGCAGATAATTAGAATTCTCTGACGCCCGCCTATTTCCGCCTTTGGTCTGGGGCCAGTGGAACAACCCGAAGCGGGCGTTTTGGGTCTTTGCAAGACATCCATGGGCCGGAAGGGCAGCACGATTAACGCTATGGAAGCTGTGGTTTTAGCGGGAGGGCAAGGTACCCGGCTGAGAAAGGCAGTTGCTGGTCTTCCCAAGAGCCTGGCCCCAATCGGAAAGCACCCCTTCTTGAGCTATCTGCTTGGGTGGCTTCGAGCCCAGGGGGTCGCTGACATCATCCTCGCAGTGGGCCACCGGAGGAGGGACATTGTCCGTCACTACACCCGGCACCAGCCCCAGGGAATGCGGCTGAGATATTCGATCGAGACCACCCCGCTTGGCACGGCGGGAGCTCTCAGGAATTTACGTTCGATGTTGGACGGGGAAGAGTTTCTTGTGCTGAACGGGGATTCGATATTCGACGTCGACTTGCGGCAGATGCTCTCCTTCCATCGCAGACACCGGGCAGAGACCACTCTGGCCCTTGCCAGCCCGCCGGAGGCTGGACGTTACGGCTCGGTCCGGCTGGACGCCCGGGGCCGAATCCAAGCTTTTGTTGAGAAGCATGCCGCAGGTCTTCCCGGCAGGGGCGGCCAGCCCAGCGCGCCAAAATGGATCAGCGGAGGACTCTACATCATGAGCAGAGCGGTGTTTCGCCACATCCCGGGCCAGCGTGAGGTATCTTTGGAGAAAGAGGTCTTCCCTCGCCTGATCGGCGGCCCTTTTTACGGATTTCCCTCGAACGGATACTTTATTGATATCGGGGTACCGGAAGACTACCAAAGGGCAAGAGCCGAACTAACGGAGCGGTTCACGACATGTTGATTCGAGCCAAGGTACCCCTGCGGATCAGTTTTGCCGGAGGGGGAACTGACGTGAAACAATTTTTTGAAAAAGAAGGCGGGTGCGTCCTGAACGCGACGATCGGCCGGTACGTCTGGGGGACCCTCCGCAGCCGGGCGGATGGCCTGATCAACATCGAATCGGGCGACCTCGGCTTTATCGTCAATTACGACACTCAAACCGATCCCGTTTACGACGGCAAGCTCGACCTTGTGAAGGCCGGGATTCAGAGTCTGGGTGGCCATAGTTCCGCTGGTTTTGACCTCTTCCTTCACAGTGAGGCGCCCCCCGGCTCAGGTCTGGGTTCCTCTTCCACCCTGATGGTGTGCCTGGTGGGTCTCATGAAGGACTTTCTGAATCTGCCCATGACGGATTATGAAACGGCACGCGCCGCGTACCGGATCGAACGCGAGGAACTGCAAATCAAGGGCGGCCTGCAGGATCAATATGCGGCAACGTTCGGCGGGTTCAACTTTATGGAATTCGAAAAAGACCGTGTGATCGTCAATCCGCTGAGGGTCAAGCAGGAGGTCATCAACGAGTTGGAGCACAACCTTCTGCTTTGTTATACGGGCTCGACGCGCATGTCGGACGGGATCATCAAGGACCAGGTGGGCCGCTACGAACAACGCAGTCGAAGACACTCTTCAGGGGCTCAGGCGCCAGAAACAACTCGCCGTTGAAATGAAAAATGCGCTCCTGCAGCGGCGCCTGAACGATTTCGGTGAATTACTGGATGAAGCCTGGCAATTCAAGAAAATGTTATCACCGAAAATCAGCAACCCGAAGATCGATGAGATGTACCAATCCGCCCGGAAGGCCGGCGCCATCGGCGGGAAGGTAACCGGCGCAGGCGGCGGTGGCTATATGCTTTTTTATTGCCGCTTCGAACACAAACACCGCGTGGCGGAAGCCCTGACCAAACTGGGTGGAATCCCAACCGGCTTCGCATTCGACTTCAACGGCCTGCAAACCTGGAGGGTGGATGGCAACTCGGCCCCAATATGATCGCCATGCTTCTGTGTGCAGAGGTGAAATGATTCATGGATGAAGGGAGGAGTGTTCTGCGCAAGGCTGTTTTTCTCGATCGTGACGGGGTCCTCATTCGCAAAGCCCCTGAAAACCATTACATCACTGCCTGGGAGCAGGTGGAGTTTCTTCCCGGGGTGGGCGAGGCATTGCGAAAACTGAAGCAGAATGGCTTTCTGCTGATCATCGTGACGAATCAGAGCGCCGTATCCAGAGACGAACTGCCGGTCGATGTCCTGGAGTCCATCCACAAGAGAATGGTTCATCGTCTTGCAATGGAAAACGCAACCATCGACGCGATTTATTATTGCCCGCACGACCGAAACGGGGATTGCCAATGCCGGAAGCCCCGGCCAAAGATGCTGCTGCAGGCTGCCGAGGAGCACGGGATCAACCTCCAACAATCCTGGATGGTGGGCGATGCGGCGTCCGACATCGAGGCGGGACGGACGGCAGGTTGCAGGACCATCTGGCTGCGACCGCCGAGTTTTAATGGTGAAAACCCGCCTCCCGCTGATTTCAGCACAACCTCTATTCGGAAAGCGGCAGGCTGGATACTCAATGCGGGTTCCCCCTTGAATAAAGGAGGGGCAGCGGAGATCCTTTAATATTTTTCCAGCCCCCTGGCTGGTGTCTTGCTCGCCAAACTCAGGAATCATGCGAATCGCCTATCTGACAGCCCGATATCCGTTCCCTCCGATAGGAGGGGACAGGATGCGTGTCTACTACACGTTGCGCCACCTGCTTCGCTCACACCAAGTCACTCTCTACACTCTGTCCTCGGCGCCAAAAGTTAATTGGCAAAGCCACCATCCTGATCTGCCGGGCCTCGAACAAAAGACTTTCCAAATGGCAAAGTCTGCATTTGCATGGAATAGCGCGGCTGCATTCTTTTCCGATCTTCCATTGCAGGTCACACTCTACCAATGTCCTGATCTCGTCCAAACGCTGGATTCGGATATCCGCAGCGGGGCTTATGATTTGTTGTTTGTTCATTTGATCAGAATGGCAGAGTATGCCCGGCCTTACAGCTCCCTTCCGCGCATTCTGGATATGGCGGATTCGATCTATCAGCACTATGCGCGGATGCGCAAGATCTGGTGGAGCCCGTGGTGGGTGGGAGCCCGGATGGATCGGGGCAGGGTCCGGCGCTACGAAGCTGAGGTTCCCGGCTGGTTCGACAGCGTCATGATCCACACGCAGGAAGACCTGGAGTGGGTCCGGGAGCAGTCCGGGGCCAGGAATCTAACCCAATCCCTGATGGGTGTGGACGCAGAAGAATTCGCATTCCAGGAAGGTCCCTATAACCCCCGGCGTATCGTTTATTGTGCCAAGCTCGATTACCTGCCGAATTCCGATGCCGCCCTTTACTTTGCAAACCAGATCTTCCCGCTCGTCCGGCGCCGGCTGCCGGACGCTCAATTTTCTGTGGTGGGACTCAATCCTCCACGCTCCGTGCGCGATCTGGCCAGGATTCCGGGCGTCGATGTCCGGGCCAACGTCCCGGATGTCCGCCGGGAGATGTCAAGCGCGGCGGTTAGCGTGGCGCCGGTCCGCTTCGGGGCAGGAATTCAAAACAAGATTCTGCAGTCACTGTCGATGGGGATCCCGGTGGTTGCGACTGAGTTTGCGGCCAGGCCTTTCGGCGAGCCCGCAAACTCTCCACTGCTTGCCGCGGAAAGTCCCCAGGATTTTGCCGACCAGGTCGTCAGAATCCTCGAGGATTCGCAGTGCCGCATGCAATTGGCACATGCAGGCCGCCGGCTGATCGAGGCGCGTTTTCAGTGGGACCAGGTTCTCGCCCCCCTGGATCGAATTCTGGAGGGTCTGGTAGAGAAACAGGTCAAGGCACGGCAATGTTAAAACGGCAGATTCGCAAATCACAGCTGATGCTCCTGGCAAGCGACACCGTGGCAATTCTGGTTGCTGTCCAGGTTGCCATCCTGCTGGGGACGGGGCGATACATCCTGCTGGCGCAGGGCTTTAAGAGCATAACGGTCGGCTACTGCTTCTTTCTCTCGCTCCTTTTTTACATCACAGACCTCTACAATCTGCGGCGTGATCAGCACAGTGATGAAATCGCCAGTCTGGTCGTTCTGAACTCGGCCATTGCGGCGGCGTTCCTCACTCTCAGTTTTTATTTCTATCCCCGGTGGAGCTTTGGAAGAAGCTTCTTCGTAAGCCTTTTCCTCGTGACGCCGGGGCTGGTGATGACGGGGCGGCTCGTGTGGTCCCGCCTTCGCGGGACGCTGGCCCGCCCTTCCACGGTGGCGTTCCTCGGCGACGGACCTGCGGTGGAGGAACTGGGAAAGGTTGCGCGTGAGCACAAGCTGAAGATGGTCAAGCTGCCGGTGGCGAGTTATGCGATGGTACAGCCGGGAACTCGGAGTCAGGTCATTTCGTCCCCGGACAGCGCGGGTGAACTCCAGGAGGCCATGGCAAGTCTGCAGCCGGATATCATCGTCATGGAACCTTCCGCCTCCGTCGATCCCGGTGTAGCGCGAACGCTGATTGACGCCCGGTTCTCGGGCATAACCGTCCTCGATTTCCCCACAGCCTTCCAGATGCTCAGCGGGAAGCTTCCGTTGAATTACATGGACGGCAAGTGGTTCCTGAGCGCTCAGGGATTCCAATTCTTCGAAAGCAACATCGCGGTCAGGCTGAAGCGGTTGCTTGATCTTGGCCTGGCCTTTGCCCTCTTTGTGGTGACGGCTCCGCTGCTGCCGCTGATCGCTCTGGGCATCAAGTTATCGTCGAACGGACCGGTCCTGTACATTCAGGAGAGGGTGGGGCGAAACAGCCAGGACTTCCGCCTCTTTAAGTTCCGAACCATGTCCGTCGGCGCCGATGCGGAGGGTCCCTGGACTTTCAAAAATGATCCTCGAGTATTCCCCTTCGGGCGCTTTTTAAGATTAACGAGGCTGGATGAACTCCCCCAACTCGTCAACGTGCTGAAGGGAGACATGAGTTTCGTAGGGCCGCGGCCCGAAAGCCTGGTTCTGGTGAAGCTTTACAAGAGCGCTATCCCTTACTACACTTTGCGCAGCGCTGTTCGACCCGGCATCACCGGATGGGCGCAGATTAATTATCCCTATGGATCATCAGTCGAGGATGCCCTGGAGAAATTGAAGTACGATTTGCACTATATCCAGCACCTCTCGCTGTTGTTCGACGTTCAGATCGTTTTGCGGACCATACGGACCGTTCTGGGCCGCCGGGGAAGCCAGTAGGATCAGAGAGGAACGGGCGTGGTCTCGGGCTGCGGGCAGGAAATTCCGGGGAGCCTTGCCAAATTTGAATGCGAGGCGTAGGATTTTTCGTTAGTTTTCCGGCAAGGATGTTTGCCAGTTCGCACGCATCCTGAATCCGGGCTGGTGTTCCGGCCAGAATTCACCATTCTTCAGATTGAATGGACCGGGGCGGCGGATATCGAGAGGGACAGTTTTTTCAACGCTCCCCGGCGGTGATGGGGAGAAGGGCAGTGGATGGGATGTTGGTATGACGAGAAAGTTTGAAGTTTTTCTGGCCCTCATTCTGGTTGGAAGTACATCCGCGCTGGGCGGGGTCCAGCCCATCGCCTATTCGCTGGCGGAAATACTTGTCTTTCTCATCGTCATACTGTTCATCTGGCGCCAGAAACGCCAGGGCCGGATCGACCTCTCCTTACCAGTGTGGCCCCTGCTTTTTGTGCTGTGGGTAGCCTTCCAGTTGCTTCCGCTTCCGCGGCCTTTTCTGGCGGCAGTGTCGCAAGCGCACCGCCTGACTTCGGGCTGGCTTGCGCCGATCCAGCACGCCAGCTTCTGGGGTACCCTCAGCATTGACCCTGCCGCGACGCTCCTGGGTTTTTTCAAGATTCTTGCCTACGTGGGCGTTTTTGTTCTGGCCATTCAGCTGTTTGAATCCGCCCGGAGGAAAAATGCGATTGTAACAGCCCTGATTGCCCTGGGTTGTTTTGAAGCAGGTTACGGAATCCTGCAGTTTCTCCTGAACTGGAACAAGATATTTGGCTATACGAACCCTTATGATTCCTCGGTCGCGACCGGCACCTACATCAACCGTAATCATTTTGCAGGATTAATGGACCTTACAGTTCCGCTTGCCTTCGCATCGGCATTTTACACTTATCAACTCTGGTCGGACCCCAGGCGCCGTGCGGCTTCCACAAGGTCCGGGGGCGAAAGCCCCCTGGAGTTCCGCATCGTTTTCTATCTTTTTTTGGCTGTCATCATGGTGATCGGCTCCGTCTTTTCCTATTCCCGCGGAGGCATCCTCTCGGTATCATTCACTCTGATCGCACTATCGATCCTCACAGTCCTTAAGGTCCGCCGCAAGAGCTGGGGACTCCTCATCGCGGGGCTGGCCACTCTGGCATTGGGCTTCAGCCTTTGGGTTGGTGTCGGAGGATTGGTGGCTCGATTCGCCAAAATGGGCGAGGCAGGATATGTGAGCACTCAGCGCCGCAGCATGATCTGGAGCGACACCGTCCAACTCTTCCGCAGCAATCCTATTCTGGGCACGGGGCTGGGAACGTATGAAGACGCCTTGCGCCCATTCCAAACGCATCTCGTCGATTTAACGATCGATCATGCCCACAATGACTACCTGGAATTTGGGGCGGAAACGGGGCTCATTGGTTTCGGCCTCCTTTTCGTTCCTATTTTCTATCTGCTTATCCGAATGATCATCTCCTTTCTCAAGGACCACCGGCGCTATCGGAGCGCCATTCTGCTGGGTTGTATAGGTAGTACGGTGGGATTGTTAATTCACAGTCTAATGGACTTTAATTTGCAAGTTCCTGCCAATGCCATGATCTTTGCCGCTATCCTGGGAATCGGGTACAAGGCGGCGTGCGTCGAACCTCGGAAAGAGATGCAAGAACGGACGCCTTCCACACCCTGAGTCAGAGAGTGCCCCACAGACTTCAGAACAACCCCAGGCGCAGGATCTCCTGTACAATGTCTTCAGGCGGAAGTCCTCCGGTGGCAATCCTGAATTCTGCCCGCCGATAATAGGGCAGACGCTGCTCAAAGAGATTGAAGAAGCTTTCCCGGTCACGAAACAAGGGGCGGTTGTCCATGGTGGAACACCTTTGCCAGAGCTCCTCAACAGGGCAGTCCAGCCAGATGGTGGCGCCGCGGGTCTGGCATATGAGGTCGAAATTCGACCTCTGCACAAAAGTCCCCCCGCCCAGGGCGATGACGGCTGGCGCTTTCCGGGCAATCTCCTCCAGCGCGGCGCGCTCGATCTGCCGAAAGAAGGGCTCGCCGGCCTGTTCGAAGATCTGGCGTATAGTGGCTCCCTGCCCGGCTTCAATCACTGTGTCCAAATCAACAAACGGCCACCCCATATTCCGTGCCAGAATGACACCCACGGACGACTTGCCGGCTCCCATGAATCCGACCAGATAAATCAGTTTTTGCCGGTGATTGTTCATACCGCAGGCACAGATCTCCGCGTGCCATTATAGGAGGCCGTCTGCTGATTCCGCAACTGAGGACCGTTTTGAGTCCACTCCTGAACGTACAGGAATGCAGGATAAAATCACGAAATCAGGTAAGGGGACAAATAGCAGTTGGCAATCCCGGGCGTGAACACGAGGATAAAACAGCCCAATCAGGGTAACCGGCTATTGATGGAGAACATGGATCGTGCCGCTGAAGGAGGTAACCTCCAAAGTGGCCTGCCCGCTGCCCTGGGTTCCGAAAAGGCTGTTCCCGGCAGGGAGAAACGACCGCCCAGCGGGTCCCCGCGGAACCAGCCGAAACTGGTTGTCCAGCTTTCCGCGCACCGTCTTGGCGTCAAGTTCGAAAGAAGAGGTCGAGGGGCAAAGCACCGTGACATCCCCGCTGTAATCAGAAAGAATGTAGTCGCCTCCCGGTGCAAAGTCACCTTCGTAAACAATCGTGCCCGAGGTGGTTGTGCCCCGCAGGCGGTTGCTGGTCGGATTCACAAAATGGAGATTGCCATTGATGGAATACGCTTCAACACGACCAGAGGGGCGGATGATTTCGATATTGCCTCCCACCGAGCGAATTGACAGGTGGCCAGCCGAATCTGCAACCGAGATACCCCCACCCAGGGAGTCAACCGACGTGTCCCCTTTGACTGAATTGATTTTCACTTTCCCTTGAGGATCGTGAATCTCCAGGCTGGCACCCGATGGGACCTCGATAATATAATCCACCACGGGATTCGGAACCGGTTCTGAGCGGTCGGTAATATACGACATGACATGGACCTTGTCCGCAGGTCCCTTCGAAGGAACCTGCTCCGTATCCACCGCAACATTTGGTGACACAATCGTATAAGCGACATGGACCTGCAGGCGATCCCAGCCCCTCACCATCACTTTTCCCACCAGGTTGGAAATGCTCACCCGCGGGGTTGCTGTCGTAACAATATTCTTTTCAGATTGCCCAGGGGTTTGCGCCATCAGCAGGCCGGCCGGGATCAGCAGCAACGCCCCGACGACCCTGACTCCACTGTTCATGCAGACTCTTTTCAATCTCAGCACGGTGTTAGCTTTCCTCTCCCCAATTACCGACCGCCAAACTCCATGGCTGAAGCCAGGACCTCTGCCTTCTGTGCGTAGGCCTGCATCAGGTACTCCCGCACCAGCATATTGTGCGGTTGCTTCTGGAGCGAATCAAGACATTCCTGAATCGAATTGTTGAGTGAAGCCAGTCCGGCCTGGTAAACCTGCCTGGCTGAAGGATCCAGAGTGGCTTCACGAGCCTTGTAATTCTCTTCCATCGCCTTCACGGTCCGCGCCAGGTTCAACTGCACGCCTGACAGGCCAGCCGGAACGGCAGTCGCGACCGCCGGAGTCGGGGCGGGTTTCTGGCTCCCGTTTCTATAGACGTCGCCTTTGAAAAACATAATAACCGCCAGCATCAGCGCGAAGGCCAAAGCGGCGGCAGGGGCCGAACGCGGCACAAGCGAAACCGAAGGAACCCACCTCTGCCAGAAGCTCTTCCGTTCGCGAATGAGCCCCTCCTCGGCCAGCGTTGCCCGAATATTACTCCAGACACGGGGCGAGGGAGACTCCAGCGGCATATCTTTTGCGGCAGCCCGTATAAAATCAAGGTCGTCCAGCAGGGCGCCGCAGGACGAACATTGTTCGGCGTGCACCGGGACGTCCGTGCTTGCTTCACCTTCCAGATAGGCGGCCAGCTTCAGGTCAAATTCCTGGCATCCAAAGTTACCGATTCCCTTTTGTCTCTCTTCTGCCATGGCCTTACTGCTCCTCCCTCGCCTCTCTGGCAGCGTGCGCAGGAGAACTCTTTCCCTCTTGGCGTTGATGCTGCTGGAACCACTCGCGTAGTTTCAGGCGGGCTTTATGGAGTTGCGATTTTGAGTTCCCGATCGAGCAATTCATAATTTCAGCGATCTCATTATGTTCATAGCCTTCCACGTCGTGCAAGATGAACACGGTCCGGTAACCTGGAGGAAGTTCTGCAATGGCCCGGTTGAGCCCAATTCGGTCAATCGACCCGACCAGACGGCGATCGTCATCGCCATAATCCCTTTTGATCGGTTCTCCCTGAGAATTCTCCGTTTCGTCCAGCGAGATCTGGTTCAGACCCTTCTTCCGGAGGTGCATCAACACAACATTCACCGACAGCCGATGCAACCAGGTCGAAAACGCAGACTCGCCCCGGAAGGTCGCGATCTTTCGAAAAAGCTGCAAAAAAGCTTCTTGCGTAAGATCTTCCGCTTCCGTCGGATTGCCGAGCATGCGAAGGCATAACGAATAAACACGCCTCTTGTGCGCCTCGAAGAGCGCCGCAAAAGCCTCTTCGTCGCCCCGCTGGGCGCGCGCAATCAACTGAGTCTCTGAAGCGGCCGCAGATGCCGCAGATTTCTGTGGGCTCAACAGTGCACACTCGGTGCCGCATCAAGACTCGATTTTATGATGCGGTGGCGAAAGTTGGAGTTGTCTCTTAAAAAAAGTGCTTCAAAAGGAGCCACGAGGCGGTTTCCTGCCCCCGGCAGAACGTTCCAGGGCCGCCTTGTCAGCGTTGACACTACTGCCTTCCAGGAATCTCAACGACCGCCTTGCCAATCCCCACATTCCCGGCCATGTCGTAGGCTCGCAAGGTGATAACATGCTCGCCCGGCTCAAGATCACCGGTTTTCACGGTAAACGTCTCGCTACGGGAATCGATGATCCCATCATCAGAATTAATCTCCTGCCAGTGATCCCCGCCGACGGAACTCTGAGCATTGTGAAGGGGCGAAGTCGTATCCTCAACGCTGAACTGCACAACCGCCCGTTTCCCTTTGGTTTCAGCGTGTTCCACAGTCACCGCCGGTGGAGTATTATCAATCCAGAACGGGGTACTCAAAATCCTGTCTTCCCGGGCCGCCGCAGGCGGATTGGAAGGGTCGTCTGAGGCCACCAGCATGGCCGTGTATTGGCCGTCGGCAAGGGTGGAAGGGTCAAGAGTGTAGCTGGTCAATTTGATCTTGTCCTTCATCAAATGCCACTTGGTCTCATCGGAGGACTTGAGGTAGAGAGAATACTCCAGGGTGTCATCGTTCGGGTCCGTAGCCTTCCAGGTAAGGGTCACAGGGTTCTTTGTGCTGGCAGGGGCCGCTTGACTCGGGTCCACGTAAGTGATCTGGGGAACCGCTGTCACGTTGATAGTGGCGGCTGAAACACTGGCAGCCGTTGCGCTGCTGCTGGCGCTTGTTCGCTCCCCTGCGTTGCTGACGTTGAACGATTGGATTTCAGGCGGAAGATTCTGATTCAAGAAGGCGACCGAAACTTCATCCAGGGATGGCTGCGCGGACGCAGATCCTTGAAAGACGGCCTTCCACTGAACGTAGCGGGCGGGAGGACTCTTAATCCGGGACCCGTCCTTTTCACGATAAGGGCCAGCCCAGTCGCTCCAGGTCTTGTCGGGTCGCTTGAAATTACCGCTTCGCGTGTAAAATTCAATCGAACTCCCGGCAGGAGTTTTGCCCCTCCAACTGATGGCACCCCATCGGGAAATGAACTTCGTATCGTTCACGCGCGATTCATACGTTCCTTCACGCCCAACGGAAGATCCCATCCTGAAAAGCTTGGCGACATTGCTGGTCGCAATATACAGGTTGCCCCCCTCACGCATCAGGCGTGTGGCCACGGATTCGTGAGTTTCGGTCAGCAGCGTGAGGTTCTCACCGAATTGCGTTGGATCCAGCTCAAAAATCTGGCCGTTTGAATCGGTTGAAAAGATAATCTTCTTCCCCAGCAATGCCAGTCCATAGGCGCTTTCAGTGTTGGAATTCCACAAAGGTTCGGCCGCAGAGCTGGGAGAAATCCTGATTAATGCGCCCCGGCTCTGGGTCATCAGGAGATTGTTGGTGGTAGCCACGCCTGTCCCGGGGCGAATAAAACTGGGTGCGATCCGCTTCTTTTCCGTAGGAGGCTCAGGCTTTTTGGGCTTCTGGGGCACCTTATTGTCTTCTGACAAACCATTTTCAGTGTCGGCTGTTACCGTCATAACCTGGGTCGGAAGGGTTATCACCGGCGTGTTCGGCATCAGGATCGTCGGAACGCCCTTCCCGCCAGGTGTGCCCAGCGCGGACGCGTAAATGTTGCCCTGCCCGTCAACTACCAGGTCGTGAATTTCCGGCAAATCTGCCTGATAAATCACGAAGCCCTTGCCATCGGGATCAATCCGGTAAACCAGCCCATCTGGCACGCTTCCCGCCAGCAGATTGTTTTGGCGGTCAAACGCCAGGCACATGATGTGGGTCTGGTTGCTGTCAAAGAAGACTTTGCCCTTCCCCGTCCGGTCAACCCTCAGAATCTGCCCCTGGTCGCCTGTGGCAACGTACAGGCGGCCCTCAGGATCGAAAAGCATCGCCCAGATGTACTTTGTGTTGGGATCGTAGAACACCGACGACTTGCCTTCCGGCGTCACCCGGTAAATCTTCCCTTCCGGCGAGCTTCCCACGTAGAGATCGCCGTCGGGGCCCACCGCCAGAGCAAAAACATCGGGCTCCTGGGCCTTGAAGAACAGGGTTGACTTGCCGGCGGCGGTTACTCGAAACACTTTCCCCTGGTGCCCGGTACCGATATAAAGGTTGTGCTGGTGATCGGCAACAAGAGCAAGAGCCAGTGCTTCATCCGGATTGAAAACCATCCTGGCCTCGGGAGCCAATCCCAGTTCTCCATCCTGGCTGATGGAAACGCCCGTCAGCCTCCCCTTGAGAAACTCTTTGAAATCACTCACTTGCCATATAGATGTCTCGACCCCCGAAAGCGAAAGCGGGGTCACCACGGCAATTGCCAGAACAAGGAAAAGTAATTTCACCAAAGGTTTCATGAACACGCTCTTGGAATGGATTCTAAGTTTCACCGCTTCCGCGACCGATGAACCGCCCTGTCAGTTCTCCAGGCTTTCGACCTTCAAATAAAGCGTTTTTTCACCCTGGATTGTATACTTCGTCGGCTTCGTCTGGTAGTCGCCGATCACCGAAGCGTTGCCGTAGATCACGTTGCTGGAGACGGCCGGGTCCGACAAAAAGGTTTGCACCAGAGAAGGCGGAGGCGATGGATATTCCTCGCCCTGCAATGTCAGGGACCGCTGCGGGGTCATCAGGAGCACATAAAGCCGGTTGTTTCTGCGCATCCGGTTCAATGCCCGCACCAGTTGGTGCAGGTCACGCGGCGTTGTGCCGATGGGAGTCAGGCGGTTCTGAATCGCATTCAGGTTCCCCCCGCTTCCAACAACCAGCGAGAGTCTCTTGTCGCTGACGCTTGCCGGAATATCGACCGGGATCTTTTCAACCACCGTCCCCCCGGAAGGCGTCCGGAGCAGCCCGGTGACCTCGATATGGTCACCCGGCTTCACCTCCGACTGGGTACTCCACACCTGTTCCAACGTCGCCACACGCATCTCATCTGTTGAGACAATGTTCAGGTCGATTCCCTGGATGCTCATCCCTGGGAAGTTGCCATCCAGAAGATAATTCAACGGGGAAGAAACCGACGCGCCCGCGACGACCGCCGTATTGATCTCCCCGGACGCAACGTCCTCAATCTTGATGGTCTCGCCGCCTTTCAGACGGATGCTTCCCCGCAGTTCCAGGGTGGAGGGCCCCAGGCTTCTCTCAGTGCCGCTCAGCGTGGATATAATGCCCAGATTCAGGAGCAGCGGGGAAAGAAATGACTGCTCAACGATATCAAAGTTGTAGTCCGTCCGGGTGTTCAGCGTCGAATCCAGATGGATATGGACCGGGATCATAGGAGCTTTTTCTCCAACCACTCCGTAGATCGCTCCAAAACGGTCCTGGCGAATAGTTCCCACTTCCGGTCCCGGCACGTCAATTTTGAAAGAACTCGCAATACTCGGTACGGATGCCAGCACGTGCGATTGCGAAAAAGGTATCTCCGTCGGTCCCACCATCAGAAACCGGTGCCCGCAGGCGTATAAGTCATTCCCCTTTCGATATGTCACCGTGCAATCGACATTCAGGTTCAGGTCACCCTTCACCAGCGACAGGCTCACCATCGTCCCCGGCTCAGGACCTTGGGGATTGGCCGGCAGGGTCTCAGGACTGCTGGAAAGCGCAGCTCCCTGCATCAACTTCAGCCCCATGCGGTTGAACAGCGGCGAGTATGCATCCATGGCCTCGGCGGAAAAACCCCCAAAACGGAGCGGAAGCAGCAGGTCCGTGAGCGCCACGTTGCCGCCCGCCGGCGGCAGAAGCTTCAACAGGTTCTGAACGCTCAACTCATTGCCGGTCTCATCAGGAATCAGACGCATTGAACCGGCAGGTTGAAGTGATGTGCCTGCAATCTTGAAAGGCAGGCTTGTCGATGCAGGCCGGACCTTTCCAGACGCGCCGGCCTTGGGAGGTTCGGGAACAACGTCCAGCATCTCCTGGATCGGAGTGATCCCCGCTATGGCTTCTTTGGAAAATGGAAAAGCCAGCGCCACCGCTCCCACCAGCTTGCCGTCCACGTACACAGGACTTCCGCTCATGCCGGCAATCACCCCCGTCTCGGCCAGGGGTCCGCCCGACAGGCGCGCCAGGATCACGTCGTGTTTCGGCGCCATAAAGTTCTTCAGCACGCCCAGAAACTCAACCTGAAATTCCTGAACCTTGTTCCCCTGAAAAATCGTCCGGCCGACACCCTGAAGTCCCGGACGAACATCTTTGAGAGGGAAGAACTGGGTCTGGCCTTGGGCGCGGAGAGCAGATGCCGCCATCAGCACAACCGCCGCGGCGGCGATGCACTTATGGATTCGCATATTGGAGGATTACCTTAAACACACCAACATTTAGTCTACGGGACAGCGAATTGATACGTCAAGCAAACTCAGGGCCGCCATGCGGCGGTAAGTCTCTTCCAGTCGCCGCGTAAAGTCCCCTGCGGACTCTCCGGGCAGGATTTTCATCAGATCGCCAACCCAGAGCTGCGCCTTGCCGCGGACGGGACGTTCCTTTGTGCGCGGCCATATCTCAAAAAGCCCCCGAATCAGCAAAGGAACCACGGGCAGATGAAGCCGTTCCACCATGACGCCAACGCCCGGCCGGAACGGCAGCAGCCGGCCATCCCAGGTCCGTTCGCCCTCGGGAAACAGCAGCGTGGAATACCCACGGTCAGCCAGGCGCCCCGCGCGCCGCAGCGCTTCCTGCGCCCGGCTGGGATCGTCTGAAATCAAGTAGACGTTAAACGCCAGCCGCGCCCAGAACAACGTGGCTTTTGAATGCCCCCGCAAGGTGGCTTCGCCCATTGCGGGAGCAATACGGCGGCGAATCCGGGCCGGGAATGATCGCAGGATGACGGGAGGGTCAAGCAGGCTCTGGTGGTTGGATACAAACAGCACGGGGCCCCGAATCTGCCGCAGTTTTTCGGCCCCATGCACCTCCGTCTTGACGTAGTAGCGCAGCAGAGGAAAAGCCAGCAGCCTTTGCAGCGCCTCACGCCCCAGCGCGGCTGCGCGGGAAAGGGGCCATTGGGGCTCGGCCGGGCGCGCAATCTTTGGTGAGGGCGCAGGGCTTGCCGCCAGCCCCTGAACCTCAGGCGGACCTTCCCTTCCCCCGGCAGTCGAAGCGACAGCAGCGGGAGCGGCAAGGCCAGCCGGCTCCCGGAGCAGCTTTTCCACGTCGCCCACAGTCTGCGCGCGCGCCAGCTCCTGTTCGTCAAATGTATAGCCGGATGTTTCCAGGCAGGTCAGCAACTCCACGCGGTCCAGCGACGACAGTCCCAGATCTTCGGCCAGGCGCGCCTCCGGCAGGATCCTTTCAGGAGACGTTCCGAGCCGGACAAGGAAATCGCGCCAGTCGTGGGCTTCGCCGGCACCATCCGGAGGTCTTTGCCCGCCTTCCCCGGCGTTGACCCAGGCAGCAACCCTGGCTCGCTGAAGCTTCGACGTGCTCAGGGTGCGCGGCAACGACGCCCCCGGCCACACCGAAAAGTCGCGGACCCGCTGGTGCGGCTCCAGCTTGCTGTTGGCATCCTGGACCGCGGCTTCCAGATCGCCGCCCGTTGCTCCCGCGCTCGGAACCAGCACAGCATGCACCACTGTTCGGCCGGCAACGGCCTCCTTGGGCACCACCGCGGCTTCCTCGATGGCCGCCTGCTCGCGCAGCGCCTTCTCCACGTCGTCCGGGTAAACATTCAACCCTTCCGCCGTCACAATCACATCTTTCTTACGGCCCAGGTACACCAGGTTGCCGTTGTCATCGAAACGGCCCAGGTCGCCCGTGTGCAGCCATCCCTCCTCAAAGCTTTCCCGCGTAGCCTCGGCATCCTGGTAATATCCCGGCGAAACATTGGCACCCCGCACCAGAATTTCACCATCTTCGGCAATGCGGGTTTCCACGCCAGGCAGGGCCTTGCCCACCGCGCCGCGCCGAATCCTGAAGGGGTGGGTAATGGTAATCGCCGGAGCCGTCTCCGTCAGTCCGTAGCCCTGGATGACTGCATAGCCTAATCGGTTCCAAAGCTGCTCCAACTCCGCCGGAAGCGCAGCGCCGCCCACCACAAAGGCCCACATCTTCCAGCCCAGGCGGCTGTGGAGGCGGCGAAATTTCCACCACCGCTTTGGGACCGACCAGCCCTCATTGCCCGCCTGCTCTGTCGCCGCTTCGGGGTTGCCATACCCGTCTTCAGAAAGCCGCCCTTTGGCCCAGTTGCCCATCGCTTCAAGCTGTTGCGGCACCGAAACCATCACCGACGCCCGCCGCTCGCGAATGGTGCGCGCCAGCATGGCCGGCGATTGGCTCTCCGGAAAGATCACCACGCCCCGCAGAAGCTGCGGAATGAAAAGCGCCGTCACCTGGCCGAACAGGTGGCTGAGCGGAATCAGGTGGAGAAATCGAATGGGCCGGAAAGGAATGCTGAGTTTTTCATACCGCCGGATCTCACGCTCGATCGGCTCCAGATTGGCCAGCAGGTTGCCATGCGTAATCATCACGCCGCGCGGCGCCGCCGTTGTTCCCGACGTGTACACAATTTCTGCAAGCGTGTCGCGGCCGGCAACGCTGGCTTCGCCGGCGCTTGCTGTGGCAGCGGGCAAGCCGTCGATATCTTCGATGAAAAACTGCTCGATCTCTCCTGCCGCCTGCGGTTCCCCGCGGTCCTGACGGGCGCGGTCGGTAATCAGCAGCGAAGCGCGGCTGCGGTCAACGATACGACGAAGAAATTCCGGCGAGAATCCCGCATCAACCGGCACCACGGTCACGCCTGCCAGGACGCATCCGTAAAAGGCCATGGCCCATCTCGCGTTCGGCACTGCCCACAAAACCACACGTGGAGCCTCTCCTCCCGCTTCCGCTCCGAATGGCCTTGAGCGCAGCCATGCGGTAACGGCCAGCGCCCGCTCCACCACCAGTTCGTAGCTGTATTCACGGGAACGGTAAACACCCTGCTCGATGAACGCCGTCTGCCGTTTGAGCCGGGCCATTTGCAGAATGTAGGACGAAAGCGTCGGCATGGGTCCCTTCGACTGAGGAAGAAAGGTTCGCAGTTTGCTGGCAATTCACCGGCAAGCCTCCCCAATCTGCAAGGTGCGGCCATTGAAACATTGCTGTCAAGCTGAATGTTCCGCGATGGCCGAAAGGCGGGGGAACGGTTGTTTTTGCCCCAGCGCCGCACTGCCGATTCACGTGGCGGCGTTGACACCTTCGCCACCCGCATGCTACAAGAAGAAAGACTCCTTTTTCCGAGCCAACTTGGGCCTGTGGCGCAGTTGGGAGCGCGCATGACTGGCAGTCATGAGGTCGAGGGTTCGAACCCCTCCAGGTCCACCAATCTAGGATATTGAAAAGACTTGACGGCGCATTCTCAGCCCGCCTTTAAAGTTCCCTTTTCGGACCACAAAACGCCCTTTGTGAACAAATTGTGAACGTTCGGGTGCATTGTCCGACCTCATTTCGACTACAAGACTCTTCTTTATTTCCCAACGCAGCTAAATTCTGCCATCTTGCGCAGTGCAGCCCCGTGAATTGCCAATCGCCACAAGATTGGAAAGCCATGAAATCGTTGAGGGGTCCCCCAGAAATCTACTTGTCTAGCATTATAGCCCCAAATCTAAGGCTGCTCTGCCCAAAAGGAAAGGAGGCAGGAAAGGTGAAAAGACAGGTGCGCAACGCATCGAGCGGGAGGGCGCCGTGCACATTTTCACTCTCGTTCGTCAATAGCGAGTAGATCTGTTGACGAAAATATACCTCTAGAATGGACATACTGCTGACGTCCCCCCTTAAAACTAGTCCAGCGGGAGGATGAGATTTCCGGCAAAATCCAGGAATGAGAAGGAGGGTTTTGCCGATGAAGAAGGGCCGATACACGGAGGAACAGATCGCCTATGCATTGCGCCAAGTCGAGCTGGGAACTCCGGTCGTGGAGGTGGTGCGGAAGATGGGCGTCAGCGAGCAGACTTTTTACCGGTGGAAGAAGCAGTACGCCGGGATGGGCGTCGGAGAGATTCGGCGGCTGAAGCAGTTGGAGGAAGAGAATCGAAAGCTGAAGCAACTGGTGGCCGATCTCAGTCTGGACAAGCTGATGCTGCAGGACGTGCTCTCAAAAAAACTCTAAGGCCTGGCCGGCGGCGAGATCTGGTGCGGCATCTTGAGGAGCGCTATGGGGTGAGTGAGCGCCGGGGTTGCAGGGCGCTTCGATTCCAGCGGTCTTCGCACCGTTACCGATCGACAGCCCCGGACCAGGCCGCCCTGCGGATGAGGATCAGGGAGATTGCTGCGGTGCGAGTACGCTACGGCTATTTTCGCATCTATATTCTGCTGCGCCGCGAAGGTTGGCGGGTCAACCATAAGCGGGTGTATCGGATCTACCGGCAGGAAGGGCTCAGCATGCGGATCAAGCGGCGGCGGCGACATGTCAGCGCGGCATATCGGGAAGGCCGCCTACAACCGGAGCGTGCGAATGACAGCTGGTCGATGGACTTTGTTTCGGATTCGTTGTTTGATGGACGGCGGCTCCGCGCCCTGACGATCGTGGATAACTTCACACGCGAGAGTTTGGCGATTGCAGTGGAGCAGGGCATCAAGGGAGAGCAGGTGGCGGCGGTTCTGGAGCGGATTGTGGCCGAGCGAGGGGTGCCGAAATCGATTCGCGTGGACAACGGCCCTGAATTCGTTTCGAAAGTTCTGGACCGATGGGCTTACGAACACGGCGTGACGCTGGATTTCAGCCGGCCGGGGAAGCCGACCGACAATGCGTACGTGGAATCGTTCAACGGCCGGCTGCGGGAGGAATGCTTGAACGCGAATTGGTTCCTGAGCTTGGAAGACGCTCAGGGGAAGATCGAGGCTTGGCGAAGGGAGTACAATGAGAGCCGGCCTCACACCGCATTGGGCCACGTGCCGCCTGCAGAATTCGCCGCCTGGAATGGGGGGACCCTCAAAATTTCCCGGAACTCGCATTATGATTGGACCTAAAACGGGGAGCAGCTCAACGGGGCTGATTTGGGCTGAATTCATGATTTCTGCTCCTATTAAAGTCAGAATCCGATACGGCGCTTAGGCGTTACCGGCACCGGCTGCAACAATTCGCGGATCGCGTCAAAAACAGCCCTGAACTGCGCGTCGTATTTCTTTTCTACCTCCTCAATTCTTTGCTAACTCTTTGTGGGCAACCATTATCTCCCGCAGCCTGATAAAGGCCCGCATAATAGCGATATTGAGGTCAATAGCCTGGTCGCTCCCCCAGCACACTCGGGAGCATAGGAACGCCCTGCTCCGTGAAAAGGAGCGCTCTGCGCCTCAATCTCGTCTTTTCTTTTTTGGGCATCACAATTTGGGGCTTCCATTTTGAGAACTCTTCGGGGCTGGTCTGGAATGTAAAATCGGGAGGGAAACGACGTATGTTCCGACGAACGGCTTGATTTAGAACTCGAGTCTCAACCCTTCTTCAAGAATGAAAGAAAGGACGCCGCCGACTGTCAGGACTTCAGTTACTCGCTCCCAAACCAAATGAAACAGGTTGGGATCCATGGGAAGCCTCCTGTTAATCGGCTGCAGGACGAAAGGACACAACGCGCCAATCCCACCGGCTCAATGGCGTGTCGACCCACATCCCACAGGTCGCCGCCGTGCCTAACGTGGTGCAATGAAGGACGCCTCAGAGTCCTCCCAGACCAAGGCGAAAACCGGAACCACATCGGAACGTGAGGCCAAAACAACCAGCCACACATAGAAATTGAGAGATCAAAGAACTACTTGATACGGGGAAACCACGCCGACGTTCCTGTCTTGACAAGTTGAAATATTGTCAGGCTTGCCAAGCATTGGAAACCGTCGACTACACACTCGCCGCGGCGTTGATACGCCGCAGATTGTCTTGTGCCCTGTATTCCACATTTCCATTGACTAGTCCAGCCTTCTCAGGGATTATATTAAAAGTAATCAACTAGAAGGTAACGAGGGGCCTTCGTTACCCGTCTTTTTCGCGACAATTATTCAAACAAGGACTGGCAGAAAGTACGGCGATTAATGGACGCAGGACACTTCGGCCTCGGGCCGAGGAGCCTTCAATGATCAAAGGAGTCTGAGCCCGATGCCATTACCCTCCGAACTAGTCAAACACCTTGTTGTGCTCATGATGGAAAACCGGTCATTCGACCATATGCTGGGGCATATGAAATCGCCCGGGTACCCGATCGAAGGGCTGGATGGAACGGAAACCAACCGGGATTCAACCGGGGAGCCCGTGCGGGTTACAAAGGATGCGCGGTATTCGGGTGACCTGACGGACGATCCCAGCCATGACTTCGAAGACGTGATGGAACAGATGTTCGGGACGCAGACTTCCGGTGCTGCGCAGGAGCCCGATATGTCCGGCTTTGTGATTAACTACGAACGGTTCACCCATGGAAACATCGCGAAGGCTGCGGGCATTATGAAGTGCTTCGACCCTGCCAGGCTGCCGGTTCTTACGACCCTGGCGCGCGAGTATGCGGTATGCGACCACTGGTACTCTTCCGTGCCCGGGCCAACACTGCCAAATCGCGTATTTGTACACGCCGGAACGTCGCGGGGGCGGCTGGACCTTTCGCCCGATTTCATCGCCCCGTTCCACACCGTTTATGAAGTGCTTTGGAAAAACGAGGTGGAGTCAGCACTCTTCTACCATGATTGGAGCTCGGCGCTGGGATTTGGTTTCCTTTTGAAGCATCAGACCCAGTTCTATGCCACGATTGAGCGGTTTGTGGAACTGTGCAAAAAGGACCGGTTGCCGTCCTACAGCTTCATCGAGCCTCCATACAACCCGCAGCAGGATGGAGGCGCGTTTCTCCCTGCCAACGACCAGCACCCGGACCATGATGTCGCCGCGGGAGAATTCCTCATCAAGCGAGTCTACGAAGCGCTCCGCGCCAACGACAACGTCTGGCAACGCAGCATGCTGGTGATCATCTATGACGAACACGGCGGCCTTTACGATCACATTCCGCCACCACGCTGCGTCTCACCGGATGGGATCGTTTGCTCTTCTCCAGCGTTCGATTTCACCCGGCTGGGCCCGCGCGTTCCGGCCGTCATTATCTCCCCGGATATTTCACCAGGTACGATAGTACACGACCCGTTTGACCATACGTCTGCTATTGCCACTGCCATGAAGCTTCTTGCCCCCCGAAGCATGGCCATCGGACGTGATGGGCAAGCGCGCCCAGAACGCCAACACGTTTGAGGGAGTGATGGATACCAACATGTCGCCGCGCGCGGACACGCCGAACTTCACCGCTCCGCCTGTAACCGCCGCCGCGCCCGCGCCACTTTCAAGCCTGCAAAGGCAGGCGCTTGCCCATGCCGCTGAGTTGGAAAGTCAGCTTCCTCCCGACCAGCGGACCGGCATTGATCCACAATCGATTCAGGACGAGCACCAGGCAGGAATTTACCTCCGCGAAATATCCAGCAAACTCACTCAAAAAAGGAGGGTCTTCTACTCATGATTAGGCCGGTGAAGTTCTCCTTCATCCTGATGCTGATCGGCTTCTCCATCCCTGGCCGGGCCGGAGATTGGAAACATATCGTCCAGGCATGTGACAACGCCGCCAAAAGCGCCGGGATTTCCAAGGGCTCCTCCATTTTCCAATTGGACAGCGCTTCAAAGACCGCACTGGTTCAGAAATCGGCGACACGCTTCCCGTGGGAAGACTGTGTAATCAAATTCACAGGCTTTGATTGGCTGGCGCCGACAATGGGAGGAATCGCCCCCGGCAGCAGCCTGGGCCTTGGGCTGCGGAGCCAGCACGATTTCAACAGCGGCCGGATACAGTCAAAGGTCGTGGCACGCGGCCTTTATTCACTGACAAATTTCAGCATGATCGAGGGTCGCTATGACATCCACATGCCGACGTTTTATGAGTGGAACCCTGCCACGCAGCGGCAGGAAGACCAATTTACGATCAGCTTTTTTGCGCGCCGTTTGGACCTGCGAACCCAGGATTTCTACGGGCTGGGTGAAAACAGCACGCAATCCGGGCATGCGCTCTATCAACTTCTGGAAACTGAAGCTGGCTTCACAGGCTATGTTCCTGTCCACAACCTGCCGTGGCTCGCCATGGGAGGCGGGTTGAGATTTATTTCGCCCACCGTCAGGCCGCGGGCGGCGGCGGGGACGCCGTCGATTGAGCAGGAATACACTCCGGCGCAAGTGCCGGGGCTGTTGCAGCAGCCGAATTTTTTGGACTTTCAGGCCCTGCTTCGGTTCCATACGCCCACTGCTGCCCGCCAGACCTGGAACCGGCACGATTTGCGGATCACTTATGACCACTTTGCTGACAAAGGGTCGGGCACCTATACTTTCAATCGGGTTGAGACCTTTGCCATGGGGACGCACGATGTTCGGCACAACATTTCATCTCCGTTCCACCGGACCCTTTTGCAGAATCTGCTCTGTGAGCCCATCGTGGGCGACCAGTGCCGATGGGGAACATTGTGCTGAATGGCCTGCTCACAATGACCTCAACAGGCGCTGGCCACGCCGTTCCTTTTTACTTCCAGAGCACGCTGGGCGGGGCGGACATTGAGGGCTACGATACACTTCGCGGCCTGGTCGATTATCGGTTAGGGGACCGAACCGGATGCTGTTCCAGGCCGAATTCTACAAGGGTATGCTCGGGCTGGCCGATCGGTTTCTACGCTTTCTTCGATGCTGGGAAGGTGGTGTTGCAGCGATCAGACCTGGACTTTACCAACCTCCGCCATGACTTCGGCCCGGGAATCTTTATCCGTGCGGGCGGCAACATCGTTCTTCGTGCCTACATTGGTTTTGGTGCGGGCGAAGGGTCACATCCGAACGCGAAATTCTTCAATGCATTCTCTAGCTTATGCTGACCCTCATGATGGTTATGGGATTTTGCGCTTCAATATGAACGAGTAGAGCGGTGTGTGGCGCGTGTGTTTGTCGCATGCCACCAGGGCGACATCAGGGTGTAACAAAGCAAGGCCCTGAGGATGCTCCAGGCCAGGCGTGTTAGATAATCTGAGGATTAAGTCGATCTTCAGATGTCCATGCTGATCTGTTCCATTTATTTGACCGAGAGCGCGTCCCCCGTCACTCAAGACCCAGAAATTGCCACTATGGTCCAATTTCAATTCGCTGAGGTCAGGGAAGGCAACGGAAGAGTCCTTTGAAAATTTCCACTCTGCTAAAGGAACCATCCGGGAAGACTTCTTGCCGGGCAAGGTGAAATCCCTGGCATGACCGAGGGGCTTCAATCCAACCGGAGCATCTTTGTGGGGGCCAAATTCAATAAGACGACTCGGGTCCTTTTCCTTGAGAATGAGGAGGTGGCCGTTTTCAAGCAGGACCAACCCTTCGCCGCGTGAGTTGGGGAATTTCTCCCAGGCTTCCTTAAGCTCGGCAAAATCAGGGTGGTGCGCATGGAAGTGCAGTTCGACGCTTGCCAGCAGCTTCTGAAAGGGGGCATCAAAGATAAAGACGTGGCCAGGGTTCTCTTCAAGCACGAAGATGCGCCCGGAGGCATCGGCCAGGTTTCCCATTGGGACTCCTTCGGAAGTTGAAGCCCTTCGGCGAGCATGACATTGGCCAGGTCCACGACCTTGAATTCCTCGACAGTAGCATTTTTGAGGACGCCTACAGCGAGTTCAAAGGTGTGGTCGCCAATAGCAAGAACTTCGAGATCAGGGCCTGCAACCCGCAGTGTTAAGCCCGACACTTCTCGAATCGGAATCTTGCCTGCATGCTTGCCTGTTTGGGCGCGCTCCAGCCCTGGTGGTGTCAAGCCGTCCTGCTTCCTGTATCGCACAAACACGGGCCCCGTCATCTCAGGACCGAGAGACTCCGGTGTGCGGCGCCCTTAGTGGCCAGTTCCGCAACTTTGGTCAAGCTCGGAACGTTTCTTGTTGAACGCAGCAACCCAGTCGGCTACGGTCGCGGGGTGTCCATCGTACCTGGTACCCATTTCTACTTCCCCTGATGCTTCGAAGATCGCTGTCAACTTTTCGTTTGTCAATACGCTGGGATCCATGAGCCTGGCAAGGAAGCCCCTGCCTTCGTCGCTCACCACCGGATTCTTCAGCTCATGCACACTGCTCAACCTGGCCCGGCAAGCCTGGAGATTTACCCAAAGCGACGGATGGCTCCATGAATTGATATCCGCCTTCCTGTAACCCAATCCCAGGAACGCCGGCGACCCAAATCCTGCCCCGATATCCTGGATCATAGCGTAAGGCTGCGTGCATCTTCCGTTTCCGTCAATATCTCCGTCCGGGCAGACAAGCCGTTGGTTGCCAGCCTTATTGTCGCCATGCATCATAAACGCAGCCAGAAGCCTGAAAGCGTCCACCTGGGCTTTGGTGGCGCCGCCAGCGGCTTCGCTTATCTCGGACGTTTCTTTTCCACCCAAAACCGCCACATTCAGGCTTGTCGGCTTCCGCTCTGGCTGAGCTGCAATCCGCATCTTCTGCCTTGATTTTCTTTCCTGGAGTCTTTATCTCGATGACCGCGTACTGAAAGTTCGCGTTGCGCGGGAGCCGCCCAACTGTTTTGCGATCTTT
>CAVTBN010000005.1:430000-1236970 GCA_963732975.1 uncultured Acidobacteriota bacterium | reverse complement strand
GCGATGATCACCACAGCAATAATCGCACAGGTTATCGGAGCGCTGTAATGGACCAGATACCATATCGGCAGAAGATTCCCAAGAACCACCACACAGCACACCACCAAAAGGAACCTCGTCCCCGAGTTAATACTTTTCCAGGAAAATCCGTACGGCAGAAATAGAGCAACCAGGAGCAGGGGAAGGGTAAATATGAAACCCAGATAAAAGGTCCACATGAGAGCAAACCGGCCTAACACCATGGCAGTTCGTCCCGCAAGTGTCCGCGAAAGTTGATATCCAGCCAGGTCAGAGTCGACAAAGTAACGTCGCAACTGGAGATGGCGATACACGGGAATGGGTCTCACCGATTGCCAGGAAAAATAAGGGACCGGCTCATACTTGTGAACATAGACCAGGTAGGGGGGAGTAAAAGGGCTGCCTGTGGTGTGCCAGAAGTAGTAGCCCATGGCAACCAGAGTCAGGGCCAGCACCGCCAGCAGCGGAACCACCGCATGCTTCAACACCCGGCCCAGTTCCGGCCGCTTCAGTTTCCACAGCCAGACGATTATCGCCACGGCCACAGGAATGCCGAAAAACAATCCTTCATAAGGCCGGCTATTGGCCAGAACGGCAAAACCGAGGCCCATCAGCAGGGCGTTCCGCACGCGATCCCCGTGCTTCAACCGCGGCAACGCACCCAGCACCAGTGCCCCGCCCATCGCCGGCACTGCTCCGCCAAAATAGCTGTTGGCCCAATAGCTGAAGCTTCCCAGGCGAATGACGGCGAGGAACCCGCCCAGCAGCGCCCAGTTTTCGCCAACCCACGCTTGCAGCATCCAGGTGATGGCGGCGCACATCAGCCCCACGCTCAGCCAGACCCCCCAGAATGGATGTCCCAGGAAGCTCTGCCCCGAAGGCCATCAGCAAGTCCCTGGGCGGGATAGAATTTGGTCGTGTAGGTGGGGTGCCAAAGAATGAAGGGACTTTCAAAATGCACCCACATCGGACTGGTGGGATTAGTCAGCCGCCCATGCGCAAACGTATCCGAAAGCAATAGATAGCAGTATTCATCGGTTACGCCTGGCACAGGAATCGGCAGGATAGGCAGAAGGGCTGCCCGCAATGACAGTGCCGTAAGCCCGACAGTGATTACTGATAACCCGCGCTGCCGCGCCAGACTGCCCAGGTTCCGCTCTAAAGCTTCAAACCACCGCGAACCCAGATTCGGAACTGTAAACGCCAGCACCAGCGCAAGAACCGAAAGTCCGGCTTCTATGGCAAGAAGCATGGTCCTCCCCAAACAAGTTGCGAATGTCCCCTATTTCATCCGTTGTGTCAAGTCTCGCCGGAGAACAACTAAGGGGAGAATCCCGGCGCCTTCAGAATAACGGAACGATGTATATGGAGTCGCACAGGCCTTCGGCTTGATTTCATCGGGGTCGAGATCCTGTGAAGTCCCATGGGTTGGGTGCCGGGAAATTCTGCGTTGCCACGGGCGTAGGGAACTTCAGGTAGCGAGGTTTTCTACGCGAGCTGTCTTGTGGCGGGATTCTGTTTCCTTCACTTCCTCGTGATAATCCGGCTCGCTGTTGATGGCCCAGATGTCGTGTTCAGCTCCGCAGATATTCTGCGCGGCGCACAGTGCGGTCATCATGGAGTGGTCCTGGTTATTGTACTTGTGCATGCCATTCCGGCCGACGAACTGGAGATTCCTGAGGCTGGTCCTGGGCATAGGCTCGGATGGTCTCAATGCGCTCCGCCCAGCCCGGGTCGTACATGGGATAGGCCTTCTGCATCCGCACTACCGTCCCGTCTTCGATTTCCTCCGGGCGCACCAGGCCCAGTTGCGCAATCTCTTGCCGCGCCATCTCGATCAACTTCTCATCAGGGCTTGCCCATAGTTCGTCATTTTCAAAGACAAAATACTCCATTCCGAGGCAGGTCTTGCTCGGGTCCGGAACCATGGCCGGCGACCAGTTCTTGAAGTTCTGAATGCGTCCTACCTTGACTCCCGGCTCGTGAACGTAGATCCAGTTGTCAGGCGAAACTTCCTTGCGGTTGACCACCAGGCTCACGATCAGGAAGTCCCTATAGCGAATCTCGCCGGCCAGCACGCAGGACTTCCTCCGACGGCCGTGGGTCGAGCGCGTTGATCAGGTCGCGAATGGGCATGGAACTGATGAAATGTGTGCCTTCAAAACACTCCTCGCCGTGCCGGCCTCGCGTGACCATCCGCGTCACTTCGCCTCCCTGGTGGCAGACTCGCACCACGCGACGCTCCATCAGGATCGGGTAGCCTTGCCGGTCAAGTTGGTCGGCCAGCATCTCCCACATTTGACCCGGGCCGCGCTCGGGATAGTGAAATCTATCGATCAACGTCTTCGCCTTGGGAGTCTTCGAAGGAAACAGGGCGTTCCGCACTGCGCTCATCAACGAGAGGCCGCGGATCCGCTGGGCTGCCCACTCCGCCTGAATTGACGTGCAGGGCACGCCCCAGACTTTCTCGGTATAGGTCTTGAAGAAAATCTGGTAAAGCCGCTTTCCCGAACCGGTTCGAGACCCACTCCTCCAGGTTGTCTTCCTTCGGCGTCGGGAAAAGCGCGGAACGGAAGTAGCTGAGGAGAATCCGAACGCTTTCCACGGGCCCCAGCCCCAGCAGAGCATTCTTCGCCACCAGCGGATAGAGGAAGAACTTTCTTGCGGTAGTAGATGCGCGACAGGCGCGGCCGCAGCAGGAACTTGTCACCCAGCGTCTGTTCCCAGATCTCGTTCACCTCTTCCCACTTGGTAAAAAAACGGTGGCCCCCGATGTCAAACAGGTATCCCTTGTAGTTGACCGTGCGCGAAATGCCCCCAACCTGCTTGTCGGCTTCCAGCACCTTCGCCGGAACGTGGTGCCTGGAGAGTTCTAGCGCGGCCGTCAGCCCCGCAGGTCCGCCTCCGATAATCACCACTGATTTCCCGTTCGCTGGGTCCGTTTGTGCCACTGCATCTCCTTCAAAAACGCCGCTACCGAAAAAGCGCAACCTTACGCGCGCCAAAGTTCCACATGAACACCGTAACGCCACTCACGCCTTTGGCGTATAGGTAGTAGACTCCCAGCTTCGACTGGAAGACCCATAGAATCAATTCATTAAGCCCCATTCCCACAAGTCCGATCAGGGTGAAAATCGATAACTCGGCCGACGTATTCTGGAGCGTCCGCCGCTGAAACACCCAGCTCCTGCTGAGCACGTAATTCACCACCGTCCCCACCAGGAACCCCACCGCTCCCGGAAACGAGATAGTTGACTTTCAGGTAATGCGTCAGGGAAAAGAGGATGAACGTATCGCAGACAAATGCGAATCCACCAACGAGGAAGTAGCGGAAAAATTCGCTTCCCAGACCGCCTGCCATCCGGGCGGCAGGCATCCGCGGACCGGGGGCGCCACCAATGGACTGACTCGCATTCATAGAAGGGCCTGACAAATCGGTCACCTGCTCACAGCAAACTCCGATTCTGGCACTGCCCCTCCCGTAGGCACAAACACAGCCATTACTTATCGCTCTTTTTGGCCGGTAACGCAACTGCATTGTCGCGGTTCTCTGCTTTCGCCGGCGGCCATCCCTGCTGCTAATGCACCCCGCCCTGCTCCGGGTTTTCCTTGCGAATGTCCACCGTGGTCATTCCTGCCTCCGGATTTGCAGCGTGGACAAGAAGCACGCTCACTCTGCCGCGATAAGCGACTTTCCAACCGGGGAGGGCGGTGAGCATCGTGACCAGCGCCGAGTCGGCCGGCATCAGGCACGAGTCAATATGATATTTGCGCAGCAGAAACAACGTCTTCGATTGGGGATAAACGATGTGAAGGTAGTCGAGCAATACGCCGCCCGGCTCGTAGATGTCCGCCCTGCCGTCGATAAAGACTTTCTGTCCCAGCGTTTCGATCAGGTATCCGCCCCAGTCGTCGAAGTTGAGCATGTGCCCTTTCAGCGGGTGTTCGCGCAAATAGCGGACAGCGCCGGTGGGGTTCCACAATTCCACGGCCTGCTGCAGCCTGGCGCGCGAGGGAAAGAAAAACACCATCACCCCGAGCGCCACAGCCATCACCGCGGCGTTCAGGGCGCGGCGTTCCCTTCCCAGGCGCCATCGATCCACCCACTCGGCCAGCACCAGCGCCAGCAGCGGAGCAAACACCGGAACGAACAGCAGCATGAACCGCGCATGG
Source organism: uncultured Acidobacteriota bacterium (assembly GCA_963732975.1). GTDB lineage: Bacteria > Acidobacteriota > Terriglobia > UBA7540 > UBA7540 > SCRD01. The sequence continues at coordinate 1,232,779 of CAVTBN010000005.1, read as the reverse complement.
AGAATGGTTTCAGCGGCGGCGAAGAGCAGCAGGACCAATTCTGCCAACTGAAGTTTCTTGCGGGTGATCAACTGCCCCGCCACAAACAATAACAGGAGGACAAGGAACCAGTGCCCGTAGAAACGGCTGAAATCCAGCGTATGCCATTCCGGCACCACCTGCGGGATCATCGGCAGGAAGATGGTCATCTGCAGCGGATAGGCGGCCAGGTGCGCGCCGTAGGGCGTAATGATGCAAGCCAGCAGGCACAGCAGAACGATTGTCGCCAGGTGTCGGCGCTCCTCCGGCTTCCAGGCGACAGCTTCCAGAAACTCAAGCCGAAGTTGCCGCAGGCCGGCCAGCCAGTAGACGCCCATGGCCACGAAGCCCAGCACAAAGGTCCCGTGCATGTTGACCCACAGCATGAAGAGCGGAGGAAGAATCCACAGGGCTTTCCGGTGTCCCTGCCGGAACCTCTCCAGGCTGATCAGGGTCACGATCAGAAAAGCCAGGCCCAGGATCTGCGGCCGCATGCTCAGGGGCAATGAAGCCAGCGGCAGCAGCAGCGCGCAGGCCAGAAACGCCGCCTTCACGCTTCCGCTTCGCACGCACGCATAGTAATAAAGCAGCAGCAGAATTCCGCCGGCCAGCGCCGCCAGCAGAATCATCAGGGCGTGCATTCTTCCCAGTCGCCCAGACAACGGCGATCACGACGTCGCCCAGCCACTGGTCGGCGATCCAGGGATTCCCATAGGCCGTGAACGAAAAGAAATCGTGCGTGGGCCAGGCGTGGTGCGCCAGAATCCACTGGCCCGTCGCCAGGTGCCACCACATGTCGCCCTCAAAGCAGTAGGCGGAATAGACGTGCTGGTGCAGCGAGTCGTTCATCAGGTTCAGATACCGGCCCACGCACGCGCCGGCCACCAGCAGCACGCCCAGCAGCACAGGCAGAGAAAATGCCCTGCGGGCAAGCGTGGAAGCCAATGTCTTCCGGTCTGTTTCAGTGGATTTCGCGGTCTGCATGGTTGAGATCGCGGCATTCAGGAAAGGAACCAATGCCCGCGACATTATATACCGACCGGCGCGCCCAACGGTAGCCGCCACCGTGCCTCAATCGTAGTGGCGAGTTTACCTCGCCATTAGAAACATGCGGGATAACAGCCTGCAAACGCAATAGGTTATTGCACAATCCGTCATTACCCTGCAGGGCGCATGCTATACTACTCCGCCGTGGGGCCTTTCGGGGCCTGCAGGCGTGCCGGGCGCGATGGTTCGCCTCGCCATTTTTCTCTGGATAGCTTGCCGCAAAGGGCGCTCTTTTGATCAGCATGGATATCGAACTCAGCATCATCATGCCCTGCCTCGACGAGGCCGAGACCCTTGCAAGCTGCATCCGCAAGGCGCAGGACTATCTCCAGCGCTCCGGGGTGAGCGGCGAGGTCGTCATCGGCGATAACGGCTCAACCGACGGCTCCCAGGAAATTGCCAAAAGCCTCGGGGCGCGGGTGGTTGACGTTCCGGTGCGCGGCTATGGAGCGGCGCTGCTGGGGGCCACTGCCGCCGCCCGGGGCCGCTACTGCATCATGGGCGATTCCGATGACAGCTACGATTTCGAGAACCTCGACGGCTTTGTCCAGCGCCTCCGCGAGGGCGACGACCTGGTGATGGGCAACCGCTTCAAAGGCGGCATCCGCAAGGGCGCCATGCCCTGGAAGCACCGCTACATCGGAACGCCCGTTCTTTCCGCCATCGGAAGAAACTTTTTCCACGCCATGGTAGGCGATTTCAACTGCGGCCTGCGGGGGTTCTCAAAAGCCGCCTTCGAGCGCATGGACCTCCGGACGACCGGCATGGAATTCGCCAGCGAAATGGTGGTAAAAGCCAGCCTGCTGCGCATGAAGGTCAGCGAGGTGCCCACCACGCTCTCGCCCGACGGCCGCACCCGTCCGCCCCACCTGCGCTCCTGGCGCGACGGCTGGCGGCACCTGCGCTTTCTTCTCATGTACAGCCCGCGCTGGCTCTTCCTCTATCCCGGAATCCTGATGTTTCTGGCGGGACTGGTTGTGGCGGCCATCCTGCTGCCGGGGCCGGTGGTCATCCACGGCATCGGCTTTGACGTTCATACGCTTCTCTATGCCTTCACGGGCATGCTGCTGGGATTTCAGTTCGTCGCCTTTGCCGTCTTCACCAAGGTTTTTGCCATCACTGAAGGCCTGCTGCCTCCCGATCCCCGCCTCTCGCGCCTCTTTCGCTGGGTTAAGCTTGAAACGGGACTGGTGGTGGGCGGCCTGCTCATCGCTTTCGGCCTTGGCGGCTCCATCTTCGCCGTGTCGAACTGGGCAGGCGAAAGCTTCGGAGCCCTCGATCCCGACCGCATGCTGCGCATCGTCATGCCCGCGGTCTTCGCCGTCGCCCTCGGCGTCCAGATCGTCTGCAGCAGCTTCTTCCTCAGCATCCTCGGCCTGAGGCGACGTTAATTGATGAAAATTCTGGAAATTTCCCACTATTTCTCTTCCCACAAAGGCGGTGTGGAGGCCGTTTCAGGGGCATTGGCCCGTGAATTTGCAGACAGGGAGCACGAGGTGACCTGGATGGCCGGTGATCCCGGTGGCGAGACGGCAGAGGAGGGCCGTGTCCGAATTGTTCCCTTTCCCATAAGCAATCTTATTGAGAATTGGACAGGGGTCCCTTTTCCAATTCCCTTGATATCGGGTATCAGGACAATCGTCCGTGAGGTACGAAGAGCGGACGTCCTGTTCATGCAGGACTGCTTATACGTGGCCAACACCATCGCTTATTGCGCAGCCAAGTTGCAGGGGATCCCAATCGTCATCGTCCAACACACCCGGTTTGTTCCCACCGGTCCCGCCTTGCTGGACTTTGTATGGAAGGTCGCCACCGTGTTTGTGGCGCACCCGATGTTGTCGCACGCCGAGCAAGTCGTTTTCGTTGCTAAAACGACGATGGGCACCTACGCGCATCTGAAGTTCAGAACGCCTCCCGAGATAATCTATTGTGGGATCAACACCAAGCTGTTCCGCGCACGAAACAACTCAGAGAGCATACCAGCGCTTCGCTCGAAGTACGGCCTGCCCGAAGAGCGGCCCATCGCACTTCTCGTAGGGCGTTTTGTCCGGAAGAAGGGTCTCTACGCAATCAAGCGGATGGCCACCCTTCGTCCCAATTTGGTTTGGCTATTAGCGGGATGGGGACCGATTGATCCCAAGGAGTGGGGTCTGGACAACGTTATAGCACTATCGGGCTTGGACGACCCCTCCATTGCAGAACTATATCGCTGTTGTGACCTTTTCGTGCTCCCAAGCGTTGGAGAGGGAGGCCTGCCTTCTGCGGTAAGGGAAGCCCTGGTTTCCGGATTGCCGGTCGTATGTGGCGAAGAGACTCGTGGGTTAGATCCTGGCCTCGCGGGGCTCGTGACAGGCGCTGAAGTATTCTTTGATGATGATGACAGAACCGCCCGGGAGTTCCTGCGAGCCATTGAGGATGTGCTGCACTCCGCAAAGGAAGAGGGCAAAAGGGGTGAGCGGCAAGCCATCGCCGCTTCGCGGTTTTCATGGGACGCTGCAGTGGATCAATATCTAGAGATTGCCTCGCGCCTGGTCCCATCTGCTCGCCCCGATACCGTGGAAGACGAAAGTCTGGCAGGGGAAGGCCGCCGATGAAACTGCGGCGCGTCATTCTCGGCATCGTTTCCGTTGCGCTCGCCGCTTTCCTCATCATTCTGATCATACGAATCGGAAATATTGACCTGCATTCAACGTGGCACGAAATAGAGGGGGCCCGACCCTCCGCCCTGGTCGGGCTGGTTCTCCTGAACGTTCTGCTGATTTATCTTTCAACCGAGAAATGGAGAAGCGTGGATGCCGCCCTCAGGCACACCTCGGACCCTGTCCCCTCGAGGCTTGCCGCTTTCGGCTTCACCAGCACAGGCATGGCTCTGGGCCTTGTTCTTCCCATACAGCTTGGCATGGCCACCGCCCGCACCTTTGGGACGCACTTTTACGGCAGTGCCCTGAAGCGCGGGACGGCCGGCACGCTGCTGGAGCAGAGTTTTGATCTCCTGAACGTTCTGCTCCTCGCCGTCGCCTCCGCAGCCACATGGTTTTTGGGCGGAGGCGGACTGATGTGGCTGCTTTCCGCCGCGGGAATGATAGCTCTGGCGTTTCTGGCCGTGGCGCCGCTCATCCGGCTTGCCCGATGGCTGGCCGCCCATCTTGAAAACGCGTTGGCGCGCCGAATCCGCAGCAGGAAGAACATGCAGGAATTCTTTGCTCTTCTGCAGTCGGGCATTTTGAGCGAAAACCTGACGCGCCGGCTGATGCTCCTTTCCGCCATCCGATTTGCGGTGGTTGTCCTGATGGCGGGTGAAACCGCGGCGGCCGTCGGGGCCGCCATTCCTCTCTGGCACTTGGCTGCCGCGGTCCCGTTTGTGTACCTTGCAACCGTCATTGCCGCCACTCCGGGCGGCATTGGCGTCAACGAAATGACTTATGCAGGCATTCTCAAGATGTTCGGAACACCGTTCTCGATTGCGGCGCCGTGGACCCTGGCCAACCGTGTGCTTGGAATGGCGTCCTGTTTCCTTGTCGCGGCCGTTGCTGCAATCCTGATGGGCGTCAAAAAACTTCTCCATTCATCTCGCCGTGGAACGGCTCGAGCCTGAACCAGCCTGGGAATCCGGATAGGGTTCAAGCCGGGGAGGCTTGTCGTCAGCATAGACCAGCCAGACATGACGGCCTTTGAAATAGTCGATCAGTTCCTGATTCTTCTCGCGGCCCATGTCGTGCGCAAAGATCACCTTGGCGGAATCCAGGTCGGCACGGTTGTAGACCCACTCGTTGAAGTAGATGTCGTGGTCCGGACTGTAACGGACAATCACAAGCTGCCGGCCGGGCTGCTGCCTGAGCTTGTGGAGGACGGCCGCGCGGGCCGGATTCTTGGGCGCCGTGGTGCACCAGATGGGCAAACCGCTCCGCGGCCACAGAGCCGTCAGGTGCAGTTTTAAAGGACCGGCCACCATGCGCGTGGCCAGCAGAAGCACACAAATCGCCGGGACCGCCCGCGTGATGAAACGCCCCACGGGTCTGCCGCGCCATTGCCACGGGCGAACGTAACGCAGCGCCGTCAGCACCAGCGCCAGAATCGCACAGGTGAGTTCAGCCGAGTAGTGCGCGTTGTACCAGATGGGCAGCGCCTCGCCCGCCAGCGTGACGGCGCACACCAGCACCAGGAAACGCGTGCCGGGACTGATGTCCTTCAGCGAAAATCCGTACGGCATCGCCACCCACGCCAGCAGAAAAGGAAAGCAGGAAAACGAACCCGAAATAGAAGCTCCAGAACTGTTCCAAAGCAAACCACTCGATCGCGGCCCGGCCGGTCGCGCTCTGCGCAAGTTCGTAACGCGCCAGGGAAAATTCTGTGTAGAGCTTTTTGAAGGCAGGGTAGCGGAAGGGCTTTGCGGGTGTCAGCTTTTGCCAAGGAAAGGGCGGCACGCCCCCCTGTTGATGCGCGGCGAGCAGATAAGGAGGTGTTGAGGGATTGCCCGTCGTGCGCCAGAAGTAGACACCCATGGCCACCACGGCGAGCACCAGCACGGCCAGCAGCGGGACAACGGCGCGCTTGAGCGCCGCGCCCAGTTCCGGCCGCTTCAGCTTCCATAGCCAGACCAGCAGTGCCACGGCGATCGGAATGCCGAAGAACACCCCCTCATAAGGCCGGCTGTTGGCCAGGATGGCGAAGCCCACGCCCATCAGCAGCGCGTGCCGTACCCGCCGCTCCTGCTTCATCCGCGGCAGCGCGCCCAGCACCAGCGCTCCGCCAATTGCCGCGACTGCCCCGCCCCAGTAGCTGTCAGCCCAGTAGCTGTAGTCCCAAACCGAATCACCGCCAGAAAACCGCCCAGCAGCGCCCAGCTTTCGCCTACCCACGCCTGCAGCATCCAGCAGATGGCGGCGCACATGATTCCCACGCTGAGCCAGACGCCCCAGTAAGGGATGCCCCAGCAGCACCTGCCCCACCGCCATAAATAGGCCCTGGGCAGGATGGTAAATGCCGACATGCGTGGGGTGCCAGAGGACCAGGGGACTTTCAAGGTGCGCCCACATGGGGTTGGTGGGATTGGCCAGTCGCCCGTGGGCAAAAGTGTCGGCGATCAGCAGGTAGCTGAACTCATCCATGGCTGCCGGCGTGGGAACGGGCAAAATGGGCAGCAGGGCCAGGCGCAGGGCCAGCGCCGTGAGGCCCACCACGACCACCGAAAGCCCGCGCCGCTGCGCCAGCTTGCCGAAGCTCCGCTCTAGAGTTTCAAACCAGCGCGAACCAAGGTTCGGGACCGTGAAGGCCAGCACCAGCGCAAGAACTGAAAGCCCGGCTTCGATTTTAAGAAACATCCGCCGCTCCCGAATTCGTCAATCGGCGAATGTCTCATACTTGGCACTCAACGTCAATTCTCATTGAACGGTTGAAGCCGTCAATCGCGGCTGAAAGGAGAAACCGGTGGCGGGTTTCAATCTGGGCATCGCGGGGATAGGCGTAATGGGTCCCGCCGAAGGTGTTGCTGTTGTCCAGCAGGTATCGGCGGTTGGCCAGGTTGAGGGCGTTCAGGGCAAGCGACCAGTTTTTTCCGAACGATTTGCCGAGCGACTACCCGAGGGTGGTGTGCGGACTCAAAAAGCCCGATCAGTAGACCCAGAAAAGCACTACTGAAGAAGAAGCGAGAGACAACACCGGCGTGGCTGGTTGTGATTCTTCCGTGTTGGTTGCGTCGGGCCTTCACGCAACTGATTTATCCACTCCCGCAATAGCCATCTGGTAAATCCTTTCAATAGGCTGCCATCCCTGAATGGCAAAGTCAATCGTGCTATGGTTCTAGACCTAATGAGCGGGCCCGCACCGTGGGTCTTCGACCGCATCGTAGCCTGCGCCGGGAGACTTTTTGGCGACTATGACCGGCAGTGCAGATGCATAATCAAAAACGAGAGAATGCCAGTTGAAGAAAATAGCTGAAACGAGCATCCAAGCTGCCGCGCGTTCGAATGGCATATTTCGAACAAGCCAGAGTGATACCAATATCCCGGCTAAGAGAATCACGGGTCAGTCTATGAACGCCTGATACGCGAGTATGTAACGGGCCGTGTAGTAGCCCATCTGGTCCGTTACGCTCGCTTGAGCATCAATACAAGCAAACACCCAATTAGGTCCAGCCAGGCTGTCGAAGTGCAGAACAGAAAGATTCCCGTCAGCATGACGCTCCAAGCAATCTGCCATTTTCGGCGCAGAACAATCAGTAAAAACAGGGGTAACAGGAGATGTAATTTGATGGATGCAAGACCTAGCCACATTCCCGCATCAAAATCGTTGCGGACTCTTGCGGATTTAAGTGCTAGCACGATGAGCAGCAAGAAAAACGCGCTCCTGTCCGAATGCCAGCGTCTCTCCGATAGGGATTAGTAGCGCGACCAGCAGCAATCTTCGCAGGAATTGACTTCGCGCCACCAGTACGTCTCGAATTTCATATCGCAGCAGCCACCCAGAGACGCCAAACAAAACAATGCTGACCATGTTCCATAGCTTAAAGGCCACGGGATATGGGAAGAATGTGAAAGGGGCAAACAGCAACGATTCCCAAGCTGCGCGATCGAATGGAGACCTGGCAGGGTATGAGGCTAGAGTGTAAAGATCAAGGGCATGACCGGTTATAACCTTTGTTCCTGCAATATAGAAAACCCAAAAATCAGCTCTGCCACTAAGCTCTATGCCTCCAAGCAGATAAACGAGGAATACCAGGACCCCCGCTGCAAAGGAAATCAGCGCAACAATTTTGGTGTTTTTGCGCATTCCGGCGGAAGAGAAAATTTCGACCTCAGAGGAAAGCATAGCGGTGGCTTGGAGATAAATCAATTCCAAAATAGAATCGTGCCTAATGAATCGCCGCCACCGCCCCGCCCCAGTAGCTGTCAGCCCAGTAGCTGTACGTGCCCAACCGAATCACGGCCAGAAAACCGCCCAGCAATAGCCCAGCTTTCGCCTACCCAGGCCTGCAGCATCCAGCAGATGGCGGCGCACATGATTCCCACGCTGAGCCAGACCCCCCAGTAAGGATGCCCCAGCAGCACCTGCCCCACCGCCATAAACAGGCCCTGGGCGGGGTGGTAAATGCCGACATGGGTGGGGTGCCAGAGGACCAGGGGACTTTCAAGGTGCGCCCACATGGGGCTGGTGGGATTCGCCAGCCGCCCGTGGGCAAAAGTGTCGGCGATCAGCAGGTAGCTGAACTCGTCCATGGCTGCCGGCGTGGGAACGGGCAGGATGGGCAGCAGGGCCAGGCGCAGGGCCAGGCGCCGTGAGTCCCACCACGACCACCGAAAGCCCGCGCCGCCGCGCCAGCTTGCCGAAGCTCCGCTCGATGGCTTCAAACCAGCGCGAACCGAGGTTTGGGACCGTAAGGCCAGGACCAGCGCAAGAACGGAAAGCCCGGCTTCGATTTTAAGAAACATCCGCCGCTCCCGAATTCGTCAATCGGCGAATGTCTCATACTTGGCACTCGGCGTCAATTCTCATGGCAGGTCTGATACCGCCGGAAATCTAAGGGGTAGTCCGGCACCGCGTTGCGAGGGAGCCCTCACCGGGGTATAAATCGTGCGTTGCTCGCAAGGTTTTGCTGTTATCCACAAGAAGCGCAGGGAACCAGGGGACCCCCCTCTGACACCCGGGAGGAGAGGCGGGATGGGGCCAAGCGTGGCCCGGAAAAGGAGGGTCCCAGCAAGCCGGGTCAGCAGTTCAGAAAAAGCGTCACTGAACAACCAGACGGAGACGAAGCCTGGAGGGCTTGCCGGCAGCCCCTTCGGACAGGCCCGGCGAGCCCCATGTAGCCGCTTGGTGCGGGCCGCTTATCGTGCTGAGGAACCGGCCGCGGCAAACGCCTGCCAGGCTTCCGGGCAGGGCAGAAGCGCCTTCGCGGGCCAGCCGAAACACCTTTCCGCCAGGGCTGGCGTTCCGGTGGCCGCCGGAGCCCGACGAGGACGTCACCGCGGGCTCACCGCCGCACGGTGCCGGTCGCCACAAGGGCCTAGAAATGAAAGCGATAGCGCATTTCCACGTAGACCTCGCGGGGGTAGGCGTAGTGCGTTCCGCCAAAGGTGTTGCTGTTGTCGAGCAGGTAGCGCCGGTCGGTAATGTTGAGGGCGTTCACGGCCAGCGACCAGTTTTCGGCAAACGACTTGCCGAGCGAGAATCCGACGGTGGTGTGGGCGGGCAGGTGCGCGGGTCCGTCGCCGTTCAGAAAACCAGATCCATAGGCTACTGTCGCCGTGCCCCAGGCCCTCCACGGCAGCGTGCCTGCTCACCACCGTACTCAACGTATTGCGCTGGTCATGATCAAGGAAAAAGAAGCCCTCTTCCGGCGGCGCGAAGTCCGTTAGGCCTCCGGTGACGGCGCCGAATCCCTGGGCGAACTGGTGCGAGTAAGCCAGGTGAACACTTGCGCGGTGCAGGATCTGAGGCGACCGCAGCGTGGCTTCCCAGCCCTGGATGCGCGCTCCCTGAATGGTGAGCGGCAGAAAGATGTTGGAACTGCCGATCTCATCATGGTCAAAAAAGTTGCGGGCGTGTGTACGAAAGACGTCCGCGTCGAGCGTCCATTCGCGCACCGGAACGGTGATGCTGGCCTGGTACTGCTCATCGCGCTCGGCGTGCAGAGGCAAGAAAGGCGACTCCCTGCTGCAGCGCGAACTGTTCCAGTGGCCCGGAAAATGTGTCGAGCGGCGGAGGCTGAAGGTACCGGCCGTAAAAGCCCCGCAGCACCCAGCCCAGCCGCGGCACACGAATGGCGGCTCCCACGCGGGGATCGGCTCCATTTTCCTGAAGCAGCCCGGCATAGTGGGTGAGCCGCAGGCCTCCATTGAGCGAGAGCCAGGAAGTGATCTGAAACTGGTCCTGCAGGAATCCCGCTTCCAGATTGCCTCCTGGACTGTATTGCTGCTGGATGGGTGGCTGGCCACCGCCTTGCGTATCCCTTAGCCCAAAGAAAGTATCATCGCGCTGGCCGAAACCTTCCAGACCGAACTGCGCGTTGTGCCTTCCCTTTACCACCCCCAGCGTTACCTGCCCGCCCAGGTAGCGCGAGCCGCGTCGGCTGTCCAGAACGTAAGGAGTGTCATTGGGCCCGCCCGCGAAGTTCGCCCGGTTATAGTGATAAAAAGGAGAAACGGTCAGCAGCATTCCGGGCCCAAAGGTGTGGACCCACGAAGCATTGAGGAAGGCGTCGCGCTCGAGGTCGAGATCGCGGATGCCGGTGCTCTGCTGTTCAGGCGTGTTGGGAATCTGGTAATGGTCGCCGCGCACGGAACCCACCAGGCGAAACTGGTCCTGGGGCGTGGCGTTGAAAATCAGCGTGCCAAATCCTCCCAGTCCGCTGTCCATGTCGTGGATGGCCTGAGGAACGGGCGTCATGAGGCCAAGGTCAGAGCGATTGCCCGCAAAGCTTCCGAACCAGGCCAGACGGTCGGTGTGGCTGCCAAAACTCAGCTGGTCGTTGGTCTGGTTGAAGCTGCCATAGCTCGCCACCAGTTCGCCCTGGTTGTTGTATTCAAAGCCGGTCCGCGGAATCACGTTGAAAACTCCATAAGTGCGGTCCCCGTATTCGGATGAATAACCTCCCGTTTTCATCTCCACGAAGTCGGCGTCTTTGGGATCAAACTGTGGCCCCACGTTGCTGGCAATGTTTGTGTTGGGAACAGGCACACCGTCGACTTCCCAGCTCACCTGGTGCCCGCCCCGCACGTGGAGTTGATCGTGGACCATATAGGCCCCGGGAACATAGTCCGTCACCATGGCCAGGCTATTGGTGCGGTCGGCGCCGGGAGTCCGTGCGATGAGCTGCTTGCCGAGTGTGGTCTGTGCGGCTGACGCCTGGGTGTTAATGGTTTCAGGCGCGCCCGACACCTGGACACTCTGGTTCGCTGTGGCAATCTCCAGAGCAAAATGGAGTATGGGAGCGCTGCCCGAACTCACCGTGATGGACTTTTCCGCAGGCTGAAATCCCTTGACCTTCACGTCCAGAGTGTAATCACCAGCGGGGACAGCCGTGAACTCAAACTCGCCGTTGGGATTGGTGTGGATCGCCTTCGACCACGCTGAGCCCGAGGCGCTGAGCACAACCTGGGCATTAGGAATGGGACGGTGCTGCGGGTCGTGGACGATGCCGCGCACGGTCCCGAAAATCGTCGCATACCCGGACCCTGCAAAAGCCAGGAGCAGGGCCGGCACAATTATCAACCGGACAAACCTCATGATAAACACACCTCCAGCAGATAGTGATACGTACTCCTGCGCGGACACGCCGCCAGGCAGCCGAAAACAAATTCAGCACTTGGAAAATCAGGTCCTGCAGTTAGCTGGAGAACGCTTTCGGAGGCGGATCGGGAAGAAGGACGTCAACGGCGGGCAGAAGAACGAAGGCCCTGCCAGCACGGCGGTTGGAAAATGGCAGTTCAAAAGAAAGATTCATGCGCGGCTGATTGAATAGCAGGTCCGCGTGCGAAGCCTGCATCAGAGGCACAGTCGGATGCGACACCGAACAAGAACACGAAACCCCTGAGCGCGATCGGCTGTGGCCAGTGACACATTTGGAACCGGATGCCATGTGGGCTTTTGCCGCCATCATGGGGCACATTCCACCGTGCATGCAGCACCCGCAGGCGCAGGCAGACTGGCAAGACGCCGGTGTTCCCTTCATCAGCAGCGGAACATGAAAGGAGCCCCACAGCCCCAAGGCTACCAGAAGTGTCCAGAAAAAGCCTTTTGTCACGGTCTTACCAGTATAGCACGCGTGAATACTTCGTCGCGTTACGGACCCAGTTCTCCAACCTTGCTCACGCAGCAGGACTTTCACCTCAGCGTCGCGATGGGTCACCGTGTCATTGCTGCCCGTACTTTTCGTCTTGTGCCTGCCGTATTCTTATTGCGTCTCGCTTCCAACAATCTCCTGAAACCCCGGATTGCTTTTCATGGACGTCCATTCCGGATCGATTCGGATTGACTGAGCGGGATAGCCGCCGTCCCGGGCGCGCCGGAGATAATCCAGGGCCCGGGGCTGTTGGCCCGCCAGATGATATACGATGGCGGCGTTATACATCAGCTGGTAATCCTTGGGAGCGATCGAAAGTGCCTCTTGCAAATTCTGGATGGCCTGTTTGATGTGCGAACTCTTGGCCTCGTAGGTCGAAAGGTCTCCCAGCAAGCGGTACGATTTGGGATTCACGCGCAACCCTTGCCGCACCAGCGATGCCGCTTTTGAATAGGCTGAGAGGGCCTTCGCCCGTCCGCCCGGAGACCATCGGTAAGCGTCTGCCAGGTTGCCCCACAGCTCGGAATTTCTCGGCTCGAGCTTGACGGCCTTATCAAAGTATTGGGCCGAGCGCTCAAAGTGGCCCTCATAGAAAGTTATGGTGCCAAGGTTCGAATACGCAGTTCCATTGGGGCGGATGGCGAGGGATTTCTTGCACATTTCTTCCGCTTCATCCCATTTCCCAAGCAGGTAGTCTGCCCCGCACAGATTATAAAAAGCCTGATGGTTTCCGGGCGCAAGCTGGGTGACCTTTCGGAACATCTCCGCAGCCCTTTTGGTTTTGCCTGTATTGAGATAAAGCACCCCCAGCCAGTTATAGGGCGCCCAGTAATCGGGACGGACGCTGATAGCATGCTGGTAGGTCGCCTCAGCGTCGCTGGTCTTCTTCAGGTTGTACTGGGCGTTAGCCAGGCCCTCATAGGCAAAGGTATTGGCCGGCTCGATATCGAGAACTTTTTGAAACTGCTGAACGGCTTCAGCGTAACGGCCGGTACCGCCCTCCATGATCCCCTGGCAGAGGTGCGTATCGGCAAGATTTGCGTTCAGCGTCACCGCATGGCTGCAGGACTTCCGGGCCCTGTTTACCCAATCCGCGTCCTGAGTGGTGTCGAACTTCCGCCAGTAGGCCTGCCCCAGCGCGGCGTAGGCGAGGGTGTAATTGGAATCGACTTTAAGCGCTGACTGAAAAGAATTGATCGCCTCGTCAACGTTTTCGATTCGTTCGTAGTTCTGCAGGTACCCAAGCCCCTTGAGATAGTCCTGAAACGCGCTGGCTTCCTGCGTGCCGTGCGCTTCCACCTGCTGCCGCTCGGCGGCCTGGACGTGCAGCCCCAGCATCCCGGCAGTCCCTTCAACCACCTGGTCCTCGATCCCAAAAGGATTAGACGCCGGGAGCGTGAGGGTATCGGCGCTGACCTGGAAACCCGAGGATGGATTGACCAGCGCATAAGAGATGCGAACAAGGTCGCCCGCCCGTTCGAGGCTTCCGGTCAGCACCAGGTTCACGCCAAATACCCTTTTGGCATCACTGGGTGTCTCGACGTGCCGCGCGGACAATTCCCGGACCGGGACCACCTGGACTGAACGGCCGGAAGAAATCTGGGTGAGTTTCGCAGACAGGGTCTCAGCAAGGCCACGACTGAATGCGTTGTCGCCGGCGTCGCCGCCAATCACAGAGAAAGGCAGCACGGCCAGTTTCTTCTGTTCGGGAAGTGCATTGGGTGTGGACGGCGAGTTGATCAACTGCCGCCGAAGGGCAGGAATCAAAATGAAAAGCAGCAATGCCAGGACGGCCAGGGCAAACCCGGCAATGAGGGCGAGATTCACCTTCGGGCGTGGCGCCGCGGTGACGGGCTCTACCTTTCTGGACGCCGACAGCGGTAGCCTTAAAGCACTGTCCGGCGGGCCCAGGTCCTCCATCAGTTCCCGAGCGGACTGGTACCTGTTCGCCGGGTCCTTTTGCATGGCTTTCAGGATGATGGCTTCGAGCTCCTCCGGAATCTCCGGGTTCAGTTCGGACGGACGCTGAGGCAAGCGCGTCAGGATGGACGAGATCAGCTGGTGGGTCTGGGTTTCGCGAAACGGACGCTGCCCCGCCGCCATCTCATAAACGAGTTCTCCGAACGCGTACAGGTCAGTGCGCGCATCCACAGGTTCGCCACGCAACTGCTCCGGCGCCATGTAAGGAACGGTGCCCATGACGGCCCCTGCCTGGGTCAGGAACAGGCTTTCCTCGGTTGGCGCATCCGCCTCCACCGGCCGTACCAGCTTTGCCAGGCCGAAATCCAGAATCTTGACGCGGCCCTTCGCCGTGACCATCACGTTGGCCGGTTTCAAATCCCGGTGGACGATATTGTGCTCGTGGGCTTCTTCAAGCGCCTCGGCAAGCTGGCGCGAATTGGACATGACCTCTTCCATCGGCAGAGGCCCGTTCTTCAGCTTTTCAGCGAGCGTTTTTCCCTCCACCAGTTCCATGGCGATGAAGAGCCGCCCCTCGTGTTCGCCGATTTCATAAATGGTGCAGATGTTGGGATGGTTCAGAGCGGAAGCCGACCAGGCCTCGCGCCGAAAACGTTCGAGCTTTTGAGGGTCTTGCAGGAACTCATCAGGCAGGAACTTCAACGCGGCGTCGCGCCCGAGCGCGGTGTCGCGGGCCTGGAATACTTCCCCCATGCCGCCCCGGCCCAGCTTTGTGACCAGGCGATAGTGCGAGACCGTCGTCCCGGTCTCCAGGGCCGACGTGGATGAGCCCGGCAAGTGGCCGCCCGCTGCCAGTGACCGTGCCGCCACCTCGATGGCAGGCGATTCAATAAATTCTCCCGCCTGGGAGTCGCTTTCAAGCAGCGACTCCACTTCGCTTTCGCAGCGTCTCGTCCCCGGCGCAGGCTTTGGCCAGGTAAGCTGCGCGCTTGCTTGCATCGAGCTCCAGCGCCGCGTGGTAGAGCTGCTCAATTTGCAACCAGCGTTCAGGCTCCATTGCGTTGATCCGCGCTCAGTTCCCGATAAAGCCACGCCCGGGCCAGCTTCCAGTCCCGCATTACTGTTTCCGGGGAAATCCCGAGTGCCTCGGCAGTTTCCTCCACGCTCAAGCCGCCAAAAAAGCGCATTTCGATCACTTTGGCCTTTCTCGGGTCGAGTGCCGAGAGCCGGTCAAGCGCTTCGTCGAGCTCCAGAAGGTTTGAGTCAGCGGACCACGCCATCCCGAAAGCTTCATCAAACTGGACGTGCAGCTTCCCACCCCCACGCTTTACATAACCTCGCGAACGGGCATGATCCACCAGAATCCGGCGCATTGCCCGCGCGCAAACAGCAAAAAAATGAGCACGGTCCTGCCAGGTCACCTGGCGGGCGTCGACCAGCCGGACGTAGGCCTCGTTGACCAGCGCGGTAGTTTGGAGGGTATGGTCAGTCCGCTCGCGCGCCATGTAACCACGCGCGATACGGTGCAGTTCCTGGTAAACAAGGGGAGCCAGGCGATCCAGGGCCTGCACATCACCCTCGCCCCAGGCTCGGAGCAAGAGCGTCACCTCATTTGATGATGCCTCCTGCCGCATGCCGTCCCCCCTCCGCAGGATGATAATGCCGAGTGGCAGAAGAATATCATACCGGCTAACCCCAATCCAACAAACCAAATGACTTGAAGATTTTCTTCGCCAGCGGTGACAGTTTTGGATGCCATTTCCCGCTCATATATGTAAAGGCAGTAAACCAGGTGAAGCCGTTGGGGAGAGGGACCACGCGCTGAGGCAGGGAGAACCCCAGCCAACTGGTGGCGGATATTCCGTAGGTGCGGGAGGGGTGATGCTCATGAACATCCGTAACCATACGACCTTGGTTGGGGTTTTCCCGGTAATTTCCCATGTCGGCACGGCAGGGGCAAGCTCTTTGGGCCTTCGTATGACCGAGTTTGCCGGCAGGTTTACTCTGCCGTTCGATGCTGCCTGGGGCGAAATGCTCCTGCCTGAAGGAGACTACGCTCTCTACTACGGGGCCTTGGGTGAAGGTATGTACTGCGTGGAAATTCTGGGCGTGGAACAGGGCTCCCCCCGGGGCATTTTTCTTGTCAGAGAACAGGACCCGGCTTCTGTCGTCCAGAACGCTCTTGTCTGTACTTGCAGGGGTGGAAAGCAGATTATTCGGACCCTTGAGTTGCCGGCCATCGGCAAGGCTGTTTCCTTTGCGTGTCCCAATGCCAGGAAAACCACCGGACATCCAGGAAACAGCACCGTGACACGTTTCGCCGGAGCGCCGGTGTGATCAGGAAGGTCCGACAAACGGGATCCCCCTGTCTGTAAATGGTCCTGTTCACTTACCGACGCGGGGGTAGGCGGGGACGAGCCCAAGCCGCGGTATCACCGCAGGGCATCGGTTCGTCCCCGTCGTCGGTTGGATTCCTCATCCACTCTGGCCGAAACGCCAATCCTCTCCCAGCGCCGCACCCAACAAGAACCTGTCAAATTGAAGCTGTTGAATCAGCGCGTAGCGGAATGTCCCGGCCGCCTGCAAGAGACACATTGCCGGATTACTGATCCAGTCGAAAGACCACCGTGATGGTGGTCGCAACCTCCACCGGAACCCCGTTCAACAGCGTCGGCTGGTATCGCCATTGGCCGACAGCGTCCATGGCGGCCTTAATCAATACAGGGGCAGCACCGTTGTAAGGTTCGAGAGAAAGAATCTGGCCATCCGTCCCAATGACAGCCCGCAGGATAACCGTGCCTTCCGTTCCTTGCTTTTCGGCCCTCTCTGGGTAAGCCGGCTTTACGATCTTGACGAGTTTAGCTCCCTGAACGAGGCCCCCAACGCGAATGCGTCTCGGCGCGTGATGTTGTACGGCGGCGGCTTCGGCGGGCCTGTGTCCACGCACGACAAGTTCCTCCGATACCCACCCGAGATTCAGCGTGAAATTCTGATGCAGGTCCCGTGAAGGCCCCAGCTCAAATTCTCCGGTCAGTGTGCGGGCAAACCCCGGCTTGGCAAACTCAAGCCGGTAACGGCCCGACGGGACCGCCGGGAAACTGAAATTTCCGTCGTCACCCGTGCGGGAGGGAATTCGAGTTTGTGTCTCCGAGCTGATCAGGATGACACCCGCCCCGGGAACGACGGCCCCACTGGGATCATGAAGGGTGCCGGAAATGTTTCCTGTGGCATATTGGGTGGTGGCGCGAATCGCCGCCGCCGGCACGATCAACGCGATTGCAATAACCGCGGCAAACAGAACACGGCTAGCCGCCAAAGGTTTGCGATTTATCTTGGGATCAAGCAACGCTTTCATACGGACCTCCAGTTGAGAGGATTGGGCCATGGCGATACTCGTTGACCACGCGGGGGTGAGCCTCCGCAGGCTGCGGCCCAGCATCAGCAGAAACTCGGCGTATTCCGCGGCAGGGTGGCCGAGATTCAGGACCATGTCATCACAAGCCCGCTCCCGTTCTTTGCGCATCTGAAAAGCTGCAAGCCAGACAAGAGGATGAAACCAGAACAGAGCACAAACGATTTGGGCCGGGATCTGCGTCAGATAGTCGTGCCGGCTGACGTGGGCCAGTTCGTGGGCCAGAACAAACTCAAGCCGTTCTTGCGTCCACTCGCAGGCCTCATCGGGCAAGAAGATCGCCGGGCGGAAGACTCCCCGGGTGAATGGAATGCCGATTTCTCCACTGCTGCGCAGTTCGACCGCACAGGAAATGTGAAGGTGCCTGAGGGAGCGCTCCAGAACTGAATTTGCCTGGCGAGCCTGAAATTGTCGCGAACTCCCGGTAAGTCTGCGCACGCGGGTCTCCCCAACCACCATCCGCGCTAATAAGAGGATCGATCCCATTCCCCATATGAACAGGATCGCGCCAGGCCACGCCGGACGGGCCGGTTGCCGGGCTTCTTCCGCAGGTGCTGACTGACGGTCCTGTGGGCCCGCCGCGAAAACCTCTTTCGGCGTCACTTGCCCGCTCTGATGAAAGGACGAGGATGGTGCGAGGATTGGCATCTCCCAGGCAGGAAGCGTCAGCACGAACACTGGCAAAGCCAGCATCGCACTCAACGCCAGGGTCCAGACAAGATGACGGCTCGCCGCCGAAGCCCGCCGCAGTGCCAGGGCCACGGCGGCGGCAAACAGCAACAGAATGGTCCCCTTAATGAGAACCTCCGAAAGAAGTGCGAAGCTCCACCCGGAAATAGCAAAGGGAAACGGTGTCACCTGAATGAGTGAATGGAAAATTGCGGTCATGAGGCACCATTCTTTCTGGCCTGTTCGATTAACTCTGAAATGCGGTCGAGTTCCTCGTCGGTTACCTGCGCCGTCGAGGGATCCAGCAGCGCTGCCACGGCCTGGGCGGCCGAGCCGTCGAAGAAAGTGTCCACCAGATGCCGCAACGCTCTGCGCCGTACGCGTCCGCGCGGGGCGGTGGGAAAGTAGACGTAACGGAGGCCCTTCTCTTCGTGCCGGATGTGCCCCTTCTCCTCCAGAATGCGCAGAAGCGCCCGCACCGCCGAATAGCCGGGAGCATTGGGAAGCGATTCCCGAATCTCAGCCACCGATGCCCGCTGACGCTGATAAAGGACATCCATGATCTGGCGCTCGCGGCGGCTGAGCTTGTGATGGTCGAGATTTGTCACCAGCCCTCCTTGTGCTAATACATTAGCATAATGCTAAAATATTAGCATGTCCAGGGCGGATGTCAAGCTTATTTTCTGCACAGCCCGAAGGAGGATTGTCACCGCGGAAACGACGGGCGAAATCACCTGGAAGACGACGCCTTTCAGTGGGTCGTGGTGTGGGGAATCTTATCCTGAGACGCTGACTGGACGGAGGGTTCAGGTGGTTCTTCAAAAACCTCTGCCGTAAAGGCTTCGATTCGCGCGCCCTTTTTCCAGGCGTCTGTGGGAAGCCCTGCCTTCACGCAGGTTTCTTCCAAAAACTGCTCGCGGGCCCAGTTCCAGGTGACGGGGACCTGGGGCAGAAGGAGGCCTCGCCGCCAACCCTGGGTGATGATCAGGCCATGCTCGCCAATCACAATCTGATGGGGAGCAATTTCCGCCGGCGTGCTGAGGACTGAGATTTCCATGTGCAGCGAAGGCGCCTCATCGGGCGTTACGGGACGAAATCGTGGATCGGAGAGTCGCCGCAGCCACAGCGCATTCCTGCACTGTCCTGTAAAGGGGCGCAGAAGTCTGTACATGCCCGATGCAACCGCGCAACTCCCCGTGCTTGCGGAAGGTCACAAAAACTCCCCGGGGTTCCAGGAGGGCTGGCGGGAGGTCCGGAAGTTCCTTTGGTTCCACGGCTCCGCAAACGCCTTCTTCCAGTGCCTGCCGGGCCAATCTCAGCAGAATCTTCCGGTGTTCTTCAGTGAGCGGCGGCATCTTTCTCGCCCTCTTTATCCTTACCCCCAGGTATCACGACCAGTTGTCCGGGAACCTGATGCTTCATTCGGGCTTCCATTTTCCTGCGGAAATCCCAGAAGTATTGAGTGCCGGAAATGAGCGCAAACACAACAACAGCCCACAGCAGGAGCATACCTAAAAACAGGGTGGATGGAAACCGGGGCTCAAGGGTAATCACACTGATGGCTGCCACCTGCAGAACCATTTTCGTCTTGCCCAGCTCAGAGGCCTGGAGAAGGATTCCCTGCGCCGAGGCGATGGAGCGAAGCCCGGTAACTGCCAGTTCGCGCCCCACGATGATGACCACCATCCACGCCGGAACCAGATGAAGCCAAACCAGCGAAATAAAGGCTGATGCCGTCAGCAGTTTGTCGGCAAGCGGGTCCAGCAGAATGCCCATCGCCGTCACCTGCCCTCGCTTCCGCGCCAGATAGCCATCGAGCAGGTCGGTGGTTGATGCCAGCAGGAACACCGCCACCGCCCAGATGTCCATGTTATCCCCCTTCGTCAGCATCAACACGACAATGAGGGGAACGAAAAAGATCCTCAGGACCGTCAGTGAAAGAGGCAAATTCATATCAATTTGGAGTTTGCGTCCCCGGCAGAATATCACGCAAGAAATGCCCACTCGCCGAGGAATTCCACGGATTTCAGCAGGGAGCCTGACTGACAACCCCCACTATAGCCAACGCCGTGCAGAGTGTCAATGAAAGTCAGTAAAGTTAACAGAGGGATTTTCACGTGCTACCCGGTTTTCGGAACAGCTTCCATTGCAAATGCTGAAGTACCGGGCCTTCAAGTCCGTTTCTTTCGGCCGTATGAACAGGTCTCAACGCACTTCTGTTCCGCGCTGCAAGGCTGGATGTTTCTGTTTCCGCATCGAACAAACCACAAGCGAGTTGCATCCCCAGACACATCTGTAAAGTAGGAGTCTCGGCGGGGAAAGATGGCTTCCTTCTTCATGACGTCCGTGAGCGCATTCCCGCCTCCTGCGCCGTTGCCGTGCCGGGCGGCGGCAAGCAGGCTACGGCTACCCAAAGAGCCTATAGCCCGGAGGGATTGATTTAACCGGCGAAAACAAGGGGTGGCAGGCTACAACTGCATGTAGCTCTCCGGTCCGGCATTTGTGCAAAACTCCGGCGGCCTTTCCCGGCCCGGCCAGACCATGAATCTTGCACATTCATTAAGAAATCCCTCATTAGTCGATGCTTAAGTTATTGAAACAAAAGGAAGAGCTAAAAGCAGCGCTAAAAACGCGATTTTTAGCAGGATTCATCCAAGCCACGACTGGCGCTGTGGGCAGTCTCTTTTCCACAACTTTTTCCACAGGTTTCCAAGCCGCGAAAATACAGGGGTTTAGTGATGAGCCAAAAGAGTTGAGCGCGGCTTTTTTTCCGATTCCAGCCTTTGCCAGAGCGACTTTGCCAGGCGCGCGCGGACCCTCACACGATTGTCTTTGTAGCGGGTGGAAAGGACGTTGCCCTCGCGGTGAAGAAGTGCCAGACGTTCGCCATCACCGGCTGAAAACTCGAACTCCGTCTCAACAATGGGGTCTTCTTCGAGGGCACTGTCAATGGCCTCGTGCAGTGCCCCGAAGCCTTCGCCGGTGACGGCCGAAACTCTTACCTGCCTGAAACCATCGGGCAGTCGCGCCCGCAACGTTTCATCCAGCAGGTCAATCTTATTCCAAACCACCAGCCGGGGCGTTCCGGCCAGACCCATCGTCTCCAGCAGTCTCTCCACGGTTGCTTCATGCTGATGCCGCTGGGAGTGGGAGGCATCCATCACCTGCAGAAGCAGGCTGGCGTCCTCCAGTTCTTCAAGGGTGGCGCGGAAGGCCTCCACAACGTGCGGAGGAAGATTGCGGATGAATCCTACGGTGTCAGAAAGCAGCGCCTGCCGGTGAGAGGGAAGCTGGATTGCCCGCACCGTAGGGTCCAGCGTTGCGAACAGGCGGCTTGAAGTTGAAACCCGTGCACGCGTCAGAGCATTGAACAGGGTTGATTTGCCGGCGTTCGTATAGCCCACCAGTGCCACGGTAAGAAACCGCTGATCGCGGCGGTGGGCACGGTGCAGAGAACGTTCAGCGCGCACCTTGGCGATTCCGCGGGCCAGCCGCTGGATGCGGGCACGGACACGGCGACGGTCAACCTCCAATTGCTGTTCACCGGGTCCCCGGGTTCCGATGCCACCTCCCAGCCGGGATAGGAGCGTGCCACGGCCTGAAAGGCGGGGCAGGAGATAGGTCAACTGGGCCAGTTCCACCTGCAGCTGGCCTTCGCGGCTTCGCGCACGCCGGGCAAAGATGTCAAGGATTAACTGGGTGCGGTCGATCACCTTGGAGTGAAGCGCCGATTCCAGGTTACGAAGCTGTGTCGGGGTCAGATCGTGATCAAAGAGAACCACGCCAGCCTGGGCGGCGCGGGCCTCAGCGTAAATCTCGCGGGTCTTGCCCCGCCCCACGAGGGTCGCAGCATCGGCATCCGGCGAGCGTTGCAACAAAGAGCCCACCACGTGGACGCCGGCGCTTTCAGCCAGTTCGCGCAGCTCCTCCAAACTTTCTTCCGGGTCGTAATCGGCAACGATTCTCCCCCTCCGAGTCTGGACCCACCCCACCAGGAACGCTTTCTCAAAAGCCTGCTGCTGGAGAATTTCCAACTAACCTCCCGGGGACGCCGACGAAGCCGCAGTATTGTTGGGGCGGCTCAACAGCACGGTTGAAATCGCGTGTTTGAAGATCAACTGTTCCATGCCGTTGCTGTCCAGGATAACGGCGAATTTGTCGAAACTGCGAATTCTTCCAGTGAGTTTGACCCCGCTCATCAGATAAATCGTGACCAGCGATTTCTCCTTCCGCAGGGAATTCAAGAAACCGTCCTGTATGTTCTGTTGTTTTTCCATAGTGATCCTGTTATTCGCCAATGCAGTCAGGGTCCTGCCGTCCCTTATAAGGATACAACTTTCGGCAGGCAGGAAGCCCCTGTTAATTTTGATGCAAACCAGACTTTCAGCGCGTCCAGCACCTGCCGCTGAATTGCCGGATCGTCCCCAAACCCTGAAAACCAGTTCATTCCCGGTTCCCGCCGGAACCAGGTCATCTGGCGCTTGGCATATTGCCTGGTGGCGGTTTGAGCGTCGCGAACGGCATCCTCGAAGGTGGTTTCTCCACACAATGCCGCAGCCACCTGGCGGTAGCCTAACGAACCCAACCCTTTGAGGACACGGGCATCCGGCCGCATCAGCATGCGCCGGGTTTCATCTTCCAATCCTGCGGCAAACATCTTCTCCACGCGCAGGTTAATTCGGGCGTAAAGCTCGTCGCGGTCCGGGTTTAGCCCGATCTTGAAATGCTGGTAACCGGCCAACGGCTCGCGGCCGCGCGCCTGCAGCGTAGAGATCGCCTGCCGAGCAACGACACAGACCTCGACGGCCCGGATCACCTTTTGCAGATCGCGTGGATTCACGCGGCTGGCAGAGGCAGGGTCAAGCCGGGCCAGCAGCCGATGGACAAACTCCCGGCCGCGGCGGTTGGCCATGGCGCGCAACTCGGTCCGCAACTCTTCTGAACGCGGAGGGCCCTCAAACAGCCCTGCCAGCAGTGCGCGCAGGTAAAGGCCGGTCCCTCCCGCCAGGATCGGCAGGTTGCCGCGCTCGCGAATCCCCCTGATCACTTTCGCCGCTTCCCGCCGAAAGTCGCCTGCCGTAAAAGGCTCTGCGGGATCGAGGCAATCCAGCAGGTGGTGGGGAATGCCTTTGCGCTCTTCGAGGGGAAGTTTCCCCGTTCCGATGTCAAAGCCACGATAGAACTGAACGGAATCGTAGCTGACCACTTCACCGCCCAGGCGCGCTGCCACAAAAACCGCAAGCTCTGACTTGCCGGAAGCTGTGGGACCGGCGATGGCAATCAGAGGATAATCCTGAACTACCTCATCAACCATACCCGATACAGATAACCACCCAGGAGTATGCAAAGAATCAGGGCAAGCACCAGGAAAGCTCCTAGCAATTGCAGCCTTGAAGGGTGCTCCATGTCGCAATGACGGGGACGAAAGGTTAAAATTTCGCGGAAAATCAGAGATACAGCTCTCCAAGAGATTTCTTCTCAACCCCCTGAATTTCCCCGCCTTTGATTCTAGCCGACCAGGCCGAACCATTCAATAGTTCGTACCCATGTTGTAGAAATAGATGAATTCCAACACCAGATGCTTGCCGGTGAACTGTTGAGGCAAGGGCGGGAAGGGGTTGGACGCGCGGATCGAGGCAAGCGCAGCCTGGTCAAGGGCCTGCGCTCCCGAAGATGCCAGTAGGCGAAGCTGGGGCACCGAGCCGTCCTTGACAATCTCAAAAACCAGGGCCACGCGGCCTTTTTCTCCCAGCCGCGCCGACTCCGGAATGACCGAGTACCAGTTGCGCCGGACAATATAGACCACCCGCGCCAGATAGGGACCGAAGTTCACTCCCCGCGTGTCCGAAAGAATGATCGGCCCGGAAGTCGAAAAATTCGGCTGGAGGTTCTGGAACTGGTCAGCCGAATCGCCAGGGCCCACAGGTCCCGGACTGCCGGGATTCTGGATGGCAGCTCGAAGCGACTGCTGGATGGCCTCGCCAGGAGTGGACGATGGAATTCTGATGCGAGGGGTTCCACTCATATCAGGCGGCTTCACCGTGCTCAGGTGAAGCTGCGCTTCTTCCGGAGGTTCCTTCTTGGGCGCCGGGGGAGCGGGCTTGGGAGCCTCGGCCATCTGCTGGGGAGCGGGTTGCCAGCCGGTGGCTTGGGTGGCGGCGCTGGTGGTTGATGGCCGCCGGCAACTTCCGGCAATCGGGAGTTCCCCCGCATATACGGCATGTGCAAACCGTTTTTATCGACTTCTGGGTGCCTTGCCCTGGGCAATCCGGTTCTTATCCGAAAGCTTATTGGTGGGGGGAGGCTTCTTGAGAGAGCGCTGGAGGTCCCGCGGAAAGTAGAGCATCGTCTGCTGCTGGTGCCGTTCCTCTTTCGGCTGGACCTGCACAACGGGCACTCCCATCAGCCGGGTGAAGAGCCCGGGGGTGAACATCACGATCAGAGCAAACGCAACCTGCAGAAAGACAGCGAGCAGGAAATACGTCCGGCGGCGCCAGCGGGCGACTTCCGTCTCAAGGTCGACCAGGAGCCGAAACTCGGGTTGGATGCTCATAACCTCATCACATTCCGTTGAACCTTGGGCTCCATCAAGCGCCAGGCGGGATTTACAATTCGCCGCTGTGACCTGCCGGCCGTGTCAATGGAACGTTCACACGGTTCGCATGTTCTTCGATGCAAAACATGACCTTCTCGGCTAGTGCCAGTGCCGAACGGCCCTCGCGCCCTCCAACCAGGGGCGGCCTTCGGGTACGGACGCAATCGATAAAGGACACCAGTTCGGCCTCCAGAGGGTCTGTGCTCTGCACCTCCAGCTTGCGAAACGCAATCCCCGGGTGCTCACCCTCACTCCCTACATGCAACAACAGTGCATCCCGCCTGGAAAAATCGATGGAAATGTATTCGTGGGGCTGGAAGTAGCGGAATTTCCTGACTTTTTCGGTGCTCACCCGGCTGGCTGTAAAGTTTGCCACCGCTCCATTTTCAAACTCCACCCGCGCGTTGGCAATGTCAACCCGGTTGGTCAGCACAGGCAGGCCGACAGCGCGAACCTCGCGCACCTCAGCATTGGCCATCCAGAGGACCAGGTCGAGATCATGGATCATGAGATCAAATACCACATCCACGTCCAGGCTTCGGGGACTGAAGACTCCCAGCCGATGGATCTCAAAGAAAAGGGGCTGGCGTGTGACGGCTTTGGCGGCTAACGCTCCCGGATTGAAACGTTCAAGGTGACCTACCTGAAGGATGCGCCCCGTACGATCCGCAATGTCAATCAGTTCATCGGCTTCTTCTACTGTACGCGTGATCGGCTTCTCAAGCAAAACATCCTTGCCGGACTCCATCGCCAGGCGGGCGACGGCCGCATGGTCTGTGGTGGGGATCACGATGCTGACGGCCTGGACGGCCTTGAGGGTTTCTTCCAGGCTTTCGAAGGCCTTCAACCCAAGCTCGGAGGCGAGTGCAGCCGCACGCTCCCGGCGTTCGTCGTACACGCCTGCCAGTTCAGCGCCCTGAACGCGTTTGAACGCGTGTGCGTGCCTTTTCCCGTGCTCTCCCACGCCGATAACGGCCACGGGCACTTTCTGCAACTCGGAAATAAGCCCCCTCGGTCCGCTGCAGGGGCGACTCCACCCTGCGGCAAAAGAACTGTCAGTCCTTCATTCCGATCACGGAAATGCCGGCCTGGATTGCTTCCACAATCAACTGCTCCCGTTCAAACAGGAGTGTCCTGCCCGCGTCGACAGCCAGCACGCGCGCATTCGACCGCTTCATCACCCGGATCGTCCTGACGCCCACCACGGGTACATCGAACCGCATGTCCTGCTGTGGCTTACTGACTTTGACGACGACCAGCCGCTTTCCGTTACTCAGGCCGGCTGCGCGCTCGATAGCCGCGTCGGTTCCTTCCATGGCCTCAATCGCTACACAGGCGCGGTCTGCCACCACAATCGTCTGCCCGATGTCGAGCCCGGCAATTTTTATGGCGATTTCCCTTCCGTAAGCGATGTCGGCGAGTTCGCTCTCGTCGGGCGCAGGCCCGGTTATCTGACCCTCGGCAGCAAGAAGAGGCTTGAGGAATAGCGTCGAATCCACCACCTGGATGCCGCGCGCCTCCAGCATGCCGACAAAAGCCCCGATCAGCGCATCGGTATTCTTGCGCTCCATCCCGCTCAAGGTCCGCTCCACCACGTTGTCGGGCTTGATGGAACTGTAAAGCTGTACGTGCTTCACCTGGCCCGCCAGCACCACCTTGTTGATGCCCCGCGTACCAAGCAACTCCAGCAGCCGGGCCACCTCACCCAGGCTCAACCATTCAATCTGCCGCGCGTTCTTGCCCAGTTCAGGAAAGGCCTCTTCCTTGATGGCAACCACCAGCGGGTCAATGCCGCACTCCACCGCCGCCTCGAGCACCAGAAACGGAAATCGCCCGTTGCCCGCAATAATGGCATAGCGGTCGGGGGTGGCAAGTTGGGCCAAGGTTTCGCACCCAGCCTCGCCAGCCGCATCAATACCTGTTTTTGTGGCTTCGTCTTTCACTTCACAACACCGCGCGCTGAAGTCTTGACAAAATCAACCAGCACCCTCACGTGGGCGGATTGGATGCCGCCAGCTTCCAGCTTCTCGATGGCCTGCGTGGTGTTCAATTTGGAACGGCACAGGGTCCGGAAGGCGGCCTGCAACTCGTCAATATCTTCCTTCGGCAGTCCCACGCGTTCCAGGCCCAGCCGGTTGGCGCCGTAGACGCCCATGGGCCTTTCGGCGGATGTTTTGGAGTACGGGAGGATGTCCTTGTTCACAATCGTGTAGCTGCCCAGAAAACTGTAGGCGCCAATCCGGCAGAACTGGTGAATGCCGCAGAAGGCCCCCACGATAGCGTGATCTCCAATCTCCACATGCCCCGCCAGCGAGGCCCCGTTCGACATGATAATGTGGCTTCCGAGCTGGCAGTCGTGGGCAATGTGGACGTAAGCCATCAGCAGGTTGTGGCTGCCGATGCGCGTGACGCCGCCGTCCCTCGCCGTCCCCCGGTGGATGGTAATAAATTCCCTGAAAATGTTGCCGTCGCCTATTTCCAGGAAAGTCGGCTCACCGCTGTATTTAAGGTCCTGCGGGTCCTGGCCGACGGAGGCATAAGGAAAGATCCTGTTCTCCCGCCCAAATTTCGACGGCCCGCTCAGGACCACGTGCGACATCACCTCGCAGTCCTCGCCAAGCTCCACGTCATCGCCGATCACCGTGTAAGGGCCAACCGTGACACTCGAGGCAAGGCGGGCTTTGGGATGAATGATTGCTGTGGGATGGGCTTTCATGAACCGGGCTTCTCCACAATCGCGAACAGGACTACGGCTTCCGCCGCCAGTTTACCGTCCACGGTGGCCCGTCCCTGCATCTTGCCGAAGTTGTTGCGGCGGTTCAGAAGCTGCATTTCCACAAGGAGCTGGTCGCCCGGCAACACGGGGCGGCGAAACTTGGCACTTTCTATCCCACTGAAATAGATGAGCTTCTTGTCTTTGTCCGGCAGGTCGCGATAAATCAGCACTCCGGCAACCTGCGCCATCGATTCGATGATCAGTACGCCCGGCATCACCGGAGCCCCGGGAAAATGTCCCTGGAAAAATTGTTCGTTGATGGTTACGTTCTTGAGTCCCACAATGCGTTTGTCGGGCTCAAGCTCAAGGATTTTGTCCACCAGGAGAAAGGGATACCGATGGGGCAGAAACTTCATGATTTCCGTAATCCCGTATACCGGTTTCGCTTCATTCTGAGAACGCTTTCCCGTTTCTGAAGTCATAGTTGGGTTGTCCACAATGCACCATCCGACAGATATCCTGATTGGTTCGCGCGCCGGATTTCCCATCGTCCGGAAACACACAAGCAGGAAACGGCAAATACCGTAAAAGCATTATAGTCGAAAGGTTAGTACGTTCCAAATCCCCGGGACGCCGGCCGGACAGCGTCCAGTTCCCGGCATAAGGGTTTTTACCTCCGGGCCCCTGCAACCGGCTCCTACCGGTTATGCTAAACTGGCAAGTTAAGCCACCCCAGGGAGGAAACCACCGTGTCCGCGCGCATTCTCGATGGCAAAAAGATCCGTGACGAAATCAAGGCAGAACTTGGCGAGCAGATCAGCAAACTGAAGGCCGCCGGTATCACGCCCGGCCTGGCGGCGGTGCTGGTGGGAGAGGACCCCGCCTCGCAAATTTACGTCCGCAGCAAGGTGAAAACCTGCGAAGAGCTGGGGCTCTACAGCGAAAAAATCGAATGGCCGGCGGACACCACCACCGAACGCCTGCTGCAACTGGTCCACGACCTCAATTCGCGCGACGATATTGACGGCATCCTGGTGCAGCTTCCGCTGCCGCCGCAGGTTGATTCCAAGCTGGTGCTGGAAGCCATTGACCCGGCCAAAGACGTTGACGGATTTCATCCGGTGAGCGTGGGCAATCTCGTTCGTAACCGCCCGGGCCTGGTTCCCTGCACTCCGGCGGGGATCATCGAGATCCTTCGCCGAAGCAACGTCACTATGAAGGGCGCGCGGGCCGTAGTCATCGGCCGCAGCGATATTGTGGGAAAGCCCGTTGCCATGCTGTTGCTCCACAACCACGCCACCGTCACTGTCTGCCACTCGCGGACGAAGGACCTGCCCGGCGTGGCGCGCGAGGGTGACATCCTGGTGGCCGCCATGGGCAAAGCCGCCTTCGTCACGGGCGACTTCATTAAGCCCGGAGCAACGGTTATCGACGTCGGTATCAACCGCCTGACAACGGAAGAAGAGGTTCGGAAGATTTACCACGACCCGGCGTCGTCGCTTGAAAAGCTGAAGGCCAAGGGATCGGTACTTGTGGGTGACGTTCAGCCCGAGGACGCCATGGAAAAGGCCGGCGCTTTTACACCGGTGCCGGGAGGCGTTGGTCCGCTCACCATCGCCATGCTGATGTCCAACACCGTTAAGGCCGCCAAGCTTCGCAGGGGAACGCAGGCCGCCGCAAAGGCCTAGCGCGCGCCTGCGGGCAGCCTGGCTGTGACCAGGCCGTGCTGCATCATCTGTTTTTCGGGGTCTCATCCACCTCAAGCCCATGAGCGTTTCTGCGCGTTATTTTGGACTGACCGGCGGCATCGCCTGCGGCAAGAGCACCGTCGCTGCGATGTTCCGCGATCTCGGCGCCTACATCATTGATGCCGACAAGATCGGCCATGAGATGTTGCTCACTTCCTCGGCCGCCTTCCCCGAGATTGTGGCTGCGTTTGGGCGTGGAATTCTCGACTCCGCCGGGCAGATTGACCGAAAGAAACTCGGCCCCCTGGCTTTCTCCGACTCCGCCAAACTGCAGCAACTGAACCGCATCGTCCATCCGCGCATAATCAAACGAACCGGACAACTGGCCGCGGAGCATTGCGCTAAAAATCACGGGGCAGTCGTTATTGTGGATGCGGCGCTGATCTATGAGACCGGAATTTCCGGGAGCTTTGTGAAAACGACTGTCGCCTGGTGCAGACCTGAGCAGCAGGTCGAGCGCCTGATGTCAAAAACCAGCCTCAGTCGCGAAGAAGCCGGCCGGCGAATTGCCAGCCAGATGCCTGCCGAGGAAAAGCGCCGGCGCGCCGATTTTGTGGTTGACTGCTCCGGAAGCCTGGAAGAAACCCGCCGCCAGGTCGAAGCCCTTTATCCTAGGCTGCAACAACTGGCTCGCAACGAGTAAGACAGGCCGTCCTCCTACATTTTTCCCTCGCCGGCGACCGAACCGGGTCGTCCTGCTATACGCAGTTCAAACAACCACCTGATTTTCTTCCCCAATCGTGATAAAAATACGTCTCTCAGTTTTTATGACCTGTATCCAAAGGAGTGCTCAGCGATGAAAAAGAGTTCCATGGTCCTTCTTGCTTTTTTTGCCACCCTGGCGGTTGCCGTGCTGGTTGGCTTCCAGGTTCGCGCCAACGGCCAGCAGCACAAGGAACCGATTGGTTATGAGGATACGCCCATGCTGCCCGGTGGCAAGTGGCACGTGCATGACGGCATGCGCCCGCGGCCGCCTGTCATCACTCCCGGTACCTTCAGCAGCCAGCAGACTCCAGGCAAACCGCCTTCAGACGCCATCATCCTGTTTGACGGCCAGAACCTTTCAAAGTGGCAGTCAGACAACGGCGGGCCCGCCGGGTGGAAAGTTGAAAACGACTACGTCCAGGTTGTGCCGGGTGCGGGTGTTATCGAGACGAAGGAGAAGTTCGGCCCCATCCAACTTCACCTCGAGTGGAGCGAGCCCACGCCTCCCAAAAGCAACAGCCAGGGGCGCGGCAACAGCGGCGTTTTCCTGCAGGGCCAGTATGAAATCCAGGTGCTCGACAGCTACCACAACCTCACCTATGCGGATGGCCAGGCCGGCGCCGTTTACGGCCAGCACCCTCCACTGGTCAACGCCAGCAGGCCGCCCGGAGAGTGGCAGACCTACGACATCGCCTTCACGCCGGCCATCTGGGAGGGCGGCGAAGTCCATCTGCCGGCTTACGTCACCGTTTTCCAGAACGGAGTGCTCGTACAGAACCACACAGAAATCTGGGGTTCCACCGGACACCGCATCTTTCCGCATTACAAACCGGACGTAGGAAGCACCGGCCCCCTCATTCTCCAGGACCATCACGACCCCGTGCGCTATCGCAACATATGGATTCGTGAAATCAAGCCGGTGTCATAAAACAAAGTATTCGGTTTCATGGGGGCCGGCCCGTGCGGTCGGCCCCACCAAGGTGTTCAGAATCCCATTCGTGCTGTAAAGACATTGTCGAAGACAGGTGGATGTCCCTTCCGCAGGAACTTGCGGACAGCCCGGAAAGCGTCGAGTTTCGTCATTCCGGCCTTGTAGAGTTGCCCCAGCGGCGTCACGGCGAGGTGCGCGGCGTTGACCCTGTCGTTTTCCAGTCCCCAATGCAGCATCGGTTTGGGGCCGGGTCCCGAGAAAGTGAGTGCGCTCCGTTGAACGCGGTCCATGACGGTATTCGCTTCCGGGGAACGGTAGGCTACCACCTCGATCATCACTGATTGCGGCGAATACTGTTGCATGCCCATCAGAGTTCTGGTGGGCGGGCAAACGCGCACGGAAATATAACCAATCAGTGGGTTGTGATCTTTGTCGATTGTGTTGACGAGAATATCGTCGAACAGGACAGTTTGCAGGAAGGTAAAGGCATTGGTGGGGTCGAGTGCAATCTCCAGCCCTCGGCCCGGGACGCCGGAATCCGGCCAACCGATGGCGCCCAGCTTGTAGGAGACCGCAGTAAAGTCGGCGTTCTTTCCCTGATTATTGGTCACACCGGGCAGCGTTCCTTCCAGCGCATGGAAAAAGCCGCTGAGCAGGTCGCCAAAAAACGCCAGTCCGCGCTCAGGCTCTCCGGGATCGTTCTCCATATTGGCCACGCCCTGCACAGCCGCAATTGCCACAGCGCCCACCAATAAGTCTGGCTGGAGGGTCGCGTAGCTGAGCAGATTCGAAACGTCCCCCAGGTTATGCAATAGGAACCCTCCCAGGTCGGTGTGCCACTGAAGAAAATCAAAAATGCGGCCCACCAGCTTATCGCTCCGGAAGTCGTCGTGCCTTGCGAGTGTAAGTGTGAGAGCCCTGAGATAATCATTGATTGTAGTCGCGGGGTTGTTTCCGTCATCCGGAATGGCTGGCGTGAGCTTCCGGTTGAGAATCCAGCAGTCCTTATTGATGGGGTTAATGGCAAGGTCGACGTATACGTTTTCTGCCTTGGCAATTCCCGTGCCGTTGATGTTCCCGTCCATCAGCGCGTTCAGCAGTTTTACGTTGGCAGCCGCATCGCCAGCCTGAAGCTGCCCCACACTTACTTTTGCATTGGCGAGCAGCGTTTCCCACGTTGTCGGATGAACAATCTGGCGCACGCCAAACTGCAGCACCACGGCGATCACCACAGAATAGATCACGCCCATGGATCCCATAGAAACAACCACGGCGTTGAGCACGTCCTGGGCGTTCAGGCCAGGGATGCCGCTCCAGCTGCCGCCAATAAAATGGGCCGCATCGATGTTGGGGTAGCGCAACTTCAATTTTGCCGGGTCGGCCACCGGAACGTCGCCCTCGATCCACCACTCCTCACCGCCCGGGCCAATCAAATGGACGGCGCGCACGCAATCCACCAACAGCGGCGAGGTGAACTCGCCGCCGTGAGTTGCCGTTGACAGTGCCCCTGCAAGCGTTGCGCCTGGCGAGCCGCCACTGGCGCGGATGGCCATCCGCGGAGACTGGTGATCGAGAAGCTGCTGAAGGTCCGCCATCGTAATCCCGGCTTCAACGTGAAACAGAATCTCTTTAGTCAACGGGCGCGGCCTGCCGGCGGGGTCGGCAGCGGTGGCACGAATGCTTGGAAACTCGCACTGCAGGCTTGACGCCAGCGCCCGTGTATCGATGATGCGTGCCTTCGAGGACGGGGTAGGAAGCTGCGCTCCGCTGTGGGTCACCTGGCGAAGCGCCGTCTGGCTGTATTTTGTAGAAAAGCCGAGGTTGCGAGTTATGGCAGCAGGGAGCAGGTCCATGGGGGCGGCGGCAGAATCCGACAGTCCTTCGAGAACATCGTGAAGGTCCTGCTGTCCCGGACGCCCTTTCAGAAAAATGGACGCCCTGTCAACGTCGGACTGCAGTTGGAGTGGCAATGAGGCGTCTGTGAAGGACCATCCGCCGCCCACGGCTTTTACCGGAGTTGCGTCCGGCCGGTCCGCGTTGCCGGAACCGGCCACGGCCGCTACAAGTTCACTCAGCGAACGTGGAATCACTCTTTGAGGGACGACGTATCCGAACGTCTGTGACCAGTTTTCCCACCACGATCCATCATCCGGTTTCACCGGGCACATCGTGTCCGGGCTGGCCCACTCCCTCTCGAAAAACGTCGCGCCGCCCTGAACCGTCGGCACCAGCGCACCGGGCGGCCACGAAGTCACATTCGTTCCCGAGTCGCTGATGGCGTCGCCGAGGGTGATCTTTTTCGCGGCGGAAAGCAACCGCACGGTCGCGCCATAGCCAATGCCTTTCCCGATGGAAATAGGGCCGCACGCCGCAAAATCAACCACCGTGTGGTCCTTGGCGATTCGAGTGCCCAGGACGATCTTTCCGCCGGCTCTGGCAGAAACGAAACTGTTGCCGTCGATCTTCCTGTCCTCGTCGCCACCTGCCTGGCCGATCTGGATGTCGCCAAACGCCGTCACCCACACCTTGCTGCTCCCGTCAACCTTTCTGGCAATAGTGACCGACATGCGATTGCTGACCAATTCGACCCGGCTGGAGCCATCGATCTTGTCTCCAATCGAGATGTTCCCGTCCGCGAGGTGCCGCACCGTGGCGCTGGAGTCAATGTCCGCACCCTGCGTGATGTCCCCGTGCGCGCTGAAATCAACACTGGCCGCATGAATGCAACTTCCCAGGGTGATGGAACCGCCGGCCTCAACCTGCACCTGGCTGCTGCCATCAATTTTCTTGTCGTCATAGCCGCCGGTTGTGCCAATAGCCACGTTCCCAACGGCCTTCAGTGTGACGTGGCTGCTCCCATCGATCTTGCCTTCAATCGTGATGTTCCCGGTGGTGCTTTCAAGGTAAACCAGACTGGCGCCGTCGACCTTGCCTTTCACAAGGATGTCGTCAGCAACAATTCGTCGAACAACTGTCGCGTTGTCAATGGTACCCAGAGTAATCATGGCAACTCCTTTTCTCGTTTGCAGCCGTTGGAAATGTGTTCAGAATGTTGGGACGGGAAATCTCAGGACCAATCCTTCTGAACCGATCCCGGTGGCACCCCCTCATGCGGCACCAGTTATTGGCCGATTATATAATAGTTTTGCCGATAAGAGAGCAAGCCTTCCTGGGTCAGATTAAGTGAACCAGGAGAGTGGCAGGCCTACGACATGGCTTTCACGCCGGCCATCTGGCAGGGCGGCGATGGCCATCTGCCGGCTTACGTCACGGTGTTCCAGAACGGCGCGCTGGTGCAGGATCACACGGAGATTTGGGGCTCTACCGGACACCGCATCTTTCCGCATTACAAGCCCGACGTAGGCAGCACGGGCCCACTGGTCCTCCAGGATCATCACGCCCCCGTGCGCTATCGCAACATATGGATTCGTGAAATCAAGCCGGTGTCATAATATGGAGCATTCGGTTTCACAGAGGCCGGCCCCGCGCCACTCCTCTGCCACCTTCTGAGGGAGCAATCCGATGAAGGCCTTCGGTCTCACTCTGCGAATTGCCGGGGCCGCCCTGGCGCTGCTGGCCTGGCAAATTCTCTGGAATCATCCCCGGAATCTTGCGGAACTCTGCCTTCTGATCATCCCAGATCTCCTGGTTGTTTTGGCGCTCGGGCTTGTCGCTGCGAGCTCGCGTCAAGAAGGATGGAAACTCTCAGGAACCCTCTTCGTCCTCTACTTCGGAATCAACCAACTGAACACGCTGGATGAAGCCCTGCTTTTCAAAGTCAGGCTGGAAGCGCCGCAGGTTTTCCGCATGATGGCCTCGAGCTTCCTGACCGCGCTAATCTTCTGCCCGCTGCTGGTCCTGATTCTGGACTGCTGGAAGAAGACGCCGCAGGAAGACGTGGGGCCTCTCGTGCCTCGCCCGGCGGCAAACTGGGTAGGGCGCATCCTGCTGGGCGTTCTGCTCTACGTCCTCTGTTACTTTGTCGCCGGGATCATTGCCTTTCCCTTCGTCAAAGACTTTTACGCCGGGATCAGACTGCCGGGGCCGGCAAGCATTCTGGAAACGGAGGTTTTCCGGGGTCTCGTATACGTCGCCGCCGGACTGGTGGTCGTGCGCGGAATGGAAGGGCACCGGGCAAGAGCGGCCTTCGCGCTGGGCCTCTCCTTTCCCATTCTGGCAGGGGTGGCGCCCCTGCTGATGCCCAATCCCTTCCTGCCTGATTACGTCCGCCTCTCTCACGGATTTGAAATTGGAATTTCCAACTTCGTCTACGGAGTCCTTCTCGGTTATCTCCTCACGCGCAAAGCCGCGCCTGCCATCGACGAGCAGCAGACCGGGAGCGCCGAATCCCTCCTTTAAGCACACAGGCCCTCTGGCATCAGGGGCTTCGATGCAAGCGGTCTGCCAGGTGGGCATTTGGAGGGGGAACATGTCATTCCTTCACCGCAAACCTCACCCGTGCGCGATGGTCCGGATTGCAGCCATGGTCAGAATTCCGGCAACGATGAACGCCACCTGGACAGCAGCTTTCTGCAGCGAAATCACCCGATGAAGGCCGGGCACCAGATCGCTCATGGCAATGTAGAGAAAACTCGCGGCAGAGACGGCCAGCACATAGGGCACAACGCGCTCAATGGAGGAAAGCGCAAAGTACGCCATTACCGCCCCGGCCAACGTTGTGGAACTGGATAACAGGTTGTACAGGAGCGCGCGACCTTTCCCGTATCCGCTGTGCAACAGGATGGCAAAGTCGCCCACTTCCTGCGGGACCTCGTGCGCCACCACGGCTAGCGCGGACGAGACACCGAGCGCCGGAGCCGACAGAAACGAAGCCGCGATCACAATGCCGTCGAAAAAATTGTGAACGGCATCGCCCAGCAGGATCAGTTCGCCCGCCACCCGGTCCACCGGGCATTCAGAGTCGTGGCAGTGCCGCCACAACACCCATTTTTCCAGGATAAAGAAAAGGACCACTCCCGCCAGCACTGTAGAAAACACCGGTAGGCTGTCCGCCTTTTCCAGCGCCTCCGGCAGCAGTCCCAGAAAACTCCCGCCCAGCAGTGTTCCAACGGCAAAGCTGACCAGGATGGAAATCATCCGCCGCCAGGCCGCATCCTGCAACAGCAACAACGCCCCCGCGCCAACCACCACGCCGACGCTTCCCAGCAGGCTGAAAATGATAATCCAAGCGAGCGTATTCATATTTCCACATTCCAGTATCAGCCACACTGGCAACGCATACAAGCCTTGTGAGTGGCAACATTCGCAACTAGGCAAGCGCCCGTCTACAGGGATACTTTTTCTGGCGAGTCCCTGTGAACTCTTGTTTTACGCCCTTGCGCCTCGTACCATTGGAATTAGAGGGAGTCGGAACCCGTTGCGGGTTGCCAGACCTGCCACTCCAGAGCAAGCGATCTTACAGGCACCTTGAGGATCCAACAGACTGGAGGCCGTGATGAAAATCTTTATTGCTGGCGGAACGGGCGTTCTGGGGCGTGCAAGTGTGAAGGCGTTGGTTGACGCCGGCCACCAGGTCCGCGCGACGGCCCGAACCAGCTCGAAAGCGGACGCGGTTCGCAACCTCGGCGCTGAGCCGGTCCAGGTGGACCTCTATGATCCGAAGGAAGTACGCCAGGCCGTGGCCGGCTCTGAAGCCATCCTGCGTCTGACGACGAAAATCCCTCCCATCGCAAAGATGCGCAGCCGGGCGGCCTGGCAGGAGACCAACCTGCTACGCACGGAAGGGGCGCGGATCCTGGTGGACGCGGGCATCGCCGAGGGCGTGCAGGTCTATGTTCACGAATCGGTGACGTTCGTCTATGAGGACGCCGGAACCCGGTGGATCACCGAGGACGCACCCACTGACGATGGTGAAAGCGAAATCCTGCGCTCCGCGCTCGACGGCGAGAAGGAAGCGGCGCGCTTCTCAGAATCCGGAGGCCGCGGAATCG
The DNA here is from genome assembly GCA_963732975.1 of uncultured Acidobacteriota bacterium. Classification (GTDB taxonomy): domain Bacteria; phylum Acidobacteriota; class Terriglobia; order UBA7540; family UBA7540; genus SCRD01. Next base: position 1,196,290 of record CAVTBN010000005.1, on the reverse strand, counting down.
TTCTTCGCTTTGGCGGCTTTTACGGCCCCGAATCAACCGTGACAGCGGACATGATCAGCATGATGAGGCGGCGGTTGCTGGTCCAGCCCGGCTCGGGCGCCCACTACGTCAGTTCCATTTATATTCCGGATGCAGGCGCCGCCGTTCTGGGCTCGCTCAATCTGCCCGCCGGAACCTACAACGTGGTGGACGAAAATCCCGTCACCTTCAAAGACTATCTGCATACGCTCGCCGACGCCGTGCACGTGCCGAAACCTTTCCGGTTCCCGGGCGCGCTGGGAAAGGCCACGTTCGGAGGAGGCGTCTGGAGTTATCTCTCGCGCTCCCTGAGGGTCTCCAACGCCCGATTCAAGAAGGGCTCGGGCTGGAAGCCCAGCGTGCCGAGCGTCGCCGAGGGCTGGCCACTCGTGGCCGCCGCACTCAAGCAGGCAGCACAAAAGTAGCACAGAATTTCGAGGGTCGCGCAGAGCTGCTTTCGAGCTCTGCGAAAGCGGGGGGTGTATGGACCCCCTCCAGGGGCTTTTCCGGTCACTTCAGCCCTTCTTCCACTACTTTGTCTGAAAAGTGCACGTAGCTGAAAACTTCAGGGATATGCGAATCGTAGAAGCCGTGCTTATTCCACGTCCACCCGGGGCTCACTTCCAGCCGCTTGCCTTCCTTATTCACCTGCTGGAAGCGCGAGCAGTCGATGCGCCAGACATCGCCGTCCTTCGGCGGCAGTGAGCGACCGTCGGCCAGCAGGTCAAGTCCTTTCCACGGAAACGCCAGTTCCACCGTCCAGCCCTTGTCCACGTCGTCGCGCTTGTTCAGCGTGCCGTCCACGTGGACGGCATGCTTCAGTCCCGGATAGTCCCAGTCGAGAAACCCGTAACGCCAGCCGCGCGGATGAACGTGTCCGCCGATGCCATCAATCTCCATGATTTTATGCCGGGCCGGATTCCACTCCGGCTTCCCGTGGAACTTCCCGCCCGGCCGCATCTGGTCTTTCCATATCCAGAAAACTTCATAAATCGTGTTGAGGGCATTGATCTCAAACTCGTAGTAAGCGTCTTGTCCGGCAATGAAGACTTCCACGTCGTTGTCTTCGTAAATCTTTGAGTCGCGCTCGGTGAGCGTAGCCCAGACATCCGGCTCTTCGGCCCGGAAACCGAAATAGAGGTTCTCGTCGTCCCAAAGGATTGCCACGCGCGTGTCAAACCACCCCGGCTCGCCCGTCACAATGTCCACAAAGGCTTTCGAACGCGGCGCCATCACCCACGACGGCTCGTCCAGTTTGCCGTCCACCGTGATCGGACCCGCCGCCCGGTAAGCCGTGTAATGCGCCAGCTTTTCTATCGATTCACTTCCCATTCCCGTCTTCCTCCTCAAGCAGGTAAAGATTCGTCCGCAGTTCCAACCGGTTGTATCTTTCGCTGGCCGTGATCGCCGGCCGAGCAATTCCCGCCCTGGCATTCTTCATGGCCGCCGTGCGAACTTCTCACTTTACAGCAACGCTCGATCGGAGATAAAAAGGAATTAAGAGTTGATCTTCGACCGCGGGTACGCCCGATTTCGCTCAAGGAGGTATTCCTCACATGGGCGCGAGTCAATCCATCATAATTTGGAACCCATTCGCCTCCGTCTTTTCATGGAGACGCCGACTGATTTACTGGCTGGCCGTCGCTGCCGTGACCGCAACAATTTTCGGGCCCGTCAACTTGCGGGCGCAGCAGGAAATTCGAATTCCACTGCACACTTACATGCCCCCTGACTTTCCCGCCACGGTGAACGCCCTCATTCCTACACCCCAATACCTGCCTGCCGGCTACGAGATGTGGAAAGTCAACCGGCACCCGGCCGATGGCTTCGGAACCGGTAAGGCTGAAATTGAAATCCAATACAGGGACCCGGGGTGCTGGGCCAGAAAAACCGCCTGTCCGCTTCAGGTTTTCGTTTCACCCATGACAGACAGACCCTTTGCGGGAACGACGGGCCGCACACCCCAACCGGTCTCGCTGCGCATCGGAAGCGAAACCATGGAAGCACAGTACTTTAACTGGATGGAAAGCGATTCCGCACCGGGCGGCAAGACGCTTCCCAACGGGTGGAAGGCTCGCCTGGAAGCCGGTAACTCCAACGCCCTGGTATTTCCTTTTGACCGCTTTATGATTGCCATCCGTGGCAACAGGTCGGCAGGCGCCGGCCGGGCTGAGCTCATAAAGGTTGCAAAATCCCTGGCTTATACCGAGAGATAAAGTCCGGGGCTGGCTAATCGACCGTCACCCACGCTTCGCCGCGCCGCCGCAATTCATCAAGCGTCTTCTGCACTTCTTCCTGCCTGAGGTTCTGTTCTTCTTCCGTAGCGTTTTTGGGCACCACAATCGGCGGGGCGATAAAAATGGCAGCGCGGCTGAAGGGATGGGGAAACTGGGTCTGATCCCAGGTCTTGCTGAAGACGTAGGCGTTCCTGAGGGCGACATGAAAACAAAGGATAGCGGCGCCCGTCGAGCGCGACAGTATCACCGCTCCGCGCTTGGCCACGAACCGTGGACCGCGCGGCCCGTCGATGGTGAAGGCGGCGTCGCGCCCGGAGCGAAGGCAGCGGGCCATTTCCGCCAGCGAGCGCCCGGCACCCCGGCTGCTCGATCCGCGCGAGGCGCCATAGCCATGCTTCTGGATGATGCGCGCGATATACTCGCCGTCAAAATTCTGGCTGGTCATCACCACAATGCCGCGCCGCCGCCAGAACCAGCACGCCGAGAAGATCTCCCGATGCCAGAAGGTGTAAATGATGCCCTTCCCCGCCCGGTTCGCGGCTTCCCAGTTTTCCCATCCCTCGACGGTCCATCGCAGTGTACGGCCAATCAGGAGAACCGCGAGATAACCAACCCAGCTGGCAATGAAAATCTGAAACCGCTGCCAGCGGGTGAACTCACGGGGATTTTCCGCCAGCTCGACTCTTTTCTTACGGGCTTCGTTCCCGGCCTGCCCGTTCACAGTGGTTGCGAATTTCTCCGATGCGTTTGACATATTTCAGTCTGAAATCCGTTCATTCCCCGGGGGCCCTCCGCAATCGCCGGCGGCCACAAGGCATTCCTTTACATTCGATCGTAACGCGGCCCGCCACCACCCTCTGGCGTCACCCAGGTGATGATCTCATAAGGGTCGGCGATGTCGCAGGTTTTGCAATGTACGCAGTTCGAGGCATTGATCTTCAGCCGCCTGCCGGAGCCGTCGGGGCTTTCCTCCATTTCATACACGGCAGCCGGGCAGAAGTGCTGGCAGGGATTGCCGTATTCGCGCGCGCAGCGGTTGTTGCAGATGTCGAAGTCCGCAACTTTCAGGTGGCATGGCTGGTCTTCCTCGTGCTGGGTTCCGGAGCGGTAAACGTCTGAAAGCTTGTCAAACGTCAGATCTCCGTCGGGCTTGATTTTCGCGGCGCCACCGGGTCCCATCTCGTCCAGGTGCTCCATGTGCTCGTGATCTTTTCGCAGCGGATAGCGCGCGCGAACGCCCCTTCCGCCGGTCACCATCTGCAGGCCCGCGTGCAGCACTCCGGGCCAGAAGCCGTGCTCAAACCCCTGGCGGTAATTGCGGACCTTCCAGAGTTCATCGTGGACCCAGCTTGCGCGCCACTTCGTCTCAAACTGCTTCAGTGCCGCCTCCGAAAGGTCCTCCTGCACAAGGCCCTCGAAAAGGGTCTCCGCCGCCAGCATGCCGGTCTCAATGGCCAGGTGGATGCCCTTCAGCCGCTGCGCGTTCAGGAAGCCGGCGGCATCGCCAATAATCAGCGCTCCATCCACGGCGGTGGTGGGAATTGAAAAATATCCTCCCTCGGGAATGGTCTTGGCGCCGTAGCGCAGCATCTCGCCACCATCAAGCAGGCCCTTCACAAAAGGATGCGTCTTGAATTGCTGGAAGCAGTTGTGGACGTCGAAGCGCGGGTCTTCATCATCCAGTCCTGCCACAAAGCCAACAGAAAGCAGCGTCTCTTCCAGCGCGTAAATGAAGCCGCCTCCAAACTGCCGCCCACTGAGCGGCCAGCCGGCCGTGTGGATCACCTGTCCGCGACTGATGCGCCCGGCGGGAACCTGCCACAGCTCTTTCACTCCCAGCGAGTAGGCCTGTGGATTCGCGGCCTGGCCAAGGCCCTGCCGGCGGACCAACTGTTTGGTCAGCGAGCCGCGCGCCCCTTCCGCAAGAACCGTCACTTTGGCGCGAAGGTCGTATCCCGGCTGGAAGTTGGATTTGGGATTCCCGTTCCTGTCAATTCCTTTATCGTCCGTGCGGACACCCGCCACCCGCCGGCCCTCGTAAAGGATTTCAGAACCCGCAAAGCCCGGAAACACGCTTACTCCAGCGGATTCCACCAGGCCACCCAGCCACCTGGCCAGCTTGTTCACGGAGACGATGTAGTTCCCGTGGTTCTGAAGGAAAGGGGGATTGACGGGCAATTTCCACTGACCTCGATGCGTCAGGAAATAGACCGCGTCATCTGTCACCGCGGATTCAATCGGTGCGCCCTTCCTTTCGAAGTCTGGAACCAGTTCGCGCAGCGAGCGCGGGTCCAGCACCGCTCCCGAAAGGCAATGGGCGCCAATCTCGCCGGCCTTTTCCAGAATGTAGATGTTCTCTGCTGAAAGGGCAGGGCCGGTTGTTGCCTTTGCGTTGCGCTGTTCAATCAGCTGGGCAAGACGCAACGCGCAACTGAGCCCGGCAGGTCCTGCGCCCACAATGACCACGTCGGTTTCAAGCGTTTCCCTTTCGGCTCCAGGCATCTGCAGAGGTCCTCGAATCGAATGCCAACGCACTCCACCGCCTGCGGTAAAGCGCGCTGATCCAATTCAGAATTTATCACGAAACGCCGAGCCGGAAGCCGCCGGCCGGATAAGAGTGGAAAACTAAGCGAGCGGCCTGGACAAAGATTTTACTTTCTACTGGGGCAACGTGGCGAGCTGCTGCTTTAGAGATTCGGCAATCACGGTGTCAGAGCCGAATTCTTTTTGGACCTGCTGGTAAATCTCGCGGGCCCGTTTCGGCTGCTGGGCACGGTAAACGTCCGCCAGGGCCAGCAGCGCCGTGGCTCGAGGAACCATGGTGGTGGGGTGGTCCGCAAGAGCCTGATAGATTTTGGCGGCCTCGTCGGTCTTCCCTGTTTTGGCCAGCACTCCGGCCAGCGCAAACCGGGCCTGCGAAGCAATCTCCTGGTCGGAGTTCTTTGCAGATTCCTGCAAAGTTTTGATGGCGGTCGGGTCATTGCCCATCTGCGACTGGCAGATTCCCATCTGGATCAGCGCATACGCAGCAGCCTTGGTACGGGGATAATTCTTGACGATGACGGAAAACTGTGTGAGAGCTTTTTGATACTTCGCCTCAGCCGTTGGATAGCTCTCTCCTACACCCATCAGAGCGCCCTGCTGGCTGCTGCCCACGTATGCGTGGAAAGTCGTGATGGCGGTCTGCAACTCGGCATTCGCGGCGGCTTCCTGATGGGCGTAGTAATTCTTCAGCCACCACCCTGCGCCGGCCACCACAATCACAGCCGCACTGATCAGGATGATCTGCTTCAGGTGCTCCTCAGCAAAAACCTGAAGAGACTCCATTTTTTCCTGGAAGTCATCATGTTTCAGCTGATGGCGTGTATATCGGTCCACTGTTTTCCCTCCGTTGGTCCAACCTTGGTCATCTTAACAACTGGGTTCGGCAAAGGTCAATCAGGTGGGGTCCACGGAGCGTCTCTCGGGACTCCAGGTTCAACCTGGCTCTATACCGGATCATTACGCCGGCCAGTTCTGCGAATTCACCGCGCCAGAGCTCAGGACGCGGGTTCCTCTGTGGCCGCGCTTCCGAATTCGACTTTGTAGATTTCGAGCAGCACAACCAGGATAGTAAAAAGAAACGGTCCCAGCACCATGCCCAGAAACCCGAAGACACTGAGCCCGCCGATAACACTGATAAAAACCCAAAAAGTGTGAATCTCCATTCCACGCTGGATCAGGATGGGCTTCAGGATGTTGTCGACGGAACCCACCACGACGCCAAAGACCGCCAGCATGAGAAGCCCTTTCAATACCGACCCGGTCAGCAGGTAGAAGATGACCACCGGCCCCCAGACCAGAGCCGTTCCCACCATCGGAAGCAGAGAGACCAGGGCCATAGTCGCTCCCCACAGCAGCGGCGCGCCGATGCCGAAAACCCAGAAGCCCAGGCCGCCCAACGCTCCTTGAATCAGAGCGACCGCCAGGCTCCCGGTGAACGTGGCGTTAACCACGCCTGTAAATTTCCGGGTGAGCTGTTCTTCGTACTCAGGCCGGAGAGGAATGAGGCTTCGCAACTCGCGCAGGATTTGCGGCCCCTGCAGGAACAGGTAGTAGAGGCCGAACAGCATCACGAAGAGCTGAACAATAAAGTTCATGAAACCAGTAACGACCGAAGCGCTGTGCTCTACCAGCAACCGGCTTCCCGCGCGGACTGCGCGCATCGCTGTGGCGCCAATGTTGGGCTCCGGCATGCCCATTTCCTGGAGATGCCGGGCAAGCGTCTTGTAGGCGGCGGAATTATGGAGGGCGGCGATCTTTGCCGGCACTCCGTTGGCAATCACATCTTCCAGAGTGCTATAAGCCTTGACGGACTCGCCGGCCATCAGAAACAACAGCACCACAACCGGAAGAATAATTGCCACCGTCAACAGCACACAGCATATCGCGCTTGCCAGTTCCTGCCGGTGAAGATAGCGCTCCATTCGCTGATAAACAGGGTAGAAAACGGTTGCCAGAATAGCAGCCCAGGCGAGCGCCGTAAAAAAGGGCTGGAGAATTCGTCCCACGAAGTAAAGGACGAGCCCCAGCAGAATGAGCAGAAAGACGCGCGCAATTCCACTTTGACCGGTCCACAGGCTTTTTTCCATTTGCAGGCGCCTCTTCGACCTTCAGTGATGATGAAATTGTAACCCGGCCCGTGTCGTTCGGCACTGACTTCATCAACCCGGAGCTACTCGATATTTACCGTCAGCTCCGTCTTTCCCGCAATCATTGCGGCATTCAGCATCACGCGATCGGGCAGAACGTTCCCCATCGAGGCGGATTTCAAAGGCCGTCCGTCCGGCGTGTGAACGTGCAGGAAAAGATCGGCCGCGAGTGGCCTCTCCAGTTTCAGCCGGCAGCTCCAGCGGACGGAGTTTCCGGGTCCGGCAATCGATTCGGTTGTCCAGCTGATATGCCCGAACCGTGTAGGGCAGTTCTCAACGTGGATCTTTTCCCCGGCGGCAAACCAGTGTTTGGGCGCGGCCTTCTGCAGATGGACAACCGCGCGGTCATGCTCTTCATAGCAGAGCAACCAGCGCAAACCGAGCGCAACCTGCAGCTCACTGTTGATGACGGCCGACCATCCGTAGCGGCTGTCCTCGCCCGGATGCCCGCCCGGCAGGTAAGCGTCTTCCGGCGAGTAGCGGCTGCCCGAATCCATGGTGTAGCAGGCGAGCGAGTAGAGGGTCAGCAGGAACGGCCGGTAATCCTCCTGGCGAATCAGGTAAGCCAGCGTTCCGTGGGACATAAAGTTCGATGTACGGACCGAGGCGCCGTCGGTGTTCAGACCCAGAATCTGCTCGCCAGCCAGCTTGCGATGAATAAAGTGCCCGCGATCAAGCGCGACATCGCCCCAGTCGCTGGTCCACCAGTCCATCATAAAGCGGTGGTTCTCATAACTCGTCAGGTCGGTGGGTTTACGATCCGTATCAAACGGAGTGAAGGGTGTGATGCCCGCCTGCTTCATCTCCGGGTTGCGCCGGCCCATAGCGGCCTTGAGCGAACGCTCGATGAGTGGGCGCATCTCGGCGGCGATCCCGGCGACCTTCTTTGCCTCCTGCTGCAACTTGGCATCATGGGCTTCGCGACCGGCGCGATCGAGACAGCGGGCGTGCTCCACGAGGCCCCGCCAGGTCCACGCCGCATTCTGGTAGTAATAAGGATGCGAGTTCGGATAATCATTCCGAGGATCGCCGTTGTCGGCTTCCGGCGAGCCCCAGATTAGCCCGTGGCGCGGATCGTCCGCCGGAAAGATCTCCTTGCTGTACTCGTAGCGCTTGAGAATGAAGTCGATCATGCACCTCAGCACCGGCAGGCGTTTCTGGAGCGCATCGATGTCACCCGTATAGTCATAAGCCCGCGCGGAGTTTTCCAGAAACACACCAGCGTTCAGCGGCGCTTCCACCTGGTCCTGCGTATTGTAAAGGAAGTTGCCGTCCGGCAGGATGTAGTGTTCGAGGTAATGCTGGAAATAGGCCTCGACCTCGTCCGTCAGGTTCCAGAGCTGGTGGACCCAGACAAATTCGTAGTGAGCCACCGGAAACAGCGCGTGGCTGCGTTCCGGAATCTTGGTGTAGGCCCCTTCGCCAATCTGGTAGGTGGGATCGAGCCCGCGATAACTGGCCCGCGAAAGGGCGATCCCCGCCCGGGCGCCGTCCAGCAGCCACGGGTCCGGAATCTCCACTCTCATCTTGTCTTCAAAAAAGTGGTGCCATTGGTTCCACACGCCAACAAGTGCAGAGAAAAACTCCTCACGAGACCCGTTCCAGAAGTGCTCGGCGAATTCCGGTTCCTCTGGCCGCATCACGCGAACGCGCCCGACGGGCTTCGCCTCTTTGCCCTGCGGCAGAACGGCCATCACCTCATAACCCACCTTGAAAGCGGGGTTCCAGACGCCAATGTCCGCGGCCGGAAGGAAGCCGCCCATGGCAGTTCGCTTGCTGTAGCCTTCAACGTAGTTGTAGAGGTAGGAGAGGTTCTGGGAGGGCTCAAACAGACGGCCGGTCATGTCGGGCGCCCAGAGTGACTGCGGGTCCGTGCCAAACTCGCGCGACTTGCCATCGGGCTCCAGCCACATCGCGCCCTGGGGGCCCGTGTCACCGTTCGCCACCAGCGTCCATCCAATGAATTCCGGTCCCAATGCTGCCACGTTCTCGTAGCACGGGTCTTCATTCGACTCCAGAATGTAGTTGCCATAAACGTCCGGTCCGGGAACATATTCCCTGGGGCGCTTAAGCTCGCCCAGCTTTTCCGGCGGGTTCACGGGCCGCGGACGGATCTTCGAGAGCTCGCCGACGCGTTTGGGGATGTGAGCGATTTCGCCCTGTTCCGTCAGATAAGAAATCGCACCCTGATGGGTGACGTGCTTTTCAAACACCGCTGTCGAAACGCCGTTGAGCCACGGCAGCACGGCCACCAGTTGCCATCCGTTAACTGATTCGCCGACTTTCAACGCCTTTGTCTGTCCCCCGTGTTGCGCGCTGACGGTCGCGCCCTCAATGGCCAGAACCTTCGGAACATTTTGCAGGGCTTCCTTTTCCCCCGGCAGGAACTGCGTGTACTCATTCGTAATGCGGCCGGGCCGGTATTCTCCTTCCGGCGCCGGCTGGCCGGCCTGCGTGGCGGAAGCGTTGGTCCCACGGCGGGCAGCAAAACTTTCAGAACCCATCATGGGCGTCAGAGCAGTCAAATATTTCAGGAACAAACGTCTTTTCACAGCCACCCTCCCTTTAGCGGTGTTTACAGATGGTTCCCGGCCGAATCCGCACCAGAAATCTTGAGCAAGCCGGAAAGAGGCTGGAGGAAATCGTCAAAGGCGCAGCGGCGGAAAGGACATCCGCTAGCTGACCCGGATCAGTCGGGTCTCCCCCGGCTCCAGCGCGACGAGGTCTTCGGGCGCCATCTCACCGCCCCGCCGCAAGTCCGTTAGAGATTGCGCCTTCACCGGCAACGCCAGTTTCACCATCTCTTTTCTATCCCCATGATTAACCAGGTAAAGCAGCCAGTCACCGTCCCGCCGCACGCTTCGGCCCTCCACCTGCCAGATCCGCTGCCCAGCTGAGTCCGTGAAGCGGACGGGGCGCGAGATTTCAGCGTGCTCGAGCAGGCGGTCGAGCAGCCGGGCGTAGCTGGACGGTTCGAGAGGCATGGCCAGGCAATACACTTTTCCCCGCCCCCGCGTGTGCCTGACCATCGCGGGCGTGCCCGTCTGAGAATCGAGCTATTACGGCATTCCCGCCGCCGGCTGCCAGGGTCTGGACGACGCCCCGGCCGCTGAGCTTGAACGGCGGTCTTTCCTAGTTCTTCACTGGGGAGCGTGGTGATTTCTCTGGTGACCACGCCGCGTGACGCCATCGACTGCCGCATTGTCTGGTCGTACTGCTGCTCCAGCGCGCCCAGCTTGTAACCGGAAGCAGCGCTGGAGTTCAGGATTCGGACCCCGATCTGGTCGAAGAAATCGAGAGGCCGAAGATACGGGTCGGTCATGAGGGATTCGGGGGTAACCACCAGGTGTCCGCCTTCCTGCACATAGTCGAGCAGCGCCTTGGCCACCTCCGGAGGCAGGTGCTTGGCGGCGGGAATGAGAATCACTTTGTACCGGGACGCCATCCCATTGAGGATTTGCTTTTCAGTGATGAAGGTCGTGTTCGCGTCGAGGCAGAGGCTTCCTTCATACACGCGCCTGAGTTCGGCCAGATAGGGCGTCGAGCGCGCACGCATCAATTCAGGAGGGACCTGGATGATCGACGTCTTTGAATACAGGATGGCCACCTCGGGTTGGGCGGAAGCGAAGGCGGCAATCTCCTTGTTCAGCCGGCGGATATCGAGAGCGACGCGCAGCAGTTCCGCCACATCGCTGAGCGGCCACCGCCAACTGTAGGGGATGGCAGACCCGTTGCCACTGGGAAATTGTGCATTAGGCTGGGAAGGCCAGTAATAGAGCTGCATCACAGACTTGCCGTGCAGGAATTGCGGTAGCAGGTCACGCACCTGGCCAGACAGTTCCGGGTCTGCAAGGGGCATCTTCCGCAAGGCAAACGCCCACTCCAGGTCGGTCCCAAGGGTTGACCCGCCGCCTTCCTGCAATACGATGTCGTTAACCTGGCTGATCAGCAGTTCCTCATCAATGCCGGACGTTCCATTGCTTCCTGCCAGCATGCTGGAACTGCCTCCGGAGGTGATGGGCGTTTCAGCTCCGAACTTCCGCATCACACTCTTCACCCACGCCAGGTGATGGGCGAAGCGCTCCTGGTTGAAACAGGCCCAGTCAAACCACTGCGCGCGATTGGTACCCGGCAGGGGAACTGCGTGCTTCGTCGGAGGGGCAACGATCTGGTCGAAGCTCTTGAATTTCGTCTTCCAATGCTTGTTCATAACATTGACGGAATCCTGGTATTTCTGCTGCAGCCACTCGCGAAACATCTGCTGGCTGCGTTCGCAGTAGCAGATGTATTGCAGCTCGTAACCCATAATGTTGTAAAGCAGTTCGGGATTCTTCTTCCAGCCGGGCGCTTCGTCTTGGATGTATTGTTCAATGGCCCGCTTGATGTGCGGGCTCTCCAGGCAAATAACCACATCTCCCCTGCCGCCTCCCATGGACCAGCGGTCGCGGATCAGGTGCCCGCACCAGCCATCCCATCCTACCCGGTGAGTGTCGGGGTACTTCTTGAAGGCCGCGTAAACCGGAGACCGATCAATCGTCCAACGCGATCCGCCCCCGGCGGTGTAACTCTCAATGTGCTGGAAAGGCGTGGCAAAAAAACGGGTCAGCTTCTTGCTTGGCGAGTGAAGGGACAGGATGAGCAACGGTTCGCCCTCTTCGTTGACGAAGAAGCCGTCTTTCATCCTGAGTCCCCTGAGGTGGGGATAAAGTGGAACGGAACTCTTGCCCACCTGGGTATCGTCAGTGTCGGGCAGGCGCCGTGCGCCCGAAATCAGATCGTCCAGGTCCAGGCGGCCGGCACGGCAAGAGTCTGTCACGTAATCAAACATCTCACTCTTTGCGCCGTCGTTGTTGAACCAGGGTACCTGGGTGCGGACGTCGAGCCCCAGCTCTGCCGTCACCAGCGGGATTTCGTGATAAATCGTCTCCAGTCCCATCATTTGCGCGGCTGCAATCGCTTCTTTCAGCCGGCTGAGTTCCTTCCGTGCTTCTTCCCGCTTGCGCTTGACGCCGGCGGATTCCGGGATGGCATCGCGCGGCCCCACCTGCCCCGGGATGATGAAACCATTGCCGAGCCTGAGGGTTCCATCTTCGGGCCGGCGGAGCGAAGCCGTCGCCTCGCCTTCGGGGCCTTTCACAAGCCGCAGGTTGTCCACATAAATCACAACCGGCCGGCGCATGCCTCCGGCTGTGAGGGTGAACTTTCGCACCTTGTCGAGCGCCAGCTTGCGTGTGCTCGCTGACACCTCCAGGCCCTTCAACTCAACCTCAAGGTGGTTCATTCCAGGAATCAGAAAGAGGTCACGGCCCACACGGAAGGCTTCATCCAGGTAATCCGCCGTGGCGTCATCGGCCAGTTCATCGTAAATGCCCATCCCCAGCATCAGGTTCCTGGGCTCCGGATTGAAGATGTCCAGGAGCAGGCGGTCATACCCCTGCCAGTCTTTGGGAAGTTTTTCAGTGGAAAGTTCTTTCGGGAACAGTGTTACTTTCAGCGACTGGAGCCCATGGCTTGCGTGCTCCCGCGAGAGGGCCACCTGGCCGTCCCACCGCTTGAGAGACTCCGCCGTTTCGAAATCGTCCAGGACGGCCGTCTTGCCTGGCGCATCCTGCGCGGCGAATGACAACACCGCCTCATCAGATGTGATCAGGATGGGCGAGCAGGCGGCAGCGGTGGCCCATCCGGCCTTGCCCATAAATTTCCGGCGCGTCAGGTGTTTCATCGGCAGGCAGCCCTCCGTTGTTATATTTTGACCGGCATCAGGACGTTTGCTCAGGGTCCGATTATGCTTCCATTGCCGTGGATATGACAATACGCTTGCCTGGAATTTTCGGGCGCGGCATCCTTGGGCGGCCACGTGCAGGAGTCGTCAGCCACAGTGGTGGGGATTCGCGGTTGCAATGAGCCAGGCGGGGGAATCTCCACGTCCGTCAGGTAGGGCGGGTGGGGGTTCACAACGGATGAACGGAAGGTCTCCCCGAGTTTGATACTTCGGAAATTGATCAGGCCTGATGCGTGAGCATGGCGCGCAAATGCTGGTAGCTGACCCGGGCGGCGGCCATGGAGTCTCCCCAGGCAGCGGCCGAATCCTGCTCGACGGCGAAGTGCTTCATTCCCGCGAGGCCCGGCGTACTTGAAAATGTTTGCGTAGTCGATGTCGCCTTCCCCCACGGGAACCAGCCGGGCGGCGCGCAACCGGGCGGATTCATCGCTCGCGGGCGGCAGGCACTTCAGGCAGGCAACGTCCTTGACATGCCACAGAACAAACCGGCCCGGATGTTTGTGGAACCACTCGATGGGATCCTGCCCGGCCACGGTGGCCCATCCGATGTCCATCTGCATTGCCACGACTTCGGGATCGGTTTCGGCCAGCAGGATGTCGTAGGGCATGAGCTTGCTTCCCCGGCAGGGCTGGAACTCCATGGTGTGGTTGTGGCGCAGGATTTTGATGCCGAACTTTTTGGCGAGTTTTCCATAGCGGTTGTAGAGCGCCGCTTCGCGCTTGACGTCATCGACGGTCCGCCCGCGCTCCACGTGTTCCCGCATCCGGCCGCCCCGGGCCGAGGCGGGAGGGCGGCGGACGAGCCGGCGGGGAGGCCGGGGCTCGCTGAGGCTGGTGTATTCGATGCCCATAATCTGGAAGCCTTCAAGTTGCTTCTGGACCGCCGCTTCATCCCCCGCGGTGATGCCCGAGTGGGTGCTGGGCATGCGCAGGCCCAGGCGGTCGAGCAGGGCGCGAAAGTCCCTGGGCGACATGTGGTTGTAACCTTCGGCCGGCTCGACTTCCTTGTAGCCGATTTGCGCAACTTTCTCCAGGGTTCCCGGGTAGTCTTTCACAATCACGTCGCGGACCGTGTAAAGCTCCAGACCCATCTGCGCGGTCCAATCCGGAGCTGCCGGGGCCGGCTGCGCCGCCAGGGCCCTGCTGCCCACACGGCTGGCCAGCATCAGGCCGCCCACGCCGGCTGTGATGTTCTTCAGGAATTCTCTGCGGCTTGCGCTTTCCGTTCGATTGGAGTCATCGGCCATGATTGCCTCCTGCGTCACTTTGATGAGAGTTATGAAGCAGTAGCGCAGAGTTGTTCTTTAACTCTGCGGCAATTGAACTCAAAAAAATCCTCAGAGTAATGTGCTCCGCGCACAGCTCTGCGCTACCGCCGCGCGATCATTGCAGATAGAACGCGTAAACGGACCCGCTGGCCGCCACGAGGATGTATTGGTGGCCGTCCAGCATATAAGTTTCGGGAGCGTTCTGGACCCTGCCAATGTGGGAATGCCAAAGGGGCTTCAGCTTGTCGACATCAAAGGCCACGATATCGCCGCCCACGCCGTCGAAAAGCAGATGGCCCGCCGTGGTCAGCAGGCCGGTCAGTCCGCCTCCAAACCCGATGTTCGATCCGGGCACTCGCCACTTTTGAACGACCTTGCCGGTCTGGTAATCGATGGCCGCGATAGAAGTGCCCAGCGAACCCACATTATCCTGTTCACTGCCGCCCAACCCCACCAGCATGCGGGGATTTTTCAGCGACAGATAATACATGGAATAGCCCTCGTAGAGGGTGACATAGAAAAGATGGGTCTGCGGATCGAAGCTGGGCGGAGGCCAGTTGGTGGCGCCGCCGTTGGTGGGCGACACCAGCGAACCGGGAATCGTATTGTCCTTTTCCGGATTGCGAAACACGTGGCCGGTGGCATCCATTTCCTTTGCCCAGTTGGCCGCGGCGGAATACTTTGAGGTAAGCAGGTGCTCGCCGGTGGTGCGGTCCAGCACATAGAAATAGCCGTTGCGGGCCGCCTGTATCACCAGCTTGCGCAGTTTGCCGTGGAATTCAGCGTCCACCAGCACCGGCATTTGCGTGGAGTCCCAGTCGTGCGTGTCGTCGGGCGAGGTCTGGAAATACCAGGCCATCTTGCCCGTGTCCACATTCACCGCGACAATGGCGCAGGTAAAGAGATTGGTGTAGGTTTTCGGGCCGCGGATTTTGGCCGTGTAGGCCGGCGTGGGATTCCCGGTGCCGAAAATGTAGAGGTGGGTTTCCGGATCGTATGATCCCGGCATCCAGACCTGGGCGCCGCCGTGCCTTGCCGCGTCCATGCTGGGCCAGGTATCCCAACCCGGATCGCCCTTTTTCATAGGCACGGTGTAATGCTTCCATTGCAGGTCGCCGGTTACGGGATCGAACGACTGGAGAAACCCGGGAGAATCCAGGTCGTCGCCCGTCCCCACCAGCAGGTGATCGCCCACCACCACGGGAGCTGTAGTGGAGAAATACTGCTGGCTGAAATCGGCGATTTCCTTGTGCCAGCGCTCCTGGCCGGTTTTGGCGTCGAGCGAAACCAGGTAATCGTCGGGAGTTTCAAAGTAGAGCCAGTCGTGGTACATGGCCATGCCGCGGTTGCCGATGTGCGTGGCCCCTCTCGACTTCCACCAGTAGTGCCAGAGGATTCGTCCGTCGAGCGCATCCATGGCCCAGGCGTTATCCGGAGACGAAACGTATAGGATGCCGTTGACCTGCAGGATGGATCCGGCCAGGCGCGGGGAACCGCTGCTGGATCCCGGAATGGTGACCGGGTCCTTTGCCACCCCGCCGATGCTGATGGGAAAGGCGCGGCCGCCGGCGCCCGGTCCGGCCGTCAGCGGGCTCACCCATGCCAGCGTCAGGGCATGGACATTCGATTGATCGATTTGCCTCAAAGGGCTGTAGCGCCGCTGGCTATAGTCGCCGGCATAGGTGGGCCAGGAATTGATGGCCGGCTTCAAAATCGAAGCTGGGTCCAGACCCTGGCCGAGAAACAGCGCGGGCAGAAAGAGCAACGAAGTTGCGAGAAAAAGTTTGATGGTTTTCGTCATTTCAGCGTGACCAGATAGGAGGTCAGATTGTGGATGTCCGTGTCATCCCACCTGGGCAGCATCTCCAGGTGCCACTGCAGTGGATAGTGGACGACAACTTTGGGAACTTCGCCGTTGCGCAAAAAGCTGAGGTGTGTGCCGTCAGCTTCCGTCAACCCCACAACAAAAGCGCTGAGGTGGTCGAGCTTGCCTTCGATGGTCTTGCCCGAAGGCAGGGTGACGGTGACCGTGGTGGGAGGGACCTTCGGCAGTTTGGCGCCCCGTTGACGCATCCCGCGCCCCCCGCCTGACACAATCAGGTTCTGCACCGTCTTGGGATCGTATTTGCCGCCGATGCCGGCAAGATCGCCGGTGACGGAATGGCACGAAGTGCAGTGCTGGTCAAAGTATGCCTGGCCGGCCCTGGCGTTGCCCACCAGAATGTCCAGCGTGCTGGGGGCGCCCCGGTTGGAAAGCGGCTGGTGGTGCAGAAAGGCCGCAATGGCAGCAATGTCGCCGGCGCTCAAATCGAACCTGGGCATCCCCTTTTCGGGAAAGCCGTTGTGGATGATGGGAGTGATGAGTTCTCCGTTTTGATCGTCCAGCACAACCTGGGCGAGAACCAGGTTGGGTCCCGTTTCTCCGCCCCGGGCGTCTGCTCCGTGGCAAAAGCTGCAGTTGGCTTCAAACAGTTGTTTTCCGTGGGCAAGTTGCGCGGGGGAAGCGGGCGGGCGATCGGGATAGGCCGGAGCCCGATGAACGCGGTGAGGTTGGGCCGGCGCCGGTGTGTGCGCAGGAGTCTTGCCGGCCGGCTGCTGGCCAAATGCGATGATACCCATTGTCAAAACGAACGTTATGAATCCAGTATAAAAAATATGTTTGCCCAGATCTGTTGCCCCCCAGGTGTTTCGATAGGCACTTGCGTTATTCGCCGCGCATAGTATCAGATATAGGATGATGTGTAAATATTCGGAAGTTGTCCAGGCGGCCTCGTGACGATTCACCTTGATGAACCAATGTTTCTTGTATGTAGTTGTCAATCGAAGTAAGTTAAATGGCATAAACATGTTCAATCTGCGCAATTCAGGAGCCACGCCTGCTATCAGAAGCCAAGTTGCCGGATGGCGCCAATTCAGTATGGTTGTATTCGCCACACTGATCTTTACGTTGATGTTTCCAGGGAGAACTGTCCTTGGGTCAAGTTCGGAGGCAATTCAACACTTCAACCTCGGGAACAAGGCTTTTCAGGGTGGAGATCTGGCGCAGGCAGAGCGCGAATTTCGAGAGGCGCTTAAAATTGACCCGGCCATGGTCGGGGCCCGGCAAAACCTGGCCAATACACTTGCCAGCGCTGGAAGACTGGATGAGGCAGTCGAGGAGTTTAGGAAGGTCCTTGCCGAAAATCCCGACGCCCCGGTTGCCTATGAGGGCCTGGCGATGGTCCTTCGCAGAAAGGGAGATCTTCAGGGAGCGCTGGCGGCCCTGCAAAAGGCGGTCGAACTGGCTCCCGATGATGCCGATATTCACTTTGAACTCGGCGCGACCTTAAGTCGTACTGATCACCCTGCGCAGGCTCTTCCGGAACTGCGCCGCGCCATTGCACTCAAGCCTGACAATGACCAGGCCTATTACGTTCTGGGCCGCGTGTTGTTGAGTTTGGGGCAAAAGAAAGAGGCCCAGGAGGCAATGGCGGAAACCGCCCGGCTGGACCAGGCTAAATCCGGCCATAATCAGGCGATTATCCAATTCAATCTGGGAAACAAAGCCTACGCAAGCGGCAACCTGGACGAGGCAGAGCAGGATTTCCGAAATGCGCTCAAGCTCCAGCCTGATATGGTCGACGCACGCCAAAACCTGGCCATTACCCTGGCGCAGAAAGGTGACCTGGATGGGGCGGCCGGGGAGTTTCGGGACGTGGTTAAAGCCCGGCCGGATTCCGCCGAGGCACATTACAACCTTGGACGCGTTCTCTTCCAGCAGAAGAATGCCCAGGCGGCGCTTGCTGAATTCCGCAAGGCCGTCGAACTGCAGCCCGATTACCCGCAGGCGATGAACAATATCGCCCTTCTTCTCGAACGGACCGGCGACCAGGAAGCAGCCCTGGCAGAATTTCAGGACCTCATTGCCATCAGCCCTGACTATGTAGAGGCCCTGAATAATTTCGGGCAACTGCTTGCCAATACTGGACAGGTTGACGAAGCAATCAAACAATTTCAGTCCGCCATCCGCCTGCGTCCGGAATTTTCTCAGGCGCATGAAAATCTGGGACTGGCGCTCCTCAAGAAAAAAGATTCAAACGGGGCTGAAGCTGAATTCCGGAAAGCCGCTGAACTGGGAAGCCCCGATGCCTATCTCAGCCTGGGCGTCCTGCTGGGAGAGAGCGGCAATCTTGAAGCCGCCATCGACGCCCATAGGAAGGCCGTCCAGTTGATGCCGGAAAACTCCATGGCACACTTTCTGCTGGGTGGCGGGCTCCAGCAGAGAGGAGATCTGGACGGCGCAATCGCTGAGTACAGGGAGGCCTTGAAGCTTGACTCCGGGTTTTCGTCTGCAGACCTGCACATGGGCGTCGCTTTGCGCGAGAAGGGTGACCTCAAAGAATCAAAAGCCGCGCTCCAGGCCGCAGTTCAAATTTCGCCTGACAATCCGGAAGGGCATTACCAGCTGGGTGTCACTTTAAGCCGCAGCGGCGACCTGAGTGGGGCGCTGGTTGAATTGCGCCGCGCGATTTCCCTGAAGCCCGATTACTCGCAGGCTTTTTATGGACTTGGGCAAACCTTGCAGCGCATGGGGAAAACCAGTGAAGCGCAAGCGGCCTTCAGTGAAGTGGAACGCCTGCACCAGGCCGACGCCCAATTCGCCCAGGCCAATACCCAGTACAACCTGGGCCTGCGTGCCCTGGCACAGGGCGACGTGAATGCGGCGCAGAAAGCCTTCCAGGCGGCGTTGGCTATCAAACCGGATTTTGCAGAAGCCCATACCAACCTGGGAGCCCTCCTGCTCAAGCGCGGCGAAACACAAAATGCCATTGGGCACTTCCGTGCGGCGATCGACGCGAAACCCGATGACGCACGGGCCTATTACAATCTCGGGCTCGCCCTTGAAAAGAAGGGCAACCAGCCGGCTGCCCATGAGGCCTTCCAGCACGCGTTGAAGCTCGACCCCAAACTCCAAAAAACAGCACAAAAACAGGGACCGTAACAATTGATCCCAGGCTTTTAGTGTTCGGCGCCGCCGAGCAGTTTCCTCACTCTGTGTCTGGTAGTAGGCGCGGACAAACACTCTGGGATTGCTGCAGCAGTGGCCAATCGCTTGATTCTAAAGACACGGAATAACACGATATTAAGAAGCCCTGGATTGGAGATTGTTGGATCCAAACGTGGCATGGCGGCGTCGCAATGGTGAGATCGTGTTTCAAATTTGAACAGTTTTGTAAGGGTAATCCTGACCTTGGATGGGGAGATGGCAAGCATTTCAAACAAATGCTTTGGTTTATGCTCGATAATTACAAGGTTTCCTTCGTATTCGTCTGTTTTTTTTCGAAAAGGAATAGAAAAAGATTGACAAAATAACATGAATATACGAGACTGAGCCCATCGAACGGCAAGTGGTTTTACATCATCCTGGCGGCACTTATTGGGATTACCTTGTGGCCAAATGCGCAGTTGTCTGGGAGTTGCCGGAAGGCTTGGCACTCAAGACCAGGCCCTAGGTGAAGGCAGAAAGGTTCCATCGTGAGTTGTGGATCATCAATATCGGGTTCTTCACTTTTTATCGTGGGCCGGTCAGGGGTATGCAGTAAAGGCATGGCCACCGGTGGAAGCCCCAGAATTTATGGAGCCTGTAGTCAATTTCCAGATCGTGGGGCCGCCCTCCGGCGAACCATATTACTGAGACAACCTGAACTGTAATCGCTAGCGATAGCCCGAGACATTCGGGGGATGGTTAGACTGCTTTCGAATGTTTGCCAATAAATCTTTCGAGTTGTTATAGTTGCTGACGATATATTGCTTATTACGGGGCTTTTTCCAATTTGAGTTTTGCACGCCCGGCCGATCAGGCTGCACGGGCAAGAGCCAAGAACCCAGGGCCAGTTTCGGAAGCCCGGCCCCAATTATGTCGTTCTCTGGTTTGACACGGAAGATAATGTACTACCGCAGAGCGATTGGGCCGCTGGCCCCGGCCATGTTACAGGTTTGGACCTTGAAAGCTGCACAACATGAACGTTTGCCCAGGGGGCCAGCACCTTCATTATTGCACTTAGAACTCAAAAATAACTTACTGCCGGCTAATGCTTTAATGCCTTTAAATTGATTTGAATCAATTGATTGCGTCGGGACAATTCCAATTACGAGACGGAGGATGAAGATGCTAAGTAGAAAGCCGGGCCGGTTTCTTTTGTGGGCGGCGGGAATGACAGTTTGTTTGTTATTCAGCCTGCCAGCGGGTTTGCGAGCCCAGGTGACAGGTTCAATTAGTGGATATGTGAAGGATCAGACCGGCGCGGCTGTTCCCGGCGCCGATGTTAAGGCAACGCTGGTCAGCCAGAACCTTACTACCACTACGACATCGAATGCCGAAGGCTTTTACCAATTCACGGCTGTTCAACCGGGGCTTTACACCGTTACGGTAGAAAAGACCGGTTTTGAAAGGCTTACCCACACCAACGTCACGGTGACGGTTAGCCAGCCCGTTCGCCTGGACTTGTCCCTGGCATTAGGGCAGGTGACGCAATCGGTGGAAGTTTCCGCGGCCCCTCCGCTGGTAAACACAACCTCTGCTACAACATCGGGCCTCATCGAAGACCGCCGCATTGTGGATCTTCCTTTGAACGGCCGCAACGTGATTGGCCTTGCTTTGACGGTTCCCGGAGTGCTTGGCGTGTACGCGCCCCAGCAGATGTCGAGTGCCCGCGGTGGCCCCAGGATGAACGTCAGTGGCGGTCGGGACAACATGAACCTGTTCACCTTGAACGGCGCTTACTTCAACAATCCTTCGCGGAACACGGGAATGAACTATCCCCCCCCGGACGCAGTTCAGGAATTTCGCCTCCAGACCTCGAACTTCGACGCGCAGTACGGACACAATCCGGGCGCTCAGGTGACGGTGGTCACCAAGTCGGGAAGCAATGAATTTCACGGCGATGCCTGGGAGTTCCTCCGCAATGACAAACTGAATGCGCGGAACTTTTTCACCAGTACCAGACCGACTATCAAAGAGAATCAGTTTGGCGCCGCGGGCGGCGGCCCTCTTTGGAAGAGCAAAAAGCTTTTCTTCTTTGGTTCCTACCAGGGGTTGCGCGTCAGGCCGCAGGCTAACGCAGCAGTTGCTTTTGTTCCCTCGACTGCAGAGCGGAACGGCGATTTTAGTGCCAGCGGATCGACGATCAACGACCCTGTCGATCCTTTGACGGGGCTGGGGTACACGGATTCCTCTGGCGCCAGTTGCGTAGCAAACAACATCATCAATCCGAACTGTATCAGTCCGGTGGCCCAAAAACTGCTTGCTTTTGTACCGACGTCTTCTACCGGGAAGGTGGTTGCGTTGGGGGCTTCGCCCAGCAACAACAATATGGGCTTGGCGCGAATTGACTGGGCCCAGAGCGCCAAGAACACGTTGTTTGGAACATTTTTCCTTGATCGCAACAATCAGTCAGGCCCCTTTGCCGGCGGCAACATCGCAGGGTATGTAGGTAACATCCAGGGGGAGCAGACGGGGGAATGGTCCATCAACGACACGTACACTTTCAGCCCGACGCTGCTCAACCAGTTCGTTGGATCCTACCTGCGCTCCGTTTCTTCCTACGATGACACGCCGACTTACGCACCCACTGATTTTGGGATTCAGGGGATGCCGCAATACTATCCTTCTGGAGGAATCGGTGCGAGCGTTGCCGGCAATTTCCACCTGGGGACCGGTGGCGTCAACGCGTTTAAGAGCAACAACTACCAGGTGCGGGATGTGATGACCAAGATCAGCGGCAACCACACCTTGATGTTTGGTGGCCAGATCCTGTGGCTTCACTTTTTGCAGCGGTTTGTCGGCTCGCCCGGTTTCAATTTTACAGGCTCGCGTTCCGGCAACCCGGTGGCGGATTTTATGCTGGGCGCCTACGGAACCATGAGTGGAGACTTCGGGGTTCGCGACAACGACGACCAGACTTATCTGCCAAGCTTCTTCTTCCAGGATCAGTGGAAGGTGAAGCCGCGGCTGACCCTGACATTGGGAATTCGCTATGAGCCTTATAAGTGGTGGATCGATCGCCACAACCGGATTGACACCATTTCGCCTGGGGCGCAATCGACTGTCGTTCCTGACGCGCCGCCCGGAATCCTGTTTCCTAACGATCCTGGCCTTACCCGGTCGCTCACCAAATCCGGATGGGATGCTAACAATCTGGCCCCGCGATTTGGATTTGCCTGGGACGTGTCTGGCGACGGAAAGACCAGCGTCAGAGGAGCCTATGGCATCTTCTACGAATCGATCAACGCAGACTCTCTCGCCCAGGAAAACCCTCCATTCGCAGGATTTTTCAGCGGGTTCGATGGCAATATCGCCGATCCTTTTGGATCGGTTGGGCAGACACCGCCCCCTCCGAATCCCACCGGCAAATTCGGCTGCGTGCCAATCTCGGCGGCACCGGGGGTCGATTGTCCTCTGTTCCCGCTGCCGGTTGGTGGTGTATTCAATCAGACAACACTCTATACTCCTTACGATCAGGAGTGGAATCTCACAATCCAGCGCCAATTGACTCCGAGCATCATGATCGAGTCAGGCTACGTTGGGAAGATCGGGACTAAAATTGAAGCGCTGGTGAATTACAATCCTGCCCGATTTACTCCCGGAACCACTTACAACTCAACGACCGGTCTCGAGAACACAATTTCCACTCCCGATAACATCAACAGCCGTGTGATTTACGAGCCCGGGATTCTCAGTCCTCAGGGATTCCTGCTCGGAAACGACTTCCGCAGTTGGTACCATGCCTGGCAGACGCAGGTGACCAAGCGGATGAGCCATGGCCTGGAAGTTGTAGCGTCTTACACACTGTCGAAGTCGATTGACATGAGTTCGACGGACAACCTTGGCTGCACCGTCTCGGATCCGTTCCATCTGAACACCGAGCGCGGACGCTCAGACTGGGATCGCCACCACGCGTTTGTGGCATCCTGGGTATGGTCGCCGGCGCCTCAGTTTTCAGAGCCGTGGAAGAACAGGATGTTTGGCGATTGGACGTTTACGGGGATCGTATCCCTGCAAAGTGGTCTTCCGCTGACCTTCGTCAGTGGACAGGATGTCGCCGTCGACGGAACGTTTGACGCCCAGCATGCTTTCCTGACGGGCGCCCCGATCGGCGTGAGCCATAGCAGCCGCGCCAGCATGATTCAACAATTCTTCAATCCGGGCGCGTTTATTAACCCCAATTGCTCCTTCACTCCCCAGCCAGGCAATCCGCTGTCGATCGAACAGCAGAACTGCACTCCCTTTGGCGTCAACTATTCCCTCCTGGGACAATACGGGAATGCGGGCCGGGGAATCCTGAGCGGGCCTGCATACTCGAACACGGATTTTTCGCTCATGAAGAACATTCCGATTACCGAGAGATACAGGCTGCAATTCCGGTCGGATTTCTTCAATGCCTTTAACCAGGTCAACTTTAACAACCCTGACACAACCACGGTCGACAGTTCGCTTGGGCAGATTCTTAGCGCCCAAAGCGGCCGTGTCATTCAGTTTTCTCTCAAGATGTTTTTCTGACCCGGAGCAAAACGGGCGGAAGCAGAGGCCGGAACTTTCCCGGCCTCTGCTTCTTTTTTTTGACAGTCCTGGGGCCTGATTCCGCCTTTTGGCTCGTGTTTATCTTCCACTGACTCGATTTCCCGAAAGCGCGCTGCCTCTTGCAGGGGTTACGCATGAGGTGGCAATATTTTGAAATGCGCCGACGAAATTTCCTGAAACTGGCGGCCGGGAGCTTATTTCTAAACCCTTGGAGGGCCCAGGCCGATCATTTTGTCGTCTCGGTCGATCCCTGGTTCGTTGAGTTTGACTTGAGCTCGCTGAGTGGCCGGGAAACCTCCGTCGGGGACTTTTATGTTCGCAACCACTTTGCTGATCCGGCGATTTCCGGAGAGACGAGCCTTCGGATCGAAGGTGAAGTCGAAAAAGCTCAACAAGTAAACGAAGCAAGCTTGCGGCAAATACCTCAGCAGGAGCTGCGGGCAGTATTGGAATGTGCCGGGAATCTGGTGTCAACCCGCGCGCTGGCGAGCAACGGAACGTGGAAAGGCTGGCGGCTGGAAGATGTTCTGGCGCTGGCACGCCCGGCGCCCAAAGGGCTTTTCCTCCATCTCGAGGGTGCAGATGGCTACGCACGAAGCGTTCCCATTGAGCGTGCGAAGGGCGACGCGATGCTGGCGTACAGCCTGGATGGCCTGCCGCTCACGCGGAATCATGGCGCACCCTGGCGGGCCTTCTTCCCTGGCTGGTACGGGATGGACTCCATAAAGTGGCTGAAGCGCATCGTGGTTTCCGAGAGCCCCTTGCCCGGCAATATGAAGGACTACGTGGAGGTTCGGACGGAGCCGTCAGGCCAACCCATTCGTCGTTCACTTCCGCGTGTTCTGGTGAAATCATTGATCACGGCTCCGGCCGACGGAAGTGTGCTGCCGCGCGGCACGCTCAAGATGCATGGCCTGGCCTGGTCCGGCGGGGCGCCCATTGCCAGCGTCGAAGTGAGCGACAGCTTCAGCAATCGGTGGTACCCTGCGACATTGAACCTGGGTGGCCGTTATGAATGGGCATTGTGGGAGGCCTCTTTGCATCTGACGCGTCCCGGAGCGGTGGAACTCAAGTGCCGGGCGCGGGATGGTAGCGGAGCCGTTCAGCCCGAACGGCGCGACCCCAGGCGGATCGATGAGTACGCGGCTAACTGGTACCACCGCATCAAGTGCGTCGTCACTTAGCCCGGTTCCCTCAAGCGTGTGAATGTGACAAAGAAAAAACTGCACTTGTGGTTCGCTCTGGGATTATTATTGGTTTCCCTTGCAGGGCTGGCCCTTGGCGACTCTTCCCCGCACTCGTACGTAGCCCATTCCGACGGCACCCGCTGGCGCCTGAAGGGCGAAGGTGTTGTCTGCTGCCCTTGTGCGAGTCCGTGTCCGTGCCGGCATAACATGCAACCGACCTACGGCCACTGTGAGGCGCTCCTCTACCTGAATTTCACGGGCGGTCACTTTGGCAGCGTGGACATGAAGGGGGTAAGGCTTGCGTACCTGAGCGGCTCATGTGCCATGTCTTACCAGGGCATGACGGACCTGTACTTTGATAATTCCGTTGGCCCCGAACAGCAGCTCGCTTTTATGAAGATCGTTTCAAGCTTCTTCGGTGGCAAGCCGGCGGTATTCCCCTATGTGCGGTCAGTTCCTATGGATGTTCATGTCACCCATGGGCAGCTCTATTCGATCGTGATTCCCCACATCCTGGACATTTTGGTCGATCGCAATTGGGGCCAGCCCGCCCCGCCACTGCCCTGGGTTGCCGCCACCGACCACTTTGCCAATACCTTGCAATATATCGAGAACATTCGGTACCGGCTGCATGATCCGGACGCCAAGGTTGACTTCGACTATAGCCACCGGCAGGCCAATTACCGCGTGGTTGACCTCAGCGCTGAACAGTACCAATCAAAATCGATGTTGATTCAGCACCAGCAGGGGGACGGGCAATTTAGTGAGGCTCAGTTGGCGATCATTAAGGCCCAACATCTTCAACTGCCGGACCTGAAAGCCTTGAGCGCCAAAGTGCTCAGCTTGAAACAGGAGGAGAGAAGGAGGGGCCGTTGAAGAGAAGCCTGGCGCTTTTCGTCATACTTGCAGCAGTGTCTCTTTCCCTGCCTGTCTCCGCCGGAGGGGCCCAGACTGCCGGCGGCCTTGTTCAGCGCGGCATTCAGGCTTTCAAGGATGGCAATTATTCGCGGGCCCGGGAGATCTTTGCCGAGGCTGTCCGGCAAGACCCTTCGGCGGCCAATTTCAGCTATCTGGCCAATGCCGAAGCCCGCACCGGAGACCTGCGCGCCGCGATTGTTCATTTTCAACGTTCGCTTCAGCTCGGCAATGATTCTGCCGACTTGCATTACAATCTCGGCATTGCTTATGCGAAGGAACATCAGCTCCAAAAGGCCGTTTCCGAATTTCGGGCGGCACTGTCTAAACAACCGCAATGGATGCAGGCAAAATTTTCTCTGGCCAGGGCTTTAGTGGATGTCGGCAGGGCCCGCGAAGCAGTCCCCTATTTTGAACAGTTACAGAAAGAGTCTCCCCAAAACTCTGAAATATGGGCCAACCTCGTTCGGTCCCAGTTTGAAGCCGGCGAGACACAGCAGGCCCTGAAGAGCGTCGACGAAGCGACAGCCGCGCTTCCCAATAATTCTTCTCTTGCGCTGACCCTGGCCCAACTGGCTTATGATCACGGCGAGTTTCAGAAGGCCCGATATTTGCTCGAGAACGTCACAGAAATGCGGCCGCAAGACAACTCTGCAAAGTTGCTGTTGGCGGAGGTCAGCATGGCGTCGGGCCAGTCAGTGGAAGCTCTGGCGGTCTTGAAGAACATGCCCGATACTGCCGGCGCTCCAGGGCAGGTTTCGTACTTAAAAGGCAAGGCGTTGCTGCTTGCAGGAAAAATCGAGGAGGCAGCGCCGCTGCTTTCAGCCGCGGTGGCGGCAAACCCTTCGGACGTCGATTATTTGCTTTCAAAATCCGATATCGAATTAGCGGAAGGCTCGTATCCTGCGGCGCTTGCAACCCTGGCCAAGGCACGCAAGCTCCGTCCGCAATCCGCCCACGTCTTTTACCAGATGGCTTTGACCTACCTTTTTATGGATCGGTACGCGGAAGCTGCTGTGGCGTGCAGGAAAGCGGTTCTCCTGCAGCCAAAAGTTGTCAGGATTCATTGTCTGATGGGCATCATTGAACTGAAGCAGCAGGATCTTGCTGCTGCAGAGGGGTCCTTCCGCCAGGCAATTGCCCTGAAGCCGGGTGCGGCCATTTATCATGTTGGGCTCGCTGTGGCGTTGTTCAAAGGCAGGAAGTTCCCCGCGGCCCGGCAAGAGTTGGACCAGGCGATTCAGCTTGAACCCCAAATCGCTCCAGCATACTTCTGGCGTGCCCGCGTCCTGGCGCTTCAGGGTCAGAGAACGAAGGCCATTGCAGATCTCGAGACCTTCACAGCTCTCGACTCTGAATTTGCCGGGGCTTACCAGTTGCTCGAGCGCCTGTATCGGGCCGAAGGGGACTCGCAGAAAGCGTCCTCGGCTCACAGCAAGTACGAAGCCTTAATCGCCCGGCGAAGCCTGAGCATGGCATCTTTGGAACAGGTCCTTCTCAATCAGTGAGGCGTCTCCGCTCAAGAAGACATGAGCTTTCATGGGTGAAGAGATTGGACTGCTCGTGAGATTTTGGGTGTAAGAGGTTTGTCCGTTGCGATCGGCACTGGCCAGATCGTCACGCGTGGCAAAAGGACATTACCGGGCCTTCAACAGGCAGTTCTGGCGCACCGGCATTCCTTACGGAAAGATTACGAGCCTCGTCGAATTACGTGCCCGCAAGATAGACGGTTAATACGACCCCCGGATCTCTGTGTTTGATATTTCACTCCCTGGCGAGGATATAAAATGCGATCGGTGCTGAACCCTGTGCGGTTTGTCTGTTTTCTTCTACTGACATTTACCATGGCCTGGGCGCCTGCGGAGGGTGCGACTCATACTCCTCTCTCAGGGCGTGGCTACACCGTGATTCCGCAACCGCAGAAGGTAGAGCTTTAAGGGCGGGGATTTTGAAATCGGCGGCGGCTGGCGGCTGGAACTGGGCAAGGGCGTGAAGGCGGACGATGTGGCGGTGGAGAGCCTGAAAGAAGGGCTCGATACGCGCCACGGGATTGCGCTCGAAACGCGCGGGCGGGGCAAAGCCATCGAGCTTGAGATGCAGCCGGGATCGGTCGAGATCGGGCAGGCGGCGGACAAGGACAAGCAGGCGCTGGAAGAGCAGGCCTACCGTCTGGAGCTGGCAGGCAGCGGAATCAAGATTACGGCCAATGCGCCGACGGGATTGTTCTACGGCGTCGAGACGCTGGTGCAACTGGTGAAGCACGCGGAAGGCAAGCGCTGGCTGCCGGAAGCAACCATCACCGACTGGCCGGACCTCGAGCAGCGGAACATCTACTGGGACGACAACCACCATCTGGATCGGATGGATGTGCTGAAGCAGGCGCTGCGGCAGGCGGCGTTTTACAAGATCAACGGATTTGTGATCAAGCTGAACGATCACTTTGAATACCAGAGCGCGCCGGCGCTGGTGAATCCCTATGCGCTGACGCCCGCGCAGTTGCAGGAACTGACGGATTACGGGCTGAAGTACCACGTGCAGTTGATTCCCTACCTGGACGCCCCGGCGCACATTGCCTTCATCCTGAAGCATCCGGAATACGCCAAGCTGCGGGAGTATCCGGACAGCAACTATGAGTTGTGCACGACCAACCCGGATTCGTACAAGCTGCTGGAGGGGATGTACAACGATCTGCTGGAGGCCAACAAGGGCGTGAAGTACTTTGTGCTCTCGACCGACGAAGCCTACTACGTGGGGATGGCCGACAACGCCCAGTGCAATGAGGGGCAACTGGCGAAGAAGCTGGGAAGCGTGGGCAAGGTGGAGGCGCAATTTCTGGATAAGGCGGCGGGATATCTGCACGAGCATGGGCGAACGGTAGTGTTCTGGGGCGAATATCCGCTGGTGCCGGGCGACATTCCATCGTTGCCGTCCTATCTGGTGAATGGCGAGGTCTACGGCCCTGAGTTCGACCGCGCCTTCAAAGCGCACGGCATCAAGCAGATGATTTTTGTATCATCACAGTCCGGCCCGAATCCCCTATTCCCCACCTACTATGTATTGCCGCAGTCAGCGCTTCTCAATCCGCTGCGCGGGGGCGCAACCCTGGATACGATCTTCACGCATATATCCTTCTCATCGGCGCGTGAGAACGCCGATTTGATTGGCGTGTTTAACGCCGGCTGGGGTGACGAAGGACTGCATCCGGAAACGTTCTGGCTGGGATACGCAACGGGCACGAGTTGGGGATGGCATCCGGGCTCGCCCGATCCGGCCGTGGCCCGGGACAACTTTTATCATCTTTTCTACGGCCAGGGCGGCCAGGATATCGGCCGGCTCTACCAGCTGATGAGCACGCAGGCGGAGTTCTGGAACAGCAGTTGGGATCGCGAACCCTCGTCGGCACGCACGCCGATTTTCGGCAGCTCGTATGCCATTTTTAACCCGCCGCATCCGGCGCATGACCAGGTGTTGCCGCTGCCGCCGGTGCCACAGGGAAAGTATCTGCGCCTCGGTTACGACTGGAGCCAGGCCAACGCCCGGCGGGTGAAGATGGCGGAGGACGCCATGCCGGCCAACGATGAACTGCTGGACCTGCTGCACAAGAATCTGAGGTCGGTGCAGTTCCAGCAGTACAACCTGCAGGTGTACCTGTCGATTGCGGGGCTCTACCGGCAGAACCTGGAGATGATCCGGGAGATGGGCGAAGTGGACGGGGCGCTGAAGCGCGCGCAGGAGGCTGCGGCGAGATGTTGAATCCCGGCAGGCAGTGGCGGCGCTGGACCAGGCGCTGGACACGGTGGAGCGGATACGCGACCAGCGGAACCTGGCCTACCACAGCGCAGTCGACACGTGGTACGAGAGCTGGCATCCGCGGGTGGCGGAAGCGAACGGGCGGAAGTATCTGGCGGGAGTGGATGACGTGAAAGACCATCTGCCGATGCGGACGGTGGACATGAGCTACCTGATTTACCGGGAACTGATTCTGCCGCTGGGCGAATGGTACGGCCAGGTGCAGGCGGTCTCGGAACGAGTACGCCGCGAGCCCACGGCCTTCCCGCCCGCAACGATAAGCTCAATTGGAAGGAATATGATTCGCCCGCTCATTGAGAATAAAAAGAGTGGAAACGCTTGCTGTAATCAGCCTGATGCGAAGGCACATTCTGTTGGGAGATCAATCCACATGATCAAAAAAACTGGGACATTGGTATGCCTGCTGCTGATGAGTGCAGGGCTCGCTCAAGTGCTCCACGCCGCCACTCCCTCGGACCTTTACCTGCGGGGCTACAACCTGATTCCGGCGCCGCAGAAGGTCGAGTTGAAAAGTGGAGACATTCAGCTCGACGGCAGCTGGCGGCTGGAACCGGGCAAGGGCGTGAAGCCCGGCGATGTGGCGGTGGAGAGCCTGAAAGAAGGTCTCGAAAAGCGCCACGGGATCACGCTGGAAACGCGCGGCCGGGGCAAAGCCATCACGCTGGAGGTGCAGCCGGGATCGGTTGAGATTGGTCAAGCCACAGACAAGGACAGGGCGTCTCTCGAAGAGCAGGCCTACAAGCTTGAAATCGGCGCCAATGGAATCAGGATTACGGCCAATGCCCCTGCAGGACTGTTCTACGGCGTTGAGACACTGGTGCAACTGGTGAAGCAGGCGGATGGCAAGCAGTGGCTTCCGGAAGCAACCATCACAGATTGGCCGGATGTGCGGCTGCGCGAAGTTTTCTGGGATGAGCAGATGCACCTGGACCGCCCGGAGGTTTTGAAACAAGCCATCCGGCGTGCGGCTTTTTTCAAGGTCAACGGATTCGCACTTCGCTTAAATGGCCATTTCGAATATGCCAGCGCGCCGGCCCTGGTTGACCCCTACGCACTTTCTCCCGCTCAGCTGCAGGATTTGACCGATTACGGATTGCGCTATCACGTGCAGGTCATCCCGTATGTGGACGGCCCCGCTCACGTCAACTGGATCCTGGAGCGGCAGGAATACAAGAAGCTTCGAGAGTTCCCTGAAAACGCCTTTCAGATGTGCTCCAGCAACCCGGAGACGTACAAACTGCTGGAAGGTCTGTTCCAGGACCTGATGGACGCCAACAAAGGCGTCAAGTATTTTCATCTTTCCACGGATGAGGCCTGGTTCATCGGAAAAGCGGACAATGACCAGTGCCACTCCGCAGAAGCTGCAAAGAAGCTTGGGAGCCCCAGCAAGCTGCTCGTCGACTTTACCCAAAAGACGGCCGGCTACCTCCACGATCATGGCCGCGAAGTCATTTTCTGGGGGGAAGACCCAATGCAAGCGGAAGATATCCCCCTTCTGCCATCCTGGCTGATCAACGGGGAAATCTACTCTCCTGCCTATAACAAAGCCTTTCGAGCGCACGGCATCCGGCAGATGATTTATACCAACTCTCTGCCGGACCGGCCTTTGTTTCCGAGCTATTTTGTCCTCTCGCCCCATGAGCAGGTCCATCCGCATGTCGAAACCGAGGGGCAGGACACTCAGGTTTTTAATGAAATTTCCTACACCTCGGGCCGCCGGGAGGCCGATGTGATGGGCGTGGATATTTATGCCTGGGGTGACCTGGGACCGCACCCGGAAACGTACTGGCTTGGGTATGCGGTCGGAGCTGCGGCCGCCTGGCATCCGGCGGCGTCTGGTCCGCAGGAATTGGAACATGATTTCTACCGGCTTTTTTACGGGGAGGGATCAACCGGGATGGACCACCTCTACCAGTTGCTGAGCGCGCAGGCACAATTCTTTGCCTCCAGCTGGGACAGCAAGGCTACGGATCAATTGCCGTTGATTTTCGGCTACTCTTACGGCATCGGGCCGTTTGTGCCTCACATCGAAACGCTTCCGCTTCCGCCAGTGCCCTCCGCGGACTATCTTCACCTCGGGCACGACTGGAGCAATGAAAATGCCCGGCGCATGCAACTGGCAGAAAAGTTTCTTGGCGAAAATGACGAGCTGGTGAACTTGCTTTACACGAAGCTTCCTTCCGTCCAGTTCAACCGGTACAACCTGGAGGTTTATCTCTCCCTGGCCGGGATCTGCCGCCAGAACCTGAAGATGCTGCAAGGGTTGGAAGGAATCAGCAAGCATCTTGAAAATGCCCGGAAGCAAGCTGAAAAATTGCAATATGAGGACGCCGTCAGAGAGCTGGACGGTGCGCTGGATGCCGCAAAAGCCATCCGCGATGGGCGCAACCAGGTGCTGCATGATGCCAGCAACATCTGGTACAAGAGCATATTCCCACGGGTACGGGAAGCCAACGGACGCCACGTGGCGCGTGACCCGCAGGACTTCGTCTCGGTTGCAACCAGTGAGAAGGCCCGTCGCCGCCAATCCGGGTTGGGTTACATGATTGACCGCGAATTCTCGCTGCCTTTCGGCGAATGGTTTCATCAAGTCCAGGAAGTCAGGAACGGTTACGCGGCTGCGCATCACCTTCCGGCTCGGGAAGATAAATTCGATTGGATGGATACGTCCACTCTCCACAGCCAGGGAGTCGATCGCGACCTTTAGCCGGGGAATCGGGAATTCGCTATCCCGCCATGCAGATGGAGCAGGTCCCTATGGTTGCGAGTGAAATTGGGGCGATTGCCCCTCGCGGGAGAAAGCATCGTAATTTTCAATGTCGGGAAGGATCTTCTGCTCAGCCACAGTTAACGCAAGCTGGACTGCTCCCAGCACCACCGCTTCTGTTGCCAGCGTGCTGACCGCAACGCGGGGCCGGCAGAATTCGTTGAATTCGATGATCCGGCTGGTTGCCTTGTATAGAGCAGGGCGCGAACCGACACGTCCTCCCAGAACCACCAGCGATGGATTGAGGACCACGCAGATGTTCGTGATCGCGTCGGCAAGAATTCGAGCTGTCTGCTGCAGGATTCTACCGGCCACCGGGTCTCCCTTTTCCGCCAGATCCATGATGCGCCCGCCGCCCACCCCCGAAGTCCCCCCGCCGTTCTCACCATCCCGACCGCCAAGATCCCTCCAGGCACGCTCAATGGCCCTGGCGCCAATCATGTCCTCCAACGGCCCGGGCTTCAGGATGGCCAGCGGGCTTTCCTGTGTTCCGGGCACGTAGAGATAACCGATTTCCCCGGCTTCCCAGTCAGCACCGTGATACAGGTTGCCGTTGATGAAAATCCCTGCTCCGATACCGGAACCGACGGTCAAAAACACAAAGTTTTTCACTCCACGCGCAATACCCCATCGTCCTTCGCCGAGAGCCGCCAGGTTGACGTCATTTTCAACCACGGTATGGGTCCCAACCTTCTCTGCGAGAATGTCGCGCAAGGGAACGGCCTGCCATTGCGGCAGGATGGGGGCCGAAAGCACGATCCCTTTCTGGATGTCGGTAATCCCAGGTACCCCCACGGCAAGCGCCACCAGCTTTTTTGCCGGGACCTTGTGCCGTGTCCGGAGCTTCCTGATGCCGGCGGCGATGAGAGAAACGACGTGGTCCGGGGTACTTTGCGATTGCGTCGCAATCTCGACTTTCTCGGCAATTTTCCCGTCGAGGTCCGCAAGCGCAATCCGCACGAGCGACGTGCCGATGTCGACGCCCGCGACGTAACCCGCTTTCGAATTAAAACGGAGAAGGTCGGGCGGGCGCCCGCCATTCGAAGGACCCGGGCCCATAGGCTCAATCAGGCCATGTTGTTTCAGATACGCCACGCCGCTTGAAATTGTCGGGGCGCTAAGTCCGGAATATCGAACAAGGTCCGCGCGTGAACAGGGGCCATGTTTCCGCAGGAGGCGAAGAATCTGTTGCGCGTTAAAGTCGCGGAGCAACCTCGGCCTTCCTAACATCGATTTCTCCTGCCAGCCCGTTCGGCCCGTGGTCCGTGGCTGGCCTGCATATTGTCCAAGTCAGATTTTGTCTTTCTCTTACTGACGCCAGCCCATGAGGCGCTTCAAAGCCTCCGGCCGTAACTTGCTGGCGCCTTCATAAGCCCGGTCACGCCGCTCCACTTCAGTATCCTTCATGTAGGGTTCTTGTGGTTGGCGAAACGATCCAAAACAACAGATCCTGCCGGCGCTCATACGTTCGAGGCAACGCAGTTTATCAAAAATTAGCTATGAGGAACATTTTTCATCTAATCTTCTTTCCCGGCCATGGTTCAATTCGTTACCCGAATCCGCGCCAGCTTCGGCCAACACCCTCACGTTTTGACACCTGCGCCTCCACCTGGATTCTTACAAACCACAAAATGACAGACTCTTGGAGTCCAGGATTCGCACGTCGGCCTACCGCCATCTTTTCCAGCCATTTCCGGGTATTTTCTTTTGGCTCCCGCCCCCTTTGTGATAAAAGGGACTCAGTGATGAGAGCCAGGGCCTGGGTGGAATTTGCGAGTGCAGTGATGCTCGTGGGGTGCGCGGTTGCCTGCCAACGCGTGACAACGCGCCCCGTCACCACGCAGGTTGTGGTTTTGGGATTTGACGGCGCCGACCCCACACTGATTTCCAAATATATGGCGGCCGGCAAGCTACCGAACCTCGCCCGCCTTGCCCGGACGGGCACCTTTAAACCGCTGGGCACTACCAATCCGCCGGAGTCGCCGGTGGCCTGGGCCTCGTTTGCAACCGGCCTTAACCCGGGCGGGACAGGGATCTTTGATTTCCTCAAGCGCGACCCCAAGACCTACCTTCCCCAGCTCGCGTTGGTCGAAAAGCGAAAACCCAGGTTCCTGTTCGGCCTGGTTCCCATCCGCCCGCCGGAAGCGATCAACGAACGCCACGGCACCCCGTTTTACGCGGCTGCCGCTGACGCCGGCTACAAAGTGACGGTGCTGCGGATGCCGCTCGAGTTTCCGCCCACCAAAGTTCCGGGAGGCGAACTCCTGGCGGGGCTTGGCCTGCCCGACGTTCGCGGCACATGGGGAACCTTCTTTTACTTTGGCACGGACCTGACTCAATGGGATGTGGGTGACACCGAATTTGGCGGCAAGCTGGTTCGGCTGGCGCTCAAAGAAAACCATGCCAGCGCGAAGGTCGAAGGCCCCGTCGATCCCACGGCGAAACAATTCCGCCGAATTTCCATCCCCATCGAATTCACCGTCTCGCCTGCAGGCAAGAAGGTCAACATCCGGTTCGGTGACAACTCTGAAACCGTCGGCGAAGGGAAATGGAGCAACTGGTTCCGGTCGAAATTCCCGGTCACCCCCTTCCTCTCGATCAGCGCCGTCTCGCGCTTCTATGTGCTCGAGACCTCTCCCGATCTTCGCGTTTATATGTCACCCTTGAATATTGATCCCGTGCATCCCATCCTGCCCATTTCCTATCCGGCTGATTTTTCCGCGCAGCTCGCGCGAACCTACGGGCTCTACAAAACCCTTGGCTGGTGGCACGACACCTGGGCGCTCAATGAAGAACGCATCAGCGATGGAGTTTTTCTGCAGGATTGCTGGCGCACTTCAAAAAAGCTCGAAGACATGACGCTCGACGAACTTCGCCAGCACCCGTCGTCGCTGATGGTTTCGATCTTTACATTTACTGACAGTATTCAGCACATGTTCTTCCGCCTGATCGATCCCCAGCACCCCCGCTACGATCCGGTGGAGGCCAAACAATACGGCGACACGATTCTGCAGGCCTATGAGCACATGGATGAAATTGTCGGCCAGGTGCTGAAAGTCATGAAACCCGGCGCCACGCTCATCATCGTTTCCGACCACGGGTTTCACACCTGGCGTTGGGGATTCAACACCAACACCTGGCTCGTCAAGAACGGTTACATGACTCTCAAGAACCCCGGCGCTGACGGCAGGAATTACAAATTGGAAGACCTGTACGGCCAGGGCAGTTTCTTCCCGAACGTGGACTGGAACCGCACCAAGGCATACTCGCTCGGCCTGGGGCAAATCTATCTGAACGAACGCGGGCGTGAGGCAAACGGCATCGTCAATCCCGGACCCGAGGCGGATCAATTGCTCCATGAAATTCAGCAGAAACTTCTGGCCTACCGCGATCCCGACAATGGCCAGCCGGTTTTGCAGGATGTTTACCTCGGCAAAGAAATCGACCACGGCGCTTACATGAAAGACGCACCCGACCTTCAACTCAATTTCCAGATCGGCTACCGAACCTCCTGGCAGACGGCGCTTGGCGCCATCCCTTCCGGCATCATTGTGGCGAACATGAAGAAGTGGAGCGGCGATCACTGCGCCTCCGATCCCAGCAATACCCAGGGTATTTTCTTTTGCAACCGGGTTGTCGAATCCTCTCATCCAAGTATTCTGGACATCGCTCCCACGGTGCTGAAAATCCTGGACGCCGCTCCACCAGGGCGGCTGGATGGCAAAGCGTTGGATTTCAGCCCATCACCTTAAGTGGAGTTCAGGGCGGATCTGGAGACTAAATGGACAACTGGCGTCTCCCGCTTGAAATTCAGAATGCGTGACAAATGCCGCAGCTGCGAGGTATAGAATGTGTTCCTGGCTGAAAGACAAACCGTGAGTGCCGGCAATCCCGCAATCATACAATGCTAGAATGCGATTGCGTCAGGATCATATAAGCGGTGAATAAGTTTAGGAGCAGGAGGAGCCTGTGAGCGAAGGAGCGGAACAGGGTGGCGAGAGAATTGAGCGGGCAGGTAAGAAACATTTCGCGCCGGAAGTTTCTGGCTGGCGCGACGACAGCGGCAGCACTCACCGCCGCGCCGCGGGCCCTTTTGGCGGACTCCAGTGTGGCAGGGGAATCCGGATTGCCTGGCGCGAGCGCACAAAGTGCGGCTGCCCAGCAGGAGAAACCCCAGGTCGGGACCATCCGCGTCGACGCGACACCCGGCCATGAGACAAATGCGTTCAAGCCGAACGAAGCCCTGGGCACCTCCATTGACATGATTCCCTATAAGTCGGCAGATGAGCTGTATGCCGCGCCGATGGTCAAACAGTGTCTTTCTGCCGGCTGGGGACCCATGAGCTACCGGCAGCACACGGAATTGCAGATCGCCGCCTGGCACTGGAATCCAACTGGAACCTGGAGCGATGCCTCCCGGAAACAGGGTTATTTCACCGGCAGTTCCGAGCTTGCAGCGCCTATCCAACATTCATACGGCTACCACCTGCGCCACCGCGGCAACACACGAAACGGAGGAGCTGAATCCGGCTTCTCGCGACTGACCGATGGCGACCCAAACTCTTACTGGAAGAGCAATCCCTACCTGGCTGAACGTTACACAGGCGAAAGCGACGCGCTGCATCCGCAGTGGGTGGTGATTGATCTCGGAGCGGCCCAGCCGGTCAACGCCATACGAATTGATTGGACTGATCCTTACGCGCGCGCTTACAGCGTCCAATACTGGACAGGGAATGAAGACGCCATGAGCAAACCGACAGGAGGAGTGTGGAACACTTTTCCCGGCGGGATCGTGAAGGATGGCCGGGCCGGGATGGCAACACTGAAGCTCTCGAAGCTGCCCATCACGGCGAGGTTTTTGCGGATTGTGATGACAGAATCCTCACACACGGCGGACACGCACGGGGCGGAAGACCCAAGGAACTCGGAAGGGTATGCGATCAGGGAAATTTATGCAGGCACGCTCGACGCAGAGGGAAATTTCATCGACATGGTTCAGCACTCGCCGGACCAGAACCAGACAGCGACTTACTGCTCGTCCATCGATCCCTGGCACGACGAAAACGATCTCCACATGGAGGGCGGCGAGCAGACAGGGTTTGACCTCTTCTTCACCAGCGGCGTTACCAACAATTTGCCAGCCATGGTTCCCATCGCCATGCTTTACGGAATTCCGGAGGACGCGGCAGCGCAGATCGCCTATCTGAAAAAGCGAGGATACCCTGTTTCTTATGTGGAAATGGGCGAAGAGCCGGACGGACAGTACGCTATGCCGGAAGATTATGCCGCGCTCTACCTTCAATTCGCTTCGGCCATTCACCGCCTGGTGCCGGAGGCCAAACTCGGAGGCCCGATATTCGAAGGGGTGAATGAAGACATCAAAGTCTGGCCGGATGCTCAGGGCCGCACGTCGTGGCTGGGACGCTTCCTGGATTATCTGAAATCACACGGACGGATGGAAGACCTTGCATTCATGTCGTTTGAGCATTATCCCTTTGAGCCTTGTGCTGTCACCTGGTCTGATCTCTACCGCGAACCGGAACTTGTCAGCCATATCCTCGACGTCTGGAGAGAGGACGGCCTGCCCGAAAACGTCCCCATGATCATTTCGGAGTGCAATCTCTCCTGGAATCTCAACCAGTCGTTTGTCGATATCTTTGGCGCGCTCTGGCTGGCGGAATATGTGGGCGCGTTTCTCACAGCTGGCGGCGCCGGAATCAATTACTTCCAGTTTTTCCCTTTCCCGCTCAGCAGCGGCTGCCATGGGTGGGGAACCTTTGGTCCCTTTGTCGCCAATAAAGACCGCGAAATCACGGGATACGCGTCGCAGTATTTCGCTTCGCGGCTGATGAATCTGGAATGGGTGAAGCCGGGCGGAGAAATCCACCACTGCCACCGGGTATTGACCGACATTCGGGACGGCGCAGGGAATGAACTGCTGGCCGTCTACGCGTTGCACCGGCCCGACGGAGAATGGTCGTTGATGATCGTTAATCGGGACCAGCAGAATGCCCGCAAGGTCCGCATTGTGTTTGAAAACAAGAACGGCAATCGGGAAGCCGGCTTCTCAGGCAACGTCAGGATGGTGACTTTTGGAACGGAACAATTCCAATGGCATGCGGACGGGAGCAACAGCCACGCGGACCCGGACGGCCCGCCATTGGAGTCGACACTGCAGGCTGACAAGGAAACCGCGTTCACCATGCCGAAAGCTTCCCTTACGATCTTGCGCGGTAAGATTGAAGCGTGATGTGCACCGGCGATGAAAGTGAATATGAACGGGTACGGCGGAGGGCGTGTTGACAGGCCAGTGTGACCGGCAGCCGCCTAGAGGATTCATGAACTCTATTCAGTTCAGGATCGTCCTGGCGGCGTTGTTTGCAGGACTTCTGTGCGGTGTGGCCTCGGCCGCCGGGAAGCCCGGTCCCAACGTCGTGGTGATCACCATTGATACTCTTCGCGCGGACCACCTGGGCTGTTACGGATACGATCGGATCAAGACCCCCAACATCGACCAGCTTGCGAAGTCGGGAGTCCGTTTCGCAAACGCTTTCACGGTCGTGCCGATCACTCTCCCATCTCACACGGTTCTGATGACGGGCGAATATCCCATGGCCACGGGGGTCCACGATTTCAGCGGCAACAAGCTGGCTGCTGGAACCATGACCCTTGCCCGAGTGCTGCAGGGTCACGGGTACTCGACCGCGGCATTTATCGGGTCGGCGGCTCTCGACTCGCGCTTCGGTTTGAACCAGGGTTTTGACACCTATTACGACCACTTCAACCTGGGCCACATGCGAGAAATCCACCTGGATCAAATCGAGCGCCGTGGCGACAAGGTTGTGGACTTGGCGTTAAAGTGGCTCGAGTCTCACCAGCGGAAGCCATTTTTTTTATGGGTTCATCTTTACGACCCGCACGCTCCCTACGACCCTCCGCAGCCTTACGCCCGCCTTTACCGCGGCCACCCTTACGACGGCGAAATCGCCTTCGCTGATGCGCAGGTCGGTCGTTTGTTCGACTACCTGAAACAGCAACACCTCTACGAGCATTCACTCATCGTTCTGGCTAGTGACCACGGAGAAAGTCTCGGCGAGCATGGCGAAAAAACACACGGGTTCTTTGTCTATAACGCAACGCTCCACGTCGCTCTGATTGTAAGAGTCCCGGGCGATCCGCCGCGCGTCGTGCAGCAAGGAGTGTCGCTTGTGGACGTGATGCCCACCGTCCTTCAGAGTCTCGAAATCGCGCGGCCCTCCAGCGTCCAGGGGCAAAGTCTGCTGAGCCTGATGCTGGGCCATCAGTCAGGAAGAGATTCAGGCCAATACGCGGAGAATTACGCTCCCCTGATCCACTTCGGCTGGAACCGCCTGCTGGGTTTTGAATGGCGTGGCATGAAGTACATTGAAACGACCCGTCCCGAACTTTACGACTTGAAAACGGATCCTCACGAGCTTCACAACCTGTTCAGCACCCATCAAGCACTGGCACATGAGATGAACGAACGGCTTCAGGATTTAATCCGCCGCTACACACCCGCGTCTAAGACTTCCGCGGCTGCCACGCAAGCGACCGATCCTGCTCTGCTCGCAAGTCTCCGCTCACTCGGATACGCGGCTGTTTCAGTGGCGAACCTTCCGCAGGCCGATACGCGCAACCTTCCCGATCCCAAGGACCGCGTCCAGGCTTACAACCTCGTCTCCGAAGCACTTGTCGATAAGCAGTACGGCCACTACGAGGAATCGTTGCGCAAGTTGATGCAGGCTGAGAAGACGGCTCCCGAGACTTTGACGATTCGATTCCTTGCTGCACAGAACGAGCTTGAACTCAAAGATTACGTCCGCGCCGCGGAGGGCTTTGAGTACGTCTCGGAGCATAACCCGAGCGACGGATCTGCGGTCTATTACCTGGGTGTCGCGCAACTTGGTTCCGGAAGTATAGACGGTGCCGAGAAGTCATTCCAGCGCGCGCTCAAGATTGACCCACACAACTTTTCCGCCGCCTACAATCTCGGTGTCGCATACTCGCGCCAGAAACGGGCCGACGCTGCTATTGCCGCATTCAAACAGGCGGTTGAGATCCTTCCCGAATATGCCGAGGCTCACGAAGCGCTCGGAGAGCTTTACCTCTACCTCCGGCGCCCGAACGACGCCGCCAGGGAACTCGAACGCGCCGTGGCGGCCGACCCCAAAATGTCCAAAGCCCATTACGACCTCGGGCGGGCATATCAGGCTCTAGGTCTCGAGGAGAAAGCCCAGCGCGAGTTCTCCCGTGCCAAGGCACCTTAAGTCAGGGCCGATCTGGCCGAAAGGGCTACCCATAGCGAAGCGATATGGACCAGCAGTGCAATGATTACCCGCTGTTGCAAAATACAACAATAAATTAAATGGTTTCTTCGGCCATCAAATTGGTCTATTGATAATAAATGACTTATCTATTTTCAAGGGCAGAGTGTCAAAATCCCAAGCGTCCCAAATGAAGCGGGTTTAAGAATATCTAGCCTATATTGCCAGCTACCAGTCGCCCGG
This sequence comes from uncultured Acidobacteriota bacterium, assembly GCA_963732975.1. GTDB lineage: Bacteria > Acidobacteriota > Terriglobia > UBA7540 > UBA7540 > SCRD01. Next base: position 1,155,528 of record CAVTBN010000005.1, on the reverse strand, counting down.
TTGCCGCCGCTCGATCCTGGCTCACCAGTTGGCGGCAAGGCATAACGAACTTGCTCCCGGCAGTTCAGTCGCCCCAGACTGAAGATTCTCATTCCCAAAAGATGGCATTTGCCCGGGTTTTCCGCAAATTACAGGTCGGTACCGTACGTTCATTCGCACTTATACATGTTTTTATCTTGACAATCTATGGTATGCGTGATAACCAATACCCTTACAAAATTTGGCGAGGCGTAGTTTGTTCCCCATACTTTCTAAAGCTTCTTAAGTAACGTTTTTCCATTGTTCCGCTAGCCCCGCCCCTTGGTTGAACTGGTAGTCGCGTTGCGTCGCGTGTCGTTGAGTCAAAATTAAGGACTTGTGGCAGGAGGTGTCCATGCTGGCGAAACTCAGGTTAGGGTCTTGCCGTGGAGTATTTCGGAGCCACCTTGATGGGTGGTTTGTCGCCGTTCAATCTCTCATAATCTGTGCCGCGCTCGCGTTCCTGGCAGTCCCGCTGCGGGCGCAGCTTTACAGCGGCAGCGTCACCGGCGTTGTCAGCGACCCCACCGGAGCTGTGATTCCGGGGGCCAAAGTGACCTTGACCGACACGACCAAGGGTTATGCTTTCACGGCCTCCAGCGACGCAGTGGGCCGCTATATTCTACGGAACCTTCCGCCCAGCAATTACCGGATCTCCGTGGAGGCGCCAGGATTCAAGACTTCCACACGCACTGGCATCGTCCTGGACGTTGGGCAGAACGCCACTGTGAACGTCAGCATGGAGCTGGGAACCACCACCCAGACCGTACAGGTTACCGGGGCGCCTCCTCTGCTTGACACGCAAGACTCCACCACCGGCCAGGAAGTGAACCGCACTTATATCAATGACCTTCCTCTGGTGGGGCGCGGCGTTTTCGATCTGGCGTTTCTCGCTCCCGGGGTCAATCCGGCGCCCGGCAATGCTTTCGGCAGCAGTGGAGGCGTGGCCAACAATTTCACTTCGAACGGGGGCCGCAACGCCACGTCTGACATTCTGCTTGACGGCGTCAGCACCACGGATTACGAGCAGAACGGCGGCATCATTGTTCCTCTCTACACGCCTTCGGTTGACGCTGTGCAGGAATTCAAGGTGCAGCAGAACAACTTCAGCGCCGAGATCGGATTCAGCGGCAACACGGTCCTGAACGTGGTGTTACGCTCCGGCACCAACCAACTTCACGGCAGCCTTTACGAGTTCCTGAGGAACCAGGCATTGGACGCAAACGACTGGTTCAACAACCAGGCCGGAGTTGACCTGCCCGCCCGCCGGTATAACCAGTTTGGCGGCACGGTGGGCGGCCCCATCGTCATCCCGCACCTTTATAACGGCAAAGACAAGACCTTTTTCTTCTTTGATTACCAGGCTACGCGCGACCACTCGGCCAGTTCCTTCAATGGGGGTGTGCCCAGCGCGCTCGAGCGGAACGGCGATTTCGGGGAACTTTGCACCTCCAGCGGCGATAGTTTTGACAGCACCGGCGCCTGCACCAACCCTGACGGCCAGCTCTGGGACCCTTACTCGGGCTATAATGATCCGAGCAACGGCTGGACCAACCAGACCTTCATTCCTTACAACAACATGGCTACGTACCAGAGCGCCGGCTCGCCGATGTTGGCTGGTACGCCATACCAGGTGCCAGCCGGGCCAGGGAACATTATCGATCCCGTGGCGCAGAAGATGATGTCCTACTATCCGATGCCGAATGTCGGCGTGGGCACGGATAACTATGACCCCTACAACAACTGGCATGGCGCGGGCGTCAACATCAACAACGGCGACCAATTTGACATCAAGATTGACCACCGCTTCGGCAACAACAACCTGCTCTCATCGAGATATTCACAGGCGTGGAGCAACAGTCACGGCGCCACATGCTTCGACAATCCTCTCGACCCCTGCGACGCGGGGCCCAGTACCGGCTCAGCGCATGCTTTCGTGCTGAATGATACCTGGACGGTGAACCCCTCCACGGTGGTCAACGTGAGCTACGGTTTCACGCGCTCTTACAGTGGCGGCGTGGGGCCGGCTGGCGACTTCCCGAACTTCAACCCCGTTACGGACCTTGGGCTGCCGTCCTACATCACCACTTCCGGGTTTCCGACTTCTCCCGACGTCTACATTTATGACGGCTACCAGCAAACCGGGCCCTCCGGTTCGCTGGGATATCAAGGCTGGGCGATCATTAAATACGCGCAGGAAACCCATGACCTCCTGGGAAGCCTGGACAGGATTTCCGGGCGGCATGAAATCAAGGTCGGCGGTGAATATCGCATGCACCGCATCAACTTCGGCCAGCCGGGCGCGCCGGCGGGCATCATGACTTTCGGCCAGGACACGACCGACCAACAGCCCGGCCAATATTCGGGCGGCGGCGACGCCATGGCTTCCTTCCTCACCGGCATTAGCGGCCCGAACCAGTGGGGCGAATATGAAGTCCCGCTTTTCGTCGCCACGCAGAGCAACCAGTTCGGAGCATTCATCCAGGATAACTGGCGGGTTACGGACAAGCTCACTCTGAACCTGGGCATGCGGTATGACCTTGACCTGCCCCGCACCGAGCGCCACAACCGCATGGAATGGTTCGACCCCAGCGCCAAAGTGCCCTTCACGGTTCCGGGAATGAATATCTCCGGCGCTGAGGTGTTTACCGGCGTTAACGGAAACTCACGGACGATTGCCAATAACTATTACAAAGAATATGCTCCCCGCGTCGGCCTGGCCTACCGGTTCTGGCATAACACGGTTTTCCGCGCAGGTTACGGAATCTTTTACAACCCCAGCGTGTGGGCCGCCGCAGGCACCGGACCGGTTGCCGGTTTCGACGGCTTCACTGGCTATACCAACTGGCCCCAGACCTATCAGAACGATGGATACACCCCCGGCACCTTCATGAAGAATCCTTTTCCATTTGGAGTGAATCCTCCCACCAATGCTTCGCTGGGTCCCTTAACACAGATGGGACAAACAGCCAGCGGGAACTTGCGCAGCGATAATGCGGGTTCCTACACCCAGACCTGGAGCGCTGGTATCCAGCATGAACTGGCTGGCGGCGTGCTCCTTGATCTCAACTACGTGGGCACTAAAGGGACGCATCTCTATTGGAATGGCGCAGGGAACATCGACTACCTTGGTCCTTCGGTCGAGAAGATGTCGCCGACTGCCATTGGGAATCTCGCTAACAACCAGGTGGCGAACCCGTTCTATGGCCTGATTACCGATCCCACGTCTTCTCTCTCCGGTACGCAGGTCTATCAGTATCAGCTCCTGCGGCCCTACCCGCAGTTTACAGGGGTCTTTGCAGCCTTCCCCCCGCGGGGCAATTCCACCTATCACGCCTTCCAGTTGCGGCTGCAAAAGAACATGTCTCACGGCCTCCAGTTCGTCGGCAACTATACCTGGTCGAAGACGCTTTCTGATTCCGACGTCAGCGGCTACACGGAGTGGCTGGGCGGCTTTGATGGGATTCAGGACCCCAACAACCTGAAGCTCGAAAAGTCCGTCTCCGAATACTCCATTCCACAAGTGCTGACTTTCGGTTACGTCTATAGTCTGCCCTTCGGGCGCGGCAAACACTTCGGGTCCAAGTGGAATGCCGCGGTGGACGCCGTCCTGGGCGGCTGGAAGACCGCAGGCCTGTGGAGGTTCGACACCGGCCAGCCTGTATCGATTAACCTCAGCGGTGGGGTGAACATCCCGACCTATGGCGGCCAGCGGCCCAATTTGACCGCTGCGCTCCATCGGAACACGGGTTCCAACTGGAGGACCCAGTACTTCACCAACCCAGGGGCGGTCTCGGTCCCTGCAGCCTACACACTGGGAACGGCGCCGCGCACTTTGCCCAATGTCTACATGCCGGGGGCAAGGACCGCGGGTCTTTCTCTGATGAAGGAATTTCCCATGTCCGCCATTCACGAAGGCATGAGGGCTGAGTTTCGCGCGGAGACCTTCAACGCCTTCAATCATCCGCAGTTCGGGTGTCTCAATGGCTCGATCCTGGCGGATAGCTTCGTTGGTACCGACACGAGCACGTTCTCCGGGTTTGGAGAACTGAATTGCCAGGCCAACAGCCCGAGAGAGTTGCAGTTAGGCCTAAAAATCTATTTCTAAGCCGTGCGCCCTGTTGGTTGGCGAAGGGCGTCCGGCAGGAGTTAGTTCGCCTCCTAAATCTGTGGGCCAGGGTGGTTTCAACCCGCCCTGGCCTTTCTTTTCAGCCGAGGGTAGGGTGGGGACTCAGTTTGTTTTGTGGCACGGGCGTCCTCGCCCGTGCTGCGGTCAAAAGACACGGCCAGGATGGCCGTGCCACAAAGGCAGGAAACGTTTTCGGGTGGCCGCAGGTGGGATTAAGATACAAGGTGATGTTTTTCCGCGCCTGTCTGCTGCTTGCTTGCATCGCGGTTTCTCCCGTCGCGGGGGCGTCCCGCCTCTTCGCTTTCGCTCAGCATAGTTCCTCCTCATTCAGCCAGGCGGTCGAGGCTTTTCAGCAGGGGCATTACGCGGAAGCTGAAAGGGCGGCACGGGCGCTCGTGCGCGACCATGCAGGCGACGCCCGGCCGCTCGGCCTGCTGGCGATTATTCTGGACGCCCAAAAGAAATATCAGGAAGCGGAACCCTACTACCTCCGGGCGCTGCGGCTGGCGCCGGATTCCGTATCGCTCCACAACAACTTCGGCAACCATTATGTGGCGCAGGGTGATGTGGCTCGCGCCCGCGCGCAGTATCTGAAGGTTGTGGAACTCGACCCCGGCCATCCCAACGCCAACCTTCAACTGGCCGAGATAAGCATTAAGGCAAAGGATGGGGCTTCGGCGCTCGAATACCTTTCCCACTTGCCTGAAACCGCCTTCGCGCAGCCCGGGCCAGCGCTGCTGCGCGCCCAGGCGCTGCATCTGGCCGGGAAAACAAAACAGGCCGAACAGGCGCTGGACCAGATGGTGCAACAGGCCGGGAACGACCCGCGCGCCTCATTTTCAGCAGGAATGGTGGATGCTTCATGGAAACGTTATCCCGAGGCCGAGCAGGCGTTTGGGCAGGCCCTCAAGGCAGACCCGTCGAACTTCGACATTCAATACAACCTCGGCCTGGCCGCTCTGAACGCCCGGGACTTCCAGCGGGCCCTTGATGTGCTCCAGGCGGCGCGCCGCCAGAAACCGGACGATCCCGACGTTCTTCTGAATCTGGCCCGATCATACTCCGGCGCAGGACACGGCGACCAGGCGATTATCCTGCTGGTCAAGGCGATGAAGGTAGCGCCCAACCGGCCCGATATCCTGATCACCGCCGCTCAAACTGCGGCAGACCTGGGCTTCTACGCTGACGCCGCTTCCGCCCTGGAAAAATACCTGAAGCTGAAGCCCCATGATGACGTAGCCCGCCGCGAGCTTGGCTTCGCGCTGGTCCATACGGCCAGCCTCGACGAAGGCAAACGCATTCTTGATGCGTACGTCGCAAAGCATCCCAAGGATCCGCAGGGGCTCTATGAACTGGGCATAGCGGAATCGGTGCGCGACGAGAATAAGGCGCTTGCCCATCTCAGTGCCGCGCTTGCCCTTGACCCGTCGCTGGCCGGCGCCCGGTATGCCCGGGCGGTCCTGCGGGCACAGCTCCAGCAGTACCAGGCATCGATCGACGATCTGCAGATCGTGATCAGGAGCCAGCCGCGCAATTCCGACGCGCTCTACGAGCTGGGGGATGACCTCCTGATGCTCAACCGCCCGACTGAAGCTGTTGATGCTTTTGCACGGGCCGCAGCGCTTGCGCCGGAGGACCCGAAAATTCTTCTCCGTTACAGCCGGGCGCTGTTGCGGGCGGGCCGCAATTCCGAAGCGCAGGCTGTTCTGCAGCGGTTTCAGTCGCTGAAGCGCGACCAGATGGTCCCGCATGCCAAAAGCGGCTTGTTCGCCTACCTCAGCCTTCCGCCCCAACAGCAGCGCGAACGCTATCTGGACGGCCTCAAAAGAAACGTGCAGATCAATCCGCATGACATGAAGTCCCAAATGAATCTGGCGAAAGAGTTGATGGCGGAAGGCAAGACGGCTGAGGCCCTTGAACAATACAAGAAGATTCAGGCCCTGACCAGCGACACCAAAGTCCTGGCAAGCTGCGGCAGAGAGCTTCTCGACGCTGGCCAGTATGGACTGGCGCGGGAATTTCTTGCCACGGCCATGAAGCAGGCGGCTCCCTCGGGCGAAGCCGCGGTGGATGACCTGCGCCTGGACCTTACTTTTGCGATCTTTCATGGAGAAGGAGCCGCGGCCGCGCTTGCCGAACTCGACCGGACTCCGGCGTCCTTTCGGCACGGCGACTATTACCTTCTTCGCGCCCAGATTTTAGACTCCATGGGGAAAGAAGCGGAGGCGGCGGCCGACCTGAATCGCGGCATCAGCGCCTCCCCCACCCGCGCCAATCTCTATTTCCAGGCGGCGCTGTTTTTGATCAAGCACGGCCAATATCGTCAGACCATCCGGCTGCTCGATCTCTCAAAGCGCGCGGCGCCGGACGACCCGGACCTGATGCTGGTCCAGGCCATCGCTTATGAGCTTCTGCAGCGCTTCAAGGAGTCGCAGAAGGTGCTGGCAGAAATCCAGTCGCGCTGGCCGGAGTGGAGCCAGCCTTACCTGATTGACGGCATCATCCTGCAAAACCAGTTCAAGCAGAAGGAAGCGAAGCAGAAGCTGGAGACTGCCATTGCGCTCGGCGCGAACGATCCCAAAGCCTATTTCTATCTTGCCTCGGCCTGCCTCGACTTAGATCCGCCGGACCTGAAGGGGGCGGCGCGCGCCGTCGGTAAGGGGATGGAGATAGCGCCCAGGGACGCGAAGATGCAGTGGCTGGCCGGCAAGGTCAGCCTGGCGCAAAAGGATTATGCAAAAGCCCTTGACCATTTGCAGACTGCCGCGCGCCTTGATCCCAGCCTTGTTGAGGCCCACGAGACCTTGCGTGCCACTTACCTGGCAATGGGAGAAAGGGACAAATCCCTTGCGGAGTCAAAGGAAATTGTTCGCCTGAAACAGATGGAGGCGGCGAAGAAGCCCCGTCAAGGAGAGGTTCCGGCCATCAGCGCCCCGTTGTTTAAGGTCAGCCCTCCGGCCAGCGGGGAAATGGCGAGTGACCCGTAATCCGCCTTCGTTTATTGAACAAGGGATGAAAGTCCATTACCAGCCAATCCGGGGCCGCCGGGCCAAGTGGGCTGCTGCAACCTGGCTGCTCGCAACCGTGCTGGCCGCAAGCCTGGCGGCACAGGAGACGGCCCGGCAGCACGCCGAGCGCGGTATCCAACTCGCTCAGTCCGGAAACTTGCCGGGCGCGGAAGCCGAACTTCGCCGCGCCGTCCGGCTGGACCCCAGCGACCCTCAGATTCTGGGCAACCTGGGCACCGTGCTGGCCATGGAGGGGAAGCTGGAAGAATCAAACCCGTTCCTGGACAAAGCCATCCAGCTCGATCCCCAGGCACTGGTTCTGCGGCAATACCTTGCGGCAAATCTGTGGCAGCTCCACAAGCCCGCCGAAGCAAAGGCGCAGCTCCAGATTATTCTGAAAGCCCAGCCACAGAACAAGCAGGCTATTTTCCTGTTGGGGATGGTTTCTGAGAACCTCAAGGACTACCCTGCGGCCGCGCGGCTGCTCGGCACCGTGCCTGAACTCGTCCGCCAGCATCCGGAGTCGGTGGCGGCGTTGGCGCTCTCGCAATACCACACAGGCAATAGGGAGGAGGCGCGGAAGACACTGGGAATTTTGCTCGAACATCCGGACGACGCCCGCGCTGCGCTGCTCGGCGCCCGCACAGCCTCAGAAGCGCGCGACTATGAGGAGGCGCTTCGCCTGCTGCAGGCTGCCGAGGGATCAACCCCCGGTTTTCCCGGCCTGGCATTCAACATCGCCCTGGCCGAGTACAACGCGGGGCGCTACGCCGATTGCGAGACAAAACTGCTGGCGCTTGCCGGTACAAAGCAGGATTCGAGCGACGTTGAAAACCTGCTCGGGTGGTGTTATGAAAAGCAGGGGAAACACGCGCTGGCAATTTCCGCACTGCGGCAAGCCATCGCGCTCGGGCCGGATCAGGAATCAAATTATCTCGATTTGGGCGGGATTTTACGCGCGGCAAAAGCCCTGCCTGCAGCGCTGGCGGTGGCGGGTCAGGGCGTTGAAAGATTTCCCAAGTCCGCCCGCATGTGGAGCCTGAAGGGCTCTGTGGAACTAAGTATGAACCATTATCCGGACGCCATTGGCTCGTATTCGCGCGCTTATCAACTGGACCCGGCTGACGCCGCAGCACTGCTGGGATTGGGTAAGGCGAGAGAGGGCCAGGGTTCCTCAGTCGAAGCGGCAAATACTTTTGAAGAAGGCGCCCGCAAATTCCCCCGCGACGCGCGGTTCGACCTCGAGTATGCACTGCTGTTGCTGCGCAGGGTGGATGCGGGCGACAAGACCGCGAAACCACGCGCTGTTGAGTCTCTGCATAAAGCCATCGCCATCGATCCTTCGAGCGCTGAAGCTCATTACCAGCTCGGCAACCTCGCACTCGAAGACGGCAGGCCGAAAGAAGCCTTCAACGAATTGCAGAAGGCCGCGCAACTCGAAACCAATGCCAGTAAGATTCATTTTGCGCTGGCGCGGGCTTGCAGGCGCCTGGGGCAGAAAGAAGCGGCGGCTCGCGAGATGGTCGAATTCCAGAAGCTCAAAGAACAGGAGCAATCGGCGGACTATGCCGCGCCGGCCGGCATGGGCTCGCATTAGAACCAGACCGTGCCACGGCGCCATGGCCATTATTCATGAAACGAAGACAATTTCTCAAAATTTCCGCCGGTTTGGTTTCCGCCGCGGCGTGGCCGCAGGCAGGCTCTTCGGCAGCGCCTGCGCGTGGTGAAATCTTCACCGACGTCACGGCAGAGGCTGGAATCACCTGGCGCCAATTCAACGGCGAGTCTCCCGACCGCTTCCTGGTTGAAGCGATGGGCGGTGGCGTTGCGGTGGCGGACTTTGACGGAGACGGCCGTCTGGATATTTTCCTCGTCAACGGCGGTGAAACGCCGCGCGGCAAGAGCCCGACTCCCGTCGCCAACGCGCTCTACCGCAATCTCGGAAATTGGAAATTCGAAGATGTCGCTGCGCGTGCCGGCGTCGCCCGCGTTCCGTTTTATGGGATGGGCGCGGCCGTGGCCGATTATGACAACGACGGTTTCCAGGACCTGTTCGTCACCGGCTACCCCCGTTGCGCCCTGTTCCACAACAACGGTAACGGAACGTTTTCGAATGTGACGGACAAATCCGGCGTTGCCAATCCGGGACGCTGGGCCGCAAGCGCTGCCTGGTTCGATTACGACCGCGACGGCCTCCTCGACCTGGTGGTTTGCAACTACGTTCAGTTCTCGTTTGACGACCCGAAGAAATGCCAGTATGACGACATCCGGACATATTGCGAGCAGAGGGCCTACGTAGGCCTGCCGCTTTCGCTTTACCACAACAACGGTGACGGAACGTTCACGGACGTGAGCGAATCGTCCGGCCTGGCCCGGCACGTCGGGCGTTCGCTGGGCGTGGTGGCGATTGACGTGGACGACGACGGATGGATCGACCTCTTTGTGGCGCGCGACGCCTCGCCCAACCTGCTGCTCATCAACCAGCGCAATGGAACCTTCAGGGATGCCGGCCTCGACGCCGAAATCGCCTACGACGAAAACGGGAGAGCCAAGTCCGGCATGGGCGCGGACGCCGGCGACGCCAACGGCGACGGCTGGCCGGACTTCGTGGTCACCAATTTCAATGACGAGTATCATTCACTTTTCCTCAACACCGGCTCGATGCCCTGGCGGGACTGGACCACGCGCTCGGACCTGGCGCGCTACACCCGCACCGACGTTGGCTGGGGAACGCGTTTCCTCGATTATGACAACAGTGGCCGCCTCGGCCTGTTGATTGTGAACGGCCACATCAGCCAGGTGATCGGGATGGTCCGCCGCGACGTGACGTATAGGGAGCGGCCCCTGCTGCTTTCGAATAACGGCCACGCTGTTTTTGAAGATGTGGGTGAGCGCGCCGGCTCAGCATTCAGCCGGGGTTATGATGGGCGCGGGCTGGCTGTGGGAGATTTTGATAATGACGGCGGCGCGGACGCCATCTTCACGCGCCTGAAGAATTCGCCCGTGCTGCTGCGCAACAACGTGGCGCATGAGAATTCCTGGATTGGCTTCGAACTGACGGGAACCAAAAGCAACCGCGACGCCATCGGCGCCAAGCTGATTCTGCAAGCGGGCGAGCGCCGCATGGTGCGCTGGATCACCGGCGGTTCGAGCTATCTTTCGTCGCAGGACAAGCGCGTTGTATTCGGGCTCGGTCCCGCGCCTGCAAGCTCACTTTCGGCCCTCGATATTCGCTGGCCCAGCGGCCAAACGCAGAAGATTTCCGGCCTCGCCTCCAACCGCTACCACGCGATTGAAGAACCCGGCAAGCGGCAAAGTTAAGTTCAGGTTTGGAGGGAGTATTTAAGTCGTGCGGCCCGTTCGTTGGGGCCGGCGATTTCGTGTTGCAGACTTGCCTGAATAGAGTAATAACATCGGTGATGAGCAGTAGTATGCAATAGGTCAAGGGCACCCTCATCTTAGCCCCATTTTAAGCGGGCGCACTCGTATGGAACACAGTTGGACCACTTGCCCGTTTCATCGTAATGAGGCCGGCGAACAAGGCGAAGCACGGCTGAGACAAATTTCGGTCGGGCCAGAATTTGAGTTTTGGAACAAATTGGAACAGGTTCAGGGACCGCTATTGTTCCTTCGCAAAGAAGCGTCGGAATATCTAAATTCAATATACGGATGGATGGGCTACGGCGATCCTGCAAGCGCCTGTGTCGGGTATCAAGAAAGAAATCGAAGAGGAACTTGTTCATCCTGACGGCGCCGCTTCCTACGTTGACATGAAAGTGAATCGCAGGTAGTCAGGTCTTCGCACTCGCCTGTTACCGGGTCGAGAACTCTAACCGTACGGCACCTGGTCAGGAAGATCAAGATACGCTCCCGAGAAGACGAGGCCTCTTTGAATCGGCAGTGTGACTTCCACCAAGTTCTTGTCACCGGGCTTTGTTTCGTCCTCGAGGGTCATGAAGTAACACCGTGTTTGAGCGTGCTCCTGCATGCGGCCGGTTTTGAAAGCATGGACAGCCTTGGCGATACCGTTTACTCGCGCCGAGATTAGAAGGTCGTCGGGCACCCATTGGTTATTCAGCGATTTCGTTTCGTCTTTAAGGAGCAGAACCAGAAAGGCCTTGGCGTGGTTCCACGGTTCCTTAATCAAATCTGGCTCTGCCGCAAATTTCGACAGATACGCTTTCCCGGTGGAAGGAAACTGGAACTCAGCACGAAGAGTCGCAGCCGTCCCGGTCTTTGTCAATACAGACCAGTCCCCCACGTATCGGCGCCATGCACCGGTGCCGGCATTTTCAGCCTGGAGATTGCCCGGCCTCCCTCCAACGGAAGTTGGATAAATCCAGAGGATTCGCACTTGTTTCGCCGGCACGGTAACTTTGAGTTTTGCCCCTTGAGGGTAGACGCCGCCTGGTCCTTCAAGGGCCATTCCGCCGGGATAGACTTCTTCAACATTGAACTTCTCCGACCGCGGCGCTTCAAGTTCCAGTGTGAGTTCTGCGATGTGCTCGACTGCGTCAGGATTGATAAGAAAAATGTAGCCGCGGTCTTTACGAATGTGGCTATACCCTGTCAGCGACTGATCCCCTCCACGCCTGTCCTCGAATCTGCATGTCCGATCAAACAGTTTGTCACCTTCCTTGAGATAATCCTGATGCTCTCTGGCCCAGTCTTCCCACTTCCTGGCGAAATCGATGTCCTCCTGAGGAATGTCGTCGGGAGCGTCATTGAAAGTTAACTGGGGCGCCAAGGCGATAGCGCTGAGCAAAGCATATCGAAACCCGGCACTATCGTGGTGGTGCGTCACTTGTCCAAAATGGTTAACACAGTTGAGCAAGCGGTACCACGGCCGTAGCATTGTCTGATGAGCGAGGCCATAAAGGTAATCACGGTTCATGTCTGCGTACAGGCGATCCAGGTGTATATCCGGCTCGACGGTAGGGGTTGCGTCCCATCCGCCACCATGATGGCGGCTATCGGCATACTTGCCGTACTGCGGATTATCCAACCCACTGTCGGCTCCGACCATCAGGCCAGGGCTCGCTTTGTGCATGTCCTCATTAAAGCGGACCATACGCTTTCCCTGGGCATAAATTGAGTGCTTGCCCGGTAGGTGGCCGTGCTCAGCATTGTCGCATGGCCAGACAGTCCAGAAATCCGCCCAATGGAAGCCACGAAGCTTGTACGTTCCGACAAGTTTCACGATTTGCTCAAAATAATCCTCGGCCTCAGGGGAGAGCTTGCAGAGGTAGGGCTTAAAGTAAGGCGCCATGAAACCCCAGCCATAATCCGAGCCAAAATCGTTCCACCATCCTGTGCCGATATCGTATTGATTGGCAAGTTCGACCCAACGCCGTCGAAGCCCCTCGGGCATGAGGAGAGCAAGGTTTGTTGGTTCGTAGGTGTCCATATAGCGGACGCCCATCTTCTGCGCTGTAGCGAAAAACTGCTCAGCCCACTCTGGCCGCTCTTCAAGTTCCTGCATGCCGAACTTTGCAGACCACCCTTCGATATAGATGTCCGGCCACTGTTTGGCAATCGGTGAAACATGGACATGGTATTCGATGACCCAATCGCGAACCCCGCGGTCAAATCTCTCGATGATCTCACCCCGGTTTTGATAAACGCCCACTGCAGCTTTCTCGCTTTCGAAGCTTTCCCCAGCTCGTGTCGTGACGCCGGGATAATAAGTAAGCGCATCACCTACATGGTCCCAATAAACAGCTTCCAGACACTCAAAAAAGCCACCGCTCTTTAAACGGCAAATTGGATAAGTCAATTCGGGCCCGGCCATAAGGTCCAGCAATCGAGGAAGTCCAAGAGCTGAAACCGTCACATCGAGGACCTGATAGTTCGAACCGGTCTTGTTGGTGAGAGTGAGCCACTTATGATAGAAATGGTCTTGCCGATTCAACTCATAGAAGACCGAGACATCGGCCACATCCGACGTCAGGTTCACACGCAGACGGCTGATTTCAGGATTAGATTGGGCTGTGTCGACGCGCGCGATTTTGAAATCCTTTGAAGTCAACTCGCCACTCGAAGTGCGGAGACGAAATCCCAGGGACTCAGGCGCCGGCACACTTTCCCCCGTGACGACATTGGTAACGGCAACCTCTCTCAATTCACCGTCCACCGAAACATCCAAACGAAGAAACCCATTCTGAATTGCGATTCTCCCCTGGTGGCTGCGGTCAGCCGAACATGGGGTTTGAGCCCATCGAGATTCGGCAACAATCAGCGTGGGCGTAAGGACATCCGAAAAAATTCGAGTTCGCTTAGGCTCGATGATAAGCGGGCCCGCGACGTCGTAAGGGTTGTCACTGCCCCACTCGTTGTAATAATCCTCAGTTCGCGGGGGCCTCATAAGAACGTGTTCAGGACTATCGACTACCTGAAAGGGCGCGTCGGAATAAACTTCGAATCCAGACACGTAGATCCCGAGAGGTTCGGGCGTCCGCCGAGACTCTGGATCAGGGGGTTCAGTAAAGAGTAGCCTGACGCGGGTTGTGTTGACGGGCGGAAACGTGTACCGCACTGAACTGGTCTCCTGGCCGACAACCTCAGCGGAGAGATCTTTCCAGTTCCTACTGGCCCAATACTGCAATCGTGCCCATTGCTGGGTCCTCGCCATCGCCGGGCCCCGAACCATTTTCCCATCAAAATATCGAACGACCACGGACGCGACCTTACGGGGAGACTCCCATTCCACTCCCAGATCGGCTGGAAGATCGTAGGCAGATACGGCCCAGTATGTGTGAGGGATATTGTCAGTGGCGCGTTGGGGCTCGTGACCAGGGATGACTCTTACGCCAGGCTCCCACGATCGAGCCCTGATTCCTGACCCGTTGAAGCCATTGTCCTGGGGAGTTGATCTCGACGGATGAACTTCCCCCGGCATTGGATCTTCTCTTCTCAACCCGGCCGAGTTGCCAGGCTGTACTGGCTGGGAGCTCTTTGTTACTCCGCTCCCTTCAGCTGCAATCGTCGAAACACCCGCCACGACAGTGGCTTTTCCCACACGTTCCAATAACTCGCGGCGTGTTATCTGTTCCTTCATATTGCCCTCCCGTTCTTAAGGCGTGAGTCGGAAAGCAACGCAAATGTGTCTGCCCGATCTAATTCCGTCCTATTCTTCTGACAGTCCCTGGGTGTTGACGGGGGTCCAATCCCTCGAGATCCGTGCCGGTCTCTTGTTCATGGAAATAATGTGCTGCCAGGCATGGGCGACTGGTCCGAAGCTTGCCTCCCTCGCGACGGTTTGCCCGAATGCCGGCGCGGCATGTGCGCAACGAACGCCAGTTTCCAGCGTCGCTACGGAGCCTGCTTTGGGATGCGGGCAATCGCGTCAATCTCCACCCGCATTCCTTCGCCAAGCCCTGATTGGACAGTGGTTCGCGCCGGACGCACCCCCGTGAAGAATTCTGCGTAGACGCTGTTAAAGCGATCGAAATCGTCGATATCGCTCAGATGACATGTGCATTTCACTACGTCAGCAAAATTGCAGCCGGCGGCCTCAAGAATCTTTCCGACATGCGTGAGAGTCAGGCGAGTTTGCTCCTCAATCGTACCAGGAACTATTGCCCCGGTTCCCATGTCAAGCGGGCCCTGACCACTGACGTAAAGCCATCCATCGATCAATACGGCCGCGGAGTAGGCCCCGGTGGAAACTTTCTTTTCGGGGTGCTTAATTTCCGCCTTTGCCATCCACCAGGCCTCCTTTGCTAACAGAAGGGTTTCAGTCCTGTCCTGACTTCATGCGCCTCTAAAAGACACTGGGGCCCCTTTGCAGAAGGTGAAATGATTGTCAGCCTATCCGCGGTTCGTTTCGCGCATCTGCATCAATTCAAGTGCTGATTACTCGGCAGCCGTGACTTCAGCGGTGTCGCCTTGCTTATCCCACACTGTAATCAGCAGCGTACTTCCAAGAATGATGATTCCACCAATCAGCGCCAAAGGGGCCAATCTTTCCCCGAGCCAGATAACCGCAATCGGAATCCCGAAAAAGGTGATCAGGTAATTCGAAAGGGCCGCCTGGATAGCATCCAGTTGCTTGAGCGCTGTCAGGAACAGGACCATCGACAGGAAGTTGTGAAAGAACGTCAGCAGCGCCAGCCCAGTCCACGTCTTTGCACTAAAACTTGGGATGTGGAGGAACACGTTTCCTTCCTCTGCCATCACCAGCGGCGTCATCAGAATGAACATCCCTACATAGGTGTAGAAAAGCACTTCCAGCGGCGAATACCTCTCCAGCACCTTCTTACTGTATGAGTTATAGAATGCGCTGCCCAAAGTTCCGAGAAAAATCAGCGTGTTCCCCAACAGAAAGCCTTTGCCAAAGCTCATGTGCTCAAAATCCAGGTTGGAACACATCAGGACACCCACGATGGCAAGCACAAAGCTGATCCAACGTACCCGCGTCATCCGCTCACCGAGGAAGAGGTAAGCCAGCACCGCAGTTGAAACCGGCAGGGTCAGCATCAGCAGGGCGGCGTTGCTGGCCAGAGACCATCGGGTGCCCCAGGTGATAAAGACCTGCCCAGGGAATATCCCCAGCAACGCAAGCAGAAAGAAAGTCAGGAAGTCGCGTTTGGACCGGTCTCCGCTCTGCTGAAAACTCCGGCGTTCCCTTGCAACCAAGGGGATCAGCATGATCGTGGCCAGCGTCATGGGTCCCCAAACTGTGAAGAGTGCGCCTACCTGATCCTGCACCAATTTGACACAGGTGAACTGTAAGGCCCACATCAGGTTGCAGGCAAAGAGTAACAGCCAGGAACGCATGAGTCCTACTTTCCTAAGATCAAAGACAATGAATTCTGCAGGCGCTGAAGTGTTGTATCAATGTCTTCTGCAGTATGCGCAAATGAAATGGAGCACTGCTTAGTTGCTAGCGGGAAAAAATAAACGCCCAGCTCGATCAGCTTCCTGCGCATGGCTTCATCCAGCTGGAAGTCGTGATTTGAAGCCAGATCGTGCCAGTCCTTCGGACAATGATCCATGAAATACACACAAAAGGCCGACCCCTGCCGGGCCACTACTGCTGTAAGGTCGAGCCTGTGCAGAACAGCTTCAATTCCCCTCTGCATTTTTTCACCCAGACACTCAACCTGCCTGTAAACCTCTCCACCATTCATGAGCAGGCGTTCGATGGTGGCAATAGCCGCTGCAGTCGGGACCGGATGGGCGTTATAGGTCCCTGCCAGCAGAACGCGCTTGGATGGTTCAGGATGGACGAACCAGTCCATCAGCTCCTTTTTGCCGCCTAGCGCAGCGATCGGATAACCGTTCGCCAGTGCCTTGCCATATACGACCAGGTCGGGAACGACATGGGCGAGTTGCGCGTAGCCGCCAATACTGTGCCGGAAACCTGTCTTCACTTCATCAAAGATCAGGATGAATCCGTATTGGTCCGCCAGCCTCCTCAAGCCCTCGAGGTACCCTGGCAGGGGCTTGATAATTCCAACGTTCTGGAGAATGGGCTCCGTAATTAAGGCCGCAATGGGATATTTCCTGCAAACGTATTCGACCGAATCCAGATCGTTGAAATTGATAGGGTGAACCAGCTTCTGGTGAGATAGCGGAACTCCTGCGCTGATTGGCTCGTAACGATATTCGCCGGGAGAAATACGGGGCCCCAGCCGTTCCAATGGAGTCATGAGATTGCACGAGACGTCGTTATGCCAGCCATTGTATCCGCCCTGCATGACTATGATGTCGTCCCTGCCGGTGACAGCCCGCGCCAGGCGGATAGCCTGGTAAGTGGCCTCGCTGCCTGTGTTGAGGAATTGGACACTTTCGACCCACGGAATGTTCCGACAGATCAGCTCGGCAAGCCGCCCTTCCAGGACCGTGGTGCCGGACCCGTAAAGGCTGGCACGCTCCCGTAGCACGCTTGTAACCGCTTCTGTTACATAGGGATCGTTGTGGCCAAGAAAATGGGGTGCGAAGGCGGCATGGTAATCGATGTATCTGTTGCCATCAGCATCCCAAATGTAGGCGCCCTCACCTCTGACAAATGCAATCTCAGGAAGTATCGCCCGATTGACTGAAACCACACCCCCAGTGATAAAATCGCGATTCCTCGCAAAGATTTCTTCCGACTTTCTGTATCTTTCCATGTGACGTTGAGCCCTGGAACAAAATGATGCTACCGGAAATACATTTTTGACGGTTGGGAAACACCCGTTTGTTTCGCTTGGTTGGAAGGCCTCATCCGGAGCACAGCCAGGAACTCAGTCGCCCACAACCCGCAAGGGCATCAATTATCAACGAGGCCGCCCCTCCACCTCACTTTTTTCCCGCTTTTAGATTTGACATTTCCTCAGGGTACTTTTGAGCTAGCGCCCGAATTTCGTAACTAAATTTCATGAACCGCTTTTCCCATTGCCTGGCTTCTTCTGGAGTATACCGATAAAAGCCCTTCGCGTTTGAAACACCCTTTGCACCAGACTTCACGACCTTGCGCATCAAGGCAGGAACTTCCTGAGCGCAGTTCAACTCCGGAAACAGGTCTTTCATCACAGCCGCGTAGGCGGGGATTCCGGTAAGATCCATAAAGCGGAACGGCCCCGCGAAAGTGATCCAATAGCCGAAATCATTCCTCAGCGAGCGGTCGACGTCAGCGATTGTAGCGTAACCCGCTTCTACCAGATAGAAGGCTTCACGCAACAACGCATACATGCAGCGATTCGTAATAAAGCCGCGTATGTCACGCTTGACGATGGAAGGTTCTTTCCCCCACCGGCGAGACAGCGCCGCTGCGTACTCCGCGTAGCTGGGACGGGTTTCTTTGCCACAAATGATTTCCATGAAGCGTGTGGTATGGGCGGGCTCAGCCCAGTGGATCCCAACAATGCGCTCAGGATGATGCGCCCCCTGCTGCAACACCGTGACCGGCAAGCCCGACGTGTTCGTACCGATGATGCTCTCGGGAGAGATCACGGCCTCCACTTTTCGAAGCACGTCTTTCTTGACGTCAAGGTCTTCAAAGACGCATTCGACGACCAACTGGCTCGATTCTAAAATCGAATATTCTTCGGAGACTTTTAGCCGGCCAATCACCTTGAATGGATCGGACCGTATCAACCCCTCCTTCTTCATTTGCCGCAAATGATTCAGAATCCTTCGCCGCGCACTCCGCCGTTTGTTGGCGTCAATCTCGACACCGACCACAAGATGCCCGGCGGCCAAAAGGCAAGTGGCGACGCTGGTCCCCATCAATCCCAATCCGACCACGCCAACCTGGATATTTCCGCGTTTGTCTGGTAAGGCAGATCTCTTCATTGCTGCATAACCTCGGTTAATTTTAGCCTTCGTCCGGTTCAGCGACACCGAATGAGCAGCTACAAACCAGCGATGCTAGTGCGACTCTACTAAAGACGAAAGTGGCGGAAGCTTGTCTCCTTCACGTGACGATTCCGAGAAGGTTAAAAGCCGGTACTGCATCCTCCGCCAGTATTGGTACTCTGCATTCCATCTCCCGATCGCCGACTCCAGGCGATAAGGGGCGTATTCCGCGAGCCACGCCGCGCGGTATTGTGCGCGCAGCTCCGTGATCGCATCCATCAGATCGACCAGGCGTGAATGGTCCTGGTAGGTTGTCATCGATCCCCACTCATTCCACCACACCTCATCGCCGGGACGAGTTGGCCCCAGCTTCCGCCACAGGTCTTCAAGTTCAGGCGGAGTCTGGAATTTCTGCCCTGCATAGTCGAGCAGCCGGCTCCCGAAAAGCAGGCTTTCCAGGGTTGTCTTATCACCGCCCAGACTTATTGCGCGATCCAGATGCACTTCGGCGTCTTCGGCCAGAAGTCGCGTCTGCCGCAGCTCGTTTTGGTCCGCCGTGCACTTTTTCAGGATCTGGGGATTGAAAGGATCCCGCCACAACGCAATCATGGTCTCGCCTCCGAGCACCTTCTGCAGCTCCGACTCGGATTGTCTGAGATCGTCGAGCGCCGTGGCGACGTCGGAGGCAATCGCCGGAGGGTACAACACATGTGCGTAATCGGAAAAGAAAGTCGCCTTATCCATGGCAGCCGATTGCCAGGGCGCTGCTGCTCCATACGCGATGCCGGGCCACGTCATCCGCATCAGCATCTGGCCGTCGTCCGTCCAGATGGTGTTCATCAGTCCAATCGCATGTGACTTGCGCCCGGCCGCAAGGAAGGTATCGATATTTTCAAAGGTCGTGTCAAAATCCGGAGCAATCTGGTTCCAACTTGTTACGCCTGTCGCAATGATGTGCGGAGTCTTGTCAGCCGTTAACGGTCCCAGGTAATGTTGATACTCCGGGTCCTTCTGTTGCCAGTCATATTGCCACGGCACCGCAATAATGCCCTTCGGCAACTGCGAGACGATGTCAGGATACTTCACCATGATATCGGCCCAGGCCATCACGTGCTTGCCGCGCTGCTCGAACAAACGGGCGACATTGTTCAACTGGTCGACGAACAGCTTGGTGGGCGTTGAACCTGTCCCGCCCTCTTTCACGGCCATCTGGATCTGGAAGGTTTCGTCGAAACCGATATGGACAAAGGGGCTGGGAAATAAATCTGCGAACTGGTCAATCCAGTTGGCAAGGAGCTTCATCACCTCCGGGTTGCGGGGATCAAACTCCGTGCCATGAGGAAGGTCAGCCAATCCCGCATATCGCTCGACGCGGAAGAGGTCGTGCTGGTGGCCATAAAGCTCCAGGCACGGAACCACATCAATGTGTCGCTGGCGGGCATACGCTATGATCGTGCGGACTTCGTCCTGGGTGAATCGGCCTTCAGGGTTTAAGAGCGGAAAACCTTTCAGCTCGATGCTGTCTTCGCTGTAGAAGTAATATTGGTTTGCCTTCCAGCGCGCCAGAAAATCCAGTTGCCGCTCGACTTCCGCCACCGTCGGCAGCGGCCCATGGCTCATGTCTACCATTATTCCCCGGTAAGCCAGGCTGGGCCAGTCGTGGATAGTTACTTCGGGAAGTGACGCCTGCTCGCCTTCACCCTCCATCAACTGCCGGAGCGTTTCGGCGCCGTAGAAGATTCCCGCCGAAGAAGGCGCGCGAATCGTCACCCCGCTGGGCGTGATCTTCAGTTCATACGCCTCACGCGAGTCAGCGCCAGGCTTTTCGCCCGGCATGGGCAGAGCATCCACCGCTCCGGTCCGGTCCAGCACAATGGCCGGTCCACTCCCTTTGCCTTCCCGGATGGGAATTGCAGTGTCGGCGCGCGATCCTAACCACTTTGCGAGTTGCTCAGCGGCAAAGCGGTCTTCGGGGCTGGGCGATGACGCGAACTCAATCCGCAGACCCCGCACCGCCAGATGTCCGGCTCCATAAGCGATCTGCTGCGGCCGCGGAAGCAACGGACTATGCGCCCCCCGCCCCCAAACAGGAAACAGGAAGAACATAAGAAGGGCAGTACATCCAAACTTACGCATCAGAGCGCCTCCTGCATCGGCAGTAACCGCTTGTCGGCAACAAATGCTTAGAAAGGCAGGGTGACGATGCCTCCGCACCGACCGGGACGACGACCGCCGTCCCGGTGACAACGGAGCCGTACCCTGTACGGATGCGGAACTACCCTGCTAGCTGAAGGTGACTTTACCTTAACCAACCAAAATCTGGCGCAATGTCCTATTCCGAAAGGACTACCAAAGGATGCGGAGCCTTCCTTCAATGATCCGTGGCCCGGCCTTCACTGCGCTGTAGTAGTCGGGGGAATAATCTATCACACCCGCTCCTGGTACAGTAATGTCGTTGGAACCCGGATTGTAGAAGTTGGGGTGGTTAAAGACGTTTGAAGCCATGGCCGAAAATTCAATGTGCCAGCGTTCCGTCACGGGCCAGCTCTTGGACAAACTCACGCTTTGATTGTTCAAGCCAGGCCCTTCCAGGATATTCACGCCGCTGTTTCCAAACCTTCCGTTCGGGGGAACAGCAAAACAGGAAGTATTAAACCACCCATTGCGCTTGTCCCCTGGGGTGAGACAAACAGTTAAGACACTGCCTGCCGTTCGCTGGAATCTGATTGTACCGCGAACGGGTTTTCCTGCAAGATGCGAGCCGGCTGGTGAAGCGGAGGCAGGCTCTGCGGGAGCGCAACCTGCCAAGGAATAGCCAGCCGGAAACTCATCGTTTCGATGAGCGGGGGCGCGGTCCAGAGGGGTTGCGCCCTCATCGAAATGATAGATTTCCCCATGCCTCAGAAAACTCATAAGAAATGCCGCCGCACAGCGGCCTCCTTGTTGGCTTCAGCCAGCAACCCGCGCTCGAATTCCGCGGGTGGCAAGTAGCCGAGGGCGGAGTGCAGGCGTTTTTGGTTGTAGACCTTTTCCAGGAACAAGCCGATGCCGGCGCGGGCCTCGGCCAGATCGCGATATTCGGTGCGGTAAACCTCTTCGTGCTTCAGGGTTTTGATGAACGACTCGCACCGCGCATTGTCCCAAGGATTCGCTTTGCGCGACATGCTGATTTGGATACCGCGCTCCTGGAGCAGTTGCGTGTAGTCGTGGCTGGCGTACTGCACGCCGCGATCGGAGTGATGCACCAGTCCGGGCGCAGGCCGCCGCCTCTGGATCGCCATGCGCAGCGCCTGAAGCGTCAGCACTGTGTCCAGCGAGCGGTCCAGCGCCCAGCCGATCACCCGCCGTGAAAAGGCGTCCAGAATCACCGCCAGATAGACGAACTCCAACTCCAGGCGAATGTAGGTGAGATCGGACACCCAGAGCTGGTCGAGACCCGTTAGCGTCATCCGGCGTGCCAGGTTGGGATAGACGGGCAGGCCGTGATCGGAGTCGGTCGTGACCACGAACTTCCGCTTCCGCAGGCACAGCAGGTTGTCCTCGCACATCAACCGATACACGCGCTTGTGATTCACCGCCCAGCCGCGCCGCTTCAACTCCACCGTCATCCGCGGCCAACCGTAGCTGGGAAACTCCAGGGCGATCCGCTGCAACGCATCCCGCAAGGCCATGTCCCGATCCACTTTCGGCGGGCCAGGCGGGTGGCGATAGAACCCCGCCCGACTCACCTTGGCCAGTGCGCACATGCGTTCCACCGTCAAGCCTGGGTCCCCTTTCCGTTCGCTTTGGATCTGCCTGTAGACAGCGGCTTTCCAGCCAGTGCCTGCAACCTCCGCTGCTCGTCGATGCGCTGCAAGCACCCCTTCAAAAAATCGATCTCCAGGGCCTGCTGGCCAATCTTACGCTCCAGTTGGGCCACCCGGCCTTCGTCCCAGCGCCGTTTCCCCAGGCCCGGAAACGCGTTGCCCAGGCCCTGGCGGAACTCCCGCCGCCAACGGTGAAGCGTGTTCGGATTCACTTCAAAGACCCGCGAAACCTCCGCGATGGAAGCCCCCATCTCCAGCCGCTGAATCGCCGCCAATTTGAACTCCTTCGTGAACTGCCGTCGAGACAAACCCATGACTCAATCCTCCCTTCGATGGCATTTTTATACCATTCGCTGAATTTTGAGTCTTAACCGGAGGCTGTCGGAGATAGATTGCTTTCCGTGCAGATTTTGGTTGACTAGGACGCGGTCGTCCGTATGATCACTTCATGAATAAATGCTTCCGACCTTGCAGTCTTGATCAGCCATTTTTGCTTCCACCCTCGTTGCAGGACTGGCTGCCGGATAACCACCTGGCACGGTTCGTCGCGGAAATTACTGAAACTCTCGACTTGAGCGAGATCTACGCGCGCTACGAGCGCGCCGACGGTCGCGGGCTTGCTGCCTATCATCCGCTGTTGCTCACGCGCTTGCTGCTCTACGCCTATGCGACAGGGCGCACCAGTTCCCGGCGTATTGAGCAAGGCACCTACGACGACCTCGCATTCCGGTATCTGGCTGCCGATCAGCATCCCGACCATGACACGATCGCGTCTTTCCGCCAGCAACATCTGGAGGCACTGGCACGATTGTTCGTGCAAGCCCTGCGTTTGTGCCAGCGTGCGGGGCTGGTGAAGCTGGGCCATTTAGCAATTGATGGGACCAAGGTTCGGGCTAACGCCAGCGCGCATCGGTCACTGCGCTATAAGCAGTTACGGGAAGAAGAACAACGGTGCCAGCAGATCGTGGCGCACCTGCTGGCCGAAGCTGCGCGTGTGGATGAGGAGGAAGATCGGCGTTACGGCAAAGGACAGAACGGCGAGGAGTTGCCGCCGGAGTTGGCTTCGGCGCGAACCCGGCTGGAGCGTATCCACCAAGCGCAGCGGGAGTTGGAAGAAGAAGCACGCGCCCAAGCCGAAGACGCGGAACGTAAACAGCAGCCCTACGCAAGGCGACGGGGCCGTCCTCGCAAAGAGGATCCGCCGCTCGAGTTGGATGCCACGCAACGCAGGGCGCTGCGCAAGCGTTGGCGGCGTGCGCAGCAGCGCGTAGCTGAACCCCAGCGGCACTACAATTTCACGGATCCAGAATCACGAATGATGTACGACAACGGATTGGGCACGTGTGTACAGGGTTACAACGCGCAGTTGGCAGTGGACGCAGAAACACAAGTCATCGTCGCAGCTGAAGTGACGCAGGACGTGACCGATCATCACCAACTGCTGCCCTTGGTCGAGCAAGTGCAGGGAATGACGAAAAAATCGCCGACGTGCATCACCGCCG
This sequence comes from uncultured Acidobacteriota bacterium, assembly GCA_963732975.1. Taxonomy (GTDB): domain Bacteria; phylum Acidobacteriota; class Terriglobia; order UBA7540; family UBA7540; genus SCRD01. The sequence continues at coordinate 1,131,782 of CAVTBN010000005.1, read as the reverse complement.
ACGCTGGCTACTGGCACACGGCGAGTTTACTTGATGCGCGGTTAGCGGAAGTCCACGTCTTGGTGCCCCCGGGTAGCCCACGCAAGAGGAACCACCAAGCCGGGAGCGAACTGGCGAACGCCATGCGTCATAAGTTGGCGCAAGCATCAAATCGAGCGCTTTACCGCAGCAGGCAAACGACCGTGGAACCGGTCATCGCACAGATCAAAGAAGGCCGCGGGTTCCGTCGCTTCCGTCTCCGCGGTCGCTCGAGAGTGCAAGCTGAGTGGCGCCTGATCTGTTTGACTCACAACCTGCTGAAGCTTTTCCGTCTCCAATGGCGACCGGCGCTCAGCTAAGGGGCGGTCGGGATAAGGTCGTTTGACCGCGCCGCTTTCAACTGGCTGCAAAAATTGCGCTCTGATCAGACTTTAAAGCTTCCCATCCGGGTAAGTTGCCCCGTCCGCCACACTTTCACTCCGACAGCCTCACCGTTTGTCTCAAAAATGGGGACAAGTCCATTTATTTGTTTCGGTGTAGTCTCACGAACTCGAAATGATCAGACGAGGCATGTCCTCAGAAGTAAAAAGCTGAGTGCTGCTCCACCTCCATAATCTTGTTTTTCATTTTGGTTTTTCATTTTGAGGAAGCTCGCGGCTTCTAAGCCATTATAAAATCGCGCCGACTTGACGAGGGAGGACCCCCTTTTTCGTGCTCGCCCTGAACTGCTAGGCGTATCTTTCGCCAACCAACCGCTTCGAATATTTAGGCTAACTCTTCTGCCGGGGGCACATCAGAGTGTCCGCATTACCAAGCGCCAAACGCACTTTCTCAGCCCGGAGTGCAATCGCTGCAGCGGCTGCAGAGCCTTGGCGGTCTCCCTCGGTAGCGCTCTTTGCACTCACAAACCCCTGCACCAGAAAATTCCCAACAAAAGGCTTGACAAACATACTTAGCGTAAAGTACGATACGCTCATGAAGAAAAATCCTCATGCAGCAGCTTTAGGAAAACTAGGCGGCAAAGCTCGTGCCCGGAAAACTACCGCCGAAGAGCGGAAAGCTTGGGCGCGCCTCGGCGGACTGGCCCGCGCCAAGAAACATTCCAAGAAGCAGCTTACCCAGTGGGCGAAGATGGGTGGTCGTCCACCGAAGGAAGAGTAGGTAAACCAGATGAAACGCGCAGCCATCTACGCCAGGGTCAGCACCCATAACGGTCAGAATCCCGAAATGCAACTCGGCGAGGTCCGCGCCTACTGTAAAAGACGCGAGTGGACGGTTTCTGGCGAATTCGTAGACACCGGAATCAGCGGCTCGAAGGAACATCGGCCGGCGTTGGATCGTCTGCTCTCGGATTGCCGTAAGCGGCGGGTTGATGCCGTCGTGGTCTACCGCTATGACCGCTTTGCGCGCAGCGTGCGCCAGTTGGTCAATGCTTTAGAGGAGTTCCGAGCTTTGGGAATCGACTTTGTGAGTTTGCATGAAGGGGTGGATACTTCAACACCGAACGGGCGGCAGGTCTTCGGTATCTTTGCTTCGATAGCGGAGTTTGAGCGGGAACTGATCCGGGATCGGGTGCGTTCTGGACTCGCTGCAGCGAAGGCAAGAGGGAAGCAGTTGGGTCGGCCACGGGTCACGGTTGACGGACTGAGGATCGCCGAACTCCGGGCTGGGGGCTGCGGATGGAAGGCAATTGCCGCTGAGCTCGGCGTGGGCGTGGGAACCATTCTGCGAGCCGCTGAGCAATCAGAATTCAGGGTTCAAAAAACCTCTCTGAAATCCCTCCCGTAAGTCCAGTCCATTCAACACGCGATTTCACCATTTCAAGGGTTCAACAAACAAGTGTTTCTTGAACCCCAAAGAATGTCTCTTACATCACCGTGTTCCACCGAAGATTGGGTATCAACATTCATCCCGCAACGATGCGCATTCTCCACAGCCTGCTAGGTCTCCAGCATCTCCGGCATTTCGGCGGCCATGCCGAATCCCTTGTAGAAATGGGTGTGGAAGACTTCGACGCCCTCGTCTTTCAACTGGCGGATCAGGCTTTCACTCTGGTTCCAATCTTGGATTTTCCTGGCAGCAAGCGACTCGCCTCCGCGCCGGAGCACAAAAATGTACGGTTCATAGAGCCCGCCAGCCGTAATCAGTCCGTTCTTTATCCAACCCGCGCCCTCAAGACGCTCCGTCGTGCTGGGAAAGTTACTCAGCGCAGAATTCCCAATCTGTGAGGCTGCGACACCTACCACAACACTGCCCATAAAGCCTCTGCGGTTCATCACTCCTCCAAATCCTATGAGTGGCCACAAACCTGGGCCTATAGCACAACGGAGAAAGACGGATTTTAAGCTGTCAGGGAAACCTTCAGCAATGCCAGCGAACGCAGCAATTTCAGCTTCGCTTGACCAACACCCGGACAGGATAGGTCGGGTTACTTCTGTCCATTGACATCCAACGAGCTTCTCCCATGCCGACACCAGACGCCCGGAGGCAACCCGGCCGCAAGGAAGCCTTTGGAATCCAATACCGATTGGCAACTCCGACACGTGCGCTTCCTTACGCTTCTTCCTGGTTACCCAGCAAGCTTAGGTATTGGATTGCCAAGGACCGATCCGGTTCAATTCCTGCGATGTGAAACTGATTTTTCGGGCGAGCACCAATATAGGTGTCCTGCGCCCAGCGATACGCCTCGGCTGCCGCGGCAGGATCGACAGGCTGCTTCATGGCATCGACGGGCGAGAGCAGGGCCAGGCGCCGGCCGGCCACAGCCGCGGCAACCTGAGGCAGGTCGAAATGATTCAGCACATCGAGAATGAAAACATCCGCGCCGTGCAGATAACGGTCCACAGCGGTCAGCGACCGGTAAGAGAGCAATCCTTCGTGGCACACCACCGATTGGATGCGCGGGTCAAGCGCGGCGGCGTAGAGCACCCACAGCGCCCCCATACCCTTTCCGATCACCCGGACGCCTGGACCCTTGGCCTCGGGGCGGGACAAAGCATAATCCACCGCGCGCTGAACGTCCGCGACGCGCGATCCAAAAAGTGAACGGTCCATGTACCAGTCCATGTAGGCCATCGCCGTTTCGACATCGAACAACTGCCTGAATTCGCTTTGGCCCCCTTCGCCCTCGTGCAGCGGGCGCGTCAGGCCGATTCCGCGCACGTCCACGGCGACCACCAGATGCCCCCTGCGGGCCATCTGGGCCAGGACTCCCGGCGCCAGCCCCGAACACTCTTCTCCCGCAAACTCCATGCCGGCGGCAGCCATGCCCTCTCCATCGAAATAGAGGATTGCCGGCGAAGCCGGCCGCCTGGCCGCGGGCAGGTAAACCCAGGCCGGCAGGTAGATTCCCGGCTCGGAGAGAAACTCCACTTTCTCGATCCTGTAGCCTTTTTCCGGCACCGTCACAACCTTGCGCGGATTGAGCGGACCATCGCTTTTCCGGTAGCGCAGCAACTTTTGAATCCGGGCGCGCATTTGATCGCGGTGGGATGCAACCTCACCCGGGTTTTTGGGTGCGGGTCCAACAGGCGGAAGCGTGGCTTGCTTCTTCAGTATGAGCGAGCAGAGGGTTTCGCCCTGTTGCGAGTACCGAATCGATCCGTCCGGCGTACAGTAAAGGTCTTCCGGCTTCTCGGGCACGAGTGCCGGCTCAGAGTCCGGACCCGGGCGCCCATAAAACCAGCGGCTGAACCAGTCTGCCGTCGCCAGCCTCAGCTTGTAGGTCCAGGAATGCGGGCTGTCGGCAGATACGGTGGAGAATTTTTCCGGCACGCCCAGCAGCCGGTAGGCGGCCTCGATGGAAGCGGCGGCATCGTTAAAGCTTTTTGAATAGTGCTCGATGCTGGCCAGCAGCGGCCGGGGCGCGATGGCAACCTGCTGATCCACGTGGTCGATGCCATAGATGGCCGCGGGAAAGACATTCTGCTCCACATCCGAGGGTCCCAGGGGACTAAAAGGTGGAAGATGCACCGGCCAGCGGTTGGCGGTCCCTCCTTCATGAATCACCGCGCACTGGACTCGCTCGTCCACGGCGCTGATGAACTTGCTCAGCGTTCCTCCGCCCGAATGGCCCGCGCATCCGATCCGTTTGGGATCAACCTCCGGCCGGGACATCAAATAGTCAATGGCCCGTATCCCATCCCAAATGCGATATTGCGTCAGGCTTTCGCCCATCAGCAGCAGTAACTGGCCGGGCATCGAGTGCTCATAAGTGGCGTCACTCAATCCCGGGTCGCTGCGGCCGGTTTCGGGATTCCAATATTGCCTGCGCTCGCCCTGCCCGACAGGATCATACGCAAGCACCACAAAGCCATTCTTTACAAGGCTCAAATAAGCGGTTTGGTAAGTGGGTATCATTCGCGCCAGGGAATAGTGCCCGCAAGGCGAGATGATGCCGGGGAAAGGCCCGGAACCGGTGCTCGGAACGTAAAGGCTCGCCGTCACCCAGAAGTTTGGCCGGCTTTGGTACATCAGCACTTCGATGCGATAGCCGTCCCGCTTGAGGACCCTGACGATGACCGCGCCGAGAGGGGTTTTCTCGGGGAAACCTCCGATCATCTCAACGAACTTCTGCCGGACAAAACGGTTGCGCTCGTTGAGAGATTCCGGCGTCCTGATCGCCTGGCGCTTCCGGTCCCATTGAGCACAGAGGCTGTTCATCTCCTTTGAAAGGTGCGATACCAGCATGTCGGGCATGGCCCGATCGTACAATTCCGCCGCCTTCTTTTCTGCAGGCGCGCCGAAGGCCGGCAAAGCTGCAAAACCCAATGATCCTGCCCCCGCCCGCGCAACAAATTCTCTGCGATTCATAGGGAAGTCTCCTACTTAAGTCACTCGCTTTTCGGGCCCGACGGATACTCTTTGCAGATAGCAGTAAGTCCGGCGCGAACTTCCATCCACTCCTTGCACTACAACGCCTGCACAGTCGAGGTGAGAGATTCGATTGCACAGTTCCCGTCCAACAACCCGGGTGAGGATGCACGGACCCGTACCTTACCTGATTGGTTCCGTGTGTGGACGTTGATGGCAGCCATACCCCAGACCGCGTCCAGCACGGAAGTCCCCAGAAGGTCTCCAGGCCCGTCCACCCGAAAGGTGAGCCAGGGGCAGGCCTGCGGAACCATCACGCCATTCTTGTCTGCAATTGTTGCTACGATCCGGACAGCATCCCGTCCGTCAGCTCGCATGGAATCGCGATCCGGCTTGAGAATGATCTGATACGGCTCGCCAGCAGTTTTCCTTTCGTCAGCGTATTGTTTCCCGCCCTTCCTTCCGACCGCCTTCAGAGTGCCTGGCTCATAGGGTACGTTCCTCCAGATGAATGGGCCTTGGCGTAGTTTGGTTCCCTCAGGCAGTGGACTCCGCTCCTCCCACATGCCGTAGCTCTTCCACTCGGCAATGAGGTTGTCGGTGCCTTCGGGAGCATTTCTCCCCAGGGACCTCCCGTTGAGAAATAATTCCACTTCATCGCAGGTCGAATAAACCCGGACCATCTTCGGTTGGCCTTTCTGCCCCGGCCAAGTCCAGTGCCCAACGATCTGCACGAATGGATCCTCAGTCCATTGAGCCTTCACAAACCAATAGCTGGCCTTCGGAATCCGCCACAAGTCCGTCAGGCCGCGGTAATCGCCGCCCGTAAAGCGAGTTCCCCAGGGCCGTTTGTCGGGAGGGCCGTAAAAGGAGAAAATCCCTTTCGTGCCCGTGCAGGCCGCGCAACCGGCGTCAAACATTTCCCACTTAGCCGTGGCCATCCAGGGCATGGCCTCAAACTTGATCCAGCTTGCCTCCTGAAAAATGGCCGCGGACAATTCCGAAGGAACAAATTGCCGCTGGTATACGTCCACGTTCCCCGTGTCTCTCCTTCTCGTGTTGAATGCCGTCGGCTCAATCAGAATCCCACGTTCGTTGACGAACGCTCCCCACTCATTCCACAGCCACTTCCAGTCTGGATGCTCCTCCGCCAGCTTGCGAAAATTGAAGTAGGAGCCATTGGTGGGATCGTGGACGTCGGTAATCATCGGGAAAACCCGTCCGGCTGTCCACCGCGTCGGGTCTAGCTCGTGAGCCTTCTCGTTCATTTCCCGAAGGTCGTCGAGGTACGGATATCCGGTCATGTCATCGCCGATTCCCCAGATGATGATCGATGGATGGTTGCGGTCCCGCCGGACCATCTCCTGCATGGCCTTAAGGCAGTTGTCGATATACCTACGTGTATAGCGCGTGTCCCCGTTCTCAGTTGAGCGAAAAGGGCTGTAATCATAGATCTTAATGTTGGGAATCTCTTCCCAAACCAGAATCCCTAGCTCATCCGCCGCATCAAGGATGCTCTTGTCCTGGACGTAGTGCGCCGTGCGGACCATGTTCGCGCCCAGTTCTTTGATGATTTCCATGTCGCGGCGGCTCAGAGCATCCGGCAGCGCGTCACCGAGATAGCCGTAGTCTTGCCGGCGATCGACCCCGTGAAGGTTGATGAATTCTCCATTGATCGTGTAGCCCTTCCCAGGCGCATACCCCATCACCCGAAAGCCAAACCGGGTGGAAACCTCGTCTGCCAGTTTTCCATCGTGGTACAAGCGGCTGCGCAATATGTAAAGGTTTGGATGGTCAGGATGCCACAGCTCCACGTGATCTACCGTCACATCCGGGGGCTCGAATCGAACCGTGGAGTTGGTGGGGATATCCTTCTTCTGCTCGATTCTGGCGAGGACCTGCCCGTCGCTCGCGATCACTTCCCAGACGACCTTCACCTCGGCGGATGAGGAGAGCGAATTTCTCACTTCGGTGGTCACACGGAGAGCTGACCGCTCCCGGTTTACCTCTGGCGTGGTAATGGAGATTCCCCCGTACGGAATTAAGACGGGACTGGTGATGTGAAGCCAGACATCACGATAGAGGCCCCCATAAATCGCGATATTGGTCTCGTTGGCAGGAGGAATGTCTGGGCTGTTGGTGTCATCCACTCGGACGGCAAGCAGATTATTCCCGCCCGCGTTGACCAGGTCTGTAACGTCGAGAACAAACCCCGTATACCCGCCCACATGCTCGCCCGCCTCATGGCCGTTCACCCATACCTTGGACACCTGCATCGCACCTTCAAATTCGAGAAAGACACGCCTCCCCCCAGCCGATTTCGGCACCCCAAACTCCTTGCGATACCACCCGATGCCCCGCCAATGAAGCGTCGTGACCCACGGCGTATGAGCCGTCTGGTCCCAGGAATGAGGAAGGAAAACCTTGGACCATCCCGAGTCATCGTAGCCGCTCTTCCAGGCATCCCGGAATTGCCATTCAACTGCGGAGCCAGGGTTGGCCTGGCGGTGAAACTTCCAGCCTTCATTCAAAGACACGGTCACGCGCGGTCCCGCCCCTGAAGCTGCTTCCTTTCCGATGGGAGCAGATCTTTGGCCAGCTGGCGTAAGCCCGGGAAGATTCACAGCTGCAACAGTGCCCACGGCCGACGACTTAATAAACTGACGACGAGAGATCCTCTGTTTTCGCATTCTGCTCTCCTCATTATTTGAATCTCATACTCGACGGGACATTTCCGAACTGGTTGTAAGCCCCCAAGCCCGCCTCTTGCGGATATTGCTCATCACTGGCCCCCAATGGAGGTATTTCTATCACCTGGCCAACCCGGCCACTTCGCTTCCCGCGAGAAGAAACGCTCCTACCCCGTATTCCTGGGTGTCTTCCGCGGTCACTGAACCCGGCTGCTTATTCGGCTCCTGGACCCAACCCAGCTTCCCGTCCGAGTGGACCGAATCGGCAAGGCCGTTCCAGGCCCGCTCAACCACTGGCAGATATTGCTTGCGCGGCAGAAGCCCGTGGTTAATGCCCCAGGCCATCGCGTAACAGAAGAAAGAGCTGCCGCTGGTCTCGGGGGCAGGAAATTCATCCGGATCCAGCAGGCTTGTACGCCACAGGCCATCCGGCTGTTGAAGCTTGGTGGTCGACGAGGCCATCGTTTGCAAAAGACTGATGTACTGGCCGCGCCGCGGGTTGTTCTTCGGAAGGTATTGAAGGATCAGGGGAATCCCGCCGATGATCCAGCCGTTTCCACGAGACCAGAAAACTTTCTTGCCGTTCTTCGCCCTTTTGGGAATGAAGGTCTTGTCCCGGTAGAACAGCCCCGCGTTCTTGTCATAGAGCAGGTCCACTACGTCCCAATACATCCAGTTCATGTAATCCAGGTACTTCTGCTCTCCCGTTGCGGCGGCTAAAGCGGCCAATGCGGGTGGCGCCACAAAAAGCGTGTCAATGTAGTCCCAGATGTCTCTTCCCCGCTCACCGTTCGCGATCTCACTGTCGACATATTTCCTCAAGCCGTCGATCCTCTTCGGGTCACGCTTCAGAGAGTACAGGTCCAGGTACACCTGCCCGGCGGTCATCTCATCCGCGTGGACGCCCGGTATGGAGTCAATCGCCCAGTGGTTGGATCGAGACCACTTCAGCGCCTGATTAAGAAACCGGGGGGCCTTGGTCGTTCGGTAGGTCGCCATGACCCCGATGTAGAAGGTAGAGCGCTCCCAATCCTCTGTTCTTGTCGGCAGTGAACGGCCAGGGATGGGCGATCTGGTAGTCGCAAACTTTTTCCATAAGATCGACAACCTCAGACCTGCGAAAGGACGGCCTGGCGTTCGCAGAAAAAACCGGAGAAGCGAAGAGACAGAGGAATGAAACCACCCGGCAGAGCTTCATCCATAGACATCGAGCATGGGGATTCACGCCGGTCATTTTCATTGGAGGCTGATCTTCCAATAGAGTCTCCGATAGCGGTTGCGGCATTCCAGCCTGGTTACGCACACTCTCCTTCTCGTTGACAGAACGCAATAGAGAGGCATGAAGCCTACCGAGCGTTCACAGCCGTCCTGAAACGGAAGACCCTTCCCCAATCGCCGACATCGCCCCGGCTGCGCCGCGCCCGGACCTTCCAATAATATGTCGTTCCAGGATTGAGAAAACTTGCCGGGACCTTCCAAGCGGGCCTCTCCGACCCCACGTTCTGATAGAGCGTTGGGCAAAGAGGCCAGCGGCAATCCGGCCGCATGCTGACCATAACCTGGTAGTCGGTCACACTGTCGGAAGCACCAGGGCTGGCAGCTTCAGCCCAACTGAGCGTTGGTGTCAGCACCTGAACCTCCCCGCCGTCGTCTGGCCTCAAAGCCTTCTGGACTTTCCCGGGTGGCATTCGATCAGTGACCTCTCTCCATCGATGCGTTATTCGAACCTTTCTCGGACCCGTCGAACTGTCCCGGTAACGAATTACATTCTTGCCCAGAGAGAGTGCGGGTAGACTGTGGGGGGAAAGCTGGAGATCGGTGACCAGCCGCAAATAGTCTACGCCGGATTGCGTGGGAGGGGTTGAATTCGCATTCCCTCGGAGGGTGAACCCGATGGAATAATCGTAGAGGACTCCACTTCTCAAGAAACTCGGATCGAGATCGATCTCCAAGTTCTGTGGGCCCGTGTACCACTGGTAGCTGTATAAATTACCGCTTCCATAACCGGGTTGGCCGAAGAAAATCTCAGCTTGATCAAGGGTGGATTCTCCCTCCCTGACCAAAGTACAGAAGAGGCGCCCACCAACCACCGGATAGGGACTTTGGGTGGGAATGGTGAAACGCGACTGTCGGTCATACATCTCCGGGTCCTGGAGCCGGGCGATATGAATTGCCGGGTTGCGGCTATCCTGCGCACTTGTGGTAATGTTCCCTATCGGGGGTACATCGATGTAGTCCATCATGTCAATTCGCTTCAGGTCTGGTTCCCAAATCAGGCGGCCGTTCGCATACTGCCGAGGTACGAGGGGGTCTTTGTCGCGCCCTTCGAACTTTTTGAGCACGGGTTTCCACCACCGGACCAGTCTTTCTCCCGGCCGCAAGGTCATCGCCATAGAATAAGGGTTATCAGCCTCGGAGTCATACCCGTCGCTTTCCCAGTTGTCCTTGTCGGTTATAAGATAATGAACAAATTCCCGATTGCGTTCCGGGGGGTCCGGACCACGAAACCATGCATCCGTGGGATGGATCCCTCGCTCAATAAGCCATGGATCGTGCTCGAGCTTAGCCAAGCTCGCGATGGTTCTATTATCGCGGTCGAGGTAGAAGACCTTTACGTTGCCGTCCAGCATATGCCAGGCGCCGTTGTAAAAGGCCTCTGTAACGGTGTGGCCGGTAAGCTCCCAAACCCGCGCCTTGAGACCGGCCGAAGTAAACAAGCGCTTCAACCAGGCGGAGGTATGGCCACATATACCATAGCCATATCCGTTCAGACCGCGGATCGGGTTCAGAGAAGAATCGTCGTGAGGGCTACGTTGAAACCGTTTCCACTGCACCCACGACCAGATGGCTAGAGCCTTCTCCTCATCGGTCTTGCAGCCGCGGGTGATTTCCTCCACCAAGGACTCCACGTTGAACCAGTCGAAGAGATCGTTCACCGTCAGCCAGGGATTGACTACCGGTCGGTCGCCGAGATTCTCGATCTCAATTTCGACGTTTTCGGGATCCATCGTTCCGTAGACTTCAATGGTGTATTCTGCTTCGGGTTTCGTAACAACGATTGAATATTCCCTAACGCGGCGGTCGAGGTACGGTGAGATTTCAGCCGGCGTGCATAGATCCGGATTCGAAATGGGCGGCTGCTCAGAAAAGGTGGCCGCGCGCCTTCCCATCCGTGCGACAGCAGTTCCAGCAATCGACGTTTCAATGAATTGACGGCGTGAGACACGTTTCCTGGCCAGATTCCACCCCTGACCCTGCGATTTGGTCACTGGAAATTTGTGTCGTTTTACGAGTAACTTCTCTCGCGACGCACCAAAGAGTAAGCAAGGAAACCACCTATACCCTTTCTGCAGTGAAGCGGAGGAGTGCTGGAGACAATCCGGGTGATTCAGCCTTAATGACAATGCCCCCCGCTTCACCCGTGCTTTGAACGTTGATGGCGACAACTCCCGTAATTGCGTCGATTGTTGCAGTGCCCAGCAAACGGCCAGGCCCTTCAGACGAAAACGTGATCCAGTTTCGCGCCGTTGGTACCACCGTCCCGGCCGAGTCGACGACGTCGGCCTCAATAAAGACCACGTCAGACCCATCCGCAACAAAGAATTTCTTGTCCGGCTTCAATAGGATACTTTTCGCGGCACCTGCAGTTCGAAGCTCGTGGCGAACCGTCACGCCCCCCTTCTTGCCGATGGCCAGCAGAGCTCCTGGACGGTAAGCAACCTCATCCCAAACAAAGGGCGGATGCTGAAGGTGCGATCCCGGTAGCCTTCCCGTGGAAAACTGTTCTCGGAACTCTTCGGCCTCACGATATTTCTCCACCAGCAACTGGAAGTCCTGCCAGACGCGTTCCTGGGTCACGGGCTTGTGAACTCCTAAGCTGTGACCATCCAGGAAAAGCTCCACCGTATCGCAATTGCTATAAATCCTCACCGCGCGAGTGTGGTCCCTCTCCTCCGGCAAGGTCCAGTGGCCAACGATATGGATCATGGGTTTCTCCGTCCACTGGGACCGCAGGAAAAAATAGGCATTCTTGGGGATCCGCCACATGTCGGAAACGCCCAGGTAGTCGTTGAACGGCCAGCGAAGGGATAACCTGCCGTCATCCCGTTCCCATAGGGTCGGCGTGCATGAGCCATTCGGCTCACCGCAATCAAACATGCACCACTTGGCTGTTCCGAGCCACGGCAAGGCGTTCCACTGCATTAAATACCCTTCCTGAACTAGAGCCATCTCGCTGTCCGATATCGCTCGGATCCTGCCGCGAGCCACTAGCGCCGGTCCTTCCCGACCGCGTTCGCATGGAATTGCTCCCCACTCGTTCCAGATATACTTTTTCTCTGGATGCTTCTTGTACACTTCAAGAAGATCTCTCGTACTGGAGGCGTCCACGATGTCTGTGACGTGCGGGCAGCGGCCTGCGGTCCACCGCGCAGGGTCGAGCGAGTGGGTATAGTCGGAGAGTTCCACAAAGTCTTCGGCGTATCGATACGGGCTCAAATCGTCTGCAAATCCCCAGATGATCACCGAAGGGCGATTGCGGTCCCGCGCAACCATCTCCTTCAACTGGCTCTTGATGTTGTCCATGAGTGGCCACGGGAACCTCGTTGTGTAAACCGGCTGATAGCCTTCTTCCGGGGGAGGATAAATGTGAACCGCGAGGTTCGGAACCTCCTCCCAGACCAGGATACCCAACTCGTCACAGGTATTGAGGACGGCAGGGTCCTGCGGGTAATGCGACGTGCGGAAGAAGTTCACTCCCATCTCTTTCATCAGGCGAACATCCCTGATGCCGATGGCCTCCGGCAGCGCGGCGCCCAGAAAGCCATAGTCCTGCCGCCGGTCCACTCCGTGCAGATTAATCGGCTTCCCGTTTAAGGTGAACCCGACCGATGCATCGTGGCCCATAAAACGAATTCCAAACCGCGTTACCCATCGGTCCAAAGCGCGGTCACCTTCAAATAGGGTTGTCACCAGACGATAAAGGTGTGGGGAATCGGGAGACCAAAGCTGAGGATCGCTGATCACCTCCGTCTTCTGGTCGAAGGATTTCTCCTGGCCTGACCCGATCTCTGCATGCGCCTGCAGCTTCGCCCTGGATTGCCCCGCCCCGTCCACCACCTCGCTCTCCACCCGGACCGTGCGGGAGGAACCGCTCTGGTTCTCCAACCAGGTGCGAATGCGAACGACCGGACGATCCGGGTCGCCCTCAAACGTCACCCAGGTTCCGTTGTACTGCACGTGCACGGGATCCATTACTTCCAGCCAAACGGAACGATAGATCCCTCCATAATTGGCGACGTTCCTTTCCTCGGCTGGCGCAATAAAGGGATTCAGAACATCATCGACCTTGACTGTAACCGCGTTCGTTTTTCCAAACTCAACCGCATCTGTGACGTCGAAAGCAAAGCTCGTGTACCCGCCCACGTGCCGCCCCACGTGCCGACCGTTAACCCATGCGTCGGCTATCTGGAAGACCCCATTAAAGTGCATCAGCAGACGGCGGCCACTCCAGCCTTGAGGAACCTCCAGGCCTCTCCGATACCAGCCAACGCCGCGAAAATGCCCTGTCACCGCGAAGGGATTATCGGGACTGGCGTCCCAGGTGTGAGGGACCACGATGTTTTGCCACGCGCTGTCGTTGTAGCCGGGCCGTTCCGCCCCAACAAACTCCGGCTCAATACCTGCGCCCGGTGTCCCCTGGCGTTTGAAGCGCCAACCAGTATTCAGCGTCTTCGTAAGTCGGGATCCATTGCCAGCATCGCCCTGCGCTGGATCACCCCGGCTTGCATCCCTTTCAGGGGCATGCTTTCCTTTCATCCCAGTGACGGCAACGCCCGCCACCGTGGATTCGATAAACTGCCTTCGTGATATTCCTTTTTCAGACACACGAACCTCCTCCAGAGCGATCTCTGCACCTTCGGGATTGAAGCTATCGGGAAGCGGATAATGGTTCTCCCCCCGCTGCGAGAAAACAACCGCTGCTACGCTGGGCTAGCGTCAGGATGACCTTGGTGTGCTCAGGGGCTTGGAAAGCCGCAGATGGCTTCGGCCCCTGAGCAAGTTCAAGGCAACAGGCAAGGTCTGGTTTACCACAAGAACTTCAAAGCAAACTGGATCACGCGAGCATCGGCCGCACCGCGAATTCTTCCGTAGCTGCCTGAAGCAACTGAGGTCGAGGGGTTGTTGAAGTTGACCTGATTAAAAACGTTGAAGAACTCCGATCTGAACTGAACACGGTACCGTTCGTAAAAGGTGAAGTTCTTCATTGCCGAGAAGTCTGTATTGCTAAACGCCGGCCCAGTGAGGATGCCTCGGCCGGCATTGCCATAAGTGCCAGTCGCAGGCAGTGTAAACGCGGCGGTATTGAAGAATTCTGCAACCTCGGCAGCACGATTCGGATGGCTAATGGCAATGGGCTGTCCAGTCTCCTGCGCATGCTGAGCGTAATACGCGCCGTTGGTTCCATCCAATGCCACATCCTGACCTGTGAAAAACGTAAGGGGAGACCCGCTGTGGATAGATGTAATTCCTGTCAGCGTCCACCCGCCCAAGGCAGTGTTTTCGACGGCATTCTGGAACTTATAGGGCGGTGACCACAACCAGGATGCCACAAACACATTGCGATAATCAAAATTTGACAGTCCTCGGTTAGTCCTCAGGTCGAAAGGATCTGGGTAAGTGTATGCGTAAACATTAGTGGACCGCGGCAAATTATCAATTGACTTTGAATATACATAGGACGCGTTCAAAGTAAATCCACGACTAAAGCGCTTCGTCAATTCGGTCTGCCAAGAGTGATACCAGCTTTTGCCGTCGTTGCCGAGCAGGATAAAACTCGGAGACAGGATTCCAGGTTCGAAAACCACCCGGTCATTGACGTTGTTCAATGAGGGGGGGTCGCCGGTGATAGGATCGTTTATGGGTCGGCCAGGATTGAAATTCCGCCAGCCATCGATCTTCATTCCAATTTTTCCGACGTAGCCACTCTTGAGCATAATGCTCGGCGTCAATTGTCGCTCAATTGTAAGGTTCCACGCTTGGTAGTATGGGGCAACTAAGTTTCCGTCAACGAACAATCCGCTGACAGGTAACGGGAACAGCGGACAGTCGACCCCTGGGTACGACGAAATCGGTACACACCCGAACTGGCCAGAAGGCTGCACCGGGGGGGCGAGGGCACCGGCCGACACAAAAGGATTATCAAGCAACCCGTTATAGGCGTTGCCAAACCCTGCGAAGGGAGCATTCTCCTGGGAAAGTGCGTCTGCTTTGATTGAATCGTAAAAGACTCCGTATCCGCCTCGTACACTCGTCTTGCCATCGCCGAAGACGTCCCAGGCGAAACCAAGACGTGGGGCGAGATTGTTGAGGTCAGCCGGCGACATACCTCGTGGAATTCCAGGATCGCCCGGAAACAGAATGCCCGGCGGCGCGTCGGGAACGACCTTAGACTGGCGCCCGACTATGAAGGTGTTTAACCGATTGTGCTGGTCGATCCAGGGAAGGTAAGGTTCGTAGCGAAGCCCGTAAGTCAGGACAAGGCGTGGAGTGACCTTGTACTGATCCTGGAAGAACACACTCGGAGCCGTCTCAAGGTTATCGTTATCCCGTACGCCGAAGTTCAGGGACAGGCTGGAAAATGCCCCCAGCATAAAGTCGGCGACAGGATCTCCCGACCGCGACCCGTCATAGGTAAAGGAGGGCGACCCGATAAAACGTTGAACGAAGTGAAGCCATAATACCTCGCCGCCAAACTTAAACTCATGCTTTCCCTTCATCCACGTCAGGGTGTCCTTTACCTGATAATTATTATTGATAAATTTCGTTGTATACCCACCCCCAAAGTCGAAATAACCCGAGACGTCCGTATAAATATCGCCGGTCGGAGTGTATTGTGGCATGTTAACGCCAAGACTCGAAGGGTCAATGGAGTGCGTCTGCGACTGGAAAGAAGTGTTCCGCATGTAGGAAACCACGAGCTGGTTAATCAAGGACGGACTGAACGCGTAAGTGTCATTCAGCGTCGGCATGACTGTCTGCTCGACGAATGTCTCGCCCGTATAGCCGGGAACTACAAGACTTCCGTCGGAGAATGCGTCGGAGCTAGTATTGCGATCAAGGTAAAAGTGTGCAAACAACTGGTGTTTCGAACTCATGTTAAAATCAACCCGTCCCAAGTACATATCGTCATTTACAGGGCTTGCTCCAAGAGACGTAACCACGCCCGATGGCGATTGTGGCACGAAACTGAGAAGCTTTTGAGTTGCCGGGCTGATGCAATTCGGATTGATGATGTTGTTTGCTACGCAGGAAGCTCCGGTAGAATCCGTAAGAGGTTGACCTGTCAACGGATCAGTCGGGTCCTGGAGTGCCCCGGGCGGCAGCGACGAAAAATCGCCAGACCGTTCAGCGCTTGAAGGTACTAGATCAGTGCTCGCGACGGCCTCAGGACGGTCTCTCAATCCTTGGTACGAACCGAAGTAAAATACCTTGTCTTTTTTTATTGGCCCTCCAGCAGTCGCTCCAAACTGATTCTGTTTTATCCCTGGCACTGTGGAAGTAAAGAAGTTTCGCGCATTCAGAGCGTTATTGCGGAGAAATTCCCAAGCGTCTCCGTGAAATTGATTAGTTCCCGACTTGGTGACGACCTGTATTTCGGAACCCACGTTGCGCCCGAATTCGGCGTCGAAGTTCGACGTCAGGATGCGAAACTCCTGGACGGCATCTGGGGGAGGGTAGTTCATGCCCGTATTCCTGGATGGATTGACAAAGTATGCGCCGTCGAACATGAAATCGTTTTGGTTAAAGAGTCCGCCATTCACATTCATGATGGGGCCGGAGCGCGCATCGCTCAGACTTTGGGGAGCGCTGACATTGGTCACACCAGGTAGAATGCTTGCCAGTCCAATCACATTGCGTCCATTGAGAGGCAAGTCGACAATGCGACGATCCTCTACGAGTCCAGAAACCATGGCCGAGGAAGTATTCACCAACGGTGGAGCGGAAGACACCGTCACTTCCTGCCTGACCTGCCCCAGCCGCATCTCAAGATCAAGTCGCACGTTTTGGTTCACGGTTAGCGTCACGCCAGTTCTCACGAGCCGCTGAAACCCTGCCTTCTCCGCCGTTATCGTGTATAAGTCAGGCTGAAGAGCAACAAAATTGTAATAACCTTCGGGGTTGGATTGGGCTGTTTGAGTGATGCCCTTCCCAACAGATGTTGCAGTCACCTGGACGCCCGGGATCGAGGCCCCACTCGGGTCTTTAACGTAACCACTGATAGTTCCTGTAACTTGTGCCCGCAGATTGAGCGACGTTGCTAAACCCACTAAGATGAGAGCCGCCATTAAGCAGGTAAACCTTACGCCTCTTCCCATATCAATCTCCTTTGCCGCAACATAACATTGGGACCTCGCCTGATTCTCCAAGAATCATGGTCCCGCCAGTCAGGACGACCCGAGTTGCCCTTCAGACGCACATCATGGGCAGGATATATATTTCGATTCGCACTCGAAGGTGCTGACGGAAAACGTTAACGTACACGGGAACGAAAAATAACATACACCAGGGTCGCTGTCAAGGGATTTCGGAAGTTCTCCTAAGTTGAAACAAGGCAGCATATTAGATACCAACTCAAAGAGTTCTAATGGCATTATGCAAGCCCGAGTGGTTAGGGTTCTTATATCAGTTCCGCTGAAGCAAATTACTCATTTCTATGTGGAGGAGGCTTCTCGGACCAGGCCAAGACGCGCATGAACAACTCATAGATGCCAATTGCAGAAGCGTTAACGTGCACGTCACCTGGTAGAAGAGAAGATCTTGCAGGCCTCCCCGCGTGATGCTATTACCTCTTGAGACGCGTCAAATGTCCTGGGAGGAGGTTATTGGCTCCGAATTCGGTACTCGAAGCGCTTACTTCGGGGAAGAGATGCAAATTGGAGAGCATCGCAATGTGTGGAACCAGGAAATGGTGGGAGGGCAAAGGTCGATCGTGGAGAAGATGATCAATTGTTAGGTGCATTGAAACCCGGCCCTGAGTAAAAGCTCTCCCGGTGACCGAAGCGCAAATTGTCCCGTTCCTAAAATGCGGGATCATTTCCGCATATAGTTCTGTAGCCACCATCGTAATCTTGCCTGCCAAGCCACACACTCTGAGGGCTCGGACAACTGGGAGGCAGTTTCCGGTACTCACGTAGATCCCTTGAAGTTGCCCACAGCGCTTGAAAAATCCAAAAGATTTCTCGAACGCGATGTCGAGATCTTCTTGGTCCTCAATCACTTCAACAACCCTGCCATCCTTGCAAACTTGAGGGAACATCGTGCAGAAACCGTCCACTTTTTTCCGGTGGTCTTCTGCCCGAAGCATTCCGGTCGTCACAGCCACGCATGATCCCGGGTCAAGAAATCTGCCCATAAGTTCACCGGAAAGCATTCCGCTCACTGTTCCATCGACGCAAACCACTGTGGAGCGGGAACTCCGTGGCGCGTCAGTGTCTACGCATATCACTCTGATTCCACTTTTTTCGGCTTCATCGATGGCTGAATTCAAGCTTTCGGGATTTCCAGGAGCTATGATCAAAGCTTGAATATGGTCCTTTCTTACTAACTCCGATATAATTTCGTGTTCAGCAACCCCCAGTCGAGGCGTAGGGCGATAAACTGTTTCGATCCCGAGGTGCTCAAAACGGTGTGCTTCAGCGAGCATGCCTTCACGCAACTGATCAAAGTAAAAATGTATCTCGCGTGGAATACAGATTGCTATCCGGAAAGTCTTTCGACGTGCCGATAGCGCACGGGCTGCTAAGTTCGGTTTGTATCCCACCCGCTCAGCAATGGTCAGGATTCTTTGGCGAGTAATATCGCTAATTCCCCGACGTCCGTGCAAAGCACGATCCACGGTCCCAATAGAGACATTTCCCAGCCTGGCGATTTCACGAATTCCAGGTTTCTTCATCTCAACTAGGCATTGTACGCATAATTCAATATTGTAGTTATACCCATCGGCCGAAGATTTTGACGTTACTCGAACGATGCGTTACCAAGACATTCGTGCATGCTAACTGATTATGAATCCCAAAATACGCAGTTGCGTCTTCCGCAGACTGGAGCCTTCGGATGCTTGTGTACCCTGAAATTCCCTCTCGTCAGAGTTTGTCTGGCGGCTAAGCAATGAATTGATCTTACCCCGTAAAAGTTTGTTCCATGGGCGCCAAAGCTCCCCGCAGTTCATGAAGGTGAGCCCTAGCCACTCTGTCTCCTGCATCTGAGCTCACCCCTGGAAAATAGCCCGACCAAGTCCATATCGGGAATCCTAGGATCTCATATTCAGTAGCGGTTAACAGCAGGGCAATCCAGGATAATCTTATCCCGACACAAAATAAACGTCTCAAACATCCCTCAGGCCTTCACAGCCGGTTCGATTCAAATGCTAAAAATCCAATTAGATAGTCAGGAGGAAGAATGCCCAGTAATCTCCTTTGCGTTTTCGACCGCGGCATTCGGGACGTTCGCAGGTCTTATGAATGTACCCTAGTAATATACCGTCCTGCGAGAAATTTATATATTCTACCCGGAATGTTACTTTAACTTCCGGAACTCGTTGCATCAAAGGACATCTCAGTTAATAAATATTAGTCCACGCGCTCGGTCGTCCCCATCAACCCTTAAGGGATTCGCGTTCCCTTCCCTCCCCCTCAAAGCCAAGGATATAATAAGATGGTGTATGCAAAAGCTGTCAGTTTGTCCCTACGCTGGCGCAGACGTCCACGGTAGCCTCTAAAACAATGAAGGCCTTGCGAACACTTATAGCGATTTTAGTCGTATCTTCTGTTACATTCCCAATCGACAGTTCCAGTCAAATGTCAGTTGCCGGAAGTTGCCGGCGGGCCCAGCAGTTCTTGGTACATGGGAAGTACCAGCAGGCGCTAGATGTTTCAAAGCAGGCCTTGCGCCTAGATCCGCAATCGGCCGAGGCCAACGATCTAGCCGGACAGGCAGAGCTTGCAATAGGGAATCTCAACGCCTCACAACGGTATTTGGAACGCTCATTGAAACTGCAGCCGGAAAGGATTGATGCCCATCGGGCACTTGGTATTGTCCTCCTCAGGAAGAAACTTTACGGTAAAGCTCAACACGAATTCGAGCGTGTTCTTTCCTCACGGCCTAACGATTTTACTTCTAGATACAGCATGGGTGTCTCTTTACTGCTTCAGAATCGACCCGCGCGGGCTCTTAAGGAATTTTTCAAAGCCCGCCAATTGAACAGCTCGAGCATAGTGTTGCTTACCTCTATGCTTGAGGCTTACTTGAAATTAAACCAGGAAACAGAGGCATCATCCACCTTAGCAGAACTCGACCGACGGCTAAGTGACCACGACGCCGATCGAATGCGTCTTGCAGCGTTCCTAGTAAGCCAGAAGTTTTATGATCTTTCGGTCGAGGAATTTGAACGCTTGAAAGAAGATCATCCAAACTCACTTGATCTGAGCTACGACCTCGCCCTAGCCTACCATAAGGCCGGCAGGCAAGCCGATGCGGCAGCCCTGCTGAGGAAAGTACTGTCACAGAGGGAAGATCCGGAACTAGAAAACCTCTTAGGCGATGTCGAACAGAAGGCAGGGAAACAGGACGCCGCAGTCGCCGCCTTTAAGCGCGCAATGGAACTTGCGCCCAAAGACGAAGATTACCGATATGACTATGCGCAATCTCTCGAAAACTCCGGCGAGTTGGATGAGGCATTGCAAGTGTTTGCCGCAGGGATAAATGATAACCCACAAGCAGTTAAGCTGTGGTTGGGTTTGGGGGGAAGCTACTATTTGGCAGGGAGATACGATAAAGCTGTTCAAGTCCTTCTACACGCATCACAGATTGCGCCTCGTGCACCTGAGCCTTACGTCCTGCTGGGCGTTGCTTATGACGCAGCAGGACCTTTGCAGAAAACCATCGCCGAGCAATTTTCCCGCTACCTTGCCAACAACCCCCGCGACGCTTCCGCCCATTACTATTACGGCAAGATCTTGCTCGAGAAGAACAGCCAAGGAGTAGGCACCAGTCTGAGGATGGCTTACCAGCACTTGGAGGAGGCAGTCAAGCTTGACCCTCGATTGGCGGAGGCTCATATCGAATTGGGAATTTTGCTGAACAGGGAAGGGCAAGAGCAGGCTGCTCGCAAGGAACTGGAATTGGCTGTCAGCCTCGATCCCCGGTCAAACAAGGCTTATTACACTCTGGCCCAGGTCTATCGCAAGCTTGGCCAGCACGTGCAAGCACAAGAAGCCCTGCAGAAGTTTGAACAACTTAAAGCCAACCAGAATCAGAACCAGGACCAACAAGCCGTTAAAGATTTTCTCGCCCGGCCCAAAGGAACAAGTCGCTAGACTCGCCGTATTCCATGTCTGGAACTAATATCGTTCACATCGGAGACGAGCACCGCACCCTTAGCAAGATTCTTAGTTGACGTGAGGGCCACCTTTGCCGGGCGGTCCGGGAGACTGTGGCAGTTACCACCCCGGGTTGCCCAGAACATTGCGGTCCGGTAATCAGCACTTTGCCCATCACGATAACTTCGATGAGTACTGTGTCAGGCGATTTCGATAGTTCAAAGTCAACCTGCTGGACACCCCTCTCAGTACCGTTGAAGGTATCCCGGCCTGCCCGCACCGTTCGAGCATTTATTGACGGGACCGTGGAGGCGCGAAGGAAAGAGTTAGCTGCTCGCCGGCGGTGCGAGCGCCTGTCTGGCTGTTGTATAAGGCTACGCAATTCTCCAACGCCCCTGGTCGCTGATTCATGAGCTAGAGTCTGGTGCCATCCGAAGAGCCCCAACGCGAGAAATGCTCGGTTACGCACTACTTGCCGCTTGGCGCACCACTTCGTCATATGCCATTAGAAAGATCGCAGTGAGGGCCAAAAGCATTCCAAGGGAATTGTATGGGATGGGAATGCGCCGATAAATGAGCAAGGACAAGACGATTGTGATCACGGGAAAAAGTCCATTAATCGTGGGGACGACAATGATCGCTTTGCCTACTCGAATGGCGTAAATAAGCAACAGCGCGCCGATGGAATTAAGGACTTGGATGATTGCCGTCAGAAACGGTCCACGCAGTCCCCAGTTGATCGGAGCCGAGAAATCAGTCAGGAGCAGGGCAAACGGGGCGACCAAGACGGCCGTGGCAGCCATATATAAGAACAAGCTCTCGGAGGTAATTGAGGAAGCCGACGATTTCATGAAGTAAGCCTGAATTCCCCGCAACAGAAACACCATCATGGCTCCTACCAGCCACACGTGGCCGTGGGCGGGACTATTGCCAGACTTCTGAAGTGAGAGGAAAAACATTCCGACCAACGAAAGCACAATGCCGGTCACCGCAAGGCTGTGAGCTCTTTCCTTCAATCAACATAATCCATGAGTGGATGATCGTGACGACCGGTGACAGACAGATGATCGGAAAGACAATATACGCAGGGCCGTCCATCAACGCCCAGAAAAGTATGAGCTGTCCGACGCAGCCCGAGAACCCAACCGCAAGGCCATTGAAAGCGCTTTTTCTGTCCCAATCCAGATTCCAATGAACATTCCTTAGTGCCAGCAAGGCGCAGGGAATCATTGTCAGGGACCAAACCACGTAACCCAGCGTCGAAGGAAACGGAGCAGGGATGTGCTTTTCCGGGATTTCGATCAAAGCACCCCTCACGCCTCAGAGCACCGGGACCAAGATAGCGAGAATCAACCATCTATGACTTCGCGTTTGCGGGCTCCAATTCCCCCGTATTCACCATGTTGAGCCCGTCATCGCCAGTGCCTCTTGCTATGGCGCTGGTTATTATGATTTTCCCGGCGGCTTAATGCCTGATCGCGATAACCTCGCGCCAGGTGGATGCCAGGTGCGATGCAGGGCTGTGCACTTCGAGCTGAAAGGGCTCCCGGTTTCAAAAAAGGAATCCCGAGTCATGGGTAGACTTCGGCTACGCGGGAGTATTCCATTTCGTCCTTCTTGCCAGGGGCTACAACCTTTACGGACACGCGCCCTTCCTTCAGTCCAGGCGAATAGGCGCTGATGGTTGCCTGTCCGGCGCGAGCCGTCGCCCGAAATGCAATGCGCGTTATCCCTGCCACGGCATCCCAAGTGAAGCCTGCGCCGTGGACCGGCCAGATTTGAGGCAACAGCTCTCCAGGACCATAGGAGCCGAAGGCGATCGCCGGGTTCGCATCTGGCACCACCGTCCCATTTTTGTCCACTACCCGCGCTGTGATATAGGCGAGACTCTCGCGGTCGCCTGATTTCACCGACGGCACGTCGGATTCGAGAGCAATGGCAACCGCCGGCCCCGCTGTCTTCCGTTCATCACTGAGAGCCTCTTCCGTTCCACGGGCCACAGCCTTTAGCGTTCCGGGTTCGTATCGCACTTCCAAGACGTGTGGCGGGTGGTGGAGCCCTGGGTCCTTCAGCTCAGGCGCGACTCCAAGCGATTTCCCGTTCAGAAAGATTTCCACTTCCGGCGCATTGCTGTAAACCTTCACCGACTTGACCTTGCCTTCTTCGCCCGGCCAGGTCCAGTGTCCGCAGATGTGCACCATCGGCTTCGCACTCCATTGACTCTGGTAGAAGTAGTAGACGTCCTTGGGAATCCTCCAGCAATCGGCCATTCCGAACGTTACCAGGTGTGGAACCACAGGATCGTAAGTTTCCCCATCGTAGTCGAATTGATGCCAGAGCGCGCTTCCCGCGATCCAGGGGCGCCGGTTCACCTGGCTTATGAATTTCTCGTGTTCGACGCAGCCACGGTCTTCACTTTCCGGGCCCATGCCATAAATGCCGCGCCCGATGTTCGCAACCGTATACTCCTCGATCATATACTTCCGCTCCGGATGAAGCCGATGGTCACGATCATCCTCCTCCCAGGTTGAGTACAATCCCACGACGTCAAGGATCGCTTTGTTTGCTTCGATTCGCGGGGCGTGCATTGTCACGATGCGGGTGGGATCCAATTCACGGTATTTCTTAACAATTGTAGAGATCACCCGCGCCGCCACGTCAGGGGCTGCGTCGATCTCACCGCAAAATCCATTCATGATGAGGCACGGGTGGTTGCGGTCGCGGAGGATCATCTCTTCGGCAGATTGGGACTGGATGGAGAGATATTCGGGTGTGTCTGCCACCTCCTCTCCTATAAACAACTCCTCCAGCACTAAGATTCCCAGGTGATCGCAGGCCTCCATCACCGCCGGGTCATGCGGATAATGGCTGGTCCGAAAAAAGTTCACACCCATTTCACGGATCATCTTCATATCCTTAAAATGCCGCGAATTGGGTAGAGCATTCCCCAAGCCGGGATAGGATTGAAACCAGGTGGTTCCCTGCAACTGGAGTCGCCTACCGTTGAGGGAAAAACCGTGCCGGGCGTCGAAGTGAAACCAACGAAGGCCTAAAGGAGTCTCGATCGTATCAATGAACTTCTTTTCGTCTCTGAGAGAGGTACGAATCTGGTAGAGACTCGGAGTATCAGGGGCCCACAGTTCCGGGTGCTGGATAGGGGCGATTTCCTGCTTGACCTCCCGACTGCCGTGGGCGGGAATCTCAACACTCGCAGCGGAAGTCCCTGCCATTCTGCCGGAAGGGTCGAACACCTCCTGGGTCAGAGATAGGTTAGCTGTTTGGCTGGTTGTATTAGTAGCAGTGGAATAAATCACAATCTCTGCGGTTCGGTCTGTAACCCGCGGCGTTGTCCAGTAAACCATCGACAAATACACAGGTTCCGTAAATCGCACCCAGACATCACGATAGATCCCACCGTAAAAAGTAACGTCGGTTTTTACTGTGGGCGAAATGTTGGGGTCGTACAGATTGTCGACCTTGACGCTCAGCACGTTCTCTCTCGTTCCAAAGAGGACCTGATCGGTTACGTCGTATTCAAAGCTGGTGTATCCTCCCTTGTGTACGCCGACCCTTTGGCCGTTCAGCCAGAACTCGCAAACCTGGTTGGCGCCTTCGAACTCCAGGAACACTCTCTTTCCGGAGAGCTCGCTGTCGATCGTAAAGTGCTTTCGATACCATCCGATCCCGCGGAAATATCCAGGGATCGCGTCGCAGCCGTCGAAAGAATTCCAAGTGTGGGGGAGATCGATGGTCTCCCAAGAGGAGTCGTCGTATTCGGGGCCATTGGCGTCGCGGAAACGAGGCTCGATCGCCGCCCCATCGGAAGTATCACGGTCGAATGAACCCAGCACTCCTCCCCCGTGGGTTTGGCGACAGAACAACCAGCCGGAGTTGAAGTTTTCGCGCCATCGCGTAATTTCCTTCTGTCCGAGTCTCACCTCGGGCGATGCAAGGAAGCGCATCTGTCTCAACGGTCCCGAAAGACATCGGGAAGATGCAACTCCCGCGCTCACAGTTCCTAGAAATTCTCTGCGTTTCAATTAGTTGCGCCTCCGTCACGTATTTGTCTCGCCGAAAGCAATTAGTTCAGCCTTTATGCATGGGTGACGATAAAGAGGAATTTGCCTCATGTCAAGACGGATTCACCTATATTCACATTTCCGAAGCTGCTGCACCTATATGATAGAGGCAGGATTGCCTTGGTTTACTTGGTGGTTCGCGGAGAGTGAGCTTCCCTACTTTTCACGGTCTTCAGGATCGTCGCTTTTGGGTGCAAACAGGTTGCGGCTGGGTTCCGGATTTTGCGGGTTTTGTCTGCGGCTTGCCAGACTGAGTCACTGATCATCTTTAGAATTAATACCGTCTTAGGAATTCGTAAACCGTAGGTCGGGGGTTCGATTCCGTGGGGCCCATCATCCTTTTCCGTTCTAGTTTGTTGGCTACTCTCCCATCCCAGTAATGGCTCTGGCTATTCCTTGGCAGGATGCTCTCCAGCAGAGCCTACCTCCGCTTCACCAGCCGACGCTCATCTTGCAAGAAATCAGCTTTTGGGTATAGTCGAATTCCAGCGAATGGGGAACAGTTTCCTAATGTTTGCCTCAGCCCACGGGACCACCCCATCATCCCTCTTGACTAACTTGTAGGGGCGCGCTCCACAATCTCTTCCGTTTTGGGATCCCAGTAAAGCCTCTTCCCGCTCCAGTAAGATTGCGCCGCCATGATGCATACCAGAGCGTGTGAAAAGCCGTGGTCCACGTTGGCATTCGGTTGTTTTCGGTCTTGCATGGCGTGCAACCAGTTCAGAAGATGGTTCGCGTCGTCGTCATCCGGGCCTAATGAGTTGGGCGTGGGCGCACCCGGAACTTGAACGATCTGCGCTCCCTCTTCCGGAGCACCCATCACCGGAACTTGAGTGTAATAAGACGGGTTCGGACCCAGCGAGTTCAAAAAAGCTTCCCTTGATCCCGCTTTCGTGCCCTCTTTCCGCCAGGCAAGATACTTTGCGCGCAATGAACGTTCCATATCCTCTGCGACTTTGGCCCCTCCCTCTTTCGTCACCACAAAGAGCGATGCGCCTTCGCCGCCGTAGTTGATGATCGTTCCCTCGCGCCCCTGAATCCGGCTGAAGCTCCGGTAACTGTTCCCGAACGTCGTCTTATAGGAGTAAAGGAAGCCTTTGGGATAGGTGAGAGAAGCAACGACGGTATCTGGGTTCTCGCGTCCGTCGTTCCAGACAAAAATGCCGCCTTCAGCCGTGGCGCTCACCGGGTAGCTCTCGTCTGTCCACAGATGGACCAGGTCGCTCCCGTGGCTGAGCCACTGATCAAAAATTCCCGAGGAGAATTCCTTGTACAACCGGAATTCCAGGTAAACATGAGGATCGAAGGGTCTATCGGCTTTGCCCAGCAGCCAGCGATTCCAATCAGTGTCCTGCTCGCGGAGTTGAGACGGCTTGCGATCAAGCCACTGCTTTCCTTCCATCTTGTCATCTACAGCCAACCCGGGATCTCTCCCGGTGTCATCTGCGCGAAACCTCCATCGTTCCTCGTTGACGTTCCATTCCTGCTCAATGTGAACGATTTTTCCAATCCTCCCCGAACGGATGATATCCCGCACCGCCAGCGGATACGGCTGGCTGCGGTGCTGAGTCCCCATCTGAACAACCTGTTTGGACGCTTTCACCGCAGCGCGCGCTTCCTTAGCTTCCGCCAGCACATTGGCAAACGGCTTCTCGACGTAGCAGTCCTTCCCGGCGCGCACCACTTCTGCGCACAGCTTGGCATGCTGGAAATCTGCCGTGGCAATCATCACTCCGTCGATGTCTTTACGCTCCAGCATTTGCTCGGGGTACTGATACATTTGGGGTTCCAGGTTAAATAGCTGTTTCACCTGGGCGGCCCGCCGCTCGCGAGCCAGGCTCCAAAGGTCGCACACGGCAACCGTCTCAACCGGCGTCTTCTTCGAAGCCATGGAGACCATATGCACGTGGCCCCGGCTCCGCTGCCCGCAACCCAGTTGTCCCAGGCGGATGCGATCATTGGCACCCAGCACGCGCGCATACGAGCGCGCCGTCATCCCAGCACTGGACGCGGCGAGCAAGGCGCCTCCAGCTTGCCTTACGAAAGTCCTGCGAGTGATTTCCTTGCCATTGTTCTTGGACATCATTCCCTCCCAGGTGCATTTCACGGACTGTCGCGAACTCGATGGCATCGCGGGTCAACTACTCCGTGTTCGCCCAATGGATAGATGGAATTCTTATATCACGAAATTCTCCTACCTATAGCAACAGATCACAGCCCGGCAATCCGCTTCCTGCCCAAACTACGTTTCTTTCGTACAGTGGATAGCAGGGCTCCGATCCAGGGGCTGTTTTCAGTTCCATGGTCGCATGGGGAAAGTTCTTGGGTCCTGGAATTGCGCATGAGGACTTACCAAATGACATGGCTTCCTCGAATCCAGCGGAAGCGTCTTAGCCAATCCATCCGCGAAGTGAATTCAGAAAATACGGCGCTCCATTCCGAAGGAACAGTAAAGGAACAATAAGCGTTCCTGCGCGTTCCTAAGTGTTCCTTCGTACTCCCGGGGATTCTTTGAAATCCATGACCTAGCCGTGTTCGTCAGTTCTGAAAAGGTTCATGAGTCACCGCCATGCTTTTCGGTTGTTGGAGACGGAAATCCGGCGAGCCCGAAGCGTGGATTTTGGAACGTTTTGGAACGTAATCGGGGTTGGGGGTGGATGTAAGTGGTTGAAATAATGGTGCCGCGGGACGGAGTTGAACCGCCGACGCCAGCCTTTTCAGGGCTGCGCTCTACCACCTGAGCTACCGCGGCAGGCAAACAAACATTGTCAGATGGATTCGCGCGTTCTGTCAAGAAAGGGCGCCGGAGGGCGATTGCAGCTAACGTACGGGAAATGGAGAACAACGCGCTCCACCTGGCCGCAGCATGTGGCAACTGCAAGGTGCGGCAGCAGACCTGTACAGTATTCTGGCCGACAGCGAACTGAGGTGTCGTCCGGCCCATCACCACCGGCGCTTCAGTCGCCCGGGAAGCTGGAATCACCCGAGGCCTTGACCGCCAGGGCCCGGCTGGCGGCACGTTCGGTGGAAACAGCAACCAGCGCCGTCTCGGCGGCGGGCGCAGCGGCAGCGCTCACCAGTGCTCCCTGTTCCTCGCGCATAAAGACCAGCTTTGAATCGCCAGGTGTGGCATCGACCATCACGACGTCGCCCAGGCACACCTGCTGGGTGGCCATCAGGTTTGAAAGCGGAAAAACCAGGTGCCGTTCAATGGCCCGTTTCAGATGGCGTGCGCCACTTTTGGGATCGGTTCCCTCCCTCAGCAGAAGATCGCGCGCCGCCCGCGTGCACCTGAAGATAAATTGATGGCCCGGCGCCGCGGCGATAATCCTCTCCTGCACCTTGGCCAGTTCGATGTCGAGAATTTTTTCCAGATGTTCTTTCCGCAGTGACCGGAAGACGATGACTTTGTCGATCCGGTTCATGAACTCGGGAGAAAACTTCCGCCGGGCCGCCTCCACGGCCACCCGATAGATTTTATGGTCCAGTTCTTCCTCGTCCGTCCGTGAATCGGCCGAAAACCCCATACCTCCCCGCATGAGCCTTGCGACCTCTTGCGAGCCCAGGTTGGAGGTCATAAAGATGATCGAGTGCGAGAAGTCCACGCGCCGGTTGTCGCCCAGCGTCAGCGTGGCCTTGTCCAGGATTCCCAGCAGCAGGTGCCACAAGGCATCCGAGGCCTTTTCAATTTCGTCAAACAGCACAAAGGAAAGATTCACCGTTTCTGTGTAGTGCGCCTCCAGCGCTTCCTGCGTGATCAGCGGCTGCGTCTCGCGGTGGCCCAGGTAGCCGGGCGGCGAGCCAATCAGCTTGGCGATCTCGTGGCTGTGCTGGAACTCCGCGCAGTCGATCTTGAGGATGGGGTGGCTGCTTCCAAACAGCACCTCGCCCGCCGCCTCCACCAGGCGCGTCTTGCCGGAACCCGTCGGCCCCAGAAACAGCAGGTTCGCCAACGGCCGCCCCGCCACCGCCAGTCCCGCCTTGTAGACCTGATAGATTCTGGCCAGCCGCCGGATGGCGCGGTCCTGGCCCACCACCCGGCTCATCAGCGCCCGCTCAAAGTCTTTCACCTCGGGACTGTGGAGCGTTGGATCCAGTTGCGTTTGAAATTGAGACATTCCATTGTCCTCCCTGCCCTACCTGGCATAGGTCTGTGCTTTTCCCCGACGCAGTTGATTCAACTTAACGTCCAGCGTGCTGCGAAGCAGTTTCAGGCTTGAAGTCAATTGCCCCACCAGTTCACGATCGTGGGTCATCGCAAGAACCGGCAGATGGAGATCACCAATATCGAGATGGAGGTTACGAATGCTGGCCAGCAACTCGCGCAGTTGGCGCGAGTCATTCTCAAAAGGTTGAACCAGTTCCTGGGAGGCCTTTTCCCTCAGCCCCTTCCAGTCAATCTCTACAAAAGGATGCCGGGAAGTCACTCCCCGAATCAGCTCATCACTAATGCGCGGCCGGCGGCCCAGTTTGGCCAGATGGATCTGGCGGACGCGCCCGTCCTGCCGCACATTGTGAACCAGGTAATACGACTGTCCTCTCTTCCTGAAAAAGGCCATGGCGTATCTCCCCCTACCACGTAGTGGAAACTTTACCACTACACATACCTTTAGACGCAAGTAAAAAAATCTGGTTACAGCTATAACAATTTTTTTTGCTGATCCGGTTACAGCCTTGATTGGCGCGCTGACCGTAATTCCCTGTAGGCCAGCCGGTTAAGCCTCCGCACAACCTTTTGCCCCCGCGGGGAACTGTCCCTAAGGGCAGGTTTCGGACAGGCATTTGCCTCTCCACTACACGCCACAATTTGGGCGTTCAGACGACCCCGCGCACCGCCGAGCCTGTGCCGGGGAATGCCCCTCAAATATCAGAGCAAATAGCGTGCCAAATTTGACCACCTGGTCGTTTTCGCCCGGCTGTCCACATCGAGGGATTTCCCTTCCCCACCTTGTTGCACTGTGACATAAGTCATACCCGGAAGTTGAAGCATCCCTTAGACTTTTCTCTTACGGAGGCGTTATGGGGATTCAACTACAGCCCGGAGAGGCCGCATCGGTCCTGCCCTTCGCAGTTGAGCCCGCACCGCCACAACCGGCAAACAGCAAGCCGAAAAAGAAGCTGGTGCGCAAGCGTTTGCGCGACCACTCGCAGCAACTGCGCCACGGTTTTCAGATAGGGTTTCTGCTGCTGAACGTCTGGCTGGGCGGGCAGTTCTATTTTTGGGTGCGGCAGTTTGAAGTGGCCGGGTCGCAGATTTCCATCGCCCGGCCCGCGGGCGTTGAGGGCTGGCTCCCGATTGCCGGAATGATGAACCTGAAGTATTGGCTCGCCACCGGCCACATTCCGTCCATCCATCCGGCGGCGATGTTTCTGCTGCTGGCCTTCCTGTCCATGGCGTTTCTGTTTCGCAAGGCGTTTTGCAGCTGGCTCTGCCCGGTGGGGACCCTTTCGGAATACCTGTGGCGCGCGGGGCGCAAAATGTTCGGGCGCAATTTCCGCATTCCCCGCTGGCTGGATATTCCCCTGCGCGGACTCAAGTATCTGTTGCTGGGATTTTTTGTCTGGGCTGTGGCCGGCATGTCGGCCGGGGCCATCGAGAGCTTTATGCACTCGTCCTATGGGCTGATCGCGGCCGTCAAGATGCTCAACTTTTTCCGCTTCCTGGGCGTCGCCGGCCTGGTGGTGATCGGCGTGCTGGCGGTGGCGTCGCTGTTTGTTGAGAACTTCTGGTGCCGCTATCTCTGCCCTTACGGAGCCCTGCTGGGCCTGGTGTCGCTGGCCAGCCCGCACCGCATCCGGCGCAACGCCGAGGCGTGCATCGATTGCGCCAAATGCGCCCGGGCCTGCCCGTCGTCGCTGCCCGTCGACCGTCTCGCCAGTGTCCGCTCGGCGGAGTGCACGGGATGCATGGCGTGCGTGGCCGTCTGCCCGGCCGAAGGCGCGCTGGTCATGTCGCTGCCGCAAATGCTGGAGTCAAAAAAGAAGAGGCGGGGTCTGCCCGCCTGGGCCATGGCTGCGGGGATCGCGCTGCTTTTCCTCGGCCTGGCCGGGTTCGCCAAGGTCACCGGCCATTGGAATTCCCCCGTTCCAAATTCCGCCTACCATCAACTCATCCCGCACGCCAACTCCGTCGCCCACCCCATGCCCTGAAACAGGACGCAAGGCGAAAACATCTAACGCTCGCTCACAATTTCGACTGCGGCGCGCGTCACTCAACAATAGAAACAGGGCCGCATTTCGATGACCAATAAGTGCTTGATCGCGCGGTGAGCCCGTAGTATCCTGCACCCAGATTGCATCATTTTCGGCGTCAGCTCGGCGACCTATTCAAGTAAAGTGATGCACAATCTTTTGCAGTGTTTGTTTCCGCAACAATGTTCGACGGCAACCACCTGCCCGTGAATCGGCTGATAACGCCGATCCTCCACCGTGCCCGACCAAACCTTCACCGGCACCCAGGAAGTGGCTGCCGCAAGGGAAGCAAAAATAAGCTCGCTTGATAGGTCCCGGGAGGTACATCATGCGCAAGAATTTCCTGCACGTCTTCTTAGTGGCGGCAATCGTATGCCTCATAGGCGTAGCTAACGCAAACGGACGTCCACTCCACGTTCAAACATCCACGCCGGCAGAATCTCCATCCGGTTCACAGCCTGCCGACTTAACGCACCAGCCCGCCGACGCGCTGATGAACATTTACGCGCAGCTCCGTCAACTCGCCGGCAGCAATCTGGCCGCCGCAGCCGAAAACGCAGAGTGGAAAAAAGATGCCGCCACGTTCCACTTTAAGAGTGGACAAATGACGCTGGCAGCCCCGGTGGCTGGCCGAGTGCTGGGCGCCGTGTTCAACGGTGATGGGAGCTTCGGACTCGATCCGCCTACCGCAGCCGAAAAGCACCAGATCGCCCGGTTTTCAAAAAGTCCCAGGCTGGACGACACCTTCCACCAGGCCGTCTTTCTCTTCACGGACGGTTCGCCTGAAGAACTGCGGAAACTGATGGAGTTCAAGCCACTCGGCGACGCCGTGGCGGCGGGCAAAGCGCTGGACGACGCGCAAAAGAAATACGCGGAGAGCTTCAACGATTGGGCAGGCAATGTTCGCAAAGGCAACTTCGAGATGCAGAACCTTCCTGCGCGCATGCTCGCCGACCTCACGGATCCGACCAGCCGCGGTTTCTTTCTTGCAGACTTTAAGGGAGCGCACTCGGGCAACCTGCTTTTCGTGATCAGCTGGAACCGCCCTTCGCCTGTCCTGCCGTCCATCGCCAGGGACGAAGAGGAAACACTGATTCACTACAATCGCGGCGAGTACTGGGAATGGTGGGCGGGGTTCCACCTTTCATCGGAATATGCCAGGGATCCTCACCCCGATCACCTCCAACTGCTCGCCCACTGCAGCAAGGAAACGCTTGACGTGGTGATCAATAGTCACGCCAGGCTTTCCGTCACCGCTGAAATGCAGGCAGAGGTTCCCACGGCCCCCTTGCGGCTGCTTCCGCTCAATCTTCAAGGGGTGTTGCGGATCCAGTCCGTAACCGATGGAGCCGGCAATAAACTCAACTTCATCCAGGAAGATCGCAAGCTCGACAGCGACCCGTGGGTGATCTTGCCGGCGCCCGCCAAGCCCAAGGATCCCTTCACTCTCAAAATCACCTGCGCAGAAGACTCCACGTCCGACAGCCACATCATCAAGCAGAGAGGCGACGGACTCTATTTCGTGACATCGCGCGAGTCCTGGTACCCGAACTTCGGCAACATGGACGACCGCACGGAATTTCATCTGCGCATCACATCTCCTGAGAAATACAAATTGGCCGCAACGGGCCGCCTGGTGAAGTCGCAGAAAAACCACAATACGCTGACAACCGAATGGGTTTCAGAAATTCCGTTTTCTGTGGTGGGGTTCAATTACGGCAACTTTGTCACCAAGTCAGCGTCTACCCCCCAATTGACGGTGACTGCTTACGCCGGCAAGGAAGTTCCCAACGAACTGAAAGAATTACAGAATGCGCTCGATGTCGCCGGACTTGCCACCATGGGTGACGCTGCCTCTCATTACGGAATCCTGACCGGGGGCTTCAACACCGCTTCAAACGCTCAATATGCAGCCAAGGTCAGCCTGGCGGCCATGCGCCTGTATGAGAATTATTTCGGCCCCTTGCCTTTCAAGACCATCTCCGTCACCGAGCAACCGGTGCGCGGGTACGCGCAGAGCTGGCCCACGCTGATTTTTCTCCCCTACGATTCGCTTTTGGACGCCACCACGCGCAACAATCTTCACCTGCAGACTACGGGCGAGGAGCGCGAGTTCTACAATCTGGTGGCGGCTCATGAAATGGCACATCAGTGGTGGGGACACCTGGTGGGATGGAAGACCTACCGTGACCAGTGGCTTTCCGAAGGCTTCGCAGAATTTTCCTCCGCTCTTTATCTCCAGGCGACCGAGCCCAAAAAGTGGGACGATTTCTGGGACCTCAAGCGCAAATGGCTTCTCGGCAAGGATCGCGCAGGGAATCGACCGGTCGACGTCGGTCCGATCGATCTGAATTTCCAGTTGGATTCCTATCTCGAACCCGGCACCTCCTACCACCTGAGGTATGACAAGGGTGCGTATGTGCTGGAAATGCTGAGGACCATGCTGGAAGATGTTAAAGCGAAAGACCCCGACGCGACATTCATCAGCATAATGCACGATTTCACCAAAACTTATGCGGGAAAGAGCGCCAGCACAGCAGACTTTGAGCGTATTGTGGAAAAGCATGTGGGCCAGTCGATGGAGTGGTTCTTTAACGAATGGGTCTACGGCGACGAGACACCAACCTATAACTTCAGCTACCAACTCCAGGATGCAGGGGGCAAAGGCAAAACGGCGGTCTCCATTAAACTGACGCAGTCGGGTGTTTCGGACTCATTCCAGATGGGGGTTCCGCTTTACGTCACCTATCAGGGGAAGACGGGCCGCATCGGCTTCGTCCGGATGAAGGGGTCTTCCACCCGCAGTGCGGAGTTCAAACTTGGTTTCCGGCCCAGCAAAATCAGCATTGACGCCAGGCGAAATCTACTGGCCGTGATTCATGAATAGAGACAGGTTCGGGCGGCGACTGGCGCCAGCATCAACCTGAGAAACGGAATCGGCTGCAAGACGCCGGGCCTGATCCATCCTCTAAAAGTGCGCGGGCAGCGGCGGGGTGCGCTCATAAACAAGTTTGAGACCCCAGTCGATGTTGGAGGGAAAATCCGGAAGCTCGATCTCACCGGTAATGTCCGACTCGACCGTGCCGTTGCCGACGTCCGACCACGTTCCGTTGCGTGGGTCGAACCATTGGGCGCGATACACGCTCCTCAGCAGCGCGCCGCGCACCAGGCTGCGGGGACACTCTTTTTCAAAGTAGGCGAGGAAAATCTTTTTGTCCGGCGTGCGCGCGGCATAAGCCCAGCCTTCATAGCCTTTAACGGTGTGTGTCTGGCTGGGAACCACCCGTCCGGCATCGGGCTCGAGCTCCTGGTACTGCCGGCCGATTGAGAACATAAACGTTCGCAGGTGCTGCATCTGGGTGGCGGAATTCCACTGGAAGGCGTCCCACATCTTGATGGGAGCGCTGGGTTCGATGTCGGCGCCCCAGATGCCTTCCGCGCCGTAGACATGTCCTGCAAGCCCGCCGGAAAGCACCTCGCCATACATGGCCGAGCGGACGAATTGATCGTCCTTTGGTGTTCCACCCGGCGCGCCGTATTTGTATCCTCCATCCAACCCGCGGGCATCCACGTAGCCTGAATAATAAGGTTCGCCATCGAGCGCCGGCCGCGGAGGGTGCGCTTCGCGGAAGATCTCGGTCATGTACCAGTAATACTCGTGCTCGCGCTCGTTTCCCGTCTGGTGCAGCGTCACCCAGGAATTGTCTCCCCAGTTGACCAGCGTGGACGGATTGGCATTGGCCGAGAGCAGCGTTCCGAAGGGCGGCGGCCCGAACTTGTCGAGCACCATGTTGATGGCTTCCATAAAATCAGGAACCGTGATGCTCTCATCGATGATGTCCAGATGGATGGGGCTGAAGACGGTGCTGTTGGCCTGGTATCGCGACCAGACGTACTGGATGAACCGCGCGTAGGAATCGGGCCAGCCGTAATACTTTTTCCAGCACTCGCTCGAGTCGCGCCGCGAGACTTCAATGAACGGAATAAAACCCTGCGCGTTGAAATAATCAATCTTCCGGTCCACGTACTTGAAGTATTCGGGATTGACGCGGTCGACGTCGGCAAAGACGTTTTCGTAACCGGGCACCTTGCCGGGAAACAGGAACGGCCGGCCGCCTTCATTGTCCATATTCTTCGCGCTGCCCGTGCCGAACTCGAGCCAGGCTGAGCGCACCGTGGTTCCGTCTTTCATTTGGATGTGCCAGGGCAGCCCGTCCGTCTCCCAATTGGGAAACGCCGCGATCATGCTCACCCAGTTGAAACCCTGCGCTTTCCTGTAGCGAACGTAATCCTTGAATCCCGCCTTGGGGCCGATGGGGCGCTCCACGTCGTCGTCATACCACTTGAAGCGGTTGGCCGCCGCCGAATACCACGTGTCACCCAGCACGAAGAACGGCGTGCCGTCGGCGGTTTCAAGAGCGTGCCGGTTGGCGGAGGCGCGCAGAAATCCCCGCCGCAAGCGGGTTCTGCTGCTTTTCTTCTTCGGTCCAGTCCACCGCCGTGAAACTCCCGGTCTTGCCGTTCAAGACCCGGGTCTTCCGGAGTTGATCCGCTGCGCCACTTCCACACGCCCGGAGCGGTCGCTACCACGCGCACCCGGAACGTCTGGCCGCCATCCCAGAATCCGTAAACGCGCTTGCTGAAGTTGGGGCCGCTGAGGTCAACCCATAGTGTGACGGTTGTGTAGGCGTTCGAATAGGATTCGGAGGCGGTGAAGGTGAGCTCATGCTTTTCCCAGACGTGCGCTTTGGCCGCCACTCCATTTTCATCGGCTTGCGGAACGCTCGCGGCCATGGACGCTTGCTGGCGCACGCCCAGCGCTGCCACGGCGGGCATCAACACGCTGCCCTGCAAAAATCGTCGCCGGTCAACTTTGTCATTCTTCCCCATCATCACCTCCCGTCGTTTTGTGTTCCAACGACAAGTTAATCGTGGCTGCCATCTGCGCGCGCGGCGTCGCGGCCAGGAATGGTATCGACCTGCAGAGCGGGGTCGGCCGCAGGCACGTAAGTTTCCGGCAGGCCGAGTTCACGCCGCACGATGTTGGCGCCCTGCGCAATGGCGCTCGCCTTGTAAAAAGCGATTTCGCGATTTGCGCCCTGGCGGCCGAAGCCGCAATCGCTCGAGGCGATCAGGCGCTCGGGCGGAATCACTTTCAGCGCTTTGCGAATTTCAGCCGCGACCTCTTCAGGCCGGTCGGCCTGCAGCGTTCTGTGGCTCACCACTCCGATGGCAATCTTCTTTTTGAGATCGTGCTTGAAGGGTTCAAAAAGTTCCAGATCGCGCTGGTTGCGGTCCTTCATCTCCAGCGTCCACACGTCGCCCCGGCAACGCTCAAGATAGATCTCAATCGAATTGGCGTAGCTTGTGTCTTCCCGGATGCGCTGCATGTTGGGATTGCCCCAGCAGGTGTGAATCCAGATTTCCACGTCGTCCAGCCCCTGCATCTCGCGGTTGAACGCCTCAATCATGAACTTGATGTCGTCGTGGTCCCTGCCGTAGCTGTTGGCCATAAAGTGGAACGAGGGCTCCTCCGTCTGGATGCACCGGCAGCCCGCGGCGCGCAAGGCCAGCAGTTCCTTGTTCATGGCCTCTGCCATGTCCCAGATCAGCTGGCGCCGGTCCTGGTATTTGGCCGTATAGATATCGAGAAAAAGCGCTGATGCCGCCGAGCAGCAGGTGCCGAACTTGAGGGGCTTGCGTGTTTTCGCCTGGGCAATCCGCCAGATCTTGGGATAGCCGAGGGGACGGTGCTCGATCTTGTCTACGACGTGCGGCCAGCGCCAGCCGCTGTAGATTTCATTCAGCAGAGTGCCCGGCGCGTAATGCCGCCACGGAGCGGTGTCGTCCTCCTGCTGCTGATAGTCGCCTTCAAAGCCTTTCCAGCGCTGCAAGGGGTAGGTCAGCCAGC
Organism: uncultured Acidobacteriota bacterium; assembly: GCA_963732975.1. Classification (GTDB taxonomy): domain Bacteria; phylum Acidobacteriota; class Terriglobia; order UBA7540; family UBA7540; genus SCRD01. The sequence continues at coordinate 1,094,740 of CAVTBN010000005.1, read as the reverse complement.
AGCGGCCTGCAAGGTCTTCATCAAGATGGAAGTCGCCGTGCCCCACAATGTCGAGGCCAGCGCGTTCCTGGTCACTCACCACCACGGCCAGAGCGTCCTGGAATTTCTCGCGGAAGCGAAGGTCGAGCATGCAGGCGTCGAGTGGGCGGCCATCCATTGAGACGTCGTACCATCGCGGCCGCGGGAACGATCCTGTAACGGTGGTTGGAAGAATCAATTCCTTTGTAGCAGTGAACACAGGCTCCTCCTGCCCCGGCACTTTACCACAAGAACCCATCAGCAGTGAACCGAGGGCGGATTGCGGCCCACGCGCTCAGGCCGTGAGAGAAGGGAACAAAAGCAGGCCCTGCACTGCACTCTGCAGGATCAGCTTAGCCCGCATTATTCATGACGCAGCAGGGCTCCGTGAAAGGGCACGAGTTTTGTGAAAGGGCACTGGCTTTGCGAAAGGGCACGACTTCAGTCGTGCCGTCAAACAACGCAGCCAGGCGCCGGCTTTAGCCGCTGGGTCTCTTCGTTGCAAAGGCCGAATTGACTCAGGGGCTCAAGCCCCGCATTAAAGCGGACGCTTACGCGGCACGACTGAAGTCGTACCCTTTCTCCCCAATCACGGCAACCCCGCAAGGCGGGGCCGAGCTATGAACAGTCGAGATTTGGAACATGAACCGTGCTGAGCAAAAGGGACTCAGGCCCGCGTGGGATGCGTGATGGGCTTGATCCTGGGGATGATCAGGTGCACCAGGCCGAGCGCCAGGGGATGCATGGTTCCGCAGATGATGAACAGCGGAACGTAAGAGTGGGTAAACTGCAAGACGTAGCCCGCCAGCGGGGCGATGATCATGCCGCCCACGGCGCCCGCCGCTCCTCCGATTCCCACCACGGAAGCGACGTCGCGCTTGGGGAAGAGGTCGGACGCCAGGGTAAACAGATTGGCGGACCATCCCTGGTGGGCGGAAGTGGAAACAGAAATCAGCGCCAGCGCCAGCCAGATCTTCCCGGTCAAAACCGCAGCAATACCGGCGGGCATGCTGAAGGCGCAGACGGCCATGGCGGTCTTGCGGCCGGCGTTCACGCTCCAGCCCTTCCGGATGAGGAAGCCGGAAAGCCAGCCGCCGCCCACGCTGCCGATGATGGCGGCAATAAATGGAATGGTGCCGAACCATTCAAGCTGTGCAATGCTGAAGCCGCGCGCCTGCACCAGATATTTGGGCAGCCAGAAAACGTAGAACCACCAGATGGGATCGGTGAGAAACTTGCCGATGGTAAACCCCCACGTCTGCCGGTAGCGCAGCAACCGGCGCCACTCGATCTTTACGTCGGGTTCCTCTTCTTCTTCCGGCTCACGCAATTCAATCTTTTTGAGTTCTTCCAGCGACAGCCAGCGATGCAGCCTGGGCGATTGATAGAGCACCAGCCACACCACCATAATAACCAGAGCGAACAGGCCGGTGACAATGAAGGCCGCCTTCCATCCCCAGGCCACCAGGATGGCGCCCACCACCGGATAAGCAATGACGTTGCCGATGTTCGTCCCGGAATTGAAGAGGCCGGTGGCCAGGGCCCGCTCGCGCTTGGGAAACCATTCCGCCACCGCCTTGATGGAAGCCGGGAAGTTGCCCGCTTCGCCCGCTCCCAGCATGAACCGGGCAACGCCGAAGGAAAGCACACCGCGCGCAAACGCGTGGCCGATGGTAGCCAGGCCCCACCACCCCATGGAAATGGCGTAGCCGATTTTTGTGCCCAGCCAGTCAATGATGCCGCCCGAAACCAGCATGCCGATGGCATAGGCCCACATGAAGGCGGCGATGATCCAGCCGTAATCGGATTCCGTGATGTGGAAAATCTGTTGCAGGTGGGGCGCCAGAATGGCGATGGTGCCGCGGTCAATATAGTTGATGGTGGAACCGCAGAAGAGCAGGCCGCAAATCCACCATCGGAGATGGGGCAGCGTCGGGTGCGGCTTCCCGGAAGATGGCGTTGCGTTCGATGGATTGTTGTCGGCCATTTGGAATCCGGTTGACTCGGAACGCCGGAAAGCGAGTGCTGCAACTTTGTTGGGACGGCCTTGCCCGAAGCGAAACGAATTCTACGCCCGCAGTGAGTGCTTGTCAAAACAATGCTGACGCAAACGGCCCGCGGCCCTTCCCTCAATCGGGTGGAGCGGCTATTGCTGTTTGACCCAGGCATGGTCCGGCTGGTCGCTCCAGGCGCCGTAGCGGCGTTCTTCTCCCGCCAGCACCCAGGTGTAATGCAACTCGTAGCCCGGCGCAGCCACCACCGGGTGGTAGCCTTTGGGCAGCAGCACGGTATCGCCGTCATGCACCACGAAAACGGTTGGAGAAACCTTCGGGATCGCCCGGCTCCGTGTAGGTCCAGATGAATCCAAAGCCCTGCGCGGGCTTGATGCGGAAAAAGTAAATTTCTTCCAGCACCGCTTCGTTCGGAGGGTTCTTCCGGTCGTGCTTGTGCGGAGGATAGCTGGACCAGTTGCCCGAAGGGTTCAGCGTTTCGCCCGCCAGCAGCCGCTCGGCCTCGGTGTTCAGATCGAGCGCGGAATAAACGTTCCGCTGCCAGTTGTCGCGGCCCGCCTTGTTGAGGGTGACGTCCGAGCCCTGCAACAGGCGCGGCACCGTGGCCGTGCCGGAAGGCGCGGAGAAAATGCCGACGTCCACGCCGCCTGAAGCGGCCTTGATTTCAAAGCTCGATTGCACGGGAATGTAAACCATCACGGGCGGGCCGGAAAAGACGTCGGCGCGGCCGCCGGCGTTTTCATAAACCTGCTTCCCGCCCTTGCCGCTTTCAATCGGTGACGGACGCCGTGCCGGAAAAAATGTCCAGCACGTACTCGCGATCACCCGTCTTGCCGGAGTGCGTCTCTCCGTTTTTCAGTTGCACGCGGGCGAAGTCCAGGAACTTCATGGTTCCGGGGGCAACAACCTGTTGGTACTTTCCACCGGCGCTGGCCTTGATGTGGCGTTCCATAGCAAATCTCCTTTCAAAATCATCCGAGGCGCATTAACCCGGGCGGGTAGCGCAGAGTTGTTCTGTAACTCTGCGGCATTTTATTTCGGCAAAAGAACCGCAGAGTAATCCCGCACGGCGGGACAACTCTGCGCTACCCTGCTTTTTCCCGGCCGGCTTAATGTCCCGCCGCATACTGCTGCCAGGCTGCCGCCACATCCGCCTGTTTCACATCACCGTGATGGATCAGGACGCGATAACGCAGGGTGAGGCTGCCGCCCGCGGGGATGGTGTAGCTGCCGTCGAGCTTGGGGTTGTTGAAGAACACGCTCAGGCCGAAGGGATTGACGCCGAACAGCCCGTAGCCCCTCGCCATCCAGGTGGTAGGGTGCCGCAGGTTGTGAGGATTGTCGAAGATGGCGACGCCCAATTCTTCACCGTCCACCTTGCCGTAATAATCCACCCAGCTGGCCTTCTTGCCCCAGATTTCCTTCTCGCCCACGCCGCCTTTCGAGTTGACCATTTGTCCCGGCGGCGAATTGAGCTGGTGCACCACGCGGATGGCAAACGTTCCTTCCTTGGTGTCGCCAATCTTCAGCGGCCCGTGGTTGGCGCGCAGCGTGAAGGCGCAATCGATCATCCGGTTGTTCTTGTCGCCTGAAAAAGTGTAAGCCTGAGCTTCCTCGCCGATGGCTGTTCCGTCCGGCTTCACCAGGTCAAACGTGGCCTGGACCACGCCGGAGTGCGCCCCGCCGTGCATTTCTGTAAATCTGCGGAAAACCGTCCGCCCTTTGGGATAGTCTTCACTGGGGTAATAGATGCCGTTCACCGTCTGCTCGGCCCGGGTCAGGTTCTTTTCCGCCCAGAAATCAATCTTGTTGATGTCGCCGTGGCCAAAGTACATGGCGCGCTGGTGAGGATGGTCGTGGTCCTCGCCCGGGATATCAGTCACCATGGGCCAACTGCGCGTCACGATGGTGCCCTGGGCGCTTCGCAACGGGAAAAGATAGGGTTTGGGAGATTCAGACCCAAAGTAGTAGGTGGTGAACGGAGCGCCGCCAACATTGACGGAAACCGTGTCGCCGGTTCGCGTAATCTTGACGGGTTCCTGCGCCCGCAGGAGCGCGCCGCCCAGCAACGACAACGCACCCGCTGCGGCCAATAACGAGGCAACTTTCATTTTTGTCATGGACTCACCTGGGTGAATTTGAAAAAGTCCTATCCGGCGATAAACAGAGGCTCGCTCACACACCGGGAAACCGTCAGACGTCCGTCGTCAATCGTCTTTCAGGAAAGAGCGAATTCTAACATCAAAGGTGGGGGAGTTCAATCATGCGGCAATCCCCATCCCAAGGGAAAAGCTCCCATGCCGCGCCCTCAACAAGCCTCAAGAAATATTCCCGAATCAATCTATGGGGAAACATTCTGGCTGTATACTGTGGCGCTGGAGTCAGCGAAGCCCGGCGCAAGGGCCGGCGAGGTTGAAAAAGGCTGACTCAAAAGCGGGAAAACGAAAGAGCAACGCCATCATTGTTGTGGATTCAATTCGGAATCCCCGGCTTGACTCTTTTCGTTTCTTGAGGAGTGTGCATCATGATGATTGCTTGGTTCAGGCGAATCTCGTCTCGAATGTTTCTGTTGACGGCAGCCGGCGCCGTGCTCGTGCTGGCCGCTGTTTTCAGCCACAATATTTCACGGGTTCACGCGCAAACGCCTGCGCAAGCGGGCCTGGCCAGTTCGGTTGTCACGGTCCACGTTGACGTGACACCGGAGCACATCCTGAATACGATCTATCCCGACACAGCCACCGGTGCGTGGATGGACGACCTGACCAAGGCGCAGGTGGACAATCTCAGCAAACCCGAGACGATTCAGGGAATCAAAAATCTGGGTTGGGGTTCCATCACCATGCGCACCAACAGCGAACTGCGCCTGGCGGCATGGCACTGGAACGAAAACGGCACATGGAGCGATCCGGCCAGCAAGAGCGGATATTTCACCGGCAGCGCTGAACTGGGCGCACCCATCCACTACGGCTATTCCTATTCGCTTCCTCATCGTGATTTCATGACCAGCGGCGACCGGCCTTTGGTGGAGGGCTTTCAAAGCTATTGGAAGAGCAATCCCTACCTGACCAGCCATTTCACGGGCGAAAGCGACGCACTGCACCCGCAATGGGTGGTGGTTGATATGGGGATGGACCGCGCCGTCGATGCGATCCACATCCAGTGGGTCAATCCCTATGCCGTCACCTACGTGGTGCAGTACTGGATTGGTGACAACAACGCGTTGGACTGGGACATGGGCCCGAATGGCGTGTGGAAGGCTTTCCCGGCGGGCACGGTGAAGGACGGCAAGGGCGGGGACGTGCATCTCAAGCTTTCTGACGAGCCGATTACCGCCCGCTTCGTCCGCGTTTTGATGTCGAAATCCTCCAATACCTGCGACACGCATGGCGCGCAGGACATTCGGAACTGCGTGGGCTATGCGCTCCAGACGCTGTCCGTTGGGAAGATGGACACCGCGGGGAGCTACTCGATTGTCTATCCGGCCAACGGTGTGGAACCAGGACCTTCGAAGGGACCCGAGCGTCGCCACCGCGGCGGCGCTTTTCCCGGCTCGGCGGAAGATACGTCCGGGTCCTTCTGCGCTTCCTCCGTCGACCCCTGGCACGAAGCCGGCAATCTGATCACCGGCGGCCGCGATGAATACAACGGCATGGACAACTTCTTTACCAGTGGATTAACGATGGGTCACGCCGCTCTGGTTCCGGTCACGGTAATTTATGGAACCCCCCAGGATGCCGCCAATGAGGTTGCGTATATCCACAAGCGCGGTTACCCGGTGGTGGGAGTTGAGATCGGCGAGGAGTGCGACGGCAAGCACACCATGCCGGAAGACTACGGCGCGCTCTATTGCCAATGGGCGGACGCCATCCACAAATTGACTCCCGACGCCAAGCTGGGCGGTCCGGTCTTCGAAGGCGTCAATAAAGACATCACCCTTTGGGCGGACGACCAGGGGCGCACTTCCTGGATGGGCCGGTTCATCGACTATCTTAAGGCCCACGGGCATCTGAAGGACCTCTCGTTCATGTCTTTCGAACACTACCCGTTCATGCAGAACGGAATCGGCCCGCCGGATGACTGGGACACGCTTTATACGGAACCGGGAATCATGAAGCACGTCGTGCACATGTGGCGTGAGGACGGAGTTCCTGAAAACGTGCCGCTGATTATTTCCGAGAGCGGAATTACGGCGGGGCGAAGCGGAAAGGGTTACCTGGGCGTGACGGGCCGCGCCATCTGGGAATGCGACGCGTTCGGCACCTTCTTTGCACAGGGAGGCATGGCGTTCTACCGGCCGGCCATCAATAATGGCGCCAGCGATCGCTGGAATTATGGCGGCGGGCCTGACGGAGGCGGAGCTTACGGCACGCCGGCATACACTCCCTTCACTTCCGCGCACATGATCAACTTCGAGTGGCTGCAGCACGGTGGGGGAGCGAACCGGATTTTCCCGGCCTCGGCCGGCCTGAAGGACGCCGGCGGGCGCACCGTGATCACTGCCTACGCGGTGCATCGCCCGGATGGAACATGGTCATTCATGCTGATTAACCACGACCTGCATGCGGCCCACCGGATTCAGCTTGCCATCGACGATGCCAGCCACGGTAAACACGCTTTTGCGGGCTCTGTCGCCCTGGTGCAATTTTGCAACACCCCCGGCGAGGACAAGAACACAACAATCACCGCGCCCGCTGACGGCATGTTTACGCTGCCGATCGGGTCAATCACGGTGATTCGTGGAAAGTTGGAGTGAGTTCAGCGGATGAGGAAGAGGCGCTGGGTCATTCATGATCGTTCCGGGTGGTTGCCCCCGTGGAAGCGGCCGAAATGCCGGGCGGCCTGCAGGCTGATCAGCAGCGCTCCCAGTCCGCTGACCGCCACATCAAGCGTCGATTTCAAGTCGAAATGGCCCACTCGAAGCACAAGAAAGTATCCGACCACGGCATTGAAAAGACCCCAGCATACGTTCACGGTGGACGAGGAAAGTCCCTGGCCCGGAGGCTTTGCGAAGGGGGTTTGGAATGGGCGTCCCATCGTGCCGCTCACAAAATGCGGAACGGCATTAGCGAAAAACACGCCTCCGAAAAACCAGGAGAGAAGATGAAGCCAATTCATATTCAAGTGCTCCTTGATGCAAGTCGTCGAGTGCCATGAGTAGCACGGAACTGTTCTCCTGAGGACGGCTTCCGTTACAGGCCGCCTCATCCACATGGCTCTGGCTGCAGAGCCTCAGTCCGCAGCAAACCACGCAGGAATTTTGAGAGCTGCCGCAAGCGGAGATTTGGGATCAGCGCCCTGCAACGCAGTCGATTGAGCTGAAGTCTGCGCCGGCGCCGGCGCTCCCGCACCAGCAGCCAATGCGAACAGGAAGAAGGCCGTTCGCATCACCGCGTTCCAAAGACTCGCGGAGATCTTCCCCCTGCGAATTTCGCAGGCTGGCCCCTCCCCTGCGGAGGCCGCCCTACGCCGCGATTCCAGGATGGCATTATCCTGCAACCATCGGCTATTTTCCAGTGCCCTTCCAGATCGGGGCTTGCTTTTCCCGGATTGGGTTCCCCAGGCTTCCCCGGGAGGGCATCGGTACGATGTATTGACCCAAAGCAAGATTTTTCATTCCGCGATAACAGTTGGATTACTATAGGCCCATGGCCAATCCCCAGGATGAGATTGATGCGCTGAAAGCGCAGATTGCGGCCTTGACTGCGCGGGTCTATCAGCTGGAGCTGATCAGCGGCGCTGCGTCAGACGTGGGCCAGCAATCGCCTGCTCCGACTTCCACAGACACAACGCGTCAGCATCCCTCTGCGAAGACCGTTTCTGATTCACCTCCGCCGGGACCGAAGCCATCAACTCCGCAGCAACCCTTGCCAAGCCTCATGTCCACTCGCCCAAAGGAAGACGGGAATCTTGAGACGAAGATCGGCCAGTATTGGTTAAACCGGATTGGGATTGTCGCCATCCTGGTGGGCGTTTCATATTTTCTGAAATATGCATTCGAGAACAATTGGATTGGCCCGAGCGGACGGGTGGTGATTGGCCTGCTGGCTGGGATTGGGCAGGTGATGTGGAGCGAGCGCCTCCGCAACCGCGGGATTGCGGCGTTCTCATACTCGCTGAAAGCGGTCGGCATCGGCATCCTTTATTTATCGGTCTGGGGCGCGTTTCAGGTTTACCATCTGGTCCCTTCGGCGGCGGCATTTGTGGCGATGGTGATCATCACCGCAGCGACCATTACCCTGTGCCGTGAGCCAGGATGCAGAATTGCTGGCGAGTTTTTCGTTGGTGGGCGGCTTCGCCACTCCGCTCCTGCTATCGACAGGGCAAAACCATGAGGCCATCCTGTTTTCATATGTCGTCCTGCTCGACGTTGCTATTCTTACGATGGCCGTCATCAAGCCCTGGCGGCGCCTCGTCTGGGGAAGTTTTGCGGGCACCATTATTCTCTACGTCGGCTGGTATGACGCCTATTATTCCAGTAGCCAGCAAACGCTCACTGTTGTCTTTGCTGCGTTGTTCGCAGCTTTGTTCGCCGCCATTCCGCTGGCAACCCGTTACCGGGCGTCCACCCGGATGGCCGGACCCTCTGTGACGCTCACCCTTCTTCCGCTGTTGAATGCCGCGGCGTTTTTCCTGGCGGTTTATGCGATGTACTCCGATGAGCCGGTCACACTGGCCTGGTTTGCTCTGGTTCTGGCGGCTATTTATCTGGTGCTCGGAGGAGCCTTTAAGAAGTATTTCCCTGGTCAGGATACAAGTTTTATCAACCTGCTCCACGTCGCCATCGCCATCGCGTTCATCTCCATCGCCATCCCGTTAAAGCTGGACGCTCAATGGATCACCATCGGGTGGCTTGTTGAATCGGCAGCTCTGTTATGGATTTGCACAAGGACGCAAGCCGGCTTCCTGCGATACTTTGGGGTCGCTGCGCTGGCGGCGGGAATTTTCCGGCTGCTGGTCTATGACAGATTTTATCCCGACACGCTGGTGTTCAATATGAGGTTTGCCACCTACGCTGTGGCCATTGCGGTGCTGGGTGGAATTGCGAGATTTGGCGAGCGCCACGCCTCAACAAAGGAAAAGTCCTTTTTCGATGTGGCGGTGGTCGTCTTGAACCTGCTGGCGCTGATTGCTCTGACCCTGGAAGCTTCGGACTACTTCGCTCGACAATTGGCGGCCAGCAGAAATTACGGCCTTTCCTATCATCAGATTTTGCTGGCCCGGCGTTTCAGCTATTCGGCAATCTGGCTGGTCTATGGCGCAGGCCTGATGGCGGTTGGCTTTTTAAAGCGCTCGGCGTTTGTGCGCTGGCAGGCGTTGGCTCTGATTGCCTTCACCATTGGCAAGGTTTTTCTATACGACGTTTCCCAGCTTGGAGGCAGTTTCCGGATTGTGAGCTTTATTGCCCTGGGAGCGGTGCTGCTCGGAATTTCGTTCATCTATCAGCGCGACTGGCTGAAGCTTTCTTCGCGCTCGCCGGATAAATCAACCCACGGAACCTGACCATGAAAATAACCCTGGGGTTGCTGGCTCTGCTTTTGGGAGTGGGCGCTCACCTGTCTTATTTCAAGTACCAGCGGCAGCTGGCGGCCACAGATTCCGGCGGCCAGCACTACGTTGTTGTGGACGAAATCATCTGGCGGCACGCCCGCCCGGACCTGGGCGACCTGCGGTTATATTCGGCGGAATGCAGAAATCCCCTACCGGTTGGAGATTGAACGGGGACGCGCCGAGGCCGTTCAGCAGAACGTCCAACTGCTGCAACCGGGTACGCTTGGGGGGAAAACACAATTTCTTCTGGATATGTCGGGCGTGCCCCGGTACAACCGGATTAGATTAAAGCTGGCCAACAGAAACTTTGTCACTCACGCACGGGTGGAAGGGCAGGATGACGCGCACGGCAAACGTTGGGCCGTTCTGGGCACGACGACGCTCTATGACCTGTCGAATGAAAAACTCGGCAACAACACAACTCTCCAGATTCCTCTGACAACCTACAAATACCTGCGAGTCACCATCGACAATCCCGTGAAGCCTTCGGATGTTGAGGGCGCCACGGCCGGAATCATCAGCGAGCAAAAGGCCGCGTGGCAAGACCTCAGCAGCAAGCCCAAAGAAACCCAGGAGGGCAAAAACACTGTTTTCACTTTCCTTGTTCCAAAGAATGCTCCGGTGGACCGGGTGACTTTTTCCATTGATCAGGCGCAGCAAGGTTTTGATCGCACGGTGGAAATTCGGGACGACAAGGGACACTATATTGGATCAGGGGAACTCAGCCGCATCCATCTGCAACGGAATGGACAAAAAATTGATGTTGAGCGGACCTTCGTCAATCTTCCCGGAACAAACGAAGGGACCCTGAGAGTCATCATTCACAACGGCGATGACGTCCCTTTAAAGATTTCCGATGCGCGTCTCCAGCAGTATGAGCGGCGCATCTATTTTGACTCCCGCCCGCACAGTTCACGCTTTATTACGGCGACGAAAAGCTCTCGGCGCCGGTCTACGATTACGCCAAACTTTTCCGCAAAGATGCGGGAGCCGGCCGCCTTGAGATGGGCGCGGAAGAAGCCAACGCCGGCTATACCGGGCGCCCCGACGACCGGCCATGGTCAGAACGTCATTCGGCTCTGTTGTGGGTGGCCATCATCGCGGCCGTCATCATCCTGGGTGGCATTGCCCTGCGCTCGCTGAAGACGGAAAAAACATAAGCCTGGCGAAAGCCGGGTCCAGTTTGTCCGGCTCCCGTACCTCGGACCACCTTGAGATTTAATTTCCGGCAAACCTTGGGATGCGAAGTTTGGCTCTGTAGCGCAGGCCTTTACAGCCTGCGGCCCTTGCTATGGTTTTGGGGGGGCCTTGGGGTTTTGGCCCTTGCTATTGTTTTTTGGTTTTGCCTTGGGGTTTAGTAGCGCAGGCCTTTACGGCCTGCGGCTCTTGGCTTTTTGGGGAAAGCAGCCTGGCACAAACCTCCGGTGTTGCGGCCCGCGGGCGGGCGGCGCAGAAATTGATTCCAAATAACTGCGATCAGCGAAGCTGAGCAGGGACAAACAGAGGGATGAATTCTGAAGGATGGAGGGTGAAAACAATAGTGGCGGGTGATGAGTAACCAGTGGCGGGCTGCCGCAACCGCAGTGCTTTTACAAAGAGTGGCCGTGCCGAGCCTGGAGGTCTTATTTTTTGCAGGACACCGCAATCATCTCAGCGGATCGGATGGCGGGTGGCGCAGGTGCTTGCCTTGTAGTATCTGCGTTCTCGCGAAGCGAGAGGCATTTGTTCTTTTCATTCCACCCGAGCCATTGTGATGATCGAGGCGTCCTCCAGAAAATAGAACCGCCAGCTTGATCACGGCCACACGCGATGGTGGCACGGGCGTCTCGCCAGTGGGTCAACATGGCCAGGATGGCCATGCCACAGGCCGCCATTTTAACCCCACTCAGCTTCGCTGAACGCAAATATGAAAGTTCAATGTCTGCGCCCGCCACAGGTGTCAAAATGGCAAGGAAAGCCTGATCGAATAGCGCCGTTGAAGGTGGGCCTGATTGGGCGACGGAAATATCTTTACAAATATACATCCAATTGTATAATAAGTGCTGGTCCGTCCTATGGCTATTTCTTCCAGTGACCAGGCAGCCGGCAGCAGAGGCGCAGCGATAGCGTGGGAAGGCGATTCAAAAGAAGTCCTGAGCGGATTTCCCAAAGGCGTTAAGCAAAACCTGGGATTTAATCTAAGGTTGCTCCAACAAGGTTCCGAGCCGATAGGTTACAGGCCATTGCAGTCAATAGGGCGCGGAGTTTTTGAGCTCAGGGATGAGGATGACAGGTCGTGGTACCGCGTAGTTTATCTGTCCAGAATAAACGACGTCATCTACGTCCTCCACTGCTTTGAGAAGAAGAGCAGGGCCATGCCCAAAAGGGACGCAGATACGGCCCGACGACGGCTCAAGGCCGTACAGGAACGGTTAAGAATGGAGAAAAAACATGGCAGGCAACGATAACAGGCCCACGCATATGACCTACGGAGACGTTCTTGATGACCTGGGATTCTCGCCGGAAGAGGCAACGGCGCTGAAATTCAAAGCTGACTTGTATCAGGCTATTTTAAGACGCGCCCAAAAATACTCACAGAAAGAACTCCAGGTGATTCTGGGGGAGCCGCAGCCGCGCGTAAGTGAACTGCTGAATGGGAAGATTCACAACAAGAGTGTTGACAAGCTATTGAACTATGCAGGCAGGCTTGGCATTGAGGCAAAAGCAAGGTTTCCCCAAACCCACAAAGAAGTGGTTGAGAAAGCTCTCGCAGCGGCTGGCTAATCTTTCATTCCACGCATACGTGCTGTGCTTTGCCTGACCCGTGGCCGTCTGCCGGGGCCCGCGCAGATGCTCGCCTTGTAGTGTCTGCGTTCTCGAGAAGCGAGAGGCTTGAGGTGATGAATTGCCGTCCGCCCGGAATGTAGGGAAGCCCGCGGCGCGCCATGGCTCCGCAGTATACGCCTCGCGGCCCATCCAGACCAGTCCCTTCAGGACTACGCAGACACTACAAAGCCAGCGCCTGCGCCAGCCCCGGTTAGTGACAAGTGGCGAGCAAGGAGGGAGCGCAAAGCGCTCCCCTACGTAAGAGCCGCGGGCCGTAAAGGCCCGCGCTACGAACCCCCACACGTCGCGCCAAGTCGCGGTGACCGGCGGGTCAGTGCACAGCCCACTGAACAACCAGACGGAGACGAACAAATTCGGCACGAAAAAGGGCGGGAAAGAGCGGTAGGTAGTAGGTGGTAGATGGTAGGTGGAAGGCAGCAAGCAGTGGGCAGGAGGCAGTTGGCAGAAGAACAGAAGGCTGTAGGCTGTAGGAAGCCGACGAAAACCAGGGTTGGCCCGTTGGCCGGAGGGCGGGGCGCGCCGCTTGCCGGGGTCGGGTCCATATCTTCGCCGCCGGCTTTCCTGCTCTGCCTTCTTCGCGCGGCTAAGCAGCCGTACCGGCATCAAATGACCCTCCATTTTCCTCTTTAGCGGGACCACCCCGGAAACCTGCCCTTGAATTTTTGACAAGAGTTTTAATTTCAATCTGGTACAGAGATTGACAAGAGCCGAAAGCGTTTGTTAGGCTCAATTAGTATTAGGAGTTTTTAATGATCCCCGCCGGCGGCGGAGGAGTTGCGGTTTCCAAGGCATCCAGGTTCGAGCTGGAACTGGCACGAAGGGCGTTCACGACTTTCCAAAATGGGTATGGAGTTGGATCACAGGAAGTCGGCACAAGATGAGATGGAGCCCGCCCGTCGGTGAGGCCGGGAGCGGCATTCGGATGAGGACAGGGGGCTAAGCACCTGGGACCAGCCTGGTAGAGAGCGATGGAAGCAGCTTTAGAATGCGCCGCCGCTCGGCCCAATAGGGGCCGTCACGAGCAAGGGACCCATTCTGTATTCCTGTCTTCGGTCCACTCGAATGCCGGGTTTGCCGGACAAAACCGGTTTCGGTTTGCAACCTGGGCCCCGCTGGCACGATCAGGAATTCTCATCGCAAGCTCAGCCGCAATCTCTTGCCACAAGACAGCTCAGCAGGGAATAGAGAAACGCATTGAGGCTCTCCGCGATCAGGACCATCGGAACCTTACGTCGGGTAGATCGAGACCTCTCGATCGAGAGTGAGTGAAGGAATTGTATGGAAGAGAATAGGATTATACCTGTCAATCCGACCCGCAGCGTAGAGCGCTTCAACGGGAATTACGTACGCGAAGAAAACATCCTGGACGTTTCGCCTGAAGAGTCGCCCCGGCTCCTGGACTACTGGAACATTATCCTGAAGCGGCGATGGGCCGTGTTGACATGCCTGCTGATAGTTTTCACGACTGTGGCCATCGGCACCTTCAAGGAGAAACCCCTTTACGCCGGCAGGGTCCTGATCGAAATCAACCCGGAAGAGCCCCAGGTGCTCAGCTTCCAGCAGATCGCGCAGACCGGGCCATCCTGGGACATTCAGAGCTATCGCGAAACCCAGTATAGGATTTTAAGGAGCCGCTCGCTGGCAGAACGCGTCGTGCGGGACCTGCGCCTCTACCAATATCCTGAGTTTTACCAAAGCCACAATTATTTGGGGCTGGTCACGAAAGATCCCAAGGAAATCCCGTCTGCTTCCGACCCCAATCCTCCGGACCCAAACTCTGACGCCTACCGCAACAGTTTGTCCAATTTTATGAAGATGATGGGTGTCAGTCCGGTTGAGCGCAGCAACCTTGTCGAGGTCTCATTCTATTCACAAGACCCCTCGTTGGCAGCACGCATTGCCAATCAGCTGGGCGAGGACTATATTGACCAGAATCTTCAGGTCAAGTGGAATGAAGCTCTGAAAGCATCGGAATGGCTTTCCGGCCGTCTGGTTGAACTGAAATCCAAGCTCAAGTCTTCTGAGGATGCGCTTCAGGCGTATGCCGCCAAGAACTCAATCCTATTCATTCAGAACGCCGTAAGCGCGCAGGCGCAAAGTATGGCCAATGCGCGCCTGGAACAACTTGAGGAGGAATATACCAAGGCCCAGGCTGATCGGGCCAAGAAGGAAGCGCTCTATAGCCTGATCCAGGCAGGGAAGGTGCAGGACCTCCCGGGAACTCTTGACAACAGGCTCATTCAAACGCTGGAGCAAACTCTTTCTGACCTGAAGCGCGAATATTCCGAGCTCACCGCCACGGTGAAGCCCGGATATCCAAAAGCCATGGCCCTCAAGAAACAGATTGACACGCTTCAGGCTAATCTCGACCGCCAGAAGCAGGCGCTGACACAGAACATCTCCCAGGAGTATGAGGCCGCCTCAACGCGTGAAAAGTACTTGAGCACACTGATCAGCCAGCAGGAACAATTGGTGGATGTCGTTTCTCAGAAAACCATTCAGTACAACATCCTGAAACGCGAGGTAGACACGAACCGCTCGCTGTACGATGGCGTGCTGCAGCGGATGAAGGAAGCCCAGGTTGCCGCAGGATTGAACGCCAGCAATATCATGGTGGTGGATCCTGCACAGGTGCCCAAGGGACCGTCCAAGCCCCGTGTGGTCTTCAATCTTGCCCTCGGCTTCATTCTGGGCCTGAGCCTGGGCATCGGCCTGGCCTTCTTCCAGGAATATCTGGACAATACGCTCAAGACTCCTGATGAGGTGGAGTCTTTGCTGCGGCTGCCCTCGCTGGGCCTGATCCCTTCCATTCACCTGAATGGATCGTCGAAGCAGGGGCTCGCTACCCTTGGGAACGGCTCCAACGGTTCCTACGGGCTTGCCCTTCAAAAGAACCCCATGGCCGCTGAAGCTTTCCGCTCTCTGCGAACTTCGATCTTGTTGTCGGCCAACCCGATTCCCAAAATTCTGCTGGTGACCAGCGCCCTTCCCGGTGAAGGCAAAACCACCACCACCGTTAACCTGGGCGCGACACTGGCCAGTCTGGGCAGCAAAGTGGTGATCGTGGATTGTGATATGCGCCGTCCTTCCTGCCACCGGGCCACAGGAGTGAAAAACAGTCCGGGATTTGTCCAATGCCTGACGGGGCGAGTCCAGCTTTCAGAGGCCATCCTGCCGGTTGACGGAGTCCCCAATCTTTCAATCATTCCCTGTGGGCCCATCCCTCCCAATCCTGCGGAGGTGCTCTCCTCCCCACTGACGGCGGAGTTGCTGAAGAGGCTCCTTGCAGAATTCGAGTACGTGCTGGTGGATTCTCCACCGATCTTGAGCGTGGCGGACAGTCGGATCCTCGCAACTATTACCGATGCGGTGGTCCTGGTGACCCGAGCTTATGAAACGCCTTATGAGGTGGTTCGCAGGGCCCGGGCATTACTTTATGGAGCAGGAGCGCGCATTCTTGGCGTGGCCCTGAATGATGTTAATATCCACAAGGAAAGTTACGGGGGCAAATACGGCTACTACCAGCAGTACGGTTACGGGTACGGCAGTGACTACAAGTCAAATGAGCCGGAGGCATAATCAAGAGCCTCCCGGGTCAACACTCAAACTGCCCCACTGCTGAAGTGTTGAACAACCAGAGGGAGACGACCTGTCTCGCGAAGATAATCCCCAAAATCGACCTTCGTCGCACGGCACAACCTCCATATAAACTGCCAGGGCTTTGGCCCTCCTGCAATAATTGGGGCTACTGGCTTATATTGATTCAAGCGGCCGCAGGGGTGAAATAAAATTATACGCAGCGATGACGATTTGTAAGGAAACCCGATGCGAATTATTGTAACAGGCGGCGCAGGATTCCTGGGCCGGCATTTTTGCTTGAAGCTGCTTTCGCTGGGCCATGAAGTTCTGTGCGTGGATAATCTCCTGACAGGCCGGCAACAGAACATCGAGGAAATGGAAAATAATCCGGCCTTCAGCTTCCTCTTGCAAGACGTCACCATACCCCCACAGATCGAGGGCCCGGTAAATGCCGTGGTTCACATGGCTTGCCCGGCAAGTCCTCCCGACTATCTCCGATTTCCGATTCAAACTCTGGAAGTGGGGACCATAGGAACACGCAATATGCTGGCCCTGGCCAGAGAGAAAGGCGCGCGCTTCCTGCTGACCAGCACATCAGAAGTTTACGGCGATCCCAAGGTCAACCCCCAGACAGAAGAGTACTGGGGGAATGTGAATCCGATCGGCCCGCGGAGCGTGTACGATGAAGCCAAGCGAGCATCTGAAGCGCTGACCATGGCCTACCACAGGCATCACGGGCTGGACACTCGAATTGCGAGAATTTTCAATACCTACGGCCCCTGGATGCGCCCAAATGATGGTCGGGTGATTTCCAATTTCATCGTGCAGGCCCTGCAAGGCAACGGTTTGACGGTCTACGGCGACGGAAGCCAGACAAGAAGTTTCTGCTACGTCAGCGATCTCATTGACGGCCTGACCCGCCTGTTGCTCGCGGAACCGAATTCCGGTGCAACGGTCACAGCTCAGAACGAAGAGTGGGACATCCATTATCCAGTCAACGTCGGCAATCCCCGGGAAGATAAAATTATTGCCATTGCCAGAATCATTGCGGAGATGACAGGAAGTTCAAGCTCGATAAAATTTCATCCCCTTCCCACGGATGACCCCAAACTCCGCTGTCCAGACATCTCCCGTGCCCGCCGCCTGCTGGGATGGGAGCCGAAAGTCCCCCTGGAAGAGGGACTGGCATCCACAATCAGTTACTTTAGAGAGTGTATTGGCTGATCGGAAAGTAAAGGGATGGGACTGAACCGCGCCAATCCCAGGCTGCGGAATCCTTCGGCCAGGACGGGAGCAACAGCGTTTCGAGTGGCGAAGCGACCCGGCCGAAAAACAAGTGATCTTTTTGCCCGGTAATGGATGAGGGAAAAACTACCGGCCCGGTTGCAGAGAACCCGTCAAAATCAGATTTGGAGAAGTTAAATCGTCGAAGGGAACATCTGTCGTTCAGGAATCCAACTGAATGGCGCTTCGAGAAGTTCTGTTAACTGCATGCGGAGTCCAAATGGGAACTCCATGTCATGATAGAATCAGGGCCAACAAGATGGTAGAAAACGCAAAAAACAATCTGATCGTACTGGGCGCGGGGATGACCGGTCTGGGAGCGGGCCTGTCGGGCCTTCCGATTTTCGAAGCCGCCGCAAATCCAGGAGGAATTTGCTCGTCTTACTATATGCGCCCGGGCGGGGATCAAAGGTCTTCGTGTGCTGGGGCCGATGACGACTGCTACCGGTTCGAGATCGGGGGCGGCCACTGGATCTTTGGCGGCGACTCCACCGTCCACCGTCTCCTGCGATCGGTTACGGATGTTCGCTCCTACGCGAGGAAGTCCTCGGTGTTTCTTCCGCAGAAAGGTATCCTGGTCCCTTACCCCATCCAGAACCATCTGGGCAGCCTGGGCAGCGAACTTTCTGCTCGATGTTTACGCGAGATCGTTGAGGCTGCCAGCGCGAGGCAGAAGATTCGGACGATGGATGACTGGCTGCGGGCTAGTTTTGGCCAGACTTTGTGCGAGCTTTTCTTTTTCCCGTTTCACAACCTTTACACCGCAGGCCTCTACGAAGAGATTGCCCCTCAAGACGCCTATAAATCCCCCGTTGACCTGGATCATGTCATCCAGGGAACCTTTAGCGCCTCTCCGGATGTCGGGTATAACACAACCTTCATTTACCCTGCGGAAGGGCTCAATGTGCTTGCTCAGAGAATGGCAGCGTCATGCAATGTTCATTACGGCAAGCGCGCGACAAAGATCAACCCGGCAGATAAAGAGGTTTACTTTGCAGACGGAAGCAAGGTCCGGTACCAGTCTCTGGTCTCTACCCTTCCGCTGAACCGAGTTATCGAAATGGCGGGAATTCATGTTCCAGCAAAGCCTGATCCCTCACCTTCTGTGCTGGTCCTCAACCTTGGAGCCGCCAAGGGGCCGAGTTGCCCGGAAGACCACTGGGTCTATGTGCCAGTCAGCAAGGCCGCATTTCACCGCGTGGGATTCTACAGTAACGTGGACACCTCATTCCTTCCAAAGTCTTCCAGAGGAAGAGGCGATCGTGTGAGTATCTACGTGGAACGCGCCTACCCCGAAGGCAGGAAGCCGGATGCCGATGAAATATCGGCTTACTGCCGGAACGTTATCCAGGAACTGCAGGATTGGGGCTGGGTGCGCGACGTGGACGTGATGGACCCTACCTGGATCGAGGTGGCTTATACGTGGTCGTGGGCCGGGTCCCCATGGAGGCGGCAGGCCATCACCGCCTTGGAATCACATGACATCTACCCCGTAGGGCGATACGCCCGCTGGGTGTTCCAGGGCATTGCGGACTCCATCCGTGACGGATTGATGGCCGGCGCGGCGATGACAGCACTCCAACAGAGAAGTGCCGAAGAAGTGCATCAACGGCAGGAAAGATCTCAAGGCACCGTTTAGCATGTCCGAAGGTCTCAAGCCATTACTTCGCCGGGGGTTGAGGAGTTCCGTCGGCAAGAACGCGCTCTCCCTTTATTCCATTCAGTTCGCCAATTACCTCCTGCCTTTTATAACCATCCCGTACCTGGTGCGGGTTCTGGAGGCCGAGAGGTTCGGAACCTTAGCCTTCGGGCAAGGGTTGATAGCGTACTTCAGCGCCCTGGTGAGTTATGGATTCGACTGGTCTGCCACCAGGAAGATTTCAGTCGAACGGGACAAGGCGGACGTTGTCAGCCGGGTAACTTCAAACGTCTGGGGAGCAAAATTGTTGGTTTGTCTTTTGAGCTTTTTGAGTCTGCTCCTGCTCATTCAACTGGTACCAAGGGTGCGTGAAGTTTCGACCCTCATGATCGTCTTGTTTGGAGGAGTCCTGGGCAGTGTCCTCTTCCCAACCTGGCTGTTTCAGGGGTTGGAACGGATGGGCCCTATTTCGGCAATCAACCTTTCGGTTCGAGCCCTGGTCGTGGTGGGAATGTTTGTACTCGTGCGGAAGCCACAGGATTTCATTATCTATGCAGGGTTGAGTTCCTCTGCAGCCATTATTGCAGGGTTTGCAGGGGTTGGGGTCGCGTTTCATATGTTTGACCTGCGGCTCACCTGGCCCACGTGGGCTGGAATCTGGGAAAGCCTCCGGGAAGGATGGGTCCTTTTCCTTTCCAATTCCGCCATTGTTTTCTATACCTCCGGAAATGCTTTTATCCTGGGCTTGATGGCCAACGATACGATGGTTGGCTACTATACCGCCGGCGAGAAAATCCTTCGAGCAGCAATCAACCTGCTGGGACCCTTGTCGCAGGCTCTTTTCCCAAGATTCAGCAGGCTGGCAGGGGAGTCCAGGGCCAAGGCCCTCCGCTGGGGCAGGAAACTTCTCTTCGCCATGGGCGGAACCGCGCTGCTCATGTCCGTTGTCACTTTCGTGGGAGCCAACCTTATCGTAAGAGTGGTGCTGGGGTCTAGCTTCCAGCCATCAGTATCCGTTGTGCGCATTCTTGCGCTGCTGCCTTTCCTGGTGGCTGTGAGCAGTGTACTGGGCGTTCAACTGATGATTCCCTTCGGGAGGGAGAAGGCAATCCTCTTTGTGGTCTTGGGAGCGGGATGCATAAATGTGGCACTCGCCTCGTTGCTTGCTCCCGTCTGGAAAGCCGACGGCATGGCGCTGTCGGTGCTGGTGGCAGAATGCTTCGTCACGGTGGCGCAGTTTGTCTATTTGTGGAAAGCCAAACTGAATCCCCTTCAGCGAGCGGAACCAACTGCGGAGTCGGAGTCCTGTCGAGCATGACAAAGTCTCATGCGTTGACAAAGCCGCGAACATTTATGGCGTAAGCAATGGCAAGCCCTGTTTTTGCCGGAGACCCAACGAAGAATTGACAAAAACCACCTCAGGCGGATTGAGCCGGGGATTACGGGTCGTTCGGTATCATGGAAAGCAACAAAGAACCGTTCATGGCAACTTCCAACAACCAGCCCAAAATTGCGGCCGTGGTGGTCACCTACAACCGGCGCACTCTGCTCGAGGGTTGCCTTGACGCACTCCTCCGGCAGGATCGTCCACTGGATGAAATTCTGGTGATCGATAACGCATCCACCGATGACACAGCAGAATTGTTGGCGAAAAAGTATAATGGCAAAGTCACCTACGTTCGGCTGGAGGAGAACGTGGGGGGAGCAGGAGGGTTTTACGAAGGGATTCGCCTGGCATACGAAAAAGGCCACGCTTGGATCTGGGTGATGGACGATGACGTGGAGCCCTTGGCTGACGCGCTGAGAGTATTAGCCGGGTCTTCGGCATTTAGCGACCCATCGGTGGGGTTCCTGGCGTCTCTTGTGCTTGACTCGAATCTGAAAGCTCAAATTTCTCCTTACAGACGGTTCAATTGGCTGATGGCAGCCTGCCCGGCAATTGACGAGGGTTCACTGGATCGCCCCCTTGTCCCTATTGAAGCAGCAGGTTTTCTTGGGGGTATGATTCGGCGAGAGGCAATTGACACGGTCGGGCTTCCACTCAAAGACCTGTTCATTTACTGGGATGACACAGAGTTTATCTATCGTATTTCCAGACGATTTAAGGTCTTCCTGGTTCCGGCCAGCAAAGTCGTCCACAGGTATGTTTGGATTCCCGCGACCCCGAAGCAGCATCTTCGGACCCATAAAAAGAGGTTCGGCTGTCCCACTGACGGAAATCTGGAGGTTCTATTACAATCTTCGCAACTCGGTTTTCATCAGAATGCGATACGTGAAGCCCTGGCTGGCTCCTTTGATTCCCTATAATTGCTCTGACGAGGCCACTTGGAGCCGCGCTCCTCTTCAACGATCATAAGTTTGCCCGGTGCAAAATCCTTTGCAAGGCAGCTATCGACGGAGTTCTTGGCCGGCTCGGCAAGCGGGTCAGCCCCTGAGCGACAGGAACCTTTCATCGATGAAAACCGGCAGTCAACAATTTCGCCTGAGCCGAGGGGGCGCAATACCGGGCAGGAATGTTAGCCACCTATTTGGAACGCGGACCGCGTGTGCCGCTGGGCGAATCGGCGCTCGCTAAGCAATCCCACATGAGAGGCACACAATGAATTTAAGAAACTTTTCGATTTATCAGCCAGCAGTCCGGGGATGCCGGGGTAGGTCCGAGAGTTATTGGCAGCGTGAGCCAACTGAACATTAAGAGAGAACTGGCGGGCTGTTGAGATCGGGAAACGTCTTCGACAGCCGTGCTTTCCGGCCGACGAATTGCCGTTTCGCGCGCCAGAGCAGACCCGCCACGGGTGGAAGGGGAGAAAAGAATGGCGCCGCAAACAACACCTGCAGCTTATGCAAATTGTCCTCTTTGTGGAAACGGTGAGTTTCGCTTTGTTTTTCACGACAAGTCTGAAGGCTTCCACTTCCTGGTGTTGGAATGCAAGAAGTGTGGTTTGCTCGTCAGTAATCCGCGACTGCAGCAACGGATCTTTAATAAGATTGCCGATATCGACTCTCACGAAACTCACCAGATTGAAGTGTGTGCCCGCAACATGGGTAAATTCGAGCGATTCTTCAGGCTTCTACCGGCCGGCGAACGGCATCCCCGCGTTCTGGACGTGGGCTGTTGCCGGGGAGAGTTTGTCGGCATGGCCGTGAAGCATGGGTATGATGCCTACGGGGTGGATATGGTGCCGGTTTTCATAGAGTACGCGAATAGTACGTTCGGTAAGCGATTTGCGGTGGTTGACTCTGACCTGGGCGCCGCGGTGGGGAAGTTGGGTGTCGCAACCTTCGATATCATCACTTTGTGGGACGTCATCGAGCACATCGATGAACCGATTGAATTCAGCCGCAACCTTACAAAACTTTTGCGCCCCGGCGGCTCGATTTTTATTCGAACCCCAAATAAGGAAGGCCAGGTGATCAAACGGTGGCTCCTACACCCATTGTTTGGGGACCGGATCACGTATATCAACCCGATTGAACACATTCAAATCTTTGGGCCCTCGAACATGCGGATGCTCGCTGAAAATTGTGGGTTAAAGATGACCCGTTGCGAGCCCTCTGTTGTGGAAGCCTATGGTGATCGCGGAAAACTTTTTGACTTGCTCAAGAGATACGTTTATTGGCCGGTGGTCCAGTCCAGCTTCCGCGTTACAGGCCGGAACCTCGGTCATAGCCTCAATTGCGTGCTGACCATGACATCGTGACTTCACCTCTGGCATGGTTTGCTGTTTTATAACTGAGCTCGCACACAAGCCCTCGAGACTCAATCCCATAGAGTTGGTCCTTCGAAAAGCGGCTCAGGGCAGAGGCCTCAACGCGTCGGTTGAAGTTTGCAATTAGCGTGACAGCGCTCCTTTACCCGTTTAATATTTTGGGGATGATCCTGCGTGCAAGGATGCCTGGGAAATCAACGTGAATGAACTTATGATTTCGGTCGGCGTATTTGCGATTATCGCCCTGATCGTCTGGCGATATAAGACCGTTTTTTGCCTCCCTTTTTTCTGGGCGGCCCTCTTCGCATTCATCTATCTGGGCCTTCTACAAATCCATGCCCAGTCCGGAGGCTCCTCCTACCTTTACGCAGCCGAGGGTTTCGGAATGTTCTTTCCTGGGGCTCCTCGTGGCCGATTTTCTCTTTTCCCTTCGCTCCCTGCCGGAAAAAATTCAGAGAACCGAGAGCGGCATGTTCGTCGTAATTCGCCGGCAGCTCATGCTCAAAACCTTCACAAGATCCGCGACCCACCAGGATCAGATCTGCTGTTTCCAGCCTTACCCTTGAATGTGGGCTTGTTTGTGTCGCTTTCTGCTGCGACGTTTGTGACGATCATCTTCTTTGCTGAACAGGGATTCCCGATCCTCGTCGAGTAATCCCGCCCTCGCCTGGGTTCAGTCCACCAGCGGCGTCGTCAATCGGCTCATGAGCGTATTCGGTCCCGGCTGTTATGCGGTTCTCGGGCTCATCGCCTGGGCCATTCATCGTGAAACCGGTTCCCGCATGTCAAAGGCGATGATGTATCTGGGGCTTGGGCTTTCAATCGTCGCTCGACGGACTGCTTGCCACCAAGAGCGCAGCCATCATGGTTTTTGTCTGGTTTAATCATCCTGCTTTTCTATATGAACAAGAAACGGGAATTTTGGAAAACTTTATTGCCCCTGATCATCATCGTTGTCCCCGCATCAGCTGCAATTGTCGCGGTCCGGATGGTATCAACCCAGGGATACTGGCAGGCTGAAGGAATCTATACAACCTATTATGAACGGCTTACAACCATAGCCGCAGAGCCCCTGGACTTCACCTTCAAGTACTGGAACCGCTTCGGCGCCCAAATACGGCAAGGCCATTTCGCTTGAAGCGAAGAGAATCAGGGAGCAACTGACAGGGCGCGCCCAAGAACGCCGGTCATTTCGGAGTATGTGTACAACATGATGGAGGGCTCACCTCCTGATAGCGTGGATTTGTCTGTGACGTTGACACCCCAGGGGATCGGGCTCATAGAGTGGGGGATGGCGGGGCTGTTGTTATATTCATTTCTTCAGGGATTGGGATTTGGCCTGGTCCACAGGTATCTTTATCATCAGGAAACGCTGAACCTTGTCTCGCTCGTTCTCTGGGGTGGAATTGTCAGTTATTGTATCCAGCTGAGCAGCACGGGAATCCTCCTGGTCGGGCTTGAGGGCATTGTGTTAGCGGTCGGTCCCTCCTCTGGCACTGCTCCTCCCTTTTTGCGCCTTCTTCCTGTTGCCGGTGGCCCGAAGATATCGCAGCGCTGGAGGCAGGAGAGTTGCCAGGTTTCCTCAGGCGCGTGCTGAGGCTGGTCGCGGAGTGAAACAGTGAATTCCGGCCTGGTTAGCAGCTGAACCAGGAGTCACACTGCCGATGCACAAGATCCTATTTCTAAGCTACGACCTGAAGGATGGAGGCTCCCCACAGGTACTCTCTAACATCCTCAACTACCTGAACCGGGATGAATTCGATCCGGTCCTGGTCACTTATTCAGTGGCAAGAGTTTTCCCTATCCCGGAAGGAATCACGGAACACATTCTTCATGTCGAAGGGGGCGGCAGCCTGCTCCACAAGCTGAAGGCCAATCTGAAAGCCGTACTCCGTTTGCGGCGAATACTCCGCCGGGAAAAGCCTGAGATCGCTGTCGGGATGGGCGGATTGACCAACTGGGGGTTAATCCTGGCAGCAAAGACGGCGAGACTGAAGACATCTGTCATTATTGGGGAGCATGGGGCCGACGCATTGAAGTACCGTGAAGATCGGATGTCTTCGCTCCTAATAAGTCTCCTGAACAAGTTCTTGTATCCATTGGCTGACCGGATTGTCGCCATTTCCGAAGGGGTGCGGGAATATCTTGTACGGGATCTGAAGCTCCCGGACAGCAAGATCGTTCTTATTTATAATCCTGTGGACATCCAAAGAATTCAAAAACTTTCACAAGAACATGTCGACGATCCGTGGTTGTGCGACAGAGACAAGCATGTGGTACTTTGGGTTGGTAGAATTGCGGCTATCAAGGGGCTACCATACCTTATTAGCGCCTTCGAAAAAGTGCTGAAGCAGATCGATGCACGGCTGATCATCGTCGGCGAGGGTTCTGAACAGAGTGCCATCGAGAATTTGGTTGTCCAGAAAGGTCTCGAGGCAAAGGTCCGTTTTGCGGGTTTTCAGAGTAATCCCTACCGGTACATGTCACGCAGTTCTGTCTTTGCGTTCCCTTCCCTCAGCGAAGGGTTTGGAATGGTTCTGGTGGAGGCGATGGCGTGCGGGCTCCCCGTGGTGTCTGCAGACTGCGTGGCCGGCCCAAACGAAATTCTGCAAAACGGCAAATGTGGAATCCTCGTTCCGGTGGCTGACGAGTCCGCCATGGCACAGGCAATTGTGACCATACTCACCAACAATGAGCTTCGCGACCGGCTTGCTTTGGAGGCGCTTCGCCGGGTTGCCGACTTCGAGCCAGTAAAAGTGGTTGCTTCCTATGAGCAGTTATTTCGCCACGTGTGCAAAGATCATTTGACCAGTGAAGCTGTCGGACACGGCCGCTGAACACAACTGCCCTCCGTTAGTGGGTCTGAAAAACCGTATGCAAAGTATTCGGAGCCTTAACATCCTTACCATTAACCGCCACACGGCCTACCTCTATAATTTATCCAAGATCGGGCATCAGTGGCTGATTCTCGGTGAGTGGGAGCAACACAACCGCCCGCTGCCTGCCAATTTTGAGCTCGGGGAATGGGCACAGGCCCGTCGGGATTTCTCCAAATTCGACGCGGTGGTCGGCCACGATATCCGGAGCGATTTGAGGATGTTTCTTCCTTATTGTCTTCGATACCGCAAGCCCTACTTTCAGGTCATCCACGGCAGGAGGGCCCGCGGGGGGTTCAGTCGCAGCCGCCTCCGTAGATTTGCAAAGCGGTTGTACTCCAGTCTCGTCTTACGACCCCTCGTCAATATGGGATTGGTGCAAGTTGTATTCATTTCTCCCTATGCCAGGTCCGACTGGGGCTTGGATGGAACCACCATCGACCAGGGGATCGATCTTGCAGAGATGGGGCCCTACCAGGGCACGGAAGCATCGCTCCTGACGGTCGGCAATACGCTTCACCGGGAGCACTTTGCATTCGATGAGCTGATGCAAATCCGTAAGCAGGTCCCCGTCAAAATTGTGGGGGTAAATCCAAACATTCCCGATTGTCGCCCTTCGAAAAACTGGGAAGAGTTGCGGTCTCTTTATTGCCAAAACCGAGCGTATCTCAACCTGACTCGTGAACCCGAAGACGGCCACAACCTGGCGGTCTTGGAAGCGATGGGGTCCGGGATGCCGGTGATTTCGCTGAAACATCGCTCGACGCCGATCCGGAACGGTGAAAATGGCTTCCTGGTCGAAAATGTATCGGAAGCAGTCGAGCGCGCACAGGCAGCTCCTGGCCGATCATGATCTCGCCCGAAGTATGGGGAAGTGCGCTCGAGACACCGTTGACCAGAAATTTTCCTCGAAAGTCTTTCGCGAGCGCTGGAACGAGCTTATGGCGCGCAGTATCGGATCTGGTCCGCCTCGAAGGGCGGGTTGAGTTTTTGCTGGCCTGGAGGAGAAGCGAGCCTATTCCGTTTTTGCGGAACCTGAACCGTTCACTGCACTATGCCGGCGCAGATGTTGCTGAAAGAAGAAAAACACGAATGAAACTTCTGCTTGAGGACGGGTTCTCAGTTGAAAAAGGGACGGGTGTCGGAAGGTACACTCAAAACCTTGCGCGAGAGCTTGGCCAATATCCAGGTATTGAGATTCTGCCGCCACCGGCAAGGAAACTGGTCGGGAAGATTCGCCCGTCCAGCGCCAGGCGCATCGCTTACGCAGCCTGGCTGGAAACCGCATTCCAAAATCAGCTTGAGAGGCTTGAAGCTGACGTGGTCCATTTTACAAACTACCTTGTGCCCTGCCGTCGCAAGTCCAAGGCCAGGTATGTTGCGTCTGTTCACGACTTGACGGCCTGGAGACTACCAGAGGCTCTTCCACGCATGTACGCAAGGTATATCCGGAAGGCCATATCGCGGGCCGTGGACGTTGCCGATCTCATTCTTTGCCCGTCACAGTCAATAAGGAAAGAGGTCATTCAACATTTCAGCCTTGCAGAGGAAAGGGTTGCTGCCGCCTGGAACGGGGACTCGCATCTGCCCGAAATCACGGCTGAAAGGCAGGATGAGCTTCGCCGTCAGCTCGGCAGCCGGCTGGGCCTTCAAAAGCCCTTCGTCCTTTTCGTGGGGACACTGGAACGGCGGAAGAATGTGACCGCCCTGGTGGAGGCCTTTGCCCGCGTAAGTAGTGAGTTGGATCTCCAGTGTCTGCTGGTGGGCAAGCCCGGCTACGGTTTTGCCGAAATCAAGAGTTCTGTTGACCGCCAAAGATGCCAACGGTATATTTTGCCCGGATTCGTGACGGACGAGGAACTGGCCCTGCTGTACACACAGGCTGAGCTCTTCGCATTTCCTTCCTGGTATGAGGGATTCGGAACTCCACTCGTCGAGGCGATGTGTTTCGGGCTGCCCATCGTTGCCTCGCGCATCCCTTCTACGGAAGAAGTCGCGGCCGACGCGGCGGTTTATTATGACGACCCGCAGGACCATGACGCACTGGCAGCAAAGATGCTTGAAGTTCTGCGCAGCCCTGAGCTCAAACATGGATTGAGCCTGCGCGGGAAGCAACGGGCAGGAAGATTCAGTTGGGAAAATCTGGCCAGAATGCACATTGACGCCTATCAGAGTAGTTTGAAGGGCCGATGATTGGGCCGATTTAGACTCTAGAATCCAGTCAAACCTGTTATCTGCCGGCTTCAGAAATGATCATCCAAAATGTCAGTGAGTTCAGGGATAAGCTGCCAGGCTATGAGCATAAGCGATCCCACCTCATCCGCAACAAAATGCCCAGATTGACGGTCATTGGGGCGTATGCTACTCTATTGGTTTGTGTGAGTCACGCCGGAAGTCCTTGCCCCTGACCGGACGTTTCGCCGCTATTCTGATCCTCCTTACCGCGGTGATTGGAGGATGGGATTGTGCCGTTAAGCGCACAATCCGGATTACTCCACCACCAGTTTCAACTCCTCCCAGGCAAGCCACCGTTGCCGAGCTTGTCAAGGACGTTGACGCATGGAGCAAGGACATCACTACACTGACGGCGACTGTTGAATTCAAGCCCACTACAGGCTCAGTTTATACAGGAGTTATCAAGGAGTACCAGAACGTCCGCGGCTTTATCCTGATGAAGAAACCCGCCATGATCCGTATCATTGGTCAAGCGCCGGTGGTCAAGACAGAGATTTTCGATATGGTTTCTGACGGACAGCAATTCCGCGTTTCTATTCCTCCGAAGAATAAGTTTATCGTTGGGAATAACAACTATCACGGATCCGCCAAACAGCCCCTGGAAAATCTCCGGCCCGAGCATATCCTGGAAGCCCTGCTCATTCCTCCTATCGACCAAACTAAAGATAGGTTCTTTAACGAGGAGACTCACACTTCCACGGGCCAGTACTTTTATATCCTCAGCATCGTGGAGCCTGACGGCGCTGGTGAACTGAACCTGAAACGGAAAGTGTGGTTTGATCGCGCCAACATGGGCCTTTCACGCGTTCAGATTTACGGGCCCGGAGGCGCTCTGGTTGAAGACGTCAACTATGCCGACTATCACACTTTCCAGGCAATCCGGTATCCTGCGCAAATCACATTGAATCGCCCTGAAGAAGGCTATACGCTAACGATTACGGTGGAGAAGGCAACCTTCAATCAACCTATTCCACCAGAAAAATTCGTACTGAAGAAGCCGCCAACGTCAACCTTGGTTGAACTGGGCGGGGATAAGTAGCCGAAGGAGCATCGTGGTTAACAGGATGATCTTCGAGAACATTCTCCACCGGCCGATCAGGACGCTGGTGAGCGTGCTGGCCGTGGCTATCGAAGTGGGGATGGTGATGCTCGTCGTGGGAATGACTCACGGTATGTTGCATGAAACCGCCAAGCGAGTCCAGGGAGTGGGGGCAGACATCATGGTCCAGCCTCCAGGAGCATCCATGTTTTTTGGACTGACCCAAGCCCCCATGCCGGTTCAAATCGGCGACCGGCTTGCACAGATTCCACACGTGCTGGCCGTAACGCCCGTCTTATTTCTATTCAATGCCCACGGAGGGATTAACCTCATCTATGGCATTGATATGCCTAGCTTTAAGAACGTGAGCGGGGGTTTCATCTATCTCAAGGGCGGCCCTTTCCAGCATCCCCAGGACATTCTTGTTGATGACTGGTATGCGCGGGCGAACGATGTGAAAGTGGGTTCAACACTCAATTTTCTGAACAACAACTTTCGTGTGGCCGGCATCGTCGAACACGGAATGGGGGCGCGGCTGTTCATCCCTTTATCCACAGCCCAGGACTTAACCGGCGCACGCGATAAGGCTTCGATTTTCTATGTGAAGTGTACAGACCCGGGCTACACGCATGCCGTCATCAATTCGATGAAGGAATTGCTCCCCAAGTACCAGCTTCGCTCTATTAAAGAGTATATGTCCTTGATGACATCGAACGAGCTTCCCGCTTTGAACGCCTTTATTACGGCCATGATTGCGGTAGCTGTGGGCATCGGCTTTCTGGTCATTTTCCTGTCGATGTACACCACCATCACTGAAAGAACGCGCGAAATTGGCATTTTAAAGTCACTCGGGGCGGGCAAAAGGTATATCATGAGTGTGATACTGCGTGAGGCTGGCCTGCTCAGCATTATGGGCATTTTTGCAGGATATGTCGGGACGTGGCTGGTTAGAAAAGTCATTGTGGCAACGTTCCCCACGTTAACCGTTGAATTAACCGTGCACTGGGCGCTCTGGGCAGGGCTGCTGGCCGTCGGAGGTTCTTTACTAGGCGCCTGCTACCCGGCAATACGCGCCGCCCGGCTTGATCCGGTCGATTCATTGGCTTACGAGTAGGGAGCATCGGGAGATCGATGGGATCAATTTTTCTGGAAACAGCAGAGGCCCAAACCAGGGGAACAGACCGAATTGGCTGTATGGAACCAATCATCGCAACGGATAACCTGACAAAAACCTATCGAGTCGGGAAAGTAGATGTTCCGGCACTGCGCGGCGTAGACCTTATCGTCCAGGAAGGGGAATTTCTTGCAGTTGTAGGTCCTTCCGGCTGTGGCAAGTCGACCTTGTTGCACGTTTTAGGAGGATTGACGCGGCCGACCGGCGGGCAGGTGCTGGTGGATGGGAACGATTTCACCCGGATGAACGACGGGGAACGCACCAAGTTTCGCCGCCATAAGATTGGGTTCGTCTTCCAGAGATACAACCTACTGCCAACGTTGACGGCAAGGCATAACATTGAGATCGCACAACATATCCAGGGGGACGGGTTTAACCCGCACCGATTTGAATCGGTTGCGGAAATGCTGGGAATCAAGGACAAACTGGATCGCAAACCTTTTGCGCTTTCCGGTGGGGAGCAGCAGCGCGTAGCCATTGCCCGAGCAGTGATCTGTGAGCCCAAGCTCCTGCTTGCTGACGAACCCACCGGGAATCTGGACACTGAAAACTCTCAGGTTGTGCTGAATATGCTGCGAATCCTGAACAGAGACTTCCGTCAGACGATCCTGATGATTACACACAATCCGGAAGCGGCTTCTGTTGCCGACCGGATTATTCGAATGCGAGACGGTCGGATCGTTTCCGATTGATTCCTCTGGATTTTGCCGTTATCTTACTCAATTTAAAGTCATATGGCACCAAGCACCGAGTTCCGCGAACCAACCGTTCCGCCTCCCGGGAACCGGATGGCGGAACCCACGGATTCATCGCTCGGATCCAGGGTCGCACTGGTCATCAAGAAAGCGATCTTCTGGTCTTATGAGCGTGGTAGTTGGCAATATGACGTCATCTGTGTGCTGATCCTGTCCTTCATCTTTCTTACTCCAGCCCGTTGGTTTCACGACCGGCCCCGTCTTCAGTTGAGTGATCTGCGACACGTCCAGGGGATCGTTGAAGTCAGTCACACAAACCAGGTGTGGGTTTACCAGCTGGATGCCAGGCTGGTGGAATCACTCGGGGCTGTTCCGCCTCGGGAAGCCGTCCATCAATTACTCCTGCAACGCGTAAAGCCGCCTTTTAAAATAAAATCCATCAAGCCGCTACTGGGAACAGGGGACATAATTCTCGGATACACCGTCGAGGTGGAACGCTGACATTGTATCTTTTGCCAGCCGAAGGGAATCGTATGTTCAGGGGCGCTCGGACGTTATGACTATTTTCGGATTGAGATCAAAAATCGCTGGCCGCCTTCTGGCCATTTTCCTGCTCGCGCTGATGCCGCTGCTGGTTTTTGCAGAGGGCAGGAAGAATCGTTTGGATCTCAATCAAATCTTTTCGCATATGAACGAGAGCGCCAAACACCTCAAAACACTCTCGGCAGACCTTGAGTACACCAAAGTAACCGTTCTCGTGAATGATTTTTCGACGGAATCCGGCCAGCTGTACTTTCGAAATGCCAAGTCGCCGGATATCTTGATTGACTTCAAAAAGCCGGCCCCCAAGATCATTCTGTTCAGAAAAGATCAAGCTGAGATCTACCAGCCAATAATCAATCAGATTCAGGAATTTGATCTCAGCACGCACTCTGGCCTGATCCAGCAGTTTCTGTTGCTGGGTTTCGGAACCAACTCCAAGGAGCTGCAGAAAGTCTATCAAGTGAAATATCTGAATGAAGTGCAATTAGGAGGAGATACGACAGCGCTGCTGGAGCTGACTCCGCGAGAGGAAAACCTCGCGGCGCAGCTTTCAAAGATCCAACTTTGGATCAGTGAGGAGTCCTGGCTTCCAGTCCAGCAAAAATTCTATGAGGCAGGTGGCGATTACTCAGTAGCCCACTACAGTTCCGTCAAAGTTAATCGCAACTTGCCGTCTTCCACTTTCCAGCTGCATACCGCAAAGGGCGCAAAACGGGTAAAGATGTAGCTGCCTTCCATCGCCCAACTCGCTCCCCCGATTGAGCGCCGAATCTTACGCTTCAACAGGCTCTTTCCCCATTTGAAGATGAAATTGTTGCAGATCGTGCTTCCTTGTCGTATATGTATAATTCAACAAGGGATAATAGTGCGCTTGGGGTTTTCTGGATCCCAGAACGCATGGTTGGCAGGGTCTGCTGGAAATCCTGGAAGCGTTGTTGCCGCCGTTTGCAGGTTTAGTGTGGAAGTTTAGTCATTATGAACAAAGTCGTTCTGAAGCGGAAAGCACGGTCGATTCGTACGAGGGTGCGCGAACTGAAGATGATTTCGCACGCCTTGCTCTCAACTCGCCATCCCGTTCTTGTGCACATCATTCCCATCCGCCGATGCAATCTCTCGTGTACCTACTGCAACGAGTACGACAATTTTTCCAAGCCCTTACCACCTGAAACCATGTTTCGCCGCCTTGACCAGTTGGCTGACCTGGGGACAAGCATTATCACCATCAGCGGCGGTGAACCTTTGCTCCATCCGCAACTTGAAGAAATCATCCGGCACATTCGAGTTCGAGGAATGATTGCGGGGATGATCACAAACGGCTATCTGCTGACCCAGGGTCGCATTGAATCCCTGAACGATGCAGGACTTGAACATCTGCAGATCAGCATTGATAACGTTACGCCCGACGAAGTTTCGAAAAAAAGCCTGAAAGTCCTGGACCAGAAGCTGAAACTGCTGGCGCAGCACGCGGTGTTTCAGGTCAACATTAATTCCGTGCTCGGCAGCGCCGTGCGCAATCCAGAAGACGCGCTCACGGTTGCCCGACGTGCCCTCGAACTCGGCTTCACTTCCACGGTTGGCGTTCTGCATGACCATGAGGGACAGCTCCGCCCGCTCAACCCGCAGCAGCAGGAGATTTTCAGCACCATTATGAGGTGGGGCAAACGTTCCTATTCACGCTTTAATCGCCATCAGAAATATATTGCACAGGGGATTTCGCGCGACTGGCGATGCCGCGCCGGCAGCCGCTACCTTTATGTTTGCGAAGACGGCTTAGTCCATTACTGCTCTCAACAGCGGGGGTATCCGGGCATCCCGTTGGAAAAGTACACGCCGCAACATCTCTACCACGAGTATCACACCCTGAAGTCTTGCGCACCCCTCTGTACGATTCAGTGCGTGCAGCACATCGCTCTGCTTGATAATTGGCGCGATCCTCAGACACGGCCTGCCTTTGAGCAACCCCTGGAGCCGATCGTCGAAATGCAGCCGCCCGTTCCAGACCACTGAGGCACCTGCCTTAGGGCAGCCATCTTTGCCCGGCATCTATCCGGCCTTTATCTTCCATTCCAATTGCGCCAGCACACCTCCAAGCACCCGCACATCGTGATTGCTCAAACCGAGGTCAAGCAGCAACCGGCGCAGCTTGAGGACCTGAGCCTGTCTTCCCTTGGGCTTAAAGTACCCGGCATCGTCCAGAAGCCTGGCGGCACGGTCAAGGATATGGTCAAGCGACTGGATATTGGCCGGCAGCGAAGAGTGGACTCGACCAGAGGCTGCTGCGTGCGGAAACCCCGCGGCACGCGCCAGTTCATAACACCAGACGGCTACCGATTGCCCCAGATTCATCGACGGGCAGCCTGCCGTCGTCGGGATTCGCACGAGCAGGTGGCAGTAGCTCAAATGGTCATTCAGCAAGCCCGTTTTTTCAGAACCAAACAAGACCGCTGCGCGAGCACGGGAAGGGGGCTTTCGCGGCGCCGAGGTCAACTCGGTGAGAGGGACTGGGTCGCGGTCAAGGTTTCTTCGCGAGCCCGTCGTAGTACCCACCACAAAGCTACAATCGCCGACGGCTTCCGAAAGATGGTCGGTCACGCGCGCAGACTTGAGGACGTGGCCGGCGCCGACCGCCGAGCGGGCTTCTCTCCAGACCGGGTCGAAGGGCGCTACGACCACCAGGTCATCAAAACCAAAGTTGGCCATGGCACGGGCTGCAGCCCCGATATTGAGTGGATTACGCGGCCGCACAAGGACAACGCGCCACTTGGCTCCGGTTGTTTTCATACAAAAGATTTTACCAGCAGAGACGCTGGTCACAACCCGTCAAGCTATTTCTTAGGGGGAGACTCGGATGGAGGCGCGGCCCCGTTCGGCACCGGAATAGGCTTGCCGGAATCAATGCTCTGGACAGCCTTGATCACGGAACTTGACTTGAACTGTTTATAATCCGTATAACGAATGACCTCTTTGATTCGGACAGGGCCCGTGGGGAAATAAAGGGTGTCTTCCGCCAGTGTGAAAGTAGGAAACCAGAACTTGCCGTCGATCTGCTGCCGCCAGGTCTTGAATCGCGGAAAAAGATTTTCGCCGTTTTTGTTCCTGATTTCCGGAACCTGCCGGCCTTCGGTTTTGACAATCTGCAAATCGCGATCGTCCACCCAGATCACACCCTGGAAGTACTGGTGATTCTTCCTGATCACTTTTGGACGGACCGAGAAAACAAATGCGGTAATGTAATCGACCTTCACGTGACCCAGATACTTGATATCGTATTCGTCCAGGTCATTGCTCGTGAGCACAAATGGCTGGATGCTGCGCATAGCATCCAGGTCTTGCTCGGTCATAAGCACGCCCTTCAACGAGCCGGGCGGCGCATAGGTCACTTTTTCAATTCGGTTGCCATTGTTGTCAAAAAGGATGTCCCAATTCTGCTGCCAGAAGCCATTGACTGTCCCATCGGCATCCAGTGTCTCAACCTTATTGATCTGACGATAGGTGTAATTGTCCCGTGCCTCCTTGAACATCAGTTCCTTGGCTGCAAAGGAGTGGATGATATTCTGAATTTCAGCGGGACTTGGATCACTCAGGTTGGGAGCGGATGACTCTGCCACCCTCTTTGATCCTGACGCCAATGGCGGAGGGGTTTCGCCGGTCTGTCCGGGACCACTGGCCAGATCTGCCATCACCTTATTGACCTTCTGGTTGACCGCAGCCGACTTGGTGTCCTGAGACTGTGCCGTCGAGGGCGGGGGGTTGGAAATATTGGAAACTTGCGGACCGGAACCAGGCAGTTCAGGACTTATGCCCGAACCTGAACCAGATGTCCTACTCGGAGCTTCGGTCGCCGGGGCTGTGCTTTTTGTTGGGTTCTTGCGATTGCTGTTGACGATGGCATCAATCAGTGCCTGCGTAGCCCCGTCTTTCTTGAACTTCTGAATGAGTTCCGGATTCAACTGGAAATCCACACCCCGCTGCTCCACCAGAGTAATCATCTTTGATTCGGAAGCCCCACCAATCAGGAGCAGGGTAATGTCCTCTTGACTAAGAGGCTGAGCGGCCCGCAACGGAAGCGCAAAAATGCCGGCCAGGATCAGCAGGACAACAATTGCCCTGCAGGAAGTCTTTACCTGGTGACTTGTCACGTTATCCATATGTTGCGCCAGCCCCCAGCCGCGTCCCTGGCGGCTTACTTATGTAGAAGAGCGTTTCAGGCCAAAAGGTTGCTCGGAGGCACTCTGGATTCTGGCCCCGATAGACCCCATGCGATCCTTGCGCGCACACTTCCGCGGGCTTTCTCTTCTACTTTGTCCCTTTTCTAAATTATACACGAGGAGGGGTTCTTATAACGTCGCAAGAGAACACCGGACGGATCAGCCCCCCGCACGGACAGCCGAATGACCTCGCTTAAAATCCCTGGGCTGACCTATGCCTCAGCAAGAGCCGGACACGGCACGCCAAAAGGGGAACCACCAGTCTCCTGCACGACCAGCATAAAATCAATCACTGAGAACACCTCGATGAATTCGAACGGATGCACAGATGCCCACTCCCGGCCCACGAATGGAGTCCGGGGACCAAGGGTTGTAGTCAGGAATCCCGTATTACTTCAATTCAACCCAGGTCCGGCCCAGATAAAGGCGCGCCGTTCCACCTCCGCTCGCTACAACCTGCAGGGGCCGCGGACTCTCCAGTTTTTCGTCCACCTTTGCCGCGCATTCTGCAACCCTCTTGCCGGCCTGGTTGTAGAGAAAGAATTTCGATGA
Organism: uncultured Acidobacteriota bacterium; assembly: GCA_963732975.1. GTDB lineage: Bacteria > Acidobacteriota > Terriglobia > UBA7540 > UBA7540 > SCRD01. The sequence continues at coordinate 1,058,802 of CAVTBN010000005.1, read as the reverse complement.
GGGCCCCCCTGCAGTGCCTTTTGCCTTCGCAAGGCCAAATCCGTAGCTGCCGATGGCAAGCGGATGGCCGCACACCTCCACGTTTCCTTCAGCAATCAGCATCCCAAGGTATTTCTCCTGGACCTGTGAGCTGTAACCGCTCGTGTCCAGCAGTCCCGCAATCAATCTTGATCCCGAAGGCGTAAGCACGAGCGTCGAATTACGTTTTTCAGTCGGGATCGAATTCTCTTCAAGGACGAAATCCCTCGGGACAATCTTGTTAAAGGCTTCACCCTTTTCGACTTTAAATACACGTTGAGCAGCGGCCGGGCTTGCCACCATGAAGCTCACCAACAGAGAAGCGATTGCGACTAAAGTCCTCATCATTCCTCCTTCATCCGATGATGTTCGGTTCCCAACAAAGTTGTTACTGTCCGAAGGTCTTGGTGCCTGAAAGCCCGGCATGCCCCGCCGATTCCGTAGCGCAACCCGCTGGCTTGGCCTGATTTCATGCTTTCCCATTCACCGCGGCTACCCTTTTGGATGAACTTAAGGACCGGTCATCCAACCCAACATACCAAGGAGCCTTTTGGCCCGATTTCCGGCAGGCCTTTTTAGGACTTCAGCCGGGCGCGAATTCCTCCGCATTTGCTTGTTTGGAACCTCAGATATGCTACACTACCGAGTCGCGAGGGCAAAGAGAATCCCTTCCGGCCTATGAATGCGGGTGGAAGGGGCATGCGGATTGGCAGCGAGATTTCTCACCGTGCCGCCGGCCTCTGCTCAACTGCGAAAGACATGTCTAACAGATCGAGGTGTGATAATGGTGAAACGCATTTTATTGTGCTGCGCCTTTCTCGGATTCTTCACAATGCCTGGAATGGCCCAAAGGAACGGCTGGAAACAGCTTTTTAATGGCAAGAACCTGGATGGGTGGGAACATGTCGGTCCCGGCGGCGACAAGGTTGCCAACGGCTTGATCGAGACTTATGGAGGAATGGGACTGCTGTGGTACACTGGCCGGAAATTCGGCAACGAACAAATCCGCGTCGTCTACAAGATGCGCGACAAGAACGATAATTCCGGCGTTTTCATCCGCATCCCCATCAAACCGCGCGAACCGTGGATGCCCGTCTATTACGGCTATGAAGTCCAAATCGACAATGACCCTAAGGGGGAGACCAAGGAATATCACTCGACGGGATGTCTTTATTCGATATCAAAAGCATTGGCTTATCCCGGGAAAGGATCGGGACAGTGGAACACAATGGTGATCACGCTCGAGGGTCCGCGCACGATCGTTACGGTGAATGGTGTCAAGGTTACGGACTACACCAATGGCCAGCCTGCACCGCCCCGCAAGTTCAACTTTGAACCCTATCGGGGTCCCCGACCCAACGAAGGATACATCGGCCTTCAGAACCACAGCAATCATGACATTGTGTTCTTCAAGGAAGTTGCCGTGCGGCCACTGCCCCAATAGACACCAGTTTCTGGAGGCAAAAGTGAAAGATCAGTTCACACGAAGACGTTTCCTGCAATCTGCGGGAGCAGCAGCCTACGTGGGTGCCGGACTTGCCTTGCCATCTCAGGCGCCGGGTGCCACGCGGGGCGATTCACCCGGAGAAGTAAAATCCATGGCGAGGATGTTCCCGGGATGTTGTGCTTACTCCTACCGGAAAAACTTGAAAAGCGGACAGATGAGCATGCAGGATTTCATCCGCGAAATGGTCAAGATAGGCTCGGCAGGGGCGGATATGACAGTGTACTGGTTCAAGTCAACCGACCCGGCTTACCTGGATGACCTTCGACATCTGGCCTTTGAGAACGGCGTGCCGTTTTCGGGGGCGGCTTGCGGCTCCAGCATGGTCCAGGCAACCGCCGAAAAACGTCGGCAAGCGCTGGAAGACATCGAGAAGTGGATAGACGTTACGGATCGCCTGGGAGCATCACACCTGCGCGTTTTCGGGGGTGAACTTCCACCCGGCACAAGCGTGAAGCAGGGAACGAATTGGGTGGTTGAAACCATGAAGCCCGCGTGCGAGTATGCGGGCAAAAGAGGTATCACGCTTGGCATCGAGGACCACTCCGGGGTCACACAAAACGCAGATGTCTGCCTGGAAATTATGCACCGGGTAAACTCTCCTTACGCCGGCATCAACCTCGATATTACCCACTTTATCCCAACTGCCAGTGAGGACCGCTATGCTCAGATTGAGGCCTGCGTTCCTTATGCCACGCATACCCACATTCGCGACCACTTCGACGACGGCACACCCATCGACATGGATCGCGTGTGGAAAATGTTTCATGATGGCGGATACAAAGGGTTTATGTCCGTGGAATACGAGGGTAAGGAACAACCTGTGACGGGTATCCCCAAACTGATGCACAAGGTCAGAGCGCTCTGCCAGAAGTATTCAAGTGCGTAGGCCAAGCCATCACATGGAGCCGACTCCGCTCTGTAAAGTCGTGCCCGGAATGGGCGCCCAATGCCTGAAGAATTTCAAGGCACTCCGCGCATCCGGGTTCGGGATTCTCTTTAGGGTCATTGTGGGATCCAGAAAGATCCAATTCAAAACAAATCTGCCTATTCTTATGCTTGATGGACGCGTATTCAGACCAGACGTCCCGGCATACATGAAAGCGTTCAACATGCTCTCTGATATCAAGTGATTTCGGCGCAGAGAAGGGCAACACTTCACCTCCCTTCCTTGAATAGGACCCTCAATTAGGAATCCCGTCTCTTCCTGCAACTCAGCCCTGTCCTTCCTTCTTTTTCTAAAACGGTCTGCATCCCAGGGTCTCGCTTTAAATATCGGCGGGAGCAAGTCCCGGCGGTTCTTACCGCCTGTTGGGTCGGCAGTTAATTGAAAACCCCGGCAAGCTTGGCTATATTCAAGTAGGAGGGTTCTGATATGCCTATTTTTGAGTACCGGTGCCGGGACTGCGGATCAAAATTTGAAAAGATTTCCTATGGCTCGGGAGCTGAAATTCTTTGCAAGAATTGCTCAAGCACACAGGTCGAGAAGCTGTTATCCGTGTTTGCCGTCGCAGGAACTTCCCACGAAGGGCTCTCGAGTGAGCCCGGTCCCTGCCCTTGCGGAGCACCCCGCCGCGGGATGTGCGGCGAATAACAAAGACAGGGAGTTACCATATTTCCATAGGTTTCCAGTTCCAATCTACCGTCTCATACATTCTTGAGAGTAGATGATATGGGCGTTGCTTCGAGAGGACAGTCAGTCGGCAACAATCCTGGAAATCTGCTCCCAAACGTTGCCTGCAGGTCACATGTCCGATGGGCTGCCCCCGATCATGGGAGAGGTCAAAGTAAAATCCAATGCTAACGCCCGAAGTAAGACTCCTTGTAAAGCACGAAGACTTCAAGAAATGCGAAGCTGTCCAGAAGTCTATTTGGGGAGGACTGAGCGTCGCGGCAGAAGTGATGCTGGTGACGCAAAAGACAGGCGGGGCGGTGCTTGGGGCATTTGTTAAGGGCCGACTGGTGGGTTTCATTTATGCGCTGCTGGCTCGCCGCAATGGACAGGTCATTCACTGGTCGCATATGATGGGCATATTGCCCGGGTACCGCAGTCGGGGTCTCGGCCTTCAATTAAAGCTCGCCCACCGCGACCTTGCCATCTCCCGGGGAATCAAGTCCATCTGCTGGACCTATGACCCCCTGCAAACCAGAAACGCCAGTCTGAATCTGACCAAACTCGGCGCGCGCGTAGAAGAATATATTGTCGACTACTACGGTCGTTTTCACAGCAGCATTGAACAAGGGCTTCCAAGCGACCGGCTTGTTGTGAACTGGCCTATTGCCTCAAAAAGCATAGCGAGGCTCCTCGCTGGAGAGAAAAGCATCACCGAAATCCCGGATTTGCCCATTATCAATGCAACCGCCACAAACGGGAAAGCATTCCTGGTAAACAGGAAGATTACCCTGAGCCATCGCGAACTTAGGCTGCTGGCTGCAATTCCATCCAATACGGACCTCATGCGAACAGAGGCCCTGCCGCTTGCAAGACGCTGGCGGCTTGAAACACGCGAGATTTTCTTGAATTACCTTTCGAAAGGCTATTCTGTTACCGGCTTTCTCACCAAAAGTCAGCGGTCCGCCGAACCACGCTGCTTCTATCTCTTTCGTCACAACAAGAGTTAAGAGGTCTGTGTTCGTTGGACGAAGGCGGTTCCACCGGATGATGCGACATAACTGTCCTTGAATCTTGTCCGCCGCACAAAATACAATAGAACCCTATGCCCGAGTCAGGCAATCAGACAATCTTCACTTCCCAGGGATCCGTCGCTCGCACGATCGAACGCCTGCTGCTGGAGACTCGCGTCAGCGTGGACGCAGCATTATACCGGATTACAAATCCGCGGCTTGCCCGTGCTCTGGGGAAAGTCCGGGACCGCGGACTTCGCGTCCGACTGCTGGTTGACCGAAACAAATATCAGGCAACCGCTGTCACGCGGAAGATCCTCGCTGAAAACTCTCTTCCCTTCCAGGCGATTTACGGGCGGAAGGAAAAGGGTTCCAAGTTACACCATAAGTTTGCTGTTCTTGACCGTCACATCGTTCTGACCGGAAGCTATAATTGGACCCTTGATTCCGAAGAGCGGAATTTTGATCATATGCTGGTTCTCAGAGATCCAGACCTTGCTTTGGCCTACCAACAGGAGTTTGAACGGCTCTGGGCCGTTGAGGTCAAAAGCTCGACGCCCTGACACAGGGCTCGGGAATTCTATCTACCGCTGTCCGAAAAGGTGACTATGACTGCTCTGAACGAACCCCCCGGAAGCAATGATGCACAGGGATTTCAACTTTACGTGATGCGACACGGAATTGCGGTTGCGCGGGGCGACCCCAATTTCGCTGACGACACCAAACGCCCACTCACGCCTGAGGGCAAGAAGAAATTGAAGGGGGTCTCACGAGGGCTGTTCCGCCTTGGCCTTTGCGTAGACTCCATCATCAGCAGCCCGCTGATCAGGGCCTCGGAAACAGCTGCCATCGTCGCCGAAGTTTTTGCACCCGGCGTCACAGTCAAGACCTCGGATTTCCTGCGGCCGGGCGGCTCCCTGCAGGCCTTACTGACTTCTCTCGCCAAACAGGCAGATCACCGCAGAGTTCTGGTCATCGGGCATGAACCGGATCTCAGTGACGGTGTGGCAAAGCTCATCGGCAATGCCCGGGCCAATTTTCAGTTTAAGAAAGGAGGATGTTGCCGGATCGATTTCGAGAAGTTCCCGCCCCGTCCTCCAGGGAAACTCATCTGGTGGCTCACGCCGCGGGTCATGCGGAAAATTGGTTAATTAATCCTTGCCAGCCTGGACGCTCCTCCCCGGTCCGATGACGCGGAGTGATGTGCCTGCAACTGCTGATCACTTGTCGAGCAAAGTGGTATTCGGTGTTTCCGGCAAACGAGGCTGAGTAATCTGGGGAAACTTGCCGGTCAGGCTGTCGAGGAACGCCACGATATCCTGCACCTGGCTTCCGGTAAGCGTCTTATCCAGTTGCGTCTTTGCCATCACCCTGACCGCCTCGTCAAGATTCTTCACAGACCCGTTATGAAAATAGGGCGCAGTCACTTCCACATTCCGCAGAGACTGCACGACAAACATGTGCTCGTCCGATTCCTGGTGGGTCGCTTCATTGCGGCCTTCGTCTGCGGCCAGGTTGTACTTCTTCACATACGCATTGTTATCATTCAACGGGAACTTCATATAGAAACCCGTGCCCATCGGCTGTTCGGGTCCATTAAACTGTGGGCCGCTGTGGCAACTGGTACAGCCAGCCGATTCCATCAATTTAAGCCCGCGTTGCGCCGCCGGACTCAGGGCACTTTTGTCACCCGCCATAAAGCGGTCGTAAGGGCTGCCGGGAGTGACCAGCGTCCGTTCAAAACTGGCAATGGCCTGGGCCATATGATCAAACGTTACCGGCTGGCTGCCGCCGAACGCTTTTGCAAACTGCTGGCGATATCCCGGAATGGCCCGGATTCGCTCCACTATAGCCTCTCCATTCGGCATTCCCATTTCGATGGGATTTGTCGGAGGGCCTTTCGCCTGTTCTTCAAGACTGGCAGCCCGCCCGTCCCAGAACTGAACGCTGCGAAAGGCCGCGTTGAAGACCGTGGGAGCATTGCGGTCGCCAAGTTTTCCATGTGCGCCAGCGGACACAGGCCGGCTGTCTGTTCCGTTGGACATAATGTTATGGCAGGAGTTGCAGGACACTGTCCCCGTCACAGAAATCCGGGGGTCGAAATAAAGTTGTTTTCCCAGCTCAACCTTCGCGGCGGTCTGGGGGTTGTCCTTGGGAACGGGAACATGAGAGGGCATCTGCGCCCACAGGAGGGCTGATGACGCAATCAGCGGACCACAAACCAGCCCCAGTTTTTTCCAAAAGGAAACGACGAACATATTCAGAACCTCCAGCGTAATTTACTCCTTACTCACGCCCCGTGCCATCTTGTTCCCACGATCTGGGAAGCGGAATGCAGATCGACACAGCGCGGTTATGAGCGATAAGAGTGCTCCGAATGCGAGGTTCTGAAAATCAGCTAAGGAACCGCAGACTCAGTCTGAGTTCCCGCAGATTTGGCAGGCTTCTTCCCCTCCAGTGTTCGTAAGAAATTCACCAGGTCCCAGGCTTGATTTGCTTTCAGTCTCTTCGCCTCTGCCGGCATTGACGGTGACCCGACATTAATAATCGTAAAAAGTTCTCCGTCCGTTCGAGCGCTCAATGTTTCCGGCTTGGTGAAATCCTTTGGCTCAACGTGCATGACCGCTGCAAGGTCGCCCTTGCCATCGCCGGTATTCCCATGGCACATCGCACATTGCGTTGCAAACAACTTCTTTCCCTTATCCACCGACTCTTCAGTAAACTTCTCAGGATTCTTCAGTGCCTTCTGCTCCGGTGTAAAGACAAACTGGTGCGGCACCGTTGGCGTAGTGGGCGCTTCCGTTGAAGGCGCCGTCGTCTGAGTTTGCTGAGTGCCTTGCTGTGGCTGTTTTTCCTGAGCCCAGGAAAGTCCAGGAAGCAGCAGGATAAGACAAATGCCTAACGCATAAATGGTACGCATGACCGCCTACCTCCCTTTCAACTTCCTCTCCGTCACTTCGGGTCCCAGGCCCGAAGTCTCACTGTCTAAAGGAACCGGGAATCAACTGAACTCGCGATGACTTCATTCTCCATTCGTCATTCCCATCGGCCACGAACCGATGGAGCGCGGCCTGTAGGAACCCAGCACACGCATGTAATTGGCCCGCTCAAAAGCGGCCGGGTTCGGAACCGACCGCAAGGCCAGGCTTCCCTGCATCTGACGGATCGATTCATACTCATGTTCTTCCATCCAGTGGACCATATCGTCGCGAACGCGTTCCAGATGGCCAATCCCGTTCCGCAGCAATGCGGAGGTCATCATTGCCACTCGCGCACCCGCCATCATGGCTTTCAGGACGTCCTCTGCCGTGTGAACACCACCCGTGATCGCCATGTCCGATCGGATGTGTCCGTAAAGAATGGCCACCCAGTGCAACCGCAGCAGAAGCTCCTGAGACGTACTCAGGTGCACGGTTGGTACCACGTCGAGGTTCTCAATATCAAAATCCGGCTGGTAGAACCGGTTGAATAATACCAGGGCATCCGCTCCGGCCTCATCAATCCCTTGCGCAAAATTGGCCATTGCACTGAAGTAAGGCCCCAACTTTACGGCGACTGGAATGCGAATGGTATTCTTCACCTGCCGGACCAGTTCGCAGTATCCCTTTTCGATATCAGAGCTGGAAATGTTCGGGTCCGTCGGCAGAAAATAGATATTGAGTTCGAGAGCCGAGGCTCCGGCTTCTTCTATTTTCTGGGCGTGTTTCACCCATCCTCCCGGCGAAGTGGCGTTGAGGCTGGCAATCACCGGGATGCTGACAGCCTCGGCGGCACGACGAACTTGTTCCAGATAACCCTCCGGCCCGCGATTGTAAGGCGTCATATCCGGCGCAGCGCCCGGCACACCAAAATCAGGGACCTGCTTGAACTGGGTAACTTCCGGCAGGTAAGTCAGAGACTCGGCAAAACTTTCTGTGCCCGCAGAAAGCCCGTGGTTCAGTGCTTCGCTTTCTCTAATGATTTGCTCTTCGAACAACGAATGGAGCACAACCGCCCCTGCACCGGCGTCTTCCATCTTGCGAAGGTTATCGATCTCTTCCGATAACGGCGACGCCGAAGCAACAAGCGGACTCTTCAGTTCACATCCGAGGTAAGTGGTGCGGAGATCTGTCATTTTTTCACTTCCTTGGGAACTTCGGCTGTGGGTGATGCTGCCCATTTCTCGTACAACTCCCAGCGCGCCCTGACGTCCTCCTCAGCAAGCTTCAAGGCCTGGCTCGCGACTTCCGGCCGGGACTTGACGAGCATGGTGTAGCGAGTTTCGTTGTAGACGTACTTCTCAAGCGGAAGCGATGGCGGCCGGGAATCAATATGCAGAGGGTTCTTCCCTTCTTTGACCAATTCGGGATTAAAGCGGAACAGCGGCCAGTAACCGGACTGGACCGCGGCTTTCTGCTGTTCCAAGCCGAAGGCCAGGTCGTAGCCGTGAGCAATGCAGTGGCTGTAGGCGATGATCATCGATGGTCCATCATACGCCTCAGCCTCAAGAAAGGCCTTGATCGTATGCGTGTCATTCCCGCCCATGGCCACATTGGCCACGTAGACGTTGCCGTAAGTCATGGCCATCATCGCCAGGTCCTTCTTGCGGTTCTCCTTGCCGCCGGCGGCAAATTTGGCCACGGCCGCACGCGGGGTCGCCTTCGACATCTGGCCGCCTGTATTGGAGTAGACCTCGGTATCCAGAACGAGGACGTTGATGTTCTTTCCAGACGCCAGCACGTGGTCGAGGCCACCGTACCCGATGTCATAGGCCCAGCCGTCTCCTCCTACAATCCAGACGTCCTTCTTCACCAGATAGTCAGCAACTTTCAGCAGGTCGCGCGCTTCAAGCGTGTCAAGCCCCTCAAGCTTTTCCTTAAGCGCCCGGACCCGCTCCCGCTGTTTCCTGATGCCATCCTCCGTCACCTGATCGGCTGCGAGAACCTGCGCCGCCAGTTCTTCACCCACCTGCCCGACAAGATGTCCCACCAGGTAACGGGCGTAATCGGCCTGCTTGTCCACCGCCAGGCGCATTCCAAGCCCGAATTCCGCGTTGTCTTCGAAAAGCGAATTCGACCACGACGGGCCCAAACCTTCATGGTTCATCGTGTACGGAGTAGTGGGAAGGTTACCGCCGTATATCGACGAGCATCCGGTGGCATTGGCAATCAGGCAGCGGTCTCCAAACAACTGCGTCATCAATTTGATGTAGGGTGTTTCGCCGCAACCCGCACAAGCGCCGGAAAACTCGAACAGAGGTTCCAGCAATTGCGCGTCCTTCACCTGTCCCACACTGAGAGGAGCACGGTCCATTTCCGGCAACTGCAGGAAGAAATCCCAATTCTCGCGCTCCTGGTCCCGCAGCGGCGGCTGGGGCGCCATGTTGATCGCCTTATGGCGGGCTTCGCTCTTGCTCTTCGCCGGGCAAACCTGGACGCACAGTGTGCAACCCGTGCAATCCTCCGGCGCAACCGCCAGCGTGTAGCGGTATTCCTTAAAGTCCTTCCAGCGCGCGGCAGTCGACTTAAAGCTGGCCGGCGCTTGTTCCAACAACTTGGGATCGTAGATTTTCGCCCGGATCACGGAGTGGGGGCACACCAGCACGCACTTGCCACATTGGATACACAAGTCACGGTCCCACACGGGAATTTCCAGCGCGATGTTTCTCTTTTCCCACTGGGCCGTGCCTGACGGAAATGTTCCATCGGGAATGAATGCGCTGACCGGAAGCAGATCGCCCTCGCCGGCGATAATCCGCGAGGTAACGTTCCGGAGAAATTCCGGCGCCCGGGCTGGAATCGGCGGCTGAATGTCAAAAACGCTGTCGGCCTGCTGCGTGACGGAAACCTCATGGAGATTCTCGAGTGCCCGGTCGACCGCCGCAAAGTTCTTCTGAACAATTATTTCCCCGCGTTTCCCGTAGGTTTTTTCGATGGAATGCTTGATCTGTTGGATGGCTTCATCACGGGGCAGTACGCCGCTGAGAGCGAAGAAGCAGGTCTGCATGACGGTATTGATCCGCCCGCCCATTCCCGCTTCCCCGGCAACTTTGACGCCGTCAATCACGTAAAATTTCAGCTTCTTGTTAACAATGTGCTCCTGGGTAGTGCGCGGCAGGTGTTCCCAGACGTCCTCCGGGCCGTAGGGAGAGTTCAGTAGAAACGTTGCTCCCTGCTCTGCTGCCGCCAGAACGTCAAAGCGGTCGAGAAACCCGAATTGATGGCAGGCCACAAAGTTGGCCTTGTTGATCAGGTAAGTGGAATGGATGGGCCTCTTTCCAAAACGCAGGTGCGAAACCGTCACTGAGCCGGACTTTTTGGAGTCGTAAACGAAATAACCCTGAGCGTAGTTTTCCGTTTCTTCTCCAATGATCTTGATGGAATTCTTATTGGCGCTGACCGTGCCGTCAGAACCCAGACCATAAAAAATGGTCCGCACGGCTCCCGGATTCTCCGTTGAGAACTCAGGGTCGTAAGAAAGGCTGGTGTGCGAAACGTCGTCAATAATGCCGATAGTAAAATGATTTCTCGGCTTGCCCTTCGCTATCTCGTCCAGAACACCCTTCACCATGGCCGGAGTGAATTCCTTGGAGGAGAGCCCATAGCGCCCGCCAACGACCGTCGGATTGGCGCTGAATTTCGCCTCCGGGGCGCCCGCAGCCTCATGCAGGGCCGTCACCACATCCATATAGAGCGGCTCGCCAACGGCTCCGGGCTCCTTGGTGCGATCAAGGACCGCGATTGTTTTCACCGTCGAGGGCAGCGCCGCAACAAAGTGCTCCACGGGAAAAGGACGGTAGAGGCGAACTTTGACCAGGCCGACCTTCTCGCCCTTCTCAACCAGGTGCTCCACAGCTTCCTGGGCCGCCTCCGCGCCTGAACCCATCATCACAATCACACGCTCGGCGTCCGGGGCACCCACGTAGTCAAATAAGTGATAAGAGCGCCCAACAATCTTCGCAAAGCGGTCCATCACGTCTTGAACAATGGTCGGGCAGGCCAGGTAAAACGGATTGGCGGCCTCCCTAGCCTGGAAAAAGACATCGGGGTTTTGCGCCGTGCCCCTGATGAACGGGTGGTCCGGCGATAACGCGCGATCCCGGTGGGCCCGGACGGAGTCCTGGTCCATCAGCGCCCTGATGTCGGAATCTTCAATCTGTTCAACCTTGGAAATCTCGTGCGAGGTGCGAAATCCATCAAAGAACTGGAGAAAAGGGACCCTCGATTCCAGCGTGGCCGCATGGGCGATCAGGCCCATATCCATGGCCTCCTGAACGGTGTTGGAAGCCAGTAGCGCAAAGCCTGTGGCTCGCGTGGCCATCACATCGCTGTGGTCCCCAAAAATGGAAAGTGCGTGTGTCGCCACCGTCCGGGCCGCCACGTGGAGAACGGCAGGCGTCAGCTCACCCGCCATCTTATACATGTTAGGAATCATCAGAAGGAGCCCCTGCGAGGAGGTGAAGGTTGTGCCAAGCGCTCCAGCCTGGACCGCTCCGTGCAGGGCCCCGGCAGCCCCGCCCTCGCTCTGCATTTCCATCACTTTGGGGACCGCGCCCCAAATGTTGGGCCTGCCTTCCACCGCCCACTGGTCCGCAAGTTCACCCATTGGGGATGAGGGCGTGATCGGGTAGATGGCAATCACTTCACTTGTCGCATAGGCTACGGACGCAGTAGCCTCATTGCCGTCAATTGTGCGCATGGCTCTTGCCATCTTTTCCCTCCGTGCTATGAAAAACTCTATTACAAGATAAGGCTAGGCCAGAGGGACATCCATCGCAGTGATGAGCGTCACATTTTCGGCTTATGGATAATTTACGAAAGAGGCTGGCATGAGGCCTTTCTTGCCGGAAATTGAGGAATTTAGGACTGTCTGGCCGGGCCGGGCCAAAGGCAACGTATGGCGTTGTGTTAGACCTGGTTTGCCTGTACACTGTTGCTATCGGTTCATTAGTTTTTTGGGGACTTGCCTTCTAACGGCGAGCTGCGGTGCGGGCTGGCCTCCAAGACGAGAGAGACTGCACCACGCCAGGTGGTTTCGATGGCTCACGTAAACGGACACGCCGGGCATAACGCCTCTGAGGACAGTTCCTTATCCGCATTTCTGCAGGAGGCTCCAGTGGAAACCGGCAGGGGTAGTACCCAGCCGGAGGGTCAATCCGCCACGCCGGAAGCCGCGGCCCACAAAGAGAACGGCACCCGCCTGGGCGAATGGGCCCGTGTTTCCAGCCTGGCCATCAAGCATCTTGACCGCTGTGTTTCCCTCGAACCGAAAGTTCTGCAGAGTGATAATCCTGACGCTATTCATGACCTGAGGGTGGCTACCCGGCGACTTCAGCAGGTGATTGATCTGGTCTACCCATCCCCCCACTCGGGAGAAATTCGAAAACTGTACCGTGGACTCAAGCGCTGTCGAAGTTCCTTGTCGGAAATCAGGAATTATGACGTGCTGCTCGAACGCGTTGATACAGCGCTTTCACGCAAACGCACTCCCCGGCGGGAAGCATGGGAGGCTATTGGGGATTATCTGAGGGAATTGCGTTCCGTCCGGCGGGAAAAATCTTTGCGCAAGCTGGCCAAAGCCAACCTTTCAGCCATCTATGTTCGCCTGAAGGATTGCCTGCCCTCCGACAGGGACTCTGCTCAAGCAGCCGCAAGTGCGGGCCGGAATGGAACAGGACCAGGCCTGACCAGTGACCAATTCTACGAGCGTATCAGCGAAGCGCTGAAAACCATGTGGGGAGCGCTTGAGCAGGAAGTCGCGCTCTCGCGCCACGAGCACGATGCTGCAAGTTTGCACCGCACGCGCATTGCGGCCAAGCGTGCCCGATATCTGATTGAGGTGATTCATGCTTTCGGCGTTTCAGGAAGCAAGGAAGCCTTGATCTGGCTCCGAAGTCTCCAGACCCAACTTGGAGACTGGCACGATCTGGTGGTGTTTGAGGAAACTGTCATCGGAATGATCGCTGGCCGGGACTTCCTGCGCGACCACCTGGAACTGGCTGTACAGATTGAACGATTGATAATGAGAAATCGGACTATGCTGTCAACGCTCGAGAAGAACTACTTTGAGATGACCCGGGACAAGACCGGATTCAACAAGACCAGGGAATGGGTGCGCGCGGTGGTGAATTCGCCGGCAGGCCTGTTTGCCGGATCATCAGTCTGACTCTCTCAGTTTCCCGACCCGTTATTGTCTGCCGGCGGCGAGTTCCCGTCGGAAGGAGCCTCTTGACGCCCTTGGGCCGCCACCGCCTCGAGTGACGGCAGCTCGTTTTCTGTGAGCACACCGCTGATCCCTTCCCGCAGTTCTTCAAAAACAACAGGAATATCCTGAGTCGCGTCAATCACCTTGAATTGATACTCTTCCACTAATTTTTCAAACTCAGCCAGCAGGGCCGTCTGGTACTTCCGGAAGCTCTCATACATGTCTTCGCTGGGATTCAGGTCCATACCGGATTCCCAGTAATCGAAACCCGTTGAGAAAACCACGCGGGGAATCAGTTCGTCCACTCCGATCCTGAGGTAAAAAACGGCGTCAGGGATCAGCGCAAAGCGGTAAACGTTCCGGACCCAGGAAGAATCAATTCCACGGACGGCGGCCCGCGCAATCAGGGAGTAGGTATAGCGGTCCGTCAGCACTACAAACCCCGCCCGCAATGCCGGAACGATTTCGTTTTCCAGACGGTCGGCAAAATCGGTGGCATAAAACAGGTTCAGGGTCACCCTGCCCAGCGTGTGCCCCTGCTTGGCCTGCTTGATCCCCCTTCCTGCCAGCTTGGACCGCGTCATGCCGGTGTCCACAACCGCCCGGCCCTGCTGTTCGAGCCAGGGTCTCAGCAGCTGGATCTGCGTTGAGCGCCCCACTCCGTCCGTCCCTTCAATCACAATCAGCTTGCCCGGCAGGTTGTCCAGCCTCATCTCCGGCAAGACCACTCCGTAGGTAGATCTCATGGTGCCACCCTCAGTCGTTTTGCCTGCGCGAGTTTTGCCCTCACCAGTTGCCGCATCCGGGTTTGCTGCTCCTCGATCGGTAGCGTGGCATCCACCACAGTCAGGTCAAACTCCGGAATCATCTTGTCGTATTCTTCGAGAATCTGGCCCTGGAAAAGTTCAAAACTTTCCACGGGATCGCTGCTCAATTCCATATCCATTCCAGCCTCATAGAACTTGAAGCCGCTGCGACCGTACAGCAGGCGCTTCATGGCAACCTCCAGGGGGACGCGGAAATAAAAGGCCAGCGTGGGCTTCACGGCAAAGGAGTAAAGCTCCCTCACCCACCCCGGATCCATCCCACGCGCAACATCCCGCGCAAAAGCCGTGTAAATGTATCGGTCGCAGAGCACCACTGCGCCGGCCTTCAACAGCGGAATAATGTTGTGCTCCATCCGGTCGGCAAAGTCGGTGGCGTGAATCAGGCAGAAGCTGGCCGGGGTCAGCATCTTTTTCTTCTTGCCACGCCGAGTGGTGTTACGCACCAGAGGGGAGGAGTTCCATTCACTGAAGACGGTCCCGTAACCTTCTGCCCGAAGCCATTGATGGAGGAGGTTCAACTGTGTCGATTTGCCGGAGCCGTCGATGCCCTCGACAACAAACAGCTTCCCTGGAAATCGATGTTCACCGTAAAGTTTCACGTGAAAGCCCTGTGTGCGTCAAGAAGATATGGGACAAGTGTTAACTATAGCATACGGAAGGGAGGCTCCGAAACCGTCGCCCGCAACAGCAATGTAGCCTCAAAACCTGATGCAGGCTTTCGACGCCATCTCGCCCTGACGCGCCGAACCCCAGGGGCAGGAGAATTCCTATTTCAACGCGCTGCGCAGGGATTCGACAATCGAATTGGTATCGGCGGGCGCCAGGCTTGAGGGAACAAAGTTATACGTCTTTCCGGAATTCAGGATAATGTGGAAAGTCCCGGTGTTCAGCCCGAAAAAGACGTTGGGAGCAATTTCCTGGATATCGGCCGGCTTGACAGCAAAAACGGCCTTCCCGTCCTGGTCGTATTCAAGTTTGCCGCTTTTCACAACCAACTGCCCCTTGGCCTTGCCGGGGTTCTGGAAAATGCTCGTGGCGTCTCCAAGGTTGTAGACGCTCCATTGCTGCGTTGGCATGGTTGCGGGGGATGAAGCCTTTTCCGTCGGGGTTCCGGCCTGCGCTGAATTTCCCCCGCCGACTTCAAAACCTGCCTCCACTTCGCTGCCATCGGGATTAATGACAAACAGGCTCGTTTTGCCCGAGGGCGCGTTGGGCGCCACTTCGATTTGCGCCAGCAGCTGCGTCGATTTCTTGAAATCGGTTCCCAGGACGCGGATGCCGGGATTGGAAAAAGCAACTTTGGCGCCTTCCTTAAAGTTCTTCCCCGCCACCTTCACCGTCTGCTTGCCGCCGGGTGCGGCACGGGCCGGATCAATCATGGTCACAACCGGCGCGTCTGGGGACGAGGACTCGCTTGCCTGTGCCGGCTTCGCCGCGGTTGAAGCAATTGCGAATGCCGTTTGCACCGACGCGCCCGAAGGGTTTGAAACATAGAGGACAACTGATTCCGGCTTCGCTATCTGGCCGACAGAAATATCCACATCCAACTCTGTCCCGCTGGCGCGCCGTGTGGCGAGCACATGGACGGCCGGATCTGAACACGAGACATAAGCCCCGTTCAAAAAGTTCTCGCCCGTGATCTTCACGGTGATTCGGCTACCGGGACTGGCTTGAGAAGGCTGGACGTTCGAAATCCTGGGGGGTGCCTCGGCCGGTGCGCCTGACAGGGTGGCAGAGTTCCAGCCGGCACATCTGCCGGCGCAGGCGAAAAGCAGAACGAAGGCCGGCCACAAGCGTGCCATCCGGCATGAACGCAAAGGCCGGCCACCGTCACGCGAAGAAAAGGTCCAAGTCATCAAAATGAGAAAACCGGCAAACCCTTCTGCCGGTCCCTTCCTTACTCCATGATTTTACCCACCACCCGTTCTGGATCATAGGCGCCCGAGGAACCCAGAAGCCATTACGTGCCCGGCTTTGCCTTTTTGATGATCCCCTGGCCCTCCCGGATAGTTAGGATCTGGTTGACGTCAAGGTTGGTGAACTTCTCGATTTTCTGCGTGGTCGGCCACTTAACCTCAATCAAATCAACCTTCGCAGCTTTGCCGACCCCGAAATGCAGACGAAGGTCGCTCTGCGACATCACGCTCGTTCCGCTGCTGACCTCGTTCATCTGCCGGTGCTTTCCGGTGGTCACATAAGCCCGCGCGCCAATGGCGGTACGGTTGCACACGGTTCCAACCAGTTTGAGCTTGATCCAGTTGTTCTTGTTTCCACCGTCGTTGCGGAGCAGTGAAGGGACATCGTTCATATTGCAAATGACAGCATCGATGTCGCCATCGTTATCGTAATCGCCAAATGCAGCCCCGCGGCTGGAAAAACGCTCGCTAATTCCCGGTCCCAATTCCGATGAAACGTTTTTGAACCTGCCGTTCCCCAGGTTGCGATAGACAATCCTGGGCTCTTTGAAAGTCTGGCTCAAGTGGTGCTGGTCAACTTCGGGGTAAACGTGGCCGTTGACCTGAATGATGTCCGGCCAGCCGTCATTATCATAATCCACGAAGCCACAGCCCCATTTCACATCCTGGGTATCCTGGCCCACCCCAGCCATGAACGTGACGTCCGTAAAAGTGCCGTCGCCGTTGTTGTGGTAAAGATCCGAAGTGTCGTCGGAGAAGTTGGTCTTGAAAATGTCCAACCAGCCATCACAATCGTAGTCGCCCACGCCCACACCCATGCCGGCCTGTTCCTGTCCGTCTTCGTTGTAGGCGCACCCGGCCATGACACCCATGTCTTCAAAAGTCCCGTCATGCTTGTTTTGGAACAGAATGCTCGGCTCGGAATCGACAGCCACATAGAGGTCGGGCCAGCCGTCGTTATCAAAATCATAGGTCACGGCGGTGATGGAATATCGCGGGCCGGTCTTCAGGATCCCCGACTTCTCGGACACGTTGGTGAAGGTTCCGTCACCGTTGTTGTGGAACAGAATGTTCGACCCGCCGGGCAAGCCGCGCGGCCCGCACATTACAGGAAATCCCTTCCACTGGCAGTAACCGCTTTGCCCCGGCACCGGGATCTTGGCCAGGTCCAGCACCATGTAATTGCAGACAAAAAGATCCAGGTGCCCATCGCGGTCATAATCAATCCAGGTGCACCCGGAACCCCATCGAACCTCGTCCTGATAAAGGCCGGTCTTCCTGGTGACATCGGTAAACGTCCCGTCGCCGTTGTTATGGAACAGGATGTTGTGCCCCCAGAAAGTCAGGAAAAGGTCGTCCCAACCGTCGTTGTCGTAATCGCCGATGCAAACCCCCGTCTGCCAGCCGGTCTGCCCCAAGGCCGGAGTGCTCTGTCACGTCCGTAAAGGTTCCGTTGCGATTGTTTTTGTACAGGTGGGTCGTGGGAGCCTGGCCCGGAGGCCATTTTGTGTCCAGCCGGCTTCCGTTGGTCAGATAGATGTCAATCCAGCCATCGTTGTCATAGTCAAAGAAGGCAATCCCGTTTCCCTTGGCTTCGATAATGTACTTCTTATGGTCAACTCCACCCCACACGTTCACGGTGTTAAGTCCCGCCTCCTTTGCCACATCGACGTAGGTCACGGGGATGGCGGTCTCCGGACTCGGAACTTCCGCGGCATTGAGCACAGGGATTCCCGACCATCTCCAGATGGGCGTGGTCACAACTTCCATCAGTTTGGAACCCAGGAGGGCCGCTCCCGAGCCCAGCATATGGCGGCGAGAAAGTTTCATGAAGAATTTAAGATGCGGGCCGTCCCACGGGCGCTGCCCCAACCTCCAGGCAATCAGCTTCCTCAGCGGCGGCTTTCCGGCACCGCCTGGCGAGACAAACCTGTCTTCGCCCAACTCCCACGAGGTTCGCTCACCCGTCAGCCGGCATCAAAAACCCAATTATACTACAACGACCGCCGGTCGACGGAGTGCTTTGCCAGATGGGCGTCCCGCCGTCCATGGGGAAGGCATTCAATCCGCAGGACTGATTTCTGCCGGACTTCGAAACCCGCGCACTAGGCGGTCGGGTACCAGGCTTTCCCCGCGCGGATGGTCACTACTGGCTCAATCTTCTGCCGGCCGGTCCGCTCTTGCCTGCTCGAGTCGACAAAAACAAACTTTCCTTCCCGCAGTTCCAGCACGCTGACGTCAGCTTCCGCGCCGGGACGCAGGGTTCCGATTTCAGCTCCGAAGTTGAACACCCGGGCAGAATTCACCGTGGCGCGTTCCACCACCTGGCGCAAGTCCAGGCCCAGCAGGAGAAACTTTGAAAGCGTTGTGACCAGGTCAAACACGGGTCCATGGATGTTGTCGGAATAGAGGTCGCTTGAAATCGTATCGGGCAGGAAGTTCTGCTTCAGGCATTTCTCCATGGTGTCAAACGAAAAACTACCTGATCCGTGCCCCACGTCGAAAAGCACGCCGCGTCTTCGGGCTTCCATCACCTCCGGCAGAAGCTTTCCGCTGCTATCGACGATGCCGTTCGGACGGCCGTTGAAGGAATGGGTCACCACGTCACCCTTTTTCATCAGCGCCAGCAACTTGGGCAACGGCGTATACGACAAGCCAATATGAATCATCAGGGGCAGTTGAGCTTCGTCGGCGGCCTCGCGGGCGCGCTTCATGCCCTCGTAATCGTTTGGACCGGTGTAGCCCCTGGAAAAGCGGATCTTGAAGCCGACCACAAGGTCACGATTTTTGTTGGCGGCTTCAACGGCGAGTTTCGGGACGCAGTATCGCAAATCTTCAAGTTCGCCCATGTTCGCCGTGCCTCCGGCGATCATGCCGATCGAGACCACGTGGATCAGCGGCCGGACGCGCGTGGCGGCCCGTTCGATAATGAACTTTCTGAAAGCGGGAAAGGCAAAGCACCCTGAGGTGCCTGCATCCACCACCGTGGTCACGCCACGGCGCAGGCAGTAAGGGTCGGGCTCGATGCCATAAGGCCCAACGTACGGGAAGACGTGGGTATGGATGTCAATCAGGCCCGGCGTCACAATTTTCCCGCCGGCATCGATGACTTCCCTCGCATGGCTTGAGGGAATGCTCGCCTCTACTTTCGCGATTTTCCCGCCGGCAATCGCCACGTCGCGCACAGCGTCAAGGTCCTGCGACGGATCCACCACCCTGCCGCCACGGATCAGCATGTCGTACTGTTGGCCGGCAGTAGACTCCTCTTGACCATTGGATTTCATCGGTTTACTCGCTGGTGTACGGGGTGCGCCGCCGAGGGCCAGAGAAGCTCCCATGCCGGCCAGCAGTTCACGCCGCGTGAGTGAGTTGGAACTCTGGAAGGACATCGGAATCCTCCTGAGGTAATTTTCGTCAGACAGATAAAGTCCCGGGCCTTGCTCAAGCCTTGCGGAACAGCAAAGCCTTCTTGACTTCCCCGATGGCGCGGGTCACGTTGATGCCGCGCGGGCAGGCTTCAACGCAGTTGAAAATCGTCCGGCAGCGCCAGACGCCCTCGGCCGTATTCAGAATGTCGAGCCGCTCTTCGTTTCCTTCATCGCGGCTGTCAAAGATAAAGCGGTGCGCATTGACAATAGCGGCGGGCCCCAGGTATTCCGGGTTGGCCCAGAATGACGGACAGGAAGTGGTGCAGGCGCCGCACAGGATGCATTTCGTAGTGTCGTCAAACTTCTCACGGTCTTCGATGGACTGCAGCCTTTCCTGGTCGGGCTCCTCCGATTGGCTGATAAGGTAAGGCTTGATCTTCTTGTACTTGTCAAAGAACGACTCCATGTCGACCAGCAGGTCCTTGATCACGCGAAAGCCCCGCATGGGCTCCACGGTGATCTTGACGCCCAGGTTTTTCAGCAGCAACTTGCAGGCCAGGCCGTTGTGGCCGTTGATGAGCATGGCGTCTGACCCGCACACACCGTGCGCGCAGGAGCGGCGATAGGTCAGCGTCCCGTCGAGATACCACTTCACGTGGTTCAGGGCGTCGAGCAGCCGGTCGGTGGGCTCGGCTTCAAACTTGTACTCGCCCCACCACGGTTCCTGGTCCTTCTCCGGATTGAAGCGCCGGATCTTCAGCGTCACCTGCATGGATCAGTACTTCCTTTCCTTGGGCTCGAACTTCGTGATCGTCACCGGCTTATAGGCCAACTCGATTCCCTTGGGTCCAAGGTATGCCAGGGTATGCTTCAGGAAATTGGGGTCGTCGCGCTTCGGGAAGTCTTCGCGGAAATGCGCTCCCCGGCTCTCCTGCCGGGCCAGCGCGCCTTCCACCAGCACGTCGGCCAGGTCAATCAGGACGCCGAGTTCAAATATTTCCAGAAGCTGCGTATTGTATTGCGTGCCACGGTCCTCAATCCTGACCTTGCTGTAGCGGTCACGAATCTCCCTGATCTTTTCGCGCATGGCGGTCAGGGTGCCGGCATCGCGGAAGACGGAAGCCTTCTCCATCATTTCATTCTGCAGCGTTTCCCGCAAGTCTGCGGCGCGTTCCGAGCCCTGGCCATTGAGCAGCCGGTCCACGGTTTCCCGCGAGCGCTCCTGCGGCTTTTCTCCCAGGGGTGGCAGTTCGTTTTCCTTGATAAAGCGCGCGGCGTGCCGGCCGCTGCGCCGCCCAAACACCAGGATGTCCACCAGCGAATTGGTGCCCAGGCGGTTGGCTCCGTGCACGGAAACGCAGGCCGTCTCGCCCGCGGCATAAAGTCCCGGCAGCGGAGTGTTTTTTTCGTCGATGACGACCCGCCCGTCGTTGTCGGTTGGGATGCCACCCATCGCATAGTGGGCGGTCGGCTGCACGGGAATCAGTTCCTTCGCGGGTTCGATGCCCAGATAAGTCCTCACGAAATCGGTAATATCGGGCAGCTTCAGGTCCAGTACCTCGCGTCCAAGGTGGGTCATATCGAGGTGCAGGTAATTCTTTCCTTCGATGCCGCGCCCCTCGCGCATTTCGCGGTACATCGCGCGCGACACCATGTCGCGCGGGGCCAGGTCCAACAGGGTGGGCGCGTAACGCTCCATAAAGCGCTCGCCGTCCTTGTTCCTCAGGATGGAACCTTCGCCGCGCGCAGCCTCACTCAGCAGGATACCCATCTTGTAGATGCCGGTGGGGTGGAACTGGAAGAATTCCATATCCTCCAGAGGAATCCCGCGGCGCAGCACCACGCCCATTCCGTCGCCCGTCAGGGCGTGCGCGTTGGAGGTGACGCTGAACATCCTTCCGCAACCGCCCGTGGCAAAAACCACGGCCTTGGCATGGAAGGTGTGCAGTTCTCCGGTGGCCAGGCAGATCGCCACCACGCCGGCGCACCGTCCCTGTTCGATCAGCAGATCCAGCACGTGGTACTCGTCGTAAAAGTGCACCTGGTTCTTCAGGCACTGCTGGTACATGGTCTGCAGGATCATGTGCCCGGTGCGGTCCGCCGCGTAGCAGGACCGGCGAACCGGCGCCTTGCCGAACTCGCGCGTGTGGCCGCCAAACGGCCGCTGCGCGATTTTGCCTTCCGGCGTACGGCTGAAGGGCAGGCCCCAGTGCTCCAGGTCATACACGGTTTCAATGGCTTCACGGCACAGAATTTCCACCGAGTCCTGGTCGGCCAGGTAATCGCCTCCCTTGACCGTGTCGAACATGTGCCATTCCCAGTGGTCCTCTTCGTGGTTGCCCAGCGCCGCGCCAATGCCGCCCTGAGCGGCGCCCGTGTGCGAGCGCGTGGGATAAAGTTTGCTGATGGCGGCCACGCGGCCGTGAGAAGAGAGCTGGAGCGCAGCCATCAATCCCGCGCCGCCTGCTCCGATAATCAAAGCATCATAACGATGGGCCATCCCTTAAACCTCAGTTCCTTGCCTCCCGCAGCCGTCCCCTAAAAGGGATGCGCAGGATTAAACGTTAAAATTACCAGCGAACCCAGCGCCAGGAACACAAATCCCAACACGTAGAGCGAAGCCAGAGAAAACACCCGCCAGCCTTGCGATCCCACGTAATCGTCAATCATCACCCGCACGCCGTTCAGCCCGTGAATGAACGCCAGCCACAACATCACCAGGTCGTAAGTCCGCCAGAAGGGGGTGGCAAACCGCACGGCGACAAAGTGGTAGTTGATCACCTCAATGTTGTTGATGATGTGCATGATGGCAAGATGCACTAGGACCATGAACAACAACACGACGCCTGAAACGCGCATGAAGATCCATGCCAGAAGATCGATGCCGCCTTGGGGCTTTGCCCGTCCCGCTCCGTTCATCCGTTCCTCCTACTTCACCACCCACGCCAGCATGTAAATCGCGGCGGGCACAAAGATCAATAAAAAGGCGATCACTACGGCGTAAAAAAGCTTCTTCTGCACCACCGTGGATTCCGGCCAGAAATCGATGATGATAATCCGTACGCCGTTCAGCGCGTGGTACAACACGGCGCCGGCCAACACCACTTCGCCCACCCGGAACAACGGATGCCGAAATACGGCCATGACATCGTTATAGGCCCTGGGTCCCCAGCCGATCATCGCGGTGTCGAGAATATGCGTCAGGAGAAAGATAAAAACGCCAATCCCCGTGATACGGTGCAGCAGCCAGGACCACTGGCCCTCGCCTCCGCGATAGGTGATGTACTTTGAGATTTTACCCATGGTGATGCGGTACTCCCTCTGGAAGACGTCTAGAAGAAAGGGTCTTTCCGGCTGACTGGTCATTGTAGGGCAAAAATTCCACTGCTTGGCAATGGGTTGCGGACACACATCCCTCAAACCTGCGTACTCCCGGCAAAACCCGTCGCTATTTAGCCTGGTTCCGTTTAGACTGAACTTCCGGTTCTTGCCTGACAAACCAATAATAGAAGATTCATGGACCCATTGAGGAGAACTCTTTATGAGAGACTTCAGCAGCCTTTCCGAGAGGGAGATTCTGGCCCTGGCCATTTTTCTGGAAGAAGAGGATGAACGCATCTATGCTGATCTCGCTGAAGGATTGCGGGGAAATTTCCCCGCCTCCGCCGAGGTGTTCGACGGCATGCGCGAGGAAGAGTCCGGCCATCGCCGGCGCCTCATTGAGCTCTTCCAGCAAAAGTTCGGGGAGCACATTCCGCTGATTCGCCGCCAGGACGTCAGAGGTTTTGTCCAGAGGCAGCCCGTCTGGCTGATCCAGCCGCTCAACCTGAAGAAAATCCGCAACCAGGTGAGCGCCATGGAAGTGGAAACGCGCCGCTTCTATGAGCGCGCCGCCGCCCGCGCCACCGACGCCGGCGTCCGCCAGCTCCTCGACGACCTTGCCCAGGTGGAACGCACACACTCGACACGCGCCGAGGCTCTGGAGCGCGAAAAATTGGGTGCCGGCCAGGTGGAGCAGGAAGAAGAAGCCCAGCGCCGGCTGTTTCTCCTCCAAATCGTTCAGCCGGGACTGGCCGGGCTGATGGACGGCTCCGTCTCCACGCTGGCGCCCATCTTTGCAGCAGCCTTTGCCACCATGAGCAGCCATGACGCCTTCACCGTGGGCCTGGCCGCCTCCGTGGGCGCAGGCATCAGCATGGGTTTTGCAGAGGCGCTTTCTGACGACGGCAACCTCACCGGGCGCGGCCATCCGTGGCTGCGTGGGACCGTTTGCGGCCTCATGACCACGCTGGGCGGCATCGGCCACACGCTCCCGTTCCTGATTGGCAATATTCAGGCGGCGATCACGGTCGCCGTCCTGGTGGTGCTGGTGGAACTGAGCATCATCTCCTGGGTCCGCCATCGCTACATGGATACTCCGGCGTTCTCTGCCGCGGTCCAGATCCTGCTGGGAGGCTTGCTCGTCTTCCTCGCCGGCGTCCTGATCGGCAAGTCGTAGGAGCCGCTACTTCTCCTTCACCGGCACAACACCCATCTTGGGCGGGGCGTACCACCACAACTTCCCGGCTTCGTTGTAGAATTGCAGCTCAGGTTTGCCATCAATCACGCCTATCCGTCCCCGGGGCTCGCCGTTCGGCCCCATCAGAAGGAACTCATGGGCGGCAACCGCCTTGGCGATATGCTGCGGAGTGCTGCGCTGGGCATAAGCGTTGTAGCCAGTCAGGATCGCGGAAACCATCAGAAAAATGAATAGAAACAGGCCGCCCGTCTTCCAGCGGCGGTTTGCTTTTTCGAGCGCGCTGATGCGCGAAGAAAGACTGGCAATTTCAAGGTTCGGATCAGACATACCACACCCTCCGATTGGATTTTCAAAGCGGCAGCGAACGGGCCAGGGCCTTCCCTTTACCCCTGTGGAATCCGGCCTCACCTCCCGTCCCGGCCACCACCCGCTTTGTGTTCACTTGGATGCAGGCATGCCCGCAGCGTTGCCACCGCGCGCCCGCGCGCAGATTTCCCTTGACAACTGTAAGCTAGCGTGCTAGTCTAATTATCAGTGTCCGGCGGGGCGTTTACGAGGAAAATGAGCAATCTGACTGGACTGCCTATTGTCCATAAGTTGCGGCAATCACTGGAATCTATATATTGTGGTGTTGCAGAGAAAACAAAAAAGAATACCTTTTTTAAAAAACGAAGCTGAGAAGTTGTTGAAAACAAAGGATCGGCCATCAAAAACGAACCTAAACGAACCTAAAAACGAAGCTGAGAAGTTGTTGAAAACACGTAGTTGTGGAAAAAACGAACCTAAAACGAACCTAAAACGAAGCTACCGATGTTGTTGAAAATACATGATGGCCAAAAAACAAACCGGAGACCAAGACAGGAAGAATCTTTCCTGCCCAAAGCCCCCGGCTAGCGCATGCCAGTCCATGCGGGGCTAGCAATCCAGGCGTCAGGGATCCCGGGGCTCGACGGCTCCCGAGGCCAGGGCCTTTCGATACTCGAGGAACTTCTCAAACCGCCGCGGCAGACCCTCGCGCCGTGAAACCTGCCCCTGCTCGAACTTGAAATCGAGGGCGCGCGCGCCCTCCAGGCCCATCGTTACCAGCGCCGGGATATCCAGGCCCTCCTCAGCGCGATCCAGTTGCTCGGGGCTTGCGAAGATGGCCGGCGACCGGGGCATGAAGCGCGGGCAGCAATCCTCAAACGGCTCGCAGGAGATCTCATAAGTTCCAACGCGGCGCGCCAGGCGCAGGATCTCCTCCTTATCGTCCCCGGCCAGCGGGCGATAGATGGGCACGTCGATACCCCGGTCAACGGCGGCCAGGTTGTGCAGAGTTTGCGAGGCCACCTGCGAAACGCTGTCGCCGGTCACCAGGCCCAGCCCGCGTTCCACCCGGCAGATTTCGCGGCTGATGCGCGCCATCATGCGGCGATAGAGAAGCACCCGCAGGTTTTCCGGCGCCCCGGCCACGATCTGGCGCTGCACGGAATCAAAAGGAACAACGTAAAGGCGGGAAGTCAATTGATAAGGCGTCAGCACGCGGACCATACGCTCGGCCACCGGACTCGACGGCCCGCTGGCCGGGGAGGCGCTGCCGAAAAAGTGAACGAAAGACAGGTGCACGCCGCGCCGCATCATCTTGTAGGCAGCCACGCCGGAATCGAAGCCGCCGGAAAGCAGCATCACCAGGCGCCCGCCCGTTGCCGCGGGCAGGCCGCCCGGGCCCTCAGCGCGTTCCGCATAGAGCAGCACCCGGCCCGGAATCACTTCCACCTGGCAGGTCACTTCGGGGTCGGAAAGGTTCACCCGAACCTCGCTCCCTTTCGACCGCAAGTCGGTCAAGATCTCGCGGCCGAGTTGGCGCTCCACTTCCATCGAGCCCGCCGCGAAATTGTGGTCGGCAATCTTGGCGCGCACCGCAAAGCTGCGGGGATTGATGCGTTCCATCACCTGGCATGCACGCCGCGCGAGTTCTGCCATTCCGCCGGAAACTTCCCACGCCAGGCCGATATAGGCGAGGCCGAAAACCCGTTGCAGGCGTTCCACCATCTGAGGCAGCAGGTTCTCGTCCGGCACCGGAACCAGCAGGCGGTCCAGGACGATTTCCAGCGGGCAGGGCGACAGGTCTTCCAGGCTGCGCTTCACCGCAGCCACCAGCCGGCTCTGGAAGAAGCGCTTGTTTCCTCCCTTCAGCCAGATTTCATGGTAATGGAGAATCAGCAGGCGTTTTGCCGCGTCCTGCACTTCGTGAATTCCCTGCTCAAGAGAAACCTGTTCAGCCAAACTGCAATTCCTCTCTCCGGACATCATCGAGCGAAGTCCTGCGCGTCAACACACTTTGAGCGAAGGCTTGAATTCATGGACCTCGCGGATGACCGGCTCCATCTAGAATATCCGCAATCGCAGACCGGAGCAAGAAAGGCCAAGGCCCCTTTGCAGGCCGCGGGAAGGTGTTCGCCCGGCAGTGGGATCCGGCAGACTTTTCGAATTGCTTTGCGCACTCGCGGGCGATTGGCCGATAATCACCTGGGTTTGCCCGGGGTGAAACCACCCTCGCAGCGGGGCCCCGGCTGCTCCATGCCGGGCGATGTCCTACGAGGAGAACATGCTATGAGCGGGGTGGCTGACCGGCGCAACTTCATTAAGCACTCACTGGCCGCAACCAGCGCCGCCTGGCTGGCTTCAGCCCATCCGTCCTTACTGAATGCCTTCGAACTGCGGGAAGGCCTGAACCTCTCCAACCTGGAAAAGCTGAAAGATCAGCTTGCGGCACGGCAAACCACCGGCCTGCTTGTCCGCCGCCACAACCGCACCGTCTACGAATGGTACGCCCCCGGCTGGGGTCCCGAGCGCCGCCACTACACCGCCTCAATGGCAAAGTCCCTGGTGGGCGGAATGTCGCTGCTGTTGGCGCTGAACGATGGCCGCATCGCCGCCGATGACCCCGCCTGGAGGTACATCCCCCAGTGGCAGCATGACCCCTTGAAGTCCCAGATCACCATCCGCCAGTTGGCCACCCACACCTCCGGCCTTGAGGACGCGGAGGAAGGCGGCAAGCCACACGAAAAATTGACCGGATGGAAAGGCGACTTCTGGAAGCGAAAGCCCAGTCCCTTCTGGATTGCCATCCACGAAACTCCGGTGATCTATCCGCCCGGAACAAAGTTCGCTTACAGCAATACGGGGTTCGCGGCGCTCGCTTACGCCATCACGGCCAGCCTTCGGGGAGCGCCCCAGCCGGATATCCGCAGCCTCCTGAAGCAGCGCGTGATGGACCCGATCGGCGTGCTCCGACAGGACTGGTCGATCGGCTACGACGGGCCCACGGAACTGGACGGTTTGAAAATCTACGCCACCTGGGGCGGCGCGAACTACACGGCGCGCGCCACGGCAAAAGTGGGACAGCTGATGTTGCAGCGCGGCGAATGGAACGGCCGCCAACTGGTCAGCCGCAAGTGGGCTGAAACCGTGGTGAAGTACGCCGGCATGCCGCTTCCGGACCGCCGGAAGGAAGGTCCTTTTCTCGGGAGCGGCCTGGGTTGGTACGCCAACTTTGACGGAGTGTGGCCGCAGGTCCCGCGCGATGCCTTCGTCGGGGCCGGGGCCGGGCACCAGGTTTTATTTGTGATCCCCAGTCTTGGCCTGGTGGTCGTGCGCAACGGGAACGTGCTGGACGCAAGAGGCCCCAACCTACTGGGGCGCGATGTTCGAATACCTGATCACCCCACTGATGAAAGCCATCCGTCCCAAGGCAACCGCTTCCAGTGCGCCCGCGCCCCTGAACCCACCCTATCCTCCGAGCCCTGTCATCCGCAAAGTTACCTTCGCTCCTGCGGCGTCGATAGTCCGAAAAGCTATAGGCAGCGACATCTGGCCCCTGACGTGGGCGGCCGACAATGCGCAATACACGGCCTACGGCGATGGCTGGGGATTTGAACCGCGCACCGAAAAGAAGCTGAGCCTGGGCTTTGCGCGAATCACCGGCACGCCGGAAGATTTTGAGGGAACCAACATTCGTTCCGCGAGCGGCGAGCGCGTGGGTGACGGCCCCGCCGGCGCCAAGGCCAGCGGATTGCTGATGGTGGATGGAATCCTCTATATGTGGGCGCGAAACCCCGGCAGCGCGCAGCTGGCCTGGTCGGACGATCGCGCCAGGACATGGCACTGGGAGTTTCGCATCGAGGAGAGCTTTGGCTCTCCCGCTTTCCTTCAGTTCGGGAGGAATTACGCGGGCGCGCGTGACGGATTTGTGTACGTCTATTCGCAGGATGGCCCGAATGCTTACGAACCTTCGGATGGCCTGGTGCTGGCCAGGGTCCCGAAGGGGCGGATACTCCAACGCAAAGCTTATGAATTCTTCTCGCACCTGGATGCTTCAGGGGCACCGGTGTGGACCCGCGATATTCGCCGGCGCGGACAGGTTTTTACCTTCCCCGGCCATTGCCAGCGCGTCGGAGCGGTTTACAATCCATTCTGCAGGCGCTACCTGCTGTCGCTGGGATTTGACCACACTGGCGGCTGGGGAATCTTTGACGCGCAGAAACCCTGGGGCCCCTGGAGCACGGCCTTCTTTACGCGCGACTGGGGGCTTGGCAATACCCACGATTATCGCCTTCCGTCCAAATGGATCAGCGACGGCGGGAAGAAGATGGTCCTGGTCTTCTCCGGCAGGGAGTATAACGGCACCGAATACGATGCCTTCTGTATGCGGCGTTTCGATCTGGAAATCTCATCATGAGCCAGGGGGACTCAGTCTTAGAAGTTGTGGCCAATGACAAGTCCTGTGCTCCCCGGCATACGACTTCGGGGTTTGACCTTGCGGGCCACTGTAGTATGCTTCTTGGCAAAATGTGGGGCTGCACGGCAGTCCGGCCCCGAAAGTGAGCTGAAGAAAGTGACACGAATTCAGGCTTTGGCAATCGTAGTCCTCAGCGTGTGGGTTGGGTGGACCCTATTCATGTGGTTCGCGGCCACCCGGAGTTTCCGGACCGTCGACGAGGTGCTCAAATCGCCTCCGTCCCAGTTCTCGAGCGATGTCCAGGGCTTGAAGCCGGAGCAAACCCGCGAGGTCCTGCGCTATCTTGCGTCGGAAATCAACCGCACCTATTTCAGGGCTTATGGCTGGGGACAACTGGTGCTGGGGACGATTCTCCTGATCCTGCTGGCCTGGAAAACACCACGCAACGGTTTGGACCCGGCCATCGCCGCTGTCATGCTCTTTATCGTGATCATCCTGACGCTGGGGGTGATGCCACAGATTATTTCTCTGGGCAAGAACATTGATTTCCTGCCCAGGATTCCACCGCCGCCCGGCTATCAGCGCTTTTGGAAGTTGCACATGATGTTTACGGGCCTGGACGGCGCAAAACTGCTGGGAGGAATCGTTCTCCTGGTCCGGATGATTGCATTCCGGTAAAGCAGACGGGCCGGTATGTTCCCGGGTGAAACGACAGAGGACGGTTTCGGATTTCAACCTGGGCAATGCGGGGATCGTTTCCGCAAAAGGTCAGAAAATGAAGCTTGAAGAAGAGGTTGTCGCGAACCGGATCACGGCTCCGGACGCTTCGTGCTGCTTGACAGGGTTTGAGGCCAATGGCAACATGAAAGCTGTCGTCAACGCGAGTGCTGCTCTCACTGGAGGGCGCTGGCGGGTGGCGGCTCCCTCAATAGTTTGTGCCGAAGTGGCGGAATTGGCAGACGCGCTACATTCAGGGTGTAGTGCCCGTCAGGGCGTGGAGGTTCGAGTCCTCTCTTCGGCACCAGGTTTCCGACCCTTCAAATCACTGATACACTTCAGGCGGACTGCAATTGAAGAAAGTGCCGCCGTCTAACGGCCGGCCACGGCAATGGAACCCAACTGTGTCCTAAAGGACGACGGGTTGCAGGCCTGGAATTGTAGAGAAAAGGATGGAGGTACCCTCAAAATGGAAGCAATCGGAAGAAGGAAGCGTCATTCCCGGTGGTCACACATCATGCTCGGCACCTTTCTGGGCGCAGGCCTCATCGTGTTCGGGCTGGGCTACTCGAATAACACACTGGCTGCGCTGCACCAGCTGGACTTTCATTGCAACTTCAGCCCAAAGGAACTCGGCGAGTGGATCTTTCCGCACGCCGAAGACTGGGTCAGCAAGACGGAAAATGGCCAGACTTATATGCACATGCTGCGGCCGCGTGATCCGGGAGTGCCCCGCCGTCCGCTGCAATTTGCGCGGCTCAAGAACGTCAACGTGGGCAGCTTTGATCTCAGCGTCAAAGTGCGGCGCGAAGGCAGCTCCATGATCATTGTCTTCAATTACGTCGACACCCTGCACTTCTATTACACGCACGTTTCCCACGATCGCGGTACGTTTCAGCCGGTACATAACGGCATCTTCCTCGTCGACGGTGGGCCTCGCAGACGGATCGCCGGTACCCAAGCGCAGCCTGCTCTGCCGGATACCAAGTGGCACACCATCCGAGTCGTCCGAAATGCCAAGACGGGCCTGATTCAGGTTTACTCAGATGTTCAAAAGAAGCCGCTGTTCTCTGTGGTGGACCACCATTTCACATGCGGACAGATTGGGCTGGGTTCGTTTGACGAAACCGGCGACTTTGCCGACCTGAAGATCAAATCAAGTGACGCAGGCTGCATGCCTAAAACCCCGGCCTCGCCGCAGGCGCTCCTGCAGAGACCAGATTTCCAGCGCTAGCCAGGAGCCGAGACCCGGGGCGCCGCCGGCACAAGCCGGGCTGTGAAATCTTCCACAAAAGCAATTCGGCGTGAGAGCTAGTTCCTGCCGCCCTCACGCCGAATCAACTCTTCGTAATACTGACTCTGGGTCTTTGAACCCCTCTGCCGGCAAGGCCCCGCGCCGAATGCCTGGGAACGGCCTTGCCAAGCAGTGGAGTCGTTATGGCGCCGTGCAACCCGTGAGGGCAAGGGTTAGAGTGCTTTCTGTGGTCTGGTCCACAGAGGTCCCCGGGCTAACCGTAACCGAGTTGCTGGTGGCCGATGTTGGAGAGCAGGTCAGCAGCGTGGAATTCAGGGCGCTATTGGTTGACCCGTCCGCAAGGCCCTCGATTGTGTACATCGCCTGACTGGTTGAACTGGGAGCCGTCACGTTGTTGCCGTTCGTACTGTCCCACGTTCCGACCGCTACAGCACTGGCGGGAACTGTCACCGAGTATCCTACGCAATCCAGCGAACTGGTCGCGCAGCCGCCACTCGCCGAGGTCGTGGTGACAGTGGTGTAGACAGGAGGCTGGGAGTCCGTCACATTACTGTCCGGCGTCGATGATTTATCGAGCACCGGGATGGTGAGGTTGACGGTGTCGCTGCCGTTCGTCACGGATTGAAGTGCGCGTGAGCTGGACGTCACCGGCAACCGGGGTGCTACCCGTTCCCTGAGTCGTGATCTGGCCGCCGATTACAGCCGGGCCCGTGCCGCCACCGCCTGACGAGGTTTCGGCGAACAACGGGATGCTCGCCGTGCTCCCCCCAGTGGGAACATTGAACACCACGCTGGGATTGTAGACCGTAGTGGTCGACCCCTCAGTTGTAGTACCGGCAACGACCACGTCGAAGTTTCCGGAAGCGTTCGATGCAATCGGGCAGAAGGCAAACGACCCGTCCTGACCTGTCAATCCGGACAAGATCACACGGTCGGTGGGAGGGGTGGTGCTGGTGTCCGGTTGTTCCAGCAGGACGATAGCGTTGGGGATTCCCATTCCTGGATTTGGCGAACCCGTGCCTTCTACCACTTTGCCGGTAATGCTGTTGGTGTTTGTGCTGACCTCGCCCGCATGCAAAACGGGTTTAAATCGATATTGATTGTTCCCTTGTTTTACGATCGAGGCGCAGGTCTGGAAGTCGATGTTGAAATCCGTGCTCTGACCCGCCGTGACGGTCAGACCTCCATTCGCGATCTGCGAAGCCGGAATCTTGATGCCGGTCTGGGCCTGGCTGCTCAGGAGCAATTCATACGAAGGGGGATTGGGATTGGTACTAGTCGGAACCACGCAGTTAACGCCTGCCGAGCACTTATTGCCCGAAACGGTCCCTGTGTTGGCCATCAGAATCAACCGAATCTGCTGGTATTTCCCGGGCGGGAGCGCCTTGCTGCCCAGCAGATAGAGCGTGCCACAGAATCCCGGCGTTGCGGCAGGGTTCAGGCTCAAGAGGTCCACCTGCTGGGGGTTCCCAGTCAGATCAACCAGTGTCTGCCAGCCGCTGTTGCTCGAGTCGCTGATGTTTGCCTCGACCTTCGTGACCGTCACATAAACGTGGTCGAAATCCATCGAGCACGTCGGCGGGTCACTGAGATAAGTCTTGACCGTTCCGGTTGTCGGATTGCTTGAGGACATTGTGCTGCCGCCGCAACTGATCATGGCAGCAACTGCTAATGATAAGGTCAATGAAAGCGCAAATGCTGTGTATACACGAGCATCACTTATTTTGAACTTCATGGGGCCTCCCTGTCTGCCTCTGAACATATTGAAGTTCAGCTCTGATACCTGGGCCAAATATTCCTTCTCGAAGCTCTCCGGCCGTACGCAGCGTTACTTCAACCTTGGCCATCGGCGGAACTGTTGAACAATGCCGGGTAATCGCTGGCCTTGTGATGCATCGGTATTGCCAAAGGTTTCCCTCGCGCCCGCTGGCAGCCCCTGCGTAAAAACAAAACAGCCACTCCGGCGATCTTGCCCGCTGAACAGCAGCCGTGGTGTTCAATGTACCCGGTATAAGGACCTATTATCACCTCGGAGGGCAAAGCTTCAATAGCAGGTTAGCCAGCAGCCAACAAGTTAATGTGAAAAGTTTTGCTCACTACTCCGAAAACCCTTTATGAAAAGCCACGGGGAGAGCATTGGTCAAGCCCGGAGAAGCCCGCATGAGGCGCGAAGCGCCCAACCACTGTCAAGGGTCTGGCAAAAAACCACGCCTCTTCGAATGGGCTGCTTTGGGGACTATAACCAGACAAGACCTTTCAGTCAGAAGGCCGCCAGATTCCGCGGCATCAGCAGGACTTGTCGACCTGCGCCACTGCCCTCCCTGCTGGGAGAATCATTGGCTATTCGCAACCGACGCTCTGTGGCGCAGGTCAACGACAGCAGGTTGCCCGGCAACAGCAACGGTCCCGTTCGCGCCCGCACCCTGTGCCGCTCCGCTATTTGCAGCGGACATCCGGTTCCCCTGGTATTTTGGCGAACTCACGTATCCGTGCATGTGATTCTTGCTGATGCTGTTAATCACCAGCTGTAGGGGCTGTCCGTCTTGCTCTGTGTAAAAGACCACCGGCTCATAAACATTGATATGCTTCTTGGTCAGGTCCCGGTCGTTCACAATCACCTGGAGGTCGCAGAATTGGTGCTTGGCGTTGGTCTTCCGGAGTGACACTTCGATCGGGCCCACTCGCTGGAAGCGCTTGGCTTTGAATATGTCAAATTCGAAGTAGCGGCGTTCGCCCTTCTTCTCCAGCTCCACCAGCTCGGCGTGAGTCTTGGCGATGGAACCACTCAGTTCGGCCTTTGTCGAGTCCAGGTTGCCCTGAAGTGCTGATCGGGTACTCTCAAGGTCCTGTTGGGTGGAGGCAATGGCTTTCTGGTGCTCGGCAAGTTCAGCCTGCACTTGCTTCCATCGCGGGTCGTCTTTGTTCACCACCTTCTTCGCGGCAGCCCCACGGCGAATGTGTTCCCGCCGGACCGCAGCCGCGTGCCGGGCGGCCTTTTCGACCCTCTCGCGTTGCGCCTGTTCAGCCTGCTGGGTTTGCAAAGTGTTCAGTTCAGACGAAAGGGTTTGAACCTGTCCTTTCGTCTGCGTCAGGGACGCCGTTAACTCCTCATTGCGGGCTGAAAGTGTGTTGGCCAATTTCCTCTGTTGTACAATAAACCCTGCGGCCATTGCCACAAGGCACACGAAGACGATTGCGCCCACCCATAAAGGGTTCAACGATCTTCGGGGCTCTTCGCTGACCTTCCCGGTTTTATTCAGGTTCGAATTCTCTTCCATGTTTTGGTCTCTCTGGCTGGTTGCTGAAAAAGTATTGCGGCTCGCCGTCCTGAGTTAAACCATGCATGTTCTTGTCGGGGCGATTTGGAGAAAGCCACAAATCCCCGCCGTTCTTTCAGGAATCACCCAAGCCAAGCATTCCTCAGCAATCGCTCTGAATCAAGAGTCGCTAGTGCCGCCTGCCAGCACAAAGCGCTACCTTTTGTTTGTGCAAACGCCGTGCCATAATGACACAAAGCTAACCTATTTGTTTTCAATAAATTAACTGATAGCTACAAAATTGTTTGCGGGGTGAGTTGCGAACAGTTTTCAATAAGTATGAAAATTTTCCATGGTGGAGCGTGTTTTGTTTAGGTAGGGACCTGCTTCACACTCGCCGGCTAGTGTTAAGCCGGACATTTAGCCGCGCACGAGCCATGTAAGGCCATTCTTAACCCCGGGCGTTTGGATTCTGTTTCTGGAGGGGCATCTGCAATGACCTGGATTAGGTGATCACAGGCCCTTTGCGGAAAAGTCAATCGGAACCCACCGTCCTTCGCGGGCCGCCCGATAGATCGCCTGCATGGTCACAACGTCACGCAGTCCCTCACGGCCGTCTGGTTCTGGATCGCGTTTTCGCCGGATGCTGTCGGCGAAGGCATCGAGTTCCAGAACGAACTCATCTATGACCTTGAAGCGTTTTTCAAACCAGCGGCCTCCAATCTTACCGAAAAGGCGCCTTTCTTCGTCGAACGCAAACGCAGGGTCAAGGGACGCCCAGCCCTTTTCGCCAAAGATTTTCAGGAAATTAGCCTGGGCGGCTCCGAAGCTGGCGCTTGCCTGCACGAATAGATCTTCAGGAAACTTGAGTTGAAAACTTATGCTCTCCTCGACGCCACTGAAGCGACCGGGGTCAGTGGTCCAGCTAAAAGCGGCTGCCT
This sequence comes from uncultured Acidobacteriota bacterium, assembly GCA_963732975.1. Lineage (GTDB taxonomy): Bacteria > Acidobacteriota > Terriglobia > UBA7540 > UBA7540 > SCRD01. Next base: position 1,023,952 of record CAVTBN010000005.1, on the reverse strand, counting down.
CGGTGGGGTCGCGGCCTGTCAGCCAGCGGATGGTATTGACGCAGTAAACCCCAAGGTCCATCAGCGCTCCACCGCCTGAAGCCACTGGATCCAGATGCCAGGCGGGAACGTTCTTGCCAGGCGGCAAAAAGATGGTAAATGCCGAATGGATAAGCTTGAGTTTGCCGAGCTTCCCGGTCGTAATCAGCTTTTGAAGGGCAAGGCTCGCGGGTTCAAAATATTTCCGGTAGGCGATCATCAGCCGAACCTTATTCGCGCGGCACGCCTGGATCATCTCCCTGCATTCATCGACGGTGGTCGCCATGGGCTTCTCGCAGAGGACGTGACGCCCGGCTTTCGCCGCTCTCACGGAATAACGGGCGTGCGTCCCGTTGTCGGTTGCGATGAATACGGCGTCCACATCAGGATTTGCAAGGCACCTGTCATAGCCATCGTAAGTGTATGACGCGTCGGCACCAAAGCGGGCAGCCAGCCGTTTAGCCTTCTTCAGATCGCCACTGACCACGGCAACCAGCTTTGCCTTCTTGCTGTGGCGGAATGCCGGCAAAACAGCCTGCTGCGAAATACTCCCCAGCCCAACCACTGCATACCCAACTCTTTTGCTATTGGCCATTTGGCGCTCCTGTACGAGATGAAAGGATTTTACAACAGCTACGGGCCTGGATGTTGAGCCCTTTATTTTCAGGCCGAAGGGCGAAAGAGGAACCACTCCTTGAAATGGCCGCAACGGAATCAAGAATTGGAGTTCGCATTAAGCTTGACTTTTGTATTTGAAAGACTAAATTAGTAGCAGGAGGCACAGAGGTCAATGTGCTGTACGCCGGTTCGGAGAGCTGGGTCCCGGTGTGAAGCCACAACTGCTCAAGCTGCTAGCTGCTATTCTAACCGAACCATAGTGCCAGAGTTACACTCTTGCGGTTGACGTGTCCGTCTGCTGGATCCGACGGTAGGAGGAGGGTCCCATGTTTCAAATGATCAATGAAGAGAAGCCCACTGCTGAAGACCGAAAGATGCTGTGGATTAAAATTGGGCTAACCATTGTTTTTTTTGCTGCTCTGTGCGGGGTAGTCTACTTCTTTGCAATGACACCCTACGGGAAGTGATCACGAATGAGGCACAGGGAACCGCTGGTGTACAAGGTGGAGTGCGTCTTCTGGCGTACGAATGTCGCCCTCTAGTTGTGCATCTTCCACAGCCTGAAGGATCTGCTTGAACAGCGGTCCGGGCTTGTAGCCGTCGCGAATGAGGTCCTCCCCGCTGAGAAGGCGGGCGGGCCTGATTTCAGGTTCCGGAATCTGGCCAAGCATTTCCCGGGCCAGCTTGTAGTTTTCCAGGTTACGGTGGCTCGCCAGACAGTCCAGCCGATGCAGCTCCAGATGTTCTGAAAAACCATCCATTCGGAGAAAACGAATCTGCGTTGATCGCTTCATCCGCGGAAAGTCCTTGAAGCGCAGGTGGTGACGGACCAGTTCGACCACCCGCTCAGTATCCTGGCCGGAAAGCCGGAGCCGCTTGCAGATTTCTTCCGCCATCATGGCCCCTACTTCAACGTGGTTGTCAAAGCGGATGCGCTCCCGCACAACAAAAGTGCGCGGCTTGCCCACGTCGTGCAGCAGCACACCAAGAGCCAGGGTTGGCGTTGGAGATTTGAGGCCGTCAAGCATCATGAGAGTGTGTGTCCAGACGTCGCCTTCGGGATGAAACTGCGGGGGCTGCTCAACACCCTGCATCGCCTTCACTTCCGGCAGCACCTGTTGCAGCAGGCTGGTATCGTCCAGAAGCTCAAAGCCCCTGCGCGCCTGGCCTTCTGTAAGAATCTTCAGAATTTCGTCGCGGATTCGTTCGGCGCTGACCATCCGGATTTCAGCGGCCAGCTCCCGGATGGCACCGACAACCGCGGAATCGAGTTCAAAGCTGAACCGGGCCGCAAAACGCACGGCGCGAAGCATGCGCAATCGGTCCTCGCTGAAGCGTTTGTAAGGATCACCAATGGTGCTGATCCTGCGGCGTCGAATGTCCGACTGGCCGCCGACATAATCGATCACGCTGTCTTCTACGGGATCGTAGAGCAGGCCGTTGATGGTAAAATCCCGCCGGCGGACATCCTCTTCAGCGGATTTCGCATACTCGACGCGGTCAGGATGCCGGCCGTCGGCGTAGATACCGTCGCTCCGGAAAGTCGCCACCTCCACATTCCCTTCTTCGCGAGGAACAATCACCACGCCGAACCGCGCACCCACCGTCAGGCTGCCAGGAAACATCTCGACCACCTGGGCGGGCTGCGCCGAGGTGGCAATATCATAATCCCTGGGTTCGTTCCCCATCACAATGTCACGTACGCAACCGCCTACAAGATAGGCAATGAATCCAGCGCCCCGCAATTGGCGGACAATGTCAGATGCAGCCTGTCTCTTTGGTTCCATCATTGCCCTTTTGCTGGAATTCTTGTCCCCGCCTGCATATGAGCACCGTCCAAACCACTCGGCGGATTTCAGAACCTTGCTGCTGCAGCCGGGAACATGAATTATTTCTTCTCCCGATCCAGCGAGCGCGCCAACTGCAATGCTTTGAATCCGTAACGCCCTCGCACCCGGTCTGCCACGCGAAAAACGCGGTTGAGCTTATCGTGCTTCTCTGCATCAAACAGGCCAAGCTGAAAGGTGGACTTGTCCAGATTTGATGCCCGCACACCTAAAAGCCGAATCATTTCCTCGCCGTCCCACGCAGCGATAAACATCCGCAGGACATGCTCGTAAATAACCGAATCCAGGTTCGTCGGCTCATCCAGCGTTGTGTCGCGCGTTATCGTTTTGAAGCGGTGGTTGCGGAGTTTCAAACCGACCGTTCTCGCAAACAGCCGATGCTCTCGCAGGCGCCTTGCAACAAGCTGGGAAAGATAGGAGAGGGTCCGCTCCAGTTCTTCGCCGTCGGCCGTGTCAACGGGGAAAGTGGTTTCATGGCTGATAGATTTCGGTTCCTCTTCATACGCGTAGGCCTCGATGTCCTTACCCATCGATTTGGTGTAGAGCCACTCACCGTACTTGCCAAAACGTTCTTTCAGCCGTTCGGCGCCGTAAGTCTGCAGGTCACCGATGGTCGCAATGCCCATCGACAAAAGCTCCGGTTCAGTAACCTTTCCGATGCCTGGCATACGGCGGACCGGTAATGGTGCCAGAAACACAGCTTCGCATCCCGGCAGCACGTAGAGCAGCCCGTGGGGCTTGGCCTGGTCGGAAGCGATTTTTGACACCAGGTGCGAAGCGGAAGCGCCCACCGAGCAATTCAGTCCGGTTCTCTTCTTAACGGCACGAATCAGCCGGTCGGCGGCACTCAGCATTCCGCCGTGCAGGCGCTCGGAACCGGTCAGGTCAAGATAGGCCTCGTCGATTGAAACCTTTTCGATCACCGGAGTAAATTCCTGGAAGACCTCGTCAATCTTCTGTGAGTACTCGCGATACTTTGCGTGATGGCCACGCAGGAAGACGGCGTGGGGACAAAGCTTCTTCGCCCTGCCGATCGGCATGGCGGAGTGCACGCCGAACCTGCGCGCCTCATAACTAGCCGCAGCCACAACACCCCGTCCGTCCGGGTCTGCGCCAACGATGACGGCTTTGCCTTTCAGCGATGGATCGGCCAGTTCCTCCACCGCGACAAAGAAGGCGTCCATATCAACATGAAGGATCTGGCGAAGCATAGCGAATCAGCCCGTCTTGCGCGCGGTGATCACGCGTGGAATGCCGGCGAGGTCCGGACGAACTTCCTGCTCCTTCCAGCCCTCGCCCAGGAGGCGCAGTACCGCGTCTTTCTTATTGTAGCCAATCTCCACCACCACTGACCCGCCGGTCTTGAGAAGCTGGTGCGCCTGCGGGAAAAGCCGGGCATAGATTTCTTCGCCCTGGGCCAGGTCTCCCCACGCCAGCCGCGGCTCAAATACTCGCACCTCGCGCTGCACGTCGGCAATCTCGTCATGCCCCACGTAGGGCGGGTTGGAAACGACAAAATCAAAGGCCCCCATAGATTCCGGCCCAAGCAACCGGGACAACAGGTCGCATTCGACGAACTCAACGTGTCCCGACACCCCCAGCCGCTGCGCGTTCCGCGCCGCAATCTCCAGGGCTGCAGGCGAGATGTCCGTGGCAAACAACTTCGCATTCGGAAGTTCTCTGGCCAGAGCGATGGGGATACAGCCTGAGCCGGTACCCACGTCGGCAATCCGGAAGGTGTCCTGTTTCGAAAGACCTTTTCGCCCGATCTGCTCAAGCACGGTCTCGACGACGTGCTCGGTTTCCGGCCGCGGAATCAGGACCGCCGGGGTCACTTCAAAATCCAGGCCCCAGAATTCCTGATGGCCCGTGATGTACTGAGTAGGTTTGCCTATGCATCGCTCGCCGATCAATTCCATGTAGCGATCGAGCTGCTCAGTCGGGAGATCCTGTTCGGAATGCGTGTAAAGATAGGCGCGATCCTGCTGGAGAACGTGCATCAGCAGGAGTTCCGCCGCCAGGTTTGCGGAAGGGACGTCATGTCCCAGGAGGCGTTTCAGGCCCGACTGGAGCGCGGCACGAAGTTGCATGCGAAGCCGAATCCCACACCGGCGATCGTCAGGCAGCGACGCTCGCCTGCTTAAGCTTTTCGGTCTGGTAATGAGTAGTCAGGGCGTCGACAATTTCATCCAGTTTTCCGTCCATAATGCGGTCAAGCTGGTGAAGCGTAAGGCCAATACGGTGGTCAGTCACCCGATTCTGGGGAAAATTGTAAGTCCTGATTTTTTCGCTGCGGTCGCCGGTACCCACCATGGTGCGGCGCTCTTCGGAAATCTGTTTCTGCTGTTCTTCCAGCCGCATTTCGTAAAGCCGCGAACGCAATACCCGCATCGCCTTGGCGCGATTCTTGATCTGCGATTTCTCATCCTGGCAGGAAACCACCATCCCGGTGGGAAGATGCGTGATGCGCACCGCGGAATAGGTGGTATTCACCGACTGGCCGCCCGGCCCCGACGAGCAGAAGGTGTCGATGCGAATTTCTTTGGCGTCGATTTGAATGTCCACTTCGTCGGCTTCGGGAAGTACCGCAACCGTTATGGCAGAGGTGTGAATCCGGCCCTGCTGTTCCGTGGCCGGAACCCGCTGCACACGGTGGACGCCGCTTTCGTACTTCAGGCGGCTGTAAACGTTCTTTCCTTCGATGACGGCAATCACTTCCTTCAGCCCGCCAATGCCCGAGAGAGAAGAAGAAAGCACATCCACTTTCCAGTGTTGCTCCTCCGCGTAACGGCCGTACATGCGGAAAATCTCCTGGGCAAAAAGCGTCGCCTCATCGCCTCCGGTCCCCGCGCGGATTTCGAGAACGATATTCTTTTCGTCGTTCGGATCTTTGGGCAGCAGCAGGACCTTCAGCCTGCCTTCAACGGCGTCCTGCCGCTGTTCGAGTTCCGAAAGTTCTTCCTGCGCCAGAGCGCGCATTTCAGCATCCGAACCTGAATCTTCCAGCAGCGACCTGGTTCCTACCAGCGCCTTCTGAATTTCCTTCCACTCCCGGAAGTGGTCCACCAGCTCCTGGAATTCTGCGTGGGACTTGGCAGCCTTCTGGTAGGCGGACGGGTCCCCCAGCACCTGCGGGTCGCTCAACGCCGCCGTCAGGTCGTCGTACCGCTTTTCGATCTCCTCAAGCCTGGCAAGAAAAAGCATCTTAAAAACCCTGTCTGTGGAGGCCTGTTCCGTTCCCGCACGAATCCACCGCGCAAGAGTCCTTTGAACTCCAGCCCGCCCTGAACTTTCTATTTTTCATAGGAGGGCCGTCCGGGATTGGTGTGCAAACCAAGGCCTGCTATCAGAATATCCGGCGGCATGGAAGGTGTCAATCAGCCATGGTTTGATGGAAGCATAAGGGCGAAAGCCCACGACCGCTCAATTTCCGGGCGATATTTGGTATACTTCCGGCTTGCTCCCGCCTGCCAAAGCAGACGGGGCTCCCTGAAATTCAGCGGCATCGAGGGGTGCGACAGGGACGACCCCTCAGCGATGGTTAAGGCGCAATCTGAGGTGGTATGCGGATACAAATGGAGGGCCGGAATGCCCAGAGAATCCTGATGATTTCCCTGACGGCGGCTTTTGTGCTGGCCACCGCATGGATTGTAAAAACATACGTTGCAGGCCGTGCCGGGCACACGCTTGCTATTGACAGCCTCCGCCTGGCCAGTCGCCTCGATCCGGGAAACTCCACCTACCATGTTCAGCTGGGCCGTCTGTACCAGTACAGTATTACCAACCCCAGACCCGGCGAGGCCATTCAGCAGTTCCAGGAGGCCGTCAAGGCCAACCCCTATGATCCGCAAGCCTGGATCAACCTGGCGGCAGCCCACGAGTTCCAGGGCGATACATCCAGGGCGGAAATAGACCTGCGGCACGCTTCAACGCTGGCGCCCAACCTGCCCATCTACCAGTGGACCATCGGGAACTATTTCCTGCTCCACGGAAATACTCAGGAAGCTTTCCGTCACTTGAAAGTGGTGCTGGCCGGTTCTCGGCAATACGATCGCACGGTTTTCAACGTGGCATGGAAATCCTCGGGCAACGCCGCCCAGATCCTCCAGGAACTCATCCCGAACAGTCTTCCCGCCGAATTCAGTTATCTGAACTATCTGGTCACCGAGCAGCGAATTCCTGAAGCCGAGGCCGTGTGGCAACGCATTGCGGCGAACCCGAAGACATTCGACCCTCATGAAGCCTCAGGCTATATCGACACGTTGATCAAGACAGGGCGTGCCGACGCAGCTTATCAGGCATGGACGGACCTCCAGGGAAAGGGACTGGTTGACATGCCTCCAGGCGGACCCAGCCAGAACCTGATAACCAACGGAAACTTTGAGTACCCTTTACTGAATATGGGCTTCGGGTGGAGAATCCAGGATGTCCATGGAGTGTACGCAGGTTTGGACACGGCCACGTTTCATTCACCGGGACATTCCCTTTCCGTGCAATTCAGCGGAAACCAGAACCTGGATTATCATCAGATTTTCCAGTTTGTTAAGGTTTCGCCGAATCATAAATACCAGCTGGACGCCTTCATGAAAACTCAGAATATTACCAGCGACAGCGGGCCACGTCTTGAAGTTGTTGATGCATACGACCCTCGCGCACTCAACAAATTCACTCCGGGGATGACAGGGACAAGCGGTGGCTGGAATCCGCTGAGCATGGAATTCGCGACGGGCCCCAAGACGCAAGTGCTCCTGATACTCCTTGTCCGTCCGCCCAGCAAGGCGGACGATGACACGGCCATCACCGGTAAAGTGTGGCTCGACGACGTCCAGATCTCTTCAGAAACAGAATGAAATCCTGTTGAATGCCCCAATAGCCTGCACGCAAGGTAGCGAATGCGTTGCTTTTGTGGAGAGCTCGCCGCTGGAGTCTGACAAGATAGCTACAGGTGGGGGAAATCCGTCTGGCAGTTGTTGCCGAACGTGAAAGAATTGATCGTGAGGCCAGGGCGGGTGGGCAACAACGCCACTTTGTGGCTGCCGAACTTCGGGTTGGCAACCAGGTAATACATCCGAGGCTCGCGCACTTCGATGTAAGAATGCCCCTCAGCATCGAACTGAACGTCGACTCCTTTGTTCTGTGGCGTCAGGTCCTTCCCATCCTGGCGGATGTAAACACGAGAGGGATGTCCATGCTCGACGTTCATCACAGAGTACAATTCCCTTGCGTGATAACCCATGACCAGTTCGTCCCCGGAAGGAGCATTGCCCTTTTTCTTTCCCCGGTAAATCATGCCGTTGCTCTGGCCGGAACGTTGGCCCCTGTCGGTTTCCCATCGCCCCGAAACGGCTGCGTGCCCATCTTCCACGCTGGCCGGAAGATTGTAATTGATCGTCTTCCCTTTGTGGTAACCCTGCTTGTTTGAAAGAATTCCACGGTCTCCCCACTGGCCCACATACATCTCAGGAGTCGTAACGCCACAGGAGGGCGCAAAAGCGTTCTTCTCCGGAGGAATTGTATAAGTTAACGGGAATTTCAACCCCGGGTGCTCCTCCTTTAAGAGATTCTGGATGGCGTGCTCCAGCGCGTTGTCACCACCCTCGCCGGAGCGGTCATAGCGGATGTAGCCTTTGGCGTCAATCAGAAAGCGGTTGGGCCAGGTCGAATTGTGGTAGGCGCGCCAGATCAGGAAGTGGTCATCCGCCACAATCGGATAGGGCAGTCCAAACTGCTTGACCGCGGCTCTCACATTCGAAGCTCTATAGGCAATGTCAAACTCCGGACAGTGGACCCCAATGATTTCAAAGCCATACTTGTGATATCGCTTATACCACTTCTTGTTTTCAGCAAAGGTGCGGATGCAGTTGATGCAGGTGTATTCCCAGAAGTCGATGAGAACAACCTTACCCCGCAGCCCGGCCATCGTCAGGGGCGGCGAATCAATCCACTGCACATCCGACGAGACTGGAGACAATCGAGGTTGTGGCGTACCTGGCCCCTGCGGCGGCTGAACTTCCGGCGCTCCCCGTGAAGGACCTGTCGGGTTCGAAGGAAGAGAGGGCGGCGAAGAAAACTGTGATGTGGGAGACATTGCGCCCGGGAATTCCGGCGCCCGTTCGTGCATTTTGATCAATGCGGAAGAGTCAGATTCCTGTGGCCATAGCACAAGCGGTCTTGCCGTAAGCACTGCAACAAAACAAAGCAGCGCAACCCTGAAGAACCTGAGTGCTGGACCTCATTTCAATCGGCAAGCCTGTTTTGTGTTCTCGCATGAATCTCTCCCGCCTGCGCCAGATGAATTGATGAAGGAGTCCCCGTAAACCATCTCTGCCTTTTAAGGCTACCATGTAGATGCGTGCCGGGTTAACATTGGGCCAGGGCTGAGTCCAAAGGCCCGTCACATATTTTATCGAATCCCCGGCAAAAAACCATGCAGACCAATCTCGTCATCGAGTTCATCCTCTGGTTACTGATCGCCGCATCCGTCATCGCCGTGGTGGCCGCCCGCCTTCGCGTTCCCTACACGGTTGCACTGGTGCTGGGCGGCCTGGCGCTCGGCATGGTACGCACTCCGTTCCTGCAGAATGTTACGGGGCAGCGGCCCGATTGGCTGACGCCCGAAATTGCGCTGGTCATCTTTCTCCCCCCGCTTCTGTTTGAAGGCAGCGTGAAGATCCAGTTCAGGCACCTGCGGGAAAACTTCATACCCATCCTGCTTCTGGCCAATATGGGTGTTCTGGTTGCCACCATCATCACCGGCTTTGTCATCCACTGGGAAGTCGGGCTGCCCATTATGGTCGGTTTGCTTTTCGGCGCCATCATCTCGGCCACAGACCCCATCTCTGTCCTGTCCATCTTCAAAAGTATGGCCGTCAGCAAGCGTCTTTCAGTCATTGTGGAAGGAGAAAGCCTGTTTAACGACGGCACCGCAGCCGTTCTGTTCGCAATTCTGCTGGCTGGAATCAAAACGGGCGACCTGGGAATTCAAAGCGGTGTTGAGCGCTTTCTAGTGGTCGTCCTGGGCGGAGCGGCTGTCGGGCTCACTTTCGGATACGTCATCAGCAAGGTCACTCAAAGAATCGACGAACCCCGAATCGAGATCACCCTGACCACCATCCTGGCGTACAGCTCCTACCTGGTAGCGGACGGGCTCCACTTGTCAGGAGTCATCGCGACGGTGGCCGCCGGGCTCACCATCGGCAATTTCGGGGCCCGCGTCGGCATGAGCCCCCGCACCCGGGTGGCACTGTGGTCCTTCTGGGAGTACTTTTCATTCGTGATCAATTCCATCGTCTTCCTGCTGATCGGTCTCGAAGTCCGGGTGACGGAAATCCTTCACACCTGGCAAGCGACGCTGCTGGCAATCGGTGCTGTGCTGCTGGGACGGGCTATTGCCGTGTATACTGTCGCTCCCATCAACAATATTTTTGCTGAAAAGATCTCGCGCCGGTGGCAGCACGTACTGGTGTGGGGAGGTATGCACGGAGCTCTCTCGCTGGCCCTGGCCTTAAGCCTGGACCAGTCTTTCCCTTACCGCAGTCAGATCCTGTCCATGACCTTCGGCGCCGTAGCGTTCACCATCATTGTGCAGGGCCTGACCATCAAGCCGCTCCTCCGTGCTCTCGGTGTTTCAAGCACCAAGGAAGACCTTTATGGACGAGCGCGGGTACGCGAGATTGCAGTGGCGGCCGCTCAGGGAGAACTCGATTCGATGTTCCGCAGTCATCTGATTTCTCCTCCGGTCTTCGAACGGTATCGTCATGAACTCGAAAGTCAAATGGAAAAGGCCAAGAGCGATGTCACCGAAATCTACCACAAGGATGAAAATCGGGCGTCGGAGGAAATTCATTTAGTCAAAGTGCGGCTGATTGCCGCCGAAAAAAGTTCCATCGAAGAGGCCGTCCACGCTGGACTCATTTCCGGGCAATCGGCAAAAGGCATGATCGACGCTGCAGACCGGGAACTGGATCGTCTGACAAACCCGGACGAAAAATCCGAGCTGCCGCCTGAGCAGGCATCGCCCGGATCCAGGAATAAGGCCTGACCTGCTGGAAAGGCTCAGGTCTGAAACTGGCCTGAGGACACGACATGAAACGGCATTGATGATGTTGGGACCCGCGAGTTAGAATTTATTAGCGGTAAACTGAACAATCGGCTCGTACTGCTGAAATCGCATTCGGGTGCGAAAGTGTAACCACAAACTTGCTTGTGCATCTATCCATAGGCGGAAATACAACATGCTGAGGTTGTCAAATGGACAAGAGATTTCCAGGTGGAAATGCGCAAACAGAGCAGAGTGAACACCGATTAGCTTATTCTGACTTGCCGTTCGGCGTTTACAAGCGCCAGCAGGCTCGCATCTCACGCCGTCGCCTCTACCCCATGACGGTTTTCTATACACTTTATGCTTTCGCGGTGCTGTTCCTCGCGACCAGGTCCTCTCATCCTGTGATAGCGATCGTTTTTTACGCAGCCGGGATGCCCGTCTGGACTCTTGTGGAATACCTGTTCCACCGGTTCGTCTTGCACGGACGCTTCGCTCCCGGCAAGGGATTTATCCGCAAGTTCCTGCACGAGCGCCTGGATCCACTCCACTGGGAACACCATGCGCGTCCTTTTGACGGGCATCACATCAATGGAGAGTTGCGGGATCTGCTGCCCTTGTTTTTTGTTGCAGCGCCGGCAAGCTTTATTACCCCGGTTTATTCGCTCCCCGTCTTGCTGGCTGGGGTGGTGCAATCCTATGTGATTGAGGAGTGGATACATCACTCCGTGCATTTCTATAACTTCAGGAATCCTTACTTCCGATACATCAAGCGGCACCATTTCTACCATCACAGCCCGAAAGGAATGGAAGAGGGTTACGGCCTCACGAATGGATTCTGGGATATCGTCTTCAAGACCCGCTTTCCGGCGTCCGTGCGTGAGGCTCTTTATCACCGGAAACAGTCTCCAGCTTTCAAGTCAAGAGTAATAAACTCCCGGAGTGCTGCCACCGGGTTGCAAACATGAACGTTCCGCTTTATTCGCTGATTACCGGAGCATCCAGCGGCATCGGGGAGTGCTTTGCTCGCGAGCTTGCGGCCCAGGGGAAAAACGTTCTCCTGGTTGCCCGCTCCGGCGACAAACTGGAGTCCCTTGCAACCGAACTCAAGACCGCGCACCAGATTCTCGCCGAGCCTCTGGCGATGGATTTAGGTGAGCCCGGCGCGGGCGAACGCCTTGCCCGTCTGGTCGGCCAGCGCGGATATGGGATCGATCTTCTCATCAACAACGCCGGCTTTGGAGCGCGCGGAAAGTTCTGGGAACTGCCTCTCGATAAGCAAACAGCCATGATGCGTCTGCAAATCGAGGCGATGATGGAATTGACTTTTCACCTCTTGCCGGGGATGATTGAGCGGCGCCGCGGCGGAATCATCAATGTTTCGTCAATGACAGGCTTTCAGCCGATTCCCTACGCGACAGCATATGCCGCCACGAAAGCCTTTATGAACAGTTTTTCGATGGCGCTCCGGGAAGAATTAAAGCCTTACCAGGTGTCCGTAGTGACGCTGTGCCCGGGAGGCACGCGAACCCATTTTGTGAATATCGGTGCCCGCCAGGGAAGGCACAGGTTTCCGGGTGGCTCGCAACCTCCGGAGGAAGTAGTGGAAGCCGCGCTGAAGCAGCTTCAGCGTGGCGGCGGACTCGTGGTACCGCGTTTTGTGAACAAGGCCAGCATTTTTTCGCAGCGTTTCCTGCCACGGGAAACAGTTGCAAAACTCCTGGCCAGGATGAGCAAACCCTGACCGGGAACGTGTCCCATCGCAGCCACGAGGCTCAACATCTGATTTGAATTCCAGCGTGGGCGGGTCTGAGCCGCGTGCCTTGCACCTTGCGTATCAGCAGATTATTCATCCGAGGATCTTTGACCATGGCCGTAACGGAAAGCGGTGTTTCATGGCTGCACAGGTTGGGTAGTCTTGTGGCCGTCATGACGTTTTTGCTCTACATGACGGGAGTGCTCGCCTCAGGCGCAACCTCGAACTTCCTGGCGGCGATCTGGACAGGAGCGGGCGCTGGCAACCCGTCTTTGGCTGCAGCTGCCGCCGGGTATGCGCACACCTTCCTGATCCTGGGAGCGACGGTATGCGCCTTGACGGTTACTCTCGCCTTGTGGCTGTGGAAGAGCAATCACCATCGTTACTTGAAGAATCTTGGGATCATCACCGTTGGAGTTCTCATTGTTATGGCCCTTGTGATATTGAGTCCCCTGCGCAATTCGTTTCCAGCAGCGGTATCGATTGGGTACATCATTGGGATCCAGATTTTTTTCTGCCTGACCCTGTGCCTGGCTTTATTCACGCGGAGCGACTGGCGATGGGATGAACTCAAGATGCCTGACCTGGCGTCCCCTTCCATGCGGCAGATTCTGGTTTTTACAACGGCAGCGGTGTTCATACAACCAGTTCTGGGAGAAGGATTCCGAAAAAAGGAATTCGGAATCGCGCCGCACCTGGTGCTGGGAATTGCAGTGGTGGGCTGCTCCCTGTGGATTCTGGAGATGGCACTGACCAAGTTTCCCCATCTACGTGCGTTCAAAATTTCGGCGGTTTTGCTCGCCCAAGTGGCGGGGTTGCAATTTTTCCTTGGGATCATATCCCTCAGCATGAACCTCAACGCCCGTGCGGCTTCCGGCCCCCAGCCGGGGCTGGTGGTGATGAAGGTGACGCATGCAGCGGTCGGCATCCTCGTCCTGGCGACGAGCCTGTTTGTTACCTGCCAGGGGTTCAAGTATTTTGGACCTCCGGGAAGGGAAACGTATTCCGCAATACTGAGTGATCATCCGTAACCTTTGCCGCGGGGAAATCGATCTGCTTCTGAGAGCCTGTCTGCCGGCCCGGGCGAGTACAAGGGGATGATCATTTGTCTTTCCTCCAACCGCTGCGGGTGCTCACACGGGCAAGACACAGCGCGGTGTATCATAAAGGCAGCAAACGCTCAAGGGGCACGAGGGGACCGATCTGCTGGATTCGTCTCCGCCCAACAGGAAGAAAAGTTGCCGGCGAGAATACTGTCTATCGATTTTGGACTCAGGCGAATCGGGTTGGCAGTCTCCGATGCGCTGGGCATCACCGCGCAGGGACTCCCCACCCTTCAACGGACCTCTATCCGCAAGGACCTGGACCACATTCGAGCCGTGGTTGAGGAATACTCTGTCGAGAAAATCATTGTTGGCCATCCGATCGGTCACACCGGGAAAGCAACCTCCATGTCACGCCATGTGGAAGATTTTGCGAAAAAGCTGCAGAAGCGCGTGCGATGCCCCGTGGAACTGTGGGATGAGCGGCTGACCAGCGTGGAAGCCAATCGGATGCTGAGAACGGCGGGGCTCAGTATCAGCAAACGACAGCAGGCTGTCGATCGTGTTTCAGCCGTATTGCTGCTTCAAAACTACCTGGAATATCATGCCAGTCAGGTTGAGCCCACTGACGTCGGCGGAGGAAGTTTGTGACAAAGAAGATCCTCGCGTTGATGGTCCTGGTGATCATTGCGGGGCTTGCCATCGTCAACTTTGAACTTGTGCGGCCTTATCGCGGCTACACCGGAGAGATGATCGTAGATATTCCGCCGGGGACACAGGCCCCGGAAGTTGCAAACCAGCTGGTGGCGAAAGGCGTTCTCGCGCATCGATGGCCGTTCCTTCTGCTTTATGGCGCCGGCAGGTGGCGCCACCATTTGAAGGCAGGCGAGTATCTCTTCGACCGCCCGATGAGGCCGCTGGACATTTACCGGAAACTGATCCGCGGCGAAGTTTATTTCCGCACCGTCGTCATTCCCGAGGGATCCAACCGCTTTGATATCGCACGGGTCCTGCAGAAAAGGCTGGGGATTGCGCCGGAAAACTTTCTGAGAATAACCCAGAACGCTGCTCCCATCCATGATCTCGATCCGAAAGCGCCTTCGCTCGAGGGGTACCTGTTTCCGGATACCTATCGATTTGAATACCATCCCACGGCGGCGCATATTGTTATGAAGATGCTGGCACGCTTCCGTGAAGTCTATGACCAGGATTTTAAGCAAGACCTCAGTCAATCGGACGTAAGCCTTCACCGGGTCATGACCCTCGCATCGCTGATTGAAAAGGAAACGCCGGACGCCGATGAACGCTCCATCATCGCCCAGGTTTTCGAGTCGCGCTTGAAGAAAGGAATGTTGCTTCAATGTGATCCAACCGTAGCCTATGCGGCGGAAATGTCCCATCGGCCCCAGGCGCCGATCACCGAAAGCGACTTGAACCTGAAGTCTCCTTATAATACGTATGTGCACAGCGGGCTTCCGCCCGGTCCCATTTGCAATCCCGGGAAAGCTTCCATTCTTGCGGCCCTTCATCCGGCTTCAACGGACTATCTCTACTTTGTCAGCAATAACCACGGTGGGCACCGATTTGCCGGAACACTTGCAGAACATCAGCGCAACGTGGCACGATATCGAAAACAAGCGGCCGCGCTCCGTCACCTTGCGCCGGACAAAGCAGGAACGTCGCAACGCACGCACAAATAGCAGGGCAGGAGCCGAAGTTTCCGTACTTCAATGGCGGATCCCGGCGCCACGCGGGAAAACGAAGTTTTTCTATTTAGTTTTTTTCCGTGCCAACTTACAATCCCTAATGACCCTTGCTGGTCACCCGCCAGTGTCAGGTAGCGCCGGCGGTCCGGAATCAGGAGAACACAGGTGCAGGCTCGAGACAAATTAATTGTTGCGCTTGATTTCAATACCGCCGAGGCGGCAGCTCGAATGACCGACAAACTGCGCGGGCACGCCGGAATGTTTAAGGTTGGCATGGAAGCCTTTACCTCAGAAGGCCCCATGCTGGCCCGCTATTTGATCGATTCAGGCGCAAAGGTTTTCCTCGATCTTAAGTTTCTGGATATTCCCAACACGGTGCGCGGCGCCTGCCGGGCTGCGGCAAAGATGGGCGTTTCCCTGCTGAACGTTCACGCGCTGGGTGGAAGAAAAATGCTGCGCGCGGCCCTTGAAGGAGCCCGCGAGGGAGCCGTTGACAACCGTCCCCGACCGCTGGTGCTGGCCGTAACCATCCTCACCAGCCTCGCGGCCGATGACCTGGACGAACTGGGCATCGCCGGGCCGCCCGAAAGCGCCGTACTCCGCATGGCCCGCCTGGCACAGTCGGAGGGCCTGGACGGCGTGGTGGCATCCGCAAAAGAAGTTTCCGCTCTGCGCAAAGAGTGCGGTCCGGATTTTGTGATCGTGACTCCGGGCATTCGGCCCGCGGGCGCGGCGGCAAACGATCAGTCGCGAACCGCAACGCCCAGGTCCGCCCTCGATGCCGGCGCAGATTACCTGGTGATCGGACGCCCCATCACAGCGGCTCCGGATCCGGCAACGGCCGCAAAGGCCATCCTGGAGGAAATGCAGGAATCTTCCGGATAGGTTCACCTTTTTCATAAGGACAACCCATGACAGAAAACGACATTCTCAAAATTTTCCGCGAGTCCTCCGCTCTGCTGGAGGGCCACTTTATTCTTTCCTCGGGCCTTCACAGTGACCGTTATATTCAGTGCGCGCTGGTGCTGCAGCACCCCCGGGTAGCAGAGCAGTTGTGTGTTGAACTGGGGCCCAAACTCGTTGAACTGGGCGCAAGGACGGTGGTGGCGCCGGCGCTGGGCGGAGTGATCGTAGCGCATGAAGTTGCACGGGCGCTTGGCCTGAGAGCTCTGTTTACCGAACGCAAGGATGGCCAGATGACGCTCCGCCGGGGTTTCAGCCTGGAGCAGGGCGAGCCGGTGCTGGTTGTCGAAGACGTCATCACAACAGGCAAGTCCACCCGTGAAACCGCCCAGTGCGTTGAGGATGCCGGCGGCAAGGTAGTCGGCATCGGCGCTCTGGTTGACCGCAGCGGCGGGAATGTTGAATTTAATGTCCCCAAGGCCTCACTCGTCACCCTCAACGTAAAAACCTGGGACCCGGACGATTGCCCTCTCTGCAAGGCCGGCAAGCCCGCCGTGAAACCCGGCAGCCGCCCGGGCGCTTCCAACCCCGTTCAGCAATCCTAGCCAGCCGGCGAGACGCTGGGGTCGGCGAAAAGCGGTGGCGCAGGCGGCGTGGGCGGCGCAGCAATCCGGGCCCCCAGCGCCGGATACCGCGATCCCAGGAAGTGGATGACGTAGGCCTGGAAGAACATCATGGCCGGCGCTGAAATGAATGCGTTGACGTAAAAGACCACTGCCAGCGCAGCGCCCGCGAAGACAACGCCAACGGCGATGGCAGGAAAACTCCACAGCAGCCCTGCCGACCTGGCGAAAAAGTAGAGGGCGGCGCCAGCAATCGAAAGCGGGATCAGGAGCAGTAAAACGGCAATCAGGGTCAGGATCCCGAAAAGAATGGTACTGCCTACCACCAGAACAATCTTCATCAGCACATAACCCACGTATGCTTTCTTATCAGCGCCCAGCAGGGCGATCACGCGCCGCCACCCATCGATAATCCCCACGTTTTCCAGCGCCATCACGGGCACCACAAAATCCCGGGCAAACAAGGCAATCAGCGCAGCCAGGATGATGATGCAGGTCAGCAACAGAAAGGCTGCAATCCCGCCCAGCACCAGCAAGGCAACATGCTGGCGAGGATTCCTGAACGCCCCGGTTGATACGAACGCCAGGGCGCCGGCGCCCGCCAGTATTCCGAGTGCCACCGCAACTCCCAGCCCCAGGCAGATCCTCCACAGAAAGAATCTCATTCCCTGCCAGCGCCATTGCCGCCATTGGTCCTTAATGTTGCAGCGATCTGTCAGGACGGAGTCGAAGAGAATAAACCGGAAAACGCTGGAGACGTAGATCCAAAAAATCACGAAAGCGGACAGCAGCAGAACGCCAAGAACGATCCACGGAAGGTAGCGCTTCAGATATTCCCAGTGTGGCCGCGCCAGTTCGAGAACGGCGTAGCCAGGGTTCCTTCTTGAGGACGGCAATGTGAAACGCAGGCCGCTCCAACTGCTGCTGCTGTAAAATTCCCCGGTCGCCAGAGCCACCAGGGCCATGCGCGCCCAGAAAGCAAATCGAAACGGCTGGAAAAGCTGCCGCCTGACTCGCTCAAATGCGGGCGAAATGGCGTCGATCGCAGAGAGCGTTGGAGGCATTGTCAACCTGCGTGGACGGGTTCGGTCTGGCGGAGGTTCAGCCTTGCAACCGTGGTGGCGAGGCCCGCCAGTGGTCCGGCTTCCAATACATCCCGGCTGAAGAATTCAGCCGGCAGCAGTACGTTAGGACGCGAGTCCCGGAAAGTCAAGCGAAACGCGGCAAGACATGGCCCGCGTCAGCGCCGGAATACGATCCGGCCCTCGACTATGGTTGCGGTCACTGCGCCCCGAAACTTCCATTCGTCGAACGGCGAGTTGTGGCTCCGGGAATAACCGTCGGCCGCGCGATAGGTCCATTCGAGTTCGGGATCGAACAGGGTCAGGTCCGCAGCGCCTCCCACCCGGATGCGGCCCAGCGGCCTGTTGATAACGCGCGCCGGCTTCGAACTCATCAAGGCGATCAGCCCGCCCATGGATATCCTGCCCGGGTGCACCAGCTGCCTGAGGCCCAGCGCCAGGGCTGTTTCGAGGCCGGTCACTCCAAACGGGGCTTCCGCCATGGGCCGCGATTTCAGTTCGGCCGCGTGCGGCGCATGGTCGGTGGCAATGGCGTCCACCACGCCGGCCTGAATGCCCTCCAGCAGCGCTTCCACGTCTGAGGCCTTGCGCAGCGGAGGATTCATCTTGGCATGGGTCCCATAGCGAGTGACGTCCTCGTCGGTCAGCGTAAAGTGGTGCGGCGTAACCTCGCAGGTCACGTTCAGCCCGCGCTCCTTTGCTTCACGCACCATCCGGATGCCTCCCGCCGTTGAAAGATGCGCCACATGAAGGTGCCCTCCGGTAGCCGCCACAATTTCAATATCACGGCCAATGCAGCCGTCTTCCGCCTCATTCGGAATGCCACCCAGGCCCAGGGATTTTGAATGCACGCCTGCGTTCATCACCCCGCCGGCGCTCAGTTCCGGCACCTCGCAATGGTCGATGATGGGCACGCCCAGCTCTTTCGCCCTCTCAAGGGCCTCCTTCATCAAAACGCTTGTCTTGACGGGCTTGCCGTCGTCTGAAAATCCTACGGCCCCGGCAGTAATCAGGTCCTGGAAGTCGGTGAGTTTTTCTCCCTGGCTGCCCAGCGTAACCGCCGCGATGGGAAACACGCGCGCCAGTTTCAATTCCTCCGCCCGGCTGACGAGATGGCGCGTGAGTTCAGCGCTGTCATTCACCGGACGCGTGTTGGGCATGGGACACACGGCCGTAAAGCCTCCCGCCACCGCGGCCCGAAGACCGCTCTCCAGCGTCTCGGAAATCTCTCCACCCGGTTCGCGCAGATGAACGTGGATATCCACAAAGCCGGGCGCAACAATCTGCCCCTGCGCATCGAAGGTTTCATCAGCGGGACCGGAAAGGTGCGCACCCATTTCGCGAATTTCTCCGTTTTCGATCAGCAGGTCCAGCATGCCGTCGAGGCCGTCCTCGGGCGAGATCACGCGTCCGTTTTGAATCAGCAATCGAGCCACTCGTAACACCTCAGATGAGTAATGTCGGTTTCAGAAGCATACCATCAGCGGGGGCAAAGGGTTGCACATCGTGCGCGGCGGCTGGCTCCATCGGCTGAAAAGCCGGTTGGAAATTTGTGTTGTTCCGTGGCACGGCATTCAAATAGCGGTGGCAAAACAAAGGCGATTTTGATGGCGGACAGTAGGCTAGATTCTTTGGATCAGCCTTGCGCGCCCGCTCCGGTTCGTTTTTCACGCCCCTTTATTATCAACACTATCTGTAGCTTCGTTTTAGGTTCGTTTTAGGTTCGTTTTTTCCACAGCTACGTATTTTCAACAACTTCTCAGCTTCGTTTTTAGGTTCGTTTAGGTTCGTTTTTGGGAGCAGATCATTTGTTTTCAACAACATCTCAGCTTCGTTTTTTAAAATAACATCTTTTTCTGTCCCATTTGTCCCTAAAAAGCCAGAAAGCTAGTCTTTTTTGTCCCCTGCAGCATCCGGCGTAAAGATTGTGCGCCCCATCCCTGTGCAGACCATCCGGCACAAACAAAAGACTACCATGCTAGCCGACATTTGTCAAGCAAAATCGGCCCAATGCCGGCGGGGAGAGTGGCGCACCGATAAAGGAGGCGGCGGGGCCAAGGGGAAAAATCCTGGTGCTTTGTTTTGCGTGGCGGGGCGACCAGGCCTCCGGTCACCAATTCTCAAGCGCCAAACCGTCCACCTCTCTGAAATGCTCGTCGCGCGTGGCCAGCGGCAATCGGTATTGTTGCGCAATGGCGGCAATCCAGATGTCATTTTCGGGAGTCGGACGGCCTTTTATTCTCAAGCGATCCTTAATCTGGCCGTAGTGCTGCGCAGTCACCTCATCGCAGCTCAGGACATGGACTGCGGCGGCGAATTGCTCGATTCTGGACAGGTTGGCGGGAGCGTGGGACGACTTGTGCGCACCGTAGTAAAGTTCGCCGAGAACGATGCTTGAGACAAGAACCTCGGCCTCGGTGAAGTGCTGCGAAACAGTCTTCTCTCCGGCGAAAAATGCAATGATGACGTTGGTGTCGAGAAGGACCTTACCAGGCATTCGGGTCGACTTTTTCGCAATCTTCCTGGATCGCCTTAGCCATGGCATCGAGGTCCGCCGGATCTATGGAGCCAACAAAGCCTGTGAGGGCCCGTCCTGGGGTCCCGGAGGGCGCTGCCAGGCGATGGGCGAAGTCCAGCACCTGCTTGCGCCGGTGGTCATCCAGGCGGTCAACCTGCTCGATGATCTGGTCCTTGATGGTTTGGCTCATGCTGAGGTTAAATGTAGTGAAGTTAAGCCTTCATGTCAAGATCGCGGAACGTTGCGTTTCAGGCGTCACCCGCCTCTGCGTCATTCTGGGGCCCGCTTACGGCCGAAGAATCTGCTTTTCGGCTCAGGCGCAAACGCCGGCTCGCATCCCTCTACCCGTCGTCCTGAGGAATCCCGCCGGTGTTCAGCGGGATAACGAAGGATCTGCTTTTCCCTACCGGTCGCTTAGAAAAACCACAAAGCAGATTCCTCGCTTCGCTCGGAATGACGGGGCGGCGGATGGGCTCGGGACAACGCGTGGACTTTCATGCAGAGGCGAAAGGCAGGCTGGGAGCCAGCATATCTTTCACGGGCTGGTAGGTACGGCGGTGTTCGGGGCAGGGGCCGTAGCGGGCCAGGGCGTCGAGGTGGTCTCGCGTGCCGTAGCCTTTGTTTCGCGCCAGGCCGTATTGCGGGTATTGGCGGTCCAGCTGCTCGAGATGTTCGTCGCGGGCAACTTTGGCCAGGATGGAGGCGGCCGCTATCGACACCGAGCGCGCGTCGCCGTGGATGAGCGGCCAGTAAGGAATGGAGAAGCCGGGCCGGCGGCCGTTCTGGAGCGGCATGGCGTCGGCGAGGGCGAATTCCGGCAGCGGATCGAGCGCCAGCAGGGCGCGAATCATCGCCTGCCGGGTGGCCTCATACACGTTCAGGCCGTCAACCTCTTTGGCGGGAACGGCAACCACCTGGTAAGCCAGGGCCGTTTGGCGAATCTGCCCGGCGAAGCTGCAGCGAGCCTGGGCGGTAAGCTTTTTTGAATCGTTCAGGCCGGGAATGGGCCGTTCCGCATCCAGGATGACGGCGGCCACGTACAGCGGCCCCAGCAGCGAGCCCCGCCCGGCTTCGTCGGTGCCCGCAACAAGCCTGACTCCCCGGCGAAGCAGGCTGGATTCAAGCCGCGAGGAACACTCCAGGTCTCGCGGGTTTGCACAGTCGAGGCATCGGATGACGACCACAGTTCCGGGTAGAAATGGCGGCGGGACACCCTGCCGTTTTATGCCTGGCCTGGCGGGCCTGCCGGTTAGCCTTCGCGCTCGGTGCGGGCTTCGCGGATGCGCGCAGCCTTTCCGCGACGGCCGCGCAGATACCCCAGCTTGGCGCGCCGCACCTGCCCTGCCCTGACCCGCTCGATCTTGTCGATGACGGGCGAGTGCAGGGGGAATATCCTCTCGACGCCGTGGCCGAATGAGATCTTGCGGACCGTGAAGGTGGAGTGGTTCTGGGCGCGGCGCTGCCCCATCACAGTGCCCTCAAACACCTGGATCCGCTCCTTGTCCCCTTCCTTGATCTTCACGTGCACCCGCACGGTATCACCCGCGTGAAAGTGCGGAATGTCTTTCTTCAGTTGTTCCTGTTCAATCTTTTCAACGATGCTCATTGTGGTAACGCTCCATCTTCAAATAGAAATGGGGATCATCCCTTTTCACAAACTCCCGGTTGCGGCGGCAGCGCCGGTCCATCAGCTCTGCCGGGGCGAAACGGGCAGCCATGAGGACTGCTTCAAGTCTTCCAGAAGCCGCCGGTCTTCCTCGTCGAGAGGCAGATCGGCCAGCAATTCCGGCCGTTTTCGCCAGGTCTTTTCAAGCGCCTGGCGCCTTCGCCAGCGGCTGATTTCCGCGTGGTCTCCCGAAATCAAAACGTCGGGCACGCGCATCCCCCGGAACTCGGCAGGCCGGGTGTAATGCGGCCAGTCGAGCACCCTCCGGCCCGGGGCGCTTTCCTCGCCAAACGAATCCTGGGCAACGGATTCTTCATTGCCCAGCACGCCCGGAATCAGCCGGGCCACGGATTCCATGACCACGGCGGCTGCCATCTCGCCGCCGCTCAAAACATAATCTCCGATCGACAACTCATCGGTCGCCAGGCACCCTGCCACGCGCTCGTCCATGCCCTCGTAGCGGCCGCAAACCAGGACCATGCGCGAGTGCCCGGCCAGTTCTTCCACCACCGGCTGCCGCAACAGGCGGCCCTGCGGCGAAAGCAGAATCACCGGAACTTCCCCCGCCCCGTCTTCAGCCTTGATCGATTCCACGGCGCGGAAAATCGGCTCCGGTTTCAGAACCATTCCGGGGCCGCCTCCAAAGGGACGGTCATCGACCGTCCGATGGCGATCGTCCGTAAAATCGCGAAGGTCGTGCAGGCGGACCGCCAGCTGGCCGCCCCCCATGGCGCGTTTCAAGACGCCATGAGCGAGTATGCTCCCGAAAAAGTCCGGAAAAATTGTGACAATGTCAAATTGCATCGTCTCGGAGGCTTCCTCAGGCGCAACCGCGCCCAGTGATGAAGCCCTTTACTCCCGATTCAGATCGAGAAGGTCTTCCGGAGGGTCGATCACAATCAGCCTGGACTCGGGATCGATCACCTTGCAGATGGCCCGCACGAAAGGAACCAGAACTTCCCGGCCGCCCTCCGCCACATGAAGCAGGTCCGCTCCCCCGGTGCGCTCAACCTCAGTGACAATTCCCAGGGGCGTCCTCTCCCCTCCACTTTCTGCAACCACCTGGCAGCCTTCCAGCTGCCACAAGTAATACTGGCCGGCGGAAAGGGTGACCTTCTCTTCGTCGGGAACCAGAACCAGGCGCCCTCTCAATGTTTCGGCATCATCAATGGAACCGACGCCGGCAAACTTGAGGACCACTTTCCCCTTGTGCAACCACGTATCTTCCACGGTCACAGCCCGGGGACTGTTGCCGGGATCTTCAAGAAATGCCCGCTCGAGGCTTGCGAAGCGGTCGGGGAAATCGGTGAGAATTTCCGCCAACACTTCCCCTTTGCGCCCCTGCGGACGCGTGACCCGTGCAATGGCAATCAACCCCGGCATTTCGCCGCCGGCTTCGGAAGTGTCTGCCCCTTGCTGAGCTTGCCGGCGCGAAGGGGAACTTCCTGCTTCATCCTGATGCCTGCCAGAAGCGCCCTGGCCCGCCCTATTCCAGGATCTCAAGGGTAAAACGCTTCTTGAGTTTCATCCCGGCAGCCCCAAGGATGGTTCGAATTGACCGGGCGGTTCTTCCCTGCTTGCCAATCACTTTCCCAAGGTCCGAGGGATGAACTCGAAGCTCCAGAACCGTGATCTGCTCACCTTCCACCGGCCGGACAGCAACCTCCTCAGGATTATCCACAAGCGCTTTAGCGATCTCCTCAATGAGATTCTTCATATCCACTTGGTCCCTCCTGCCGAACTGAGTTTTGCTCTAGCTCTGAAGAAAGAGTACTCGGGAAACCCAAAGGGTGGACCCTGCGCTTTGGTGAGGCGGAACGGGGAGACCTTCTGCCTACGCTGATGCCGACTTCTTCAGAAGGCTCCGTACAGTCTCAGACGGCTGCGCGCCTTTACCCAGCCAGTAATCCACACGGTCTCGTTTCAACACCAACTCCACAGGATCTCTCCGCGGGTTATAATGCCCGACAATTTCCACAAACCCGCCGTCACGCGGCCGATCCTGTTCAATCACCACAACCCTGTAACTCGGTTTTTTGTTAGCTCCTGTCCGAGCCAGCCGTATTCTTAACAATCGTCCTCCCACAATCCGAAATAAACGTTCGCCGGGGCTCCTCGTCCCAGCCAAACCGTTCTACTCTATAACAATAGCAAAACTTTTCAGGGCCATCCCCACCTTTCTGGAATGGCCAACTCGCGCCTAGGAACCCAGGCCTCCCATGCCCGCCGGCAACTTCAGGCGGCTCATCTGTTTTCCCAACAGGCTGGTGCTCATGGTTTTCATCATTTTCCGCATCTGCACGTACTGCTTGAGCACCTGGTTGACCTGCTGGACCGTGGTTCCACTGCCGCGCGCGATCCTCTTGCGGCGCTTGCCGTTGATGATGTCGTGGCGGCGGCGCTCCTTCTCCGTCATGGAGTTGATGATCGCTTCAATCCTGACAATTTCCTTTTCGTCCACCTGAACTTTGCCGATATTTTTCAGCATGCCCACTTTGGGCAGCATGCCCAGCATCTGGTCCAGGGGACCGAGAGACCGCATCTGCGCCAGCTGGTCGCGGAAGTCTGAAAGCGTAAAGGAGTTCGATTGAAGCTTCTGATGGACTTCCAGCGCTTTCTTCTTGTCAATCTTTTCTTCCGCTCTCTCAATCAGCGACAGGATGTCGCCCATGCCCAGAATGCGGGAAACGATGCGGTCCGGGTAAAAAACTTCCAGGGCGTCGTACTTTTCGCCCACGCCAATAAACTTGATGGGCTGGCCCGTGACGTGGCGGATGCTGAGCGCAGCGCCGCCCCGCGCGTCGCCGTCGAGCTTGGTGAGGATGACGCCCGTCGCCCCCAGCCGCTCGTGGAATTCCTGGGCGCTCTTCACGGCGTCCTGCCCCACCATCGAGTCGGCCACCAGCAGAACCTCGCTGGGGCGGAGGGTCGAGCGCAACTCGGTGACTTCTTTCATCAACGGCTCGTCAATGTGCAGCCGGCCTGCCGTATCCACGATCAGCACGTCGTGGCCGCGGTCAGCAGCATCTTTTCTTGCCGCCAGGGCCAGCTCAACGGGCGAATTGATGCCCTCACCGGCGAAACACGGAATTCCGATCGCCTGGGCAATCACCGCCAACTGCTCCCGCGCCGCCGGACGGTAAACGTCGGCAGAAACCAGCATGGGGCGCTTCTTTTTCTTGCTGAGCCAGAGGGCCAGCTTGCCGGAAGTCGTGGTCTTCCCGGAACCCTGCAAGCCTACCATCAGCAGGACCGTGGGGTATTCTTTGGAAAAAGTCAGCAGCGAGGCATCGCGCCCCAGGATATCCACCAGTTCGTCCCGTACGATGCGCACCACTTCCTGCGCCGGCGTAAACGTCGCCCCAATCTCTTCGCCCAGAGCGCGAACCCGTACCCTGTCGAGCAGCGCCTTGACCACGTTGAAATTGACGTCGGCCTCCAGCAGCGCCAGGCGAACTTCACGCAGCGCCTCGTCAACCGCCTCCGGGGTCAGCGTTCCTCTTCCGCGGAGGTTCTTGAACGCCTGCTGGAACTTATCTTGAAGATTCTCGAACATCTACTGTCTCGCCTGCCACTCGTGCATTCACAGTCATACCCCTCCGAACCCGGCCCAAGCCAGGTACGCCACGAAGGGGCAAATCCATTTATCTTATTTTACGCTACCCTGCAGGTCAAGGAAAGCCTCCCCTGCATTTTCTCTATCTGCTTAGATGTAAAATAATTAAGAGACGCCACCTTTACATGCCGCTAAACTTAAAAAACCTTCCGGAGCCCGGCTGTTTCACCCGAAGGGAACTTGTTAGGATTGGGGAAGGAAGAACCCAGCCCACGGGATATAAGGCAAGTACAAAGTGAGAAGCTCAAATTCCAATAAGGTGGCGCAGGGCGGCAAAAAGCGTCACGTCTCAGCCGAGAACGCGGTGGCTATCGTCGCCATTGCGGGGATCGCCTGCCACCTGGTTCTTCGATTTCTCCTGAAGTCGACGCAGATCACTTACGATCTTCCCCTGTTTGCAGCCCTGGTTCTGGGGGGAGCCCCGCTCATCTATGGGCTGATGATCAAGGTTTTTCGGAAGGAATTCGGATCCGACCTGCTGGCCGGCATCTCGATTGTGGTCTCCATCATTCTGGGTGAATACCTTGCCGGCACGCTGGTGGTTCTGATGCTTTCCGGCGGCAACGTTCTGGAAGCCTATGCAGTCCGCAGCGCATCTTCGGTCCTGGAAGCGCTGGCCAAACGAATGCCCAGCATCGCGCACCGCAAACACGACTCCACGATCACTGACGTGCCCCTGGACGAAATCAGGATCGGGGACACGCTGACGGTCTATCCTCATGAAATCTGCCCGGTTGACGGTGTTGTGATCGACGGCAAGGGAATTATGGATGAATCGTATCTGACCGGCGAGCCCTTTGAAATCTCCAAAGCGCCCGGGGCGCGGGTCATGTCGGGCGCCATCAACGGCGAATCCGCTCTCACCATCCAGGCGGAAAAGCTGGCCGAAGACTCCCGTTACGCCCGGATCATGAAAGTGATGAAGACGGCGCAGGAAAACCGCCCGCGCATTCGCCGGCTGGGTGACCAGCTGGGCGCCTACTACACGCCATTGGCCGTAGCCCTGGCGCTCATCGCCTGGGCATACAGCGGAGAAGCCGTGCGCTTTCTTGCCGTCCTGGTGATCGCCACGCCGTGCCCCCTGCTGATCGCCATCCCGGTCAGCATCATCGGTTCCATCTCGCTGGCCGCCCGCCGCGGAATCGTTGTCAAAGACCCCTCGGTCCTGGAGCGGCTCGATACCTGCCGAACTATTATTTTTGACAAGACCGGGACGCTCACTTACGGACTCCCGCACCTGACACAGCAAATCACTGCCCCCGGTTTTGACCCGAAGGAGGTCCTGCAGCTGGTTGCGAGCGTCGAACAATACTCCAAACATCCCCTCGCCAGAGCCATTCTCCATGCCGCTCAAGATGCAGATCTGCCCCTCATTTCTGCCGCCAAGATCAGCGAAGCCCCCGGCCGCGGCCTTCAGGGCATCGTGGAGGGCCGATCCATTCGCATCACCAGCCGCGCGGCGCTGATCAAAGAGTTTGGAACCGTCGAAACATCGCTGCCTCCGCTAACGGCCGGGCTATCCTGCGAGATTGCTCTCGATGGCGCCTACGCCGCAACTTACGTTTTCCATGACGCCCCGCGGACGGAAAGCAAATCCTTTGTGCAGCATCTCGGCAGGAAGCATGGATTTCTCAAGCTGATGCTGGTTTCAGGCGACCGGGAAAGCGAAGTGAAATACCTCGCCGACCTGGTTGGGGTGAACAGAGGTCTATGCCTCTCAGAGCCCCGAAGAGAAGGTGGAACTGGTCCGCCAGGCAACGAAGGATGCCAAAACTCTTTTTCTCGGTGACGGTATTAACGACGCGCCCGCCCTGATGACGGCCTCGATCGGCGTGGCGTTTGGACATCACAGTGACATAACCGCGGAATCGGCCGGCGCCGTGATCATGGACACCTCGCTCGAGAAGGTGGACGAATTCTTCCACATCGCCAGGCGGATGCGCACCATCGCCCTGCAGAGCGCCCTGGGCGGAATGGCTTTGAGTGTTGTCGGAATGTTTTTTGCCGCCGCAGGCTATCTGCCGCCGGTTGCCGGAGCGATCTGCCAGGAGGTCATCGATCTTTTCGCCATTCTGAATGCCATTCGCGCCGCGGTTCCTCCCAGGAACCTGATCGACTTCTAGCGCCTGCCGGTGATGGATGAAGCTTTGGAAGGAAGAACCTCGTTCGCCCTCTGCATTGGAGGTTCGCCTGCAGCGACACCCGGTTACCGCAGGGGTTCGTCTATTTCCCGCACCCAGTCCGGGCGCTTCAGAACCTCCCGGGGCTTGGACCCATCCGGAGCGCTGATGATCCCGTCACGCTCCATCAGGTCAAGCAGGCGGGCGGCCCGCCCGTACCCCAGCCGCAGGCGGCGCTGCAGAAGCGAAGTCGATGCCTTGCCGGATTCGACCACCACGCGAACAGCATCGTCGTAAACGGCGTCCAGTTCTGAAGCGTCCGTTTCGTCGTCCGGGTCGATGCTGCGGTCATCCTTGTCCCGGACAGGCTTGAGGAATTCTTCGTTGTACTCCGGGGCGCATTGCTGCTTGCACCATTCCACAACTTTGTCGATCTCTTTTTCGGTAACCAGCGCGCCGTGCATGCGAACCAGCCGCGCCGACCCGGGCGGCAGGAAAAGCATGTCGCCGCGGCCCAGCAGCGCTTCCGCGCCGTTCGAGTCGAGAATGGTCCGGGAGTCCACTTTCGACGCTACCCGGAACGCAATCCGCGAGGGCAGGTTCGCCTTAATCAAGCCGGTGATCACGTCCACCGAGGGCCGCTGGGTTGAAAGAATCAGGTGGATACCCACCGCGCGGGCCATCTGGGCCAGGCGGGTGATGGACTCTTCGACGCCCTGCGGCTCAACCATCATCAGGTCTGCCAGCTCATCGATGACGATCATGATGTACGGCAGCGGACGGTTGCGTTCGGGATCGGTGTCAAACAGGTCCAGCGTCGAGGTTTTCTCGAACAGCTTGTTGTATTGTTCAATGTTCCGCACACCCTGCTCGGCCAGCAATTTCAGCCGCCGTTCCATCTCCATCGTGGCCCGGCGCAGAACATTGGCAGCCAGCTTGGGCTCCGTCACGATAGGCGTAAAGAGGTGTGGAATACCCTCATAGAGGTTCAGTTCCAGCCGCTTGGGATCAATCAGGATCACCTTGACTTCATCGGGTGTCGCCTTGTAGAGGATGGAGACGATAAAAGCGTTGACCGCAACGCTCTTGCCACTCCCCGTTGATCCGGCAATCAGCAGGTGAGGCATCTGGGTAAGGTCGGTGACCTGGATCTCCCCCTTAACGGTTTTCCCCACACAGAGAACCAGCTTGGACTTGTGACCGCTGAATTCGCTTGACTCAAGCGTTTCGCGCAGATGGATAGTCTCCCGATGCGCGTTGGGCACCTCAATGCCGACGGTTGATTTGCCTGGAATGCGCTCGATCAAAATCGATTCGGCTTTCAAGGCAAGGCAGAGATCGTCCGCAAGGTTCACGATGCGGCTGTACTTGATACCCGCTTCCGGCTTGAACTCGTAGGTGGTAACGACAGGGCCGGGATGGATCTGCGTGACCGTCCCGGTGACCCCAAACTCAGCAAATTTCTCCGTCAGCCTGAGGGCGCGCTCCTTCAATTCATCTTCGTCAATTCTCTCTTCGGGGTCAGGCGGCCTCAGCAGCGCGGTGCTGGGCAGCTTATAACGGCCGCGGTTTCGGCCCGAAAGTTTGGGAGGTTTGGGCACCGCTTCCTCGGCCATTGCCGGTGGTTTTCCAGGAGTGCGTTCGACGATTTCAGGACTCAGCGTGCCGAGACCTTTGGTCACCGGCGGGGCGGGCTGGCTGCTGGTAATCCTGGGAGCCTCGTCTTTCGAATCCGTGCGCGGTGAGAGTTGACGCGCCTCCTGCATCACCACAGGCTGCCGGCCCGCGGCCTTTGTCCGTTCAATCTGGCGCCGCAGGCGCTCGGCACGGCGATTTTCGCGCCAGTCCTGCCAACGAGCGGCAAGCCTGCCCAAAAATGCGAAGCGCCGTTGAAGAATTGCCATCAGGGCTGAAAAAGAGAACCGCGTGACGAGAAACAGAGAACTCAAAAACAGGGTGCCGGCAACAATCGCCGCGCCCAGTGGATTCAGGACGTTGACCAGACCAATGGCCACCAGGTATCCCACAAGGCCGCTTCCGTTGATCACGCCGTGGATCTGCGGGGTATAAGGAAACAGGCTCAGCAAAGCGCCCAGGGACAAAATCAACAACACCAGCCCAAACAGTTTGGAACGGGGAGCCTCCAGGGGCCTTGTCCGTATCAGCCTGAAGCCCACAAAAAACAGAGATACGGGAATCACAAAAGCCGGCCACCCCAGCATTTGCTCCAGAAAATCGGCGCCATAAGCCCCCATCAGTCCAATCCAGTTGTGGATGACTCCCACAGCCTGCCCACTCGCGTCCCAGGAGGGATCAGCGGGAGAATAGGAAACCAGGCTGCACAGAACCAGCAGGCCCAGAATCAACAACAGGAAGCCCACCAGTTCAGCAAGGCGCTCCGACCCTATCAGCGGGTGGGTGGAAGAACTCCTGGAAGGGTCCTTTTTGGCAGTTGAAGAGGAGGTTGGCATGCGCCGAATTCTCTCCGGGAAAACTCACTCACCGCGGTGGCCCTCTCCGCCGCAGGTGCGTGGCTCTGTGAATGTTTTTCACCATGCCTCAGGCACGGTACAGGACGTGGTGGCGCAATCCCCATCCGTTCAAAAATAGTACCACGCCCGGTGTCATACGCAAACAGGGAATATCCCGGCCATTTGCTCCCGGGTAATAAAACCGGGTCTGGCGCGGCTCCGGGAACCGGCACTCAGACTTCCAGAACGACCGGCAGGACCATGGGCCGCTTGCCGGTTTCCTGATCGAAATGGCGGCGCAAAGCGGTACGAATTTTCTCCTTGATGACACCCCAGTCGGCAATTTCCTCAGTATTGGAGACTTCGATAGTCTTGAAAATCACCTGCCGGGCGCTTTCCACGAGGTCCGCCGCCTCGTCCATGGGAATAAAACCCCGCCAAACGATTTCCGGAGGCACCTCGAGCTTCCCGGTATGTCCGTTGATGGCCAGAATTGGAATTACGATGCCATCTTCTGAAATGTGGCGCCGTTCTTTCAGGATGACATCACCCACTTCGTCCAGCGTCCCGACATCAATGCAGATGCGGCCCACCGGAACGCGATTAGCTTTCTTTGCCGACTGTCCCTTAAATTCCAGTACATCGCCGCTTTCCAGCAAAAAGACGTTTTCAGGCGGGATTCCCAACCGCTTGGCCGCCTCCGCATGCTGGAAAAGCTGGCGATATTCGCCATGGACGGGCACAAAAAAGCGTGGCCGAACCAGGGTCAGCATCAGATTAGCCTCCTCTGCGCTGCCATGCCCGGAAACATGAACAGGCGGCTGGCTGCCATCATCGTAATGGATATGAGCCCCGCGGCGATAGAGGTGGTCAATCATGCGGAAAATGGACTTTTCATTTCCCGGAATCACCCGGGCGGAAATTACCACCTCGTCACCCGGCTCAACCGATGCCCACTTGTGGCGATTGACGGCGACCCGGGGAAGCGCAGCCATCGGTTGCCCCTGGCTGCCGGTGAGCACCAGAACCACCTTAGACCGCGGCAAATTCTTGAGTTCCTGTTGATCTACCAGCAAACCGTGCGGAATGCGGAGTTTCCCCATTTGCTGGGCGATTTCTGAAATCTGGACCATGCTGCGCCCCAGAAAACAGAGCCGCCGTCCGCGCTCATGGGCAAGGTCTACCACAATTTGCAGGCGATGGACGGAAGTGGAAAAACATGTGATAAGAACACGCCCCGGGGCGCCTGTCATAATTTCAGAAAGCCGCTCACGAACGGCGCGTTCAGAAGGCGTGATGCCGGGCCGCTCGACGTTGGTGGA
Organism: uncultured Acidobacteriota bacterium; assembly: GCA_963732975.1. Classification (GTDB taxonomy): domain Bacteria; phylum Acidobacteriota; class Terriglobia; order UBA7540; family UBA7540; genus SCRD01. The sequence goes on along the minus strand of CAVTBN010000005.1, from coordinate 992,602 downwards.
GTCTGAAAACAGCGCCAGGACCCCTTTTCGCCCGTAATCCGCCAGGGTGTGCAGGTCACTCTGGCGCCCGTCCATGGGCGTGGGGTCAAACTTGAAGTCACCCGTGTGAATAATGGTTCCCGCAGGCGTGGTGATGGCCAGCGCACCCGCCTCAATAATGCTGTGGGTGAGATGGATGAACTCCACATGGAACGGCCCGATATCAAATGGCGTAGCGGGCTTGATTTCACGCATGTCAGCGCTGTCTTCCAGTTCGTGCTCTACCAGCTTTGCCTTTGCCAGCGCCAGAGTGAACGAAGTTCCGTAAACAGGAGCGTCGATCTCATCCAGCACGTAAGGCAGCGCTCCAATGTGATCTTCGTGGCCATGGGTGAGAAGAATGGCCCTGATCCGGCGCTGAATCTGCCGGAGGTAAGTGATGTCGGGGATAATGATGTCCACGCCGGGCAGTTCTGCGTCGGGAAACGTCACTCCGCAATCAACCACAATGGCATCGTCGCCATACTCGAAGACCATCATGTTCATGCCGAACTCCCCCAGGCCTCCGAGGGGAATTGCTCGTAACTTGTTATCAGAATTTGAGATGTTAATACCTCCTCACATACGTCGAAATCTTATCATAGCTCCGGGAAACAAGGAGCGTCGACATCTGCCCGCCGGGACCACACCCTCCCATCGCTAATCCGCGCCTGCGCGAAGGTTCGAAAAGAGCGCAATAAACTGCTCCAGCGGAAGCTCTTCGGCGCGTACCTGCAAGGGCAACCCGAGCCGCTCAAGTTCCGCCTCCGTTCTCTGCCGCGAATACATCGGGGCCAGGCAGTTCAGAAGCTTCTTGCGCTTGTGGGAAAAGGACTGCTTCAGGAACTGCAGGAACTCCTGCTCGTTTTCCAGACTCACACTCGCCCCGCCTGTGTGCATCTCAAACCTGACAAAGGCGGAGTGGACCTTGGGCGGCGGGGAGAAAGCCCCGGGCGGAATCTGAAGAACTGCGCGAGCGGAACAAAAGAGGCGGGCGAGAACCGTGAGGTAGCCGTAATCGCGCGAACCGGGTTCTGCAACCAGCCGGTCGGCGACCTCGCGCTGAACCAGCAGCCCCATGGCGCGAACCTGCCCGGCAAATCCCAGCACATGATGAATAATCGGCGAAGTAATGTAGTAGGGAAGATTGCCGAAAATGTGGCACCGTTCCACGTGGTGACGGCGGCAAATCTCTCCAAGGTCCGTCAGGAGCACGTCGCCGTGAATAATTTCCACATTGGGCGATTGCCGGAAGTTCTGCCGAAGTTCGTCCACCAGTTCAGAGTCAAGCTCGACGGCCACCACGCCGCGCGCGCGCGCGGCCAGCAATCCTGTCACCGCGCCGTGCCCCGGGCCAATTTCGATAACGAGGTCTTCAGGACGCAGATCAAGAGCATCTGCCACACGCGAACAATAACGGGGGTCAGACAGAAAGTGCTGTCCCAGCTTTGGCCGTCGGCGTTTAACCATAAAAAGAGAGATAGCAGCGCAAAGGTTCGACCAGGTTTAGATTCTGCCTATTCCTTCCTGTGGGGTCTGAAGCCAGAACCTTGACTTTGCTGCCTCCATCCTCTAATTTAGCCTATTAAGTGTATGTAGCAAATTCAGTGGATGATCCCCATGAAAATAGTTTTTGTAGCATCTGAGAGTGTGCCCTACTCGAAAACCGGGGGTCTGGCCGACGTGGTGGGTGCGTTGCCCAAAGCGCTGGCATCCCTGGGCTACGAAGTTGAAGTCTTTCTTCCCCGCTACAAAATCACAAAGCCCGGAGCCGTGGTCCCGGGGGCAGGAAGCGTCACGGTTCCTCTCTCCGGCGGCTACAAGTTTGCGTCCATCCAGATGGCCGGCGAAACCGGCGGCGTCCGGACCTATCTGATGGAGTGCCCGGAGTTTTTTGACCGGGATCAGCTCTACATGGCGAACGGCAAGGATTATCCCGACAACGCCGAGCGTTTTGCGGCGTTTTCAATGGCGGCGCTGGAATTCATGAAGCGCTCGTCCACACCGCCGGCAGTGATCCACTGCCATGACTGGCAATCTGCCCTCGTCCCTGTCTATCTGCGGAGTCTTTACGCGAAGGACCCGTTTTATGAAAATACGTCGGTGCTGTTTACCATTCATAACATCGGGTATCAGGGACTTTTCCCTCCCGAAATTATGGCCGGGATATCGATTGATAAGAGCCTGTTCAGGATCGAGGGCCTGGAATATTACGGGAAAGTCAACCTGCTGAAAGGCGGAATCGTCTTTTCAGATTTTGTTTCCACCGTGAGCCAGAAATATGCCGAGGAAATCCAGACCGACGAATTCGGGCACGGACTTGAAGGCGTCTTGCGAAGCCGGGCCGACCGTCTGGTGGGAATTCTGAACGGCGTGGACTACGAAGACTGGAATCCCGCCACGGACAAATTGATTCCGGCAAATTACCACCCGGGAGAGATGACGGGGAAGGAAATCTGCAAAAAGTTGTTGCTTCAGAAGCTGGGCGCGCAGAATCCCGACCTGAACCGCCCGGTCATCGGCATCGTGTCAAGGTTTGTCCGGCAAAAGGGATTTGACCTGATCGCGCAAGTCGCCGATGAATTGATGCGGGAAGACATCTACATCACGGCACTGGGGACGGGAGAGCCGGAATACGAAGAACTGTTCCGATCGCTGGCGGAGAAATATCCGGAGAAGTTTCTGGTCCAGGTGGCGTATGACAACACCCTGGCCCATCAGATCGAGGCGGGCTCGGATATGTTCCTGATGCCTTCGCGCTATGAGCCCTGCGGGCTGAACCAGATCTACAGCATGAAGTACGGTACAGTTCCGGTGGTCAGGGCAACGGGCGGACTCGATGATACCGTTCGGCCGTTCGATGGCGAAAGGGGAACGGGCTTCAGATTCCGGCAGTACTCGCCGGTAGCTCTACTTGCCTGTCTCCAGCGGGCGATTGCCACCTTCCGCGACAGGGATGCCTGGTTCAAACTGCAGCAAAACTGCATGCAGGAAGACTTTTCGTGGACGCAATCGGCCAGGAAGTATGCAAGCCTCTACGAAAGCCTTTATGCAGGCAGGACCCAGGGAACAGAGTCCAAAGTTATTTCATCATCTTAAAATTCGTTTTCACCTGGAGGATTGAACAGATGGCTGGAGGTAACATCCTGGAGTTTAGCGATCAGAATTTTGAGCAGGAAGTTCTGGGATCTGACAAGCCGGTGCTTGTGGATTTCTGGGCCGAGTGGTGCGCACCGTGCCGCATGCTTTCACCTGCGGTGGAAGCGGTCGCCGGTGAATATGCCGGCCGGGCAAAAGTCGGGAAGGTGAATGTGGACGAGAACCAGTCGGTGACAAGCCGCTACAATATCCGAAGCATTCCGACGTTACTGGTATTCAAGAACGGAGAAATCAAGGAGCAGATTGTCGGAACAACCTCCAAAGACAATCTCGCCAAGCTGCTGGACAAGAATCTCTAGTCTGGCTGCACCCGGAACAACAGGCAGGACCTGGAAGTCTTCCCCCCTGCTCCCCAACAGGTGAGGAATTTTCATGTCATCCGGCCCGGCCGTTCTCTTAATCAGAGTAGAATGTGACGAAGAAGGCAGATATCGAAGAGTATGAAAACTAGCGAGGGAAATACCAACATTGCCATTGTCGGCCTCCAATGGGGCGACGAAGGCAAGGGCAAGATTGTCGATGCTCTTTCAGAACATTTCGACATTGTCGCCCGGTACCAGGGCGGCGCCAATGCCGGCCACACGGTGGTTGCCGGCGGCAAGAAGTTCATTCTTCAACTGGTTCCGACGGGAATCCTGCGGCCGGGCAAAATCGCTGTTATCGGCCAGGGAGTGGTGATTAACCCGGAGGCTTTGCTCCAGGAGATCGAGGGGCTCGAAAGCAACGGAATCAATGCCCGCGAAAGGCTGAAAATCAGCGATCGTGCCCACCTGATCATGCCCTACCACCGCAGCCACGAGGTGGCGGCAGAGCAGGCACGCGGAGTGGGAAAAATCGGCACGACGGCCAAGGGAATTGGCCCCACCTACGAAGACAAATCCGGCCGGCGCGGACTCCGCACCGGCGATCTGCGCAATCCCGAAGCCTTCCTCCGCAAATGCAAGGCCGTGCTTTCGGAAAAGGACCGGATCGCCTCAGCGTTGTTTGACGGCGCTCCTTTTGGCAGCGACGAGTGGATCAGCGAATATATCGAGATGGGCCGGGATCTGCTTCCGATGCTGGTTGACACCACGGAATATCTCAATGAGGAAATCGACCGCGGCAAACGCGTCCTGTTTGAAGGAGCCCAGGGCACCTTGCTGGATATTGATCACGGGACCTATCCGTTCGTCACATCGTCAAACTCCTCGGCGGGAGGAGCATCGACCGGCACAGGTGTGGGACCGACCCGGATCGGTACGGTCATTGGAATCTCCAAAGCTTATACAACACGTGTGGGCAGCGGCCCTTTTCCAACGGAAATCCTGGGCGATGGCGGCGAGGCCTTGAGGGCAAGAGGAAGCGAGTACGGGGCTGTGACGGGCCGCCCGCGCCGCTGCGGCTGGTTTGACGTGCCGGCAGCACGCTATGCAGCCAAGGTGAACGGGCTGGGCGCCATGATCATCACCAAGCTCGACATTCTGGATACCCTTGACGAAATCCCGGTGGGCATGGAATACGAATACGAAGGGAAACGGTTCACAAGTTTTCCGGCGGACGTCGACATTCTCGAACAGGTCAAGGTTCACTATCACGTTCTCCCCGGCTGGAAACAAGCGACGTTCGGCCTGCGGGATTTCTCAAAGCTTCCTCAAAAAGCGAAGGACTACCTGCAATTCCTTTCTGATCAGGTGGGAGTGGAAATTGCCATGGTTTCAACGGGGCCCGAGCGCGAACAGGCCATCTGGTGCACCGAAAGCCGGTTCGCCAGCCTCATTACTTCAAAATAATCCAGCTCCCGGTAAAGAAATCCCGCCGGCGAGCCCGTTCCGATGAAGCCTGGAGCACGTCGGGTAATCGAAGATGCTGAGCTTTGAACAGGCGCTTTCGGAAGTCGGAACCCAACTCACCGCCGCTGGCATAACCCCTGCTGCCGAGCATGTGCCTCTTGGCCAGGCATGGGGCCGCGTCCTCGCGGAAAACGTTGATGCCGACCGCGATTATCCTCCCTTTAACCGCTCCACACGCGATGGCTTCGCCGTGCAGTCCCAGGACGTGGCACACCCGGACACTGTGCTCACACTGGATGGAGAGGTACGCGCCGGTGAATATTTCAAAGCAGAAATCGGGCCCGGCCATTGCGCCGCCATCATGACCGGAGCCCCGCTGCCCACCGGCACCGATGCTGTGGTGATGGTTGAGCACACCCGGACCCAGGGCGACAAAGTCCAGGTTGAAAAGCCGATCACGTCTTTCGAGAATGTCGTTCGCAAGGGAAGCGAGGCCCGGGCCGGACAGCCGATTTTGCCGAGGGGCAGGCGGCTCCGGGCCGGTGAGATCGGGCTTCTGGCTTCCGTAGGCAAGGAAAAAGTAGCCGTGTATGTCCGACCGCGAGTCGCCATCCTTCCAACCGGAGATGAAGTGGTTCCGATTGGCCAAAAGCCCGAATGGTACCAGGTCCGAAACAGTAATTCCGCAATGCTGGCGGCCGTGGTGGCTTCAGCAGGCGGAACTCCATGGGAAATCGGCATTGGTCCCGACCGGAAAGAAGCTTTGCGGAACCTCATCGTAAAGGCCCTGGAAGCCGATATCCTCCTGCTGAGCGGTGGAGTATCTGTGGGGAAGTACGATTTTGTCGAAGAAGTCCTCGAAGAACTGGGCGCGGAGTTCTATTTTCGAAGTGTCGCCATCCGGCCCGGCAAACCCCTGGTCTTCGGGAGGGTGCAGAGCAAGTTCTTTTTCGGGCTGCCGGGAAATCCCGTGTCCAGCTTTGTGACCTGCAGCCTGTTCGCCCGGCCCGCCATCAGCATGATGATGGGAAGCGGATTTGAGGGCCCGCGCTTCCTCCGGGCACGGCTGGCAAAATCAGTACACCATAAAACAGGATTGACAACCTTTATGCCGGCGAGGATTGACACGCGGAATGCCGAACCGGTTGTCAGCCTTGTCGGCTGGCAGGGTTCCGGAGACCTTGTGGGAGTTGCGGAAGCCAACGGTTTTCTCGTCGTCCATGCCGAACAACCATCACCCGCTGCAGGAGACTGGGTGGATGTGATGCCAATGGCAAGTTAAAATGGCGAAGCTTGAGCGCACAGTGAAAAAGGAATTGAAGAAAAAATCCAGCAAAGTAACGAAGGCCTTGAGCCACTATGACCGCGAGGGACGGGTGCGCATGGTTGATGTGTCCGCGAAGCCGGAAACACACCGGCAAGCCGTCGCCGGCGTTCTGGTCAAGATGAAACCGAGCACCCTGAAGAAGGTTGGAAGCAATCCCAAGGGCGACCCGCTTGAGATTTCACGGGTGGCGGGAATTGCCGCGGCCAAGCGCACTGCAGACCTGATCCCGCTTTGCCATCCGCTGCTGTTGAGCCACATTGATGTTCGCGCCGAGTTCTGCAAGAATGGCATATCGATTACCGCGACAGTGCGGTCGACGGGTTCGACGGGCGTCGAAATGGAAGCTTTGACGGGCGCCGCCGTTGCGGCGTTGACGGTCTACGACATGTGCAAAGCCGTCGATCATGAAATCGAAATTACGGGATTGAAGCTTCTATACAAGAGCGGCGGGAAGTCCGGCGAATTTCGTGCTTCAAAATAGGCGCAACTGCTTCTGCACTGGTTAAGACCCAAAGGAAAGGACTGGCCTGATGCCGGCGGCATTCAAGATTCTGGTGGTGGATGACAACCCGACCATCCTGAAGCTCCTCTGCCAGAGTCTGGAAAAATGCGGCGAACTGATCACGGCTGCCGACGGGGCCGACGCGCTGCAAAAGGCCGCAGAGATTCAACCGGACCTGATCATCTCCGATTACTCCATGCCCCGAATGAACGGGCTGGAGTTATTCGAAAACCTGCGAAAGAGGGACGAGACCTCGCAAATTCCCTTTGTCTTCCTGGCCTCGCAGAGGGATATCGACGAGATCCTTCGTGGCGTGGCGGAAGGCGTTGAAGACTACCTCGTCAAGCCCTTCTTCGTGCAGGAACTCTCCCGCCAGGTCCGGCACATTACCTCCCGGGTGTACGGGAGGAAAATGGAGAATCTACAGAAGCGCGGAGGAACCACCGCCGGCCTGCTGAGCGAAATGAGCCTGATCGACTGGATGCAGTCACTCGACCAGGGACGAAAAACCTGCACGCTCCTGCTGCGCTCCGGGCAGGAAACGTGCAGCCTCTATTTTAACCTGGGCCAGGTGACCCACGCCCAATGCGGCCCCGTCAAAGGAAACGAAGCTGTTTATAAGGTTCTGAGATGGTCCGACGGCGAATGGGAAGTGGACTTCACGAAGACCTCCAGCGAACACACGACAACCATGTCAACCCAGGGCCTGATGATGGAGGGCCTCCGGCTGCTGGACGAGGCCAACCGGGACGCGAACTAAGTGAGCCTCTCGCGTCGGTCGGGAACAGGCTGTGGTGGATTGAAGGCTCTGAATGAAACACAAATTGCGCGCGAAAATTCTGGTTTTGAGCGATCTGGCTGCAAAGGGTGAGCGGGAAGACCGGTCGGGCCCTGCCATCCGTGATGTTCTCGAGGCCCATGGCTGGCAGGCACCGTCGCTCGAACTGCTTCCCGACGATCTCGACCAGATCCGCGACCGTCTGATCGCCTGGACAGATTCCGAAGACTGCGACGCGGTATTCACCTCCGGTGGAACCGGAATCGGACCGCGTGACGTCACTCCGGAAGCCACCCGCTCGGTTATCGAAACCGAAGTCCCCGGCCTTGCAGAGTTGATGCGCTCCGAAGGAACGAAGAGCACTCCTATGGCAGCCCTGTCCCGCGCCATCGCCGGAGTGCGGAAGGGCAAACTGATTGTGAACCTTCCCGGGAGCCCGCGAGGGGCACGGGAATCGCTCGAAAGCATCATCGAGGTTCTTCCCCACGCCATCGACCAGATCCAGGGACGCACAGAACATTCCGAGTAGCAAAATGGAACCTGCCAGATAACGAACCTACCGCCCGCGTAAACTCAGGGTGTAAAATTGTGAAATCAAGTTTAGATCAGGAGAGCTATGGAACCTCAGTTCAATACCAGCGAAGCCGCCCAGATTGCAGCCGGAATTTGCCAGCACTCCAAGGACAAGCCAGTCGATGCAAAACTCCGTGAGCGTCTTGGGAACAAACTCTCAGACCTCGGCCTGACCTCGCTCAGACCTCATGCTGGATCGCTCGCAATAGATCCCGCCCAGGCATCGAACTTCTACCTGGCGGTCGACGCGGTGGCGGGAGGGAAAGCCACACCTTTGTTGATGTACGTAGCCACCGACCCCTCGGCAGCCGGCAAACTCCTGGCTGAACCCGTCCGGACAGAGCGCGTCCAGATTGAGGGGAAAGAAGTCCTCCTCAGCTTCATCCCGTTCAGCAGCCAGGATCATGAATCCATCCGGAAGTTCGCCGAACAGATTGACAGAGCCTTTCTTCCCCGCCCCCAACGTTCGCAGCCCGCTGTAGCGGCCGGCAATCGCCATCCGGAAATCAGTCTGCCCGCTGTCTTCAGCGCCTATCGGACCATCCTGGACAAGCTGCACGTGAACATGGCTTCTACCGTCCAGCTCTCGGCAACCCGTGAGATGACGACGGATGATGCCATTGAGCAGCGGGACGGCGAGAACCCTGTGGCGACCGGGCACACCCGGGTATCCATCCGGCATCTCTACCATACCGGCCTGTGGGCCGCCATTCGCTCCGGATGGCGCGAGGGTTATAACGCCGAGGCCGACCACTTCATCGTTTCCGGCAACACTGCGGAAGAAATCGCCCGGTCGGTTGAAATGGTGAGGACGGCCATCCGCCACGCAGCCGGCTACACCAAGTTCACCACGGATACTTCCCGGCTGTTCGATCTCGAAGCCGACCCCCGGCATCCGACCCCCTGGGGAGACTCTGCGGTCAGCGAGAAGTTCCAGCAGATTTTTTCCGGCGAGGAACAGAAATGGGTTCGTAAGGAGTTTTCAAAGCCTTTCGAACTCGGTGGAAGAAAATACACTTACAATGAGCAGGAAATCCTTCGGCTGGGCGTCAAGTTCGGCCAGAGTCTGAAGCTCAATGAAGAACTCTTCGACTATATCGTCAAAGCCAAGGCAGAAGCCGGCATGGACACCGCGTTTGATTTTGAACCTTCCATCGATGAAGCCGAAACGCTGACTACCGCCAAAGAGCTTCTTTTCTATATGCACTGGCTCAAAGCGCGTGGCAGGGCTGCGCAGCTTTGCCCGCCCAACCTGGGTTTCAAGAAGCGGCAGGCCTACCCGGTGGCCATGGCCACCTCTCCGGCGGATGGGGTCGGACTGGTGGACTACTGCCATCACAAGATGTGGCCGGAACTCCCGGGCCGGGTGGAGAAAGAGTTCGGAGGAAAACCTCTGGAAGAACTTGCGGCGCGCGTTGCCGAACTGGCCGACGTGGCCAGGAGTTTTGACACCACGCTGAGCATCCACTCCGGCAGCGGCAAACAGCCGGAGGTTTTGGAGCGAATCGGGGAATCAACAGCGGGCCGCGTGAATTACAAGATTTCCGGTGAACTCCAACTGCAACTCTTCGACGTGCTGCGAAGCCAGCCGGCGGGGTCCCATTGGCGCAAGCTTTACGAGCGGATGGTGAAGCGAGCCAATGATTTTGCCGCCACCGGGGCCTTTGGCTATGAAAGCGAGCTGGCCGCGAAATACGTCTCCATGGGCCTTGAATACAGCCTTGGTGATGCGTCTCGCGGCCGCGTGGACGGCAATCTTTTCCTGGTGTTCTGGCTGGGGAATCTGATCGGCAGCCGGGATGTGGATTCACCCGACCGCGACCACCGCTTTTTCAAAGAGAAGATCGACGAATTGCCGGAAAACCTTCTGGCAGAGGTGCGGCAGCGCAACAGCCAATACGTCGTATGGCTGGCTGAGCACCTGCAGGGCTAAGAGGCTATTGCGTTCAGCCCTGGGCGGCTTTTGAGGCTCTTTCCTGGACACGATAGAGCATCTCGCCGGCGCGCGGTACCAGCAGGATGCCCTCGTCCTCACGATCTTTCCATTCTTCCATGTTGACGCTTGCAGGATCAAGGTAACCGAGGTTGATGCGCCGGCAGCGCTCTTTGGAAATTCCTGTCGCCAGGGTCACCTGGATGCGCGGAGTTTCCTTTCCGGTGGCCGCGTCATACGCGCCCAGGCCTTTGACGTGGGTCGAGTGCGCCAGCACCCCGCCGGGATAGTCCTTAAACTTGTCCCATTGCGCCAGGAAATAATCGCGGCAGTGGTAGCCGATCTCTTCGATGATGCTGCCGTGCGTGTAGCTGACCTCGGTGATGTGCGGCGCATAGATTACCACCTCACCTCCGTCCGCCACGGCCGGTTCCATCTTGTACATCCCTTTCGCGCCGGTCCACAGGTCGTCGTAGAGCGTCGGCATCACGGACAGGACGCGCCGGAAGGGCTTCTTCACATAGATGATGTGCTTGCGGGCCGAGAGTTCTGATGCAGCCTTCCACGCCTCCTGCGCCGAACCAAAGTACAGCCCCTCAACGCCACCGTGCGTCACCACCAGCGCGAAGCAGGCCACTGGGCGATCAATCATGCCGGCAGCCCGGTCAATGATGGCACGCACCGGTGTATAGCCGGCGCCGATAATCTTGTAGTTGGTCATCAGCGCCCCGGTCCAGTGGGTCTGGTTGATAATTTCCGACCCGCCGATGCCCGGGAAGAAGTATTTGTTGCCGCCGGAAAAGCCGACAACCTCGTGCGGGAAAACCGGCCCGCAGATGATGATCTGGTCATAGTCCAGAATCAGCTTGTTCAGGCGGACAGGAATTTCCTTTTCCAGCACCCCGCCCGTGATCTCGCCAATTTCCTTTGCCGGAATCACGCCAAGTGTCACGAAGGTTTCCGGCTTTTCCCAATGGTGATTAAAGATGTTGCTCTTGCCAGCCTTCCCGTCCACGACCTTCCGCCCCACCAGCTTGCCGAGGTGCTCGTCGTCCATCATGGGATGCGTGCCAAGCGCCACCAGGTAATCGAGCTTCCCAACCCGCGAGGAAAGCTCCCGCTCAAACAGATCGAACATCAGCGGCATGGGCATGGTGCGGGTCCCGTCCGGGATGATGATCAGCACACTTTTGCCGTCAACGGCCAGTGTGCTTAGCCCCTCGTGAACAGTCTGGCTGATTTCTTTGCTGGTCAGGTGGCGGTCCGCAAATCCTAGTCCAATGGCCATTCGTTGCCTCCTTACAAACGTCCTTTATCGATCTGCCTGCACCTATGATTTCGAGCCCCATTGACCCCTAAACTCCACTATACGCCGAAAAACCACCGTCGATCGGCACAATGACCCCGGTCACAAAAGCCGACGCCGGCGAAAGCAGCCACAAGACAGCTCCGAACAGGTCTTCCGGATTCCCGAAACGGGCCATCGGGGTGTGGTCGATGATCGATTTGCCGCGCGCGGTCAATTCGCCCGATTTCTCATCGGTCAGCAGGAACTTGTTCTGCTGGGTCATAAAGAAACCCGGCGCGATGGCGTTGACGCGAATCTTCGTGGAATACAATTGCGCCAGGTGTACCGCCAGCCACTGAGTAAAGTTGCTGACCCCGGCTTTCGCTGCCGAATAGGCCGGGATGCGCGTGAGAGGCCGAAAAGCGTTCATGGATGAAATGTTGAGGATGGTTCCCTCACCTTTCTCCGCCATGATCTTGCCGAACACCTGCGAGGGCAGAACTGTCCCGATGATGTTGAGATCGAAGACCCATCGCAGGGCGTCAGCCGGCAGATTGAAAAAAGTAAGGTCGGCGCTGGTGGTTGCCTGGGGCTTGTTCCCTCCGGCGGCATTCACCAGGCAATCGATCGCACCGAACTTTTCCAGGACGGCCTCAGAAGCCTGGCGCAGGCTGTCCATGTCCAGGACGTTGGTTTTCACTGTCATGACCTGGCTTGCGCGCAATCCCAACTTTTCCAGGATGCTCTTGGCCGGATCAAGGTTCAGATCCAGAATGGCCACGTTGGCTCCGCAACCCGCCAGTGCCTGAGCGATCTCGCCTCCCAGGACCCCCGCCCCGCCGGTAATGGCAACCGTTCGCCCTGTAAAATCATACATTCGAGTGAGTTGTTCCAATTCCATTCAGGTATAACCTCCCATCAGCTTTTAAGCCTTTGAAATGTGAATGATCCCATTCTTGTGCAGACCCGCTTCGCACGCGATTTCAGCGCCCACCCACCCATACTAGGGTTTCAGTAGAAAGGAAGCCTAACATTCCCCCAAGTAATAGCGCAAGCGAGGCGCACGGGAGTGTGTCAATTTGAGACACTACCAGGCGCCCCTATTTGTTGCCCGGCTTTTTGCCCGAATGGTAGGATGGCACTTTTACCACCAGCTTTGGAAAGGAAATCGCTTGTCTTCTTACAAAGGACTGAGTCTGGAGGGAAAGCGCGCTCTGGTTTTCGGGGGAACCAGCGGGCTGGGCAAGGCCATCGCTGTCGGATTCGCGGAAGCCGGCGCCGACGTGGTAGCGGTGGGCCGCCGGGCTGAAGAAGTCCAGAGAACCGCATCGGAAATCAAGGCCACCGGAAGAAAAACCTTTGAGATAACTGGGGATGTGACGGACCGGGCGCAGATCCAGGCGGTGATCGACAGGATGCTTCAAGAGATGGGGCGCATCGACATCCTGGCCAACTCCGCGGGAATAACCAAGCGGGTTCCGTCGTTTGAAGTTGAAGACAGCTTGTGGAATCAGATCATGGAAACTAATCTGAAAGGCGTCTGGAACACCTGCCAGATGGTTGGCCGGGTGATGAAAGAGCAGCAATGCGGGCGCATTATCAATATCGCCTCAATCGCCTCCTTCGTCAGCGCGCATGAGGTCGCGCCTTATGCGGCCAGCAAGGGCGGAGTGCTGCAAATCACGCGCTGCCTGGCGGCGGAGTGGGCCAAGTACAACATCACTGTCAACGCCATCGCTCCAGGGGTCTTCGAAACCGATCTCAACCGCGACATCATCAACCGGCCTGAACGGAAGGCGTCCATCTTTGCCCATACGCCGATGAAGCGCTTTGGCCATGTGGAGGAAATCAAAGGCGCGGCCATCTTTCTGGCCTCAGAAAGCGCAAGCTTCGTTACCGGTGCAACCATCCCTGTTGATGGAGGATTTCTGGCCCAGGGCATCGGAGAATAAGTCCTGCAACCCGGCGGGGGACTACGGTCCAGATCAATACTGCCACTGGGTTCCAAACCTCACTTCATTCCCCCGAAGCGGGCCCAGAATCTGCGCTGTGTTGTAATGCGTGTATCCAAAGATCAGGCTCAAGTGCCTGCTGACCCGGACCGAAATGTTAGGGCTGACCATCCAGGCATTTGTCAAGGCGGCCCCGCGACCTGTTTGCTGGACGCCGATCCCCCCGCTCAGGTCGTAACCCAGGGGCCCCCATAGCGATCCATAGATGCGCGGAACAAATTCGTGGCGCTGGTAAAAGCTGGGATTAAAGAATCCCATAAAAACATTCTGGCCCGGGCCTGCAAAACCATCGATCAAGCCCTCATAGCCAAGGTCCATCGAAAATCTGTAGGAGTGCAGCACCTGCCTGTTGAAGATAATCGTCCCCCCGGTCCCATGGTCATGATCGGCCATCACGACACCCTGGGAGACTCCGTTCACCACCACCGTGTGGGAGTATTCCTCGGATGTATATCGGCCGTACCAGTACGCCACGTGCAGGCTCGTCTGCGGATTGAAGAAGAAGTTGAGACGGCCTTGCAGGCGGTCCTGAATCACCCCCAGCCGCGTGGAAACCGGCGTATAGGTAATCGCCGATTTCGTCGCGTCCAGGTCGAGGCTAAGTCCGTGGGTAAGGCCGAAGCTCACTCCGGCAAGCCCCACGGGACGTTGTGCCGCCCCCTGGATCAGACTGGTCTGGCCGGGGATGGGGACCATCTCGCCGGGTCCAAAACGCGTAAACCCGGCACCCCCACGGATGGTGAGCCAGCGGCCAAAGCGCGTCGACTGGCGGTAAAGAAAGTCGTAAGGGGCCGTGGCCCCGGTGATCCCGGTCGGGACCTGATTGCCAAAGCTGTCACGTAACGGACCGGGGGGACTGTCGGTGGGGGTGGAGTTAAAGGAGATGTAGGAGTTCGTTGCTGGGAACAGGTTCATTCCAACCGTAGTCCCGTAAGTGTACATCCGAAGGTCTTCATTGGGCAGTCCGGTGCGGCCGTTCTCCTGGCTGGGCGGTCCGATTTCGCGCGCATACGCCACCGTGGTGGTCAGTGTCACCCGTGATTCAGAGAGCACCTGGTTGCGCAGAGAAGCCACCTGGGCATCGCCCGGGCTCAGCTTTTCCGCCTGCTTCAAAAGGTTCAGCGTCTTGCGACGGTGGTGCTGGGCGTGTTCGATGCTGGCCAGCAGGAAAACAGCGGAGAAGTTGTTCGGCTGCTTCTCAACCACCTCTGTTGCCGCTGTCCTGGCCTCCGAGAGGTTTCCCTGGTAAAAAGAGATGCGAGCCTTGCCCAGCAATGCCTCAGGATCCTGCGGGTTGCGCTTCAGCAGAAGGTCATAATCCTTCAGTGCCGCGTCATATTTCCCTTGGTAAGTGTTCAGGCGTGCCAGTTCCAGTCGGGCGTCGCGGTTCGCAGGATCCAGGGCCAGCAACACGCCCAGCTTCTTCCGGGCCGCGTCGTAGTGATTCAACTTCGTATCCATCAGCGCGGCTGCAAGCAGGTAACTGGTGTTGGAGGGGTCCTTGTCCAGTAAATGGGCGTAAAGGTTCAATGCTTCCCGGGGCTGGCCGGACCAGACATAAACACGGGCCAGGCTGCTCTGGACGCTGGTATTTTCAGGATCCTGCTGAAGCGTCTGGCGATAAAGGTCGATAGCCGCTCCGTACTGATGGTCAAGGCTGAGCAGGCGGGCCAGTTCGAGCTTCGAGTCCCTGTCGTCCGGATAAACCTGCAGAACGTGCCGGTAATCCCGAATAGCGGCTTGCTCATTGTTCAACTGTGACTCCTGGTAGGCGAGCCCCTTCAGGGCCTGGAGATCCTTCGGGTCAGTTTCGAGCCGCTTCCTGTAAAAATCAATCCACAACTGAGGCGAGGTGCCGGCCGCAGGCCGCAAGGCATTCCAGCGGGCAGTCTCTTCCGCCCGGGCAATATCTTTGAGGGCCCTGGGATTTTGCTGATCGCCGGGGTTTGTTTTCTCCAGCGCCTCAAAGATGGACTTCGCGCCGGCATCGTTACCTTTCCAGAACAACACGTAAGCCTTGCCCTGCAGCGCGTCGTAATTTCCAGGGTCCTTTTCAAGCGCCTGGTTGAAGCAAGCGAGGGACTCGCCATAACTGCCCGTGGCCGCCAGCGACTGGCCCAGCCCAACCTGCGCGCCGGCGTTCGCGGGGTCTGATTGAACCAGCCTTCTAAAAACCTGGAGTGATTCCGGGAAGCGGCCGGCGAGGCGCAGCGTGTCGCCCAGTTCATACAGGACACCTTTCGAGCCCGGATGTGACTCGAGATACTGCCGGTAATAGGAAACCGCTTGCGGATACTTCCCGCAGAGCCGCAGCGACCGGGCCAGGGCGAGCTGAACAGCAGGGGCTCCGTTTGAAGCCTCCATTGCCTTGCTGCCAAAATCGGCACTCTGGCTGCAATTCCGGGCGTCTGCACTGAAGGAGGTCAGAGCCTTCAAGGTCTCAACGTCCTTCGGATCCTTCTCCGCCTGTTGCCGATAGTAGTCCATCAGCTCTGATACGCTGCCGTTTTTCTCGGCGGCCGCAAATGCCTGTGACTCGATCCCGCGCTGTGCTTCATTGAGACCGCGGGTGACTTCTTCGTCCTTTGGAAAACGGCGGTGAAGGCGCTCAAACAGTTCGTGCGCCTGACGGTAGCGCTTCTGCCAAAGCAGCACGAAGGCCTTGCCGGACAGGGCCTCGCTGTTATCGGGTTCAAACCGCAGGACCCGGTTGTAAAGTTCAAGGCTGGTGTCAAGCTGGCCCTGCCAGGAGTCGACCCGGGCCATTCCCACCAGCGCCGGAATAAAGTTCGGATTCGATGAAAGGACCATTCGATACTGGCGGGCGGCATCACTGTAATTCTTGTCCAGCCCCTCCAGCCGCGCCAGCTGACATCGCGCAAGCAGATCGCCGGGGTGCCGCTGCAGGTAGGCAAGATACTCCTCGCGGGCGTTTGTCCGGTCCCCGGCCGCATCATAAGCCTCGGCCGCCCTTTTCCAGACGTCCGCGGGAGCGCCCGGCGACCGGGTCAGTTCCACCTCCAGGGCCGCCGCTTCCCGGTATTTCTTGAGTCCCATGTAGCACTGGGACAGCCTGTCGGCAACTTCGGTTGACCGTGGATTGATTTCATACGCCCGCACATAGTACTTTGCCGCTTCTGCATAGCGCCTCGGACCGGCCACGAAATAGCAGTATCCAAGGTCCCTGAGGATGTCAAAATTGTTGGGAAACGAGGGAAGAACCTTCAGGTAGTTCTGGCGGGCGGTTTCATAATCTCCCTGGGCAAACTGAGTGTGCGCCCGCTCGAGGATTTCGAGAGCAGGGAGTTTTCCGGATTCCGCGCCGCCCCGCGCTTGCCCTGCCATGGCCACTCCAGCGCCGCAGGACACGAGCACGAAAAGCAGACCCGTCCACAGCCATTTCCTCCGGCAGCCCGGTCGCCCGGAGCCGCCTGTCAACACAGGTATCACATTCAGAGATCTCTTCAAATTGAAATCCTTCATACCCATTCCTCGATTGATAAATGCAGCCCACGTGATGCTGCGCTATCTGCCCTCGGCCCTTCTGAGCGAGATTTTTGCTTCGTCGTTGCCGGGATCCATGGCCAGAACCTGGCGGAAAATCCCGGCGGCGGCGGGCCTGTTTTGCAAAGCCAGAAACGCCAGCCCCTGCCCCATCAACGCGCCTTCGTTCTGTGGTTCACGGCTCAGCACACGATTGAAGGCCCTCTGGGCCATCACGGGATTGCCCTGCTGGAGGTAGCAATATCCCAATCCCTCCAGACCGCGCAGGTTCCCGGAATCCACCTCCAACCCCGCCTTGAAGTCAGCGGCCGCTTCGGTATACAACCCCAGGTGGTAATGGGACCATCCCCTCAAGTCGGCGACATCCACGTCCCTGGCGGAGAGGGGACCGAGAATCGCAATCACCTGGGCGTAGTTTTTCTTCTCAAATTCCTTTCGCCCATCCGCAAGCCGGTTCACCATGTCCCAGTATTCCTTCCCGGTCCCCTTGGGGGTCCAGTAGCTGGCTGGCACCCCTGCCTTGAGCAGCGCGTTTCGCACGTGAATCACCCGGTGTTTGCCAAGGTAGCAGTGGACATACGCCGGGCCATCCAGTTGCTTCAGATAAGCCACCACCTCCTGCTCCTCGTCGCGGTAATCGGAAAAGATGCGATGATCAAAAACGCTGGCCATGGGAAAATCCTTGAAGATCAAGCCGTCCCTTGCGGCCTCCGCCTTTTCGCGTTCAATCAGTTCCTTTTCATAAGGCAAACGCGGATCGAGAAGGCTGACAACATACTGGCCTCCCTTCTCCCTGAAGCTCCGCAACTCCTTCGCACTGGGGTACGGTCCGAAAGTAATCCTCGTAATGCGCGAGGGAAAGGCCGCCTGCGCCCAACGCACCCAGATGCTCCCCGGACTCAGTAGAATCCAGTACCCTGCAACCCCGCCCCCCAGCAGGAGCAACGCGACGATCAGGAGTAGGTTTCGGAATTTTGGGACCTTCATGGTTCATGACGTTTATCGGCAGTGGAATCCTCCCTCTTTAAAATTGAGGTATACGCTCACGGTCCCGTGCCCGCGCCGCTCGCACGCCCGCTGCCATGGGCATTTCCCTGAGAGGTGTTTTCGGCAGCGCCAGCAGCGCCTTTTGAAGAATCTCGTATGACCGCTTTTCCCGCAGAACGTATCGTGGCCGGGTCCAGGAAGCCCAGGTGTATTTTCGAAGGGCGTTGGGAGACATCACCAGGGCGCCCGCAATCGGCGGCAGGGAATCAGCGATGGGATGGCCCTGCTCCATGATCGGACGCATCCGGAGCGCCGGCTGCGGCCGGTAGGAAAATGCCACCAGAACAAAGCCCGGGGTCCGGGCCGTCCTGACCGTTCCGTCCTTTTCGAGGCCTGCCAGGATTTCAAGCCTGGAAGGATCGGTCACATGCAGCAACGCCCAGGGAATCCTGACGTCAATCGTGTTGGACTGAGTGTTGGCATGCCATTCCGCCAGGGAATCGTAGTCGGGCGAAGCCGGGTCCAGCGTTCCGTAGCGAAGGATCCCCCGGTCGTAACGTTCCGGGGAAAAGTACTTCCCGTTTCGCCCAAAGCGCCGCCGGTTGGGCTCGATGATCTCGCTCTCGAAGGTGCCCGAATCGGTCAGTCCCGGCGTCCAACCCAGCTTCTGCGCGAGCGAGGTTTCTGATGGAATCCCGGCGACCGGAACGATTTTATAAGGGTCATAGGACGACGCGATCCAGATGTGGCTTGCCTCAGGTCCTGCCAGCTGGAGGGCAAAAGTCATTCCCCGCGGAAACCGCAGCGGAGTGATAAAAGGCAGATAAGTGAGGCCGGCTTGGCCCGGATCGGTTCCGATGCCGATCAGGTAATTGACCTCGTTCCAGTCTGGACGACCGGTCTTGCCGGCGGCCAGACCGCCCACCACCAGCCGCAGGTAAAGAAAACCCTCGTCGGCGTCAACGTAGAGGGCACGCAGGTCACGCGCCTCGTCCCATTTGTCACCAGCGGGATGGGCTGGCCCCGGGTTTGTCTTGGAATAGAACGCCGGCAGGTTGTTCCATTCCAGCGCGCTTCCAATAAGCTGGTGCTTCTGTCGTCCCGAAGGGTCGGTGGCGAGCAACCCGTAATACTCGGCCGGGTCCATGAAATTCTTCCAGCGCGGCTTGTTCTCCTCCGGAACCTCATAATTCCGTGTCAGCCACGAGCGCCGGAACCACTCGTCGAGCCACTCAAACACCATTCCCCCGGCAGATCCCGAATCGTAAATGTTGCGCGTGAACCGCGCCAGCAGGTTCCCCTGCTGGGTCTCGGTCTGCCCGCCCTCGTTGAAACCCGCCGGATTGAAATGCCCGATCCCCAGGCTGGTGGGAATTCCGTAGGCGCTGATCAGGAGCGGCAGCCCGCGCGTGTGCGCCTTCAGGTCCTGCAGGTATCCAAGGAAAGGGTCCATCCCGTCACGGTCGGTCACCTTGAGGTAGGAAGGATCCAAGCCAAGGAAATCCGGATAGAAGGGAAACACGTTGTAATCGGCAAAGTATCCGGCCGGAAACTTAGGGGTGGCCATCAGATGGCTGGGGTCAACGGTGACGCTGTCATCGTCATCGTAGGGGCCAGGCGGGGTCCGGAAGCGCTCGCCCAGCGACCGCCGGATGTCCATCTCCTCGGACATCGTGCTTTCCGTTGGATGCCGCATCGGATCAAGGGAGGGCCAGTTGAGAAACGCCGCGGGATGCTGCCAGTTGTATTTTCTTTCTTCGTACTCGGCAAGGTGGTCGATCATCCCGGCCAGGAAGATCTCCGTGGGGTTGCCGGATGGAACCCGGATGTACGCGCCCTGGTATGACTGCAGACCGGGATGGAGCCCGTTGTTGTCCAGAACCACGTGCGAAAGCCAGGTGTTCCCCACCACAAAGCCCGTTACCCAGCGGCTCACGTTGTTCGGATAAAGCCCCCCCGAATGCAGGTGATTGGACGCCACGTCGCCCTGCCCGTGGACCACATCGACGGCGCCGCGAAGCTCCTGAAGGCATGACTGGTCATAGTCCTTCTCGAACAAATCGTCATTCTGGGGCGGTGCCGGGAATGGAACCCCCTGGAGCAGCCACAGCGGCGCGTGGGAGCCCTCGTGGTTATAAAGGTCGAGTGCGTGGTAGAACGCCGGTGGAAGAATGTTCCCGGCGTGAACAGTGTTGACTCCCAGGTTTCCGATCATGCGGAGCCATTCCAGATAAGTGTCCGGATCCGTCACCGATTCGGTCGGAAAACTGCCGGGCAGCGCTGCATTGAGGTCGACTCCGGTCAGGTAAACCAGGCCCCCGATGTTCCCTTCGGCCGCTTCGAAGAAATTGCCCTTCACGCGGAACGGGTAGGTCAGGCGCGCGGGCCACAACACCTTCTGGAACCCGAGGCCAGAAGGATCAATCTCCCCCTTCAGGTTGTAGATCTGTCGAAGGTTCTTGAGAGCCAGTTCGTCGTTGTGGCGAAGCGCCAGAACCAGCTCAAACTTCCGGGCCGCGTCGCGGTTACGCCCCAGGTGGCGGTAAAGCGATCCCCATGCCATCGCAACGTCAGCGGAATCGTACCCCTGATTTTTCAGCAGAGTCAGCAGTTCATCGGCGCGCTGGTAATGCCCAAGGGCGATTTCCGCGTCTGCATATCCGAGGGTCGTGTCCAGTGAATCAGGGGAGAGCCGGTGGGCACGGCTGAAGAACTCCAGGGCGAGTCGCGGCCTTCCCATTTTAAGGTCGTTCCAACCCATCAGGGTCAGCACGCTCGTATCGTTGGGATCAATTTTGTAAGCACGGTGGAGAAGCTCTAAAGATTCCTCGTAATGGCTGTTGCGGTATTCGTTGACCGCGGCGGTATACAGCGGCCCGGTCACGGGCTTGGCATAAAACTCCCAAAGAAAAACCCCCAGAAGGATGAACAGAAGAGACAGTCCAATACGGTTCTTAAGAAGGGCCATTCGCGGAACCTAGTGCGTCACTCCAACGTGGGTAACCTTTTCCCAGCGCCACGACCCGGTCAGAAACCGCACCACGCCTTCAAACCGGTAATAGAGCACCAGTTGGCGGTAGCCGAGGTTTTCAATAAAGGCGAACAAAAGCAGTATGGAAAGGTCCCGATAAGCCGGGTAACGGCGGTAGGTCAGTTCTTCCAGCAGGACGGCCCCGATGGAGAGCAATCCACCATAGGCGAGGCTGAGAAGGACAAAAAGCAGGTAGAGCATGGCCGGAACCATGCCGAAAATGATGGCCAGGGGAACCATAAAGTAGCCCAGAAACTCCACCACCGCCCCCAGGGCTTCCACATAGAGGTGAAAAGGAAAGCTGAAGGTCCCCACCATTCCGTACTTCCGGTTGAAGAGCATTTCGGAGTGTTTCCATAACGTCTGGCACAACCCGAGCTGCCACCGCCGGCGCTGCCTGCTCAGCATTTTCAGCGAGGCGGGACATTCCGTCCAGCACACAGGGTCGGACGTAAATGACATTCGGATGCGACGCTTGTTCCTGGCGGCCCAGTGGTGAAGCTGGACAATCAGGTCCATATCCTCGGTCACCGTGTCATGGGCGAACCCGCCTGCTTCCATCACGGTTTCGCGATGGAAGACTGCAAACGCACCCGAAACAATCAGGGTTCCACCCAGCAGGTCCCATCCCGTCCTCCCAAACAGGAAGCTGCGAAGGTACTCCACCACCTGGAAGCGCTCCAGCAGCGACCTGGGCAGAGCGACCTGCGAAACCTGCCCGTCGCTAATCTGGCAGCCGTTCATCACGCGGACGATCCCGCCGCTGGCCACGGTGTTGACCGGTGAATGAATGACCGGGCGCATCAGCCGCAGCAGCGCGTCCCGCTCCAGGATCGAGTCCGAATCCAGGGTGCAGAAATACGGGGTTCGGCAAACATTGATGCCGGCGTTCAAGGCGTCCGGCTTGCCGCCGTTTTCCTTGCTGACCACCAGAAGATTGGGCACATCGGGGTTCATGTAGAAGCCGCGCACGCCCTGGGTGGGAATATGCGGACGGTAAATGAGGTCCATTTTCACCAGATGAAAATGATCGATCAGGCGGGTGAGCGTGCCGTCCGTCGAGCCGTCGTCGACCACCACAACCTCAAACTCCGGATAGTCGGTCCGCAGGATAGAGGTCGTCGTCTCCAGAATGATATGCTCCTCATTCCACGCCGGGATCACGATGGTCACCGGAGGCGTCACCGGTGATTCGCGGATTTCGTCCATGTCCTGATAGGACAGCCGGCGGTTGTAGAGCCAGACAGTGGCGAGCGACAGGACCATCAGCAGCGTGTAGACGCCGTTGCCAATAAAGAAATAGGACACGATGAGCAGATTGAACATGTCCATCCCGTGAATAAAGATCTGTCGCCACAATTCCATGAGACTACCCTTCTCCCCGCTGTGGTGTGGCGGCAAGGGCCTGCTGGGCGAGGGACCGGAGGTCAAAATCGGGTTCCTTCACCGCCACTCGTTCAACCCATTGATGAATCTGGGGATCCGGGTACCTCCCAAACTGCCGGATAAAGCTCTTGCGCAGTTTTCCTTTCCCCTCTCCCTCTTCCAGCACTGATATCATGTAGCTGGTCTTTCCCATCTCGGCCATGTTGCGCAGGACAGCCGTCTCCCGGCCGTTGCCCGTTTCACTGCAGCGCGCCAGCAATTCCGGGATCAGCCCCGAGCGCTGGAACTCATCCGCAACCTGCTCCCGGCTGTAGCGGTCTCGAGTGGCAAGAAAGTGCGAAGTCAGCAGGTCCAGGCCCGGACGTCCGAAACCGCGCAGTGTCCGCACCGCCGCTTCACGAACCCGCCAGTTTGGGTCGGTGAGGGCCTTCGAAATCCGGTCGCCTGCTGGAAGAAACCTGTGCCTGGCCAGCGACCTCACCGCGTGGAGCCGTACAAACCATACGGAATCCTCAAGCAAGCTAAACAGCGTCGAAGCGGCACGCGGGTCAGCAAGACATGCGATGACCGGGGCAGCCCGTGCGCGCACGTCCGGATTGCCGTCAAAGGGAAGATCTTTCAGGAACATCCCGGCGGTTTCGTCGTCGAAATTCTTCCTGTCCAGCAGAAAATCAGGCTTGCCGGATGCTTCACGCTCCACCATTTCCCTGATAATGTCCGTGGCCAGAAAGCGAATTCGCGGTTCCGGGTGCCGAAGTGAGGGCTTCAAATACTTTACATTCCGGAGCGGGAAACTCACCAGAGCCGTCTTGAGCGCCCGCACAGAAAGGCTGGACGTGGATTCCAGTACCGCCTTGTGAAGCTGTTCTGCCAGTGGCAGGAAGCTGCCGGGATGATGGATTGCCGCAAGCGCGCGGACGGCCACCATCTGAATATCGGGGTTCGGGTCCTCAAGCGCTTTGACCAGCAGAGGCCAGCTCGGTTCATGGCGGATCAGCCCCAGGTTTTCAGCGCTCTTGGAGCGAATCAGGAAATGGAGAAACTTCACCCGTCTTAGCAAGCCCTGCGGGTTAATCAGCGCTTCCCGCAGAGAGGCCTGGTCGATCTGCCCCATGAGACGCTGCTGCCAGATCTTGACCAGCCCAAGGTCTTCGCAAAGGCGCCCCAGGAGGGGCTCCTCCTCGGGCGTGGGCTTCTTTTCAAGGCAAAGTTGCTCCAGTATGAACAACCGGTCGGGGCTGGAAATCTGGCGCAGTTCATCCAGCCCGTCCGGATAGACGCTGCGGCCTGAAATGACTCCCGCGATGATCGGTCCATATCGCCCACGCAATGCATCAACCCGGCTGAAATACTTCTGCCGGCGCCAGCGGCGGAGGAAAACAACGCCAATCAGGAAGAGATTTCCCATCAGGGCAAGAACGAAAAGCGCAAGAACAACCTTGGTAACGTTTTCAATCAAAAACGGCATAGTGTCCGAGGGCCGGGACTCAGCCCTTCTTTTCCTTTGTCAGACCTTGGCCCGTCGCGGGCTGCGACGGAGTTTCCCTGCGTCCAAGTTATCGGCTGTTGATCAAAAACGATGAGTGGAAATCTGCGAAATTCGCTGGGAAAGGCGGCCAGGGGCCCCGAAAACAGGGCCGGCTCGGCGCTGCTCCGGCAACCGGGGTGCGGACCACTTCAGAAAGTGGGAGGCAGGGGTGGAAGCCTGCCAGGCCCACGGGGCTTCAGGGCAGGGGCGGTCGCAGGCTCATTTCAATCGAAGAATCCGGGAAGGAGACTGCGGTTGTTAACCGGGAGGGAGAAGCTAGCGTTTGATGGGAAGTCCTGCTTTTTTCCAGCCCGCCAGGCCGTCCTGGTAAACACTGACTTCGTTGTAATCGAATCCCTGTGAAAGCAGCACGCGGCCTGCCGAGCGGCTGAAAGCGCAGATATCACCCGGCGATCGCCCGCCCTCGTAAAGCACAATTGTCTTGTCCTTCGGCAGGCGTTTCCATTCCTGCTCAAAGGAATTAATGGGCAGATTCAGGGCATCGGGAATGTGGCCTGACTGGAACTGCTCCGGAGTTCGCACGTCCACGAAAAGCGCCTTGGAATGCTCGCCAAAAAACTTCTGAGCCTGGGAGGTATCGATCATCTTCGGCTGGCGCTTTTTCGCTTCCTCCTCGCTGCAGGCCCCGGCGGAATTCTGAAGGCTTGCGAAAAGATTGGTTCCGCCCAGCACCTTCATGGTGTCCGATGAACTCGTATTCGATGGCTGGTCGGCTGCAGCCTTCTTGGCTGTCCCGGTTTTTGCCGCAGGCGCCGGCGCTGCCTTTTCGGCCGGTTTCGAGTTGCCGCTCGGGGCCGTCTGCTCTACGCCGTTCCTGTTCAACTCGTTCTCGACCAGTTGTTCGAATTGCGGATAGACGATGGGACCCACGATCATATGGCCATCAATAAAAAAGGTGGGAGTGGCATGTACGCCCATCGCCTGGCCGTCCTGAAGGTCCCGGGCCACGCGGGAAGCCATCTCGCCTTTCTGCAGGCAGCCCACAAACCTGGCCGAATCAAGGCCCATTTCCCCTGCGTAACGATTGATGGCCGGCAGGCTCAAATCCTCCTGGTGCGCATAGAACATGTCCACGGCCTGCCAGAATTTTCCCTGCTGGCCTGCGCACTCAGCAGCTTCAGCCGCCTTCTCAGACTCCGCATGGACGTTAACCAGGGGGAATTCACGGAAGGCGAAGCGAATCTTGTTGCCAAACTTATCGCGAATTTTCGAGGCCGAAGCTTCAGCCTGACGGCAAGCCGGGCATTTAAAGTCGCCAAATTCAACGATAGTGACTTTGGCGTTTGGGTCGCCGAAAAAGTGGGAATCCGGACGGACAAGATGCGCCTTAACCTGCTGATTCGATGGAGGCTTTGTCTGCGGAATGCTTCCGTGCGAGGTTAGCAGGATGAAGGATGGAACACCGACCACAAAGGCGAAAAGGATCAGAGCAAAATTCCGCTGGACCAACCCGAGCGCCTGCGCGGGTTCCAACTGCTTCAATGGCCGCTTCCGATCCACCAGGGAGAGGAGAAAAATCCCGGTGACCATCAGGGCTGACAACACACACCACACGCACCACGAATGCAGAACGAAGGCCTCAATCCCGGTCAGGTAGACCGAAAACAGGAATCCCGCGCCCGAGATCAGCACGACGATGTATTGCGTGAGGCGTACAAAGGTGGTGGACAGCAGAGGGTAAAGGAAAAGCAGCAGCGCCAGGAACGCGTACATGAACACGCCGAAAATGGGTACCGGCAGGCCGCCGAGGTGTGAATAAGCACTGGCGCGAACGGCGTCACAGCCGCCTCCCATGCACACCATGGGATTCGCCGGCGAGGTGTACTCCCAAAGCAGGTAAATGGAATCGAATAATCCAACCAGGCTCAAGATCATCAACAGAAGTTTTCGCATATCCCTTTGTCCTACAGCGTCTGGGTCCAGCGAGGCGCAACTGACCCCTGGTTTTGCCTTTTGGGCTCCGTTAAAGCAAGCGGGAATGCGGCGCCCCACCGTTCCCGGCAAGCATTCCCTATGAGTATAAGACCAAGATTCATCGTCGCGAAACTTTTACCACAATGTTGTCCGCAAATGCATGGGGTTGGCAGGTCCGTGGCCGTGGCCAAGCGGCAGACCTCCGAGGATGGCCGCCGTTACGAATTCCTTTGCCAGGGCAACACTTTCCCGGAGTGTTCTCCCCTTTGCCAGACCCGCCGCCAGGGCACTGGCAAAGATGCATCCGGTCCCATGGCTGTTCCGGGTTGCGACCCTGGCCGCGGGGAACTCGACAAACTCCCGGCCGTCGAAAAGCACATCGACGGCCTCGCCATCCAGATGCCCTCCTTTGACCACCACGCTATGAGCGCCAAACCCCTGGATCACCCGGGCCGCCTCTTTCATCTCATCGAGTCCGCTGACTGCCCGGCCCGCCAGAACTCCAGCCTCGTGCAGGTTGGGTGTAACCACCGCCGACAGGGGCAGCAACTTTTCCTTCAGGGCGGCAACGGCCTGGGGATCGAGTAACGGACTCCCGCTCTTGGAAATCATCACCGGATCGACGACGAGGGGGATTCCGGGATGCCGTCTGATTTCCTCGGCTACGGCCCCAATGATCCCGGCATTTAAAAGCATGCCTGTCTTGATGGCGTTGCAGCCTACGTCGTCAAAGCACACCTTCATCTGCAGGGCAACAAACCTCGGATCAACATCGACCACCCCGAAAACGCCTTCTGTATTTTGCGCGGTCAGAGCCGTGATCGCGGTCATACCGTAAACGCCCAACGCGGAGGCCGTTTTCAGATCAGCCTGGATGCCGGCGCCTCCACTGGAGTCGGAGCCGGCAATAATGAGTAACCGGCTTATTTTTTGTCTTTTGACGGCCATGTCGTTCTCATTTTAACCGCAGGGGCCAGCCAAACTTATTGGCAAACCGGCTGTTCCACGCTGGCTGCCACCGGCCCCGGGCCTTCCACCCAGCCCGCGGGAAGAAG
The DNA here is from genome assembly GCA_963732975.1 of uncultured Acidobacteriota bacterium. Classification (GTDB taxonomy): domain Bacteria; phylum Acidobacteriota; class Terriglobia; order UBA7540; family UBA7540; genus SCRD01. Next base: position 965,817 of record CAVTBN010000005.1, on the reverse strand, counting down.
GGCGCGCCAAAACCCTGCCACCTGCCCTGACGGGAGGTAAAATAAAAATGGGTGGAGTTCCCGGAAGAGAGGTTTAACATGCCAGCAACGATTCGCGTCGAACCCGGCGGTCCCGGCCGCTTCCAGGTCACCGTCACGGAAGGTGGCAGCCAGTCCACGCACGTCGTTTCCCTCAGCTCCGGCTATTATGAAACACTCACAGGGAAACAGGTCCCGGAAGAACTCCTCATCGAGCGGTCATTTCAGTTCCTGCTGGAACGCGAATCCAAGGAATCGATTCTCCGGGAGTTTGATTTGCCCCTCATCGGCCACTATTTCCCCGATTACGAACGTGAAATTCGCAGACGCCTTGCCCCTTAGCAATTTCCCGGCAGGGTCTTACGCCACAGACCTGCAGGATTCATAAAGGGCCTTCCCATCGGGGCAAGGTCGCTTCAACGCTGCTCATCAATCATTCCATACGTTCCGGCTGATGTCCTGCCGCCGGTCTGGCTTGGCTCACGGGTTCGAATAGCCCAGACTCTTCAGCATTTCGAGGTCCTGCTTCGAAAGGTGGCCCTGTGGCGCAAGCTCGCGGTTTGTTTCCTTGAACCAGGTGTCCATATCCTCTCTATAACCACTGAGGTTCGCCACGTTCACGTCGCCTGAGGGCAACTCTTTTTCCTGTGAAAAGGCGTCTCCCAGCCGGTACACTTTGAGAGCACTATTGTCGCCGGACGAGATCACCTTGATATTACCCTCCACAAATCCCTGCAGCGAAGGCGCCCGCTTCGTCTCTGCCCACGTCCAGAACATGCTCATCCACTGTGGAGGCAACAGGGTCGGTTCTGCGTAGGTCAGAAAGAAGGTGGGCTGAGCAGTCGCGTTCTTTCCATGGCTCGCAATCACCGGCTCCAGGCTGTATCCGGACTCGCCCGGAAAGTTGAACTTCAGCCCCACGTAACTGAGAATGGTCGGCATAATGTCAACCGTGGAAACGTTGGCTCTGATCCTCTCTCCCTGCGGAATCTCTTTGGGATAAGAATAGATCATGGGTACGTGCACCGCTGGCTGATAGATCTGATAGCCGTGTCCCCAGATCCCATGTTCGCCCAGGCTCTCGCCGTGGTCCGCCACAAAAACAATCAGCGTGTTGTCGCGAACCCCCAGGTTATCCAGCAGCTTGAGGGTTTTTGCCAGGTCGTTGTCGTCATAAGCAATTTCACTGTCGTAAGCACGGATTTTGGCGGCCCGGTCGGCATCCACCGAAGCGGATACAGGAAAGATTTTGGCGTTCTTTTCCTGCGGAAGATTGGCGAATTGGGGATGCAGATCATAAGGATGGTGAGGATCGAAATAGTGGACCCAGAGGAAGAACTTTGAGCGGCCATGCTTTTCAAGCCAGCGGCGGCTGGCGTCGCCGACTTCATTGCCGTGGCGCGCCGCATTAACCACTTTGTAATGGTATGAAAAATTCTCGTTGTAAATGTTAAAACCCCGCCCCAGGCCTGTGATTCCCTTTTTCAGCGGCCAGGCGCTGATAAACGCCGCCGTCCTGTATCCCAGGTGGTGAAGGACCTGCGCCAGCAGAACCGGCCGTGGGTGCGTGGACATGTGCATCCCGTTGATCGTGGCGCCGTGCTGCTGAGGGTAGAGGGAAGTCATCATCGAGATATGTGAGGGTCCGGTCAAAGGAATGGCCGTATAGGCGTTCTCGAAGAGCACCCCGTGCTCCGCCAGGCTGTCGATGGCCGGTGAGGTCCGGCGGACGTATCCGTAACACGAAAGATGATCGGCCCGCGTGGTGTCAAACGTAATCAGCAGTACGTTCGGCGCATCTTTCAAGTCAAAATGCGCCTTGCTGACTTTGATCCGCGGTCCGGCAAGGGAAACGAATGGCAGGAGAAGGCCCGCCAGCAGAGCGCCAGAGATTCGGCGCATAGAAACACCTCCAGAAACAAGTTCGGTAAAAACCCCTTTTTGCGGAAACCCATCCGCAAATTCGCGATCCGGAACATTCATCCCGGGATGTGGCCTGCAAGCCTTCGAGCCCATTCAGGCGAAGGTTCCATCTCATCCGTCAGCAGTTCGCGCTCCACGCAGCCATCCTTCATCAGGACAATCCGGTCCGCGCGCAGCGCCACCTCGGGATTGTGGGTCACCATCACAATCGTCAGGCCCATGTCCAGTTTCAGCCGAAGGATCAGGTCCAGCACCGCTTCGGCATTATGGGAATCCAAATTCCCTGTCGGCTCGTCCGCCAGCAGGATGTCGGGACCATTGATCAGCGCCCGCGCAATGGCCACCCGCTGCTGCTCGCCTGAAGACAATTCGCTTACTTTTTTAAGACGCTTTTTCTCAAGCCCCACCGCCGCCAGCAGGCTGTCGATTGACCTGGGCGCGCGCCGCTGCTTCCACCCCAGCAGGCGCGGGGCGTCAATGTTGTCTCTGGCGGAAAGAAAACCCAGCAGGTTAAACCGCTGGAAAACAAAACCTATCCGGGTGTTGCGCATGCGCGCACGCGCCGTGTCGCCCAGCGAAGAGATGGAAACGCCATCGACCAGCACTTCGCCGGCGGTCGGCTCCGCCAGCCCTGCAATCAGATAAAGCAGCGTCGATTTGCCGGACCCGGAAGGCCCCATGATGGCGGTAAACTGGCCTGCCGGAATCTTCAAACTCAGGGCGTTGACGGCCGGCGGAGACCCCGACGCGCCGTCGTAGACCTTGCTGAGCGCGCGGGTCTCGATCATCACCCTCGCTGAATCTTTGCCCGTGTTGCTTCCGTTATTCATAAGCAAGTGCCGCTATCGGCTCGCTGGCACTGGCGCGGTAGGCAGGGTAGGCCCCGCCCAGCACAGCGCTGGCCAGCGCAATCACAGCCACCCGCAGGATCGAGCCCGTGGGCAGCAGAAAATAAAGCGCCGGATAAATCGACAGAACAATCGACTTGGTCAGGAAATAAAGTAACAGGGAAAGCGCCCCGCCAAAAAGACAAAGCAGGCAGGCCTCACCCAGAAACAACCTCAGCATGTAACGCCGGCTGGCCCCCAGCGCGCGAAGAATTCCCAGTTCGCGCGTCTGGCCCAGCACCTGGACGTAAAGCGCCAGAAAGATGACCAGAAAATTGATGACTCCGGCAAACACCACGATCACCAGCAGAAACTGCTGCAACCCCAGGAACGATGAAGGCGTAATCAGCGTGGCAAGGTCGCTCATCCGGGTAATCTGGTAATCCTTCAGAGCGCCCCCCGCAAACTTGCGCAGACGCTCCTCCACCGCGCCATCGGGGCTGCCGGGCGCGACTTTGACGAAGATCACCGCGCACTTGCCCGGCCCCAGCAGGTCCTGAAGCGTCTTCAGAGGTACGAAGACCCGGGCGCCCTTGCCGTGCCTGACCACCCCACAAACCGTGAAGCGGTGGTCCAGAATATTCAGCGTGCTGCCCAGATGCACGTGATGGGTGCGCGTGTAGACGTCATCCACCAGGGCGGTGTAGGGCCCCGAAAACGGGCCGCCCTGCAGATATTCAAAGCCCCCCGTCACACGCTTAAAGCTGGGCAGGTCGATACCGAAGATAGTTTCCAGCCGGTTGGTAAAGCTGATGTTGGTGGCGGTGGGCGTTGCAGCCTCAACGCCGTCAATCTCCGTGAGCTTTTGCGCCAGCGCAACGGGCATCACGTTCTCGCCCATGCCCAGGATATAAGAAGAGTGGGGCGGCTGAATCATCAGGTCCGCTCCAATCCCTTCCGTCCGGTGGATCTTTTCCTGCATGACACCGTTCGACAGACCCTTGATCACCAGCCCCAGCAGCAGCGCCACGCTGATCAAGATCGTTGAAAGCATCATCCGCATGGGATGATGCAGAAGTTGTCTCAGCATCAGTTTGAGCACGGTTCTCTTCCCCAGCCTCCGGAGAGCTTCCGAAAAAGCCGCCTCATTTATCTTAAGGCATTTGGATGTGCTTTTTCGAGGCAGGGTTGTGATGGCGTCCGGCATCGGCACGCGCCTCGGGTCAGATTGGGCGCCGCCACACGGGAATTCCAGAAGGGGCAGTTTGTGCCCGGGACAGGTTTTTCACGGTAGGGCTTGCAGAGAAGATTGAAGCTGGAAGGATCAGAAACGGAGGTCAATCGTTGCAGCACCCGCCGGCAGCCCACTCCCACAGTCGTGGAATGCAGCGCCGCCAGGAGCTGCAATTTCCACAACTATCAGCGGATTGCCGGGACCGGCCGCTCGGCCAGTTTCTTGGCAAGCGTCAGCAAGACGTCCCGGTCTGTCGGGGAAAGCCGCGACTGCAGGCTTCTCAATTTCAGCAGGAACCGCGCTTCCGCCCCGGCTGCTCCCCCCTCCTGCGCAAGACGCTCAAGCGTCATGTCATCAGATGCCGGATAGTCGCATTCAGCGGGCGACCCTTCATCGTAATAAAAAAGCTTGTAGAGAGGTACATCCAGTGCGCCTGCGAACCTTTCCAGCGTCTCCAGAGAAGGAACCGTATGGCCGTTCTCCACTCGTGAGATGTAGCAGCGCAGAAGCCCGGTCCTCTCCTCGATATCGCCCTGCGACAGGTGTTTCAGTTCTCTCAACTCTTTGATTCGTTCGCCTATCCCCATTGTCCGTTCGCCTCCTCTCTACTGTGCGCGGCACACGCGCTCACTGTCCAAGCGTACTGGATATTAACTGGGTCAGACAAGAGTACGGCAGTACTAGTACCTCCGTTCCACAGGAGAGTTGGAGCCTTGTTTATAGACCTCAACTAACTGAAATAGTTAAAGATAATTTAATTAATAGTCCATTAAGACTATTATCAGTCACGCAGAGTTCCGTCAGCTTTTCTGCAGGGGACAGACCCCATGGGAAATCCTGCTCCTGAAATCACAATCCGGGGAGGAATATTGCGCAGTTTCCGGCTTTCCGGAATGACAAACTTCGAGGGATCTTCAGCAATCTACTTGGACAACAATACTGTCAGCAAGGCCATTCGGACGAACAACCCGTTCTGCGCCTCGCGGAAATAGGCGGCGCGGGGGTCCTGGTCCACTTCCATGGAAATTTCCTCAAGGCGGGGGAGGGGATGCATGATGATGGCGTTGGATTTCATTAACCGGAGAGAATCCCGGTTGATGACGTAGATTCCCCGGCAACTCTCATAGTCTGCGATGCGGTCGCCAAATCGCTCTTTCTGCACCCGGGTCTGGTAGACCACATCGACCTCCGGCAGCACGCGGTCGAGTGTCGTCTCCTCGGCAAACCACGAGCCGCGCTCCCGCAGGTGCTCCAGAATGTCTTCCTTCATCTTCAGCAGAGGCGGCGCAACAAAGTACATTTTGGTGTCGTTGAACTTGCTCAGGAGGTACGCCAGCGAACGAACGGTGCGGCCCTGGGCCAGGTCCCCCACCATGGCGATCTTCAGGCCATCGATGGAACCGATCTCTTTGTGGATCGTGTAGAGGTCCAGCAATGCCTGGGTGGGGTGCTGGCCCACGCCGTCACCGGCATTGATGATGGGGACGCGCGAGACCGCCGCGGCGCGCTTTGCCGTGCCCACCTCACTGTGGCGCAGGACAATCACGTCCACGTATCCGTTCATGATGCGGATCGTATCCTCCAGCGTTTCTCCTTTGGCCACCGAGGAGAACTCCGCGGCGTTTTCGGTTGAAATCACCCGCCCGCCCAGCCGGTGCATGGCAGCTTCAAAAGAAAACCGCGTGCGCGTGGAAGGCTCGTAAAAAAGGGTGGCCATCAACCGGCTGCGATATTCGTCCGTTCCGCCGCGCGCTACAAGCTTTTCCATCTCCTCGGCAACATTGAACAGGTGGCCAATCATCGGAAGGTCAAACTGCTGGGCTTCAATCACATGGTGCAGTTGCATCGCTCACATCCTCCGGCTAACGGTTGCGGCAGGGACTCGGTTCCGAATAAAAACAGGTTAACTCCAGAACATAGCCCCAAGCGATACCGTGCGTCAACCCAACCGTTTCAGGACCCGCCAAATAAATTCCTGGGTACCGGAAACAAAAGTCGCAGACGCCTACGTCAGGTTGAGGAAAGCTCCCCCTGCGCCATGTCATCCCGAGCAGAGCGAAGGATCTGCTTTCTTGATTTTCAGTAAGATACAGCAGATGCTTCGCTGCGCTCAGCATGACGGGTGGCCTTTTTCAGCAGCCCTCTAACGGCCTCAACGGAAGTCTCCGATAGAAAACAGATGGGAGCTAATTCGGCATGGAGAGTTATCGTGCCTGGACATTGATTTCCCCACGGTTAAGGATGCATCGGGCAGCCTGACGGTAAATTCAGGTTGACGCGTGATGCCGGAAGGCCTGGCGTTCACCCGACATTCCAGCGGGAAATCGAAGACCACCGGGCAGTTGGCGATGGGGCTGGGGCCTGCGGCCCGGCAGCCGTCAAACCGGCGGAATGAGAACGTGGGACCGGGGTCCGCGCAAGGTGAAAGAATCTTCATGTGTAAAGAGAAAGCCAAGCCCCGGGTCCTGCTAGTCGATGACGAGCACGTCGTCTGGCAGATCCTGGGAGAAAAGCTCGGCAGAAGCGGTTTTGAGTGGTGCGGACGGTCCAGCGCGGAAGAAGCGCTCGCCTGCCTTGAGCAGGAACCCTTTGACGCGGTGGTTTCAGACCTGAAGATGCCGGGCATGACAGGCCTGCAGTTGCTGGCGGAAGTACAGAAGCGCCATCCCCATCTTGCATTTGTGATGGCAACGGGTGAAGACGATATCCGGGTGGCCGTCGATGCCATGAAGCACGGAGCAGACGATTATCTGGTGAAGCCGTTTCAACTCGATGCGGCGGTGGAATCCATACGCCGCGCCCTGCAAAAGAAGTCCATGGAAGCGGAACTGGAAATGTACCGCCATCAACTGGAAGAAATGGTGGAACAACGGACCCACCAGCTCCAGGCTGCCATGAAGCGCATCGAGCGCGCTTACGACGAAACGCTCGAAGCGTTGGGAGCCGCGCTGGACCTTCGGGACACTGAAACGGCCGGCCACTCCCGTCGCGTGAGCCTCTACTGCCTTGAAATCGCCCGGGCGATGGGCTGCACCAATAAGCAGCTCAAAACCATTGCCCGCGGCGCCTACCTGCATGACATCGGCAAAATCGGCATCCCGGACTCGGTCCTGCTCAAACAGGGCAAGCTCACCCCCGAAGAAATGACCATCATGCAGACCCACGTGCGCATCGGTTTCGAACTGCTCAGCCGCATCCCCTTCCTTTCCTCAGCTTCAGAAATCGTGATAGCACACCAGGAACGATTTGATGGGGCGGGTTACCCGCAAGGGCTGATGGGAGAAGCTATTCCGCTGGGCGCCAGGATTTTTGCGGTGGCGGACACCCTGGACGCCATGACCTCTGACCGCCCCTATCGAAAGGCCCTCCCCTTCTCAACCGCGCATGAAGAAATTATTCGCGAGTCCGGGAGGCAGTTCGATCCCGATGTGGTCCGCGTCTTCCTCTCCCTGCCGGAACAAACCTGGGAAACCATCCGGCGCCAGGTGGCCAGCGCGCGAGGGCGCGTGAACCGTTCAGGCCCTGATGAAGAAGAAACGTTTGTAAGGGAAATGCTGGTCAATTAGCCCCGGGACCTGGCAGGATAGCGCCCCCACCGCCGCCGATTGCGACGTGGGCACTTCGCCCGGCAGGCCACGTGGCTCTGCCTGCTCCCGCTCACTGCTCAATGTAGCCGAGAATTTCCGCCGTGCATCCCGCCAGGGTTCTTCCCTCTCGGCCCGGCCGACGGTCCACTTTGGTCGCAAAAGCGATTTTCTGGATCATGATTCTGTATTTCTGAAATTCGCATTCTTCGGCCAGCACCAGGTGGTCGCTGTCCACGATCTCTTCAAAGCGGATTTCTTTGGCTTCCAGGTCCATGTCCGGTTCAACGACACGCGCCACAAGTTTCCCCAGCTGGTAGATGGCATCCTGCTCCCGGCTCCCGGAAGCGGACGGCCCCGCCTGGCTCATGCTTCCAGAAGTAACAGACTTATCGTTCACTGTACCTTCATCCTCCTTCAACGGGCAGCCACAGTTCGCTCCATTCCCGCTGTGGCTTCTCGATCTTTGGGCAAGCCCAGGGGCAGCCCAATCCAATTTATTAATGGAATTCCATGTCCCGGGTCAAGACCTCCTCGCCGTCTCCAACCTCGAAGGCCCGCGCCAGGTTACCCTGTTGCGGGTTGCGATTGGCCCGCGAAACGATTACTCTTGCCCGAAGCGGACATCGCTGAACTCCGCTGCACCAACCCGGAAAACCGGGCGGTCAGGCGGATTCGGTTGCGCCACGAGACACCGGCACAATTCAGCCCCAGGGGGTACTTCTAATGCGTCATGTTTCCTGCCGTCATTCCCGACTTGCTATTCTCTGCACGTCAGTTTTATTTTTCGCGGCGGTTGCGCAGGGCGCGCCGCAGCGGCATGGCACACCTCTCGGACGCAAACTGTCTGCCATCGCTTCGCAATTTGGCGGCAAGGTCACCTTCGCCGCCGTGGATCTGAAAACCGGAGAGCGCTTTGGCCTGGCCCCCGACCGGCCCGTCGCGACGGCCTCGGTGATCAAACTGCCGGTGATGGTGGAGGCGTTCTACCAGATGCAGGAGGGCAAGCTGCACTGGTCGCAGCCGGTGAAAGAGACGGATTTTGACCGCGTCCGCGGTTCCGGAATTCTTCAGGACCTGAGCCAACAGATCAGCCTGACGCTCGGCGACGCCATCACGCTGATGATCGACCTGAGCGACAACACCGCCTCCAACATGGTCATCCGCACCGTGGGCATCAGCGCCGTCAACGCCCGCATGCTGAAGCTGGGGCTTACGCATACAAAGTTGTTCGGTTTCGTCTTCCACGAAAAAGATTCCTCAGACCCCGAGGCCAAAAAATTCGGACTGGGCGAAACCACGGCTGATGACATGGTCCATCTGCTCACCCTGATCAGGCAGCACCACATCCTGACTCCGGCGGCCTGCGACCAGATGCTGAAAATTTTGGGCAAGCAGCGAGACCTGGACGCCTTCCCGCGCTACACCAGCAGCCTCCCGGGCGTCACCTGGGAGCACAAGACCGGGGCGCTCGATGATCTCCGCAACGACGTGGGCATTGCCGAAACGCCCGCCGGCCCCATCGTCATGGCCGGCTTTGCCTACGATTCTCCCGATCAACAGTGGACCGCCGACAACGCCGCCCTGCTGGTGCTGGCGCGCCTGGCCCAGGCCACACTGGCGCATTTCCTGCCCGCACAGCCGGCAGCCAAGTCGGCAAAGTAGAACGGCGGGAGCAATGGCTGCGATGGCCCTTTTCCCTTGCCCGCTGCAGGTTTGGTACAATCTCCATCAGAGATGCCTGTCCAACGGGGAACCAGAACTCGCGCGTTCTACAACGCTTTCATGCCCGAAAAGCGCCTGAAGCTGGTGATCTTCTTTGTCACCTCGGTCTGCAACGCCAAATGCCGCACCTGCTTTTACTGGGAAGAACTCAACCAGCGTGGCGATCTCACCTGGGAAGAAATCCGGAAGCTTTCGGCCACCATGCCGGCCTTCACGGACCTCTGGCTTTCAGGCGGCGAACCCATGCTGCGCCGCGAACTCGCCGGCATCCTGCACCTGTTTTATGAAAACAACGGAATCCGCTGGGTGAACCTTCCCACCAACGGCCTGCTCCCGGAACGCACTGCTGAGCAGGTGGCAAAAATCTGCACCGACAACCCAAAACTCCAGCTTGACCTGAACGTAGCCATGGACGGCCTCTATGAAGTGCAGGATTCCATCCGTTCCGTGCCGGGCAATTTTGAGAAGACGCTGAAGACCCTGGAGGCCCTTCAGCCCTGCCGCGAAAAGTTCGCCAACCTGCGGGTGAACATCAACACGGTGATCTGCGCTGAAAATTTTGACAGCGTGCTGGAAATCGGGCGCTTTGTGCGGCAGAACTGCAGGGTGGACGGCCACTACTTCAACATCATTCGCGGCAGCGCCAAAGACCCGTCGCTCAAGCGGATCCCCACCGAACGCCTGCCCGCGCTTTACGGCGAAATCCGCAAAATCTACGCCCACTACGCGCGCATTGCCACCCGCCGCTCCGGCGGACTCTCCAGCCGAATCGGCCAGGCCTACTACGAAGGAGTGCTCGCCTTCCACAACAAAGTGCAGCTTGAAAACATGGATTCGCCGCACGCCTGGCCCATGCCCTGCACGGCCGGTGAAACTTCCATCGTCATCGATTACAACGGCGACGTGCGCGCCTGCGAACTGCGCGGCAAGCTCGGCAACCTGCGCGACTTTGATTGCGACTTCCAGCGCTTCTGGCAGGCCGGCGCGCGGCAGAATGAACCCGCCGCCATCGTTCACGACCAGTGCTGGTGCACGCACGTCTGCTTTATCCACGACAGCCTCCGCCACTCTCCCAAAGCCCTGTTGTATGACGTTCCGCTGAGCTATCTGCAATCAAAGCTTTCGCGGATTTCAAACAGCCGTTAGTCGGGCAACGGCCAATCAACTCACGCCCGGGGGCCAACAAAATATTCCGCCCGTGCTACAATCCGGCCATCCATGAATGGAGAGTCTTCACCGGTTCCCGTCACACCCTCGCAGGGCGGCCTGCCATCAGCCATGCACCTGCGTTACCTCGCGCTGCTTCGCTCCAACCGCAATTTCCGCCGGCTGTGGCTGGCGCAGCTGATCAGCGAAATGGGCGACTGGTTTTATATGCTGGCGATTTACGACCTGCTGCTGGCAAGGACCCATCGCGGTGAAGCGGTCGGCTGGGCCATCATTATCGGCACCCTGCCCTGGTTCTTCATGACGCCGTTTGCCGGATATGTGGCGGACCGCTTTGCGCGCCGGAAGTTGATGATTGCCGCCGACGTGGTTCGCGGTTTTATCGTGATCTGCCTGCTGCTGCCGCAGATCTCGTCAAGCGTCGGGCTGATCTATCTGCTGGTGGGGGCAGAAGTCATCTTCTCCTCGGTGTTTGAGCCGGCCCGCAGCGCCCTGCTTCCCAACATTGTTTCCGGCGATGAAATTCTTCCCGCCAACGCCCTTTCGTCCGCCACCTGGGCCGTTGCGCTGGCCATGGGGGCCGCTCTGGGAGGAGCCGTCACAGCGCTGATGGGGCGCAACTTCGCCTTTGTCACAGACTCGCTTTCGTTCTTCCTCTCGGCGTTTTTGATTGTCCGAATCCGCGTCTACGAGCCCCATGCGGCGCCCATGCGCAAGCTGGCAGAGAGCGTTGCTGAAGCCACGGCCAGCGTGCGCGAGGGGGTGGCCTATCTGCGCGAGAACTTAATGGTTCTGACCCTCGTCCTGGCCAAAGCGGGAATCGGGCTGCTGGGAGGCTCACTGCTGCTGCTGGTGATTTTTGGCGAGCGGATCTTTCCCGTTGCCGGCCACGGGGCGCTGGCCGTCGGGCTGCTCTACGCGGCGCGCGGCGTGGGCTCCGCCATCGGGCCGCTGGCCGGAGACCGGCTGACCGGCGGTCTCGAGCGCCGCATGTGGCAAAGCATCGGGATCAGCTTTTTTGTCATTGCTGTGGCCTACCTCGCTCTCAGCCAGGCGCCCACGCTGCCGGCGGCGCTCCTGTGCATCCTGCTGGGGCACATGGGCGGCAGCAATGCCTGGGTGATGTCCACTTCCCTGCTGCAACTCAACACTCCAGACAAGGTGCGGGGCCGCGTGTTCTCGCTCGATTTCGGCCTGTTCATGCTGATGATCGCGGTTTCCAACTACATCCTGGGCCTGGGGCTTGACACCTGGGGATTCACCGCCCGGCAGCTTGCGGCCGGCCTGGGACTGGCCATGATTGTTCCGGGGATTCTCTGGTTGCCGGCGGCGCGGCGCTGGACCCGTGGCGCCCCGGCGCGGGCTCATCAACCCTGATGGCCGCTATCGCCTGACGGCAACCATCACGCCGGTGGCCCAATCGAGTGGCGCCATGGCGAAACGATCGTCGCCGGCCAGTTGATGGATCAGCAGAGAGACCCTTTCCACGTGGGCTTTGGGCCACTTGGGAAGAGGCGACATGTCATCGACGATATAGAAGCCGCCGGGCTTTACGACTTTCAGGCACTCCTCCAGCCCCTCGTACTTGCCGGGAATGGCATCGGCAAACACAAAGTCATAGCTGCCCGCCGGCTGGCGCTTCAGGAACCCGAGGCCGTCTTCCAGCACCAGCGTCAGGCGGCTGTCGTTTCCGAGGAACTCGCGCGCCACCTGCTGATGATTGGGATCAAAATCAACACTGGCCAGCGTTGAACCCGCGTCCATCCCGGCCAGTATCCATGCGGTCGCCACGCCGGTGCCCGTTCCCAGCTCCAGCAGCCGGCCGCCGGGCTTTGAGGCCGCCAGGGCGCGCAGCAACGCCCCGGTGCGGGGTTCCGAAGCCATGTCAAATCGCATGTCGCGGGTCCGGGCCTCGATTCCGGCAAGCGCCGCGGGCGGCTGGACCAGATCGAGGTCATTCAATCCTTTGATTGATGAAGTCATGCCGCCCATTGTAATCATGCCGGTTGAAAACTGCAAAAGGCATTCTTCTGCAGGCGGTCCGGGCGAGTAGGACCCAGCAAAATGCCGACGGGCAGACAGGTTATAATTTGTTTCTGGGGGCAGCCGTCGAACTCGCGCCTGATGATCTGCAGGAGATGGAAAGCGCCGCCTCAAAGATCACCATCCAGGGGGCGTGGTATCCCGAGCCAATCGAGCGAATGAGCGGCCGCTGAGCGGCAAATCGGAGGAAATAAGCTATAATACGCAGTAATGGAGCAATTGATGTCGCACTGCTACACGGTTATTTTTGAGAAGGAAGCAGAAGGCGGTTATCACGTCTTTTGCCCTACCCTGCCCGGATGCCATACCCAAAGCGAGACCATCGAAGAGGGCGTCCAAAGCATTCGCGAGGCTATCGGGCTCTACCTCGAAAGTCTGATTGAAGATGGATTGCCAATTCCCAAAGAAGATATCCTGATCAAGCCGGTTGAGGTCACGGCTTGAGCGCGGAATTGCCCGCCGTCACCCCAAAACAAGCAGCGCGTGTTGCACAACGCCTTGGATTCGAGTTTCGCCGCCAGCGCGGCAGCCACGCGATCTACGTTCGGGGCCTCGACGGTGCGCGGGTGGTGATACCTGTACACCCCGGCGATCTGAAGAGGAAAACCTTGCGCGGAATCATCGCCGACCTCAGAGTCAGCACCGAGGAATTTCGACAGATGCTATGAACAGCAACCTCAAAGATCACCATCTCAGGGGGCGCGGGATCCCGAGCCAATCGAGCGCATGAGCAATCGCTGATGGTCAGGAATGTGTTCCCCGGATCTAGCTCCAGCCGCGCACGCAGGGCAACCGCGTGTTACCTTCAACCAAAGGAGTTCATCATGGAAATCAAAAGATTGGGTTCACAACCCTCTGAGAAGGGACCCACCGAATGGTTTACCGGCACCGTACGCATTGACCGGCTGTTTCTGGCCCCCGAACCGGCGCGCGTGATGAGCGTCAGCGTCACCTTTGAACCCGGCGCGCGGACGGCATGGCATACCCACCCGCTGGGCCAGACACTCATCATCACCTCCGGCTGCGGCTGGGTCGAGCGCTGGGGCGGGCCGATTGAGGAAGTCCGGCCGGGCGACGTGGTCTGGATCCAGCCGGGCGAGAAGCACTGGCACGGCGCCACGCCCACCATGGCCATGACTCACATTGCCGTTCACGAGCAGCTTGACGGCAAGCCCGTCGACTGGTTTGAACAGGTCAGCGACGAGCAATACCGCAAGTAACCGGGCAACCCTGCGCCGGCAACAAAGGCGTTTCTCTCATGCCCAGGGATTCCCGTGTTCTGGCTGCCATGTTCCGTCGGCGGTCCCATACGGGCTGGCTACCACGACGGTGTATCCGTCCGGATCTCGCATCCAGCACTCCCAATGGTTCGGCCCGCCATCGCCATCGGGAGGGTTGCAATGTTTGGGCAGCACAATTTCCACGCCCATCTCAGCGGCGCGCTGCATCACCGCGTCAAAGTCGTCCACTTCGAACCAGAGCAGGACGCCGTTTCCGTAAGGCTTGTCAGTGGGATTGCCAATCCGCCCATGATGGTGTTCCACTTCAAAGCTGTGCAGTTGAAGGACCAGCTGGCCATTCGAGACCAGTTGCTCGTATTGGGCGCCTCCATGAAAACTCCGGCAGCCCAGCAGGCGTTGGTACCATCGGCTGCTGGCTTCCACATCGGTTACTGCGATAAGAGGTTGAGGTCGCATGGCAGCACTATAACACGCTCACAACCGCCGAGCGGCATCTGAAGGAAGACTGGTCATCATCGCTTACTGATTCAAAGGAGTGAAATATGCCCCGCGTTATCGTCAAGCTCTGTCCGGAAGGGTCTGAACAACTGAAGACCCGGCTCGCTCATCGGCGGCATCGCCGAAACCCAGGAGATGCTCGATTTCTGCGGCGAACACAACTTCACTTGCGAGGTCGCAGTCATCCCCATCCAGAAGGTGAACGAAGCCTACGAGCGATTGCTGAAGTCCGACGTGAAGTACCGCTTCTCCATCGATATGGTATCTCTCAAGTCAGAGTAATTAAGGGAAGGGTCGAAAGCCAGCGGCTTGCATTGGCAGGAAGCCTCCTGGCGCGCCACGCGAAACTTGGGTCCGTCTGATGGCAGGCCTTTGATGGGTTACTTCACCTGCGGGCCAGGGCCGCGGCGTAAGGAGGGCCTAGCTTCGCAATCGCTGCGCGAAGCTGTTGCTCTGTAGGGCTTACCTTGTCAAAGACGATTTCGCCCTTATCGTTGATCAATATTGTCCGAGGGACGGGTTTATCTCCAAATACCCTTTCGATCTCTCCGTCGTCATGAAAGTTCTGCCAGAGATAACGCATTTTCTCAATGTACGCCTGCGCATCCTTCGCGATGTCACTCCGGTCGATGGAAATGATAACGAGGTCCGTCCTGCGTGTCTGATGATAGATCCGCTCAAGCTCCGGGAACGCCTCGTAGCAGGGACCACACCACGTGGCCCATAGGTCTATCAGAATGGCGTGCCCTCGAAACCTGCCGAGCGCGACCTGCGACCCGGAAAAAGACTTCAGGATGAACTTGTAGATCGCCGCGGGTCCTGGCGGGGGAGGAAGCTGCAGGTGATACTGCTGAAATGCTGAAACCATATGCGCGGCGGGTGGTGGCGTAAAGTGAAAAGCCGAATCTGGTATTGGCTGGTTCAATTGGACTTGCGGAAAGATGGAAACCCTTGTTGCGGGATAAGTAACTGGGGGAGATCCGAGCTTATTAGACCCGAGTGTCGCGATATAGCTCTCAACAATCTTGCGGATCTTGAAGGAACCCTTTTCGATCCAGATGTTATCGGTGTAAGGATACGGTCCGGGGATTTTCCTGTCCCTGTTCGTGAGCAATATGACGTAGCAACTCAGCCTGCGGCCGCTTAGGGTCAAGGTCTCATCTGCAACCCTCATGGCAGATTTGAAATGCCCGCTATACCAGGCCACCCTCTCCACAAGGTTTACAGCCCCCTCAATTGCTCCATCGTCTGGACCAAGAACCTCCGGCAATATAGGCCCTTTGCCGGTTGCCGGTTGGCGGGTGTAGGCGTTTTCCGTTGGATGGTAATACCAGACGAATTTGCCATTCGCAACCTGGATCGCCGTCCCAAAGCCGATGTTGCTTTCAAACCGGTATCGACCTCCCGGAGCTTTGATGGCGGTTATTGTTGTGGGTGAAGGGTCGTTGCCATGTTGGCTTGAAAAAGTCTCCCGGCAAGTAATGCTGTAACTCTTGAGATTCGCATATTGGCCTGCGGCATGTTCCAAGATGGCCAGCGCGCCGGGCGCACTTTGGGATTTAAGTTGACGCCCGGCGAACCCCACGAAGCCAAGGAGCAACACCGGGACAAGCCTGCGGATTCCTTGTGAGCTGCGGGTTGTGAGTGGACTTAGCACGTGCCGTCCGGCCCAGCGAACATTGAACTTTGGCGCCAGTCTAACACCATGCAAAATCGGTTGCAATCGGCACGGCACAGCGCACACTATCAGGAGATTCCCTGCATTCCGCGGGTTATGATAGTAACCGATGGCAGCGCCCGATAATCCCATCGTGCCGGCGGCAAGCGAGACTCTTGCGGCGGTGCGGGTGTTTGCCGACCAGGCGCTTTCGCGAGCGGCGGGAGCGCCGCTGGTTGCCGGCAACAGCATCCAACTGCTGCGCGATGCCGGCGAGAACTATCCTGCCTGGAAAGAAGCCATCCGCTCGGCCCGCCGCACCGTTTATTTTGAAAGCTACATCATCCACGACGACGCCATCGGGCGCGAGTTCGCAGACCTGCTGGCCCAGAAGGCCCGCGAAGGCGTCCAGGTGCGGGTTCTTTATGACTGGTGGGGAGCCATTGCCAGCAGCGGGTGGAGTTTCTGGCGGCGGCTTCGGCGCGCCGGAGCGGAGGTGAGGTGTTTTAATCCGCCCCGCGTTGACAGCGCCTTCGGCTGGCTCAGCCGCGACCATCGGAAGACGATAGTTGTGGACAACCGCATCGCCTTCGTCACCGGGCTGTGCGTGGGGCAGGCCTGGGCGGGCAATCCGGAGCGCCAGATCGCTCCCTGGCGCGATACGGGAGTTTCCATCGAAGGGCCGGCGGTGGCAGACGTTGAAGGAGCCTTTGCATCCATCTGGGCCACCTGCGGCCCACCGCTGCCTGCAAGCGAACCGCAGAACGGCGGCTCCGCCCCGCCAGCAAAAGGAAACGTCAGCCTGCGGGTCATCGCCTCCCAGCCCGGCGTGGGGTCGGTGTACCGGCTTGACCAGCTGATCGCCGCCCTGGCCCGGGAATCCATCTGGCTCACCGACGCTTATTTTGTGGGAACGTCGTCCTACGTTCAGGCGCTTTGCGCGGCGGCGGCCGACGGCGTGGACGTGCGCCTGCTGCTGCCGCGCTCGGGCGACGTGCCTTTCATCCGGGCCATTTCGCGCGCCGGCTACCGCACTCTCATCGAGGCTGGCGTGCGCATCTTCGAGTGGAACGGGCCCATGCTCCACGCCAAGACGGCGGTGGCAGACGGCCGCTGGGCGCGCGTGGGATCGACCAATCTGAACATTGCCAGCTGGATGGGCAACTGGGAACTCGATGTGATTGCCGAGGATGAAGACTTTGCTTCCCAGATGCAGGCCATGTACCTGGACGACCTGGGCCGGTCCACGGAAATCGTTCTGACGCCCAAGCGGCACCCCAAGCCCATCGTGCCGCGCAGCATGCGGGCCCGTCCGCGCGGGGCCGTCCGTGGCAGCGCCAACTGGGCGGCCAAGGGCGTGCTGCGATTCAGCAAGGCGGTGGGCGCCGCCGTCACCAGCAGCCGCGTGCTGGGTCCGGCGGAAGCTTCGCTGATGTTCAGCGGCGGGCTCACCCTGGCAGGGCTGGTGGTGCTTGCCGCCCTGTTCCCGCGCGTGGTTGCAGGCGTGCTGGCTGTGACCGGCGCCTGGGTGGCGCTGACCCTGCTGGTGCAGGCATGGCGGCTGCGCTTTCCGCGAAAGAAGGTGGACGGGGAGACAGGGGAAACTTCTTCCGATGCTCCGGGACCGCCTTAAGGAGTATTGTAATATCGAGTGACGGACTTCCGTGGCGCCGGCATCTTGCCGGCCCTGAAAAATGCCGCCGGGACGGGGCCGCTACTAACGAGCCTTGTCACCTTATTTTGCAATCCTCAGCCGAGGCCAGCCGATAAGTGATTCTCTAGCCACAACTTAGCGCAAACCTGCGACACATAAATCGCTGCCCGGCACAATTGCATCTAATAAAAGTATGCTGGCGTCAAACGCCGGCTGCCAGGCAATCTTAATATGACCCAGAATCGCCTCCAGACTCTTCGTGTAGCCACCTACAACATTCACAAATGCCGCGGGCTTGACCGGCGCGTGCGGCCCGGCAGGATCGCCGAGGTGCTCTTCGAGCTGGATGCCGACATTGTGGCGCTGCAGGAAGTAGTGGGGCGCGGCTCGAGTTCGCATGAGGACCAGGCCCGCTATGTGGCGGAGGCGCTCGGTTATCATCCGGCTTTCGGCGAGAACCGCCGGCACAACGGCGCGGCCTACGGCAACCTGCTGCTCTCACGATTTCCCGTTGTGGGTTCCTGGAATTATGACATTACCGCCCGGGGCCGCGAACCCCGCGGCGTGCTGCGGACCGATGTGCGGCTGGCCGATGGGCAGGTGCTGCACCTGTTTAACGTGCACCTGGGCACCGCCTGGCTCGAACGCCGCCAGCAGGCCCGCCACGTAGTCAGCCGGCGCATCCTGCGCAACACCGGCCTCGACGGAACGCGCATCGTGCTGGGCGACTTTAATGATTGGATTCCGGGCGATGCCACCCGCCTGCTCGCGGACCATTTCGGCGCCCGCAGCCTCCGTTCACATGCCCCGCGACGCCGGACTTTTCCGTGCGTGCTGCCGCTGTTTCGCCTGGACCACATCTACTTTGACGAAACTTTGAAGCTCCATCGGCTGGAGCCCCACCGCAGCCGCAAGGCGCTTGTCGCCTCAGACCATCTGCCTCTCCTGGCGGAATTCAGCCTGCAGCGCCGGCCGGAGCGTGCCCCCGGCCATGTGGCTTCTCACCCACAGGAAGCACCCGCCTTCGCCGGCCAGCCGCGGGCGCTTCATCCTCCTGCCTGCGCCTGAGTGAGCCTTCCACAAAATCTCTTCCTTTTTCCATCAAGCCGCGCTATCTTCTGTGGTCGTAGTCAAGTCCCTTTTCTGAAATCTGACGTGCCGTTTGGGTTCGGCTGAATGGAAATGAACTCCGGGACCCTGCCTCAAAGCCAGGGATATTCTCCTGCCCCTCGGAAATGTCCACCGCAACCACTGCGAGGTGCCCATGGGTAGCGTAGCAAACCAGCAATCTTTTCTGGAGAAACGCGTGGCGTCCATCGACGCGCTGCGCGGTTTCGACATGTTCTGGATCACCGGCGGCGAGGCCATCATCCAGGCCTTGCACAAGATATACCCCGGCCCAACCACCGACCTTCTCGACGTGCAATTCCAGCACGTTCATTGGGCGGGCTTTCATTTTTACGATCTGATTTTTCCGCTCTTCCTTTTTGTGGTGGGCGTGGTGCTTCCTTTTTCGCTTACCAAACGCCTGGAGGCGGGCGCTGACCGCGGCAAGCTTTACCTGCATCTGGTCAAGCGGCTGCTGGTGCTCTTCGCGCTGGGCCTGGTTTATAACGGCTTGCTCGATTTCAACTTCCACCATTTGCGCATCGCCGGAGTCCTGCAGCGCATCGCTCTGTGCTACTTTTTCGCGGCCCTGATCGTGATGAACACCAACATTCGCGGCCAGATCGCTTTCTTTGCCGGCATCCTGGTGGTTTACTGGCTGGCGATGATGCTGATTCCCGTGCCGGGCGCGGGAAGTGGAGTGTTAACACCGGATGGAAACCTGGCCAGCTTTATTGACCGGCACCTGCTGCCGCGGCCTTACTGCTGTTTTGCCCAGGGAGACAATGAAGGCATCCTCTCCACCTTCCCCGCCATTGCCACCACGTTGTTGGGCGTGCTGGCCGGACACTGGCTGCGCTCCAAACGCCCGCCCAACCGCAAAGCGCTGGGGCTGGCCGTGGCCGGAGTGGCCAGCCTGCTGGTGGGGTACCTGTGGAGTTTCAACTTCCCCATCATCAAGAATCTGTGGACCAGCACCTTCGTTCTGTTCGCGGGCGGCTGGAGCCTGCTGCTGCTGGCTCTCTTTTACTGGATTATCGACGTGAAGGGCTACCGGCGCTGGGCGTTTTTCTTCACCGTGATCGGCGTCAACGCCATCACCATCTACCTGGCGCACCAGCTCTTTGACTTCGGGACCATCACCACCATCTTCGTTCACGGATTCATCCACCGCATGGGCGCCATCGAGCCGCTCTTCTGGGCCCTCAGCGTGGAGGCGACAGTCTGGCTCTTTCTCTACTTCCTCTACCGGCAGAAGATTTTCCTCAAGGTGTGAGAACGAATTATGAATTTTGAATGATGGGTTCCCGCGTGAAGAATGGGGCTGGCAGCGTCGGCCTCCGCCGGGGTGGCGCAGCCGTCGCGCGGTTTGCGATGTCTGCGGCATCGAGCACACCGCGGGCCCGCTACCCATGTCAGCGACTTTTCCTCGCCGTCGTTGACCTCCGACTCGTTACTTGTAATCCTGACAGGTGTGGTTTAGCATTCGACGATTGGCGAGTGACGGCCGTAATCGGGGAGGGGGATGACAGGAGGAAGATATGGAACCCCAAGGCACGCTCAGAAGAAAAGGTGTCTGTGCAGTTTTGATAACCTTCGTGGCGCTCTGGTTTTCAAGCCTGGCCATGGCAGGCCAGCAGCAGCCGGTCGCGGCCGGCGAGGGCCTGGTCAAAAAAGCCGTCAAAGCGATTGGCTATCGGGTAGGCGGCGGGGGAACAAAAGTAGACCTGGTGGGCACCCAGCTGATGCCCGAGGCAAGCGGAGAGGCCAAAATTGAGGCCAGGCCGGGTGTAACGAACATCGAGGCCGATGTGGAAGGACTGACCCGGCCCGAAAAGCTCGGCAGCGAATTCCTGACCTATGTCCTGTGGGCGGCTTCCCCGGAAGGACGAGCCATCAACCTGGGCGAAATCCAGCCCAACAAGAACGGCAAAGGCGATATCAGGACCACGACGCAACTGCAGACCTTTTCTCTGTTCGTTACCGCCGAGCCCTATTTTGCGGTGTCCCGCCCCAGCGAACTGATTGTGCTCGAAAACCAACCCCGCAAGTCCACCAAGGGGAAAATCTTCGCCGTTAAGGACTACCCGCTGCTGGAACGCAGCCAGTACGAGAAGTTGGGGAACCCTCTGGCGCTCACGCTGGATCTCAGGCACGTTCCGCTGGAAATGTATGAGGCCAGGAACTCGGTGGAAATCGCCAGGTCGCGCGGCGCGGAAAAGTATGCCCCGGACAGTTTTACCAAGGCTGAGGCCAGTCTGAAGATGGCGGAGAACGCGCTGGCCAGCAAGGCCGGGAAGAAGGCGATCATCTCGGCGGCCAGGCAGACGGTGCAATTTGCTGAAGATGCCCGCGCGCTCTCCGTGAAGCGGCAGGAGGCTGAAAAAATTGAGCGGGAGCGCCAGGCGGCCGCCGCCAGCGCCAGGGCTGAAGCGGAAGCCAAAGCCGCCAAAGAGGCGGCGGAGGCCAGGCAGCAGGCTGAACAGGAGGCGCAGCGGCAGGCGGAGCTTGCCGCGGCAAGAGAAGCGCAGCTGAAGGCGGAAGCCGAAGCAACAAAGGCGCGGGAAGAAGCGGCCAACGCGCAGGCCCGGGCGCTGGCGGCACAGGAGCAGGCGGCGCGCGCGGATGCCGAACGGGCCCGCAAGCTCGCCCAGGCGCTTCGCGCCCAGTTGCTGGACCAGCTCAACGCCGTTCTGGCTACCCGCGACACCCCGCGAGGCCTGGTGGTGACCATGGCCGGCGTGCTGTTTGCCACCGGAAAGTACAACCTGCGGCCGGAGGCTCAGATGCGGCTGGCCCGGCTGGCGGGAATCGTTACCAGCCATCCCGGGCTGAATTTGCAGGTGGAAGGTTACACGGATAACATCGGGAGCGATGAATTCAACCAGAAACTCTCCGAGCAACGCGCTGAGGCGGTCCGCGATTTCCTGATCACGCAGGGCGTGGACACGCGGGCCATTACAGCCCAGGGCTTCGGGAAGGCCAGGCCGGTGGCCGACAACAGCACCGCGGCAGGCCGGCAAGCGAACCGGCGGGTGGAAATCATTGTTTCGGGTGAAGTCATCGGAGCAAAGATGGGCAATACCCAATGAGGATTGCAGATCTTAGAGTGACGGGCTTCCGTAGCGCCGGCATCTTGCCCCCTCACGGTTCCGTAGCGCCGGCATCTTGCCGGCCCTGAAAAGTGCCGCCGGGACGGCGGCGCTACAATCGAGCGTTGTCACCCTATTTTGCAATCCTCAGCAGACCTGGGCCTGTAGAACTCTGCGGCTCCCGACCTTACCTTGAAGTGCCCAGCTTTCAAAAGGAGGTTTGAGGTTATTCCATGTCATCCAGCAAACAAATCACCAGGCGGCAGGCCATCAAGACCACCGGCAAGGCGCTGGCGGGCGCGGCTGGATTGAACGCCCTGCCCTCTCTCGCCGCCGCCGCGGGATTGCCCAACGCCGCCGAAGCGCCGGCAGCTACGCCCGCCGAAACGACGGAAAAACTCCGCATCGCCACCTGCCAGTTTCCCTGCAGCGGCAGCGCGGCGGAGAATGCGAAGTACGTCCGCGACTTCATGCACCAGGCGCACGCCCAGGGAGCGCACATGCTGCACACCTCGGAAGCCAGCCTGTCGGGCTATCCCGGCACGGACCTTCCGACGTTCGAAAATTACGACTGGGACAAGCTGCGGCATGAAACCAACGGCCTGCGGGCGCTGGCCAGGGAATTGAACATGTGGCTGGCCCTCGGCTCGTCGCATTTTCTGGACGCAAACACCAAGCCGACCGATTGCGTCTATCTGATCGATCCGGAAGGCAAAATCGTGAACCGCTACGACAAGTGCTTTTTGACCACTGGCGACCAGAAATACTACTCGGCCGGCAACCGCCTGGTGGCGCATGAAGTCCGGGGAGTGAAGATCGGCCTGGCCATCTGTTACGACGTCTGCTGGCCGCAAATCTACATCGCCTACCGCAAGCTGGGGACAAAGGTGATGGTCCACTCCTTCAGCAATGCCGGAAGCGAGGGACCCAACTGCCTGGACACGCTCAACACCCGCGAGGCCGCCACGCGCTGCGCCGACAATCGCATGTGGGCCATTTGCAACAATTCATCGCGGCCGTATTCGCACTGGGGATCGTTTGTCGCCCGGCCCGATGCCACCGTCGCCAAGCAGTTGCCCATCAACCAGCCCGGCATGCTGGTCCACGATTATCCGGACACCTTGTCCGCCACCGGCTGGTACCACAACCTGCACCCCATGGACATGGCCCCGGATACCATCATGCACCTGGGAATTCCCAGCAACAGCCCGCGCCAGCGCAACGGCCAGAGCGAACCGTAGGCAAGAGGATGAATTATGAAGGATGAAGGATGAAATAAAACAGTCGAGTAGCTGGCTCGATGTCAGCATGCAAGTCGTTGGTGCGGTCTCAGATTTCAAATTTCAGATTCCGTAACACGGACCCAGAACTCCGAACGAGAAGGCCTTTGGTAATTCGTAACTCGTAATTTGTAATTGAAGTTACGTTTTGCCCGGCTTTCATCCTTCATACTTCACACTTCATCCTTCGCTTACGCCAGCGCCTTTTTCACCACGCGAATCAGGCCTTGCATGGCGCGCTCGGTGGTTTGCTGGTGGGTCATGCCCTTGGCCTTGAACTCGCATTCCAGTGACATGGTTCCATCGTAGTGGTCGCGCAGGAGCGCCTTGAATTGTCCCGCAAGATTGATCACGCCCTCATCCGGAAAAGTTTCGTGGCATTTCTTCATGCCGGGCCCGCACTGCATGCCTTTCAGGTGCAGGTGCCAGACGCGGCTTTTGTCGAGCGCGTTCCAGCCGTCGGGGTAGGACACCTCGCCGTGTGAGTAGCCGTTGCCCACGTCCCAGTTGAATCCGAGGGCGGGCGACGGCGTCATTTTCAGGATGGCGGCCGTTTCGTGTCCCGTGGCGGCGTTACAGGATTCCTCGTTCTCAATCACCAGCCGCACGCCTTCCTGCCGGGCCGTTTCCGCGGCCTTCGCCAGCTCTTCGGAAATTCTCGGATAGAGTTTTTCCGGCTCGGCCACGCGGAAGAAGGTGAAGCCGCGCACCTTGTCGGTGCCCCAGGCGTGGCAGCGCGCGGCGGCGCGCTTCAGCAGTTCCATCTGCTGCGAGAAGGGATAGGGGTTGTCCTCGCGGCTGACGGGTTTGGTTCCCGGCAGCGTGCACTTAAAGAAGGCAGAGTCCACCACCGAGCACTTGAAGTGGTAGCGGTCCAGCAGGCTCTTCACGCGCTTGATTTCATCGGGCGTCGCCTCGGTGTTGTATTTCCCCCAGATGGCGCGGATCTCAACCCACGAGAGCCCGTAGCCTTTCATGATTTTCAGCGCCTCTTCGAGGTCCGGCGAAAAGCCGTCGCTGATGGCTCCCAGCTTAAACGGGCCGAAGGGCTTCGCCGGCAAAGCCCACGCCTGCGCTCCCGGCGCACAAATTGCCGCCCCGGCGGCCAGTACTGAATTCTTCAAAAAGGTGCGGCGTTTCATAGTTCAAACCTCCGGCGAGATCTTGTGTTGCAGAAACAGTATAACGCCATCGCGGCTGGCGCAGACGCTTGGTTTGTAGTGTCTGCGTAGTCCTGAAGAGACTGGTCTGGGTGGGCGCAAGGCGTATACTGCGGAGCCATGGGGCGCCGCAGGCTTCCATACCTCCCGGGCGAGTTGCAATTCATTACCTCAAGCCTCTTGCTCCGCGAGAACGTCCCGATCTATCGGGGCGCCGGCCACGAAAGCGCCGCCCGGAGCGCCTGGAAGCCGGTTGGCCCGCCGAATGGCGCCGTTCCATAGAATGTGGTTTCCAGAAATTGA
Source organism: uncultured Acidobacteriota bacterium (assembly GCA_963732975.1). Classification (GTDB taxonomy): domain Bacteria; phylum Acidobacteriota; class Terriglobia; order UBA7540; family UBA7540; genus SCRD01. Next base: position 941,304 of record CAVTBN010000005.1, on the reverse strand, counting down.
CGGCTCCGCCATAATGGTTAGAAACCTGACACTGGAACGCGGCGCCGGCTGGCAATCGATTTTTTGCCGGAGCGCTGCCAGGGGCGCAGGAACCAAACAAAAGGGGAATGAGAATGCAGCCATTGTATGATCCGGAAGCCGTACGACCGATGTGGGAGGAACTCGCGCAATGCGGAGTGAAGCCGCTGCGGGCGGCCGCGGAAGTGGATGCCGCTGTGGCCCAGCCTGGAACCACGCTGATTGTGGTCAACTCCATCTGTGGCTGTGCCGCCGGCGGCGCGCGGCCCGGGGTGACCGAAGCGCTCCAGGGCGCGGTGATCCCGGACCACTTAACCACCGTTTTTGCCGGAGTGGACATGGAGGCGACCGCGCGGGCCCGCGAACTGATGCCCGAGGTGCCGCCCTCCTCGCCGTCCGTGGCGCTTTTCAAGGACGGCGTCCTGGTGTACGCCTTGCAGCGGCGGCAGATCGAAGGGGTCAGCCCGCAGGCGATCGCCGCGGAATTGATGAAGGCTTTCAGCCAGCATTGCACGCGCCCGGGGCCGTCCGTGCCTCCCGAGGTTTACGGGCAGGTGGTCCACGCGCGGCAGTGCGGGTCCACCATCCCCAGCTTCAGAGGCTGACGCGGCCGGCCGGCTGAAGGGGCCGGCCCTCGCTCACTCGCACAAAACATCCCCGGCGGGTGGCGCAGACATCAAAAACCAATGTCAGCGCCATCCGACGAATGCGCACCACGGGCGGGTGGCGCACCGATAGATCGGGACGTTCTCGCGCAGCGGGACGTTTCTGATGGGGCGGGCACCAAATGATTCGCAAGCCCTCTACCTCGGGGAGAGGGCGCCGGAGGGACGACGGCGGGTGAGGGGTCTTTTGGATTGAATGATTGAAACAATGGCGATTGCCTGATTGGGCCCGGTAGCGGCCATTCATCCTTCACACTTTTCTCTGTCCCTTGTCACTGCTTTTTTTCATCCTTCATCCTTCACACTTCATACTTTTGCCCGTCCCTCACACTTCATACTTTCCCAGCCCTTAATCCCGTCCGCAAACCGCTCTGAGTTTTTCGAGGGCCCGGTCGTGGATCCTGCTCATCAACAGGAGCGACACGATGGAGCCCACCAGGCACGTTGCCATATCCGCCTGGGTGTCCCAGACGTCCCCCTGCGTCCCCAGGAAATCGTTGGTGCGCGGCCCGAGCCCAACCGCCATCTGCCACTCGAAGAGCTCATAAAGTGCGCTGAACGCCAGGCAGATGGAGATAACCAGAAACGCCGTCAGCTTGCCGCGCCTCAGCGGTGATTTGCGCAGCAGGAATTCACGCGCAATCAGTGCGGGAACGAATCCCTGGGCGAAGTGGCCGACCCGGTCGTAATAGTTGCGCGAGAGATGGAAGACGTCGCGAATCCAGTTGAAGAGCGGCATCTGCGCGTACGTGTAATGTCCGCCAATCATCAGGATGGCCGCGTGGATCCAGATGAGGCCATAAACGAGGTCGGTGAACCGGAAACGCCGGTAGGTGACAGCAAGAATCCCAATGCCCAGGAACGCAGGAACGACCTCCAGAAACCAGGTGAAGTAATCGTGCGGCTTGATCGCAGACCAGGCAAGCACGGCCCCCAGCGAAAGGAACCACAGCGTCACCCTGGCCCGGTCGCGGCTCATGGAGTTTCCTTATATCATTTTGCACGCGGCATTGCATCCGGAAACCACTGGCGCCGTGGCCGCAGAGACCCTCCGTGCGCTCCGTGCCAGATCTTTCAGTGCGCAGAGAACACAGAGGGCCCGCAGCCACTGCCGCCCGTGCCCTACTGCACGGTGACGGTCACGGACGCCGTTGTGCGACCGTACTGGTTCGTCGAATAGAGCGTATAGGTTGTTGTGGCCACCGGCGCAATGATGATGCTGGTTCCCCGCACCGGTCCCACCTGCGGCGAAATCAGGTTGTAAATCTGCCCGCTCGTCGACCAGCTCAGAGTGACTGGCTGGCCGGGCGCAGGATTCGGGGGGTTCGCCGTGAAGCTCGATATCGTCGGAGCCGGTCCGGTCGGTACATTCGCCGGCGTGTAAATCGTTCCCGTCTGGACAACTTCAAAGTTCGATGTCGTAATCGCCTTGAGCAGGTTCAGGTCGTTGTTGTTCCAGCGGTCGTCCGGAACGCCGCTGATGAACATCGCGCTGCCGTTGTCTGCCAGAATCAATCCATATTGCTTCATCGCCGTGAGGATCACCTGGTCGTCCGCGGGGAAGCCTGTAATATCGAAAGAGGCTTTCAACCGCAGCCGCAGCCCCATGGGCGGCGCATTGGGATCGGTGGTGGATGAGGCCCAGTGCGTTGCCGGAAGCACAAAGGCTTTCTGGCTGTTCGGGATGGTAAATCGCAGCGCGTGATGGATGGCCCCGGCCGCGACCTCGTCATAGCGCGCCAGCCCCACAAAAACAGGAAGCCCCGCGGCATCTGCGGAAGTCCAGCCGTAAGGCCGCTGCTCGTTGATGGTCATGTCCCAGACGGCCGAAGAGTCGGCTTTCCAGCTGCCGTCCTTTTTCTGCAGAGAGGAATTGTAAAGTTCATAAAGCCAGCAGCCGTCCTTGTCGAGCACCAGCACGTGGCGGTCTCCGTTGCCCGGCTTGGGATATCCTTCGATCAGTGCGTTCGAGGGAATGGGCATCGGTCCGGGATCGCTTTCGTCGGGATAGAGGCCGTAAATGATGGGAACCAACGCCTGCGTTCCCGCCACAATCTGGTACGGGATGCCAAGGGTTTGATGATGGTATTCACCGGCCCCGAAGTCGGGGTGTAAAGTTACGGTTGAACCGATGTAATTGATGTAGTTGGCTGAATTCGGATCGACCGGAGCGGTGGAGATGTCCGTATTCCAAAGGTTCGAACTCGGAAAGGGAACAAAGCCATTGAGGCTCGCCCCCTGTCCCAGGCTCATTCCGCTGCACGTGCCGCCTTGCCCAAACAGTGATGTGGAGATCGCAAGCGAGAAGAAAATGATCGAGAAGATTTTCAGTGGGGTTCTCATAACCAATTCCCTTTCTTTGCCTGGAGGCAATTCGGTCTTGGCTCGAACTTGACTTAGGATCCCTTGAGGTACTTTTGTTCTCCCCTTTGGACCTTGGCTCGTCATGGTCTGCCAGGGAAAACAGAGCTTCGAAAATCATCAGCCAGAGTAGCTTTAAAGTCAATACCTTTATGGTTATGTTTCCGGGGATTCATTTGGTGGGAGTTGGTGGCGCAAAATTGCGCGCGCTTAGCGTGCCTCGCACATCGATGAAGGGCGCGGCGCAGACAAGAGAATTATGAATTCTGAAGGATGAAAGAGGCCGGGGAAGTCGGCAGTGGTTCGCGCATACGTTCCCCAGTCTGAGATTTATGCGGCAGGCGATTTGATTTCATTTTCCCGGTGTTATACTGGGCGCGCGCAAACCGGGATGGCGGATTTGAATCTCAATAAGAACGTCCCGATCTATCGGGGCGCCAGCCGCGTCATCGGGCCGTGCCACCATGGGAAATGGATGTTGAACCTGAATGCGAGGTGGAAAATGAGTATGCGACTGCGATTTGCCTGGCGGTTTCTGCCGGGAGCGGTGCTGGCTCTTCTGCTGTTTTCAGCCCTTCCTGCCGGCGGGCAGGGATTGGGCGTGCAGAAGGGGCGTAAACGGATCGACACCTGGCTGGTGCTGAAGCAGGAAAAGGGATTTCAAAGGATCGAGCAATACGCGGACATCCTGAACTCCCTGAGTGTCGAGGGAAATCCGTCAAAAAAATTCATAAGCCGCTGCCATCGGCTCCATATTGAGGTCTACCATCTGGCCTCAGGAAAGGCAGATGCCGTCGATACGCCCGCTCATCGCCGCGCCACAGTGGAACGGCTGGTGCAGGAGTGCCAGGTGAAAGGCTACGATGGCATCGACCTGGATTTTGAGCACCTCGATCCCTCGCTGCAAAGCACCTATTCGGATTTTCTGCGCCAGATATCCTCAGCGCTGCACGGGATCGGCAAGAAGCTGAGCATTTGCGTGGACACTTACCCGACTCCGGAATGGAAAACGCCGGAGGGGCAGTTCTACGATCCCAAGGTGGTCGGCGAGACCTGCGATATGGTCCGGGTGATGTGCTACGACATGTACTATGCGCCGGAATGGACATGGGAAGGCCGGAAGTCGAAGAACCACCCTTATCCACCCGGCATGGGTCCAACTTCCGCTTATCACTGGGCGCAGGCCGGGATGCGCTTCTGGCTGGCGCAGGTTCCGCGCGAGAAACTGGTGATGGGCCTTCCCGCTTATTCCAACGACTATGCCCTTGGCCCCCAGGGAAGTGGAAAACAGGTCTACGCCTCCAAGCCCCAGATCGAGGGACCCGTTGAGAAGTTCTGGCTATGGTACGAGCGGCTCCCCATGTATCTCTACACGGAGGATTCGGTGCCTCATATTTTTTATGCCAGCGATGCCGAAAGCACGAAGGCGCAACTGGAAACGGTCGACGAATTGGATCTGCCCGCCATCGGTTTCTGGCACTTCAGCACTGTGGACGATGCCACCTGGGCGGCGATCAGGGCCTGGCTGGGAAGTGGGAAATAGGAAATAGACACCAGGGCAAAGGTGTCCGCTGGTGGCGCATACGTCGCGTCCTTTGCGATGTATGCGGCTCTTCTTTCGCAACATGAACGGATGTCGCAACGTCACTGATGTAGAATGGCGCCAAGCCCCGGCAATTCGGATTGATTCGATTGTGTAACAGGCGGAGAATAGACGGTTCCCTGCCAGGAGGGTCAAAATGGGTTTCAAGAGCGTCATTAGAATTCTTATCGTCGCGGTCTTTTGCCTCGTGACGGGCTTCGCCATGTTGGGCTCAACCACCTTCGGCCAAACGGCCAGGCCGGCCCTCGACCCTTCCCTTTACCGCCACGTCGTGCAGATCGGCTGGGTAGTGAAAGACCTGGATTCGGTGGTGGATTACTGGCAAAGGCTGGGCCTCCGCAACATTCGCCGCACCGGCGTGATGGATTTCCCTGACGTTACCTATCGCGGCAGGAAGACGCCGCTGAAATTGAAAATGGCCTTTGGCGACATCGGCGGTGTGCAGATCGAGTGGATCCAGCCGGTCGAAGGACATAGCGTTTATAACGAGTTTCTCTCGAAGCATGGCGACGGCGTGCACCACCTCGCTTACCAGATGCCAAGCCCTGCCGTCATGCAGCAGCAGATTCGGTATTTCAAGAGCCGGGGCGTGGGCGTGGTGCAGTCCGGAACGTGGAAAGGGCAGAAGGGAGTAGGAAGATTCGCCTACCTGGATACGGCGCCCGAGGGCGGAGGCCTCACCCTTGAGCTGACCTACAATCCCGACTGGCCGCAGGGCGGTGAAACTCCCCGTGCCAACGAATATCCGTTCAACAACATCAATCATTTTGGTTTTGTCGTTGCGGACGTGCACAAGGTCAGCGCCTATTGGCAGCGGATCGGTTTCGGCCCTCTCGATATTGTGCACAACGTGAGCCTCAACCGCAGGTACCACGGCAAGCCGGCGAAATTTGAGATGGACCTCGGCTGGAACCGTCGAGGTGATCGTCCGTTTGAATGGATCCAGTCCACCGTGGGTCCGAACGATTACATCGATTACCGCAAGAAGCACGGCGAAGGCCTCCATCACCTGGGGTTCACCGTCAAGGATATGGACGCGGCCATCGCGCAATTCAAGTCCAAAGGCGTCACCGTCACCATGGATGGCGGATGGGACGACAATGGCTACAAGGGCCGCTTTGCCTATCTCGATACCGACCCGCACGGCGGGGTCACGGTCGAGTTCATCTGGAACCAGCCGCGCTCGAAATGACGCACCGTGTGCGGCGCGCTGCCAGCTCGCTGGTAGCCTTTTGCGAAAGGGCACGAGTTTACTCGTGCCGTCAATGACTGCAATCAGGATTCCGGCTTTAGCCGCTGGATACCTCTATGTCAAAACCGGATCGGGACTGGCGCGCCGGCCGGCCACAGGGGCTGAAGCCCCAAAAAGAAAATGAGCATGCCCGGTTTCGGCACGGATGAATCCGTGCCCTTTCGCAAAAAGCCGCGCAACCATGGTACTTCTACGGCGAGGCGCCGCGGTCAAGCTGGAGATTTTATTTCTTGCAGGACGCCTCGGCCACCGCGGGTGGCGCATACGTCGCGTCCTTTGCGATGTATGCGACCCTTCTTTCGCAACATAAACGGATGTCGCAGCGTCACTGATGTAGAATGGCGCAGTGCCCCGGCAAAAGCATTACTACGGCGGGAACCATCTTCACTTTCTGGCCCGGCACCGGCGCATACATTCCAAACTGCGCGACGTAAGCGCCACCCGCGTTTGACCGAGAGGAGACCATGATCAACCGTCGCGAATTCCTTGCTGGCAGCATTGCCCTGGCAGGCCAGGCCAAACTTCTTCGCTCCATGGGGACAGCCTCGACCGGCGGGCAAGCGAAGCCGCCGATGGGTGCTCCGCAGAATCTTCTCAGCACCACCTTCCCTGAATCATTCCTGCGAAGCAAGCTGATCCCTGCGGACCAATGGCGCCCCTACCCCAAATGGAGCGACCGTGGCGGCTGGGAAGCGGTGCCCGCTGACATCGCGGGAGCCTTTGTCGAAAAGGCGGAAGACGACCAGAAGCTGGGGTGGAAAGCGTTTCCGGCCACGACCTTTATGGAATTCAAGCGGAACGGCAACCGGTCCCACTACGAAGCCGACAGCTTCGGAAGGCGCGCCAAACTGCTGCACTACGTTCTGGCCGAGTGCCTGGAGGGCAAAGGGCGCTTCATGGACGACATCATGAACGGCGTCTGGCTGATCTGTGAAGAGAGCTTCTGGGGTGTTCCGGCCCACCTGGGCATGCAACGCGCAGGCGTGGGGCTGCCGGACGTGACCGAGCCGGTTATCGAGCTGTTCGGAGCGGCAACGGCGCAACTGATGGCGTGGACAAAGTACCTGGTGGGAGAGCAACTGGACAAAATTTCGCCCTTGATTGGCAAACGCATCACGCTGGAAACGGAACGGCGCATCCTGAAGCCGGCGCGCGACCGCAACGACTTTTGGTGGATGGGCCTGGACGGCAAACACGAAAGGCTGAACAACTGGAATCCGTGGATCAATTCCAACCTGATGGTGGCCAATCTGATTCTTGAAGAAGATCCCAAACGGCGCGTGTATGAGACGGGAAGGATCCTCAAAAGTCTCGACCAATTCCTCAACCAGTATTGGCCGGACGCCAGCGAGGAAGAGGGGCCGGGCTACTTCAACGTGTCGCCGTTGTGCTACTTCGAAGCCGTGAGCATGATCGATGACGCCACCGGCAACTCCACCCATGTCCTCTCCAATCCATTTATCGACGCGATGGGGCGATATATTCTGGCGGTCCACGTTGCGGACGACAGCTACTACAACTACGGCGATGCGCACGTCCATCAGGCTCCGGATGGCGACCTGCTCTACCGCTTCGGCAAGGCGGTTCACGACGCGCAACTCGAGGCTTTCGGCGCCTGGTGCGCGGTCCGGTACGGATGGTCGTCCACCGGAATTCATCTGACCAACGCTTTGAATGGAGAGCTGGTGAGCATGTCACGGGCGTTGCCGGCAGTGTTGAATGCCCGCGAGGTCCGCCAGGCAAAGCGCGAGGACGCGCTGCTGCGCGACGCCTATTATCCCGCCCTGGGCCTGGTGACAGCGCGCCTCAAGGCCGGTTCTGTTGAGGGCATGTATTTCGGCGACCTGGCGGCGAACAACGGCCGCAGCCACAGCCACAACGACACCGGCAGTTACATCATCTACCTCGACGGCGAGCCCGTGGCGATTGATGTCGGCGTTCCGGCGTACACCCGCAAGACCTTCAGCGCCGAGCGGTATACCATCTGGGCGCTGCAGTCGGCCTTGCACAACCTGCCCACCATCGGCGGAGTAATGCAGCACGATGGCGTCGAGTTCAAGGCCACGGATCACGAGTACTCAACCAACGACCGCCGCGCCACCTACTCCTTCAACATTGCCGGGGCTTATCCCAAAGAGGCCGGCGTCCAGCGGTGGGTCCGCACCGTCACGCTCGACCGCAAGCTCAACAGGGTGGTCGTCGAAGAAGACTTCCGGCTCGAGAAGGCCGTTGCTGTCAGCCTCTCCATCATGACCCCGCGCAGGGTCGCCGCCGGGTCCGGCGCGCTCACCCTCAACCTTGCCTCCGGCAAAGGCAGGGCCGCGCTCCTCAGATATGACGCGGCTGCGCTCGTCGCCCATACAGAAACGATCAAGCTGGAAGACGAGGGTCTGCGCGACAGTTGGGGACCTGAGATTTACCGCATCCTCCTGAACTCCAAACAGCCTGTCGCCTCCGGCAAGTGGACTTACACCTTCGCCCCAGCTTAGAGCGAACGCCGGTAGCGCAGAGTTGTTCTGTAACTCTGCGGATTTTTTATTTTGAAGGAGGGAACAGCGGGTTGTGCACGCGTCGCAGATCTCGCGCAAAGCCGCGGGTCGCGCATACGTCGCGCCCTTTGCGATGTATGCGGCCCTCATGAAGGATGAAAGAGGAAGCAGGGAGCAGGGAGTAGCGAATTGGGAAACGGCGCTGTGTGGCCGCCTGCGATGCTGTGCCCTGCGCCAGGTTTGGGCGAAAGGGCATGACTTCATTTGCGGGGGGCTTGCGAAAGGGCACGACTTCAGTCGTGCCGCCAACGCCTGCAATAAGGATAACGGCTTCAGCCGCTGTCTTTCGCCCCTCCGAGTGTGCGTGAGAACAAGATTGGGGCGGCGTTGAGAACGGGCTTGGCTGGTGGCTGGCCGATTCTATCAGCGGCGCCCTATCGGATGGCCTGCTGCAGGGGCCGGGAGCTAGTTTGCGCGGTGATATAAGCGGCTCAAGTTATAACCGATCGCTGCCAGGGTGAACTCGATTCCGACTCGTTCGAGTCCCCGCAGCCGAAATTGGCGCAGCCCGCGTTGCTGTTTGAGAACTCCGAAAACCGGTTCGACGATGGCCTTCCGTTGGCGATAGATTTTCCGGCCTGCCGGGCTTCGGAGTCTCCGTCGCATCCGTCGGTGTTCCGGGTCGCGGAGATGCCTACCCCTGCCGATCCCTCCTGCCTTCCCCTGGCCTTTCAGTTCGTAACTCAGATTGGCGTCCGGCACATAACCCTGGATCTGCCGCTGGCGCAGCCCGTGCAAGTTCGCCAGCGAGAAAAACCCCGTATCCGCGCTCACCCGCTGCGGCATGCCCCGGCATTGGCGGACCGCTTCATCCACCAGCGGCAACAGGCTGGCGTTGTCACTGGCGTTTTGGGTCACCCGCTGGGCCACGATCAGATGATCTTCACTCACCGCGATTTCTGCCGAGTAGCCCAGCTGCCAGCCCTCCCGGCTCCGCAAAAAGCGGCTCTCCGGGTCGGTCCGGGAAAGCTGCCGCAACCCGCTCTTGCGCAGCCGTTCGAGCCGCTGCGGAATCTGCTCCAGGCGGCGCTCCAGTTCTTTCACTTTCACCTGCATCCCCGCGTTTTCATCCGGGTCGTCGGCGTTACAGGCCTTCTGCCACCGACGGATTTGCCGCCGCAGTCGCGCCCGTTCCCGCCGCAGCCTGGTTTCGGTATCCATGCGTTCCCGCGATGCCGCTCCCCGCACCCGGGTGGAATCCAAGGCCACGTGTCCTAAACGCACCAGCCCCATGCGCTGCGCCAACTCCAGCACCTGGGTGAAAACGTTGTTGATCGCCCGCCCGTGTCTTCGCCGGAAAGCGCTCAAGGCCCAGTTGTCCGGCGTCGCGCCTCCTGCCAGATAACGAAACGCCAGGTCTTCCCGAATCCGCTGCTCCAGCCGCCGCGCCGACGTCACTCCCAGCACGTAGGCATACAGCCACACCTTCAACATCAGTTCCGGCGCATACAAGGCGCCACCTTCCTCACTGTAGGCTTGGGTGAATTCCTGCAGGTCCAGCTGCTCCACCACTCGATGCACAAAAAATACCAGATGATCCTGACCTAACACGTCCTTCACGTTCGGTGGCAGCAAATACGCTTGATCTGGGTTGTACGGCAAAAATCGTGTGCTCATGACCCTTCTCTTTTGCACCATTTCCCCTCAAAATACAACCCGGTTCTCACGCACACTCTCCGGGGCTGGGCGGCTTTTGGCGCTCAGTTGTCCCATAGCTTGCGCTATGGGCTAAAGTCTTCCGCCCCCTTCGGGGGCTCAATTTGACGGATACATGCGGCCACGTGATTGGAACCACAAGGCCACACTTGGTTCCGCCCCCGCCGCCCCTAGGAATGGTCGTCGTCTTCCAGGTTGAGTACCGTCGATAGGCCCGCGGCCGTCGAGACCTTTTCCCAGGCGCTGGTGCGCCAGTTGTCAGGCCGCGGCCCGGCGGGCCCCCAGGGGGGCAGGGACATCAGCAGCCGCTCTGAAAAACCGATCAGGTAGGGCTCATACATGGCGCGCAACTGGCTCAGCTTTTCGTCCGCGGCATGCTCTATGCACAGGGGAGTTCCGCAGGCGCCCAGGAGGCGGCGAATTTCGATGAGCGTCGAGGGCTCAAAGCGGTCCTGGGAAACAAGCCGTGGCGGAATGGCCAGGGCCTGCGCCACGTCCACCAGGGCGTGACGGCAGATGGCGAAGGTCAGTTCCGCCTGCCAGCGCAGCGCGCCTTCGGTATGGGCAATCAGCAGCGCGCAGGCGTCCAGAATGGTGGCCAGCGCCGACACCCACGACTGGTTGTTGTGCTGCGAACGGAAGTGGCAGAGGACGGGATAGGAGAGGTGGCTTTCCATCAGCTCAGCCGCCCAGCTTTCCCAGGCGTGCAGGTATTGGTCCAGCGCTTCCAGGTTCTGCTGCCGGACGTGCCGCCGCAGCAGTTCCGGGGCGGTGGGCGGCGAGCCGGCGCGCGCGTCGAGCAGCGCGATGTTGGCCTCGCGGCGCGAAAACGCTCCGTAGAGCACCGGCAGATAGGAGATCACCACCGCCAGGAAAGCAAAGCCCATGCCCGCTTCGGCCACGGTCACAAAGCGCGCCAGCGGCGTGTGCGGGACCACGTCGCCCAGCCCCAGGGTGAAAAAGCTGGTGCCGCTGAGGTAAAGCTGCGTGCGGAAGGAGTGCACCGTCGCCGGATCGCCCAGCAACGCGCCGTCGGCCCACTGCAACATTCCGAAGCTCAGAATCAGGCCGCCCGCCCACACCCCGAAAAGCATCAGCACCGAGAGCGGCCCGTAAACTCCCAGAAAACCTTCGCGCCGCTTGGCGGATTTGATGCGGCGCGCGGCGGCGAACCACGGCGTCGCGGTATAGAGGTAAAACGCCCGCGTCAGCCGATAGCGCCGCGTCACCCGCCGGGGCAGAATGATGGTTTCAAACGCGTCCCAGAGGATCGTGCCGAGAAGCACGAGTCCCGCGAGAGCAACGAACACCGCCACGATTGCTTCCTTTCCCCAAAAGATTCCACGAACCGATTCTCTTAACTCTAGGAGCGAACCTCGGGGAAAGCAAGCCGCCACGGGGTGGTGGCTTAGTTTGCTTTGTGGCACGGGCGTCCTCGCCCGTGTTGCGGTCAAAAAACACGGCCAGGATGGCCGTGCCACAAGACGGGAACCAATCCGAGTCACCATCTGCCGCGGGGCGCCAGAATTTCACCTTGCCTGCGGTCTTGTGAGGTTTGAGAGAGGTGCAGGGTCCCGCGGTATTTCTCCCTCCCCGGTGAGAGAAGCATTCACGGGACCCTGAAGTGCGAGTGTTGTTCCAGATGGTTTTCTGCCTGTGAAGGTGCTACTTCTCCTTCACGTTCAGGTTGTTTTCGACGGCTTCGGGAGCCGCGCCTTCGTGGTTGCCCAGCAGCCATTCGATGCGGTGCTCGAATGACGGCTGGCGCATTTCACCCCAGACCCGGCCCACGACTTCGCCATTCTGGATGAAGGCTGTGGCGGGCACCGCCGGCCCCAGCTTCCACCGGCTGACGTCATCGCCCGTGCCGCCCACCCAGATGGGGAAGTCGATGTGATACCTGGCAATGAAGTCCCGCACTTTGCCTTCGTCACTGCGATTGTCGATGGAGACGCCGATCACCTGCACGCCGCGGCCCTTGTATTTGGCCTGCTCCTTCACCAGCATCGGCATTTCTTCATTGCACGGCCCGCACCAGGTGGCCCAGAAATTCAGCACGATGATTTTGGCCTGTTCCTGATACGCCTGCAGGTTTTCCTTTTGGCCATTCAGGTCTCTCGCTTTCAGTTTGGGCAGCGACGAACCCGCAACCGCGGCGGGCGCCGTGGCCAACAGGAATGCCGCAACCAGCAGCATCCGCGTGGATTTCAGAAAACGCATAGGACCTCCTTCGGAGCCCAAGGTATAACTTTTCAGGCAGACGGATTAAGTTCAAGCCAGCGGCGCGCTGCGACTGGTGTAGTGTCCAGTCATTGGCAGGACATCGTAGCGCCGCCATCTTGGCGGCATTTGCCGGCAGGATGCCGGCGCTACGGTCCGCGCAATTGTCCAGACATTTCCTGGACTCTACACTAGAATCGGTGCACAAAGCTGGCCAGCCACACGTAGTCGGCAAAGGCGGCATCACCGTGGCCGCCTTCGATGGTGTCGGGCACGCTTCGCGTGCGGTTGCGGTACATCGCGCGGGCGATGCTGCCCGAGATCAGGTCGCTGCCATGGTGGAACAGATACTGGAAGCCGGGCTCCAGCGAAACGGCAAAGCCGGGACGGCGCCAGCCAATGTTGTCCGTAAAAAGATCATGCGAACGCACGCCTTCATCCCGCGGGCCGAAGGTTAAGGACAGGCCGTGGATGCTCTTGAAGGAATACGAAACTCCGGCCTGCACAAGATATTCGTCTCCCGGCGAAACAAAAGCCGTCAGCGGGTCTGAGTGGCCCGTGGGCACGCCGTTCGATTCCTGCAACGTTGCCAGATAACTTCCGTTGAAATAAACCTGCACCTGCGGAGCCAGCGTCTGAAACGAGACCCAGGAAATCGGAATGCCCCAGACGCCGATTCCGGGCTGGATAGAATAATCAGCGATGTTGTCCGTGGCTGGGGCTCCTGGAGTCGTGCTGAAGTGGTTCATGATACTGTCTTGCCCGCTGGGTGCTTCAATTCCAATTCCCAGTTGGATGTTGTGGCTGGGATTATTCTTGGGGTCCCACATCCAGCGATGGACGGAAACCGTGATGTCTCCTATCCCGGATGTGCCATAGTCTCCGATAATGGCATTCGGGCGAAAAAGTCCTGCGGCGATAAAATAACGCCGGCTGGCAAACTCGAACGGCACGTTGATGTCAGCGCTCCAGCGCCGCGTGATCTGGTACGTCAGGTCGGCGTCCGTCAGATTAACCCGGTTGCGAACTTCGCTCCCCGTCTCGGTCCGGTAAGTCTGCTCCACGGAGCCGACGTAATGCCGGAACGAATACTGGTGCCGGTATCCGACCGTCAATTCCCATTGCCCCGGCTGGAGATAACCGCCCTCCGTGGTTGGGCCTCCCACTTGTCCAAACGAATGCGCAATAATGCAGCCCTGGCCCCAGGCACGGGGCAAGGAGACAAATATTCCAATCAGCGCCAGCAGGCAAGGCAGTTTCCTCGCCACGCTGCGCACACTTCTCCCTCTTTGTTGACAACCCTGCATTCCTTTCCTCCTTGCTTGAAGACTCCAGACCCGCAACGCTCTCGAGAGAGAGCGCAAAGGACGAAATTTACCGTTTGTTGCCGGGCTAACACGGCGAACGCAGCGTTCAATCAACGCCCGTCAATGTTGGATGGATGATCGCCCCTAATGATGCTGAAAAACAGTGCCCCAAAAACGTCCTGATGAGGCTAACCTCTGGGGGTTCACTGGTCAATAATCGATAGGGACGGAATGCAGGAATAAAAGGTACTACTGCGTGAACTCATCTGACCTGGTCCGGATTATTCACGGCGCAGTAGGCCCTGTGAAAAGGCGCGATTTCAGTCGTGCCGTTGAGAGCGCCTGAGAAGCCGCTATCAGGGCTTCAGACCCTGAGCGGAAGGCGCATGGCCCCGGAACTTTCAGCGGCTAAAGCCGCCTGCCTCGAACCGCCTATTACGGCACGACTGAAGTCGTGCCCCTTCTCCCCATTCACGGCAACACCCGCCCGTTCATGATTAGTCCGGCGGGTCAATGGTCGACGGAGGGTTTACGTTCGTCCCTTGAATCGGCCTTTCCCGCAGCCCTGCCACATGCTGAGGGAAAACGACGCGCGCAACGCTCTGATCCGAACCACTACAGATGTTTGCGAAATATAGCGACGGTTCGCAATTGTAGCGCCGCCGTCCCGGCGGCAATCTTCAAGGCCGGCAAGATGCCGGCGCTACGTAGACTCGTCACTGTATGATGCAATCCTCAATAGGTCTTGAACTGTTCGTCCACTTCCACCTGCCAGGCGCTGGCCAGGCTGTTGGTTTCGTTCGCCATGCCCACCACGGCAAACAGTTCGGCCAGCATGGCGTCGGTCATGCCGGCCTTGCGCGCCCCGGCGGTGTGCGAGGCGATGCAGTAGTTGCACTGGTTGGTGACGCTCACCGCCACGTAGATCAGCTCTTTGGTCAGGCGGTCGAGCGCGCCCTCAGCCATAATCTGCTTGATGCTCTGCCAGGTGCGCCGCAGCGTCGCCGGATCGTGCGCCAGCGCCTTCCAGAAGTTGTTGATCCAGTCCGTCTGGCGCGTCGCCATGATGTCGTCATAAACCGCCCGCACCTCGGGGCTCGCGTCGTTGTATTCAATCAGGCCCAGCGTTGCCATCGCGTCCTCCCTCGCCGTGGATTTGAAAAATTCAATTGTAGCGCACGCTCTCGCTGTAGCGTCACTCCTGACTTGCGGGAGCATCGGTTCTTCTTTTGGATTCCCGTTCTGTCCCCACCGCCTTATGTTCTCAATCTGAAATCTCAAATCTGCAATTTGAAATCCCCGGAACGTGGTCTCGCCGCCCGGCCCCTCACCCGCCCCGGCGCTGCGAAAAACCCTTGCGTTTTTCCAACCCTTAATTCGTAATTTGTAATTCCCAAAGTCAACCAACTCTCCTCACTGCCTTCTTCATCCTTCAGAATTCATAATTCATAATTTCCCCTGCCCCTACTAATGTTCCCTTGCCTTCTCCGTCACGTTAGTGATATACAAGCCACCAGCAAGCGCAAGACCCACAAGCAAGATCAGGTGTTCGTAAGCGCGGGCCTTCACGGCCCGCGGCTTTTGCTTTTATTTGTGGCGGCGGTGTCGTACCGCCGCTTCGGCCCCGGACGGGGTCCCCAATAACTCCTATGCCCGCCAAGGGGACCTTTTCGCCCACAGCCGAGGCGTCTGTCACGTTAGACATTTGCCTATCTGATATACCGCTCTTAGAACCCGGCAAGTTACATTTGGATTTTAGAGACTGAAGTCGAGTATCAGCAAGTTGGTGAAATCATGCGCATCGAGAAAGTGCTCGTTAAGAATTTCCGTCTGCTCTACGACGTTGACCTGTCCTTCGAAGAAATAACGACTGTAATTGTTGGGCGTAACAATAGCGGAAAGACCTCGCTGACCGAGTTGTTCCGGCGCCTGTTGTCCGGCAAAGCCCCAACTTTCCGTTTGGAAGACTTCTCATTGGCTTCTCACGAACAGTTTTGGACGGCGTTTAACGCAAGAAAAAACGGGGCCGAGGAAGTGGAGGTTAGAGGAGCGTTACCGGTAATCGAAACACGGTTCACCATATCATACGACCCAGGAGCCCCCAGCCTAGGACCATTGTCCGAGTTTGTCGTTGACCTTAACCCAGAATGTGCGGAGGCTCTTATTGTCATCCGGTACGAGCTGGGCGACGGAAACGTCGATCTGCTGTACGAGGGTGTGCCAACAGAGCAGGGAGCGTCGGAATCAGACCAGAAAACCGCCCTCTTTCGCGCTATAAAGGAGCGGCTACCAAAGCTCTACAGGGCGAGCCTGAAGGCAATGGATCCCATGGATGATACAAACGAGAGGCCCTTGGAGTGGTCGAAGATCGAGGCGCTGCTACAGACCGGGTTTATTAATGCGCAAAGGGGTTTGGACGACTCCACGAGCAAGGCAAACGAAGTCTTGGGCCAGATACTCGAAGCCCTGTTTTCTAACGCCCGGCTGGAGTCAGCAGACGATAAAGACCGTCAGGTTGCGATAGATTTGGAGGCAGCGGTTGAGGATATTCAGCAAAGGATAGATAAGGACTTCAAGAAAAACCTCGCAAATCTGCTCCCCGCCTTCGCGCTGTTCGGTTATCCCGGTCTGGCCGATCCCGGCATTTGTACCGAGACAACCCTTGACGTCGAGCGACTCTTGGCCAATCACACCACCGTCCGCTACGCAGCCATAAATGGTATTACCCTACCCGAGGCCTACAACGGACTGGGGATACGCAATCTCATCTACATCTTGCTTAGAATTCTGGAATTTTTCAAAGCATATAAGGCAAGGCCCGTGGCACCAGGTGTTCATCTGGTCTTCATAGAGGAACCTGAGGCACACCTACACCCACAGATGCAGGAAGTGTTCATTCGGAAGCTGAACGAAATTGTCCGAGTTTTTAGCGAAAAATATAACTCGGATCTTCCTTGGCCGGTGCAATTTGTAGTCACCACACATTCAAGCCACATAGCGAACGAAGCCCCTTTCGACACAATGCGCTACTTCCTTGCAAAACCATCCAGCGCTGGCGGGCTCTTTCAGACTGAAATTAAAGATCTTCGAAAGGGCCTGGGAGGTGAGCCTGACGATGACAAGAGCTTTCTGCACCAATACATGACATTAACTCGATGCGACTTATTATTTGCAGACAAGGCTGTCCTGATCGAGGGCACGTCGGAGCGACTGTTACTACCGAAGATGATTGAACGTGTGGATGCTCAGCTGTCCAGCCAGTATATTTCGACTATAGAGATCAACGGTGCACATGCTCACCGATTCTTCAACCTCTTAGAGTTCCTCGAGTTACGTACTCTTGTTATCACCGACATAGATTCAGGAAAAAAGAATGAAAACCAACGCGTAATAGGCTCCATGGTTTCTGAGGGCACCCACACCACCAACTCGTGCTTAAAGAGCTGGTTCAATAGCACCGACATATGTCCTGCCGATCTCATCGCAAAAACCGACGATGAAAAGACATCCGGCATTCGGCGGTTAGCCTTTGAGGTGCCAGAGGAAAATGGGGGAATATGCGGCCGCAGCTTCGAAGGCGCATTTATGCTGGCAAACCCCAGTCTCTTTGACTTGGAGGGCTTGGGCCCCCAAGAAATGGAAGACAGGGTCTGGAAGAATACGCAGGGCGTGGACAAAACAGAATTCGCCTTAAGGTTTGCGATTGAAGCGAAAGAATGGGTTGTACCTCGTTATCTCATTGAGGGCATCCGTTGGCTGGGGACACCCGTGGTTAAGGCGCGCGCAGTCGCCGCGCGAGCCGCCATGAAAAATGTGCGACAGGATAAAGAGGTTTCGAATGGCTGAAGCGATCCCCAATCCAGCGGAGAGAGAAGCAGCGATAGCTATCGAAAAGGTCTATGAATGCATAGAGGCTGGCAGGAGTTTTCGTTTCGAAGCCGGCGCTGGGGCCGGCAAGACTTACTCATTGATCCGTACGTTAAAACACCTCATCGCCACGCGCGGCACTGCGCTACTTCGCGGATGCCAGAAAATTGCTTGTATCACTTACACGAATGTAGCAAAGGAGGAGATAGAATCTCGGACGGATCGGCATCCCGCTACCTACTGCGATACGATTCACGGCTTTTGCTGGTCGCTAATAAAGGATTTGCAGCCGTACCTTAGCAAAGAGCTGCCCAAGATTGACGAATGGCATGAAAGGTTAGAGGAATCAGGCGGAATGGGCGGACGCCTAGTCCAGTACTCATTGGGCTACAGGGCCATCGACAGCAACTCATTATCGCTGCATCATGATGACGTCCTCGGTCTATTCGTGGCTCTCATGGAGTACCCGAAATTCCGCGCGCTCCTAGTGACCCGCCATCCCTTTCTGTTCATCGACGAGTACCAAGACACCAACACAGAATTCGCGGGTAGTTTGAAGAAGCACTGGCTTGATGCTGAGGGCGGTCCTTTGATTGGGCTCTTTGGAGATCATTGGCAGAAGATATACCGCGGCGTTTGCGGGAAGGTTGAGCACCCGAACCTAACGGAGATTGGCAAGAAGTCCAACTTCCGGTCAGTAACTGCTGTGGTTGGTGTACTTAACCGGATGCGCCCTGAACTTCCCCAAGAGGTGACAGATCCTGAGGCAGACGGTTTCGTGGCTGTATATCACACGAACGAGTGGGAAGGAGAGCGACGGAACGAATCGCACTGGAAAGGAGATCTGCCCGCTGACGCCGCGCATAATTACCTAGACAGAGTTAGGCAAGAACTCACCGAAGCGGGTTGGAAATTCTCGCCGGACAAAACCAGAATCTTGATGTTGACGCATAGCGTTCTCGCAAAGGAGCAAGGATATTCCAACCTTGCGGCTGTATTTCCTTACAACGATTTGTTCATTGAGAAGACAGACCCCCACATTGCATTCCTCGTGGATACACTCGAGCCCGTTTGCAGAGCATTTCACGACAGGCAATTCGGAAAAATGTTTGCAGTCCTCGGGGGGAAGGTCCCAGCCATCCACTCACACAGTGACAAAATCAAGTGGGCAACTGATCTCGAAGGCCTTCTCAAAGTTCGGGAAAGTGGATCCGTCGGTGATGTTATGGACTACGTCCTCGGAACCAAGCGGCCCCGCGTCCCCGAGGCCGTCGAAAGCAAGGAGAGGGAGCGCGCACGGCTTGAAAAAGAGCCAGACCAGCCGATGCCAATACCAATTCTTACCCTATGTGAACTGAGAAAAGTTCCATACAAAGAGGTCATCGCCCTTTCTCGTTACTTGGAGGGAAACACGCCGTTCTCAACCAAACATGGCGTAAAAGGTGCTGAATTCGAAAACGTACTCGTTGTCGTGGGTAGGGGATGGAACATCTACAACTTTGGCAAAATGCTCGAAAAGGCAAGAGCTTCGCATGGGATCCCCCAGGGGAAATGGGACGCGTTCGAGCGGTCCCGCAATCTATTTTATGTGTCTTGCTCGCGTCCCAAAAAGCGGCTTGCGGTACTATTCACGCAGGAGCTCTCGGACGAAGCGTTGACGACGCTTGGCGTGTGGTTCGGAAAAGAAGAAATACACGCACTGGGTCCGGAGTGATCCCATGGCCATCATTAAGTAGTGTGCTGCCGCGCTCTGGTCGTGGCTGGCGCAGACGTTAATTTTTAACGTCTGCGATCAGCGAAGCTGAGAGCCGTCAGGACAGCATGGCACGACAACCGCTCAGTTATCGGCGACCTCAGTGGTCAAAACGCGCCGGCGGATATGAGGCTCAAAACGGGTCTCTCGCTTCGCGAGACCGCAGACACTACAAGACGAGCGTCTGCGCCAGCCGCGAAGAATCCGCGAAAGCAATTGTGTTTTGGGAGTGCAACAATGTCACTTGAATCTTCAATCGAATGGACCGACGCCACGTGGAATCCAGTTCGCGGTTGCAAGAAAGTCAGCCCGGGGTGTAAGCATTGCTATGCCGAAACCTTTGCGGAGCGGTTCCGTGGCGTGGAGGGGCACCCGTACGAACAGGGTTTTGATCTGCGGCTGGTTCCTGAAAAACTGGGCGAACCACTACGCTGGCGCTCACCGAAAATGGTCTTTGTAAATTCGATGAGCGACCTGTTTCAGGATGGCGTCTCTGACGATTACATCGTTGCCGTCGCCAATGTGATGGCCCACGCAAAGTGGCATACATTTCAGGTTCTCACCAAGCGGGCTGTTCGTCTTCGCGAATTGCTTGCCACAAAACTCCGCTCCATCGCGCGTGAGCCCCACATCTGGTGGGGAGTCAGTGTCGAAAACCGGGAATACGGGCTTCCGCGAATAGTCCAGCTTCGCTCCACACCTGCCGCAGTTCGATTCCTTTCTGTCGAGCCGCTGCTGGAGGACCTGGGCCGACTGAATCTGAAAGGCATCCACTGGGTGATCGTGGGCGGAGAGAGCGGCCCAGGAGCGCGGCCGATGAATGAGAAATGGGTTCGGTCCATCAGGGACCAGTGCCGCCGCGTAGGGGTCCCGTTCTTCTTCAAGCAATGGGGTGGCGTCCGAAAAGCGGCAGCAGGTCGTACGCTCGATGGGAAAACCTACGATGAATTTCCCGGTAGAATCCAGCATCCGGTGCTAGAGTCCCGGCAGTGCTTTGCACTTGCCCACAACCTCGAGTCGGCGTACGCCACTGCTGCAAATTCCACTGCGCCTCGTCTCGAATTGTAAGAGGGTAGCGAGTAACACGCTCCTCCGGTTATGTGATTCCATAATGGCGTCGGCTCCTTCACACCGGTAGACTTGGTGTTGTCCACGACCAAGGGTAGCCGGGAAAGGAGCCGAACATGTTAATTATCGGATGTGATTTGCATACGCGCTACCAGGAAGTTGCGATGTTGGATACGGGGACCGGAGAAGTGGTAACACGCCGGTTGGAGCATGAGAAGGGAGAAGCTCGCGCTTTCTACGCCAGCCTCACGGAGCGAGCGCGGGTCGGAATCGAAGCGACCGGATGCACGCAATGGTTCGAGCGGATGTTGGCGGAGAGGGGTCACGAGTTATGGGTGGGTGACCCGGCCGAGATACGCGCACGGGCGGTGCGGCGGCAGAAGACCGACCCCCGCGACGCCGAGCACATTCTGGATCTGCTGCTCTCGAACCGTTTTCCCCGCATCTGGATTCCTACGCCGGAGGAACGCGACGGGCGGCAACTGTTGAAACATCGGCAGAAGCTGGTGCGGATGCGAACTTCGCTGAAGAACCAATTGCACTACCTGGCGATGAGCCAGGGGGTGTGCCGGAAGCGCAAGCTGTGGAGCGAGCGGGGGCGCCAGGAGTTGGAAGCGCTGGAGCTGGGGCCCTGGGCGAGCCGGCGGCGGCAGGAACTGCTGGAGCTGCTGGACGGGCTGGGGCCCCGGATCGAGGAACTCGACCAGGCGGTGGAAGCCGAGGCCGAGCGCCGACCGGACGCGGTCCGGCTGATGAAGCAGAAGGGCGTGGGTCCGGTCACCGCTCTGGCTTTCGTGCTGACGCTGGGGCCGGTGGAGCGTTTCTCCAACAGCCGCAAGGTGGTGAGTTACCTGGGGCTGAATCCGAGCGAACGCTCCAGTGGAGGACACCAGCGGCTGGGACGCATCAGCAAGCAAGGCGATGAAATGCTGCGCTGGCTGCTGGTGGAAGCGGGGCAGAGTGCGGCGCGGTTCGATCCCGAATTGCGGCGTCAATATCAACGATTGAAGTTCCGGCGCGGCGCCAACGTGGCCAAAGTGGCCATCGCGCGTCAATTGGCGGTGCGTCTGTACTGGATGCTCCGTCAGACGAGCGAAGCAACGCCGCCGGTTCGCATGCCAAGTAGCCCGGCGCGGACCTTGGTCCCGCTTGGAGCGGGGTCGATTTTGTGATTGGGCGCTTGGCCTTCCCGCATCAGGCGGGGAGATTGAAAACAGAATCATGGTCCGTGGGTCAGAGACCGGATAGATGGCTGGTGGGATCGGCCCACCGCAGGATTCGATGAGGCGAGCCTTGGTCAGGACAAAAGAAAAAGATTCCGCGAATAGAGAATCGGAAAACGACGAAGCCCAGCGAAAAGCATTCCGCTTCGTCACCCATCGAGCTTGCGCGCATCGTCGGCAGCGCGCCCAG
This sequence comes from uncultured Acidobacteriota bacterium, assembly GCA_963732975.1. Lineage (GTDB taxonomy): Bacteria > Acidobacteriota > Terriglobia > UBA7540 > UBA7540 > SCRD01. Next base: position 919,572 of record CAVTBN010000005.1, on the reverse strand, counting down.
GGTGTGGTGTCTTCAATTCTGTGCTTGACAGAGCCGACGCCATTATAGAAGGTCCGCGGTTCTTTCCGCACATGAGATTGCAATCAAGTTAAAAGGCCGCAGATCCCGCAGAGCGGGGCGGTCGGCGCTACCATCCGCTGCCTTCTGCTTCTTCCCTACTTCCTATTTCCTACTCCCTGGCTTCTCCTGCTACTTCTCCGTGACCTGTTTGGGGCTGTGGAGAACGATTTCCGGCCGGCCGCGGTGGGCGCTCATGGAGACAGCAGAGCCTCGAATATTAGCCTACAGAACGGTCAAGAGACCCCAAATGGGACGTATGGGATTTGCAGCCCATTTTTATGAAATATTGTAAGTTATTGAATATAAAGTATTTAGTGTTTATAAGGCCAAAATTATCTGTTTTAAAAAAAGTGTCCGATTTTGACACAGTGGGTAAAAATTACACTCTCGCGCCAGGTTCGACAATTTCAGCGCTTGAACCGGCCCATCAATTGCGCCTCGCCCAGGATGTGCCCCTTCAGCGCCGCCAGCACGCCGGCCTTCGTCGCGCCGGCCTTCAACTCGAGCACGGTATCGAGCGCATAGAGCCTGAAGAAATAGCGGTGCGCCCTGCCCGGAGGCGGGCACGGACCGCCGTAGCCCACGCTGCCGAAGCTGCTCGTTCCCTGGAGGCCGCCGTTCGGAAGTTCGCCCAGCTTCGGAGTGTTCTCGTCCATCGCCCTTGCCTGCGCGGGAAGGTTGTAGACCACCCAGTGGGTCCATATGCCGGCTGGCGCGTCGGGGTCTTCGACAATCAGCGCAAAGCTGCGCGCGCCGGATGGAGGGTTGGCCCAGGCCAGCGGAGGCGAGATGTTCTCTCCCTGGCAGGAGTAGCGGGCTGGGATGGTGGCTCCTTGTTTGAAGGCGCGGCTCTCGATGCGAAAGCTCGATTGCGCAGGTTCATTTCTCTGCGTGGAACCCGAAGCCGGGTTGCTACAAGACATGACCTGCAAAAGCAGGATGCAGCACACGCCAGGCAGGAGTCTCCAGGAGCGACAACCCTGGCGGGAAACTTTGCGTAAAGCCAAAGCGGCTCGGCATTGATAGGACGGATGCATCATCTCTTTCCCCTTTCACTCCGGGCGTTCTCCAAAGATGGCTCTTTCAAAACGTATACCACATAAAGTTTTTGATGGCATCCTATAGGGCACGAAGTCTCCTCAAGTTCCCCCGCTGGCGTGCCGAATAGAGGATTAGGAATTACTGGCAGGAATTCGCGGCAGGGTCGCGGCGAGGTTCAGCCGCGGCCGGTTGCGCAGCAGGAAGAACAGAAAGAAGCCCACACCGCACATGGCGCGATTACGCAACAAACTGTCGGCCCTTGTCCTCTGGTGCGTGTTTCTGGTGCTCTACCTGGGGGGAGCAGTCATGCTGGTGATCGGGCTGGTTCTTGCTTCACGAATGTGGTGGGCTGCCATTCATCAGCACGCCAGCCTCCGGGTTATCAGCGTGAAAACCGGAGAGGTCATGGTCATGGCCGTTGGGCTGCTTCTGATTCTGGTCATCCCCTTAATCCAGCACAAGTCCGTCGGCCGAAGTGGACGCGTCGAGGACGGGCCGAAGGTTAGAACCCGATTGCAGGGTTGCCGCGGACAAAGACGGTCCCTTGACGACTCTTTAGACACTGCAAGTTTCAGACTGCGTCGGGCCAGATGGAAACGCCCAGCCTCCCGTGAAAAACAAAGTGCCCTGCCGGTTACCAAAAACCGGCAGGGCACGGGTGATTCTTCAACGCTTAGCTTCCGCTATTCAGCACTCTTGATCTTGCTGAGCGAAGGCATCGGCCTCATGTGAATGATCGTCACATCAGGTGCGTTGTAGGGATAGGTCGGCGTGGAGCGCAGATTATCCGGCATCAGGACCGTATCGACGCGCCGGTTGTGCGCCAGCACTTCATCGATCCAGTGCCGCACGTTGGCCGGCTTGTTGGGATTGTCGCCCTCGAGCTGTTTCACTTCGCTCAGGCCGAGGTTCTGCGTCTTACCGAAGGCCTTGATTTCGATCAGGTCGGCAGGAACACCCTGGCTGACAAGGTAGTTCTTGACGATGTCTGCGCGCCATTCGGAAAGCGACTGGTTGTATTTCTTTGACCCGCGCCGGTCGGCATGAGCTTCCAGCACCAGCTTCGAATCAGGAGCGATCTTGTGATGGTCGATAAAGGTCTGGGCCAGCTTGTCGAGAGCCTGTTTCTGGCTGCGCAGCAGGCCGTTATCCTTGTGGTGCCTGTTGGGCCAGTTGGTCGGGAAGAAGATGCTGGTCAGTTCAACCTTCACATGCGCCCGCTCAATGAGGCCGACGATGTGCAGCGTGGCTGTTTCTGTTTGAGATCCGCCGCACTCATTGGTGGCGTGCAGAGTGTAAGTGTCAGTTTCATCCACCGGACCGAAGTCGGTCTGCTTGGGCGTCGGGGTAAGCGTCTTGCTTCCGCTGGCATCCACCGTTCCCAGCGGATCGATCGAAACCGACTGGGCATTGGTGGTAGACCACGAAAGGGTCGCCGATCCCTGCTCGACCACCTTATCCCCCACCTTGTGATAGCGAACTTCGGCGGGGCTGACGGTAAGCGATGCCTGGATCGCTGAATCAACGTCAACGGTGGCACTCTTCTTGACGATGCCTCCGGGGCCGGCGGCAGTAAAGTCATAAGTCGTAGTCTGCTTCGGCGTAACCGTCTGGTTACCGCTGGCGCCAACCTTGCCGATCTCGCTGATGGTGTTTTCAACGGAGTCTTCGGAGGACCAGCTGAGCTGGCTGGACTGGCCGCACTTGATGCTGGTGGGGTTGGCAGAGAAATCGCCTTTGGTCGGCGCAACTGCTACACGAGTCGTGGACATGCCTGCCTTGAAGCGGGGCAGTGGCGAGGTCAGCTTCTCAAGACTCTTCCACGGCTTGGTCTTCTGCGCGCCGTTCTGGTTGACCTTCACGATGACGCGTTCGTTCGCCTTCACCGTGACGGGGCCGGACCAGATATCTTTCCCCCACCATGTCACCGTCACCTGGTAGGTTCCAGGATGGACAAGCAGTTCCTGCTGCCAGATAAAACTGTTGTCAAACTCATCCACGTGCCCGACAAAGAAGTCCGGAGTTTTTCCGTTCAGAAGGACTGCAGCATGTGGCGGGCCTTTAATCTGGATTCGACCCCACGGGCCGGACACCGGTCCGCCTTCGGGCTTCAGCGTAATGTCCAGCTTGGTAGTCTTGCCCAACTCAAGGTTCACCTTCCGAGATTCGGGAGCGTATCCATAGTTACGGACCGTAATGGTGTGCTCACCGGGATCAACCCAGACGGTGCAGAGTGCGCCAAACAGACAATTCCCTTCTTTTAAAGCAGCGCCGTCAACAAAAACATAGGCCTGCTTCGGGCTAACGTGAATCCTGAGCTTTGCCTGCTTCCCCGCCGGGAATGCAGGGACAACAACAGCCAGCAAAACTGCAAGCAGGATTCCCGTCGCCAGAGAAAATTTGCGTCGCGGGTCCATCAGGTCAACCTCCGTCAAACTTAAAATATCCTCGTCAATCCGCGTACATTGCACAGAGGAGCGAGCCTAAATGCCGGTCGCTAAATGAACTACATTTCCACGATATGTCAAACAAGAAGATATGTCAAACAAAAGAAATGGGTAACTACAAAACTTCCCCATATTAGATTATAGGGTATTACATTACTCACACAACCGACTACGGGCGCCATTGGGGTAGCCGTTCGCATCCCTCAAGCTGGAGACCTGTCCCTGTTAAGGTTCCTGCATTGTTCAGGTTACGATAAAGGAGCACGTGCCGCCGATGGGTGAACGTCTTTTCCCCGCCGCGTCCAATGGGGCCTGCGCCCCTTTTTGCAATTGCGGACGTGCCCCTGGCAGAACTTTCCCCACTAACCGAATCTTCCCTCTCCTCGGCCCGATGGCCGGCCCGTTTTCGACCGGCAGCAAACGCAGGCGGCATGAAAATCCTTACAGCGGCGGACAAAAATTGTCGTCCATTCCTGACATTTTGAGGCACGAAAATCCCCGCGCGAACAAATCCCCTTTCGCTGTGTTGCCAGGGAGCCTGCTACAACCTTCCTGATTTCTGCCATCCGGGTCCGGCGATAAAGTTCCATTAATGGATGCCGATATGGTATCCCGTGTGCCTGAGTCAGTGTTGCAGAGTGACTCCTCACACCCTCTTGCCACAAGGGTCAGGAGTAATAAGGCATGGCTATGAGAACCAAAACGAATGGCTTTTCGCTGATTGAACTTCTGATTGTTGTCGCGATCATCCTGATTATCGCCGCGATTGCCATCCCCAATTTTCTGCGCTCGCGGACGGCGGCCAACCAGGCCTCGGCGGTGGAATCACTCCGCACGCTCTGCACCGCTGAATTCACCTACTCCTCCACGTATAACATGGGATTCACAGCAACCCTGGGCTATGTGGGGCCGCCAGCTTCAGGTTCCACCGAGGACATGACTCACGCGGCGATCGTCGATAACGTGCTGTCCGGGACTACCGCGGGCGGAGCCACCGCGATGACTTCCACCAAGAACGGCTACCTGTTCACCTACTCCCCGGGTGTTGCCATCAACGGGCAAATATCCTCATTCACCCTCACCGCCGACCCCGTCACTCGCGGAACCACCGGACTGAATTCCTACTTTGTGGATCAAACGGGAGTCATCCGGCAGAACCCCACCACCCAGGCCAGTGCAGCCGACTCACCCCTGGCAGGATAAGCTGCCGGCAGCAGGAACTCTGCATGCTTCCGCGAATGCGCGCAGGATTTGCGCTGTGAATGATTGCGGGTTGGGGAAGAAGTCTCCCGCGCCCCAAGCCCCGATATTCACGGGGCGAACGCGGAAGACTTGCTTGCCACAAGCAAAAGCTACTTCGGCTGGGGAACAATGCGCAGGTAGGGCCGCGGCGACTTCCAGCCGCCGGGGTACTTCTTCTTCGCCTCATCGTTCGAAACCGACGGCAGGATGATGACGTCTCCACCCTTTTCCCAGTTCGCCGGAGTGGCGACCTGTTCTTTGGCCGTAAGCTGGATGGAATCGAGGGCGCGCAGCACTTCATTAAAGTTGCGGCCGGTGCTCATCGGGTAGGTCAGCATCAGCTTGATTTTCTTGTCCGGGCCGATGATGAACACGGTGCGCACGGTCTGGTTGTTCACCGCGGTCCGGCCCTCGCAGGTTTCCCCGGCCTCCGCCGGCAGCATATCGTAGAGTTTGGCAACTTTGAGTTCGGGATCCCCGATCATGGGATAATTCACCTTGTTGCCCTGGGTTTCTTCAATGTCAACTTCCCACTTTTTATGGCTGTCCACGGGGTCCACGCTCAGCCCGAGGATTTTGCAATTGCGTTTTGCAAACTCCGGCTGCAGGCCCGCCATATAACCGAGCTCAGTGGTACACACTGGAGTAAAGTCTTTGGGATGGGAAAACAGGATGGCCCAGCCATCGCCGATCCATTCGTGGAACTTGATGGGTCCCTGGGTGGTTTCGGCGACAAAATCCGGGGCTGTGTCGTTGATGCGTAATGACATCGTGCGCTCCTTGCTAAAGATGGGATTGTTCGGAAAAGCCCGCCCTAAAAAGTCTAGGGGTGGCCAATTCTTCCTGTCAAGGAGATTCTCCGCCCTTTAACGGTCCCGCGTCGAGCGCACGGAATCCGTCTCCATCGCTTTGGAAATCAACTCCAGCCCTATCGCGGCCAGGCGGTGGGAACCCGCACACCTTCCCACAAAATCCGCGTCCAGTCCCGGCGATGGGTTAAGATGCCATAACGAAGGAGGACATTTTGCGCAATCACAACTCAAGCGACACTGATAAAAAGACACGGCGGGATTTTCTTGCCAGTGGCATTGCGGGCATTGCAGGCTCAACCCTGCTGGGGGATCCGATCACCAGGGCGGCGGCGCTTCCCGGCGCCGCAGAAAAGATGGTTCTGAAGCCAGGCGCACTGCCGCCTCAAGCCTCCCCTCAAGGCGGCCCGGTAGAAGGGAAAAAGGCGGCCGGGCAGTTGCGCGGATTGATGGCGGACGCGGGACGCGTTCCGGAAGATCCTTCCTACTACCGCCGCGCCATTGATTTCTGCCACGAATGGAACATGAACGCTTACCTGATATCCCTGACGGACGACCAGGGCTGCGCTTTTCGCTTTAAGAGCCATCCGGAACTCATCACTCATAAAAACGCACTCACGCACGAGCAGGCCAAAGAACTTGGCGAATACGCACAGCAGCGCGGCGTGGAACTGATCCCCGAAATCGAATCGTTCGGCCACACGCGCTTCATCACCGGTGTTCCGCAATATGCCCAACTGCAGGACGCCATGTCCTCAGGACGCCACAACTTTTCCGCCGTCTGCCCGGTGGCGCCGGAAACCCTGAAGCTGTTTGCGGACCTTTACCGGGAAGTCGCGGAGGTTTTTCCCTCGCGCTATTTTCATGGCGGCTGCGATGAAGTCAACTGGGGCGGATCTGCGCTGTCCCAGGCGGCCCTCAAGAAGAAGAGCCGCGCCGAAATCTGGGCCGAGTATGTGAACTCGCTCGACCACATCGCGCGCGGGCTGGGCAAGGACCTGATTGTCTGGGGCGATTTTGTCCTGCACAAGCAGCCCGGCGTGCTGCCACGGCTCAACAAGGACATCATCGTCATGGACTGGCAATATTACCAGACCGATCCGGGGCCGCTCGAACAGGCGGCGCGCAAGGTGGTCGACTCGGGACTGCGGGTGATCGGCGCGCCGGCGATCATTTCGTGCCGCTGGGGAGTGCGCGCCGGCGCCAACGCCCTGCGCAACCTCGAGGCTTACGCGGACGCCTACAGCCGCATTGACAGTCCCCGGGCGCTGGGCGTGATTGTCACCAACTGGATACCCTCACGCTACATCCAGCGGTCGCTCTGGGACACCTATGCTTACGCCGCAGTCGCCTTGAACGAGGGCGGCGCCGCGGCGCGGGCGTCGGCCTTCCGCCGCTTTGTCGAAAAACATTACCAGGCTGAATGGAACGAGAACTGGTCTGACGTTTTTACCACGCTTTACGAGATCACGCCCAACCAGGAATCCTGCTCGCCGCGCTGGATGCGGCCGGTGCTGCCGGTTCCCTGGAGAAGCGATGATGAACTGAAGGCGGCCGCAAATTCCGGCACGCTCAACGCGCCCCCGTTCCGGCGGCTGCTCAGCCAGCTGGTCTTCAGCGAAGCCCAGGTGCGGAACAACCTGGACGACTTCCTTACCTTCCGGCTTTCCGTGGAGTACCTGGAGCACGTCTTCTGGCGCATCACGGTGCTGGCGGAGGAAGCTGCAAAACCGCAGCGGACGCCCGAGTCAGCAGCGGCCCTTATCCGGACCATCGCGGAACGCGACCAGCGGCTGCTGGAAAAACTCGACGTTTCATGGAACAAGGGGCGCGCCGCTGACGCCCAGGCGAAAACAGGAACGGTGTTCGACTTCAGACCCGGCGACCAGCTGCTCTACACGTTCCAGCAGGCCGCAGCTTTTTCAAAACAACTGGCGAGCGACCCGGAACGGTTCTCTCGTTTGCTCGCTGCTTCTTAGCAGGCTGTTGAAAAAGGCTGTAGCGGCGGCTTTACGCCGCCAACCTGCGTTGAAAGCCTTGGCCTGATGGCAGGGTGAACCCGCCGCTGCGCTCTGCCTGCGGAACATTCCAACAGCCTGGTGGAAGGGCCGTGGACGCAATCCTAAATGGCCTGAAGCGCAGGGCAGGACGCGAGGTTCCGCCCGTGCCCTGCGCCGCCTTCGGGCTGCCACTTTCAGCGGCGCTGAAGTTTTGGACTAGCCATGAGCGGGCGCTACGGGTTAGAATTAACGCACAAATCGACGGAGAGGTGGCCGAGTGGCTTAAGGCGGCGGTTTGCTAAACCGTTGTACGGTCAAAAGCTGTACCCAGGGTTCAAATCCCTGCCTCTCCGCCACTTCTCTTCTAAGCCAAGTCCCTTAGCAAGCTTTGAATAGCCGCAAGTCATGCCCCCATTGGAACATGCTCTATCCCGATGTTTAAGGAGAAGTGTGGATTTCGGCAGCCCAAAAAAAAGCCCTGGCCACCGAGTTTCCTCGGGTGGCCAGGGCCGGGTGCTAATCAAACAGCAGGTGGGTTAAAAAAGGAACTTCATTCCTAGTTGGACATTGCGGGGGTTCCATGCGCTGTTAACCTCGCCGTTTCCAACCTGAGTGCAGGGTTGGCCGAAACCGATTGATCCGCTGCAACCCGCACTGACGGAATTCCATTGCGGATGGTTGAAAGAGTTAAAGGTTTCAAGCCGGAACTGAAGGGTTGAGTGCTCTGCCCGGAACCACGGGAATGTGAAGTCCTTGTGCAGAGCGAGGTCCCAATTGTTGCGGCCCGGGCCCGTGAGCATGTTGCGACCCATGTATCCAAACATTCCAGCCTGCCCGTTTGCCAGAAGCTGGCTTTGCAACGGCTGGGCAATCACAGATGGGTTAAACCAGCTTACCATCGGACCAAACTGCGGGTCATTATAGGTCCCTTTTTGGACTTGCAGGGAGCCAACAGTGTTGCACCGTACCCCCGTACCAATCCCCGTTGAGTAGCCGTTCACGCCGCAGCCGAAATCAACCGGCACACCCGTGAAAAAGGTAGTGATACCGCTGATCTGCCACCCTCCCAAAGTCTGTTTAACGAAACCTTCGGGTGAGTTCCTGAAAAACGGCAGGGTGTAGATGTAATTCATCGACAGAACCTGCGCACGGTTGAGATCAGAAGTGCCCTTCCAGCGATTCATGTCAAAGTTGTCATCGACTCCGGTTGAGAAGTAGGAGGAAGTCGAGTTGTCGAGGGTATGCGACCAGGTATAAGCCGCTTGGAAAGTCAGGCCGAAGCCGGTGGTGTGGCGAAAGTCAGCCTGGAGAGCGTTGTAGCTTGATACGGCGGTGAACTGCTTCTGATTAATCCTTCCAAAACCCTGGTAGGGGTTGAAGTAGTTGGGATCGACCTGGTTCGTCATGAGAAGTGACTGGACATCGCAGTTGCCCGAGCCGTCGCAAACGCCTCCCGCCAGCGACGGAACGTTCATTGTTCCTACCCCGACAGGAATCTGGTTCACATTCCGCGACGTATCCAGGTGTCGGCCAACATTACCGACGTAAGCAACAGTTAACAGGTTGTTGCCACTGAACTCGTGTTGGACGCTCAGGTTATATTGCTGCATGGAAGGGTTCTTCTGATAGTAGGGAATCGACTGAATACCTGCCGGTCCGAACAAACCCGGGGTAAGTGACTGGTACGAAGCAAGGTTGTATCCGACAGGGGCAAGAATCGCAGGAGCGTTTCCTTCAAGCCCAATCACGTTGGCGTCGTTTCCGTTGCCTGGCTCATAGTAAATGCCATAGCCACCGCGGATCGCCCACTTGCCGGAACCCGTGGGATCGAAGGCAAACCCGAACCGGGGGCCAATATTCTTGTAGTAGGTCTTTTGGCATCCCGGCAGGATAGGCCCTGAACCGCACTGCACAAGCCCATTACCGAAGCCCGTGAAGTCATAGATCTGACCCGTGGCGGGGTTGGCGCGCAAGTTCCCGTCTGCGCCGAGCACCGCTGCGGCGGCCGGATTGTAGAGTGAAGGAATGAAGCTAGAGTCCACCGTCGGTTTGGTGACATCATGGGGAGGAACCAGGAGGTAATAGCGCACGCCCAAGTTCAGCGTGAGCCTGCGGTTGACCTTCCAGTCATCCTCGAAATACGGCTCGAAGTCAGTCCGGCGCCAGTGTCCAACTCCGTACCCGCCCACCGGAACACCATTGTTCTGGAGGGTTCCTTCCTGGTACTGAGCAATCCGACCCAGGTACATGTCCGCCAGCGCATTGCCTGTGGTGATAGGATTCCCATTGTTGAAAGTGTAGTAGCCTTGAGTGTTGAATCCAAACTGCTCGGTCAACTGGAACCTTTCGAAGAAAACGCCCATCTTGAAGGTGTGATTTCCCTTTGACCACGCCACGTTGTCTTTGAAAACATAGACCGGCTCAGCATCGTACTTGCCGACGTAATTTCCATTGTCAATCCCAAAAGAGAAGGGGGTTCCACCGCCAACCGAAATCCCGGGAAGCTCCTGGTTACTGCTATTGGCCGCGAAAAAGTTGGAAGCGGTCCACGAGGAAGGCTTAAGGATTGACCCTGCCGTATTTCCAGGGCCAGGTCCAGGCGTAATGGTATGCGGCGTGTCCGTGTAGCTGAAGATGAACTCGTTGAGCAGGTTGCTGCTGAAGTTGTGGTTGAGGTGAAATACGGTTTGCCGGGCGGGAACCGAATAAATACTCTGCGTCGTGTCATAACTGGATCCCGTCCAGAGCGCTGGGACCACGGTCTTTGTCCACGAGTCGTGGGTGAAACGGACAAATAACGAGGTCTTATCGCTGATGTTCTGGTCTACCCGGATCATCTGCTCGCCGAAATTCGTAGGCACGCTGTGTGCGGCGACATATCCGTCAATTCCATTGTTCGGCAATGGAACGTAGGCGTTAAGCATGGCTGCCGCATTCGGGTCCACCGAGACCGTATCCACTGGATTTCCGCCGACCGTGGGCAACACACAACCCTGGCTGACAAGCAGTGAACTGTAATTTGGCGAGGAAGGGTCACACTGGCTGAAATCGCCTTGCCGCATCTGCGGCGTCGGCACTCCGCCAGTAATCAGCGAGGCCTGGCGATATCGCGCCCACTCCTGTGACCAGAAAAAGAACGTCTTCTGCTTATGGGTGTTATATAGTCCCGGTATATAGAAAGGCCCGCCAAGAGTGTACCCGAAGATATTCCACTTCAGCGGAGTCTTGGGGGCATTGCCGCCAGGAGGATTGATCTGCTGATTCGCGAACCAGTCATTAGCGTCAAGAGCGTCATTGCGCACAAACTCATAGGCGTCACCATGGAACTCCCTGGTGCCGCCTTTGGTCACCACCTCGACCAGAGCCCCGGCGTGCTGACCAACGTCTGCGCCGTAGTTGGACGTTGAAATTCGAAACTCCGCGATCGAATCAATCGCAGGTGTAATGGCGCCACCCATTGAAGTCGAACTTTCCTGGGAGTTATTTCCGCCATCCAACTCAAGGTTGCCGTATTCTTCGCGGGTCCCGTTGAATGAAACACCAACTTCGGCGCCGGCATGCCCGAGTTGTTGCGCTTCGGAGTAGCCGTTGTCCTGTACAGCGCCAGGCACAAGGAAAGTCAGAGCTCCGAAATTGAGCCCATTCAGTGTTAGGTTTTGAATTTGTTTGGAGGTTACTACGTCAGATAAGGTTGCGTTTTCAGTATCAACGTGCGGAACGTTTCCTGAAACCTCAACTTGTTGAGTAACTTGCCCAAGCGTTAATGTCAGGTCAACCCGCTGGGTCTGACCTGCCGACAGACTGATGCCTGTCCGGACCTCTTTCTTGAACCCTGCATTGTCAGCCGTGACAACATAGTTGCCAATCGGGATTCTGACAGCCGCGTAGGCACCCGACGAATTGGTGGACAAGGCCCGAACAAATCCCCTGTCGGGGTTCGAAACAGTTATTTTGACACCTGGAATTACAGCCCCTGTGGAATCTGATACCGTTCCCACTATTGTGGCCGTATCCTGAGCGAAACAGGTGCCTGCAAAAAGTAAAAGGGGCAACAAAAAAAGGCTCAAACGTCGCAACATCATCCTTAATCTCCTTCGGATGACCCAACGTCTGACCCGACGCCATAATTCCATACCATAGCGACTTGGCATCCGGTCAAACCCCTGTAGGGGGTTATTTTCCAGTAGCCAAGACACCAGGCATCAAAGGGGAAAGCTCACACAAGTTAAGGTTACTTAAACTCTGAGCTCCCTAAAGTCAATTTCTTCTGCTAGCAATAGCCCTCGGAGTGATTTACTTCCTTAGCAAGAGACGAGGATAGCGAGTCATCAGCCATTTGTCAAGGGACAATCCAAATATTCACGAAAAAACGTTTGAAAGATTACCGGCCTACAAGTAAAGCGGGCCTATGGTCAGCAGGATGCAGAGATATTTTTCGTAAAAATGCCGGGGAATGGTAGTGAAGCGGATATGCGTTGCGCCGAGGCACGAAAGTTCACTTAGCCTGAATTTGTGTATGTTTTTCCAGCTTGTGGATGGGCTTCCAAACAAGTCACGCAGACAATCCGTTATCAATGGGCTTTCGTCTGCGCAAGTCGTTCATCCTCAACGACTTTTGGTGAGACCAGCCTATGGTCTTCCATGACCTTGACTACCCTCTTAATGCTGGGGGCAAACCTACCTTTAGGGGCTGCTCGCATATATTTCATCATCTGAATATAGGCCTTGTCGTAACGCCCCTCTTTCAGGTAGGCGTTTGCAAGGTGGGCATCAACATCTGGAGGAGGGGCCGAGTTTATTGCGAGGAGTCGAAGGAAATCGGTTTCTGACTTCTTGTATTCCTTCATCGTGTAATGCAGCATCCCAAGACGGTCATAAAACTGCCAGGTTCCCGGGGAACGTTGAATACCGAGTTGAAGGACAGCCTCGGCTTGCGGATATTTCATCTCGTCCTTATAGAGCTGGGCCAATCCTGAATAGGCATCGAGAAATTGGCCGTCACAATCCATTGCCTTGCGAAAATGCCCCTCCGCACCCTTCAAGTCCTGTTGCTCAACATTCACAAGCGCGAGCTCGCCCCAGGCGCGTGCATAGCAGGGTGAGTCCGCAACTGCCCCTTCAAAGAACTTTTGAGCATCGCCCAGCTTCTTCTTCTGGAAAGCGCGTTCTCCCTTTTCAAAATATTTCACAGCTTTCTTCGATGCAGATTCGTCAGACAATAGAGGCGGGGACTTGACAACCTTCCGGACATTTATTGGATTAAGAAAGACATTCACATTAGATAGATTGGCGCCAAATTCCATCTGAATATCTTTCGTGGATGTCTCAAAACCCTTGCAGGTAACAATGAGCCTATAGTTTCTAACGCGCAGACCTCCGAAGGAAAATTGTCCGTTGGTATCCGTAGACGCTCTTGCCACCGGCATTCCTTCGCTAGTCTCCAGTGAGACAGTGACGCCGGAAGGGATCACCACTCCATCCTTGGTTGTCACCGTCCCCCTTAATGTAAGCCTCGTCTGCGCTGATGCGATATCGCCAACCATCACAACAGTTGCGGTGGTCATGAAAATAGTAAAGAGAACCAACAGGAGGCCCCTTGTTGTCGGGGGAGCCGAGGATGTGGAATACATGATGACGCCCACTTTCTTTTGTTTGGTGGATCGGTTTCCCAGCCCTGTCAAAAACTGTACCACCGTCCGATGGCTTTAAACAATCGGTCTGAGAGCCACCCCAATGATACGCACCAACTACAGACGGTGGCAGCCGAAGAAGAGCCAGGACGATATCGTGCGGGCTGCGGCGGCCCGCATCAGCAGGCAGGAATCAACGGATCGCTGCACCTGGGTCCACATAATTTGTTAGTCGCTGCCGGTTTTTCTAGATGGATTCAAGCTGAAGCACAGGCGGGTTCCACCAGACAGGTAAACCTAAATCTGCAGCCAATACTCGCGCTGCATTGTATCCACAGAGTCCCGTTATATTGCCCCCCGGGTGCGTTGATGCTCCGCATAGATATAAGCCCTTGACGGGTGTGCGGTACTCGCCAGCTCCCTCAAACGGGCGGTGGTAACCAAGCTGATCGTTGGCGAACGAACCCACCAGGAGGTCACCGTATTTCATATTCGGAAAGGACCGTTCCGTGTCCGCCGGAGATCGCACGAAAGAATCGATAATCGTTGCGTCCCCAAGGTTGGGCGCGAACCCAGCCAGCATATTGCGTAACCTTTTCCCGTGAAGGTCCTTTTCGGCCTTCCAATTGTCTGCTGATCCGCCCAAGGCGTAAGGAACCTTTTCCCACATAAATAACGTGTGCATGCCTGAGGGAGCCTGGGTAGGGTCAAACAGAGTCGGACTTGCGCCCCACATGACCGTTGCTTCTGGAACCCTGCCATCCTGGTGGGCTTTTACGATTTCGTGGAACTGGCTGATCTTTTCCAGGCCCAGGATGACCATGAAGGCGTTGTTCAGCTCCGGGCGGTGTTTGGCGGCCGTGAAGCGCGGAGGTTCACGGAGTGCCATGTTCAGAGCAAATAACGGAGCCAGCAAATTATATTGATAGGCATCGGCCTTGGTGCGAACTTCGGAAGGAAGGGCCTCTGAATCCAGTATCTCAAGGAAGGTCTGTTGCGGGTTCAGGCCGGAGGCAACAAACGCTTTCGCCCTGATTTCGTCCCCTCCTGGCAGCTGAACTCCGGTGACTCTGCCATTCCGGCAAAGGACTTTCCCGGGTTCAAAGCCCGTTAAGATTTCACCGCCGTGTTCACGGATGTCGGCGACCAACGCCTGAGCCAAATTCGCTGATCCTCCGCGGCACATCTGAGCCATATGCCGGCCTGCAAGCAAGGCGGGGATCGAATGGCCAAACCCCTTGAGCCGAAGGTCAATCTCGCGCAAGCCATTAAAGAAGAGCAGGCCGGCGCGAATGGCATCATGCTCAAATTCTCTCATCACAAATTCCAGGGGGGAGAGTGCGGCGGTTTCCAGAAGCACCCGTCCCAGTTGTGTTCGCCTCAGGAGTTCCACTCTCTTCTGAGGATTTAGCGGAGGGGATTGAGCTTCTGGAATTAGAATCTGCTCAACGATGGGTCTGAATCGTTCTACCCATTGTCGCAATTTCGTCGCGTCCCTCTTGGAGAATTCCTCGAACGACTGGACAGTCTTGTCGAAGTCTGTCCACCATTCGAGGCACCGACCGTCTCCGAGGATCAGCGCAACATTCAGGTCCGGCTCGATGTAGCGGGCGCCATGGCGTTCCAGTTCCAGGTCGCGATACCAAGGCATGGCTGTCAAGGCGCGATGGAAGAAGGAGTGGGTGTTGTGGAAGAATCCCGGGAAACGCGGATTCTCGATTGTGGTGAGTCCCCCGCCGGGAACCGTTGCGCGGTCCAGGGAAACTACGCGCAGGCCACTCCGGCACATATAGGCCTGCAAGATTAACGAATTGTGTCCCGTTCCGAGGATGATTCCGTCATAGGGGTTCGTCATTTTAAATCCTGGCGTTCCACTTTGGGGGTCGGGCATTTGCGCATCAGTATTGCGGGGCCATGCTATCCGATTCTATGATAGGTCATCAGGAGACATTAGAGTGAATCGAACGCCGGTAACCTGCCTTTTGCTTTTCCTCTGTTTGGCCCTGGCCCCCGGGTATGGGTCTGCGCAACGATCCCCGGCCACTCTCAAAACGCTCTTCGAGACAGCCCAACAGGCCTTGATGGCTCATGACTACAAGCGCGCAGAGGCAGGATTCACTGAGTACCTGAAAATCGATCCTCATTCTGTCCCCGCTCTTTCCAACCTGGGTGTCGTTTACTTGCGTCTTGGAAAGTATGATAGGGCGATCGAGACCTTTGAGAAGGCGAAGACGCTTGCTCCCAAGATAACGGGACTGGATCTGAACCTGGGACTGGCCTATTACCAGAAGCAGGAATTCAGGAAGGCTGCTCCGGAATTCTTGCGCGTATTGCAATCTACTCCTCAGAGCCACCAGGCGCGATACCTTCTGGGAGTCAGTTATTTCATGCAAGAGGAGTGGAGCCGTGCACTGGCGGCCCTGGAACCTCTTAAATCCACTGAGAGGAATAATACAGATTTCCTTTTTGAGCTTGGTGTTGCCTATGGCAAGTGTAATCGCCCAGCCGACTCTATCCAGACTTTTAAGCAGATGGTTCGGGTGGGCGGCGACACGGCCCAGATGCATTTGCTCCTGGGCGTTGCCTATCTGGGTCTGGATCAGGACCTGAAAGCTCGGTCTGAACTCGAGAAAGCCGTCGAACTGGATCCCCAACTGATGTTTGCTCACTATAATCTGGGCGTAGCCTTGCAGCGCATGGGCCAATTGGATCGAGCCGTTAGCGAATTCAAGCTGGAAGCCACTCTGGCCCCGCAACAGCCCTGGAGTTTCGAAAATCTCGGATTAGTCTATCAATCGCAGCGCGAGCAGGACCTGGCGTTTCAAATGTTCAGCAAGGCGCTCTCGATTGATCCCAGGCTTCCCAATTCACTGGACGGGATTGGTAAGATCTATTTGGCAAAAGGGGAACCTGGAAAAGCGATACCTTACTTTCGACGGGCCGTGAGCCTTCAACCTGGTAGCGCCAAAATGCATTTCCAATTAGGGCAAGCTTATCTGAAAGCCGGAGAGCCAGAAAAGGGTAAGCAGGAAATAGCCGAAGCCGGGCGGCTGCAAGCTCAAGCCCGAGCCAATTTTCAGCACGCTCTTTCCGGGGTACTGCCGGCGCCTCAAGTTTCTCCGGGCGGCCCCTAGAAAGCCTGGTGGTCGGCCGTAATGCGGAATATTGAGGAAAAACTTTGCATTAAGAGCTACGACCCTGCGAATGCACTAACCCTCTCCCTTCCTGGATTGAAATAAACTGGTTGGCATCAACTTCTGAAATCCGATCGATATGGCCGTTCGGCCACCGCACTTCGATTTCATCGGCCTTTTCGGCTTTGCCCAGACCGAAATGCTGGCGCAAGTCGCTTTGGGATATATAGCTGGACCCGCTCACCACCTCCCGAATTTGGCGCCGCCCTCCTGCCGTTAACGTAATCCTTGCGCCGATGGCCGAGCGATTGGAAGTGGTCCCAATGGCCTTGATGACAAGCCATCGGTTCTTACTTGAATTGTTGTTTTTGAGCAGGGAAGGGGGCTCACTCATGTTGAGGATGAGCACGTCCATGCTGCCATCGTTATCGAAATCGCCAAACGCGCAGCCACGGCTGGAATGCGGAGCGAGTACCGCAGCGCCGCACAGGCTTGAAACCTCCTCAAACTGTCCGTTTCCAAGGTTCCGGTAAACAACCCGTTGGGTCATGAACTTGTAGCTTTTGTCGACTTTTTCAACTTCAGGATAGACGCTCCCGGTGACATGAAAAATGTCGAGCCACCCGTCGTTGTCAAGATCAACAAAATCAACGCCCCAGCAGACGTATCGAGTGTTTACAGCCAGGCCGCTGGAATAGGTAAGATCATCAAAGTACTCGCCTTTAACATTACGATAGAGAATCGGTGTGTCACCACTGAAGTGGGGAAGGAATAAGTCCAGATATCCATCGCCGTCGTAATCGCCAACTCCTACTCCCATCCCCGACTGCATCTGCCCGTCACCGTTTACGGCGCAGCCCGCTTCCATCCCGACCTGCGCAAAAGTTCCGTCTTTATTGTTTCGAAACAGCAAATTGGGTGAGGAGTCGCATGCCACGAAGATGTCAGGCCATCCATCGTTGTTGTAATCGAGAGCGACAGCTGAGAGGCCATAACGGCCCCCCGCCTTATCGATTCCCGCCTGGTGAGTGACTTCCGTGAAACTTCCGTCGCCGTTATTGCGATAGAGCGAGCAGGTCTCGTTTGGCAAACCGACCGGGCCACAAGCTACTGGAACACCTTCGAACTGGCAAGCCCGGCTCTGGCCTGCAGCGGGAGTTTTCTTGATGTCGATATCGATGTACCGTGAAACGAACAGATCAAGGTGGCCGTCCCGGTTATAATCAACAAAAGTGCAACCCGTTGAGAAGCGCGTCCTCGACTCTTCAAGTCCCGCCTTGCGGGTGACGTCCGTGAACGTACCGTCACCATTGTTGTGGTACAGAATGTTTTTTCCGTAATAGGTCAGAAACAGGTCGTCGTACCCGTCATTATCGTAATCGCCGATGCAGACACCATAGCACCAGCCGGTTTGGGTCAGTCCACTCTGGACAGTGACGTCGGTAAATGTCCCGTTTCGGTTGTTTCGATAGAGGCGGTTGGTAGGGAGCGGCTGCCCCGGAGGGAACCCGCCTCTCATTGTCCCGCTCGGCACAAAAACGTCGAGCCAGCCATCGTTATCGAAGTCGTAGAAAGCAATGCCGGGTCCATTCGCCTCAAAGATATAACGTTTGACGAATTCTTCACCGTAAACCGTCGGATGCGTCAGGCCTGAATGTGGAGCAACATCGGTAAACGTCACGTCCCAGGGACGCCCGGAAAATGGTGGCCGAGGCGCAGGAGGGACGCCCCGTGAAGCCATTCCCTGGCCTTGCAGATTTCGCAGTCCACAAAAGGAAATTCCGGAGGCAAGCAGAGATTTGAAGAAAAATCTTCGTTCCATACTGTTGGTATGTGGGGACCGGAAGGAAGCACGATGACAGGCTAGTGATCCGTGTCTCCCTTATTCGAGTTCGTTAGATCGTCAGCGACACTTCCGCGGATCCTCTGTTTTGATTTCAGGACATCGTTTTCAGCCTTCTTGTAGGCGGCAAGCTGTTGCTCCGCTTCCCGCGTACGCCCCAGACGTCGATAGACGACCGACAGCCTGTAGTGCGCAGTGGGATTGCCGGGCGCAGCCTCAACCGCCCGCTCCAGGGGTGTGACTGCATCCCCAACCCGTCCTGAAGACACGTAAGCTTCTCCGAGGGCTATCTGCGCCGCGACCAGCTTTGGGTTCAGTTTGGTCGCCCGCTCCAGATGCGCCAGGGCCTCGGTCCAGTTACGAAGGCTGCCCGCAATCCTCCCAAGCTGGAATTCAGCATTGGCGTTTCCGGGGTCGATTTTCAGTTCCTCTTCAAATTCCCCGTGCGCTTTGCTCAGACTTGACGGTCCTTGTCTGAGCAGCAATATCCCAATCGCGTAATGAACCCCCGCAGCGTGAGGATTGATCTCGAGTGCCTTCCGAAATTCAGCGATTGCGTCGTCCGGCTTTCCCTGGAGCTCTAAAACCTCGGCGTCCATACGGTGAAACTGATACGACCCGGGGGCAACCGCTAACAGATGCTGCGACGCCGTGGCAGACAGGTTCGAATAGAGGTGCGTCGTGAGATAGAGGATTTCAGGATCGTCAGGAAATTCGGCAATCAAAATCTGATCAAGGTTCACACCTTTGTCTGCTTCGTTGAGATCCATATAACATCGCAAGGCGTCGGTGCCGATGATTCGCTTCAATTGTTTGTCTGCTACCCTGCGGAAGTCTCTTTCCAGATAAGGCATGGCTTCGATGCAGTAACCGCCTTCAGCAAGACTTGGCCCGAGGAAGTACTGCGCGTTTACCAAAGTCGGTTTCAGTTTCAGCGCAGTGCGGCACTCCTCTGTGGCTTCAGCAAACTGCCCTGAAAAATAATACGCGATACAGAGATTGGAATGGATCTCCCCTATGTTGGGAGCTACCCGGGCAAGTTCTTTGAGCCGTTTGATAGCAACGGCGTAGTTCCCCGCCCGCAGTGCTGCCTGCGCCTGTGCAGAGATTGTGTCTGTACCCTGAGAGCCATTACCCTTGACTCTCGTTCTCTGACCCAGAAGGGCTTGCCCCCATAAGCAAAGACTCCCAAGGCCAACCAGGAGAATAATACCTAAGGGCTTTCCGTGAGACAGCCACGACCATATTTCCATGTGCCCACCCCAGGTTGATTGACTTGCACACGCCACGCCGGCAAGTATTGTGCCACATGCAAAGTTACTCTATCAATTTACCAGGAACCAACGTCCCGTTAATTCAGGACGCTTCAGGTGCGGGCGTACTGCGATTCGCTCGGTGGCTCATACTTCACGGCCAGGTGTGGCGTCTCCACCCGCTGGTTGAGCCGGTGCCTTGAGTCCAGGCAAGCCTCCAACATTCCGGAAGTCAGCAGGGTCCGCTCGACAGGATACGGCGTTTTGCCGGTCGTAAACGTCTGCTCGATCTTAGCCGCCAGGCAGGCCGTGTTGGTCACGTTGGGCGTGGGGGGCAGAAAGAACTGAGTTGAAACCATCCCCGTGCCTGCTACGCGCGCCGAGATGTTGAAGTCCATGATGGCCCCGTTGAGCATCAGCAGCGCGGCCTTGGTCCCGTCCGCATATTCAAGGCAATAGGCTGCCGGATCTTTCACCAACTGTGGCAATACGCCCGACGCCACCAGGTCCTGATTGCGGCCGTCCAGCAATGTGAGACCCAAAGGAGTGTCACTGCGAGATAAAGCAGAGCTCAGAAGTTCCCTGGAATAGCGTCCTTCCCTGCCGGCCTGCCAGACGTCGTCACCCTCCAGCAGTTGTACAGCTTTCACGCCGGTTTCACCGCCGTTGCGCCTCTCGAGCATGCACTGCATGGCTTCGAGCGCGTCAAAGTCCCTGCCATCAAATCTGCCCAAGCCCACCATCACAGCTTCTTCCACGTGCGCCCCGAAAGGGATGTCGACGTCGGGCAGGCGCCACGTCACCGGATAGGATGAACCAGCCAGCAGCGGAAAGTGGAGCCGTTCCGCCGTCTCCACCATCTGCTTCGCCTCCGGGAAGCTGAAAGAGAGTTGCTTGTGGTTGAAATACGGAATCCCGCGCCCTTCTTCCTGGAAGACCTGCACGCACTGCTGGAAAAAATCATAGCTGGGCAGCAGAGTCTGTCCCCTGTCATTGGTCGGATAATCGCCCTGCTCCGCCACGGCAATCACAGCGTCCACCGCGAGCCGTTCACCGCCGGCGCGCAACGCTTCAGGAATGTTACGGCAGAGGCGAAAACCAAATTCCTCTGACCGCGCCCTGCTCAGGTCAGTATCCGGCCCGATGTTCTCGGGCAACTCTTCGCCCAGGCTTCGCGCTCCAGGCCGTTGCCTCACGCTGTGCGCAATCGGCGGATGCGGCGGGCCGGGTTCGAGGACTTGAGTTGACGTTCCTGATTGCGCACCCGACTTCCCCTGTGCGTGCCGGGCCGCGCGTGCCTCCTCCCGTCTCCATCCCCAGTTCAGGGGCCCACCAAACTTGGGCACCAGCGAATCCACATAGACGGAGACAACCTGGACGTTCGGCATGTGCCAGGTTCCCTCGAAGGGGTAGCCGACCAGAAATCGGTCCGCGATGGATTGCATGTCCGATCCCAGGTGGTAGACGCTGCCGATAATGGCAAGGCGTAAAGGCGCCTCTGTCGCCCCCGCGGGAGGCAGGGCAAAGCCCGAACGAAGAAGTGGCCGGCTCACCAGCAGGACGGATGATAGTGCCGAATATTCAAGAAAGCGGCGA
This sequence comes from uncultured Acidobacteriota bacterium, assembly GCA_963732975.1. Lineage (GTDB taxonomy): Bacteria > Acidobacteriota > Terriglobia > UBA7540 > UBA7540 > SCRD01. The sequence goes on along the minus strand of CAVTBN010000005.1, from coordinate 898,517 downwards.
CGGGTTATCATTAGCTTCTCCAAAATGTAGATTCAGGACTCGGCTGGTAAGTCACCGCCAGTTGCGGGGTCTCCAGGCGCCTCAAGCCCTGGTATATGCTATCGACGCCGGCGATGACCAGGCCGGATGTCAAAAGCGTTCGCGCGATCGGATACTGTGCCTTGCCCGTGAGGAACATCTCCTCAGCGTTATGCACCAGTGGGCTGAAGAAGCTGGCCAGGGTGGTGCGTCCATCGGGCATGGGCAGGTACATCTGTGTGGAAAAGGGCTGCGACCGACCTTCAATGTCGGCCGCGAAGGTGAAGTCACGAACCAGGCCGTTCATCAGCAGCATCGTGCAGAGCAGCCCATCACGATGCTGGTAACGATAGGCAACTGGATCGGGCACCAATTCCCGCATCTGCTTCACCGAAGGAAACACGTCGGTGAAGATTCGGGTTGCGGGCATCAGAGTGGAACTTCGGCTCAGGGCTGCCTTCACCAGTGAATGGGGCCACACACCCTGCTCATAGGCTTTCCAGAAGCTTTCGCCCTGGTAAGCCTGCAACCACTCGACACCGGTTTCACCACCCTTGCGCCGTTCCACCATGCATTGGATGGTCTCGAGAGCATGGAAATCGTAGCTGTCCACGCCACCGTAACCGACGCAAAGAGCTTCCTTGACGCTGACTCCGTTGGGGAACTCAACCGACGGGATTCTCCAAGTCACCGCCAGGCTGGAACCACCCTGAAGCGGAAAGCCCATTTCGCGCGAGGTATCGAACATCTGCTTCGATTGCGGGAAGCTCCAGGAAGAGAGTTGCTTGTCATTGAAATAGGGCACCGACCGGTTGCTGGACCGGAACACGTCTACAATGCTCTCAAAAAAACGAAAGTGCGGCTGCATGGCCTGCCCTGTTGCGGTCTCCGGATATCTGCCGTGCTCTCCGACCACGACCACGCCATCCACAGCCAGCTTGCTGGTGCCCAGCGTTACGGCTTCGGCGATGGATGGGTAAACCTTCAAGCCGGGATGGCGATCGATTAATTCCTGGGTCAGGTCGCCTTCGCCCCGCTGATCAACGTAAAGTGCCACCAGATCCATTTTGGGATGATGGAATGTGCCGTTCCATCCATAGCCGTCAAGGAAACGGTCCACAATGTGCTGTGGATGTGAGTACAAGCGGATGGAGGTGACCACGGCCGCGAGTTTGGGGCGATTGCCAGTAGAAGTTTTGCTTTGAGCCATATGAATCCTCTTAGGATGAGATCGGGATCTATACTCTACGACGCGATTGGGCAGAAGCGTTCAGGATTCTGCCCCTTTGGAACGCGTTTCAGGCCTCCCGCCGCAAATCTAAAACTCTATTGTTGGCCGTGCTCTGAATCGGACGATTGCTCCTGGACTGGGTACACGTCCTTCGGATTCGCAAGCGGCCGCGCCCTGGGATGATCCGGGAAGGGCGAATGATATTGGCGCGTCAAGTCGGGCGGATGCGGCACCCCAGGCGGATTGTTCCCCAGGTTGCCGGGCACTTGCAGCCAGGGCTTCAATGGGAACGGAGGTCCCAGACCTTCGTAATTCGTGATATGGCGCGGGAAATCGTCAGCTGAAGAGCTGCAGCGGCGGCGGCCCCTGATCATCCTCGCGGTATCGGGGCAATGGCCGAAATACTGAGGCCGCGCCTGTTGCCAATCCACCATGCTGAGGCCGGATGGATCATAAAGGATGGCTCCGTCCCGAACAGTCAGGACGTTGGTGAGCTTGGAGTTGCCACACATGCGGGCATCACCGTCGTCGTGGAAGCAGAAGTTCCCGTGCAGAAGCTGCAGCACGGCAATATCAGCGTCGGAACCGGGCGAGAGCGTGCCCAACTCGGGATGATGAATCTCCTCCGCAGGGTTCACCGTGGTCTGTTGAATGACCTCCTTCAGCGTCTCGCCCATAATCAGGAACCGCGACATGATGCTCGTGAGGCTGAGTTCCTGAATGTTGCCCAGATGCAGGTCCGTGGAGATCGAGTCAGGCAGGAAACCTTGCTGAATTGCAGGGGCGGCATTGCGCCACCAAAAGCTTGCTGAACCGTAGCCGACGTCAAAAACAACACCTCGGGCGCGGGCTTCCCACATAATCGGGTTCACTTTGCCGTTCGGCAGAATGATCGGGAACTGTTGGGCGAAGACGTGAGTGTGAACGTCACCGGCGCGCAGCCGCTTGGTAATGATATCGGCGTAGCTGCGGCCGGGAACAGGCGACGTGTCCACCATGACGGGCCGATGGGTGAGTTGGCCGCAAGCGATGGCGTCATCAATGCCGGCCCACGGCGTTGGCGGGCTGTTCAGGTTGATGCCAGCGCCATAATGCGCGGTTTTGATTCCCACGATCAAGTTCGGAAACTCATTAATGATCTGTGCGCAACGCTTGGGATCCATGTTGTCGGGATCCTGCTCCAGGCCGCTGAACATGCCATTCTCGACGATATTCAGCCACGAAAGAACACGCACCTGGGAGTGATCGGTGACTTTCATCATCTCCTGGATGAAGTCGTTGGCGCCGGAGGTGCCGGCATCCACCATGGTGGTCACACCGGAGTCGAGCGGGATGTCTGTCATGATGCCTTCCGGCACCTCGCGGTGACGGGCGTTTGGAGTGAACCAGTCCAGTGGCGTACCGCCGTTGGAAACATGGACGTGGATGTCAATCAGCCCTGGGGTGACGTAATAGCCAGTGATGTCCACAACTTTTTTGGCTTCACTGTCAGGAATATCCTTCTTGACGGCCGCGATCCTGTGGTTGGCAACGGCCACGTCCATGATCTGGTCAATGTGGTTGGCGGGGTCAATGACGTGGCCCCCCTTCAAAATGAGATCATATTGGGGAGCAGCGGCCAGCGCCGCGTTACTCCAACATAAAATTGCAAAGCTGGAAAGGAGTGCGCAACACACGAACTTCTTGTATGAGATCATTCCATTCCCCCCGAATTAACTGAGTTGCGATCTACATAAAGCTGCCTTTGCACCTTTTTGGGGTAGCCCCGACCGTAGCCCGGGGCGGACTTTACCATGGCGGTGTCAACCGTGTCAATCGGTCAATTGGCAACGTCGGCGGACGCCCGGCGCTGCTGGAGTTCAGCGGCCACACATCTCATGCCGGGACGGATGGGGATCGACGGCGTTCCTGTCGTTGCATACCCGGCGGCGCTGGTGTATCTTCACGCTTATGCCTGAGCGCATCATAATGACCGAGGTTCGGTGCGATGGGGTCGCTCCCTCCAAGGGAAAGGGCACCCGCGTATTCGACGCTGCCGGGCCGCGAAAAGCATCATAACCATGGGCAGACCGGCTGCAGAGCCGATCAGCCAGCCATTTTCAAAAGGGGGAGAAGAAATGAATCGAAGAGAACTCATCCTGGCCGGCATGGCAATCGGAATGAAGCCCGCCATCACTTCTGGTGAGACAAAGCGCTCTGCCGGAAGCGCTGAGCCTGCTCTGCAGTTTCCTGCAGGCACGCCGCCCACCATCCTTTTAAATGATTATGTCCCGCAGTCCATCTATAAAATCCCGGTGACAATCATCGACAAAGCTAAATTCCCCATCTATGACGCCCACTGCCATGGGCGCGGAGAAATCAGCGTCCGCGAGATGGTGAAGATCATGGACGAGGTCGGTATGGAACAGACGGTGGTTTTCACCGGCGCCACCACCGTGGACCGCTTCAAGGAAATCAGCCACCAATACGCCGCATATCCCGGCCGCTTCCACATGTGGTGCCTTTTTAACATGCATGACTATGGCAAGCCCGATTTTGAAAAGACGGCTCTGAAGTCATTGGAGGAGTGCCATCGCGCGGGCGCCGTCGGCGTGGGCGAAATTCATGACAAGGGGCGCGGTTTCGTCTGGCAATATTCCGAAAGGCCACCCCGGGGATCCAGAAGCGCGCGCATCGACCGTATGCCGCTGAACGGAGGGCCTACCTACACGCGGCCTCCCATGCCGCCCAACCCGAACCTTCCTCATGGACCTCACGCGGAGGATCCGCAACTCGATGCGCTGTGGAACCGTGCCGGCCAGCTTGGCATGCCCATCAGCATCCACGTTTCCGATCCCATCTGGTCCTACCAGCCCATGGACAGCCACAATGACGGCCTCATGAACGGCTGGAGCTGGCGCATCAATCTCGAACCGGGAATGTACGATCACAACCAGCTGATCGACAGCCTGGACAAAACGGTGGGGCGGCATCCCAAGACCACATTCGTCGCCTGCCATCTTTCCAATCTTGATTACGACCTCGCCCGGCTCGGCCAGATGCTCGACCGCCACCCCAATCTCTACGCCGATATCGCAGCGCGCTTTGCGGAAACGGCCACCATTCCGCGGTTCACCCGCCAGTTCCTGATGAAGTATCCCGACCGCATCGTCTACGGAACCGACGTTACCTACAGCAAACCGTTTTTCAGCACCACATTTCGCATCATGGAAAGCAAGGACGAACACTTCTACGGGCGCGGGCTGGTAGATACCGCCAATTTCAACTTCAATTATCACTGGACGCTGAACGCCTTCGGCCTGCCGGATGATGTGCTCAAGAAGGTCTACCGCGACAACGCTGTGAACATCTTTAAAAAGGCGCAGGAGAACGCAGCATGAGGAGTGCAGCCACTGTCGCGTGACTACGATGAAGGGAGTCCACGCCCCTTTGGTAGGCTGCCTGCTACGATAACGCTAATGTTTTGAAGTGTAGTAGTGATAGGCGTCGCGGATGGCGTCGGCATTCTCGTTTGCATCCCCGCCAAAGGGTTTGTAACGGGCCAGATCATTTTCCCGGACAAGTTGGTCAACGGATTTTCCCTGCCGGATGCCGGCCTTCACCTCGCGAATAACGGCCTTGAGGTATACGCTCTGGGCGCGAAGCGTGTCCGTCGTGCCCAGGTTGCCGTGCGCAGGAACCACCAGCTTCAACTTCCACCCTGCCATTTCATTCAGCGCGTGGAGCCAGCCTTCATAGTTGGCCTCGGGATCAGAAAGGTTGTTCCCGTGCGTCCAATTGACCGCAAGGTCGCCGACGAAAACGATTTGCTGTTTCGGGAAGTACGCCACGCCGTCCCCTGACGTATGGGCCGGCCCCATGCGGATCAGTTCCACGCGCTGCTCGCCATCATCAAAAACCAGCGAGTCTCGGAACCGCACGCTGGCGTTGGCAAGCGGCCATTTCGGGTCTTTCACCTGGCCACGCACGTCCATCCGGGCATAGCGGTCAAACTCCCGGGCGTAGGCCTGCGTTGCCACCACCGATGCTCCGGCCCGCACAAACACAATGTTGCCGTAACTGTGGTCGGCGTGATAGTGGGTGTTAAAGACAAACCGGATCGGCTTATCGGTGGTCTTCCTGATCTCCTGGATGATCTTCGGCGCAGCCCAGGGGAAGTTTGCGTCAATCACCAGAACGTAGTCTTTGAACACCACCCATCCCACGTTGGTTTGCTCGTGCGTTGCCAGGTCTCCCATCCAGCAGTAAACCGAGGGCGCCAGCTGACGAACTCGCGGCGAAGGACGATCCTGGCCGTACGCTGCTGCGGCCATGATGGGAACGGAAGCGATAAATTCCCGGCGTTGCATGATCTGACACTCCCTGATGGATGGCTCAACTTCTTAATTCAAGAGACCAGGCGGGAAACTTATACGCCCTTTCGCCAGTTGTTGTCACTGCCTTTCTTAATCCGGATGGTCAATGAACCATCAGGATTTGTGGGCTCGTAGCAGGCCCAACGGACAGGGCGGCGTATCCCTTTGGTCTCCAGCTCCGCCCGCAGTTTGATCTGCTGCCCTTCCATACCTTTGGGAAGAATGATCGAAGCCTCACGAATCTGGCCGCCATAAGGCTGACCGGCGTCAAGATTGCCTCCCACTTTGACACGCCCATCGAGACTTTCCGCATAGACCCCCAGTACTCCGGGCACACCTGCCACGCCGTCATTGGCGATACACAGAATCAGTTCCATCGTGTCATAACGCTTTCTCTGCCAGACCAGCGAGGGACGGACGCGATAGCCGAGCCGCTGATCCATGGCGCGGAGCGAATCCGGATATTTCTCGTAATACCGCCGAATGTTTTCGGCCTCCGTCCAGAGACCGAAATAATTTGTGTCAATGTCAAGAGCATGAAAGCCCGCGACCTCCCGATAAGGGCGGTCCATGGGCCCGCCCGACCCTTGGGGATAGTCGTCCGTGGAGGGGACTTCCCGGTCGCCACCGATAAACCTGCGCTTGGAGCCCCCCAGCTTTTCGATGCAGGCTCTTTCTTCCGCCTCCCACTCGGGAAGAACGTAGTGACGATTTCCACCATCCTCGAGCACCGTCGCCACCCATGGGGGACGATGCGCAAGCTCTTCGATCTGGATGGGTTCGTCCATGATCAGACTGTCGGAACGCAGCCAGCCTCCGGCTCGAACTACTAAGTCCTGCACCTGTCGGTTCCCAACCCTGGAGATATCGGGTTCCGTGTTGACAGCCAGGGGCGTGCGTTTCCAGGCATCCATCTGCAATTGGGTCAGATGGACAAAAGTTCTTTCGGCCGTCAGATAGTCGGGAAAGGGATTGGGCAAGTCGTTGGTGTGACCTTCACCCCAGAAGCCATACATCATCAGGTCCATGTACTCGATCATTGGGTTGCCGTCAAATCGCGCGGCGAGCAGGTCATTGAGCTCGGTAAAGGCTTTGAGAAATTCCGGGGAATCGTAACGCGGTTCGTAGAAATCAAAGTTGACACGGTGTTCTTTTGACTTGTGGCCGATGTTGACGATGGGAACCTTTCCCTTCAGGAAGTCAGGCATCGAGAGCTTTGCCGGTTGAATGTTCGGGCTCGAAAGCTGGATTCGGAAGCCCACGCCCAGATGATGGCGTTTTGCGGCGTCCAGGGTGGCCTCCCAAACCGGGTTGAGGTCAAGTTTACCGGGCTGACTCTGCACATCGCGCCAATCGCAGCGGATGTAAAGAACATCAACGAACGGCAGACTCGCCATCTTCTCCACGGCCTGATCGAGAGTTTCTTCGCCGCATTGCACGCGCAGAGATGGTCCGTTTTCCTCCCAGGTATAGCCCACAAACCCTCCGCCGAAATTTCGAATGTGCTCGAAGGAAGGTTCGGTGACGTGAATCGTGAACCAGCCCTGGTCCTGCCCTACGCCGAAGGGCCCCTGATTGAGGCGATTGGGTACGCTCGGCCCGGGGCCGAAGTTGTATCCCTGCCACAAATGGTCAGGCACATCCGCCAGGATGCGTCCGGGGGCAACGCTGCCGGCCCCTGCTAAAAGTGCGCCCATCTTCACAAAGTCTCGTCGCCGCATGGCTCCGTCCTCCCTTATCACTCATTGTAGTTTGAATGCGTCGCCCGCTCCCTTTCGATGCCAGCCGGGGCCATCAATGTGATCGGTCCCTCGACGACTATTGGGAGGCAGGGTGAGCGTTCCTTACCGTTTCGGCTTCGATTCGCGGTCTGATGCCTGTCTCGAACACAGAGTCCGGCTTTCGTGCTTTCTGCATTGGAATAGAACCCACGGAAGCACTCCATCGCCTGCCGCAGGGTCTTGTGGAGAACGATTCCCTGCGGCAGCGGTCTGGAAATGCCTCGGCAGTCCGTGTGGCTGCCTGCTGTCTCTTCCGGCTCACGGGCGGGAAGACTCAGAAATGCAACTTCAAAGCCATCTGGACCTGACGCTGCGGGATGACAGTGCTGGTAATGACACCCGCGGCCCCGGGGCCATCCGTAATATAGGGGTCCGGCTGAGAGAACACGGGATTGTTGAACGCGTTATAGAACTCCGCGCGAAACTCCAGGCGGTACCGCTCGGTAAAGTTAAAGTATTTGCGGAGTGAAAGGTCCGCGCTCTTTTCGCCCGGGCCTTCCAGAATATTCTTGCCGGCATTGCCGAAAGAACAGCACGTCGGCACAGGAAAGTCATTGAGGTTGAACCACAGATCGGGAGTCGGGTTAGAAAGCGTGCCGTTGCCGATGCGATTGGTCCGCAAGAGCCCCTGGGTACCGGTGTTGGTGGGATCGGTATCCGTCTGGGGCGAAAAGGGGAAGCCGGAGCGGAACGTGACAATTCCTCCCAGGTGCCAACCTCCCAAAATATAGTCAAGACCCTTGCTTTGGCTTAGGAACTTCTGCCCCTGGCCAACGGGCAGAGCATAGTCAAAGCTCGTCACCCAGCGCGCGCGGTTGTCAAAGTCCGCAAGGCCCTTTTCGGCTCTAAGGTTATAGCTGTCCTGAGGCCAGGGTGAATTGCAGCAGATCTCCGGCTGGTCATTGATGGATTTTCCATAAGTGAAGGCGCTCAGGAGATAGAGACCATGGCTGGTCCGCTTTTCCAACGTGAGCTGGAAGGATTCATAGGTCGAATTTCCATGATTCTCGATGGAAGTGAACGGTCCATACTGCGGATAGGGCCTGAGGGACTGATCGAACGTAGGCCCGGGAGTGGGAATCTGGTTCCGATCAACAAGGACTTGAAGGTGGGTCGCTTTATTCCCAACGTAGGCCCCTGTCACCAGAATCTGACCCGGAAGCTGATACTCCACGTCGAGATTCCATGCGTCTACGACAGGATTGTGAGGGTACCAGTCCTGGCTGGTCACACTCGGGAGCACGGCATTCGCGGGGTTAAGCGAAGGCCATCCAGTAGCCAACGTCATCGCTGATGGGGTCAACCCGTCGCTCGTAAATATGGGCTCATAAAAGAACGGCAGGTTGTAGGCAACTTGCAGCGGATCACCTGTCCGGATTTCCTGAGGCGAGAAGAAGCGTCCGTACCCGGCACGGAAAACAAGCTTTTGGGAACTGAACGGGCTGTAAGCGAGGCCGACACGCGGGGCGAAATCGGCCTTGTCAGTGACCTCCAGATTCGAGGGGTAGCCTTGAGTGCCGGCCGTAATAATCTGCCCCGTCGGGTACCAGAAATTGGCCATCCGGTTATGGGCTTCGCCGAGTGGAGTTATGTAATCGTACCGCAGTCCCAGATCGAGTGTCAGAGACTGGGTAGCTTTGTAAGTGTCCTGCACAAACCCACCGAAGACTTTCTGGCGGTTTCCAAAGTAGGTGACGGTAGAAATCCTGGCGGAATTCGGAAGGCCTAAAAGCATATCGGCAACCGAGTTTCCAGTGCCCTGCTTGTTGCCGGGATCGATGGCCGAAAATTGGCCATTGAACCCGATGTTGCCGCGGGGCTGGCCAATCTGAAGCAGGTTAAACTGGTCAGCGACGATCTGGGGACCCATCTTGATCGTGTGTTTTCCATGGATCCAGCTGAACGTATCATTCAGGACGAACTGCTGGCTCACACTCCAGGTAGGGGTGTACGTTGGCTCGCCGATACGGTGGTAACCTGAGGGCGAAAACGCCGCCAGACCGTTAATGGCAGGGTCGTCAGGCTGGCCGGGAACTGCCAGGCCTGCCGGCGGATATACCTGGCCATAAGCAGGCAGGTTGGAAATATAATGTACCCGGTTGAATCCCAGCCGAAGTGAATTCACCATGGTGGGGCTCAAAGTCTGAGTCCAGCCAAACACGGCCGCCTGCGCCTTCAATGGCCTCGTGCCCGTATTGTAGCTTCCTCCATCGGCAATCCCTGGATAGGGCGGCGCCACAACACGCAGTTCTTTATCGAACGAATACCTTCCGAAAATCTGCGTCTTGGTGGAGACGTTCTGATCGATCCGCACATCAAACTGGTCCGCCTGATTTGTGGCAGGTTTATTCACATCATAGTTGTTGGTCAACACATTCGCCAGAGTCGGAGCCGGGTACAGAGCAAGGACGTTCTGCGCCAGGGTGCTCATACTCCCTTGAGGGATCATGTTGGCGGTTCCCGTCGGGAGACCGGTTGTCGGGTCAAATCCAAAACCGTCTCGCACGATGTTTCCATTCACTGTCCGGGTGGTCGATGGGTCATAGATTTCGCCCTGGTAAATCGGGCGGCCCAAGGCATCCACGCCTGTTTGCGCACCCAGAATACCGCTGAAATCCCCAATGCGCTCGGCGGCGGTCGGGATTGAATAAATGTAAGTGTTCGCCTGGTGGATCCGATTGCCCTGGTAGTCCACAAAGAAGAATGTTTTGTCCTTCTTGATGGGCCCGCCCAGGGTTCCGCCAAACATGTTTTGCTTATACGGAGCTTTGGAGGCACCCGCAGGTTCAAAATATCCACGGGCGTCGAGCGCCTCATTCCGCATGAATTCAAACACCTCTCCGTGGAAAGCGTTCGTCCCGGATTTGGTTGTGGCGTTCACCACACCTCCGGCGCTGCGGCCGAATTCCGGGGAGTAGTTTGTCGTCTGAATTTTGAATTCTGCGATGGCATCGGGACTGCTCAGAAACGAAACGTCGCCATTATCGTTGGAGTTGTTCTGGATGCCGTCGAGAACGAAGTTGTTTTGATCGCCGCGGGTTCCATTGACGGAAAAACTCCCGCCCGCATTGCCGTTTGTCGGCGAACTCCCGCCGTTGACGGGACCCTCGATAACCTTGGCAACGCCCGAAGTGAGCGCCGCAAGGTCTGTGTAGCGGCGTCCATTCAGGGGCAGCTCTTCGACCTGCTGACTGGCAACCACACTGCCCAATGAAGCATCCGTAGTCTGCACCAACAGGGGTGCGCCGCTAACTTCCACCGTCTGCGTAACCGAGCCGACCTGCAGGTTGAAATCCACTCGGACACCCGCCTGGACGTTGAGCACAACGTTCTGACGCACCACCTTCTGAAAACCCTGGGCATCGACTGTAACCGAATACGCCCCGATTTTAAGGGGTGTGATCACGTAATTGCCGTCAGAACCACTCTTTACTGCGGTCTTAATCCCCGTATTAACTTCTGTGGCCGTTATCGTAGCGCCGGGAATCACCGCACCGCTTGCGTCCCTGACGGTTCCGACGATGGTTGCGGTGTCGACTTGTGCAAGCCCCCGCGTACCCATACAGAGAACCAGAAAAACTCCCATTACAACCACTTTTTTAAATACACTCTTCCCCATGGCCGTCCTCCTTAAAGGCAACCTTCCCCCCAACGCTTGTCAATGTCAGTGATTACTCAGATACGCGCCCGCCGGGCATTTACTCACAATCTTTCGTTTAATGCCTCATTCTTTCATTTTCCTTCGGACTCGGGCCAAATTTTATTTAACATGGGCGTTAGGAGGTGTCAACGAGAAAGTTCGCGGAGAAAAAGGTAAAACGTTAAGGGAGAGGGGCTACGTAGCGCGACCGTCACTCCGCTGGCCGGTGATAAACGGGTCAGGCGGGGTGCAGTCCCCCAGGCGCATTGGGGTAGGGCAGGTGCGACCATCAGGGAGCGGGCTTGCATCTATGCTCGAAACTGCAGAAGCGGATCTGGCATGTAAGGTGAGCCTTGGGCCGCCTGAACCGGCGGCGTGGCTCAGAGCGGATATTGCCCGCACTCGCGGACGGTCTCGTACATGGCCAGAACATTCTCGGCCGGCACCCGTGCCTGCACGTTGTGGATGGTGTTAAAGACAAACCCACCGGACTGGCCAAAAATCTTCAGCCGCGAGCAGACTTCCTGCCGGACCTCTTCCGGCGTGCCGAAAGGAAGCGTGCGTTGCGTGTCAACCCCACCTCCCCAGAAGGTTACGCGGCCGCCAAATTCTTTCTTCAGTTCATCCGGCCCCATGCCTGCCGCCGAACACTGGACCGGGTTGATGATGTCGAATCCCGCGTCGACAAAGTCGGGCAGCAGCGCCCGAACCGACCCGCAGGAATGGATGAAGCATTTCCACCGGGTGTTTTTGTGGATCCAGCTGTTAACCTCCCGGTGGAAGGGCTTGAAGAGGTCCTGATAGGATTTCGGCGAGATGAAGGGCCCGTTCTGCTGGCCGAAGTCGGTGCCTGAAACGAATACCGCCGTCACGCGATTTCCAACAGCCGCAAAGATTTTTTCCAGGTTGCTGATGCCGATCTCGCACTGGCGTTCGAAGATCTTATAGACGTGGTCGCGGCGCGTCACGGTGCTGATGTACCACTCCTCGATGTCGCGAATGCCTTTAGGATGCTTCAGCCAGGGAGCAGGCACCAGCGCAATATCCCCGAACGCTGTGCCGCCAAAGTTGGCGAGGATGGCTTTGTCCGTTTGGGTATATAGCCTTTCTGCTTCGCGGCGGAAGCGTTCCAGGTCCGCGTCAGAAATGGGGCCAAATTCCTCCAGGTTGTCCTCAACGCTGAGGGTGCTTTCGTCGATGGGCGGCTGGCGAACGATGGAATCAAAGTAAAACCCGCCTTTCGGCATGCGGCCGCTGGGCGGAACTGACTTGTCACCTTCGGGATACATCAGGATGTCACCGTTGGCGTCGGGCTCGGTATTGAAGCCTTCCGGGACCAGCACCGGCGTTCCTTCAAAGGTGGTCCAGGGTTTCCAGCCTTCGTTCCTGAAGCCGAACATGGTGGCCGGTTTTCCCAGCCCCACCACGTCAACGCCGAGCGCGTCCATCAGGTCGGGCTTGATTTCCCCGAGCATCTGGTAAGGCTCGGTGACTTTCACCGGAGTGCCCGGCGGGTCGAGTTGGAGCGCTTGGCGAAGCTGGTAGACCGTATCCACCTGCATGCCAGTCACCGCGCTCGCTCCCAGGTCCAGCGGCACGTGGTCCGGCTCCTTGTGCTCAAGCGCCATCTCAACCCGCTCGCGTGATGTCATGATGTCCTCCTGTAGGCCTGATCAGTGCACGAGGCAGGGACAGTGCACTTTCGCACTTCGGGTTTAGGCCGCAACCAGGCTTCGCGCCAAGTCAACGGCGGCTGGAGCGTCCTTGCCATAGCCGTCGGCCCCGATCGATTGCGCCCAGCTTTCCGTCACGGGCGCGCCTCCCACCATCACCTTCACCTGATCGCGCAAGCCCGCGGCAGCCAGCGCCTCGATGACAGCCTTCATATTCACCATGGTGGTGGTCAGCAACGCCGACATGGCCACCAGGTTCGCGCTGTGCTCGCGAACGGCCTCAACGATCTCTTCCGGCGAAACGTCGGCGCCCAGGTCAACGATGCGGAAACCGGCGCTCTCGATCATCATTGACACGATGTTCTTGCCGATGTCATGCAGGTCGCCCTTGACGGTGCAGCAGATGACGGTCCCTGCCGAACGCGCAGTGGCGTCGTTCACCAGCAGCGGGCGCAGGATGTCGGTCGCTGCCCGGGCGGCGCGCGCGGCAATCAGCACTTCGGGAATGAAAAACTCGCAGTTCCGCATGCGGTGACCCACTTCATCCATCGCAGGGACAATGACTTTGGGGAAGATATCCGCTGGTTTAATCCCCTTGCTCAACGCCTTCTGCGTCAGTTCCTTCGCCACCGGAGCCTTCCCATCAATAATGGCCTGCCGCATTTCTTCAAATAACGTCATCGTGTTCTCCTTCTAAACCTGAACCTGAGATGTTTGTGGAAAAGCCAGCTCCTCAACAAAAACTTCCTGGAATTTCGCATCGGACTTCAAAGCCACGTGCTCGATCTTCCGGCGCAGACTCGTGTATGAGCCGCCTTCGTCGTCGCCGGAGAAAAGCGCCAGCTTGGCTCCCAGCAACGCCGTGTTCCCGGCGGGCGCGACCTGTTCGATGGGCAGGTCAATCAGCCCGATGCGCCGCGCGCTCGTACGGGAAATATAATTGCCAAAAGCTCCGGCCAGGTAAAGCTTTTTCAGGTCGGTGGTGCCTGCGCCGAGACGCTCGAGCAGAATCCTGAAGCCTGCGGCGATGGCGCCCTTGGCAAGCTGCAATTCGCGAATATCGCTTTGCGTCAGCGCCACGGGCGGAGCGAGCGTCCATTCCTTGCGGCCGTTCGAGAAGCGTCCGGAGGGCTGGATCACTTCCAGGTCGAGCCCGGCGGCCACCGCCTCCACCAAGCCGCTTCCGCACAGTCCCTGCGGCGCGGCGTTACCCAGCACATGGCAGACCAGGCGCTGGCTTTCCACCGCCACCTGGCTGATGGCTCCGGTTGCGGCCCGCATGCCCATGCTGATTCGCGCTCCCTCAAAGGCCGGCCCGGCGGCCGTGGAAGCGCAGAGGAGCCCGGCGGAGTTGCCGACAACAATTTCGCCGTTGGTGCCAAGATCCACCAGGCCGGCCAAATCTTCGCTTTCACCCAGGCGGGTGGCCAGCACCCCTGCCAGTACGTCACTGCCCACAAATCCGCCCAGGCAGGGCAGAAACCGGATGCTCGCTTCCGGGTTCAGGTCCCATCCCAGGTCGCCCGCGCGGAACTGCTGCAGCCCCGTGTGCGCCGATTCAAACGGGTAGTGTGAGAGCGGCTCAACGTCAAGCCCGCAGAACAGGTGGTGCATCACCGTGTTACCCACCAGCACCACATCGCGAATCTCGACGCGCCGGGCCTTCGACGAGAAGACCATCTGTTCGATCAGGCTCGAAATCTGGCGCCGGACCAAGTCAGTGAGGGCAGCCCGGAGATCACCGGCGAGGGCATACTCGATGCGGCTCATCACGTCGGCGCCGTAACGAGCCTGGGCGTTCAGCGCCGTCCGCACCGCCAGCACGCGGCCCGTGGTGAGGTCGAGCAACTGCGCCACCAGGGTTGTTGTTCCCAGATCGACGGCAACGCCAAGGCCGGGGCGCGGTTCAAAAACAAACGGCGAATCGTCGGCCAGGATGGCGGCGTCCCACTGGCGAAGCTCAACCACCAGATCGCCAACAAGCGAGCACTGGCAGGCCAGGCGCCAGCCACTTTTCAACTCTTCCGCAGAAAGCCGCTCGCGCTGCGCGTCGTTCACCTCCACCTTGCCTTCGTGAACGCGGACCCGGCACCCGCGGCAGCGCCCCCGCCCTCCGCAGGGGAATTCCACTCCCTGTTCAAACAGCAAGTCCCGCAGCGGAGTTCCCTCCGGCGCCGTCAACTCAACCTGAGTCGGTCGAAGGACAATGCGGTGTTGTTTACGTTGCTCCAAGGCTTTTCGCCTCTCCTCAAATCGCGGACTCATTCCTCATCACGATGTGTGCTCCCGCGCGTAGCGGACCAGGGCGTGTAAGTTAGCGGCGGGAGTGTCGCGAGGCACCTCGCATCCCGCGCCCGCAATAAAGCGCGGCCCTGCCTGCCGGTGGCACTCGGCCATCGCGGCGTAGACCGATTCCGGCGTTCCGTCCCGAAGGTCACGCACGGGATCGATGTTTCCCAACAGCACCTGGTCCGGTCCCATGGCGGCACGAGCCTCGCCGAGCGGGGCCGCAGAGTCCAGGTCTACAATGTCGCAACCCAGGCTTCCCATCCCTTTCAGAATGAAGCGGGTGTTGCCACAAATGTGGAGCCTCGCCCTCGCGCCCAGCGCGTGCAGCCCGTCCACCATTTGTTTCTCGTAGGGCCACACAAACTCCTCGTATAATTTCGGGCCCACCAGCGATGCCGCCGGGTCGCCGATGCCGATGATGTCCGCACCCGCCTCGGCTTGCGCGCGTGCAAAGCGCAGGCCCACCTCCAGGGTGTAGCCGAAGAGCTCCCGAACAAACACCGGGTCGTCATAAAAGTCGAGCATCAGGGTGTTGATGCCGCGCAAGTCTGCCGAGGCGCCGCAGGGACCTTCCACCCAGCCTTCCACCACCTTTTCCCCGCCCGCGCGCTCCTTCAGCAATTCAATGCCCCTGAGGCGGTCGCGCATTCGCGGTCCCGCCAGGGGGTCGGGAATTTCCAGCCGGGCCAGAGCGCCCTTGTCCGCCAGCAGCGCCCGGCTTTCCACGACGGAAGGCGGCTGGTCGTCAAAGTATTCCACGACGGCCCCGCAGTCAGGAGCTTCCCGGGTTTCGGCGATGGCGGAAACGTGGTCGAAGTCAAAAGCCTCGGCGGTCACGACCTGCGCGTCGGCCAGCACATGATAGTCCGTGGCATATTCGTGGTATTTCTTTCCGATCTGGTCCACGGCGAACATCATGGTGATGGGCATCGCGGGCAGGCAGTCCACCGCGCGCCCCTCCAGCATTGCCAGTACTCGTTCGCGCCCGTTCATCATCCTCCTTTATGGTTCGCTGCGCCGCCCGCCGAATCGGTGACGTCTATCAAGCCGGCGGTTCAGCAGGTTCAGCAGCAATAATCCCTTCGTCGTACTTCGCGACGATTTGAAATCCCGGCGGGACAACCAGGAACTCCTTTTCATCCCACTGTCCGTCCAGCAGGCGCTGGAGCAGGCCCAGGTCGCCACGCACTTTTTCAAACGCCCAGCCACGCGCCTCAGCGTCCTGGCGGGTGCTCTCTTCGAAACTTCCGTCGGGCTCTACGCCCATCTCGATAAAAGTGAACTGCCGGTAATGCCGCGTCAGGTTGCCGAGTTCCTCCTGGAGGTAGCGGGCGTTGTCTTCACCGTAACGCGCCACCATTTCCTCATAGGTCTGCAGGAAGCCCAGTTTTTTTCCCAACGCAAGCTGGCTCAACTCACCGTCCGCACCGCCACGCTCAATCCAGCCTGTGGTTTCAAAGTAAACGCCGGGATGGTTCTGAAAGTAGTCCATATACCGTGACGCGCTGCCCATGAAAAGCGTGATGCAGTCGTGCGCCCGGGGAACCACCAGCGGCCGCGCGCGCGAGGTCAGTCCCACGATGCCGTTGTTGCACAGGCCATAGCCAAGAAGAATAGCGTCGTAGGGGCTGTTGTCAATCCGGTCGATGGCCTCCTGCAGGCGCGCGTGCATGTCCGCCGTACCCACGTCGTGCAGCCCCTTGGGCAGGAATTCGACGTCAATCGTGTGGGGCGAACGCGCTATCAGCGCACACATTTCGCGGAAAAAAATTTCGCAACTGATCAGTCGCAGGCGCATCAGTCTGCTCCGGGGCTTTCGCGCGGATTACAGTCGTGCTGCGAGTTCACGGATGAACCCGGGCGCCGTGCCGCAGCAGCCGCCAACAAAACTTGCTCCGGCCTCAACCAGCGACTGGGCGTGCCGGGCAAAGTCCTGTGGCGTCGTGTCGTAATGGACGCTTCCGTCTGAAACCACAGGCAGGCCCGCGTTCGGCTTCATCCAAATCGGCAGGTCCGTAGCGGCCCTCATCCGTTTCGCTATCCCGACGTATCCTTCCGCGCCCTGGCCGCAGTTGGCGCCCACCACGTCGGCGCCGGCAGCAGTCAGTGCCGCGGCTGCTTCTTCCGGCGTGGTTCCCATCATGGTGCGATCTTGACCGCGACCGGTATCAAAGGTCATGCAGGCAACGACGGGAAGGCCCGTCGCGGCTGCCGCCGCGATTGCCAGTTTCGCTTCACCGGGATCGCTCATGGTTTCAATCACAATGGCGTCGGCGCCTGCCTCAGCCAGCGTCCGGGCCTGCTCTATAAAAGCCTGGGTGGCTTCCTCCTCGCTCACTTCTCCCGGCGAACAGCATTCTTTCCGCTCGGTCCCATTGAGGCAAAAACTCGAGCTCGTCCGCCCGCGGCGCGGCGCGAAATCTCCACCCCGGCGCGGTTGATCTCCTGCGCTTTCGCGGCAAGGCCATGGCGATCCAACATGATGCGGTTGGCGCCGAAAGTATTGGTCAGAATCACCTGGCTGCCGGCTTCAACGTAAGTGCGGGCGACTTCCTCCACACGCTCCGGATGAGACAGATTCCACTCGTCAGGACAGTCTCCCGGCTGAAGGCCGCGCGCCTGCATTTCGGTTCCCCAGCCGCCGTCCGTCAGCACCGGGGCCTCCGACAGCAGTTCATGAATCAGCTTCTTCATACCATTCCGTTACCCGGCAACAAAATTTCTGCACCCGCAGGCAAACCTTGAACCCAAAAGAAGGCCCGCTTCGAAACATCCACGAGGTCCAACCTCCATGGAAAGAACTTGCCCCGGTTCTAAGGCGCACACCAATGGGAAGGCGGGCACGATAGCCCCGGGACTCCTGCCCGAAGCTATCAATCGCCTCACGGGCGAGTCTGTGACCTACATCACAGCCATAGTGGAGATGGAACCTACCAGATGAGGGCTGCCCGGGATTTTCCGAAGAGCACGTCCTCATCGAGTTCGTACCCGAAGCCGGGCGACGGGGTAATATCGACAAAGCCGTGTTTCGGCTGCGGCTCGCCCTTCAGCAGCGGAAGGCCTCCCTGGGCGAAGATGTCCACAAACTCCGCGCGCGGCGCGTTCCCGGTGGACATCACAAAGTGGTAAGTGGGGGCTCCCACGCCATGCGGAATCACGGGAAGATCGTGGGCGCCGGCCATGGCGGCAATCTTCTTCAGCTCTGAAAACCCGCCCGCGCGGTAGATGTCCGGCTGCAGGATGTCCACCGCTTTCTTTTCGATCAGGTCGCGGAACCCGTAGCGCGTGAATTCGTGCTCGCCGCCTGTAATCAGGATGTCGGACACGGCGTCCTTGATTTTTCGATAGGAATCGATCTGGTCCGGCGGCACCGGCTCCTCAATCCACAACACCCGGAAGTCAGCAACGGCTTTAGCCAGAGCGATGGTGTAAGGAACGTCCAGCGCCATGTAGCAATCGAGCATGATGTCGCCGTCGGGGCCGATCAGCTCGCGGGTCCTTGCCACCAGTTCTACATTCTTCCTCAGGCCCTCCTGGCCGTCGGCGGGGCCGCAGGGCACGGCCAGCTTCACGTGGCGGAAGCCCTCTTTCAGGTGCCGCTCGGTCAGGTTGCCGGTCACGTAGACCGGAATGTGGTCCTTGGTTTTTCCCCCGGCCAACTCGTAAACGGGCTTGCCGGCTGCCTTGCCGGCCAGGTCCCACAGCGCCAAATCGATGCCGCTGATCACTTCGATGACGATCCCTTTACGCCCATAGAACAGTGACGCCCGGAACATCTGCTCCCACAACAGCTCGATATTCGAAGGGTCCTGACCAACCAGCAGGTTCCTGAACTGCTCATCGATGATGGCCGCGGCCAGTTTCCCTTTGCCGCCTCCCACCGTCCCCAGGCCGTGCAGACCGTCGTCGGTGACAATCTCCACAATCGCAGCGGACATCGGCCCGAACCAGCTCGAGCGCTTCGCCTTGTATTCCGGGTAGATCGACATCGGGTTCGCAATGACGCCCTCGCTCAGCCATGAGGGGCTCATCGGAACCACGTGGACTTTCACTTCGCTGATCTGCATCCTGCCTCCGCTTCGCGCGACCTTGTCACTTCATCGTAATCACGCTCACTTCAAATGGGCCAAGGACGGCTTCATCCCGCGCCAGGCTCGCTTTCCCCACGACGGATTCCGCCGTCTGTTCGTTCACGTACTGTTCGCTTGAGCCGGCCGCGCCCGGCAGTGAAATTGTTGCCGGCCGGTTGCGCCGATTGATCAGCAGCAGTTTGTGCTGGCCCGACCTGGTCACGAATCCCTGGGCGTAGACAGCCGCCGAACCGCCGTCGGTCTTCACCAGCTTGTCGCCCGGGCCGAAATTGTCGTGCAGAAGCTTCAGCACCCAGAAGCGCGCGTTCGGCTGTCCGGTGTTCCAGTCCACCATCGAAACGCTGGGGAATTGCGTGGGATAGCCCACCAGTTGCGATTCCCCCGCCACCTCGATCCCCTGCTTCGCCAGTTCCACGTAAAGATAGGCGTACATGGCGCCGCACAGGTTCCAGTAGCCGTTGGGAATGGGCCGCACCAGGTGGTCCGCCGTATCGTAGGGCAGGATGCAGCCGAGTTCGTTGGTGTCGGTCTCGGTCTCGGGCGAAAGCCGCTGGCGAATCGCCTGGATGTAACGGACGGTATCCAGAAAGCGCTCGGCCTGGTCCCAGAAAGTGTATTGCCAGTCGTTCATGTCCTGTGAAGGCGAGGGACCGGCGTAGAAATGATAGGAAATCATGTCCAGCGGAGTTCCTGCTTTATGGTTCTTGTGGTTCAGAAAATATTCGAAGAATTTCGGATTCACTGAAGGTGCGGCCAGGGCCCCGCTTACAAACTTGATGCTGGGATCGACTTTGTGAATCGCCGCGGTGACGGCATCGTAGAGACGGGTGTAAAATTCCGGAGTCATGCCGTGTTCAAAGTCCACCTCGTTCAGCACTTCCCAGTACTGGATCCTGTAGTGGTGGCCGGACTCGTGCCGTTTGCCGAATTCGTCCGTAAAGCCTCCTTGCGTGTACCAGCCGACCAGCCGCGCATAATAGTCCGCCACTTCCTTCATGCTGGGGTCGCGCAGCTCCGAACCCTGCTCGTAGCTCCAGTCCACCTGGTCCGGGTCCGCTGGATATGCCACCGGCTTCTCCGTCTTCCACATCCATTGCGGGATGGTGCTGAAGTTGATCATCACCGAATGCCCCGCCTGGGCGTTCATAAAGTCTTCCATCATGGGGTCCATCAGCGAAAAGTCCCACGAGGTTTTCCCGTCAGATGGAGGCTCGAGTTCTGCCACTCCCAGCTTCGGGTAGGGCAGCCAGGGAACGTAACGCACGTAGTCGGCGCCCAGGTCCTTCAGGTTCTCAAAAACCCGGTCGTGGATTTTCGATCCCCGCCGCAACGGTGGATTCACCACCACTTGCAGCGTGGGAGTGGTTTTGGAAACCTGCTCCACCTGGTTCCAGTCCACCTGGACCTTGCCCGTGGTCTGCGCATACAAAAACGGAGCCAGCAACACGGCCGCCAGCAATCCCACCGCAATTTTCATGATCTTCATCTGACGATTCCTCCCCGCTTGACCCTGACGTCCATTGCGCTTCCGGAAAAGCACACCTCTGCCCGCTTGGGCATGGCACGGCAACATTAAACCTCTGATTCCCTCCGTTGGCCAGCAGGAATTTGCGGTGAACGCGAGGCAGGTCCTAAAGGGAACATCGTCAGGATAACCAGCAGACTTTCAGCGTAAGCAGCGGCGGGGTTATTCGGATCAAGGAACAGTGACCACCAGGGCCGTTGTCTTGTGGGTGCTTGCGCTCCAGTATCCGTGGGGAACATTTGAATCGAAGTAAATGGAATCGCCATTCTCGAGCCGCATCTCGTCGTCGCCCACACGAAGTCCCAACCTGCCGGCGGTGACATAGATGAATTCCACCCCGGCGTGCTGGTGCAGCCGGACCTTGCGCGGGTTGATCCGCTGGAATTCGGCGTGATAGGCGTTGAGCTTCCGCTCCACGGCCCCGAAATCCAGACTCTCAAAAACGTAGGCGGGGTCTTTCGATCCGGGCTTTTCCGGAAACTTCAGCCGGTCTTTCTTCCGGGCAATGGCCAGGACGCGGCGCTTGCGGTCGTCGGTGAAAAAGAACTCCAGCCCCACACTGAACACCATGGCGATGCGCAGCAGGGTGGGCAATGTGGGAAACAGCTTGCCGCGCTCGATTTTGGAAAGCAGCGCCGGCGACAGGCCCGTGTGGCTGCCCAGCTCCACCAGCCCCATCTTTTTTCTCAAGCGCAGGGCGCGCAGTTTTTCCCCGATGAAATAACTTTTCAACCCTTCGGCGAGCGTGGAGGTGAGCATTCTGTCTCCCTGTTTTGAACCAGAGTCAAAAGTTTGCCGGTTCTTTGATTGCGATTCACACGACTTTCAATTGTCGCTTGAATTTGCATTGTAGTCAAACTATTTTAACTTACAATCAAATGGTGCCCGGTAAACCGGGCCTTGAATTAAAGGAGGGAATGGAGATGAAAAAGCTCGATGTCCTGGCAGCAGTGCTGCTGGTAGTGGGAGCCCTCAACTGGGGGCTGGTGGCGTTCGCAAGGTTTGACCTGGTCGCCACCATCTTCGGCATGCATTTCGGAGAAACCTCGTTTCTGAGTTCGGCGGTTTACGCCCTGGTGGGTTTTGCGGGCCTCTACCAGGCGCTTTCCTGGAAGGCCATTCAGCGGCGCTGGCAGGGGCAACTGGAACCGGTCCGCACAAGCTAAAAAGTACCTTCAGGGGCAGAAGGCACGGGGTGTCCGGCCAAAAAGCGATCACCCTTTCGAACGTCCCAATCGTCTAAGATTCAAAGGAGAAAAGTTATGAAGAAAAGTTTCAATCGTTCGCTTGTTCAATATCTGGCGGCCGGGGCGGCCGTACTGATGATTTCACTGGGCATTTCAACGAATGTGAAAGCAGGGGAGCACAAGGACATTGTTGATACTGCGGTGGAAGCCGGCTCTTTCCAGACACTGGCCAAGGCTCTTGATGCTGCCGGCCTGGTGAAAACTCTCAAGGGCGAAGGTCCCTTCACGGTCTTTGCTCCCACGGACGCAGCCTTTGCGAAGTTGCCGGAAGGCACCGTTGAGGACCTTCTCAAACCGGAAAACAAGGACAAGCTGGTGGCCATTCTCACCTACCACGTGGTGCCGGGGAAAGTGATGGCCTCAGATGTGGCAACCATGAACTCCGTCAAGACCGTACAGGGGCAGTCACTCACCATCACAAAGGATGACGATGGAGTGATGGTGGACGATGCACGGGTGGAGCAGACGGACATTGCATGTAGCAACGGCGTGATCCACGTGATTGACAGCGTGGTAATGCCGAAGTAGCTGTTCGAAAAGCGCGTCTGATACTGCATTCAGGGCGCACTCTCGCAGGGCGTTGCCGGGACCTCACGGGTAACGCCCTGTTTTTATCCGGTGGCGAGGCCGGTCACTGGCCGGAAGGGGACTTGAGGGCCCTGCCGGCATGGAGTAACGCAGGAGGAATGATGAGAACAGCAATAGGTTTGGCGGTCGTCATGCTGCTGGCCACGGGCGCAAGTCACGCAACGGGCGCAGACAGCACAAGGGAGGAAACCATGGGAGCCCCGCAAGGAACTTTCCCGAAGCTGACAGCCTCAAACCTGGAGAAGAAAACTCTCTCGCTCCCGGGCGATTTTGCGGGCGACCGCAACCTGCTTTTGATCGCTTTCCAACGGGAGCAACAGGAGAACGTCGACACCTGGTTGCGAGAGATGAAACGGTTCGAGTCGTCACCTGGCTTTCATTATTACGAGCTTCCCACCATCAGCAAACTAAACCCCATCGCCCGGTGGTTTATCAACCGTGGCATGCGCGGTGGCATTCCAGACCCCGAAGCTCGCGCGAGGACGATCACGCTCTATCTTGATAAAACGGAATTCAAGAAGGCGCTGAAACTGCCGGACGAAAGCCAGATCTACGCCCTTTTGGTTGACCGCATGGGGCGGGTACATTGGCGCGCAGAAGGCGACTTTGACGAAGCCAAGGCGGCCAGTTTGCAGCAAGCCCTAAGCCGGGCGGACCCATATAACCGGCAGCCGGGAATGTAACGAGCTGCCGGGACCGCCGGCACAAAGGTTCTTCATGGGTGCAACATGCGTATTCGAACTCTCCACCGCGAACAGTGGATTGCCAGACCCCTGGCGGAGGTATTTTCATTTTTCTGCGACGCTCGGAACCTGGACCACATCACTCCACCGTGGCTGCATTTCAGGACCCTGCGGCAAACCGGGCACGAAATGGGCGCCGGGACCCTCATCCGTTACCGGCTGGTCTGGCACGGCATGCCTGTCGACTGGACCAGCCGCATCGAGGAATGGCGGCCGCCCTTCCGATTCGTCGACCTGCAAATGAAGGGGCCTTATCGCCTGTGGCATCACACGCACAGTTTTGAGACGTTGGACGGCGGCACGTTGATGTCAGACAGGGTTCGTTACGCGGTGCCGTTCGGCGTCTTGGGAGATTTCTGCGCCGGCTGGCTGGTAGAGAGTGATGTGGAACGGATCTTCGACTATCGCGCCCGGGCGATCGCCGCGATCTTCAGCGAGAAGCCCGTTTCCCTTGAACCGCGCCGGCACGCATTACGTTAAACTCTCGCTGGCCTGAAACCGGCCGTCGACGCAGGCGTCGCACAACCGGCCATCCGGTTGTATATTGGGTTTATCATAGTTATAGCCCTGAATGGAGAAACGAGATGACGCCCCTTCGCCAGACCATCGGGCTGGCCGTGTCGATGGCAGTCTGTTTTGGCGCGGCGGGCATCGGGTCGATGTTGACCACGCCGTCCATCGGTGGATGGTATGCCACGCTCGCCAAGCCCGCGTGGTCGCCGCCCAACTGGGTATTCGGGCCCGTCTGGTCGCTGCTTTATCTTGCCATGGCCGTCGCCGCCTGGCTGGTCTGGCGCCGGGTTGGATTTCCGCACGCCGCGTCTGCGCTCAACCTTTTTGGGGTGCAGCTCGTCCTGAACGTCTGCTGGTCGGCCATCTTTTTTGGAGCGCACAGGCCGGGGCTGGCCCTCGCCGAGATTCTTGTGCTCTGGTTGGCGATCCTGGCCACGATGGTTGCTTTCCGCCCGCTTTCGCGCGCGGCGGCCTGGCTGTTGGCGCCCTATCTTCTCTGGGTGGCGTTTGCCGCGACCCTCAATTTCTCCATCTGGAGGCTGAACGTTTGAGTGAACCCGCCAACCTCCCCATCCGCATCGGCATTTCGGCCTGCCTGCTGGGCGAAAAAGTCCGCTACGACGGCGGGCACAAGCGCGACGGCTACCTGGTGGAAACCTTCGGACGATTTGTCGAGTGGGTTCCGGTCTGCCCGGAAGTTGAGATGGGACTCGGCACGCCGCGCGACACGCTGCGGCTGGTCCGCATCGGCGAGAACGTGCGGATGGTGATGCCCAAAACCGGCACGGACCATACCGACGATATGCAAGCCTTTGCCCGGCGCCGCCTGCTGCAGCTTGAGAAGGAAGACCTTTGCGGCTACGTCCTGAAAAAAGGTTCGCCCAGTTGCGGCATGGAGCGCGTCCGGGTGTCTGACTCGCGCGGCATGCCGGCAAAGTCGGGGCGCGGGCTTTTTGCCGAGGCCTTGCTTGGGCACTTCCCGAACCTTCCCGTGGAGGAAGAAGGCCGCCTTTACGATACCCGCCTGCGCGAGAACTTTATTGAGCGCGTATTCGCCTACCGCCGCCTGCGGACGCTCTTTGCCGGGCGCTGGAAGCAGGGCGATCTGGTGGCTTTCCACACGGCGCACAAGCTGCTGCTGATGGCCCATTCGCCGCGGGCCTATGCAGGCCTGGGACGACTGGTGGCCGGCGGCAAGCTGACGCCACACGCCGAAATGCGCTCGCGCTACGAAGCGGAATTCATGAGCGCGCTCGGCGAAATGGCCACCACGCGGCGGCAAACCAACGTCCTGCAGCACATTTCGGGCTACCTGCGTCCCCACCTGGACGAGGATTCGCGCAAGGAATTGTTCGTGCTGATCGAAGACTATCGCTGCGGCCTGGTTCCGCTCATCGTGCCGGTCACGCTGATTCGATACTTCCTTCGCCGCTCCCCAATTCCCTATCTGGGCGGCCAGGTGTACCTGGAGCCGCATCCCAAAGAATTAATGCTGAGAAACCATGTGTGAGGACGCCGGCGTTGGAATCTTTAAACCTCGGCCAGGATAAATCCATGAACTACGACGCAATCCTGTGGGTCTCGTTTGGCGGCCCGGAAAAAGAAGACGACATTATTCCCTTCCTGCAGAATGTGCTGCGCGGCAGGAACGTTCCGAGCCAACGCATGATGGCCGTGGCGGAGCATTACCACTACTTCGGCGGCAGGAGCCCCATCAACCAGCAGAACCGGGAGCTCATTGGGGCGCTCGAAGCCGAGCTGGCCGCCCACGGTCCGGACCTGCCGGTCTACTGGGGCAACCGCAACTGGCATCCCCTGCTCACCGATACCGTGGCCAAAATGAAGGCCGACGGGATCAAGCGAGCACTGGCCTTTGCCACTTCCGCCTACAGCTCTTATTCCAGCTGCCGGCAGTACCTCGAGAACATTGAAAACGCCCGAGCCGCCGCCGGTGAAGGCGCTCCGGTGATTGATAAAATCCGGCCCTTCTACAACCATCCCGGCTACATCGCCGCCATGACGGAGCAGGTGAAAGCAGCGCTGGAGCGCATCCCGGCTGAAAGAAGAGCCGCCGCCCACGTCGTCTACACGGCACACAGCATTCCGCTTCGGATGGCGGAAAACTGCCCGTATGCGCAGCAATTGCAGGAAGCCTCGAGCCTGGTTTCCGCGGCGATTGGAAGATCGGGAGACCCGCTCGTTTACCAGAGCCGCAGCGGCCCGCCCACGCAGCCCTGGCTTGGCCCGGACATCCTGGAGCACCTGAAGAATATCGCGAACAACGGGCAGGTAAAGGACGTGGTCATTGTTCCCATCGGCTTTGTCTCAGACCACATGGAAGTGCTTTTCGATCTCGACACGGAAGCCCGCCAGCTCTGCAACGAACTCGGTTTGAATCTGGTCCGCGCCGCAGCCGTTGGCACCAACCCCGGCTTCCCCCGAATGGTTCGTGAACTCATCGTGGAAAGAATGGAAGAGAATTCCGGCCGCCCCAGCGTGGGAACGCTCGGCCCCTGGCCCGACGTCTGCCCGGCGGGCTGCTGCCTGCCCCGACCTTAAGCAGCATCTTCAAGAAAGGTTAAGCCACTCGCCGCTTCCGCCAAAAGACTATTTCCTGTAGAACTCTGGAAATTCCTTCTTGAGCGCCCGCAGCTTGGGCAGATCGTTGAAAACGATGTAGGGATAGTTGGGATGGCGTTCGAGGAAGTTCTGGTGGTACGCCTCTGCCGGATAGAAAGCCTTAAAAGGGACCACCTGGGTCACGATGGGGCGCGAGAAGACGCCAGTCTTGTTCAACTGGTCGATATAGCCCTGCGCGATCTGTTTCTGGTCTTCACCGCTATAAAAAATCACGGAGCGGTATTGAGGTCCGGTGTCCGGGCCCTGCCGGTTGAGCTGGGTGGGGTCCGTGGCCACTGAGAAGAAGATTCTGAGCAGCTCGCTGAACCGGACTTGTGACGGGTCGTAGGTAATCTCCACGGACTCGGCATGGCCGGTTGATCCCGAACTGACCGTCTCGTACTCCGCGGTGCCGGCGCTTCCTCCCGAATAGCCGGAAACAACTTTTTCAACTCCCTTCACATGCTTGAAGACGGCATCGACGCCCCAGAAACAGCCGCCCGCCAGAACGGCCGTCTGTCTGCCCTTGACCACAGCAGCATTGGCCGGCCCCGCATATGCGGGCACCTGTCCCTGCGCGCTGGTTGAGCAGGCCGCCACGGCCAGCACTGGCAATGGCAACAGAAGAAGCATGATTTTCTGAAACAGATTGGCGCAAGAGTTCTTCATTGCCATCATCTCCCTTTCCCTGCTTCCCGTCCGCCGGAAGCCCGGGCTGTCGCGGCGGCGTCCCGGCCTATCCCAGCCTGACAAAGTGCAGGGCCGCTGAATTCATGCAATATCGCAGCCCGGTAGGTTTTGGCCCGTCGTCAAACACGTGGCCCAGGTGCGCATCGCAACGCCGGCAGGAAATCGCCTTCCGCTCCATGCCAAAGCTGTAGTCTGCGATTTCCCGGATATTTTCTTTGGCGATCGGCTCCCAGAAGCTGGGCCAGCCGGTGCCCGACTCGAATTTGGTGCTGGAACTGTAAAGCGCGGTGCCACAACAGACGCACCGGTACAATCCCTTCTGGTGCAGGTTCCAGTAAGCTCCTGAGAACGCCCGCTCCGTCCCCGCCTTGCGCGTCACCTCGAATTCGATGGGCGTGAGCTGCTTCTTCCATTCGGCATCGCTCTTGACTATCTTGGGAACTTCCACCACGCCCTGTCGCACGCCGTTGCTGTCAAACTCCACAATTCGAACCCTCTTCGTCTTCCCGGCGGCTCCCGACTTCCCGGCTGCCGACATGGGTTCCAGCCGGCGCACCACGGCAAATCCAGCCAGCCCGGCAGCGGCTGCCAGAATAAAGTTTCTGCGGCTGACCCGCGGTGTGGCCGTGTTTCTTAACTGTTTAATTTTCCGCACCCCTGCCTCCCGAACTGGAAATAGCCAAGCGAATTTCCACTATCGCATCCGCTCACTTACAAGATACCGGAGGGCGCCCATTTTATTCCCGGTAATTTGAGGTTGGTTTTTCCAGAGGTTGTGAGGTTCTAGGCCGCCAGTGGGCAATCTCAATCCAGGGGAATCCCGCCCGGTCGCTTGCGCGTCACCAGGACCGTCAGCGTTGCCACCGCTACTGCCGCAATCATAGGGACCCAAAGGATGTTGCGCAGTCCCGTTGCCGCCAGCGTGCCGCAGAGGCTGGGCCCGGCCGTTCCGCCCACCAGCGACACGGCCATGATGGCGCCAAACACGGTGCCGGTCTGGCGCGGGAAGCAGTCGCCCGCAACGCCCAGCGCCGTCGGGTAAATCGACGCCAGACCCAGTCCGATCATGCCCATGCCCAGCAGCGCAACGGAAAATTCACGGCTGTTGTAAGCCACCATCGCGCCCGTCACGGTAATGGCCGTGGAGAGCAGCATGGTCCTTCGGTTGCCCAGCACCCGAAGCAGAAATGCCGCCCCCAGCCGGCCGGCTCCGATGGCCGCGCTCAATCCCACCAGCGCCAGGTTGGCGCGCTGGGGCGTGGAACGGAACACGCCGGCCACAATCTTCCCCGCCCAGACAAACATGCTGTTTTCACTGCCCGACTCAAAAAACAGCAACGCGCCAAAAAGCCACACCAGCGGATGGTTGAGCACGCTCAGCAGTTCCCTCAGGCGCGTTCCGGCATAGGTGGCGGCCGGGAAGCGGAAAATCAGCACCGGAATCAGGATGAGCGCCGTGCCCACGGCCAGAATATGCAACACCGAAGCGGTGCCCAGACTTCCGCCTACGGTGGACATCAGCAGCGGCGCCGCCAGCGCCCCCAGGCTGAATGAAAATCCCAGCAGGTTCAGCGCAGCGCCACGCCCCGAGGCGCTCAGGTCCGCCACCAGGGCGTTGGTTGCCGTGTTCAGCACGCCCCCACCGAATCCATAAACCAGCGCCGCCACCGCCAGCGCCGCGTAGGTGTGGAGCGCCGGCATCAGGCCCACCGCACCCGCCACCATCACCAGAGCCGCGGCCAGCACAGGCTTCGCACCCACGGTGTCCAGCACCGGCCCCACCAGGATGGTCGCGGCCAGAATGCCCGCCAGCGGGAACGATCCCAGGCTGCCCGCCTGAACGTAATTCACCTCCAGCGAAGGCAGCAGCGATCCCATCAGCAGCAGCACCACGCCAAATACAAACATGCAGGCGTTGGCCGTCAGCATCAGGGCAAAGCGCCGAATTTCAGAGTCGTTGGCCATCTTATTGGGGCAACTCAGGGCCTTTGCGCCTTAGCGCCTTTGCGTGAGATTGCTTTTCAAGGAATTTGCCTTTTGTGCCGCCGACCGGTCGCAACCGTCGATCGCGAGTTTGGCCGCGCCCAGCAGGCCGGCCCGCGTGCCCAGGCGGCTGCGCACCACGCGAACCTGTTTCACCGCCAGCGGCTGGCCCCATCGCTTCATGGTTTTGCGCGCGACATCGAGAACCAGGTTCCCGGCCGCGGCCACGCCGCCGCCGATCACGATGACTTCAGGATTGAGCACATCGACGAGGTTCGCCAGACCAAGCCCCAGGTCGTGCCCGGCGCGCTCCAGCACCTGCTTCGCTTTCCGGTCCCCGCACCGCGCGAGCGTGGTGAGTTCGCGGGCCGTGAGTTTGCGGCCGAATTCTTTGCTCGCTGCAAGTCCAATCCCCGTGCCGCTGGCGTGGGCCTCAAAGCAGCCGATTGATTTGTAGATGGGCTGATACTGGTTGCGCAACGCCATCCAACCCACCGAGCCGGCCAGTTCCCCGTGGCCGCGCAGCAACTGACCGCCCGCCAGGATTCCGGCGCCGATGCCCGTTCCCACGGCCAGGAAAACCACGTCGCGGCAGTTGCGCGCCGCGCCCTGCCAGGCCTCGCCCACTACGAACGCATTGCGGTCGCTTTCCACCAGCGTGGGCAGCCCGAAGCGCTTTTTGAGCGCCTGCCCCAGCGGCATGCGTTTCCAGCCGGGAAGGTTGGGCGCCCAGACGCGGCCGTCGGGCCAGGCCAGGCCAGGAACGTCAACTCCAATGGCCCCGATGTCCTTTGCGGGCATCCGCTCCAGCAATTCCACTACGGCTTCCACTACATGGCGCCCGCCGGCAGCCGGCGTTGGAACCTCAGCGTAATCGGACAGCTTGCCGCTCCGGCTCACGCGGGCAGCCGCAATCTTGGTGCCGCCGATATCCACCGCCCACACGGCGTTAGGCTGTCGCGCTCCCCTCTTGTACGCTCCCATTCCGGACCTTTCTCGGAAAAGCATCTTACGCCACGGCGCAGAGGCTCAAAGCGAGTCTGCCCTTCGCGTAAGAGAACTATGCACCTTTGCGTCTTAGCGCCTTTGCGTGAGGTGCGCTTCTAACCCGCCGCGTTCAGCTTCACCACCCAGATTTCGCCGCCGCTCAGGTTCCTGTCGAGAATCACATCGCCCTTCGCGGTTTTAAATGTTACCCTGCGGCCGGTCACGATGTCCTGCGCCTCGTGGACGGTCCAGGGAACATGAATGGAAATTGACGTCTGTGCCGGCTTTTGAGCGTGATTAAAGACGAAGACCAGTTGCTCGTTTGCGCTAACCAGCCGGCGAACCTCAACTTGGCTGGTTCCCGCGCCTGAAACTTTCACCTCTGCACGAACGCCCGCAGCGAGTGCCAGCGATCGCAACAAACGTCCTGTGGACGGGTCGTGCTCGCGTTCGCAGGAGAGAGGCAGGAACGTTCCGGCCAGGATAGCTTTTCCCTTGCCGAATGAATTTTCAACCAGGGCGGGCTGGCCATTGGCGAAGCGCGCCAGCACCTGCGCGCCTTTCAGAGGCGCAAGCTCCTCTTCAAAGCTGTCACCTCGAACCGCTTCGCCAGGTTTCATGCCGGGCAGGTTGGGCGATGATTCCACAAGCAGTCGCGCGGCCTCGACGGGCCGAATGATTTTTTCGCGGGCGCCGAACACCTCGTCCAGGCCGAAGCCCGGGATAACGTCACTCGCAAATCCCCGCGCGTTGTTCCAGGCCAGGCGCGCGCCTGCCACCGCCGTCCCTCCCTGCTCGACGTATCGCTTCACGCCTTCGGCCACCTGCTGCGAAATCATCACCGCATAAGGCAGAAACAGGATCTTGTAGGCCTTTACCCGGCCGTCCATCAGGTCCTGGGTGCTGACAAAATCCACCGGAATCTGCTTCTCGAGAAAAGCTCGATGCAGGCCTTCCAGCGAATCGCGTTCCGCGTTGCCGAGCGTTGATAGCGAAGGCTCCGTCCCGCCCACCATGTAGGAGAGCCGGTTGTAAAGAATGGCCACCTCGGCAGGCGCCGGCTGGGCCTTGTCAATGGAACCGGCATTCTGCGCGATGGCTTTGGCCGTTGCGCCCGCCTCTTTCGCTCGCGGCGTGAGCGTGCCGTCCAGGTTAATCAGCCCGTAGCCGTTCGACTCATAACCGGCGTTCATCGGATACCAGGCGTAGACGGCGATTTCGCGCGCGCCGTGGGAAATCACCTGCCACATCCAGTAGGCTTCGTCGTGGCCGGTGACCGGCTGGGCGATGCGCATCCCGGTGACGCCCTGGCCCGCCTGCAATTCGCCAATCCAAAAGCCCTTGCCGCGGCTGTGCCCGGCTGAACGCGAAAAGTCGAGCCCTGCCGCGAGATGCTCGTAAGTCCACGGCTTGCGCGACTCGGCGTGCTTGGGATAGAGCGAGGTTCCGAAGAAATCAGCGTTGCCGGCCATCAGGAAATCATCCGGCTCCCCGTAGCCATCGCGCGGATCGGTAAACAGGCCCGGCACGGCGGCGTGGCTGGTAATGGGGTGAAGGTGGTCGGCGCTGCGGACAGCATCGACGCGCGTTTTCAGGTCAGCGGCCAGCTTGGCGGTGATGAACGCCCGCCAGTCGAGATAATCCGTAAAGGAGAGAATCGTTGAAAAGCGCGGAGGCATCACGTCATCCCAGCTTGCAAAGCCGCGGTACCAGGCTTTGTTGAGCGCCGCCAGGGTCTTGTATTTTGCCCGCAGCCACTCGCGGAAGCGCGCCTGGGTGTAATGGCAATAGCAGAACTCGGGGTCCTTGAGATAATCAAACCCCGCCCAATTCACCAGGTGCGGCTCGCTCCAAACGTCCCAGCCGTAAAGCGCGCGGTAGCGGTTGGCGTCCTGCGAGAGCGCCTCAATAAACTTCACAACCTCATTGCGCACCGCCTCATCGTCAATGCAGTAGCCGGGCGCCGCCTGGGAGTCAATCACGGCTCCCGAACGGTCGACAAACCGCGCGTCGGGATAGCGCTGGCCCACCCAGTCCGGCGCGGAATCGGTATAGATTTGCACGATCACCCGCAGGCCTCGCTCCTGCGCGAGGCGCATCAGCAGGTTGAGATTCTGGAAGTCAAACTGGCCGGGTTTGGGTTCGGCGGTGGCCCAGTCCACCCAGCATTTGACCGTATTGAAACCCACCGCCTTGATCTGGTCGAGGTCCCGGCCCCAGCGGGCGGCGCTGGAAGAATCGACCGGCTCCAGCATGGGGGCGCGCGCCTTGCCGCCGCCATACCACACTGCGACGGGAAAGAAAGGATGCGAGGGAGAAGCAGCCTGAGGCGCGCTGTAGCTCGCCATCGCCCACAGGAGGCCGAGCGCCAGCACCGCGCCGAAAATTCCGTACCAGCCGAGCTTCGCCTTCGAAACTTTCATCCTGGAGCAGCCTCCGCCTGTGGATTCGAAGCAGCGGCCCCGCGCTTTGCCCTGGGCGAGCGGCGGGGCGGGCCTTTGGCGTTCCTCAGGGAACACGCCGTGAAATGCGCCGGGCGAACTCCACAAAGACGCGCTGGTTGTGGTCGGGTTCGAGCCCGACGTTGGGCGAGACAAACGTGGGAGGCTTGTGCCCGCTCTTCACCAGTTGCGAGCCGACTTCAGCCACCAGGGCCATGGCGATGGTAACGGCCGCCACGGTTGATCCCGCGGCAAACCTTTCCTTGATGCCTTCCACGCCCACCAGAGCGTCTTCCGGTGGCACGCAGTTGTCAATGGCGACGTCGGCCAGGTCCCGAAGCTTCTTGCCGCTGGAATGAGTGGCCGCCGCCTGCTGGTAGTTCTGGTGGGAAGAAACCGTCACCACCGTCAGGCCTCGGGCCTTGGCCTCGGTTGCGACCTCGACGGGGGCGGCGTTCAGCCCGCCATGCGAAAAAACGAGGATGGTGTCGCGCGGCTCAAGCGAGTAGCTGGCCAGAACGTTCTTCGCGTAGCCCTCTTCGCGCTCCAGCCACAGAAGTTCGCGCGCGCCGCCCGGTCCGACTACGTTGAACCACATTAGCCGCGGATCATAAATCGGGCAGAAACCCACAAAGCTTCCGTAGCGCGGGAAAATATCCAGCACGGGAATCACGGAATGCCCGCTGCCGAAAAGATAAACCAGCCCATCGGACCGGATCGATTCCGCCATGGCCGCCGCGGCTTTTTCGATGGCCGGCCGCTGGGTCTGCTCGATCTGTTTGACGACTTCGTTGATTTGAGAAAAGTATTTTTCTGCTGACATAGTGTCCTGTTCTTCGTCTCCCATAGTGAATTTGCGCCGGGCCCCACTGAACAAGCAGACGGAGACGACCAGTTTGTGCCTGCGCGTCAGCTAAAAATCCGAAGAGTCTGGGACCAAAAATCCGCAGGGTTGAGCCGCACAAAGCTTTTGCGGCTCTCCTGCTCAAGCCGACGACCCTTGCCTCCGGTGCCCGGTATCGCGCCCAACTCTCCGTTCCAGATAGGGACCATTGCAATTGTTACCGATGAAACTGTAAGCGACATTTTTACACCCATGCCGTGCCTCCGGGCAAGCACACATCGGCCTCGGCCTGGGAATTCAAGGACATGCGAGGCCTGGCCAGTCAGGGCACAAGCTCCCCCGGTTCCCGGGTAGCATCCTGTTCTTCATCTCCCAGAGTGAACTTTTGGCGTGCCTTACTGAACAAGCAGACGGAGACAAACTTTTCTGCGTTTGGGGCCCCGACGCAAACCTTCCTGAAAAACCAAGCAACGAATCGCCCCGGCATTGAATCGAAATAACCATGGCCAGTTATCATGCTCGAAGCGGCGACCAGGTCAAGGGTGTTTGGCGCCGCGGGGCTTTCTGGCCTGGCAGAGAGGCGGTCCTGAACGATCACGCCGGGATCCAACAGGCGTGGGCACTGATGAGCGAGTATTTATGGCCATTAAGCTGCCTGTAAATAATAACTTGAAGCATTAATTCTACGAAATACGGATTGATCGATTTTTGTACATAGATGAAGTGAAAACGCAGGCGAGTTTTCGTTTCAATCGGGTCAGCCGCGAGCTCAAATACTGTTTAATGTCGCGGTCGCATTCCTTAGGCAAGTACCCGCTGCCATTGGCTTCCAGGGTTCCTTCATTCACCATTCCCTGGTTCTTTGAAGTCTCGGCCTAACCGGCCATTGCCACAAAGGGTCGTGGGTCACACCGAACATAACGGAGGTGTGTATCTATGCAAGAAAGTTGTACGTCGAAATACTTCCTTCAACCACATTTTCCTAAAATCGTTATTGCACTTTTTACAATCATCATGTTCATTCTGGGCGGGAGAGCACTCCTTGCCCAGGAAATAACCGGTGGCATTACGGGCATCGTCACGGACCCATCCGGGGCCGCGGTGCCTGGGGCTACCGTAACAGCTACCAGTGTAGCCCAAGGGACCGTATGGAAAGCGGCCTCTAACAATTCGGGCGTTTACAACTTTCCCCGGCTGCCCGCAGGACAATACACAGTAAAGGCTACGGCCAAGGGCTTTGCAACTGCCACGAAGGCGGCCTTTGAACTTCAGATGAACCAAGTAGCTCGCGTGGACATCCAGCTCAAAGTCGGATCGAGCACGACGACCGTGGAGGTAACGGGCGCTCCCCCTCTACTCCAGACCGACACCATGCAGAGAGGCTTTGTCACTAACTCAAACTTCAACGTGAACCTGCCCCTCGCCACGCGCAACTTTATTCAGCTAACATTGCTGGCTCCGGGCGTGACCACACCGGACCCCAGCTCTTTCCGGAATGGCCAGCGGACAGGCGGAGGCGGACGGCCCTACGTCAACGGGAACCGCGAAGAGGCAAACAACTTCCTTCTGGACGGAATTGACAACAATCAGACTTCTGACAATCTTACCTCCTATCAGCCGAGCCCGGATGCTATTCAGGAGTTCAACGTCATCACGAGCAATGCGCCTGCGCAGTATGGTCAATTCCAGGGCGGCATCATCAGCACAACCATCAAGTCTGGCACAAACCATTATCATGGGGATGCCTTCGAGTTTCTCCGCAATGACAAGCTCAATGCCAATAACTGGGCGAACGATTACCAGGGCATACCGAAGCCTGCGTTGCGCTGGAACACCTTTGGCGGCACGTTTGGCGGCCCGATCAAGAAAGATAAGCTTTTCTTCTTCGCGGACTATGAAGGGGAGAGGCTGGACAGCCCGCCGGCGACTAGTACGGTCACGGTCATGACCATGGCAGAGCGGAATGGCGATTTCTCGCAGTTGCTCAGCGAGAAGGGTATCCAGCTCTACAACCCTTGCACTTCCTTTTCAGGTCCCTGCACTGCGCCTGCAAACCCAGGGGCAGCGCCTCGCCAGCCGTTTACCACTGCCAATACGGGTTTTGCGGATAACATTATTCCGCCAAGCATGATTTCACCCGTGGCGACCAACCTTTTTGCATCCGGGCTGTACATGAACCCGATTAACTCGAATCTGCAGTTCAATGCCTACAACACGCAAGGTCACCAAACCCGAAATGACCAGGGCGACGTCAAGATTGATTACATGCCCAATGACAGCAACCATATTTGGGGCCGCTATTCACAGGGCTTCCAGACGATTCCCTATACAAACTCGTTCCAGCTGATCGGCTCGAACTTCAGTGAGTCTCCATTTCACGGCGCAGTCGTCGACTGGACTCACACCTTCAGCCCCACCATGGTGATGGACGCAAGGATGGGACTTAACCGCATCTATCTGCATAGCGGCTCCATCACTTCAGGCATAGGGAATTTTGGTACGACCCTCGGGATCGGGGACGCAAACGTCCACGGTCCGGGACTTCTCGGAATCAACTTTACCAACGGGCTGGCCACCAACATCGGCAGTGCGGACACTGAGCAGTTGTTTGCGGACACCACGTTTGAACCGACGGTCGACTTGATCTGGACCAAAGGCAAACACGAAATTCACATGGGCTTCCAAGCCATTCGCTACCAGATCAACACCTACTACGCTGGCAACAACGGAAAATACGGGCATCTCGACTATACGGGACAGTACACCAGCGGTCCCGTGCCGGGCGCTACGGGATCCTCGCCTGGATTTTCGGAAGCTGATTTCCTGTTAGGCTTGCCCGGAGTGGTGGGACTGGGCGTCAGTGCCGGAACCTGGGGGCAGCGGAGCACCCTCATCGCCCCGTACGTTCAGGACAACTGGCGTTTTCGGAGCAATCTAACGATCAATCTCGGGCTCCGCTGGCAGTATAACTCGCCGTGGGCTGAGGTCTTCAACCGGCAGGCAAATTTCGGACCTTTCAGTGGCACCGAATATTTTGCCGGCCAGAGTAACTGTCCCTATAACAATTGCCGCGCGCTCTACAACAGTTACTGGAAGGATTGGGAGCCGCGAATCGGCTTTGCCTGGACGCCGAGTTTCATCAAGAACACGGTAGTGCGCGGCGCCTACACCATCTCATCATTCCTGGAAGGCACGGGAACCAATCTGCGGCTTCCTTTGAACCCTCCGTTCCAGTCCGAATTCGAGAGCGATTACACCACGGGCAGCGCGCTCTTCTTCCCCAGTTCCACTTCGAGCGACGGGCTCTCAGTGCTGGCGGCTCCTTCCAATCCCTTTGTGAATACCAATATCCGACTCTGGGACCCGAATGTGCGCCCGGATATGACTCAACAGTGGAACATCAGTGTTGAGCATCAGCTCCCTGCGCAAACTCTGGTATCCCTGGCGTACGTTGGACAACATGGGACGCACCTGATGGTTCCGATGCCTTACTTCCAGCGGCGTCTGGTGGGTGAGGCTGGCTGCACGGCGGGGAATGCCGTTCTCCAGTCCGGAGCTACCATTCCCACCTGCGGCAGCCCGTACCTTTCTGGCAATCCCACGCTCTATAACGAGATCGGCCAGATCTCCGGGACTGAATCGAACGGTGACCAGCGATACGACGCCTTGCAGGCTAGCGTGACCAAACGCATGACGCATGGGCTGCAATTGCAGGTATCCTACACCTATTCAAAAACCATGACGAATGCCATCGGCTATTACGGCCAGGGCGGACAGGCGGCGTCGAATTCCGCGTACTTTCAGAACCTGTATAACGCGGCGTCAGAATGGGGACCCGCCTACTTCGACAACACGCACAGCTTCGTCACCTCGTATACGTATCAGTTGCCGTTTGGATCAGGGAAGACGTATGGCAGCAACTGGAATTCTGTGACGAACGGGATACTGGGTGGATGGGAACTCTCCGGGATCATCACGGCTCATACGGGGTTGCCCATCACAATTACGGGTCCTGACAACTCGGAAACCAAGAGTCGAGGGGCTAAGGCAAACTGTATAGCTCCCGCGACTTACAATCA
Source organism: uncultured Acidobacteriota bacterium (assembly GCA_963732975.1). Taxonomy (GTDB): domain Bacteria; phylum Acidobacteriota; class Terriglobia; order UBA7540; family UBA7540; genus SCRD01. Next base: position 861,180 of record CAVTBN010000005.1, on the reverse strand, counting down.
CAACGTGGGACCGGGAACGACATGGTTCAATACTGGGGCTTTCACGCAGGCGTTTGTCGGAACGTTCGGCACTTGCGCCAACGGGACGGTGCGCGGCCCTGGACTTCGTGACTGGGATGTGGGAATTATGAAAAACTTCCACGTCACCGAGTCGAAGTACCTCCAGTTCCGGAGTGAGTTCATCAACTTCACCAACACTCCGGCGTTCCAGGCTCCCAATCGCAGCGTGACCAGCTCGCAGTTCGGCGAGGTGCTCAGCTCACAGGGCGAACGCAACATCCAGTTCGCTCTGAAGTTCTACTTCTAACCCTCTGCGGCCTCACGCCTCTTGCGGGACCTCAAAAGCCCGCAAGGGGCGTGACCGCCCTGGCGCCTGCCGTCATCCAGTCCTGCCGAACATTTGCCGCCGTCAGTTCCCACCCGCAAAACCCTCCGCGCAGGACCTGACTGGAGAAGCCAGGCCTTCGGTCAAACCCAACCTTGCTTCGCCTCCCAGCGCGGATTCGTGCGTCCACAGGCCAAAGTCTGGGGTAGAATACCGCCGTGAACCGCAGAACATTTTTGGGAATCGCGGCTTCCCTCGCCGCCCTGGACATCGATATGAACGCGCAAACCACGCCCATACCTATTATCGATACTCACATCCACCTGTTTGACCCGAGGCGCCCGCAGGGCATTCCATGGCCGCCCAAAGACGACACAAAGCTTTACAAACCGGCCTTGCCGGAACGTTACCTGAAGGTGACAGAGGGCCAGGGGGTTGTGGGCGCGATTGAAGTGGAAGCCAGCCCGTGGCTCGAGGACAACCAGTGGGTGCTGGACATCGCCACCAAAGCTCCGGTGATTGTGGGAACGGTGGGCGACCTGGAGCCCGAGAAACCGGATTTTCGCAAGCAGCTGGAACGATTCCATCGCAATCCGCTGTTTCGCGGCATTCGTTGCGGCAATCTGTGGGGGCGGAACATCAGCCAACAGCTTGAAAATCCCAATTTCGTCCACGGCCTCAAGGAACTTGGGGAAGCCGGCCTGGAGATGGATACGGCCAACCCCAGTCCGGAGCTGATCGCGGCGGTGGTCCGGCTCACCGACCTGGTTCCCAACCTGCGCGTGGTGATTGACCATCTGCCGCAAATGCAGGAGCCCGCTGACCCGAAGGTGAAAAAAGAGGTTGAGGCAAATTTGCAGGAGCTTGGAAAACGGCCGCAGGTTTATGTGAAGGTCTCGGAAGTCTCTGCGCCGGGTCAATGGCCGGCTTGCGCAGGACCTCGATTTTTACAAGCCCACGCTCGACCGCCTGTGGGACATCTTTGGCGAAAATCGACTGATCTATGGCAGCGACTGGCCCAACAGCGACCACATTGAAACCTACCCGCAGGAGTTGACGCTGGTGCGCGAATACGTCCTCGGCAAGGGCCGCCCGGCAGCCGAAAAAGTCTTCTGGAAAAATTCCGTCGCCGCCTACCGCTGGATCAAGCGCGACCCCCAACAGCCCGACCCCGCAACGGCGTGATCAGCTCCTCTGTTCTTTCTTCCCTTGCCGCGGTTTGTGGCATATACTTTCCGCCTTACGGACTGAACTGAATTTCTTCACCCTGCAAATCGACATATTGGGGAGCACATCATGAAGCGAACCTCTCGCTGGCTGTTTGCAATGGTTGTCCTGATGATCGCAGCGGCGCTGCCGCTCTGCGCCGCTGAGCGCTATCACGTGATTGTGGAGCGCGGCGTTCCCGCCACCATGCGGGACGGCGTGGTGCTCTACGCGGACATTTACCGGCCTGACGCGCCGGGCAAATTTCCGGTGATCCTGGAACGCACGCCTTACAACAAGGACGGCAGTTTCGACTTCGGCGTGAAGGCGGCCCAGCGCGGTTATGTGTCCATCGTTCAGGACGTGCGCGGGCGCTACACCTCGCAGGGCGAGTGGTATCCCTTCATGTATGAGTCACAGGACGGCTACGACACGGTGGAGTGGGCGGCCAAGCTGCCCTACTCCGACGGCAAGGTAGGAATGGTAGGCGGTTCCTACGTGGGCGCCACGCAGATGCTTTGCGCCATTGCCCATCCCCCGCACCTGGCCGGCATCTTCCCGTTTGTCACCGCTTCAAACTACCACAACGGCTGGACTTACCAGGGCGGGGCGTTCGAACAGTGGTTCAACCAATCGTGGACGTCGGGGCTGGCGCAGGACACCCTCAACCGCAAGGTTCGGGACGAGACCAACGCCAGGAAAGGGATGTGGACGCTCCCGCTGAGCCATTATTCCCTGTTCAATTTTGACACAGTTTCGCCCTGGCCCAAGGACCTGGGCGCGCTGGCGCCTTACTTCCTCGACTGGCTGAAGCATCCGTCGTATGACGACTACTGGAAGCGCTGGGCGATTGAAGAGCATTATCCCGACATCAAGGTCCCCGCGTATATCGTGGCCGCCTGGTACGACATTTTCCAGGGCGGCTCGCTGAAAAACTACCTGGGCATCAGGGCGCACGGCGGCACCGAGGCCGCGCGCAGCGAAACACGCCTGATGGTGGTGATCGGTGGCCATGCCGGCAGCGGAAGAAAGATCGGCGAAGTGGACTTCGGCCCCGAGGCCGATTTCAACATGGACGGCATGGAATTCCGCTGGTACGACCACCTGCTGAAGGGCATCGATAACGGAGTTGAAAACGAGAAGCCAGTTAAGATTTTTGTGCTGGGTGAGGACAAGTGGCGCGAGGAAGCGAGCTGGCCGCTGGCCCGGGCAAAAGAAAACGATTACTATCTCCACTCTGACGGCAAGGCCGACCTGCTGACGGGTGACGGCACCCTTTCCACGAAAGCTCCGCAAACCGAAACCGGCGACCATTACGTTTACGATCCGGAGAACCCTGTGCCCACGCTCGGAGGCCCGCTCTGCTGCGATGCCGCCCACCTGATGCCGGGGCCCGTTGACCAGCGTCCCGATGAGGCCCGGCCTGACGTGCTGACCTTCACCACGCCCGCCTTCAAGCACGATTTCGAGGTGACGGGCCACGTGAAGCTGGTGCTCTACGCCAGTTCATCGGCCGTTGACACTGACTTTACTGGAAAGCTGGTGGATGTGTGGCCCAACGGCTTTGCGCAGAACCTCACGGAAGGCATCATCCGCGCCCGCTACCGGGATTCGCAGGTCACGCCCGAATATCTGAATCCGGGCCACATCTACAAATTCACCATTGACCTCTGGTCAACCAGCAACGTCTTCAAGGCGGGGCACAAGCTGCGGCTCGATATTTCCAGCAGCAACTTCCCCCGCTTCGACCGCAATCCCAATACCGGCGACAGCCCGGAAAGCGCCTCGCGGTGGGTGAAGGCCACCAACGTGATCTACCACGACAGCGCGCATCCCTCCGTCCTGGAGCTGCCGGTGGTGCCACGCTGAGGCAGAATTGCGCCTGGCCGCAAAATCGCGTCCGTGGCTGCCCGCCGGCGTTATAATGGTGGGCTAAACCAGACGCCATCGAATCCATCAAACCGGGGAGGTTCACATGCGAACGCGTACCTGCCTTTTTCTTTTTTCACTGCTGATCGCGACGAGTCCGTTCCTCGAGGCGCAGGCTTCAGGGAAGGGCTCGACGCTTCGACTGAATCTGGCCAACAGCTGGAGCCTGCAATCCTCCGCCCGCGTGCCCGAACAGGGCGGCGCCATCTCGCTGGACAGCTTCAAACCTTCCGGCTGGTACCAGACCGACGTTCCCGCCACGGTTCTGGCCGCGCTGGTCAAAAACAACGTCTACCGCCATCCCTACTTCGGCATGAACCTGCGCTCCATACCGGGCACGACGTACCCGATCGGCAAGAATTTTTCCAACCTTCCCATGCCGGCCGGCAGCCCGTTCAAGGTGCCCTGGTGGTACCGCACCAGCTTCCCGCTGCCCGCAGGTTTTGCGGGCAAGCAGATCTGGCTGCACTTTGGCGGCATCAACTACCGCGCCAGCATCTGGCTGAACGGGAAGCAGATTGCGGGGCCCGACCGGGTGGTGGGCATGTGGCGCACCTACGACTTTAATGTCACCGCCGAGGCGCGGCCGGGGAAAATGAATTCACTTGCGGTCGAGGTTGCCGCGCCCCACGCCGACGATCTGGGCATCACCTGGGTGGACTGGAACCCCGCGCCTGCCGACAAGGATATGGGACTGTGGCGGGGGGTTTCCGTCAACGCAACGGGTCCCGTGGCGCTGCGCGACCCGCAGGTGGTGACGAACTTCGACCTGCCGAAACTGGACGAGGCGCACCTGACCGTCCGCGCTGAGGTCGAGAACGCAACCGGGCACGCCGTCCGGGGCGTTCTGAAAGGGAGCATCGGCGAGGTCAGCTTCCAGCAGGAAGTGGAGTTGAAGCCGCATGAAACACGCGAAGTTGATTTCCTGCCCGGCCGTTTTTCGCAACTCAATTTCCACCAGCCACGTCTTTGGTGGCCCTGGCAGATGGGCCCTCAAAATCTCTATCGTTTGAAGATGCAATTTGAGACGGACGGCGAGGTTTCGGACAGCCAGGAAGCGCCGTTCGGCATTCGCGAGATCACTTCCGAACTCAACGCGCACGGCTATCGCGAATACAGTGTGAACGGCAAACCCATTCTGATCCTGGGCGCCGGTTGGGCTCCCGACATGATGCTGCGCTTTGACCGGAAAAGGACCGAAGAAGAAATCCAGTACGTCAAGGACATGCACCTCAACACCATCCGCCTGGAAGGGAAGATTGTTGACAACCACTTCTTCGACCTGTGCGACCGCTACGGAATTCTGGTGCTGGCGGGCTGGTGCTGCTGCGACCACTGGGAAAAGTGGAAAACCTGGAAAGCCGAAGATTACACGGTCGCGGCCGACTCCCTGCGCGACCAGATCCGCCGGCTGCGCAATCATCCCTGCATGCTGGGCTGGCTCTACGGCAGCGACAACCCGCCGCCCCCGCGGGTCGAGCAGATTTATCTGAAGGTGCTGGCGGAGACCCACTGGCCCAATCCTCACCAGTCGTCAGCCACCGCGCAGGTGACGAAGGTAACCGGCCCGTCAGGCCTTAAGATGAACGGCCCCTACGACTGGGTTCCCCCAAACTACTGGCTGCTGGATACGAAGAACGGCGGCGCGTTCGGGTTCTCAACCGAGATCAGCCCCGGGCCGGCCGTCCCGCCCGTATCGTCGCTGAAGATGATGATGCCGGAAGAAAAGCTCTGGCCTATTAACTCCGTCTGGGACTTCCATGCCGGCGGCGGGGAATTCAAGACCATGGGCACTTTTAATAAAGCACTGGATGGGCGTTATGGCCAGGCGACCGGCGTGGAAGACTACGCCGAAAAATCGCAACTGATGACCTACGAAGGCGAGCGGGCCATGTTTGAGGGCTATCGCCGCAACAAGTTTGTTTCCACCGGGGTCATCCAGTGGATGCTGAACACCGCCTGGCCGGGCTTGATCTGGCACCTTTACGACTATTATCTGCGGCCGGCTGGCGGATATTTCGGTACGAAGAAGGCGTGCGAACCGCTCCACGTTATGTACTCCTACGATGACCGGTCCGTGGTGGTAGTGAACTCGCTCCTGCAGCCGTTCCAGAAGCTTGAAGTGAGCGCCGCGGTTTACGACATCAACCTCAAAAAGGAATTTTCCAAAGAACAGACCATCAACGTCGCCGCCAACAGCAGCACGCGGGTCTTTGACGTGCCCAAGCTGGACAGTCTGTCCACCACTTATTTTCTGCGTCTGACCCTGAAGGATTCGGCGGGAAAACAGGTGAGCACAAACTTCTACTGGCTCTCCACCCAACAGGACGTGCTCGACTGGCAGAAGACCAAGTGGTATTACACGCCCACCAGCGGCTATGCAGACTTTAAGGCGCTGAAGAGCCTCCCTGAAGTGCGATTAGACGTCCATGCAGCCACGCACGAAAATGGCGCCCGCGATGTGACCCGCGTGACGGTCAGAAATCCGTCATCGCATCTGGCCTTTTTCATTCACCTCCGGGTGGACAAGGGAGAAAACGGGCCCGAGGTCCTTCCGGCAATCTGGCAGGACAATTACTTTGAGCTGATGCCGGGCGAAGAACGCGAGGTCTCAGCGAGTTATTCAAACAAAGCCTTGCAGGGCGGAACACCTTACGTTGCTATCGACGGCTGGAACATCGCTGCCGCTTCCGTGGCGGCGGAGATGAAGTGAGGCCACTGTAGAACAACCAGTTTTTGCATGACCATAAACGGTTTATGCAGGTTCTGCCGGGCGTGAAGTTCGTCAGGGCGGTCTGGCAATCCGCTTCGGGATTCCCGGGAAAACCAGGCGCATGGAATTGCAGTTCGGCCCGTGTGGGACACCGTTCAGCGGTGAATCTGCCCGTGCCGAGCAATCCGGTTGACAAGGCACCGGAGTTTGACTAATATGAATCTTTACAATTCGGTTGTGTATTACCTGTATCTCATCCAGAGTGGCCGAGGGACGGGCCCTAAGACGCCACGGCAACCGCCCGGGAAGTAAATCCGGGGTCAGGTGCTAACTCCCGCCCGTTTTTGGGGGAGATGAGACGGAGGACGTAAGCATTTATTTGAGCCTCCCCGATGAGACCCGGGGGGGCTTTTTTAGTTTGCCCCCTCCGAATCTCCCATCGCCCCCAAGACATTCTGGAGCAGAGAACGCGCTTGGAGGAAATGTGAGCTATTTAAAGCTATTGAAGTGCCGGCAGTGCGGGCGCACCTATCAGGCTGAACCTATCGCCGCCTGCGAAGAGTGCTGGGCCCCGCTGGAAGTGATTTACGATTACGACCGCATCCGCGCGGAAGTGCCTCGGAAACAGGTGGAATCGCGCCTGCCCACCATGTGGCGCTACAAGGAGTTGCTGCCTGTGACAGGCGAGCCTGCCGTGGGACGGTCAACGGGTTTTACGCCGCTGGTGGCGGCCCCGCATCTTGCCAAAGCCCTGGGCGCCCGGGAAGTCTATCTGAAGAACGACGCCGTCAACTTTCCCACCCTTTCCTTCAAGGACCGCGTGGTTGCCGTGGCCCTCTCCAAAGCCCGGGAGTTTGGTTTTGACACGGTGGGCTGTTCTTCCACCGGAAACCTGGCCAATGCCGTTGCCGCACAGGCGGCTGCGGGCGGCTTCAAGAGCTTCATTTTCGTTCCCGCCGATCTCGAGCCCGAAAAGCTGGTCAACACGCAGATTTATGGTGCCACGCTGGTGAAGGTGAGCGGAAACTATGACCAGGTGAACCGGCTGTGCTCTGAAATTTCGCAGAAGTATCCCTGGGGAATGGTCAACGTCAACCTGCGCACCTACTATTCCGAGGGCTCGAAGACCTTCGGCTATGAGGTCGCGGAGCAGTTGGGATGGCGAGTGCCGCAGAACATTGTGGTTCCCATGGCCGGCGGATCGCTGATCACCAAGATCCACAAGGCCTTTGGAGAGCTGCAGAAGCTCGGCTGGATTGAGCCGGCAGAGACAAAATTTTACGGGGCCCAGGCGACGGGATGCTCTCCCATTACGACGGCGGTCAAAAGCAAGACCTGCGAAATCGTCCCGCAGAAGCCCAGCACGATTGTCAAATCGCTTTCCATCGGCAACCCCGCGGACGGTTTTTACGCTTCCAAGATGATTCAGGAAACCGGCGGCGCGGGTGAAGACGTTTCCGACGCCGAAGTGGTTGAAGGCATTCGATTGCTGGCCGAGACCGAGGGCTTTTTCGCCGAAACCGCCGGCGGCGTAACAGTCGCCGTGGCGCGCAAGCTGATCCGAAACGGGCTTTTGAATCCCAACGAATCCATGGTGCTGGCCATTACCGGAAACGGACTGAAGACCATTGGAGCGGTCAGCGGAGAGATCCAGGCGGATGAAGCGATCCGGCCGAAGCTGGCAGCGTTTGAGGACCGTTATCTGAACATCCACGCCACGGCCAGCGCCTGAGGCGCAGGATGACCGGGAGCCCTGGCAGGCCAGGCGCCCCGCAGCTTCAGCGAGATTATTAGAATCGGAGGCAAACTCGATTGCAAATCACAGTTCGTATTCCCCCGCCGTTGAGGAAGTACACCGAGGGCGCCGAGAGCGTTGAAACCGCGGCCCAGAACCTGGGTGAACTTTTTGACGGGCTCGACAAAAAATTTCCCGGCTTCAAGAAAGTGCTCTGCGCCGCAGACGGCACGCCGCAGCGTTTTCTGAATATCTACGTCAACGATGAGGACATTCGTTTTCTGGGCGGCTTGGAATACAGTTTCAAAGACGGCGATGAAATCCTGTTGATTCCCGCCATTGCCGGAGGCGTGTCCCTGGAAGCCACGGAATCTGCCTCTCCCGGATGCCGGTAAGCCCATGCCCCAGCGCGGTTCAGTCCGTGTTCCTGCAACCAGTGCCAACCTCGGGTGCGCCTTTGACTGTGCGGCGCTGGCCCTCAGCCTGTATCTTGACGTCCATGTCACGCGCCGTTCTGATCTTGACGTCAGCGTCCACTACCAGGGCGTCAATCCAGACCGGATTCCCTCCGACGAAAGCAATCTGATTGCCACCAGCATGAAGAAAATGCTGCAGCGCTGGGGCAAAGACTACGGATTCGATCTGGAAATCAACAATCAGATTCCGGTCGGTGTGGGACTGGGTTCCAGCGCAGCGGCCATTGTGGGGGCCATCGCGGCGGCGCACTGGCTGACGGAACGGGCGCTTTATGACGACGAACTGGTTTCACTGGCGACGGAAATCGAGGGGCATCCCGACAACGTTGCGGCGGCGTGGCACGGAGGCTTCACGGTAGCCATCGAGGAAAACCAGCGCGTCACGGCCTATTCCTCACCGGTCCGGGACCTGTTCCACCTGGTGCTGGTCATTCCCGACTATGCGCTGCCCACGGAGAAGGCCCGGGCGGCGCTGCCCGCCCAGTATTCGCGGGCGGACGTCACCCACAATCTGCAGCGGGCAGCCGTTCTGGCGGCCCAGTTGTTTTCCGGCAAAGTGGATTTCCACCCCAGCCTGTTTGACGACCGCCTCCACCAGCCCTACCGCGCGCCCCTCATGCCGGGCCTCAGCGATGTCCTGGCGCTCAAGCTCCCCTGCCTGCTGGGCCTTTGCCTCAGCGGAGCCGGACCGTCCATTCTGGCCTTCGTCAAAGGAAAAGCTCCCGAAGTGGGCGAGGCCATCTGCCAGACCCTGCGCGAAAAAGGCGTCGAAGCCCGGTACTCTCTCCTCACCCCCGACAATCGCGGCGCCAAAGGCTGGAGCCTCCCCGTCTGATCCCCCGCTTCTCTTGCGCCATGGGGCACGGATTTATCCGCGCCGAAAACGCCGCCGTTGCGCGCAGCTGAAGCCGCGGGAGGTTGTAGGTGACAGGTCGTATGTGGTAGGTAAAGTTCAGGAGGGCCGGGCTTCAGCCGCGCCCGGACCTTCGGTTTTCCCTTTTCAATCTGAAATCTCGAATTCCAATTCCCGCAGTGCGCCCATTTGGGAATGAAGTCTTTCGTCCCTGCCGGGGCTGGGTTGGATGGTGATAAACCCCTCCCTACCAACGCGCGGCCCTTACGCGATGTCCCCCGTGCTACTCCGGCGCAATTTACGGCCCGTGCCCGCCACCCGCCATTATTGGGTAGACAATCTTCCACTTTTGCAGTAGATTAACTTCCACTATGGCAAAGCAACCATCCAGTGACCGAATCGAACTTGTTTACGGCTCTCTCGACATGCTGATTTTGCGCACCCTGCTCTGGGGCCCTACTCATGGCCACGGCATTGCCAAATCAATTGAACGGGTGTCGGCGGAGACGTTCAAAGTGGAGCACGGGTCGCTCTACCCCGCGCTGCAGCGTTTACATCAGGAAGGCTGGATCACCTCCGAGTGGGGAGTTTCAAAGAAGAACCAGCGCGCCAAATACTACCGGCTCACAGCGGCGGGGCGGCGGCAATTGTCCGCCGAGACCTCGCGCTGGGAACGCTTTGCGCGGGCCGTGACCAGCGTTCTGAATCATCCCGAACCTGAGGAAGTGAATTGAACTGGCGGCGGAATTTCGGCAAAATCAGCGCCATGTTTCGCCGGCAGAAGCTGGCCGACGAGATCGATGAAGAGGTCCGCATCCATCTTGAAATGGAAGAGCAGGAGAACCGCGAACGCGGCATGGCGCCCGATGAAGCCCGTTACGCCGCGCTTCGCCGCTTTGGCAACGTGACCCAGGCACAGGAGAAGAGCCTTGAAACGTGGGGATGGCAATGGCTCGAAACGCTTCTGCAGGACGTTCGCTACGGTCTGCGCCAGCTTCGCCGCAACCCGGGATTCACCGCCGTCGCTGTTCTGACCCTCGCCCTGGGCATCGGCGCCAACACGGCGATTTTTTCGGTAGTCAACGGCGTGCTGCTGAACCCACTGCCCTACCCTCAGCCGAACCGCCTGGTGGCGCTTTACTCCCGGACGGCACAATTTTCGAACACCTCGATCTCCTATCCCAACTTTATTGATTGGGTGCGTCTAAACCACTCATTTTCCGCGCTTGCCGCTTATCGACAGGACGACTTTACCTTAACCGGTGTTGGCGAACCCTTACGCGTGCCAGTGGAGTTTGTCTCCGCCAGCTTTTTCCCACTACTCGGGGCCAAGCCTGCACTGGGCCGCTGGTTTACTCCCCAGGAGGACCAAATAGGCGGAGCGCCCGTCGTGATCCTGAGCGGTGGCTTCTGGAAACGCAGATTCGGGTCCTCGCCGGATATTCTGGGCAAGCCTATCACGCTGAACGGCACGTCCTATACGGTGGTTGGAGTTCTTCCCGCCAATTTTTATTACAGCGGGAACGACTTCCGTCTCAGTGACGTCTATGTACCGATCGGCCAGTGGGATGATGTGAGCTTCCGTGACCGCCGCGCCGCAATGGGTATGGACGCCGTTGGCCGGCTCAAACCCGGAGTCACCTTTGGGCAGGCCAGGGCCGACATGGATTCTGTAGGGCGCCATCTGGCGGAGCAATATCCTGAAGCCGACAAGGACACTGGCATCTCCCTGGTGCCACTCAAACAGAATGTGGTGGGAGGAATCCAAGCTTATCTGCTGGTGCTGCTTGCGGCTGTGGGCTTTGTCCTCCTGATTGCCTGTGTTAATGTCGCGAACCTGATGCTCGCCCGTGCTACCGGCCGGTCGCGCGAATTCGCCATCCGTATTGCTCTGGGCGCAGGCCGCCGGCGTGTCATCCGCCAGGTGCTGACGGAAAGCACTCTGCTGGCGCTGGCCGGCGGAGGGCTTGGCCTGCTGATTTCCGGCTGGGGACTGAGCACGGCTCTCAGAGTGTTGCCTGCGGCCCTTCCGCGTACCGATTCTATCCATCTCGACACACATGTGCTGCTCTATACACTGGCGGCCTGCCTGTTGACCGGGATCCTGTTCGGCCTCGCCCCCGCTCTCAAGATGTCGGCAGAAGACGTTCAGGAAACGCTCAAAAAAGGGGGCCGGGGAGCAACCACTGCGCATCGCCGCACCCAGAGCGCCTTTGTCATCGCGGAAGTAGCATTGGCCCTCGTGCTGCTGGCCGGCGCGGGACTGATGATTCGCAGTCTGGCTGCCCTCTGGAACGTTGATCCGGGTTTCGACCCGCACCACATTCTGGCTTTCCGCACCACGATCCCTCCCGCCAAATCTCCGGACGCAATTCGGGCGACGTGGCGCCGGATTCAGAATGATCTTGAGGCCCTTCCCGGAATTCAATCCGCCTCCCTCACCCTGGGTTCCATACCCACCCTCGGCGATTCCGAACTGCCTTTCTGGCTGGCGGGCGAGCCCAGGCCGGCGAGCACCTCCCAGATGAAAGTGTCGCTCTACTACCTTGTACAGCCCGACTACCTGAAAGTGATGCGAATTCCGCTGGAGCGCGGACGCTTCCTGACTTCAATGGACACCGGGCATTCGCCTTTCGTGATCGTCATTGACAACCGTTTTGCCCAGATGTATTTTCACGACCGGAATCCCATCGGCAAGCGCGTCAACATCGACATCATCAACGCCACGGCTGAAATAGTTGGCGTCGTTGGCCACATCAAACAATGGGGTCTTGACGAAAACGCGTCGTCAAACGTTCAGGCCCAATGTTACATATCCACCTACCAGTTTCCTGACCCGTTTGTCCCGCTGGTGGCCTCGAATCTTGAGATTGTTGTGCGAACAGCGGGACCTCCGCTGGCGCCGGTAGGGGCAATTCGGCACGCCCTGCATCAGGCCGACAGCCGCGCCGCCATGTCCAACGCGGAATCCATGGATGACATCCTGTCCGATGCGATCTCGTCCCGGCGGTTCGCGATGATCCTGATGGGTGTATTTGCCGCGTTGGCGCTGCTTATGGCCAGCATTGGCACCTATGGCGTGATTTCCTATTTCACCAGCCAGCGCACCCATGAAATCGGCATTCGCCTGGCGCTGGGAGCGGGGAAGGGTGATGTACTGAAGATGGTCGTCGGACAGGGACTCAGGCTCGCCTTAATGGGCGTCGGCGTGGGCATCGTTGGCGCGCTCGCGCTCACGCGATTCCTGGCCAGTATGCTCTACGGCGTCAAGCCTGCTGACCCGCTGACGTTCATTGCCGTCTCACTCATTCTGGTCGCCGTGGCGCTCGCGGCCTGTTACATCCCCGCCCGCCGCGCGGCGAAGGTCGATCCAATGGTGGCGTTGCGGTACGAATAGAGCATTGACGAGTGAAGAATGGCAGGCGACCGGCCGGGAAAAGCGGGAGGTTGCAAGTGGAATGTGGCAGATGGCTGGTATGGTGAGGCCGCCTCAGGCGAATTCGAAATCACAGATTTAAGATTTCAGATTGAAAAATCAGGCGCAGCTGTTTCTCGGCGTCGAAGTAGTGAATGCGCCGCAGAGGCGCGGGATAGCGGAGAGAGCTCTTGGGTCCGGTCAGGCGAATGGTCTGGTCGGAACGCACTCCGGTGGCGCGATCCACCCGGCGCCATCCGCAGCGACGGTAACGGGTGTCCAGTTGGGCGCGGGTGACGAAGAAAGCCAGGGCTTGAGTGAACTGGTAAAGACGGCGGTAGTCGATGTAGCCGCGGTCGAGAAGGTAAAACGCCCCAGCCTCCAGCGCCAACCGGTCGAGCAGATTCACGTCGTGCACCTGTCCGCCAGTCACGTAAACAGCGGTCGGAATGTTGCCGCGCAGATCGAGCAGGGTGTGCAGCTTCACGGCACTCTTGCGTCGCCGAAACTGCGCCCAGGGGAAAAGCGACAGGCAGAGGTCGATGGTCGTGGAATCGAAGACGTAAATGGTCTGGTCGAGTTCCAGGGCAAACGGATCGTGCTGATAAAGGAAATTAGACATTGGGAAAGGCCAAGGATGCCGAGTAGAAGCCCGGCCCTCTTAATATCTGATGGCAGAGGGCTGACAGCTGACCGCCGGCGGCCGCGGACATCCGCACAGACGGAACGTGCCGCTAATATCGCATTTCGGTGAGGCGGCCGGAATTTTCGCCGCGCAGCCAGATGTAAATGGGAGCATGGGGGCCGGGCGGCGGCCAGGGCATTTCAATTTTCAGGGTTTGCTGCTGGCTGCTTCCGGGAACGGGAGTGGGAATGCCCTGCACGGGGTAGCCGGTATCGGGGCTCCAGCCGGTTCTTTCAATCATCTGCAAATCCCGGCCCGTCAGCGTCCCCTCATAGAGAGAGTCGGCAAGTTTCTGGTTGCTCAAGCTGAACTTTGTGATCTGCGGAAGGCGGGTCACACGCCCGAGGTCGTAGGCATTCGAACTGCCGGTTACCGGGTCAGTAACGGTAGCGTCCAGCAGGCAGCCCGACTGGCCAACAGCGCCCGGATCAACCGAAAGAAACAGGACGCCGCTGCCTGCGAAATCAAGCTGGGCCGCTCCGCTGTTTTCGCCAGGATGCAGAGTGAGCGTCTGCCGGGTTTCACTGTCGTTGTTGCAGGCCAGGGTAACCGCAGGACTCGCGCCCATATGTTCGGCGTGGATGGCAAAGCTGACGGCCGACCCTGCCGGGATTTCCTGCTTGCCCAGCGCAATGTCGGTTTGCTTTGGGAAAGAGGCCCGCACGTCCGTGATTTTCGGGCGCGGCCCCACCACGTGGACGGCGTCCGCCACCGGCAGCGCCTTGCCGATGCCCTCCACGTAAAGGCTGGCATTCAGAAATTCGTCCTTGTGTGCTTTGGAAGCCAGTTGAAGCGTGACTTTGCGCTGCTTCACTTCGCTATTGCCCTTGGGTGCCGGAGCCAAAGTCCACTCAGCGCCATCGCTTATGATGCGGGTAATGCGGTCAAGGCCTGAACCCTGCAACATCAGGGTCTGTTCCTTTTCACCCAGGTTCGCCCGCAAGGGCAGGTTTGAAAGCTTTGGATTGGGCGGATGGATGGTCAGCGGCACGTCCTGGATGGCGCCGTTCAACTGGGTCAGCATCAGCAGGTAGCGTCCGGCGTCAAGGTTTGCGGTGTCGACTTCGGTCTGCAGGCTGTGCTGCTCGCCTCCCTGCCTTCCCCTGTCCAGGTTGAAGGAGAGATGCTTCGCCGTGGCGTTCTGGCTGCCCTCCTTCACCAGGGCCAGTTGATGCACAAACTCGAAATCGGGGCCGGTCAGCTTTACCGCGACCGTTCCGCTTCCCTGCACGAGATTGTCTGCGGATTCCGGCGTGACCTTTGCCTTTGAAAGGTCGGCAAACTTGTGGACCTCCACCGCCCCGGCCACGTCAAACGGCGTCCAGTCCCAGAGCGCGGCCAGCTTGTATTTGCCAGGCGTCAGCGCGGACTTCTTGAGGTCCAGCGTCAGGGTGTCGTCAGCGGAACCCACGTCGACTTTGACGGGTACCGAGGTGTGGTGGTCATCAGAAACCAGCCGCCAGTCATGGGCGCGCGGCAGGTCCCTGAGCTGCCCCCGGGTCGCGCAAGTCACCTTGACTTCAGATTTCCAGTCCAGTGGGAGGTGCGCCGTTGCCGGGAGGGAGGCCGCGGGCGGGCCGGTGTCCGGCACCCGCCGCACCCACATATAGGCCGTCCGCATGCGTTTGGCAGGCTGCTTCTGGGTGGTGCAGAGTTCCAGGTTGTTTTCCTTTGAAGGCTGCGCGAAGGCAGCGCGGAAGTCCGTGTCAGGAAACATCAGGGTCCGCATGTTTTGCAGGAGCGATGCGCCCCCCGCCGCCAGCCCTACCGGCGTGCTGCCCCAGAACAAGGCCGCCACCCAGGCAGCGACCCCGGCGGATTGCTGGAGCGTCGAAGAACTTCCCTGCTCCGCCAGCGGGTTGTAGGAAGAAAGCGCGGGCACGACGGCGTGCAACAACTGCGAGGCCTGCTGGTCGGCCGGCGTGGTCGAGTTGATGGACGGCAGCGCAACTCCGTACTGCGAGGAAAAACCCTTTAGCACCGCGTCCAGATCGCGGCTGGCTGGCGGCGATTGCTCATATTGGGAAAGAGTCTGGACCAGGGCTTCCACCGTGGCAGCTTTTTCGGCGTAATCCGCGAGTTGCGGAATCAGGTTCTGGTTGTGCTCAACCAGGGAATTGAACTTCTTGACGTCAAGCCCGTGCGGGCCGTAAACCACGCCCACGATTGATGCGCGAACAGGTACCCTCCATTCCTCGACAGTATCGGCGGGTTGCGGCTTGAGGACTTCAATCTTGCTGGACTTTCCTTTTGAGGTCGGCACAAGGATGATGGCGATTTTGCCTCTGGGCGCGTTCTTCTGATCGGATGAGGACGGCTCATATTTCAGATTCTGACCGCGCAGAACTTCGTTGACCGCATTGATGGAAAGGGGGCGCCCGCCATGCTCCGGAACCAGCATCAGCCGGAATTGGGTGACGGGGGTTCCTGCCGAACATGAACCCGGGCTAATGCCAAAACATTGAAGCGTGGCGCTTAGGAATATCAACAAGAAATAGGGAATTATCCTCAAATCAGTCCTTTCTTATCCCCCTCATCATCCCGGCAGAAGGCCCAACTTTTAATAGTAGTTTCCACATTCCCTTTTTGGCAATCTTCTGGACGTTACCAGAATTATACCTTCTCTTGGATGTTAAGTTCGGTGGCTGGGGATGGCAGGTGAAACGAGGTCCGCTTCAAATTTCTGAAGCCGGGCAGCATACCGGTCGAACTGATGGAAGGGAACACGACTGAAACAGGCTTGTGTACGGTGTTCAAGGCAAACGAGCTATCCCGGAAACAGACTCCACGCAACGCGGTAAGCTTAAGAAAGCAAGACAAGTAGCTATCTTGGAAACATTTTAACCCTGAGACGTTCTTCATCAGGCGAAACGGAGGCGATGGGGAACCGAACTAAACCAGACGAACCCGAATGGAACGCTTTTGCTGCTTGAAGACAATCTTATTTTCCCGGGCGAGCCAGCCGATGGCCCAGTCAAAGACAGGCGGCTTAGCTTTGGTCTGCTTCTTAAGTTGAGTAAGGCTGAGTTCACCTTTGGCGTGCAAAATCTTCCAGATAGCCCCGGCAGTGGTGCCAATTTCTTCCTGCATGTAACCTCCTTTCGGCGCAACTTTCGCAAGGGAATCCTGGGTCCCATTTTCAACTGAGGGCGGAAAAAGCAGAACCGAAAACATACTTCCAATCCCCAGACCTGCAAGGAAATAGCCCAGTGTTGAAGCGCATTTTCTGATGCCGCCGTCCATTTTGTAAGCCAGTATATTTTCTCACGGACTAAAGCGGGTGAAAAGGGGGTGTTGAATGCACGAGAACACGCCGGGTGAATGCTTACCGGAGAATGGCTGGGCGGGACGCGGTTCCTGCGACCCGTGCAATAAAGCACTGGCGTGTCTTGCCAAGCGAATAAACTTCTGACTGGATTTTTCACTCCCTAAAATGCAAATGGGGGAGCCGGGTGGCGCCCCCATCGTTTCTTTTTCTATGGCCGTCGCCCAGCAGTTAAACACTGGGATCGGTCCGCACCGCAAGAGCGGTGTGATTAAGAAACTGTTACTTCCGGTGGACTCTGCTTGTCCATGCACCATAAATACCACCGTCCTTGCCAAGATTCAAGCCCATAATTTGCCGCTGGAATTCTTCCTGTGTTTCCAGTCACTTCTCCGAGCTTCCGGGGAGATGCTCAAGCATCAGCCGCAGCAGATCACGTCGGGTGACGATGCCGACTGGCTTTCTGTCCCGCACGACAGGCAAGCGGTGCAGCCCGCATTTAAGCATCTTCTCCAGAACCGTTTCGACCGTGTCAACCTCCGTCACGGTGATGACCTTTCGGCTCATGACCTCATGAACCTTTCTGCGACGAGCCTCCTGATAGAGGCGCTCGACATGCTCGCGCGGCATCCACTCCCCGAAGATCTGGGGAAACCGATAGATGGTGAACGGCACGCCCTTCCCCTTCGCGACAAAGTCGGACTCGGTCACAATACCGGTGAGGTCGCCGCGATCATCCACGACGGGCAATCCTCCAACGTTACGGTCCAGCATGATTTTTGCGGCCTCTTCAAGCGAACAGTCTTCATCCACCGTGATGACGGGTGTAAACATGATTTGGCGAACGAACATTTCTCTCGCTCCACATCGAAGAATCAGCGGACTTTACCCGCTACTTCCCTGGCGGCCTGGAGGTTCCACGGACTTCAGGCTCGGGCGCCAGGCAAAAGAGATCAGTGGGCAGGGCAGGAGGAATTTAGGCCAAGGTGCAACTTTGAATCCCCTTCCATCTCGTGTATTCTCAACCTAGAGCAGGCGTAAGACCCTGGTTCGGCCATGGCTGAAGCCCGCGACCGTTGCGGGCGGGAATAGATCCAGAGGCTGGAGCCTGCGAAATCACGCCAGACGCCTTGGCGAACCGGCCTGAGAAGCCCGTCATTTCCTGCGGCGGGTCCATCGCGGCCAACCACGTTCCATGACCAAATGGTACCAGATCGAACCGCAGGCGGCAGTAAAGGAACTTGGGAGCAACTCTGCCACCGGGCTGAGCGAGGCTGAAGCAGCCCGCAGACTTTCCGAGTTTGGCCGCAACGAACTGAAAGAAAAGGGGATCAAGAGTCCCTGGCTGATTTTTCTCGATCAGATAAAGGAACTGATGGTGGTCATCCTGATCATCGCTGCCATCATTTCTGGCGCTACTGGGCGATTACAGCGATGCCATCGCCATCGGGGCTATCGTGATCCTCAACGCCGTCCTGGGTTTTAGCCAGGAGTATCGAGCGGAAAAAGCGATGGCCGCCCTGAAGAAGCTGACGGTCCCGTCATTGAAAGTGCGGCGGGAGGGAGAAGTCAGCGAAATTTCGGCGGTGGACCTGGTCCCCGGCGATATTGTCCTGCTGGAGGCCGGGAGCTTTGTAGCCGCTGATTGCCGTGTGCTCGAAAGCGCCGACCTCCAGACCCAGGAAGCCGCTCTGACGGGCGAATCGCTCCCCGTCCGGAAAACCATCGATGCCCTGACACAACCCGATCTGGCGCTGGCTGACCGCCGCAACATGGTTTACATGGGCACCCACATCACCGCAGGGCGTGGAGAAGCCGTAGTTGCGGAAACCGGCATGCGAACCGAACTGGGGCGGATTGCCGGGATGATTCAAACCGTCGAGCGGGAAGCAACGCCTCTGCAAAAGCGCCTGGCGCAACTCGGAAAAGTGCTGGCCGCCGTAGCCCTTTTGATCGTAATTCTTATTTTCATCCTCGGCTGGTTCCGCGGTGATGACCTGAAGATCCTTTTCCTGACCGCCGTCAGCATTGCAGTGGCCGCCGTGCCGGAAGGCCTGCCGGCTGTGATGACCATCGCGCTGACGCTGGGCGCACAGCGCATGTTGAAGCGGAGGGTGCTGATCCGCAAACTGTCCGCAGTCGAAACGTTGGGTTCGGTCACGGTGATCTGCTCGGATAAGACCGGGACGCTGACCGAAAACCAGATGGCCGCCACAATCTTCCAGCTTGCCGACCACAAGGTGGAGTTGAATAACCACACTCCGGATGACTACCGCGAGGAATTTCCCGAACTCAGCCAAGCCGGATTCAACTTGATGCTGGCGGGAGCGGCGCTGTGCAATGACGCAGTAATGCGCTCGAATGCAGGTGCGACAACCCAATCGGCTCCCCTGGGCGATCCTACGGAAACCGCCCTGGTGGTGGCCGCAGCGCGGTCAGGCCTTCTGAAGCCTGAACTGGACCGGCTCCTGCCCCGTGTTGCAGAGGTTCCCTTCTCGTCTGAACGAAAGCGCATGACGACGGTCCATCGCTATCCTTCCGGGCAAGATGTGCTCCCACCGGGAATTCGAATAGCCTGCCGGGAAGGTTCTTCCTCGTTCATTGCATTCACCAAAGGAGCTATGGATGTCCTTTTGGGACTGTCGGATTCCGTCTGGGTCAACGGCCAACGAGAACCATTAAATGATGCCTGGCGAGATCATCTGTCTGCTGGGAATGACAAGCTGGCGGCGAACGGGATGCGGGTGCTCGGGGTGGCTTTCCGATGCCTGGGGCCTGCCCATCCCAAAGCCGAAGCCACTGAACTGGAGCGCCAGCTTACATTCGTCGGCATGATTGGAATGATTGATCCGCCCCGGCCGGAAGCAGCTTCCGCGGTCGCCACCTGCAAGAGGGCGGGCATCCGGCCGATGATGATCACGGGCGACCATCCCCTGACCGCCCGTTACATCGCCGCCCAGCTTGGAATTTCCGATAACGGAACCGTGGTGACAGGGCCGCAGCTCGAGCGGACTTCACCGGGAGAACTGGAGCAACTGACGGAATCGGTGTCCGTTTACGCCAGAGTCTCTCCGGAGCACAAACTGCGCATCGTGGAAGGTCTTCACCGGCGCGGCCACATTGTGGCGATGACCGGCGACGGCGTGAACGACGCTCCCGCGCTGAAAAAAGCCGACATCGGCGTGGCCATGGGAATAACCGGGACCGACGTTTCCAAGGAGGCGGCCGACATGGTGTTGCTGGATGACAACTTCGCCAGCATTGTCGCTGCCGTTGAAGAAGGCCGGGTGATTTATGACAACATCCGCAAATTCATCCGTTACATCCTGGCGACGAACTCCGGCGAAATCTGGCTGATGCTGGTGACGCCTTTATTCGGAATGCCCTTGCCGCTGCTTCCAGTCCAGATTCTGTGGATGAATCTAGTGACCGACGGCTTGCCCGCGCTGGCCCTGGGGGTGGAGCCTCCGGAATCCGACGCCATGCGCCGCCCGCCGCGTCCGCCGGGAGAGAGCATGTTCGCCCGCGGCATGGGAAGGCAGATTATCTGGGTGGGAATGCTGATGGGGCTTCTCTCGCTCGCTATCGGCTACGGGTACTGGAATGCCCATGATTCGGCCTGGCAGACCATGGTGTTTACAACACTCACCCTGTCGCAGATGGCGAACGTCATGGCCATCCGGTCGGAGCGCCGATCGCTCTTCGAAATCGGGCTGAAATCCAATCTGCCCCTGCTCGGTGCGGCAGGCTTGACGGTTATCTTTCAGCTTGCCCTGATTTATGTGCCGTTCCTGCAGTCTATTTTCAAGACCGTGGCGCTGCCGGTTCCGGACCTGCTCCTGGCCTTTGTAATCAGTTCGGTTATTTTCTGGGCTGTCGAGCTGGAGAAGTGGTTCCTGCGCCGGCAACCGGGGAACTTCTAGATGCTGATCTGGCTCCAGTTCGCGGTTTGCACCCTCGTGATCGTGTACGGAGGATCGCGACTCTCCCACTACGGGGATGTGATCGCAGAAAAAACCGGGATGGGCAGGACGTGGATTGGCGTCATCCTGATGGCCTCGGCAACTTCCTTGCCCGAGCTTTTCACGGGCATCAGTTCTGTGACCATCTTCAACTCGCCGAACATCGCTGCCGGGGACGTTCTTGGAAGCTGTATGTTCAACCTCCTCATCCTGGCCATGCTCGATGTTGGCCGAAGGGTGGCCCCCATCTCAACCCTTGCGCACCAGGGACAGATCCTGACGGCATCCTTCGGTGTTCTGCTGCTCGGATTGACCACCGTCAGCCTTCTGGCCGGCCGAAGCATTCCCACCCTGGGCTGGATTGGGCTCTATAGCCTGGTGATTCCCCTTGTTTACCTGGGAGCGATGCGGCTTATTTTCGTTTATGAAAGGAGGAGGATTGCTGAATTCCTGAGTGAAGTAAAGGAAGAGGCCCGTTACGATCACGTATCAAAGACTGTCGCCTACCGACGTTTTGCGGTTTTTGCCGCCATCATCGTGATTGCAGCCACCTATCTTCCTTACGTGGCTGACCAGCTTGCAACCATCACCGGCCTCGGCCGCACTTTCGTCGGAAGCATTCTGGTTGCACTTTCGACTTCGCTGCCGGAAATCGTTGTAGGGAGAGCAGCCCTCCGGATGGGAGCTGTTGATCTGGCCGTCGGCAACGTCCTGGGGAGCAACCTCTTTAACCTGTTAATTCTGGCCATCGACGACCTGTTTTTCTTAAAGGGACCGCTGCTAAGCACTGTTTCGCCCCTCCATGCCGTGACGGCGTGCGCCGCGATCATCATGACGGCCATCACCATCATCGCCTTGATGTATCGCTCCAGGAAAAGGATCCTGTTCTTTTCCCTGGACTCGATTGGAGTTTTTCTCGTCTATGCGCTGACCGTCATGCTGCTCTACCTGAAACGCTAGGCGGCCGCATCCGCCCTTGTTGCTGCAGGCTTCCCCGGGTCCCTGGTGGTGACCGACTCAGGCCTTGTTCTGATGGCCGGAATTGCACCGGCTGCGGAGCGCTTTACAAACCAGAACCGGCGGGACACCTCAAGGTGATACTCGCGGGAATTCAAAGGGCTTCGTCGCCTCGTTGGCCGTCACGGATGCGAATCGCTTCACTGACATCCGACAGAAAGATCTTGCCGTCGCCGATCTTGCCGCTCCGGGCCGCGTTGACGATGGCGTCCACCGCCTGCTCGACAAGTGTTTCCGGCAACACGACCTCCAACTTGAGTTTGGGGAGCAGGTCTACGGTATATTCATGGCCTCGATAGATTTCCGAGTGTCCCTTTTGCCGTCCGTGGCCACGAACTTCGCTCACGGTCATCCCTTGAATACCAATCTCTTGCAGCGCTTCCTTAACCGCATCCAGCTTGGACGGTTGAATTACGGCTTCCATTTTTTTCATAAACATCAGCCCTTTCTTCTGACTTTCTCGCGATATAAGATTCGATCCAACCTGCCCCTTGGAATCATCTTCACGAACCTCTATTTTCAAGCCCGCTCTATCACTCAGGGGAGACGCTCTCCAACCCCGCCGGCCCCGGCGCCACTTCGAGAGCCGCCGGTTCACGTTTGAAACAGATGCTGAGCAACGGCGGAGTCACCAGTGTCGTAGCCAGAACCAGAACGATAACCAGGGAATAGATCTCGGACGAAACGATGCCGGCCGCCCAACCGATGTTGGCCGTAATCAACCCTACCTCGCCCCTGGGGACCATTCCCACGCCGACAACCAGCCCGTCGCGCCCTGAAAAGCCGTTGAACCACGCTCCCACTCCGCAGCCCAGAACCTTGCCGAGGATGGCAATCAGCAGAATCAGAAAGAAGAAACCAAAGTGACCGCCCAACTCCCTGGCGTTGATTTCAAGACCGATGGAGGCAAAGAACAACGGCCCGAAAAACGAGTTGGTCATGGACCGCAACTCCGATATCACCTCTGCGTGATCCGTTGGCGTGGCGGCGATAAAAAGTCCGGCCAGATAGGAGCCGGTAATGGCCGCCATGCCGCCGCCATATTGCGCCAGGAAAGCGAACAGAAAACCAATGGCCAGGGCCGCAGCCAGCGATGTATGTTCAACCTTGAAGTGCCGCGCAGCCTTGAAGGACCACCGAATTAACTTCGGGCCCAGCAGGAACGCAAAAGCGAAAAACACCACCATGCGGACGACTGTCCAGCCAAAGCTCGCCAGGGCGGAGCCGCCCGTGCTGGAGCTTCCGACATGCATCTCTGTGGCAATCACCAGTGAAAGCACCAGCAACCCCAGGACGTCGTCAATTACAGCAGCGGCAAGAATGGTGGAGCCGGCCTTTGACCGCAGCTGTTTCAGATTCATCAGGGTCTGGGCCGTGATGGAAACGCTCGTGGCCGTCAGGATGGTGCCGATGAAAATGGACTCGCGCCACGCGAAACCCAGTTCATGAGCAATCGCCGCACTTCCCGCGAAAGGCAGCACAACTCCCCCGCAGGCTGCCCAGAAAGCCGGCCCGAAGGCTTTCTTCATCGCGCTGATGTCCGTCTCAAGCCCCGCCAGGAACATCAGGACAACCACGCCGACTTCCGCGAGAATGTTAATAAAGGCAGCCAGCGAAACGTGAGCGGGGCCGCCCGCAGGACCTGAAACGGCAAACCAAGGAAAACGCCAGACGTTGATAAGAGTGGGCCCCAGCACCACGCCTGCCAGCAGTTCGCCCAGCACGGCGGGCAATCCCATGCGCGCAGCCAGTCCTCCCGCGGCCTTGGCCAGCAGGATGAGCATGGCAAGAAAGAAAAGGACCTGAAGTGAGATGTTCATGTGCGATGTTTCCGGCTGGCGGGCGCCGATTGAATCTTGCCTATAGCATGTGACCGTTGTCCGCCCGACGGCAGGCTCGTTCGTTTTAATTCTTCAGAACCCGCTTAACGCATCCCCAGAAGACGAGCAGTGTGACAGCTCCCCCACAACCCAGCAGCACGGGCGCGGATGGAGCGTGAAATACCCCAATGGCCATCACCGCCACGGCGGCCGCGCAGATGAACGCTACCCGCCGTTCTTTAACCGCCTCAACAAATGCCGGTCCTATATCCACAACAACTGACTCCGATTGCATCAAAATCTCCTCCAAAGTCTAATGCAAGGTGGCAAAGAACATGTAGAGAATCGGAAGAATAACGCTTGCAGCAACCAGCAAAAGGGTCTTGCTTGAAAACGGCCGGTCCCACGTGGGCCGGGCCAGGCCTTTCTCTTCCCGCTGCTTCTGCTCATGGATCAACTGCCCCACCAGCTTTCGTTCCTCGATCGAGGTTGCACAGTCCAGCGCCTTCTGCATCTCCTCGTAACCCTTCTTTGGCACATGCAGCTTGAACTGGAGCTGGCCCAGCTTGAAATGGGCAAAGAAGTTGTCCGGTTCCAGGTGGGTTGCTTCTTCCAGGTGGTCCAATGCCGGGTAGATCTTGCCCGTAACCGCGTAAGCCACGCCCAGCCCTACGTGTGCGTCCGCATAATCCGGCAGCACCTGGATAATCTGCTCAAAGCATGTGGCTGCTGCGGCCGCCTCCCCGTGGTTCATCAGCTCCAGTCCCTCAGAAAATTTCCTCGAGACTTCCACGGGAAGAGACGAGCCTTGCACCGCCAGAACTTCGGACGTTTCGGGAATTACCTCAGCATAATGCTGGACTGCAGGTTCAATAGCTAGGGTTGCCATCAAATTCTCCTTTTAATCTCTTTCTTCCTGGATGAACCCCCGCGGGGGAAGCCGGCCCTTCTATGCGGCGCCGGCCCCTTGCATCTTCAGCACAAACTCGGGATAGCCCAGAGCTCCCATTTCAGGAATATCGAGGCCTTCGAGTTCAGCCTGCGGCGAAACGCGCTGGCCGATAAAATAGTCGACGAACAGATTGAACACAAACGTGAGGGTGAAAACGCAACCCAATAAAGTGACCACGCCGATCATCTGGGCGACCAGTTGTCCGGGATTGCCGTAGAACAGACCTTTAACACCGCCTATGCCTGTCCCATCGGAGAACAATCCGACTGAAAGCACTCCCCACAACCCACAGGCGCCGTGAACGGAGATGGCGCCGACAGGATCGTCGATGTGCGCAATGCGGTCAATGTACTCAACGCTGAGGCAAACCAGCACACCGGCAATCAGCCCGATGATGGCTGCGCCAATCGTGTTGACGAACCCGCTGGGAGCCGTTATAGCCACCAGCCCCGCCAGAAGGCCGTTGCCGCCCATTGAAGCGTCCGGCTTGCCGTAGCGAATCCACATGTAGAAGACCGCGCCAAAAGATCCTGTTGCGCCGGCCAGCATGGTGTCCACGGCAATGGTGGCGATCCGCAGAGAGCCGGAAGCGCCCAGCGTGCTGCCGGGGTTGAACCCGAACCATCCAAAAGCCAGGATGAAGCAGCCGATCAGCACCATGGTGATGTCGTGGCCCGGAATAGCATTGGACGACCCGTCACGATTATATTTGCCAATCCTAGGACCTATGAGGATGGCGCATGCCAAAGCGGATAAGCCACCCACGGCGTGGACCACCCCCGATCCGGCAAAGTCAGCATACCCAGCTCCCAATCCATAGTTCGCTCCCAGTTGGGAAAGCCAACCGCCGCCCCAGGCCCAGTTGGCAAATAGGGGATAAGTGATGGCAGCCAGGAAGACCGACGATACCGCAAATGCGGAAAACTTCCAGCGCTCGGCGCAGCCGCCGGTTACGATAGTGGCGGCCGTGTCCATGAAGACCATCTCAAAGAGGAACAGGACCATCACCGCCACGTCATAGGTGCCCCCCTGCGTCAGGAAGAAGCCGTGAGTCCCCCACAGCCCCCACGTCTTCCCTGCAATATGCAGGGCAAATTCCCCGCTTAAGGGTGCAGCACCTCCCAGGCTGCTGACCCCGGCCGCGCCACCCATCTGCAGGGCAAAACCACACACCCAGTAGGCAAAGAGGCCGATGCCGTACACCATGAAATTCATCATCATGGTGTGATTGGCGTTTTTGGCCCGGCAGAGGCCGGTTTCCACGGCGGCAAAACCCGCTTGCATAAACATGACCAGGAAGCCGGTGATCAGGGTCCAGACAAAGTTGATCGCCACCTTGTTCTGTCCGACCTGGTTGAGCGCGTCGGCCAAAGTGAGCCCGACCTTGGGATTGGAAACTGTGACGTCGTTCACGGTTCCCGTCAGGCTTCCCGACGCATCGCCCTTGGCCATCTCCTCCGCGGATGGCGGGCTCGCTTCCTTCACGGCCAAGGGGGCATTCATAGCTGGGGCGGGGCTGGCCTGGGGGCTGGTCGTCGGTTGGCTGGGTGTTTGGCCCCAGGCCGGGACCCCGCATAAAAAGCAGGTTGCGAGAACAAACCCGCGGATTAACATATTCAATTTCTTGCGCCGCATGCATATCCTCCGTTTTTGAGAACCGGCCGGGGCCGTCTCGACACGCTGTCAATGTCAGGTAATTGTTACTTCTTCCAGATGGCTTCCTTGACGTAAGCACGATTCAGGAAGCCCAGAATCCCTGTCAGGCACATCGCAATCCCGATCAGGGCAAAGATGAAGCGAGCAGCCAGTGACGATGTCCACGTCAGGCTGGCCACCGGAAGAAGCCACCCGCAAACTGCCAGAAGCAATCCAACAAATTTCATTTCAGTCTCCAGATCATTAGAGTTCTTACTTTTCGCCCTTGCCGGTCCTGCGTGGACAAACGTTGAAGAAAGCCAGGGCGCCTATCAGTTTTCCCGGTGTTCAAACCTAGTCGATAAACTCCAGCGGCTTGATCTTGCGGAAGCCGAACAGCGAGTACGCCAGCAGCACAATACTGAGCAGCGTTATGACGGCTCCTATTCCGGCGTGATCACCCGCCCAGAGCACCACTCCCGCCACAAACCCTGTAAAAGCCCCCAGGAACAGTGATAAGTACCGACCTTGTTGTTTATTTGCAGCCATATGATCCTCCCTCTGCTAAATGCGAATACGAATCAAGACTTCTAATACGGCGCCGGATTCTTTACCTGTTTACTCGGCGCCATGGATGTTAAACACGTACATCAGGCCCAGTTCCAACGTGTTCTGGTTCTTCGTCAGGTCCGCCTCGCCGCGGGGGAAAAACGCTACGTTGGACATATCGCGCCGGAACTCCAGGCGACTGATCAGGTCATGAGCGAAAGTGCGCTGCAACGTTAATGTGCATTCGTTGATATGTTGTGGCGTTCCAGTGGTGAACCCGTTCGGGTCATCGTAGTACTCGTAGCGAACTCCAAAAGAGTACTGGTCATTGAACGCGTACTTGGCGTATGTCGCAATCCCCTTCCAGTTAACGGAATTGATCCCGGGGATCATGTCGCCGGACCCGTAGTCAAAATTCTCCAGGAAGGCCAGCTTCTTGGTCACATTGAGCTGGACCACCGTGTCCAACAGGTTCCGCCAGTGCGCATTGGTGTCAGGGGTCTGCGGTCCGCCGAGGTAGTTTTGGGTAATGCTCACCTTCGAATTTGGAGTCAATGCCAGGCTGAAGCCGTAGGTCTTTCCGGTGTTGACGGCAACGATGTCATTCCAGCCATTGACCAAAAAGCCCGTCAGAGTGACCTGGGGATTAAAGGTATAAGCTGCCCGAAGGCCAAAGTGGTAAAAGGGTATGGCGTACCCGAACAGAACGCCCCGGCTGTAATTCCAGTCGGGCGCCGACTCGATTAATTCAGCCCCCGCCGGAGTTACGAATTTGCCGAAGTCAATCTGCAACCCCTTGCCAATGGGCGCCAGGTAGGAAGCGTAGGCCTGCTCTACGTTCCGATCAAACCCAATCCCACCGGGCTCCAATCCGTTGACAATATTGATGGCATTCCCGTAGCCGAAGGTCAGGTTATAGCCCAAGGGGGTAGCTTTGTCCGGGGCCCGGTTGATGACAAGTTCCGCAAGATTCAACGAGAACTGGTTCTGGTAATTGTCAAAAACCCGCAGTCCAGCCTGGCGGCCTGCGGGATGTTCGAAATCAAGCCCATAGTATCCATCCACCGACCCGCCGATGTTCGTGGAATTAAACAGTTTCTCAGCCAAACTCGGTTTGCTGGCCGGGACAGCAGGCGCTTCCGTCACGGACGCTGCAGGTGCAGATGGCCCCGCCTCCTTCTGCTCTTGTGTTTCCTTCAACTGGTCGATTTGTGCCTTAAGCCCCTCCAGTTTTTTCTGGAGTTCCTCAATCTTTGCAGATGTATTTGCCGGAGTGCGTGACCCGGCATTTTCAGGCTGAGACTGGGCGCTTAATTCGGAACACCTGATGAAAGACGCCAAGAAGACCGTTATTAGGCCCAAGGCAAGCCGTGAGAAATTCATCACAGTTCCCTTTCCTTGTCGTTTGGAGTTCCGCCCCAACCAGCGCGATTACCATAATGAGAAAGGGTATTTCCTGTCCAATCAATAGTTATATTGCGTGTGATAAAAAACTTTTGGATAAATTAATTTTCTGATTCTGATAAGAAAATGGATCAATCAACAGGGTGAACACTCGAGGTTTCCCAGCGTTTCTGAGACGGGCTCGTCAGGCCTCTATTCATGGGGCTTTGAAAAGACATAGCCAGAGAGTGTGTTGGCTGCGGCCGGCAATGGTCTTTCCGTGGCGAATACCGCCGGGACGGCCGCAGATATCCCTACCCTGGGGGAACAAACATGCTGATTCTGGTTTCAGGAGTGCCCCGCCTCTCCGGGAACAAGATTGCCGGATTCCTGAGAGGTGTCGAATGGCAAAAATTGAGGATCTCTCCTTTCCGTAGCTAAACCGCGCGTTACAAGATGATTCCTGCGAATGGGGCCAACTCCGTCATCATTAGTCCGGCAGCGATTTGAAGCAGGGTGTGCGTGCCCAACGACAGCAGCGGCACAGAAGGATCGGGATCTCGCCCGTCTACCCGAACCCTGAATCGAATGGGCCTGGCCGCGGTATCTTCCCCTAGCAGGTTGCTGAAAAACTCGAAAAAGGGCGTTGACAATAAATTGCAAAGTTATAGATCTGTCCTCGGGGCAGTTTTGCTATCAGGAGGATTTGCCGATGCGAGGTGAAGACAGTCAGCCGCATGCGATGTTCAGGTATCTCTCGCCCGGGCAGCGAGTGCCGCAAGACCACCCGTTGCGGAAACTGCGGCCGCTGGTCGAACAGGTTCTCCAGAAGCTCTGGCGGCGCTTTGCGAGGATGTACGCACGGGTGGGCCGGCCCTCGATCCCGCCCGAGAAGCTGCTGCGCGCCCTGCTGCTGCAGGTACTCTACACGGTGCGCAGCGAGCGGCTGCTGATGGAGCCGATGGATGACAACCTGTTGTTCCGCTGGTTTGTGGGGCTGAACATGGACGATGCGGTCTGGGACGCGACGGTGTACTCGAAGAACCGGGAGCGATTGCTGAAAGCCGAGTTGGCCGAGGCCTTTTTCAAAGGAGTCGAGGGGATTGCGAAGCAACATGATTTTTTGAGCGACGAGCATTTCACCGTCGATGGGACGCTGATCGAAGCCTGGGCGGGCCAGAAGAGCTTCAAGAAGAGAGGGGATGCGGAAAGTTCCTTGCCTGCGGACGATCCTGGCAATCCCACGGTGAATTTCCACGGGGAGAAGCGATCGAACCAGACGCACCAATCGACCACGGACCCGGAAGCGCGGCTGTACCGGAAATCGCAGGGCAGCGAGGCGAAGCTGGCCTATCTGGGTCATGGGTTGATGGAAAACCGCAACGGCTTGGTGGCCAGGCCGCGCCCGACGCTGGCGAGCGGGAGGGCGGAGCGCGAGGCTGCTTTGGAGATGATCCCAACGCGCTCGGGGCCGGGACGCACCACCGTGGGAGCTGACAAGAACTACGACACCCGGGAGTGGGTGAAGCAGGTCCGCAGATGTGGCGCGACGCCGCAGGTTGCTCAGAACAACAAGAACCGTTCGAGCGCCATTGACGAGAGAACCACACGCCACGCTGGCTACGCCATCAGCCAGAAGAAACGCAAGCGGGTGGAGGAGATCTTCGGATGGATGAAGACGGTGGCGCTGATGCGCAAGGTCAGGCACCGGGGTCGAAAACGGGTCGTCTGGATGTTTACGTGGGCAGCAGCGGCTTACAATCTGATGCGCATTCGTAACTTGATCGGAGCCACGGCATGAGGTCCAGGGCGAAGGGTGCCCCGGAGCACCCCAAGAACAACGAAAACCGCTCGAAAAGGCGGCAGGAGCTATCGAGCCAAGCCCAATGCCAGCCCCAAGTCGCCTTCCCGATGAGCGGAATTTTTTAAAAAAGACCACTTTTCAGCAACCGCTAGGTCTTCGTGCTAAGCAATTACGGCTGGCTGCGATTGCAGCGGGGGCCACCACACCCGTCGAGAGGTTCGGGTTCCATTCGCTGCGCCACAGCCTCAGCACCTGGGTGCATTCCGTCACCAAGGACCTGAAGGTTGCCCAAACCATGCTGCGGCACAGCAAGCCTGACATCACAGTGGGCACCTACACCCATGGCGTTCCCGAGGAGAATCTCAAGGCCCAGGGAAAGTTCATTTTCGCTTTGAAGCAGAAGGAGAGTTCATCCGCGACGAATCGAATTTCTTTGATGAATGCAAAGCCAGCTTCGGAGTCAGTTCAATAGCCGCACCGGGCTGGCTATCGGGTTGAGATTGAGGCGGAAAGGGAAAAGGGCTTGCTAACTTTCAGAAAACAAATGGTAGGCCCGAACGGACTCGAACCGTTGACCTCTACCGTGTCAAGGTAGCGCTCTAACCAGACTGAGCTACGGGCCTGAAAGGACTTCGCTGTTTGGTTTTGGGCCAGCTGCTGCAACATCTTGCAGAACTCGCCTAAAATGGGAGCCTTTTACGCAGCCATGCGCCGCAAACCATGATACCGCAATCGCCGGAATCCCGCTAGCAAGCTCCCGTGCTGAAAGCCGCGATGGGGCTGAAGCTTGCACACCGGGGGCAAATTCAGTCGCAGTAACATGGGCTGGGGCGGCTGAGGTCCTTTAAATTTGTTCGCCTTCGAACCCGGTGTGATGACTCTTATATGTTCCCGGCGTGGATTGGCGAAAACCCGCGGACTGCTTTCCCACGATCCGTTATAATCATCCCCGAAACGGCTTCAGGTTTCGTTGCTTTTCGATAGCATCAGCAGTCAGCAGGGATGCCCGGAGGGGCGCGATCCCCGCCGAACTCACTAAGGTCAGGCAGTCGTTCGAGGAGCCATCCATGAGCGGAATTCAACGGCGAGAATTCATAAAAAAGGCGGGCGCCCTGGGGGCTGGGCTTGTTGCCTGGCCTGGCGGAAACACCGTGGCGCAGCCTGCGGCCGAAACGAACCGTCCGAACATTCTGGTGTTTCTGACCGACGACCACGGCCAGTGGGCCCAGCATGCCTATGGCAACTCAGAATTGTTGACGCCCAACATGAATCGCCTGGCAGAGAAGGGGACGCGCATGACGCACGCCTTTACTCCTTGCCCCGTTTGCTCTCCCGCCAGAGCATCTTTTTTCACCGGACGCATGCCGTCGCAGCACGGCATTCACGACTGGCTCGAGGAACAGACCGACGCCGCGGAGCACCCGTGGCTGCAGGGCCAGACGCTGATTTCAGAATTGATGAAGGACGCTGGTTATCACACAGGCCTGGTGGGCAAGTGGCATTGCGGCCACACTCGTGAACCGCATCCCGGCTTCGATCGATGGTTCAGTTACTGGGTGGCGCAGTATCCGCATTATGGCGTTCAGCAGTTTTCAGATCAGGGGAGCCTGGTGCTCGACCAGGGCCAGCAGTCGCCACTGCTGACGCGCCGGGCCATTGATTTTCTGCGCGACCACAAGAAGAACGAGGGCGCCCGGGGCAAACCGTTCTTTCTCTTCGTCGGCTATGTTGACACGCACTCGCCGCACAACGCCGCCCCGTCTCGCCTGGTGGCGCAGTACGATTCGGCAACCTTCCGAGATATTCCCAACGAAAAGTTCCAGCCCTGCCACGGCGAGGCGTTGATCCCAGTGAACAGCAATCCCCAGGTTGAGCGCATGAAGCACATGGAGTATTACGGCGCCGTTTCCAGCCTGGACCGCGAGGTGGGCAAGGTTCTGGCCGCGCTCGAGGCCAACGGGCAGTTGGAGAACACTCTGGTTGTTTACACCGGCGATCACGGCCTCAACACTGGCCAGCACGGCATGTGGGAAAAAGGCAATGGCACGCTGCCGCAGAATTTTTTTGAGGAGTCCATTAAGATCTCCTGCACCGTGAGCTGGCCGGCCGGAGGCATCCGCCAGAATGCCGTGTGCAACGATTACGTTAATCACTGCGACCTGTGGGCCACGCTGCTGGAGGTTGCCGGAGCGTCGCCGGATGAAAAGACAGCGGCGCACATCAATTCGCCCGGGCGTTCCTACCTGGCGCAGTTGCGGGGCGGCGAGGCGCGGGACTGGCGAAAAACCATCATCAGCGAGTACGGCAACGCGCGCATGGCCCGCACGCAGCGCTATAAATTGATCCGGCGTTATGCCTACGGCGGCGTGCGTTTTCGCGATGAGCTTTACGACCTGATGGAGGACCCGCGCGAAACCGTGAACCGCTTCGAGGACGCCTCTCTCAGCAATGTGGTCGATGAACTTACGGAGGAGTTGGAGCAGTTCTTCAGGAAGTATACGGTTCCGGGCCACAGCGGGCTGGCCCTGGCGCATGAGTGGGAATGCACTCCCGACAGTCCCTGGCTTGCGGCGGCACGGCTCCATAAAAAGCACCGCCTGCCAGACTCCTTGACGCGCCTGCTGGTCGAGAGCTGACTTCCATGGGGTTGCGATATCGTTCTTTTTCGCTTGAGATGACCGGATGCTTCGCTATTGATTTCGGTCTCAGGCAGCCGCGCCGCAACACTTCTTATACTTTTTGCCGCTGCCGCAAGGGCAGGGATCGTTTCTCCCCGGCTGTTTCCCGGCTGCGGCTTCCGCTTCCTGTGTTCGGATCCACTCCATCACGTTGGCGGGCGCCCTGCGCTGCTGGAGTTCCCCGGCCATAAACCTCATGTAGGGATCGATGTGGTGGAAAAATTTCTTATATCCAGCGCACAGGTAATTGAGGCCCTGTTCGCCGTCAGGCGTGCGGATAAACCGGTGCTTGGGGCACTCACCGTTGCAGGCAAATCTCACTTCGCATTCCCGGCAATAACGCGGCAGCGTGTCCCGCTTGTCCTGGCCGAATTTTCGCTGCTGGGCGGAATTGACCAACGAGCTGATCGGGCTTTCCATGATGTTGCCCAGCTTGTTTTCCGGATACACAAAATGGTCGCAGGAATAGAGATCGCCGTTATGCTCCATGGCCATGGCTGATCCGCAGGTTTCGCGAAAAACGCAGAGGCTGGCCGGGTAGCCCATCCAGCTTTCAAGCGCCACGTCGAACATCTGGACAAAGCAGCGCCCCACGTCTTTGCGAACCCACTCATCAAAAATCGCACACAGAAACTTCCCGTATTGCAGCGGCTCAACCGACCACTCAGAAACCCTGGCGGCCTCCTCGGATTCGGGGCTGATCAGCACCAGTCCTTCCGGGTTCGGCGTCCTGGCGATCCTTTCCACGATGGGAATAAACTGCATAAACCCGCTGCCGCTCTCCCTGAGAAAGCGGTAGACGTCGAGAGGATGGCGGGAATTGTGGCGCTGGACCACCGTCAGCGTGTTGAACTCCACGCCGTGCTTTTTCAGATATCCCAGGCCGCGCATCACGCGCTTAAAGGTCGGCTGGCCGCCCTTATCCACGCGAAAGTGGTCATGCAGTTTTTCCGGCCCGTCGACGGAAAGGCCCACCAGGAATTGATTCTTTGAAAGAAACTCGCCCCATGGGTCATCCAGCAGAACGCCGTTGGTTTGAAAAGCGTTTTCAATCCGCTTCCCGTCGGCGTATTTCTTCTGAAGCTCGACGACTTTCTCGAAATACTCCACGCCCAGCAGGGTCGGTTCACCACCCTGCCAGGCAAAGGAAACCTGCGGAACATTCTGGGACTGAATGTACTCCCGGACGTAGGTTTCAAGCACATCCTCGGGCATGGCCCAGCTGGATTTGCCCGGGTAGAGGTTTTCCTTTTCAAGGTAGAAACAGTAGCGGCAGTCGAGGTTGCAGATGGGTCCCACCGGCTTGGTCATGATGTGAAAAGCCGTCAGGGATTGCTGCCCCTCTTCCGGCCGCTCAGCGACGCTGCTGTGGGGTGAATGAGACATACAAGGTCAGTCTATTCCACGCGGCACACTTGCACAACGTGGCCGGCGCACCGACAAAATGAGTTGCCATGTGCGGCCCTGCCGGTCGAGCCGTGATCTATATCTCGCCCGCCTCTTTGCCCAGGTCCATCATCCGCTGATGAAGTCGTGCTGTCAGGTCTTTGTATTTCGGGTCGTCGTACAAGTTGTGAAGCTCTTTGGGATCTTCCTGTAAATCGTAGAGCTCATATTGTTTGGGTTCGTACTCCCAATACTCGATCAGCTTGTAGCGCTCGGTGCGGATGCCGCGGTTTTTGGGAACCATGTTGGGTCCCGGGTACTCATAGAAGGCGTAGTACCAGTCCTTCCGCCAGGAAGACGGATCCTGGCCTTTCAGTAATGGCACAAAGCTTTGCCCCTGCATGGATTCGGGAACATCCAACCCTGCCAACTCCATCATGGTCGAAGGAATATCAAGGTTTAACACCATCTTGTCGTTCAGTGTGCCTGGTTTGATCATCTTCGGATAGCGCACCAGCAGAGGGATGCGGATCGACGGTTCGTGCATCAGCCGCTTGTCCATAAAGTGCCATTCACCCAGGAAGTACCCGTGATCCGCCGTGAACATGATGACGGTATCGTCCAGCTTGCCCGTCTGTTCCAAAACCTTCAGGATGCGGCCGACGTTCTGGTCCAGGCCCACGGTGGAGGCATAATGATTCTTGACCATCGCTTCCAGAGTGCTGACGCCGGTTGAATCCGTCCCAATGTGGTTGTCGCAATTCGCGAAGGCGCGCGGTTTGCCCGGGTAGCCTTTCAGGTCCTCATCAAAAGTTTCAGGCACGGGGATCTTGGTTCCATCGTCGTACAAGGTGGCCAGGTTTCGCGGCGGGATAAACGGCTGATGCGGAGCTTTGAGGAACAGGTACATGCAGAAGGGCTTTTCTCTCTTCCCTTCCAGCCAGCCGGCAGCCGCCTCCGTAATCACGTCGTCCGAATATCCCTCAACAACCTCATCGCCTCCGATATGTCCGTTGATGCCTTCGGCGATGGGAGCATTGACGTATGATTTCTGGCCGAGATAGCCGTAGTAGTAATCCCAGTAGTATTCTCTCAAGCCTCCGGCCACATGCGATTTGCCGCAGAAGGCAACCTCGTACCCGGCCTTCCGCAAATGGTCTGTCACAAGGGGAATGCCCGTGCCGATATGCCGCTGCTTATTGTCGATCACGCCGTTGCCCCGCGAGTAAAGGCCCGTCAGCACCGTCGCCCGGCTGGGAGCGCAAAGGGCGTTAATCACAAAGGTATTCTGCAAGCGCAGACCCTCGCGCCCGATGCGGTCAATGTTCGGCGTCTTACAAATCGTATTGCCGCCGATGCTCAGCTCACCGGGCTGAATGCCGTCGCCCATAATGATCAGGAAATTAGGCCTGCGGGTTCCTTTGCCGGCGGATTCCTGCGCCCTGGCGGCGGCAGAAGAAGCGGCGGCTGCAAGTGCGCCGCCCAGCGTCCCTGCGCCCATCTTCAGCACGTCCCTGCGCGAAAGTCCTGCCTCCGCCGTGTTCTTTCCAGCTTCGTTCCTGGTTGAACTCATCATCACCTCTCGAGAGATTTTTGCGGCCAAGCAAGACTATGGCGATTGGAATCCGTCGCATTCAGAGGACAATACCGCAATCCCTGTCCCGCAGACTGATGCAACGGGTCACCAGAAATTCTTGTGCGAACCTGAATCAATTCCAAGCAGATACAGATAGCACTTCGTTCCCTAAAAGGCAACCACGCACGTGTCCGGCTTCTGACGCCAACCCCGGAGCCTGCGGCATCCGCATTCCGGGGCGGGCAACCCGCGGGCTGATGTTGTCAGCAACCTGCAGTCTGATTGACGGAATCCGGAGCGCATGCTATTTTCAGGTTCGCTTTCAAGTCCGCGCGCGGAAGGACTTTGGCCCCGATATGATTTCCGTTGTAATCCCAACTTACAAAGAGGCGGACTCGATTCAGGAAGTGATCCGCCGATCCGGTTCGGCGCTGGCCGAGTCCGGCGAAGAATACGAATTGATCGTTGTTGACGACAACAGCGGTGACGGAACGGCCGAACTTGCCGAGGAGCTGGGCAGCGAGTTCCATGTGCGCGTCCTTCGCCGCTCCGGGCGCCTGGGGCTCGCCACCGCCGTGGTGGATGGCTGGAAGCTTGCCCAGGGCGACCTGCTGGGGGTGATTGACGCGGACCTTCAGCATCCACCGGAAATCCTTGTGGCGCTGGCAGCCGCCCTGCGCCGGTCCAACGCCGACCTGGCCGTGGCCAGCCGCTACATCGCAGGCGGCGGGACCTCGGACTGGGAATTCATCCGCCGCGTGATTTCGAGCGGCGCCACCCACATGGCCGCCACCGTTCTGCCCCTGAAGCTTTCCGCGGTCAGCGACCCCATGTCGGGCATGTTTGTGGTGCGGGCTGCTGCCATCGCGGACGCTGAGCTTTCGCCGCTGGGTTACAAAATCCTGCTGGAAGTCCTGGCCAGAGGGCGGATTGAACATGTGGTGGAAGTGCCTTACCAGTTTGAAGAAAGGACGCGCGGCGCTTCCAAGCTGGGCGCGCGCCAGTATGCGGAATACCTGGCCCACCTTGTGCGGCTGGCCTTCGCCACGGGCCAGCTGCGCGCGTGGGTCCTCTACAGCTTTGTGGGGCTCACGGGAGCTGTGCTGGATATCGGCCTGATTTACCGGATGGCCGGGCGTGGCGGCGCCAGTGCCTTCTGGGTTGTGCCCCTGGCGGTTGAAGCGGCGCTGCTGTGGAACTTCCTCTGGAACCAGAACGCCACCTTCGCGCGCCGCCTCCGGAGTGTCCCCCCAAAGGCAGGAAGCGCATCGCGCCTGTGGCGCTATCAGAAAGTCTGCCTGCCCGGCGCCATTCTGAACATCGCCCTGACGCTTGTCCTTGCCTCGCAAGGCGTGCGGCTGGTGCTCGCGGCAGCGGCAGGAGTGCTTCTCGACGGCGCCGTCAATCTCGCCTTCAATATTCCCTCCATCTGGAAGATCTGGGGCCCGAGGACCTCCACCTCCAGCAACACTGTTGCAGACGGATAAGGGCAAGCCTGAGTTCCGCTTTCGGTCAGATTCGGCTGGCCTCGCGTCTGCAAGCCCCTTCGCGATTCATCCCTCACCCACCCTCCTGAAAATGCCGATAAGAATTCTGATCGCGGTATGCACAGGTTCGGCGCAACTTCGGGCGGTTCTGTCTCTTCGCGCAACTCCCGAACCTGGCTGATTGGGGCGCTGGCCGTGGTCTTCATCCTCTCCCTGCCCAATCTTCAGTACCCCATCGGCCGCGACCAGGCCACCTATTGCGTGATTGCCGAAAGTCTGCTGAAGGGCAAGCATCTCTATCGCGATCTTTGGGACAACAAGCCGCCGGGTATTTTCTATCTCTACGTTCCCATCGTCCAGCTGCTTGGCCGCGCAACGTGGCTGGTGGGCGCGGTGGACCTGGTTTGCGTTATGGCGGCCGCGTTCGCCACGTTCTGCTTCTGCAGGCGGTACCTGGGGCCGCAGGCGGGCGCCGTCGCCGCGGTGCTCTATGCCTACTGGCACAACCGCAAAGGCTATATCAACGCGGCGCAGCCTGAAGTTTTTATGGTGCTGTTTGTTTTTGCCGCCTTCTTTCTGCTGGCTCGCGACGGGCCCCGCCCGAAGTGGCGAAGTTTCACGGCGGGGCTGGCGCTGGGTGCTGCTTTCTGGATCAAGTACAACGCGCTCGTGTTCCTGCCTCTGGTCGTTTTTCTTCCTTATCTCGACACCCGCCGCCTGGATTTGCCTTCGCCCCGTTTGAGCTTAACCCTGCCCTGGCGTGCGTGGTTTGCCCGGACCGCCGTGCTGCTCGCCGGACTTGCCGCCACCATCGCCGGAGTTCTTGCCGGGTTCCGGTTTTCCGGGGCGTGGCCGGCCATGAAAGAAGTTCAGTTTCAGGTGCTGCCGAGCTATGGCGCCATGATCGTCGAACGGACTCCTCACTACTTTCTCTGGGCGCTGCGACAGGTCAGCTTCAACCTGGGAACCTGGCCGGAAGCGGGCGTCGCGCTGGCCCTGCTCATGGCCTGGAGATGCCGTGATTTTCATCGCTCGGCCCCAATCTTCATTGCCGCCGCGTCGGGATTTCTTGTGACGGCCTCCCAGGCACGTTTCAATGCCTACAGCTTTGAGACCTTCTACCCGTTCCTCGCCATGCTTTGGGCGTACTCGGCTGTCGAGATATTTGAAGGTTTTCGAACCCTGTCCCGGCAATTCAGGCGGCGCGGCTGGATGGCCGCCCGCGTGGGCGTCTGGCTGGTCTTTATCAACTGCGTTTATTTCCCGCTGCCCGCGCCCGCCATGCACCAGGTGGAACGTTACCAGGGCCTCCAGAAGTGGTGGCGCAATCCTGAAAAATCCTACGGGAGTTACTGGTGGTCGCTGGGCATTGAGCACCTGGGGGGCGAGTTCCAGACCGTTCGCTATCTCAAGAAGCACTCCGCGCCCGGTGACGAAATCTACGTGTGGGGAACCGCGCCGCTCATCTACTTTCTTTCCGGGCGCGACTGTCCCTCGCGCTTTGTCTCGAACATTGGACTGGTTTCGGACTGGGCGCCGGCAGCCTGGCGTGCTGAGCTTGTCGAGACCCTGAAGACGAAACAGCCGCTTTTCATAATCGTGGAACGCCGTGACGCCATCCCCGCCCTTTCCGGAACCACGCTCGACTCCCAGGAATATCTGGTGCGGTATCCAGCCCTCGCCAGCCTTCTCCGGCAACGCTACCGGCGCGTCAAGGCATCGAGGAACTTCATCGTCTATGCGCGCTTGTCACGCGTTGCCACTGGCGGCCCATCATGAACGCCGATCAAGCCCCTTCGCACGGCTGGTTCGCAACTTCCGGCTCCGGCCGCTGGCTGGCGCTGGCGCTTGGGCTGGTCTTGCTGATGGCCCTGCCGAATCTCAGCTATCCGATTGGGCGCGACCAGGCAACGTACTGCGTGATCGGCCGCGGACTGCTCGACGGCGCGCGGCTCTATCGCGACCTCTGGGACAACAAGCCGCCCGGCATCTTCTACCTTTACGCGGGCATCGTGAAGATATTCGGCCCGGCCATGTGGAGCATCGGCCTGCTGGATATCTTCTGGCTGCTGGCCATTTCCGTCTGCATCTTCCGCTTCACGGAAGGGACCCTCGGCAAGGCTGCGGCGTTCCTCGCCGTCCTGGTGAACGCCGCTCTGCACATCCGCGCCGGCTACTGGGACGCGGGCCAGCCGGAAACCTTCCTCATGCTTTTCGTCTTCGGCAGTTACTTTCTGCTCCGCGGCCGGCCGACGAAAGGCAGGGAGTTGCTGGCCGGAATTCTCTTTGCCGGCGCATTTTGGGTTAAATACAACGTGATCACTTTCGTGCCTCTATTGTTGCTGGCGCTGTACCAGAAGGCGAGAGGATGCCGGGGACGGCTCGCTGAGGGCAAGGCTTGTAACCAACTCTATCGATTGGGCTTCCACGGCGTTCAGGTTTGCCGCCGGGTTCTTTTTAGGCAGTATTTTGGTCGTCTCCGTCTGCTTGTTCAGTGGCTCATGGAGCGCCTTTGTTGAACAACAGTTCCAAGTGCTTCCGCGGTATGCCGCCACGGCCTCCGCCGGCATCCCGCACTACTGGGCGTGGGCGGCTGGGCGCGTGGAATTCTGGCTGGGTTCTTGGACGCTGTGCGCGGCGCTGGCCGCCGTCATCATTGCCT
Organism: uncultured Acidobacteriota bacterium; assembly: GCA_963732975.1. Lineage (GTDB taxonomy): Bacteria > Acidobacteriota > Terriglobia > UBA7540 > UBA7540 > SCRD01. Next base: position 821,667 of record CAVTBN010000005.1, on the reverse strand, counting down.
GGCGGCGGCGCCATCTGTCCCGACTAACGCCGGCGCTGGTGGGAGCCGTTGCCGGGTTCGCGGCGCTGGCTGTGCAGATTCGCTATCAGCCCTACTACTTTGAAACCTGCTACCCGTTTTTTGCCATCCTCTGGGCGTATCTGATGGTTCAGGCTTTCGAAGGCGCGCGGGCGCTGGCCGGTTACTTTGCCCGCCGCAACTGGCGGGTGGCGCGCGTTCTCACCTGGGTGGTGTTGGCGAACCTGGCTGCTCTCTGCCTGCCGGGACCGGTGATGCGAATCGGTGGCCAACTACCGGGCTTTCAACCAGTGGCGGCAGGGCCCGGCGCGGTTCTATTCCAGTTACTCATGGCCGGGCGCAGCCGAAGACTTCCGCGATGTCCTGCGCGTGGTCGATTTTCTCAAGCGGCATCCCGCCCCCGCCGACGGCGTCTACGTGTGGGGAAACGAGCCGCTGATTTATTACCTCAGCGGCCACCGCCCGCCCGCGCGTTTTGTCTGGAACCTGCCTCTGATCGCCCCCTGGCGGCTGCCCGGCTGGCGGCAGGAGCTGGTTCGCCGGCTCACCGAAGTCCGCCCGCGTTACATCATCGTGGCGCGGCGCGACGAGGTCCACGGCCTTTCCGGAACCTGGCAGGATTCCGCCCAGGCGCTCCGGGCGTTTCCTGCGCTGGCAGATTATCTCCGCGATTTCTACCAGCCCTGCGAGGACGACGTGACTTTTGAAATCTACTGCCGCGCGCCGGGAACGGTAACGGCCACCTCCACCGGCCCGCCTTCCTGAATAGCCTGCGGACGCACGGCGTCAGGCTCGTCTTCGGGGCGGCGCCCGATTACCGCGACCTGCAAATCCAGCAGGAAGAGAACGCCGCACAGCGCCAGCGCCCCCAGCGAAACCGCCAAACCCGCCGCAAGCCCACGCTGCCGGTAATAGAAGCGGACGGTGTGCCGGCCCGCCCCCGCCCGAACGGCGCGAAACAGGAGGTTCGCCCGCAGGATTTTCACTTCCCGTCCGTCCATCGTTGCCTGCCAGTTGGGATCGAAGCGGTCGAGCAGCGCCACGTAACCGGGCCGCGAAAGATTCACCTGCAGCGTAACGCTGTTGGGCCGGCGGCGAAATGATTCCACCTTTCCGGCGGGGCCCGTCACCGGCGAAGCATACTCGACGGCATCCTTTGACTCGAGCAGCACGGTGTTGCGCGCATCGAAGCCGGGATCAGCCAGTCGCGCCATCGTCTCGTCCGGATTGGGAGAATAGACAGCCCTCGCCGCCACGTAGGCCCGGGGCAGGAAGCATCCGTTCTCATAAAGGTAGCTCGGGAAAGGAGTGCCGTTCGCGACCGGCGCCACTTCGCGGGCCGTCTGATAATTTCCGCGCCCGCCCAGAATCTGGTAGCGCACGTTGCTGCGGCCCATCAGGCAAAGCGTTTGCTCCGGGCCCCGGAACCTTGTGCAGGGCGAAACACCCAGAACTGGTAGAGCTCCACCGGGAAGCTCCATTCCGGATCGACGTTGGAGATGCCCTCGGCGTCTTCCAGCAGGCCGCCGTGCTCCAGCAGCAGACGTTCCTGGAAGGCGGCGGGCGCCGGCGCGCCGAGGTTGCGGGCGGCCGGGACGGACGCAAAATCGAGCGGCTGATCCGAGGGCCGCGGTTGAGACCGCAGCCAGCCGGGAGCCGCCGAAAACGTCGCAGTAGCGGTAAGGCATTTGCGAGGGCGCAAAGTGGCCGAGCACCGGCGGGCGATAAGCGTAAAACGCGCCGGGAACGGTGGGGTTGGCGGAATAGTTTACCAGCAGGAGCTGCCCGGCCCCCACAGCCAGCGCCAGCGGCAGTCCCAGGCGCGCGCGGCGGCCGCCCCGTTTGAGCCCCGCAAACCAGAGCGCGGCGCCCAGCGCCAGTCCGGCGATTCCGGGCGCCTGCCAGCGCAGCATGTTGAGGAAGTACCGCGCGGCGCCTTCCACGGCCCCGGGGCCAAACGCTCCCACGGAATGGATTCCCATGGCCGCGATGGTGTGGCCCAGCGCCCAGGCGGCCGCCAGTTCCACCCCTTGCGGAACCAGCCACGCAGCGCCCCACACAAACCACGCCGCGGCCGCCGCAACCGCCAGCGCGGCGAGCACGCCCGCGGCTTTTTTCGATCCCCATTCCTCCGGCCGGCGCATCGCGTCAATTCCCCAGCCCGCCAGCAGCGCCGTCAGCAGCATTACCGGCACCAGCAGCTTGATGGGGAAGCGCACCAGCTTCAGAAGGGGCATGGCAAAAAGCGCCAGACGGTAAAGCGGCGTAAAGCGCCCGAAAGCGAGCAGCAGCAAGGCCAGCGCGGCCCAGCCCGCAAAGCGCCGGCGGCGGTCGCGGCCCAGGGCGCAGCCGATGAAGGCGAGAACAGCGGCACAAACCCCAGGAAGAGCGACGGAAAGTAGGGCTTGTTGTTGAAATTCAAAACCGGCGTCCACAGCGACGTCGCCATGAACATGGGATCGGGAAATCCCGCCACGAAAGTTCCGATCAACTGCAGCGGATGGAGCGACCAGTAGGTGTTCTGGCTGAAAGGGAATCCGATGGCCCCGCGCAGCGAGCGCCGCAGCAGGACGGTGGCCGGGAACAGTTGCACCGCCGCCAGCGCCGTCATCAGCCCGCCCGTTGCAACGAAGGCCACGAGCACCCGCAGGTTTGCTTTCGGCCAGCGGCCGACGGAAGAACCCGGCGCGAAAGAGCGCGTAGGCGAAGCAAAGCCCGAATGTCGCCAGCAGCGTGAAAGGCTCGCCGGCCAGAAACTGCATCAGGAAAACCAGCGCCAGCAGCAGCCAGCGACGGATGGAGCGGCCCGCGAGGGCGCGGTCGGTGGCCAGCAGCGCCCAGGGAATCCAGGCGGCGCAGGCGACTTCGTTATAAAAACTTCCGAGCGACAGCACCGGCCCGCTGAACACAAAAAACAGCGCCGCAAAAAACGCCGCCAGGTGCGACTGCCGCCACCGCCGCGCGAGGCAGTATGCCCCGGCTGCGGCCAGCAGAAAGTGCAGGACAAAGTGCAACTGGAAGGCCAGGCGGACCGGCAGCAGAACAATCAGCAGCGTGGTGGGATAGAAAAACAGGGCGTTGGGATTTTCCAGGATGGGCTGGCCGAAGTTGAGGTAAGGGTTCCAGTAAGGCAGCGAGCCGCTTCGGCAAATTTCATGGATCAGGCGCGCCAGCGGATAGCTCTGGTTCAGAATGTCGCGGTAAAAAAGCATCTGGGAAGCGAACAGGATTTTATAGAACATCAGCACCACAGCCGCGGCCAGGATGGCCAGGGCGTAGTAATCGCGGCGGTCGGGGAAGGGAGCGGGAAGCAGGGTCGTTTTCGGAAGATCGGGTAGCGCGGACCTCCGCCCCTGAGGTCCGCGGTTCTATCTCCGCGAGATCGTCCCGATCCATCGGGGCGCCGGCCCGCATTCTTTCGCCCCTGCCGGGGCTGGGAAGTCTTGTCATGGCTTCGTTTCCCACGGCTCGCGCCGTGGGCTATAGTCTTTCGCCCGCTTGGCGGGCTGAAAGCAGGCGCTACGAGGGCAATGGCCCGCGGGAATGGTTTTGTAGGGGAGCCCTCCGGGCTCCCGCGCCGTCTGGGCCAGCCAATGAGAAAACGGGAGGGCGGAGCCCTCCCCTACGAAGAGCCTTTCTTTCAATCGCTCAATCGCAATTCGCTCGATCATTCAATGATGTGACCCCTCGACTGGCCGCTCGCGCGTCCACCCTCTCCCCGCGGGAGGGCGGAGCCCTCCCCTACGAAAATCAAGAACCGCAGGCCACAAGGGCCTGCGCTACCCGGCTTTCCATTGCAGCCGTGAGAGCAGGGGGCCGCGGACGTAGCATGCCCCCCTAAAGGAAATCGTCGGAATCGGCCTGAGGGTTTATGGGTTTAGTTTCTGGCGGCGGTTGCGGTTGATAGGGTGCGGGGTTAATGCATCTATGAAGGGTGCGGCGGCTGGTGGGGCTTGGGATTTTCTTGCGGTGCTCCCGCCATGGGCTAAAGTCTTTCGCCAGCTTCGCGGGCTGGATTCAGAAAACCCTCAGAGTTACAGAACAAATCTGCGTTAGCGCGCTCGGCAGGCTGCTTTCTGCCTACCGCCTGCTGCTTTCTGACTGTCCGGGAAGGTTTACTCCCACCCCTGGGCGCCGGGCGCCGCGCCCGGGAAAGAGGGGCACGAAGCCCACCTGTTCTGGCCATTGTCCCCTATTGACAGAAGTGTTACTATGGGTCAGCGTTCTTAGGGGCTCCAGGCGAAAGCAACGAATCAACAGGGGGGAGGCAACTCGTTTGCTAAGATCATTCCGTCTGTTGTTACTTTTGGGAACCCTGGTGGTCTTTCTGACGGGCTGCGCCACCAGTGGCGTGAACGTTACGGGTGTGAACGAGAAAGACCCCACCTTCAAAGGCACGCAGTCTGAAACCGCCGCGACTGACGCCTACTTCTCCCACACTCTGATTTACATCGTCACCTACAACGACGACACCGACGACGGCAAGATCGTCTACACCAGCAACGATCGCGTCGTCTACCCGGGCGCGAGCATGCTGGGGTGGTCGTACTCAAAAAATGGCGGCAATTCCTGGACGTACGGCGGCAAAGTCAAACCGCCCAGCGGAATGGCCGCACTCTGGGGTGATCCGGCGATCGTGTCTTCGAACACGAACTACGGCCGGGTGTATATTTCCTCGCTTGCCATCGCTGCGTCCAAGATTCCGGCCACGGGCCATCACGGCTGGCTGGATGATGGCAGCATTACCGGCGCATGCATCGCCCGTTCCGATGACGGAGGAGTCCACTTCGCCATCCAGTCCTGCGTTTCCCAGGACAATGATTTTTATGATGGCAGCTCCATGGCGGCAGGATTCGGCGGCGATCAAAGGGTGTTTGCCGCTTTCCGCGACGTTCCCCAGAATCGGATCGACGTCTGGGCGAGCCCGGATGGAATCGCTCCTTTTACAAAGCTGGGCGACCCCTTTCCCGGGAAGTCGATCATTTCGCATCCGCGCCTTGCCTATGATCGAAACACCGGCGCCCTTTTGGTGGCTGCGATCGAGGGGGGGAGCCAGGTGATCTACATGAACCGCCTGGTAGGGAACACGTGGCAGACTCCCGTCCAGGCCAGCTTTGCAACAACAAGAATTGATATTAAAGTCGGCACGCAAACCATTCGTATGGCCTATGGCTTCTCTTTCGACGTCGGCGCTCCCTCCACCACCGAGTTGGACAATGGCCAGGTCCGGGTGAATAACGATGCGATTCGGCTTCTTTACACGACTCGCGACTCACAAACCCAGCGCCTGTACGTCCGGGGAAGCGCCTGCAACAACGATCTTTCCGTTTGCCAGGATGCGCCCGAGTGGGGAACGACCCCCGGGAACCTGAATACGCCGCGGGACCAGTGGAATCCTACCGTGACAGCCTGGCCGGGATTTATCGGGCTTCCTCCGGTCTGGAAGGCAACTTACCAGACGACCGATGATGATCCCAACGCGGTGAGCATTAAACAGGGAAATCTCATCGTTCTTGCGAATGGTACGCGGATGTTCCTGCCCTTCGATTTCATTTCCCCCCGGCCCATCTGCCCGGATTATCGATACGGATCTCCCGGGAGCGCGGTATCCGGGTATTGGGGGGATTATGATGAGAAAGGGCTGGCGGGTTTCCTTGGAAACTCTACCACGCCGCAATTTATATTGGCGTTTTCCGATTCGTCGAAAGGGTGCGTCAACCAGTCGGAGTTTACTTCCACCCATCTACATGTGAGCACGGCGGTGTTCGAATGAGTGCTTCTTATTCATCCGGCAGGTCCCGGGTCCGATGGTATTGGATCATCCTGACCCTCATCCCCTGTGTGCTGCTGGCCTTGTTTCTCTGGTCGCGCAGAAAACCCAGTGGTCCGCGCCTCTTAAACAAGCCGACCAAGGCAAGAGAAGTGCGCCCGTTTACCAAGAAGCGTGACTCGCGGTTCGATCCCCTGCCCATAGAGAAGGAGAAACACGGGAAGTAGCGGTGGCCCGGAACCTGCACTCGGGCGTTACTACCCGTGCTCTTTCGCAAAACGCCGCCGCCCTTCTTCGTTACAAAATCGGCGGGAGGGCGGAGCCCTCCCCTACGAGAGTCAAAAGCCGCAGGCCATAAGGGCCTGCGCTACCCGGCTGAAATCACGAAACTACCGTGCCACATGCTAGTGGTAGGGCAGGCTCTGCAGGGTTTGGCGGTCGGGCTGGGTGGGTTGTGAAGATGGCTCGGGCTCATTGGGTTCAAAGCGGGCCTGGGAGGCGCCGATAAAGGTCTGCTGGTTGCCTGAAGGCAGGTCCGAATCTTTTTTTCGCGCCGAGAGCACGTCGAGCAGGAAGGAGCTTCGGCTGGGGCCGTGCGAAAAAAGGTAGTTCTGGTCGCGCCAGGGTTCAGACGAACCTGCCACCAGTTGAATAAGTCTTGTGTGAAGGTCCGCCATGGTGGCCTGCGCGCCCGGGGAGCCGGCCAGGTCCTTCTGGTCGAGCAGATCGTCCGGCCAGTGGTAAAGCTCGCCGCGCCCGTCCGAATCGTAGATGTATTGCCACTCGGGCGTGGTGAGGCTGATCATGGCTTTGGTCCCGTCCTCGTTGAAGATGGGCACCAGTTCTGAAACAACAAAATTGTCAAAAGGCTGAGGCTTGAATGCCGGATCCCAGAAGCGCGCCAGGCTCTCGCGGCTGAAGGGCGTGTGGCCGCCGCCGGCAAAGTCGAGCACGGTAGAGAAAAGGTCGCGGGTGCGGACGATGTGCCCGATGCGGACGTCCTTTGGAACGCCCGGCCCGGCGATGATGAGCGGAACGTGCAGAACCTGGCGATAGAGGTTGTACCCGTGGCTGTAAAAGCCCTGCTCGCCGAAAGCCTCGCCGTGGTCGGAGGTGATGATGACGATGGTGTTCCGGCCCTCGGGGGACTTTTGGAGATCGTCGAGCAGGCGGCCGACCTGGGCGTCGAGAAAGGCCAGGCAGTTGTCATAGGCGGCCATCAGTGTGGCGCGCTCGGCGGGCGTGATGTCGCGGGCAGGGTCCGGGCCCTGCAGGTCGTTGAACAGCTTGTGGACCAGCTTGTTCGGGAGCGTCCCGAAGCGGTGGTCGTAGGGCGGCTCGGTGAGATAGGGCACGTGAGTGTCGAAGTAGTTGATAAAGAGAAAATAGGGATTCGCGGGCGGGCGGCGAAGCCAGCGGAAAATGTCCTCGTTGGTTTCGCGCGCGTCCTCCCGTTCGAGATAGTCAAACCGGCAGAAGGTCTCGTACGCGGGCTGGATGAGCGCCGTGCCCAGCAGCGTGCCGGCCAGATTGCGCCACAGCGATTCGCTGTCGTCACGGTAAATGCCAAAGCCCCGGCCGATGCCCCAGCCTTTCTGGCAATAGTCGAAATTGGCGGCAAATCCCGCGGTTTCGTAGCCCTCGGAGTGCAGCGCCTCGGCCAGAGTGCGCGGGCCCGGCGGCAGAGGCAGCCACCAGTCGGCGCCGTTCTGATGGGGCAGCAGGCCCGTGAACATGGAGGCGTGCGAGGCCAGCGTCCAGGAAGTGGACGAAATGGCGTTTTCAAACAGCGCTCCGCGGCGGGCCAGGCGGTCAATGTTGGGAGTGGTGGGGCGCGGGTAGCCGTAGGCTGAGAGATGATCGGCGCGCACGGTGTCGAGAACGATGAAGACGATGTTGGGGGCCCGGGCGTCCTCAGCGGACGCCGCCTTCACACCTGCCGCGCCCGGAAAAGGGTCGAGCAGGTAATATCCCAAGCCGCACAGGGCGGCGAGGCTGGCCGCCACAAGGCTCCACGACAGGAAACGCACCCAGCGGAAGCGCCAGCGCGCGGCCAGGCGCGAAACCGGCTTCCACAACAGGTAGACAACTACAGCCGCTGCCGCCAGGGCTGCCGCGAACGCCAGCAGCGGAACCAGAAAGTCCCGCAGGCTGTATTCCTTGATGACGATTCGGGCGTGGAGCCAGCGGATCCGCAGCGCCACAAAAGCCACGATGATGGCCACATCAGCCGCAGCCAGCAATCGGATCCTGTGTCCTCCGGGCTTTCGCCCCGCCAGCAGACCCAGCACCAGGCCCAGCAGGCCAAAAGAGGCGAGGTCCACCAGCGGAGCCACAAACCATTCCACGGTGCCGATGTCCGGAACCAGCAGGGCCGGAACGATGGGCGAGGTGCGCAGCAGCGCGGCTTCAAAAATCCCCAGCAGCAGGCCGGTAAACGCAGTGAACACCACAAACCGCGAAATCACCTCCCGGCGGCTTGCGCCGCGGCCAGCCGGGCCCGTTCTGAAAAGTTCCATCAGGTTCATCTCGTCCTTTTCCGCCGCTTCCCACTGCATCCAGGGCTTACGGTTAGCCTGACACACCTGCCTGGCATCTACAACGGTGTTTCAATCGGACGGGCGGGAGCAAAACTGCAGCGGCGGCCGAGGTTTCCTGTGGGGAGCGGTTTCTGGAACAAAATTCAAAATTGCCCCGGCCAGGCGGCGTCAGCCGAGCGCGAGGTATTGTTCCACCTGCTCCGGCCTGAAGCCCACCAGTTCCGGCTCTAGCTGGAGGGTCATGCCGGTGCGGGCGTGGACGGTCCGGCGCACGCAGCCGGCCAGCGTGAGCACGTCGTGGGCGGTGGCCCCGCCGTCATTCAGCAGCACGAGAGGCTGGGTTTCATTCACGCGCGCGCCGCCCTCGCGGTGCCCTTTGAGGCCGCAGATTTCAATCAGGAAAGCGGTGGGGATTTTTACCTCCCCGTCGGCGCCCGAGCGTTTTCGAATTTCTTGCAGGCGGTTCGATTCTGCCTCCGAGAAATTGCGCTGGATGTTGGCGCGCAGGGTCTCAAATTCCGTCTGGCTCAGGATCAGGTTCTTGAAAAACGAGCCGGCGTTGCCCCCTTTCTCTTCGCGCGGGAAGGGGAACTTGCGGTCGCGGATCTCGATGATGGCGTCGCGAACCTGCTGGGCGGAGGGCCTGTCGATACCGCGTTCTTTGAAGTAGTCGCGCACGTCCAGGTAGCGAAGATCCAGTCTGGCCAGGCGGCTGAGCCAGAGTTCAATCTGAAGAATGATGAGGCCGTCTCCTATGCCGGAGTTGAAAATGCTTTTCCGGTAGTCGAAGGCGCAGTCGGCGGAGCGGAGCTTCAGTACGTTGCCCGTCGCCACCTGCATCACCGTGGCGCTTTCGAAAACGTCGCTGATCTGCTGCCCGTACGCTCCGATGTTCTGGACGAGGGCCGCGCCGGCCTGGCCGGGAATGTGCGAAAGGCTTTCGATGCCCCAGAAGCCTTCCTCAACCGAGCGGGCAACCACCTCATCCCAGGTTTCGCCTGCTTCAGCCCGCAGCACGGCCCTTCCGGACTCCGTGGTTTCTATGGCAATGCCCCGCGCGACCGGATGGATGACCAGTCCCGGGAAGCCGCTGTCACTCACCAGGATGTTGCTTCCCCCGCCCAGCAGGAAGACGTCCTGCCGTTCCCGCCGCGCAAACCGAAGCGCTTCGAGAAAATCTTCACGCGTGGCCGCGGTGGCAAAAGCGCGCGCGGGCCCTCCCACCTTGAAAGTGGTGAAGGGCTTGAGCGGCTCATCCCGTCTGATCTCGAAATGGGTCATGCTTCAGTTTAGCGCCCGATGGCCTGCGAGTCACTGCACGCGCCGCTTGCAGCCCGCCCAGTAGGGTTCGCGTAGCACCTTCTTCAGGATTTTGCCCGTGCCGCCTTTGGGCAGGACTGGCAGAAATTCCACCGACTTGGGAACCTTGAACCCGGCCAGGTGGCCGCGGCAGTGGTCGAGGATGCCGGCTTCATCGGCGGCCTGCGCCTCGCGAAGCACCACCAGCGCCTTGGGAACTTCGCCCCACTTGTCGTCCGGAACGGCAATCACCGCGCATTCCAGCACCGCAGGATGCGAGCTGAGGACGCGTTCAACCTCCGCCGAGGCGATGTTCTCCCCGCCGCTCAAAATCATGTCCTTGGAGCGATCGACGATCAGGACGTAACCGTCCTCGTCAATGGTGGCCAGGTCGCCGGTGTGGAACCAGTCGTCCTGGATGGCGCGTTCGGTGGCTTCCGGCTGATTCCAGTAGCCCGCCATCACCACGTCGCTGCGGACAATCACCTCGCCCACTTCTTCGCCGTCGGGCTTGACGTCGTTGCCGTGGATATCCACCACGCGGATTTCCGCGCCGGCCAACGCGCATCCCGCGGTCGCCTTGCGGCGGTCCTGAACATGCTGAGGATCGCCCTCCAGGTGTTCTTTGATGCTGGCGAAGGAGATGACCGGCGAAGTTTCCGTCAGGCCGTAACCGCCCTTGGCCACGCAGCCCGGCATCTTTTCTTCAATCTCGCGAACCAGCGCCGTGCCGCAGGGCGCGCCGCCGAGAAACACGGTTTTGACGCTGGAAACATCGTAGCGGGTGAACTCCGGATGATTGAGCATGGCGGTCGCCATGGTGGGGACCATCTGGAGCTGCGTTACCCGCTCGGCCTCGACCAGTTGGAGCAAGGCCAGAGGATCGAATTTCTTGATCATCACGTGCCGGCCGCCCAGCATCGTCAGGAAGTGCGGCGTGCCCCAACTGTTCACGTGAAACAGCGGCACCGTGTAAATCCCCACTTCTTTGTCCACCTGGTTCTCCACCTGCAGCCTGTAAAACGCGTGGAGATAGAGGTTGCGATGGGTGAGCATCACGCCCTTGGGATGCGCCGTGGTGCCGCTGGTGTAAAAAAGCTCGGCCACGGAGTTTTCATCAATCGTGCGGTAATCGATTTCCGCCGGCTCGGCCTCGGCCAGAATCTCGTCATAGGTTTTGGGATGGGCCCACGAGGGCGGGGAACCTCGCAGCGCCACAAAGTGCCTGACCGACTGGGCGCCCTGCCGCAACTCTTCCAGCAGCGGAATGAATTCGGGATCGAAAAAAAGCATGGCGGGCGCGGCATCGTTCAGGATGTAAGCCAATTCTTCCGCGCTCAGGCGGATGTTGAGCGGCAGCAGGATGGCGCCCAGTTGAGGAACCCCGAAATAGGCTTCCAGCAGGCGGTGGCAGTTAAAACTCAGGAAGGCCACGCGCTCGCCTTTCTTGAGGCCCAGACGCAGCAGCGCCGCCGAAAGCCGGTCGCAGCGCTCGTCAAACTGGCTGTAGGTAAGCCGCAGGTTTTCGCAGACGATGCCTTCCTTTTTCCCGAAGATGCGCGCGGCATGGCGCTTGAACCGGACTGGAGTGAGGGGAAGAATCATGGTTGTTTATGGTCCCTCGATGATTGCGGATGAAGCCTGAAAGCACCGGCGCTAATACTGGCGCTTTTCGATGCGCGGGCGTTCCACGCGGCTCATCGCTCCTTTTTCAATCGCCGGATGTTTGAGGCCGCGCAATTCGTCCACGTTCGCGCAGACCTTTTCCACCGCGTCGGCAATGTCGTCAACGTCCCTGCGGCTGCCCAGGAACAAGTGGTGCGGCAGCCACACCGATTCCTCGTAGGCGGCGCGCTCTGAAACCGGGCAATGATATTTCGTTCTTGGATTCAGCGGTTCCGCGCGCCCCCATGAAAGTGCCGGAAATTCGGTGGGGTCCAGCGGAAACAGCGCGCTTTTGTAAACAGGCTCGTAGAACAACCCGTCGCAGGGAATGCCTTCCAGTTCCAGAGCGCCCAGGAAGGCCGCCCGCGGAGTGCCGCCAAAAGCTTCCGCATTGTATTTGAAAACGTACTGGTAGGCCGCCACGCGCGTGTTGCGCTTGTCGTGCCTGAGGAAATCCAGGCCGGGAATTTTGCGCAGGCGTTTTTCCAGATGCGCCATGTTCGCCTGGCGCTTTTTGGCCTGCCCGGGAAGGCGCTCAAGCTGCGCTTCCAGGATGGCCGCCTGGAATTCCGTCACCCGGTAATTAAATCCGATCAGGCGGTGGCCAAAGCGGTCAGTCTGGCTGGCCCGGCCGCAGTTCACGTAAGACTGCGCCCGCTCGTAAAAAGCGAGGTTGCTGGTGATCACCCCGCCGCCTTCGCCGGAGGTCATCAGCTTGCTCGACTGGAAACTGAAACAGCCGAAGTCGCCCGTGGCCCCCGCGCCCTTGTTTCGCCATTGGCCACCGTGGGCGTGCGCGCAGTCTTCAATCACCGCCAGCTTGTGCCGGCGCGCGATCTTCATGATGGCGTCCATATCGGCAAAGCTCATGGCCAGGTGGACGGGCAGGATGGCGCGCGTCCGCTCCGTCAATGCCGCCTCAATCAACCGGGCGTCCAGGCAGTAGGTGCCGGGATCGACGTCGACGAAGACGGGCACGGCGTTTAACAGCAATACCGGACCCACCGTTCCTTCCCACGTGTAGGCGGGGACAATCACCTCGTCGCCCGGCTCGATGCCCGCCGCCTTCAGCGCCACCTGGATGGCCACCGTGCCGTTGGAGACCGCAAGCCCGTACTTGGCGCCGTGGAACTTGGCGAACTTCTGCGCAAAGCGGCCGGCGATGGTGTTTGGAAACGGATAGCCGCCCCAGTTGCGGCTGGCCAGCACCTGCTGCAGCGCCCGCTCTTCCTTGCGGTTGTAAATCGGCCAGTCGGCAAAAGTCTTCGTGCGGACGGGTTTGCCTCCGGTGATCGCCAGTTTCCCCATGGATTTCTCCTTCAGCAGTTTGCCTTGCAACCCCGGCCAGGGAATGCCTGCCCGGCGGATATTTTATCCCGCTTCGGCGATAATGGGTTCCGTTGTGTCCTGCGGGGACTCGAGTTTCCCCACAATGAACCAGTAGGCCAGCAGGCCGCTCACCAGCAGCACCGGGCCCAGCACAAACGCCGAAACAAATGAACCCGTCCAGGCGATCAGGAAGCCGGTGACCAGCGGCGCGGCGATGCCTCCGATGTTTCCTGCAAAGTTCAGGAAGCCGGTCCAGACGCCGACCTCGTCGTGCGGGGCGCAGAGCTGCACCATCACCAGCAGATTGGCGGTGGCGAGTCCCACAAAGCCCGCGCCGACGATCAACGCCACGGCGACATTGGCGCTTTGGACAAAGGCCGCGGGGATCATCAGCAGGCCGAACATGAACCCGAAAGTTATGATGCTTTTTCGCGTGAGGGTGGCGTCCCAGCCACGTTTGATCAGGCGGTCGGCAACCCAGCCCCCCAGCGGCTGGCAAACGCCAAATACCGCGTAAGGCATGGCCGAGAACAGCCCCGCCTTGATGATGCCCAGATGCCGGGCTTCGTACAAGTAGTCGGGAAGCCAGGTGAGCATCAGATACCAGAAATAATCGAAACAGAAAAAGCCCAGGCAGACGCCCAGCAGGTTGCGGTCAAAATGCGCCAGCTTGAAGCGCCGGCGCCCCTGCGGTCCGGGCGCTTCGGCCGGCAGCGGTGGCTGAGCCTTCTTTGCCAGTTTGGCCGGGAAAGCAAGAAACCACGGGACCAGCCAGATGAGGCCCAGGATCCCGATCATCACAAACGCGTCGCGCCAGCCGTAATGCACCAGAAGCCAGGGAATGGCCAGCCCTCCCAGGACCAGGCCGAAGCGGGTGCCGGAATCGAAGAAGCCCGACGGCAGGCCGCGTTCAGCGCGGCCAAAAAGTACGCTCACAACCTTGAGGCCGCCCGGCAGGTAAATGGATTCGCCAAAACCCAGCAGAACGCGAAGCAGGATGAGGACCGTCAGGGTGCCGGCCAGGCCCGTCAGGCCCTGCGCCACGGACCAGAGCGCAAACGCCCCGGCGTAGACCCACAACAGGTTCATGCGGTCTGCCATCAGGCCGATGGGAATCTGCATGGCGGTGTAAGACCAGAAAAACGCCGAGAGCAACACTCCCTTGGATTCCGGACCCAGGTGAAGGTCGTGGGAGATCAGCGGCAAGGCAAACGAAATCGTGGTGCGGTCGAGATAGTTGATGATGGAGGCGATAAAAAGCAGCCACATCACCACCCAGCGCCGCGTGTTGCTGATGCCGATGGAGGGAACCACGGTGAACGGCGCGCCGGAGCTTGTTCCATTCTCTCGATTCATTGGGTCTCCCAGCCTTCAGGAAGGGCTTGGGCAGAATATCGCAATTCCCAAAGAGTTCAAAGGAAAGACGGACAATTATAACTCCCGCTGGCGTTCGCCGGCGCTATGGAAATCCACCCGTCCGGCAAAATATTGTTGCGGGCCGGAGTTCGAAGGCGGCAGGAGATTGTCCCGCCAGAACTTTTTTGCCTGTGGTATTGTGGTGCCTCGATTAACATCCCTTTGCGGAGGCAATCTGCGATGTATCCCATCAGCCGAAGACGGTTTCTTCAGGCAGGCGTAGCCGCCACAGCATCTTTGAAAGTTCTGGCGCCGGGTCACCCCGAAATTTATCCCGATCGATGGGTTTACGTTTCAACCGGCCTCGGGAGTGAGGAAGAACTGAAGCGCGTCGAAGGCATCGTGCACACTGCCGCCGGCCACGGGTTGAACGGCATGTTGCTCTCGGCGGGCTTCGATGAGCTGGACTTGAAGCCTCAGTCCTTTCTGGCGCGGCTCACCCGCCTGAAGAAAACCTGCGACAGCCTGAAAGTGGAAATCATCCCCCTGGGGTTCAGCGTGGGATACGGCAGCGGAATTACGGCCCACAACAAAAATCTTGCCGCCGGTCTTCCCGTCCATGGCGCGCTGTTCGTCGCCGCAGAACACCAGGCGCATTTCGTTCCCGATTCACCCGCGAGGCTTTTGAATGGCGGATTCGAAAACCGGCAGGGCAATCTGCCGGCGGCCTTTTCCATTCACGGCGGAAACGTTTCGCTCGACACCGCCGTGTTCCACTCCGGAAAGGCTTCTGTCCGCATTTCGGATTTTAACGGCGCCTCCGGAGAAACCTATCTGGCGCAGAACATCCGCACCACTCCCCACCGTTGCTATCGCCTGCGCTGCTGGGTCAAAACGGAAGGCGTATCGCCGGAAACTCGCTTCCATTTCTGGGCCATCGCTCCGGACGGCCGTGAGCTGGCTTACGTGGAACTTCCCATGAAGGCCGCCAGCGACTGGACCCGGATGGACTGGGCTTTCAACAGCTGGTACGCGGACCAGGTGAGTTTTCGCGTGGGCATTGCCGACGGCAAAGCCCGGAACGTCTGGCTGGATGACGCGGAGTTCCAGGAAGTGGGCCTGATGAATGTCCTGCGCCGGCCGGGAACGCCGCTGTCGGTTCGGAATGAGAAGACGGGCGAGGTTTATGAAGAGGGACGGGACTATGCCGCCATCGCCGATCCTCACCTCAACTTCCGATGGGACCACGAAAGTCCCGCTATCCACCTGCCGGCGGGCAGCCGCATCCGTCCCGGCGACCGCCTGCGCGTGGATTACTTCCATAGCCTGTCGATTTACAAGAACCAGGTTCCCATCGATATGTCGGAGCCCGAGGTTTACGAAATCTGGAAGAGGCAGATTCCGCTCATCGAGAAATATCTGGCGCCTAAAAAATACTTCCTCAGTATGGATGAAATCCGCATCGGCGGCTTCTGCAAGGCCTGCAAGGACCGCCACCTGCCCATGGCAGAAATCCTGGGAGATTGCGTCAAGAGGCAGGCGGAAATGATTCGCGCCGTTCATCCCGGCGCCGCAGGTCTTTATCTGGTCAGACATGTTTGATCCCAACCACAACGCCCGCAAGCAGTATTACCTGATCGACGGAAGCTTTGACGGCACCTGGAAGTATTTGCCGAAGAATCTGGAGATCGCCTGCTGGTATTACGAAAAGCGCGACCTGAGCCTGCCGTTCTTTTCCAAACTCGGCTACCACACGCTGGCCGGCGCTTATTACGATGCCGACAACCTGGACAATCCCAAAGGCTGGCTGAAGTCGCTCGACCGCACGCCCGGCGCCATCGGCATCATGTACACCAGCTGGCAGAACAAATACAAGCTGCTTCCCGCCTTCGGCGACCTGGTTTCCAAAAGATGAGAGGCCGTTTGTAGAGATTCAGGTTCGGGCAGGGAAAAGAGGGCGCAGCGGAATCAGGCAAAAGGAAGCATGATCCAGCCGAGCAGCACGGCGATTCCGACAAAGGCGATAAAAACCTTGGCGCCGTAGATCACCTGCTCCCGCAAGGTGCGTTTGCTGAGCACGGCAAACACCACGGAAACGAGGAAGGAAAACAGAACCAGCGCTTCAAAATGAGAGAGAACCATTTTTTCTGACCTTGCCGGGCGCTTCGCCGGCGGCTTCAAGCTTCAGCCCTTCCTTCCCACCGCAATGTCGTACGCGTCCAGGATGGTCAGGACGTTCAGCATGCCTGCGGAAATCAAAAACGCAGTGCCATAATCCGAGCAGACAGAATAGACGTTGCCGCCCCCGTAGCCGAAGAAGGTGGCTGCCGGCATGGGGATTCCAGTGGAAAGCTCGGCAAAGTAGCCCAGCGTGTGCAGGTATGATCCGGAACCGGAGGCAAAAAACTGCCCCTGCATTGCCACCCCGAAGAAGAACATCGCCACGATGGCCAGGAACAGCACCGCGGCCCGTCCTTTGCGCCCCTGCAGGAAATGTCCCAGCCCGGGAACCAGCCACGCCGCCAGGCACAGGCCGAACAGGCTTCCGGATGAAGGCAGTGAGCGCGAGGACGCAACGGCCTCGCCCGTTGCTTTTTCTTCCTGTGCTGTGGTTTTCCTGGCCATAGGCTGGATCACAATGCCGTTGAGGGTTGGGTCAAAAGGCCGCGCAAAACCCCCGCCCGCCCAAGCAGTAACGATACCATACGGCTTAAACCAGCGGCAACAGCCGCCCAAGCGGCGGGAAAGGATGAAAAATGAAGGATGAAGTGTGAAGGATGAAGGATGAAGATGAAAAAAACACCCCGCGTCGGGTTAAACGTTTTCCTGGGTCTGGTAGTCGCAGGCTTCGCGGCAGTCGAGGCAGTAATATTGTCCGTCTTCGGTGAGCCGGACGCTGTAGTCCGCGTGGCAAAGGGCGCAGTATTTTACGCATTGGCAGCGGTCTTCCGGCTGGCCGCAGGCACAACAGTGAAAGATTTTTCTGGGCATGATCGGGTTCTCCTGCCGGCGCGGCCCGCGATGGGCCGGCTGATTTGCCAGCGAGCGGCGCCCCGCATCAACCGGCGCCCCTCGCGCTATGCCACAATGCCTTTCATCGGCAGGAGTGACGCACGTCCTTGACCCTTTTCCCACGGGCGTGTTAACTTCCATCTTTCGGTATCATCAGAAGATTTGAGCAGGGAGGAATGGATTTGGCCATGCCGGCGGAATCCCGGCCAAAGCGGACGGCGCTTTACTCCGCCCATCAGGCAGCGGGCGCACGCATGACGGAGTTCGGCGGCTGGGAAATGCCCATCGAATATGCGGGCATCACCCAGGAGCATCTGGCCGTGCGCCAGCGGGCCGGCCTCTTTGACGTGAGCCACATGGGCGAGATTGCGGTGCGCGGCCCCAGGGCGCTGGCTTTCCTTCAATCGATCACCTGCAACGACGTTTCTCGACTGAGCGACCACCAGGCCCAGTACAGCGCCCTGATGTATGCCGAGGGCAGCGCGGTGGACGACTGCGTCGTCCATCGGATGGGCGAAAACGACTACTTCATCTGCGTGAACGCGGCCAACACGGACAAAGATTTTGAGTGGCTCGTGGAGCACAACACCGTGAGCGCCGAACTGGAAAACGTCTCCTCGCAGTATTCACAGCTTGCCTTGCAGGGTCCGAAGGCCGCGGCGATTCTGGGCAAGGTGACCGGCGCTGACCTCGCTTCCATTCGCACCTACTGGTTTACCCCGGCCCAATGCTGCGGGGTGGTTGGCATTCTGGCCAGGACCGGCTATACGGGCGAGGACGGATTTGAGTTTTACTTTTCGCCCGAGCATTCCGCGGACGTCTGGAACGCCCTGCTGGAAGCCGGCAGGGACGAAGGATTGCAGCCGGCCGGGCTGGGGGCGCGCAACACCCTGCGCCTGGAGGCCGGATACGCGCTTTACGGGCACGAACTGGACGAAAATACCACCCTGCTGGAAGCCAACCTCGGCTGGATCTGCAAGTTGGACAAAGGGGAATTCCTCGGGCGCGGCGCGCTGCTGAAGCAGCGCCAGGAAGGCGTCGGCAAAAAGCTGGTGGGTTTTGAGATGGCCGAACCCGGCATTGCCCGGGACGGCTACGCGGTCTGGATCGAGGGGGAAAAGGCGGGACAGGTGACCAGCGGTTCTCCCGCCCCGTTCCTGAAGAAAAACATCGGGCTCGCCTACGTGCCTCCGGCGGCAGCACAGCCCGGCCACGAGTTCATGATCGAGATCCGGCAGAGAAAAGTGCGGGCCAGGCAAGTGATACTACCTTTTTACAGGCGGCCAAAGTAGGATGGAAAGACGGGGCAACAGTCGTGTCCGCCCCGAAAGAAAATCATAAGGGAGCTTGGATTTCATGTACCCCGAAGAATTTCAATACACCAAAGACCATGAGTGGATTCGGTTGGACGGCGATACCGGAACCATCGGCATCACGGACCACGCCCAGAAAGAACTGGGTGACATCGTCTATGTGGAGCTTCCGAATTCGGGCGAAGAGGTGATTGCTGCCGAGACCTTTGGAACGGTGGAGTCCGTGAAGGCGGTTTCAGAAGTTTTTTCTCCCGTCACCGGAAAGGTCACCGCCGTCAACAGCAAGCTGCAGGAACACCCGGAGCTGCTGAATTCCGATCCGCACGCAGGGGCGTGGCTCATCCGCGTTCATCTTTCAGACCCCAAGGAACTCGAGGGCCTGATGTCGTCGGAAGAATATGAGGCGTACATCCAGGAGGCGGAGTCCAGCTGATGCGCTATCTCCCGAACTCACCCCGCGACCGGGAGGAAATGCTCCGGACGCTCGGCCACAGTTCGATCGAAGAACTCTTTTCGCAAATTCCTGAACAAATTCGGTTTCAAGGGCGCCTCAACCTGCCCGGGCCGCTTTCCGAACAGGAAGTTCTGGAGTTCTTCCAGCAGGCCTCGAGCCAGAGCACGCGCCAGTACGCCTCGCTGCTGGGCGCGGGCGCCTACTCGCACTTCCGGCCCGCGGCCGTTGACGCGCTGCTATCCCGCGGCGAATTTTTCACCGCCTACACGCCCTACCAGGCGGAACTTGCGCAGGGCACCCTGCAGGCGATGTTTGAGTTCCAGACGCTGATCGCGCAGTTGACCGCCATGGAAGTTTCAAACGCCTCGCTCTACGACGGCTCCACCGCTACCACTGAGGCCGCGCTGATGGCGCTCCGGCTGACTCGCCGCAATCGGCTGGTGGTGGCAAAAACGCTGCATCCCGAATACCGCGAGGTGATGTCCACGTACGTGCGGCACCTGGGAACGGAAATCGCGGAAGTGCCTTACTCGCCTTCCGGCCGGCTGGACCTTGAGGCGCTGGAAGCGGCGCTCAGCCGGGAAACGGCCGCCGTGGTGGTGCAATCACCCAACTTTCTGGGAGTGATCGAGCAATTCGGCGAAATCGCAGAGCTGGTCCACCGGAGCGGCGCCTTGCTGGTGGTGACCGTCACCGAGCCGCTCTCCCTGGCCGTGGTCAACCCGCCGGCGGACGCGGACATCGTTTGCGGCGAAGCGCAATCGTTCGGCGTGCCCGGTGGCTTTTGGCGGGCCCTATGTCGGCTTCCTCGCCACCCGTGAAAAATTTGTGCGCCAGATGCCCGGCCGGCTGGTGGGCCAGACCGTCGATACCGAAGGGCGGCGGGGATTTGTGCTGACCCTCGCCACTCGCGAGCAGCACATCCGGCGCGAGAAGGCCACCTCAAACATCTGCACCAACCAGTCGCTGTGCGCCCTGGCCGCAACCATTTATCTGTGCCTGCTGGGCAAGCAGGGGCTGAAGGCGCTGGCGGAACACAACCTGGCCATGGCCCATTACGCCGCCCGGCAGCTAGCCGCCGTGCCGGGAACGTCGGTGCCGTTTGCTTCTCCGTTCTTCAATGAATTCGTCGTCAAGGCGCCCGGAAACGCTGAGAGCCTGTTGAGCGAACTTCGGCGGGAAAAAATTCTGGGCGGCGTCGATCTCGGCCGCTTCTACCCTGAGTTGAGCGGCCATTTGCTGGTGTGTGTCACCGAGACCGTCAGCAAGGCGGCGCTGGACCGGATGACCAGGGTGTACCAGGAATTTTCCGCGCAGAAGCAGGCCAGGGCCGCGGCGCCGTCGGGCGTGACGCATCCCGTGGGCCAGGAGAAAGCATGAAGGAACATCCGCGCCACGCCAGGCCGCACATCACTCGCGACGAGAACCTGATTTTCGAGAGGAGCTCGCCCGGCAAGTGCGGCGTCGATCTTGCCGCCCCGGAAGTTCCGGCGGCATCGGCGGCGGAACTGCTGGGCGACGATCTCTGCCGGAAGGATATTCCGGGCTTCCCGGAGGTTTCGGAGCTGGAAGTCATCCGGCACTTCACGCGCCTTTCCACCTGGAACTACGGCGTGGACACGGGGCTCTATCCGCTGGGCTCCTGCACCATGAAGTACAATCCCCGCATCAACGAGGTGGTGGCCCGCCTGGAGGGCCTGGCGACCGACCATCCTTACGCGCCGGCGGAACTCACCCAGGGCTGCCTGAAGGTCCTGCACGATACGGCGCGCTGCCTGGCTGAGATTACGGGCATGGACGCGGTTTCGTTGCAGCCGGCGGCAGGCGCGCAGGGCGAACTTTCCGGCATCCTGATGATCCAGGCCTGCCTGGCCGACCGCGGCAACCCGCGGAAATATATCCTGATTCCCGACTCCGCGCACGGCACCAATCCTGCCAGCGTCACGACTTCCGGCTATCAGGTGCGGAACCTGAAATCCGACGCTCATGGCTGCGTCGACCTCGGGGAGCTCGACCGCGCCATGACGGATGAAGTTGCCGGATTGATGCTGACCAATCCCAACACTCTGGGGATTTTTGAAGTTCGGATTCGCGAGATCTGCGAGCTGGTCCACCGCAAGGGGGGCCTCGTTTACATGGACGGCGCCAATATGAATGCCCTGGTGGGCGTGGCGCGCCCTGCGGATTTTGGCGCGGACGTCATGCACCTGAACCTGCACAAGACCTTCACCACACCCCATGGCGGCGGCGGGCCCGGCTCGGGACCCGTGGCGGTGAAGAAAATCCTCGAGCCGTATCTTCCTTTGCCCACCGTCGTCCAGGCGCCGGACGGAACTTACGGCCTGGATGCAAACCGCCCGAAAAGCATCGGGCGCGTCCGGGCATTTTACGGAAATTTCGGGATGGCAGTGCGGGCACTGGCCTTTATTGCCGCCAACGGAGGCGAGGGCCTTCTGCAATCCACCCGGGACGCCGTGCTCAACGCCAATTACGTGATGCGACGCCTCCAGGACCTCTACGACCTGCCTTACGACGAACCCTGTATGCACGAGTGCGTGCTCTCTGACCGCCGCCAGGCCGCGCGCGGCGTGCACACCATTGACATTGCCAAGCGGCTGATCGATTACGGCTTTCATCCCTACACCACCGCCTTTCCGCTGATTGTGCCGGGCGCCATGATGATTGAGCCCACGGAAAGCGCCAGCAAGGAAGAGCTGGACGAGTTTATTGAGGCCATGCGGGCCGTGGCGGAAGAGGTGGATGAAGACCCGGAATTCGTCCTGAAAGCGCCCTATACTACGCGCGTCAGCCGTCTGGACGAGGCCACCGCCGCCCGCAAGCCCATCCTGCGCTGGAAACCCTAGTCTTGCCAATGTTTACAGAAACTCTCTAAACCACAATATCTAGAAGTCCTGGAAATTTTACCCCACGATATTGGGTTTTTTTCACTTTACAGCTCCCCTCGAACCGTGATAGCTTGAGCGAAGTGTTTGGGGTAGCTCGCGATTGCCTTTTGTTGCGCGCCAAAGGCATGATGGGTAAGGCGAGCGCGTTGGAAGCCGGACGTCTACGATGCCGGAGAATACAGCCGGGAACCTACTTGTCTGCGCGGCGCGCTTCCTTCGAAATTTTGCGATTAAGTGCCCGCCTGAAGTGTGTCTGCGGCAGGGGTTGATGGGGCTTTTGAGTATTTGAACGGAGGCAATGATCTTGCTGAAATTAAAGAGATTAGAGCTGCTCGGCTTCAAGTCGTTTGCAGACCGTACGCGCCTGGAATTCCAGGACGGAACGGTCGGCATTGTGGGGCCGAACGGTTGCGGCAAGTCCAACCTGTCTGATGCCATGAACTGGGTTCTGGGCGAGCAGAAGGTGCGCATGCTGCGCGGCGAGCGGATGACAGACGTCATCTTCAATGGTACCGGCGACCGCCCTCCCACCGGCATGGCTGAAGTGAGCCTGACGCTTGAAGATTCCGACTACGAGGCGGGTGAAGAATTTGCCGAGCCGGCGGAGCCGGTAGAGGCCCAGGCGCCATCCGAGGATGACGCAGATTCCGCAGAAGAAGATTCCTCCACCCCGGCGGCAGGCGAAATGTCTGAAATCGCGCGGGCAGCCGCCGGCAAACGCGAGGTCTACAAAGGCTACCTGAAGGACGGCTCCGGCCAGATCACCGTAACGCGGCGATTGTTCCGGTCCGGCGAAAGCGAATACCTGATCAATGGCCGCGCCAGCCGGCTGCGCGATATTCAGGATGTCTTTATGGGCACGGGCCTGGGCCCGGAATCCTACGCCATCATCGAGCAGGGGCGCATTGGCCAGATTCTGAGTTCCAAGCCGTCAGACCGCCGCCTGATTCTGGAGGAAGCGGCCGGCATTTCAAAATTCAAAGCGCGCAAGCGGGCGGCTGAGCTGAAGCTTGAATCCTCGCGCGGAAATCTCTCGCGCATCACGGACATCCTGGAAGAAGTGATCAAGCAGGTGAATTCGCTGAAGCGCCAGGCGTCGAAGGCGCGCCGCTACCGGGAACTGCACGAGGAGATGATGGGGCGGCAGAAAGTGACGCTGGGTTCCCGCCTGCGTATGCTGGAGTCGCAATGCCAGCAGCTTCGCAAAGATTCCGAAATGCTCCAGCAGCTTTGCGCCGAAGAGAGCCGGGGGCTGGAGCTGCTGACCAATGAGCAGCGGACCACCACGGCGCGCTGCGAGGAGCTGGAAGGCCGGCTGATTTCCATCCGCGAAACACTGTCGGAAAACGAGCTGGAACGGCAGCGATTGCAGTCGCGGCTTGAGCAGATCCGGCAGCAGGTTGCGGCGCTGGATTCCAGAAGCGCCGACGCCACACAGGAGAGCGGGCAGATCCGTTCGCGAATCGATTTGCTGGAGCAGGAAGCCGCCCGGCGGGCCCGGGAACATGAGGCGCTGCTGCAGGAACAGGCGGCGGCCGAAGAAGAGGGCGCGCGGCTGCAGGAGAAGCAGGAAGAATTCGGCCAGCGCATTCGCGAAGCCGAGCGGGCGGTTGAGCAGTCACGCCAGGCGCTGATGGCCTCCATCAGCCGGGCGTCGAATCTTCGCAACCAGCTAGTGCAGGCGGAGGAAATGGGCCTGGCCCTGGGCCGCCAGGAAGCCAGAATCAGTGAAGAACGCGCGGGCGTTGAAGCCGAACGACGGCAGCACGCCGCCGAACTCGATACCCTGGCGCAGGAAAACGAACGCTTCCAGAATGAGCTGGCGCAGCTTGCCGAATCGGTTTCGCAGACGGCAGCGGCGCTGGACCAGGCGCAGCAGGCGGAAGCGGCCGGGAGGCGGGACCTCGAAACCCTTCGCCGCGAGTTTTCCGGGATGCAGGCGCGCAAGCAGACCCTGGAAGAGTCGCTGGCGGGCCACGCTTACTCCACGGAAAGCGTTCGGCGGCTGCTGAACGGAGAATTCCCTTCGGGCGGCCAGCATTTCCGGCCGCTGGGCGTGCTGGCGGATTTCCTGGAAGTTTCTCCTGGATACGAGGAGATTGTTGAAGAATTCCTCAGGACAGAGCTGGACTGCGTGGTGGTTGAACAGCACGCGGAAGCCCGCTCGGGCATTGCCATCCTGCAGGCGGAAGGCACCGGGCGGTCGACGTTCTTTGTGACCCATGCGGAGGCCGGCGGCCACCTCGGCGTCAACGGCCATCACCAGATCAGCCAGGAGCCGGGCGTGGTAGCTTCGCTTCGCGAGATGGTGCGTCTGGAGCCGCGCCTCGGACTGAACGGCGATCCGCCGCTACCCTCGCTGAGCAAGGCCTATCTGGTGGAAGATACCGCGGCTGCCGAGAGGCTGGCTGCGAGCTATCCCGAATATCACTTTGTGACACGCTCCGGCGAGCACTATCATCACCGGCTGGTTTCCGGCGGGCATGGATCGAGCGCGGGACCGCTGGCCCTGCGGCGCGACTTCCGTGACCTGGAACGGCGCACCGTGGATGTGGAATCCGACATCCAGTCGCGGGAAACCAGGCTGGTTGTCATGGAAGAGCAGGCGAGGGCCCTGAAAGAAACCTTGAGCGGCCTGACGGCGGCGCGGCAGGAGTCGGAAAAGAGCTCCGTCGTGGGATCTGAGCGATTGCGGCAGGTGCAGCAGGTGCTGGCCCGCGCGCTGGAAAGGTTGCGGGTTTTTGAAGAGGAGAGCCAGCGGCTGGAAGCGGAGCGCCAGTCGCTCGAATCCAAACAGGTGGCGATACGCGCCCAGCTTGAAGCCGAGGAATCTGAAAAGCTGCGGCTTGAGGCTGAGATCGCTTCCAGCTCTGAACAGGTGGGCGTGGAGCGGCAGCGGTTTGACCAGGGTGCGCTCACCCTGGCGCAGGCGCAGGCTCGCTTCAGCACCCTGCAGGAACGTACCCGTGCGCTTGGCGGCGAACGCGAGCGGCTGGCGGCCCAGGGGCGGGAAATGGCCGATCGCGTGGAGCATCTTGCCCGCCAGGTGAGCGGCTGGGAAGAAGACCAGCGACAGCTCACTGCGGAAGCCGATACCACCAGGGAGCGTGACGCCGGGCTTGAAACCACTCACGCCCGGCTGAAGGAAGAGTTGCAGGGTGTCGGAAGTGAATTGCAGGCTGTTCGCGCCCGGCGGGACCATCTGCGGCCGCAGGTTGAGCAGGCTCGCGCCCGCTATGAAGCTGAGCGCGAAAAGCGCTCGGAAGTGGAGATCGCGCTGGCGCGGGCGGAATCGGACCGTGACCACCACGCCGGGCAGTGCCGTGAATCACTCCAGCAGGAACCCGCAGCTTTGCTGGCTGATCTGGCCGAAGAGGCTTTGCTGGTGGGTGAAGCCCTGGAGACTGCGGAAGAGGAAGTTCGCCAGCTCAAGAAGAAGATCGAAAATCTCGGCCCGCTCAACATGATGGCCCTTGAGGAACTGAAAGAGGCCGAAGAGCGCTACGAATTTCTGGAAGGCCAGCGGCAGGACCTGCTTTCTTCCATCGAAGACACCGCGCAGGCCATCAAGGAAATCGACCGGCTCTCCAGAATGCAGTTTATGGAAGCCTTCAAGGCCATCAACAGCAACTTCGCGGAATCGTTCCGCACGCTGTTTGGCGGCGGCATCGGCCAGTTGCGGCTGACCGATGAGGAAGACCCCGATAGCGGGCTCGACATCGTGGCCCAGCCGCCCGGCAAGCGCCTGCAGAACATCCTGCTGCTCTCGGGCGGTGAAAAAGCCCTGGCGGCGCTGGCGCTGCTGATTGCCATCTTCCGCTACACGCCCAGCCCCTTCTGCGTGCTGGACGAAGTGGACGCGCCGCTCGACGACACCAACGTCGGCCGCTTCACCCGGCTGATCCGCAAGATGAGCTCGGCCACGCAGTTCATCCTGATTACCCACAACAAAACCACCATGGAAATCGCCCGGGCCATCTACGGCGTCACTATGGAAGAACCCGGCGTCTCAAAACTGATCTCCGTGCAGCTGGAAGAATTTGAGGAGGAACTGGAAGCCGTGCCGGCGTGAGGGGCGCCAATGATGGTTGTAACGGCGGGTGACGCATCCAGTAGCACAGACCGCCGTCGTTGCCGTCTGCGGCTTTTTCCGCGATCAAAGGAGCCAACGTCGGGAACGCGTTCACGGTGCGTTCCAGCGGGATTGACCATCACCCAACAAACCTGACGCCCGTTTACACCCTGCTTTGAAAAACTGCAAGCTCCCATTAGCTGCGCATGCACGGTGCAGAACAATGCACTTCCGCTTTTCCCATTGACATGTTTTTTTGATGATTTAGAATTGAGGACTGCAAACTTCCACTATGCAAGGGACACACAATTGATCATTCATGAAACGAATCTCTCAGGGACTACTCTTTTATCGCGCGGCAAAGTCCGCGACATTTACGCCGTGGGCGACGACAAGCTCCTGGTTGTTGCGACGGACCGCATTTCGGCGTTTGACGTCATCCTGGACCAGCCGATTCCTGACAAAGGCCGCGTGCTGACGCAGCTTTCGTGCTTCTGGTTCGACCGATTTCTGGGCCTGGTGCCCACGCACTTCCTGACGGCCGATTTATCGGAGTATCCGAAGGAGTTGCAGGCGCTTGGGGACCAGATTGAAGGGCGCTCGATGCTGGTGAAAAAGGCCCAGCCGTTTCCCATTGAGTGCGTGGTGAGGGGGTATCTGGCCGGGTCAGGGTGGAAGGAATACCGCTCGAACGGCACGGTTTGCGGAATCAAGCTGCCCGAGGGGCTTGTGGAATCAAGCCGCCTGGCTGAGCCGATTTTTACGCCGGCCACCAAGGCCCAGTCGGGCCACGATGAAAACATCTCTTTTGAGGAGATGGTGAAGACGATTGGGAGAAGCGCTGCAGAAAAACTCCGCGACCTGAGCATCCGGCTTTACGCGGAGGCAAGGAAGTTCGCCGAAGAACGTGGAATCATTATCGCGGACACGAAATTCGAATGGGGCCAGCTTGGAGATGAAATCATCCTGATCGACGAAGTGCTCACGCCGGACTCTTCACGCTTCTGGCCCAAGGACAGCTACGCGCCCGGAAGATCCCAGCCTTCCTTTGACAAGCAGTTTGTGCGGGACTACCTGGAATCGACGCACTGGGACAAGACTCCTCCCCCGCCGCCTCTTCCCCCCGAGGTCGTCGAAAAGACCAGCCAGAAGTACCGGGACGCCTATCGGCTTCTGACCGGGAAAACGCTGAATTCCTGATTTTGAACGGGCCGAGAGCACTATGGCACACTGGAACTGGGTTGACTGGGTGCTGGCGACCATTGTGCTTGTCTCCGTGATGACAGCGATCTGGAAAGGCTTTGTTGCCGAGCTGGTCGCCCTGGCATCGGCAATAACCGGACTGGTGGTCGCAGCGTTCAACTATGAACGGCTGGCTCCTCTGTTTCAAGGGTTCACGCGAAGCCGCGGAGTGGCGCTGGGCGTCAGCTTTTTGTTGCTATTTGCCGCGGTCATGTTGATCGGAGCGCTGGTTTCAATTCTGGCCAGAAAGCTGATCAAGAAAGTGCAGCTTCAGTGGTTTGATCGCTTTCTGGGAGGGATTTTTGGCCTGGCCCGCGGAGTGCTGGTTGATTGCATTGTGCTGCTGGTGATGATGGCGTTTGCCATCCAGCAGGGGGCGGTGGAAAAGTCAGAGTTGGCCCCTTACTTTATCGCAGGATCCAGAATTGTGGCGCTGGCCATGCCCAGCAACTTGAGAGGCGAATTTCGCGCCGGGTTCGAAAAGTTCAAAAGGGAATTGATCCAAGACGACCAGAAGGTCATGAAAGCCCGTTCGACCGGAAAAGAGAACCTCTAGGATTGGAGTGCTTGGGTGAAGAACCAGCTCGATGCTCTCATCAACCAGCTAGTTGAACAGGACATCCTCTTTGAGGAAGCCGTCGGCGAGTTTGAAAAGAGGTTTATCTGGAAAGTCCTGGAGAAGAATAATGGCAACCTGTCCAAGGCGGCCAAGGTCCTGCGCATTCATCGCAACACTTTAAGCCGTAAGGTCGCGGCGCTGAAACTTGATCACCAGCCGAAACGCCGGAGGCGCCCCCGCGCTTAGAAACAAAAAGCCCGGGCGCTCCCGGCAATCCCTCTAACCTGGGCTTGCAGAACACCCGGGCAATTCATTTCCCGCCTTTGGGCCTGCAGCGGCCCAACGCTGGAGCCCGATGACCGGGCCCCGCGGAAAAGAGCACTGCCTGGCTTATTTCCCCTTTGGGGTTGCGGCCTTCTTCTTTTGAGCCGCCGCCGCCTCCCGTTCCTGCGCCATCTTCAGGACACTCTCATCGATCTTCGCGTCGCTCAAGGTCAGCGTGAAATTCGGATCCGTTGAATAAGACGCGAGGTTCCCCTGGAACCGGAGCGGATCGCCCGGCTGCAGCAACTTGACGCCCGGCTGGGAATCCTGGAGGACGATGTCGAAGGTCCCTTCCTTGGATTGCGAATCGGGAGTAACGTCTACGCGCACCAGATAAGTATTCGGGTCGGTGCCGGGCGCGACGCTGTCAACGTGCCCGACCAGCCCGAGGGGCTGACCCTTCAACTGTGCCCAGTTTTGCTGCGCCGTGTCACCGCCCACGGCAATCGCATCCTCAATCTTGTAGAACGCATCAAGATTGACATCCCCGGTCTTGGCATGTTCCGGCGGCGGCGCCACGCTGAAGTCGGCGGGCATGGTGGCCGTAGACTGGGCCTGCGCCAGCAACTTGTCCGAGCCTGCGTTGGAGCCGTGCTGCGCTTCATAAACCTGGTCGTAGAATTTCTTCAGCCGGGGCGCGTTGGGGTTGTTGGCGCTTTCAGCCAATGACGTGGCACGGGCCAGGTACCAGATGGACTTGTTGATATCCCGCGGCGACTGGTTGTAATAGGATTGGCCCAGAAGCGAATAGATCAGCACGTTCTTGGGTTCATCCTGAGCGGCGGCTTCCAGGGTTTTGACCGCCTCGTTATAGTCCTTTTGCTGGACGGCAACAAAACCCAGGGCTACGTTGAAGACTGCCCGCTTGGTCTTGGGTTTGACGTATTCTTCAAACTGTTGTTCAGTGACGCCGTCAGGTTTCTTAAGATTCTGCAGGACCTCAAGGCCGTGCTGGGCGTGCTGCTTGGCCTCTGACAATTCCGCTGAGGCATTCGCGCTCGAAGGATTGAATGTGTAAGGAAAGGTGAAGCTGAGGTAGGAAAGCGCATCCAGGTTGTTGGGATCGGCGCCGAGCGCTTTCTTGGCGGAGGCGATAGCCTCGTTCGTCTGGTTGAGCTGGGCGTAGGTCTGCATTTCGGCAACATACGCGTTGGGCAGAAAATCAGACGTCGGATACTTTTCGATAAAAGCCTGGATCAGCTTAATTCTGTTCGATGCATCATTTTCCTTAACAAACGCCTGAAACGCATCGTATTCAGCGCGGCTCTTCCACTGCGGCGTCTTCGCCTGGGGCGTGGCGGGAGCCGATGCTGGCGACGCGGCTGAGGGATGCCCCATGAGAGTTCCTGCGAGTTTGGGTGCGGCGTGCAGGGAGTTTGGCGTACAGAAGAAGCCAGCAAGCAGCATGATGCTGAAAAGCACAGTCGTTTTCTTCATTGTAAAACTACCTCTTGTTCTAGGGTTTTGGTTTCCGGGCCCAAAGGAGTCTTTGCCTGGCCCGGGTCCGCCGTGGAAGACTCGCCGTATTCCGCCCAGTCACTCGGCCGGCCGGACCCCATCGTTCTGGAGCATTGTTCCAAATACCAAGACTTTGTTAACATTGCAAGAAAAAACTTATAAGCTGCTACTCCCTTCCACCTTGGAACGAACATGCCACACACTCAATTCAGATGCACGATAACGGCCATTTGTCCCTCAAATAGCTTACCATTTTATCGCATCCCGGCACATCATTATCAGATTCAGTTGCTTACCCCGACAGCCGAAAATTGAATTCCACACCATGCCCGCCATCGCCTGCGGGGAAACTCCAGGAGGGGCTCCCACTCATACGCTTCCATGATGCTTGAGATTGCTCTCGATCCTTCCTGCGCACAATGTATTTTTTGAGCCCGGGGAACAAGCAGACTTAAGAAATCATCTCCCAGTTTCCAAAGGGATTGCAATTTTCGCATGTTTAGCACATTATGGCAACTTTCCTTTACAAATTTTCAGGGAGCAACTGAAAGGATCACAACGTGCCAAAGAAAACTGTTGAAATTGCAAAGCCCGGTGGGAAGTTGGGAGTCATGACCTGCGGAATGGGCGCCGTGGCCACTACCTTTTTTGCCGGCGTGGAGGCGGTTCGCAGGAACCTCGCGCGCCCCATCGGCTCGCTGACCCAGATGGGGACCATCCGCCTGGGAAAGCGCACGGAGAAGCGGATCCCCCTGATTAAGGACTTTGTTCCTCTTGCCGAACTGCCGGACCTTGTTTTTTCAGGATGGGACATTTTCCCTGACAGTTGCTATCAGGCGGCCCTGAAGGCCGGCGTGCTGCAGCAGACCCATCTCAATGAAGTAAAGGATTTTCTGGAGGATATCCGGCCTCTTCCGGCCGTGTTCAATCGCAAGTACGTAAAGAAGCTGAATGGCCCCAACGTCAAACGGGGCAAGACCAAAATGGATCTCGCCAAGCAATTGATGGAGGACATTCAGGCGTTCCGCGAGAAAAGCGGGGCCAGTCGCATGGTGATTATCTGGTGCGGGTCCACTGAAATCTTTTTGAAGCCGGGCCCCGTGCACCGGTCCGTCGCTTCGTTTGAAAAAGGCCTCCGGTCATCGGATCCCGCCATCGCGCCCAGCATGATTTACGCCTATGCGGCACTGAAACTCGGCGTCCCCTTTGCCAACGGCGCTCCCAACCTGACCACCGACATCCCTGCGCTTCATCAACTCGCGCTGGAGAATAAGGTCCCCATCTGCGGGAAGGATTTCAAGACCGGGCAGACCCTGATGAAAACCATTCTGGCTCCGGGGCTCAAGGCGCGAATGCTCGGGCTGACAGGCTGGTTTTCCACAAACATCCTGGGCAACCGCGACGGTGAAGTGCTTGATGATCCCCTGTCATTCCGCACCAAGGAAGAGAGCAAGCTTTCGGTCCTGGAATATATTCTTCAGCCGGACGTTTATCCGGAACTCTACAAGGATTTCTACCACAAGGTGCGGATCAATTACTATCCGCCGAGCGGCGACAACAAGGAGGGCTGGGACAACATCGACATCTTCGGCTGGATGGATTATCCCATGCAGATCAAAATCAACTTCCTTTGCCGCGATTCCATCCTGGCGGCTCCTATTGTTCTCGACCTCATCCTGTTCATGGACCTTGCCCAGCGGTGCCCGGAAATGGCCCGGAAGGGAATCCAGGAATGGCTTTCCTTCTATTTCAAGAGCCCGATGTGCGCTCCCAACCTTTACCCTGAGCACGACCTTTTTATCCAGCTCATCAAGCTCAAGAACACCTTGCGCTACCTGCGGGGCGAGGAACTGATCACTCACCTGGGCCTCGAATATTACGACTGAGAAGCGTGCCGGATTCCCAGAACTCCTGGACTGCGTTTGACAAAAGCGTGCCAGGGTCTGGATAATCGATGAGCGGCCGATGACGCTGCCTGGCACTGTCCATGAGAAAATTTGTCCTTGCCCAGATTGCAATCCTGATGGCAGCCGCCTGCCTGCCAGCAGCGCAGCGTTCCGCTGCGGAGGCCCGGCAGGTTACGAAGCAGGTGCTGCAGCACGCCATTATCATCGACACCCATGCCGACACCCCGCAAATGATGTTGGACGAAGGTTACGACCTGGCGGACCCGGCAAGTCCCTATATGATCAGCATCCCCAAGATGCGCAAGGGGCATCTGGGCGCGGAATTTTTCTCCATCTGGGTGCCCGTGGACTGGCCCCGCCAGGACCGGGTTCACCGTGCGCTGGACCTCATTGACGTGGTCAACGAGCAAGTGGCGCGGCATCCGGATTCGCTCGGCCTGGCACGCAGCGCCGGGGATGTCGTCCGCCTGCACCGCCAGCACAAGATTGCCATTCTGATGGGGCTCGAGGGCGGGCACATCATCATTGATGACCTTCGGGTGCTCGACAATTTCTACCGCCTGGGCGTCCGCTACATGACGCTCACCCACACCCGCGATACCGAGTGGGCGGACTCTTCCGGCGACACGCCCCGCCATAACGGGCTGACGCCTTTCGGCCGCCAGGTGGTTGAACGCATGAACCGTCTGGGCATGATGGTGGATATTTCGCACGTTTCGGACAAGACTTTTTACGATGCCGTGGCAGCCAGCAAGGCGCCACGTGATCGCTTCTCACTCCTCATGCCGTGCCTTGTGCAACGCGCCCCGGAACATGACCGATGACATGATCCGCGCACTGGCCAAAAACGGCGGCGTGATGGACATCAATTACTATTCTGCTTTCCTCGACCCCGGGTTTCGCGCGGCGTCGGACAAAATTTCCAAACAGGTTGATGCCGCCATAGCGGCTGCCCGGAAGCAGCATGAGCGGGAAGGGAAGCCCCTGACGTACGCGGAAGAGAATGCGATTCGGGTGAAAATGCAGGCAGATATCCCGCAGCCGGGCTACAAAGTGATTGCCGACCACATCGACCACGCGGTCAAAGTGGGCGGCATCGACCACGTCGGCCTGGGCTCGGACTTTGACGGCGTGGATGCCATTCCACGTGGCATGGAAGACGCTTCCCATCTTCCTGACCTGGTCGCGGAACTGGCGCGCCGGGGCTACAGCCGGGAAGACCTGGAAAAGATCCTGGGCGGCAACGTCCTGCGGGTGATGCGGGAGGCGGCTCGGGTATCTCAGGAAATGCAGACGGGAGGAAGTTTGCAATGAGAAATAAAAGTCTTCTCAATTTGATTCTGTGGGCGGCGCTGATGCCGGCGCTGCTGGTGCTGGGAGCGTGCGAGTCCGCCAAAAAGGAACAACCCGCTGCTCCGCCGAGCGCGTCCTCCCTCAAGAATCCGTCATCGCTCAACGCGCAAGCGCCGGACGTCTACTGGGCAAAGTTTGACACCACCAAGGGCAGCTTTGTCATCAAAGTCACCCGCGACTGGGCGCCCATCGGAGCCGACCGCTTCTACAACCTGGTGAAGAACGGCTTTTTCAACAACGCGAGCTTTTTCCGGGTGATCCCCGGCTTTATCGTGCAGTTTGGCATCAGCGCCGACCCGAGCGTTTCCGCGGTGTGGCACGACGCCGACATCCAGGACGATCCGGTCAAGCAGCACAATGTGGCCGGCACCGTCACGTTTGCCACCGCCGGGCCCAATACGCGCACCACGCAGGTCTTCATCAACCTTGCGGATAACCAGAGCCTGGATGCCCAGGGCTTTGCGCCTTTTGGCACGGTCACCCAGGGGATGGACGTCGCCCAGAGCTTTTACAGCGGGTACGGCGAGGGCGCTCCCATGGGCAACGGCCCCGACCAGCAACTGCTCCAGAGCCAGGGCGAAGCTTACGTGGCCGCGAACTTCCCCAAGCTTGACCACATCAAGTCAGCCACCGTTTCGCAGTCGGCGCCTTAATCCCGTTAACTCCGTCCCGCAGCAGAACCGGGCATTGCGTCTTTGCGGACGCCGATATTTGAAAACATCCTTTAGCAACAGGAACAGGAGAACGAATGGAAGAAAAATTGTCACCCGGGCTTCATGCCATTATCGAAACATCCGCCGGAACCATGACCTGCCGGCTCTATCCGGAGCATGCTCCGAAAACCGTTGAAAACTTTGTGGGCCTGGCCCAGGGAACCCGTGAGTTCAATGACCCCAAAACCGGGAAGGTGGTCAAGCGTCCCTTTTACGATGGATTGATTTTCCATCGCGTGATGCCCAACTTTATGATCCAGGGTGGATGCCCGCTCAGCACCGGCACGGGCGGCCCCGGCTATCAGTTTGAGGACGAGTTCACTGAGGAACTGCGCTTTGACAAAGTGGGAAAACTGGCCATGGCCAATGCAGGCCCCGGCACCAACGGCAGCCAGTTTTTTATTACCGTGGCCCCCACGCCCTGGCTGAACGACCATCACACAATTTTTGGCGAGGTGGTCCAGGGCCAGCACGTGGCCACCAAAATTTCCATGGTCAATCGCGACCGCCGCGACAAACCCGTCGAGCCGGTG
Organism: uncultured Acidobacteriota bacterium; assembly: GCA_963732975.1. Lineage (GTDB taxonomy): Bacteria > Acidobacteriota > Terriglobia > UBA7540 > UBA7540 > SCRD01. The sequence continues at coordinate 787,844 of CAVTBN010000005.1, read as the reverse complement.
GTCATCAAGCAGATTCGGATTGAAGAAATGAAATGAAGGATGAAGAATGAGAGATGAAGCGTGAAGGAGAGCGCAGAGTTTCCAGGTTCTGGAAACTCTGCGCTATTGATTTTCACACACCGATAACCTGAACGAGTTCTTTGACTGAGTCGGCGGATTTTTGAAGCGCTGCCTGTTCTTCCGCTGTCAGCTTAATCTGGATAATCTCTTCGATCCCGTTCTTTCCAAGCTTTACGGGAACTCCGACGTACAATCCGTTGATGCCGTACTCGCCTTCCAGGTAAGCGGCGCAGGGCAGAATCTTCTTGCGGTCGTAGAAGATGGCTTCCACCATTTCCACCGCCGCGGCTGACGGAGCGTAGAAAGCGCTGCCGGTTTTCAGATAATTCACGATCTCGGCTCCGCCCTTGCGCGTGCGGTCGATGATGGCGTCCAGTTTTTCCTTCGGCATCAGTTCGCCCACCGGAATGCCCGCCACGGTGGTATAACGCGGCACGGGAACCATGGTGTCGCCGTGGCCGCCCAGCACAAATCCCTGGACGTTCTGCACGGAAACGTTCAAGGCTTCGGCAATGAATGTGCGGTAGCGCGCCGTGTCCAGAATGCCCGCCATGCCGATTACGCGGTTCTTCGAAAATCCGCTCACCTTCAGCGCGGTCTGCGCCATGGCGTCCAGCGGATTGGTCACGATAATCAGGATGGCTTCAGGCGAAACCTTGGCCACCTTTTCGATGGTGCCCTTCACCACGTCATAATTGGCTTTCAGCAGATCGTCGCGGCTCATGCCGGGCTTGCGCGGGAAACCGGCCGTCATCACCACCACGTCTGAGTTCGCCGTATCGGCAAAATCGTTGGTGCCTTTCACGCGAACGTCGTAACCCTCAATCGGGCCCGCCTCCAGCAGGTCGAGGGCCTTGCCTTGCGGCACTCCTTCCAGAATGTCGATCAACACCACATCGCCGAGCTGCTTGTCAGCCAGGCGATGTGCACACGTGGCGCCCACATTGCCTGCGCCTATAACCGTTATTTTCTTGCGCATCTTCAACCTCCCTGTTCTCTTCGTCAATTTCCAATGCCCTGCGCTGCATGGGCTAAACGGCGCCGGCCTTCACGGCTCCCATGTTCTCGATGATGGCGTCGGCAAAAGCCGCGGTTCCAAGTTTGGTGATGCCTTCGATGCCTTCCATCTTCATCAGCCGCTCCAGGTCGTAAGTCACCCGGTGCTGCGCGATGCTGGCGGCCAGCGACCGCTCGATCATCTCGCCGGCTTCCGGCCACCCGATGAATTCAAACATCAGGACGGCGGAACGGATCAGCGCGGCGGGATTGATGACATCCTTGTCGGCGTATTTCGGAGCTGTGCCGTGCGTGGCTTCAAACACTCCGTAGCCGTCGCCGATGTTGGCGCCCGGCGCCAGGCCCAGCCCGCCGATCTGCGCCGCGCAGGCGTCCGACAGATAGTCGCCGTTCAGGTTGGGAGTGCAAAGCACCTGGTATTCGTCGGCGCGGGTCAGAATCTGCTGGAAGATGGAATCGGCGATACGGTCGTTCACCAGAATCATCTGCTTCCACTTCCCCTTGCCGTGCGTCGCGTAAATGGTGTCCAGGCACTCCTTGACCTCTTCGTAGAGCTGCTGTTTGAAGGCGTCCGTCGCCATTTCGAGGCCGGGCTCGATCATGGCTGCATTGGCTTCAACCGAGAGATTGGGATCGTGGTCTTTGTTGCCGATAATCCAGCTTTCGCGTTCCGTCACGATCTTGTCGCGGAATTCTTTGCGCGCCAGTTGGTAGCCCCAGTCACGGAAAGCGCCTTCCGTGAACTTCATGATGTTGCCCTTGTGCACCAGGGTCACGCGGTTCAGGCCGTGGTCAAGCGCGTGCTGGATGCCCCGGCGGACCAGCCGCTGGGTTCCCAGGATGGAAATGGGCTTGATGCCGATGCCGGAATCCGCCCGAACCTGCTTGTTGGCCTTGTCTTCGCGCAGCAGCGCGTTGACAAATTCGATGGCGCGGCGCGCCTGGTCCGTGCCTTCGCGCCATTCGATGCCCGCGTAAACGTCCTCGGTGTTTTCACGGAAGATGACCACGTTCATTTTGGTGGGGTTGCGCACGGGCGAGGGCACGCCGGGAATGTATTTCACCGGCCGCCAGCAGGCGTAAAGATTCAGCAACTGGCGTAGCGCCACATTCAGGCTGCGAATGCCGCCACCCACCGGAGTGGTCAGCGGTCCCTTGATGGCAATGTGAAATTCCGTGATGGCGTCCAGCGTTCCCTGGGGCAGCCACTCGCCAAATTGCCGGAAGGCTTTTTCACCCGCAAAAACTTCAAACCAGGCCACGCGCCGCTTGCCGCCGTAACTCTTTTCCACCGCCGCATCGCACACGCGCTCAGTGGCCTTCCAGATGTCGCGGCCGGTGCCGTCGCCCTCAATGTAGGGAATAATGGGGTTGTCAGGGATCGTCAGTTTGCCATCGGTAAAACTGATGGCTTTGCCATTCTCGGGAACGGGGACTCCATTATACGATTTCATACCTGAAGAATCCTCTCAGTTAGGTTTTTGTAAACATCCCACGCCTGCCGGGTGCAACAGGGCAGGAGAGCGCACCACCCGGTGCGTTGATGACTTAAAGCAAGATTTAACCGCGCCCTGCGGGTGGAATCGCCCTGAATGCGCGACAGCCGCAATCAGGCCTCCCGCAGAAAATTCCGAAGGACGGCAGGCAGGATGCCACCGTTGCGGTAGTAGGTGACTTCAATCTCGGAATCCAGGCGGACAGTTGCCTTGAAGCTCTTCTTTGTGCCGTCCGAACCCACAGCGGTGACGCTGATTTCCGAGCGGGGCTGGATGCGTTCGCCAAGCCCGGTAATATCAAACACCTCTTCTCCGCTCAACCCGAGTGAACCCACGCTCTGGCCCTGCTGGAACTCGAGGGGCAGAACGCCCATGCCCACCAGGTTTCCGCGATGGATGCGCTCATAGCTTTCCGCAAGAACTGCCTTCACGCCCAGTAGCAGGGTGCCTTTGGCGGCCCAGTCACGCGACGAGCCGGAGCCGTATTCCTTGCCGGCCAGCACCACCAGCGGCACGCCCTCTTCCTGATACTTTGTGGCCGCGTCGTAAATTGACATCTGCCGGCGCTCCGGGAAGTGGACCGTGTAACCGCCTTCCTTGCCGGGAACCAACTGGTTCCGCAGCCGGATGTTGGCAAACGTTCCCCGCACCATCACGCGGTCGTTGCCGCGGCGCGAGCCGAAGGAGTTGAAGTCAATCTTCTTCAGGCCGCGCTCCATCAGGTAGCGGCCGGCCGGGCCGTCTTCCGGAATGTCGCCGGCGGGTGAAATGTGGTCGGTGGTGATGGAATCGCCCAGCAGCGCCAGCACGCGCGCGCCGTGAATGTCCTCGCCGGGTGGGACGTCCGTCGTCATCTCGGTAAAGAACGGCGGCTCCTGGATGTAAGTCGACTCTTCGCTCCAGGGATAAAGCGCTCCGCCGGCCACCGGGATGTTGTTCCAGGTGGGGTTGCCGTTCCAGACGTTTCCATAAACCTCGCGGAACATCTCCGGCCGGATGGCCTTGTTCATGGCGTCTACAACTTCCTCGCGCGTCGGCCAGATTTCCCGCAGGTAGACGGGCTTGCCCGCCTTGTCCTTTCCGAGCGGCTCATTCGGCAGGTCGATATCCACCGTTCCCGCCAGCGCGTAAGCCACCACCAGCGGCGGAGAGGCCAGATAGTTGGCGCGGACCTGCGGATGCACGCGGCCTTCAAAGTTGCGGTTTCCGGAAAGCACGGCGGCGGCCACCAGGTCGTTCTCGCTGACGGCCTTTGAAACTTCCGGCGGCAGCGGGCCGCTGTTGCCAATGCAGGTGGTGCAGCCGTAGCCGACCAGGTCAAAGTGGATCTTCTCAAGCGGTTCCAGCAGGCCGGCGGCTGTCAGGTATTCGGTCACCACCTTCGATCCGGGCGCCAGGCTGGTTTTCACATAAGGTGGAACGCTCAGCCCGCGCTCAACCGCTTTCTTCGCCACCAGTCCCGCCGCCAGCATCACCGAAGGATTCGAAGTGTTGGTGCACGAGGTGATGGCGGCAATCACCACCGCGCCGTGGCCAACCGTGGCGCTGGTTCCGTTAAAGCCGATGGTTGCGGTGCGGCTCACGGCGTCGGGCGCGAGGCCCAGGCCGCGCTCTTTGGTGGGAGCGGTCAGAGCCTTGTGGAAGGAGCTTTTCATGTTGGAAAGCGCAATGCGGTCCTGCGGGCGCTTGGGGCCGGCCAGGCTGGGCTCAACCGTTTCAAGCTGCAGTTCCAGGGTGTCGGTGTATTCGGGATCGGGCGTCCCGGGGTTGTGGAAGATTCCCTGCTCTTTGGTGTAGCGCTCCACGCGGTCCACTTCCTCGTCGGTGCGCCCGGTCTGGCGCAGGAAGCGCAACGTTTCCGCGTCCACAGGAAAGAAGCCCATGGTGGCGCCGTATTCCGGTGACATGTTGCTGATGGTTGCGCGGTCCGGCAGGGTCATTTGCGAGAGCCCATCGCCGAAAAACTCCACAAACTTGTCCACCACGCCCCTGGCCCGCAGCATCTGGGTAACGGTCAAAACCAGGTCGGTGGCGGTTACGCCTTCTTTCAGTCGGCCCTTCAGCTTGAAGCCGATCACCTGCGGCGTGAGGAAGTAAACAGGCTGGCCCAGCATGGCCGCTTCGGCCTCAATGCCGCCCACGCCCCAGCCCAGCACGCCCAGGCCGTTGATCATGGTGGTGTGCGAATCGGTGCCCACCAGCGTGTCGGGGTAAAGGACCGTTTCGCCGTCCTGCTGGCCCGCCTGCACCACCTTGGCCAGAAATTCCAGATTCACCTGGTGGACAATGCCCGTGGCCGGAGGAACCACGCGGAAATTGTCAAAGGCCTGCTGGCCCCATCGCAGAAACTCATAGCGCTCGCGATTGCGCTTGAATTCAATCTCGGCGTTCTGCTGCAGCGCCGTGGTAATTCCAAAAACGTCCACCTGCACCGAGTGGTCGATCACCAGATCAACAGGCACCAGCGGGTTGATCTTTGCCGGATCGCCGCCCAGCCGCTGCATGGCTGAGCGCAGCGCCGCCAGGTCCACCACTGCCGGAACGCCGGTGAAATCCTGCAGGATCACGCGCGCCGGCTTGAAAGGAACTTCCTGGTGGGACGTGGATTTGGGGCTCCAGGCGGCCAGCGCCGCCACTTCGCTTTCCTTGATCAGCTTGCCGTCGCAGTTGCGCAGAACCGCTTCCAGCAGAACTTTGATGGAATAGGGAAGCTTCGAGACGCTACCCAGGCCGGCCTTTTCAAGAGCATCCAGGCGGAAAATAGTGGCGCGACCACTTGCAGTTTCGAGTGACGCACGGGAATTGAACGGGTTGTTAGCTGTATTCTCAGTCATATCGGATGTCGCGAAAACTCTTTATATTATCAGGAAATACGTGCGATGACGACCCCCTTTTCTGAGGCGGTTGGGAGCCGATGAACCCACCGGGGAAATTGTGCTCGGCAGGGCAACCATAGGGGTACGGATGGAGCAAAGGGCACGCTATACTTCACATACCATGACCGATACTAACGGACATCATCAATTTGTCGTCACCGGCGCATCGACGGCCGGAAAATCGACGTTCTCGCACGAGCTCGTAAAGAAGTATTATGTGCAGCACATTTGCATCGATCCGATAGTCGATGCGTTCCAGACCGTATTCCCCGAACTCGGCATCACCCACGACGCTCCGGACCTGCAAAGACATTTTGCGGTCTGCCGGAAATTCAAGCCCTTCGTCTTCAAGATGCTCGACGAACTCAAGGCAGACGACTTCGTGCTTGAAGGCTTCCGACTGCCGCTTGACGATATGCGCGCGAAGTACCCGCACCTCCAGTATTTCGTGTTCGCTTTTCCTACAGCCACCGTCGAGGAACGGTTGGCGGCGTGTCGAAAGCACGATGTCAACAGCTGGACGAACCTCATGTCCGACGACGAACTGCGTGCCTCGATGACGTTTCTCATCGAAGAGAGCAAACGGCTGGAAGACATGTGCGCCAGGCTGGGTATACCGTTTTTTGATACCGGCAAGGAGTATTGGCCGCAAATCGAGCGCGCACTGACCCTAACATAACGAACTTTCGTCCGAAGATCCTCCCGTCGTTGACGTTGAGGAGTTCGCCCGTGATGAAGCCAGCGCCGGGCGATGCGAGGAACAGGGCGCCGGCTGAGGCTTCGTCGACCGTGAGGTCAGTTTCGACCATCACGCTCCTGGGCAGCACTGATGGCTGCCCTGGGGCTTTGGGATTGCTACGGCTGCCGGCCCGATGGCGGCAAAGCCCAGGCGTAGAGCACGCTGCCTACGGCGGTCAGAAGGTATTGACGGCCGTTCAGTTCGTAGGTCATGGGGCAGCCTGTGAGCATGGAGCCCGCGTAGACATGCCAGAGAGATTTTCCGGTGGCGGGGTCCAGCGCTTCAAGATCGCCCGAAAGGTCGCCTGTAATCAACAAGCGCCCCGCCGTGGTCAGGATTCCCGAACCGTTTTCTCCGTAGCCTGTTATGGCAGGGCTGTCGTGCTGCCAGCGGATCTTGCCGGTCTTGTAATCAATCGCCAGCAACTGCGCCTGTGACCATAGCGGGGTGACCACGGCGCCCTGGTGTTGGGACTCGGTAGCCTTTGACCCCGTCCTCGTCAGATAGCTGATAAAGATGCTGCGGTAGGCATTCACATAGAACAAGCCGGTGACCGGGTCAAAGCTGGGAGCCCACCAGTTGGTTCCCATGCCGTCCAGGAACGTCCCCGAGAGTTGAGGCTGCTTCTTCAGGTTGGGAATCGGCTCTCCGCGCTTGTTCAGCCCCTCACTCCAGTTCTGGGGACCGTAAGGCACGCTCAGCAGGTTTTCTCCGGTTGCGCGATCCAGCAGGAAAAAGTATCCGTTGCGGCTTGCCTGCCCCAGCAGTTTGCGCGGCTTGCCCTGGAAATCGGCGTCAAAGATGATGGGCGTCTCGTTGGCGTCGCGGTCTTCCGTATCGTGGGGCGAAGCCTGGAAGTACCAGGCCATTTTTCCGGTGTCCGGATTGATGGCCACAATCGAGCAGGTATAAAGGTTTGCGCCGGGGCGCACCTGGCCTGCCAAGACGGGGTGCGGGTTCCCGGTGCCCCAGTAGATCAGGTTCAGTTCGGGATCGTAGGTTCCGGTCATCCAGGTGGTGCCGCCGCCGTGCGCCATGATGTCGGCGTTGGGCCACGTATCGGCGCCGGGCTGGCCCGGGCTGGGCGTGGAGTACCACCGCCAGATCAGGTGCCCGTCTTCCGGACTCCTGCAATCGAGGAAAGCCTTGATGTCTGTCTGGTCGCCGGAAATGCCCACAATCAGGTGATTGTGCACCACCAGGGGCGCCATGCTGATGTAATAGCCAAACGCCGTGTCGGCCACCACCACGTCCCAGAGTTTCTTGCCGGTTTTGGCGTCCAGGCAGATCAGGTGGGCGTCGGGCGTGCCGAAAAACAGCCTGTCTTTGTACATCGCCACACCGCGATTGGCGATGAAGTTTCCATCCGACTGCCGCTGGAAGTGCCAGATCTGCCTGCCCGTGCGGGCGTCCACCGCCCACACATGGTTCGGAACGGTGAAGTAGAGAATCCCGTTCACTTCGAGCGGCGTCGATTTCATCGCCTGCTGGTGGGTCTGGAACGCCCACGCCAGCGTTAGAGACCTGACGTTGCTCTGGTTAATCTGCGAAAGAGTGCTGTATCTCTTGCCGGTGTAATCTCCGTTATAAGTGGGCCACATGTCCGTGGGCGGCTTCAGCAGCGCGCCCGGGTCAAGGCCCTGGGCGTAAATCGATGGCGCCCACAGCAGCAACAGAATGGCGATCAGCTTCCTCACTTCAGTGTCTCCAGGTAAGCAAAAAGGTTGTGCATGTCGGCGTCCGTCAGCACCGAAAGCAATTTCCGGTGCGCCGCCAGCCGGTCGTCGATCTTCACCTTGACGGAACTGAGCGGCCAGGAGCGGTACCAGCCATCGCTGTCAACAATTGCAATGTCATAGTGCGTGAGCAGGCGAATAGGGCCGGTGTATTGCCTGCCCGAGGCGTCGGTCACCGTAGCTGTGGGACGCTGGCCTCGGTGCGGGTAAATCATCCGGGCCTGCAACTCCGCCGGCGGAAACTTGCCGGCAATGCCCTTCAGATCGCCCGTGGGCGAGTGGCAGCTCGAGCACTTGCCCGCGCCGTAGAAAAACTCTTTCCCTTCCTTTGCGTTTCCCACCAGCAGCTTTTTGAGCGAATAGGTTGCGCTGGTTTCTGCGGGCGAGCGTCGGTCAGACTCATCCAGCCTGTAGCTCAGAAAAGCCACGATGTCCATGATCTGGTCGTTGGTCAGCTGGAAGGCCGGCATCCCTTTGTCCGGAAATCCGCTGCGAATCACCGGGCCAATCTTGTCACCCTTTTCATCGTGGCGAACAACAGCGCTTCGCATCAGATCGGGGCCCGTCGAGCCGCCGTTGGCGTCGGGGCCGTGGCAAAAAGCGCAGGTCTTCTGAAACTGAACGCGCCCGCGCTCCACCTGGGCGGCCGGATATTCGTTCCAAAGCCCGTGATGCCTTCTCGGCGCGCCCTTTTCCTGGGCGGCAATCGAGACGGACACAAGGCAGCACGCCATCACAAACAGCGCGAGACAATTCCGTTTAAGGTGTGGAATCACTTTCATCATTATTCAAAAGGTTGTTTCTGCCCCTAATTGCTCGTCGATCCTGTGGCATCGAGCACATTAGTTGATATATCACCTGGATGTCAAGGACGTCGATCGCAGCAGACATGCCTCCGCGCCCTGCGCCCATATAGAGTGTACGGGAATCTTCAAAATTGCTCCGCTCGGGTACGGTTCCCATTTGCCTGCCGGGCGGGCTTCGCCACGTCGGTTAGCTTTGGCTATTGAGGCCCTGGGGCCGCCATTTGGCTGCTTCGGAATCCTGCCAGCAGGCGGACTCCCAGGGCGCTGACGGCAGCGAGCAGACATCCCACCAACATCAGGTCGCGGGGCTGCTTGAACCATAACAGTTGGGCCAGAAGGATGAGGGCCGCCAGCAGCAGCAACGCCAGCGAGATGCCGCGATGGTAATGGCGAATTTCCGACTGCACCCAGGAATCTACGCGGTGCTCGATTTCCCGGCCTTCGTCGGAGTCGGTGCAGTCGGGCTTCTTGTGGCAGCAGTTACAAATGTGCCCTATCGCGCGATAGCGCACGATGTTGCGCTGATGGTCAACCGAGTGCCGATGGAGCAACTGTCCCGTGGGGCATTCCCAGTGGTCGAATTCACTGTGGAACTTAAAGCCGGTCACGCGCATCTGCTCAGTTCTGCGGTGTGAATGCTTCGCCAGCCATTCCAGCACCAGGGCCACCAGCATCAGAAACAGCGCGTACCCGGAGGCCATCAGCACTTCAGCATGGAAGCCTTCAATCATCATTTCACCCCGGAAGATTCCACAATCTCGGTAAAGAGATTTCCTTCCGGCTGTTCCGCTGCCGTCTTGGGCGCCACGTGGCGCACTCCCAGCCACGTGAGATAGAGGACCGGCAGCACGCCGCCGACGATGAACAGAACGTCGCCCGGCAAACGCATCCACTCGATCAGGGCGTTCAAATGTCCCGTAAGGTATTGCAGGCTTCGCGCATCGTAATAGCCGTAGCGCACGGAGTGGTACAACTGGATGATGCCCAGCGGGAACAGCGAGGCAAACACCATCCAGGCCAGGCCAATGTTCAGCGACCAGAAGCTGATTTTTGCCGCGCGGTCCGACCAGTGCTCCTCCGGAATCATATAGCGCAGGCAGAAGATCGCCAGCCCCACGGCCAGCATCCCGTAAACTCCCATCATCGCAGCATGGGCATGGTTGGCCGTCAGCGCCGTCCCGATTTCATAGTAGGAAACCACGGGCAGGTTGATGAGGAAACCGAAGATGCCGGCGCCCAGGAAGTTCCAGAAGCCGACGGCGGCCAGAAACATGACGGCCCAGAAGTGCGGGAAGGGTGACTTTGACCTCGCGCTCTGCTCCGCTCCCAGTTGCAGGAAGCTCCAGGCTTCGAGCGTGAGGAAAGTGAGCGGGATGACTTCCGCCGCCGAGAAGAACGCTCCCAGCGCCATGTGGACCGCGGGCTCGCCGGAGAAGTAGAGATGGTGCATGGTGCCGATCACTCCGCCGGCGGAATAGAGCAGGATATCGAGGTAAACCATCGTCAGCGCCACGCGTTCGTGGACAACCCCCAGCAGCACGAAGATGTAGGCAACGATGATGGTGGTGAACAGCTCCAGGAAATCTTCCACCCAAAGGTGGACCACCCAGAACCGCCAGAAGTCTGTGGTGGTGAAAGCCTCATTCGGCCGGGCCAGCAAACCAACCGCATAGAAGGCAGGAATTGACAGAGCAGAGAAGAAAAACAACCAGGGCAGGTTTCCGATGTGTTCATTGCGCAGGCTGCCGCGTAATCCACGGAAGAGGATGATCACCCAGAAGAACAGGCCGATAATCAGCAGGATCTGCCAGAAGCGTCCCAAGTCAAGATATTCAAAACCCTGGTCGCCAAACCAGCTCCAGAGATGGCCGATCCAGCCTTCAATCCCGGCGTATTCGCCGAACAGGCTTCCGAAGACAACGATGGCAAGCGCACCCAACAGGCCGTAGGCCAACAGGCTTTGCCCTTTGGGCTCGTGCCGCGTGATCATGGGGACCAGAAAAATTCCCGCGGCCAGATAGGAAGTGGCCACCCAGAAAATGGCAAGCTGTACGTGCCAGGTGCGGGCTATGTTGAAAGGCAGCAACCGCGCGAGGTCGAGGCCGAAGAAGTTGGAAAGCTCGGCACGGTAATGCTGCGAGGCCCCGCCCAGCAGAGTTTGCAGCAGAAAGAGCACGGCCATCACCAGGAAAAAGTACGCCGTAGCGCGCTGCGCGGGCGTCAGCCTGATGGAATCCGGGGGGCGGAAAGATACCGTCGTGCGCTCCCGCCCATGCCAGCCCAGGAAATTCCACCTGCCAAAGGCCGCCAGCAGCAGCCCGATGCCCCCCAGCAAAGTAATCAACGAAAGCACGCTCCAAACGAGGGCATCTGCTGTCAGGTGATTGCCCACCAACGACTCCGGCGGCCAGTTGTTGGTGTAGGAATAATCGAGCCCCGGCCTCTGGGCGGCCGCCGACCACGCCGACCAACTGAAGAAGGCGGTCAGGGCAAAGACCTGCTGCGGATCGGTGATGGCCTTGGGCCGCAGGCCGAACTTGGTGGTGGGCTGGGAGAAGAAATCCTGGTAATCGGATTCCAGTTGCTTGAAGGCGACGGCTTGCGCAGCTGTGTATTCCAGCGTGTGAGTGGTGGGGTTGTAACGGTTGGTCTTGAAGTCCTGCACGGTCTCGGCCTGCGCGCGGTCCGAAGTTTCACCTCCATATTGCTGGCGGACGATCAGCGCGGCCCGGTGGAGATAATCAGCCGTGAAGTCCGGCCCCAGGTAGGCGCCGTGTCCGAAAATCGATCCGTACTCCATCAGGCCGTTGCGGAGGAATGTTTCCTGCCCACGGGTGATATCCGCTTTGGTAAAAAGGACCTTCCCCGAAGGGTCCACTACCTGGGCCGGAATCGGAGGTTGGCTGGTGTACGTCCAATAGGCCAGAAGCCCCATCACAAAAAATCCAAATAGGAAGACGATCACAATCGCCTGGCCCCACTTGCTGGAAACGATGAGCCCCCGTTTGGAATTTGTGTCCATCCCCTGCCTCCTTGCGCCGAATTTTAGAGTTGACCCGGAAGATCGTGAGGAATCTAAACTAATGGAAACAGAAGTCGCACGCCGTGACTTTTGTCACAGAGCGCAAACTGAAATACCAAGATAGTCCTTCAAAGACTAAAGTCAAGAACCTTGTCAAATCCCGCCCGCTTCGACTGGGATGACCACGCATTCCTGTTAAACTAACCGCATGTTCCGCACAAGATTCAAGAAAGAGATCGTTGTCGAATTTCTGCCGCCGATGCGGCAGGGCAAAAAACGCAAGGTGATTATTCTTTGCGACGGCATGCCTTCCGTCCCCGGCAAGCAGTCACTCGCGGGATTCCTGGCTCGCCGCGGCTACTGGGTGTTTTATCCGCGATACCGCGGGGCGTGGGAAAGCGGTGGCAAGTTTCTGGAGAAGTCGCCGGTGGAAGACATCGCCGACGTCATCACCGGGATCAGGAAGGGCCGCATCCGGGAAAGCGCCTTCGGGCAGGAATTTCAGGTCATGCCCGATTCGATTTTTGTGATCGGCGGAAGTTTTGGCGGCGCGGCGGCCACCCTTTCCTCGCTCGACCGCCGGGTGACAAAGGTTATTGCCAACTGCCCGGTGGTCGACTGGAGCATCCTGGGGGAAGAGCAGGGAAAGGAAACTTCCAACAAAAGTTATCCCGCCTACATCCGCGAAGCCTTCGGCAACGGCTACCGGTTGACAGACAAAAACTGGAACAAGCTGCTGCGCGGCGATTTTTATAACCCCGCGCATCACATCCGGGAACTCACCGCTTCAAAAATCATGATGTTCCACGCCAAAGATGATCCGTACATTCCCTGGAAACAGGTGGCCGATTTTGCCCGGCGCGCGGGAATCAAGCTGAACCTGCTGGCACGCGGCGGCCACCTCAGCACCAACAAGACGGTCCAGCAATACTGGCCACGCATCCGGCGGTTTTTCGAGGCCTGAAATCAAAGCCGTGCCCGTCATTTCGAACCCCCGCTCCCTGTTATTCCGAACCCTGTTCCGTCATTCCGAGCGAAGCGAGGAATCTGTTGTTGCCGTCGAGAAGAACAAAGCAGATTCTTCGGCCAGAAACCGGCCTCAGAATGACGCATTGGGCGCCGATTTTGCTTGACTTTCGTGGGCTAGCGTGGTAGCCTTAAGGAGTTATTCTTCGGCGCGGGGTTGGCCGTGTGGCTTTGGCACGCGGGCCGGGCAAGTCCCATAACGCTAGAGACCGAACGTTGCCCTGCAAAGGCGGGAAGTGGAAGGCAGTTTTAGCAGTTCGGGTTTGCTCTCCGGCTGTCGGACCCTCGCGATGGTGTGTGGCAAATCTGCAACGGTAAAGAACGAATGGTACAGTGCATAATGGCCATTTTTGCGACGGTTTCAGCGTGCAAAAACAAAAAAGAATACCTTTTTTAAAAAACGAACCTGAGAAGTTATTGAAAACAAAGCATCGGGAACCAAAAACGAACCTAAACGAACCTAAAAACGAAGCGGAGAAGTTGTTGAAAACACGTACCTGTGGAAAAAACGAACCTAAAACGAACCTAAAACCAACGTGGCCATATTGTTGAAAATACACGACAGCGAAGAAACGATCCGAAAACGAACCGGGGCCAGGTTGCGGAAAATTGATGAGGGCTGAAAATCACCACACGGACATTCCGGGGCGCTTCCACCGCTAAGATTTCGATACCGTTCCGCCCGTCGTTTTCATCAACAAACCGCGCCGCCTGCGAAAGAAACCTTGTTACAATAGGCGCGTTCTGAATGCTCACCGCCTCAGGAGAAAACATGAAAGTCGCCGCAGTTCAGATGGACGTCAAGATTCTTGAGAACGAACGCAACCTTGCCAAAGTTCTTGATCACCTGGAGCGCGCCGCGGGAGATGGCGCAGACCTGGTGGTCTTCCCGGAGTGTGCTCTTTCCGGCTACTGCTTCACCAGCCGTGAGGAGGCTCTGCCCGCCGCCGAACCCATTCCCGGCCCTTCCACGGAAAAGCTTGCCGCCGCGGCCAGGCGCCTGAGAGTATCAGCGGTGGTCGGCATGATGGAGCGGGCGGGCGACAATCTTTTTAACGTCGCGGCCGTCATCACTCCGGAAGGGGTTGCGGGAGTCCATCGCAAGATTCATCTGCCGTATCTGGGCATCGACCGCTTCGACGGGCTCGGCGACGTTCCATTTACGGTGTTCCAGGCCGGGCAGGCGAAGATCGGCGTCAACATCTGCTACGACTGCAGCTTTCCCGAATCCGGCCGCGTGCTCAAGCTGAACGGCGCGCAGATCCTGGCCATCCCCACCAACTGGCCCATGGGTTCCGACACCTGGGCGCACATTCCCAAAGTGCGGGCCATTGAAAACCACATGTACGTTGTTGCCGCTGACCGCGTGGGCGAAGAGCGCGGCTTCCGTTTCGCCGGCCACTCGCAGATCATCGACGTCACGGGCGCCGTGCTGGTGGAAGCCGGTGATACCGAAGAGACCATCCTCTACGCCGACCTGGAACCCGCTCACGCCGACGAGAATCGCGTAGTGCGGATCGCCGGTGAATGGGAATTCGACCGCATGGCCGCCCGCCGCCCCGATATGTACGAACCCATCACGCGGCAAAAATAACGGCGGCCGCCCGATCTTTGCGTGGAGGAATCCACCGCGCCTGCCTAGACGTTGAAAAAATAGAGTTCCGGTTCCTGCCGGGCTTCGCGCAGCAGCACCAGCGCCAGCTCGCGGGCGTGGTAGTCGCCCCACATGCAGGATTCCCCGCACGGCGCCTTGCGCCCTTCCGGCACGTAGTCCCAGCCCTGCGGCCGATGATAGATGGAATGGAGGACCAGCCCCTGATGGGAAGGATCGGAGGAAAGATAAGGTTCCGCCAGCAGTGTCCGCGCCACAGTCAGCGCCGCCTGCCGGTAGCGCATGCCGTCTTCGGCGCGCTGCCGCACCCGTTCGAGATAACGGCCCAGCCGCCACAAGCCCTGCGCGGCAATCGAGGCTGCGGAACTGTCCACCGGCTCGAAGTCGTTGAAGGGATCGCTGGGCCGCGAAAGGTAATCGCCCAGCTGCGCAAGGCCGGGCGCGCCCGTGTCCCAGTAAGGAACGCCGTCGGTGGGCGTCTGCTCCAGATAAAAGTCCGGCGGTGGCTTCGGCGGCGCGGAGCATCATGGCCTCAATCTTGTCGAGCCCGCCGAGGCCATCCAATGCTCCCGCGGGCAGGGTATGGAGGAATTCCAGTTGCTCAGCAAAGCCCAGGATGGCCCAGGCCAGGCCGCGAGTCCAGGTGGTGAAGGGCGAATAGCCCTGCTGGGTGCCGGGGCAGCGGTAGCGGCCGTCCTTGGCGTTGAACAGCGATTCGTGCGCCACGCGCCCGCGCACGTCATAGCGGTCGCGGCCTTCCCCGTAGTAGACCGAAAAGCGCGCGGTGGCTTCGGCGTGCTGGACCAGGCGTTCGACGAGCGACACTTTGCGGTCCGATTCCTCGTGCAGCGCAAAGCCAAGCCGGTGCGCAACGGCCAGCGAACGCAGCGAGCGGATGGTATCCACAAAAAGCGAATGCGCGCCGTTGAAAGAGTAGATGTATCCGCCGCCGTCGGAGATGCGCGACCAGCGTGCAGCCTGGACGGCGCCGCTGGCTTTGAGCGCCAGCCGGTAGTAATCCCGCTCCGGCTGTGTGGCCTGGATTTTGCCCTCGCAGGCCAGCCGTGCCAGGTTGCCGAAGGTGCTGACCACGTTGAATCCATGATCGTGGACGCCGGTGTGGGTGGTGTAGCTTTCCATCCACTTCCGCGTTCCCTCGCGTCCGCGCTCGAGGAACCAGGCCTCGCCGGTGGCGTCAAACTGCAGCAGCGCCGATCCGTACTGGAACCCGCGCGTCCAGTCGGTCCAGTCGCGCGGTTGGTAGCGCCCCTTCACGGTTACCACGGGCGGGCCGCCGGCCGGGTCCCACGACTTTTCGATGCCCCGAATCTTCGCCGCCGACAGCTCAAACAGCCGCTCGAGTTTGGGGCGCAATGCCTTCGGGAGAAAGTTCAAAATCGATCTGGATCATTTCGTCTTACGACCTTTACAGGCGGCGGAGATGGAAGCCTCCGTCCACGTTGATCACTTCTCCGGTGGAAAATGGAAATGCTCCCTGGGCGATGGCCGTGACCGCCCGGCCCACGTCTTCCGGGGTTCCCCAACGCGCAATCGGCGTGAGGCCTTCGGCAATCATGCGGTCGTACTTCTCCTGCACGCCGGCCGTCATGTCAGTCGCGATGATGCCGGGGCGCACCTCGTAAACATTGATGCCGTATTCCGCCAGCCGCGCGGCGAACAATTGCGTGGCCATCGAAAGGCCTGCTTTGCTCACACAGTAATCGCCGCGATTGACGCTGGCCGCGTAAGCCGAGAGCGAAGAAATGTTGACCACCCTGGGCTTTGCGCGCGCTGCCGGAAGGTACTGAAGACCGGCGACCCAGAAATTCGCCACCGTCTGGGTCAGAAAATACGGGCCCTTTCAGGTTGATGGCGATCAGGCGGTCAAAACTTTCTTCGGTCGCTTCCAGCAAATCGGCCCTCACTTCAGGAGCCACACCGGCGTTGTTGACCAGCAGGTCAAGCCAGCCCCACTCGCGCTCGATGAACTCCAGCAGGCGGACGCGGCCTTGCGGGTCCGAAATGTCGGCCTGGAGGATTTCAAACTTTGCCTTGTTGGCGTCAGGCGCCGCTTCCATGCACAGCCGCTTGCACTCTTCCGCGGCCCCGGCGTTGGACGTGTAATTGATCGCCACGCCGAACCCGGCGCGGGCCAGGCTGAGGCAGATGCCCCGTCCAATGCCGCGCGAGCCGCCCGTCACCAAAGCTGCTGGAAATTCCGGAAGCATGACCTAAAACTATACCGGAGGATACCACTTAAATTGCAAAAATCTGCCGGCCGCAGAGCAGGCTGCGCGCCGATGATGTGCCCGGTAGACGGGACGGCATGATTGCAGTAGTATGCGGACGTTCTTCAGCATCGTCCACTATTTCGGATGGGAGAAAGCAGCCATGAAAACCCAAACCGCGAAATCCGCGTCTTCCGGAAACAGATGGTCCGGCGCCGCCGCACTGATATTCCTCGCCGCATTGTTATCGTCTGTCGCGGGAGTTGTTCGAATTCAATCAACACTGGCGGAGCCGCCTGAACAGGCGAAACCGATCTCGCTCGACCCTCAAAATCCTCACTACTTTCTCTTTCGCGGCCAGCCCACGGTGCTGATCACTTCCACGGAACATTACGGCGCGGTGATGAACGAGGATTTCTATTACCCGCTCTACCTGAAGGAATTGCAGTCGCAGGGATTCAATCTCACCCGCCTTTTCTCAGGGGTCTATGTTGAAGACTCCGCCGCGTTCAACATTGCCAGGAACACGCTGGCGCCGAACCCGCTGCGGTTTACCTGTCCCTGGGCACGAAGCACCCAGCCGGGATACGCGGGAGGCGGCAATAAGTTTGATCTTCACACATGGGACCCGGCATATTTTCACCGGCTGAAAGACTTTGTGGCGCAGGCCGGCAAGCGCGGCATTGTGGTGGAGATGGTGCTGTTTTGCCCCTACTACGGAGATTCGCAGTGGGACCTCAGCCCCATCAAGGCGAGCAATAATATCCAGGGCGTCGGCGACCTTCCTAGAACCAAAGCGCTGACGCTCGACAACGGTCCGCTGCTGGCAATCCAGGACGCCATGGTCCGCAAGATCGTCACGGAGCTTCGCGACTTTGACAACGTGTATTACGAGATCTGCAACGAACCCTATTTTGGCGGCGTTACCATCCCCTGGCAGAACCATATTGCTGAAACCATCAAGAGCACGGAAGCGGCGTTTCCTACCCGGCACCTGATCGCCCAGAACATTTCAAACGGTTCCAAAAAGATTACAGATCCGAATCCTTCCGTTTCTATTTTCAACTTTCATTATTCGCGGCCGCCGGAGAGTGTGGCCATGAACTTCGGGCTGAACCGCGCGATCTCTGACGACGAAACGGGCTTTCGTGGCACCGGCAACAGTCCCTACCGCCGGGAAGGTTGGGACTTCATTCTCGCCGGCGGCGCTGTTTACGACAACCTCGACTATTCATTCACGGCGGGACACGAAGATGGAACGTTCCAGTTTCCCCCGACGCAACCGGGCGGGGGCGGCCACACGCTGCAGGCCCAGCTTTCGATTCTGAAGAAGTTTATCGAAAGTTTTGACTTTGTCCACATGCACCCCGATAGCTCCGACATCAAAGCCGCCGGCAATGCAGCAAAGATCTATGCTCTTGCCCAACCCGGCAAGGCCTACGCGGTGTACGTTGACGGCGGGGGCCCGGGTACAACCCTGCTGTGCAATGTTCCGGCCGGTCGCTATCACGCCGAGTGGATCGACACCCTCACTGGCGCGGTCGACAAGACGGAGGACGTCAGCCATGCCGGCGGCGCGCTGACGCTCGCTTCTCCGGCCTACTCCGAAGACGTTGCACTCAGGCTGGTGCGGCAGTGAAATGAAAGAGGCTTAAACTTTGTCAGGTCAAACATAACTGAATTGAAAACATGGAAGAATCTACACAGGAAACTGTCATAGTTGCACGCTGGCGTGAACCCGGTCTTTCTGGCAACCCATGAGTTTTTGGTTGGTTACGAGGATGCTTGGAATGGCACGCAGACTGCAATTCTACAGGCATGGGGCACATGGATTCGTCCCCCCAAATTGAGTTGCACCGAACGCACAAGACTTGATGGGAGGATAGCGATGAATAAACTCAAAATTCTTTACAACATTTTCCTGCATCGTCATTATTGCCTGCGCCGTTCAATTTAACCTGGGAGCGGAGCCTTTGCCCGCACAAGCTGAGGCGGGCGCCAGTTCAGCCGCCAGCGCTGTCAGTTCAACCGCAGCGGCGGCTTCGACCAAGGGACAATCAGCGGCAATCAAGAACGGAACAAAGATTTCCGCTGAACTGATGTCCAACATTGATGCCCGCAAAGCCAAAGATGGAGACAAGGTGGTGGCGCGGGTTACGAAGAACGTCAAGCAGCACGGTAAGGTGGTTGTCCACAAAGGTGACCGGCTTGTAGGGCGCGTCACCAGCGTCCAGAACAGCCTGAAAGGCAAAGGGGGGTTCGAGCCTGGGTGTGCGGTTCGATCAGCTCGTCCAGGGTAACTCCACGACGCAATTGAACACCGTGCTGACCTCGGTGCTCGCCGCGCGTGGACAGGAGGAAGGATCCGGTTCCATGGAGATGCCATCCATGCCGGCGCCCGTTGCGCCATCAGTTGGCGGCGGTGGTGGCGGCGGATTGCTGGGTGGTGCCGGTGGCGTCGTGGGTTCAGTTGGTGGCGCCGCGGGATCCACTCTGGGACAGGCAGGAGGCGCAGTGGGCGCCACCACGCAGAACACGCTGGGCGCCAATTCGAATCTCGGGTTGTCAACCCCCGTGCGCCAGATCCACATTGGATCATCTGCTTCAGCTTCATCTTCGGCCGGGACAAACTCAATGCTGAGCACGCGGAAAGGCAATCTGCGGCTTGCATCCGGGACCCGCATGGACTTCCGGGTGGCCGCAGACAGCAGCGCGCGAGCCTCGCGGTAGAGGACGAACCGCCGATGAACCTCAAAAAGGCCGGCGCCATCAGGGGCCGGCCTTTCCACTTGCTGCAGCGATAGGGGTCAGGGTCCGCGGGTTGGCAGGGCTATCTTGCCATCCATCCTCCGTCCACGGTAAACACGGAGCCGTTCACGTAGTCGGAAGCCGGGGAGGCAAGGAACACCGCCATGCCCTGCAAGTCATCGGGCTCTCCCCACCTTCCGGCGGGAATGCGTTCCAGGATGGCCTTGTTGCGAGCGGGATCGTTTCTCAGCGCCGCCGTGTTGTCTGTGCTGATATAACCCGGCGCAATCGCGTTGACCTGAACGCCCTTGCCGGCCCATTCGTTGGCCAGGGCCTTGGTCAGTTGGCCGATGCCGCCTTTGCTGGCCGCATAGCCCGGGACGGTGATTCCTCCCTGGAAAGTCAGCAGAGAAGCGGTGAAGATGACTTTGCCTTTGCCTCTCTCGACCATGCCCTTGCCGATCTCACGCGTGAGAATGAACTGCGAGTTCAAGTTCACTTCCATCAGCGTGTCCCAGTATTCATCGGGGTATTCGGTGGCAGGTTTGCGAAGAATGGTCCCGGCATTATTGACGAGAATGTCGATGACAGGAAAATCTTTGGCGAGTTGTTCGATCAGCAGGTACAGCGCCTTGCGGTCTGCGAAGTCGCAGGCGTAGGCTTTGAATTTTCGCCCGCGGGCGAGGACTTCCTTCTCGATCTCGCTGCCGGAAGTTTCCATGGAGCGGCTGACACCGATGATGTCGGCTCCGGCTTCGGCAAGTCCAACGGCAATCGCCTTGCCAATGCCTCGCCGGCACCCGGTCACCAGCGCCGTTTTTTTATCCAGTTTGAATCGGTCAAGAATCGCCATTTTTGTTGATCCCAATTTCGTGATCGTAGATTTATCTATTTGTGAAGTCCGGGACAGAAGTCTTCTAGGGCGTTTTGCAGAAAGGGCCTTGACGGCGGTGCGTTGCGCTTGCTGCTAAGCCCGAGACCCACGGCAACAGTATAAAGACAATTGTCGCTGAATGAAATCATTGGAATTTGCAGTGGGCGTCGAAGCCCATGGAGCGCATTTCCTATTTGCCCCGGCGTTCTCATCCGGAAAGTATCTTTCTGGAAGCGCGGATGGATGCTGGACCTTCTGCCAGCAAACAGCATGGCCGCTGAGTGCTCCGCCCATACTTACCGCTCCTCCGCATTGGGTTTGCTGCATGGGAGCATCAGAAGCACCGGGAGCCAATCCGCCCGGCCTGTGCTAAGCTATTTCAGCATGCCGAATGAACGGGCCTGTAGCTCAGACGGATAGAGCAACGGTTTCCTAAACCGTGGGTCGGGGGTTCGAATCCCTCCAGGCCTACCATTTTAAAGGGCTTAGTGAATCATGGAACAACGGTCTTCAGGCTTATTCAAAACCGTCGTATCCTTGGATTGCGAAATTTCCTCTCTACCGAATAAAAAGGACTTAGCGCTGAAAATCGGACATCTTTCGGGCCGAGGTGTATGCGAGGTGCATATTTGCGTCTGGATCTTCGGTAGGGATGAATGCAGCAGGCTGACGGACATGCATATTCGGTCGGAATTCGAAGGGATGAGTTTCGATCCGCACGCGGCTTTTGCAGCCCGGGACCGTTGGCGGCTCATCGAGGTACGCGGAGGGGTTAGACTGGCATTCGGGTTGTCGTGTCCCAGAGGTTGGCTCGCCTCGACAATCGCGCCGAAGTCCGATGTCCCCTCAGGCTCTCGACTGCTTGGATCCAGATACGTAAGGGCTTCCCCTTTCATAGAACCGGAGCAAACGCTGGGTTTCTCGCGAAACTCCGATCCTTACGCTCCTGCCTATTCCTCCCATTGGCCTGACTGAGTCGCCAAGCCACAATGGGCCAACGGCGCACAGATCCAGGCCGTCATGCCGGAGGCCGATACCCATTGCCTGAGCAAGTCTCCCCGGTCCTCTTGCGAGGTCGATTAAAGGCTGCCCGGGCGCGGCGAAGCTGCATGAGTTGGATTCCATCGAGCGGCTCAAGTGCGCGTAACAGCACGCCTGCCCCAACCCCGCGAACCTCACTGCTGACGTTTACCAAGAAGTGTAGACCATAGGCACGATAAACATAGGCGTGCCCACGATCGAGGAATAGAGACTTGTTTCTTGGCGTGGGTCCTCGATAGGCATGCCCTGCGGCATCGCCCACTACATAAGCCTCGGTTTCCACGATCCGGCCACTCAACCTACCCTCTTGTAGGTCGTGTACCAGAGTTTTCCCGATCAGAAAGCGCGCCAGTTTAGCTGTATCGATGGGTAGATCAACTCGATGAAGACGGCGGATAGAGAGTTTCATACGGAATTCGATGGCTGCACTCGTCGCCTCACCTGGCATGTCCGGCCAGGCTTGCTGGGGCTCGCACGCGCGTCCAAGTCATCTTAGAGAGGTTGCAATTCGCCCAGGATAGTGGGAATCAATTCACACACCGTCGGATGAATGTGCATGGCCCTCTGCATCACTGTGTAAGGGGCGCGCGCATACATCATGTCCAGCACACAGTGGATCGCTTCATCCCCGCCGGTACCGAGAATGGTTGCCCCCAGGATCTCTTTTGAGTCCGCATCCACCAGCACTTTCATGAATCCCTGGCTTTCGCCCTTCTCCACGGCCCGCCCGACTCGCGTCATAGGCCGCGAGCCCTTCAGCACACGCCGCCCCGATCCGCGCGCATCACGCTCTGTCATGCCCGCGCGCCCGAGCGGCGGATCGACGTAGAGGTTGTACGCAGTAATACGGTCCGTAACGCTTCGCGGCTCGTGGTCCAGAAGGTTGGCTGCAACGATCTCGAAATCATTGTAAGAGGTGTGTGTAAATCCTCCGCGTCCATTACAGTCGCCGAGCGCCCAGATGCCCGGGACGTTGGTACGCAGTTGATTGTCCACATGGATGTATCCGTGGTCATCACGGGCCACACCGGAGTTCTCCAAGCCGAGGTCATCGGTATTCGGTGTGCGGCCCATCGCCAGCAGCAAGTGGGAACCGCTCACCTCTGGCGTGCCTTCAGTGCAATCCAGGCGTACGCCGACTTGTTCATCCCCGTGCCTCGCCAACTCGATGCATGTCGCGTTGAGCCGCACCTTAATACCCTCGCGCTCGAGGATGGCTTGTACTTCAACGGATACGTCCTCATCTTCGTGAGCGATCAGGCGCGATGTCCTATCTATGATTGTCACGTCGCTGCCAAAGCGCCGGAAAATCTGACCGAATTCCAGACCCACATAGCCGCCGCCGACAACAATGAGATGTCGCGGCAGGACGTCGAGGTCCAACAGCGTGGAATTGGTTAGATACGGCGTGTTCGCCACCCCGGGCATCGACGGTATGGCTGCGCGCCCTCCCACGTTAATGAAAATCTGCGGTGCCGTCAGTAACTCCTCACCGACTCTGACTTCTTTCGGCGATTCAAATCGGGCGTGCCCGTGATAGACCGTGCAGTTCGGCGTGTTCTTGAGCCACGACTCCAAGCCGCTTCGGGATTTTCCGGTGATTTCATCCTTGCGTGCTTTGACTCGCTTCATGTCAACGCGTGCTGTCCCGGCCACTTCGACTCCAAAGTCCGCCGCGCGGCGTACCATATGCGCGTTGTAAGCGGAGGCGACCAGCGTCTTTGTTGGGATGCAACCTGTATTCACGCACGTACCGCCGAATCGGTGCCGTTCGAGTATGGCCACCCGCTGCCCGGCAGTTGCCATCCGGACAGCCAGGAAGGGTCCTGCCTGCCCGCTTCCAATCACGATCGCGTCAAAGTTTTTCTTCATGGTAGGCTGACCATCCTCGCTGTGGATCCGGACGCTGTAGCTTCACAAATCGATGACCACATCGCTAGTCGGCTGTGAACAGCAGACCAGGAGGTTCCCATCGGCCGGGTTGTCGAGTGGCTCCGGTCCGTAGACGACTGCCCCCGAAACCAAACCACTCTCACAGTTGTGACAAACACCGGTCCGGCACGCCCAACGGACCGGGACATCGCACGCCTCGGCCATTTCCAGTATGCTCCCGTACCGCGACGCGTTCCAGTGTGCGGAAATGCCACTGCGCGCGAACGATACCAACGGGCCAGTGTTTGCCTCATTGCCAGGCGGATGCGGAGTTTGCGTCATTGCGCCGACGACGCCAGGGGTCATGGACTCGCCACCGCTGAAGATCTCGACGTGAATGCGCTCCGGCGCCACACCCTAAGGCCGTGAGCGCCTCTTTCATGTCCGTCATAAATCGGGTTGGCCCGCAAAGGTAGACATCAGCGTCTCGTGGCAGTCCAAGTTCATCGAAAACCGATCGCGAGAAGCGGCCCGTCGCATTGAAATCCTCACCCGTCTTGTCGATGGGGTCTGGTCTGGTGTAACAGACGAAGCTACGGCCGTTCGTTAGCGCGCGCATAAGGCTGGCCGAACTTCGCCGGCAAACGGATGATGCTGCCCATCGCGCGCCGTGTGCAACCACATAACCTGGCGTGTCGAGCGTGCTGCCGCAAGCGCGTGCAGCATCGCTAGCACCGGGGTCGCACCAATCCCGGCGCTGAGCAGTACGATCGGCCGCTCCCCCGGCTGCAGAACAAAATTTCCGCGCGGCGAGCTGACGTCGAGACGGTCGCCCACAAGGAGATGTTCTGCAAGTAGTTTCCAGCTGCTCCATTCGGTTCGATCTTCACGCTGATTCGATAGCGCTCTGTTGAGAGTGGACCCGAGAGCGAGTAGCTGCGAAAAAGGGGCGCACCGCCGGCGGTGGGCCTCAGACGCACAACCACGTACTGACCTGGCAGAGCCATGGGAAGCGGATGCCCGTCGGCGCTCTGCATGGCGAACGAGAGGACGTCCGCGGACTCGCGATCAATTGAGGTCACGACGAGCGACTGAAATCCTGGCGAGGCCGGATGGGCTGCCGCGGCAGGCGCTAGTCCCGCGTTTCCTGTTGCCGCCGTATTCTTTTGACTCTGGAGTAGTGCCTCAAACGAGCCACGCCATCCGGGCGAAAGCGCTTCGATCCGCAATGCGCGCTCCAGACGATCGCGTGCATGATTGGGCAAATAGAGAAGCGCATTGATTTCAGTGACGGTCATGCGCTCCCCCGCCTCTCCCACCTTCACGATTTCGTCGCCCTCGCCCACCTCGCCTTCACGGAGAACGCGGAAGTAGAAGCCCGGCCGGCCGCTAGACGTCAGCAAGGCCGCCATCCGGGGTTCGTTCATCCGAATGCCGACGCGATAGCATGTGACGCGAGGTTGGGTGACCTCGAAAAGTGCCGTGCCGATCTGATATCGGTCGCCGATGCATACAGCATCATCGGGCAATCCTTCGACTGTGAAGTTCTCGCCAAACTGTCCGTGGACGAAGTCAGTCCTCTTCAACTGCTCCTGCCAATAGCGATACGATTCAATCTGATACACGAAGACGGCTCGATGCTCGCCTCCGTGCCCGGCCAGGTCGCCTTGACCGTCTCCCTCGAGATTCAACCGGGCAACGCGACAGCGACCATGCACCGGATTCTTCCAGATCCCGGTGTGTACAGTGCGCCCCTTCCACGTGATGTCGCGTGGAAGCCCGACGTTCACTGACAGTAGCCGAGCCATACCGTTAAGATTCCTCCCGATGTCGCGTCAGTCGTGAAGCCAACATTTGCAATTCACTGCTTATGGTTCCACTTGGTACCGGTCAAAGTCTACTCCGGGGAATTTCGTGCCGGGTAATTCCACCTCTTCTGAGACGCTATTCTTCTAAGTTATTCCCATAGGATCTGTGCCACAGCCAATCGAAGGATGCTAAGACCTTTGAGATTCTAATAATGCTGAGATATCCCCGAAACGGGAACAGTTTTCGTCATCCCGCTTCTTGCGAAGATAAGCACCAGAACGATTCCGACCAGGCCGAGCAATGCAAGGCCCCAGAAAACATCGATAAAGGTCAGTAGCGCAGTCTGTTTCGCCACCATTAACTGGAAAAGGCGAAAAGCTCCCTCATGGGCAACATTTGATGGAAGTCCTTGAGCTTGCAGCCGAAATCCAAGGTGGCGCACGACATCACCGACTATTGGATTCAAACGGTTCGCTGTATCAAGAAGGCGGCCGGAATGAAGTGTCTCGCGAATGTCCAGAAGAGCCACAGTGGCGGCTACGCCGATAGCGCCGCCAAGCTGACGAAACGTGTAATAAATTGTCATGGCGAAAGCGATGTAGCGAAAGTGCGCGTGCCCGACCAGCACATTCGTCACGCCCGGCAGCAACATGCCGAGAGAAATCCCGTGCAGAACCAGAATCGCGCAGAGATTCAGCGCGGGGGTATCTGGAGTGAGCGTGAATACAAAGAGCACATTGGCGGCCACATTGGCAGAAAGTCCAGCCAAGACCACTCCGCGCGGAGTGAGCCTCTGCATAAGCTTGACGGCTGCTATGATGCCAAGAAGTGTTGAAAATCCATCCACACAAAAGAACCATGAAGTCTGGGTCGCACTGTAACCCTGGATCTGGCGAAGAAAGAGGGGCAACAGATATAATCCGGCTGCCAGCAAAGCGCCGAGAATCGCTGCGACTCCAATCCCAGTAGCCAGAGCAGAGTCAGCAATGAGAACACGAAGATTCAACAGCGGATTGGAATTGGCAGGGTGGGTATCCCACCAGACAAAGACCGCCAGACTCAGAATGCAGATGATCGCCATGAAGGAAATCAACCCGGATTGGAACCACATGTCCTGCTCACCGCGGCTCATCACCACCTGGAAGGCTATCAGCCCTGTGACGAGACATACGGTTCCGAAGGAGTCCACGTTCGGCGGACCGGCGTCAAATTCTATGCCGCGAGGAAGAGAAGCATACAGGAAGGCCGCAGCAATCATGGCCAGCGGAACCAGAACAAGAAATGCCAGGTTCCAGGTTCCCAGATCGGTGACGATACCGAACAGGACGGGCATCAGGGCGCGGGAAGAGGTGACAAACAGTGCAAAGGTCAGCAGTGCCATCCGCCGGTGCTGAGGATCGTAGAACCTGTAGAGGGTGATCAACCCTCGTACGAGAAAGGCCCCTCCTCCAAGGCCCATGATTGCCCGCGCCACCAGCAATTCCCAAAGGGAATGGCTCAAGAAGCATCCAAGGGCCCCTGTCGCATAGAGGAGCAGCGAGGCCACTATATACTTTCGGTGGCTCAGCCGTCTGGCAAACCAATCAGTAAGGGGAAGGACGGAGAAAAAAGCAGCACTATAGACAATGATGACCCAGCTGATCTGGTCCTGGCTGGCGGCAACATTGCCTTTCATGTCGACGAGAATGACATTCACCGCGACTTGTGTTCCCAGTTCAATGCCCGTGGCCAGGCTAACTCCCAGTACGATCATCCACTTCTCAAGCGAAGTCAGCCGCGCAATGGCCCGCGCAAGGATATGTTCAAACCTTTGGGCACTTTCCAGGACCAGAGGATTCAGGACGCCTGAATACGGGTCAGTGGACATAGATGGTGACCTCAACATTCATGCCCGGGCGCAAGACTGTATCGCTTGCCGACGTCTTAAGGACCCGTATCTTGACAGGAATGCGTTGCACCACCTTGACAAAATTGCCGGTGGCGTTCTGTGGTGGGAGAAGGGCCTGCTCCGATCCGGTTGAGCCTGCGATGGAATCGACCACACCCTGGAACCGACGGCTTCCGTACATATCCGTGCGGATAATCGCTTTCTGCCCCACTTTCACACTGGCCAGTTGCGTTTCCTTGAAGTTGGCCGTCACATAGATGTCCTGAAGAGGCACGATGGTGAGCAAGAGCTGGCCCGGCGACACATAATCACCCAGTTGGACATGCTTCGCCGTAACTTGCCCTGAAATGGGAGCTCGGATCAGAGTGTAGCCGAGCTGGAGGCGGGCCTCTTCAAGCTGAGCTTTCGCCCGTTCAGCCCCCGCAAGAGATGATTGATATTGTGCTTCCCGAACGGGCACTTGCTGCTTCTGGGCCTGGCTTCCACGCAATTGTGCTTCGGACCGGCTTAGGTCTGCAGCGGCGGCGGCGGCCTGCGCTTT
Organism: uncultured Acidobacteriota bacterium; assembly: GCA_963732975.1. Lineage (GTDB taxonomy): Bacteria > Acidobacteriota > Terriglobia > UBA7540 > UBA7540 > SCRD01. The sequence continues at coordinate 760,453 of CAVTBN010000005.1, read as the reverse complement.
CGCGATGTCAACTGCTTTGTGAGCCTCGGCCAGTTGCTGATTGGCAAGGTCAAGCTCGCTCTCGGAAACGCGGGCAGTCGCTTCAACGGCGTCAAATCGCAATTCAGATACATCCCCCGTTTTAACCAGCGGGCGATAGCGGGCAAGATCTGCCTGGGCACGCCTGTTGTTGGCGAGTTTCGCCTGGACGTTTGCTTCAGCAGCTTTTAAGGCTGCGGTTGCCGTTTCTTCAAGAGTTGTTTTCGTTCTCAAAAGGCCGGCCTCGGCCGCAGCCTTCGCAGCAAAAGCGCTCTCCACAGAAGAGGACGTCTCATCCCGGGTCAATCCGATGTCCAGCCTGGCCGTCCGGGCGCCTGCCACAGCCGTATCATAAGCAGCCTGAGCCTGGGCTACGGCCGCACGGAAATCTCGAGGGTCAATTTGTACCAGAGTATCCCCTTGCTTAACCGGCTGGTTGTCATTCACAAAAAGCTTCTCTACATAACCGGGCACTCGCGGTGAAACGGTCGTGATGTGAGCGTCGACCTGGGCGTCGTCCGTGGTGACTTTCCCATAAAACATAACGATTGCTACGATGACAGCCACTGCGCAAACCCCGGCAAGCACGAGAATGAATTTCCGAAGGCTTCTTGTCTTGTGAGAAGTTTCCGACCCTGATCCGGGTGTATTTTGAGCTGGACGAAGATCCGGCTCCGATTCACCCGCCGGAATTTTCTCGGTCAAGGATTTATCTGCCATAAACAGCCTCCGCATCGCCCTCAGCGCGAGCCAGGTCGGCGCGCGCCTGGTTAAATCTATAAAGGGCTTTGATCTGGTTATCGTCGGCCCGTGCCAAATCATCCTGGGCTGTAATCACCTCGATGTTAGTGGTCACTCCGGCTTCGAAACGCCGCTCGGCCCGCGCCACCACATCCTGGGCAAGCTTGAGACCCAGATTGGCGACCTCGACGGCATTTCGCGCGGCCTGAAGCTGATCGAGCGCCGTCTTGACCTGCCGTTCGATGGCGTCTTCCAGGTTCTGGTGTTCCTCTTCCAGGCGCTTTGACTCAAGGGAGGCCCGCGCCATCTCCGCATGAATTCGTCCGCTTGTCCACAGAGGAACATTAAGAGTGAAAGCATAGGTATAACCTGGTTCACCTGTGGACAGTCGCCGCGCCTGGTATTCATAGAACCCTGAAAATGTAAGTGTGGGCAGTCTCTGCTCGCTCGCCGCCTTGCGCGCGAGTTCTACCTTTCGTTCCCGGGACAAGAGTGCTTTCATTTCGGGACGATTGGCAAGGGCCTGGTCGATCAGATGTTGCTGGTCGAATGTCGGAATTTCATAAAACTGCATCGTGTCGATCGGTTGGGGTTCCTCGTTGCGAGGAAGGTTCAGCAATTCAGCCAGAGCATAGATTGCAGTGCTTTGCGCCGTTTGAGCATCCAGCAATTGTTGCTTCTCGTTCTGTAATTCCACCCTCGCCCGCAACGTGTCGATGGTCGTCCCGACTCCTGTTTTTTCAAGCCGTGTTGCCTGCTGGTTGAGCCTCTCGGCCAGTTTGACCCGGGCTTCTACTGCCTTTGTATTCGCGACCGATTGAAGGATCTGAAGGTACTGACTAACGACAGCAGCGGTGACGCTCTCCCGCACCGAAGACTCATCATATTTTGCCGCCTTGACCCCTTCACGGCTGGATTGGAACCGGCGGATCAGTCCAAAGTTCAACAGCTGCTGGGAAAAGACGGCGCCCCCCTTTATAGATTGGAAAGGGCCAACCCTAAGTGGCTCATTGCCGAGCCCAATTTTCGGAAGGTCGATGATGCTCTGCGCGTTGAAACGGATAATCGCTTGTCTCGCCTCGACTTCGGCCTGGGGCAACAGCGCGGAACGGGCGATGTTCTTGTCCTTGAGAGATTCGTCAACAAGTATGCGTGCAATAACACGCCTTGGGTTTTGGCGAAGCGCGAGGTCCACAGTCTGCTTGAGAGTCAATGGAATTTGGGTGACAGTTCCTCTGCCTTGATGACTCTGCGAAGCGGGATCCCTTCCTGACGCATAGGTAACTTCAGAAGTTGGGGTTAGTTGGCTCACCGGCGCACCGTATTCCGGTGTCTGAGCGCGGATACTGCTGCAATTCGAAATCAAGCAGGAAGCAACCCAGAATAAAGGGAGAAGCCTCAGTATGAATGTAGATGGTTTGCCGCACGCCCCGCGGACACTCATGGTACGTCCTTTCAGGAACTGCTATGGGCTGTAACAATACGCTAAGATCGGCGCAGTTATTCCGATTCCCTTTTACATATGCGCTTTTTCTGCAATCACCTCAATTTCGGTTCCCTTGACCACAGCCTTTGCATTTTGCATGTCCACGTCAGTGGGCAAGTCGACCAGAGACAGTGTCACGAGATATTTCGGATCTTGATCCGCTGAATCGCCATTCTTCCCGCTGGTCGCAAGTCTCTTTCCCCAGACAATCAAACGCCGGGGGTACAAACCAACCTGCAGGTTGGCCAGATCAAAGTTCGAAACATCTACTCGAAGCAAGATCTGCTTCCCAGTTGTCTTTCACTTCTGAGTGCACGCTCCGCACAATTTCCTTTTCAGCCTGAAACCAATCCGAGAGGTCGTCTCCGTGCGTATACCCACGCTGTTCGAAAAGTTCGTATGCGCGACGTCCAATATCTTGTTGGATCTGTTCTGCCAGATCAGCAAGAGCTGAGCCGACTTTAAGCGTGAGGCTCACGGTATCTCCTGGTCCGCTTCGGGATTCTTTATGATTACGTTGCATTCGATCCTCCTTACCGCCTTGTCTCTTCAGGTTGTCCGGGCAAACAAGTCTCAAATCCGCACGAAAACAATCAGCGCTCAGGCCGGCGCCTCGAAGGGAATCCCGAAACTATTGTGTTTCGTGGACGACCTTGCCGTTGCGGAACTCCATGATGCTCACCGCATAAGCCAGATGCCCCTGGTACGTGATTCCGTATTCGGTGATCCAGAGGTCCCCGTTTCCGAGAATGCGCTTGACCTTGAAGCCGGACGGCTTGCCGGGATGATGACTCCGCAAGGCCTGCAAATTGCTTCGTCCGAAAATTCGCTCGCCCGACTGGGGATAGTCACAAATGGCATCGTCATCGTAAATATCGTGTTCCGCGTTTGCATCGCCGACTGCCGACGCGTGCCAGTGCGCATTCAGGGCTTCAAGGATTTGTTCCTCTTGCATGGACTGTTTTAGCTGCAGTTTCGCTTGCATATTCATCTCCCTTGCGGAATGAAACCCGGGACGCCGGTTTTCACCACTTCATTCAGCCTCTGTCGGGTCCGAATTCGATTGATTTCGTCCAGCGCGTCTTCCGGAAGGGGAGAGATGTTGAAGTTCTCTCTCGCCCGGGCCGCACTCCTGGGCGTGGTAAGCAAAGCAGTACCGCGCTGCACCGCCCAAGCCAGCAGCACCTGCGCAGGCGTTTTTCCAACTCGCGCGGCGATAGCCGAAATGACTGGATCTTCGAGCAACCCAGGCTTCATCCCATGACCTAATGGCGCAAAAGCCAAAAACACAATGCCCTTTTGCTTGCAGAATCCCAATAACTCCGTTTCCGGCAGATACGGATGTGATTCCACCTGGACCACGGCGGGCTTGATTCTCGCAGATTCATAGATGGGCTTCAGTTCGTTCAAGGTGATGTCCGACAGTCCAATGGCTCGGCACTTGCCATGATCCACGAGACTTTCCATCGCTTTCCAGGTGTCGAGCAAAGTCACGTCGTGGTCGTAAAGGACATTGCCTTTTTGATCCCGCGGGTCCTGGTCGTCGCCAGGTTGAAATGCAAATGGAGTGTGAATGAGATAGAGATCCAGATACTTCAGCCCGAGTCTTTCCCGGCTCGCCTCGAACGCCGGCTCGACGCGCTCGGGCCGGTGATTGGTGTTCCACAGCTTTGTGGTGACAAAAATATCTTCGCGCCCGATCCCTCCCGCGGCAAGTCCTGCCTGCAACGCCCTGCCTACCTCGCGCTCGTTCCCGTACCGCTCCGCGCAATCGAAGTGTCGAAAGCCGGCCTCCAGTGCGTCTCTGGTCGCAGTTATCGTCTCGACTGCGTCGGGAATTAGGGTGCCAAAGCCGAGTGCGGGCATATGGCCGGCTCCGTGGTTGAGTGGAATTCTCGTCATCCGCAGATCAGAAGATTTAATCACGGTTATGCCTCTAAGATGCCCAAATGGTGAAAGAGAGCGATGAAAGCTCTCCCAAGTCACATCTCACCCGCCGCAGGCCGTGTGGCGAGCTCGTCCATTTCCATCTCAGCCGGCTGGCTCACGCCATAAGGAAGGGCGCGAGATCCAGCCGACTTGAATATCTTCACATCGTCAGAACGACGCGGAACTGGGCCTTGCCACTCATCATGCGCGCGTAAGCCTCGGCCGCTTTTTCGAGCGGATAGGTTTCGATCATGGCTCGGACGCCGCTCAATTCGGCAAAGCGCAGCGTGTCCTCGTTATCGGCCGGAGTTCCCGCGGCCCATCCTTGAATGGCGTGCACTCCGAAAATGAGCTGAATCGGCGTGACCTCAATGGGCTCAAAGGTCGCGCCGATCACCATGAGCTTGCCATTCGGCCCCAGGCCACCGATCAGTTCGGACATCGCCTTGGAGTTCGGCGCTGTTGCCACAATCGCCTGAGCTCCGCCCAGTTTCTGCAATTCCTCCGCCGCCTTCGTCGCCTTGCTGTCAATGTACACGTTCGCTCCGAGTTTCCTTGCGAGCGCCTCGTTCCCCGGCCCGCGTCCGATGGCCGCGACCTTGTAGCCAAACTTGTTTGCGAATTGAATTCCCAGATGGCCCAGGCCGCCGATTCCCTGGACGGCCACCAAATCGCCCGGCATCGCACCGCTGTGCCGCAACGCGTTGTAGGTGGTAATTCCGGCGCAGAGCAGCGGCGCGGCCTCGACAGCGCTCAGGCTGTCCGGTATCGCCACAAGGGCCTCAACGGGAGCCACCATATACTCCTGATACCCGCCGTCGTAGCTGATGCCGGCAATCTTCACATTGCGGCAATTACGAAAATCTCCGCGCCGGCACGAAGGGCACGTGCCATCATGGCCGCCGTGCCAGCCGACGCCGACACGCTGGCCCTGCTTCCACGCGGATACACCTGCGCCCAACTCATCGATGATCCCCGCCACCTCATGCCCCGGAACACGCGGAAATTGAATCCAGGGCAAGGCGCCTTCTTTCGTCACCTCGTCGCTGCGGCAAACACCACAGGCCTGAACCTTGATGCGGACTTCTCCCTCGCCCGGCTTGGGAATCTCGCGCTCGACGATCTGGAAGTCGGCTCCTGCCTTGGGAACCTGCACCACTTTCATCGGTGCTACTGCGACTCTTGCTGTTGCCATAATTCCTCCTTCGAGTTTCTTTTGATTGCTGAAAACCAGGTATTTCTGCCGGCGAGGCAACTGCTCCTCACCACACCTTCAATCCGCTACCTCGAAAATCATTTCCAGAGCCACCGGGACACCAAGCGGAAGGCTTGCGACGCCAAACACCAGGCGGCTGGGGTTCTTGTCTTTTCCAAAGACGTCTTGCAGCAACTCCGACGCCCCGTCTGCAACCTTCGGATGTTCGCGGACATCTCCCGAAGTGGCCACCGCCACTCCAAGCCGGACGATCCGCGTGACTTTGTCTAGAGATCCCAAGTGCTCGCGCGCGACTGCAAGGCCATTGAGCGCAGCGAGATGTGCTGCCCTCCGTCCCGCTTCCACATCGAGCTCCGCGCCGACGCGCCCGGTGAATTTGGCCCGGCGGCCTTCCGTGGGGAGCATGCCGGTCAGAAAAAGCAGGTGCCCCGTCTGCACCGCTTCGACATAGGTCCCGAACGGTTCAGGCGGCGCCGGAAGCATAATGCCAAGTTGCTTTAGCCTCTGCTCGGCACTGAATTGCCAGGAGCCTATTGGGGTTGTCATTCGCCCTCCCGAATTTGTATTCATTTTCCCTCTTAGCGCTGCGATATGAACAATCCACCCATGGCAGGCAGCCACAGATCAGGTCCCACGATCGACGTTCGATGAGGCCAGGCTGGTTGTCAGTCGACTAGCCAGCCGGGCGGCGGCCGCGACAGTGACCCGTCGCCAATCGCGAATTGTTGATCCGGGCAGTCTGTCCATTAACGCCAACTCCTCAAGCCAATCTTCGGCCGAGAGCATGGCCTGCTCGGGACCGTGCAACTCTCTCACGGAGGCAACAAAAGCAGCCAACTCTTGCTCAGCCGCGGCCATCATTTCGGCCTGAGTCGCAGATGGAGTGGTTGCCCGTTTGTTCGTAGGATTTGGTTGCCTTCGGTACACGGAAACTCTCCATTAATGAAGTGTCTTGAGCCAGGCTTACCAACGTCCAGCATGAGCCCCACCATCCACATGGAGGACCTCTCCGGTTACCTGTTCCGCTCGGGCTAAGTAGAGAACAGCGTCGGCAATGTCTCCTATGGAAGCCATCTTCCCCATGGGCTGTAAGGTCTTAAGTCGGTCCTTTGGATCATTCTTGTGCAGAGGAGTATCAACAACGCCCGGTGCAACGGCGTTAAATCGGATACCTGCTTTGGCATACTCGATCGCCAGACTCCGAGTCACTGCATTCAGGCCGCCCTTCGTCATCATCGAAACTGAGGCATTGACTCCGGCGATCGGGTGATCGGCAAGCGCCGCAGTGATGGTTAAAACGCATCCCGATTTCTGCTTGAGCATCTGTTTCACTGTGAGCTGCGTTATATAAATGAATCCCAGCAAGTTGGTCGAGGCCAGTGAGTTGAAGTCCTCGGTGGTAAAGTCTGTGAAAGGTTTGGTGTAGAAGATCCCGGCGTTGTTTACCAGAACGTCGATTGTCCCAAAGCGCTCAATCGCCGCTTCTACAGCTTTGGCAGCGGTCTCCTTCTTGCCAATGTCCCCATCTACGAGAACCAGGCTGAGAGTCTCACTCAAGGACTTCCTGGCGTTCAGGGCCGTTGCAACGACGTTATAACCCTCCCTCAGAAAGGCCTCGACTAACCCTGCGCCTATACCCCGCGACGCTCCAGTGACAATGGCTGTTTTCTTGTTTGACATGGACATTCCTCTGGTTGAATCGCATCACGCGTATTGTTTCGAGGCCTGATCAAAGCCCCGCTACGCTTTCCGTTCCTGTTTAATCCACTCCCGAATGTAGGGAGAACAATGAACGAGTTCCACCCCAGCGTCCTCACAGGCTCCCAGGAATCGAACGACTTCCGCATCCACTAGCGTCACTTCCGACAGATCCAAAGAAAACCGGGCATCGTTGTGTTGAAGTTGTTCTTTCAATTCACCAATGTGTTCTGATTGAAAGCGCCCAATCAGACGAATGGTGGTGGCGCCGCCTTGAGAAATCTTTTCGATCTTCAATTTCCAGCCGCCCCGATTCGTAACTTCACCTTGGCATTGAGCAATTGGCTTGCCATCGCAAACCTTTGAAAAACCGTCGTTCACAGCGACAGAAATTGCTGAACTTTCAGAAATTCTGATCTTTCAGAAAAATTGAACCGAGGCCGTCTACTGGTGCAGAGGAAATGTGAGAGCGCGCCCGAGGGGAGCAGTGCCCGTGTCAAATCAGTTTTGTGAAAGCTGCTGCGGTGTGGTGCCGCGTAGGTGGGACCTTGCGTGAAACCTACACTTTGAACCTGCGCTTGTCGATGCCAAGTGCCAGGATTTTTGACGCCAGGGTTTGGTGGGGGATTCCCAGCTTTACAGCCGCGCCACGAGGGCCAGAAACGCGACCCTGGCATTCAGCCAAGGCGGCCTCGATGGTCTTTCTTTCATTCTCGGTAAATGCTTTCTTATCCTTCCCGAGGATGCCAGCGCGAGGAACCGGCCGTCGGGACATAGGGTTCGACTTGCGCTGCAGCCACGTCTCGTCAACGGAGAAAGTCTTCCCGTCGCACAGGATTACGGCACGCTCAATTACATTTTGCAGTTCGCGAACATTCCCCGGCCAATCGTAGGACTGAAAGAGATTCAGCGTCTTCTTGTTGATATGGGTGATCTTCTTCCCAGTTCTCTTGGCGTAGCGCTCGACCAGATACTCAACCAGCATCGGAATGTCATCCGTCCTCTCGCGCAGTGCGGGTACTCGAATGGGGAAAACATTAAGCCGATAGAAAAGATCCTGACGAAACGTACCCGCAACCACAGCTGCTTCCAGGTCACGATTTGTGGCAGCTAGCACCCTGACATCAACAGAAATCGGCTGGCTGCTCCCGACGCGCTCGAATTCACGTTCTTGGAGCACTCGCAACAGAGAAACCTGTATCTCAGGCGACAGCTCGCCAATTTCGTCGAGGAAAATTGTTCCTCCATTGGCGGATTCGAAGCGGCCAGCGCGCCGCTGAAATGCCCCTGTAAAGGCGCCCTTCTCGTGCCCAAAGAGTTCCGATGATATTAATGAAGGTGGGATGGCTGCGCAATTGACGCGGATGAATGCCTTGGCTGCTCGTTTTGATCTTTTGTGGATGGCATTGGCAATCAATTCCTTGCCCGTTCCGGTTTCGCCGGAAATCAGGACAGTAGAGTCGGTTGGAGCCACCCTTTTGATTTGTGAAATTACCTCACGTAGCTTCCGGGAAGACCCGATAATCTCTTCGTCCATGGAAGAACGATCAATCTCTTCGCGCAGCGCAATATTTTCATCTTGGACTCGCTGTTCGGCCAACTTCCGATCATGAATGTCAGTTCCTGTGGCATACCAGCGAAGAACTTGCCCATGCTCGTCCCGTAGCGGATTGTAGCGAATGAGGAACCATCGATAGGTACCATCTGCGCCTAAGGCTCGTCGTTCATCTTCAAAAGGCAAACCGCTGAGCAATCGGTCGCGAAGCTCGTTTTGAATCTGCGTCAGGTCATCAGGATGGAAAATCTTGCTGCGAAAATCTGGCATCTTCACCTCTTCAATGGTCAAGCCAGAATATTGAAGCATCCATCGATTGACATAGAGAAAGGCGCCTTCTGGATCTAAGACAGCGATGCCCTGAGGGATAACATCCGTAATGCGCCGCAGCTCCTCTTCGTCCTGACGCAACTTCTCTTCCACTCTCTTACGCTCGGCAATCTCTCTTCTCAGCTCTTCGTTAGCAGCTGCAAGTTCCTTAGTGCGTTGCTCGACCCTTAGATCCAGTTCCTTGGTGACCCGCTTCTGTTCGCTGAGGAGCCGCGCCTCTTGTAATCCTATCGCTGCCTCATTCGCCGCCACGCTCAAAAGAAGTTTCTCGGTCTTCTTCGGGAAGTCCGCTCGCTGGCACCCTGCTACGATGACTCCCAGTTCACCTTGCAGGCCCAGTTGCAAGGGCACTATCGATAGGACTCCGTCGCCAATTGTTTTCCTCATGACTGGAGGCCGTTTCTGTGGGTCGTCACCAACCCAGTCGTTGAGCAATTCGCAGATCTCTTGTGATGGAGGAACCGATCCTCTTGTCGGAGCGACCCGGATGGTCTCGGTGTGCGCCTTGCTGGCGGGGGCCTTCAACTGCATATAGACGAGATCGAGGTCGAGCATGCTAAGGAGGGCGTCGAGCAAGGTGTGAACTATTTGGGATGGCTCCTTGCCACTCCAAATGGCGGGAAGGGCGAGAATGCTGGCGAGATGATTAATGCAGCGCTGAAGGCGCCTGATCTCCCTGGCGGGCTGCTCAAGTGACACTTCCATATTAGACTGCCGTTGAAGAGGAAGTAGTCCGGTTGGCCCGGCGTTCGCGAATTTCACGCAGGAACTCATCCGGCGGTACAAAAAACGGGTTTTGGTGAAGGATGCCGCCAATGATGACCATCGGATGCGTCCGCATAATATCAATCACGGTATCTCCACCAAATTTCGCAAGATGGTAGGTGCAGATGACCGCGTCGTCGTGGCGACGCCAAATATCATTGACGCGTGACTCAAACTCAATGAGATTGTTGATGTGCGAACCACCTTTGGCCGCCCAGTCCATTCGGCAGACAATGCGGCTGAGCGGAAAACCGCCTTTGGCGTTTCCGCTGGCCATTTGCTCAAACGCCTCCAGCATCTGATCCTGATCGAAACGACCGTCTCGAAGGTACGTTTCGGTGTTGATTCGCAGTTCGAGCTGCCCACTTTGCTGGGCTGCCACTGGGTCGACCCCTACGGTAGCCAGCCGTTGCAGATGGTCACGATGCTGACCCGGATTAACGACGTGAACCGCCTTGTCACCACATTCGAACCCGTCCTTGATAAACGGAAGCAGCACGCGATACTCTTCATCGTCGTTGTTGAAAAACGCGCAGACGTGACGTGTTTCATCCAGCTTGGAGCCTGCGAATGGAATAGGTGCCACGGACTTCTTCATGGAGTCTCCTCCCAAGCCTGCTGCAATCCTCGTTTTGCTTTCTGGACATGCCCCTAACAGTAAATTCTAAGATTATGCCTTAAGAAGCGGCAAGTCGCCATGAGAAGTGCGAAAACATGCACGAAAGCTGGGTGGCGCATCTATGAAGGGGGCAGCGGGGTCAAGGGAAAAATCATGATGCTTTGTTTCGAGTGGCGGAGCGAGCAGTCCCCCTCAGATGGAGCTGGGGGGATGCGGGCGCAGCCGACCTCCACGCAGTCATCCGCCCTGACGGCACTTTCCGCCCTGCCGTCCCGGGCCCTGTACCCATCGGGCAGGCAGCACAGCGATCCCGGATGGTAGGTCACCGCTACGATCCGGTCGGCGAACTCTTCTGCCATGTCCGGCGACCGAGGGTTATCCAGGTCGATGCGCAGCGTCCTGGATGGCACTTCGGGCAGGACCTGGATGGCCACAGTCCGGCCTGCCAAGGAGGCCGCCACCTCTTCGGGCATGTTGATCTCTTCAAGTCGAAACCTTTCATCAGGGAGCGTGAACTGCCGGGTCGATGCCATTGTGGGGCTCCGGAATGGGTTCGAATGCGCTACAAGAAGGAGTGCGCATCATTGACAATATACCGCCGGAATCAAACATGATTGGTAAGGTGCGCGACTCTTTCGGTCACGGGTATGACCGTGCCCAGTGAGGTGAGGCGACAGAAGCGGCGTCACAGATAGCGTCACAGATAAGGGCAAAAAGGGCCATATCAGGCATGCAATTTGGGTTCAGCGGTCCTGTAAATTCAATGATTTAAGCTGTTGAAAACAACTCACAGCGAATTCCTAAACCGTGGGTCGGGGGTTCGAATCCCTCCAGGCCTACCATGCTTTTCCTGTTAGTTTCAGATGGTTAGGCGAACTTCCCTCTTAACGGGAAAGGTCAAAAAAGGTCAGATTGTAGTAAAACTGGAGTACGACGGGGCAAACTTACGCCCCAAGGTGGAGGACGGGACACTCCTGAAAGGTTCCCTCAACCCAAGCTGCTATTTCCAGAATCATGGCCAACTTGGAGCGGTAACACTGATCACTCCAAATTAACCGCCCTTTTCCAACTCTCCGAGTCGCTCGATGATCATTGCAAGACCTTCACGATATCGCTTCCCGTACTGTCCAAATATTCGATCTTTTTGAAAGAGCAGTAATTCAGCGGAGCATCACAACCGGAGATGTGACCTGTCAAGGCGCGCTTCAGAGTGCTACGCTCCACTAATGCACCTTACCTTGGATCCTTATCGTCTGCTGCTGATTTCCCTGGCTGGATGGATGAACCAACAGCAGCAAGATGTTATTGAGTATCTTCAGGAAGAGAATCGTGTGCTGCATGAACAGCTCGGAACCAGTCGGCTGCGCCTGAACGATGAACAGCGTCGGCGCCTGGTTGTTAAGGCCAAGAAGGTGGGCCAACGTGTGCTTCGGGAGCTGGCCGCTATCGTTACCCCGGAGACACTGCTGGGCTGGTACAGGAAGCTGATCGCCTGCGGTACGGTCGGGGCCAAATGCATTTCAGTGCTGCGATTATGTCTGTGGGAATTGGGGCCCCGAATCAGGGTGAGATATTATGGCCCGCCAAGTTGCAGCGCTACGCTTTCGGCCTAATCTGGCAGAGCGAATGCATACATTGTGTCGGCGGCAGTCGTTATGATGTATTGTTTCCCATTTACCGCGTAACTCATAGGGCCGCTCCCCATTCCTTCCGCAGTGTCGCCCACGTTCACATGCCACAGGGGCTTGCCTGTTTCCGCATCAAGTGCGACAAAGATGCCGTCCTTTCCTCCCCCGAAAACCACTCCGCCAGCAGTGGAGAGCACACCGGACTCGGTGTAGTTGACCATCTTGAACTCCCACTTCTTTTCTCCAGTTTGCGGATCGAGGGCGAGGATGGCGCCGTAGCCTTCGGCCGGGGTCTTGTATGCGGCATTCCCGCGCATTGACATACCCGGGAAGTTCGGCCGGGGAGGAGGAGGCGGCCAGTTATCGGGGGGTGACGATTGCCCAAACCCGGGCCACCAACCGTTTCCGGTATACATGTGCATTTGCTTCCATGGAAGAATGGGCCGTTTGCCCGAAAACCCTTCGTAGTTTTGCCAGGTCGATACATAGAATAGCCCTGTTTGGGGATCGTAAGATGGGGGATAATAGTTAGTTCCCCCTTGCGAGCCTGGCCACACGAGAATTCCGCCCATAGGTTTCGGCCAATGCTTTGGATCTCGAATCGGCCGGCCATTCTTATCGAGGCCTTTCGCCCAATCCAGCTTGGTAAAAGGCTTGCCCATAAGGAATTTACCGGTCTCCCGGTCGAGGACATAGAAGAAGCCATTGCGATTGGCCCAGAGCATAACCTTACGCATTTTCACCGTGCCAGTTAATATCCGCTAATACAGGGATCTGGGTGGCATCATAGTCGTACTCATCGCCCGGCGTGAACTGGAAATACCACCTGATCTTCCCCGTATCGGCATCGAACGCAATGACGGAATCGGAGTAGAGATTGTCGAATTTGCTGCCGGGTGATCGCTGATCGCCATTCGCGACCGGATTCGGATTGCCGGTGCCGTAGAACACCAGGTTCGTCTCAGGATCGTAGGAACCGTTATTCCAGACCGGGGCGCCGCCGTGCTTCCAGGTATCGCCCGCCCATGTCTTGGCGGCGGGGTCATCCGCGGAATTCGGACTTGTGTAGGTTTTCCAGATTAACTTCCCGGTGTGAATGTCAAAGGCAGCGATAAAGCAATTTGCACCCATGTCGTCGGTCGCGGGTCCGACGATGACCTCGTTCTTCACCACCAGGGGCGGCACGTTCAACTGGTAGCCTTTATTCCAATCGTCGACCTTCACTTCCCATTTCAGGCGGCCGGTTCTGGCGTCAAGGGCGAGCAGATGATCGTCCCACCCCGTGGTCCAAAATACCGTGTTCCCCTTGACTCCCACTCCCTTGTTGACCATGTACATGCGTTGCCCGGGGAAGTCGTCCGGATTAAACGAACGCGCAAACTTCCAGTACTGCCGGCCCGTAGCAGCATCGAGCGCCACCACTGACGTCAGGCTCGTCGCATACAACACCCCGTTTACGACAATTGGAGTGCACTCCATCTTCTCGTCAGCGGGCGTGGTGGTGGGCCGCCAGACCCACTTTAGCTGCAGATTCTTGACATTCTCCCGGTTGATTTGCGTCAAGAGGCTATAGCGGTCGTTTGCATACGTTCCCCCATAGGTGAGCCAATTTTGAGGTTCCTGGCTGGCGTGAAGCATTCGGTCAAACGTAACCTGCGCCTTTAAGGACCCCGCCATTAAAACAAACACCAGCAACACGCTAAACTTCATATCCCTCTCCCTGCAAAATTGGGCCTGACCATCAATTCCTCTACTTGCCGCTGCGCCTGGCAAGGGGCACCAGTACGATATTCCGGAACTCGGCCGCGGTCTCATCACCCTGCAACTCGATCGGCCCTGGCCGGCCTTCGAACGGATCTATGGCGATGCCGTTCAGTCCGACGATAACTGCCTTCGTGTAGAGAGTCTGGCCATTCAGGACCGCAGTGATTTCGCGGCCAACCAGGCGGATATCGAGGGTGTTCCACTCACCCGCGGGCCTGGCCGCGTTCACTCTCGGTAAAATTCGCGTGTAGAGCGCACCGGTGCCATGCATGCCCGGAGGCTTTCCGTAATCCGACGCGATCTGAAACTCATAGCGGCCGCGCAAGCCGATACCATTGTTGCTCCGTTTACCGACAGGAAATTTGTATTCGACGTGCAGTTTAAAGTTCCAGAATTTCTTGACGGTAATCAGATCGTCCGAGTTGTCCCCGCATTCCAGAAGGCCATTCTTTACGGACCAGCCCTCCATCCTGGGGGAATTGACGCCCGTCCATCCCGTCGAGGTTCTTCCCGTTAAATAACCTGATCGGCTTACCCGCGACCCAGGAACCGTCATCGTGTTCGTCAATTTTGGGTGAGGGATACCCGGTGAAAGTCAGATGGGTCGCAGGAGTTGTCGTGGGACTCGTCATCGTGCCCTGGAGGAGCCCGCGGGCAAACCGCACCTCATATTCGGCATACTCGTTCGGACCCGGAGTGCGCCCGTAACGCGCTTTGGCTTTCCAGGTGAAGTGCAGCACCCCGTTCTGAATTTTTGCGATGGTGATGTTGTCCAGACTGCCGTCCGGAGACCCCACGAATTGGATCTTCATATGGGGAGTTCCCGCACCGGTGATATCCAGCCACCATGCGGCTGTCGTAGTGAACTGCACAAAGGCGGCGGGTTTGGCGTGCACCTGAATATCCCACTGGCCGTTGAAGTCCTGATTCGCAGCCAGAAGAGCGGTTGGCGCCAGAGCGACCATAGACAAAAAGCGCCAACAGCACGAAGAACGATCTAGAGAACCTCATCTTTTGCCATCTCCTATCTACTGGTAGATACTGGCTCATGCGGCCCCAAAACGCCGGGTTACGAAAACGCTGAATCAACCGCAAAAGCCTCTATTATTGCTGACTTGCCCCCCTCAAGGCATCCAAATATTTGACAAGAAGAGAAAGATCTTGAGGCGCCAGTTTCTTGGCGTAAGACGGCATCGGGTTTGCTGTAATGATCTTGAACTCCCGCAGACCTGCCTTTCGGAAAGACAGAAGATGACCGGGCGCGTCAATCAGCTGAACGGTGAATCCATCCTGATTGAGCAGCTTTCCAACCACCGTGTTCCCGTCGTGAGTCACCAGTCGAACCAACCGGTTTTGCGGCGCCAGTTCCGCGTTCGGAGAGACCAGCACGGCGCGGATCTCCACGGCACTGCTGTTCGCGCCTGCATCGCCTAAATAGGGGCCTGCAAATGATCCCTTGCCATCCATTCGATGGCAGGACAGGCAGTCGTTGGATTTAATAAGCTGTTTGGCCCGCGCTATTTGAGAATCAGCCAGGGCCGGCACCGGCGGCCTCTTTGCGGGAACCGAAGCTTCTCCCGACTCAGCAGATTGCTCTTCTGATGCGGTATTTTCAGGCGCTCGCGTGCCAATGCCGAAATTCGC
This sequence comes from uncultured Acidobacteriota bacterium, assembly GCA_963732975.1. Classification (GTDB taxonomy): domain Bacteria; phylum Acidobacteriota; class Terriglobia; order UBA7540; family UBA7540; genus SCRD01. Next base: position 745,060 of record CAVTBN010000005.1, on the reverse strand, counting down.
AGTGAGATAACCCACGATCTGTTTCTGTTCGTCTGGCGTTGCCTTCGCTCCGCGCGAAATCATATTGTCCACCACGTTTTCCCACCCGGCGTGGCTTAGATGGTGAGACGTGATACGAGTTGTGCTATGGCAAGGGCTGCAAGTTCTTTGAAACGTCTCTCTACCTTGTTCTTCAGACGCGGACTGCGCATGGCTGGCTAAAGCAAAGGCAAGACCAAGGACCGGGCCTATTATCAAAAGCCTTCTCCAGCTGTATCTCAAGTGATGCATCGCGATGTTTGGCTCCTAATAAACTGTTCGCCTAAAACATGTTAATTCAATGAACCCTCGGCCCGGCTGCCAGACAAGAATCACTTCGATGTTCTGCGCTTTCAGGGAAACCGCGGTTTCTACGGGCGAGACCCCGGCCAGTAAAGATGTGCTGGCTGCCCTCATCGATGAGAAGCCGGCCCAGTTCCGAAAAGGCGGAGTTCTTAGCACTGCCCATGAGTTTTGTTTGCTTTCCCCTCGGAAGCATACACCAGAAGTCGCGAGTCTGCTATCCCGGCCCTCGTGGGTGAAGAACCGCGTTTCCTTCAAAAAGCCAGCCCGATTCGGAATTGACCAGGCGCTGGATGGAGCGGCCAGGAAGCGAGTTCAACCTGGATTCCAGCGCTGACAATTGGTCCGCGTGAGCAGCAGGATGCGCGCGGACCTTTTCGGGCTAAAGGTATAGAAGCAACGCGCTGATCACCTTTTGAATCGGGGCCCATGGATCAGGGCCGCCGTCGGTCTCAATCGAGAACCAGCCTTTAAAACCCATTTCCTTCGAAAGTGGGATCGCGGTTGCGAGGTTGGACCGGAGGCTAACGTGCTGGACGGTGGTCGCGAGCGGATACAAAAGCCGCAACCCCGCTGCCGTTGCGATCTGGGGATTGGAGTAAGCCCCACTGCCTCTAATCAGGTCCACCAACTGGTCCAGCCGCTCTCTACGAGGTTCCAGAATGACGGCGACACCTTTCGGCTTTCCGTAGTCGACCAGGGCTTTTAGCCCCTCGATACAAGGCGTCAGGTCTTCCGGCAAATAGCGGACCCCTTGGTTGGGCATGATACTGGGAGACCCGAGCACTGCCGCAATATCGATCCACTTTTTCGTCTCTTCGATTGCATGAGCGCGAATTTCAGGATTGGGAGAACAGACGCTGATATAGCCCCGATAGGCTGTTGCGGGCGGGTCGAGCTCCACGATTAGGTCCACCACCCTCGACCTGGCCTTGTGCAGCCGCTCTTTGAAGTCCCTGATGTATGAAGGCCTCATCGAGAGCAGATTGAAGTTGCACACCTCCAGATTGTGAAGGTGAAGGCGGTCTGCGACCGCGTCGGGGAGATCCATCATGTCCAGCTTTTCCGGCGCCACCGATTTGCTCCGATCCCAAATTTCCGGCAGAATGCCCGAGAAATCGTTGGTCAGCAGACTGATGCGATCAAGCTTTGCGAGAGTTGCGGAGTCTTGCGCCAGCGCCAGGCGGCTCAGCGCGGACGCTGCCGCAGTCGCGGCCACGCCGAACAAAAAATCGCGGCGGCTCATGCCGAAAAAGCCGCGCTGAAAATCACAGGACCTCATATTCACACCCTCCTTTTTTTCCAACCCGCCACTTGCATTCTTGCTCAGAGAAGTCTAAACCACTTTGGGAACTCGATCTCACCGTAATCACCCAGCAAAAGCAACGAGTATTTAATGCCGTTGATCTGGGACCTCCCTTCATCGAGTTTGGGTTGGCTGCTTCAGCAGCAGCAACCGCGGTCTAAAAGGGAATTTGAGCGGCTCGAACTTCACAAAGTTCAGATCAGCGTCGGACGGGCTGCTTGCGGCGCGTCCGCAGTTGTTTCGGCTTGAGCCAGGACACGAGCGGAATGCGCAGCATCCTGCTCGAAGTACTTAGAGGTCAAGCCAAAATATAGTTTACTTTTCACCCTTCTCTTTCTGGGTCCGCGGGTAGATGGTGTAGTTCCACTGCGGGTTTACTTTGTCGTATTTGATATTCAGCTGATGCATCTCTTCGTCCGAAATCTTCTTGCTGGTCTCATAGTGTTTTTGTCCGGCTTCGCCTTCACCCGCAGACCTTTCTGGGTTCGGGTCGATCCAATCAAATTTACAACAGTTTCATAGCCACCGGGGGTTCTCCTTTCCAATTCAAGCTGATGGACGAAAACAAGCGATGCTCCACCAGGTTCCACTTGCTGGTCCCCGGAGGATAATGACAAACTCCCTGGCCGAGGTCCAATTGGTCCGAGAGTTGTTGGAGGTAATACTTCCAGGCGCGGCTCCGGCCACTGTTGTTGCCGCCGCTGTCGGCACACAAAAGCCATTGGGAGGCCTGGGGATAATATCGCCGTCCCCTCCCATCCACCACTGACGAAGGCTTTCGACCGCAAATTGCGCCGTATCATGGGTCATCCCGCGTTCACGAAACCTTGATTCCTATGTACATCGTAAGCCCCGCAGGGAATCGCGGTCCTTACCGCCCAACTCGGGAAGCCATACGCGTTCACTTCTCGCGGTTCGCCTTTCGGACCCCACGTTTGCCCAGGATTCTTAAACTCACCCACCCGTTCCTTCTTCTTGGTGTCGATCGACAGGGCCGGGTTTCCCTGGCGGATGAAATTTCGGATCCGTGCATTGATCGCACGAAATTGTTCATCCCGGTTGGCGGGAGCACTGCCCTCTTTGCGTTCGGCGTTCCCTTGCGGGGAGTGACCCATGGCACTCAGTTTCCGATGCACGGTTCGTTGGCTCACCGCATATACCTGGCGGGTCAACTCTTCGGCAATGCGATACGTCGATTTACTCGTCCAGCGCAGCAGCCTCATGGGATCCCCGGCAGTGCTCTCTTCCATGCTCTTCCCCGTGGCCCTCTTCAAGGCCGGACAGGACGCCTCTATCGCCTTGCGCCCCCCTCCCGGCCGGCGAAGTCTTCCGCTTTCGCCCAATGAGTGTTTTTGTCTTAAATCCCTTATTCCTCTGAGAATCGTGGGGCGCGACATCCCCGTCAACTCGTGCATCGCCTTTAAGCCCCCGCGACCCAACGCCAAGGCTTCCTTCGCCACATACCAGCGGGCCTGCGCCTCGTTCAACGTTTTGAGCACCTTGAGTATGAGGGCGTGATGAGCGATCTCCATAACCCATCGAGCCACATAATTTCGACAAAAGGTAATGCAGAGCATCTTTAGCTCAGCGGGCGCACAGAGAAAAAGTTGAAACGATCTGTCGATGTTCGTTGCGCCCGGTGAGCTAAAAATTAGTTGTACTAAACCGCGGGCCTAACAGGTTGCTGAAAAACTCGAAAAAAGGCATTGAAAATAAATTGCAAAGTTATAGATCTGTCCTCGGGGCAGTTTTGCTATCAGGAGGATTTGCCGATGCGAGGTGAAGACAGTCAGCCGCATGCGATGTTCAGGTATCTCTCGCCCGGGCAGCGAGTGCCGCAAGATCACCCGTTGCGGAAACTGCGGCCGCTGGTCGAACAGGTTCTCCAGAAGCTCTGGCGGCGCTTTGCGAGGATGTACGCACGGGTGGGCCGGCCCTCGATCCCGCCCGAGAAGCTGCTGCGCGCCCTGCTGCTGCAGGTACTCTACACGGTGCGCAGCGAGCGGCTGCTGATGGAGCCGATGGATGACAACCTGTTGTTCCGCTGGTTTGTGGGGCTGAACATGGACGATGCGGTCTGGGACGCGACGGTGTACTCGAAGAACCGGGAGCGATTGCTGAAAGCCGAGTTGGCCGAGGCCTTTTTCAAAGGAGTCGAGGGGATTGCGAAGCAACATGATTTTTTGAGCGACGAGCATTTCACCGTCGATGGGACGCTGATCGAAGCCTGGGCGGGCCAGAAGAGCTTCAAGAAGAGAGGGGATGCGGAAAGTTCCTTGCCTGCGGACGATCCTGGCAATCCCACGGTGAATTTCCACGGGGAGAAGCGATCGAACCAGACGCACCAATCGACCACGGACCCGGAAGCGCGGCTGTACCGGAAATCGCAGGGCAGCGAGGCGAAGCTGGCCTATCTGGGTCATGGGTTGATGGAAAACCGCAACGGCTTGGTGGTCAGGCCGCGCCCGACGCTGGCGAGCGGGAGGGCGGAGCGCGAGGCTGCTTTGGAGATGATCCCAACGCGCTCGGGGCCGGGACGCATCACCGTGGGAGCTGACAAGAACTACGACACCCGGGAGTGGGTGAAGCAGGTCCGCAGATGTGGCGCGACGCCGCAGGTTGCTCAGAACAACAAGAACCGTTCGAGCGCCATTGACGAGAGAACCACACGCCACGCTGGCTACGCCATCAGCCAGAAGAAACGCAAGCGGGTGGAGGAGATCTTCGGATGGATGAAGACGGTGGCGCTGATGCGCAAGGTCAGGCACCGGGGTCGAAAACGGGTCGCCTGGATGTTTACGTGGGCAGCAGCGGCTTACAATCTGATGCGCATTCGTAACTTGATCGGAGCCACGGCATGAGGTCCAGGGCGAAGGGTGCCCCGGAGCACCCCAAGAACAACGAAAACCGCTCGAAAAGGCGGCAGGAGCTACCGAGCCAAGCCCAATGCCAGCCCCAAGTCGTCTTCCCGATGAGCGGAATTTTTTAAAAAAGACCACTTTTCAGCAACCTGCTAAAGCCCTCGCGGCGGCGTCCAGTGGTCGACCATTGGCGTGAGATGTATGGGATCAGCGAGCGGAGGGCTTGCCGGGTGGGCCGGATGAGCCGAAGGACTTACCGGTACAGCAGCTACAAGGACCCTCGAACCGAGCTCCGGATGCGGATCCGGGAGATCGCCCAGGCTCGAGTGCGCTACGGATATCGCAAGATCCTGGCGATGCTGAACCGTGAGGGTTGGAAAGTGGGCAAATATCTGGTGGAGCGGATCTACCGGGAAGAAGGATTAACGCTGCGCCAGCGGCGGTGAATTTTCCAGCCAGGCGATGGATCTGTGGGCGTACCAGAACAGAGTGCGGATTGCCTTCTCTCACCCCGGCAGCCAACGGATAATGCATTTGTGAAATCATTTGACGGCACCTTCCGGGCAGAATGCCTGGATGCCCATTGGTTCACGGCCTTGACCGAAACGAGGCAGATTATAGAGACTTGGCAAAGGGAATATAATGAGAGCCGGCCTCACCGGGCTCTCGGCGAGCGGACGCCGAACGAGTTTGCCTGTCAGGCCGCGGCTCGCCGCGATCTGACAGGCCTCGAAGAAGCCGAAAAACTCTCTCTGGAAGTGGTATAGAAAAACCGGACCCCTCAGGAGATGTAAACTGTCTTCCCTTATTTGGGACCAAAACTCGGGCACCTCATAGTAGGAAACTCGACATGCATGTCCTCTCTGATGAGGGCGAAGCGCAGCCGACTTTTCGATGCTGAGATTCCCAGAATCCGTACTATACTTCAACTGGGGCGACGCGCTTCAGCGTCACGGATAATGCTGCCGGCAAGGCGAAATTGCCTCCTAAAATGCCAAATGAATATCTGCTGAACTACCCAAAGGAGTGACTACTGTGGGAATCACACGCCGTAATCTATTAATTTCAGCCGGAATTACGATGTCAGGTCTGGGAGCAGCCAATTCCGACGCAAGCACAAGATCTGCGAAAGCGGAAGATGGGCAACAGACCGCCTCCCGAAAGATGAAAATCATTGTCAGCGGAGGCCATCCGGGTGACCCCGAATACGGCTGTGGCGGAACAGTGGCTCGAATGACAGCACTGGGGCACGAGGTGGTGCTGCTTTACCTGAACAACGGCGCATGGCCGCCAACTCCGGCTCCAGTGCGAGTAAAGGAAGCCGCCAAAGCGTGCGAGATTTTGAAGGCCCGGCCTGCATACGCAGGCCAGATCAACGGGCATGCGGTTGTCGACAACGCGCATTACGACGATTTTCAAAAAATTATCGCCAAAGAAGACCCTGACGCGGTTCTGACGCAGTGGCCCATTGATAACCACCCTGATCACCGAGCCATTTTTAATCTCACTTACAACGCATGGCGAAAACTGGGCAAGAAGTTTGCCCTGTATTACTACGAAGTCTCAGACGGAGAGGATACCCTGCAGTATTCCCCCAACCGCTACATCGATATCACTGACTCCGAACCCCTCAAGCGGCGGGCCTGCTACTCACACGCCAGCCAATCCCCCGATATGTTTTATGCCTTGCAAACCGCGGTGGCCAAATTCCGTGGCATCGAATGCGGATACAAGCAGGCTGAAGCCTTCGTGTGGCAGTTGGAAAGTCCCTACGACATCTTTTCCGGCAACAAGATTGTCACCCCCTGAGGCAGGGCCCGGTTAGGGCTGCCTAACCGCTGAGCATGCCGCACCCAGGCGATGCCGCCGGAGTCAGTTCGATCTTCCCGAATGGACGCCGCGTCCTTATCGCTTCTCCGGACATACCTGCGCAGAACGGTACGCGATGGCAAGCGCCAAGCTATACAGGATGGATATTATCCCGGTGCGGAGTTCCGCGGCAACGCGAACCTATGCCGAATAATCCGCCCTACTGTGGCAGTCCGGGCGAGTCTGTCAACACACGCAACGTCAGTGTGCCAATTATTTTCCCGTTGGATTCGGCCTTCCAGTTGAGCGTCTGCCATTCAGGCTTCGAGGTGGAAGAAGCCACGTAATGTGCTTCCACCGGATAAGTCGCGTGCGGCCTCACCGGATATCTCGCGGTCCCATATATTTCCTTCCAGCCTGAAGGAATCGTGGATGTCAGGGTCACCTGCACGGGCTGGCCGGTATCATTGTGAATCAGGATGGGGACATGAACATCTGCCGAATTGCTCACAGCAACCTCGGGCGTCTTGATCAGGTCCGCCAGGTGGTCCAGATTGTGAACACGCCAGAAAACGCGGTAGAAAGCCCATGGACCGCCAAGCCCGATGGAGATTCCATGGCGGGGCTGTGGATGGTAGCCATGCACAGGAGAAAATGTGATGGCACCTGGAGTAATGCCTTGAAAAACGTCGCCCGTAGTGCTGCACTGGACGAGCGATTTGCCCAGAATCATCCGTTCTGGCTGCTTGAAATAAGTGTAGTCACCTGTTTCAATCGCATGCGTGGCCATCTGGCCGGTGTCGCCCTGCGTCAGATGTCTGGACATCTCTTCGGCAGATAGCTTGTAGTAGGGCAGGTGCTTGCTCGGCGAGATGTCGGTTGTCTTGTACTCCGGTCCCTGGCCCTTCATGAAATCCTGGTTGATGGCATCGCTGAAATAATAGATCTTCTTGGGCTGCCAGGGTTGAAGCCCTTCGGTCAGGTTGCCGATGCCGTTTCGATTGCGAGGCGCCGCAAGCTGCTCAGGGAAGACAGAGGGATCGCCCGCCATGTCGAAAGCCTCAGTTGCAATCACGCCTGCAGCCTGGTGGTCATCATGGTTTTCTCCAGCCACGTAATCGGGCAGCCAGGTCAGAATCACTTCCGGCCGCGTCAGTCGTACCAGGCGCACGGCTTCCCAAAGCGCCCTGCCGTGGTTCCAGGTTTCAAGCGACCGCAGAACGTCCTGTCCGGGCGTGTCAGTCCCACCCAGAAACCAGACATGCATCACACCGTAGTAGGCAAAAGCTTCGCGGGCCTCGATCCTGCGGATATCGCCGAGCGAGGCGGCCTGCGCGTTGCTGACGGAATCGCCTCCACCGTTGCCGGGAGTCCCGTAGATGGCTGCCACGCGCTTGTGCTCATCAAAGATCGCGACGTGCGAGATAGCTCCCAATTTCCGTTTCGTCATCGGGGTGTGCCACAATCACCAGGGCGTCGGTCTTGAAACGGGCGTCCGGGGGCAGGTTTGGCGGTGCCTCCTGAATTTCGCCCGTTTCCGCCGCAGGGCGCCCGCCCGCACCAGCAGCCAATGAATATTGCGGAGCAAGAAGTACTGCGGTTGTTATCAGAGCTGTGACCGTGAAAATAACGGCCCAAAACCATTGACGACACTTCATCGATTTCCCCCTTGATAGATGAATTTATGGTTGGCTGCGCGCCAGAGTCTTCTCCAGCCAGTCAACCATGGCTTTCTTATAAAATGCCCATTCCGGATGTCCTTCCCAGTTTTCCATGCCGTGCGGGGCCTTTGAGAGCAGGATCACTTTGTGGCGGGCATGAACCTGGTCGAGGCGCTTGATGTATTCCTCCGTTCCCGGGTAAAGCTCATCGCCCGTACCCTGAATGATCAGCATGGGAGGAAGGTTCGCGCTGGCGTGAAACAACGGAGAATATTCCCGCAGCGTTGAATCGTCCGGGGCTGCAAACATACGATGGAACATGCGCTTGAAATCCTGGTCTTTCTTCCACCGCTCGAAGTTGTAAACACCATAGAACGAAACAACGGCCTGAACTTTGCAACCGGGGCAAGGCATGGACGCCAGTTGCGCTACAAGATGCCCGCTGGCCGATTCGCCCACGAGGGCAACGCGATTCGGGTCAACGTGGAACCACTCTGCATGGCGGCGCACAAAGCGGACCGCGTTGCGGATGTCTTCCAGTTGATCAGGAACATGGACATAAGGAGTGAGGCGGTAGTCGATTGAAAACCACGCAAAGCCAGCCCGCGCCAACGGACCAAAGATCGGTGTAACGTAAGTAATTTTGTCGCCGGCTTCCCATCCTCCCCCATGCGCAATGATGATAGCGGGGAAAGGGCCTTTTCCCCTGGGGACATACGCGTCCATCAACAAGGGACGGCCGCCCGGCCGTGCGTAGGGGATGTCTTTCCAGAGGCCCCGACGGTCACCGCGCAGCCAAGCCCGGAATTCTTCCTTCCAGTCCCACTGGTCGGGGTGCCAGTTTTCAAAATCGTGAATAGCCCCAGCTACCGGATACCAGGAGCACTGCGGAATGCGCCTGCAAAACTCCTCAACCGTCGCGGGGTTCACTTCCTCATCCCCGGCTCCCTGGATCATCAGGACTTTCGTCGTACGCAGAATGTCTGCCTGCTGACTGGGCGGCAGTCTGGCTCCCAACGTGATAACACTATCCACATGCTCACTGCGCGCCAGGTCCAGCGCAATAGCGGCTCCGGCACCTTCACCAATCAGGACCACGTGCCTCGTAACGTTAAAGCGGCCGGGACAGCGGATATAATCGAGGGCGGCACGAACGTCTTCCACCCCGCCGTAGTCCACTGAAAACCAGGCGTAACCGGCTTTGCGCAGTAGTGGGAAGAGTTGGTCAACAAAGGTGCTCTTGTTACCTTTGCTGCCGTGGATGATGACCGCTGCGGGGCGCGGGACGCCTGGCGGGGCATAGACATCAAGCCCGTAGGGACGCTTATAGACAAGGTTGCTGCGCGCTCCAGGCTGGATGAAGTTCTCTTCCGAATCTCTCGCTCTGGGGGGAGTGCAAACTCCACTCCCCACCGAGAGCATGACAGCGAGAGTTGCGGTTAAGAACATAGACAAGAAATCAGCCGGCCAGAGCCCAGCGTTAATACCACCTGATCCTAGAACCGGAAATGGAGGCCGAACTGCATCCGACGCATTGGGAGCTGGGTGTAAGTGATCTGTCCGGCACCCGATACATCAATGGTGTTGTTAGGAAGTCCGTAATTGTCGATATTGAACGCGTTGAAGTTTGACCACCGGAATTCGAGCGTCTTGCCTTCAGCGATGACAAACGTCTTATCCAGAGAAAGGTCAAAACTGTATGCAGCTGGTCCGCGGAGGGAATTTCGGGAAGCTGTCCCGTCCCGGTAAGGTTGTTGCGGAAGGGTAAACGCTGCCGGATTGAACCACATTGCAGCACTTTGGTCCGCGACGCTGGGGTCGCCGATTTTGTCAGCCCGCACGTTATTGAAGTCGGCGTTCACCGAAGCGCTGTTCGCGACTGTGGGTGAAAAGGGGCCTCCAGACACAAGAGTTGTTACACCATTAAGATTCCAGCCTCCCAGCACAGCTTGCACTGCTTTTCCACCCGAAGAGCCCCACCGCTGGCCGTGACCGTAGGGAATGGCCCAGACATTGGTAAGCGTGACGGCGTGGGTATGGTCCCAACTGGCGGGGCCGTAAGAGGCTGCCCAGTTGTAATTGTTGTCAAATCCACCCCCACCCGCTTCGGAACTGTCCATCGTTTTCGAATACGTATAATTGAGGACAAAGTCCAGATTGCGGGTAGCGTGCTTTTGCAGGGTGACTTGGAGCGAGTTGTAATTACTGTTGTCGCAGTTGCAGGTGTAGTAGATTCCCTGCTCCAAGCCAAAGCTGGGGTAAAACGGCCGGCGCGAGTCAAAGCTTCCAGGGCCAGGAACCGCCTGATTGATGTTGGGATTGGCGTATAAGTGCCTTCCCACGTTGCCCACGTATGCTACCTGGAGCGAAAGCCTGTTCTCGAACTGGTGCTGGACGGTCGCATTCCACAGGTAAGCCTGCGGTATCCGGTACGAACTGAGAGGCCAGAACCAATTGTACATATTCAATCCGTTTGGAAGGGGAAACGTGCCACTCGACGAGACAGGCGGATTGGCCGGCAGCGGAGGACCTGTAAACAGGTTGAAATCCGGGCTATAGGGGTTCGCCTGAGAAACCGTCTGCGGAATAAGACCCGGCGGGTTGTACTCCGCGCCCTGCCCAAAGATCGAACCGAAGGCGCTTGACGTATACGCCCAGGCGTAGCCCGCGCGGATCACCGTATTGCTCTGTAACTGATAGGCAACCCCGATACGAGGAAGGAATCCCAGGTTGGAAGGTTGGACGCCCGTATTAAGGGGAACCGGTCCGACTCCCGCAACGCTCACCAGTCCTGTCGTTGGATCGAAGGTGCTCATGCCGCCGGCTTTGGCGGCTGATTGAGGCCGGTAATTCTCATAGCGGACCCCCAGGTCCAGCGTCAGCTTCCGGGTAACACGCCACGTATCCTCCCCGTATAGGAAGATACGCGTCTGGCGCAAACCTGGGTAATAGCCAATGCCATTGAAATAACGGCCAAAACTCGAGGGCGCACCGAGCATGAAGGAACCCAGACCGGAACCGGTGGTGGCCAGGCCGCTGGCCAGGGCATCTACCGTCGCGTTCCCGCTAACCGACTCCGAAAAGCCAATTTCCCCGGAACGGTGTTCGTCACTGGGAAGACGCTGCTGCTGATCGCGGACGATTTCGCCGCCCCATTTAATGTTGTGGTTGCCTTGCAACTTGGTCCAATTCGTAATCCACTCGAACTGATTCTGGGTTTCTTTCAATGGACAATTGCAGTCATTCACTCCCAGTGAATATCCAAAATTAAACCCGCCGTCCCCATTGATGTAGAACGCCGGCATCCCGCTGGTCTCCGTCGTTCCCAGGTTCAGGCCGGGCAACCCGGCCTGCGAGGCTGGCTGGCTACCCACACCAAAGGGTTCCACGCGGATCCGTTGCCGATACGCCCCGAAGCGGAATTCTCCGACCAATGATGGCGTGAAAACATAATCGAATCCGAGGGCCAGACTTTGATTCCTGTCCAGCGACTCGCCCGCAAAGTTCAGTCCATTCATGGCGGGTCCGCCTGCCACCGCTCCGAACGCCGCCGGCGCCTCGATGGTGTAATCCGCCAGACTGTATCGACCGAACATCGTCGCCTTCGGTGACATGTTGTAATCAATGCGGAAGTCAGGTTGATTGGTGTCGTAGATCTCGGAGCCCGAGCCCACGTAATTGTTAAAGATTTGTCCCTGGGCGCCTACATTAGGCGCAGGCAGATATGCCAGGATGTTGCTTATCTGCTGCGGGACGGGGATGATATTGGGCTGGCCGCCGGTGGTAATTGCCGCCCGGCCGGTCCCATCCGGATTTCCTGTGCTGGGATCAAAGATCATGCCGGCCTGTACCGCGATGGTACCGCCTTCCGTCGTCGGAACCATGTAGGGACTTCCGCAAGGGGTGGAGGATACTGATCCATTCGAACAGATGTAACTCCCCAGCAAAGCCTGCAAATTGCCTCCGCGCTCCGCCGCAGTGGGGACCGTAGTCAGCACGGAGCCTCCGTTACGTTGCCGGGTTCCCTGATAATCGGCAAAAAAGAAAAGCTTGTTTTTCTTAATTGGCCCTCCCAGCGAGCCGCCGAATTGATTCCATCGGATTGGAGGGTTCACTTGAGTAAAAGGGTCCGCGGAGTTGAAAACATTGTTCCGCAGATATTCAAAAGCCGTCCCATGATACTGATTGGTCCCCGATTTGGTTGTAGCTTGCACCAGGGCCCCTGTGACATTGCCAAACTCCGCATCATAGTTGCTGGTTGTCACTTTGAATTCCTGCAGCGAGTCAATATTAGGGTTGATGATTGCAATGCCCAACAAGGCAGTTTGGTTATTGGTGCCATCCAGCATGAAGCCATTCCCACTGAAGTTCTGGCCATTGACGTTGATCTGCAAACCCGCATTCGGATTCTCGTCCGAGGCGACAGACCAGCTATTTGTGTAGGCGCCCGGCACGGTCAGGATCAGACTTGTCACATTGCGACCCAGGACGGGCAACTGTTCCAACTCATGGGAGGTCATCGTGGTGTTCACGCTGGCGCGATCCACCTGAAGTACAGGAGTTTTGCCCGCGACCGTAACTTGTGTTGAAGTCGTGCCAACCTGTAAACTGACGTCAACACGCGTAGCGGCACCCACCTGGACCACAGCAGGGGCCACGACCTCGGAGAATCCGGGGGCGCTGACCTTGACCTTGTACTGGCCAGCCAGTAGATGTCCCTGGACGAAGTTTCCGGAGGCGTTCGTGGTTTGCTGATAGGTTATACCGCGTGCTACGTCGGTGATCTCGAGATGTGCGTTGGGAATGGAAGCCCCTGACTGGTCTGTGATCGTGCCCAGAATACTGCCCGAGACGGCCTGGCCATAAGCAGCTCCGGGCATGCCCACGGCAAGCAATGTTACCAGTAATCCTCCCAAAAGGATTCGTTCGATTTTCATCAGAGTGTGTTCCATTGACCCCTCCTCCTCGGAACGCCGCCAGACCCTCTCTTCAGCTGTTCCTGCCGCCTGGCCTGTGAGGCAACAACCCTATTCGCTGCCGTCAAGGCCACCGAGACACAACCGTACCCAAAGGATCTACCACGTTCGTGAGGCGTTCCTTGCGAGTAGCGTCGCAGCATCGGGATAAAGCTGAAACTAAAGGCCCTGGTGGTCGGTGCGCAGCCCTTCAAGGCGCACTATTTGAATTCCTGTCTGATCCGTTTGGAAATGCCCCAAAGGATTCCGTCAAATTCTGCGTTAACGTAAACGCTCGAAGTCTAGCACAGATGGTCCTAAAGTCAAGGCTAACTCTGTCCCGATCTGCCTTATCATCATCCCTTCCCGGAAGACGCAAGCGAGTTCCCAGGTTGAGGCGATTAGAAACTTGCAAGGAGCCAGAACTGATGAGTGTATTCTCGGTTGGATCCGGGAATGGGCGATTGACCAGTTGGGGAACCAGCTTGATCCGCCAGCCCAATATCTATGCCGACATGGACCCTCTCAAGGCCACGCGCCTGGCTTTGCTGGACGAGTTACAGACGATTCAGAGCCATTTGGACAAGATTGCTGATAAGAATGGGCCTCTCTATATCAAGGGTCTGGTCAGGGCAGTGCTGACTTCAATCCCGATGTGCGTCTGTCCTGAAAAGTGCGCCGTGTATAACCGAATATTGGAGGCCTGTTTATTGCCCCAAAGCGTCTGCCTGGAAATCATAATGGGTTATGTCCTGATTCCCAGGTCCTTGAGGGCCGCTCCGGCGCCAGACAGGTTTTCAAGTCGCATCTCGGAGTACTTCCGCGAAAGAATAATTCCCGGGGCGCCAGCATTGAAAGCGGCCTTCACCGCATTTCGAACATCTGAAGGCTGCGTCTTTTTCTGTCCCTTCCCAGTGGGTATGTCAACATCGATTCCAGGATAAATGGATGTTTCCCATTGCGGCCCGGAGGCATTTTGTTCATTGGCGGGACCGGCAATATCGGTGTTAGGAGGGGGCATTGGTACTTTGGCCAATTTAACATCGGAAAGAGCCCTCTTTGTTTCCCGGTAAACATAATCTGACGAGAATCCGGCGGTGCGAAGTTTATCTAACGGTGCTTCACCCTGATATCCCAGGATGTTGTAGTACAATTCCAGCACTGATTGGGCTGGAACATCATGCCAAATTGTTGAATGGACTCCGTCGATGTAATCGGCCATGCGCGGACCCGCGCAATTGTTGTACATGCAGACCTTCAGGAGGTCGGCGTATTGGCTTAGCTTTCGGTAGTCCTGCTCAGCGCGATAAAAGGGATTGAAAGAGTTTAGATGCATCACATGGAATCCAGCTTCCAGGTTACTGTTGATGCTTTTGACTGTGCCATAGATGTGCCCGTAAACTTCGCGCTGACTGTCAGTCCAAAGTTTCTCCCAAGCCAGGATCTCAGGGTACTCCAGCAGCAGCCGCCAGAAGGTGACAAAGTAACCGTCGCTTGGCCTGGGCCGTGTCCACGCCGCCCGCACCCACTGATCAAGTTGCATCAGGCCCTGCCGGGCCCGCTCCACGTTGATGCCTTGCGCTTCTCCCTTTCGTGTGCAGAACTCGCAAAAGCACGTTAAGACGGCCTGCCCATGGTCAGCGTCAATGGCATTATTCAGTGCTCCCTGACGCTCACAGCACCACATAACTCCGTCAACGTCGTAGGATTTGGTCCAGTCTTCAACCATCGAGCTGAGAAAATTCCGGAGGTGAGGATTATTAAGGCATGACTGGTCAGTCTTGCGCCCATAGACGTCAACTTCGGCGGCCTTTTCGAAATTGTCCAGCAAGCGCGGATTATAAACATCCTCAAACCAGCAGATGCATTTCATCCCGCGCTTCCTGGCCTTGGGAACCACTTCACCCAGAACGTCAAATTTGCCCAGCTCCGGCGCCCGGAAGTTTTTAAAGATTGTCCCGGCGTAGAATTCCGGATGGACCTCTGCGTAGTCCCCTCCATGGAAAGTGTCCGTGTCGTACTTCTGGACGCCGTGGTCAGGGAGTGGATGGCCGGGAATCTGCCTTCCTTCGATACCCCGCCCATAGCTGAAAACCGCGATCGACAGGGTATTAACGCCGGCTCGCTCCTGAACTGTATCGAGGACTTTGTCAACTCCTTCATCGCTGAAGGAAACCGCGGGAATCTGGATGGCCACAACTTTCTTGTCTGATTTCGGTGGTCCGCCACCGTCTGCGGGCAAACCGGTTGGCTCTGCCGCCCGGCTTACGCCTCTCCGGCCCCCGACAGCTGCCACGGAGGCAGCAGCAACGTTCTTGAGGAAAGTGCGCCGGGACGGGTCTGTTGTTTTATCCTCCGAATCGTTTACCAGCTTGCTACAAAGATCATTCTCTTGATGTCGCATCCCTTCGCCTCTCTGTCTCATCTCGCCAGATCTCTTGATGTCGCCAGTCATTGAGCAGCCTTTCCGCTTCTGCAAACCAACGTCGCCTTCATAATCTACGACTCATGTTTGGACGCAACGTCAGCGTGCCATCATCATTCAGCTTCTGGTGACAGGCCCAGCGTACCGGATATCGCATGCCCTTCACTTCGATCTCCCCTTTCAGCTTGAGTCCTTGCCATTGTGTTCCTTTGGGGAGCACAAACTGCGCCTGCCGGATTTTTCCCGGCAGTGGATATCCCGGGTCCAGACAGCCGCTCCGCAGCACGGTTCCTTCCGGGGTTTCCACGCTCACTCGCAGCACGCCCGGAACGCCCGCGATGCCGTCATTGGCAAAGCCGATGATCAGGCCAACGTATCCTTTGTCCTCATAGCTCCAGATGAACGACGGTCTCACGCGGTAGCCGATCCGCTGGTTGATCCGGTTGAACCATTCAGGAAACGCCTTGTACCAGCTCATCAGGTTTGCCGCGCTGATGTCGTGGAAATTCCACAGCGACCAGTAGTTGGCGCCAATGTCCATCACGTGCGCGATCATGTTGTCCGAGGGCGAAATTCCCTCTTCCAGAAGCGCGGATTGCGGTGGTTTGCCCGGCAGGCCCTGCTCAAGCAACGCAGCAATCCAGGGTGGGCGGTTGCTTAGTTCCTCGATCTGCTGATTCTCAATAAAGATCGTGTCACTCCGGATCCAGTTGTTGCTGCGCACCGTGCGGTCTAGTAGTTCCGAGTTTCCTACACGGCTGAAATCCGGCTGCGTATTGGTGAGCAATGGAGTCTTCGTAAAATGCTTCAATTGAACTTCCAGCATGTTCATCCAGGTTCGCTCGGCCGTTTGATAGTCCGGGAAAGGAGTGTTGGTGAATGGCCATGTGTGGCCTTCACCCCAGAAGCCGTACATGAAGGTGTCCATAAACTCAATGAGAGGACTTCCGTTGAATTTCTCGGCCAGCAAGCCAACCAATTCGTTGAAAGACTGCTGGAAAAAAGGATCGTCAAATTGTGGCTGATAGTGCGCGTTCGGGTTGTTCTCCCGGTTTTTCCCGGGCCATGTGGCGCCGGTCAGCTTCACCATCGGCACTTTGTCGAGGACGAATTGGGGCAGAGCGGGTCCGGGGTAGTCGGGAGCGCTCATCTGGACCCGAAATCCAATGCGCTTGTCGTATTTCTTTGCCAGGTTGAAGACAAGCTTCAGGTAATCGGGAAAATCAAGTCGTCCCGGGTGTGGCTGGATTTCCCTCCAAGTCGGACGGATGTAAAGCTTCTGCCCCAGGGGAAGACGGACAAGGTCTTCAATCGCCTGCGGAATGTTGTCTGACTTGATCTCCGCTGTTCCCATGTCCGCCGTGATGTACGTCACCAGACCTTTGCCGTAGCCGGGCACAACAGCATCGGAAGGTGTGGTGGCCATTACGACGTCATCGGTGGGAATAACGGCGTCCGGAGGGTATTGTGGAAAAGGACCCTGATTCAGCCGGTCGCTGACCGTTGGGCCTGATCCGAAGTCGTACTTGCCCCAATTGTGAGCAGGAACGATGCCGCGTGCCGCCCCCGTCCCAATGCCTGCGGCGGCTGCCAGAGCACTGCCATTCTTGAGGAAATCTCTGCGATTCATGTGAATTATGCCCTCCCTCTGCTTTGTGGCATGAAAACGTTTGATACGAGCCTTTCCTTACAAGCTGATGCGTTATCTTATGGAATTAAAACCCGGCAATTTCAGCCGGACACCGGGACTGTTGGTCAAGGTCCGGACATAGACCACAGCGTGTTTGTTTCTCCCGCGCGGCGAGCCTTACAACTCTCAACAGGCACATTGTCAGTTCGCCCAAGCCTCAGCTACCCGTCGAACAATTCATGCCCGAAAACTTTCGAACCGTTTGAATTATTCCTCCCGGGCCGGATGGGATGATCCAGCAAGAGTTGCCGTGCCCTTCTTTTCCTCTGCCTTCAGTTGCTGAAACAAGTGCATCTGTTCCATCCCTTCCGCCCGTCGGCCAAGACGAAGATACGCCCGAGCCAGAGCATAGTGTGCGCTGCTCGGCTTCGGGTCGAGCTTTACGGCCAGTTCGAGCTCAGGAAGGGCTTTTTCGGTCTGCCCCTTAGTCAGGGCAAGGTTGCCCAGCAGGTAATGGGCTTCCGCTAGAGAGTTATCAAGTGCGATGGCCTTCTTTAATAAAGCGACTGCACGACCTTCCACCTTGCTTCCGCTTGTGCCTCGATAAACCATCAGCATTCGCCCATACTGCAGGTAGAGGTTCGCGTCTTTGGGAAAATAACCGATCGCCTTTTCGAATGTCGTCTGGGCTTCATCGATTTTTCCATCATCAACCTGGGCGGAGGCAAGTCCGAGAAGCGATTCCCTGTCCTTTGGATTCAGTTCCACAGCGTGAGCGTAAGTCTTTTCAGCGGCCTTCAGTTCGCCTATTTTATATTGGGCGAGGCCAAGAAACCGGTACGCCTTGTACGAGTGGGGAGCGACCTCGACGGCTTTTCGAGCAGCAAGCAGCGCCCCATTGTGACGGTTGTCGTGGAGCAACATGACACCCACGTCCAGATAGTTGGACTCGCGGGAAGGGGCGAGGTCAATGGCCCTGTCCATATGCTCCACCGCTTTTTTGATATGGTCCTGTTTGAATTCGCACCAGGCCATGAGGTCCTCGATGTCTGAGGTTTCATGTCCGGCTTCGATCAGACCTTGCAGTGTTGCCTGGCTCTCCTTAATGTGGCCGGCGTGGTATTGAGTGAGGGCAATGTTATAACCGAGGTTCACCTTGTCTGGATAGGTCGCCGACACTGACCGGAACAAATGTTCGGCCAGGTCATAATCTCCTGCCTGGTCTGCAACCTGCCCGCCAAGGAAAATTCCATCAGGTCCGGCAGAATGAGTTTCAAGTCCCCGTAGGACCTCCCTGGCTTTCTCGGTTTTTCCGGTCTGATAATAGCAGCGAGCCAACGCCACTTGAGCCTTAAAATGGCGCTGCACTTCCTGGGGTACTGATTCCAGAAGTGCGAGGGCTTGCTGATAGTCTTTGAGTTCTTCATCCACCATCCCCAGCAGGAAAACCGATGTGGTCTCGCCCGGTTGGACTTTCAATATCCGCTCAAGATTCTTCCGGGCTGCCTGAAAATGTCCCGTCTGGAATTGGTTTGAGGCGAGATTGCGGCGGGTACTCAGGTCCAGAGGGTTGAGGTGCAACGCCTTTTCCAGGTAGGAGGTTGATTCCGGCAGCTTCTGCTCCATGCCCAGCACCGCCCCAAGAAAACCCAGATAGGCAGCATCATCCGGAGCCAGTTTCACTGCCTGGCGCAATTCCATCTCAGCATCTTTCAAATCGCCTTGTTGTACCAGTGAGGTTGCTCGCGCCGCATGCTGCTGCGCATCGGCGAGGCTGTCAGGAGAACACTGGGCCATGCGGGCCCAGAAGCAAATGCAGACGGCAAGACAGACATAGACAAGACGCGTGATTAGCAGTCTTCTCATTCCGTGCCTCTGACCAGATATTCAGGATAGCGGGAATTTGCTTCAGGTCAAAGACACTTCTCGGGAAACGTTCAGCAGAGAGGCGAAATGCATGAAGTGCCCCGGCATTAACCCAGGAAAAAAAGAGGCTTGGCCAGAT
This sequence comes from uncultured Acidobacteriota bacterium, assembly GCA_963732975.1. Taxonomy (GTDB): domain Bacteria; phylum Acidobacteriota; class Terriglobia; order UBA7540; family UBA7540; genus SCRD01. Next base: position 726,087 of record CAVTBN010000005.1, on the reverse strand, counting down.
GACTGGCCAAGCCCCACCCGTTCAGAACACGAAATGGATTCCAATTTGCCCGTGCCGAGGCTGGTTTTCCTGGTAGAAGATACCGCCGAATCCATCGGCACCCCAGCCGGTTCCGTCATTGGAATTCGCCGCAGGAGCTCCGAATCGAGGGTTGTTCAAGGAGTTGAAGAAATCGCCTCGAACTTCAATGTACATACTCTCCTTGATCCGGAACTGTTTGGCGATAGACAGATCGAGGTTGGCGATGCCCGGCACTCGGCAGGTCGACAAGTAACGCGGCGCAGTGCCGGCTAACTGGTCTCCCGGATCCGAAAAGGCGTTATTGTTAAAGTAGCTTGCCGTTCCATTGGCAATCGCGTCGAGGCTCGCGCCGGTGCACGGATTGCCAATCAGATTGGGGCGCTGGTGGCCGTCGGCCAGCCGTTGGTTTGCCATATCCACAGAGATAGGCTGCCCGGTCTGGAAGGTGACGAACGGGGTCAGCTTCCATCCGCCAACCACTCCATCGAGCACTCTGTTCATGTTTGAGCCAAATGGCTGCCCGTGCCCGACCGGTAAGTCATAGATCACTGCAAAGGTTAGCCGCTGTGGCGTGTCGTTAGCGCTGACGCTCTTTTCGAGCGCGAGGTTTGTGAAGTCCTGCGGAGAACCGACGAACCCGATGCCAGCACCGCCGCCGCCGCCGATCCAGGCGTTGCCTCCCGCATCGGAGTTATCGAAGGAACTTCGAGAACGTATAGTTCCCTACAAATGACAACCCCTTTGCGGCCCGTCTTTCAAAGCGCACCTGAAGAGCATGGTAGCTGCTGTTAGCAATAAACTGGGGAAAGCCATTAAAGTTTCCGTCGAATTGCGGGTAAGGACGGAGAAGGTTGATTTGGGGAATCGTCTCGTTGTTATAGATGGACCCCGGTGCATCGAAGATAGCCTGGGGACCCTGGAAAAGGTACAGGAAAGGATTCGGCACCAGGTTCGCCAACCCTGACGTTCCGTAGGCCACGCGGTTTGCAGCATTGACGAAGTTGCGGTTCTCCGTGGAGTAGTTCCACGGCAGATGGGTGCTGCGGTTGCCCACGTAGTCCACTTCCAGCATCGTAGTGCCCCACTGGTGCTGGATGCCCATGTTCCACTGGTAAATGTCGGCCACTCGGAAGGTGTCGCTTCCGTGATTCTCGCCACCGTAACCCCAAAGGCTGAGCGGGCCATATTTCCCCTGCTGGGGAAGGTTAAAGCCAAGGGGAAAAGGATTCCCCATGGTGGCGAGCTGAGTGATTCCGCCATCCAGGGATGAGGGAGAATCGGCATAGGATTGCCAGGCGCCTCCGCCGTATTGCCAGTTCGTGGCGAAGCTCATCCCATGGTACAATCCCACGCCTGTGTGAATAACAGTGTTGCCCATAAGCCGGTAAGCAAAACTCAGGCGCGGTCCGAAGTTATAAATAGAAGAGTTCGCGTGCCGATTGCTGGGGCTAGCAAGAATCATGGTTCCCGTAAGAGGGCCTACTCCCGGAACGGTGATTCCAGAGGCGCACGTAAAGCAGCTGAACATGTTGCGGTTTAGCCGCTCGCTATATGGAACGGTCCATTCCCAGCGCACTCCCGCCCCAATCGTCAGGCGGGAAGTTACTCTCCAGTCGTCCTGCACAAACATGGCGCCGACGGACGATTTGTTGGAAACGTGAGGACGCAGCGCGAAACCACCGCTGCCATACCAGCCCAGCAGCAACGAGGCCGCGCTGCTGCCCTGTGTAGCGTCAGGGTTGAAGACGCTCTGCCCGGTCTGGTCAGTCCCGAACGAAAAAGACCCGGAGGTTGTGTCCGGCTGGAAGAAGTTGTTCAGGTAGATCCGTTCCTCGCCGCCGAACTTGATGCTGTGGTTGCCATACATTTTCGTTGCCACTGAGTCAAACATCCACTGCGTATCGCCTTCCACAGTGTCCGTGCAGCAGCCAGCGTTGGAAGCGAGAGTTGCATAGTTGTCGAGTTGGATGGTGGGGAAATGGGGTTCGCGGTACCAGACGTTGTCGATCATGCTTGCGGGGAAGCCGATGCTCAAGGGATCGACTTGGTCAACAACGTGCATGGGATAGTTATCACGGATTACTCCCACCCGGTTGACCCAGAGCATCGTGGGACTTACGGTCCAGGTATCCTCCAGAGCCACGTCGTGCGTAATTGACTTTGAAACTGTAGGCGACAGGAAGGCATCGGGAACATTATCCGAGCCGTGGCTCATGCTGTACCGAGCCGTCAGGCGATTGGCCGCCGAGAAGTCCTGATCGATCTTGAGGTCCATCTGCCAGGATGGACTCGTTTCAATCAGCTTATCGGAGAAATTGCCCAGATGCCCAGGACCTACACCGGCGTCCGTTGGCGCTGGGTAAAGGTTAATCAGTTGGGCAGCGATGGGGTCGACGCACGTGGGCTTGGGAGCGCAAAGGTTTGTGGCGCCCATAGGGATCATGTTGTTAGCAAACGGCTGGCGCACATAATCTCCGCTTCCATCAGGGGCCACTTGATATGGGTTGAAGATCTGCTTCAGCGAACCGTCATCATTGAAAGTTTGTGAGAAGTCACCCTGCCGCTCGAGCATGGTAGGAACCGTCTCATTCACAATGAAGGGGCTGTTGTTGCGATATCGCTCATAGTCGAAGAAAAAGAAGGTCTTGTCCTTCCTGATGGGCCCTCCCACTGACCCTCCGTACTGATCGTGAGCGTACGGGCCTTTCGTGCCCCCGCCCTGGTTGGTAAAGAAGTCGTTTGCGTCGAGGCTCGGCCGGCGGAAAAACCAGTAGCCGCTCCCGTGAAACTTGTTGGTGCCGGATTTTGTGACGATGTTGACCACCGTGCCGCCGTTGTTGCCGTATTCGGCGGACATATTGTTATTCTGAAGCCTGAATTCCTGCAGCGCGTCCACACTGGGCATGTAACCGACGTCCGTGTTGCCACCCTCGCCGCCTTCAGGCCGAGTCGCCAGCACGCCGTCCAGCCGGAATTCCGCCGTGCCGTACCGCTGCCCGTTCGAGGCAAAGACGGTTCCACCCAACATATTCGCTGAGGCGCCTGAAACCTGCGTAACGCCTCCGGAAAGATAAGAGAGGTTTGCAATATTACGATTCAGTAGAGGCAAACTCTGGATGTACTGATTGTTGACCGTCGTGCCGAGCGCTGCGCTCACCGTATTCAAAAGCGGCGCCGCGCCTTTCACTTCCACGGTCTGCTGGGTACTGCCAACCTGTAGAGTGACATCTACATCTCCTTGAGTGCCGATTCGAAGCTCTATGGATGAAGTAACCCAAGTTTTGAAACCTGTCTTTTCCACCTTCAGGGTGTATTCACCCGGCTTGAGATAATTAAAAATGTACAGGCCGGAGCTGTCGGTTTGTGCCTTTGTCTGCACCTGCGTTGCGACTGCCGTCGCAGTCACGGTCGCACCCGGTATAACCGCTCCCGTGGGATCCTTGACTGTCCCACGCAGCAATGCGGTGTCCGTGCCTTGGGCGCGTACGGCAACAGGATGCCCGACCCACACAGCCAATGCGGCCAATATGCAGATGGCTAAAGTTGAGTTGGAGGCAAGACTCCGAACTTTATAAAAGAACCTTACTATCCTGCGATCACCCGTTAAAGGGAAACTTGCTGACATTAATCCCTCCTTCTAAAGTTCATCGGTGAAAACCACAAGCAAAACCAGAAAACGGCCAAACCGTTGCTTGTCCAACCCTAGAGTTCGTGCCTTTTTAACGCTGGCTGTAACTGTTTTCTGACGACACTTTTAACCCGGACTGATTAGATTGTCAAGCTATTTTTCATTTTTTTTCACAAATGAAACCAAACGCAAGGTCAGGAGACCTTTCGTTTTTCATTGTGATGGGGTTGGTTTGCTGACAGTCTCTTCGTGTCTGTAGAGAAAAGGAAAGCAACCGCAAGCCGGAGCTTGTTGATTAAGCTGGTGGCGCACCTTCGAGGAGGCGAAAGGCCTGGCTGGTCTTGGCGCGCCTTCTTCACTCCTGTGAATGTTACTCGAGCCAAACCACTGCGCCTTTGTCTATTCGGGGAACAACAACACGGAGCTGCTCGCCGCTCGATTCAACCGGAAGCCTGCGGACCTTCCCGAGGAATGGCAATACAAAGGCACTGCTTCCCGCGTTTGGCGGAAAGAATATTTCAACGTTCTCTTCTGGAATCTGGGTTGCCTTCTTTCGCGGCTGAAGACCCTTAAAGTTGGCAATGAAGACATGCATCTTGCCGTTGACACTCGCCGTCTGGCTGGTCACAAAGGGCGATGCCGTGACTTTTACAGATGAGCTGGTTTGAAGAGCGTCCATAACGTTCGCATCAAACTTATGCCGGAGTGCCTGGAAAGTCTGGCCAGCCGTAACGCCACGATAGGCAGCCTGGCTGAATTCTTTGCCTAAAGTCTGCCAATAGGCCCGCCCGGGGCATTCAGGAAGGTAGGCGTACACTGGCCTGGCAGAGCTTCTTGACCTCTGTGCGGGATTCCGGATCCCCAGAAACTGATGCAGCCGATTCGATGGCCGGGCCTGGCCCGTTTCGTCAAGTTGTCCGGACCGTCCCGAAACAATCAGCATCCTGCCAGACCTGGCATAAGATTCCAGGAGGCCAAGTTCCGTGTCGCCCAGACACCGGGCGTCAGGCAAGAAGAGTGCCGGCCCGCGAAAATCCGCCAGCGTTCGTGGCGTAACGATCTGAAACTCATGGTGAGCATGCATGAGCAATGCCATAGCCCCAAGGTATGAATCGAGGAAATCTTCCGAGAAGTAGTCCCGGGTGCGCGGAGAAAAGTAAACGCCAATCGGGTGAATGGGCGTGCGGGGATCGTAGAACGTGTGTTCGTGTTGTTCGATCCAGGCAAAAATCTTCTTCCGCATGGCGATGTCGTTGGAGCCCGACATCACGTGGCCATGGACATCCCAGCAATTGGTTCCCGCCGCGAGCTGCGAAGCGAACAGGTTCTGCATCTCTTCGCCGGGGCTGACGCCTTTCTCGCCGTCCCACGAATAGCTGAGCATCCAGGTGGGCTTGTCACCGGCAAAAGCGCGAAAACTGTACATGCCGATCATGAAGTGCAGCCAGTCGAGCGGCGTCTTTTTCGAAGCATTACCGACATCATCCCACTCATACTCGTGCGCGACCACATCGATGACGTCGTAGAGTTGGTAAACGTCAGAGCCGACCCGGACGGCTTCAAACTCAATGCCCGGATAGATCTCCGCGATGGTCACGCCTTTGGGGTTAACGGATTTGAAGTTGTGAGCGATTTCCTTCATGAACTCAGTAATCGTGGTGATGCGAAAATCCACCCAGCGGCGAAAATTGGGATCGGAGAAATCACCCACTTTCAGGTCTTTCATGGCATTCAACCCGGTGCGTTTCTTGAACTCGGCCACCGTGTACTTGTCAAAGCTGGCCCAGGTATTTTCCCAGCCGGTAAAATGCGTCATCCAGTAGGGGATATCCACGTAGATCCCATCAATGCCGGTGGCCGCAATCTGGCGAACGTGTTCCATGTAAATCCTGCGCCACTCCGGGGCGTAGGGACTGACCCATACATCCTCGTCGCCCTTTCGGATCCAAAAAGCCGATCCTCCTCCAAACATCGCCGGCTCGCCGGTGATCTTCCGTTGGACCCAGTCGGGATGGTCCTTGTAGAGCGAGTGCTTAACGTTGGCGGCGTTCGCGGTAATGCACTCAGTCCCAGCTACATAGACAAAGGCATAATTCCCCACAGCGTGCGCCTTCTCGGCCACGGCTTTGATTGCCTTCAGCTTTTCGGTCGGATCGAGAAAACTCTCATAGCGCCCTTCAATGTCATTGTCGGTCTCGATGCCGAAGACGTGCGTCTCCGTCGCTTCCCGAACGATCTGGTCAACACGGTCCAGGCGGAGTGGATTGCCTGAAATGCGCACATAGTGCGTCCACGGCAATCCAGTCGTCGCACGGGTTTGGCTGCCCTCCAATTTCCATGGTTCGCACAAAATCAATGTCATTCCGGCCAGTTGTGCCTGCAGGAACTCGCGTCGCGTAAGCATAGTTACTCACCCCCTGGGTCACGCATATTAACAGCAATGCCGGGTTCCTGCCAGTCTGCAACTTGAAAGAGGTGATCCGTGATAAGATGGCGCCGGTTTAAATGCTTGGAAAATTGATGTGCTGATTTTGCGCGGCACGCTATTCTTTCCCTTGACTTCATCGCCGGCACTTTACGGCGTTACCATTTTTCTGGAGGCCGAACAAGATGAAATATGCCATGTTCATCTTCTTACTGACAGGGATCTCTTTCGCATATGGCGCAGAGCGGAAAGTCGATCCCACCTGGCTCCATCGGAACGTTTCGGGCGTCCCGGAAAAACCAATGGAAATCAGCACCCCGAGCTGTCATTACAAGCCTCTGTTTGGCGCAGGCGATTCGGAAACCAGAACTGTTCGGAGCGTCGCCCGATACGGGGAAGTGACCGTTGATCCCCGCGGACACTGCAAAGAGGTTGCCTACCCTGCCGAGGAACAGATCTATTTTGTTATGGCAGGCAGCGGGACCCTCAGTTACGGTGAACAGAAATCATCAGTAAAGAAAGATGATTTCATGTACCTTCCGCCACAGGTTCGTCACGGCCTGGCGAACCCATCGAGTTCGCCGCTTCGCTTTGTGGTCATGGGATTCAGAATTCCCAAGGGAGAGTCGATACCTGCGCCCCCCAGTGAACTCCAAATTGCGAATGTCAAAGATGTCAAGCTGCAGACCGACACGGGCCACCCGGCCTCCACTCAATACCGGTTGCTGCTCGGCAACAGGAAGGGCACCAATGACCGGCTGGATTGCGGCATCGTGGTAACCAGCCTCTTCATGATGGAATTTGCGCCGGGCGGGACGAACTTCCCTCACCACCACCAAATGGCGGAGGAAATCTATCTGGTTCTGGACGGGCACGGTGATATCGCGGCTGGCGGAGGGGAAAACGGGATTGAAGGCCTCCACCCGAGCGGGCCCGGAGACGCCTGGTTCTTCCGGCTGAATTCTACCGTTGGTTTTTACAATCGGGGAAAAACCAGGGCACACATCCTGGCTGTTCGCTCATGGTATCCCTTTGGGTCCCGTGATTATCAGAATTAGGCGTTGTTCACCTTTTTCCCGATGGTTCACACCGCCATCTTCCATGAATGTCGTCAGGCGTTCCGGTTTGGGCTGTGCGGATACCTTTCTTAATTCCCAGAACTGCCGGGCTCGAAAAGCGGCGGAAGCTTGTGCGTCGTGCGGTAATCCCTTCCGATTTGGCCGACTCGCTCTTCCGCCTTCCTCCAGCGATTATATTCGGTGTCGTAGCGGTTCAAGATGTTGTTCAGGAAGTAGGGCCGGTTCTCTCCCTGCCAGAGATTTTTGTATTCTCTCCGAAGCTGGAACGTCTTATGCATCAGGTCCTGCATGGGTCCGCTGATTTGGCGTAAGCTGCGGTAACCCATATTGCTACTCCCGGCATTCGCCTGAGCTTGCGCGTAACGGTCGGCGATTTCCTTTGAATAGATGGCCTTCTGCCCGAGGAAGTCGAACCTCCTCGCCGAGAATTCAACATAATTCAGCATGTCTGCATTTCGGCGCGCTTCGGAGCGATGCTGGCGGACGCTCGCGATTACGTCTTCCGCCTGCAGGCGAATCTGGTGGGCAGTTGGCTGCCACCCGGCGTAAAACTTCTGGCCCTGCGGGCTCATGGCGTCCATCCAGGTCAGACTGTCGTTGCCGTCCCGGTGGATGGCGCTCCGCAGCGCCTCATGAATCTGGGTCAGCGTGTTCACTTCACCGGCGAAGTCGTGGCCGTCAGCCCGGTAGAACGTCCAGTCCCAGGCGTTTGAAAATTGCTGGTCGTCCACTGTGGTTTGCCAGCTCTGGGCGGCGCCGTAAGCAAGTCCATACCATGTAAAGTTAATCATGCCCTCGCCATCGTCCATCCACGTGGTATTCAGAACACCGGTGGCGCCCAGGTTCTTCCCGTCGGTCACGAATTGCCGGATGTTGGGAATCGCTTCAGAATAATCCGGGAAGATGCGGCTCCAGTTGCTTACGCCCGGCGCCACCCAGGTTTCAAGACCTACGTCACGGAAGGGCTTGATCTCTTTTACAAAGGACTTTCGTGGCGCGTAATCCCACGGCACGGCGATCATGTCTTTGGGCAGGTCCTTCAAATCCTCAGGATGGCGGACGCCCATGTCTCCCCAGAAAAGAACCTTGCGGTGGTAAGGCTTGAGGACGTCGTCAATCTTACGCAGATAATCGACGTAAACCTTCGAGTAGCCTTCCTTGTCTACAAGATCTTTAGTGCGCCCCTGGCCGAGCTCGAAAGTCTCGTCGGCGCCAATGTGGAAAAAGGGTCCCGGGAAATACTTGTTGAGATCGGCAAACATCTTTCCTATGAGCTGATAAGATTCCGGGACGGTGGGTGACAACACCGCGCCGTAGGGACGCTCGGCCATGTTCTGGTATTGCTCGTTTTCGAGCAGCAGGTGCAGATGGCCGAAAGATTCCTGCTCCGGTATCACGGTGATGTGGTACTTCCCGGCATAAGCGACAATCTCGCTTGCTTCCTGCGGAGTCAGCGCGCCGCCCGGTTCTCCAGCCAGCGGCAGGCTGGGGTAATCAAACATGTTTTCCAGGTAAGGTGAATAGAGATTGATTTTGTACTGCGCGAGCAGATCAATCTCACGCTTGATGGAGGCAAGCGTTGGGAATGGACCTCGGCTGATGTCAATGCTCACGCCCCGCCAGCGCATCGCGGGCCAGTCGACAATTGTAACAGTGGGGCATTGCGCGGAGCCGCCACCCTGTCCCGGGTGGAACAATTGCCGTAACGTCTGGACGCCGTAAAACACCCCGGCCGCACTTTTGGCCACCACGTCCGCCTCGCTGCTGCTCACCACAAGGACGTAACCTTCCTCGTCAGCCTGGGTGGGAAACTTGACGCCGGCGCGGGTGAGGATTCGAGTCCCTTCACTTGTGTCCGTTCGTGCAAGAACGATGCGCGGCGAACCGGAGGCACGGTCCTTAAGGGTGGCTTCCACTCCTTCAATGGATTTCAGGTCTTGTGCCAGCAGCGTGGCGGCAAAGCGGTCCTCGGCCTCCTTACTGCTGACATCAATGGCCACATGACTCTTTGTGATAAATTCTCCCGTGCCCGCGCGAACCTGCTGCGGATAAGGTGAAAGCGGCAATTCGGCCGCGACGAGCGGCCGGCAGCCAAAGCACAGTACTAATAGAAGAGCTAAACGGCGAATGGTCAAGACAGTTCCCTCCAGGGAGTTTAACCGGAAGGCCGCGATGGCATCCGGCAAGACGGACAACATATACCCAGCCGCCCCCTGAAAGCAAACAACAGGCGGGGTGTTCAGCGTTTGTAACTGCCGGCACCCGTATCCTTTTTCAGCAATCCAAAGAAAGCCTTCTTGCGCGGCGTGTTGATGCCCCAGTTGACAGGTGGGCACTGGTAGCCGTCGCGGTAATCGCTCTTGCCGGGGTCAAAAAATCCCCACGAGGCGTACGCTCCCACGGCGCTCCACATGTTGTTTTGGGGCTTGTCGAAATCAAAGTGGTCGTCCTCATTGAAAAGCACGGGCATGGTGTGATAGCCCGAACGGCGGCGGACTTGACGGCCGGGGACCGCGCCGGGGATGCCCGGATTGCACGACCGTAGAGCAGCGGTTCAGTGCGACCGTGCAAATTTTACCCACTGTGTCAAAATTGGACACAATTTTGAAAGAAGTTGATTCTCTGGCCACAAGTATATTATAAGTGTAGTGTTATCAATATGTTACAAAATTTGGAATTTCTGGCGAGAAAATCCCATCTGGCCCATTTTGGTCTCCCGAGCCGCTAAGTAGCCTTTTTAAGGTGTCTATAGACGGCCAAAACAAGCTTTGAATTATGCATGGCGATTTGCAGGTTCAGAGTTCCGGGTTCTGAGTGCTGAGTGGCGAGTGGCGGGCGCGAAGCACCGGCTATGGGTGGCAGGCGCGGGGCTTTCAACCATGAATTTTGTATGACAGGTTACGCCTTCTGCCTTCTTTCTCCCACTTTCATCCTTCATACTTTACAGTTCACCCTGCATGCTGCTGTCTTCCGATTCCCGGCTTCAGCCTTCTGTCCGCCACTTTCATCCTTCATCCTTCCGCCGGCCCTCTTTTCCCGGCTCCCTTTGCAATCTGGAACCTTGAATCTGAAATCCCACAGCGGCCCTGCCCCGCGACTGTTTTCCTTCGCCATGACCGGGAATGCCCGCCTCGATCATGCACCTGGCATGAATGGCGACGGGCGCCTCTCGCATGCTTGCACCCTGCGTACGCCAAATGCAAAAGCCGCGGGCCATAAAGGCCCGCGCTACAAACCCCTCATCCGGTCAAAAAGCAGTGGATAGTCGTGAGTGACAGCGCGCGAAGCACGTATGGGTGATTTGCGATTGGTGATTGAAAACAGCAATTACGAATTACAAATTACGAATGACGGAACGGCATGTTCTCAGTTGCGAATTACCGCAAATGCAATGGCGAGTGACGAGACGGGCGAATGCCTCACGGGCAGGATGGCGGCGCCACGAATAGGTGTATCTTAGAAGCGGTTCCTGGCGTAACATAGTGCGATCTTCAGCGTTACCGCGCGCAGTTGATTTGAACATCGAGGGGGCGAAGGTGAAATTTGACAAACGACGCATCCTGAGAATCTGGCTGCCCATCTTGGTGCTTCTGGCGTGTGGCATTGCAATCCTGCAGGCGGGCACAGGCGATGCAGGCCAGGACTGGCCGGTGGCCGGGCATGATCCGGGAGCGATGCGGTATTCGCCGCTCACGGAGATCAATCGCACCAACGTCAAGCTCCTGCAGCGGGCGTGGACGTACAACGTGCCCACCACGCCGAACAGTTGGCTGGAGGCTTTTGAAAGCACGCCCTTGATGGTGGACGACAGGCTTTACTTCGCTACCCAGACGGGGATGGCCATCTCTCTGGATGCAGAGACGGGCAAGCAGCTCTGGACCTTCAATCCTTATGGAGCGGCCAGCGGCAAGGTGCGTCCGCTGCCCAACCGCGGCATGACTTACTGGAAAGGAAAATCGCCCGAGACCTGCGACGGCCGCCACGACGGTGATGACAGCCGCATCATCTACTCCACTCCTGACTCCCGCCTCTTTGAGCTCGACCCGGCCACCGGCAAGCCCTGCAAAGGTTTTGGCCTGGGTGGTTCGATCAACCTGCGGGAAGGAATCGGGGAGAAATATCCCAAGCGCCAGTACGACCTGACGTCGCCGCCGGTGATTTACAAGGACCTGATCATCGTGGGCTCCGAGGTGCAGGAGTTTCCTTCGAAGGGCAACAGCGGAGCGGTGCGCGCCTTCAACGTGCACACCGGCAAGTTGGCGTGGACGTTCAACACCATTCCGCAGCCGGGCGAATTCGGGCACGACACCTGGCAGGGCGATAGTTGGAAAGACCGCTCAGGCGTCAACGCATGGCCGCCCTTGAGCGTTGACGTTAAAAATGACCTTGTCTTCCTGCCCGTCTGCTCGCCTTCGTACGATTTTTACGGGGCCGACCGGAAGGGCAACACGCTTTTCGCCAATTCGCTGGTGGCCCTCAAGGCGGACACCGGCAAGCTGGCCTGGTACTACCAGATGGTCCATCACGACATCTGGGACATGGACGTGGGCTCGCAGCCCTCGCTGGTGACGGTCCGTCGCGACGGGAAGGAGATTCCCGCAGTTGTTGTGGTGGCCAAAGAGGGACTCGTCTTCGTGTTCAACCGGCTCACCGGCAAGCCGCTTTATCCGATTGAAGAACGTCCGGTGCCGCAAAGCAAAGTGCCAGGCGAAGCTACCAGCCCCACCCAGCCGTTCCCCGCCGTGATTCCTCCATTGGCCACCATCCAGGTAACGCGCGACGACATTACGAACGTCACGCCGGAGTCGCACAAGTACTGCATGGAGAATTTCGGCTCAGCCCTTCCCGCGCGCATTTTCAATCCCTGGGGGCTGGATACCACCGTGATCATTCCGGGCACTATGGGCGGGACCGACTGGGGCGGCGTCTCCTTCGATCCCTCTTCCGGCTACCTCTACGCGAACATCACCAACCTCGGCGCGGTGGGGCAAATGAAAAAGCAGCCCGCAGGTTCGCCCGAGGCGTATGAGAAAGGCAGCAAGTGGGGCTCCTACGCGCGCTTTGAGGACGACAATAAATATCCTTGCCAGAAACCGCCCTGGGGCACCATGAACGCCGTCGACCTGAATACCGGAAAGATTGCCTGGAGCGTGACGCTGGGAGTCGTGGACGCCCTGGCGGCCAAGGGCGTTCCCAAGACCGGCATTTACAACCTGGGAGGTTCCATCGTCACGGCCGGCGGCCTGGTCTTTATTGCCGCCACGGCCGACCGCCGCTTCCGTGCGTTTGACGCGCAGACGGGAAAGCAGCTCTGGGTCAGCAAGCTTGAAGCCAACGGCTACGCCACGCCCCTGACTTATCTGGGGAAGAAGACCGGCAGGCAATTTGTGGTCGTCGCGGTCGGGCCCAGTTCGCGTTTCAGCACCGGAGCTTCCGCCCCCACGGTGATTGCGGCCTATACGCTTTTCCCCGAAGGGCAGACGAGCCCGGCGCAGGCAAAGCTCGAAACCGAAACGCGGCTGCCGGTTGAGTTGGGCGTCATCCCGTCCGGAGTTGGACGCGAGCCCGTGGACATTACGCCGCAGCCTCCGGCGCCCGCCCAGCCCGTTCCTTTCAGCCACAAAGTTCACTCCAGCGCCGGGCTCAAATGCGAGAGCTGCCACCAGTTGACTGCGGACGGCAAGCAGATGCAGATTCCGAACGTGACAAAGTGCATGATGTGCCATCAGGCCATTGCGAAGGACCGCCCGGCCATCCAGAAGCTGGCGAGTTTGCAGAAAGCGGGCGGCAGCATTGCCTGGGCGCGGGTGTATCAATTGCCCGACTTCGCATGTCTTCAGCCATCAGAAGCACCTGGCCGCAAAAGTGGATTGCGCGGTGTGCCACGGTAATGTTCGCAGCATGGACGTGATGCGGCAGGCGAAAGACGTCTCCATGATGAGCTGCGTCAATTGCCACAATCTCCGCAAGGCCACAGTTTCCTGCGGCCAATGTCATAACATCGGATACTGAAAAATGACCCTCGACCGCCGCACAGTTCTCAAAAGTTTCGTGGCCGGGTTCGCTTCAGCCGGCAGCCTGGCGGGCGCGGGCGATGCGGGTGGAGCTCCAGGGCCGGGCCCCCGTTTCAGAATCTGGGACATTCATACGCACCTGGACGGCGTCGAGGGCGACACGCCGGAAGCGCGCATGGCAGTGCTGGTCCGGCACATGGACCGGCTGGGAATTGAGCGCGTCATCCTCTCGCAGGGATATGACCAGTACATAAAGGACCCGACCCCGGAGCAGGTGCGCGAGGAAAACGACCGGGTGATGCGCGCCGTGCGGCATTTTCCCGATCGCGCTTACGGGTCCGTCTATCTGAGCCCGACAAACGTGGAGTTCTGCCTCCAGGAATTCGACCGTTGCGTCCGCGATGGGCCGATGGTGAGCGTGGGAGAGCTGGAAACCGACGTCCGGTGCAATTCTCCGGCGCTCGATCCGATTGTCGAGCGGGCGATTTCTCTGAAGGTCCCCATCCTGCAGCATACCTGGATCAGGAGCAACGGCAGCGACCCGGGCGAATCCACACCCTACGACCTGGTGGAACTTGCCAGGCGCCACCCGCAGGCACAGTTTATCTGCGGACACACGGGCGGGACCTGGGAGCTCGGCATCCGCGCCATTCGCGATGTAAAAAATATTTGCGCGGGAATCGCCGGCTCCGACCCGACTTCCGGCTTTGTTGAAATGGCCGTGCGCGAGCTGGGAGCCGAGCGCGTGGTTTACGGCAGCGATGCCGGAGGCCGAAGCTTTGCTTCGCAGATGGCCAAGGTGGTCGGCGCCGAAATTCCCGATTCGGCGAAGGAACTGATCCTTGGCGGAAATCTTCGGCGCCTGCTGCAATCGAGCCTGGAAGCAAAAGGCTTCAAGTCATGATCGACACCAACGTGAGCCTGTTTCGCTGGCCGTTCCGGCGGCTGATTGGCGACGATCCGGCGTCGCTTGTCGCGCGCCTTCGCAAAAAGGGAGTGACGCAGGCCTGGGCCGCGAGTTTCGAGGGTCTGTTCTGCCGCGATGTGGCGGGTGTGAACGCGAGGCTTGGCCGAAGCCTGCCGCGAGCACGGGCGGAATTTTCTGGTACCGTTTGGCTGTGTCAATCCGAAGCTGCCCGTCTGGCAGGAAGACGTGCGCCGCTGCCATGAAGTCCACAAGATGCCGGGGATTCGCCTGCACCCCAACTACCACGGTTACAAGCTGGACGATCCCGCCTTTGCGCGGCTGCTCGGCATGGCGGCAAGCCGCGGCCTGCTGGTCCAGATCGCGCTTTCCATGGAAGACCCGCGCACGCAATTCCTGCTGATGCAGGTGCCGCCTGTCGATCCCACGCCTCTGGCCGATCTGCTGCCGCGTTTTCCAAAACTTCGCCTGGTGCTGCTGAACGCGGGCTATTGGGGCGGGGCAACGACTCCTCATATCCGGCAGGATCAAGCAAGCCGGCAACGTCTGGTTCGATATCGCCATGAACGAACGGGTCGGAGGCCTTGCCCGCCTGATCGCTGAAACGTCACCCTCACGCGTCGTTTTCGGATCGCATTATCCCGTTTTTCTATTTCGAGTCTGCGCTGCTCAAAGTCCGTTCCGCAGGCCTTCCGCGCGATCAGGAACTGGCCATCACCGAAGGAAACGCCCGGTCGCTCCTGAACGGCCACGTGTAGTGCTTTACGGTAAGGTGCAAGATGAAACATCTTGTTACCATGACGCTCGTCATGATCAGCGCAGCGAGCGCAGTATTTATTCCCTCAGTTACGCGAACGGGCTTTGCGGCTGGGCAGGCGATCGCCGCCAGGCGTTCCATCAGCGGCACGGTCCAGTATGCCGATACGCGCGAGCCTATTGCTGACGTCCACGTGTTCGTTTCGACAGGGAATGGATATGTCAGCGCAGAAACCGACATCCTTGGCCGCTACACGCTGGAGGGGCTGGCTCCCGGAAAGTACTGGGTCTTCGCCTATCCCAAGGACGGAGGGCCTCCCCTTGGGTCCAAGGATGTCGTTTTGAGTTCGGACCGGGACCTTACGTCAGTGGATTTCATCATCCAGCGCCCCGGCAGTATTGCAGGAATTGTTCAGGATGAAAACGGTAAACCGCTTTCAGGAATGGCCGTTTATCTTATTGCCTCCAGGTATATGTACGGCGCCTTGCAACGCCTACAGGCCGGCATGGCGATCACGGACTCTGACGGTAAGTACATCATCAGGTACGTCCATCCGGGCCAGAACTATTACGTGTCGACTCAAAGGCGTCTGGAGATCGTTCGCGCTGTATCAACCGAGCCGTCCAATCCCAGGTTGCGCAAGCGGATACCGTCCCCCACCTTTTACGGAGACTCACCGTCCATTGAAGGCGCTTTGCCCGCCACGGTAAATTCCGGTGAACAGCGGGAGGATGTGAATATTCGGGTCCCCTAACTCGACTTCCTACTGCGTCGATGGTGTCTTGGGCATCAATGGCGCTCGCCGGGGCAGTTCACTTTGAGATTATGGATTTGCAGGAGCCATTCGACCTGCCCGGTACGGAGGGCATGGTTCTCAGGCCCCCGAGCGGCACCACGGGGCCCGATGGGAGGATTCGCATTTGTGATCTCCATCCCGGACAATACAAGATCACCGTGATGCAGAAGCCTCACGATAGCCAGAGGGGTCCGGGGTTTTTCGGGAGTACGGAATTTAGCATTACTGACAACGATGTGAACGATGTCAGCGTTTTGGCTCAGCCGCGACTTTCACTTTCCGGTGAAGTGGTGTGGGACCACCCAAGCCCCATAGAGTCATCCAAGCTACAAAAGTTTGTCGAATTGGAGCTTCGTCCGGTGACATGGTCCGAAGACCTCTGGGAGGCCGAATCCCCACGGCTGAAAGCGAAATCGCCGGTCCCGGGCAATTTTTCTTTCCAAGATATCCTGGCTGACGATTATGCCGTTCTCGCGCAGTCGCTCGCAGCCGGCATTTACATCAAGGACATCACTTTCGCGGGCGAGAGTGTTCTGAACAAGCCGCTCCACCTGGCAGGCGCTTCCGGTGACACGCGGCTCCGTGTCACGGTGGCCGACGATTGCGGGGTTCTCGCGATCCGCGTGCTCGACAATGACGGTCAACCGGCCACCGCCTCGTACGTGACGGTCATGCCCGCAGACTCCTTGCCGCCGGCTTTGCTGGCAGCCCGAATGATTTCTGCGCCGACAAATAGCAAGGGACTGTTTGCCTCAGGATGCCTGGAGCCCGGAAAGTATAACGTCATCGCAACCACCACGCCGGCAGAGCCGACGCCGGAAGGTATCGGCAGAATACTGAAGGCTCGCTCTTCTTCCAATCAGATTGAAGTGGGCGCAAACGCCGTTTTACAAATGGAATCACGCCTCACCGATCAATGACCGGCATGAAGGTTATCTCGCCCCGCCAGTTTCAGAAGCGCGTCTCCGCAAGGCTCTGAAGCGTCAGGTTGGTCACAAGGGAATTGGGCTACTGCAAAAGCTCCTTGATGTAGGCGTCGTCCTGGGCGTTGGCCAGGTCCGTGGCGTCACCGAGGACGTAGCGGTACTGGTAGCGGGGTCCGAGCGCCACAACCTGCCGCAGCCAGTTGGTGGGGTCCGTCCACATCACCTGCCGCTTCCCCATGGCCTTCACCAGGTCATTCAGGTCCCAGTGGAGAACAAAACCGGGGATGACCGCGTCCCACAGGTCGGCGGCCATCGAGTGGTCGAGCGCCGCGTGCAGGTTGTAAGGCGTTTGGTCGATCCAGATCTTGCCGATCCGCGGATCGACGGCGGCCGCAAGCAGCAGCCAGATGCCTCTTACGCCGCGGGCGGCAGCACGAATTGAATTTGCCTCCACGTCAGAACGGGCCGCCAGCAGATCAACGCCGCGCAGGATGTCGTGGGCGCGCATGGCGGGCAGATTCAGCCCGATCAGGTTGGCCTGCACGTCGGTGACGTAGTCTCCTGCAAACGGCCCCTCATGGACTTCCAACTGCGAGCGGCGCGGCTGCATCTCAAGCACCACGCGGCCCGCTTTGGCCATCTGTTCGGCGATGGCGGCCGTGGACATCAGGCCAAAAACGCTGCCGCCTTCGAGCACCAGCACGGCGGGTTTCTTTCCCCGGAGACGAAGGGATGTGCAAGGTGGCGTTGAGCCAGATGCCGGGAGTGCTTTCAAATTTGATCTGCTCAATTTGTCCGGCGGCATCATTCGATTTTTTCAGGACCTCAATCTTCGGCGCAGTGTGGCCGGTGGGAATTTTGAGTTCACGCAGCTTGGTCTGGAGTTCGGAAATGGTTCCCGGCTGCTTCCTGGCCTGGTAGTCGGCGCGCAGAATCTGGTAGAGCTTTCTGCTGCCGGGTTCGTTCTCAACGTTGCCGCTGGCCGTGACCAGAAGCTGATGGTTCGTGTACATCTTGACCGGCTGCTCGTGGTAGTCGCCCTGGCCGTTCTTGAGGTAGCGAATCATCCATTGGTAAACGGCTTCCCGCGCCACCAGCGGCATGCCGTGCGAACCCGGTCCCACCATAAATCCCACTTTGTCCTGCGCGCCATAAAGGGCGTACCAGTTTCGCGCTTCGTCGTAGACCAGCCGCACGCCCTGGTGGGCGAAGTGGAACTGGTCGTGTTCGGTTGCTTGCAGCAGCCAGGGCGTGGGAGCGGAGAGTTCCACAAAATCAGCCGTATCCAGGCCGCTCTCGAGAAAGCGCGGCAGCAGCATTTCCACGTCCGGCCCGGAGGTGGCAAACAGCGTCTGGAACGAACTCGGATAGCAGGCCGGGATCACCACTTTGAGACGCGGGTCGAGGCCGCCCAGGAAGGTGGTGAGCGCGCCGCCGCCCGAGCAGCCCGCCGCCCCCATGCGCGAGGCGTCAACGTCAGGCCGGCCGGCAAGATAATCGAGCGAGCGCATGGCGTCAAAGATGAAGTAGCGGGCCAGCCCCTGGCCGAGCAGCATGGTTTGGGCGCCCATCTGGATGTGCTCGGGAACGGACCACCCGGCCAGCGGCGCGTCGAGTTGCGGGCTGTAGGTCTGCTCGCGCTCGCCCTGGCCGATGGGATCGAAGCACAGAACGACGAAGCCCTTCATCGCCAGGTTGGCGGCCATTAGCTGGTCTTCCGGCTTGCCCTCCTGCGTGTGCCCGGCCTGCAGCAGCACGGCAGGATAACGGCCCGGCTGGTTTGGGCGGTAAACGTTGGCGGTGACGTAAAGCCCCGGCAGGCTTTCGTAAATCACTTTCTCGATGGTGTAAGAGCTCGCGCGGAGCTGGCCGGTGACCCGGGCCTTTAATGGACCTTTGTAATCCGGCAGGCCGCCCATGTCATCCAGCATTTGCCGGCGCACCCATTGCTTGCGGCGCTCCGCCTGGGCCTTCGTATGGATTTCACTGATGGCCTTCGCCCGCTGCTGCAGTTGCCGCTGGGCAATCTGGTTCATCCAGTCCACGAGAGCATCGCGGGGTTTTTCCTGTGCCGGGAGCGAGGCCAGGCAAAGGAAGATCCCAAGCACCAGCAGGACGGCCGTTTTCTTATTCGCGCGGTTGTTCATGGTGCACTGTCCCTCGAAAGCTTCGAGTGTTCAGAAGCAAGAATCCTATGCCCGGCCGGGCTTTGAGTCAACGTGCGGCCGTTGGCGGATTGTAGTCCGGGTGGTGAAGTGTTATCGTCGTGTTCTGAATTTTAATCCTCATATGGCAGTTCCTGCCCAGGGAGTGTGTCATGGTCAATTTGAAATTCGGCGATAGCCGTTTTCGTCTTCATACGGTGTATGCCCTGTTGGGTCTTTGCGTGCTGCTGAGCCCGGCATGCGAAAAAAAGGCGCCGTCGGGCCCGGCCATCGGCGTGCCCACTTTCACCCGGCAATTCAGCGCCGCCGGCAAAGAGTATCACTATACGGTGGTGGGCCGCGACCCCGCGCAGGGCGGCACCACCACCATTTCAACCGTGCTGGTGCCGGTGTCGCTGGTTTTCGATGCGCCGGCGGACAAGGCGGGGAAGAACGCGGAGATCAGCGCCGCCGATGACGTGCCGAAGGTGGTGCAGTCACCGGTTTTCCAGAAGCACGCCTTCGCCACCGGCACAACGCAGTACGGCGACGCCATCCAGCGCGCGCAGTTCTACAAAGAGGCCGCCGCCAAAGACTGGCACACCCTGCTGGGCCAGCCTCGCGTCGCTTCTCCCGTGCAGATCACGATTCCGGCCGCCAACGGATACCTGCTGACATCCAAAAAGACCGGGCATTCGCTGGCCATTGTCGATCTCGATTTCGTCGCAGAAGGAACTGTTCAAGGGCCTCGCCAAAACGCAGGCCAAGCCGGACGAATTGGTGATCGCGCTGACAAAGAACACGGAGTTTTACGAGCTGAATGACGCGACAGTCTGCTGCACCTGGGGCGCGCACGGCGTGCAGGAAGATGCCGCGTCGAAGCCGCTGCAGCCTTTTGTGCTCAGCACCTATCTTGACCCGGGCGTGGTGCCGGGTTATTCCGACGTGCAGCCGCTTACCCAGCAGCTTGCCGCCTGGATGAACGACCCGCTCGACGGCTACAAGGAAAACACTTTTCCGGCCTGGCAGAGGCCAGGTACAGAGCGCGGCTGCGGCGGCCGCGGCATCGGGACCCACTATCGATTTGAGCTGCCCACCGACAGCCTGCCTGAACAGAATTCAACCGTGGTGCAGGCGGATGGAGGCGAATACCATCTTGAGAACGTCGCTCTGCTACCGTGGTACGCGCAGAGTTCCAGTCCGGACAGTTTTCAGGGCGCTTACAGCTTTCCAGACACCGGCGTGCTGAAGGCTGCCGCCGAACCCTGCGCGCCGCGGCGTGGGCGCATGGAGGCCACTCCGACCGCTTCGCCGCTCGCGAATCCTCACCCGCCCAACGGCCATCAGTTGATCGGCTATTGGACGGGCTACACGCGCTCGAAAACCATTCCGCTGCGGGATGTTTCGCCGCAGTGGGACGTCATCATTGTGGCCTTCGCCTCGCCCGTGAAGGGCTCAACCGCCGAGCTGCATTTTGAAACGCCCGCCGGTTATACGAAGGAGCAGTTCCGGGATGAGATCGCCGCCATGAAGCGCAAGGGGAAAAAGATCCTGATCTCGCTGGGCGGCGGCGGCGCGGTGGTCACGCTGAACACCCCGGAAGAGCTGAAGAAATTTGTGGATAGCGTCGGGAGCATTGTTGCGGACTACGGTTTTGACGGCGTCGATCTTGATCTCGAAACGCCCTCGCTGGTTCTCAATCCCGGCGACACGGACTTCCGCAAGCCCACCACGCCTGCGGTGGTGAACCTTATCGACGCCATGCGGCAGCTTCGCAAGCGCTTTGGACCGAAGTTCATGCTGGCCGAGGTTCCCGAAGGCCCGCAGGTGCCGGCGGGCTATGTGACCTATGCCGGGCAGTTCGGCGCGTTCCTGCCGGTGATTTACGCGACCCGCAACATTCTATCTTTCGTGGACGTGCAGGACTACAACACGCCGCCGCTTGAGGGCATGGACGGAAATTACTACATGCCGGAAACCGCCGACTATTACGCCGCCATGACGGAGATGCTGGTGCACGGCTTCCACGTGGGAGGGAATCCCCAATCCTATTTCCCGCCGCTGCCTCCCGGCAAGGTGGCCGTGGGCTTCCTGGTGGGACGTTCGAAGCTGGGCGAAATCGAGAAGTCCGTGAAGTATCTCATCACCGGCAAACCCTTTGCAGGCGGCGAATACAAGCTGCAACGACGGGGCGGCTATCGCGATTTCAACGGCGTCATGTTCTGGAACATCCAGGCCGACCGGGCGGATGATTATCAGATGTCGAATGCCGTGGGGCCGCTGCTGCACGGCTTGCCGCGGTAGCCGCAGCCGTGCCAGGGCGGGCATGCCGGTCAGGCGAAACTTTTCATCTCCGGGAGCATCCAAATTGTCTGGCCGGGTGTTCCCGGCGAATCTCCGGCGCGATCCGGAAATTTGGGGTGACGAATTCAACTTCATCGCAACCCGCCTCCAACCCAGCCGCCGACAGGGCGGCGACCGATTCACTAAAGAAAGTTTTCAGGCAGCGTGTGGGCCTGCCGGGTGTTGCGGCAGCACGACGCGCGCCGGGGCTGAGGCTCCCGCTGTGCGCCGGGTTCTCTTGTTATACTGAAATGATGCGGGGCGAAAGCCGGGGGTTGCGGCTGCCCTGGCGGGTTATCCGGCAAACTCAGGAAAGGAAAGTGCTGATCGCATGAGTGGAAGCGAAAGTCATGCCCATCCAGTTGAAGGCATCCTGCGGGAGCGCATTGTGCTGCTCGACGGGGCCATGGGCACCATGATCCAGGCCCGCAATCTCTCCGAGGCGGACTACCGCGGCAAGCAGTTTGCCAACCATGCGCGCGATCTGCGGCTGAACAACGATCTGCTCAACATCACGCAGCCGCAGATTATTGAGGACATCCATTACCAATACCTGCAGGCGGGCGCCGACATCATTGAGACCAACACCTTCAATTCCACCACGGTTTCGATGGCGGAATACGGGCTGGAGAATCACGTCCGCGAGTTGAACGCGGCCGGCGCTGCGGTGGCGCGGCGCGCGGTTGAAAAATTCACCGCCGAAAATCCGGAGCGGCGCTGCTTTGTGGCGGGCTCGATCGGCCCCACCAGCCGCACCGCTTCGGTTTCGCAGGACGTCGCGAATCCCGCCTCGCGGGGCACCAGCTTTGAGCAGTTGCGCGCGGCCTACCACGAACAGGCGGGCGCGCTGGTGGAGGGCGGCGTTGATCTGCTGCTGCTGGAGACCGTTTTTGACACGCTGAACGCCAAGGCGGCGCTGTTTGCCATCGAGCAGTATTTTGAGGAATCGGGCCGCCGCCTGCCGGTGATGGTTTCCGTGACCATTGTGGACCAGAGCGGGCGCACGCTCTCCGGCCAGACCATCGAAGCCTTCTGGAATTCCATTTCGCACATTCCGCTGCTGAGCGTGGGCATCAACTGCGCGCTGGGCGCAAAGCAGATGCGGCCCTACATCGAGGAGCTTTCGCAGATTGCCCCCGTCCACATCAGTTGCCATCCCAACGCGGGCCTGCCCAACGCCTTTGGCGGGTTTGACGAGACGCCGGAAAGCATGGCGAAGGACCTGGGCGAATTTGCCGCCAACGGCTGGCTGAACATTGTGGGCGGCTGCTGCGGCACCACGCCCGCGCACATCCGGGCGATTTCGGAGGCCGTGCGGAACCTGCAAGCCGCACAGCATCGCGCAGCCCGAACGCGCCACGCGGCTGAGCGGGCTGGAGCCGCTCACCTTCCGGCCCGACATGAACTTTGTGAACGTGGGCGAGCGGACCAACGTGACGGGCTCTCCGAAGTTTGCCCAGCTTATTCTCAACGATCAGTTTGAAGAAGCGCTGGCCGTGGCGCTGCAGCAGGTGGAAGCCGGCGCGCAGATTATCGACATCAACATGGACGAAGGCATGCTCGATTCGGAGCAGGCCATGGCCACTTTTCTGAATTACCTGGCCTCCGAGCCCGACATCGCGCGCGTGCCCATCATGATTGACAGCTCCAGGTGGAGCGTGATTGAGGCGGGCCTGCGGGCCGTGCAGGGCAAGGGCGTGGTGAATTCCATCAGCCTGAAGGAAGGCGAAGAAACTTTTAAGCAGCACGCGCGCCTGGTGCGCCGCTACGGCGCGGCGGTGATTGTGATGGCGTTCGATGAGCGCGGCCAGGCCGACACCGCGGAGCGGAAGGTTGAAATCTCCACGCGCGCCTACCGCATCCTGACGGAGGAAGTGGGCTTTCCGCCCGAAGACATTATTTTTGATCCCAACATTCTCACCATCGCCACCGGCATGGAGGAGCACGCCAATTACGCGGTGAACTTTATCGAAGCCACGCGCCGGATCAAGGCCACGCTGCCGCACGCCAAAGTGAGCGGCGGCGTCAGCAACCTTTCGTTTTCGTTTCGCGGCAACAACACCGTTCGCGAGGCGATGCACACGGCGTTCCTCTACCACGCCATCCAGGCCGGCATGGACATGGGCATCGTCAACGCGGGGCAGTTGGGCATCTATGAGGAAATTCCCAAAGACCTGCTGGAACTGGTGGAGGACGTCATCCTCAACCGGCGCCCGGACGCAACCGAGCGGCTGCTGGCGTTTGCGGATTCCGTGAAGCAGACCGGGAAGAAGCAAGTGGAGGAAGACGCCTGGCGCCAGGGCACGGTGGATGAGCGGCTGTCTCACGCGCTGGTGAAGGGCATTGTTGAGCACATTGAGACGGACACGGAAGAGGCGCGCCTCAAATATGGCAGCCCGCTGGCGGTGATCGAGGGGCCGCTGATGGCGGGCATGAACGTGGTGGGCGACCTGTTCGGCTCCGGCCGCATGTTCCTGCCCCAGGTGGTGAAAAGCGCCCGCGTGATGAAGAAGTCGGTGGCGTATCTGCTGCCCTATCTCGAGGCCGAAAAGCGCCTGACCGGCGGCGCCAGGGCGGCGGGGAAAATCGTGATGGCCACGGTGAAGGGCGACGTGCACGACATCGGCAAGAACATTGTTGGCGTGGTGCTGGGCTGCAACAACTACGAGGTGATTGACCTGGGCGTGATGGTGCCGTGCGAAAAAATCCTGAAGACGGCGCGGGAGGCGGGCGCCGACATGGTGGGCCTGAGCGGGCTGATTACCCCGTCGCTTGATGAGATGGTGCACGTGGCCCGGGAAATGGAACGCCAGGGCTTCAAGGTTCCGCTGCTGATTGGCGGCGCCACCACCAGCCGCGCGCACACGGCGGTGAAAATTGCGCCCGCCTACGGGCAGCCCGTGGTCCACGTGCTGGATGCGTCGCGCGCCGTGGGCGTGGTGGGACGCCTGGCCAGCGCGGAATTGAAACCGGCCTTCGCCGATGAGAACAGAAGCGCCCAGGAAAAGCTGAGGGAAGTTCACGCTGCGCCCAAATCACAGAAGCTGCGGACGATCGAGGAGGCGCGCCGGCGGCGGCTGCAGTTTGACTGGTCCGGTTACACACCGCCGCGGCCCTCCTTCACCGGAGTCCGTGCCGGCGGCCCGGTGCCGCTGGAAGAGATTGTTCCTTACATTGACTGGACGCCCTTCTTCCACGTCTGGGAGCTGCGCGGGATCTATCCCCGGATTTTCGACCAGCCGAAAGTGGGCGTCGCGCGCCCGGGAACTGTTTGACGATGCCGGGCGGCTTTTGAAGCGCGTTG
The DNA here is from genome assembly GCA_963732975.1 of uncultured Acidobacteriota bacterium. Classification (GTDB taxonomy): domain Bacteria; phylum Acidobacteriota; class Terriglobia; order UBA7540; family UBA7540; genus SCRD01. The sequence continues at coordinate 701,725 of CAVTBN010000005.1, read as the reverse complement.
TTGATGAGAAACTGCTGGAAGCCCGCGCCGTGATGGGTTTCTTCCCGGCTGCCGGCGTGGGTGACGACATCGAAGTCTATACGGACGAATCACGGACGGCGGTGCGGACGATTTTCCACACCCTGCGCCAGCAGATCGAGAAGCCGGATGGCGAACCCGACCTTGCCCTGGCGGATTTTATTGCGCCGCGCGAAACCGGAAAGGCTGACTACCTGGGAGCGTTTGCCGTCACGGCGGGGATCAACATCGAGAAACTGGTGGACGGCTTCGAGAAAGACCATGACGATTACAATGCCATCATGGCGAAGGCGCTGGCCGACCGCCTGGCCGAGGCGCTGGCCGAACTCACCCACCAACGGGCCCGCGAGGCGTGGGGCTTCGGGTGCGGGGAGAAGCTGAGCCACGACGACCTGCTCCACGAACGCTACCGGGGCATTCGCCCGGCCCCGGGCTATCCCGCGCTGCCGGACCATACGGAAAAGCGGGCACTGTTTGATCTGCTCGATGCCGAGCGAAATGCGGGCGTGCGCCTTACCGAGAACTTTGCGATGTATCCGGCTGCTTCCGTGAGCGGCTTCTATTTCTCCCATCCTGAATCCCGCTATTTTGCGGTGGGCAAGATTGGCCGCGACCAGGTGCTCGATTATCAGCGGCGCAAGGGGATGGAGATTTCAGCCGTCGAGCGCTGGCTGGGCCCCAACCTGAACTACGATCCCGAGAAATAACAGCCTGTTGGGCCGGGGGCAGAGTCCGGCCCTGCGAGGAGAGGTGGAAATGCCGGCAGGCGACGCCCGTCCCGTGCCTGGGTGTCGCTGAAACAAAAATGGCGTCCGGAGGCCGCGCGTCTCATGACGCAACGGGGCTTGAATCCGGACGCCACATTCCCAAAGGAACTTTCAGCCGTTTCTCTTAGGTTACAGCCAGGTTGACGCTTGTGCTCCTCACCACAGTGGAATTGGAACCCAGCGTACCGTTGATGGTGATGGTGTAATTTCCGGTTGTGGATCCGGTTGTCGCCGGGGTGCTTCGGCAGGAGACCAGAAAGGTCTCGCCCAGGAGAAGCAGGCAAAGCGTGCCAATCTGAACGACGGCCCAGCGCCTTCCGGCCGGACCCGTGAGCCGGTTCCGTCTGCGGCCCAGCACCAACAATCCTCCCAGAACAAGAACCAGGAAGGCCACCATCAGGGGTGGAATCATGCCCGGCGGAACAGCCGGGGGCGGCGGAGCGCTGGCATTCTTGGTGGTCTGGATGGTGAGCTTGACGGTGGTAACACCGCTGGGCGTGACCGAGGAGTTCGAGAAATTACAGGTGGCCCCCGGAGGCATACCGTTGCCACACGCAAGCTGCACCTGATTGTTGAACCCGTTGATGGGGGTCAGCGTCAGGGTGTAGGTTGCCAGCGAGCCCGCAACAATGGTGTTGAGCGACGGCGACGCCGACAGGGTGTAGTCCGCGAAGAGCAGGCTCAGGCTGACCGTGGCGCTCTGCGAGCCGCTGGTCCCGGTGACGTTAAACGCGTACGGGTTGGCCAAAGAGGTCGTCAGGTTGGTGATGGTCATGGTAGTCGTCTGGCCCGCAAGAATAGTCGTCGGGCTGAAAGTACACGCCAGGCTGGCAGGGCAACTGGGGGTGATGCTTCCCGTGAAGCCGTCGGACGTTGAAGCTCCGATGGTGAACGTTGTAGAGGTTTTTCCAATCAGCGTGGTCACGCTTGTGGACGTCGCAGTCATGGTAAACTGCGCATCACCGGTGCCCGAGAGTGCAACCGCCTGGGGGCTGCCCGTGGCGTTATCGCTGATGGCTAAAGAGCCGTTCCGGGCGCCGGAGGCGACGGGCGAAAAGGTCACACTGACCGTGCAGCTTTGGCCGACATTCAGGGTGTTTGAGGTGCAGGTGTTTGTTTGTGAGTAATCACCACCGGTCTGGAAACCGCTGAAGGTCAGGGTTTGCGTGCCCGTATTCGTAATCGTTACTGTTTGGGCTGCACTGGTTTTACCCACCGTCACGTCGCCAAAGGAAAGACTCGTCGGAGTCACGGTGACCGCAGTCGCCGTGGTGACGCCGGTGCCTTTCACCTTGATAACCTGGGGGCTTCCTGTCGCATTGTCGGTAAGGCTGAACGTCCCGGTTTTGACCTCCGCGACACCAGGGGTGAAAGTAATATTGATGGTGCAGGAACCACCACTGGCGGCCACGGTTCCCACGCAATTGTCCGTCTCGGCAAAGGAGGTTGTCCCGGTTGAATCCGTTTCGGCAAAGGCGATCTGGGTGATGCTGAGGGCGGCCGTTCCTTCGTTGGTGATGTTGACCGTATGCACAGCGCTGCGGACGTTCAAAGTCTGGTTTCCGAAGTCTATGCTCTGTGGCACGACCGAAAGGCCCGGAGCATTGTCAGGCTTGATCTCAGAAACAAACGCGTTGCCGGCCACACCCGTCAGACTGGATTGATAGGCAGGATAGGCGCCGGCGATGGCCGGGAAGTTGTTGGACGATGTGCTGCCGGTGATATAAGTGTTGCCGGTTGTTCCCAAAGCAATGGCCTGGCCAAAATCAGCGCCACTACCTCCCAGGTAGGTCGACAGGACCAGCGCGGTGGCCGTGGGATTTAACTCCGTGACAAAAGCGTCGGAGCAGGCGGAAGGGCCGCAGGAACTGCCGCCGGTGACCCCGAGAACGGACTGGATGGGACTGCTGGTTGGATAGTTGCTTGAGTTGGTAAAGCCGGTGACGAAGGCATCTCCGGCAGAGTCCACGGCGATCCCGTTACTCTGGTCGACTCCTGCGCCGCCCAGCAGCGTGGCGTATGTAACGGCGGGTCCCGCAGGGTTCAACTTGGCCACGAAGGCGTCGGACTGTCCCTGATTTGTTCCCTGAACCACTCCAACGGTCGTCGGAAAATCAGTCGATTGGCTGCTGCCCGCAATGTAGACGCTTCCACCGGAACCCAGGGCCAATCCGAAGGCGCGGTCGTCGGCGCTTCCGCCAAAGTACGTTGAAAAGAGGAAGGCGGAACCCCCCGCGTTGATCTCGGTGACAAAAGCATTGACGGTTCCGGCGTTCGATCCCTGCACGGGACTCTGAAGCGGGAAGTCGGTGGAAAAAGTGTAACCGGCGATGTAGGCGTTCCCGGAACCGTCAACCTTGATGCTCTGGCCGACATCCGCTTTGGCCCCACCTACATAGGTGGAATAGACCAACTGGGTGGCGTCGAAGTTGACCTTGACGATGAAGGCATCGGAAGAGCCGGCGTTGACCGATTGCACAGGGTTGAGGGTGGGGAAGTTGGGCGACTGGGTGGAACCTGTAACGTATACGTTGTTTGAGGAATCAACCGCAACCCCCATGCCGGAGTCCGCCCCGGAGCCACCCAGGTATGAGGAGTAGACCAGGCTGGCGCCCGTACTGTTCAGTTCAGCCACAAAGGCGTCACCCGCTCCACCGTAGGTTGCCTGAAAAACCCCGGTGGTTGTTGGAAAGTTCGAGGAAGTTGTGCTGCCGGTGATGAAGGCGTCTCCTCCTGCGTTAAGGGTGATGGCATTGCCGGAATCCGTTCCGCTCCCGCCCAGATACGTCGAATACACAAGTTGCGGCGTGGTCGAACTGGACACCGTGCCCGCCGGGTTAATCTTCACCACAAAAGCGTCGCCGCTACCGGCATTGCTTGTCTTGGAGGAGCCGGTTGTCGTTGGGAAATTGGTGGAGTTTGAAATTCCTGTAACGTAAGCGTTTCCGGAGGCATCGACAGCAATGCCATAACCAATGTCTCCCCCGCTCCCTCCCAAATAAGTGGAATAGGCCAGGACCGGGTCAATCACCAGTTGCTGACGGCGGTCATAGCGGCCCAGCTTAAAGCCCACCTCATTCCTGGCATCCAGCACGTAGTGGACCGGCACTTCCTGCTTCCCCTGATAAGCACGGGGCTGGCGAAGGTAAACCTCTCCACCGCCAACCTTGAGAACCAGGTCGCCGGAGGGAGCGAGGCGCAGGCCATCGGCGCCCTCCAGACCGATGCGGATGGAGTTGGGATCTGACCCTGCTGAAACTATGAAGTCGTTCTCCAGTTGTCCCTGGCGGCCATAATAAACAAGGTCAATGCCGGGATAAACCTGGTGGTAGCGGACTCGCGCGTAGTTGGGTATCCGGGTGTGCCAGTTGCGGGGATTGTTCCCCAGGAAATAATTGCTGGTTCCCCCCAGCAGGGACTGGCCAGTGACCGGCACGGCAGGCGCAGACCCCAGCAGGCGGAGACGAATGACCGCAGAAGAGGTGGGCTTTTGTCCCGTGCCCCCGGAACTGAGGGCCAGCACTGCGTCATGCCCGGTGAGGAACAGAGTGTAGTTCTGCCCCCGCGCCAGGTACTTGACACGCGCGTCCGTCTGCCCGCGATTCGCCTCGAAACTGAGCGGCAGGTGGGCATAACGGCTGCTCCAAAGCTTCAGATTTCGGGCGTTGCGGAGGGAAGCCCCCTGGGCCGTGCTCAGCGCCAGACTTAAACCGATGATGGCCAGGCCAAATTGGCCAAGGGCAACAAAATAACGCCCCCGCAGGAATCCCCCTCGTGCTGGAGTGGGTTCCCTATGGGTCACAGTAGAACATTTCACTTTCACACTGTTCTCCTTAGAAAATGCTGAAATTTCTCCCCCGCAGTTCCAAAGCCTCTCTCAGAAACTTCACGGCCTGGGTCACAGCGGCCGGGGTTTTTGTCCGCCCCATCAGGGCGAAACCGCCAAATTAACGGTCGTCGTTCGCTTAATGTTGTTGTCGCTTCCCAGGGTGCCGACGATCGTCACGGTGTAAGTGCCCGCGGGAGTTCCTGTCGACACCGGAGTGGTTTGGGGGCCGTAATAAGTCTGGTTGCAAGCCGTTGCCAAAGCACTCAGTGACATCGCCAGGATAAGGACTGCTACACTTGCGCGAAGCCTTGCCGGCCTCGCACCCAGTAACCGGCGCCCGACCACAACCATAGAAGCTGCGGAAGCCATCCAGAGCGCAGCCAGCAGCACCCACCAGGCGAACTTCCAATGTCCCAGCGGAGGAGTCCCTCCGGGAGGCGGCGGCAACAAGCGAGAACTGGTCGCTGCAGTCGTGCTGATAGTTAGCGTCGATGTCGCGGGATGCACTCCATCCAGGTTGATTCCCGGGGGGGAATATGTGCAGGTTGTATCCGGTTTTTGCGCCGTGGAATCCGTCCCCTGCGGCAGGTTCCTGCAGCCCAGGAGCACCACCTGGTTAAACCCGTTCACCGGATTTATCGTGACCGTGTAGGTTGTTGAACTCCCCGCGGTAACTGTGCGGATCGGCGGCACGGGCAACGTCTGCGACAGCGTAAAATCCGCGAAAAAGACCGTGAGCGCCACCGTCGTACCCTGCCCGTTGCTGGTGCCTTTTACTGAGAAATCAAAGGGATTGGCGGTGGTTGGCGTAAGGCCGCTCACCGTGACCACACTGGACTGCCCCGGAGCGATCGAAGTGGGATTAAAAGTGCAGGTTCCGGTGGTGCAAGAGAGATTAATGTTGTCTGTGAACGTGCTGGGCGCCGAAGCCATGACGGTGAACGTCGTCGTCTTGGTCCCGATCAGAATGACGCTGGACCTGGCGCTGGCCGAAAGTGTAAAGACCGCATTGCCGGTTCCCGAAAGCGAGACTCCCTGGGGGGTGTTGGATGCGTCATCGTCGATGGTCAGTCCGCCAGTGCGGCTTCCGGTTGCCGTGGGCGTAAAAGTTACGCTGATGCTGCAGGTCGACCCCACGTTGAGTACGGCGGGAAGCGTTCCGCAGGTATTGGTTTCTGTAAAGTCGCCGCTCGCTGTGATGCTGGAGATGGTGACGGCCGTATGGCCGGTGTTGGAAAGTTGGACGGTTTGCGCAGGACTTGTCTGCCCCACCGTGAACGCGGCAAAGGTCAGAGACGCTGGCGAAACGGAAAGTGTGCTCCCTGATGTCACTCCGGCTCCCGAAACGGTGATGCTTTGAGGGCTGCCGGCGGCATCGTCCGCGATGGTGACCTGGTCCGTCACTGAACCCGTCTGAGTGGGCGTGAAGGTCACTTGAATTGTGCACGTACCCCCGCCTGCCGGCACCACCGATCCGCAGTCGTTGGTCTGGCTGAACTGGCCGGTCGCGGCAATACCGCTGATATTCAGGGGCGCACTTCCGGCATTCACCAGCGTTACGGTCTGCGCTTCGCTGCTGTTATTGATCGTCTGGTTTCCGAAGTTCAGACTCTGGGGGCTGAGGGCTGCAGCCGACGCATCCTGAGGGCTGACCTTGGCGATAAAGACGTTCGTACTTGAATTCGTTCCGGCATAAGCTGACTGGGGCGCCCCTGCGATGACGGGGAAGTTTGTGGAATTCGTGCTGCCGGTCAGGTAAGCCGCTCCAGAAGTGTCCGCCGCAATGGCCTGTCCTAACTCAATCGTGCTTCCTCCCAGAAAGGTGGAGAAGGCCAGGTTGCCCGATGGCCCCAGCTTGGTGACAAATGCGTCAGCACAGGGATTGGCGCCGCACGAACCTGCCCCGGAAATTCCCAGAACTCTTTGCAGCGCGTCCGCCAGGGGAAAGTCGCTCGATTCCGTAAAGCCCGTTATAAAGGCATCTCCGGAAGAGTCGATGGCAATGGAATTTGCCTGATCCAGGCCGCTGCCACCCAGGTAAGTGGAATAAACCATCTGGGCCCCCCCCGGAGCGAGCTTGGTGACAAAGGCGTCTCCCTGCCCTGCATATTGGGCCTGAAACGGTCCCGCCGTCACCGGAAAGCTGGAAGAGGTCGTCTCGCCGGTCACGTAAATGCTGCCCACCGAATCGATGGCGATGGATTGGGCGCTTTCCGATCCGCTGCCACCCAGGTAGGTCGAGAATATCAGCGACGAAGTTCCCGGATCGATCTCTGTGATGAAGGCGTCCGTCGATCCCGACAGGGATGCCTGAAGGGCGTTCTGGGTCGGGAAGTTGGAAGAAAAAGTGTATCCGGCTATGTAAGGGAGGCCCGAGCCGTCCAAGGCAATGGCAAGCGCCTCGTCCGCGCCGCTACCCCCAAGATAAGTGGAATAAAGCAGGGATGCGCCGGTGGGATCGACCTCCGCCAAAAACGCATCGGAGCCGCCATCCAGTCCGACCTGCAGCGGCCTCATGGTGGGGAAGTCTGTGGATTGGGTGGATCCGGTGATAAAGGCATCACCCGAGGCGTCCACGGCGATTCCCCGCCCGTAATCAATTCCGCTTCCGCCGAGGTAAGTTGAATAGACCAGCGATGAGCCTGTCGCATTCAGCTTGGCCAGGAAGGCATCGGTGTCCCCGTTATTAGTGACCTGAAAGGCGCCGGTGGTGGTGGGGAAATCGGTGGATGATGTGTATCCAGCCAGATAGACGTTGTTCGAGGAATCCAGCGCAATGCCTGTCGCCTTGTCGAGGTTGCCGCCTCCCAGGAAAACAGAATAGAGGAGCGCAGTGCCCGCGGGGTTGAGCTTCGCCACAAAAACGTCGATGCCGCCTCCGAGGGTGGCCTGGCCGCCTGTGGTCGTGGGGAAATTGAGCGACGAGGTGGTTCCCGTAACGTAAGTGTCATTGGAGGAGTCGATGGCGATGCCGTAGCCCACGTCTCCGCCACTTCCTCCCAGGTACGTGGAATAAGTCAGCACAGGGTCGATCACGAGTTCCTGGCGGCGGTCATAAGCTCCGAGGGCAAAACCCACCTGGTTGCCGGCCCGAAGCACGTAGCGGGCCGTGACTTCCCTGCGGTTTGCTCCCTTTCCCTGGTAGGCGTGAGGGCGCCGAAGGTAAACACTTCCTCCGTTCACCTTCAGCACCAGGTCTCCGGATGCGTTCAGGTGCGCGGTTCTGGCGCCTTCCAGCCCCAGTCGAATCAGCTTCGGGTCAGATCCCGGGGCCACCATGAAATCGTTTTCTAATTGTCCCTGCCGGCCATAATAAGCAAGGTCTATGCCCGGGTAGATTTCGTGGTAGCGCAGCCGGGCGTAGTTGGGAATCTTCGTATGCCAGTGCCGGGGATCGTTGCCCAGGAAATAACTGGTGTCACCGGGAAGCCGGTCCGCGGCCGAAATCCGCGCCTGATGGCTTGCACCCAGCAGTTTCAGGCGAACAACCTCGGCGGTTGCTGCGGATGAAGTGCCGGCTGTTTGATCGGCCCCCTGGGATTTCACGAGCTGCAGGATGGCGTCGTCTTGAGTCAGGAACAGCGTGAAACCCTGCCCGCGCGCCAGATACCTGACCTGGGCATCGACCTGGCCTTTGTTTTCCTCAAAGCCGAGGGGCAGGCGGTCAAAAGAAACGGCTTCCCTGGCCCGGGGAACGGCCGCAGGAATGCGAACCTGCGCCCCCTCCTGGCCATAGGTCGATGACCAGGTCGCGAGTCCTAAAAGGATTCCTACCAGGAGACAGACAACCGTATTGCTTTTCAAAATCTTTTTTCCTCTTCGCTTCACAAAAATTCACTGACTTCGCCTGTTCCGATTCAGACGATGACAAACGGGCGCGGCATTCCTCGCGCACCTATTCGGTTGCCGTCAGAAAACGAATCAGCGAAGTCCCGTCAAATTTCAGCATGAGGTACGCGGAACCCCATCGATAGTGAACGCTGTAGGTATATCCGGCCTGCACCTTCAGGTTCTTGACCTTGGCGACTTCCACCCACCCGGAATAGCCGTTGTCGCGTCCCAGGCTGGAGTCGCCAATGGTTTCAAAGCCATTGTTCCAGACTCGGTAGTGGTTTGCGTCCCCGGCAATGCTGGAATTGGGTGTGACCAGCCTACTGAACACTTTTTGGCGCCCGAAAGGAATCACGCCATACGCGGAGGCGCCCACCGTGTAATCTTTGAATAATGTGAAGTTCGCGCCCACTTCGCCATTTCCGTTGACGCCAAAAATCTGATAGGGGCGGGCAATATTATAAGGACGTGGGATCACATATCTGTCGATGGTTTCGTTGGCTGCGCCAAAATTCACAAAAGGACTGAACCCTCCATAATGTGTGCTGACGTGGTTATACCAGTCAGCGCCGACGCGCCCGGTGCTGAAAACCTGCTCCGCACTTGAAATAGGTATGCTTCCGGTCAGAACGGAGATTGCATCCAACCCGTGCCATTTGGTCGTGTAACGCAGATCAACAAATGGATCCCCTGCAAGGGTCGTCCATACCCAGTCCTTACCCGAAATAACGGAGTAAGGGCTTTGAATCGTGTAGAGCGATGCGCCAATATCGCCCCCGAAGTGTTCAGTAATGTTGTACCCGACTCCGACTCCCGCGGTGTAGATCCCTCCCAGATTGGAGTGCTTGCCCACGGCCACGGCAAAGGCCGTCGCCCCGGTGGTGTTCGTCGCCTGGGCAGGCTGTTCTTGCTGACCTGAGGAATCCTGTGTCGCCTGGGCAGGCTGTTCTTGCTGACCTGAAGAGTCCTGTGTCGTCTGGGCAGGCTGCTCTTGCTGACCTGAAGAGTCCTGTGTCGCCTGGGTAGGTTGTCCTTGCTGACCTGAAGAATCCTGTGCGGTGCCGCAAACTGGAGTCCAGCAGATAAAGACAACGACGAGCAGTAAGCTGTAAATTTTCCCCACTTGGTTTATCCTTTAGCTTGGAGCCCAGGGCCGTGGCGCCAAAAGTTCCGCATCTGCCCCGCGCGTTGGACAACGTCCGTCTCCTAATAGACTGATATCAAAATACAATACAACCTGTTGGTTTGGGATGCAACTTTATCATCGCCCGCTTTGCGAACCCTTGCTGAATTCACCCCAGACATTATAGCAGGGAGAAAAACGCAGAATAACCCCTGCAGGGCTGTGGCACTGGGCATAGATTCTCTGGACGAAAGCTAAATACCAGGAATACTCTCTGACGCAAACCGGGTGGAAAAGGTTTGCTTCATCACCCCATTTTTACCCCGCTTCCCAGGCCCTCTTCCGCCTGGCCATTGCCGCTCTTTGCCGGGGGGTAGGCTTGTAAGTTGCAGCGGGATAGTCTCTTAGCTCGAAATCCCGCGACCGCCCAGCCTTCCGGCAGCTGGACCCGCCTGTAGCGGGTGGCAACTTCAGAGCCTGCGCCGCTTGAACTGGCAGGTTTCCTGATGACGAACAGCCCTTGCCGCAGGGCCAGCGCAGAAAGATTATAGAAACTTGAATGCAGGAGTACAATGGGAGCCGACTTTGCCGGGTGGGTGAACGACGAAAGCAGAAGACGCCTGTCATCGAGGTTGAGTGTGGCAGCGGCATGACAAATCCTTGAGGATGGGGAAACCCCTTTCGAACCTGATGTAAGTGATTGGCCCGGCCGCCATCTTCAGTTATCTTTTGGAACGGAACCTTGACCCAGAGAAACCATACAAGATTGCCTGCTTTCTTCCAAAAAGTGCCATCCCGCTGGACTGTCGGCCTGATGCTTGCGGCGTTTGCCATCAGCGTGGCGTTTTTGGGGGCGCAAACCTCTTCCAGCCAATCCTTGCCGGCGACAACCGGCGGCCAAACCTATGCGAAGCAATGCGCCGGTTGCCACGGGGCGGACGCGCGGGGCGGCGAGTACGGCCCTCCTCTGGCCGGGAACGGCAGGCTGCGGGAGCGTTCGGTTTCCTGGTTGCGCAACCTCATCCGTAACGGAGTGCCCAAGGCAGGCATGCCGGCGTTCCATTTGCCGCCCGGTGAATTGGACGCGCTTGTGGCGCTCATCCATTCGCTGAACTTACCGGCGGCGGATAACAGGGTAAGCGGCGACCGCGCGGCTGGCGAACAATACTTCTTCGGCAAGGGTCAATGCGCCAGTTGCCACATGGTCGGCGGCAGGGGATCGGCCGTGGGGCCGGACCTTTCAGATGTCGCGCACAAGATGACTGTCGCGGAAATCCGAACGAGCCTGCTGCAACCAGGCGCCAGCATCGCTCCCGGCTATCAGATGGTGACGGTGCGCCTGCGCGACGGCAAGACGGTGCGAGGTTTTGCCCGGAGCCGAAGCAATTTTGAAATGGTCGTGCAGGACCTGAAGGGACAGTTCCATCTGCTGCCGGCCGATGATGTCTCAGCCATCAGTGAAGATCCGAAATCCGAGATGCCGGCAACGAAGGCAAGCCCGGAGGAGCTCCAGAACCTTGTTGCTTTTCTCAGCGGCCTCACCGGGATCAAGCCGGGCGTGGCGAAAGCCGCGGGCCCCTCCGAAGCCGGCGACATGCCGTTTTCAAGGATTCTTAACCCCCGGCCGGGCGACTGGCTCACTTATAACGGCAGCCTGAGCGGGAACCGCTACAGCGAACTCTCCCAGATCAACACCGCGAATGTGAAGCAGTTGCGCCTGAAGTGGGTCTTTTCGGTCCCGCTCTGGAAGCAGTTTCTTCCGGACACGCCTTACTTCCACCTGAACATGCAATATTTCGGGCTGGAGGTGGTGCCGCTGGTTGCCGGCGGCATCATGTACGCGACGGGCCCGCAGCAGGCCTACGCGCTGGACGCCCGCACGGGGCAGGAGATCTGGTCGTATTCCCGCCCGCGAACTTCGGGGGTGGTGGGCGATGCCTCGCTCGGCACCAACCGCGGCGTGGCCATCCTGGGCGACAAGGTATTCCGGGTGACCGACAACGCCCACCTGATTGCCCTGAACCGCACCACCGGAAAACTGGTGTGGGAAGCGGTGATGCCGGATGAGCCCATGCAATATGGCTCAACGGTGGCTCCGCTGGTGGTCAAAAACATGGTGATCGCCGGCGTTTCCGGTGGCGACTGGGGTATGCGCGGATTTCTGGCTGCTTACAAGGCATCCAACGGCGAGCGCCTGTGGCGGCATTGGACCATTCCTGCCAGGGGAGAACCCGGAGCCGAAAGCTGGGGCGGCAACCCGCCCAAAACCGGCGGAGGGGCAACGTGGCTGACCGGTTCCTACGATCCGGAAACCAACACGCTCTACTGGGCCACCGGCAATCCCTATCCCGACTCCGATGACAGCGCCCGGCCCGGCGATAACCTCTACACGAATTCCATCCTGGCTCTCAATCCGGATAACGGCAGGCTCAAGTGGTATTACCAGGTGACGCCTCATGACGTCCGTGACTGGGACGCGAATGCGCCGCTGGTGTTGATCGACAGGAAATTCCAGGGGCAGGACCGGAAGCTTCTGCTGCACGCGGACAAGAACGGCTTCTTCTATGTGCTCGACCGGACCAACGGCCACGTGCTGCTGGCCAAACCGTTTGTGCGGGTGACATGGGCCGGCGGCATCGGCCCCGACGGACGCCCCCAGCTTCTCCAGCAGAATGGGCTGCTCTGCCCGGGGGACTATGGCGCCAACTGGAATGGGACCGCCTTTAGCCCGCAGACCGGACTTTATTATCTTGCGGCGCTCGAAAAGTGCGAAGCCAGGCTTTCGGCCGGCAACTGGAAGCAGCCCAAAGAAGAGCCTGCGAAGAAATTTCTGGAGGCGCTGGACATCAATACCGGCAAGGTGGTGTGGAAGGTGCAGGAACGCGGGCTGGCCGAAGGCAAGCGAGAGGCCGGCGTGCTGGCAACGGCCGGCGGACTTCTGTTCTATGGCGACCCCAGCGGCAACGTGGTAGCGGTCGACGCCCGCACCGGAAAAACGCTCTGGCACTTTCCAACGAACGGTGAAAACAAGACCTCGCCCATGACCTACACGGTGAACGGAAAACAGTATGTGGCGCTTGCCGTCGGTCCCAACATTTTGTGTTTTGGTCTGCCCTGAAGGAGGAGGAACGCAGTGAATAAACACGTTTCGAGACGCGAATTTCTACAGGTGTCATCCGCCGGAGCGCTCGGGGGCGCCGTCGCTATTTCGGGGACACGCTGCGGCTGAACCCGCCGCACCGCATGGACCCTTCCGGGGAACGCTCTGCCTGTTCTCCAAGCCCGTTCCGCAACTGAACTGGAAGGAACTTGCTGAGAGCACCCGGCGCGCCGGCTTTGACGGAATTGACCTGACCGTTCGCCCGGAAGGGCACGTGCTTCCCGAGCGCGCGGAAACAGACCTTCCGAAAGCCGTCGAGGCCATCCGGGACGCGGGCCTGAAAGTCCCGATGATCACCACGGAGCTGCTTTCAGCGGACGATCCCACGGCGCGGCCCATCATCAGCACGGCCAGCAAACTCCACATCCCTTACCTGAAGCCGGGGTATTACAAATACAAGCTTGTCGACGTGCAGAAAGAGGTTGCCGAGGCCGGAAGGCGGTTCCGCACCCTGGTGGATCTGGCAAAGGACCACGGAATCCAGGTGGGCTATCACAATCATCCTCATTACATTGGCGAGGCCATCTGGGACATGGCCAGGGTGATCGAACCGCTCGACCCGCGCTGGTCCGGCTACTACTATGACCTGTGCCAGGCCACCATCGAGGGCGGCGAAAGCGGATGGAGGGTTTCAACCAATCTCGTCACCCCTCGCCTGAAGATGGTGGCCGCCAAGGATTTTCTCTGGAAACAAACCAGGCCGCACCAGTGGCGCGCCGTCATCTGCCCCATGGGCCAGGGAATGTCGCGCTGGAAGCAGTTTTTCCAGATCCTCGCAAAGTCGGATTTCCATGGTCCCGTTTCCTACCAGCATGAGTATTTGATTCCGGGCGTTTCTCACCCGTCGGGGATCGCGTTGTCGCGGGATAAGGTCCCTGCGGTCATGTCTGCCATCAAAGAAAATCTCGACTACATCAAGCAAGTGATTCACGAGGCCTATGGAGAGGCGTAGCAGGAAAAACCGGCCGCGGGCTGCAGGACGTGGGAGGACGCCGTGAAACGGGACAAGGCGATTACACGCAGAACATTCTTTGCCGAGACGGCAACCATGGCAATGGGAGCTTCAGCCCTGGGAAGCGCAGGACTCGGCGGTTCGGCGGACCCGGCCGCGCCGCCCGGCGACCAGCAAAAACGGCGCAAGGAGCTCGAGGAGTTCCTCAAAATTTTCCCCCATTCCCAAAAGCCCCGGACAGGACGCATCAACGCCTACGACCAGACCTGGGAAGACTGGGTGAAACGCACCGGCGCCCTGCCTCCGGATTTCGACTCCATGCCATCCATCTCTGGACTTCCGGACCCGCTGGTGCTTCGCGAAAACGGCCGCAACATTCCGGTCACCAGCCAGGAAATATGGGAGCGCCAGAAGCGGTGGATCCGCTCGCAGACCGAGCATTGGGTCTTCGGCACCTTGCCTCCAAAGCCGGACAATCTGCGTGCCATCGTCACCGGTACGCGGCGCGAGGGAACAACCACCTTGCGCGACGTGCGGCTGGAGTTTGGCCCCGACCATCGCGCCACTCTGCGGCTGCAGTTGATTATTCCGGATGGCAAAGGCCCCTTCCCGGTTTTCCTCACCAATCATCCTCGCACCCGGCCGTGGGTTGCCATCGGCGCCCGGCGGGGCTACATGGGCTGCGTCTATTTCGCTGCCGACCCCATGTACGGCGGCGTGGGCGACGATTCGGACGCTTACATTGACATCTATCCACGAGTACGATTTTTCCTGCCTGGCGCGCTGGGCGTGGGCTGGCTCGCGGGCGGTGGACTACCTGCTGACGCTGCCCGAAGTTGATGGAGAATAAGATCGGGTTGACCGGGCATTCCCGAAACGGGAAACAGGCGCTGGTGGCGGCGGGGTTTGATGAGCGGATTGGCGCGGTGGCGCTTTCGAGCGGCAACACCGGCGAAGTCGATCCCTGGCGATACACCACGGACATGTTTGTGAATGAAAGCATCGAATTGCTGACCGGAGCCCAGCCCCACTGGTTTCATCCGCGGCTGCGCTTCTTTGCCGGGCGCGAAGACAAACTCCCCGTTGACCAGAACCTTTTGATGGCGGCCATCGCTCCCCGGGGCCTCATGATGTTTGCCGGCTATGCGGAATCGGCCGGCAACCCCTTTGGATTTGAACAGGCCTACCGCTCGGTGCTGAGTGCCTACCGGTTTCTGGGGCATGAAGAAAACCTATGGTTGCACCTTCGTGACGGGGAACACGAATTCGGCGCGGAGCGCATCGAGGAGATTGTCGATTTCTTTGACGCGGTGTTCGGCCGCAATAATTTTCCGAAACGCGAGACATGGATTCTGGGATATACCTTCGAGGGTTGGCAGAAGGCCAGTGGTGAGAAAATCGATCGCGTTCACGTTTCCGAAAAGAACGGTTGGCGATTTTCTGACGCAGGAAGACGGCCGCCCCATCGCCTCGGCTGCCGAGTGGGAGGAAAAGAAGAAGGCCATCCGCCGGAATATTTCAGGGGTGCTGGGCGAAGCGCCGCCCCGACTTCCTTTTCCGGCCAACCACAGCATTTCAGACCGGATTTTGGCGACGGACGGCTGGCTGGCAACCCTGTACCGCCGCCCGGCGAAAGACGACTGGGGCGGTTACGGCGATCGCTACGAGCGGGAGAGACTGGAACGCGCAGGGAATCGGTGCAACAGGCATCCCGTTTGGAAATTCCTTGATGGGCGACCTGTTTTATCCGCTGGGCGCCGATGGCAAACCCAAACCCGGGAAATGGCCGGTTGTTATCTGGTTGCATCCGCACTCCTACCAGGACGGATGGTCGTCCGGGCATCCGTGGCATTTCGACCCAATGGGCTTACAGCCAGGACGAGAGGCCGTCATTCCCGTTGCTCTGGAAAAAAGGATTTGCGGTTTTTGCCTTTGATCAAATTGGCCACGGAACGCGTGTCCACGAAGCCAAAGATTTCTACAAGCGTTACCCCAGGTGGTCGATGATGGGGAACATGATCGAGGATACGCGGGCGGCGATTGAGGCGCTTTCGGCGCTGGAAGAAATTGACTCGTCGCAGATTTACCTGATGGGCTACGCGCTCGGGGGCAAGGTTGGATTGCTGACGGCGGCTTTCGACGATCGCATCAAAGGCCTGGTTTCCGTCTGCGGCTTTGATCCGCTGCGGTTGCAGACGCGGGATAAAGGGACCGAGGGAATCGGCCACTATTCGCACCTGCACGGGCTGTTGCCGCGGCTGGGTTTCTTTGCCGGCCACGAAGACCGCGTTCCGTTTGACTTTGATGAAGTCCTGGCGCTGGCTGCGCCCAAACCGGTGATGCTGGTCGCGCCGGAACTGGACCGCTATGCACGCGTGGCGGATGTCCGGCGCGAGGTTGAGGCGCCCCGGAAGGTCTACGATCTGCTGGGCCACCCGGAAGCGCTGCAATTTGAAACGCCGATGGACGTCAATCGCTTTCCGCGGCGCGTGCAGGAGCTCGCCTTCGACTGGCTCGCGCGGCAACGCGGAGGTGGCCGGCAGGCTTGAGTAACCAGCCATACTACAGGCGTGCGGCGCCGCCGCGGGTGGTTGGCGCGACAGCTTCTACAAAAATTTCTTCAGAAGGGGGTGAGTTTGGGATTGCATTGTAAAATCACACGGCGGAGGTTTCTGGAATCCGCCACTGCCGGAGCGGTTGCACTTTCGCCGCTGGCCGCAGGAATCACCATGGCCGCGCCAAAACGCAAGTCCAGCGACATTCGCGTCAAAGATATCCGTGTCAGCTATGAAGATTTTCCTTATCGCACTCCTTACGAATTCGGCGGACGCAGCGTTGACAAAGTCACGCTGCTGGACGTCCATTGCACGGTGGAAACGGTCTCGGGGCGTGTGGCCCATGGATTCGGCTCCATGACCATGGGCAACGAATGGGCGTTCCCGTCGAAAACGCTCTCCTACGACACCACGCTCGATGCCATGAAGCGGCTGGCCGAACGCATCTCAAAAATCACTGCGGATTACAACCCGCCCGGCCATCCCGTCGACATCAACTTTGCGCTGGAGCCGGAATACCTGCGCGCGGCGGCTGAAGTTACGAAAGAGATGCATCTCCCCCAGCCGGTCCCCAAGCTTTGCACGCTGGTCACCGCAAGTCCTTTCGACGCCGCCATTCACGACGCATTTGGGAAGGTCCACGGCCTCAACTGCTACCAGACTTACGGTCCGGATTTTATGAGCCACGACCTGGCCCATTATCTGGCGCCGCAATTCAAAGGCGAATATCCCAGCCAGTATCTGCTGCAAAAACCCAAACCCTGGGTGTGGTGCAATCACTCGGTGGGAGCTTCTGATCCGATTGAAGCTGCCGAGGTCAAGAAGCGGCTGCACGACGGCCTGCCGCAAACGCTGGCCGAATGGATTATGGCCGACGGCCTCACTCACCTGAAGATCAAGCTCGACGGCAACAACCTCGAGCGCGATATCGCCCGGACGCTGCACATTGACCGCGTGGCCACGGAGGTGGAAACCCGCCGCGGCGTCCATGACTGGTGGTACACGCTGGACTTCAACGAACAGTGCCCCAACGTGGATTACCTGCTGGAGTTTATTCGCAGGATCAAGGAAAAGTCGCCGGGGGGCTACGGCCGGATCCTTTACCTTGAGCAGCCGGAGTCTCGCAACCTGATTTCCAGTCCGTCACAAATGCTCTTCAAAGCTTCCAAACTCAAGCCCGTGGTGATGGACGAATCTTTGACCGGCTATGACGCGCTGCTGCGCGGCAGGAAGCTTGGATATACGGGCGTGGCCCTCAAGGCGTGCAAAGGGCAGAGCCAGACCGTGCTGCTGAATGCCGCCGCGCAAAAGTTCAAAATGTATATGTCGGCGCAGGACCTGACCTGTCCCGGCGCCTCGCTCATCCAGTCGGCGGGCATCGCCGCGCACGTTGCGCCCATTGATACACTCGAGTCGAACGGGCGTGAGTATGTGCCCGCTGCGAACAAGCCATGGCTCAAGAAATTCCCGGGATTGTTCGAGGTCCGCGACGGCAAACTGCACACCGCAAAGCTGGGCGGCCTGGGGCTGAGCGCCGTTTGAGGCGCAGCGCCAGACACAGACCAGACTTCTCCCAAGCTTCCCGGCTGCGGATGTTATTTTCGCAAGGTTCGTGCGAAGATGTATCTGACATCGGAGAACCCGTTGCTACCTGCCGGCCACGGAGGTCACTTTGCAGCAACTTAAGTTTTTTCCTGCAGCAATTCCTCCCATTTTTTGTGTGCTGCTCGTTGGCACTGTTCTTCCTGCGCGCTCTTCCTGGAAAGCCGGTTTCGCAAAAATCAACATCACGCCGCATCATTCGCTTTGGATGGCGGGCTATGCCGCAAGGACCCACGCTTCCGAGGGAACGCTGCTGGAGTTGCACGCCAAGGCGCTGGCGCTGGAGGACGAAACGGGCCACCGGGCCGTGCTGGTAACAACCGACCTGCTGGGCTTGCCCGTCTGCGGTCAGCGAGGTTGTCGCCCGGCGCGTTCAGCAGCAGTATGGCCTGGATCGAGATCAGTTATTTCTGAACTCTTCGCACACGCATTCCGGCCCGGTGATTGGTACGATGTTGTCGGTTGCTTACGAAGGCAAGCAGGGTATCAACGCTGAACAATGGGAGGCGGTAAAAGCTTACACCGGACATCTTGAAGACCAGATGGTCAAAGTGGTGGGAGAGGCGCTTCGTAAACTTCAGCCGGCCACGCTCAGCCTGGGCCGTGGTGAAGCTGACTTTGCAATCAACCGCCGCGTGAAGACGGCAGCCGGGTACGTTGGAGGCGTCAACCAGCGAAGGGCCGGTGGACCATGACGTTCCCGTCCTGGTGGTTCGCAACCCGCGCGGGAAAGTTCTGGGCATCGTCTTTGGTTATGCCTGCCACAACACGACCATCGGCTCGGATTTCTACAAATTCAGTGGCGACTACGCCGGCTTTGCCCAGCATGTGCTGGAGAAGCGTTATCGCGGTGCAGTCGCCATGTTTACGGAGGGGTGCGGCGCCGACGCGAATCCTTATCCGCGCTGGAGCAAGGAGCGAAGCGGAGTGGGGTTTGCGCAGCAGCACGGCGAAGAACTGGCCCAGGCAGTGGAGAAGGTGGCGGATGGCTCTCTGGTTCCGGTCGCCGGGCCGCTCAAGACGGCGTTTAAAGTCTTCCCCGTCCAGTTCGCCGGTCCACCAACGCGTGCAGACTATGAAAAACAGCTCAAGAGCGATGACATTTATGTTCGCAAGCACGCCGAGGACATGCTGAAAATTATCGACCAGAAGGGCCATGTACCTTCCAGCTACCCGTACTCTCTTGAAATTTGGGAATTCGGTTCCAGCCTGACCATGGTCGGCCTGGCCGGCGAGGTAGTGGTCGATTACGATTTGAGGCTCAAGAAAGAGTTGGGAGCGGACAAGCTTTGGGTGGCGGGGTACAGCAACGACGTTTTTGCTTACATTCCCTCATTCGCGAGTCCTTAAGGAAGGCGGGTATGAGGGAGGCGGGGCGATGATTTACTATGGGCAACCCGGACCGTTCGCACCCGGGATTGAAGAAAGTATCATCCGCGAGGTTCACGAGGTGATTGGAAGCCTTCGGGTGCAACCTAAGTTTGCGAGCAAGACTCCTTAGCTCGGATTCAATCAGCAATCGGGATTCGGCAGACCGGAATTTCAGGGGGAATTTATGAAAAGCAATCTTACACGGCGGGATTTTCTGGGAAGCGCAGTCGGAGTGGCTGGCGGCCTCACACTATCCGGGAGGGGATTTGCAAGTATGGCGCCCAAACCGGCGGGTGGCGCGGCGCTGGCGATCCTGGGCGGGAATCCTGTGCGGACGAAGCCTTTTCCATCGTGGCCCGTGATCGAGCAGAACGATGAAAAGGGCTGGATGCAGGTGCTGATGACCGGCAAGTGGAACCGGCTGGACGGGCACTTTGCACACCAGTTTGAAACGAGCTGGGCGCGGCTGCTGGGCGCGAAATACGGGCTGGCAACGTCCAGCGGGACAACGGCGCTGCTGACCTCAGCAAACGCGCTTGGCATCGGGCCCGGCGACGAAGTCATCGTGCCGCCATACACCTTTGTCGCGACGGTCAATATTGTCCTGCTGCAGCACGCCCTGCCGGTCTTTGTGGATACGGACCCGGAAACTTTTCAGATCGATGCGCGCAAGGTGGAGGCGGCCATCACCAAACGCACGCGGTGCATCATTCCCGTTCACCTGGGAGGATCGGCGGCTGACATGGACACTATCCTCGACGTGGCGAAGCGGCATCACCTTTTCGTTATCGAAGACGCCTGCCAGGCCCACCTGGCCGAATGGCGGCACAAGAAAGTGAGCACCATGGGCGACCTGGGCTGCTTCAGCTTCCAGGCCTCGAAGAACCTGAATTCTGGCGAAGGCGGAGCCATCCTGACCAACGATCAGGGACCTCTACGAATATTGCCTGAGTTTTCACAATCAAGGTCGAGGTAGATATAACTCCGGATTCGGCTACGTCCGAAACGGGGGGAACTTCCGCATGACGGAATTCCAGGGCGCTCTGCTTTTGCAGCAGTTGACCCGCCTGGAAGCGCAAAGCCGGACGCGGACCGAAAACGCCGAATACCTGACAAAGCAGTTGAAAGAAATTCCCGGCATTTCGCCGGCCCGCATGTACGACGGGTGCACCCGAAACGCCTACCACCTTTATATGTTCCATTATGACAGCGCGCATTTTGCCGGGCTCCCCCGCTCGCGGTTTCTGAAGGCGCTCGAAGCGGAAGGGGTTCCGGCTTCTGGCGGATACACGCCGCTGAACAAGGAGCCCTTCTTGAAAGAGGCCCTCGGCTCGCGCGCATTCAAGGCCATCTACACCCAGAAGGAACTTTCCGAATACGAGGAGCGGAACCACTGCCCTGAAAACGACAAGCTCTGCGAGAGGGCAGTGTGGTTCGACCCAAACCATGTTCCTGGGCCCCAGAAGCGACATGGACCAGATTGCAGAAGCGGTTCGAAAGATCCAGAGGCAGGCCGGCGTCGCTGGTTCGCTCCCAGGCATAGCCCCTCATAAAAACGCCCGCTCGCCACGCCATATTGAAGGAGTGACCGCACCTTTAAACGAAAGTAATCGTAGGGATTCGCCTGTAGGTGTAAGATCACATTGTGCAATCTCACAAAAATTCACAAGGTTGTTTGTGAAAGGGAGAAAGATGGGAACCTGCGGCAAAAATTTTGTGGCCAGCCTGCGCCGTCTTTCAAATTTGGAGTTGGCGCGAAAAGCCCGCCTGGCGGCTGTCACGGCTTGCCTTGTTTTTCTTGCCGGACTTGAATTTGCCTATGCCGGTGGCCCGGACACGGTCAAGTTCACCCACGGAAAGCTGGTTTATCCCACTTACACTTACGGCAGCGCGGAGACCGTGGCACCCCTTTTCAGTTCCATCGAGAACATGGGGTTGTACCCCTACACCAGGCTGGATTGGGAAACACGGTCGGAGAAGCCCGTTGCCAAGACGTACGACATGGTCGCCCTGGAGAATAAATACTTGCGGGTGGAATTCCTTCCCGAGCTGGGAGGCCGCATCTTTTCCGCCTATGACAAGGTTGCGAAGCGCCAGCTCTTTTACCACCCTGCGGTGATCAAGCCAAGCCGTTACAATCCCCGTGACGCCTGGCTGGTGGGAGACCTGGAACTTTATGGGCCTTATGACACGCACATGATCACCTGGCCCGGCGAGCCGTGGCCCTGGGCGCTGGTGCGTCACAAAGACGGAAGCGCCACGGTGATCCTGAGCCACGTTGACCACTTCTTCCGGGACAAGATCAGCATTGCCGTCACCCTGCTTCCCGGCAAGGACTACCTCAAGATTACGGTGCATCTTTTCAACAAGAACCTTGTCCCCAACCGATACCTGATCTGGACCAACGCCGGTGTAGAGGCTTCTGAGGGCAGCCGATTTGTTTATCCCATGTCGAAAGTGATCACGCACGTTAGCGATGCCCTGAACGTGTGGCCCGTGATTGACGGCGAGGACATGAGCTGGAACAGGAACAACGTGAATATGCTGGGAGTTTTCGGGCTCGATATCTACGACAACTACATGTCGATCTACGATTACAAAAATGATTTCGGGACCATTTGTTATAAGAACCATCTGCTGGCACGGGGCATGAAGACCTGGACCTTTGGATCGGGCAGTGAGGGCAAGCAGCAGGCCACGACCTACTCGGATACCGGCGACCTTTATATGGAAATGCAAAGCGGCCGCTTTGTCTGGGACGGAATCTACGAATTCATTGATCCGGGGATGTCCGACGGATGGACGGAATACTGGTACGGCGCAGGCCATCTGGGCGGATTGACGACGGCCACTCCGGAGGCCGCCGTCCACTTTGAAATCCCTCCCGGGCGGCCCGGGACTGCCAAACTCGCTGTGACGCCCACCGCCGATTATCCGGGCGCCGTTGAGGAGCTTTATGCGGGAAAACAAAAAGTCTGGAATGCAACTCAGGACTTGAAGGTGGGCAGCGCCTCGCATGCGGAGATTTCCCTGGGCACAAACACCCAGGGGCAGGTTCTGGAACTGAAAATTCTTTCCAGGGACGGGAAAACCCTTTTAGACCACAAGTTCTATCCGAATGACCAGCATCCCAACGCTGCGTACGCCAGCGATTCGGTCCCTCGCACGTACGGGCCCGTAGACACCCTTACAGCCGACCAGCTTTATGAGCAGGGCCTGGGTTACCAGAAATTCGGACGCATTGATGATGCTGAAAGAGCTTACAAGGAGGCGTTGCGCAAGGACCCCCTTTTCCCTCCCGTGCAACTGCAGATGGGATTGCTGGCGCTCCGCCGGTTTGATACGCAGGAAGCTATCGACCACTTCCAGAAGGTGCTGGAGCGGGACCCCACGAATGGAGACGCGCACTACTATCTGGGGATGATTGATTCCGAGCTTGGACGCGCGGCGGATGCCCGGCTCCATTTTTATCGTATTCTTCCGGATTCGGACAAATTCCGGTTACGCGACTATATGTTGGGGCTTCTGGCGCTGAAGGAGGGGGACAAGTCCAGGGCATTGCATCAACTTTCAACAGCGGCCTCGATTCTTCCTCAGGATATCTCCGTTCGGGAAGCCTACGCCTACATTCTGCGTCAGGAAGGGAATTCGGGGCAGGCGGCGCGCGAGCAAGAGGCCATTCTGAAGCTCGACCCCACCAACAGGTTCGCTCTGGCGGAACATCTGTTCGCCGCCGGGGCGCTGGGTAAGGGCCACGCCGACGTGGGCCAGGCCGCGCAGGAAGCCGAACTGAATCTTTTTGATCGCGCCTGCGCCCGCCATCCACAGGGCTACCTGGGACTGGCAGCCGAATATTTCCGGCTTTCGGCCTGGGCGGAGGCTGCGAAGGTCCTCGACCGTGGCATCGCCGTTACGGCCGCCTCTGGAGACGCTCCTTATCCCTTGCTTCTGTATGATCGTGCCTATGCAAGTGTGATGCTTGGAGATCATCCGGCTGCGCTGAAATTCATCCATAGGGCGCAGAAAGAAGATCTGAAAATTCAGATTTTCCCGTTTCGTGCAGAAGATGTGGACATTCTGAAGACTGCCCTGAAACTTGACCCTGCTGATGCGAATGCAGGCGTCCTGCTGGGCGACCTGCTTTACAGTCGAAGCAGGCAAAAAGAGGCGACCGATCTGTGGAGCGCGGCAGTGGAAAAAGCTCCACACAACTTTTCGGCCCTGCGGAACCTGGGGATGGCCATGCTGGTGGAAGGAAATCAGGAGAAAGGTTTAAGCCTTCTGACCCGGGCATTGGCGGTCCGTCCCGATCACATGGCTACCGTCCTGCTGGTTGCCAACGCCAATGCCCGTCTGGGCCATATTCAGGCGGCAAGAAGCGTTTTCCAAAAGGCCCTTGCCCTTCAGCCCGGCAACGACCAACTTCTGCAAAGGCTCGCATCGCTGGAAGCCCAGGTCGGCAACGACGAAAAGGCCCTGAAGATTCTCAATTCCCACACCTTTGGCCCGACCCACCTTTCCTATTCTCTCCTGCATCTTTACAGGGGAATCCAGTTGATGCTGGCGCTCCAGTCCGCCAAAAATTCCCAGTTCAGCAAGGCGTTGGATGATATCGCCGCGGCACAAAATCCTCCGTCGAATCTGGGTGTCGACAGTTTTGCCAAAATCACAAGCTCCCGGCTGCTGATGTATCAGGCGCTGCTGCTGCAGGCGGAAGGGAAGCATTCTGCGGCTATGGCCGCATGGCAGGCGGCTGCCAATACCGCGGATCAGGACATCCAGGGCAATGGATTATTCCGCGCCATCGGCCTTTACAAGTCGGGACAAGTGCAGAAAGCGGACGACTGGCTCAAGGGATTCGCGCCGGTCAACGAGCAACGGAAAACGGACAACTCCATTACCCTCCGCCTCCACGCTTATGAGATGGCGGGCATTTATGCCGCGATGCAGGGAAATCGCTCTCTGGCTGAGCAGAACTTCCAGAAGGCGCTGGAAATCGACCAGTCGTATCTTTACGCCCGGCAGGGCCTGGCCTGGCTCAAAGCCGGGATGTTGGACGGTCTGAAAATGTGAGATTGCCCCGGTGTTCGATGCGTGTGGAGATGTTCGCGCGGGTGTGTGCGGCCTAAAAACGCCGGCCGGGCAGTCGATCCAAGCTGACATCCTGTCCCTTGCTCTGATAAGAGCTCAAGCGGGACCGTTACTTTTTGGGAATGCACCCGCGGAAATCCGGCCGTTCAACTACTTGCCGGCAGAGCGACTGGGAAGTGGCTCTGCGCTCTTCGGCAGTGGGACGGCCTCGGTTGTTTCGGGGAGCACTCTCGGTCGGTATCCGGTCCGCGTCCGAATGTAATAATTATGCGGCTTTGCGCCCCTCACTTTGACCGTGATCTTGCGCCATCCGCGATTTGGATTCGGGGCCGGATAATAGCTGATCGTGTAAAGGTGCGCCAGGTCTGCGCGGATGGATGCAAAGGCCTTCTCCTGGTCCTGCCAGTGTCCGGCAAAGTAAGCCTTTCCGCCGGTGCTGGAACTGATGCGTTTGAAGACGGCTGTGGAAAGCGGGTCACGCTCTGCCTCCCGGGTGCTGATCATGTAGATTGGGATACCCTCTGATTGGGCAAGCTCCCGGACATCTTCAGGTGATACCATGCTGGCGTCATCGGGTCCGTTTGAAAAAACAACAATCACCCTTCGGCCGGAAAATTTGTCCGCATCTTTCAGTGTCCATAACAGCGCATTGTAAAGCGCCGCGTCATCTCCAGCCACCGTGGAGCGGACGGACTCCAGAACAGGCGTGTGCTGGTTATTCAGCGGGCACGCCCGGAAGAAGTCGCGGCTGTAAGAGTAGAAGGCTACCCGGTCTGCCCCGGCCAGCGACCGAATGAATTGCGCGATGGCATCCCGGGCCAGAGAAAACCCCCGGTACATGTAGTTGCTGGTGTCAAACAGTATAAAAACGCTGGCGCCCGGCGCAGACGGAGCAATCACATTGGAACCCGGCGGATTGTCAACGACGTATTTGCCCAGTCGAGGTACCCTGCCGCCCGGTCCGGAGTATTGCACGCTTCGAGGCACACCGTTCTCTTCGCCGAAAGCTGCAATCTTCTCCCGGATTCCGTCCTCATAAACCTCGAAATTGGCCGGGCCCAGGCCGGTTACATACCTGCCTTTCTTGTCCGTTACAGCCACATCCAATTGCACCATGTTGACAGTGATGTGGAGGACCGTTACGCCGGAGTCTGGCTTCTGCGCCGGCGCCGCGGCGGCAGTTACCGTGAATGCACCGATGGAAAACAAAGCCAGCAGAAAATATCGTTGTCCCATAGGTCACCTTCCCTGATGATCCCAACTTGTCTAAAAACTACCCGGGTATGGCCGAATACCCGCCCCGGTCCATCCGACCCTCAAAGTCCGGAGCCGTTTTCTCCGCCCGGCAAAGCAGCCACCTTCCCTTGTTGAAACTCCTTTCCGGTTTCTCGCAATGACCGGAGCAATGCAGGCCAATCGTCCAGATAAGTAGCGGCAATATTCTCAGCCATGCGATAAGTCAGCTGCGGCACCAGGAGGTTTAACATCACAGGGGGATAGCCCTTTTCGTCTGCCAGGCGTGCCCAATACAAATTGTTGGACTCCCATGATTCAGCCAACAGCCGGCTGGAGTAGCCCAGGTAGGTGGGAAAGGGCTTCACATTAATCAGCGAAAGTGCATTGGTGCCCGCGAACACCGGATGAGGCACGCCGAAATCTTCTGACAACCGTTCCCAGGCGACTTCCTTGGGAAACTGCTGGGCAAGCCGGTCAAGGTCCTTCTTGGCATCTGCGCCTACAGGGTCTGCCGAAGGAAATTTCTTGCGGAAATCCACGGCCAGACTGAAAGTATCAGCCGGGGCCATCCGGTTGAGTGCGGCATTGGAGCGTCCGTCGCGCAATTCTCTTTCAACCTGCTCAAACCTTCTGGGCAACATGCGTTCAGAAAGAATGCCCATCACTCTTTGACGCAATTGAGGATCTGTGCCTGCCCCCCTCACCAGTTCCTCACCAAACCTTTGGTAAAGCGTGACGGCATGGAGTTCGTTATTCGACACATGCCACCAGCGTGGAAGCACGGCACCGGTCATGAGCGTCGGGACAAGATCTTCCCAAATCAGGGACTGCACGTTATTCGGAACAATGAAGTTCTCCTCGACTTGCGCCAGAACGTAGGGCAGGTTTGAAAGCGAGCCCACCAGATGAGCCCCGCCACCGGCTGAAAGGCCGCGGCCGAAGAGGCCGGACGTTCTCCAGGAGCGGTTCTCTTCCATGCTGCTTTTACCCGAAAAGTCGTGGGACCGCACAAAAAGCGAATTGTTGTAAATCATCTGAGCTCCCGGCGGCTCATAGTAAGCGTAGTTCAGGCCCACAAGGGTATCTCTCAGGAATGGAACCAGTTCCCCGCGAGCAGCTGCAAGCCTGGCGGAAGAAGGCCTGGCCTTGATGACCTTGGCCAGGTTTGTTTGCATCTCGCTCTGGAGGTGCTGGTTTTCGTAAAGGCCCATGGACCATTCGGCCCTTTCACCTCTCGTGAACAGCGGTTTAGGCAACTGGAACTGGCGAAGCTCCGCCGCCAACGGAATCAGGTTCCGGGAGGGTGTCTTGCCCTTGGACATCAACTCCAGTCCGTCACCCAGATCGAAGAGGGTGTCAAGAGACACAAGACGCTGGGAGGCCATCATCAGGCGAATCTTGTTGGCCAGATCCATCCTGACCAGCTTGCCTTCCGGGCTCGACTGTTCCGGACCCGCAAGTAAATCAATGACCTGGCTCTGCGATAGATTGGGATTGCCGGCTGTAACCTGTTCCAAACTCCGAATCGAGATTCGGGTTGCCTGGTAAAGTTGAGCGTCGGAGCGAATGGCGGAAAAGGGATTGATCACTGCCTGCCAGGACTTGTCCCAGCCTGGTTCCGGAATTTCGCCCTGCCTGGCCAGAATTTTCCAGAGGCCCATATTGGCTTGAAAAATCCCTATGGTGTCGGAGCGCAAATTGTTGCCGTGGATATCATCAATGTTCTCAGCCACCTTAATGAATCGGGAGATCGAGTCATTGTTTAAGGAAAACTCGGAAAAGGTGGAATATTGGTCACCAAACTTCCTGAAGTTGTCGGCCAGCAGTCGCACCGTCTCAGGCGCCAGGCGGTCTTTTGAGGTGCGAGTACGATCGATGCTGTTCACAGAGAGAAAGGCTTGCAACGGCCCATCCTCCAGATTGAGGCGGGAAAGGGCAAACATGGTTTCCAGCAGCCCCTCCGGACTTTTCCAACTCCCGGCCCGGCCGGACCACGTGTTCACCAAGTTGGAATGGTACTGGTTTCGGAAGTCCTTCATCACTTGCTTCCACACTTCCAGGTTTCCTGGAATACGGGGTTCTCCGTCCGGATCCAGCTGGATTCCGGCCGCGAGAAGCACCAATCCTGCATCCGGCCTGAAAACCGGGCGGGCCGGACCGGGGGACGCATGATCTCCGACCAGAGCCTTGTAGAATCGCGGGAGGATTTGAGCTTGCGACAGGTACGCCTGCTGCGCAGGGCTTACCCGCGACAACCCGTCAAAATAGGCCGCCAGCCAACCCTCATCTTTCACAAGGAGCTGAGCTATAAACCGGTCAGGAGAACCTGGACTCACTCCTGCCAGTTTGGCCCAGGTTGCTTCGGCAGTACTGCCTCCCGGAACCACAACGCGTCCAGACTGGATCGTGATTTGGGAGCCGTAGAAATCGAGGGCTGGCGCAAGTGGCAAAAGACTCTTGAGCCCCGGAGTCTTCCTCAGATAATCGCGGGTGTTTTGGTCCATCCGCGTCATGGCCCAATAAAGCCTGGCCAAATGAGGGTCAGAGAGGATAGCGTCGAGGAGGTCGTCCTTCTTATTTGGATCCAGCGCCATCCAGTCACCCTGAGTGAACAGAACCGGAACCTCGAAAGTTCCAATTCCGTACTCAAAAGGCTCGCCTCCACGAAGGGTTTGTTCCAGGGCCGTAAGAGGGAACCCCGAGTCGTCAGTGAGAAAGGCTCTTTTAGAATCAGCCGTCGCAAGGGTAGTACCTGGCCCACAAGGGCTCGCCAGTTCGTAACCGAGAGTCTTCAGCAGCGGGCCGGCCTGGTCACAACTGCTGATGCGAATCACCTGCCTCGATCCGGCCAGGGCCACTAATTCCCTTGCCTGCTGAATGTAGTCTTTTAAAAGGGTCAGGTATTCGGTGGGATCGGGCCTCTGGCCTTTTCGGTTGTAGGTATAGCCTTCTAAGGCCACATTGTGGGCCAACAGCGAAAGCACTTCATCTGGAGAAACTTGCTGGCTGACTGCAGCCATGCGCATGAAGGAGTGCCGGGTCCCGGGAATACTGATGGTGGTTAAGGTAGCTTGCGCCGGATTCGATCCAGCTTGGGAGAGATGCGAATCACGGCTTCGGGCGCTGCCATTTATCTCCCAGGCGGGAAACAGTAAAATAGTGATGACCAACACCGATCGGAGGAACAAAGGTTTCATCGCCAGCCTCCCCCTGAATTCCAAAACTGTTAGGGTCTCGAAAGACTGCCTAATTGCGAGAAATGAAGGTGCATTCTCACATAGATCAGCGTCACGGCTGCCAATCTATGATGAGAATGTTACGCATCCAAATGTAATGCGGAACAGCCCCTGTATTTCTCCCAAGTCAAGGGAATCTCCTGCAATTTCGAACCTGAGCTTCCTGGTTGCGACTAGTATATGACGAGGTTGACGCCGAATCAATCTGAATCCTTAATTTCCTTTCGCCAGCAGAGGTTATCTACTCCGCAGGGGCGTACTTTGCCAAATGGGCAGAGACCGGATGCGGGGTACAGGGACGCTTGTCCGAGACCGAGATTGAAGAAACAGCCGCTGAGATGCGCGCCGACATCGCGTCGGGCAAACTCTCGCCGGAGAGCTATGTTACCCGATACAACTTCGACATGGCGTGACCGGCGTTTCTTGTACCAGGTGAACTGAGAGAGAATTCCTAAGTGGGTTAAAAGGCACAAGGCAACGGGGCGGGGAGGTGTCCGGGGCATCATCATCACCGGTGCTCCAGACGACCGGATCAAGTATGCGATGCTGGTGAGCCTAAGGAATTTCGTTCTACACATACCGGGTGAGCTTCGGTCTCCTGGAAGAGAAATCAGCCTAATGGTGCTCTCTATCGGGAAGATGCGGATGTATAAGGAAGGATGGGCGCGATGAGACCGCTGTTTACCGTTCACGTCGGGGAGTACTTGGTGGGCTCCCACATCGAGCAGCAGTTCAAGAAAGAAAAGCTAAACGTGTGGATTCCGTCGACGGACACCGGGATAGACCTGCTGGTCTCCGACCACAGAAACCGCCGGACAGTTTCCCTTCAGGTGAAATTCGGCAAGGACTTCCTCCCAACCCATATGCCTGCCGATTTTCGGGGGCCGCTTCGCGCCTGCAGCTGGTTCGCCATAAACAGGGACAAGCTCCGGGGGTCGCAAGCTGACTTCTGGGTGTTCGTGCTGAGCGGCTTCCAGAGGCAGTCTTCCGATTTCGTGGTTGTGCCCAAAAGGGAGTTCGAACGTCGTCTGAGGCTGATCCACGGGCTTGACAAGAAAATGATCCAAAGCTACCTGTGGGGTACGGAGCGTAACCGCTGCTGGGAGGCAAGGAATCTGGAGGGCGGCAAAGCGGACCAGTGCAGGATTAGGGACGGGGAGTACAGGAACCCTGTCAGGGACGTCAGCCCGGTGTGGTTCCGAACCAGGAAACGATCAGGCCGATGGTGTCGGGAAACTGCGCGCTGAGCAACGCGAGGATCGGAATCATCACGTAGGCGAGAACGCGGAAGGTGAACTGCCGGCTCACCTTCACTTGGCCCGGCACCGTGCCGTTGAGCACGCTCAACACCGCGTCCCGCTCCAATTGGAGCAGCACGATAAACGCCAAACCCACAAAAGCGAGAATCACAATCCAGTTGAAAGCCAGGAATTGGTTGCGCGGCTGGAAGGGGTAAAAGGTTACGGAAATCAACATCAGCAGCAGCCCCGAGAGGACAAACGCGCCCAGGTTGCGCAGCGAGGGCAAAACGTAGGAGATCAGCAAAATGGCGCGGCCGGCCAGGAACTCTTCTCCAAGCTCGCGAAAAGCCTTCAACTCCGGACTCTCCGTGGCGGAGACCGGATCGCTGGTTGCCGCGCGCCACCAGGGCTCAAGGAACTTCGCCGTTATCCGGCCGAACTCGCCCAGCGCCTGCTGGGATCGCGAGCGTTGATCGACGGCCTGGCGCCAGTCCCCATCGGCATCTGCCTGGAGAGCTTCAGCCAAATTCCCCGCGGCCTGGCGCACTTCCGGCCCTGCCTCCCGCGCCCACTGCTCGAGATTGCCCCGTTCGGCATCCGGCAGATTCCCGGATGAAACCAGAGCCGAACCTAAACGCAGCAGCCGTTCGGCTTGATCGACCGAAAAAGAGAGTACGGTGAAGGTCGGCGGCGCGGTGGCAAGATCAATGTTGGGAAATCCCTGAAAACTATTTCGATAGCGGCCGTAGGCGGCCCGCATCGGATGCCAGGCGAGGCGCCGCAGAAAACGCCGCAGCCCTAGCCAGATCAGCCAAAGCCGCCCAAACTCCATCGCCAGCGCGGAATAGACCAGAACAAACGCGGTCCCAAACAGCCCATAGAACGCCCGGCTTTCGTAGGATGGAACAAAGCGGAAGACAAAAAGGTATAGTCCCGCGATGAAGGCCAGGGCAACCAGACCAATATACGAGCGCGTGGAAAAAGCGGAAGCCCGTTCGAGCAGTTCTCGAACCCTGGATTCCAGGATTCGCAGGCCGTTAAAAGAGGCCGTATCCGCCTTCAGAAAGCAGTGGTCCCCGCGATCCTCCGACTCCGGCGAGCGGATTCCGTCGATCATGCGCAACCGCCGGAACGAGCAGAAACCCCAGAGAAAGGCAGCCAGGGCGACGCAGATCAGCGGCACCAGGGGAGACAGTCCGCTGAGCAATGCGTAAGCCCGGAGGTTGACAAAGAATGCTTGCGAAGGGCTGGTCCAGGCAGTACGCAGCCAAATGACAGCAAGTCCCAGAGCAAGACACAGCGAAGCGGCACAGCCTCCCAACACGACGGCCTTGACCTCGACCCGCAGGATGCTCTCCTGCCGGGGAGCTCGCCAGAACGCGCGCGCCACCACAACCACCGCGGCGCCCAGCGACAACAAACAGGCGAGGGTGAGCGGGGTGGCCGTCGCCAGCGCCACCAGCCATCGCCAGTCCGTCACGGCGGAGGCGGCGCCCAGCAGGTGCGCAGCGACCGCGGGCAGCCAATACACAGCAGCCAGCACGATATAGAGGCTGAGCAGCGATACCGTACAGGTGAGCAAATAAAGGCGAGCCTGGAGCTGGTACGCGGGGCTGACCGGCTCATCGAGGAGCCGCGAAACCCAGTTGAGCTGGCCGTCCCGCCCCCAGAGTTTCGGCGTACGGTACTGGCGGATGACCAGCAGGGAAAATGCGATGAGGACGATGCTGAACAGCACGATTCCGACCGCCGAGCCCGCCGTATAAATTCCTTGCGCGGTGGGAACGCTCGGCTTCCTTTGGAAAGACACCGTGTAGCCCGAGGTATCCGGCCAGTCCAGCAACCTTACCGGCAGCGGCCCGTTCCGGCCCACCGCAGTGACCCACAGCGCAGGTCTTGCCTCCTGCTGAAAGACAAAGGGCCTGCCATATTCCAGCATTTGCAAGGGGTGCCCGAGCAACGCCAGGGTGGCGTTATAAACCCCTTCGGCGGCCTGGTTTGAAAACTGCAGGCGCGAGGCCTCGCCGAGAAAAGGCGGCGTCCAAACCTGGTTGAGATCAAACAAGGGATAAGGCGTGAACACCAGCATCCCCCGCGTGGAAGGGCTCGCCTCCGGGTGCGTGTAAAGCAAGTCGGAGTTTACGGTGAAAGCCAGGGTGCTCGGGCAGTGCAGGTGGATTTCACGAGCCAGAAAGATCGTGTCGCGCACGTCGGTGGCCAGAATTCCGACGGCGTGGATTTCCTCGCGCGAGATGGTTGAAAGAAGCCGGGAAAGAACCAGGTCCGCCGACGATACCTCCAGGGGTGAAAAGGAGGGCGGAGTCTCTATCGGCTGCGTGGAGTCTCCTTCCTCCAAGGGAATCGAGGTTGTGGGACTGCTGGCCAATTCGGAATTGGACTTCTGTTGCGAGAGCCGCTGCTTGGCGGAAAGCGCGCGCAGTTGGGAAATGTGCAAGGGAAACGGCAAGTTGAGAACTTCAGTCCTCAGCCGCGCATCGCGCATGTTGGTTTGCCCGTAGGCCGTTGATGCCTCGGAGAGCATGGCCACGCGGGAGTAGCCAAGGCTCTGGATGTAGGCGATCATGCGCGGCAGCGTCTTGCTGTCCGGAGGAACAACCGCCCGGAAGGTCACGCGGCCGCCGCCCATGCGGGAAAACTCCTGAGGATCGATGGCGGTGGCGGTGCCGGAAACGATCCGGAACCCGACGGGCGGATTGCCGAGCGCCGCCCGCCAATCGCGCAGCGCAAAATCCATGGACAAAGCTGAGCCCGAAAACGTCGGCCCCATGATTCTGATGGCGCTTTGGGAACCCGGCGCGGTCAGCTTGCGAAGTTCCTCCGGCAACCGGCCATGCTCCGGTCCCCAGGGAAAGAAGTTCGCAAGCTGGCGAAGCGCGCCCGCCATGGCGGCTTTGTGAAGCCCGCTGGTAGGAGTCTCGCCCACCAGGAACACCAGGAGCAGTTTCCTCTCGTCCGGACTTCGAAACAGCAAAAGGCTGGGGTCCCGCCGGTAGCGGGGGATATCGGTGGCCGCCGTTGCTGTGGCACCCGCTCCCACCGCACCTCTCCAGGCCAGGTCAAAGCTGTCCAGCACGTACCCGCTGGCCTCGCACGCCCGCTGGATCGAATCAACCGAGGAGTCAAAGAAATAGGGAAGGCGTGAGTCAACCGGATCGGGCACCGTCGCAATGATGAAGTCCAGAGAGTACTTGCTTCGCGGGTCCCCGTCCGGCCAGGACCCTTGATCGGAGCGAGCGCGCAGGAAGTCTTCAATCAGCCTGGCAGCGCTATGCGGGGGCAGGCGTGAGGCGGGGCTGTGCTGGGGCGGTTGGGCTCGAAGCTGGGTGGCCTGCGGGCTCGCGCTGCTGGAAGCGCCGGGCGAGCGGAGGGTCATCGCGAACGGGAAAGCGATCGCCAGAAGAGCCAACAGCGGAACCAGCAGGGCAGGTGTGCTGCTCTTGTCCATATCATTCTCCTAGCGCGCCCGACCAAGTCTCAAAGCGCTGCCCGGCTCGCTCGTCACCCTGAAAGAAAGCGAGGTAGGTCATCAACTGATACGGCACAAACTGTTCTTCCTGCGGATAATGTTTGGCGAGCTGGTGGTAAGGGCGCCAAGTTCCGGAATTGATATAGACCTGGTTCAAAGTGCCTTGGGGCGTGGTGGAAACTTCGAGCGGGGTCAGCACGTATTGGTGCGTGTGCCCGTAAACGATCGAACGGGCGCTACGGTCGAGGAAAGCCGCCTCCTGCAGGGCATTCTTATAGTCGGGAACGTCGGAGGAATGAATCCAGCCGCCGAATTTCCGCACCAGCCAGCTGAGTAAGTTGAGAGACCATCCGCTCGTCAGGCTCTGGGCCCACTTCACACTGCCGATCTTGGGATGCTTCTTCACGAAGGGAATCTCGAAGAACTCTGCAGCAAGTTGGTTCCAAACGCGCTTGACCTGCTTCGCCACCAGCGGATCAGGACAGGTGCGGCGCAGCAGGCCATCGATCCACGCGGCCACGTCGGAAAGCGGCCGGACATTATCGACCTCGCGCAGGCCCCGAATGAATTCCTCCGGCACCGCGCCGCCCAGTTGCGCCTGGACCGCGGGAGAGAACTTATCGACCAGGTCGACCACAATCGCGTCCCCAATGGAAGACTGGTCGCGATCGCCGTCAAAGTTGTTGGGATCATAGATGTCCCCGTGCCGCGCGAAAACAGCGTGCTGCGTGTAAGCGGCGGCCAATCTTCTGAAGGCTTCTGACTGGCTGAACTCTTTTGGGTCATGCGGGAAGGGCATGTCCGCTGGATTATCCACTCCCATGGCCTGAACAATCTCGCGGCGGAGATCGTCGTAAGCCGGCCCGTGCAGATGGTAAAACCAGTCATGGTTGCCCACCATGTAATAAGTATGAACATCGACAGGAACTCTTCCCTCGGATTCGGGATTCCAGCCGACCTCGGCAGGCGTGCCGTCCGGAGTTGCGGGCGGGATGGTAATGGTTCTGCCATCCTTGAAGCTCTTCAGGATGGCGAGAGACTCGCGGTTATTGGACAGGATTTGTTGCGTAATTGCGGTGATCTTACGGGTGAAGGCGTCGCTCTGCGGATCGTCCCACGGCCTTACGGGGTCGTCGAGCCACTGGGTTGACCGGATCACATCAAGAATGTCGCCCAATAATAAGAGATGCAGTTCCTTGATGGGCTCGTAGCGGCCGTCCTCACGCTTTGAAGCGTCGTAAGCCAGGTCGCCCAACTCCTGCGCAAACAGTCTGAACGCCCCCGCGTGGACGGTGTCGCCGGAGGACCCGTCCGTCAAATGCGTGTCGCTGAGAATTACCAGCATGAAATTGCCCCGCTTGATTCAGGAATGCCGCCAAAACTCTCTCAACTACTTGTGATAGCTTTCCCAAAGCTCGCCCAGGAAGAATCGGCCAAAATCGGAGAGCGCTTCAACCCGGGCTTCGGCCGACTCCGCGTGGGTCACGTGCATGGAAGAGACCAGCTTCACAATCTCGCTCGCGCCGATGTGCAGGATTCCCGCGCCCACCACAGGTCCCGTCTTGTCCGCGCCTTCGTGCAACTGCGCGTAAAGCGTTGTGCTTTCCTTTAACAGTTCGAGGCCCGAGCCGCTGCGGATTTCTTTCCGGCCCGCCAGGTAATACTGCCGCCCGCTGTGCTCGAATCCTATTTCATAAACCATGAGCTTCGTATCGGGCTCCCCGGCAGGACAGAAGAGATTGAAGACGCCTCGCTCGGCGGAAAGGTTTTCTCCCCAGGGCGCAAAGGTAAGATCGCCGTAAAGGTCGGCGGGGTGGTTCGGGTCGGAGACGAAGGCGTGGACATCATGAATGTGAATCGCAGCGTGCAAGGTCAGCGGGGTCTTCGCGCCTTTGTTCTCCCCGGTGTTCGGATCGGCCTCGTCCCAAGAGAATCCGCCGCAAAGCGTTTCGCGGAAAGTGAGGCCCAGCGTGTCGTCTCGCATCTGGGTGACTTCCGGCTGGAAAGGAAGCCCGCCGGGCTGCATGGCGGCCAGATACCGCCGGGCATCCGAGTAGCCGCGGTCGATTAAAGTGGCGGCATCGATGTGCCCGAGAAAATAATCCGGGTCAAGCGGCAGAGCGTACTCCGGCTTGATGACGTGCAGCTTGATAGGGCGAGTGTGCCCTTCCACGGTTTCACCGGCGCGAATGCGCGCGTTGATCTCTTCAATGATTTTGAATTCCTCGAACAGGCGGCCGTTGGCGCTCAGTTCGATCATATGAACGTACTGGTTGAAGGCGCCGTTCTTGTATTCCCGGAGGTTGCCAATGCACCAGACCAGCCAGAGTTCCTCGGAACCGCGCCGGACCGCTTCCAGCAGATTGGCGTCCTTGATCCAGACGGAGTCGAGATAGAGGAACCCGTTCTTTTCGACCGGGGGCATGAAAATCGGCAGCGAGATCCCGGCCACCAGCAGGTCAAGGTCAATCTGCTGGTGCGGAATCACCTCGCTGGTTTTGAGCGTGTAGTTGCAGACGTTGAAGGTCCCCTGCATCCCCGTGGCGGAATTGATCTTGCCGGCGTCGATCCCGAGGTGCGGAAAAACCTGCCGGGTGACGCCGCGCGCATCGCCCATGGCCGGCAGATCCCAGGCCTTGAGGTAATCCTCGATGGGCATCAAGGAGGCGAAGTGTTTCACGTCGAGCGTGCGCCACCGATCGCACATTTCGACCGGGGAGAGGCCGGAAAAAAGCATGCCGAGGTTCATGGTGCCGCCGGAGGTGCCGTCCGCGTGCGAGAAGGTAAGCCCCGCCTCAAACAGCGCGCGCAGAACGCCAGCCTGATAGGCCACGCGCATCCCGCCCCCGGCCAGGATCAGGGAGCGCTGTGGGCCCGGAGCTCCGGGCGTGGCTGCACCGTAGATATTTGTGGATGGTTCGCTCAAGCTTTCTCCAGGGTACGCCGTGAATACGCGTAAATGCAGATGACTCCGGCAAGCTCACTCGCCAGGAAGAAATAGAAAATCGAGAACGGCTGGCCCTCGAGAAACAGCGAGACAATGCGCGCCACGACGCCGAAAGACATCGTGGCCAGGAACAGCCGGTTGAAGGCTCGCAAGGTAAAAATCTCGCGGCGATAAATGATGCTGAACATTCCAAAGCCAAATTCCATGGCCCGCAAAAAACGGTACTGGCTGACCAGGCTGGCGGCGGGCTTGGGCGCCAGCCCGCGAACGTCCAGATGGAAGAGTAGTCGATGGTCAAACCTGGCAAAAAACACACCCCAGGCGCCGGCCAGAATCAGCAAAATGACGTACCCGTAAAATAAGAGGTAAGCGAGAATCTTCATGCGGTTTTCCTGATGCGCGACCAGTAGGCAATAATGATCCCCGCCGAAACCAGGTCAAAGCTGGCCACCAACAGAGCCAGCGGCGAAAAGATTCCCCGGACGACTCCCAATGCCACGGCGGCCACGGCGCCAAATTTCTGCAAGGCCGTCCAGAGAGCCACGATCGGCTGTGCGGAGGAGCTGAAAACCTCCTGCAGCAACGCGCCTCCAAACAGCAGCATGAACATGCCCACAATCCCGAAGAAGTGCGCGCTGGCAGGGGTGATTTCACCGCCGATCACGCGCAGCACCAAACGCGGCTCGAGCATCTGCACCAGGCCGCTCACCACAGTGATCACCGCGATGGCCGCGACGATGTAACCAAGAAGCGATCGTGTTCTCATACCTGGCTCCCCAGGATTTTAATTTTGGAGGCAAAATAAGCCATCATGGCCACCCACTGGACGCTCCAGAACGACACCCGAACCTTGTTCAGAAACATCCAGTGGCGGAGCGTAGAGTGCAGCTCATTGATATCCCTGATGCCGTGGGTCATGGCCTCGTTCAGCGGAAAGATGTATTTCAGGGTCAGGCCGGTGGCCGCGAACACGGCGAGCAGCACGACGATGGGCACCCAGCGAAAGCCCGTCTTCCACTCCGCGATGATCATGATGATGCAGAGCACGATCATCAGTTTGGTCATAGTGGTAAAGAAGCTGGTGGCGGCGGCGACCTGGGGAACAAAGGCGTAGTAATAGTTGTCCGGCGTCAGATGGGGCGCGGTGGGAAATGAGAACAGCACCATGGACCAGCCCGTTCCCAGATACATGGATACGCAAAGAAACAAGAGTGAGTGGTTCAGGAGCAGCAAATTCTGTTTCAAGCGTCCTCTTTCCTAGAGATTTTCCGATACCGATTCTCCGTC
Organism: uncultured Acidobacteriota bacterium; assembly: GCA_963732975.1. Taxonomy (GTDB): domain Bacteria; phylum Acidobacteriota; class Terriglobia; order UBA7540; family UBA7540; genus SCRD01. The sequence continues at coordinate 663,992 of CAVTBN010000005.1, read as the reverse complement.
ACGGGAGCTCCTTGGGGGGCGGCGGCCATTCCTGGCTCAGTCCCAGGTTGACCACGCTTTCCATGCCCTCGGGTTGAACGGTGGGAGGCTGCGGGTAACTGACAAACCAGCTCTCGCAGTGATCGTCCAGAACGCCGTTGGCCTCGGCGATAAAAGCCGTGAAGATCGGCTGCGGGTCGATTTCCAGTGTCTTTAGGGCCCTGACGCGCGGGTGATCGCCAATCGTGAGTGTCGCCTTGGCTTTCTTGAAGAGTTCCAGCCCTGTTTCCCCGCGGAAATAGATGTAGGACTTGAACAGCATGCCGCGGAACTCGCAGAAATTGACGGCGCCCAGGTTGATGGGCAGCCAGGTCTTCCTGGGCCGCGCGATTTCAATCTTCATCGCAAACTGGCCGTCGCAGTCGTATTGCGCGCTCACCGTATCATCTTTGATGAGGAAGTCGAGACTTGCCTGGTGCTTGGGCATGCCCCAGATCCCCTTGCCGCCCTTGACAGAAATCTCCGTGGAAACCGGCAGGTCGTAAACGTACTGCCCCGTGTCGTAAGTTTTCATCAAGAGCGCCGGAAGCAGGCGCGGGGCGCGCTTTGAACCATGCGTGCAGGCGATGGCGATGGAGTACTCGATATACTTCCCGATCGAAGTGATGAGGTAATTCACGACGGTGATCACCAGCAAGCCGCGGTTCCATACCTTGAGAGGAAAGATCTCATTGCCGGGCATCAGCGCCTGGGCCTTTTCCGCGTTGATGGGGAAGGCGGCCATCAGCACGGGTGACTTCTCGCACGTAACCGGCAGCTTGAACGGAATTCCGTCCACCAGGGAATAGCGTCCGGCGGCGTCCAACACGCGCTTAGGGATTGACATTGCTGCACCTCATCGTGGTTTGTCCAGTTCCGCCAGCATCAGCGGGAAAACGTCGCGGTCGGCGTTCGAGCCCATAAAGACGTCCAGATGGCTGTAGGCCGGCAGCACACGCAAGGAATGAAAATTCCGGCGCTGCGAATCAAAGTACTCGTAGGTCTTGACCTGGCTCTGGGGCAGAAAGCAGAGATTCTTTTCCCCCGTGAAGAAGGCCCATCGGGCGTCGGTCTGGGGAGGCTGCGCCACGAAATCTTCGGGCAGTTCCTTCTTCCCTTCCACGCTGACCAGATGCCCGCGTTCGACGCATCGCTTCATCTGTTCAAAGAACGTGAGGGGCACCTTTGCAAACTCATGTTTCAGCCACTCGTGGGTTTCGTCGCTCAAGTTCTCGTGCAGCCAGAGCGCCGGGTGCCCGCTGCCGTAAGTGAAGCTGACCTCCTTGCAAACGGGGTTGTTGCACTCATGATGAGTGAGTTGCACGATGGAGTCGATGATCTTGGCAGCCAGCGTCGGCGCGTGCAGCCCCCATTGGGGGTCGAGGTAGTCCGTTGCCGATTCGATGAACGGGAGCGCGTACTTGATCTTGAACGCGGAAAACTCCGGAACGACCGTATGCAGGGAGACGGCGTTCGAGACGATGGTCTTGACCTGGGGCAGCAATCCTGCCACTGCTGACATCGTAAAGCTGGTGGAACCCTGGCAGTGGATCACCGCCTTGACTTCACTCGCCCCTGTCAGTTCCGCGACCGTGCGCACGGCCACGGGGTGGTCGTAGACCGCGGCTTGATCTAAGGTCCAGTGGTTGGGAGGCAGGTCGATGCTGGCCCGCCAGTTCTCAAGCCACACGTCGTAGCCATTGTTGATGAGAAAAGCGACCACGTTCTGCTGCGTGGGAGCGCGAAAAATGTTGGCGCGGACGCCGGCGCCGTGAACCAGCAGTACGGGCCCTTTCACGGCGGGCTGATCCCCCTCCACGTGAATCAGGTTGCACTCGAACCCGTCTCCCGCGCGGAAGGGGATGACGGTGTCCCTGAGCGGTGGCATAAAATTGTCCTTGCAGGCGCTCGTTTCTGCCATCGTTTCTTTAGGGTTTCCCCGGCGTCCTGAAAATCCTGCCGTACTTCTGGGCCAGCACGCCCATGAAGAAACGGGCGAATTTTCCTTCCGCTGTGAGTCGCTGTTCGAGACTATCAGCGTTCGTGGCCCGCATGGTGGTCAACTGGTGCAGGAAGTCCTGGGGACGAATGATGAGGATCCCTTTTCCGAGCACGGGAGCGCTTGCTGTCCGCGCCGTCGAACACCGTGATGTAGAGTGTGGTGGTGTCGGCCCACACGTCGGTCAGAGGACGGTCGCGAATCAACTTAAAGCCTTCAAAAAAGTAAACGCGGCCATCATCGGCGGTGAGCGGCATCTTATACCACATGCGGCGCGTGGCGGGCTCCGACGGGTCAACGACAAACAGGTTGAACTTTCCGTTGTTCACGGTCAGAGGATGTGGCGAAAGCGCCGGAGCCGTGACCGTTCCGATCATGCACGCTTCGTGCTGCGGGTCCGAAATCGTCGCTTCCACGTCTTCGGAAACAATGGTCAGCGTGAAGGCGAAGGGTGAGTTTTCTTTTTTGCCGAGGTCGGCACCGCGCTGGTAGTCGTCTTTGACGCCGGTAGAAAAGTACCCGCTCATGGTCTCCGTGAATTCAATGCCCACTTTTTGCGGCGCCGGCACAGCGTGGGGCCCGGAAGGCAGATCATACTTGATCTGCCAGCCACGGTCGCCGGCGGCGAGCGACACGGCGCGCTCCGCGAGCGCCGAGATGGTGAGCAGCGGGTTCACGCCGAGCGGGCGCGGGATGACCGCGCCGTCCATCACGTAAAGGCTGTCGTAAACCTCCGAACCTTGCGCGGAGGAGAAAACCTGGCTTTTGTGGTTCACCACACCTTGCTCGGCAGCTTCCGCCATCACGCACCCGCCCAGCGGATGGACGGTGATCAGACTCTTGTGCAGCAGGTTGCTCCACAGGGGATTATGGATAAAGGTGGCTCCGAGCGCCTTGGAGGCTTGATCCAAGCGTGCGTTGACTTTCTCGAAGATCGGCTGATCCCCCACCCCCGGCCAGTGGATGCGCAGGCGGTCGTTTTCCAGCTTCATCTTTCCCGCGCCATCGTCGTGAGTCATCACCAGATAAGTTTGCGTGTTGTGAACGGCGCCGTGGTAGGGTCCTTCCACCCAGGTCGCGAGCCGGCGCGCGCCTTCCCTGATTTCCTCGACCATGCCGGACTTGGCCTCGCGCCCAACGAGATCCGCCGCCACCGCCAGCGCTCCGGGCAGGAATCCCGCGATCGGTCCCGGCGGCGAACCTTCTTCAATGATCATGCCGTCTTCCAGCACCGGTTGTTGGCGCAGGTCGATGACGCTGGTGATGCAGGGGCCAACGGGAGAGATCTCACCCGGACTGTGATGTCCCCAGCCCACTCCGTTGATCACGCGGTCTGCGTCATAAGCGAAGCCCAGCACGTCGCCGTTGCCCGTAAAGCGCTCGCCCACCTGACCGGAAAGCGCCAGGCCTCGCGCCTGCGAGCGCAGCAGGATCTCGGTCGAACCCAGCGACCCGGCCCCCAAGATCAAAATATCGGCGCTCACGGTCAATTCCGGCGCCTGGAATTTCTCCCTGCCCACGCCCAGAACCTCAGCATGCACCAGCCAGCGGTTGTCACTGCGCTCGATCCACCCCACGTCCACTCCGGTGTAGATCTCCGCCCCGTGATTTTTGGCGTCGGGCAGGTAGTTCATGATCAGGGTATTCTTGGCCGCGTAATTGCACCCCGTCACGCAATCCCCGCAGCACGAGCAGGGGCGTTGTTCCACGCCCACGTGATTGGTGCCCGCCACGGTGAAGTTCACGTTGATCGGCGTGCGCGCAAAGGGCGCGCCCATGCTGCGCGCCGACAGTTCGTGCGCCTCCAGCTTGGGCAAGGCAGGAAAGCCCGAAGCCGGGTAAGGGGTGGGCTTTAGCATTTCCTCCGCGCGGCCGTAACCCGCTTCCAGGCCCGCGGCAAGATCGTCCCGCAGCGCTTTCGGCCATCGGGGGTCGTCAAAAACGCGAGGCTCGGCGCGCAGGGCGACGTTGGCGTTCACCAGGGAAGTCCCGCCCAGGCCGCATCCTTTAAAAACGTTGATGTCCTCATTGACATTCATTTCATAGAGGCCGGTCTTGGAGCCGATCTGACCGTCGGGCAGGTGGGCTTGCATCTCCTCGACCGCGCGAAGTTCCGTGTCCGGATATTCACCCGGCTGGAACTCTTTACCTCGCTCCAGCACGCAAACCTGCTGTCCCGCCCGCGCCAGGCGTGAGGCGGCAATCGACGCGCCGTAGCCGGAGCCGATCACCACCACGGTGTAGTGCTGCTGCAGTTTTTCAATTGGCAACGAAAGCCGAGCCATAGCTTAAACCTCCGGAAAGCATCTGAATCGCAAAGGCCTTGACTGCGCTTTTCCGAAAATCGCGCCGTTTTCTGTTGAGATTAGCCCCGCTAGGTACCCACGTTAGCACGTATAACACCAAAATGTGTTGAACGCAAGGTCAAGTCACAAGGGGGTAACGGCTGGCTCCTGCGGGAGAGTTTCCGAGGGGCTCAATGCACTCAGCCGGCTTGTTCCGCAGCGGGCCATCCACGGCCGCGGGAGGAACAGGAGGAAGCGTCGCGCCGGGGATCGCGGTCATCTTCATTCCATAGAAACCCCTTCTCAGTTCCTAAGCCGGAATTTCCAGTATGGCCTCCCGGCAGGGCAATGCTACACCCGTGGGCCTGCGTCGAAGCACATTTTCTTGCCGTTTGAATCCCATGTTCCCACTCCAGAGGCAGGACTGCCGTACCCAGGCGAAACAACACCGCCGGACACCTTATTTTTAGGCGGTCGATCTGACACCTCGCCGTCTCCTTACCTATTTTGTTGATCGTCTTTGTTGTTCGCAGTCTCTGCCTATCCATCAGGCACCGGTAGCGGCAGTAATCCTCAGCACCATCGCTCCGAACAGCCTCCGGCTCAAGTGCCCTTCCACCAGCCGAAGCCGGTAATACCGTGCGTGTTTGACCAGCCTCCCGCCCGTCTTCACCAACCGCTGCTGGAGGCTCGTCAGCGACCACTTGTGGATTCTCTGGGGCAGTACCAGTCGCCGCCACAGGTTGCCCAGGTTATAGGCAAGGATGGTCAGCCACAGTCGCACAGCGTTGGACCGGAACTTATGGCAACTCAGCCGCGTCATCTTCACTGCCTGCTTGCCTCCCTTGATCCACTGCTCCGCCGTGCCGCGCTTGTTGTAGCACCGTACCACCGCCCGACTCGGCAGTGTCAGGTTCGTTATGATGAAACCGACTCGCGGGAACAACTCCCCGAAGTGGAACTCCACCTTCGCCACCACCCGCCGCGCCGTCTTCCAACTCGCCGCTTGGTTCAGGAAGCTCTTGTACCTGACCACCGGCTTGTGACTCGGTCTTCCCACTGGACGCGTCAATAACTCCGCGATGTTCCGCTCCAGGCTGTCGTTGGACGGGATGCGGATCGCGTACTTCACGCCCCGCTTCTCCAGCGCCTCGTAGATCTCCGGCTTGGCGAAGGCGGCATCGGCACGGAACACCACCTCCTTGCCTTGGTCCCGCTGCCGCTCGATCGCAGGTAACAAAAGCTCATCCCAGCCGTCGGCGCTATGCACCTTGCCAGGGCGCAACTTCGCAGCCAGACAGTCGCCCTCGCGGCTGAACTATAGCAGTGGGTGATAGCAGGTGGACTCGAAGTGCCCGTTGTAGGCGCTCTGTTCTTGCTCCCCGTAAACCGGTGATCTCGGTCGAATCCATGTCCAGTACCGTCCGGTAACCTGAATCCATAATTTCCGCTTTGCCGACCAATGCCCGGCTGAGTCGCCCCAGTCCCGCGGAGTTCTCCTCCTCGGCCAGCATCTACATCTCAAAGGTCTGCAACCGAGAAGTCAGAGCCGCACCTCGATCCCAGTTTTTTTTCGAACCGATCAGCCGGAAAGTCGGGTCATGGGAGAGCCTCTGGGCATCGTTGAGGTCTTCGTAACCAGCCAGCCGACTGTAAACGGATTGGCGTAGCGAGTCGGCAAAAGGAAACTGTGTATTCTTCCCACGGCGGGAGTCCGCCAGATGTTCTTCGATCAATTCTCCGAACCCGAGCCGCTCGTCGAGTTGGCGCACCAAGATCAAGCCGCCGTCCGAGGTGACGCGGGACCCTTGGAAATCGATCCTGAGAGAGGCCTTGAAAGAGAGCTGAAAGGGCTGATTCTGTTTCTCACCCTTTGGGTACTGACCTCCGAAGCGTCCTTATAGCTTTCACACCCGCATGAATATTGATGATTACGGCGATCGGAAGATTCAGAGATCGAGTTCAAAATGGAAATGTGGGTTAGTAACCGGCCTGCGATGGAGTTAAACATCTGCCCCGAATGGTTGCTTGCGAAGCTTGGGGCTCCGCACGAGGTGCGACCCCTCGCTCCGAAAAGCCGACCTCGGCCGCCAGCTTCTGCATCGGCGTTGTCCAAACCTTTTCATAAGGCTCTTCACGGGTCAGAGTAAATAGACAAACCAATAGGTCATCTGGCATGTGGAGCGAGATTGGCGAAAGATTTCCTTTTACGGTGTTTTGATCGGGCCCTCCAGTGCCCATTTCTTCCTACCATATTTCAGTACCGTCCGTGTCTAGAGGCTCCCGTTTAGGAAGCCATGGGCGAGGCACGGACAGTTGCCTGAGCAAAATGAGTCGGTTATGATTCAACCGTCCAGGAGGTGGAAATGTCTCCGGCCGATTTTGATTCGAACATAGGGAAACTGATGATCAATGTTTTTGACGGCACGCGAGAGCCGTTCTCACAGGACAGTGAGCTGCTGATCCGTATAATAGACGGCAATCAGGGAAAGCAATTTGAAGACTTCTGTAAAGGACCAAGCATCTCCCGTGAAGACCTGCCCTTTTACGATAATTTTGGCGACAATTATACCGTGTTCGTGACGGCTGGCGGCTATTGCGACGCTGGTTTTACGCCGGTAAAGATCGCACGGAACGCCTGGCAGAGTGTTGACCTCATGCTTGTCCCCAAGGAGGGGGACTTCAATTTTTCTGAGGCATCATGGAAGAAGTTGAGTGTTTCGCATCCTCAACTCTTCAAACTTCTTTCTTCTGGCGCTGCCTCGGAGGCCGCTGCCACGGATCGTTATGATGATTTGCGCGAAAATCACGGGCCCCGGCTCGCCGCCTTCTTCAACATTGCGACCGCCATGGGGTCAATCTATCTGCCCGTTGGGACGCCCCTTGATTACCTCAAGGAATTAATCTGGGATGAGATGGCCCAAGATCGTTTCTTTACCTACGCGGATAAAAGGCTCATCGAACAAGTTGTGCAAGCGGCGAGCCACGGTGAGTTTGCTCCAGAATTCGGGAGCGGGCTGTTGCACTCCGGCGCTACGAGGAGCTACAAGCAGGTCCAGTTCGGGGAAGCGAATGTTCAATTGACCTTCCACGAGGGAGACACCAAACAGATTGACGGAGTCGATTGCGTCAAGGTCGAGCCGGACATCGACTATTATAGGGATTTGGGCGCACATGCCCTTCTTGAGGTGATTCCCAACTCGATCTCTGGCGGGCTGACGAATCCCAAGGAGGTCTATGTGCTGAGGTGGATTGCGGGACGGCACGCAGGGGTTCCGGAATTCAATCCACCCTACACGATTGTCTGAATTGCGCCACAATGAACGGCAAGTAAGAAGGAGGGACCATAAGATAAGGGGGAGGCCGATGGCAGAAAACCCTTTCTGGCAGAAGGCGGACGACCCGGTCAAGCATGTCGTGGTTCTCATGCTTGAAAACCGTTCCTTCGACCACGTTCTCGGATGCCTTGCCGACGAGCTTCATCTTGAGGGTGTTCTCAAATCTGGCAATCCGCGGACCAACACGGATTCTACGGACGGAAAGGTCGATGCGCCGTGTCATGGGCGGTACTTCGGGCAGGACCTGGATGGCCACAGTCCGGCCTGCCAGAGACGCCGTCAGTTCCTCTGGCATGTTGATCTCTTCAAGTCGGAACTTTTCATTGGGGAGCGTGAATCGCCAGGTGGTCGATGCCATTGTGGGGCTCCGGAATGGGTTCGAATGCGCTGCAAGCAGGAGAGCGCACCACTGACAATATACCTCCGGTGTCAAATGTACTCGGGGATGTCTGCGACGGCGTGGGTGGGGCCATCCTCAATCTATCCCGGACACCCGCCTCACGCCTCGGGACATTCGATTTTGATCCCAAAATCCTTGCTGGCTACTTGTCAAGCCTGACCCCAGGCGATAATCTTGCTCCAGTTTCAGCGGTCCGGGAGGGAAATGTGACTCGGTTTCGCTGCAAAAAAGGAACGTTGCTGAAAAGGGGGAGAAAACGGAAGCTCTATCTGCTTCAGTCATTAGCTGGATGGGATTGAATCAAAGGCAAAATGCTCTAAACACACTTCGAGCTTTAAAGGCTGAGATCAAAAAATCGGGGTCCAATCAAGGGTCTAATTACGAGTAAGTTTGGTGCCGCATCTGGTTGAATTTACTTACTTTACTTCATCATTGACACGGTAGAGGTCAACGGTTCGAGTCCGTTCGGGCCTACCATTATTTTCAATGAGCCATCAAGGTCGCCATCGCATCCTGCTGACCTGCCCCCTTAGTCCGCGCACTTGATGATACGAAATCAGTACTGTCCCAATGTTGGATTTGAGAAATGGTGTAAGTGCAAGGGAAGCAGACGGGTTGGTGGTAAGAATGGGAAAGATCGATTTGAATTCGGCGCTACGCTTAAGGTATTCCAAGAGCTTCCGGGGGATGGCGCATGAACCGTGGACGAACGATTTTTGCTCAACTGATAGACCTGCTTCCGCTCGTCGAATTTCGTCGTTGTGTCGAGCGCTACCGGGGCGATTACAAGGTGCAGAGTTTCTCCTGCCTCGATCAATTTTTGTGCCTGGCCTTTGCCCAACTGACCTACCGCGAGAGTCTGCGCGACATCGAGACCTGCCTGCGCCCACACCGCTCGCAGCTTTATCACATGGGCTTTCGGGGCGGCGTCTCGCGCAACACCCTGGCCAACGCCAACCAGCAACGCGACTGGCGCATCTATCCCGATTTTGCTCGTCTGCTGATCGCTCAGGCCCGGGCTCTTTATCAGCACGACCCGATTGCCCTGGAACTGGACCAGACCGTTTACGTCTTCGATTCCACTACCATCGATCTCTGCCTGTCGCTTTTCCCCTGGGCGCAGTTTCGGCGGCGCAAGAGCGCCGTGAAACTGCACACCCTGCTTGACCTGCGCGGCAACATTCCGACCGCTGTTACTGATTATGAATTCTGACAAATGAAGGATAAAAATGCGAGTTTCCGAGGCGTCCGTCCGGGCCCGAAAACCCCATTCATCATGCACCATCCGGTGTTCGCCTGCCGGAGTACCACGCGCCGAATGGAGAACAGCGCAGAACGAAATGAGAAAAACTTCCACCCCCGTCCTCCTGCTACTTTCAGGGGTCTCGAACGCCCGCTCCCAATTTCTCCCCTTGCGGAAATTCTACGCCTGATGCGGCCTGGGATCCACCCCGATTGCTTAAATCTGGAACGCGCGGGGCGGACAGACTCTTTGGCATGCGGGCAGGCGTTATAACGTGGGCACCGCGTCGGGAGGGAGTCTTAATATGGCTTGTTGCCGGTTACTATATTGCGCTGAAAAACCGGATTCGAGCCCGCTAGAGTTTTCCAATCACCGCGGAGGTAAATTCCTGTGTGGTGTTTTTGCCGCCCAGGTCCGGAGTGCGGACTTTTTTCTCGCCGGTTACTTTTCGAAGAGCATCCATGATGCGCCGGCCGGTTTCGGACTCGCCCAGATGCTCCATCATCATCGCGGCGGCCCAGAGGGTGGCAATCGGATTGGCGATGCCGCGGCCCTCAATGTCCGGAGCGCTGCCGTGCACGGGCTCAAACATCGAGGGGCCGATGCGCTCCACGGGATTGAGATTGGCGCTCGCCGCCAGTCCCAGGCTGCCCTGCAATGCGCCGCCGAGGTCGGTGAGGATGTCGGCAAAAAGATTGGAGCCCACCACCACGTCCAGGCTCTCGGGATGCGTAATCATGCGGGCCGCAAGCGCGTCCACATGGTAGTTGGCGACGGTCGACGTCGGGATAGTCGCGGGCCACGGCGCGCAGGACTTCATCCCACATCACCATGGTGTATTGCATGGCGTTTGACTTGGTGGCGCTGGCCAGGCGTTTGCGCGGCCGCCGCCGGGCCTGCTCAAAAGCGTAGCGCATCACCCGCTCCACTCCCTTGCGCGTGAAGACGGACTGCTGCACGGCCACCTCGTCGCTCGTCCCCGGCTTGAAGCGCCCGCCCATGCCGCAGTATTCGCCCTCGGAATTTTCGCGGACGAAGAGCATGTTGATGTCGTCCGCTGTTTTGCCGCGCAACGGCGAATCCAGCCCGGGCAGGATTTCAACCGGGCGCAGGTTCACATAGAGGTCGAACTCGAAGCGGATGCGGAGCAGCAGCTCGCGCAGAGAAATGTGGTCGGGCACGCTGGGATGTCCGATGGCGCCCAGCAGGATGGCGTCAAAGGGACGCAAATATTCAAGCCCGTCCGCCGGCATCATGCGGCCGGTGCGCAGATAGTATTCGCAGCCCCACTCGAACGATTCGAAGGTGAGCGTGAAGCCGCTGGCTGCGGCCTGCAGGACCCGGACAGCCTGGGGCACAACCTCCTTGCCAATGCCGTCGCCGGGAAGAAGCGCAATGCGATAGTTTTTTGCCATGCCCCCGATTTTACACGCAAACGCCGGACGGCGCCGCCCGCCCCCGGTGCATTCGTCGGTCCCTTGTTCGCCGCGCTTTTACACGGCGATTTCTCTCTCGGGGAAGTCGTGTTATACGTGGGCGCGCTGTGATATTTTGGGCGCCTGATAACGCACGTTCAGATAGGGAGTTTCCAGCCGCTTCTGCCCTTCGTATTTTGACGTCAGGCAACTGTCGAGGATTCCGCTCACCATCAGGGTTCGCTCCACAGGATAAGGCGCCTTACCGGTCATAAACATCTCCTCAATCTTACTGACCAGGCAGGCGGAATAGGTCACGTTCGGGTTGGGAGTGAGAAGGAACTGTGTGGACTGGATTTGCCGGAAGCCTTTCACGCGGGCGGCGAAGTTGAAATCCGCGATGGCGCCGTTCAGCATCAGCAGCGTGGTGCGCAGGCCGTCGTTGTGCTCAATGAAATACGCCCAAGGGTCCTTCACCAGCCCCGGCAAAGTATCGTTGGCCAGCAGGTCCTGCGTACGGCCGTCCTTCACGCTCAGGCCCTGCGGTGTGTCGCTGCGCGAGAGCGCGGCTTCCAGCAGCTCCCTCGACCAGCGGCCTTCGCGGCCCGCTTTCCATACCGCATCGCCGGTGATCAACTGCACGGACTTCACACCCGTCTCTCCGCCTTTTCGGCGTTCGATCATGCACTGCATGCCCTCGAGCGCGTGGTAGTCCATGGCGTCGGATCCGCCCTCGCCCACCATCAGCGCCTCTTCAATTTCACAACCCAGCGGCAGCTCAATATCCGGCAATCGCCACGTGACCGGCAGGCTCGACCCGGCCAGCATGGGGAACTTCATTCGATGGTGGGTCGCAACCATCCATTGGGCTTTCTTGAAGTCGTAGGAAAGGTTCTTGTCATTGTAGACGGGAACGACGCGGCCGTCCTTTTCAAACACGTCGACAACCTGCTTGAAGAACTCGTACCGCGGGTAGAGGATTTGTCCCTTCGCGTTGCGCGGATAATCACCATGCTCGCCGACAGTCAGCACCGCATCGACGGCCAGCTTGTCGCCGCCGCAGCGCAGCGCTTCAGCAATGGTCGGGTAGACGGTGAATCCAAACTCTTTGGCGCGCTGGGCGCTCAGGTCGTTTTCAGGTTTCTGGTCAACGTAAAGCGACACCACTTTCACGTCCGGATGGTGCCACTCGCCCGCGATGGGATAACCCACCAGGAAGCGGTCGCCTATGTGCTGGGCATGGGACAGATAGTGGTAGACGGTTGCGATGACAGCGATACGGAGAGGCATAAGACTCAGGTTCTCCAGAAAGTGGATTCTTTTGTCGAGTGATAACGGATGTTCAGGTGCGGGGTCTCATAACGCGCCTTGCGATAGAGACTTTCCATCCCGGCCGCCGTCAGTCCCGTGGTCAGCAGCGTCCGCTCCACCGGGTAGGAGGTCCGGCCGGTCAGTATCATCTTTTCCATGTAGTGCACCAGCGGGCTGAAGAAGTTCGAAATCGTGGTGCGGCCCGGCGACATGGGCAGATACATTTGCGTCGAGAAAATCCCAGGGCGGCCGTCAATTCGTGCGGCGAAATTGAAGTCCTGCACCAGCCCGTCCATCAGCAGCATGGTGCAACGCACGCCGTCCAGGTGTTCGTAGTGGTAGGCCACGGGGTCTTTCACCAGTTGGCGCATCTCGTCGTCGGTGGGATAGATGTCGTTGAACGTGGGCCGGGCGGGCGTGAGCGTGTGGCTTCGGCACAAAGCCGACTTCATCAGGTCTTTTGACCACACGCCTTCCTGATAAGCTTTCCAGAAATCCTCTCCGCGATAGGCCTCGAGCCACTTCACCCCAACCTCGCCGCCCTTGCGCCGCTCCACCATGCACTGCAGCGTTTCCAGCGCGTGGAAGTCGTAACTGTCCACCCCGCCCCAGGCCACACAGACCGCCTCGCGCACGCGCCCCACCGCCGGCATCTCAAGCGAGGGCGTTCGCCAGGTGACGGGCAGACTCGAGCCGGCCATGAACGGGAAATCCATTTCCCTGGAAGTGTCATACATCTTGCGCGCCCAGTCCCAGTTCCAGGAAAGGTGCTTGTCACTATAAAGGGGCACAACGCGGCCGCTGGATTTAAAGACCTTCACAATCTGCTCAAAGAACTGGTAGCGGGGAAAGAGCTTCTGCCCGATTTTGTTCCGCGGATAGTTGCCGTGTTCACCGATCAGCACCACGCCGTCCACCGCCAGCTTGCTGCCGCCCAGAGTCAGCGTTTCGGCAATGGTGGGATAAATCTTCATCGCCGGGAAGAGTTTGGCGCGCTCGCGGCTGAGGTCATCCTTTCCCACTTCATCCACGTAAAGCCCCACCAGGTCCATGGGCGGGTGGTGCCACTTGCTGTTCCAGCCATAGCCAAACAGGAACCGGTCAATGATCTCCTGGGTGTGAGAATACTTGAAGTAAATCGTGGTCACCGCCGCGATCCTGGGCCGTCTGCCACTTTGTCCTCTGCCAGAGGCCGCTTTGGCCCATGCGGCTGGTCCAGCAGCGGAGGCCAGCATCGCTGCCAACATTTCGCGCCGAGTCATCATTCAACACTCCCCAGAAAAAGCTTGGAAATCCCCTGAAACAGCCGTGCAGTCTTCAGCTCCGTTCAGCTTTGCCGTTCAGAGCAAGCAGAAAACTACTACAGCCTTCCACAACAGGCAAGAGCATTCGTGTGCCATTCAACAGTTCCCAATCGAGCCAGAAAAACACGGCGTCAGAGAAACAGCAACGCGCAGTGGCTGAAGGTTCTCCTTCGCAGGATCGCGCCCCTTCGCGGTCCGGACCCCATCAAGGGCGGGGTTACACTTTCAACTGCCGCAGATCGATCTTGTCGCGGTCCCAGACGCCCAGGCCCAGCGCACCCGCGATCTCCACGTGCTCGGGCTGCCGGTGCACGAACGTGCTGAATTTATCGGGCGTCGCTTCGAAGAGTTTTTGCATCCCTGCCGAGACCCTTTTGGCGTCAATGACCTCCCAGCCCACGTGGTCGAGCGCCACCGGGTCCGTGGCGAAATAGAGCGTGCGGTTTTCCCAGACGAACTGCCGGCTTGCGCCGGGCCCGCCGTCATAGACGCCTTTGACACCGTCGAGGATGTGGAGGACGGCTTTGTTGCGGATGACAGGCAGGGACACAACCGCGGGGATAAAGGCATTGCAGGCGTTCAGCGTGGAAGAGGAGTGGCTGCGGCTGACATTGTTCACCAGGCCGTGCGACATGTTCTTCAGGGCCAGCGTGACTCCCGCCGACTGGTGGTCTTTGAGCACAGGAACGTTGATCAGTTTATTCACCTGGCGGGTGATAAAGCGTGCCGCGAAAGACCGCCGCGCCCTGGTGTCGTCTATGCCGTAGCCTGGCAGAGTGAGCGCCATATCCAGGTAATGGTCCGGGTCATAACCGTCCATGCCCAGCTGAATGTTCTCAAAGTGGTCGGCCGCATAAGAAGTGCGAACGCCCTCGGGCAGCCACTTGTCATATCCAGCCTGGAAGAACTGGTCCCGGTAACGGTCGTAAGCAACAATGTCTTTATTCCGGACCCCGGCGGCTTTGAGGCCGGCGATGATTTCACGAACCACCGTCGCGTCCGATTTCACCAGCGGCTGTCCCACCGGGTTGAGCTTGATTCCCACAACATCGCCGGGCTCGAAGAAAAGGCGCCAGGCGTCGGTCCAGGAGTCTGCACCCGTCAATTCCGTCATGCCGCGGCGCATCATCTGCTGCACAGGCTCCGCCTGATACTGGCCCGACACCAGGACGCCGGGACTTTCCACGGAGACCACACGTCCTGGATAAAGGCCAGGCATTCGGAGCTTGCTGGCACCGGTTTTTGATTCCGAACGGGCAGCCATGGCCAACGATTTCGCACTGACAGCAGCGGCCACCCCACCGCCCATGGCCTTCAAACACTCACGCCGGTTAAATCCCATGAACACCTCCCTATTGGCCAACAACGTAGCACCGAAATGGGGGTAATACAATTCAAAGGTTCGGCTGGCGAAAGGCCCGGGCGGTGGGGCGTGAAGAGCTGCCGGAAGCCTGCTACTCCGGCTGGTTATTGCGCCGGTCAGGGGCCCGCGAAAGCACGGCGTTGCAATCCACGATTTTCCCGTGGCCTGGCCCAGCCACCCCGTCATCTGGAATGCCCTCCCAATCCTTCTCTCTTCCCATTGGGGGATGAAACTGAACGGCGGCGGCGTTCCTGCTTTTCCCCTCAGAAACAGCCCGGAGATTTAACATTTTGCGGTTTATCTCTTAAAATGACATTTCCAAGTCTCGGGATCCTATGTCCACAGGGAAGAAATCCATTCTGACGTTTGCGCGCAGAGGATATGCGCGTCTTGAGCGGCCCATATCTTCTCTTTCGCTCGTCGGCGGGTTTGTGTTTGACGCGCTTACGCTGCGGCGCGTGGACGTTTTTTGGGAGAACTTCTGGGTTGTCGGGCATCTTGCCATCGTGACGGTCTGTGTCATCTGGATCAACCTGCTGGACGATACGGCAGACGGGGACGGAAAGCGGCCGGAAGCGAATCCGCAGAAAATTCACTTCTGGCTTGTCAACCTGATGCAGTTTTTCTTTGGGGGCCTGCTTTCCGTCTATCTCGTCTTCTATTTCCGCAGCGGCACCATCTGGACAAGCTGGCCGTTTCTATTGATGCTCGCCCTGGCGTTTATTGCCAATGAATCCCTGAAGCGCCGCTATGCCCGCCTCTCCTTTCAGATGGCCCTCCTGTTTCTGGCGCTCTACTCATTCGCCATCTACCAGATGCCGATGCTTCTGCACCGGATCAGTTCAAGGGTATTTCTGATCAGCGGCGGCGTCAGCGTGGCTGCCATCGTATTTGTTCTTCTCATTCTCGCGGTCTTTTCACGCCACCGCCTGGCGGGGCGGAAGGGCTGGGCAACACTGGCTTCCATCGCCGGCATCCTTGTCATCGTGAACGGCCTTTACTTCCTGAACCTCATCCCGCCGCTTCCCTTGTCCTTAAAGGAAGCCCACATTTACCACTCGCTGAGCGTGAATGGCCCCGGCGATTACACCGTGACGAGTGAGAATCGCACGAAACACGGAATCGCCTCGATTGAACTCATTCCGCGGTTTTTCATCCATCGCCCGACGGTTCACATCAAATCCGGTGACTCTCTTACGTTCTACACCGCGGTTTTTTCTCCTACTGCCCTCACCACGAAGATCGTTCACGAATGGCAGTTTTACGATCGGTCCAGGGGCGAGTGGATTACCCGCGCTGTCGTTCCCCTTTCCGTTGGGGGAGGGCGTGAAGAAGGCTATCGAACGTTTTCACACTTATCCTCCATCGCCCCCGGACTGTGGCGCGTGGACGTGGAAACACCGGGCGGCCAGGCCATCGGGCGCTTCAATTTTCGCGTCGTCGTGCAGGACGGGGAACCACCGCTGCAAACGGAAACCATTCATTAATCTTCCGTGGTCCTGTGCCAGGGGCCTTTGGGCATGAATCCTTTTCGCCCAAGTTGCGGGGGATAAAAGGGGCGCCCGCTCACCGGCTGTTCACTGCCACCAGCAGCCCGCCATTCTGGTAAGATGAAATGGCTATGATGCCATCCATCGATTTTGCCTCTGCGCCCTTTCTGGTGATCTGGGAGACCACCCAGGCTTGTGATCTTGCCTGTGTGCACTGCCGCGCGTCGGCCCAGCCCTTGCGCCATCCCGAAGAGCTTTCTACCGAGGAAGGATTCAAGCTGCTGGCTGAGGCCAAGCAGATGGGCACGCCGGTTTTCATACTCAGCGGCGGCGATCCTGCCAAGCGCCCCGACTTGCTGGACCTGGTGCGCGAAGGCAAGCGCCTGGGGCTGCGCATGGGAACCGTGCCGGCCGCGACCCCCACTCTCACCGAAGACCTGGTGCGCAATTTGAAGGAGGCGGGGCTCGACCAGATGGCGCTCAGCCTTGATTATCCGCAGGCCGACCTGCACGACGGTTTCCGCAGTGTCAAAGGCGCCTTTGCCAAAACCATGGAAGCGGCGGAATGGGCGCACCAGAATAAGCTTCCCCTGCAGATCAACACCACGCTCTGGGCGGGTTCCGTGCCCTATCTTTCTGAGATGGCCGAACTGGTGGACCGCCTCCAGGCGGTCTTCTGGGAGGTGTTTTTTCTGGTCCCGATTGGACGCGGCGAAGCCCTGGACGGTATTGAAGCACGACGCTGCGAGGAACTGTTCGCCATTCTGTACGAAGTTCAGAAGAAATCCAACTTTATCCTGAAAGTGACCGAGGCGCCGCATTATCGCCGCTATGTGGCGCAGCGTGAGGCCGAGCGCCAGTCTGAGAGGCCTTCAGAGGGGCATCCGGGCCCCCGCGGCGCGGTGTCGATGCCCGAAATGCTGCGGCGGTCCGAAGGTCCGGGACACACCATCGGGTTCGCCCCCCACGGAGTGAATGCGGGCAAAGGTTTTGTTTTTGTTTCCCACCTGGGTGAAGTCTATCCCAGCGGTTTCCTGCCGAAGTCGGCCGGTAACGTGCGGGAGCAGACTTTAACGGAGATTTACCGCAACTCCTCGCTGATGCGCGAGCTGCGCGACCCCGAAGCCCTGCACGGCCGCTGCCGCCAGTGCGAATATCGCTCCATCTGCGGCGGCTCCCGGTCCCGGGCCTACGCGCTGACCGGCGACTATCTGGCCACCGACCCCTGGTGCTCCTACCAGCCCCGCCGTCCCGGGGCATAATCTGGAGGAAAGCAGAAATCGGAAAACACAAGCCCGCCCCAGCGCAGATCGTGGGTTCCTTTTGCAATTCCGGAGCCTCACGCCCTGCGGTTAACCGCTGGCTCAGGGGCAAAGCCGGGTCTTCTGGAGACGTTGCCGCAGATCCCGTCGTTTTGTGCAGGGGGAGAAGCGATTATCAATAGCCTTTCTCCTCAAAATCAGGGGGCAGGACAGTTGAACAGCCTGCGGATGAGCAAGACCTCAAGATATAGCGCGTTCTGGAGCCTGGCATTATTGCTGGCCATGGGAATGGTGGGCGCCGCCCAGAGCAGTACGGCATCTTCCGAGACAGTTTCCCAAGGCCAGCGCCTTTATCATCAGGGTCTTGAAGCAGCACGGAAACACGATCTGGCAACCGCTATCCGCAAATTCCGCATGGCCCTCGAATACCTCCCCAAATCTCCTGCTGTCCACGACTCTTTGGGCTCAGCCTACCTTCAGAGCGGTGACATCAATCGGGCCGCTGTGGAGTTCCGCAAAGCCATCGCCCTCAAGCCTGATTTTGCTGAAGCCTATTTCAACATGGCCGTGGCGCTCGAACGCAGGAACGACCTCAACGGCGCTATAACTTTTTACAAGTACGCTATCCACTTGCGCCCCCAATGGGCGGGTGCGCACGATGCACTGGGTGTTCTGCTGGCCCGCCAGGGCGATCTGTCGGCGGCCCAATCTGAGTTTGAGGCGGCAATCAAAATCCAGCCGGACCTGGCCAGCGCTCATTTTCATCTTGGGTCCACCCTGTGGCTTCAGCATCAGCATTCTCAAGCCCTTGCGGAATTGCAGAAGGCCGTGTCCTTGAATCCCTCCAGCGCCGAGGCACACTACTACCTGGAGATCGCAGAAAGTCAGCAGGGGCAGTCGGCGTTGAACAAAGCCGGAGGGAACAGTGTGGCAGCGAACATCGCGAGCAGTCGGGGTGAAAATGATTTCCTCAATGGAAACCTCGACGCCGCGATTCAGGAATTTCGCTCCGCCATTCAAACCTCACCTGACTTCGTTCGCGCTCACTATGGCCTTGCGTGGGCCCTGCGTGCCAGGGGTAATCTCACGGAAGCTCGCGGGGAATTTGCGAAGGCCCATCAGCTGGACCCAAGCCTCCAAACGCCCGCCGACTAAACTGCCTGATGCGGCGTAGATTGTCCTGCGGGGGCGTCGGGATGATGTTCGAAAGGGCGGCCGGTTGAGGCCCGGCCTCTTCAGCTTTCTGTAATGGTCAGGACCTGATCGACTCGCGGATTCTCGATCACCTGGCTCTTGCCGCCCAGCCAATGCACTTCAATTTTTTCCACCCGGTCAACCTGGCCCAGGCCGAACCATGCTTCCGGAGCGGACTGCGAAAGGTAGGAACCCGCTGTTCCATATTCTCGAAATTGCCGCTTGCCTCCGGCATGGAGATAGACCTTCGCTCCGTAGCCGGAACGGTTGCTGCGCCGGCCCACCAGGTGGACCGACAGCCAGTGGTTGTGGTTGCCCCCGTCGTTTCTCAGCAGCATCGGCCGGCCGTGGTTGGTCATCACAATCATATCGAGATCGCCGTCGCGGTCGTAGTCGGCGCAGGCCGCGCCCCGGCCCACAATTGCCTGCTTGAGGGCGCTGCCGGCAGCCCCGGAACGAGCCATGTCGTAAAAGCCGTCCTGGCCCTTGGACCAGAAAAGAAAAGGCTGGCCTGGAACCAGCTTTGTGGTGTCTCCCTTGTCTTCAAGGGTTGAGCCATTGATCGCCGCGAGGTCCAGGCGTCCGTCGTTGTCGAAATCGAAGAAGAATGCACTCCAGCCCGCGTTGCCCATGGCGATCTCTCCGCAGCCGTACAGGTCTGCGGCGTCGGAAAAATGCAGTTTGCCCGTTTGGTGCTGTTCCGCCCAGAGATTTTGATAGAGCGCGTATCCCTGGCCGATCCAGTGGGTGAGAAACATGTCAATGTCGCCGTCTCCGTCGAAGTCTCCCAACGCGATGCCCATGGTCCCGCGGTTCTCCTCGGTCCAGGAGGAGGCGCTGATGTCCTCATAGCGGCCGTGCCCCAGGTTCTGATACATGCGGTTGGAAGAGATGTCGTTGCCGACATAAAAATCCATCCAGCCGTCCAGGTTGAAGTCGCCAAAGGCGGCGGACAGGCTGCGCCCACCGGCGTTGGCCACGCCCAGACGCCTCGCGACATCCGTGAACGTCCCGTCGCGGTTGTTGTGATACAGGCGGTTCGGGACCGGATCGAAGGAAGAAGGGTTGAGCGTAAAGGGCACGTTGGTTCCGTACTCCTGCGAGGTCGCTCCGGTGGGAACGCCGCGAAGGTCGTAGTCCACGTAGTTGGTGACGTAGAGGTCCAGGTAGCCGTCGTTATCGTAATCCACCCACACCGGCGTCATGCCCCAGCGATGATTGGCAACGCCCGCGCGGCCGGTCACGTCGGTGAAGGTCCCATCGCCGTTGTTGTGGTAGAGGACGGACCGGCCATAGTTGGTCACGTAGAGGTCGAGGTGCCCGTCGTTATCGTAGTCGCCCCAGGCGGCTCCCATGCCGTAACCGCCCCGGTTGGCCACGCCAGCCTTGAGCGTCACGTCGGTAAAGGTTCCGTCGCGATTGTTGCGGTAGAGATGGCTGTAGGGCGCGTCGGCGCCGGGCTTTGCGCCCCAGGGGCCGGGTTGGTTCACCAGGTAGAGGTCCGGCCAGCCGTCATTGTCGAAGTCGCCCCAGGCGGCGCCGGGCCCCATGTCTTCAGGAAGCTGGTGGGTGCGGGCGCCGCGTGAGTGGACAAAATCAATTCCGGCCTGTCTGTGTTACGTCAGTGAAAACGATCGCCGGATGGTCCGCCGGCAGACTCCGGGCCGCGCTGTCAAACACCTGCGACTTTGAATTCTGACTGGAGCGTGAACAGGCCGTGGTGAATGCCGCAAGAGCGCCGGCGCCTGACAAGAGCATTTCCCGGCGCGTCATCGGCCCGTCCCTGGTTTGGGCAACGGAGCCAGCGTACTCACTTTGCTCCGCCCGGCTGCAGCGCCGGCTTGTCTTGGTCCCCCCAGTTGCACTTCCACGCGATCCGAGGAAAGGTCGGTAATCGGCGACTGGATATGCTTCCCGGGGTAAGCAAAGTCCATGAAGTACTGGTTGGCCTTGCGGTAACGCAATCGCGCCGCGATGGTCAGCGGGCCTTTCACGTCGCGCGGAACATTGAATTTGTACTCGTACATGTCGGAATAGCCGGGGAAGATGGCGCGCTTCCACTTGGCCCCCACGTAGTGCCACAGGTCGTGGCGAACGATTTCCTGGCCCTCGGCATTGACGCCTTCGGCTTTCAGAACAAAGGTTCCCGGTTCCAGATGGTCGTTGGGCATCAGTTCGCCGGAATGGAAAACCACGCGCCCGGTCGAGTCGCTGACCCTCACCTCCACCCAGGCGCGGATCAGGTCCAGCGGGCCGGTGGGGAAACTGTGTCCGGCCTTGTTGTTTGAAATCACCGTGCGGAACTCCGCTTGTTGGCCGGGCCGCAGCGTTTGCGGAGGAACAATTTTGATGGGCAGCACGGGACCTTTGGGCCAGACCTTGGCAATTTCAGGAATATATTTCTCGCCTTTCAGCCACTGGTTGACCCGCTCGGTCTGGCCCTTCGCATCGGGCACCTTAATAACGTCCGGCATCCACTGATTGGCGGCTGCAAACCAGTGATTGCGGTGCTTGAGGCCCAGTCCCGTTTTCAGGTCGTAAGGATCGGCCAGCGCCACGCTCGGCGCATCCTGGTAATACATGTGGCACTGCTGGCAGCGCAGCCGCTGGGCGGTATTCGGATCGGTGTTCCACTTGCCATGTTTCCAGTCGTCGTACTGGTTTTGCAGCTGCACCCATCCCACGTGGTTAATCCGTTTATCAATAAACTGCTTGTGGCAGGCGCCGCAGGAGGCGGGGTTTTGGTCGAGCGCCAGATCGTAGTCCTCATCATGCTGCCGGGGGTAGGCGCGAATCAGAAAATGCGTGATGGAGGACGCACGCCCCGCGCCCGCATACTCAAACAGATAAGGCCTGGGAGGCCCCCAAACGTAATTCCCGTTCCCCTGCACATCCACCCGCCGCATGGCGTGGCACACCACGCAGGAGGAACCTTCCTTGAAACCCGGAGCCTCAATGCTGGTGCTGGCGTTTTTGTAGCCGGAAAGCAGCGAGACGGGATCATGGCAGCCGGCGCAGTAGCGGGCGGCGGGAGCGCCTTCGGCATGAATCAGCGCAGCCTGGACGCCTTGAAAAGCCGCGTCTTCCGACGACCAGCGATGGCTATCGGCTTCCCACTCCTTGTAGATTTCTGTGTGGCAGCCCGAGGCGCCGCAGGATTCAGATCCCGCCAGCATCTGGGGCGCCACCGGGCCACCGCTCACCGTCTTCGCCATGCTGGGCGCAAAGGGGTCCTTGCCGTAGGGCATCTTGTAATCCGTGGGCAGCGCGTAATGGCTGAAGTCCGGCGCGTAGGCCTGGTAAACAACCGCGAGGATGCCGACAACCGCCCCCAGGGCGATCAGAGTCAGGCCGCTTGCCAGCCACATGTGGCGGCGTCCGGGACCGAAATCAGGAAGTGGGGCCTGGCCCGAATTGCCCGGCACGTTCAGGCGGTTGTGCAGATTCTCTCCCGCTTTCCTGGCATGCGGCCAGACGTGATACCCAAGAAACGGCAGGGCCGCGATACCGCTCCAAAGGTGCAACTGGTCCCAGAAGTGGCCGGTAAAAAGCCCGAACATGGCCTGCCAGGTGAGCACCAGGCCCGAGACCGTCACAACCGCCATGGACCAGAACCCCATGTAAGCGCAGATCTTGCGGAACGATCGAGGCACCTTGCGCGTGGCCAGCCAGTGGCTCAGTTGCCACAAGGTGAGAGGTATGACGATGGCGAGGCCCAGCAGGGTGTGCACCAGCACCGAAACCTGGATCGGAATGCTGAAAGGCAGGAGCCAGATGGCGAGGCCCGTCAGTGCAAGAAAGATCAGCGTTCCGCTCAGCAGGCTGAAACGAAAGATTCCTTTTTCATGAATAAATGTATGCCGGATGGGCAGGGGCCCATGAGCTGTTTCTTCCATGCCCTTCTCCTTGACGGGGTTGTCGTTTCCCTACGCGCAATTGCTCCCCCGGTTGCCCGGCCATTGCGCACCCGCAGACTGCTGCAAAAACAAGCCACAGAAAGCGAATCGCTATCTTCTAATTCATGGTGTTGGCGGGCGCTGTGACTTTAGTCACGATAAGCCATAAGAGTTCCCGAACTAGTGAATTAATCAAGAGAGGAGTACATGGAATGGATTAGAAAAAAGTGAAGGTGAGTGCACGCGGCCAGATTCCGTTTCCGCGTGACAAAAGTCATCGTCGGCCGGGACGGGAACTCCTATCATCTGAATCGGGAATAACTGGTCACATTTGACCCATGCCGCGGAGGGGCTTACATGAATTCTATTACCGGATCCACGAGCATTGCTGAAATCCTGAAAGTTTGCCCTTCCGCGCGGCGAATCTTTGATGGACATGGTCTTCACGGCTGCGGCGGAGGCAACGGCCCTGCGGAATCACTGGAATTTTTCGCCTCAGTGCACCAGGCCGATCTCGATGCCCTCCTGCGGGATCTCAATGCGGAGATAAACAACCCTCGTCAGGAGCCACACGCTTATCAGGAAACGCTGGCGGACTTTATCTATCGGCGCTTTTTTAAGGCGGGCATCGCCATTGTGCTCACCCTGGGCGGCTTGTGGGGAGTGATTGCGCTGCTCGAAATTTCGTTTCGGAAGGAACTGCTACAGCCCGCACTTCTGCCCTTCATTCATGCGCACGGCCACGCCATGATATTCGGGTGGGTCGGCCTGTTTGTGATGGGCTTCGCCTACCAGTCTTTTCCGCGCTTCAAGGTCACAACACTGTGGAGGCCGCGCCTGGCGAATCTGACGTTGTATCTGATGCTGTGCGGCATTCTCGCGCGCGCTGCCGGTGACATGCTGGAGCATGGCGCTGCGGCGCTGGCGCTGGGTTCCGTTTCCGTGGTCGCGGAAGTGACGGCCATCGCGATGTTCATCCTGATCATCTTCAAGACCTCCACGCAGTCCATTTCTCCCCGCAGCCCCTACGAAGGGTTGATTATGGCTTCACTTGCCTGGTTTCTGATCCAGGCCGTTTTCAGCGGAGTCTTCTTCTTTGCGCAAGCCACTGCGGCCACCATTGGCGAGTCCGTCTTTCGTATCGCCCTGCTCGATGGCCCCTTGCGGGATATGCAACTTTTCGGTTTTGCCGCGCTGATTATTGCCGGCGTGAGCCAGCGATTTGTTCCGGTGGTCTATGGGCTGGGAGAGGCAAAGCACAACTATCAGAGGCTGATCTTCTGGCTGATCAACGGTAGCCTGGTTCTCGATATCATTAGTTATCTGATCTATTTTGATACCGGCAATCCCGTTGCAGCTTTCTTCCTGGAAATTTCGTACCTTCTGATGCCGCTCTGGGCCGTGCTGCTGATTCTCCAACTAGGCATTTTCAGGCGGCCCGCTCAATTCGACAGGAGCTGGAAATTCATTCGCGCTGCCTACGTCTGGCTGCTCGTAGCCCTGGCGATGATGCCGCTGCTGGTTCCCTACAGCAATTGGACGGGGGAGGCGTTCTCTCACGCTTTCTGGGGTGCCGAGCGGCACGCCTTTACGGTCGGTTTTGTCAGTATGATGATTCTGGCCGTCTCCTCGCGCGTCGTTCCGATTCTTGCCGGGGTCGACTCAAAAATACTCTCTTCGCTGTGGGGACCATTTATTTTGCTGAATGCAGGCTGCGCCGGCCGCGTTGCCCTCCAGGTGCTGACCGATTTCGCGCCGCATTTCGCGTACTCTCTGATCGGCATCACCGGCATCATGGAACTTACCGCAATTGCCTGGTGGGGTGTTGGACTGTGGCAGGTGATGAACCTTTCGAAGACGCAACGGGCCAGTCTCCTAAAGGCTCCCTTGCCTCTCGGAGTTCGCTGACGACTTTTTAAAAGTCCTCCGCTGGTGGGTTGCGACTTACCCGGGTCGAATCAGGTACAACACCGCGACAACTTCCAGGGCAGCAAGGACAAATGCCTCTACCGAATCGAAGATGACGACGATTCGTTTCACCGTAGGGGATGCTGTAAAGGCCGGACCCTTCTGCCGGCCGGTTGTCAACTCGCCTGCGCCCCAGATCCCCAGGTGGATCAATGCGAATACGACGACCAGAACCTTCCACGCCAACGGCTGCCACAGAGACCAGGCCGCCAGCGCCAGCAGCCAGAACACTCCTTCCACCCGCAAAGCGCGACGGGGAGTGAACCAGCGGCTGATCCGGGAAGCTGGCTGTTCATTCCACGCCTTCAGAATCCTTGCGGTTGAAACGTGAATCAGGAGCATCACCGGCGCGTAAATAGCGATGACGAGAGCAAGGATTCTCATGGCGTTTCTTCGGTGAAATCAAAAGTCCTGAAATCAGGGCGAGTGTGGCCGTGCCGCAATGCTCACCTTCCCACGCGTCGCGGCTGACGCTTTTGGAAGAACGCGTTCAGTTCGCTGACGAGATGATTCAAATCCGCATGGTCCGCCGCTGCCGCTTCCGCCAGACTCAGAGAATACGGTGCTGTTTTCGCTATTGAAAGTGTTTTCAGGCCGGCCTGGATGAGCACAGGCTTGGTTTTTGGAAAGCTTGTGACGTACCAGTACAGAGGCAGCTTGTCACTGATGCCCTGCGCCGCAAACCAGGCGGGGAGCGGCTGCGCCAGCGTCGCCGCCATATTGACCACGAAGGCGAGGACGCCCGCGAATTCAAGATACGCCGAGACCGGCAGCAGGTTCCAGGCGCTTCCGCCCAGTGAATAGGCGACCGCTTCGCTCGATACCCGCAGGAGGCACCCGGCGCTCAGCAGCCAGAGGCTTGCTGCCATCCAACGCGTGCTGAAGAGTTCGCGGCCGTTGAGAAACGAAGGCAGCATTCGAGGGCCGAGCGCAAGAATCAACAGGGCGATAAATCCCACCGTAACCGCGTGGCGGGAAGCGCCGCCCAGGCCCGTAGCGCCTGGCACAAGATCAGCAGCAACTCCCAACGTCGCTGCCGCCACAAGCCACGCGTAGGCAAGGCGAATAAAGGCTGGATAATGCCGGTAAGCTCCCACAAGCTTTGCCCGGCGTGCAGGCTTTTGAAAAAGGCGCAATGCCCAGATGGCGTAAACCGAAAGCGCCAGGATCAGCAGGTCGGCGAGGAAGAACTGGCGGGCCAGCGCCAATGCCAAAAGGGCGACAATGCCGATGCCGAGTTTCCCGGCCGCCTGATGATGAGGAGGACGAAGGCCGAGAAAAATGGTGATAAATCTGGTGCTGAAACCCCACGCCATCACCACCGCGAATCCCCATACCATCAGGATCAGGAAGGTGTGGTCCCACTCCGGAGGAAACACCGGTGAGCGGCCATCGACAGCCAGCCAGATGGAAAGGCCCAGGTTCAGAATCAACGCCACGCCTAGGGATACAAATCCCCAAATGCCCAGCCACGAGCCCAGGTCTTCGGGCTTCTTACCTTTCTTTTCCGCGCCATTGAACACCAGGACCCTTTGCGTCAACACAAAAGCCGCAAGCTCCAGAACTGCAGAGGCGGGCAACCCGAACCGCCAAGCTGTTCCTTCAACGCCAACCCACCAGCGCAATGCCACTCCAGCAGTCCACAGTCCCCAGATGAGCCAGACCAGAGAAAAAGATTTCAACGAGCGTCCGCGGAACTTGGGCAGGATATAGAGTGAAATACCGAGGATGAAACTTCCCACCCAGCCGAATAACTGGGCATGCCCGTGCGCTTGGATCCAGGCCGTGCTGGCCGCTGTGTGGGAATGATGGGCTGAGATTTGAAGCAGGTTCCAAACGCCCAGAAAGGTACCCGGAAGAGCCAGGAAGAATATTCCCGAGAGAATAAAGGCGGCAAGTGCTCTGGCAGCCTTTCTTTCCCAGGCAGGATCAGCGTAATTCATCTGGCCCTGGGCATCACGTTCGTAAGCGCGTATCCATTCGACCGGAAACCCCGCTTTTTCAAGAGTATTTAGGCTCATCAAACATTCCCCCACAGCGTTCTCTTCACGCGGAGCGTGTACCGATATTAGACCGAAAGCCGTGAAATCTTGCCGTGACTTTGGTCATAGCCACCTATCTGCCCCATCTTGTGTAATAGATGTAGTGAACGGGAGCTGTGTGGGGCGAGACAGCGCACAGCAATCGGTTACATAAATGAGTTTTCAAAAGGAGGACCGATGAGTATCGATACTCAACGAACCGTT
Source organism: uncultured Acidobacteriota bacterium (assembly GCA_963732975.1). Taxonomy (GTDB): domain Bacteria; phylum Acidobacteriota; class Terriglobia; order UBA7540; family UBA7540; genus SCRD01. The sequence continues at coordinate 637,260 of CAVTBN010000005.1, read as the reverse complement.
GCAGAAATTGCGCTGGAGAGGCCGCAGGCGGCAGCCGTCTTCGAAAAACTGGGAATCGATTACTGCTGCGGTGGGCGCACGCCTCTGGCAGCAGCATGCGAGCAAGCCGGTGTTGACCTGAACCACGTAGAGGGCCTGTTGGAAGGAGCCGGCAAGGACCAACCCGGTGCCGCGAACTGGGGCGAACAATCTCTCGCCAGCCTCGTCAGCCATATCGTGGAAAAACATCACGCCTATTGCCGTGAAGAAGGCCTGCGCCTGCAGCCGCTGCTGGCGAAAGTTGTTTCAAAACACGGCGAGCATCATCCGGAAGTCGCTCAGGTTCAGGACCGGTTCACCGCGCTGCTCAATGAACTGAGCATGCACATGATGAAGGAAGAACAGATGCTGTTCCCTTACATCATCGCACTCGAGGAATCGGCAATGCGCAAGTCTGCTCCGCCGCGGGCGCCCTTTGGAACAGTTCAAAATCCGGTGCGCATGATGGTCGAGGAACACGATGACGCGGGACATCTGCTCAAAGAAATTCGCAGCCTGGCCGGGAACTTCACAGCGCCCCCCGACGCCTGCCCCAGTTTCAAGGCGCTTTACCAGGGTCTGGAGGCTTTTGAGGCGGATTTGCACCAGCATATCCATCTGGAGAACAACATCCTCTTCCCGCGTGCAATCACCCTGGAAGACGCATCTCTCTCAGCCTGGGCTGCGGGCGTTCCGAAAACTTAATCTCACCAGCACCCGTTTCGTGTCCGGCCTCCTCGGGATTACCGATTGGCTGATCGGTACTCCTGCGTGCCTTTGGATGCCGCGTCGCGTTCTGCTGCTTTGCGCTCCATGGGTGGCCGAAAACTCACCTTATACCTGGCGCAGGAAACCGGGCCCCTCACAGGTGAATTCTCTCTCCCTTCACTCGGCGCGGAAAACTCCGGCGAGGTCAACATCAAAACTGTAGAAACGGATGAAGGATGGGCCATGGCTGTTTTCTTAAGGCCCTGACGGCAATAAATTCTGTTTCCTGCCTCTGTGCTATACTCCCGACATTCACAGCCGGCGACTGGGATTGGAGGAGTGATGAACCGTAGAGATTTTATGGGAAGTGTTGTGGCAGGAATGGCAGCGTCACAGGTTGGGAATGCTGCGCTGAGCAGCTTTCCCAGCACAACAGACCCTCTTAAAGGCGCGAAGTGGATCAAGAACGGACTCATCACGGCCGGCGGTCTCCATGAACCGTACATCTTTGTGCTCCGGCGCGGAGGCGAGTCGCTTGCTGCCAGGAAAATTCACGATTGGAACCAGAGTGAAACCCTGATCCGCCAGCTCAAAGATCAGGGCGTGGAGGTCTTTCACACCCATTTCTACAAGGGATTTGGCATGGCCGCCGAAATGCCGGAGATGCTGGAGACCAAGCGGGCCGCGGAGATTGCGCATCGCTACGGGATGCGGGTCGATACCTACCTGCAGTGGAACACGATGATGTATGAAACGTTCTTCACGGAGGAGCCACGCGCCAAGGACTGGATTCAGCGGGACGTCAGCGGACTGCCGATTCTGCTGACCTACGGCTACCAGCAGTCTTTCCGCTACCGCCCCTGTTTTTCAAACCCGGAGTACCTGGCATACCTTAAGAAGCTGGTCCGCTTTGCGGTCGAAGAAGTTAAAACCGACTTCATTCATTTTGATAATTTTGATCTCAACCCTGAACCCGATTCCTGCCACAGTCCGAGTTGCGTGAATGGATTCCGCAATTATCTGAAGGCAAAATACACGCCGGAAAAACTTCGGCAGCGCTTTGGATTCGAGAACGTTGATCACGTCAATCCGCCGCAGTGGAACCGGGACAATCCGCCCGGGAAAATGGCCATCATCTTTGACCCGGCCATCCAGGAGTGGATTGATTTCCGCTGCCAGGTAATGGCGGACGCGCTGCGGCAGATGTCCGAATACGCGAAGTCGCTGAACCCCGAAGTGGCGATCGAAATCAATCCGCACGGCATCACCGGCGGGAACCGCGCCTGGATGAGCGCTATCGACCATTGCCGGCTGTTGACTTCGACGGACGCCTATGTGACCGAAGAAGAGAACTTCGCCGAATACTTTCCCGAGGACGGACGGCTGGTTTCCAAGATCCGCAGCTACAAGCTCGCGCGGGCTTACGACAACGTTCTGATGACACAGTCACCCAGCGAAGTGGCCACAGCCGAAAAGCTGGCCTTCAACCAGACGATTGGGACGGCAGGCAGCGCGCCGCTTCCCAAGTGGATGCTGGACTACATCGCCTTCTACAGAAAACACCGCGACCTTTTTGTCGGAACGCGCGATCTGGCCACTGTTGGCGTGTTGCGATCCTATCCTTCCATCACTTATCACAACGTCAGAGCGCAGTTGAGCGCCATCCTGGTTGAGCAGGCGCTGATCCAGTCGCGCATCCCGTTCCATCTGATTTTTGACGAGCCTTTGCCGGACCTCTCAAACCTGAAAGTCCTGATTCTTCCGGATTCGGAATGCCTTTCGGACGACCAGGTCGCGAAGATTCGGAGCTTTGTTGAGAACGGAGGGGGATTGGTCGCCACCGGCCAGGCAGGACTTTACGACCAATGGCGGCGGTTGCGCGTCGAGCCGGGATTGAAAGGTCTGGCCGAAGGGCAGCAGCCCGCCAGCGACTATGAAGAGGAGGTTGGCGCGTTGAAGATCTCCTCTGGGTTGCCGGTCCGCAAACTGGTTGGCAAGGGCCGGGTTGTCTACTTCCCTGGGATTCCATTCGATGGACCGCTTCCCAAAATGGAGCCCTACTTTACGATTGACAACCGGTTCTGGAAGCGCCCGGAGAATTGGGAGGAATTGATCGGTGAGATTCGATGGGCCGCCAACGCGGAAATGCCCGTCGAAATCTCGGGGCCGGAATTCCTGGCAGCTAACCTGGTTGGGCAGCCCGAAAAACGGAGGGAGATGGTCCACCTGGTGAACTATGACGCCAAAAATACGCCCTTGATTTCCGGCATCGACCTCGTGTGCCGCTTGCCAGAGGGAACAACGCCAAAGAGCGTAAGGCTTCTCCGATTGGAAGAGGACTCTCCGGTTGATCTCACTTTTGCGGCACAACGTCACGGCGTATCCTTCACTGTTCCAGAAATGAAGACCTACGCCCTTCTGGTCATAGGTTGGTAATATCGTGGCCATTGAAACCCGGGACAAGTCACCGGCTTCTGCCACGGAGGAGTAACGCATGAAGAGATATGGGCTGGTTTTGCTGGGTCTCGCAGTATGCGCGGGCATCACCGTTCCGTTGTTACGGTCTGAAAAACTGATGACCTGGTCACAGGGACGTTCCATGGTCTTTTCGCAGGGTGGGATCGCGGCTGCGGAACAGCCGCTCGCAGCGCAGGCGGGCGCGTCGATCCTTGCGCAGGGCGGTTCGGCGGCCGACGCGGCGATTGCGACGAGCGCGGCGATGGGAGTGATGCAGCCCATGATGAACGGGATGGGCGGTGATCTCTTCGCCATCGAGTGGAACGCCAGGACCGGCAAGGTCAGCGGCTTGAACGCAAGTGGATGGGCCCCCGAGCGGCTGACATTGTCCTATCTCCACTCCAGGGGACTTCGCCACATCCCGGACACCGGCATCCTGTCCGTAACGGTTCCAGGCTGTGTGATGGGCTGGTGGGAGTTGCACCAGCGCTTCGGCAAGCTGCCCTGGAAGGACCTCTTCAAGCCGGCCATCTATTACGCCTCGCACGGATTTCCCATTGCCCAATGGAACAGCATGTACTGGCCCGCCTATGCCGGCGTACTGCGCAAAAATGAGGAGGCGACTCGTGTTTATCTGCCCGGAGGAAAAGCGCCCGGGCTCGGCCAGGTTTTCCGCAATCCCGAATACGCGAAGGCGCTGGAACTTGTCGCCAGCGAGGGCGAACGCGCTTTCTATGAAGGGGACATTGCCCGCGCCATCGTGAAGACATCGCAGGACCTCGGTGGCGTCATCAGCGCCCGGGACTTGAGCGAATACAAGGCAGAGTGGGTCGATCCTATTGAAACGGATTATCACGGATGGAAGGTGTTTGAGATCCCGCCCAACGCCCAGGGCATCGCGGCGCTTGAGATGCTGAACATCATGGCGCAGTTCCCGCTTTCGACCTATGGAGCAGAAAGCGCGGAGAGATATCATGTTGAGATGCAGGCCCAGCAACTGGCCTATGCGGACCTGCACCGCTACGTGGGCGATCCCCGTTTCGCCAAAGTGCCTGTCGAGGGGATGCTCTCAATGGATTACGCGAAGTCGCGGGCAAAACTTATCCATCTTGATCAGGCCACCTGTGATTTCCATGCGGGCACGCCGCCCGGCACTGATCCTAACCTGGCCTTTGCCACACCTCATCCGGGAACGGACACCAGCTTCCTGACCACGGTGGATAGCGAGGGAAATATCGTTTCACTGATTCAGAGCCTGGCGGGAGCCTTCGGATCGGGAGTTGCGGTGGAGCGTTACGGCATCATTCTGCAGAATCGCGGCTCCGGATTCACGCTTCGACCCGGCAGCCCGGACGTTCTCGCTCCCCACAAGCGGCCCTTCCATACGATTATTCCGGCGTTCATGGAGCACGGTGACGTTCATATCGGGTTCGGCATCATGCGCGGAGGCAACCAGCCGCTGGCCCACGCGCAGTTCGTTTCAGACATTGTCGATTACAGCATGAACATCCAGCAGGCCCTGGAAGCGCCGCGGTTCAATCAATTCGGGCGGGGCGGTTGCAGCTATCTCATCGAAAGCCGCGTGCCGAAGCAAACGCTGGTCGGACTTTCACAACTCGGGTACGGCTTGCGTGTTGTGGGGCCCTATGCGGAATGGGTCGGCGGAGGCCAGGCTGTCCTTCACGATTCGGCCACCGGAGTCAACTACGGCGCCTCCGATCCCCGCAAGGACGGCGAAGCCATCCCGCAACCCGCAACCCGGTGACGGGCCGCGGGAATAAAACGCCTGCCGGACCACACCCTCTCAAGGGCGGCAGGAAAAATTTCATTTTCCCGGGCCCACTACTTCCCGCAAGAGCCGGCAAAGTTATTTCCTGATTCGACTTCCCGCTTCGAAGCAATAAGAGCCATCGCCAGGGGCTCTCAAGGATCAGCTGCATTCTCAAGACAGCCGAAAACTCACCTTAAACCTGGCACAAGAAATCGGGCCCCTCAGTGAATGTAAACGGTTTCACTTCATCTGGCGCCCAAAACACCTGTCAGGTCATCTGTTAATAGCATGTCAGGCGGTATCATGGTGGAGGCGTGGGGTGGCCGGATTATGCAGGCGCATTGAAAACAAATGAATTATTGGAAACGCGGGACCTACAATCCGCACCAGTCTCGGGAAACGCGGTTTTGACACATACTATACGCACGTTGCCTCTTCTTCGCCTGGCGATGATGTTCGCTCCTCACGAGGGCAGCTATTGCTCTCAGATGATTTGCCGTCGCGCGCAAGACCCATCATTCAACCACCAGCGCCTTCGCGGCCTCTGGCTTTGCGGCACCTTCAGCCCTTCCCGCCGCCAGATTCGAGCACTGCCGCGCGCCACGAAGTGGAACTCTGCGAGAAATAAGCGAATTTGAGAAACAGATTGCTGGCGACCTGGCGGGGATTGCAGGTCGATTCGGTAAGGTTGGGTATTGAGGTCGCGAAGAAGAAACCTGCTCCGATTGCTACTTGTTCCGGCCTCCAAGCCACAGCACTGCGTTTTCAAAGAAGCGATTCTGCAGCGCGCTGTCGAAGATCTTGTTCCCGTGGCCCATATTCGTGTAGATCATTCTGTATTTCACATTGGTCCACGTCACAGGAATGTCGCCGCCGGAAATCGTATCCTTGAATCCCAGTGGGAAATTGGAGGGAGCCAGCGTCATCAACACTTTGATGTCGGGGGTTCCGGCGCGGGTCCGGTTTCCAGAAGTACCACTCGTTGGCAGGCGAAACATACCTTGCGGGAAGCCCCTTACCAGCGGGATGCGCGCGGTCGTCGATAATGAGCGTGGCAGGCAAGGGCGGCCAACTGTTTCCGGCAAAGACTGTGCCGAGAAAATCAGCGAACCAGGGCCATGTGCTGCGGCTGTCCATGTAACCCGCGATATGGAAGCCCAGCCATCCGCCTCCGTGCTCCATGTAATCCTGAAAGGCCGCTCGCTGCGCGGGCCGCGCGGGCGCGTCGTCGAGCCACACAACAATCTGGTAGTTCTTCAGAACTGCAGCGTTCAGGTCATTCCAGTTCGTCGTTGTCTCAAAGACAAAGTGGTCCCGCCGGGCCATGGCCTGGAAAAAAGGTATAGCCTGCAATGCAAAATCCACGTGGTCCTGCTCCACATGGGTAGAGTAAAAGGCCAGCACATGGAAAGGCTTGCTTCGGCCAAAAGCGGCTGTCGTGGCGATGGCAAATACCGCGAGAAAAACAGAGGTGCGCAGGAACCGTGTCATCGTTGAGGTCTTTCCGCGGGACAGAAGGTCCAGTGGGACGCTTGCGACACTTTGCTAGTATAGTGGGGCGTGAGGTGGGAATTCAAGATGGACCCGAGAGCTTATAAACACCTTCGACCGGTCTTTGTTTGGCATTTCCCGTTTGCATCAACGGTTGCTCTCCTGCTGGCCGGCCTGGTTTTTGGGAGCCTCATTTCCGCAGCGCATGCTCAGGGCGATGCTCCCCATGGAAGGTTGATCACCTGTGACGCCGTCGCCGTCAATTCCCGCACGCACAAGGTGTATGCGGTCGACGAGGGCGCCGGCCGTGTGATCGTCACAAACGAGCGCACTGGGCAGCAGCACGCCGTGAAGGTGGGCGCCGCCCCCATTTCACTTGCCATTAACAACCGAACAAACAGAATCTATGTGATCAATACCAGTAATGATTCTATCAGTGTAATCGACGGCAGGCGAGATACCGTCGTCGCGACGGTGAAGATCAGGAGCGGTTCTCACCCGTACGTGCTCGCCGTAAACGAGGCGACCAACAAGATCTACGTGACGAATACATACAGCGACTCGGTCAACGTCATTGATGGCGTCACAAACTCGGTGCGAGCGCTGAAGGTTGGCGCCGCGGACGGCATTGCGATTGATCCGCGCAGCAACACGATCTTTCTGATGGGGTATGAGAACCCGAACGTCCGGATCGTCAACGGAGCGACGGGCGCCGTCAGCAAGGTTATGGTGGGGTCGCACTTGTGGGGCATGGCGTTTGACCAGGCTCTGGCAACTCTCTACGTGACGCATACCGGGCAGGCGAACGTGGTGTCCCTCAACGAGAAAACTCATAAGGTCAGCACGATCGCCGTGGGCGCCATCCCCTGCGCTGTGGCGGTGAATCCAGCCACGCAGACCGTATACGTGGTGAATTACGGCGACTCCACCCTCAGCGCGATCGACGCGAAAAGCCAGAAGGTGATTGCCACTCTGCCCGTGGGGAAGCATGCTCAAGCGGTTGCAGTCGACGCGGTCCGTAACCTCGTTTACGTCGCCAATGTTCACGGCAACAGCGTCACCGTTATCGACGGCTCAAGTAAGAAGGTCGTGGGGAACTACGAGGCCGGCAGGAACCCATACGCTCTCGCCGTCGATCCAACGACCGGCCGGGTCTATGCAGCGAATTACGGCGAGCCTGCGGTTACAGCCCTCGATATGTCGAGCCTCGTCACCAGCAAGTAAGTGCGCTTAAGGGCTTCCTCATTTGGACTTCAGAGATGCCATAAGTGCTTAGTCCCTCCGGGCGAGTGGTTTTGCCACACACTATACACACATCGCATTTTCTTCCGTCAGTGGGCGGCCGGGGCTATGCGGCGGTGAGTCCAGGGCAGCCACAGGGTGCGTGTGGGGGAGCTGAGTGTTCTATTGATTTTTGGGGAAACCAGATTTAAGTTCGCACTCGCCGCTGACACGTTGTCACGCGGCCCTTTGTGCCATCCTTCAACACCGAATGTCGTTACCGGCCAACCTTGGCAACGGTGCTAACCGAACGAAGTTGATGCGCCTGATTGTGGCACACCAGGCTGCAGGAATCCGTGGCGCGATTATAGGAGATCGGAAGCGCGCCGTTCGGCGCCACGACGTTGGCATCGAAATCCACCAGGCGCTCGCCTGAAATGCTTCCGGATTGCGCGGCCACGCCATGGGCTGTATGGCAGACGGAACACGAAAAGCCGTCTTGTACGACATGCCGCGAGTGTCCGCTCCAGCTTTCGGTGCTCATGATCCGGGTGAGATCGTGGCACTTGGCGCACAGCGCATACGGCCCGCCATTTGCGCCACCCGCAGCGCTCAAGTTCGGGTTCGGGAATAAATTCGTCACCAGTCCGCCGGGAACAGGAGCCGTGCTGAACTCATACCGACGCGCCAGAATGTGCGGAAAGGCCGACCCATGCGGCCCATTCGGCCCTGTGCCGCCGAACTCCCGGTTGTCATCGCTATTGTGGCAGTCGGTGCATAGAATTCGATTACCCATGGCACGGCCGGGCGTCTTACCATCAAGATTCAACATGTAAGGAAGGAGGCTGGGCTGGGGGAACATGCTACGCCGATCCTGGAAAACCGGATGACTGGAAGCGGCCAATGAATTAAATTCCGGGATAACATTCAGCGGGTCGGGGGCGGAAACTACGCGCCGTGGCAGATAGCCGAAATTGATGCCGGCCTTCTTTCCAGTGCTCGTGCCATGACAGCGCAAACAAATCTCATATTGGTCCACCGCGGGGTTGACCACGGTTTTGCCGTCCGTGGCGCTGATCCCCGCAACCCCGGCCTGCGAGGGTCGAGCCGCAGGCGCAGCCGAGAAGTTGGTCACCCGCTGATCAGCATGCGGATTGTGGCAATCTACGCAGGTAACATGAAGGCCCTGGTTCAACAAAACGGGCTCATTCGGCTGGTGCGGGTTATCCCCCATCGAAAATACATGCCCGTGTTTCGGTGACGTCATTTCGGCAAGCACGTTTGGGATGGGAGGAGAAATATTCGAGCTGCCGTCGTGGCACGTCAAACAGGTCTGGTCACCGATGGCGCGCTGTATGGAGTTCTTTCCCGGAGCATTATGCATTGTATGGCACGATTCACAAGCATTCCGGGCAATTGTGGCATAGGGCCCCAGCGACTCTCTCCTCATAATCGGGGCAAGTCGGGATAAACCTTCAAAATTGCTTTCACGAATGATCTGGGGTGCCACTTTATTTCCAGCGATAGCATGCATGCTGGTCTGCCATCCAGCCAGGGGATTGGCATTGCTGCCTGCAGCCCGAGCAGAAGATGCAGTTCCGGTCGCTGTTCTCGCCATGCTATGTTTCAGGCTGACCATTCCCATTCCTGATCCCGTAGGCACGGTCGAATGGCAGGCCAGGCAGAGCGCTCCGTTAGTGTTATCCACCACCAGGAAATATCCGGATGGATCAGTGTTTTGCACGTGCGGATTGTGGCAGCTCCCGCATTGGACATTTCCGTCAAAAAGCCGCACAGCCGGATTCCCTGTGGACGGCGAGGTTCCAACCAGGGATGGCAACAAATCCGGACCGGCCACCAGCGGCAGGACAAAATTAAAAGGATGCATGGTAGAAAGGTCAGTGCCCAGCATATCCCCGGGATACCAATTCCCGATCATGGGAAGAGTCCCGTAAGGGACCAGGTGGCCGGGTGAGATGCCTGTGGCTCCTCCAACTGTCCCGTCGTGGCAACTGAGGCAAAGGGTGCTGTTGGAACCCGGAATCAGAGAGCCGTTGGTCTGGTTCGTTGTGGCGTTGTAAAGAGTATAGGTCATGATGTTGGAAAGTTTCTGGTCCCAAAGCGGGGTTTGGGTAACCCCGGCTGTGCCGTTCAAGCCTGAGTGCGGAGCGTGGCAATAGTAGCACGAGCCGGAAAGCCCGCCCTTGATGGGCGATGTGCCCGCCGGCGAGAGATCGTGCATTCCGATCACGTCCTGCGCCAGCGCCGTCCCGGCGCGAGGAAATACCGCTGCCAGGACACACAGCAGGAGCCACAGGGATAAAGCCAGAAGCCACGAGCAAGACATTCCCGTTTTGCCCCCTGGCGTCCGGCTGCTGCTTCCTTCCCGTTCTCGTTTGCTGGCGCCCATTATCTGTCCATGCCAAAGTATTGGAAGACCTGCACGCGGCGATCATAGGAGTCAACCACGTACACGAAATCTTCGCGATCGATAAACAATCCGGTGGGCAGTTGAAATTCTCCAAACCCTGTCCCGTGCCGGCCAAAGTAATAAAGAAGCCGCCCCTGCCGGTCATAGACCTGAACGGTGCCGCTCAAGCCTTCCACCACATAAAGGTGTCCCTCGGAATCCATGCCAATTCCCTTGGGCCGGAACAATTGCCCCATCCCATCTCCCCGGCTTCCGACTGCGTATTCGAATTTCCCGGACCGGTCCAGAACCTGCACCCGAAAGTTCATGGCATCAACCACAATCAGGTTCTTCCCTTCCAGCCTCAATTCCGTCGGGTAGTTGAATTCTCCGGGGCCCGTACCGCGGTGGCCGATCTTTTGCAATACGTGGCCCTCCATATCCAGCACAAAAATGCTGTGGCTGAGCGTGTCCGTCACATAGATGCGTTGTGCTTGTGAATCAACTGCGATGCCGGTGGGCCGCTTGAAATAGCCTTCCCCGCCCTTAAGGCTTCCGATGACGCGGCGGAACTTGCCCTTCGCATCGAAGACAAAAATCTTGCCGGAGTATGAATCCGTGACGTAAATGTTGTCAGCGGAATCCACCGCCGCGCACTGCGGGGAAACCAGGCCGTCCTTTTCCCTCTGGCGCGAAATGAACTTGAACTTATGCCGGGCAAAGTCAAAAACGTCGATTCCACCGGCCCCCGGATCCGTCACGATAATGCGGCCGCGCGAATCGGTGATGACGTCGTAGGGCATCATCAAGTCATGAAATTCGGGCTCGCCCGCCACGACGTCGAGCAGCCGGCCCCAAAACCTGTGCTGGGATCGAACTTGTTTCTGCGAGCTGATCCTCCCTTTGTAGAGGAGCCTTCGTCCGCCTGTCAGTTCCAGCTCCGGCACCATGACCGCGTCCGCGGACTTTGCCTTCGCCCGCGCCAGCGCGACGGAAACCAAAAACGGATTCACCACCAACACACAAAGGCACCACCGTATTGAGGAAGCAATAAGAGCGGATTGACTTCTCTTTTGCCGCCTGTGTGTTTTGGCGGAGCGCATTAAAAGAAATTGAACCATCTCGATAACCCAACGTAGTAGGTGGATACCATGGCCGGTGCCAGAGTACTTGCACTGAAGCCCTGAATCAACCTGCTGTATCCCGCCGTGAGAAATACCTTGCGAAATTTATATTGCAGGTACGAGTAAGCTTCCTCGGTATGGTTGTTCGAAGAAAGCTGCCCGTTTTCTGTGTTACTTCTGGTCGAGCTGTAGCTGCCGCTAAAGGTCAGACCCCGAATGGGAGTAGCGCCCAAACCGGCAGAATACGTCGTGCCCCCATAAAGGATTGTTGAGAGAGCCAGGGATGGCGGCAAACCTGGCGGCAGTTGTGCAATCCCCTGGCTTGTGAAGAGGCCCAGTCCTCTGGACCTCGAGTAGGCGCCGCTGACTCCCAACCATCTGTAGGAGAGTGCCGTGGAGTAGCCTTGCGTAAACGAGGTCGCCCCCAGTTCCTGCGAAAGGATGCTCTTGGAACCGCTGGCGGATCCGGTCCAGTATAATTTGCCCAACTTGCGGCCAATTGAAGTCGAGTAGCCGTAGCCGGAGGTCGTATAAGCGATCAGGAGTGTCTGGACACTTCGCGAGTATGTGAAAGAGCCGTTCACATTCCATGCGCCGATCCGGCGAGTATAAATGGCATTGCTCAACAGACCCACGATGGATCCGCCGTTGCTTCCCAGGCCGCTTCGTGTGACAACCATAGAACCCGTGAAGCGGCCTCCCAGCAGTTGACGTCCGTAACTCACTCCCCCGCCATACGCCGTCGAATCAAAGGAATATCCCAGAAATAGTTGCTGGCGATGTACGAAGTTGCCGGTGACGTAGAGCTGGTCCACCAGGTCATACTGCGCATTTCCGTAAACCCCCCAGGAGTGGGATTGTTCCTCCGGGAACGTCGCGGGAATGACGGCGCCGGCGTTGTTTTCGGCCTGGAACAAAGTTGCAGCAAGGTTGTCATCATAGTCCCCGCCGAAGCTCACATTCAGCTTCTTCGTCGGTTTCAATGAGACTCCCCCCGTCACCACGTCATCCGTCTCCGAAGAATTCACTCCCAGGGCGTCGTAGGCCGTCGTGTTCCTCGAGAAATTCAACCAGGTATTGCCTTGCCACCTCACACTTCGAGAGAGGTCGAAGTTGTATGTTGTGGTGTCCACATGGCTCGTTTGACTGGTCTGGCCTGAAATAATCTGCGGAAATGAGAAACTTCCATTCGAATAGTGAACGCCGCCGCCCAATCGAAACCCCGCCACCCTGTAATGCGATGTGGCGAAAATCGAGTGGAAATCGGATTCGATCTGGTTACTCGTTCCGTACACGGAGGAGTTGTTACTGGCGTCCTGATAACCCGCCGAAAAGGAAAGTGTATTCGTGGGATTGGCGGACCATCCCACTCCGAAGGTCTGCGAGTTCCCGTTGGTCTTGTAGTTCGCTACGCCCGGCAGAAGGAAGTTGCCCTCGCTGTTGTATACGTTGCTGTAAGTCAGGCTGCCGGGATACTTGCTTCCGCCAAAAATGCTGGTGCTCGCGGTTACTCCTGAGCTGTCTGTAATAGACTGGTAGCTCGAGTTTGTCCGTGACTGGTCGTAGAACGGGGCAACATCAAACGACAGAAACTGCGGACTATGATAGAAACCGGACAGATTCCCGACTCCTCCGAAACCGATTCCATGGCTGGAGGAGCCGAGGTTCCCAAAGCTCCCAGAGTATCCGGTGCTGAGGCTGCCGCTCAGATTCATACTGGCCTCGCCTGCCGAGACCTGCGCGGATGCGAACGCGGCCGATGCCAGAACGAACAGAACTAGAACGGCAACAATTCCTCCATACGTTCGCCACACTACCAGCCAAAGGTTCCACCGCCAGAATACCTGGGCGTCATTGGAGTTCGCCTCTTCAGATTCTGCCTGCCGGCTTCTTCTTTTAGAACTCTTCAATTTTCGCGCCCTTGAGCAGCCGGCGGTTCAATTCCGCACGCAGCCGCTCCACATTCTTTCTTTCCAGTTCCTGCCGCAAAGTATTCCTTGCGTCGGCAAATTTCTGCATGCCTGCGGGGAGGTGTTTGTTCAGTCTCACAATCGTGAAGACTCGTTCGATCTGGACAATGCCGCTCACTTGCCCTGGCTGCATCTTCTGCACCACCGCCAGGATCTGGGCTGGCAGGTTTGCCGCCTCCACCAGCTTGTGGTCTCCCATCATCACCCGGTAGTCGTCTTCTGAGATTTTTTCCGCCAGCATTCCGAATTGCTCATAATTGCTGGTTGCCTTGGCCTGGCGGAGATAGTTTTCTGCGCGTTGGCGAGCCTCTTTCAACTGTTCTGGAGTCGCCTTGGCCGGGGCCATCGCGGAAATCGTCTGGAGGCCGTAAGATTCCGGAATGCGAAATTGTTCCGGATGTTTGGCATACCAAGCCCTGGCCTCGGCAACGGAAACCGCAGACTTGTCCGTCACATCAATTTTCAACAAATCCTCAATCAGTAACGAGCGGCGGATCTTGGCGCGCAGGACCATCCGCGAGCCCCGGCATTCGGTCTTCAAATACATCTGGTACATCCCCGGGTTGGGGAAATGCTGCCGGAAATCGACTTCCGCCTTGTCGAGGCGCGCCGGCGCAATGGTCATTTTTCGGCGGAGCGCTTCCTGATAGACCATTTCTTCAAACTCGATCATCTTCAGGGCACCCCGGCGGATGTCCGGTTCCATGGCTTTGGGGAAGGCTCCCTGGTGCTGCCGCGCATAGGGAAAGATGGCGTACATTTCGCGCAACAGATCGCGATCGGTGAGTACGGCGCCATTCACCCGCGCCACAGGCCGCGCATCGGGCAGGATCGTAACGCTATTTGTGAATGAACCTCCGGCGTTGCTCGGTGCGTGGGATGGGATCAGTTTCTGCGCCCACGCCGGCACGGTGGCTGCAATCAGCAGGAAACCAGCCAGCAAGAAGGATCTGGCATTTCGTAATCTCATATCAATCACTCCATTTGAAGAGGACATCCATCTTCAGCATTCAGCCCTGCAGTCCGGTTTTTGGCCGGTAACCGGAATGTGACGAGGGACAACTCCCAGGAAAACTCTGGGGGAGGAGTGACTCCTCCCCCAGGGTAGAAATGACACTAGCTTGTTGGTACGGCCAGGCCGTGCATTTCGTTGGATTCGCCACCGTGGCAGGTACGGCAAAATTGCGCCGCGCTGTTGCTGGTGGTGGTGTTTCCGGGATTGTACCAGCCGCGTACAAAGAAGTGTGTCGGCTTAATCCCGAGAGGACCAGCATTGAAATAGAGCATGTCATGCTGATCGTGGCATGTGGTGCAGGTGACCCACGAATTGCTGGTGTAGCTCAACCCGTCGGAGCTCTGCGTCCCAGGTACCTTAACCAGGCTCTTGATGGGCCCGTACTTGGTGACGTCAAAGTAGTCTGAGAGAAACGCAGTTGAGCCCGGTCCGGTGAAACCGATCGAGCCGTCAGCATTTACGGTGCAGTCCCAGTTATACTGGCCGCCGCAACTGACGACCGCCTCCGGTCCCACCGGATGGTCGTTCAGGTAGTTGCCCGCCGTCGAGCCATCATTTCCAAGCAGCGACGGGGGATTGAAGGTCGCCCCATTGATGGTCACGGTTTCATAAGTCGTGCCTTTCATCATGCCACTTACTGCGACGTTACCGTCGTGGCAGCTGAGACAGGCAGCGATTGCAAACGTGCCATTGTGGGCGTTAGGGGCAGTAGGGGTAACGGTGTTACCGTCCACGGTTATATCAGTGGTGCCATAGTTGGGAATGGTCACCGTGCCGCCCCCGGCAAACGTGAAGGTTTGGCCGTAGAGCGGCGTGAGGTTTGTGCCCCACAGCGCCTCGTTCCCGCTGTTGGCACTGATCGCCGCACCGTTCCCCGCAGCGCCGCTGTGCGGTGCGTGGCATGCTACGCAGCCACGGCCGTACACATTGTGCGCTCCGAGAACGTCTTGTGTTGGAGAAGTGACCTGCGCAGCAGCAAACCCTGCCGCTGCCAGAATCACAACAATTAGGAAACCAAGTTTTCTCATTTCAGTTGTCGAACACCTCCTTAAGGAGCGTTAACTTCTGCGCGGCTTGCGCTTTACCGGTTGCCGCGCTCTTATCCGTCAACCGACGGACAAAACTTGTGGCGACGTTCTGCGGGACCCGAATTCGCTCTGGCATCCAATCGACCCAGGCCCGAGCGCCGGGCCAGGCGTTACGGCGCCGCAGAACCTTTTTGGGCTGCCAGGTCCGGACCAGCCGCCTTCTTCGGCTCGGGTGTATCTCTGGCCGCCTTGCCGGCCGGCCGGGGCGGATTCTCGCGCTGGTTCCTCATGGCCGCCGCCTCTGCATCCGTGACGTAGCGGAACACCTGGACCCGGCCGGGAAACTGCTCGGTGGTAATGATCCGGTTATCGCGGCCGTCACTCGTTATTCCATAGAGCGCTTGAAATTGTCCCGGGTACCAGCCGAGTTCGCCGAAGTAGATCAACAATCGTCCTTCTTTGTTGAACACCTGCACACGGCTCTGCACTTCATCCGTCACCCAGATATGGCCGTCCCGGTCGATGGTGATTCCCTTGGGCCTGGCAAAATGCCCCGGGCCGTCGCCGGCAGTTCCGAACTGGCTGATGAAGTTCCCATCCGCGTCGAATATTTCCACGCGGTCGTTCAATGTGTCTGTCACGTAAACGTTGCCATCCTTGTCCACGGCGACGTTGGTGGGAAGAGAGAAATTGCCGGGGCTGGTCAGGGTGTGTTTCTTTCCACCGGTCCCGATCCGGCGAAGCAGCTTGTAGCTGTCTGCGTCAAACACCAGCACCTGGTCCTGCTGGGTATCTACCACGTAAGCCAGGCGGTTTTCTTTGTCGATCACAATCCCGGCGGGCGATATCAGCACCCCGGTGCCAAATTCCGCGATCGGTTGGTGTAGCTTGTTGAGCACCAGGACGTGATGCAACTTGGCGTCAGTCACAAAAATCCGGCCGTCGTCGTCGATGGCCAGGCCGTTGATCATCGGCAAGGGCGCGTCCACTTTGTTCTTGATGAGTTGCGCCTTCCCCTTCAACGATTCAGGAAAGATGAAGATGGCACCCACCCCCTGGTCCGCAACGTAAATATTCCCCTCCGCGTCGACGGCAACTCCGTAGGGGCGGAGTAACTGGAAGCCTAACTTCTGCTGCACATTTCTTATTTGCTCATCCGGTTCAGTTCCGGCGAGGCGGTCCATCCACGACCGCTTCGGTTTCTTGGGGGCTTGCAGGTCGGCCCAATCGATTTTCTGGCCCATCAAGATCGCCTTGAACTCGACCCGGGGAAGCTCCGGCGGACTCGGCCAGACGATCTTTGAGATATCAAACGTCGATGTAGGAGGCCCAACAACTTGTTTACCTTTTTGTTTCTTATTCTTTGCATTTGCTTGCGATGGAATTCCGCTGAGCGCTGCGGCAAGCGCCAGCAGCAGAACCACCCAGCACTTCTTGGGAATTTTCAAATTGGACCGAATTTTAATCATTTTTGCCCATCTCCTTATTAATGCGATATCAGCATCCCTTGCGTATGACACCTGTCGCAAAACGCCATGTTGGGCTCTTGATCATTTACCAGGAGGTCTGGCTTCGACGATGCGTGTGGCTGGTGGCAGCTCAGGCAATTCATCTGCACCGAGGGTTTGTCTTTAAGCTTCACCACGCCTGAAATCGGATGGTTTGCCGTGGGGTGGCCGCGGCCGTCTTTCAGCGGCAAGATCGGCACCTGCCTGAAGTAGTTTTTCGGCAGTTTCACCTTGCCATCAAAAATGGCCACCAGGTCCGTTCCTTCCACCGCTTCCGGCCTGGCGTTTGGCCCATGGCACGCCAGGCACAGGGAGTTGATATCGCTCGCTCGCAGCAGATGCGCATTCGCTCCGCCGTGAGGCTCGTGGCAGACAGCGCAGCCTTGCCGGAAAGCCGGCTGGTGCGGGTGCGCTTTCTTGCCCAGTTCTGCCAGGTCGGAATGGCAGGCCAGGCAGACTGCAACCGGATTGGGCTGCAGGAATGCCGGCGACGTTCCGGCGTGAGGGTTATGGCAAACCGTGCAATCACCCTGCGCGCCCGGGTGTTGCACTTTCGCGGTCTGGATTTCCTTCGCCTGATCCGCATGGCACATCACGCACAGGGACCTGGAGTCCGGCGTGGTCAGGACTACTTTCCCGTCCTTTGCCGGAGCGTGGCAGGTTTCACAGGCCATCGAGCCGTAGGGAGGATGGAGAAATTCCTGCGCAAGCATAGGCTTCGCCGATTGGTGCGGATCGTGGCACTGGAGACAATCCGCCTTGGCGAATGGCTGGTTCCGGTGTGCCTTGGCGAGCGCCGCGTCGTTCGCGTCGTGACAGCCCAGACACAGGGCAGGCGCGTCCTTGGTCAGGTGATATGCGAATTCGCGATTCGCGGGGTCTCCGGACTTGTGAATGATGTGGCAAGTCTCGCAACCCATGTCGAGCGCCGGGTGTCGACTACCTTCCTTGGGAACGTCCTCGCCTATAGCATGGCAAGTCAGGCAAAGGTTTTCGGCTTTTGTTGTTCCATCGGGAGGTTTCACTAATTGGTACTTGTAGTTTGAGGAGTGCGGGTCGTGGCAGACCAGACAGCCGCGAATCGCAGGCGGGTGAACCTTGCCTTTGATATCGGAAGCCCTCTTGTCAGAATGACAGGTGAGACAAAGCTGCAAGGGTGTGCCGGTGATGAGCTTTACGCGAGTGACGTTCCCCGTCACTCGAACTTCATGACAAGTTAAACATCCGCCCGCCATCGCGGAATGGACGAACTTCCCTTTCGCCTTGTCAGCGTGGCACTCGATGCACTTGGCCGCGTCGGTCTTCTCGCTGAGTGGTACGGGATGCCTGGCGGCGATGATGGGGGCGGGAGATAGAGCCATCAACAGACATGAAAATAAGATCCCCTTAATCCGAACATGGGTCTTAACGGGGGACCCCGTACCCGCCGACTTGGCGGGTCTTGTAAAGAACACGATGAAAAACACCACAATGAGCGATGTGACTCTCAGCGCCCCGTCGGGGCCACCCGTTTTGGCACGAGAATCGAGTACCTCATTTGGGGCACCCCAATGTTGAAGGTGAGTCCCCAAGAAAATAACCGCCTGGAGGCAGATATCCGGAGTTCGACGGGCTCTCTTGGAGGTGCCAGCCTCAGCCGTAAGTCGTTCTTGATGTGGCAGTTCTGCCAATGGAAGCCACCTGTGCAGTGCGAACTGCGCGACACTTAGCTTGCCGCATTAGAGGAATCTAATCAGTGATAGAGGTCACCTCCGGCGGTGATAGTCCTCACTGCAGGTGTTCGAGGGCGCAGGTAGATTCGGAGTTGCCAACGCCTCGGCAGGTCGCAGAAGGACCGGGAGAGATAGGGTTTCGCCGGCAGTGATGCTGGAGGCGTCGAGGGGGAATTGAATTTCAGGCCCCTCACCGCAGCATTTTTCGTCATGGTTTTCAAGGTGGGCTACCGGAGCCTCATGAGAAGCAGTTCGAATTCAGCGCCGTATTAATCCGTTTCTCTTGGAGAGCAAGAGTGGGACTACTTGTTGTCGGCATCAACCACAAGAGCTCACAAGTTAAAGTCAGAGAAAAGTTCTGGCTAAGCGAGTCACAACGTTATGAAGCGCTTCGCCAGTTGACACAGGTCCCCGTCGTGCGGGAGGCGGTTATCCTGGCCACGTGTAACCGAACGGAGTTTATTCTCTGGGCCGATGACACCGCCCTGGCCATCCAAGCCGCCCGCGACTATCTCCGAAAGGAATTCGGGCTCGTTGAGGCTGAGTGGAATTGTTTCTACAGAGTTCAGAACGACGAGGCGCTCACTCACATTTTTCGTGTCGCCTCCAGCCTGGATTCAATGGTTGTAGGCGAGCCGCATATCTCAGGCCAGGTTAAATCCGCCTGGGCACAGGCCCGGCAGGCGGGCGCGACCGGCTTGTATCTGGACGCCACCTTCAGGAAGGCGCTCGCGGTTTCTCGGCGAGTCCGGAATGCAACGGGGATCGGGGACGCGGCGGTTTCCGTGCCCTATGCCGCGGTCGAACTGGCGCGGCAGGTGCTCGGCGACCTGTCGGGTCGCAAGGTGCTCCTTCTCGGCTCGGGCAAAATGAGCGAGCTTTCGGCACGCTACCTGGTTTCGAATGGCGCCGGTTCGATTCTGGTAATAAATCGAACGTTTCGGCACGCTGCGGAACTGGCGGAAAAGCTGAAGGGCGTCGCCGTCCATTTTGAGGACCGTTGGCGGCACTTGGCGGAAGCGGATATCGTCATTAGCGCAACGGGATGTCCGCACGTGGTCCTCGACCGGGAGGACGCGGAGCGCGTTCACCGCGCGCGCCAGGGCCGCCCCTTGCTGATCATCGATATTGCCGTGCCTCGAGACATTGACCCTGCCGTTCAGGAAGTTCCGGGAATCACGCTATATAACATTGACGACCTCCGGAAAACGGTCGAGAAGAACCTGGAAGGGCGGCGTTCCGCGTCCCAGGAAGCCGAGGCCATCGTGGCCGAGGAGTCTGACACCTTCCGACGCACGCTGGCTGCGCGTCGTGTCGTGCCTACCCTGAGCGCCCTGAGCGCCCGGCTGGAAGAAATCCGCCGGGAGGAGTTGGAAAGATTTCGCAAAGAAGCTGGATCGCTTTCCGAGGAGCAGGAAAAGGCGCTCGAAGATCTTTCTTCCCGCACTGTGGGCCGGATTGCAGCGCTGCTCGGGAGAGAACTGAGAGATCGGGCCGAGGCTCCGGAAATCGAGCGAATGATGGTGGCCGTCCATCGGCTCTTCCGGCTGCCGCAGCCCTCTGCCGGAGCGCAAGGTGAAGTATAAGCAGAAACACCAAATCGCTCCCACCCTCGCTGGCTGGCGGACGCCCTGGCTCTGCGCTGGGCGAGCGCGCGATATTCCTATTCGCGTTTGTCTGCCTGACCGCTGGAATTGCCATTGGCTACATGTTAAGGGGAATCACGTCCCCGGCCATGGTGGCACCCGCAACACCATCCGTCACCCCGCCCGCCGCCTCGAACGAAGCAACCTTGGCCTCCTTCAATTCGGCGATCGGGCCGGTAGAAGCGGCGCTCAAAGCGGACCCCAACAACACGAAGCTCCTCATTCAGCTTGGGAATTTATATTTCGACCACCACGTTTATTCCACAGCGACCGCTTATTATCAGCGCGCACTCCAGATCAATCCCCGCGATGTAAACGCTCGCACCGACCTCGGCACAGCCTACGCTTACTCAGGCCTTCCCAAGCAAGCCGTTGCTGAGTACCAGAAGGCTCTGGCGATTGATCCCCGGCACTTCCGAACGTTATTCAACTTGGGAGTGGTTTATGAAACCGGGTTAAAGGATCCTGCGCGTGCCATCGCTGCCTGGCAAAAACTTCTCAAGCTCTATCCTCGAGACCCGAACCGCAATCGCGTCGAGAGTCTGATTCAATCGGCAAAACAGCAGGAAAATGCTTCCAGGATGGCTCCATAAGGAGGGTCGCGCACCGCGTGATCCTTGCCCAATTACAAGCCATTCCTAAATAGGTTTATCTGAGCCTGTGACTCCAGCAGGATTTCAATTTAAGGATTGCCCGGGTTCGTTCTGGACGGCAAGTGTTTGGCAACTCCGGTTGGGGTACTCGGAAGTCGCGCGGTCGGCCCTCACTTGGTCATAACGGCAAAACCGTGCAGTTGGGACGACGTGAGCGTGCTGGCCGCCTATCCGGAAGCCATTCAAGCCGCGCCAGCGAGTGACTTGTTATGTCGAGGATAAGCATTTTCATCGAAGGTACGTTTTCGGGCGCTCATTTGGTAATCAGGAGTTTACATAAGTGATTGGTTCTAAACAGTTAATATGGAGGCGGGGGGAGTCGAACCCCCGTCCGAAAAGCCTTACGCTCGAAAGCCTACACGCTTATCAGGTTCACTTTATGCTTTCGCCGGCGGCCCTAAGGAACGAGCAAGAACGAACCGTCAGCTAGCCTGATCCCGGTTGCCCGGTCTCACCAGGAACCTTCAGGCGGCAGGTCCCAGGCCAGCCCGCTGGATGACGCCTCGTTCCGCCCCGCGGGCCTTGGCGGAGGAGACGCGCTAGCCCTGTTTAGGCAGCGTATGCAAACTGCGTGTTGGCAGTTATATTGTTCCACTCCGATTACGGGTGGGGTGGACCCCCGACGTGCCTTTCGAACGCGAGAGCTTCCGTCGAATCCGGAACGCCCCCTCAATCTAAGTATGGCTTTACTGCAACAGCGTGTCAATACGGAAAGAACCAGCGGAAAAGCCGAGCAATCCCCTGTAAATTAAGGGTCTTCTTATATTTCGCCTCTTCTGGAGATGCCTGTTGACTTGCCCGGTTTTGGCGTTAGGATAAAAAGGGAGCGAGGGGGAGCAAGTCGAGGGTTCTTGCGGTTGGAAACCACACAATCAAATCAGACATCGGATGCAATCTATCAGGCTTATGAGCAGTTCAGCGGTGTTTTAAGGCGGCAGGCTGAGCAAATCGAGAACCTCAATCAAAGCGTCAAGTCGTTGCAAATTGGACAAGAACAGCTGGAAACTGCAGCGTCTCAGCTGCTTGCGCCTCTTGAGAGGTCCCTTGCCAACGACGGCGCCACGAACGCGCTGTCGCCCTCCGGTATGCTGGCATCCGTGCGAAGGCTTGGCGCCGCCACTTATGTCGGGAAGATTCTTGAGGTGCTTGCCGAGGAGTCCGCGCACATGGGCGTTCGGGCAGCCGTGTTTGACGTCCGGGGCCGTGCCGCCTGGGGAGCTTCGGCCAGCGGCTTCGACCCTGAATTGGACGCGAACAGCCTGCGGTCTCTAGTGGTTCCACTCAATCAGGAGGGCCCCTTCCGCCAGGTCTTTGAATCTGCCCAGGCCGCGGAAGCAAGGCCGGCGGATCTGGAGAAAGAAGGCCATGTGCTGGCGGAACTCAGCCCGTCGTCGAACGCCCGCATCCTCCTGGCTCCCTATCCGGTCGGCCGGCTCCGTCGTGGCTGTTCTTTACGCCGAAACGGGTGAGAAAAGGGTTTTGACGCTGATCGATTCTCTGAAAGTTCTGGCAGAGTTTGCCGGGGGGCAGATTGATCGCATGATGGTGGCCAACGGTGGCCTCGCGGCGGTAGAGGCAGGCCTGGCAAATGAGGAAGCTGGGAGGTGTTCTGAACAAGCAGACGGAGACAAAGCAAGAGCCGCGGAGCCGGAAGCCGCTGCCAGCCCCGAAATTCCGGAGGTTGTGACGCCTGAGGCCAACCGCGCAGAGTTCTCCGGGCCTCCTCCGGAAGTGGAACAGACTTCAACGGCCTCACCGGAGATCACGGAGACTGCTGCGGAACTTACGCCGCCTGCTGAAGCGGCGGAAGCCGCACTCCCAACAGAAGAGGAAGAGAAGATTCATCGCGACGCCCGGCGGTTTTCAAAACTGCTGGTTTCTGAAATTGAACTCTATAATAAGAACGGCGTTGAAGAAGGGCGCAGGAACAGGGACATCTATCAGCGTCTCAAGAAAGATATTGATCGGAGCCGGGAGACCTACGAGAAGCGCTTTGCCGAGACGGTTGGGAAACAAATCGACTATTTTCACGAAGAACTGGTGAAGACGCTGGCCGAAAATGATTCCACGCTTCTCGGCTCCGGCTATCCGGGACCCTCAGTGTGAAATTTCTCCGCACATTCCTCATTGGCATTTTTTCCCTCCTGTTGGTATGGGTCGCGCCATCGCGGTGCGCCGTCCAGCCGAAGCTCCCCACAGTCCTGGTTCGCCTTTCTGCAAAAGCCGATTCTTCAAGGACCTGGCCCGAACTGAGAAGGTACGCTGCGTCCCTCAAGTCAGCAAGAGACCGTGCTCTTGCCTACTTTGTCCTGGGTTACCGGGAATACCATGCCAATCAATTCGACGATGCGGCAGACGACCTGGCAAAGGCTGCATCGCCACTCTCTCCCCTGGCCGATCTTGCAGATTACTACCGTGCGTCGGCCGCCTATAAGGGAGGTCACCCTGAAGCGGTAGAGGGCATCCTGGGTGGATTCAGCAAGCGCTATCCATCCAGCACCGAACATTACGACGCTATCGAGTTGCTGGCCTGGGGATACCTTCAGACTGGCGAGCCGCAGAAAGCCGTGCAACTTCTCCGAAGCGAGCCGGAGGTGCGTGAGCAACCGGCCCTGGCGCTGGTGCTGGCCCGGGCTTACACCGACAGCGGACAGTTACGGCTGGCAGCACAGACTTTCCAGGACATCTACTACGCTTTCCCCACTGCGCCGCAAGCCGCAGCTGCAGGCGATACTCTGGACAAATTGAAAAGCCAGCTCGGAGTCAACTACCCGCCGGTTACGGTTGAAATTGCCACGGCGCGAGCCGAGAGGCTTTACTCGGCCTCCCATTACTCTGAAGCGCTGAAAGGGTACGAGCAGTTGCTGAAAGAACGTCAGCAAAGCACCTGGGCCTGGAGATGGAACCTGGGCCGTGCGAGGTGCCTGATCCACCTTCGCCAGGCCAATGCTGCCGCGGAAACCCTGGTGGACAGTGTGGCGCCGACGCCGCAGCTTGATGCTGAACGTCTGGCGACTTTGGTAGACGCTTACGCGAGGCTGGAAGATGACACCGCAGTTGCCAGGACCTTGAACAAGCTTCAATCTCAATACTTTAAATCGCGCTGGCACGCCGTGGCCCTTCTGAGGGCGGCGAATTACTTTATGTACAAAGGCGAGTTGGACATCGCGCCTTTGTATTTCCGCACGCTTCGAGACGCGTTCCCCCAGACTCCGCAGGGGTCCGAGGCAAGCTGGCGATTCGCCTGGGTCACTTATCTCGCCGGCACGCCGGTCGATGCCCGCAAAGCCCTGCTGGGCCACATCAGGCGTTATCCCGATTCTCCGCGTGTTCCTGCGGCGCTTTACTTTCTGGGACGGCTGGAGGAAGACGGGCAGCCGGCCGAAGCTCGCGCGCTATACGGGTTTCTGATCCGGCGGTACCCGCATGGCTACTACTCGCTGGAAGCTTCCAACAGGCTTCTCAAGCTGAAGAAAAGTTCTTCGGCACACAACAGTTCCAAGGCCGGCCCGGACTTTTCAATCCGTGAACTGGAGAGCAAGATTCCGGCGGCTGATCCGCCCGATTTCGGAGCCTGCCTGCCGGCCACCAGCGGCACAGACCTGGTTGCTTTCAATGTGCTCGACGCGCTGCATCTCGATGACCTCGCCCGGCAGGACCTCCAGGCCCGTCTGAAGAGGCGCCCCCATTCTCCTGCTCTGGTGATCGCGCTCAGCCGGTTTGAAGCAGCGCAAGGTCGGACGGACCAGGCCCTGCACATCACCAAAAGGATGGTCCCGGACTATTACTCCCAGCAATTTTCCGAGCTGCCGCGCGAGATCTGGCAATTGCTCTTTCCCAGGGCCAACGTCAGTGTCATCAGGCGCTATGCTGCGATCAACCAGCTGAATCCTTACCTGGTGATGGGGCTCATCCGGCAGGAATCGGGATTCAATGCCCGCGCCACTTCCCCCGCCGACGCACGCGGATTGATGCAGGTTCTGGCGACCACGGTGACTCATTCCCGGCGCTACCTCAAATCAGTGGGAAACAGGCTGTACGAGCCGGCCTATAATGTGCGCTACGGGTGCGCATACCTGCGGGCGCTTCTCAAGCGCTATAACGGCAATGTTGCGGAAGCTATCGCGGCTTATAACGCCGGACCGACCAATGTGGATCAATGGCTCAGCCGGCGCACGTACCGCGATCAGCAGGAGTTCGTGGAATCCGTTCCCTTCCCGGAAACACGCATTTATCTCAAAGCTGTTTTTGCCGACAGCGGCGTCTATCGGAAGCTGGCAAGTGGTTCCGCACGCTTTGCCCAATGCTCCGGCGGTCCCAGGAAAGTACGGAAAAGATCGACAACCCGGCTGGGCAGGCATTTGCGGTCGCGTACCCGAAGGTGATTGTCCGTTGCCGCTGAGGCCGGATTGCCTTAAGAGCAGGGCGGCAAAGGCAAAGGGCGGTCCCCCGCAGCCGCGTTTTCGCTATACTCCATTGACATTCACAAGGCTGGAATGTAAGTTCGTCGGGCTACGTGCTTGCCTGCGGATCGGTCTTGAGGGTTTGAGGGGAGGGCTGGAAGCACCACCTCCGCCCATTCAGCGCGGGACGGGGTTGTTCGCGATGGAGCCGCGTGTTCGATGAGGAAAGTCCTATGACAGAACAGTTCACGGTGTCACGAAAGGCGCAGCAGTTTACGGAATCCGTCATTCGGGAAATGACCCGCCTGGCCCTCCGGCACGGCGCGGTCAATCTGGCGCAGGGTTTCCCGGATTTCCCGGCCCCTGCCGAAGTGAAAGATGCCGCCGTACGGGCCATTCAGACGGACATCAACCAGTACGCCATCACCTGGGGGGCGCGTGAGTTTCGCCGGGCCATCGCGGAACGTTTTGAGAAGGATTCCGGGCTGGCCATCGATCCCGAACAGGAAATCACCGTCTGCTGCGGTGCAACGGAGGCGATGATCGCTTCACTACTGGCGGTTGTGAATCCGGGTGAAGAGGTGGTCGTCTTTGAACCTTTTTATGAGAACTACGGCCCGGACTCCATCATCAGCGGCGCCGTGCCCCGCTTTGTTCCCTTGCGCCCTCCGGACTGGACGTTTGACCCGGAAGAGCTGGCTTCAGCCTTTAATGAACGCACACGCGCGATGATCCTGAACACGCCCAACAATCCCACGGGCAAAGTGTTCTCACAGGAAGAGCTTGAGACCATCGCCGGAATCGTGCGGCGATCGAACGCTTATGTGCTGACCGACGAAATTTATCAGTACCTCGTCTATGAGGGCCGCAGGCACATCTCCATGGCTTCGCTTCCCGGCATGCGCGAACGGACCATCACCATCAACTCCATGTCAAAAACTTACAGCGTCACCGGATGGCGCGTGGGTTACGCCATCGCGCCGCCTCCAATCACCGATGCCATTCGAAAGATGCACGACTTTCTCACCGTCGGGGCCGCTGCGCCCCTGCAGCAGGCCGGAATCACGGCCTTGCGTCTCGGCGAGGATTACTACCACAAACTGCGCGATGAATATCTGAAGCGCCGCGACCGGCTGCTGGGAGCCCTGGAAGATGCCGGTTTCAAGTGCTTCAAACCGTACGGCGCTTACTACATCATGACCGACATCAGCGGCTTTGGGTTTGCTGATGATATCGCCTTCACACGGCACCTGATCGAAAAGGTTGGCGTCGCTCCGGTGCCCGGAAGCAGCTTTTACAGTGATCGTTCACTGGGCAGCCAGCAGGTCCGCTTCACCTTCTGCAAGAAGGAAGCCACACTCGATGAAGCCGTGCGCCGCCTGACGAAACTCAGAACCTCGCAATGACGTCCGGCTGAATCGCTCCGGAGGGCTTGCCGTCCATCAACATTGAACGCTGCTGCCTAAGGAGTGGTGGCCGACTTTGCCGCTGCGTCCGGCGGAGGTCCTTTTTGAGAATTCTGCGGTGTGATGTCGAGTTTGGGAGAAAAACCGGACGCAGCGTAGCTCACCAGTCCATCCATCAGATACGTGGCGTACGGGTCGGTGTCATAAGGGGTATTCAGCGAGAAGGTGCAGATCAAGAGCTTGCCCTTGCCATAACGGGCCTGGACCAGCGTCCCCACGTTGGAGTGGATCCATCCGTAGAATTCTCCAGCGAGGACATCCTTGAATTCTGCTGGAGGAATTCCCGCCACTACCGCTTCCGGAGTGGCAGCCTCGGTTTCGAACCCGGGCAAGATGCCAAATCCGACCTTGCTGAAAGGAGCTGCGTCCTTGCGGATCCAGGCAAAATTGGAGATCCAGTTCCCGCTGAACAAACC
The DNA here is from genome assembly GCA_963732975.1 of uncultured Acidobacteriota bacterium. Lineage (GTDB taxonomy): Bacteria > Acidobacteriota > Terriglobia > UBA7540 > UBA7540 > SCRD01. The sequence continues at coordinate 610,243 of CAVTBN010000005.1, read as the reverse complement.
TTGCGCGCGGGGAACAATCTTGATATCCGGAGTGATGGTTTCCGCTCCTCCGGCGAGCAGAATCACGATGCGGCCGGATTCAAGCGCCTTCTTTACGTCATCATCAAACGCGGATGCAATCATGATCGGATGGGCCTGCGGACTGTCCGTCTCAAAGTAGTCGCGCGCCTGCATATCGCTCGCGAGGCGGCGCAACTTGCCCCCAGGATCGTGAAAACTGACGGGTGGCGGAAGCGTGGGTGTTTCCTGCGGATAAAAATAGAGGGCAACCGAATTTTTCGCAACGACTTTGCCATCGGCAACAATCTGGACGTGCAGGACATTGCGGGAAGGCGCAGTGGAGGACGGAACCGTAAAGGCGATGCTCCCCACTTTGCCGGCGGAACCAACCGGCACATCCGGAGCCGGAAAACTTCCTTTCAACGAGGTTCCTTCCACGTCCCAATCGACCATTGTCTTCCCCAGCCCCTGCTGGCTGTAATGAGAAAAGTAAACATTGGCCTCAGCCTTGGAGCCGTCAAAAAAGTTGTGCTTCGCAGGCCGTCAGCGAAAACCACGTCGTCCTGCTGAATGGCGCCGAGACGGGCTGAGAAGTTCTTGGGATGCCGCCAGATGTCCATCAGCCCGTTCGATTCCCACATCACGTCGGTCAGTTCCGTGATGACGTAACCCTGGATGGACGGCCGGCTGCGCAAGCTCGCAATCTCAAATTTCAACGAGTTGAATTCATGCGTCTGGGTTGCCGCCAGCAGAGCATGAAGGTCGGGGAAAAGGGTGTTGTACTGGTATTCCTCAAAGCGCTTTTCGATCCCCGCCGGCAGGGTGACGTCGCTCTCGTCGCGGGCCCGGGAAAACCACCAGGGTTTCTGCCTGGGAACGAAGGGCAGCCCCCAGTTGCCAAACTCTGAGAGCATCAGCGGCTCATTGCCCTTGGGCTCGGCATCGCCATGCGGACTGAACAGCCAGCCCGGCCGGCCCGCAAGGTCACCGACAAAGCGATCGAAGTCGGCTGCTTGGTCGGGAATGGAATCGTACTGGTGAAAATCCGCCAGGTCGGTCGAGACGTGAAAATTGTGGCAGCAAGCGCTGTTATCCTCCACCAGCCATCCGGGAACAATCTGCCTGGCCTGATGGTAAGCACTTTTCAGCCAGGCCCGGTCGGCGGCCTGGTCAAGCTTCAGGCCCCAGCTTTCGTTGGCGATGCTGACGATAATGATCGACGGATGGTTCCAGTCGCGCTGGACCATGCCTTGCAGAGTGTCGAGGGCGCGCGCTTCAGAGTCGGGGGTGAGTTTGTCCCAGTTCGGAATTTCATACCAGACCAGCATGCCCGTCTCATCCGCTGCTTCCAGGTAGCGAGGGTCAGGTACCTTGATGTGGCAGCGCAGCAGATTCAGGCCCATCGCTTTGGCCTCCCGCATCTCCTTCTTCAGGAAGTCCAGCGAGGGCGGTGTGTAAATCGTGTCGGGATAAAAGGCCTGGTCCAGCGCACCGCGCAGGTAAATCACTTTGCCATTCAGGTAAAACTTCCCATCGCGTGTTTCGAAGGTTCGAAATCCGAAACGATACGTGCGCTGCTCGCCGGAACTGGTGTGAATGCGCAGCTCGTACAAGGCCGGATGAGATGGGCTCCAGAGGTCCGGATTCGGAAGATTGCCCGAAAACATATAGACCCCTTCTTTCAAGATCGCGTTTTCCGGTCCCTTCCAGGCGACTTTCCCATCCGGGCCCAGAACTTGTGCCCCCACCTTGGGTGCAGTGGAGGGATCTGAAGGCGCATTCACAAGATGGACGCTGAAAGTAAAATTACCACCTGCGCCGGCCGAAATGTGGACCACTCCCAGGTGGATCTTGGGGCGGATATTGATCTCAACGCTTTGCCACAATCCGCTTGTCTGGACGTACCAGTTCTGCTTACCATGCGGGATCTCGGCATACTTGATTCCTTCCACCTCATCAGGTTTCGCTCCCGGGTCAGCCACCCGGACGGCAATCTGATTTTCGCCCGCGTGGAGATAGGAAGTTACGTCGAACTCAAAAGGAAGATAGCCGCCGTCGTGCGAACCCACGCGGTTTTGATTAACATAAACCACCGCGCGATAATCAACCGCGCCAAACTTCAAAATCGCAACCTGTGCAGGCTGCAACTCATCAACCTTCACCGAGCGCCAGTACCAGCCCACGCCGGCGTAATCGCGCAAGTCTGAAAACTCTGACTGCCACGAGCCCGGAACCTGAATCGCTCTCGCATCTTTTGCGGATGCAAGGTCCTGGACCGTGAGGTTGCCGGATGGGTCGGTAATGAAGTTCCATTTGCCGTTCAGCGAGATGGTCGGCGCCGGCGTGCCTGCGGCCTCCGGAGCGCTGGAGGCAACTGCCAAAGCAGGAAAGATGAGCAGCAGGAGCAGCACAGCGCAGGTTTTCACTCGAAGCAAGGTTCGTCCTCTCCGCCAGGCTTAGCGCCTGGTCCGTCAGATCACGTGCAGAAACTCAAGGACCCGCATCCCTTCGTTCAACCCAATGAGTTTATGCGTACACACGGGGAGAACGCAATGCGCAGATTGCAGCCGGAGGGCTTCCTGCACCGTAATCCGGCCGCCTGCCGGAGAAAGACGGCGCTGAAGGGTCCCATTGACTGTAAAATAGGCGGTCAAATGAATCTGCCCTTCAAAGCCGCTTTTCGCAAACTCTTTGGCCCCGAACAGCCGGGCGGGCCGGGCCATCTGTGGCCACGCTGGTTGTTGCTCCGGGCCCTTGGCGTGATCTTCTTTTCCGCCTTTTACTCATTGGCATTCCAGATTGAGGGCCTGGTGGGACCAAACGGAATCCTGCCGGCGCAGAACTATCTCACAATTCTCCGGGAACACGCTGGAATCCTGCGTTACTGGTGGGCACCCACACTCCTCTGGCTGGGAAGCGGTACGTTTGCCCTTCACCTGCTGGTGTGGGCCGGGCTGCTGGCCTCTGTCGCGCTCTTTTTCAATTTCTGGCCGCGTGGAACCATTGCGATTGCCCTGGTGGCGTTCCTTTCCTTTATCGCAGCCGCCCGCAATTTTGCCGATTATCAATCCGACGGCATGCTGCTGGCGGCCGGCTTTTTGTCGCTATTCTTTGCCCCGGCGGGATTTCGTCCCGGGCTGGGGGAATCCTGCCCGCCCTCGCTCGCAAGCCTGTTCCTGCTGCAGTGGGAATGGTTTCGAATCTATTTTGAGTCAGGTGTCGCCAAGCTGGCCAGCCACGATCCCCAATGGCAACACCTGACGGCCATGAATCAGTATTATCAGAATGGCCCGCTGCCCACGTGGATCGGGTGGTACGCGCAGCAACTGCCGCATGCTTTTCAGATGTTCCTCGCCGTGCTCACGCTGATCGCCGAACTCGCCCTCTGCTGGCTGTTTATCTTTTCACGCCGGAGCCGCCTGGTCTGCTTCCTCATCCTGACGCCGTTCCAGATTGGAATTCTCCTGACGGCAAACTACGCGTTTCTGAATTACCTTGTTCTCTCGCTGGGCTTCCTGCTGCTCGATGACCATTATTTCGAGGGCTGGTTTGGTTGGCTGAAGTCTTCGCGGCTGGGCAGGTTTGCCCGGCTCAAGTTTCTGGATTGGAAAACGCCGCCGGCAGATGCGCCGCCACATCGTGCGTCAGCAGCGGGGATGCTGGTCTCAGGTGTTTTTCTTACCTGGATTTTTTATGCCACAACGGTGCTCCTGCTCCTGATGTTCAATCCGACACTTCCCCTGCCGGCGCAACCCGTGGAAATTCTCCAGCCATTTCGCATTGCCAATCAATACGGTCTGTTTGCCGTCATGACCAGGGAGCGGTATGAGATCGAGTTTCAGGGATCTCGCGACGGCAAGGGCTGGATTGCCTACCCCTTTCGCTACAAGCCGCAGGATCCCATGGAGGCGCCGGGAATTTACGCTCCGTACCAGCCGCGCTTCGACTGGAACCTCTGGTTCGCCTCGCTCAGTGACATTGAACACAACCCCTGGGTGATGCAGACGGAGACCTTGCTGCTCAATAATGATGCGAGCGTCCTTTCGCTTTTCCGCTCCAATCCCTTTCCCGGCAAGCCTCCGTTGCAGGTTCGAGCCGTGGTCTGGCAGTATTGGTTCACCGATTTCACCACAAAACACGAAACAGGGCGGTGGTGGAATCGCACGTTCCTGGGCCTTTACGCCCCCGTGATGGAGCGGTCTCCTGGCGGACAGGTTTTTGTGAAGCAGTGGCCCACCGCAATACCTCCCCCGCAGTAATGGGTCTTGGTGCGCCGATTCAGCGTGAAGATGAGCAGGAAGGCCTGGCGATGGCCTGCCTCAGTTGAAGGTTCGCATCGGCGAGCAGCAGGGCTTCTGGACGGGCCTGAATTCCATGACCTCGACGCGCGTCAGGTCCGGATCGTAGAGGTTGAGCTGCCATTTTCCGTCGCGCCCGATCTGGGGTTTGTTGGCTTTGTACCCGCGCGCTGTGACGGTTTGATAGGCCTGCTGGATGTTCTTGACGCCCAATGAGAAGTGGTTCATCACGCCCAATGTGCGGGGCGAAGGATGGTGGACGTTCAGCATAAACTCCAGCCAATGGCTTCCGTTCGGGCACTACCATGTCAACCCAGTCCGTTTGGGTATCCGTCATGCCGCCGTACCACATCAGGCGATAACCCAGCATGTCGCCGTAAAAATGGTCTGCGGCGGTCCGGTTATCTACTGTCTCTCCTGCATGGATAATCTGCCTGGAAGTGCGCTTCGAAGAGAGGAACCTTCCAAAGTTGCGGCTTTCAACCGAGCCCGGCAGGTACTGGATAAACTCGACCGTGTGTCCGGCGGGGTCCTTCAGGCTGAAGCTCAGGTCACCCTCGGAGTCCTTCCGGAGCTTGCCGGGAACAGCCACGCCGTGGCCGGCCAGGTAACGGCGCAAACCGCGCGCATCCGGGGTGCGATAGGCAATGTGAATCAGGCGGTCTTCCGTCGGGGATGAAAGCGTGGGTGAGAGTGCAATATACTGGTCATCGCTCACCTTGAAATAGGCGTAGCGCATCTTGCCCTTTGCGGTTTCTTCCAGAGGCAGCTCATCAAAACCCAGAACGTGTCCAAAGAAGTTGCGGGCCTCCGCCGTGTCTCTGACTCTCAGCGCAATGTGGGCAATCCCCAGGATGGGAGGACGGCTCATAGCCACATCTGCCTTTGGTGTTCCTGTCAAAAAGACTGATGTGGCAGCAAGAATGATCGCTGCAGTGATACCTGCTAAAACCTTGAAGGATTTCATGTTGATGGATTATGTCGCCGTCCCCAGACATGGTCAAGGGCCTTGCGCAAAAACATCTGGACGAACCCCGCCTGCGCCTGCCATGCTATTTTTTGGGAATCAAAAGCCAACAACCGGGAGTTGCGATGCGATTTTTTGCTCTATGGATTGTTTTAGGGCTCCTGATGCCCTGCGCGCTGGCCGCCCAGACGTCCGTGCCGGAGGCCGGCAAGCCCACGACCGGAACCGCCCCATCGGACCAGATTCAGACGGAGACGATCAAAGTATCTCAAGAAATGCAGGCGCCGCCGCGTTCCATGGCTAATCAGCCAGGGTACATGGAACCCGCCCAGACCCACCAGTTGCTTGCAAAATTGTGGCAGGCGGAAGCGCGCGTCAAGGACCTGGCGGCCCAGATTCGTCCGGAATCACTGAAGATGCCTGCCGCCGAGCTCGCCGCATTCAACAGCAATTTGGATATGCTGCGCCGCAGCCTTGCGTTGCTGGAACAGAGTCGTCAGATGTTTGATACGAGGGTGGACAGTGAATATCTGGGTTTTGAGACCTACGCCGGCATCAGCCAGGTTCTGCCGCCGCTTGAACGGCTTGCCGTATTGTTGTCCCGGCACAATAATCCAAGCCTGGAAGGAGAATTTAACCAGGCTTGGAACGATATGCTGACCATGCGCCAGTCTCTCAAGCCCTATCTTTCTTTCCTGCTGCGTAACCACGATGAGATCTTCGCTACCATGGAAATGAATCTGGCTGGTTGCCAGAGCGAACTGGGATATAAGAATTACAAGGCTGGCGCCTCTCCAACGTATATGCGGAATGTCCTGCCGCACTTCAGAGGAGGGCGTGCCGATAAGAAGGCCGCAACCAGCGAGGCTGCCCCTAAGAGTAAACCCTGAAATTTCCGGGGTCCTTGAATGCCTGCAGACGTATATCCTGTTGGAAAGGGCTATGCTCTCTGGCTGATGCCCGATCAGCCGATGTTCAGCCGTCTTGCGCGTGAAATCTCACGCCTCAGCCAGCAACTTTCCACGCCACGTTTTGAACCTCATATTACCTTGCTGAGCCGGATCACGTTGCCGGAAGAGAAGGTGCTGGGAAGGTCAACGCGGCTGGCCGGTTGCCTCCGACCGTTCCGGATTGAACTGGCTGAAATCGACCATCTCGATGAATTCTTCCGCTGCCTTTTTGTCACTTTGCGTTCTGACAAGGCGATCCTCGAAGCCCGCCAGGTGGCGTGCCGGGTTTTTGACCGGCGCAGGGCGCCCTATTTGCCGCATGTGAGTCTTGTATATGGAAAGCTTCCAGCGGATAGAAGGGCGGAAATTGCGAGAGGCCTCAGTCTGCTGCCGGGCCAGGCTTGCTACTTGCGCAAGATGGCGCTTTACCGGGTCAACGGCCCGGTACGCCAATGGAAGTGCATCGAAACGTTTGAACTAAAGTGACACCTGGCACCATCTACGGGACACCAGGGGACGGGGACACTCGTCAACTCAACCGTAAGAAAAGAGCTACGGGTCAGAGTGTTGAGTTAACCGAGGCGTCCCCATCCCCTGAAACGTTACGGATTTACCGTCACAGTCAGCGGGCTGTTCAAAGTGAAGTCGATCTTTGTTTCAGATGGGATCTCAACGGGCGGTGCTTTTGTGGCCATTTGAACGCCCGTTCCTGCGCCCGCACCAACCCCCGCGCCGATAGCTGCGCCCTTGCCGCCGCCCGCGATGGCGCCGATAATGCCGCCCACCGCTGCGCCGATACCGGCCCGTTCAGCCGTCTGCTTGCCGCGGGAGCCCTTTGCCTCTCTCTGGTAAACCCCACTATTGACGTTGTAAGCCTGCCCGTTCACCGTGAGGCCGACCAGTTTGAGTTCGACCATGGACTGCCCTTTAATGTGGCCAGCGTTGCGCTCGCTGACAATCCGCAGACGAGCCTTTGAATATCGCGGAATGACGATCTGGCCATTGTCAGCGATTTGAGAATCCACTGTGGCCTTGATTTCGTCACCGGCCTTGTTGACCCTCGTGTCAACGCTATCGACCAGGCGCACAGTAATCACAGTCCCAGCCGGAATCGACACAGGATAGGGTTGAGGCGCGGGCGGCGGATTGTCTGAAGCCTGCTGTGAGGAACCTGGAGGCGCTTGCACAACAGGAGCTGGAGCAGAGGAACCCCCTGAAGAGTTATTCTCCGCCATCGAGCGGGAACGGCGCCGGCTGCCCCGGCTTTCGGGCTGTGCCGCTTGCTCGCCAGGAGAATTAGCCGCCAGTTGGTCAATCACCTGTTTGACGCCGTCGGTTGTGCTGGCAAATTGCTCAACCTGGGACTTTTCCTGATCGCTGCCCACGTTGCCCGAAAGGACAACGACCCCCTTCTGGGAAACCACATGGATATCGCGGGTTTTCAGAACAGGGTCCTGATAAAGCTTGGACTGGATTGAGGAAACAATGGCCTCGTCGTTGGGAGCGCTGGAGCTCTTGAAAAGGCTGCAGCCGCTGAAGGCAAGAGCAATGGTCATCACCAAGGCTGCCATGCGGGTTTTAGGATGGATCATATACACCTCTCCGCCGCCAGAAGATCTACGGCTTACACAGCTTGAACCCAAACTGGGTAACAGCTGCCTGGATTTCCCCCTCCGCCCACCTAAAGTTTAACCTCACGAGAGAACCAAAGTCCAACGTTAATGAGGGCTTGAGACGTGGTAATTTCTTCGGGTGTCGCAGCCGGGCATGCTAGAATTTCTCTTTGAAGCAGAGGGGTGGAAGTCGCGGGAAATCAGTTTTTTGGACGTTTTGACCCGACTCCGGCTGGCCCGGCTGCTGAACCCGTATTGCGATGCAAAATCTCTCAATCGTCATCCCGGTTTACAACGAGGAGGGCAACATCGGGCCCCTCATGGGGCGCATCGGTGAAGTCATGGCCGGGTGGAACGGGACGGTTGAAATCCTCTTTGTTGATGATGGCAGCAGTGACCGGAGCCTGGAACTGCTGAAGGAAGCCCAGGCCAAAGACCCTCGGGTCCGAATTGTTCATTTCCATAGGAACATGGGCCAGACCGCTGCCATGGCGGCAGGCTTCCGGCTGGCCCGCGGCGAAGTGATTGCAACCCTCGACGCTGACCTGCAGAACGATCCCCTGGAAATTCCCCGTCTGGCGGCCATGCTGACCGACTCGGATGTCGTGTGCGGCGTCCGGACCCGGCGCAAGGACACGCTTTGGAAGCGTATCTCATCACGCATCGGAAACGGTTTCCGAAACTGGCTTACAGGCGACGACATTATAGACACAGGCTGCACTCTCAAGGTTTACCGGCGTGAATGCCTGGACGGGCTGGAACTTTACAAGGGAATGCACCGATTCCTTCCAACGTTGATCAAGATGCGCGGCTTTCGCGTCACCCAGGTGCCGGTGTCTCATCATCCGCGGCTTGCGGGAGAGACCAAGTACGGGACCTGGGGCCGGCTGGTGAAGGGGTTTGAAGACGTCCTGGCCGTGCGCTGGATGAAAAAGAACTATATTGGCTTCGACTCTAATCTCCAGATCATCGAGAGGGATCCCACCGGACAGCAGAAGACCCGCGTCAATGAAGTGGCAAAAATGCAGTAGCGCAATGGTTTTGTGGGGACGGCCTGGCAATGATGGAGGGTTGTGGAATCGTTGAACGGTGAAAGCTCTTCAAATACAGGTACGAATGTTGGGGCGGATGAGCGCAGTCGCCGTTTTCGGGCTGTCTATTTCTTTCTTCTGCTGCTGGTGGCCTCCGGCATGTTTTTTGTGGGAATCGGTCGCCTGGCCTTGATCGAACCCGACGAAGGTAGAAACGCAGAAGTAGCTCGGGAAATGCTGGCCAAAGGGGACTGGATCACTCCGCACTTTAACAACTTTTCCTACCTGGACAAGCCCCCGGTCTTTTTCTGGGCAGTCGCCTCGTCGTTCAAGATGGGGGGATTGTCGGAGGCGAGCGCGCGCTTTCCCTCGGCCCTGGCGGCGCTCCTGACGGTTTTTCTGGCGTGGTTTCTTGCGCGCCGGATGTTTGAAAATACCACAGGACTTTATGCGGGAATTGTCCTGGCCACGGCGCCACTGGTGGTGGTGTTCGCGCGCGATGTCATTTTTGACATGACGCTGACTTTCTTCGTTACCGGGGCCATGGTCTGCTATTGGCTTCGGGAAACCAGTGCCGAACGCCAAAAACAGCTCGACATTCTGTTTTTCGCAGCCATGGGTCTGGCCACCTTGACCAAGGGGCCGGTGGGATTCCTGCTTCCCTTGCTTTCTATAGCAGTTTACCAGGCCCTCCGTGGCAAGTTTGCCCGGCTGAAGGACTTGAACTGGATCCTGGGACTGGCGACGTTTTTCGCGGTAACACTCCCCTGGTTTATCGCGGTGTCCATGCGGCATCCGGACTTTCCAGGATACGCCTTCTGGCAGGAAAGCCTGGAGAGGTTTGCCACAGGCCATTCTCATCGCGCCGGGCCCATCTACTACTACCTCATCATCTATCTTGCCGGCTTCCTGCCGTGGGGCTTCTTCCTGCTCTACGCCGGCATTCACCGGGTCAGCGAGTGGCGGGAACTTCGCCGCGAACAACACGCTCCCGTATTGTTTCTTCTAAGCTGGGCGGGTTTGATTTTTGTCTTTTTTTCCATTTCGCAATCCAAGCTTCCTGGTTACTTTCTTCCTGCCCTGGTTCCGCTCAGCATCCTGATGGCGAAAGTGTGGACAGGCCAGGAATCCGCGCAGGAAGGCCGGGCCCCTGACTGGCTGACGGGAGGCTTTGCCACCCTGATCGCGCTGGGAATCATCATCGCGGCCGTCCCTCACTTTCAGCACTTTCTTTTTCCACACGACCGGCTGCAGAAGAAGATGCCGCGTGATGTGTTCGCTTTGCTGGGCCCCACTGTGCTGTACACGGGAATCATCCTGGCCGCATTGGGAATCATTGGGCGGAACCTTTGCGCGCGGGCGAAGAAAAAGACTCCCACGGTCATTATGTTTGGGGTGGTCGCCTGTTGTTTTCCGCTGATACTGGTTCGCTGGTTTCACCCGCTGGAACTTTTTGCTTCCGCAAAATCGAGCCGCGCCCTTGCGCAAACCATTCTCGACAGTCCGCAGAAGAATCTTCCCATCTACGGTTATTATTACTTTCGGACGGGGCTGCCATTCTATTTGCGCCGGCCGGTGGGCCTGATATCTTCAACCGCTGACGAGCTGACCAGCAACTACATTGTGACTCAGTGGCCCGGAATCCAGCAGGAGGCCAGGGCCGGGCAGTTGCCCCAGTTCCTGGCTCCCGCGGCGATGGACGGGATGCCCCTGGTGATGGAGGAGGACGAGTGGCTGGCGAAACGGCGTTCGACGCCCGTGCTCGTGCTGGTTAGAAACGACCAGGTGGCGCAATTAGCCAAGGGAGTTCAAACCATGATTCCCATGTGGACAGGCTGGCAATATTCCGTCTGGGAAATACCTGCCAACCCGGGTCCGACCAGCCCGCCGGAGAAGGGAGACTGAGCGCGGGCGTGATATCCGCCCGGCAATGCGGGGCTCGCAAAGTCATTATTCTATGTGTGGTATTTGCGGCATTTATAATCTGGACCTCCGGCCGATTGACAACCCCGATCTGATTGACCGGATGTCGGCCCAGATCAGGCATCGAGGGCCGGATAGCGAGGGCAAGTTCGAGCGGCCCTACCTGGCGCTTGCCATTCGGCGGCTGAGCATTATCGACCTCGAAACAGGCGACCAGCCGCTGTCGAATGAGACCGGCGAGATCACCCTGGTTTTTAACGGCGAGATTTACAACTACCGCGAGCTCCGCAAAGGACTGCTCGAACGCGGGCACCGGTTCAAGACGCAATCTGACGGCGAGGTCATCGCCCATCTCTACGAGGAAAAGGGAACCAAATTCGTCTACGAGCTGAATGGCATGTTCGCCATTGCGCTTTGGGACGAGAGCAGGAAGCGGCTGGTGCTGGCCCGGGACCGGGCCGGCGAGAAACCGCTTTACTACTGGCTGCAGGATGACACGCTGCTGTTCGGGTCGGAAATCAAAACGATTCTGCAGTATCCCGGCGTCAGCCGGCGGCTCGATCCCGAGGCGGTCTCTCAGTATTTCTTTTACGGCTACTTTCCCACGCCACGGTCCGTCTATGCCGACATCAAGAAACTGCCCGCAGCGCACATAATGGTGGTTGAAAATCTGCGAACGGACATCGAATGCTACTGGAAAATGCAGAAGTATCTGCGCGCGCCGGATGCAGGAAGAATGAGTTGGAAACAGGAACTGCAGGCCTGTGAAGAGCTCCGTGAAAAGTTGCGAGAGGCCTCGATCTCACGTCTGGTGAGCGACGTGCCCCTGGGTGTTTTCCTGAGTGGCGGCATCGATTCCTCCACGTTGGTTGCCATGATGAGCGAGCTTTCGCCCGGAAATGTCAACAGCTTCTCGGTTTCGTTTCCCCAGCGCACCTTTGACGAAGGGGAATATGCAGCCTACGTGGCCAGGCATTTCAACACCCAGCATCACGTCCTGACGGCCGATGACCGGACCATGCGCGGCGCATTGCTGACACTGATCGATCATCTCGACGAGCCGATGGCCGACCCGGCGATTATTCCTACTTATCTCCTGTCTTGCTTTGCGCGGCAGCACATCAAGGTTGCCCTCAGCGGAGAGGGCAGCGATGAACTGTTTGGCGGTTATCCCACCTATCTCGGAGCGCGCGCGGCGGAATACTACCTGAGGCTTCCCGAGTTTCTTCGGCGCCAGGTCTTTGACCGGGTGCGCGAGCTCCTGCCGGTCACTTCAGATGCCGTGCCCAAAGGGCTGTTTTTACGGCGCTTTCTGACCCATGCCGAAAAGGACCCAGCGGTGCGCCATCATTCGTGGTTTGGCATGTTTTCAGCAGAGGAACTCGAACAACTGTACACACCGCAATGGGCCGGGGCACAGCCGCCAATCACCGTGATTTTCAATCCGCTGTATCGGGTCCTGGAAGGCGCCCGTTTTGATGATGTCCTGGCGGAAATGCTTTATCTGGATTTCCGGATGTATCTCGAGGATAATCTGCTGGTCAAAGTGGACCGTGCCAGCATGGCTTGCTCACTGGAAATGAGAACTCCGTTCCTGGACCACCGCCTGATTGAGTTTGCAGCGGGCCTGCCCACCAGCCTCAAGGTTCGAGGTTTCCAGGGCAAGTACATTTTGAAGAAGGCTGTCGAGAAGTGGTTACCGCACAAGATCGTGTACCGGCAAAAGCGCGGATTCACTGTGCCGATCGCAAGCTGGCTTCGCAGTGAACTTCGGCCGCTCGTGGCTGAAACGCTGGAAGAAGGAAAGCTGAAGCGCCAGGGGCTTTTTGACACCGCGTATGTTCAACAGATGTTTCAGGAACATGTAGCGGGCAAGGCCGACCATCGCAAGGCCCTCTGGACGCTTTTCTGCTTCCAGCTCTGGTATGATCGCTGGGGAACGGGAGACTAGACCGCTTGCGCCCCCGCAAATTCAAACCGAATTCGCCCTACGACCTTGCTCCGCCTGAAGCATTTACTCCCAAAGAGTGGGAGATCATCCAAACGTACCGGACGCCCCGCCAGGTGCAGAAGTTTATCCGGACGTTCACTTACAACCGCGAAAAAAACGGTGAAACGCTCCGAAGTTTTCGGGGCACGCTCAGGCACACAACGGCCCATTGCCTTGAGGCGGCTTTCGTAGCGGCCACTATCCTGGAGCAATATGGGTACCCGCCGTTGCTGCTTGACCTGGAATCCAAAGACAGGCTGGATCATGTGGTGTTTGCATTCCGGCAGCGCGGCCGGTGGGGAGCCGTCGGACGGTCGCGCGACCTCAGCCTCCAGGGCCGCAAGCCTCTTTACCGAACCCTCCGCCACCTGGTCATGAGCTACGTTGATCCCTTCGTTACCGAGGAAGCGCGGATTATCGGGTACGCCCTGGTAGATCTTCGGACGCTGGTCACGGCGGATTGGCGCTTCTCGCTGAAGAATGTGTGGGCCGTTGAAGAAGCGTTGATTCATCTGCCCCATCGTAAACTGAAAACCTCGAATCAACGGTACCTGAAAGTCCTGCGGCGCTACCGTGCTTTCAAGGAAAAATTTCCCCATCGCCAGATCACCTTCTATTCAAACCGCCACCAGTGGATGTGAGGCCGCATTTTAGTATCCAAGGGCGCCCTCGCAACTTCTGCGGAGACGGAGGCTGGAGGACAAGTGATTGAAGACGGCGCTAATGAGACTGCTCAAGAGAAGCAACTAGTTGATCCGCTTTTTGAGCAAGGAGATAGGCTCGCTGCAAATCTGATTCCTGGAGCGCCTTCAGGGAATTCTGGAGAAATCCGCGTGCCCCTTCCAGCGTACCGCGCTGGGAGGGCGACAGCCATTCGCGGCTGAGGAGAAGAATCCGCTTCTCAATTTCCTGCTGCAGCTTGACCACCTGACCCTGCAATGCACTCGCCTGGCCCGGACTGATGGCGGACTGCAATGCAGGAACTTCAGCAGAAGGTTTTTCCGGTTGGGTTCTCACTTCCTGCCTCCGGGGACGGGAAGGACTGCTGGGCGCCTGTTCCGGTGGAGGCGGCGGGGGAGCCTCCTGGCTGGCTTCGATGGGGGCCGGCGGAGACGGGGCCTGCACAACAATGCTCTGGTCAGACTGCGAGGGCCGCGCAGCCGGCGGCGGCGTGGGAACGTATACCACCTGCGGTCCCGTCTGCCGCTTGGGGCAGCCGCCAAAAATAACGGCAATACTGAAAACTGCTGCTTTCCAGCTCAAGGTATTTTAATTCTATCACTTCAGCAAAGACCGTGGGCAGGGGCGGCCGGGCCCTTCGGCTTTGTGAAAAAACACACCATCACCTGGCTGGCAATCGGATACACTTCCCACTCCGATTTACAAGCGCCGGGTAACTCGCGAGAGATTTTGATCAGATGCAGGCGTCTGCGATCTCAGGCAGTATGGTGGCTCGCAATCTTTCTCTCAGTCACCTTTGCCTGCTGTTCGTACTGATGCTCCCATTCCTTTCGCTTTTTCAGCACAAAGGCCTTGGCATCCTCGAACGTCTTAAAAAGGCGTTTCCCCTTGATCACATTGCACGGCTGGCAGCAGGTCACGAGGTTATCCATTTTTCGTGCCCCGCCTTGGGCGTGCGGGTGAACATGGTCAACGGTAAGGAGCATCCAGTTAGTGAACTGGTGCAACCCGTCCAGTCCGCAATACTGGCATTGAAATTGATCACGAGTGAACACCTTCATGGCGTCTTCCCGCGGCAGATGTGGCGCGGGCCCGGCGAAAAACTTCTGGAGCTTGTTCAGGGCCATGGCTCCTCCTCTCGAACGCAGGCTAGGTCAGCGCAGGATGTCGCTTTCCGTACGCTACCATACAACGAAAGGGTACCTTCTCTCGCTGGCCTCCAATCATTCTGAGGCTATTCTACTCCTGTTATTCTTCAAGGGGTAGCCTCAACTTCCCACAAAATCCAAACTGACGGGAAGCCCGGAAGAAGAGAAACTTTTACTCTAAGCAGGCAAGGCAATTCGAAAGGTTGTTCCCTGATTCGGTTCGCTTGAAAAGGCGATGGAGCCGTTGTGCAGCTGAATAATCCGATAAGCCATAGCCAAGCCCACCCCTGACCCTCCGGGCTTGGTCGTAAAGAAAAGCGAAAATATCCTGGGTTGTACATCGAGAGGGATTCCCACGCCCTGGTCCTCTATTTCGAGCTCCACACGGCGTTCCGCTTTTCTGGGCCTGACCTTCAATTCTCCTCCGGAAGGCATGGCCTGACATCCGTTCAGCACCAGGTTCAGGAGGGCCTGTTTGAAGAGATCGCGGTCAACCTTCAGTTTGGGGACGGGGCCGTTCTTTTCAATCGTCAAACGCACATGGTTTTGGCGGGCCTGCGGTTCAGCCAGAGTGAAGACCTCCTGGAGCATCTGTTCCAGGTCCGTCTCGCTCAGGCGCAATTCCACGGGACGCGTAAAGTCGAGGAACGTCTTCACCACACGGTCGAGCCGGCGGATCTCTGAGGAAAGCGTTTCAATCTGGGGCTTGACCGCTGTACCGTGCCCGGCCAGCTTGGCCTTCAGGATTTCAAGTTGCAGGACCATCGCGTTCAGGGGGTTCTTGACTTCATGCGCCACCCCGGATGTAATCCGGCCGAGGGCCGCCAGCCTTGTCGCGACGGCGATCTGGTCTTCCAGTTCAGCCCGTGTGCCGGCGTCCCGCACCGTTACCAGAGCACCCACCGGTTCGCCTTCCTTCTGTGCGAACTGCACGCTGGCAGAGATGCGGGGGTACCCATCCCTCTCGTCTTCGCTCTCTTCCTCGGACTCCCACACAACCGGTTGTCGGTCCTCGAATGCCCCTCGGAGCACGCGATCCATCGGATGATCGCTCCAGAAAATTTCCTCCGCTGTGCGATGCAGCAGTGCCGCCGGTTCAGCCCCCAGGAACCGCTCCACCGCAGGAGTGGCAAGCACCAGCTGGTCCTGATTGTCAAAAAGCAGCAGGCCGTCCGCCAGGTTGGAGAAAAGCTGGTCGAGGTTCTCTTTGAGCCGGGTAAACGCCGTCTTCTCCCCCCGAATCTGCTCGCCCAGCAGATTCAATTTGGAGGAAAGAATGCCCCATTCGTCTTTGCGATTTACCTTCAGCGGCTCGTGACTCTCTCCCCGCGCCATCCTTTCGACCGTGCGGGAAATGGTCTTCAGGGGACGCAGAATGCCGTAGGAAAGCAGGCTGGCGGAAAGCGTCGCCAGAACCAGCGCCAGAAGGGCCAGCAACAAGGCACGGCGCAATTCAGGCGTCAACTGATGGGCCACGAAAACGGTTGAAACGCCTACTCGAACGTTCCCGAGCGGCCGATCGCCCATCTCGATTGGCAAATCCACTTCGTAAACGGTTTGCGGCCCGTAGATCACGCTGAGCTGGTCGAAGATGCCGGAGTTCAGGAGCTGCTCAAAGGGTGGAGCCGGATTGAAAGTGGTGCCGATCTGTGTGGGATCATTGTGAACCAGAACAACATTACTTGTATCGGTGATGGCGGCGTAATACGTCGTGGCAGAGTAGCCCACAGCAGACTCAATGGTCGAGTTCAGGTTGGGATCTTGCGCCAGGCGAGATTGAATAAACTGGAGAACTGCATGAGTGTCTGTAGGCTCAACACCGGCCGGCAGGTGGCTCTGGGCCAGAACAGTCTGGGCCTGATGATAAATTTCAAGCCCTACAAAGGATCCTCTTCGCCCCACGTCAGCGAGGGCCTCGTGGGTGAGGATAAAGAGGTAAAGGGCGGAGATGGCCAGAACCACCACCAGCACCAGCAGGCCGATCAGCGCCGTCAGCTTAGCTTTGAGGCTCAGCCTCATATTCTTTCAACTTATTATGAAGAGTCTTCAGGCTGATGCCCAGCATCTCAGCAGCGCGGGTCTTATTATTGCTGGTAAAAGTCAGTGTCTCAAAAATCAGCCGGCGTTCTGCTTCTGCAACAGTCATTCCCGCCCGGAGATGAAGGTCATCACCCATCGCAGCCGTAGCGGCCTTTCCAAAATCACCCGGAAGGTCGCTGGCTCGCAGCACCTCTCCCGTACTCAAGACCACCATTCGTTCCAGCGTATTGCGAAGTTCACGAATGTTGCCAGGCCAGGAATGGCGGCGGAAAGCTTCCAGAACGCTGCCATCCAAAACTTTGACTGCCGTATGGTGTTTGCGATTCAGGTCTTCGATCAGCGACTGGGTCAAGGATTCCAGATCACCCAGGTGTTCGCGCAACGGAGGCATGATAATCTGCACAACGTTCAGGCGGAAGTAAAGATCGTTTCGAAGCTCTCCCTTGGAAACGGCTTCAGCAGGGACCTTGTTGGTAGCGGCCAGCACCCGGACATCAACGGATGTCTCGCTCTTGCTGCCCAGACGCCGAAGCTTGGAGTCTTCAAGCACCCGCAACAGCTTGGCCTGTGTCTGCGCGGGCATCTCGCCAATTTCGTCCAGCAGCAGGGTGCCGCCGTCGGCGAGTTCAAAACAACCCATCCGCCGCTCAACGGCGCCCGTAAAGGCGCCCTTCTCATGGCCGAAGATTTCGCTCTCCATCAGTGTTTCCGGGATGGCAGCGCAATTCACCGCCACAAACGGCTTGCCCTTCCTGGGGCTGAGCTCATGGATGGTCCGTGCGGCCAACTCTTTGCCGGTCCCGCTTTCACCCGTAATCAGAACGCTTGCCCGCGAAGGCGCCACGGTGGCGATGACGGACATAACTTCCTGCATCTTCTTCGAGTGCCCCACCAGTTGCCCCAGGATGCCGGCCTCGCGCAGGCGCCTGTGCGCGATTTCAAGCTGCAGTTCGTTTTCGCGGCGTTCCAGGCAATTGCGGAGTTCAACCTGCAGGCGCTTCGGGTCGACGGGCTTTTCCAGAAAATTAAAAGCCCCCAGCTTGGTGGCTTCCACCGCTTCCTCAATGGTGCCCTGGGCGGTCAGCATGATAAACGTCACATCACGACGCGATTCACGCATCTTCCGCAGGACGTCCATGCCGCTCATTCCAGGCATGCGGAGGTCTGAAATGATAACGCTGGGATTGAACGCGTCAGCCTGGGCAAGGGCTTTCGGGCCGTCGGCGGCGACGGCAGCGTCGTACCCCCACATCCTTAACAATTCAGCCAGACCTTCCCTCTCGCTGGCATCGTCGTCAACCACAAGAATTTTATCTTCTCTTGGCACCCGGCTCTCCTTCCAACCAATATAGTATAGATTGCAGAATATAACCTTTGAAATTGGTGTCAGCCGGGGGTGTAACCGGCTCGAAAGTGCGCTTCCCTTCCGCCCATCATTCGGTCGGTGTTGGTCAGGAAGCCGCTCCACGGGGGAATTCCTGTTTAGGGAAAGGGCTCGTGAGGAAGAGTCCCAAATCGGGATTTGTTTTGACTTTGCTTAAATATCCTTCTTATACTGGGCACGCTTTCTGGTCCAATGAGCTTCTGTCCAGGGTGCGTCAAACATGGATGTTCACCTCCTGGTTATTTCACAAGATAAGTCGCTTCGGGACACGTGCCTGGTTGTCGCAAAACAGCTGGGCCTTGGGGTAAGCGCCGCTGAAACCGTGCCCGGCGCCTCCGAAGCCCTCGGAAGCGGTGGAGTTGACATCATTCTGGCTGACGCGCGGATGGCGGGCCTGAATGCAATGGAGCTGATCAAGACCGCGCGGGGAACCTCGCCCGATTCAGAGGTTATCGTCCTTGCAGACGACGCGACCGCCGGCCTTGCGCATCACGCCGTCAGGCAAGGCGCGAATGACTATCTGATCGGGCCCTTCGAAATAAATGACCTCAAACGCCTGCTGGACCGGTTGATCCAGAAAAGGCGGATATCTGCGGAAAACCGTCTTCTTCGCGAGCAACTTGAAGCCCGGCAGGGCCTGGGACTGCTGATCGGCGCGTCCACCAGGATGCAGAAAGTCTACGAGACGATCCTGAAGGTCGCCGCCAAACGCCATCCTGTGCTGGTGCTGGGAGAAAGCGGGACCGGGAAGGAACTTGTGGCGCGCGCAATTCATACATTCGGCCCCTGGCGTGACCTGCCATTCGTTCCGGTGGATTGCGGCGCCTTGTCCTCTAACCTGATCGAAAGCGAGCTTTTTGGCCACGTGCGTGGCGCCTTCACGGGGGCCAGCCAGAACCGCCGGGGCCTGCTGGTGGACGGAGGGAAAGGGACGGTCTTTCTGGACGAAATTGCGGAACTGCCGGTGGAACTCCAGTCGAAACTGCTGCGGGCCATTCAGGAACGGGAGGTGCGCCCGGTCGGCAGCAATCAGCGGTTGCCGCTTGAGGCCCGCATCATTGCCGGAACCAATCAGCATCTGGAAGGCGCCATCACCCGGGGGACTTTCCGTAAGGACCTGTTTTTCCGGCTCAATGTTGTTTCCATCAAACTGCCTCCGCTCCGCGACCGCAAAAATGATATTCCCCCGCTGGTGCATCATTTCATTGACCGGTACGCCGGGACTTCGGGCGGAATCAAGGACGTATCCTATGACGCCATGAGCCGGCTGATGAGTTATGACTGGCCCGGCAACGTGCGTGAACTGGAGAATTGCGTTCAACGCGCGCTGGCGCTCGGGGCAGGACCCGAAATCCAGGTGAGGGACCTTCCGTCGAACCTCGTGTACGCGATGCAGAACGAAAGCGGGAAGCGGCGTTTTTCCACTCTGCGTGAGATCGAACGGGACGCCATCCGGCAGGCGTTGGAAATGAGTGGAGGGGACCGCCTTCGCGCCGCCAAGCTGCTGGGGATCGGCAAAACCACCGTCTATCGGAAAATCAAAGAGTACGACCTGGAAGATATTTCGGGCTCCCCGCACGCTTGAGTGACTGCGCGTCGCCCTCCCGGGAAAAATCATTCGACAAATCAAGCTGCAAAATCGAAAATCCATCTGATGGCTACGATCGCTCTTGATGCTACTTATACTGTGGGTCCGCAGCCTTCCGGCGTGGCGATCTATTGCCGGAGGTTGATTGAATGTCTTGCCGAAATCGAATGCGAGCACCACTACCTGCTCTGTTACCGGCTCTCGAGGTTTAAATCGCGCCGGGAATTCCTTCGCCTCAATTCCACGCCGGGTTCCCGCGGTCCGCGCTTCTCCGTGCGCTATTACCAGAACCCCTGGACGTTCTGGTTGCCCTGGCAGGCGGATGTCTTTCACAGCCTGGTGCAGCGGCCGCCGGCGTTCCGCTTCAGAAAAGAGATCGTCACGGTGATCGACCTGTTCCCGGTGACCGGCAAGGACTACTCGACTCCGGATTTCCAGCAGAAGTTTTCCGCCCTGCTGATGGAGGCGGTGGAGCGGGCCGTCCGCATTATTACGCCCTCGCAGTACACCACGGACCAGTTGCTGAAGCACACGAGCGTGCCCAAAGAAAAGATCCGCCTGGTTCCGCTCGGAGTTGACCTGCCCGCAACTTCGCTAAGCCCGGAACGCCGCGCCGCAGAGCGCGAGCGACTGGTGGGCAAAGGCAACGAGATGATCTTTACCGTGGGCGTCATCCAGACCCGAAAGAATACGATCAATGCTCTGAAGGCGCTCCGCCATTTGCCGGAGCGTTACCGGCTGGTGATCGCAGGCGGAGACGGGCACGGCAGCGAAGCCATCCACGACTTTATCCGCACCGAAGGGCTTGGCTCACGCGTGGTGTTGCTGGGCTATGCGCCGGCAGAACAGCTCCCCGTGCTCTACGAGGCCGCGAGTGTATTTCTTTTCCCGTCATTCGAGGAAGGGTTTGGTCTTCCAGTGCTGGAGGCCATGTCATACGGTCTGCCGGTCGTTGCTTCACAAACGTCTTCTCTGCCGGAGGTGGGAGGCGATGCCGCACTCTATGTGGACCCGCACGATCCTGAAGATATCGCCGAGAAGGTCATGCGCGCCGTGGAGGATGACGGCCAGCGCAGTGTCATGATGGAGCGTGGTCTGGCGCGTGCGAAGATATGCACGTGGCGCCGCACCGCAGAAGCCAATCTGCAAGTCTATAATGAAGTCCTGGCGCTCTAACGCTGGTAGAATAACGGCCATGTTGTTGCCCACCGCAATCACTGCGGCTGGGCCCAACCCGGTGGCGCTGCCCGAAATTTCCAGCGCAGCAGGATTGAAGGATTTTTTACCATGAAGAAAGCACTGATCACAGGGGTATCAGGACAGGACGGAAGCTACCTCGCCGAATATCTGCTTGAACTGGGTTATGAGGTCTGGGGGCTGATTCGTCGTGAGCCTGAGACGCTGCGCTGGCTGGAAACCGTCGTTCACCGCATCGAATTTGTCTATGGTGACATGCGCGACGCCGAGTCGCTTGCGGTGGCGTTCCAGAAGGCCTGGCCCGATGAAGTTTACAACCTGGCCGGCCAGGTCTTTGTTCCCACCAGTTGGGAGTGCCCCGCTGAAACGCTGGACATCAATGCAGGAGGCCTCGCGCGCCTGCTGCAGATCGTCGAACGCCAGAAACCCAACACGCGCGTATATCAAGCTTCGACTTCCGAGATGTTTGGAAACGCCGACGGCGCGCGGAATGAGCAGACTCCATTCCAGCCCATGTCTCCCTACGGGGTCTCCAAAATGGCGGCTCACCGCCTGGCGGAAGTTTACCGGAACCGCGGGATCTTTGTCGCCGGAGGTGTTCTGTTCAACCATGAATCTCCACGCCGTGGGCCGGAAATGGTGACGCGGAAAATCACCCGGGCGGCAGCCCGCTGGGCGCTGGGCGACCGGACGAAACTCAAACTGGGGAACCTGCATTCCCGGCGCGACTGGGGATTTGCAGGCGATTACGTGAAGGCCATGCACGCCATGCTGCAGAACGGCTCCGCCAAAGATTACGTGATCGGCACGGGAACCTCACACAGCGTGGAGGACTTCCTGCGGCAGGTCCTGGTGGAACTCCATCGGATTACCGGTGGCGCCGACGTGCCATCGGTGGAAGACTGGGTGGAGGTTGACTCCCACCTGCTCCGGACGGGTGAGATTCATGACCTGCGGGCTGACGCCACCCTGGCCCGCAAGGAACTTGACTGGCATCCAACGGTAGACTTTCCCCAACTGGTCAGGATGATGGTGGAAGCCGACGTCGCTTCCGCCCGTAAGGCCGTCGGATCGACCAAAAAGGCGGGATCGGAACACCCCTAACAACCAGGATGAGCTTTGATTACTAGGGTTTGCGGATAGAAATAAGGTCCAGGACTACAAGGGCGGTGCCTTCATCGCCGCGTTTCCCTCCAAAAAAAGTGTCCCAAATTGGAACACTTTATTGGGATTTCCCTGTATGGATGAATTGCATGGGTTTGCCCTCCGCCCAGGGCTGGTAGCTCAAGGCAAACTTGATCCTCTGGTCGAGAGGTGGATGGCTGTAAAGCCAGAGCACGATGAATGGGCTCGGGTCGGGATCGGAAAGGTCCTGCTCGCCGAGTATTTGAAAGGCCCGCGCTTCCGCCGCATTGGGGTTCGGCACCACGCCGTAGGTAACTTCCAGGGCAAACTGATCTGCCTGGTGCTCATAGTGCCGCGAGATGCCGTTCACCAGCGGTGAAGAGAAGAACGTCAGGAGGGTGAGCACCAGCAGCATGACGGGCAGCGATGCCAGATCGCCTTCGCCTTCGACGCCCGTCCGGCCGCCGTATCGCCCGATCAGCTTTTTGACGGCGATAAATCCCAGCGCGATAAAGGCCAGCACAACCAGTTCAATCAGAACAAATTCTTTGAGGATGTGGTGCAGGACGTAGTGCCCGGTCTCATGTCCCAGCACCAGCAGCGTCTCATCATTCGTCATTTTTTTGAGAGTAGTGTCCCACACCACCACGCGCTTGCTCGCTCCCAGGCCGGACACATACGCGTTCAGCGTGTTGGTTTTTGTGCTGGCGTCCATCTCCAGAATGCGGGACCGCGGGATCTGGAGGCCGGCATGTTGGAGCATTTCTTCAATCCGGGTGACGAGCGCCGGCCGGGTGGTGTCCAGCGGCGTGAACTTGTAAAAAAGGGGTTCGACCACAAAGGGTTCGATGAACATCAGGAACAGCGAGATCGGAATCGTCACAGCCCAGAAGTAGAACCACCATCGCCGTGGACTGCGTCTGACGACCCAATAAAAGATCCAAACCATCAACGTGCCGACGAGAATATAGAGGGCCAGACTCTTTCCCCAATCTGCCATCCACGAGCCGAATCCCTGCGTCATGAGTCCGAATCTGTGATCGACCACGAAGTCCGCGTAGTAGACAAATGGAAACAGCAGAAGCCTGACGGTAAGAAAGAACAGCGGAACAAAAACGAGGCACTGCACAAAATGTCGCGGAGAGACGCGGCGCGCCCAGTTGCGGAAGGCCACGGCGATTTTTGCCCGCCATAAAAGGAAATAGATGAGGAGAACAAGGACCACGCCCGAAAAATAGAGCGCATACTGCGTGTGCGAATACGCCCGCGCCTCAGCTCTTTTCCGGGGTGAGAGTTCGTACCTTTGAGGAACGGAAGGAGCCTCAGCCTTGCGCTGAGCCTGCGCCGGGGAAAGATTTGCTTGCGGGGCAACACTCTGCCCTGCGCGTGGCGGGGTGGCGCTCCATGCAACGCCCTGAATACAAGCCAGCGCCAGCAACAGGAAGATGGCCGGCCTGAAGCGGATGTTCATCAAATTCGTGGCAGCACGATGCCCTGCTGTGACTGATACTTGCCCTTCTTGTCCTTGTAGGATGTTTCGCAAACCTCGTCGGACTCGAAAAACACGAGCTGGCACAGTCCTTCGTTGGAATATACGCGGGCCGGAAGCGGTGTGGTATTGGAGATTTCCAACGTCACATATCCTTCCCATTCCGGCTCCAGCGGCGTAACGTTCACGATGATGCCACAGCGGGCGTAAGTCGATTTTCCCACGCATATGGTTAAGATGCTGCGAGGAATCCTGAAGTATTCCACCGACCGCGCCAGGGCAAAGGAATTAGGCGGAACAATGCAGACCGGCCCCTTAAATTCCACAAAGGAAGCCTCGTCAAAATGTTTGGGATCCACGATGGAACTATTGACGTTGGTGAAAATCTTGAACTCATCCGCCACCCGCAGGTCGTAGCCGTAGGATGAAACCCCATAAGAAATCACGCCGTCGCGTTTCTGGTTTTCGGCGAACGGCTCAATCATATTTTGTTCCTGCACCATACGGCGGATCCAGCGGTCATTTTTGACAGACATCGACACTCCCTTGATTAAAAATTGGCCGTGCGCAACTCAGCGTTTTGCCCCTGGGCGGACGATCCTTCAAAAGTTCACAGAGCAACGCATCATAATACAGGAGAAAACAACTTGACAATGCCGAAGCGGCTTTTTACGATGAAATCCTGTGTTTTCAGGAGGTTCCTTTTGATAAAGCTCGATCTTGTCAACGATGTCGTCAACCGTACCGGAATTACGAAGACCAAAGCAGAGATTGCCGTCGAGACGGTGTTTGGTTCGATGAAGAAGGCCTTGGCCAGAGGAGAGCGGATTGAATTGCGCGGATTCGGCGTATTTAACGTCAAGCCTCGCAAGACAGGAATTGGAAGAAACCCGCGCACGGGCGCCGAGGTCAACATCCTGCCCGGCAAGGCCGTCCGCTTTAAGCCCGGGAAGGAACTTCAGTCGCTCCCCTGAACAGCCGGATATCTTTTTGCGGCGTGCAGCGGCTGAACGGGCTCAATACGGACGCTCTGCGATTAAAAGAACGGGAGGACCGTTGGCGCGGAGGCCGGGACTTCAGGCCCTGATAGTGCACGGCATTTTCAGATGCAATCCCAAACAGCGTGGCTACGCCTGCCCGGCGTCCAGGGGCCGGACTGCAGGCTACATCAGGCTGACAGGGTCCATGTCAATTGTCAGCGCGTGTGAAGGAACGCCCCTGTTCTCACTCTCCTCAGCCAGGCGCCGGAGGATCGCGTTGAGTTTTGCGCGGGACGACGCTTTCAACAGAAACTGGATGCGGTAGTATCCTTCAAGCCGGGCCAGTGGAGCGGGACCCGGACCCAGGATGCGAACTCCGGTCTTCAGATCACCCAGGCTCTCGAAGAACTTTCCAACTTCCGCGGCCATCCGGGCGGCGTGTTCAAGCTTCTTGTCCCGCACCACAACGTCGGCCAGCGCGGCGGCCGGCGGATAGTGCATCATCTTCCGAAAATGCATCTCTTTGCTGAAGAACTTGTTGTAATCCTGTTCGGCGGCAAAGCGGATGGCGTAATGCTCCGGGTAAAATGTTTGCACCAGCACCCGGCCCGGTGATTCGCCGCGCCCGGCTCGCCCTGCCGCCTGTGTCAGTAGCTGGAACGTCCTTTCGGCGGCGCGAAAATCCGGCAGCGAAAGGGACGTGTCAGCGGAAACAATGCCCACCAGCGTGACCCCGGGAAAATCGTGCCCCTTGGCGATCATCTGGGTTCCCACCAGAATGTCGATTTTCCCATCTCGAAAACCCGAAAGGATCTTCAGGTGCTGCCCCGGCCGCCGGGCCGCGTCGCGATCGAGCCTGGCCACCCGCGCCGCGGGAAACATTTCGGCGAGCTTCTGTTCCAGCTTTTCGGTTCCTTCCCCAACGTAATGGAGGTATTCGCTGTCGCACGACCGGCAGCGCGCCGGGACAGTCGCCTGGTAGCCGCAATAGTGGCAGATCAGCCGGTTCTCGCGCCGGTGATAGGTCAGAGAAATGGAGCAGTTCACGCACCGCTCCGTCTGCCCGCAGCTTCGGCAAAGCAGAAACCAGGAATAGCCGCGCCGGTTCAGCAGAAACATGGTTTGCTTTCCGGATTCGAGCTGCGCTTCCACCTCCTCGCGCAGACGGCGAGAGATGGGAACCTGCGTGTGCGTCTCGCGGAACTCCTCCCGCATATCGATAATTTCCACGCTGGCCAGCGGGCGCCGCCCGACGCGCTCGCTCAGCGTCAGCAGATGGTACTTGCCCTTTTCAGCGTTGGCGTAACTTTCGAGTGAAGGCGTGGCGGACCCCAGCACCACCAGCGCCTTGCCCAACCGGGCCCGCACGACGGCCGTATCGCGCCCGTGGTAGCGCGGTGTTTCGTCCTGCTTGTAACTGGATTCGTGCTCTTCATCCACGATGATGACGCCCAGGTTTTCCAGCGGCGCAAACACAGCGGACCGTGTTCCCAGCACAATGCGGGCTTCGCCACGGCGCACCCGCCACCAGGTTTCGTGCCGCTGCCCTTCGGCCAGCCCGCTGTGCAGCACGGCCATCAGGCGTCCGAAACGCTTTTGAAACTGCTCATGAATGGCGGGCGTCAGGGCGATTTCCGGCACAAGAATCAGTGCCGTCCTGCCCATTTCAAGGCAGCGTTCAACCAGCCGCATGTAGATTTCAGTCTTGCCGCTTGCCGTGATTCCATGCAGCAAAACGGTGCTGAACTCGCGCCGGTCGAGCCGCTGAGTCAGCTCTTCAAGCGCCGGCTTCTGCGAGGGAGTCAGCGTGTGGCGAAATTCGGGAACGCCACTGGATTCGGCCCCGGCGAATGCCGGATCGGCAAATTCGATGAGGCCCTGTTCCTGCAATTTTTTCAGGTGGGCGAGGGAGGCGCGCGCAGTCTTCAAAAGCTCACGATGGTCGTTCACTTCGCCGTCGCGTTCGAGCGCCTCGATAATGCGGCGGGCCACGGGAGAAAGCTTGGGAGCGCCACCACCCACGGGGCCCGACAGTCGAACAACCATCACCTTTCTTGTTCCGCGTTCACGCTCAGCGCTGGAAACTGCCAGCAGGCGCTTTTCGATTGCCTGCCGGACAATTCCGGGTGAAGTTCTTTCAAACCTCCGGCGGAACGCCTCCAGCGTCGCTCCAGGGTGGTCCGCAACATGTTTCAGCAGGTTCAGCTCTTCGCTTTGCCGTGTTTCCTGCAGCAGGCTGTCTGCCATCTCAAGAAGCTTTTTCCGCCCCGCCTCGGTCAATTCCACCACGCGGACTTTTTTGGAGTGCGGCCGCAGGGGCAGCATGGCGCGGAACACCTCGCCCAGCGGCGACAGGTAGTATTCCGCAATCCACATTCCCAGCGTCAGGAGTTCGGGAGAAAGCACCGGCTCGGAATCAAGCACGCCGATCACTGGCTTTGCGTCAACGCCTGGAGGCAGGGGCGGTCCCGCCGAGAGCACGATGCCGGTGACGCGTCGCGTGCCAAGCGGAACCAGCACCCGTTGCCCTATCCGTACATCCATGGAGTCCGGCACGGAATAGGTGAGCGGGCGCGGCAGGGCGGCCAGCACAGCCACATCCACCAATGTGGGCCTGGGGCGGCTGCGGCGGCCGGCTTTCGTGCTGGATTTGCTGTCACCCATGGCAGGATTCTATGCTACACAAACCAGGCTGGCTAGTGTGGGGCCACAGCTTTTGTTTATTTACAAGCGTCCCATGGAGCGCTTTACAGTGGCCGCACCTCTGTTGCAATCAAACCGCGATTTGGATACGCTATGTAAATGTCAAACCTGATACATAATCTTGATCCGGGCCCGCAGTCGCCGGAAATTGTCCGGATGATTGTGGAGATTCCCAAGAATTCATCCAACAAGTACGAATACGACAAAACGCTCGGTGTGTTTCGGCTGGACCGCACCCTTTATTCGCCCATGCATTACCCGGGCGACTACGGATTTATCCCGGGAACTTTGGCCGAGGACAACGACCCGCTGGACGTCCTGGTTTCAGCAGACGTGGAAACCTTTACGGGCTGTATGCTGGAAGTGCGCCCGGTTGGGCTGCTGGCCATGGTGGATGACCAGGGGCCGGACACAAAGATCCTCGCGGTGCTCGACCGCAATCCCCGCTATGATCAGGTTCACACGATTGACCAGATCTTTCCCCACATTTTGACGGAGATCGAACACTTCTTCACCATTTACAAAGAGCTTGAGGGCAAAAAGACCCGCATGGAAGGCTGGCAAGGTCCGCGGGAAGCCCGCCGGGCCATTCTGGAAAGCCGCGAGCGTTATCTCGACGCAAAGGACCATGCCGGGCAGGAACAACCCGCGCCCAGTTCCTCCTGACGCTGATTCAGCCGTGCCAGGCCATTTCCAAACAGCTTGAATAAGGCTTCTTTCTCTGGTGGTACGGCGTCTGCGCGCAACGGCCGTTCCGGTTGCTTTCAAACAAGGCTGGTGCGCCTCCGTGCTGCCACAAGGTTGGAGTAAAAGATCCCCAGCTT
Source organism: uncultured Acidobacteriota bacterium (assembly GCA_963732975.1). GTDB lineage: Bacteria > Acidobacteriota > Terriglobia > UBA7540 > UBA7540 > SCRD01. The sequence goes on along the minus strand of CAVTBN010000005.1, from coordinate 582,312 downwards.
CTCCAGCATTCGCACGGCAAAGTTGAGATTGCGGCGATTGATGTGCTCGATGTTGATGCCCAGGGGCGGAGGGTCCGGCGGCAGGTTATCAAAAACATCCATCAGGATTCGCTGCGCCAGATCCAGGCAACGCTCAAAAGCTTCCTCGGCATGATGCGAAGATGTCTCCCCGGCCTCTTTCCGGATGAGAAATTGGTCAAGGTCCGCCGGAACGTCGGCGCCCAGCCAGCGCAGGAATTCAATGTCACGATGATGGGTGACCGGGGCGAAACTCAGAAAGATTCTTGCTTCAATTCCGTTGAGCCGCTGGATCAGCCAGACGATGTCGTTGGAATCAAACAAAACCTGCGTGGTGAAAAAGCTGAGGCCCTCTGCCACCTTGCGCCGGATGCGGTCCACCTCATGGGTGCGGCTGGGAATGCTGATCCCCCCCAGGGCCGCCTGCAATCCGGCGGCCTGCACCTCGCGCGCGGTTTCAGTGACGCTGGGCCCGGGATACCGGACCGTGCTCGACTCTCCGCCCACAAGAATATAGTTGCTGATGCCAAACTTCTTCTGCGTTTCCTGAATCCACCGCGCCTGATCAGCCTGGTAAACCACGCAACGGTTGACGACGACATCGAGGTCGCACTCTTTCCGGATTTTCGCACCCAGAATCCGTGGTTCAATCCGTTCAACAAATTTGAATGTCCTGTCGCCCCCGCGCGCTTCATCATGAATTTCGGGAAGATTGATGGCATCAGCCAGGTCTTTAATTCTGGCTACCTCGGCCATTGCGGATTTGAGGGCTTCCGGCTTCCCGGCCGCAGGCGGCACCATCTCAAAAAAGCTGACCGGAATGTGCGGATTCTGGATTTTGGTCTTGAGGTCCATCAGAAATCTATACGGGCGGCCTTAAGCTTTACCGTTATGCCCGCCAAGCCCCTTTAAACAACGCAATAAAACCATCATAGCATCCTCTGCTGGAGGGTGGGGACAAGGTAGAACGCCAGGAGCGGCTTCAGCGGGGCGAATTCAGGAAATCCACGATCTTCTGGAAATCTTCGCGAAGAATCTTTTCTTCCCGTGGGTTGCGAAGAATGTAGGCCGGGTGAAATGTTGGCAGGGCCTTGGTCCCCTGAAAATCATAAAATCGTCCGCGAATCTTGGTGATGCCTTCTTTGACTCCCAGAAGGGTCTTGACGGCCGGGGCTCCCAGGCAGCAGACCAGCCTGGGTTTGATGGTCCTGATCTGGCGAAACAGAAAGGGGGAGCAGGTTTCGATTTCATCCGGCAGCGGCGTGCGATTGTTGGGTGGACGGCACTTCACAATATTACAGATGTAAACTTCCTCGCGCTTCATTCCGGCCAGTTCGATCATCTTGTTCAGCAATCGTCCGGCGCGGCCCACAAAAGGAAGGCCCTGCGCGTCTTCGTCGGCGCCCGGCCCTTCTCCCACAAAAACCAGTTCGGCGTGCGGATTGCCCTGGCCAAAGACAATCGAGTGGCGTCCGGCGGCCAGGCGGCAGCGATGGCAGTCGCCAAGGTCCTCGCGGATCTGCTCGAGCGTTTCATTCTCTCGCGGGGCTGAAACCGGCGAGGGCGATTCAAACAGGCTCATGGACTGGGCCACAGGGCCCGACGCGGCGACTGTTTGAGGTTCCGCGGCATCGTTGTAAAGTCCGGCAGGAGGCTTTCCAAACACAACCTTGGGTGGTTGCGTGCCAGCCTCCGCCATCTTTTGCCTGGAAGCGGGCCTCGCAGGCACGTCCACGGCCTGGACCGGTTTGGAAGCTGGCGCCGCCGTCTCAACCTTAGCCCGGCCGAGATAAAATTCCTCGATGCCCAGGTCCTCATAGAACTCGAGCATGGCCGCTACTTTTCTGCGTTGCCTTTCGTCCATGGGTTGATGGATGCCCCGCCGTAAACCCGCTTAGTGTTTGCCTGCCGCCGCGCGTTGTGACCGCAACCCGATCGTTTCGTCCAGAATCACGTTGGCTACGTCCAGCTTGCTCATTTTTTCGAGCGGTTTCGTCCGGCCGCCGGGAAAGATAAGGGTGACAATGTTGGTGTCGGTGTCAAATCCGGCCCCCTCCTGCGTCACGTCATTGGCGACAATCAGGTCCAGGCCTTTTTGCTGCAACTTGGAGGAGGCGTTCTTCAGAAGGTTATTTGTTTCAGCAGCAAAGCCCACAATCAGCTGGTCCGGATTCCGCCGCCGCGAAATCTCCGCAAGGATGTCCAGCGTGGGCTTGAGTTCCAGGGTAAGAGCGCCGTCGCGCTTCTTGATTTTTTCCGTTTCCGTCCTGGCCGGCGCAAAGTCCACCACCGCGGCGGCCATCAGGACCACCGTCGCCCGGTCAAGACAGCGGAGCATGGCATCGCTCATTTCCTGCGTGGTCCGTACGTTTTCCACGGTGACGCCGGCAGGCACAGCCAGGCGCGTGGGGCCGCTGACCAGGGTGACCGCAGCGCCCCGCCGTCTCGAGGCCTCTGCCAGCGAGTAACCCATCTTGCCGGAAGAACGGTTGGTGATGTAACGAACGGGGTCCAGGGGTTCCTCGGTAGGCCCCGCGCTGATCAGGACCCTTTCGTTCCTGAGGTCGTCCCGCAAGTGCAGAGTCTCGAAGACGGCCCTGGCGATCGACTCAACCGAGGCCAGCCGCCCTGAGCCGATCATCCCGCAGGCCAGGTAACCTTCGTCGGGTTCGAGAACCTTGATTCCCCGCGTTCGCAGGGTTTCGAGGTTCTGCTGCGTGGCGGCGTTTTCCCACATGTTGACGTTCATGGCCGGGGCGACGATGATGGGGGCTTTGGTTGCCAGGCAGAGCGTGGTGAGAAAATCGTCGGCGATGCCCTGGGCCATTTTGGCCATCACGTTGGCCGTGGCGGGCGCAATCACCAGGGCGTCAATCCCCTGCGCCACGGCGATGTGCTCGATGGCGCTTTCGAGGTTGGGCTCGCTCGCCCCCTTCGCCGAACATGTCCGTGATGACCTTATGACCGGAGAGCGAAGCGAACGTCAGCGGAGTGATGAAGTTGCGCGCCGCTGCGGTCATGACCACCTGGACATCCAGGCCGCGGTCCTGCAGCAGACGGAGCAGTTCCGCTGCCTTGTAGGCGGCAATGCCTCCCGTAACTCCCAGCGCCACGCGCATCATGCAGCCCTCGACCGAGAAATGAAGCGGAAAACTCGCTGAGGCATTCCGAACTGAAAACCGGAAGTCATCGCAGTCTGTCCAGTATCAAAAATTCCTACGCTCACCAGCCGCGCACTCAAGCGGCACGCAGTGGTCCATCAGACCTATCCGTTATCGTTCTCGGTCTTCACCTCAATAATTTCAAACGGAATCAGGCCGGCAGACACTTCCAGCTGGGCAACTTTTGTGGCCCGTCTGGTCTGCGTCTGCACCAGCGGCCGCACACCCGACTGAAGTTGCCGGGCCCTCTTGGCACAAATGAGAATGTAGCGAAACTTGCTGTCAATGTTGTTGGGTAACTCCATCTATCCTCCAATAAACCTTCCGATGATTTCCTTGACGCGCCGGTCCTGGCACTGGCGGCGCAGGCGTGATGCGAGCACAATGTTGCGGAGAGCCCGGGCAGCGGTGGAAAGCCGGTCGTTCACAATCACGTAATCATACTCCTTCCAATGTGCCACTTCCCTGCGTGACATTGCAAGCCGTACGGCGATGACCGCAGGAGAATCCTTGTGCCGGCGCTGCAGCCGCTCCTCGAGGTCGGCAAACGACGGCGGCAGGACAAAAACGCTCACGGTGCCGGGAATCCGCCTCCGCAACTTCCGGTGCCCCTGCACGTCAATATCCAGCAGAACATCCTGCCCGGCTTCCTGGGCCTCCCGCAGCTTGTGCCAGGAAGTGCCGTAGTAGTGGCTGTGCACCCGGGCCCACTCCACAAACTCGCCTTCTGCCTTCCGCTGCTTGAACTCCTGCGGCGAAACGAAAAAGTACTCCCGGCCGTCTTTCTCCCCCGCGCGGGGCGGGCGCGTCGTGTAAGAAACAGAGAAGGCCAGCCCGCGCACGGACGCCCGCAGTTTCTTAATCAGCGTGGTCTTGCCTGCGCCGGAGGGCGCGGAAATCACGAAGACGCTGCCCAGCCTGGCTGGCAGCTCATTGGGTCCGGGCGCGCTCACTCGATGTTTTGCACCTGCTCGCGTAATTTCTCGATCTCAGACTTCATTTCAATTGCCTGTCGGCCGACCTCGGCGCCGATCTGGGGCACATCCGAAGTTTTGGACAGCAGGGTATTGGCTTCCCGATTCAACTCCTGGAGCAGGAAATCCAGTTTTTTCCCCACTTCAGAACTTTCGGAAAGAAGCTGGCGCGACTGGTCCAGATGGCTCTGAAAACGCGTGAGTTCCTCTGAAATATCCGACCGTGAAACCAGATAAGCGACCTCCTGGGCCAGCCGTGCGGCGTCAACGTGCACGGCTCCCAGCAGTTCCCGCAGCCGATTTTCCAGCCTTTGCTGCGCATACTGCGGAATCCGGCGGGCATGCTTGGATATGGATTTACGCAGCGTCTCCAGACGGTCCAGCCGTTCCCGGATGTCTTTCTCCATGGCCGCGCCTTCGCGTTCGCGCATGGTATTCAGCGTTTCCAGCGTGCCGGCCAGCACCGATTCCAGGACCTTTAGAATCCCGGCCAGTTCCTTGTCTGAAAGGTCGCTCTCATTCGAGAGCACTCCAGGAATTCTCAAAAGCTGCACGACATCCGGCTGGGCGTCGGAGCCCAGTTCATCCCGCACCTCCCGGCAAACCTTGATGTAGGCTTTCAGCAGCTTGCGGTCCACCTTCAACTCCTCCGCACTCACTTTTTCCAGGTTGACGCCGATTTCCACGTGGCCACGGATGACGTGCTGTTTTACAATCAGGCGCAGGGCGGGCTCCATCGGCGAAAGCACCGATGGCATGCGGAACTGCAGATCAAGAAAGCGGTGATTCACCGACTTGACGGCGACGTTCAGCGCGAAACCGTCCTCTTCCCGCCGCAGTTTGCTGTAACCCGTCATGCTTCGAACCATCGTAGTTCAGGCCGCCGCCAGGGCCGGCTTTCCCCGATCTTCCGGCTGGCGTTCGGCTCTTTTCTCCCTTTTATATTGACGCTTCCGCATCCACGAACTGGAGTTCATGCAAACGCTGGTAAATTCCACCGCGCGTCACCAGGTCCTCGTGCGTCCCTATTTCTGAGATGGTCCCCCGGTCCAGAACCACAATGCGGTCGGCGCGCCGCACCGTGCTGAGCCGGTGTGCGATCACCAGCACCGTCCGGCCGGTCATCAGATTCCCCAGGGCCTTTTGCACCAGCGCCTCAGACTCCGTATCGAGCTCAGAGGTCGCTTCGTCCAGAATCAGGATCGGTGAATTCTTCAGCAGCGCGCGGGCGATGGCCAGCCGCTGCCTTTCTCCTCCGGAGAGATGCTGGCCCCGCTCGCCGATCCTGCTCTGGTATCCGCCGGGCCTCTCGGCGATGAAGTCGTGTGCCAGGGCGGCGCGGGCGGCATCCTCCACTTCGGCCGGGATTCTCGACCCGTTACCATAGCAGATGTTGTTAAAAATGGTGTCGTTAAAAAGAATGGTTCCCTGAGTGACCATTCCGATCTGCGAACGAAGCGAACTGAGTGTCAGGTCCCGCACGTCGTGGCCGTCCACCAGCAGGCGGCCGCGCGTCACGTCGTAGAACCTGGGAAGCAGGCTGGCCAGGGTTGTTTTGCCGGCCCCGCTCGATCCCACCAGGGCCACCACCTCACCCTTATGGATTCGCAGATTCACGTCCTTCAGCAAAGGCACGCCCGGCTCATATTCAAAGTCCAGGTGATCAAAAACAATTTCATTCCGGAAGGGTGGCAGTTCGACGGCGCCGGGCTTCTCGGTCACTTCCGTGTTGGCCTGCAGGAACTGGAACACCTGCTCCGACGCTCCGACTGCCTGCTGGACGGCGTTGTTGACGCCGGTCAGCCGTTTGATGGGCTCCCCCATTTTGAACAGCGCGTAGACAAAGCCCAGAAAATCCCCCAGCGTTTGCGTATGGTGCAGGATCGCATTGCGTTCGTAAAGCAGCAGTCCGGAAACGGTGACCATGGTGAGAAGGTCCATCAGCGGGGGCGTTGCCGCCTGTGCTTTTATCCAGCGCATGTTGGTGTGGAGCAGCTTGTGGGTCGCCGCCTTGAACCGGGCCACCTCAAAGTGTTCCATCACAAAGGCTTTCACAATGCCAATGCCGGTGAAGGTTTCCTGCACCAGGTTGTTGATGTCAGCCATCCGGTCCTGGCTGGAGCGGCTGGAGCGCCGGACCCGTCTGCCGATATTGGCCGATGGCAGCACGATCAAGGGCACCAGCACAAGAGAGATCAGCGCCAGTTTCCAGTCGTAATAAAAGACAACGGCAAGCAACGCAATCAAAGTGAAGACATTTCTGAAGAAGTCAGCGGCCACCTGGGAAACCGCGTACTGGATCTGGTCCGTATCGTTGCTGATGGCTGAAATCAGCCGGCCGGTAGGATTTCGCTTGAAGAAGGCCATCGACTGCTGAACGATCTTGGTGTAGAGCTGGTTGCGCAGATTCTGCACGGCTGACTGCCCGATGAAGCTGATGCCCACCGTCGCCATGATACCGCGAGATTCCTTTCACAACCGTCACTGTAATGAGTGAAAGGACCACGAGGGTCCAGACGTTGTGGATGTGCCCCGGGAAAAAGTCATGCAGGTAAATCGTATGATGGGTCCCGGGAAAATCGAAGAGACGGACGCCGCCGTTGTCGGCGCCGGGCTTGAGCACGTTGTCGCCGATGGGTTTAATGAGAAGGGCGGTAATCGCCTCGCACGCGCCCACCACAGCCATCAGGAAAACAGCGATGGCAAGGCGCAGTCTGAAAGGTCGGAGAAATCCTAGCAGGCGTTGAACTTGGCTCATCCGGCGTCCTACCCACAGGCTGGAGAGCCCGCCGGGCGTGGAAAAATAGAATCCTCAACGTCGCCGAAATCGAAGTCAAGCTGCCGGGCGACGCACGGGCTCCGAAACCCTTAGTCTATCACATTAGCAATTTATTGAAAACAGGAGTCTTATCGAAGGGGCTTGGCGCCTTCAGGCTTCTGCTTTTTCAGGCCAGGTCCAGCGCCATCGCCGCGGCCCCGTAAAGAGGCGAATACTTTTCCAGTTCTGCCCGGACGACGCGCGTGGAATGTTCGAGCATCGGCGCCGAGAACTCATCCAGGAACTCATGCACCGGGTCCAGCAACAGCCTGCCGGCAAGGGCCACGCCTCCCCCCAGGATGATCACTTCAGGATTCAGAATACGGATGGATATCAGGAGGGCTTTGGCGAGCGCGCGGGCGGCCTCGCGCACAATAAACTGTGCGCTTCTCTCGCCTTCGCCGGCGGCGCGAAAGACAATTTCAGCCGTAATCCCTTCAGGATCACCGGAAGCAAGCTCCAGGCTTTGGGCCATCACTTCGGGCTTTCTTCGCGCCAGACCCCGTCCCCACAGGCCGATCGCTGTTCCGGAACAGATGGTTTCAAGGCATCCGCGTCCGCCGCAGGAGCAAAGCGCGCCCGCGTCCGAAACCGGGATATGGCCCACCTCCCCGGCCATGGAATCCTTGCCTCGAAGGACCCCTCCGTCGTATATCACACCGCCGCCGATGCCCGTACTGATGGTGAGATACAGCACCGACTCCGCGCCGCGCCCGGCCCCGTACCGGAACTCGCCGAGGGCCCCGGCATTGGCATCGTTGTCCACGCGGCATTTCAGCCTCAGATTGTCCTCTGCCCATTGCGCCAGCTTGAAACCACGCCAGCCGGAGATGTGCATTGAACTGACCTGCTGCCGCCTGTAATCGACCGGCCCGCCGAAGCTGATGCCGCAGGACCGCACCGGCTGGTCCGACCGGGTGATCAGGTCCTGCGCCCTCTGGCGAATCTCGTTCAGCATCCAGTCGCGGCCTCCGGAGGATTCCGTCCGGCCCGCCGAGACAAGAAGGAGGCGGCCCTCGGCGTCAAACAGGGCCGAGCGGAAGTGCGTTCCGCCAATGTCAACCGCCAGCACGTTGTTCATTTGAGGGGAATCCCCTGAAACTTCTGATCAGACGGCGCCATCCATCCCTGCCTTCAGGCCGCGTGGTTCTTGCGGAGATCGCGATGTGACAGCCTGACCTTGTAGCCCTCTTCCTCCAGGAGACCGCCGATCAGCTCGGCAATGGCCACAGAGCGATGGCGTCCCCCGGTGCAGCCGATGGCAATGGTCAGATAACTTTTGCCCTCCCGGACGTATTGGGGCAGCAGGAACAGGAGGAGGTCGGAAAGCCGGCTGATAAATTCGCCGGTCTGGGCTTGTGACTCCACGTATTCCCTCACTTCAGGGTCCTGCCCCGACTTTTCACGCAGTCCCGTCACGTAGTTGGGGTTGGGCAGAAAACGGACGTCGAAAACCAGGTCAGCATCCTGCGGCACCCCGTGTTTAAAGCCGAAGGACAGGACGGAAATCAGCATGGTCTTGCGCTTGCGGCCTCCAAACCTGTCCTGAATCAGCTGGCGCAGTTCGTGCACATTCATCCGGCTGGTATCGATTACAGTGTCGGCAAGCTTTCGCATGGGCTTGAGCAGAGTTCGCTCGAGGCGGACCCCTTCCCGCACCGGCAGGTCGCGGCCCAGGGGATGGGGACGGCGGGTCTCTTCAAATCTCTGGATCAGCGACTCGTCGGAGGCCTCAAGAAAAACCAGTGCCACTTTAAGACCGTCGCGGTCCAGCCGCTGATAGGCGACCGGAAGCTGGCTGAGGGCTTCGCCTTCGCGGATATCCACCACCACGGCCGAACGCGGGATGTGGCTTCCGGGCGCTGCGCACATGTCGGCAAACTTGGGGATCAGTCCGATCGGAAGGTTGTCAACGCAGTAGTAGCCCAGGTCCTCAAAAGCCTTCAGCGCTGAGGCTTTGCCCGAGCCGCTGAGACCCGTGATGACCACAAACCGGCGGGTTACTGCTTTCCTGGGATGGGATTTCTTCATGCGCACCACGCAACCGGACAGCACAGAGTCGCGGCTTCACGAAACTCCGCGGCTGCCGCCGGGTATCAAAAATCAAGAAAGCAGAGTGTCAAAGGCACAGGCTCCGCGCCGTATTCTTCGCGCACATCGCAAAGACCGCGAGGGATGCGCCATCCAATTTGCGTGCTGTTTCCGGTTCTTACGGTTCGGGTTCTATCAAGCCCAGTTTTCCGTCGGGCCGGCAGTAGACCACATTCACGCGGTCGCTCTCAGAGTTGCGAAAGACCACCAGCCCGTTCTTCACCGTGCGCAGGGATTCGATCGCTTCTTCAAGCGTCATGGGCTTCACCGGAAGCCGCTCCGATTCGATGGCCACGCGTTCTTCATGGTCCGCCCGGCTGCGCTGGAAAACGTTCAGGGTAATATTTGAAGTCGGTTTGGGGCGCCGCTTCTTTGCGCGCTTCCTCGCCAGGCGCCGTACCGCCTGGCGCTCCAGCTTGTCGAGCGCTCCCTTGATGGCTCCTCGATTGTCGCCCGCTTCCATAACGCTCACCAGCCTCTGGTCACGAAAGGTGGCGGTGATTTCGGCCGTGCGGCCGCGCTTTTCCGCCGCCAGAATGACATGCAGCTTGGGATTGCCCGGAAGCAGTTTGCCCAGCTTTCTAAGGCGCTGGTGAGTATATTCCCGAAGTTCGTCCGTCACATTGACCTGTCGGCCTGTGAAATCAACATCCATAACAGCACCTCCTTGAACCGTTTTCCGAATAGGCGATGCGGCAGGCTTGTTCATCCCTTGACCCGGCGCTGGTGTGTACTGGGAATCTTCAAATCTTCGCGGTATTTTGCCACTGTCCGGCGGGTCACGTTGAAACCCTCTTCCCGCAGGCGGCGCATGATGCTTTCGTCGGTCAGCGGATGGGCGGCGTCTTCTTCATCAATCATCTTTTTCACAATCCGTTTCAAGCGGATCAGCGAGGTGTTCCCCCCCGCGGCCCCTGGACGGATTCGGAAAAGAAATAGCGAAGCTCGTAGACACCCTGCGGCGTGTGGGCGTATTTGTTGGCGACGGCGCGGCTGACCGTGGAAGGGTGGACGCCGACTTCTTCCGCCACCTCTTTGATCATCATCGGCCGCAGAAAGTCGATGCCCTTCTCAAGGAATTCCCCCTGCCGCTGAATAATGGATTCGCACACGCGCGCAATCGTATGCTTGCGCTGCTCGATATTCTTAATGAGCTGAAGCGCGGAATTGCACTTCTCCTTCACATAGCTGCGCACTTCGCGGGTGGAGGCCCCGTCCGCCAGCAGCCGCCGGTAGTGCCGGCTCAGACGTAACTGAGGCAGCCCGTCCTCGTTCAGGCGGATTTCATATCCGTTGCTGGTCTTCACAATATAGACGTCCGGCTCAATCAGCTGGGGCTGCGACTTGTTGTAGCGCTGGCCCGGCCGGGGGTCGAGCTTGCGGATAAGGTCGATGGCTTTCTCCACGGCCTGTACGGGCCGGTCCAGAGCGCGGGCAATTTCGCGGTAGTGTTTGTTCTGGACGAGTTTCAGGTGGTCGGAAACAATCTGTGCCGGGAGGCTGCTTTCAGGGGCCAAATTTCGGAGTTGAATCAGCAGGCATTCGCGCACATCCCTGGCAGCGACCCCCAGGGGATCAAAATCCTGCACCAGCGCCAGCGCAGCCTCAACATCGCCCGGTTCGTGGCCTCCGGTCCGGGCAATCTCTTCCACGGTGGTGGTCAGGTATCCGTCTTCGTTGAGGTTTCCAATAATGGAGTCCGCCGCGCTCCGCACCGCCTCGGTGCACTTGGAAACACTCAACTGCCAGTCCAGATGGTCCGCTAACGACGAGGGCTGGGAGAGGAAGTTTTCGAAGGACGCTTTCTCATAGACTTCGCCGGCGGGAGCTTTGAATCCCGGGTCCAGGTAGTCCCGGAAAAAGGAGCCGAAATCAATCTCCTCAAAGGAATCGCGGTTTCCGTTTTCGGCCGGGCTCTCGCCGGGCGTCAACTCCGCGGCGCCGTTGGACTCGGCCTTTTGAGCAACTTCATCCATCGAGGGCGCATCTTCAGGAACCTCTTCGAGGACGGGGTTGGCGATCATTTCCTCATTGATCATCTCGCGCAGTTCCAGCCTGTTCAGGGCCAGCACGCTGACCATCTGGACCAGGCCGGGCGTCAGCACCTGCTTTTGCGCCACCTTCAGGTTCAGGCCGATTCTGGGTTGAGTTCCGCCCATCAGACCACCAGCTTAAAATTATCACCGAGATAGATTCTCTTGACTTCCACGTCGTTGCCAAGCTCTTCCGGAGAGCCGGTCCGGAAAATTCTGCCGTTGTTAATGATGTAGGCGCGGTCCGTCACTCGCAGTGTTTCGCGCACGTTGTGATCTGTGACCAATACCCCGATCCCGCTTTCCTTCAACCGGACGATAATTTCCTGGATATCCAGGACGGTTAAAGGATCGATCCCGGAAAAGGGCTCATCCAGAAGTATAAACGATGGCGAGATCACGAGGGAACGTGCAATTTCCACCCGGCGCCTCTCGCCGCCGGAAAGCAGATATCCGTGGCTTCGCCTGACGGCCTGCAAGCCGAGGTCTTCCAGCAACTCCTCGAGGCGCTCGCGCCGTTGATGCGCACTGAGCGGGAGCGTTTCCAGGACCGCAAGAATGTTTTCTTCCACCGTCAGCTTGCGAAAGATGGAAGGCTCCTGGGGCAGATAGCTGATCCCGCTCCTCGCCCTCAAATACATCGGATATCCCGTGATGTCCGTCTCGTCGAGGACCACCTGTCCCGAATCCGGGCTGACCAGGCCGACCACCATATAAAAAGTAGTTGTCTTGCCCGCCCCGTTGGGGCCCAGCAGGCCGACGACTTCGCCCTGGGCAATGGTCAGGCTGATGTTGTCAACAACCTTGCGGCCTTTGTAGGCCTTGGTCAGATCAGCCGTGGAGAGAGTATGCATCGTTGCTCACTGTGCGACAGTGTGTCTGGAAACGACAGGGGAACCCGCTTTCCCTTCCACAAGCAACCTGTCATTGTGAATATAAAATGTCAAACGCTGCCCTGTCATCGATCCTCGATCCGTGTCATAGACGGTCGGTGGTCCTCCGGTCATCACAACTTTTCCCGTCTGCGCGTCATAGACGGCGTTCTCACCCTTAGCATAACGCATGGGCTGCACAATCTTCACATGTCCTTCTGCCACGGCGCGTTCCACTTCAGAGTCCGCCTGCTTCTTGCCGGGTGAAAAATAAACGTCCAGCCGGTCCGCGTCAATTCGCATGTCTTCGGTGACCAGTTCAACATTTCCGGCATAGCGCGCCTTTCGGCCCGCATCCAGATAATCCAGCCGGTCCGCCCGTATGGTGAGAGGTCTCGGGCCGGACGCGCTTCCCTTATGTTCATCGGTCCGGGCCGGCGCCGGCTGCAGGTGAGATGTGACCACCCGGGAATTGGTGCTCACGCGGCGCTCATTCCGGTAAACATCCAGCGACGGTGATTCCACCATATCGGTTCCGCGCCAGGCGCGAACGTGGCCTTCGTAGTGGACCACCTGGCTGCGGCGGTCGGCAACCATGCGATGGGCAACAACGTTGGTGGGAGGCGCCGAGGGATCCCGCGGGTCCGTGTGGATGGCGTGGACGCCTCCGATTCCTTCTGCCGTGTCAGAGGCCTGCAGAATCACGATCTGGTCGGCGTGCGCCCGCGTGCTCGAATCCCAAATCTCCGGGCGCCCGGTGAGGATCAGCTTCTGCTCGCGCGCAACGTCCCGGGCCCGCTCGGCTTTCGCCTCGATCGTCCCGTTCTGAAAATGGAAGTCCCCGCTTTGCTCTACCGATTGGACCACTTCCGTCGCCGGATCAAAGTCCGCCACCATCTCTTGCGCGGTTGTAACCGCCGGGGTCTGCTTCCCGGAATTCGGAGGCGGCGCGAAGACGATCCTGGTTCCACCCGTTCCGCGAAACCGTTCGAGATGGCTTGCGGAATCAAAGTCCATGAAGAACCTGGCTGCGGTCACCGTGCGGTTTCCGGCCTTTGCGCTTTGAGGATAGAGAATCAGCGTTCCGGGGCCCGCCGTTTCAGCCTCTTTAAGATTCTTCCCTTTGGGGCGAAAAGAAAACAGGAGCTTTTCAGTCGCAAGGTTTTCCTTCGCGATTTTTCCTCCCGGAGTCTGCGTCGGCGAAGAGTCAGCTTGCGCACCCTGTGACTGCGCAATCGTCAGATGAACCTGGCCCATGGCTACGCCGTTGGATGGGACGTGCGTGGCAGAATCAAAATTCAAGACGACTTCGTGCGCTTCCACCTTGCTCAGCGCTCCGCCTTGCGTGGACTCGCCGCGCACATGCCCCACCGCCTCCAGCTTGCTGAGCCGGCTGGCCGCAGGATCGAGATGGCCCCGGAGCACATCGGACTGCAACTTCACCTGCCCGTCCCGGGTTCTGTCCAGCGCGTGTGCGTGGCCATTCAACAGAACTTCGGTAATGCGGTTCTGTGCGTTCAGCGATATCAAGCCCTGGCTTGCGGCCACCGTTCGGGCCCCCTGATGGACTGTTACCGGTCCCCACAATTGCACACCTTCGGCCGGTCCGGCATAGCGAAGGCGGCTGGCCGACATTTCGATGGGCGAGCCCGGCTGCGCACCCTTTGCAGCGTGGAGCGTTGCCTGCACGTCCTGCTTCAGGATAATCTCTCCCTTCTCGCTGCCGTAAATCACCCCGCGCGCTGACCCGGAAACGTCCCCCAGATGAAACCGCACCGGAGTGTCGCTCTCCAGCTGGGTGCCGTGATCGCTGGAAGCCACTTTTGATGTCCTGATATACACCGGGGGGCGCCCGGTATCCGCATCGGCGGGCGCCTGATGGTTGCGCTTTCCGGCCCCGCCCATCTGGGTGGGCGAGGCGTTCAACACCAGTTCAACGTCGCCGGGCGTGGAGAGATTTCCGGTAACCGTGTTGTACGTTCCCTCCGGAGTTCGCATGATGTCGTAGCGGTTTCCCGACTGCCCGAAGTACTCCACGTAGACGTCCTTCAGCACCGTCGAGCCGCCCTGCTTGTAGGCCAGCGTCCGCGCCGCGTGGATGACAAACACCCGCCGCCCGTTTTCCGAGCGCGTAAATGTCACGCCTGAAAGCTGCTGGTTGACGTCTTTTGGAAGCTGGGGAGGTTTGGGCAGGGGAGTCTGCCGCTTGGTATTGCCCAGCCAGACGGTTGCCAGGACGACCGCCACGGTGGCCAGGAGCCCGGCGCCGGCCAGGACCTTAACCCAGCGTTTTCCCCGGATGTGTCGTTGGATGCTTTCGCTCAATATTCCGCGTCATCCTCCGTCTTCTATTCTAAACCCCGGCAGGGAAGTAATCCTTCCGAATCCATGAATCCAGCCGAAATCCCCCGGAAAAACCGGCGAATAGGTAAAAGTTACACGCTGTGTCAAAATCGGACACAATTTTGAAAGTTCGCGGAAACCAAGAATGCCGTGATTTTATAAAATGCTTATTATCAATGATTTAAGATTTTACAAGAAATCGTCGCAAACGTCCCGAGCGTCCCATTGCAGCCTGAAACGGGCCTTTGTAGGCTAATAATCTAAGCTCTTGTGCCCCCGCGGCACTCGGCGCACACCCTCTGGTTCGGCCTCGAAACCGCCTGCAGGATGCCCGGCCGGCGCGCTTGTGTTTGCCGGCGATGCGGGAAGGTTTTTTTCGGTGGGGGGAAATGAATTCCGGCGAAGCGATTCCGTTCCGGGTGGCGTTCCAGCCGCAGCGGCGCGGGACCGAGCGCCCGACAGTCTCACCGATCCCGCCACGAATTGCCCTGGCCATTGCGGCTCAGTGCGAAGTAATACGAACGGAACCGCCGCTGGTGTGCAGGAGAAGCGTGGGGCCGCCCGAGCCGATGCTGCCGCGCACGTGTGAGCGCGAAGTGGTGCCCACCACCTTCACGGGCAGGTCGGTTGAAACGGAGCCGCCGGAAGTAGAAGCGTCGAGGTTGAGATTGACCGCAGGATCGAGGCTCACGCGAATCGAGCCGCCGGAAGTTGTCAGTTCGCCTCCCTGTCCGTTCCCTGGCGAGAGCGTTGCCCGGATGGAGCCGCCCGAGGTGTGCGCCATCACGCGGCCCGTCAAGCCGTCAATGCGGATGGAACCGCCGCTGGTCCGCACGTCCAGCGACCCGGTCACGGAATTCATGCTGATGCCGCCTCCCGACGTCCGCGCCACCACATTTCCGTGGATGTTTGAAGCCTCAATCGAGCCGCCCGAGGTTTCCAGGTTCTGTTCGCCCTCCAGCGATGAAGCCTTCACCGAGCCGCCGCCGGTCTTCACGCTCACCCGCGTCTTGGACGGCACCGTCACCTCAAAGTGCAGGTTGGCGTTTGAGAACCAGCTGAAGGTTTTCTTCTTCGCCGTCACCCGCGCCTGGCCGTTGCTCGAATCGAAATTGAAGGTGTATAACGAATCCAAATCGTCGCGGTTGGAGGTGATGACGATCCGGGCGCCGGTGTCGCCGGAACCCGTCACCGTCACGCTTCCCCCGTCCGCCTGCAGCACAAATTCGCCGCCCGGCGCGAGCGCCAGCGTCTTCTCCATCCGCGATCCGGCGCACGCCACCGCGCTCAGCGCCACCATGGCGACCATCAGCAAGCCTGCCGTTTTCGTTTTCATGCGCACCTCCGCGTTTATCAAGCCCCACTAAAAGCATTACGCGCCAGCCGCCGCAAATGTTCTAAGTTTTGTTGGATTTTTGCGAGGGCAAGTGGCAGGTGGTAGGTGGTAGGTGGTAGGTGGCATATGGGATGTAGCGGCGTGTCCCCACAGCCGGCTTTGCTGGTAGGGGAGGGCTCTGCCCTCCCGCTTTCCCCCTACTACTTCCTACTTCCTATTTCCTACTCGCTACTGCCTCTCTGCGGTGAGAGGGTGCCCAGCAGAGCCGGGGCGGGTGAGGGGCGTTTTCTGCAGCGGCGGCTTGTCCGGTTTCTGGAGTCCGATGGACACCGACGGAGTGTACGAATCGGTCCCCACAGCCGGCTTTGCTGGTAGGGGAGGGCTCCGCCCTCCCGCTTTCCCCCTACTTCCTATTTCCTACCGGCCACTGCCTCTCTGCGGCGGGTCGCGCATACGTCGCCGCATCTGCGATGTATGCGCTCACCGGACGCGGTGGATCGAGGCGACTCGCGAAAGGGCACGGACGTGGGCTTTAGGGGGACGTAGCTTCAGCTGCGTCATCCCGGCCGTAGCACATCAGAACGGCTTCAGCCGCTGAAGTCTCTTAGATTTTGCTGGGGCGGGTCTGGACCCGGCGGCAACGAAGTCAGACACCGCCTCAATTTGGGAAGAACCGCGGACCTCAACCCCGGAGGTCCGCGCTACCAGCTCCCGGTAATGATAGAATCAGCTTAAGTCCCGCCAAGGGGGCGCAGGGCTTTATGCGCATTGGTATCTGTAAACTGTGTCTCCAACAAGAAAAGCTCCAGAAAAGCCATTTCATTCCGTCTGCCTTCTACAAATACATACTCAGCCCTTCCCAGCGTAACCCCAATCCGGTCCTCGTTGGCCGGCGTGTCACTGCTACGACCTCACGACAGGTTCGTGATTACCTGCTATGCGCGGAGTGCGAAGACCTGTTTAACAAGAATGGGGAACAAGCAATAGTAAAGTGGGTCTGGAACGGCAAGGACTTTCCACTCCGGAATCGTCTCGCGGTCGCTCACCAACATCTCACATTTGGCAAGGCTCTCGTATTTTCAGGACGTGCTATCGGAATCGATGTCGAGAAAATCTCCTATTTTGCGCTCAGTGTTATTTGGCGCGCAGCGGTCCATCAATGGGATCTATTGTTTGGTGATAAGAGTACGCTCTTAGACTTGGGTAAAACTGAGGAACCGATACGCCAATACCTGCATGGCAATGCGGATTTTCCAGATCAAGTTGCGATCACCGCAACGGTGTGCACAGATCGAACTTCAATGACTTTTTATCCGCCTTGCCGAGCTACGGATATTCCACACACAGCGTTTGGGTTCCTTGCACTGGGCATCCACTTCTTAGTTTACGTTGGGGACAATATCCCCGTCGCCGTGCGACAGGCCTGCTTTATGAAGTCTGATCATCAACTACTTTTCCAGCGGGATTGCAGTGAAAAGATATTTCATGCCTATGCCGAACTCATGAAAACCAGCAAACCCACAAAGGGGTTGGACTGAAGAAGGCCAGTCGCGGGAAGCCCCTTCCACCACGCGGGTCGTTAATACACACCGCAGTTTGGAATGTATGCAATGAGAGGATGCAGCCTATGGGCGACGGCGATTCATTGCGCAAAAAGTAAAATCTTCAGAATGACCACAGCCAGGCAGAGCAAAGCCGCTGCGATAGCGCCATCGCGCCATTCTGACCGCACTGAGCTTCGCTGAACGTCCCGACCCATCGGGGCGCCAATCGCGGGAGCACCCCCTCACCGGATGCTTCCAGATTCGCTTATAGCAGCCCCACAGAATTTGCGGATTGCCGCGCAACACAAACGCTAGGTCCAACTGAGGAGGTTGAACCAGAGGATATTCTCCGTCTCCTCTTCGTCTGGTGCAATCTGCTCGTTGTTCGTCCTTTCTGAGTCAACCCCTGTGTCTTCAGATGTTACTCACTTTGTGAAGACCTTGGCGTTTCATCCCGGACGAGCGGAGAAAGATTAATGTTTAGTACCGCCACACAACTTGCAAACAAAAGGTGAAAAGCGATGATGCCGTCTACGTAAGAGCCAACCGAAACACTCGGTTCGTGGCCCCGCGTGTGCATAAGGAAAATCCAAATCAGAAGCAACCCGCCGAGTGTGGGCCAGTTAATCATGGAACTTATGTTGTATATTTCCTTTTCGTCCTCCTCGGCCCGAACTACACCTCTCTTTTTCGCCCGGGGCAGCAACCATATGAGCATTACTGCATCCCACCACACATAGGTTAGGAACAGAACATAGACCCAGACGATGTGCGAACTCCAGTCGTTCGGCGCAGCCTCTAGCAATTGTGAACAACAAAAAGATGCCGCCAGGAAGCCTGCAAAACTCCACCCAGCGATTTCACCTGTGTACGTAATGATGAATTTATAGTATGCCAGAACTGTTATCAGATAGATAACGCAAGGAGAAATGAAAAGGAAAAACTCGAACATATGTTCTTTACTATCCAACAATGATAGCAGACCAAGGCCGTATTCACGGATAGCGTGGTCTTCTGCCGCTACCAAGAACGTAGCGAGCGCCAGGGCAAAAGCCACGATGGCAAATAAGTACCTCAACCTTTAATCATCTCCCTCATTTCAAAAACAAACCCTCGCCAACGCACATACTTGAATCAGCGACCGTGCTCCCGCTTCGACTGACCTAGCGATGAGGTATCGTTAGCAGCATCACCAAAAGCCCGAGAGTAAACAAAAGGCCTACGATATAAATCTTCAGGGTCGCGCGCTCCTTGGGAATCATTACCAGGAAAGCTACCCCGACCGCCAAGAAGGGTGGCAGTGCAACAAGCACCGGATGCTGGGTCAAGAAAAAGGTCCCGAGGACAGCCGTGAGCAGAGCAACAGAAGCGGCACTCACAATGGATAGGGCAACTTGGGGAGCGCGTCTTTTCATGCCGAGCAGGGAGAAGAAGATGGCGGGAAAGAATGCCAGCATTAGCGAATACATTCCAACCCAGAAGCTCATGATCCCGAAAGACGTGTAGGCAATGCCAACCGCGATGGCTCCGATAATCAAAACCAGGATACGTGCCAAAAAAAGCGTGGTTTTCGACTGTTCGGGCGACAATTCACTGACCTGGAGGTGGTCTCTCCTGTGGCTGGGCAGCCAATCGAAGATGATCGTCTGCACGGCGGCGATAATGAATCCATCAATTGTAGACAGTGCCGCAGCGGAAAAACAGAGTACAACAAGGCTCTCCGTGAGCGCGCCCCTGAAGCCGGTCACCGCGTATGCCTGTAGTCGGACGAGGAGTTGCGGGATTATCTGGGCGGGGTCCTGCGACCATTGCTGGCCCAACGCGAGGAGACCTATGCCGTACCAAGCGCCGAAAAGTAGGATGAAGGGGATTATTGACCATATGATCCTGCGGCGGATACTCCTTATGACTATCTCGTCATTGTTCGATTCTTGGGTCGCGAAGTCGGAGTTGACGATCGCAATGCAGCGTTCCCACATGTCCATGACACAGAACTGGTACAAAGCCAACAGGAGTACGAGTGACAGTAACTGCGAGAGACTGGGGCCAATCGTCAGCATCTTCAGGCCAAAGTACGAGCTCGGAAACGAGAGGGGCTCTGTCTTCAAACTGTGACAAATAAAGGAGTAGACCCCGAAAACACCGGCGACAATTGCCCAGAACCGCATCCGGTCAGTACTAACTACACCCCGGTAGCCAGAAATGGAGACGTAGATTACTCCTGCGATGCAAAGCGCCAGCGACAATGAGGCCGTACTCAATCCAGTCGGCCCAGAAAAAACGTCTGACGTAAATTTTACTTCAGCTCCAACAGATGCAAGATAAAGCAGAAAGGTGATGACTGATGAGTAGAAGCGGAGATGGCGCTGTTGCTCCGGCGTAGTTCCGTACGCTTGCCCAATATACTCGTGAACTGTCGAGCCCTTTCTAAAGAACGGCAGCAAGTTGGGGATGAAACTGGCAAACCACACGAGGCCTAGCGCCCAAGCGATGACGAGGGTAACAGCGGGCCCGATCCCCATCGTAACGATTAGTACGGTTGAGAACGCTACGGAACTGAAGAAGCCCACGTTCGTAGTCACAAGAGTCCCGACAAACTCATTCCGAGGCATCTTGCGCTCGTACAAGAAGAAACTCTGGAGCGTCTCTTTGGATCGGGCAGTTGGGAGACGGTAAAGTGCCCAAGCGATGCAAAACGCTACGAAGCAGTAAAGCAAAAGATAATTGGGGCTCTTGACGTATAGGTACGCCCACCCTAGAACGAAAAGTCCACAGTACACATAGAAAATGGCCCTAGTCTTCATTAGAGTGACTCCTCAGCGATTGAAGCAATTTGCTCCGCGAGGAGAAGGCGCTCGAGCCCGACCCCGAGGCCGCTACGGGTCACATTTGGGCCGATCCCAGGACCCTTCACGCTGCGCATGGCATAGTCTGGATTACTGTTCCTGCCAGTAATTCCTAGCACGCCAACCTCTAAGAAGCCGAAGGACGTGACCAGGAAGATCTCACGACGAGTTGACCGACCAGCTTCGTCGAGCTCAAAGAACGAGTGTCTGGCATCGTAGCCACTTGTAATGATCCACCGAGTATCATCGAATGTTCCCTTCGGGCCATCTATCACCGGATCGTATTCTGCTTCTCCAAATGGCAGTCTGTTCAGCCTTTGTGCATGACCCTTCGCGGCCAATTTCGCGAGCAGGGCTTTAAACAAAGGAAGCATCGATTCTGGAGAGCCAGGTTGGTACAGATCGACAATGAAAAAGGAAGATCGGCGGAGGGCATTAACTATCGGTTCCCGCCGGAATAAAGCGCTGATCGAATAGTACCGATCACAATCGGGCATGGAACCCCATATCTCAGGTTCCGTATTGAAACGAAGCTGTCCGATTCCCTCAACATCGATGGCATTGTTGAGATAGTCGATAGGGTATTTGTCGAGAGGGCTCAGAATGACCTCATCGAAATGCATTGAGGCCAACAGTTCCCGTATTTGCGTGGCGGCGCTGCCGAGTTCGGCGGGAGTCACATCCCGCAGTTTCTCAAGTAGCCAACCCTGTAGACTTAAACAGCCCCCTACTGCGTCGGCCGGTTTCATCGAAGACACTGTGATATCCATTCAACGGAAGTCACTTGCAAGTCGCACTTACCCCGATCCATAGGAGCAAGAAACCGAAGCCTTGGACGAGATGGTTACCAAGGCCCCGAGCCAGTCGGCCGGGTCGGTCGCAGTCGAGTTCGGGCCCTTCGGTCAGCGCATTAGACTAGTCCACATTGACTAAAGTCTCGTTGACAGCTTCTCTTCTTACTTCTTGCCCATCGGAAATTCAGTTCAGGACAAATTCCTTGTGCGACTGCAGTACGAACGACACCATACACCTGACATCCCCAAAATGCAATCCCGCCAAGGTCAAGCAAGCAACACAATCGCCGAACTCGACTAGGTGGCCGTGACCGCGGCTGGCGCAGGTGCTCGCTCTGTAGCGTCTGCGATCCCGCCGGGCGGGGCGGACTTTGCTGCTTGTCGCATGCCTTCAGGGGCTAAAGCCCGCGGAAAAAGCAGGGACGGCGTGTGATGGCACGGCTGAAGCCGCGCCCCCCTAAAGCCGGTGTGCGTGCCCTTTCGCAGAAGCTGCCAGTCTTGCAATTTTTCTTCTTCGAAAAGCCGCAGGCCGCGACCCCGGCGGTTTTCGCTACCAACTTCAGCATGACCACAGCCACGCAGAGCAAAACCGCTGCGGTTGCGCCATCGCGCCATTCTACCCCCGCTCAGCTTCGCTGAATGCGGACATCAAAAATCGACGTCTGCGCCAGCCGCGTCCCGATCCATCGGGGCGCCAGCCGCTTTTATGGCTCGGGTTCGAGGAGCGAGTTCGCGGGAGCCACCACATTTTCAGGAAGGAAGGCGTAAGAGAACTGGTTAATTTGCAGGAGGAGGGAAATAAGGCAAAAGTTTATCAAGTGCGGCAGGTGCGGCAAGTCATCCTCCGCCATGGTTTGGACAAGGAAAAGGCTTAGGCATGCACAAATACGAAATCATCATTTACTGGAGCAACGAAGATCAGGTCTTCATTGCTGAAGTGCCGGAACTGCCCGGCTGCATGGCGCACGGCCCCACCCAGGAATCGGCGCTTGCGCACGCCAGTGAAGCCATTCAGTTGTGGATCGACACCGCCAGGGAATTTGGCCGCACCGTCCCCGAACCCAAAGGGGAACGCCTCATGCTGGCGTAAACCGGCAACACTTTTTCAACTCATCCATCAATCCATCGCCTACATGGCACAAGACGCCACGTATGCGCCAGCCGCGCGCAAACCCCGGAATGGCAGATATGAACCTCAATAAGGACGTCCCGCTTTGCTAGATCTCAGAGACCGCAAGGCAGGCGTCTGCGCCGGCCGCGATGCTTGGATAGACCTCAACTGGCTATATTGTACAGCATGAAGTTCGCACAAATTGCGAACTTAACGTGATACTATATAGCCATGAAGCACAAGGAAGACTCGTTGTCGTTGCCCGCTTCCCGTGCGCGGCTTGCCGCCGTGCTCCGAGGAACCAAGGAAGTGGTATCGGTTGAAGTTACTTCTCAGACCCTCGGGATTGACCGGCGCGCCGCCGCCAAACTCCTGTCGCGGTGGAGGGAGCAAGGTTGGCTTCGAAGGATTGGGCACGGACTCTATGTTTCCGTTCCCCTGGATCTGACCGGCAGCGAACAGGTCATCACAGATCCTTGGGTGCTTGTCCCGACGCTTTTCGGCCAATGCTACATCGGCGGGTGGACAGCCGCCCACCATTGGGATCTCACCGAGCAACTCTTTAATGAAACCTTCGTCTTTACTACTCGCCGAGTTATCGAGAAGCGCCTAACCGTGCAGGGTGCGGTGTTCTTCCTGCACAGCATCAAAGCCAAACGCCTCTTCGGATTGAAAACACTGTGGCGCGGCTCTGCGAAGGTCTCGATATCGGACCGCGCGCGCACACTGATCGACATGCTCGCCGCACCGGAGGTTGGCGGTGGTATCGATCACGTAGCTGATTGCTTGACTACGTTTCTGGGCAGCAGGAAAGCCGATCGCGATCTGCTGATCCGTTATGCGACGCAGTTCGGCAACGGTGCAATCTTCAAGCGCCTTGGGTTTCTTGCAGACACCCGGCTGCGTGACGAGAAACTCGTGGCCGAGTGCCGTTCCCGTCTCACGCAAGGCTATGCACGGCTCGATCCAGCGGTTTCCTCTCAGACTCTCATCACCGCCTGGCGACTGTGGGTGCCAGCAACCTGGAAAGAAGCAGCCCCGTGATCGACAAACGTGAAATCCTCGAAGCCGCATCGTCGCTTTCCCTTCTGCCCGGCATTGTCGAGAAGGACTACGTACTCGGTTGGATACTCGCCGGCATCAACGCGCATGAGAAGCTTTCGGAAAGCTGGGTCTTCAAGGGAGGCACCTGTCTTAAGAAATGTTACTTTGAGACGTATCGGTTTTCGGAGGATTTAGATTTCACACTCCGGAATGATAGGCATATTGACGAAGATTTTCTGCGGCCGGTGTTCGAAGAAGTCATCGGTTGGATAACAGAACAATCGGGACTGCACATCCCCGCCGATCAGACCGAATTCGATATATACGAAAATCCACGCGGCCATCTCAACTGCCAGGGCAAGATCGCTTACCGCGGCCCGGTCTCCCCGACTTCGGGTGGTTGGCCGAAGATCAAGCTGGATTTGACTGCGGATGAGAGGCTGGTCCTTCCCTCTGTCCGCCGCGAGGTATTCCACCCCTACACCGACCGTCCTGAGGGAGGGATTTGGGCTAATTGCTATGCCTACGAGGAGGCTTTTGGCGAAAAAGTGCGCACGCTCGGGGAACGAACGCGGCCTCGGGATCTTTATGACGTCGTGAATCTCTTTCGGCGCACTGACAGTCGTCCAACGTCCTCGGTGCTTCGCGACGTGCTTCGCCAGAAGTGCGAATATAAAGCAACCCCCATACCCACGTTCGAGTCACTGGAACCTCGCCGCCCGTCTCTTGAGGCAATGTGGTCGGATATGCTGGCACACCAACTGCCCGTTCTGCCGCCGCTCAATGACTTCTGGGATGCGCTTCCTGAAATCTTCACTTGGATCGTGCAAGGAGCGCCAATCCCGGAGCCCGCTCTCATCCAACACGGTGCCAACGAAATAGCTGTCCGAACACGCCTACTACCGATGGGCATTCCTCTCCGCTCCCGTTCAATCCTCGAAATCGTGCGGTTCGCCGCGGCGAACCATCTGTGCGTTGATCTCACCTACGACGGCAGCGTACGTCGCATAGAGCCATATTCTCTACGACAGACGGCAGAGGGGAATTTCGTGCTACATGCCATCCGCAGCGATTCAGGTGAAGACCGCAGTTATCGCGTAGATCGGATGCACGGTGTAACCGTCACTTCGCAAGTCTTCACGCCGCGCTACGCAATTGAGCTGACTTCGACGGGGCCCCTCGCCATTGCACATTCGCCCGCAATGCCGCGACCCGCAAACGCGCGTCGCCCGGCGAGGGCCGCGCGGCAAGGCCCGATTTACATCTACCGGTGCACAGTCTGCCGGAGGACATTCAACAAGAGAAGGATGGACGGCTCACTGAATCCTCACAAAGACCCTCGAGGCAATCCATGCCCAGGACGATATGGGGTGTACGTTCGCACCAGGTATTAGTGCAGCGAATTAGGCGCCCTGCGCATGCATGGCGTATTTTGGCATGTATGCGACCATAGAATGCGGTCCATGGGCGCCGGCGAATCACTCTGTGCGGTTGCTGGCGGCCGGCTTTCCGTTTTCCCAGATCGTCCAACACAGCTCCAAAGCACCCAGCACAACTGCAGAAGCCAGAACGCTAAGAAGGATGATTTCAGCGAGATGTCCGCTCATCGTAAACTCCTGCTGAGAATTGGTTGCGGGCACTTCCGGAGGCTCTCAGCGTGGCCCGTACCGCGTCCACTGTTGAAATCCTCATCTGATGTCCGAGCTCGCCTGGAAGCCCCACGGAAGCGGATCCCGCATTTCTCTAACCGGTTCCGATCCTGAGGCAAAACGGCTTTCAGCGCAATTCGGTGATTCCTTTAATTGATACGCACAAAAGCCTTATTTTGAGGCCGGCGAACACCTGAAGAGAAGCTGCAATTCCTGGCGGAAATCGGCTTATGGGTGGGCGGGAATGGCGGGCGGCCGGCGCAGGGCCACGCCAATCTGATGCCGCTCAGCTTCGCTGAACGTCCCGATCCATCGGGGCGCCAGCCGCGCACGGGCCGTTTTCAGTCAGTTATTCCTGGCTTCCCAGAAACGCGTGCCTGGCCTTTCGGCCCGAGGCCTGCCAGAGCTTGACGATCTCGAACACAATCGTAGTCGTGTAGGTAACGGCTATCCAGACGCAAACCGCCTCGATGGGCAGTCTTGACCACGCTCCGACGAAAACGCCCAGCATCTGATTCTCCCGGTACGCCCACCAGCCGTAGGGTACGGCCAGAGTGGCCTCCCACAGGAGACTGATGAGCAGGATGAAGAAGAGCGTGATGCTGAAGGCCCGCCAGTTGATGAAGCGTCGAGCGGTGGGGAAGAAACTCGCTGCGGGAACCAGGGCTCCGACGACAAGGAACACGAAATAACCCGGAAACCCGGCGGGGACTTGGAGCAAAGAATTTTTTATACCCGATGGCCGCCACGATAAGGGCGGCGCCGAGGACAAGGGAAGTTGGGTGGAACCGCAACAGACGAGAGATCTTCTTTGCTTCTCCGGGGTAGTCCGGCACGTTGTAAGCGGCCAGCCAGTACTCGTCCATCCAGATATAGAGCATCAGGACCGCCATGAAGCCGGTCAGGTAGAAAAGATACTCTTCGACAGGGACCGATCCCCCAAGTGCCGGTGCACCGAGTCCAAGTGTCGCGCCTCGGTTGGGAAAAAGAAAAAACCACCGGGCGAAGAAGAAATCAAGCCCGCAGCCGAGCGGGACCAGAATTGCCAGCGTCAGCCAGAAAGCCTTTTTAGGAATTTTGACTCCTTCGCATGGCAGGAACCAGAAAGCGATTGCAACAATCGGAATGATGAACAAGAGCAGGCTCCAGGTATATCCGTACGGGGTGGGATCTGCGGGAACCGCGAGCGCGGCGGGGCGTCGAATCGTGTTGAGCGTGATCGCCGCCGGGAGTGCAACCATCGACATCATGGCGACTACGATCCACGCACTGAGGCGCGGAGACGGCGAATGGGCAGGAACGCTATTGGACATGATGGGTCTCCTAAGGGTCCGCAGATTCCTGGGGTGTACCACACTTGCGGCCGAAAGTGAAATGCTATCTCCGCTGAGGAGCCACCGGCACAATTACAGCATCTTGGCGCGGGAGAGGGCTAAATCATCAATCAAACTGCAACCCCGGCGGTCTTCGCTACCAACCAGCTTTACGCCGCCGGATACTTCCACGGGGCGCGATACTCGCGGCGCAGCAGGGTGTTGGCCTGCGGGTCGCCGGCGATTTCTTCTTTTTCGCCATCCCACTGGATGCTGCGGCCCAGCTTGAGCGAAAGCATGCCCAGCAGGGCCATATTGGTGGCGCGGTGCCCGATCTCAATATCGCGAACCGGGCGGCGATGGGCGCGAATGCTTTCAATGAAGTCGGCCCAAAGCAGAGCGATATTCTGGTCGTCGGGCTCATCGAGATGCGGAGCAAAGTGGACCGAAGGCGTGTTTTGGGGATCGGGGTAGAACGTGCAGCCATCGGTCCAGCCCATGTGGAACGTGCCGCGGTCGCCGTAGAAGTAGGCGCCGACAAAAGCTTTTTCCGCGCGGTTGCCCGCATAGGAACGGTTCTCCCAGTAGGCGGTAAAGGTTTCAAATTCGAAGGCGATCACTTGCGTGTCCGGCGCGTCCGAGGCGTCGCGGGTGATCCAGCGGCCGCCCGTCGAGTAAACTTTGCGCGGGTATTTCTCTTCCGTCCACCAGAGAATCTGGTCCATCCAATGCACGCCCCAGTCAGCAGCCGTGCCGTTGGCATAGTCGAGGAACTGGCGCCAGCCCTTGGGATGCATTTCGCGATTGAAGGCGCGGTACGGAGCCGGCCCGCACCACATGTTCCAGTCGAGGCCGGGCGGCGGGTCGGAATCCGGCGTCTTGTGGCCGGGACCTCCGGGGTAATCCACAAAGGCGCGCACGCAGCCGATCTTGCCGGCTTTTCCGGCCTTCAGGAATTTCATTCCCTCCACGTGGTCGGGTGACATTCGCCGCCACAGGTCAACCTGCATCACGCGGTCTGCTTCACGCGCCGCCTTCACCATGGCCCTGCCTTCCAGCACGGTATGGCTGATGGGTTTTTCCACGTAGACGTGCGCGCCCGCTTCCACCGCGGCGATCGCATTGAGAGCATGCCAGTGGTCGGGAGTGGCGATGATGGCAATGTCCGGCTTTTCCTGCCGGAGCAACTCGCGGTAGTCCTTGTATTTCTTCGGCTGGTCGCCGGAGAGTTTCGTCACGTCCGCGACGGCGGGATTCAGCTGGTTGTCGTCCACGTCGCACATGGCGACCATCCTGGCCTGGCCGGACTTCATCGCCACGTGGCAGATGTTCATGCCCCACCACCCGGTTCCAATCAGAGCGGTGCGAAACTTCCCCGGGGTTTGCCCCAGCAGGGCTGGGAAGCCCCCTGCGGAGAGCCCTGCCCATGCTCCCACCGTAGCCGTCGACTTGATAAATTTCCTTCGATCCATTCAACACCTCCACCCGCGAGCTGCCGTCAGCAGCGTCCCCTTTGAGGCGAAAGAAAAGAACGGAAATCACTCTGGGTTTTCTTTAGAACGCCGCCGCGGGGTCTCATTCTACCACCTGTGTCACCCCTTCCAGCCTGTTCAGGCGCTCAGCGTAGAGGAATTCAGCGTCTCCAGGCTTGTGTGCGGGGCCGGCGCAGCGGTGGTTTCTGTCTCTGCGATTTCCCGTGGCTGTATGGGTCGGGCGCCCATTCCGCGGGTAAACAGGTTGTGGACTGGGGCAGGCAACCAGCTTAAAATGCAAACACCAGGTTGAAAGAGAGGAAGCGAGCAGACCTGCTTTGTCGAGCTGAAAATGCCCAAATTTTTGATAGCCAGAATAGTCGTTGTCCTGCTCTTCTCGCTGATCTTTTACTTCGGAATCGCCGGGCTAAGGTCTGGCGAGATACGATCGAGGGGGTACAAGCTCAAGCGTGACGAGAATCCTCTCGGCTATTGGCTCACCGTTCTGATTAGCCTGGTGGGGCCGGTGGTCATCATCTACCTGGTGCTGACGAGATGATGTTCCCCGCCATCCCGCGCACATCACATACGCGTGGCGGAAGCAGCAAGCACCCATTCCGCAATGTTTTCGACCCAATTGACCCACGGACCAAAAGTGTGAAGGGCGGACGACGCCGCTCACACAACTGTACCCACCAGTGCCCCGATGCCGGCGGTCAGCGCCATGGCCATGGCGCCCCAAAACGTAACGCGTATGGCGCCCATCGTCACTCCCGCCCCGCCGGCGCGTGCGGCCAACCCGCCGAGAAGTGCCAGGAACACCAGTGATGTTCCGGAGACAAGTGGGATCAAACCCGCCGCCGGGGCCATGGCAGTGACGATGAGAGACATCGCCGCTCCAACCGCGAAGCTGCCCGCCGATACCAACGCCGCCTGAATCGGACGCGCACGGAAAGTCTCCGAGATGCCGAGTTCGTCGCGGGCATGTGCGCCTAACGCATCGTGGCGCATCAGTTGCTCCGCCACCTGCTTCGCCAGCGAAGGTTCAAGGCCGCGGGCAACGTAGATGGCGCTCAGTTCCTTTCGCTCGCCCTTGTCGTCATTCCTGAGTTCCGTGCGTTCAAGTTTCAGTTCAGCTTCCTCGGTGTCTCGCTGCGAGTGGACAGACACGTACTCCCCTGCAGCCATGGACATGGCTCCCGCCACCAGGCCGGCAATCCCTGCAATCAAGATATTGCTGCGAGATCCATGGGCGGCAGCAACTCCGAGCACCAGGCTGGAGGTCGAAACAATGCCGTCGTTTGCGCCTAGAACCGCTGCGCGGAGCCAGCCGATCCGTCCCGTGTGGTGAAGTTCTGTACCGACCTGCGACCGCATACAACCTCCTTGACCCGGGACTGGCCCGCCCGGCTTTTGGCGGGTGGCGAAGATGCTTGCATTGTAGCGTCTGCGGTCTCGCGAAGCGAGAGAATCGCCCACGGATGCATGTTGCAGCCTGCCCTCGAGCCCCCGAAGGAGGTGGAAGACTTTAGCCCATGGCCACCGACTTCGCCGGGGTAAACTCCAGCCGTGGTAAAACGGAAAGCAAGCATTCCGCCCAGCCCCGGCAGGGGCGTAAGAATCTGTATTCGGACACCCCGCCATTCCAACCCCGCTCAGCTTCGCTGATTGTCCCGGTCAATCGGGGCGCCAGCCTGTGGTTGGAATTGCCCCCTGACTTTGCTGCTTCCGGCCACACTTCATAGACGTATTTCGCGGCTGCCCACTCCTGCTGAAATGAACACGGAAAGGCAATTTCAAACTGGCCAACGGGTCGCGGGTGAAATACAATCGAGCCAGCGTATTCTCGCCGTGCCTGAAAGAGCAGAGGTTTGGATGGGGCTGCCAGGGGGGCGCAAGGTGAGGCCCGGATCCCGCCCGTCTACCCTCGAAGGAACGCGAACGTGAAGCGCCCGGAGCGCCGTGTGCGCATTCAACCCGCAACCGTTCACCCGGAGTTCCGCGGCCTGGCACACAGATGAAAGAAAGGAGGTTCACAGGTTATGAGAGGCATCAAAAACCTGCCGGGTCTATTGGCTGGGGCCCTCATGCTTTCTGGAACTTTAATTGGGGTGCAGCCGGGTGCCGGGTTTCAGCCTCCCTTCGCCGCAGGACAAGAATCCAGTCCAGCGAAGCGGGCAAAAACCCAGAAGCCGAAAAAATGGAAGGGCAAACTTGTGGACGCAACATGCGTGGTGAAGGCATTGAACACCGTGTCGTTGCATGACCTTTCCGTCGAGGGCCAGGGCGCTTCCCACTTCGCGGATGGCCCCTCTCAGCCGGACCCGTTCTCCGGCGGGGGAGCACAACAGGCCCAACCGCCGGTCGTGACCTGTCCGGGTTTGGGTTGCTTTTCGCCCGACGCCAAGTCCGGACCCTACTCCCTTGGAGGGAGTCTGGGGAAAACAACGGGGCCTGGAAACGAAAATCCAGGCACGGGGTCCGATGTTAGAGCCCGGATGCGCCGCGCCGTGTTGGTCGAAGAGGCCGTCAAGAAGTGCCCGCCGTCCCAATCCACCTCTGAATTCGGCCTCGCCCTTTCAAGTGGCCGGCTGATCGAGTTTGACCCGGACGGCAACAGCAAAGCCAGCCAGGCTGTTAAAGTTGCCGAGTTAGGGCCCGGCAAGCCTGCGAAAGCAACTATAGAAGGCATGGTGGAAAGCAGCGGGTCGGTCCAGGTGACGTCCGTGCAGATTATAGGCAAACACAGGAAATAGCTCTGAGCTTATCGTTCTGAGGACCGCTGAAGGCCAGGCGCCACTCAGAAAATGAAATCTCCAGCACCAAGGCGGCTACGCAGTGCAGGAACGCTGCGGCTGCGGCATCCCGCCATTCCAACCCCACTCAGCTTCGCTGAACGTCCCGCCCTACTACTGCGACTGCGGCACCAATTCCCAGGTGGGGTCGGGATTGTATTCGGTCATGGCTGAGGCGATTTGATCGGTGTTGGGCCCGAGGTTTTTCTGATACACGCGCCCCTGCTGATTGATGACGAAGGTCATCACGCCCGAATTGCCCCATTCCGCGGGATAAGCGACCAGCGCGTAGCCGGCGATCATGTTGCCGTTAATGATGTAGCTGAACTTTCCGCCGGGAGCGCTGGGGCCCTGGGCGGTCAGGATCTTGAAACGGTAGCCGTGGAAGGGACGCGGCTTGTGCGGCTGGCCGTTGGACCGCACGGAACGGTGGCGCGGGCCATAGCCCTCGGCGCGCGCGTCAGCGACCAGTTGGCCAAGCGGGCTGGGCTGTTCTCCCTGTATGGTTTCCCAATAGAGGCCGTCGTGGCGGCCCGGCGTGCTCATGAATTTTTGCGCGTAGACGGCCAGACCCTGGGTGTCGCTGCCGGACTCGGTGTAATACTCCCACTGCGCCACGGCGTAGGCGCGGCAGGTGGCGATGGCTGCCATCTCATCCTGTCCGATCCGGCGGTTCAGGATTTCCTGGATGCCGGCCCTGGTGTCAAACTCCCAGCGGCCGTCGCGGTTGACCAGCGGAATGGGGAAGGGCCAGTGGGTTTCGCCGACCAGCACGGTGTAGCCCGCACCCTCTTTCTGCAACTGGGCGAAAGCTTCAAGGGACGCGGCGAAATGCCGCAAATGTTCCGTGTCCTGGACGCGGTCGCCGGAGAGCAATTGTTTGCCGTCGGGCCCGAAGAACGCCGCCATGCGTTTCGGACTTTCCGTCTTTGCCGTCTTGATCAGCGCTTGCAGCGCGTCTTCCGGCGTGGAAAAACCGGGCTGGGCGGAGGCTTCGGTTTGTGGAGCGGCAGAAGCGCGAAGCACACCGAACCCCGCGCTGAGAACGGCCGGCAGGATCAAAGCCGGAAGCAGATGCAACGCTCGGAAGACCTTGCGGCGAGTGCCTGGGTGCGTCATGGCTGCCTCCCTCCCCGGTGGTGCGGGCCCGGCTGGCTTTTGGGAGCCGGCGCGTTCCTGGGTGCCGGCGCGCTCCTGGGAGCGGGCGCGCTGCGGGGCGCCGCCTGCCGGGCGGCGGGCCTCTGGTTCATTTGCGAGCGGCTCTGCTGGCCGCGCTGGCTGGCGGCGCGAGGATTGAAGCCGCCGTTGCTTCTTCCGAAGGCGTTTGGCTGCTGATTGGTCATCGGCTGCGGGGCGGGCGGTGGCGCGCTTGTGGAACGTTGCGTGGCTGTGGCAGCTGTTGGGCCGGGCGCTGCGGCGCTGCCTGGCGCACTTGCGGAACATTGCGCGGCTGCTGCGGCATGCGGGTAACAATGGGAGCAGGGGCGGGCTGCTGCCGGCCGCGGAACTGGTCGAGCCGCTGATTGGGCATGATGTTGCGATCGATGATCTTGTTGGGAACGCGCCCCGCCGGCGCGCGGGCGGGCATGGGCGCGCCCCGGGCGTGGTTTTGGAAATTGGTGTTGCGGTGAACGGTTTGGTAGCGTGACAAATTTCCAAAGTTCACCGGGCGCCGGGCGACGTTGCGGTTGATGACGATGTTCGTGAACCGGCGATTGACGTAGATCGAATTGATGCGGATCTGCGGACGCGACCGTTCAATCCAGCCCCGCCCCTGCCACCCGGTGTAGTAGACGCGACGGCGGCCCCAGTCGCAATCGAGATTCAGCCAGACGCCGATGGCGAAGGGGCTCCCAAAGGATAAGGCGGTGAAGATTCCGCCGTAATAGGCGCGGCGGAAGAATATGATCGAGGGATCGTAAACGGGAACGTAAATGTACTGCGGGCTGGAGGGCCAGATCAGGATTTCGCCATTCTCGTTGACCACTTCCTGCTGTTGCGTGGTGACCAGATTGCCCTGCTGCTGCGCCATGGCCCGCAAGTGCTGAACCGATGCCATCACGTCAGTCGATTGATAGACGTAGGCCTGGCCGACGGCGGTGGTCCAGTCAAGATCGTCGTCCATCATATTGAGGACGGCAGGATAGTGGGCGACGGCGCGCACGCTGACGTCCCACGGCTGGCCATCAACACCGTTTGGGCCGTAGCTGCGAACCCAGCGGGCGGCTTCGTCAATCTGATCGGGGAAGGTAGCGGCGATGAGCACCTGCGCGAGCAACGGATCGGGATAGAGTGCAACGCGGGCGAGCAGGTTTTCCAGTTGATCGGCGTCGTAAGGTTGGTAAGACCCCTGGTCTTGAGGGGCCTGTTCGGGCGGTTGACCTTCCTGCGGGCCCTGTTCAGGCGGTTGACCTTGTTCGGGGGGTTGACCCTGCTCGGGCGGTTGATCCTGCTGCGGCCCCTGGTCAGGGGGTTGGCCCTGCTCGGGTGGTTGATCCTGCTGCGGCCCCTGGTCAGGAGGCTGCTGGTCCTGGGCCGCGATAGCTGCCGGCGCTGCCTCCGGGGCCCGCGCGGCGCCAGCCAGCGGCGCCCAGCCAAGACTGAATGCCAGCACCAAGGTTAGACCTTTCACCATAACACCCTCCGTCACGGGACGTTTGTGATGGCCTTGTCTACGAGGACGCTTATCCCCCACCCCGGCAGCAAAGCACGAGCCGGAATTCCACTTTGCGCTGAATCGGTAATATAGACCGGATCGGTTCGGAATGCAATCTTGCCCGTCGAGGCTTGTTGACCGCAATTTCCTTTTTGACCTTGAAAACCTCCCCGTGGTCCGGGCACCCGGCCATTCCAACCCCACACAGCTTCGCTGAACGTCCCGATCCATCGGGGCGCCGGCTGCGCAATTTGGGCCGGGTAAAAAAGCGGGAGGGCGGAGCCCTCCCCTACGAAAGGCCGCCGGCCTCAGGCGAGGTCGAAGCGGTCAAGGTTCA
The DNA here is from genome assembly GCA_963732975.1 of uncultured Acidobacteriota bacterium. Classification (GTDB taxonomy): domain Bacteria; phylum Acidobacteriota; class Terriglobia; order UBA7540; family UBA7540; genus SCRD01. The sequence continues at coordinate 549,105 of CAVTBN010000005.1, read as the reverse complement.
TCACCTTGTCCCAGGCGGCCACGAAGTCTTTCACAAACTTCTCCTTCGCGTCGGAGCAGCCGTAGACTTCCGCGACGGCCCGAAGCTGCGAGTTGGAACCGAAGACGAGGTCCACCCGCGTCCCCGTCCACTTGACTTTGCCCGTCGCCCGGTCGCGCCCTTCGTACACGCCTTCCGATTTGGCGGACGGCTGCCACTCCGTATTCATGTCGAGCAGGTTGACGAAGAAATCGTTCGTCAGGGTTTCCGGCTGCTTGGTGAAGACGCCATGCGCCGACTTGCCATGATTTGCGCCCAGCACGCGCAGGCCACCGACGAGGACCGTCAACTCAGGAGCGGTGAGCGTTAACAGTTGCGCCCTATCGACCAGCAGCTCCTCCGCCGGCACGCTGAACTGGGCCTTGAGGTAGTTGCGGAAGCCGTCCGCGACCGGTTCGAGATAGGAGAAGGACTCCACATCGGTCTGCTTCTGCGATGCATCCGTGCGTCCCGGCGAGAAAGGAACCTCCACTTTGTGGCCGGCCCTTTTTGCCGCTTCCTCGACGGCCGCGCAGCCGCCCAGCACGATCACATCAGCCAGCGAAACCTTCTTCCCGCCCTTCAGCGAGCGGTTGAAAGCCTTCTGGACCGCCTCCAGCTTCTCCAGGACCTTCTTCAGAGACGCCGGCTGGTTCACTTTCCAGTTCTTCTGGGGTGACAGGCGAATGCGCGCCCCGTTGGCCCCGCCGCGCTTGTCAGACCCGCGGAACGTTGACGCCGACGCCCACGCCGTAGAGACCAGTTCGGAAATCGACAGTCCGGATTTGAGGATCCTGGCCTTCAGCGCTGCAATGTCCTGCTTCCCGATGAGTTTATGATCGACGGCGGGAACCGGGTCTTGCCAGATCAGCTCCTCCGAGGGGACCTCCGGGCCGAGATAGCGCGAAACCGGGCCCATATCGCGGTGCGTGAGCTTGAACCACGCGCGGGCAAAGGCGTCGGCGAACTTGTCCGGATGCTCCAGGAAGCGGCGGGAGATCTTCTCGTAGGCCGGATCGACCCGCAAAGCCACGTCCGTGACCAGCATCGTTGGCGCGTGACGCTTCGACGGATCGTAGGCATCCGGAATCGGCTTGGCGCCATTTTTCGCCTGGAATTGAAAGGCGCCGGCCGGGCTCTTCGTCAGCTCCCATTCGTAACCGAACAGGTTCTCGAAGAAGTTGTTGCCCCACTTCGTTGGCGTCTCGGTCCAGGTAACTTCCGGCCCGCCGGTGATGGCATCCTTGCCTTTGCCTGTGCCATAACGGCTCATCCAGCCGAAGCCCATCTCCTCAATGGGCGCCGCCTCGGGCGCCGGGCCCACCAGCGCGGCATCGCCGGCGCCGTGGGTTTTGCCAAAGCTGTGACCGCCGGCAATCAGCGCGACCGTCTCCTCGTCGTTCATGGCCATGCGCTTGAAGGTCTCGCGAATGTCTTTCGCAGCGGCCATCGGATCGGGCTTGCCGTTCGGACCTTCCGGATTCACATAGATGAGGCCCATCTGCACGGCAGCGAGCGGATTCTCCAGCTCCCGGTCACCGGCGTAGCGCTCGTCGCTGGCAGGAGCAGGGAACCATTCCTTCTCCTTGCCCCAATAGGGACTCTCGTCCGGCTCCCAGGCATCGACGCGGCCGCCGCCAAAGCCAAAGGTCTTGAAGCCCATTGACTCCAGCGCCACGTTACCGGCAAGAACCATCAGGTCGGCCCAGGAAATCTTGCGGCCATACTTCTGCTTGATGGGCCACAGCAGCCGGCGTGCCTTGTCGAGGTTCGCGTTGTCCGGCCAGCTGTTGAGCGGCGCAAAGCGCTGTTGGCCGGTGCCGGCGCCGCCACGCCCATCGCCAATGCGGTAGGTGCCTGCGGCGTGCCACGCCATGCGAATGATGAGTCCCCCGTAATGGCCGAAATCCGCCGGCCACCAGGCCTGGCTGTCCGTCATCATCGCCTCAAGGTCTTTCTTCAGCGCTTTGTAGTCGAGCTTCTTGAATTCTTTGGCGTAGTTGAACTTCTCCCCCATTGGATCGGGCAGGGGCGAGTTCTGGTGGAGTATCTTAATGTTCAGCCGGTTCGGCCACCAGTCGCTGTTCGACCTCACTCCAACATTCGTGGCCCCGTGGACGACCGGGCATTTCCCTTCGGGTGCGGTTTTGATTTCGGTACCCATGTTGTTCTCCTCCTCGTTTTTCTATTCGCGCATTCGCTGCCAGCATCGCCTGATGGCGCGAGCGCTTCATCCGGTATCCAAACGCCTACGAAACTGATCGGGACGCCCGCCGCGCGGCGCACTTCGCGCAGAGCCCCCGAAAAATAAGTTCCGATTGGCGAAGAATCCTCTTGCCGAGCGAACCTGCGGCCGGCCTGGGCACGTTGTACCACTCCAGGTCTTCAACCGTGCCGCAGCGGTCGCAGATAAAATGATGGTGCCGAGTGCCCTTGACATCGAATCGCGCGGCGCGGCCCTCGACGGCCACTTCGCGCACCAGACCCGCCTGCACCAGGTCGCGCAGATTGTTGTAAGTGGTGGCCCTGGAACAGCGCGGATCGGCGCGATTGACGGCTTCAAAAATTTCCGCAGCCGTGGGATGGCTGGTGTTCGCCATCAGGAAGGCCATCACCGCGTAGCGCTGCGGTGTGCACCGCAACCCGCTGCCCTCCAGGGATTCTTTGATCGTCTTGGCGTCCATGTATAATTTAGATTAAATCTAATATAACAATTATTCAAGGCTTATGTTTTCGATTTCCGCGGGCAGGATACCGCTCGGAACGGGCGGCCCGGCGCCGGGCTGGCTGCGCACGTCCGCCTGCTTATTCGTTTCCCCTGTAAAACTTCTTTTCTTCCAGCTTCAGACCCAGCTCTTTAATGGCCTCATCCGGCACTTTTTGAAGCGGCGTGTACATGGCGTGGCGGGATTCCTTGTAGGGCGCGTTGCGGGCCGCGTTATAACAGCAGATCAGGGCCCAGCGGGGATCGGGCGAGCGGTTCTGATCCGAGCGATGGAGCAGGTTGCAATGGAAGAAAAGCGCGTCGCCAACCGCCATCTCGCAATAAACCAGGTCCAAAGCTTTCTTTGCAGCTTCCACGTGTTCCGGGTTGGCTCCGGTCTGCTTCTGGTCATCGCCCAGGTTGTGATCGATGCGGCCCAGGAGGTGCGACCCCTTCAGGACCTGCAGGCAGCCGTTTTCCCTGGTGGCGGCATCAACCGCAATCATCACGCTGGCCAGGTCCGGAAACAAGCAGCCGTCGTAGTACCAGTATCCATAATCCTGATGCCACGTCCAGGCGCCGCCCACGTAGGGTTCCTTCTGAATCATCTTGGAATGCCAATGGTAGACTTCGCCCCCCAGCAGCCGCTCCACCGAATCCACCATGCGTCGGCAGCGCGAAAACAAGCCGTAAATGTCGCTGCCGGCTTCGTTCCATAAAGCAAGTTTCACTTTGCCGCCTTCGCGGTCGTCCATGGCGTGCACATTCTCTTTGATGGCAGTGTCGACTTCCCGGGCCGTCCGCAGCAGCTCCATTTCCGCGTCGTCAAAAAGGGACCGGACAATGACGTAACCATTCTTCCGGTATTCAGCGACCTCCTCGTCGGTTAGAATTCGCGAGCTCATGAGGAACAGCCTCCTGTGCGCATGGCGAAAAAAACGCGCTTAGAAAACTACTGCCTGTCGCGGCGCTTCGCGGCTTCTATCAGGATTCCTTCGCCCCTGCCGGGGCTGGAACCTGCGCTACCGGCTCCCGGCATGAAGACTGCATCCGTGACGGTCAGGCCATGTTCTGCCGTGCCCGGGCGAAGGCGGCCAGGGCATTGTCACGGTAGATTTTCTTCAGCAAAGCGCCGGGCAGGTTGAAGCCGTTCAGATACCAGTGGTAGCCAAACTGAAAGTGGTAAAAGTGCTCGTCGGCCGTCTCCAGTATGCGGAAAGTGGTGCGGTACATCTCCGGGTCGAATCCCATGTCCGTCCCGTAGAGGATGCGGTCCGGGTATTGGCTGAAAAATTGCGCGACGGAGCGGGGGACGCAGGCGGTCTCGGCGTAGCGGGCGCCGATGTCAGCGTAAAGGTTCGGGTTGCGGTCCAGCAATCCGCCGAGGCTTGCCAGGTCATTGCACTGGTTGGTCAGATGGCAGGCAAAGAATATCGTTTTGGGGTGCTTCTTCACGGCGCGCTCCAGGCTCTCAATCAGCGCCCGGTGCCCCAGGACGCCCGGCTTCACCTCGATCCGCCACTTGTAACCGTTCATCAGCCCGTCGTTTGTCTGGTCCATGGGCTCGTAGGCCCACGGAGGGTCGGAAACATGGATGCTGACCGGCATTCCCAGCTTTCCGCACCGGTCGAACAGCGCATCCAGCCTGGGGTCGCCGGGGTGGGGCCGCGGACCCGTGGGGTGAACCTTCCAGCTCGCCGGCTCCGTGCCCATGGGTGCGCCAAGGCCTCGCCCTTTGTCCACCAGTTCTCCCACTCCGCTGGCCCCCATCTCGTGGCACTGTTCCAGCGCCTCCAGCGCCTGCCGCTCGAACCCGGCCGAGCCGAATCGGGTGAGATCGAATCCGCACCACAGGTCGAACCGGTCATGATGCGGCAAAAAACGCTTTTGAATCTCCTTGAACCTCTCGCCGGTGGCCATGGTCATCACAACGCCCTTTTCCAGGCCCACAGCGTCCATGTTTTTCACCCACTGATCGACCTCCGCCGCTGTGCGGGCGTAGGGGTGGGTGTGGCAGTCGATCACCGGATATTTCGCGCGGGTTATCTTTGTCTCCGGGATTTTGTAGATGGACCGGGGACGGTAGTCCCTGAGCAGCAGCTTGTCCGGCGAGATCGGGCCCTCGGGACGAGGAGGAGGCGCGTCCTGCGCCGCCGCACGCGCGCGGCCCGGCGCCCCAGGAATTCCAATTGCCGCTCCGGATAGCACTGCCAGTGATTGTCTTCGATTCATGGTGTTTGCCCCTATCGCCTGCGGCGGACCCTTCCGTGGCAGGCTTTCTCCTTATCATCGTGCGGCGGCCTGCAGGGAGCCTGAGGCGCCCGAATTCCTGAGTGAAAACGAAGAAGCGGCGAGCCGCTTCCTGCCGCATTCAGGTGCGATGGTACACCGCATGCATGCCCTGTCAAGAGCTTTCTGCCTTGGCAGCGATGGTGGAACCATCTCAGCGATGGGTCGCCCCGCTCCCCCGCAAGTGTAGTGCGATACGATGAAAAAGTGCCTGGGCTTTACACGAAGCCGCAGGCCACAAGGGTTCGCTCTATTGCCCGCTGCCGCCGGCCTGCAAATCCTTAATCACCAACTGCAGTGACGACATTCCCTGCCAGGTATTTTCATCCAGCGTAAAGGCCACATCGATGCTGTCGCCGGGGCCGAGCAGCTTGGCCTGCTCGCCTTTCCGCCAGCCGATGGCGTCAAGGTCCCGCGCGCCGTTCCCAAGCCTGAGCTTCAGATGTTTTTCGCCCACCACCCGGGGCGGCAGCGCCAGCCGCAGCCCCCGCGTCACAAACACCGGAGTGGGATTGCCCATGCCAAACGGCTCCATGCGCTTCAACAGCTCATACACCGGCCAGTCCATCTGGTCGAGATCAACTTCCGCATCCACGCGCAGCAGCGGCACCAGGTCCTGCGGCTGCAGCGTGTTTCGCGCGTAGGCTTCAAAACGTTCGGTCAGTTCTTCAATCCGCGACGACTCCAGCGTGAATCCCGCAGCGGCCGCGTGCCCGCCGTAGCGCTCAAAGACGCTTTCGCAATCGGTCAGGGCATCCAGCAGATGGAAGTTGGCAATCGAGCGGCCCGAGCCCTGTCCCGTGCCGTTCTCCACGCCAATCACCAGCGTGGGCCGGTAATGCCGCTCCACCACGCGCTGCGCCACAATGCCGATCACGCCCCGGTGCCAGCCCTCGCCCGCAAACACCAGGCTGTAGCGTTCGCCCATTTCTGGCTGCGCCTTCACCCTCTCCTCAATCTCGTTCAGAATGGATTCTTCGGCGCGCTGCCGCTCGCTGTTCAACTCGTCCAGGTGGCCGGCAATCTTCCGAGCCTTCACCGGGTCCGACGTGCGCAGCAGTTCAATCACCTCGCCGGCGTCTTCCATGCGTCCCGCGGCGTTCATGCGCGGCGCCACGCGAAAGGCGATGTCGCCCGCACTCGGCGTCTTGCCGTCGAGGCGCGCCACTTCCATCAGAGCGGTCAGGCCGGGCGCCGCCGGCCGCCGCAATCCCTCCAGGCCAAACTTCGCAATCACCCGGTTCTCGCCCTGCAGCGGAACCACGTCGGCAATGGTGCCGATGGCTACAATCTTTAAATACGATTGCAGCAGCGCGTCGGTCATCCGTTCGCCCAGCAGGCCCTGCACCAGCTTGAAGGCCACGCCCACGCCGGACAAATTCTTGTCGGGATACCGGCAGTCGGGGCGTCGCGGGTTCAGCAGGGCGTGCGCCGCGGGCAGCGAATCTTTGGGCAGGTGATGGTCGGTAATGATGCAGTCGATGCCCAGTTGCTGCGCGCGGGCCACCACCTCGTGCTCTCGGATGCCCGTGTCCACGCTCAGCAGCACGGTCACGCCCTCGGCCGCCGCCCGCTCCACCACCGGCACCCGCATGCCGTAGCCGTCCTTCAGGCGGTCGGGAATGTGGATTTCCACGCGCCCGCCCAGCCGTTCCAGGCCCGCCAGCAGCACCACCACGGCCGTCGTTCCGTCCACGTCATAGTCGCCGTAGATCAGGATTTTTTCTTTGTTGGCAATGGCGCGTTTGAGGCGCTCGACGGCGCGGTCCATGTCCGCCATCAGAAAAGGATCGTGGAGTTGATCGAGGCGGGGATTCAGAAAGTTCTGCGCCGCTTCGGGATCGGTAATGCCGCGCAGCACCAGCAGCCGCGCCAGCAAAGGAGTAGTTTCCAGCTCCAGCGCCAGCAGCGCCGCCGTTTCGTTGTCGGCTGTGTCCTCGACCCACCGCATGATGATGGAATCATGGTGACAGTTTGGGGCCGTGCTTGCAACGGCGAAATCTTTAGGAGAGCCGGGGTTCAGCCCGGCCAATCGTGCGGCGCTCAAAGAATGAGAAGCCCTCTACCCTGGGGTGAGGGGTTTCGTCGCGCGGTGCATCCACGGGCCGCGGCTCTTGCGTTTGCGGTGCGCGGGGTGTATACATGCGTGATTATTATTCCGTGAAAATCGGTGGCCGCACATACCGCAAAAGGCGATGGATGCGCCGCCCACGGAGCACCATGGACGGAGGCGCGGCCTGAATACAACAATCCATTTGGGGAAGGGGCTCTTTATGCGAGGGAGTATGCGACTTGCGACTTATGTTGTCTCCATCATTCTGCTGGGCGGGCTGGCGGCCGGGATCGCGGAGGCGCCGAGCGCTTTACCGGGGTATTCCGCGGTGTCTGGATCGGCGGAGCAGAACTGGGAAGGAAAATTCCGGCAGATGATCGACGCCGAAAAAGTCCGGCAGAACGATCAATATTTATCAGCTTACCCGCACTTTGCCGGGAGCGCACAGGACCACAAGAACGCCGAATGGATTCTCGAGAAGTTCAAGCAATACGGCTGGGATGCCCACATCGAAACCTTTGACGTCCTTCTGCCCTCTCCCCTGACGAGGCTGGTTGAAATGGTTGCGCCCAGCCGCTACGAGGCTAAGCTTGAGGAGCCGACGGTTCCGGAAGATCCTACGTCGTCGCAGCATAGCCTGCAGATTCCCACCTACAACGTCTATTCGGCAGACGGCGACGTGACGGCCCCGCTGGTTTACGTGAATTACGGCATGCGCCAGGATTACGATCGGCTGGCTCGCATGGGGGTTTCAGTCCGGGGGGCGATCGTCATTGCGCGCTACGGGATCATCTGGCGGGGGCTCAAGCCGAAGCTCGCCGCCGAGCATGGGGCTGTGGGCTGCATCATCTATAGCGATCCGCGCGATGACGGATACTGGCAGGGCGATGTCTATCCCAAAGGCGCTTACCGCCCGCCCCGGGGAGTCCAGCGAGGCAGCGTGATGGATTTTCTCAAATACCCCGGCGACCCGCTCACGCCAAATGTTGGGGCCACCAAAGACGCCAAGCGGCTTCCCATCAAGGACGCGCCGACCCTTACTAAAATTCCTGTTCTTCCCGTTTCTTACCACGACGCGCAGCCCCTTCTGGCTGCTCTTGGCGGCCCCATGGCTCCGCCTTCCTGGCGTGGTGCGCTTCCCATTGCCTACCACGTGGGTCCCGGTCCGGCCAAAGTTCACCTGGCGGTCAAATCTGATTGGACCATACGACCCATCTGGGACGTGATCGCGCAGATTCCCGGCTCGACGAATCCCGGCGAATGGGTGATTCGCGGCAACCACCAGGACGCGTGGGTGAACGGGGCCGATGATCCGCTGGCAAGCTTTGCAGCGGAGCTTGAGGAAGCAAGGGCCATCGGAATGCTGGTGAAACAGGGCTGGCGGCCCAGGCGGACCATCATCTACTGCGCCTGGGATGGCGAGGAGCCGATGCTGCTGGGTTCCACCGAATGGGTGGAGGAGCATGCCGCGGAACTTCAGAAGCACGCCGTGATGTATATCAACAGCGACGGCAACGGGCGGGGTTATCTGCAGGCGGCAGGCTCACCCGCGCTCGAGACATTCATCGACGGCGTGGCGAGCGATGTTGAGGACCCGGAAACGCATTTGACGGTTGAAAAGAGGCTGCGGCTCTTGCGAATTTCGCAAGCCACCAGCCCGGCCACGCGCGCCGAACTGCGGTCGGGCCGTGCGCTGGGTATCGGCGTCCTGGGTTCCGGCTCAGACTGGACCGCGTTCCTCGACCACGTGGGCATTGCGACGCTCAGTCTGGGTTTCAGCGGCGAAGGCGGCGGCGGTGTCTACCATTCCATTTATGACGATTTCTACTGGTATACGCATTTTGCCGACACGAAATTTGTTTACGGGCGGGCCCTGGCTCAGACGGCCGGAACCGCGGTGATGCGCTTTGCAGACGCTGATTTGCTGCCTTATGACTTTACTGCTCTTGCCAGGGCAGCAGCGGGTTACGCGGGCGAGTTGAAGAAAACCGCGGCAGCCGAAAGGGAGAAAATTCAAAATCAAAACCAGGAGGTCCGGGAGGGCGTCTTTTCGGCGATTGCTGATCCTGAAGTGCAGTCGGCACCACCCTCCATCGAGGCGGTCCCTCCGTTTCTGAATTTCTCTCCGCTCGAAAACGGGCTGGCCCACCTGCAGTCGAGCGCAGAGGAGTATGCAAAGGCCTTCGCCAGGGCGCAAACAAACGGAGGGGCCGCGCTGGCTCACGCTTCGCTTGAAAAGGTGAATGCAACTCTGATGCAGAGCGAGCAAATGCTGACTTCGAGCCGCGGCCTGGCGGACAGGCCGTGGTATAAGAATGTGCTTTACGGCCCCGGCCTCTTTCTCGGCTACGATCCCCAAACGCTGCCCGGCGTGCAGGACGAAATCGAGCTGAAGCACTGGAACCTGGCGAACGAGCAGATCGAGGTTGCGGGCCGCTGCCTGGACCGCGAAGCGGCACTGATCCACAATGCCGCGGTTGAACTTGACAAGGCGATCCAGTGATACGAGCTTCGCCGCGCTGCCGGGCTTCGCCGCCGGCACAAACCGCAATCAGTGAGCCGCGGTCAACCATGAGGTGCCGGCGCTGGCGCTATAAAAGCGCGCTCCGGCTCTTCAATCAGCCAATCGCAATTCGCCCAATCACCAATTTCCATAACCGCCCCGGTCACGCCCTGGAGTCTCCCCCTGCAAGGGGTGGTGCAGCACCAATCACAGCAGCTGGTGACCGGCCTCACTGCGACCGAATCGGCTACAACTTAGCATGGCTGGAGTGCGAGGAAAACCGCCTGCAGAGGAGGTACCATGCGGCGGGTCTGTGAACTTCTCACCTTACTCTTGCTTATTGGGCCCTGCGTTCCTCCGGCGCCAGCGCAACAACCTGAGCAGGCTGTACGGCCATGGTGGATTGGGGGCGAACTCGGCTCAGGACAACTGAAGCTTTCGTCGGATCAGTCACCGGGGGATCGCAACACAACTTTTGCCCTGGGTTTTGTCGGCGGGCACAGCCTTGGCAGCCGGGCTCGGATCGGCATGGAAGTTAACGGCTGGCTTCTGCAGGCGTTTGACCTCTACAATCCCACCGTCGGCGAGAGCGTGAGCAACGTGATGGGAATTGCGGACGTGTTCCCCATCGCAAAGGTTCCCCTTTTCCTCAGGGCCGGCGCAGGCGGAGCATTTTATGAAAACAACCGCCCCGAAGGTTACAACGGGAGCGGGTGGGCGTGGACAGCCGGCGGCGGATATGAGATCCGAGTGTGGAAGGAGTTGGGGGTGGCTCCAATGGTGGCCTGGTCGGCCGGCCGCTTTGGCGATGTTCGAAATCCCATTACCACAGAAACTGGGCGCCGGTTCTCGGTGGTGGAATTTAAGCTCGATATCCTCTGGCACTTTGGAAGACCGAAATAGCAAGCAGCGGGCAGCTGCCTGCTTACATTCCCAATCTCTTGCAGTATACTGTCGCCCGGAAGGTAAGGCCCGGGGATTCGGGCAATGACCCGCAGCTGATTCAACAGAGAGGCTGCACGAGCCCGCGGGTCGGCGTATCCGGCAGGGCGTTCTTCGGCCGGTCTGCCGTCTCAACCGGAACCTTGAGGAGGGGAAATGCGGAATTTGATTTCATTTGTAGTGCGCCGCCTTTGGCCGATGGCTGCCCTGGCGATGTTGATTCCTGCCGGCGGGCTTGCGCAGACAGTCTCAAAGCAGCCCATCAAGGTTGGCATCATCGGCCTCGATACTTCCCACGTGGTCGCCTTCACGAGAGCCCTGAACGACCCCGGCGCTAAAGACTATATTCCCGGCTTCCGGGTGGTGGCTGCCTACAAGGGAGGCAGTCCCGACGTGGAAAGCAGTTGGAGCCGCGTGGACAAGTTCACGGCGGAGGTCCGCGACAAGTGGCATGTGAAGATTGTGAAAGACATTCCCACTCTCTGTTCCATGGTGGATGTTGTGCTGCTGGAAAGCGTGGACGGCAGGAAGCACCTGGAGCAGGTGAAGCCTGTCTTCGCCGCGCACAAGCCCGTTTTTATCGATAAGCCTCTGGCCGGAAGTTACAAGGACGCCAAAGAGATCTATGAGCTGGGCAAAGCCGCGCATGATCCATGGTTCACCGCCTCCAGCCTGCGCTTCTGGAGCGAGACCGAGCGCCTGGAGCACCCGGAAGGCATCGGCCAGGTCCTTACCTACGACGTTCTGGGACCCAGCAGCAGAGAGCCGCACGTCCCCTCGCTGTTCAATTACGGCGTGCATGCCGTGGAGATGCTTTACCAGCTGATGGGGCCAGGGTGTGAAACAGTCAGCATGCAAACTTCCGGCAACGAGGACGTGGTGGTAGGGAAATGGAAAGACGGGCGGCTGGGGGTGATGCGCGGCTTCAGCAGCGGACTCTACGACTTTTCGATCACCGTCTACGGGACCAAGGGCGTTCTGCATTCCGGGAAAGAAACAGAAGGCTATGGAGGGCTCCTGGAGCAAATCACCAAATTCTTCAAAACCGGGGTGGTTCCGGTTGACCCCAGAGAATCCCTGGAAACACTGGCCTTCATGGAAGCGGCCGATCTGAGCAGGGCCCGTGGAGGAGCTGCGGTTCCGCTGAGCGCGGTCATGAAGTAGGCGCGGAAACACAACCATCCGCGCCGGCCGCCTTGTCGGGATCCCAATACGGAAGGTGGGAACAACAAACATGACCGTCATCGAAAATCAGGAGATCAGCCACAAGAGTTTTGTTCTTGAGGAGGTCTCCTTCATCAACTGCAAGCTGACCAACTGTCACCTCTTTTACTCCGGCGGCGAATTTGAATGGATCAATACCACCTTCGTCGATTGCAGCTTCCACTTTCGCGGAGCGGCGAAGAATACCCAGGCGCTGTTCCAGTTGTTTGGGATGCTGAAAGATGGGAAGCCCAGCGCGCCTCCGCCGATGAGTCAGAAGATCCAATGAAAGCGCAGGAGAGAGCTTCGGCCACTGGCGCTGCGGTTTTTCGCCGGTTTCCAATCAGGAACCGCAGAATCAAAGGCCGGCGGTGGGGAAACCACAAAAGCCACGGCCCGTGAAGGGCCGCGCTACGGTCTAGTCGAAAAAGTCGCGGTCCTCGTCCCTGAGATGCGCCTTGGCTGCCTTGACGTTGAAGGTGACGCCGAGGCCCGGCTTGTCCCAGACGTCGATGAAGCCCTTTTTGACGATCGGGTCGGGCAAGCCCTCGACAATGTCATACCACCATTCCGGCTGGCCCTTCGCATATTCGAAGGCGATATAGTTCTGCGGCATGGCGGCCCCCATATGCACCTGGGCCGCGACCCCGAACAACCCGTCGAAGATGCCGTGGGGAGCCACCAGGATGCCGTGCAGGTCGGCGTATTCGGCAATCCACTTGAACTCAGCCATGCCGCCCACATCTTCCGGATCGCAGCCGAGCACATCGACCGCCTGGGTTTCGATGAGATCCTTGCAATTTTCCCGCAGGTAGATCTCCTCTCCGGTGTGGATCCGGGTCGAGGTGCTGTCGGTGACCTGCTTGAAGACCTGGGCGTTCGGGTAAGGCTTGTAGTCGCCGGTGATCAGGTCTTCGAGCCAAGCCAGGTCATAGGATTCCACGGCGCGGGCAAACTGGATGGCATCCTTGGGCGTCCAGCCCGGCCCGCAGTCACACGCCAGCCCGACGTCATTGCCCAGCGCCTTTTTCGCGGCTTCGACACAGGCGATGATATGTTCGAGGGCAGGCTGCGTCAGCATTCCCATATTCTCCAGATAAGGATCTCCCAACGGTGGCTTCCAATGGACGCCGTACCAGGCGTCCGGGATGGCGTTGAGCATGGCGGCGTTATGAAAAGCGACGGGCATCTTGATCAGCGTGTAACCCTCTTTCGCCTCCTTCACCCCCGCCACGAGTTCGGCGTAATCCTGCGGCGTGCGGGGCGTTATGTTGGGTGGATTGTTTTCGGTGTTTCCATAGGCACGGACGCGGTCGCGAATCTTTCCCCCCAGCAGCTTGTACACCGGCACTCCGGCCACCTGCCCTGCGATGTCCCACAGCGCAATCTCGATGGCGCTGACCGCCGCGCCCCAGGGCTTGGAGGCGCCCATGCGGCGGATCTTCAGCATGATGCGCGCCACATCCGTGGGGTCTTCGCCCAGTAGATATTGTTTGTAGAACAGCACCATCGGCTTGAGATAGGGTTTGGCAGACTCGGCCTGGCCGTAGCCGGAAACACCCTGGTCCGTGACAATCCGAACCGTCGGGTTGCGGCCGATAATGGCGCACTTGAGGTCGGTGATTTTTATTTTGGCATTCCCCGTCTGCTGTTCCGGAAGCGGCATGCCTTTCCCCGGACTGGCGCCCAACGCCGTTGCCGCCGCCGCCCCCGAAAGCGATCCGAGAAATCCTCTTCGCGTCACGTTGTCCATGGGTTCCTCCTCGTGCAGGTATCTCAAGTCAAGGTTGGGCTCCGCGCACTGGTGCAAAGCAAAAAGAACAGCCGGGGTTTCGCCGTGGAAGCGCCTGAACGGAGAAGCCCCGCCATTGGAGCTCCGGGTTCGCGGCCCTTGCGCCTTCTTCAAGACGTGCGCCTGCGCCCGCGCGGCGGCATTCTATCACAGCGCGTGGCCGCGAAACCGATTTTGAGCCGTAGGACTGCCTTTTATCCTTGGCTGTTCGTCCGCCATCCTTCTGGCTGCTTGCATTCGGGCGGCGGCGCGTGTATACATTGCTTTCCCCTGATCGGCAAAGGGCGGCGGACAATCATCCCGGCGGCTCCAGGAATGCGCCGTACGCTCACGAACGCATCCATTCAGCGATGGGAGAGAAGAGCGACGGCTGTTTCCGTAATTGCGAGCTACGACACTACCGGCCCCAGGGGGTTTGAGGCCTACGGGCCCCGGCGTGATGCCGCTGCTCCAGAAGCACGGAGTGCATGGTTATGCATCATTTCGCATAACTATAAATTCGACATTTCAGGACTAATGCCACTGACAAGGAGCGCACGGCGATGAAATCCATTTCACGGAGAACCCTGATGGCGCGGACTGGCCAGGCAGCCCTGGGCGCGCTGGGGTTGCCGCTGCTTTCAGAGGGAGCCGGCGAGGCTCAGCGGCGGAAGCTGAAGGTTGTTGTGGCCGGAGCGCATCCCGACGATCCGGAATCATCCGCCGGGGGCACCATGGCCCGCTATGCCGATCTGGGCCATGAAGTCGTGGCGCTCTACCTGACCCGCGGCGAAGCCGGCATCCGCGGCAAATCTCATGCGGAGGCGGCGCGCATCCGCACAGCCGAGGCGGAAAAGGCCTGCGCCATCCTCAAGGCTCGCGCGGTGTTTGCAGGGCAGATTGATGGATCGAGCGAGGTGACCAACGAAACCTACCGGCAATTTGGGAAAATCCTGGCCGCCGAAAAGCCCGATCTGGTGTTTGCGCCCTGGCCCGTGGATACACACCGCGACCACCGCGCAACGTCGCTGCTGGTTTACGACGCGTGGCTGGAGATGAAACGCGGGTTTGAACTCTACTACACGGAAGTGGAGTCGGGCATGCAGACGCAGACCTTCCGGCCCACGCGGCTTGTGGACATCAGCGCAACGGAAGCCCGCAAACGCCAGGCCTGCTACGCCCATGCCAGCCAGAATCCGGACGATTTCTACAGCCTGCACGCGCTGATGAACCGCTTCCGCGGCACCGAGCTGGGCGTGAAATTCGCCGAGGCCTTTGTGCGTCACCAGCAGGACGGGAGGGAATCATTGCCAATGGTTCCCTGAAGCAGGCCGTGGCGGGTTAAAATAGTCGGCATGAAGACACTTGGGGATCCCAACGACAGGATTGAAATCCTGAACCGGCTGAGGACTGTGCGGCCGGCGAGCCAGCGGCGGTGGGGAGAAATGACACCGCACCAGATGCTGTGCCACCTGAGTGATGCTTTCCGGTCATGCCTTGGCGAGCGGGAGGTGAAGCCGGCCAGCCGCTGGATTCCGCGCACCCCCTTCCGCTGGGCCGCGCTGTGGATGCCGATTCCGTGGCCGCACGGCGTGCAGGGACCTCCCGAATGGGACCCCAGGGCCGGCGGCAGCCAGCCGAAAGATTTTGAGACTGACAGGAAGGAATTGAAGAAACTGATCGAGCGCTACTCGAAACCGCCCAGAGGCTTTGAATGGCCGGCGCATCCTTTCTTTGGGCGGATGTCACAAAAGGACTGGATGCGCCTGGGATACCTGCACCTCGACCACCACCTGCGGCAGTTCGGAGCATGAAGAGGAACTTCACGAGAGTCTGCGCGGCCTGGCAAAGTCTGGAACCATGAAATTAAAAAAACGACAGGTTGTCTTACCGGTTACCCTTGCGGCGGCGATGGTGATGATGGGCGCCCTCAGGGGTGAGATGAAGGGCGCGGCGCTCCCTCAAACGCCCGCGGCACAGCCGGAAAGTTCCCAGACCCTCCGGGTGGGCATTATCCAGATGAACGGGCGCGTTCTCGACAAATCCTACAACCTCAAGCAGGCGGAAGAAGGGATCCGGCTGGCTGCGGCGCAGGGCGCACAGATCGTATTGACGCCGGAGGCCGCCGTACAGGGTTATCCGAGGGTGGATTTGCAGCCGGGTGAATCCATGAACGACCCGCGGCTGGTGGATGAACGGGGAAGAATTCTGGCGGCGGCGGAGCCGATTCCGGGCCCGTCCACCAGGCGCTTTTCAGCGCTGGCGCGGAAGTATGGCATCTGGATCGTCTTCGGCATGGACGAAAACCGGAACGGCCAACTCTACAACACCGCCGTCCTGATGAATCCCCAAGGCCTGATTGTGGGCACCTACAGCAAAGTCCACCTGCAAAACTGGATGGTGGCGTCCGGGGTACAGCATGGCGACGGCTTTCCGGTGTGGGACATCGATGTGGACGGGCGTCCGCGTGAAGGTGGGCATCGAGATCTGCTATGACGTGCAGCATCCCGAATCAACCCTGGAACTCGCCCTGGGCGGCGCGGAAGTGGTCTTCATCCCTTACTGCACCGACGATTTTTCGCGCCCGCTGCTGATCCATCTGTTTGAGACCACGGCACTGGAAAACCAACTCTACATCGTGCGCGCCAACTACGCCGCTCCCCGCAACACGGGCACCAGCTCCATCATTGATTTCGAGGGCAAGACCGTGCGCCAGCTCGGCGACAACCCGGGAGTTCTGGTGGGCGACATTAATCTGACGGCGCTCAGAACGGCCCGCGCCGCTTGGAATCCCGTCTATGGCCTGCCTGATCGTTATCCTTCCGCCTATAAGCGACTGCGTGGGCTCCAGACAGGCAGCGAGGATCGATAGCCCGGACATGGCCTTCACACAAAGAACGTTCCATGGCTGCCGCGCGGTTCAGAAAGCTTGACAATAGCCTGCCGCGCGGTTCTACTTTTGCTTGTCGTTATCAATCCGATCCATGTTTTTATGAGGGAGGTGCATTCGTGTTGCAAGAGAAGAGAGTTCGCAGGGGTGGTGCCGGGCACACCGGCCGAAACGCTGGAGCGTTGGTTGTTTCCGTCCTCTTATTTTTCCTCGTTTCCACATTTGGTGCTGTGGTCCCGGCCTTTGCGGCCGCCGCAGAAAGCAAACCGCTGGCCGCCACGCCCCCCATGGGCTGGAACGACTGGGCGCATTACCAGTGCGGTTACACGGCCGATACGATTCTCGATAACGCCCGGGCGCTGGTCTCCACCGGCCTCGCGGCGCTGGGCTATGACACGGTGACCATTGATGACTGCTGGATGCTGAAAGATCGCGACGCGAAAGGGGACCTGCAGGTGGACGCGAAACGCTTCCCGAACGGCATGAAGCCGGTGGCCGATGCCATCCATGGGATGGGGCTGAAGTTCGGCATCTATGAGGATTCGGGCTCAGAAACCTGCGGCCGCTTTGCAGGAAGCGGACAGCCGCAGGGCGGCGGGCAAGCCCACTTTCTGGAAGATGCCCGGCTGTTTGCGTCCTGGGGCGTGGATTATCTCAAGCTCGACGGCTGCAACGTTTACGCGCCGCCCGGCGAGGACCAGGAACAGGCCTACCGCATGGCCTATGCGGCCCAGCATGAGGCGCTGCAGCAGGTGGACCGCCCCATCGTTTTTTCGGAATCGGCTCCCGCTTATTTCCAGGGCACTCCTGAATGGTACGACGTGCTGAGCTGGGTGGGAAAGTACGGCCAACTGTGGCGCGAAGGTTCTGACATCGCCACGTATCACGCGCATCCAATCCCGGCACAGTTCCGCCGCCGGTTTCCGCAGCGCACGCGCTACCAGAGCATGCTGTGGAACTATTCCTACAACCTGCCGCTGGGCCGCTTCCAGAAGCCCGGCAACTGGAATGATGCGGACTTCATCATCGCCGGAGACATCGGTATGAGCCTGCCGGAAAGCCGCACCCAGATGGCGCTGTGGTCCATGATGTCGGCCCCGCTGATTCTGAGTTCGGACGTGGCAAAGCTCAGCCCAGAGGCGATTGCCATTGTCGGCAACAAGGACCTGCTCGCCATTGACCAGGACCCGCTGGGCAAGATGGCCAATCTGGTGCGGCGCACTCCGCAAATGGACGTTCTGTTCAAAAGGCTTGCCAGTGGTGACGATGCGGTCGCCGCGATGAACCACGGTGAGACGGCTGTGAAGGTTGACGTGAGCACGGCCGATCTGGGCTTTGCGGCTACAGGGTGCAAGCTGGACGCGAAGGACCTGTGGACTGGCAAAGAGCAATCCGGGGCATCCTCTCTCGAGGCCGAGGTAGCGGCTCACGACGCCATCATCTGGCGCGTGCATCCTTCCGCTGAATGTGGCAAACCGGCGCGGACCGGCACCATCACCATGATCACTGCTGTGAGGCGCAATCGCGACTTCGAGAATTACGCTCGCTGCCTGGCCGCCCCGGGAAGCGTCGAACCCTGCGCCGGCTCCGCCGCGGAGAAATGGACGGCGACGAAAGAAGGCGCTCTGCGTTCTTCCGACGGCGAATGCCTGGCCGTCGTGAACGGCAACCCGGTGATGCAGGCCTGCCGCTCCGTAAGCGCCCAGCACTGGCGTTACACCTTGAAAGGCAACCTCGTCAACAGCGGCAACCTGCAGTGCCTCACTGCCGCCGGGCCGGAGAGCCAGCCCCAAAGCCTCCAGATGCAGGTCTGCGGCCACAACCTGGCAACGCAAATCTGGTCATTGCCGAACTGAGGGGGAGAACGAAAACATCCATGAAAGCAGCGTTTCTAAGCGCCTTGCGCCAGATCGAAATCGGCGAGGCGCCGGAACCCCGACTGGCGGGCCCGCGCGACGTTCTGCTGCGCATTGACGCAGTGGGCGTGTGCGGGTCTGACGTTCACTATTACAGGACGGGCCGTATTGGCGCAGCCGTGGTGAAGTTTCCGTTCGTCTTGGGCCACGAGTTTGCCGGAACCATCGAAAAAATGGGCGCGGAGGTCCGCAGCCTCCAGCCGGGCCAGCGCGTGGCCGTCGATCCACTGGTGGCCTGCGGCCACTGCGACCAGTGCCGCGCAGGGCGTTTCAACACCTGCCGCAACCAGCGCTTTATGGGCCAGCCGGGCGAGTTGTCAGGGTCGCTGGCGGAATACGTGGTGCTGCCGGCAGATTGCTGCTACCCCGTTCCCGACTCCATGACGGAGGGCCAGGCCGCCATGATTGAGCCGCTTTCGATCGGCATCCACGCTCAAAGGCTCTCGCAGATGGAAGCGGGCTCGACGGTTGCCATCCTGGGATCGGGCCCCATCGGCCTGAGCGTTCTGCTGGCCTGCCGCGCGGCGGCGGATTGCACGACGTACATGACCGACCTGATTGACGAGCGGTTGAAAATGGCCGTGCGACTCGGCGCCCGGTGGGCCGGCAATCCGCAGCAGGGCGACATCGTGAAAGCCATCGGTGAGGCGGAACCAGCGGGCATGGACTTTGTGTTTGAATGCGCCGGCGAGCAGGAAACCCTGAACCAGGCCGTGGAACTGCTGAAGCCCGGCGGAACCCTGGTAATGGTCGGCATTCCGGAATTCGACGAAGTCAACTTCGCGGTTCACACCCTGCGGCGCAAAGAACTGACCATCAAGAACGTGCGGCGGCAGAACCACTGCATGGCGCCCGCCATCGAGATGGTTTCGAGCGGCAGGATCAACGTGGATCCCTTGATGACCCACCACTTTCCGCTGGGAGAAACAGCCGCAGCCTTCGAGCTGGTATCCGGCTATCGCGATGGGGTCATCAAGGCCATCATTCATGTTGCGGACAAGGGCTGACCGGTCGGAAACGTGGGGGCTTCACAGGAGTACTTCCACCTCTCCGGACGGCCGTCCGGAGTTTGCAACGAAATGTGTTCTGGCTAAGGAAAGGATCTGTCATCCATGCCAAAGCGAAGACATTCGAAATCGCCGGGCAGGCGACAATTTCTTCAGTCTTTAAGCGCCGGGACGGCGGGCCTGGTGCTGCCGGGTCGCGGACTTGCCGGCAATGCCAGGCAGCCTGATGCGCAGGGGAAGAACGGTCCGTCTTCCCCTGCGGCGCTGGAGCCCAAGCGCCCGCTCTCAGCAGAACAGAACCTGAAGATATCCGAGGAAGCGGCATCCGTTACGGTTGCCGGTGAGACGTTTGCAGTATACGTTCAGCAAAGCCAATGGGCTGATCACCGGCGTGCGCGTGCTGGGCGAGGAACTCCTGGCCGGTGTCCCCATCCCCAATCTTGAGCTTGCCGAACAGATCGACCGCAACTTCTCGCCCTACTCGGCCAGCCGGGAAACGCGGGGGCGGCTGACGGTCAAGACGAACGAGCCGGCGCGCGTGGTGATTCAGGCTGAGGGCAGCTACGTTTCCGAAGCTGGAGCGCGCTTCCCCATGGTCTATTCGGTTACGTATGACATCGCGATTGACGGTGTGGTGATCATCGACGTGAACAACACAGCGCGCGGGGAGCGCTGGTTCCGATGGCTCAGGCTTTCCGGCGGCGCTGTCCGGGAATCGCTGGTTCGCTTCATTTCATGGATGCCTGAACAGTTCGGATCCGAAGGATCGAATTACCAGTTCCGGCCGGTCGAGTCCGGCGATGAAGAAAATCCTCGCCGGGGTATTCATTCCGTGGTTCTGGCTGGGTGATAAGCGCGTGGGGATGGAAGTGAGCACCTGGAAGGTGGACACTCAGACCTGGAACAGCGTGGACGGCTCCCAGCGGCGCGACCAGAACGAGATGTTTTCCGTTGAGCGCAAGGGCGACCATATCGAATGGGTCAACTACCTGGTGCGAAACACCGCCACGCTCACTCATCCCGGCTGGACGCGCGGTGGCCGGTTCGCGCTGGCGGTGACCCCGTCGAAGAAGTTCGATCCGCGCTACGCCATGCTGAAGGGCGCCATTCTTGGTCCCTACCAGCACCGGCCCCGGTGGACGCCGCCCACGGAAGAGCAGATTGCAACCCTGGCGCGCAACGGATACAACCTGGTGGTGGGCGTCGCCAACTGGCTTTCCGGCGACTACATGCCGCTGAACGAAGCCGACATGCGCCGCACCATCAAGCTCTGCCACCAGCACGGGATCAAGGTGATTCCGTACATCACTCTCGTGGACCTGTGCCACGCGAGCAAGGCCTTCCGCGACCACGCCGGGGAGTGGGCCATCGAACCCACCGTCGAGCACTTTCGCGCAACGCAGGAATTCGTCCAGAAGGGCATCGAAGCGGAAAACGCCTACCGCATGCATCCGGAGCAGGAAACGACGCTGATGTGCCCGGGGGCGCGCAGGCTGGCGCGATTACTGGAAGCGGCAGATTGCCCGCGTCGTGGAGCAATACGACTTCGACGGCCTTTACTTTGACTTCTGGTACGGCAAGATGGTCTGCGAGAACTGGCGGCACGGCTGCGGAGGGCGGTTTCGCACGTACACCATCCTGGGTGCCCGCGAGATGATGGCCTATGCCTATAACCTGCTGAAGGCGAAGAACCCGCACGCCATCATCAAAGCGAACACGAACCTGCTTTCCACAGCATTGCTGACCAGCTTTATCGACCTGCGCCTGGTGGGCGAATCGCGCGACATCACCGCCCTTGATGCGGATTCGCGCCGCTGGCTCTACAGTTCCTACCGGCTGGGAGAGCCGACGGATATTTTGTGGGCGAAAACGCCGTGGAACGATGTTCGGAAGGCGTCATTCGCCGCCCTGATCAACTTTCTGCCGCAGTATTACCACAGTGCCCGGTTCTCGCCGCGAGAGGGGTTCGATGATTTCGATGTTTTCCGGTATTTCGGCGCAGAAACCGGGACGTGGCACCTGGGAATGCAGGGACAAAGCGTTCTGCCTGTGGGCCCTGGAGAGGTTGTCGCCAACGTGGTGGAGAAGCCCGGCGAGATGCTCGCCACCCTTATCAATACCAGTGAAAACCAGGTTGCAGCCGAGGCGCCTCTCAAGGTTGGTTATTTGGCTTACGACCCCATGGCCGCCGAATTGTTTCATGGTGAAAATGGCAGCATAAAAATTGAGTTGGACGGATGGGCGCACCGGAATCTGGTTTTCCTCAAGAAACCCGGCGCATCCGCAAGTGCTATTCGGTCTCGGCGCTCATCAGCTGGAGTTCGAAAAGTGGGACGCGAATTCGCGGAGGCTCAACTTCTCGTTCAGCGCGCCCGCCGGAGCGTCACTGCAGGTCACGCTTTACAGCACCGTCCCGGTACGAAATATTACAAACCACGCCGGACAATCCGTGGCCTTCAAGTGGTCGCGGAAGACGGGCCTGGCCCGGTTTGATGCCACCCACCAGACGGGCGACCGATTTGCGGCGCTCTTTTAGCGAACCGCGGAGTTACAGAGCAGCTCCACGCTGCTGCCTTCGATGACTGTCCTTCAAGCAATGCCGCGCCGTGAACTGGCGCTGGCATGGGCTGGACCGGTCTGAGGGAATTTCACAGAATCGTTCCAGAAGTTTGGGATGAAAAACCGGTTTGAACGGACCTTGCCAAGTGTACAATCCATGGTACCCAGGGTGCAAAAAGAATAATACTGGACAGTCGACGCTTACCTGCGAGCAGGGGCACAACACAAAGAAATATCCCCCAAAGGAGAGAATTCCGATGGCTGACAAGATCGAACAGATTCCTGAGAAAACGAGATGGGAGATGGCCACGAAAGGATTGACCGGAGCGTACATTGCCATTTCCAACGCCTTAAAGCAGGCTGTGGGGCAGGACAAATTTGATGAGTTCAATGGGCCGCTCTGGCGCCAGGCAGGGAAGGGAGCAAAGCCATTTGCTGATTCTCTCGGATTACCCACTGAGAGCCCCGCCGATGTCGAAGCAGTTACACATCTCCTGGCCCAGGCGTCAATGGGGCCGGAGTTTGTGTTCGAAATTGTTGAAGCTACCCCAGACAGATGCGTGGGAAGAACGACGGAGTGTCCCTGGCACAAGAGGTGGAAGGAACAAGGCCTTGACATGGATACCTGCGGCGCAGGGCATCAAAACTGGGGTGCCGGAGCGGTCGAGAGTTTGAACCCGAATTTCACCTTCAAGCTCACCAAGAACATGGTCCGCGGCGACGCGCATTGCGAGTGGGTCGTCGAGCGGAAGAAGTAACGTGCCGCCTCCACTGCCTTTTGTAGAGCAGTCTTCCCGCGGCAGGTTTTGGGAAACTGTTTACAGAGCGGGCAGTCGAGGCACCCGCACACACTACGCCTGCTTTTTCACGAACCGGAGAACCTTTGTCTGCGCGGGAACATCGACCAGCGCAGTTTTCGCTCCATCGCCTGCCTTGGTGGAGCACTTCACCGGCTGGCCGTCCGCTTGCGCGGTGCACGTACTCCACGCGGAGGGCAGCTTCCACTTCACGGTGACAGGCAGATCGTAGACTTTCGAATCCAGCGGCCAGGACAAGGCAAACGTGTGGCGCTCGTCTGAGGACTCGCCCGCCTGGATTTTCAGCACCTTCGCTTCCTGAATGTAGCGGACGACGTCGCCGAACGTCGCGGTCCAGATCTCAGGGTGTCCTGCGAGGAAGCCGGCCAGCTCGTCCAGCGCCTGGTTGGTGACCGAAAGCCACTGGCCGCCGACCCCGTGAAACACAAAAACGCCCCAGTTGTGCCCCTGCCTCGCGGGCTCAAGCTGGTCCAGCAGGCTGGGGAAATCTTTCCCAAAGGTCCAGCCGAGCACCGGCACGGTAAGTGGGTTGATGTCCTCGGCCACCACGGGCGCCCAGGCGTTGTACCCGCGCGCGGCAAAATGATATTGGGCCACGTAGTCTAAGTAGCGCGCCTGGTTACGGGCCAGATCGGCCTCGCCGCCAAAAGTCATGTCACCGCACGGGTAGGCAAACGTCAGGCCGCGGCGCACGCCCAGCCTCTCGATGATGGCCTCGGAGCTTTCCCGGATTTCCTTCAGCATCATGTCCGGTGTGTAATCCTGCGAATGGGGTTTGATCACCTTCAGCATGCAGGGATGGTGCACCGTGTGACTCGCGATCTCATTGCCTTCCGCCGCCATGCGCGCCCAGTCGTCAGGGCGTTGGCGCCACGTGCTCGAGGGGCCGGTTACCACGAAGAAGGTGCCGTTGATACCGTGCTTTTTCAGAATCGGGCCTGCGTTGTCGAGTTGTGTCTGCATCGCGTCGTCGAAGGTCAGGCTGATGGCGGCGCTGCGGTCGCCCGGCCACATGGCCGGACTCGGCAAAGCCCCGGCTGAGGCGGAGGTCCCGACTGAGGGTAAGGCCGCTGCCGCGGCTGCTGCTCCCAGAAATTGACGTCGACTGATGGAATTCTTCATGGGTTATAACTCCACTTTTGAATTTATATTTTCGCCAGCTCAACACCTATCGCAATTTCGCAGATATCGCAAAAGACGCGCCGCTTGCGCCACCGGGTGATGCGTGCTCCGGCCGTGTCTCTCATCAAATGCCGGCGCTATGCGCGGCAACCGGGAAGACCGCCGGCTTTGCCCAGGGCGTGGTCGGCTGGCACGTTTCTGCCGCTCCAGACTTTCTGCTGGGTCCAGGGCTGCGGCGGGTTCTTCCAGAACGGATCGTCCGGCGGAAGCCCCAGCGGGAGCCACGCGGCCGAACAGAGATAACAACTGCCCGTGGAAATATACCCTTCTCCGATGGCAGGTTGATGCCCGCAAAAGCCCACCGTCAGCCAGCCGTTCGCGTCGAAGGTGCCCGGCGCTTCAATCATGCGGCGCATCACCGCCGTCAGAGCGCAGCGGACCTGTTCCGGCGAGATACCCTCAGGAAGCTGGCGCCGCAGGGCGATGCTGGATAACAGATGAAAAGCCCCGAATCGATAAGCCAGCGACCTGCCGATGGCGGGATAGGTTCCCTCCGGGCTGATCATTCGCTCCTGGATGGCGGCGTAACGCTGCGCGCGCGCCAGAACGGCTGGCCGCATCGAGTCCCAGTCTTTGGAATGTTTTGAGACGGTGTCCAGCACGTCCAGCAGCATAGGCTGGATGACATAGCTGTTGTAATAATCCCAGTGGAAGCGCGGGCCGTCTCCATACATTCCATCGCCCAGATACCAGCTTTGGTGCTCGCGCAGAGCATAATCAACGCGCATCCTGTCCCACCACTCGCCCATGAAGCACAAGCCGGCTTCAATCATGGCGCTGAACAGGAGCCAGTTGTTGAACCCCGGGCGAATGACCCGCGTGGATTCAAGGGCCTTCACCAGGTTGCGCCGGGTCTTTGTGTCCAGCTTCGCCCACAGTTCCGTTGGGGCGCGCAGCACGGCCTGGGCCAGGAACGCCGCGTCCACAACGGGCTGGGAACCCTGGTTGAAATTCATGAAGTCGGGAGATTCGGGGTCTGTTGCAGCAGCGATGGCGACGCGGGCCCACTCGATGTGCTGGCGCCTCGACCTGCCCTCCGGCCCCTCGGCCGGTCCCGACTCCAGCCACGGCGCAAGGCCGCACAGCAACCGCCCGGTTGCTTCCAGATAAGTAAAACGGCGGCGGTCGGCAAGGTTACCGTGAGGGGCTTCAACCGGCATCAACGCCTTCAACTTCTTCTCGCTGAGGGCGCGCAGGATGGGGTCCGAAACGCGGGTTACGACTTCGACCCAGTAACGGCGGTCGTCTTCTCCCGTTGCTTTGTGGCAATGGGGATGAGAGCGCAAGCGGCGGCTTCATCGAGGCCAGCGCGCCGGCGGCTGCAAAATTCTTAAGAAAAGTACGGCGCGCGGAGCCTTTCCCGCCGGGTGCCGAAGTCTGCTCTGGCATAGAGGCCTTTTTAACAGCCTGGTAGCGTTTTGGCAAGTGAAGATGCGCAGACCTGAAGACGTGCCCAAAGAGGTGATCCATGAAATGAAATAGCTGCGGAGCCGGGTTTGATACCACGCGGCAGGGCGCGTTAACATCTAAGCAGACGAGGTGCAGGATGTGGTGCGGTAAAGCTTTTCGGGCGATGGCTGTGGTGGGGCTGGCGGGTCTGATGCTGAGCCCGCTTCCGCTGATGGCCGCCATCAAGCTGTTCCTGAAAGACGGAAGCTACGAACTGGTGAAGAGCTATGAGGTGAAGGGCGACCGCGTCCGCTACTACAGCCTGGAAAGCTCGGACTGGGAGGAGATGCCCAAATCTCTGGTGGATTTTGATGCGACCGAACGCGCCGAATCAGAAAAGAAAGCCGAGCAGGCCAAACAACTGAAAGCCGCGGAGGAGTTGCAGAGCCAGCGGTTCGAAATTCCTGCCAACAACGGCTACCAGATCAAGCCGGGCGTCCGGCTGCCCGCCAACGGCGGCGTTTACGCCTATGACGGAATGCGGGTCATCCAACTGATTCAGGATCAGGCCAAAGTGGTGACCGACAGGAAGCGCATTGCGCTGATCCTGGTGATGCCTGGTCCCATTTTGAAGAAACAGGCGCTGGTGGTGCTGCCAGGCGACAAAGCCGCCGTGCGGATCACCATTCCGGACCCGGTGTTTTACGTTGAGGATACCGACAACTGGCCCATGCGCGCGCTCCTGGTGCCGCTGAAGGAGAAGAAAGATTCCCGGGTGGTTGAGAAGATCCAGTCCGGGATCGGCCTGGGAAAGTCCGGGGAAAAGAGGACGGACGTGCCGCTCGAACGGAAGCAGCTAGCGGCGGGCGTCTACGAATTGAAGCCGTTGCAGCCACTCGATTCCGGCGAGTATGCGCTCGGTGAAATGATCGAGCAGAAACTCAACATCTCTGTGTGGGATTTTGGCGTTGATCTGCCGGGATCAAAGTGATGCGCCTTTCCCCACCTTCAGGGCCTGAAGGCCCCTTGCGCTTGCCTTCCTGATGGCGGAGCTGAAGCTTCACTCCCCTAAGGCGTTGTGCCGTGCAGCGTCCCATTTTAGGGATCTGCACAGCTAGGCGCTCTGTTTTTCCGAGATTAACTTGGCCTGGGTAAACAGCAGGAGATAATCGCGCCCGCCGGCCTTCGAATCCGTGCCCGACATGTTGAACCCGCCGAAGGGATGTCCGCCCACCAGCGCTCCCGTGCACTTGCGATTGAAGTAGAGATTGCCCACATGAAAGCGCTCCGCGGCCTTCTCGGTCTTCGATCGGTTTTTGGTGTAGACGGCGCCGGTGAGGCCGTATTCGGTGTTGTTGGCAATCCGCAGAGCCTCATCAAAGTCCGCCGCCTTCAGAACGGCCAGCACCGGACCAAAAACCTCCTCCTGCGACAGGCGCCCCTGGGGAGGAACGTCGGCGATAATGGTGGGCGCCAGAAAATGGCCGGGTCCGGAAGTCTCTTTGCCACCCGCAACCAGGCGGCCCTCGGCTTTCCCAACCTTGATGTATTCCAGGATAGACTCTTTGGCCCGGCTGTTGATCACCGGGCCCATGTAAGTTTCAGCGTCCGCCGGATCGCCCACTTTGATGGCCTCAACCCGTTCCTTCAGCTTTTCCAGGAAAGGTTCATAGACCGTTTCCACCACAATGGCACGCGAGCAGGCTGAGCACTTCTGTCCCTGATAGCCAAAAGCCGAGGAAGCCACGCCCTCGACGGCGGATTCCAGGTCCGTCTCACTGTCAACAATAATCGAATCCTTGCCGCCCATCTCGGCGATGACGCGCTTGATCCAGACCTGCCCGGGCTGGGGTTTCGCGGCCAGTTCGTTGATGCGCAGCCCTACTTCCTTTGATCCGGTGAAGGCAATGTACCGTGTGCGCGGATGTGTGACCAGGGCATCGCCGACCGTCGAGCCGGGACCCGGCAGAAAATTCACGACTCCGTCGGGCATGCCCGCTTCTTCCAGCGCCTCAAAAAACTTGTAGCCGATGGTGGGCGAGTCGCTCGAGGGTTTCACCACCACCGTGTTGCCTGCCACAATCGAGGCCACCGTCATCCCCACCAGGATGGCCAGGGGGAAATTCCAGGGTGGAATGACAATGCCGACGCCCAGCGGGATGTACTCCAGGCGGTTCCGTTCGCCCGGCACGGGAGTGATGGGTTGCCGGCCGGCCAATCGCAGCATTTCCCGGGCGTAAAACTCGCAGAAATCAATGGCCTCGGCCACGTCGGCATCGGCTTCAGCCCACGACTTGCCTACTTCATAGACCATCCAGGCGGCAAAGTGGAATTTTCTGTCGCGAAGAATCTTGGCCGCCGAAATCAGCAGCTTCACCCGCGTTTCCGCCGGCGTGCGGCTCCAGCTTTCAAAGGCTTTTTCCGCCTTCGCTATGGCCATTGCGGCAAGGCCGGGATCTCCCTTGGAAAAAGTTCCCACCACCTGGGCTTTATCCGACGGACTGTAAGAATGAAAGGTTTTTTCTGTTTCGATTCGCTCAGAGCCAATCACCGCGGGATATTTCGCTCCGAGCTCCTTCTTAACGTCTTCAAGAGCTTCCTTCATCTGCCGGAAATGCTCAGGATTCCCCTTGAAGTCGCTCAAAGGCTCATTCTTGAACGATGGAAGCTGCATTCGTGTCCCCCCTGTTGATTCCCCCCAAACCGGTCATTATATCGGCAACTGTGAACAGAGGGGAACTGATCTCCAGCTAAAGCGCTGAAATCGGGGTCGAAAGAGAGAATTTATGGCGCGAAAGGATTCGGCCGGACGGTTGGCGCAGGGGCTGGCCTGAAACGACCGACGGGCCTGCTGCTCCGGCGAGGTCCGCGTTCTTCGAAGGGGGTCTGGATGAGAGCCCCACGCGGATTCAGTTGGGTTCGGCGTGGCCGTGGAAGATGCGAACCAGGGCAATGCGGGTCCCGCCATCGTGAGGCGAGAGGGACACCATCTTGTCCTGCTCGTTGTATTTCATCTCAAAAACGACCTTCCCGTCGCGGTTGGTCTGGCTGAAGCTGGTGACTTCACCACCCAGCTGCTTCTTGTAAAATTCCTGGACCTTGCTGAGCGCATCGGGGGTGTTGAATTTTGCCGCCGCAATGCGAAGGTCCGTTTCGTTGGGCAGGTCAAAGGCGAGCGAGACGGAGTTGTCGTCACCGGAATCCTCTGCCCGGGTGGCCCCTGGATAAACCGGAAGCCCGAGATGAAGATCACTGACGCTCTGCTCCCTGGCGATCTTGAAGTTGCCCATCGGCGTTTTGACGGTGACCACTTTCGTGTCCGGGCTGGGTTCGCTGACCTTGATGTGGACCCCGTGGTAAAGGATGCGCAGGCCGAACCAGACCATGAAAATGCCGGAGGCGATGATGAACCCTACAACCAGCAGTATCGCCCAGACGACGTGCTTGTCCACGGGTTTCCGGGGAGGCTCGCCGGATGGCGGGGAGGTAGCCAAGATGATCTCCTTTCTTGAAAAATATTCTACCGCAGCCGCGCGGCAGACCGGGAAGAGATTCTCCGCGGGCCGATTGTTGATACGCTCAATTGCGGACGCCGGTTCCAGGTAGCGGTACAAAATCAAAGGCTCCGCTGCAAGGCGGTTTGCCAACCTTGAGGAGGCACAGTCCAGGTGTTATGCTGATCGTTCATTGACAAACCGGAGGCGGAGGAACATGCAATTTCGAAAATTGGGTCATAGTTCGTTTTCATTGTCAGCCCTCGGGTTGGGATGCATGGGCATGTCGGAATTCTACGGCACGCGGGACGACGAGGAATCCATTGGCGTTATCCACCGCGCGCTGGATCTGGACGTGAATTTTCTCGATACGGCCGACGTTTACGGCAACGGTAAAAATGAGGTCCTGGTAGGCAAGGCTATTCGCGGTCGCAGGGACCAGGTGGTTCTGGCCACGAAGTTTGCCAACATGCGCGACGAGGCCGGGAATTTTGTCGGCATCAGCGGCAGGCCGGAATACGTGAAGCAGGCGTGCGAGGCCAGCCTGCGGCGGCTGGGGATCGAAACCATCGATCTTTACTACCAGCACCGGGTAGACATCAATGTGCCCATTGAAGACACGGTGGGAGCCATGTCGCGGCTGGTGGAGGAAGGCAAGGTGCGCTGCCTGGGGCTTTCAGAAGCTGCACCGGCAACCATCCGGCGCGCGCATCAGGCGTATCCCATCAGCGCGCTGCAAACCGAATACTCACTTTGGAGCCGCGATCCGGAGGACGAATTGATCACCCTCTGCCGCGAACTGGGAATTACCTTCGTTCCTTACAGCCCGCTGGGCCGCGGCTTCCTGACCGGCCGGTTCAAGACTCCGGACGATTTTGAAGCGGGCGACTGGCGGCGCAATAATCCCCGCTTCCAGGGAGAAAACTTCCAGCGCAATCTGGATTTGGTGCGGCGCATTGAAGAGATGGCCCGGGAAAAAGGCTGCAAGCCTGCTCAACTGGCGCTGGCCTGGGTGCTGGCCCAGGGGGTGGATATGGTTCCCATCCCCGGAAGCAGCCACGCGCCACACCTGGAAGAAAACCTGGCGGCGCTGGACGTCAACCTCAGCGCGGAAGACCTGAAGCGGATCGACGAGGTTGCTCCGAAGGGCGTGGCGGCGGGGGAACGCTATCCGGAAGGCGGAATGAAAGTGGTCAACCGGTAAAACGGGACAGTGGCCGCTCAGACTGAAAATCCGCAAGGCCGCTTAGACAGGTATTCTGCACCTCCCGAGCGCCTGTCGCACATTTATCACGCATTGTAAAAAAACGGAGCCAATTCGGACTTGGGTACGTATCGCGAGGCTTGGCGGAGAATGGCCCGGCAGGTTCCGGTGTCAAGTTCGGTATGATTGGGGATGGTCAGGGTTTCGTTTGCGCCCCCGGCTCCGACGCGGCGCAACTTGATATGGCTCCCCTTCTGGAAATTACTGCGAAACCAAACCTGCGCATGATGGCGAGACTTCCGGGCCGGAAAGCCGCTTAAGCCGTGGCAGGGTAAGCCTCCAGTTCGAAGGTCACAATGATTGTGAGTAAGGAAGCGAGCCCAAGTTCGGCCAGAACCTCGCCTTCCAAGTGCAGTTCCACCGCTTCGCGGAGATTGCGCGTTACCTCATCCAAGGTTTGCCCTTGGGTAACGACTGGAATTTCCAGACACTCGGCGACATAACCCGATTCTTCCCCAAGTCGAATAGTGGCCTTGATCGTTCGCTGAAGTTTCATAGACTGCACTCCACAGGCACTGGTCCACTTCCTGAAATGAAGACTAACAGACTTTCACTGACCCCTCAAGCGGGCTGCAATCAATCTTCTTACTGATACGCCGCGATGCCGGTGGCGCGCTCGCCAATGATGAGCGTGTGGATATTGTGAGTCCCTTCGTAGGTGAAAACCGATTCCAGGTTGCACATGTGGCGGAAGACCGGATGCTCGTCGGCCACGCCGGTGGCGCCCAGAATGTCACGGGCGGCGCGGGCGACGTCGAGGGCGATTTTGACGTTGTTCCGCTTCAACATGGAGATGTGGGCGAAGTCGGCGCGGCCCAGATCTTTCAAGCGGCCCACATGCAGCGCCAGCAACTGCGCCTTGGTAATCTCTGTAATCATCTCCGCAAAATGCGCTTGCACAAGCTGGTGCCCGGCAATGGGTCTGTCGCCAAATTGCTTGCGCACCCTGGCGTATTCCAGGGCTTCGTTGTAACAGGCCATTGCCGCCCCCACCGCTCCCCAGCCGATTCCATAACGCGCCTGGGTGAGGCAATCGAGCGCTGCTTTCAATCCCGTGGCGGCAGGCAGCATGTTGGCGGCAGGGACCCGGACATCCTGGAGAGACAGCGACGAAGTCACCGAGGCCCTCAACGACATCTTGCCTTTGATGTCTTTGGCGGAATATCCGGGCGCACCCTTTTCCACCAGGAAGCCCCGAACACCTTCGGGGGTCCGCGCCCACACCAGCGCCACGTCTGCAATCGAACCGTTGGTGATCCAGGTCTTCTCGCCGTTCAGGACGTAATCGCCGCCATCCTTCACAGCGCGGGCGCGCATGGCGCCGGGATTCGATCCGAAATCAGGCTCCGTGAGGCCGAAGCACCCGATAGCTTTGCCCTGCTGCAATGCCGGAAGCCAGCGTTGTTTCTGTTGCTCGGAACCGAATGCGTGGATGGGATACATGACCAGCGCGCTCTGGACCGAAACAAAGCTGCGCAGCCCGCTGTCAGCCCGTTCAAGTTCCTGCATCACCAGGCCGTACTGCACGTTCGACATCTCCGCGCAGCCGTACCCGCTGAGGTTGGCTCCCAGAAATCCCATCTCGCCCAGCGCCGTGGCGAGGTGCAGAGGGAATTCGCCCTCACGGTACCATTCCTCGATATGCGGAATGACTTCCCGGTCGGCAAACTCGCGGACCGTCTGCCTGACCAGCTTTTCCTCGTCGCTCAGGAAAGCGTCGATTTCCATAAAATCAACACCGTGAAACGGAAACATGCTCAATCTCCTGCCGGGAATGAAACGGACCGAAGGGGATGGCCTCCCGGGCGCTGGAATCTGCAGCACCCGTTGAGATGCTTGCAGCCAGCCATCTCGAGAATCTAGCACAAAGCCGGCTGAGACGCCTGCACGCACTGTGCTGTCGGGCACCGCCGGCTTGACCTATTCCGGCGATAGACTTTCCTGAAAAAAACAGGACCGGGCCGAGTTGCACGCCGGGGGCTGAAATCGCACGCTGCGCCATCCCTGGTGGCCGGCCTATCAGGTGAACTTTTCGGCGTCCTTGATCCGCTTCTGGAGCTTCTTGAATTCCGCCTCTTTCGCCTTGTCGGCATTCTCTTTGAGCATCGTTTCAATGGGCGGAACCAGGCGTTCTGCCGCGCCACAAAGGGTTTTCAACTGGCCAGGGTTGGCGAGGTATTTCGGGCCGAACAGCTCCACTCCCTCCACCATCTGCTTTTCGAGGAAAAGGGCGAAGTCCAGGCCATTCAACTTGACCGGGCCGGCCTCCATAGCCGTCCGGGCTTTGCTGCGTTCGCCGCCGACGACCTCTCCCAGAACTTCGGCGATCGCATTGTGCTGAGCGTCAATCCCGGCGCTGTCCTGTGCGTCTTCAGGGACCCATGCTCCCCTGCGGATGCGTGCAAATGCATCGATAACCTTGGGGCCTTCCACGTCCGGCCATGGAGCATCCAGCGTGAATTCTTTGGGGAAATCCGGCTTCGACGTGACTTGCATGACCAATTCGCCCAAATTCAGGGCCGCCTCGCTGCCGTACTGCAGCGCGTTGCTGCGCCGGCGGTTGTAAGAAGCGACGGACTGAGCTTTCGTGGCAACCTCAGCGCCCTTCTTGTAAGTGTCAGCCAATTCCCTGTAGGCGTCGATCCGGGCGCTGTAAATCACCGCCCTCAACACCCGGGCGTTGAGTGTGCCGGGACTGTTGGTGTTCGCTGCTGCCATGGTGTCGGTCAGGCTGAGCGCCCGGTCAAGATTGCCCTGTTTGAACATCACCTTGGCCTCTTGGTAATCCACATCAGCGCCCTTCGGGGGCGAGGGGGCGGAAGAACAAGCCGCAAGAAACGACGTCAGCAACAGGGTTTGGATCAAAAGACGGAGTGAACCGGAATCTGAAGGATCATCTTTGTTCATCGTCAGACCTCTTCGCGGGAATATTAGTAGCGGCGTGGGCCGTCAGTGGAGCGGATGCGACGGGCCGGCCCGGAATGCCACCATTCTGGCGCTGATTATAGGCTTGACCGTCCCACACTTCAACCTCTGATTTTTGCGGGAGGCGCGCAAATCCCAGGGGCACGGAGGAGTGGCGCAAGGAACTGGCCGGCGACACCGAAGCCTATCTGCTGCTCAATCGGAGCGAGACTCCCAAAGAGATTTCAGTTGATGTGGGCACAGACAGGCGTGTAAGGGATCTGTGGAAGCACGAGGATCTCGGGCCTTTCGATAATGGATTCTTCCGGGCAAGAGTGGTCCCCCACGGCGTGGTGATGGTGAAGGTTCTTTCCCGATAAGCCGCCAGGGAAACTTGCCTTTGGCAGCCTGCCTGTTTGCCTGAATAAGGGGCCACTGTCATTGGCAACCCGCGGCCCGCAACAATGGATTAGCCGCACCCGCTATTGGCCCGCTGGTTTGGGCGATTGCTGGGAAGAGGCTGGGGACGTGCCTGATACGCCGGCCTGAAGGCTGGCGATCTGGCCTTGAAGGTCTTTGGCAAGTTCTTCAAGAATCTGGACCTGCTGGGTTTTGCGGTCCAGGGCCGATTGGAGCTTTCCGATCTGGCGTTGAAGGCGCTGATTCTCGCGGCGCAAAACGTCCAGGCCCTGCGGAGGGAACAGCTCGTCCAGGTCCTTGCCTTTTGCAGTCTGGCTGCGCAATCCGGTTTTGATTGAAGAATAGGGTGAAACCTGGGCTTGCGATTCCCGGATGAGGGTATCCAGGTCCTTGCGCTCCTGGGAAGGAGGGCAAAGCTGCCTCAAGGCCATTAATCGTGCCAGATCCGGTCGGTTTCTGCCGCGCTCCCAGTGTTGGACTGCTCCTTTCGTGGCATTCAGCAGGCGTGACAACCCCTCCTGGCTCACCTGGAGCTTCTGTCGTACTCTGCGAATCACTTTAGATACATCGAGATCGGCCATCGAGGATCTTCTCCTGATTAGATTTCACTTGACATGACTATAATTATAGGCTAGTATAGCATAGAAATATGGATCCGGAAGCTTTTTATTGCCTCCGGATTTTTTTTTGTTGCACCAAGGCCGAATTGGCACGCACCTGTTGCTGGGGGGGGACAGTGCTGGCAGTCGGGCTTTGGACCCGCCGCTTCCGTCGAATTTTCCCCCGCCACAATTCAAAAGGCTCTAGGGGCAGTACCAAATCACGAGAATTCTGAGTGGTACCCCATGCTTTTGTCAATGAGCAAACGATCTTTCGCGGAGCCGGTGTTTACTCTTAGTGTACGTGGTGTTGCATGTACAGGGGCCTTTTATCCGTTCAAAGATATCTACTTTCTGCCGTATCTCCATAGGATTGAAAAACTTCGTCAAAACTCTCCTGGCATGGACTGCTTTCCGTGTTCCCACTTCGGTTTTTCGGTGGGTGCTGGAGGCAGCTTGAATAAAGCGCCCTGCCGGGGCTGGCCAAAGTTCCCTCGCACCCTGCCTGCAACAAACCTGCCTGCAACCAGATTTACCTTACGGATGACTCTCCAGTCTCACCCTCGATCCAGACACAAGGAGGACCACGATGAAAGATCCGAACCGGAGTAATAATTTCCTTTCTCGTACCAGTTCGGCCGTCAGCTTTAAAGTGAAAGAAGAATCCCGTAACGCCGGCCAGATCAGGCGCCGCCGCCGATTCAGCTTCAGCACGGCGTCAGCCGGAAACCCTGCGAACGCCTCCTTTTCATCTTCATCAACCCGCTGCTCGGAAAAGGGATGTGTTTTTCCCGCTTCGTTGCAAGGTAGCGGGAGGTGTTCCTATCATCTGCACATGCAGGAGGAACCGCTATACTTCCGTTCCCACCAGCCCACGGGAATGTTGCTTGACTCCGCCCGAATGATGCCATCTGACAAAGACAACGACGGAGGCCGCAGACGCGACCGCCGCCGTATGGCAGACATCTGGGAACAATTCCAGAGCGACGGGACCCCTTAGCTGGATGACCCAGTCCTGAAACAAAAAAACACCGATTCAGCGCCCTTTTCCGGCGCGCCATCTGAGGCTGGACCGCAGCCCTATGCGCATCAGGCCACCGAATATGGCCGAAATGGCTTTGGGTTCCGGAATCCCTTGGAAAATGGACCGCAGCAGGTGAAGCGGTGCCACTTCCATTCGAGGTGTTGCGCATGGTACTCAGGTCCAAAATAGTTGAACCAACGTTAATTCCGGGGGATCCTCCCCGGGTGGATGAAATCCATATACAACCGCAGCTTCTGCCTCCTACTGCTGCCTGGCGGATCCTTCGCAGAAGGACCGGAGGCCACATTTCAAGGTCAACCTTCTACCGATGGCTGGACAGCGGCAGGGTGTTTTCTTTTCGAATGGGCTCACGAATGTATATTCCCTGGCCGGCGCTTCAGGAAGTGATTGGGCAGTGTCTCAGCGGTGAGCCGTTCTGAAGGCGCTGCCAACGGGTCCTCTCCGCAGTAGCGAAGAGCACCTTCAGCAGGTGCGGGCATTTGCGAAGCAACCAGCGCTCCAGGCTTCCGGTTGTTACAGGTTTGCCCGGTGACGGGGAGGCCAACCGTCTATCAGCGCCGTCCTCTTGACCGACGGCTCCAGGTTGCCGCCCCTGGAGCATCCTGAATAAACCCACACGGATTCGCATCGAATGGAGTGTCATGATATAAGTTTTCGCAGTGAAAATTCCACCTCAAGCTGCAGACCTGGAAAGGGCTGGTCATCTGGTCTGCGAGGTTGGCGATGCCGATGGATTTTGACATGGTGGTGATTGGCGGTGGCGCCGCCGGACTGACCGCCGCGGGGATTTCAGCCTCGCTGGGCGCAAAGACCGCCCTGATCGAAGAGAACAGGCTGGGGGGCGACTGCACCTGGACCGGGTGCGTTCCCAGCAAGGCGCTGCTGAAGGCGGCCGGAATCGCCAACAGCATCCGTACGGCCGACCGTTACGGACTGAAGGCGGCAGAACCGCAGTTTGATTTTTCCACGGTCATGGATCGCATGCACGAAATCCAAACCTCCGTTTACGAGGAAGCCGACGCTCCGCCCGTCTACCAGAAAATGGGCATCGAGGTGGTTGAAGGCAAGGCCTATTTCATCAGTCCCAGGCAGGTTGAAGTGCTCGGCCCGGGCGGCGGCAGACGCCAGTTCACTTCCCGCTTTTTTGTGATTGCCACGGGTGGACGCCCCGTCATTCCACCCGTCGAAGGGATTGCTGAAACGCCCCACCTGACCAGCGAATCCATCTTCACGATTCAAAAGCTGCCGGCAAGAATGATCGTGCTGGGGGCGGGTCCGATCGGCATCGAAATGGCTCAGGCCTTCCGCCGCCTGGGCAGCGAGGTTGTTGTGGCAGGAAGGAGAGACCACATCCTGCCGCGCGATGACGCCGAACTTACGGCCCTTCTCCGCGAGCATCTCGCCGGCGAGGGAATCCGCTTTCTGCTGGGAAGCGGGGTGAGAAGAATTGATTCCGGCATGGGGACCGTCCGCGTGACCTACCGGGCGGGCGTATCCTTAACGGAAGAAACCGTGGAAGGCGATACGCTGCTGGTGACGGCGGGCCGGCGGCCCAATATGGATGGAATGAATCTGGAGGCGGCGGGAGTCCAGGCAAGCCACGCCGGAATCACCGTAGACCGCCATTGCCGCACCTCGGCGGAGAACATTTTTGCCTGCGGCGATGTGACCGGACTTTACCAGTTCACCCACATGTCGGAGCACATGGCCAAGGTGGCCGTCACCACGGCCCTGCTCCGCTTCCCGATGACGATGGACACCGCCAACGTTCCCTGGTGCACCTTCACTGATCCCGAGCTTGCGCACGTGGGCGCTTCTGAAAACGAATTGAAAAACCGCAAGCAGCGCTATGCCGTCTACCGCTTTCCGTTCAGCAAGATTGATCGCGCCGTGACCGACCGCGAGACCACAGGCATGGTGAAAGTGCTTGCGCGAAAGTTGAACGGAAGAATTTACGGCGCCAGCATTCTGGGCGCCCATGCCGGCGATATGATCGGCGAATTTGCCCTGGCCATGCGGAACAAGGTGACGCTGCGAAACATGGCCGATACCATTCATCCTTATCCGACCTACGCGCTGGGAAATCGCCGCGCCGCCGACCAGTGGTACGTCCGCAAGCAGTCGCGAATGTTTGTGCGCCTGCTGCGATTGATCTTTCGCTATCACGGGCAGTTGCCCGACACCAGCGACCCCAACCGGATCGTGTGAGCCGCCGGTGAAGGAGAAGTCGGGACGATTGCCGCCGGAAATCGGCTGGCGGACTTCAGGGACCCGAGATTTTCATACCACTTGACGTTGGCGGTGGATGAGCCGATGGCGACGATGTCCGGCCGGCCGTCGCCGTTGATGTCCGCGATGGCCAGGCAGGAAGTGCCCATCTCCGTGTCGAGCGTTTCACGTTCCCAAGCTGTCCCATCCTTACCCTTGGCGTGGAAGATAAAGAGCGAAGTTCCGGGGCCGCGATATCCGGCGATGATTTCGTCGTTGCCGTCGCCGTCAAGGTCGGCGCAGACGAGCGCGTGCCCGCTTTTGAAGCTCGAATCAATCACCAGCCGCTCGGGAAATCCGCCCTTCACTTGCGGATAAACCACCACCTTGTCGCCGTGCCAGGGCTCGATGGTGGCGAGAAACCGCCGGCCATGGACCTTGCCCACGCCAATTTCGCTGGCGCCGTGGTAGCGTTCGGTTTGATCGCCGGGAGTCAGGAGCGTCCGGGTCCACTCGATGTTTGCACCGCGCCCTTTCGCCGTAAACAGGTTCACGCCCTGGGCGCTGGCGGTGAGAATTTCATCGCGCCCGTCGCCGTTCCAATCCATGACGTGAACGCCGTGCACAAGGTTCAGCGTGTCGTCAATCAGGTGGGGAACCCATTTGCTTGATTCCTGCCGGGCAGCTGCGGCGTGGCCCGTCAACAGCGCTTCGGGCATTTCGAACCAGGTGATTTGCGCCGGGACCGGGTAATCAGGAGGCCGCGATCCCGCGCCCACGATGGGAACCACCACCAGCTCCTGCCGCCCGTCGCCGTCAAGGTCCGCCCAGCGCAGACGATGCGAACCGGGAATCCGCCCGATGGGCGTTACCGTCCACTCCGCGTCGAGCGATGCGCCAGGCCGCGCCCACCAGAGGTCGCCCCCCTCCTCAGCATGGTCAAGGTTAAAACCACTTGCGAGCGCCATGCCCCGGGCTGGATAACCCGGACGAAACAGCGGCGCCAGGCTGATGTTCTTCTCGGTTGAGGTCGTGACGGATCTCGCGCGCCACGAGGTGTTCCGGTACCAGTCAACAATGTTCTTTTCGGAACTGAGCGCCAGGATGTCGAGCCGGCCGTCGCCGTCCACATCCGCTACGGCAACCTGATAGCCGCTGGGAATCTTCGCAACGGTATGGGCGCGCCATCGAGGTCCGCCCTTCCCGGCCTGCGCGGCGTCGCCAATCGAAAAACCAGCAAGCGCTGTGCCCGCTCCGAGCGCCGCCCTCAAGAACGTCCGCCGCGAGGCGCCGCCCTTTTTGCCGTGAGACAAAAGATTCCATGTGCTGCTACGCCGTACCATACGCCTCGATTCTACGCCCAAACAGACTGCGCAGCCAGAGTATGAAATCGAGCCTGGTGCCGGGAGTTGCGGTGTATAATGCCTCCAAATCATGGCGCTTCAACAGGGGACGCGACTCGGGGTTTACGAAATCCTGTCGCCTTTGGGTGCAGGCGGCATGGGGGAGGTGTACCGCTCCCGGGACACGAAGCTCCAGCGCGATGTGGCGCTTAAAATCCTTCCTGAAACGGTGGCACGCGACGCTCAGCGCATGGCGCGCTTTGAGCGCGAAGCGCAGATGCCGGCTTCATGCGCACATCGGGATGGCCTTTTCAGGCGCGGCCTTCACGGGTGACACGATGACGCTGCGCGTTTCGAAAGGGCTTCTGGTGGCTGGCGTTGCCCTTTACTACACCCTGATCGTTTTCAACAACTGCACCGATTACGGATCGAACTATCAGTTTGTACGCCACGTAATGATGATGGACACCACCTTTCCGGGGAATCATGGAATGTGGCGTGCCATTCATTCCCCTTTCCTCTACAAGGTGTTTTATGACGGGATCATTGCCTGGGAAGCCGTCACGATGGTCCTGTGCTGGCTGGGGAGCGTGCGGATGCTTCGAGCGTTGCGGGGCTCTGTGGCCGCCTTCCACAGAGCCAGCAGAGTTGCGGTGGCCGGCCTGACGCTCGGCTTGCTGATGTGGCTGGTTGCGTTTCTGAGCGTTGGCGGGGAGTGGTTCCTGATGTGGCAGTCCCAGACCTGGAACGGGCAAGCGGCAGCGTTCCGCATGTTCACGGTGACGGGTGTCGTGCTCGTGCTGGCGTTGCTTCCGGAGCGTGAGATTCCAGCATGAAAGGCGCCCAATGCGCTTATTCTCCCTTCTTCTGCTATGACAACTTCAGCCAGGGCGTGCTCATATTTCTGCCAGAGGTACGGCGCGAAACGCTGGAGAGGGTTAAATTGACAGGCAAATGGGGGGAATGCTACACTACCTACCGACTGGTCGGTATCTCCAATGAAGAAGCTGGGCTTCTTTTTTGAACGGCCGGTTCGATGCTGTTGAACGCCACTTTTCGAACACTTTCAGAATAGGTTAAAGTAAACGTTATGGCACCTCAAACGATGTACGAAAAAATCTGGAACGCCCATGTGGTCCGGGAGGAACCTGGAAAGCCGACGCTCATTTATATTGACCGCCACCTGGTGCATGAAGTCACCTCGGCGCAGGCGTTTGCGGGGCTTCGGGCGGCCGGGCGCAAAGTTCGCCGGCCGGACCTGACCTTTGCGACCATGGACCACTCGGTGCCCACCACCGACCGAAGCCTGCCGATGCTGGACCAGGCCGCCGTGGCGCAGTTTGCGGCGCTGGCGCAGAACTGCAAGGAAAACGGCATTCTGCTGTTTGACATGAACGACCGCAACCAGGGCATCGTTCACATCATCGGCCCGGAACTGGGCATCACCCATCCCGGCCAGACGATTGTCTGCGGCGACAGCCACACGTCCACGCACGGCGCGTTCGGGGCGCTGGCGTTCGGCATCGGCACCAGTGAAGTGGAACACGTGCTGGCCACCCAGTGCCTTTCGCAGTTCAAATCAAAGCCCATGCTGGTGCGGGTGAACGGCAGCCGCCCGCAGGGCGTGACGGCCAAAGATATTATTCTGGCCATCATCGGAAAGATCGGAATCGGCGGCGGCACCGGGCACGTGATCGAATACGCCGGCCAGGCCATCCGGGAACTTTCCGTGGAAGGCCGGATGACGGTGTGCAACATGACGATTGAAGGCGGCGCGCGCGCCGGCATGGTGGCGCCCGACGACACAACCTTCGCTTATCTCGAAGGGCGGCCTTTCGTTCCGCGCGGCAAGGATTTCCAGCAGGCGGTGGAGCGCTGGAAAAAATTCACCTCCGATCCCGGCGCAACGTATGACCAGGTGGTGGAACTCGAAGCGGCGGAGATCGCTCCGCAGGTGACCTGGGGAACCAACCCGGGCATGGTGATGGACGTTACCGGCAGCGTGCCGGACCCCGCTTCGTTCAGCGACTCGGCGTCGCGGCAGTCGGCGGAGCGCGCGCTCGAATACATGGAGCTGAAACCCGGAACGCCGATCGCCGAGATCCCCATTGACCGCGTTTTTATTGGCTCGTGCACCAACGCCCGGATTGAAGACCTTCGGCTGGCTGCGCGCGTGCTGGACGGCAGGAAAATCGCCTCAACCATCAAGGGAGCGCTGGCCGTTCCCGGCTCGCGCCGCGTCAAAGCGCAGGCGGAGGCGGAAGGGCTCGACAGGATTTTCCGCGCTGCCGGATTCGAATGGCGCGATTCCGGCTGCAGCATGTGCCTGGCCATGAACCCGGACGTTTTGCCCAGCGGCGAGCGCTGCGCCAGCACCTCCAATCGCAACTTTGAAGGCCGCCAGGGCAAGGGCGGACGCACCCACCTGGTGAGCCCCATGATGGCAGCCGCGGCGGCCGTCGAGGGCCACTTTGTGGATATCCGCAAGTGGGGCGTGGGGCGGGTGGAATAGGCACCGCTCCACCGGAAGAGATCAGGATTCAACAGCGAGTTCGTTACAAGTTAAGGAAGGAAATTATGAATTATAAATTATAGAATTCTGAATAGCCGGGCGGGCGCCGGAAACTCATCTACTCCTGATGCGCCTTGCTAAGTCTGGCTAAGGGTCTTTGCATAATTCAGCATTCATAATTCATAATTTTTGGAGTTGATATGACACCCTTTAAAAAATTGACCGGAATCGGTTGCGCCGCTCGACCGCGCGAACGTGGATACCGACCAGATCATTCCCAAGCAGTTTCTGAAATCCATCAGCCGCGAAGGCTTCGGCCGTTTCCTGTTCTACGACTGGCGCTATCGCGACGGCGGCGAGCAGCTCAACCCGGATTTTGTGCTGAATCAGCCGCGCTACCAGGGAGCTTCCATTCTGCTGGCGCGGACCAATTTCGGCTGCGGATCGAGCCGCGAGCACGCTCCCTGGGCGGTGCTCGATTACGGCTTCCGGGCGATCATCGCTCCCAGCTACGCCGACATTTTCTACATCAACTGCTTCAAGAACGGCATCCTTCCCATCACCCTTCCCGACGACCGGCTGGACGAACTCTTCCGGCGCACCGAACAGAATGCGGGCTACCAGTTGACGGTGGACCTGGAAAAGCAGACGATCACCGAAGCAGCGCCCGTTTCGGGCGGCGGCCTGGAGATTCCTTTTGAAGTTGATCCCTTCCGGCGGGAATGCCTGCTGAATGGCTGGGACGACATCGGCCTGACGCTGCGCTTTGAAGATCAGATTACCCAATTCGAAAAAGCCAGCCAGCCCAATGCCACCCGCTACGGCTCGCTTGAATCATCATCCGGCCAGTAAGAGGGCGTTGCCGGTCTTCCTGATTTCTCCGCCTGCGCATCGCACAAGAGACTCTGGCAGAGCGCACAACACGCGACAGGGACCAATCATCAGGAATGCCGTAAGCGGTCTCAGCGGAGGAACATCGGATTGTTAATCTGCAGGGCCATCAGGGCAAATGAGCCCGCGATGACGATGACCGAAACAACGGCCAGTGCGTTCCACAAGTTTTCGGCCGGCCGGGTTTCCGGCGCGCCTTCCGCAACGAGATAGCCGAGAAGAAGGCCGGCCCCAAGCCCGCCAAAATGGGCGGCGTTATCCACGTTGAAAAACAGGCCGAAGATGGCAATGTAAATCACCCATCGCCACAGCATGCTGCGATAATCTTTTCCCATCCTTCCGTGG
The DNA here is from genome assembly GCA_963732975.1 of uncultured Acidobacteriota bacterium. Classification (GTDB taxonomy): domain Bacteria; phylum Acidobacteriota; class Terriglobia; order UBA7540; family UBA7540; genus SCRD01. The sequence goes on along the minus strand of CAVTBN010000005.1, from coordinate 506,836 downwards.
TGGAAGGTCACCCCGATCAGGACTCCGATCAATCCCATAATCGCGCCCGACGCGCCGATGGAAAGGACCATGGGCATCCACCAGAGGCTGACGATATAGCCGAAGACGCCGGTGACGAGAAAAAAGACAATAAACTTGGACATCCCAAACAGGCTTTCAACTTCAGGCGAGATGTCAAAGAGGACCCAGAGATTGAGCCCGATATGCAGGATCCCCGCGTGCAGGAAGATGGCGGTGACCAGCCGCCACCACTGGCCGGCATAAATAAGAGGCCCGAACTTGGCGCCCAGCCGAAGCATCACCATGCTCCGGATGCCGCCAAACAATCCACCTCCCTGGCCCGGCCCGCCGGCCCTTTGCGTGAGGAACCATTCCACCACAAACATCAGGACGATTGCCGCAGCCAGCATGGATGTGGCGCTGGTGGGCATGGGGATAACGCCCATGATCCGGCTGGGAGCGCCCGTGCCGCCTCGCGCCCGCTGGGGACCGATCTTCGCGCCGCAATGGGGACAAACTTTGGTGCCACGAGGATTCAGCGCACGGCATTCCGGACACATGCGGTGCGAAGTGTCGTAGGCCGGAGCGGTCTTGCTAAAGGTCGATTCCCACCACTTCTTAATCCTTTGGACTTTGAACCAAATATTTCGCGGAAGTTCCATAAGCTCCAGGGGTTCTGAAATCAAGAGGACAAACAATTATTATAGGCCACCCGCGCGCCAGGGCCATACCCTTTTCACCAGTGGCCCCTGTTTCCATTGCCGTCCGCAGCCACGACTTCATCGCAGGGCGCGCCATCCTGCGGTAAAATGTGCAAGGTGCCGGTTGAATGGGTATTGATGCATCGGCACGACTGGAATATAGCGAGGACGAACCGAAAGAAGAGAACGCGGAAGTCTTGACAAAGAAACGGGCGAAATCTGAAATCGTGGTCAAGACCCTCAATTCCCAAACCCGCTCCCGGGTGTTCAGAAGACTTGGCCCACTGGTGTTTGTGGCGGGCCTGGCGCTGTTTTTGTCCGCTTGCCATCATCGGGCGGTGGTCGTTGCCCCCCCGTCGCCTGCTCCCGCACCGCCCGCGCCCTCAAAAAAGCGGAAGCCTTCAAAGGAGAAGCGGCATCCTGCGCCACCGGCCCCGATTGTCCAGGGGCAGGAAGGGATCGCGTCCTGGTACGGGCACCCCTTCGACGGCAGGCGCACGTCAAGCGGCGAGATTTACAACATGCACGCCATGACCGCCGCGCATCTCACGCTGCCCTTTGGAACCCTGGTTCGGGTGCACGACCTTGAGAACGGCAAGAGCGTCGAGGTGCGCATCAATGACCGCGGACCCTTTGTCGAGGGCCGGATCATCGACCTCTCTTACGCGGCGGCCATGGCCATGGGCATGACCGGGACCGCCCTGGTGCGGCTGGAGATTTTGAAGCCGGGGCAGGATGCTGCCGGCGGTGTTTATTCAGTCCAGATTGGCGCCTTCCTCGATCCGGATAACGCCGAAAGGCTGAAGCAGAGTGTCGAGAAGAAGTTTCAGCCGGTCATCATCAAGAAAGAGAACCACGGTCATCGTGTCTTCAATCTTGTTCTTGTGGGCCAGGAAAACACTCCGCAGCAGGCGCAAAAACTGGCGGACCAACTGGTCCAGGCAAAACTGGCAACCCAGACCTACGTGGTGAGAATTAATTAGAGGTGGTGGAATTGACTCGCGAAGAACCGATGGAGAGCTGCATCTTTTGCAAAATTGTTGAACGCCGGCTGCCGGCCCGTATTGTTTATGAGGACGATCAGGTGGTCGCCCTGGAAGACATCCACCCGCAGGCGCCGGTCCACCTGCTGGTGATACCTCGCAAGCACCTGCCCTCGCTGAAAGAAGCCGAAAGCAGCGATGCCCTCATGCTGGGCCGGCTCTTCATCGTGGCCGCCCAACTGGCCCGCGAGCGGCAGCTTGACGCCCGGGGCTACCGGACCGTGATCAACAACGGGCCGTGGGCAGGACAGACGGTCGATCATCTGCACGTCCACGTGCTGGCTGGGCGCGTCTTTCACTGGCCGCCGGGATAAATCTGCGCGCCGTCCTGTTCCCTACAGAGTCGCCAGCAGTGCCGCCAGCAGCGCGGCGCGCCGCGGAAGCTCGCGGATGATTACGTGCTCGTGAAGCGCGTGCGCCCCATCGCCCACTCCGCCCAGGCCATCCAGAGTTGGAATGCCCAGCGCGGCGGAAAAATTGCCGTCCGATCCGCCGCCGGTCGCAGCGTCCGTCACCTCAAATCCAAGCCGGGCTGCCAGATCCTTAGCCTTGGCGAAAAGGCCCGCCGCCATCGCGCGTTCCATCGGAGGCCGGTTGATTCCGCCTTCGATTTTCAAGCGGGCTTCCGGGTGGACCGGTTGAAGGCCGTAAATCTTCTGCTCGATCCGCGCCTGGTCGCTGCTGCGCGCGATGCGAACGTCCACCCTGGCCCGGGCAATTTCAGGAACAACATTGGGCCGCGTGCCGCCTTCGATGACGCCGACATTCAGCGTGAGCCCGCGCCGGGGTTCCGCAAATTTTTCAATCCTGAGGATCTGGCGCGCCAGTTCCCCGATGGCGTTGATTCCCGCGCCGGGGTTGATGCCGGCATGCGATGACCGCCCCTGGACAGTGAGGCGAAATTCCCCCACCCCTTTGCGGGCCGTCTTCAGAGCGCCATTCGCCGCCGGCTCCAGAACCAGCACAGCTCTGGAAGCTTTGGCCTGGCGCTCGATTTCGCGCCGGAACGCCTCGCTTCCCGCCTCTTCTTCCGGATTCAAAAAAAGGCGCACGGGGCTCGCGGGCTCGACGCCAAGCGACTGGAGCGCCCGGACTGCCGCGATGACCAGCACGATGCCCGATTTCATATCCAGAACGCCGGGACCATAGGCGCGGCCGCGCTCGACCCGGAAGGGCATGCGGGCCAGCGTTCCTTTGGGCCAGACGGTATCATGATGTCCGATGAGAAGAATGGGCTTCTTCAGCTTTGAAGTTTCACGCTTCCCTTTGCCGCCCCAGAACTCAGCCACCAGCAGCGGGCCGGTGGTTCGAGTTGTCAAGCAAGCGAGACTTTCCCACGATGCCGGCGGAACTCGCGCGCGAAAAAGCGGGCCATGCGATCGATGTCAGGCGGCGAGTAGGTGGGAGATTCTATCTCCACAGCTTCACCGAGAAGCTTCATCGTATTGGGCAGGTCGCGCCGGCAACAGGCAAGCAGCTTGCGGAAATCCAATTTTGTCCTTTCAATTACGAGCGATGGTTCGGCGCGGGACACCGCACAGCTGCCCGGCCGTGACAGCAAACGGTGTTTCATTCTATCCTAGCTGTATCGGTCTGAGCGAACGTCGCCGCCAGGAGCGGTTTTTGCAGTTTGAAAGGTTACCGGTTGAACAAGATCTCATTGGCCCTGGTGGTTCACTCGCATCAACCTGTGGGCAACTTCGATCACGTTTTCGAAGAAGCTTACCAGAAAGCTTACAGTCCCTTTGTCCAGACGCTCATTCGCCATCCGCGCATCCGGATGGGTCTGCACTTTTCCGGCTGCCTGCTGGAATGGATTGAAAAACATCATCCCGGGTTTTTCGAAGAACTCAAAGAGCTGGCCACCCGCGGCCAGGTGGAACTGATGGGCGGAGGGTTTTACGAACCTGTTCTTGCCGCCATTCCCGATGCCGACAAAGCCGCGCAGCTTGACAGGCTGAGCGGCTATCTTGAGAAACACTTTGGCACTCGTCCCCGGGGCGCGTGGCTCACCGAGCGTGTGTGGCGGCCGGACCTGGTGCGGCCGCTGGCCGAAGCCGGCGTCGGTTACGTTATTCTGGATGACACTCACTTTATCGCCGCCGGGGTGGAACCCGATTGCCTGCATGGAACCTATCTCACCGAGGACCTGGGAGTGCCGCTTCAGCTTGTTCCCAGCCTGAAAAGCCTGCGCTACACCATTCCTTTCCGCGACATGGGCGAAACTTTCGACTTGCTTCGGCAGGGGGTCGGACGGCCCGATGTTCTTTTCGCTGCGGGCGACGACGCGGAAAAATTTGGCATCTGGCCGGGCACCTACGACCTCTGCTACACCAGGGGCTGGCTGGAAAAGTTTTTCCAGGCCATCGAAAATGCAGGCGACTGGCTGGAAACTACAACGCTTTCCGCTTTTATGGCCGCCAACAAACCGCTCGGCCGGGTTTATCTGCCCACCGCTTCCTATCCCGAAATGATGGAATGGGCGCTGCCCGCGCGCGCCTGCGAGGAGTTCATGCAATGCCTGGAAGAAACGGAACGCATGCCGTCCGGCGAGCGCTTCCGCAAGTTTCTGCTGGGCGGCACCTGGCAGGGATTCCTGGGCAAATACCCCGAATCCAATCAAACTCACAAGCTGATGCTGGAGGTCAGCCGGCGGTTTCACAAGGCAGCAACCGATGCTCCCCCAGTGAGCGGGCGGCGCAGCCTGCTCGACGAAGCGGAGACTCACCTGCTGGCCGCGCAATGCAATGATGCCTATTGGCACGGGCTGTTTGGCGGCCTTTATTCTCCGCACCTGCGCAGCGCCGTGCTGCAGAATTTGATCCAGGCGGAAACACTGCTGGACCAGTTGAACGGCGAGTCGGCAACACACGGCGTTCGCGTGACGCAGGCAGATTTCGACGTGGACGGCGAGCAGGAGATTTTGCTTTCGCATCCGAGGGCCGGCCTGGTACTGAAGCCATCGGACGGCGGCACGGTTTCAAGCCTGCGATTCAAGCCTGCTGCCGCTGAACTCATCAACTCGCTGATGCGGCGTCCCGAGGCTTATCACAACAAGATCCGTTCACACGTTGAAAGCCACCCGGAAAACTCACCTGAAAAGAAGATGGATTTTGCGGACCTTCTTCGTTACGACCGCTATGCGCGGCATTGCTTCCGTACGTATCTTTTTTCTCCCTGGAAACAATGGCAGGATTTTGAGCGGCTCGACTTGCAGGAAGAGAGCGGCCTGGCGGCAGGTCCCTGGCAGGTGGCAACAGGCCCGTCTGCAAATCCGGTGGAGCTTTCCCGGCAGTCGCATTATGTGCACGACGGCGCCAACCTGGAAATTGAGGCGCGCAAAGTTCTGTTTGCAAGGGGCACGGAGGCTGGATTTCACCTGGAGTGCCGGTCGCTGATTTCGAGCTATCAGCCACACGTGGTGCCTTTATCGCTTGGTGTCGAAATGGTGTTTAACTTTCTGGCGCCGAACGCTCCGGACCGCTATTTTGCCGCTGCGGGCGACCGGCATCCGCTGGAATTTTCGGGCGAGCTCCAGGGCCCAAAGCTGGAACTGGTGGACGAGTGGCAGGGCGTCCGGGTGGCGCTGGAAGCCCGGCCCGAATGCCGCTGGTGGATTGTTCCTGTCCGCACAGTTTCACAGTCCGAGGCAGGTTTTGAGACCGTTTACCAGGGCTCTGCGATTCTGGCGGTGTGGGAAATCAATGCCTCGCAAAGCCCCGAAAGCCGATGGCTGGGAGTGGAAATCAGCCGGACTTAGCGCAGCCACACCGCTGCGGGACGTCGCCCGTGCGCGCTGGGCTTGAATTCCTTGTGGGTGTCTGCTAAATTCAGAAGCATCTTTGGTTTGGAGTGATCGAATGGCTGTCAGCCAGGAATTGCTGGATATTCTGGTTTGTCCCCTCTGCAAGGAGCCGGTAACGCTTACGCCGGACAGCAAGGGGTTGAAATGCGGCAAGTGCCGGCGCGTCTATCCCATTGAAGATGACATCCCCGTGATGCTGGTGGACGAGGCCAGAATCGATCCGGAATAAATGCGGATTTCAGAGGGCGCGTTCCAGTTTCAAAGCCTCTTCCAGCGCCTCTTTCACTTCTTCGACTTCAATCTCCTTCATGCAGATGTTGTCCATGCAGGTTTTCATGGCGGGCGTTCCGTAGCACGGCGCGCAGTGGACGCGGTGGTACAGAATGCGCGGCGGATTGCCCGGCGAGAGGGGCGCCGTCTGCTCGAAAATTCCAGGCCCCCACAGCGTCACCAGCGATGTTCCCAGCGCCGCCGCCATGTGCGCGGGCCCCGAATCGACCGTGAGATAGGCGTTCATGCGGCGGATGAGCGCGGCAAGCTCCAACAGTGAAAGTTCGCCCGCCAGGTCCAGGCACGGAACGCCTGCCGTGCGGGCAATATAGTTCGTGAGCGGGCGGTCCGCCGCGGAACCGGTCAGCGCCACGCGCGCACCGCGCTCCTCCACCAGCCAGCGCACGACTTCAGCGAATCTGTCGGGCGGCCAGCTTCGCAGCCGCGTCTGGTCCGGAGTTCGGGTGCGACCGCCCCAGCCCGCGTGGACTCCCACCAGGCAATCGGTGCTCTTCACGCCGGCCTTTTCCAGTCTCCGGGCGAGGTTTTTGGTCGTCTCCGTCTGGTTGTTCAGTTCCATCTGGAGGCCATCCTGCCGGAGACGAAGCGGGCGGGCCAATTCCAGGTGATTTTCAATCGAATGTTTGCGGGGATCGAAGCGCGCGGGCTCAAATCCCTGCGCGTGCTCGTCGCCGCTGTAGGCAATAATCCGGCGGGCCCCTCCCTGGCGTGCCAGGTCAATAAAACTCGGATGGCTTTCAAGCACCAGCGCCCAGTCCAGGTCCAGGTCCCGAAGTGTGCGATGGATGCGCCTTTTCTCTGAACTCAGCCAGGCCGGAAGATGCCGGCGCGCAACCGGAATGGCCTGGTCAATGTGAGGATTGAGTCGAACCACGTCCAGGGCGGTGGCTGAGCAGAGAAAAACCAGGTGGCACTGCGGATAAGTCCGGCGGACGGCGCGAACCAGCGGGGTGGCCATCAACGTGTCACCAATGGCCCCCGCCCGAATGATCAGGACCCTGGGCCTTCCGGGCGAACGCACATCGGCCGGAGACGGTTTCTGATCGGAATTTGAAAGCGACACGTTTTCTCAGGATCCTCCAGGTGCGATTCCCCCCGTTTAAGGTAGAATAGCCATTGCTTTGCGTCAACATGTGTCAAAATCGGACACTTTTCGAGACCCGTTTTACCTGCACCCCACAGGACTCATTTGCACGGCCTGGGACTGAAAACGCGCCAGGCATAGAGGCTTATGAAAACAAAGCAGAAGCCACTGGCTAAAATCCTCAGCAAGTTCAGCGGCCAGACCGTCGGCGTGCTCGGCGATTTCATGCTGGACGAGCTCCTGCGCGGCGAGGCCACCCGCATTTCGCCCGAAGCGCCCGTTCCCGTCGTCCTGATGGACGGCCACTCGGAGCCGCAGCGCTTTCCCGGCGGGGCGGGCAACGTGGCCATCAACATTCGCGCGCTGGGCGGCCGGGCCGTTCCTTTTGGAGCGATTGGAATGGACGAAAGCGGCGACCTCCTGTGCAAAGAATTGAAGGCCCGTGGAGTTTCTTGCGGTACGCTGGTCCGTGATCGAGACCGGGTCACGCCGCGCAAGCTTCGGATTGTGGCCCACCAGCACCAGCTGCTGCGGTTGGATTTCGAAAAGCCCGCGCCCATCTCACCCAAAACCTCAGCCGCTATCGGCCGCAGTTTCGCGCGCTGGGCGCCCAAACTGAGCGCCCTGGTGATTTCTGATTATCGCAAGGGTTCTGTTGAGACGGAGCTGTGCAGCCAGGTTCTGGCGGTCGCGCGCCAGCGGCGAATCCCGGTGTTTGTTGATCCCAAACCTGAGCACCCGGAAATCTGCCACCATGCCACAGCCGTCACGCCCAACCTGCATGAGGCTGAACTGATGGCGGGACATTCCATGCGTGACCGTGCCAGCCTGGAGGCGGGCGGCCGCCGGCTGCTGGCTTCGCTCGACTGCGCCTATTTGCTGATCACCCGTGGAGCGGCGGGTATGACGCTGTTTGAGAAAGGCGGTGCGGTCCACGATATCAGGAGTGAGGCGCGGCCCGTTTACGACGTTACCGGCGCCGGTGACACCGTGCTCGCCGTTCTGGCTCTCGCTTTCAGTTCGGGAGCGCCCATGGTGGATGCTGCCCGGCTGGCCAACATTGCCGCCGGGCGCGTAGTGCTGAGGTTTGGAACATCGGAAGTTAGTCCTCAGGAACTCCTGATGGCCATCAACGGCGGAGCGTAAGGCGGGGGCGCCGGCACTCAGTAGGGCGAATAAGCCAGGCCCTTGGTCTTTCGATCGACCACCAGGGCCAGCGCCGGGGTTTGATTGTTGATGGTGAGGACCACGATCACCAGCTCATTCCCCTTCGATTCAGCCGCCACAATTTTGAATTCGCGAACCTTCCCGTAATCACCTTTGGGTCCCCAGTCGTGCAGAAAATCGTCATAGGTGTAATCGGGCGCGGGCTGCCACAACCGGTAGGCTTCTTTGTAATTCCCTTGTTCCAGTTGCGTCAGAAAATTCGCAACGGCGCGCTTCTCCGGCAGGTTGTGGAATGCAAAGTAGCCGATCACGCCGCCCACGACAATAATGATGACCAGCAAAGGCCAGTACTTGCGAATCCCGGTTTTCGGCTTGGGTACCTCAGCATCAAAGAGCATCGCTGTCTCCGCCTCTCACATAGGCAACACCCTGGGGGCGTGTTTCCAATGCGAACATCTTCCGCTGCCTGTAAACATAGACACCGGAAACAGTCTTTAGGTTCCCCCAAAGGCTGAATATAAAAACTATCACATAGTTTACGATGCACATAACGTCCGCGGCGATGGTCGCGCGCGAAATAGAACCCTGGCCCTCCCAAATCATTGCGCCGTCCAGCCGCCGTCAATCAGGATGTCGGTGCCGGTGATAAACCCCGCCGCATCGGAGCAGAGAAAGACAGCCAGCGGCCCGATCTCCTCCACCTTGCCCCATCGGCCTACGGGAATTTGGGAAATGAACTGGGCGTTGCGCGCGGGGTCTTCAATCAGAACGGTATTCATCTCCGTCGCGAAGGGACCGGGGCTGATGGCGTTGGCGGTGATCCCATGCGGAGCCAGCTCCAGCGCCAGGGCCTTGGTCATGCCCAGCAGGCCAAACTTGCTGGTGCAATAAGCCGTGCGGTGCGCCAGCGCGACGTGCGCCATGGTGGACGCCATATTGATGATGCGCCCGAATTTCTTTTCCATCATTCCCGGCACAAAGGCGCGGCTGCAGAGAAACGCGCTGTCCAGGTTGGTCTCGATCACCCGATGCCACTCTTCCAGCGAGAACTCGTGGAGCGGCTTGCGCAGGTTGATGCCGGCGTTGTTGATCAGAATGTCGGGAGCGCCGGCCGCGTCACGCACCTGCCCGGCCATGCGGCTGACTTCGGTTTCCTTGCGGACGTCGGCGACAAAAGCGTGGGCCTTGCCGCCCTGGCCTGCAATTTCCGCCTTCACTTTTTCCAGCAGATCTTCGCTGCGCGCCACCAGGGCAACCGTCGCGCCCTCCTGTGCCAGCGCCATGGCCATCTGTTTCCCCAATCCTCTGCTCGCGCCCGTGACCACGGCCACGCGGCCAGCCAATGAATTGTTTGACATTGCACCTCCTCGCACAAGAAATTATCACAGCCCTGCTGCCGAGGTCTGAGGTTTTCCCGGGAGATGGCTTTGCGCGAGCTTCCGAAGTTGTTACCTGCGCACCAAACGGAACGCCGGGATGCCCAGGCTGACCACCGCAACACCAAGGAAGGACTGCGAAGGATTGTGGCCTGCCAGCAGTACCAGCAGCAGGGCAACGAGGGCAAGAAAAGCGAGAGGCGTATAAGGGTAGCCCGGAATGGCAAGCGGAGTGCTTTCACGCGGGTTCAACCGTAGCCGGATTACGCCAGCGACAGTCAAGCCGAGGAATAGAACCGCGACAAAAACAAAATAGGCCACGATCTGGCTGAATGTTCCGAGCACTACGAGAAGCGACGCCAGGATAGCCTGTATGGCGATGGCGCGTGCTGGAGTTCCGAAGCGCGGGTGAACCTCCGCCACCGATTGGAAGAAAAGTCCATCGCGTGCCATGGCGTAATAGACGCGGGGTGACAGCATCAGCAGTGCTGCCATACTTCCGGCCACGCAGAGGACAACGAGTGCGGCCATCACATCGCCACCCGCCGCCCCGAATAACTGACGGCCCGCCTGGGCCATGAAAGTCTCATCTGAAGTGATCCGGCTGATAGGAACAAGGTAGATGAACACGCCCGTAACAAGGACGTAGACCATCGTCACCGCGATGACGCCAATCACCAGTGCGCGGGGCATAATACGTTGCGGGTTTCGTACCTCTTCAGCGATCTTGGTCGCTTCCCACCAACCACCGAAGGAATAGAACGCAGCCATGCCGCCCGCGGCAAGCGCCGCAAACAGCGGAATAGAGCCGGGGCGCTGTGTAACGAAGGGCGAAAAGTGGGACCAGTTTCCCAGCCCCAGCGCAATGGCCCAAACGGGGAGCAATGCCAGCGCCGAGACCTTCATCCACGCGAGCGCCTGAAGGAATCCGCTGCCCAGACGCGCTGCGCGGATGTTCAACGCCGCCAGGATCAGGATCACGCTGATACCCAGGATTTTCTGCCCTGCTGGTGAGAGGTGAATGACGGCGGAAGTGTAAGCCGCCAGACCAACGGCAAGTGAAGCCGTCACACCCGGGTCGATCACCAGAAGCTGCATCCAGCCGTAGAGAAAGGCCAGCCGCGGGCCATACGCTTCACGCAGATAGACGTACGCGCCGCCCGCTTCCGGATAGCGTGCAGCCAGCCCGCCGAAGCAGAGTGCGCCCGCCACGGCCATCAGGCCCATGAAGAGCCACACCGCCAGCAGCCAAAAGGGCGAACCCAACTGTCGTGCCATCCCGGCGGGTGTGAGAAAGATGCCGACGCCAATGACTTCCCCGGCGACGGCCGCGGCAGCGGATCCGAGGCCCAGCCGCCGCTGGAGATGGCTTGGGTGGTTAGTGGAGGTCATAGGCGCCGATTAGCGGGTGAGGTTGAGCGCCAGGCCTCTCCATGCGGGCGTGGGCTCCTCAAATAACCGGCTGGGGAAGAATATCATTTCTTTTCCTCGTGAACATAGCCTTCCGTTGCCAGGCGGCGACCGGACATTTGATAACCAAAAGCAGGCATATCCTGTACTCCGGTTGCGTCGATCCAGCGGTTGTAAAAATTGAAAATCGCGCAAACCGTAATCGCGTCGTAGAGCGCTTCGTCCGACCAGCCGGCCTGGTGCGCTTCATCGATGTCCGCGCGGGTGATCTGGTTCGAGGCGCGGTTCACCTTGGTCACAAACTTGAAGAGCGCCTTTTCGGCTTCGGAGATCGGCGCCGTGGTGTAGTCCTCCAGCACAGCGCGAACCTTTTCAGCGTCGCCCAGAAGTTCCGCCGCGACCGCGGCGTGAGAGCCGATTCAAAACGGGCACTGGTTGCGGCGCGACGTGAATGCCGCAATCAGTTCGCGCTGGCCGGGTGAGAGCGGCGAAGGTCCCGCGCATCAGTTCCTGCGTGAAGGCCGACAGGTGTTCCGTCATGCGCGGTTTGTAGGCGAACAGATAGAGGATTTGCGGCACCGGAATGCCTTGTGCCTCCATCGCCGCGAATGGCTCGCCTGCCGGGCCGGCCTTTGCGGTACGTTCAACATCATCAAGGAAAATTGGATTCATGGGCACCGTCTTTCTGCGTCAGAAATTCATTGCGAGTGCAACCTCGCCGCTAGAAGAGAAACTTCAGTGCAAACTGAATCAGCCTGGGCGAAAGCGCCTGCTGAATCTGCCCGAAGGTGGGTGAACTGATGTCGCTGTTCGGCAGCCGGAAGTTGGCCCGGTTAAACAGATTGAAGAATTCGGCGCGGAATTGCAGCGTCTTCGATTCCGCGAAACTGATGTTCTTCAAGGCGGAAAAATCCCAGTTCGCGAAGCCGGGTCCCTGAACCACATTGCGACCCTCGGTCCCGTACACACCGGCTGGAGTTGTCGAGGAATCAAGCCGCTGGAAGGCGCTGGTGTTGAACCACTCGGCCACCGTCTTCGGTCCGTTGTTGGGATCACCGACAAGATTGGGACGGAAAGCAGAAAATCCGGTGATTTCCGGTGCGTCATAGTTATAGCTCTGATCGACCACGGTAAACGGCGTGCCCGTCATATAGGTCGTGATTCCGTTCACCTGCCAGTTGGCCAGGGCGTGCTGATACCAGTTCTGTGGCGTTTTCCACGAGGGGATCTCCCACTCGTAACTCAGCACAAAGCGCTGGCGTGAGTCGAACATTGACCGCCCCCGTTCCGCAGACAGGTCAAAAGGATTCTGGGCCAGGTCGTTCTCCCCCGCCACGGGCTGGGAGGCAGAACCCGTGATGTTGAAAGAGGAAACATCGTCGATCGCCTTCGAATACGTGTAGGAGGCAAGCAATGACAAGCCCTGCCCAAATCGTTTTCGCAGGCTGGCTTCGAGGGCGTTGTAGATGGAATTCGAGTTGCCGGCAATCAGCCCCACCGAACTGTAGGTGCAGGCGCCCTGGGTGTTGGGCTGGCAGTAGACGCGCTGCTGGTCGATGTTGTTCTGCTGATCGGCCCACGTCTGGCCCGCAAGCGGCAGGGATGGATTGGCTTCAATAAAGCGCGGCAGCCGGGTGCCCTTGGTTCCCACATAGCCGACTTCCAACAGCCAGTTCTCTCCGAAAGACCTTTCGAAGTTCAGGTTCCAGTCCTGCGTGTACGGCAAACGCAAGTTGGGAGACAGCGAAACAAGGGTCATCGGCTCAGCGAACTGCGACGCGAAAGGGTTGCCGTTCACGAGTGGATTCGAAAGGCTTCCGGGGAACATCAACTGCGCGGTCCGCAGGTAGGGTGGGGCGCTGATGGGCGTCTGCAGAGGGCCGCCTTCGCCGTTGTAGTAGGGGTCATAAAAGATGCCGTAAGCGCCACTGACCAGCCAGCGGCCGCTGCCCGTCGGGTCCCACGCCACACCCACACGCGGCGCAAAAGCGTCTTTTTGCGCGGGGATCAGCCCGGATGGTACTCCCGGATCGCCTGGATACAGCAAGCCAGCCGGCGCGCTCGAAATCACCTGCGATTGCATGCCGGGCTCGAACAGGTTCTGCCGGTTCCGAATCTCCGTGTAAGGGAATGGCAGGTCGTAGCGGAGACCGAAGTTGAAGGTCAACCTGCGGCTGGCCTTAAACGTATCCTGCGCGTAGAAGTTGAAGGAGTTCCCGCGCAGCCCGCGAGAGAGGTCGCCGGTCCCGTCCGGTTGGTCGCCGCCCCCTTGCAGGAAGAGAAGCGGCTGCCCGATCAGGAAGTTGGCAAAGGCATTGCTCAGCGGCGCGGGAATGAAAACAAAGAACCCATTTGAAGCGATTCCGTTGACCACGTTGATCTGGTCACGACTGTAGTGTGCGCCGAATTGCAGTTCGTGACGCCCGTGAATCCAGGTCAGCGCTTCTGAAGCGGCATAGGCGTTTTCATAACTGTTTCTGGGGCCGGTGATCGGATCGCCGATGCTGGCATACCCTCCGCCACCGAACTGGATGAAGGGCGGCCCTTCCGCAATCCCCAGAGTGGGCTGGTATTGGAAACCCAGCGAAGCGGGCGAAGTGTGATTCAGGTGTTCGCCGTATAAAAACTTGTTTCGCAGGAAGGTCGCCCGTGTGATGCTGAGAAGTGAAGGCGAAAAGGTGTGGGTCAGCTGGGCGGCAAAATTCTGCGCCCGCCTGTCCAGACCCACGGGGAAACCGGGCACACCGGCTCCGGATGGTGACAAGGGATCAAAGCGGTTCCCATTCAGAAACATATAACGGAAACTTAGCCGGTCGCTGGAAGAAAGGTTCTGGTCGATGCGAACGCCGAACTGGTCCTCATTTTCCCGCAAAATCTCGGTCGTGTTGTAAAGGTTGAGAATGCCGTTCGAATCCCTTGCGTTCGCGTGCGGGTAAAGGTCCACGATGTTTTGCGCCGTGGGATCGATGAAGGGGACCTGGCTGCCCGGCAGAGGCGCGGGTCCGCCGGGTGCGAAAAAGTTGAGGAGCGGTCCACTCTCCGAGAAATCACCCTGCCGCTCAAGATCTGACGGCACACGCACGTTGTGGAGAGTTTCGCCCTGGCGGTTTCGGTACCCCTCGTAGTAACCGAAGAAGAACGTCCTGTCCTTCCTGATAGGCCCGCCCAGCGTGCCGCCAAACTGATTCTGGCGGTATTCAGACTTCTTAAAGGCCGCCGCATTCTCAAAGTAGTTGGCAGCATCCATCTTGTCATTGCGCAGAAACTCCCAGAGGGCGCCGTGGAAAGAGTTTGACCCCGAGCGGGTGATGATGTTCGTTGTTGAACCGGCGGCGCCGCCAAACTCGGCGTTGGAGGTGCTGGTCAGGATCTTGAACTGTGCGATGGCATCGATCGGCGGCCGCAGCACGAAGCCTCCGTCGACTGCATTGACGTTGGACGCGCCATCAATCAGAAAATTGTTGGACTCCGGACGCTGGCCGTTCACCGAGTAGGCCTGCCCGTCCCGCAACGATCCGCCGGCCTGGGCCAGGCCCGGAGTGATGGGTACAACTCCGGGTTGCAGCAGGCCGAGCTGCGAAAAATTCCGGCCATTCAGCGGCAGGTCCAGGATTTCGCGCTCGTTCACCGTTTTCCCAAGGGTCGTGCTCGTTGTCTCGATCAGCGGAGCGTTTGACCGGACCTGGACCACCTGCGCCGAAGAGCCGATCGTCAGGCGAAGGGGTACGTTGGCAGCCTCGTTCACGCTCAGCGTTATGCCTTCCTGGAGAAGCTTGCGAAAGCCCTGGGCTGTCGCCTCCAGGCGGTAGTGCCCCACCGGCAGCAGGACAAGGACATAAGCGCCGTGGCGGTCTGAGACAGCGGTTCGCGTCAGTCCGGTCTCAACCTGAGTGGCTTTCACTTCCGCCTTCGGAATTCCCCTGCCGCTCGGATCAAGTACCACCCCGCGGATGCTTGCCGTCACCTCCTGCGCCGCAAGTGGGCTGCACACCAGCGCCAGCAGCAGGAGAAAAATACAACCAGGGACCATCTTTGAAATTCGTTCCTTCATTGATCTCCAACCTTTCAAATTCTGTTCAGCAAATATGCGTGCCCAACCCTGCGAGGACGCAGCGCCTGGCCATCCACGCCTTTAGCCCATGAGCCGAAATGCAACTGGAAATCCCCTAGCGTGTGCTGGAGGGAACGAGCGAGCGGAGCCTCGCACCCATGGCTTTGGGATCGAAACCGAACGGTCCGGCTTTGCTCTTGAACGCCACGCGGCCTTCGCGGTCAACGATGTAGAGGCGGTCCGGCCAGGCGGTGTAGGCGCGTTCGGTGGAGTCCTGCATATCATCCACCACAGCAGGAATGTGAATGCCGAGTTTGACCACGCAGCTTTTTGCAGCTTCATCACGTTGAAGAAAGGTTTTCGCGCTGGCGATGAGAATGCCCTCTTTGAAGTTGCTCGGCATCTCCCACCCGTCGGTGGGATGCGCCTCTTCGATGTAAACCACATAGAACGCAACCTGGTCCTTGTATTCCTCATACAGTTTGTTGAGCGCGGGAACCTCCCGGCGAAAAGGCGGTCAGGTATGGCTGCCAAAAATCAGCACCACGGGTTTCTGCCCGCGAAACGAAGAGAGACGCACAACCTGCGAGCCGTCTGTTCTCTTGAGCGAGAAATCCGGCGCCGGTTCGCCGACTTTCAGGCGGCCCCTGCGTGCAACCAGCCACATGGGCTCAAACGGAAAGAGGAAATAAGCCACCATCGGCAGCTTCGACATGATGCGCCCAAACACCTCCGGCGGTTGCAGCATGGCAACAAACAAGCCGCTGAGCAGGACGATGTAAACCACCAGCACAGGGATCGCGTATTTGATAAAGGTACGCATCGGTTTATACAGCTCCTCCGAAGGCAAAGAGCCTCAGCCAGGCAGATTAAGCCGCAAGATATTCGACAGACAGGCGGCTCCACTGCGATGCAAATTTTCCCAGGTTTAGAGTGTGACTTTAAAACTTGCCCCAAAGACTCGGATAGGCTATCTGGAGGGGGAAAGCCCGTCAATAATGCCAGGGTGCTATTCAGCCTGATAAAAAAGGCTATTGGGGCCCTAATTTTTTCGGGGCGGGAACTTGAGAGGAGGCGCCTTTCGCAAAGGGTGGCAACCTATCTGTCTAAAATGACGTTGGTTGTAGCAACGGGATTCCTTCATCTGCGATATTTACCCGTCAGGATTTCTGACGCTCCAAATTAGTCCAACGCAGGTTTCTTAAACGTGCGGGAGAGGCGGAAGAGGTCCAGGTTGTGGCGGGTGGCGCCGGTAGTGGCAAGCTCGGCCATGATTTCTCCCACCACGCTGCAAAACTTGAATCCGTGGCCTGAAAATCCGGCGGCGATGAACACGCGGTCGGACTCCGGGTGGGCGTCCAATATGAAATGTTCGTCCGGCGTGTTGGTGAAAAGGCAAACCTTCAGCGCCAGCGTGGGGCCATTGGCTTCCGGGAAGTAGCGCGCGATACCTTCGCGCAGCACGGCCTCATCCTCGGGGTGGCAGTTGCGGTCCATCGCGTCGGGATCCACCTTCTCATCCCGGTGATGATATCGTCCTATCTTAAACCCGGGAAAGTCGTGCACCGGGAAACCGTAGAACTGGCCCTCCGGACTTTGCAGATTGAAAATCGGAAACGCGCCCAGCTGGAAAAGTTCCGGGCGGAGCGGGCGGGTCCAGATCAGCACCTGGCGTTCCGGCTGGAGAACCTTGCTGAGCGAAGGCAGCAGCTTGGCCGTCCAGGCGCCCGCAGACACGATGAGCCTGCCGGCGGAATAAGTGGAGGTTTCCGTGCGCACCCGGACCGAATCCGGACCAACTTCCCAGCCGGTCACCGCTTCGCGGCCGTGGACCTCCGCGCCCAGCTCGAGCGCCAGCCGCGTGTAAAGCCCGATGGCGCGCTCGGAGAGAACGAACCCGCTGTCAGGCGAATAGACGCTGACCATACCCTTCGGCAGGCAAATGCCGGGAAAACGTTCCCGAAGCTGCCCGGCGTCCAGCAATTCGTGGTGAAGAGAATGCTCCTTGCACGCCGCGAGCGATCCCTGGACGATTCGCCCGTCCTCGGCGCCGGCGTCGATGCCGCCGGTCACAAACAGGATCCGTTCTCCCGTAAGATTTTCAAGCTGGCGCCACAGTTCGTAGGCGCGAAACAGCAGCGGAACATAAGAAGGGTGTTCGTAATAGGCCAGGCGAATGATGCGCGTGAGGCCGTGAGATGAGCCCTGGTCGTGAAGAAGGTTGTGCTTTTCAAGGCCCAGCACCCGGAGGCCGCGCCGCGCAAGTTGATAGGCCGTCGCGCTGCCCATCCCTCCCATGCCGGCAACAATGGCGTCAAAATGGTCCATTCAGCGCTCTCCTGTTGGGTTGGTCCCACTGGTCCGTCGCTCTGCTTGTAACCGGAAACCGGAGCTTGTGGGCACAGCTAAGCGAGTCGAGGGGGTCCCTGCTACACTTCCGTGTAGAGTTCGCCTGCCAGCAGTGTTTTAACACCCGAGAGGCCTTTTGCGCCCACCGCAAGCAGGCAGACGGCGGCCAGAACAGGGCACACGCCGGCCACAAAAATCGCCGGGCCAAAATGCTTTTGCGGCCCCAGGAGCCAGCCGGTCACAATCGGCGCCAGGACGCCTCCCAGCACGGAGATGGTGTTCAGGAATCCCACCGACCGCCCAACCAGGTCCCTGGGCGAGGCATGCTGCACCATGGTCCAGTAGGTGGAATTGCCGATGCCCGTGGCGCACAAGGAAAAGGTGAGGATGGGAAGCGACCATGTGCGGTCCGTTACCAGCAACAACAAAAGAGCTCCCGTCCCGACGTATCCCAGCACGGCAAACCATAATCGCGCCCGGAACACCCCGACCGCTGCCGCCAGCCGGTCCGCAGCCTTGCCCGATACGACGTTGACGCCGGCCATAATCAGCAGCGCTGTTGAAAGCACTTTTCCCATTCCCAGCATCGAGAACCCGCGCGCCATCACCAGATAACTCGGCACCCAGGTCAAAACAAAATACCAGTAGTAGGAAGCCAGCAGGATGCCCAGCGCCATGGCCCAGAAGGTCCCGTTGCGCAGCAGCATGCCCCAGGTCCACGGCCGGGGCGGGGCCGCATCTTTCAATTTCTTTGCCGCGCGGCGCTCGTCGCGGTTCATGTCCCGCGGGGCGGCAAACAGCCAGCAGGGTACCCAGATCAGAGCTCCCAGTCCGGTGATGGCGAACATCATCCGCCATCCGAACTGGTTGATCAGAATGGATCCCAACAGCACGCCCAGCGCGGGTCCAATGTTCTGCCCCGCAATGTAAATGGAGGTGGGCAGACCCTGGTCCTTCCCTGAAAAGCTGCTTCGGATGAAAGCGATGCTGGCCAGCGGACCGACCGATTCGGCCACGCCCAGCGCCATCCGCATGCCGATGACGTCACCGGGGCCGCGGCTGAGGGCGATGGCGGCGGAGGCCAGCGACCACACGAGGAATGACAGTGTATAGGACCAGCGGATGCCGAACTTGTCCACCAGCATCCCGGCCGGAATCTGAAACGCGCCGTAGGTCCAGAAAAAGGCCGAGAGCAGCACTCCCATTTTTTCCGGGTCGATCCGGAAGTCCTTCATCATGTCCGGGGCTGCAATGCTGAGATTGCCGCGATCAACATAGCTGATCATGATGGCGACAAAGACGAGCCCCAGAAGAACCCAGCGGCGGCGAGTGGTCATGGCCGGCCACCTTTCAAGCCGTGCTGCGAACGCCGTGTTGCAGATTGCCGTTCATCCTGAGTGATACAGTTGCGGTTCCTGGCACTGAAGATTGCGGCACTGGCTTCCATCAAATCCTTGTCCTTTCCTGGCGGGTGTCGCTGGCAACTAACGTCTGGGTATTTCTGAACACGAACATTCCAGTTGCTTCGGTTGCTACGAAGCCAGCATTGTAATGCTTGCAACCTTCTGAAGCGAGAAGTTCTTTCCGCCGCGCACGGTCCCTGTGGAGAGCATCGCACTCAGAGGAACCTGGCATGTGGGCCGCCCGTAGAAAGGGAAGCGCGGGAAAAACGCCTGCGCTTGAGCTGGACAGGCGGCAGAAGCATTCGGCAAATCTGAGTGTGAAGCCCATGTGAGTGTTTGCAGCGGACAGGTTTGGATGTAAAATCGCACCCGGCCAGAGGTCATGAAATCCCGTTCGCAGCTTGAGTTGAAGGGGAGGATGGTATGAAGGACCGTAAGACAGGAAGCATCGGACGCCGCGATATGTTTCGTATGATGGGCGCGGGGGGCGCGGCCGCTTTGTCTTCCCGGCTTGCCACGGCCGCCAGCGGGCCTCAAGACGATCCCACCCGCCAGGCGAACGCGACGGCATGGAGAGAAGTGAATGATACGGACCGCCAGCGGAGCCGCTTGTGGCAGCAGCGGATGGATTGGTGGCTGGATGCCCGGTTCGGAATGTTCATTCATTGGGACCCTTCCTCGCTGGCCAGCGTTGAAATTTCCTGGCCCATCATGAGTCCCAGCCCGAAGTGGAACATCACTCAGGAGGAATACGTCAACCTCTATAAGAAGTTCAATCCCGTGAAGTACGATCCCGACGCCTGGGTGGAACTGGCCAAAGCGGCGGGCCAGAAATACATTGTCTTTACGACCAAGCACCATGACGGGTTCTGCATGTTCGACTCCTCCTTCACGGATTACAAGATCACCAACACGCCTTACAAGAAGGATGTCTTGAAGATGCTGGTGGAAGCGTGCCGGCGGCATAACATGCCCCTGGGCTATTACTACTCGCCTCCGGACATGCACCATCCGAGCTTCCGGGATACCTCAAAGCCGGCAAAGGAAAACTGGCACGGCGAGCCCACGCGCCCCGAGTGGCCAAATTATTTGAACTATCTCCAGTTGCAGGTGCGCGAGTTGGCCACGCGCTATGGGGAACCGACGGTCTTCTGGTTTGACGGCCTCGATAACCAGGAAAAATACGACGGGTACCACGTGCAGCGAATGCTTCGTGAACTCTCGCCCGGCAGTCTTTTTAACAACCGGCTGGGGACGCCGGGAGATTATGAGACGCCGGAACAATTTGTGCCGGACCGCATTCCGGTGAAAGGCGTTCGCATTGCAGGAGTCGACCCTGCGGCACAGGACCGGCTGCCTTCGGGCCTGCCGCGCCCGGAAGACTTCCAGCCCTGGGAAACCTGCATGACCATCAACAACACCTGGGCCTACAACAAGAACGACCATAAGTATAAATCAGGGAAAGAGCTGATCCGGACGCTGGTGAATGTGGCCAGCAAGGGCGGAAATTTCCTGCTCAATGTCGGTCCCAGCCCAGAAGGAGTTATTCAGCCCGAGTTCCAGGAGCGTTTGCGGGAAATCGGCAAATGGCTGGCGATCAATGGGGAATCCATTTACGGAACAACCTATGGTCCGTTGCAGGACCTCTCCTACGGCAGGACTACGGCCAAAGGCGGCACCACATACCTCCACATCTTCGACTGGCCGAAAGGAAGCCTGGAAGTCAGCGGAGTCGGGCGCGTTTCGCGAGTGAGTCTTCTGGCGCGCGGTGAAATTCTCAGCTTCCAGCGCAGTGGAAACGGCGTGACCATTCAGCTACCCGCAGAGGCGCCCGACACGAATGACACCGTGCTGAAGATTGAGACGGATTGATTGCGTTTATGATTGGAGTGAGAATCTCAGCAAAAGGGATTGGACGAAGCGATGAAAATTATTGATACTCACCAGCACCTCTGGGACCTGGATTTGTTCACATACTCCTGGCTGGACGACGTTCCTTCGCTGCGTAGGAGCTTCCGCATGGAGGACTATGTGAAGGCAGGCGAGGGTCTGGGCATTGAGAAATCCGTCCACCTGGAAGCCGACGTCGATGAACCCTACATGCTGGACGAAACGCGGCACATCCTGGCGCTGGCTGAGCAGGATAATCCGCTGGAGGGAGTTGTCGCCTCCGGAAGGCCGGAGAAACCGCACTTTGCAGATTATCTTGACCAGATCGCCGGGCACCCGAAACTGAAGGGAATCCGGAGAGTGCTGCACACCCAGCCGGACGAGGTTGCGCAATCAAGCCTCTTTGCGGAGAACGTGCGGCTGTTGGAGGCTTATGGCCTTTCGTTTGACATCTGCATTCTGGCGCGCCAATTGCCCGTCGCCATTCGCCTGGTTCGGGACTGCCCGGATGTCAATTTCGTGCTGGACCACTGCGGGAATCCTCAGGTGAAAGAACAGGTGTTCGATCCCTGGCGGCAGCATATTCAGGAAGCATCGAAACTTCCCAACGTCGTCTGCAAAGTTTCCGGGATCCTGGCCAACGCCGACGTGGAAAATTGGACGCCGGAAGACTTGCGCCCCTACGTTGAGCACGTGATTGAATGCTTTGGATGGGACCGCGTGATGTTTGGTAGCGACTGGCCCGTGTGCACGCTGGCTGCGTCGCTGCGAAAATGGGTGGAAACTCTCACGCTGCTGACCCGTGACGCCGGGGAAGCAAACCAGCAAAAGCTGTTCTACAAAAACGCCGCAAGGGTTTATCGCCTGGAGTAGATCGCGCCCTTTTCAGTCCGTGTGGAAGACCTCTTCCATATTGGCCCACCACTCACCCTCTTTCCTGGTCTCAAGTGGTTGCTGCATGGGCCCCATAATGGCCCACCACTCCTGTGTTTTCGGATCGGCAGCCATCTTCGCCATGTCAGCGTCGAAATCGTCTCCGATGTATTCGAAATAGGCGTACAACGTATCGTCTTTCAGGAAGATCGAGTAGTTGCGGATGTTGCATTTATGAATCATCTGGAGCACTTCCGGCCACACGTTGGCATGGTAGCGAACGTATTCCTCCTTCACGCCGGGCTGCAACCGAATCACCTGTCCGTATCGCTTCACGCTTCCTCCTGTTTTTGAAATTGTTTCCGGCCGACCGTCTGCTACATCCAGTCAGGCCGTCACAATTTTTGAATTGTACATCCATCGATAAAGTCCCAGTCGAAATCAACACCGATCCCCGGAGCTTGGGGCGGATGCGCATAGCCCTCACTGTCAATATCGAGCTTGTTCTTCATGCCGAAGTCCATGTAGGACATGGGATAAAGGAGCTCGAAAAATTCGCAGTTTGAGATGGCGCAGCAGCAGTGCAGGTCCACAATCTCCAGAGGGTGATAGATGGACGTATGGACTTCGCACTGCACTCCAAAAGATTCCGCCAAATGCGCAGTTTTCATCACCGGCGTCACGCCGCCCTTCCAGGAAACATCCGTGCGGACAATGTCCACCACGTTTGAAGCGATGCACTCGCCGGTTGAATAATGCGAGCCTGCAAGGACTTCCGTCCCGCAGATGGGGATGTCGAGCTTTGAAGTGAGCTTTCGAAGTCCGTGAAAATCAACATCGAAGAGCGGCTCTTCAAACCAGTAGTAATTGAGGCGTTCGAGCTCGCGCCCCATCCGCAAGGCCTGCTCGTGGTTGTAGGCGGCAACGGGATCCGCCATCAGCTTGAAGTCCGGACCAACCGCCTCCCGGCACAGCCGGTAAGCTTTCAGGTCAAAATCGTAGTCGCCGGGAGGATGAAGTTTGTACGCGTGCAAGCCGCGCTCCTTAACCTCCAGCGCCTGCCGCGCATAATCTTCAGGAGTGGCCAGGACAAAGGAGCTGGCGTAAGTGGGCACTTTGTCGCGGTATTCACCCAGCAGCCTGTAGAGCGGCAGCCCTGCAACTTTTCCCGCGATGTCGTAGAGGCAGATGTCAAACGGCCCATAGGCATAGATCGGAACGTGGTTCCACCACCGGTCGTAGGTGCGGAATTCTTTCCAGTGCTTCTCGCGCGCCAGCGGGTCCTTCCCCAGAAAGAACGGCTTCAGCGCGGAGGCGGCGATCTGGCCGGCCATTTCAGCGCCTCTGCCTGCAAACCCGAAAGACGTTCCTTCGATGCCCTCATCCGTCTTCAGGGTGATGACGAGAAAATCAAAGGTTGATTTTCCGCCGGCTCGCATTTCGGAGTCACCCATGGCTTCCCGGGTGTTTGTGCAGACCCGGATTTCGATGGATACGATTTTCATTCAATACACTCCTTGTTCCGCAGTGTCCGCGTTCGTAGTATTGGTGCTTCATCATATTCATTCTCAAACGGACCTGCTACGGTTTTCGTGGTCTTGCAGGCCTGGGACCCGGCGCTGCAAACTTCTGCGGCGTTCTGGCGCCGGGAGCTGTGCGCTGACTTTTCCCAACGGCTGCCCAGAACAGCGCCGAGTGATCAGGGGATTTTTTAAGACGGCCTTTGGCGCGAGCCTGGATCGGGTGGTTGATTATTTCTGTTGCGGATTTACAGGTCTGCCTGGCGGGCTTGTATTACCGTTGCCTGTGCCTGGCCGGGTTGGATTCCCAGGGCCTTTTCAACGGGGCTCACTGGCAGGCAAGGTTTGCCTTTGGATCTCGAATCGGATTCCGCACCGGTCCTCGTGAGACCGAATCCCCGGCCATATCGCATCGAACGTGGGAGTATTTTTCCGGGGCCAGGAGGCCGCGAGTTATGCTTCCTCCTGGCCGGAAACGACTTCGTCCGCGGCCAATTTCTCGATCCCGTGAGTGGGCATGTTGCAACGGCCAGTGAAGTAGGCGCCGGGATCAATCACCAGCGAGGGAGTTTCAACATCGCCCAGGAGGATACTGTGCTCCTTGAGTTGGAGTTGTTTCGAGGCGTGGACGTTCCCTTTCACTTTGCCGGCGATGCTGATTTGCGTCGCCTCGAGATCGGCTTCGATATCTCCCTGGCTGGCCACGATGATGGTCCCCTCCGAACAAACCATGCCTTTGAGCTGGCAGTTCAGTCGGACCATTCCAGAGGTAACCTTTATCTGTCCCTCAATTTCGACTCCCGGTTCGAGCAAGGCAACGATTTCCTCGTCGGGCATCGCTCGGTCGCCTTGCCGAAGTTTCCGTTTAAAGAAATCCAGGTCCATAACAACCTCCGATAAAATAATTACCTGCCGCCCGATTTCTCAGCGTTGGGGGCAGGCGTGGGCTGGCCGGCATCGAACTCGACACCCGCCGAAATCTCTTCGAGCAAATCCTTGACAGCATGGGGTTTATCAATCATCAGGACGTGCCTTTTGCCCTGCATTGTGGGTCCTCACTTTCATCGTCGCCGGGCGATAACGCTGGCAGAGGATAATGCGTTAGTTATTAACAGGTCAATACTACTAAAGTGCTAGTACCCGTGTGTATTTCCGGCCATCTGTGGATGGCTGGACCAAAGTCAGCTATGTAGTCTCTGGCTATCCAGGTAAGTGATTTGTTTAAGCTTTCGCTTTTTCTTTCTGCCGCCTGCCATGGATTTTTTTCGTCACGCGAGTATGTCTTTCTTGTTTTTTGGTGTGGCCGGCAGCAGGGATGTTTTTCGGCATCATTTCTAAATAATTGAATTACATGCCTATATTTTTGGATTGGCCTCGTTGGAATAGAACGTGCTTGTTATGGAGTGGGTCAAGTTTAAATTGCTTTCTCCGGTAGAGGCCGCCTTTTCTCCAGACTCGTATGGACGGCCGGGGAGAGGTGTTTCCATCGCAGTTGCCTGTGATGAACAAAACGCTGCGTACTGGAGTGGCAATCGGGGAAGTCGATGGAAATTTGCCGGATGAACCGTGAATAGCAACACGGGAGTCGAGCCGCCAACTGATCGCAAGCGGCGCGGCTCCGGCAAAATAACGGCACGGGCTTCCCACAACGAAACGGCGCGCCACAGCGGCCGGATTTTCTCTACCCCATTGGCGTGCCCTTAATAATGAGGCACGCGAAGCCGATTGCCTGGCCTCTCCGACGTTTTCGGCAGTCGGTACCCGTGGCACGCTTGGGAATAAGCGGAGAGGGAAAGGAGACTGAAAATGAAAAAGATTTTGATTGCATTTCTGATACTCGTTCCATGGACAGGAGCACTCGCCAGCAACAAGGTGGATGAGAACGATCAACTGCAAAAAGCTTCCATGGTGATGAACGAGATCATGCGGACACCCGATAAGGGAATTCCAAGCGAACTTCTGGAAAAAGCTGTGTGCGTGGGAATCGTCCCATCTCAGCTCAAGGCAGCTTTCATCGTGGGAGGCACCTACGGACGGGGCGTCCTGGTGTGCCGCGAACACGGAAACGGGAATTGGGGCGCGCCTTCCATGTTTACCATGGGAGGAGGAAGCTTCGGGTTCCAGATTGGAGCCAAAGCTACTGATGTCGTCTTTCTGGTGATGAACCCGCAAGGCGCAAAGAAGCTTTTGCAGGATAAGGTGAAGCTTGGCGCAGATGCATCAGTTGCGGCAGGCCCGGTGGGGCGAACGGCGTCTGGTGACACCGACCTTCAACTCCACGCTGAAATCCTCAGTTATTCCCGCTCCCGCGGGGCGTTTGCAGGCGTGGCTTTAAAGGGAGCCGTCCTGAAACAGGATACAGATGACAACACCGACCTCTACGGCCACCCCGTTGAGCCAGAAAATGTTCTCCTCAGAGGTACGGTGAAGCCACCCACAGAGGCAGCCGAGAATCTCGACGCCACACTGGCAAAATATTCCCCGCGTGGTGGGAAACGAGTCGAGGAATCCGCTCTGGTCCGGCATTAACAGGATTGAGAGTCGGCTGTGTTTCGACTAAGTGCCCCTCGGTAAGGTGGCTGGCAGATTGTTTGAAAATGCCGGCTCCGCCTTGCCGGGGCGGCAAGCTTTCAGGAACAGAGGGCAACTGAAAAGCGCTTCCAGGCTCCACGAATGTGGAGGCACCTTGAAATGGGCTTCGTTGCCGGAAAGGAGAGCCAAAATGTTGATGTTTATCTTCATCCTCCTCCTGGCCCTCTGGTTGCTAGGTATGATCAGCTCCTACACGCTCGGCGGATATATTCACATTCTGCTGGTCATCGCGATTGTGGTTTTCCTGATCAGAGTCATCCAGGGTCGAAGGCCTGTCTAAGTCTTCCCAAAGGCCTCCGCTAAAAGGTGGTCGATTTGTTTAAGAAAACCTGGCTGTCGGTTCCGGTGATTGTTTCGCCGGGAAACGGTGGCCAGGTTTCACCGCACAACGGCCCGGCTTGCACTGGAGCTCACGCGGAGTTTTTCTGACTCTTCTGCTTCCTTCGCGCCGCGGCCGGGGCAAACTACACCCATCGTTCGCTGGCAGCCGGCCCTTTTAACAGACACTCCAAAACTGAAATTCCAGGTTTTGCTTTTTCGGGGCCACCGCTCTTCACGGAAACCCCCTCCCTTTGCATAGGCCAGATTTTCCCTAAAGCCGACCCTCAATGGCTGCACAGTCCGCTTGCCAAGAACCGACAGGCGGGATATCCTGTGCCGTCCCGAGAAGAAAAGAAAGAATTCCACAATCCAGAGCAGGTGTTAAGCATGGCTTCATTACGGCTACATCCAAAACACTGGTCGCTGAGCGTCGCGGTTCTTCTTATTTTTGCGTTGTTCGGCTTGATTGAATTCTGTCCTCCGACGGTGCTGACGGGCCAGAGCGCGGCATCGGAAGAGAGGGTGGACGCGCCTTTTACCCTGGCCGTCAAAACTCCTCATGTTGCCTGGGCACGGCCCTGGGGCGGAAAGATGGTACACGCACTGGTGGTTCCCAGCGTCAGCGAGGGACGGACGCTGGTGGAACTTGCAGAACGTTTTCCCATCACCTATGACACCGTGATGATTGACAGTGCCTGGGACGTGAACACCTGGACCGTGGGCACCGGCAAGAACTATGAAGCGCGCACCTATAAACTGGTTTATAAATATCTGGCCGAAGACCTGGCCAGCAGCGCGCACTACGATGTGATTGTGCTGCCCGGCCTGTTCGGCTGGAACCGGCTGCCGCAGGATATTCGCGATGGGATTCTGAAGCGGGTTCGAGAAGGAACCGGGCTGGTCCTGATCCATCCCACCACGGGTATTCCAGCGCCCGGCGAACCGAAAGTTAACCCTCCCCTTAACATCCACGCTCCCGATTTAGCCGTCGCGCCAGGCGGAAAACTCTGGGAAGTTTCACCTCTCATTGATGGCCTTTCCGATCAGTTGGATGGCTCTGGAAAATTGCACGTTCTGCCGCGAGCGGTTACCACCGGAGAGTGGCAAAACGCCCGGCAAAGCTTTATCACCAACAACGTGCCTCTCGACACCTTCCCGGGAGACTACCTGAAGCACTACAAGTATCATCTGGGACCGGATTCCGAACTGCTCGTCAAAGGCCCGGAGGGTGAACCGATTGTGGCTACCAGGATGTATGGCAAGGGCCGGGTGGTGGCTCTTGGTTATGTGAATCACGGGCTCTCGCCGGACATTGACTGGGAGTTTTTAGGCAAAGAAAACGATCACTGGTGGGAGTATTTCTACTCACTGCTCGGACGGTCGATTCTGTGGGCCGGCGGTCGAGCAGCAGCAGATCAATCTTCTGCCGATGCGGGTGGAAGCTCCCAATCATGGCGCAAGAAAACTTGCTGTCACGTTTGAGAACCAGACAAAGATCAAGTCGGCTGAGCTTTCCGTCAAACTGGTCAGCCAGTGGGGTGACGATGAAGGCGAGGTCAGAAAAGATGTTCATCTCAAGCGCGGCAGAAACCGGATTGCGATCACCCTGCCGGACACTGCCTCCGGCGGCCGCAACAATGCCGATGTGATTCTTTCGGCGGCGGGAAAGCGCTATGCCTGGGGCTCCGTGTCCTTTTCCTTGCCGCAACCGGACCACATTGTTTCCATTGCAACCGGTAAGAAGTTTTACAGCCTCGGCGATCCACTCCATGCGACTGTGCGAATCGGGGGAACGGCTCCGGTGGAAGTCCGCGTGGACCTGCTGGACAATCAGAACCGGGTGATCGGTTCCGCCACGGAACCCATTTCCAAGGTGCAGGAAGGAGTGCTCCATGCCACCGTGCCCGTGGGGAATTACACCACCAACATTGGATGGGTTCGCGTGGCCTTGCTGGCAGAGCGTGCTGGGAAGGAAGTCAAAATCGATCAGAACCAGACGCGGGTTGATTTTGTCCGCGTCGATCGGAACTTTGGGGCTTATGAGCTGATCCTGCCCTGGTACGGCCCGCCTTCTTACGAACCATGGACCCCGACACTTGAGTCGCAATTCCGCAATATCGGCGTCACGGTAGCGGCCAATCCACGGGATAACTTCAAGCTGATAACAGAAGTTCATGCCCCGGGGTTTGGCGTTTACTGGTACAGGCGACAGAAATATATCGAGCAAAAAGACGAATATCTGAAAACCCATGACACCAAATACCTGATTCGCGAACCCGACCTTTCAAGCCCTGAGTGGTTGGATACTCTGCGGAGCGACATTATCGACTCCATGGGTAAATACCAACCCTATGGGCCGCTGGCTTACTACCTGGCGGACGAATCTTCGCTGACCTCCTACGGCGATCCTCTGGACTTCTCATGGTCGAAGCCGACGCTGGAGGGTTTTCGAAGATGGCTTCGGGGCCAGTATTCGGACCTCGGCGCTCTGAACAAGGAATGGGAAACCAGCTACAAAACCTGGGACGGCGTGATGCCGCTGACCACTTCCCAGGCACAGGCCAAAGGCGATTATGCCGGATGGATGGACCATCGGACTTACATGGAGCAGGTCTTCGCCCACGCTATGCAGGTGGCGGCGGAAACAGTGAAGGCGGAGGATCCCGGAGGCCTGCCCAGCATCTCCGGCACCCAGGCTCCCGGCCCCTCCAACGCGGTCAACTGGTACCTGCTCGACCACATTGTCGGCTACCTGCAGCCTTATTCCGAGGACAACCAGGATGATCTCCACCGTTCCATTCATGCAGGCCAGATCATGACCGGCTTCACCGGCTACCAGAGTTTCGGTGTGGAATTGCGCCACGAGCTCTGGCAGCGGCTGCTGGCGGGCCAGACTGGCGCTTCGCTCTTCTGGCAATACACGGCGCTGAATGCCGACCTCACCCTGACCCAGCAGGGGCGCGACCTGAGCGCATTGACCAATGAATTCCGCAACGAGGGCCTGGCACTGCTGCTGCGGGGAGCAAAGCGGGGGAATTGCGGCATCGCCGTGCACTACTCGCTGCTCAGCGTTCGCAGCCACTGGATCACCGACGGGCATATTGCTCCGCACGAAGTGACGGACGGTGACGCCACCTCCCCAAATCTCAAACGGTTTCACCAGAACCGCACAGGCTGGCTGCAGGCGCTGCGCGACGATGGATACCAGTATGACTTTCTGACCACGGAGCAGATCGACAAGGGCAATTTATCAAATTACAGGGTGCTGATTCTGCCCGATTCGATTTCGCTATCGGCGGCTGAAGCAACAGCCATCCGGGATTTTGTTGCGCAAGGCGGTCTGCTGATTTCCGATGGGGAAATCGGCCGGATGGATGGGCACGCGCGTTGGGAAAAGAAGGGACTGCTGGACAATGTGCTTGGAATCCAGCAGGAGCCACAGCAAAAGGAACCGGAGGACCAGAAGCCACTTACACTCCACGTGGCATGGGGGAGCGATGGAGTTGCGCCCACGGTTGTGCCCGCTGAGCCGAATATGAAGGTGACTTCCGGCCAGGCGGAGGCCAGCAACGGAAGCACGCCTTTTTTGATCAGGAATTCCTTCGGAGCCGGCCGGGCGATCACTTTGAACTTCTGGCTCACCCATTACAGTGATCTGCAAAAAACAGGCGAGAATCGTCCCATTCTGGAAATCCTTAGGCACTACCTGCAGCAGGCCGGGGTGAAACCTGTTGCCGACGTTCGCAGAGCCAGCGGCCAGCCCGTCCAATGTTCGGAAGTTGTCAATTACAGGAAGGGTGAAGTTCACTACCTCGCGATTCTTCCCGGCGTGGGATGCCAGGACGTGGGACCGGTGACGGTCCGTTTCCCATCACCACGCTATGTCTATGACCTCCGGGAACACCGTCTGTTGGGCCACAGCTCACAGGTGAAAGGGACCTTGGTGGCCGGCGCGCCTCTCTTCCTGGCGCTTTCGTCCGAGCCTGTGGGCAAGCTCAGCGTGAGTGCGATGGGGTCGAACGTCACGAGCCCGAAAGTTGCTGCCGGGGACACGGTCGCGTTTTGGGTTCATTTGTCCATGCCTTACGGGCACAAGGATTTTCCGGAGGCCATCCACGTTGAAGTTCGCAATCCTGAGGGAAAGATCCTGAATTATTACGGCAAGAACCTTCAGCTCAAGGAGGGAACGGCGAGGTTCAGTGTGCCTCTGGCTTTGAACGATGCGGCGGGTGATTGGAGCGTCACTGTCCGCGAACCTTACACGCATGAGACCGGCACAGCCAACTTCACCGTCATCAAGCCCGGGACATGATCCGGCCAACCTGAAAGCGGCGGATAGCGTGTAAAGATGGGGCGCTGCGTTCGTCCCGTGACGGGAACGTTTCGAGGACGAATTCCCTTTTTTCCGGAATGTGAGTGCTTTCTTCATGAGGGGGTATGACGATGAAACCGAGAACGCTGATTGCACTTATCCTATGGGCAATCGTTTCGCCGGCAATTTTATTTGCAGGGCAGCAGGAAGTCCCCCAAAAGGTTGTCCCTGCCATCAATCAGATAGAGCTCTGGCAGCAGGTTGGCCAACAGCCCTATGAGATGACGTGGGTGCAGCGGGAGCAAAACCCGCACACCCTGGTGGGTTTTGAAGACATGGAAGGCTGGACACTTCAACTCTTTGATGGCGCGCGGGGAGAATTGCGGCGCAGCCGTGAACAGCAGATGTGGGGTGAACACGTTTGTAAATTCCTGTACGCCGGCACCAATCCCCAGAGCCATGTGATCGCCAGGCCTCCCAAGCCGATTCCCATTCCTGGAAATTTTGATTCCATTGACCTCTGGGGTTACGGAGACCGCTGGAGCTGGGTCCCGGATCCGACAACTCCGCCGGTTAAAGTGTCAATCCTTATCCGGGACGCTCGCGGCAAGGAATTCAACATCGACCTTACGGAAGTCAATTGGAAGCAATGGTGGCTGATTCATCGCCTGATTCCCGCCAAGGTCCTTTCCGAGATGGTGATGCCCGCGAGCTTTTCCGGCATCGAAATCTCCAAGATCACAAACAGCGATCTTCGCTACTTTTTTTGTGACTCACTGGCGTTTTTTAAGGAAGGGCTGAATCCGCTAAAGTTCCAGCCGCAGCCGAAACGGAACCTGATTCCGTACCGCGACGAAATCGTGGGCCTGAACACCGGGCCGGGAACGCTGCCGTTTCCCACTCGCGAGCAGACAATTCTCCCCACGAACTTCGAGAAGAATTTCAAAGTGTCTGTGCGTGAGACGGAGAAGAATGAGTTTGAATTCCGCTACGCGGGCAAAGACGCCACGGTAGTTTATGACTACAAGCCCGCGCAGGGAACTTTGAGCGAGATTACAGCGCGCGTGGATGGGGGCGAAGGCTTCCATCCCCTGGACGGAGGGGGCGTCCGGTTTACAGGCACTCCCGAAGGTCAGGTCGCCAAAGGAGCCCTGCTTGAAGCAAAGCTGACCGGCGACGTTGTGCACGCCAAGTTTCGCATGGGATCGCAGATTGTGGACTATGCGCTCCGCCTGTGGCAGAAATCGCTGGTGCTCGATGTGTGGTGCGATGGAGGGGACGCAACGGAATTGAGCTTTGGCAAGGTTTCGGGCGTCACCCATCCGCGATTGATCGCGGTGCCTTACATCACTTACGGCGACACCAATCCGCGCGTTCTCGTTTCCGGTGCGCCTTCAAAGCCGACCTTCACTTCCGTCTGGTTTGACTGGTATCGCAGCAACGCTTCCGAACCTTACTACACCGGGAACCCGCCCGTGACGAAAGACAGCGCCGAAATCAATGGCGGCATGCGCTACCTGCCCAAGACCGATGGTTTGCGGAATAACCTCCACGAAAGGATATTTATTACCACTTCGCCCAGCTATTCGGAAACGCTCCCCAGCATCGCCAATCCACCTTCCATCCGGCAGTATGGGGACGAGTACGTCTGGACCGTGACAGAGCCGGAATCGTGGGAAAAAGACCACGAACGTTCGTCGCAAATCCGTTCTTATGGACTCAACAAGATCATGCAGCACAGTCACGAGGTTACCTGGCGGGACGAAGGCGACTGTAACACTGAGAAACTCCATGCGGCTCCTCAAAAGGGCGGCGACGCGATGCTGAAGTGGTACATCAAGGCCCAGAATGCCATGGGATGGCTGCAGGGGGTTTATTCAAACTACACCGACTTCTGCACCCTCAATACGAACTGGAGTCCGGACTTTGTGCAACGGGAACCGGACGGCGAGTGGCGGCGCGCCTGGCCCCGCAATTATGCCCTCAAACCATCGAAGGCCGTGGAGTTTGACCAGTACTATGCAAAACGGATCGAGGAAAAGTTCGGCGTGAAAATGTCATACACGGACGTGCACACTGCTAATGCGCCCTGGCGCTACTGTGACTACGACGCCCGTGTCCCCGGAGCGGGCACTTTTGCCGCAACCTTTTACGCCTATGGCCAGCTTCTGCGGAATGACCAGAAGGTCTACGGCCCGACCGAGTCCGAGGGGACCTACGAATGGCTCTACGCGGGCCTGGACTCGGGCAATTACGGCTGGGTGTACACGGATGGGAATCTTCTGACCGCGCCGCTGGATGTTTCCTTCAGGCTTCGGAAAATTCATCCCCTCGAGTGCGACTATGGAATGGGAGATACAGATTATTACCTGAGCCGCATCGACAAACACTGGACCGAATCTCCCAAGAGGAGCCAATACGTCGACCTGTTCCTTGCCACCACGATTGCTTACGGCAACATGGGCTGGCTCGTTAAAGAGATCAAACCCTCGGAACCTTTTGGCCTTGAGGCTATGACCCGATCCTATTACATGATGCAACAGTTGCAGCAGCAATATGCCTTTAACCCGCCCGGGCTCATCCAGTATGCAGACCGTGACGGCAAGTGGTATAACCCCAGCCAGGCAATCGCCAAAGGCGTCAACGCCGAATCCCGGCTGCACGTGGTGTACGAGAATGGAACGGAAGTTTACGTGAATCGCTCCACAGACGGAACGTGGACGGTTACGGATGCCGGCAAGCCGGTCACCCTGCCCGTTTCCGGCTGGCTGGCGTTCAATCCGTCAAATCACTTTTATGAAATGTCGGCTCTGGAGAACGACCACCGCATCGATTACGTTGACGCGCCCGGGTATGAATATCTTGACGGTCGCGGGCAGTGGGCCGAACGCGGAGGTCTGGGCGCCGCGGGCGGCGTGGTCCTGCGGCACAAACCCGGAGGTTTGCTGGACTTGATCGATATCTATGGCAACAACCGAATCGCTTTCCGCGCCCCGGCGCATGGGGTGCTGTCGGCTTTCGGCCCGGATGGCAAAAACCTCGGTGAGGTCAAATTATCTTCTCCTCGCGCCGGGTGGAAAGAATTCAGGCCGGTCGCCGGCGGACGCAGCTATATCTTTGCGCCGGCATCGTAATTCTTCAAAGCTCTCTGAACATGCTTTTAGCCCGCATCGAATTTAGACCAGGCAATCTACTTGATGTCGCTTGAGGATTTTATGGAAGGCGCTTCAGATTTCTCGCTGAGCTGTTTGAAACGAGCGAATTCCTGCCGGGCTTTATCCGGTTTGTCCTGTCTTCGATATATTGTTCCCAGCAGGTAATGTGCTTTTGCAAAACTGTTGTCAAGCTGAATGGACAATCGGGCATGCTTTTCAGCGCCGTGAAGATCACCCTTCCCCATCAGCGCTTTTCCCATGATCCACTGATTCCGCGCTGACCGGGGATTAATCTGGATCGCCTTTCCGATAGACTGCAATGCTTTATCGACCTGCCCGTTTTTCACGAGCATGTCGGCTTGGTTTGCATAGGGCCAGTCGTCCTTGGGGTTGACCTTGGCCGCCACGCGCTCGGCTTTCTCGAACATGGCGTCTGCCTGGTCAATTTGCCCAATGGCCTCGTAGCACAGTGCCAGATTGTCGTAAGCCTGGTAGTACTTTGGTTTGAGAGCGATCAATTCCTGGAAAGCCTTGATGGCGGGCGCGAAGTTGTTTTGTGTCTGGTACACGCGGCCCAGCGCATAAAGGGTTTCATCATCGTGGGGTCGAAGCGCCAGTGCAGCTCGCAGTTCCTGTTCAGCCAACGCATATTCTTTATAGAAGAACAAGGTCAGTCCCATCAGTTTGAGACCTTCCGGGTTCTTGCTATTCTGGGCCAGAAGTTTCTGGAGCGTTCGGCCCGCATACTGAAATTTCTCTTCCATCAGGTAGCTATCAGCCAGTAATACCTGGCCATCCTCAGAATGCGGGTAACGCTGCAAGAATGACTTGGACGCCGATTCGGCCTTCGTGAATTTACGGGCCTTGATGTACGCGCGGATGAGTCCCAGTTCGATGTCCTGGGATTCCGGGCACAAGTCCAGCGCCGATTTGAATTCTGCGATGGCCCGGTCATATTGATTCTGATCCATCATCTCCCTGCTGAGCTGAACCAGGGTTTGAGCCTGCTCACAGGAAGGAGTATCTGGAACTGCAGATAGCCGGGCTGACTGGGCCAGAGTCTCAGAGACGAAAGTTCCCAGCAAAACCAGGAACAGCGGAATGTAACACCACTTCTTTGTGGGCCGGATCATAACGCGCGTTGGGGTTGCCTCGGAATTTGCCCTCTGGCCATGTGCGTGGCAAATCTCAGCGTTGGCCGGAGAGCATCATGACAAGCCATCCCCCCCTTCGATATTAACTCACCTTTGCTTCGGCGGGGCCACGGACTACGCCGATAACGGCTATTCTGTGTCCCTGGCCGCCGCCCTGCTCTCTTCGCCGGGGCTTCCGCCGCGGTTATGAAGATGGCTGCTACGGCCGATACCAATATGGAAGCTATTCTGGCGGCCGGTACACCATTCTTGGCGCCATTTTGGGGTCCATCCTCGATAGGGAGGTGCGCCGCTAAAGGCTGGGTTGGTGGTGCACCCATTAAGCCCGATGGCGCCAAAGCCGCGGGCTTTCCAGTAGGTACCCATGCACCGGTTCACTATGTTTCTTCGGGTCATGATGGTGATTGCCGTTGCTGAAGTAGCGGTGATGTCCATTCTTCGCTTCATTCAACTTCCCCAGGGGTTTGGGGAAGATCTCGCCAATGCCGGCCTGCTGGTTGTCCTCAGCGCACCCCTGCTTTACTTCTGGGTCGCCCGGGAGATGGGGAGTGCCCTCGCCGACGAGCACATGCAGGATTTTCTGGACACGGCCCCCGATCTTGTCCAGAGCGTGGATCCGGAAGGCCGCTTTCTCTACGTCAACCGCGCCTGGCTTAAAACTCTCGGCTACAGCACGGGACGAGGTGTCGCGCCTTTCCGTGTTTGACATCATCCACCCGGATGACCGGGACTCGTGCAAGATCCTATTCGAGCGCATCCTGAGCGGGGAACCGGTAGAAAACATTGAAACGGTGTTTGCCGCCAAAGACGGCCGCAAGGTCATCGTCTCCGGCAACATCAACTGCCGGTTCGAGGACGGCAAGCCGGTCGCGACGCGAGGGATCTTCCGGAATGTCACCGAAATCAAGCGGGCGGAGGAAGACCTCCGGCTCAAGACAGCGCTGCTGGAAGCAGAATCGGAGACCACCCTTGACGGGATTCTGGCGGTGGATAATGCCAACCTAACCATTCTCCGAAACCAGCAGTTTGTCCGAATGTGGGACGTCCCCGAGGCTATTCTGGCCGAGCATGACGACACGAAGGCACTCCAGTATGCCGTGAGCCAGACTGAGAACCCGGCGGCTTTCCTGGAAAGGATAGATTACCTTTACCAGCACCCGGATGAGAAGGCGCAGGATGAAATCAGGCTCAAGAACGGCAAGGTGTTCGACCGCTATTCCTCTCCGCTGATCGGGGCCAGCGGAGAGCATTACGGCAGAATCTGGTATTTCCGCGACGTAACGGAGCATCGGCGCGCCGAGCAGGCGCTGTGGCCATGGGTCTGGCTGTCGCCGGTCACATTTCTTCCTCTCTTCCTCAATCGCTCCATGGCTGCTGTCGATAAAACAAAGAGGGAGTGCAACTGTGGAAATGCTCCCGTTCAAGTTCGGCGCGAGGGCTTTGGCGAGCTTAACAAGCGTGCCCGAAAGGAAGGGCGTCTGGCTTTCAGGTATTGGGACCCTGCACCTTCAGTTACCCGGATTTGAGAGCGGAGATCCCAGTGAAACGGCTTGTGAGTGGTTTTGCGGCGAGCGCCTTATCAAGTCTTGTCCTCGTCAACGCGCTCCAGGCGCAGGTGCTTATTACTGGCGAGAATGGGGGCAAAGGCTCACGGGCGGTCATGGTCAGCGCGAACGCGATTCACCCCACGGGATTCGGCACGCTGACCAACCTGTGGGTCCAATATGGCTATGGTGTGAGCAATCGTGTCGATGCGTTTGTGAGCTACGGCAACATAACCGTTTTCGGAAGATCGCAGAGCTACGTTGCGATGAGTTCGAACGTCGGCCTGCTGAGGCGGTCGCGCACCAAAGTGGATGTTGCGCTTTTCAACACCGCGAACTTTCCCATCAATCACCGGGAGCAAGCGTGTCGGGTATTGCTCGGATCGGCGCTCATTGCCAGTCGGCCGGTGAAGGTCGGAGGACGCACGTTGACTCCGTACGGTGGCGTCAGCCGTCTCACGCCCATTGGCCGGGCGCTCGACCCTGTCTTCACGCCCCCGTCAGCAGTTTATAACGGCATTGTGGGAGTTGCTGTGCCGCTCGGCAAAGTGACCTTCTTCTTTGAGTACAACCCCGGTGGTATCCAGCGCGGTGGTGGTATGGGTGTCCTTTATGTGTTTCCGCAGCGTGCGCTGCCTGACGAAAAGAAGACCCCTGGCGTTCCCAGCGTAGATGAATCGTCAGTGGAAAGGAATTCCCAATGAACAAGAATCGGAGCCCATCAACACCTGAGCGTTTCCCGACCTTGTTCTTGACCGTTGCCGTGCTGCTGACGGCAACCGTCATCGGCTGGTTCGGATGGAGCATCTACGATTCTTACCGTATGGCCAGAGTGATCCGGGAGCGTCTGTTTCAAGTCCAGGAACTACAGGGTGTGGTCACGCATCTGGACGAGGTCCTGACGATGTCCGCCCGCATGGCGGCGGCCACAGGAGATCTGGCATGGGAGCAGCGGTATCTTCACTTTGAGCCGATTCTGGACAGTGCAATCAAGAGAATCATCGAGCTTGACCCGGACGCCCACGCGGTAGAGGGCGCTGCCGCGACCGAAGCCGCCAACATAAAGCTGGTCGAAATGGAGCATCGCGCCTTTGACCTCGTTCGCCAGAGCCGTGCGGCAGCGGCCCGTGAAGTTCTTTCCTCAGCGGAGTACGAGGCGCAGAAAAAGATCTACTCGCAGGGCATGACAAGAGTGGCGGTTCAGCTCAATAAACGCGCCAACGACATCCTCAAATCAGAGCAGCAGAAGGCCCTTATCAACAGTCTCGGCGCCCTCGCGGCCCTGCCAACTCTCCTGATCGGATGGATCTTCACTCTCCGAGTCCTGCGCCGCTGGCGCGACGTGCTATCGGAGAGTCATCGTCGACTCGATCAACAGGCGAATGATCTGATCCAGCTGAACGCGAACCTTGATAAGCGAGTCATGGAGCGAACCGCACAGCTGGAAGCTGCCCATGGAGCTGAACGGAAGCAGACGGAGATTCTCCAGGGGCTCTTTGACAGAATTCCGATCATGGTTTCTCTCCACGAACCCACAGGAATAACGAAAAGTGTCAATCGAGAATTCATGCAAGTGCTCGGTTGGTCGAGGGACGAATTCCGCGACGCCAGCCAGATCCTCGACAGCTGTCCCGACGAGGAGTTCCGCGAACGCATTTCCTCTCACTGGCAAGAAGCGTCCGGAGGATGGCTCGACTTCAGAGTTCGCAATCAAGCAGGCCGAATTCTGGACACCACTTGGGCAAGTGTCCGCCTCTCGGACGGCTCGACCATAAACATCGGCCAGGATATCACTGCGAGCAAAAAGGCGAAGCGGCAGGCGGAGGCCGCCAGCCTTGCCAAGAGCGAGTTTCTGGCCAACATGAGCCACGAGATTCGCACCCCCATGAACGGCATCATCGGCATGACGGACCTGGCGCTCGACACCCACCTCGACCGCCGAACAGCGCGAGTTTCTCGGCATGGTCAAGGAGTCCGCCGACTCTCTGCTGACGATCATCAACGACATTCTGGATTTTTCGAGGATTGAGGCGGGAAAGTTCGCCCTGGACCTCATCGAGTTCGAACTCAACGACTGCCTCGCCAGTATCGCCAAGACCTTTGCCCCACGGGCCCACCAGAAGGGGTTGGAACTGGCCTACCATGTGCAGCCCGATGTGCCGCGGGCGCTGGTGGGCGATCCCAGCCGCTTGCGGCAGATTATCGTCAATCTTCTCGGCAACGCCCTCAAGTTCACCGAGCAGGGAGAAGTAGTGCTGCGCGTGGAGACCGAGGAGAGCAGCGATGCCGGGGTCCGCCTGCACTTCATGGTCAGCGACACTGGCATTGGAATCCCGCCAGAAAAACAGGACGTGATTTTCGAGGCCTTTACCCAGGCAGACAGTTCCATGACGCGGCGGTATGGCGGAACCGGCCTCGGCCTGATGGTCTCAACCAGTCTGGTGAAGATGATGGAAGGCCAAATCTGGGTGGAGAGTGAACCCGGCAAAGGCAGCACCTTCCACTTCACCGCGCACTTCGGCGTGCCCAAAGCCCACAAGCCGAGCGAACCCCGGAAGGCGGTCAACCTGCGGGGCATGCGAGTGCTGGTGGTGGACGACAACTCCACCAACCGGCGCATCCTGGACGCCATGCTCAGGCGCTGGATGATGCTTCCCGCCTTGGCAGGGGCGGAGAGACCGGCCTGGCCCTCCTGGAGGAGAGCGCGACGCTCGGGACAATCGTTTCCCCTCGTCCTGATCGACGCCCAGATGCCCGGCATGGATGGCTTTATGCTGGCCGAACGGATCCAGCAGAATCCCAGTCTGGCCGGGGCCACGGTGATGATGCTGACCTCGACGGGACAGCGCGGAGACGCCGCCCGCTGCCGTGAGCTGGGTATCTCCGCCTACCTGATCAAGCCCATCCGCCAGTCCGAGCTCCTGGACGCCATCATGACGGCTCTTGGACAGCCGCAAGACGACGGCCCCCAGCGCCTGGTCACCCGCCATCTGTTGCGCGAAGCCCGCCAAAAACTGCGGATCCTGCTGGCTGAGGACAATCCCGTGAACCGCGAACTAGCCGTGCGCCTGCTCGAAAAGCGCGGCCATCAGGTGGCCGTGGCGCAAAATGGCAGGGAGGTCATGGCCGCGTTGGAAACCCAATCCTTTGACCTGGTCCTGATGGACGTGCAGATGCCCGAGATGGACGGCTTCCAGGCCACGGCCGCCATCCGCGAGAAGGAAAAGACCACGGGATCTCATCTGCGGATTATCGCCATGACCGCTCACGCCATGAAAGGCGACAAAGAACGTTGCCTGGCCGCGGGGATGGACGGTTATGTGTCAAAACCGATCGCGACGGAAGAGTTGTTCGAGACGATCGAGGACGCCACCGTGGTCCCGGTAGCGGCGAACCCAGCCTCGGAAGAAAGCATCGCATCACCCGTCAACTGGGAGGAGGCCCTGGCCCGCGTGGAAGGAGACCGGCAGCTTCTGGCCGACATGGCGAAATTGTTCCTCGAAGATGGCCCGAAATTGTTTTCGGAGGCGCGCGCGGCGGTTGCGCAAGGCGACTCCAAGGCCCTGGAGCGCGCGGCCCATGCCCTGAAAGGCTCCGCCGGCAACTTCTCCGCCCACGCCACTTATCAGGCCGCCCTGAACCTGGAGAAGATTGGACGAGGCGGGGATTTGACCGCCGCCGAAGAAGCCTGCGGTCTGCTCGAGCAGGAGCTTGCGCGCCTCTGGCCGGCCATCGAGACGATGCGGCGCGGCGCCGGGAATCGGGCATTGACGCCTATCTGATCAAGCCATCCGCCCCCAGTATCTGTTCAAAGCCATCCACCATCTGCTGATCGAGATTGCCGAGGATTCGTTCAACGGGATCGCGAGTTCTCCCGACCCGGTCAAAAAGCGATGGGCAGCAGGTCCCTGACAC
This sequence comes from uncultured Acidobacteriota bacterium, assembly GCA_963732975.1. Lineage (GTDB taxonomy): Bacteria > Acidobacteriota > Terriglobia > UBA7540 > UBA7540 > SCRD01. The sequence continues at coordinate 466,880 of CAVTBN010000005.1, read as the reverse complement.
CCCGCTGATTCCAGTCTGATCTGGTTCTTGCCTCGATCTTCCTTAAAAGCCCGGCATCCGCCTCTTCTTCGCGGCCTCCGCACTTCCATCCTGTGCTCAAGATTTGCTTGTTCCTGCCCGATAAAAGGTGTGGGAGGCAACGCCGGGGGAGTCGATAAGCGATTGCTTCACATGGAGTTCCCATGCAAACACCAGGAAGCGGTCGTCCCTTGCCGAAGTGGATCCCTGCCGTAGGTTTATCTCTCCAGCTCGCTTCGGTCTTTGGTCACGCAGTCTGCGACCATGTCGGCGTGGTTTTGGCGCGCCGCCCGTCCGCACGCGCAAATTGCAGACGCCATCTCTCCTCCCATCTGGCTGTTGGCCTCTATGCGCTGTCGCTGCTGATGTTCGGAGTTCCAGGCTGGGCCCAGGAGCGGGCCACGGTGGATCTGTCCAAGGCCAGTCTCGAAGACCTGATGAATGTGCAGGTAACGTCTGTTTCCAAGAAGGAAGAGAAACTCTCGCACGAGCCGGCGGCGATTTTTGTGATTACCCAGGAGGAAATTCGGCGGTCCGGGGCCACGAACATTCCCGATTTGCTCCGCATGGTTCCGGGAGTTGACGTGGCGCAGATCAATGCCAACACCTGGGCCATCTCGGCGCGCGGCTTCAACGGGCAACTCGCCAACAAGATGCTCGTCATGATAGACGGGAGGACCGTTTACGACCCCTCGTTTGCCGGCGTGTACTGGGACTCGCAGGACGTGGTTCTGGAAGATATTGACCGCATTGAGGTGATCCGCGGTCCCGGAGCGGCCATGTGGGGCACCAACGCCGTGAACGGCGTGATCAACATCATCACCAAAAGTTCCAAAGACACCCAGGGGGTCCTGCTGACGGGCGGTGGCGGCAACGTGGAGCAGGGTTTGGGGACGGCTCAATACGGCGGGAAGATCGGCAAGGACGCCACCTACCGGATTTTTGGCAACTATTTCAATCGCGCCGGCTTCCTGAATCGCGCCGGACAGGAAGCCGCCGATGGCTGGCGAATGAACCATGGCGGGTTCCGGGCAGACTGGGAGTTGTCCGCTCGCGACTCGCTGACGCTCGAAGGGGATATCTATGGCGGCGTAAAGGGGCAGCCGTACCCCGTGGGATTTAATTTGCAACCTCCCTACTCGACGCCCGCCTTCACCTCCATCATGGATTTCTCGGGAGGAAACATCCTGGGCCGTTGGACTCGCAAGGTTCGCCCGGGATCGGAAATGAGTCTGCAGATGTATTTCGACCGGATCAGCCGGGCGGATGTGATCGAGCCCGAATTGCGCAGCACGTTTGACGTGGACTTTCAGCACCATCTGACCTTGGGGGGCCGGCATGACGTGGTGTGGGGCTTCGGCTACCGGAACAATCGGGACCATATGAGTCCGAATCCCACCATTACCCTCACTCCTGCGATGTTCAGCAGTTCGATCGGGAACGCTTTCTTTCAGGATGAGATCAATCTGGTGAGAGACAGACTCTGGCTGACCGCGGGAACCAAGGTCGAGCACAACTATTACACGGGGTTCGAAGTAGAGCCCACTGTGCGGTTGCTTTGGACGCCGGCCAAGCGCCACACCTTCTGGACGGCCTTTTCGAAGGCGAACAAGACCCCTGCCCGGGGCGAGGCAGACATCCGATACAATTTAGAGGCCTTCCCTGTTGCCGAAGATCAGGTGGCGCTGCTGAGCTTTTTCGGCAAGTCAGGCCTGGATTCTGAAGAACTCAAGGCCTATGAGTTCGGCTATCGTTTTGAACCGAATGAGAGCATTTCCCTGGATGTCACTTCGTTCTATAACGTTTACGATCGTCTGCGGAACCTCGAGCCCGGCAATACCTTCTTCGAAGCGGCACCCCTGCCCCCGCACCTGGTTATCCCCCTGGTGTACGATGGAAAAGCGTTTGGGTCCACGCACGGCGCCGAGGCTTTGCTGGGGTGGAAGGTCAGGAAATTCTGGACGTTGCAAGGAGGTTATACCTGGTTTGTTCCCTCGATCAAACTGGACCCCTCCAGCCTGGATGTGTTCACGATTGCAGAATTGAACGGCGGGACCCCACGAAACCAATTCCAGATAAGGTCCTATCTGGACCTTCCTCATCGCTTTACGCTTGACACGTCCCTCTATCGCGTGGGGCGTCTGGCCGCGGGCTCGATTCCTGCTTACACGCGATCGGACATTCACCTGGGCTGGCGCCTGAACCAGTGGACGGAATTGAGCGTTGTTGGGCAGAACCTCCTCGACCCCCGCCATCCGGAATTCCAGGCTGTGGTGCAGACCGTCGTCACGACTGAAGTACCACGCAGCGTTTATGGCAAGGTCACATGGCGGTTTTAGAGCCTGATAGTTTTCGAAGTACGAGTAGCCGGTCAGGAATGGAAAAATGTTCTAGAAAACGGGAACGGTCCCACTTCACCGGGAAAGGTCCGTTTGTTCTTCGTGCGTCCGTGAGCGGCCCGGCTGTCCTGTTCTTTATCACCGCAATACTGGCGCTGCTTCCCCAAGCTTCGGCCCAGGAGATTAGCGAGTATCAAGTGAAAGCAGCCTTTCTCTATAATTTCACCAAGTTTGTGGATTGGCCGCCGCAACCCGGCAACCTCGGCCAAAAGCCATTCGCGATCTGTGTGATCGGTGATGACCCTTTCCGCGGAGGACTGGAAACCATCGTTGAAGGGAAGTCGGTCAATGGCCAGGTGTTAGAGGTCCGGCACGTCAAGAAAATTGATGACGCGCAGGATTGCCGTATCGCTTTTATCAGCTCTTCCGAGAAAGTCCGTTTTCGGCCCATCCTGGATGGCTTGAGAGGATCGGGTGTGTTGACGGTGGGAGACACCAAGGGTTTCGCCGAGATGGGTGGGGTGATCAACTTCACCCTCGTGGACAACCACGTACATATCGAGATCAACCCGGAAGCGGCCAAAGTTCAGAAGCTCAAAATCAGCTCGCGGCTCCTGAGGGTAGCGCAAATCGTCCGGACCGGAAACGCTGGCGGGTAGGACAAAAATGTTTTCCATTCGCAATCTATCCATCAAGAGCAAACTGCGGGTGATCATCATGGTTGCGGTGGGCGCCGCATTGGCGCTGGCCATCGCGGCCTTAGTCGGCTACAGCTACATCGCCTCGCGCCAGGCGCTGAGAAGCAATCTCTCGATTCTGGCGGAAATCGTCGGCGAAAACAGCACGGCGGCTTTGACTTTCAGCGACCCCAAGTCCGCCGCCGAGATTCTCGGCGGGCTGAAAGGGCAGCCGCGCATTGCTTCGGCTTGCATCTACTCCCAGAGCGGCAAGATCTTCGCGTCATACTTTCGCGGGGGGAGAGCAACCTACCTGCCTTCCGCGCCGCAACCCGACGGGAGCTCTTTCGGCCAAGGGCGCCTGAGGCTATTCCACAGCATTCGCCTGGATGAACAGCCGATCGGAACAATCTATCTCGAATCCGACCTGCAGGAATTGCAGTCGCGCATTCGAGAGTATGTGGTGGTTGTCTCCGTTATTCTGGTGGCATCGTTGTTTCTGGCGTTCCTTCTCTCCTCCGGTCTCCAGGGCGTGATCTCCGGGCCGATCCTGGACCTTGCCGAAACCGCTCAGTTGGTTTCAAGGAAGAAGAACTATTCCATCCGTGCGGTGAAGCAGGGCGAGGATGAACTGGGGGAGCTGATTGACGGGTTTAACGAAATGCTTTCGCAGATCCAACTGCGAGACCAGGAACTCGGGCGCCACCAGGAGAATCTGCAAGGAGAAGTTGCCGCACGGACCGCGGAACTGCGCGCCACGAATGCCCTGCTTTCGGAAGCCAAAGTCAAGGCGGAATCCGCCAGCCTTGCCAAGAGCGAGTTTCTGGCCAACATGAGCCACGAGATTCGCACCCCCATGAACGGCATCATCGGCATGACGGACCTGGCCCTCGACACCCACCTCACCGCCGAACAGCGCGAGTTTCTCGGCATGGTCAAGGAGTCCGCCGATTCTCTGCTGACGATCATCAACGACATTCTGGATTTTTCGAGGATTGAGGCGGGCAAGTTCTCCCTGGACCTCATCGAGTTCGAACTCAACGACTGCCTCGCCAGTATCGCCAAGACCTTTGCCCCACGGGCCCACCAGAAGGGGTTGGAACTGGCCTACCATGTGCAGCCCGAAGTGCCCCGGGCGCTGGTGGGCGATCCCAGCCGCTTGCGGCAGATTATCGTCAATCTTCTCGGCAACGCCATCAAGTTCACCGAGCAGGGAGAAGTGGTGCTGCGCGTGGAGATCGAGGAGCGCACCGCTGCCGGGGTTCGCCTGCACTTCGCGGTCAGAGATACCGGAACCGGAATCGCCCGGGACAAGCAGGAGGTGATTTTCGAGGCCTTTACCCAGGCTGACAGTTCCATGACGCGACGCTATGGCGGAACCGGCCTCGGCCTGAAGATCTCGACCAATCTGGTGAAGATGATGGAAGGCCAAATCTGGGTCGAGAGCGAACCCGGCAAAGGCAGCACCTTCCACTTCACCGCGCACTTCGGCGTGCCCAAAGCCCACACGCCGAGCGAGCCCCGGAAGGAGGTCAACCTGCAGGGCATGCGGGTGCTGGTGGTGGACGACAACTCCACCAACCGGCGCATCCTGGACGCCATGCTCAGGCGCTGGATGATGCTTCCCGCCCTGGCCAGGGGCGGGGAGGCCGGCCTGGCCCTCCTGGAGGAGAACGCGGCACTCGGGAAATCCTTTCCCCTCGTCCTGATCGACGCCCAGATGCCCGACATGGATGGATTTATGTTGGCCGAACGAATCCAGCAGAATCCCAGTCTGGCCGGGGCCACGGTGATGATGCTGACCTCGACGGGACAGCGCGGAGACGCCGCCCGCTGCCGTGAGCTGGGTATTTCCGCCTACCTGATCAAGCCCATCCGCCAGTCCGAACTCCTGGACGCCATCATGACGGCTCTTGGACAGCCGCAAGGCAACGAGCCCCAGCGCCTGGTCACCCGCCATCTGTTGCGCGAAGCCCGCCAAAAACTGCGGATCCTGCTGGCTGAGGATAATCCCGTGAACCGCGAACTAGCCGTGCGCCTGCTCGAAAAGCGCGGCCATCAGGTGGCCGTGGCGCAAAATGGCAGGGAGGTCATGGCCGCGTTGGAAACCCAATCCTTTGACCTGGTCCTGATGGACGTGCAGATGCCCGACATGGACGGCTTCCAGGCCACGGCCGCCATCCGCCAGAAGGAAAAGACCACGGGATCTCATCTGCGGATTGTCGCCATGACCGCTCACGCCATGAAAGGCGACAAAGAACGTTGCCTGGCCGCGGGGATGGACGGTTATGTGTCAAAACCCATCGAGCCGGAAGCAGTTGTTCGAGACGATCGAGGACGCCACCGTGGTCCCGGTGGCGGCGAACCCCGCCTCGGAACAAAGCATCGCATCACCGGTCAACTGGGAGGAGGCCCTGGCCCGCGTGGAAGGAGACCGGCAGCTTCTGGCCGACATGGCGAAGTTGTTCCTCGAAGATGGCCCGAAATTGTTTTCGGAGGTGCGCGCGGCGGTTGCGCAAGGCGACTCCAAGGCCCTGGAGCGCGCGGCCCATGCCCTGAAAGGCTCCGCCGGCAACTTCTCCGCCCACGCCACTTATCAGGCCGCCCTGAACCTGGAGAAGATTGGAGGAGGCGGGGATTTGACCGCCGCCGATGAAGCCTGCGGTCTGCTTGAGCAGGAACTGGCGCGCCTCTGGCCGGCCATCGAGACGATGGCGGCGGGGAAAGTAATCGCTTGATGAAAATCCTGATGGCCGATGATGCGCGGGTCCAGACCTTGATGTTATCCACTCGCCGAGGGCGAAGGGATTCAAAAGGGCAGGCTGGCAACCGGCAGGGAAACTGGTGGCTGAAGGACTCGCAACACAGCGGCGGCTGATTCTCCGTTTCCTCTCTATGCTGCAGGGCTTCTGGTCCCGCTCTTCCGGCGGCGGAAGGGTCCCCGTTGCCGGGTTCGAGGGTGAAAACAAGCTCCTCCCCTCCGCGCCTCCGCCGGCTCGCGGCCCGCCGTTGCAACCTTTTCCTTGAATCGGCCATCGCAGCAAAACCCGGTCCGTCCCGGAACCTCACATGACGGGACCGGCCGATCCCGTGTAAAATTTCTAATCCGGCACGGACGGCAGGGAATGCGGAATAATTGGGAATGTCTCTTTGCCCGGCATCCTGAGTGGAAACAGGATCATAATTGATCGGAGGCTCACCATTGAAGATTCGCAGATTGCTTCAGGGACTGATGGCGGTCGTACTGCTGAGCGCCAGCGCGGCGGCGCTGCATGCCCAGGACTACCGGGTATTCATCGAGGGCGGAGTATCCGCGCTTCATGACAAGCAATATTACCAGGTCTACGGCGCATCATTCGCCTCCACTTACAGGACCGGTAACAGCTTCACCGTGGGAGGTGAATATCCCATCTTCAAAACCCTCAGCGCGGAAGGCTCCTACAGCAGGTTTCGCAACAATCTGGCCGTCACCAATTACTTTAATTCCACCGCCCCCAATGACGTCATCGGGTACAGCATCCAGGGCCAGAGGATCAGCCTGGACGCCAACGCCCACAGCGCCAAAACCATCAAGGGAGTGCGGCCTTATCTCGTCTTCGGGCTTGACCTCAACCGTTTTGCCCCCACCAGCGACGGCGCGGCGCTGGCCCAATCGCGGGGATTCAACGGGGTCCCCGGCACCTTGCTGAAATCAGACGACCAGCTGGGATACAACTTCGGCGGCGGCATGGACATCACCCTCACCCACCTGCTGGCCGTCAAGATCGACGCCCGCGACCACATTTCCCGTACGCCCGCTTACGGGCTTCCTGAGGCGGCCGGATCCGGCGTCGGCGCGTACTATCCGGTCACCGGCAAAATGCACGACCTGGTGTTTTCCGCCGGGTTTGTCATCCACTTCGGTTTATAGGTCTCGGGTCAAGCGGCCGCTCAACCGGCCACAAACAGCCGTTGCGGAACGTTTTCTGAGTGGAAGGTGCGGGCGGATTTTTCCAGTTCCGAATCCATTTCAGCCGCCACCAGCAGGATGAAGTTGGTGACGTAAATCCAGGTCATGAGCACGAAGAAGGTGCCCACCGCGCCGTAGGCGCCCGAAGTGGTGAAGTGGCGGATGAAAGCGTTGAAGCCAATCGTCGATGGAAACCAGACCACCACCACAAACAGGCTGCCCGGCGTCACCCATCGCCAGGGCCGTTGGGTGTTGGGCAGCACGTAATTGGCAAAGCCCACCGCAAAATTCAGCAGCGTCAGAGGAATCACCCAGCGCAATACGTGCCACAACACCACGAACGCGGCGCCCGGTCCGGAATGCGTTCCCAGCCAGTGGCCCACCCGGCCGCCAAACGCCAGCAGGCCGAACGCGGTGAGAAACGTCAGCGCGAACACCAGCATCACGCCGCAGGCCAGCAGTCGCCTTTTCCAGAAGCCGCGCGTTTCCTTTGCGTTGTAGGCGGCATTCAGGCCGTCCATCAGGCTGACCACGGCGCGGGTGGCAATCCAGATGGAGCTGGCCAGGCCAAAGCTGAGCAGGCCGCCCCACTCCTGGGTCAAATTGGTGACGGTCCTGAAGACGTAGGGCTGAACGGGGTCGGGGAAGTAATGGGTGATCCAGGTCAGCACGTGCGGCCACGCGCCCGTGAAAGGCAGGTAGCCGACAATAGCCGCCAGCACAATGAAAAAGGGAAACAGCGCCATCAGGAAGAAGTACGACATCTGCGCGGCCAGGTCTTCGCAGTTGTCGGACAACACGGCCTTCCACACCCGCCGCAGCCACACTCGCCCCGGCAGGTTACACTCCAGGCCAAACAGCCGCGTCCACCGGAATCCGTGTTCGCTTCCGGCCTTGACCGTGTCTTCTGGCGCGTCAGCCAAGTTCCCCTCGACACCGGGCATTTGACAACTCTGAAAGCAACGTTCGGTACATGTTCTTCTGCATGAGCGCTGGAATCAACTCTGTCATTCTACGTCGTCCTATTATACGCGCCCAGCCGCAAGTCCAAAACGCTTTGCTGCGCCCGGGTAGGGCCGAGGTCGCCCCAGCCGGACGCTCCGCATGGCGCCAGACGCCACGTCCGCACACAGACTCTCCGATCTAATCCTCTGATTATCAAATGGTTAACGTAGTAATCAGGCTTTTTTCAGGCCAGATTGGGTGGTTCGCCCGATTGTTAGTTTTGTAGCCTCCAGTTAACCTCAGGGCAAGGGTCCAGCTATTTAAAGTTCATCATTTCGACACTGCGGAGCGCACGGCACGCAGGGCACGAACCAGCGCCTTCTTCCGCGGCGAATAAACACGGGTCGAATTGAGAAAGCTCATGATGTTATCTTTCCGAAACAGGCACGTCAGATTTATTCAGCTATGATTCAGCCAATTCAGATACACGAGCCGGTCATGTTTTGGAGAACTGAGTATTTTTATTGCTTTAAAAGCAGGAGAATCCCCGGGTATCCGCTGCGAGTAGTATTGGTGCACTTCAGCGTCGGACAGAAAATCCCCTGAAGCGTCTACGGCGTCCAGAACCCACACTGGACGCGGATAAAGCGCAGCGGCAAGATCGGGGACGTCGAAATGCTCTAGAATTCCAGGCACAAACCACCCCAGGGGGAGGGAATAGTCCGTCGACTGGACAATCGACATATAGGTCACAAGCATCCGGGTAAGAAGAATAGATTGAGCGCGCTCATCGAGCACAGCAGCCATCAAGGCAGCCAGGCCCGCTGCCTCCTGCCCTATAACTTGAATTTTAGATGTGTCCACATCCGGCCGCGAAGCAAGATAGTCGAAAGCGCGCAGGATGTCCCATACTCTCTGGCCGATAACCGGCTTTCCCAGGACCAGATTGGCCCATGCGAACCTTTCATAGAGATCCATCTGCTGGTAGAAGTTCGGTCCCCCCTTTGGCGGGCGGGGAACAGAAAGTCCGGTGCCGCGTGTGCTGATTGCGTATACTGCGTTGCCCTGGCCCAATGCACCATCAAAGGGACTCGGTTCCACAACTGCCTCATCCGCATACCCATCGCTAATGTAAAGGACGCACGGATGCCTGGCAGCCCCATTCTGCGGTTTAACGAACCAGCCCATGATGCGAACTCCAGGTTCGGACTCATATTGGATTTCTTCTATTTGTTGTTTCTTTCCCATGTTGGTGGAGAGTGTGCGAGCGTGGAGCGGGGTCCGTTGCGATGGGAGCGCGAGGACTTGGGCAAGTTCAGTCCGGATCTGTTCTCTTGCCAGGGCTGGATCTGCCGGCTTTTTACGGAAAGGGCTGTCTGGTAAAATCCGTCTGGCGCGATCGTAGTTCAACTGAACCACAGACCTGCCATGAAGTGAACTCAATACCTGACCGGTTGTAGTGGCGTTGAGCGCGCTATCCGGGCCAGCATCGTATTCCGCTTCCTCCAATCCCGCGTCCATATTGTCAAACCATCGATTGAACCAGCCATAGATGGCCCGCCGGGAAAAGAAATCCATTCCATGAGGCAGGTTGCCGGCGAATAAGTCTATCTTTTCCCTGGCCCCAAGGATTCCATAAATCCGCACCAGTTCATCGTAGTTTTCAAGGGTCGCTTCCGTGTTGAGGGGCCCGTAGGTTTCTCCCTCATCGTTCTTTGTAAAGCAAACCAACAAGGGTTTGGGAGCAAAGGTCGCGAGAAGATCGCCGCGGTCCATGCGCAACGGCAGGCTTCCAATGATGTCTGTCTCAGGATCGGAGATGGATCCGGGTGGATCATAGAAGGGTCCCGCCACGTTCGCAAAATTGCCTTCGATTGCGACCGCCGCGTGGATGCGCGGTTCGAGCGCTCCCAGGAACATGGTCATGGTTCCCCCGCCCGACTGTCCCGTGCACCCGATGCGGTGCGGATCAACTTCCGGGCGGGTCATAAGATAATCCAGGCCGCGAATCCCGTCCCAGGCAAGGTACAACGCAAACCCGTTGCCGAACAAAACCATCGGCCTTCCGGGCATCGTATGTTCCATGGAAACCCGGTGGAAGCGGGAGTGGTTGGTCCCCTGCTGAAGATACTGGATTCTTTCTCCCTGTCCGAGAGGGTCCCAGGTGAGAACCACATAGCCTTTTCTGGCAAGGGTCTGAAAGGTGTATTGATAACGCAGCGCGGCCTTGCCATTGGCGGTGTGACCGAGCGGCGCGAGAATGGTTGGGTACGGCGGCTTTCCCGTCGCGGGAATATATAAATTCGCAGTGACATAAATCTTCGGCATACTTTCAAAAATCAGTTTTTCGATCCGGTAGGCTTTTCGGTCAACGACACCTGTAATGCGAGGGTTGAGGGGAGTATCCTCAGGCCGTCCCCCCAGGATATTCCAAAGCTGCGAGCGCACGGTCGCCGTCCGGTCCGTAATCTGCTCTTTCGACTGAATCCGTGCCAGCAAAGCTCTTCTGCGGTCCCTGGCTTGATTCATTTGCAGCGCTATGTGTTTCGGCCAGTCGTTCCAAAACTCCCGATGCGGTCGTGGAAGTTGATCTTCCGGAACCAGGGTTTCGAGTCCATTGTCCGCAACCGCACCGAAGGCAGGCACATGCAATCCAAGAGCGGATGTTGCCACAGCGGCAGCATGGGTCGTTAAGAATTTTCGACGAGTCACCATATCAGGAGGGAACCTCCATTTTCAGATTTCTAAAACTTTGGGACTGGCGATCATCCCACTACTCAGCCGGAATTTCCAGTATGGACTCCGGCCCGGCCGGTAAAGTACCACCTGACCGCTCCGAATGCACCGGCAGCCGGGTCGGAGCCAACCCGCAGATTATCAAATGGTTAACGTAGTAATCAGGCTTTTTTCAGGCCAGATTGGGTGGTTCGCCCGATTGTTAGTTTTGTAGCCTCCAGTTACCCTGAGGGCAAGGGTCCAGCTATTTAAAGTTCATCATTTCGACACTGCGGAGCGCACGGCACGCAGGGCACGAACCCGTGCCTTCTTCCGCGGCGAACGAACGGGGGTCGAATTGAGAAAGCTGATGATGGGATGTACGGTGGCGGCCCTGACCCTGGTCTCGGCGCCATCCGGCGGCTTCAGTCCTTTGAAAACACGCTCCCTCTCCGCCAGCTACCAGTTTGGCGTGGCCAGTTGGTACGGGGCGGATTTCCAGGGGTTACCGACCGCGAGCGGCCCCCCCTTTGACATGAATGCCATGACCTGCGCCCATCGCATGCTGCCCCTGGGAACCCGCGTCAGAGTGACCAATCTGCTGAATTTGAGGTGTCTCGTATTGAAGGTCAATGACCGCGGGCCCTACGTCGGCGGCCGTGTGCTTGACGTCAGCCGGGGCGCCGCAAAAGGCCTGGGTTTTCTTGGCGCCGGGCTGGCCCCGGTCCGGATTGAAGTGGTCAGCTATCCCCGGCATTGCCTCACCCTGCAGCCCGGCCCAACCATCGTTGCGGCCGCCAGCACACCGGCGAAACCATATTGAGGGTTGCATCATAGACTGCCGGACTTCCGTAGCGCCGGCATCCTGCCGGCCCCGAAGAGTGCCGCCGGGACGGCAGCGCTACAAGAGTAAACCGCTGCCCCTCTCCAAATCCCACTGCCACACCAGGTCTTTCAGTCAGCGCCGGGGCAGCGGGCGCCGTTTTCCGGAATCATCAAGGCGGGGAATTGCAGGGGAATTTTGGCGTATAATCGAACCCACCGGTCTCAGGGGGGTATTTCCAGATGAGGACATTCACCAGGAAGTGCGTGCTGCTGGCAGCGCTGGTGGCTGCGTGGTGTCTGGTTCCCGCCGGGCAGGTTTGCCTGGCGCAGTCTAATACGAACAATGACGACATCAAGACGCTGATCAAGGAAATCCAGGAAATGAAAGCCACTCAGGAGGCCATGCAGAAGGACATCGCCGCCATCAAGGAGCGGCTGATTCCCAAGCCGCCGCCGCCCTTCAAGGAGGCCGACATCAGCATCCAGGGCGACCCGGTGATGGGCAGCAAGGACGCCAGGGTGACCCTGGTGGAATTCACCGATTACCAGTGCCCCTTCTGCGGCCGCGCCTTCCGCCAGACCTATCCGCCCGTGGTGGCTGAGTATGTGAAAACCGGCAAGGTGCGCTACGTCATCCACAATTACCCGCTCACCCAGCTTCACGCCAACGCCTTCCGGGCCGCGGAGGCCGCCCGCTGCGCCCAGGCCCAGGGCAAGTTCTGGGAAATGCACGACCGGCTGTTCGACAACCAGAAGGCGCTCGACGAGAAGGGGCTTGAAGATTCCGCCAAGGCGCTGGGGCTCGATACCCAGCAGTTCCAGCAGTGCCTCACCAGCGGCAAATACAAGAAGGAAATCGAGAGCGAAGTCGAGGCGGGAAAGAAGCTGGGCGTCACCGGCACTCCAACCTTTTTCCTCGGAACCACCGGCAGCAACCCCAACGAGGTCAAGGCCACCAAGGAAATCGGTGGAGCGTTTCCTTACACGGCGTTCAAGCAGGCCATTGACGACATCCTGTCTCCACCCAAGCCGGCGCCCGACTCAAAAGCCGCCGCCAAGCCGGGTGAACAGCCGGCCGAAAAAACCGCCGGGCAGGCCAAGCCCGGAAGCTGACGCCCGCTCCTTGAATCTGTGATTTTTGATTTTCCGGCTGGCGCATACGCCGCGCTGTTTGCGATGGGTGCGGCCCAGGAGGGCAGGGCTTCAGCCCGGCCACGATGCGAAGCCGCCTCACCGCCCGCCTTTTTCGCGAAAGGGCACGGATTTGTCCGTGCCGAAAAACGGTGTCATTCCGTGCGGCTTTAGCCGCCGGCCGGGTGAGGGGTCACGTCAATGATCGATTGAGTGATTTGCGTTTGCCCGATTGGGAAAAACACTCCCGAATCGATTCACCGAAAAGCCCTTGCGGTTTTCTAATTCGTAATTCGTAATTTGTCATTCGTAATTTCTGTTCTTTCAATCGCCCATCAAAAATCGCGAATCCCCAATTTCCTGCTCATCACTTGTCACTGTTTGTTTTATCCTTGTTGCCCCGCCTTTCTTTCCTCACCACCCAGGTTGACATGGAGCGCTGGTTCTGCACCACCGTCGTCTTCAGCGGCTCCACGGGTACAGCGCCCAGCCGTTCGGCGATCGATTCCAGCATCGCCACGTCCACCAGAAACCGCTCTGCGCCATCCGGCGACCGGTACCGGTGTCCTTCGATCTGTTCCATCTCGCTCTCCATGCCGATGGTCGAGGCGATGCGGCAGAAGAAGAGCCCCCCGGGCTTCAGCACGCGCCAGCATCCCTGCAGCATGCGCTCAAACTGGGCGTCGTCGCGCGCCAGGTGGAGGACGGTGTTGCTGATCACCACATCCGCGCACTCATCGTCAAAGGACATCTTTTCCACGGCTTCCACGCGAAAATTCGATTCGGGAAGCGCGGGCGCCAGGGTGCGGGCAATCGAGCGGACGTTTTCCACGGCCTTGGGGTCCTCGTCCGCGGCGAAAACTTCGTAACCTTCCCGCAACAGGTAGACGAGGTTCCGGCCGTAACCGCATCCGGCATCCAGGATTCGCATTCCGGGCCGGATGTTGCCTTTCAGAAGCTGGTCGAAAAGGTAGATGTCGATCTGGTCAAATTGTTCCTGCAGTGTGAGTGTTGCCATGCTGTGAGCGTAGCCCGCCCCCGGCAGGGGTGTCAAATCCAGCCACTCTGCGCTTTTGGAATGCGGAAATTTGAATCTGGAATCGCTTTCCCCGGCTTTTGTCTCCGGCTCTTCGTCACTCGTCACTGTTTTTCTCCTCCTTCAAAATTCAGAACTCATTATTGCTTTCTCGCCGGCAAAGTCACATTGCTTCCTGCCTGGCCAGATGGTATAAAACCGTTGACCTTTGATCTGATCGGCAAGGAGGCTTCACATGGCTCTGTTTTCCTGGAAACTGTCCCGGCGGAACTTTCTGGCGGGCGGCTCGCTCGTTTCCGGGCTGACGGGCGCAATGGCAGGACGGATTCCGGCTTTTGCCGGAATGGGCAACAAGTCCGCAATGCCGCGGAATTCTGGCAGCCCTTCGGGCGGCGCTGCCGGCGCCGGCCCCACAACGGGCGCGGGCTTCAACGTATGGGCCATCAATGACACGGTGCGTGTCGATCCCATCCGCAACCAGCCCTTTGAAGAGAACCCGGGCCTTTTCCCGGACGGCGTGCGCCCGGGTTACAAGCAGTCCAACCTGGTTTGGGACGGGGCCGCGCGGCGCGTCACATTGAAAGCCGCGCGTAACGAGACGGTGGCCTTCCAGATGGTGATTGAGCGCACCGGAGAAAAGCTGACCAACGTGAACGTGGCGCTGGCTGACCTGGCGGGGCCGGCGGGGGCCGGAATTCCGCTGGCGAACTTCGAGATGTTCCGCGAATGGTACGTGCACATCACAAATCCCTCGAAGCAGAGCTACACGCTGGGCCCGGGCTGGTATCCTGACGGGTTGCTGCCCTGCCTTCGCTGGAGCGGCAACCTCTATCCGCACAGCTACGTGATGCCCTTCGACCTGCCCGATCCGCTGAACAACGTCGGCAAGGAGCAGCAGAGCCAGGCCCTGTGGATCGACATCTATGTTCCCAGATCGCGGCAGGCCGCCCCGCCGGGCAAATACACCGCGCCCATCACCATTTCCAGCGACCAGGGAACGGCGGAGCTGACGCTGGAGCTTCATCTGTGGGATTTTGAGCTCCCCGAGGAGAGCCATCTCAAACCCAGCATCCACACCGACACTGAAATCAACACCTTTTCGGAGGAGCTGGAGCTCAAGTATTACCAGCTGGCGCGCAAGCACCGGATTGCCATTTCCTGCCTGGGATACGCGCCGGCCCTGAAGGTGTCCGGCACCAACGTCGAGATCGACTGGAGCCGGTACGACGCGCGGCTCTCCAAATATTTCGACGGCAGCGCCTTCACGGAACAACATGGATACAGCGGCCCCGGCTACGGGGTGCCCACCGAATACATCGTTCTGCCGTTCGACGCCTATCCCTGGAACGTCTACAAAATACCGCGGGGGATTCAGATGAGCGGAAAGGAGTGGAAGTTCTATGCGCCCTGGCCGGCTCGCATGCCGAGGGAAGGCCCCACGCCCGAATTCCGCGCCATCTGGAAAAACGCCTTTCAGGCTGTTCAGGCGCATTTCGACCAGCATCCCGCCTGGAACAAAACGGAGATGGTGGTTTTTTTCAACAGCCTCGATGAATCCTACGACAAGCTGTCGCGCGATCGCATGTTTTACTTCGGCGAGTTGCTCAAGGGATCCAACACGCCGCGCCTGAAGTATCGCGTGGACGGCTCCTATCCCAGGGAAACCACCGAGCGCCTGGAAAAGATCCTCGACATCGCCAACCTCGGCCTCGACGACTGCACGCCCGCCAACGCCGAGGAATTCAAGAAGCGTGGAATCCAGTTGTGGTACTACGAAAACGACGCCGCCATCACCGATGGCGATGGACTGAAGTGCCGCGGCCTCAGCTGGTTCTCCTGGAAGCAGCGCACCGACTCCTGGGACATCTGGGAAATGGATTTCAATTCGCTGCGCGCCTGGCAATACCCTGAGACGTACACAACGTCGAGAGGGGCCGTGCGGAACGGCGCCGGGATGCTGGTCTATCGCGGCGAGACCATGGGACTGGATGAGCCGGCCGCCAGCATTCGCTTTAAGGGCATGCGGCGCGGAAGCCAGGACTACGAGTATTTCTGGCTGCTCTCACAAACACCCGGCGGCAGAGAAGTGGCGGACGAAGCCGTGCGGCAGGTGGTGCACGGCGCTTACGATGGAAAACAATCCTTCGGCGCGCCCGGCATGTGGATTCACGATCCCGACGAATGGGACCGCGCGCGACTGAAAATCGGCGACGCCATCGAAAAGGCGCAGGCGTCTCGCACGTAGGGGAGGGCTCTGCCTTCTCTGGTTGCTCGTCACCCGTCACCCATCTCTGCATCTTCGTGGCTTCGGCCTCCCGCGTTTTCTGCTGGTTGGCGCATGCATCACGTTCTTTGCGATGTGCGCTCGCCGGGAGAACTAGCAAAGATCCGAGGCTGGGCGGGAGAAGGGGTGGGGCCCAGCCTTTTGCGAACGGAGACTCCGACCGTCGCCCCCGTATTCACACAACCGGTTTGCTCATAACCAGTTGTGTAAAATCCTGATACTTCACGCGTTGATCTAATCCGTCACAACGCAGCGCCCGATGGGGCTCACCTTTGGCCCGCTGCCCCATGAGCTCGTGCGGCTCGGCTGTACCGGATCGACAACACTGCGCGCCCCAGCACCACAATGGCAGCCATCAGCGCCAATGCAACCAGCAGCCCCCCTGCCACAGCGCTCCCAGCCGAAAGTATCGAGTTACCCATCATCGTTCCTGATACCATATCAACCTCGCCTTCCCTTTCAAGCTCTGTGATGGCTTGACTTCATTCCGGTCATCTCGTCTTTACCAGCAGAGATGTCCCATACAGAATCGCTTTTCCAGGCATCTCACTCATCGCCTGAATGTCAGCCCGTCGCCCCCCAACTGAAAGAACTGGAACCGGCTTCCAATAGACTTCCCACTTGTCTCCATGCTGCCGTGCCATTCCCCGAGCAAAGGCACCCCGCTGCAGCCGCAAGCCCTTCCTGTCGTTTTCTTCGTGAAGCCCGTGAAAGAGGTCCCGATCTAATGTCGAAAGACCACCTGTATATCTCATCACCAGCGAATTGTATTATGGGACAACAGGGCGCACAATGGAACAACGGTACCAGTTATATGGCCGATAGTCTTTACTGATATCGAAATACCTGAGGCTAATCTTTTCGCCTTGCATCACAACTGGAGGGGCGAATCTTTATCGCTCATAATCACCAGTAAATAATGAGTTTACATGGAATTTTCACGGGGAATATCCGCTCCAGACCCACCCAGCCACAAAGTTCCTTCTTCTGCCCTTGCCAGACGAATCTGGGTCCGGGCCGTTGCAGCTATTAACTGCATATCAAACAGCATTCAGGGACATTTTTGATGCTTTTGGGGCTGCGCATACATCGCGGGGCCGGGTGAGGGGTCTTTTAAAACAATTGAATGACTGAGCGAATTGCGATTGGGTGATTGAAAGAAAGGCTCTTCGTAGGGGAGGGCTCCGCGCTGCCGTTTGCTCGTCACCCGCCACTCGTCACTGCTTCTTTGTGGCTCCGCCCTCCCGCTCTTTCCCTCTAGAATTCTGAATTTTGAATCTGCAATCCCACCGGGCCCGTCACTTGTAATTCGTAATTTCTGCTCTTCCAATCGCCAATCACAAATCGCAAATCACCAATTCCTTGCCCGTCACCCGCCACTCGTCACTGCTTCTTGAGGGCCGGCGCGAGGCGATGGACCGTTGGGATTCACCTGTCGGTTGCGGAGAAGCTTGAAAACCCGAAGTTATCCATCACGCCGGTGGCGCCATCGAGGAAGAAGCCCATGCCCGGATTGCCGCTCGCGAATGTGCCGTCGCTGATCCGGACCACCTGCACGCCGTTGATGTAGACGGTGAGGATTTTTCCAATCATGCTGGCCTTCACCACGTCGCCAGTCTTCACGCCGTACCGGGAGCCATTTGTCTCCTTCAGCATGGTGTACTTTCCCAGCGGTCCATCCCACCGGGCGATGTTGCAATAGGCCTGCGGAATTTTTGTGCAGCGAAACATCACTTCGTATCCCGTGCAGCTGTGGGGAGAAATGGAACTCCGCAGGCGCAACTCCACTTCCTCCCAGACCTTTCCGTCCCGGTTCGGGTGGGTCGAGCGGACGGTGGCCTGGACGGTCTGGTCGGGCCCCCAGGCGCCCTTCAAAAGGGCCGTGGAGTCGTCGTATTTTTGTGGCGCCGGCCTGTTCCCGCCTGGCTCGGTGCCAAATGCGAATCCGGGAGTGGTGCGAACGTCTGTCCAGTCCAGGCCGTCAGCGTGGCCATTCAGCCATTGGCCGCCCTCTGAAATCGGATTCTCAGCGCGGGTAAAGTGCGTCGAGTAAGGCCCGTGCGTTCGCGCCTGAGCGGGCGCCGGAAACCAGCTCAGGCCCCGCGGCGCCCATAGACAGATGCCTGCGATCATCAACAGCCCGATCGCCAACGTCCCAACGGCGAGCTTGCATTTGGGTCTTCGCATTCTCATGCGGAAGTATTTAAGCACAGACTCTCCCTGCATCGGCAGTATTTCTCGCGGGTGGCGCGTACGTCGCGGTTCTTGCGATGTGTGCGGACATCGAAGGTCCGGATGACGAGATAATCCCCGAACCGCTGAACGGGATGGCGGAGCCCCAAGAAGCAGTGACGGGTGGCGGGTGACGAGCAAACGGGAGGGCGGAGCCCTCCCCTACGAAAACCGGCGGAGCGCACCCGCGAGGTCCGGAGGAGCGGCAGAATTTAGCCCGCGGCGCAAGAACGCTGCTGCGGCTACCGCTTTGGCCGCATGACGACTTGAAGCTGCTGATTGAGGGCCGTCGCAATACGGTTTAACATCGACAGAGAATGCCCTTCATAATCTGCATCCTCCAAACGGCTGATGACTGACTGGGTTGTTTGCACTCGTTCGGCCAGCTCCTTTTGGCTGAGCCCGGCTTGTTGGCGAAGTTCAAAGATGGTGCGGGCAACTTCTGCGTTGACCCGCTCCTGTTCCAGGGATGCTTTCCGCTGAAGGTCCTCACCAACGTAACGCCGGTCAAGAATCCGAACGGCGTTAGATGTCCTCTTGGGTTTACTCATTTTCGGGCTCCTCATACGTGTGTTGAGCTGGATCCATCTCAAACAGCTTGCGATGGCGTATCGCCACCTCAATCTCCCCCTCCGGAACCTTCTTCTCCTTAGTCAGCCCATGAGAGATCACCGCTGTCTGCTGATGGAAGAAATAGAGCAACCGATAATTTACAGACTGGAAGCTTGTTCGCAATTCGTAGATACCGTCACGGAGAAGGTCCGCTTCCGGACGGCGCAATTCGTAGCCCAGCTCTTGCAACCGCTCAATTCTCACGATGCATTTGTCCTGCACCTTTGCGGGCAATTCATCCAACCACTCCAACAAGGGGCACGCATCTTGTTCGTCCTTGAAAAATACTACTGTGGTAAGAGGCATCCGATTTCTCTCCCAACCGCCATCAATATATCGCAATATTGCGATTAAGTCAACGGGTGTTTTGCGGTTTTCCGGTGGCTGATGCACCGAATCATCTGCGATGTGTGCGGACGCCGCAGGTCTCTGATGGCGGGACAAACTCAGACCGATAAACGGGAGGGCGGAGCCCCCCCTACGAAAAGCCGCAGAGTAATCCCGCAGGGCGGGACAACTCTGCGCTACCAACCTTGCAATCGCCCAACCACACAATCACCCAATAGCTCAATCGCTCAATCCTTCAATTGCTAAAGGCGGCGGCTGCACGTAAGATGGGTCGGCAGGGGAGTTGGCGCCGGGTGGCGAACCCCTGCGGCGTGGGGCGTCCGATCCATACCATCCAAAAAACCGCCCGGCCGGCAAATCAAAAAGGAGAAGGCAAGCATGGAAGCGTTGAACACCCAGGACATCAGCACCGAACAGGCTCTGGCCGTGGTGAAGGCGGCCATTAAAAAGGCGAAGGCGATCAAGACCAGAATGGACATTGCCGTGGTGGACGCGGGCTCAAACCTGAAGGCCTTTGCGCGCATGGACGGCGCCTGGCAGGGCAGCATCGACATTGCCATCAAGAAGGCGCGCACCGCACGGTTTTTTGACATGCCGACGGGCGAAATCGGCAAGCTCTCGCAGCCCGGCGGGCCGCTCTTTGGCATTGAGCATTCGAACGGCGGGCTCATCAGCTTCCCGGGCGGCGTGCCCATCAAGGCAGCCGACGGAACCATTATCGGCGCCGTGGGCGTGAGCGGCTCAAGCGTGGAGAACGACCACGCCGTGGCCGCAGCCGGCGCCCAGGCCGCGTGAGATAAGACGGTCTGGTAGCGCAGAGTTGTCCCGCCGAGCGGGATTACTCTGCGGTTCGTTTCTTTGAAATCAAAAACCGCAGAGTTACAGAAGTTGCTGCGCGCGGAGGAGATGGCCGATGAAAGAACTGGCTGACGAACTGCGGGCCGAGGTTCGGCGGGCGGAGGAACCTCTGCGAGCCATGGGCGAAGACGGAGCCGGCCGGAGCCGCGGGCCGGGCCGATGGGTGGCAAAAGAGATCCTGGGCCACCTGATTGATTCAGCGGCGAACAACCACCAGCGCTTTGTGAGGGCGCAGCTGGTGAGCCCGCTGGTGCTGCCGGATTACGATCAGGAAGCGTGGGTGGCCCTGCAGCGCTACCGCGAGCGGCCGTGGCGGGAGCTGGTGGACCTGTGGGTGGCGTTGAACCTCCACCTGGCGGTGGTGATGGAGGGCGTGCCCGCCGAAAAGCTGCAGACGCCGTGCATCATCGGCAACGCGGAGCCGCAGACGCTGGAATCGTGGATGCGCCACTACCTCGAACACCTGAAGCACCACCTCGAACAGATTGGCCGCGTAGCGCAGAGTTGTTCTGTAACTCTGCGGCTTTTCTCTGCGGCTTTGATGCAGTTTGTGGCACGGCCATCCTGGCCGTGTTTTTCAACCGCAGACGGTAGCGCAGAGTTGTTCTGTAACTCTGCGGCTTTTCTCTGCGGCTTTGATGCAGTTTGTGGCACGGCCATCCTGGCCGTGTTTTTCCACCGCAGCACGGGCGAGGACGCCCGGGCCACAAAAACCGGCAAAACAGCTCCGGAGGAGCGGCAGAATTTAGCCCATGGCGCAAGCCATGGGTGAAAGATGATGCCCCAACCCTCTCACCAAAGAGGGGGAGTGGCGAATAGGAAGTCGCGAGTAGGGAAAACAAACGCCCCACACAGCTGGAGGGACAATGACGGGGGACGGGCGACAAGACCCGAATACTGGTACAGGAGAGGGGGGACCGCCGTGCGGTGGGTGAGGGCCCGTTTCCCACGGCTGGAGTTTACCCCGACGAAGTCGGTGGCCGTGGGCTATTTTCTTTCGGCCCTCCAGGCCTTCGGAGCGGGCAACGCCACCCTCTGGTATCGAGGTCCGCGGGCTTTTTCTGCAATCTGAAATCTTAAATTTCAAATCACGCCGGCCGCTGGGCCCGATTGTCGGGACCGGGCGAGGGGTGTCTTCAGCGCGGCACGCTTTTCATCCTTCATCCTTCACACTTCATAATTTCTTTGCCTCCACCCTCCCGCTCTGCTCGTCGCCTGCCACTCGCCACTTGTCACTGCTTCTTGGGGCTCCGCCGTCCCGCGCGCCGAGCACATTACTCCGTGGTTCGTTTTCCCAGTTCGCTGCAGCTTTTCACTAGCTATGGGGGCGGCAGCATTTCGATTGCCTGCTTGATCAGGCTCGCATCAACGACGACCGCCAAGCCCAACTGCACCTGCCGGACCTCCTGCTGATAAGGACTGGATATCCGCTGCGAAAAAAGCTCCTCACCCGACACAAGCCCTACGATGAAGGAAACCGTTTCCCCAAGGTGCACAGCGTTCCCGTAAGACCTATTAGTTTGCACGAAATAGACAGGCCCACCGCTGTTTCCTTTGAATACCCTGAAGTCAAATAGAAATGTTTTAACTGCTGACGTGGGAAGCAATGGGTAGGACGCTACCCTGCCGCTCCGCAGAACCGGGAACCTTGCGCGATTCGAAGCAAGCCCGAGCGGAAATCCCAAACATTCAAGCTCGTCGCCAGGGTGAATTTCGAAACGGGAAAGCACGGCGTCATCTGCAAGAAAATCCGTCGTGAGGAGTGGAATCGACACATCAGTGGGGACTTTAATATACATCACTGCCACATCGGCACTAGGATGCTTGGTCCACAGCGGGCGACCACGAGCACGGATTGGGACTGAAATCGGAGCGGGAGCCCAATGATCGCTCCCCGCCCTCCGCCGCAGATATAGGGTGGCGCTGTCCGTTGCGATATCACTGAGGACGTGTCCTGCGGTGACTAACACATACCGCGCCCTGTTTGGTATGCTCGGAATCGGCCGCCCGATCACGAAGGCCGTACCTATCGACTCCTGACCCTCAGCGTTTCGTCCTTCGATTTCAAATGTGCACTGCATAAGGACAGTGTTCAACTCCAAGTGTTTTTGCTTTGGTGGGTCCCGCGGATGCAGCTGGTTCTGAGCGGCCGCTTGCAAATCGCAAAGGGTTACGACTGTGAAAGCTAGCACTAATACGAAGTAGGATTTTCTCATGCGCGACACTCCTTGCCTCAATTCGCTCTCTAGCTCCAAAGAAACACAATCTCCCTCAAGTAAGCTGGGCCTTGTCTGCGGTGAAGTTTTAGACAGACACCCTTGTGCCTGTCCCTTCCCCCCGAGCGACGAAGAGCGTCATCAAGTAATGCTGATTGAAGAAAGACTCCGCAACGAATTCGCATACGTCGCCAGTAGCGTTTTTCAGCGAAAGCTTGAACTCACCGGCAACTCCCCATTTCCGTGGTGCTGTGGATTTGTTCACGACCTGTAACAACTTGTCGGGTAACACGGCAGGGAAGTCGCGCTCGAAACGCCGGGAGCGGACGAAGTGTCGACAGCGAGTAATTTGGTCTGCCGGCTTGGGCAGCCACCATGGCGTGCTGACAAGGCCGGCTAACGACATGTCATGGCCGTGCTCGACATACCGGCGAAAGGTTGCAGCGTACGATTTTCCGTGTTCCTTTTGAAGCTGTTCGATTGACTGCCAGCACGGAATCGTGTCAAGCGCCTGTGCTGTAAACAATTGGCCGCCAAACATCAACGTCGAAGCTCCGTAGTTTGCCTCCGATTCAAGCATCTCTTGATAGTCCGGTTCAAGCGTCTGCGCTGTATCACCCAAATAGAAATCTCGATGCCAGGGCAACACCGTGTGGATAGTGTCATGGAAGGAAGCCCAAACCTGCTTGGGTTTCGGCAGGGATTGGTCCACCAGAATGCGCTTTTCATTCGGTAGCCAAAGCGCGGCGAGTCGGATCTTGTCGCGAGCCAAGTTTACAATTCTGTCCTTGCCTATCTGGATACGATGGGCAAATCGCTGCAGGAGCTTGGGGTCATCCAGGCTGTAGAAGTCTCGGTGGAGCTTCAGGAACTGAATGACCTCAACTATCTGAACCGGTTGCTTCCGAAGCCCAGAGTCACGCAGTATGCGCTCTACAATCTTCTCGATTTCCCTTCGAGTCGGTTCATCCACCTCGCTCATTCTTGGTTGACCTCAGTGCGTAGGAACTTCACAAATTCATCAAGCAGCTCTTTTTCCTCGGTTGTAAGCTTCGAGAAAGATTCAGATTTTGCGGCAAAACTTGACGCTTGCCGGCAAAACGCAGCTGGCACATCTTTGATTGCCCCGGCGAGAAGTGCCAGTTTCCTCTGCGGAATATCAAAGTAACGGCTGAGCTTATGCAACATGAGCGGGGTGGGACGATATAAGCTGTCCCGTTCCAATTCAACTAATTCTTCAGTCGAAGAATCGATTTTCCGAGCAAGCTGGTCGATGGTCAGCCCCTGCTCCTTTCGTAATCCTCTAACCATTTCACGGAACGCCAATCTGATGGCCTCTACATTCCGCTCCTTTGGCCGCATGACAACTTGGAGTTGCTGATTGAGGGCTTTCGCAATACGGTTTAACATCGACAGAGAATGCCCTTCATAATCTGCATCCTCCAAACGGCTGATAACTGACTGGGTTGTTTGCACTCGTTCCGCCAGCTCTTTTTGGCTGAGCCCAGCTTGTTCGCGAAGTTCAAAGATGGTGCGGGCAACTTCTGCGTTGACCCGCTCCTGTTCCAGGGATGCTTTCCGCTGAAGGTCCTCACCGACGTAGCGGCGGTGAAGAATCCGAACGGCGTTAGATGTCCTCTTGGGTCTACTCATTTTCGGGCTCCTCATACGTGTATTTAGCTGGGTCCATCTCAAACAGCTTGCGATGGCGTATCGCCACCTCAATCTCCCCCTCCGGAACCTTTTTCTCCTTAGTCAGCCCATGAGAGATCACCGCTGTCTGCTGATGGAAGAAATAGAGCAACCGATAATTTACAGACTGGAAGCTCGTTCGCAATTCGTAAATACCGTCACGGAGAAGGTCCGCTTCCGGACGGCGCAATTCGTAGCCCAGCTCTTGCAACCGCTCAATTCTCACGATGCATTTGTCCTGCACCTTGGCGGGCAATTCATCCAACCACTCCAACAATGGGCACGCATTTTTTTCGTCCTTGAAAAAGACTACTGTGGTAAGAGGCATCCGATTTCTCTCCCAACCGCCATCAATATATCGCAATATTGCGATTGAGACAACAGATATTTTGCACCCCTGACATTTGCCATGCTGGAGACCGGTGCGGGGTGGGCGCCGCATATATCGCGCGTCATGCGATGTATGCGAACATCAAAAGGTCGGGGTGGCGAGATAATTCCCGAAACGCCGAACGGGAGGGCGGAGCCCTCCCCTACTTTCCAAACAAAGAACCGCAGAGTCATCCCGCGCGGCGGGACGATCTGCGCTATCCAGCTCGCTAAACGGGGAGCTCGACATAGGCGGAGTAGGTATGCGGGTCGGGTGCGGGCAGGCCTTCGAGCCGCATTCCTTCCAGATGAAATTCGATGGCCTCGCGCATATTCCGTTCCACTTCTTCGCGGGAACGGCCGGCCGACACGCATCCGGGCAGATCGGGAGAGAAAGCGGAATATCCCGTCGCGGTTTCCTCGATGATGATCAGATATTTTTTCATGGCTTCAGCCCTGCCTGCTTTTTGATGCTGTTGAGAGTTCCCGCAGCAACCTCGTCGTTGCGATTTCATCGAAGGGTCCGGATGGCGGGATAAACATCGAGCCGCCAAGCGGGAGGGCGGAGCCCTCCCCTACGAACAGCCGCGGGCCATAAAGGCCCGCGCCACAAAAACTCCGCGGCATTTTCTGAAATCTCAAATTTCAAATCGCGCAGAATGGCGGTCCGGGCTCCGGCGATCTGAATTACGCCGTGTGCGCCTGCTGCGATGGAGCGGGCGGGGCGGTCTTCTTCCTGCAGAGCGCGGCGGCCCACATGGCGACGAGGAGAGGCCAGGCCCCTTGCAGCGTTTCGTAGGCGAAAAACCACAGGCTCACGCTCCCGTGCCTCAATCGTACCCACGCCAGGAAATAGTTGAAGGGCGTGGCCAACTGAGATTGAGCGAAGGGAAGCAGGACGATGGCCAGAATGCCAGCGCCCAGCCCCGCCGCAAACGCCCGCAGGTTCAGGTTGCGGGTGAGGGCCAGATAGACCAGGAGCGGCAGCATCAGATAAAAGGGAATCCCCAGCATGAAAACCGGGATCGGCCTGCCGTTGGGGATCCAGTTGCCGGAAACGATTTGCACTGGCGAAGGAGCGGAATGGGCTACGATGAGGCACAGCCCGTAGACCCAGGCCGCTGCAAAAGCGGCGGTCCAGACCATCACCCAGCTAATCCGCAAGAGGTTCGAGAAGCCCAGGATGGCTCCTGCGACCTGCCGCCAATACCACGCGGCCGGGCGGCCCCGGCTGAATTCTTCCAGCAGATCGCCTTCAATCGCTTCGGTCCTGTCGCCCAGCACCAGGTGCCGGAGCATCCAGCTGGCCAGCGCGGGCGGTTGGGATGGACTCATGCCTTGCCTCCTTCCAGTTGCGGCAGGCCTTGCCACAAAGCGACCAGGGCTTTTTGCGCGGCGCGGACCCGGCGAAGGCCCGCAGCCGTCACGCGGAAGTATCGCTTGGCCCGGCCGCCGCGCTCGGGCGTGGGCTCTCCCAGGCGTGAAGCCACCAGACCCTTCTGCTCCAGCCGCTCGAGCGCCGCGTAGACGCTGCCAATGGCCACCTCGCGCCGGGTGCCCTCTTCAATCGCGCGCGCGATGGGAACTCCATAGGCGTCTTCGCCCACGCGCAGCAACGCCAGCATGACGATCAGTTCAAACTCACCAAGATGGGTCCGCATGGGCATTTGTTCAATAGTAATGAAGAAATAAGCGCGATGCAAGCTTTCTTCTGGTGAAGCCGGGCAGCCAGAGCTGTTGCGCAACTCTTCGCTGCCCGTTGCGGACCAGTTCCCGGTCCGCCCATCACCCTGGGCCGGCAGAACGCCGGTCACGGGGCCAGGCGGCCGCAGCCGTCCGGAATGAACACATTAATAGGCTACTCATAGCTCCAAACCAGCCCCAGATGGGACGTATGGGATTTTAATCATTTATTTTCGAAAAAATGTAAACTATTGATAAATAATAACTTCATAAAATTATTGTGCTCAGGATTTTGGCTTTTCAAAAAACATGTCTCATTTTGACACAGCGGGTAAAAATTACACCGTTAAATGAAAATCCACTGCATTCTAGCCTTCCGCGAAAAAATCACAGCCCCCCCTCAAGAAAATTGCACCCATTCCCGCCCCCGTTTGCGTATTAGAAAGTAGACGGGAGGGTGGTTGCGCAAAGCTGTGGAACAGACCGTTGGAGATGCGCTGGCGCGGTGCGTGGCCGGCGACCGCCAAGCGTTTGGCGAGATCGTGCGCGAGCATCAGTCGATGGTCTACAGCCTGGCGCTGCACTTCCTCAGGAACCCGTCGATGGCGGAAGACCTGGCGCAGGACGTCTTCCTGGAACTCTACCGGAACCTGGGCAGCATCAAGTCCGGCGAGCACCTGCGCTTCTGGCTGCGCAAGGTAACCTGCCACCGCTCGATTGACCGCGTGCGGCGTGGGCACGGCAACGGTACCGTGAGCCTGGAGGATGTTCCGGAACCGGCGGTGGCGGCGCAGGCGCGCGATCCGCTGCTGGAAGAGAAACTGTGGCGCCTGGTCGGGACACTGCCTGACAAGCCGCGCATGGCGGTGATCCTGCGCTACCAGGAAGAGTTGGAACTCCGCGAGATTGCCGAGGTGATGGAGATTCCGATCAACACGGTGAAGAGTTCCATCGATCGCGCGCTGGAGTTGCTGCGCCGGAAGCTGGCCCGCTCGATGGGAGGAGTGAAGGTATGAAGCCGCTTGACGATGAACTCAAGAACCTGCTGCGGCGCCGGGAACCTCCGGAGGGTTTTGCAGGGCGCGTGATGGCCCGCCTGGAAACACCGCCCGCGCGCTTGACCTTCGGCCGGCGGATGTCCGCGTTCTTTCAGCGGCCGGCGTTGCGCTGGGCGGCGGTGGCGGCGGCTTGTGTGGTGGCAGTGCTTGGCGTTGTTCGTTACCAGCATCAGCAGCGAGTGCGCGCGCAGGCCGAGCAGGCAAGCCAGCAGGCCATCTACGCTTTGCGCATTACGAATGAAGAAATCGGCACTGCACTGCGGCGCGCTCAGCGGGTCACACTGCGGGCGCTGGAAGTTCCGAAGAATCCAAACTCAGAAATGGAGTGACTCATGAAAACACCGATACGTTTTACTGGGAAGCAAACCCTTGCGCACGCGTTGTTCTCGGCTCTGCTGCTGGCGTGCCTCGTTGCAGTCGGCAGCGCGGCAGGCTTCGCGCAGAACGCCAGGCTGGAGCTGGGCCAGCTCGATAAACTGGCCGCCAAGGCTTCGCAAACTGCCAACGTGACCCTGGAAGGGCCGATGCTAAAACTTGCGGCGCAGGCCATGCAGGAGAAAGCAAGCAAATCAAATTCACAGAAGAAAGAGATGGCGGCCGGCCTGGTGGAGCGGCTGAAAGGTGTCTATGTCAGGAACTTTGAGTTTGCCAAGCCGGGCGAATACACGAAGACCGATCTCGACAGTGTGATGAACCAGCTGCAATCGGGCGGCTGGAAGCCCATGGTGCACGTGGAGGAAAAGAAGTCGGGCGAAACCACGGGCATCTACGTGATGGAAGAAGGCGGAGAGATTGTCGGCCTGGCGATTGTGGCAGCAGAGCCCAAAGAGCTGACCGTAGTGAACCTGGTCGGGCCTATTGACTTCAGCCAGCTGGGCAGCCTGGGAAGCCTGGGATCTCTCGGCCAGCTTGGCGCCCTGGCGGGAAATTCAAAACCGGAACTTCAGCACCGGCAGGCAACAACTCCGAAAGACCAGGCCGGTACCAACTAACAGGAAAACCCGGCGCGTATGCAAGGCAATCATTTCGCGCCCCATCGCGCAAACCGCGGAGCTTCATCCCGACCATCGGGATGAAACTCCGCGCTCCTCTTCTCATCTTCCCGGTGACATTCCCTTCCAATACCAAGTAAACTGGTCCCAAGACAGAGTGAATTTTCTGCGCTGTCCGGGAAAGAGTCATGGGACCTGAAGAATTTATAGCGGCGCTTGGCAAGGGCGGTTTGTCGCCTGCGTATTTCCATCGCGGCCCTGACCGCTTTCTGCACCAGGAGTGCCGTGAGGCCGTGCGGGCCGCCGTGCCGGAGGAGTCGCGCGCCTGGTGCCTGACGGAGATTGAATTTGAGCCGGGCGGGCTTGAGCGCGAACTGCAGGCCGCGCTGCAAATCCCCATGCTGGGCGGGCACAGCTTTTTCCTGATTTCCGACACGAACGACTTTAAGCACGCAGCGGACGAAGACACCAAGGCCCTGGCCGCCTATCTCGAACGACCCTCGCCCGCGGCGACGCTGATATTTTCAGCCGTTGACCCCGACCGTCGCCGCAAGTTCACTCAACTCCTGGAAAAGAAGACCACGGTGGTGGAGATGCGCGCGCTTTCGGTGCGCCAGGCCGCGGCATGGGCCAAAGAATTTCTGCACCGCGCGGGAGTGGAAGCCGACGCCGAACTGGCCGGGGAGATCGCCTCAAAATTCCTGCCCGGCAGCTCGTCACGCGATCCCAATCCGCAGGGCGTGAACCTGTTGTGGATGCGCACCGAGCTCGAGAAGCTAATCACCTCATTGGACGGAAAGACACGGCTGGAAGCGGCTGATTTGCAGCTGATGTCGACCTTCCAGGAGGAACACGAAATCGGCAAGATGCTGCGCGCCATTGCCGAGCGGCAATGCGGCGACGCGCTGGGGTTCTTTCGGACACTGATGGCCAGCAAGGTGGGGGAAACGCTGCTGCTGTGGTGTGTGGGCGACCTGTTCCGGCAGGCGCTGAAGTCGGCCGGGCAAGCCGGCTATGGCGGCGGATGGAAACAGCAATCCAACCCGTTTGCCACCTGGGAAATCGCTCCCGTCGCCCGGCGGCGTTATACCCATGAAGAATTGCTCAACGCCCTGACGCTGGTCCACCAGGCCGACCTTGGAATCAAATCCTCGTGGAAGGATTCCACCATCCTGCTGGAGTTTCTGATCTGGCGGATTACGGCTGTACCGGGAAAGGCCGGGCGGGCAATCCGCTGATGCGGAATTTGCCCCTCGTTATGTCATCCTGAGCGAAGCGAAGGATCTGCTTGTTTTTATTTTCGGTAAGATACAGCAGATGCTTCTCCCGCTTCGCGGGTTCAGCATGACGAGGCCTTTTTCAGCAACTTGTTAGGAAAGGGAATTGAACCGCAGGCGCAGCCGCGATTTATAGCGGGCGGCCGTATTACGATGAAGAATACCCTTCTGGATCATGCGGTCGAGCATGGAAAGGGTCGGGACCATCAGGGTTTCGGCGCGCGCCTTATCGTTGGCGTCCAGCGCCTGCCGCAGCTCGCGGATCTGGTGCCGCATGCGGGTGCGGTTGGCCCGGTTCCGTTCGGTCTGTTTGCGCGTCTGCGAGAGGCGCTTCAGAGCAGATTTATGGTTTGCCACAAAATCTCCTTTGCAAAAGCAATGAATAAAATACTTTAGCAGAGTGGCTGAAACCCGTCAACGGCGAGGAACGACAGCATGGATCATGGCTCAGTAGACCAGGCACCGGAAGTTCTGCTCTCCAGGTTTGAAATCGAGCAGAGGGTGGGCGAGCTTGCCGCCGAAATTGCCAAAGACTATCACGGCAGCACACCCCACCTGGTTGGCGTCCTCAAGGGAGCCTGGGTCTTTATGGCGGACCTCATCCGCCACATGGATATTGATGTCACCGTCGATTTCCTCGGCATCACCAGCTACGGTTCGTCCACACATTCATCGGGCGAGGTGAAGATCACCAAAGATCTGGACGTCAGCATCGAAGGGCGTGAGGTCCTGATTGTCGAAGACATTCTGGACACCGGGCGCACGCTCAAGTACCTGGAGGAAGTCCTCTCCGCCCACAAGCCCCACAACCTGCGCGTTGTGACCCTGCTCGACAAGCGGTCGCGCCGCATCGTTCCTGTCACGGCCGACTACGTAGGCTTTGAGATTGCGGATATTTTTGTGGTCGGTTACGGCCTGGATCTTGATCAGAAGTACCGGCAACTCCCCGACATTCACGTGCTGCGCCACACTCCCTCGCCGTAAGGTTGTGATTCTCAAGCCTCGAAAAACTCTCTTGCATCTCCCGGCCCTCTGCACGGTATAATAGCGCCCGCTAATCGAACCTATGAGCGAATCTTCCACTCCACTGATGCGCCAGTACAACGGCATTAAGGAGCGCTACCCGAATGCGCTGCTGCTGTTTCGCCTGGGGGACTTCTACGAGCTTTTCTTTGAAGACGCTATTGTCGCTGCCAAAGAGCTGCAAATTACCCTGACCTCCCGCAACAAGGAGAAGGGGATTGCGGTGCCCATGTGCGGCGTTCCCTATCACGCCGCGGAAGGCTATATCTCCAGGCTCATCCGGCGCGGTTACCGGGTGGCCATCTGTGACCAGGTTGAAGATCCGCGCAAGGCCAAAAAGCTGGTCAAACGCGAAGTCACCCAGGTGGTGACGCCGGGCACGGCCACGGGCGCCCAGTTACTGGAGCCGCGCGACCACAACTATCTCGCGGCGGTGGCCGAATCGAACGGCGCCATTGGTCTGGCCTTTGCCGATCTCTCAACGGGCGACTTCCGCGTGACCGAATTCACCGGCGAGGGCGGGCGTGAGCGGCTGATGGAAGAACTGGGCCGCATGCGCCCCCGGGAACTGTTGCTGGCGCCCAATGCTTCCGTGCATTTCTCGCCGGAATCCGACCCTCCCATCACCGAGACCCACCTGGAAGAGTGGGTGTTCGGCGGGGAATACGGAGAAAGGCTGCTGAAGGACCATTTCGGCGTGGTCTCGCTGGCCGGCTATGGACTGGAGGGCCATGCGCTGGCTGCCGGGGCCGCCGGGGCGATTTTCCATTACGTCCGCGAGACGCAACGGGGAACCCTTTTCCATTTTGATACGCTCCGTTTCTACCAGGAAAACGACTCGCTGGTGCTGGACTCCGCGACGCTGCGGAATCTGGAACTGCTGGAGCCGCTGACCGGCGGCCCCCGCCATGCGACCCTGCTGGCTGTGCTGGACCAGTGCGTCACCTCGCTGGGCGCCCGCAAGCTGAAGAGCTGGCTGTTGCGGCCTTCCACCGACGCCGGCGAGATCGCAGCCCGGCTGGACGCGGTTGAAGAGCTTTCCGGCAACGTCATCGCCCGTGAAGAAGTGCGGCGGGTGCTGAACGGAATCCAGGACCTGGAACGCATTCTCGGCCGGGTATCCCTGGAATCGGCGAACGCCCGCGACCTGCTGGCTCTGAAGGCCTCGCTCGAACAGTTGCCGCTGGTCCGCACGTACGTCGAAAGCTTCAGCGCCAGGCGGTTCCAGGAACTCCATGAACGCATGGACGAATTGAAAGATGTCCACGACCTGCTGGAACACTCCATCCACCCGGAACCCCCGGTGTTGCTGACCGAAGGCAACCTGATCCAGCCGGGTTACCATGCCGAACTCGACGCCCTGCGGGAAATCAGCCACAACAGCAGGCAACTGATTGCTGAAATTGAAACCCGCGAGCGCCGGCGGACGGGCATCAATTCGCTCAAAGTGCGTTTCAACAGTGTTTTCGGTTATTACATCGAGGTCACAAAGCCCAACCTGCACCTGGTGCCTGACGACTATCAGCGCAAGCAGACGCTGGTGAACGCGGAGCGCTTTTCCACGCCGGAATTGAAGGAACTCGAGGCCAGGATCCTGGACGCCGAAGAAAGAAGCCAGACGCTCGAGCGGGAACTGTTTGTGGAGATTCGAAGGGCGGTGGGGGCTGAGGGGCGCCGCATCCGCCAGACCGCCCAGGCGCTGGCCGAACTGGATGTGCTGGCCTGCTTTGCGCACCTGGCCGCGGAAAGGAACTATTGCCGCCCGGAATTC
The DNA here is from genome assembly GCA_963732975.1 of uncultured Acidobacteriota bacterium. Taxonomy (GTDB): domain Bacteria; phylum Acidobacteriota; class Terriglobia; order UBA7540; family UBA7540; genus SCRD01. The sequence goes on along the minus strand of CAVTBN010000005.1, from coordinate 434,830 downwards.
TCCGACAACGGAGAGATGGTGATCTTCCAGGGGCGGCATCCCGTTATCGAGCACATTGTGACGCGGGAGGAAGCGGGGCACTTTATCCCCAACGACCTCTATTTGAACCCCACCTCCGACATCCTGATCATCGTGACCGGTCCCAACATGGGCGGGAAGTCGACTTACCTGCGCCAGACGGCGCTGATTGCGCTGATGATGCAGATGGGCAGCTTTGTGCCCGCCGAACGCGCCAAGCTTCCGCTTTTCGACCGCATCTTTACGCGCATCGGGGCCTCGGACAACCTGGCGCGCGGCCGCTCGACTTTTATGGTGGAGATGACGGAAACGGCCACCATCCTGAACACGGCGACGCCGCGCAGCCTGGTGCTGCTGGACGAGATCGGCCGGGGAACCGCAACCTTTGACGGCCTGGCCATCGCCTGGGCCGTGGTGGAATACCTGCTGACCCACACGCGCGCCCGGACGCTTTTCGCCACCCATTATCACGAACTGACGGAACTCGAAGAGCTGCTGCCCGGGGTCCGCAACTATCATGTCTCCGTCAAGGAATCCGGTTCCAACATCATCTTCCTCCGCAAGGTGGAACCCGGCAGCGCCGACAAGAGCTACGGCATTGAGGTGGCGCGGCTGGCCGGGCTCCCCGCAAACGTTGTGGAGCGGGCCAGAGAGGTGCTGAAGCGCCACGAGCAGAGCGAGCACACTGTGAGCGGGCGGCTCGCCAGGAAGAAGCAGGAACCGAAAGATGTGCAGTTGACGATTTTTACTCCCTTGAACTCCGAGGTGGTCCAGGCCATCGAGAAAGTCGATCTCGACAACCTGAAACCCCTTGAAGCCCTGAATCTGCTTGCCGAACTTAAAAAACAAATCCAGTCGTAAGACTTCGCGGCCCGCCGCCCCGCGTCTGCTGGTAGGCCTGATGGCGGGAACGTCTCTCGACGGCGTGGATGCGGCTCTGGTGCGCCTGGCGGGACCGCCCACAGCGCCTCGCGTCCGCCTGCTGGAGTTCATTTCTGTTCCGTATCCGGCGGCCGTTCGGCGCCGCGTGCTGCGCGTTGCAGCAGGTGAGCCGGTTGGAGCGGGAGAAATCAGCCAGCTTAACTTCCTGCTGGGCGCGCTTTTTGCGGATGCAGCCCTGCAGGTTTGCCGCAAGGCCGGGGTCGAGCCCGGGCGGCTTGCCGCGATCGGCTCACACGGCCAGACCGTCTTCCACCAGGGACAGGCCACGAAGGAGGCCGGCCATCAAACCAGCTCCACTCTGCAGATTGCCGAGCCGGCGGTGATTGCGGAACGCACCGGCGCGACGGTGGTGGCCAACTTCCGCACGGCTGACATGGCGGCCGGAGGACAGGGAGCTCCGCTGGTCCCGTTGGTGGATTACCTGCTTCTGCGGGACAGAAAACAGGGCACCGTGGCGCTGAACATCGGCGGAATCGCCAACATCACGGTGATTCCTGCAGGCGCAACGCCAGAGGACGTTTACGGCTTTGATACGGGCCCCGGCAACATGATTATGGACGGCCTGGTGCGCGTCTTCAGCCGCGGGCGGCGCCACTACGATTCCGAAGGCCGCATGGCTGCAAGAGGCAAAGTTCTCGACAATCTTCTGGCGCAGGTTCTGGGTGATCCCTTTTTCCGTAAGAAGCCTCCGAAAAGCGCGGGACGCGAGCAATTCGGCGAGGCATTTGTGAAACGCCTTTTCCTCTCCAGGCTTCCAGGCGTCCGCGCAGAAGATCTGCTTCGCACGGCCAACGAATTCACCGCCCGGACTATTGCCGGCGCGCTGCGGCGGTTTGTTATTCCCCGGACCGGCGCGGAGCGCCTGGTGGCCTCAGGCGGCGGCGCCCATAACCGCCTGCTGATGAAGCGCATCGAGGAACTGCTGCCGGAAGTGAGGGTGATGCCTTCAGACGCCTTCGGGCTTCCCGTGGACGCCAAGGAAGCCATCGCTTTCGCGGTGCTTGCCGACCGGACACTGCACGGCCTGCCGGGCAATCTCCCGGCAGTGACGGGAGCGCGCAGGGCGGTGGTGCTGGGAAGCGTATCCCACCCGTGAAGCTCTGCTAAACGTGGAAGCCCAGGTGCCACAGGTTGATGATCAGCAGTTCCCTCAGCGAGTAGAGGGCGCGCGCAAAGGGTTCGGCCTCAATGGGACTGCCGGGTGCAGGAGAGGTGTAAGCGGTGATTCCAAAAGAAGAAAATAGATGCTTGATGCGGTAAAGGTGAAAGCCGTCACTGACCGCCACGCAGGTTGACTTGCCGCGGGACTTCAATATTTGCGCCACTGCCGTCACCGTCTGGAAGGTGGTTTCGCTTTCGGTCTCGGCCACAATCTTGCGCGCCGCGACCCCCTGCTGGACCAGATAATCCCGCCCCACGCCGCCCTCCGTAAAATGGGGGTCCCCGCCTCTGCCGCCCGTGGTAATCACCAGCGGAGCGTAGTCGTGCTCTTCCAGATAAAAGGTGTGGTCCAGACGCGCCTTGTAAACGGGTGAAGGACGCCCGTTATATTCCGCAGCGCCGAACACCACAATGGCCGCGGCCGGCCGCGCTTCATTGCCGCTGGCCTGCCGCCGAATGGCTTTATAAAGGGAAACCTCCAGCACACCTATGCCGGCAAGGGAAACAAGTAGAAATAGAAGAATCCAATGGCGCAGTCGCACAGGAGACTCAGGAAAGAAATTCTTTCAGATCAGATTCGCTGACGCCGCCGAAACGCAGAATGCGGGGCCGCTCACCTTCCAGCTGAACCACCGTTGATGGATTGTGGCCCGCTGTGGGCCCGCCATCCAGAATGAGAGGCAGGGCATCGCCGACTTGTTCTTCAACCTGCGCCGCCGTGGTGCAGGCAGGATGGTCAGACAGGTTGGCGCTGGTGCCCGTCAGGGGCCGGTCGACGGCCGTGATCAACGCCTCGGCCAGCGGAAACCGCGGCCAGCGAATGCCTACGCGGCCGGTGTTTGCCGTAACTTTCAAGGGGATCTGGTGCGACGCGCGCACAACCAGCGTCAGCGGGCCCGGCCAGAACTTCTTTGCCAGGGTAAAAAAGAGCTCCGGTGGATCCGCCACCAGGTCGGCCGCCTGATCAAGCGACGAAACCAGCAGCGGAATGGGCCGGTCGGAAGACCGGCGCTTGATGCGGAAAATCTCCGTAATGGCGGCCAGATTGAACGGGTCAGCGCCCAGGCCGTAAAAAGTATCCGTCGGGAAGGCGACAACCTTTCCCTCAAGGATCAGGCGGGCCGAGTACCCCAGCGCATATTCGAGATTCGGCTTTTTAACTTTCAGGATCTCTGCCATCAAGCACTGCCGGATGCCTTATCAAATGAGTGAATCTGACCGTAGCATATGGCGCTGGAAGGGTCAAGAAGTGCGGCTGCGAGTGCGGCCGGTGTCGGGCCTGAAAGAACCGGGTGAAACAGGCTGAAAAAAATGGCCTTGACTTCACCGTGGAAACTGGGTGAGAATCCTGGTAACCAGAGGAAAAGTGTACTTCCTTTAATTCACTATAGAAATGGAGGTGTTTGTCGTTTGGCCGAAGTTCGACTTCAGGAGGGAGAGTCTTTAGAAAGCGCCCTCCGCCGCTTCAAGCGAAAGGTACAGCAAGAGGACATCATTAAGGAAATCAAAAAGCATTCCTTTTATCTGAAGCCAGGAGAGAAAAAGCGAGTCAAAGCGGCCTTGGCGCGGAAAAGAGCCCGCAAAAAGGCCAGGCATGACCGGGACTAATCCTGATGGCGGATGAGGGGTAGTTTGGCATCAGGTGAGGGACTGGTCATCCAGGGGGGCAAATCATGGAATACCGGGATCGGGTCCTCAAGTGTGCCGATTGCGGAGCGGAGTTCGTTTTCACGTCAGGCGAACAACTTTTCTTCGCGGATAAGGGGTTCAAGAACGAGCCGAAGCGCTGTAAGCCTTGCAAGACCAAGAGAAGCCAGTTGCTCAACGGACAAGGCCATCGGCGTGTGGAAACCAGCACGGTCTGCTCACAGTGCGGGAAGGAAACTACGGTTCCCTTCAAGCCGACTCAAGGGCGCCCCGTCTATTGCAGGGAATGCTTCGAACAGCGTCGGGCCGCAGGATCTCCGGCTTGATCTGATCGCAGCCATCCGCCTCTTCATCTTTCCCGAAAGGGATTAGACTTTGGTGTGCGGCGCGCTGAGGGGCAGGCGCTAAACACACAAGCCTGAGGTGTGTCTACAGCCCGGCCGTTTTCGTTTCCGCCTCATGGCCGGGGCAGCGGGGGATGCAACTCCGCCAAAGCCCGCCTCCCTCCGCCTTCTCTCGAAAGCATCATCCCACACTGGCGCAACCACCCCGGATTCGCATAACATGAAGTATTCATGAGCACTTTCCACCTTATCAATTTCGGGTGCAGGGCGAGCCATGCGGACGGGGCCGCCATCAAGAAGCAGTTGATGGTGAAAGGGTTCAGGGAGGCGAGCGCGGAAGCCAGCGAGATCGCGGTCCTGAATACCTGCACGGTCACCGCCGCTGCCGACGCCGAAGTGCGCCAGGTGATTCGCCGCATTCATCGGGCCAACCCGGACTGCAGAATTCTGGTGACGGGATGCTACGCGCAGCGTGCTTCCGATGAAATTGCAAAGCTGCCGGGCGTTAACTGGGTGATCGGAAACTCTCACAAGCATGCCCTGGCGCAGATTCTGTCAGGCGAAGCCGGCGCCGCAAATTCATCCTCCCCCGGAAAGCAACCGGACATCGAAGCGTCATTTTCTGATCTGGAGCCCCAGGAATCGCAGCCGCTGGTGCTGGTGGGCGAAATCGGGGACACCTTCCACTTTGCCCCGGTGTTTGCCGACGATCGCACTC
>CAVTBN010000005.1:0-427500 GCA_963732975.1 uncultured Acidobacteriota bacterium | reverse complement strand
AAGCCCGGGGATTTCACGTCCAACATACCGCACCGCCTACACGCCCTTTACGCCCAGTAATTCCGAACAACGCTTGCCCCCTACGTATTACCGCGGCTGCTGGCACGTAGTTGGCCGGGGCTTCTTCATCCGGTACCATCAGAGCGGGCTCTTCACCCGCCCATTTTTCCCGATCGAAAGAGGTTTACGACCCGAAGGCCTTCATCCCTCACGCGGCGTTGCTGCATCACCCTTTCGGGCATTGTGCAAAATTCCCCACTGCTGCCTCCCGTAGGAGTCTGGCCCGTATCTCAGTGCCAGTGTGGCCGTGCGCCCTCTCAGGCCGGCTACCGATCATCGCCTTGGTGGGCCATTACCCCACCAACTAGCTAATCGGGCGCAGCCCCCTCCTCAAGTGACCCTTGCGGGCCTTTGATCCCAGTGGCTTAAGTCACCGGAATATTATGCGGTATTAGCTCAGGTTTCCCCGGGTTATTCCCCGCTCGAGGGTAGGTTAGCTACGTGTTACTCACCCGTTCGCCACTTTACAGGTGCGACTGTATTGCTACAGCCACACTTTCTCGTTCGACTTGCATGTGTTAGGCACGCCGCCAGCGTTGATTCTGAGCCAGGATCAAACTCTCGTTTGAAATTGGCTGCGCTTGGAAGACCCGAAAGTCCTCCGCACGCTGATTTTTTGGAGCTTCCCCCTCCGGGTTACAGAGGGAGAAATTGCTCTGTCCCTTTTCGGGGACAGAACAAATCGCTCAGCTTGCATTCGGTCTCGAAAGACCTCATGCGTTGACGTGGCTTGCTCAACTCAATTGTCAAAGAACAGTTTTACCGGACAGGAGTCCGGCCACCCGTTGGAGGGTGTCACGGTGGTTTGCGCCACCGTTCACTCTGAAGCACATTCAACTGTCAGAGCAATTTCGTAGTCTATCGAATATTTCCCCGCCTGTCAATGGGGAAATACAATAGACATATCTTTTCCCTATTCACCTATATTATCCCCCAAAACCCCGCCGCCCTCAAGCGCAATCCTGCCATTTTACAGTTGACGTTCTCCACTCTGGCCGATAGATTTATTCCTTCTTTTGCCTGGAAACAAATCCCAACTTCGGCCAGGGCCAGCCCGGGATTTCGCGTCCAATCGCCCGGCGCCGGAGCCGACAAACGGAGATCTCACATGAAAGTTGGTCTATTCACCGTCCTGTTTTCCAACCTGAGCCTGCAGGAAGTTATCGACAAGATCAAGCCGCTGGGGATCAGCACCATCGAGCTTGGAACCGGGAACTATCCGGGCGATGCTCACCTGAAGCTGGAACTGCTGAACGCTCCTGCCAAGCTCAAGGAATTCAAGCAGAAACTCGACGACCAGGGCATCACCATCAGCGCCCTCAGCTGCCACGGAAACGCCCTGCATCCGGTCAAAAAGATTGCCGACTCCGCCGCAGAGGTCAGCCGCAAAACCATCCTGCTGGCTGAGAAGATGGGAGTGAATCGCGTCATCGACTTTTCCGGCTGCCCCGGAGATTCCGAGGGCTCCAGAAATCCCAACTGGGTCACCTGCGCCTGGCCACCCGACTATCCGGAAATCCTGAAGTGGCAGTGGGAGAAGAAGGTGATCCCTTATTGGAAAAAGCGGGCCAAGTTCGCCGCCGATCACGGCGTCCGCGTGGCCATTGAGATGCACCCCGGCTTTGTCGCCTATTCGCCGGAATCCATGCTGCGGCTGCGGCAGGAGTCGGGACCGGCCATCGGCGCCAACCTCGATCCCAGCCACATGTTCTGGCAGGGCGTCGATCCCTGCGCCGCGGCCCGGAAACTGGGCGAAGCCGTCTTTTACGTCCACGCCAAAGACACCCGGTTGTACGATGTGAACTACAAGGTAAACGGCGTGCTCGACACCAAGCCCTATACCGATGAGAAAAACCGCTCCTGGCTGTTCCGCACGGTGGGCTACGGCCACGGACGCGATTTCTGGGGCGACTTCGTTTCCACGCTCCAGATGGTCGGCTACAACGACGTGCTCTCCATCGAGCACGAAGACAGCCTGATGTCGGTGGACGAAGGCCTGACCAAAGCCGCTACCTTCCTGAATGAAATCGTCATCAAGGAGAAGCTCACCGGCGCGTGGTGGGCATGACACGCGATACGGGCCATAAATCGAAAACGACCGAGGAGGAATAGAGATGCCAGAAATCAACATTGCACTGATTGGGCACCAGTTCATGGGCAAGGCGCACTCGAACGCCTACCGGCAGGTGAGCCGGTTCTTTCCGGGAAAGCTGGTTCCGCGCATGAAGGTCATTTGCGGCAAAGCTCCCAAGGAAGAACTGGAGGCGACGGCGCGCCAGTTCGGCTGGGAGGAATCCGATACCCAGTGGGAAAGGGTTGTCGCCCGGAAGGACATCCAGGTCGTCGACGTTTCGACGCCGAGCTTCCTGCACCATCCCATGGTGATTGCCGCAGCCAAGGCGGGGAAGCACATCATCTGTGAGAAGCCGCTGGCGAATACGCTGCGCGAAGCCAGGGAGATGCTGCGCGCCGTCGAGAAGGCCGGTGTCCTGCACTACGTGAATTTCAACTACCGGCGAGTACCCGCAGTCGCCTTTGCCAGGAAACTGATAGAGGATGGGCGTATCGGCAAGGTCTACCATTACCACGGAGCCTACCTCCAGGACTGGATCATGGACCCCGATTTCCCCCTGGTCTGGCGGCTCGAGAAGAAGTTTGCGGGCAGCGGCGCGCTGGGCGACATCGGCGCTCACGCGACTGACCTGGCAACTTACCTGAACGGAGACATTGCCGAGGTGACAGGTCAGATGACGACCTTCATCACGAGCCGTCCACTGGCCGGCGCAGGCGCTGGTTCCTGGGGAGCGAAGGGGAGCAAGGGAAAAGGCAAGGTCACCGTGGATGACGAGGCGAACTTCCTGGCGCGCTTCAAGAACGGCAGCGCAGGTGTGTTTGAGTCGTCCCGGTTCGGTGGCGGCCGCAGGAATTACAACACCTTCCAGGTTTATGGCAGCAAGGGAAGCCTGGCGTTCAATATGGAACGGATGAACGAGTTGGAGTTCTACGACCGCACAGAGAACCAGTCGGTGCAGGGATTCAAAACCATCCTCGTAACGGAGCCCACGCATCCTTACGTGGGGGCGTGGTGGCCTCCCGGACACATCATCGGCTACGAACACACGTTCGCGCACGCAGTCCACGATTTTCTGACTTGCCTTGAGAAAGGCCGGATGCCGAAGCCCAACTTCCGTGACGGCGTAAAGAACCACGTGGTGCTGGATGCAGTGGAGCGTTCGGCCAGGACCGGGCGATGGCAGAAGATCAAAGTCTGAGGTACAAGGGTCAGGAAAGCACAGACGGGGACCGGAAGGGCGACGCTTCCAGCTTATAAGCCCTGCTTGCCCGGGCCGGGGACGATAACCATGTCTTACCTGATGGGAATTGACATCGGCACGACGGGCACGCGGGCGGTGATTGTCCGGCCGGACGGAACCATCGTGGGCGCCGCCACCGGCGACCATCAGCCGATGCGAATGGAGAGGCCCGGCTGGGCCGAGCAGGACCCCGAAGACTGGTGGGAAGCAACCATACTTGCCGTGCAGGGGGCGCTGGCTGAAGCCGGCCTGAAGGGTTCGGACATCAAGGCCGTGGGGCTTTCCGGCCAGATGCACGGGGTGGTGCTGCTGGACCACGCCAATGCCGTGTTGCGGCCGTCCCTCATCTGGTGCGACCAGCGCAGCCAGCCGCAATGCAACTGGATCACGGCCCAGGTCGGCTCCGAGCGGCTGATCCAACTGGTTTCTAATCCAGCGCTTACGGGCTTTTCGGCACCCAAACTGCTGTGGATTCGTGACCACGAGCCTGCTGTTTTTGAACGCGCCGCGCACTTCCTGCTGCCCAAGGATTTCGTTCGCTATCGTCTCACCGGCGAATTTGCAACTGATGTTTCCGATGCCTCCGGGACGCTGCTGTTTGACGTCACCAACCGACGGTGGTCGAAAGAGATGCTTGTCGCGCTTGGAATCGATTCCGAACTTCTGCCCAGGGCCTATGAGTCGCCGGAAATTACCGGAAAAGTCACGCGCGAAGCCGCATTGCTCACCGGACTGGTTGCCGGAACGCCGGTAGTGGGCGGCGCGGGAGACCAGGCCGCCAGCGCCGTCGGCAACGGCATTGTGCTGCCGGGGCTCACTTCAAGCACCCTGGGCAGTTCAGGCGTGATGTTTACCTACACCGGCGCTCCCAAGCTTGACCCTGCGGGCCGCATCCACACCTTCTGCCACGCCGTCCCCGGCAAGTGGCACGTGATGGGCGTGACGCAGGGCGCCGGCCTTTCGCTCCGCTGGTTCCGCGACCACTTCGGCACGGTGGAAAGCTGGTACGCCGGCCAGACGGACATCGACGTCTATGAACTTCTCATCAAGGAAGCCGAGCAGATTCCTCCCGGGTCCGGCGGCCTGCTGTTTCTGCCTTACCTGATGGGCGAGCGCACGCCGCATCTCGACCCGGAAGCGCGCGGCATGTGGTTCGGCCTCACGGCATCCCATACGCGCGGCCACGTGATTCGCGCCATTCTTGAAGGGGTGGCATTCAGCCTGCGCGATTCTCTTGAAATCTTCAGCGAGCTTGAAATTCCTGTTGACCAGATTCGGGCTTCGGGAGGCGGATCACGCAGCTTCACCTGGCGGCAGATCCAGGCGGATGTTTACGGCAAGGAACTGGTGACGCTGAAGACCTCAGAAGGCTCCGCCTTCGGCGCAGCGTTGCTGGCTGGCGCCGGCGCTAAGGTCTATTCTTCGGTGGAGGAATCGGCGCGCGAGGCCATCCAGGTCAGGGAGTGCCTCTACCCGCGCGAGGCCAACAGCAGGACCTACGATCGCTATTACGAGGTCTACCGGAACCTCTACCCGGCCGTGCGCGACCTGGCACACCAGCTTTCAACGCTGTCTGCTGAACCTCCTCCGGAACTATAGGGTACGAGCCAACCCTCTTCAAGCTCTCAAAGGGTTGGATATCCTCACTGCAAAGGAACCGTATGGCACAACGACGCCGATTGATCATGATTCTGGCTGGTCTGGTTTTCATTTCTGTTTTTGGCCCTTATTTTCCGGTCAGACGGTCGCAGCCTTCCGGGATGGTTCGCGCAATTCTTCTGCCGTTTTCCGCAAGGCCAATCATGGCAGCCCCGGCTCCTTCGTTTGAGGCGAAAATCGAATCCACCGAGTTCGACGGATGGAAAGCTTACCGCCTGACCAACGGCATCATCACGCTCTACGTGACCCCGGAAATCGGAGGCCGCGCCATCCAGCTGCAATTGGGCGATGAAAGCTACTTTTTTGTGAACAAGCAGTTTGAGGGGAAGGTCCTTCCGGAAAGCCAGAACAATCTGAAGTCCGGCTGGGCCAACTACGGCGGCGACAAGGTGTGGCCCGCGCCCGAAGGCTGGATGAACGACAACCAGTGGCCCAGCATTCCCTACTACATCCTCGACGGCAGCCGGTTCAAATCCGAGGTGGTGAAAAACACGCCCCAGGAGGTGGCTGTCCGCGTCACCAGCCCGCCCGATCCGCGAAGCGGCGTGCAGTTTATCCGCACGTTTCATGTTTATGCCGGCACCACGCGCGTCCAGGTTGACCAGGTGATGCGCAACATCAGCCAGCGGCAAATCCGCTGGGGCATCTGGCACCTGATCCAGAACGACGCCTCGGACGCGCATGATCCCTCCAAACCCAACCCGGAACTTTATGTGTACATCCCGCTGAATCCTCACAGCATGTTTCCCGGCGGCTATTACCATCCTTACGGCGACGCGCGCAATCCCAGCTACCAGACTGTTGATAACGGCCACATGCTGCGCATCCACTATGAGTATCGCGTGGGCAAGGTGGCGGCGGATTCTGACGCCGGCTGGTACGCGGTGGTGAACGGACAAAAAGATGCCTGCCTGGTGGAAACGTTCAAACATTTCCCCGGCCAGGAGTATCCCGATAACGCTTCCGTCGAATCCTGGAACGACGGCCCCGGACATATCTCGCGCGGGCCTTTCTTCCAGACACTTCCTGACGACCCGAAGCAGACTCCTTATTTCCTGGAGACGGAAGTCATCAGTCCTTACGCCACGCTCGATCCCGGCCAGGAATACGAGTTCACCGTTCACTGGGCGCCCACGCGGTTGCCGAATCCTATGGTGAAAGCCGTCTGGGTCGGCGCCATCAGCAAACCACTTGCCGCAGAAGTCTCCGGCGATCAGGTCACTTTGAAGGGAGTGTTCGGTGTATTCGTTCCGGGGACGGCGGAGGCGGTTTTCTACAGCGCCATGGGTGAGGAGCTCAGCCGGCAGAAGCTCGAGGCCGTCGATCCCCGCCAGGTGGTTCGGCTGGACAAGACGGTGCCGCTTCCGGCCGACGCCTTACGGGTGAGCGTTCGCGTGGTCGATTCGGAGGGCCAGAACCGCGGTTTTCTTGGGAACGTGATTCTCAAGAAAGGCTTTTGATTTTTCCTCATTAATCCTGCTTCTGCTGCAGACCTGTTCCCGCGGCAAAGGCTTCCACTTCTTCCCGCGTGGGCAGAGACGGCAGCGCACCGAGGCGCGTTACGGCCAGCGCCCCGGCCAAGTTGGCGTAGCGCATGGCGTCTTCGATCTTCTCACCTGCGGCGAGCTTCACCGTCAGGGCCGCCGTAAACGCGTCGCCTGCCGCGGTGGGATCGACCGCTTTGATTTTCGCGGCCGGAAAGTGTACCGCCCCTTCGGCAGTGACCAGCATGGAGCCGTCACTCCCCATCTTCACCACCACCGTTTCTGCACCCTGTTCAAGAAGTTTCCGGGCTGCTTTTTCGATGGACTCCCGTCCGCTGACCGTCTCCCTGCTGAGCGCCTCAAGCTCCGTCTCATTGGGCGAAACGATATCGGCGAGCTTCAGAATCTCATTCGAACACTGCCGGGGCGGACCCGCATCCAGCACCGTCAGCTTGCCGGCTTTGCGCCCCGCCCGCAACACCGCTTCCACCGTTTCCATGGGAATTTCCAGCACCGTGAGGACAGCGTCGGCTTCGGCGATCGCATCCTGCGCGCGGTCGATGTCTTCCGGCGTGAGGGTGCGGTTGGCCCCGGGGTCGACCACAATGGAATTGTTGCCGCTGGGATAGATGCTGATGAAGGCGCATCCCGATGAGCGATCGGCTTCCCGCCGCACCCATTGCGTGTCAATTCCACCGGCCTCGAGGTGGCCAACCAGAAAATCGCCAATAATGTCTTTGCCCACGGCGCCGATAAACGTTACCTTCGCTCCCAGCCGCTTGACAGCAACCGCCTGGTTGGCGCCCTTGCCGCCCGGAAAGAACTTCAGGTTCGTTGCCAGTATGTTCTCTCCTTCGCGGGGAGGCCGGTCGGCATTGACCACCACGTCAAAGTTGCTGCTGCCCACCACCACCACTCGAACATCCTCAACCGCTTTCACAATCTCCTCCTCATGCTGCGACTGAAAACTGGTTCCGATTTCGGACACCCAGCGGCGTGTTGACCTCGCCACATGGCGCCGTAAAGCCACCCCTCCAGCACGATTTGCCACTGCCCTTAATCTGCGCCGACCTGATCATGCCAGGGTAAAGATCATGTCCTCGCTCGAAAGCCTGCTGGCCACAAACATTGTAAGGGGTGGCGGCGTTTACACCCGGAACCTTTTCGGCGTATGCTCAGGAAATCGTGATTTTGTGGAAAGGAAACAGTGATGAGCAAGGCCAGGCAAGTCTCGGTCTGGGTTGACAGCAGCCCCGGACAAATCGCCCGCGTGGCGCGTGCGCTGGCCAGGGCGAGAATCAATATCACCGCCTTTACGGCTTTCTGCACGGGCGGCGAAAGTCCCATTCGGCTGCTGACCACCAGCCCCGCCAGGGCCAAAAACGTGCTCCGCGACCTGGACATGCGGGTGACGGAGGAAGAAGTTCTCAGGCTCACCCTGCCCGACAAGCCCGGCAACCTCGCAAGAATCGGGGAACTGCTTGCGCAGGCACACATCAACGTCGATTACTGTTACGCCACGGCGGCAAAAGGGACAAAGAAATCCGATCTGGTCCTTGCCGTTTCTGATCTCGTCGGCGCTGTAAAAGTTTTGAAGGATTTGTAGCATACCGGCCTGAGGCTCTGGGGCGCGCCGAACCTGCGGCAAAACGGTACGAAAATAAAAAGCGGCTAAGCGAAGGGATAACGGCCGAGTTCGATGGCGCGGTCCGCCACCTGACGCTTCAGCCCGATCACGTCCGGCGGCGTGCGGCGCAGGAAGCGCCGCAGGATGGCAAGCTGCGTTCGCAGCGTATCGCCTTCGGCAATTCTGCTTAGCGCACGCTTCGATTCCACTTCAATCCGGTCGGCCGCCTCATAGGCGAAGATTCGCGTGGCGTCCGTTTCCGTCCGGCAGGCATCGGCGGAAGACTTGCCGATCTTTTTGCGCGTACGTAGCAGCGCGCTTTCCATCGCGTAAATTTCCATTACCAGATTGCTGATTGCGGCAACCACTTCCTGCTCATCAGCCAGCGCCTTCAGGTATTTCTGCACGGCGCTTCCGGCAACCAGCAGCGCCGCCTTTCTTGCGCCTTCCAGCATCGCCGCCACATCGCCCAGCGGCGCCTCGTCTTCCGGCGCTTCGCCTGAGGAGCGAACTGAGAACTTCGTCCAGAAGTTTCTGCGCGGCGGGAATCAATCCCAGCTCGCCCTTCATCGAACGCTTCAGCAGCATGTCGGTAATCAGCAGCCGGTTGATCTCATTGGTTCCCTCGAAGATCCGGTTCACTCGCTGATCGCGATAGGCGCGTTCCACTTCGTACTCGCTGGAAAAACCGTAGCCGCCAAAAATCTGCACCGCCTCGTCAACAATCCAGTCCAGTGATTCGGTTCCCACCACCTTCAGAATCGAGCACTCGACGGCATACTCCCGCAGCGCCGCGAGAATCTGTGCACCTGCGTCGGAGACGCCGAGATCAACGCCTTCGAGCATCTGGTCGATCAAACCCGCCCGTGCGGTATGACAAGCTTTCCGTCGCGTAATTCAAGGCAACCATCTCGCCCAGCTTTTGCTTGATCAGCCCGAATTCAGCGATCTTCCGCCCGAACGCTTCCCGCTGCTTCGCCCAGCCGACGGACTCCGCGATCAGAAACTTTGCTGCGCCCACGCATCCCGCGCCCAGTTTCAGCCGGCCCACGTTGAGAATGTTGAAGGCAATCAAATGCCCTTTACCCACTTCACCCAGAACGTTTTCCACCGGCACATGGACATTTTCGAAATTCACCGGCGTCGTGGACGAACCGCGGATGCCCATCTTGTGTTCTTCGGCGCCCGGTGAAACGCCCGGAAATCCGCGCTCGACGATAAATGCCGTAAAGCTCTCGCCGTCCACTTTTGCGAACACGGTGAAGACGTCGGCAAAGCCGCCGTTGGTGATCCACATCTTGGAGCCGTTGAGGATGTAATGCTTGCCGTCGGCGCTGAGCGTGGCGCGAGTCTTGCAATTGAGCGCGTCGGAAGCTGAGCCCGCTTCGCTCAGCGCGTAAGCGCCCACCCACTCGGCGCTGGCGAGCCTGGGCACGTACTTCGCTTTCTGCTCTTCAGTGCCGAAATAGGCGATGGGCAGAACGCCGATGCCGGCCTGCGCGCCGATGGTCGCCGTCCACGAACCATTCAGGGCGGTTTTTTCCGCCACGATGATGGAAGAGATCTTGTCGAGTTCGAGGCCGCCGTACTTCTCCGGAATGTCGGTAGCGGCCAGCCCGATCTCCGCAGCCTTTTTGAGAAGTTCGCGCAGCAGAGGCAGATCTTTGTCTTCGATCTCGCGCACCCGGGGAAGGACTTCCTTCTGCATGAACTCTTCCGCCGTCTGTGCGATCAGCCGGTGCTGGTCCGTCATGTCCTCCGGCGTAAAGATTTCCTCGGGCGTTCGCTGCTTAATCAGAAAGCTGCCGCCTTTGATCCGCAGTTTTGCTTCACCGGTGGTCATGAGTTCCTCGTTTTCCTGAGTGAAATGTGTCACTTACACCCGTAAATCTTCGTCTCCGTCTGGTTGTTCAGTGGCGAAAAAGCTTCGTCTCCCATAGGGGGCAAAATTGCATCGTAAAAGTACCCCCGGCAGCCTCGAAATTTACTGAAGGTTCTCAAAAATTCCCGCCGCGCCCATGCCGCCGCCGATGCACATGGTGGCCATGCCGTAGCGAGCCTTGCGGCGCTTCATTTCGCCCAGCAGGGTGGCCGCCAGCTTGGCGCCTGTGCAGCCGAGCGGATGCCCCAGCGCCACGGCGCCGCCGTTGACGTTGGTAATCTCCGGATCGAGCCCGGCCTCGCGCATGACCGCCAACGCCTGCACCGCAAAAGCTTCGTTCAGCTCAATGAGTTCGATCTCCTGAAGCTTGAGGCCCGCATATTTCAGCGCCTTGGGAATGGCAAAGACCGGCCCCATGCCCATCTCCTCTGGCAGCGTGCCCGCGGTGGCGTAGCTGACAAAACGCGCCAGCGGTTTCGCTCCGATGGCCTTCGCCTTTTCCGCCGACATCACCACCGCCGCCGCGGCGCCGTCGCTCATCTGCGAGGCGTTTCCGGCGGTCACCGTCCCTGCGGCATGGAAGGCAGGTTTCAGCTTGGCAAGGGCTTCGGGCGAGGTATCGCGGCGCGGGCCTTCATCGGTGTCAAAGGTGATCTTGCGGGTCTGCGGCTTGCTGCCGCCGTTCATCTCGACCTCCACCACCTCCATCGGCGCGATCTCTTCCCTGAACCGGCCCGCCTCAATGGCTGCAACGGCGCGCTGATGGCTGCGCAGGGCAAAAGCGTCCTGCTGTTCGCGGGTGATCTGATACTTCCGCGCCAGGTTTTCCGCCGTCAGGCCCATGTTGAGGTAGGTGTCAGGATAATGGTCCACCAGGTAAGGGTTGGGAGAAAAGTGGTAGCCGCCCATCGGAACCAGGCTCATGCTCTCGGTGCCGCCGGCAATGATGGCGTCTCCGAAGCCCGCCATAATGCGCTCCGCGGCCAGCGCAATCGCCTGGAGGCCCGACGAGCAGAAGCGGTTGATGGTCATGGCCGAGCAGGTGACGGGCAGCCCGGCGCGCAATGAAGCGATTCGCGCCACGTTGTTCCCCTGCGCCGCTTCGGGCATGGCGCAGCCGAGAATCACGTCTTCGACCTCGGCGGGCTCGAGCCCCGGAACGCGCCTCAGGGCCTCGCTGATGGCGGCTGCGGCCATGTCGTCCGGCCGGGTGTTGCGCAGCGTGCCGCGCGGCGCTTTGCCCACCGCCGTGCGGGCAATGGAAACGATGACTGCTTCTTTCATGCTTTTCCTCCCAGACGGCGAAATCTCAGTTCCGCAGCGGCTTGCCTTTCTTCAGCATAAACTGGATGCGCTCCTGGGTTTTCTTCTGCCCGCACAGGCTGAGGAAGCCCTCGCGCTCCAGGTCCAGCAGATACTGCTCGGAAACCGCCTGCGGCGAAGTGAATTCGCCGCCCGCGAGCACCCGCGCGATGTGCGTTCCCACCACCACGTCGTAGTCGGAAAGGCGTTCCGCCCTGCGCATCAGGTGCAGGCCCAGCTTCATCATGGAGAAGGCGCTCTGCCCCGGCACGCGAATGTCCGTGCGTGGGACGCCGGGACGATAACCCAGCTTCACCAGGTCGAGGGCCAGTTGTTTGGCGTCGGCAATCTGACGGTCGCGGTTCATGCTGATGGAATCGCGCGCGGTCAGGTACCCAAGCTTGCGCGCGTCTTCCGCGCTCGCTGAAACCTTCCCCATGCCGATGTTGAGAAACACTTCCTTGACGTAGGTAAAGGGATCGGCATGCTCGTCGGCCGGCACGGCGTCGAGCGCGCGAACCAGCATCTCCTTGGTCCCGCCGCCCGCCGGCAGCAGCCCCACGCCGGTTTCCACCAGGCCCATGTAGGTTTCCGCAGCCGCGCGAATGCGCGCGCAGTGGAGCACCATCTCGACCCCGCCGCCAAGCGTCAAGCCAAACGGCGCTGCGACGACGGGTTTGGGAGCGTATTTCAGCGCCATGTTGGCGGCCTGGAACTCACGAATCATGCGGTCAACTTCGTCCCATTCCTCTTCCTGGATGGCCATCAGCAGCAACATCAGGTTGGCGCCCACGCAGAAGTTCGGCGCCTGGTTGCCGATGACCAGCGCGTCGAATTGATCGTTCAAGGCGCCGCAGCGAATGGTGGACCATCTCCACCGTGTCCGGGCCGATGGTGTTCATCTTGGAGTGGAACTCGAGGCAGGCCACGCCATCACCCAGGTCGATGAGGCTGGCGCCGGCGTTCTTCCTCACCTCTTTTTTCCGCTCTTTCAGCGACGGCAGCAGCAGGATGCCTGCCGGAATTTCAACCGGCTGGCATTGCTTCGAGGCAAGGTCAAACACCTGCCGGGTTCCGTTGCTCGAC
This sequence comes from uncultured Acidobacteriota bacterium, assembly GCA_963732975.1. Classification (GTDB taxonomy): domain Bacteria; phylum Acidobacteriota; class Terriglobia; order UBA7540; family UBA7540; genus SCRD01. Next base: position 415,086 of record CAVTBN010000005.1, on the reverse strand, counting down.
GTATAAAAAGTCTTGGCGCCACTAGCGAGCAGGCTCTCAACCAGCGGCGGCACGGGGCGGTTTTCCTTCTTCCACTGGGCAACGATTTTTTCCACTCCTACCGCATCCCACAATTCAAACGGTCCCAGTTCCCAGCTGAATCCCCACTTCAAGGCGTTGTCAACGGAGGGGATGTCGTCGGAAATTTCAGGAATGCGCATGGCGGCGTAGTGGAAGGTATCGCCCAGCACCTTGCGGTAGAAATCGCCCACGCGGTCGGGCGAATCCGCCAGCGCGGCGACGCGCTTGCCGGTGTCCTCCATGCTGCGGGCCATGTCAACGGAAGGAAATTTAGGCTTTTGGCGCTCGCGGTATTCAAAAGTTTTCAAGTCGATGGTCAGGATCTCACTCGATCCGTCGCTGGCCTTGATCTTTTTGTAAAAGCCGCCGCCCGTCTTGTCGCCCAGCAGCTTGCGCTGGTGCATATCGCGCACAAAATCGGGCAGGGCAAACAGGTCGCGTCGCTCGTCATCGGGAAGCGCTTCGGCCAGGTTCGTGACCACGTGGACCATCACGTCGAGGCCCACAATGTCCGTGGTTCGGAAGGCGGCGGACTTGGGCAGGCCCATGATGGGCCCGGTGAGAAGATCGATTTCTTCGATGCTGAAACCGTCCTGCGCCATGCGGTGGAGAACAGCCATGGTGAAGAAAACACCGATGCGGTTGCCGATAAAGTTCGGCGTGTCGTGCGCATGGACGATTCCCTTGCCCAGCACGCGGTCGCCGAAGTTCGAGATGGTTTCCACTACGTCCGGCGAGGTTTCCGCCGTGGGAATCAGTTCCAGCAGCTTCATGTAGCGCGGAGGGTTGAAAAAGTGCGTACCCAGAAAGTTGCGGCGGAAGTCGTCGGGCATGCCCTCGGCCAGGCTCGCAATCGAGATGCCGGAGGTGTTGGAACTGAAGATGGTTCCGGGCTTGCGATGCTGGAGCGCTCTCTCGTAGAGCGAGCGCTTGACCTCGCGGTTTTCGGTGACCGCTTCGATGATCCAGTCGCAATCGGTGACCAGCGCCAGATGGTCGTCGAAGTTTCCGACGGTAATCAGGCGCGCCGCTTCCGGAACAAAGAACGCCGGCGGGCGCGATTTCAGCGCTGCGTCCAGCCCGGATTGCGCAATGCGGTTGCGGGCTTTCGGGTCGCCAGAGGCGGCGCCTTCAGGCACGATATCGAGAAGTACGCTGGGGATGGAGGCGTTTGCAAGGTGGGCGGCGATGCGGGCTCCCATAGTTCCCGCTCCCAGAATGGCAACTTTGTGGATCTCCCGCACGGAACCTCCCTGGTGATATTGAAAATTGTCTAAGGGTGATTATGAGAGATGGGTGAGGGAGGGTCAAGGCGAGGGTCGCAAAGGTGCTGGCTGGCGTTCAGGCAGGGGGTAAGGGGATGAGTTAATACAAAAAGGAAACTCCCACGGCACAATCATCGGTGGCGTGGCTATACGGGGGTCACCCGCCGCGGTGACTACCGTCACATCATTCGCCTTCCCGCCGCAGTATCTGTTCAGAAGACGGAGTTGAAAAGAAGTAGACACCGTGCATACCGACCCTCTCAATTGGACCTGGGTTGTGAGACAACCGCGTGCTTGCACATAGGGCCGTGCGGCGGGAGTTCTTCCATGAATCACCTGTGGCGTGCGAGGCACACGTTGTGCGTGGCGGGCGCATTGGCCGGGAGCCTGCTCACACTTTCCCTGCTTGCCCAACAGACGACTCAGCATGGGGACGCTGACCTCGAGCGTGGCAGAGGGCTGTACGTAGTGCACTGCCAAAGGTGCCACGGGACCGAAGGCGATGAAATGGATTGCATGGACATCTTGCCTCTGACCGGTCTGAGTCGGCGCCCGCGCGTGGGCCTGGTGAGGGACGTCCTGTCGCCATCGTATTTCTTCAGGGGCACGTCCTTCAAAGGAGCTGACGCGCGTGATCTGGCCGCCTATTTGCTCAGCCTGAAAGGTGAGAAAGGATTCGACGACCCGGGTCTGCTGTGCCCGATCAGGCTCCTCGAGAAAAGGTACGGATACTTCGATTCCTATCGGGCGATCGACGTCCGTGACGAAGCGGCCTACGCCAAAGGGCACATCCCGAACGGCGAGCGCTGGCCAACCGGTGAGAAAAGTAACGAGCGCCAACCGCTCACAACGGACCTCGTAAGGCAGAAACTTGGTTTATTTGCAGTCAAGCCTGCAATGACCATCGTGGTCTACGACGACACGGTGACGCCGGAAGCAGCCCTCTTATGGTGGGAAATTGTTCGCGCGGGACAGAAGAACGTGGCTATTCTCGACGGGGGATTGCGGGAGTGGGTCAGCGAGGGTCTCAACCTGACAACGGTGGTGACACCCATGGCGCCGGGCGCCTATGTTCCCTCGGAATCCGCGGAAGTGTCGCCTGTCAGCGCCGAGCGGGACTACCCCCCGCTTCACTTAAAGGCGGGATTGGCACAGCCCTCCCCAGGCGTTTTCGACTGGGAACGCACGGTTGCCGAAGGTCAGCTCCGGTCCGCCGCTGAGATTCGCGAGTATCTCACACGTAGCGAACTCAGATTCCCCGCCACTTATCGGATCGAGGGAAGCGACGCCGAGGCCAGTTTCCTCGTCTATGTGCTCCGCCTCATCGGTTACGGCGGAGCGTCCTACGATCCTGTCAGCAAGATCCTCACCGCCGGCAACTCAAATCCGCACGCTTCCGTTCCACGAACACCTTAGGTCATCACCCACGGCGGCTGGTGCAGACACTTGCCGTGTAGTGTGCGAAATCTCGCGTAGCGCGAGGCTCTTATTTCCGCCCGGGACATCGCAGACCCTCAGCACAGAGGCCCGCGCCAGTTAGCGACTGACAATTGCGCTCCGTTATGGCCGACTGTATATTGTGGACTGTTCGAAAATTGAAAACGGAAATTGCGGCCAACACGCTGTATTGTCGTAATAACGACATTTGCAGGGGAGGACGGGTCATGGACAACCATCGTTCTCTGGGCGGGTCGCCCATCACCATCTCGCCGATTGGCCTTGGCTGCTGGCAGTTCTCCGAAGGCCGGGGGTTTGCGGGCCGCTACTGGCCGGCCCTGCCGCAGGAGACTGCGAATCAGATTGTCGCAGCCAGCCTTGATGCCGGCATCAATTGGTTCGACACTGCCGAGGTTTACGGTGGCGGGCGCTCGGAGGCGGCGCTCTCGAGGGCCCTGACGGCCGCCGGCAGGAAGAACGGTGATGTGGTGGTGGCCACAAAGTGGTGGCCCTTGTGGCGAACCGCCGGGAACATCAAGGCGACGATCGGCGCGCGCCTGGCGTCTCTGGCGCCGTTCAGTATTGACCTTTACCAGATCCACCAGCCCTTTGCCCTGGCCTCGACCGCGGCGCAGATGCACGCCATGGCCGGCCTGGTGGAAGATCGGCGGATCCGCACCGTGGGCGTCAGCAACTTTTCAGCGGCAAAAATGCGCGCTGCGCATCAGGCGCTGGCCACGCGGGGAATCCACCTGGTTTCAAACCAGGTGCGATACAGCCTGCTGGGTCGGCAGATCGAGACGAACGGGGTACTCAAGACCGCGCAGGAACTGGGCATCACCATCATCGCCTACTCGCCGCTGGCGCAAGGCATCCTTTCGGGGAAGTATCACCTCGACCCGGAGATGATCCGTTCGCGCCCGGGTCCCAGGAAGTGGATGACGGCGTTTCGGCGCCGCGGACTGGATCGATCGAGGCCGCTGGTAGGCGCACTTGAGGAAATCGCACGTGCGCACGGGGCCACGCCCTCGCAGGTGGCGCTGAATTGGCTCGCGAATTTCCACGGGGACACTGTGGTGGTTATCCCTGGAGCGACGAGCGTCGCGCAGGCAAAGGAAAACGCCGGCGCCATGACCTTCCGGCTCAGTGACGCCGAGATGAAGAGGCTCGACGAGCTTTCGCGACCTTTTTGCTGAATCGGCTGGCGTTGAGGCGGGTTGTATCTCTGCGATTCCGCAGTGAGCGGTCTGGATGGGGCGCACGCAACACCCCGGTGATCATCATCCTCGCAATTCATCTTCCTGGGACGCAACTCGTGAGTGCGATTGACCGGGTGGAACGAAAACAAGCGAATGCTCCTCGCTTCGCGAGGGCGCAAACGATACAAGGTGAGTGCCTGCAGCAGCCACTCGGGATAGGGCACAACCGGCAGCCATAGGAGGCCGCAATGAGGAGTAGAACCACCAATTGGGGATCGCATTTCTGGTGCATCTCGCTTTTACTGGGCGTTCTTGGTGTGGGAGTAACACTTCACGCTCAGGAGCTTCAATTCAAGATCAAAGTATTAGATGGCAGAAATGGACACCCTGTGGCGAAGAGTTGCGTCGTTGTCCAGGTTTGGGAGAATCCGAGGGAGTTTTCAGCTGAGCAGGTTGCAACCGGTGACCAAGGCGTTGTGGAAATTCGTCTTGAGCAATGATGCAAACGTGAGCCCGGGGCGGAAGACATCGGCGTGCTTCGGCCAAGCGACGGTCGACAGCGTCCTGAGATACGGTAATTCGGTCGACATAACACCAAACCGGGACAAGGCGACCGACTGCCGCCCCCCGACGAACAAATGGGGCATAAGGGTTTATTCTTATCCAGTGAAACTTATCGTTCGGCGGGGGATTGTGGGAGCAAATACGTGCGGGAAAGCAGCCGCAAGTCCGAAACCGGGCGAGGTAATACTTTTCGTCAAGCCCGTACACTGGTGGAACCCTAAAGTGATTTGGGATTTGCTAGAAGGGGCGTAACGGCGGGGCCGGTGCGCAGCGGTGCGGAACATGTTGGGGACCCGGCCGCGCTCCTTAATGAAAGGTTCGAAGGCCTCGCGGGCTTTAGGGTCGGCCTGGTCCGGCGCGATTTTTGAGAGTCGCGGCATGGCGGTGTGCTCTTAAATAACGCTTACTGCGTCTCGTAGGAAGCGAGGAAGGTTTTCATGCCCTGCTCGTTCATCTTGAGTTTGCCGGAGGCGATGAGTTCCTTCTTCAGGTTCTGGCGATAAATTTCATACGCCAGGGAGCGCTTTTGGGTCAGGAGATCCTCGCGGATCTGAGCTTCCTGCGAGGCGAAGTTGCTCTCGTCCGGAGGCGTATGAGAAAGGACGTGGATGACCACGTCATTGCCTTCAGCCGTGAGAACTCCGCTGGTCTGGCCGGGCGGGAGCGAGAAGGCTTCCGGCACGCCGCTTCCGGGCCCCAGGTTGGGGACGGTATCCGACTGCGTAAAGTCTTTGCTCTCCTGCAGGTTGTAGCCGCCGGCCTTGGCCAGTTTGGCAAAGTCGCCCTTCTCTGCCTGCGCCGCAAAAGCTTTGGCCTTCTGGGCTGCGATTACCTTTGACTGCGCCGCGCGGTAATCCTCTTCCACTATGGGGCGGACGTCATCCAGCTTGGGAATGTGGGCGGGAACAATTTTTGTGGCCTGGATGATGGCCGTGCCTTTGGGCACGGTGATGGGCTGCCCCACTTCATCCAGCCGCAGTTCAAACGAGAGGTTCTGAAAGGCGTCGTTCGAGCCAAAGTCGGGAACGGTCTGATTGTACTGGAACAGCGGCGTCTGCTTGACCTGAAGCCCGGCCTGCTGGGCGATGGACTCAAACTGCTTGGGGTCCGCCTTGAGCTTAATTTCGAGTTTGTCCGCATAGTCCTGCAGGGCAGCCGCCATCTTTTGCTTCATCAGGGTGTCGTGGATGGCATCCTTGACGTCGTTGAAGGAATCGAGGTGCGCGGTCTGTTTGTCCAGGACTTTGATAATGTGGATGCCGTAGGTGGTGTGGACCAGGCCGCTTACCGTTCCCGGCTTCATGTTGAAGGCCGTGTCTTCAAATTCCTTCACCGTCTGTCCGTGGGTGATCCATCCGATGTTCCCGCCGTTGGAGGCGCTGGTGTCCTCTGAGTATTTTTTCGCCATGTCAGCAAAGTTGGCGCCCGCTTTGATTTTGGCCAGCACGTCGGCGGCGGTCTTTTCCAGCTCCTTCACCTGCTCCGGGGACTTGCCGGTGGTTTTGAAAAGAATGTGGGCCACCTGGACGCGATCAGGCACGCGGTAGTCGGAAAGGTGGCTGGCGTAATACTGCTTCATTTCGGCGTCAGTGACGGTGGCGTTGGCGCGCACGTCGTCCGGAGTGATCAGGACGTAGCGGACCTGCCGCTGTTCTTTCTGCTCGTACTTCGCGGCGTTCTTCTTGAAATAATCCTGCAGGTCCTTGTCGGTGATGGGGACGGTTTTCAGGAATTTGCTGGGATCAAACACCACGTACTGAATTTTGGCCTTCATGTAGCGCTGGTTATAAGCGTCGTGCAACTCGGCTGGCGTCACCGAAACGCCGTCGGACACAACAGCCTGGATTTTCTGGAGCAGCAGGCTCTGGCGGATCTGGTCCTCAAACTCCTCGGTGGTGATGCCCATCTGCTGGCTGACAAAGTTCTGGTACTGCGCCATGCCGACAAACTTGCCGTTGGGATAGAGCCAGGGCATCTTTTCGAGCGCAGCCATCAGTTCCTGGCGGGAAACCTCCAGGCCCATCTTTTTGGCCTGCATCGCCATGGCCTGGCGCAAAACCATGTCATCCAGCATCATGCCGGCGATCTTGGGCACGATGGTGGAGTCACTTCCCAGCGAGGAACTGCGCAAACGACTGTCGATAGTCTGCCTGAGGTCCTGCATGGTGATGGTGGTCCCGCCCACGCTGGCCAGAACGTCGGCCGAACTGAGGGACGTGTTCCCGCCGCCCAGCGGCGTGAACATGATGACCATGCTGAGAGAAACGATGCCGAGAAAGAACACCAGCAGGTATTTCTTCACCTTCTCCCGGTGTTTCTTAAAGAGTCTGAACATTATTGCTCCGGACGTTTAGTGTCGATCTTAATCATTATATGTCAGCCCGTAAGGGCTAACAACTGAAAGGAATGGGCAGATTGAAGAAGGGGAACGGGTTGAGAGCGGAAACAGCTTCAAAACTCAGGGAAAACTGCTTGACCCAGCTTGCCCTTTAGTCAAGAATGCTCTAGGGTGTTGGCCGGATGGCCGGAAAATCACGGGTACCAGGCCCCGAGCAAGGACATAAAGTCGAGGTCGAATGGACAACTATCAGTTATCGCACCATCGCTTTTTATGCTGTTCTGGGCCTTGTTGTATTGAGTTTTGTCCTTTATCTCATTGCTCCTAACTATTTTGCCCGGAAGGCCCGGAAGGCGCTCCACTCGTTGACGGCGGGAGTGGTGGATAACAGCTCGGCCAACGTGGCGCCTTCGAAACGCGACGCGCACTTTGTGAATCTGGACGGGACGGTTCGAGTGAAACAGGCGCAATCTCCGCAATGGGTGCAGGCCAGTTACAATACCAACCTTGTGACCGGAGACTTTATCCAGACGGGCAGCGACGGGGTGGCTAGAATTATTTTTGCGGACGGGACCAATTACGTGATTAAACCGGACTCCCTGATCGCGGTGGAGGAAAGCGGAGAAGACCCGGTGACCAGGGCGACGCGCGTGGCCGTGCAGGTGACCTCCGGGACCGTGAACCTTTCCACCGGAAAATTTGAAGTTCCGGGCTCCACCTCCAAGGTGGCCTTTGCGGACGCGATGGCCAACCTGGGCGAGGAAAGCCGGGCCGTGGTGCAAAACGATCCCAGGAGGAACATCCACCAGATGACCATGGACCAGGGCAATGCCCGGGTCACTCGCGGATCGACGACTGTGCAGCTGGGGCAGTATGAAAAGGTCACCTTCTCTTCCAGCCAGGCGGGACTGGTTCGTGAAAGGGTGATTGCGCCTCCGGGGCTGATATCACCCGCCAACATGGCCCTGAATGTGGTGCGGACCCCCCGGACCACCGCGATCGAATTCAAATGGTCGGCGGTGGAGGGGGCCAGAGATTACGTCCTGGAGATTTCGCCTTCCGGCATGTTCTCAAACCTTGTGGTGAACCGGAAAGTGGTGGGCACTTCAACAGAAGTGTCCGGACTTGACGAAGGGGTTTACTATTGGCTTGTGAAGTCGATTGACGGGAACGGGAATGAAAGCCAGCCCTCCATGCCCAACCGGTTCGATCTGGTTCAGCAGATTTCAGAAAACCACCAGGCGTTTCTTGAAATCACGAACATCACCCAGCACGGGCGGGTTGTGGAAGTGGTGGGCCGAACGGAACCGGGTTCCACAGTGATCATTAACAATCAGCAGGTCTTTAATATTGCTGCGGACGGCACGTTCCGGCACTTTACGTCTCCGCTTCCCAAAAAAGGCTCAAACCAGATCACCATCACGGCTCAGGACCGCAAGGGCAACACCAATACCATCCGAAAGACGGTGGTAATCGAGTAGTATAACCAGAGAGGCATTCGTTTGCAGAAAGGGATTCGTTAAAGGAATGAGTTTCCGTTCTCTCTTCAGTGTTTTTTCGTCAGACCTCGCCATCGATCTCGGCACGGCCAACACCCTGGTTTACGCCAAGGGCAAAGGCGTCATTGTCAACGAGCCCTCGATTGTGGCCATCAACAAACTGCACGGCGACATCGAGGCCGTGGGGCGCGAAGCCAAGGAGATGCTGGGCCGCACGCCCGGCAACATTGTGGCCATCCGGCCCTTGAAAGACGGCGTCATCGCAGACTTCAAGGTGACGGAAAAGATGCTGAATTACTTCATTCAGAAGGCCCACAACCGCAAGGTGTTCGTCCATCCGCGCATCGTGATCGGCGTGCCCTCGGAAATCACCCAGGTGGAAAAGCGCGCGGTGCAGGATTCGGCATTCCGGGCCAAGGCCAGCGAGGTCTACCTGGTGGAACAGGCCATGATGGCCGCCATCGGCTCCGGGCTGCCGATTACCGAACCCTCCGGAAGCATGATTGTCGACATCGGCGGGGGCACCACCGACATCGCCGTGATTTCGCTTTCGGGCATTGTCTACAGCCGCTCCGTGCGGGTGGCCGGGAACGAGATGGATGAGGCCATCACCGCCTACCTGAAGCGCCGGTACAACCTGCTGGTGGGCGAAAGGACGGCCGAGCAGATCAAAATGGAGGTCGGCTCCGCGTTTCCCCTTGAAAAACCGCAAACCATGGAGATCAAGGGCCGGCACCTGCTGGAAGGCGTTCCGAAAACCATCACCATTGACGATTCTGAAATCCGGGACGCCCTTTCAGAATGCGTCGCCACCATCATCAACGCCATCCGCGTAGCGCTGGAGCGCACGCCGCCGGAACTCTCCGCAGACATTTCGGACCGCGGCATTGTTCTCACGGGCGGAGGCGCGCTGCTGAAAAATCTCGACAAGCGCATCCGCGAGGAAACCGGACTGCCCGTCTCCATTGCCGAAGACCCGCTGGCTTCCGTGGTGCTGGGCACGGGGCGGATGTTAACAGACTTTAACCTGCTGCGCCGTGTTGCTATAGAATAGAAGGCTCTCCGCGCCGGGCGGATGGGTGCCTCCCGGCCTGGAGGCCCACGGCCTGTTCCTGGCGCGCAGAACATCCCGGGGACGGGCTCGAAAAGGCGGCTGGACGCTCCTGCATGTTGCGCTGCCGCGGTGGGCGGAAACCGGAGGGGCGCGGAACGGCAGGCAAGGGACCCCGGTAGTCCCGAGGCGGCCTTCAGCAATCCGGCAGAACCCGTATTGAAGCGGCTTGCGTTGAAACGAACTGCCTTCACCCAATTCGAAGAGAACACCTGGCTGCCGGGGATTGTGGCCAGGCACACGTCCTTTTTCGTGCTGCTGGGCGTGTTGTTCGGCCAGCTCCTGCTTCTCTCCATCCAGGTAACCCGAAACCAGAACGTCAGGCTTATCAACGTCTGGGCCGCCGAAATGTTTGGTCCCTTTGAAAAGGCCCTCCACGGCGCTATCGGCAGCACCGCGGAAGCCTGGGTTTCAATTCACGAACTGTGGGCGTCCGGGGAGGCTAATAAGAACCTGGGGGCGGAACTGGTTCTGGCCCGGGCGCAGATCCAGCAACTTTCAGAAAAGGCTGCCGAGCTGGAGCGCCTGAAAGCTCTGCTGCAATTCAAAGAACAATCACCTTTTCAGACCATCGCGGCGCAGGTGATTGCCTCAAGCCCTCAGGAGGGTTCCACCACCATCGTTATTGATCGCGGCCTGGATGCAGGGGTAAAGCCTGACATGCCCGTCATTACACCTGAAGGCGTGGTGGGAAAGATTGCATCGGCCTATGCCCACACGGCACAAGTGCTGGTGATTACAGACCCCACCTGTGGAGTGGGCTGCCTGTTGGAGCAAAGCCGAATCCAGGGAATTTTGAAGGGCGGCGGGCGGGAACAGTGCGAGCTGCATTATGTGATGGATGACCAGAAAGTGCCTGCCGGAGAAGCTGTCATCACCTCCGGCCTGGACCAGGTTTATCCCAAGGGGTTGCTGGTGGGGCATGTTGTGCAGTCCGAGGAAGGCAACATTTACCGGCGGATTATCGTAAAGCCGGCGGCTTCCCTGAACCGGCTGGAGAACGTTCTGGTTCTTATCAAGTCCACCTCGACGCAGGAACAAGTGGCACGTCACCCGTCCCGTTGAGGGCTGGGCCGGATTTGTCTGTTTAACCCCAAAAGTTCGCTGGTTGTGGCGGAGAGGCTTTCCGCCCCCGCGGCCCTGCTGCCGGCGCAGAAGCAATCCATCGAGAGTCGATCAAATGGACGTCTATCGCCATCGACCAAAAGAGGCATTCCGCGCCCACCCGGCAGTGCTGTTGCTGATCGTTTTTGCCAGCCTGCTGCTGGAGGTCACGCTTCCTCCCACCCTGCCGGTTGCCCGCCTTTTCCAGCTTCCGCTGCTGGTGACTATCTATTTCTCGATGATCCGTGAGAACAAGATCTTCGGTACGGCATTCGGAATGAGCGTGGGGCTGCTGGAAGACGCCTTGTCACATGGCTACCTGGGCCAGATGGGCATGGCGAAGGCCCTGATAGGATATCTTGCGGCGACAGCCGGCCTGAAGCTTGAATTTGACAATCTTCTGGTCCGGGGACTGCTGATTGGCTCGCTCGTCATCATCCACAACATCTTCAGCTATCTTCTTATTCATCAATTACTTGGACTTCCTGCCCCCTTCGATCCCATGCACTTTCTGGCCACCGCAGTGGTGAATGTGGCGCTGGGTTTGATTCTGTTTCTGCTGTTCGACCGCCTGAAGAAGCGGGCCTGAGGGCCTGGCTCCCCCACCATCCTGGACATCCGCGCCGCCCGCGCGGCGTGAACCTCCGTCCCCGTGCTGCGCGCGGCGGCGGAACAGACAATAATTTCTTTATCTTGCGAATCATAGTGTGCTATGGTTTGGGGTTAACGGGAGGGGAAATTCTGTGGTCCTCTGGGGTGCGGTGGCCTTCAAGCCGCTGCTGGTTCACATCAGAGGAGGCGGGGTGTTGTTGTCTCTAAACGACGCCCGGCGAAAGTTCAGTCGGAATGCAGGTTCGATTCCCGGAGGACGAGCGGTTCCCGTCCTGGAAGATCACCTTCCTGGAATATTTTGTGGCGGCGGTCTTTATTGGACTGCTGGTGGGTTACTGGCGCCTGCAGATCCAACAGCACAACCGATTGCTGGAGCAGGCGGAGCACAACCGCATTCGGGACCTTCCCATTATTGCCCCTCGAGGCAGGATTCTTGACCGGTACGGCCGCGTTCTGGTTGATAATTTCCCTTCTTTTACCATCCTGCTGAACCGCGACGATGCTTCGCAGTTAAGCGACACTCACCTCGAAAAAATCGCCCGTGCGCTGGAACTTGACCCGGCCGACGTGCGGGACATGATCAGGCGCGAAGCAAAGTTGCCGAGCTATCAGCCCGTGGTGCTGAAGCAGGCAGCCTCGCTGCAAGACGTCGCCTTTATTGACGCGCACCGGGCCGAGTTCCCTGAAATCGACATCATCCAGTCCCAGCAGCGCTTTTACCCCAAGCACGGCGTAGGCGCAGCGGTTCTGGGTTACGTGGGAGAAGTGTCACAGGCGGATATGGCCCGCCCCGGCTCCAATTACCGTCCCGGAGATCTCGTCGGAAAATTCGGCATCGAAAAGGAGTACAACTCGGTGCTGCGCGGGCGTGACGGGATGAAGCAGGTGGTGGTGAACAGCCGCGGCCAGGAAGTGGGGACTCTCGGCACGGTGAATGCGCTGCCGGGCCACGATCTGAGGCTGACCCTGGATTTGAATCTGCAACTGACCGCCGAAGCCGCGATGGGAGACAAGCCGGGGGCGGTGGTGGCGCTGGATCCGCGCACGGGTGAAGTGCTGGCCATGGCCAGCCATCCGACCTTTGATCCCAATGACTTCACCCACCACATCTCCGTCAAAACCTGGCGGGATCTCACAACCAATCCCCTGCATCCGCTGATGAACAAAGCCATCCAGGCGCAACTGGCGCCGGGCTCGATTTTCAAGATTATCACCGGGATAACAGGACTTGAGACCGGCACCATCACCCCTGACTTCACCGTGCATTGTAAAGGCGAGGTGACGATCTACGGGCACACTTTTCATGACTGGACATACTGGGTACATCGCGGTGGGCACGGTGATGTGGACTTCCACCGCGCCATCGTGGTTTCCTGCGACGTTTACTTCTACACCCTGGGCAAGATGCTGGGCATCCAAAAGATCGATTACTATGCGGACCACATGGGGCTGGGCCGCAGGACTGGAATCGATCTACCGGATGAAGATTCCGGCCTGATGCCATCTCCCGGGTGGGTGAGGAAGGCCTTCCACCGTCAGTGGTGGCCGGGAGAGACGATGTCAGTTGCCATCGGGCAAGGAGCCGTGCAGGTCACACCTCTCCAGGTGGCCTACATGATCGGCGGTATTGCATCCGGGGGTAAGTTTGACCGCCCCCATCTGGCGTTCAGCCAGGAACTGGAAGAAATGGGATTCGACCCGGCGGCCGATTCCACCGTCCGCTTTCCGCTTCGCGAGAGCACCGTGCAGGCCGTCACCAATGGTATGTGGGGCGTCGTCAACGAACCCGGGGGCACCGGAGCCGGCGCCCGGTGCCAGGGGTTAAATGTGGCCGGCAAGACGGGAACAGCCCAGGTGGTGAGTACGGGCTTCCACGATGCCTCCCGGAATGCAATCTACAGGAACAACGCCTGGTTTGTGGGCTATTCACCTTCGCCCAATCCTGATATTGCCGTTGCCGTGCTGGTGATGCAAGGCCAGCACTCTTCGGTGGCCGCTCCCATCGTGGGAGATGTCATCAAGGCCTATTTTCAGGAAAAAGGGAGCAGCCAGACTCCGCCCCAACTGGTCAGCCAGGCGACCCGCAGGGCGAACCCTGAGGCCACGGCGCCCGGTCCCTGAGATGGTTTTTAAGCAATGAGAAATTCACTGCATTTTCATGATTTTGACTGGATCCTGTTCGGGCTGGCGCTCACCATTGCCGGCATCGGACTCCTTGAAATTTACAGCACCACCACCCAGACGGTCCTTGCCGGGCAGTTCAAGAAGCAGATCTACTGGATCCTGCTGGGTTGCGCTCTGACGTTTATCGTGAGCCAGATGGACTATCACATTTTTCTGGTCCATATCCCATGGCTTTATCTTCTCAGCATTCTGGCCCTGGTCGCTGCTCTGGTGGTGGGGCCGCGCCTGGCCGGGACCCACCGCTGGCTGCAGGTGGGCGGGTTCACTTTACAAGTGTCAGAACTGGTTAAGTTGGTTATAATACTAGCGGTGGCGGCCACGTTCGCGAAAAGGCGAAACAGGGCCTTCACCTGGGGAGAATTAGCCAAACTGGGCCTCCTGGCCGGCGTGCCGGGAATCCTGGTGGCAATCGAACCCGACCTCGGAACCGCTTTGACTTTTCTGCCCATTGTGGCAGTAGGGGCATTTCTGGCGGGCATCCGGCGTCGGCAGATCATGGTTTTGGGACTGATAGGATTGTTGGCGTTGCCGGCGGGCTGGTTTTTGTTACGCCCTTATCAGCGCCAGCGGCTTGAGGCTTTTGTTCATCCCAGGCAGAACACCCAGGGCTCCAGCTATCAAGTCACCCAGACGAAGATCGCCATTGGCTCGGGTGGCCTGTGGGGGAGAGGGCTGGGCAACGGCACGCAAAGCCAGCTGGGGTTCATTCCGGTTTCCCACGCAGATGCCATCTTTGCGGCGTTTGCCGAAGAGCGGGGTTTTATCGGCACGCTGGCGGTTTTTGCGTTGTATGTTATTCTCCTCTTGCGTTTGCTTGAAGGCGCAAAGACAGCGGCCGACCAGGCGGGCAGTTTCCTCCTCCTCGGATTCGCTTCAGTTTTGTTCTTTCAGGTTGCTGTAAACGTGGGAATGATGATTGGACTGTTTCCCATCACCGGCATCCCATTGCCGCTCATGAGCGAGGGTGGGTCCTCCATGCTCTTTATTTTTCTGGGCCTGGGGCTTGTGATGAGCGTTAAGATGCAACGCTTTGTGAATTAGAACGTCGAGTGGAAGAAGTGGCAGCAACTTTTGGAATAAATTTTCGGACCCAGATCTTCTGGGACGGCTCAAAGCAGCCGAATATTTTGCAGATGATGGCCCGGGCGCATTCGCTCGCGGCGCGCCGTCTTGCCCAGGGTGTCCATCAAGAGACCCATACCGAGGGGCGAGGCGTACGCTCTGAAGTCGATGGCGTGTGTGGCCAGGCCGGGGACAATCGAAGTTGATCTCCGCTTCCGCGGATTGATCCTTCCCGATTGCCCGACAAAAAGGAGTTTCCATGAACAAGGAGATGTTCATCTCATCGTCTCCGCACGAGACGAAGGTTGCCGTGTGCGAAGACGGGCAAGTGGTGGAAGTTTACTTTGAACGCGACACCGATGTGGGCCTGGTCGGCGGCATTTACAAGGGCCGCGTCAACCGGGTGCTTCCGGGAATGCAGTCGGCTTTTGTCGATATCGGGCTCGAGCGCGATGCCTTCCTGTACGTTTCTGACTTCTCGCTTCAGGACCAGGATGAGTTTGAAGGCGTGCTGGATGAATCACACACGCGGCCCGCGACGATAGAGATTGAGCCTCAACGGACTTCCGGAGCGGACGAAACTGCAGCCAGCCGGGAGAAACCGGAAGAGCCCCGCCGAGCCGCCCCGCGTGGCCCGGCAACAGGCTCGGCAGCGACGGAAAAAGCTTCTGCCACCACGGCAGCCGCCGAACCCTCCTCCGCAGAGGCGTCGCACCCAAAACAGTCCGATTCTGGAGCGGGGCCCGCGGGCGAGGGCAAGGACTTTCGGCACCGCTCCCACCGGGGCCGCCGTCGCCGCGGGCGGCACGGCCGCGGAAACTTCGGCGACCGGCCCCAGAATCGCCAGGCCGAATCGAAGCCGGAAACTCCGCAACCGCGCCCCGAGCCTCCCGCCGCTGAACCCTCGGATTTTGAAATTCTTCCCGGTGAATCACTGGCCAAGTACCGCCATCCGAACAGCGAAGCCCCGTCAACCCCGGGCAGGTCAACCCAAACCGTCGCTGAGCAACCAGGCTCGCAGTTTATGGCGGCTTCAGAGACGGAGGGCCCCGATACTTCAGCGCAGGATGCCGCTCCCTCTGAGGATTCGCGGGAAGCAGGAGCCGGGTCCATAGGGAGGAGCGGAAGGTATTCCAGGAACCAGGAGGAACGGTCCAGGTCCCGGTCCACGCCTCCGGCCGCCCCCGTCAGCGACCGTTCTTTCGACAACGCCGAAGCGGTGGAAGTGAGCACAACTGAAACGTCAGGGCATGAGACGGACGCTGGAGCTGGAGCGGCTGGCAGGTCTGAATTCGCCGCCCAGGCCGATTCCAGAACCGAAGAAGAAGAGGAGCCACAAGCCGAAGAATTCGCCTCGGACGGTCCGGAAGACGAAGACCAGCCGGAAGCGTCAACGGCACCGGATGGAGAGGACCAACCCGAAACTGAAGCACAGGCGGCCGGAAATTCTGAAGGAAAGGGCGAACCCTCCGGCGAGCGGTCTTATACCCTGCGCGAACCCCACGGGCGGCCCCACTTTGCGCCACGCCGGGGACGCCGGGGACGCCGCCGGGGCAGCAAGAATCCCCGCAACCCTGCCGGCCGTGAGCGCGAATCGACACGTTCCGGCGGCCAGCAGGGAATGCAGATTTCCGAGCTGCTGAAAGAGGGCCAGGAAATCATTGTCCAGATCGCCAAGGAACCGCTGGGAACCAAGGGCGCCCGAATCACTTCCCACGTGGCCCTGCCGGGACGTTATGTGGTCTACATGCCGACCATCACCCACATCGGAGTATCACGAAAGATCGCCTCGGAACAGGAACGGCTGCGGCTGCGCAACATCGTGATGGAGCACAAGGGCGTGCTGAGCGGCGGATTTATCGTTCGCACCGCCGGCGAAGGCCATTCGGACGAGGAAATCAAGGCCGATCTGCAGTTTCTGACGAACCTGTGGAATGACATTCGCACCCGCGCGGAACAGGCGAAGGCCCCGGCGCGGCTCTACCGCGACCTCGACCTGGCCCAGCGGCTGATGCGTGACCTGGTGACCCCGGATTTCAAATCCATCTGGCTGGACAACGAGGCCGACTACGAGCGCGTGGTCGAATTCATCAACCGGCTGCAGCCCTCGATGGTGGGATGCGCCAAGCTCCACACCCGGTCCAACCCGCTTTTTGAAGAGCACGGCATCGAGGACGAGATTGTGAAGGCCCTCAAACCCAAGGTGTGGTTGAAGTCCGGCGGCTATATCGTGATCAACCAGACCGAGGCGCTGGTGGCCATCGACGTGAACACCGGCAAGTACGTGGGCAAAACCAACCGGCTGGAAGACACCATCGTCAAGACCAACGTCGATGCCGTCAATGAAATCGTGCGACAGATCCGCCTGCGCGACCTGGGCGGCATTATCGTGGTCGATTTCATTGACATGGACGAACGCCGCAACCGGAACAAGGTGGTGCAGGCGCTGGAGGAAGCTTTGCGCCGTGATCGCGCACCTACCAAGGTTCTCTCCTTTAACGACTTTGGCCTGGTGGCAGTGACCCGCAAGCGCGTGAAGCAGTCACTGGAACGCACCCTTTGCGATCCCTGCGCCTACTGCAACGGTTCGGGATGGGTGAAGTCCGTCACCACGGTCACCTATGAAATCCTGGCCGAAGCGCGCAAAATGGCCGAGGAAATCGAGGGCAAGACGATGACCCTGCGGGTGAATCCTGATGTCGCCCAGGAACTGAAATCCAAGGAAGGCTCGCTCGTCCGGGAAATCGAAACTCTGACCCACAAGAACCTGGTGGTCAAGAGCGATCCGAACATCCACCAGGAACGCTTCGAAATCTTTTGAGGATGGTTGGGCTGCCTTTTCGGGCGGACTTTCCGCCGGCAGCCATACTCATCAAGAAACAAAATCCCCGGGCTCAACACAAAGTTGACCCGGGGTCTTTTTTTTGCCGGTTGCCGTTTGTGCTGTTGCAGTTTGCTCAGGCGAGATCTGCTTCCCGATTTCCACGCCAGCGCGTTTCACGCACCAGCCGCTTTCCAATCCACGGAAGCGGCAGCGTAACCAGGCCCTGCAGCCACACAGGCCCGTGCAACAGGCCCCGGGCCAGGCTGGCGATTCTGTAACTCCGGCCTACCGCACGCGTCAGGTTCTGCCCATAGATTGCAGCCGCGCGCTCGTCCCCCTGCCCTTCTGACAACGATTTCGCCACCGCCTGTGCGGCCAGCCTCCCGCTGTGCAAAGCCATGGAAATTCCCTCGCCGGTAAAGGGATCGAGGAAACCCGAGGCATCGCCCACCATCAAAGCCCCGCCTTGCGCGGCCTGGCGCCGGGCCAGATGCACAGGGGCTGTCGTCACCACCGCGGAGACCTGTTCCGCCCCGCTCAATCGCCTTTCCAGCGCGGGCAGTCGAGCAACTTGCGCGAGCCAGCCGGCAAAATCATCCATGCCTTTCGCGCCCCTTTCGCCAATTCGTTTACGGTGCACCAGGCAGCAGACGTTGCAGGCGCCCTCCTCTACCGGAGCCAGTCCACAATAGCCTCCGGGGAAAAAATACATCTCAACGCTGCTGCGAGCCGGAAGGCCGGCAAAATGGGCCTTTGCCCCAATCCAATCACCCGGCACTTGCCATGCGGCCCGGCGGGCCGGCGAAGGCAATCCCTCAACCGCCCACCAGCGCCCGCAGGCAACCATCAGCGCCTGGGCTTTTCGGATGTTCCCGGCGGCCGTTGCAATTTCCCAGGCGGCGGATTGGCTGCCGCCGGAACCAGGCCTGCGGACGTTGCGCACAGATTCGCCTTCGTGCGCCTCGATCCCGGCCGCTTCACACGCCTTCCATAGCGCGGCGTCGAGCCGTCGGCGCGACAACCCCAGCGCGGGGCGGGGCAAACGGAAGGTCCGCGAGACACTATGGGCGGAAACAAATTCCGCATTCCGAATCTCTGCGCCACGAGCCGCCGTCTCCTGGAATTTCGGATTGCAGCAAAGGGAGCGCTTCCGGAGAAATGAATTCGCCGCAGACTTTGTCGCGCGGGAAGCGGTCCCGCTCCCAGAGGGCAACCCTCAAGCCGTGGCGGCGGGCTTCCAGCGCCGCGGCAGTTCCCGCCGGACCGCCGCCGATGATCGCCAGGTCCAGGATTTCGGAATTTGAGGTCAAACTTTCCATAACGCAAGTCCCAGGCGAAATGCCGGCAGCCGCTCGACTTCAAAGTGCGTAAAGCCGGCGCGGTGGGCCAGGGCTGCCAGTTCATCCTTCGTATAGGCCTGGCGCACGCTGGCTGCGCCGTCATGCCGGGTGATCCGGCTGCGCGCAAACGGCCAGGCTACGCGGATGAAGGCGTAAGGCAGCGGGTGCCGATCGAGGTCGTTGATCAGCACCGCCTCGGAGGCAATTCCGGCTAACCGGCGCAGCAATTCCACAGCCTCATCCCCGGAGAAGTGGTGCAGAAAGAGATTGCAGATGACGACCTCAAAACTTTTCTCCGGAAATGGGAAGTCCCTGACATCCGCGACAACCCGGGACAATTTTCCCGCGGAAGGGTTGCCATTCCGCAGGTGGCTGAGGCGCCGGTCAAGCGCCACAAATGTCGCGCTGCGATTTCGGCGGGCCAGTTCTCCCTGCAGATAACTCGCCAGGCGCGAATCGCCCGATCCCACATCAAGGATGCGCGCATGCCGGGAGCCCCGGCGATCGAAATAGTTTTCCAAAAGATGAAGGCAGCCCGAAACGCCTCCCAGCCAGCGGTTGATTCGCCACAAATCGTCAAAACTTTGCCGGATTTCTTCGGGCGTGCCGAGGTCATCGTCAAGCCATTCTTGTGAAGGAATGCGCCGCATGGATGACAACCTTTCTACGCGGCTCGCGAAACAACCAGCGCGGAATTTTTCGATCCGAAGGCGATGCAGTTGCAGATGGCGTGTTCAATTTGAATCGGGCGCGACTGGTGCGGAACGTAATCCAGGTCGCAATCCGGATCGGGCACATCAACGTTGAGGGTGGGAGCGACGCGCCCGTCGCGCATGGCCAGCAGCGTGGCCGCCAGCCCGGCCGCTCCGGAAGCCCCCTGCGGGTGCCCGATCATGGACTTCAGGGCGGAAGCAGGCACATGGTAGGCCCGCTTGCCCAGGGCCAGCTTGAGCGCCCGGGTCTCAATGCGGTCGTTGAGGACGGTGGAGGTGCCGTGGAGATTCACGTAATCCACCTGGTCCGGACCGATCCCTGCCTGCTCCATCGCCAGGCGCATGGCGCGCGCCGGCTCTTCCCCGTTCTCTTCCAGGCGCACCCGGTGAAAAGCTTCGCATGTGGAGCCGTAACCCGAAATCTCGGCGTAAACATGCGCGCCTCGGGCCTGAGCGTGCTCGTAACTTTCCAGCACAAACATCCAGGAGCCCTCACCCAGCACAAAGCCGTCGCGATCAGCCGAAAACGGACGCGAACCGCGCTCCGGCTGGTCGTTCCAGGAAGAGGTGAGGATGCGCATCAGGGTGAATCCTTTCATGATCAGCGGCGCCAGCGGAGCGTCGGCGCCGCCGCAAACCACCACCTCTGCGGCCCCACACCGGATGTTCTGCGCGGCGTAACCGATGGCGTCGGTGGAGGAAGTACAACCGGTGGAGATGAGATGGCTGAAACCTCGAAAGCCGAAATGCATCGAGATTTCACTGGCCAGCGTGCCGATGGTCGCCGAGGGAATGGTGTAGACGCTGCACTGCCGCACGTGCCCGGTATAGTAGAGCTCATACTGGTGCTCGACAAACTCCTGGCCGCCGCCACCCGAACCGAGAAGGACCGCGACCTGGCGTTGATCTTCCAGCGTCATCTGCCGTGGTTTGAGCCCTGCGTCGGAGACGGCTTCACCGGCAGCCGCAATCGCAAGCGGCACGACGCGGCTGACGTTGGCCATGTCTTTTTCGCTGATGTACCGGGCGGGTTCAAAACCTGCAATCTCGCCGGCGATCTGGACCGAAAGCGAAGAGGGATCAAAACGCTGGATGCGGCGGACGCCGCTCCTGCCCCGCCAACTGGCCTCCCAGAAGGCCTCGCGGCCAAGGCCGTTGGGGCTGACCGCGCCGATGCCTGTGACCACCACGCGGCGGCTCAATTCGCCCTCCGGGATGCGTGGGAGGTTTCAATTTCACTGGATCTTCGATTCGCTATACGAGAGGGTTCGGGTTTCGCGGAACCAATTCCGAAGCGTGCAGGGCGGCAGGCCGGCCCACTCCAGGAAATTGTGTCTTCAATGGATGCGGTCGAGGAAGACGTCGTAGGTAACCAGGAAATCATTCTTTACCTTAACTGTCCCGAGTGCAGCGCTATAAGGTTGGATGTTGAAATCGGTCAATTTGAACATCTTTTTTCCCCGAATTTGCAATTTGTCGCCATTCTCGAGACAGTCCAGTGAAAATTGCACCTTGCGAGTCACGCCGTGAAGCTTGACATTGGCCACAAGGTGCCAAACTGTTTCGTGGTCCATGGGGTCGAACGAAAGCGAGTGGAGTTCGATGGACGGGAAGTGGCCTGCATCGATCTGTTGCGGCCCCAGCATGGTGTCCTCCACCTCCTGGCGCTCGGAGGGAGTCCCCCACGGGTCGATGACCTTTAGCGAAGCGGCGTCGCCTGACAAATCGGCGGTCCAGCCATCCGTCTTTGAAAGGTCAGCCTTTCCGGTAAAGCGGGTCAGGGAGATCAGGTGGTCGTCTCCAAGCATGCTCAGGAAGCCGCCTTTGAAAAGATGAATTTCAATCTTGCTTTCTTTGGTATTCACGCGGTAGGAACCTGACTCCTGGGCCGGCAGGGGGTCCAAGCCTCCTACAAACAGGGCGATCGTCAGGAACAACAGCATTGGCGCCCGTTGGGCAGCAACGGTGGCAAGGGACGTGTAGAGCTTCTCCTGAAAAAGAACTCCAGAAGTCCGCGTTCGCTTGCTGCTCAGACCCGGAGAGAGATGGAACCCGACGTTAACGTTTTTCAATCGTTCAGTTACTCCTCAAGGATCGGCCCCCGGCGGGAGCACGCCCCTCCCCAAATGTGGCATCTATGTTAAAGGCAGGGGAAAACCAAATCAACAGGAAGAACGACGAATCTTCGGACCTCAAACCGGTTCACTGAGCGACAGCTGGAACGAGCGCAGGAGCGTTGCAACCGATGGCTTTTCCCCATACAGGAACGCCCGTCCCGCAATTCGCGGAACCAGCGGGAACCTGAAAATCATGTCTATTCGGCCGCGCGTCTCTCCTTCTTTTTCGCCGCCGGGCAGCCGCTTGACATAGTCGCCCAGCTCCGCGCGCCATTTGCTATTGTACCCTTCAAGTACCGAGGCAGGCGAGGAGCCCTTCAGCGCCTGGTGAATCAGGTCAACAGCCACCTCTGCGCTCACCATGGCCGGATAAATTCCCTCGCCCGTGGAGCCGGAGACAAAACCGGCCGCATCGCCAATCAGCATGACGCGGCCCCGCACCAGGCTCGGAATGCGGTAAACGCCTCCAACCGGATCGAGATCAAAATAGACTCTATCCTCCGGAAGATCGTTGGGGATATGCTTTCGGTCGCGCAGAGCCTGGACAAACTCGCGAAAGAGCGGACGAATCGAGCGGCCGTCTTTTAAGAGCGCTCCAATACCAATGCAAACGTGCTCTTTCTTGGGGAAAACCCAGCCATAGCCCTGGACACCTTTGTATTCCAGAAATACACGGAACGGAAACCTCTCGCCATAAAACGCGCGGATACGTTCGGCCGGAAAAGGAACATCGGTGTTGGCACACAGCACGTAATCACCGGGCGACCATCCCTTGCGCAGGCCCGCCCTGACGGCCACCCTGCTGGAGGCGCCATCCGCGCCAATCAAAACGCGCCCCGTCAACTCCCGGCCATCCTCAAGCCGGACGCGAACGCCGTCCCGCTCCTCAAGCAAATCGGCCACGGCCAGGCCGCCCATGAACCGCGCGCCCGCCTCCACTGCGATGCGGCGCAGGCCGTCGTCAAATTTCGACCGCAACGACAGATAGCCGGACGGCCGGCTTTCCAGATAGCCGGCCTCCCTCTCAATCAACCGGTCATAAAACGCCACACCGTAGAATGGATTCTCAACCAGGTCCGGAAGGGAGCGCTGGAGATCAGCGAATCTCTCAAAGGCCAGGCGGTTGATCCAACTGGCGCAGGTCTTGTGGCGGGGGAAATTGGCGCGGTCGATTAACAGCACGGAATAGCCGCGGTCTGCCAGCAGTTTGGCCGCGGTGGAACCACCCGGTCCCGCACCGACCACAATCACGTCTGTTCGATCACTCATCGTCACCAGCCGCCCTGGTCAGTCGAGAGCAAGGACGGCAACCTTCCTCGTGGCTGTATTCCGATTGACACCACGGCAAGAGGTTTCCGGGAAACCTGTCACGCCCATGTCACAGCTCAATTGGCTGGTGATGTCTCGGCGCTGCTCCTGGGATCCCGGATGAAAACCAGGATAATGACTGTGGCCAGGAGAGGAACGGTACCGGCCGCTACGAAAGCGGGAAAGTACGAAAATTTATCAACGATGTACCCGATAAAAAGAGTAAACGCCGTGCTGACCAGACCCGCACCCAAACCGCTGAGCCCGGTGACAGAAGCAACCACGTCCTGCGGGAACAGGTCGGACGGAAACGTCAGACCCATAGTGGACCAGCTGGCGTAACCCCACGTGGCGAAACTGATCAGCGCCAGCGCAACCGTCGTACTGTGAGTCATGGCGGCAGGAATGCCCGCGATCATGGGAATCGAACTGAGAATGCAGACCAGTTTGCGCGAGCGGACCACCGGCATTCCTCGTTTGATGAAGAAGCCCGTAAGGAATCCGCCGGTGAAGTTACCAATATCAGCAGCGAGAAAAGGAATCCAGGCGAACGCCCCGATCTCTTTCAGGCTGAATCCGCGCACTTCGCTCAGGTATGCCGGGAGCCAGAAAACGTAAAACCACCAGATCGGATCGGTCAGCGAACGCCCCAGCACAATGCCCCAGACATTCCTTTCCTTCAGCAGGGCCAGCCAGCGTTTCGCGCCTTTCAGGACCGACGTCACCGGTGTACCCCGGCCCTCCAGAATGAGTTTTCGCTCCTCCTCGCCCAGCCGGGGATGAGAGTTGAAGGGGTGGTAAAAATACAGCCAGGGAATGAGCCAGATGAACCCCAGAAGGCCGGCGGCCACAAAAGAGTAACGCCATCCAAACTCATAGGCGATAAAGGCGACGAAAGGCGGCGCGATGACAGCACCCACACTGGACCCGCTGTCAAAGATAGCGACGGCAAGGCCGCGCTCTTCCGCCGGGAACCACTCCGCCACCGTTTTGCTGGCGCCCGGCCAGTTGAACCCTTCACCAATTCCCAGCATGAAGCGAAAGACGGCAAGCGAAAACACGGAACTGGCCATCGAGTGCAACATGCTGGAAAGCGACCACCAGATCATGGCCAGGGTCAGCCCCCGCCGCGTGCCGATGATGTCAATGATGATGCCGCCGATCAGCCACATTCCGGCGTAAGCAACCTGAAACGCCGACACGACGTAGGAGTAGTCCTCATGCGTCATGTGAAAATGCTGCATGAGGACGGGGGCCAGGACGGAAAGGGTCTGCCGGTTGATGTAATTGATGACCGTGGAGCAGAAAAGCGTCCAGACGATAAACCACCGCAGGCGCTTAATTGGTTTGGGATTCATGGCATCTCGCATGCGCTTCAAACTGCAGGCGGAAAATTCCCCGCCGCGGGACCCCCTATTGCGGCAACTCGGTGGACGATGCCGGGTCCAGATAGACCGTGGTATCGGGGTGCTTTCGCATAATCGTCGCCGGGCAGAGGGTTGAAATCTCTTCGGTGAGCGTCCGGTGGACGATGTGCGCTTTCCGCTCGCCGGGGACCGTCGCAATCAATCGCGGCACGCGGAGCAACGTCGGGATCGTCAAAGTGATCGCCTGCTTCGGCACGTCTGCCAGAGTGGGAAACCATCCTTCGTTCACCTGCTGCTGCCGGCAATCCGCGTCGAGCGAAACAATCTTGATATCGACGGGATCTTCAAAGTCCGCCTCGGCCGGGTCGTTAAACGCCAGGTGTCCGTTTTCGCCGATCCCCAGCAGGCACAGTTGCGGATTGTGCTGCCGCAGCAGATCGGCGTATTTCCGGCAGGTCTCTTCGGGATGACCCTGGTGCCGTCAACGCCGTAAAACTGGCGCATCTTCACCTTGCTGGTCAGCCGCTCCCGCAGATAACGGCGGAACGAAGCCGGATGATCGTCAGGAATGCCCAGATACTCGTCCATATGGAAACCCACAACTTTTTCCCAGGGCAATCCAGGAATCGAGGTAAGCGCCTCGAGCGTCGCCATCTGGGACGCCCCGGTGGCAAAAATCACGCCCACCACGTCGTTCTGTGCTGCCAAGGCATGCAGGCTCTGGGCGGCAGACTCGGCCGCAGCCTTGCCCATTGCCTCGGTGCTTTCGTATGATTCGACTTTCAGTTTTCCAACCTGAAGAGAGCGGATGATTCCGTTTTTGCTCATGAAAGTGGCTCCTTCGTTCCTCTACAAATAAGTTGATACGACCCACGGCGGGCTTCACGCGTCTGCTGAAATTCCATCCGGAAGAAAGGCCCGGAAACCCCCGCGGGATGTGCTGTTCAGTTCGATCCAGCAGCTTCCTTCTGTTGTTGGAGAATGTGCCACAGCGTTCCACTGAAGATGTATTCCTGTGCCTCCTTCGGGACGTCGCAGGCATCGAGCATCTCATGGTAGCGCTTTAGTTCGCGGTCGAACTCCGGCAGGTCTCCGCCAAACACGTCAGAGCCGAAGACCAGCCTTTCAAATGCGCTATGCGCAGATTTAGGCGTATGCGGGCTCACAATGCCTGACCACCAGAAAATGGATTTGAAAAATGTGTAATCGTTCTGCTTCTTGATCAGGGACGATCCGCTCAGGTCCACATAAACGTTCGGGTTCCAGCGGGCGATTTCGGCCGCCCAGGCGTAATCAGGATTGCCCATATGGGCGGCAACAAGGGTGAGCTTCGGGAACATTCTGGCGATCAGGTCCAACTGGGTGACCCGCATACGGGCGATGCTGACGTTGGTGGAAACGTTCGGATGTTCCCGGTTCACGATTCCCGTGTGGAACAACGCAATCATGTGATACTTTTCAGCCCGCTTGTAAATTGGAAAATAAATCGGGTCATCGTAATTGTGCTTGACGTACTCCAGTTCACCGATGCCGCGAAATCCGGCTTCATGGGCGATGTCAATATCTTCGACCGCATGGGAACTGTCCATGTCGATCTCGGCAAAGCCAACAAGCCGGTTGGGATGCTCGTGGATGATGGGCACGGCCGTATCCATTTCATCCGGAGGAACCAGGAGAAAGGCCATTCCGTCCACCGAGTCCAGTTTTTGCAGCAACTTCTGCAGAAAAGCCGGGTCGCCGTTATAGTGAACGTGCCCATCGATAATCCTGGGTTGGGCCGACTGCGCCAGAAGCGGGCCGCAAACAAAGAGGCACGCCAGCGCAACAAAAAGCAGGCTAAACTTCTTCATGTTCCCTCCTGAACATTTTTACCCTTCGGTTGTAGATGGCCGGATCCCTGCGTCAGGCACTCTCCAGACCAGGAACAGTCTCCACCGGCAGTGTCCTGTTGGACGAGAAAAATCCCCGCACCCATTCCCGCCACCAGCCGGCAGGCGCTTCCTTCCTGGAGCTTTAATGAATCCTGGCCAGAGGCATTTTACCATTCGATCAAACTGTGACAAACCCGGTGGCGCCCTTTTTAGACCTCTTGAGGAACGGTAAACGGAGCCCGATAGCCCCGGTCGCCGTCCCGCACCAGTTCCGCCGCCTCTTCGTCTCCAATCACCTCTTGTGTGTCGGGGTTGAAATTCACCGTGCGCTTGAGACGATAAGAAGCGTTCGCCAGGTGCACCAGCGCGCAGGACATATGTCCTTCCTCGATGGGCGCGTTCAGATTCTCCTTCTTGCGGCTGATGACGCAATCGATGAAATTCTGGAAATGGACAACCTCATCGTCATTGTACTGGCCCTGCGGGCCGGGCTCTTGTCCTTTACCCAGCCATGTCTTGTAATTCTCGGGCTCGTCGCCATCGGTGAGTGCGATGTAACCTTTTGGACCGTAAAACAGGTTCCCAATTGCGTTGTGGGTCCCGGCAGACGGTCCCAGCTTAGGATGGTCTCCGGCGGCTTCCGGCTTATGGCCGGCGCCAACCGTCGCTTCACCGTTGGTGATCCAGTGCCGAACCTCGAATTCCAGCATGCGGGTCTTGCCGTCCGGCATGTCATATTCGAAGGCGCAGTTTATGGTGTTGGGAGTTTCCTGGTCGTCGTCGAACATAAAGTGGCCGCCCACGGCGCTGGCCCGATTTGGAAACCCGAGCCCCAGGCCCCAGCGCGCCACATCCACCTGGTGAATCCCCTGGTTGCCCAGGTCGCCATTCCCGTAGTACCAGAACCAGTGCCAGTTGTAGTGGAACCGGTTGTGCGTGAAGGCATGCTCCGGAGCCGGCCCCGTCCACAGGTCGTAGTGCACTCCGGCGGGGACGGGTGCTACGGGGGCGCGCCCGATGGTGTCACGCCACTTGTAGCACAAACCGCGGCTCAGGTAGATGTCTCCGATCTCACCCTTGTGGACCCGCTCAACCGCTTCTCGCGCCGTTTTGCTGGATCGTGACTGCGTCCCGTGCTGAACGATCCGGTTGTACTTGTTGGCGGCGGTCACCAGTTGGCGGCCTTCCCAAAGGTTGTGCGAGCAGGGCTTTTCAACATAGACGTCTTTGCCGGCCTGGCAGCCCCAGATGGCCATCAGGGAATGCCAGTGGTTCGGCGTGGCAATGGAAATAGCGTCAATCGTTTTGTCCTCAAGCAGCTTGCGCACGTCGTAATACGTCGCTGGCTTGGGGATACCCATTTTTTCCATTTCCGCCACACGCTGGCCCATTACGTTGTCATCGATGTCGCAAATGGCGGCGATTTCCGCATTGTGGATCTTGGCGTAGTTTTGGACGTGGTCGAAACCACGGCCGTGCACTCCGCAGATGGCCACACGAACACGATCATTCGCCCCGAAAATTCTTTCCGGGCGAGTAAGGAAGCTGATGCTGCTGAGCGCAGCAAGGCCTGCCGTCGTTCCCATTCCTTTCTTGAGAAAATCACGGCGGCTCACCTCAGGTTTCCTGGTTTCTTCTGACATGGCGTCCCCTTTCGTCATAATGGGTTCCAGGATGAAAAGTTACCGCTGCCTCACTGCTCCTGCTCGGCGTACTTGCGGTAGGCACCGGCCACGTCGGCCTGTTTGTAATCGCCGTCGTGAATGAAAACACGGTAGCGGAAAAGCAGGCTTTTGCCTTCATGGATGGTATAGCTGCCATCCTGCAGCGGGTCCCGGGTGAAAAAACTCAAGCCAAACGGGTTTGCGGCAAACAAGCCGTAACCGCGGGCATGCCAGTAGGTGGGATGGCGGAAGCTTCGCGGGCTGTCAAAGACGGCAATCCCGAGGTTCTCGCCGTTGATGGTTCCGTCGTAGTTCACCCAGTTGGCGCGGGTCCCCCAGATACCTTTCTCGCCTACCGCGCCGTTCGAGTCAATCATCTCCGCCGGGGGAGAATTCAACTCCGGAGCAAGCCGAATCCCGAACGTTCCCTCCTTGGTGTCGCCAAACACCACCGGGTTCGGGCCTGCATGGATCACAAACTGGCAGTCGATCGTCCGGGTGTCTCCGTCGCCGCGGAAAGTAAAGGTCTGTGTCTCGGTGGCAATCACCCGCTTGTTGGGCGAAATCAGGTCAAATTCAGCCTGGATGGTTCCCGAGTCAGGCCCGCCGCGCATTTCGTCGAGCTTGCGGAACACCATGCGTCCGTAAGCACGGCCGTGCCCGTCCCGGCCATAAAATTTGTTAAAGGCTTCCTCGCCCCAGAAGTCCAGCCCATTGATGTCACCATGATCAAAGTAAAGCGGCCGCTGATGAGGCTCAAGAGAGCTGTCATGGAGGTTAGCCTCGGGAATCGTGTTCCCGATCGGATAGCCGCGCGTAATAATGTTTCCCTTCGCGCTTCGTAGAGGTTGCAGGTACGGCTTGGCAACGTCAGGATTAAAGTAATAAGTCGTGTAAGGCTTGCCGCCGATCGTCACGTGGATCTCGTTACCCTGCCGCTCGAAGTGTACGGGCTCAGCAGCTCCCGCTGCGGCCGGGGAACAAACACACAAAAGGCCCGCAAGCACGAATAGAACCCATCCCATTCCATGCTTCATCGCTGTAATGAACCTCCGCATCGCTAAGATTTCGAACTTCCGGCCTGGCGGTGTTCTTGCAGCCAGGACGGTCCCCGGCATAAAAGGCAGCAAAGACGCCGCCGGGCGTCCCACGCAGGATTTCCCATCATGAAAGAATGCATACCTTGACGGGATGATAGCACGAGAACTGATCAAAGTCGCAACTCGGCTCTCCGAAACCGCGTATCACCGGACTCTCCTGAAGAGGCAACCTCGCCCGTTGGTTTACCAGTTTTAGCAGGAATGGTCAAGGTGAATTTGCGTATCTATTAAGAAAATATTCACAGCGCACCACCACTGGCAGCCAGAGAAGCCTTGGAAGTGCTTGAATTTCTATTAAATCCTTTCCCATAGCAAGCTTTACGCTTAATTTCAGGCCTTGAAGACAAGCTGGCCGAATTACGAAAAAACATGCATTTTGGCAAATTTTCTGGTACCTTCTCTCAGACAAAATCATATCGTTCCCGCTGGACGGGAATCGGGAACCTGGAACACGCAGACATTTAATGAAGGGGTTAGTACGATGGCTGGGAAACTCAGGGTACAGGAACTTGCCAACAGAGCGAACGTGAGTGTAGCGACGGTTTCGCGCATCCTGAATGGTTCGGCGCGCGTCAGCCAGGAACTTCAGGATCGAGTGAGGAAAGCGGCTGTCGAAATTGGAATCAATCTTCAGGACACGACAAGGTCCAGAACGGTTGCATTCGTCCTCGGCAATCGGCACATGCTGCATATGTTTCACTCCAGAGTTCTGGCCGGCGCACAGGACTACTGCACCGCGCACGGTTGGGACGCCATTTTCCTCTCCTATAATTACCAGCCCAGCGTTCCGTGGAAAGAACTGCGTTTCCCCCAGGTCTTGCGCAGGCGCGACATTATTCGAGCCGCCATCCTGGGCGGAACGCACTCGGAGAACCTTCTGATTGCCTTGAAGCATCGCGGGATTCCCTTCGCGGCGCTGGGTAACAATCTTCTGTTGCGTGAAACGGGGCATGTGGATTATGACGTTGCCTACTCCAACGACCTCCAGAGCGCGTATGAGTTGACCCGCTATCTGCAAAGCCTCAACCACCGCAGCATCTGGTTTGTAGGCAACACGAAGCTCCCCTGGTTTGCCCGGTGCTACAGCGGATACTCCCGGGCCATGAAGGACGCGGGACTGCCGCCGCGCCTGAGCGAGTTTTACTCGCAAGACGAAGAGGAAGTGGGTTACCTTGCAGGCAAATCAGTCCTGGGAGGCGGCCAGACGGTGACCGCCGTTTTTGCCGGAACGGACCCCGCCGCGCGCGGAGTTTATCGGGCCGCCAAGGAAGCAGGCAAACAGATCCCCGGTGATTTAAGCGTGGTCGCCTGCAATGATACGTACGGGTCCTTGCTGAGCCCGCCGCTTACCACCATCAGGGAATTTCCTGAACTTCTGGGCAGCCAGATGGTGGAACTGGTTCTCAGCCGCATTGCAGATCCGGACCTTCCGCCCCGGCAGGTCACCATTCCGACTGAAATTATCAAGCGGGAATCCTGCGCTTCTCTTCCCACGCCTGCCGTTCACGCCCGGTCGAGCAATTAGCGGAATGCTGGCAAGCCGCCCGGCGATATACCGCACGGCAAAGTATCTGTACCATCGTCACCAAGGCCAACAAGGCAGCACCCCTTCCCGCTCTGCGGGCCCGGCATGGCAGCGCAGGCTGGGATTTTCAGCCACCTGCCGGGCAGATAAAACCCTGATCGGCGACCCCAAGGAGGTTGTGACATTGAGAAAAGCGGCTGTCGCAATTTTATTGATCATTCTCACTGCCGGAATTTCTCAGGCGGCAACTCACCAGACCGTGTTGCTCTGGCCCAACGGAGCCCCCGGCGCGAAGGGCGACAAACCGGAGGACCAGCCCACCCTCACCATCTATCTGCCCGACCCGGCAAAGGCCGTCCACACCGGCGTGGTGGTTTGCCCGGGCGGGGGCTACGTGAATCTGGCCATGCAGAAAGAAGGAACCGACATCGCCGAGTGGCTCAACTCCATCGGCATTGCCGCTTTCGTTCTGAAGTACCGGCTGGGGCCGCGCTATCATCACCCGATGGAGATGTGGGACGGCCAGCGCGCCATGCGGTACGTCCGTTACCACGCCAAAGATTACGGCATCGCTCCCGATCGCATCGGCATCTGGGGATTTTCCGCTGGCGGGCATCTGGCTTCCACCGTCGGCACGCACTTTGACAACGGCAAGGCCCAGGCGACGGACCCGATTGACGGGGTGAGCTGCCGGCCTGACTTCATGGTTCTGTCCTATGCGGTGATTTCGTTTGTTACGCCTTACGTCCACAAAGGGTCCATGCATTACCTGCTGGGCGACCATCCCGATCCCGATCTGGTGCGCTACCTTTCAAATGAACTGCAGGTGACTCCGCAAACGCCCCCCACGTTTCTGTTTTCCACGGACGACGACACCACCGTTCCCTGCGAAAACAGCGTGTTGTTCTTCCTGGCTCTGCGCAAGAACCACGTTCCGGCGGAGATGCACATCTTTGAGCCAGGCCAGCACGGCGTGGGACTGGCGCCGACGCACGCGGCGCTTTCCATCTGGCCCACGTTGCTCGCCAACTGGTTCCGAACGCGCGGTCTGCTGAGGTAATTGCTTGCGGAGCATGCTGCCGTCACAGTCCGGCTAACCGGCGGCCGCGGAGGGTTGCACTACGCCCAGCTTCTGCTTGAGCGCGGCCAGCACAATTTCTGCCGTTCCCTCCACAGTCAGCGATCCCGTGTTGACCACAAGATCATAATTCACAGGATCGTACGCGCCCTCCTGGAAGTGGCTGTGGATAAAATCTTTCCGTTCCTGGTCAACTTTCGCCACCAGGGGATTCGCAGCCTCAGGCGTAAGCCCCTCCGCCCTGGTAATGCGCTCCACGCGCGCATCAAACGGCGCCACCATACTGACGCGGAGTCCGAATTGTGCGGGCAAGATGTATTCGGAGCCCCGGCCGACGATCACCACGTCACCCTGCTGCCCCAGGGTCAGCAGCACCTGCCGAAGGTGAAGCAGGTAATCCGTGGAACCGATTTCAGTGGTCAGGACCTGGCGAAGAAACTCTTCCAGCCCGCCGCGTGTTTTCTCGTCGAGACTTTCCACCAGTTGCTGGCGCATCTGTGTGCGTTCTGCGATGGCATCAACAATCTGGCGGTCAAAAACCTGCCAGCCCAGGCGCTGCCCGATCAGGTTTGCCACCTGGCGGCCACCCGCTCCCTTGTAGCGCGAAATCAGCAGATAAGGACCAAAGTAGAGCCGCCCCAGCTTGCCTCGTCCCGGGCGTTCCCGATACGCCTTACGATGGCGGGCCAGTTCCCAGCGGCCTATCTGCTGTTCGATGAGTTGCTCAAGGCTTATTCCATGCTCTGGATGTGCCATGTAACCCACTCCCCCTTTCCGTTGCGAGACCGGCGTTGCGCTCTGCATTCCGCTTACTGCGCGTGTTGCCGTTGCCCTCGCACGCGGATTTAACAGCCCGGCCCGTTTTCACTCCCTGCTTCCACTCTATCACCCATCCTGAACGCCAAAGCAGTGAAATGAATCACCCGGCTGGACGATGCATGGCTGCGCGGTTCCAGGGTGAAAAATCCTGAAAACGAGCCTGGGCCGAAAAGGCGGACGGATCCTCCATCGGTGGAACTCACCGCCCCGGATGATTTCCGATCCTGGCGTCCTGGCTAGAGACTGTAAGGACTACGAGATGGCTGGCGAATCCGTTTACAAGTCACGCCTGCTCATAAATTTACAAAAAGGCTTGCCTTTTGTCGCCGCTCCTGCAATTTTATTGGGGCAATACTTAGCACATCGGTCAATGACGGCCCGAACGCTGGAAAGCAGCGGTGCGACACCAAAGCGCCAGAGAGCATTCATGGACAGCGATACCGTGTATTGGGTTGGACTTTCGCGCATCGAGGGGCTGGGAGTTCGTGGGATCCACAAGCTGGTAGGCCACTTTGGTTCCCCCAAGGCCGCCTACATGGCATCTCTGACAGAACTCGAAGCTTCCGGGCTTCCCGCAGTCGTCTGCCAATCAGTTTTTGCTCAGGCGGGGGTGAAAGAAGCCGAAGAGGAAATAGAGGCGGCGGAAAAGGCCGGCTGCCAGTTGGTCGATTACGAAAATCCGGCTTATCCTCCGCTGCTGCGGCAGATTGAAGATCCGCCGCTTGTTCTCTACGTCAAGGGGAACGTGGAAGTGCTTTCCGGGCACTGCCTGGCCATTGTGGGCTCGCGGCGAGCTTCAGCCTACGGATTGCAGGTTGCGCGGCGGCTGGCCCGCGACCTGGCGGAGCGGAACATGGTCATTGTCAGCGGACTGGCCCGGGGTATTGACTCCGCGGCTCACCACGGGGCGCTTGAGGCCAAGGGAAGGACGATCGCGGTGCAAGGCAGAGGTATGGACGGGATCTATCCCAAAGAGAACAGGCGCCTGGCAGACAGAATTGCGGAATCCGGGGCCGTCATTTCGGAATTTCCGTTGGGAACGGGGCCGACGCCCGAGAATTTCCCCATTCGCAACCGCGTAATCAGCGGGCTGTCACTGGGCGTTCTGGTGGTCGAGGCCAGCGAGTACAGCGGTTCGTTGATCACGGCGCGGCTGGCCGCTGAACACAACCGGGAGGTTTTTGCCGTGCCGGGCAACATTACTTCCGCCCAAAGCTTTGGCCCCAACCACCTGATCAAGCAGGGCGCCAAGCTGGTGGGCGAGTGGATGGACATGGTTGAGGAGTTTCCGCCCGAGGTCCGAATGCAACTTCTTCCCTCCGGCGAGGCATCGGATGACGGGCAGGTGGTTAAAGATTCCGGCAGGCTCTTCGAGGAATCTCTGACGCCGGAGCAGAAGAAGGTTTTTGAGGCTCTGAGGGTGGATGAAGCGCTCTTTGTGGATGCGATCCTGGACTCGGTCGCGCTGCCCCAGTCGCAGGTGATGCAGGTCCTGCTCGAGCTGGAAATGAGCGGCCTGGTTCGCCAGCTGCCGGGCAAAAATTTCATCCGTAAGCTATGATGGACAGTAACAAGCTCAAGATAGGGGCATCTAAAGGAGGAGCGGGTCAGGCAGGATGGATCCGGACATGGGTTGCTAAGTTATGGGTAAATCACTAGTTATCGTCGAATCTCCGGCTAAGGCCAAGACGATTAACCGGTATCTGGGCGCCGGTTTCACCGTCAAGGCCTCGATGGGACACGTCATGGACCTTCCCAAGAAGGAACTGGGCGTGGACCTGAATAACAATTTCAAGCCGAATTATGAAATGATTCCCAGTAAAAAGGAGACGATCAAGTCGTTGAAATCCGCCGCCAAAGGCGCGGATACGATCTACCTGGCCGCTGACCCTGACCGCGAAGGCGAGGCCATCTGCTGGCATCTGCGCGAATTGCTGGATTCCAAAAAGATCAAGTTCTACCGGGTTCTTTTCAACGAAATCACGCGCGAAGCCATCCAAAAAGCATTCGAAAATCCTCAGGAGATTGATACCAACCTGGTGGACGCCCAGCAGGCACGGCGCGTTCTGGACCGGTTGGTCGGCTACCAGGTGAGTCCGCTGCTTTGGGACAAGGTAAGACGCGGCATTTCCGCCGGGCGCGTGCAGACCGTGGCGCTGCGCCTGATTGTCGAACGCGAGCGGGAAGTCCAGGCCTTTATCAAAAAAGAGTACTGGACGATTGGCGCCAAACTCAAAGGCAAGAATCCTCCGCCGTTTGAAGCCCGCCTGCTGAAGTTCCAGGGGAAGGAACTCGAAATCCCCGACCAGGCCGCCGCTGATGCCCATCGCGCAGCCCTTGAAAGCGCCAGCTACCAGGTGAGTTCCGTTGAAACGAAAGAGCGGCGGAAGTATCCGGTGCCTCCGTTCATCACCAGTAAGCTTCAGCAGGAGGCCGTGCGCAAGCTCCGCTTTACCGCCAAAAAGACCATGATGCTGGCCCAGAAACTCTATGAAGGCATCGACCTGGGCGAAGGTCCCGTGGGCCTCATCACCTACATGCGCACGGATTCAACCCGGGTTGCGGACAGCGCTCTGGAAGCCGTGCGGGACTACGTCAAAAAGACCTACGGCGACGAGTTTCTGCCGGAGAAGGCTGTGCGCTACAAGAGCAAGAAGGGCGCCCAGGATGCTCATGAAGCCATCCGCCCCACGTCAATGGACCGCCCGCCCGACTCGCTCCGCGGGCAGCTTTCCGCCGACGAACTCAAGCTCTACCGCCTGATCTGGCAGCGGTTCGTCGCCTCGCAGATGAACCCCGCGGTCTTTGACCAGACCACCATCGACATTGCCGCCGGCGATTATCTGCTGCGCGCCACCGGATCGGTGGAAAAATTCAAAGGCTTCCGCGCTGTTTACGAAGAGGGCCAGGACGATAAAGCGGCCGAAGACAACGATGAGGCAAAATCACGGCTTCCTGCGGTCGAAAAGGATGAAGTGTTGCGAATGCTCGAGCTTCTGCCCGAACAGCACTTTACGGAGCCGCCGCCACGCTACAACGAGGCGACGCTGGTAAAGACACTGGAAGAAAAGGGCATCGGGCGGCCTTCCACATACGCCGCCATCCTTTCGGTCATCCAGAATCGCGATTACGTCGAAAAGCTCCAGGGACGTTTCCTGCCCACCGAACTCGGCATGGTGGTGAACGACCTGCTGATCAAGAGCTTCACCGGTATTTTCGACATTGCCTACACGGCGCGCATGGAAGAAGAACTGGATGAAGTTGAGGACGGCAAACTCGCCTGGACCGGAGCCCTGACCGAATTCTACGACAAATTCAAGAAGGACCTTCAGGTCGGCCGAGCACGAGATGGTGGACCTGAAGGGCGAGGGCATTCCCACCGACGTCAAATGCGAGAAGTGCGGGAAGCCCATGAAGATCCGTATGGGACGCAGTGGCCAGTTCCTGGCCTGCACCGGCTACCCTGAATGCAAGAGCACCAGTGACCTTCCGCCGGATCTGGCCGCGAAGTATGGAACGCCTTCCACCGCTCCCGAGGTTCCGGAGCAGACCTGCGAAAAATGCGGCAAGCCGATGGCATTGAAGCGCGGCCGGTTCGGCTACTTCATGGCCTGCACCGGCTATCCCGAGTGCCGCAACACCAAGAAGATTGTGATAAAGGAAGGCGCAGCCACCGCCGTGGGCGATGTTCCTCTGGACGAAAAGTGTCCGGAGTGCGGCAACAACCTGGTGAAGAAGCACGGCCGCTTCGGCGAGTTTGTCGCCTGCAGCAACTATCCCACCTGCAAGTTCGTCAAGCGGGAGACGCTGGGCATTCCGTGTCCGGAGCCGGGTTGCAGCGGCGAAATTGTGGTGCGCCGCACCAAGCGCCGAAAGATTTTTTACGGCTGCACGCGCTATCCCGACTGCAAATTTACCGTGTGGGAAAAGCCCGTGGCCGAACCCTGCCCGGATTGTGGCTCGCCGATCCTGCTGGAGAAAACCGACAAGAAGACCGGGGATATCACACGCTACTGCCGCAATGAAAGCTGCAAGTACGAGCGTACGGTGGAGTAGGGCCAGTCGGCCTGGGCATTCAGGGAATCAAATCTACTCTTCTTCAATAGTGGCCACGGTCAGCGCTCGTCTGACTGTGGCCCTTTTACAGACCAGTCCTTGCCGAGTCAATTTTCCTGCGACTTCTGTTTGCTTTCACTCAACCGCGGGAGTAGAATCGCCCGCATGAAAACGCGTTGGATCGTCACATTGTGTTTGCTGGGTCTCTTTACCGGCTGTTCTCAGCAGGAAGCACCGAAGCAGGCGGAACAGCCGCCTTCTCCAACAATCGGCTCGATCGTGCGTCTCGATCCGGCGATTGATGCCATCATCCCCCAGGGGGCCAAAGTTGAGAAAGTCGCCAGTGGTTATGAATGGACGGAAGGCCCCGTGTGGTCTCACAGCGGAGACCTGTTCTTCGCCGCGATTCATCACAACAGCATCATCGAATGGGTTCCCGGCCAGGGTGCCTCGGTTTTTCTCCATCCCAGCGGCTACCAGGGAACCAAGCCTTATCCGGGGCCGGAATCCGGCTCAAACGGCATGACCGTGGATAAAGACGGGCGTCTCACCGTCGCGGGCCATGCCCGCCGCGAGATCTACCGGCTGGAATCGCTCGAACCCGGCGCCAAGCTCACCGTGCTGTGCGATCGCTACCAGGGCAAGCGGCTGAGCAGTCCCAACGACCTGGTCTACAAATCGGACGGCTCGCTCTACTTTACCGATCCGCCCTACGGCCTGCCCACCCAGAGCGATAAAGATCCGCTGAAGGAGTTGCCGTTCAACGGCGTCTATCGCCTGCCGAACGCAACCGCGCACAAGCCGGGCGCTCCGCCGGACAATCGCCATCTTCAGCTGGTCATCAAGGACCTTACCCGGCCCAACGGCATCGCCTTTTCGCCCGACGAAAAGTATCTCTACATCGCCGTCTCCGATCCCGACAACATGGTCTGGATGCGCTACGACGTCAAGCCCAACGGCCTGGTGACAAACGGCAAGGTCTTCTGCAAGGCGGATGCCAGCCAGGGCGTAGGCGGCCCGGACGGCATCAAGGTGGACGAAAAAGGAAATCTCTACGGCTCCGGCCCCGGCGGCATCTGGATCATTTCGCCTGAAGGCAAGCATATCGGCGGCATCAAGCTTCCGGAAAGGGCGGCCAATTGCGCCTGGGGAGGCCCGGACGGCAAGACACTTTACGTCACCGCCAGCAGCAGCGTCTATCGCATCGAGCTCAGCATTCCGGGCGTGCGGCCTTAGAAAAAAACAGAAGAAAGAAGCACCCTCTCATGGTCATCAGGATTTCGCGAGCGGCCGGAAGGCTGCTCATCGTTGCCATGCTGTGCGCCTGGGCCGGACCGCTGGCCGCACAGCAGCTCCAGTATGCCTCGCTGGGCAACTTTCGGTTGGAAAACGGCCAGGTCATAAAGAATCTCAGGATTGGTTATCGCACGCTGGGCAAACTGAATGCCCCAAAGTCCAATGTCGTCGTTATGCCCACGGCGTTTATGGGCAAGACCGGCGGGATGCTGGGTGAAGTCGGGCCCGGCAAGCTGGTTGACAGTTCCCGGTACTACGTCATTCTGATTGACGCTCTGGGCAACGGAGTATCATCTTCGCCCTCCAACAGCAAGGCGCAGCCGCGCATGCAGTTTCCCCAATTCAACATTCGCGACATGGTGAATTCGCAGCACGAACTGCTCACGCGCGTTCTCAAACTTTCTCACGTCCACGCGGTTGTTGGAGTTTCGATGGGCGGGCACCAGACTTTTCAGTGGATGGTTTCCTACCCCAACTTCATGGATGAGGCCATTCCCATTGTCGGTTCGCCCCGCCCGACTTCCTACGATTCGCTGCTGCACACCGCGGACCTCCACGCCATCACCTTTTCCCGCGACTGGGACAACGGAAACTACACTTCAGAGCCCGTGGCCGCCCTGTCCATGATTGCCGACATCCTGGCCCTGAACGGATCCACGCCGGAATACCGCATCACCCACACCACGCTGGCCGAACTTCCCGCTTTCATTTCCGGCGCCCAGAATTCGGTGGTGAAGTCATTTGACGCCAACAACTGCGTGCGCCAGTTGCAGGCCATGCTGGCCCAGGATGTTTCCAAACCCTTCGGCGGCTCCATGGAGAAAGCAGCCTCGGTGGTCCGCGCCCGCGTGCTGGTGGTTCCCAGCATGCAGGACCACATCGTCAACCCGCGGCCCGCGCTGGATTTTGCAAAGTTGATTCACGCCGGCGTCTTCAAACTCACCTCCAATTGCGGCCATGGCGCGCCCGGCTGCGAATCGAAAAGACTGGACCCGGTCGTCAACGCCTTCCTAGCCCAATAGCGGCCGTTCGCCATTTGGATTGGCAGGTTCTTCTCTGTGTACTCTGTGCCCCTTGGCAATTACGAACATGCGCCGCACTGATCTCTCCGTGTCCTCTGTGTTTAATCTTTTCCCGCCCGACAAAAATCCATAAGTGCCTCGCCACGGCTGATGTATTCTCCCTGCCCCGCAAACCACCATCGGCATTGGTTGCTATAATCATTCCAGTGGCCGATGGTTGATCCAATCCTCATTGCCGGAGGCGGTCTGGCGGGCAGCGAAGCGGCCTGGCAGCTTGCCAGCCGCGGCGTGCGCGTCACGCTTTGCGAAATGCGCCCCGCTGCGCCCGACGCCCGCCCACAAGTCGGACCAGCTGGCGGAGCTGGTGTGCAGCAACTCGCTCAAGTCCAACGCTCCCGGAGCGGCCTCCTGGCTGCTGAAGGAAGAGATGCGCCGCGCGGGTTCACTGCTGCTGCGCCTGGCCGATGAATGCGCGGTTCCGGGCGGCTCGGCGCTGGCCGTCGACCGCGGGCGATTTTCCGCATCCGTCACGGCCGCCATCGACCAGCATCCGCTCATCACCTTGCGCCGCCAGGAAGTCACCGAAATCCCCGGTGACGGTCTCACGCTCGTCGCCACGGGGCCGCTCACGTCCGACCGGCTTGCCGAAAGCCTTCAGCGCCTCGCCGGCACCGAAAGCCTGGCTTTTTACGATTCCATCAGCCCCATTGTCGATGCCGACACCCTGAACCAGGACCGCCTGTTTCGCGCCTCGCGTTATGGGAAAGGCGGCGACGATTATCTGAACTCCGCCATGACGAAGGACGAATATCTCGCCTTTTACGAAGCCTTGAGGAGCGCGGAGGCGGTGCAGGCGCACGAGTTTGAAGATGCAAAATACTTTGAATCCTGCCTGCCCATCGAAGAGCTGGCGCGCCGCGGAGTTGACACGCTGCGCTTTGGCCCCATGCGTCCCGTGGGTTTCGTCGATCCCCGCACCGGCCGGCGGCCTTACGCCCTGGTGCAGCTTCGAACGGAAAACCTGCGCACCTCCAGCTACAACCTGGTCGGCTTCCAGAACCACCTGAAATTTCCCGAGCAGAAGCGAATCCTGCGCATGATTCCGGGCCTCGAGAACGCGGAATTCCTCCGCTACGGGCAGATCCACCGCAACACTTACATCAACGCGCCCCGGCTTCTCAGTCCCGATCTGAGCTTTCGCGCCCATCCGCAGGTTTTTATCGCCGGGCAACTCTCGGGCGTGGAAGGTTACGCGGAGTGCATCGCCACGGGCCTGCTGGCCGGCATGGCTCTGGCCCATCGGGTGCGGCAGGAAGCTTTTGCGCCGCCGCCGCGCACGACGGCGCTGGGCTCGCTGGTCCATTACGTCACCCACGCCAGCCCGCAGAACTATCAGCCCGCAAACATTGCCTTCGATCTTCTGCCGCCCATCGAAGGCCTGCCCCCAGCGGTGGCGCGTGACCGCCGCGCACGGCGCGAAAAACAGTGCGAGCGGGCGCTACGGGATTTGCAGCCGTGGCTCGAGAGCAGTGGAGATGCAATCTCCGTTGCCGGCTTGCCGTTGGACGGCCTGGCCCAACGGGCGGCGCCGGTTACCAACGAAAACCCCGATGGCCTCGTGGGCAACTGATTTTATGGACGATCTGATCGAGCGCTACATCCAGTATCTGAAGTACGAGCGGAACGCTTCGCCGCACACCATCCGCAACTATCACAGCGACCTCGTCCAGTTCCGCGATTTTCTGGCCGGGAAGGACAAGGGCGCAGCGGTGGATATGGACGCGGTGAATGCGCTCCGCATCCGCGCCTTCCTGTCACACCTGTTCCAGATGCAGGAGCAAAAATCGTCCATCGCGCGCAAGCTGGCGGCCATCCGGGCGTTCTTCAAATTTCTCGCCAGGGAACGCCTGATTGCTGAAAATCCCGCCGCCGGCGTCTCGACTCCCAAGCTCGAGAAGAAGCTTCCGCGCATCATGACCGAGGAGGAAATGAACACCTTTCTCGACCGCGTGGCCGATGCCGCCCAGACGGGCGATCCCGCCATCCTGCGCGACCGCGCCATCCTGGAAATGCTTTACGCCTCCGGCCTGCGGGTCAGCGAGCTGGCGGGCCTCGACTTGCGCAGCGTCAACTTCGGCGACTCTTTCGTGCTGGTGCGCGGCAAGGGCGACAAGGAAAGAATCGTTCCCTTCGGCTCCAAAGCCAAGAGGAGCGCTGGAGGCTTACCTGCCCGCCCGCGAAAAGCTGCTGCGCGAAACCCGCACGGGCAGCTCGGCGCTGTTCCTCAATGTTTACGGCCAGCGGCTCACCACGCGCTCCATCGACCGCATTCTCAAGCGATATGTGCGAACGTACAGTCCCGACGTAAATGTGAAGGTCAGCCCCCACTCGCTGCGCCACGCCTTCGCCTCGCACCTGCTGGCCGAAGGCGCCGACCTGCGCGCCATCCAGGAAATGCTGGGCCACAAAAGCCTCGCCACGCCTCGCCACCACCCAGAAGTACACCCAGGTCTCCATCAAGCAGCTCATTGACGTCTACGACCGCACCCACCCGAAAGCGTGACGACCTGTGGCACGGATTTCCCACCCGCGGGACCGGCCGGTCGCCACCTCTCGCCCGTATTCCGGTGCCTCATCCCGGTCATTCCGATCCCATCGCCGTCATTCCGAGGAGCCCCGCCACTGCGGGGCGACGAGCAATCTGGTTTCTTTGAAGAATGAGCATAGAGCCAGAAGCAGATTCTTCGGCCAGAAAGCGGCCTCAGAATAACGTATGTGGCGCCGCGGGACTCCTCAGAATGACGGCTCGCCAAGCCCGTTAGCCTGCTGTTTTCTGTCGGACCTGAAGGTCCGACCTCCTGGATCTGCAAGGCATAGCTGCCGTAATGCGCCCAACAGACGCTGACCACTACCGCAGGCCTTGGAGTGCGGCGGCTTGCCGCCGCCTTCTCTAATTCCAAGGCGGTAGCTGGCGCTACCGCACTCCAAAGCGGGAGCAAGCTCCCGCCATCCAAGCCACTTCGCGGTCCCCCCGGCGAATTTGCTTGACTTTCGTGGGCTAGCGTGGTAGCCTTGAAAAGTCGTTCTTCGTGAAGGGGTGGCCGTGTGGTTTTGGTACGCGGGCCAGGCAAGCCCGGCCACGAAAAAACGAAAGCTGCGGTGCGAAGGCGGGGAGCCAAAGGTGGTTTTTTGTTGGGCATTTCTCTCTTCGGGACGGTGCTGGAGCGGGCAGGACGCGTTCTGCGAGAGCAGGAATAGGCGGTCTGATCAGACTTTTAAATTTGCCTTAAGTTGTTGAAAAAATGTAATAATTGGTTTGGAACTAAAATTGTATGGGACAAAAAAGATGTTATTTTAAAAAACGAAGCTGAGAAGTTGTTGAAAACACAGGGAAAGACTACTAAGCTAGCCGAAAACGAACCTAAAAACGAAGCTGAGAAGTTGTTGAAAACACGTTCCTGTGGAAAAAACGAACCTAAAACGAACCTAAAAACGAAGCTAGCCATGTTATTGAAAACAAAGAAGGGCAAAGATCGGACCCAGAAACGAACTCTAAACTGACCAGTCGGCCTCTATCCGGCGCCATTCCACCCCCCTTCAGCCGCCGCTCAGGCCTTGGGCGGTGCACTTCCTGCCGATTTGTGGTTTAATGTGCGGTCAACCTGGGCAGATGTATGGGAAAGAAACCTTTGAAGGCTTGGAATCCGAAAGAATGGGTCAGTCTGGCGCCTTACGGGGTCGGCCAGCAGCACCCGAACGCCTACAAGGAAATCCTGGAAACCATCTGGGAAAACCGCGACAGCCTGCGTTACGCCTGGCGGATCCTCAACGACGGCTGCTGCGACGGCTGCGCGCTGGGCACCCAGGGCATGCGCGACTGGACGATGAGCGGCATCCACCTGTGCTCCATTCGCCTGCGGTTACTGCGCCTGAATACCATGCCGGCCATGGACTGGCGCCTTCTGGAAGACCTTGGGCCGTTGCAGGACAAGCGCGAAGAGGATCTGCGCAAGCTGGGGCGGCTGGCGGTCCCCATGGTGCGCCAGCGCGGCGAGAAGGGCTTCCGGCGCGTCACCTGGGACGAGGCCCTGTCCGTCATCGCCCAAAAGCTGCGGCGGACCGACCCGCGCGGCCTGGCCTGGTATCTCACCTCCCGCGGCCTCACCAATGAGGCCTATTACGCTCACCAGAAGGTGGCGCGCTTTATCGGCACCAACCACATCGATACCAGCGCGCGCATCTGCCACGCTCCCAGCACCACGGCGCTGAAGGCCACGGTAGGCTGCGCCGCCACCACGTGCAGCTACAGCGACTGGATTGGCAGCGACCTGGTGGTTTTTGTGGGAACCAATGTGGCCAACAACCAGCCGGTGGCCACCAAGTATCTCTACTACGCCAAAAAGGCCGGAACCCGGGTATTGCTGGTCAATCCCTATCTCGAACCCGGCATGGAAC
This sequence comes from uncultured Acidobacteriota bacterium, assembly GCA_963732975.1. Taxonomy (GTDB): domain Bacteria; phylum Acidobacteriota; class Terriglobia; order UBA7540; family UBA7540; genus SCRD01. The sequence goes on along the minus strand of CAVTBN010000005.1, from coordinate 372,096 downwards.
GCTACTGGGTGCCGTCGGTAGCCGAAAGTGCGCTATTTGGTACACGCATCGCGGACGATTTTTTCCAGGTACTGCCCGGCGGAGATATTCCCTTCTTCTACGGCGTGCTGAAACAGCTGATAGAGAACAACTGGGTTGACCGCGACTTTATCGACGACCGCACCAGCGGCTGGCGGGCCCTCGAAAGGAAAACCCGCAGCCTGCACTGGGAAGACCTGGAGCGCGGCTCAGGACTGGCGCGGGCGGACATGCTGCGCTTTGCCCAGGCTTTCGGCAAGGCCCGGAGCGCGGTTTTTGTGTGGAGCATGGGCATTACCCATCACCGATTCGGAAGCGACAACGTGCGCGCCATTGTGAACCTGCAACTGTCGCGCGGCAACGTGGGAAGGCCGCATACCGGCCTGATGCCCATCCGTGGGCATAGCGGCGTGCAGGGCGGTGCCGAAATGGGAGCCCAGCCTTCGGCCTACGTGATGGGATTCCCTGTGAACGAAGATAATTCGTGGCGGTTTGCCCGGCAAGACTTCTGGGGCTTCCGGCCGCCGGCGTGGAAAGGCATGGGGGCAGCAGAGATGCTGCTGGGAGCCGAGCGCGGCGAAATCGACATGCTGTGGCAGAGCGGCGGCAATTTTATCGATACGCTGCCGGAACCCGAACGCGTCAGCGACGCTCTGGGGCGCCTGCGGCTGAGAGTCCATCAGGACATTGTGCTGAACCCCACCATGCTGGTCGATCCTGGAGAAACGGTGGTGCTGCTGCCGGCCCGCAACCGCTATGAACAGCGCGGCGGCGGCACGGAAACCAGCACCGAGCGGCGGGTGATCTACAGCCCGGAGATTCCCGGGCCGCGCCCGGGCGAGGCTCGCGACGAATGGGAAATTCCCGTTCTGCTGGCGCGGCAGTTTGACCCGGATGGCGCTGCGAAAGCGTTCCCGTGGAAGGATGCGGGCGACATTCGGGCGGAAATCGATCGGCTCTGCCCCACCTATCGCGGGATAGGGCGCCTGAAGAAAAAGGGCGACAGCTTCCAGTACGGAGGGCCGCGCCTGCTGGCCGACGGCTTTGAAACCCCAAGCGGAAAAGGTTACTTTTCCGCGGTTGAGTTGCCCCAGGAACGGGTTCCCAAGGGCAAATTTCTGTTGAGCACCCGGCGCGGAAAACAGTTCAACAGCATGGTGCAGAACGACGTCGATCCGCTGAACGGGGCGCACCGGGAGGACGTCCTGATGGCCGCCGAAGACGCCGCGCGGCTGGCGCTGCGGACGGGCGATAGGGTGGTGCTTCGCAATGAGTTCGGGCGGTTCCGGGGCCGGGTGAAGATTGACCGCATCAAGCCGGGAAGCTTGCAGGTCCACTGGCCGGAAGGCAACGTGCTGATCCCTTCCGAGCGGCTGGATGAAAGCGGCGTTCCGGATTATAACGCTGTTGTGGAAGTGTCGCGGCGATAAACAGAAACCGGATGGGATGGAAGCATCATGAGCTGGATCCACTGAGAAACCACTTCATGCTTCCACGCGATGCCGGGGCTCAACCAGAGCCAGTTTTTGGCGGACAAAGTGGACCAACTCGTCGCTGATGTCATCGGGCCGGGCCAGATGAAACATCGTCCTGCTCCTGAGCAGGCTGGCATCAACCTCGGGCCAGGAGTGATTGGAGATGGCCGGCCCAATCGTGATGAGCGCGTCGGCGCGGGCCAGATGATTGCGGGCCGTCGCCTTGAAATCGCTTTTACTGGGGTCGAGAACAAACAGATAGAGCGCGGGCTGAATGTGGCTCAGAATGCTGTTGCTTTCAATCATCACCCAATCTTCCCGGCGCAGCGCACGCATCAATGCCGGGAACGCGCGATGAAGCTGTCCCTGGCGCACTCGCAGCCACAGCGAACGCCGGGCGCCCCCCTGGAGAAAGCGGCACGTATCGCCGCGCCCCTTTCGTTCGCGCTCTTCGCTCAGCACGAATCCGTGTTCGCCCGGGTCGCAGGAGCACCGCTCGCCATCGAGCGAGCAGACGCCGTGGCCATATTGCGTGATCTTCACGGCAGCCCACTCGGGTGGCCGGACACGGCGGATCAGTTCCGCCATTACCGAAGTTTTTCCGATATTGCGGGAATGTCCGCCAATAACAACTGTCGTCATCGTGGATGCCACTCATGGTCGATGAGAAGCCTAAAATTGAAGGCCCGGGCACCGCTACATTTTCGGGTCCGCGGCTTTTTGAGGACGCAATATCCAGTCGCAGGGCGGCTTCGCGCGCGGCGCTGCACCCGGGCGCCAGGGGAGGATGTGCCTTCATTGCTCAATCTCTCCGGTCCTCCCTCTGCCCAGGCAGGCTAGGCCCTCTTTTTCGCGTCTTCCGGTTCCGCGGCGTGGGAGGAGAGATCGGGAATGGGCATGTGGCACTGTCCATCAAAATACCCGCCGGGCTCGACCACGAGGGATGCCGTGTGGATATCGCCCAACACCACTCCGTTCGCCTTGATTTCGATCTTTTCAGAAGCACGAATAGTTCCCATGACTTTTCCGGCAACGCTGACGAACCTGGTACGGATTTCTCCTTCCACTTCGCCCTGTTCAGCGACGACCACAGATCCGGCGCAATCGACCTCGCCCTTCAGGTGCGTGTTGATCCGAACCAGCCCGGAAGAGGCGGTCATCCTACCTTCGAACTCAATACCGGGCTCGAGCAAGCCGACCAGTTCCTGTTCGCCCAGCGGGTTCGCAGACCGCCACCGGAAAATTCCACCCACCTTCGACGCCATTCAGGTCCTCCGCGTTTTCCGTAATTCAACCGGCCATAACATCTCTTGTTTAAGTAATGCCTAAAAGTGAACTAAGCTTTAATTGTGGATTATCCGATCATAAATTCGACTCAGGTCTTCCGCGGAAAAATAGCTGATTTCGATTCTTCCCCGGCGTTCGCTTCCCACCACTTTCACACGCGTTCCGAGCGCCCGTTCCAGCTCCAGCACGGCCGCCCGAAGGTTCGGATCCACACCTGGGCCTGGTTTCCCTTCTTTTCTCCCCTGGACGTGTGTTCGTGGAGCAACAAGGTTCTCCAGGTTCCTGACGGATAGCCCCTTTTCGATAACAGCCTGTGCCAGCTTGGCCTGCATCTGCGGCGAGTCCACTGCCAGTAAGGCTCGGGCATGGCCGGCGGAGATCTTATCTTCCATCAGCAGCGTCTGGACCACCGGGGAGAGCCCCAGGAGGCGAAGGGTGTTGGTCACCGTCGATCGGTTGACACCCAGGCGTTCTGCAATTTGTTCGTGTGTCAGATGGAACTCCTGCTGAAGCCGCTCATAAGCACGCGCAATTTCCAGCGGATTTAGCGCCTCGCGCAGGAGGTTCTCGGCAAGCGCAAGTTCCAATGCTTCAGCGTCGGCGATTTCACGTATGACCGCAGGAACTTTTTCTAAACCCACTTTAGCTGCCGCCCGCCACCGCCTCTCTCCGGCCACTAGCTGATAGCGGTCTCCGGTTGGTCGAATTAAGATTGGCTGGATGAGTCCGCTTGACCGGATGGAATTCGCAAGCTCTTCCAGCGCATCCTCCGGCAGTTGTGTACGTGGCTGAAAAGGATTGGGATCGATGAGATTTAGCGGCACCTGGTCAAGCGACGAAGCAGAAGGAGAAGGATCAGTTTCCCGCAATAGGGCGTTCAGACCGCGCCCCAACGCCTTTCTGGTCATGACTTATAACCTCTTTTGCAAGATTAATATAACTTTCTGACCCACGGCAGTCCGGATCGTACAAAAGCACAGGCTTTCCGTGGCTCGGCGCCTCCGCCAGGCGAACATTTCTGGGTATCATGGTTTCAAACACCTGATCGCCGAAGAAGTCCTTCAGGTCGTCCCGAACCTGGTGAGAGAGGTTCGTTCGCTCATCAAACATGGTCAATAAAATCCCTTCAATTGCCAGCTTGGAGTTATGCGTCCGACGAATCCGAATGAGGGTGTCAAGGAGCTCTGAAACCCCCTCAAGGGCAAAATATTCGCACTGGATAGGAACAAGAACTGAATCTGCCGCCACCAAGGCGTTAAGCGTGAGCAAATCGAGCGCCGGGGGACAGTCAAGCAGTGTGTAATTGAAACGGTCCCGGATGGGAGCCAATCTTTCCCGAAGAATTTGTTCCCTGCCAGGCCTTGCGACAAGTTCTACGTTGGCGCCCACCAGGTTCTTATCAGATGGGACCAACTGTATTCCCTCGGCAGGTCCAGGAAGGAGAAGTTCGGCAAGCGGGGTCTCCAGAATCAGGGAGTGATACAGGGAACGGCGAGAGGGGTCTTTGGGGAACCCTAACCCACTCGTGGTATTACCTTGCGGGTCACAGTCAATAACGAGCGTCCACATGTCCTGGGCAGCAAGCGCTGCTGCAAGGTTGATGGCCGTAGTTGTCTTCCCTACGCCACCCTTCTGATTGGCAATTGCGATAACACGTCCCATAGCGCCTTCAAACCAAAACGAGAGGATGAGAAGCTATCAGAGCAAAGCTCCTAATGCAAGGCCAATTGCGATGTTTCACGTGAAACATGGACTAGGTTATCGTGATTAACATTCTCAGATGGCAGAAAATAAGCCATTTACACAAACTACTGCCCTGATTGAGTCGCCACCATAATGAGCCGATCGTGACTGAGCGGGATTGCCTCCGGCTCCAGCCATTGGAGTTCCGAATTTGTTTCTCGAATTCCCTGAACTTGCTGCGTCCCCACCCAGAGACACAAATGCCCATCTGGGCGCAAAAGGCCCTTTGCCGTAGGGACGAGCAATTCGAGGCCACCAACCGCTCGCACCGTAATAATATCGAAGATTCGTCCCTGTTCGCTGCTAGCAAACTCATCAAGCCTACTGCCAACGATCAGGACTGAGCCCATGCCGCAAACTCTTGCCACTTCCTTCAAAAACGCCCTTTTCTTACCAACAGGCTCCAGAAGTACAACCTCTAACTCTGGTGCAATTAACTTGAGGGCTAGACCAGGAAATCCGGCTCCACTTCCGATGTCGAGTAGTGAACCGCGCAACTGCACCAACCGTGAAGCCAGGAAGCTCTCGCCGAAGTGCCTGGTTATGCATTCTTCCGCCGTGGAAATTGATGTCAGGTTAATCTTGCTGTTCCAGCGTAGAAGGAGATCGACATAAACGATGAGCCTATCAATCGTCTCGTCAGAAATAGAAAGATAAAAGGGTGCAAGCAATTCCCTGACAGCGCTCCTGGAGATCATCAAGAGGCATTGTAGACGACGCGGGGGCCGCTGACAACTTAGCTGAGTGGAAAACACCCTTCGCTGCGGAGTTTTGGCCTGTCGGGTTTGCAGTGGATACTGGTCCGCGAAACAGCTTATGTTTCACGTGAAACATAAGCCACCAAGCGCCTCCGCCTCGCACCTACAGAGCCTCCTTACCTAGGCTATCTGCTGTGCCCAGCGACCAGCCGCCGCCAATCGTCGCGCCTGAAACCCATACTAATCCGGCTTCGGTGAAAGCGCGCGGCCAACACCAGCCATGGTGGTTCCATTCTCCGCTGCCGCCACCCACTCGCTGATTGCGCTGGCCGACCCGCACTCGAAACAGGACGTCCTGGCGAAACGCATCCCGCAATGCGGACACGCCGCCCCGGCCTCAAAGGTGTCAAACGCCTTCTGGCAACTGCTGCAGATCCAGTATTCGCCGGCCGGCGGCGGCGATTTGCAGGACGGGCACGCAAAACCCTCGCGCCGAGGAGCCTTGGCGAGGCGTGACAGCGCCTGAGCCTGCCGCAAGCCTCCCCAGCAATAGATCAAAATAAAAACCGAAATGGCCCCATTCCAGATGGAGTGCGTCCAATAGGAATAGAGGAAAAGCCCCGCCACCCCAATCAACCCGATCACCGAAGCCACCATCAAACTACGGGCCCGCCCCATCCAGAACCACAGCAGCGACCGCAGAATCTGGCCCCCATCCAGGGGATAAATCGGCAGCAAATTGAAGACGAGTAAAATCCCATTAATGAAGGAAATCGCCACCAGAAAGGTATGGACGTCGGGGACGGACCGCCCCCATCCGTACACCGAGTTCATCATCACCAAAACCAGCAGGACGGGCATCAAAACCACGTTCACCAGGGGACCCGCGGCAATGCTCCAGAGCGTAGCGCCAGGACGTTGCGGAGGCTGCACGTAGGCGATGCCTCCCAGTGGCCACAAGACAATTCGATTCGCCCGCCCACCCACCTGCCGGCAAGCGAACGCGTGACCGAATTCATGCAGCAGGACGATGGCAAACAATGCAACGTATTCCAGAACGTTCCACGTGAGCGTTGAATAGCTGCCGGCGCGCGAGTCGATTTCAATCAACGCGACCAGAAACCACGACCAGTGCAGGAAAACATCAATGCCCCTGAAGTTAAACAGGTGAAGAGAACTGCTCCGGGTCCCTGCCATTGTTCTGCCTCCTTATCCCCCAACAGACTGAAACCGATCACCCGGACGCAGTCGGCAACTTGCAAGCATTCAATCGCGCGCCAATCTTGTAAAGACGCATCCGCACCCTGGAAGAATCCAACGACTTAATGACCAGTTTCCCTCGTCTTGTCGTTCAGCATTCTTTCCTAGGAGCGGAATCTGCCGGACCCGCGCACGAAGCGCCTCAACACATGGCTGTATTTTCCTAGCCAGCTTGCGGCGCCATGATACCACCGGCTCTCCCGCCGGCAAGCGAATTTTGTTATTACCCGGCCACGAGCGAAACAACCGGCAACGGAAATTTCTGCCATCGGGCTCATTCTCCTCGTGATAATCTAAGCAGGCGGGGCAGCCATATGGGATCAACACTGGTTACACCAGCCAAACCGGACCTGCCGGGCCATTCCGGCCTGCCGCCGGGAAAGGGCAATGATGGCCGTGGCGGCGGCGACTCTGGGGGGCGCGACAAGCGAGGGCCGTCAAACCCACCCCTTCCTCAGGGTGCGTACAAAATTGCCATCTGGATCGCCATTGTCTCGATTACCATGCTCTTTCTTGCCCTCACCGCGGTGATGGTGGCACGGGCAGAGGAATCAAGCGACTGGACCCACACCACCGTTCCTCCGCTCCTCTATTTCAATACCCTGGTCCTGCTCGCCAGCAGCTTCACGCTTGAAATTTCAAGAAGGGCCCTGAAGAGGGAGGCGGCAAACCAATTTGTCCGTTGGTTGTATGTTACAACCGGGCTCGGAATCGCCTTCATCGCGGGGCAACTTATCGCCTGGCGTGAACTGGCCGCTCAAGGAATTTACATCACCACCAATCCCAGCAGTGGCTTCCTTTACTTGCTCACCGCCGCTCATGGTCTCCATTTGCTGGGAGGCATACTGGCCCTTCTCTACCTCGCCTTCACAACCCGGAAGATCATCTCCAATCCCCGCAAGCGCATCGCCGTCGACATTACGGCCACTTACTGGCACTTTATGGACGGCCTGTGGATCTATCTTCTGGTTCTTCTGGCGGTGAAGCTCTAGCCCCTCCCATCGCCCAGGCACACTACACACAATGCCGGCAGCCAGGAGAAAGCGAAGTATGGAATCCCACAAATGGACAAAACAGTGGTAGAATACACGGTTTAAATCTCAGGCCCAGACGCGTGCTCTCAGCCATGAGCATGAGGGCTGTCTAGTCCCGTGGACCTGAACCGCGGTTTGGGCGAACGTGATACGGGCTTGGGTGACAGGGGCCATCATCAAACCAGATGCTTCCGGAGTGCAAGACCCTGCCCGTTTTTGTACACCTGAGGCCAGGAGAAAGGCCGATCTTCCGCGCATGGAATTTCCCGGTATTTCCGGGAATCTGGTAAGCGCGGCAGGGAGCGCGAAGCACTAAGGTTCGGAGGGGCACCGAACCCCATTTTTTGCATTGATGGAATCGTGAGTAAAAGCAGCATTTCCCTTTCTCCAAGCGGGTTACGGGCCCCTATTGTCTTTTTGATTGCAAGGTCATCCGCATCCGGACTACTCCGCCACGATGCCATCGATGATCCATATGGCTTTTCGGATACCTGTCCAGAATTCAGGGGTGTAAAAGCCACCTGATTCACACGGAAATCAGGGCCCAGACCGAGTTGAAACATGAGTATCGCAGCAGAAAACAAAAATCAAGACCCGATATCAGGTGGTGCGTCCAGAAGTTTCCGGCAAACCGTTGCTGGCAGGCTCAGTGATTACTGGATCTTGACCAAGCCCGAAGTCAATTTTCTGGTGGTCATCAGCACCCTGGCAGGCTACTACGTTGCCCTGCGCGGCCCCCTGGATATTTTCCTGCTGCTGAATACGCTGCTGGGAACGCTGCTGGTCGCCAGCGGAACCGGAACGCTGAATCAATATATCGAGCGAAAATCTGACGCCTCCATGCGGCGGACGGCGCGCAGGCCTTTGCCGGCCGGGCCGCATCAAGGCGGTGGAAGCCCTTGTCTTCGGGCTCCTCCTGGCCATCGGTGGCGGCCTGCTGCTCTGGGTTGAAGTCAACCCGCTGGCAAGCGTCCTGGCGCTGCTCACGCTCACGACTTATCTGCTGATCTACACGCCGCTCAAGAGAAAGACCGCTCTCTGCACACTGATTGGAGCTTTTCCCGGCGCCATGCCGCCGCTGATCGGGTGGGCTGCGGCGCGCGGCAGTTTAAACGCTGAATCCCTGGTCCTCTACTCGATCCTCTTCCTCTGGCAGTTTCCTCATTTTCTGGCGATTGCCTGGATGTATCGTGAGGATTACTCCCGCGCGGGGCTGCGCATGCTGCCGCCTGAAGACCCGGACGGCCGGCTGACCAGCCGCCAGATCATCGCCTTCCTTGTGGCTTTGGTGATCGTGAGCATGGTGCCCACCCTGATCGGGCAGGTCGGGAAGGTGTATCTTTTCGGCGTGGCGGTCCTGGGATCCTATTTCCTGCTCCACGGCGCGCGCCTGGCCCGGAATCGGACCAATGTGCTGGCAAGACGCCTGGTGCTGGCCTCGGTCCTTTACCTTCCGCTGGTGTTCGGCTTGATGATGTTTGATAAAATTTGGCTCTAAGCGGCATGGTCTCCTACTTTCCAGCCATCGAAGCCTGTCTGAATACCCTCAGCGCCGTGCTGCTGGCCACAGGGTACGTTTTCATCCGCAAAAAACAGATCCGGGCCCACAAGGCGTGCATGGTGTCGGCGTTTTTCACATCTGCAGTCTTCCTGGTCTTTTACCTGTCCGACCACTTTCTGCGGGGGATTGTCTACTTCCAGGGTCACGGAGCGATCCGGACTTTCTATCTCGCCCTGCTGGGAACGCATTCTGTGCTGGCGGCTGCCATCGTTCCGCTGGCCCTCATCACGCTCTACCGCGCATGGCGGCAGCGCTTCGCCCTTCACAAGCGAATTGCAAGGTGGACGCTTCCCATCTGGCTCTACGTCTCCGTCACCGGCGTGGTAGTTTACTGGATGCTCTATCATCTCTACCGCCCTGTCTGAAAACCACCGATCGACCGTTTTGAACTCCGGAAACTCATCCAGCGCAGTTCAGATAACCTTGGTAAGTCAACGTTCTAAGCATCCGTTTCGCACAAGAGCGGGTTTTATGTTTCAATAATGGATTGCCGCGCACGCGATCGGGCAGAGGGCATTGCGGGCTTCAAAAGTATTTTCTTATTCCAAATCACGCACTGAGGCAAAGGATCATGGGCACATTATTAGCGTGGACGCTGGTATTTCACATCCTGGGCATCGTCTTCTGGCTGGGAAGCCTCCTGGTGGTCACTCATCTTCTCGCTTACGACGCGGACTCGGCGGTCCCGGAAGTTCATGAAGTCCTGAACCGCGTCGAAGGGAAGCTGTTCAGAGGCATTGCGCATCCCGGCGCCATCATCACCGTCATTTCCGGCGCTATCCTGATTTCCACCAACCCGCAGTATTACTTCCACGCACCGTGGCTCCACGTCAAACTGTTCCTGGTGGCCATCCTGATCGTGCTGGATGCCATCACCTACATCCGCGCCAAGGCTTTTCATGCCGGCAGGATTGTGCTTCGGCGAAAAGAGTGCATGATGCTGCACGGAGGCATCGCTCTGGTGTTTATTGGAATTCTGATAATGGTCCTGATCAGGCCTTTTTGACACGCGATCAGAATTTGCGGTTAGTCTTTGCAGTTTTGGATAATTTCAATCTCGGAGGAACCTTTGGCAGCAACTAAAATTACGGTCCGCAATAACGGCTCGATTCGTATCGAGGGTGATTTTGAAATCGTTGATTCAGAAGGCGGGGTGTTCGACCTTGCCGGCCGCACGACGATCGGCCTTTGCCGCTGCGGGCATTCGGAAAACAAGCCCTTCTGCGACGGGTCCCACAAGAAAGCAGGGTTCCAGTCTGAAATCAAGGCCCGCGCGCTCCCGCCTCCGGCGCCGAAACCACCCACAACTTAAGTTGCTGGGCGCCCGCCGCTGCCGCGGACTCCAGAGAGCGGCGACATTGCTTTTTGCTTGTGGGCTGCCCGACTCTAATCCGCCACAGGCAAATCGTGCATTGCAGTCTTTTCCCACGCCTCCAGGATGCCACCCACTGTCCAGGCCTGGGCAATGCATCCTCGAGGCATAAAGGGCGGGTCTGCATCAAAAATCTCGCCGACCGTTCCCAGGCCTTGAGCCTGCAGATGGTGAACCACCGGCGCCAAAAACGACGCTGCCGCCCGCGGATCATTGTGGACCCTTAAATGGGCCCTCACAAACGGCCCCAGCAGCCATCCCCAGACAGTGCCTTGATGGTACGCACCGTCGCGATCTTCCTGGCTCCCGGCGTAAGTGCCCTTGTAATGCGCGTCATCAGGCGCCAGGGTTCTCAGCCCCGGGGAGGCCTGCAAGTGGCGGCCGACCGCATCAACAATGGCCCGTTGCCGTTCGGAGTCAAAGGGACTATCCGGCAACGCCACGGTGAAAATCTGGTTGGGCCTTAGCGACGCGTCGTTGCCCTCCGGCCCGTCCAGCACGTCGAAGCAGTATCCCGCCGGAGCGTTCCAGAACCTCTCAAACCCTTTCACAGCCTGCTCGGCCGAGTGCTCAAAATCGTCCGCAGGGCTACCAAGCTCGTCCGCGAACTCCTTCATCGCCCTCAGCGCGTTCAGCCACAGTGCATTGATCTCCACGGGCTTGCCGATTCGCGGCGTGATAACCTGATTGCCCACCCTGGCATCCATCCAGGTCAGTTGCAGGCCTTCCTGCCCGGCATAAAGCAGCCCGTCGCTCCTGTCCAGGTGAATGTTGTAGCGAGTGCCACGCATATAGGCGGCAACCATATCGCATAGGGTGGGGAAAATCTGCTTGAGAAACTCCCTTTCGCGGGTGTGGCTCCAGTAGGAGCGCACAGCGTTGAAATACCACAGAGCGGCATCCACGGTGTTGAAATCAGGCGTCTCCCCCGACTCCAGAAAGCGATTGGGAAGCATGCCGCCATCCACAAATCCGGCCCAGGCCAGCAGAATGTCGCGTGCCACATCGGGCCGCCCGGTTGCGAGCGTCAGCCCCGGCAGCGCAACCATGGTATCGCGCCCCCAGTCACTGAACCAATGGTAGCCGGCAATCACCGTGTGGCCGCTGGTCCCGTTCACCTGCCTCTCGACCACAAACTGGTCGCCGGCCAGCGCAAGCTGGTCAACCCATGCCGGGGTCTGGATGCCGCGATGCACCTCGCGAAAATGTTCCAGCAACCTTTGCCCGCGATCATCGTGCCGTTTGAGCGCTGATTGCGCATCGAGGTCCGGCTGGGGCTCGGTGCTGGCAACCATCAGGACTGAATCTCCCGGATTCAGATCCACCACAAAGGTTCCCGCGTGGAGATGGTCCTCCTGATGACTCATCCCGCGGAGGGTTTCGGCAGCGAGTTCAAACGCCCGGTACCACTGATGGCACCGCTGCACGCCGGCAGAGGGAGAGAGCACATAAAACGGCGTCGCCCCAAAATAAGCGTTGATGCACAAGCCTCGCTCCATCTCGCTGATCTGCATCTTCCAGTTGCCGGCGCGCGTGAGATCGTGAAAGTCGCGATAGTTAACCAGCGCCTTCACGCTGAGCCTCGCGCCTTGGCTGGCCCGCTCGAGGCGGTAGAGAACGTAAGTCGTATTCGCGCCCTGCTCCATCCAGACTTTCTTGCTCAGCAACGCGTCGGCGCAGGCATAGGTCCACACCGGCCTCATGCCCTCCAGGTGAAACTCTTCGATGCGGCGGTAGCCCTGCGGCTCAACCACTCCGCTGCGCCAGCGATTGGTAGCCAGGGGATAAGGCCGTCCGTCATATTCAACGACCTCGTCGAATTTCGGCACCAGCAGCGTGCGCCCCAGCGGAGGATGCTGGGCGGCAATCAGCAGGCCGTGATAGCGCCGTGTCAGTTGCCCGCCTACCGTGCCGGAGGCGAAGCCGCCCAGCCCGTTGGTTACCAGCCACTCGCGGGATTCGGCCGCGTCGATATCGCCGCAGACTTCCCGGCCAAAGCTAATGAGAGGAGTAAACGTCGTTTGCGTTGTATTGGGTTCATCCATAAGGGCACCTGTCGGGGTTCAGCCGCGGCACTCGAGAATCAACATCGCGGCTCTCCCCGCAAGGCTCAAACATAACCCCGCAAGCGCCTGTGGTCAATTGTTGGAATGCTTTGGCTGAGATTGCCATCCCTCCAGGTCCCGGACCGGAGCGATCCTTCCTTTCCGCTGCCATGCCGGTATGGGTAACCACGGAAGCTCTGCCGGGCCAGTCTGCCCTTCCCGCGCGACAAAACCTCAGCAACCCACGCCGCTCTGCTGCAGCAGCTTGGCCACCAAGCCGGTCCAGCCCGTCTGATGGCTGGCGCCGATCCCGGCGCCGTTGTCGCCGTGGAAGTATTCGTTGAAGAGAATCAGGTCGCGCCAGTGCGGATCCGTCTGGAACATTTCCGTTCCGCCGTAAACCGGCCGGCGCCCGTCAGGGCCTCGCAGGAAGATCCGGCACAGGCGCTGTGAAATCATGGTGGCCGCTTCCCACAGCGTCAGCATCTGGCCGGAGCCCGTCGGGCATTCCACTTTGAGGTCGTCGCCGTAATAGTAGTGATACTTTTGCAGCGATTCGATGATGAGGAAGTTGACGGGAAACCACACCGGCCCGCGCCAGTTGCTGTTGCCGCCGAAAAGCCCGGTGGTGGATTCCGCCGGCTCGTAGTCCACTGAATGCGTGTGGCCGTCCAGTTGCATGGAGTAGGGATGCGCCTGGTGGTATTTGGAAAGCGCGCGAATCCCGTAGGGCGAAAGGAATTCGTTCTCGTCCAGCATGTATTTCAGCACCCGCAGCAGCCGCTCGCGTGTGGGAATGGAAAGCAGGCGCCGGACGCCTTGATCGGACCTTCGGCTGGTGTCCATCAGGTTGGCCGTGTTGGGATGGAAATCCAGGAACCACTGCATCCTTGCCTTGAAGCCGGGAAACTGGTCCACCATTTCAGGTTCCAGCGTCTGCACGGCAAACAGCGGAATCAGTCCCACCATGGAACGGGCTTTCATAAAAACGTGCTGCGAGTCCGGCATGTGGAGCACGTCGTAATAGAAACCGTCCTCTTCATCCCACAGCCCGACGTCCTTGCCACCCCGGTTGTTCATGGCGTCCACAATGTAGACGAAGTGCTCGAAGAATTTGCTCGCCATGTCTTCGTATGCAGGGTCCTCTTTTGCCAGCTCAAAAGCCATCACCAGCATGAGGAGGCTGTACATGGCCATCCAGCTGGTTCCGTCACTCTGCTCAATCGATCCGCCCATCGGCAACGGCTTCGAGCGGTCAAAAATGCCGATGTTATCGAGCCCCAGAAAGCCACCCTCAAAAACATTGTTCCCCTGCGGGTCCTTCCGGTTCACCCACCAGGTGAAATAGAGCATCAGCTTGTGGAACACACGCTCCAGGAAATTCCGGTCGCCCTTGCCGCGCCGCTTCTTTTCGATCTTGTAGACACGCCACGCCGCCCAGGCGTGCACGGGAGGGTTCACGTCGCCAAAGGCCCACTCGTACGCCGGAAGCTGCCCGTTCGGGTGCATGTACCATTCGCGCAGCAGCAGAATCAGTTGCCGCTTGGCGAAATCCGGATCCACCAGCGCCAAAGTGATGCAATGGAAGGCCAGGTCCCACGCCGCATACCACGGGTACTCCCACTTGTCCGGAATGGAGATCACATCGTTGTTGTAAAGATGGACCCATTCGTGGTTCCGCCCTTCCCGGCGCTCCTGCGGAGGCGCAGGGCAGGCCGGATCGCCTTCCAGCCAGGTCCGCACATCGTAGTGGTAGTACTGCTTGCTCCATAGCATTCCCGCCAGCGCCTGGCGCATCACACGCTTGGCATCGTCGGCCAGGGCGTCCGGCACAATCGTCCGGTAGTATTCGTCGGCTTCCGCAATGCGTTGCTCGAACGTACTGGCAAATGAATCCCCTAACATCCCGACCGTCGGCGCGACGTTCGTAAAGCGCAACCGAACCTCCGCGCTTTTGCCCGGCTCAATCGTCAGGTGATAATGAGCCGAGCCCTTAGTGCCGTCACTCGAATTCACCGCGAACTGGTCGCCGTGGATCAGCACGTTGTTGATGCCATCCTTTACAAAAGGTGTCCGGTTCTCGACACCAAACAGCCGCTGCAGGTTGGTTTCATTTTCCGTGAACAGGAGGTTGGGCGCTCCCTCCGCAAGAAGCCATCGCGTGCCGTAATATTCATGTTCCACCTTCATCACGGTGGCACCTTCGAGGGGCTGGCTTTTCGACACTTTGGGACGATGATCGCCCCGCCCCCACGACCACCGGTTACGGAACCAGACGGTCGGCAGCAGATCGAGTTCCGCCGCCTCCGGCCCGCGGTTCCACGCCGTCACACGGATGAGAACGTCCTCCGAGGTAGCCTTGGCATATTCCACAAAGACGTCGAAGTAGCGGCATTCATTGAAAACGCCTGTGTCCAGCAGTTCGTATTCGAAATCCCTGCGAGTGCGCTTGCCGTTTTCGTCCACCAGCCGCGAGTAGGGAAACTCCGCCTGGGGATACTTATAGAGAAACTTCATGTAGGAGTGCGTCGGCGTGGAGTCGAGATAAAAGTAGTATTCCTTAACGTCTTCTCCGTGGTTGCCCTCGTTTCCCGTCAGGCCAAACAGGCGTTCTTTCAGGATGGGATCGCGGCCGTTCCAGAAGCCGAAGGCCAGGCAGATGTATTGATGGCGGTCGCAGATGCCGCCGATGCCGTCTTCGCCCCAGCGGTAGGCACGGCTGCGCGCGTGGTCGTGCGGAAGGTATTCCCACGCCGTCCCGTTGGCGCTGTAATCCTCTCGCACCGTCCCCCATTCCCGCTCCGAGAGATACGGCCCCCAGCGGTTCCAGTGGCGGTCATGTTGCCGCGATTCTTCGATTCTCTGTTCTTCTGCTGTCATAGGAGGATTTTACCCTATGACGCAATGTTCATCCTTTCACGTTGTGGCTCTTGCATTGACGCTGGCCTTCGACGGTGTTACAAGCAATAGGTAGGACAAAAAACGAAGCAGGGCAGCGGAGAGTCGTTCGATAGCCCTTTATCTGCAGGCTTTCCTGCCAGGCGCAGAGAGTCGCCACGCCATTCCGCTACGCTGCCTGAAGGAGCTGACGATGAAACGACGAGATTTCCTGAAAAAAGGTACTGCCGCCGCGGCAGGATTGGCGGCTTCTCAAAGTTTGCTCCAGCCGCTTCGGGCTGGTGAACCGGGTGCGCCCACGGGAAGAACCATTCCCCGGCGCCCGCTAGGAAAAACCGGCGAGCGTCTTTCCATCATCGCTATGGGGGGCATCGTAGTGATGGATGTTGGCCAATCTTTTGCCAACAACATCGTCGCTGAAGCCGTCGATCGCGGCGTCAATTACATCGACATCGCTCCCTCCTACGGCAACGCGCAGGACCGCATGGGCCCGGCGCTCAAACCTTACCGCGACCGTGTTTTTCTCGCCTGCAAGGAGATTGCCCGCGACAAGGCCGGCGCCCAGAAGGAACTCGACGAGTCACTCCGCCAGCTCCAGACCGATCATTTCGATCTCTACCAGCTGCACGCTCTGGCCACGGTGGAAGACGTGCACAAGGCGCTCGGCCCGGGCGGCGCCATCGAGGCTTTTGTGGAGGCCAAAAAGGCCGGCAAGGTGCGCTTCCTTGGCTTTTCAGCGCACTCGGTTGAGGCCGCGCTCATCGCCATGGACCAGTTCGACTTTGACACGGTCCTCTTCCCCATCAACTTCGTCATGTACTCGCAGGCCAACTTCGGCCCGCAAATCGTCCAGCGTGCCCGCGAAAAACAGGTGGGCATGATGGCCATTAAAGCCATGGCCAAAACACCATGGCCGGCCTCAGCGAAGAAAAATCATCCCTACGGCAAGTGCTGGTACGAGCCGGCAGCGCTTCCCAAACAGGCGGAACTCGCCCTCCGATGGACGCTCTCGCAGCCGGTTGCGGCCGCCATCCCGCCGGGCGACATCGAATACTTCCGCCTGGCCATGGACGTGGCCGAGAAATTCACTCCGGTCAATGCCGAGGAAACCAAGACGCTGATGGCTCAGGCCAAGGGTCTGCAGCCGCTGTTCCACCTGGGATCCGCCTAGCGGCGAACGGCCGGAGGATCCTCCGACTGGGGCCAACATCTAAACCGCCTTCCTCTTCGCATTGCTGGCGTGTCTCTTTTCCTTTTTGCCGGTTGGCGCGCCCGGGCGCGCCTGCGGTATGATTGACGCGTTTCATTCGGCTATTCCCACACAAAGTGAATCGTTTGATGAGTTGGAGGCGAAACCATGGCGCGAAAGATTTTCCTGTGCCTTCCGCTGGCTTTTCTCTTGTTGGCCGCCGGCCCTGCTTTTCCGCAATCGCATCCCGCGCGGGCGCGCGACCTGGGCATTCCCTTTGAAGGAACGCCAGGCCGGTTCAACGCCATCACCGACGTCAAGGGCGTCACGGTGGGCTTCACCACTCTGATTTCGGGCAGCGGCAAGCTGATCGTGGGCAAGGGACCCGTGCGCACCGGAGTTACGGCGATTCTGCCGCGGGGCATGAAGGCCAAAGACCCGGTAATGGCCGGCTTTTTTTCTCAGAATGGCAACGGCGAAATGACCGGTATCCACTGGGTGAAAGAGTCGGGCTTTCTGGAGGGTCCCATCATGATCACCAACACTCACAGCGTCGGGGTTGTTCGCGACGCGGTGATTGCGTGGCAGTTGAAACACGGCGGAACCCTTTACCCGTGGTCGCTGCCGGTGGTGGCGGAAACGTGGGACGGGTTCCTGAACGACGCCGACGGCTTCCACGTGAAGCCTGCGGACACCTGGCACGCACTGGACACAGCCGAATCCGGTGCCGTAGCCGAAGGCAACGTCGGCGGCGGAACAGCCATGAGGTGTTTCGGTTTCAAGGGTGGAACCGGAACCTCTTCGCGAGTGCTTCCAGCCGACGAGGGCGGCTATACGGTCGGCGTTCTGGTGCAATGCAACACGGGTGACCGGCAGGAACTGCGCATTGCAGGGGTTCCCGTGGGCCGCGAGATCAAGCTTCCGGGATTGCAGGCTGAAGCCAGAGACTCCGAGCAGCGCGATCTGGGTTCCATCATTATAGTGATTGCCACCGACGCTCCGCTGATTCCGACCCAGATGAATCGCCTGGCTCGCCGCGCCACTCTCGCGCTGGGCAGAATGGGAAGCTATTCCGGCGACGGCTCGGGCGATATCTTTGTTTCATTCACCACGGCCAATTCCGGAGCGGTGAAGCCCCCCGGTGGGATTGCTCATATCCAGATGCTGCCGAACGGCCGAATGAATCCGCTGTTCCTGGCCACCGTCAACGCCACAGAAGAAGCCATTGTGAATGCCATGGTCGCCGCAAAAACCATGACCGGAGCCGACGGCCACACCTCAGTGGCGCTGCCGCACGATCAGGTCCGGGATATCCTGAAAAAGTTTCAAAGGTTGACAGAGGGGCACCGCAGTAGTAATTTTTGAGGCCCGGCCAACAGCAATGTTCACGTGGGCAGTGCACACATTGCGTTTCGTCAGGATTTGCGCTGCCCGGAAAACCGTCTTTCGGCCCGGGCCCCTCTCGCATAAGGCTTCCTGTGTTGGTTTAAAATTCCTGACCCTGGTGGACACCGAGCTTGAGGCATTTCCCATCCAGCCTAACAGCATACGGCGCCAGTGCAACATCTACGAAGCGGGTCGTCCGCAATTCTGGGACTTTCCTCTCCATTTAAGCCATCCCTAGAGCAAGAGAAGGTGGTGGTACCTTGGGCTCCGGTAGATTTCTCTTCCAAGCAGCTACCTCAATTAAAGGGATTATACTATTTTCACAGATTTTCAAAACTATTTAACTTCATTATTACGGTAATAATAAGAAAATGATTTTCAATATCATGCAAATTTATTGACGACCGAACTATTCAGTGATATCTATGAGTGACTATGTAAATGAACTCATAAATGTCTTTCGCTGGCCGTTAGAACATACATAGCAGAAAGTTCAAATTAATAAATGATGCCGCGCTCCGCCAACGTCCACGATTCGTCAAGCAACGATTTGCAGAGCCCCTCCTTTTTAGTTGGTCTTGTATGCAATCTTCTACAGAATTTCGAGCCCTTGAATCAGCAGTCTAGGATTTTCCGGGCAGGGTTGTGCGAAATGAGGGCCCATTAGACCACTTGTTTCCAAGGGTAGAAGGGTCGAGAACTTTAAAGACCTATACATCCTGAGAATTCCATAGTCACACATGGCCAACTGGCAATTGTTAAAGGGAGGCATCCATGAAGAGGCTAGTACTGTTGTGCGCGCTTTGCATCGTTTTCTTTCCTGCTCATGTAACGCAGGCGGCCGAACCTACAGGTACCATCCGCGGGACGGTAGTCGATCCCAGCGGAGCAGCGGTACCAGGTGCAAAAATTACAGCAACCAATGTTGAAACTGGCGTGACGCGCCAGACATCAACTTCCAATGACGGGAGCTATGCCTTTCTTGGGCTTCGGGTCGGATCTTATTCACTCACGGTTGAAGCTACTGGTTTTCAGCGTTCTGTCCAAACCGGCATCACGGTCAAGGCTGATCAATCATTGACTGTACAAGTCGGTCTGACTCTCGGCGCGGCAACGCAATCGGTAACAGTTGAAGGCAACACTGCGCTCGTGCAGACCGAACAGGCCACACTTGCCCGGGGGATCTCGACGCAAGAAGTCGGCAACCTTCCGCTGCAGGGTCGGCTGACGGCCCAGCTCGTAACCCTTTCGCCAGGAATGGTTAGTCTGGGCGGCAAGACGGTCAATGAGGGAGCGAACTCTAGCACTGGAACCAATGCTCGAGGGTCAGGCGATTCATTCCAGGGGGTTACCTACCCCGGGGCGCAAGCCGTAGCGGGCAACGGCGCCCGTGCCGACTCCGTTGAATACAATCTGGACGGCGCCAGCAATCAGGACACCTATACCAATGTCAACGACCCGTATCCCAACCCGGACGCGGTGCAGGAAATCAGCGTTCAGACCAACAGCTACAGCGCCCAGTACGGCCGGGGAGCAGGAGGAGTCGTCAACGTCGTAACCAAGTCCGGGACCAACCAGCTTCATGGTAGTGCCTTTGACTACCTCCGCAACGGAGCACTGAACGCGCGAAACTTTTTCAATCCGGGCCGCGACCTGCTCAAGCGCAACCAATTCGGAGGCACACTGGGCGGACCCATCATTCACGACAAGGCTTTCTTCTTCGGCAGCTATCAGGGAACCATTATCCGAAGCGAATCCTTCGGGAACTCGGTCAATTTGCCCAGCCAGGCATTTGCCAACGGCGATTTCTCATCCTTGCTCCCGGGCACTCAACTGGTCGATCCGTTCACGGGCCAGCCCATTCCCGGAAACATTATTACGTCTTCAATGATGGATACCGCCGCCTCTAACCTGCTGGCCAAAATTCCTCTCAGCACGGCGGGCGGCGTGACCGTACTTCCACGGTCGCCGGTTAGTCAGAGTGAAAACGAGGTAATGGGCCGAGTCGACTACAATCTGTCCGATAGAAACCATCTGTATGGACGTTACTTCTTTACGCGCTATCTGAATGATCCGTTTATCGGAACGCAGAATCCTTTGCAGTCCTCTTCGGGGTTCGAAGACCGTGTCCAGGACGTTGGGGTCAGTGACACCTACAATTTCACGCCCTCGCTGGTCAACATCTTCACTTTCGCCTACACGCGCAACCACAGTACAATTCTGCCCGGCACGCCGTTCAGCCTGGCGGATATCGGTTCAATGGTTTCGGTGACGAACCCGCCGGAACTCCGGCTCAACGTCAGCGGCTATTTCAGCATGAGTACGGGCGCTCCCGGCCAATTTGACCGTGACAACTTTCGGTTCACGGATGATGTGAACTGGGTGCACGGTCACCACATCGTCATCTTCGGCGGCGATTTTCTGCGGCCATCCGTCGTCCTGAATAACGACTATAAACAGAACCCGCGCCTGACATTCCGCTCTCACAGCGGGAATGCTTTTGCAGACTACCTGCTGGGATATGTGGACAACTTTCAGCAAGGTGGTGGGGAGTTCGGCTCGCACCGGGCAAATCTTGTCAGTATGTACGTTCAGGATAACTATCAGCTTCGTCCAAACCTGACCCTTAACCTCGGTTTGCGGTGGGACCCATTCCCCGGGTACACGGACTCTCTGGGCAGGACGGAGTGCTTCCGGCCCGGGCAGCAGTCCACGCGGTTTCCAGGCGCACCTTCCGGATACCTTTTCGCGGGAGATTCCGGTTGTCCTGATTCGGGCTTTAATACGACGTGGGCGAATTTTGCTCCGCGCTTTGGGTTCGCCTACAGCATGGGGAGCCACCGCAATACTGTCATTCGAGGCGGGTACGGAATGTTCTATCAGGCTCCCTTCCTCGAGTCCTTTAACCACATGGTGGACAGCGCACCCTTCAGCCCGCAATATTTATTCCGGGGTGTTTCTTTCACCGATCCTTACGGCTCCAGAGGTATTCAGAATCCGTTTCCTGCTCAGTACGCCCCGAAGATTCCAACTGCAAACGACGCATTTTTCCCGAGCCCGCTCGATCTGGCCGTATCCTTTGCGCCCGACTGGAAACCGGCAGAAATGATGCAGTGGAACCTGACTGTGGAGCACCAGTTTGCAAAGAACATTCTGGCGCGAGCAAGTTATGTTGGCTCCAAAGGGACGCACCTTTCCTACAATACCGATGTTAACGCCCCGCTCCCCAGCCCTACGGCAACAGCGGACAACGAGGATGCACGCCGCCCTTACCAGGATTACGGGCAGATCACCATGGACATCTCGGGGGCCAACTCAAACTATAGTTCTCTGCAGCTTGTACTCCAGAAGCGCTTCTCGCATGGGCTGCTTCTCGACGCAAACTACACCTGGGGCAAAAGCATGGACTGGGCGTCCAGCACCAGCGACATGGATACCATCACAATTATCAATCCGTATAACATCGCAGCTTACCGCGCAGTGTCCGACTTTAACCTCCCTCAACGGTTCATCCTTGACTACGTGTGGCAGCTTCCTGCGGTGGGCCATGGAATGAAGAATGCCTTGCTCGGCGGATGGGCCACTTCTGGAATCTGGACGTGGGAAAGCGGGTTCCCGCTCAACATCGACACCGCCACGGATACTTCCTTCAGCCTGCCGGAGGTCGGAAACGACCAGGCCAGCCAGATTTGCACGCCCCAATACACCAGCGGTTCGTCCAACAATCGGGTATATCCGCAAACCCCGTGGTTCCAGACAGGGTGCTTTGTGGTGCCGGCTGACAATACGTTTGGCAATGTGGGACGAAATACGTTGATTGGTCCCGGCGTTTTTGGCATCGACTTCGCGGCCTACAAGACTTTCTCTGTCACAGAGAGGTTGAAGCTCCAGTTCCGGACAGAATTTTTTAACGTTTTCAACCACGCCAATTTTCTCAATCCGGATACAACGGTGACCGACGACACTTTTGGGTACATCACCGGAGCCCAGAGCCCAAGAATTCTCCAGATGGCCCTGAGGCTCCAATTCTGAGACGTGGGAGTCAAGGGTAACCGGTCAATCCATGACGGCGTCGAGGGTTATTTGTCCGTGGAAAACGGGGTCTCTGGATATCCCTCTGGAGACTTCCTTTCGACCGATGTTGACGGTCGGCGCGCCTCGTACGCGGGCCGATTCCGTCCATGCCCTCTGCCTGCGGGAATGGAGCCTTCAAGGAATTTGATTGAGCAGACGTGGAATGGCGAAGTAAATTGGACGTTTACGGCATTCCTCAAGGAAGAACGATGAGTCCGCGGCAGCTTTTTGGCATTTTGTTTCTGGCAGCTGTCGGGACAACCCGTGCAAAAACCACCCCTTTGCAGATAGCAGAAGTCATGAAACCTCATATCCAGCTTCACGACTTCGTGGCCTAACTGACTGCAGGGAATGTCTCAAATAGAACACCCCCATCCTTCCCGCCCCTGCAAGTGCCCGGTAGTGTATGGGTTTGAAGGCCTTGCAGATTTTGACCTTGAAGCACCCATTCCAGACGAGTTAATTCCTTATTCCTGGTCGTGACTATTGTGTTCGAGCCTTCTTTTCGTAAGATTACGTAAAAAATGTCAAATCATCTGATAGTTTTCTGCTTGCTTGTCTTCATACACGGTGCTAGATTTAGCCAATTAGCGTCGGAACGAACCCTCGGGCAATCTCCATGAACGGCTGGGAGGCGTGTCTATGGCATTCGCTTATGATTTTCGTGCTCCGTCGTTTTCTACTCAAACTTCAAGTTGCCTGACTAAGCTTTTCACGCTAGCCGTACTCCTCATGGTTTTTCTAGGGGGAATCCCTGCGGCTGGCCAATATACCACAGCGAGTCTAGGGGGGACTGTTGAAGACCCTGCAGGCGCGGTTGTTCCTGATGCCACCATTACAGTGCAGAACGAGGGAACAGGTCTTACCAGGACAATTACGAGTCAGCCCAACGGCGAGTTTCTCTTTCCTGCTTTGCCAGTCGGCAATTACAAGCTGACTGTGACGAAACCGGGCTTCACCACCTACGTCCAGACCGGCATTGTTTTAACTGTGAACCAGGCGGCTACCCAGGTTGTCCGTCTAAACGTGGGTGCCGTCACACAGGAAGTTACAGTGGCCGCCAACGCGCAAGTGCTAACGACTCGAACCGCAACCCTAAGCCAGCTGGTCGACCAAAAGAAAATTGTTGATCTCCCATTGAACGGCAGGCAAGCCCAATCTTTGTTGTTTCTGGCCGCAGGGACATTGGATGAGACCGGAGTCGGCCCCGGGTACTGTCTTGCCAATTGCGAGGGAGGAGTCTACCCGGGTGAGCAAGATGCAAGCGTAAGCGGGCTGGGAACGCGGGGCGTCAACTACCAGATGGACGGGGCAGGCCACAACGACACTTACCTCAATGCAAATCTGCCATTCCCCAATCCCGATGCGGTTCAGGAGTTCAACGTTCAGGACGAGAACCTTTCGGCCCAGTACGGGCGGGGCGGCGCGGTAGTGAACATTGTCACGAAGTCAGGCACCAACCACCTCCACGGAGACGTATTTGAGTTCCTCCGCAATGGAGATTTGAACGCGCGGAATTTCTTTGCACCCACGCAGGATACGCTGAAGCGTAACCAGTTCGGGGGCAGCGTAGGCGGCCCGATCGTCAAGGACAAGTTGTTTTTCTTTGGCACTTACCAGGGAACACGCATTCGCAGCGCCGCACAGGGCCAGATTGCTTTCGTTCCTACAGCTGACGAACGGAACGGCAACTTCTCAGATATTCCGGACCAACTGACAAATCCTTCGAACAACTACGCCCCTTACGCTGGCAATCAGATTCCCACAACCGATTTCAGCGCTCCGTCAAACTTCTTTCTACAGCATATACCGCTGCCAAACGGGCCAGGTCGGCAATTGACTTTCGCGGGACCTTCTGTAGTGCAAAACGACGACCAGTGGATGACTAAGGTTGACTGGATTCACGGCAAGAACCAGTTGAGCGGAAGTTATTTCTGGACGAAGTTCAATGAGCCTCCCGATCTGGTTAGTGCCAAGACGAACATTCTGGCCGCGGACGGCAGCGGCAACCAGGTCAAAGTCCAGAACCTCTCATTGAACCACACCTATTCTTTCTCGCCCACGCTGCTGTTCAACACCTGGTTTGGCTGGGATTCTCAGACGGGTGGCTCGCTTTCGGGTGCGCCCTATGGCTTCCCGGATGCCGGCGTTCAGATTGCAGCTCCAACTCCCCCCGAGATGTCTCTTTACGTTGACGGGTTCTTCGGCTTTGGGACCAACCATCTGGGGGACTTCGATCGAGGCGATTGGACCATTCACGAGGATGTCACCTGGCAGCGCGGCTCGCACGAGCTGCACTTCGGCGGCGACATCGTGCGCCTGAAGAACCATCTCGTCAACGAGTTTACGATGTCGGGGGAATTTGAGTTCGGCAACCAGCTCTCCGGGAGTAACCTGACGGACTTCTTCCTCGGCCATGCCTCTCATTTCCTACAGGGAGGTGGCGAGTTCAAAGACATGCACGGCGTGTTGTACGCTCCCTACGTACAGGACAACTGGCGGGTCAATCAGAAGCTGACCCTCAATTTAGGTATTCGCTGGGACCCCTACTGGCCCTACACGGAAGAGAAGGGGCGCGTTGTCTGCTATCACCCAGGGGCACAATCCTCGCGGTTCCCCAATGCTCCAGTGGGCATGATTTTTGGCGGGCCCAACAACGATCCGGGGTGCCCGGCAGGATTTGGGTCGAACAATAATCTCGCCAACTTCGCTCCTCGTGTCGGCTTTGCTTACAAACTGGATTCCAAAACGGTGGTTCGCGGCGGAGGGGGCTTCTACTACATCCCACCGTCTACTGTTGCCTCGAATGGCTTTGTCGATACCGCGCCGTTCGGGCCCCGTTTCGATTTCGAAGGCAACGTCGGCTTCGTCGATCCCTTTGGTAGCCAGGGGATAAGTCCCAATCCCTTCCCGGCGCAATATGGACCGTCGCTCCCGGATTCAAATGCTACTTTCACGCTTCCCGTGTCCATTTACGGGACCTTCGCTCTTGACTGGAAAATGGCCCAGGTAGCCACATGGAATATGACGGTTGAACGGCAATTCGGGAGCAACTGGGTGGTGCGCGCAGCATACGTCGGCAATAAAGGGACGCACCTCTCGACGGCTGTCGACGGCGGCGCTAATGAGGCCAACCCTGCGATCTATATCCCGGGAAATTCGACGGAGGACAACACTCAGTCGCGGCGCATCAACCCGAATTTTGGCTCTGTAGGGCTGTATGGGTCGTTGTACAACTCCAACTACAATTCCCTGCAGCTCAACCTTGAAAAACGCTTCAGCCAAGGCCTGTCGGTGATTGCCAATTATTCCTGGTCAAAGATGATTGATAATTTCGGGGTGTACGGAGGTTTTAACACCAACCCGTTTAATCCCAATTTCGATCGCAGCGTTTCCAATGACGACGTCCCCCACGTTATCCATTTTTCAGGGATCTGGCAGGTTCCCAAACTTCAGGCCAAGGGAGCCGCGGGCGGGCTGCTGAACGGCTGGGAAGTGACTTCGATTGCGACCTGGCACAGTGGTTTCGCGTTCCCGATTTACAGCGGCAGCGATAACTCCTTCAGCGCTGTGGGTGTTGACCGGGCCGACTTTACCGGGACCAGTCTTAGCCAGGCCAATCTCGATCCCAACAGGCCTCACGGTCAGCTGATCCAGCAGTACTTCAACCCGTCGCTTTTTGTTACCAATGCGGATGGAACGTTTGGCAACACGGGCAGGAACATCTTACGAGGACCGGGCTTCTTCGACACCGATTTCGGGCTGATCAAAGACACTCGCGTCACGGAACACACGACCGTTCAGTTCCGGGCGGAATTTTTCAACCTGTTCAACAATGTGAACTTCGGCCAGCCTGATAACAGCGTTTCGGACTCGACGATTGGGCAGATCACATCCGCTCATGATCCAAGAATTCTTCAGTTCGCGCTGAAGTTTCTGTTCTAGCCGCGCAATGAGTAAGAAAAGCTCCACGGAGATCCCGTCTGCCGCCAGACGAGATCTCCTCCAGAGTTGGCCTCGTTTGGAGTGCCCGTGTGGCTTATAATCGTTTCTCTGTTACTCAATGTGTGAATTCCATTTGATCAGGTGCTTTGGGCTGACTCTCGAAGTCAACATCCCGATGTGTGACAATGTGGCATGGGATCTTATTGGCCGGCCTTCTACTATTCTCCCAGGGATCAAAGGTCCAATCAGCCTCTGATTTGGATTCTGCTGCGGCCGCTCTGATGGCCAAAGGGCAGTTTATCGATGCGGAGGCGAAATTTCGAAAAGTGCTTGAAATCGACCCACAGGACGCCGACGCCTTGAACAACCTGGGTGTAATCCTCCGCCGTAAAGGGCGGCCCGGCGAGGCCATAGAATTCCTCCGGCGGGCTGCGAGCCTACGGCCAAACGACTCTCGCATTCGCAGCAACCTCGCTCTCGCTTTACAGGAGGCGGGTCGGGTGAACGAGGCGATTGTGGAGCTTCGACAGGCAACCACAATTGCCCCAATGGACGCAAACATTCATCGAAATCTGGGAATCCTTTTATTAAGGGCGGGTGAACGCTCACAGGCGGAGGAGGAACTGCGCAAGTCGCTGGAGATTGATCCGACCAGCGCCGGTACTCACCAGGAACTGGGACGGCTGTTTGCGTTGGAACACCGAACGGACGAGGCGGAAAGGCAATACGATGCCGCGCTCAAGCTGGCCCAGACGGGCTCGCTCCATTATGAACTGGGGGAAATCTATAGGAACAACAGCCTATTCGACAAAGCAATTCCTGAATTTGAAGCTGCTGTGCGGCTGGAGCCGAATAACCCCAGCTATCACCAGATTCTCGGTTCCACTTTGCTGCAGAAAGGAAATCTTTCGGCCGCGGAAATTAACCTGCGGCAAGCCATCCGGCTGGACCCGAAAGCAGGAGTAGCCTGCCGCGACCTTGGCGCGGTCTTACTGAGACAGGGAAACTTTGAAGAGGCGTTAAGCGAATTGCGGCAGGCGACGGAATTGCTTCCGCAGGACAGCCAGTCGCGGTTCATGCTGGCCCGCGTTCTGCAAAGACTGGGAAAGCCAGACGAGGCGGCAAAGGAAATTCAGGTGGCTCAGGAACTGACCCACGAAAAGGCGAGCGTGCCGCTGGAAAAGGCTTATAACAATGAAGGAACCAAGCTGCTGCAGCAAGGAAGAATAGCGGAAGCCGAAACAAAGTTTCGCCAGGCTTTGCAACTGAATCCCAACGATGGATTCGCGCATTACAATCTGGGCGTTGCACTGCTCCTTCAGAACCGCTTTGAAGAGGCTATAACGGAACTCCGAACCTATCTGCTTACAGTGCCGGACGATCCTGACACGCACTATTATCTTGGATTGGCCCTTCTTGGTGAAGGCCAGGCGGGGAAGGCTGCGGCGAACCTGGAAAAAGCTATCACTGTGTCGCCGAATGATGCTCAGGCCCACAACGCTCTCGGTGTCGCCCTGGCAAAGGACAACCAGTTTAGGCAAGCAATCACCGAACTGGAAACGGCCCGGCGATTGGAGCCCGGGAATCCAAAGTATGGAAAGAACCTGGCCTGTGTTCAAACAGGTCTGCAGCGCTGTACTTTGTCACTTTAGAGCAGATTTAGCGTGCTGGAGTTGAATACCGATGTGAATGTGGAAATGCCAGATTGTCTGACGGAGGAATCATGATTCTCAAGCGGCTTTTCATCATCCTGTTCCTTGTTTCAATCAGCTCAGGCTACGCACAAACGGGGGTGGACAACTCTGAAGTGACGAACGTGCTGGGTCGCCAGATCCAGCTCCATCAAACCGTCGCCTACCAGCTCCAGGAGTATCTCTTCAAGAGCATTCCTAAACTGCCGACTCCCTCAAGCGCCCAGGCGTGGACCGAAGAAGAAGCGCGCCTGCGAAAGCAGATTCTTGACGAAGTTGCCTTTCATGGCTGGCCCAAAGCTTGGATCGACTCGCCGCCAAAATTTGAAGACATGGGAGAAGTTCCCGGTGGCAACGGGTATCGCATGCGCAAGCTACGGTTCGAGATCGTACCGGGCTTCGATTCCACCGCCATTCTCTATGAGCCCCTTAACGTGCATGGAAAGGTCCCGGCCATCCTGAACGTGCACGGGCACGATCCGCTGGGCAAAGCAGCGGAATACAAGCAGAAACGCTGCATCAACTTTGCCAAACGAGGCATCTACGCGCTCAGTCTGGAATGGATTGGCTACGGTGAGTTGCATGTCCCCGAAGACGCTCACGAATTCGGCGCCGACCTTGACGTGGTCGGGTCGAATGTCCTGGGGCTGTTCTATCTGGCCATGCGCCGCGGGCTCGATTATCTGGTTACTCTTCCGCAGGTCGATGCAAGCCGATTAGGGGTCACCGGACTCTCGGGCGGCGGGTGGCAGACCACCACGCTCAGCTCGCTCGATCCGCGCGTCAACGTGATGGTAGAAGTAGCAGGCTTCGGCCCGCTCCAAACCATCATCACGCATCCGGTCGATACCGACTGCGACGAACAGGATCCCCCGGACCTGCTGCGCGGCCGCGATTACACTTATCTGGTGGCCATGCGCGCGCCCCGGCCAACCATGCTGATCCACAATGCTGAAGACACCTGCTGCTTCCGCGCCGATCTGGTCAAGCCCTACAACTACGAGGATATCAAGCCCTTCTTCAAACTGTTCGGCAAACCGGACAACCTGGCCTGGTATGAAAACCGCGATCCCGGAACCCACAACTATTACCTCGACAACCGTGAGCATGCCTACCGCTTCTTCACCGAACATTTCAAACTGCCCGTCGCCAAGAATGAGATCCCGAGCAGCTCGGAAATCAAGACTTACGAGCAGCTCGAGGTCGGCCTGCCCAAAAACAATCTGACCATGCTGACCCTGGCCAAACAGTTTGCAGGCCAGTTTAACCGGGAGCCAATTCCAACCGAAGCCGCAGCTCGCACAGCCTGGGCCTCCGCCGAGCGGCATAAACTCGAATCGGTCATCCGCTACAAGCCGGTAGAGGTCAAAGACGCCTGGAGAATGTGGAACACCAAGCACATGCTTTTACAATCACTCTCCTATCGCTTTGAATTCACCAACGCGCTCACGGCCGCCGGCACCTGGATCAAAGCTATTGCCACTCCCATGGACGCGCCGGCCACCATCGTGCTGAATGACGAAGGAAGAAAGGCCGCGGTCGATGTCGTTTCCGATCGTGTCGATCGCGGGGAACAGGTCCTGGCGCTTGATCCGATTTTTATCGGAGAGTCGATGCCGCTGGTTCCCGATTCCACTCCTTACGCCCTGCTGGTTTCAACCACCGGCGGCCGCGCGCTGGGCCTGGAGGTTGAGCAGTTGCTGGCTGTGACCCGATGGCTCGAACAACAATCGGGTCACGCGAAAGTCCGCCTGGAAACCACCGGCATTCGCAGTGAAGTCATCGCGCTGGCAGCGGCCGCGCTCGAACCTGCCGCGTTCTCCGAAGTGGTCAGCCACGGCGCTATGAGGAGCCTGGGCTATCTGCTGGATACCCCGGTCCCCTTCCGCTCCGCGCCCGATCTCTTCTGTCTTGATCTCTACAAGGATTTCGACCTGGACCGCCTCGCTGCTATGGCTGGCCCGGCAAAGTGGGAACCTCATTACCTGAGCAAACCCTCAGCAGATTCATTACAGAAGAACTGAGCTCGGGATCGCGGCGCACGCTTTACGAGAAATGAGGGGCAGTTCAGGATTCCTTCAAACGCTAAGGTTCAGGTTTGCGGAACACAACACAATAGACGTCGTGATATGCGTCGCGGGAGACCCAATGTTTTAAATCAGCGTCCACCGTGAAACCGGCAGCCGTAAGTTCATTAATAAGAATTCCTTCCGGCACGCCATGTCCGCCTCGGTTTTTGGGAACACCCTCAGGAATGGAGGTTCCCTCGCGTGGATTCTCGTCAATCACCGCCAATCGTCCTCCCGGCTTTAAAGACTGGAAAAGGCTTGCGTCGATTTCAGCCGGTTTCGTGAGGTGATGGTACACGAATCTCATAAATATGGAGTCACAGCACGCGGGCGGCAGGTTTGTTTTGGCCTCAGCGCCTCTAATCACGGTGATGTCCTTCTCCTTCGCAGCTAGTTCCTCCAAATGAACCAACGTATTTTCATCGATCTCCGTGCTGTAGACCCTGCCTGAAGGACCCACGCGATGGGCGGCCGCAACGGTCAACTTGCCATTACCTGCGCCGATTTCGGCTACCACACTCCCTAGATGCCATTTCAACAAAGTGGCCAATCGATCGGCCTCCTTTTGCCAAGTGTCCTGCCCACGGGAGGCTGGCACTCCTAAGGCGCAGAGAACTAACGCGATGATAAAGGAGCGTCGTAGCATATAGCTGAGGTCGTCTGCAGAATTCTATCCGTCCAGCAGAAGAAATTCAAACGGATGTATTCCCTTAGCAAGGGATGCCTGCGCCACTCGCGGGCATCTTGTGCTATGCTTCCCGTCTTGCTTTGAGCCTCCTGCCGCTCAGGCGAAACCAACTCTGAGGCTTGTTATGACCCAATATCGCTATACATTGTCCGAACGCGACATTCCCAAAACCTGGTACAACGTGATCCCGGACCTTCCGGCGCCGCTGCCGCCGCCCCTGCATCCCGCCACCGGAAAACCAGCCGGCCCGCAGGACCTTGCGCCGATTTTCCCCATGGCGCTGATCGAGCAGGAAGTTTCCGCCGAACCCGCGATCGCCATTCCCGAGCCGGTTCTTGATGTGCTCCGGCTGTGGCGGCCCACGCCGCTCTATCGGGCGCATCACCTGGAGCAGGCTCTCGGCACACCAGCGAAAATCTTCTATAAGTACGAAGGCGTTTCGCCGGCCGGCAGCCACAAGCCCAACACCGCCGTTGCGCAGGCTTATTACAACAAGGCGGCGGGCATCCAGCGGCTCTCCACGGAAACCGGCGCGGGACAGTGGGGCAGCGCGCTCTCCTATGCCTGCAACATCTTCGGCATCGAGTGCATGGTTTACATGGTGAAGTGCAGTTACTACCAGAAGCCCCACCGCCGCACCCTCATGCAGTGCTGGGGCGCCAACTGCATCCCTTCGCCCAGTGACAAGACGGCCGCCGGGCGCGAAATTTTGGCCGCCGACCCGGATTGCCCCGGCAGCCTGGGTATTGCCATCAGCGAGGCCGTTGAGGACGCCGCTGGCCGGCCGGACACCAATTATTCACTCGGCAGCGTGCTCAACCACGTCCTGCTTCACCAGACCATTATCGGACAGGAAGCGATTGAACAACTCAAGCTGGCCGATGCATTTCCAGACATCGTGATCGGCTGCTGCGGAGGCGGCAGCAACTTCGGAGGTCTGGCCTTTCCCTTCGTTCCTCTCAAAGCCGCGGGCAAGCAGATTCGCCTGATCGCCGTTGAACCCGCCGCGTGCCCCACCATGACCAAAGGTCTCTACGCCTACGATTTCGGCGACAAGAGCGGCATGACGCCGCTGCTGAAGATGGAAACCCTGGGGCATGACTTCATTCCGCCCGGCATCCACGCCGGAGGGCTCCGCTATCACGGCATGTCTCCGCTGATCAGCCTGCTGCACCAGGAGGGCGTGGTGGAAGCCATCAGCTATCCGCAGTTGCAGTGCTTTGAAGCCGCCATCACCTTCGCGCGCGCGGAGGGCATTGTGGTGGCGCCCGAAACCTCGCACGCTGTCTGCTCAACCATCGATGAGGCATTGAAAGCGAAAGAAGAAGGGAAAGAGAAGACCATTCTCTTTAACCTCAGCGGCCACGGCTTCTTCGATATGGCCGCTTATGAAAAGTATTTCGCAGGAGAACTTACCGACTACGAATATCCGGAGGAAAAAGTCCGCGAGGCTCTGGCACACCTGCCCAAAGCACCGTAGTGCGGACCCTAGGTGTCTTTTGCAGCGCGCGCCGGGTTTGTTCCTGCGGGGGCCTGTATCATTAAGGGTTTCAGCCTTCAGTCCTCGGCCATTATGCTTCTGCCTGCCGCCTTGTGCTATGCTGGTGCGGGTTTTTGGGTCCGCAACAACGCGAACAAACTCTATTCAAATGCACTGGCTCGAACCAGCGCTCAGGAGGCAACCATGAAAATGCTTCTCCAAGTCAAGTTTCCGCATGAAACTTTCAACGCCGCTGTCAGAGACGGAAGCGTGGGAAAGAAAATCCAGAGCATCCTTGAGGCCACCAAACCGGAGGCCGTCTACTTTACAGAAATGGACGGGACCCGAGGCGCGATCCTGATCGTTGATCTGAAAGATCCGTCCAAAGTTCCGGCGCTTGCCGAACCCTGGTTTCTGCAGTTCAACGCCGACTGCAAATTCCGCATCGTGATGACGCCAGACGTACTTGCCAAGGCCGGCCTGGAAGATCTGGGTAAGAAGTGGGCCTGAGGCGGTAATAGTCCAAAGAATCGCCGTTGCGTGGCTGCGCTGGCGCGCCGTAACCCGGAGTGTACCTGCCGCATCTCTTAAAGACGTGTGGCAAAAGAACTCATCATAGTTGGTTTTTGAATTCAACTAGGAGAAGCGCCATGGCCGAAAAGAAAATCATTGCTGTTCTGGGCGCAACAGGCGCGCAAGGCGGAGGACTGGCCCAAGCCATTCTGGCCGATCCGAACGGCGGCTTTGCGGTGCGCGCGCTCACGCGCGACGTGAATTCTGATAAGGCCAAAGCCCTGGCCAGACAGGGCGCCGAAGTTGTTGCCACCGACGTGGACGATCCCGGGAGCCTGAAGAAAGCCTTTGCAGGCGCGTACGGAGCGTTTTGCGTCACGTTTTACTGGGCCCATTTTTCGCCGGAAAAGGAACTGGCAGAAGTGACATCCATGGCAGAGGCCGCAAAGCAGGCGAGTTTGAAGCACGTCATCTGGTCCACGCTGGAAGACACCCGCCAGTGGGTGCCGCTCGACGACAATCGCATGCCCACCCTGATGGGCAAATACAAAGTGCCGCACTTTGACGCCAAAGGCGAAGCCGACAGCGTGTTTACCGGCGCGGGCCTACCCGTCACGCTCCTGCTCACCTCCTTTTACTGGGACAACTTTATCTACTTCGGCATGGGCCCGAAGAAAGGTCCAGACGGCAAACTCGCCCTCGCCTTCCCCCTGGACGACAAGAAGCTGCCCGGCATCGCCGCCGAGGACATCGGCAAGTGCGCTTACGGAATCTTCAAGCGAGGTAGTGAGTTTATCGGCAAGAAGGTGGGCATTGCCGGCGAGCACCTGACCGGCGCCGAAATGGCGGCGGCCATGTCCAGGGCGCTGGGCCAGGAGGTTCGCTACAACGCCGTGACGCCGGACCAATACCGCAGCTTCGGCTTTCCGGGCGCTGACGACCTCGGCAACATGTTCCAGTTCAAACGCGACTTCAACGAATATTTCTGCGGCGTGCGCAATCCCGATTTCGCCCGCAGCCTGAATCCCGAACTGCAGACTTTCGACGCCTGGCTGGCCAAAAACAAGGGTCTGATCCCCCTCGACTAACCGCGGGAGGTAAGAATGGATGCGAACGAAATCAAGGCCCTGCAGGCGCCTTTGAAGCAGAAGTATCGTGACGAGCCCCAATCAGCCGTCGTGACGCTGCGGGCGCAGGCGCGTCTGGGTGAGGGAATCACCTGCAAGGTGGAAACCGGAAGGGCGCTGGTTGAAGCAGGTCTGCACCCGGCCACGGGTGGTGACGGTCTTTCCGCCTGCTCGGGTGACATGCTGCTGGAAGCGCTGGCGGCGTGCGCCGGCGTCACCTTGCGCGCGGTGGCCACCGCAACCGGCATCCCGCTCCGCGACGCAACCATCACCGCCGAGGGTGATCTCGACTTCCGGGGAACCTTGGCCGTGGCCAAAGATGCCCCTGTGGGCCTGCAACGGATTCGCCTGAAATTCGATCTCGAAAGCGATGCAACGAAGGTGCAACTGGAAACGCTGATCCGCCTCACCGAGCGCTACTGTGTTGTCTATCAGACGCTCTCGAAGCCCGCTGAAATCACTGTCACACACGAATCAAAGTAGGAGAGGGCCTGGTCCTCCCGCTATGCCCCCTCACCCCACGCCGGATCCCAGTCCAATTTCTTGTCGGCCTTTAGAGCCAGGTTCCCAATCCAGGAAGTCCGCGCAGCCTCAAAGCCGGCCTCGACCGGAGCATTCGGAGTCTTGCGCGTGCGGACGCAATCCAGGAAATTCTGGATGTGTTCAATGGTTCCGTCGTGCAGCGATTCCGCCAGAATTTCCGGCTTTGGCTCCATCGTGCCCGGCTCCCATTTTTCGCCTGTGGGATAAAAAGCCAGTCGTGCACGATCGACCTTGAGCGCGCCGTTGGTGCCTCGGAATGTGATGCCGCCGTCGTCAATTCCATCGCACAGCGCACCCGTGAAAGTCACCATGAACTTTTCTGGAAATTCGTAAGCCGCCGTGATGGTGTCCGGGCACTGCCAGTTCATCAGGTAGAGATCGCCCGTTGTAGTGGCAGTCTTGGGCGCAGGCTGCTTCGTGTACCACTGGATCACGTCAATCCAGTGCGTCAGCAGATCGGTGAGGATGCCGCCGCCGAAATCCCAGTAGAAGCGCCACCACGCAAACTTCTCCTTGTTAAAAGGCTGCGTGGGCGCGTCGCCCAGCCACTGCTTCCAATTCAGCTGCGCCTGGTCCACGTTGGGCAGGGCGTTCCATCCCGCGGCGGAGTAATAGTTCTGATACCAGTAAGTGTGGACAAAGGTCAGCTTGCCCAGCTTGCCGGAATCCACCAGTTGCTTTCCCAACACGTAGTGCGGCCAGCTGCGTTGCTGCATGCCCACCTGCACGATGCGGTTGGTCTCATGCACGGCGCGCAGGATTTCCGCGCCTTCGGGGATGGAGTGGATCAGGGGCTTCTCGCAATAGGCGTCCTTGCCTGCGTGCACGGCGTCCACCAGCATCCGTTTGTGCCAGTGGTCGGGCGCACCAATCACCACCGCGTCAATATCTTTGCGGTCGAGCACCGCGCGGTAATCTTCCGTGCCGGTGGCCTTCGCGCCGGCAACCTTCATCCCAGCGCGACGATGCGGGCCGTAAACATCGCAGACCTCCACGATCTCCACCGAGGGCTGCTTCACAAAAATCGACGCCAGATAGCGGGCACGTTGGCCGCTGCCCAGCACCGCCACGCGGAGGCGGTCATTGGCTCCCAACACGCGCGCCGGCGCCAGTCCGCCCAGCGCAGCCGCACCGGCAGTGACGAAGGCCGTCTCCTTCAGAAAATCCCGCCTCGATACCGCTCCCTTCGCTTTGCCCTGTTCCATCGTTTCCCTCCTGATCATGAAGACATGCGGTCGGTGACCGCAAAGAGAAGTAACACAGAATTGCCCGCCCCGCAACAACCAGCGCTGACTGTGCCGTGTGGCGACAAGCCGCTACAGGTCCCTGCAACTCTTACGCGAAGGTCGCCGAAACCGGTGAGGCCAGATCTCTACTTCAATCCCGCTTCAGCCAGCATGGCCAGAAACTGTTTCCGGGTGCGCATGTCCATCGACTCGGCCGCCAGCTTTCCGCTGCGGTCGTAAACAAAGCTCATCGGGATACCTGCAACCGAATACAATCCATTCACCTTTCGTCCGGGGTCGAGCAGCACGGGATATTGAATCTTCTCTTTGCGGACAAAGGGCTGCACCTTTGCCGCGGCCTCATCCGAAATGCCCAGGACCACCAGGCCCTGGCCATTGAACCGCTTGTAGAGCGCTTCGAGGTCGGGAATTTCCTTCCGGCAGGGCGGACACCACGTGGCCCAGAAATTCACCAGTACCACCTTGCCGCGAAGACTTTTCAGCGTCCACTCATGGCCTTCGAGGTCTGCCAGCGTAAAGTCGGCCTGCTGGCGTTGCAGGTCCTGCTGTTTCAGTTGCGCCAGCGCCGCCGTGAATTCCGGCGAATCCAAAGAGACCTTCAGGTGCTCAAAGTGCGCCATCGCGGCCAGCACTGCGTAGGGCATGGCGGGCTGCCCCTTGCCTGCAGCGAGCAGATGTTCGCCCAGCGCATCGCCTAGGGTGGTCGCCACCTCCTGCACCGTTTGGCGGCCGCCCGGGTCGCCTTCGGTCGAGAGCGTCGCCAGACCCGTTGCCAGCCGCACCTTGTTCTCAGACGGCGGCAGTTGCCGGATCTCGAGCGCAAGCTTCCAGGTCACGCGCCCCCGCTCCTTGTCGGACAATTGGCGCAGCCCGCGGATCTGCTGGATGATAGCTTCCTGCTGGGGCGTCCACTCAATCTTCTGCTGCGCGCGCAGGCTTTGGACGCCAACAACTGATGCTGCCGCGCACAGCAGGCAAAACACGGCAGCCAGAATAACCACATGCAATAATTTCGACCGGAATAAATTCAGCTTCTCGCAAACCATCACGATGTCTCCTCAAAGTAGCATGCAACCGCTCACGCTGATCTTTTCGTGACGCCGCAGCCATTCTAACCCGATATCAGCACCTAATGAGCGCAGATGCTTTTCATTCCGGCTTCCTGTTATCATCACCGTTTGGGTGACCCTTGACGACTGCGACCGAAACTGAAAAGCCTTCTGCCTGGGGAACGCTCCGCCACCCGGTCTTCCGCAACTGCTGGGCTTCTGCCGTTGTCTCGAACGTTGGAAGCTGGATGCAGGACACGGCCGGCACGTGGCTGATGACCTCACTGACCACTTCTCCACTGCTGATCGCATTGATGCAAACCGCGGCCGGCCTGCCGGTGCTGCTGCTGGGTTATCCCGCCGGCGCCACAGCCGACATTGTTGACCGCCGGCGCCTGCTGATCTTCTGGCAGGTGTGGATGCTGGCCACGGTGGCTGTACTCAGCGTGCTCACTTTTGCCGGCATCATTTCGCCTTGGTCGTTGCTGGCGCTCACCTTCCTGTTGAACATCGGCGCCGCTATGAACAATCCGGCCTGGCAGGCCATTGTGCCGGAACTGGTTCCTCGCTCTGAACTGCCCAGCGCCATCGCCGTCAACAGCGCCGGTTACAACCTGGCGCGCGCCGTGGGCCCGGCCATCGGCGGGCTGATGGTGGCGGCCTTTGCCACGGTCATCATAGGTGCCGGCGCGGTTTTCCTGGTGAATTCGCTTTCCTTTGTGGCAGTGATTGCCGTCCTATATCGATGGAGGAGCAAACCGCTTTACAAAAGCGCGCTTCCGGCGGAGCGGCTGTCCGGTGCGCTGTTGTCCGGCCTGCGTTATTTGCGCTACACGCCCGACCTTCGCGCAACCTTTGTCCGCACGTTCACTTTTGCGGGCTTTGCCAGCGCCGTCTGGGCGCTGCTGGCAGTGGTTGCCCGGCAGGACCTTCGCCAGGGCGCCATGGCCTACGGCATCCTCAACGGCTGCCTGGGCGCAGGCGCGGTTGTTGGAGCTTCATTACTGCCGCGGCTTCGTCAGCGATTATCGGCCAATATGATCGTCGCCGGTTCATCTGCTGTTTATGCCGGAACGCTGGCAACGCTTGGCCTGGTGCGAAACGTGCCACTCATTGTGGTCGCGCTGCTGGCAGCGGGGTTCGCCTGGACCAGCGCGCTCTCCACGCTGAACGTCACTGTGCAGATCTCCACGCCGCCCTGGGTGCAGGCGCGCGCGCTCGGGACCTACCAGATGATCTTCTGGGGCGGGGTGGCTTCGGGCAGCGCTTTCTGGGGACTCCTGGCGGAACGGATTTCCACTCCGGCGGCGCTGCTGGTGGCCGCGGCGGCTGCGCTGGCCAGCATCCCTCTGGTACGCCGCTTTCATCTCCTGGAAGAAACTCCGCTCGACCTCAGCCCCTACCGCCTGAACCGCGCGGCCCCGCAGCTGGTGGTCGAACCTCACCCCGATGATGGTCCTGTGCTGGTCACCCTTGAGTTCCGAATCCAGCCGCAAGATTACGCGGCCTTCACCGGCGCCATCCATAAAGTCCGCGACATGCGGCTCCGCAACGGCGCCATTCGCTGGGGAGTGTTTCAGGATGCGCGCCAGCCGGAGCGCTTTGTCGAGACGTTCGTCGTCGATTCCTGGATCAACTTCCTGCGCCAGCGCGAGCGCTACTCGGCACTCGACCGCGCCCTCCGCGACCGCGCCTGGAGCTTCCATCAGGGCGAGTCGCCGCCCTCCGTCACTTACATGCTCTACGCGCGGGAAGCCGCCAGCAGCTAGCAGTGCGGCCTGGCCAGGCTGAATTGCCCTGTGGATCGGCCTTTCGGCAGATCAGCCAGCCGCGAGGCCGCCGATTGGGCCACCCGCATTTTATTCCAGCAAGCGGCTGAAACCCTCCCGTAACCTGGTTTGCTGTGGGGAATCTAACAGGGTACACTGGCAGCAAGGGGGGAAAATGTCCATTCGACCCGTTAAGCGGCTGATCAAATCCAAGCCGACGCTGGAAGGCGCGGGCGTGCATCTCCGCCGGGCGTTTGGCTTTGGCAGTACGTCAGAGTTTGACCCGTTTCTTCTCCTCGACGACTTCCGCAATGAGCACCCGGAAGACTACCTGGCCGGTTTCCCGTGGCATCCGCATCGCGGCATTGAGACCATCACTTACGTTCTGGCGGGCGACGTGGAGCACGGCGACAGCCTGGGCCACAGCGGCACCATCGGCGCAGGCGACGTGCAGTGGATGACGGCCGGCAGCGGCATCATTCACCAGGAGATGCCCAAGGGCGATGCTACCGGGCGCATGCACGGCTTCCAGCTTTGGGGCAACCTGCCCGCTTCGCTCAAGATGACGGCGCCGCGCTACCAGGAGGTGAAGTCGAACGAAATCCCCGAAGTCACCGACGATGACGGCACGCTGGTCCGTGTGGTCTGCGGAAACTTCTGGGGCAAGAAGGGACCCGTGGACGGCGTCGCCGCTGACCCCGTCTATATCGACGTCACCGTTCCGGCCGGAAAACGCAAAACCCTGCCCGTGGAGACCACCCGCCACGCCTTTGCCTACGTTTTTGACGGCGCCGGAAAGTTCTGCAACGCCTCCGGCCCGCTGGAAGTGCCCACCGAATCCGTCGGCTGGGCGGACACGACTCCGCCCACAGAGGCGGACAACCGATCGCTCGTGCTCTTTGACCGCGGCGACGAAGTCACCGTCGAGACGGGCGAGGAAGGCGTCCGATTTCTTCTGGTTTCGGGGAGGCCGCTTGATGAGCCCGTCGCGTGGTACGGACCTATTGTCATGAACACCCAGGAAGAACTCCGCGAGGCGTTCAGCGAGCTCAAACACGGCACCTTCCTCAAGCACAGGCAGGGTGAGTAAGCGTCTTATTTTGTAGCGGCGCGTTTACCGCGCCATAACCTGTTTTGTACCGATGGGTCTGCCTCGCCTTCCGCGGCGATTTTAGCGATATGAATTTCCTGCCGCAGGCAGCGCCGCTGGGCAAAATCCAGCGCTCATAGAGAGTCGCAACCGAACCCGATACCACTGGGCCGCGGCGCATGCATTCACCCCTCGCCTTGACCCTGGGATGCGCTAGAATGAAGTATTTACGGCGAGCACATGGACACCACTACGCGACCCAGGGTTTCGGTTGTCAAATACCTGAACACCACCCCGCTGATCTGGGGCATGCTGAAAGGCGATCAGCAGGGAAAATACAACCTCGACTTCACCACACCTGCAAAGTGCGCGGATGACCTGGCCAGCGGGGATGCGGCGGTGGGCATTGTGCCGTCCATCGAGTACCAGCGCATGGAGCGGCTGCGCGTCCTGCCCGGATGTTCCATCGCCTCAAAAGGCATCGTCAGAAGCGTTCTGCTGCTCAGCAAGATGCCCATCGAGCAGGTAACTACCGTCGCGCTCGATAATTCCTCGCGAACCTCGGCGGCGCTGGTTCGGGTGCTGTTGCAGAAGTTTTATTCGCGGCCCGCCAGCGCGGCCCCGGCGGACCCGGAACCGCAGAAGATGTTGCAGCATGCCGATGCGGCGCTGTTGATTGGCGACCCGGCGCTGACGTTTGATGCCCGCGGGTTAAGGGTGTATGATCTGGCCGCTGAGTGGAAAAAGTTTACGGGACTGCCTTTTGTTTTCGCGGTCTGGGCGGGGCATGAAGACGCCGGGGTCGGGCGCTTCTGCGCTGACTTTGAAGCCTCCAGAGATTACGGTCTCGCGCACATCGACGACATCGCCCGTGAGTATGCACCCAGGCTGGGGCTGGCGCCGGAGGCGGTGAAGGTTTACCTGCAGGAGAATATCGATTATTCTTTGGATGAGGAAAACCGCAAGGGACTGGAGCTTTTTTACCGCCTTGCGCACGAAATCGGACTGATCCCGGCGGCCAGAAAAATTCAATTCGCTTAGGATGCGGAGGCCTGATTTCCGGCCAGCGCCTCCGTCGAAGGTTTTTATCATCGAGTTGTGAAGAATGGGTATAACCGCGGCACAAGCTCTCGAAATGTTGCGCTCCGATGATCTGATTGGCGTGGGCATGGAGGCCGACTCTCTGCGCCGGCGGCTCCACCCTGGAAACATTATCTCCTACCAGATTGACCGCAACATCAATTACACCAACATCTGCACGGAGTACTGCTCCTTCTGCGCGTTTTACCGGCCTGTGGGCTCGCCGGAAGGATACGTGCTGCCGCTCGAAACCATTTATCAGAAGATTGAAGAGACAATCGCGCTGGGCGGCACCGGGGTCCTGATGCAGGGCGGCCTGCACCCTGACCTGAAGATGGATTACTACGAGAACCTCCTCTCCAGCATCAAGCAGCGTTATCCCCAGGTCCACCTGCACTGCCTTTCGGCGCCGGAAGTCCTGAACATCGCGGAGATCTGCGGGCTGACCGTTCGCGACACGCTGAGGCGCTTGATGGACGCGGGTCTCGATTCCATTCCCGGAGCGGGGGCGGAAATTCTGGACGACGAGGTTCGAAAGCGAATTGCGCGGCTGAAGTGCAGCACCGAAGAATGGCTTTCCGTGCACCGGGAGGCGCACAAGCTGGGCATGCGAACCACCGCCACCATGATGTTCGGCTGCGGAGAGACCCTCGAGCACCGCATCGCGCACCTGGAACGCGTTCGGCGGCTGCAGGAGGAAACCGGCGGCTTCACGGCTTTCATTCCCTGGTTCTTTCAGCGCGAGAACACCTCGCTGGGGCGGTTCGTCAAGGAAGAAGTCACGGCGGTGGAATATCTCAAGACGCTTGCCGTCAGCCGCCTTTACCTGGATAACATTCAGAACGTCCAGGCGTCGTGGCTGACCCCGGGCCACAAGGTCGGCCAGATTGCACTTCGCTTTGGGGGCAATGACGTCGGCAGTATTCTGATTGAAGAGAATGTGGTTTCCGCCGCGGGCTGCGGGCGCACCTCTTCTGAGGAAAAGCTTCGCTGGATGATTCGTGACGCCGGCTTTCGCCCCATCAAGCGCGACACGCTTTATCGCAATTACTACCTCAATTAAGACAGCCTCGCGAACGGCCAACCGGGTGCTGCCTGCGGCTCTACGCAGATGACCGAGCTTCGATGGAATCCGACGCTGCGCGAATGGGTCTCAACCGCATCGCATCGCCAGAACAGGCCCCAGATGCCACGCGACTGGTGCCCTTTCTGTCCCGGATCGGGACGCGTGCCCGACCACTACGACGTCTATATCTATCCCAACGATTTCGCCGCTTTCACCATTCCCGCTCAGCCGCCGGCCGTTGAAGGGGACGATTTCTATCCGGTCAGGCCCTCGTACGGCAAGTGCGATGTGGTGCTCTACCACCCGG
The DNA here is from genome assembly GCA_963732975.1 of uncultured Acidobacteriota bacterium. Taxonomy (GTDB): domain Bacteria; phylum Acidobacteriota; class Terriglobia; order UBA7540; family UBA7540; genus SCRD01. The sequence goes on along the minus strand of CAVTBN010000005.1, from coordinate 330,392 downwards.
ATCACAACACCTCCCTCCCCCAGATTTCCGTGGAGCACCTCACGCTCCTGGTGAAAACCTGGCGCAAACGCTTTGAGGAACTCAAGGCGACGCCGGGCATTCGCTACGTGCTGATTTTTGAGAACAAGGGAGAAGTGATCGGGGTCACCATGCCCCATCCCCACGGGCAGATATATTCTCTCCCACTCGTTCCGCCCATCATCAAGAAAGAGATCGCCGCCGCGCGCGCCCACCACCGCAGCCATGGCCGGTGTCTTTTCTGCGACATTCTCCAGAAGGAGCGCAAAGCCAGACTGCGAATCGTGGCGGAAAACCGGGCGTTCACGGCTTTTATTCCGTTCTATGCGCGCTGGCCCTACGAGGTGCACATCTATCCTCGGCGCCACCTGGGCGCGCTCGATGAGTTCAAGCCTTCGGAAGAAAAGCTGCTGGCGGAAATGCTCAAATGGGTGACCCGGAAATACGACAACCTATTCCAGATGTCATTCCCGTACATGATGCTGCTGCACCAGGCTCCCACGCGAGGCCGGCATCCGTATTACCATTTCCACATTGAGTTTTACCCGCCGCATCGCAGCAAGGAAAAACTGAAGTACCTGGCCAGCGTCGAAACCGGCGCGGGAACGTTTCTGAATGATTCACTGGCCGAAGAGAAGGCACGTGAGCTGCGTTTGACGACGCCCAAGACGCTCCGCGAAATTGGCTGATGGTACCACGCCCATGAAGCACAACATGATCAACGAAGCCTTTCAAAAGACCTTTGGATCAGCGCCAGACGTTACCGTCCGCGCCCCCGGGCGCGTGAACCTGATCGGCGAACACACCGACTACAACGACGGCTTTGTGCTTCCCGCCGCCATTGACCGGGCAATTGAATTCGGCGCTCGCCGCCGCAAAGACTTTGTTGTGCGCGCTTACTCGATTGATTTCCAGGAGCAGGCCGAGTTCAGCCTGGAGGCGATTGAAAAAGACAGCGAACATCCCTGGAGCAACTACCTGCGGGGCGTGCTCAAATTCCTGCAGGAGGACGGGCACAGACTCACCGGCATGGACGTGGCCTTTGGCGGCAACGTGCCGCGGGAAGCCGGGCTCAGTTCATCGGCGGCGGTCGAGGTCGGCGCCGTGGCGCTTGCGATGAGGCTGTTCAACATCGAACTGGGTCCGCTGGAAGTCGTTCGGCTCGCCCGGCGCGCGGAGAATGACTTTGTCAACGTCCCTTGCGGAATCATGGACCAGTTCGCCTGCGCCCTGGGCAAACGCGATCACGCTTTGTTCCTCGACTGCCGCGACCTTTCTTACCGCTACGTTCCCCTGTCGGCGCGGGTCAAGATCGTGGTCTGCTATTCGGGAGTCCGGCGGGCGCTGGCCGCATCGGAATACAAAGTCCGGCTGCAACAGTGCCGCCAGGCCGTGGCGCAACTGGGAACCACGGGGCTTGCGGTCAAGTCGCTTCGCGAAATCGATCTGACGGACCTGGAAGTGGCCCGCCACAGCCTCAGCGAGATTCTGCTGAAGCGGGCCCGGCACGTGGTGAGTGAGAACGACCGCGTGCTTAAGGCCGTCAAGGACCTGGAAAAGGGCGACCTTGAAAGCTTCGGAAGGTTGATGATCGCTTCGCACGAAAGCCTGCGGGATGATTACGAAGTCAGTTGCAGGGAATTGGACGTTCTGGTGGAGTTGGCCCTCAAACAGCCCGGCGTTATGGGAGCGCGGATGACCGGGGCGGGCTTCGGAGGCTGCACGGTCAACCTGGTTCTCGCCGACGCGGCGGAATCGTTTGCGGGAGCAGTCCAGGAAGGCTACAGCAAAGCCACGGGGCTCAACGCGGAAGTCTATGTTTGCGAGGCTTCGGACGGAGCACTGGCCGGCGCCTGAACTGAAATTGGATACGTCAGGGCTGCGATCTTGCCCCCAGACGCTCCGGTCCCGTGAGTGTCAGGCGTCTTACCGCCGGGGGAGGGTTTCTTCGGGCCCTTCAGCAGCAACATCAGGGCGCTGAGCAGAAAAAAGACCAGAAGGATAACCAGCAAGGTGCGGGCCACCCGGCCGCCTTCACCTTCGATAAAAGGGCAGGGAGCCTTGGGTGTTCTTCTCCGCGCCAGGTACCAGGGGAAAATAATAATCCACAATAAAAGCGATCCGAGACTCCAGCGGATGGGTGTGGGAATATTCTTTTCGCGGGCGTCGCGATAAACCCATACTGACGAAAGCGCCACCAGACTGAACAGCACCACCTGGCTCATTACAGGCCCCAGGAGGGTCTCAGCGACCGCCGTAACCACAAGCCAGATCCCCAATGCTGCGAAAAAAATCCCCCATGAAAATCGCGCCTGCTCTTTGGCTGGCAGAGGAACAACCTGTTCGGCAAGGATTATGTTAACGTCCGGACGAAGGATCTCACTGGGGTTAACTTCCTGTTTGCAGGAAGGGCATACACGGCACGCGGCAGCAAGCAGCTGGCCGCAGTTAGGGCAGGAAAAAGGTTCATCCGGGAAGGTGGCTGTCGGCTGCAAGCCGAATTCCTCGGGTAAATCAGCCATTGGCGATTCTTTCCTCTCCCGGGTTGTCCGTACTTTTGTTCATGGCGCAGAATTCCAACCCTGATGCTCTTCCCAGTCTAACACCTGGCGGTAGACAATTTTGCGGGAAAGCCGGTTGAAGTCGCGGATGTGGCCTTCGGCGCGATTGCCGCCCTGTGATTGATAATACCAGCCGGCTTCCTGGTGCAGCGCCATCACTTCGCCGGAAACAAACAGAGCATGTTGTGAATAATGATAGGGAGTCGAAGGAATCGTCTTCGGATTATAGACTCTGTCCACATAGAGCTTGATGCTTTTCGGATCTAACTCCTTTGCGCTCACCATCTCCTGCAGGGCCTTCACCACGAAATAGTTATTCACGATGTGGTCGATGTGCCCTTCGGCCGGAGGATGGGCCGTGACCACCACTTCCGGATGGAACGCCTTCAACAGTCTTTTCACTGCTGCCACTACCGACTCGCGTGCATAGGGCAGGTTGGGCTGGAAAACGTTCGGATAGGGCGTGTGGTCAGAAGCCAGCAGGACCGAAAGATAGGGATGGGCAGGGTCGGGATGGTGATACCAGATTTCGCCCGACCCACCATCCGGCATTCCCAAAAAATAGATATCGTCTTTCGGCACGCCCAGGTGCCCCAGAACCGCGCGCGTCTCATCCATGCGCAACATGCCGAAGTTCATAGCCTCGGCAGGACTGCAGGAGTGCTGGTAATATCGATCGCACGACCCGGCATCGCCGCCGGTAAAGTAGACAAAGTGGATCGGGATGTGGTTCTCAACGGCCGCCCGGGCGAGTCCGGCCCAGCCGCCTTCGTCGTCCTCGTGCGCGCAGAAAATCAGAATGGACCTGGGCAGTGGATTCACGCCCAGTTCAAGGTCGTTCTCCGCCACGGTGTTTCCAGCCGAATCAGTGAGAACCACTTCAGCCCGGTAGAGCCCCGCCCGGCCGGAAGGAAGCGCAAAGGATACCGATTCCTTCCTGGCTGCCGAACCCGGCTGCAGGTCAAGCCGTCCGGCAACAACCTTCTTTTCAATGGGTTTCCCATCCGGGTCCAGCAGCGATGCCGTGGCGGTAATCTGCTTCCAGGCTGTTTTTCCGGGGTTCCCGATGGAGAAATGAATGGCCGCATCCTGCCCGGGCATATACATCGTGTGGCTGGTGTCAAACTGTATGGCGCCGGCGTTCAGCCCCGGAGGATAAAAGTGCCGGTAGTCTTTGGTATCAACGTCGCTCAGCTCAGGGTAAATATACTGCGGGGGATAAAGCATGGGCGCGGTAACGCCGGGAGGCCGGATCAGGACCAGCTGGCTGAAGGCGATGTCCAGAACGTTCTTCCGGTCGTGGTCCCACACCACCACTCCGTACTGATGGATCGCCGGCTGGTCAACCTTGCCGGCAACGGCCACGTCCTTCGCGTGAATTTCCTGTTCCGCGCCAGCTGCCAGCGTCAGGTCCTTTTTCAGCGTCACCACACTTGCGGCGGCCTGTTGGGCGGGCCCGGCAATCCAGGGCCAGTAGCGGTTTGAGAACTCAACCCGAAGGCCATTCAGTGGCTGGTTCGTCAGGTTTTTAATCGTGATGTCGCTCGCTACATGATCGCCCGTCACATAGAAAGTCTTGTCCAGCCTGATGCGCTCAATCCTGGCCAGCTTGCGGTAAACGGCGAATGAACCGGCCTGAGGCGCCCTGATAAATGTGACTCCGGAGATTCGGTCATAGCCCAACAGGTCGACCTCATAACGCCCTGTCCGGGCGTCTGCAGGAATTTTCCAAAGCAGGGAATAGGAACTCGCTGCCGGATCGGCGGGGATGGTCCAGGCCTGTGAAGGTGAAGTCGTATACACCGCCGTGCTGTCACCGTCGTAGCGCACCGTGGCCGAAAAAGCCATATTGCCGCGCACCGAGGCTCCCGGAGCCAGGGCCAGCCGCATCAGGACTTCCGAGCCGGCATTGTAACTGGTGCGATTGGTGACCGCGACGACGCTGCTCTGCGCCCGGGCCAGCATGGGCAGCAGCAAGATTCCAGCGACGACCGCAAGTTTTGTGCAGATGGACTTTCGCATGTACTTTAGCAACACAACCTCCTCCGCTCCCGGGCAGCCGGAAGGCGGCTCCTGCGCGACCAGCCGGAACAGCTTCGGCGCCCCTATATCGAGGTTTGTACGCAAAATCATTAATTTATCACGAAGAAGGAACCGGCGCGCAGACGCCTTCCCCAAAGGGCGGCAATGCGGAATGGAGCAGCAACTCGCCCCGTCACCTGGCAAGGCGTTAGACAAGCAGTTGGCGGGGTAAACCCGCCGCTACCGCAGCCCGGTGGGCAGACAAACCCGCCGCTACGCTTCCGCAGCGGATTTCAGTTCCGTTTGAGGGATCAGCTCGGGCAAAGCGCCTGCTTTGGCGAGAACGAGGTAAATCACAAAGCCCACGATGAAAGACCAAAGGACGGCAGGGCGGTCCATCCTGACCCAGCTTGCGGGAACGCCCGGAATCTTGTCGAGGATTCCGACCACAAACCCAACCGCCCACGCCACGTACCCGGCCCAGTTGATTCCCTTGCGCGGCCCCGACCATTTTTTCCCGGCCAGGAGATAATCAGCCGCCATGGCGCCGCAGATTGGTCCGAAGGAAGCTCCCACAATCGAGAAGAAACCAATCAGGTTTTGCGCCACGCCCGAAATAGCCAGAATCACCCCAATCGTCACGCCCACCAGGGTGGAAACGGCGCGCGGGATTTTCGGCAACATGGTTCCAAAGCTGTTGCCGGCAATAAAAGTGCAGAAAGTTGTGGGCACCATGGAGGCCGCCGCAAACAGGAAGAACATGACCGGAGCCAGAGCGCCAACGCTCTTGATGGTTCCGGCAAACGTGAAGTCTGAAGCGTTTCCCAGCATGCCCAGATGCCCGGCCACCGCAAGCACCGGCAAGCCGCCGGCCACCAGGATCGCCAGCGCGATACCCGTCAGCCCGCCCCAGACGACATCACCCCGGTTCCGGTTGTTCAGCCCAAAATCGGCGCCAGCAGCCCCGGCGGAGGCAAAGAATCCGATAACGATGGCGAGCATGGTCAGGAAACCGCCCCAGGCGTCGTTCTGCGGAGGATGATAGCTGGCCACTCCTCCTTTGTTGGCCCAGAAGACGATAATAATCATCACCAGCGGCACCCAGTTCAGAAACTGGGCGATGCGCGCCATGTAAGATATTCCTTTGATGGCCACCCAGGCCAGCCCATAGCCCCACACCACTGCAAAGACGATAAACAGCCCTTTCGAATGGCTGCCGAGCCCTTCCATGATGTAGTCCACGGCAAAATAAGTGGCCACCGCGAACCATCCGATCTGGAGACAACCCATCAGCAGGCCGGGCATCAGGTAGCCGCCCTTCACGCCGAAGGTGGAGGTCCCAACAATGTAGAGCGGGCGTCCGGTCTGCATGCCCAGCATGGCCGGAGCGTAGTAAAAGAGGGCGAAACAGATCAGCCCGGCCACGAACAGGCCAAGGAGGCAGACGGCAGGGCTGGCCTGGCTCAAGGTCGGCGCTGAAAGGCCCAGGTAGAAAGCCACCCAGAGGAAAATCCCCGCGTAGGACGGGAACGTGCTCTTGTACCAGGGCACCCGTTTATCCAGAGGATTGGGAACGGACGATCCAACGTAATTAGGTAGTTCGGCGGCCATTTTTCCCCCTTGAGCACGCTCGATAGAGTCTGGTCGGGGTCAAAGAATAGTCGCTGCCGGGCCTTTATGCAAGTTCAAAAACAAAAATCAGCGGAGGGACTTGTGGCAGGGGAGGCGCCGTCAAATAGCCTGGAGGAGAGTTGCAGAATCGCCCCCGGCTAAGCCTGCTCGCCTTCGGCAAACAACTCGTAACCGGGGTTGGGTGGAAACATTTCCGCCATCAGAACCATGCGCTGGCGAAGGACAGAAACGGGCAGGTGTTCAGGGCCCAGCCGGATTTGGACATCGTGCCAGAGGCCGTGGATATATTCCGCGCAGGTGCTGGTGAAAGAAACGTCACGATATTTCAGGAACTGCGGGCCCGTTCGCGACCAGCGGTTGCGACGGCGGAGCGGCTGCTTGGCCTCGTAGGCTTCCTCATCGATTTCGCCCTCGAACCCCTGGCCCAGCTCTTCCTGCAACATCGAGGTGTAGCGCGCCACTTCTTCGGGCGCGAGGCGCACGCGGAGAAGCTCGGCGACGCTGGCCAGAAATTCCCACCCGGTATCATGAGGATCCAGGTCGCGGCAGGCAAGGGCCAGGTCGATTCGGTCCTTGTTTTCCAGCCAGACTGCGGAATGCTTTTCGCCCTCCGGATTGGAAAAGGCAACCATGTCGCCCGATGGAAAGCACGCCACAAAAGGGACCAGAAGAATTCTCAGCTTTCCGACTCGGCGGGCAATCGCCTGAGGGACGGCCCTCGCGGGTTCGCGAACCATGGTGCGTTCTTCGGAGGGGCTCAGCGCAACCGCCGAGTGCAATTCCCAATCATGCGCAAGCCGGGAGAGCGGCACAAACGTCTGCTGGACATATTCGCGCACCAGAATGCTTTTCTTCACAGAAGCATGCGAAACGCTCAAGAAATCCTCGCGAACCAGATCTTCACCCTATTGTGGAGGATAAGCTTGCCCGGTGTCCAGCACTCCACCTGGAACGGCAAGCGGCAAGCCCTCTGCGCGCCCCTGCCAGAAAAGAGTTGCGCTGGGCATGGAGCCGGGGCAAAATGAAGAGGTAAGGATTTGAGTAGCCTGAGGCATTCCCAAGCAGCAGAATGTTGAGAGGGCTCCGGCAAGAGGACCTCATCAGACTCCTATTTTCTTTGGCGTCGGGCCGCGGGTAACAGCTTTGCAACTAACCCCTGAAAAATTCCCAGCGTTCACGCTTCCCGACGACAAGTTCCACGACCATTGTGGCGTGTTTGCCGTCTATGGCCATCCTGAAGCTGCCAAGCTCACCTATCTGGGCCTTTACGCGCTTCAGCATCGCGGGCAGGAAAGCGCCGGCATGGTTGTAACCGACGGCGACCGGCTGATAGGCCGCAAGAATATGGGGCACGTGGCGGAGGTCTTCAGCGAGAAAGTTCTGCAGGAACTGCCCGGACATGCCGCCATTGGCCACACGCGATATTCGACGGCCGGCGATACCAACCTGAAGAACGCACAACCGCTCAGCGTCAGTTGCCAGAAGGGCCAGGTGGCCCTGGCCCACAACGGGAACCTCGTGAACGCCTCCAGCATCCGGCGCGAACTGGAAGCCCGCGGCGACATCTTCCAGACCACCAGCGACACGGAAGTGATCCTTCACTATTTCGCCCGTTCCCGGCACAGCGGCATTCCGGAATCCATCGCCGAGGCCCTGGACCGTGTTTCCGGCGCCTACTCGCTGGTGATGCTTTTCAAAGACAGTGTTTACGCCATTCGCGATCCGCGCGGATTCCGGCCGCTCTGCCTGGGGCAGCTGAACGGCGCTTACGTCGTGGCCTCAGAGACCTGCGCGTTTGACATCCTCAGCGCCACCTACCTGCGCGAAGTCGAGCCGGGTGAAATGGTGATTCTGGATAAGCGCGGCGTGACGTCCCTGCGCTTTTCACCGCCGGCCAAGCAGGCGAAATGCATTTTTGAACACGTCTATTTTTCGCGCCCTGACAGCCTCGTCTTCGGCCGCTCCGTGCAAAGGAGCCGCGAAATGCTGGGCCGGCGCCTCGCCCAGGAACATCCGGCAGAGGCGGACATCGTGGTTCCGGTACCCGATTCCGGAGTAGCCGCGGCCCTTGGGTATTCGGAAGAATCGGGCATTCCGTTTAAGTTTGGACTCATCCGCAACCACTACATTGGCCGCACGTTCATTGAGCCCGCACAGGCCATCCGCGATTTCGGAGTCAAGTTGAAGCTGAATCCCGTGCGCAGCCTCCTGGAGGGCAAGCGCGTGGTGCTGGTGGATGATTCCATCATCCGAGGCACGACCAGCCGGAAAATTGTGCGCATGGTCCGCGAGGCTGGAGCGCGCGAAGTCCATATGCGGATCAGTTGCCCGCCCACGATTTCGCCCTGCTACTACGGAGTGGACACGCCAACGAAAAAAGAACTGATCGCATCCAACCACAGTGTGGAAGAGATCCGCGAATACCTTGGGGCTGACACCCTGGGATATCTTTCACTGGACGGCCTGCGCGACGCGGTTGGAGGCGACAAAGAAAGTTACTGCCTGGCCTGTTACACGGCCAGCTATCCCACGGCTGTCCAGGAGCCGCTGATCGCTCTGCGAAACCGGGACTAACGCTTATGGAACCTTCCGAGCCCTTGAATGCCGGCGAACAACTTCAGCCTCCCCCGGAGCAGGCTCCCGCGCCTTCCCGGCGCGGCGGCCGCCACGACGGCTTTTGGGAAACGGTCCGGTCCCTGCTGATTGTCCTGATCGGAGTTTTCTGCATCCGCACCTTTGTGGCGGAAGCCACCGTGATCCCGACGGGTTCGATGGAAAACACCATCCTCATCGGCGACCACGTTTTTCTGAACAAGCTGCTTTACGGACCTCAACTGCCCTACACCGACGTGCGTTTCCCGCGCATCGCCCCTATTCATCGCGGCGACATCGTGGCGTTCCATTATCCGGTGAATCCCGCCCAGATGTTTGTCAAGAGGGTGATCGGCGTTGGCGGTGACGTCATCCGCATCGTGGACAAGAAGGTTTACGTCAACGGGAAGCGCATCAAAGAGCCCTATGCGCGGTTTCAGTCCTCCGCCATCTTTCCGCTCCGGGATGACTTTCCGCCGCCGAAAAGCGAAATCAACGAATTGCCGGCGGCCTGGGGGCTCGATCCCAACTGGGCCCGCGAAATGCCCAACTTTATTCGCAAGGATGGCCTCCAGGTCCCCATGGGATACCTGTTTGTGATGGGCGACAATCGCGACGATTCTCTCGACAGCCGCTTCTGGGGATTCGTGCCCCTCCAGAACGTGGTGGGCGAGCCGCTTTTTGTCTACTGGTCCTACAACGCGCCCACGCACGAATGGCTCGACGACGGGCTGAGAGACCGGCTGAAATTTGACGCTTCCATCCTCTGGAACTTTTTCGCCAAAACGCGCTGGTCCAGAATGGGCAAGATCTTCTGACGGATCCCGTCTTTCTGTTTTTCTTTTGTGATTCCGCCAAAGGAGTCCTTTACAACTGATGCGTTATCGAGATGCGGGCGTCGACATCAATGCGGCGAGCCGCGCCAAGTCACAAATTAAAGAGCTGGTCAGCAGAACCTTCAATCCCCGCGTCTTAAGGGGATTTGGCGCCTTTGGGGGCTTCTTTTCTCTCAAGGGGCTTCCCTCAGACGCCGTGCTGGTTTCCAGCATGGACGGCGTGGGCACCAAGCTTAAAATCGCATTCGCCGCCAACCGTCATGAAGGCGTCGCCCGCGACCTGGTGTTCCATTCGGCGAACGACATCGCCGTGCACGGCGCGCGGCCGCTCTTTTTCCTGGATTATCTGGCAACGGGGAAAATCCGTCCGAAGGTTGTCACTGATCTTGTGCGCGGCCTTTCGGACGCCTGCCGCGAGATTGGCTGCGCGCTCATCGGCGGAGAGACCGCCCAGATGCCCGGCTTTTATGCGGCGAACGAATACGACCTGGCCGGCTGCATCGTGGGATGGGTGCGGCAAGGCGAGATCCTGGACGGCAGCCGGATTCGTCCCGGTGATGTCATCCTGGGGCTGCCCTCGCTTGGCCTGCACACCAACGGCTATTCTCTCGCCCGCAAAGTTTTGATGGACCAGGCAGGTATCGGGCTTTCGCAACGCGTGCCGGAACTGGGGCGAAGGCTCGATGAAGAACTGCTGGCGCCGCACCGCTGTTACGCGCCAGTGCTCCAGCCGCTGCACCAGAAAGGCTGGCTCAGCGGACTCGTCCACGTCACCGGCGGCGGCATCACGGACAACACTCCGCGGATTCTTCCCGCCGGGTGCCAGGCGGAAGTTCATCTGGGATCGTGGCCCGTCCCGCCCGTCTTCAACATGATCGCCGGCCTGGGAAAAGTGCGCCAGGCGGAGATGCTGCGCACTTTCAACATGGGCCTGGGCATGCTGCTCATCGTTCCGAAAGAAGAACCTGGACAACGTCGCCCGCGCGCTGAAGAGGAAGAAAGAGAAGTTTTATACCGTGGGCAGGATCGTTCGCGGCCAGGCTGGGGTAAAATATCTGGCCGGCTCTCCAGACCGTATTGAGTAGCATGCTGAAAGGCGTTCTGGAACCGTGTAATCCCAAGCCGCGTGCGTGCCATTCCGGGCAAAGCGAGGAAACTGCTTTGGGTCCCACTTGCTTCCGTGGTTAAACATCCATGAAGAACATCGGCATTTTGCTTTCCGGCCGCGGATCGAATTTTGAGGCCATCGCCCGCAACGTGGCGGCAGGGAAAATCCCGGCAAAAATCGCGCTGGTGATCAGCAACCGCGAGCAGGCGCCGGGCCTGGAACGCGCCCGCGCCATGGGACTGAAGACCCTTTTTATTCCGTCCAAGGGCAAGGACCGCGAGGCCTATGACGGCGAAGTGGTCGCCGCCCTCAAGGAAGCAAAAGTGGACCTGGTGTGCCTGGCGGGATTCATGCGCATCCTCAGCCCGGTTTTTGTGCGGGCCTTTCCCGGGCGAATCCTCAACATCCACCCGGCGCTGCTTCCCGCGTTTCCCGGCCTTGACGCGCAGAAGCAGGCGCTCGATTATGGCGTCAAGTTCACGGGCTGCACCGTCCACATCGTGGACGAGGGCATGGATACCGGGCCCATCGTGCTCCAGGCGGTGGTCCCGGTGCTCGACGACGATACGGAGGAAACGCTCTCGGCGCGAATCCTGAAGGAAGAACACCGCATTTATTCCGAGGCCGTCTGCCTGATGCTGGGGGATCAAGTCCGCATCGAGGGACGGAAGGTTATCATGGGGGACCGACGTGATGACTTACGAACCATATAGGTCAAGACTTATCCAAGGTGGAAGGTGCAAATGCCGCCTGAGAGCGGCTCAAGAAGGTCTGTGGTCTTTCAATAAGGTCCTGAAATTTGTTAACAAAGACGATTAAAAGATTGAAACGGATACTCGACGGGACCTGCGATATCCTTGTGGAATAGCACAGGGCGGGATGCCTGCCTTCAAAAACAGAAACAGGTCGCACTCGGGACAGCGAGATTCGGTACCGCGGATAGGATTATGAAAAACAAAAAGGTTCGTACTTCCTTCTACGCCGATGAGAAAACAGTGCGGCAAATGGACTGGCTGGTGCGCGAGCTCAAGATTTCGCGAAGCGAAGTGGTAGAGCGTGCTATTCGCCTAATCACCGAACGCGAGCCGACACGCCGCGAAACAAATCGAACTCACCGATAAACTCATGACGCTTAAAGAACAAGTCGCTTATCTCACCAAGGGCGCGCAGGAAACGATTCGCGCCGAAGACCTTTACGCCAAGCTCGAGCGCGCCGGGAAGACGGGCACGCCGCTGCGCGTCAAAGCGGGTTTCGACCCCACGGCCCCGGATATCCACCTGGGGCACACGGTCCTGATCCGCAAGTTGAAACACTTCCAGGACCTCGGGCACACGGTGATTTTCCTGATTGGGGATTTCACCGGCCTCATCGGCGACCCCTCGGGCCGCAACGTGACGCGCCCGCCCATGACGCCGGAAGAGATCGCCGCCAACGCCGAAACCTACAAGAAACAGGTCTTCAAAATTCTCGATCCGGAAAAGACCGTGGTGGACTTCAACAACCGCTGGCTGGGCAAGCTGAACAGCCCGGAGTGGATGACCCTGCTCTCAAAGTACACCGTGGCCCGGCTGCTGGAACGCGATGATTTCAGCAAGCGGTTCAAGGAGGGACGCCCCATCACGCTGCTTGAACTGGTCTACCCGCTGGCCATGGCCTACGATTCGGTGGCGCTCAGGGCCGACGTCGAGCTGGGCGGGACCGACCAGAAGTTCAACCTGCTCGCCGGCCGCACCATCCAGCAGGAGTACGGCCAGGAACCCCAGGTCATCATGATGATGCCCATCCTGGAAGGGCTTGATGGCGTGCAGAAGATGTCAAAGTCGCTGGGCAATTACGTCGGCATCGATGAGCCGCCCCAGGAAATGTTCGGCAAGCTGATGTCCGTTTCCGACGACCTGATGTGGCGCTACTACGAACTGCTCACCGATTTGCAGCCCGCGGAAATCGCCGGCCTTAAGAAATCTGTCAGCGACGGCGGCACTCACCCGCTGGAAATGAAAAAAGATCTCGCCCGCCGGATCATCTCCGATTTCCACGGTGCGCCGGCCGCCGAACAGGCGCAGAAAAACTGGGAAGCCCAGTTTCAGAAGAAAGGTATCCCGGACGAGGTTCGCACCGAGACCTTGAGTCACTTTGTCCCTGTAAAACTTACAACTTTCCTCGCCACCTATGGACTGGCGTCATCCAAAACAGAGGTTTCGCGAAAAATCAAGGAGGGCGCCGTCTCCATTGCCGTCGGAGAGGCCGACCAGCCTGCGTGGGAACGCATATCCGACGCTGCTTGGGAGTTTGACCCGGCAAAGTATTCTGACCAAGGTTCCGTTACGTTCCGCGTCGGGCGCAAACTGCTCAAGGTCACCATCAGACCCTGAATAATAAACCACAAATTATCTGGTACTAGCGTAGGGGTGGACTAGGCGGAAAACTCTGCGATTTCAGCAGCGCGTTATTCTTTGGGCGCGGGAATATGGAGGTTCAGCACCAGATCGAAACGCGTGTCCCAGGAACTGACCTTGCGCACTTCAGAAGACTGGCCCTTGTAATGGGCCTTGAACTGGTAATCTTGTGTCAGCTTGAGGTCCGTGAAGGTGAAACGCCCCTCGGGTCCGGTGTAAATAGCAGTGGTCTTGGCCGTCGTCAGGTTGGTCATTTCCACCGCGGCACCGACAATGGGGTTGTCTGACGCGTCGAACACCTGGCCGATTACGGTTTTTGAGGTGGGAGGCTTACTCCTTTTTGCCGTCAACGGCGCTGCATCAAACGCCAGCCACAACGCTGCAAATGCCATCGCGAGGGCGCATGCCCGCATGACGGAGGCCGAAAAATATCCCCGGCCCCGGCAGGGAGCGCCTGGCTGAAGCAGCGCGGACGCGCCTCCTGAAGCTTTACAGTTCTTCGGCATCATCAACATCCCCGTCTTCGTCGTCCTCGCCGCGACCCAAAATGTCGAGCTCGACTGGCGAGATATTCACCACTTCGAGTTCAGCTCCGCATTCCGGGCACTCGACGGACTGGCCTTCTTCCACCAGATCTTCTTCGATGTCGATCATTGCATCGCATTCTGGACACGCCGGCATCGTTTACCCCCGATCGTCAGGTGATATCAACAATAAAAGTCTAGTCATTTCTGCGAGCGGTGTCCAGAGGGTCAATTCCATACAGGGATATATCCCGGACCCCTGGCACAACCAGGCACTGGCCCTCCCGGCTGGGCGCCGAAAGGAACTTTGCCATCCTGCCCGGGACACGATACGCTTAACCGGTTGTGACAGAAATCTTCGTGATGAGATTGATGCTCCGGGCCGCGAAGGTTCCAATCCGAAGAGGTGACAGATGGAAAAACCATTCGATTTCGCAACCCTGGCAGTGCACGCCGGTGAGGGTCCCTGCCCGGCCACAGGCGCCCTGGACACGCCGATCTATCAGTCGACAACTTTTGTCTCTGCCGATGCCGACGAGATGGCCGCGGTGTATGGCGAACAGCAGCCCGGCTATATGTACACGCGCTATGGCAACCCCACCATCCACGCGCTGGAAGCCAAGCTGGCGGCGCTGGAAGGCGGCGAGGCGGCGCTGGCCACGGCTTCCGGCATGGCGGCGGTTTCAACCGCGATTCTCGGTTACGTGAAGACGGGCGATCACGTGGTGGCGGCCCGCTCGCTTTACGGCGCCACGTACAACTTTCTCAACAGGAAGCTGCCCCGCATGGGCGCCTCGGCGACGTTTGTGGAATCGGCCCGCGTAGAGGATTTTGAACGAGCGATCCAGCCCAACACCCGCCTCATCTACTTTGAAACGCCAAGCAATCCCGTGCTGCAAGTGGTGGACATTGCCGAAATCGCCGCGCTCGGCCGCGCCCGCGGAATTCCCACCATGCTGGACAACACGTTTGCATCGCCCGCGCTTCAGCAGCCGCTGCGGCTGGGCGTGACGGTGTCGCTCCATTCGGCCACCAAGTATCTCTGCGGCCACGGCGACGCCATGGGCGGCGCCATCATCGGCTCGCGTGAATACATTTCGCTGCTGGTGCATGAAGTCATCCGCGATTACGGAGGCGTGATCAGCCCCTTCAACGCCTGGCTCATTCTGCGCGGGATTCGCACGCTCCACCTGCGCATGCCCGCCCACTGTTCCAACGCCCGGCAGATTGCGGAATTCCTGGCCGCACACTCCAATGTTGAACGTGTTTATTATCCTGGCTTGCCGGGCCATCCGGGACATGAAGTGGCCAGGAAACAGATGAGCGATTTCGGGGCCATGATCAGTTTTGAAGCGAAGGGCGGCTACGAAGGCGGCAAGCGGGTGATGGACGGCGTCAAGCTGTTTGCGCGCGCCGCCAGCCTGGGTGATACGCGCTCGCTGATTGTGCATCCGGCCTCCACCAGCCATCGTGCCGTGCCGCCGGAAGAACGCCGCGCCATCGGCATCACCGACGGACTGGTGCGGTTGTCAGTGGGCGTTGAATCCGCCGCCGATCTCATCGCCGACCTCGACCAGGCCCTGCAATTCTGATCCAATACCGCCTGCGCAAAGTTTCCGCAGGTTCCATGATGGTGTAGAATTCCCGGCATGAGAATCAGACTGCTTGCTCTTGCCTTTTTGTGCGCTATGCCGTTCGCAGCACGGGCGCAGGAAGTTCATTACCAGCCCGACTGGGCCTCGCTCAACCAGCGGCCCACTCCGCAGTGGTTTGACCAGGCCAAGTTCGGCATCTTCATC
Source organism: uncultured Acidobacteriota bacterium (assembly GCA_963732975.1). GTDB lineage: Bacteria > Acidobacteriota > Terriglobia > UBA7540 > UBA7540 > SCRD01. The sequence goes on along the minus strand of CAVTBN010000005.1, from coordinate 314,903 downwards.
CACTGGGGAGTTTATTCCGTGCCGGCTTTCGCGGACCCGCACGCCAAGGGCGGCGAGGCTTACGCCGAGTGGTACTGGAACCACATGCACAACAAGAACGGCCCCACGTGGGCTTTCCACCTGCGCAACTACGGAGCGAACTTCCATTACCAGGATTTTGCCGGCCAGTTCAAGGCCCAACTGTTCAATCCCGACCAATGGGCGGAGCTGTTTGCCAATTCCGGAGCAAAGTACGTGGTCCTGACTTCGAAGCACCACGAGGGCTTCTGCCTGTGGCCGTGTCCCGACAGCTGGAACTGGAACAGCGTGGACGTGGGCCCGCATCAGGACCTGGCCGGCGAGTTGAGCAAGGCCGTCGTGGCGCACGGGCTGAAGATGGGCTTCTATTACTCCCTCTACGAATGGTACAACCCGCTCTACCTTCAGCATTCCGAGAGCTACGTTGCCGAGCACATGATTCCGCAGATGAAGGACCTGGTGGACCGCTATCATCCCTCCGTCTTGTGGACCGACGGCGAGTGGGAGCAGCCCAGCTCCTACTGGCATTCCACGCAATTCCTGGCGTGGCTGTTCAACGATTCGCCGGTGAAAGATGACGATTGTCATCAACGACCGCTGGGGCAAAGAAACGCGCGGCGTGGACGGCGGCTTCTACACGTCCGAATACGGCCTGGCGCATGGCAAGCAGGTGGAGTACACCAGCGTGCACAAATGGGAAGAATGCCAGGGCATCGGAAAATCATTCGGCTATAACCGCATGGAAACCGCCTCGGATTACAAGAGCGCCGGGCAGCTGATCCATCTGCTGGTGGACAGCGTCTCGAAGGGCGGCAACCTGCTGCTCGACATCGGGCCCACCGCCGACGGCCGCATTCCGGTCATCATGCAGGAGCGGCTGCTCGAGATGGGTGCGTGGCTCAAGGTGAACGGCGAAGCCATTTACAGCAGCCGGCCGTGGCGCCAGGCCGAAGAGGGCAACGTCCGCTACACCACGCGCGACGGCAACGTTTATGCCATCGTCGAAGGCTGGCCAGGCGCCGAGCTGACGCTTGCCGCGCCGAAGCCCGGTGCGGGAACGACGGTCACTCTGCTGGGGCCGGGCACGCAGCTCAAGTGGCATGAGGCTGGTGGCAGGATGCACATCCAGGTGCCGCAGCCGACGGGCGACCTGATCGGTTCGCCGAGCGGGACTTTCGTCTTCAAACTGAGCGGAGTAAGCTGAAGCAATTTATTGCTGGAAGGGGAGAATTGTAATTTTTACGCACTGTGTCAAAATTGGACACTTTTTTGAAACGCTCGATTTTTAAAGGCCGAATAAATTATAAAATATTTATTATCAGTAGTTTACAAATTTCGCTTTTTCGTCGCCTAAACGTCCCATACGTCCCATTTGGGCCCCTTTGAGGGCTTTTAGCTAGCCTAGATTAGGAGCCTAGATTAGCGCCGCCCTGACCCTGCCCGCCAGGCAGAATCCATCCCCCGATTGGCCGGTTTCAAGGCCCAAATTTCTCCCGCTGCATTCCGCATGGCAGCTTCTGCGCGCTTCCTGGCCGCCCCTGCGCGAACCTTGCCTGTGGCATATCTGGCCCGCATTGCAGGCAGTGGTAGAATGGGCGGCATGCAAAAGATCACTCCGCATTTATGGTTTGACCGGCAGGCCAAGCCGGCGGCCGAGTTTTACACGTCGGCGATTCCGGGCTCGCGAATCACGCGCCTCACCACTTTGCGCAACACGCCTTCGGGCGATTGCGACCTGGTCTGGTTTGAGCTTGCGGGACAGCCATTCGCGGCCATCAGCGCCGGGCCGCTTTTCAAGTTCAACCCCTCGGTTTCATTCCACGTCCGGTGCAGCGCCAGGGATGAAGTGGACGCGCTGTGGGCAAAGCTCTCCGAGGGCGGCCAGGTCCTCATGCCGCTCGATTCCTATCCTTTCAGCGAGCGCTATGGCTGGACGCAGGACCGTTTCGGCCTTTCCTGGCAGGTGATTTACGCCGGCGGCAACGAAGTCCGGCAGCGCGTCATGCCCGCGCTGATGTTTGTGGGCGGTGTGTGCGGCAAGGCGGAAGAGGCCATCAATTTTTACGCCTCGGTATTCAGCGCGCCGCCGCCCGCCGTCCTCGCCCGCTACGGCAAAGGCGCGGAGCCCGACACGGAAGGCGCGGTGCAATACGCCCAATTCACGCTGCTCGGCCAGGAGTTCGCCGCCATGGATTCCGCCCACCCGCACAAGTTCGCTTTCAATGAAGCCGTCTCTTTTCTCGTGCCCTGCGACACCCAGCAGGAAATCGACGCCCTGTGGGCAGCGCTTTCCGCCGACCCCGCCGCCGAACAGTGCGGCTGGCTCAAGGACCGTTACGGCCTCTCCTGGCAGATTGCGCCCTCCATCCTGGATGAACTGATGTCCAGCCCCGACCCGCAACAGGTGGCGCGCGTCACCCAGGCCTTCCTTAAAATGAAAAAGTTCAACATAGCGGAATTGCAGCGCGCCGCCGCCGCCCAGGAAGGCAACGAAGCATGAGCAAAAAGGAGATCGCCGAATCATTTCTTAAGATGGCCTCATCCGGCCAGGTGCGCGAAGCCTTCGCCTGGCACGTACACTCGCAGTTTCGCCATCACCATGCGTACTTTAAAGGCGACCGGGAATCGCTGCTCAGGGGCATGGAACGAAACGCCAAGCAATTTCCCAACAAGACCTACCACCCGCTGCGCGCCCTCGAGGACGGAGACCTGGTGGCCGTCCACGGAAGAGTGGTGCTCTCGCCGGACGCCCAGTATTCGGTGATCCACATTTTCCGCTTTGAAGGCAATCTGATCATCGAGGAATGGGAAGCCTCGCAGGAAGCCTTCCAGGATTCCCCCAACGAAAACGGGATTTTTTGATCGCGCCGCAGCGCGCACCGGCGCCGTTGTGCTCTGCGGGTTTTCGTAGGGGAGGGCTCCGCCCTCCCGCGCCTTCCGGCCGCCGCATGCTGAATCGATCGCCGCTGTTGCGGCTTCCCGCCCGTTCTTCAGGGGGACGCAGCTTCAGCTGCGTCATTCAAGGCGTTGGCTATGGGCGCGGCTTCAGCCGCTGAAGCACATCGCGGGTGCCTCGTCCACCGGCACCTTTGCAGTTTGTGCTAAAATTCCCCAGGAGTTGCAGATGATTGCGGAGTCGAAGATCGGGGTTCCCAAGGAGGCAGTTGCCGCCTTCTGCCAGCGGCATCATATCCGCAAGCTGGCGTTTTTCGGTTCCGTTCTCCGTGAGGATCTTTCGCCCTCGAGCGTCCTGGAGTTCTGGTGGAGTTTGAGCCGGGGCACGTTCCCGGGCTTGAGTTCTTCGCCATGGAAGACGAATTAGGCGCCATCCTCGGGAGCAAGGTGGACCTCAACACTCCCGGCTTTCTCAGCCCCTCTTTCCGCCGGCAGGCGCTCGCCGAGGCCGAGGTGCAATACGTCACGCCGTGACGCCGGCGTCTCCCTGCGCCATATGCTCGACCACGCGCGGGAAGCCGTCCAACTGCTTCAAAACAGAAAACGCCCCGACCTGGATCAGGATCGCCTGCTCAATCTTGCTCTGGTGCGCCTGCTTGAGATTATCGGCGAGGCGGCCAACAGGGTTCCCGAAGAAGAACGCGCGCGCCTCCCAGAAGTTCCCTGGCCGCAAATCGTGAGCCTGCGAAACCGGTTGATCCACGGCTACGATGAGGTTGATTTTGATATCCTCTGGCAGATCGTAACCCACGACTTGCCTCAACTCGTCAAAGCTCTGGAAAACAGTTAGAGCGAAACGGCGGTTCCGAGGTCCCCGGCTCTTTGTCGGGAAGAGCTCCGCCCTCCCGCCATCAGCCTTCAGGCCTCGCCTGGGCGCTGCCATTGAATTTGGAATTTTGAATCGCCGTCCTCACCCGCCCCTCGCTTTTCCTCTGAAATCTTCTATCTGCGATCCCACGGCACACGCCCGCATGGCGGTCATTCTTAATTTGTCATTCGTGCTTCCTGCGGTATATAGTTGTGGGCTTGATTTCGCGTTGATGGCAGGCTGTGCGCGCCGCGGCGATGCGATGGATGCGCCACCCTGCGAACGTCCTGAAGATTGAGGCAAAATAACTTGAAGTCCCAAACTGTGACCTCACTTGTAGCGATTCCCGCCGACCGGATCGAGCGGCAATTCTGCTGGTTCGCGGGCAAAATGATGCTCGACGCTACCATCGCGCCACTCATTATGGCGTTGAAACAAAAGTGCTTAACCAGTCCGTCAGGCGAAATAAGGAGCGTTTTCCTGAAGACTTTATGTTCCAGCTAACGGCCGACGAGGCGGAAAAATTGAGTTTCCATCCCGGCGCGTCGAGTTTGAGGTCACAAATTGTGACCTCAAAAGAAGGGCGCGGAGGGCGGCGCTACCTTCCACTCGCTTTCACCGAGCAGGGCGTGGCGATGCTTTCCAGCGTGCTCAGGAGCAAGCGGGCCGTCGAGGTGAACATCGCCATCATGCGCGCCTTTGTCAAGCTGAGGGAAATGCTGGCCTCGAACCACGAACTGGCCCGCCGCCTGGACCAGATGGAAAAGAATTATGACACGCGGTTCAAAATTGTCTTCGACGCCATCCGTGAACTGATGAAGCCTCCCGAGAAACCCCGCCGGGCCATCGGCTTTGGCCCTGCCCCCCATCCACGCCCCGGAACCCGCCGCCCATAAATCAAAACCCATCACCCGAAACCTGTCGTTTCCTCAGTCGTATTTGTCATTCGTAATTGTCTGCTCTCTCCAATTGTCGCCCGCCAATCTTTTCAATAATTCGCAATTTGTAATGTAATTTCTGTCCTTTGAATCACCAATTCTTTCCTCGTCCCTCATCACTTGTCACCCGTCACGGTTTTTAGCCCTTTTTCCAAATTTGCATTTAAAGTGGTGACCGTTATTTCGCGGTTATCGGTGGCCGAAGGCATTGCAAAGGCCGCGATAAATGCGCTACGCACGGGGAAACCATGATCCCTTATGAAGAAATTGAATTCGCACCGGAGATTGTAGAAAAACTCGCCATCTTTGCCAAGGAACTTGAGGATTTTCGACGGGAGGGCGCGCTCGACAGCGTAGCTCTGGCGAAGCTGGAGGAGCATTTTAAGGCATCTCACATATATCACAGCGCGGGCATTGAGGTGTAACGTGTTCATGCATGTAACGTTATGCGTTCTCACGGTGTATGGGCGGCGCGAAAGCCCTGATGGATCAGCTGTGCTATATTTGGGCAAGCGTTCGACTATCTAAAGACGCTTGCCGACTCGGGTCAAACGATCAGGGAAAGTGACATCCGATCCCTTCATCAGCTAATCGTTGGAGATGAACCAGACCTTTCGCCAGGCGAGTACCGAAGCGTTGGGGTTATTATTTCAGGGTCCGAGCACCGGCCCCCCGAGCCCCTAGAGGTTCCAGCACGCATGGATGCTGGTCCGACGGATGAATCAAATCTGACAAATGAACCATGAGCGCGACGTAGCCCAACGCTTGGCATACCTGCCTGTACTGACTGGCTGTTGCAGGGTTTCGCCTCTGATGAACCTTATCTTCATTCAGCGGGGATACCCCATCTCGAATATCAGGCGGGAAGACGTCCGCGCAGCTCGACCGGCAAGTTATCGCAGACGTTCTCCGACCCTCGAAAAAGTTTACAAGGCGGCAGAACATGGGCTGCGGACTTACAACAGCGGTGCAAACGTCCGCTACTTGCCGGACGGTTCCGACGTGATCCAAGGGCGGCAAGCCTGGCCCGTGGACCCTTGATCGGCCACACTCCAGTGCAGTGGAGTCGAGCTTAAAGGCAACGACCTCGTCGTCAAGGGCAAGCGCCTCTATTTCATGCGTGACAAGGCATTAGAAAGTCTCCGGCCCTATCTCGGCCCGCGCGTTTTTAGAATTGAAATTCGACATTCGTGGCTATCCCACTCAGCTTTTCCACTCTGCAACAGGCAATTGCGAATGTGTTTGGTGGCGGGCTACGGAAAATTCGAAGCTTCTTGTGCCCGACTACTGGATGGATTACATGCTTCGTCGCGCCCAGGAGGCCATAAAGCGGGCGCAAAAGCGTAATGGTTCTACGACGACGTCCTGCACAATGCCTCCCGCTTCATAGCGACAAAATTGACGGGCTCCGGTCACTCGAGGCGATTTCCCGATGGAACGGATTCGGAGCGGCGAGGACGAGTCGCTTCGCGAGATCGTAGGCGCTTTGAGGCGAGCGTCTCTGCCAACCGCGATGGATGCCACGCTGAAGAGAGGGCTTGATGAGGGTCGATTTGCAGATCACTCGTTCATTGACTCCTCCCGTCTACTACCTTCTCTCTGCGGTTGGGGATGGTCAACTTTCCTACCGCTATTACGGCGTAAGGCATCCCGGTGGGATTTTCTCGAACCACTTCTTGGACGTTCTCGGCACCTTTAACTTATTAGCTGGGGCTGTCAAAGCAACAAGCAGACGCATCGGGGGCGCCCTCCGGGACAAAGAGGTCGAACGCCTCAGGTCTCTCACGTAGGATCTCTTATTTCGACCCACAAACAATTTTGAATGTGGCTACGAAATCTTCCTGTGTTTCTGCAGCCAACATGAGAGACCAAATCCAGTCCAGCCGCTGTACACCCTTCGCAGTAACGGCTACGAAGATGAAGTCCGCTCCTACTTTTTGCACACGACACCCGATTTGAAAAAGTATCGCGATTTCTTTAACGGCCTCAAGCACACCAGCAACCGCGTGAGGGTTTTTCAGTTCTTGAACTCAAAAGTGGGCAGAAAATTACTCGGATTCTATTTGGAGGGTGTTGACGAATGGCCGGCCTTAAGGAACGGTGGGATTCTTTCCGTGGTGCAAGTGAGGCATACCGCCAGGTCATACAATTTTCACCTTAGGAACTTCTACTTCCTGATTTACAAAATTGCCGCTGAAATGGTGCCGGTTATTAACCGGCTCTGCCATCGAAGCGGAGCCTTGCTATCTCCACAGCAGGCCCCATTCGCTTCACCCACACTGGAGGCTATGGCCTCGATGCAATGCCCGACACCGTTAAGAGGTTCGAAACCGCTTTCAGCACATTCTTCCCTCAGGAGGCAGCGGAAAAGCGAGAAGCGTTTTGATTGATCCGCACTTTGGTGGAGATCACCTTCCGGTACCCCGTCGGGGACAAAGCAATATCGGCAAACCAAGGCGGGGGCCGGATTTGTGCCGTGGGATTTTGCGTTGAAACCGGCGCTCAGCCCAGGCAGTAGAAACGACGCGTGGCGATAAATTCGCGGCTGAGAGGCAGATTGTCGGCTAGGTTTCCCGCAGGGGGCTCATTTGGAGCGGCCGGGCCGGGTCGCTCCGCAGAAAGGCACGGATTCATCGCAAGTGCCGGAAATGTCGACACGACAAAAGAACGCGCCCGCCAGAGAGGAAATCATAAGGGGTTAAGACAACCAGGGAGAAGATCGGCATGCAAAGATGCTTGCTGGACGGAAAGCAGGCAGGCTCTGGATTCTTATCAGCACGTTCGAAAGCCCTCCTTCGTCCGGGATCCCGCGCGGCCTGGGCAGGCAGATAAACGTTGAACGTGAGCCGGTAACTTTCGACGCCGCCCCGCCAACCCGCGAGGACACATCGTGGGAAGCCTTAACGCAAGCTGGATTTAACAGTGGGCGAGTGGACGAGTGATCGGAGGCAAAACGTGAGGGCAGAGCCCACTCCCCGACGTATACGCTTTTTTGTGGACGATGTTGTAGTTTACGTCGGGCTTACACTAAACGGCCTCAGGGGGCGATTTGACCAGTACCGCCGAGGCCACAAAGGACAAAGAACGAGCGCAAGGATCAACGGCCTTATTGGCCGCACCTTACCAAGGGGAATCGCTTTAAAGTCCTTGCAGCCACGCCCGTGCCTCTTGAGTGGCAAGATCTTCCGGTCAACACAGCCGCCGGTCTGGAAGCGGGGCTCATTGAGATGATTCAGCCCCCCTGGAATATCAAGGGGGCGCGATGAGCATCCAGCCGACGGCGCCGCTGCGGCAAAAAAGACAGGGCAGCCGTGCCCAGGACGCGATAAGATTCTTGGCGTCATTACAAGGCCTGCGGCCCGAAGCACGGCGGCTGCGGACGCCACTCTCTGGAGGGAAATGCAGTCATGAAGAAATTATTGGTTTTAGTTTTCGTCGCGATATTAGCAGGAGCCTGCAGCCGGCAGGAGGCGAAGAAAGCCGCCCCTTCGCCTTCGGCGGCGGCCGTGGCGGTGGCGGGCCCGTTTACGCCGGCGGAACTCAAGGCTTTCACTTCGCTGGATCCGATTGATACGCACTCGCATATTTTTGTGACGAACCAGGACTTCATCGCCATGATTGAAAAGCTCAACCTTCATACGCTCGACATCGCGGTCGACGACGACACAGACCCCTACCTGAAGGACCTGCCGCGCGAAATTCACGACGGCTTCCAATATGTTGCGGCCAGCCATGGGCACTCGGTGTTCTGCACAACCTTCGATCCCTATCTTTTCCGCAAGCCCGGCTTTGCCCAGGCGGCCATCCGGCAGATCAACCGGGACTTTGCCAGGGGCGCGATTGCCGTGAAGATCTGGAAGAACATCGGCATGCAGATTAAAGACGCGCACGGAAATTACATCATGCCCGACAATCCCATGTTCGAGCCCATCTACAAGGACATCGCCGCCCATCACAAAACCCTGGTCGCGCACGTTGCCGACCCCGACTCATGCTGGAAGGCGCCCAATCCCGCTTCGCCCGACTATGGGTACTTCAAGCACAACCCGCAATGGTACATGTACAGCAATCCTCACGCTCCTTCCAAGGAAACGATTCTCAAGGCGCGCGACCACCTGGTGGAGGAAAATCCGGACCTGCGCGTGGTGGGCGCCCACCTGGGCAGCATGGAATCCAATTTTCCGGAGCTTGGCGAAGACCTCGACCGCCATCCCAACTTTGCCGTGGATATGGCGGCGCGCATGCCCTACGTCATGATGCTGCCGCGCCAGCAGGCCATCGACTTCATCACCAAGCACCAGGACCGCCTGATTTACGGCACCGACCTTAACTTTATGCCCGGCACCAATCCGCAGGAAAAGGTCAAGCAGTGGGAAGACTATTACGCGCGCGACTGGCGCTTCCTGGCAACGGACGACTGGGTGGAATACATGGGCAAAAAGTACCAGGGACTCGATTTGCCGCAGCCGGTCCTCGAAAAGCTGTACCACGCCAATGCCGTGCACTGGTTCCCCGGCATCCTGGGGCAAAAACAGTAGAACTTGTTTCAAAACCCTTGTTAAGCGGCCGTCAGGGCACAGCGAAAGGGCACGAGTTTATCCCGCCTTGCGGGACCGTAAAGCCTGCCCAACGGATTCGGCTTTAGCCGCTGAGGGCTGGCAAGGCGCGCCAGGGGCTGAAGCCCGCGGCTTTGTGCGTGCCTTCCCGGCACGACTGAAGTCGTGCCCTTTCTCCTCGAAGCAGCCGTGCCCTGAAGCCCATGGGACAGGTTTTGAAACAGGTTCCAGGCAACCATCGCCGGCGGCCAACCGTTAATTCCGGCTGAAGACGTGCATCTCCCGGTCATGGCGAGGCATCCAACCATACCAAGGAACGGTGACTGCCTGGCCCGAACGGGAATGACCGCGAGGTGTCTCGTGACGAGAAAAATCTTTCAAACTTTAGCCCTTCTGTTATTGAGCGCCGCCGCGCTGATGGCGGCGTCTGCCCAGCGCTGGATTCACGTGCGAGTGGGGATTGCAAGAGGGGTGAGCGGGAACGTGAGCATCAACCTGCCCATCGAGATGGCGGCGGCGGTTTTGCCCATGATCCCGTCCGATCAGCAACACCACAGCAAATTCAGCTTGCAGGCCTCGGTGAATGGCATGGACCTGCACGCCATGCTGGACGCCATTGGCAAGGCGCCCGACAACGTTTTCGTGACCTATGAACGGAATGATAAGCAAGTGAGCGTGGCGAAGTCCCGCGGAGATTTGCTGATTAAAATCGTTGGGAAACCAACCGACGAAGAGCAGCTGGGCGAAACCATTGCGGTCAGGGTCCCGATCCCGGTGGTTCGGGCGATGCTGTCCGGGAATTCCGACCAGGTCGACGTCGGCGCCGGCATTCGCGCCCTGGTTCGTGAGGGCGACGTGGATGTGACGGTGAACAACGCGAAAGAAAACGTGCGGGTCTGGACCGACACCACCACCACGCCCGACTAACCATCCTGCGGAAGCTCCGTTGCCGTGGCGCTCCGGAACGGCAAAGCATGAAGGCAAGTGACGGATGCCGGGCTGAACCCTGGCGCTACAACAAACTCCTCCCCGGCCGCTTTCGCGGCCCACCAGCCTCTCCACTCCTTCCCCCGTGTCCGGCATGTTAATCTGCCGGGCGCGCGAAGGGAAATCACATCCTATAATGGTCATGTCCCGGCTGCTCCTTCGGTTGAGCGTTCCTGGCCTTACGCCAACGTCGGCTACTCACCTCTCGGGGGAGGCAACGGCCTTATAACATTCGAAGTTGTTTTGTAACTCCGGCGATTTTGATTTTAAAGAAAGGAATAATTTCTATGAAACTGACACGTACCTTGATGGCCGCACTGGTGATGGTGTTGCTGGCAGGCCTGGGCGGCCCGCAGAACACCAGGGCGGAGAATAATGGTCTCGAGCGCACACCCGTAATGGGCTGGAGCAGTTGGAGCTTTCTCCGCAAGCAGCCCACGGCGGCAAACGTCAAAGCCCAGGCGCTTGCGCTGAAGAAATCCGGCCTGCAGAAACTCGGGTACCAATACGTGAACCTTGACGACTTCTGGTACCAGTGTCCGGGCCCTCAGGGTCCCAACGTGGGGCCTTATGGCCGCTGGGTGACCGATTCATCGAGGTTCCCGGCCCATGGAAATACCAACGGCATCCAGGCCTTCGCTGACTACATCCACAGCCTGGGGATGAAGTTCGGCATCTACGTTACCCCGGGCATTTCAAAGCAGGCCGTCAGCAAGAACACGCCCATCAAAGGCACGTCGTACACGGCCGCCCAGATTGCCGAACCGTCGATCAAGGAGGACAACTACAACTGCCGCGGCATGGTGGGGATTAACTTTAACAAGCCCGGAGCGCAAGCCTATATCAATTCATGGGCGGATATGCTGGCGAAATGGGGCGTCGATTACGTCAAACTCGACGGCACTGCAAACAGCAACGCCCCTGACGTTGAGGCATGGTCGAATGCCATACGGCAAAGCGGCCGGCCGATGGTCCTGGATGTCACGCAGGGCAGCTACACAAAGGCCCTCGTCCCAACATTGAAGAAGTACGCTGATCAATGGGAATTCGCGCCCGACGTTGAATGCTATCGCTGCGAGAAACACGGCAGCAGCTACCCGCTGACCGACTGGGCACATGTTGAGAACCGCTTCGACTATGTGGCCGACTGGCAGCCTTACGCGGGGCCGGGAGGGTTCAACGACTACGACTCCATCGAGGTGGGTAATGGCTCGAACAACGGGCTGACTCCCGCCGAGCGCCAGACCCAGTTGAGCCTGTGGGCCCTGGGATCGTCACCGCTCATCCTCGGCGTCGACCTCACTCACCTCGACCCGCAGGACCTGAAACTCCTTAAAAACACCGAGGTCATCGCCGTTGACCAGGATTCGATTGCCGCCAAAAGGGTCCTCGATTCCGGCAGCCGGCAGGTGTTCGCCAAGATGGAAGCGAACGGAGACGCCATTGTCGGTCTGTTCAACACCGGCGCGACGGCCGAGAAAGTCTCCATCAAAGCGTCTGAGGTGGGCCTCCCCGGGAATGCGCACGGCTATTCCGCGCAGAACCTGTGGACGGGCAAAAAGGAGAAAACAGGCGGCGCCATCAGTGCTGATGGTTCCCTCGCATGGAGTCGTCCTCTACCGCGTCAAGGCGCTTTGATTTCCTGATTCCGGCGCATTGCAGAGCCTGCAGAATACGGCAGAAGCCCGGAGGGAAATGTTTTGGGCCCTCCGGGCTCCCGCGCAGTTTGTGCCAGGCAATCAGACTGTCCCATGGCTCACGCCATGGGCTAAGGTCTGCCGCCCCCTCGGGGGCTCAAAAGCGTTGGGCCTTCGCCGAGGGCTCTCTTTGTCTGCCTTTTGCTTACTGCCTGCTGCCCTCCGTTTTCTGCTTACTGCCTGCTGCTTTCTGCCTACTGCCTTTCTCAGGCCCGGAGGGCCGAAAGATTTTAGCCCACCGCCACCGACTTCGTCGGGGTAAACTCCAGCCGTGGGATTCGATTGGCGTTAAAATCCTCCCGAGCCCCGGCAGGAGCGAAAGACTTGCGTCACTCGCGGAAGCTGGTGGACCCGCCGGGTGAGTGGCCGTGGTCAAGCTGGCGGTTTTATTTTTTGGAGGACACCTCTCTGATCACAATGGACCGTGTGGAATGAGGCCAAGCAAACGCCTCTCGCTGCGCGAGAACGCAGACACGACAAAGCGCGTATCTGCGCCACCCGCCGATCCATCGGGGCGCCACCCGCCGAACACACCCACACGGAGGGAACCCAGGCATGAAAGACATCACTCGCAGGGATTTCATTTGCAGGACAGGGCTCGCCGCCGCGCTGGCCTCTTCGGTGAATCTTCCCGCTGCGGATGCCGCCGCCACTCAGGCTGCGGCCGGCACGGCATCAGGCGCGGGAAATGATGTCTGGACTGCCGGCAACGATTCCATGGAAATCGCCGTTGACACGTCCACCGGCGTCATCGTGCGTCTGATGGACAAAGCAAGCGGAGAGGATTACTGCCACCAGAACGTTACGGAGCCGAATTGGCCAAACGCTCTGGCGCGAAGGTACAAAGTGGGTCCCCGGATCGGCGGGCTGACTCTGATCGACGAACTGAGCAACAAGGTCTTCTCTGATCTCACCGCCCCCGGCACAGTGTCCAACCAGCATCGGGTGCAGACGGGCGGGCACATCCTCTCGTTCGACAAAACTTATCCGGGCGCAGACTTCGTGGTGACAGAAACCTTCCTCGTGCTTCCAGACCATATTCGCTGGAACGTGAGCATCAAAAAGACGCGGGGCGCGGACCGCAACGTTCGGGTCATCCAGTTTGCCCCGCTACCGCTGCGCGACTACGAAGCGTGGGCGCCGATTGCCGAGGCGCCTTTCCCGGTTGATCCCTACTGGCCGTTTGCCATCCAGTACGGGCAATCGACCATGGGGGCGGTGGGCGAGGAGTCATGGCGCACGGCGATTCCCCTGATGGTTTTCTATTCGCAGCAGAAGGACCGAGCCCTGAGTTTTACGGCTCCCTTTGAAGTGCCGTCCGTTCGAATTCGCTTTCTCAGCAATACCGGCGCTGAGAACGATTTCCATTGGAACTCGCGGAAATATCCGCTGGCCCAGCGGCCTTACTTTCAGGTGAGCCATGAATACCTGAGCATTCGCTCCAACCGAAATCTTGAGACAGGATTGCTGATTTCTTCGCATCGCGGCTGCTGGCGTCCGGCGCTGGGCTGGGTTTATTCGAAATACCGCGAGTATTTTGACGCCGATCCGTCTTTCTACAAATGGGACGGGGTGTACGGGTCCGGCCATCCGTTCCTGAAGGATTCGCTGACCCATGAAGAACTGGAAAAAGATTACGCGGCCATGCACGCGAGCCGGGGAACGCTGGGAAGAACTGCACGGGCATTTCCCCTGGTATGGATTGATGATCCCGCCTCCTGACGTCAAAACCTGGGCCTGCCATTCGCATCCGTCGCCCGGCACCACGCTGAGCCGGGCGAAAATCGAGGCCCACTGCAAGCTGGCGCGCCAGAACGGGGTGGGAACGTTTCTCTACTACAACGTTACCGAATCCGAGCACGAATACGCGCAGAAGAATTTCTCCTCGAGCATTGCGCATGCGGAGTCCGGCAAGCCCATCGGAGCTTTCCGGGCCCAGGAGTATCCCGATGCGCGGGCCTGCCTGCTGATGAATTCCGATCCCACGAGCCCCTTCGGCCGGCACATGATCCAGCAGGCCAGGGCCATGGTGGAAGCGTATCCGGACGCCGCCGGCTTTTTCTGGGATGTTTTCGGGCGCAGTTATATGTTTGATTTCACGCACGACGACGGGATCACCATGGTCAATAACAAGCCGGTCTACTATCCCGAATTCATGTACCAGCGGCTGATGCGGGAACATATCCGTCCGCTGCTGCGCAGCAAAGGAATGCTGATCACGGTCAACAAGCCCACGACAGTAGTGAGTTGCGAAGGGGTGGATGGAGTGATGGCGTACGAGTCAGCGCCCGAGGAGGAGAATCCCCCCTGGATCGCAGCCCAGAGCTTTTTGGGATTGGACCGCCACGTGATGATCATCAGCCGGTCGAAAGAACACGACCCGGAAATGGGCTTTCTGCAGTGCCTCCGTTACGGAATGTTCTATCTATATGCCGGCCCGATGCCGGACGATAAGCCGGAAGAGATGGCCGAGGTCCAGGCGCGTGAGGCGCTCGCCAAAAAATACCATCCCTTCATCGATCTCCTGCGCGGCAAGAAGTGGATTTTCTATCCGCGCGCGCTCGAGCTGCCAAAGTACACTGACGGCAATATCTTTCGCCTGAAAGACGGCCGGGTGATGATCACTATCGTCTCGGCGTGGCGGCAGCTCCGAAAAGCGCAGGGTTATACCGAGAACCTGGAAGTGCTCTGCCGCCTTCCCGACGCTTCAAACATGAAGCGCATCCGGGCCACTGCCATTGACCTCGATGAAGCCTGGGACCTGAAAGCGGAGCAGGACAACGATGCCCTGAAATTCACCGTGCCGCACCATGCCAAGGCCACGGTGGTGGTTCTCTCCGCCGCTTGAGCCGCCGGCCAGCAGCTGCGCAGGCTCAGGGAGATTGCAGATTTGAAATTTCAGTGTAAAGGCCTGCGGAATGGTTTTGTAGGGGAGCCCTGCGGGCTCCCGCGCAGCCTGGACACGGCAAAAAACGGGAGGGCGGAGCCCTCCCCTACCGACCCCGAATGCCGGGGGCGATTCAAGATTCCAGATTCAAAATTTCAGAGCAAGAGCCGCGAACCTCGGGAGCGGAGGCTCGCGCTGGCCGCTCCATTTATTTATCGCCCCTGGAATCCGCGCCCGTGGCAAAATACGCCATGTACGGACCACCCGTCTAAAGCACCGGCAACTGAAATTTGGAAAACTTCGGGAGGGAAGATGAAAAAATACCATCTGCTGTTTGTGACGATGATCTGTGTGTTTGTTTGCGGCCCGCTTCTGGCGCAGTCGGCGCAGCCCAAAATCATCGATGGACACGTGCACTACAACGGCGACCCGGCCTTTCTTCAGAAGCTGCTGGCCAAGCTCGATTCGGTGGATGGCATGGCGTTCCTGCTGGTGCCTCCCGCCGATCTCGACACCGCGGCGCCTTTCATCCATGCGCACCCGAACCGCCTGGTCGGGTTCGGGGCAATCCGGCTGGACGCTCCTGAGGCGCTCCAACAGATTGACCGTTTTCACGCGGCGGGTTTTCGCGGCCTGGGCGAGCTGACTTCGTCATTGCACAACTACGATGACAACGCCTACTGGCCCCTTTACGAGCGCGCCGCCCGGTACCACATGATCCTGCTTTTCCACACCGGCGTGGTGGCCCGCGGAAATCCCTCAAAGCCCCAGGACGTCAGCTTTGACCGCATGCGCGCCACCCGGCTGGACCGGATTGCCAGGAGCTTTCCCACGCTCACGGTGATTGGCGCGCACATGGGGAATCCTGATTATGCGGAGGCCGCGGAAATCGGCCGCTGGGACCCCAACCTCTACTTTGATCTGTCGGGCTCGTCACTGATCAAGAAGCAGAACGATTACACCTTCTTCAAATCCATCTTCTGGTGGTCCGGGGTGGTGAGTCCGCATACGCCCAAGGGCGGGCACAGCGCTTTTGAGAAGCTGGTCTTCGGCTCCGACGTGTTTGGCGGAGACCTGGCGGAGTTTGACCGCGAAGTGAAACGCTATCACGCCATGCTCGACGCCTGCGGCGTGCCTCCGCAGGCCCAGCGGGAAATCTTCAGCGGCACGTTGTGGCGGATTCTCAATCAGCAGCAGAAAGAAACCTCCGCCTCGAACTGAGCGCGCAGCCCGCCGCGTTCGCAGCCCCATGGTGGCCACCGGCTTCGGCGGGGCAAACTCCAGCTGCCGCTATAAAAGCCGCCCTTGCAAAAAAAAGCCACGGCACAAACTTCGTGCCGCGGCGACGCGCTTTTCGATGCGCTATTCTCAGCCTTGCTCAGGCCATGGATCTTCGGCCGCTAATCAGGTTATAGGCCAGCACAACCAACGCAACCACAAGCAATAAGTGAATGAGGCCTCCACCAACGTGAAGGGAAAAACCCAAGAGCCACAGGACAAACAAAATCACACAGATGGTCCAAAGCATGTTTTACCTCCTCCCCAATCTCCATCTCCAGGCGGAACCTGGCTGGATGTTGGAACTATCTATCTTTTAACCTGGCGTGATTCGCGTGTCAGTCCCGGACTGCTCATCCGTGTGGCCAGAATTGCTCATCGCAGTTGAAAGGGGAAAACTCCAGGGCGGGGCCGGCGGAAATTACGAAGGGTTTGACATGGAGAGGGGATGGGGGTGAAAGGCGCAGAAGCACGGCACGGTGGAAGCCCTACGGTGATGATTCCCCACGGAAATCAACCTTGTAGGCTTTGAGTTGCACGATTAGATCGGGCCTGAGCTTTGCGGACTCTAAGGGGCGACGACATTCCACACATACAAGAATTCGTCGTCGCTGGCGGTTGCAACATTCCGTCCGGCTTTGCGGGTTGCACGATTCAGGGCTGAGCGGACCTTCTCTTTGCTTTCCACCAAACCCGCCAGGGGAATTTTAATGGCGGAACCGTCCTTCAGGCTGTCAAGGTCCGCGAGGATTGTAGAGACAACTTCCTTGTGCTTTCCGTGCCGCCCTTGCGGAACGTCCACTTGCTCCATCGTCTTGTAATGAGATGGAACCGCGTTGGATCGAGCGCTCATATCTGCCTCAGTACTTCCTAAACGTTAAACTAGCGTTAATTAATGATATCACACCGTGACGATAGCCTACAATTAAAATTTCGAACCGCGAAAAACTGACAGACCACGCACCGGCTAACGGTACGGTCCAGTTAACGGGGGGGGGGGGGACAAGCATTGTTATTTCAGCAATTTAGCCGCACAAACAGTTAAAGCCGTTTTCCTAAAGATCTGACCCGTATCGGTTGCTGCCTGCTACGATTGAGTTGGGATGTAACTGGAGAAAACTAAATGTCCAAATCAGAAAAACCGAAAACACACTTCGAGCAGGTTCCTCTGGAAATCGTCAAAAAAATCGCGCGGGAAGACGTTGCGGAGGATGAATCGGATGAGGCCGACGAGGCCGTTGAACTTATTGAAGAATAGTGAGCCGTATTTCCGGCTCTGGCGTCAGCCATGGCAAATCCGCCGGACCATCCATCCGACGGACGGAATGAGAGAGCAACGAAAGTGGACGAACGTCAAGAGAGATGGATAGACCCTGGCGATCAAGTCGCTTGCCAGCACCCGCTAAAGAGCTTACGAAGCTCAGCAATGAGAAGTTGTTATAACGCAAGTGAAGAGAGAAGGGTTGTTATGACGTCGCAGAAAAACCATATCAGGGGCAGCAGGACCAACGGTAAAGGCGAACATGCACTCGCTGCAGCAAACGGGAAGGCTCAGCCCGTCGATTGGGCGGCCCTGCTTGCCGGAATCCCCGGCGGGAAGACCGTGATCGAATACAGCGCGAATCGCATCATCTTCCGGCAAGGGGATTCAGCGGATTCCATCTTCTACCTCCATCGTGGCAGGGTGAAGCTCACGGTGACCTCCCAGCAAGGCAAGGAAGCGATCGTTGCGATTCTGGGTACCGGGGAGTTCTTCGGCGAGGGATGCCTGGCAGGCCAGTCGTTGCGCGTGTCAACCGCGGTCGCGCTGACCGATTGCACTTTTGCCAGGATTGAGAAGCCGAGCATGGCGCGCATGCTGCACGAGCGGCACGACATCTCGGAATTGTTCGTCACGCACCTGCTTTCGCGCAACATCCGGTATGAAGAGGACCTGGTCGACCAGCTTTTCAACTCCAGCGAGAAGCGCCTGGCACGGATCCTCCTGTTGCTGGCGCATTTTGGCAAGGACGGCCGCTCCGAGGATGTCCTTCCCAGAGTCAACCAGGAAAACCTGGCGCAAATGGTGGGCACCACGCGCTCGCGGGTCAGCCACTTTATGAACAAGTTCAAGAAGCTTGGGTTTGTCGATTACGACGGCGCGAACGGCGGGTTGACGGTGCATAGCGGCCTGCTCAGCGTGCTCCTGCATGATTAGCCCGGTTTCATTGAGGTCGGTTTTGTTTTAAAAACGTGCCCAGTCTGCCACGTCCGGCGGTGTGCCGCGAATCGAAGCTTCCCGCCGGATGGATGGCGCGTCAACAGTAAACACCGCACAGGTCCATGAATCGAGCCACCGCACCGTTCTGTCTTCTCACTTAACGAGTCACGCCTATTCCTCTCTAACTTCCGGTACTTTCCACCCACCCTTCAGATTCCCCCTGCGAATCGGCCTGAGCAATTGGGACCAGAAGTGTGAGCAATACGGGACTGACGCGCGAATTGCTCCAGGGTATAAGTAAGGTACCCGGAGCTGCGAAGCAGGATCTCGCGGCAGGAGGACAGCAATAGAAGAAATTGCCTGTGGTTCTCATCCAACTTGTTGCGCTCCTCGTGGGCTCCCTTTATGGGATAGATCCCGTGGAGCGATCGGATTACCTAAGGAGGCATTACGTGAAAATCAGTATTTTGAACCGGATGGTGGTGGCGGCTGTCCTCAGCGCGGCGTGGCTGGTGGGAATGAGCATGCCGGCCAATGCCCAAGGGCAAGGGCGGCAAGAGCACCAGCAGAAGCAAGACAAGAAACAGCAAAAAAGAGAGCGGCCGCAGCAAGCCCAGAAACAGCAAAAGGGGCAAGCGTATGCCCGGCAGCAACCGCAGCGAGGCCGGCAGCAGACTCGCGCCGTCGCCCACAACCGTGGCAACAACAGCAAGGGGAACAATGGCAACCATTATGGCCGCATTTCTGACGACCATTACCGTGCCCATTTTGGCCATGAACACTCGTTTCGCATGATCCGTCCCCGGATGGTGGAGGGGTACAACCGCTTCCAGTACGGCGGCTATTCGTTCGGATTCAATCAGCCATGGCCCGTCGGCTGGAGCTACAACGACAACGTTTATGTCGAATACGTCGGGGGTGGCTATTACCTGTATAACCCGAGGCATCCCGGCGTCCAAATTACACTCAACATTTTCTAACGATTTGGCCAGCACACCTTCGGGGGAGGATTTACTCGGCACGGGCCGAGTTCCCCCGAGGGTGGAGCCGGATGAGTGGGTTGGCCCAACAGTCACCCAAGCGGCAGATCATGATGGAGGCCGTTAATCTGAAACGCTGGGTTTAGTGACCGCGCCCTTAACGAAATATCAGCTCATTTCCAAAGTCAAACCCTGGTTGATCTCCACCAGCTCCACCCTCTATTCGCCCCTCATAAACTTGAGTGAGCAATATTGACCATGCGAGTGAGCACTACGGGACTGACGCGCGAATTAATACAGAGTACAAGTAAGGTACCCGGAGCTGCGAAACAGGATCTGGCGGGAGTTGGACGGCAACAAAAGAAATTGGCTATGTTTCTCACCCAGCTCGCTGTGCTCCTCGTGGGTTCTCTTTATGGGGTAGATCCCGTGGAGCGACCAGATTGCTAAGGAGGTGTGGCGTGAAAATTAGTATCTTGAACCGGATGCTGGTGGCGGCTGTCATCAGCGCTGTGGTGTTAGTGGGCATGGGCGTACCGTCCAATGCCCAGCAACAATCGCAGGAAGAGCAGCAAGCGCAGCAAGACAAGAAACAGCAAAAGAAAGAGAAAAAGCAGAAAAAGGAGCAACCGCAGGCACAGCAGCAGCGAGGCCAAGGTAAACAGCAGCAGCAGCGCGCCCAGAAGCAGCAGGACCAGAATAAACAGCAGCAGCAGCGTGCCCAGAAGCAGCAGGACCAGAACCGGCAGCAGCAGCAGCGCGCCCAGAAACAGCAGGACCAGAACCGGCAGCAACAGCAGCGCGCCCAGAAGCAGCAAGACCAGAACCGGCAGCAGCAACAGCGTGCCCAGAAGCAGCAGGACCAGAATAAACAGCAGCAACAGCGTGCTCAGAAACAGCAAGACCAGAACCGGCAGCAGCAACAGCGCGCCCAGAACCAGCAGAGACCAGAACCGCCAGCAGCAACAGCGTGCTCAGAAGCAGCAGAGACCAGAACCGCCAGCAGCAACAGCGTGCTCAGAAGCAGCAGGACCAGAACCGGCAGCAGCAACAGCGCGCCCAGAAGCAGCAAGACCAGAACCGGCAGCAGCAACAGCGCGCCCAGAACCAGCGAGACCAGAACCGCCAGCAGCAACAGCGCGCCCAGAACCAGCGAGACCAGAACCGCCAGCAGCAACAGCGCGCCCAGAACCAGCGAGACCAGAACCGCCAGCAGCAACAGCGCGCCCAGAACCAGCAAGGCCAGAACCGGCAGCGCCAATGGCAGCGGGACCAGAATTGGCACCAGCAGGTCCAGCAACAGGTGCGAGACCGAAATCAGCAGCAGGCGCGCCTCCCGCAACAGCGTCAGCAGCAGCTGATCAGGGAGCATCAGCAGCGCGTGAGGCAGTACAGCCAAAATCTCGTGCAGCGGCAGCGTGCCGGGCAGCGGCATGAAGCACAGCTTCAGCGGCAGGGACGCACAGCGCAGTACCGTTTTCAGCGGGAGTATATGGGGCGGTTACGCCAGCAGGAGATGAATCTCCGGAACGATCGCCACGATTACAACGGTGATCCCTACTTCTACACGGCTGCGAACTATCGCTACCGGCGCGGCGGGCAATACTACGAGACCAATCAGTACGGCGCCAACATGCTTCGAGAGGCCGTGAACAATGGGTACCAGCAGGGCTTCTTTGCCGGACAGGCAGACCGCCAGGACCGCTGGCGCTCGGACTACCAGGGCTCGTATGCCTATCAGGACGCGAACTACGGCTATGGTGGTTATTACGTATCCCAGGGCGCCTACAACTACTACTTCCGCCAGGGCTTCCAGCGCGGTTATCAAGACGGCTACTACGGCCGCTATCAATACGGTCGCCATTCGGGCGGCACGTACACCATCCTTGGCGCCATTTTGGGATCAATTCTCGACATGGAAGTAAGTCGCTAAAGGCTGCGACGGTAGCGCCCAAAACCAGCGCCCGGCTCTATCGACCAGGAAGATCGAGTGGGGGCCGGGAGTAGCGGCGAGTTTAGCTCGCCACATTCGCGACCCGATGGCGGGATAAACCTGCCGCGACAAAAGCAAGCGCCGGCGCGGGGACGGTTAGGTTCTGTTGGGGAGCCCTCGGGGCTCCCGCGCAGTCTGGGCCAGGCACAGAACGGGAGGGCAGAGCCCTCCCCTACAAAAAGGCGCAAATCAGATCCATCTTTCGATCCAGGCAAAGGCATCATCCTGCATGTCGGGGCGGAAGGAATGGCCGTAGTCGTAAAACCTGCCGCTGAATCGCTCCGGGATGCCCGCTTTGGCGTAAATCTCACCCAGCTTTTTGACCGATGCTCTCTGCCCATCGTGGGGATAAAGGCCATCGCGCAGACACTGCTGCACCATGAAGGCGCCGGGCGCGATCATAGCGGCCTGGTCGGGCAGGTCGAGTGAGCCGTAGAGGCCCGGGATGTAGACCATCCAGGTGTGGTTGCGCAAATAGTTGCGAAGCTGCGCGCGAAATTCCGTCATCCATCCCACGGAGCAGGCAACCTTGATGCGAGGATCAGCCGCCGCCAGGTAATCGGTCCGCAAGCCGCCGAGAGAGAGGCCCAGGCAACCGATCCGTTTGGGGTCGACTTCGGGGCGGCTGGTGAGGTAATCGACGCTGCGCCTGTCGTCCCAGTTGAGAATGCCCGGCCAGGTGGCGCCTGCCGCAAAAATGGTTTTGGCGGTCAGGTCTTCATAAAGCCCGCAGAGGTGGTTGATGGCTGAAAACCAGGCGCGCGTGTTCTTCTTGATCTTGGAAAGCTCCTCCAGGGCCGGCCGCATAGAGCCGGGCGCGCTGGATACATCGATTTCCTCCACGCGCAGCCTGCGTGAACCGAAGTAAAACCCGTCAATCACCAGCACCACATATCCCTTGCGCGCCAACGCCTCCGCATAGGGCCTGCCGTAATAGTGGTTGCGATATTGCGTCAACGCCGGCGGGTCATCGCGGTAGCTGATGATCTTTTTATGGCCCCAGACGTAATTGCCGCCGTGGTCGTGGAGGGCAATGATGCCCGGCGCAGGCCGCCTGGCCTTATTCGGAACCAGCACCCAGCCTGGAATGCTGTAGGCTGCCGTGGCAGAAATTTTGACGGCTTCGAGCGTAAAGCCATTGCGCCGCTCCCGGCTGATGACTTCGGCCGAGAGAGGTTCCGGGATGGGATTGTAGTTCAAATGCTGATGAAAAATGGGCCGCGCGGCCTGCTTCCATTCCTCCAGGTCGCTCCACCTCGACTCCAGGAATGACATGCGCGGCTGGTTCTCGCGGCTGATCCAATCCGTCATTTCGTAAAGGTTGGCCAGGTCCGGCGTGGGAAATGTCCGGTCAATGGTGGGCTTCAAGGAGCGGTCCGGGCCAACCAGTCCATATTCGTACCCCGAAGTCTGCGGCGGACCGGCGGGCTCGCCTGACGACACGCCTGGATGGAGGACCGTCCCTGCCGTTGCCGCTAACAGAAAATCGCGCCGCGCTATCGATGGGGCCTTCTTCGTCATGATCATCACCTTTTCCGGTTAGAGAAGTAATGCCCTTCCTGCAGAGTGAGCAATTTTAAAATGGCTGGCCCTCCAAACGGACCGGGCCGCAACCCGCCAAAATCAAAACCCCCAGCGCCGGCGGTGTGGATTGATCGGTGGCGCCGGGGCGTGCGCCCCAGAGGTGAGACAACCGGTCCAGTCACTCGTTGCCATCCGATGGTAAATTCTTCTTCTCTTTGCAGCAAGCTATTTGCGCTCGAAGAAGGGATTCAATTTTAAGGGGTGGGGCGCTCTTTCAGAAATCGGAAGGTGGAGAGAATCCGGGCCGGAACGGGGCCGGAGTTTGCGTCGTAAAAAATGATGACAGGCTGGCGGGGGTCATTGATGCAATAAAACTGGCTAAGACTGTTGATAACCTTCAGCGTGGGATAGCCGGCAAAAAGAATCTGCTCCTTCGATAGGATCTCCTCAAAACCGACCTCTCCACAGGCGCGCAATGACCAGTCGTAGGTGTTGTGCACCACCGGGAATTTTTTCATGTCCGGAATTTCAATGCTCAGAATCCGGCGCCCCTTGCGGGTTTGCAGCTCAACCAGGTCCAGCAACGGCGGCTGAGTTCCGCTGATGGGCTGGTCCGCCAGGAATTGATGCTCATTGGGGCCCACGGCGTAGTCGGCCACAAAGGTTTTCTTGGGATGCTGAAACTCAAAGCCGAATTTCACGTTGCGGTAGGTCTTCCAGCCGCGGAGCCTGGCCTCGCGCCCCGGGCGCGGCGCCTGGGCCAGAACAACTGCCGCCATGCCCATCGAAATCAGCGTTATGACGATCAGGGTCCGCTTCATGAGGTTGCCTTACTAAAGTTAGGGTAACACGGTCTCAATGCGGGCGGATGACAGGTTTCAGGAAACGCAAGGGAGCCGTCAGCAGGATGAAGACAGGTTCAGTGGGCCGAAATTTTTGCCAAATCTAAACCAAATAACAGATCGTATTGCTGTTAGCGGGTATCCCCCTAATGGGGGATGCCACTGGTACGATAGTTCTTTGACAGTTAATAATCCTGTGTGGAAAAGTGTCCATCAGGGGGGAGGGGCAGGGAGCAAGCGATTCCATTTGGTATGCCCTGGCCATTCACCGCCCCTTTTCACACCAACAGGGCTGTCGATGGCGAGCCAAGGAGAGACAGCCGATGAAGAAATTCCAGCAATTCATAATGGTTATGATGGTTGGCGCCGGCGTAGCGCTGGGCCCGGGCGCATTGAGCGGCTGGGCGCGACCGAACCCTCCGTTTGATGGTCATGGCCGCGACCACGAACGCGACAAGGAATGGAAGCATCACGGCAGGAGGCACGAAGGGCGCGAACACGAACACTGGGACAACGGCCGGCACCGGGGCTGGGACCGCGAGCGCGATGGACGATACCGCTTTAATGACGACGGCCGGCGCGCCTTTGTGGCCTATTACCGCGACCATCGGGACGAGCGCTGGTTCCACGAGCGCGGGCCGCGCGGCGTGGCGATCGGCTACGGATATGTGGTGGCGCCCCGCTATCGTGGATATTGCCGTCCGCTGCCCCCGCCCATGCTTGCAGAACTGCCGCCGCCACCTCCCCGGCACCACTACTTTATCTTTGGCGGCAACGTCGTGCTGGTGGACAGCGGTTACCGCGTGCAGGACTTTATTTCACTGAATCTCAACTTTCGCCGATGAGGGACAACCGCTGGCATCGCCCGGATCACGGGAAACCGCGATCCGGGCGATGGGATTTCGCAGCCCTCCGCACTCCCACCTTGTTTTAAAATCTCCCACAATCCAACAAAGCCGCCGCTTGAGGCAAGCCCAGCGGCCTCCACGAAGAAAACCGGGTCTCAATTCTCAGTTTGCCGGGCGGAGGTAGTGAACATCCAGACCATCTGGGTAAAAGGGACGAAGATAATGGGTTCCTGCACGCCGACAGGGAATTCCGGGTTCGAGGTGTCCTCAGCGGGCATAAGCCAAAGTCCCTGTGTTTCTTCCCCGCGGACCACCGCGTTGAGCACGGTGTGGTCACTGAGTTTGATGGTGACGTGCCTTCTTCTGACTTCAAAAAGCATTTCGTTTCTCCTTTGTTGAGCGGTTGCCTGCGCGCTCAGTCTTTACTCCTCCCCCGGGGCTCGATAGTTCCCTGCCGCCATGGAACATGCGGCGCGTTGGCCGAAGGCCCCAAATTACCATTTCGATGGGCTGCCGTCCACGGAAGAGCCTGGAGCAGGCCGAATGAAGGAGCCACGCTGCTATCGGTTTGCGTCCGCTTTGGCCTGGTTGTACGTTCCGTGCTCTTCGGCCAGCGGCTTGAGCGTGGGGTAGAACTGCACAAAGGTGTTGTCCACGGCGCCGTGGGTGTTGTGGCACTGGTAGCAATGAGCGGGAGGGTTGGCACCCGCCGGCTGCGCATCCTGCCTGAAGGAAAAGTACGCCCATTTTTGGGGGAAGCGCTTCACGTCTTTGACGGAAGCGGAAACGCCGCGAAGCCCGGACTGGTAATGGCCTCCGCGATTGATGGAACCTCGCGTGGCCGAGTTGCGCGATTCCAGGACAAACACCGTCCTGTCGGGCCAGCGGCCGTTGCTGAGGAAGGCGCGATAAGCGGAAGGTTTGACAAAGACGTTGGTGAACTCGCTGCCGGGCTTTCCTTCCGCGCTGTATTCCATGCCGAGCCCCGACGAGAGATAAATCCACTCGCGATAGTCGCGCGGCAGCACGAGCCTCCCGTCTGCCGTGTATTGCGGAGCATCGGAGGGCGACGAAGCTGCCGGACTTTCGCCTGTCCGCAGCAGGGCAACGGCGGCAATCGCCGTCGCCGCAAGCACCGCGAACTTCGCAGCAGATAATCGCCTTTGAAACTTCATCAGGCCGATTATGCCACGGAAACCGGGCGCCAGGGTCAAACCTTCTGCAGAAAGGTACGATCCCCCGGGACGGGTCGGCTGAAATGGGGAATCCCGGAGAGGTCAGGAGGGCCTGGTGGTTTGCCATCAGCCTGCAGGTTCACTGTTGAGGCATTCCTGGGCACGCCCGGCCCAGAGCAACAAACGAAAGTAACAATGAGAAAACAGAAGCGGGAAAAAGGAAGAATGGCACCCAATCGCCAACACACGTAACACCGATTTAAAGCAGCTTAAAATCCTATTAAAAAGGTCTTGACATATCTGCTTCGATGTGTAATCGTGCCCTCGGCCACAGAAAGTTCGATTCCTATTTATAACCTTAAAGCATTCGCGGGCACGCGAAGTAGTCGGGAGTGTCTGTACATCTCAGTGGGGTTGGCCTGCAGTTGAAAGGCTTGGTGGTATATCGTGGCTGAAAGGGGGGCCACTGCCCCTCGCTCCGTTCGATAGCCACTTGTTATATTCGGAGGCGGTTTCCTGCCAACGATGGACAGGGATCGAACTCCGGTATTTTTAGTCGGGCAATAAATAGCAAGAGTCTCAAACCGTCGGGTCTGGGTCTAGATCCATCAATCCTAAAATCCCTATCAAGGAGGGGCCATGCGCAGCAAGCAGCAGACCGGCGCCCCCAGACGCAGCCTTTCATTTGCCATGATGGGCACGTTGTTGCTGGGAGCATTCTTACTTTGTTTTGTTCAGCCATTGTCCGCGCAATACCGTGGCACGATTCGTGGGGTTGTGACAGATCCCAGCGGGTCTGTCGTGCCCAGTGCGAAAATCACGATGACAAATACCGAGACCTCAGTGGCGACTGCCAAGGAAAGCAACGCCAGTGGACTCTATTTATTCAACTTCGTGCAACCCGGAACGTACACCATCACGGTGGAGAAATCCGGCTTCCAGAAGTACGAGCAAACCGACGTCCATGTGATGGCCACTTCGGACGTCACGATAAACGCCGTCCTGAAACTCGGCAACGTGGCTCAGACGGTGACCGTCAAAGGAGAAGCCGGCGCCCACGTCGAGTTCAACACCTCCACCATGAAAATGGTTATTCAGGGAGCCAACCTGGCGAACCTCCCGGTCCTGGCTCGCAACCCCTTCACCCTGGCCTTGCTGGATGCGGCGGTGGTGAACCGTTATTGGGACATCTCGCACCGCAATCCGTTCTACATGTGGTCCAACGGCGGAATGGATATTGGCGGCCCCACGGGCGGCAAGAATGAGCAGTTGCTGGACGGCACGTCCCTGAACATTTCCGCGCGAGGCTCTTACAACGCGCCCATGGACGCCGTCAAGCAGGTGGCCGTGATGGAAAACACTCCAGACGCCAGGTACGGCTTCAGCGCCGGCGGCACACTGAACCTGGCCATGAAAAATGGCACCAACCAGTACCACGGCGACATCTATTACTTTGGCCGCCAGCCGTCCCTGAACGCATTGGCGGACCGCGTCACGCGCAGCCCGTTCTCGGACAAGTACAATATCTATGGCGGTACGTTCGGGAGCCCCATCATCAAGAACAAGCTGTTCAACTTTTTCGCCTTCGAGCAATGGCGCAACACCCAGCCGTCGTCCCTGGCTGAGACGATGCCGACGGCCGCCGAGAAGAACGGTGATTTCTCCGGGGCTTTGACGACATCGGGCGCTCAGCGAACCATCTACAACCCGTTCACCACCACGCTGAACGGGAACACGGTGACCCGTACGCCCTTTGCCGGAAACATTATTCCACCAAACATGATCGATCCCACCGCCCAGAAGCTCATGGGCTATCTGTGGGCGCCTAACAATCCGGGCGACAACCTTACGGGTGAAAACAACTTCAGGATCACCTACCCCTGGTGGATCCATTATTACAACCTGAGCGATCGCGTCGATTACAACCTCAGCGACAACTGGCGGCTCTTCGCCCGTTTCAGCAAGTTCCAGACGCGGCTGGACAATAACAACTGGGGCGGAACCATCGCTGTGCCCTCTGACAACGGCGGCACCATGGACGCCCTGAACGCCGTCTTCGACGCGGTGTGGATGGTGAATTCGCGGACCGCCGTGGACATCAACCTAGGCGTCACCTATGTCGAAGACACCTACAATTCCACCTGGGCCCAGGTGGACCAGAGCGTCTGGGCGGGACTGTGGCCGAACAGCAACTGGTACACCAATGTGATCCCCTCCGGCTGCAGCGCGCCCGACCTCGCCTGCTACTTCCCCGAATTCGATGTGAACGGCATCGGAACCGGCGGTGGCTTCAATAAGATCACAGGCTTCGGCGGCTATTGGTTTGTAGGGGGCCGCTCGTATAACCCCACGGTGAACGTGACACGCGAGGAGGGCAAGCACAGCCTGGAGTTCGGCTGGGAATGGCGCCACTCCTATGACCAGGACATCAACCAAAGCGGGCCGGGGAGCATGGGCTTTAACGCCGTCGATACCGGAAATACCTTCCAGAGCAGCTTCGACCCCTCGCAGACGGGCGACATGTGGGCCTCTGCCCTGCTGGGCGTTGTTGCTACCGGAACTGCCCAGACTCCTCTCGTTGTGGACATGCACCAGGAGCAGGTGGGCCTCTACTTGCAGGACAATTGGCACCTAACCCATCGCATCACCCTGAACCTGGGGCTGCGCTGGGAGCGCGAGACGGCGCCGATGGAAGAGCAGTACCACCTGGCGCAAACCCTGGACCTGACTTCGCAGATTCCGGGCCTCGGTATCGGCAGCGGGTATACCTACAATGTGGCCATTCCTTCCCAGGTAACCGACATTGCCAGCATCCCGTACCAGTTTAACGGGGCTCTGGTCTACACGAACGCCCAGCATCCACGTATGTACGACGCCCCGTGGGGCAACTTCCTGCCTCGCATCGGCATTGCATACCGCCTCAACGAAAAGACGGCCATCCGTGCCGGCTATGCGCGGTATGCAGTTCCCTGGGTTATGATCCATCCTGAGACCGGCGGCCTGCAGGTGAACGGTTTCGCGCAATCGACCAGTGCGTTGGATCCGTTGTCGGGGTTGCCACGCACAGCGTTGAGTGATCCTTACCCCAGCACCGGCTCCGCGCCGACTTCAGCCTGGACCTATCCAACATCTATCAACCCGGTGCAGCAGCCGGTGGGCAACAGTTTGGGCCGTTACACTGACCTGGGCAACTCCATCTCATACTGGGCCGGTGATACCAACATGAAGACGCCGATGAATGACCGATTCAACATCGGCATCCAGCACCAGGCGCCCTTCAATCTGTTCACACAGGCTACGTTCTTCATGATGTTCGAGCACAACGCCCAGGACCCCAGCATGTGGGGCGGAGCCTACAATT
The DNA here is from genome assembly GCA_963732975.1 of uncultured Acidobacteriota bacterium. GTDB lineage: Bacteria > Acidobacteriota > Terriglobia > UBA7540 > UBA7540 > SCRD01. Next base: position 285,856 of record CAVTBN010000005.1, on the reverse strand, counting down.
ACAACGTCAACCAGATGGATCCGAACCTGTCCTACGCGTATAAAGGCTTGGTTGACCAGACGGTTCCGAATCCTTTCTACAATCTCATGCCGGCCAACCTGATGCCGGGCAGCCTGCGGAACGAGCCCACCGTGTCCGTGGGCGCCCTGCTGAAGCCGTATCCGCAGTACGGCGATCTGAACCAGTACGCCTGGCCGGGCTTCAGTGACCACTACTACTCGATCGCGTTGCAGGCCAACCGGCCCATGGCCAAAGGCCTGACGGCTGTCTTTGCTTACAACTATGCCCGCCAGAAGGAGGACGCCTTCTTCAACGCCCTCGACAACTACAACAATAAGCCGACGATGTTTGATCGCGGAAACCCCCGGAGTGATTTCCGCACGGGCGCCACCTACGAACTGCCGTTCGGCAACGGCCGCCAGTTCGCGAACCACGTGAACAAGTTCGTTGATGCCATCATCGGCGGATGGGGCACCAGCCAGTTGTTCTTCTGGCGGAGCGGCAACCTGTTAACGTTCGGCGATGCGCAGGTCAACGGCGACCCAACCCAGAACGTTCCGGCGGGGTATTACTTCAACCCGGCGGTCTTCTCTACCCTTCCCGCCTACACTCTGCGGACCAATCCCCGGTACTACCCGGGGCTACGCGGTCCCAACTGGTGGGAACTTGACTCCTCGTTCTTCAAGACGTTCAACCTGACCGAGCGGGTCAAGCTCGAATTGCGCATGGAACTCTACAACATGCCCAACAAGTTCATGCCCAGCGACCCTGTCACCAGCATCGGCAGTGGCAGCCTGGGCCTGAGCACCGATGTTGCATCCGGCAACTACGGGCGTGAAGCTCAGTTCATGGGCCGCATTACCTTCTAACGCGGGGACGCTTAAGGCCCGCCTTACCCCCGGTACGTCTCTCGGACGTACCGGGGTTTATTTCCGCGCCTGAAACGCCTTCATCAAAAACACCCCGGGGTTGAAATCTCACCCTCCCCAGGGAATTCCGGTCAGAATTTTCCGGGTTGAAGCCGGACACCGCAGAACCCGCAGGCGCTAGTTCATCACCCCTTCGCCCACCAATGCGATGTTGTCGCGGGTGGTGTTCTTCACCAGATACATGGCCTCGTCGGCCAGACGGAGGAGATCTTTGCGGGTGCCGGCGTCCGTGGGGAATCCTGCTACGCCAAAGCTGGCGGTCACCTTGACGTTCAAACCTTCTTCGTCGAGGAACAATTTGGAATTCAAAATCTCGCGCAGCCTGCGAACCACGCAGAGGGCGTTGTACTTGGAGGTCTGGGGGAGGAGCACGACAAACTCGTCCCCGCCGTAGCGGAAGGCGTAATCGATGAGGCGCAGGTGGCCCTTGATGAGGGTGCCGACGTGCCAGAGAAGTTTGGACCCGGCCAGGTGGCCGTGTGTGTCATTCACCAGCTTGAAGTGGTCCAGGTCAATAAAGATCACCGAGAACTCATAACCGTAGCGGGTGGAGCGATAGATCTCCGCGTCCAGAACAAAGTTGAGGTGGCGCGCATTGTAGAGGGCCGTGCAGTCGTCCGTGATGGTCAGTTCGTGGATGCGCTGCACGTACCGCGCGTTCTCCAGCGCGATGGCGGTATAGTCGGCCAGGTTGGCCAGAATGGGAATGTCATCCTCGTGGAAGTGCTGGTTCTTTGAGGCATTCACCAGCTCAATGGCGCCCAGCACACGCCCCCGGCCTTTCACCGGCACGCAGACGATGGACCTCGCCTCGGCGAGCCAGGTCTCTCTTTCCAGGCTGAAACGGGGCTCCTTGGCAACGTCCTCGATCAGAATCACTTCGCCATGCTCGGCAACCCACCCTCCAATGCCCTCGCCCAGGCGGATCCGAACGTCTTTCAGGCCGGCCGCGCCGTTGCCCGCGGCCATTTCATAATGAAGCTCGTTGGTATTTTCGTCGACCAGGAGGAGCGCCCAGGTGTCAGGGTGGAGAAAGTCGTTGATCTTTGTCATGATGGTCTCAAGGACCTTCTGCAAGTCGAGCGTGGAAGCGACGGCTTTGCCCACTTCATGAAAGAGCGACAGGCGCGCAATCTGCCGCTCCAGCTCGCGAATTCTATCAGCCCGGTCTGTCATCGATATGCCGTCTGCCTGCTTCTCAGCAAGCCTTCCCCAGCCCACAGGATGCAGCTTTACGTTTTCAGTATGTCTTTCGGCTGTTTTTTTCAATTTGTTTATGTGAACTTCCGATTAATAAATGGCAGAGAAGACAAATACAGGGATTGTGATCGGAGCGACGGGTGAAAGAATTGACAGTGCTGCGGCTGAGAAATATGATGAAAGATAATACTCAGGGGAGGGAAGCGGGAAAGACTGGATTGATGGGCTCATTTGGCGAGAACCTACGGCGTGAGCGGGAAATGCGCGGGGTAACGCTGCAGGAGATTTCTGCGGCCACCAAGATCAGCGTCCGCTTCCTGAAGTCCATTGAAAATGAAGAGTTTTCCAGGCTGCCGGGGGGTATTTTCAGCCGCAGTTTTGTGCGGGCGTACGCGCGCTATCTGGGCCTGGATGAGGACCCGCTGCTGGAAGAATACCAGCAGGCCGCCAAGGCCAGGGCTGACGTCGACCTCACCCAGTTTTCGCCTCCCAGGGCCTTTTCCCGTCCGGAACGGCATGCCCGGCACGCTCTGTGGGCGGTGGTGATTGCTGTGGGTTTGCTGGCGCTGGGATTCACACTGTGGCGGCACTCGCACCGGCCGCTGCAAGTCCCTATGGCAACGAAAAGCCCGCCAGCCGGGAGGCCTGCGCCACCCACGGCATCAAGCCCGGGGGGCTCCCCTGCTGGCAGCACGCAACCGGCGGCAGCCAAGCCGTCCGGCGGAGGCGTGCTGGCGGCGACCTCCACGATGGGGACCGTGCCCAAGCCGCCGCCCGTCACGGACGCCGACGGCAGACTGGTCCTGCAGATCGCTGCCACTGAGCGCTCCTGGGTGGCCATTGACGCCGATGGCAATTCGGTGATGCAGGGCGTTATGGATCCGAATACGGTGAAAACCTTCAGGGCCGACGCCAGTTTTGACGTGCTGACCGGAAACGCCCAGGGTGTGATCCTGACATTGAACGGCCAGACGATGAAGCCAGTGGGGCGGGAGGGCGAGGTCAAGCAGGTCCACCTGACCTCGCAAAGCTTGAAGAAACAGACTGCTGAATGAGGCCACACCCATTTCTGACCGGCTTGTGGAAATCCTGCGCGAGGGCAAAGCCCCCCCTCTCATCCGCCGCAAAGCAGCGGAAGGCGACCTGCCGGTTTGCCTGGAAGAGAAAATTGAAATCCTGGTGACCCTGTGCAGCCACCCCGATGAAGCCACCCGCACGACAGCCCTCGCAACCCTCAACCACTGGGACTCCGCAGAGTTGAAGCAGGTATTCTCGAACCCGGAAACGCCGGCCGCCGTGCTGGAATTCGCTGTTCGCCGCCTGGCTCCTGACCGGGAGGAACTGCGGGAAGCGCTGGCTGGGAATCCCTCCTTGCGGGACCCGCTCAGAATCATGCTGCTCGCCGGCGAGGGGGAGGCCGCTTCAGTCGGAGCCGCGGAAGACCCTCCGGAACGCCAGACGTTGCGTGAGAAAATCAGCCGCATGACCGTGGCGGAAAAAATCAATGCAGCTTTGATGGGCAACCAGGAAGAGCGAACCCTTCTGGTGCACGACTCCAACAAGATTGTTTCCCGCTCGGTGATCCAATCCCCCAAGCTCAGCGATCAGGAAGTGGAAAACATTGCCACGATGAAGAACGTGTCGGAAGAAGTTCTGCGGCTGGTGGCCATGAACCGCAAATTCATCAGGAGCTACTCCGTCGCCCGCAACCTCATCAACAATCCCCGCACTCCCATTGACACGGGACTTCCGCTGATTCATCGCCTGAACGACCGCGACCTGAAAGAACTCTCCTGCAACAAGAACGTTGCCGAAGTCATTCGAAGCACGGCCCACAGGCTGGTGAAGCGGAAAGAACACGCGAACAAACCCAAACACTAAGCAGACAGCGGGGCACTCGCTCGGGACGCTCAGCCGGCAAGGGCTGGCAGCACACCGTCGAGCAGGCGGGCAAGGTTCTCCGCGCCGCGGCTTCCCGCGTCGAGCACCTCGCCGTGGCGAAGCGGCTGCCGGGCCAGTCCTGCGGCGCGGTTGGTGATGAGCGCAACGGCTAGCATGCGCATATTCAACTGCCGCGCGGCTATCACCTCCGGGACCGTGGACATTCCGACGGCATCAGCTCCCAATCGCTTCAGCGCACCAATCTCCGCAGGCGTCTCGAATTGCGGGCCCGGCACGGCTGCATAAACGCCTTCAAAACACTTCAGCCGCAGCGAGCGAGCGGCCTTCAGGGCGGCGCGGCGCAGGCGGGCATCGTACGCACTGGTCATGTCGACAAACCGCTCGCCCCAGCGCTTGTCGTGAGGCCCGGCCAGCGGGCTCGATCCGAGGAAGTTCAAGTGGTCGGAAAAGACCATCAGGCTGCCCGGAACCGCTGCGGCCGCGATGCCTCCGGCGGCACAGGTAAGGACCAGGGTTCCGACGCCCGCCAGACCCAGCACGCGCACGCCAAAAACCACCCCAGCAGGTGAGTAACCCTCATAGAGATGGACCCGCCCCGCGAGCACCGCCACGGGCAGATCCTTCCAGCGCCCCAGGTGCAACCTGCCCGCGTGGCCTTCAACCGCAGGCCGGGGAAAATGCGGGATGCGCGAATAGGGGATGGTGACGGGATCTGTGAGGCGGGAAGCCAGCGCGCCAAGGCCCGAGCCCAGGACGATTCCCACTTGCGGAAACGGGTTCCAACGTCTCTTCAGGTAGTGGGCCGCGCGCAGCGCCTGCGCATATCCGTGCTGTTGTTGTGGAGCGGGCATGGGTCGCCTCAGTGGATGAACAGGCCGACAATGGCCGCAGAAAGATAGTTTGCCAGAGTTCCCCCCAGCAGCGCCCAGAGGCCCAGCCTCGCCATGTCATGCCGCCGTGAAGGCGCCACGGCGCCGATAGCTCCAATCTGAATCCCGATGGAGCCGAAATTCGCAAACCCGCAAAGCGCGTAGGTGGCAATGGTGAATGAGCGGGCGGCGATGTGCCCTTTCAGCGGACCCAGCATGGAAAATGCCACAAACTCGTTCAGGACGGCTTTTGTGGCCAGCAGATTTCCCACGGCCATCGCGTCGTGCCAGGGCACGCCCAAAAGCCACGCCACCGGCGCCAGAAAGTAGCCGAACACACTGGAAAGGTTGGTATGAGCGAAGCCCAGAAAGCCGTTGGCCAGGGCGATGAGGGCAACAAAGGCGATCAGCATGGCGCCGACGTTAAGTGCGATAAAAAGGCCGTCAAGAACACCGTGCGTGATGGCATCCAGGAGGTTGACGTCCTTTTTCTCGAGGACCAGTTTCACTTCGCCGGCGGTTTGCGGCTTGCCTGTCTCCGGGATCAGCATCTTGGAGATCAGCATCGTCCCCGGCGCCGTCATCACCACTGCGGTCAGCAGGTCACGCGCCTGCGCTCCGAACAGGATGTAGGCGCCCAGCACGGACCCTGCAATGTGGGCCATGCCGGCGGTCATCACTGTCATCAATTCGGACTGGGTCAGCTTTTCCAGATAGGGACGAATGACCAGCGGCGCTTCCGCCTGCCCGATGGCAATGCTGGCCACAACTTCCAACGACTCGGCGCCGCTGGTTCCCATCAGCTTGAACAAGGCCTTCGCCGCCAGCGAAACCAGCGCGGGCAGAATGCCGACGTAGTAAAGGATGGACAGGAATGCGGCCACGTAGATGATCAAGGGCAGAGCCTGGAAGGCGAAGACCATGCCCAGACTGCCCTTGGGATCGCCCAGCGGCCCGAACACAAACCTGGAGCCTTCAAACGAAAAATGCAGGAACCACACCACGCCGGTTGAAGCTTTGCTCAGCAGCCAGTAGCCAACCCCCGTGCGAAGCACAAACAGGGCGATGAGGAATTGCAGGGCCAATCCCCAGCCCACAATCCGCCAGCGAATGGCCGAGCGGTGGCGCGAAAGCGCGTAACACGTTCCAAGAATGACAAGAATTCCCAGCAGCGACGCAAAATGGTTCAGGTGTCTCTCCAACACTCGAAGTCGGACGATAAAATTGAATTAGCCCCAAGAGGATATAGCAGAACTCGCGAAAAATTGATAGAAAGTTCAAGTGAACGCCATTGGCCATGGTTATTGATGGAGTGCCGGATATGAGCAACGAAAGGGTAGGAACGGCCGCCACTCTGTGAGATGATTTCTCTGGCGCAGCGACCGAGCAAAGGGAAAAGCCCGATAGGGTTCTGCGGGAAACAGGAAACCATGGATGCATTTTCAAAAGATTGCCTGAGCGGCAAGCGTGTTCTGATTACGGGCGGCCTGGGAGCCATCGGCCGCGTGGTGGTAGGTCGCCTGTTGGAGGTTTCCGCCACCGTGGCTGTGAATGACATTGTGGAAGAAGGTAAGGCCGCCGAGGTCATTCGCGAAGCCGGCTGGCCGGAGGACCGGTGCCTCTACTTCAAGGCGGACGTGACTGATCCGGACGAGGCGCACGCGCTCGTCGAGAAGGCGGCAGCGGCTATGGGGCGGCTGGACGTAGCGATCTGCCACGCCGGCGTCGCCCACACCTGCCCGATCCTCGATGTTTCAAGCGCCGACTGGGACAGGATTCAAAGCGTGAACTTGAAAGGCGCGTTTCTGGTGGCGCAGGCGGCGGCAAGAACAATGATTGCAGCGGGCCTCGCGGGCAAGATTATCTTCACTTCGTCATGGGTGCAGGACTTCCCCTGGCCGGACATCACTCCCTACACGGTTTCAAAGAGCGGTATGAAAATGCTGATGCGCGGCATGGGTCGTGAACTGGCCGCGAAGGGTATCCGGGTGAATGCGATGGCGCCGGGCATTGTGGGAGTGGGCATGGCGAAGCGGCAGTGGGACAACGAGCCTGATTTCCGGAGCCGCGCGGAAAAAGCGATTCCGCTGGGAGCTTTGCAGACGCCCGAGTCGGTGGCGGACGCCATGGTCTTTCTCTGTTCCAGCGCTTCGGATTACATGACGGGGGCGACGCTGCTGGTGGACGGCGGCTGTAGCCTCTATCCCATGGACTGAAACGATGAAGATCACAGCCATCAAGAGCGTGGTGGTCAATGCGGAAATGAGGAACTGGGTCTTCGTGAAGGTGGAGACCGACCAGGCGGGGCTCAGCGGCTGGGGCGAAGCCTCGCTCGAATGGAAGACGCGCGCCGTGGTGGGAGCCATCGAAGATCTCGCTCCTATGGCCATTGGCGAAGACCCCACGCGCATCGAGCACCTCTACCAGAAGCTCTACCGGCAGTCGTTCTGGCGGGTGGGGGTGATCGGCATGAGCGCCCTCAGCGGCATCGAGCAGGCGTGCTGGGACATCCTGGGCAAATCGCTGAAGGTTCCGGTCTACAAGCTGCTGGGCGGCGCCGTGCGCGATCGGGTGCGGATGTACACTCACCTGGGCGGCGGCAGCATGAAGGCCGTCTACGAAAGCTTCGATCCCGGGCCTGTGATCGACCTGGCGCGCCAGGTTGTTGCGCAGGGTTATACGGCGGTCAAAGTGGTTTGCGTGCCCTATTCCGAACCGCTGATGAATGTCTCTTACGTCAAAAAGTTTGCCGGCGTGATTGGAAAGCTGCGCGAGGCGGTGGGCGATTCCGTGGACATCATGATCGACTTCCACGGCCGGACCACGCCCGCCATGGCCGTCGAGTACATCAACGCCGTGGCGGAGTTCAGCCCGTTCTTCTGCGAGGAGCCCGTGCCTCCGGAAAACGTTGCGGCGCTGGCGGAAGTGAAGCGCGCCGTCTCCGTGCCGATTGCCACCGGGGAGCGGCTGGTGACCCGGCACCAGTTCCGCGAAATCTTCGAGCAGCAGGCCTGCCACGTGATCCAGCCGGACCTGTGTCACTGCGGGGGACTGCTGGAAGGGAAGAAAATCGCGGCCATGGCCGAGGCTTACCTGATGGGCGTGGCGCCGCACAATCCGCTGGGGCCGGTGGCCAACGCAGCGGCGCTGCACTTTGCACTCTCCACGCCGAATTTCCTGATTCAGGAAGACATGCTGGCCGACGTGCCCTGGCGGTGGGACGTGGTGCAGCATTCGCTTGAAACCCGCGACGGCCACTGGCTGAAGACGGAAAGTCCCGGACTCGGAATCAGCGTCAACGAAAAGGAAGCCGCCAATCATCCCTTCCAGCAGGAAGTGATCCACTCGACGAACATCCGCGCCGCCGACGGCGCCATCCTGGACTGGTAACGGTAGGGCCTACGGGTCAAGCGCGCCTTCGGTGAGGTCAATATTGTTCAGGTGCCGGGAGGTCTTCCTCACGTATTCGTGGGCCGGCGGTGGTGTCCCGATGGACGTATCTGCCAGCAACCGCGAGTTGTCAAAAGTCTGGTCCAGGTCCATAAACCGGAAGTAAGGCCCCATGGCGGTGAGCAGCATCCGCAAGTTGCCATTGCCGCTGAAAGTGGTATTCCAGTAGGAAAGATAGTTGCTGTATTCCGATTGATGAAGCTCGCTTTGAGGCAGGAGCTTTTTGGGCCATTTCTTCATCTGCTGGAGCAATTCGTGCCGGACGAACTTGAAGGCCGGACGGCCGTCAGCGGAGTCATCGGCTGCGCTCAGGATCGCCCCCAGAGTTGAGGAAGACTGTTTGCCAGCGGAAATGTGATAGGTGGTCCACTTCCTCCTGGCGAAGAGCAGCTCCACAATCGCTTCGGCCGTGTAATCCACAGGGATGATGTCGAGATGCGCTTCAGGATTGGACGGGATCAGGCGGATGGTGTTGACCGCAGCCAGCGCCCACAGGATGACGTAGGAGCGCGGCGTCCAGTCACGCGTGTCACCCATGATGATGGAAGGCCGGACCACGAGAAGCTTTTCGCGGGGAATGGACCGTGTGACGTTGATCTCCCCGATCATTTTGGTGTAGCAGTAACGCACCAGGTGGGCCGCGCCGGTCGAGGGCGACTGGTCTTCAAGGACGTTGCAGTGGGTCAAGCTCGTCCCGCAGATGCTGGCCGTCCCCACATAGACAAAGGTCTCCAGGTTCGGCAGGGACTGGGCCCAGGTGAGGATCTGCTGCGTTCCGCCGATGTTGATCCGCTCAACGCTTTCGGTGGAAGAAGGCGCGAAGGAAGTGTCGGCCGCGGCATGAATCACCGTGTCAACCTCGCCCAGGTCCTTCAGGCGGCAAAGCTTTTCCGCCAGCGTACTGTCCCCAAGGTCCCCGACCACCGGAACGATCCTGGTGATGTCAAAAGCGTCTCCGTGGAATTGAAAAACTTGTTGCAGGCGGCTCCAGGCCTTCTGGGCATCATTGCCCCGGATCAGGCAATAGAGCCGCCGAATTTGTGGCCTCTTTGAGAGGAGAACGGCCAGTTCTCCCGCCAGAAACCCCGTAGATCCCGTAAGAAAAACGTTCACGATTGCACCTCATGAATACCCTGCGAAACATCAATGCAGGATTGCTTTCAGTAAGCTGTACGAAAAGATAAAAGAGTCTCCGATCAGGCCCCAGAAGAGGGCACAGAGCAAGGAGCCCATGGTGAGCGATTTGAGGAGCGACAACAGCCTGAAGTCCTGATCCTTATTGAGAAAAATGTAAGCGTGGAGCGGACTCCACCAGGTGGCAACAGCCGCAAACACGCAGGCGGGCCGGTTCAGAACCGCCGACCGGACCTTCCCCCGCAGGCCGCCGGTTCCCGGCCGGTCCAGCCATTGATGAATTTTGTCCGTGAAAAACACGTCTTCCTGGAAGTGGCGGTAAAGGTAGTAGCCTCCCCAGGAGGCCAAAAAGATGGATAGAAACAATGGAAAGATAACGAGATAGCGGAACTTGAGGGTGAGCCAGGGGAAATAGACGTAGTCAAAAAGCCAGATAATGGACAAGTAAAGCAGATAAACTGCACCGAACTTCGAGGCCCGCTTCAGCGGTCCCGCCAGAACTCTTCGCCACATGGGATTCTACGACGATTCTCCTGCTGTGCTTCCCGTGTAGCTTTGAGACTGACGATACCGGGAAAACCAAACTACTGCCTGTTATTCGAAAGCAATATACCTTCACTCCGATGCCTGCCGGGTATCGCGGGGTTGTATTCCCGCTTCAGCGGCTAGACAGCGGCGGCGGCGGAAACGCGGCTCTCCTTCCAGAGCTGGATGTAAGGTTTCAGGTCCCGCATCATGGCTGCAAACTGTTCAGTCCTGAGGGATTGTGCGCCATCGCTCATGGCCTTTTCAGGCCGCGGATGGACTTCAACAATCAGGCCGTCCGCCCCGATGGCCACGGCCGCGCGGCAGAGCGCAGGCACCAGGCTTCGCTTGCCGGTGGCGTGGCTGGGATCAAGAATCACAGGCAGATGCGTCAGTTCCCTCAGCACGGGTACGGCCGCGATGTCGCAGGTGTTGCGGGTGGCAGTCTCAAAGGTGCGGATGCCGCGTTCGCAGAGAATCACGTTGGGATTGCCGTGCGCCGTGATGTATTCGGCGGACATCAGCAGTTCCTTGATGGTGGAGCTCATGCCGCGCTTCAGCAACACGGGCCGCGAGCACTTGCCCAGCGCCTTCAGTAGCGAGAAGTTCTGCATGTTGCGCGCCCCCACCTGCATCACGTCAGCGTACTCCGCCACCTGTGCAACGTCGCCTTCGCTCATCACTTCCGTCACGATGGCAAGGCCGGTGGCTTCGCGAGCCCTGGCCAGCAGCTTGAGCCCTTCGAGAGCCAGCCCCTGGAAATCATAAGGGGAGGTTCGCGGCTTGAAGGCGCCGCCCCGAAGCACCTTGGCCCCGGCGGCCGCAACGGCCTCGGCGGTCTCGAGAATCTGCTTCTCGTTTTCCACAGAGCAGGGCCCGGCCATCACCACAAATTCGTCGCCCCCGATCTCCGCGCCGTTCACGCGAATCCGCGAGCGCTCCTGCTTGAATTCCTTGCTGACGAACTTGTAGGGCGCCGAAATTCGCATGGCCTTCTCCACCCCGGGAGTCGCCTCCAGCGATTCCAGACACGCTGTTACATCGCCTACGCCTATCACCCCAATCACCACCCTTTCTTCGCCTTCAATGGAATGCACTTTGTATCCGAAATCACGAATCCGCTCGCAAACGTAGTCAATCTCTTCTCTCGTGGCATGCGGCCGCATTGAAATGATCATGGTTTATCTCTCCCCGCCAACAAAAAAGCCCACTCGGTCTGAGTGGGCTGGCTGTTTTTCAGAACTTATTTTTCCTGGTCAGGCCAACGCCACTCTACCGCATCGAGGCAAAAAAGCCCCAATACCAGTAGCTAAAGCTAAACGCGTTGGCAAAACTTACACTGACCATCGTCTACGGACTATACCTTAAAACCCCAGGCGTGGCAAGAAAATCTTGCGGAGCGCGGTGAAGTTTTATGTGCGAGGGGCCGGCAATTGGGTGTAGACTCTCCCGCAGGGCACCGACCATCACTGCAAATATTGATCGGAACCTTAGACACGACTATCCCGGAGTCATAGGAGTTTCTTTGGCAAAAGTCATTCTGGTTAACCCTTCCATGTCCACCGCGGGCTACAGCTTTATGACGCCGCGGTGGCTTTTTGTTATTGCTCAGGCCACGCCCCTTGAACTGGTGGGTGATCCGATTCTGGTGGACGAATCGATCGAAAAGTTCAATCCCGGGATCGTGGGTCCCGGAGATATTGTCGGGATTGGCATCACCACGGGCAACTGCATTCCAGGGTATCGAGTATTGAAGGAAGCGAAGGCGCGCGGCGCGACGGTGATTATGGGTGGAATTCATGCCACGATTTTCCCCCAGGAACCCTTGCAGATGGGCGCCGACGCCGTGGTGACCGGCAGCGGGGAAGCGGTGTGGGGGCAGGCCGTCCAGGATGCCCTGCAGAAGCGTTTGAAGCAGCAATATGCGGGCGGGCGGATTGCCGGCGAGGAAATGCGCAAAGCACGATGGGACCTTCTTGACCCCACCAAATACGTTTTCCCCTGCGTTCAGACTGTTGCGGGCTGCCCGGAGAATTGCAGCTTCTGTTCCGTCTGGGTGACGGAAGGGCGCACGCCCCGGCAGCGCCTGAGCGAGAAAGTCATTGAGGAAGTGAATGAACTGCACGATCTGGGGTATCGATACATCGTCTTTGCAGATGATAATTTTAACCCGGCGACGCTGGGAAGAATCGCGAGGGAGACGGGCGAAAACAAGAAGCGGGAACTTGAGAAAATCCGCGAGGAGCGGTTGAAGTTTTTTGACGAATACGACCGTGGGGTGCCGAAAGACATGTACGCCTTTGCCCAGATGACGACTGAGGCGACAACCGATGAAGAATACCTGCGGGCGATGCAGGAGAAGATGCGGATCCGAGTGGCGCTGATCGGAGTGGAGTCGTTTTCAGAAGAAGGATTGCGGAGCGCCGGGAAGCTGTGGAATCCGGTTGGCGAGAGGATGGTCGAGGCCATCCAGAAAATCCAAAACAGCGGCATCTTTGTTTTGAGCTCGATCATTTGCGGCCTGGAATCCGATACCGTCCAGACCATCCGGACCATGAGGAATTTTGCGACGGAGTCCGGCACCCTGTTTGCCCAGTTCACGGTCTTCAATCCCTACCCCGGCACCAAAGACTTTTATGAAATGATGAGCGACCGGAAGAATCTTGCCACGCCGGACTTCCATCCCAAACATCAAACTCAGATCCTTTATGACGACTACTGGCTGAAAACTCTGAGGCCCGTGGACATCATCAAGCATCCGAACATGACCAAGAATGAGTTGCACACCGAGAATAAGAAGTGCTGGGACAGTTTTTACTCGCTGGGCGAGAGTTTCAAACGGAGCCGCTGCGGGTCCGCCAAAGGATGGTCCTGGCCGGCGCGGCTGACGTATCTCCTGGTCTGCCTGCTGTTCAAGCGGGCTTACGCGGGCTATGGGATGGCGGCCGACAGCGTTCGAAGAAAGAAAAGCGGGACGGTGACCAAATTGATGATCAAGGCCGCCGTGAGCGCTTACAACCACTTCCATCGCGAGAAACATATGCGATTAAGGATGCGCGTGCTGCCCACTCCTCTGGCGGCAACCGACGACGCACTGGAAGAACTGCGGCTGCCCGAAGAGTCTGGTGTGCTAGGGGATTAGAAACCGCGGGATCGCAGACCGTGCAAAGCAACTTTCCGCGCCGGCCGCTTGATTCCGGCGACCTCCGGCCCCCTCGGGGCAAACTGCGGTCGCCGCTCCAACAGGGCCAGGCCAACCAGTTCCTCTGAATCGAAACCATAAGCCGGGCATCGAAAAAGAGCCGGGCGATTCTCTGCCCGACGCTGAGCCTGCGGACGCTCAAGTTCGCGAAGGAAGAAAAACAGTGTGGAGGTTGGAATGGAATATCGTCCATTGGGGGCGTCAGGAATTGAAGCATCCGTCGTGGGCCTGGGAGCCTGGGCCATCGGCGGATGGATGTGGGGCGGCGCAGATGAGCGCAAATCGGTGGAAGCCATCCAGTCGGCGATTGACGCCGGCATTAATTTTATTGATACCGCCCCTGCCTACGGCATGGGGCTTTCGGAAAGCGTTGTGGGAAAAGCGGTTGCGGGCCGCCGCAGCCGGGTGTTGATTGCAACCAAGTGCGGGATTGTGTGGCACACGGACAAGGGCACTCCTTTCGTTAACCAGAACGGCAAAACGCTGCACCGGTACCTCGGGCCGGAGTCCATCCGCTACGAGGTGGAACAGAGCCTGAAGCGCCTTGACACCGATTTCATCGATCTCTACCAGACCCACTGGCAGGACGAGACCACTCCTATTGAAGAGACCATGAGGACCCTGATGGACCTGAAGCGCGAAGGAAAAATCCGCGCGATCGGCGTCTCGAACGCCACGGTTGAGCAGATTGAAGCTTACAGGCGCGTAGGGCCCCTGGATTCCGGACAGGAAAAATACAGCATGCTGGACCGGAACCTTGAGAATGAGTATCTGCCTTACGCTCTGAAGAATAACATCGCCGTGCTGGCCTATTCACCGATGGCGCTCGGCCTGCTCACCGGCAAAGTGGGGCCGGACCGGGAGTTTCCGGCGGACGACATTCGCCACAACCACCCGAGGTTCAGTGTGGAGTCGCGAAAGCAGGTGTTGGCAATGCTGGACAAGATGAGGCCTATCGCGGAAAAGCATGAACTGACCCTGGCGCAATTGGTGATCGCCTGGACCCATTCGCAGCCCGGCCTCACCCACGCGCTGGTGGGGGCCCGCAACCCCCAGCAGGCAGAAGAGAACGCCGCTGCCGGCACCGCCAGGCTTTCGCCAGAAGAGCTCGAAACGCTTAACCAGATTGTCCCCAGCCAGGCCGTCGCCGCACGGAAGTGAACTGATTCACTACTGTCAATCCATTCTTCGATTGACACTGGTTTTTACTACATGTCCAGCGGCCCACGGTCAGAAAAGCTTTGCCTGTGGCGTGCCAGCCCGGTGTCGACCTCTCCAGTCGCCCCCTGAATTAGCCGCTATGCCCGGATTGAGACAACACCTTCGACGAGCGCTGGAAAACCCTCCTGCATTTTTCGTGAGATAATCAGAAGTTATCGATTTGCCATCGAGCGGAGAGCCGCAGGCCGTCAGCAGGAGGTCCGTGCGACCCGCTATTCTGGAGGGACACCTGATGAAAGCACTGGTCAAGAGCCGGGCAGAGCGCGGCCTGTGGATTGAAGATGTTCCGAAACCGACGATCGGGATCAACGATGTTCTGATCCGCGTGCAGTTGACGGGTATCTGCGGCACCGACCTGCACATTTTTGAATGGGACGCCTGGGCCAAGAAGACGATTCCCGTGCCCCTGGTGATCGGCCACGAATTTGTAGGCCAGATTGAGGAGGTGGGGTCGAACGTCACCGACTTTGAGCTGGGCATGATCGTGAGCGGCGAAGGCCACGTGGTGTGCGGGCGCTGTCGGAACTGCCTGGCCGGGCGCCGGCACCTGTGCGCAGACTCCAAGGGTGTGGGCGTCGGCCGGCCCGGCGCTTTTGCCGAATTTATTGCACTTCCGATGAGCAATATCTGGCGGCACAGCCCCAAGGTTCCGCTGGAAATCGCCTCCATCTTTGACCCCTTCGGCAACGCCGTCCACACGGCGCTGCAATTCCCCGTGCTGGGTGAAGACGTGCTGATTACCGGGGCAGGGCCCATCGGGCTGATGGCGGCGGCGGTGGCGCGGCATGCCGGCGCGCGCTATGTGGTGATCTCAGACCTGATTCCCGAGCGGCTGAAGCTGGCGGAAAAAATGGGCGTGACGCGAGCCATCGACCCCAGGAAAACTCCTCTGGAGCAGGTGCAGAAAGAGCTGGGCATGCAGGAAGGATTTGACGTGGGCCTCGAAATGTCGGGAAACCCGGCGGCCTTCCGCAGCATGCTCGGCAACATGAGCCATGGCGGCAGGATCGCCATGCTGGGCATCCCCAACCAGGAGATGTCCATCAACTGGAACGAGGTGATTTTCAACATGCTCACCCTCAAGGGCATCTACGGCCGCGAGATGTACGAGACGTGGTACAAGATGACGGTGATGCTGGAATCGGGCCTCGACATCAAGCCCGTGATTACGCATCGTCTCAAGTGGCAGGAATACGAAAAAGGGTTTGAGGCCATGAGGACCGGCCAATGCGGCAAGGTGATTCTGGATTGGAGGGAATAAATTGTACGGGAGCATCCGCGAACATCTGGCGGCCCGTCTGGCTGAAATCCAGCAGGCCGGGCTTTACAAAAACGAGCGAATACTGACCTCGGCGCAGCAGACGCGAGTGGAGTTGCAAAACGGAAAGAGCGTCCTGAACCTGTGTGCCAACAATTACCTGGGCCTGTCGAACCATCCGGACATCGTGCAGGCGGCGAAAGAGGCGCTTGACCGCTGGGGCTACGGGCTCTCGTCGGTCCGCTTTATCTGCGGAACGCAGGCCATCCACCAGCAACTGGAGGCGGCGCTGAGCCGCTTTCTTGGAACCGACGACACCATCCTTTACAGCTCATGCTTTGACGCCAACGGGGGGCTGTTTGAAACGCTGCTGGACGCCGAAGATGCCGTGATCTCCGACGAATTGAACCACGCCAGCATCATTGACGGCATCCGGCTGTGCAAAGCCAAACGCTACCGCTTTCGCAACGGCGACCTGGACGATCTTGAAGACAAGCTGAAGCAGGCTAAGGCGGAGGCGCGATGCCTTCTGGTGGCGACGGATGGCGTCTTCTCCATGGACGGCTATATAGCCAAGCTCGGGGGGATTTGCGGCCTGGCGGACAAGTATGGCGCGCTGGTGATGGTGGACGATTCGCACGCGGTGGGATTTATGGGCCAGCACGGCCGCGGCACCGCGGAACATTGCGAAGTGGAAGGCCGCGTGGACATCATCACGGGAACGCTGGGCAAGGCGCTCGGCGGCGCGAGCGGCGGCTACACGACGGGGCGCAAGGAAATCATTGAGCTGCTGAGACAGCGCTCGCGACCTTACCTCTTTTCCAATTCGGTGTCCCCGGCTATTGTGGCGGCCTCGTTGAAAGTGCTCGACCTGCTGCAGGAGTCGGGTGAGCTGCGCGAGCGGCTGATGGAAAACACACTCTTCTTCCGCGAGCAGATGGCGGCGCTGGGATTTTCCATCCAGCCAGGCGAGCATCCGATTGTGCCCATCATGATCGGCGACGCCGCCAGGGCCACCCAGATGGCCGATGCGCTGCTCGAAAAAGGCATCTACGTAATCGGATTTTGTTATCCTGTGGTGCCGCAAGGCAAGGCGCGCATCCGCGTGCAGATATCCGCCGCGCACACCCGTGCCGACCTGGAGTTCGCCGTCCAAAGTTTTAAGGAAGTGCGGGACGCCATGGAGTAAGGCTTTCGCCCACCTTTCACGGATTGCCGGGGCGGAGGATCGCACCCCCATCAGCCTCAAACTTCAGCCTATAATGCCAGTTATGGATGAACGAAAGCGGTTGACCGCGATGGTGAAGGCGGCGGGTTGAGCAGCCAAGTTGAGTCCAAGTATTTTGGACTCGGTCCTGGCTAAGCTGCCGAAACAATCCGATCCTAATGTTCTCGTCGGTTTCGACACCGGCGACGACGCGGGCGTGTATCTGATCGCGCCGGGGGTCGCGCTGGTGCAGACGGTCGATTTCTTCACGCCCATCGTGGACGATCCCTGGACCTTCGGCCAGATTGCGGCAACCAATTCCCTGAGCGACGTTTACGCCATGGGCGGCCGGCCGGTTTCCGCGCTCTCGATTGTGGGCTTTCCCAACACGGGACGCGATTTGGAAATCCTCGAACAGATCATGCAGGGAGGCCTGGCCAAGATGCAGGAGGCCGGCTGCTCGGTGATCGGCGGGCATTCGATCGGGGACGAGGAAATCAAGTTTGGCTACGCGGTCACCGGAGTGGTGGACCCCAAACGCGTGCTGACCAACCGGGGTGCGCGGCCGGGCGATCGCCTGGTGCTGACCAAGCGCCTCGGTACCGGGATCATCTCGACGGCGCTGAAAAAGCGCAAAGCGAGCGAAGCCGCCGTGAGCGCCTCGACCGAATCGATGCTGATGCTCAACCGCGCGGGGAGTGAAGTGGCCCATGAGTTCGACATCCACTCCGCCACCGACATCACGGGCTTCGGGTTGCTGGGCCACCTGCGGGCCATGGCGGCGGCCAGCGGGGTGAGCATGGTGGTCGAGCATAAAGAGGTCGAGTTTCTTCCCGAAGCACTCGATTATTCGCGCCAGGGATTTCTACCCGGCGGCCTGAAAAACAACATCAAATTTCTTGGTACCTGCGTCGAGTTTGACCCGAAGGTGCCGCAGGAGGTCCGCAACCTGCTGTTCGATCCCCAAACCAGCGGCGGGCTGCTTCTTGTGGTGAGCGAGAGGGATGCTGCGCCGCTGGTCGAAAAGCTGGGCAGACACGGCGTACCTGCCCGGAAAGTGGGCATCGTGCTGGAAAAAGCCAGCCCTCTGCTGCGGGTGGAGTGAGCCGCCACTAAGAATTGCGCGAGCCCCAATCTCAGGCTAAGATGAGCCCATGAAGAAGCTCTCGATGCAGGCGAAGTTTACGCTGGGAATCATCCTGATCGGCGGCGCAGCCCTCCTGGCCGAATTTGTTCTGGTCAAGTGGTATCCGTATTATCAGGTCTACAAGGCCAACAAGGTCCTCGAGGCCCTTCCTTACCAGAACGCGACACTGGGAATTGACATGAAAGTTGCCGCGGGCATCTACGGCAAGATTGATGATTTTCCCGGTGGCGTCAGGATCTACCGCTCCCGCCTTTTCAGCCACGGGCCGGTGCTGATTATGACCTCACAGTCAAATCCGAACAACGCAGACGAGTTCTCGCCGCAGCTTCTGGCCAGGTGGGAAACCGCCGGGACGTACGAGAAGATCCCCGACTACCGTTTCGAGCATATGAAAATCCAGGGCCGCGACGCCGTGATGATCTGGCAATCCGCGGAACATGCCAACGTGCTGCCCGCCATCAGTTTTGATGTGCCCAGCACAGAAAACGCGGAGCTCGTGACGGCCCACATCATTTCACCCGACCACATTGTCCAGGCCAACTGCCGGCCGGGCTCCAGCGACCCGCAGTTGTTCCTCCAGGCCTGCGAGGAAAGCATCAAGTCCATCAAGGTGAGCGGGCCTCCTCCCCAGGAAAAGCCCGAACCGGGTGTGCTGGAGCTGAAGAACGTCAAGCCGATCCGATAGGTGTTGGGCACACTCCCGCCAAAGAATCTTCAACACTCGCTCCGCGACCGTGTGAATTTCTGCTAGACTGTGCAACTCTAAAGTTCCGTGCAAGAAGGAGTGTGACTTTCCCATGCCAAGTTGGAATGCCATTGAAGGGAGCCTGGCCACCCCCCAAGGCTTCCGCGCCGCCGCCGCCGCGGCTGGAATCAAAAAGGCCCCAGGTGCGCTGGATCTTGTCTTGATTGTTTGTGACGTGCCCGAAGCGAGCGCCGCCGGCGTTTTCACCACCAACCGGGCGGCCGCCGCGCCGGTGCTCCTCTGCCGTCAGAATTTGAAAAAGAACCGCGGCCGGGCGCGAGCCATCATCGCCAACTCAGGCAACGCCAATGCCTGCACGGGCCGGGCGGGCATGACGGTGGCCGAACAGACGGGAAAAGCTGTGGCCCGGTTGCTGGGTGTCGAGCCGCACGAGGTCATGGTCTCCTCCACCGGCGTAATCGGAACTCCCCTGAACCTGGACCTGATTCTGAAGCAGCTTCCCACCTTGAAGGAAATTCTTTCCGTCGAAAGCGCCCCGGAAGTCCCGCGGGCGCTCATGACCACGGACAGCTTTCCCAAGTCCGCCGTGCTGCAATCGAAAATCGGCGGCCGGACGGTGACCCTGGCAGGCGTGGCCAAGGGCGCCGGCATGATCCATCCGAACATGGCCACCATGTTGTCTTACATCACCACGGACGCCGCCGTTGCCCCCGCCGCGCTCCAGAAGATGCTGCGCGCCGCCGTGGACGACTCCTTCAACCGGATCACGGTGGACGGCGACACTTCAACCAACGACAGCGTGGTGGCGCTGGCCAGCGGCCTTTCCGGAGCGGCCATCCGGCCCGGCACGCCTGCCGCGAAGAATTTCCTGCAGGGACTGACCGAACTCTGCCAGACGCTCGCCCAGATGATCGTCAAGGATGGTGAAGGCGCAACGAAAATCGCCCGAATTGAAGCGCGCGGAGCGCGGAATGCTTCCGACGCTGAGCGTGTGGCCCGCGCCGTGGCCAATTCTCCACTGGTGAAGACGGCGCTGGCCGGAGGCGATCCCAACTGGGGCCGGATTGTTTGTGCCACGGGTTATTCCGGCGCCGCTATCGACGCATCCAAAGTGGATGTCCGCGTCAACGGCCTCTACCTCTGCCGCCGGGGCGTGCACGCAGGTTTCGATGAGGCAACCGCGAAAAAAGAACTGGAGAATAGCGAACTCGTGATTCGCATCGATCTGCACCAGGGAAAAGCCGACGCATGGGTGTGGACCTGCGACTTTACGCACGAATATATCCGCATCAACGCCTCACGATCGTAGCGCGCCAGGCAGGAATGAAGGGGGAACTGGACCATGGCCAGGCAGAATTCTTCACGCAGGAACTTCCTGAAGAGCACCGCAATGGCCGCCGCGGCTGGACTCGGCGGGCGGGCGGCGGAGGCCAACGCGCAGCCGGCTGCCGCCCCGCAGGAATGCGGCTCCATCTGGGAGCGGCCTCCAAGGCAGAGCGGCAATAATCTGAACCTGATCGTGATTGTCAGCGACACCTTCCGCCATGACAACCTGGCCTGCTACGGCCCCAAGTGGCTTGAAAACCTCGAGACGCCCAACCTCGATCGCTTCTCGAAAGAGTGCGTTGTTTTTGAAGATGCCTACCCGGAAGGCATGCCCACCATCGTCATCCGGCGCACACTTTACACCGGCCGGCGGGTGATTCCCTGCTATTACTTCCGCCAGCATGAGCCGGTGCAACTGCCCGGCTGGCACCATCTTTACAACGAAGACCAGACGCTGAGTGAAACTCTGCTCGAAGCCGACTACATCACCACGCTGATCAGTGACCTGCCACACCAGATGCGTCCGGGAAGAAACTTCCATCGGGGTTTTCGCACTTTCCGGTGGGTTCGCGGCCAGGAGTTTGACTTCTACGGCACAGCGCCCCACAAATTGCCCGACGTCAGCGACATCGTTTCGCCGGAATATCTGGCGAAATATCCCGGCATCCAGGGCTTCCTGGCCCAGTACAAGGCGAACCGCGATCTGTGGAAGCAGCAGGGCGAGTCGCTATCGCAGATTGTTGCCGACCAGGCCATCCAATGGCTGAGAGGGAATTTCGACCAGCGGCCTTTCTACCTGCACGTCGAAATGTTCGACTCGCACGAGCCGTGGGACCCGCCGCAGCGGTTTCTCGAGAAATACTGGAAGGGCTCGTACACGCCGAGTTTTATCGAGCCGCCCTACGCCACCGTCCCGCTATCCGAGGAGATCAAGAACCGCTTTCGGGCCAACTACGCCGGAGAGGTCAGTTGCGTGGATTATTGGATCGGCGCGCTACTCGACACCATCCGCCAATTCGGGCTGCTGGAAAATTCCGTTGTCGTCTTCATGTCCGACCACGGCGCCATGCTGGGCGAGCACGGCCAGTTCCTGAAAGGGCCGGACAAGCTGCGCGGGCAGGTCAGCCACGTTCCGCTGATGATCCGGACGCCCGACCAGACATTGGCCGGAAAGAAAGTCCCAGGGTTCGTGCAGATCCACGATTACATGCCCACCCTGCTGCACCTGCTGGGACTGAAGCCGCCTGCCCGCGTGACCGGCGAGAATTTCTGGCCCATGGCCACGGGAGAAACCCGCAGCATCAAGGATTTTGTGGTGCAGACTTATGGCTGGGTGGGTTGCGCGCGCGATCACGAGTGGAGCTACACGGAAATCTGGAAGCCCGAAGCCCGCCAGGAAAAGTTTGTTGTGACCCCAGGGGCCACTCCGGCCGTCTACAAGCCGCAACTCTATAGCCTGCAGAAGGACCCCCAGGAACTCACCGACGTGGCGGACCGCTATCCCGACGTCTGCCGCCGCATGTCGGCAAAGATGAAGGAATATATTGCTTCAGGCGAGGGGCTGACCTTCGGCAGCTTCAATCAAAAGCCCAGCTTGAATACCGGCGAGGTCTACATCCAGCAATCCCGATAACCCCGTGGTGGTCCCGGACCAGTCCGAGTGCTACGAACATGGCGGTGCGCTTCTGCTATAATGCAGGCTTAAAATGAGCACCCCTGATGCAGCCTGAAGAAGGCAAAGGCTTCTATTCAGGCAGGGCAGCCGGGCCGGGAACCTCAATCCATGTCAGGAATCATCGGTTACATCGGCAACAAACGTGTTGTTCCAGTGCTGCTGGAAGGGCTTCAGCGCCTGCAATATCGCGGATACGACTCCGCCGGCCTGGCCGTGATGAAGGATGGCAATCTGGCCATCCGCCGCGCCATGGGGAAGCTGCGCAACCTGGAAGAAGTGATCCGCCTGAATCCCATCGACGGCACCTACGGCATTGGGCACACCCGCTGGGCCACGCACGGAGCGCCGACCGAAGAAAACGCCCACCCTCACCGCGACTGCCACGGCACGGTTGTGGTTGTTCACAACGGCATCATTGAGAACTACATGGAGCTGAAGCAGGAGCTGGCGGAGGAGGGGCACGTCTTCACCACGGAAACCGACACCGAGGTGATCGCGCACCTGATTGAGAAATACCTCGACAAGCCGTCGCCATCATCGGCGAAGGTCACACTGGACGATGCCGTGCGGGCCGCTGTCCAGCGCCTGACCGGCGTGTTTGCCCTGGCGATCATGTCCACCAGGGACTTGAACAAGATTGTTGCGGTCCGCCAGGGTCCCCCGGCGGTGATCGGACTCGGCAAGAACGAATACCTGGTTGCCAGCGATGTTCCGGCCATCCTTTATCACACCCGCGACCTCTTCTTTCTCGCCGATGGCGACATTGCGGTGCTGACGCCGAACGGTGTAAAGCTGATGGACTTCCACGGTGAGCCCGTCACCCGCCGCGTTCAACACATCAGCTGGGACCCGATTCTGGCAGAAAAAGGCGGCTTCAAGCACTACACGCTGAAAGAGATTTATGAGCAGCCGCGCGCCGTCCGCGACACCGCGCTGGGCCGCGTTTCTCCGGAGACGGGCCAGATCTTCCTGGACGAAATGGAGATCACCGAGGACGAATTCCGCGCCTTCCGGGAAATCAAGATTGTTGCCGCGGGCACATCGCGACACGCCGGGTTGGCGGGGAAAATCATGTTTGAGCGCCTGGCCCGGGTGCCCACGGAAGTCGACTATGCCTCGGAGTTCCGCTACCGCGATCCGCTGGTGGATTCCCGCACGCTGACGGTGCTGATCACCCAGTCCGGCGAGACGGCGGACACCATTGCCGGGCAGCGTGAGGCCCAGGCCAAAGGCTCCAAGACGCTCGCCATCTGCAACGTGCTGGGCAGCATGGTGCCACGGGAAGCCAACGGAACCATCTACACACACGCGGGTCCGGAAATCGGCGTGGGCTCCACCAAGACTTTTACTTCTCAACTGATCGGGCTTTATCTGTTCGCGGTCTACCTGGGCCAGCTTCGTGGACTGGTTCCTCCGGCCGAGTCAAAAGAACTGCTCAGCCAGCTGACCATGCTGCCGCGGCAGCTCGAGTACGTCCTGCAAAAGGACGAGGAATACGAGGAGCTGGCCCGCCACTTCGACCGCGCTTCAGATATTCTGTTCCTGGGCCGGGGCGTCCATTTTCCGGTGGCGCTGGAAGGCGCGCTGAAGATGAAGAAGCTTTCTTACATCCATGCGGAGGCCTATCCGGCGGGTGAGTTGAAGCACGGTCCCATGGCCATCATCACGGAAGGCCTTCCCGTGGTGGTGATGGCCACCTGCGACAGCAAGTCCGCGGACTCGAAGCTTCGCTACGAGCGAACCGTTTCAAACATCAAGGAAGCCAAAGCCCGCGGGGCCGTGATCGTTGCCCTGGTCACGGAGGGTGACCGGGAAGTGCAGGACATGGCGGACCATCTGATCACGCTTCCACAGACCAATGAATACCTCTCGGCGGTTCTTGAGGTCATCCCCCTGCAGTTGCTGGCATATCACATTGCTGTGCTGCGCGGGTGTGACGTCGACCAGCCCAGAAACCTGGCCAAATCCGTGACCGTGGAATAGAAGTCAGAACTCCTGAGTTCGCAATCCATGAACCCAATTCCATCTCTTGCGTGAGATATAGTCCGGTCCAGTTGATGAAGCAAAGAAATCGATCATTCGCTTACCAGCAACACAGCGGGGCGCCTTCCTGTGGAAAGCTCATCCGGGCTTTCCGCGCCAGATTTCTGCCCGGCCCCGTCATCTGCATTGCGCTGCTGCTGAGCGTGGGGGCTCTGCTTCATGGCGCGACGGCATTGGCCCAGTCCTCCTCTTCAGCCGACGTCAACGAAGCCCGTCCCACCGTCACCATCCCCCGCGTCAGTCCTGCGCCCAAGCTTTCTGATTTTCTGGGAATGAAGCCGGATGCCGCGATGGCGGGCAAGATGCTCAGGATTCAGGGTTTTGTTCAGCGGACTCCCAAAGACAACGTTGCTCCCAACCAGCGGACGGAGGTCTATCTGGGCTACGACAGAAAAAACCTCTACGTGGTCTTCGTCGCCTTCGACGACGAACCTGGCAAAGTGCGAGCGCACATGACGGTGCGCGACCATCTGTCCGGCGATGAACGGCTTGACTTGTTTCTCGACACCTTCCATGACCATCGCCACGCCTACGTTTTCACCGTCAACCCTTTCGGGCTGCAGCAGGATGGCAGCTATGAAGAAAATGCAAGTCCCAACTATGACAGCTCGTTCGACACGGTGTGGAAATCGAAAGGCCGCAGAACCAAGCGCGGCTTTGTGGTGTGGGAAGCCATACCCTTCAAAAGCCTGCGATTTCCGGCGACTCCGAAACAAACCTGGGGAATCCTTTTCATCCGCTGGATACCGCGAAACAACGGCTCCGACACCTGGCCGCGTGTATCAACACGCATTCAGGGCCGCTTGGGCCAGGAAGCCACGCTGGAGGGCATCAATTCGATCTCACGCGGGCACAACGTGCAGTTTATTCCTTATGCCTATGAGCGCTCCTACCGCGCGCTTGACACGCGCGACCCCGCGAATCCCCAATTTACCTCACGTAAGTTCGACCCGCAGGTGGGGCTTGACGGCAAGGCCGTCCTCAAAGACAGCCTGGTGCTGGATGCAACGGTGAATCCCGACTTCAGCCAGGTGGAATCCGACCAGCCCCAGGTGACCGTCAACCAGCGGTTTGCGGTCAACTTTCCGGAGAAAAGGCCGTTTTTTCTGGAGAATGCGAACTTCTTCCAGACGCCGCTTAATCTGTTTTTCTCGCGCAACATCGCCGATCCGCAATTCGGCGTCAGGTTGACAGGCAAGGTGGGGCATTATGCCATCGGAACACTCCTTGCGGATGATCAGTCACCGGGCGAGATTGTTCCTCCGGGCAGCCCGCTGGCGGGCACGCGCGCTCACTTCTCCGTGGTCCGGATCAACCGCGACATCGGCAAGCAATCGACCGTCGGGATGATTTATACCGACCGCGAGTTCGCAGGCACTTACAACCGCGTGGGTGGCATCGACGGCCATTTCAAATTCACGCCCAACTGGACGCTGGACTGGCAGGGTGTGACCAGTAGCACCACTCTGCCCGGAGGTCTGCGCAGCGCAGGCCCGGCATACAAAGTGCACCTGCAGCGCATCGGCTACAAGTTCTATTACAACCTCAACTATGAAGACCTCAGTCGCGGATTCAACACTGAAACAGGATTTCTGGGCAATGATACTGTGGAGAGGTTTGTCCCTTACAGCCGTTCCATCCCCCGGCCTGCCGTGCGCCCGGACTTCAGAAGCCTCGGCCAGTTCATCACCTACCGCTTCCGGCCCCAGAGCAAGACCCTGATCTCCTGGGGGCCATTTCTCTACGTCGACCCGGTGTGGGACCATGCGGGCAACCAGCTTGACACTTACTACGACACCGGCTGGAGCTGGGAGCTGACCGGCCAGACCTACTTTGAAGTCTACCAGGCCGCTGACCATGAACTGCTGCGGCCCCAGGATTTTTCCGTGCTTCCGTCAAACCGCGTTTACGTCCACCAGCACAAGGGAGTCTACTTTGGCAGCCAGTACATCCAGCCGTTCACTTTCAAGGCCATGTATGAATGGGGCACGGATGTCAATTTTGTGCCGCCCGCCGGCCAGGAGCCCGTGCTGGCCAACCTGACCCACGGTGAGGTGACGATGACCATCCGTCCGCTCACCAAGCTGGAGGTTGACAACACCTACATCCTGGAGCGTCTCACCAGCCGGGAAGGAGGCGCCAGCATTTTTGATAATCACATTATCCGCTCACAGTGGAACTGGCAGTTCAACCCGCGGCTTGGGGTCCGAACAATTTTCCAATACAACACAGTCCTTCCCAACGAGGACCTGACGTCCCTGCAACCGACAAAGCAGTTTAACGCGGACTTCCTGGTCAGTTATCTGGTCAATCCCTGGACGGCGCTCTATATCGGCTACAATAGCGACCAACAGAATCTCAACCTGATTCCAACCTCCACGGGCTCAGAACTGATCCGCACCAACCGGTTCCTGAACGACGGACGGCAGTTCTTTGTGAAGTTTTCTTACTTTTTCGGGTTCTGATTCGTTCGGTCGAGGCCAATCGCGGCAGGGGAGGCGGTCGGCGATTCCACGGGACCGGCATCAGTGCCGTGGCTGCTAAAGCTGGTAAAATTGACAAAAGCGGAAACGAGCAAGCTATGAAAGCAGTTTATTCGGAACAATACGACCTGAACCTGGGGAGCCACGTTTTTCCCTCCACAAAGTACCGCCTGATCAAGGAGCGGCTGCTCGAGGAAAATGTGATCCGTCCCGAGGACATTGTCGAACCCTCACCGGCCTCAGACGACGATGTGGCCCTGGTGCACGATGGCGACTACATCTGGAAACTGAAAAACGCGAAACTTTCCCAAGTCGAAATCCTGAGGATGGAAGTTCCCTATTCTCCGGAGCTCGTGCGGGCCGTCTGGCTTTCGGCGGGCGGTTCCATCCTGGCGGGGCGCCTGGCGCTGGAAGAAGGTATCGGTGTCAACATCGGCGGCGGCTTCCATCACGCTTTCCCCGACCACGGCGAGGGTTTCTGCGTGATTCATGACGTTGCCGTCGCCATCCGTCGCCTGCAGAAAGACGGCCACATTGAGCGCGCCATGACCTTCGATTGCGACGTCCACCAGGGCAACGGCACGGCGGCCATTTTCGGCGCGGACGAAACCGTCTATACCGTTTCCATCCACCAGGAAAACAATTATCCCTACCCCAAGCCACCCAGCAATCTGGACGTGAACCTGCATAACGGGGTACAGGACACCGAGTACCTCACCGTGCTTGAAGACAGCCTGGACCAGGCGCTGGCGGAATTCGACCCGCAGGTGATTTTCTACCTGGCCGGGGCTGATCCGTACCGCGAAGACCAACTGGGCGGGCTCAAACTTACGCTGCAAGGGCTCGAACACCGCGACCGCATTGTGTTCGAGAAAACTCGGGCAAAGAACATTCCGGTTGTGGTGACGTTTGCAGGCGGCTACGCGCGCCACGTGGCCGACACTGTCCGAATCCACTGCAATACCATCAAGGTTGCGGCGGAGTTTGCCGGTAACGGATCAGGCCCGGCAGAAGAATAGTCCGACACCGCCGGCCGCTATCGCACCAGCTTATCCAACTGCCTCCACCCAATCAGAATGATGTGGTTCTCTTTGAGTGCCCGCTTGAACTCCGGGCTCGTGACCGCATCAAAGTCGCGCTGGCGCCACGCCGCTCCGTAATCCGGATGATCGACCGTTATGGCGCGCATTTCAGAATCATCATAAGCAAGGTGGACGATCAGTTCATTCAGGCCGGGCTTGAGTGACTCGAGGGCTTTCACATAAGACTGGGTCCACTGGTCTGCCGGCACCTGCGGCGCGAACATTACCAGGTGGTCGAGAACGATGTCGTTGGGGGAAATCAGCTTCATCAATTCCTCGCCCTGCTTACCCGGCAGCCTGACAGCCATGTACGGCAAATGGTATTCGTGCGCCACCTTGATGAGAACGGAATAAAGCTGCGGCGTGGCAGCAAGCGTGCCCATGTGGATGTCGAGGTGGGTGGGATGAATTCCCATGGCGAGCGCGCGCTCGATCTGAGCACGAACCTCACGCTGCGCCTCTTCGGGTTTGGCATGGGCCGCGACGGGTCCATTGTCAGGATAGAAATAGCCGTTGGGGTCCAGCAGGCTTGTCACCCGGTCTCTGGGAGCCACGGGTCCCCAGCGATAGGTTTTCCATTCGCTGGTGAGCGTCAGGTGCAGCCCGAGGTCGGCGTCCGGGTGCGACTTCGCGAAGTTCGCAACCTCCGTAAACCATGGGCAAGGAACCATCGCGCTTGCCGCAGTGACGTCCTTCTCTTCAATCGCCTTGAAGCTGGCCCTGTCCTGGGAGTGGGCCACGCCCAGGTCATCAGCATGGATGATCAGGAGCTTCGAGTCCGGTGGATATCCGAGCTTTTCGGCAACATGCTGCATCTGTGCGCTGGTATTACCCACAAGGGATAATACCGGCACCACGACGAACAGCAATCGGACAAGAATTCTTTTCAGCACAGAGCCTCCGCCTGGAAACAGGAATGTTCATTAACCCAGCCACGACAGGATACACCCATACGCCTCGATCAGTCTTTGTCCGGATATCTTTCAGGAGGGTGCTGAAAAAACTCGCGCCGTCGCGGTCAGCCTTCGATTTTGACCAGGTGGGTGTTGAGCGATCCGCTGCGATAGCCTTCCAGGTCAATCGTCACAAAGTTGAATCCCAGAGGCTTGAAAATCTCCACGAATTTGGAAGCCATTTCCGGCGTCAAAGCCCGCGGCAACTCTTCGGGTGAGATTTCCAGCCGCACCAGGTTGTCATGATGACGGACGCGAAACTGGCGGAAGCCCAGCGCCCGAAGCGCCTCTTCGCCTTTTTCCACCACCGCCAGACGCTCCGGAGTGACTTCAATCCCGTAGGCAATGCGCGAAGAGAGGCAGGCCGAGGCCGGACGGTCCCAGACGGGCAGTTCAACCCGCCGCGAGAGTTCACGAATATCGGCCTTGGTGAGGCCGGCGTCGAGCAGCGGCGTCAGAACCTGGTGATTGCGGGCCGCCTGCTGGCCGGGCCGCCAGTCACCCTGGTCGTCCACGTTCACGCCGTAGGCCACGGCGGAGAATCCGCGCCGGGAGGCAAGCTGGTCGAGCTGGCTGAAAAGCTCATCCTTGCAGAAGAAGCAGCGGTCAGGATTGTTGGCGCGATAGTCGGGATTTGTAAGTTCGGAAGTGTTGATGAACTCGTGCGGGAGGCGGTAGCGTTCGACGCAGGCCTCGGCCTCGCGCCGGTCGCGTTCCGAGTAACTGGCGCTGAGCGCCGTCACGGCAAGCATGCGCTCACCCAGCGCCTGATGCGCCGCATAGGCCAGGTAGGCGGAATCGACGCCGCCTGAGTAGGCGACAATCAGGGAAGGCAGTTTCTTCAGCTCGCCTTCCAGCCGTTTTTGCTTGTTCTCCAGTTCGCCCAAAGGATGCCCCTCAGGAAATAAGCATAACAGGTGAACCGAAGGGTCTCAACCCACGTCCCCATCAAAAGGGTCACTGGATCAGCGTACCCTGCGCGTCGTCGTCCTCGGGGTCTTCCGCACGGATGAGGCAGGCGGCGGCCAGTTGGTCCTCTGCTCCCAGGTTAACCAGCTTCACGCCCTGGGAAGAACGGCCTGAGGCCCGGATCTTGGCGGAATCCAGCCGCGCGATCTTGCCCTGCTGGGTGATCAGCATGACTTCCGAATCGTCTGCCACGCTCAGTGAACTGACCACCTTGCCGTTGCGGGCGGTGGTCTTGACGTTGATCACGCCCTTGCCCGCGCGCGATTGCAGCCGGTATTTCGTGATAGGCGTCCGCTTGCCAAAGCCTTTTTCAGTGACGGAAAGGATCAGCTCCTTTTCACCCACCACTTCCATGCCCACAATGTAGTCCTCTTTTCCCAGAGCCATCGCGCGCACGCCGCGGGCCTGGCGGCCCATGTCGCGGACGTCGCTCTCCATAAAGCGAATGGCCATGCCCTCGTGCGTGGCCAGGAAGATGGTGTCCTGGCCCGTGGTCTGCTTGGCTCCAATCAACTCATCACCTTCATCGACGTTCATGGCGATGATGCCGCGCGCCATGGGATTGGCGAAATTCGCGAGCCGCGTCTTCTTGATGACACCCTTGCGGGTGACAAGGATGACGTAGCCCTCGGCGGCGTATGTTTCGTCGTTCACTTCAATGTCTTTCCGGTCGTCGGGAAGTTCCTTCAAGGTCACCAGCGAAGCCACTTTCTCACGCGGAGTCAGATTCACCAGATTGACGATGTGTTTCCCGCGCCCGGCGGCAGCCACGTCGGGGATTTCATAAACCTTCAACCAGTGCACCCTGCCGGTGTCCGTAAAGACCAGGATGTAGCTGTGCGTTGAGGCGACAAACAGACCTTCCACAAAGTCCGCTTCGCGCGTTTTCATTCCCAGCCGCCCCTTGCCGCCGCGGGCCTGCTGGCGGTAGGTGGAAAGCGGAGTTCGCTTGAGGTACTGCGAGTGCGAGAGCGTAATGACCACCTCTTCAACGGCGATCAGGTCCTCGAGGCCGATCTCCGCCTGCTCCTCGATGATGGCCGTCTTGCGCGCGTCGCCGTATTCCTTCTGCACTTCTTTCAGCTCTTTGACGATCAGGCGCCGCAGGACTTTTTCATTCCGCAGAATCTCTTCGTATTCGGCAATCTTCGCCTGGAGCTCGTCATACTCATTCTGGACCTTGTCGCGTTCCAGCGCGGTCAGGCGCTGCAACTGCATTTCCAGAATGGCCTGCGCCTGCCGCAGCGAAAAGTCAAACTCCGTCATCAGGCCGGTGCGCGCGTCGGCCGGGGTCTTCGACGCCCGGATCAATTTGATGATGGCGTCCAGGTGCGACAGCGCCTTCAGGAAACCTTCCAGGATGTGGGCGCGTTCCTGGGCCTTGCGCAGGTCGTAGGCGGTGCGCCTTCGGACAACGTTCACCCGGTGGTCGATGAAGTGCTGGATGGCCTCCATCAGCGGCAGTTCACGCGGCTGGCCGTTCACAATGGCCAGCAGGATCATGCCGAAATTCTCCTGCAACTGGGTGTGCTTGTAGAGGTTGTTCAGAACAATTTCGGGCTGCTCACCGCGCTTGATTTCCACCACGATGCGCATGCCTTCGCGGTCACTCTCATCCCGGATATCGGAAATGCCCTCAATCTTCTTGTCCTGCACCAGGTGGGCGATGCGCTCAATCACCCTCGCCTTATTCACCTGGTAAGGAATCTCGGTGATGACGATCTGCTCTTTTTCCTTGGTCGGGCGCTCAATAGCGGCCTTGGCGCGCATGGTGAACTGTCCGCGGCCGGTCTGGTAGGCCGATTTGATTCCCTTCCTGCCGTAAATGTAGCCCCCGGTTGGGAAGTCAGGACCAGGAACCAGTTCCAGAACTTCGTCGAGCGTCACCGTCGGCTTCTCGATCATCAGAATGGCGGCGTTGACCACTTCGGTCAGGTTGTGCGGCGGAATTTTGGTTGCCATGCCCACGGCAATGCCGTCCGACCCGTTGATCAGAAGATTCGGAACGCGAGTCGGAAGAACCAGCGGCTCCTCTGTCGACTCGTCAAAATTGGGAATAAAGTCCACGGTGTCTTTGGCGATGTCCGCCAGCAGCTCTTCCGCCAGGGGCATCAGCCGGGACTCCGTGTACCGGTAGGCCGCGGCGGGGTCGCCGTCAATCGATCCGAAATTACCCTGGCCGTCAATCAGCGGATAACGCAGGTTGAAGTCCTGCGCCATGCGAACCAGCGCGTCATAGACTGCAGAGTCGCCATGCGGGTGGTATTTCTTGATGACTTCGCCCACGACGCCGGCGCACTTGGTGTAGCGCTTGTCGGAGGTCATCCCCTCCTTGTGCATGGCGTAAAGGATGCGGCGGTGCACCGGCTTCAGCCCGTCACGCACGTCGGGCAGCGCCCGCCCGATGATCACGCTCATGGCGTAATCGAGATACGATTTCCGCATCTCGTCTTCAATGTTCACGGGCACTTCGTTCGAAGGCCTGATCAGTTCCTGGTCACCCATAAATCAACTTTTCCTTTGCTCGCCGACCCCATGTTTTGCGTCGGGTTAGATATCCAAGTTTTTCACGTCGAGGGCGTTTTCCTCGATGAACGCGCGGCGCGGCTCCACGGCATCGCCCATCAGGACGGTAAAAATCTGTTCCGCCTCGTCGCGGTCCTCGATCCTGACCTGCAGCATGGTCCGCTTCTCGGCGTCCATGGTGGTTTCCCAAAGCTGGTCGGGATTCATCTCGCCCAGTCCTTTGAAGCGCTGCACGGTGAACGCTTTCTTGCCGAGCGTCATGATGTGCTCCAGCAGTTCTTTGCGGTCTTCGATGGTCAACTGGGTTCCGTTGGTTGAAACCAGAAAGGGCGGTTTGTCGTTGTCCCGGACGCGCCGGTGCAGGTCGAGCAGGCGCCTATAATCGGCGCTCGAGATCAGTTCCCAGTCAATCACCCGCTCGCTCAGGTTCTCACTGGAGAAAGCCAGCGTGTAGAGGTTGTGCTCTTCGTCCAGCTTGATCTCGGTTTTGAATCCTTCCGCCTTCAGTTCTTTGGCCACCTGCTTCAATTTGTCCTGGCTTTCCAGTTCCGTCTTCTTTCCGAGTTCCTCCCGGAGCATGGCATCGACAGGCCGCGGGTCCGCCATCCGCTTCTCGATCTTGTCGAACAGTTCGATATACTCTCCCAGGGCCATCAGGAAGTTGGTCAGGTCGCCACCCTGCAGGCGGACCTTGCCGGCGCCTTCTCCGGCCTCCACCGCGTGGTCCTCCGTGGCGCGCCGCAACACTTCGCGGCGGAATTCTTTTTCATCGTGAATGTACTTTGTGCTCTTCCCTTTTTTGATCAGGTAGAGCGGCGGCTGGGCGATATAGATGTGGCCGCGCTCCACCAATTCCGGCATCTGGCGGTAAAAGAAGGTCAGCAGCAGCGTCCGGATATGGGACCCGTCGATGTCGGCGTCGGTCATGATGATCACTTTGGAGTAGCGCAGCTTGGTGACGTCAAAGTCATCCTTGCCGATGCCCGTGCCCAGGGCCGTAATCAGGGCGCGAATTTCCTCGTGCGCCAGCATCTTGTCAAAACGGGCCTTCTCAACGTTGAGAATTTTGCCTCGCAGGGGCAGGATGGCCTGGTAGCGGCGGTCGCGGCCCATCTTGGCGGAGCCGCCCGCCGAATCTCCCTCGACAACGAAAATCTCGCAGCGTTCCGGATCTTTTTCCTGGCAGTCAGCCAGTTTGCCGGGAAGGCCGCCGGAATCCAGCGCTCCTTTGCGGCGGGTAAGTTCACGCGCCTTGCGGGCCGCCTCGCGCGCGCGCGAAGCATCAATCGCCTTGGCGCAGATCTTGCGGCCCACCGTGGGATTCTTCTCAAACGTTTCCATCAGCTTTTCGTAGACGAAGCTTCCCACAGAGCTCTGAATGTCACTGTTCAGCTTGCCCTTGGTCTGCCCTTCAAACTGCGGCTGCGGCAACTGCACGCTGATCACGGCCACCAGGCCCTCGCGCACGTCTTCGCCCGAGAGGTTGTCTTTGACGTCCTTGAACAGGTTCTGGTTCTGCCCGAACTGGTTGATGGCGCGGGTCAGGCCGGAGCGGAATCCGGAAAGGTGAGTGCCCCCGTCCACGGTGTTGATGTTGTTTGCAAAAGTGAAGACATTTTCCGCGTAGCCATCGTTGTACTGGATGGCAATTTCCACGTGCATCTCGTCCTTGTCGTCCTCGGCAAAAATAGGCACGGGATGAAGCGTTTCCTTGTTCCTGTTCAGATGCTTGACGAATTCCGCGATTCCGCCGTTGTAGCGGAATTCCGTTTCCTTGTTGTTTCGCTCGTCTTTCAGAAAAATCGTAAGGCCCTTGTTCAGGAAAGAGAGTTCGCGCAGGCGCTGTGCCAGGGTGTCATGGTTGAAATCAATGGAAGCAAAAATGGTGGAATCCGGCAGAAAAGTGATTTTGGTTCCCCGGCGGGTTGTTTTCCCCGCCTGTTTCAACGTACTGGTAGGCTTGCCCAGCGCGTAGGATTGCTCCCAGGTGTAACCGTCGCGCCAGATTTCCAGTTCCAGCCACTCGGCCAGCGCGTTCACCACAGAGACTCCCACGCCGTGCAGACCGCCTGAGACTTTATAACTCTTGGTGTCAAATTTTCCTCCGGCGTGCAGCACGGTCATCACCACTTCGGCGGCCGGCCGGCCTTCTTCCTTGTGCATGTCAACGGGAATTCCCCGGCCGTTATCAACAACCGTCACGGAATTATCGCTGTGCACGGTCACATCAACGCGGTCACATTCTCCAGCCAGCGCCTCGTCGACGGCGTTGTCCACCACTTCCCACACCAGGTGATGCAAACCGACCGGGCCCGTGGAGCCGATATACATCGCCGGCCTCTTGCGGACCGCATCCAGATCCCGAAGCACCTTAATGCTGTCTGCGTCATAGGTGTTATGTTCCTGCTCAAGCACTTCTTTAACCTTACTCACTCGCTATTCCTCCGTAGGGGTGAACTCCATGCCACCCTGGCATCGCACAGCCGGAAACCAACTTCAGCTTCCATTCCCGCGCGATACATCCATGCTTCCTATATGATCCTGAGTCGCCCGCAATCAGCAGCAGATCTTCCGGACTCTGAGTTCCGGCGCACACAAAACCGCTTTTCCCATAAGGGTGGCCAGTGTATCCAGTGGAAAGCAGGCGCACACCCTCTACAGGGAGCTAGACCCTCATCGGCATCACCACGTAGCGGTATCGAAACGCCTCATCTTCGCCCGAGCGCAACTGCCCCGCGCTCTGCTCATCTTTCAATTCCAGCCGGACTTTGCCTCCGCCCTCCACCACATTGAGGAAGTCCAGCAGATACTCATAGTTGAATCCAACCTGCATGGCTTCGCCGCTGTAGGCCACCTCCAGAACTTCCTGGGCTTCGCCAAACTCACCGCTCGAACAAGAAAGCTCCATCTGCCCATCACTCAATTTCAGGCGGACGGCCCTGGACCGCTGATCAGCCAGCAGGGCCACGCGCCGGATGGCGGTGGAGAGGACATCGTGGTCGATCTCTATCAGTAGTTTATTTTCGCGCGGCAGGACCGCCTCGTAATTTGGAAATTGCCCGGTCAGCATCCGTGATATCAGGACGCGGTGGCCCATTGAAAAATAGAGGTGGCTCTCGTCCTTTGAGAGCCCGATCTGGGAACCCTCTTCAGCTTCGGCCAGCAGCCTTTGCAGTTCCGCCATAGCCTTCTTGGGAATCAGTATCCGTAATTCGTTCTTGAGCCCGGCCACTTCCAGGTCACGCTCGATAATGGCCAACCGATGCCCGTCTGTTGCCACCATCGCCACATTGTCCGGCTTCAGGATCAGCAGGGCGCCGTTCAGCGTATATCGCGACTCTTCACTCGAAATAGAAAAAATGGTTCGCTTGATCATGGTGGAGAGAACGTCCGCCGGCAGGGAAACCAGAGCATCAGGAACGGCCGGCAGAGTCGGATAATTATCCTTGGCCATTCCCACCAGTTTGAATGAAGAGCGTTCGCAGGTGACCTGCACCCAGTGGTTTTCCAGGAGCTTAAGCTTCACTTCCTTTTCGGGCAGAGAGCGCACAATCTCAAACAGCCGCTTGGCGGGAATCGTTCCAGACCCCTCCTTCTTGATCTTGGCGGGACAACCACAGCAAATTCCAAGTTCCAGATCCGTGGCGCTGATCCGAAGGGAAGAACCCGCTGCTTCCAGAAGGAGGTTCGACAAGATTGGAATGGTGGTCTTTCTCTCGACAACACCCTGTGTGAGGTTCAATTCTTTGAGGAGGAGGCTCTTTTCTACTGAGAGTTCCATTATTTAAATTTCCTTCTATATAGAGTCTTAGTAGTAGGGGCTGTGGACTTGTGGAAAACGTCCAGGACCCTCTACTAATGCCCGGAACCTGTCCCGAGCTATTGTGGATACCTTCCCTCTTTCTGTGACATGCTGTGCATCGTTTGATCTCGCGTCTGCATTCACACGCTTCTTCTTGACCCTTATTGTTGAAAACCCCGTAAACCTAACTCAATGTGTCTCTAAGCTTGTTGAGAAGTCTGTTCAAATCCCGATCGGTCTTCCTCAACCTATCAACCTTCTGGATTGAATGCAGGACCGTCGTGTGGTGTTTTCCGCCAAACTCTCTGCCGATTTGCGGCAAAGAGGCGGGCGTCAATTCCTTTGAAAGGTACATGGCCACCTGGCGCGGAAAGGCAATCGCGCGGCTGTTATCCCTGGCCTTCAATTGGGTCAGCGATAAACCATATTCCTGGCAAACCAGGCGCTGGATGTTTTCAATGGAGACGCGCCGCTGCTCAAGGTCGATAATATTTTTCAAAACCTGCTGTGCCATGGGCAGAGAGATTTCCGCTCCCGTCAGAGACGAATACGCAATCAAGCGGGTCAGCGCCCCTTCCAGGTCCCGGATGCTGGTTTTGATGCGGGTGGCGATGAATTCTCCCACAGGCTCCGGAAGCTGGACACCCTGGTCTTCGCTCTTCTTGGCCAGAATGGCGCGCTTGGTCTCCGTGTCGGGAGGCTGCAGGTCCGCCGTCAGGCCCCAGGCAAAGCGCGAACGAAGCCGTTCTTCCAGGCCCGGAATGTCCTTGGGCGGCTGGTCACTGGAGATCACCACCTGCTTCTGGGCCTCGTAAAGGGTGTTGAAGGTGTGGAAGAACTCCTCCTGCGTCCGTTCCTTGCCGGCGATAAACTGGATATCGTCCATCAGCAGAACATCCACATTCCTGTATTTGTCGCGGAAGGAAACCATCCGGTCGTAGCGCAGGGAGTTGATCACGTCGTTCGTGAAAGCCTCGGAGGAAACGTAAGCCAGGCGCAACTCTCTCTGGCGCTGCTTCACCATGTGTCCCACGGCCTGCATCAGGTGGGTCTTGCCCAACCCCACGCCCCCATACAGGAAGAGCGGGTTATAGGCTTTGGCCGGCGTTTCCGCCACCGCCCGCGCGGCGGCGTGCGCAAACTGGTTGCACGACCCCACCACGAAGGTGTCGAAGGTGTACCGGGCGTTCAGTTGGTGGTCCACCGACTCAAAATCAAGCTTGCCCTGCCGGGGCTTTGCCTCTCCATTTCCCGTCGATTTCTTTTCCGGCTGTATTTCCAGTTCGAAGCGGATTCCACTGAACCCCAGGCGGAGTTTTTCCAGGGCTTCCTGAATGCCGGTGTTGTAATGTTCCTGAATCCACTCCAGAAATTCCTGGTTGGGAACACGAACGACCAGAGTCTCAGCCTCTGCGTGGCTGTAGCGAGTGGGCTTGAGCCACGTCTGGTAGCTTTGGGGATTAACCTTCGACTTGAGGTAGTTCAGAACTTCTTGCCAGGCATTCATAGTGATGTCAATGGGTAAGAAAAGGCCGCAAACCAATCCAACAGCCGTTCTGTAAGCAGACTCCTCGCTCCCTTACCGTGCAGCTTCCGGGGGCCCCGGTCCTGCGGTCATTCTCCCCGGATTCTTTCCTTGCTCTGTAATCGTTAGATTTTCTTGAAGCGGGCGACACAGCCGTGCCGTTTACGGCCACTTTCAACCCGTTAGTTTAGCACAGATTCACAGCCAATTCCAATTAGTCTTTCCACTCTGAAATGTGTAACTTACAGGAATTTCCACAAGCCTCCAACGCACCGCGTAAGCGGCAGCCTGAATTGCCCCGCAAAAAACCTCGCCATCCGTCTGTTAGAGCCTCGCCTTCTAGCCTCATGGACGGCCGGAATCCCGGCCCGAAACTGCCTCACGGGAGTCGTTTTCCGCCCCTCTTGTACCCAACTTCTGTCTCATTCCAAACACTTGCAACTTGATTCGCGAGCCCGCCAGTGGTATACAAACGAAGATACCAAAAAGTTGATAAAGGATGACGAAGGTCTGGTGATTTAGAGTCTGCCTCCCGGTTTTATGGCCTGGCAATCCGGCGGGGATGAGAGAGTGCTCTAAAACAAAGGGCTGATCTGACCCTGGCCTGCTAGAATATCGAAATAAGTGACAACATCTTTCCATCATTTTGGGATGCCGATGACTCCCTACGAACTGCTGGGGCGCCTGCCGGACCTCGTCAAACAGCTGCGTAAAACGCCGCCGGGCCAGGTGGAAAGGAGCATTTTTGAAGTCCGTGGATGGTGCGGCAATGAGCAGGACCTTTGGAAGGAAGCAACCGACGCGGCCGTTTGCATGGCCAACACTGAGGGGGGGATTGCCCTGTTTGGCCTGGATCCTCAGGGGCTGATTGATGAGGCGCCTCCGTGCCCCCATGAAAAGGCCACGCCTGAGTGGTTGGAGGAGTCGGTCCGCAAACACAGCAACCCGCCGGTGGAGTGTACGGCCTGCCGGCTTGGGGAAGCCGTACCCGCCACGCCCCCCGCGGCGCAAAATTGCCTCGTCCTGCTCGTTCCGCGAAAGACCATTGCCGGCATGCACCGTACGCACCGCGGAGTGGCCTTCATACGGCACGGCGATCGCTGCGAGGTTGACCATCTGAGTTCCCAGGACGACCCCTCGGGCGTTCTCCTCGACGGCGCCGGCCTCGACAGCCTTTCGAACGAATCTTTGCACTGGGCGTTCACCAACCACGCGGTCCGTCCACGGCAGCCCCAGCGCTGGAGGGAATCCCACCGCTCCATCGAAGACCTGCTGGTGGATTTCAATCTCGTCAGCCCGCGTGAAAAGGGCGCCTCGGTTACTCTGGCGGCCGCGCTGCTGTTCGGAAAGAAAGAGTTTTTGTCCCGCCTGACGGGCTGCGCATTCCTGCGCGTCACCCTCAACAGTTCAGACGGCGCGTCTTCAGAACCCTACACCATCCACATCCAGCAGAATATCGCGGACACTTTCCGCGACCTCTGGACGCGCCGCGGAGACCTTGCGACGTGCACTCCATCCTCACTTCCTGAAAAGTGCCTGCGCGAGCTGGTGGTGAACGCGCTGATCCACCGGTCCTACCGCTCTTCCGAGCCCGTCAACGTGCGAATCACTCCGGGCCATCTGCTTGAAATCCAGAACCCCGGCGGCTTCCTGCGGAACCTGGGCCCCCGAAACCTCATCAACGCCAGCCCTGTGCACCGCAACCCCTTGCTGACGGAAGCGGCGGCTTTGCTGGGCTTCTGCGAGAAGAGTGGAAGCGGAATCGACATTGTTTACCAGGAGGCCGTCGCCTCCGGGCACGACTTCCCCTGTTTCGATGGTGACGCCGAAGCGTTCACGGCCATCGTTCCGCTCGAGCTGGACACCAACTTTGCCAAATTCATCCGATTCCGGGGAAAGGATTTCACCCGGCTGGAAAGCCTACTGGTCCTGAAGTACCTGCACAAAACACCCCAGGCGGATATCGGCCAGCTGGCGCGCGTCATTGAACGGCCGGTCGGGTTCACTGAAAGCCTGCTCCAGGAGCTTTCAAGACGGCAGATCATCCAGGAAGACCACGCGCGCTTCAGCTTGAGCGCTTCCGTGCGCTACGAAATCGAAACCCCCCCCGACCGCGACCAGAGAACACTGTTTTAAATCTCTCCATAGGAACGATGGGCGCCGTTTTTTCCCTCCAGGCGCTGTTGGCGTCGCGCATTTCTTTTTAAGACCCTGCAGTTTTTCACTTGACCTGGATCTCCGCCGGATTTCGGACGGTCATGTCCGGCTGGCCGCGATAGACGCTGATGAACCCGGATACACAGACATGTTTGTCGCGGTACTGTTTTTCGGGCTGGCCGAAGCGGGCGCGGTCATTGCTCCAGATGACCACTGTGAAGAGGACGTGAGGGTAGGGATGGCCGAGGTTCAGGAAGGTGGGACGGCCCCGGCTCCTGGAAGCGTAGTGTGCGCTCGCCACACGGCCGCAAACGGTTGCCCTTTCGCCGATGTGTTCACTGGCCTGTTCCGCGGTGATGACCTGGGCCTTGGGCGCGCGCGCATAAAGGGACGCGGAACCAGCCAGGCAAAACGCCAGGGCAACTGCGAGATGCCGCCTTTGCATGCAACTCCTCCTGATGGTCCATCGGCATTTCAGCGGAGAAAATGAAACCGTTGAGTGTGCGACCCAGCGTTCAGTGGACTGGAATGACTCGAGGTGAGACGGGCGGTCTGAAATTTTGGGAGGGGAGGGACCGAACGGGCAGCGGGATCGACGTCACTAAAGGCAAACCTCCAGCAGGCGGGCGATCTCATCGCGCTCGGGAACTCTGATGGGGCGGGCGCGGCCATTTTCCACCATCGTGATGCCGTCCTTTGGCCGGCGAACTTCGCCGATGATGCGCGCGGCAATCCCGCGGCGGTGAAGCGCGGTGACGATGCGTGGCGCGCTCGAGCGTTCGGCGGCGATCAGCAGGGCTCCGGAAGCCAGCAGGCCGAGCGGATCGAACTCCAGCACCCGCGCCAGACATCCGCGTTTCCGCCAGCACCGGAATCTTCTCTTTCCACACCCGCAACCCTACGCGGCCCGCGCGCGCCATTTCCACCAGGCCGGTCAGCACGCCGCCTTCGGTGGGGTCGTGCATGGCGTGGACTTCGCCGTGCTCGAGCGCCACCTGCGCGTCACGCACCACGCTGATGCCGGGCTTTAATAGCAATTGCCGGGCCTGCCGAAGTTGCGTTGCCGTAATCTTTCCCCGCAGGGCGCCGGCTTTTTCGCGCGCCAGGATGGTGGTACCCTCAATGGCCACGCCTTTGGTCAGGATCAACAGGTCGCCCGGCCGCTGGCGTTCCTTGCGCACCAGTTTGTCCGGTTCAACTTCGCCCAGCATCTGGCCCACCACAATCGGGCGATCGAGACCGACGGTGATCTCGGTGTGGCCGCCCGCAAGCGTGATGCCCAGCGAACGGCAGGCCTTCAGCGTTTCGCCAAAAATCTTCTCCACCATCGCTTCGGTGGTGCGGCCTTCCGGAAAAAGAAACGTGGCAAGGAACCAGCGCGGGCGCGCGCCCATCGTTGCAAGATCGTTGGCGTTGATGTTGACGGCGTACCAGCCAATGCGGCCGGCGGTGAAGGTGATGGGATCGGTCTTGGCAACCAGATATTTTCCGCTGGTCTTGATGACCGCTGCGTCCTCGCCGTAGCGCGGCCCGAGAACCACTCCGGACGACGCAGGAGCGGCGCAGGATTCGAGCAGCTTTCGTAGCAGGCGCGGAGGAAGTTTTCCCGCCGGAAGCGGTTTCAATCGCGGCATCGCTGCCGAGTATAGCGCGCTTTGCGGCGGCTGAACAATCGCGCCCGCGCATATCAGGCGGCAGCCTCTGCTTGCCAGGACCGTCGCAAAAGGGTAACCTCGCTTTCTTGGCGGCTATGAGCAAAGTGGTGGGTGTCATCCCGGTGCGGCTGGAATCCACGCGCCTGCCTCGCAAGGCGCTGCGGCCGATTTGCGGGCATTCGATGATCGAGTGGATTTACCGCCGCGCGCGCGAGTGGCCCGGCTTCACGCGCCTGCTGGTGGCCACGGATTCTGATGAGGTGATGGCCCACTGCGGCGGGCTCGACATTCCGGCCACGCTGACTTCGTCCGCGCACCGCTCGGGATCAGACCGGGTGATTGAAGTGATGGGCCGCGAACCTGCCGATCTTTACGTCAACATCCAGGGCGATGAGCCCATGGTGACCGCGCAGCACATCGAGCTGATGGTCGCTCCGCTTCGAGAAGGCAAGGGTGCCGCGGTTTCAACTCTGAAAGTGGCGATCACTCGCGAAGAGGCCGCGAATCCCAACGACGTGAAAGTTGTGACGGACCGCGACGGCCGGGCGCTTTACTTTTCGCGCTCGCCCATTCCTTATGACCGCGCAGGCACAGGCGGCGTGCAGCATTACAAGCACCTGGGGCTCTATGCCTACACGCGCGAGGCGCTCGAGACCTTCAGCAGGCTCGCGCCCACGGAGCTGGAATCGGCGGAGGCGCTCGAACAGCTTCGGTTTCTCGAGAACGGCATCCCGATTGTTGTGGTGGAGACTCGAGACGATACGGTGGGTGTGGATACCGAAGACGACTTGCGCAAAGTGGAAGAATACTTCCAGCAGCAGAACATCAGTTTGCCGGAAGCGCGGTGACGATTTTCGTGCGGGACACGCGGTGTTTACTGCTCTCCGATCAGGTAGCGGCAACCCTCGGGTCCCATGCGAGCCGAATGGACCGTATCGGCGGGAACGTCGCAACGGTCACCGGCTTTGTAAGTGCGCGTCTCGCCTTCGGAGGTCAGAGTCATCTGGCCGTCCAGGATCACATGCGCGGTGGTCATCCGGTGGGTGTGGTCGGGATAGAAAGCGCCCGGGCCATCCTGCCAGACGTAAGTTCTGCCGAAACCTTCCTCACGCAATTTCTTCTCCCAATCCTTCAGGTTCATTTTTCAAACTCCTGAGGCGAAAGTTTGGTGCGAAGCCGAAAACGTATTTTAAATCGTAACGCGCACATTATCATACACCTACAAAATTTCAGAAAAAGCGAAAAGGCGAAAATGTGTCAAAATAGGACACTTTTCCGCTTCCCGCGGCGGATATGCTTTGCGCCACAAAGTACTTGACAACGCTTAGCAACGGGTGTATTTATTCTCTCATGGCTGGCATTCATCCCATTCGGCCGCGTTCCTCCGAGCCTCTGGCGCTTGAAGCCCGCGCCATGGACAATCTCCGTTACATTCGCGAAACGATGGAAGGCGCCGCGTCGTTCACGGCGGTCCCGGGCTGGGGCGGCATGCTGATGGGCATTACGGCGCTGGTAGCGGCCTTTATTGCTTCCGTACAGCCGACTCGCGGCCTTATGGCTGGGGGTGTGGATTGTAGAGGCGGCGGTTAGCTGCCTGATTGGCGCCGTGGCCATGCTGCAGAAGGCGCGCAAGGCGGACACTCCCCTGCTCTCCGAGCCCGGCCGCCGCTTTGCCCTGAGCCTTTCGCCTCCTCTTGTCGCCGGAGCGCTGCTCACCCTGTTTCTTTTCCGAGCGGGCTCGGTGGCCGTTCTGCCGGCGCTCTGGCTGCTGCTTTACGGAGCGGGCGTAGTGACGGGCGGGGCGTTTTCGGTCCGAGTG
The DNA here is from genome assembly GCA_963732975.1 of uncultured Acidobacteriota bacterium. GTDB lineage: Bacteria > Acidobacteriota > Terriglobia > UBA7540 > UBA7540 > SCRD01. Next base: position 243,091 of record CAVTBN010000005.1, on the reverse strand, counting down.
GTTCCGGCGATGGGCGTAGCCTTCATGGTGCTGGGCGCGGCGGCGCTGTTTTCGCCGGCCGCCTGGGGACGACGTTTATATGGCCGTGGGTTTTGGCGGCCTGCATCTTATTTTTGGCGCGATGATCGCCTGGAGGCATGGTGGGTAAGACCAACGCATGGGCACGCGACCGGCGCGCGGAAGCCGCCGGCCACGAGCCTGAAGAACAGAACGTTCGGGCAGAAAAGGTCAGCCGCGCCTCGCGGCTTGACCGCCTGATTCATGAGCGCGTTCGCCTCGGCATTGTCAGCGCCCTGGCCGTGAACACTTCGCTGAGCCACAACGAGCTCAAGCAGCTGCTCAAGACCACCGACGGCAACCTCAGCGTCCACGCCCGCAAGCTGGAAGACGCGGAATACATCGAGTGCATCAAATCGTTTGACGGGCGGCTGCCCCGCACCATCTACCGCCTCACGCCCTCGGGCCGCAAGGCGCTGGAGAATTATCTCGACCACATGGAAGCTTTGATCCGGGCAACGCGCCAGCAGTAAGCGCGGCAAAATTTTTTTCTGGAGCGGCTTTATGCCGCAAAGTGCAAACGTTGAAATGCCAGCCTCATACCGCACGAACCTGTCCTTGACAGCCCTTGCCGGATGGCTGCTGGTGTTGCCGGCAACTTTCTTCCTGGCGGCTGCGGCCCTTCGTACCCTCCAGCCCCGCCAGTTTCAACCGGCCCGTGCCTGCTGGGCCATTTTTGAATGGGTCGCCACGCACTTCACGCACCTGGATGCTGCCGTCGTTTTCCTGGCGCTTCCCATCATCGCTCTGGCGGCCGGTGGCGCTGCGCTCTGGCGTGAGTGGCGCGGGAACACGGCTTTGCGCCGGGATGCGGCAACCGCTGTCGCCCTTGTTCGGCGCCAGTTTGGCACCCTTTGCCTGGTGGCCACGCTGCTCGCGGCCGGAGGCGTTCTCACGTTTGTTGTCGACCATCTGATGGTGGGCTGAGGCCTTCAGGGAGGCGGCGCATGAAGAACTGTATGAGTTCACGGACGGTGACACGGTACGTTGCGATGACCGAGCTGGTGCTGATTTTCCCGGCGGTGCTGTTTATGTCGGCTCTTTTTGTGCAGAACCTTCAGCCGCCGCCCTTTGAACCGGCACAAACCGCGCGGCGAGTGATCGCGTGGTTCAGCGTCCGCCCGCTGCTGGGGCTCGATGTTTTCCTCATCGCCCTGCCGTTCGCAGTCTTCGTCGCAGGTCTTATGACCGTGTTGCGCCGCTGGGCAGGCGATTCAGAGTTTCGGGATGCTGTGCGGGAAGTGGCCGGGGTAGTTCGCGCCCAGATGGCCACGCTGCTGGTGGCAGGAGCAACGCTGATGGCTGGGAGCGTCCTGGCCATCGTTGCGCTGCACATGATGACGGAGTGATGCCGGGTCGTGGTTGCAGCGCAATACCGGCGCAACTGAAACACGCAAAAGAACCCGGACATTTGCCGAGGAGGCTTGTGATGAAGCGAATCTGGTTCAAACCCTGGGGATGGATTTATTTGCCGGTTTCCTGGGCAGGATGGCTGGCGGCGGCGCTGACGCTGCTCTTCTGCATCAACACCTTCCTGGCCATTGACCGCCATTCGCATTCGGCCAGCGACACTCTTTACGGCATTTTCCCATACTGGGTTCCGGCGTTTGGCATCCTCTTCTGGATCGCCGGCCGGACATCGGAAAGAGCAGGTTAATTTTTGGTTATCTGATCGTGGGCTGAGGCCCTCACAACGGGAGGGTGTGGGCTGGCGCGAGGTCCAACAACATTCGCCAATACCCGGAGGTTGTTTCAAGATGGAAAACTTTTCCCAATCTTCCCTCAATGGACTTCACGCGGCCATCATCATGGACGGCAACGGGCGCTGGGCGCGCGAACGCGGCCTGGGGCGGACGGCGGGCCATCGCGCCGGCGTCGAAACCGTGCGGCGGGTGATTGCCGCGGCGCCCGATCTCGGCGTCAGCACGCTCACCCTCCATTCCTTCAGTTCCGGCAACTGGCAGCGCCCGCCGGAAGAGGTGGCGAGCCTCTTCGGAATTTTTGAAGACTTCTTCTTCACCGAACCCGTGCTCTGGCTCTCCAGCGGCGTCCGCCTCAGCGTCATCGGCCGGCGCGACCGCCTGCCCGGCACCGCTGCTGCAGACCATCGAGTACGCCGAAAACGCCACCTGCGGCTGCCGGCGCCTCCACCTGCGCCTGGCCATCGATTACTCGGCCCGCCACGCCATTGTTGACGCCGCCCGGCGGTTGAGGGCTGAGGATTCCGAGGACCTGGATTCCGAAGCCCGGAAGGCGCAGTTCGAGCGGCTGCTGGCCGGCGCCGAAGCCGTTCCCGACGTCGATCTGCTGGTCCGCACCGGCGGCGAGCAGCGCCTCAGCGATTTCATGCTGTGGGAAAGCGCCTACGCCGAGCTTTATTTCACCTCCGTGCTCTGGCCCGATTTTACCGGGGCAGACCTCGACCAGGCCCTCAAGGAATTCCATTCCCGCGACCGCCGCTTCGGCGCCGTCCCCGCCGCCGTGTGATTAAATGTAGGGGAGGGCTCCGCCCTCCCGTTTTGATCGCCGGTGGTTGCGACGGGAGCCCAGAGGGCTCCCCTACGGAAACCAGGTTTGATCTCCCGCTTTTTGATGTACAACGAAAGCAGCGGGAGCCAGCCAGCGCGAGAAGCGGGATCGTATGATCCAAAAAGACTCAGCGGACAAGAAGCCGTCTTTGCCGAAGCGCAAGCGCATCCGAATTCCTTTGTGCGAATATGCAAATCCAGCGAGCGTATTCAACCTGACCATCGATGCCGAACGGCGCCAGCGATATTTTGCGGACCCGCGATTTAACGACGAAGTCATCGCGATCCTGCGTGGAGAAGCTCTGAAGTACGGATGCCCCATTCGAATTTATTGCCTGATGCCGACCCATCTCCATCTGCTGGCGAGACCGGGATCGCGGTCACTCGTGGAGTTAGTCGGCGCGTTCAAAAAGAAAACGGCCGCCCTGGCTCGCGAGACCCGGAGGATTGAAAAGCTCTGGCAGCGGAGCTTTTTCGATCATCAGCTTCGCTCGTACGAGAGCGAACTGGAGCAATACGAATACATCCGCATGAATCCGGTGCGGGCGGGCCTGGTCAATCACCCGGACGATTGGCGATGGACCGGAAGCGTGGAGATTGGCTGAAGGCTTTGTAGGGGAGGGCTCCGCCCTCCCGCGTTTTGATTCACGATGGTTGCAGCGGGAGCCCGAAGGGCTCCCCTACAAAAGCAATCAACACCCGGGTTGTAGGGGAGGGCTCCGCCCTCCCGCGTTTTGATTCACAATGGTTGCAGCGGGAGCCCAAAGGGCTCCCCTACGGAAACCAGGTTTGTAGGGGAGGGCTCCGCCCTCCCGCGTTTTGATTCACAATGGTTGCAGCGGGAGCCCAAAGGGCTCCCCTACGGAAACCAGGTTTGTAGGGGAGGGCTCCGCCCTCCCGTGTTTTGATTCACGATGGTTGCAGCGGGAGCCCGAAGGGCTCCCCTACAAAAGCAATCAACGCTCGGGTTGTAGGGGAGGGCTCCGCCCTCCCGCGTTTTGATTCACGATGGTTGCAACGGGAGCCCGAAGGGCTCCCCTACAAAACGGAGGAATTCCATTTTGATCCATTCTGATTCCGGCAAAATCCCGACACGGGTGATTGTGATCCAGATTGTGTTTCTGGTGGTTGTGGCGGGAGTGTTTGCGTACGTCAAGTTTTACGCGCCGAAGCTGGAAAAAGCGCATGAGGCTGAGCAAGTGGCCCGGCGCGAAAGCCGCATCGAAGATTTTTTCAATTCCATGGTGGCGGAGGATTCCAGCCGCACCGTGGAAGCGCCCGGGGTCGGCACGACCCATGCGCAAAGCCTCAGGAGCACTCCGGAGGTCGGAGAAGTGCAGCAGACGCTGGGCGGGCCTGACACCAGCAGCACCGATTATGCCGGCGGCCTCCACCTCGGATGGATTGGCACCACCCACACCCTCGAGGCCGCCTTCAACCACGGCGAGCTTTATGCCCTGTCGTTCAAGAACAACCAGACCGGCCACGGCGTGAACGTGTACAAATCGAGCGAACAATTCCAGGCGTTTTGATTTCGTAGCTGGAGAAGGAGCACGAGGCCGAGCAAGTGGCCCGGCGCGAAAGCCGCATCGAAGACTTTTTCAATTCCATGGTGGCGGAGGATTCCAGCCGCACCGTGGAAGCGCCGGGCATCGGCACGACCCATGCGCAGAGCCTCAGGAGCACTCCCGACGTCGAAGACGTGCAGCAGACGCTGGGCGGGCCCGACACCAGCAGCACCGATTATGCCGGCGGCCTCCACCTCGGATGGATTGGCACCACCCACACCCTCGAGGCCGCCTTCAACCACGGCGAGCTTTATGCCCTGTCGTTCAAAAACAACCAGACCGGCCACGGCGTGAACGTGTACCCATCGAGCGCCCAATTCCAGGCGTTTTGAGATCGTAGCGCAGGCCTTTACGGCCTGCGGCCCTTTCTTTGTGTAAGCCGCCTTGAAGGACGGCGTTTCCCGCCTACTCCAGGGCGAAGACGGCATAGACGGTCGCCTGCTGCCTGACCTTCTGGGGAAAGAGTCGAAGGACTGGCCTTAAAGTTGCCTTGCCCACCAGGGTCGCCATAGACGTCTGAAAAGTACCACCGCCGCTGCCTACTCCATAAATTGCGCCCGCGTACGGCGCCGAACTGTTGCTGGCGTAGAGAAGCTCACCCACTTTGCCGCCAAGCCGGGTGGCCATTTGCTCAGCAACGTGCCGGGCTTTATCGAGCGCCGCAGCGTTGGCCCTGGCCTCCAGGGCGTCAGTGTCGGCAACCGTCCAGTCCACGTTCTGCACCTGATTTGCACCGGCGGCGACAGCCCGGTCCACGACGTTTTGAGCCTGCGCGGCAGCCACGCGGATGTCCCATGACTGCATGGCCTTGAACTGGCGGTCCCGATCAACCGGGCGCTCATTGTCCCGGTCTTCGGACGTCTGGCGAACCAGCTGGATCTGGGAGGTTTGGATTTGCTGCTTCTTGAGCCCGGCGCTCAGCAGCGATTGAATGATCTTTGCGGAAGTGCGGACGTTTTCATCATAGGCGGCGGTCTGTGTGGCTGCGAAGTTGACGTAGGCGAGAGTGACGACGGCGATTTCCGGCTGGACCTCCACAGTTTCCATCGCCCTCACGGAAATGCTGCGGTTCTGGCGATTGATTTGGATTCCTTGGCTGTGCACTACAGGGGCGGCAGCCATGCAGAAAAATAAAGCGGATGGCAAAATGAACTTTCCCATGGTTCTCTCCTCCATGCCACGTTAGATGCAGATCTGGAAAGCTTGTCGGCCACCACAGAATACGCTCTCATGATCAGTTTGTAATGGCTTAGTTGATGGCGGAGACACATCTTAATGAACCGCGGAATCACAAAACCGGAGGCCCTCGCTACACCCTCCGGGCCTGAGTTGTAGCGCAGGCCTTTACGGCCTGCGGCCCTTCAATGTTTTCCGTCGGCATAGCGCTAGCATCTTGCCGGCCCTGAGTAAAGGTGCCGCCGGGACGGCGGCCCTACATGTGTCTTGACATTGTCATGACACTCCGGCATACTGTTTGAAGAAGGAAGTGCCTGATGACGACGCATGCGGTATCCACAAAACGGCGCACGGAAAAGCTGGACCTGAGAATCTCGCCCGAGGCCAAAGCCAGATTGCAGAAGGCCGCAAACGCCCTGGATCGTTCGATGAGCGATTTTGTTTTGGAGAGCGCGCTTTCCCGCGCCGAGGAAGCGCTGGCCGACCGCCGTGTGTTTGGCCTGGACGCACGCGCCTGGAAGGCTTTCCAGGCCGCGCTTGACGCCCCCACCCGTCCGCTGCCCCGTCTGAAGGCGCTGCTGAAGAAACCTGGATTTTTCGGACCTTCGCGGTGAGCTCTTCCCGGAGCATTGAAAAACTCGGCCCCCACCATCCCATCGAAGCCTTCGATTGCGGACAACCCGACCTGGACAACTGGCTGCTGAAACACGCCCTGCAAAACCAGGGGGCGAACGCCACACAGACCTACGTCGGTGTCGTCGACGGAGTTGTTGTGGGCTACTACAGCCTGGCCGTGGGCCAGGTGGAATACGCGGAGGCGCCCGAGCGCCTGAAAAAGGGGCTTGCCCGGCGCCCGGTTCCCATCATGCTGCTGGCACGCCTGGCTGTCCACAAGGACTGGCAGAGGAAGGGTGTGGGGCGCGGCCTGCTGAAGGATGCCGTGTTGCGCACCATTCAGGCCGCCGATATCGCCGGAATCCGTGCCCTGGCGGTCCACGCAAAAGATGATGGGGCGCGGCGGTATTACGAGCAGTTCGATTTCGTCCCCTCGCCCACGGATGCGCTCCACCTGTTTGTCCTGTTGAAGGACCTCCGAAAAAGCCTTGGGCTTTGATTTGCGCAGCCGTGTAGCGCCGGCATCTTGCCGGCCCTGAGAAAATGCCGCCGGGACGGCGGCGCTACAAATCCCTGTGGGGTGGCGATCGACGGTTGGCAGGGGACTCCGGCCTGCAGGAGATTAAGGGAAGGGAGACCGCAGGCGCGGTCTCCCTTCCCTGCCAAAAAGACCCTGACCCGGGGCGAGCTTAAAAAAAATCGAAACTCAGTTGTCCATGACTACCAGGGACGCCGTGCCTCCCTGCCTGTATACCATCGCCGGGCCGGGATGGCAACATGAAATCCGCCCGGCTGTCTGGAAATCCCGCGGGCGGCGGTTTATACTTTGGCGGGCGCCTGAAAAAGGATACGCTGTTCCCGGACCCTGGCTGAGCTGTACGCCGCTCCGCTCGAAACCATGGCCTCCCTGTGGAGAATGCCGTTATGCGATTGAAATCCATCTTCACCTTATTGACCCTGTTGGCGTTAGCCGGCTGGCCGGGCCTGCGGCCTGCCATCGCCTCCGGTCCTGCCGCAGCCGCGCAAAAGGCGGATGCCCCGGCGGCGGGTCTCAAAATCTTTTTCATTGACGTCGAGGGTGGGCAGTCCACGCTGATTGTCACGCCCCGGCGCCAGTCGCTGCTGGTCGACACCGGATGGCCGGGCTTTAACGGGCGCGACGCGGAGCGCATTGTGCAGGCGGCAAAGCGGGCGGGCATCCAGCGCATCAATTATCTGCTGGTCACGCACTTCCATGCCGACCACGTGGGCGGCGTTCCGCAGCTTGCGGCGCGGATTCCCATCGACCACTTTCTGGACCACGGGACGGACGTGCAGAACGGAGCGGACGATCAGAAGCTCTATTCCGCCTACCTGAAGGTGGCGCAAAAGGGGAAGCGCCGCGTGATCAAACCCGGTGACGTGATTCCGCTGGAAGGCGTGAAGGTTGTGGTGGTTGCCGCCGCGGGCAGGCATCTTCAGCAGCCGCTCGCAGGCGCGGGCCAGATGAATCCCTATTGCAGCGAAACCAAACCCATTGAACTCGATCCCACGGAAAACGCGCAGTCGTCAGGCTTTGTGCTCACCTACGGCAAGTTCCGTTTTGTTGATCTGGGCGACCTCACCTGGAACAAGGAGATCGCGCTGATGTGCCCGCGCAACCGCCTGGGCCGGGCCGACGTCTTCCTGGCCAGCCACCACAGCAATGCGAACTCGAATTCCAAGGCGCTGGTGTGGGCGCTCGAGCCGCGGGTGACCATCATTGACAACGCGCCCCAAAAGGGCGGCACGCCCGAGGCCTGGAAGCGCATCGAAGCGGCGCCCGGCCGCGAGCGCATCTGGGAACTCCATTATTCGGTGGCGGGCGGCAAGGAAGCTAACGCCGCGCCCGACTACATTGCCAATGCCAAGGATTCTCCCGACCAGGGCCATGATCTGGAACTTTCAGCGCGCCCGGACGGCGGTTTTACGGTGACCAACTCCCGCAACGGTTTCAAAGTGGACTACCCGCCCCGAAAGTGATCGGCACGTTCAATCATCGCGTAACAAACCATTCTTTTTGAAGGCCTTGCAGGCCGGTAAGATTTACCTGCTGTGGAGAATTTTTCAGGTTGGCAGGGCCTGCCGCACCCGCCCGGGCTGGTTTTTTCAGTTGTCGAATCAGTAACTTGCCGGAATAGTTCGGCGATTGGAGAGGCGCTTGCCATAAGCACGGGTGGAGTGATGCGCGAAGGCAGCGCCTGAAAGCTGGAGGTGTTCTGATGAGAGAAAACAATTTGAGAACAGCCGAAAACACGAGGCATGCGCTCAGGCGGTTGGCTGTGGCTGGCCTGGCCGGAACGCTGCTGCTGATGATGGCCATGATTGCGGCTCCCACGCCGGCGTCCGCGGAAGTGAGCGTGGGGATCTCCGTCGGCTTCGGTCCGCCGGCCCTGCCCGTTTACACGCAGCCGCCCTGTCCGGCTCCCGGCTACATGTGGACGCCGGGATACTGGGCCTGGGACCCCGCTTATGGTTATTACTGGGTGCCGGGCACCTGGGTGCCGGCTCCATTCGTCGGCGCCATGTGGACTCCCGGTTACTGGGGCTTTTATGACGGCGGCTATCGCTGGCACCGTGGCTACTGGGGGCTCTCGGTGGGCTTCTACGGAGGAATTAACTATGGCTTTGGCTACACCGGTTTCGGCTATTACGGCGGCTACTGGAACCGCAACCACTTCTATTACAACCGCGACGTGAATCGCCTCGAAGGCCGGGATTTCAGGCACGTCTACAACCGCAGAGTGGAGGACCGCTTCAGGGACCGGCGCGTCAGCTATAACGGCGGCCGCGGCGGAATCAACGCCCGGCCCACGCGCCAGCAGATGGCTGCGGAACGAGGCCGGCGCTTCGGGCCCTCCAGGCAGCAGGTTCAGCAGGAGCGTTTTGCACGGACGAATCGCTCCCAATGGGCGCGTGATAACCACGGGCGGCCCGGCGTTGCCGCCACACAGAGGCCGGGAGCGTTCGGGGGCCGGAACGCCGTTCGCGCCGAAAGGGCCGGCGCTCCCTATCGGGCACCGGCAGGAGGCCGCGAGTTCCAGCGTCGCGCTCCGGACCGTGCCAACAACAACGGAGGGTTCCGGTCATTTGGCAACACCCGCAATGCCCAGCCCAACCGGCGGCAGGAATTCCGCGCACCGGTTCAGCGAGGGCCGGAACGGCAGGCGTACAGGAATAGCTCCCCTCGCAACTACCAGCAGGCCCAGCAGCAGTCCCGGCCGCAGCAGATGCGCCGGTTTGAAAATCGCCCTGCGCCGCAGAGGGTTGAGCGGCAAATGAACCGGAATAACTCGCCCCGCAACTACCAGCGGGCCCAGCAGCAGTCCCGGCCGCAGCAGATGCGCCGGGCTGAATCCCGCCCCGCGCCGCAGCAACGTGGCAATCCTTCGCGCCAGGAAGCGCGCGGCGGCGGCAACGGCCATGGCGGCGGCAACGGCCACGGACGTGGTGGCCGCCACTAGGACGCGCGAGCGCAGCAACGCGGGTGGCGATGCCTGAGCCCGGCATTCCACCCGCGCGCTCGTGCAACCGCCAGGGTGGGCGCCCGCTCCAATATCATTCCCCAGCCTGAGGTTTGGAAAATCACTATTTGCGGCCTCTTCACACCCTCGGGGGCCGTCCTGTCCAAAGGACCTTGCCGCATTTTAAGTTTCTTAAAACCAGGTAATTACGTCGCGGTGTTGGCAGATTTTACGTCCCCTTTACAAGCCAGTGGAACTTCACATACTACAGGCGCGTCTATCAGTATGGGAATTGGCAGGTAACCCAAATGGCGCGCAGATTGGCCAGAGGGTTGCTGGCTGATGGGAGGACATCTAGGTGGCGGAAGTGCCCGAGGAGGTGCTTCAATGAGAGAAGAGACATTCAACAACTGTAGTTCCTGGTGCAAGCCCTCGGAAGATACGGCGATTCAAAGCTCGCAGGCAGGAGCGGCAGATCGCACCCATGAGATTCTGAAGGGCGGCGGCGCGTGGACACGCCGGGCGATGGTCTCGGGCCTGCTGGGATCGTTGCTGTTGATGCTGGCGATGCTGGTTGCTCCGGCAAAAACGTCCGCTTCAGTGGGCATTTTTGTCAGCTTCGGCCCGCCGGCCATTCCGGTCTATTCGCAGCCGTATTGCCCGGGTCCGGGTTACATCTGGACGCCGGGATACTGGTCCTGGGACCCCGACTATGGCTACTACTGGGTGCCGGGCACCTGGTTGCCAGCGCCCTTTGTGGGCGCCATGTGGACCCCGGGCTACTGGGGCTGGTATAACAGCGGCTACATGTGGTACCCGGGTTACTGGGGCACCTCGGTCGGCTTCTATGGAGGCATCAACTACGGTTATGGCTACAACGGCCGTGGTTACTATGGCGGATACTGGCGCGGCGGAAACTTCTTCTACAACCGCGAAGTGAACCGCATCGGCAACGGCAACTTCAGGAACGTCTACAGACAGAGGGTGGTTGAGAACAACGGCCCCCGCATCAGTTATAACGGCGGCCGGGGCGGAATCAACGCCCGTCCCACATCCAGAGAGCTGGGGGCGGAAAGAACGCGGCGCTTTGGGGCCACCAACCAGCAGTTGCAGCAGGAACGGTTCGCCCGCAGTGATCCCGCGCAGCGCGCGCGTGAAAACCACGGACGTCCCGGGATTGCCGCGACAGCCCGGCCGGGAGAGTTCCGGGGCAATGGCGTTGTCCGTGCCACCCGCGCAGGCGCTCCTTACAATGAACCGTCTCGCCAGGTAGGGAGCGGCCGTCAAGCCGGGCGGCAGGCGCCCGCGCCAGTTGAGCGGCGTCAGCAAGGCAATGCCACGCGGCAGGCAACACCCAATCAGCGAATGGAACGGTCCGCTCCGGCACAGCAGAGTAATGCGCCGCAAGTGAACCGTAACAACCAGCGGAACACCGTGCAATCCAATCAGCGGATGGAACGCAATGCTCCGACGCAGGCACCGTCCAATCAGCGGATGGAACGGAATGCTCCGACGCAGGCGCCTTCCAATCAGCGAATGGAACGGGCTGCTCCGCCCCAGCAGAGGAGTGCGCCGCAGGTGAACCGCAACAACCAGCAGAACACCGTGCAGCGCAATCAGCGTCAATCCAGTCCTCCGCAAGCGCGTCCGCAGGAAAACCGCGGCGCACAGCAACAGCAAGCCCATCCTCCGAGCCAGGGCAAGCAAGAGGGTGGAAAAGGCCACAACCCCGGCCACGGCCGGCGGTAACTGAAGCGGCAGAGGCGCGGGTGGCGATGCTGGAATTCCGGCAAAACCCCCGCGCCGCTTGCTTTAACCAGGGCCGCACAGAGCTGCGGCCGGCCCCATGGAGCGCCCGCCTCCGGCCTGCAAAACTCTTCTTGCGGACGGGTGTGGGAGCGAGTATGCTGGCCTCGTTCCGGTTGCTTCCAAATCCCTGACAACGGATGTTCTCCCGAAAGGAGAATTGATATGAGCCTCTATGACGACATCGGCGGCGCGCCCGTCGTGCGCGCGGCTCTGGATACTTTCTATCCCAGGGTGCTCGCAGATCCGGAGCTCAGCCCGTTTTTTGAGGGGGTCAATATCGAAAGGCTCAAGGGGTTCCAGGAGGGGTTCTTCGCTATGGCTCTCGGCGGCCCCACCAACTATCAGGGACGAAACCTCGCTGAAGCTCACACGAGGCCGAGAGAAAAAGGAATGGATGACGCTTCGTTCGATCACTTTCTCAGCTTGTTCAGGGGAGTGCTGGTTGACCTGGACGTCCCTCCTGAGATGATCGGCGAGCTCCTCACAGTCTTCGAAGGGGCCCGCGCCCAGGTTTTCGATCGCTGAGGTTTGCGGGCCGCGCCCTGCGTCCGCAGCAACCGGCAATGATGCGGACCATGAGCCCCACGCCGGCATTCACGGAGATGGCCACCCGCTCAGTTCAACGGTTCGCACACATCGCAAGAAGCGCGGCGTGGGCGCCACCCTTTCTGTCCTGCCCGGTCGGTCCGCCGTCTTGAATATTCTGCCTGCTGCGTGTGCTATATTGTGTGGAGGGAAACGCAGAACTTGCGTTTCATCAAGCCATGACGCGTGAAGAACTGCTTTCGAGAATCACCATCAATCCGAACATCTGCTTTGGAAAGCCGTGCGTTCGGGGACATCGCCTCTGGGTGTCGTTGATCCTTGATCTGCTGGCGAGTGGGATGACCACCAGCGAAATTCTCCAGGAGTATCCTGGGCTGGAAGAAGCCGACATTCTCGCCTGCATCGCTTACGGCGCCGAAATGTCGCGCGAACGTTACGTCGACATTCCAACGGGTAGCCACCAATGAGGCTCAAGCTGGACGAGAACCTCGGCCAGCGAACTTCGGAAGTCTTCAAGTCTCAGGGGCATGACGTTTCGACCGTCCCAGAGCAGAAACTCACTTCAGCTTCCGACCGCGATTTAATAGAAGCCTATCGGCACGAAGACAGGTGCCTGGTCACGTTGGACCTTGATTTCGGCAACCCCCTTTTATTTCAACCCGCCGCTTATGCCGGGATCGCAGTTCTCCGACTTCCGGCCAGGCCCTCGCATCAGGATCTGCTGGATGTCGCGGAAACTCTTGCTGATGCCCTGAACCTTGAACCAATCAAAGGGAAACTGTGGATCATCCAGAGAGGCCGCGTCCGGGAGTATCAAGACGAGGGAGGTGGAAGGTGAGAACTTCCGGGCAAACAGACTGCGGATCGTGCCGCAGGGGGCAAATTCCCCCAGGCGATTCCCGTTTCCTTGACTTCACCTCATAGCGGCGACATAATCTGAACTCAGTTATGAAACAAGCGGTAATAATTGCCGCAGTCCGCACTCCGATCGGCAAGTTTCAAGGTTCTCTTTCCGCCCTTTCCGCGGTAGAGCTGGGTGCCTGCGTGGTGCGGGAAGTGGTGCGGCGGGCGCAAATCGAACCGTCCCGCGTGGACGAAGTGATCATGGGCAACGTGGTTTCGGCGGGTCTGGGGCAGAACCCTGCACGCCAGGCGGCGCTCAAGGGTGGCCTCGACCCGCGCGTGGCCGCGATGACCATCAACAAGGTGTGCGGATCGGGCCTGAAGGCTGTGGCGCTGGCCGCGCAGGGCATTGCCACCGGCAACACTGACATGGTGGTGGCGGGCGGCATGGAATCGATGAGCAACTGCCCCTATCTATTGCCCGGAGCCCGCCAGGGCCTGCGCCTGGGCGACAAGACCCTGGTCGATTCCATGGTGCACGACGGCCTGTGGGACGCCTACGAAGATTTCCACATGGGCATGACCGGCGAGCTGGTGGCGGAAAAATATCACGTCTCGCGCCAGTGCCAGGACCAGTACGCTCTGGAAAGCCACCGGCGCGCCATCGCGGCCATCAAAAGCGGCAAGCTGAAAGAGCAGATTGTGCCCGTTACCGTTCCGGTGAAAAAGGGCGAGACGCGGGAATTTTCCGTCGACGAATCGCCGCGCGAAGATACTTCGCTGGAACAACTGGCCAGGCTGAAACCGGTTTTCAAGAAAGACGGCACGGTGACGGCGGGCAACGCTCCGGGAACCAACGACGGCGCCGCCGCCACGCTGGTGACCTCGCTTGAAACCGCGCAGGAGCTGGGCAAAAAGCCGATGGCGCGCATTGTGGCGCAGGCGGTGAGCGGCGTGGAGCCGCGCTGGGTGATGATGGCTCCGGTGAGCGCCGTGCAATCGCTGCTGGAAAAAACCGGCTGGAAGATTGAAGACGTTGACCTGGTGGAACTGAACGAGGCTTTCGCCGTGCAGGCCGTGGCCGTCATCGAGCAACTGGGCCTCGATCCGCAAAAGACCAACGTCAACGGCGGCGCGGTGGCGCTGGGGCATCCCATCGGCGCCTCGGGCACGCGCATTCTGGTGGATTTGCTCTACGAGATGCAACGCCGCGACGCGCGGCGTGGAATTGCCGCGCTGTGCCTCGGCGGCGGCAACGCCGTGGCGCTGGCCGTGGAAAGGGAAACGGGGCAGGCAGGGGGAAGGTCTTGAACATCCGCCTGGTTGGAGTGGTGGGCGCCGGGACCATGGGACACGGCATCGCCCAGGTGCTGGTGCGCAGCGGGTATTCGGTGGTCCTGCACGACACCTCGCAGGAGCTGGTGGGGTGCGGCGCGGAAAAGATTTTACGCGGGCTGCGCCGCGACGTTGAGAAGGGCCGGATGACCGCCGAAGAAAAGCGGCAGGCGGAAAGCCGGCTGAAGACCACCCTCAAGCTTTCCGACCTCGCTCCCTCCGACATGGTGATTGAGGCGGTCACCGAAAAGTTTGAGGTGAAGGCGGCGGTGTTCCAGTCGCTTGAAAAGGTCTGCGGGCCGGAAGCGCTTTTTGCCAGCAACACTTCGTCGATTTCCATCACCCGCCTGGCGGGCGCGACCGGGCGCCCGGCGCAGTTTGTGGGGCTCCACTTTTTCAATCCCGTGCCGGTGATGAAGCTGGTGGAAGTGGTTCCGGGGCTGGACACGGCGGAAGAAACCATCGCCGCGGCGGAGCAGATCGCAACCTCGGTGGGCAAGACGCCCATCCGCGCGCGGGACTTTCCGGGATTTATATCCAACCGGCTGCTGATGCCCATGATCAATGAGGCCATTTATGCGGTGATGGAAGGCGTGGCCGCTCCCGAAGGGGTGGACGGCGTGATGAAGGTGGGCATGAACCATCCGATGGGGCCGCTGGAGCTGGCCGACCTGATCGGCCTGGACGTTTGCCTGGACATTATGAAAGTGCTATACGAGGGATTTCACGATTCAAAGTACAGGCCCTGCCCGCTGCTGGAAAGAATGGTGGAAGCGGGCCGGCTGGGGCGTAAATCCGGGAGGGGGTTCTACCATTACGCGGAGGCGTAGCCCAAAGCAAAGCCAGCGAAGGTCCCGCGAAGAGACACCACAGGGACAGCCAGCCGAAGTGAATAACATTTCCCCGGCGCGAGCGGGACAAAGGGAGGATTCTGGTATGCCAGAAGAACGAACGGAACGGGCGAAGGCCATTGACGTGGCCCTGACTCAGATCGAAAAGCAGTTTGGGAAAGGCTCCATCATGCGACTGGGTTCAAAGCAGGCCCTGGTGCCCGTGGATGTGATTCCCACGGGGGCGCTTTCGCTGGACGCCGCGCTCGGCGTGGGAGGCGTTCCGCGCGGCCGCGTGGTGGAAGTCTTCGGCCCTGAAGCCAGCGGCAAAACCACCCTGGCTCTGCACCTGGTGGCCGAGGCCCAGAAGCGCGGCGGCATGGCGGCCTTTGTGGACGCCGAGCACGCCCTGGACGCCAAATACGCCAAGCGGCTGGGCGTGGACGTGGACAACCTGCTGGTTTCGCAGCCCGATTACGGCGAGCAGGCGCTGGAGATTGCCGAGGCCCTGGTGCGCTCAAACGCCATCGACATCGTGGTGATTGACTCGGTGGCCGCGCTGGTTCCCAGGGCGGAACTGGAAGGCGACATGGGTGATTCCATGCCCGGCCTGCAGGCCCGGCTGATGTCGCAGGCGCTGCGGAAATTGACCGCATTGGTTTCAAAATCAAAGACTTGCCTCGTTTTCATCAACCAGATCCGGGAAAAGATCGGGGTGATGTTCGGCAGCCCTGAAACCACCACCGGGGGCCGCGCACTCAAGTTCTATTCCTCCGTGCGCCTCGACGTGCGCCGCATTGCTTCCATCAAGGACGGCGACAAGGTGGTGGGCAACCGTACCCGCGTGAAAGTGGTGAAAAACAAGATGGCGCCGCCTTTCCGCGACGCCGAATTTGACATCCTATATGGCGAAGGAATATCGAAAGAAGGCGACCTGATCGACCTCGCCGTGGGATTAAACTTGATTGAGAAGAGCGGTTCGTGGTATTCATTTGCCGGTGAGCGGATTGGACAGGGGAGGGAGAATGCCCGCCAGTTCCTGCTCCAGAACCCCGATGTTTACGGGAAAATCGAAGGAGAGTTGCGCAAAACTTTGAATTTGCCGGGTCCGAGGGAAGATGCTGAGCTCGCAGAAATGGGCACGGCAAAAAGCAAAAAATAATCGAACCCGTAAGCGGATCGAGTTACTGTAACCCAGAAACCTGTCGAAAGAATATATAGACGGTGCGTCCGGGCCGCCAGGGGGAAACAGCCGTGCTTGCTGAAAGATGCGTGAGGAGACCTGATCTGCCTTGAAGAAGAGACTCGCTGTTCTGGCTATTGTCCTGATAGGCTTGATGGGATTCGACCTTCTTCCCTGGGGGAGCGCTCCCGCAGGGGCTGGCAGCACCGCAGCACGCGGTTACCAGGCGGACACGAACCCGCCACCACGTTCGCCATTCACGGCGACGGCGATGTCCGCAGGCGCTGGAACCCCTGGCGCGTCAGTTCTTTCGACCCCAATCCCGGCCTTGGCGACAATACGGAAGGCGAGGACCTGGCCGTGCGCCAGGTCGCGCTGCAGGCGCTGGGCAACCTGAACGGAAGCATCGTGGTGGTTGACCCGAACGACGGGCGGGTCCTGACCGTGGTTAACCAGAAACTGGCCTTCAGCGGGGCTTACCGGCCCTGCTCCACTTTCAAACCCATTGTCGCGCTGGCTGCATTGAAGCACGGCATCATTACTCCGCGCACAAAACTTTACGTCGGACGCCGCCGCACGATGGACCTGACCGACGCGCTGGCGCATTCCAACAACGAATACTTCTTCAAGCTCGGAAGGATGGTTGGATACCCTCTGCTGGCCCGCTACGCCCATGAATTCGGACTGGGGCAGAAAGCCGGCTGGGAGATTCCGGGGGACCAGCCCGGAGAATTCCCAAGCGTCGCGCCCGCCGACGGAGAGGTGGGATATCTGGCCTATCTGGGCAAAGGGATTGAAGTGACGCCCCTGCAATGGGCCGCCGTCGCCTCAGCCATAGCCAACGGAGGAACCCTTTACTACCTGCAATATCCCCGCACCCGGGAGCAGCTGGAGAACTTCAAGCCGATGGTCCGGCGCCGGCTGACCGACCTGCAAACGGAAATTCCGGACGTGAGAGCGGGCATGGCGGCTGCGGTCAGCTATGGCACGGCCCGCCAGGCCAGCGACGGCGCCCTGCAGATCCTGGGAAAGACGGGAACCTGCAGTGAAGACGGCGCGAGGCTGGGATGGTTTCTTTCCTACTCGGACGCGCGGCCGCCCTACGTGGTGGTGGTGCTCCTGCGGGGCGGCAGGCAGATGTACGGTCCACACGCCGCTGAAATTGCAGGCCGGCTTTATAAGGACCTGCCCCAGGCCGCCCCCAGTGTAGTGTCGGAAACCAAGGTTGCGGCCGGGGAATAAGCTTTCAAGCAGGGTGTGAATTCCTGGACGGTTGCTCCGCGCGGGGCGGAAAAAGGGTTTTCCCTCCCCGCACAGAGTTAAAGGTTTGGGGTTGTTTCAAGCAAGCCGGCGCAGAATTCCTGCGCCGTCCGGCTAGGCCTTGGGCTGGATGTTGCCCGCGTGCAGGCCGCATTCCTTCTTCGTCTGATCTTCCCACCACCAGCGCCCTTCGCGTTCATGCTGGCCCGGAAGCACCGGCTTGGTGCAGGGCTCGCAGCCAATCGAAACAAAGCCGCGCTCGTGCAGGGAATTGTAGGGCACGTCGTTTTCGCGGATGTAACTCCACACCTGTTTGGAGCTCCAGTTGGCCAGGGGATTGAACTTGATCAGCTCGCGGCCCGGCTGTGAGAAGACAGGATCAACCTCCGCCACCGCCACCTTCGCGCGCGTGGAGGGGCTCTGGTCGTGCCGCTGTCCGGTGACCCAGGCGTCCAGGGTTCCCAGCGCCCGCTTCAGCGGTTCAACCTTGCGGACCCCGCAGCACTCCTTGTGGCCGTCCTGGTAAAACGAGAACAGGCCTTTCTCCTTCACCAGTTTTTCCACCGCCTCCGGCCGCGGGAAGAAAACCTCAACCGGGATGCCGTAACGCTCGCGGACCTTGTCGAGCAGCTGGTAGGTTTCAGGATGAAGCCGGCCCGTATCCAGCGAAAAAACCCGGAAGTTGCCGCCGATTTTCGACGCCAGATCGACCAGAACAACGTCTTCCGCGCCGCTGAAGCTGATGCCGATGCCGCCGGAATATTTCTCCAGCGCGAACTTCAGGATCTCGCTCGGATGAGCTTCGGCAAGGGTTTTTGCCGCTTCAGAAATGTCTACAGTTTCAATAGCCATGATTTCCTTTCATGCGTTTTAGATTGAGATTGCCGGAAGGTCCCGCCCCGCCCTGCCGTTAGCCGGCGAGTAATCGCGCCCCCAGCGAAAAGTAGAGAATGCTGAACAGCCAGGTGATGTAACGCTCCGGAATGCGGCGCGTCAGGCGGCTGCCGATGATGACTCCCGGCACTTCGCCGGCCACCAGCAGCAGGAACAGGCTGGCGTTGAAATTTCCCATCTTCAAGTGCAGCGACCCGGCCAGCGCCGTGGTCACCAGCCCGAAAAGGATGTCGGTCCCCACCAGGCTGCCCAGCGGCAGGGGAACCAGCACCAGCAAAGCGATCATCAGCAGGCTTCCGCTGCCCACCGAGGTCATGGCAACCAGGAAGCCCACCACGGCGCCCACAGCCGCCAGCTTGCCGCCGCCGTTCGAGAAGCTGAGGTTCGAATATCCGGATGAAGCCGCCAGCTGCTTGTTGCGCAGGAAGGGCATGAAGAACGACACGCCAAAAAGGGTCAGGCCCAGCAGGACCTTCAACGCGTGGTCCAACTGGACTTCAGACATCCAGCCCTTTAAAAAGTGAATAAACAGGATGCCCGCCACAGAACCGGGAATGCTTCCCGCCAGCAGATATCCCGCCAGGTCCCACCGCACCTGTCCCAGCTTGCGATGCTCAACCACGCCCGCCAGCTTGGTGAGGGCGCCGCTCATCAGGTCCGTGCCAATCACCGTCAAGGCGCTGAAGGGCGTCAGCAGCAACAGGAGCGGCGTCAGGATGACGCCCGCGCCCGTTCCCGTGAGGCCGACCAGGATGCCGGTGATGAAGGCCAGCAGACTTACGAGCATGCCACCCCCTGCTGGATTTCCTGGCCAAAGGCCTGGTGCAGCACGGCCGCCACTTCAGGCCGCGTGAACTCCGGCGGCAACTGTCCGCCTTCCCGCAGCACGTTGCGCACCTGGGTGCCGCTCAGCATCACCCGGGACTGCTTGTCGTGGCCGCAGGTTTTTTGCGAGGCCATGCCCAGGCACTCGCGGCAATAAAAGGTGTGTTCAAAGAAGAGCGGCGTGATGCCCAGTTCGTCCTTGCCGAATTCCGTGAAGATTTTCTGGGCGTCGTAAGGGCCGTAGTAATTTCCCACCCCGGCGTGATCGCGCCCCACAATAAAGTGCGTGCAGCCAAAGTTCCTGCGGATCAGGGCGTGGAAGATGGCTTCGCGCGGACCCGCGTAGCGCATGGAAGCGGGGTTCAGCGCCAGCACCGCGCGGTCGCGCGGGTAATAGTTCTCCAGCAGCACTTCGTAGCAGCGCATACGGACGTCCAGGCTGATGTCGTCGGATTTGGTCTCGCCGCCGATCGGGTGCAGCAGCAGGCCGTCCACGATTTCCAGCGCCGCTTTCTGGATGTATTCGTGCGCGCGGTGAACGGGATTGCGCGTCTGGAAGCCCACCACGGTGTTCCATCCGCGCTCGGCAAAAATCCGCCGCGTGTCCGCGGGGTCCAGCCGGTATTTCGAGTGCGCTTCCGAGTTCGGCCGGCGGAAAACTTCCACCGGGCCGCCGACGATCCAGTCGCCGCGCGAAGCCACGTAGCGCGCGCCCGGATGGTCGTCATTGGCCGTGCGAAACACCGCCACGGACTCCGCCTCGCGGTCATAGTGGAACACATCCTGGATTTCCAGAATGGCCAGCCGCTTGCCGCTGGGGTCTGCCAGGGCCGCCCGCGAAACCTTCTTCAGGCTTTCAGCGGTGTCCTTGTCGACAGCCAGCGTGACCGGCAGGGTCCAGGGCAGGCCGTTGGCCAGGCGATTGTTCTGGATGACGCGAGTGTAATCCGCGCTTCCCATAAAGCCTTCGAGCGGGCTGAAGGCGCCGATGGCCAGCATTTCCAGGTCGGAAACTTCAAAGGGATTCAGCTGGATCACCGGAAGCTTTCGCGCTTCCGCTTCCAGCGCCGCGGCCCTTTCGCCGCCGGCCAATCGATTGATGAGCTTTCCTCCGAGGGGTTCAATCATTTCCTTGTTCTCTCCTTCAGCATCCAGATGATGGTTTGCGCAACGTCCAAAAACAAAAACGCCCGCTGACGTTTGGTCCGTCAGCGGGCGTCCGTATGAATCACTACTGGAAGTTCGAATTACAAGTCGTTAAATTCCAGCCACACGGCGCTCCCCAACGGAACACGTACAACAACACATACACATCCGCTGTGCGCTTGTGGCATTAACCGGCTTGTTCATCGAGACTGCCATATATAAATATGAAACAGAGAGATTCTACCAACCACGCCAATCCCTGTCAACAGCTTTTAAGGGCTCCCCCTGCCAGAACCAAATCTCAGGCCGATTGGAGTCTTCGCCCCGGCAGACCCAGTCAGGACGGGTTCCGGGGTGTTCTGGCTTCCCCCGGCCTTCGATCCCGCCCGGATCTCGAAAGCCGGATTCTCTTCGCCGGTTGTCATCAAAACTTCACATTGCCGTAATTCGTGCTTAATTTCCTCACCCTATGATGGCGGTTCGGCCAGACAACTGGGGCGTTGTTCCGGCAGCGTTTGGAGAGACCCTGCCCTATTGCACCTGATGACCCGTAACCAATTGATGCTTCTGATGGTTTCGGGCTGAAGTTTCTTGTCGGAGGGTTGGCAGGCGGGTACCCGGCATTCTGATTTTTTATTCCACCATTAAGCCGTAACTGTCAATCCTGCTTTCGGTGTGGTGCCGTCACCCGCCGGGTCTAGTCTCCTTTTTTATAACTCTTACTGAGGAGGATTGTTGTGTACATAAAGAAATCGATAAGGTTATGCCTGATCGTTTTGGGTTGTGCTCTGACCGCCATGGCGCAGCAAACAGCTGGTGTTCGTGGGCAGGTAGTGGATCCATCGGGAGGAGCGGTAAGCGGCGCCAGCGTCATGGTGACGAATACCACGACGGGAGCCACCGTGGCGCGGACAACGACCAAATCAGACGGCAGGTTCGTGGTCAGTAACCTGCCGGCCCTGCAGTTTTTGCTGACCGTGGTGAAGCCCGGCTTTGAAGCGTACAGCGAGGAGGTGACGCTTGAATCCGGGCAGGCCACGGTTGTCAACGCCAAACTGTTGCTCAAGAGCATGACGCAAACGGTGGAAGTCCACGCCACCGCACCGGGAGCCACGGCCGTCCCGACGCAGATGGACGTTTTTAAATCCAATCAAACCCTCCGGGTGTTGACCCGCAAACAGATGGACGCTGCCGGACCTCTGGCCGGCGCGGGGCAGATTGTGGCGCAGGCGCCCGGCGCGAACGTGGTGAGCTATGGGAACACGGGTGGAACCAAGTCCACCATCTCGCTGAACGGCATCAACCAGGGTTGGGGAGGCTACGGCGGATACAACTATCCCGGCTCGCTGGGCGTCACGCTCGACGGTATTCCCATCGTTGACGCGGGCAGCGGCTTGTGGGCCTCTGCTTCGCTTCCCCAAACCGGTATGTTCCAGAACGTGAATGTCATTTACGGACCGGGTGATCCCATCAACCGCTGGTACACCGACGTGGGCGGCTCCTTCAACTTCGTTCCCATGGAACCAACCCCCAAAGCCCACATGGACGGTACCTTGAGCTTCGGCAGTTACAACCAGAAGAACCTTGAGCTCAATCTGTTCACCGGCGACTTCCACGGCTGGTCCACGGTGGTCTCCGGCGGGTTGGGCAAAGGCGACAGCTTCCGCAGTGCGCCCGACGGCTTTAACAGTCCGGATAAGGACGGTGCGATTTTCGCCAAGACGTCCAAATCCTTCACCTCGGGCGCGTTTTCATTGGGTGGCTACTACGCCAGAAGCGGCGGTTATCGATCACAAATCATTCCCACCACCGCCGTGCCCGGCCTGACGATTGACGGGCTCAATGCGCCGAACGCTCCGATTTACAGCCAGACGACGACGGGCTTCTACAGCATCCTGCCCTACGACAGTTATAACAAGTACGACATCAACGAGCTGGCCGCGATCTACGCCAAGGAAATGTTCCTGCTGGACAACACGACCGCCGCCGAGAACGACACCTGGTACACCCACGAGTTCCGCTTTCACGAGCGCAACAATGATGTCTACGTGGATACCCCACAGGTCCACGAGTGGAACAACCCCCACCACAATACGGTGGGCGACCGGTTCGTTATCAGCAAGACATTCCGTTGGAACAAGCTCTCGACGGGCGGCTATTTCCTTCACGATATTTACAACACGCGCAACAATTTCTACAATCCCCTCCTGGGAGGCAGCGGCCCGGACCAGATTGTGAATATCGGTGGGAAAGTCCGTTCCACCTGGTTCACCCAGGACAACTTCTCCCTTTTTCTGCAGGACGACTTTACGCCCATCCCTCAGATCCACATCACGCCCGGCGTCCGTTTCGACCGGTATTCCACCAGCGCATATTCCGGTACGCTCCAGGACTTCACGTTTGCGCCTGGCGTCGTCCTCAGCACGCACTGTGTCCTGACGGGCGCGTCCACGCCCGGCAACACAACCGATCAGGGCTCTGCCTGCGGCTCCCACATGGCTCGCACGGCTGTCGAGCCCTCGATCAACGCCCGGGTCGAGCCCTTGAGATGGCTGACATTTTATGGCGGCTACTCCCAGATCGCTCGTTCGCCCTCGCTCGGTGGCGGCGGCGGACTGTTCCAGAGCCTCAATCCCAACACGAACTACCTTCTCTCCACCGCGGACTACTACCAGGCCGGCTTCAAGGTTCACAAGTCGGAGCTCGCATCCATGAGAAATGTTTTGTTCGGCGCCGCTTACTACCACTTGAAGTATGCCAATGAGCAGTTGGGCGTTGAGCTCGGAAACGGCAATTTCATCAACACCAACGGAAGTTCGCACTATCAGGGCGTCAACGCTTACTTTGACCTTGACCCCATGCGCGAACTGCACTTCTATACCAACCTGAATGGGGAATCGGCTATTTACGACCAGTTCGATTCTTCGAACCCCTATGTGAACGACCCCAACACTGGGCTGCCCCTCAACGAATCCTTTACGGGCTTGCCGGTGTCCTACGTGCCCAAGGTAACCTGGAATACCGGCGGCTATTACGATTTCCAGCGCAATGACCGGACCATCGTTGAGCCTAAGGTATGGTTCCAGTACCTCGGCTCGCAGCATATCTTCGATAACTGCGGCTTTGTCAGCGGCGCCTGCACAACGTCCCAGCCCAGCCAGCAAACGATGCCTTCCTACGAGACGGTCAACCTTTCGGTCACCGTCCCTTACAAGTTTCTCAGGTTCGAGGTCAACATGCTCAACCTGTTCAACAAGCAATACAACATTTACCAATACGTTTCCGCCGGCGGCTATTACGGCACCTCCACTGCCGGCTATACCTTTGGATATCCGGGAGCGCCATTCACGGTTTACGGCAGCGTCCACTTCGCCTTCTGACGCAGGCAGGCTGAAAGCAATCCCTCAAACGTTGACGCCGCGGCATCCGAAAGGGGCCGCGGCGTTTTTGTATTCGCAAAAGAGTGGTGGTGCAGGTGAGTTGGCGCCCCACCGGCGTTCAAACGCCGGACGCGTCCAGAAGTTCGCTCAGTCCGGAGAGCGAGGTGATGCGGGGGCAGGTGGCGTCAGGGTAGGCGCCCACCCAGTCGATGAGAATCCCGCGAAGGCCGGCCAGTTCCGCGCCGCCAATGTCGGTGGGATAGGTGTCGCCCACGTAAACCGCGTCCTGGGCTTTGATTCCCGAGCGTTCCAGCGCCATTTCAAAGATTTCAGGGTGCGGCTTCTCAACCCCCACCACCGAAGAGTCGATCACAAATTCCAGGTACTCGGTGAGGCCCGCCCGCTGCAGCTCGCCTTCCACGCTGCCGTCGGAATTCGAGATGACCGCCAGGTAATATCCCGCCGCCTTCAACTTCTTCAGCGCTGGAACGGTATCCGGCAAAACTTTGGACCAGGTGTGGATATCCCGAAATCCCGCGATCACCCGCTCGATGGCAGCCGCGCGGGTTTCCGCCGGGCCGTCAAGAAGTTCCGACAAAGCGCTGAGGTATTGTTCCCAATAAACATTATTGCTGGTCCGCGGCACGCGCCCTGCGCGGATCTGCGGCCAGAGCACTTCATCCAGTTTCTTCTTGCCGGCGCGCTCGGCCTGATGGAACTGCTCGGGGCGCATGGGAAATCCGGCCGCCTCCAGCTCCCGGGCAAGTTTTTCAACCTGCGGGAAAAGCAGGGTGTTCCCGGCATCCAGAAAAATAGCGCGTACGGGTGTGCTCATAGAGTCGTATTCCTTTTCGAGACAGGCGCCCCACCTGTATTTTGCGGTTACGCCGCCATGGCCCGCTGAATTTGCCCCAGCAGGCTTTGCTTTTCATCTTCCGGCAGAAAGGCGGCGCGCGCAGCGTTTTCGCAAAGCCCGGCCAGCTGCCCGGGGGAAAGCGAAAACGCCTTGGCGGCCTTCGTGAATTCCTGCGCAATGGAGGTCCCAAACAGTCCCGGATCGTCCGAATTGAGCGTCATGGTGACGCCGGCCTCCATGAAAGTCCGCAGCGGATAGTCACGAAATTCCCGGACCAGGCCGATGGAAGCGTTGCTGCCGGGACAGCCCTCCAGGGGTATTCCGCGGTCGCGCAGCAGCGCCATCACTTCCGGGTCGCGCGCCGCCGTGAGGCCGTGGCCAATCCGTTCCACCCTCAGTAACTCCACCGCTTCACGGACGCTTTCAGGACCGCAGGTCTCTCCAGCATGGGCCAGGGTGTGCAGGCCGCAATCGCGGGCCTCGCGGTAAACGTCTGCGAAAAGGCCCGCGGGGCCGCGCTCTTCATCGCCGCCCAGACCGAACGCCACCACGCCTTCCGGGCGATAGCGGCTGGCCCATCGCACCACCTCGTGAGCCTGGTCTGCGCCGAACTGCCGGACGGCGTCAAAAATCCAGTTGACCTGCATGCCCAGGCGCGCTCCCGCTTCGAGCGAAGCGGCGCGAACGGCTTCATAAATCGGGTCGAGCTGCTGCCGCTTCCAGAGCACCACGCCCGCCGCCAGCGTGATCTCTGCATACTTCACGTTCTGCTCCGCCAGCCATTCCATCAGGCGGACGGTGGCCAGCGCATAATCTTTCGGAGTTTCGAGCAGCAGCGCCACAAACTTGAAGGCTTCAATGAAATCCGCGAAGGTCGCGTAGCGATACTCGCGCTGCTCCCGCTCCCGGACCCATTGCTCGACTTTGCTCTCCATGCCGCCCCTGCCGCGGGCGAGCTCGCGCAGCGTAGCGGGCCTCAGGCTCCCCTCAAGGTGCAGATGGAGTTCCACCTTGGGCAGTTTCGCAATGAAATCATCAGAAAGCCGCATGGAGGGTTTCCTTCAAGGCCCGCAGGAGAGGGTGCAGCCGGCGCGCCTACCTCCCGGGCAATTCGGGACGGCCGGCGTTGACCCATGCGGTGTACCAGTACGAACCGACATCGTGCGCCGCCTCGCTGATTTCCTTCATGGCGGTTGACCCCACGCGGGAATAGAAGGCGTCATAATACGCGTCGGTGTAGCCCGGCAGGTTGTCGAGGGCCAGAAGATCAGCCAGAATAATCTGGTCCACCCAGGTGTGGGCCTCCAGCACCATCTGGAAGGCGTGCTCCGTGGGATCGCTGACCCTGACGGCGTTGTCGGGCCGGAACATGAAAAAGTGGGAATAGCGTTCCACCAGCTCGTTCCCAAAGCGCATCCCAAGCCCGGCCTGCCCGGTCAGTTGGCCGTCATCATTTTGAGTGGTGTGCATCGGGTCGTGAGCGTCCGTCACGTAGAAAGCCAGCGCCGCGCTATCCAGCTTCACCTGCTCCCAATGGCGCGCCCGAAAGGCGTTGGTCAGCTTCAGGCTGTATTCTCCCACCTGCCAGGGCAGCACGCCGTTGCGCGTGATGTGCCTCAGCCCATACTTCTGGACCGCCGCCTTGTAGGAGTGCGGAAGGTCGAGATAAGGGAACGTCCCATACTTGTCGAGAAAAACGTAATGCCGCATCCGCTCGTAGCGGTCCTTCTTCGTCCATACTTCAGGATCGTTGGCATGCTGGAGGATGAAGGTGCGGTTGGACTGGAAGTAGTTGCGCAAATTCGGTGGCAGCGTGCCGATGGCCCAGTCATCCGCCAGTTGGTGGGTCTGGGGACCCCAGGCGAGTGCAGGCGTGGCCGCCACGAGCGCAACGGCAGCCATGGCAAAAACCAGGGCCAGGAGGCGAACCTCACTTCCCTGACGGCGGGGCGCACGTTTTCGGCATGCAGGCTGGCGCATGGTTCAATTTACTTCTTGCAACATGGATTGCACAACATTCCCTATTTTACAGCATGCCACGGCGCTTTTGTCCGTTCTCAGTGTCCAGAGTGACTTGCCGGCATCATCCTGCCTGCCCGGCGTTCCCCGCGTCCTTGCGGGCAAACTCGCTGTGGTAGCGGCTGTAAGTAAAGTAAATGGCCAGTCCGATGACCAGCCAGACGAAAAACCGCAGCCAGGTTTCCACCGGCAGGCTGGCCATCAGGACCAGGCAACAGGCCACCGAGGCAAAGGGAATCACCGGAACCCAGGGAACGCGAAAGGCCCGGCGGCGTTCGGGCTGGGTCCGCCGCAGCACCAGGACGCCCAGCGACACCAGCATGAAAGCAAACAGCGTTCCGATGTTGGAAAGGTCGGCCAGCGTTCCGATATTGAAAATCCCGGCCGGGATGGCGACAAACAGGCCCGCCGTCCAGGTGCTGACATAGGGCGTGCGAAACTTCTTGTGGACCTTTGAAAACGCCTTGGGCAACAGCCCGTCGCGCGACATGGCAAACCACACGCGCGCCTGCCCCAGCTGAAAAACCAGCAGCGAACTCAGCATGCCCGTCAGCGCCCCGATGGTGACCCAGCGTTCCACCCGGACCAGCCCGATGGCGGCCAGAGCGTTGGCCACCGGAGCGGCGTTGCCCAGCGTCTGCCAGTTCTGGATTCCCGTCAGCACAATCGCCACCGTGCAGTAAAGGATGGTGCAGACAATCAGGGAGGCGATGATGCCGAACGGAACGTCCTTCTGGGGATTGCGGCACTCTTCGGCGGCGGTGGAAACGGAATCGAACCCGATGTAAGTGAAAAAGACAATCGCTCCGCCCGTCAGCACGCCCTGAAAACCGTTGGGCATAAACGGCGTCCAGTTGGAAGGCTGCACGTGCCCGGAAGCCCAGATGACGAAGATCATGATGGCGGCGATTTTGACCCCCACCATGAAGTTGTTGGCGCCGGCGCTCTCCCGGATGCCCACCACCAGAATCACGGTGAGAATCATCACCACCACAAAGCCCGGCAGGTTGAACCAGGAGCCGGTGAGGTGGAGCGAGGAATCGAGCATGGGCTGGGAGAATTTGGCGGGCAGGCTGAGCCCGAAATTGTTGAGCAGGCTGTCGAAATAAGCGGAGTAGCCGACGGCCACGGCCATGTTGCTGACCGCGTATTCCAGAATCAGGTCCCAGCCGATGATCCACGCTACCAGCTCGCCCAGCGTCGCGTAAGTGTAGGTGTAGGCGCTGCCGGCGATGGGAATCATCGAGGCCAGCTCGGCGTAGCACAGCCCTGCCAGCCCGCAGGCCACCGCCACCAGGAAAAATGACAGCGCGATGGCCGGGCCCGCGCCGGGCCGTCCCGCCGTGCCGATGGCGTGCTCGCCGTGCAACAGGACGCTGAGCAGCGGCGCCTTCAGCAGCGAGTGGACCTCCATGTTTTCGCCGGCCGCCGCCGTTCCCGTCAGCACAAAGATGCCGGCGCCGATGATGGCTCCGACCCCCAGGGCCGCCAGCGACCACGGCCCAAGCGTCTTGCGAAGCCGGTGTTCGGGCGCTTCGGCGTCCGCAAGCAGCTTGTCGATGCTCTTGGTGCGAAGGAATTGTGAGGCCAAAGCACTCCTTTGGATCTGCGGCCAGAAGTGTTGGGACGGCGGCAGATGCCCGCCGTCTTCGCCGTACCTGAAGCCCAACAGCGCCCACAGAGCGCCGGCGCAGCAGCAGCCGGACCTTTCGGCGGCCGCCGCTGCTCACTCGCCGGGATGGCCGCCTACCGCTTGCCCACGGTCGGGCCGCGCTTCTTCACTTTGGGTCTGTGCGAGCCCCGCGGCTCGGTCTGCTTGGGTTTGGGCGCCTGCTTCTTGCGCGCCACCCGCTTCAGCTTCTTCCGTTCTGTTTTGTCTTTCACTGACCTTGTGTTCATGAGTTCGTCTCCTGCTTACTGAATGCAATCATTGTGCGCTGCAAGTTTCCGGGGCTTGCCGGTTGCGCCGGGGCCGGCACGACATTTCCAAACCCTGCGGCACGGAGCGCCTCCAGAAGCCGCTGAGGGCC
Source organism: uncultured Acidobacteriota bacterium (assembly GCA_963732975.1). Classification (GTDB taxonomy): domain Bacteria; phylum Acidobacteriota; class Terriglobia; order UBA7540; family UBA7540; genus SCRD01. The sequence goes on along the minus strand of CAVTBN010000005.1, from coordinate 214,709 downwards.
TTCCCACCCTGTCACCACCTGGGTGACAATCTCATCAGGACTAATGACAATCGCCGTAGGAATAAAGTGTACGGCAAATTCCTTGAAAACCGCTCTGTTGCTGTCCACCAGCGCCGGAAGGCTGTAGTGCTTCGCTCTCAGAAAGTCTTTGATGGTTGCCGGCTCTTCATCATCCACGGTCAGGATCACCAGGTCCTTGTCCTGGTATTGCTCGTAAATCTTCTGCAGCGTAGGCAATTCTTCCTTGCAGGGCGGGCACCACGTGGCCCAGAAGGCCAGCAGCACGGTCTTGCCCCTGAAATCGCTGAGCTGGACCTGATGGCCCTCGACGTCGCGCAGCGTGAAGTCCGCTGCGGCAGAGCCGATGATACTTTTCTGCAAGGCGGGCCCTTGCGCATAAGCGGGCGCAGCCCGGAAAAGACCCAGGCTCAATACCAGAAAGACGCTAACCCAACAGGCAGCGGATCTTCCCGCCGCGACGGGCTTGCTGAATTCTCCGGGAGCTCTGTCGCGCTTCATCCGTCCACCTGAATTGAATGGCGCCCGGCGCCTCAGATTTTTTCAAGCGAGGCGTAGCGTTCCACCAGTTTCTTTTGGCCGTAGCCGGGAAAACTGACGGTCACCTTGGTGTCTTCGCCTTCCCCTTCGGAAGCCAGAACAGTCCCCACGCCGTACTTCGGGTGCCGCACTTTTGAGCCTTGCCGCCAGCGCGCCCGTGGCGCCGGCCGTGAGCTCGGAATGGCGGGCCGCGAATCTGCAGCCTGCCGGCCGCGCCCTCGCTCAGAAAAAAACCTCTCCACTCCCTCGACGGAATTGACGGCGTTCCCCCAGGTGGTGCGGGGCTTGGAAGCAAACATCGTAGCATTGAGCGGGTCAATAAGCTCTTGCGGAATTTCGGCCAGGAAGCGCGAAGGCATCGTGCCTTCCTGCGACTGGCGGCCGTAGGTCCGCCGCTCGCGTACCCAGGTGAGCACCAGGCGGTCCCTGGCGCGCGTCATGCCCACGTAGCACAGCCGGCGCTCCTCTTCCAGCGCCGCATCGTCGTCGGCCGAAAGCTTGTGCGGAAACAATCCTTCTTCCATGCCCACCAGAAAAACCACGGAGAATTCCAGCCCCTTGGCGCTGTGCAGCGTCATCAGCGTCACGCGGGCGCGCTCATCATAATTGTCAGCGTCTGAAACCAGCGCGGCATGGTCCAGGAACTCGGCCAGCCGCTCGCCCCGCTCTTCTGCTTCCGCCGCCGCGTTCACCAGTTCGCGCAGGTTCTCGATGCGGCTCTCGGACGCCGGGTTATTCTCGGCATCCAGGATTTCCACGTAGTGAGTGTGGTCGAGAATGGCGCGGAAGAATTCGCTGAGTGAAAGCTTCTCGCGGTCGGCGACCAGCCCGGTGATGAGCGCATGGAAAACCTCCAGCGCCTTCCTTGCCCGGCTTGACAGCATGTCAGGGCTGGCAGCCAGCGTCTGTTCCAGCGCCTCCCAAAGCGGCAGTTCGCGCTCCGCGGCCAGGGCCTGCAATTGTTCCACCGTGGTGGCTCCAATGCCCCGCGGCGGGGTGTTAATGATGCGCAGCATGGCGGAACTGTCGCGCAGGTTGTTGGCCAGGCGCGCATAGGCCAGCGCGTCCTTGATTTCCGTGCGGTCATAAAAACTGGTGCCGCCCACCACCCGGTACTCGATGCGGTTCCGGCGCAGCGCTTCTTCCAGCACCCGCGACTGCGCGTTGGTGCGGAACAGCACGCCCACGCTTTCCACTTTATCCCCGCCCAGCGCCTTCATAATCTCGCTGGCCACCAACCATCCCTCTTCGTCGGCATTGCCCGCTTCATAAAGTCCCACGCGCAATCCCGCGCCGCGGTCGGTGCGCAGAGATTTTCCCTTGCGCCTGAGGTTGTTGCTTACCACGGCCGTGGCCGCGTCCAGAATCATCTGCGTCGAGCGGTAATTCTGTTCCAACCGGATCATGGTGGTGCCGGAATAGTCCTGGTCAAAGTTCAGAATGTTTTCAATGTCCGCTCCGCGCCAGCGGTAGATGGACTGGTCTTCGTCGCCCACCGCGCAGATGTTCTGCTGGGCGCGCGTGAGCTGGCGGATCAGCTCGTACTGAATCCGGTTGGTGTCCTGATACTCGTCCACCATCACGTAGCGGAAACGCCGGTTGTAATCCTCCGCCACGTCGTCGGCATCGTCAAAAAGCGCCACGGTTTTGAGCAGCAGGTCGTCAAAGTCCAGCGCGTTCGATTGCCGCAGCTTGCTTTCGTACCGCTCATAAATGGCCGCCAGGTTGCGCGTGGAAGGATCGTAGGCCTCGCCTTCCATCCTCTCGGGAGAGACGCCCCGGTTCTTGGCGGCGCTGATGCGCGCCAGCACCGAACGCGGCGAGCTGATCCAGTCGCTCAGCCCCAGTTCCTGGCCCACAACTTTCACCACCCGCTGCTGGTCGTCCGCGTCGTAAATGGTGAAGTCGCGCGTGTATCCCAGGCGGTCGATGTGCCGCCGCAAGACGCTGACGCAGAACGAATGGAAGGTTGAAATATGCGGCAGCACGCCTGTCCGTTCCTGCAGCAGGGCCGCTACGCGGTCCTTCATCTGGTCGGCGGCCTTGTTGGTGAAGGTCACGGCCAGAAGGCTTTCCGGCGGAACGCCGCAAACCTCAATCAGGTAGGCGATGCGGTAGGTGATCACCCGCGTCTTGCCGCTGCCCGCTCCCGCCAGAATCAACAGCGGGCCGTCCGTATGCTCCACGGCGGCGCGCTGCTGGGCGTTCAGTTGTTCCAGTAATGAAGTCATTCCGGATCTATCAGGCAGGAAGTGCTCGCGGCGGTCCCCTCGGCGCGGTCCCTGCGTTGCTCATCGCTGCGGCGGCGGTCGCCCTGTGGGAAGTCCCACCAGCGATGGGTGAAGACTCGATTGTACACGATGCGCCGCAGACTACCAAACGGCGGCGCCGCGGAAGGAGGCCAGTGCATCGCCTGGAGTAAGAACAGCCTGCAGTGAAAGCCGCTTCGTTACAACCCCGCCTGCTGCCTTCGGTCCATCTGTTTCCGGATGGCTGCCGGGTTGTCGAGGTCGGCCGAGGGCGGCAGCGGCTTATGGTGTTGGGCGAAATACTTCGGGTCGCGCGCCTTGGCCGGATCGAAAATGCGCGAATCTTCCTGCACCGGGGTGTAAGGGCTGAAGTCCGGCTTGTCGGTAAAGCAATCGGCCAGGCTGGTGGCTGCAGCGTCATACTGGTTGATGGGCGGCAGGCCGAAAATCAGGTTAAAGGTTTTCAGGATGCTCAGCATGCTTTCATGAACATGCGAAACGCCGCGCCGCGAATAGGGGCTGATCACCAGCAGCAGGCTGCGATGCGCGTCTACGTGGTCCTGGCCGCCCTGGGCGTCGTCTTCGGTCACAAAAATCGCCATGTTTTTCCAGAACGGGCTGTGAGAAAACAATTCCACCAGCTTGCCCAGTGCCAGGTCGTTGTCAGCCACGTAGGAAGCGGTGTAAGGATAGCCGTCGGCGGGGCGCGGCTTGGCGGTGTGGTCATCGGGCAGCCAGATATACATGAACTGCGGCATGGGGTCCTGGCCGCTCAGGTAGCGCGCGTCGAATTCCTGCTTGAACTGCTTGAAGCGATACTGGTCCGGAATGGAGGTATTGAAGTTGGGATAGGTACGCGAGGTGTTTTTGAACAGGACTTCCGGCATGGGCACGTTGGTGGCTTCGCGCACGCCCGTCGGTTCGGAGCCTTCTTCTTCCGTCTCTCCGGCCAGTTCCAGGTTTTCGCCGTAATTGCGGAAGGTAATTTTGTTCCGCGCCAGGTGCTCCCACAACGAACCAGCTTCCAGGAAGTCTTCGGGCGCCGGCGAAGTGCTCCCGATCTCAAGCCGTCCGGGTGCGTTCTGGTCGGGCACAAAATTAAACTGGCCGCCGTAGCCCGCAGGCCACGCGGATTCAAATTCGGTGTTGGGATAATTTCCAACCAGCCAGCGGTGCCCGTCTACGGAAACGTCGGAATCCACGTAGTAGTTGTCGCTGAGGCCAAAGCGTTCGGCCAGCGCGTGATGGTTGGGCGAGACGCGCACGTGCTGATAGGTGGGTTCGCCCTTTTCGCTCACCGTGGCATCGTCGCCATAGTGCGCCAGCGAGGGATCGCCGTTCGCCTCCTGGCCGCCCACCGATTTCAGATCGCCGTAAATCTGGTCGAACGTGCGGTTTTCCTTGACGATGAAAACCACGTATTTGATTTTCTCGCTGGCGTGGCCAACCGGCGGAACGGGAAAATCCGCAGCCCGCGCAGGCTCTTCTTTCGGAATAAACCCGTTGTTGAGCAGCACCTGCTGGGTCAGTTCGTCCAGCTTGTCCGTTTGCGGAACCGGCATGATGGAAACCACGCCGCGAGTGATGTCGCCGATGTAATCCCCGGCAGGCGTTTCGTGAAAATTCGCCCCGCCGTTCGGCCCCGCGCCAAAACCCTTGGCGTTGTCCACATAAAGCGTTTTGCCGTCCGGGCTCACCATTACCCGTGCGGGAAACCATCCCGTGGGAACGTAGCCGAGCACCTTTTCCTGCTGCGTATCAATCACCGCCAGCGCGTTGATTCCCGCGCAGGCCACATAAAGGCGGCTGCCGTCCGGGCTGAGCGCCAGCCCGAAGGGCAGCAGGCCGCGCAGGCCTTCAACGCTTTTCGCGGGCTGCAAAACCAGCGTTTTTTCCTCTTTGCCGGTGTGCGCGTCCAGAATGCTGATGCTGTCCTGGGCGGAATTGCTGACGTAAACCTTGTCCGCGCCGGCCACCAATGCGCCGGGGCTCGATCCGCCCACGGACTTGGGGCCGGTGGGGATGCCGGTGCGGGTCCGGGCTTTCACTTCCGGATGGGCGGGATCGGCAACATCGAGCAGATAGACGGAATTCGATTGCGGAACGTTGGGGCTTCCCAGGCCCGGGATCTTCTTGCCCTCGACCACCGCACCCTCTTCGGCTTCCTTCGATGGAAAGCCGAAGGGCGGAAAATCGAGGCCCGTGTGCAGCGGGTCCTTGGGGTTGTAACCGGGCACCAGCGAATAGCGGAACATGCCGACGTTGGTCACATAGGCCGTCTTTGCCGTCGGGCGAAAGCGCCAGGCCGAACGGCAGCCGCCCAACGGGCATGCTCGCGATCATTCCCCGCGTGTGCGTGTCAAAAACCACCATGCGGAAATGCGCCAGGTCCAGCGCGTAAAGGTCCCTGCCGTCCGGCGAAAGCTTCAGGTCGCCCGCCAGGCTGTGCTGATAAGTCTTTCCCGCGTAGCGGCCGTCGAGGCTCAGCGTGCCCAGGTCGCGCCGCGTTTGCAAATCGAAAATGCCGATCCTGCCGTTGTTGCCCTCGGAAAGATAGAGCGTGCGATTGTCCTTTGCGATGGCCACGCCCAGGTAAACGCTCTTGGGATCGGGCTCTGAACCGCGCGGCGGGTATCCCGGCGGAATCTGTTTCACCACGGGCTGGCTGCTGGAAAGGTCAGAAATGATGGAGACGGAAAACGGCCAGGTTCCGTTGTTGGAAGTCACCAGCGTTTTGCCGTCGGGCGAGAGCGCCAGGCCGTAAGGGTGCGGCGCAACCTTCACCTCGACGCCCTGCGGCGTCACCAGCCTTCCGTTGGGCAGCACCGTCTCGCCCCGAGGCACAATCCCGGTGGGACGATTGCCGGCAGGCGCCACAAGCTCCGCCACCTGCGCCGGACGTCTTGCGCATCCTGAAAAGAAAACGATTCCTGAAAGGAAAATGGCGAAAACGGCCAGACGAATCCCTGAAACCCGCATCAGTCGCACGGTGGTTCTCCCTTGTGATGAGTTGAGAATGGCAAGTCCTGGTGTGGCATTGCGCCCCAAAAAATGAAGCCCCGCCGGGCAATTCTCTACGCTGAAGAAGGAACACTATAACAAGGGTTGTGCGGGAAGTACATCGCCAAACCGGGGCGGCCATTTCCATGACACTTTGAGGAAGCAATCGAGAAAATTCCGCTTGACGTATGCCAAGTGTATGGAGTATACATACACTAAACAGAGAGGCTTCCATGTTTCTGACGGTAGATGCCAGCGACAAACGTCCCTTGTATCAGCAGATCGTTGACGGCGTGAAGGCGCTGATTGCCAGCGGCGAGCTCCGTGAGGGGATGACCCTGCCGTCGGTCCGCCAGGTGGCCAATGACCTCGGCGTGAATTTGAACACCATTGCCGTTGCCTATCGCCAGTTGCAGGAGGAAGGCTTTCTTCGAGTGCGCCATGGGGCGGGCGCAGTCGTATCATCCCGGCGCGCGCGCGGTGTTAAAGAGGATGAGCTTCGCAAGCCGCTGCGGACTGTCCTCACACAGTTAATCCTGGGCGGGCAAAGCGACCGCGAAATCTTCGCCGCCGTGCGGCAGGAGCTCGAAGGGATTCGTCGAAGAGGAGGGTCACAATGAACGGACACATTTCCGGCGGGCGGCTGCTTTTCTGGAATACGGTTCCCATTTGCATTGTCTTTCTCATCTATCTCAAGCAGTTGTGGGGAAAGCCGCTCAACCACGGCCTCGGCTTCTTTTTAGACGTCAAGGTCCCTCCGGGGTTCTATGAAGGCGAGGGCATTCGCTGGCTGAGGCGTTGGCACACGGCTGTGGCCGCTTGGTACGTGTTGGCCTTGTTTGGCGGTGCGGTCGCCGTTTTCATTTCGGGCCGATGGTTCCTCGCTCCCGCGTGGGCCGGCGGAATCGCGGTGGTCTATGTGGCCGCAATAAAGGGATTCACCGCTTACGCCCGTGCCAAGCTCGGAGCGAGCCCACCCGTAATTTCTAGCGTTGCGATTCCACTCGAGGACCGGCGGCTGCGTGACTACATTTCCTGGCGCAGCGAGGCGGTCATTGGAGCGATCATTGCTTTCAGTTGGATTGCGCTGCTCGCCCGCGACGCCCCGCGACACTTTTGGGAGGCGTCAATCATATTCACCTACGTTGCGATCGGGCTTGTGCCCTTCAAGGTGCTGATCGCTCGTAGCATCCCCCCGCTCCCCCCTGACCGTCCCGATGAGCATCTCCGTTGGATCGAGGCGCATCGACGGTACTACCTCCGTGGGCTTGATCTCTTTCGCTGGCTTTTTGTTGTGATGCTCGCAGGCTTCGGACTGCGCGCGCTGTTGCGGAATTGGCACGAGCCGGCCGCCTGGCTCCTTTGGCCGCTGCTTGGGGTCTTTTTCGCAGTTTGGGTTTACATGGTTGTGGCCCTGATATGGGGTGAGCGGCGTCTGGACAGGATGGGGCGCGATTTGCTGCCCGTGGGCAGTTGGTCCACGCCATTCCGCCCCGCGAGTCTAATGCCGCCCGGCTATACAAAATGGTTCAGCGTATGGTTCGGCGGCTTGATTCTCCTGCTGGTGTTGTTCCACCACTGACGTCCTGAGAGAAAAGGCTCGGGCGCTTGGTTCTCAAATTGTTGGCTCAAAGTATCCGCCGAACGACGTCTGGTCATCACGCCGCTTCTCAGTAAACAATCGTGAAGTTGCCGTCAGGGTTGGTATAAACGCTGGGCAGGCCCCAGACGGGCACGCCGGGAGCGTGGCCCATGGCGCCGAGGGGCTGGCCAGACTTGCTGAAGAGTTGCCAGGCAAGCGAGCCGCCCTGCTTCCAGCCGGTCCCTTCCGTCCAGGCCAGCAGCACCTGGCCACGCGAGTTGGCTGCCACGGCAGGATGTTTCCGATCGTTGCTCTGGCCGGGCGCGGCGATTGAAGAAGAGGGTTGGAAGGTCGCCGGGTTGATCCGGTCAAAGTATACCTCGCCCGCTTTTTCCCAGGCGGCCAGCACCTGCCGCCCGCCTTCACCGAGATAGGCCGTGCTCATGGGGCAGGCGTTCAATCGCCAGTCTGAAACTTCCTGCGAGCGGAAGGTTCGGCCGTGGTCCGTAGAAACCAGCAGCGTCATGTTGCGATGAATGGCCTCACCTGCGGCGCGATAGAGAACGAAAAGCGCGCCGCGGCGATCAACAAACGCCCGCATGCCGCAGCAACCACAGGCGCCCAGCGCAGCGGGCGAAACCGGAACTTCGCGCGCAAAGGTGCGGCCGTTGTCGGTGGATCGCGCCAGGTAAACGCGCCGGTTCGCTTCGCCGGGGGTTTTGCCCATGGCGTGCCACACCACGTAGACATCGCCTTTCTTGTCGGCGGCAACGGATAGCCCGCCGTCGAGCCCCTTCGCGTATTGCACCAGGTTGCGCTGCGGCGTAAAGGCGGTGCCCGAAGCGTCGAGGCGTGAGAAGAGGAGTGGAGTTGAATCGTCCGGTCCCTTGGGAGTTGCCTTGGATGAGCCAAACCAGACCACATCAACCTGCCCATCTGCGCCAACCGCCATCTGCGGCCCGCGCACCGTGCCCACCGCCAGAGCGCTGCCCGGCTGGCTGTTCACCCGAATGGGTTTTGAAAACGCCTTCGCACCCGGCGCGCGGTGGACGTATTCGATGTTGCCCGCGGCGGCGGCGCCCGAAAAGTAGATCATGTGAAGCACGCCGCGCGAATCCACCGCCGTCTGCGGCTGGATTCCGTCCTGCGGAGTTCGCAGAAGCTGCACCTGGGGAACCTGGGGCGGTCGCGCGGTTTCTGAATACACAACCGCGGTTGCCGTGACAACGGTGATGGCTATCGTCCACAGGATGTTGAGACGAGATTTCATGGAATGGAACTTCCGCACTGCTATTTCTTTTTGGGCGGCTGCGACGGCCTCATCTCGATTCGGCTGGCCAGCGCCGTTTTTGGAAACCGGTAAAGGTCAACCACGGCCTTGGCAATGTCGTCGCCGGTCAACTTCCACGACGCGCTGGGCTTCGATCCCGGCGCCGCAGCGAAGTCGGTGTCCACGCTGCCGGGCATGATGTAACTGACCCGAATGCCGTCGTGCCGCACGTCCTGCATCATGGCTTCGCTGAAGCCGTTCAGGCCGAACTTGGAAGCATTATAGGCGCTGCCGCCCGCAAACGGATTCACGCCCGCCAGGCTGGAGATGTTGAAGATATATCCGCCGCCGCGCTTGCGCAGCAGGGGAATGGCTTCACGGCAGCAGTAGAACACTCCGGAGAGATTGGTCTGGATGGTTTCGTCCCACTCCTCGGGCGTCAACTGGTCTACCGGCTTAAAATAGCCGAGCCCTGCGTTGTTAATAAGAATATCAATGCCGCCGAATTTTTCCGCTGCGCCCTGCACAACTTTCCGGCAGTCTTCATAACGGCGCATGTCTGCAGCGATGCCGTCCACGTTGCCCGAGGACTGCTTTCCCAGTGTCGCCAGCGCCGCTTTCAGGTGCCCCGCATTGCGCCCGCAGATAAAAACCTTTGCCCCTTCGGCCAGCAGCCTTTGCGCGATGCTGAGTCCGATGCCGCGCGTTCCGCCGGTCACGATTGCAACTTTGCCCTGAAGTTCCTCTGCCATCGATGCCTCCTGTTTTTCATTTCATGATAACACCGGCATGGGTGATATCGGGCGACCCGCCTGATTGCGTCTTGCAGGGCGCGTCTTTCCGTTGTTTAATGGGGGCACTTCGCGGGAGGTGCCACCGTGGCTGAAGTCGTGGAAGCTGAAGTTCCTTCTAAAGATGAATGTGTGATCGCCATGCTGGCGCACGTGCTGATGATCTTTTCATGGTTCTGGGCGCCGCTGGTCATCTACTTTGCCAAACGTGATTCGCGGTTTGTCGCCTTTCACGCCCTGCAGTCTTTGTACTGGCAGCTCATCTGGGTCTGCGTTTGGATCGTGGCCTTCGGCGCCATTTTCGCCCTGACCTTCTCGACGACTTTTGCCTCTGCCGCAGTGTATGATCCCGGCAGGATGCCGCCGTCCTTTGTTGTTGTGTTTCCACTGATCTGGGCAGGCCTCATGGGTGGATGGGTCCTCAACCTGGTGCTGGGAATCCTTTTCGGCATTAAGGCGTCGCACGGGGAATGGTCCCGATATCCGCTGCTTGGGCGCTGGGCGCTGCGCCGGGCGAAGGCGCGAACAGCATAACTGATAGGGAGGGGACGAAGGGTGGAGGGCGCTTTGGCCGCCGCCCTGTTTATTGGCAACTCTGGCAGACGAAGGGGACGGGCGTGCCCTTGGATTGGCTGGCCGTGGCTATTTTTCCGGGCGAGGTGAGCACAAACACCATGTTCGTCCCGGGCTGAAGCACAACATCCTTGTGATGCTTGGCAAGCGAGTGGATCAGGCCCGCAACTGCTCCGATGCCCGCGCCGTAAAGTGCCCCGGTCCCGCCGGCAGCCATGACTCCTCCGCCGGCCCCCACCGCAGCGCCGATGCCGGCTTCTTTGGCAGCCTGTTTCGTGCTCTTGCCCTTTCCCTGGATGGTACCTTCATTGCCGTTCACTTTGACGGAAGATCCGGCGTCATCGGTGAGTTGCCCGGCGAAGGTGTATTCGCGGCCGTCCTGCAGAGCAATTGCGTCGGCCACCAGGCGCATTTCCGCCTTGCCTTTCACGCGCCCGGGTGGTTTGACAAAAGTAACGTGCCCGCGCAGCGTGCTGCCCGCCGGGACCACTTCACTGCCTTGGGCGAATATCGGATCCTCGACCTTTGCCGTGAAAGTGTCGCCGGCACGGTCGGCGGAAGAACTCAGGGTGGAAATCAACTGGACGCTGATACGGGTCCCAACCGGGAGTTCCGGCTTGGGCAAATCGGACGCGCCCAGGAGCGCCGGCGCCGCGAGGAGGGCCAGGATCAAACCCATCATCCTGTTCTTCATATGGTGCATATCTCCTCCCATCATGCCGCCCGCTGGGAAATCGAACCCTTTTCTATTAGATTACCAGACCGATGCCGCAGTTGTACGGCGATTCCGGCCCGCGCTACGGAATTTCAAGGGCCCTCTTCGTCTCCCATAGCAAAAATCGAAAAACCGCCACTGAACAACCAGCGGGAGACGACCGGCCGGACCGTTTCCGCGGCATCCCAAACCTGGCGCGCCTGAGTGCGCAGAGCGTATCTTTTGCCTCCGTGATGACCCATGCAACGGGGCAGGCGTCTCTGCGTGGCCGGCTATTTTCCCAGGACTTTGAGGATGGAAGCTGCTACGTCACGAGCTTCAGCCGCCCGGCCTTGTGGGTTGGGATGCGTGCCATCGACGCCCAGATAATAATCGGGGTGGTGCAGGACGGCCGTGTAGAGATCGTCAATCGGAATCCCCGCCTTGCGTGCGTAAGCGGCTGCAATTTTGTTGCGGGCAACGACGCGTTTGGTGAAGGGGGCGAATTCGGACATGTCTTTTCCCATGCGGACGGGCGTGCTGCTGGTCCAGATGAGCTTTGCGCCATGGGCATTGGCCTGGATGGTCTGGACGAATTGCGGGAAGTAGCGGGCGTACTCCTGTTCGCTGTAATCCTTGCCGTGCAGCCCGTTGTTGAAGTGAATGACGTCAAACCTGTAATTCTTCAGAACCAGCGCAATCTGCCGGGGAAGCATCGGATCGCCCACCGAAAGTGAGGAGGTGAGGTAGCCCACATACGCCTTGCCTTTCAGGTCTGCGGCAACGTCCTGGTAATAGGCCTGGGTAATGGAATCGCCCAGCAGCAGCACCTGGGGCAGGTCTTTCTTATTCACATTGGGCAGCCAGACGCGAATCCACTCGATGGGTTCGCGCGCGACGTGCCGCCCTGCCGGGGCGATGACCTTCTCCGCCTTTAAGCTCGCCGGCAAGACCGCCAGGACAACAGGCACAAGGAACATAAAAAACGGGTAACGGAGCTTCATGATCGGTCCTTTGTTTTCCCAATTGAAGATATGATCCGCATCCGGCATTCAAATCTGGCCCAGTAGCTTTTCCCACGCTATCCCCAGGTATTCGTAGACGGCCCTTTCCGCTTCGGACAGCCCGCCGGTGCCGGGGTAGAAGTAGTCCGGTGAAAATGGTCCGCCTGTCTTGGCCAGGTAGTCCGTGGGGGCGGCGATGGGCTTCATTCCGAGTTTCCTGAACAAGCCCATAGCCCGCGGCATGTGGGAGGCTGAGGTTACCAGTAGGAAGGGAGACGCGCCGACAGTCGGCTGGATGAAGCGGGCTTCCTCTTCTGTGTTGCGCGAGTGTTCTTCGAGAATAATATCCTGCTGCTGGATGCCCATGGACAATGCGATTTTGCCCATCGTCTGCGCCGCGGCGGGCGGCCCGCCAGACAATACAAGCCTGCAGGATGCCGCCTGCCGGCAAAGCTGGATCCCCTTCAGCAGGCGGACCACCCCGTCTTGTGAAATATGGCTGTCGAGATCGACGCTGGGATCAGGTGAATAGCCGCTTCCCAGCACCACGATGCAGGTGCTGCCCGTCGATTTTCCCACTGCTGCCGACAGTGAAGCCGGCGCGACTGGAGGGTAGCGCTGTTCAAGCGTCCTGAGAAAAATAGTAGGTAAAGGGCCGCAACCCAACGCCAGGAGCATGAACGTTCCGGCGGCGACCAGAATCCTGCCGGCCTTCTGCCGGCGGGTGAACCATAACAGCACCAGGCCGATCAGCAGAAGCTCACAAATGACGGGAACGGGAAAAAACAAGCGGGAAACAATCTTAACAAGCATCTTCAATTTCCAATCTGTTCAGCCGGCAAGGCCGAAACTGGAAAGCCCCGGCGCGGAGACCCTGACAGCAGATCCTTTATTCTTCCCGCACACGACAATTTCATCCCCTTCAATCTCGATGGTTCGGATTTCGGCAAGCTCGCCCGGCAGGTGCGCCAGGAATGCCAGATAGCGGACCGTCTTGCGGCCGCGAGCGGGGACGCTGGCATAAGTGGGAACTCCGTAGAGCGTTCCCATGCTGGCGTTTTCATGCCGCGTGACCGGAAGCGCCGTAGTGCCGAACTCCAGGCCCCGTGTCTCGGTCCGCTTCTTCCACGGAGGCCCTTCGATGGCCCGGTTTTCTTCCCACACGGCAACCCACGGAAAATCGTTCCGGTTAAAACAGTAGCCGATCAGCAGACGATGCCGGAGATTGACGGCTGCCACATATCCCAGCGTGCGTTGCGGATCGAGGAGAACGCCTACCACGATTCCCGTACCCGCGCGCAGCAGTGTTCGCCGCAGGTCAACGCTTCCTCCTTTCATGCCGGGAGCGAGCGGCCAGCGGAAGCTGCGATTCGTCGCCAGCAGGGAAGTATTTCCACTGTAGGGGTGAGGAAAAGTCATCCCCTTTGTCCCGGGCAGGGCTACCTGGCTGTCGCGAGCTGTGATGAAAGGTGGCCCCAGGGTTACATGCTGGACCCAGTGGAAGAAATGGTCCTTTTTGTTTTCATTGGTGACGGTCTCGGTGAAATAAACAACCGGTGCGCCCCGCCGCATCAGCAAATTGCGGCTAAAGGAAAGACCTGCTGCAGGCAGATGCGTGGACAGGGTCAGGGAGGTCTTCTGCCGGCCGGTCCGGGAATCGGTCTTCCGCCATTTCACCATAGGGGCTTCGCCGTGCTGCGAGAGGCCCTGCCTGGTTTCCGCCCCGGTGGGCGGGCCAAAGTAATCCAGGCAGATGTTGTGTCCGGCAATCCCCGACAGCAGTTTCCCTTCGAGCAGCGAGCCATACTGCCTGGCGTGAACCTTCTCCCGGTAGGTGTAGGGTTCCATGGTTTTCCACGGCGGGAACCAGAGGGGGTTGAGATGAGAAAACGGAGAAGCGTCAACAAATCTGAATTCAGCGATGTGGCCACCGCCGGTGAGCGTGATTAACTGCACGGAATCATTCTTTAGAAGATACGCCTTCCGGCCGTGCCAGACGGTTGGCACGCATCTCAGGCTGGATTTCTGCGGCATGTTCGTACTCCCTTCAGGGATAGCAGGTAGTGAAGGCCGGTCCTCAACGCTTCGGATAAGTGCCATCGGGCTCTGAACGCGGACCGGCGCCCGCGCTTACTCCGGCTCCTCGAACATGCGCCGCTCCGGGACGACCACCACGATGCCCTCATCCGTCACATGATACTTTTTGCGGTCTTCTTCCAGGTTGTAACCAATTTCGGTGTGCTCCGGCAGATTGATATGCCGGTCAATAATCGCCCGGCGGATGCGGGAATACCTTCCGACATTGACGTGTGAAAAGAGAATAGAGCCTTCAATATCCGTGTAGCTGTTGACACGAACGTTGGGTGAAATGATGGAACGCGTCACGCGGCCGCCGGAAATAATCGAGCCGGAGGAAACCAGGGAGTCAGCAGCAATGCCCATCCGCCGGCCTTCCTGGGCAAACACGAACTTGGCGGGCGGGTACTGCCGCTGGTAGGTTCGGATGGGCCAGCTGGAGTCGTAAAGGTTAAAGACCGGCGAGATGGCCACCAGGTCCATGTTGGCTTCATAGTAGGCTCCCAGGGTCCCGATGTCCCGCCAGTACTGGGCCTCCTTTTTGTTCTCGTCAACAAAGTCGTAGGCGTAAACGTTGCCCCGCTTCAGCAGTTTGGGGATGATGTCCTTGCCGAAATCGTGGTTGGAGTTGGGGTCTTCAGCATCTTCAATCGTACAATTGAGCAGGACATCGCGATTGAAGCAGTAGATGCCCATGGAGGCATAACACTTTTCCGGATTGTGGGGCGACGGTTTGGGATCGGGGGGCTTCTCCTGCCACCCGACAATGCGGTGGTGCGAGTCGAGTTCGACCACACCGAACCGCGACGCTTCCCCGAGATCAACTTCAATCACGCCCACGGTCGCTTCCGCCCCTGCGTCAACGTGCCGCTGCATCATCAGCTGGTAATTCATCTTGTAAACGTGGTCGCCGGAAAGGATCATGACGTACTTGCACGGCTCGCTGCCAATGGAATAGATGTTCTGGAAAATGGCGTCGGCCGTGCCGCGATACCAGTAATCGCCCACGCGCATCATCGGCGGCAGGATCTGGACGAACTCGCCCAGTTCGCCGGCCAGCATGCTCCAGCCCTCGCGAATGTGCCGGTTGAGAGAGAGGGCCTTGTACTGGGTCAGCACAAAGATTCGGCGCAGGTCGGAGTTGATGCAGTTGGACAGGGTGATATCGATGATGCGATAGATGCCACCGAAAGTCACGGCGGGTTTGGCGCGGTCGCGGGTCAGCGGGTAGAGACGTTCTCCGGCGCCTCCTGCCAGCAGGCAAACGATTGTGTTTCTGACCATGAGAGCGGGTCTCCTCTCAACAAGATTGGGAGCATGAATAGCCTTGCCAGATTGCCATGTCGAAGCTGGATGCTGCTGTCGTGCCCTCTTTGAAAGACTGGATTATATCAAAGGAACCTCTTCTCTTCGAATGGCGAGGTAAATGAGTTTTCGATTTGCCGGACGCACGCCGCCATCCCTCCGTCAAACCGGCCGTTAAATCCGTTATGATAAACTCGAACTGTTCTTCATGTTTTCTGGAGCGGGCGTCATGCGTGATGGAAACGAACCCGGGCTGGCCAGTTACGCGATGTCTGTTTCAAAGAGCCTGGGCCGGCGCTACCCGGAACCGTCCCATCCCTACCGGAACGAATATGAGCGCGACCGCGACCGGATTATTCACTCCCGGGCCTTCCGGCGGCTCGAAAACAAGACGCAGGTTTTCACGCGGCGCTATTCCGACCATTTTCGCAATCGCCTGACTCATACACTGGAAGTGGCCCAGATCAGCCGCACGGTGGCCAAGGTCCTTCGCCTGAACCCGGACCTGGTGGAGTCCCTGGCGCTGGTTCACGACGTGGGCCATCCTCCCTTTGGCCATGCGGGTGAAACGGAGCTGGACCGTCTGATGGGGCAGCAGGGAGACCGGTTCGATCACAATCTCCACGCCCTGCGGATCGTCGAACAGTTCGAGCAGAAATACGTTAACTTTCCCGGCTTGAATTTGACCTTCGAAGTCCGTGAGGGCATCGTCAAGCATTCGCGCGATTATGATTCCGGGCGATATCCGGAATTGAAAGAATACCGTCTGGACAAGCGGCCGCCGATCGAGGCCCAGTTGATTGATGTGGCCGACGAGATTGCTTATAACTGTGCCGACCTGGACGATGGTTATGAGGCGAAGCTGCTGACGCTGGCACAGATTCGGGAGGGCGTTCCGCTGTTCGACCAGCTGCTTCGCCCGGTTGAACGGAAGCATCCGGAAGCCATTGAAAAATTGAAATTCAATGAGGCCCTCAAGCGGCTCATGGATTCGCTGGTTACAGATCTGATTGAAGCGACGCAGAAGCGCTTAAAGCGAATGAAGCTGAGGACTGTGAGCCAGGTTCGGGCATCGCCGGGGCGGGTGGTGGGGCCCGGTTCGCGGATGTCACGAGAGAACCAGGCGTTGAAGGCTTTTCTCAGGGATAATCTTTATACTCACCGGGAAATCTACGCCGAGCGCAGGAAAATTGAGCGGTGCGTGGCGCAGATGTTCGAATATTACATGGAACATCCCCGCAGCCTGCCGCCCTTTTATTTTGCCAAGACGAGAGAAGAACCCACCTATCGCGTGGTTTGCGATTACATCGCGGGAATGACGGACAACTATCTGGCTGAACAACACCGAAAATACGTGGAGCGTTAGCCAGGGCTGATGGACGCAAACGGGGGATCAACATGGGCTCCCCGAATTGGCGGTAAGGCGGCCGCACTTCGGCCAATTCATCTGTCGTATCCTAACCTCAAATAGCCGCTCATGTTTGTTCTTCAGGCATCACATACAAGTGCAGCACCTGCTCCAGCACTTCCTTCGCAGCGCTCAATTCCGCAGCAACCACCTGCGAAGCTCCCGCGCTCTCCAGCGCGGCGATGTGTTCCAAGCGCGTGGTGCGCACGATGGTGATAAGACGGGGATTCAAAGCACGGGCTGTGGCCACAGCTCTCGGTACGGCGAAGGGATCGGAAATAGCGAAGACCAATGCACGCGCCCGGCTGACGCGGGCCTTTTCCAGGATGTCAGCCTTTGTGCTGTCACCGAAAAAGATCGATTCTCCTTCGGCCATGGCACGGCTGACGATGGCTGGATCCAGTTCGAGAACAAGGTAGGGAATGCCTTTCCGCCGTAAGGCCTGCGCCAGCATGCGCCCGTTCAAGCCATAGCCGCAAATGATGACGTGGTCACTCAGAGGCGCCGCCTGGGATTCCAAATCAAACTCGCCGGGCTTGGGGAAAAATCGACGCAGCCGTTGCATCTCCGGCATGTGCGTGGCGATTCGCGGGGAGAATTGGATGATGGTTGGAGTCAGCATCATGGTGATGATGGCGGCTGCCAGAAAAATCTGGTACTCGCCGGCGGGAACAAGATGCAACCGCTCGCCCTGACGAAGCAGAATAAAGCTGAACTCGCCCACCTGGGCCAGGCTCAGGCCCACCAGCAGAGATTTCCTGGCCGCAAAGCCCATGGACAGAACAGCGCTGATTCCCGTCAGCGCCTTCAGTCCAAAAATCAACGCGGCAATGCCCAGCACAATTGCCCAATGGCTGTGAACGAACCTTAAATCCAGCAGCATGCCTATGGAAATGAAAAAGAGACTGTTGAAGCTGTCCCGGAAAGGAAGGATGTCCGCATGAATCTGGTGCGCGTAGGAGGATTCCGAAAGGGCCAGGCCGGCAATAAACGCGCCGAGAGCCAGCGACAATCCCAGAGAGGCGGAGGCCCACGCGGTGCCGAGACTGAAGAAGATGGCGGCAATGAGAAAGATCTCCTGGGTGCGCACCTCCACGATGCGGCGCCACAGGAGGGGGAAAAAATAGCGGGCGGCAAACAGGATCAGGGCGCCAGCCCCAATCACCTTGGCAAGCGCATAGGCCACAGTCAGAGCGATTTCGCCTGAAGGCGCAGTGAGCGCGGGCAGGATGGCCATCATGGGCACAACGCAGAGGTCCTGAAAAAGCAGGACCCCGATGATGGCACGGCCGTGGATGGTTTCCAGTTCCTCCCGCTCGAGAAGCAGCTTGAGGACAATCGCGGTGCTGCTGGCGGCCACCAGAAATCCCCAGTAAATCCCCTGCCGCCAGGGGTATCTTGCCAGGAAGGCCAGGCCGAGCACCAGGGTGACGGTCAGCAATACCTGGCGGCCTCCGGCTCCAAGAACCAGCTTCCGCATGGCGACAATTTTGTTCAGAGAGAACTCCATGCCGATGGTAAACAGAAGCAGCGCCACACCGATTTCGGCCATGGTCTCAATGGCTTCACGGTTTGAGATCAGGTGAAGCCCGGAAGGCCCTACCAGGATTCCCGTCAGCAGATAGGCCACGATGGCAGACTGCCGGGCGCGGCGCAGGATCACCGCAATGAGCGTGGCGAACCCGAACAGGATGAGCAGATCCAGCAGCAGGTTGTCATGAAGCATCGAGAGTTCCTCCCCGGACCAGGAACTGCCTCATTGTAGGGCGTTTGAGGAAGGATTTCCAAGATAGGGCAGCACAATAACACACGTCACTCTCGTGGGAGTGATATCTTCCACCGATCCGGACTTCTTCCAGGTTTACGTCTCCATTTGGGAGGATGATATAGTTTCTAAGGTGGCAGGATAAGGCAGGATCGGGAGGAAAGAATTTGAGGAAGTCATATCATGAATCGCGCGAAAGCTCAGGCTACGGCTGGATTTTCTTTCTTCTCGTTTTCATAGCCGGGGTCGTGATTCTCGGCTGGAAGGCTTTCAGCCATGAAGCCCCCGTTATCAAACTGATCGGTTCGGTTAAAGGGATCGGGATGCAGACGGTGTTGGAATTTACCGTCGAGGACAAAGAGTATTCACTGAAAAACGTCAGCGTGGTTCTGCAGCAGGGGAGCCGGAACTTTTCAATTCCCCTGGTGAGTGAAATTCACAACACCCCGGCCCCTCCCTGGTGGAAGTTCTGGGCAAAGCGGCCTGCCTCGAGCGGCGATTTCAAAGCGCGAATCGGCCAACAGAGTATTCCGGACCTGAAAGAAGGCCAGGCGACGCTGGCGATTGTGGCCACCAACCATTCCTGGGGACGGTTCTTCCGCGGAGGAAGGAGCGAGCTTAAACGCGCTCTGCCGGTACGGTTTCATCCGCCGGAGATCCAGGTCCTCACCTCGCAGGTTTACGTGAACCAGGGAGGCTGCGACCTGGTGCTGTTCAAAGTTTCTCCAGGAACAACGGAATCGGGAATCCGGGTGGGGAAATATTTTTTCTGGAGCTGGCCCGTCAAGAAATCACTCCCGGACACTCGGATGTGCCTGTTTGCCTATCCGTACAACGTCGATCCGAAAACTCCGGCTCGGATTGTTGCGCGCGATGACGTTGGCAACGAGACAGTGTCCAGCTTCTCCTACAAAGTTTTTCCGCAGAAGTTCCGCGACGGCAAGATCAATCTGCCGGATAGTTTTATGGAGCGAGTTGTGCCTGCGATTCTAAGCCATACGCCCGACGTTCACGATGAGGGTAGTCTTCTGAAGAACTACGTGATGCTCAACCGTCATCTTCGTATGATTGACTCACAGTTGCTGATTGCATACTCAGAGAAGACGGCCCCTGAATTCCTCTGGACGCAGGCTTTCATGCGATACCCTGACTCGAAGGTGGAGGCCCACTTTGCCGACTACCGGACCTACCTTTACAACGGCCAGGTGGTGGACCATGAGACCCACCTTGGCTACGATCTGGCTTCGACGGCGCATTCGCCCGTCCCCGCCGCCGATGACGGCGTGGTGGTCTTTGCCCACTACTTTGGCATCTACGGCAACGCCATTCTCATCGACCATGGCTGCGGGTTGCAGACCCTTTACGGACATCTCAGTTCCTTTGCCGTCAAACCCGGCGAACATGTAACCCGCGGGCAGATGATCGGCCACAGCGGAGAGACGGGCCTCGCAGGAGGCGATCATCTCCACTTTTCCGTTCTGCTGGATGGCGTTTTTGTGGACCCACTGGAATGGTGGGACCCACACTGGATCCATGACCGCATCACCGCGAAGCTCGATCCTTATCGCTGAGCTAAGACGGGCGGCCTGGCACACGGGCTTATCGATCGTTCGGCCGGCCGATCGCTTAGGGTTTTGGCTCCGGAGCCACGCGCCCCAGATAAAAGTCGAAGAAATTTTTCGGACCTGTGTGCAAGGCGACGGTGGCATTTGGAGGCTTATTGTCGACAACGTGCGTGAACCCGTTCGCGTCCACTTGCACATCCAGGGGCTGGGTCTGGCAAAGGGCAGGATCAATGACCATCGCCACGGCCATGGGATCAAACAGCGTAGGCGTTCGCTGGTTCCAAAGGTTGTAAAGGATCGCCAGGGCATCCGTCACCGGGGTGAGATGGGTGAAAACGCGGTGGCGGTCGGCCGCGTGAAGCTGCAGCATGGCTGTCACATCCAGC
Source organism: uncultured Acidobacteriota bacterium (assembly GCA_963732975.1). Taxonomy (GTDB): domain Bacteria; phylum Acidobacteriota; class Terriglobia; order UBA7540; family UBA7540; genus SCRD01. The sequence goes on along the minus strand of CAVTBN010000005.1, from coordinate 194,483 downwards.
GGAACCATCAGGATGTGAACACCCGAGCTGAACACTTTCTGCGCCGCTGCCGGGTCGGCCGCGATGTTGTATTCCGCTACAGGAGTCGGGTCGTCGCCGTACCCGTGGTTGATGGAACCGCCCATCAGGACAATGCGGCTGATTTTTTTGGCTATCGCCGGATCTTTCTGCAACAGGGCCGCAATGTTGGTGAGTGGCCCGATGGCCACGATGGTGGTCGTTCCCGGCAGCCGGCGGAGCGTGGCATCCAGAAAGTTGACGGCGCTTCCGGGCCGCAATTGCGGGCTCCTGAAGTTTCTGGCCCAGCGCGTCTGCTCAATCGGAAGAGGTCTCCCCGGCTCGCCCGCCACAACGGGTACGCGGCGAAGTCCGGCCTCCCACAGCAGCTTGGCGGCCAGCCGCGCCCGCGCATGAGTATCTCCGCTGACCGTTGTGACACCCAGCAGTTCCAGTTCAGGACTTCGCGCGATCAGGGCCACCGCAAACGCATCGTCGATGTCAGTGCCGATATCCGTGTCCAGCAGGATGGGAATCTTTTTTGGCGGAACAGCGTGCAGAATGAACGGCCACACGAAAAGAAACAGCAAACCGATGGCTTTCTTCATAATCTCTGCGCCTCCTGGCTCGCCCGGTTGTCGCCGAACCGTGCCTGCAACAGCGTCGAACTGGTAAACTGAAAACCTCGTCCCCTTTCTCGACAGGTAATACTCTGTTTTACTCTTCTTCTTCCTTACCGTGGCCCGCGGCCCGTGCCTCAGCGACAATCTTGTCGGAAATCTGCTGCGGCACGACGTCGTAGTGGGAGAAATCCATGGAATAGGTGCCCCGCCCCTGGGTCATGGAAGTCAGGTCTGAGGCGTAGGTCAGCATTTCCGCCAGCGGGACCTGGGCTTTGACGATGGTGGAGTGCCCTTTGGGCTCCATTCCCTGAATGCGCCCACGGCGGCTGGTCAGGTTGCCCATAATGTCGCCGGAATAGTTTTCAGGTACCGTAACCTCCACGTCCATGATCGGCTCCAGCAGGCAGGGTTTTGCCTGCTCCATGCACTTCTTGAAGGCCATGGATCCGGCGATCTTAAAGGCAAGTTCGGAAGAATCCACGTCGTGGTAGGAACCGTCATAGAGAATGACGCGAAAATCCACTACCGGGCAGCCGGCCAGAAAGCCTCGCGCGGCCGACTGTTGAATTCCCTTTTCGACCGCAGGAATATAATTCCTGGGAATCGCGCCGCCGAAGATATCATTGACGAAGTCGAACCCTTCGCCGCGCGCCAGCGGTTCCATCTTGATCTTGCAGTCGCCGTACTGCCCGTGTCCGCCGGTCTGCTTCTTGTATTTGCCCTGGGCGTCGGCCTTGCCGCGGATCGTTTCGCGGTAAGGAATCTTGGGCGCCTTCAGCGTGACCTCAACGTTGTAGCGCCTTTTGAGCTTGGAGACGGCGACTTCCACGTGCTGCTGTCCGGAGCCGGAAAGCAGAAATTCCTTGGTCTGCTCGTCGCGGGAAAAACGCAGGAGAAGGTCTTCCTCCAGCATTCGATGAATGGCCGTGGAGAGCTTGTCTTCATCGCCCCGGGATTTGGGCTCAATAGCAAATGAGATGGCCGGCTCCGCCAGCTTCGCCGGCGGGTAAAGGATCGGCGCGTTCTTGTCGCCCAGCGTATCGCCGGTCAAAGTTTCTTTGAGTTTGGCCACCACGCCGATGTCTCCCGCGCGAAGTTCGGCGACGGGGTTCTGAGCCTTGCCCTGGGGCACGGCAATGTGGGCCAGCCGTTCCGCGACGTCGCGGCTGAAGTTCTGGAGCGTCGCCTCGCTTTTTACCACTCCCGACATCACCTTGAACAGGCTCAGGCGCCCCGCAAAGGCATCGGCAAAAGTCTTAAAAACGAAGACGGAGGCCGGTTCATCGTTTGCGATCTTTCGCGAAACCGGCTGGCCCCCTCCCTGAGCGAGACCTTCGACCGTCCCTTTTGCCGTAGGCGCCGGCAGATAGTCGGCGATAAACTCCAGCAAACTCTGGGTCCCTAAATTATGGAGGGCCGAAGTGATGACGACGGGCGTCAGCCGGTTTTCCGCCACAGCCTGCCGAAGACCCGGAACCAGGTCTTCAATAGGAATCGTCCCTTTGTCGAAGAACTCTTCCAGAAGCTCGTCGTTCCCCTCGGCGACCATTTCAACCAGGGCTTCGTGGGCCGCCGTGGCCGCCTCCTGCATTTCTGCGGGAATCTCGCTGTCTTTGGCCTTGCCGGAGCCGTTGCTCTCATAGAGGGCGGCTCGCATCCTGACCAGGTCGATCACGCCGCGAAAATCCTTTTCTTCGCCGATGGGGAGTTGAACGGGAATCACGGACCGCCCAAAGGCGTTGGTGAGCGCATCCAGGGTGCGCTTGAAGCTTGCTCGCTCCCGGTCCATCTGGTTCATCACCAGGGCGCGGGGAAGGTTATACTTCTGGCAGAAGCCCCAGGTCTTTTCCGTCTGGACCTCCACGCCGCTGACCGCATGGACTAAAATCAACGCCGCATCCACAGCTTTTAAGGCGGCCTCGGCTTCATACAGAAAGATATTGAAGCCGGGCGTGTCGATCAAATTGATTTTGGTATCGTTCCATTCAGCGTTGGCGAGGGCGGCGCTGATGGAGAATCCGTGTTCAATTTCTTCCTCGTCGAAATCGGTCACTGAAGTGCCATCGTCCACTTTGCCCAGCCGCGTGGTGATTCCCGCTGTGTAGAGCATTGCGGAAGCAAGCTGCGTCTTCCCGGTGTCGGCATGGCCCAGCAGAGCAACATTGCGGATATTCTCACCGTCGTAGATTTTCACGAGAGACTCCTCAAAGGTTCAGGGATTACCTCACACTCTATTCAGGCATTGGAACAACGTCGCATCCTAACACAGCTTTTCGGCAGGGTTCAACGCGCATGGAGAGGAACCGGGTTTGCAAGACCATCGGCCCGGCTGGTGTGAAAGAACTCCAATGGGTCTTCTCCTCTATCTAATCAAGATCAAAATCGCGGGAAGGCCGTTCAATCGGCTCATCCTTGGACCGCTTGAGGGCTTCCTGGAACTTCTTCTCAAGCAGTTGGGCTTTGGATTTCTCGTCCTCAGCGCTCTGGAGAAACATGGCCTCACGCCGGGCCTTTTCCTGCTCAAGCAAGCGGGCGGACTGGTCAATGTCAGGGGCGTCGGTTTTCCGGGGCGGCTTCCCGTGCCAGATGACTTTGCCGAGCGAAACGTCAATTTTCAGACGTGCTCCGCAGCAAGGACATTCCAGCTCAATCTCGCTACGCTCGTCTCGGATGGAATCCATGGGAGAATGCTACGCCGCGCGCTGGCTGATGTCAAACGGGGAGGGGCTGTCGATGGCCTGCACCGCTTGCCGGCGCAGGACGGGATACCCCTGAGGGTGGCGGATGCCCGTCTCGCAAATCAGCCGACCACGGAGAACTCCATTCGGTTCTCGGTGGGGTCCACGCGGTCCAGGCGCACGCGAATTCTGTCGCCCAGCCGGTAAGCTTTGTTGCTCCGGCGGCCCACCGCAGCCCGCAAGCCTTCCCGATAGACATAGCGATCATCCGCAAGGCTCTCAAGCGAGACAAAGCCCTCCACAAACAGGTCAATGAGCTCCACGAAAAATCCGTGCTTCGTCAGCGAAATAAGCAGGGCATCAAACTCGTTGCCCAGGTGCTGGACCATGAATGCCACTTTCTTCAGGTTGATCAGTTCGCGCTCGGCATCCTGCGCGCGCCGCTCGGCTTCAGAGGTTTCGATCGCCATGGCCCGCAGCTCATCGGGACTGGCGGGCGCAGGATGCCCGCCGGCTTTCGACGTCAAGGGGGTGGTCTGCGGGCCGGCGGCGGCGATTTCGGCGCGCGGCCCTGTGCGGCAACGGTTCCGCGGGCCCGGCCTTGTTTCTGCTGGTGAAGAACGTATTTCAGAACGCGATGCACAATCAGGTCCGGATATCGCCTGATGGGTGATGTGAAGTGCGTGTAGGTTCCAGCCGCCAGGGCAAAGTGGCCCAGGTTTTCCTCCGAATAGCGGGCCTGTTTCAGCGAGCGGAGCATGAGGTAGGAAAGGATGCGCTCCTCGGGTTTGCCCTCGATGCGCGCCGTTAAATGCTGGTAGTGCCGTGGCGTGATCTCCAGGTCAATTTTTTCCAGCTGCTCGTGGAGTTTCGGGCGTTGGTCACGCGGATCTCTTCCGTGGACGCGCACACTTTGCCGCGCCGGCAATTTGATGCCCAGCGAATATCCGAAAGTCGCGGCGATTTCCTCAAATTCCAGGACCTTTTGCGGATCGGGCTTTTCGTGGACGCGGTAGAGCGATGGAACGCCGATGTGCTCAAGGTAGCCCGCCACGGTTTCGTTGGCCGCCAGCATGAACTCCTCGATGATGCGGTGCGCGACATTGCGTTCCGAGCGAGTGACGCCGACCATTTGTCCCGCTTCATCAAACTTGATTTCCGGCTCGGGCAGGTCGAAGTCAATGGAGCCGCGCTCGTGGCGGTGCCGGATGAGGATCTGGGCCAGTTCCTCCATCAGCTTGAAATTCGGGACCAGCGCCCGGTAGGTGTCGCAGGCGCCGGGCTCGCCGGCCAGAATGTCGCGTACCGCCGTGTAGGTCATGCGCTCCGCGCTGTGGATGATTCCCGGGGTGATCTCGTATCGAAGCGTGTTGCCCTGCCGGTCGATTTCCATCAGCGCGGACATCACCAGGCGGTCGACGTAAGGGTTCAGGCTGCAGATGCCGTTGGAAAGCTCCAGCGGCAGCATGGGCACGGCACGGTCGGGGAAATAGACCGAGTTGCCACGCAGGCGGGCCTCCCGGTCGAGGGCCGACGCCGGCCGGACGTAATGCGCCACGTCCGCAATGTGAACCTGCAGCAGGTAATGTCCGTTGTCCAGCCGCTCCACGTAGACGGCGTCGTCGAAATCTTTTGCGGTTTCACCATCAATGGTCACCACGGGCAGCGAGCGGAAATCCCGGCGGTGCAGGTGTTCGCTCTCCGAAATAAACTGCGGAGTGTCCGCGGCTTCCGCCAGCACTTCTTCCGGAAAGCGGTGCGGGAGGTGGTGTTTGCGTATCATAATTTCCACATCCACCCCGAATTCATCGCGCCGGCCGAGGATTTCAATCACCCGGCCCCGAGGCTGCACGCCAGGCCTCGGAAATTCGGTCAGTTCCACGTCGACAATCAAGCCGTCCAGCTCCTGGCTGGCAGCTTTTTGTTTTGCCCGCCGCCCCCGCTTGACTTCCGATTCGCCGCCGTACTGGCGGTGGCGCGCCCCTTCGGCCGGGGGCTCCTCCTGGCCGGGTGGAATGAGGATCTCATGCGGGATGCGGCGTTCGAAGGGAACAACATAGTTGGAGCGAGGGCCGGCTCGGAACACGCCCACCACGGTCTTATGCGCGCGTTCGGCCACCCGCAGAATGCGCCCTTCCACGCGAGTACTGGGTTTCGCGCTGCGGGAAAAACGGGTGCGCCAGTCGGGCCGCGACAGGACTACCTGAACCTCCACGCGGTCTCCGTGCAAAGCCGGTCCCATGGCGCCCGGCGGAATGAAAATGTCCTGATCGGTCCCTTCGAGCGGCTTGTCAGTCACTACAAATCCATAGCCGTCGCGATGGCCCACCAGCCGGCCCGTGACGATGTTGCCTTGGGCTTGTCTCGAGACCGATGGAGCAGCCTGGTGTTCGCGGGTCCGACGGTGGCCGGTCGCAATGCGAGGTTCCACCTTCTGGCCCTTGCGCCATGTTCCTCGCTCAGGTTTCTTCCCGGCCCCGCGTTGCGGCGCCAGCGAGAAATGGCTCTTTTTTGATTCACGGATCTGGTGACGCTTGGAAAGGTCGTTCAGGACATGCTTGAGTTCGTGCGCCTGGCTCGACCGCAGGCCGAGTTCGCGCACCAGTTCGCGGATGCGGAATGTTCTTTCCGGCTGTTTCCGGAAGACTTCCAGAACATCGTGTTGGCTCAGGCCTTCACCCATCTCTTGCCTAGCTTAGCACTGCGCGGGGTGCATGGCGCTGGGATTGTCGGGCCCGGGAAACCAGTGACAAACTGCCGCCGGAACGCCCCTGTTTGAAGCCGCGTCCGGTGATGCATGAGAGGCCCGGGTGTGGTGATGGTCACGCATTGTTCGTGCCGGTGCCATGGCCGCGATGGAAAAAATGGAAATAGAGGTAGATGTTCGCGGCCATGACCACGGCGTAAATGCAAAACGGCGCAGCGATCTCAGAAATGTTAAACAGATAACCGGTAAGAGTGATGCCTCCGGAAGAAGCTCCCAGCCGCGCCACCTGGTTGATCCCGAGCGCCCGGCCGAGCTCGTCCGGCTGGACCATCTCCGTAAATGCGGTGCGTTGCACGGGTACGGCCATCACGCGCAGGGCCGGTGTCACCAGATAAATAGCCAGGGCGATGGCAAAGACATGACAGAAAGGCAACAGCAGCAGCAACACGGTTCCAATGCCGCGCGTCACCCCGATGCTCTTGACGAAACCCAGTGTCTGCTCAAGCCGCGGCGCCGCCAGCAGGCCAAATGCCGCCAGCGCGCCGCTGGCAAAAGCGTAAACTGCCATTTCAGATTTCGGAACGTGGTAGACGATCACGAAGAAAGGGATCAGGAATGGAACCACAAGCCCCATCGTGAACCCGTTCAGGATTCCGGTGATGGTGAACTTGCCGATGATGATCTTGCTGTGAAGCCGCCGAAGATTCCCGCGGATATCTGCTGTTCGGATGAATGCGAGAAACACCAGGCCTCCACCGGAAATGACGGTGGCGTAGAGAAAGACATTCAAAACCCCTGCGCGTTTGGCCAGCAGCGCTCCCAGCGCTCCGAACATGCCACTCAGAAACGTCAGGATTGAAAACCAGTAGGTCCGGTTATCTGAGGTCGTCAGGCTGGTGATCACGGCGGTCTGAATAGGCTGGGCAGCTCCCCCGACGCCGCCTTCCATCAGCGATCCCGTTGCCGAAAACCCTCCCAAGGTCGTAGCGATGAATAGAGGGAGCAACCCGTGTGAAAAAAACACAATCGCGGAACTGACCGGAAGCAACAGCCCCACCAGAAACAGTGTCTTTACCCTTCCCCATGAGTCCGTCAGGAAGCCGAACAGCAGGCCCAGTGCTGCCGTCGCAATCGCAGCCGATGTATAAAGAAGTCCCAGTTGCAGAGGGCTGTAATGCCGATAGGTCAGCACGAAGTAGGGAAATGCGATCGTAATCATGCCGGCCGCTACGCTGCGCGACATGCGAAACAGGACGAAGAGGAGCAATTGCCCGCGGTGACCATTCATATCTTTCTCAGCAGCCCGCAGATGGGGAAAACTTCAGTCTAGTATGGATGCTTGTTCAGGGGCTACTGGTTGGGAAACGGGGCAGGAGTGCCGGTAAGAAGGATTCAGTTGCAGGGATACTCCGTCCCGGCAGATGAGGATGACCTGATGGAGGGACAGAAACTGATGGGGACCGTCAGGCCCCCGAGGACGGATGATAAGAGCTGGCGTATCCAAGCGGCCCTGCTTAATAAGGCCACTTCCACTCCCTGACTTCCGGCATATCCTCGCCGTGCTCCACAATATAGTTCTCGTGCTTGATCAGCTTGTTGCGCAGCTCCTGCTTGAAGTGGGCCCCAATCCGGGCCAGGCGGGGAACACGGTCCACCACGTCTCCGGCCAGATGGAAGCGGTCGAGGTCATTCAACACCGCCATGTCAAAGTGGGTGGTTGTGGTTCCTTCTTCCTTGTAGCCGCGGACGTGAAGGTTCATGTGGTTTGTCCGACGGTAGGTGAGGCGGTGAATCAGCCACGGGTATCCGTGGAAAGCGAAGATGATGGGCTTGTCGGTGGTAAAGAGAATATCGAAGTCGCGGTCGTTCAGCCCATGCGGGTGTTCGGTGGAGGGCTGAAGCGTCATCAGATCCACGACGTTGATGACCCGAATCCGGATGTCTTCAAAGGTCCTCCGCAAAATGTCCACTGCGGCCAGTGTTTCCAAAGTGGGCACGTCGCCGCAGCATGCCATCACCACGTCAGGCTCGCCGCCCTGGTCGTTACTGGCCCAGCTCCAGATGCCGATCCCGGCCGTGCAATGCTGGACGGCCGATTCCATATTCAGCCACTGCAATGAGGGCTGCTTGCCGGCCACAATCACATTCACGTAATGGCGGCTGCGCAGGCAATGGTCTGTGACGGAAAGCAGCGTATTGGCGTCGGGTGGCAGGTAAACCCGGACGATGTCCGCCTTCTTGTTGGCCACATGGTCGATAAATCCGGGATCCTGATGAGTGAACCCGTTGTGGTCCTGCCGCCACACGTGCGAGGTCAGCAGGTAGTTCAGCGAGGCGATGCGCCTTCGCCAGGGGATGTCGCGTGTCACCTTCAGCCACTTGGCGTGCTGGTTGAACATGGAATCCACGATGTGGATGAAGGCTTCGTAGCAGGAGAAGAAACCGTGCCGGCCTGTCAGCAGGTAACCTTCCAGCCATCCCTGGCACATGTGCTCGCTCAGGACTTCCATCACGCGCCCGGTGGGTGAGAGATGCTCGTCCGTGGGCAGCACGTCCTCCATAAAGGTCTTACCCGTCACCTCAAACAGGGCGCCCAGGCGATTGGAATTCGTCTCGTCGGGACCCATCACGCGGAAATTTTTTGACTCCTCATTCAGCTTCATCACGTCGCGCAGCAATTTGCCCATCACCCGTGTGGCTTCGGCCACCGACTTGCCGGGTGAGGTGACGGGGACTGCATATTCGCGGAAGTCCGGCATGACCAGGTCCTTCAGCAGCAATCCGCCGTTCGCGTGGGGGTTGGCGCCCATTCGCCGGTTGCCTTTCGGAGCCAGCTCCGCCAGCTCGGGGATCAATCGCCCTTCTTCGTCGAATAGTTCTTCGGGCTTGTAGCTCTTCATCCATTCTTCCAGCATCTTCAGGTGCTCGGGATTGGTCCGGGTTTCGCCCAGCGGTACCTGGTGCGCCCGTGAAGTGCCCTCCACCTGCTGCCCGTCCACCACCTTGGGCCCGGTCCAGCCTTTCGGCGAGCGCAGGATGATCATGGGCCACACGGGTCGGGTTTCGCTTCCGTCATCTCGCGCTGCTTTCTGGATCTGCTGAATCTCGTCTACCACGGCATCCAGCGTTCCCGCCATCAGTTGGTGCATGGCCTCGGGGTGGTCGCCCTCAACAAAGTAGGGCTTGTAGCCGTAGCCGGTGAACAGGGCGACAAGTTCCTCATCGCTCATGCGGCCCAGGACCGTCGGATTGTTAATCTTGTAACCGTTCAGATGCAGGATGGGGAGCACGGCGCCGTCCCGCGCCGGGTTCAGGAACTTGTTGGAATGCCAGCTTGTGGCCAGCGGTCCTGTCTCCGCTTCGCCGTCGCCGACCACGCAGCACACCAGCAGGTCCGGATTGTCGAACGCGGCCCCATAGGCATGGGCGAGCGAGTAGCCGAGCTCACCGCCTTCATGGATGGAGCCCGGAGTTTCCGGAGCGACGTGGCTTGGCACGCCTCCGGGAAATGAAAACTGTTTGAAAAGCTGCTGCATGCCCCGAGCGTCCTGGGAGATGTTGTGGTAGAACTCGCTGTAGGTGCCTTCGAGATAGGTGTTTGCCACCAGCCCCGGGCCACCATGCCCGGGACCCGTAATATAGATCACGTTCAGGTCGAGCTTTTTGATGATGCGGTTGAAGTGAACGTAGATAAAATTCAATCCCGGCGTGGTGCCCCAGTGCCCCAGCAGGCGTGGCTTCACGTGCTCCGGCTTGAGCGGCTCGCGCAGCAGCGGATTGTCGAAGAGGTAGATCTGGCCAACTGAAAGGTAATTGGCCGCGCGCCAGTAGGCGTTCATCTCGAGGAGTTCTTCGGAGGAAAGCGGCTCGGCTGAAACGGTCAGAGGCGTAATGTTTTCATGCTTTTTTGAGATGGCCATGATTTCCTCCCTCTTCAGATGGGAAACATTCCGCAGCAAAAGCTTATACAAGAATTCTATTACACTTCAGAGGCGAGAGAGATTCTTATCGGCCACAGCGCACGCCACGGCGTCACCAAAACGCTGAATCGTGTTGTGTTTGTTTCTTACTGGAAATAACATGTTGCGTGATCGTTACGACGTTGAGCGGGGCTCGATATGCCGGCCGTTTCACGGGCCGCACCCTGGGCCGCGGGCTCCAGGCGAAAGGAAGGTTCTCATGCAGGCAGGGGTTTACACCGGGGTTGAAAATCTGAAGTTGCAGGAATGGCCAAAACCTGAACTGAATCCGGGCGAAATGCTCGTGAAGGTGCGGTACGCGGGCATCTGTGGTACGGACATGATGATCCACGCCGGCAAGCACCCGAGAGTGGTCCCGCCGCGTGTGCTGGGCCACGAGATTTTCGGCACCGTGGTGGAGACGCGCGCTGCCGCGGACTCAAGAGTGAAAGAAGGCGACCGCGTGGCGGTGTTTCCGCTGATTTCCTGCGGGCGCTGCGCTCCCTGCCGTGAAGGCAACGCCCACGTCTGCGAGAAGCTCGGCCTGCTCGGAATTGACACGGACGGCGGATTTGCGGAATACGTCAAAGCGACCCCTGAGCAGTTGATCCCTGTTCCGTCCGGGGTGGATGATGAGCAGGCGGCGCTGGTTGAGCCTCTTTCCGTTGCGGTTCACGTGGTCCGGACTTCCGGATTCACGGCGGGTGACACCGCGCTCGTCACCGGGGCCGGCCCCATCGGGAACCTCATCGCCCAGGTGCTGCGGGCAGCGGGAGCGCGGCGGGTGCTGGTTTCAGAGGCGAAGCCGTTCCGGCGGAAACCTGGCGGAGCAAATGGGCTTCGCCGTCGTTGATCCGTTAGAGACGAAGCCTGTTGAGCTGATTCCCCGGTTGACCGGAGACAGCTTTGTGGACCATGTGTTCGAGGCGACAGGAGCGACGGCGGCTTACCGCGACGCCGTTCAGTCCTGCAAGGTCCGGGGGCACATCACTTTTGTCGGACTTCCGAAGTTGCCGCCGGAAGTGGACGTGCTCAATCTGGTTTTCAAGGAAATTCGCACTTCCGGCGCGCGCGTTTACACCCCCAAAGACTTTCGGGTTGCCATCTCCCTGCTGGAGCGGAACGCCATCGATGTGAAGAGTGTGGTGACGGACCGCCTGCCTCTCAAGGATATCGAACAGGGGCTCCGGAAGATGCATGACCCTGACAACAGCCTGAAGATTCTCTTCAACCTTTGACCGCGGCTCTGGCTGGTCCGGAGCAAGCCTGCTCAGGCAACAGGATTTTCATGAGCAGGCTGACTCCACCGGATTTCCTTCCGGGAGCGGGCGTTACGGCTGGTCAGATTCCCACGTTGTAGCGCTTTCGATGTTCGCGCACGTAGAGACCGTCCACGGTGGGTTCAGACTCGCACTCCGCCTCAATCACGGTGACGGGGTCATCGGGCGCTTTAATGGGCAGCCCCGTGAACTGGATGGAGATGTCGTCCTGCCTGAAGTTCACCTTTTTGCCTGAAGCAAACAGCTTCGCCGATTTCACCTGCGTCCGCAGCCCTCCAATGGCCACCACCGTCTGCGGCCGGAAGAACGACAGCCAGCCGGCTGCCGGCGTCATGCCCGGCCAGAAGTGCACGTGGATGTAAAGGGTGTTTCCTTTTCGTGTGAAATTCGCGTTGGTTGTTCCACCCGCATCGCAGCGCTCGGCTTCATAAATGGTCGGGCCGTTCTTGTCCATCCATTTGCCCACGGCCTCCAGCGTGCGCACCTCTTCTTCCGGCACCGAGCCGTCCGGCTTGGGGCCGATATTCAGCAGATAATTCCCTCCGCCTTTGGCGCAAGTGACGAGGTTGCGAACGATGGTCTTGGGAGACTTGAAGTCGTCGTCCGCCTTCTGGTAGCCCCAGCTGTCATTCATGGTCATGCAGGTTTCCCATGCCCGGCCTTTTTCTGAGGCGCTGATATGCTGCTCAGGGGTTGAAAAGTCTCCCGGCAAGCCATTGCGATTGTTGACAATGATGTCCGGCTGCAGCTTGAACACCATGTCATTCATTTGTTTCGATTCCCACTGCTCGGCTGTCAGCGGCCAGTCAACGTCGTACCACAGAACGTCAATCTTGCCGTAGTTGGTCATCAATTCACGAACCAGGCCGTGCGTGTATGCCACAAAGCGCTTGCGCGCGGCCTCGTCCGTAGCGCAGCGGGCTCCGTCCGGATGGTGCCAGTCCATCAGCGAGTAATAGAAACCAACGCGCAATCCCTCGGCGCGTGCGGCCTCAACGTATTCCTTCACCAGGTCGCGCCCGCAAGCCTGCTGGGGAGCGCAGTAATTGGTCAGCTTGCTGTTGAAGAGGCAGAATCCCTCATGATGCTTGGTGGTCATCACCATGTACTTTTGCCCGGCCCGCCTGGCCAGCTTCGCCCAGTCGCGCGCGGCGTTGGGCGTGGGATTAAAGTGTTTGGCCAGCAACTGATACTGTGGAATCGGAACGCCTTCCAATTCCATGGCCCATTCGTGCTGTCCGATCACGCTGTAAAGCCCCCAGTGAATGAACATTCCGAACTTTGCCGCGTGCCACCACTGCATGCGCCGCTCGCGGTCTGCCACCGCAGAGGCCGGCTCGCCCGGACCTTCGGCCTGTCCCGGCCTGGGCGCCGGAGGCTGGCCCGAAGTGCACGCTGCCGCGGCGCCCACCGCAGCCATTGTGCCTCCGGCTCCCATCAGTTTCAGATAATCCCGTCTTGTCATCCGATGTTCCCGCATGGACTTCCTCCTTCCCGGCAACTGAGCGGATTGAGGATGAACGGCGTTCCTTCCCGCTCCCCGCCAGTACGCCAACCGCAAAAGTGCCGGGCTGTAATTTGCGCCAGCGATCTTACCGCAAAAGTCTCCCGCAAGATACACGGAAAACGCATCACACCGTTTCTCAGCGGATTGGCGCAACTCCATTTTAAGTTCCGGGAATGGCCCGAAGACTTTCATTCTGGTCCGTCAGAAGTTAAGCTTCAGATCAATGAGTGAACAACGGCCACAAAAAATGCGGCTCGACCAGCTTCTGGTGGAGCGCGGACTTGCGGAGACCCGCCAGAAGGCCCAGGCGCTGATCCTAGCCGGGCAGGTGCTGGCGGACGAACAGAAGATTGAAAAATGCGGAACGACGGTCCGTTCCGAGGCACGGCTGCGGCTGCTGGGTGAGCCGCTCCGGTACGTCAGCCGGGCGGGGTTCAAGCTTGAGGGCGCGCTTGACCACTTTGCCGTGAACCCGGAAGGCAAAACCTGTCTGGACATCGGCGCCTCAACCGGCGGCTTTACGGACTGCCTGCTTCAGCGTGGGGCAGCCAGGGTGATTGCCGTGGATGCGGGGACCAACCAGCTGGACTGGAAACTGCGGCAGGATTCGCGCGTGACGGTGATGGAAAAAACCAACGCCCGGTACCTGGGTTTTGACCAGGTCGGAACGCTTGTACCCCTGGTCACCATGGACGTTTCATTTATTTCCTCCACCCTGATTCTTCCTGTGCTCCCTCCTCTGCTGGAAGAGGGCGCGGATCTTCTGGTGCTGGTAAAGCCGCAATTTGAAGTGGGCCCCGGCCAGGTGGGCAAAGGCGGCATTGTGCGCGATCCGCGCCTGCACGAGGAGGCTGTTGCGAAGGTCGCGCGGAAAACCGCCGATTTAGGATTCAGTGAGATGGGGCGCGTTGAAAGCGCGTTGCCGGGAGCTGGGGGCAACCGTGAATTTTTCCTGCATGCTATTTGGCCGAAAAGTGTCTAGAATGGTTTTTCAGTGATGGACTGCGGCAGCGGCAGCCATCGTTCATTCCACGGTGACTTCAGGCTCTTATGACGATCAAGAAAATCGGAATTGTTTCAAAACCCAAAAAAGCTGAAATTCGGGAGATTGTCCCACAACTGGTGGAGTGGCTTCGAGAGCGCGACATCGAGGTTTCCTTCGATAAGGAAACGGGTTCCATCCTGGAGAGTTCTGAGAAATGCCTCACCCGCAACGAGCTTCCCGGGAAGGTTGATCTGCTGATTGTGCTGGGAGGCGACGGCACATTGCTGGCCGCCGCCCGCGCCCTCTACCGGCACGAAGTTCCCATTTTTGCAGTCAATCTGGGCGACCTGGGATTCCTCACCGTCATTACCCGGGATGAGCTTTATCCGGCGCTTGAAGGCGTGTTGTCCGGAAATTATCGTTCCGAGCGGCGTGTCCAGATTGAGGGCGAACTGGTCCGCGCGGACGAAGTTCTCTCCACCTTCCGGGCGCTGAACGACGTGGTGCTGAACAAAGGAGCCATCGCCCGCATCCAGGACTTTGAGGTGTATGCCGACGGCGAGTTTATTTCAAATTACAAGTCCGACGGATTGATTGTTTCAACGCCGACAGGCTCCACGGCCTACTCGCTGGCGGCGGGCGGCCCTGTGGTGTCGCCTTCCGTCGAAGCTTTTATCGTCACTCCCATCTGCGCCCACACGCTCACCAACCGCCCGTTGGTGCTCCGCGATTCCGCCCACATTGAAATTGTGGTGAAGAGCCAGCGCGAAGCCGCTTACCTCACCGTCGACGGCCAGGTGGGCATCGCCACCCATAGCGAAGACATCATTCGAGTCCGCAAGTCCGATTCCGTTGTCGAGCTGATCCAGCCTCCGCAAAGAAACTACTACGAAATCCTTCGCCAGAAACTGAAGTGGGGAGAGCGGTAGAGGCTTCCTTACGCGTGAGTGTTGGCAAGCTGGCGAATCCGCCGGACGTGAATTTGCTTCTCGCGCTTGCGGGTTTGAGCGATGTCGTAAGAGGCTTGCATCCGCATCAGCGTGTCCATCTTGACGCCGAACGCTTTTTCGATGCGCAGCGCCATGTCGCCCGAGAGGTCGGCTTTCTGGTTCAGCAAGTTGGAAAGTGCCGGCCGGGAAACACGCAGCGCCGCCGCCGCCGCCGTCACAGACAGGCCGGCAGGCTCGACAATCTCGGTCCGGATGAAATCTCCGGGATGGGGTGGGTTCTTCATCGGCATATTATAGAGACTTCTCCGGCCATCAAATCTTCCAGCTTTTCACGGGGACGAATCAATTCCACCTTGTCGCCGGCGACCATCACCTCAGGCGGGCGGGGGCGGGAATTGTAATTGGACGAGAGGACGTAACCGTAGGCGCCCACGGTCATCACAGCCACCAGGTCACCGGGTTCGAGGCAGGGCATTTCGCGGTCGCGCGCCAGGAAGTCTCCGGTTTCGCAGAGCGGCCCCACCACGTCTGCCAGGAAAGTTTCTTCTGTGCGGCGTTCGACGGGCACAATCTGGTGCAATGAGCCGTAAAGCGTGGGGCGCATCAGGTCGTTCATGCCGGCGTCGACCACCACAAAATGTTTCTTCCCCGTGTCCTTGATGTAGAGAACGCGCGCGAGCAGGGCCCCGGCGTTGCCCACCAGGGCGCGCCCCGGCTCGATGATCAGGCGATAGGGCGTTCCGGCCAGGCGCTTCTTCAGTTCCGCGGTCAGCCGGTCCATTTCCAGCGGGTTTTCGTCCACGTAGCGAATGCCATAGCCGCCGCCGAGATCCAGAAACTCCAGCCGGATGCCATCGCGCTCGAGCGCCTGCGCCAACTCAAGAATTTCTTCGAGCGCCTTGACGAAAGGATCGACCTCGAGGATTTGCGACCCGATGTGGCAGGCGATGCCGCGCACCCGCAGCTCCGGCATGGCGGCGGCGCGCCGGAAGAGGTCGAAGGCCTGGTCTTTGGGCACGCCGAACTTGTGGATGAACTGTCCGGTTGAGATGTAAGGGTGCGTATCCGCCTCGACGTCGGGATTGACGCGGATGGAAATGTTGCCCTGCTTTTTCAGGTGGCGCGCGCGGCGCGCGATGGCGTCCAGTTCGCCCGCCGATTCCACATTGAACATCAGGATGCCGGCGGCAAGCGCAGCGTCGATTTCCGTATCGTCTTTTCCCACTCCGGAGAACACGATCGTGTCCGGCCGTGCTCCCACCTTGAGCGCCCGGGCCAGTTCACCCCGTGAAACGATGTCAAAGCCCGCGCCGGCCTGCCGCAGCAGGTTCAGGATTTTCAGGTTGGAATTGGCCTTCACCGAATAGCAGATCTGGTGGGGGATTCCGGCCAGCCGGCCCTCGATGTGGTTGAAGTTTTCTTCAATCGCCGAGCGGCTGTAGACATAGGCGGGCGTGCCGAACCTGGCGGCCAGTTCGGCCATCGGCGCGCCCTCGCAATGCAGTTTGTTTTCGACGTATTGGAAGTGTTCCATGGTGATTGATCTTTTTGATTCCTATCCTGCCGGGGTTTGCACGGGCCCGGCGCCCGCCTCAGCGCACGCGGGCCAGAACCAGCGTCTGGTCATCGCGCTGAGGCCGTCCCTGTTCAAAGCGCGCAATCTCACCGAACAGCAGATCAATAATCTCGCGCAGCGGACGGCTGGCGTTATCGCGCAGCAGGTTGGCCAGATGGCGCGAGCCAAACTCCTGAAGCTCCGGATTCATGGCTTCACCCAGGCCGTCGGAGAAGAAAGCCAGCAGGTCCCCCTTCTTCATCTGAAGAGAAACCTCCTGGTAATCCGTGTGTTCCAGCAGGCCCAGGGGAATTCCTTCGGCCTGAATTTGCCGCGACCGTCCGTCGCGGATGAGGATGGGCAGCGGCATCCCGGCGTTGGCCAGGCGCAGAGCCATATTTTTGGGTTCCCACACCGCACAGACCAGGGTGATAAAGTGGCCTTCCACCCTGCGTTCCAGCAGGGTTGCATTCAGCCGGCGAAGCAGTTCAGGAACAGGCAGGCGAAGGGGAGCGAGGCTCCGCAGGATGCCTCCGGCCAGCGCCCCGTAAAGTGCGGCCGGCGCTCCTTTGCCGCTGACGTCGCCGACGGCCAGCAAGTGGCGGTCCTTGCCGTAATTCAGAAAGTCATAGAGGTCGCCGCCCAGTTGCCGCGCGGGCTGAAAGCGCAGATCGATCTCAAGTCCCGTGACGTTGGGCGAGGTCCCGGGCATCAGGAGCATCTGGATTTCCTGCGCCCGTTGCAGGTCGCGGTCAAGCCGCGCCTCGCTTCGCAGCACCCGCTCATAGAGCCGGGCGTTTTCAATGGCAATGGCGATCTGGGGCGCCAGGGTGGAAAAAATCCGGACATGCTCCTCGGTAAAATAATTCAGGACAGGGCTTTCCAGGTCCACCACGCCGATGACGCGGCCATGGTAGATCAGCGGGACGGTCATCTCAGATTTCGTGTCGGGATAAATCTGGATGTACCGCGGATCACGGCTTACGTCAGGTGACACAACCGGCTCCAGCGATTCGGCCGCGGCACCCACGATGCCCTGGCCAAAACGGACCGTCGTCTTGTCGGGCAGGCTCTCGTCCTGCCGCAGGGTCAGGACGGAGTTGAAGGTTTTCGCCTGCTCGTCCGCCAGCATGATGCTGAAGCGGTGATAGTTCACCAGGCGCTTGGTCAGCGTTCCCACTTTGCGCAGCAGGTCACTGAGCACCAGCACCGAGCTCAGCTCGCGGCTGATTTCATTCAGCAGTTGCAGCGTCCGGGCCTGGCGGAGGCTGCGCCGGTAGAGTCGGGCGTTCTCAATGGCCATGGCCATGCGGCCAGCCAGGAGTTCCAGCAGATTGACGTGCTGGTCGGTAAAGAAGCCGGGAATGTCCACTTCCAGGTCGACGACGCCGATCACCCGGTTCTTCAGGATCAGCGGGACCGCCAGTTCAGAACGGATGGAGGGCATCGACTCGATGTAGGAAGGTTCACTCCGGACGTCGTTTACCAGAATCGACCGGCGTTCCAGCGCCGCCCGTCCCACAATGCCTTCTCCCACTTTGATTCGAAGATTGCGTACCCGCTCCTCCGGATGGCCCACGCTGGAACGGATTCTCAGCACCTGCGTCTTATCATTCAGCAGCAGAATGGCGAAAACCTTGTAGTTGATGACGCGCTTCACCAGTTCGGCAATGCGGACCATCAACACTTCCAGGTCGAGCGTGGAGGTAATCTGCTCGCTCACTTCCATCAGCAGCGTCAGCAGTTCAGTTGCTCCGAGGGGCCGTACCGGTGTTTTCACGACTTGCGACATAGATCAGCGCACGCGGCGGGCGGCTTCCGCCAGAATGGCAGCCGAGGTGCTGGTTCCCAGCCGGTCCGCGCCGGCTTGCAGCATCCTCACGGCATCCTGGAGTGACCGGATGCCCCCGGCAGCCTTGACGCCCATTGATGTTCCAACGGCCTGGCGCATCAGCCGCACATCAGCCTCTGTTGCGCCAGATGGTCCCCATCCTGTTGAGGTTTTGACGTAATCTGCGCCCGCCTGCCTGGCCAGCCGGCAGGCCGTGACCTTCTGCTCATCAGAGAGGTAAGCGTTCTCCAAAATCACCTTTAGGATGCAGCCGGACTCATGCGCGATGTCTGCGACTCCCCGGATATCGCTTTGAACGCCTTCCAGGTTTCCGGAGCGCAGCGCTCCAACGTTCATCACCATATCAAGTTCTGCGGCGCCGGCGCGAATGGATGCTGCCGCTTCCGCGCGCTTGACGGAGGCGTGATTTGCGCCGAAAGGGAAGCCCACAACGCTCCCAACCTTGATACCGGTCCCTTGCAGGATCCTGACTGCCAATGGGACCCAAACCTGGTGGATGGCAATGGCGCCAACGCCCAGCGAAACCGCCTCACGGCAGAACCGGTCCAATTCTTCCGAAGTTGCCTGCGGGCGCAGCAGGGTGTGGTCCATGATGCGAGCCAGGGCGCGCAGGTCCGGCGAGTCCTGCGGAGCGGGGATTTCGCCGGCCGGCGGCTCCGTCGTCTGCTGCATGGCCTGGGCCATCCGCCCAATCATTTTCGTGAGATCGGGCCGATTCAATGAGAGTGTTGGCATAAGAAATCTTGGGCGATCCTAAAACAGCTGCTCCCACTCGGGGGCTGCCTCGGCAAAATGGGATAGCACTGGGAAAATAGGGGTCGGCCGCATTAGCTGCTATTTTAACATAACCGGGCGGACTTTCCCCCCGGCTTTAGACTGCGGTGAGCAGGCATAATGTGTCAAGAAGGACACGCTTGAAACCCGCAGGCATGTAAAATGATTCAGTGGAGCGTGAGCGTTTCGAACAACTGGTCGGCGAAGTTCTCGACACCCTGCCCGAGCCGTTTCGCAGCAGGCTGGCGAACCTGGCCATTATCGTTGAAGATTCTCCGCCACGGGAACCCGACGGCGGTCTGCTGCTGGGCCTTTTTTCGGGGGTTCCGCGGACCCTGAAGAGCGTCTTCTCCGCTGATCCACCGGATCATATCTTCCTCTACCAGAAGAACATCGAGGCCATCTGCTCGAACCAAAAACAGATCGAGCAGCAGATTCGTGACACCCTGCTGCACGAAATCGGCCACTATTTCGGACTCAACGAAGAAGAACTCCGCGACATCTGAAAGTTCTTCCACTCGCCGCCCTTCATGCGCTGATGAATGGAAGGAATTGTGCCTGCAAAGCGGCTGGGGCGGGTATAATGATTCAAAATGCGACTTCTGGCAATCGACACAACCAGTGAATATGGCGGGGCAGCGGTTTACGATCAGAAAAAATGCCTGGCAAGCGCCTTAAACACCGAGCCTGCTTCGCGATACGCCGTGACGCTGTTTGAGCTGGTGGATCGCGCGCTTGCCGAGGCCGGGATGGGCTTTCCCGACATCGACCTTTACGCGGTGTCGAACGGGCCCGGCTCATTCACCGGAATCCGCGTGGGCCTGGCGGCGGCGCAGGGCTGGGCCAGGGCTTTTCGACGTCCCGCCAAGGGAGTCAACCTGCTGGAGGCGATGGTTGAGCACGCTCATCCGGAGGCCGACTGGGCCGTTCCTGTTCTTGACGCGCGCCGGGGAGAGTTTTTTGCCGGCTTCTACCGCAGAACGGCCGATGCCACGGGCACTCAAGCCGGATTTGAGGCGGCCGGCCCGGGGCAACTGGTGCGTCCTGAACGCCTTCAGACCCTGTTGCATACCCTCAGCCTGGGCGGCCAGTGCCGAACGTTCAGGGGAGGGACAATCGCTGTCCTCACACGAGGCCATGACCAGAAGGCGCGGTCCCTGCGTGAAGGCCTGCCGCAGGATCTCCTCTGGAGTGAGGTGCCGGGGGCTCTCCTTGAGGCCATTGCCGGAGTGGCTGTTCGCGCCCACGAAAAGGGCGGGAAACCCTCACCTGATGATCTCGATGCCTGTTACATTCGGCGGTCGGATGCTGAAATGAACTGGCAGGCCCCGGCGGCAAAGACGGGAAAATGACTGAGAAACTCAGGCGCTTTTCTCTGCCCGCGAAAATCGCAAATCTCTCCGGTCCCTCTATGCACAACCATTCGGATGGAATAAAAATCAGGCTGTTTTCAGCGGACGACCTGAACGGAGTCCTGAAAATCCATAGGGCCTGCAAAGAAGTGGGGACCTGGCGGGCGCGCGATTATGAGCAACTGGCCGCCGAACCCAGGGGGACGATCCTGGTGGCTGAGGCCGAGGACCCGCCGCTGCCGAACCTCCTGGGATTCCTTGCCTTCTACCGCCTGGACGGGGAAGCGGAGCTTTGGAACCTTGGGATTGCGCCGGCACACCGGCGCCAGGGCATTGCCAGGGAGCTGCTTCAGGAAGCCTGCCGGAAACTGGCCGGCGCCGGCGTGCACAAACTGTTTCTTGAGGTCCGGGAGTCCAATCTGCCAGCGGTGGAGCTTTACCGTTCCTTTGGCTTTGTGTTGCAGGCCCGCCGGAAAGAGTATTATCAGCATCCCAAAGAAGACGCCCTGGTGCTTGTTTATCACATCGTTGAGTCTGGCGCTTGAAGAGGGCCCTGCGGCAGGGCGGACAGGGGAGATAGAAATTCGAAGGGTCCCCTGTGAACCGTGGATTTTCGTTTCGAAACTCACCGGTTCATGCCGGAGTTGCTACCCGAAACAGTGTAACCCTGCACCATATGGTGTAACGAGCCGAAGATCGACGCTTTGAATTCCGCCTTCAAGATTCCAGCCTGAGAATTTAACAAACTGTAATGGCAGGAGTTATCTCGCAAACTCTAGCTGACGGCTTACTATTGGAACATGCCTTGCTAGAGCGTTCTCGTAGTTATTTTTAACCGGAGGTTCTAGAACCCATGAAGAAGTTCTTCACGTTGATTGCAGCTATCGCTATGGCCACGACCCTGTCGATGCCGGCTTTTGCTGCGAAGAAGCACAGCAAGAAGGAAACGACCACCCATTCCAAGAAGCACACAAAGCACGCCAAGAAGAAGGCTGCGAAGAAGGGTGCCAAGAAGGGCCAGTAAGTAACGACTCCGGCGGCAATTGTTTCATCGCCGCTTTTTTTCCTTAACGTAAAAATAGCAGTTCTGGTTGTTGAAAGAAAACCCGGCCGCCCGGCCGGGTTTTCTTTTTCCTGCCCGCCGTCTGCCAAAGTCTGCCTTATTGTTCCCGCCGGCAGCCCTTTGAACGCAAACGAACAAACTGGAAATTGAACGCTTGAGATTCGCCCTTGACAACCCATATTGCCGGATTCTATAGTCCTAACTATCTTAGGAGGTGAGATGCCCGACCGCGCCCAAATCCTTCCCGGCACGCTCGACCTGCTGATCCTCAAGGCGGTTTCGCTGGGGCGGCTGCACGGCTACGGCATCCTTCTGCGCATCGGGCAGATATCCAAAGGCGCGCTGGTCATCGAGCAGGGAGCGCTTTACCCGGCGCTGTTCCGCCTCGGCCGCCAGGGATTGCTGAAGGCGGAATGGGGCGTTTCAGACAACAATCAGCGGGCCAAGTTCTATGAGCTCACAGCCGCCGGAAGGAAGAGGCTGCGCGAGGAGACCGACGGCTGGAACCGCCTCGTAGCAGCCATCGGCGCGGCGCTCAACGGCGGAAGCAAGCGAGTTATAGGTTCCCGTTCCGGGTTCAGGGTTTTTGCACGATCGTATTCGCGGGCGGGCCCGTTAACTGCTGAGGATTCGAAAACAGGGTGACAACGCTCGTTGGTAGCGCCGCCGTCCCGGCGGCACCTTTACTCAGAGCCGGCAAGATGCCGGCGCTACGGAATTGTTAAGCGAGATGAGCATGAAACTCTGGTCATGGCTGCGCACGCTGGCGGATTTCCTCCTCCACCGGCGTCGCGATCGAGCGCGAGATGGATGAGGAGTTCCGCTCGCACCTTGCCATGCGCATGGCGGACCTGGAGCGGCAGGGAATTTCCAGCCGGGAGGCCGAGCGCCAGGCGCGCATCGAGTTTGGCGGCTACCAGAATTACAAGGAAGAGTGCCGCGAAACTCTGGGCACCCGCCTGCTCCAGGAACTCTGGCAGGACCTCCGCTACGGCCTCCGCCAGCTTCGCCGCAACCCAGGATTCACGACTGTCGCGGTTCTTACTCTTGCTCTCGGCATTGGCGCAAACACGGCTATTTTCAGTTTGATTGACGCGGTAATGCTCCGTTCGTTGCCTGTGCGCGAGCCGTCGAATCTCGTCCTGTTCCGTTGGAACGCGCACCAGGGGCCGAATGGCGAATATAGCGCTTTTGGCGATTGTGCCGGCAGTTACGCAGGTCCCTCGGGCTGCTCGTTCCCTCTTCCAATCTTTGAGAAGATTCGGGCGGACGTGCAGGCGTTCTCGGGCGTCCTCTCCTTTGCCGGCCCGGCGCAGCTCGATCTCGGTGAGAACGGTCCTCCACGCATGGCAGATGGCGAGCTTATTTCCGGCAATTATTTTTCCTTGCTGGGAGTGAAAACCGCTGTCGGCCGCACCATTGGCATTGGCGACGATTCCCCTGAGGCGTCGCCTGTCGTTGTCCTGAGCTATGCATACTGGCAGAACGCGTTTGGAGGGGAGCGGTCAGTCGTCGGGCGTGCGATCACCTTGAACAACGTGCCGTTTACGATTGTTGGGGTCGCCGACGCCAAGTTCACGAGCCTCTCGCCCGGCAAGACACAGGATTTCTGGCTCCCGATCGCAATGCTGCCGCGGTTGGGTATCAACTGGGGAGGGAATATCCATAGCCTGAGCAACTGGTGGTTGGTGATTCTGGCACGGCTGAAACCAGGGGTTTCCCTCATGCAGGCGCAGGCAGCAGCGAACCTGTCCTTTAGGAACGAAGCTTTTTACGGACCCAAACCGTCCTTCAAGGTCAGGGATGACCCCACCGTAACTCTCGTGCCCGCGGAGCAAGGCCTAACGGGCACGCAGGATGACTATTCGACATCGCTCTATCTCCTGATGTTCGGCGTGGGCTTCATCCTGCTGATTGCTTGCGCAAATGTCGCGGGCCTGCTGCTCTCGCGGGCTGCGGCCAGGCATAAAGAAACGGCCGTGCGGATGGCGCTCGGCGCGGGACGCGCCAGAGTCCTCCGCCAGCTCCTCACGGAAAGCGTGATCCTTTCGGCCGCCGGTGGTGCTCTCGGCGTTTTCTTCGCCTATTGGGGTGTCCACGCGTTCATTGCGCTTGCGGCCGGCAATGCGAGCAAACCGTTTCCGTTCGCCATCGGGCCCGACTGGCGCGTACTTCTATTTACGCTTGCGGCCTCGCTTCTCACGGGGATTCTGTTCGGCCTCGCGCCCGCGGTCCAAGCGATTCAAGTGGATTTGGTTCCCGGACTTAAGCAGGATACCCCGGCGGGGGCGGCGGGCACAAAACGCGCTCGCAGCCGTTTTCACCTGGGGAACGTACTGGTCGTCGCTCAGGTCGGCCTTTCCATGGTGATTCTGATCGGCGCGGGTCTGTTCGTGCGGACTCTCGAGAACCTGCGGGCGGTGAATCCCGGCTACGACACGCAAAACCTCCTGCTTTTCAGTGTGGACCCAACATTGGCCGGTTATAAAGAGGTTCAAATCCAGAACCTGTATCGAAACTTGCAAGCCCGGCTCGCAACGCTTCCCGGCGTCCTTTCTGCCAGCTATTCCTCCGATGCGCTGTTAACCGGCAGTCTCTGGACGAACGGCGGCATCCACGTTGAAGGGCAGCCAAAAGGGAAGACCGTCAGATCCGATATGCTCGCCGCGAGCCCGACCTTTTTCCAGACGCTCCATATCCCGCTGCTGGAAGGCCGGACGTTCACGTCCGAAGACTTCGAACAAGCGGTGGAAGCCACCGCGGCGCCAAAAGGCTCCGAGCAACCTGCCGTCTCCAGGGCGGCGACGCCACGCCCAGTTTCTCCTGTCCCCGCCGCCCCCATCTCAGTGCTGGTCAACAGAGAATTTGCTCGCAGCTACCTTGCGAATCAAAATCCCCTGGGTAAGATGATCACCGAACTCCATGCTGACGAGACCCAGTCCGGGGAAGGTGTGCCGGTTGGAAAGCCTAAATCCCGCCGCTGGCAGATTGTCGGAGTTGTCGGGGACACAAAATATGAAAACCTGCGCCGGGACATCCACCCCTGCATCTACATCCCCCTCACGGGCGGTGGAGCACATTTTGAATTGCGCACGGCGGTTGATCCTACCTCGCTCGTTCGGCTCGTCCGGGACGCCGTCAGCCAGGTGGATAACAGCCTTCCTTTGTTCGATGTTCACACCCAGTCCCAGAAAATTGATGAACTACTGGCGCAGCAACGCCTCATTGCGCGCTTGTCAGCTTTCTTCGGAGCTATAGCCACGCTCCTGGCTTGCATCGGGCTTTTCGGCTTGCTTTCTTATGAAGTAGTGCGGCGCACCAATGAAATCGGCATTCGCATGGCGCTGGGGCAGAGAAGAGTGATATTCTCAGATTGGTGATTGGGCAGGGGCTCAGGCTGGCTCTGATCGGCGTGGCCATCGGCATTGCCGGGGCGCTGGCGTTGACGCGATTCCTTTCAAGTTTGCTTTATGGCGTCAAGCCCACCGACCCGCTGACGTTCATTGCCGTTTCGCTCATTTTGATTGCCGTGGCCCTGCTGGCCTGCTACATCCCCGCCCGACGGGCCTCGAAGGTCGATCCCATGGTGGCGCTGCGATACGAATGAAGGATGAAGTGTGAAGGATGAAGGATGAAACAAAACAAGACCGAGCGACGCGTCTTTGCGAAAGGGCACGACTTCAGTCGTGCCGAAAAAGCGGTCCCCAACCTTCGCGGGCTTCAGCCCCTGCGCCATGCCGGCCGGGCCAAAGCAGAAACCTCAGCGGCTAAAGCCGATATTTGACTGCGGCGTTTTACGGCACGAGTCAACTCGTGCCCTTTCGCCGAGAGAAGCGCCACATCCGGAATTGGCGGCGTAAAGCCGCCGCTACAGAGGCGGGCGGCGAAGGTCGATCCCATGGTGGCGCTGCGCTACGAGTGACCGTTTCTTTGACGATTCCAACAGAAACGGGGGTTCAGGACCCGGCGAGTTCACCGGTCAGGGGGCCATTGGCGGAAATACTGGACGTAGCAAGGCGGTTTATCGTCGCAATCTGCCTCCCCTTGGGCAGAATACCTGATCTTCCCCCCGTCACATGCTGAGAAATTGCCCGATATCCCAACCCGGCAGTTCATGGGCTGTCAACATCCGTATCTTTCCAGCTTGAACGCGCCATGCGTGTGTGTTAGCCTGACGGAAGTAAAATAATCGTAGTGGAGGTGGCACGCCCGTGAGCACCCCTACCGAGGCCATCCGGCATAATTCGATGGCCAACAATCAGGAGTATCAGCGGCTCTACGAGGAGCATGGCCGGTACGCGGCCGAACTGGACCGCCTGGAAGCGAAGCCTTACCTGACGGAAGAGGAAAAGGTTGAAGAAGTCAGGTTGAAGAAGCTTAAACTTCGGTTGAAGGACCAGATGACCGAAGTCTTAAAGGGCGGCAGGTCAGCTGCTTAGCCAGGCGCCCAGGCAAGAGGCATGAATCCCTCCCTCGCGCGTAAAGCGCCGGGTGAGGGAAGGGGGGTTGTTTATTCAGTTGCGGCGGGTCGCTGGCTCCGGCTGAACGATGCAATGTTCGGAGCGGTGCCGCGCACCCAACAATTATGGTGAAAGACGGGTACTGGTATGGCCTGCCGCTGATTTTGATCGCAGGGGGACTGCTGGGCTTTGGGTTATTCTGGCCGGGCAAGTTTTTCTTTCTTGCCGCCGCGTTCTTTTTGGTCCTCGCGCTGTTTGTCTTGAATTTCTTCCGCGACCCGGAACGGTCGGTTCCGTCCGGCCCCGGGGTACTTGTTTCTCCAGCAGACGGACGTGTGGTGGAGATTCGTGCGGAGGAGGAAGCCGGCCGTCCCCGCCAGCGAATCAGCATTTTCATGTCGCCTCTCAATGTCCATGTGAACCGCTCGCCCGTCGCAGGAAGCATCCAGGGCGTGGTCTACCGCAAAGGATCGTTTCACATGGCGTCGGAGCCGCGCGCCTCGGTTGAAAATGAGTGCAACACCTTCACCCTGAAAAGTGAGGACGGCGAGGTTGTTGTCCGCCAGATTGCCGGCGTTTTGGCCCGGCGGATTGTCTTCTGGAAAAACGTCGGCGACCGCGTGGAGCGCGGGGAGCGGGTTGGGATGATCAAGTTCGGGTCGCGGGTGGATGTCCTGGTCTCACCTGAGGTGACCCTTTCCGTTAAAGTCGGCGAGCATGTGAAAGCCGGGAGCACCATCATTGGAACCAGACGGGCAAGTTCATCTTAAAGTAAAGGAAGAAACGGAAACGGCCGTCCATAATCATCGGCTGCGGCGGGGTATGTACATCCTGCCCAGCCTGTTCACTGTCGGGACCCTGATCTGCGGGTACTACGCCATCCTGAGCACCCTGCAGGGGGCGCAGCTGATGGCCGCCGGGGCCGCCGGCGCGCTTTCCAGCAGTTCGTTTGACAATGCTGCCATGGCCATCGGCCTCGCCATCCTGTTCGACGGGCTGGACGGCCGCATCGCCCGCCTCACCAATTCCACTTCAAACTTCGGCCGCGAGTTCGATTCGCTGGCCGACGTCATCACCTTTGGCCTGGCTCCCGGCGTCCTCGCCTACTCCTGGGGAGTGCGGCCGGCCATCGACGCTTTGCAGATTCCGTTGACCCACCACCTGCGGGCCGTGGGGTGGATCATTACGTTCGCTTACCTCATCTGCGGGGCGGCGCGTCTGGCGCGCTTTAATATTGATTCTGTGATGCCGGGAGTCGATCGCCGCTTTTTTGTCGGGCTGCCCATTCCGGCCGCTGCGGGCGTGATTGTCGCCGTCGTGCATTGGGAGAAAGTGCCGCTCACCTACTGGCCGTTCGCGGTGGTGTGGTTGCTGGTGGCGTTGTCCCTGGCCTTCCTGATGGTCAGCCGGGTGCGCTACTACAGCTTCAAGGCGCTGGATCTTGGCCGGCGGCGTCCGTACTTCACCATCATCTTCATTGGCCTCGTCATCTGGGCCATTCTGTTCTACTCGGAACCCGTCCTGCTGGTGCTGGCTCTCACCTACGCGCTCTCCGGCCCTATCCATGAGATACCCGGCAGGCACCGTCCACCCAATCCTCCTGTGCCCGCAGAGGTGAAGGCCCGATGAAGAACGCCGGTTACCATGTGGCCGTCATTGGCGCGTCATCGCTGCCGGGCAAGGAACTCCTGGCTGTCCTTGAGGAGCGCAATTTCCCCGTCGCCGAACTGATCACCGTCTCGGGAGAAACCGGCGAACCCGATCTGCCCATTGTGGACCTCAGCCGGGGGCCCAGGGCCGCCAGGGAGTACCAGGACGAGATTCCCGCGCGCTTCGACTTCGCCTTTATCGCGGCGCCACACCAGGGCCTGGCTTCATGGATTGAGCGGGCCGGGCGCGAGCGTCACGGGCCGAAAGCCGGGCGAGCGGTCATCGACCTCTGCTCCAGCATTTCGCAGCCGGCAACCGCTTCCCTGCGGGCTCCTTTCCTCGACGGACCTACAGCCGCCGCCCAGGATTCGCGCGCGCCCAAGGGGCTCCGCATCATTGCCGCGCCGCACGCAGCGACCCTGATGATCAGCGCCCTGGTGTCGCGATTGGCCGCGCGGTTCCAGGTGCGCAGCGCGGTGGCGCAGATCTTCAGCCCGGCTTCTGAATTGGGGCCGCGCGCCATCGACGAACTCCAGAAGCAGACGGTCAACCTGCTCAGCTTCCAGAAGGTTCCGCGCGAGGCGTTCGGCGCCCAGATTGCCTTCAATCTGCTGCCGCGCCTGGGAGCCGGATACGAAAAGGCCGACGCGCTGGAGTCGCGCGTGCGCAACGAACTCACGGCTTACCTCGGCGGCCGCGCGCCCGTGCCCGCCGTGCGCCTGCTGCAGGTTCCCGTGTTTTACTCCACGGCCGTTTCGCTCTACGCTGAAACCAGTGAACGCGTCCCGCCTTCTGACCTGGTGATGGCCCTTGACGGCGCGCCCGTCGCCATCCGCCGGACTTCTGAGAAGGCGCCCACCCAGGCGGAGACCGCAGGCTCGAATGAAATCCTGGTGGACGCCATCCAGCCCGATGATGGGCATCCCGCCGGCATCTGGCTCTGGGCCGTCGCGGACAACCTGCGGCTTGCGGCCATCAACGCCGTGCAGATTGCCGAAGGGCTGCATCGCCTGCGCCAGCCGCTCCACCTGCTGAAATGAAACATCTCTCCCGCGCCATGGCCGCCGCGCTTGCGGCCTGCTCCGTTCTGCTGGCGGTCGCCTGTGGTTACCAGGTGGCCGGCACCGCATCGCGCCTGCCGCCCGACATCAAGACCATCGCCATTCCGGTGTTTACCAACAAGAGCACCCACTTTCGGATTGAGCAGAAGGTGGCCGCCGCCGTCACCCGCGAGTTTATTGACCGCACCCGCTTCCGCGTCACGCCCGACCCCGCAGGCGCCGACGCCGAACTGAAGGGAACCATCCTCTCCGTGCGCTCCGGCGTCCTCACCTATGACCCCACCACCGGCCGCGCCACCACCTTCCAGATCCAGGTGACGGCCGACGTCGAACTCATCGACCTGCACACCAAAAAGGTGGTGTTCTCCAACCCTCATTACCTCTTCCGCGAGCAGTACCAGGTGAGCCAGTCCGCACCCACGCTGTTTGAGGAGAGCGAGCCTGCGCTCGACCGCCTGTCGCGCGATTTCGCCCACACCCTGGTGACCGACATCATCGAGAATTTTTAACCCTCAGAGGCTACATTTTTGCGAAATAATCTATTGGAATGTATTTTTTACGCACTGTGTCATAATCGGACACATTTTTGAAAAGCAGCTTTTTAGAGCACATTAAAATTTAAATAAGTATTTTATATCAATAACTTATATTTTCGTAAAAACATGACTAAAATCCCATACGTCCCATTTGGGGCGGTTTTCATGATACTAGCCTAGATAAGTGAGCTTTTATCGTGGCCGCCGCCCGCCAGCGCCCTCATTCAGCCCAGGCCACGGCGCCCTTGTCGATTTCAGGAACAACCGCGCGAATCCGCCCGGCTCTCCGTTCAACAGCAAGTTCGCGGACCTGCCCCAGGAACGGCAACACGAAGACCCTGCTTCCCGCGCTTTCCGGGAAGGTGATTTCGACGTTCCGTTCCGGGATCTGTTTCGAAATCTTCTTTGCCTCGAGCCCCTTAAAGTTAACCAGGAAGACGTGGAGTTTGCCATCGACCCGCGCCGTCTGGCCGACAACGAAGGGAGAAGCCACCACCTCCACCTCGGGCTCGAGGTGGAGCGGTCCAACAACGTCTTTATCGAATTCGCGCCTGAGCGACTGGAATGTCCGGCCCCTGGCGTCCCCGCGAGTGTTCGCCTGGTTGAATTCCGCGTTCAGGGCCTTCCAGTAGGCTTTGCCGGGGCACTCCGGAAGGTAGGCATATCCGGGGCTGGCCTCGCTCCTTGATTTCTGCTCCGGCATTGCGAATTCCAAGGGCCTGGTGCAGGGGATTTGACGGGAGCGCCGCGCCGGTCTCGTCGCAATGCCCGGACAGTCCGGTGACGATCAAACTCCCTCCTGCCTTCGCATAGGATTCCAGGGCGGCAATTTCCGAGGCGCTCAGGCAGCGCGCATCCGGCAGCGCGAGCGCCCGCCCGTGGAAATCCCCCAGCGTTCGCGGCGTCACGATCTGGAACTCGCGGTGGGAATGCATCAACAGGCCCAACAGCCCCATGTAGGATTCCAGAAACTCTTCGCAGAAGTAGTCCCGGGTGCGCGGCGAGAAGTAGACGCCCAGCGGGTGAATGGGCGTCCGCGTGTTGTAGAACGTCTGGTCGTGCTGCTCGATCCAGCCAAAAATCTTCTTCCGCATGGCGATGTCGTTTGAGCCGGACATCACGTGGCCCTCCACGTCCCAGCAGTTGGTCCCGGCCATCAGTTGCGAGGCGAACAGGTTCTGCATCTCCTCGCCGGGGCTGATGCCTTTCGCGCCGTCCCAGGAATAGCTGAGCATCCAGGTGGGCTTTTCGCCGGCAAAGGCCCGGAAGCTGTACATGCCGATCATCCAGTGCAGCCAGTCAACCGCCGTCTTGTCCGAGGCGCGGAAGCCTGCGCCTTCCCAATTGTATTCGTGCGCGACCAGGTCGATCACGTCGTAGAGTTGATAGACGTCCGAGCCAAACCGCGGCGCCCAGAACTCAATGCCGGGATAGATTTCCGCGATGGTCACCGACTTCGGGTTGACGGATTTCATGTTCTCGCCGACTTCCTTCATAAAGTCGGTGATGGTGGCGATGCGGAAATCAACCCAGCGGCGGAAATTGGCGTCGGAAAAGTCACCCAGCTTCAGCTGGGTCATGGCGTCGATTCCCGTCTGGCGCTTGAACTCCGCCACGGTATACTTGTCAAAACTCGGCCAGCTTGTTTCCCAGCCCTTGAAGTGGGTCATCCAGTAGGGAATGTCCACGTAGATGCCGTCGATGCCGGTGGCGGCAATCTGCCGGACGCGTTCCATATAAATCCTGCGCCACTCGGGGACGAAAGGAGTGACCCAAACGTCTTCGTCTCCGCGCGCGACCCAGAATGCCACCCCGCCGCCAAACATCGCCGGTTCGCCGGTGATCTTCCTCTGCAGCCAGTCGGGATGGTCCTTGTAGAGCGAGTGCTCCACCTTCGCGGCATTGCCGGTGATGCATTCGAACCCGGCCACGTAGACAAAGGCGTAATTCCCGATGGCGTGCGCCCTCTCAGCCACCGCCTTGATCGCCGCCAGCTTTTCCGTGGGGTCAAGAAAGCTCTCGTAGCGCCCTTCCACGTCATTGTCCGTCTCGATGCCGAAGACGTGCGTGTCCTCCACGTCCTGAATAATCTGGTCAACGTTGTCGAGCTTCAGCGAGTGCCCCGAGATGCGGACGTAATGCGTCCAGGGCAATGGCTTCGACGGACTGGCGGCCTGGCCGGCTGCCAGCCGCAGTGGTTTGCAAACGATAATGGCCATCCCGGCCATCTGCATCTGAAGGAACTCGCGTCGTGTAGGCATCGTACCCCTCCCTTTCGGTCCCAAATCCTATCACCTTGCGGCTGTCTCCGAAAGCTGCATGTTGTCCCAGGCAGATTCTATTTGTAGCGCGGGCCTTTACGGCCCGCGGTTTTTCCCACGAACAAAGAACCGCAGGCCGCAAGGGCCTGCGCTACATGCGCGGCAACCCACCGCCGGATTTTGTAGGGGAGGGCTTCGCCCTCCCGGTTGATGGGGGCTGGAGTTGGTAGCGCCGACTGTCGTCACTGCGGTCTGCGGCGTTTCGATAATTTACCGGACGTGAGGCATCCGGGCTTAGGAAAGAGGACGAGCAATCTCCTCATTCCATAAAGAGCCCTTTCTACCTGAGTGCCGGTGCGCGTACGGATCTTACAGCTTGGCGGGTCAATTCCACTTGCATTTCAATCTCGTCCTCGGCAACTACAGACTCGACAATAATCGGCACACGCGGAGGAATCCAACGCGCTATCTTCTGGTACGAGAAAACTGCGCCCCAGCTCAAGGGATCGTGATGACTCTTTGTGTTGACCTCACTGAGGTGAATCTGGACGATTCGGGACTCAAACTCTTTGAGTAAGAAATAGGCGTCGGTCATGGTGCGGTCCACTTGTCTTGCGTGCCCCAGATCAAGACATATCGAGGCTTTAGGCAGTTTTTCCAGGGTTAACGTTAGTTCCTCAACTGTGCGCCCCTTCGCCTTACGCTTATCCATGTTTTCGACGGCGATTTGAGAGCCGAAAGGTTTCCAAAGATCGTAATCAATGACAGCGTCGGCATGCAGAATGATTGGCCATCCTCGCTCAGCGAGGCAGGCAAGCCATGAGGTGATTTGCTTCTCCTGCGCGCGTGTGAACGCACTCGGTGCATGCACGGATACATACTTGAATTGCGACAGGTCCAGGCCGGGGAGGCTCTCCATCAGAGGTTTCAGCTCCTGGAATCGGAGCGCTGATAATTCCACGGCCTCGATTGGGTATTTCCGCAGAATTCGCAATGCTTTTTTGAAATCACCGAAGGCCAAGGAGCCAGTGGAAAATCCAATTTGGGTCATCAAAACACCCCGTACTGTTCCGTCAGTTCTCTCAATCGCTTGTCTTGATGATAAAGCAGGCTGACGATATTTTCATGGAATGCCCGCCCTAATTCTTGGAACTGAGCATAAATTTTGTCCTTGGGGGCTTTGTGATGGGTCAGCCCCTTCAAGTGGTTCCGTATGCCCTTTTGCCCTAGCAGGTTGAGGAATTCGTTATACGAATCGAAGATCCCTAGGCACACCTTTGTGTGAACTCTTTTACGAATCATGACCTCTGCCAGCAGTTCAAGTGGAGTCATCGCGAATTTTGCTCTTAGGTATTCAAGCAAGGGACCGTGGTTCCGATCCTGCCCAACCATGCAGTCGCGCACGGCGGGTTCGGAGTCGTTTACCCCAAAGCAGACCAGTATACCGGCAGCGAAAAGTAGTTTTCTGGACATGCGAAGCTTAGCGCTCCTGAGCGCCCAGCCATCATTCTTTTCGACCTGTTTGTATACAAAATCAACCGTAACCGTGCGCCAATATCTAACGATGTCATTCAATAAAAATCTGGGCACGCGAAAACCGTCAGGATGGGTATGGCGGAGCCCCGAGTCGTCCGCAATATATCTTTGCAGGACAGCATGAAGAACTCTATTGTACGCGTCGGGATTTCCAATCACGCATGACTCCAGCAACAGTAGAATTCTCTGGGTAGTGTTCTTATTCGTGTCGTCCTCTCCTCCGATCTCATTTACGATCGGATGGCTAAATGCTACATTGCCGAAAATGCCGGTTTGCCCCGGAGAATCGTATTTGTTTCGATTAAGTATTTCTCTGATCTTGCGCGCCAGCGTTAGGTGGTCGACATCCGCCTGCCCATCTACGAGCAACGTCCAGTCTAGGTCACTACCCAACGTAAACTCGTTTCGAGCAAGTGAGCCGAATACAACAATACTCGTGTCACTTTGATTTTGGTTGGCAAGAAGCTCTCGGAGTTTCTTTTTCTCGCGGAGAGTGAAATCGACGGCTTGCTTGATGGCGGGCCAGCGGCGCTCCAATCTGGAAGAGAGCGTGTCGATGGGAGACTGGCTTGAGGCGAGAGGATCACTTCGCTTGGCTTTTTTCTTTTTAGGCAAAGGCTTATTCAGCTGAACCTCCTTACATGTCCGTAGATTACACCATTGTGTGAATGCTGAAAGCAAGGTTTTCTCAAATGTGATTGGGTTTCCAAGAAGGGCGACGGTGCCAGCGATTTTGTACAAT
Source organism: uncultured Acidobacteriota bacterium (assembly GCA_963732975.1). Lineage (GTDB taxonomy): Bacteria > Acidobacteriota > Terriglobia > UBA7540 > UBA7540 > SCRD01. The sequence goes on along the minus strand of CAVTBN010000005.1, from coordinate 160,955 downwards.
GGCGATTCGGGTGGCCGGGACCAACGAACCCGTGGCCAGAAGGTGAGCACAATCTGGCGGATGGTCAGGGAATTGGTCGAGACGCCATCTCTAAAAACCCCTCACCCGCCTCAATCTCTCAAGGCAGGCCACCCGCGGTGGGAGGTTACCGCAATTTTGTCCTGAGGCTTGCCAATTCCCGTGTCAGGTCCTGTTTCTGTTGCACCACCCGCCCGGGGTTTGGGATCAGCTTTGGAAGGGGCTGTGGCGCGTCGGCGATCGCTTTCTGCAGGTCCCCCAGCGCTGATGGGTTGCTGAGAGCGCTCACATAAAGTTGAGTAATCCGTCCCAGGGCGGCCAACGCCTGGGGATCCAGCTTCTTTACGCCATCGGCAGTGGGCAGCGGCCCGCGAAGGATTGCCAGTTCCCGCTTTACGGCTGCCTGCCAATCCAGGCCGTCCGGCCCAATCCGCGCCAGCACGTTTTGCAGCGTCGTTCGCTCGTCGGCGGAGAGCCCTTTCATGTGCACGATAAACGTCACTGCCCGCAGGTGCGCCGCAAGCAGGTTTTTCGCCACGAGCGCCGAAAACAGGGTGCCGCCGTTCGCCACGTCATGCGAAAAGCGTACTCCCGCCGCCATCGCCCGCACGGCCGCCTCACGATTGTCCATCCCCAGCCGCAGCGAGTAGAGAACGTTCAGCCGCCCAAGCTGCAGCGCCTTCCGGACGTAGTCCACCGGCGCGTCCGGCCCCAGTTGGTAATCAATCCCCCAGTCGCAATAGGGCAGCGCGGTCCCGCGAGCCATGGTCTCGAGCGCCTTGCGGTTTCTTTCAAGAAGTTCCTTGTAAGTTGACTGGACAAACGGCGCGGTGCCGTCAAGAATCCGGTTCAATTCGTTTACCTGCGCGTCAGTGAGGGCCACGTCCTGCATCTGGGCAAACGCCGACCAGTATCGCAGCGCGGCGTTCTCGCCCGGCTTCTCACCCGTTTGCGCGGATTTCAGCGCGGCCGGCGCGGCCAGCATGACCACGGCCAGCGCCGCCAAAGCAATGCGACGAAGAATGTTCATAGTTTAAAATCCTCCTTGCCCAGCACAGCCAGCGCGCTTTGCGTGCCGCGTGGCAGTTGTTTCCGGCGGCTGCGGAACGCCAGGTCGTCGAGCGCCGACTTCACCGACGGCGCACTGGCCAGCAACTCATTCGCGCTCCGGATGGTCAGCGGCCGACCGTTTGCAGGCGCTTCAGCCGCCGTTTGTTTCACAGCGTGTTGCGGCGCTGTAGCCACGATCCCGTCCGTAAGGAATTTTCAGCAGAACCACAACCACAATCGCGATGGCGGCCACCGCGCACACGGCCAGCACTAATCTTCTGCGCCGCGCCGGAACGGCCCGCTCCACAGGCAGAGGTTCGGCGTCGAGCGGTCGAAATTCCTTGAGCCGCGCTTCAAATTGCGATTCTTCACGGTTCAGCATGGCAACCCTCCTTTGCGAACAGGGCTTCGCGCAGCCGGGCCAGGGCGTAACGGTATCGCGAGGCGGCGGTGTTCGGGCTCACGCCCAGCACCTCGCCGATTTCGGCAAAAGTCAGCTCGCCCCAAACGTGCAGCACCGTCACCTCGCGCTGGCCGTCGTCGAGCGCCGCAAGCGCCTGCCGCAGCCGCAGCTCCGCGGCGTAGTCGCGGCCCGGCGGCTCAAACCACGCGGCCCCGGCATCCAGCGCCACCTCGCGCCGGCGCGCTTTGGCGTCGTTCAAAATGGCGTTTCGCACGCTGGCAAACAGATAGGCTTTGGCGTTCGTTGCCTGGCCAATGCCCTGCGCCAGCAATCTGGCAAAAACCTGGTGGACGGCGTCCTGCGCCCGGGCGCGGTCACCCGTCATCGCCGCCGCAAACAGCACCAGGGCGGAACTGTGCCGCCGGTAGAGCATCTCGATGGTTTCGCCGTTCGCTCCAGTGTTCTTCACGTCGCCGTCTCAGGAATAAGACAATCCAGCCCCACAGATTTGTCTATCGGTCAATGCAATGAATTATCTCATTGAGCAGGCAAGCCGGAGAACCGGGAGGATTGAAAGAACGAGATTCCACTCTTGCCGCGCGGCTAAAGAAGGACTTCCGTGGGCAGAGGAGGCTTGTTTTCCGGTTCGAATGGCATCATAATCCGGGGCTTGGCTTCACAGCATTCATACAAAGGGCCTATGGAGGATTGTTATGTCACGACCGGGTAGGGGAGGCGCGCGTTCAGGCGAGACCACGCGGCGCAACTTTCTGAAGAGCGCTGCGGCGTTGGGGACGGGCGTTCCGGCCTTTGCCCGGGCTGCGCAAGGCGGGGCCGGCGGAACGGTTCTGGCTTATGTGGGCAGCTACACGCGCCCCGCGGGCCCCGACGGCATGGTGGGCCGCGGCGAGGGCATCTACATCCTGGAACTCGATCCCGCCACCGGAGCCCTCAAGCCGCGCGAGCTGATCAAGCGAGACACCAATCCGTCGTTCATGGCCTATGACGCGGCGGGCAGCTACATGTATTGCGTCGACTGGATGCCGACCTACAAGGGCACGCATTCCGGCTCGGTCAGCGCCTACCGCATTGAGCGCCCCAGCGGCCACCTGACCCTGCTGAACACTGTGAGCTCCCATGGAGCCAATCCCACGCACCTCAGCATCCATCCGTCCGGCAAATTCGTGCTGGTGGCATGCTACTTTGGAGGGTCGGTGGCCGTGCTGCCCATTCTCGCCGAACGGCCGGCTGGGTGAAGCCACCTTCTTTTCGCGCGACCATGGCAAAGTGGGACCGGACCACGCCGCCAGCGCGCCTCCGGGAAGTTTTGCCAGCAGCGGACACGACAACCCGCACGCCCACATGATCGAGGCCGACGCGGCCGGCCGCTATGTCTTTTCAGCCGACCTGGGGCTTGACCGCATCTACGTCTGGAAGTTTGACGCCGCGAAGGGCAGTCTCATCCCCAACGATCCTCCGTTTGTGGCGCTGCCGCCGGGCGACGGGCCGCGCCACTTCGCCTTCCATCCCAGCGGCCGCTGGTTCTATTCGCTGCAGGAAGAGGCTTCCACCGTGGTGGTTTTTGACTATGACCCGGCGCGCGGCAGGCTCAGCAAAAAACAGACGGTCTCCAGCCTGCCCCCAGGCTTTGCCGGCTCAAATTTTCCCGCCGAAGTTCTGGTTTCGCCCGACGGCAAATTCCTTTACGCTTCCAACCGCCTGCACGACACCATTGCCCGGTTTTCCATCGGCGCCGACGGAACGCTCACCTGGCAGGGCGAAGACTGGACCCGCGGCAACCATCCGCGGGCGTTCAACTGGGACCCTGCAGGAAAGTTCTTCTACGTGTGCAACCAGTTTGCCGACGCCATCACGGTCTTTCGCCTGGACCGGAAATCCGGCGCCATCACCTTCACCGGCCAGTACACTCCGGTGCCCAGCCCCGCGTCGATTATTTTTCTGACTGTCTAGCGCTCAGCAGCGGCCTGGAAAAATTGAATGATTTGGGATTGGGTCTTGTAGCGCAGGCCGTCGTCTTCGCGGTCTGCGGCTTTTTGATTTTGGCGCGCCCGGCTCAGCTGCTGTAATCGTACCGCGTCTGCGCTTTTTCGCGGTGGCGCTCCAGCGCCAGCTCAATCAGGCGGTCGAGCAGCCGGGGATAGGGCAGGCCGCTGGCTTCCCACAGCTTGGGATACATGCTGATGGGCGTAAAGCCCGGAAGGGTGTTGACCTCGTTGACGTAGAGCGTGCCGCTCGGCCGGTCGAGCAGGAAATCCACGCGCGCCATGCCGGCGCAGTCCACGGCGCGGAAGGCGCGCAAGGCCAGGTCCCTGGCGCTGCGGGCCTCGGCGCGGGTGAGCCTGGCGGGGATGTGCAGCTCTGAGCCTTCCTTCAGATACTTCGATTCATAGTCATAGAACTCGTTGAGCGGCACGACTTCGCCGGGAACCGAAGCCTCGGGCGAATCATTGCCCAGCACCGAGCATTCAATCTCCCGCGCGTCCAGGCCTTTTTCCACGATCACCTTGCGGTCGTAGCCCGCCGCCAGATCGATGGCCGCGGCCAGCTCGCGGCGGTTGTGGACTTTGCTGATGCCCACCGATGAGCCCAGGTTCGCCGGCTTGACGAACAGCGGATAGCCGAGGCGGGCTTCAATTCTCCTGCGCAGGCGCGCCGGGCCCTGCTTCCACTCGCCGCGCAGCACCGTGAGCCATTCCACCACGGGAAGGCCGGCGTCGCGGAACAGGCGCTTCATCACGTCCTTGTCCATGCCGGCGGCCGAACCCAGCACTCCCGCGCCCACGTAAGGGATGCCTGCAAGCTCCAGCAGGCCCTGGATGGTGCCGTCTTCGCCAAAGGTGCCGTGCAGGACCGGGAAGATGACGTCAACGGCCCGCACACGCTTTCCAGCGCCCTGACCGTCACGGGAATAAAATTGCGGACCGCTGGGATCAGAGGAAGGAATGATTGCCTGCCCTTTTTTCAGAACATCCGTGAGCGGCCCGGGCCGGCCGGAACCCATGTGCCAGCGCCCCTCGCGCGTGATGCCGATGGGCGCCACATCGTATTTTGCACGGTCCAGCGCCCGGATGACGGAGGCGGCGGAAGTCAGCGAAACCTCGTGCTCGCCCGACCGCCCGCCAAACAGCACACCCACTCGAATGCGTTTCTTCACAGGATTTTCTTTCCCAGAGCCGAAGCCGCCAGCCCTACAGCCAGAATCGCCGTCTGGTTGAGGACGTCGATAATGGGATTGACCTCCACCACCTCCAGAGCCAGCATCTTCTTACTATCAGAAATCATCTCCATGATCAAATGGGCTTCGCGAAAAGTCAGGCCGCCCTGGACGGGCGTGCCCACGCCGGGAGCCTCCTGCGGATCGACCACGTCCATATCCAGTGACACCACAAACCCCGCCGTGCCGTTCGTGGCGGCCGCGATGCTCTTCTCCATCACCGCGCGCAGGCCGTATTCATCAATGTTGCGCATGGTGAAGACGTGGACGCCGGATTCCTTTACCAGGCGGCGCTCGCGGCTGTCGAGGTCGCGCAGGCCGATCAGGGCGCAGTTCGCGGCGCTCAGCTTGGGCGCGAAGTCGAAAATGTTTGTCAACTCTTCCGGCCCATAACCCAGCGAGGCGGCGAAGGGCATGCCATGGACGTTGCCGCTGGGGCTGCTGTCGGGCGTGTTCATGTCGGCGTGCGCGTCAATCCAGATGCAGCCGATGGACTGGCCCTGTTCGTGGTAGAGCCTGGAAACGCCGGCCTGCGTGCCCACGGCAATCGAATGGTCGCCGCCCAGCGAAATCGGGAACCCGCCGTCCTTCAAGGTCTGATAAACCCGCTCGGCGGCCTCGCGGCAGGTCGCTGCAATCTCGTTCATGTATTTCGCCCGCTTGTCGCCAAAGTGCTGCTCCTCGGCAATGCGCACGTGGATGTTTCCGGCGTCTTCCACGTGATGACCAAGGGCCCTGAGGGCGGAGTTCAGCCCCGCCGCCCGCACCGCCGACGGACCCATGTCCACGCCACGGCGCGCCTGGCCCAGATCCAGCGGAATTCCCAGAATGCGAATCTTCATAGAAAGAGTATTGCAGCGTTCAATCAGAATTGGTAGCCGTTACAGTGTTGCCTGTCCCGCGCACATTTCGCAATAGATTCGCCACCCGCCGGGTTAAAAGCTTTAACACTGAGCACACGGAGAGTTTTCTGTGCCCTCTGTGTTGCATCTTTTCACGGCACAGAGAGCACAGAGAAAACCGAAAACCTTCAGCGGCTGAAGCCGCGCGTTGCAAGCCTCGCTGCCGGCACGAGTGAACTCGTGCCCTTTCTCCCCCGACAAAGCACGGAAGGCCTCTCGCGAAAGGGCACGACTTCAGTCGTGCCGAGAGAAGGCACTTCTCAATGCTTCTCGGGGCTTCAGCCCCTGCATGGCCGGCCCTCATCAATCGGGGCCCCTTCGCGAAAATCAAAACGGCTTGCTGCCGCGGCATCGAACAGACTGGTCATCTGACTGGTCATGTGCTATCATCCAGATGCCATGAAAATGAAGGAGAAAACAATATCGGCAAGCGAGTTTAAGGCCAAATGTCTCCGCATCCTGGACCATCTCGGCCCGCAAGGTATCGTGATCACCAAGCGCGGGAAGCCCGTGGCGCGGGTGGTCCCGCTCCCCCAAAAGACCGGCAAGGACTTTTACGGTTGCATGGCAGGGAAGATTACCGTCAAGGGCAATATCTTTTCCACCGGTCGAAAATGGGATGCTCAATCTTGACACCCACATCGTCGTTTCGCTCCTGAACCGCACCCTGACCGCTGAGGAATACCGGCGTGTCGCTGACGAGGAACTGGGCCTTTCTGACATTGTTCTTTGGGAATTGGCGATGCTTGCCAACCGCGGACGCGTGGCCCTCGACCTCGATGCCCCCGCCTTTCGTATCTTTATCGAGGGCGTCAAGGTCTTTCCTATCACTTTGGAGATTGCGCGCCAAAGCACTCAGCTCGATTTCACTTCCGACCCCGCCGATGAAATCATCGCCGCCACCAGCATCGTCGAAAACATCCCGCTCATGCTTCGCGAGGTTCGCTTCCGTTGCTTCGAATTGATGGAGGGCCGAGTTTATCGGGCTACCTTCTTCGACGCTACCCACTTCTCGCACCTCCCCCGTGTTTGCAAGCTACTTGCCAGATTCAAATTATAGTCCGACTACGCCGTGGGTTCCTCTCTGCGCCCTATTTGTTGAATATTTTCTTGGCACAGAGAGCACAGAGAAAACCGAAAACCTTCAGCGGCTGAAGCCGTGCTTTGCGGGACTCGCTGATGGCACGAGTGAACTCGTGCCCCTTCGCAAAAGGCAACGGCCAAGATAAAGTATCGGTAGCGTGGCACGGGCTCATCGCATACATCGCAAACGGCGCGACGTATGCGCCACCCGAGTGAACAGACTGGTCATCTGACTGGTCATATGCTATCATCAAGGCGCCATGAAAATGAAGGAGAAAACCATTACGGCCAGCGAGTTTAAGGCCAAATGTCTCCGCATCCTGGATCATCTCGGGCCCGCAAGGCGTCGTGATCACCAAGCGGGGGAAGCCCGTCGCGCGGGTGGTCCCGGCCAATGCAGTAGACAACTCAAAGCTGATCGGCCTGATGAAGGACAAGGTCGTGGTCCGGGGCGACATCTTCTCCACCGGCCGCAAATGGAATGCTCAATCTTGACACCCATATACGTCGTCTCGCTCATCACCGGTGATGTCAGCGAGGAAGAACGTCGTCTGGCGGTTCATGAGCGGCTGGCCATCTCAGATATTGTTCTCTGGGAACTCTCCATGCTTGTGAGCCGCCGGCGGATTGCCCTGGACTTTGACAGCCCCGGAATTCCGGCTCTGGCTCCAAAATCGTGACCGTCCTTCCCATCACTTTGGAGATTGCGCGCCAAAGTACTCAGCTCGATTTCACTTCCGACCCCGCCGATGAAATCATCGCCGCCACCAGCATCGTCGAAAACATCCCGCTCATGACCCGCGACCGGCGCATCCGGCGCTCCAAAATGGTTCCTTTGGCGCTTTAGGGTGTTGCGGGAGAGAAGGAAGCTTTTGTCCTCTGTTGGTTAAAAGCTTTAACACAGAGTACACGGAGAGCCTCTGTGCCCTCTGTGTTGAATCTTTTCTTGATACGGAGACCACAGAGAAAACCGAAAACCCAACGGCTGAGGGAATCAGATGTGGCCCGTGCTCGTATACATCGCAAACAGCGCGACGTATGCGGTACCCGTGGCCAATCTGTTCGCAGGCAACGAGCAACGTCATCGCCGAGTTCGAAGCGCGAGATCTGCCTCAGTTGCTCACGCGAAGATAAAGCAGACACTCGCTCCGCTCAGCATGACAGGTAACCTTTCGGGCAGCCGCCGCTTTCGCGCCTTCCAACGGGTTCTAAGGATAGGGATAGATTTTGCCGGGTTTCATGGCGTGGCCCCAGCTCAGGGTTTCGCCATCGGGCAGGTTGAAATCGGCGCCGGGAATGCGGCCCGCCTGGATCAGTGTTCCCAACTGGAAGTAGACCGCGTCGACGTCCGAATGCTCGCCGGGGTAATGGCTGAAGCCTCCGTCGGCGGTGCGGCAGGTCAGCGCCCAATCGGCGCCCTTGTTGATGGCGGCGCGGCATGGTGCCGTATGGCCCCCAATCTGCCGCAGAATGAAGAGCGCGTCAAAGCAGGCGTGGACGTCCCAGGCGGGAGGCTTGAGGTGCCAGCCGCCGTTCGGGCGCTGGTCCTTCAGCACCCGCGCCACAATGGCCGATGACCGCGGCGGGGTTTGGCCGATGAGGCGGAAGAAATGCACCAGGTGGAACGTGGACGCCACATGATCGCCCAGGTAGCCGTCCTTGGCCTGGTGGCTCTCCAGCCAGCTCGCAATCGCCTTCCGGTGGTCGTCGGGAAAGTGTTCGCCCAGGGCGGCGAAGAACAGCGGATAGAAACTCATGGTGTACCAGGGCAGCTTGCGGAAGCGCCCGTTCACAAAAAAGCGGTCGAGGGCGTGGACGGGATTGATGCGGGGCTTTTCACCCAGCGCCCGCAGACTCACGGCTCCCTGCACGGTGTTGTAGAGGACGGCGAGGTCGTCTTTGGGTTTCAGATCGCCTTCGTGATTCACAAAAACGCCGTCCGGCTGCTGGTGGCTCTGGATGAATTCGGCCGAGCGTGAGGCGCCGGGCAGCTTGCGCTGGAAAGTTTTGGCCAGCACCGCGGCGTAGGTCACGGCGGCCAGGTCGCTTTCCGCCGTGTCGGAGTTGCCATGATAGCCGGGGTCGGGAGAGGGATTGTACCCGCCGTCCTGGCGGTGGCATTTCTCGAGGTAAGCAAAGGATTCTTCCCGGATGCGTTCGCCATCTGCGGCGGTGAAGGCCTGTTCCGGTGCGCGGCCCTTTCCATAGAGCCCCGCCGCCGCGCCCATCGAGCCTGCGGCCCATAATGCTTTGCGAAGAGCTTCCCGGCGAGAGATGCGCAGGGTCATAAGTTTTTCCTCCGGGGTGGGTGGTTGCCAGCCACGATTGAATCACAATTTGGCTTAACCATGGGTCAAAAACTTTAACACAGAGCGCGCGGAAGTTCTCTGTGCCCTCTGTGTTGCGTATTTTCATGGCACAGAGAGCACGGAGTAAAACAGGAACCGTCCAGCGGCTGAAGCTGATTCATTGTTGCGGCTTTTAAGCGGCACTTAACAAGCGTGGACACGATCTTCAAATTGCTGGAAGTAAGGGCAACGTCGTCGGATAAGTTCCAGGTCCGCCGTGGCAGCCACCTCGGCGTACACAGCGGGAACAGCGAGAAGGCTCGCCTGCGAGAGCATTCGTTGAAACATACCCTTGGCGTTCGGTTTTCCCTCCAGCGGATCTCGAACCGTCTGAGCGGACGGACGCTTCCCTCTCCGTTGTGCGACTTGATTCACTGCGTCCTCGTCTGCGAGTAGCCAGGTTTCCACCATACAGTTCGTAGCATAAAAGTGAAAAGGGAACCGTGGCTGAAACCTTGAAGCACGGAGTTGTTCCTCCATCTGGCCCTCCAGCGCAAGCGAATCACGGCAATCCGAGTCCCGAATGACAAGTGCTTTACCCACATTCCAGTAGAAGTGGAATTCCTTGAGGTAACCGACAAATTTAGCTTTGAGAAGTTTCTTGTCACCACATGGTCGGGACACAACTTTGTCGACGTCAGTTCGGATTCGCGGGATGAGTGCTGAGTATACAGCTTCATCGAGGCGGCCCTCACCCAAAATTCCGAATACCATCACTCGTCACCTAAGGCGCCAGTAAACATGAGATCACTAATGCCAAGGTCACCGTCTTCAACCAACCTTCGCAGATGACTCTTTTCGCTCGGTCGTACCGGCACGGTCTCGCCGTTCTTCTTTCCCACCCATATAACCTCTTCGAGGTTCATTTGATCGAGAACGTAGGGAGAATGTGTCGTGAGGATGATCTGGGAGGGAGGGCCGTTCCGGTCCGCGACTTCCTGTCGGACTTGTCTCAGTAGTGAAAAGAGAATTTCGAGCAGCTTGGGGTGAAGATGATTCTCCGGGTCTTCGATGAGGAAGAGTGTCCGACTAAGTTCGTCGGGCGCACAAATCAACGAAAGGAACGCAATAAATATAAGTTCTCCGTCGGACATCTGGAAAAGGGGAGTAGGACGAGACAAGGCCTCCTCTTTAGAAGACAAGTACACTGTTCCCTGTTGCGTAGGCCAGGTCATCAGACGGCTGATCTCCGGGAAGACATCATGTACGGCTTCGGCGATGCGCTCAAAACTCTCCGGGGACCGTGTTTGGAGCCACATTAGCCAGGCTGAGAGGTTTTGCCCGTGAGTATCCAGGACTCCGCCGGCGGTTACCTGATTAATTTGTTTCATAAGGCTGGGAACTAATTGGTAGTACCGCCAGTTCTGGGCAAACCACTTTAATGGATGTCCCTCCCAATTGGGTGGTGCAAGCTCCATTACAGACCTCTGCGCCTGCACACTCACTAGCCGTTCGGAATTGGGGCCAAGCAGCCAACGCCCGTCGCTGTCGAGTGAGACCAGGTGCCGTTCTTTCTGGTCGTCCGTTACGGTGAGCTGCTCATTTTGAATGTTGACAAAACCGGTGGCTCCGCTCACCAGCTCAATTCTGTACCTGAAGTTGTTGTTCGGCGGAGCGGGAGTTGTAAATTCAATTTCCAATGATAGGAGATTGCCCGTTCCGCCTTTCCACAGAACCTCGTCTATTCCGCCGCGTTTTGCGAGAGCGTTCATAGGGCCATAAGTCCCAGGCTGAGGAAACCACGACTCATACAGGAATAGCAACGCATCAATAATATTGCTCTTGCCCCCCATATTGGGTCCAACCAAAGCGGTTAGCGGACCCAGAGAAAGGTCGATAGATCGGAGACTTTTGAAATTCTGAGCTCGAAGTCGCTGAATCATATGAAACTCACCGATATCATACCCCAGCTTGGTGCTTTAATCACTGGTGCCCACTACCCTTCGGTGCCCTCACGGCGTCAGGCGGTGGAGCATGCGGGGGAAGGGGATGGTTTCGCAGACGCGTCCAACCCCGCGGCCCGGGCCGCGACACGTTCGTTTTGTTTTTTAATGCTGCTCAAGCTCTCTTCATCAGGCGTGAAATCCAGACCAGGATCACCGCCCCAACGAAAGCCACAATGATCGCTCCGATGACTCCGCCCCCAGGCCAAACGCCGAGCATTGTGAAAATCCATCCGCCCAGGATACCTCCGAGTATCCCAAGGACAATGTCGACAATAATCCCGTAACCCCCGCCTTTCATCACCTTTCCAGCGAGCCAACCCGCAATCAGCCCAACCACAATCCACTCAATAAAGCCCATGGTTGTTGCCTCCCTTGCTTTGAGTTAGGAAAAGACCCGACGGATGATCTCTAACTTAGACCGAGTCCTGCCGAATGTCAAAGCGCTGTGCTCGCCCTGCGTATCAGTGGGATACGGGTTCATTGGTGGAGATAGGAATTGATGAATGTAACGCTGCAACCTTTCACGGCGTCAGGCGGTTGAGCATGCGGGGGAAAGGAATAGTTTCGCGGACGTGATCGAGGCCGCAGATCCAGGCCACGACGCGTTCGATGCCCATGCCGAAGCCGCCGTGCGGAACGGAGCCGTAGCGGCGCAGGTCGAGATACCACTCAAAGGCCTGCCGCGGAAGCTTTGCCTCTTCCATGCGCTTCACCAGCAGATCGTAATCCGCCAGGCGCTCGCTGCCGCCGATGATTTCGCCGTAGCCCTCGGGCGCCAGCACGTCGACGCACAGGGCCAGCTCGGGGCGCTCGGGGTCAGGCTTCATATAAAAGGCCTTCACCTGGCTGGGGTAGCGGTGCACCATCACCGGCCGGTCAAAATTTTCGGCCAGCAGGGTTTCATCCGTGCCGCCGAAATCTCCTCCCCACTCGATTTCGCTGCCCTTTTCCTTGAGAATTTTGATGGCCTCGTCGTAGGCAATGCGCGGAAAGGGCGGCGCGCAGCGCTCGAGCTTACTGACGTCGCGCTCCAGGGTTTCGAGTTCCGGCCGGCACTTTTCCAGCACGCGCTGGATGACCCCGGCCACCAGGTCTTCGGCCAGTTGCATCACGTCATCGAGGTGGGCAAAGGCGACTTCCGGCTCAACCATCCAGAATTCCATCAGGTGGCGGCGGGTCTTGGATTTCTCGGCGCGGAAAGTCGGGCCAAAGCAGTAGGACTTTCCCACGCTCATGATGGCGGCTTCGCTGTAGAGTTGCCCCGACTGCGCCAGGTAGGCCTTCTGGTCAAAGTAATCCACCTCAAACAGCGTGGTGGTGCCTTCGCAGGCGCTGGGCGTGAGGATGGGCGTATCGACCAGAATGAATCCGCGGTCGTCAAAAAAGTCGCGGCAAGCGCGAATGATCTGGTGCCGCACGCCCAGGATGGCCCGCTGCCGCGAAGAGCGCAGCCACAGGTGCCGATGGTCCATCAGGAACTCGACGCCGTGTTCCTTGGGCGTGATGGGGTAGGGCTGATCGGCGGGAACAAGCTGGAGAATTTCAAGGCCCGTGACGCCCAGCTCATAGCCGCCCGGAGCGCGGGGTTCGGCGCGGACCTTGCCGGTGACCCGCAGGGACGATTCCTGGGTAAGCGTGCGCGCCTTTTCAAACAGTTCCGGCGGCACGGCGCTCTTGACCACCACGCCCTGCATCAGGCCGGTGCCGTCGCGGAAAATCGGAAAGAGGATTTTGCCGCTTTCGCGATGGTTGTAGAGCCATCCCTCGACGGTGACCTCCTGGTCCACGTACCGGCTCATGTTGCGGATTTCGACGACGGGCGGCGAAGGCGTTCCCATGCTTAGCGGATCTCCTCCATCCTTCTCATGATTTCGTGCAGCTTGGCGAAGCAGTCCGCGGCGGGACCGAAGTTGCGCAGCTCAAACATGATGGGAACCCCGTCGTCGAGAGTTTGGAAGGCGCGCACGGCCTGTTCCCAGTCAATGCCACCCTCGAACGGCACCAGGTGCTCATCCTTTTCCTGCCGGTTGTCGTGCACGTGGGTGGAGGCGATGTGGTCCTTCAGCACCTCAAAGGCGTGGTCCACCCCGCAGGTCATGTGGGCGTGGCCGGTGTCAAAGCAGACCTTCATGCCCATGTGGGTGTAGTGCATAAAGCGGATCAGCCGCTCGGGTGCCGTGATCTCATTGGGAATGTTTTCCAGCAGGATGCTGACGCCCCGTTCCTTGGCATAGATGTTCAGGTGCTCGAGCGAGGTGAAGGCGGCGTCAAACTTATCGATGTTGAATTCCTCTTTCGGCAGCCCCAGGTGGAGAATCAGGTAGCGGAAGGGCAGGTGCTCCGCCACTTCGATGGCGCGCTTGATCTCCTCCATGCTTTCAATGCGCTTGCGGCGTTCCAGGTAGGCCAGTGAGATGGGCAGCCCGCCGGCGCGGCCCCACTCCTTGTCGGCATAGAGCGGCGCGTGCAGCGAGAAGGGCTCCACGTCGTGGTCGCTGAACCACTCCGCCACGTCGCGAACGTGGTTGGGGTCGTGATAATCCAGGTGCTGGGGCGCCGCGAAGATTTCCACCTGGCGGAACCCGGCGCCGGCAATGCCGTCCAGGATGTGCGATGACAGCCGGTCATTGGCAAAGAGATGGGTTGAGAGCGCAAAGTTCATCAGTATCCGGCCGCCTTTCCCGTGCCCCGCGAATCGGCCGCGCCAAAGCGCCAGCCGGTTTCCGGATCAACCGTAATGGCTTCACACTCGCCCAGGCTGTCCGTTTCCTTGAGCTTATATCCGGCTTCTTTCAGCTTATCAAGGGTATCGGCAGAAAACCCCCACTTTTCATAGGTAATCTGGTCAGGTTCCCACTGGTCGTGAAAGCGCGGCGCGTTGACGGCCTGCAGCACGTCCATGTGGTAGACCACCACGTTCAGCAGCACCTGCAGCACCGTATTGATGATGGTGCCGCCGCCCGGCGATCCCAGCACCAGGCGCACCTTGTTGTTTTCCAGCACGATCACCGGGGTCATGGAGGAGAGCGGGCGCTTGTGCGGCGCGATGGCGTTGGCCTCGCTCTGGATCAGGCCAAACATGTTGGGCGTGCCCGGCTTGGAGGTGAAGTCGTCCATCTCGTCGTTCAGCAGAAAGCCCGCGCCCTCCACCGTCACCCCGCTGCCGTAGCCGTTGTTCAGCGTATAAGTGTTCGAAACCGCGTCGCCCATGGCGTCCACCACGGAGAAGTGGGTGGTGTTCGGCCCTTCGAACGGCGCCGGATTCCCCGCCCGCACCTTCGCGTCGGGTTTGGACTTGAGGATTTCCTTGCGCAGTTCTTCGGCATATTTCGGGCTGGTGAGCCCCTTCACCGGAACGGAACTGAAATCCGTGTCGCCCAGGTAGGCGGCCCGGTCGGCGTAGGCGCGCCGCATGGCTTCCACTATCAGGTGCATGGACGGGTAGGAATCCGGCGGCCCCAGGTCGAGCGGGTCCAGGATGTTCAGCATCTCAATCAGGGCCACCCCGCCCGAGCTGGGCGGCGGCGGCGCCAGGATTTCGTACCCGCGGAACTGCCCCACCAGCGGCTGGCGTATGATGGCGCGATACCGGCCCAGGTCCTCGCTTGTGATGATGCCGTCATACTCTTTCATGGTGTTGACAATGTCGGTGGCAACCCGGCCCAGGTAAAAGGCGTTGGGCCCGTGTAGCGCAATCTGTTCGAGCGTATAGGCCAGTTCCGGCTGCTTGAAAATCTCTCCCGGCTGGTAGGGGTTTCCTTCGTGCAGATAGATGCGGCGGCTGGCGGTGAATTTTGAAAGCAGCTCCTGGTGCTTGCTGAGTGACCGGCTCAGCCAGTAGCTGACCGGGAAGCCCTCCTTGGCCAGGCGGATGGCGGGCTGCATCACCCGCGCCAGGCCCAGCTTGCCGTACTTCTGCTCGGCCGTGGCCAGGCCGGCCACGGTCCCCGGCACGCCCACGGCGCGCGCCCCCACGATGGAGGCGTTCGGGATGATATGGCCGTGCTTGTCCAGGTACATATCGCGGGTGGCGTGGCCCGGCGCCTCCTCGCGGTAGTCCACCATCTCCGGCGGCTCGCCCGCCATGTGGACCATCATGAAGCCGCCGCCGCCGATGTTTCCGGCAAAGGGATAGGTGACGGCCAGGGCAAAGCCCACGGCCACGGCCGCGTCCACCGCGTTGCCGCCCGCCTCGAGGATTTCAACGCCTGCCTCAGTCGCCAGCGGATCGCTCGAAACCACCATGCCGTGCTGCGCGGCCACGGGAGTGAGCGCCACGACGGGTATGGCTGGCGTAAGGATGGCCAGAAGAAGCAGCCTGCGAAAGGATGGAAGGCGCACGAACCCTCGCGTTAGAAAAGCAGAAAGGAATTTTATCCGGGCAATGGAATCTGCCCGCAGCGCTGGTGAAGCCCATCTTTAACGCGCTGGGTTTTGAACCTGTAATGTAAGCGAAAACCCGCCAAGCGTCAACTGAAAGGCGGGGCAGATGCGCTGCGCGTCATCGGCGGATTTCTCGCCCGGCCTTTGGTGCGGGAGGTGGCGTTTCAACCCGCGGTTCTCCCAGCCGGGGCGGTGGGCGCCCGGAGGTGTTGGGTTTACCCTGCCAAACGAGAGGCCCTTATGCGGGAGGGGACGGAGGTTTTGTGCTCAAAATCGCCGCCGATGGCCGCTTCTGCACTTACTCACTCCCTTTCCACCGGCTGCCGCCGCTGTGATTTTCTTCAAAGCACCAGTGGGTGAGCTGGGGCGTAAATTTGTCCACCACGGCGCGCGGAACATCGGATTCCTTAACCTCGTAAAACTTGAAGCTGATGGCGCCCGGGGCGCTGCCCGGCGGATTGACGGTGCCCAGCACATACCCGTAGACGTTGGTTATCGCCTCGCTCGCACCGGGGGAGTTCTTCGAGAGATTGGCGCGCGTCGCCCCCGCCGTGCCCACAATCCATCCCGGCAGCACGCCTCCGTGCGACTTCCAATAGTCCGTGTTGTAGACGTTGGCGACATAGGCGTGCAAGTGTCCGCCCATCACGTAAACGTGCTTCCCTGCCTGCCGGGCTTCCAGCAG
This sequence comes from uncultured Acidobacteriota bacterium, assembly GCA_963732975.1. GTDB lineage: Bacteria > Acidobacteriota > Terriglobia > UBA7540 > UBA7540 > SCRD01. The sequence continues at coordinate 144,902 of CAVTBN010000005.1, read as the reverse complement.
GTCCTGGTAGACCTGCGAGCCGCTCTCCACCCCCTGGGCCGACTCATCCATGCTGTGGGGAGCGACCCCATGCGGCAGCGCGCGATGCATTCCCAGCACGATCGTGTGCACGTCCGGGTCCGTCTCGTCGCGCTTCAGAGCAGATTCGAACCATCGCATCTGCCCTCTGTCGAACTGATCGCCCAGGGCATTGTCCATACTGAAAAAGTCCACGCCCCCGGCCTTCCAGTGATAATAGGTCCGGAGACCGTAATCCGCCGGGTTGTCTTCCAGCCGCTGCTTCCTTATGATCGGCGTGTTCAACCAGTCTGCAAACTCAGCCAGATAATCCTTGTCGGTCTTGAAATGCAGTTCATGGTTGCCAATCACCAGAAACACCGGAGTGTTGCCAAAGGGCAAAAGCTGGTTCTGGATAAAGTCGGTCCAGTTGACGCCGATATACCGGCTGAAGCTGAGGTGATGCCCGCGGTAGCCTTCCTCCTGCGCCATATCCTGGTCAACATCGCTGCCCAGCCGGAAATCCCCCAGGTGCCAGTAAAATGCCGCCTGATGCTCCCGCGCGCCCGCGGCAATCGCCGGCATCACCACATCACCGCAATTGCGTGAGTCGCCTGAAATGGCAAAGGTCCAGGTGGCGCCAGGAGATGGAACAAGGGTTTCCTGCGCCGCGCTGCCAGCAACGGCCTCTGCCGCCTTTTTCGTGCGAGCCTTTGGGCGTGCCTCGGCTCCTGAGGTGGATGCCAGCAGCATCAAAGCCAGGAAGGCGGGCCACAACATATTCTTGCCGCTCCGCCGCCTTCCGCGATTTATCTGAATAGATTTTTCGCCAGACACGCGCCCCTCCGTTAAACGGTTCTACAAACTGTTGCCATGCCGGGTTCGAAGGACCAGTCTGCGCCTGTGCGGGCCGGTGCCGGGGGCATGGTTGTCCCTCCGGAACGCCCCGCTTCCGCAGTCGGGCCCGCAAGCGCCGCCACGCCGCTTAGAAGTCCAATCGCAGCATGAACTGCAGGCGCCGCGACGAGCCGACTCCGGTGGCGCCGTCGTTCAGTTGGCTGGTGATGACCCCGAAGTCGCCCGACGAGACGCTGCCTCCCGGGTCACCGTAGATCGGATGGTTGAGCAGGTTGAAAGCCTCGACCCGGAAATCCAGGCCAACCCGTTCGCCGATGGCCGTTTTCTTTTCGAGCGCCGTATCGATTTCATAAATATCCGGGTCCGCGCGCAACGTTGCGTCCCAGGTTTCCCCATGTGCCAGGGGCCGGTACCGCGAAGGCCGCTGGATTGAACCAGTTGTTGATGGTCTGGTTGGCCGCGTAAATGGACTGGCCGGCGACCAGGTCAGGCCGCTGATTCTTGCTGTTGCCGTCAAGCATGACGCTGGCGCTCCGTTTAATTTCGATGTCAATCGGGCGGCCGCTGGTGGCTGCCGCAATCCCGCTCAGTTGCCAGCCGCCCAGCAACTTTCCGGCAGCACCGCCGGCGTTTAAGAAAGACTTGCCCGGGCCAAACGGAAGCTCGTAGACGGAGTTGACCGAGAGGGAATGGCGAACGTCAATCTGCGAGTCGCTATAGTCACATTTGGCGCAAGCCATGTTTTCAACGTTCTGGCTGTCGCCCGCTCCGTACCCGCTGCCTGCCATGGCGTGCGACCACATGTACTGCGTCCCCCACAGCCACCCGCTGGTGAGATGACGCTGCAAGGATGCCTGAAGCGAGTGGAAGTTGGAGCTGGCATCGTTATTCTTCTGGCCGTACTGCCCAAACTCCGGCAACGGGCGGTTGCCCGTTAATGGATTGATGAGATTGCCCTGACTGCGGTTGAATATGTGGTGTCCCTCGCTGCCGTCGTAAGCAACCTGGCCCAAAAAGTGACCGGGCAAGAGGCGCTGGATTGTGAAATCCCAGTTTTCGAAGTATCCGTCCCTGCGATTCGCATTCCATACCTTTGGTGAGTAAGACGGGGCGGGCAGTTCGGATGGAAGAACCGGCCACATCAGGTTTGACACATCTGCCGATGAAACATCAAACCGTTGGCCGGTGCTCTCGTGCCCATCGGTAAAGTCGTCCATCTGGTTCGGCGAAAAGTAGATTCCGAACCCGGCGCGAAACACCGTTTTCCCACTGTTTCCCCCGGGGGCCCATGCCAGTCCCAGCCGCGGCCCGAAGTCCTTGTAGTACGGCGAGTAGAGCGGCGTGCCCGGCGGGCAAAAGCCTCCGCACGAATACTTCACCACGGCCTGGCGGCCAAACGCCTCCTTCAAGACCGTGTAGTGCTCGTAGCGTAATCCGTAATTGAAGGTGAGATTGGGCCGAATTTTAAACGTATCCTGCACGTAGGGCATGATATAGGTGCGCCGTTCGCCGCCGGGGGTTAACTCCCCGACGAATGAATAGCCGTCAACAACGTTGTTGATGAAATCCTGCGAACTGGCGTATGAAAGTCCCCCGTTGGCAATAACTTCGTCCGAATTGTTAAGCCGGTGACGCTCCACGCCTATCCCCATCTTAATGGTGTGCCGGCCCCTGACGATGGTCAGGTCGTCGTAGCCGTCAATCGTCGTGCCGGCTTCCAAGTCAAGCTGGCTGTTGCTCGGACCATCAAAGGGGTCCACGCTGACACAGACGTCACCGGGCAGGCCATTGGCGGTCGAGAGGGGACACGTTCCATTCTGGTAGTGGTGCAAGGCGGAGCGGTTGATTCCCCCTCTCAGCTCGTTAATGATGGTCGGAGAGAAAGTGTGCGTTAACTGGACAACATAATTGGAGGGGCGTATGAGAGGGTTATCGCGCCCACCCAGGCTGTCCATCGGTGAGTTCCTGTTGGCATCATCGATGCTCATACGGCCGAAGATGGAGGTTCGATCGGTGAAGGTATGATCCAAACGGAACATCCCACTGTCCTCGCGGGCGGTGTCCAGCCCCAGCACTGTGTACTGGTCGGTTATGGAATCCACGTGCGTCTGGCCAACGGGCCATTGGGCAAGGAAGGGCTGGAGAACCGGCGAAGTCGTCGCCACCATGTTCCGGTACGCGGCGTTCGGCACAAACCCGATCAAGGTTGTGCTCAGGCTCTGCCGGAGACCTTCATAATTGGCGAAAAAGAAGGTGCGCCCCTTCTTAATGGGCCCGCCCACGCTGCCGCCGAACTGGTTCAAGTGGAACGGCGGCACGTCCGCATCGAAGGGTGAGCGCGCGTCGAATACGTCGTTGCGCAGGAAATCGAAAGCTGATCCGTGAAACCTGTTCGTCCCCGTCTTCGATACGAGGCTGACGATGGCCCCGGCACTCCCGCCCTGGTCCGCGGTGTAGACCGAGGAAGCCACCCGAAACTCCGCGATCGAATCCAGCGGGATGGCCAGGCGTACATTCTCCTTTTGGCTCTGCTCCTGGACGCCGGTGGCATCGATTCCATCGTAGGTGTAGTTGCTGTCGTCGATGCCTCGCCCGACGAATCTCAGGTCCCTCTGGCCGCCGGCGCCGAGGTTGACAGCGCCCGGGGCAAGTGTCATCAGGATGGACCAGTCGCGCCCGTTAACAGGGATGTCCTCCAGTTGTTGTGATCGGATGACGGTGGAAATCTCGGCGTCGTTCGAATCGAGCGCCACGGTGGTACCCCGCACTTGCACCTTCGTTGCAGTCGCGCCCACTTCGAGTTGCGCATTTACCGTGCGCGTCTGGCCAACCGAGAGATCGATCCCCGTCATCGTGAAGGTCTTGAATCCTTTGTCAGAGATTGTGAGAACGTAGGTGCCGGTTGGCAGGCTGCTGATACTGTAGATCCCACTTCTCCCGGTTGTCACTTGCCTTTTAAAACCGGTGTCGGGGGCTACGACCGTGACTCCTGCATTGGGAATCCGCGCCCCGCTTGGGTCCATCACGGTGCCATTAAGGTTGGCCCGGTTGATTTGAGCACTGAGGTTTGCCGATAGACCTAAAAATACAAGAACGAGACCCGCCACTAACAGGCGGGAGAGATGGATATTTCGTTTCATGGTCTGCTCCTCGCTTCCTTGGAATCCAGGGAAGCCCTTTGCGAACTTTCCTGGCGTGCCCCAAAAAACCCTGGTTGGATGAAATGAGATCAGAAGCATCATCCTCCGCCTATGGTTAAGGAAGTGTTACAGGAGCATGAATCTTTCGTGAAGCAACCGAGGTGTGTTTCTTCCACCATGCGCCGGTGAGAGAGCGGTCTGTGGCACAGGGGTACAAACGGTATCAATCCCGGAAGTCCGGGCTGAAAGTTGGCGCTGGCAGTCAAGCGCTGAGGAATCGGCTGGTCCCTGTGCTAAACTACTCCACTTGATTTCCCACGAGCAGGTTTCAACAGGAGGCGTTGTGCGCAAACGTCTGGCGGTTTGTCTGTTGGTCATGAGTCTGGCGGCGCTTTGGGTGCCCATCCGGGCGGCTGCTCCCGCCCCGCAGGGCGCGGGTGAGAAGGCGGCCATCCGCAAGCCCCGGCTGATCATCATGCTGGTGATTGACCAGTTCCGCTACGACTACCTGCTGCGCTTCCGGCCGGAGTTTGTCGAGGGCGGCTTCAACCTGCTGCTGGGTGGCGCCAATTTCGTCAACTGCCGGTACGATTACGCCACCACCGCCACCTGCCCCGGCCACGCTGCCCTGGCCACAGGCGCCTACGGAAACCTGAACGGCATCATTGGCAATAGCTGGTACGTGCCGTCGCTGGGCCGGGAAGTTTATTGCGTGGCCGACCCCAATGTTCAACTGGTGGGAGCGGCTACGGGCACCGGCATGTCGCCCCACAACCTGACGGCCAGCAGCTTCGGCGACGAGCTGCGGCTGGCTTCGGGGCTGAAGTCGCGCGTGGTGGCCATCTCCTGGAAGGACCGGGCGGCCATCATGATGGGCGGGCGCATGCCGAGCGCCGTCTACTGGGCTGACCCGTCCACCGCGCACTTTATCACCAGCACCTACTACACCAACGAGCTTCCGGGCTGGGTGAAGGAATTCAACGCCAGGAATCCCGCCAAACAGTATTGCGGCGAGGCCTGGCGCGCGCTGCCGGAAACTCCCGGGCGTGGGCGGCAAGGTGCTGCACCCGGCCGCCACCGGCCCCGGCGAGCCCTGCCCCAGCCAAAAATTTTCAGAGCATCTGCCGTCCACGCCCTTTGCCAACCAGCTGGAACTGAACTTTGCCACTGCCGCCATCCGGAATGAGCGCCTGGGCCACGGCCCCGCTACCGACCTGCTGGCTATCTCATTGAGCGCCAACGACTACATCGGACACGGCTACGGACCCTACAGCCCGGAAGTGGCCGACACCACGCTCCGCACCGACCGTTACCTGGCGGCATTTTTCAAGCAGGTTGACCAGCTTGTGGGGCTGGATAACGTCTGGATTACGCTTTCCGCCGACCACGGAGTGGCGCCCACCCCCGCCTTTATTCTGAAGCATCATCTCGGCCCCGGCCGTCTCGACGAAAAAGCCGTCAAGTCGGCCGTCGAGCAGGCGCTTGCAAAGGCCTTTGGACCGGGCGACTGGCTGGCCGACGCGGGCGAATTCTATCTCAACCTGAATCACCCGGCGCTTGAAAGCCACCACATCAGCATCCCTCGCGCCCAGTCGGTGGCCGCACGGGCGGCCTTGTCGGTTCCCACCATCCGGGCGGCTTTTACGCGGACGCAATTCCTCACGGGGCGGCTTCCGCACACTCCGCTGGCGCGCAAAGCGGCCAACAGTTATAACCCCACCCGTAGTGGGGATATTTTTTTGATTGCCCAACCCTTTGCGGTTATCACCAATCAGATGACCGGAACCAGCCACGGCACTCCGTGGAATTATGACGCCCAGGTGCCGCTGGTTTTCTGGGGACAGGCGTTCAAACCCGGCACCTACACCAGGCCCGCGCAGCCTATCGATCTGGCATCGACGCTGGCCGCGGCGCTGGGCGTGACCCAGCCCTCCGACGCCCAGGGCCAGCCGCTGACGGCAATCCTCAAGTAGTTTGAAGGATGGGCGGTCTAAAAACTCCGGTATTAGCAGACCTACTGGCCGGTAGGCACTCGAGTCATTTTGGCTTGACACCCCCTATACACCCCCCTAGGCTGGATATATCACATTCCCCGTGGACAGAAAGACTGGTTAGGCCAAGTTAAAAGATTGGCTGGCGGGGAACTGAAGAAGGAGGGGCATATTGAGAAATCTCGTTATGGGCTGCGCAGTGGCAGCCCTGGTGGTGCTTTCTGCTCGATCTGAAGCAAAACCCCCGGAGCTGAAAATGCTCAAATTAAATTCCGCTGTGGCTGCAAAAACACAGTTTGGCGTGGCCAGCTGGTACGGACCCCAATTCCAGGGACTTCCAACCGCCAGCGGCCAGCCTTTCAATATGGAAGGCATGACTTGCGCCCATAAGAAGCTTCCGTTGGGAACCCATGTCCGGGTCACGAACCTGTTGAACGGACGGAACCTGGTGCTGGAAGTAACCGATCGTGGTCCGTTCGTTGGCAAACGCGTGCTGGACGTCAGCATGGCCGCCGCGAAGCGCCTGGGATTTATGGGTCAGGGGGTAATTCCTGTCCGGATCCAGGTGCTGTCCTATCCTCATCAGGACCAATCGCTCATCAGCCAGGCTAATCCACAGGCCTTCATGCCGCAGACCAACTAATCCCTCCCTCCATTTTAAGAGCCTGCAAATAATTCAAACCGATCAGGCGGGAGCTTCCGGCATGTTGTCCCTGTTGCCATGGCCGCGCCTGACCATCCCTTTCTCATTGATTTAGAAAGAGATGTTTCATAATATCGGGCGGCAGGGTTGGATCCTTCAGGGTACGCTCAGCCCAGCCGGAGGTGGCGGAGATAATTGTAGCTGACCCGGATGGCCTCGTATTCGGGCAGGTTGCAACGGTCCTGTTCGACAAAGATGTGTTTCGCTCCGGCCTGGTGAACGTGGGCAAAAATGAGCTTCCAGTCGATGCGTCCCCGGCCGACAGGCGCAAAGGGGTTGGGACCGCCGGCAACGGGGTCCTTCTGCGGGCTGACCTTGACGCCCTTGCGGAGGTCCTTCATGTGCAGCAGAGGAAATCGCCCGGGATAGAGCCGCCAGTAGTGGAGCGGGTCGGCCCCGGCATAGGTGACCCAGAAGATATCCATCTCCATTTTCAACAGGTCAGGGTCGCAATTCTTGAGCATGATGTCGTAGCCGGTGGTGCCACCCGTTTTGGCGAATTCATGATAATGGGCGTGGTAACAGAACTGCAGGTCCGCCTTCTTTGCAACTTCGCCGCACTGGTTGAAGAATTCGGCGCGCCGTGTCCAGGCCGCGGCGTCCATGACGGGATTGTCGCCGACCACGATGTACTGCAGGCCGTAGTCCTGGGCCTGCCCCACCGACTTCTTCCAATCGTCGAGGGTTTTGGGCGGTTCAAAGTAGCCGCTGGGCGCCTTCAGGCCGGCCGCCCGCAGTTCTTCTTTCAAGGCGCCGGGTTTGGTTCCGGGACCAATCTCCACCTCCTTGTATCCGGCGGCGGCAACCTTCTTTAAGGTTCCTGCCGGATCTTTGGCAAAGTGGTCGCGAACCGTATAAAGCTCCAGGCCAATGGGTCCCGGCCAGGCCAATTTCCCTGCCGCCCAGGCGTCTCGAATGGGCATTGCCGCTCCCGCCGCCGTTGCCCCGAACACTCCAAGAAAATTACGACGTGTCAGCATGATGATGCCTCCTTATGTAAGGCCGCCATTTAATATCAGAAGCGCCGCCGTGTCAACGGCCAAGGTGGGATTCGCCGGCTCGTTTGGCAATCAATACAGAAACGGGACAAAGCTTTGTGTGCGCCGCGCGTAGGCTTCGAAATCCAGGCCCGGCCGGCTTTTCTCAATTCCTCAGTGATTCATGTAAGATGCTTCGGGGGTTTTTTCAATGCTTTGTATTCGTCCGGCAGAAGACAAAGACATTTCGCTGATTGTCCAGCTCATCCGCGAGCTGGCCGAGTATGAAAGAGAACCGGACAAGGCCGTGGCCACCGATGAAGACATCCGGCGCGACGGCTTTTCCGGCAATCCGAAGTTTCGCGTCCTTATCGCCGAATGGGACGGGGAGCCGGCGGGTTTTGCGCTCTTCTTCTATAGCTACTCCACGTGGCTGGGCCGTGCCGGGCTTTACCTGGAAGACCTGTTTGTACGGCCGGAATTTCGCGGCAGGGGAATCGGCAAAGGTCTGCTGACGCGCCTGGCGAAGATGGCGGTGGAAGAAGGATGCGGGCGGTTTGAATGGCAGGTGCTCGACTGGAACACCCCGGCGCTGGAGTTCTACAAGTCGCTGGGCGCGCGTGTGCTGGACGAGTGGTCCACCATGCGGATCACCGGCGAGCCGCTCAGGAAGCTGGCCTCATTGAGCCATTCATAAGAAGGGCGGCTGGCGCGCGGTTGAAGGTTTTGCCTCCCAACCGGGCCTGAATGCGCGCACATCAGAGGGCGGCGGCCCTGCGGCGGAACTCCAACACCGGCGGGGTTTTCGTGAACAAAAGGCTTTTACTTCGCGTGGGTTTCTGTCAAACTTGCCCGTTACCCGAAATGTTTTGATTTCGTTTGCAGACTTTCGCAAGGAGGCCAGACTTTTATGGCAAAAGATTCGATGACACGGCGAGATTTCATGCGAGTAGGAGCGGGCGCCGCCGCGATCGGTTCGGCAGCGAAGCTGACGGTGCTGGAACCGGCGCGGGCAATGGCGTCGCCCCGGCCCGTACCCCCTTCGGACAGGCTCAGATTTGCTTCCATCGGCACAGGAGTGCGGGGTTGTGACGACCTGTCAACCGCGCTTCGCGCCCCGGGAGTAGAGATGGTGGCTGTTTCCGACCTTTACGACGGCCGGCTGATTGCCGCCCAGGAACACGCCGGCAAGAAGCTCGACACCACCAAAGACTACCGCAGAATTCTCGACCGCAAGGACATCGACTTTGTCATCGTGGCCACGATGGACCACTGGCATTCCAAAATTGTGGAAGACGCCTGCGCAGCCGGCAAGGACGTTTATTGCGAAAAGCCGATGACGCATAAGGTCGAGGAAGGCTTCCAGATTATCAACGCGATGAAAAAGTACGACCGCAGGGTGCAGGTGGGCAGCCAGCGGCGGAGCAACATTGTCTTTGCCAAAGCGAGGGAGATTGTTGAAAGCGGGGCTCTGGGCGACATCACCGCCGTCGATGGATGGATGGACCGGAACGACCCCAGCGGAGCGTGGCAATATCCGATTCCGCCTGACGCCAGCCCGCAGACGATCGACTGGGAACGCTTCCTGGGTGACGCGCCCAAGATACCCTTTAATGCCAAGCGCTTCTTCCAGTGGCGGGCCTACTCGGATTACGGCGAAGGGCTGCCGGGCGACCTCTACGTCCACATCCTGACCGGAATCTACACCGTGCTGGGACTGAAGACCCCGCCTCAAAAGGCCGTGGCTGCCGGTGGAATCTACCACTACAAGGATGGCCGGGACGAGCCGGACATGATCTCCACTCTCTACAGTTACCCCGGGATTACGGTGAATGTCTGCTGCAACCTGAACAACGATTTCATGGGCAGCGGCACGCGGGTTTACGGCACCAAGGGGACGCTGGAGTTTAACAGCGAGGAGTCCATGACCTTTACGCCGCAGAACAAGCAGCCACAGCCGGAGGGCTATTCGGTGATCGGATGGCCGAAGAAGCTGCGCGAGGAATACTGGGCCAACTGGAAGAAGGAACACCCGGAACCCCCGGTCGGCTCTCGGCCGGTGGTTGAAGGGTCGCAGGCCTACCGCGTGCCTGACAATTACGATGAAGACCTGATCCACATGGAAAACTTTCTCACTGCAGTCAGGACCCGGTCGGCCACCAATGAAGACCCTGTGTTCGGCAACTGGACCGCCATTGCGTGCCATATGGCCAACCATTCCTATTTCAACAAGGCTGAGGCCGTGTGGGACGAGGAAGCCAAAACGATCCGGACATAAAGCAGTTGATTGAGTTCCCAATGGGGTGACCACGGCTGGACGGCGGCCTGATTCAGCCGTGGCCCCGCATTCCCAGGCGGGGCGGGTTGACAGGCAGGCAGACAGATCATCAGATTCGAACTGGAAAAAGTGGAGGTGCATCAACATGGGGAACAGAGAGATATCGCGGCGGGATTTTATGCGCCGAACATCCACTGCGGCAGGCGCTGCGCTGATTGGCAAGTCTGTCCTGCTGGAAACCGAAAGTCTTTCGGCGTCGCCCAGCCCCGTGCCGCCCAGTGACACCGTGCGCTTCGGCATGGTGGGCATTGGCATGCAGGGTTCGGGGTTGCTGGGAACTTCCATCCGGCTTCCCGGCGTGGAGTGCGTGGCGGCCTGCGATCTTTATGACGGGCGGCACACCCTGGCCAACGCCATCATCAACCGGGAGACCGGCAAGACGGTCCCGGCGACGCGGCACTACCACGAATTGCTGGAAAACAAAGACATCGACTGCATCGTTGCCGCCGTACCCGACCACTGGCACGAGCGCATCATCGTAGACGCCTGCAACGCCGGGAAGGATATTTATTGCGAAAAGCCTATGACGCACGAGGTCCAGGAGGGCTTTTCCATCATTGACGCGGCAAAGAAGAATAACCGCATCGTGCAGATTGGCAGCCAGCGCCGCAGTTCCATTATCTTTGCCAAGGCCAAGGAGCTGATTGACGCGGGAGCCATTGGCGACGTCCGGCTGGTTGAAGATACGATGGGCAGGAACTCCCCTTGCGGCGCCTGGGTCTATCCGCCGCCGCCCGGGCTTTCCACGGAAAATCTCGACTGGGAAACCTGGCAGGGGTCGGCCCCCAAGCATCCTTTTTCTCCCATCCGCTTTGCCCGGTGGCGGGCTTTTCGAGACTATGGCGAAGGTATTCCCGGCGATCTTTACGTCCACCCGCTCACCGGAATCCACTACGTCATGAGTGTGACGGCTCCTCCCGAGCGCGCCTACTCCGTGGGAGGCCTTTTCCAGTGGAATGACGATGGGCGCGATTACCCTGACCAGATGTCGACGGTTTACGAATACCCCAGCTTCCGCTGCATGATTCGAGTGACGCTGGACAACGAGGAAGGTGAGGTGGTGCGCATTATGGGGACCCGTGGAACCATTGAAATCCAGGGAAGCGGACTCAGCGTGTCACACCAGGACGGGAAGGACCATTCGCCCTGCTATTACACCTCCAGCTATCCACCCAAAATGCGTGCTGAATATGTAAAAGAGTGGGAGGCTGAGCACAAGACAGCGCCGGGCACCGCACAGCCGGTTGAGGCCACCAGCTATCACACTCCGCCTGGCTACAATGAGGACCGGGAGCACCTGTGGAATTTTTTCCAATCGGTCAGGACCCGGCGGCCTTCGGTGGAAGACCCGGTCTTCGGCAATAACACGGCCATCGCCTGCCACATGGCGAACTACTCGTATTTCAACAAGACTGCGGCCGTGTGGGACGAAGCGGGCAGGAAGATCAAGGGGTCGTGAGCGGGTGCTACGAGCGGCCACTGCAAACCGTGGCCTGCCTGCGGCCGATCCTCCAACCCCGGGTGGCAGGTTCGGCAGTGAATTGTCAAAGCCGGACCAGCCAGCCTTTCCGCCTCGGGGCGAAATAGAAATTCCCTGGTGAATCACGCCTCTGTCACGGGCTCTGCGAGTTGAAAACATGGCTCAGGAACCTACAACCCAGGAACTGCTGGCGGGCATCGTGCAGCATGACGAAGCGACGCTGGCCCGGCTCTACGACCTTGCCGCGCCGGGTCTTTACGGGCTGATCTCGGAAATTGTTTCTGACCGCCAGGCCGCGCAGGAAATCCTCAAAGAGGTTTTCGTCCGCCTGTGGCGGGAGGCAAAGCGCATCCAGGGGGCCGGCGGCAGCGTGGCGGTCTGGCTTGCCATGGAGGCCCGAGCAAAGGCCGTGGATCTGCAGCGCGCGCAGAACGGCTTGAAAACCACGGCCCATTCCCGCCTGCAATGGTTGATGAAACTGAATTCCTGGATGCCCCGGCCCGCCGACATTGAGAAGGTTGAAAAACGGCGGCATCTTCTGGAGAAGCTGGTCCGCCGCCTGCCCGGGCCTCAAAGTGAGTTGCTGCAGGTGGCGATTGTGAAAGGTTTTACGGAAACCGAAATCTCCCGGCAGGTTGACCAGCCTCCGGGCCGCATTGAGCATGAATTGCGCGCCGGGCTGCGCTTTTTGCGACACCGCCTGCGCGCTGTGATGGGAACATGGAGTGCCAATATCTAGACGACGTTTATGAGCTGTTCCTGCTGGGCTTGCTGAAGCCGAAGGAGACGGCGGAGATGAAGGAGCACCTTGAGCGAGGCTGCCCCTACTGCCTGGACCATCTGCGCGAGGCCGCCCAGTCTGTCTATTTTGTGCTCTCCGGCTCAAAAAGCCGCAAGCCTCCAGCGCAGGTGAAGACGGATATTTTGCACAGCCTCCGCGAGGCTTAAGTAGGGGCTGTTGTGTTCCGGCCGCAAGTGCTGTGGGGTTCCATCAATTCCAGGTGCGGGGACACGGGCAACGGTCCCAGAGTTGAAAACTCCTGAACGGATTCCCGGAATTTTCTGAACGATATTGGCCACGCCCCCAGGCGCGGATAGCCGGCGGGGTTTGAGACGGCTGTGGGATGAACGATGGCAGAACCTGTACACAAAGCGGGCCTGCGGCGCGAACTGGGATTTCTCCACGCCACCTCGCTTGCCATCACGGACATGGTGGGGATTGGCCCGTTCATCACCATTCCGCTTTTTCTGGCGACCATGGGCGGCCCGCAGGCGATGCTGGGATGGCTGGTCGGGGCCGCGCTGGCTGTTTGCGACGGCCTGGTGTGGGCGGAATTGGGCGCTGCCATGCCCAAAGCCGGAGGCAGCTACCACTATCTGCGCGAAGCGTTCGGGCCCAGGGGAGCCGGCCGCTGGCTTTCCTTCCTCGTAGTGTGGCAGATCATGTTTTCCGCGCCGCTGTCGGTGGCCAGCGGCAGCATCGGCTTCGCCAACTATTTCCATTACCTCGTTCCGGGAATGACGCCCTGGGAAGTCCGCATCTTCGCCTCGATGATTCCCCTGGTTCTCATCCTGGTGCTCTACCGGCGGATCCGAACGGTCGGAAACCTTTCCGTCATCATGATGGGAGGCGTGCTGATCGGTTGCTTCTGGATCATCATTTCCGGGCTGCCGCACCTGAGCGCCTCGCGCATTTTTGATTTTCCGCCCGGAGCCTTCCATCTGAACGTGATTTTCTGGGCGGGCCTGGGGCATGCCACGCTCTACGCGCTCTACGACTACTTCGGCTACTACAACGTCTGCTACCTGGCGGAGGAGATTCGCGAGCCGGGACGCATCATTCCGCTGGCCATCCTGTTTTCCATTGGCGCGGTGGCCGTCGTCTACATCCTGATGAATACCTCTATCCTCAGCGTGATCCCCTGGCGCGAAGCGCAGCACAGCCACTTTATCGCTGCGGAATACATCGAGAAACTCCACGGCCATTTTGCAGGCCAGCTGATGACCCTGCTGATGCTCTGGATTGCCTTCGCTTCGGCTTTCTCACTGTTGCTGGGCTATTCGCGCATTCCCTACGCCGCCGCGGCCGATGGCAATTTCTTCAAGGTGTTTGCCAGGCTGCATCCCAAACACGACATTCCGCATGTGTCGCTGGTGACGCTGGGGGTGATTGCCGCGGGCTTCAGCCTGCTGCGCCTGCCGGAAGTGATCGTCAGCCTGGTGGCCACGCGCGTGCTTCTGCAGTATATGCCGCAGGCCGTCGGCTTCTTCGTCCTGCGCTTCAAGCAGCCCGGCATGCCGCGTCCTTTCAAGATGTGGTTCTATCCCGTTCCAGGCATCATTTCGCTGTTTGGGTGGCTTTACATCCTGTCAACTTCAGCGCGGGGAGCGCTGCTGTTCGCCCTAATGGTGTTTCTGGCCGGCACCGCTGCCTACCTGTTCCGCGCGCGGCGGAATGGCGAGTGGCCGTTTCTTAAGGCGGGAGAAACCGAAGTCATCTAAAGACAGCACCCCCTCTACGAAGAAACTCTGGCTTCCTCCAGCACATCCGGCTCCGTCCAGAGGATGATGGCTTGCGGAAGTGTCAAAGTCATCAATTGCAACAGCAAGAGTGAATCGCTCAAATCAACAGCGCAGGCAGAATCCACTCGTGTGGAGTGAAAACGTAACGATTAGCCAAACCCCGAGCCATATGTGGACGCGGCACGGAATGCTTGGTAGTGCGCCGCATTTCGCATGGCCAGCTCACGCTCGTCCGGTTCGTCCGGGTCGCGCCGTCTCGGTGCAGAACGCAGGCTTATGCAGTGCTTCTTCCTTGCGCAGGCTGTTCGCCATAAAGGGCCTTACCAGCTTGCCGAAAAGGAACTGATTTCCCACGATGTAGATGAGTGATAGAGAACAACAGGCCCCACCCGGCCTGAATTCGGTTGGCCCGGAACGGCACGAAATGAGTGGCCGCAAAGCAAGCCACAAGGACCGCGTAAGTAACCATCACGAACAATCGTCGATTCTTGCGGGGCGCCATCGAGATTCCCAGAAATCGGGGCGTGTTTAGCATGATGTTCCTCCCAACTCACTTCGTGTTGCCGGCAGGGGGCGAATTGCGATTTCCGTAGACCTGTTCGCTCAGAGGTTGAAACGGCTTGCGGGAAAAAATGGCTTCGATTGGAAGGCCGAAATATTCGCTGATGCGAAAGGCCAGTTCAAGGCTGGGCTTGAAGTCGCCGCGCTCGATGTAGCCGATGGTCTGGTAGTTGACCTGAAGAGCGTTAGCGAGAGCGCTGCGGCTGAGGCCGCGCTCGGCGCGCAGAACGGCGATTCTGTTGTAGAGAGCCTGGCCGTTTCTCGCATCCGAGCCGGATGGTAACTCCATATACATATTGTTGTATTACTACAACAATATGTCAAGTACTTTCCTTTCACTTAGCAGAGTGTTGAAGAAAGCTACACTGCGGCCTTGCGACTTTACGTTGAAAATAATTGACTTGTGGCGCTGTAAACCATCTGCTACTGAAATATGCTTGATTTTTCAACAGCCAGCGGAGGGTTCAGCCCTGCGCCGAATTGGCAGAATTGGGCACTGATGGTTACGCCTCCCCGCGCCGAGCTACCAGAAACATCCCTTCGTTGTGGATAATTTCGATGTCGTCACCCTGGACCTGCGGTGAATATCCTGCCTTATCGCCCTGCGCCGACTTTTCAATCAGCCTCCGGGCTTCCACGTATCGCTTGTCTTGGGGCGGATGGCCCGCCCGCAGCATCCACTGGTTGAAAGATCGCTTGTGGCGCCTGAAAGACTGGGAAACAATCTCCAGGCCGAGGTTGTCAAACATGCTCAGGAAAGTGGTCAGCCGCAGCGACCGCGTGTGGGAGGGATCGCGAACCACTTCAATGCGGTTGTGCAGTTCAAACTTCTCGTCACTCTCGGGTCCCAGCGTGTCATCCACAAAGATGCGGCCATCCGGTTTCGTAACCCGCAGCATCTCCTCCAGAACGAGTTCGGGCTTGGGAATGTGGTGGAAGGCGTACTGGCAACTTACCAGATCGAAAGTGCCGTCGGCATAGGGAATCCTTTCGCCTTCGCCGCAAACGTAGGCGGCATTGGGGACCTCCCTTTCATCCTGGAACTGCCGGGCCATGCGCAGCATTTCCGGGGTCAGGTCCATCCCGAATGCATACTGAAGCCCCGGCGCCATTGCCAGAACCAGCGCGCCCGGCCCGCAAGCGACATCAAGAAAAACCATTTCGCGCTGCGGCTTCAGGAACCGGACTTTCTCGTCGATCACATCGGGGGTGTCGCGCACGGCAAACTTTGAGAATGCTTCCGCCGTGTTCGTGAATTGCTTCTGGACCGTTGCCTGGTGTTTCTTTGACATAACCTTTCTTCCGACTCCTTCTGCGTCACCTTAGCTTATCTGAATGTAATAGAATGCTCTTTTCTTGGGAAGTCCCAACAGGCGGTTGTGGGGTCCAGCCGGCTCTGGTATGGAACTCTTTGCCTCAGGCGAAGGGCGGTGTTGCTTCGCCTGGATTTGGGGGTTTCTTTTTTGCGCCTGAAAATGCAATCTTAAATAATGCGTGAATGTTTTTGTTTCGGAGGGTTCAGATGGCACTTGGCAGCGAAGAATTGAAATCAGCGTTCGAAGGAATTGTGGGGTTTGGCGTGACGCCGTTCCGCGACGACTTGAGCGTTGACCTGGAGGCATTGCGGCAGAACGCGGCGTTCCTGGCCGAACACTGCGAGGTAGTGGTTCCGCTGGCCGGCAACGGAGAAATTTATGCCCTCTCGCCCGAAGAACACAAAACGATCGGGCGGGCTGTGGTGGAAGAGGTGCGCGGCCGGAAGCCCGTGCTGGTTGGCGTGGGATTCACTATGCCGATTGCGCGCGACCTGGCCCAGGCCGCGGAAGCTTACGGCGCCGACGGAGTCCTGGTGCTTCCTCCCTACTTTACGCACGCCAACGACGACGGCCTGTTTGAATACTATCGCTCCATTGCGGCGGCGACGAAGCTGGGAGTGATTCTGTTTCAGACGCACGCCACCAATTTCCAGTCCTTCGCTGCTGCGCCGCCTGGCAGAAGTTCCGAACATTGTGGGGATGAAAGACGAGCACGGAGATATGGACCAGTTCGTCCGCCAATGGGGCGCCGTGGGAGACCGCATGGCGCTGCTGTGCGGCGTGGGAGAGATTCTCGCTCCCAGTTATTTCGCGCTGGGAGTCAAAGCCTTTACCAGCGGCATGGTTAACTTTATGCCGGCGACCTGCCGGAAGATTCTGGCGCATCTCCGTGCCGGAGAATTGCAGGCAGCCTCGCGCGTGGTCGACCAGGAAACGATGGCGGTTTACGACCTTCGCGTAAAAAAGCCAGGCTACCGCACGCTGGTCATCAAGGAAGCCATGAACCTTTGCGGACTGAACGCCGGGCGCGTACGTCCGCCGCTGGCGCCGCTGCCTGAAGAAGACCGCCAGGAACTGCGGGGTGTGCTTGCGGACCTGGGCCTGCTGAAGGGCGAAGCAGCGCGCAAATGAACGGCGCTGCGTCTGCCCTTGACTCCTCAACCGCCGGAATCGCTGTTTCCGGTCCTGCTGAAAGGAAGGCAGATTCCTCCATGGCAAAAGCGCGACACGCACTAAACTTTCCTGAACGGAACACGATGTGAATGAGCATGGGCGAAATCGTTGAGCCTCCCTGCGTGCTGATCCCCGCCGGTGAATTCCAGATGGGCTGCGCCACGGGCCGGGACGACGAAAAACCCGTCCATCGCGTGTGGATCGAGGCGTTTGAAATGGCGGTTTTCCAGGTGCGGAACCGGGATTGGGCGGCGTTCATGGAAGCCACGGGACATCCGGCTCCGCCCGAATGGAAGAACCCGGACCTGAACCATCCTGACCAGCCGGTGGTGGCGGTAACCTGGTTTGAGGCTGATGAATACTGCGGCTGGTTGAGCCGGATGAGCGGCAGGATGTATCGATTGCCCACGGAGGCCGAGTGGGAGAAAGCCGCAAAAGGCGGGCAGGACGGCGCCCTGTATCCATGGGGAGACGAGCCGCCGCAAGACCACGGCGAATACGCGCGCCGCTGGACGGGCAAGGTTTCAGGGCCGCTGCCGGTGGGCCAGGGCAAGCCCAATCCGTTTGGCCTTTATGATGTTTGCGAGAACGTCCATGAGTGGTGCGCGGACTGGTATTCGAGGGAATACTATGCCGGCTCGCCGGAGAGCAATCCTGCCGGTCCCGAGTCCGGCGAGCGGCGGGCATCACGCGGAGGCGCCTGGCGGCATCACATCAAGGCGAGCCGTTGCGCCGCCCGGTCCAGCATTCCGCCGGACTTTCAGTATGCGGATTACGGCTTTCGAGTGGTTCGCGAAATCTTGTAAGCCGGGCTCATGAAAGGAGGCTTCCCATGCCTGAATTGCGCCACAACGTTCTGACCCGTGAGTGGGTCATCATTGCCACGGAGCGCGCCAAGCGCCCGCACGAATTCGCCCGGAAAGACGACGGAAAAAGGGTGAATCCTCCCTATGTCGAATCCTGCCCATTCTGTCCCGGCAACGAGCAGATGACCCCTCCAGCGACGCTGGTGGTTCCGAACGACGGTTCATGGAAAGTCCGCGTGACGCCCAACAAGTTTGCCGCCCTTTCCTACGAGGGTGAACGCCAGCGCACCTTCGAGGGCATTCGCAGAACCGTGACCGGTGTGGGTGTTCATGAGGTGATCATCGAATCCCCGGACCACAGCAAATCGACCGCACTGCTGGAAGATTCCCAGGTTGAAACGCTCATCGATGCCTACCTGGACCGTTTCAATTTCGCCTCGCAGGACCCGAGGGTGGAACAGGTGACCATCTTCAAAAATCACGGTATGGCTGCCGGGACTTCGTTGGAACATCCGCATTCCCAGATCATCGGATCCCCCGTGATCACCTCGCAGATTCGCGACCGCATGATCAACGCCCTGCACCACTTTGACGAGTACGGCGAGTGTATCTTTTGCCGGGTCCTCGAGATGGAGTTAAAGGAGCAGACGCGGGTAGTGATGGAGACCGAGCACTTTGTGACGTTCGTTCAGTTTGCAGCACTCAGTCCTTTTTCCATGCTGATTATGCCCCGCCGGCACATGGCGTGCTTTTCGGAAATCAGCGACGCGGAAGCGGCGGATCTGGCTGGGATCCTGCGGCGGACGCTGGCCAAGCTGTACTACGGACTGATGGACCCGGATTTTAACTACGCCATCCGGACCGGCCCCCGGGAAGCCTGTGGGGTCAAGTATTTCCACTGGTACCTCAGCATCATTCCGCGGTTGACTAAGGTGGCGGGGTTTGAGCTGGGTTCCGGCATGTTTATCAACCCCTCGCTGCCGGAAGAAAATGCGTCCTTCCTGAGAGAAGTAGCTGCCGGCTAGCCTGTCGCAGCAGCGCAGAAGGGCAGATTCCGAACAACCCTTGCAGCTAAACTGAAAGGCCGGCCAACTGCGCACGTTGGCGCGGGGGCAAGCAGAGGCTATGAAAAGAAGAGAATTCGTGGGTTACCTGGCGGCAGGTCTGGGCGCCGCTGCACTTGAGGGAAAGGCGGGCCGCCTGCCCGGCCGCTCGCGCCGGATTTCGCATTCGGCGTACCTTTTGAGCCAGCGCATCGGAGTTTCATCCCGAAGCTTCCGAAATTATTTTCCTCAGACTCGCAACCCTGACTATGGCGGCCCCGAAGAGACGTTCGCGCTGCTCGATTTCGCGCACATGATTGCGGACCGTTACAAAGTTCATCACCTGGAATTTGATGCTGCGCACTTCGCTTCCACGGACCCTGCCTATGTGGACGAACTGCGCAGCCAGTTGGTTCGGGCGCGCTCCTTTCTTGTGAACCTTCTCGTTGATTTTAAGGAGTTGCGGACAGAGGGCGGCTTGTCCGATCCGAACGAGTCTGTGCGGGACGCCGCGGTCGAAGCTGCGAAGATGTGGATTGATATTGCCGCGCATCTTCACGCGCGCTCGGTCCGTTGCGATCCGGGCAAAATGAATCCGCTGGATCCTGCCCCCGCCATCGATTCCTACGGGAAGCTGGTTGCCTACGCGGGCCGGAAAGGCATTCGTGTCATCGTGGAGAACCACGGCGGCGCCGGGTCTGAACCTCCCGAAGACCTGGTCAAACTTTTCAAGGCGGTGAACAGCAGGTATTTCGGCTCGCTGCCGGACTTCGGAAACTTTCCGGATGCCGAGGCCCGCGCCCGCGGGCTGGCCCTGCTTTTTCACTATGCCCCGACCGTTTGCCACGCCACTGGGCTGGAATTTGACGCTCAGGGCAACGAGACGAAATACGATTTCCCGGCCTGCGTTGAGATTGCCAGACGCGAGCGGTTCCGCGGCATTTACTCGGTGGAATTCGAAGGGTCCGGTGATCCCTACATGGGTGTTCAGAACGTGATGAATGAACTTTTGAGGAACCTGTAGCCAATCGCCGTTATTCGTAGCGAAGAGCCTCGACGGGATCAAGCCGCGACGCGCGGATGGCAGGCAGAATACCGCTCAGAACGCCCACCAGCATCAGGATTCCGGCGGAAAGCATCATCGTCGCAAGCGATATGTGCAACTGGATATCTCCGTTTCCGGATGTATCCTTGAACAGCGGCCCCAGCAGCGGAATGGTTCCAACGGCCGCCGCCAGCAGGAAGGAAAGTACCATTCCCACCAGACCTCCCGTCAGGGTGATGGCAAGCGATTCGGAAAGAAACTGGGCCTGGATGTGGCGCCGGCGCGCCCCAAGCGCCCGCCGCAGGCCGATTTCCCGCGTGCGTTCATCCACCGCGACCAGCATGATGTTCATGACGCCGACCCCGCCAATCCCCAGCGTGAGAGCGCCGATAAAGGTGAGCAGCACTTCCAGCCCGATGGTAAGCCCGTCAATGATGGGCCGAAGTTCTTCAGTGCCGAACATCATGAAGGCTTTCTTGTCGGTGGGAGAGAATCGCTGCCTTTCAGCGATGACGGCCAGCACCTGCTGCCGCGCTTTGGCCTCGAACTGCGGCGCAACGGGTTCAAAGACCATCACATCCGCATAGCGAGTGTCCCACATATCGCTCGCCGTCGGATAGGGAATCCAGGCCGACTCATCGTCGCTGGTGAAATAGTTCGAAAGCTGAATCTTGCGATTCATGGTCCCAATCACCGTGAAGCGGACGTTGCCGATCCTGACCGTCTGTCCCACCGCCGGCCGATGGGCAAAAAGCTTCTGGCGCAACCGGGCGCCCAGAAAAACCACCCGGCGCCTTTCCGCCATGTCCTCGGGGCTGATCCATCGTCCGCTGCTGGGATTTTCGGTCCTCATCTCGCCGTATTCCGGGCAGACACCTCGAATCGCCGTGTTGGCAAAGCGGCTGCCGTAGGAAATGGGCAGCCATCGGACGGTTTCGCGACAGGCATATTTCACCAATGTCGCCCGCGCACGTACCATCTCCAGGTCTTCCTTTTCAAGCAGGACTTTCTTGCCGGCGCGCTGTCCGCCCACCTGCTGGCTGGTCTGCGCCGGCCAGCAGATCACCACGCTCTTGCCAAAAGCCTCGAAGCCCCTGAGCAGGACCCCGCGGAAACCTTTTCCATAGGCGATCAGGATGGTGACCGCCACGATGCCCCACACCACTCCCAGCATGGTCAGCCCGCTGCGCACGGGCTGGCGGCGAAGAGAATCCCAAGCCTGGCCAAAAACTTCCCGGATCACGATCCTGCTCCGTTTCGCTGCTTTTCAGGACTCCGTATTTCTGCAAGTCCGCCTTCCCGTTCCACACTATCCTCCCGCTTCATACCGCAGCGACTCGATGGGATCCAGCGAGGCCGCGCGGCTCGCCGGGTAGAGTGCCGCCAGCAGGGCCACCGTTCCCAGCAGGGCCGTTGATATCATCCCGGACCCCCAGGTGGGCAGCAGTCCTGCAAAAAACGCGGGCTGTGGCAACAGGTCTACCAGCCAGCAAATGCCGTAGGCCACGCCCATACCGAGGCCGCCGCTTAAGAAAACCACGATGAGTGTCTCCACGAAGAATTGCCACAGGATGGCCCGGGACGTGGCTCCCACAGCCTTGCGGACCCCGATTTCCCGGGTGCGTTCACGCACGGCCACCAGCATGATGTTCATCACTCCAATCCCGCCCAGCAGCAGACTCACCAGCCCCACCGCTCCCAGGAAATACTTCATACCGTCCGTCATCGTGCGGAATTGCATGGCATTTTCCACCGTGTCCCAGATGGAAGCAGCTTCCTCGTCGCGCGGGTCGAAATGGTGAATCAACGCCAGCGAGCGCCGGACCTGTGCCTGGCAGGCTTCATCGTCAGCAAAAGACCGCGGGGTTACCAACAGATTGTCAATGGTATGCGGCTGGGCCGGAGGCGGATCGGGAAAGTCCTGCTGCATGGCGCTGAAAGGGATGAAAACCTTGGACACGTCCATGCCATCGTAGCTGTTGTTCTGTTCCTTGTGTTCCATTACGCCGATCACGGTGTAGGGAATATCGTTCAGGTAGACGATTCTGCCCACCGCCTCTTGTGACGCGAAAAGTTGTTTTGCTACGTCGCTGCCCAGGAAGGCAACACGATGGGCCTTGTTCTGGTCGTTCCAGTTATAAAAACGCCCCTGCGCCACCGAAATGCTGCGGATATACGCAAAGGTGGGCAGCGAAGCCGTTACCTCGAGCGTCGCGCTGTTGTAGGGGCTGCGAACGTTGACGCTGGACCGGCGAAGTTCGGGCACAACATACTCGCAGGAGGGCGATTGCGCCAGGACAACCGGATAGTCCGCATCCAGCCAGTGAATGTCCCGCCCCGCCCGCATGCCGCCGGCCTGGACGCTGGTGCGGCCGGCAAAAACAATCATAATGTCTTTGCCGAAGGTTTCCATCTGTCTTTCCTGGCCCACCCGCAGGCCTTCCCCAGCGGCCACCATCAGAACGATGGAGATGATTCCCCAGGCGATGCCGAACATGGTGAGGAACGTCCGGAGCTTGTGCGCCCACAGGGTTTCGATGGTGTCCCGGAAAAGGTCGCGAAAGGCCATGATGATTCACCCGGCAAAACAGGTTGAGGAAACCATCCGACGGCGTTTGAAGGTTATTGCAGAATGACCTGCTCGCCTTGTTTGAGGCCGCTGGTGACTTCCGCGTTGATGCCATTAGTGATTCCGATATTGATCGGCGCTTTTTTCCAGCCCAATTTCGCCTCGCGGTCGGGAACGTGAGCGAAGGTCTTGTGATCTTTGTCGTACACAACGGCGGTCTCGGGAATGAGCAGGACGCGGTGTTTTTCCTTAATGATCAGCTCGGCGTTGGCGCTCATGTTGGCTTTCAGCTCTCCGGTGGGATTCTGAATGGAGACGCGCACTTCAAAAGTGGTGACGTTGTCTTTCTCCACGCCCATAGGGGAAATCTTGGTTACCTTGCCGTTGTAAATCTTCTTGGGAAACGATTCGACTCGAATCCTGGCCGTCTGGCCGAGATAGACTTTTCCAATATCTGCCTGGTCGACTTTGCCGAGCACGTAAACCGTGCTCATGTTACCGACGGTAAAAAGCAGGGTGGCCTGTGAGCCCAGCACCAGGATGGAACTGACGGCGTCACCGACTTCAACATCGCGGGAAAGCACAATGCCGTTGAGGGGGCTGACGATGGTGGAATTCTGCAGGTCTTCTTTGGCCTGGTCCAGGGACGCCCGGGCCTGCGACACCTGTGCCCGGGTCCGCGCAATGTCGGCCTTGCTGACGGCAACGTTGCGCCTGGCAGAGAGCTGCTTGTTGAGGCCGATCTCATAAGCCTTCTTGGCTTCGTCAAGCGATGAATCGGGAATCAATCCCTCGGCGGCAAGCTTGCGGTCGCGATCGAGCGTCGACTTGAGAAAAGGGATGTCAGGACCCTGGGCATCGATGACGTTCCTCTCATAGATGGCCTGGGCTGATTGGACGGTAGCCTCTGCGGCCTCAAGATTGGCCTCCGCCTCTTTGACGCGGGCCCTCAGTTGTTCTTTATCCAGTTCCAGCATTACCTGGCCTTCGGTGACCCGGTCGCCGTAGTCCACGAAAATCTTCTTGACCAGGCCGCTGGCTTTTGACTTGATCTCAACCTTGGCCAGCGGCTCCACCTTTCCGGTGGCCACAACGGATTGGGCAATGTCGCCCTGCTGGATGGTGGCCAGCTTGGAGGGGTCGATGCTGGTGTCCGGATGCAGCACATTGGCCACTGCAAAGACGGATACGCACAGTCCGACCGCTGCCACGGCAATCAGGGTCCAGCGCCTGCGTTTGGAACTGCGATGATTGTTCGCCATAGGGGCCTTCCAGTTTTCAGTCTTTCGCTTATTTCCTCACCCATTAATACGCGCCATGCCGCCGGGATGTTCCAAAGAGTTGCAGGCAGTTTGCGAGGTTGCAGAAAAGACGGGCGGAAAGGCCCGCATTCAACGCCAGGAATGCTTCCGGGTGGATTCCCGGGCGACCGCAAGCCGATGCTTCCCGAGCGGCGTTGCCGTGCTGGCGTGGAATGTACTATATTTCAACCTGACCATCGGCAGAAACTCACCGCCGGAATGCTCTGTACCGTACGGATGCCTCTGGAACAGAAACTCGGAAAGGACACCTTGAGGGAATCAGGAGAGAAATTCCTATGTCAAACAAACTTGATCGCCGTTCGTTCCTGAGCCGGACCACCGGATCATTGCTGGCCACGTCGATGTTTCCCGGCGTGGGGCGGGCCGGCTTCAACCCCATTGCCGGCGCAATGCCGGGAGCGCAACCTGGAACCGGGCATTCCATCCCTACGCCGGAGCCGGTGGGCATCTTTCCCCGACCCCACGAGATGACCGAATCGCACAGACCCTTCGTCATAAACGAAGAGACGGAGATCATCCTTCCCGGCGGAGCTTCAGAAAATGACCTGCGCCTGGCGCGCTTTCTGGTGGAGGAATTGAGCGACCAATACGGAGTCGAACCCAGGCTCCGGCATGAAAATGCGCTGCCCGAAAGCAATCGATTTATCCTGATGGGATCGATCAGCAATCCCCTGGTGCGCGAGTATTGCCGCCACCACCGGCCGGATGTTTCCGCCACCAATCCCGGCCCCGAGGGATATTTCCTTCACGCCGACGATGGCGCCGTTGTCGTCGCCGGGTCTGACGATCGGGGGGCCTTTTATGGACTGCAATCGCTCCTTCAGTTGATCGGGAAGCAGGACAGTCAGCTTGAGATCCAGGGCGTGCAGGTGCGCGACTGGCCAGACAAGCCGTTTCGGGGCATTTATCTTTATGTGCCCGGCCGGGACAACCTTCCGATGTTCAAGCGCTTTGTCCGTGGTTTTGTGGCCCGGTACAAGTTCAACACGGTCATCATGGAAATGAACGCCTGCATGCGCTTCGACAACCACCCGGAATTGAACGAAGGCTGGGTGGAGTTTGCACGCGACACCAACTACAGCCGGCGCAATTATCCGCCCGGACCCTTGCACGGCCGGGAGCAGAATTCCTCCCATCAGGATTGCGGCGACGGAGGGTTTCTTGAAAAGGCTGAAGTCGCTGACCTGGTGGATTGGTGCCGGCAGCACCAGCTGGAGGTGATCCCCGCCATCCCTTCGTTGACGCACGCCTTCTATCTGTTATCGAAGCACAAAGAGCTTTCGGAAGTCCCCGGAGACAAGTGGCCGGATACCTACTGCTCCTCGAACCCGAAAAGCTACAAGCTGCTGTTTGAAGTGATGGACGAGTTCCTCGAAGTCATGAAACCCCAAATGGTTCACACGGGACACGACGAATGGTTCGCACCCTTTGGCCTGTGCCCCTGCTGCAAGTCGAAAATCCCCGGAGAGGTTTTCGGGCACGATCTCATCAAGGTCCATGAGTACCTGGCCAACAAAGACATCAAGATGGCAATCTGGGGCGACTATCTGCTGGAGACCGTGCGCGGCAAAGGAATGCGCAAGCACACCGCTGAGGATGGTTGGGTTTACTATTCGCCCGGCGCGATGACCCCGCAGCAGGTGAAAGAGCTGGTTCCCAAAGACATCCTGATCTTCAACTGGTTCTGGTCAGCAAGAGAGAAGGGCAAGAGCAACGAAGCCATGCTGGATGATTTCGGGTTCCGGCAGATTTACGGCAACATGGAGCCCTCCATTCAGGAATACCCGGAGCGCATCAAGCGTTCGACCATCATCGGTGGCGCTCCATCGGCCTGGGAAGCGACCAACGAATTCAACTTCGGGAAAGACCTGATGTACAGTTTCCTTGGCTGCAGCAACCTGCTGTGGTCAACGGGCGTATTGAAATCCTCGCAGCTGTCTTCCATCGTGCAGGCTTCCGTGCCGGGGCTGAGACGGGATCTCAGCGGAGAAACCCTGCCCAGCGAAACGGGCGATCCGGTTGTTCCCAATCGATATCTCCGCCTCATTCAACCAACCGATTCGGGAATCCACATTCGCGGTAGACCTCAGCGGGATGCGGACCGGAAAAGTTTCAGCAGGAGGTCGAGTGTTTGATTTGGTGTCCCCCGTTGCGGCCGGTGGCAAAGCGGTCGTGATGGTGGGCGCGGAGGGCAAGACGCCCAACCCATTGCCGCGCGAGGTCCGGGGCATCCGGATTGGCCAGGACGCTACCAGCCTGATCTTTCTGCACGCCTGCGCCCTGCCGGCCACCAACAAGGAAGCTTATCGCCTGATCTGGGACATGCGCGACTCGGCGGACCTGCTGGGATGGTACGAAGTGGTTTATGAGGACGGGCTGCCGGAACTTATTCCCATTCGTTACGGCGTGAATATTCTGGAATGGAACTGGCGCCGGCAACCCCGCCAGGGCGCCTACTGCTACGGAGCCGATGAAGTGGCGTGCGGGCACAGCAGCGAAAATCCCGTCAGCCTTTTCGCATTGGAATGGACAAGCCCGCGGCTGGGCCAGGTGATTCGAGAAGTCAACCTGAAGGGCTCAAAAGGATTCCGGGGGGCGGTGCAGGGTTTTGAAAACGCTTTTGGAAAAGTCATCCCCAATAACGCCGTGATCCTGAAATCCATCAGCCTGGTGAAAACGCGAGGCTGAAGTCTGCTGGCCTTGTGCTGACAAAAGCAATAAAACGCTCAGCGATCAGGGAAATTTTTTCGGCATGTGCGCATAAACCACCCCGCAGAGGGCGAGCGTTGCGGGCGCAGTTTTCAAATTCCTGAAACGGGTAATGCTATAATCCCACCGTGCGCCAGCGAATCGCCATTATCGAAGACGAGAAAGACATCATCGACCTGGTCCGGTACAACTTCCGGAAAGAGGGATTTGACGTCGAGAGTTTCTCCAACGGCAGGGAGGGCCTGGAATACATCCGCAAGAATTCTGTGGACCTGGTCCTGCTGGACATTATGCTGCCCGATCTTGACGGCATGGAGATTTGCAGGCGGGTGAGGGCCGATGAACGCCTGAAAGGGCTGCCGATCATCTTCCTGACGGCCAAGGGTGAAGAAATTGACCGTGTGGTTGGGCTGGAGCTGGGCGCCGATGACTACGTTGTGAAGCCTTTCAGCCCGCGAGAGCTGGTTGCCCGTGCGAAAGCCGTTCTGCGCCGCCAGGAGGCGGCGCTCGGCAAGGCGGAGGTCATTGAAGTTTCAGACTTGCGGCTGGATGCACGGACTCGCGAAGTAACCGTTCGCGGCCGCCCCATTCAGTTGAGCGCGCTCGAATTTAAGCTTCTTCACTTCCTGGCTTCACAGCCCCGGCGGGTCTTCAGCCGCGAACAGTTGCTGGATAACGTCTGGGGCAGGGACAGGTTCGTGACTCCGCGCACGGTGGACGTCCACGTTCGGCGTCTTCGTGAGAAGATTGAAAAACAAGAAGGGTCGCCCCAATACGTTCAGACCGTGCGAGGGTCCGGATACCGTTTCTCTCCCGGCCATGCCGACTCGCAGGAGGATTGAGGTTGCGGCCGGCGCATGTTCCTGACACCCATGGCCCTGACCAGTCCGATATTCCGGAAGCTGCTGATCGCCGCATTCCTGCTGATGGCGGGGACTCTGCTGGGGCTCAATTTCTATCTCACCCGATTCACAGTTCACCTTCAGACTGAGAATATCCAGCGCCGTTTGCAGGCGGAAGCGGAAATCCTTGCGAATGAGGCGGCGACGGTTCCCCCGTCGAATCTGGAGGGCTGGTGCCGACAGGCCCAGGCGCGTGCGCATGCCTACATTGCCGTTATTGATCCACAGGGGATTGCGCTTGCTGACTCGAGGGGGCCGGCAAGTGTGTCCACGAGCCGCTCGGACCTTGCAGAGGTCCAGAAGGCCCTCCAGGGAACCCCCGGGACCTCCATGCGCCGCGATCCCATGCTTGATGAGGAGCTTTATTTCCTGGCGGCGCCGCTCCGCTACCAGGGGCGGCCGGGTTACGCGTTGCAAATGGCCGTTTCTCTGGCGGATGTGGAGACGGCGACCGAAGCGCTGCATAACGAAATCTGGTTGGCATCGCTGATCGTCCTGCTCCTGGCTTTGGGCATTGCCTATTTCTTTTCGCGCTCCTTTACGCGCCGCGTCAAGGCCCTCAAAGCTTTTGCAGAAAACCTGGACAAAAGGCCTGCTGCGGGTAGCGCACTGGTCCACGAGAACGACGAGCTTGGCGATCTGGGCCGCTCACTCGGCCGGACGGGAGCCCGCCTGCGTGAGCTGGTTGACCGGCTGAGTCTGGAATCCGCCCGGCGTGAAAGTATCCTGGCCAGCATGGTGGAAGGCGTACTGGCCGTGGACGGTCATCTCAAAATCACTTTTTGTAATGATTCATTCCGCCGCATGGTTGGGACTCCCGGCTCCATCCCTGAAGGCCAGCCCCTTCTGGAGGTTTTGCGCGATCCCGAATTGCTGAGCATGTTTACCCATGTGCTGGAATCCCACCAGCCTTTGAAGCAGCGGGTCCGGCTTGCCGGGGCAGAGGGACGGTCGTTTGAAGTTCAGGTGACGCCGCCTGCGGGGACTGCGCGGGGCGGCGCCATCGCCATTTTTTACGACATCACGGACCTGGAGCGTCTGGAGCGCGTTCGGAGGGATTTTGTCGCCAATGTTTCGCATGAACTGCGCACACCCCTTACGGCCATCAACGGCTATGCCGAAACCCTGCTGGAGGGGGCGCTGGAGGACCAGGAAAACAACCGGAAGTTTGTTGAGATCATCAAGGCCCATGCCACCCGGCTCGGCAACATCGCTTCAGACCTTCTGGCCCTCTCCGAACTTGAATCGGAAAGGCCTCCTGCCGAATCCAGGCCTTTCTCCGTGAGCACGGCAGTTGAGACAGCCCTGAAGATCATTGAGCCGGCGGCCCGGGTTCGCGGGGTCACCATCATTCGCGTGAAGCAGGATGAAGCCGAAGTCCTGGCTGAAAGGGGGCGTCTGGAGCAGGCTTTGGTGAACCTGCTGGACAATGCGGTCAAATTCAACCGCCCCGGAGGAGAAGTTCGGCTGGAAGTCACGCGCGAACCCGGTGGCAACATTCGCATGGTGGTGGCTGATACCGGCATCGGCATACCTTTCACGGATCTGTCCAGGGTTTTCGAGCGATTCTACAGGGTTGATAAAGCTCGGTCGCGCGAAATGGGCGGGACGGGCCTCGGACTTTCCATTGTTAAGCATGTTATCGAGCGAATGAACGGAACCGTCAGCGTAGAAAGCCAGTTGGGAAAAGGATCGACCTTCACTATACTGCTGCCCGCGTGCCCGTCTGAACCGCCAAAAACCGTGTAGGACGGGCCCAGCCTTCCGGCTCAGGAATCAAGCGGGCCACGGGCGGCTTGATCTCCCACTTGCAATTTTCTCCGCAGAGGGATAAGGTCGCTTTCTCCAGTGCCGCCAGGATGGAAAAGATTCATGCAAGGACGCCGTTGAAAGTGGCTATGCATCGGCGGCGGAACAAGTGGCTCGGGGGAGGAGGGCTCATGAAACGTCGAACTTTTCTTCAGGCAGCAGGGTTGGCAGGTGCGGCTACGGTGGCCGGGAACGGAGTTGCAGCTCCAAGGCCCGGTGCGCAAACTTCCGCCGGCGCTTCATCGCAGTCTTCAAAAGGTTCAGGCATGAAGATCACGCGCATTCGTTTCTATCACAATCCACAGTCGCCGCCGTCATTCAACCAGAGTTTCCATATCGTAACGGTGGAAACCGACCAGGGCATCACGGGCGTGGGCGAAGGCGGGTCGCCGGACACTGTCAAACAATGCGCTGCCATGATCATTGGCGAGGATCCCGCGCGTATCGAGCACTTGTGGCAGATGATGTTTCGAGGTTATTTTTACCCCGCGGGGCGCGAAAAACTGGACGCCATGGGCGCTATTGATCTGGCGCTCTGGGACATCAAGGGCAAGGCTCTGGGAGTACCCGTATATGATTTGCTCGGCGGGCTCTCGCGTGAGCACGTGGAGTGCTACTCGACCGGCTTTCCCCGCCAGGGGACACTGAAGGAAACAGCGCGCGCCTGCATGGAGGCCGGGTTCCGCGCTTTCCGCTACGCCACCGCCGACCCGGCGAGCGGCCAGCCGTTCAATTCACACCAGGCGGTCCGCAAGACTTACCAGGACTGCGCCGAGATTCGCGAGGGTGTCGGCCCGGATGGCGACTGGTCGGTTGACTATCACACGCGGCTGGATTTTCCGGATGCTGTGCGGCTCTCCACCTTAATCGAACCGCTGGAACCCTATTTTGCGGAGGACCTGGTTCGCTCAGAAGACCCCGGCGTCTACCGCGAATTGCGCGCTCATGTCAAGGTGCCCATCGCCGTGGGCGAACAGTTTGGCAGCAAGTGGGACGTCCGTTGGCTCATTGAAAACCAGTTGATCGATTATGCGCGGGTGACGCTGCCCAACGTCGGCGGCATTACCGAGTATATGAAGATCGCCGCGCTGTGCGACACGCACTACGTCGGCCTCATCCCCCACTTTACGGGCCCGGTGTCAGAAGCGGCGCTCGCCCACTGCTGTGGCGTTTTCCCCGGGCCGGTGATGATGGAGATGCTGGGCAATGGCATGCACGACTACGCGCACCTGCCGCAATTCTACGATTTCAGGAATGGAAAATTGTGGCCCAACCGCCGCCCCGGACTCGGAGTGGAACTGGATACAAAACCCCTGCAACTGGTGGCCGAGATCACGGAACGCTCACGACCCACTCCCATGCTCCAACGTCCCGACGGGTCCATTACGAACTGGTAGCGGGAATAGGGATTCCATCATGAGGTGGAATGCCTATTCCTGTTGAGCGAACGCGCCCCGGACTTACCGGTATGAACCGCCGTGATTTTCTGCCTCTGACCGCCGCTGCCGCCATCGAGGTGCATGCCTGTCTGCGGCGCCGGCCCGCAATGTAACCACACCTTCACCAGTTTGTCATCAAGGCTTAACAGTCATCCCTCATGCTGGGAGCGTGAAAATAGAACTGACACTTGAAAATGAAAAGGGCAGATTAACTATGAAGCCTCAAATCAATGCGTTACTGGTACATCACCGAAACGACCGCTTCTACACGCTGCAACTGGTGCTGGAAGCGCTCTCCATCAGGGTGATCCGGGCAAGGAGCGCCCAGGAAGCGGAAAAACAACTTTGCGAGACGCCGTGCCCGCACCTGGTGCTGACTGACACGGTGCTGCCGGATGGCAACTGGATGGATGTGCTGGACGTCGCGGCCAAAGCCGTTGAACCCGTCAACGTCATCGTTGTCTCCTCCCTGGCGGATACCAGGCTCTACCTGGACACCATGGAGCACGGCGCTTATGACTTTATGACGGACTCGTTCACGATTCCGCAGATTGTTCACATCCTGAAGTGCGCCATCGACAATGTCTGCAGGCGCAGGGGCTCGCGTCTGCGTGTCGCCGCGACTGGCCACGATGAAACATTGCGGCTGGCTGTTTAAGGTTTTCCCCGGAGTGGCAGCTCAACTGAGTACGCAAGGACATTCCACAAGGCGAAAGACCCCTTCTCCTGACAGGGCCGGTGAATTGACTGCCGGCCCTGTTTTTTTGGCAGCTGGCTGAAACATGCCAGGGATCTGTCAGCCGAGGGGCGTGGCCCATCCTTGCGAGGAGTTGGCCCATCTGTGGGGAAAAAATGACGGCTAACTCGGGGCTTTAATCCCCGCTGGAAAGTTTGTAACCGAAATGTAACACAAGCGTAATCCTGCGTTCATCTGGTCTCAATACCATGTGACTTGTTATCCACTGACAACGAAATGGCTGATTTTTTTCGGCCGCGACTACACGAGAGCGCTAAACGCTAGAGCTAGAGAAGGAGACTTAGATATGCATCGGAAAACGACCAAGTCATGGCGGCGGGTGAGTCTGGCAATCCTCGCTGCCTGCCTGTCTGTCGTGGTTCTTGCCCAGGCGGCGGAGAAGCCTAGCCAGCCGGGAGACGTGCCTGGAGTTCCTGCGAAACACCTCAAGACCAAGAAAGGGGCAGAGAAGAAAAAGCAGGATCAGAAGTCTGCCAAGGCGAAGCAGAAGGAGCAGGGAGACTCGGCGAGCCAGATTGCCCAACTTAAGAAGCAGCTTGCCCTCCAGCAGGAACAGATTGCGCAGCTCCTGCAGGCTGTGAACAAATTGCAGACACTAGTTGCGGCCAGCGTGAAGCCCTCCGCGGGGCCCTCAGTTGCTCAATCGTCACCGAACGTAGCAGCGCCGTCAGTTACACAGCCGGTGAACAAGATGTCTGCGGCTTTGGCGTCGCACGCAGCCCCGCAATATCCGTCAGCGGGCGAAGTGGCAAGCCTGAGTCCGGTTGTTCCTACCGAGGCTGTTGCGGTTGGGAGCGGACCAGCCTCGAAGGCATCTTCCGGCATTCTTCCGACTGCCTCCAACGCCCCGCTTCCCGTTCCTGCACAGGCAGAGAAGCATCCAAAACTGGGGCCCATCGCCACGCAGAATTTCAAGGTTGGGGCTACGTTCTACGGTAACTTCTCGCACTACACCGGGACCGG
The DNA here is from genome assembly GCA_963732975.1 of uncultured Acidobacteriota bacterium. Classification (GTDB taxonomy): domain Bacteria; phylum Acidobacteriota; class Terriglobia; order UBA7540; family UBA7540; genus SCRD01. Next base: position 112,481 of record CAVTBN010000005.1, on the reverse strand, counting down.
CTATGGTCCAGCGTTTCAAGACTTGGTCACCACCCAGCTTGCGCCGGGAAACGACGGGCTCAACACCTTTGAATTAACGCGGGGCTACATCAACTTCTTCTACTCGCCAAGCGACAAGGTCACCCTGCGCATCACTCCTGACATCTATCGCGCAAGTGACGGCAGCCTCACTTACCGTTTGAAATACGGTTACGTCGACTTACAAAATATCTTTGGCAACGGCACATTCAAGAAGACCAAGCTCACCTTCGGTCAGACGACGGAACCCCTTATTGACTGGGAAGAGGCACTTAGTAGCCACCGATACACATATCTCTTGCCCTGGAACTACCTCACCTTGAGTTCGACCTACGATGGGGTCAAGCTGCACGGTCCGATCGAATGGAATGGAAAAGAGTACCTGGACTACGACCTCGGCGTCTTCAACTCGACCAGCTTTCACCACGTGGAAACGAACGACAGGAAGTCGGTGATGGGTCGCCTGACCCTCTATCCATTCGGCACCAAGGTGGATCGCACGGGCCTGGGGTTCACCGTATTTGACGGCTACGGCTACAGCAACACGCTTCCCTCACAGAACAGCACAGCCATCAACACGTTCTCGCTGCTGGCACACTATCAGACCCACGATAAGGGCTACCAGATCGCCTTCGAGTATCAGCTTGGACACAATGCGGTGAGTGCGGGCACCATGTTCTCAGGTGCTGGGCCGGCGGGAGGCAGCGCCTTCAGCTCCTTGGCTGGAACCGTTCTCGGTGGAGCTCACACTCGGCAGCAAGGGTTCGACGTCTTCGGCCACGCGCGCCTGGGCCACTCGCCGTTCTCGCTGTGGGGCCTCTATATGAACTTCCAGCCGAACACGAACTTTTCGCCGGCTTCGGCCGGTTTAACGGATAACCCGATGGACTTCACGCGGACGGTTGGTGGTATCGCCTACAAAGTCACGGATCACTTCGACGTTGCGTTCGGCGACCAAAACTTCCACTGGGTCCATCCCCAGGGGCAGACGGGGCCAGACACGAACGGGCTTGTCGTCTGGACGGAGTTCAACTACTAGAGAGGAACGTGAAGGACGGCCGGCGGAATACCAGCTGCCGGGCCGCTTTAACAGATTTGTAACACGACCTTAACATTGCTGTAACAATTGACCATCATTCTCAAAAAGAGGGATAGCTAATGAAAATCAGATTAAGAGGCACGATCGCGGCTCTGGCTGTTACGCTGGCGCTGGTGGGTCTTCTCGCGGCATGTTCCGGGGAAAATTCAGGCACCTCGGGGTCAGCCGGTGTTACGCTGAACGCCGCCGGCGCCACCTTTCCTTATCCGATTTACTCCAAATGGTTCAACGAGTATCACAAGCTTCACCCGAACGTAACCATCAATTACCAGTCCATCGGGTCCGGTGGCGGCATCCGGCAGCTTAGTGCCGGGACCGTTGATTTCGGGGCATCGGACATGCCGCTCAAAGATGATCTGCTGCAAAAGCTCAATCTGCACATTACCCAGTTTCCCACGGTGCTGGGCGCGGTCGTACCCAGCTACAATATTCCGGGAGTCCAAGCTACGCTGAAGTTTACCCCGGCGGCGTTGGCTGGCATCTACCTGGGCAAAATCACCAAGTGGAATGACCCCGAGATCCGGAAAAACAATCCTGGCGTGAAGCTTCCCGCCAAGGACATTACAGTTGTTCATCGCTCCGATGGCAGCGGCACCACCTTTGTGTGGACCGACTACCTCTCCAAAGTGAGTCCGGAGTGGAAATCAAAAGTAGGCAGCAACACCTCGGTGCAATGGCCGGTGGGGCTGGGAGGCAAAGGCAATGAGGGCGTGGCCGGAGTGGTCAAACAAACTCCCTACGCCATGGGCTACGTGGAGTTGATTTACGCCCTTCAGAACAACATGGCTTACGGCCTGGTTCAGAATTCCTCCGGGAATTTTGTCAAGGCGAGTTTGGAAACGGCAAAGGACGCCGCCGCCGGCGCGGCCAGTGAAATGCAGAATGACGTCCGCGTCTCAATCACCGACCCACCGGGAAAGGACGCCTACCCGATCTGCAGTTTTACTTACCTGCTGATTCCTGACCACATTGCTGACGCTGCCAAGCGGGATGCCATCAAAGACTTCCTGCACTGGATGCTGACCGATGGCCAGGGCATGGTGGAAAGCCTGGATTACGGTCAGTTGCCCGAATCCGTCAAGCAGATCAATGAGCAGCACATTTCCCTGGTCAGCTAAAGCAGTTTGGGGTTTGTCAGGAGAGCGCATGGCCTGCCCGGAGGTTTCACGGGACTCCCGGCAGGCCGGCGGTCATGCGCCCGGATTTGCGAAGAAGTGAAATCGAGGTGCGAGGCAAAGGCGCTATAGACTTATCGGCTGCCGACCGTTTATCATCGGGTTTCATGAATTGCCGGAATGCCTTCGAAGGGGCGCCACGGTTTTTCGTGGCCTGCCGTGGAACCGCACCGCAGCCGGTGGGTGCAGGAGGAATGGACAGGATGAAGACAACCTTCCTGGCCGTTGGAGTTACTTTCAGTTTCGACGATGGTCATCCGAAGGTCATTCAGTTCCTCCAGGCTGTTTTGAGCAATAAAATGGACCGGGGATTCCTGGTCCGGTAGCAAGGCAACAATGCCTGTTCCCATTGAAAATTCAAGTCCTTCCAAGTCTCAGGGATATAAGAGAGAGCTCTATTCCTTTTTTCGCCGCCTCCGCAGCGGCGACGAGATTGCCCACCTGGTTGTTCTGGCGTTTGCGGCCCTCATTGTCCTGATTACGCTGCTGCTGGTTTACGAATTGTGGACCCATTCGGTGCTTCCCCGCCAGCGCTTCGGATGGGATTTCCTGGTGACGAGCAAGTGGGATCCCGTCTTCGAGCATTTTGGAGCGCTTCCTTTTATTTATGGCACGCTTATTACCTCAGCGCTGAGCCTGGTGCTGGCATTGCCGTTAGGCGTGGGAGCCGCCATCTTTCTTGCCGAGCTGGCTCCGCCACGAATTTCGCATGGACTTACTTTTTTTGTGGAATTGCTGGCTGCCGTGCCCAGCGTGATTCTGGGATTGCTGGGCGTCTTTCTTCTCGTCCCACTTCTGCGGACGGAAGTCGAGCCTTTTCTGAAGGCCACGCTGGGCTTCCTGCCTTTCTTTCAGGGCCAGATGTACGGCATCGGACTGCTCGCGGCAGTTGTGATTCTCACCATCATGATTATTCCCTTCATCATCACGATCTCGCGCGAAGTTCTGCTGGCCGTGCCGGTGGAGCAGCGAGAGGCCGCGTTGGCGCTGGGGGCCACCCGCTGGGAAGCGACGTGGAGGGTGGTGGTGCCCTACGCGAAGACGGGAATTTACGGCTCCATTTTCCTGGCGCTGGCCCGGGCGCTGGGTGAAACCATGGCGGTCACCATGGTGATCGGAAACGATCCGAGAATCAGCGCCTCGCTCTTCGCTCCCGGCTACACCATCGCGGCGGTTATCGCCAACGAGTTCACGGAAGCGACGGGCAATCTCTACCTCCAGTCCCTGATCGAACTCGGCCTGGTGCTTTTCCTGGTGACGATCATCATCAATGCGCTGGCGCGCGTGCTGATTCTGTTGACCACAAGACAAGGAACCGCGCACCCATGAAATCCCGGCTTGCCTGGAGAAAATTCGTCAACGGCTTCATGCTGAGCCTGACCGGCCTTTGCGCGCTGGTGTCGGTTTCCGTGCTGCTGGTTGTTCTGGGCTATCTGGGATGGAATGGCTGGCAATATCTGACCTGGACCTTTCTCACCCACCTGCCTGCCCCCGTCGGGGAAACCGGCGGTGGCATGGCGAACGCCATTGTAGGGAGCGGAACGCTGCTGCTAATCGCAGCCTTGACGGGGATTCCGACTGGGTTGCTGGGGGGCATTTACCTGGCGGAATTCGGCGGAAAGACGTTTACATTTCTGGTTCGCTACACGGCGGACCTCCTGAACGGCGTTCCCTCGATCGTGATGGGCATTTTTGCCTACACCCTGGTGGTTCTGCCCATGCACCACTTTTCAGCCTGGGCCGGAGGGCTGGCCCTCGGCGTGATGCTGATTCCCATCGTGCTGCGCAGCACCGAGGATTTCCTGAGAGCGGTCCCCATGCCTTTGCGGGAAGGATCCCTGGCCCTGGGTGCCAGCAAGTGGAAGGCTATCGTCACCATTGTGATTCCCGCGTCCATCCGCGCGATTGCCACGGGCGCCCTGCTGGGGCTTGCCAGGGTGGCGGGAGAGACCGCGCCACTGCTGTTTACGAGTTTTAACAACCAGTACTGGAGCCACGGGCTGAACCAGCCGACCGCCTCGCTGCCCGTGATGATTTACGTTTACGCAACAGGGCCTTACGCCGACTGGCACCGCCAGGCCTGGGCCGCGGGCTTCATCTTGCTCATGCTCGTACTTGTTGCTAACATTGGGGCACGGTTGATCCTGTCGCGGAGGAGTCCGGCGCTGCGGGGATAATTCTATGGGTGACGTAACTGAACCAGGAGTGATGATCCGCGTGCCAGGTTACGAGAGGGCGATGGCGGACTCCGAAAAAGAGGTTCGTGAGTCCGTGCTGAAGATTGCCGTCAACAAGCTGGATTTTTACTACGGCGTTCGGCAGGTCCTCTTTGACATCAGCCTCCAAATCCAGGAGGGAAGGATCACGGCCCTCATTGGGCCTTCCGGCTGCGGGAAGTCAACTTTTCTCAGGACCCTTAATCGGATGCACGAAACTGTCCGCAGCGCCAGGGCTGAGGGAGAAGTCCTGCTGGACGGCCAGAGTATCTTCGAGATGGATGTGGTCAACCTCAGGCGGCGCGTGGGGATGGTGTTCCAGAAGTCGAACCCGTTTCCCAAGTCCATCTATGAGAACGTTGCCTATGGGCTGAAGGTCAACGGAATGGCTCGCCGGGGCCTGATCGGGGAAGTGGTGGAGAAAAGCCTGAGGCGCGCCGCTCTTTGGGAGGAAGTGAAGGATCAACTCCACAAGTCCGCTTACGCGCTTTCCGGAGGCCAGCAGCAGCGCCTGTGCATTGCGCGCGCCCTGGCCATCGACCCGGAAGTTCTGCTGCTGGATGAACCGTGTTCAGCGCTGGACCCGATCGCCACGGCGAAGATCGAGGAATTGCTGTTTGCCCTTGAGGGGACCTGCACCATCGTGATTGTTACACACAACATGCAACAGGCGGCACGGGTGGCGGACCACACGGGATTTTTCCTCCTTGGAAAGCTCATCGAGTTCAACAAGACGGATATCATTTTCAAGAATCCCGCGCGGAAAGAGACGGAAGACTATATTACCGGCCGGTTTGGTTAACGGCGGGGGAGCGGCCATTGCGCCATTTTGAAATCCAACTCGACGAGTTGCGGAAGAAGCTGCTGGAGATGAGCGGCCTGGTTGAGTCGTCCATCTACCGCAGCGTCCTGGCCCTGGTGGAAAAGGATGAGGAGCAGGTCCGCCAGGTGATGGAGAATGAGGTTCGCATCAATCGAATGCAAATCGAAATTGATGATCTGGCGACCGACCTGCTGGCCCTGCAGCAGCCTATGGCCACCGATCTGCGTTTTATCACCTCTTCCATCAAGATCAACAGCGACCTGGAGCGCATGGGCGATCACGCCGTGAACATTGCGGAGCGGGCCCGCTCGCTGATGCACGAACCCACCATCAAGCCCTTGATCGACCTTCCGCAGATGGCCAAGCTGGTTCAATCCATGCTGCGCGAGAGCCTGGACGCTTTCATCAAAAGGGACGCCAATCTGGCGCGCAGCGTGCTCAAGTCCGACGACGCGGTGGACCAGATGCGCGACACGATCTACGACGAGCTGGTGCAATATATGGAGGCGGAGCCGTCGGAGATTCGGGGGTGCATCCACCTGATGTTTGTGGCCCGCAACCTGGAGCGCATTGCGGACCACGCCACCAATATCTCTGAAGACGTCGTTTTCCTGGTGGAGGGCGCTGACGTGCGCCACCACGCCGAAGCCTTCAAATAGCCGCTGGCATTTCCAAGCCTTCGGACCTCTCCGGCACCTTGCAACCTCGGCGCTTCCCGGCCCGCAACGGGGACGCCGCCGTGCCCGGCCCCTGAGAAAGTTGACCCAATCCTCCCTGTGATAAGATGAAGTCCTTCATGCCTCCTCAGGGCACGCTTCGCACCCGTTCAGACGCAGCAGGCCGCTGGCTTATCGCCATCGCCGTCATGGCAAGCGCTGTGATGGAACTGGTCGATACGTCTGCGGTGAACGTCAGTCTCCCGTACATCGCAGGGAACCTATCCGCCTCCGTGAGCGAGGCCACCTGGGTGCTCACCTCCTACCTGGTGGCGAATGCCGCCGTCCTGCCCATCACCGGCTGGCTGGCAAATTACATGGGCCGGAAGCGCCTTCTGATACTTGCGGTGACTCTCTTCACGGTTTCGAGCGTCCTATGTGGCCTGGCGCCCTCCCTGCCGCTGCTGGTATTTTTCCGGGTGCTGCAGGGGGCCGGCGGCGGCTCGCTCCAGCCCACGACGCGGGCGATTCTGCTGGAAACTTTTCCGCGCGAAGAACGCGGCAAGGCCATGGCCTTCTGGGGCGTGGGGATCGTGGTGGCGCCGATCCTGGCGCCGGTGCTGGGCGGCTGGCTCACCACGGACTACAGTTGGCGCCTGGTCTTCTTTATCAACGTTCCCATCAGTGTGATCGGGATCATCCTCGTGCACCTGTTTGTACACGACCCTTCTTACATCCGCCGCACGTCAAATCGCATTGACTATTGGGGGCTGGGAATGCTGGTCACCGGCATCGCCGCGCTCCAGATTATGTTTGACAAAGGACAGGAAGAAGACTGGTTCGGGTCGAACTTTATCGTGACCCTGGCCGTGATTGCGGCGGTCTGCCTCACGGTTTTCATCTTCTGGGAACTGCGCAGCCGGGACCCCATCGTACGGTTCCGTTTGTTGAAGCACCGAACCTTTGCGGTGGGCGTTGCGCTTTCCGCCGTGATGGGAATTGTGCTCTTCGGCAGCACCGTCCTTCTCCCCTTGTTCATGCAGGAATTGCTGGGGTTCCCCGCCGTCACGGCCGGTGTGTGGAACACCCCCCGAGGCCTGGCGACCATGGCCTTTATGCCGCTGGCCGGAATTCTGATCAGCCGCCGCTGGGATATGCGCAGGATGCTCTTCTTTGGGGCCCTCACCGCCGCCGCCGGGCTGTACGGGTTCTCGCTGCTGAATCTCAGCGCCGGTCCGTGGAACTTTGTTCTGCCTGAGGCAGTCATGGGACTCGGCTTTTCATTTATTTTTGTTCCTCTGGCCACCATTACGGTCGATCCCATCCCCGCAGAGCAGATGGGATACGCCACCAGCATCATCGCCCTGATGCGCAACCTTGGCGGCGGCCTGGGAATTTCCGCCGTCACCACCCTGCTGGCGCGCCGTGAACAGTTCCACCAGGACAGACTGGCGTCGCACATCACCCCTTACAGTCCGCTGACGGCGACGGCGCTGACAGGACTCCACCAGAGGCTGGCCCAAAATGGCAGGACCTTCCCGGGGGCCGGGCGATCCGCTTTGCACCTGCTCTATGGCATGCTGCTGAAGCAGGCAACAGTTTTAAGCTACCTCGACGCTTTTCGCGTGCTCGCACTTCTTTTCGTGGTGGTTTCACCCTTCGTCTGGCTGATGCGAAAGCCCGCGCCTCCCTCCGGGCGGGCCGTGGATAGCCGGGAATGAAGCCCGGGATATCAGCCGGCGTCACGCCGTTTGCGGGTGTCCTGCAATGCAGGCTTGTGGTCCTGCCCTGCCTTTACTGCCGTGGGGCGGCCTCAGGGATGATGCGAAATTTTCTTTTCAGCATTTTTCATGCCGAAGTGTTATACTAAAAGGGCTTGATCAGTTTTTGTGACCGAATACCATTGAACCCTAAAGGCCACAGGATCTCCGATTTTGTGGCGTTTCTTGTTTTTGGAGAGTGGTTGCGAGAGCAGAACAAGTTAATTTCAATGCAACAAAGGAACAGTAGAACACTTATGGACAAAGAACAAGGAACAGTAAAATGGTTCAATGACTCGAAGGGCTATGGATTTATCCAGCGCGCATCGGGTGATGATGTTTTTGTGCACCATTCCGCCATCCAGGCGGAAGGGTTCAAGTCGCTAGCCGAAGGTGAGGCCGTGGAATTTGAGGTCACCAAGGGCCCCAAGGGGCTGCAGGCAGCGAACGTAACAAAACTCTAAAAGGAACCTTCGTTTTAGGCCCGCGTCCGGCAGGGCCTGCCGGACGCGGGCTGAAACCCTCCACCAGGGCACCCCAATGTCCATGCAAATTCAATATCTTGGGTTCGAGCTCAGGGCGAGTGGCAGAGAATACTCCTACCGTGTCGTCAATCCCAAAGAAGGGGACCGCGAGTTCGTTCTGAGTATTTCTAACCGCGCCTTTTCAGAGCACCACTTTCCTTATCAGGACGCTGCCGGACTCTGCTATCGGAAATTGCAAAGGGCGCTGCACGTGGAAAGCCCTGAGAATCCTATCCCTCGCCGCGCCGCTTTATCCGATCAGGAACTCGACGAGTACATGGTGAACCGCCGCCCGGTCAGAAAGCGAACCTGGTAGGTCGCGGCAAGGCCGGATCGCCCTCAAGTTTTTCCGCTCAGTATCGAAAGCCATCCGATCATCTCAATTGAACCACCCTGTACCGGCTTCAAGTCCTTTGGGCTGGCGCGCAGCAGTGTGATATTTATCACGTCAGTGGGTGAGTACGCTCACTGAAAGTTTGCGCGCTGGGGTCTACTTTGAAATGGAAGGTAGGCGCTGGCTTCAGGCAGGGTTCGCAGCGTGTTTTCTCCTTCGGTTGGCCCCGTGACGGCGCACCAGCGCCACCGGTTGTGTGAAAGGAGCATAACCATGGCGGGCAAGCATTTAGCTGTAAAGTCCGAAGAACATATTACTCCCTTCCAGGTCACGGAATTCCAGAAAATCTTTGATCGCATGCGTGAAATGCACGACCTGATTTCGTGCCGTGCATTCGAGTTGTTTGAGAAGGGAGGCAGGAATTTCGGCCGCGACCTCGATCACTGGTTCAAGGCGGAGTCGGAGTTGCTGCATCCGGTCAGCATCAGCATTGAGGAGACCGATGAAGGTCTCAAAGTGCAGGCGGAAGTTCCGGGATTTAAGGCGGAGGAATTGGAGGTCAGCGTTGAACCGCACCGCCTGACCATCGCCGGCAAGCGGGAAACTGAAAAGGAAAAAAAGAAGAAGGGAAAGACGGTTTATTCCGAACGCAGCGCGGAAAGGATGTTGCGCGTTGTCGAGCTGCCGGTCGAAGTGAACACGGAAGCGGTCGGAGCCGTGCTGAAGGACGGAGTGCTGGAATTTACGATGCCGAAAGCGGCTCCGGCAGAGAAGATCGCCTTCGAGAAACATGCAGCCTGAGACCCGTTCGGAGGCGCCTGGCGGGAAGGGGGTGTGCAATCCCCGGAGGCGGGGAAAAAGGCTGCCCGCTTCCTTCCCGCCGGCGGAAGCACCAGTACGGCAGCAGGACTGCGAGGAAGAGGAGGCCGAAATGAAAGGCAAGCCAACCTGGAAACCCGCCGGCCTATCCGCAAATAAATGGCAAAAGCCGGGACCCCGGCGGCGTCCGGATCAGTCACCATCGCCAATGCGGCCGGCCCCAAGACCCTTTGAGGGACCTTCCCGGTTCAGGCAGGCTCCCTCGAAACGGAAACCCTGAGGCTCTCTCGCGGAGCTGGTTCTAACAGCAAGGGAAGGAGGATGTGATGTCAATGTCCCAACGATTGCAGGAATTTCTTGATTCCAAAAATGTGCGCTTTGAATTGCTTCCTCACTACCCGGCGTTCCCTGCCCAGAAGACGGCGCAATCGCTGCATGTTTCCGGCAAGCACTTTGCTAAGTCGGTGATTCTGCATGCAGACGGGCGCCTGGTGATGGCGGTTCTCCCCGCGTCGCACCGGTTGAACCTCCATGACCTCCGGCAGGAACTCGAAGTCAGGCAGCTCGAGATGGCGCCGGAGAGCGAGGTGGAAAAGATCTGCGAGGATTGCGAACTGGGTGCTTTCCCGCCCTTCGGACACTTCTATGGCATGGAAACCTGGGTGGATCGTACGCTCAGCAAATCGGAAGAAATCATTTTCAACGCCGGCACGCACACAGAAGCCATCCGCATGAAGTACGCCGACTATGCCGAACTCGAAAATCCCCTGATGGCAAGCTTTGCCGACCCGGAATCACTGGCAGCTTGACTGCAGCCGGCTGAAATGTGAGACCTGAAAGACGGTCCCAGTGGCCGTCTTTTTTTGAAAGTTCAACTCCTGTTTTGGTCTTGCGCGAAGAGGGGATTCGGCAGTGACGGAACGGCCCTCGAATACCTGTGGGCGCCTGGCCCTCCAGGAGTTTCACCAGAAACAAAGAAGGGCGGTTTATCGCCGCCCTTTTTTGAGTTCCGTTCTTTTATCGGAGACCCGTGATCGGGCCTCAGAAGAGTTCCCTATAGTTAGGGAGCCGCTCACCCAAAACTGCCGGGCAACTTTGGCTATCTCTCCGTCCTGCCCGCTACGGCCCGGATCCTGGCCGTCCTGCCATCAGGTTCAACGGGTCTCCGAAGCCCAGTCTGTTTCCCTCACTATCCTCCACTTATTTAGATGCGCCACTCGCCCCGGAGGTTAACCTTATTGGCGCCGATTTGGGGGCCTCATTTATGCCGCTTTTTCGCCTTCGGCCAGCGAAATCGGTTCCTTCACCAGGACCAGATGCGCGAAACCGGCCAAAAGCCCGACGCCGGAGGCGACCAGCAATGCCGAATGAAAGGATGCGGTGGCCTGGACCATGAATCCCGTAACCGCGGGCGCGAGAGTGCCGCCCAGATACCCGCCAAAATTCTGGATGGAGCCCAGCGACGCGGCATAATTTTTCGGCGCGGCCACCGTGGCCATGGCCCAGGCGGCCGTGCTGCTGCCGTTGAGCAGAAACAGGGATAACGAGATGCACACAACCGCAAAGATACTGCTCGAACTGTAGGCTGCCAGCGCCGTGCACACTACCACTCCGAACAGAGCGCCAACAATCGGAATTTTGCAGCTGTTGATAGCAGAAAAACCACGTCTTGCAAGGACATCGCACACGCGGCCCACGATCACGCTGCCCACCACCCCGCAAGTGAAGGGAATGGCGGCGACCCAGCCGGTTTTGGCAATGCTGAGATGCCATTGGATTTCGAGATACTGGGGCAGCCAGGCAAAGTAAAGCCAGTTCATGTAGACGATGCCGAAAAAGCCACACACCATTCCCCACGTTGTGCTGAAGCTAAACAGCCGCCCCCATTGCCGCCACGCCATCGGCTGTTTTTCACCCTCCGTGCTGGATAGATATTCCAGTTCGGCGTCGGTCAGGCGCAGGTGCCTGGGGTCCCGGTGCAGAATGTAGAAGACGATGCCCACCGTCAGGCCGGCAATCCCCATGGTAATAAACATCCAGCGCCAGCCGAAATGCAGCATCAGGATGGTGAGAAGCGGAGCGGCAATGGCCGTTCCCAGGCTGCTGGAACAATTCCAGATGCCGGTGGCCAGGCCGCGGTCGCGCGCGGCAAACCAGTCCGCAACAACGCGGGCGCAGCTTGGATACTGCGGCGCTTCGCCCACGCCCAGCAAACCGCGCACAGCCAGAAACTGCCGGAAACTGGAAACCAGGCCGCCCAGCACCTGGGCGAATGACCACAGGGCGAGCCCGGCGGCAAGCACCAGGCGCGCGCCGAAGCGATCGACCACGGCACCTGCCGGCAACTGGCAGAACGCGTAGACCAGCAGAAACGCGGAGAGCAGAACGCCGCTTTGTGCAATCGAAATGCCCAGGTCGTGCCGGATGAGCGGCAGGCCCACCGCCAGGCTGGCCCGGTCAACATAATTGATCACCCCGCTGAAAAGCAGAAGGACCAGAGCCGTCCTTTGAATGTGCCGGATGCGGGCCGACGGACCAGGAAGCGACGAATCCCGCCCGCCTTGCTTCAATCCCGGGTTCTCATTGAGTTCAATGGGTGACATCGTGAACAGACTTGAGAGTATGAGGCCTTATCCTGCATAAAACAATACCAACTGTGAAAAACCCAACGGCCGGCTCATAGGTTTTTATGGCGGCGTTGCCTGGACTCGAAGAAACAAAGCACCGTGAAAAGTGCTGCCGCCAGACTCCACGACGCCTGTCCCGTCCCGCCAGCCTGATATAGTTAAAGAGTGTGCAAATCAGCCTGCGCGGTTCGTGGGGCGGCACGCCTGAGTTCAAGTCATGATCCAACTTTCTACAGCCGGAAAGCAGTTTGGCCCCAAGGTGTTGTTCGAAGGCCTTGACTGGCTTCTGACGCCGGGCGACCGCGTCGGTCTGGTGGGCGGAAACGGCACCGGCAAGACGACTTTGCTGAAGGTACTGGCCGGACTTGAGGCGCTTGACGAAGGAAGCATCTCCACGGCCAAAGGTATCACCCGTGGATACCTTCCCCAGGACGGCCTGGCCTTCGCGGGCCGCAGCGTGCTTGAGGAGTGCCTTTCGGTGTTCGGGGACCTGCTCGAGATGGAAAAGGAGATGGAGTCCCTCATGCATCGCATGGCGGAGATTGACCCCGAGGGAGAGGAATACGCGCAAGTGGCGGAGCGCTACCACGCCCTGGAGACGGAGTTTCAGCATCGCGACGGCTATTCACTGGAAGCGCAAGTGGGCGCCGTGCTCAACGGCCTGGGATTCTCGCGCGAGGACCAGGCGCGTCCGACCGGGGAATTCTCAGGCGGCTGGCAGATGCGCATTGCGCTGGCCAGACTCCTGCTGATCAAGCCCAACCTGCTGCTGCTGGATGAGCCCACCAATCACCTGGATCTCGAAGCGCGCAACTGGCTTGAACAGTTTCTTGCAAGTTATCCCCACGCCTTTGTCCTGGTGTCGCACGACCGCTATTTTCTCGATGTGACGGTGAACAAGATTGTTGAAGTCTGGAACCGGCGCGCCTGGTTTTACTCGGGCAACTACGACCGCTATCTCACCCAGAAAGAAGAGCGCAAAGCCCTGCTGGAATCGGCTTACAGAAACCAGCAGGACCGCATCCACCATCTGGAAGTTTTCATCAACCGCTTCCGCTATCAGGCCACCAAGGCGCGGCAGGTGCAGAGCCGCATCAAAGAGCTGGAGAAGATCGAACGGATCGATCTGCCGCCCGAAGAAAAAACCATTCACTTCTCGTTTCCGCAGCCGCCGCACAGCGGGCGCATGGTGGCGGAGTTCAAAGGCGTGGCCAAGAGCTATGGCGCCAAGCAGGTGTTCGCGGGCGTTGATTTTGTCATCAACCGCGGCGACCGCGTGGCCCTGGTGGGCGTGAACGGCGCCGGGAAATCAACTTTGATCAAGCTGCTGGCTGGCGCGGAACCGGTGACGGCAGGCGACACCCGCCTGGGCCACAATGTGGAAGCGGACTACTTTGCCCAGGACCAGTACAAGGCGCTCGACCCGGAGGCCCGCCTCATCGATGACATCGGCGCCGTGGCGCCGGCGGCGCTGAGCGGCCAGACGCAGCTGCGGTCGCTGCTGGGAAGTTTTCTGTTTTCCGACGACGAAGTGTTCAAGCGCATCAAGGTGCTTTCCGGCGGAGAGCGCAACCGCTACGCCCTGGCGCGCATGCTGTTGCGCCCCGCGAATTTCCTGCTGCTCGACGAGCCCACCAATCACCTGGACCTGCGCGCCAAAGACGTGCTGCTGGAAGCGTTGCAAAAATACAACGGCACGGTGGTGTTCGTTTCGCACGACCGCTACTTTATCGACCGGCTGGCCACGCGCGTCTTCGAAATCGGCGGCGGAGAAGTCCACGACTACCCGGGCAATTATGAGGATTATCTCTGGCAGAAAGAGGGGCGCGCCCCCCGCCTGGACGAGCCGGAACCTGAGGCCGGCGACATGCCGCGCCCGTCAGCGGCAATGGCCATCCCGCGGAGCCGGAGGAGCAACCGAAAAAACTCAATCCGATTCTGCTGCGGCGCATGCAGGACCGCGGGGAAGAGCTTGAAGAGGCGATTGCTCGAGCGGAAGCGGAAATTACTTCCTGCGAGCTGGAACTCGCCGATTTCAGGAGCGCCGAGGAATCCATTCGCCTCTCCAGACGGATCGACGAACTGCGCCACGGCATCAATGAAATGACCCGCGAGTGGGAAGAGATCGAGCTGGCCCTCGGTGAATCCTCCGGGCTGCGCTGAACCTTGGGAAAAGTGGAACGCCCTCGGAGACAAGTCTCTTCCGCTCCGCGAAGCTTTCCCGGCCCATCGGGCCGCCGGCCATCTACTGCTCCAGGGAGAAGCTCACGTCAATTTCCGTCTCCACCTCCACGGGATTGCCGTTCAAGAGTGTCGGTTGATATCGCCATCCTTGGACGGCTTCCAGCGCGGCTTTTACCAGAAGCGGGTGGCCGCTGATAACCTTCAGCCCCTTGATCGTGCCGTCTGCGGCAATCAGGGCTTCCATCTGCACGGTGCCTTGAATCCGGGCCATTCTGGCAAGCTGAGGATAGTCTGGCTTGGGACCGTAGATGAGACGAGCTGCTTCCACGTCCCCACCCCGCCGAATGCGTTTGATCGTCTTAGGTTTCGCCGGGGGCGGCGCTGCGGGTATACCAATCAGGCTGTTGATCACTCCGTCCGATGGTCCGCCGGGCAGGACTCCCACGCTTCCCACCGCTCCGATGCTGCCGGAAGGCGGAGTGGGTTGATGCTTGAATGTGGCTATGGTTTTGGGAATGACGACGGGCGCCTTCTCCAGGTCCTCGATGGTCACCTTTTGTGCGACGTTCCTGGGGGGAGCAGCGGCGGGCGCCGGGGGCGGCGCGGGCATCGGCATGAAAGAGAGCGAGGCTTTGGGCAACGCCTGCGTACGAACCAGCGGAACAATCACCATCACCCCGATTGCCATCACCTCGATCATATAGGCCATTGGAAACGTGGCGCGCTTCCAGTCGTTGGTTTTTGCCGCGGAATAGACCAGGTAGGCGATAAAGCCGATGGCATTCAACAGCAACGTCAGCGACATCCACGGCCAAGTGCGCAGCCCCGAATGCCGCGAGTCTGCGTACACATACACCAGCATCAGCGCGGAAAAGAAGGACGCCGCCGCCAGAACCAACGACTGCGTTGCCAGCACTCTGGCCGTCAGCGACTCCACCAGCGGCAGTCCGAACCAGCCCAGGCAGAAGCCTGCCACCGCCGCAGCCGCCGTCGTCAGCCAGTGCCGCCCCTTCAACACTGATTCCCGGGTCGGCGATGAATCGAGCAGTGTATCACTGAGCATTTCTCCACCTCCCTCACCGCGCATCGAGCCTGCGTCGCGGTGTCGACGATCTGTGCGACCAAACGTCATGCCGCGGACGATCAAAGGCAGGTGCGTGACGGCATTCCAGTTTACCCCTCCGCGCACAGGGCGCACTTCACCCTGCGAGTACCGCCCGCGGTTTCCGCAAAACGTCCCGCACCGCCGGGGTCGCCGGCAATCAAACATCACTTTCCTGGCTAGCCAATCGATCTTCGGTTTGCGAAAAGGGCCTTATCGCTACTGCGCTTTCCCCTTGCTGAATATATAGACACCACAGCCCCGCGCGAAGTTCCAGAAATGTTCTTGTTTGACGCTAGGCCGTTAAGCACGGTGAATGATGGAAAGGGTTGCGGGATAATCCGCCGCGTGCAAAACTCTTTCTTGTCCGCTCACATCAGTTGGAGAAGCCAATCAGTTTACAACCGGAAGTCTTTACTTCTGACGGGCTTGAGATGTTCGCCTCCGGCACTCTGGAAAGGCAGGGAAATAGATGAAGGTCACAATTAAAGTTGCCAGGTTGCAGCCCAACGCCACGCTTCCCCGGTACGCTCATTCGGGACCTTTTGGCGACCTTGCTGCCGATCTTTATGCGGCCGCGGCCGTCACCCTCGGCGCCGGCGAAACCCGCGCGGTCGCCACGGGATTGGCTTTCGAGTTCCCTGCTGAATTTGGCGCGCTGGTCCAGGACCGCTCGGGCCTGGCGCTCAAAGGCATCTCCACTCTGGCCGGCGTCATCGATCCCGGCTATCGCGGCGAACTTAAAGTGGTGCTCACCAACCTGGGCCACCGGCCGTTTGAAATCAGTCCGGGCGACCGCATCGCCCAGCTCCGCATCGTTCGCCGGATTGAAGCCGAGTTCACCGAGGCCGAGTCGCTCGCTGAAACCCAGCGCAACGTCCGCGGCTTCGGCAGCACCGGCAAGTGAGGCAGCGTGCGTCTCCGGCTCTTGCCGTGGGTGCGCCGCCGGGCATCAGCCCGGCATGTGCCGCCCTGCAGGGCGGCGCTACAAAAGACCCCTCACCCGGTCGCTGCGCGCCCCCCTGTCCTCTCGGAGAAGACTCAGAAGTCAAATATTCACGAAACGTTTGCACATATCGCAGGGGCCGCGACGCATGCGCCACCGAGGGGTACGCTACAGCTTTATGATTGTTCGACGCTGGCGCCGGCGTGGATGGCGGCGCCGACGATGACGGCGGTGACTTCGCCGACCTGGCGATTGACCTTCTTCTTTGCCATTCCCAGATTCTGATATTCGATGGCGACGTGGCGCGCGCCGCAATTTTGAAAGTGGCTCACAAGTTCCTCGTGCAGGGCGCGAAGGAAGGCGATCCTGTCGCCCAGGTCGACGCCATCGGGAGCGATGGTGACGGGACGGCCACGGTCGTGGCATTCGACGCGGTCGGCAAAAGCATGACAAAGCATAGAGGGTTCTCCGTTGGGTTTTGGGCATTTGTTGAAGCGAGCTGGAAAGATGATAGCCCAAAGGTGCACGCGGCGGCGGCTTTCGCCCCGTCCGCTAGACGGGCCATATACTTGATCATAAATAATTATATTGACAACGCAGGTTCCCACGTTGTACACAGTTGGTATCACGGGGCAAAGTCCCGGGATATTTTTCCCGGAGGGGGAGCAGGTTTTTCTTCGGCACTCTAATAGTTTGGTTTCCTAATCTAACTAAGGAGGACGAAATGCCCCCTGAAAATCTCCCTGAGTCACTGCTGTTCCATCAAAAATGGTGGGTTGATCCCATTCCCTGGCCGCTCTGGCAACAACTCGACAGAAACATCCTCACGCAGGTGGCCATTGCTCAACTTCACCTTCAGAAAGAAGTCCTGAGCGCTCAAATCAAAGCTATCGATCACATCACCACCCTTCTATCCAAGAAGGGATAGCGTAGAAGGGGGAAGGCGGCAGGGCCGTTGATTTCGATCGCCTTCCCCGCTTCCTGCCCGAGGCCCACGGGGCTCCTACGACTTTTACATCTGAAGGAGGTCGGGATGACTGTGTCTTCACAGTTCAATATTCTTGAAAGCGGGATGCCTCTGGCCCGGGAACGGAACACCACGCGGCCGGTTGCCCTGATCGGATTTCAGGACCAGGGAAACCTGGGGCTGGGATACCTGGCGTCAACGCTTCAAACCGCCGGCTATTCGGTAAAGATGTTCGACTTCCAGCACAACCGCGCGGAGATTCTGAAAGCGTTGCAGGATTGCAATCCCATCGTGGTCGGATTTTCGCTGATCTTCCAGTTTTACATCCGCCAGTTCGATTCCTTGATGCAATTTCTGCGCGATCATGGGATCAGCAGCCACTTTACAATGGGCGGGCACTTTCCCAGCCTGAGTTATCAGGAGACTCTGGAGCTGGCGCCAGAGCTTGACAGCGTTGTGAGGTTCGAGGGCGAATTCACGCTGCTGGAGCTGGTGGACCGGCTGAGCCAGGGGAGCGACTGGCGCCAGATCCAGGGTATTGCCTTCAGGGAAGGAGGTCGGACCATCGCCACGCCCATGCGGCCGCTGGTTTCCAATCTGGACGACCTGCCTTACCCGGAGAGGAATTTCAAGCCGGAGGAGGTGCTGGGCCGCAAGGCCATGCCGCTGCTGGCCAGCCGCGGCTGTGCGCGCACGTGCTCGTTCTGCTCCATTCACATGTTTTACCGGGCGGCTCCCGGCAAAGTGGTGCGGACGCGCAAGCCGGCGGAAGTGGCCCGCGAGATGCGCCACCTCCATGAAGAACGGGGCATTACCATTTTCCTTTTCCAGGACGACGACTTCCCGCTTTTTGGCCCGGTGTGGCGCCGGTGGGCCAGGGAATTTGTGGAAGAACTCCACCGGAACCATCTGCCGGGGCGCGTGATCTGGAAGATCAACTGCCGGGCCGACGCCGTTGATCCCGAACTCCTTTCAGCCATGCGCGACGCCGGCCTTTACCTGGTCTACATGGGGCTTGAATCCGGAAGCGAAGAAGGCCTGAAGACGCTGCATAAGCAGGTTACCGTGGAGCAGAACATCCGGGCGGTCAGGATGCTGAAAGAACTGCACCTGATGTTCCAGTTCGGGTTCATGCTTTTTGATCCCTCGACCACCTTTGAGTCGATCCGGGAAAACGTTCAATTCCTCCGCACCATTGTGGGAGACGGCTGCGCGGGAGCGGTGTTCTGCAAGATGCTGCCTTATGACGGCACGCCGATCAAGGAGCAGCTTGCCGAATCCGGACGACTGCGCGGAGACGTCTGCAATCCCGACTACGATTTTCTCGATCCGAAAGTGGAGGCCTGCTACCAAGCCCTTGCGCACATCGTGAATGTCACGGGATGGATCCACGGCTACCGGGCGCTCTCACCGCAGCTCAGCTGGGCCTGGAATGAGGTGGCCATTCTGGAACGCCTGTTCCCCTCGCTGCCCGATCTGCCTGCTTATAAGGTGGCGCTCCGGGGCGTTACGGGCGCCAGCAACAACCTGCTTTTCCAGGTGGTGGACGATACGGCCGACGCCTATGCCGGCGGAGGCGAGTCCCCGTGGTCAGCGGCGGCGCTCGAGCAAAGATGCCAGGGATTCCTTGCAGACCTTTTGCGGGAACGGAACGGGTTTATCGCCCGAAACCAGAAGGTCCTGCTGGACCAGTTGCAGCAGGATGCGCAGGCCGTCGCAGCTTGCGCTTGAAGAGCGGGAAGATCCCCAAACTGCGGCCTTCAGGAGAGGGATGCGGCGTTCCGCGGCGTTGCCCCCGGCGGCTCACAAATGATTTAGCCTACACCGCTTGGTACCCGTAGGCCTGGTGACCGGTGCGTAAGGACGCCGCCAGCCATAATGCGGGAAGAACCGCGGACCTTCTATAATGGCGTCGGCTCTGTCAAGCACAGAATTGAAGACACCACACCCTGGGCGCGCTGCCGACGATGCGCGCAAGCTCGATGGGTGACGAAGCGGAATGCTTTTCGCTGGGCTTCGTCGTTTTCCGATTCTCTATTCGCGGAATCTTTTTCTTTTGTCCTGACCAAGGCTCGCCTCATCGAATCCTGCGGTGGGCCGATCCCACCAGCCATCTATCCGGTCTCTGACCCACGGACCATGATTCTGTTTTCAATCTCCCCGCCTGATGCGGGAAGGCCAAGCGCCCAATCACAAAATCGACCCCGCTCCAAGCGGGACCAAGGTCCGCGCCGGGCTACTTGGCATGCGAACCGGCGGCGTTGCTTCGCTCGTCTGACGGAGCATCCAGTACAGACGCACCGCCAATTGACGCGCGATGGCCACTTTGGCCACGTTGGCGCCGCGCCGGAACTTCAATCGTTGATATTGACGCCGCAATTCGGGATCGAACCGCGCCGCACTCTGCCCCGCTTCCACCAGCAGCCAGCGCAGCATTTCATCGCCTTGCTTGCTGATGCGTCCCAGCCGCTGGTGTCCTCCACTGGAGCGTTCGCTCGGATTCAGCCCCAGGTAACTCACCACCTTGCGGCTGTTGGAGAAACGCTCCACCGGCCCCAGCGTCAGCACGAAAGCCAGAGCGGTGACCGGACCCACGCCCTTCTGCTTCATCAGCCGGACCGCGTCCGGTCGGCGCTCGGCCTCGGCTTCCACCGCCTGGTCGAGTTCCTCGATCCGGGGCCCCAGCCCGTCCAGCAGCTCCAGCAGTTCCTGCCGCCGCCGGCTCGCCCAGGGCCCCAGCTCCAGCGCTTCCAACTCCTGGCGCCCCCGCTCGCTCCACAGCTTGCGCTTCCGGCACACCCCCTGGCTCATCGCCAGGTAGTGCAATTGGTTCTTCAGCGAAGTTCGCATCCGCACCAGCTTCTGCCGATGTTTCAACAGTTGCCGCCCGTCGCGTTCCTCCGGCGTAGGAATCCAGATGCGGGGAAAACGGTTCGAGAGCAGCAGATCCAGAATGTGCTCGGCGTCGCGGCGGTCGGTCTTCTGCCGCCGCACCGCCCGAGCGCGTATCTCGGCCGGGTCACCCACCCATAACTCGTGACCCCTCTCCGCCAACATCCGCTCGAACCATTGCGTGCATCCGGTCGCTTCGATTCCGACCCGCGCTCGCTCCGTGAGGCTGGCGTAGAAAGCGCGAGCTTCTCCCTTCTCATGCTCCAACCGGCGTGTTACCACTTCTCCGGTCCCCGTATCCAACATCGCAACTTCCTGGTAGCGCGTATGCAAATCACATCCGATAATTAACATGTTCGGCTCCTTTCCCGGCTACCCTTGGTCGTGGACAACACCAAGTCTACCGGTGTGAAGGAGCCGACGCCATTATGGAATCACAGAACCGGAGGTTCGCGCTACTCGGTAATGGCTGCCATCAGCGCGCGCTAAATAGCTCCGCGGCGGAACTGCTCGACGAGGTGTTCCGACGATCGCAAGGTGAAAGCGATGATGGAGATGGTGGTCGTCTTGTCCGTGCAGTTGAGGAAGACGCCGGCATCGCAGACAAAAAGATTGGGCACGTCGTGCGTCTGCCCAAAGGGGTTGGTGACGGACGTTTTCGGATCGTTCCCCATGCGGCAGGTGCCGGTCTCGTGCAGGCTGAAGCCGGGCGGTTCGGGATGCTCGGCCGCCCCCCACATTTCACCGCCGGCGGCGTGAATCACATCCGCGCAAACCTGCTTGGAGTGCTCCCACATCATCAGCGTGTTGTCATCCCACTGGAAATGGATGCGTACGGCCGGCCGCCCGTAGACGTCCTTCACCTCGGGGTCGATGTCCACGTAATTCGTGTCAGAGCGCAGGGTGGGCGCCTGCACCTCAAAACTGATGGGCGTCCGGTAGTAGCGCTTGATGTCGCGTTTGAATGATGACCCAAAACCTTCCAGGTGGCGATGGTACCAGGGAAACTCTCCGCAGCCTCCTCCCGGGTAGACCGAGTAGCCGCGGATAAAACTCTCCTGATGCGGATTCTCCAGGTTCTGCCAGCGCGGCATCCAGGCGACGGTGCTGGAGGAGACGTTGTCGGGGAAGCTGGGCTGGCCGAGCAGTTGCGGCAGCCAGCCGTAGGCGGCCGCTCCATAAAGATGGTCGCACAGATTGCGCCCCAGTTGGCCGCTGGAGTTGGCGATGCCCGTGGGCCAGTGGCGCGATTTCGAATTCAGCATGATGTGCGCGCTTTCGATGCAGGAAGCGGACATCACCACGGCGCGGCCGTAAACTTCTTCCTCCCTGCGCGTCAGGCGATCCACGTAGGCCACGCCGCGAGCCTTGCCGTTTTCATCCACCAGCACTTCCCGGGCCAGCGCGTTGGTGCGCATCTCCAGCTTTCCGGTCTTCTCCGCCAGCGGCAGAAAGAACCAGGGCGAGGAGAAAAACGCCCCGACGTCGCAGCCCTCCGTGCAGTTGCCGCAATAGTGGCAGGGCGGATGGCCGGCGTGCGCCACCGTCAGTTGCGCGATGCGGTCGGGCAGATAGGGAATGCCGTTCTTCCGGCAGCCGCTCTGGAGAATGTAATCCAGGCAGCGGAAATTCATGGGCGGCAGATAATGGCCGTCCGGGTTGGAGGGCCGGTGCTGGACGGTGCTGGCCACGCCTACCATCTGTTCAGCGCGCGTGTAATAAGGCGCGATTTCCTCATAGCTCACCGGCCAGTCCACGTCGTAACCATCCCTTTGCGCCGCTTTGAAATCAATATCGCCGAAGCGCGCCGAGGAGCGTCCCCAGAAATTGGTTTTGCCGCCCACGGCATAGCAGCGCGGCCACATCCATTGGGTGCCGGGCGCGGTGGTGTAGGTGATTTCGTGTTCCCAAACGCCTGCGACGTATTCGTTGTCCATGTACCCGTAGGATTGCGCACGGGTGCGGGGATCACCGAAGCCGCGAAACTTCATGTCGTAGGGCTGGCGATGATTGCGAAAATCTTTGGCAGGAACGAGCTTCCGCCCGGCGTTCAGCGCCAGGACACTGAGTCCGGCTTCGGCCAGGGCTTTGATGGCAGTGCCGCCGCCCGCTCCCGTACCCACCACGATCACGTCGTAAACTTTTTTTGGCATTAGTGTCCCCTTTCATGTCATGCGCCAGACCCCACGGCGTTCAGAATTTTGGCGGTGGAAGATGCCGGTGCTCGGGATCACCTTGGTGAGGGCAACCGGGCGATTCGGAATAGAGCCTGAGGCCGGGAAAGTCGAGTTCCTTGAGCCCGACGCGCGAAGTGTAGTAGCCCATCACCGTGTATTCCCGGGCGAGTTTAAAAAAGGCGCGGCCGTCTTCCTCTCCCGGCCGGTAACGATCGCGGTAGGCGAGATGCTCGAGCATCCCGGTCTGTTTTTCGGCTGTCAGGTCGAGGAAGCGGCTGCCGTCCAATCGCTCGGCTTCTGCGTCGAGCCACGTCAGCCCCAGCCGGAACGGATACTGGATGCTCTCATCGTGCGCCACCATAAAATCGATGAACTCCGCGACGCCGGCCTCCCTGGCACCCGGCGTGCCGTCGCTGGGGATGATCAGGTCCGTCAGCCGCTCGAGAGTGGCGTATTCGTGGTGCGAGAAGAATTGCGGCGCGTAGTTCGCCGCCTGGAGCGCGGACGAGCCGCCATTCACATGATCTCCGCAGGCAAAAGACCAGCGCGAGAATCCGGGAAAACTGCTGGCCGCAGCGGCAAGCGCCAACGCCCGCAACACCTCCCTACGATCCATTCCTTGTCCTGCCATGATGTCCTCCAATTCTGCTTTGGAGCAGCTCCGCGCGGCGAAGCTTCCCAGCCCCAGGCTGCAGACCGGAACTTTCGTTTCACGGCCCGCACGAGCGAAAAGATATACCGGGCCGCCCGCGAGTGCAACCTCTCTCACCTGAAAGAGGACTATGAGGTCAAATATTCACGAAACGTTCGTACACCTCGCAGTAACCGCGACGGATGTGCCAGCCGCTCAAAAGCAGTGACGGGTGACGAGTGACGAGAACCCGCCGTTACAAATTTATGATTGCTCGACGCTGGCGCCGGCGTGGATGGCGGCGCCGACGATGACGGCGGTGACTTCGCCGACCTGGCGGTTGACCTTTTTCTTGGCCATTCCCAGGTTCTGATATTCGATGGCCACGTGGTGCGCCCCGCAGTTTTGAAAGTGGGCGACGAGCTGCTCGTGCAGGGCGCGAAGGTAGGCAATCCTGTCGCCCAGGTCGACGCCGTCGGGGGCGATGGTGACCGGACGGCCGCGGTCATGGCATTCGACGCGGTCGGCAAAAGCATGACAAAGCATAAAAGGTTCTCCGTTGAGTTTTGCGCGTTCCCTTAAACGAACTGGAAAGATGGTAGCGCAGGGTTGCGCGCGAGAGGCATTATTTCCTGCACTGAAGGAAGATGATGGAGGGGTCGTTGAAAAACTCGTCCCAATACGCCGGGTCGTCGCTCCACTGGGGAGAGAGGCGCGGCTCTACCCACTCCACATCGCGCAGGCCAGCCGATTCCAGGGCCTGCTCGTGAGCGCTGATGCTCAGGTAGTAGTTGTCAAAAGTGAACGTGCCGCCCTCCTGTAAGATCGTATAAGTAATCGGCGTGCCCGCCCGGAGCTCCTCGACGGCGCTCTTGATGAAGCCGTACTTCTCGGTGGCTGCAAACCTTTGCGGCGACTGGGAAGGATTGTTGTTGACGGTTACAAACCGCCCGCCTGGCCGCAGTGCCCGGCTGACGGCCTGGCATATGGCAAACAGTTTCTCGCCTGTGTCCGCATAATTCAGCAGGTAGGCGGCGGCCACGATGTCGAAGGGTTCGTCCGGCCTATAACTGATGGCATCGCCCACAACGTACTCGACGCCCAACCGCGATTCGGCTTCGCTGGCGCGCGCCAGCTCGATCATTTTGCTGGAGAGGTCAATGCCCACCACCCGCCGGGCCCCCAGGCGCTTGAAGATCCGCGAGTAGTAACCCTCGCCGCAGGCCATGTCGAGCACCGACTTGCCGCGCACGTCTCCCAGCAACTCCAGCAGCGTGTACTGCTCAATGTAGGTTCGCCAGGGCGAAAGTTTGGAGCGTTTGTATTGCTCTGCGATCAGGTCGTAGTCGGTCCCCATGCCACCCCTTCCGCTGGATGCAGTGACCGCATTCTACACGCCAAAGCCTGCTTAGGCAAAGCACGACTGAAGATGAAGAGGCAGGAGCCGGAATTCTGACTGCATTTAGCTGACGGCGGCGAATCGCTACAGGGTGCGGCGGAAGAGGAGGGTGGCGCAGGTCATCATGATGACGGTAAAGATGGTGAGAAAAGCGAGGTCGAAGGAGATGGCGGCGAAGCCGGTGTTTTTGAGGAAGAGCGTTTTGAAGGCGTGGACGGCGTAGGTGAAAGGATCAACCACGGTGATGGCCTTCATCCAGGGCGGGAAAGCCTGGATGGGATAGACGGCGCCCGAGGGGAAGAAGAGCAGGGTGTTGAGCACGCCGAAGATGGCGCGCGGCACCAGCGGGTCGCTGATGCGCACCATCATCAGAAACATCATGCTGATGAGCGCCATGGAGCTGACGACAATGACAACCATGAGCCGCAGGATGCGCAGCGGATCAAAGGGATGGGGAATGCCGGCCAGCAGCGCTCCGAGGGTGCTGAGCAGGAAGCCCGCCAGGATGGCTTTGCTGGCGCCCGAAAGCGTGAAGCCCATGATGAGCTCAAACTTGGTGATGGGCGTGACCAGGTAGCCCTCATGCAGGCCGCGCGCCTTGTCATCGATATAAATGATGCCGCCGCCGATCATGGCGGAAACAAAAATGGCCAGCACCACACTGCCGGCCAGCAGGTATTGGATGTAAGGAACGTAAGGGTAAAGCTCCACCACCCGGAGCGTGGCGCCGGCGGGCACGCGCGGCTGCACCTGGGGCTGGTTGTAGGCGGCGACCAGGCCCGTGAGGACGCCTTCCAGGGCGCTGGTGACAAAGTTGTCGGTGTTGTCTTCAATCAGGGCGAGCTGCGGGGCGTGCTGCTCCAGAACGTTGCGCGAAAAGTTGGGCGGAATTTCCAGCAGGGCGTTGATGCGTCCCTGTTTGAGATCGACGAGCGCCTGGCGGGGATCGTTGTAATTGACCGTGGTGAAGGTGCGCGCGTTGGCGGCAATGGCTCCGAACATCTCGCGCAGCCGGACCGTCTGCAGGCCGTGGTCCTGGTTGACCACGCCCACCTGCAGGTTCTTGATCTTGCCGCCAAAGGCGTAGCCGAGCACCACCAGCTGCACCAACGGAAAAATGAGCGAGGCCATCATCAGCGCAGGGCTGCGGAAAAACTTCAACAGGTCGCGTTGGATGATGGCTGCGATGCGATTCATAAATTTCCCGGCCCGCCGCTTGCGGGCCCTCCGGCTGCGGCCCCGGCGCTACCGCGGCGGCATCAGGCTGGTTTCGAATGAGCGCTCCTGCAACTCGTCGCGAAGCTGCCTGCCCGTGTAATGCGTAAAAACGTCGTCCAGCGTGGTGCTCTGCACGGCCAGCGACGACACCTCAATGCCCGCCCGACGCGAGGCTTCCACCAGTTCAACCGTGGTGCGGGGGCCGTTGTGCGATGCGATGCGAAAAATGTGGTCGTGCTCAATGACGCTTTCAACGTGCGGCAGGCCCTTGAGCGTCTCGGGCCAGCCTTCCGGAACGGTTGAAAAGCTGACTTCCAGAAAACTCGCCGCCGGAATCGAGGCCTTCAGCTTCATCGGTGAATCGAGCGCCACCAGCTTGCCGTGATCCACAATGGCGATGCGGCCGCAGAGGCGGTCGGCTTCATCCATGTAGTGCGTGGTGAGCAGGACGGTGAGGTCGCGCTGCTTCTTGATGTTGACCAGCATCTCCCACACCGCGATGCGCGAAGTGGGATCGAGCCCTGTGGTGGGCTCGTCCAGAAAAAAGATCTTGGGCTCGTGCACCAGGCCGCGCGCGATTTCAAGCCGGCGCCGCATGCCGCCGGAAAGATTCTTGACGGGATGCCGGGCCCACTTTTCCAGCTCCACCGCGCGCAGCAGGTCGGTGATGATGTGCGACCGCTGGCTGCGCGGTACGCCGTAAAGTTTGGCGAAGATGTTCATGTTTTCTTCCGCGCTCAGGTCCAGGTCAGAGGTCATGGCCTGCGGAATGACCCCAATGCAATGCCGCACCTCGTTCTGCTGGCGGATGACGTCAAAGCCGTTCACCAGCGCCGTGCCCTCGGTGGGCGGAATCAGGGTGGTGAGCATGCGGATCAACGTGGACTTGCCGGCGCCGTTGGGGCCCAGCAGGCCGAAGATTTCGCCTTCCTGCACGCTGAAGCTGAGCGCGTCAACGGCCGTAAATCCGTTGAAGCGCTTGGTCAGCTTTTCAACCTCAATGGCTGCCATCGTACAATTCCTTAAGGGCGCGCACAAAGGCGTTTGCCCGCCGGGCGGCGCCTACTGCCCGTCGTTGATGGGCACCGTGACAAAGGCCGTGAGCCCCGGCGCCAGTCTGCGATCCTTGTTGTCCACGCGCAGGCGGATCTGGAAAGTCTTGATGTCGCGCTTGGTGCGGCTGACGTCGCGCTGCGTGGCGTACTCGGCGTCGACGCCGCGGAAATAGACGGTGCCGGTGCGCTCGATGCCGCCGGGAAAGCGCACGGGCATTCGCTCGCCAATGCGGAGGAGATGAAGGTCGCTCTCGGGCACGTCGGCCCGCACCCAGAGCTTGTCGGGATCGTAGAGCACCACGATGGGCTGCGCCGGCGTCACCACCTCGCCCGCGAGCGCCGCCCGCAGCGTCACCAGCCCGTTGATGGGCGAGCGAACTTCCGTGTAGTCGAGGCGCGCCCGGGCGGCCTGGTCCTGCGCGCTCGCCGCCGCAAACTGGTGCTGATTGGCGGCCAGCTGGCTCCGCCGAATGGTGATCTGCTGGGCGTTCGACCGGGCCAGCGCCACCGCCGCGCGGGCCGCCTGCACCTGCTTTTCAATCGATTCGACGTTGGCCTCCGCCGATTGCAGAGTGGCCTGCGCCTGGTCCTGCTGCTGCTGGGAAACAATCTGCTGCTGGTAGAGTCCCTCGGTGCGTTTAAAGTTCTGCCGGGCAAGTTCAAGGTTGGCCTGCGCCTGCTTCAACTGCGCCTGGGTCGCCGACAGAGTGGCCTCCGCCTGGCGGATCTGATCGCGCGTCTGGAGTTCCTGAAACTTCAGCGAGGCTCGCGCCGCCCCCACCTGGGCGCCCGCGCTCTCCATCGACGAAGCGTAAAACGACTGGTCGGCCTGGAGCTCACGGGGAACAATGGTGGCCAGCAGCTGGCCCCTGGGTGACCGTGTCGCCTTCCTCCACCAGCACCTGCTCGAGCCGGCCGGCAATCTGCGAGCTGACAGAAACGGCGTCCGCGTCCACCAGGCCCGTGAGCACCATGCCCTTCGAGGACGGGCGGGTGAAGATGTAGACGGCGATGCTCGCCACGACCACCAGACTCAGAATCACCAGGAAAAGTTTGCGCGTCATTCGGAACCTGCCCCGCGATTTGTGAAAAGCGCCCGGCGCGCGAAATTGAGCACTTCCTTCTTCCTCCTGGCCAGCTGCGATTTGCGGTAAGGGTCGTTGATGATGCCGGCCGCCTTCAGCACCGGCGCGGCGGAAAAATAAAAGACCGTCAGCGCCACCAGCGAGATGGCCGTGTGCGTGCTGTCAGAAGCGCAGAGCTCGCCGCTGCGGATGCCCTGGGCGATGACCGACTGAAACTCTTTTGGCTACCGGGGCGAAATACTTCTGGCGGATGCGCATGAAGGGGCGCGAGTCCGCCATCATGAACCGTTGGAAGAGCCGGGGGTAGTCCGTGCGCGCGGCGATGAAATCAAAGTGCATGCTCACGTAGTCGAGCACCTTGTCCTGCACGCTCCTGTCGCTCGCCAGAAGCTCCAGGGCCTGGCTTGAGAACTCCTTCATGTGGCGCTCGACGATGGCCAGGTGGAGCGCATCCTTGCTTTTGAAGTAGTAATAGATGAGGGCCTTGTTGACGCCGGCGGCGCGGGCGATGGCGTCGATGCGCGCGCCCGCCAGCCCGCGCTCGGCAAAGATGTGTTCGGCGGCATTCAGGATGACGGTGCGGTTGTCCGGAGCTTCAGTTGCGCGTTTGGCTGGGCCCCTTCTTGCCATGAACAAAACCTTTTAACTATCCGGTTAGTTAGTTATCACAGAGGCGGGGGCGATGTCAAGTCGGCCCGGGGCCGGGTGAGGGCGCACGCCCATTTGACGATTGAATGAGTTTCGATTGGGTGATTGGGAAAGCGAAGGGGTTTGCGGCGTCGGCCTTCAGCCTGGCATTCCTGCTTTCTCTTGCGGGGTCTCCCCCGCCGAATTTCCGTAGGCGAGGGCTTTGCGCCCACGCCGCCCGACGGAAACAAAAGCCGCAGACGGCGACAACGGCGATCCGCACTAACAATTTTTCTACGAATGTTCTTCCAGGGTGAGCCGGCGTTGCAGTACCAAATGGAATTGACCTCGTCCCACTCGTGTTAATTTCACAAAGTCGCAGCGGGCCTCCAGACGACGCCGGAGGAGGATCAAGCGCGTTTCCAGGTTGTCTTTGAAATCGGGGAGCTTGAGGCCGCTATCCAGACGGATTTCCTTGTTCGTGAAGTCCACCCGACCGGTCTGGGCGTGGGTCTGAGCGAGCTTCCAGAAAATTCGTCCGGCGACACCTTTGATGAGGTAGGCGTCGTCGATGAAGATACTGTCATCCGACGTGTAATGCCTCACGACAGCGCTGATTGGCGAACGCACGGGGGCGCGGCGAGACGGTGGCACCTTCGGCGCAGTGGCGTCCGAGCGCCCAAGTATAGCGATGTTGGCTGCCATTTGCCGGGCAGCGATCTGCATGACGCGTTCGTCGCGCGCCAAAAACCTTCCGGTGAGTGCGCTCTGTAGACAGAGCACCCCAAGAAGCTTGTTGTGAGCGATGAGAGGCGCCACCAATTGGCTCTGAACGTTTGGGAGTCCAGGCAGCGCAATCTCCTTTTCGAGCAGGCTTTTCTTGCCACGGCGCCGCACAGCGGATCGCACCGCCCGTGAAAAAATCTTGTCGCGCGCCAGGCTGGTGGTCCGTACCACGACGCGACGTTCCGCGGCGATGCCGAGGATCCCCTCGCCGACCCACACTTCCGAACCCACACCCGAATCCGCGAAGCCTTGGCTGGCAATCGTATACAGGCGTGTACCATCCTCATCCAACGCCATCACGAAAGAATGATCAATGCCGAACAATGTGGACATCGCGTTGAGCGCTGTGTCAAGGAGCGAATCAAGATCGCCGCAGGCAGCGAGCCTCTCGCTGAAAGCTTCCAGTTCCGGCAAGGGATCGATTTTCGGGAAGCTTTCGGCAGGCGCCTGCGAATCGAATAGACGGCAATCCAGGACCCGGTAGATATCCACGCCACGAAGCCTGAAAACCTGGCTCATTCCTGTTTGGGAAGCGACCGCGTCCAGGCTTGATTTCATGCGATCAAATGTCGGGCCTTCCGTCTCTGTCCGCTCGTAGCATAAGCTCAGACGGTATTGGTACGCCGTCTCCGGCGATACCACAACCACCTGTACCATCGGGTTCTCCATAACGTTCTTGCGGGTCTTGCTGAAAAACTGAAAGGAGAGGCCGACATGGCGGGAGTCCAGCAGGTGAACAACCGAAAGATAGGTCAGGTTTGGTGTTCCATCACTTGAGCAGGAGCAGATGGTCGACGGAATGATTCCTTCAAAGCACGAAGCAATGTTTTCGAGCGGAACGGTCAAGGGCATGGCATTGCTCATAAGGGTGATCCGGCGTCCGGCCCGGGAGTCTGGTCAAATATCTGCTCGGGAACAAAGCGAAGTTTGACTAGAATCGGTGAGGTTTCAAGTTCCCTCCGCCAAAAAGTTTCGGATTGCTGGTGGGGGATTCCAATGCGTTTATTCAGGTAGCCAAATGCTTTGCGATGCCTTGCCACCGCCGCCAGGTCCACGCGGTTTGGGTCAGCCGTCTGAATGCATTGCCCTTTCAGCTGGACGGTTTTGTAGCTGGTGGGAAGCGAGCAGCAGACCGTCATCTGCCCGTTGCCCGTGAGGTTGTCGAAGGTCTTTTGGCTCGTGGCGAGTGGTACGCAAAGGGTAATGCTTTTCCGGTCTTTCGAAACCACCAGGCCCCACGCCCGTGTGATTTCCGGCACCAGGCCCGCATCGCGCGTGCCCACCACAACCGAAACGCCGCTTTCCAGGAAAGCTTTCAGTTCGGCCCTGATTGGAACGGAACCCCCACCACGTTTCATGCCTCATTTCTACACCATATTGGCCGCCGGAGCGCCGGTTTCCTTTAAGAAAAATTTAGCGTTCCTTTAGGAACCATTTAGGAACGCCACCCTCTGCAATCCGGTATCGTCGGACTTGCAAGGGCAAGAAACTTTCAATTCGAAGGGAGCTGATCATGGCAACGCAGGTTGAGCTAAACAAGAAAGTCGAAGAATCCATCGCAATCGCGCGAGGACCACAGTACGCCGGAGGAATCTCTATGGGACGCCTCAAGGGAAAAATCGCGCTGATTACCGGCGGAACAACCGGCATCGGTTTTGCTACCGCGGAATTGTTTCAGAAAGAAGGCGCACAGGTGATCGTGACCGGCCGCAATCCGAAAACGGTTGAAGCCGCCCAGAAGGCGCTGGGCCCCGGGGCGCTGGTGGTGGCGTCTGACGCAAGCAGTCTGGCCGACACAGACGCACTGATGAAGATCGTTTCGGAGAAATTCGGACGTCTCGACGTTCTCTTCGCCAACGCTGGGGTCACCCAATTCGCCCCTGTCGAACAAGTCGACGAGAGGTTTTTCGACCGCCACTTCGATCTCAACGTCAAGGGTCTGTTCTTCACGGTGAAGAATTCTCTCGCGTTGATGGCTGAGGGCGGAGCCGTGCTGCTGAACGCTTCGGTTGCGTCGCGTAAGGGCTTTGCAGGAGCTTCAATCTATTCGGCCACCAAAGCGGCAGTGCGTTCTTTCGGCCGCACTCTGGCAGCGGAACTTGCGCCCCGCCGCATCCGGGTTGTCACCGTCAGCCCGGGCCCTGTGGCCACCGACCTTTTCAGCAAGCTGGAGATGCCCCGAGAAGCAGCGGACGCGGTGGCGGCGGGCTGGGCGGCGGGTGTAGCGCTTAAACGCATGGGCCGGCCCGAAGAGATCGCGAGGCTCGCGCTGTTCCTCGCTTCAGACGAAGCTTCATTCATTACCGGTACAGAGGTCTTTGCGGACGGTGGCCTTGCCGAACTCTGATCGCGTTAGCAGGAGCAATTTCGGAACCCTTTAGAAATCATTAAGGACTCAGGCTCTTGCGATCCGCCATTGGGGGACCTGCAGGGGCCATAACTTATCAGACTAAAAGGAGAACATCATGGGAACACAAGTCGCAGTAAACACCAGAGTCGAAGAACTCATCCCGTTGAGTCGAGGACGGCAGTCCCTGGATCGGTCGGTCTGGTACAACGGTTCACTGATGACCTTCCTGGCGACAGCCGAAGATACGCAGGGAACATTCGCATTGATTGAGGCCGTCAGCAGAAAAGGGAATGCCCCGCCACCGCATATCCATCATTGGGAAGAGGAAACCTTCTACGTGCTGGAAGGCGAGATGACCGTCTCGGTTGGCGACCGCACAATCAAAGCCACAGCGGGGACCATGGTGGTCGTGCCGCGCCACACGGTGCATTCTTTCGTGGTCGATTCAGATCAGTTGCGTGTGCTCATTCTCTCCACTCCCGCCGGATTGGAACGATGGTTCAAGGAATTCAGCGTCCCGGCGCAGACCATGACGTTGCCGCCACCGGCGGAAATACCGCACAGCAAGGTACAAGAAATGCTGGCTGCGGCCCCGAAGTTCGGCATCGAGTTTGTCATGCCAAAGAAATAGGAAACGGTGTTGCCGATAAGGCGAGAGGTACAGGACACATCAAGCCATCGGTGTCTGCGTCAATATTGCCGACGGGTCATCCGACCGGCTAGCTACACGGCAGCCAATACAACGCAACCTTCATGCAAACGCCAGGGCGTATTGCCGGTGCAGGGGGCCGGCCACCTTTTCTTCCTGGTTGCCGTCGAGGGCGTAGCGGGTGCGCAAATCGGCGACGAGTTTGGAGATGCCGTCCTTATAATCCTGCGGGAGATAGGCCGAATGGCGGAAGAGCTTGCGGTAGCGCCGGACGAGCTGCGGGCGCTCCTTTTCTAGAAACGGCATGAACTGGGCCATGGCGCTGGGCATGAGGAAGAGCACGTTGCCGAAAAGAAACCGGGCGCCGTGTTCCGAGGCGGCGCGGGCCAGGCGGTCGAGCTGCGCGGGTGAATCGGTGAGGCCGGGCAGGATGGGCGCGGCGTTCACGCCCGCGCGGATGCCGGCCTGGTTGAGCGCGCGCACGGCGGCAAGGCGCCTGGAGGGCGGCGGCGCTTTCGGTTCCAGCAGGCGTGCCAGGCGCGCGTCAACCGTGGTGACGGTGACGTGCACGTTCAGGCGGTGGCGGGCGGCCAGCGGAACCAGCAGGTCAAGATCGCGCAGAATCAGCGGGCCCTTGGTGGTGATGGAAAAATCCAGCCCTTCGAATTCGCCGAACGCCTGCAGCATGCCGCGCGTGACTCGGAACTGCTTTTCTGCCGGCTGGTAAGGGTCGGTGGCGGTGCCGAGCGCGATGGGCAGGCCGCGGTCGCGGGCGCGGCGGAGTTCGGCACGGAGCAGAGCGGGTGAGCCCAGCTTGGCGAAAATCTTGCGCTCAAATTCGCGGCCGTCGTGCAGCTCCATGAACTCGTGGGTGTAGCGCGCGTAACAATACTTGCAGCCGAATTCGCAGCCGCGATAGGGATTGAGCGTCCAGGCAAAGGGCAGCCGGCCGCTCGATTCACGGTTGAGCGCCGAGCGCGTGGGCAAGGCAAAGTATTCCACGCCTGTCCGCTCGCGCACCCGGGTACTTGATTGCGCCAGTCGGGCAATGCCCACCAGTTTGGGCGGCGGTGCAGCGCTGCAGGATGCCGCGCACGGGCCCGGCGGCGCTCCGCAGCCCTCGGCAGGCGGCGGCTGGAAGGTGACTTCAGGCGTGACAGGCAGGTTTTGCATGGCCCCAACTCCTTAAGTGAAGCTGGGCCTATTTTCGCTTTTTCTTCGCCTTTTGTCAAGAGCCTGAATCGCTATTTCAAAGAATTCCAACTGTCACAAAATTCCATTGTATTTTCAATAACTTAAGGTTGATTTTAAAAATGAGGATTTAGTCGGAACCGATCATTCGGCGGTAAACGTAGCGGACTTCCTGCTGGGCCTCCTTCAGCTTCTCGGCCAGTGTCCCGCCGGGCGGCACAAGGTCCCAATGGCGCGCCAGGTTTTCGACCGCCTCCCGGTGTCCAACGTGCGCCGGCAATCCTTCCGCTGCCTTGCCGGTCACCAGGCGAACGGCATGATCGACGCTCCGCAAGAAGGCGGCTCCCTTGCGAAGCGAGTCGGCGTCCGACTTGCTCAGCGCGCTGGCGGAACGCAGCGCCTCAATCTGGGCGGCCATGTTGGCCCCGGGCGGGGCCGGCACGCGATGACGCAGGCGGAGGAAGGACACGGCAAAGTCCACGTCGTAATAGCCGCCGGCGGCCGTCTTGGTGTTGTCGGGCGGCACGTGTTTTTCCTTCTCCAGGCGGTGCCGCATGGTCTGCAGCTCACCCTCCAGGTCAGGATAGTTCTGGAAGCGGTCCAGCACTTCCGTCACCACGTCGCCGGCCAGCTTGCGGGCCAGTTCCTCGTTGCCTGCCAGGGGACAGGCCTTCAGATACGTGAGGGCTTCCCACACCTGGGCGGATTCCCTGATGTAGCTCAGCAGTGAAGTGTGAGTCGGCACCAGCTCGCCTTCCTGCCCGCGGGGCCGCAGGCGCGTGTCCACCACAAACAGCGTGCCGTCGCGCGTGTAGCTGGAGAGCATTTCGATCGTCTTCTCAGCAAGGCGCATCCAGTGGGCGATCTCTTCCCGCGGCGTATCCGCCGGGGCAACGAACATCAGGTCGGCGTCCGAGGCCAGGTCGAACTCGCTCAATCCCAGGCGGCCGAGGCCAAGAATCACAAACGGCGCCTGGCCCATGCTGAGCGATCCGGCCTGCGCCGCTCCTTCCAGTGCCTGATGCCCGATCGCAAGCGCGCTGGCCACCGACCTTCCCGCCAGCTCAGTCCATCGTTCGAGGCGAGAATAGATATCGCCCAGCTCCCTCAGGTCGGAGGACCCCAATTCCAACACCGTGGCCCGGAAGTTCCGCCGCAGCAGGGCCATCTTTTCGCGAACGTCGAATGTCCCTTCCGTCACCCAGGCGAAAGGCTCCTGCGTCATCGCCCTTTGCAGTCCCATGTCCATTTCCGGCTGGTCTGGCGCTGTGTGAGCAGCTTCGCGGCAGTCCAGGGCGGAGATATCTTCCGGGTGATGGACCAGCAGGCCGGTGAGGTAGTCGCTTGATGCGCCCACCTTGAGCGCCTGTTCCACCGAGGCCGGCTGCTGGCGCGCGTAGGCAAATCCCTCCGGATGTCCCAGCAGAGCGCCAAACAGCCGCGCCACGTTCTTGCGCGTGCGGTCCGGCAGATTCGCGTTCCTCACCAGTTCGGAAAGCTCCGGCGCCTGAGCATCCAGGTATTCCAGCAATGATTTATAGGAGTGCGGAGCGTGGTCGCCGAGGGGCGCAATCAAGGGCTTCAGCGCGTAGGCGGTTCCCGGCACGGGGCTGGTATCGGGCCGCACAATCCGCTGATGGATTTCCGTTACCGTGGCAAAGGCGTTCTGGATCTTTCGAAGCAATTTCTTTCCCGGCGAGGTGTGGCTTTCAATTCCCGTGCGGCGGCCCAGGCGATCCAGGGCGTCCGCATCGGTAGGGAGGCGATGGGTTTGGAGCCCCAGCTCAAACTGGACGCGGTGCTCCACATTTCTCAGAAACTCGTAGGAGTTCACCAGCGCCGCGTAATCGCGGTCGCTGATCCATCCTTTGTCATTCAGCTTACGCAACGCCAGCAGAGTTCCGCCGGACCTCACCCACCGGTCCTCGCCTCCGCGCAGCCGCTGCAGGCACTGGGTGAGGAATTCAATGTCGCGGATGCCGCCCCGGTGCAGCTTGACGTCGATGGCGTTGCTGCGGCTGTGGTCCAGCTTTTTTGATATTCTTTCGCGCGACCGCAGCACCGCTTCCACCGCGGCAAAGTCGGCGGGCGAGCCGTAGATGTGCGGCTCCACTCCGCGCAGAAACTCGCGCGTGACGCGCGTCTGCCCCGCGGAGTGCCGGGCCTTGATCAGCATCTGCAGTTCCCACTCGCGCGCCCGCCTGGCGTAATATTCCAGCGCCGACTTCAGGCTGATCGCCAGGTCGCCCATTTCGCCTTCGGGACGCAGGCGCAGGTCCACGCGGAACACCTGTCCCTGGGGCGTGGACTGCGTGATGGTGCGGGTGATGGCGTGGGCCAGGCGCACAAAATATTCCTTGTTGCTGATGATGGAATCCGATTCGCTGCCGCCCGCCGTTTCCCCGTCCTTTTCATAAAGGAACAGCAGGTCGATGTCGGAACTGTAGTTGAGTTCGTTGCCGCCCAGCTTTCCCAGCGAGACGATGCTGAAACCGCTGCGCACAATCCGGCCCTGGGCGTCGCGATACTGCGGCTGCCCGTAGCGCTTCTCCAGTTCCTGATCGCAGAAGATCAGCGTGTTCCACAGCATCACGTCGGCCAACATGGAAAGCTCCAGCGTGGTCTCGCCCAGCGTGGAAAGGCCCAGCACGTCTTTCAGCACAATGCGCAGATAGTTGCGGCGCTTGAAGCGCGCCAGTTGCGCGGAAAGCCACGGGTCCGGATGCGTGGTGGAAAACCGCGCGTAATCCTGCATCAGCTCTTCCCGTGATTTCAGCTTGCTGAATTTGCGGTCGCGGGCAAACTGCGCCGGAAGAGAAGGGTCGGCAAAAAAGCTCTCCGCCAGAAAGATGCTGTGGCCGAAAATAGCCACCAGGTAAGTCAGCGCGGTGGGATAGCGAGCCAGGTCTGCCAGCACATCGTCCGGGGCGCCCGTGACGTAGCGCTCCAGCAGGTTCAGCGCGCCGTCGGGATCGGGTGAATGCGCCAGCAGCGATGCAACAGGGTCCGCCAGCTCCGGCGCCAGCCGCGCCGCCAGGCGTTCCACGTTGCTCTCTGCCTTCGACGGATCCTGAAAAGCTATCCCAGTGAACTCCGGACGCATGACTTGTGATTATACCAGTCCGTCGGGTTTTGTCAGGGAGCCGTCCGAGCTTTCGGAGCTTTCCTCGCCGGCTTCTTCCGCTTTGCCCCGTGTTACGATAGATGCCGGAAACGCCATGCCTTCTGACGACGAACCCGTTCGCATTCCCATCACGGATGTGTTTGACCTGCACTCGGTGCAGCCGCGGGAAGTGGAAGCGGTGGTTGAGGCCTATCTCGAAGAAGCCCGCCGCCTGGGGCTGAAGAACCTGCGCATCATTCACGGGCGCGGCATCGGGGTGCAGCGCCGGATGGTGCGCGCCGTGCTTTCGCGGACGCCGTTCGTGGAGTCTTTCGGGGATGCTCCCGAGCAGGCGGGCGGCTGGGGCGCCACCACCGCCACTCTGCGATAGACGTTCTCTTGCCGTGGGTTTAGCTTCTCAGAAATTTCAGATGAACAGGCTGGTGCGCGACTTCAGCGAGTCGGCAAGGAAGCTTGCGACGCCGCCGTGTTCGAGCCCTTCGAAAAGCTCGGAGTCATTGATGCCCATCACGTCGCGCGACATTTCGCAGGCGATCGTTCGCACGCCCAGGTCGCGCGCCAGCGCGATCATATCTTCCAGCGAGCTGACATTCTTCTCTTTCATCATGGAGCGCAGCATCTTTGCGCCCACGCCAAAGTAGTTCATTTTGGAAACCGGAAGTTCAAGGCTCGAGGCCGGCGACATCATGGCCATGGCTTTCTGGAAGAACGTTTTGCCGGAAAACTCCGAACCTTTCTTCAGCGCGCTGAGACCCCAGAAGGTGAAGAACATGCTGACTTCCTGGCCCATGGCGGCGGCGCCAGTGCCGATGATAAAAGCCGCCAGCACGCGGTCCAGGTCGCCGGAAAAAACGACAATCGCCACGCGGTCTTCCGGCGAGCGCTCCTCCAGCTCATTCAACCGCCGGGTGAGTTCC
This sequence comes from uncultured Acidobacteriota bacterium, assembly GCA_963732975.1. GTDB lineage: Bacteria > Acidobacteriota > Terriglobia > UBA7540 > UBA7540 > SCRD01. The sequence continues at coordinate 75,130 of CAVTBN010000005.1, read as the reverse complement.
TGCACCTTTTGTTCCAGCGCCTCGACGCGGGATTTGTCCTGGCCCGCCTGCGTATCAATGCTCGTCCCCATGGGCGCACCTCCTCAAGCGATTCGCTTGACGTAATGGACGTAGACGTTTGCGCCGTCCACGGATTCTTCTTCCTGGCCCAGCAGTTCCACGTTTTTGGCGATCTTGGCCCAGCCCTGGAAATCCGCAACCGAACCGCGGTCTGTGGCCAGCACCTTCAGCACCTGGCCGGGCTCCATTTTTCCCGCCTCTTTACGAGCGTTGACCAGGGGCATGGGGCAGTTCATGCCGCGCGCATCAAACAGCCTGTCGAATGCCTGACTCATTGGCTTTCTCCCTTGCAATTTCCGGATGCTGCGAGCCCGCAGACGTTTTTGCCCAGTTCCAGCTCCGAAGCCTTGTCTTCCGAGGGCGCCAGCAATCCGGCGTTCACTCGTCTTGATGTCAACATATTCTGCAAGGAATGGGGGAAGGTTGTCCATCAGGTAGCGGACAAAGCCCTGCTCGCTTTCCTGAGCCAGCCTCTGCAGGCCGGGGTTGCTTCTGTTTCAACTCGTCGAGCGTTGCGGCGAACAGTCCAGCGTCGTTCTGTTCCTTGAGGCTGCTGAAGTGCCCCGGCAGCACGGTTATTTTTCCCGGCAGCGCCGCCAGCTTGTGCAGCGACCGGTAGTGCAGCGGCGCCCAGGTCTCGGCTTTGCCGCCCAGGTCCGGCCGCGCAATGGAGCCGATACAAATGCTGTCTCCGGTAAAAAGGTAGCGGTCATCAATCCGCAAGGCGACCAGCCCCAGAGTGTGCCCGGGAATATGCACGGCCTCCAGTCGCACCTGGCCCACTTTGAAAATCTGTCCGTCGCGGATGGCGTTGTAGGGAATGGTGGCCGGAAGAACGTCCATGGGGTGGATGGCGTCATACGGGTGCAGGTGGTAGGGAGCGCCGCTTTCTGCAGCCAGCGCCGCGCCTCCGCTGATGTGGTCCGCGTGGCCGTGCGTGTCCATCACGGCTTCAATCGTGAAGCCTTTTTTTTGCGCCAGATCCAGGTAAGGATGAAGGTGCCGCAGGGGATCGATCACCAGCGCTTTGCCATCGCTGGCCACCACGTAGCTGAGGCAGCCTCGCGCCGGACGCCACACCTGGTAAATGGCAAGCTCCGGCGTCTCCACCACAACGCCCGTGGAATAATATTCGCCCCAGGCCTTCATGCCGCCCTTCAGGTGTGCGGTGGTATAGTCCAGGCGTTCCAGCGCCTGCCGAACGTATTCGGAAGTGTCTCCCTTGGCGCAAACGCTCAACACCAAAATGTCGCGGGGAATCTGGCCGTCGAGGTGTTGCTCCACGCAGGCCACCACGGAATCCACCATCTCGTCCTGGCCGCCCATTTCAAGCATTTCAAAGTAAGGAACGTTCAGGGCCGGCAACGGTTCGCGCCCTTCCAGTTGGAACCGCTCAAACTCCTCGCGATTGCGCACGTCGAGCACAAAGAATTTTTCGCGCTGCTCCAGCGACGCAAGCAGGTCCGCAGAGGTCCAGACCGGCTCAATCTGTTTTGTCATGGTATGCCCTGCCCGCCGGCAAGGAGTATAGCAGAGTCGAGATTAACGAGACAGCAATTTGAAGGATTCTTGGAGTGGCTCAGGGAGCCCATAAAACCCGGTTGACGCCGCGGGCTCTTCGTGCGCCGTGACAGGCCTGGCTGACGTTCATCACCGCTGGCTCTGGAACTTGGAGAGCAGCCGCAGGATTTCGAGATACAGCCACACCAGTGTGATCATCAGGGCGAAGGCGCCAAACCATTCCATGAACTTGGGAGCGCCGGCCGCCGCGCCCCGCTCGATGGCGTCAAAATCGAGCACCAGGTTCAGCGACGCGATGCCCACGACCACCAGCGAGAACAGAATGCCGATGGGGCCGTTGCCGAAAATCCCCGGAACCTGCACGCCGAAAAAGCCCAGTACGAATGAAGCTATGTAGACCAGCATCACGCCGCCCGTGGCGGCAATCACGCCCGTCTTGAACCTTTCCGTGGCGCGGATCAGCCCGGTCTTGTAAGCCAGCAGCATGCAGGCCAGCACGCCGAAGGTGCAGCCCACAGCCTGCATCACGATGCCGTGATAGAGGGCCTCAAACATGGCGGAGACGCCACCCAGCACCAGGCCTTCCAGCAACGCGTAAACCGGAGCGGTGATGGGCGCCCAGGTCTGCTTGAAGACCGTAACCAGCGCCACAATCAGTCCGCCGATCGCTCCCACCAGCACGTAAGGGCCGACGGTGGAGGTGTTGCCCGAGGTGTAAAACATCTGCCACACCCAGGCGGCTGACGCAAAGGCCAGCAGCAGCAGGATGCCCGTCTTGTTCACGGTCCCCTGGATGGTCATGCTTTCGCCCAGCTCCAAAGGCCTGGCATATCCGCTGAACGTGCTCGATTTCAGAACCGGATTTCTGGTTTCCATGCTGAATTTCCCCCTTTTCAGGCTGCATTTTCAGCTTAGCATGCGGCCGGAGAAAAAAGTAAGCCAGCGGCCGGGGCCTGGTACATGGCGGGGAGCAAACCCCGGCGGAGAGGTGGGCGGCTTTGCGCGGCCGGGGACAGGGTGGGCGGCAAGTTTTAGACTTTACACTTTACAAACATCCGGGGCCGACCCGTGGTAAGATGCGGTGCAATGGAGGTGAGGTATGTCTAACTTCTCCCGACGGGATTTCCTGAAATCAGGACTGGCCGCTACGGCCTTGGTGGGCGCCGGAAGCCTGGGGCTGAAAGCGGCAAAGCAATCGGCCACCGACATGGTGGCGCTGGGGCAATCCGGCTTAAAGGTGACGCGCCTTGCTTTTGGTACCGGCACCTTCGGTGGGCGGGTGCAGCGCAACCTGGGGCAGGAGGAATTTACCAGGCAGGTCCGCTACGCCTACGATCGCGGCATCCGCTTTTTTGAAACGGCCGAATCTTACGACGACATGCACCGGATGCTCGGCATCGCGCTCAAGGGCATTCCGCGCGACAGCTATCAGTTGATGACCAAGGTCACCACGAGCCCGGGCGTGGACCCCACGAAAAAGATCGACGAACTGCGCAAGCAGGCCAACACGGATTACTTCGATATCTGCCTGCTCCACTACCAGCACTATGCCGACTGGCCCACGGCCAGCCTGCGCTGGCAGGACGGCATTTCCGAAGCGCAGCATCGGGACATTGTGCGCGTCCGCGGCGCCTCGGTCCACGGGCTGCCGGCCTTGCGCCAGGTTCCGGAAGAAAAGTGGCTCCAGGTGGGAATGATCCGCATGAACCACAAGGGCGTGCGCATGGACGCTGAAGATTACAACACCAACGGACTGGGCAACGTGCCGGTTGTGGTCAGGAACGTGGAAGAGGCGCGCAAACGAGGCCTGGGTATCATCAGCATGAAGCTGGCGGGCGAGGGCCAGTTTACCCAGCGTGAGGACCGCCAGAAAGCCATGAAGTTCGCCTTCCGCCACGCCCGCGTCGATTGCGTCACCGTCGGCTTTAAGAGCACGGCGGAGATCGACGAAGCCATCGAGAACGTCAACCTGGCGTTCGCGTAAGGGGCATTACGCAAGTTTGCGCGCCCTGCCCTTGCTTAGAGAATTGGCGGCGCAGACCGCCAATTCAGCGGTCTGCGGCTTTTCTGTTCGTTCGGCCCACAAAATCCGCGGACCCCAAAACCGGGGGATCGCGCTACGCGTTTTTTTCCAGCCAGAAGCCTTGACAGAGAAACAGCTTGACATTCGGGGGCAATTAGTGTAGTCTACTTAAGTATCATTTCCCGGCGGCCGGTCCGGGGCGGTGCAATGGCAGGGCTAAACAGTCTGACAAGACTTTTAATATCGCCGCAAGTTATTGAAAAAGCTTGGCCGTTATTTTGGAACTAGAATTGTGGGACAAAAAAGATGTTATTTTAAAAAACGAACCTGAGAAGTTAATGAAAATAAAGGATCGGCACCCAAAAACGAACCTAAACGAACCTAAAAACGAAGCTGAGAAGTTGTTGAAAACAGGTAGCTGTGGAAAAAACGAACCTAAAACGAACCTAAAACGAACCGGAGCCCTGCCAAAGCCATTTTCTCCGACCAAGCTAGCCTTATTTATGACCTGTTAAGCCAGCCGGAAGTTACAGTGCCAGAGCCGAGAATGCACACCGCGATCGGCCCCCGCCGGTGTCCTGGCTAGTGAATCAGCTTGATTTGCGGCACGGGCGTCCTCGCCCGTGCTGCGGCCAAAAGACACGGCCAGGACGGCCGTGCCACAAAAACAGGTGCCAAACCGAAATGGGATTGCGCCCTGAACGGGTTGACGCCTGGTTTCAAATGCGGACGGTCTTAAGATAATGAAGGTCTTTGACAATCTGCTCGTGGGCCTGGTCGCTTTCGTCTTCCACGTAGAAGCGCTTGACGCCCACACGCTCGGCCTCGCGCAGGATGGCGGGCATGTCCATGCGGCCGGTGCCGATCGCCACGTCCCAGCTGACCGGCTCGTCGCCCGTGTAGTTGTGGGTGGGCGGGCCCTTCTTCATGTCTTTCAGGTGCATCAGCCGCCAGCGGTTCGGGTACTTCTTGAGATAGGCGACGGGGTCATGGCCGGGATCGACCACCCAGAAGATGTCCATCTCAAAACTGACGTCCTCGGGGTTGGTTTCTTCCACCAGCATGTCAAACAGCGGCCGTCCCTGGTAGGGCTGGAATTCGTAGCCGTGCGTGTGGTGCGCGAAGTGCAGTCCTTCGGCGCGGAGCTTTTTGCCCCACTCGTTGTAAAGGCGGGCGGTTTCGCGGCACAGCTCGACGGTGAATGGCCCCTTGTGGGGAATCCACGAGTTCACCACGTTGGTGGCGCCCAGCGTATGGGCGTTTGCGGCCACCGTGCGGAGTTCGGTAGTGAACTGGTCATATTCGGCCATCATGCTGGTGCAGGGCAGGCCGACCTCATCCAGCAGCCGGCGGTACTCCTGCGCGCTCAATCCGTAAAGCGAAGGCGCCTCCATCTCGGTATAACCAACCTTTTTGGCATAGGCCATGGCCGCCTTGACGCTGGCAGAGTTGCCGGTTTTGATCTGGTGGCGAAGGCTGTAGAGTTCGAGGCCGAACGGCCCGGGAAAGGGACGCCCCTGCTGCGCGGCCAGGCTTTCCGTCACGGGAGCCACTGCTCCCGCCAGCCCCGCTCCAATCACACCCAGAAACTGCCGGCGCGATTTCATGTTTCTGCCCTCCCGTTGTCATCTGGCTATCTGAAGATCGTGATGGACCACACCAACGCCCACTTTTAAGGAAGCAACATTATACGCCCCGGAACGCAGGGGAGTGCCACGGATTTTCACTTGTCCGGAATGGATTCAGCCGCGAGGACGGGCAGTGTCGCCGTCTCGCTTTGTAGCGGCGAGTTTATCTCGCCACATGGCGCCCATCAGTCTACTGGCGCGAAAATCAGGACACAACCGTGGCAGAGGCGAAGCTCCCTAGCGGTAGCTCATTGCACGCGGTCCGCCGAGCACTCGCGCAGGAAGCATGATGATGGCCATCAGCAGCGCAAAGACTCCGCCCACCGCGATGCCCAGAATCCGGAAGGGCAGCAGCAGCAGCCACACGATGGGATAGAGTACGAGCGCCAGCAACGCCAGCGGCCAGCAAAGCACCAGCAGGATGCACCAGAGCAGAAACTTGATCATGGAGTAGAGCTCCTCTGTCTCTATGCCTATTATTACGCAGAAAGGCCGGAAAAGTTCCCCCAAGTTTGGCGCCTGAGGGAACTTTCAACCCGGCCGTGGAAGGTGTCTGCCGGCGGCTTGCGGAACCTGCGCTCAGGGCAGGTTGAGCTTCCGCACCACAAAGGCCGGGAAGACGTAGGCCGGGGCGGTCCATGGGAGACCGTTCAACGAGCCGGAGGCGGTCGCGTAGAGCAGGAACCCGCGGTTCAGATAGACCGAGGTGTTGTCCAGGCTGCTCAGGTCCGTCAGGCCGTTGAAGAAGGTGCTGTAAAAGGTCACAACGTTGACGGTCTGGTTCTGGAACAGCGGATTGCAGGGAGCCAGGTAGTAGCCTCCGGTCTTGCCGTCGGAACCGACCACGGGGCTGGGGCTGGCCAGCGCGTTGCCCAGCACCGGCTGCGGCCGCAGGACAATCATGTTGCCGGTAACGGTGGGCGTGCTGCCGCCGGTGAAGGGGCCGTGCACCACCACGTGCTGGCCGCGCGCAATGGCCGAAGCGTTAAAGAGGAAAGCGCTGAGGTCGGCGCCAAAGGTTGCAATTCTGAAACCCGTGGAGGTGGAGAGATTCACGGTGATTTTGGAGCGCAGAGGCACCGTGGCGCTCACATCGGGATGCTCGGCCCGCACAAACATGGTGAGCTGGGTTGCGTCGCCGGTGCTGTCAGTGGTGACGGAGAGAATGGGCCCGACAAAAGCGGCAGTGGTGGCGTCTGTCTCGTCTTCAGATTCCACGTATTTGGCGACGATGTTGCCGTCTTTGTCGATCCTGGCGTCGACCTCGACGAGCATGCCCTGGGTCAGGCCGCTCAGGTCCGAGACGCCCTCGAACTTGGTGTTGCTGGTGACGTTGACCTGGAAGCTCCGTTTATTCCTGATTCGCAGCGTGAAGCTGCCCGTAAAGCTGGAATCGGTGCTGGTGGTTGTGACCGTCTGGACGATGCCATAGAAATCGTCGAGCTCTCCCAGGCCGTTGAGGGAGGTTATCACCGCGGGAGTCACAGCAATCGAAGGGTCCACCTGGCCGGTAATCTGGCCGGTGTTGGGGTCCGTCAGGATCGACTGGAAGAGCCGGAAGTCAAGCGTCAGTCCGGTGGACCCGTTGGCGGTCACCTGGAGCGCGGGTTTGATGTTGGCGGTCACGGTTGTCTGGGTGAGCGTGGCGCTGATGTCCGTCGGGGCCGGCGGGGTGCCCTCGAAAACGGTCAGCGAAGGATTCGGCATAAAAGTGAAGGTGACTTGAGAATAAGTGCCAGCGGGCACGCTGCCCATGTTCAGGAGCGTGTTGAAACCCATCAGCGAGGCAAAATCAACAGTGACGGGATTTGATGAGTCCATCACGGAAACGGGCGTGCCGCCGCCCTGTGGGGTCAGGGTGGCGCTGGTGATGGTGACGTCGAAAGAGGCCACGCCGCAGACTGGAGCGTCTGTTCCCATCAGCGCCAGTTGGCCGGAGCCGGCGGACGGTGCTCCCATCTGGCTGGTGGATGAGCCTCCGCAACTGAGAACGACAAGTGCGGCAACAATGACAACGGTTAATCCCATCAGGTGCTTGTGCATAAGAAAATCCTCCTGGATTGCTGTTGGACCCCTTTCGCGCCAGTCGCAGCGGACTTTCATCTGCTGCTTGCGCGACAATCAAACCCGCCCCAGGCCATCCGGCCTGGGATCCCTGAACTTTGCGGAAATCAATCAACCTTTTGCGACGCCTGTAAGGGAGCGCGCAAATTTCGGGGACATCCGGAGGGGGTTGGTATACTTCCGTAATCGCGAGGGTTCACGCTCGCAAGTGGAAGCTTACTAGCGGCCGCTGCCGGCATCCATTCCTTTGAACCCGCGGCCTCGGAAAAAGTTGCGCAATCCGTTCGAGGGTTCATGAAAAAAAGACGAGTTGCTGCAAACCGTAGGCGCAGAACTCCCCGCCTAAATTTGGCGCCGGAGGCACTTTGCCAATCATCTGCTCTCTCGCCTTGGCCACATCCGGCTCCGGCACGGCTGATGATCAAGCTCTCTCAGGTCTGATATTGTTGTGGCGAAAATGGTTGGCGCAGATGGGTGGAATATTCAATCCGGGGCGGTTTCAGGCCTTCTTGAGGAACGTATGGACCTGTGCGAGGGTGGGCATGGAAGGCTGCGCACCCTTCTGCTTTACGGAAAGCGCCGCAACAGCGGAGGCAAATCGCGTGGCTTCACCGATACCCTTGCCCTGTAAAAGGGCGACGGCCAGCCCGCCGTTGAATGCGTCCCCTGCCGCCGTAGAATCCACTGCGCGGACTTTGAAGGCCGGTGAAAAACGCCCCGCCACTATCCTGCCCTGAGAAATAGCATCCCTGCCTGCCCATTTTCAGGATGACGTTCCGCGGGCCCTTCGCAAGAAGTTGTTCAGCCACAACCTGGGCGTTGGAACGGTCAATGACCATCCCATCCCTTCTGCACAGCGAGCCGGCTTCGGTTTCGTTGGGGGTCAGGAAGGCAATGCTCTTGAAAAGTTGCGGGCGCAGCAACTGGGCCGGAGCAGGATCCAGCATCAAGGGCACCTGGAATTTCTTTGCAAGCCTGGAAAGATGCTCGACGGTTTCAATTGGAATTTCAAGTTGCGCCAGGATCATGCCCGCCGACCGCAGCAGAGGAGTTGCCTGGTCCAGGTCCGACGGAAGCAGCCGGCCATTTGCGCCGGGAATAACAACAATACTATTCTGGCCTTGCTGATCCGCGGTGATCATGGCCACGCCGGAAGACACGCCCTTGGCAATGCTGACATGCTCGATCGACACCCCCGCCGCCTTCAGAGCCCTGCGTAAGCGCGTTCCGAACTCGTCATCTCCAACTTTCGCAACCATGGCTACCGGATATCCCAGCCGGGCTGCCGCAACCGCCTGATTGGCGCCCTTCCCTCCTTCGAACATCTGGAAGTTGTTGCCACTGACCGTTTCACCCGGCAATGGCAACTGATTGCAGCCGCAAACCAAGTCGAGATTTACGCTTCCCACAACAACAATAGGTTTAGTACCCATGAATATTTTTCCTGGTGCTTTCCGGGAGAACTTATTCGTTCAGCATGTCTTTATAACAGAACACGTACGAAACATTCCTGGTCTTGCCTTCATTTGACAACCGGGGCCAGCGCAACACAGGCCAACCCTTGCAGAGCTTTTGTGTGTTGGCCCAGCTTCCCCAACAAACCATCGTGAGGATGGTCAGAAGGAGAGCAACAGCGTACGTCTCCGGAATGAATGTGATACTTACCGTGCTCCAGGCTCTTCTCCAGCCTTATGTTTCCCGAAACTTAACTTGCCGGAACCTACTTCGCATCCTTGACGCAACGGAACCCCAGGGTGCCGGCGCGGTCGAGGCTGGGAGCCATCAGCAGGTACTTGCCGTGTTCATCCAGCCGGTAAGCCTGCGGAAAATACCAGCGGCTGCCCTGAGGCTGATAATAGCTGCCGCCGCGCAGGATGGCCGCCCGCGTGTGCGGGTCCTCAAACTCATCTGTCCATTGCCAGACGTTGCCGACCATGTCCATCACGCCGAACGGACTGGCTCCGGCGGGCTGGGCGTTCACATTGTCAGGACCGCGCAACGTGCGACCCTTGTCCGGAGCGGGCACTGCCGCGGCGTTCCACTCGTTTCCCCAGGGGTAGAGGCGGCCGTCGGAGCCTTGCGCGGCGTACTGCCATTCCCACTCGTGAGGCAAACGCTTGCCCGCCCACTTGGCATATGCCCGGGCGCCTTCCAACGAAACCCAGGTGACTGGCTTGTCCCCCCAGCCTTCCGGATACATTCCGTTCTTCCAGTCTTTCAGGAAATTATGATCGTCGGCAGGACGATAGTGCGTGGCGTCCAGGAACTTCTTGAACTCGGCGTTGGTCACCGGGTACTTGTCGATATAAAACGGCTTCACTTCCATTTCATGGTTGTGCTGGCGGCGCGGCGAATCCTCCCACGGGTACTGCACGTCCACGCCGATGTCGTTCCCGCCCTCCACCATGATTCCGGACACCCGAAAGTCAAGCTTGCCTCCCGGAATGTAAACCATGCCCGGCACCGTGCCGGCCGCAGGCTGCGTAGCCGCAATGGGAACGATGTGCTGCGGCAGAAAATGCCACGCGTTCGAGTAACTCGAAAGCGGCCGCTCTGCCATCTGATGCAGGTTGCTCAGCAACTCCTGTTCGCTTGCCGTCAAAGCTTTGGTTGCCAGGATGGCCCCATAGCCTTGCGCTCCCATGGAAAAACTCAGAGTTGCCTTTGAGCCGTGGATTTCCGGCTCCAGCTCCGCCCCGTGCCACAAGTCGTAGTAATGCATTCCGGGTTCGTAGGCCACGTCCATCTCGCGCCCGGCGAGGCCGAACTCATTGCGGTTGACGATGGTCCAGAGCGTTTCAGCCTTTCCCGGCCACTTGCTGGCGAAGGCGCCGTACTGCATCATAGGCACAAACGGCGTCCAATCGGGGCTGACCAGCAACTGCCAGTATGCCCTCTCGATGGTGGCAATCCGCCGCAGGGCTTCCGCGTCGCGGTCATCAATCTGGTTCCAGATGCCCCAGATGTTCTCCCAGCTTTCATAGCCGACGCCGTTGAAGAAAGCGTACTGAAGATCATCCACTTTGTTCCGAGCCCAGCGGTTGCAGACATTCACCATGTAGCGCGATTCGAGCCACTTGTTCTTGCTGATCATGGGCTCGAAAGGATACTTCCAATACCCCCAGCCGAAGTTGTTCCAGACGATGGCAAAATCGTCGTCGCCGGGGTTACCACTCTCGGGTTCAAAGACGATGGGGTGACCGGTTTTGTCCGAGGCGATGCGGAACGCGAGAGGCACTGCGCCCATCGTGTCGCCGTTGAACCCATCGGCCCCGATCTCCGCCATGAGTTTTGCCAGCGTATCCCAATCAGGGGCCCCCTCATCCCGCGTCCCCTGGTCCCAGGGATTGTAAGGAAACAGCACGCGCACACCGTGCTGATGGAACGACTCCACCATTGCCTTGAGGCCTGCGATGCCGCCCGGCATGTCGCGGATCAGATCAAACTGGTTCCGGTTATCAATCCCAATGTTCGGATAGGTGGGCCACACCAGCACGGAATCGATGCCGCCAAAACGCTTCTTGAGGTCTTGCAGGTAACGGCCGACGGTGTATTTGCCGGTGGCGGGATCGTAGAAATAGCGGTCATGCGCCATCATCTGCGGCTGGATGAATGACCGCTGGGTCCACTCGAATTCCGGGCGGTTGTACTGGGCGTCGTTGAATCCAATGCGAATCAGGTGCTCCATCCGCCAGTGGCGCACGTCTGTAAGCCAGTTTTTCCATTCCGAGAGCGCGATCGGCCGCTCGCCGCCAACAGCGCAACAATGGTCGCTGGTCGCGGTCGGATTCGCCGGCCCGGGAATCTGGCTCCCCTCGGGATGGTACTTCGTATCCTGCGCGAACAGCGAGCTGGCCATCAAAATAGTGAGCACGGCCAGAATGTATGGATTGTGTTTCCGCATCTCAATCTCCCCCTATGACTTGCCTGGGTGCTGAACCGCCGGCATGCACTTCAACCACTTGCTTGCCGATCCTCCCCTGGAAAACGGCCGGAGCGATTTGCTTGAAGTCCAAATCCGCCCTGTGCACCCGGAAAACCGAAAGGTCGAACCTTGCGCTACCCGTGACGACCATCTGTTATAGCACGCGTTGACTCGAAAACCTCAAGAAAGGAGATAGACCGAGCGGGCGACCCCTCGCAGCCTGCCACAAGGGTGTTACAAATTCTCTCCCTGCCTGGCCGGAAAATGGCAGGCATCCAGTGGTGACCTGACCGGGGTTTGGGGTGCCAGGTGAACTGAGAGAGAATTCACTTGAGGAGGACCGGTTATTCGCATGAAGAGGTATCAGCCGGAGCAGGTTGTAAATCTACTTCGAAGGATAAAGTCGAGACAGCAAACCTCAAGAATGCGGCGCAAGCGGCCCGGGAGGCGGGGATCTGTGAACAGCGCTACTTTCGCTGGCGGAAGGAATTTAGTGGGCTGAAGCTTGCAGAGGCGAGGCGGTTGAAGGAACTCGAACTTTGGGCAAAAAGAAACCGGAGCTGGATCGAGTCCAACCCCGGTTTTGGTCCTTTGGCTTTCCTTCTCGGCAATACCCTCAAAGCCTTAATACTGACCAGCGGGAGCAAAAAGCGCCGAGTATGCCAATAAATACGTCCTGGTTGATAACACGCCGCTTGCGCCTAAATGTCGTAGTACAGCGCGAACTCGTAAGGATGCGGCCGCGTATTGATAGCCTGGACCTCGTTCTTCATCTTGTAGCTGATCCAAGTTTCGATCAGGTCTTCGCTGAAAACGTCTCCCTTGAGCAGGAAGTCATGGTCCTTCTCCAGGGCGAGCAGAGATTCTTCAAGCGAACTGGGGAGAGAGGGAACCTTCTTGAGCTCCTCGGGACCGAGATCGTAGATATCCTTATCGAGCGGCTCTCCGGGATCGATCTTGTTCTCGATTCCGTCCACGCCAGCCATCATCATGGAAGCAAAGGCGAGGTACGGATTGCAGGACGGATCCGGCGGCCGGAACTCCACGCGTTTCGCCTTCGGGCTTGGCGAATACATTGGGATGCGGCAGGCCGCGCTGCGGTTCCTGCGGGAGTAAGCCAGGTTGACCGGGGCTTCGAAGCCCGGAACCAGCCGTTTGTAAGAGTTGGTTGTGGGCGCCATCAGGGCGGCCAGAGCCGGCGCGTGGTGCAGCAGCCCGCCGATGTACCACAAGGCCATCTGGCTAAGCCCTGCGTAAAGGTCACCGGCAAACAGCGGCTTGCCATCTTTCCACAAGCTCTGATGGGTGTGCATGCCGGAGCCGTTATCCTGGAAGAGTGGCTTGGGCATGAAGGTCACTGTCTTGCCATACTGGCGGGCGACGTTGCGGACGATGTATTTGTAAATCATCATGGCATCGGCTGACTTCAACATGGAATCGAATCTCTGGTCGATTTCGCTTTGGCCGCCGGTGGCCACCTCATGGTGATGGCACTCGATGTTCAACCCCGCCTTTTCCATGGCGAGCATCATTTCGGTGCGCAAGTCCTGGTAGTGGTCCGTGGGCGGAACCGGGAAGTAGCCTTCCTTGTATCGCGGGCGGTAACCGAGATTGTCTTTCTCACGGCCGGAATTCCAGCGGCCTTCCTCGGCGTCGATAAAGTAGTAGCCGTGCTGCTGCGCCTGGTCAAAACGTACATTGTCAAAAATGAAGAATTCGGCTTCTGCCCCGAAAAAGGCGGTATCCGCGATTCCGGTGAAGGCGAGATACGCTTCGGCCTTCTTCGCGATGTGGCGCGGGTCCTTCAGGTAATGCTGCTTGGTAACCGGATCGGTTGCGTCGCCAATCAAAACCAGTGTGGGCACATCGGTAAAAGGATCAAGCATGGCCGTGGCCGGATCCGGAATCAGCAGCATGTCACTCTCGTGAATTGCGGCCCAGCCACGAATGCTGGAGCCGTCCATGCCGAAACCTTCTTCAAAGGACGATTCCTCAAGTTGGTGTAGCGGAAACGAAATGTGGTGCCACAGTCCGGGCAAATCGGTAAATCGGACATCGACGACCTTTACGTTATTGGCCTTGGCATATTCAAGTACTTCCTTCGGTTTCATCGAACCTCCATGAAAAATATCTGCTTGTCTCCAAACCCCAGCAGGCAATCTTAAATTCGAATGAGGACCAGTCAACATATCGTGCCTCAAGCTGTTAGTCAAGTCCTTGAATCAAAATGATTTTTTACAGTCATCATAAACAAAATTTCTAGGTTGGGCCGGGTTTATGGTAAAACTCTATCATGTCGACAAGGTGTTCATATTCAGAGCCTTAGGGGAGGTGGATGGATGCGTCACAGGGGGGTTTTGTGGATAATGTGCCTGACATTTGTAGCCCTTCCGGCCGCCGGACAGACCAGCACGGTAGTAGTCCGGCCAAGGGAGATACATTCGGTTCTGGTGAATCCGGGAAAAGGCATCCAGACCTTTCAGCGCTTCAACGGCCAGCCTCTTAATCAAGGCTTCGAATGGTCAGAAGCCGGCCCGACCTCACAACTGCAGCAGGCTGCCGCGCCTCCCGGTTTTCCCGGGAGCTCGATTGCTTATTGCCGCTGGTTCTGGGCTGCGATCGAGCCTGAACAGGGCCAGTTTCGCTGGAGCATCATTGACCTGGCGCTAAAGGAAGCGAAACAACACGACCAGCGTCTGGCAATTCGAATCATGCCCTATGACCCCGAGCACCCGCTGCCTCAGTGGTATCAGCATTCCGGTGCTCGCCGCGCCAACAAGCCCACGGATAAGGATGGCAGCACCTGGCAGGCGGACTTCAGCGATCCGCTCTACCTCAAATACTGGGGTGAACTGGTAGCGGCCGCCGGAAAACGTTATGACGGCCATCCTTATTTGGACACCGTCGACGTTTCTTCGATTGGATATTGGGGTGAAGGCTGGAGCCCTTACATGGCGGCATTTCGCTACCAGAAAGCGTTGATTGACATCTGGCTCAAAGCTTTCAAGCACACTCCGTTACTGATGAACTTTGATCAGCAGCGGGCGCTCACCTACGGCACGGAACATGGAACGGGGTGGCGGCTGGACTGCTGGGGCGATATGCGCAAGCATTCCGATGACCCATACTTCCCTGCAGAAATGCTTGACGTTTATCCCATGCAGATTGTTCGCGCCGGGATCCAGAATGTGTGGGAGAAAAGCCCTGTTTCGCTTGAAAGCTGCTGGGTTCCCGGCTACTGGAAAAAGCAAGGCTGGGACCTGAATTACATCCTGGCACAGGCGCTCCGCTGGCACGTTACTTCGGTCAACATCAAGTCGTCGGCCATACCGCCGGAATGGAAACAGCAGTTCGATGAATTCCAGAAGAGGATGGGCTACCGCTTTGTTCTCCGCCGGCTGGAATATCCGCGCGCGGTGGCGTCTGGCTCGATGGCCATGGTCCACATGTGGTGGCTCAATGCCGGGGTTGCTCCCATTTACCGCAAATACGTGCTGGCGCTGCAGGCGAAAAACGACTCCGACCACGCCACCATTCGCCTGCCGGTCGATATCCGCAAATGGCTTCCCGGCGATTCAGTTTATGATGGGACCGTTTACGTCCCGGCAAGCCTGAAGCCTGGAAGTTACCGTCTGCGGGTGGGCATGCTCGATCCACAAACCGGGCAGCCCGCAATTCGCCTCGCCATTGAGGGCCGCCAGCCCGACGGCTGGTATGATGTGGGAAGCATCGAGGTCCACTGACCGGGGCAGGAAGAGCAGATATAAGTGCACTCCCCTCAGGCAGGTAAAGAGAAGAAACGAGGAGAAAGACATGCGTAAAATCGGTGCCCTTCTGTTTAGTGTGCTTTTTTTAGCAACGATGGCCCGTGCGCAGGAAGTTGCCGAGCAGGTTAGCGCCATTTCCAGCGAACCGATCCAGTCCCATGAGGATGTGATCAGCCAATTGCGCGAGTACCTGATGGCGCGGGCGCCTCAGCTGCCCAAGCCCACGAGTGCGGCGGCATGGACCGCGAAGGCGGAACAAATTCGGAAGCACTTGCTGAACGATGTGATCTACCACGGCTGGCCCGGAGAGTGGGTAGACGCGCCTCCGCGGTTTGAACAGATGGGCACGATTGAAACCGGCCACGGCTACCGCATCATCAAGTTGCGATACGAAGTCGTGCCGGGTTTCTGGTCGGCCGCTCTGCTCTATGAGCCTGAGGTCATTCACGGCAAGGTTCCGGCTATTCTGAACGTGAACGGGCACGTCGGGCCGCAAGGCAAGGCGGTGGACTGGAAGCAGAAGCGCTGCATCAATTACGCGCTGAGAGGCATGCTGGCCCTCAACATTGAATACGTCAACATGGGAGAGCTCTTCCGCCCGGAGAATGACCACGGCTATCTTGGGCACCTGGACCTGGTAGGCACGAGCGGCGTGGGGCTCTTCTACCTGGTCATGCGAAAGGCGCTCGATTACCTTTACCAGAACCCGCACGTTGACCGCAGTCGCATTGGAATGACGGGGTTGTCAGGCGGAGGGTGGCAGAGCATCGTGCTGGGTTCGCTCGACCAGCGCGTCAAGGTGGATATTCCGGTCGCGGGCTATTGCGCCTTCGCCAACCAGCTGGCTCGCATCGGTGACATGGGCGACAACGAGCAGGATGCTACGGACTTCTTCGACGGACAGGATTATGTTTTCCTGACGGCCATGCGGGCTCCCAGGCCAACCCTGCTGATCAACAATGCGGAAGATAGTTGCTGTTTTCGGGCGCCGCTGGTCAAGCCTTACATCTACGACCAGGTGAAACCTTACTTTGCCCTATACGGTGCTCAAGGGGATTTTCAATTTCATCAGAACACCGATCCCGGCTATCACAACTACAAGCTTGATAACCGGCAACAGTCGTATCGTTTCTTTGACAAGTCTTTTCATCTTTCAGCGAGCGACAAGGAAATTCCCGTCGACTCGCAGATCAGGACGTACCAGCAGCTTGTGGTGGGATTGCCTCCTGATAATCAGACCATCCTCGGCTTGGCCAGGCAACTTGCAGGCACGATCAAGCGGGACCCGATCCCGCCTTCGGGCAGCCGGGCGGAGTGGACTGCGGCCGAGCGCGCAAAGCTGAAAAACGTTGTCCGATACAAGCCCGTGACGATGAAGCATGTCTGGGCTGTGGCCAACACATTCAACAGCGGACTGGCTTCCATATCCTACCGGTTCGAACTGAGCAACGGCCTCAGTGCCACGGGCGTGTGGTTCAAGGAAACGGACACGCCGGAGGGCGCCCCGGTTGACATTGTTCTGGATGACAAGGGCCGCAAGGGCGCGGCAGGCGAGGTGTGGAATCGCATGGAGGAAGTGGCTGACCTGCTGAACAGGGGCGACCAGGTCATCCTGGTCAATCTGCTGTTTACCGGTGACGACTCGCCGGATCTGGGTTCACCTTCCTATGTGCCATCGTTGTTTGCGAGTGCGGTCTCGACCGTGGGCGATCGTCCGCTAGGCCTGGAATCGGCACAACTTGCCGCTGTCGCCCGTTGGGCGGAGCAGACGTTCAATTCGCATCCGGTCCACGTGGAACTGACGGGCATCCGGACACAGATGGCCGCGCTTATTTCCGCCGCCATCGAGCCCGGTTTGTTCTCCAGCGTAACCGTCCATCAGGGAATGAAGAGCATGGATTATCTTCTGCAACATCCCGTAGGGTTTGACGATGCACCCGATCTTTTCTGCCTCGATCTCTATAAGGATTTTGACGTTGATCGCCTGATCGCTATGGCCGGCCCGGACAAAATCCTGCTGGACGGTTCGGTTGAAAGCGCAGCATCCAAATGAACGGTGGCCCTGACGCTGGAACTTTCCTCAAAGTGCAGAACACTCCGAACCTACTCGGATATGGTTTTATGCATTAACATAGAAGGGTGGAGTTGCAACAGCGTTTCATCCCTTGCAGCAGGATCCAATTCCAGCCAGTGCCTGCCTGAGAGTTGAACGGTCTGTGGCTTGAGATCGCTGCTCCAGTAATCCTGTCAGCTTTCTGCTCCAACACATGCTGCGGCCAGACCGGATCACCGGTGAGGGCCCTGACTGCCGTACGCAAGTGGCGTGAAAATTTGAACCGAGGATCTGAACTCCTTAATTTATGAATAAATCGATTCGCAACATTGCCATCATCGCGCACGTAGACCACGGCAAGACCACGCTGGTGGACGGCATGCTTCGCCAAAGCGGTATTTTTAAGGCCAATCAGGAAGTTGTGGAGCGCGTGATGGATTCCAATGACCTGGAACGTGAGCGCGGCATCACCATCCTGGCCAAGAACACGGCGGTTTCTTACGGCGGCGTCAAGATCAATATCGTGGACACGCCGGGCCACAGTGATTTCGGCGGCGAGGTTGAGCGGGCCCTGAAGCTGGTGGACGGCGTGTTGCTGCTGGTTGATGCCAGCGAGGGGCCGCTGCCGCAGACGCGCTACGTCCTGCGCAAGGCGCTTGAGGCCAAGCTGCCTCCCATTGTTGTCATCAACAAGATTGACCGCGCCGATGCCCGATCACAGGAAGTGATCAACGAGATTTACGATCTCTTCATCGATCTTGATGCCACCGAGCAGCAGCTTGAGTTTCCCATCCTCTACGCGATTGCCCGGGACGGCATCGCCAAAACTTCCCTCGACGATACTTCGGAAACCCTGCAGCCGCTTTTTGAAGCGATCCTGAAGCACATTCCTCCTCCGGGCGGGGATGAGGCGGAAGTGCTGCAGTTGCTGGTGGTCAACCTGGATTACAGCGAATATCACGGCCGCCTGGCGATTGGCCGCATCTTTTCAGGTGCGCTCAATCGCGGCGACGAGGTCGCCATCGTCAAGGTGGATGGAAGCATCCAGAACACGCGCATCACCAAGCTTTACAGTTTTGAAGGGCTCAACCGCATCGACGTGGAGCACGCCGGGACGGGCGAAATTGTGGCCATCGCCGGAGTGGAGGGCATTACCATCGGCGAGACCGTGACCAGCGCCGAAACGCCGCGGGCACTGGTTCATGTGCCGGTGGACGAACCCACTATCTCCATGGTCTTTACCGTCAACACCTCTCCATTTTCGGGCCGTGAGGGCACGTACGTCACCTCGCGCCACCTTCGTGAAAGGCTGGATAAAGAGCTTTTGACGAATGTTGCGCTGCGCGTTGAGGAAGGCGGGAATACAGACTCCTTCAAGGTCCTTGGGCGCGGCGAATTGCACCTGTCCATCCTGATTGAGACGATGCGGCGCGAAGGGTACGAGCTGGCGGTGGGCAAGCCGGAAATTGTCACCCGCGAGGTGAACGGCAAAGTGCAGGAACCGATGGAACTGCTGCTCATTGATTGCCCTGCGGAATTCGTCGGAGTTCTCATGCAGAAAATCGGCAGCCGCAAGGGCGTCAACACCAAGATGGCCGGCCATGGAACGACCGGTGGGCGCGTACGCCTGGAATTTGTGATTCCGTCGCGCGGGCTGATCGGGCTGCGCGGCGAACTCCTCAGGGACACGCGTGGGACAGCGGTGATGAACACCCTGTTTGAAGGTTACAGCGACTGGCAGGGAGACATCCCCAGCCGCCTGACGGGCTCCCTGATCGCCGACCGTCCCGGACGCACCACGGCGTATGCGCTCTTCAACCTGCAGGAGCGCGGCGAACTTTTTGTGGGGCCGGGTGTGAACGTTTACGAAGGCATGGTGATCGGCGAAAACGCGCGCTGGGACGACATGGACGTGAACGCCGTCAAAGAGAAGAAGCTGACCAACATGCGCGCATCAACTTCTGACGATGCCATCCGGCTGGTTCCGGCCAAGCCCATTTCGCTGGAGCAGGCGCTGGAATTTATTGCCGACGATGAATACGTCGAGGTGGCCCCGCACTCGATCCGCGTTCGCAAGAAGATCCTGGAAGCCAACAAACGCCCGCGGCGTCACCGTCCGGACGCCTAAACGAACATCCTTCACTTGCAGTGCATCCGTCGGACCACTTGCTGGCTGCCGGCCTGCCGGGAGTGGTAAGATTTTACGGAACGCGCGGCGCGCGGCTTGCGTTGCATTTACCCGTATCCCGGGGCCCATAGCTCAGTTGGTTAGAGCGGCGGACTCATAATCCGTTGGTCGCAGGTTCGAGTCCTGCTGGGCCCACCAAACCGTCCTTGAGTGGCTGCAATGTGACGGCAGGAAAATAAAGCAGAAATCCGAAGGCGAGGCACGATCGCGCTCCGGGACTTCGATGAGAGTGTCCTGTGCCGGCAAAGTGGGCCTTCCAGCCCAATGCTAATGTGCTATCGAACGCGCATCCCCGCTTTGTGGTCCCAATGAAGGGGCTTTGAGGATCGTGGCAGAGGAGATTCGGGCAGTTCGCCTACGGAGACGCCAAATTTCCAGTCAGGCGGGCAGATGGCAATATAGCGCGCGTAACCCCCCGTGCCGCCCTGGAGCCGGGGAAAACCTATCGTTACCAGTGCGCCCTTCTCAGGGACCTGGTCGAGGTTAGCCACGCCCTCGCCCTGCGTATATCCGTTGGTCAGCAGCCACCTTTCGCTTTCAAATGTGGGGGTGGTGTCCGTGTCGAGCGGTTCGTGCCCGTGGAAAAGGATGTGCCGCTCAAGATGGAGAAACTTCAGGGCCGCAAGCTGAACGCCGGGGAACACTTTGCGCGTGGCCAGGTCCGGATTGGGCCATTCCTTTGACCAGTCGGAGCGGACAAAGACGACAGAGCCTTGCGGAATTCTGCCGTGGCGCTCTTCCCAGGCGTGAACATCCCCGACGCCCATCTGGTACCCCGGATTGCGGGCTACTTTTTGCTGAATGGGAATCACCACCAGGGGCCGCACCGCAAAAGTGGCGGGCAATTCGTCAATTGAGGGAAAGTACGGATTCCAATGGGCTGGCGGATCGAGCTGGGTCCCCAACTGGTCGGTGGAGAGGTCGTAATGCGTTGCCTCAAATCCGTCCTGCCGGTAGGTGTACGCTCGCCCTGTCTCGGGGTCAACTGTGGGCAGGAATCGGGATGTCCCGAATCCGTGCCACACGGGAATGTGCGGGTTGACCTTGTGCGTCAGGTCAACGTACTTCGCGCCCTTCAGCGATTGCTGATATACCTGCCAGAGTGATGTTCCTTCGTGCTTACTTTGGGTATGAGACCGCTGTGTACCTTTTGCCGAAAAATCCAGGCCCAAGGCCGCCGCCATCGATAGAAGTCCGGTACGCGCCAGCCACAGCCGCCGGGTAATTTGCATGATTCCTCCTGAAGATAGACTCCCCCCGGGACCTCCAATCGCCCATTCCCGGATTCAACCGAGAATACACCCATCAGTTCTGGCTCCTTGCAAGTTTTTATCGCCTCATTCTGGGGACTCGCTTGCATCTTCCGGGGAGGAATGAGGATAAGCCGGATCGGGACAGAGTTAGCCTTGACTTTAGGACCATCTGTGCTAGGCTTCCAGCGTTTGCGTTAACGCAGAATTTGACGGAATCCTTTGGGGCATTTCCAAACGGATCAGACAGGAATTCAAGGGGATATGGCCCTGCAAGCCGCTCGCCAGCCAGGTGTTACCGAGTTCCAGCGAATCGGCACTGCATAATGGTTGCATTGCAAGATCATCGCGTTCTGTTTTCTTAGCTTAGACTTTATATTCGAGACAGGTGAAGTTCATCAAGTAGCCGAGCCTGGATTAAATGAGGTGGAAATGATCGAGTTCAGGAGAAAATCTTTTGTTTTTTTAGCAGTGATACTGGTTCCTGCTTTTTGCCTGGGCGGTGCTGGCCGCCTGTACGCGTCATCTGCAAGCTCCAATTCGGCAATCAAGCCGTTCCTTGGCAGGTGGGACCTGACCATCACAACGCCCACTGGCGAGCTTCCTTCCTGGATTGACGTTTCGGAACAGGAAGGCCAACCCAGGGTTGTGCTGGTCGGCGTTTCGGAGCATGCAACCAGACTGAAAAAAGTTTCATTCAAGAAAGGCGAGCTCGAGTTCCTCTCGCCCAAAGAGGAGGAAGGTTTCAGCCAGGATACTCTTTTTAAAGGGAAGTTCGAGGGCGGGCGGCTGGTCGGTACAGCCACCGGCCCGGATGGAACTTCGTGGCGCTGGATCGGTAGCAGAGCGCCGTCCCTGAAACGCCAAAACCCTCCCAAGTGGGGAAAGCCCCTCCGCCTGTTCAATGGCAGGAATCTCGACGGGTGGAGGTCCAGTGACCCGGCCCGGCCGTCTGTCTGGAAAGTTGTCAACGGCATACTGGTCAAGGACGGGAGTGGCTCTGACATCATCACCAACGCCAGGTTTGAAGATTTCAAACTGCACCTTGAATTCAAATGTGGCCCCATGGCCAATAGCGGCGTCTATCTGCGCGGCCGCTACGAGGTGCAGATCGAAACCGATTCAGCGTCTGAACCTCCCAGCCATCACACCGGCGGGGTCTACGGCTACATTGCTCCGCATCCGGAGTTGCCGCGACGAGCAGGGGTGTGGCAGACGTTTGACATCACGTTTGTGGGCCGAACCGTAACGGTGGTGCAGAACGGCACAACGGTGATCAACCACAGGGAGATTCCGGGAATCACCGGCGGGGCGCTCGACAGCCATGAAGGCTTGCCGGGCCCGATTTACCTGCAGGGCAGCGAGAAGGGCGATGTCTCTTTCCGGAACATCGTGCTGACGCCGGCGAATTAGCCCGGTTGGGCGCGATGGCGGGACGGCTTCGGAGGGCGGCTCGGCTTGTGCCGCCTGATAAGAATTTCAAATGAATGTTACTTCGTCCCAGGTGGACGCCCGGGGCATGCGGCGGGAATACAGCGCCGCATACGTCTGGATAATCTCGCTGGTGGCGGGTCTGGGCGGCCTCCTCTTCGGATACGACTGGGTCGTTATTGGCGGGGCGAAGCCCTTCTACGAGGCGTACTTCCATCTGAGTGATCCGGCGCTGCAGGGATGGGCCATGAGCTGCGCGCTGGTGGGATGCCTGCTTGGCGCAGCGATTTCAGGCAACCTGAGTGACCGCTTTGGCCGCAAGCCCCTGCTGATTGTTTCTGCCCTGCTATTTGCCGCGGCATCGGTTGGCACGGCGTGGGCAGGGACCTTTGACGGCTTTGTCGGATGGAGGATCAGCGGGGGCGTGGCGATCGGCCTGGCGTCAAACCTTTCGCCGATGTATATCTCTGAGGTTTCTCCTGCCGGAATTCGCGGCAAACTGGTAACTCTGAACCAGCTCAATATCGTGATTGGCATTCTCCTGGCCCAGTGTGTCAACTGGCTGATTGCCAGACCCGTGCCTGCCGGCGCAACGGCTCTGGATATCCTGCATTCCTGGAACGGCCAGCACGGCTGGCGCTGGATGTTTGGAGTGACGGCGGTACCGGCGGTCCTGTTTTTTGTCGGCATGGTAGTGGTCCCGGAAAGTCCCCGGTGGTTGGCCAAGGCGGGCCGGCATGGCAAAGCCCGTCAGGTGCTGGCCAGAATCGGAGGTGAAGAGCATGGCCGGCGCGCCCTGGCCGAGATTGAGTTAAGCCTGCAGGGTGAAGCGCGAAGCAAGGGCCTGCGTGAACTGGTCGATCCAACGATGTTGAAAGTTCTCCTGCTGGGCGTTGTTCTGGCGGTGTTTCAGCAGTGGTGCGGCATTAACGTCATCTTCAACTACGCCGAAGAAGTTTTCTCCGCGGCCGGGTACAAAGTGTCCGACCTTCTGCTCAACATCGTGATTACCGGGGCCGTCAACCTGATTTTTACCATTGTGGCCATTGGCATGGTGGACAAGGTGGGGCGCCGAAAGCTGATGCTCATCGGGTCCGCCGGTCTCGCCGTCATTTATTCGGTTCTTGGAGCTGGTTACTTCCAACACAGCCATGGTGTCCACATGCTGGTGCTAGTGGTGGCGGCCATCGCGTGCTATGCCGTGTCATTGGCCCCGGTCACATGGGTTGTGATCGCGGAGATATTCCCCAATCGAATTCGCGGCACGGCAATGTCGGTTGCCGTGATGTCGTTGTGGGCGGCATCTTTTATCCTGACTTACACATTTCCGTTGCTGAATCGCGGGTTGGGCGCCGCCGTGACATTCTGGATTTACGCAGCCATCTGCGCGGCCGGCTTTGTGTTTATCCGCTGCAGACTTCCCGAAACGAAGGGTAAAACGCTGGAGGAGATCGAACGATCGTGGAAAGGCTGAACGGTATTTATGCATCAACCCTGAGCCTGTTTCCCGGTAAAGTGCAGGCATGCGGCCGCGTGAGCCTCGTTCGGCGGCCTATAACCCTATGGTTACGCCAGGACCGGCAAAGTTTTCTCAGGATGGGAGTTTGATACATGACAAAAGCGGAGATTGAACAGCGCGAGTTTCAGATTCAGGGCATCGTTCCGATTATTCCAACTCCGTTCCAGGAGAACCAGGAAATTGACTGGGAAGGCCTGCGGGCGCTGGTTGACTTTGCCTGCGCCAGCGGGGCCTGCGCGATGTGCCTTCCCGCCTACGCCAGCGAGTTTTACAAGCTATCTGAAGACGAGAGGCGCCGGGCCATAGCGGAAGCTGTCAAGCAGTCGTCCAGCCGCATCCCCGTGATCGGGCAGGTGAATGCTTTCTCGGCAAAGCAGGCAGCGGAAACCGCGCTTGAGGCCCAACGGACGGGGGCGGATGCCATTTCCGTTTCTGTGCCGCGACTGTTCCCCCTGGGGGAGCGCGACATTCTCCGCTACTTTGACCGCATCCTGAGCGCGATTGAGGTCCCGCTGATCATTCAGGATTTCAATCCCGGCGGGCCAACCATCAGCCTGGATTTCATCGCCAGCCTGCACCGGGCGCATCCGCACTTCCGCTACGTCAAGCTCGAAGAACCGATGATGGCCTCCAAGGTGGAAGCGGTCGTTCAGAAGACGTCCGGCGAGGTCGGAGTTCTGGAAGGATGGGGCGGGATGTACATGCTGGAGCTGATTCCAGCGGGAATTTGCGGGGTGATGCCCAGCCTGGGGGCGGCGGATGTCCTGGCGCGGGTGTTCCGGTTGGGCCAACAGGGGCGGATGGACGAAGCCTACGAAACCTTCCGGGACGTGCTGCCCTTGATTGTTTTCAGCCTGCAGAACCTGGAGTTGCTCCACCACGTGGAGAAGTCACTGCTGGCGGCGCGGGGCATCATCAAAGAAGCTTTCGTCCGGGACGCCAGTCTCGAACCCAATCCTCATGACCAGCGGCAAATGGCTTTCCTGAACAAGAAGATGCTTGAAGCCCTCGACCGGCTCAATCTGCCTCGAAATCCGGGTGCCTGATAAAGCTGTTCCTCTTCCTGCGACCGGGCGGGAAATGCGAGACCCTCCGCCGCAGTTGAAACTGATACGGCCCATCGCATATCGTCACAAGAGCGGGTTCGGAAAACTCAGAAGGTCCACTCGAACGTGCCCCCCTTCCGGGATCTTTGACACCGTATAAATGTTCTTCTTTCCGATGGCAATCGACTCGGCAAAGAATGGCCGCATGCCGTTCTCCAGCTGCAGAACGCCGTGATCAACGCGATTTCCGGATGTCAATGTCGTAGGTGACAAAGTGGATTTCCTCATTCTCGTGTCCGGCCGCGGCCTTATCGGCTGGAGTGCTCGTGGCGTGAGCACTCCCGGCGGATGTGAGGGGAGTGCCGGTGAGGTAGTAGATGGTGTGGCCGTCTGGGCCCAGGGTCAATCCCAGGTAGCCATAGGCAAAGGCGTCATACATGCCACTCTCAAAAGTGGGATCTGAAACCAGCCGGTCCACCACAGTGATCTTTTGTGCCCGAGGGTCAAACTTGAACAGGTAGCCGGAGCGCCCATGCATGCCATAGAAGACTTTCTGTGGCGGGTACCAGATAATCTGGCGCCAGCTATAGCCCATGGTGCCCGGTTTGTTGGGGTCGATCTGTCCGAAGACGTCCTTCCGCAGATTACACTCCTGCAACTTCTGGAGCGAATCGGTCTTGTAGTCGTAATGAAAAATGTCTCCTTTGGCATTGGAGAAATAGACCGAGCCCGTATCAGGATCAAGCGCCGGAGAGCGGCAGATTGCCTGGAAGGTCTTTCCCGGGATTCCCGCTTCGCCTCCCTGGAAATGCGAGCCGAAGTTTTTGAGATCATGGGTCTTCATATCGTATCGGATGAATTCCCCTGACGGCCAGGTGATGCCGTAGAGCCGCCCGCGCTCCGGATCCATCATGAACGAGATGATGCCCTCGCCCTGCGGGGCCTTTGCCAGGCTCTCGAACTTTCCCGTCGCCAGATCGTAGGAAAGGAAGTGGCCTCCGGGGTAGGGCTTATATCCCGGCGGAGGTGCGCCCGCGACTTCTTTGCCCGAGGCCGTCGCGGGACTGTAGTACCCGATGTGCGTGGCGAAATAAAGCTTGCCCTGATATTCGATAAAGATACTGTGTCCCTTTCCCTGCGGGATCGCGTGCAGTCCCTTTTCGCCTGCCGCCTCCGTCAGGTCCCCCACGTGGTCGATTTTTCCTGTTGCCGGATCGAAGGCGTACATCTGCGCACCGGTCTTAACCGATCCCGAGGCAAGGACGTAGTAGACCTTTCCGTTGCTCGCGTAAAAGCAGGCATTGTAGTTGTCATCCGCCAGGCTGAAGCCCGAGTTATAAAAATGCGCATGCAGGATCTGGCTGGAGGAGGGGGCTGGCCTGGCCTCCTTCTGCGGGGCCGGGGCCTGGCAGCCGATCATGGCCATCAGTCCGGCGAACAGCAACAGCTTCCAGGCGACGGTTTTTCGTTTTCATTTTTCCTCCCATGCATTGCACCAGGCGGTGACAGCGCGGTCCGACGGCCGGCGCAGCTGGCATGCTTTATTGATGGCCGCCTAGTAATAACACACGGCGTCCTGAAGATTCAACCCTATATTCCGTTCCGGCGCTCCTCTCGGATCGCCCGGTGCGGAAACCGTTTGCGCGGCTTGATGAGGTGAGATATTTTAGTGCCCGCACTCGAAGCTATCGAGAGGGGCATTTTATGACAAGCATGTATTCACGCAGGAATTTTCTTAAGTCCGCGTTCGCCGCCGGCGCAGGTTTATCAGCCCTGGGCTCCGTTTCGCGCATTGCGCAGGCCATGGCGCATCCGTTCCCCGGGCGTTTCTCGCCTACCTGGGATTCCCTTTCGCAATACAACGTGCCCGACTGGTATCGCGACGCCAAGCTTGGAGTTTTTATGCACTGGGGCGTTTATTCTGTTCCCGCCCACGACAGCGAATGGTACCCGCGCCTGATGTACCGCAAGGAGAGTCCTGTCTTCGAGTGGCACCGGCAGCACTGGGGGCCGCAGTCGATGTTCGGTTACAAGGATTTCATTCCCATGTTTCGCGGGGAGAACTGGAAGCCGGACGAGCTTGTGGAACTTTACAAGAAAGCCGGCGCCAAATACATTGTTCCCGTAGGCGAGCATCACGATGGCTTCCCCATGTACGATTCGCACCTCACCGAGTGGTGCGCCGCCAGGATGGGTCCCCGCCGCGACACCATTGCCGGATGGGCGCGCGAAGTCCACAACCAGGGATTGAAACTCGGCGTCTCTTCACATCGGGCCTTTCACTTCTCCTATTACACTTTTGAGAAGGGTTATGACACGGACAATCCGCTGTTCGCCGGCCTCTACGGCCCTATCCATGCGCCGGCTCCACTCATCGATCAATCAACCAGGCCAGTTGGTCCAGCAACCTTCCAGGGAGTTTATGCAGGACTGGTTTGCGCGCTGCGTAGAGATCGTAGACCTCTACCAACCTGACTTGGTTTATTTCGACTGGGCCAACGGCGCGCCGGGTCTGGAGCCCTACCGCAAGCAGTTTGCCGCCTATTATTACAACGTGGCGGCAGAACGCAACCAGGGCGTGGTGGTGACTTATAAGAACACGGCGTATCCGGAACATGCCGCGGTCCTGGACATCGAGCGCGGACTGGCGGGCGGTATTCGGGAATTGCCCTGGCAGACCGACACTTCCGTGAGCTGGAAATCCTGGGGCTATATCGACGGCGACACCTTCAAGCGGCCCAAAGAGCTGGTACTTGAATTCATCGACATCGTCAGCAAGAACGGCAACCTTCTGCTCAATGTGGGTCCCAGGCCCGACGGGACCCTGCCGGCCGAAGCCGAAGAAGTTTTTCGCGGTATTGGCCGCTGGATGGACGTTAAC
Source organism: uncultured Acidobacteriota bacterium (assembly GCA_963732975.1). Taxonomy (GTDB): domain Bacteria; phylum Acidobacteriota; class Terriglobia; order UBA7540; family UBA7540; genus SCRD01. The sequence goes on along the minus strand of CAVTBN010000005.1, from coordinate 47,774 downwards.
GGCGAAGCGATTTACGCCACACGCCCCTGGAAAATTTACGGCGAAGGCCCCACCCTGCTGCCCGGCGGATCTTTCGGCGAGACGAAGCTGAAGGAGATGACCTTCACCCCGCAGGACATGCGCTTCACGGCCAAGGGCAGCGCGATTTACGCCATTCTCATGGCCTGGCCGGAGCGCGAGGCCAGCATCAAAGCCCTCGGGAAAAATTCAAAGAACGCTCCCGGCAAAATTTCAAATGTCAGTTTGCTGGGCAGCGACGCCCGCCTCAAATGGCGGCAGGATTCTGACGCGCTTGTCGTTGAAATGCCGGGCGAGAAGCCGTGCGACATTGCCTATGCCTTAAAGATCACGACGTAAGGCAGAAATCTTTAGGTCAGGCTCGCGAGTCCGGGATGGCGCAAGCCACCGCTTCTGGAGGCTTGATTTCCCGCAGTTTTCAGGGCGGTTTGTAATGCAGGCGCGAGCCCTTCGGCAAGCTGGCCCATTTCATGCTGGCTGAGGTCGGAAACCACAAAGCCGAAATAACCGCCCACCTGGAAGCCCGCAACACTCATTCCCTCAAGTTGCTTCTCGTAGAAATTGACATTGCCAAATGAGGCTGCCGTAACAAATCTTCCCTGCGGCAGAGCCGTGCCTTCCCGTTTTGTGAGAATCACGGAGAGGATGGTGCCTTTGCCGCGAGCGATGAAGTGTACATACTTGCGCGGGCTGCCGGGAACGGTGCAGATGTGCGCTTCCAGGACCTGAAAGCCCGGAAGTTTCTTTTCGACGACGGGGAGCAATTCGGCGTATTGCGGACCCAGTTTCTTGCGAAGCACTTCGGGCGGGTTGGCAACATCCGGATAATTGTGGCCGCGAATGGCGCAATGGAGGTGGTCTGATACTCCAAGCGGCAGGACGTTGGCCACCATCTGCCTGGCGTGTTCCAGCCTGCTCCACTGCCGCCCGGCAAGACCCACCATTACGATCATCGCAACAGCAGCCAGGGCCAGCGCCCAGGTGGGAGCGCGAGGAGCCCAAAAGGAACGCGATTGGGTTTTTTTCAGGCGCTGGTGGATGGCCTCGCCCAGTCCGTCGGGCACGGATTGGCTTGCGGCGGCCCTTTGCAAAGCCTCCCGAACCCGCATGCGCGATTGCAGTTCGCGCGAGCAAGCCTCGCAGTTTTCCAGGTGGCGCAGCATTTCGCCGGTTGTTTCCACCAGCAGTTCATTGCTGAGGTAGGCATCCATCTGCCGGCGGGTGCGCTCACACTGTCCGGAATCGAAATTCAGCACGTTCATGCGAGTTCCCCTCCGGCGGCGTCATTCGCGCCGGTGCGGATGCCAAACGACTTGGCGACCCCGGCGAGCTCTTCGCGCAACAGTCTCCTTCCACGGCTCAGCCTGGACATCACGGTCCCTACCGGGAGCTTCAACGTTTCAGCAATCTCCTTGTATGAAAATTCCTCGACGTCCGCCATGAGAACAATCTCGCGGAAAGCGAGAGGAACTTTGTCGAGGGCCGCAAGGACATCCTGGTCTTTGATTTCCTGCGGGACCGGAGGCTCAGCCGCCATCGCATGCTGGTCGGTGAAGGTTTCTTCGAGCGAAGACTTCAGCCACCGCCGGCGGAGATGGTGGAGGCGATGGAAGAGGATCCTGAAGAGCCACGCCTTGCAATTGGTGCCGGGCTCGAAACGGTGGAAGGATTTCAGCGCTTCCAGGTAGACGTCTTGCACAAGGTCCTCCGCCTCCACCGGGTTACGAACCAGGAATTTGGCGGTCCTGTACAGGGCCGCGAGATGGGGCATGGCGGCGGCTTCAAAGTCTTCCAAACCGGCTGTGGACTTAAAGAACAATTCGGCTCACCGCCGCGGCAGCTCTGAAAGAAAAGGTGGAGCGCCGGGCCCCACCTTTCCGGGCCATCGAGTCTCCCTCTTACTGTTTCGGCTGGTCCATCTTATCCTGATTCTGCATCTTGTCGCTCTTCATCTTCTTCCTGGCCATTTTGTCTTTCTTGTGCATCTTGCTTTTCTTCTTTGCCATCTTGTCGTGGCTGGCCATCTTTTCATCTTTCATCTTGTCGCCGGACTGCATCTTGTCGTCCTGGGACTGCGCCAGGGCCACGCCCGGTCAGCCGGTTGGCCAATACCATGCTCATACACATGGCCATTGCCAGAATTGCGATTCGTTTGATCATGCTTGCTTCTCCTTTTCGATTTTTTGGATTCCAAAACCTAGAGCCCCACGTACCAGTCATATCCACGCTCGGCCCAGTAATCCCCGGGCCTTTTGTCGGAATACCGAATGGTTCCAATGCGCTTGATGTTCTTCACGCCGTACTTCACAGGGATCGCCAGCCGCAGCGGAGCGCCGTGCTCCTGCGAAAGCGGCACGCCGTTCTGCTCGTAGCAGAGCAGCGTCTGCGGGTGCAGCATGCTTTCCATATCCAGCCCCACGTAATAGCCGTCGCCCGGCGTCGACATGCTGACGTAGGCCGGCAGGTCCTCCGGCACGGTTGAGGCTGAACACGCTCCGCCGCTATGCGTGCGGGGCGGATAAGCCTTCATGAAATCGCTAAAGCGCGCGCCAGCCCAATGGACGATGATGCTCCAGCCCTCGATGCACTTGAACTCCGTGGTCATCTCCACGCGCGGCAATTTCCGGATCGCATCGAGGTCCAGCGTGAGCGCACCGCCTCCGGACGCGAGGCCTTCAACACGCAGCTTCCAGGTCGCGAGGTCAATATCCTCATCGAGGCCAACGTCGCCGTTCACCCGGTCCGGCCCTGCCTGGTCCGCTTTGAAGGTCCGCACGAGGCGGTGCTCGCTGAAAAGTCCGCGAGCCAGCCGCTCGTTCAGTTCCAGAGTCTTGCGAAACGGCCAGGGAACTCCGCCCGCTTCGGGACGGGTGGTGAGCCACTCAAACGCTCCTGCTCCGGCCGCAAGTCCAGCACCCCACAGCAGAAAGGCGCGACGGGAGCGCTGCCGCATTCGGCGCCGCACCTGGCGGTTCCACGCCTCCAGTTCTGCGGGCTCAGGAGTACTCACCTCCGGAACAGAAGTGGCCACGGGAGCATCTGCGGATTGATCCTTCGTGGTTTCCACCGGAGCCGTGGTGGCGTCGGGTTCAGCCGCGAATGGCGGTCCCTCAGGTTCGCCGGCATGAGCAGACAAAGCCTCACGCTCGTCCTTTCCGTTATTCATAGTTGGCTTCCTTCGAAGAGACCAGTTCGTAGCCGCTGACCATGGCGCGGAAATTGTTCCAGCCCGCCCGGACCACCTGGGCGATGTGGACCACAAAGAAAAGCACGTAGCCGGCGGCCAGCAGAAAGTGTTCAAAGCGCGCGGCGGCGTAGCCGCCCAGCAAAGCCGTCAGCCAGCCGAGCTGCGCGGGTTTGTATATCGCAAGCCCGGTAAGTACGGAGCCGACGCCCATGAGGATAATGGCTGTGTAGGCAATCTGCTGCGCCCCGTTATATTTGCGCGCGGGGAGCTCTCCCTTCCACAGATGAAGGTCGTGGAGCGCGACGAAGATGGCTTCCCGAAAGGAGTGCCGGTCCGGAACCAGTTGCCGCCACTCTCCAGAAAGCACCGTGTAGATGACGTAAACGATTCCATTGATGACGAAAAGCCACATGAAGAAGAAGTGCCAGGCCATGCCCTTTGCCAATTGATAGCTCACCCCGAAAGTGCGATAGAAGCCCTCAGGAAAGAACCTGAAGAGCGTGAAGGAACCGATGCCGATGCGGTAAACGTCATTGGCCCAGTAGATCCAGAGCCCGCTCCAGAGCATGAGGGCCAGCAGGGGAAAATTGACCCAGTGGCACCAGCGGATGGCCAGAGGGTGTTTTGACCTGATTTCCAGTCGCTCTAATTTCTCTTTCATTGGCCGCTCTTTGCCCGGGGTGTGTTTTGCTCCCACACTGCTGTAATACCGGTCCCCGACAAAAATATTCCCGGCAAGGCTGAATTTCTTATCTGACAGTCTTTTCTGTTCCAGCGCCGGCGAAAAGGTCTGCCGGAAGCACCCAATCCGGCCAGGGGGGCTGCTCGTTGACTCACCGTAGCTGGTGTGCTTAAGATGGTGTCACAGGGGAAAGGTGGTGCCGCCATGGGGCAGTTCGGAGACCTCCGCCCTCAAAAGGGGCCGTTGAAAGATCTGGAAGAGTGGGATGATTTTGTGAAGGCGCGCTATCCGGAAGGCGGCCCTTCAACCCCGCCGGTGCAGACTGAGAAGAAGCCGGAAGAATTCCGGAATCATACCGATACCACGCCGCCGCGCGTCCGCGAGTTTTACCGTCAAAACCATATGAACCAGACGCGTGATTTTGTGCTCGGCAAAAAGCAGGAATTCGTTTCCCGAACCCGCGCCAGGATGGGTATCTGGGAAGCCATGGAATATCTGAACACGCTGGTGGATGAAAGTGACCCGGACACCGAGCTTTCCCAGATCGAACATCTGCTGCAGACTTCGGAAGCGGCGCGGCGCGACGGCCGCCCCGACTGGTTCATCCTGACCGGCCTGATCCACGACCTGGGCAAAATCCTCTGCCTCTGGGGCGAGCCGCAATGGGCCGTTGTGGGCGACACCTTTCCCGTGGGCTGCGCCTGGTCCGACAAGATTGTCTTTCACAACTTCTTCTCCTTGAATCCCGATTCGAAGGTGCCGGAATACCAGACGCGCCTGGGCGTCTATCAGGAGAACGGCGGGCTCGACAACGTGGATATGTCCTGGGGGCACGACGAATATCTGTATCACGTGGTCAAGAACTATCTGCCCGAAGAGGGCCTCTACATGATCCGCTACCACTCGTTCTATCCGGCGCACCACGAAGGCGCCTACGGCTACCTGATGAGCGATCACGACCGCGAAATGTTCCACTGGGTGCGCGAGTTCAATCCCTACGATTTGTACTCGAAGGCCGAGACGCGTCCGGATGTGGCCAAGCTTCGCCCTTATTACGAAGATTTGATTTCGAAGTATTTTCCTTCCCAGATACAGTGGTAAAATCACCTCCGCCTCGCGGCAGGATTTCCTCTGGAACATCAGGATTGAGGTGTGGTGTGAAACGATCGATGGCGAAAGCTATTCTGACGGACAGCCAGTTCTGGGTTCCCGTGGCGGTTCTGGCCGCCGGAATTCTGCTGCTGATTTACGTTCGCTGAGGAGCAAACCTACTGGCCCGGCAACTCCATTCTTCAGGCGTTTCGCGCTCGCTGCACACGCTGGGCGTGCTGTGCGGCCTGGCCGCGGGCGCCTGGCTGGGCGCCGCTGAAGCGCCCACCAAACTGGTCACGCTGGGCATCTCGCCCTTCATCATTTCTCTGGGCATGGTGGCCGGGGTTTTCGTGGCCCGCTGGACCGTCCCCACCATCATGAAGGGCACGGAATACATCTTCGCCGACCTGCGCGACAAACCCCATCTCATCGTCTGGGCCATCCTGGCCGGGGCGCTGTGGGCCGTGGCCAACACCCTCACCGTCTTTGCCATCCGTGACGTGGGGCTCTCCATCGCTTTCCCGCTGTGGAACACCAACTGCCTGGTGGGCCTGTTCTGGGGCTGGTTCTTTTTCCGCGAGCTGCGCGGAGCGGGGAAGAATGCGCAGGCCAAAGTTCTGGGCGGCGCCATCGGGATTGCCGGCGGCGCGGTCCTGCTGGCCTATGCCTCGGCCAGCGCTCCGCTCACCACTTCGGCTCACGCCACGGCGGGAATCCTGGCGGCGCTGGGGGCCGGCCTGCTGTGGGGCACCATGTACATTCCCTACCGCAAAGCCTACCTGAGCGGCATGAACCCGCTCTCGTTTGTCACCGTCTTTACGGTGGGCGAGCTTGGAACGGTGGGGGCGCTGGCGCTGGTGTTTCGCGGCGGCTTGCACCCGGTGCTGATGGATCTCGCGAAGGCGCGACCGGCGCTTTTCTGGCTGTTCCTGGGAGGTTTCTGCTGGGTGCTGGGCGATCTGTTCCAGCAGTACGCGGCAAAGTATATCGGCATCGGGCGCGGCATTCCGCTTTCCAACACCAACCAGCTCTGGGGGCTGGCCTGGGGCGCGCTGGTTTTCGGCGAGCTGGCCGGCCGCGGCTCGGCCACGCAGGTGATGGTGGTGGCGGGCTCCGTGGTGATGATCCTGGGCGCGCTGGCCATCAGCCGGGCGGAAGCTCCGGCAACCGAACACGCCGCATGGAGCGAGGCGATTGAAAGCGAGTGCGACCGCTACGGCCTTAACCACGATGAGGTCTTCCGCGCGCAGTCGGGCGAGGACGTCATGGCCTCGCGTTCGCACGGCTGGCGATGGTGGGACGTCGCCATCGTCGTTGCAGCCGTGGGCATCTTTGTCTGGCTCGCCCACGGAACCACCCGCCCGCCCATCGAACTGCACCCCGCCTGGATCGTCGTCCTGCTGGCCGCCACCTTGGGCCTTCTCGTCGCCGGCGCCGTGCTGCTGTGGAAACGGACACGGTTTTCGTAGGTGAACTTATCCAGATTGTCCTTAGCGTGGCTTATGGTATGTTGAAAGTATAGTGTTGTACACTATTCTTGCGAGGACGCCTTATGCCACGTTACGTGAAGAATGAATCCGAATACGGCAAGCTCGATTTTGAGTCGGCGAAGATCAAGGCTGCGATGAAGAGGCGGAAAGAGTCTCGCAAGCAGCCGACTTCGGTGGCTCTCGACCCGGAGTTGATTCTGGAACTCAAGGCCGAAGCAAAAGCCCGGGGCGTCCCTTACCAGGTCCTCATGCGCATGTTCATCATCGACGGCTTCAAGCGCCTCAAGCGCGCAAGCTGACGTTTTATCCGAGACGGGTGTATAGCAGCACGGCTGAAGAGACGGTAGCGCAGAGGAAGAATGGAGGAAACATGCGGCGTTGGGTTATAGGAATCGGAATTTTAGGCGTTCTTGTGCTGTCAGTCGTTGTCCAAAGCCATTCCGTTACTCTTGCCAGAGGGGCCGCGCGACACGGTTGGGTATCGTTGTTTGACGGCAAGACGCTTCAAGGATGGCAGGTCCACACGGGAGGAGACTGGAAGGTCGAGAACGGAGCGCTGGTCTGCCCGGGAACCAGTGCGGGTTGGCTGGGCACTTTGTCACCCTCGAACGATTATGTTCTTAAACTGCAGTTTCGCGGAGCCAGCAGTGTCAACAGCGGAGTCTTTGTGCGTGCTCAGAAGGAAGGGCTTCCCTGGGTCGTCGGATACGAATGCCAGATCTGGGCCAATATGCCCACCGGCTTCAACACGGGCAGCCTGGTGGGATCGGTCAAGGCGCAACCCGCCAGTATCATCCCCGATCACTGGAACAAATATCGAAATAACGGCTGATGGCGATCACTTCGTGGTTGTTCTGAACGGCAAGACCCTGTTGGACGCGCACAACTCGAAGCACCCGGCCGGCGAAGTCATTGGCCTGCAGTGCAACAAAGACAACGCCATCAAGTTCCGGGACATCATGCTGAAACCTCTACCACGGTAACCTTCGGCGCCGCGCGCCAGCCCGTCAACTGAGGATGTGGCAGGAGCTTGCTTTGATCAGAAGGTAGATTTCCACTCCGGGAGCGAGTTCCAGCGCCTGCGCGGCCTGCGGCGTGATGCGCACCTTGAGATCCACTCCGCAATCAGCCACCAGCTCGACGCCTTCCCCGTCACGCAGCAGATGCCGGACGCTCCCGGCCAGCAGGTTCCTCGCGCTGGTGCGGCTGACGCGCTCGCGCGAAATGATGATGTCTTCCGCGCGGATGCCGAGCGTGACGCGGCTGCCCTCGGCAAGCCGGCTGCGCGGGATGACCATCCGGCACCGGCCGAGGTCGACGATGCTGATGCCCTCTTCCGCCTGATGGCTCTCAATCCTCCCCGCCAGAATATTCTCCGTCCCCAGCACGCGGACGGCCGGAACGTTGAGCGGCGCGTTAAAAACCTCCAGTGGTTTCCCCTGCTGCACGATGCGGCCTTCCGACATCACCAGCAGTTCATCGCCGATGCGCACCGCGTCCGCCGGGCTGTGCGTGACGTAGAGAAACGGGATGGCCGTCTTGCGCTGCACTTCGACGATTTCATCCAGCAGGCGCGAGCGCGTTGTGACGTCAACGGCCGAAAGCGGCTCATCCAGCAGCAGAATGGCGGGGTCTGAGGCCAGCGCGCGCGCCAGCGCCACGCGCTGCTGTTCGCCGCCTGAAAGTTCAGCGGGACGGCGGCCGGCGGCGTCATCCACGCCAACCAGTTTGAGCAGATCTTCAACCTGCCGGCGCCGGGCGTGGTCGTGCGGCGCCTTGGCGCCGTAAGCCACATTTTCGGCAGCGGTCAGGTGCGGGAAAAGCAGGTAATCCTGAAACACAAAGCCCACGCGGCGCTTCTGCATGGCAAGATTCACACGGGCGGCGGAATCGAAGTAGACGGAATCGCCCAGCGAAATTCTTCCCGCGTCGGGCGTCACCATTCCGGCAATCGAACGCAGCGTGGTTGTCTTGCCCGATCCCGACGCGCCAAACAGCACCGTGATGCCCTGGCTGGCCGTGAAGGCGGCGTCGAGAGCAAAGCCGGCGCGGCCGTTTGAGGCAAACTGTTTTTTGATGGCGACGTTCAGCATGGGTTATGCCGCCCTGGGCGGGCGCGTCAGAACGTTGGTCAGATAGATCACGGCAATCGAGGCGAGGGTCAGAATCACCGCCATGATCTGCGCTTTCTGGTCGTCGCCCGAAATGAACGCTTCATAAATGGCCAGCGGCATGGTCTGTGTTTTACCGCGGATATTGCCGGCCAGCATCAGCGTGGCGCCGAATTCCCCCAGCGCCCGCGCAAAGCTGAGAACCACTCCGGCCAGGATGCCGCGCTTTGCCAGCGGCAGCGTCACACGGAAGAAAGTTTCGAGTTCACTCTTCCCCAGGCTGAAGCTGACCAGTTCGTAGCGCCGGTCAATCGATTCCAGCGCCGCGCGCGCCGACTTCACCATCAGCGGCAGCGCCATGGCGCCGGCGGCAATGGCAGCGGCTTCCCAGGTGAAAGCCACCGTCCAGCCCGTCAGCGCGAAGAGATATTTCCCCAGCAGCCCGCGCCGCCCCAGCAGCAGAATCAGGTAGTATCCGGTCACCGTGGGCGGCAGCACCATGGGCAGCGTCACCAGCGAATCCAGCGCTTCCTTGCCGCGAAAATCGCGCCGCGCCAGCAGAAAAGCCAGCGCCGTGCCCACCAGCGCAACGGCCAGCGTGGCGACGCTCACCACCAGCGCCGATAATTTGAAAGCCGACCAGATCATGGCGTTTTGACCGCCCGGAATCCGTAGCTCGCGAGGATTTTTTCGCCCTCGGGACTGAGAACGAGTTTGATGAAATCTTTTGCCGCCTGCGGATGGGCGCAGCCCTTGATGGCGGCAATCGGATAACGGATGGGGCCATAAGTCCCGGCGGGCGCTTCGGCCACCTGCCGCACCTTGCCGCCCGCGATCGCCACGTCGGTGGCATACACGATGCCGGCATCCACTTCGCCGCGCATCACGTAATCGAGCGCCTGGCGAACGTCCTCGGAAAAAATCAGCCGCGATTCGAGTTCGGGCCAGAGGTGAAGATTCTGGAGCGCCTGCCGGGCGTAAAGTCCGGCGGGAACGGTTTTGGGATTGCCCATGGCGATCCTCTTCACCTGCCGCCCTGCCAGTTGGACAAATGAATCGAGCTTCAGCTTCGAATCGGTGGGGACCACCAGCACCAGGGCGTTCCCGGCAAAGTCGGCGCGGGTGCCGGGCTCGATCAGCGCCTGGGCCTGCAAGCTGGTCCATCTCCTTCTCGCCGGCGCTGGCAAAGACGTCAACGGGCGCGCCGGCCTCGATCTGCTTTTCCAGATTTCCCGACGCGCCGAAACTGAAATCGACTTTTGTTCCCGTGCGGGCCGTATAAATCTTTGCAATCTTGACGAAGGCGTTTTCCACGCTGACCGCGGCGGAGACAACAATCGTCGTGTTCGGCCCGCCGCCGCTATTTCGAGGGCCGCAGGATGAAAATCCAATTGCCAGGGCCACGACAAGTAGTGCGAAATAGATCCTTGTTATGGACTTCGTCATTTGTAAATTCCCGGATTGTTTTCTGCGTCGCGGTTGCTGCATGCGTTTCGCGGGGCCGTGCACATCGCTAACACCGCGACGTGTGCGCTAACCATGACCGGGCGCCGGTGACGGCTCAGGAGGTTTTCCAGTTGGGTCGGATGATCATCACTTCCGTGGCCTTGATCAGCGCCGCCGCCGTGTCGCCCACTTTGAGTTTCAGGTCGAGGCAGGCGTCGCGGGTGATGACGGAGGTGACAATCTGGCCGCCCACGTCGAGAGAAACTTTGGTCAGCAGGCCGATAGTTTTCAGCCCCACGATGCGGCCGACCAACTGGTTTCTTCCGCTGATGAATTCCTGCAGTCCCGTCCCTGACTCCGGCCGGCCTTTGGTTTTCGGGGCCTTCGACCGCCGGGCCGTTTGCCCCTTCCGCCCCTGCTGGAACAGCAGGCGGTCGATTTCCGACTGCGCGATGCGATGGTGCCCGCCCACGGTTTTCACCGTGCGGACCTTGCCGCGGTAGATCCACTGCTTGAGGGTGGGATAACTGACGCCCAGCCGCCGGGCCGCTTCCCGCACACCGATAAAGTCCATTTCTGGCATTATTCGCCTCTATATGATTTCAGGCAATTACTATAGACGAATTTATATCATTGATCAAGCGAGAACCGGAAAAGAGGGAAGCAAAGTAGCGCAGGGCGCCGTTTCCGCAGTCTGCGGGTTCTAACCGAACGTATTGTCGCTAAGCTGCCGCGCTGTATAATCTTGCCATGCGAAACTCGTTTGCCGCAGCGATACTCGCCACGCTTGCCTTTGTTACTCCCCTGCATACCCAGGTCCGCATCGAAATTCCATCCCGACAGTATACGGTCGGAGAGAGGATCACTGCATCGGTGGTGAACTCAACTAGCCGCACGATCGCTTATTGCACTGGGATCGAAATGTTCGGGTGGTCAAAGAACGGCAAGGTTGTGTCCGATTTGACTATCTCGCCATTTGGTGTCTTAAACAAATCCAAGGCCGGGAAATGGGGCATTCTGCTGGATGGTGTTGATGTTGGGAACTCTTGGCGTATTGACTCCTTGGAACCGGGTCACTCGCAGCAATATTCGTTTAAGGTAAGGGAAAAGGGTGAAAAGCGATTGGTCATCGAGTACAAGTTCGACGACGGGGCGAACTGCGACTGTTCAGATCCTTATGGACGGTGGAAAAAGACCCGGTCGCGAACGTTCCTGGTTCGATAAAACTTAACGGGTATTGCTCGGGAGCAATCGACCGAAGTGCGAATTGGGCACAGTTGAGTCCATACGGGCGTGGCCGCATACGATCCTCGTCGACGACCAAGCCGCACACATCGCAAATAGCGCGGCATGTGCGGCACCCGACACTCAGGATGACAGGCGTGGAGCGAACTGCGCGGCTATTCTGCCGGGCCCGGAGGATAGGCGGGCATGTCCGGCGGCCGGGGCGGCAGCTTCTTCGGATTCGCCTTGATTTCCTTCATCAGGTACTGGATGGCCCGTTCCAGTTGCGGGTCCTGGCCCTTCACCACCAGGTCGGGCCGGTTGTCCACTTCGATGTCGGGCGCCACGCCGTGATTCTCCACCGTCCAGTGGCTCTGCAAATTGTAGAGCGAGAATTCAGGCCGCGTGAAGTATCCGCCGTCGATTTCCGGAATGTAGCCGCGGATGCCGCGCACGCCGCCCCAGGTGCGTTCGCCAATCACCGGACCCAGCTTGTACTTCTTGAAGAAGTAGGTGAAGAAATCGCCGTCGGAGGCGCTGTAGCGGTTGCTCAGGTCAGCCATATATCCATAGAAGACGTTGTCGGGAATGGTGTCGCTGGCAAAATTGCGCGCCGATTCCATGGCCGCCAGAATGCGGCGCAGGTGTTCCAGAATGATCTGGTCCACAAATCCGCCGCCGTTGTAGCGCACGTCGAAGATGATGCCTTGCTTGCGGATTTGCGGGAAATACTGCCGGACAAATTCATTCAGCCCCACGTCTTCCATGTCGGGCAGGTAAACGTAACCCACCTTGCCGCCGGTTGCCTTGTCCACCTTCTCGCGGTTGGTCTCAATCCAGTCCAGCTCGCGCAGTCTGAACTCGCTGCTGATGGGCTTGACCTGCACGTCCCAAGCGCCATCGGTAGAGGGCTTGCTGTTGACGGTCAGGGTGACGTCCTGGCCGGCGGTGTTCACGAAGGCTTTGTAAGGGTTTTCAGGCAGCTGCAAAGGCCTGCCGTTCACGGCCAGCAGATAGTCGCCCTGCTTCACTTTCACGCCCGGTTCGGTGAGCGGTGAGCGGACGGCCGGGTCCCAGTTCTGGCCGGGATAAATCTTCTTGAAGCGATAGTAGCCGCTGGCCGAGTCGGCTTCAAAATCCACGCCCAGCAGGCCCACGTTCACGGGCTGGAGATTGGGGAAATCGCCTCCGCCCACGTAGGTGTGGGAATTCGCAAGCTCGCCGATCATTTCGCCCATCACATAATTCAGGTCAAAGCGGTTGGCCACGTAAGGCAGCAGCGCCGCGTATTTGTCCCTCACTTTGGCCCAGTCAACGCCGTTCATGGATTTTTCAAAGAAGTAGTCGCGTTCCTGCCGCCAGGCGTCGTTGAAGATTTCTTTCCATTCCGCCGGCGGGTCCACATCCATTTTCATGGAGGCCAGGTTCAGGGCGCCCTCGCCCACATGGTTCGGCTTCTCGGGCGGCTTGGCGTCAACAATGCCGTAGGTGTTTGCGCTGCCGCCTTCCGCAAACAAGGCTGCGGCGCCACCCTCGCCGGGAGCGCTGGGGGCAGAATAGAGCAGCTTCTTGCCGTCGAAGGAAAGGGTGTAGTTGTTGGCGCCGGCCATCAGCTCGCTGTCCTTGCGCTTCTCCATGTCAAAAACGTGGATGGCAGGCTCATCGCCGGGCAGCGGGCCGCTCAGTCCCATGGTGGGCGTGGACACATAGAAGACGTCGCCCTTGTTCGCCTGGAGGTCCTGATAATTGCCCGGCGGAATCGGCAGGCCCACCACGCGGCCCTCAATCCCTTCGAGGTCAATCCTGAAATTCTTCAGAGCTTCTTCCTCAGCCTTCTGTTTCTTCTTGGCCTCTGCTTCCGACTCTGCAGCCGTTTTGGGCTTCTCGGTGGCGGCTTCATCGCTGCGGGGGGCGAAGGGCGAAGGCAGATCGGCGCGCAAGGTGACGGCAAAAATACCCGTCGCCTTGGGATTGGCGAACTCCGTGTCGTAGACGCCCAGCACCTCGTTGTAGGTGCGGTTGGAGAGGAAGTAGAGATACTTGCCGCCGGGGTCGAATGCCGGGTTCCAGCTGTTGGTAAAGCTCGTGGTCACCGGAGTCATTTTCCTGTCCGCCAGGGAATAGAGATAGATCGCCTGGTTCTGGTTGCTGTCCATTTTGGCGTAGGCCACCCACTTGCTGTCCGGCGACCACACGTAATCTGTGAGATCTGCGTAATGTCCCTGGTCGATCAGGATGGGCGTCTTGTCGTGGATGTCCACGTAATAAAGGTGCAGGGTGGAATCGGCGTAGAGCAGCTTGGTGCTGTCGGGCGACCAGATGGGCGGCAGCAGAAACACCTTGTTGGTGGTGGTGATCTGGGTTTCCTTGCCCGACTGCTTCTGCGGGCGGATGTAAATCTGGTTCTCGCCCGTGCGGTCCGAGACGTAAGCGACCCATTGGCCGTCGGGAGACCAGGCGGCATCCCGTTCCTGGATTCCCGGCGTCTGGGTCAGGTTGCGGATACTGCCGTGCTCGGCGGGGACGGTGAAAACGTCGCCGCGCGCCGTAAACAGCGCCCGCTTGGCGTCCGGCGAAAGATCGAAGCTGGTGATCAGCTTGCTGGCGTTCTCCCAGCGGCGGCGCATCTGGTCGCGGTCGCCGGGCAGGTAGAAGGTCAGTTTTTTGGCTTTGTGGCTTTTCAGGTCGAAGAGATAAAGGTAGCCGCCGTTCTCAAAGATGATGGAGTCCGTTCCCAGGCTTGGCCACATCACGTCAAAATCCGTGTAGTGCGTGAGCTGGGTGATCTTCTTGCTGGCGAGATCCAGGCTGTAAAGGTTCAGCCGCTTGTCGGGACCGCGGTCGGAGGTGAAGTAGATGCTGTTGCCGTGCCACATGGGGAACGTGTCGGTTCCCACGTAATGCGTCAACTGCTCGATGGTGTTGGCCTTCAGGTTGTAGAGCCACAGGTCCTGCGCCATGCCGCCCGTGTATCGCTTCCAGGTGCGGAAGTTGCGGAAGATGCGGTTGTAGACGATTTGGGTCCCGTCGGGAGAAAAGGTGGTGAGGCCGCCCTTGGGCAGCGGAAAGCGCACGGGAAGCCCGCCGTCAATGCTGATGGTGTAAAGCTGACCGAACCAGGTGTTGAAAGTGGAGCGGCGGGAGAGGAACAGGATGCGCTTGCTGTCGGGATACCAGCTGATCACCTCGTTGTTGGGGCCCATGCGCTCCGGCATGCTGGCGACGTCGGGCAGATAGGTCAGCTGGCGCGGCTGGCCGCCCTCACTGGGCATCACGTAGACGTTGAAGTTGCCGTCGTATTGCGCCGTGAAGGCAATCCACTTGCCGTCGGGTGAAAACTTGGGGAAGAGTTCCAGCCCTGGGCTGGTGGTGATCCGGCGGGCGATGCCTCCGGAAGTGGTCGCCAGCCACAGGTCGCCCGCATAGCTGAACACAACCTTGTCCTTATAAACGTCCGGAAAACGCATCAGGCGGCCTTCAGGCATCTGCTGCCCAAAACAGACCGAAGTGAACCCCATCGAGCGCAACAAAAACAAGCCGCGCAAAAATCGCATGAACATTCCCTCCCCATCAATTATGATTTCGTTGCTGAAACAGTAAACAGCCATTTTAATACCTTGCAGCGGCAAAAGAGCAATTTTCGAAACATCGGCGGAGCGGCGCAAACCCAGAGAGGAGAGGCTATTTATAGTAGGCCAGTCTTCGATTCTGCGCCCTCCCGGATTTTCGCGACTGAACAACCAGACGGAGACGATGCAAAAGTGTGGTAACCCTCACATTCCAGGGGCCGTTCTGAGTTTTGATCGGCTGCTCCCGGGGGGAAACTGGGCACTGGAACACGAAGGTGTTGTCAAGGAGCCGCTGATGGAAATCCACCGGCCTCATCAACCTGATTGTTATAAAAGAGGACTTTTGGGGTAAGATGACGTGGTCATCTGAAGTTTGAACTTTTACCCCGTGGAGGGAGCATCAATGGGAATGAACTGGACCCGCCGGGGTTTCCTGGGCGCTACACTGGCGGCCTGGCCGAGCGTGGCATACTTGAAAGCTGCGGCTGCTTCAAGAGCTATGGGCTGGAAACTGGGAATCATCACCGACGAACTCACCGAGAACCTGGAGCAGGCGCTCGACTTTATCTCCCACTACGATCTTGGCTACTGCGAACTGCGCGACATGTGGGAGAAGAACATCATGAACCTCTCGCAGGTGCAACTGGACCAGGCCAAGGCGCTGGTAGAGAAGCATCACCTGAAGGTGACCGATATTGGTTCACCCATTTTCAAGTACAACCTGCCGCAAATGCCGGCGCGGAAGGGAGAGAAGCGGGACACGTTCCGTGCCAATTTTACGGAGCAGGATTCGGACCGCCTGTTGCACCAATCGTTCAAGCTGGCCAGGTTTTTCGGAACGCGCAAGGTGCGCATTTTCAGCTACTGGCGCGTGGAAGAGCCTGAAAAGGCCTATCCCTACGTGCGCGACCGGCTGGCCAAGGCAGCCAAGCTGGCGGGTGAGAATGACGTTGTCCTGATTCTTGAAAATGAGCACGAGTGCAACATCGGAACCGGCAAAGAGCTGGGCCGGATTCTTCGCGATGTCAATTCACCCAATCTTCGCGGCAACTGGGACCCAGCCAACGCCGCCATGCTGCACGAGATTCCTTTTCCCGACGGCTACGAACATGTGAAGGGCATGTTTCCGCACATGCACCTCAAAGACGTCAAGAAGGGCCCGGGCGGCAAGCTGCTATGGGCGCCGGTCGGAGGCGGCTTTATCGACTGGAAGGGACAATTTGAGGCGTTGCGCCGCGACAACTTTCAGGGTGATATGGCCCTTGAAACGCATTACCGGCGTCCCGACGGAAACAAAGTGGAGAGCACTCGCGAGTCACTGATGGGCGTGTTTAAAGTGATTCAGGAAACAGCCTGACCGGATGTGCCGCCGGGCGAAACCCTGCGGCCTACGGAGAGGCATCATATAACGGAGCGGCCCCGTCGATCGCGGTTCCCGGGAGGGGACTGTCAGCTGCTGACGATAAATGACGGGGGAAGTCAGGGGTTGCTTCAGTCTGCGTGAAACTGCGGCAGAGGGTTCATGTTCTCATCGCGCACTGACTGGCTTCTGGCACCGAACCGTCTGACCCGGCAGCTTGAGGAATGCCGCCGGCAGGATCTGCCTGTCCTTGATCTGACCGAATCAAACCCCACCCGTTGCGGTTTCGCGCCTGAACGCGAAATTCTGCAGTCTCTTCAGGACCCGCGAGCCCTGGTCTACGAACCGGACCCTCGCGGGCCTCTTCGCGCGCGCCAGGCCGTTTGCGAATATTACGCGGCCCATGGCATCAGCGTCGCCCCGGAACAGATCTTCCTCACCACCAGCACCAGCGAAGCCTACACCTACGTGTTTCGGCTCCTGGCGGATCCCGGCGATAAGGTGCTTGTCCCGCAGCCCAGCTACCCACTTTTCGACTTTCTCGCCGGCATCAACGACCTTGAAGTTGTATCGTACCCGCTGTGTTACCAGGACGAATGGCGCATGGACCTGGATGCCGTGCGCGATGGCTGGGTGACGGGAGCGAAGGCCGCGATCGTGGTCCATCCCAACAATCCCACGGGATCGTTCGTCAAATCGGTTGAACTTGATTTCCTTGCTGAATGTTGCCGGCAGAACCAGGGCGCTTTGATTGCCGACGAAGTTTTTGCTGACTATGTTCTGGAGGCCGGCGAAGGCCGTGTGCTTTCCCACGCCGCTGATTCGCAGGTTCTGACCTTCACGCTGAGCGGGTTGTCCAAAATCTCAGCCCTGCCCCAGATGAAGCTTGGCTGGGTGGTGGTGAGCGGGCCGGAGGTTGAACTGAAGACGGCGCTTGAACGGCTGGAGGTGATCGCCGATACCTACCTTTCTGTGAGCGCGCCGATTGCGCATGCTCTGCCCGCCCTTCTGGAGTTTCGAAAGACAGTCCAGCCCCGAATCATGGAGCGTCTGCGTTCCAATTTGTGCTGGCTGGAGCAGCAAACGGCCTCCTGCCCGGAGGTCAAGCGTCTGAAGACCGAGGGCGGCTGGTATGCGGTTTTGAAAGTGCCCGAAAGGAAGAGCGACGAGGATTGGGCCGTGGAACTGCTGAGGGAGGACGGCGTGCTGGTTCACCCCGGACATTTCTATGATTTTCCCGATGACGGGCACCTGGTGATCAGTCTGCTGACTGATGTTCCGCCCTTCCGTGAAGGGATGGGGAGGATTCTAGCGCGCATTTCAAAAAGCAGATAGACTGAGATCAAGTCGGGGCCTGACACGGGAAGAAACCAGGACAATCATGATGAATGAAGCCGGTGCAAAACCGAATTTTGGTGGGCTTGAGGTCGCGGCCTTTGAGAGCCGAAGGGCGGAGGAGATCGCGAAGCTCATCTCGCACTGCGGGGGTGTTCCGCGCGTGGGCCCCAGCATGAGGGAAATCCCGCTGGAAGATAATTCGGTGGCTTTCGAATTTGCAGAAAAGCTTCTGGCAGGAAAAATTCAAGGCGTGGTTTTTATGACCGGCGTCGGTACCCGTACTCTGTTTGAGGCTCTTCAGTCACGCTACGCCGTTGAAGAGATTGTTCACGGCCTGTCGACCACAACGGTGGTCGCCCGGAGTCCCAAGCCGGCACAGGCGCTTCGCGAATACGGTGTGCCGGTCACTATCCTGGCGCCGGAGCCCAACACCTGGCAGGAAATCCTCCAGGAACTGGATGAGAATCCCCGCAGCTTCACCCTGCAAGGCAGCACGGTGGCCGTGCAGGAATATGGTGAGCCCAACCAGGCTTTTCTTGACGAACTGAAATCGCGCGGGGTCCGTGCCCATGCGGGTGCCGGTCTATCGCTGGGCGCTTCCGGAAGACCTCGGCCCGCTCAAGGAGACGCTGAACGCTATTTATGCGGGACGTGCGAGGGTTGCGCTTTTTACCAGCCGCAACCAGGTGACGAACGTCCTGCAGGTGGCCGCCGGGCAAGGGACCGGCGAAAAACTGAAGGCAGCCTTGCGGCGGACCGTCGTCTGCTCCATCGGCCCCACCTGCACCGGAGCGCTGGTAGCGGCGGGCATTGCTGTCGATATTGAAGCTTCGCCTCCCAAAATGGGCGTGCTGGTGTTTGAAGCGGCGCGCCGGAGCCCGGAGCTGGTTCGGCAGAAAGATTCGAGTACGGGGTCATCTGTTGCAACGGCCAAACCGAATGGAGTGACGGCAACTGTGGCCGGCGGCGCAGCCGTGATGGAGCCGGCGCGGGAAGAGTCATCCTATGCAGCCGGGGACGCACTGAAGAATTCGCGCTTTATGAAGGCCTGCCGCCGCGAGCCTGTGGACGCGACGCCGATCTGGCTGATGAGGCAGGCGGGCCGTTTTATGAAGGAGTATCGCGAGCTTCGGGCTCGCGTTCCCTTTCTCGAACTCTGCAAGAGTCCCGATCTTGTGGCTGAAGTCACCGTTGGCGCGGCCCGCAAGCTTGGAGTGGACGCAGCCATTATATTTGCGGACCTGCTCCTGATTATCGAACCGCTCGGGCTCGAACTCGAATATGGCAAGGGCGAAGGTCCGATGATCCGGCCGGCGCTTCGTGAAGCGGGGGATATTGACCGGTTGCGGGATGTCGAGCCGGAGGAGTCACTCGGTTATCTGTACGAGGCCATCCGGCGGACGCGGGCCGCGCTGCCGCCGGACCTGCCGCTGATCGGTTTTGCCGGAGCGCCTTTTACGGTGGCTTCCTACATGATCGAGGGTGGAGCTTCCAAGAATTTCCGCCACACCAAAACCCTGATGTATCGCGACGAAGGCGCCTGGCGCGCGTTGATGGAACGGCTGAGCTGCGAAATGGCCAAGTACGTGAACGCGCAAATCAAGGCGGGCGTTCAGGCTGTTCAGATTTTTGATTCCTGGGTTGGCTGTCTGGGTTCCGAGGACTACCGGAGGTTCGTTTTGCCTTACTCCCGCCTTCTGCTGCAGGGAATCACTCCCGGCACGCCGGTGATCCATTTTGGGACCGGGACAGGTATGTTTCTGGAAGAGATGCGCGACGCCGGCGGTGACATCATCGGCCTTGATTTCCATGTGGAGCTTGGAAAGGCCTGGGACCGGCTGGGTGATGGAGTGGGCGTGCAGGGGAACCTGGATCCCGTGGCGCTCTATGCGGATTTGCCGTTCATTCGGCAGCGCGTTCAGGAAATTCTGGACCAGGCGGCGGGACGCCCCGGCCATATCTTCAACCTGGGCCATGGAATCCTGCCGGATACGCCCGAGGAAAACGTGATTGCGCTGGTCGAGATGGTCCATGAGTTGAGTTCGCGCAAGAGCTGAAGAATCGAGGGAAGGTTCCAGAAGACGTGGGTGTGCATTGCTGACGGAACATTCAAAATTTACGGATCCTTCGCGCTGGGCGGTCCTTTTGATGGCTCACGGCGCTCCCAGCCGGCTGGGTGACATTCCGCAGTTCCTGCTGAATGTGCGGGCGGGGCGCGGACTGCCGGAGAGGGCCGTGCAGGAGATTATCCATCGCTACGCCAGCATCGGCGGAAGTTCGCCGCTGCTGCGGATCACCACACAGCAGGCCGAGGCGCTGGCGAGGGTCCTGGGTCTGCCGGTGTACGTGGGGATGCGCAACTGGGAGCCTTACATTGAAGAGGCTGTTCGGAAGTTGGTGGAAGACGGGGCGGGCCGGGTGGTGGCCGTCTGTCTTGCGCCGCACAATTCCCGCACCAGCATCGAACTTTATCGCAGCCATCTCTCACAGGCAGTTGAGAAGGTTGCACCGGGACTCCAGGTGGAATTCGTAGAAAACTGGCACGACCACGCAGACTTGATTGCCGCTTTCCAAGAGAAGATTTCCGCCGCTCTTGCCGGCGCGGAAGTAGATTCCGGCCGGCCGATTCCCGTGGTTTTCACCGCCCACAGCGTTCCGGTGAGGACCCTCACGGAGGGTGATCCCTACGAAAGCCAGGTGAAGGAGACGGCACAACTGCTGGGGCAGGCCATGGGCTTAAAAGAATACAGAGTGGCCTTTCAGAGCCAGGGCATGACTTCGGAGCCCTGGGTGGGGCCCACGGTGGAATCGCTGATTGACGAATTTGCGGAGCAGGGAATCCCGCAGGTGGTGCTGGCCCCCATCGGTTTTGTGTCCGACCACGTTGAAGTTCTTTACGACATCGATATCGCCTTCCGCGAATATGGACAAAAGAAAGGAGTTTCCGTCGTGCGGCCGGAATCGCTCAATGCCAGTCCAGCTCTCATCCGATGTCTGGCTTCCATCGTTTCAAGTCGAATCGAAATCGCCGCCGGCAGGTCATGATGAGGACAAACGAGGGATCCTTTCGTCGCATCGCCATTGTGGGTGGCGGCATTTCAGGTCTCACCGCCGCCTATACGCTCGCCCAGGCGCGGAATCGAGGCCTTCCGGTGTCGGAATTCCTGATTGAAGCGGACAACCGGCTGGGCGGAGTTATGCGCACGGAGCACCTGGAGGGATTTGTTCTCGAAGGAGGGCCGGACAGTTTTATTTCCGAGAAGCCCGAAGCTGCGGCGCTTTGCCGCGAATTGGGACTTGGGGATTTGCTGATCGGGTCGAACGACGACGAGCGGAAAACCTATATCCTCCACAAGGGGAAGCTCGTTCCTCTCCCGGAAGGCCTGATGCTGCTGGCTCCAACGCGCATCCGGCCACTTCTGAGTTCGCCTCTGTTTCCCCTTTCCAGCAAGCTGATGCTGGCCACGGAGTGGTTTGTTACACCCACCAAACCGCGTGACTATGATGAATCGGTTGGGACTTTCGTCCGCCGGCACTTCGGGAAGGCGATGCTGGAAAATATTGTCGACCCGCTGCTGGCCGGTGTTTATGGGGGCGACGCCATGTCGCTGAGTCTGGAGTCTGTTCTGCCCCGGTTTCGTGAAATGGAAAATCAGCACGGCAGCCTCATTCGCGGGGCCATGGCCGCGAAACGGAAGGCCGGGAAAGCGGAACAGAAGGGCAGATCACTATTCATGACGTTAAAAAACGGCCTTGGAGAACTGGCCAAGGCCCTGGAAACGCGTTTGGATCCGTCTCGAGTGCACCTGGAGCAGCGTGTCGTTTCCATTGAGAGGACCGGGCACCACTGGAAGAGCCCCTACAGGATTCGTTGCGAAGGCAACCAGGTTTACGAGGCGGAGGCTGTCATCCTGGCCCTGCCCGTTCATGAGTGCGCCGGTCTGTTCGCATCCTTCACACAGGATCTTGTGGACGCGTGTCGTGCCGTCCCTTACAGTTCGGCAATCACCGTCAATCTGGGATTTGATGAAAAAGTTGCTGCCGCGCTGCCTCCGGGATTCGGATTCCTGGTGCCCGGCAAGGAACCCAGCCGTCTTCTTGCCTGTACCTTTGTGCACAGGAAATTCCCCTACCGGGCGCCGCCAGGCAAAGCGCTCCTTCGGTGCTTTCTTGGAGGAACGCGCGATCCGGAAGTCCTGCAACTGTCCAACAACGAGATCAATCTGCTGGTCCGGCAGGAACTGCGGTCCATCCTGGGGGTGGATACGCTGCCGTTATTTTCACTCATCTCGCGCTGGCCTTTGGCGATGGCGCAATATAACGTGGGGCACAAGGACCGCATTATGCGTATTGCGGGCCTGATTCAAAGGTTTCCACACCTGCATTTGGCTGGAAACGCTTATTCGGGGATTGGACTTTCGGACTGTATCCGAACCGGCCAAGACGCGGCAACACAGGTGATGGATATGTGATGGCTTGAAATACTGGGGGGCTGCGCTTTGGCGGAACAACGCAATGTTGTGCAATCCATTGAATTGGGGTGCACTACAGCAGGTGCCCGGTGATAATGTGCCCAGGATGAGTTCAATTGCGACAAAACAAAATTGATTGTGTTATAATCCCCGGTTCACTTATGTCGGCAGACTTGACCAGGGCCATCATAGAAGCCCTTTAGAGCACCCGGTGCGGGAATTGAAAAGGTTGATGCAACCGGGCAGGCGAAGCTGCAGAGTCCGACGAGATCGCAAGTCCCGGTGGCTCCGGCTGTCTTGTGGTCCCGAGGTTCGTCGGTTGCACTGGTGGTAAAAAGCTGAATGAATTTCAACCAACTTGTTGCCCTCGGCGGAGGGTTATGCATCTAGAAAATTTGGGAGAGATCTGACGCGCAATGGTGCTCTGGCCTTTAGTTGTATTCTTCATTTTGGCCCTTCTGGTGCCCGCGGGAATGGTTGTGGTCTCCCACGTGCTGGGACAGCAGCACAACGAGCATGCAACCGGATCACCCTATGAAGCCGGCATTGTTTCTGAGGGTTCGGCGGAAGCCCGTTTTTCCATCAAGTTCTACCTGATCGCGATGTTTTTTGTGGTGTTTGATCTGGAATCCGTCTTCATTTTTTCCTGGGCCATTGCGGCCCGCGAAGTCGGATGGGCGGGTTACCTGGAAATCCTGTTTTTCACCGTCATCCTGGTTGCGACGCTTGCGTATCTATGGCGTCTGGGTGCGCTGGACTGGGGACCCCAAACCCGGCGGAAAGCGCGCTAGGAGCTTTTTGGAGTCAGTCTGAATATGAATTGGTCGATTACCAAGCCGCAACTGACCATGCCGTTCACGGATAAGGCTCCAGAGCCTTTCGAAGAGCACGTCCGCAAGAGTCTGATCATGACCCGCCTTCAGGACCTCGTTGCCTGGGGCCGCAAAAATTCAATCTGGCCGTTCGCCTTTGGCCTTTCGTGCTGCTTTGTTGAGATGGCCACCAGCATTACCAGCCGCTATGATATCTCGCGCTTTGGCGCGGAAGTCATTCGCGGAACGCCCCGAGAGGCCGACCTGATGGTGATAGCGGGGACACCTTTCATCAAGATGGCGCCCATCATTCAGCGCCTGTACGAGCAGATGATGGAGCCGCGCTGGGTCATTTCCATGGGGTCCTGCTCGAACTCGGGCGGCATGTACGATATTTACAGTGTTGTTCAGGGCGTGGATAAAATTCTTCCCGTGGACGTTTACGTCCCCGGGTGTCCTCCGCGTCCGGACGCGTTTCTGGAAGGTGTAACTTTATTGAGCAAGCTTGTGGGCACGGAACGTCGCCCGTTGAGCTGGGTGGTGGGGCCGCAGGGCGTTGAGCGCGCTCCGATGTCTTCCCGGCGGGATATGAAACGGAGCGAGAGGCAGAAGGCCACCCGGTTACGTCCGCCCAACGAAATCTAAACTGCGCACCCTATGATTGCTAACGCAACCATCCTACAAGAGCTTCAGCAGAAGTTTGGCGACGCGTCGATTGCTCCGCAGGCCGCCCGCGACCAGGTGCCCACCTTCTGGACTTCAAGAGAAAAGCTTCACGAGATTGTCCGGCATCTGAAGAATGAGGTGGCCCGGCCCTACCGGATGCTCTACGACATCACGGCCACCGATGACCGCGTCCGCGAGCATCGCGTGAGTCCGACTCCGAGCGATTTTACAGTCATCTACCATCTCTTATCCTTCGAGCGAAACGAATACATCCGCATCAAGGTTCCTCTTCAGGAAGATTCTCTCAGCCTGCCCACCATCACCGACGTCTGGCCTGCGGCCAACTGGTACGAGCGGGAAGTCTGGGACATGTTCGGGATCAAGTTTGACGGGCATCCGTTCCTGGCGCGAATCCTGATGCCGAATACCTGGGTGGGGCACCCGCTGCGCAAAGACCATCCTGCCCGGGCAACAGAATCCGGTCCCTTCAGCCAGAACGAGGAAAAGGTTGACGTGGAGCAGGAAGCGATGCGGTTCCGGCCGGAAGAATGGGGGATGAAGCGCGGCGAGGATGGGACCGACTTTATTTTTCTGAACGTCGGCCCGCAGCATCCGGGAACCCACGGCGTTCTTCGCGTAGTGGTGCAGCTCGATGGAGAAGTGATCGTTGATTGCGTTCCGGAGATCGGGTTCCACCACCGGGGCGCGGAAAAGATGGGTGAGCGCCAGACCTGGCACACCTACATTCCATACACCGACCGCATCGACTATCTGGGCGGGGTCATCAATGAACTGGCCTACCTGACCGCCTTCGAGAAGCTGGCCGGAATTGAAGTTCCTCCGCGCGGACAGGTGATCCGCGTGTTGATGTCGGAACTGTTCCGATTGGCCAGCCACCTGGTGTGGTACGGCACCTTTGCCCAGGACGTGGGGCAGATGTCGCCGGTGTTTTACTGCTTTAATGACCGCGAGCGAATCTTCGATATTGTGGAAGCCGTTTGCGGCGCCCGCATGCATCCGGTCTGGTTCCGTATCGGCGGGACCTCGCTCGACCTGCCCGACGGCTGGGAAGGGATGTTCCGCGATTTCATCAAATACATGCCTGCGCGCCTGGATGAATACGACCGGACGGTGATGAAGAACAGGATTTTCAAGGCCCGGACGCAGGGCGTGGGCGTGATGACCGTGGAGCAGGCCATCGAATGGGGTGTTACCGGTCCTATGCTCCGGGCCGCCGGCATGGAATGGGACTTCCGGAAGAAGCAGCCCTATTCCGGCTATGAAAACTTCGAGTTTGATATTCCGACGGGCACGCACGGCGACGCCTATGACCGTGCCGTGGTCCACGTCGAGGAAATGCGCCAGAGCCTCCGGATCATGGAACAGTGTGTGAACAACATGCCGGCGGGGCCCTATAAATCAGACCATCCGCTGGCCATTCCGCCGCGGAAAGACCAGACGATGCACGACATTGAAACCCTGATTACGCATTTTGTGGGCGTCAGCTGGGGTCCCGTGGTTCCGCCCGGCGAGGCGTTGGGAGCGATTGAGGCGTCCAAGGGGAATAACGGCTATTACCTGGTGAGTGACGGAAGTACGTATTCTTACCGGACCCGAATTCGCGCCCCTTCGTTTGCCCACATGCAGACGCTTCCCTGGCAGTGCCGCGGATTGCTGGTTCCGGACCTGCTGGCCATTCTGGGGAGCATTGACTTTGTGCTTGCGGACATCGACCGATAAGGAGCTTGAAAAGCGTGTTAAGCCCTGAGGAGCGACAGGAGATCGAAGCGGAGTTCGGACATTATCCGGACAAGCGCGCCCTGACCATCGACGCCATGAAGATTGTCCAGAAGCACCGGGGATGGGTCTCCGATGAGGCGCTCAAGGACGTTTCTGAAATTCTTGGAGTTTCGGTCAGCGAACTGGACAGCGTGGCCACGTTTTACAACCTGATCTACCGCAAGCCCGTCGGCCGGCACGTGATCATGGTGTGTGACAGTATCAGTTGCTGGATGATGGGCTATGACCGTTTGCGGGATCATTTGACCAGCCGTCTGGGCATCAAGATGGGCGAGACCACGGCGGATGGGCGGTTTACGCTGCTTCCCATTGTGTGCCTGGGCACCTGCGACCACGCTCCGGCCATGATGGTGGACGAGGACCTGCACCGGGACCTGGACACGGAAAAGATCGACAGCATACTCGAGCAGTACCAGTAGAAGCGATATGGAGAAAGTTCTCACAAAAGATGTTCCAGCCGACGGCTCGGCCCTTGATATTAAGAGGTACGAGCTGGCGGGCGGATATCAGGGCGCGCGCAAGGCGCTGAAAATGGCGCCCAAGGAAGTCATTGAGGTTGTCAAGCAGTCGGGCTTGCGCGGCCGCGGCGGCGCCGGCTTTCCGACCGGGGTGAAGTGGAGCTTTGTGCCCGTTGGGGCGGACGCTCCTCATCCCAAATATCTGTGCTGCAACGCTGATGAAATGGAGCCGGGCACTTTTAAAGACCGCCTGCTGATGGAATCGACTCCGCATCAGCTGATTGAAGGCATGATCTGCGCGGCGTATGCCATTGAGGCCGACGTCGCTTACATCTTCCTGCGCGGCGAATATTTTCTGTCGGCGGAGCGCCTGCGAAAGGCTCTGGCGGAGGCCTACGAGCACAACTACCTGGGCAAAAACATTCTGGGCTCCGGCTACAACCTTGAGATGCATCTGCACTTGAGCGGCGGACGTTACATGTGCGGTGAAGAAACCGGCCTGCTGAACGCCCTGGAAGGCAAGCGCGCCAACCCGCGCACCAAGCCGCCCTTCCCGCAGATTTCGGGACTCTTTGGCAAGCCGACCATCGTGCAGAACGTCGAAACCCTCTGCAACGTTCACCACATCATCAACAAAGGCCCGGAATGGTTCAAGGGCCTGAGCAAGTCAGAAGACAGCGGGACCAAGCTGTACGGAGCGAGCGGCAAGGTCAAACGCCCCGGCCTGTGGGAACTGCCCATGGGAACCACCATCCGCGAGATTCTGGAAGAGCACGCCGGCGGGATGAAAGAAGGATTGAGGTTTCGAGGATTACTGCCCGGCGGAGCTTCGACCGACTTTCTGGTTGAAGAACACCTCGACGTGAAAATGGATTTTACCGACGTTCAGAAAGCCGGCAGCCGCATGGGCACGGGAACCATGATTGTGATGGATGACCGCACGTGCCCGGTGGGATTCGTGAAGAACCTCGAGCATTTTTTCGCCCAGGAATCCTGCGGCTGGTGTACGCCCTGCTGGAGCGGGCTTTCGTGGGCTGAAAAAATGCTGCAAAGCATCGAGGACGGGCAGGGGCAGGAACCGGACCTCGAAAGGCTGGCATACATCTGCCGGATGGCGGCTCCCGGCAACACGTTTTGCGCGCTTGCTCCCGGCGCCGTCGAGCCCTTGCAGAGCGCGTTGAAATACTTCCGCGAGGATTTTGAGCGGCACATTCATGAGAAGCGGTGTCCTTGGAGATAGCAGTGGCGAAGATCTGGGTCGATGACAATTGGTATGAGGTAAACCCGGACCAGAGCCTTCTTCAGGTCTGCCTGGAGAGCGGGTTCGATCTGCCTTACTTCTGCTGGCATCCGGCGCTGGGTTCGGTGGGCGCCTGCCGGCAGTGTGCCGTCAAGCAGTTCAAGGATGAAAACGACACCCGGGGCCGGATTGTGATGTCCTGCATGACGCCCGCTGCCGACGGTACCCGCATCTCCGTCAAGGACCCCGACGCGGTGGCTTTCCGAGCGGGAGTGATTGAAGGGTTGATGCTCAGCCACCCGCACGATTGTCCGGTTTGTGACGAGGGCGGCGAGTGCCACCTGCAGGATATGACGGTGATGAGCGGCCACAACTATCGCCGGACACCCTATCCCAAGCGCACTTTCCGCAATCAGTATCTGGGTCCCCTGATCAACCATGAGATGAACCGCTGCATCCAGTGCTACCGCTGCGTGCGCTATTACCGCGAGTATGCCGGAGGAACGGACCTGCAGGCTTTCGGCTTGCGGAACATCGCCTATTTCGGCCGGCAGGAAGACGGAATACTGGAAAGTGAATTTGCGGGCAACCTGGTGGAGATTTGCCCGACAGGCGTTTTTACCGACAAGACGCTGAAGCAGCATTACACGCGCAAGTGGGACCTGCAGATGGCTCCTTCGGTGTGCGTCCACTGCGGCCTGGGATGCAGCACTTCCGCCGGCGAGCGTTACGGGACGCTGCGGCGCATTCTCAACCGGTACAACGGCGAGGTGAACGGCTACTTCCTGTGCGACCGCGGGCGCTTCGGCTATGAGTTTGTCAACAGCGAGCAGAGAGTGCGCGAGACGCTTTCCCGCCAGGACGGCAAGCTGAAGCCTGTTCCAAAGGAGAAAGCGGTTGAGCAACTGGCTGACATCCTGAAGGGCAAAAGCAATGTAATCGGAATCGGCTCGCCGAGAGCGTCGCTGGAATCCAACTTCGCGCTGCGAAGCCTGGTTGGGGCAGACCGGTTCTTTAACGGCATGCCCGACGAATCCGCCCATCTGGTTTCCCTGATGTCGGAGATTCTGCTGCAGGGGCCGGCGCGGTCGCCGTCGCTCCGCGAGATCGAGCAATCTGACGCGGTCCTCGTTCTGGGCGAAGACGTCAGCAACACGGCCCCGAGAGTGGCCCTGGCGCTGAGGCAGTCGGTGCGGCAGCAGCCGATGGAAACGACCGACAAGATGAAAATCCCCCGCTGGCTGGACCACGCGGTTCGCGAGGCTGTCCAGCATGAAACGGGGCCGCTGTTCATCGCCACTCCCAACGCCACCCGCCTTGATGACGTCGCCACCGATGCTTATCGCGCGGCTCCGGATGACATTGCTCGCCTGGGCTTTGCCGTTGCGCACGCTCTCGATTCTGAATCTCCGGGTGCTCCCGGGCTTTCAGATGATGTTCGCCAAATGGCGGAGAATATCGCCCGGGCCCTCAAGTCTGCGAAGCGGCCGTTGGTTGTTGCCGGATCAAGCTTGAACAGCGAGGCGGTCATCCAGGCGGCTGCGAACGTGGCCAGGGCGCTCTCGAAGGACGGCAATGCGGCGGGCCTTTGCTTTACCATGCCGGAAGCGAACAGCCTTGGACTGGCGTTGCTGGGCGGCGGCAACCTGGACGCGGCCTTCAAGGCGGTTGAGGAAGGAAAAGCGGACACGGTCATCATCCTTGAAAACGATTTGTACCGCCGGGCTCCGGCCTCCGCCGTGGACAGCCTGCTGCAGGCGGTCCGGCACATGATTGTTCTGGACCACCTCATGACGCCGACCGCGGCCAAAGCAGAGTTTGTTCTGCCGGCGGGCGCCTTCGCCGAATCCGACGGAACCCTGGTGAACAACGAAGGGCGCGCCCAGCGGTTTTTCCAGGCCTACGTCCCCAAAGACGACATTCAGGAGAGCTGGCGCTGGCTGGTGGACCTCATGAAGTCCGCCGGAAACGCCCAGGCGGGTTCCTGGAATGTGCTGGACGATCTGGTTTCCGCGACGGCCGGCGCTGTGCCTGCGCTGGCAAAGATCACGGAGGCGGCGCCTTCTGCAAAATTCCGCGAGATAGGCGAAAAAATCCCGCGTTCTCCGCACCGCTACAGCGGCCGGACAGCCATGCTGGCCAACATCAAAGTCAGCGAACCGAAGCCGCCGCAGGATGCGGACTCCGCGCTGGCATTTTCAATGGAAGGCACGCCAATACAGCCGCCGGGTGTCTCTGACGCCGTTCTTCTGGTCGCCCGGATGGAATTCGATTCAGTCGGTCAACAAGTTTCAAAGTGAGATTAACGGTCCGCTTCGCGGTGGCGATCCCGGGGTACGGCTGATCGAGCCGCCGCAGGCCGGCAGCGGCTTGTATTTTTCAGCGCCACAGCGGCCCTTCGAGCCGCGGCCCGACGAATGGCTGCTGGTGCCGCTCTATCATGTGTTTGGCTCCGAGGAATTGAGCAGCCAGGCTCCGGCGGTTGCGCAACTGGCGCCCAAGCCCTACGTCGCGCTGAGCGCCGCGGATGCTGAGCGATTGCAGGTGCAGGAAGGCGCGCAGGTTGAAGTGACCCTGGCCGGGACCGCACAGAAGCTTCCGGTGGTGGTCCAGCCTGATCTGCCCAGGGGAATTGCCGGAATTCCGGCGGGCCTGGTTCCGGTGGAAGGCGCCGGACTGCCTGTCTGGAGCAAAGTTTCACGATCATGAATCCGACGCTCTATTACATCATCGTTGTTTTCGTTGTTCTGATGGTTCCTCTGAATCTGGCGGCCGTCCTCATCTGGCTGGAGCGGCGCCTGCTGGCCCTCTGGCAGGACCGCTACGGTCCCAACCGCGTGGGGCCGTTCGGGCTGCTTCAACCCGTTGCCGACATGATCAAGATCTTTTTCAAGGAGGACTGGGTCCCTCCCTTCGCGGACAAGGCGGTGTTTGTGATAGCGCCCGCGATCATCATGGTGACCGTCCTGCTGACGTTCGCGGTGATTCCATTTGCGCCGTCTTTTGTGGTGGCCAACCTGAATATCGGCGTGCTCTTCTTCCTGGGACTCTCTTCGCTGGGAGTCTACAGCGTGGTGCTTGCGGGCTGGGCATCCGCCAGCAAGTATTCGCTGCTGGGAGGACTGCGGGCCTCGGCGCAGATGCTGAGCTACGAAGTTTTTATGGGACTGGCCATGATGGGAACGGTGATCATGGCCGGCTCATTCAACCTTTCGGACATTGTTGAAGCCCAGCGGCACGTCTGGTTCGTCATTCCGCAGTTTCTGGGCTTTGTGCTTTTCTTCATCGCCGGCATTGCTGAAACCCGCCGCCTGCCGTTCGACCTGCCGGAGGCGGAAAGCGAACTGGTGGCCGGTTTCCACTCGGAATATTCCGGCATGAAGTTCGGCATGTTTTTCGTCGGCGAGTACATGGGGATCATTCTGATCTCCTGCATGATCACTCTGTTGTACCTGGGCGGCTGGCAGGGGCCGTGGCTTCCCGCCGGCGTCTGGTTTGCCATAAAAGTTTTTCTGCTGATCTGCTTTTTTATTCTGCTGCGCGCGGGGTCACCCCGTCCCCGGTTTGACCAGTTGATGTCCTGGGGGTGGAAGATCATGCTGCCGCTGGCGCTGGCGAATCTGCTGGTGACGGGAGCTCTTGTGCTGGCCTTCAAATAAGAGGGCAGCGACTGTTGGATGGAGTTTGGAGTTATTCAATGCTGAGTGTACTCAGATCGCTTTGGAATGTTTTCCTGCATATGTTCCAGCCGCGGGTGACCGTCCAGTACCCTGAGCAGAAGCCTTATCTTCCTCCCCGCCACAAGGGACGCATCATTTTGAGCCGCGACCCTGACGGGGGCGAACGCTGCGTTGCCTGCCACCTTTGCGCCGTGGCCTGCCCGGTGGATTGCATCGCCTTGCAGGCGACCGAAGATGAAAACGGGCGCCGCTATCCGGAGTTTTTCCGGATCAATTTTTCGCGATGCATCTTCTGCGGTTACTGCGAGGAAGCCTGCCCCACTTACGCCATCCAGCTGACGCCGGATTTCGAGATGGGTGAATACAACCGGCAGAACATGGTTTATGAGAAAGAGGATTTGCTGATCAGCGGTGAGGGCAAGTATCACGGCTATAATTTCTGGCGGGTTGCGGGTGTGAAGATAGGCGGGAAAGACAAGGGAGAAGCTGAAAACGAAGCCCCGCCGGTGGACCTCCGCAGCCTGATGCCCTGAGACCCAGGTTATGGAACTTGTTTTCTACATTGCGGCCATTGTAGCCATCGCCTCGACGATTCTGGCCATCACGCGCCTGAGCGCCGTGCACGCGCTGCTTTACCTGATTGTTTCGCTGCTGTCAGTGGCTGTCGTCTTTTTTGTTATCGGCGCCCCCTTTATTGCCGCCCTGGAAGTCATTATCTATGCCGGGGCCATCATGGTGCTGTTCGTGTTTGTGATCATGATGCTGAATCTGGGCAAGAAGTCAACGGACACGGAGCGGCAGTGGCAGCGGGGAAGCATGTGGGTCGGCCCCTCGATCCTGGCTTTGATTCTGATTGCCGAAGTTGCCTACCTGGTTGCCGGCCCGGGAACCGCGGTCTACGGCACCGCGGCGATTGAGCCGAAGCAGGTTGGGATCGTGCTGTTCGGGCCGTATCTGATCGGAGTGGAACTGGCGTCGATGCTGCTGCTGGGTGCCCTGGTGGGAGCGTACCACCTGGGCCGGCGTACACCGGAGAAAACGGAGAAGTAGTATGGCAACCGTACCCATGCATCAGGGACTGCTTCTGGCGGGCATCTTGTTCGCGCTGGGACTCACGGGCCTGCTGGTGCGGCGGAATGTGATCTTCATGCTGATGTCGCTGGAGATCATGCTGAACGCCGCCGGCCTGGCGTTCGTGGTGGCCGGCGCCCGATGGGGCCAGGCGGACGGACAGATTGTGTTCCTGTTTATTCTGACCATGGCGGCCGCTGAAGTCTCGGTGGGCCTGGCCCTGGTCCTCAGGATCTATCACAAGTTTAAGACCCTGGATTCGGATGCGGTCAGTGAGATGAGAGGATAACGTGCTCCACCTGTTGTGGCTGATTCCCGCGTTCCCGATTGCCGGCTTTCTGGTGCTGGCAACCCTGGGGAAACGTATGCCCCGGAAGATGGTCCCGGTTTTTGGCGCGGGCTCGATCGGGTTGTCAGCCGTCGTGGCGATCCTCATCGCCATCAATTTCCTCACTTCGCCCCCGCAGGGCAACGCCTACACGCAGGTCCTCTGGACGTGGATGGATGTGGGAGGGTTCCGGCCGCAGATTGCGTTCTATCTGGACGCGCTATCGCTGGTGATGATTCTGGTGGTCACCTTCGTCGGCTTCCTGATTCACTTCTATTCAGCGGAGTTCATGGAGGAAGACGAAGGGTACAGCCGCTTCTTCGCCTACATGAACCTGTTTGTCGCCTCGATGTGCACGCTTCTGCTGGGCGCCAACCTTCTGCTCCTGTTCCTGGGGTGGGAGGGCGTGGGTCTGTGCAGCTATCTGTTGATTGGCTTCTGGTACAGAGAACCGGCAAACGGTCTCGCGGCGCGCAAGGCCTTTATCGTGACGCGTGTCGGCGACACGGCCATGACCATCGGGCTCTTCCTCCTCTTCACCCATCTTGGGACCCTCGATATTCAGGAGCTCATGCACCGGGCACTGCTGCAATGGCCGGTGGGCTCAGCGCTGCCGGTTGCGGCCGGTCTGTTGCTGCTGGGCGGCGCGGTAGGGAAATCGGCGCAGCTTCCGCTGCAAACCTGGTTGCCGGACGCCATGGCCGGTCCGACGCCCACCAGCGCTCTGATCCACGCGGCCACCATGGTGACCGCCGGCGTTTACCTGATCGCCCGCACCCATGTTCTGTTTTCCATCGCTCCGCAGGCGCAGCTTGCCGTCGCCATTGTGGGTGCGGCAACTCTTACTGTGGCGGGTTTCAGCGCCATCACGCAGTCGGACATCAAGCGCGTGCTGGCTTATTCCACGGTCAGCCAGATTGGCTACATGTTTCTGGCGCTCGGCGTGGGAGCGTGGTCGGCGGCCATCTTCCACTTTATGACCCACGCGTTTTTCAAGGCCCTGCTCTTCCTTGGCGCCGGCGTCATCATCGAGTCGCTGCACCACGAGCACAGCATTTTCAAGATGGGCGGCCTGCGCAAGGAGATGCCGGTAGCTTTCTGGACGTTTCTGGTCGCCGGGTGTTCACTGGCGGGGCTGCCGCTGATCACCGCGGGTTTTTACAGCAAGGGCCTGATCATCTGGGACACGTGGTCGTCCACGCGCGGCAGCGGCGTCCTGTGGTTTGCCGCGGTTTTCGGAGTGCTGCTGACCTCGCTTTACACGTTCCGGTTGATCTTTCTGGTCTTCTTCGGTGAAATGAAAACCCCGGTCCACAAACGTCCCGGGTTCAGGATGATGATGCCCTGCGTGGTGCTGGCGGTCCTGTCGGTTGTGGGAGGGTTTGTGGATACGCCCGAGTTTCTGGGCAACATCCACTCCTTCACGGACTTTTTGCACAGCGCGCTGCCGCCTATGACCGAAGGCCCACTGCGGGGAATGTCCGAACTCGGGTCGGAGGGCCTGGTGACGCTGGCGTTCCTGATCGGCCTCTCCTTCGCCTACCTTTTCTTTATCAAGAAGCGCGAGTATGCGGAGGCGATTACAACCCCGGCCATCGCCAGGGCGCTCCACCGGTTCTGGTACACGGATTGGGGAATGGACTGGCTGTATGAGCGCGTGTTCGTCCGGCCGATCATGTGGATCGCCCGGGTCGATAAGAACGATTTTGTCGACTACATTTACTCCGGCATGGCGCTGATCACCGAGCTCTTTTACCACGGGGTGCGAAAAACGGAAACCGGCCGCATGCGCTGGTACGCGGCAGGGATCGCGGCGGGTTCCATCATCTTTCTGGCGATTGTGTTGTTCCTATGATTCTAGTCTGGCTCATTGTGATTTTGCTGGTGGCCGGCGTTCTCGCCGGATTGGCGGGGCGTGTCAGTACGCTCTGGCCGCGCGTGATTTCGCTGGTCGCGGTCGGCATCGACTTTGTGATCAGCCTGGTTCTGTGGTCGCAGAATTCCAGCTACGTCAAGCTGTTCCCGCAAAGCGATTGGTTTAAGCAGGTGGACTGGGCGTGGGTGCCGCAGTATGGGATCCATTTCCACCTGGCGATGGATGGGCTGAGCCTGCTGATGATTGTGCTCACCTTCCTGCTGGGCATCATGTCGGTGCTGGTTTCCTGGAAGGAGATTCAGGAGGGTGTCGGGTTCTTCCACTTCAACCTGATGTTGATCCTGGCCGGCATTGTGGGGGTCTTTCTTGCCGTCGACCTCTTCCTGTTTTACTTCATGTGGGAACTGATGCTGGTGCCCATGTTCTTCCTCATCGCCATCTGGGGGCACGAGCGCCGCATCTACGCCGCGGTCAAGTTTTTCATCTTCACGCAGCTCAGCGGACTGCTGATGCTGATTGCCATTCTGACGCTTTACTTCATTCACCACAGCACCACGGGCATCTACAGTTTTGAGTACCACGACTTGTTGAATACCGTTCTCACTCCGCACACCGCCATGCTGCTGATGCTGGGCTTCTTTGTGGCTTTTGCCGTCAAGCTGCCCATGTTTCCGTTCCACCCCTGGCTGCCGGATGCGCACACGGAGGCGCCCACAGCAGGCAGTGTGATCCTGGCCGGCCTGCTGCTGAAGACCGGCGCGTACGGAATGATCCGCTTTGTGGTGCCGCTGTTTCCCGGCGCGGCGCACGATTTTGCCCCCGTCGCCATGACACTGGGTGTGATTGGAATTATCTACGGCGCCGTTCTGGCCTTTGGGCAGACCGACCTGAAGCGCCTGGTGGCTTACACCAGCGTCAGCCACCTGGGATTTGCGCTGGTTGGAATTTTTGCCTGGAATGAGATCGCGCTGGAGGGAGTGCTGATTGTGATGATTGCCCACGGCATCAGCACCGGCGCCCTCTTCATGCTGGTCGGCGGCCTGCAGGAGCGAACGCACACGCGCGAGATGGACCGCCTGAAGGGGCTGTGGGCCACGGTTCCGGTGATGAGCGGGACCGTCATGTTTTTTGCCATGGCCTCCATTGGCCTGCCCGGCCTGGGAGATTTTGTGGGAGAGTTCCTGGTTCTGCTGGGAACATACCGGGTGAGCCTCGGCGTCACGATTGCGGCTGTGATCGGAATTCTGATTTCGACCCTCTATTCCCTGAAAGTTATCCAGCGCGCCTTCCACGGGCCGAACACTCATGAATGGTCGCTGCCGGACCTCGGTAAACGCGAGCTGCTGATGATGATTCCGATGATGCTGATCCTGCTCTGGATCGGTCTCTACCCGCAGCCGCTCTTCAGGACGTTTGAACCGGCCATGCGCAAGCTGCAGCAATATGCCGCTCCCAAGCCCGTGGTGACCATGGTCCCGGGCACGCGCCAGTTGTCTTATGACCGGAACGGCGTTCCTGGAATGAATCGGAGTGAGCCTTGAACGGTACTGACCTTATCGCCATACTTCCTCTCCTCGTCCTGACCGTTGCCGCGGTTGTGGTGATGGTGGCGGTGTGCATTCGGCGCAACCACTTGGCGGCGGTGTGGCTGACCCTGCTGGGTCTGGCCGCCGCCTTCGCGTCGCTCTGGCCCGCGGCTTCGGTGGCGCCGAGGCAGGTGACGCCCCTGCTGGTTATCGACGGTTATGCGCTCTTCTACATGGGGCTCATCATCGCCGCCACGTTTGTGACCGTCATCCTTTCCTACGGCTACCTGGAAAAGCAGTCGGGATACCGGGAAGAGCTTTACATCCTTATTCTCACCGCGGCGCTGGGGTCTTCGGTTCTGGTTGCCAGCAATCACTTTGTGTCTTTCTTCCTGGGGCTGGAGGTTCTGAGCGTTGCGCTCTACGCGATGAGCGCCTACCTCTGCGACCGCAAGCATTCGCTGGAGGCCGGAATCAAATACCTGGTGCTGGCCGCCGTCTCCGCCGCCTTCCTGCTGTTCGGCATGGCGTTGATTTACGCCCAGCTCGGAACTTTGCAGTTCGGGCAGATTGCAGCCATGCTCATCAGCGGAGTCGCCTACGAAAAATCGCTGATCTACCCGGGCCTGGCCCTGATGATCACGGGAATCGGATTCAAGCTTGGTGTCGTGCCGTTCCACATGTGGACGCCCGACGTTTATGAAGGCGCGCCCGCGCCGGTCACCGCCTTCGTGGCAACCGTATCGAAAGGCGGCATGGTCGCGTTGCTGCTGAGATACTTCTACGAGACGGGCGCTTACCATCTGCATAAGGTGTTCCTGGTATTCAGCATCATTGCCATCGCCTCCATGATTGCCGGAAACCTGCTGGCGCTGCTCCAGAACAACGTCAAGCGGATCCTGGCGTATTCCTCGATCGCCCACCTTGGTTATGTTCTGGTGGCTTTCCTGGCTGGCGGCAACAGAGCGGCCGAGGCCGTTACCTTTTACCTGGTGGCCTACTTTGTCACCACGCTGGGAGCCTTCGGAGTGGTAAGCGTGCTCTCAACGGGCGAGCGCGACGCCGACTCCATCGAAGACTACGAAGGCCTCTTCTGGCGGCGGCCCGTGCTGGCCGGCATCTTCACCCTCATGCTGCTCTCGCTGGCAGGAATCCCGCTGACCGCGGGCTTTGTCGGAAAGTTCTTCCTGGTTGCCGTCGGAACTTCCGCGTCCCTGTGGGGTTTGATCTTCGTCCTCATCGTCACCAGCGTCATCGGACTCTTTTACTACCTTCGCATCCTGGTGGCGCTCTACAAGTCTCCGTCTGAAACGGCCAAGGCGGCGCCCGCCGCGCTTCCCTTGCTGTCGCGGTCCGGCAGCTACGCGCTTGGCGTCCTGACGGTGCTGCTGGTCTGGATTGGCGTCTACCCGGCGCCGTTTCTTGATGCCATACAGCGCGCGGTTTTAACCCTGCGACTTTTCTGATTTCCCGCAAATTGTAATTTTTACCCACTGTGTCAAAATCGGACACAAATTGTGTGAGAGCTTTTTTCTGACCCCTTAAAATTTATATAAACCTATTATTATCAATAACTTATATTTTGCGAAGAAAAAGCGAATGAACGTCCCAAACGTCCCATTTTGGGGGATTTGGGGCCACTTAATAGCCTAGCTATCAAGCCTATCGCCACGCCAGAATCAGGCGCTTTCCCCCGCCCAGGGAAAGTCGCTGAGGCCGGGGGTGGGCGGCTCCTTGCCGGTTGAAAGCATTGCCGATTTTCGACCCGCCGCCGCATGCCGTACGGCCGCTCACACGGCAGTGATCCCACCGTCTTCGCACTGTCGGCCACCCTCCTTCATGCGCCTCTTTTTCTTTCATTCGAGCTTGACCGGGCGAGTATAGTGGTTTTTGCGCGGCGGCTTTTTCCCGATCAGCGCGGGCCGTGGCGCGTTCCAGTGGGAGGCCGTGTTGCGTGGCCAAGCGAAGGAGGCATCAAGATGCGTACCAGTCGGCGGAAATTTTTGCAGCGTGCCGGTGCTGCTGCGGGAGCGGTCGCGGCGTGGCCGGGCGGCGGCAGAGTGCTGCGCGCAGCGGAAGCCGTGCCGCCCCTGTCGCCTGACCCCGCCGAGGCGCCGCCAAGCCATCGCGCCGACTGGATGCACCGGGCGAAGTGGGGAATTTTCATGCACTATCTGGCCGCCAGCGCCGATCTGCCCGTGGCGGAATGGAACCGGCTGATTGACGGCGTCGACGCAGAGAGCCTGGCCGCCCAGATCGAATCCGTGGGGGCGGGCTATTTTTTTATCACCCTGGGACAGAATTCCGGCCACTACCTGGCGCCCAACGCCGTCTACGATTCCCTCGCCGGGACCCGCAAGTGTTCGCGGCGCGACCTGGTGGCCGATCTTTACGCGGCGCTGGCCAGGCGGAAAATCAGCCTGATGGTCTACCTGCCGGCCGGCGCTCCGGACCGCGACCCGGCGGCGATGACAGGCGCTCGAATGGAAGAAGGGCCCCTACCGCAACGCCGCGTTCCAGCGCAAGTGGCAGCAGGTCATCGCGGAGTGGTCCGGGCGCTGGGGGCCGAAGGTCCGCGGCTGGTGGTTTGACGGCTGCTACTGGCCCAACGCCATGTACCGCGCCTGCGCGCCGCCCAATTTCCGCACCTTTGCGGAGGCCGCGCGCCACGGCAATCCCGCCAGCGCCGTGGCTTTCAACCCCGGGGTTTTCTATCCGATTTTCGCCGAGGCGCCGGATGAGGATTTCACCGCCGGGGAAATCGACGACGTTGACCGCGTGCGCTGCCGCAGCCGCTGGGTGGATGGCGCGCAGTTCCACATGCTGAGTTTTCTGGGTTCCAGCTGGAGCCACGGCGGGCCGCGCTTTGCCGCCGCCCACGCTGCCCAAACCACCGCCCGCATCGTGCAGCCCGGCGGCGTGGTCACCTGGGACGTTCCGCACGGCCCCACCGGCCGCATTTCCGATTCCTTCATGCGCCAGCTCGACGCCATCGGCAACGCCGTCGCCGCCGTGGGCCGCTGAAAAAGGGCAGCCGGAAGTAGGAAATAGGAAGTAGGAAATAGGGAACAGCGAGTAGCGAGTAGGGAGTCGCGAATAGGGAAAAGGCATGGTGTGGCAACCCCGAAACTGCGCTCTGCGCCTGGTCTGGGGAGAAAGGGCACGAGTTTACTCGTGCCGTAAACGCCAGCACCAAGGATGCCGGCTTCAGCCGCCGTCTTTCGCCCCTCCGGGGCTGGGCTTGCCTATCGCGGTTTGTTGTCCCATGGCTTACGCCATGGGCTAAAGTCTACCGCCCCCTTTGGGGGCTTCCCGGTCCGCGGTTCTTCTTCCAGACAATATCCACTGAGGCTTGCATCATACAGTGACGCGTCTTCGTAGCGCCGGCATCTTGCCGGCCTTGAAAATTGCCGCCGGGACGGCGGCGCTACCATTGCGAACCGTCACTATACTTTGCAAACATCGGTAAGAACCGCAGGCCGCAAGGGCCTGCGCTACAGCCCCAGGCCCGGAGGGCCGAAAGATTTTAGCCCACCGCGTGAGCCGTGGGGGTCGATTGGCGTTAAAATCTTCTCCAGCCCCGGAGGGGGCGAAAGACGCAGACCGGAACGCTTCGATCATCACAATGGATCGGATGCCATGAGCACAAACAGAAACGTCCCGCTTCGCGGGATCGCAGACTCGACAAAGCGCGAATCTGCGCCACCCGCCAGGAATACAGTGTCCCACGTTATGGCCGCATTCCACGTTGACAGGAGTGTGGGCTTCGGCCACGTTCCCTGCGCAATTCCGGGGGTCCCAGCAATTAAGTGCTCTGTGGCTGACGCTCGGTGTCTTGAACAGTCTTCGGCGGATATTCCCTGCCGCTCAGTACACGGGTGGGCTCGGTGGCGACAACGGCGACATTACGGGTGCACGTACACGGACAACGTAATACAGGATACAGCCACGGCTTCACCTACGTTACGATGGCGTGAACCGCTTACGCATGCCGTGGCCACAGGGACTCGGCCTATGACCTGGCGTATCAGTACGACCAGTACGGGAACGGGTGGTGCGTTAGTGGCTCGGGGGCGGCGTGTGTCCGGTATTGAATCTATAATTCGGGGCAACCAACTCACGGACATCGGAGGTCTGCCCGTATTACGACGCGGCTGGGAACCAGTTGAACGACCAGTTTTTCAATTACCAGTACGATGCCGAGGGGCGGGTGAAGTCGTCCGCTGTCATATCCGCGCCCTACTGGCAGAACCCTGTGTATAATGCGCTGGGGCAGCGGGTGGAGGAATATCAGGCCGATTCGGAGGGTAACTCTATGACGCTCACCTATCCGCGAGACATTTCCGGCCAGCGGATGGGGACGTGGGACCAGCGGCCGACCGTGAACTGGTCGGGCTGGGACGTGTACTGGTCGCAGGTGGCGGGGCAGCGGCTGAACATGGGCGGACCGAGCGCCTACATCGACCACTCGGACGCGATTGGCTCGACCACCATGGTGACGGACCAGACAGGAGCGTGGGTGTGGGACCAGGTGTTCGGTCCCTGGGGGCATGTGTGGCAGCAGACGGGCACGCGTCCGTGGTTCGTGTTCGCCGGGCTGCGCTGGCCGGTGAATGATCCTTTGAAACCTTCCGCCACGCGCGAGTACAGCAGCAACGTCTTCCGCTGGATGACCCCCGACCCCGGCGGCCGCAAAGTCGTCAAACTCGACGATCCGCAAACGTGGAATATGTATGCCTACGCTTTGGACAATCCGACAACGCTAAACGATCCGAGCGGGCTGAACGCGTGCGGCACGAACGACGACAGTAGTTGTAAGGTAACCATAACGTTCGCTAGCCGGACCAAGGATAAGAACGGCAACTACAATGACCAGTTTGTAAGAGTCAAGAACTCAAGCCAATACAACACAACTGCTAAGGTGTCGGTTAACGGCAAGGAAGTCGGCACGTTCTTGGCGAGGTCCACTCCGAGCGACGCCGGCAAGTATGCAACAATACTCAATGGAACGTATACGGGAGTGCTCACATCTCATGACGGTCGCCAAGCTATTCGGTTGGTTGGCCGCATACCGGTAATTGCTGGACTAGATCCTCTTACAGGGAAGTCCTTTGCAACAGGGATTCTTGTGCACACCGCCTCAGGAGGGAACCAAACTGGGTTGGTGCATAACTCTCAAGGTGCGTTGGTCCCCAGCTCAGAAGGATGCCAGCTCGTCTGCACCTCGCAATACAACAGGTTCCTTCGTGCTATCGGCGTCGAGGGCCAGCAAGGACCGCAGCAGCAGCATTTCAATGTAAATGTCAACACGTTGGAAAATCAGGACTTTCCGGTTGGGATAACAGATTTATTAGGTACTTATTGACGATCTTATTTCGACTTCCGGCAATTGAAACTTGTTGTTCTCCACAGAAGAGGCTGGATCAGGGAGAGTGAGCAATGAAATTTTTCTCGCTACTGGCAGTCTTTATGGTTTTAGGCGCGGTAGCCGAAGCGCAGACCCAGAGAGCAGCTTTCGCCTACGCCAGTGGCCGCACTATGACCTTGGCAGACGCCAGTGGCCGTCCCCTGACCTCACTCACTGTCCCCCAGGAAATCGGCGACTTTGCAGTTGAGTCCAGCGGGCGGCACGTCGTCATCGAGACCCCCGGAGAATACGGCGGCCAATTGCTTTGGTGCTCGGTCTCCGGCAAGAGTTGCGAGCGCTTGACGCACGGGCCATATTTTTACAAATCAGAAAAAGATCTCAAGGAGGTCTATGCTTCTCCTTCGTTTTCCCCGGACAACACCCGGATTGCTTTTGCCATCCGTTCGCTTTACCGTGATCCCGACCGGGCAAAGGAGGAAGACGCGTGGGAAGCGCAAGGGCCGTTAGCAGTTATGACTGTTCAAGGAGGGAGGGTCCGAATCCTGAAATCCACGACCGGAAAGGGTGCCTGCCTTACAGCTTCTCCCCTTTGGTCGCCTGATGCGTCGAAAATCTTGTTTGCATGCGAAGAGGGGGGTGGGATCGTATACGTTGGCGGCGCCCATCGATTGGACCTTACGGATACGATGGAGGGACCAGCATTGGACACAGAGATGGACATGAGCACGACGCAACCCCTGGCTTGGGCCGGTGATAACGCCATTCTGTTCACTCGGAGCCGAAGTAACAATCTGGAAGACCTTGAGAAAAGCCGCATCTTGCAGCTTGACCTGTCCAGCATGCAGGCTCACCCAATCAAGGAATTTGGGGGAATCCCTGCGTCCGACCTGCAGGACGCGTGGCAAATTCAAAAGTCAAAGCGGCTCGTGTTCGTGGCCAGAAGAAGTGGCAAGGTACAGGTTTATAACCGCCAGTCAGGCAGGGTTGTGTGGAAGGCCCACGGAACGCCAACCGAGCCGGTTTATGTGCAATTGATATCTGGCGGGTGGCGCCCCGATGGATCGCGGGTGGCGCATACGTCGCGCCCTTTGCGATGTATGCGGCCCTTCTTTCGCAACATGAACGGACGTCGCAACGTCACTGATGTAGAATAGCGTGATGCCCCGGCAGAAGCATTATTACGGCGAGAACCACCTTCACTTTCTGACCCGGCGCCCGCTGCCGTTATCTGCCCACAGCCTGCTGTCTTCCCCAGGCCCGGAGGGCCGACAGAATTCTAGCCCACCGCGTGAGCCGTGGGAATCAATCGGCGTTATAATCTTCCCCAGCCCCGGCAGCGGGCGGAAGATTATCAGATGAACGCAGGGCGCGAATAACGCTGATTTATCCGCGAGACATTTTCGGGCAGCGGACGGGGATTTATGACCAGCGGCCGAAAGTGAACTGGTCGGGCTGGGACGTGTACTGGTCGGAGGTGGCGGGGCAGCGGCTGAACATGGGCGGATCGAGCGCCTACATCGACCACGCGGACGCGGTGGGTTCCACCACCATGGAAACGGACCCGAGCGGCACCGTGGATTGGGACGTCGTTCATTATCCCTGGGGGCGGGTGTTTCAGGAGCAGGGCACGCGCCAGTCCGAGGTGGCCCTGGGCCTCGATTGGCAGGTCAATGACGTCTTGATTCCTTCGGCCACTCGCGAGTACAACTTCCGCGTCTACCGCTGGATGACCCCCGACCCCGGCGGCCGCAAGGTCGTCAAGCTCAACGACCCGCAGACGTGGAATATGTATGCCTACGTCACGAACAACCCTACCAGCTTGAATGACCCCAGCGGACTTTACACCGCCAACTGCAGTGAAGACGTGAAGAAGTGCGGCAAGCAGATTCAACGCTTCAATAAAGCTTTGGAGGCCGCCTCGAAGTCGAAAAACGCGAAAATACGAGCAGGAGCAGCAGCCTATGGAGCGCTCGGCGAAAGGAACGGTGTCAACGTAACCTTCACGAGGGTCGTCGATCCCAAACACGCTAACGTTACTGGCACAACGGCTGCCCAGGCGGGGACGCCTGGTTTCACTTTCAATGAGAAGTCCAACACTTTTCAACAAGCCACACAAGTGACGCTGAAAGCCGGCCTAGCAAGTAGCGATCTCGAGGAGTACGCGATTCATGAGGGTGTTCACGTAGGGGATCGAGCTGCATTCGTCAATTCGATACAACTAGGCGGTCCTCCGGACTACGCGTCGTCTTTCAACCGTTCGCTGAACCTCACAGGAAGGCAATCGGAGATAAATGCTTATGGCGTGGAGAACATTTTCCGGCGCTCGATTGGCCTCCCGACGCTAGACGTTCAGGATATACTTGCCCACCCGCCCTACAGTGACAACCCTCTTATCGACCAGCCCATTTTTGGCAATCTGGGCCCATGAGGACGCAAATGACCAAGCTTACAACTCGATGCGGATTTGCCTTCTTTATGCTGTGGTTTGCGCTTGTGATCGCCTCCCCCTCTGTGGCGGGGCGGGCCAAAAAGGTAAGAGTGAAACCTACGCTGGTCGCAGCAGTAGCGCCCACTTACCCTGGATTAGCGCTTGCGGTGCCTAAGGGTGGCGACGTTGTTGTAGAAGTTTCCATTGGGCAAGCTGGGAGGATTACAGACACGAGGGTGATTGCCGGTGCGGGTCCCTTGCGGCACCCGGCGGTTGTGGCAGCTCGGCAGTGGTGTTTCGCCCCTGCGG
The DNA here is from genome assembly GCA_963732975.1 of uncultured Acidobacteriota bacterium. Classification (GTDB taxonomy): domain Bacteria; phylum Acidobacteriota; class Terriglobia; order UBA7540; family UBA7540; genus SCRD01. The sequence goes on along the minus strand of CAVTBN010000005.1, from coordinate 4,223 downwards.
ATTCAGGGAAGCGGGCAACCCTAACATTCTCTTTCAGGGTCATGCCGAAAGACACGTCGGCAGAAGACCTAACACCAATCTTTAAGCCGCCTTATAGAGTCGAGGTTCGACGAACGATGCCCGAACCGGTTGTGAATTATGACCACAGGGGCAAATGAGTACGGCGTAGAGAATGCCTTGCGAATCTCCGTCGGCTTGCCCGCGTTGGATATCCGGGACATCCTCGCACAGCCCCCTTATAGCGACAACCCTTATATTAACAGGCCGTTGTTCCCCGACGTGCTTGGCCCGCAGTGACGGAGGGTAAGCGTATGATTCCACGGTTCGCGGGTGGCGCCCCGATGGATTCGGGACGTTCAGCGAAGCTGAACGGGGGGGTAAAATGGCGCGGTGTCATATTCGCCCCGATACTATGAAGAAAACGATCTTCACTACCTGACGACGAGTACTTATCGCCGCACGCAGATTTTCAATTCCGAGCGCTTCAAGCGCGAATTCGTAGCCACACTGGCAGAGTTGCGCGCCGAGTTGGGATTCCAGCTTCTCGGCTATGTCCTGATGCCCGAACATTTCCATCTGCTCGTGTGGCCCTCCGAGGCGGCTCATCCTTCCCTCGTGCCCGTCATTCCGAGGAGCTGAAAGGCGACGAGGAATCTGCTTTGTTCGGTTGCTGAGCGGCGGGAAAAGCAGATCCTTCGTCGTCCCGCTGAGTTGCGGCGGGACTTCTCAGGATGACGAGTGGAGCGAGGATCAGTTCGTGGCGCGTGGCGCACGGCGCGCTCCATTCTCAAAACTTTGCGGCAGGAGCGGCGACACGTCTGGTGCGCCAGGATGTTGAGGCGATTTTCCCTGCCCGCGACCGTCCACGACGAGGCAAGCTGCCGTGTGTGGCAGCGGCGATTTTACGACATGAATATCTGGAGTGAAAAGAAGCAGCTGGAAAAGCTGGATTACATGCACAATAATCCCGTGGAGCGAAGGCTGGTAGGTTCGCCGGGCGACTGGCCGTGGTCAAGCTGGAGGTATTACTTTCTGGAGGACGAATCTCTGATCACAATGGACAGGGTGGAATGAAAAAACAGATGCCTCTCGCTTCGCGAGAACGCAGACTCGACAATGCGCGAATCTGCGCCACCCGCCAAGCAGGGGATGGGGAATTCCGGACCAAAAGCCAAGGATGCTCCAGGCGTCACTGCTGGAGGTCAGGCCACGGACCAATACGGGCATAAATTGGGCCCCAGCGGGGAGACTGCTGTTCATCAGGTTGACCACCCGACCGTTAAGGGTGCGAAGGACGCAGCTCGGGCGCAGGGAAAAAGAGCCCCGGTCAAGCATGCTTCCCCCACGAGAGGAAAGCCCCACTTCCACCCGACCGACAAAGAAGGCGAGATAGTTCCGTGCAGTACACATCATAATTGCCCGAAGTGAGAGGCCAACATGGAAAGACAAGTATGGATTGGTTTAGTAGGGGTGATTCCCGTGCCCGGAGGTGGAGCACTAAGAAAGGGCAAGGGGGCGTTTGTTAACGCGCTCGCACCGGCGGCGGACCAATTGGAGTTTGAAAATGTCGTCCGGGATGCTTTGTCTCAATTGGGTTTCATTGCGCATGAGTTCGAAGACGTGGAGGCGTTCTCGGAACGGACAGCAAAGTGGGAAGTTGACGAAGAGTTGCGAGTCTTGGCGGAAGAAGTTGCCAGCTATGGGGATGTTCGCTTCGGAGCCTTTCACACATACTCGAGCCTCGAATAGGGGCGCGGCGGGTGGCGAAGGCGAGGAGATAGAGGCGATCGCCGACAGCATAGCGGGCGGACATGCGCTGAGTAAGCACTTGGGCGAAATGGTTGAATTAGGCGTATCTGACAAGGAGGGTCTGAAGACCCTCGTCAAGGAGACGATTGAAACGGCCGGCGCGTCCGATGTCAGGCAGTTGGAAAGAGGTCGAATAGCCTACTACAATGAGGAGAAGAACGCAGTAGTAATATATGATCCCAACCACATTGATAAAGGCACCGTCCTGAGGCCCGAGCAGGGGCGGTATTACTTCGACGTGGTGCTAAAGTGAGACTCAGGCCTGTTTCAAGTGACGCTTCTGGCATGTCGCTCGCCCTCGACCTCGAGCCGAGCGAGGTTCGCGCCCTCCGGGCTGCCCTTGGCGAGGTTTGCTTCGGATTCCGGGTGGAGGACTTCACGGCCCGCATCGGCCTTGCGGAGGAGGACGCGCGAGCGCTTTTTGGGCGGCTCGATGCCCTCGGTCTGGACCACCGCGTTACACTGGCGGGCACGAGCGGGGAGTTCTTGGCCATCAGAAACGCCCACGCGGAGACGTTACGGGAACTCGGGGCCGAAGAGTACTCCACTCGTACCGGTGTGGACTTCGAGGAGGGGCAGGCTCTGTTGCGGGCGCTGGACAAGGACCTCGGCGCGTGCGGCTTTCAGCCCCAACCGCGCTGATAACGGGATCGTGTTCAGGCCCGCGGGTGGCGCATACGTCGCGCCCTTTGCGATGTATGCGACTCTTCCTTCGCAACATGAACGGATGTCGCAACGTCACTGATGTGGAATAGCGTGATGCCGCGGCAGAAGCATTATCACGGCGAGAACCACCTTCATTTTCTGACCACCAATATCTACCCCTACGATGCCGAGGGGCGGGTAAAGCTTTCCAGCAGCCTTTCGAATCCCCTCTCGGTGTGTCCTGCGACTACTACGCCGGGGCCGTGGCAGTGCCCGGTATATAATGCGCTGGGGCAGCGGGTGGAGGATTATCAGGGCACGGCCAGCACCTCGATGAAGCTCTATTATCCGCGGGACATTTTTGGTGACCGGACGGGAATCTGGGACGACCATTCCAGCGTGGGCTGGGTCGGCTGGGACGTATACTGGTCGCAGGTGGCGGGGCAGCGGCTGAACATGGGCGGATCGAGCGCCTACATCGACCACTCGGACGCGGTCGGTTCCACCACCATGGAAACGGACCCGAGCGGCACCGTGGATTGGGACGTCGTTCATTATCCCTGGGGGCGGGTGTTTCAGGAGCAGGGCACGCGCCAGTCCGAGGTGGCCCTGGGCCTCGATTGGCAGGTCAATGACGTCTTGATTCCTTCGGCCACTCGCGAGTACAACTTCCGCGTCTACCGCTGGATGACCCCCGACCCCGACAACGCAGGAGCCGACGTGGGCAGTTCACAGTTGTGGAACATGTATTCCTATGCGGATGATAACCCCACGACCGACACCGACCCTGACGGGCTGGCGTGCGTGCAAGGCGCCAACGGCAATTGGCACGACGATAATAGCGGAGGCGAGACTTGCGCCGAAGCTTTTTCTGCCCCGCCGGAGACTGTCAATGTAAGCGCCAAGGCCTCGAGTCTTTCTTATCTGACGGGCGCGATTTACGATTTCGAGGCTTTCCAGTTTCACGTGGCGGAAGGGCTTCTCAACCTCCCTATTCAGTCAGCGCAGCAGGCTTATACGGGGTTTTCGAACCTTTTCTTGAACAATAAGCCGAGCGGAGCCCTGCAGCTCGGCCTCGGGATTGCGGCACTGTCCGGGATGAGCCCTGAAGAACAGGCGATGAAAGAGGAACTTGAAGCGGCTGGACACGACGTGGTTCGGCTCACCCCCACGGGGACGGGTAAAACTGCCGACTATTTAGTCAACGGAGTTCCAACTGAGCTGAAAACGGTAACCGCTTCTGGGCCGACCTCTATTAAGAACGCGATTGAGAGGGCTGCACAACAGGGGAAACAGATCATTATTGATGCGAGGGGTTCTAGCATATCCGGAGAGAATGCCCTAAACCAAATCCACCGTGCAGAGGGAAACATAGGTGGCTTGGAAGGGCGAGTGACCGTCCTGACTAAGGATGGCATGGTAAAGTTCTGACAAGCTTTTGATTGATGGAGACACCTATGGGCTTAGACGCAGTCGTTTTCAAGCATGTGAGCCGGATGGATGCGGACGTGCGACGTTTGGGTCTTCTCGTTGACGAGAAAACGGGCGAGGTTTATCTTGAGCAACCAGTTGAGGGCCGGGATCTGCCTTTAAGCGCCGTCACGGCGGTGGACAGGCGGTTGGGGAACGTTGAGTGCGTGGCCCGCCTGCGCGAGGAGGTTGGGCGCGTTCTGGGTAGCGGCAGCGTTCTCAGTACTAAGTTTTTGTATAGCGGAACCCACTCCGGCGACTTGGTCGGCCTAGAGTTACTCAACGAACTCCAAACTGAG
>CAVTBN010000004.1:0-531012 GCA_963732975.1 uncultured Acidobacteriota bacterium | reverse complement strand
TTGAAGTCTTCCATCGTCTGGCGGGCCAGTTCAATGCGGTCCACGATGAAGAGTACACGCTCGGCGTTCCGCGTGGTAAGAAAGCGGCGAATGAGGGCGGCGCATAAGAGCGTCTTGCCGGTCCCGGTTGCCATCTCCAGGAGAAATTTCCGCTTCCCCTGATCGTCGAACTGCCTTGACACTTCATCAAGCGCTGCGATCTGGTAACGCCGCAACGTCACGTCCGGCTTATAGGCGCTGAGGTAATCCGGGCCAACAACCTCTGTCATCAAAGGGCGTGGCGGCTGTAGATTCTTGAGGCGGAGGCGGTCGAGGTCGCGAGGGGACGGCAGGCGTTCAATGCGGTATGCATCACGCTGATCGGCCCGCTCGTAATTCCAGAACCAATGTTCACGCCCGTTGGAAAGAATGATGAAGGGCGCGCGAAGGTTTTCCGCGTACCCCCGCGCCTGTTCTTTAGCGTCGTAGGGGTCCTTGTCCTCGCGTTTTGCCTCAAGGACGCAAAGCGGGCCTCTTTGCCCGCTCAAGACATAATCCGCCCGCCCACTGTGGCCATCAAGCTCAAAGCGCACTCGATGCGGATCGAGAAGGTCCCAATCGCTCTCTCTGAGGGCTTGATCGATCAGGACGCGGGAAAAGGCTTCAGGTTGGTCGCCCATGGAATGCTGCCGTCGCTGGTTAGTTAGGTTCTACGCGTGCAAGCCCCGAATTGGCGTGGCATTGAGGCTGACGATCACTCACTCTTCAAGTGTTGAAAGGTAGCACGAAGGCGCAAACCGGGCAAGCCCATGAGCCAGACGGTGGGCGGGCGCCGTGATGACGCGGCTGAAGCTGCGTGCCCCTAAAGCCGGGGCGCGGGCCTGAGGGCATTCCGGATTCAAAATTCAAAAAAAGCTGGAGGCTGCACGTTGAGTGCTGACGGCTGGTAGCTGAAAGCCACGCGCCTGTACGCTGCGCCTACTGGACGGTCAACTGCAGGGTGGTCTGGTGCTGCAGGCTGCCGGAGGTGCCGGTGACGGTCAGCGTGTAGGTGCCCTTAGGTGTGCCGGGATTCGTGGTGGTTCCGCCACCACCTCCTCCACCGCCACCACCACCTCCGCCGCAGCTCATGGCGAGGGCGGCCAGCAGGACGGCCGAGGCCAGCAGGGAAACGCGCCGCCGGCGCTGGTTAAAGGCTAGGGCGAGCGCGCCCATCATCATCAGCAAACAGAGAAACACAATCCACCATTCATGAATTGAGAACCCGCCCGGCGGGGGTGGGCCGCCACGTGGCCCCGGCGGAGCCAGCGAGGACGAATGGGTCGTGACGGTGACGGTCGCCTTTTGCACTTTCGTCCCGTCCAGAGTCACGGAACCGGGAGAGGCGGCGCAGGTGGCTCCCGCCGGTGCTCCCGTGCAGCCCAATACGATGGTCTGGTTGAATCCTCCCACGGACGCCATTGCGACGGAATAGGATGCGGAATTGCCCGCCGTGACGGTGTCGGAAGACGGGGTTCCGGCAGCAACGCCCAGCACAAAATCTGAAGCGCCTGTGCCGGAAAGGGGCACGGTCTGCGGGCTGCCTGGAGCGTTGTCGGTGATGGTCAGCGTCCCTGTGCGTGTTCCCTCCGCGGTTGGGGTGAAAGTTACGCTGATGTAGCAATTGGCGTTTGGCATCAGGGTGCCCGGGCAGTTACTGGTTTCAGCAAAATCGCCTGTTACGGTGATGTTTGAAATCGTGAGGCTGGTGTTGGGGGAAGTGTTCGTCAGAGCCTCGTTTTGCGGATTGCTTGTGGTGTTGAGGGCGCGGCTGGGGAAAGACATGGCGCTTGGGCTCAGTACCGCAGCGGGCGAAACGGCTCCTCCGGTCAGGTTGACTGTCTGCGGGCTTCCGGGTGCATTATCTGCGACGCTCAGTGTGCCATAACGCGTCCCTCCCGCTGTCGGCGTGAAGGTCACGCTGATGGTGCAGCCTGAGCCTGCTGCAACGGAAGTGCCGCAGTTGTTGGTCTGGGCAAAATCTCCGCTGGCCGTAATGCCTGAGATGGTGAGGACTGCGTCACCGGTGTTCGCCAGCGCCACCGTTTGTGGGGGGCTGGTTGTGCCGGCCTGCTGGGTGTTGAACGGCAGATTCAGCGGGGCCAGCGAAACCTGTGGGATGACGGCGCCGGTGCCGCTCAAAGGCACCGTATGGGGAGTGGAAGAATCCGATGCATTGACGGTCAGCGTTCCGGTGGCGGCTCCCGACGCGGTGGGAGTGAACGTAATCTGCAGGTAGCAGGAAAAAAAAGGCGTGATCGGGTTCGGGCACTGGTTTGAGGCCAGCTGAAAATCTCCACTGACGTTGATGCTGCTAACGTTTACGGACGTGGTGCTCTGGTTGCTGAGGCTCACGTTCCGGGGCGTGCTGGTGAGGTTCAACGCCTGCTGGCCGAAGTCGAGCGACGGGGGAGTGACCTCAAGAGGGGTACCTCCTGTTCCCGTCAGCGGGACGATCTGCGGCGAACCCTGGCCGGAAAAGTTGATGGTGAGCGAGCCATTCACAGTTCCGAGGACCGACGGCGTAAAGGTGACGTTCACCGTGCAGGTTGCCGCGGGGGCCAGGCTGCCGTTGCAGTCATTCGTCTGGGTAAACTCGCTGGGCGTCAGGGTGAAAGTGGAGAGTGCCACCGTGGAGCTGCTCACGTTGGTCAGCGTGACGGACTGTGTGCCGCTCGATCCCATAGCGGACCCGATTGAGAGCGAATAGGGCGAGACGCCGATATCTGCCAGGACCTGGGTCGATCCGGCGAGGCTCACGGTTGCAGGGGACCCCGTTCCACTGGAGTTCACGGTCAACTGGCCCGTGAAGGAGCCGTTGTTGGTCGGCACGAACGAAACCGACACCCGGCAACTGGCATGGGGCGCAAGCGAAGTGGTGCAGTTGTTGGTCTGCGTGAACGGGCCTGAAACTGAAATGCCGCCTACCGTAACCGCCTGAACATCGGTATTGGTGAACGTCATCACCCGCGGCAGCGGCGTGGCGCCTACGTACTGGAAGCCGAATTGAATGCTCCGGGCGGAGGGCTCCAGGGATTCGGAACTCCGCTGAGCCGTCAAATTGACAAAGAATGGTCCCTGCGAGGTGTCAATGTTGATTGTATTGCCCACCCTGCCGTCCGTTCCGGCCACAGGCTGGTATTGGACATAAATATGGCACGACAGGCCCGCCGGCAGAGTGGCAGGGCAGTCGTTGGTTTGAGTGAAGACCCCTTCGCTGCCTTCACTCGGGCTGGGAACTGGAATTTGAATGCTGTTGATGGTGATCGGGTCGTAATAGTACAGATTGGTGAACGTCACTTCCTGAGTTCCGCTGAGTGTTCCCGCAAGCTGCGCGGGAAACTCCGGACCGGGGGAAAAGAAGATAGGGGTTATCGGCAAGAGAGTGTTATTGACGGTGAATGTTTGCGGGCTGCCTGGAGCATTGCTGGAGACAGTAATCGTGCCGCTCCGGAAGTTGAGCGGATTCACCGGCCCCCAGATGAGCGTGCAGGCTCCTCCCGGCGGTAGTGATGAGCCACAGGTTCCACCGTAGATGTCCACGCTGCTGGAGGCTGTAATGCCGTCAATCGTCAACGGAGAAGTGCTGAGATCTCTCAATTCTACGGGGGCGTAAGCCCGGGGAGAAAAGCTGAGAACCGGGCCGGCGGCGGCTGGGGCGATCCTGGCAATGAATATCCCTCCGATGGGTGGGTTTGGCAGGGAATTGACGAACGGAAAATCCGCCCCTCCGCTTGCGCCGGCAATATAGGCGTTTCCGCTGCTGTCCACCGCGACGGCGGTGCTGTCGACAGATGAAAAGTCGCTGCCGAAAAACGTGGAAAAAGTCGGAGTCCCGTTTGGGTCGAGCCGCACCAGGAACGATGGGTTGTTCGAGGCGGAGTAAGCGTCTTTCTGGAAAGTCTGCTCAATCGATTGAATGGTATGAAAATAGTTTGAGGCGCCATAGCCGGTTACCCAGGCATTGCCGGAGGAATCGATGGTAATGCCTCCTGCCCAGCCAGAACCCAGCAGTGTTGAGTAGAGCAACGATGTTCCGGTGGGATCCAGTTTGAGGACAAAGGCCTGCCTTAAGCTACAGTCGCCCGCCGCCTCTTCCAGGCAGGATGCCCTGTAGGCGTTCATGGTCACAGGGAAGTCCTCCGACACGGTATCGCCGATGATGTAGACGTCGCCCGATGCGTCCACAGTGAGGCCTACTGCAGTGTCGAGCGCCTGGATGTTGCTGCCGCCCAGTTGAGTCGAATAGATCAGGTTTGAGCCGTCCGGCGTGAACTTTGCCAGAAACATGGCACCCACACCTTGCTCGAGCGGATTTTTCAGTGGAACCGAGCCGTTACCCAGCAGGTAGATGTTTCCAGAGCCATCCAGGTCGAGGCCGGTGACGGAAGGGTTTGGCGTGGGTATTGTTGAGTCGCCGAAATACGAGGAATAAAGCAATTGGGAACCTGTCGGATCCAGCTTCTGCAGGAAAAGGTCTGAAAATTGCGACTGGTAAGCATTCACCAAGGGTAGGTCAGTTGAAGAAACGTTGCCTGCGATGTAAGCGTCACCGGAGGGATCAATAGCAATAGCCCGCGCACTTCCGCGACTGGGACCCAGATAGGTGGAGTACTCGACTGAGCCGGTAGGCGACAACCTGGCTGCAAACGGGGTGGTGCAATTCTGGTCGGTGCAAGTGGACTGGTAGGCCCCTGCACTGGTGGGAAATCCAACGCTGGCAACCCCGTCGATAAACGCGTTGCCTGAGGGATCGATCGCGATCCCTCCTGGTGCTACGTTGTAGGTTGCGCCAAGGGTGGTGGTGTAAAGTATCGAGTTGCCCTGGGAGTTAATGCCGAACACAACGGTCTCGTAGTATCCGCTTGCGGGAACAATGCCACCCAGAACGTAAGCGTTGTTGGACGCGTCCAGGCCCATGCCATAGACATTGTTCCCCTGTGTTCCCCCGACAACGGTTGTGGCAAAGGTCAGCGCGGGATCAATCACCAGCGGGCGCGTGTGGTCATAGGATGAAATTCTGAAGCCAATCCTGTGCCCCGGCCCGGCGACGAAGCGGCCCTTGACGTAATTCCGCTTGCCTGACTTTGATGCGCTGTCTTCTGCTTTTCCTCCTTGTGCAGCTTTCGGTTGATAGACCACCGGCGCCTGAAAGCGCACTTCTCCGGCCGCCGTTTCGATCACCAGATCACCGTGCGAATCAATGCGAGGCGCTGCGGCCTGCCGGCCCGCGTGGCCTGCCTGCTTGTTTCCGGCGGCCGTACTCAAATCCATTTGAATCCGGCCGGGGTCGGCGCCGGGAGCCAGCACAAAGTCATATTCGAGTTGCTGCTGGTTGCCGTAGTAAACCAGGTCAACGCCGGGATAGACGTTCTGATACTTCACCCGGGCGTAGGTGGGAATGCCGGCGTGCCATTTTTTCGGGTCGTTGCCAATGTAGTAATTCGCCACGCCCGGCAGCTTGTCCACACCGGCAACCGGCGGACTGGGGTTCGCCCCCTCGAGCTTCACGTGCAGAAGGGTTGGAGGGTGCGATGATTTCGGTTGAACGGCTGACTTGGGGCCATTTCGTTTCTCCAGGTTTGGAGGGATGGCCGGCCGCGAACTGTCCTTCTGGGTGGTGCGTTCTGACTTCGGGGCTTCTCCTTCCAGGCTGAACTCCGCTTCGCCGCTTTTGAGAAGCAGAGTGTACCCGGGGCCGTGCACCAGGAATTTGACCTGAGGCCCGGCCTGGCCCCGGTTGGCCTCAAAGCTGAGGGGCAACCGGCCGTAATTCGGGATTTGACCCTGACCCAGACTTAACGCTGCGGCACTTTGGGATGTCGTGGCCCCGGTGGTTTGAGGCAACTTCCGCCGCCTGGCGAACGCCGCGGCCGGACCCAGGTAGCCGGCCAGCGCAATGATGGCAATCAGAGCCCGATTGACTGAATATCGAGGAATGAAAAAACAATGTGGGAAGGAAGATGATCCAACCACTTCCTGTTCCATGATGGCAGGCCCTCCTGAAAAACCTGTGGCGACCCGTGGCTCGTTGCGGTCGAACTGAGGCTGCGCGGGCTTCTATGAGGGTTTTCTTATGCCATATCATGCGGTGAGGGTCAAGCGGAAATGCAACAGATGAAGCCGCTACGGTGGGCGGGCGCCGTGATGACGCAGCTGAAACTGCGTCCCCCTAAAGCCGGCGCGCGGGCCTGAGCACATTCCAGACTCAAAACTCAAGACGGCTGAATGCTGAGTGCTGACGGCTGAAAGCCACTTCTCAAGACGCTGTAGCCCTCTCCGGGGGGAGAGACATCTGAGTTGATTGGGTCAAGGATTTATTAGGCATGATTCAACTCCGAGTCTGCTGAGTTGTGGTTAGGGTGGCCGCGAGCCACAGGGGCGAGCGTCGCTGGCGCAGGGCCTCCAGGTAAAGGTTTTCGTCGTAAGGGGTACGGGTTTGCCAGCAGCGATAGAGGACGCGAATCCATTTATAGGCCAGCGAGCGGACCGCGGCATGGTGGGAAGCGCCGCGCTGCCGCTGGCGTTCGTAGTAAGCCCGAGCCCACAACGATTTGCGCACGGAGGCGGCCGCGAATTCATGAAACGTTTGGCGCAGGAACCTGGGACAGGCCATCCGCCAGTGCACCCAGTGCATCTTGCCGCTGGCTTCGGTGACCGGAGCGACGCCGGAGAAGCGCTGCAGTTCCTCGGCGCTCTGGAAGCGGTGGCGATCCGAGCCGAAGGCCGCAGCCAGGCGCGGGGCCAGCGCCTCGCCGGCGCCCGGCAGGCTGCTGAACAGGTCCTGATCGGGGTGCTGGCCGAACAGTTCCTCAATCGCCTGATCCAGCCTCTCGAGGGCGGCGATCACCGCCTCGAGCTGCCCGGCCAGCGTCTGGGTCATCAGCGCCGAGGCCTCCACCAGCGCCCGGTCCCTGCTGAGCGGCTGGGCCTGGTCCATCTCGCGGAACCGCTGCTTGAGAGCTTCCGCCGACAACCGCCGATGGTCGTGGTAGAACCGGCGTAACTGGGAACGGCGCGCTTGCTGCACCTCCTGCAGCGTGGACCAGGTGCGGAGAAACTCGCAGGCTGCCGGGCTGCGCAAATCTCCGGCCCAATCCAAGGCTTGCGGGAAGTAGGTTTTCAGCAGGGCGGTCAGGCGGTTGGTCAGGCGTGTGCGGTCGGCCACGGTCCGCCGCCGGTGTTCGACCAGAAGGCGCAGTTGCCGCGTCAGGGCGTCGTCGGGTTGCCAGGCTCGCAGGCGGTCGCGATGCGTGCGCACCATCTCCAGCAGCAGGCCGGCATCGGTCGGGTCGCTCTTGGCGCCGCTGGTGGCGAAGGCCTCACGGTAGCGGGCCAGGCCCTTGGGCGGCACCGGATAAAGCAGCAGGAAATCGTAATTCATCAGGGCGTAGATCACCGCTCCCCGCGATTGTTCCAGCGCCAGGGCGATCCGGCCCTGCGGAAAACGAGCCCGCAGTTGCGCCATCCAGCCGTGCAGGGCCTCGGGTTTCTGTTCCACCGTGAACGATTCCGCGACATCGGAACCGACGGCTTGCAGACGAATTTCATGGCTCTGGTCGGCCCAGTCCAGGCCCACCCAGGCCACCACTTCCGGGTTCGAAGCAGACATTGTCATTTCGATCCTCCTCGGCGAAGATGCCAGAGGACGCCCGTTCGGACCCCGCGCAGCCCTTATAGCAGAGTCATCGGGATGACCACATCTGAGTGTGCGTTCCGGGTCCGAACGTCCCGCACGGCTCGAAGCTCTCTCCCCAGTCGTCGAACGTCGGGGTGTCGGATTCGTAACCGTGCGAGGCGTTTCCTCCTTCGGCTGTTTTATCGCTTTGGAGATCGTCTGTCGAGTTCTGCTCTCAGCCCTGACTTCATTGCTGGGGTTCCGGTTGCCTTCGGCACCCGGCTTACTACTATAAGGGCGTCCCGCAGAAACGGGACGGGTGAGGGGTGTTTTTGCTTTTTGCTTTCTCCCTATTTCCTATTTCCTACTTCCTGGCCTCTGACTCCTGACTCCCGCACCTCATACCCACCGTGCACTTCAGACTCAAGTGATCGCTCCAGGCGATGATGGGGAATTTTTGACCTTTTTTTCTCAAACTCTCCCATTGCATTCTGCGCGGCAGAGAGTATCATTAGAACTATTAGCTAAAACTTATGTTATGTGGGGGTTGTGCCTGAGTCCGTCCGAGGTCGTGAGGGCCGGGCCTTCTTCCAAAAGCAGCATCTGCCGGTGGAAATCGAGCCTGTTCCTGTAGAGGAACCTCCGGGCCTGCTCGGGATTTCACGCACGCGGTGGAGGTGTACGATGGGGATAGAGCCGGAGAGGTGGGACGGTCTGGTGATTCCTGCGGTCCGCCCCGGGGGCCGGGTCAGGGCAAAGCCAAAGAGTCATCACCAGGATATGTACCTGTGCGTGGCGCTGGTGATCCTGATTGCGTGGGCCGTGTTGTCTGTCATTTTCTAAGGCAGTTTTTCCCCTGCCACGCATCGGGAAAAGGCAGCTTCTGAAGTGTGGGGGTCAGTTTGCTTTTCGGTTTCTCCCTATTTCCTACTTCCTATTTCCTACTCCCTGGCCTCTGACTTCTGACTCCTGCCTTCCGTCCTTCTGACAACCGCGAAAGCTGAAAGACTTCCACCCGATTGCTGCGCTGACGCCTACTGGACGGTCAACTGCAGGGTGGTCTGGTGCTGCAGGCTGCCGGAGGTGCCGGTGACGGTCAGCGTGTAGGTGCCCTTGGGCGTGCCGGGATTCGTAGTGGTTCCGCCACCGCCACCTCCACCGCCACTTCCTCCTCCGCCGCAGCTCATGGCGATAGCGGCCAGCAGCACCGCTCCGGCCAGCAGGGGAACGCGCCGCCGGCGCTGGTTAAATGCCAGGGCGAGCGCGCCCATCATCATCAGCAAACAGAGAAACACAATCCACCATTCATGAATTGAGAACCCGCCCGGCGCGGGCGGCCCGCCTCTCGGCCCCGGCGGAGCAAGTGAGGCCGCCGTGGTAGTGACGGTGACTTTCACGTTCTGCGAATTCGTTCCGTCCAGAGTCACCGAGGCTGGCGAAACCGTGCAGCTTGCATTTGACCGGCGCGCCCGAGCAGGCCAGTGAGACGGTCTGGTCGAAGCCGTCCTGGGGTGTCAACGTGGCTGAATAGCTTACGCTTCCCGCCCGCCGTGACGCTGGCTGTGGAGGGTGTTCCATTGGTGACGGCCACTGTGAAATCAGGGTTTGGGGTCCTTCCTGTCAGGGAAACATCCACGGTGCCTGGAATACCGCTGGTGTTGACATTGAGACTGCCGTCCAGGGTGCCCACGATAATCCGGAGTGAAGGCGACGCTGACGGTGCAACTGGCTCCGGGAGCCAGTGCAGAAGGCGAGAGCGGGCAGGTCTGGTTGGTGACAATAAAATTTCCGGGGCGGCCGCTCCAAACTGACGTGATGTAAAGAGGCGTGGTTGCTGAGTTTGTGACCGTCACGGTCTGGGTGTTGCTTGTCGTCCCCATGGCTGTAACAAAACTCAGACTGGCTGGCGAAACCGTCGCATTGCCGCTGTAGGCGTAGCCCTGCAAGTACATATATTGCGGCGTGTTGAACGCATTGTCATCAAGCTCGATTAAGCCGTCAGCCTGGCCCCAGGTGGTTGGAGCAAAAGTGACGTTGATGGCACAGGTGCCTCCGGGCGGAATCGTGGAAGGCGCACGAGGACAATTGTCGGTAGGCGTGAAGGGCCCACTGATTGCGGTGATGCTGGTAATGGATAAGTCGGAATTGCCGGTATTGGTGAGTGTAGAGGTTATCTGCTGCGCTGGTGGTTCCCACCTCCTGGTTGCCAAACACGAGGGGCTCAGGGGAGAGGTCAACCAGTGGACCCGTGCCAGTACCGGTTTCGGGCACGCTTTGTGGACTGTCGTTGGCGCTATCTGTCACCGTGAGTTGCGAAGCAACCGTGCCCACGCTCGTCGGCGCAAAACTGATGTTGAAGTGGCAACTGGCCCCCACAGCCAGGGTGCTCGGCTGGAGGGGGCAGTCCGTGGTAGCCTCGAACGAAAGTCCCCAACCGTAGGTCACAATGGTGAGTGGCGTGGACCCGCTGTTCGTCAGGGTCACCGTTTGGGCCGCGCTGATGGTGTTAATCGTCTGGTTGCCGAATGACAGGCTCGTGGGCGACAGACTCACAGCACCACTGAATGCTTTGCCGCGCAGGTTGATGGTTTGCGTGCTGCCGCTGGACGCGGTGTCCGTGAGGGTCACGGTCCCTGTGAGTTGCCCAAAAGTCGTGGGTGCAAAGGTCACGCTGATGGTGCAGCTCGCTCCGGCCGCCAAGGATGTGCCGCAGGTATTCGTCTCTGCAAAGCCGCTGCTGGCTGCGATGCTGCTGATGCTGAGCGCGGTGCTGCTGTTGTTGGTCAGCGTATCGGTCTGGGCGGCGCTGGTGGTTCCCACCTCCTGCGCCGGAAAGTCCAGCGTGGGAGTGGAGAGCACAGCGGTAGGGCCGACGGGCGCCGGCAACTGGATGTCCCAGGCGCTGCGGCCGTAGGAAGCGGCACGGAGAATACGCGCGGCGTGGTGCAGCTTAAGGCTCATGATGACGACGGCCGGCAGTCCGGTGCCGAGCGGCGCCCAGGTGCTGCCACCGTTAGTGCTTGCGAACACGCCGACGTCAGTGCCCACGTACAGCGTGCTGAGCATGTCCGGGTCCACCACGATATCGTTTACGGGCACGTTGGGTAGGTTGCTGCTGATGTCCGTCCAGTTTGTGCCGGCATTAGTTGTCTTAAACACGTGGCCGAGCGTGTCGCCGAATCCCGAGTAGCCTGAGAATGTGGCAAAGGCATTCTGGGCGTTCGTTGGATTCACTGCAAGGGCTGTGACCGACCGGTTGGGCGTTCCGTTGGTGATATACGTACAGCAAAACCCTGAGCTGGCATTCGAGGTCATCCAGAGCCTGCCGTCTCCAGTGCCAACGTAAACCGTGTTGGAGTCGTTGGGCGCAACGGCGATGGCCGAGACCGTTGCCTCTATGCTTTGACCTCCCGAGGTCAGGCCAGAGGAAATAGGCTTCCAGTCGGCCGCGGCGTCGGTGGTCTGATAAAGGCGGTTGGTCCCGAAATAGAGCGTGTTCGGATTCGAAGGGTCCATGGTGAGCGGCGGAATGAACGCGCCGTTGTCAGTGCCGTCGATGCCGTTGTCGGCGGCCACAGCCGTCGGAGGGCTGGCCGTCAGCTTGAACAGGAAGTCCCCGGTGTTGGGCGGAACGTACTGGCAGGTGAGGTAGAGCGTATTCAGGTCGCTGTAATTGAAAGCCGTCTGGCCGCCGTCGCCGCAGCCGACGAAACCCCAGGTGAGACTGCCACTGTATTCCTGGATGCCGTTGTCCTGCGATCCGGCAAAGGCTTCATTGGGGTCTACAGGGCTCATGGACATGCCGGGGTAGAACTGGGTGAGGGCCAGCGTCTGGTTGAGATTGGTCCATGTTCCCACGCCCGTGGAGCTGAGCGAGGTGCTCCAGACGCCGCCGTCGTTGCCGGCAAACATTTTGCTGCCGTCCTTGGAGAAGGCAATGGCGTGCATATCCGGATGGATAGCATTGCTGCTGGTGTCGGTGGTGATGTCCTGCCAGGTGGCGCCACCGTCGAGCGAGAGATAGAGCGTGCCCCCGGCCGTGGTGGCGGATTCCGAACCTCCCAGCAGAACGATGTTCGGGTTGTTGGGCGCTACGGCCACCACATTGTCAAAGTAGCACTGGGCTGTTTCCGGGTCCGGGCTGCAATACTGGGGCGCGCTGGCAAGTTGCGTCCATGTGGCGCCGCCATCGGTGGTTTTATAGACGCCCAGGAGTGACGTGTTTCCGCTGGCCGCGCTGGCCGCGCCGGCGTAAAGCGTTGTGGGGCTGGAGGCCGCAATCGCCAGGCTGGTGCGGGCCACGCTGGAGCCCGGAAAGGCCGTAGTGCCGGTGCCGTTCGCAAGCGTCCAGGTGAGGCCGGCGTTGGTGGATTTCCAGATGCCATCGTTCGTGGCGGTGGATGATGCGCCCACGGCTGCGAAAACGTTGTTGCCGTTGGTGGGATCGAATACCAGGCCCGTGATCAGGTCAGGCACTGCCGAAGTTCCCAGCACCTCGGTCCAGCTTGCCCCGCCGTTGGTGGAGCGATATAAACCCGTACCGGAACTGCACTGGAACTCGGCGGCTGCCAGCAGCACCTGGCTGTTGCCGGGATCCACGGCAATGGAGCCAATATAGGCGCCGCCACAGTAGGGTGACTGGGAATCGAAGGGGCCGACGAAAGGGCCGGCAAGTTGCGTCCAGCTTGCGCCGCCATTGGTCGATTTCAGAACGCCCGCTCCCGCGTAATTGTAGAGGGCATAATTCTCTTCGCCGGTACCTGCGTAAATCGTTTGCGGATTTTGTGGATCAATAGCAATGGACCCGATGGCCAGCGAGGGCTGATTGTCGGTGAGAGGGGTCCAGGTGGCGCCGCCATCGGTGGTCTTCCACACGCCCCCTTCCGGTCCGCCCAGGTAAACAATATTGGAATTCGTGGGATCGACGGCCAAGGCGTTGGCCCGGCCGGAGGTGATGTACGAAGTCGGCGGGTAGGCAGTCGGTTGCGGGCCAATCAGCGTCCACGAGGTCGACGAAAGCGCGGTTGCGAAAGTGGTGCCGGTGGACGGCGAAGCGGTGGTGGTTTGCTGCTTCTGCTGTTGGCTTCGCTGGGCGGCCTGCATCTTGCGAAGCTGTTGGTAAGCCTTGAGCCGCGCGCCCGGCGGAATGCGTTTGTGCGGATAGGCGCGTTGCTGGTAGAACCACTCCTGCCGCTGCCGAATGACCTTTGCGGATTCAGCCTGCCGAGGCAGTGGGCGCCGTTGAGCGAACGCCGCGGCCGGGGTGAAGCATGCGCCCAGTGCGATGATGGCAGTTAAAATCCCGCTGACTGAAGATTGCTGTATGAAAAAACAATGTGTTAAAGAAGATGATTCATCCTCGTTCTTGCCCATAATGCAAGGCCCTCCTGCAAAACAGTGGTTCCCCGTGGCTCGGTACGGTCGAACTGTGGCTACGCGGGCCTTTATGACGTAATTCTTATTCCATATTGTGGAATCCGGGTCAAGTGAAAATGCAACAGCGCAGGGAGAAAGCAGAAGTATGAAGTGTGAAGGATGAGGGATGAAAAAGCAGTGACAAGTGATGAGTGGCGAGCCGGGCGGGTGAGGCCAGCCCATGGCTGACCTTGGAGTGCGGCAGCGGAGCTGCCGCCATGGAAAAAAGAAAAGGCGGCAGGTAGCCCTGCCGCACTCCAAGGCTGCCGCACTCCAAGCGCGCCCTTCCAGATTGCAGATTCAAAATTCAGGAAAGCCGGCGGCCCTCAGCAGTCAGCGATCAGTTCCTGCCTTCTGACTTCCGGCTCCTGACTGCAACGCCCCAATCGCATTCTGCGTTAAACTGCTTTCCTGATGCCTGCTCGCGAAAATCTTTCTGGCGCTGCACGACGCCTGCACGCTTATCTGCTCAATCGTCACTACCACGGCGGACTGCTGCGGGGTCCCGACGCGGGCGTTCGCTTCAACCTGCGGGCGTGGCGGTTTCTGAAGAGCGCGTTGGACTTCCTGCCCTGGGGTGACGATTACGTCTTTATCCAGACGCAGGGCTACTGGATTCTTGCCAACTGGATGTTGTTTGAGTTGACGGGCGAGGGGCGCTGGCGCGACATCGCTCTGGAAAGCACGGAAGCCACCCTGGGCCTCCAGCGCGCGGACGGCACCTGGGCCTATCCGCTGCCGGAGCGCAAACACCTGGTCGCCACGGTGGAAGGGAACTGGGGCGCCATCGGGTTGCTGGCGTCCTACGCGCGCCAGCCGCAGCCGCGATTTCTGGAAGGCGCCGTGCGCTGGTGCGACTATCTGGTTGGCCGCATCGGTTTTCAGCCGCACGAGGCCGGCAAGGCCATCAATTATTTCGACAAGCCGCGCGGCAAGGTGCCCAACAATTCCGTGGAAGCGGCCTGGGTTTTTGCCCGGCTGTGGCGGGCCACCGGCGATGAGCGTTATCTTGAACACGTGGACGGCATGGCGGATTTTGTGAAGAGCGTACAGCTTGCCACGGGCGAGCTGCCCTACGTGGTGGAGAGCCCTTACGAGCGCCGCCGCGAGCATTACCTGTGCTACCAGTACAACGCCTTCCAGTTTCTGAAGCTGGCGTGGCTGGAGCGCCTGAGGCCGAGTGAATCGGTTGCGGCCGTGCTGCCCGGCCTGGCAAAGTTTCTGGCGACGGGCGTCACGGCTTCCGGCGCCTGCGCCGAAGATTGTTCGAGCCGCTCGGTGGAAGTGGACTATTACACGGCAGCGCTGGCGGCGGCGCTCGATGAAGCGGCGCGGCTCAAGCTGGTTGACGGCGATCTCGGCCGGCGGGCTCACGAACGGGTGGCCGCCCGGCAGAACGGCGACGGTGGCTTTATCTATTCGAAGGGCGATTACGGGTTCCTGCGCGATAGCCGATCCTACCCGCGGCCCATGGCCATGACGCTGTTCCACTTGCTGTACGGCGCGGGAGCAGGAGACGGGTTTACGAAGGCGTGAGGCAGAGCTTTGGTTTTTTAACCTGTAATCCAAAATGTGCGGAATTTGCGGAGTACTGAATTTCGGAACGCATGAGCCGGCAGAGCAGGCGCGGTTGAAGCGCGCCGCCGACGCCATGGCGCATCGCGGGCCTGACGACGAAGGTTTTTATCTGGACGGCGAGCTGGGCCTGGGCAACCGCCGGCTGAGCATCATCGACCTTCCCGGCGGGCACCAGCCGCTCTCAAACGAGGACGGCAGCCTCTGGATCGCCTTCAACGGCGAGATCTACAACTATCGCGAACTGCGGAAGCAGCTTGAAGGCCGCCACCAGTTTCGCACCGCTTCAGACACCGAAGTCATTCTGCATCTCTACGAAGAGCACGGCACCGGCCTGCTGGAGCACCTGCGCGGGATGTTTGCCTTCGCGCTGTGGGACCGCCGCCGGCGCCGCCTGCTGCTGGCGCGCGACCGCATCGGCATCAAGCCGCTTTACTACCTGACGGAGCCCGGCCGGCTGGCGTTTGCTTCGGAGCTGCGCGCGCTGCGCGAACTGGCCACGCGGCCGCTTGAAACCGATCCGCAATCGGTCTATGACTTTTTCGGCTTTCGTTACGTGCCCGCGCCCAACACCTTTTATCGCAACGTCAGCAAACTGCTTCCCGGCCATTTTCTGCTGGCCGACTCGAACGGCATCCGCCAGGAACGTTACTGGGACCTGCCGGGCGAAGACGAGACGCCGCTGGCCGCAGAGGATTACGCCGCGCAGGTGCTGGAGACGCTGCGGGAGTCGGTGCGGCTGCGCCTGGTGGCCGACGTTCCGCTGGGCGTGTTCCTGAGCGGCGGCGTCGATTCCACGGCCATCGTGGCCATGATGTCCGACCTGGGCGTGCGGCCGCTGCGGACGTTTTCCGTGGGCTTCGAAGAAAAGCAATTCAGCGAGCTGCCTTACGCGCGGCGGGTGGCGGCCAGGTTTTCCGCCGAACACACGGAGGTGGTGCTGCGGGCGCGCGACCTGGCGGACGAGCTTTCGCGGCTGATCGCCTTCCGCGACGAGCCCGTGGCCGAGCCTACCGATGTGGCTCTCTATCGCATGTCGCGGAAGGCGGCCGAAACGGTGAAGGTGGTGCTGGCGGGCGAGGGCAGCGACGAGCTTTTTGCCGGCTATCCCAAGTATGCGGCGGACCGCCTGGCCGGGCTGGTCTCGGCCTTTCCGCCGGAAGTGACGAGCGCCATCGTGCGGTGGCTCCCTTATCGCCAGCGGCGGGTGAGGCTGGCGCTCGAAGCGCTCTCGATTCCGGATGAGGCGGAACGTTCGGCCACCTGGTTCGCGTCGTTTTCGCGGCAGGAACGCGAGGCGCTGTTCTCGCCGGACTTTCTGAAGCAGGTGGACGTGGCGCATCCGGCGCACGTTTTTGCGCAATATCTCGAGCAGGTGCGCGAGCGGCCGCCGCTGAAGCGCATGCTCTATGCCGATCTCAAAATCTGGCTGCCCGACAATCTGCTGCTGCGCGGCGACCAGATGACCATGGCGGCCTCCATCGAGGAGCGCGTGCCGTTTCTCGACCACAAGCTGGTGGAGCTGGCGGCGCGCATTCCCGTGCGGCTGCTCACCCAGGGATTCCGCACCAAGGTGCTGCTGCGGCAGGCGCTGCAGCCCCTATCTTCCCGAAGAAACGCTGCGCCGGCGCAAGGTGGGATTCACCGTGCCCGTCGGCCAGTGGTTCAGGAAAACGCTGAATTCTTTTGTGGCCGACCTGCTGCTTTCGCCCGGCGCGCGCTCCCGCGATTACTTTAATGCCGCCAACATGGAAAACTTTGTGCGCGAGCATTTCGACGGCGTCCGCGACCGGCAGAAACAGATCTGGGCGCTGGTGAATTTTGAATTGTGGATGAGGGGGAAAACGGGAGTCGGGAGTCGAGAGTCGGGAATAGGGACTGGAAAGACGACAACCGAGTGAGGCTTGGAGGAGACTTTGGAAAATTAGGAAGAGTCTGTGCAAAAATCAACCGTCAAATCTTACCGCGACTTGCGAGTGTGGCACCAGGCGATGACATTGGCTGAAGGCTGCTATCTCCTCACGCGTGGTTTTCCCAAAGATGAGCTCTATGGCATGACGGCCCAGATTCGCCGTGCGGCGGCGTCGGTTCCCGCCAATTTCGCTGAAGCCTATGGCCGGGAGGGACGCGGCGAGTACATCCAATTCCTCCGCGTGGCACAGGGCTCCCTGAAGGAACTTGAAACCCATTCCTGCTTTCGCAGCGGGTCGGGCTAAGCCCCGGAAAGGCCAGTGCCCCAGTTCTTGACCAATGTGAGGCGGTCGGGAAAATGTTGCACGGGTTGATCCGATCGCTTCAGCGCAAAGGCGCATAAGAGGGCAGGACATTGCAGACTCCCGACTCCCAGCTTCCTATTCCGACTCGCGACTGCCGATTCCCGCGACAGGCGTCTGCATCCTGATTGAAAACCTGACGGTGCCGCTGGACCGGCGCATGTGGCAGGAAGCGCGCACGCTGGCCGAGGCGGGCTATCGCGTGTCCGTCATTTGTCCCAAGGGGCGCGGCTTTGAGCAGACGTATGAAGTGCGCGAGGGGATTGAAATCTACCGCTACGGACTGTGGGAGGCGTCGGGGCCGCTGGGGTACTTTTTGGAATACGCTATCGCGCTGGTTTCGCAATTCCGCCTGGCGCTGAAGGCTTACCGCCGCACGCGCTTCCGCATCATCCACGCCGCCAACCCGCCGGACACCATGTTTCTGGTGGCGCTTTTCTTTCGGCTCTTCGGCGTGAGGTTCATCTTTGACCACCATGATCTGAACCCGGAGCTTTATGAGGCCAAGTTCGGCCGGCGCGGCTTGTTCTACCACCTGGTCTCGCTGGCGGAGCGGCTGACCTACCGCACGGCAACCGTCTCCATCGCCACCAACGAGTCCTACCGGGAAGTGGCGCTCACCCGCGGCGGCATGAGTCCCGGCCGCGCTTTCGTCGTCAGAAGCTGTCCCGACCTCGGAAAGATTCGTGTCGGCGAGCCCGAAGCCCGAACTGAAAAACGGCAGGCCGCTGATGGTGGTTTACGTGGGGGTGATGGGCGCCCAGGACGGCCTCGATCTGCTGCTGGAATCCATCCGGCACATTGTGAAGGATGGCGGGCGCGGCGACGTTTCGTTTGTGCTGATCGGCCGGGGCACCGAGACGCCGGCGCTCGAAGCCTGGACGAGGGAGAAGGGAATCGATTCCGATGCGTGACCTTCACCGGGCGCGTGCCCGATGCCGAGATGTGGGCTTACCTTTCCACCGCCGACTTCGGCGTCGCTCCCGACCCGAAAAACCCCATGAACGATAAATCCACCATGAACAAGATTCTCGAGTACATGGCGTTCGGGCTGCCGGTGGTGCTCTACGACCTGACGGAAGGCCGCCGCTCGGCGGGCGACGCGGCGCTCTATGCCGAGCCGAACGATCCTGAAGATTTTGCGCGGCAGATGCTGAAGCTGCTCGATTCCGAGGAATTAAGGCGCACCCTCGGCGCCCGCGCCCGCAAACGCATTGAAGAAAGTCTCAACTGGGACATCGAAAAGCGTGAACTGCTCAAGGCCTATGAGACGGCGCTGAGTGATCGGTAGTCACGACAGGCCTGCGATAAGAAAGGGAAACCGGGAAGTCACGAAGCCGGGCGAAGCGAGAACGACGAGCCTTTCTCCCATTCCTGAAGCATCCGTTCTCCGATTTCTGCAAAATCAGGATTTTGGGCGATGTAGGAGCGCATCTCGTTCGCCGTCCGGGAAATGGCTTCGTCGATTCGCCCCAAAATCTGCCTGATCCTGGAAGGTACGCCACCCAGGCGAGTTTCGCCCAGCCTGCGGAGCTCCCTGGCGGTTGGCCAGCGAGTCGTTCCGTTGAGAGTCAGAGCCATACTGTCTTTGGGCAGGTAGACGGAGGTGGTTACAAGATCGTAGACAGGGGCCAGCCTGGCTTCGCCGTGAACATCGTCATAAACAATCCCGAAATTCTTCAGGTGGGCGTCGCCATTGCGCAGGGCACAATTGACCGCAATCAAGGTGAACAGTTTCTCCATATCTTCGTTGACATGGGTGGAATTGGCGAACTGCTGAAACCGCTTCATGATTGATGTCTCGTAGCTTCCACGATATTTTTCGTCTGTCCTGCGGGCATTCAGAACACAGAAATCCTCGAAACCACGATACGTGCCGTCTGGCCGAAGGTCAAAGCGGTCAATCACCAGCGCCAAACCGTCTTCAGCCAGGCGGTAAGCGGGCGCCTCAAGCCCGCACTTCTGTGCCACCGCAAGGCAGAATCGCTCATTCGCAGCGAGCTGTGGGTATTCGTTCGGGTCCCAGAGTTTGACGATGTGAGTAGCGCCCCGATAGCTTTGAGAAAGACGCGGCTTTGCGTTCGTCAGCATAGCGGATGCTTTTTCGTCGCGCACAAGAATTTTAGGTTGTACGCCGCTGATGCCGGAAAAGGTGGCAAACTTGTCGATCAGGTAGCGAAAAAGGTCCCCATCGCGCCGCCGCGCCAGGATTTCATCCACGGACTGAAAAGGAACGTCCTCCCGCAGATCTTCTTTCCCGCCCGTATACCGAATGCGCCCCACCTGGGAGCGGCCGACAATCGAGATGAGGTCAAACTCGTCGAACGTACCCGTCGCCTTCGCAAAGGCCAGGCGCAGCCGCTCGCGCAGAATACCTTCGGGCAAATTCATCTCAAAAATGGGAGGCAGGCCGAAAGGGATGTCCCAGGATGGCAATCGGACGGGCATGGTGACTGAGACCGCCCGCTCGGCGGGTGCGCCAGGCAAATAGACAAAGGAGCTGCCGCGATCACCGAGCTTGTCAAGCAGGCCGGCTTCAGCGCCGTCGCTCCACACCTTAATCACTCAGTTCCTCGTTCGTTCATGAGTTCGTCCAGAGTGGGGCGGTGCGAGCCTGCCTCCTGCAGGTCCAGGCGGAGCCCGAGTGCCGACAAGAGCCGGGTTATCTTGGAAAAGCCCATCTCCCCGCTGCGGCCGTTCTCCAGGGCATCAAGCGTAGCCCTGCTGATCGAGGCCTTTCGAGCCAGTTCAATCTGGCTCATACCAAGCTTCTTGCGCCTTGCCGATATCTGTTCGCCTAGAGAGTTCAGAGTAAGCACATGCCTAATATAATAGGCATTTCTAGAAAATACAAGCAAAATGACTAAAATATTAGGCACATGGAGAATTGGAAAACGCGAGCTGCTGAAGCCTTGCGAAACGGCCTGAGCAATTAGCGTGTGCCGTTGTCGAACGTACCATTGATTGGCCTGGGGCTAGTTTCTTATGCCACCACAGGAAGGATTTGTCAGCGGTCCCGGCCAGCGCCACCGCGATCGGGCGGAGTGGCAATGAAATCCTGAGTGATGTAAAGGTCGCCGTTCGGGCCCTGAACGATCCCGATTCCCACGTCGGTGTAGGCGGGGTTTAAGATGTTGCCGCGATGGTTCTGCTGGAACCGGGGCTCGTTCATCAGATCATCTTCCCCTTCCGTGACAGTTCTGTTGATGGCAATGTTCTCCGCCAAAGCGCGCCAGCGGATTCCGGCGGCGTTGATGCGGTCCGTCGGGGTCCTACCCTCCGGGTCAACATGGGCAAAGTAGTGGCGCCGGAGCATGTCGCGGGAATGGGCCAGCGCCACCGCAGCCAGCTTCTCGTTCCACTTGAGGGGCTGCGCCCGGCCATGCGTTTCAGCCGCGTTTGCCGGGTTCTGACGGTCGCGGTTGACAAGCGCCCACATCTGCTTTTCCAGACTGGCCATGCGGTTGGCGTCGAATGTCTGGCGAGAGTCTGATCGAGCGGGCGCTGATAGAATGAGTCCGGCCAGCATGACAATCAAGCAAACAAGGAAGCAAAAGTGTCTTCTCGTTCCGAACTTCGCAGAAGGGGAAATGGAATAGTGGCTGAAAGTCATAGGGGCCCCACTTATGCTCGCTGCAGGACTGCGTAACGTGTCCTTGTTATCATCTGGCAGAACTGAGGTCAAGGTGAATTCATCGAGCCTGCGGGCACGGCATCGGGGCCACCGCCTGCGGAGGGCCGCGCGGCGCGCGGGTCAAGGAAAAGAGAACCAGAAGTAGAAAGATCAAATGAAGAGTGCTGGCGACACGTGGAAGAATGCGGCAAGCTTTTTGGCTTGCTCTTTGCTTGGGTCGCGTTTTCCGCTGAGGATCTCTGAAACGTGGCTTTTTGACCCGAGCATTTTTGCCAGATCGTGCTGGTGGAGTCCCCGCTGCTCCATGAGGAACTGAATCACCTCGCTGGGTTTTGAGGGCCCCATGGGATGGCGTTCCTGTTCATAACGTTCGACCAGGATGGCCATCATTTCGAGAAGTGAGGACTCTTCCGGCGACAAGCACTCCTCGCCGCGCTCCATCAACTCTGCGATGGCTTCGATCGCACGGTCATAGTCTTGCTCACTGTGGATGGGCCGCGGACGCATTTTCGCCAGGAGCTTTCCGTAAGCTGCCGGATTCGTGACCGTCGTGCTCATGACTTCTTCCAGCCTCCCCTGTCATATTCCTGGTGCGTCAGTACCTGGCGAACCAGAAGCACCCCAACCTTGCAGTTCACTTCCGCGATCAGCCGATACTTGTTCCCGCCAATATTAAATACAGTGTGGGAACCGACCTGGTCCGCGCTGGAGAAAACCTGTCGTAGCTCAGCAAAATTGCTCCACTCCCGGCTCGATACAACCCTGAACCAGCTATCGAGAGAGGGTCGGGAGTCTGCGTGCTTGCGCTTGAACTCCTCGATTACCCTCCGGCCAATGATCCGCACATGCGCTCCAAAGAAGCATGTTCCCATATTGGGAACCTGTTGTCAAACGCTTTGAGGCCACGAGATACCGGGGGCTGGAGCCCGATTGATCAGCGTGATTTCCCAATGGGACTTGCTTGCGACCTTGCGATTCGCGAGATCGCAGACGCCACAAGGCAAGCGACTGTGCCAGCCGCGCCAGACCCAACGGCCGCAGGCCGCAAGGGCCTGCGCTACAAAGCAACTGCACACCATATTCAATGCTGGCATTGGATATGGTAAGATGGCCCCTATGGAAACCTCTCGTAAAATCACCGTGGAAGTTCCGCCGGAGTTGTTGAAGAAGGCGCAACGGGCCAGTGGCGCCGGCATCACCCAGACGGTCCGTACCGGCCTGGAACTGGTGGCGGCGTCGGAGACTTATGCTCGCCTGCGCGGGCTGCGCGGCAAGGTCCGATTCTCGCGCAAGCTGGCGGAGTTGAAGGCTGACCGATGATCGCCGCCGACACGAGCATCTGGATGGCCTATCTCGGAGGCGGCTGGGGCAAAGACATCGAACTGCTGGACAAGGCTCTCGGGGACCGGCAGGTGCTGATGGTGCCGGTGGTGCTGGCGGAACTGTTGAGCGATCCCAAACTTCCCGTGAGCGTGGCGAAAATCCTTGCCGAAGTTCCGCTGATTGTAATCCGGCCGGGTCACTGGGAAAGGGCAGGAACGTTGCGGGCAAAGGTGCTGGCAAAGCGCCGCAAGGCTCGCCTGGGCGACGCGCTGATTGCCCAGAGCTGCGTCGATCGCCGAATTTCTCTTCTTACCCGCGACCGCGAATTCCGGGCGTTTATTGAAGCTGCCGGGCTTGACCTGGTTATTGGGTAGGGCTGGCGGAGAGTCTCTGCTGTGGCGTTCGCCCCTTCCCGGGGCTCAGGGCCGGCCGTGCTGGCGGTGGGAAAGGGCGGGGGTCAATTTCGGGATGACGAATTCCTGCAGGACATTGGCGACGACATCAAAGCCGATTCCGATCATGCCGTTTTCAAGCGTGGTTCCAAATCCATTGCGGTTTTGCTGCGGAACGTAAAGGTTGGCGACGGCGCCCGCCGTGAGGTGGCCAAGGATGGAGGAGTAGTCCGGCTGCCAGTGTCCATTGTCGCCCTTGCAGATCACCGAACGGGTGATGGCGTAGAGCAGGCGCGAGCCGACGCTGCCGTCTGCCTTGTAGTAGAAGCGCGGGTCCTGGTGAAGGATGGAGGGCAGCAAAGCGTCGCTCATGAAGGCCCCCACGCCCAGCGTGGCGTAAGAGGCGCCAAATCGCTTGGCGAAGCTCTTCTCCTCGGTGCCGTATCCGCCGTACATGCCGGCTGCCTGCTCACCCCCTACGAACGCGGTGGTCAGGCCCAGAGTAAACGGGTTGAAAACTGCCTTATAAGTGAGCTGAAACTTTTGCCTGGCGGTGAGCGGGGCGGTGTGGGGGTAATAGGTGACCAGGTAATTAGGGATGAAGCCGAGTACAAGCTGCTTTTCTTCGTGCTGCAACTGATAACGGGCCACCTCGGCCTGGGAAGGCGTCACCTTGATGGAGGTCACAAGCGGAGCCAGCGCCAGTGAGATTTTCGGCGCCGTGTACATATCGCCCGGATGCACCACGGCGGCGGCGGACTGCGTTTCAAACCCCGGGGCGGTAATGGTGAGCCAGTAAGTTCCAGGAGCGATGCCCGCAAAAGAGAATTGCCCGCTGTCTGTTGTCTGCGCCTGCTGCACCGTTTTGCCATCGCGAACCAGGGTGACCAGAGCCAGGATGACCGGTTCTCCGTCCGGCCCGGCAACAGTGCCGCTGATGCTGCCCGCGGGTTGCTGAACAGATGCCTGGCTTGCGGCTGATGCCGCCGCCCCCGTTACGGCAGGCAGTTCCGGTTGCACCTGGGCGGCAAGTCCGGTGCCGGCAAACCCCATGCCCAACCCGATGAAAATGCCCGCTGCCACAATCGAGCCACACACGCGCCGTGAAAGCAATTTACAAAAAAAACCTGTTCTGCCGGAATTCATTCGAACTCTCAATTCTGCGTCCGCCTTTTCTCTATTTACTGTGAGATGCTGAGTTCCCGCCAAAAGTATGTACGGCTGGCGTGGTAAATTTCCATTTTCGCCCGAGCCGCCCGGCCGGCGCCGGACGCTGCCTTTGCAATTATACCCGGCCCCTCCGCCATTGCTGAAGTGCCTATTAACCAACTTGCGTCGATGTCAACCTCGCGGCGCGGTGGTATGCTACGAATCGATACGCACAGTCTGCTCAAACGGGATCCGCGCCACCCGCGGGTTGTTCCTGAAACTCCAACGGAGTGCCGGGGTAACGCCGGGATGCGCTTGATTCGAAAAAAGGGGAAGCACCCAAAATCTTACCCGGAAGGTACACATGCAAGAAAAACATGTACTGGACGTGATTTCCGCGATCCTGGCGAGCGGGATTGTATCGCGGAAGACCAAGGTGTCGCCGAAGAGCGCGGCAAAGGTCTACTTTGACGTCAGGGACGAGCTGCTGAAAGGCATGCTCGACCGTGAACTGGACAAGCTGCCGGTTTACCTCACGCAGAGTCCTGAAAAGAGACCGCATAATTAGACTGGCTTGCCGGGTGGGATGATGGGGCTGGCGCGCCGGTGGCGCATACCTTGCGAGCCATTTAATGTGTGCTGGCAGCGATTTCGCCGCGATGGCCCGGGGCCCCGGTTGCGCCGCTCGCCCTGAAGCGCCGTGCCTCAACACCCCGGATCCCGAACGGCCGGCACGGCCGGCGGTTGATCTCACTCGCTTCTTTTGCCGTGAACGTCGCGCCCGCCCTGGTGCAGGATTATTTCAGTAGCGCGCCCCTGGCTGTCGGTCACAAATGTAATCTGCGCGTCCACCACCTTGAGGAAGAACTCCTTCTCGCTTTCCGGAAAAATCTCGACCTTCTGCTGGCCTGTCGCCTGCTCATACAGGTGATTCCCTTCGCGGGTGATGGCGATTGAGAAGCCCGGCGCCAGTTGATAGCTGCCAACATAGCCGCCGAAGATTTCCGGATCAACCTGGACTTCCTTGTGCTCCCTGGGCGCCATGGCCGCGGCCGCGCCTTCCACCCGCGGCGCCCGGTGGTCGGCGCCGCCCTGGTGCAGAACCAGAGCCGTCGCCTTGCCGTTTTTGTCCGTCACAAAGGTGATCTGCGCATCCACCACTTTGGCAAAGAACTCGTGATCGTTCTCGGGGTATATCTCGACCTGCTCTTGCCCCGTGGCCTGGGTGATAAAACGATCGCCCTCCCGCCAGACTTTGATGATGAATTTTGGCGAGAGCGCGTAGTCGCCCGCGTAGCGGTCGAAGATTTTCGGATCGATCTGGACGGCCTGGCGCTCGGAAGGCAATTGAACCTTCCCGCCCAGGGCCAGCGTCCCGAGGTATTTCGCAATTTTCTGCGGCGCCCCGCCGTTCAAATTCCCCAGCACGGCCACCGTCAGCTTGTCGTCGGGATAGTAGGCCAGCATGGTGTTGAACCCTTCGATCCCGCCGCCGTGGTCGATCACCTTGTGCCCGTTTTCCGTGTGCACCATCAGGCCGAACGCGTAGTCGTCCTTGAACGGCGTGGTCATCTGCTTCAGCGATTCCGGTGAAAGCAGCCTGCCGCCAAACAGCCCATGCTCCCAGCGCAACAGGTCGCCCGTGGTGGAATAGAGCCCTCCCGCCGAGAAGGGAACCGTCATGTTGACGTAGCCGGCGTTGGCCAGGCCGTCCGGGCCCTGTGTATAGCCTTGCGCGCGGTCCGGGATGATCGCCGAGTTCGAGTCGTAGCCCGAATCTTTCATTCCCAGCGGCTTGAAGATGTTGTCCTCCACGAACTTTGCGTAGCTCTCACCGCTGATTTTCTCGATCAGGTAGCCCAACAGGGCGTACCCCGAATTGCTATAACTCCATTTTTCACCCGGCTGGAAATCAAGCGGCTTGTCGCGAAACTGGGCCACCAGTTTTTTCGGAGTGGTCGGAAGGCGTTCGAATGAATAATAGTCGGGGAAGCCCGTGAAGCTCGGGATGCCCGACGTGTGCGTCAGCAGGTTGAAAATCGTGATCTTGTCCCAGGCCGCCGGCGCGTCCGGCATATAGTTCTTTACCGGGTCGGTCACCTTCAACTTTCCCCGCTCCTGGAGCAGCATGATCGACGCCGCCGTAAACTGTTTGGTGATGGACCCCAGGCGAAACTTCGTCTTGGGCGAGTCCGGAACGTTCCACTCCACGTCGGCAAAGCCGTAGCCCTGGTCGAGCAGGACGTCGTTTCCTCGGGCCACCAGCACCGCTCCCATAAACTGCTTCTTCTCGACGAACGATTGGATCACCTGCTCCATGCGGGGCAGGTTCGGCGCCGCTTTCGGCTGACCGGAGTCCACCGCACCACTCAAAACTCCGGCGCCACTCAGTAGGCTCATTCCAACACACGCCAGCGCCAGCAGCGCTCCGGTCAGCTTGCATCTGCTTATCATTTCCGTTTCTCCCCGAAACTCCGTTCGCAGTCGGCAGAACCGAGGCTGCTCCGGTGGGTCATTCGGAATTTCTGTTGTGAATTTTGCTTTCGCCTGCAAGCTTAGGTTCCTTGTCCTGGCGTGTCAAGCACAAGTCGTGGCTGGTGGGCTGGCTGATCACGGCGATTTTCCGAAGACAGGATGTGGGGCAGTAAGAATCTTACGCCCTGCGAGATCGCAGATGCTCCGGAACGAGCGTATTCGCCAGCCACGACAAGAGAATCTCTTCTCAGCTTGCGCCGCGGCCCAGCAGGACCACGGGGATGGTTTTCAGCAGAATTTTCAAATCCAGTGTGGGCGACCAGTTGTCGATGTACTCCATGTCGAGTTCCATCCAGCGGCGGAAGTTCAACTGGTTGCGCCCTTCCAGCGCCCACAGGCAGGTAAGCCCGGGCTGCATGCGCAGGCGGCGGCGCTGCCAGCCGGCGTATTTTTCAACTTCCTCGGGCAGCGGCGGGCGCGGCCCCACAAACGACATATCGCCTTTCAGAATGTTGAAAAGCTGGGGCAGTTCATCCAGCGAAAACTTGCGCATGAAGCGGCCGATGGCGGTGCAGCGCGGATCGTTCCTGATCTTGAAAACCGGGCCGTCGACTTCGTTCAGCGCGGCCAGTTCCTCGCGCCGCAGGTCGGCGCCGGCGTGCATGGAGCGGAATTTGTAAACCGTGAATTTTCTTCCGCCCAGTCCGCAGCGCACCTGGCGATAGAGCACTGGGCCCCTAGAAGTCAGCCGAATGAGCAAGGCGAGCAGCAACAGCAGCGGCGAAAGGATGATGAGCAGCGCCAGGGCCATGACGAAATCGAACAAACGCTTCAGCAGAAGCAGGTATTCGTTTTCCGGCGTGGTGGTGAAAGTGAGCAGCGGCATTTCCTCGAGCCGGTCGAGATAGACGCGCGAGACGATGTGCGGGAAAAAATTGAGCAGGACGCGCGTCTTCACGCCTTCCTCTTCGCAAAGCAGAAACGCGTCTTCGATCTTTTCCATGTCGCCTTTGGCGGCGGCGAATACAACTTCGTCGATCACGTGCCGGCGGACGAGTTCGGGCAACTGGGCGAGCGGGTAGACCGGATAATCGCGGCGCAGTTCGGCAACGGGCTGGTCATTTTCAGCGGCGGGGCCGATGCGCGCGAACCCGAAGATGCGCATGCCGCGCTTCTCATTGGCTTCAATGGCCCGTGCAACCTGGGTCACGGCCGGGGCGTCACCCACCAGCAGAAATTCCCGGTAGCCGCCAAAGGTGCGGCGGAGCGGGTCACCCAGGCTGCGGGCGGCCAGGCGAAAGGCGATCATGGCCAGCAGAAGGATGACGGCGTAGAGCGCCAGCAAAAGGCGGCTGATGTAAACCAGTTTGAAAGCGAAGATGGTGGCGAACAGCAGCGCGGTGCCGAGGAACGCCGCCTTGAACGGGTCCCAGAATGTCCGCAGAAGGTTTTCTTCCTGGATTTCGCGATAGCTGCCTGTTACAACACCCACAACAGTCCAGAGGACGATGGCGTAAGGAATAATCCAGATGTAATTTGAATCGCGATAGAGCGGCTGCGGCGTGATGAAGCGGGCGCGGACCCAGTAGGCCAGGGCAAAACTGGCCAGAGCGAGTGCGGCGTCGGCCAGAAGATAGAGGACCCCGATCATCTGTTTGTGGCGGGAAAACATGCGCGTCTATCCAGCCCGATGGGCTCCCCTATCTTAGCAGAACACGAAAGGGATGGATGCTGGTGATAGGCGCAGGGCGATCACGTGGCGGCGTAAAGCCGCCGCTGCTGCAGCACCTTACGCCGCTGGGGGCTGATAGCTGCGGCCCTTCCACCGGAGACCGGGGCCGGTGAGGCTACGGAAGGCAGAGACAATCGAAACGGTAGAATAAAAGAGCGATGCCAGCGGCAGGGTGAATGTGTAAAGCGGAGAGAGTCCGGCAAAGACGACCACCGGGCAGTAAATGACGGCGCTGGCGGCCGAAGCTGCCGCAGCCGCGATGAAGGCCGGATCGTGCGCGAGCGGTATTCCTGCAACGAAATGCGTAAGCCACAGAGCGGCCAGCGAAACCCAGGGCAGCACGGCCAGAACGTGCTGCCGGCGGCCACTCCTGCCAGCAGCTTCCAGAGCGAGCATCCGGCGCCCTCCCAGGCGCTGCGGGCCAGGCCCTCAAAAACCTCGCGCCAGTTTTCGTACATGTGTGTGTAAAACACTCCCCGCGTCACTCCCAGGTAGGTGCGCCGGCCGTTGCGCTTGAAGAGTTCCGCCATGCGGAGGTCTTCAATCAGGGTGTGGCGCAGGCGGGCGTAGCCTCCCAGTGAAACCAGGTCTGCGTGCCGCATCAGAAGGAAAGCGCCGGCGGCCATGGCGCGGGATGAGCGCGGATCGTTGACCCGCCGCAGCGGGAACAGCATGAAGAGAAGAAATCCGAACGCCGGAAGGACCACCTTTTCCGCCCAGGATTGCATTTTGACTTCCGGCGTCAGCGAGAGGAACTGCACGTTCTTTCGCAGGGCGAGTTCGACGGCCTGCCGCAGCAGGCTGGGGTGGAAAACGACGTCGGCGTCGGTGGAGAGAATCCACTCGCCGGTGGCGGCCGCAGCGGCAAGGCTCATGGCGTGGACTTTGCCGCGCCAGCCGGGCGGCAGGTGATGATTGTGGATCACGCGCAACTTGACCGCAGCCGCGTGACGCCGCGCCCAATCGTCGGCAATCGCGCCTGTGAGGTCATCGGAGTCGTCGTCCACCAGGATGATTTCGAAATCCGGGTAGTCGAGTTTGAGCAGGGAATCGAGCGTTGCGGGCAGCATTTCCTGCTCATTGCGGGCGGCCAGCAGGATGGAAACGCGGGGAAGTGGGGACAGCGGCGCCGCCGAAGACTGAGGACGGAGAATGGCGGCGCCGGTGATGTTCCAGAAGGCAAAAAGCCCCGCCGCAATCCAAACAACGAATACGAACCAGAGAACCAGATCCAATAAGTGCAAATGAAGCTCCTTAATTGACTATAGGTATGATGCAACGAACCGGGCAATAGGCAACACTGGAGGGTTACGTTTCCCTTCGGACATTTTGTGACAGCCAGGCCAAAGCACGGCACTTCAAATATGCTAGACTCGAAGCTCTTCCATGGGCGGCACGTTCATCATCTTTATCATTCTGGGAATTTTGCTGCTGGCGCAAAGCGTAAAGTCGCTGCGTGACGGGTTCCGTTATCTCGATTACGTGCGGAGATGCCGGGCGCAGGCCCCGGGCGATTATGCGCCGCCGGTGGCTGTGATCCTTCCGGTGACGGGCGCGGATGCGTCGCTCGAAACCAACATCGCCGCTTTCATGGCGCAGGATTATCCCCAATATCAGTTGGTGCTGGTGGTATGTGACGAAAGGGACCCGGCCTTTACCACCCTGAGCCCACTGGTGAAAAAGTCGGCCGGGCAAGGTTCTGATGGCCGTTGCAATCCTTCACTGGTGGTGGCGGGGCCTTCGAATGCCAGGGGACAGAAAGTCCACAACCTGCTGCGGGGGCTGGATGAGGCGCGGGACCGGGATCGGAAGTTCTGGTTTTTGCCGATGCCGACGCCCGGCCGGGCCTGACCTGGCTGCGGTCGCTGGTTGCGCCCCTTTCGAACCGCGACGTGACCGTCAGCACCGGTTTCCGCTGGTACCTGCCGGGCCGGAGCTTTGTTTCGCAGTTGCGGGCCGCCTGGGATACGTCCATCGCCACATTTATGGGCGAGCACGACAGCAGCTTTCCGTGGGGCGGCTCGATGGCCATCCGCGCGGAAGACTTTAAACGCCTCGAGGTTCGCGAGCGTTATTGGGCATCAACGGTGAGTGACGACTACGGGCTGGGACGGGCGGTCCATGACGCCGGTGGAAGGATCCGTTTTGAGCCGCGCTGCCTGGTGGCTTCGCGGGAGGAATCCTCATTCGCGGAATTCATGCGCTGGGCCAACCGGCAGATGATTATCACGCGGGTTTATGCTCCTCGATTGTGGGGGCTGGGCCTGGCGGCGCACGCGCTCTATTCCCTGGCGTTCATCTTCGGGCTTCTTGTGCTCCTCAATCCGGCGGGGGGCTGGGAACGCTTTGCAGTTCTTGCGGCGCTTGCCGCCATCCTGGGATTGGGAATGGGGAAAGGGAACATCCGTGCCATCGTGGCCCGCGAGATTTTTCCGGAAGAGCGGGAGTTTCTGGCGAGGTACGGAAAGCGTTACTGGCAGCTCACGTGGCTGGTTCCCTGGGTGATGCTTTATAACTTTGTGGTGGCGGGATGGGTGCGGACGATTGAATGGAGCGGGGTGCGATACCGGTTACGGTCAAACCATGAAGTGGAAGTGGTGGCGCGGAAGTTGCGCTGATATTATTTTTTCCCGGAGGGACTGGCCTTATGACGAATCAGGGGCCTATGGCCGGATTTGGCCTTTGCCTTTCTTTGGCGGTTGACTCTTTCTTTGGTTCCGCGGAAGGGCTCGCCTTGGCCAGCACCTGGTCGAAGGCCGTGGCTTTGGGCTTCTTTTTCCTTTCTTCCCCTTCATAAAAGGGGTGCTCGGAGTGGCAGGTCTGGCAGACGACTTTGACCACCATGTCGCCCATAAAGCTGGCAATGACGTGATTCATCAGTCGCTTGCAGCGCGGGCAATGGTCGTCAATCAGATCGCCAAGCCGCCGGGGACGGTCATCGAGCCATGAATGATCGGATACCATAGTAGTTGCCCATTATAACCGCCCGACCCGTAAATGCAAATCCGCGCCGCACGTTGGGTGATGGCTTGCATCCGGCCGGCGCGGCATCCGGGCGGTTTGGACAGAATTGCCCGCTCCAGCCTGCCGCATTGCCGATGTGGAATTTTTGATGCTGCCAAGCTAGAATCAAATTCACGAGTTCAGCCGATGCCTGAGACCAATCCCGAGACTCATCCAACCCCCAGGATTGCCACGGCGAGCGGGCGCATCATTGCCGTGGCCATCGTCATTGCCTGCGTCAGTTACGCAAGCTCGATTATCATCACGCTGATCTGCGCCATCCTGATCGCTTTTGTTCTGGAGCCGGCGGTGAGTCTCCTCGAACGGATTCACATCCCGCGCTGGCTTGGGGCGCTGCTGACCCTGATGGCCTCCATCGGATTGCTCTACCTGGTGGTTTACGGGATTTACGATCGGGTGATCGCCTTCATCCAGGAATTTCCGACGTACGGCGCGCCGCTGAGGCATCTGTTTGCGAACCTCGAGGCCATGGTGAGGAACATTGAGAAGCTGGCTTCCGGTGTGGTTCCGGTTTCCTCTCAGCCACAATCGAACCTTCCCACCATCCGTCTGCAGCAGGAATCTCACTGGGGCCAGTATATGTTGCGGGGCATCGGGTCGGTTTACACGTTTATTGTGACGGTGATGTTTGTTCCTTTCCTGGTGTTTTTTATGCTCACCGCCAAGGACCACATCTGGAAAGGAACGTTGAACCTGTTTTCGGATGGGCACCGGCAGCAGGCTGAGACGGTGATTCTTGGGATCGGCCACATGATCCGGCGCTATGTGATGGGTAACATCATGGTGGCACTGATGGCGGCAGCGCTGCTCACTCCCGTCTTTTCATTGATGCATCTCCATTTTGCGCTGCTGGTCGGGCCGCTCTCTGCGTTCCTTAGCATGGTCCCCTATCTGGGAGTAGCGCTGGCGATGGCGCCGCCGCTGATGATGGCGCTGGGGCAGTACGCTTCGGCAACTCCTTTTATCGTGATTGCGGTTACGGTGATGCTGGTGCACTTCCTGGCCATTAACGTCCTGACGCCCAAGTTTGTGGGCCACCAGGTCAGCCTGAACGCCCTGACCGTAACGATTGCCATGATGTTCTGGGGATGGCTTTGGGGAGCGGTGGGCCTGATACTTGCCGTGCCCATGACGGCGGCCTTTAAGGCTATTTGCGACCACGTGGATCGATTGAAACCCTGGGGCGCCTGGATGGGCGAGGATTGACCTGCCTGCTCTGGTTTTCCGGTGATTACTGCCGGGCTGCGCCTGGAACGTGTTAAAAAGGTAGGCTGGCCTCCCGGCCCACGGGCAGCCAGTCGCAAGAGCGTGGAATGCACCGTCCCTGCTCCCGGACGGGCTTTTTTGATGGAGCCGGAATCTTTACTATGGCCAATCAGGACTTCGTGATCGTTATTCTTGCAGCAGGAAAATCAACGCGCTTCAAGTCTGAGCGTTCGAAATTGATCCATTTGCTGGCGGGCCGTCCTCTCGGTGAATATGTCGTCAGTTCGGCGCTAGCGGCGGGGCCGGAAACCGTCCTGATGGTGGTGGGACATGACGCTGCTTCGGTGCGCCAGACACTGGAGCGGCCTGGACTGAAGTTCGTGGAACAGAAACAGCAGCGGGGAACCGGGCACGCGCTGATGTTGGCGCGCCCGCAACTGGAGCAATGCAAGGGTCACACCGTTGTGGTGGTTGTGGGTGACGCGCCGCTTTTGCGGGCGGAAACTTTGCAGGAGTTGGTTACAGCGCACCACAAAGCCCGGGCGGCGGCCTCCGTCCTGACTATGCGGCCCGAAAGCCCTCACGGCTACGGCAGGATTGTGCGTTCCAGCGGCATCGGAGTGCGGGCCATTGTCGAAGAAAAAGATTGCACCCCCGCCCAGCGCCGGATCAGGGAAGTCAGTTCCGGCATCCTCTGCTTTTCGAGGGACGAACTGCTGAAGCATCTCGACGAGCTCTCCGACAGGAACGCGCAGAAGGAATATCTGCTGACGGACCTCGTGAAGATCTTTAACCGGCGCCGCAGGAAAGTTGTGGCGTTTCCCGTTGCCGATGCGCGTGAGGTGCTGGGGGTGAATGACCGGGTCGATCTGGCCCGGATGGAACGCATCCTGAGAGTGCAGAAGGCTGAAGCTTTGATGCGCGAGGGAGTCACGATTGTGGATCCCCAGACCACCTACATCGATGCCCCGGTGGAAGTGGGGAACGATACGGTGATTGAGCCTGGGGTGAGCCTGCTGGGCCATACCCGGATCGGACGGGGCTGCACCATCCGTGTGCATTCGACGCTTGAGGATTCCATTCTGGGTGACCGCGTGCTGGTGCGGCCCAATACGGTGGTGACAGGATGCGAGATCGGCTCTGATGTGATTCTCGGTCCCTTTGCCCGGCTGCGCGACGGGGCGGTGATTGAGAATGAGGCGCGCATTGGAAATTTTGTTGAGGTCAAGAAATCGCGCGTGGGGCGCGGTACGCGCGCCTGGCACCTGACGTACCTGGGAGACGCCACCCTGGGCGAGCGGGTGAACGTGGGAGCCGGGACGGTGACCTGCAATTACGACGGCGAGAAGAAGAACTCCACCATGATTGAAGACGGTGTTTTTATCGGCAGCGGCAGCATGCTGGTCGCTCCGGTAAAAATCGGCAAGGGATCGTTCGTGGCTGCTGGCTCAGCTATCACAGAAGACGTCCCGGCTGAATCGCTGGCCGTGGGCCGGGCCCGCCAGGTGAACAAAGAAGGATGGGTTCGAAAACAGAAAGAGCACAAAGCACAGCCAAAGCAGGAGGGCCACACGCGTCAGAACGGCGACAGCCCAGGCAGAAAATCGTGACGCTACCTGCACCGTTCGTGCTTGTATCTATTTCTTCTGCAAAGATCTAGCCCAATACTGCACTTTTTACATACTGCACGTAAGAATTGCTCTCCAGAAACCTGATCTACCTTCCGAGGGGGGCGGGAAGCCACCTGTTTCCTTGCCATTAAACAGGGGCCAAAGCTGGAACCCCGATTGCGTATCATCTACCAGAGTTCTGCGGCTCAACATGCGGTTTTCATAAGTTTAAGGAGGCAGGGAAATGGCGATCGATGATACGCCTTTTGAAAACGGCCCACAGCGGACTACCTCCGCCTGGAGGGGCATCGATACCAGGATGAAGGTCATCCTGATTGTCATGGCGGTGCTGGTGGCTGGCGAAATCTATTCCATCAGCCGCATTGCCGGCATGGGAAAAGCTATCCGAACGCAAGATGCGATAACGCGCAACGAACTTACCGCCCAGTTTAATGACCAGCTTTCAGCCAGGCTGATGGCTTATGAACATGCCAATCAGCAGCAGCTTGAAGGGTTGAAAGTGGAACTGGACCAGGATTCGCAGCATCTGGGCGCGCAAAAGGGCGAACTTCGCAAGGCGCGTGCGATGGTTGCAAAGCTTCAGGCCGACCATGCTGCGCAGGTGGATAACCTGAAGCACGAGATTGCGCTGAAGGCAGACCAGCAGCAGCTTGGAGCGTTGTCGGCGGACGTCTCAAATACGAAGACGGACCTGAATAAGACCAAGAAGAATGTGGATGAACTGGCCAGCAACTTTGGTATGGAGCGCACCCGGTTCGGGACGCTGATTGCGCGCAACCATGATGAGATTGATGCGCTGCGAAAACTCGGTCAACGTGACTATTACGAATTCACGCTGGTTCGTCACAAGCCCATTCACCTGGCAAGTATCGGTCTGGATTTGAAGAGGACCAATAAGAAGCATCATAGCTTCACCCTGGACCTGCTGGTTGACGATGTCTGGGTCCGAAAAGATCATCGAACCATCAACGAGCCGATCTTTTTCTCCACGCGAAGCTCGCGGACTTTCTGTGAACTCGTGGTGAACAAGGTGGACAAGGGTGTCATCTCCGGATATATTAGTACACCGAAGGGCGTTACCCGGATGGCGTCGCGGTCGGAGGGGCCAAGCTAGCCGTCTGGGTCGTGTTTGAAGTCAGGCAGGACCCATGCCGGACACGAGCCCGTTATCTCTGGATCGGCGGGACGAAACTCGCCGTCCGGATACTCTTTGGGGTCTTTGAAACCAGCTGGACAGAGCGCCAGAGTCCGGCCATGAAAATGGTTCCGGAGGTGAATTCATGGTCAAGCGCTTTGTGCTGGTCCTTTCTCTCATTATTTTGAGTGCCTGGGCGGGAAGGGCTGCAACCCTGACCGTTTCACCCGGCACAGTCCTCAATTGCAGGCTTTCCCAGACATTATCCACGGCGTTGAACTCCCAAGGGCAGCTGTTCGCGGCTACCCTGGTGGAGCCGCTTGTTGTTAACGGCAACCAGATTGTGCCTGCCGGCGCGACGATTCGTGGAAGGATCGCAAGCCTGAACCGGCCGGGCCGCATCAAGGGTGTGGGGAAAATGCTGCTTGCCCCGGAAACTCTTGCTTTTCCAAACGGACAGACTTTTACCATCAATGCCGTTCTGCTGCACGCTTATGGCGCACCGGGCGCCCGCATCGCAAACGCCGAGGGAGTTGTCCGGGGTCCGGATGCCCGTCTGCGCGACCTGAAAGAAGTTGGCGTTGGCATTGGCGGCGGAGGCCTGCTGGGAACGATGATTGGGGGCTTGCACGGGGCTTTTGTAGGAGGCGTGATCGGCGGGGCCGCGGGCCTGGTAGACAGTTTGCGCCGCCGCGGCCCGGACCTGACGCTGCCCCGGGGCACGGAACTCAAATTTCAATTGAGCCGGCAGCTTGTGGTCACGCGTTCGGGAGTAGCCGAGTACAATCTGAGTTCGCGCTAGCTGCCGGGCTCATCTCCGTCAGGAGCTGATGTATTTTGCGTAGATACTCCGGGCGACGGCCGGGTCCTGAGTTCCTTTAATGATGGCGCGGCCGTCCGCAAAGACCGTCATCTCATATCCCTCAAAGGAAAACTTCAACAGATAGTCGTTGGCCCGCACATCTCCGAACTGCTCCAGGCGCGACTTCAGGACTCCGAGGTCCAGATGGCGCGAATCGCGGCCGCGAATCTGAACGGCGTCTCTTCCGCAGAGTGTAGTGGGGAGCGGTTCTCCTTCATCCAGGTGAGCAAAAATCCTCTGCCCGCATGTCCGGCATTCAGGGTCGCGTTTTGGCCTGACCTGCTGGGTGCGATTGTGCCAGATGTCAAACCCGAATAGGGTCCCGTGCAGGTCCCTCCTGTCCCCTATCAGGATTTTTATTGCTTCCGTCACCTGGATGGCCGCGGTCCATGCGGCGGCCGGGCCGATCACTCCAACCGTGTCGCAGGTTTCGTGCAATCCCGCGGGCGCATCAGGAAATACACAGGAGAGGCAGGGTCCCTGGCCCGAAAGGATGGTCATGGTGACGGCTGAGCTGGCCACCACGGCGCCGTAAATCCATGGGACACCCATCTTGACGGCAGCATCATTCAACAGGTAGCGGGCCTCAAAGTTGTCAGTACCATCCAGAATGACGTCAAACCCGTGAACAAGGTCTTCAATGTTGTGGCTGGTGGCGTCAGCCACCACACCTTCTATCCGGACCTCGGAGTTGATCCGCTTCAGCTTGCGTTCCGCTGCCACCGCCTTGGGAAGGCTCTCCCGGGCGTCGCTTTCATCAAAAAGAGACTGGCGCTGCAGATTGCTCTCTTCAACGAAGTCGCGGTCCACGATGCGCAGCGTCCCGACTCCCGCCCGGACCAGCGCATTCGCCTGCGCCGTTCCCAGCGCCCCGCAGCCAATGATCACGGCTTTGGAGGCGAGGAGTTTCTCCTGGCCTGCCTTACCGATGGGCTGGAAGAGAGTCTGACGGGAATATCTTTCGAGGTTCATTGTCGATGGACTTTTCCATTCCATTATAACCTTTTTGCCATCGGGGACGGTTTACGCGGAAAATAGTCCTCGACTCCGGCTCGCTCGCCGTTCATGATAATAACAAGGACATCTGAGCAGCCCCTGCGCCTAGAATTCTTATGAATAACATTCCCTTTGAATCCGAGCGCCGCGCCATGGTGGATTGGCAATTGCGCCGACGTGGGATCCATGACGAGCGGGTTTTGAGGGCCATGTCGGAAGTGCCGCGCCATGAATTTGTGCCTCCGATCTTTCAGTTCAAGGCATACGACGACCAGCCGATCGCGATCGGGGACGGGCAAACCATCTCGCAGCCGTACATGGTGGCGGCCATGACGGAGGCTGCCGGGGTTGAACCTGGAGACAGGGTCCTCGAAATTGGCACCGGCTCCGGCTACCAGGCTGCAATCCTGGCCCACCTGGGCGCTGAAGTGATTACCCTGGAACGCATTCCGCGCCTGGCTGAATCCGCGCGCGAACGGCTGTTCCGGTTAGGCTACCGCGGCGTCAGGGTTGTTTCTGAGGATGGGAGCGTGGGCTACCCGGCGGGGGCCCCTTACGCGGCCATCCTCGTTACCGCTGCGGCACCGGCAGTGCCGCAGATGCTTGTTGCCCAGTTGGCTGAAGACGGCCGGCTGGTGATTCCTGTCGGAACGCTTCAATTGCAGACACTTCAGGTGATCTCCAAATATGCCGGCAACCTTTCAGTCCGCGACCTCGATTCCTGCCAGTTTGTTCCCCTGATTGGTAAGCAGGCCTGGCCGGAACGGATGACTTAGTTGCTAGAACCCGTAACACGAATTGCCGGTTAAGTATCGGAATAGAATTGCCTTAGAAGCCCAGCCTGGATTTGAATTCCGTTGCAATTTGCGGACTGTACGGACTATAGTTTTGTCCCATGTCTGACCCGTACCTGACCATTGTGATCCCCGCTTACAACGAGGCTTTGAGAGTGGGAAGAACCCTTGAGGATGTGCGGAAGTACGCCGCCTCAAGGCCCTTTGAGACCGAGATCGTACTGGTGGATGACGGCTCAAACGACCGCACGCTGGAACTGTTCACGGAATTTCAATCCGTGCGGCCTGGAACGCAAGTGCTCAGCAACGCGGTCAACCGGGGGAAAGGCTTCAGCGTGCGACGAGGCGTTCTGGAAGCTCATGGCCAGGTCATCCTCTTTACAGACGCCGACCTTTCTGCGCCGATCGAGGAAGCGGACAAGCTCCTTGCCGCGCTGGATTCAGAGTCGGCCGACGCCGCCATCGGTTCGCGCGCGCTTGACCGGACGCTGATCGGAGTCCACCAGCCGTGGCGGCGGGAATATGCCGGCCGGTTTTTCAACCTGCTGGTGCGGCTGTTCACGGGCCTGAAGATTCATGACACGCAGTGCGGGTTAAAACTCTTCCGCAGGGATGCCACTCGCCGGGCCTTTGAGTTGCAGCGCGTCGATGGATTTGGATTTGATCCTGAACTCCTGTTCCTGATCCAGCGCTTTGGAGGGAAAATCGTGGAAGTGCCCGTGCGATGGAATGATAATCCCGCCACCAAGGTCCACTTTCTGCGCGATTCCGCGCACATGTTGCTCGATTTGATCGTTCTCCGGTGGCGTGCCATGGCCGGGCGCTATCGTATCTGAAATTTTCTCTAACAAACTCGGATTTTTTCTTGACTCCAGGACAGCGGGATTTTAATATTTGAATCACGCTAGAAAGGAGGTGATCATGCAAATTGAAAGTAACTGTAGCGAGGGTGCTGAGGCTTAGGCGCTCGCTAGTGCTTCTTTGTAGGACCTCTCCCTAGCTCAGAGAGGATGGAAGGCACGGCGCCATTAGCGCCATTTCCCAGGAGTATCTGGGAGTCCAATCCCAATCAGTATCCGGCCCCTGGTCTTGACAGCAAAACAAGACCAGGGGTTTTTTATTTTTGCAGCCGCCCTGGGGCGTGGGATGTTTGCTGAGAAAGGTATCAAGGGCAGAAATCACCCTACCTTTGTTTGGGCCGTGATGTTTGCCGGCGTTCCGCAAACCACTCGAACGCGTTGGTGATGACGGTGGCGGCCTTGGGTGTGATCCGGTAGTCCGGGATTTCCTCCCGCTTGACCCAGCGTGCGTCCAGAACGTCGCTCCCGGACTTCAACCGGCCCCCGCTCGGACGGCAAACATAATCAACGATGACGTAGTGGTACTGGACCCTCTCGCCTTTTTTCTGCACACGGTCAAACACCGCGAGCGCCTCCAGCGGGCGGACTCTCAGGCCGGTTTCTTCCAGAACTTCCCGTTTGACACCCTCCTTCAGGCTTTCTCCGAGTTCGAGCATCCCCCCCGGAATCGACCATTCGCCCTTCAGGGGTTCGCGGCCCCGGCGAATCAATAGAACGCTGTCGCCCCGGATCACCACTCCACCGACTCCCACAATCGGGTGCCTGGGATATTCACGCTTCATCTCTGGCGCCTCCCTGGCTGCGTCTGACATTGCCCATAATATCAAATGGTTGCAAATACAAGGTTTGCTTGTACAGGCCCGGGTATGAGCAAAAGGAATCGGGTTGTTTTCGATCCCCAGTCATTGATTTTACGGCATTTCACCCGTGCTGAGGCCAATAGTTTCCGCTGTCACAGGAGATGAAGACGAAGGCCGACTGTAACATGCTGATTCAGCATATTAAAACTGTCTAAAGATGGTTTCCAATCCCCTTCAGCGAGAAGGCTGAGCGCCTGAAAAATGTTCGAGAAGGGTTATCTGGCGCGCAAGGCTGGACAATGATCTTGCCGGAATTTTGGCAAATGCCTTATAATAAGAGGGTTCTTCACTAGGCAGGGCTAGCGGCCCCGGGAAAAATTTTGGCCAAATCTGCTTCTCCGCACATTTTTGTCACTCTAGCGCCACCGACTCTCGAAGCTGCTGAGGTGCACATCGAGAGTCTGGGCACTTCTCCGCCGATTGGTTTCGAACTGCGCCTGGACTTTCTCCGCGACAGTTCCCGCCTGGAAGTGGAGTTGCACCGGATGCTGGCTCGTTTGCGTTATCCCCAAATGATCGCAACCTGCCGGCGGGTGGAAGCAGGCGGCCACTTTCAGGGCTCGGTTGCAGAGCAGATTGATCTCCTGGCCGCAGCGGCCCGCGCCGGGTGTCAATGGGTTGACATCGAAATTGAGTCCGTCAAGGCATTGCGCAAGCCGCCCTTCAAGCAGTTTGCTCCTGCCAAAGTGATTGTTTCCTATCACAATTATCGCAATACCCCCGATTTGAGCCCCATTTATCGCCGCCTGGCCCGGCTGCCGGTTGAAGCCGTCAAGATTGCAAGCCACGCCCGGGAGCTTCAGGACAATCTGAAAGTTCTCAAGCTGCTTAAGGCCAATCGGCGGCGGCGTCCCAGGCTGGTTGCGCTGGCCATGGGAAACTCCGGCATCTGTTCACGCGTGATGGCTTTCCGGTGGGGTTGTCCTTTTACCTATGCATCGCTGGGTAACCATCATGCAGTGGCGGGCGGCCAGGTGGCGATTGATCACCTGCGCTCGGTTTACCACGTGGAGCATCTGGACGAGCGGACGCAATTGTATGGGGTTGTGGGAACGCATTCGTCCATGTCCCTCTCGCCGGCGATGCAGAACATCGCCTTCCAGGCAAAGCGCGTGAATGCGCTCTATCTGCCCTGCGAAACACGAAGGTTAAGTGACTTCCTCAAGTTTGCGCGGTCGCTCGAATTTGCGGGCTTCAGCATCACCATGCCTTTTAAACGTCTCATTATGAAGGAGCTTGCCTGGATGGACCCGCTGGCTGAGCAGATTGGGGCCTGTAACACCGTGGCCATCCGCCAC
This sequence comes from uncultured Acidobacteriota bacterium, assembly GCA_963732975.1. Lineage (GTDB taxonomy): Bacteria > Acidobacteriota > Terriglobia > UBA7540 > UBA7540 > SCRD01. Next base: position 490,742 of record CAVTBN010000004.1, on the reverse strand, counting down.
GGCAAGTGGATGGGATGGAATACGGACTCGAGCGCCGTGACCGAAGTGCTGACCAAGCGGCTGCGGCTTCCTGGAAGCAGGATTCTCGTTCTGGGGGCCGGTGGGGCTGCGCGGGCTGCGGCCTTCGCTTTGCGAGCCGTAAAGGCGGACGTTTTTGTCGCTGCGCGAAGAGAGGGGGTGGCGCGGAAGCTTGCCCGTAGCGCCGGCGCGGAAGCCGTCCCCTGGGAAAATGCCGACGGCCTGGATGTGGATGCCGTGATCAACGCCACGCCGGTTGGGATGGCGCCCTACGCTGATGCCCTTCCGATTGACCTTGCGCGGCTGCGGACGCGGGTGGTTTTTGACATGGTCTATTTTCCGGTTGAAACACGTTTTCTCTCCGAGGCAAGAGGGCGCGGCCTGGTCACCATATCGGGGCTCGAAATGCTGGTGGCGCAGGGCGCCCGGCAGTTTGAAATCTGGACGGGCCAGTCCGCCCCACGCGCGCTGATGGAGCAGGCCGTTCGCCAGTCGCTGAGCCACGCCGGTGCAGGCTAGATCCGGGCCTGCCGTTGTTTCCTGATTCTCCCCTTGCAATTGACATGAGCCCGCCCCGGGCTTTAACGTGGTGAGAAGCGTTGAATCCGGGGGCAGCGCCTGATCGTCCTGCTGAGATGGGACGAAGCCTCATTCCTTTGAAAGGACGATTGCATGCTGTTTGTTTCACTGGCTTCACTTCCCAAAATCGCCCCTGTCCTTATCGACCATTCCATTCGCATCGTGGCGATCCTGGTGGCGGCCTATATTGCCGCCAAGATCATCAATAAGTCGATTTACTCCATCAGGATTCAGATCATCGAACGGATGAAGAAGTATGGCCGGGCCGACCTCGAGGTGGAGAAGCGCGCGGCCACTCTGAGCGGCATCCTTCGAAAGACGGTTGTGATCTCGATATGGCTTCTGGCGCTCGTGATGGCGCTCAAGGAATCCGGGTTTGACATCGGCCCTCTTCTGGCCGGCGCCGGCGTTCTTGGCCTGGCCGTAGGCTTTGGCGCGCAGTACCTGGTACGTGACCTGTTTGCGGGCCTGTTCATTCTGCTGGAAAATCAGGTTCGGGTGAATGACGTGGCCATCATCAACGGAACGGGCGGTCTGGTGGAGCAGATCAACCTGCGGACGATTGTTCTTCGCGGGCTGGACGGAACGGTCCACATTTTTCCGAACGGCACCATCACCACCCTTTCCAACATGACGCATGAATACTCCTACTACGTGTTCAACGTGGGAGTTGCCTATAAGGAAAACACGGACCACGTGGTCGAGGTCCTCAAGCAAGTGGCGGATGAGTTGATGCAGGAGGAAAAGTACAAGCCTCTCATCCTGGCTCCGCTGGAGGTCCTGGGAGTTGATCAATTCGGCGACTCCGCGGTGGTGATCAAAGCCCGTTTCAAGACGGTTCCGGTTCAACAGTGGACGGTGGGGCGCGAAATGAACCGTCGCATCAAAAAGAAGTTTGACGAAGTGGGCATTGAAATTCCGTTCCCGCACAGAAGCATATACTGGGGCGAGGCCAGCAAGCCTTTTGCCATCCGCTCGGACAAGGACCGCGAAGATTTGAAAGCTGTGATTCGTGAGGTGCTTGCGGAGCACGCGGCGCAGTCTTCCTCGAAAGATGATGATGCTTCGGCGGATAGCCCGAAGAAAGAAAAAGACCAGGATAAAGACAAAGACAAAGAGAAAGAGAAAGAGAAAAAGAAAGACTAGGGGAAACGCAGACCGCCGGGGGGATTTCAACCTTCAGGGTGGGCAGCCCATACTTCCCCGAGACATCGATGGACCTGACGACTCCCAATTTTTCAGACTTCCGCCGCCTGGCGCGGCAGGGCACGGTGGTGCCTGTTTACCGGACCGTCGTGGCGGACCTGTTGAGCCCCGTTTCGGCATTCCTGAAACTCGCTCCCAAGGCTTTTAAAAGCGCCGGACCGCAGGGCAAAGGCGGTTCGCATCACAGCTTCCTCCTGGAAAGCGTGGAGGGCGGCGAGCGCGTCGGCCGGTACACCTATTTCGGTGTGGACCCCTTCCAAGTGATCACCTGCCGTGGTGACCGCATCACCCTGGTTCGCGGGCGAGAGCGCATTGAGGAATCCGGCAACATTTTTGAGTACTTGCGGCGCATCGGATCAAAGTATCGCTCGGTGAAGCTGCCGGGCCTTCCGCCTTTCAGCGCCGGCGCGGTGGGCTATCTTTCCTATGAAGCCGTGCGCCAGCTTGAGCGCCTGCCCGCTCGTGTGGAACCCGACGTTGACATGGACGACGCGATCTTCATGTATTTCCGCACGCTGGTCGCCTTTGATCACGTCCGCCACCGCCTGTTTCTGATCGCGAACGTTCTGACGGAGGAAGACCCTGGAAATCTTCGCCAGAAGTACGACCGTGCCGTCCGCGAGCTTGACCGGTTGGAGCGCAAGCTGGCCCGGCCGCTGCGCCTTCCGAATATCCGGCCTCCCAAAGGGGCGCTGCGGGTCAAGCCCAACATGACGCGGAAGCGCTACGAAGAGATCGTGGAGCAGGGCAAAGAATACATCCGCGCCGGAGACGTTTTCCAGGTGGTGCTGTCACAGCGATTGACGGTCCCTGTGCGCGTGCCGCCCTTCCAGGTTTACCGGGCGCTCCGCGTGGTGAATCCGTCGCCCTACATGTATTTCCTGCAATTCGGCAAGTCCACGGTGCTGGGATCATCGCCGGAGATGCTGGTGAAGGTTGCGGGGAGTGATGTGGAGTACCGGCCCATCGCCGGCACCCGTCCGCGCGGCAAAACCGAAGAAGAGGACGTGCGGTTGGAGCAGGACCTGCTTTCCGATGAAAAGGAACGCGCCGAACACATTATGCTGGTCGACTTGGGCCGCAATGACGTTGGCCGCGTGTCACAGTTTTCGTCTGTCCATCCGGAGCGCATCATGTTTGTTGAGCGCTACTCGCACGTGATGCACCTGGTTTCGTTGATCCGCGGGAAACTCCGGCCGGATGCCGACAGCTATGCTGCGCTCGCCGCGTGCTTCCCGGCTGGAACGCTGACCGGCGCGCCCAAGGTCCGCGCCATGGAGATCATCGATGAACTTGAACCCACCCGCCGCGGCCTCTACGGTGGGGCCGTTCTCTACGCCGACTTTTCCGGCAACCTCAATTCCTGCATCGTCATCCGCACCGTGATGATCAGGGACTCGAAAGCCTACCTCCAGGCCGGCGCCGGCATTGTGGCGGATTCCGTCCCGGCGCTCGAATTCGACGAATCCCTGAACAAGGCCCGCGCCATGTTGCGCGCCTTTGCCATGGCGGAAAAAGGGTTGTAAATCCGCCTCCCCGATCTGCATCCTTGTACTACTGCGCGGAATTCATCACTCTCCGCATTGACAAAAGCTTGATTGGGATGGAGACTTTTCCACAGTTCATCCTTATGCGGTGTAGCGATTGGAGGTAGTGGAATGACCACGCGGCGAAAGTTTATTCAGACGAACATCCTTGGTGCGGCGATGGCCCTGACGGGGCGCGAAGCGTTTGCGGCGGGTGCACCCGCCTCGCAGGCTGCTCCGCGCGAAGGGGAAGCTAGGCGCGATTTCTGGAATGATCTGCCGCGTTACGTCACCGCGCAAATGGAAGAAGCGCGCGCAAGGCGCCTGGCTGAGCTGCGCCGGATGCGAACTGAAGCCGACGTGCGGGCTCGCATTGAAAACGTACGCTCCAAGGTTTGGAGTCTCATCGGCGGCCAGTTTGACAAAACCCCGCTGAAGCCGAAAATCGTGGGGACCATCGATCGCAGCGACTACCGAATTGAAAAGGTTATCTTCGAAAGCCTCCCCGAGGTTTTTGTCACCGCCAATTTTTACATCCCGAAGAGGCACAAGCCGCCTTATCCTGGCATCATTGTTCCACTCGGCCATTCCATCGACGGGAAGTCCTTTTACTACTACCAATACGTTTGCCAGTCGCTGGCAAGAAAGGGTTATGCGGTGCTGCCGTTTGATCCTTTCGGGCAGGGCGAGCGGCTGCAGTATCTGGACCCTCGCACCGGGAAAGGCCTTTACGACCCGACCGGTGAACACGACCAGGCGGGGCGGCCAATGCTGCTGTTCGGCTCGCAGTTTGAGCAGTACCGCACCTGGGACGGCATCCGCGCCGTAGATTATCTTCTTTCGCGGCCGGAAGTCGATCCCGAGCGCATCGGTTGCACGGGGCAGTCGGGCGGGGGAACCATGACCATGTGGCTGGCGGCGCTCGATCCCAGAATCAAGGTGTCTGCGGCTTCCGACGGACAGAATGAGAACCTTGCCGGCCCCGACTACATTCCTCCGGGGGCAGTGGATGATTCTGAACAGAACATTGCCGGCAGCCTTCCGGAAGGAATAGACCGCGGGGACCTGTTTCTGGCGTGCGCCCCCAGGCCGATGCTGATCATGTATTCCCGCACCGACAGCGGGCTGACCTATTCGCCCACTTACGTTGAGGGAACCCGGGAGATTTACGACGAGGCGCTGGCGGGCTACAAACTGATGGGCGCCGCCGACAAGGTGAAACTTTTTGGATCGCCCCTGCCACACGCTTTCGACTTCTTTAATCGTCGCGAAACCTACGCATGGTTTAATCGCTGGCTGGGCAATCCGGAGTGGGGAACCGGAGATGCGCCGTATGACGACTCTCCTCCGGATACCTTGCACTGCACCAGCACTGGGCAGGTGCTGACCTCACTGGGCGGACGCTCGGTGATTGACCTGAACACAGAACGCATGCGTCAGGTTGCGCCGAAGAACCTCCCTGCACGCCCCCACGCGCAGGAGACGCTCAAGAAACTTCTGGGTCTTCCCGCCGGGCGAACGCCGCTGAATCCCCGGATCATTTCGTCGAACCTCTGGATGGACGATGTTACCGTGGATGAATTCGAGTTTTACTCCGAACCGCACGTGCGGGTGACGGGCTGGTTCCTGAGGCCGGGGAAAGGCGGTCCATCGTTCCCGACTGTCGTCTTTGTCTCAGAAGGCGGCAGAAATCATATTCTCTACGAAACTTCGGGTATCAGCCGCCTGGTACGAAAGGGCGTTGCTGTCTGCGCCATTGACCTCCGCGGCCTGGGTGTTTCCACGCCACGCTATCCTTCCGCGGGCCCCCTGTTCTACCAGGATGTGCCTCTCCACGAGCGTTACGCCTGGGCGTGTTTTGGTCTCGGGAAGCCGTTGCTGGGCCAGCGCGTGTGGGATTTTCTCCGCTGCCTCGATTATCTCGAATCGAGGCCCGATGTAGACCAGGGCCGGATCCTCGGGTTGGGTGAGCGGGGCGCCGCGCTGGCGGTCCTGCTTTCCGCCGTGCTGGATGGCCGGCTGCACTCCGTGTTGTTTGACCGCCCGATTGCCACCTACAGTTCCATCGTGGAATCGAAGGCTTACTCGCTTGACCTGACGTGGTTCCTTTTTGATGTTCTCAAGCACTTCGACTTGCCGGATCTCACGGCGCTTCTGGCGCCGCGGCCGTGCTGGATTCTCAATGCGACCAATGCGCAGGGCGAGACGCTTGCTATGTCAGAAATCTCCTCTGTCTACGGGCCCGCCGCCGAGGCGTTCAAGGATCTCGGCGCAGGCGAAAAAATCCGGTTCGTGGTGCGCCCGGAGCATGAAAGTGAGAAGGTTTTCCGGGAATGGCTGGGGACTGTGTGAAGCTCGGAGGTTCCCGCCCTCAACGCCGTATTTGACTACGCCGCCACCCGCCGCCCGGAGGTTGATGAGAACGCTTACTGCGTGATGACCTTGCGTGTCAGCATGCCTTCCAGCCGCGCTTTCACTTCGGGCCATTCGGAGTCGAGGATGCTGAAATAGACGGTGTGCCGGATGCGGCCCGTCCAGGTCAGCATGTGATTGCGCAGCGTTCCTTCCTCTTTGGCTCCCAGCCGCAGGATGGCGTCGCGCGAGCGCTGGTTCAGCGAATCCGTTTTCAATTCCACGCGGATGCAGCCGAACTTCTCAAATGCATGCCGCAGCATCAGGTACTTGGCTTCGGTGTTGGCGGCTGTCCGCTGCCATAGTTTTGCAAGCCAGGTGGAACCGATCTCCACGCGAAGGTTGGAAACGTCAATGTTCATGTAGCGGGTGCTGCCGATCACCTTGCCGCTGGCCTGATCGATGGTGGCAAAGGGCAGTGACGTGCCCCGCGCCTGGTCGCCCAGGGCCTGCTCGATGTAAGCACGCATGTCCTCAGGGGTCCGGACATTCTGCGGGATCCAATGCCACAAATCGAAATCGAGGCCGGCCTCGCACATCTGAGCATGGTGCGCGAGGCTGAGAGGTTCCAGGCGCACGGTACGGCCTTCCAAAGTGATGGGTTGAATTTGCATGGTCATGTTTATGCCGCCTCGTATTCCCAAAGTTTGCGATAGTAGTGCATCAGCCGGATCGGTTCGCAGCTTTCCTGAATTTCCGCCATCGTATACCGAGTGTAGCCCACGCTGCGGAACAGCGCAAAGAGCTCGTGGTAGGGATACTCGGGATTCCACAGTTCGTTGATGTGGCAGTTGCGCAGCCAGGGGCCGATGAGATCGAAATTCTCCCTGACGGAGCCGCCGATCACGTCCGGCGGGTTTGAGTTCCAGCAGATTCCGACGGCGGGATGGTTGGCGACCGTCATGATGCGGTATATGTTCCTGGGTTGCTGGGTGCCCTGTCCGTGGACTTCCAGCCAGATTTCCACGCCGTTTTCGCGGGCGATGTCACCGCATTTCGCAAGCGCGCGGCCGATCTGGTCCAGGGTTTTTTCGTGAGGCACGTCGGGTGGGAAACCGTTCGGCCGCACCTTGACGCCGATGGCGCCCACATCATGCGCCAGCTCGCAGAATTCCCGCGCCGACTGGATGTTGCGTTCCACTTCGGCCGGGTCCGGCGACTGGAACGAGCATGTTGAGCCCAAGCTTACCAGCTTGACACGCGAATTCTCGAATTTCTTCCTGACCTCGGCGCGCCGGGCCTTGCTCAGCGTCGGCTCCACGCCGTGCCTGTGCGTGGTGCGCAGCTCGGTTCCCTCAAAACCCGTGGCCTCGCAGTTCTTGATGATGGTGTCCACATCCCAGTCTTTGGCCAGATTGTAGGTCACCAGTCCCAGATGGAAGTCTCTGGGCGCCTGGGGATCAACCTTCCGCCCGGGCAACCGGCGCGCCTGCGCCAGGGTGTTTTGGGCGGACCCTGTGGCGCCTATCGCGGCAAAGCCCATGAACCCGTTCTTTAAAAATGATCGGCGTCCTGTGGTTGCCATTGTTCCTATCCTCCTTTGTGTGACAGCGTATAATGAATCGTTTGGGGGCATGAAAGCAAGCGTATGATTCTGGTTGTTGATAACTACGATTCGTTTACGTACAACCTGGTGCAGTATCTCGGCGGGCTGGGCGCGCAAATAGAAGTGCGCCGGAATGATCAGATTACGCTCGAAGAGATTCACCGCATGGCACCCGAGCGCATCGTGATCTCGCCCGGCCCCAAGACTCCTTCGGAAGCCGGAATCTGCCTGGATGTCATCATGGAATTTTCCGGCCGCATACCGATTCTGGGCGTCTGTCTGGGCCATCAGGCAATTGGGCAGGCTTTTGGCGGCAAGGTGGTCCGCGCGCCGGAAATCATGCACGGCAAGACCAGCCCGATTTCCCACGACGGCAGGACGGTCTTTGAAGGGCTGCCGAATCCTTTCCCGGCCACGCGCTACCACTCGCTCATTGTTGAGCGCAACGGGCTTCCCGACTGCCTGGCGGTGTCCGCAACTTCACCCGACGGCCTCATCATGGGGCTTCGCCACAGGAAGCTGAAGGTTGAAGGCGTTCAGTTCCATCCCGAATCGGTCCTCACCGGCGCCGGCATGCAGTTGCTGGCAAACTTCCTCAAAATTTAATGCGTGGTCAAGCAGGCCGTGGATGGGTGGGTCAGTGATTTTCACCGCCCGTTTGCGCGCCCGTTAAGGCGCCGCCATTATCTCCTGGAAACTCTCGTAGTAATGGATGGCGAGCCCGTCGAAACTTGGATAATGGCCGAACCATTCGGCGGCGGAGCGGGATTCCTGCTCGAAGATGCTGCGGCCCAACCCGTGGAAAGTGGTTACGCGCGGTGTGCGGCGGACGGCGCTAAAAGCAGACATCGTCCGGGGTGATCCGGGCTTTTGGGTCTCCGCAGATTGGAAGTCATCCCAGCCGGGGTTTGCGGCCACCGCCTTGCGTGCCGCCTCCAGAACGGGCTCGACGGAAAAGCGGCCAGGGGATTTTGCGCCAAACAGCCTTCGAAGATGGGCCAGGGCGATGTCGGCCGAATCGCCGGGATGCGACTCTGGATGCTCACCGAGCCCGACAAACACCAGGCCATTGGCCCGCAGGGCATGGACCGAAAAGTGTTCGAACGAACTGCTACCTGCCAGGCCGGTTTCGCGCAGTTTGTCCAGAAACTTCTCCTCAGGAATCGCCAGGACAAATTTTACACGTGTGTCCCTCTGCGCCGATGTTTCAAGGCCCACGTGGACCTGCTTGTGCAACCGGGCGGCATAGGCGAGGGCCGGGATTCCAAACCGGATGATGCCGCCCGCGCCGTCCGCTTCGTTGCGATAGTCCATGATGGTGACGGAACTGAGCAGGTCTGTTACGTGCTCGCCGACGGTCGCGTCTTTGCCGCCAAAAATGACGGTGAACTGTTGCCGCGTGTCGGCCGTCAGCGGAAAGAACCACCAGGGAATGTCGCAGGTGAAATCCAGATGGCCTTCACGGGCGGCGTCCCGGCACTGCGCAACCATTTCGAGATATTGTTCGAGAATCTGCTTGCGGTAATCCGGCAGGGCAAAGCCCAGCAGGAGATAAGGCTCAACGTCAAAGTGAATGCCGTCAAACCGGCCATCGGGCGTCATCGCGGCGTTGAAGCTCAGAACCGCGCGGACGGCATCCAGCGCCTCTTCGTGCCGCCTGCCCGCCGCCCATGAAGGCGCGCCGGAAAGCGCCTCAACCCGGAGCCCACGCAGGTGCGCCGCGCTCAGGAAGTCGGCGTAGGCCGCAGCGTCCGTGATCGAGTCAGCAACGCCGCCGGAGGAGCCAGCGAAATCAACCGAGAGATAAATTTCCTTCAGGCCATTGCGGGAGCAGAAATCAAAGAGGCTTTCCGCAGCCTTCGCGCTGGCGAGAAGGGGGCCGGTATTCCAGACCCACATGGAGTGATAAGGAATTTTTTGCCTGCCCGCAGCCGGCTCTTGCTCCCCGGAAGATGGAACGGCTGCTACGTCATCCGGGGCCGAGTCGAATTGAATGTCATCCAGGTAGAACTGAAAGTCGCCGGGGACAGGGAAAACAAGAACCAGCCGGACCAGCGCCCCCGGATCGATTTCAGGGAAGTCGGCCAGCGGTATGACGACTTTCTGCCACCGGTTTATGATTCCCCGGGGCAGATAGGCATGGAGCGGTCGCGTGGCGAGCGCGTCCTCGGTTGCTTCGCCTCTTGCGTCCACCATTTTGATGTCAAAATCTCCGCCGGGTTTCCGGCCGATGATCCAGAAGCTGAGGTAGGGGTGGGACCTGGCATCAAAGAAGCGGTGTGAAACGGCAGGATAGAAGTTGAACCAGACGCCGCAGAACCCCTCCCACTCGCGATGCGCCGTGACCCGCAGTGAATGTCCCGATGCCGATAAGTGAATGTCCGGGTCCAAATAGGTCCGCGCCCGGGAGGGTTCCCTTGAAAAAGAGTTGTAACCGCCACCCAGGGAGTTTGTGATGGTGTCGTTAAAGTTCCAGATCACGCGATGCCCGTCAGCGCCCTGCGCAGTGGAGCAGGGAAGAATTACCCCGATCAGGACCAACATCCCGGAAAGCAAAGAGGCAAGCCAGCGGATCCGGCAAATTCCCGGCTGTAACCGCCGCTGCGGTCGCAAGGTCTTCGTCGGATTTTTGAATGGTGGTGTCTGGGAAGACATGGGAATCGCTGGCATGGCAAGAGGCAACAGCGCACCTGTTTGGGGATTTCCTTTCCCCTGGAATGCTCATCGGCGGGTGGTGAAAGAAAGTTTACAAGCTCTGATAAAAGCGTTAATGTTGTCTGTTTCAATTGCACCCTGCCTGGGGAGGTAGCTGAATGGCTTCGCAACCAGTTTATGACGTGATTGTTGTGGGTTCCGGCGCCAGTGGAGGCATTGCTTCATACGCGCTTGCCATGAAGGGGTTGAAGGTCCTCTGTCTGGAGGCGGGACGTCCGATCGAGCCGGCCAAAGATTTTTTTACACACACATTTCCCTACGAGTGGCCTTACCGCGGCGAAGGCAAGCCGGGCGAGTACGGCAAGCTTCCCCAGGGTATGGCGTGGAAGATCACGGAATGGACCGACCATCTCTATACGGTCCCTGATGAAGATCCCTACGCGGTTGCTCCAGGATCAAAATTCACCTGGACCCGGTTGCGCGCCGTGGGTGGACGCAGCCTTGTGTGGGGGCGGAGCGTTGAGCGTTATGGTCCACTGGATTTCAAGCCAAAGAGCCTGCAGGGTGGCTGGGGCGAGGACTGGCCCATCGGTTATGACGACATGGCTCCCTATTATGACAAAGTCGAGGATCTCATCGGGGTTTCGGGAGGGCGCGAAAGCCTGTACAACGTCCCCGCTGGACAGCATCGGCTGCCTCCTTTTAATCCGCGTTGCGGCGAACTGCTCATCAAGAAAGGGGCGGCGAAACTGGGCATCAAGGCGATTCCGCAGGCCTTGGCGGTTTTGAGCAAGCCTTACCGCGGGCGTCCTGAGTGCCACTATTGCGGCGGGTGCAACAACGGCTGCCTGGTGGAAGCGCGCTACAGCAGTCTGGCAGCGTTCGAGGAGCTTAAAAAACATTCCAATTTCACCTTGAAGCCCTATGCCGCCGTCAACACTGTCCTGATGGACCACCGGACCGGGAAGGCCCGGGGTGTCAGTTACATTGACACCCGGAATAAGCAGGACTACGAAGCCTACAGCAAGGCGGTCGTGCTCGCCGCTTCCAACATCGAATCCATTCGGATCCTGCTCAATTCCAGAACCCGCGATTTCCCCACAGGCCTTGCCAATTCCAGCGGTGTTCTTGGCCACTATCTGATGGACCACGTTTCCTCCAGCAGCGTCGAGGGCTTTTTCCCGCAACTAGCAGGGCGTCCCACGACGAATGACGACGGCCCCGGTGAGTCATGCCTTTACATTCCCCGCTACGATTACAGCGGCAAGGGAAACAAGAAATACCTGGGAGGCTGGCGGCTCAATTTTTACACGGGTTGCGGCATGGGTCCCGGCCCCGGCGCGAGTATGCCGGGCTTCGGGTTGGCTTACAAGAAGAAGATCAAAGATCTGTACCCGGCGCCTGTTTCAATGGGAGGTTATGGCGAAGGTCTGGCTCTTCGCTCGAACTATGTTGAAATTGACCCGGACGGATTGCGTGATCCCTGGGGCATACCGCAGGTTCGTTTTCACACTAACGCGGAGTACCCCGAGGCCTATGCAATGATGGATAAAATGTACGGCCAGATCAACGAAATCCTCAAGGCCTCGGGAGCGGAAATCCTCTCCAATCAGAAGGGAAATCCCCCACCACTGGGAGCCGTCACGCATGAGGGCGGAGGCGCGCGAATGGGAGACGACCCGCGGACTTCGGTGCTGGACAAGTGGTGCCGTGCGCATGACGTCAAGAACCTGCTCGTAGCAGACGCAGCACCGTTTGTATCGCATCCGGAGAAGGAGTGGACACTCACGATCATGACTCTGGCCTACCGGGCATGCGACCATCTGGCAGAGGAATTCCGGCTGGGGAACGTGTAGCATCATAAAGTCTTGAGTGGTAAATCCAGATTCTGGCTGGCGGGAGATTCATGAGTTCACAACCTGTTTACGACGTGATTGTGGTGGGTTCCGGCGCCGCGGGAGGCATCGCCTGCCATGTGCTGGCTACGAAGGGTTTGAAGGTTTTGTGTCTGGAGGCCGGCCGCAGGATTGAATCCGGCAGGGACTTCCACACTCACATGTTTCCTTACGACTGGACCTACCGCGGCCAGGGAAAACCCGGCGAATACGGCAAGCTTCCGCAAGGCATGGAGTGGAAGATCAAGGAGTGGACCGACCACCTTTACACGATCCCTGATGAGGACCCCTACGCGCTGGCTCCGGGAGCGAAATTTACCTGGACGCGGATGCGCGTCCTCGGCGGGCGCACCAACTGCTGGGGGCGGGGGTGTGACCGTTTCGGCCCGTTGGATTTCAAGGCAAAAAGCCTCCAGGACGGCTGGGGAGAGGACTGGCCTGTCAGTTACGAGGAGGTTGCGCCTTATTACGACGCGGTCGAGGAATTTATTGGCGTGGCAGGCAGTCCGGAAGGTGTTTACAACACCCCGAGCGGGAAACACCTTCTTCCACCTTTCAACGCGCGCTGCGGTGAATGGCTGATTAAGAAGGGAGCTGAAAAACTTGGCATCAAGGTTCGGCCCAAGCCCCTGGCCGTTCTCAGCAAGCCTTACCACGGCCGTCCGGAATGCCATTATTGCGGGGGCTGCAACTGGGGATGCAAAGTGGCGGCGCGTTACGGCAGCGTGGATTCTGTTTTTCCGCATCTCGAAGGCCGGCCGAATTTCACTTTAAAAACCAATGCCGCCGTCCATACCGTGCTGATGGACCGCGCCACCGGCAAAGCCCGTGGCGTCACCTATATCGACGCAGAGAACAAGCAGGAATATGAGGTTTACGGCAAAGCCGTGGTGCTGGCGGCTTCCATGGTGGAGTCGATCCGCATTCTCTTCAATTCACGGGACCGGGAATTCCCCAACGGTCTGGCGAACTCCAGCGGCACGCTGGGCCGTTATCTCACCGAACACGTGGCCTTCAACAATATCGAGGGTTTCTTCCCGCAACTCGCCGGGCGCGCCACCACGAATGATGACGGCCCCGGTGAGTCCTCTCTTTATATTCCGCGATATAACTACGGGCACAAGAATCAAAAAAAATATCTGCGCGGCTGGCGGTTCGATTTCTATACTGGTTGCGGAATGGGGGCCGGCCCCGGCGCGAGCATGCCAGGCTTCGGCACCGCTTACAAGAAGAAGATCAAGGAACTTTATCCAGCGGCGTTTTCCATAGGAGGCTACGGCGAAGGCCTCGCCTTCGATTGGAACTATGTTGAAATCGACCCCGACGGCCTGCGTGACCGCCTCGGCATTCCCCAGGTCCGCTTCCACACCAATGCCGAATACCCGCAGGCATTTGCCATTCGGGATGAAATGTACGCGCAGATGGAAGAGATTATGAAAGCCTCAGGCGCTGAAATCTTTCCCTACAAAAAAGTGGCGCCTTATCCGCTGGGGAGCGTCACGCATGAGGCCGGAGGGGCGCGGATGGGAGACGATCCTAAAACGTCGGTTGTGGACAAATGGAACCGCTGCCACGATGTCAAGAATGTCATCGTAGCGGATGCTGCGTGTTTTGTTACCCATCCCGAAAAGCAGATTACCCATACCCTGATGACGCTTGCCTATCGGGCCTGCGACCATCTGGCAGAGGAATTCCGGCAAGGGAATGTGTAGGTTTCCCGGGAGATTCAACCAGCTCACGGCGTCTCGATGGCGCCACGAACAAGGGGGAAGGCAATGTCGGCAAAACTGATTGGAAGACGGAAAGCCTTGAAATATTTTGGATTTCTCAGCACATCCGCTGCGGGGGCCGAGTTCCTGGCGAACTGGCTGCCCGGCGGTGGGCAGGCTCTCGCGGCCCCCGGCCCCGCGGGGCTGGTGCCGATAGCGGGAGCTTCGCAAGCTGCTGTTTCAACATCAACAGCGGGGCCTTACACTCCGAAATTTTTTAAGCCGGACGAGTTCCGCACCGTCGAAGTTCTGACGGAGGTGATCCTTCCCACCGATGAAAAGCCGGGCGCCAAAGAAGCGAAGGTGGCCAACTACATCGATTTTGTCGTTTACTCGGCATCGGAGTTTGAGCCGGCGCTGCAAAAGCAGTGGATCGATGGCCTTGGTTTGCTCAACAAACTCAGCGGGAATAAATATGGGAAACCGTTTCTGGAAATTTCGCCGTCGCAAAGAGAAGAGTTGTTAACGGAAATGAGCGTGCCTGAACACGATCCGAAAGCCCGGCACCCGGGGTTTGCTTTCTACCGTCTGTTGAAGAGCATGACGCTCGAAGCGTTCTTTACCTCGAAGGTGGGCCTCGTGGATTTTCTGGATTACAAGGGGCTCACGTTCCTGACCAGTTTCCCTGGCTGCACCCATCCGGAACACCAGACGTGACGCATTGCCCTCAATCACGCCGGTAACAATTCTGCAGGCTAATCTTCTCCCACGGAGGGCCGTGTGCCTCGACGATTGAAAACACCCGGCAAGCGGTTGGTAGGCATTTGTATATTTCTTCTGGCGTTTTCTGTGACGGCCCTTCCCGGCTGGGCAGCCAAACAGCTGCTCACTCCCCAACTAGTCACGCAGGGGTACCAGATTGTTGCACCGTCCATCAGCCACATCGCGTGGCGCCCGGGCCGCGAGGAAGTCAGTTATGTCCGGGATGATGACGCCGGCTATGGATTGTGGCTTTATGACGCCGCCACAAGCAAAGCCCGGCAACTGGAAATCCCCGGCGGCGTTAACCCCGGCACTTATCAATGGTCGTCCGATGGCGACAAAATTCTTTTCCAGGGTGCAAATGACCTCTGGGTACTTAACGTCCAGACCGGCGAGACGAAACGGTTAACCAATGACTCGCTGAAAGAAGAAGAGCCCACCTTTTCTCCCACCGGTGACGCCGTCGCTTTCGTCAGGCAGAACAACATTTTTACGATTTCCTTAAGGACCGGGAAGACTACGCAACTCACCACCGATGGATCCAGCCTGGTCTTTAACGGCCGCCTGGACTGGGTTTACGAGGAGGAACTGGCGGACCGCGCCACAGGCCGCTCGTATGAATGGTCGCCCGACGGCACAGAGATTGCCTATCTGCGCCTGGATGACACTCCCGTCCCGCAGTATCCGCTGGTCAATTTCCTGTCACGGCACGTTGAGCTCAACATCCAGCGGTTCCCGCAATCCGGCGATCCGAACCCGAAAGCGACTTTCCATGTGCTTTCGGTCAACGGTGGCAGCATCAAGACGTGGGTTTCGCGCAACGATGCGGCTTCCGTTGAATACTTTGGGCCAAGGTTTACCTGGACGCCGGATTCGAAAGCGATCTCCTTTCTGACCCTGGATCGCGACCAGACGGTGGAATCGGCGCATCTGTGGAATGTGGATTCCGGGAACGACCGTACCCTGCTGGTTGAGCATGACAAGTACTGGATCAATTCCCTGAATCCCCCGCATTTTCTTAGCGACGGACGCTTCCTGTGGCTCTCCGAGCGCGACGGCTGGATGCATCTCTACCTCTACAACATGGACGGCAAGCTGCAGAAAAAGCTCACCAGCGGCGACTGGATGATTGACCGGCCGCTTTTCACCGACCATCCGATGTTCCAGCTTGCAGGCGATTCCGGGTGGGTCTATTTCCTCTCGACAGACCCTGACCCGCGCCAGCGCCAGATCTATCGCGTTCACCTGGACGGCACCGGCCTCGTACGGATTTCCAAAGAGCCCGGCACGCACCTTTTCAATCTTTCGCCGGACGGCCGCTACTATGTGGACAAGTTTTCGGACTACAGGACGCCGCCCGTCACTCGCCTTTACAAATCTGATGGCGAGGAGATTTCCACACTCGACAAGCCGGCCGACTATCTGGATGACTACGAACTCGGCGCCACCGAATTCGTTACGGTCAAGGCCGATGATGGGACCCCACTTTACGCCCGCCTGGTGAAGCCCCCGAATTTCGACCCGCACAAGAAATATCCGGTGATCGTAAAGGTCTACGGCGGCCCGGAAATTCAGATGGTGACGGATTCCTGGGGTGTGACCTCTCTCGAAGACCAGCTTTTTGCCGAGCGCGGCTACCTGCTGTGGATTCTTGATAATCGCGGCTCGTGGGGACGCGGCCATGCTTTTGAAACGCCCATTTTCGAGCACATGGGGCGGCAGGAACTCAAAGATCAGCTGGCGGGCGTGGATTACCTGAAGTCGCTTCCATACGTTGATTCCAGCCGCATGGGCATCCGGGGCTGGTCCTACGGCGGCTATATGACGCTCTACACGCTGACGCACGCGCCCAATGTGTTTAAATGCGGCGCGGCGGGCGGCCCGGTCACCGACTGGAAGTTTTATGACAGCATCTACACCGAGCGCTACATGCGGACCGCGGACGTGAACCCTGACGGCTACCGGGAATCGTCGCCGCTGGAGGCGGCCGGGAATCTGACCGCCAACCTCCTGCTGATGCACGGCGTCGACGATGACAACGTCCACCTGCAGAACACCATCAATTTTATCGAAGCCCTGGTGCGTGACGGCAAGCCTTACCAGCTCTATCTTCAGCCGGATGAAAAGCACGGCTTCAGCGCTTACTCAGCGCGGCTTTACCTGGTCAAAAGGCTGTTGAAGTTTTTTGATGAGAACCTGCATCCGGCAGGTGAATGAAGATGAGTGCCATGGCGCGGTTCAGCGCCGGTGTTTGTCCGTAAATTCCACCAGGGCGCGAAGCGTTCGTTTGGCTTTTCCGGAATCGACCGACTCGGCCGCCACGGCCACGCCTTCGCGGAAGTCGCCCGCTTTGCCCGCGGCCACCAGAGCGGCGGAAGCATTGGCCAGAATGCAATCCCGCAGAGGATTCTTCTCGCCGTCGAGAATCTCTACCAGCAGGCGCGCGTTCTGTTCAGAATCGCCGCCGGCCAGCGTTTCGCCCGCGGCGCGCTCGAGGCCGAAATCCTCCGGCAGAACATGGCGTGTTTCAATCCGGCCGGAATCGTAATCTGTAAGCTTGGTTGGCCCGGTGATGGTGATTTCGTCCAGGCCGTCCGACCCGGCCACCACGATGGCGCGCTTTGTTCCCACCGTGCCCAGCGCTTCGGCCATCATTTCCGTCCGCTCCCCGTCGTAGATTCCGGTCAGCTGGTGCCGGGCCTCCAGAGGATTGGTCACCGGACCCAGCAGGTTAAAGATGGTTTTGCTCTTGATGCTGCGCCGGGCAACCATCACGTGCTTCATGGCCAGGTGAAGGTGGGGCGCAAAAAGGAACACCATGCCCACTTTGTCCAGGCAGGCTGGAATGTGCTGGAGCGGCAGATCGACGGCAACGCCCAGCGCCTCCAGCACGTCGGCGCTGCCGCAGCGGCTTGAAATGGAGCGGTTGCCGTGTTTGGCGACGGGAACGCCGCAACCGGCCACCACCAGCGCCGTGGCGGTTGAGACGTTTGCCGTGCCCCTCCGGTCGCCGCCCGTTCCGCAGGTATCCAGCAGCGCCACCGAATCGATGAATTGCTCCACGCGCACTCCGGCATCGGCCAACACCTGCCGGGCCTGGGCCCGCATCACCTCCGCAAAGCCCACCACCTCAGCAGTGGTTTCACCCTTGTCGCGCAGGGCCAGCAGCAGCGTCACGATTTGTTCATCCTGCACTCGTCCGGAAAGCAGCTCTTCCATCACGGCGCGAGCTTCGGTGCGCTCGAGGCTCCGGCCCAGCTTCAGTCTCTCGATGGCTTCTGGAATTTGCATGATGTTTAAAACGGACCTTTAGCAGCGGGGCTGGGCATTGGCACGGGATAACACAGTCCGAACCATAACGAGCAATGCCTACTGTTTGATTTTCAGCCCCACATTGCCTATACTGGCAGATTCTGCAGACATCGCGCCGCTCTATTGTACGATGGAACGGTATTCTCTGGCAGGAGTTTGGCGCAGTCGAGCCCGCAAGCTGGGACCATTGCCGCATTCGCAACGCTTTTGAAATTCTGATGACAACGTAGACCCGCTATGAAGATTCACGAATATCAAGCCAAACAGATTCTGGCCCGTTTTGGAGTGACCGTTCCCAAGGGTGAAGTCGCTTACACGCCGGAAGAGGCCCGCGAAATCGCTACGCGCCTGGGTGGAACCGTTGTAGTGAAGGCGCAGATCCACGCCGGCGGCAGAGGCAAGGCCGGGGGCGTCAAAGTGGTCCACTCGGCGGCTGAAGCCGAGGCCATCGCCGGCGAGATTCTGGGCAAGAAGCTGGTGACGGTGCAGACCGGACCCGAAGGCCGCATTGTCCGCCGGCTGCTGATCGAGGAAGGCCTCGACATCGAACGCGAGTTTTACCTGGGACTGGTGATTGACCGCATGGCCGCCGCTCCGGTGTTTATGGCCTCCAAAGAAGGCGGGGTTGAAATTGAGGTTGTTGCCGCTGAGCACCCCGAAAAAATTCTGAAAGAAACCATCAATCCCACCGTGGGGCTGCAGCCCTTCCAGGCGCGCAAGATTGCCTTCGGGCTGGGGCTTGATCCCGCCCTGCTCAAGGAGGCCGCGCGGTTTTTCGCGGCCCTCTACGGCGCCTTCCAGTCCAGCGACGCGTCGCTGGCGGAGATTAATCCTTTTGTGCTGACGCGCGACGGACGGCTGCTGGCGCTGGACGCCAAGATGAACTTTGATGACAACGCGCTCTTCCGTCACAAGGACCTTCGCGAACTGCGCGACCTGGACGAGGAAGATCCGCTGGAAGTGAAAGCCTCAAATTACAACCTGAATTACATCCGCCTCGACGGCAACGTGGGGTGCATGGTGAATGGCGCGGGACTTGCCATGGCCACCATGGACATCATCCAGTACGCGGGCGGGCAGCCGGCCAACTTCCTGGACGTGGGCGGCGGCGCCAACGAGGAGCAGGTGCGCCGCGGGTTTGAGATTATCCTGGGCGACCCCAACGTGCGCGCCGTGCTCATCAACATTTTCGGCGGCATCATGCGCTGCGACATTGTGGCCAACGGCGTGGTGGCGGCCGCCAAGAGCCTGGGGATTGAAATCCCGGTCGTCGTTCGTCTGGAAGGGACCAACGTCGAACTCGGCCAGAAAATTTTGAAGGAGTCCGGCCTGAGCTTCACCGTGGCCAGCGGCATGAAAGACGCGGCGGAAAAAGTCGTCGCACAGGCGAAAGGCTGAGAAATTGGTGATTTGCGATTTGTGATTGGTGAATGAGGGGTCGGCCTCATTCGCTCAGTTACCCGAGCACTCAATCACTCAATCGCGGATTAGGCTATTATGGCAATACTCGTTAATGAAAATACAAAGCTCCTTGTCCAGGGCATTACCGGGCGCGAGGGCACCTTCCACACCCAGCAGGCGGTTGCTTACGGCACCAATGTTGTTGCCGGAATGACGCCGGGCAAGGGCGGCGAGAGTGTCGATGGAATTCCCGTCTTCAACACCGTGCGCGAGGCGAAGGACGCCACCGGGGCGAACGCTTCCGTCATTTTTGTTCCACCGCCGTTTGCCGCGGACGCCATCATGGAAGCCGCCGACGCGGGCATGCCGCTGGTGGTTGCCATCACGGAAGGCATTCCCACGCTGGATATGGTGACCGTTACGCGCTTCCTTGCGGGAACCGGCACGCGCCTGATCGGTCCCAACTGTCCCGGAATCATTTCGCCCGGCAAGTGCAAAATCGGCATCATGCCCGGCTCGATTCACCGGCCGGGAAACGTGGGAGTGATTTCGCGCAGCGGCACTTTGACCTATGAAGCCGTGGGACAGTTGACAGCGCTTGGCATCGGGCAATCCACCTGCATCGGGATCGGCGGCGATCCGATTATCGGAACGACTTTCATCGACGCCCTCAAGCTGATGAACGAAGACGAGGAGACGCACGGCATCGTCATCATCGGAGAGATCGGCGGCACCGGCGAAGAGCTGGCGGCCGAGTTTATCAAGGCCAAGGTCAAAAAGCCGGTTGTGGGATTTATTGCCGGCCGCACCGCCCCGCCCGGGCGCCGCATGGGCCACGCCGGAGCCATCATTTCAGGCGGCAAGGGTACCGCGGCTGACAAGATTGCAGCCTTCAAAGCTGCGGGCATTCATGTGGCGGAAAGCCCCGCGCTGATCGGTGAAACCATGGCGCGCGCCCTCGCGGGCAAAGCCAGCGCCGAGAAGAATTAAACAGGAGAAATCAAGCATTGGAACGTACACTGACCATCATCAAGCCTGACGCCGTTGCGGCGGGGCACATCGGCGACATTATCAGGATGTTCGAATCCAACAAACTCACCATTAAGGCGGCCCGCCTGGTCAACCTGAGCCGGCAGGAAGCGGAAGGCTTTTATGCCGTGCATCGCGGCAAGGGCTTTTTTGAAAGCCTGACCAGTTTTATGAGCTCCGGCCCCGCTCTCGCCATGGTGCTGGAGGGCGAAGACGCCATCGTGCGCCTGCGCAAGCTGATGGGCGCCACCAACCCGGCCAACGCCGAAGAGGGCACCATCCGCAAGCTTTATGCCCAGGACATTGAGCACAACGCCGTGCACGGCTCGGACGCTCCTGAAACCGCGGCCTTTGAAATTTCCTACTTCTTCCCCGGCATCCAACTGGTCTAGTTTCTTCGACCGCGACGGGCGAATCTCAAAGCCCTTCGTCTTGCTTATACCCGCCTTCCGTCCTGCCTGACCTGCAAATGGCTGGATTCAGGGGTTGTTATGGAAGCCCTGCAGGCAAAAAGGCTCCCTCACGAAACATTAAGGAATTGAAAAACCTCCAGAGCCGATTTCGGTGTGATTTACGTCACTGCGCCGGGACGCCAGATGTGATTGACTGAGGAAGTTTGCCGCGCAGGGTTCCCTTGCGGCTGAGACAGGGAGGATAGATAAGCATGGAGACATGGGTACATCTAGTATTGGCATTCGGATCAGGTTTCGCTTTGGGCAGCGTGGTGTATTTTTTGCGCTTCAGGTCACAAATCAGGTTTTACCAGCGATTCATTGAATCCCGGCTTGCATCCTTCAGCATTCCGATCGATCTGCCGCGTCCTTCGGCAAGCAACGGACGCATTCGTTCTGTTGCATGACCAGTCCTGCCTCCTTTCAAACGAAGATATGACTGACCGTAAGGCACGGGCTCCTTCTGAAGGTGGGTTCGGGTGCCTCCGGTGTGAATGTGCTGCACACGACGCTTCGTTTGCCCGCGGGCACCGGACGAAAGCAAATCCAACTCACTGGCAGGAATTCCCCCGCCGTTGTCGCCAAGTTTCTCCCATCGAACCCTGTTTGAGCAGTGTCATACGGAAGGACCCTAAAAACGGCCATTGCCGGGAAATGAGCCCTCGCCCTTAGTGTCGAGTGCCTGCGGGGTGGGCGGCAGTCGACTTCGAGAGGCGGGAGGGGCAGGCGGTTCCAAAGCCACCCATCGATTAAAAGGGCCTGTTGAATTTTGAGAGATTTACTATTATATTATTGACCTCTTGTCCACTGTCGCCTGGGGTGGATTGGTTTTTGCTGAAACTGCCGGGGATATTGCGTCTGGTTTCAGCAAAGCTGTCAAGGTGCACCTTTGCCAGGGCGGGTTACGATCAAAATGATGGGTTTGATCAGTTGCGTATTGGTTTTTGTGTTTGGGATTGCTGTGGGCGTCCTTGTCTCGTCGTTTCTCTTCGCGTCCAGGATCAGGTTTTACAAGGAGTTTATTGAACATCGCCTGTTATCCATCAATCGCCTTCGTTCTCAAGATTCTGCAAAGCACAAGTCATCCAAACCCTCCTATTGGAAAACGGTTTTCGGCCGTCCCTCCAAGCGCGAGAAAGACTCAAAGTCGCCACACAATTAAGGGCTTAGGCCGCCTGAGGATTTTGCAATTAGTGATTGAGTAATTGACTGATTGAGTGAATTTAAAAACCCCCGAGGCCGCCGACTTGAGGTTTCAATCACTCAATCACTAAATCGCTAAATCATTCAATCGTCATGGGGCTACGCAATTTGAAACTTTTAGGTTAAAATGGACTTTTAAGTATGGATTCAGTCAAGCCATTCACGGATGCCGAACCCGCCATCATTCTTTTTGCCCACGGCAGCGCGGTGGAGGAAGCGAATCAGGGGGTTCGCGATCTTGCCCGCAGGATTCAGGCCGAAGGCGCATACGCGTATGTCCGGGCATCATTCCTGGGCCCCGGCCAGCCGGAACTGGGTTCCGCCATTGCGGAAGCCGTTGGCGCGGGTTTTCGTCGTGTTGTGGTGATCCCTTATTTTCTGACCGAGGGAACCCACCTTCGGCGCGACCTGCCCAGGCTGGTGGAGGCGGGAAAGCAGCAATTCCCGGCGCTTGAAATCCAGGTCGGTCGGTCGCTTGAAGATCATCCTGAAATGGCTTCGCTGGTCCTCAGCAGGATTCGAGAAATTACGGAAGGAACCAGGGTAAGCCGGTGAACCATTCCCGCCACGAAGCTTTTCTGCGCAATGTCTGGAATACCAACGAGAGGACGAAGCATTTCCAGTTTCAAATTTCGAACGGGCACCGCTTTGATTTTCGCCCGGGCCAGTTCATCTCACTGGACATCGAACTGGACGGCCGGAAGGTCCGCCGGCCCTATTCCATTGCTTCCGCGCCGCGCGCCGACAACGGATTTGACCTTTGCCTGAACATGCTTCCGGAGGGGCGGGTTTCCTCCTGGCTCTTCCATCTGAAGCCGGGTGACAAGATCGGCTTTTCGGGTCCATTCGGATTTTTCTCTCTGCGCGAGCCGCCCGACCCGGTGGTGGCTTTTATCGCCACGGGAACCGGCATTGCGCCCATCCGCGCCATGCTTCAGCAGCTTTACGCCCGGCCGCACAATTCCGAAGTGTGGCTCATCTTCGGAGTGCGCCAGGAAGGCGACATCCTTTACCGCGAAGAATTTGAGAAGATGGCCGCGGAGCATCCCAACTTCCATTTTGTTTCCACGCTCAGCCGCCCCGATCCCGGCTGGACCGGCCACACGGGCTATGTGCAGCAGCAGGTTGTCCGCTACCTGGCGGGGAAGAAAGGACTGCACGCCTATATTTGCGGACTGCGCAAGATGATCGATGACGTTGCGCAGGAATTCCGAGCCATGGGCTACGACCCCAAAGCCCTCAGCTATGAGAAGTACGATTAGCATTGCGGCCTGGTGGGTCTTATTGATTTTCGGCCCTTGCGACAGCGGGCCCACTGCCCGGTTTTGACTCGCTTCGGGGGTTCATTCAGGTGCGGGTTTCGTCGTCTCCGGCTGGTTGTTCAGTCGCGAATGTTACCCTGCCGCTATCGGAGACAATTCAGGATGACTTCAACGGGACAAAAACACGGTTCTGAACCTTCCATGCTACCGGCCGGAGCAGAGAAAATCTGGGCCGACCTGTTGGAGGGCAACCAGCGTTTCCAGGCGGGCAAGCCGTCCACCCGGGATCTTGTTGAACGGCGGGCGGAACTTACCGGCACGCAACAGCCGCAGGTGATTGTGCTGGCCTGTTCGGACAGCCGTGTTTCTCCCTGCCTGATCTTCGACAAGAACCTCGGCGACCTTTTTGTGATCCGGACGGCGGGCAACGTGGCCGACGCCCTGGCGCTGGGCAGCATCGAGTTTGCGGCAGAGTACTTGCAATCCCAGGTCCTGGTGGTTCTGGGCCACGAGAATTGCGGAGCGGTGGCGGCGGCAGCTTCGGGCGCGAATGTTCCTTCCGCAAATCTTGAATCCGTTGTTGCGCGGGTCCGTCCGGCATTGGAAAGTGTTAAAGGCCAGGCCGAGGGCGATGAGTATGCTCCGGCTGGCCGAGCAGGCCAACGTCCGCCACAGCGCGCGCGATGTTCTGCGCAACAGCCCGCTGCTGCAGCAAAAGGTTGAGTCCGGCGCCCTCACCGTCATCAAGGCCCTCTATCAACTGGCCACCGGGCAAGTGGTGCGCCTGCCGGACTAAACCCACAATCCACGGACTGAGGAAAAGATCATGAAGAGAATTCTTGTGCGAAGCGTTACGGCCGCGGCCTTGATCGCGCTTTTTTTCGCGGCGGAAGCCTGCCATCGCAAACCCGAGCTTCACGCGAAATATTATCAATTGAAGGGAGAGGTGATCTCGGTTGATGTGGGGCACGAACAGATCATTGTCAAACATGAAGCGATTCCGGGCTTCATGGAGGCGATGACCATGTCCTATGGAGTAAAAGATGACGCCGCACTAAAAAAATTGAAGCCCGGGGACCAAATTACGGCCCGCGTGGTGGTCACTTCAGACGACGTCTGGCTCGACAACATCGTGGTTGTTCAGAAGGCTGCAGCGAATGCGCCTCCGCCGAAGCTTGACGAGAACGTGCCGCCGCAGCCGGGCGAACGGGTCCCGGACTTCACCTTTGTCAACCAGGACGGCCGCCGCGTTCATTTTCGCCAGTACCGCGGCAAAACGGTCCTGTTGACGTTCGTTTATACCCGCTGCCCATTCCCGACCTATTGTCCGCTGATGACCCGCAATTTTGCGGACATTAACAACCAACTGGCGGCCAATGCCTCTCTGGAAGCCACGACGCACCTGCTGACCCTCAGCTTTGATCCTGCGCACGACACGCCGGCGGTTTTGAAGGCTTATGGCAAGCGTTATGCCGGCAAGAACGACCCCGGCTTCCGGCACTGGGAATTTGCCGCAATTCCTGCCGGGGAGCTGAAGGAAGTTTCCTCATTCTTTGGCTTCACCTTTGAGGAACAGGGCGGCCAGATTGTTCACTCGCTGAGCACTGCACTGGTTGGCCCTGATCAAAAGCTGGTTCGGTGGTATGCCGGCAACCGCTGGAGCCCTTCAGAAGTCCTGAAAGCTATCAAAGCGCTTGAAAACGAAACCCGGACGGAAGGGAAGCAGAAGTCGTAACGAGACGCTGCGAATTCAACCTTGGAGCAACTCTGCTTGTTGCTCTTGTTGCCGGGTGCGGATTTGCTGTTCCGCTTGAAATCCATCGCCCATTCCGCAGTTCCAAAACACCGAAAAGTCTGAGATACTTGCTGCTATCCTGCATCGAGGTCTGGAACAATGAAAAGGAAAGCCATCGCCGGATTTCTGGCCTGGGTTTGCTGCCTTTTCCTGGCGCTTGCCGTTAAGAATTCGCCGAAGGCAGAGGACGCCCCACAGCACATCGGACTGTTTGAAAATCACCAGGACGTGGGAACGATTCTGCATCCCGGGTCCGTGCAGTACGACGCCGCAAAGGGAACCTACACGATTTCCGGCAGCGGCAACAACATGTGGCTTTCAGAAGATGATTTCCAGTTCGTCTGGAAAAAGGTTTCGGGCGACGTCACGCTGGCGGCGGACATTGCGTTTGAGGGTGAGGGCGGCAACGAGCACCGCAAGGCCGTCCTGATGATTCGCCAGAGCCTGGATGCCGATTCCGTTTACGCGGATATCGCCCGGCACGGCGTGGGCCTCACGTCGCTGCAGTGGCGGGAAGAGAAGGGCGCCACGACGCACGAAGTGCAGGCCAACATCAGTGCGCCCCGGCGGCTGCGGATTGAAAAGCGCGGCGACTACTTCTACATGTTTCTCGGCCAGGGTGACAATCTCAAGCTCGCGGCCGGATCGCCTTTGATTAAACTGAAGGCGCCGTTCTATGTGGGCCTTGGCGTCTGCTCGCACGACAAGGACCGGGTGGAGACGGCGGTCTTTTCAAAGGTTGATCTCAAAACCTCGCAGCCTGCGCCCGCCGCGCAAACAAAACTCTACAGCACGCTCGAGCAGGTGGATATCGAATCGGGCGACCGCCGCGAGGTTTACACAACCGACAGCCGCATTGAAGCGCCCAACTGGACCCCTGACGGCAAGTTGCTGCTTTTTAACCGCGAGGGGCGCATTGAAAGAATTCCCGTGGAGGGCGGCGAGCCGGAACCGCTCCCGACCGGTTTTGCCACGGAATGCAACAACGACCATGGCATTTCGCCCGACGGCAAATCGCTGGCCATCAGTGACAGCTCGCAGGATGGGCACGAGTCGCTCATCTACGTTTTACCGCTGGCCGGTGGCACGCCGCGCCGCGTTACCCGGAAGTCGCCTTCCTACTTTCACGGATGGTCGCCCGACGGCAAAACCATCACTTTCTGCGGCGAGCGCGGCGGAAAGTATGACGTCTACACCATTGCGGCGGCGGGCGGGGAAGAGAAGCAACTTACCAAAAACGCTGTCCACAACGACGGCCCGGAATATTCTCCTGACGGAAAGTACATCTACTTCAACTCCAGCCGCTCAGGACTTGACCAGATCTGGCGGATGCATCCTGACGGCACCGGCCAGGAGCGCGTGACCAACGATGAAACCAACGACTGGTTTCCGCACTTTTCGCCGGACGGCAAATGGATGGTCTTTCTCTCCTACCCGAAAGACGTGACCGGCCATCCGGAAAACAAGAACGTGGAGCTGCGCATCATGCAGATGAGCGACGGGAAAATCAAGCCGCTCGCGCGCCTTTTCGGCGGGCAGGGAACCATGAACGTCGCCTCCTGGTCGCCCGACAGCCTGCACGTGGCCTTCGTCAGCTATCATTTGCTGCCGGAATAGACCAGGTTTCCGCCTCGACCACCTGGAAGTAAATTTCGATACCGATCCGCCCGTCGTAATTCCGGGTTGGCGGCCTTTCCCGCAGACCGAGTACATTGATACGCACGGATCTGCCTCGCCGCAACAGCAGCACACGCTGGAGAGCACTCTGCAGCCGGCGGCGCAAGCCTGTGCCGGCGAAGAGGAGGGATCGCCAAAGGATGGGTCCATCTGCTTACTACAGGGCCTTCAGCTCTCGAACCATTTCGTCGGTGGTCCGTTGCCGGCAGTAGCCCTGGTTGTTGGCAATGGAGGTGGCATGGCGCTCCCCGGTAAGGGTGGCGCAGGCGTCGGTTACCAGCGTCACCAGGTATCCGTAGTCGCACGCATCGCGCACCGTGGAATCGACGCACTGGTCGGTCAGCACGCCGCATACGACCAGATGCCTGACGCCCAGATTACCCAGCACGTAATGGATGTTGGTCGAGATGAAGACCGAGGAAGATGTTTTGGGAAACACCATTTCATCGCCCGCAGGTGCAATCGCGTCGATCACACGCGCGTCGCGCGATCCCTTCGCGCAAAAAAGTCCGGAGATCTTATAGTCCAGGCCCATGTCCCGGCCGTCCAGGGTCAGGCTCTCGATCACCGTGTACATGACCTCAACGCCCGCCTCCCGGCAGGCGCGCTGCAGCCTCTGCATATTGGGGACCGCCCGCTCGCGCATCTGGAGGAAAAAATATCCGTAACGCGCCTCGATGGCTTCCGGCGGAAGTCCCGCATATTCTCCACCGCCCTCGGCCGAATAATTCTGCACATCGACAAAAAGCAGCGCCGTAGCTCCCCGCTTCACGGGCACGTCGCGCGATAACCCGAAGTCCTTCACGCCGCCCTCCAGCCCGCTTCGGCTGCCTTCAGCGTACACGCCATTGCAGGCATTTGATCCTCTTCCGGCCTCTCATCGTCAATAAACAGCCGCATAGCGGGTGCAGATCTCTTCCGTTGTTATCGCTTCCAGCACCTTGATTTCCGCCCGCTTGAACGCGAGGTATGCCGACTTGGCTTCGCTGCTCCACCAGCCCTCCGCCAGTTCGTCCGCCTCAAGAGCGGCGAGCGCTTCCTCAAGCGAGCGAGGCAGCAGGTGCGTCTCCGCATCCGCAGGCGGAAGCGCCAGGCCCCGCCGAAGCCCGTCGACTCCGGCCCAGACGATTGCGCCCAGCGCCAGGTAGGGGCAGCACGAACCGTCGGCCACGCGGAACTCCACGTTGAACTGCCGCGCAGGCTCCTCCGGAGATGACAGGAACACCGGCGCAACACGCAGGGCCACGCCACGGTCCTGCACGCCAAGATCGGCATGCACCGGCGCCCAGCGATTCGGCGTGAGCCGGTAGTAGGAAGCGACGGAAGGCGCGGAAAATGCGCAGACGGCCGGCAGGTGCTCCAGCACCCCGGCAAAGAACGGAGCCGCGCGGTTTGAAATCCCCCAGGCCGAACCGGGGTCATAGGTCAGCGGCTCCTCGCCCTGCCAGAGGCTCAAATGGATATGGGTACCGTTTCCAATACCATCCGGCGCCAGCATCGGGGAAAAAATCGCCCGCTGTCCTGTCCTCCAGGCGATGGCGCGCGCCAGTTCGCGCAGGACCACAGCCCCATCCGCGGCGCGGATGCCTTCTTCGCCGGCCACCGTGGCCTCATATTGCCGCGGCCCATATTCGGGCAGGTAGGTGTCCGGCGTGAATCCAACAGTTCTGAGCGCGGCCATCAGGGCCTCGCCAAAACTCCCCTGCCGCCGGTAGGCATCCAGTGAATAAGTGGCGCCCGGGCGGTCCTCCACCCCCGTCAGGACGAACTCATGCTCGAAACTTGACACAAGCTTGAGGCCGAGCCTGGACAGCGCCTCCAGGGCCCGCGCCAGAAACGTCCTCGGGCAGCAATCCCACGCGCTGCCGTCGGTGTTGACGATATCGCCCAGATAGAAGCGTTCTGCTGTGCCGTTGTCAAACGGCAAGTCAACTTTCACCCGGGGATCAGGCCGGATGATCAGGTCGCCCGAGGTGCCAAAGGGGGTGGTCAAAATCGGCCCGAAGCAGGAGAGCATGATGTTGGAGTGGGTGAGCCCCACCCCTTTCTTGAGCCGCATCCCGATGTCGGCGTCGGGAAACGCCTTGCCACGGACAAGGCCGGCCCAGTCACACACGCCTGCAAATACAAGAGGTTCCGTTTTCATGAATGCCCGCCGTTGCCTCCGATATCCAGCCCTGAAAATTCCTGCCCCGGCGCCTCCCATTCCGCCCGCGCCATGGCCGGCCGCATGGCCAGCAAAGCGAATCCAAAAAGCAGGTAAGCCACTACCGCATAGGGCCAAAGGTTCTGCGGATACGCCGGCGCCGGGTAGACCGAATTGTAAAGCGGCCAAAGCAGGATCAGCATTCCCGCCATCCCCAGCGCCGCCCACAACGCCTTGCGTGACCGCAGTGCGTCCATTGCCTCTGCTATCGTAACACCGATATAAACAAGGATCAGCGCCAGCGTTCCGATGGTGCCCACGGCGCCGTAAAAGTTGCCCGCCCCGGTGAACGGCGCCCACAACAGCACACCGGCTGCTGAAATCGCCCCCACCGCCAGAACCGCCAGGCCCGGCGTCCCATGCCGCTGATGCACGCGGCCCAACACCGGCGCCAGGCCAGCCCGGCCCAGCGCAAACAGCATCCGCGAGGCCGCGCTGAGGCTTCCCAGCACGCAGGAAAATGCCGAGATGGCAGCCGCGAGGTCCAGCACCATGGCGAATTCGCGCGAGCCGAACCTGAGGGCGAGAGTGTTGAGCGGGGCGCTGTCGCCGGCAAGCGCCTTCATGTTGCCCAGCCCAAAGCCCACCACCTGCACGTAAGAAGCGAACACGTAAAACGCTCCCGCCAGGAGCACCGTTCCCAGCACGGCGATGGGTATCGACCGGTTGGGATCTCCGGTCTCCTCGCCCAGCGTGGCCGCCCCTTCAAAACCCGCAAAAGAGAGCACCGCAAACACCATGGCGTATCCCACGCCCGACCAGCCGGAGTTCGGATCCGGCACAAACGGCGCCGCGCTCAGCCCGCCTTTCCTGCCCACCGCCTCGAGCACGATCACTCCGAGCACGATGATGGCGAATACCGAGACGGCTTCCAGCGCCAGCATCACCCGCGCCGCCAGTCGCATGTTCCGGTAGGCCAGCGCCACCGCAATCACGATGGCCAGAATGCCGGCCGGGACCCAGACGTGGGGCGCGCCGGGCATGCCATCGGCAACCGCGGCGTCAATAAAATTCCCCGCCAGCGCCGCTGTCCCGGCCCCGAATGCAAGATAGGCCAGCAGCAGCGCCCATCCCGCCACAAAACCCGCGCGCAGCCCAAACTCTTTGGCGATATACGCGTAAGCTGAGCCCGCATGCGCCACCCGCCGCGCGAAAGCCACAAACGACAGCCCCACGATGGCGAGGGCCGCGGTTCCCACAGCGAAGGCCAGCGGCGCCGCCCGGCCCGCAGCGCCCACCGCCAGCGTCACGTTGAAGGCCATCGCCATGGTGGGCGCAATGATGGAGAGTGAAAGGCCGATGGCCTCCATCAGCCCGAGATTACGGCGAAGATGCGTCATAAACTCCCCCGCAGGCGGCACGCTGTCCGCTCTGCCCGTTGATGCGCGGGCGCGGTGGTGACAGACCCATGCTCTTGCTGACGGCGTCTTTTAGCCGGACAGTGATCCTCCCTGGCGCGAGCTTGTTTTTCAAGTCTGCTGTTTTCAAATTAAGTCCACGAGCCGATGAACGGCAAACAACGATGGGACAGTTGCTTCATCCAACACGCACTGCACAGAGCGGCATGGATTATACAGGCTAAGATCATTGGCGACAACCGGCACGAAGGGACATGTGCAGGTGCCTTGGTGTTTGGAATCGCGGGAAAAGTTTTAAGGAGGATCCGATGCGCGGACGGGGTTTTAGGCTGCAGGCCTTTAGCGTTCGGCCTGGGTGGTGGCGGCGGGTGAAAGCGTCCAGGCTTTGCCGTCGAACTTTTCATCCGTATGTGCGCCGAGCAGCTTGAGGACACTGGGAGCCACGTCCATGATGCCGGGATCGGAAGAGTCGAGCTTGCGGTTGATGAAGAGGATGGCGTTGGTGTCTTTGGGATCGGACGCGCAATGGTCGCCGCTCCACTTGCGCAGGTTGGGGACCACGATGCCGGGCGGAATGGCGCCCAGCGAAGTCTCCCAGGAAGTCCGATAGCCGGGTTCGAAGTTGAGCTGCAGGTCGGGAGCGTTTTTGGCCTCGGGGCCGTGGTCAATTTCCTGGCCGGGATAGACATCCTCGAGCACGGGTTGGTTGGTGCGGGGATCGCGGAAAGCCAGCAGCTTTTTGCGGATTTCCTCGTCCACCTGGCGGGCCTGCTGGCCGGGCTCGATGATGCCGTAACGCTCGCGCCCGTAAATGTTGAGATAGATCTGGCCCAGGCCCAGCGCGTAGGCTTTGGTTTTGCTCCAGTCGACGTTGGGGAAAAAGTTGCCCTGGCTGTAGAGATTTTCCAGCTTGTACTGTTTTTCCCGTGCGTTGGGATTCTTGAGCACCATGTACCCGTTCTTCACCAGCCAGGTGTTGGTGTTGAAGCCGTAGTTGAAGGCATGGAAGCCGTGGTCGGAAACGATGATCAGCGTCGTGCCGGGCTTCATGTTTTTTTCAACTTCGCCCACCACCTTGTCGCACCGCTGGTAGGTGCGCAGGATGGCGTCGCCGTATTTTTTGGCCAGCGCCGCGTCATAGCGGGGGCTGGTAGGATCGGTGAGCCGCCAGAACATGTGCTGGACGCTGTCCGTGCTGGTATAAACGGCCACCGTCAAGCTGGAAGGGTGGTTCTGGATCTGGTCGAGCAACATCTTCGTCAGCGTATCCATGGTGCGGAAAGTGTCCTGGAGAAAGACCCCTTCATCAATGCGTTCCTCGTTCAGCGCCCAGGTGTCGTGCCACCAGCCCAGCGTCTTGAAATCGCCCCACTTCTCGGCCAGCTGCTTGCTCCAGCCGGCGGGATAAGTGACCGGCAGGGCGGGGTCCTTGGGGTCGATGTTGAGCGGAGACATGTAAATCCGCAGCTCGGGCGACGTTTCCATAACATAGAAACGGCTGATGGCGCGGACCGACAGAAACATGTTGATGGGAAACTTTTCGTTGAACCATTTGCTCCAGTGGCCGCTGGCGACGGTTTCCGTCTGGCCGTCCAGCTGAATCGTTACCGACTGGTTGTCCTGCGACAGCTGGAAGTCCACGGGAATCGAAATGCGCTTGTACTGGTCCGTGGTGGGGTCAACCGGTCCGGAGATTTCACTTTTGGCGCTGCGCCCGTTCATCTCCAGGCGAACCAGCTTGCCGCCAAACTGGGTGTTGCCGGCTTCTTCCGGCGGCAGATTGGAGGCGAAATAGAAAAACGTTCCCCAGGTTCCCCGCACGTCGGGAACGCCCAGGCCGGCCAGCAGCTCGCCGCCCGGCACCGGCGTGGGAGGGAATTCCAGCGGCATCCGGAGCACGGTGGTCTTGAACCCGTCATCGGCCGCCGCTTCATAGAACGGAGTTCCATGCCGTTCGTTGGTGACCTTGGGGCCGCGGATGGGAATCAGGCCGAAAAGAAATTTGGGCTTTTGTTTTGCCACCAGCCCGATGCGGGGCAGATAGGTCTGAGGATCGCGGGCCAGAAAATCGTAGATGCCCGTCCCGCCCGGATTCAGCCCCGTGGCAAACGACGCCCAGGCCACGGGAGATTCGGGAGGGTTCGTGGTCGCCAGCTTCGAGAAGGTCCCTGTTTGCGCCAGGCGCGCAAAGTTGGGAAGTTTGCCTTCCTGCATCCACTGGG
Organism: uncultured Acidobacteriota bacterium; assembly: GCA_963732975.1. Taxonomy (GTDB): domain Bacteria; phylum Acidobacteriota; class Terriglobia; order UBA7540; family UBA7540; genus SCRD01. The sequence goes on along the minus strand of CAVTBN010000004.1, from coordinate 458,517 downwards.
CGGCCAGGATGGGTGACATTCCGTCGAAGCCCAGCACAATGACCTGATTTGTGACAGGACGGGTGGCCTTTTGGTGGCAGGCGGAAGTAGCAAGCGCGACAGCTACCAGCGCCGTCGCCAGGACCAGAATTCCGGCAGGAGATCTCTTTTGTCTATTTGGGCCCAAACTCCAATTTTAGTATTCCTGTGGCCGAACGTCGAGACAATTTTGGCAATGCGCATTTGTTGCTCCCAAAATGAACCGCCGGACCTATTCCAGCCGGGAGAAAGAGCGGTCGAGGGTGAAGGACAAAGTGGCAGCGGCATTCTCTGCATAGGCGGCCAGCGCATCGTGGTAGAAATGCAGGCTGCGCTCGCGGATGGACGTTTCCGGCTCATGGGGAGAGACCAGGTGGTTGGTTTCGTGCAGGATGACGCTCAGCAGGCGCAGGCGGAATTGGCGGGCATGGAACTCCTCAAGTCGGCTGCCGTGCAGGAATTTGGCATCCAGGGCCGTATCGCTGAGCGGCAGGGCCTGCCAGGTGTGGACCTGGTCATAGGCAATATCCATTTCACCGGCATGCTCGCCTCCAAAAGCATCGTGAGGCATGGCAAACGGCGTCTCGCGCACCGCCACATGCCGGTGGCCCAGGCATCCGCAGACATTGGTGCGCTGGAGCTGGATGACCACCAACTGCGGCGCGCGGAAAAGAATTTCGTCGAAGGTTTCGCGGCATGGGCCGGGCGCCTCCATCCAGTCGTAAACGAGCGCGCGGGCTGTTTCCGCGGCCCGCCCCTCATCGCGCGCCTGGAATGCAATCACATAGAGCGGCCGGGAGCGGTCGCCAAGAGGCGCCAGCCGGTAACGCCGGCCCGTCAACCACTCGCGCCACCGCACGGCGCGCGGGCGTGATTGCAGGTAATTCAGAATGGCGGTTTGCAAGCTCGATTTTTCAGGACACATAGCGGACCTCCGTGCTCCTGAATGGATTGGCCATGGCGCCGCCGCCGTGACGCCGGCGATGGCTGGCGAATTCCTGGGAAGATTCCCAGGCATCGCTCGCTTGTAGCGCCGCCGTCCCGGCGGCATTTTTCAAGGCCGGCAAGATGCCGGCGCTACGGAAGCGCAAACTCACGACAAAGCTAGCGGCTCGACCTCTGAGGCCAGAATGCCCTTGGCGATCTGCATCTGGTTCATCAGGGTGGGGGCCACCCGGGTCAGTCCAATCCGTCCCAGGTCCCTGCCGGGTTCAATTCCCGGACCGGCGGCGACAAAGCCCGCCTCCATTCCGGCGACCGAGGGCAAATGGCCATGCGTTCCGCGATCACTGGCGCTGCCCTGGACGATGGGGCCGGCATGCCGGTCAGAAAAGTAGCACCCGGGATTGGCGTCCAGCATGATCTCCGCGTCAGGATCGGCACCCAGCGCCTTCAGCCTGCCACGGTCCAGCACTTCGCGCACGGCGCCCGAGTCCACCATTCGCGCCACCGCTTTCTGGAGCGCACGGCGGTTCTCGCTGGTGGGCTCTTCCAGCCAGTAAAGCGCGAACGACCCGCCGGAGTGGATGGCGCCCAGGCGCTTCAATTCGGGCTCGCCATGGGCGCTCCTGCCGAACAGGCCTTCGTCCATCAGCGGCACCAGCGGAGCCACGTCCTTATCCACGGCAACAAACCCGTGGTCGGAGAGGACCACCAGAGTCGTGGCCTTGTCGCCGTTGACCGCCTCGCGAATCCGTCCGATTTCTTTGTCCATCTGCTCGATGGCCTCGACGGCCTTGGGCGCAAAAGGCCCGTGACGGTGCGCCAGCTGATCGTACAACGCAAAATGGACCAGGAGCAAATCCGGATGGTGGCGCCTCCAGATGTGCAGCGCCGCCTCAGCGCGAAGACGGTCAGGCGACATTTTTCGGATTTCCGGCTGACGGCCGTTCCCGGCGGCGCGCGCCGCCGATGTTTGGATGCAGTGGATAACCTGGTCAAAAAGGCGCGGGGTTGAATAGCGCGCAGGGGTTTCAAAGTCCTGATAAGGGTCCGGCGCGGCGGGGTCCCAGATTTCCGGAATGTTGTAGGTGATTCGCGCCCCGGCGCTGACCGGCCAGGCAACCGCGGCGGTCTTGCGGCCGGAAGCGCCCACCGCGTCCCACAGGGTGGGCACGTTGATGGCCCGGGCAAACCATGTCCAGGGCCGGGCTTTTTCGGTGGGATCCAGCGAGGCCAGGTGGCTGTAAATTCCGTGCTGCCTGGGATGCACTCCCGTCACCAGGGTGACGTGCGCCGGGTAGGTGGTGGACGGGTAGACGCTCTCCACCGCTTCAGCGCTTGCTCCGTCTTCAACCAGCTCACGCAGGTTTGGAACTTTCAGTCCAAACTTTTTGGGATGACGGTAAAAGTCCGGACGCATTCCGTCCGCGGAAAGCACGACCAATCGCGATGGAAATTCAGCCTGACCCATTTGTCATCGCTGAAGACCCGTTGGATTTTCCCGACGCTAGTTTGACGCAAAACCCGTCTCTCCGGCACCCCCTGCCGGGAGACAGAAAGCCAATGAGGAAACCCAGCGACTGCCACCTTGCCGGATGGCGCTGACAGTTTGCAGCACCCCTGCGGGCGCCCGCCTGTGCTTTGGGAAACCTCCTGTGCCTATCCTAAACCAAAAAGGCGGCCCGATGCCAAAGGAAATGTAAATGATGACAATTAGCCAGCGAATGTTCAGGACATCTGAGCGACCGCGGCCGATCCCTGGGTCCGGGATGGGCATTTGGCCGGGCCGGCGCGGTTGTTGCACTTGCTTTTGAGCCGTGGAAAGTTATCTTGATCGCGTGGTAAGCAACGGCAGCACGCATCTTGTGTGGGCGAGGCATGTTGTGAGCCTCCCGCTCATCTTCCCTGGGCAGGAAAAACAAGCGTGTCGCCAACTGAGCATGACCAGGAAGGCCAGAATCGGCCAGAAGAGAAGATACATCAGTCCGTGCCGCATCAGCAGCAGGTAGAGCGGGCTCAGGTAGAATAGAACGATAACGGCCATACATCGGTTGTTACCGCCCTTTTTGTGCTGCCCTTGCAATTTCGCCATTCAAATGCATGTGGCCGCCGCAGCACGAGGATGAAATTTGAGCCGGCCCACGAGAGAGAGATCGGCGCTGTCTGAGTTGCGCGCTGCTGCTGTTAGTGATCGGCTCTTTGGCTCTTGGCTGGTCGAAGCTCCAGCCGCTCGACCTCTCTGATGTTTCCTGTTTCTAGCGCTGGCGTGCCTGTTCATGCTGCTTTCCCGGCCCCGTGGGATTCGAAGGCCGGGCAGAAATCCAGGATGGCTGACCTGGGGCTGGCCTTGGGCGTTCCCGCTTTCGCCATGGGAATCGCTATTCCGCTGTGGCTGGAAGCGGGCATTTCTCCGCGCACGCTCGACTACAATCTCTATGCCTTCGATGCCTCGTTGGGTTTTCACCCAAGCTTCTGGCTGGGCAGAATCCTGGCCAGCCACGCCTGGCTGGATGGCCTGTGCGCGGTTGCCTACTACGGATTGCCGCTCATGGTGGTCATCCTTGCGACCGGGCCGGAAGTTCGGGTAATGCGGCCAATCTGTGAAAGTTCTGATCATGCCGGTGTGATTGGAGAACGCTTACATGGTTGTCCCTGCCTCAAGCCCTCTCTTGTGCTCCACAGCAGGTTCCCATTCGATCCTCCGCCGGTCGACCAATTTTAGCACCGCACTCCTGGACGTTCCCCGCAGCGACTTTCGCAACTGCATGCCTTCGATGCATTTTGGCTGGACCCTTCTGATTTTTCTGAAAGGAAATGGTCGCAGCATAGGACAGAGTCCCTCGAATTCCCGTCGACGGGAAGCGAGAGAAGAAAAAGAACGGCTGCGGAGATTGCAAAGCCTCCAACGAACTTCCAGCGCCGCCACGAGGACAAATGGAACGAGGAACGGCAGGGCGTACTGAAACTTGAAAAGAGCGATGGCCAGGAAGCAACCCGCCCTGAGGTCGCACCCCTTCTTCATGCTCACGAATACGAGTGCGAAGACGAGGAGGAGCAAAAGGGAATCCTGGCCCTGGAGGAGGTCAACAAACACCGGGAAGAAACCAAGAAACAGGAGGACCGGAAGGGGGCGCCAGAGGGACTTGAGTTCTGCCATGTACGGCCACAGCAAACGCACCGTCAGAAGCAAAAGCAGGATGCTGAAAATCACCCAGATGATATAGGCCGCCGGATAGGGGACGTACGCGAGAGGGAGATACAGCAGCGCTTCGAATGGGGGATGATCGTAGATGAGCGTCCCGCTGCGGGTTGTGACCTTCGGGTATAACGCTGATTGCATTCGCCCCTGTGCGCCGATGTCAATAGAGATGCGCCCCCTGGCCTTGCCGCACCATCCTGACCGCAGCATAGAAGGCAGAAAAATCGGCCGACCCCTGCAGAGCGTCGCCCTTGGCGTGCCAGAAGAGCATTACGTGGAAAAGCAGCAGGAAGGAGAAAAAGGCAAAAAGAAATGGATGAAGGTTCCTTTTGTTCATACAAGGTGGAACTACATTAGGGGCTATGGTGGCTGGTGTCAAGTAAACCGCCTTCACGCTTAAGAGTCAGAAGGTGCGGGGCAATTTCTGGCGGCGATCAGCGGCATCAGGGCAAAGGCCAGCAGCAACAGGATGTACACGGTGCCTGAAACGGGGTCGCGGCCCGCGAAATATTGCGCCAGGGTGAGGCGCTGGACCTTGAGGACGACGGTGAATTCCGCCGCCAGCAGCAGGCCCAGCGCCATGAAGCCCGGGCCAAGCCGGGCCGCAAACGTCGGCGGCAGTTTGAAGCGCCGGACCACCCAGCGGGCTGCAAAGATAATCACCACCAGCATGATGGGGCTCTCGATCAGTTCCGCGGCCCTTTCGCCGAGCCTCGGGACCAGCCAAAGCACGCGGGGTATTCCCAGCACGAAACCTGCGCCGAACACGAGCGCGAAATAAAGCGCGCCGGCTTTCAACGTCCGCATAGCGGCTTGCCTCCCGGTTTTCCCGTAGTATACTGAAAAAGACAAAAACGAGGCGATGGAGTTCGCCGCAACCGTCCTGAACAAGGACTAATGACTCCTGGCCGCCAGCGGGCGATCAGGAGTTTTTTTGTGGACGACGCTGGTGTGCGGAAAGGCGACGGGTTTTGCGGATCTTTCTGTTGATATTCTTTGGTTCAGTGGGTACTCTGGCGCGGTATGCGATGGGCGGCCTGGTGCAGCACCGCGCGGGGTCTTCTTTTCCCGGCGGGCACGCTGGCCGTCAACCTGCTGGGCTGCTTCCTGCTGGGCGGCGTGGGTGAATACGCCCTGCAGCACATCTCGATTCCTCCCGACTGGCGCATCGGCATCACCGTCGGTTTTTTTGGAGCTTTCACCACGTTTTCGAGTTTTGCCTATGAAAGCGCGCGCATGCTGGAAGACGGCGACTGGATCAAGATGGTTCTCTACGTCAGCATCAGCGTGGTGGGCGGGCTTTTGCTGGCGGTGACGGGAATTCACCTGGCCGACCTCATCTCATAGGAGGATACCGTGGAGCACCAGCGATTTGAAGGCGACCGGACCCTCATGCGGATCCACATCGGCGAGTCGGACCGCTGGGAACACAAGCCCCTCTATGAGGCGATTGTGGAATTGTTCCGCCACGAGGGATTTTCCGGAGTCACCGTGCTGCGCGGCGTGGGCGGTTACGGTTCCAACAGCCGAGGCCGGGGCCTTTACCACACCACCAACATCCTGCGCCTTTCCCAGGACCTGCCGATCGTCATCGAAGTGGTCGAGTATGCCGAGCGCATCGAGAAAATCCTTCCCAGACTGGATGAGATGGTGGGCGGCGGGCTCATCACGCTCGAGAAGGTGCACGTCATTCTTTACCGTTCCGCCAAGTAAGGCGAACACTTTGCGGGTTGTTGGAAAACTTCCTCCTGGCCCGTCATCCTGAGCGAAGCGAAGGACCTCTGCATTTATTTTCGAACAAATACGGGGATGCTTCGTTTCACTCAGCATGACGGGTGGTCTTTTTCAACAATCCATTTGTCGCCCCTCTGAGGAACATACATGCCGGACGAACCCCTACAATCCCTGATCGGTCCCAATCACCGCCGGGTCCTCTCGGTCCGCCTGCGACTGCTGGAGGAATATTCCCTCCGCCTGCTGGAACTTTTCGAGCCTCTCGAATCTGAGCTCACCTCCCGCGACCCGCTGCCGCAGGCCATGACCGCGCAGGTGGAACGCGAGATCGCCGCCCTCCAATCCCGAATCCGCGACATGAAGTCTGACCTGGGCCTCGAGCATTCCGAGCGCAGCGCGCAGCGCGAGGCGGCGGCATTGGTCTCCACCATGATGACTTACGTCGAAGAATTGCATCCCCGCTACCTGAAGGGATACGGCTCCATGCCGGAGCCCATCAGCCACTATCTGAAAGACCGCCTGCAGGGTTTCGCGGAGACGCTCGACAAAATCAGCCGCACCCTGCGCGATGGTTCCTGAATGTAGCGCCGCCGTCCCGGCGGCAATTTTCAAGGCCGGCAAGATGCCGGCGCTACGAAGCTGGAAGTGCAGAGTTGTTCTTGAACTCTGCGGCTTTTGATCTCAATGAAAGAACCGCAGAGTAATCCCGCAGGGCGGGACAACTCTGCGCTACCCAATGCGCCGTGTATTGTGGAAGAGTGTTTCGTATGAACAGGGCAAACACGGCTCCCCCGGCCACCTGGCTCAACAGAAACGTCGTGAGCATGGGGCTGACCAGCATGCTTTCCGACGTCAGCCATGAGATGGCCACGGCGGTGCTGCCCGGCTTCCTCACGGCCCTGGGAGTTTCCGCCGCCGCGCTGGGCCTCATCGAGGGAGTGGCGGACGGCGTTTCGAGTTTCGTCAAGCTGGCTTCCGGATGGCTTTCCGACCGCGCCGGGCGCCGCAAGCCGATTGCGGTGGGCGGCTATTTCGTCACCGGAAGTTCCACCGCGCTCATTGCCCTGGCCGCCGGCTGGCCGCTGGTTTTGTTTGCGCGCGCCCTGGGATGGTTCGGGCGGGGAATTCGCGGCCCGGCGCGCAACGCCATCCTGGCGGCTTCGGTCCCGGCGGAATCGCGCGGCAAGGCGTTCGGGTTTGAGCGCGCCGGTGACACGGTGGGAGCCGTTCTTGGGCCGCTCATCGCCGTGGCGCTGCTGGCACATCTTCATCCTCACGCCGCCGATCCCTCCGCCCCTTTCCGCACCATCTTTCTTCTCACGCTTGATTCCCGGCCTCGCCTGCGGCCTCGTTTTTCTGCTGCTGGTGCGCGAGAAGCCCGGCCAAACCACCCAGGCAAAATTTTTTGCGGCGGTCAGGCAATTGCCCAAAAGCTTCCGGCGATTTCTGGCGGGTGTGGGAGTTTTCGGCATGGGGGATTTTGCCCATTCGCTGATGATTCTTGCAGCCACCGAGCTTCTGCTGCCCGCGCACGGCATGGCCCACGCCGCCGAAATTGCCGCGCTGCTCTATGTGGGGCACAACGTCGTCTACGCTGCGGCGTCGTATCCGGTGGGCGCGCTATCCGATCGCCTCGGCCGCCGCGGCCTGCTGGCCGTCGGCTATCTCGTGGGAGCGCTCACGGCGGTGGGATTGGTGGCGGCGTTTGCGTTGCAGCTTGCGACGGTTTCCTGGCTCGCCATGGTGTTTGCCGTCGGCGGTCTTTACATGGCGTTCGAGGAAGCGCTGGAAGGAAGCATCACGGCAGACCTGGTCGGGCCTGAAATACGTGGCACCGCTTACGGAATGCTGGGCGCCGTCAACGGAGTTGGCGACGTCGCGGCCAGCATCGTCGTCGGCGGCCTGTGGACGCTCGTCTCCCCCGCCGCCGCCTTCGCCTATGCCGCAGTTGCCATGCTGGCCGGCGCAGTGTTAGTGTTCCGCCTGCGCTGAGCCCCTTCCTCGTTTGCGGGTAGCGCAGAGTTGTTCTGAAACTCTGCGGTTTTTGTTTTTGTGGCTGGGGCAGAGACGGTTTCTGTCTCTGCGATCCACGCAGTCGCCATAGTGAGCAGTCTTCCGGGGTGAGAAATTCCATGAAAGGTGGTGTCGATTAATTGTGAACAGGCCATTGATTATTATTATCTATGTTGTGCTGGCGTGCAGCGGCGCGAGGGCGCAGGCGCGCGTCTGGCAGCCATCGCCAGGCCACACGCAAGTGCCGATCTGGCCGGGCGCGGTGCCGGATGCGCAGCCTGTTCCGGGGCCGGAGTCTGTGGTGAGGTCGAAGGGGCTGATTGGCGGCAAGCCGATTTTGAGCGTCTACAACGTGTCGCGGCCGACGATGACGGTTTATCCGCCCACCGCGAAAAATACGGGCGTTGCGGTTGTGGTGTTTCCGGGCGGGGGTTTTGAGGAACTGGCCATCGATCTGGAAGGCACGGAGGTTTGCGACTGGCTCACGTCGAGGGGCATCACCTGCGTGCTGCTGAAATATCGCGTGCCCAGCCTGCCTTATGACTGGCACTGCAAGTGCCGGCCTGACGGTTTGGCGACGTCGACGCCGTCGCTGCAGGATGCGCAGCGGACGATGGGGCTGGTGCGCCTGCACGCCGCCGAGTGGCACGTCGATCCGCACAAGATTGGAGTGCTCGGATTTTCGGCCGGCGGATTTCTGGTGGCGGAGATCAGCACAAACTTCCAGCGCCGTTTGTACGCGCCTGTCGATGCGGCCGACAAGCAAAGCTGCCGTCCGGATTTTGCGGTGGGCGTTTATCCGGGGCATCTGTGGGCCGGCGGCGAGGGTTACAAATTGAATCGGAATGTCCCCGTCACTCGCCAGACGCCGACAACTTTTCTGGTGCAGGCGGAGGATGACAACGTGGACGGCGTCAACCAGTCGGTGGCGTACTACATCGCGCTCAAAAATGCCGGCGTTCCCGTGGAGTTGCACTTGTACGCGCACGGCGGGCACGCCTTCGGGCTGCGGCGCACAAAGCTTCCCATCACGCGATGGCCCCGCCTGGTCGAAACGTGGCTCAAGACCATTGGGATGCTTTGAAAAATTGGTGATTGGGCGAATGGCGATTGGGTGATTGAAAAAAGGCCTTACGTAGGGGAGGGCTCCGCCCTCCCGTTTTGCTCGTCACCCGTCACTCGCCACTCGTGACTGCATCTTGAGCTCTTCGCCCTCCCGGCCCGTCATCCTGATCCCGCAGAGCGGGAGAAGGATCTGCTTTATTTCCGCGTCTGCCCCGCGCCGCCTGTCATTCGTAATTTGTAATTCGTAATTGTTTTCGCTCGTCACGGCCTTTTTTCATCCTTCATCCTTCACACTTCATACTTCAATGCCATTCTTCCAGTGCTGAAGTACCGCGTACATTCCATACTTCGGAACGTATGCGCTCGACGTCCGCGCCGCCGGTTCTTTAAACCGTTATTGCCTCAACAGATACTTGACAGCGCTCCGAGGTCGGGCGTAGGGTGGGCGCACGTTCTCACTCACGATCGAAAGAAAACGGTAGATGGAATGTCACAGGGGGCAAACTCCATTGGCCGCGTCCGATGGTCGGAGCACGCTATAGCCTGTTGTCCCGGTCCGAAGACGCCCGCGCTAAGCTTCTTTCCAGTTAAAACAGCGCAAGGCTGCGTTTACTCACTCGACACACACCAAAGCCGGTATCATGCCATTGGCCGTTTTCCCTTCTCCTTTCCTGCTCTGCATTCTCGCCATTCTCCACCAGGCAAAACTCCAGGTCGTGTGGAGCGTAGCCACAGTCGGCGAGTTCCTGACTGTGGCGCCTTCAAAGGTAAATCCATTTCCGCAAAGAACACCCTTGGGACGCAAAACCGCCATCCCCTGGGTGGAAGGGGGTTCCGATGACTCCGACCCGCAAAAGTGCATTCGCTTTTCGATGGTTGATCCCCGTAGTTTTCACGCTCTGCGTGCTCGCTCCAAATGCGCTCGCTCAGCGCCCTACCACCCCCGCCTATGGTGCGTATTGTATGGGGGGTATCGCGGGTAACGGCGGGGCTAATTACTTCAGTGATGCTTTCGGTACCCCGGAAATCGATTCGGGAACCATCTTCAAAGCATTCAAGGCCTACCTCGCGCAGAAGTATTCAATCCCACTGACGTTGTTGGGGGGAAACTGCGAAACGTTCAGCACAGTCGAAAAAGCGGAAGCTGCAAGGCAAAAGACAATGGCGACGTGGCGGCAGGGAAAGCGGGCAAACCCGCTCGGACCCAAAGTCGAAGAGACCGATTGGAAGTACGCAGCCCCTACGGGTGCGCGGACGTCGAACAAGGCGACAGTCGCAGCCACGATGCCAAACGGCGAAAAGACCGCCTGTCAGCTCATCGCCACGCCCGCTCTCGAGTCCATCATCGGACTTCACATCTTTGCCGCCCGGAGCGGGACGGCTGATCCAAAAGTGGTTTCCCTGATTGCTCCGAGGACTATCGCTTCATCCAGCTGCCAATATCATGCGGATAATGGTGGTGTCGGCGTAAGTGTCTGGTATACGGCGCCTTTCAATCCAAAAATCGCCAAGTACGATCTTCTGAACTATGAAGAACACAAACATGCGGGCGGCGACGACGTGACAAGCCGCGATTTTCCCTACCCCGCGGCAGAAACCGCTCTTGATGGAACGTATTTTTTCAAGGGCGGCGCAAATGGCCTGACGATTTTGCTGGTTAGTAGCGACGTGCCGGAAGACCGGACCGAGGACGCCATCGTGGCCCGCGACAAGAGGATCGCATTAAAAATTCTGGGGTTGCCCGGTCGGCAACGGCTTTCCACGCACGCGGCGACAGCGGGCGTTGTCCATGAACCGCCAGCGTACTGGTACGCTTATCGGACCGATATTATTGGGCGAGTGGTCGAGGGGGAGTTCCAGAGTGACTGGGATTCCTCGTCGCAGTTCCAAGAGGCTTTCAACACCTACGTCGATATGTTTTCGGCGCATTGTCGCGCCAATCTGCCGGCCCACCCTGTAGCCTTGAGCGTAACTCAGACCGCCAACAAGCAAGATCGCAATGGCAATGTCGTCAGCCAGAGAGAATTGCAGTCCTATACGATCTACCTCGATCCTCGATTTGCTCAAAAATACCGGGAGTACTATCAATCTCTTACGAGCTCATCGGGTAGCCTTGGCAATGCCCTGGCGGTCGCTTCGGGTAGGCTCAGCATGGACGACATTTTTGCTGCGGGAAATGACATGACCAAATTCTTCTCAATAGAAACCTGCCAAAGCCCCGTTATGCACCAACTCGGCGAAAATCTCCTGAAGGCGGCAGAGGGCAACTTGCCGGTACAGGGGAGGATTCGCCGGGCTCCATCTGCGGCCGACCTCCAGCCAGTCCAGCCTTCAAAGCCGGCGGAAATTTTCGACGACTCGATGCCCAATTACAGCATTACAAGCGTGATGGCGGGGAATTCCATCTCGGGGTATTGCAGGGGCCTATATGAACCGGTGTTTGCGCTCCTTACTCCCCAGCAAGATCAATTTCAATATGGGCACTCGGCTGAAGCGGAAGTCGATGTCGTTAAATGCGCTTCCAAGTTTGATGCTCACGAAGTCGCGACCCATCGACGAATAGCGATGCACTACTGCCTCAGCAAATACAACTACTTCCTTCGTGGGCAAGGGAATCTGATAGGGGCCTACCGCCAGTGCATCGCTCAGAACGATACTTTGACGGCATTTTGCACCATGGAGCTGAGGTACAGAGAGGCGCTCCAACATGCGTGGGACGCGGCGAGTGCAGCGTGTCCCGCTCCACAGCCGAATAACCGGGAAGCCTGGTTGATCGAGCAGAACGCTCCCAACGATATTGGTCCGCTAGGCGTAATCCCGCCCAACGGGCCTGGCCTTCCCCCTATCCTCCTGGCTCCCATGAAACCTGGAGTTCTTCAACGAGCAGGGATGGCCCCGGCGCTTCCCAGGTTGTCAAACGCCTCCGCTCCGCCCCCCACGCCTGAGAAGACGCAGGTTTCCGCGCGTCCTGCCGCGGCCGTGTCGGCTCAAAGCGCGACCGTTCCGAGGCAAGCGGCGACCCGCGTCGCAACGCCTCCGGGACCTGCCGTTGCTCCGCGACGCATAACGGCACAACCTCCGGAAAGCCGCGCGCAGCGAGCGGCGGAACAAAGGAAACTTGGTCAAGAGCTCTTTGCCTGCGAGCAACAGGCACTCAAAGATCACCCGGAACACGGCTCTGCGTTCGCGAAAGCGATGCAAGCTTGCGGGCAACAGTTGCGGGCGAGGCAAGCACGATAGCGGAATTCGGGGCTGGCGCAGCGGCGATTGCCGTTCACAATGCCCCCGTGGCACGGGCGTCTCGCCCGTGGGGCCTCATGGGCAGGATGCCCATGCCACAGGTCGAGGAATGCCCCTGATTGTTGCCAGCCGGGGGCTTACGTGCTGCGCGATTGGTTTTTTTTAGCTACCGCCAATGGCTTTGATCGCATCCGCCCAATGCGGAAGGGCCTCTGCGACGGGTATCGCGGGAGCCGTCCGGGTCTGCTTGAAGAAGCCTGCGCCGGCCATTCTCCAGGAGTCGAGCGCCAGAGCCGCGTCCATGGCGTTGTCGGCTTCCATCAGCAGAATGCCCCAGGCATCGGGCGTCTGGTCCCAGCGCACGATCTTCACCCCTTTCGGGGGAAACAGTCCCGAAGAAGTCAGCTTCTGGGCGATGGCCATGCGCTCCGCCGCGGGCATGTTCTCATTGAGTTCCCAACAGGTTAAAAAAAGCATGCGTATACCTCCATTATGTTTGACGATCAACAGAGAATAGCACAGCCAGGATTTCGATGGGCGCAAGCTGGAAAATCGGTTTTGACCTGGCCGCTCCACTGGTGTCCGCTGCAAAAAGAGCGGTGACGAGTGACGAGTGACGAGCCGCGGCCCGTAAAGGACCGCGCTACGAAACCCCTCACCCGCCGTCGTCCCTCCGGCACCCTCTCACCACAGAGAGGGAGTAGCGAATAGGAAATAGGAAGTAGGGGGGAAATATCCCACACCCGGCATGGCGCCCGGCTTTTGCGAAGGGGCACGACTTCAGTCGTGCCGTGAGAATCGCTCCTCTGTTCAATGGGCTTCAGCCCCTGGGTAGGATGGGCCATTCGGATGAAAAAGGCGCAGCGGCTAAAGCCGGAATTGGGGTGCGCCTTTTGCGGCACGAGTAAACTCGTGCCCTTTCGCAAAGAGCTGCGGCGCCCCCCTAGAGCTGGGTCCGTGCCCTTTCGCAAAGAGCTGCGCCGCGGCCCGTAAAGGACCGCGCTACGAAACCCCTCACCCGCCGTCGTCCCTCCGGCACCCTCTCACCACAGAGAGGGAGTAGCGAATAGGAAATAGGAAGTAGAGGGGAAAAAATACCCCACACCCGGCATGGCGCCCGGCTTTTGCGAAGGGGCACGACTTCAGTCGTGCCGTGAGCATCGCCCCTCTGTTCAATGGGCTTCAGCCCCTGGGCAGGATGGGCCATTCGGATGAAAAAGGCGCAGCGGCTAAAGCCGGAATTGGGGTGCGCCGCTTGCGGCACGAGTAAACTCGTGCCCTTTCGCAAAGAGCCGTGCGGCGCCCCCCTAAAACTGTGGTCCGTGCCCTTTCGCAAAGAGCTGTGCTGCGCCCCCCTAAAACTGTGGTTCGTGCCCTTTCGCGAAGAGCCTGCGCCGCCCTAAGGCTGTGGTTCGTGCCCTTCGGCGAAGAGCCGTGCGGCGGCCGCCCCAGGGGATTCAAGATTCAAAATTTCAGATTCCAAATGTGAAACCAAACAGCCGGCGGTGGGGACACGGCAAGAGAGCAGTGGCGAGTGATGAGTGACGAGTGACGAGCGAAAACAATTACGAATTACAAATTACGAATGACGAGCCGGACGGCGCCCTTGTTAAAGTGTTTTGATGAGGCCGCCGTCGATGATGAAGTTTGAGCCCGTGACGTTTGCGGTGCGGGGCGAAGCAAGCATCACCACCAGGGTGGCGACTTCTTCCGGCGTGGTCATCCGCCCGGTGGCGAGGCCGCCGATTTTGGCAAGCACGTTCTGCCTGGCCGTTTCCGGATCGACGCCCGTGGCATTGGCGACGGTGTGGGCCACGCCGTCCCGGCCGAGCCAGAGGTCGGTGCTGACAGGGCCGGGCGACACATCATTGATGCGGATGCCGTGCGGGCCGAACTCCTGCGAAAGCGCCTTGGTGAGATTGACCAGCGCGGCCTTGGCGGCTCCGTAGTCAACCGTGCCGGTATCGGGCTGGAAGAAGGCGTTCACCGATGCAACGTTGACGATGGCGCCGCTGCCGTGGCCGACCATGTTGGCGACGGCCGCGCGCGTGGCCCGCAACGCGGCATAGAAGTTGATGTTCATCGCCCATTCAAAGTCCTCATCGCTGGTGCCGAGGAATCCCTCGAGACGAAGCCGGACGGCGCCGACGTTGTTGACCAGCACGTCGATGCGGCCGTGATCGTTGACCGCGCGGTTGACGAGCTGGGCGGGACCGTCGGGCGATGCAAGATCGACGGCAACGGGCGTGACGCGCTGGATGCCACGGAGGCTTTCAACCGTGCGCGCGCCGGCGATCACCACCGCGCCCTCGGCAACCAGCGCTCGCGTGACGGCCAGCCCGATGCCTTTGCTCGCTCCTGTGACGACGCAAATTTTGTCTGTGAGTTCGAGATCCATACGTTTTGCGATGCGCGAACTATGTTGCCGGCGATGAGCTCCAGCAGAAAGCGGCCCACGCCCCGGTGAAACGAAGCTACAACATTTGTCCGGGCAAAACAAGGTAGGCAGGGTCTGGAACGCCTGGGACAATTGCTATGTCGGCGGCCAATGGTGAGGGGATAAGCCCGCGGGCGGGGGAGCTTCGCCGGGGCCATTCGAAGGCTTGCGGGGCGCGCGCATGGGCCGCATATAATAGCCTAGACGACAACGTAACTAGCCCAAAAATGGGACGAATGGGACGTTTGGGACGAAAAATGTAATATTTGTAACTATAACAAAATACATAAGTTAATAAAATATTTTGGTCATGAAAAACCTGCTTTTAGCAAAAAGTGTCCAATTTTGAAACAGTGGGTAAAAATTACAAAAGGCCTGTTTGCGGATTTTCAGGGTCGAGCGGCCGGCGCCGGCCACAGCCTGTTCACGGGATCGGAGAGGGCGGGTATTCGTCCTCGCCCCGGAAGATGTAAATCCCGCCCATGTGGACCTTGAGCGAGATGTTCTGGGTCCCGTTGGGGTTCCAGAAGAGCACCTTCTTGTCAATGCCAGTGTCGTTCTCCCCGTGCAGATCGCTTTGGACGTTGCCCAGCCAGGTTCTGGCGCGGACCGAGCGCAGGCGATCGGTGGAAGGAACGTCAACTTCCACCTGCCCGTAGTTCACCATGATCTTTTCCTGCCCCACAACTCCCTGCACCTTGACGTCTCCGTCCACAACCTTGAGGTCGAGGTTGCAATCGTAGGGCATGTGGATGTGGAAGTTGACGGTGAGGCTGGACTCGCCGCGAAAGGGCCGCCAGGGCCTGCGGGGCGGATAGAGGGTGCGAAGGCGGAGCATCTCATCCTGGCCGTCCAGCAGAATCCTGATGCGCTGGTAGCGGCGTTCGGCGTCCTTTTTTGATTTGGCGTGCACCACTTTCTCCGCCACAATCTCAACGTGCGGATCGTCCCAGCCGGTGATCTCAATGTCGCCCGTACGCACGTTCATGGTGAAGGTGGCGGATGAAAACAGGCGGCGCTTGTAGTGGCTCTTCTGGCTGAATTCATCGGCGCGGAGAGGCGGCGCAGACAGCAGCAGGCTGGCAATGCCGATCAGCGCCAGACCTCGTAATTGTTTTCCACTGGGTTTCAGCATCGATTTCGCGGCCGCATGGATATTGAGTCAGGCCGCTTCAGTGTGATGGTGCAGGAGTTTCGTCCGGCTGGTTCGCCTGGCTCTTGAGGGTTTCCACCACCAGTTCTTCTCTTTTGGCTTCCAGCGTTTTGCCCAGCTGGGTATAAACGTCTTCCAGCATCGAGTGCGCGTCAATATCATCGGGGGCGAGGACGATGACGGTGTTGAGTTCCGCTTCCGCTTTGGGCAACTGTTTCCGGATCCGATAGACCTGCGCCAGCCCGTAGTAGGCCTGGTAAGCCAGCGGCTTGATCTCCGTCGCGCGGCGGTAGAGCGCTTCCGCCGCATCCAGCTTGTGCACTGCAATTTCGGCCTCACCGGCGCTGCAGTAGACGTCATAGAATTCCGGATTAACGCCCAGTTCGCTGCGGTACTCGTCCAGCGCCGCATCGTTATTGCCCTGGCTAACGTAGATTTTCCCGAGGTTGTAGTGCACCAGCGGCAGGCCGGGTGTGATGGCGAGCGCCTGCTTCAGTTGCCGGATGGCGAGCGCGTCTTCGCCCTGCCTGCGGTAGGCGATGCCCAGCATCAGGTGCGCCTTGGCGTTCGCGCGGAAGAATTCCCATGAAAGGTCTTGCAACATTCTTGTCGCATCGCTATAGTCGCCGGCCTGCATGTCGAGCAGGGCGACATCGTAGTAATTCTGGGGAATGGTGGGATCCAGATTGATGGATTTATGGAAGCTCTTGCGGGCCTCGTCCTGCAGCCCGTTTTTCGATTCCGCCACGGCCAGCAGGTGCATCAGAACGGCCGACTCTGGAAACTCCTGGACGGCCTGGCGCGCATCAGCCAGGGCGGACTGAAAGTTTCGGGTCAGGATTTCCGCCCCGATCCGCTCGGTTGTGGCGGACTTTGTATCCTGCGAGCGGAGCAGCGTTGCCGGACCGAGCACGCAAAAAGCAAGCATGACCGCGCATGCCGCCGCCACGCGCTCCCGCCGATTGACCATTTTGAGCCTCTCAAGGAATGTTAGGCAGGGTTCGGCGGTGAAGTCAACTGCGCGGGGAGGAAGTGGAAGCGTCACGATACTATTCAGGATAGGGCTTGCGCAGAAACTCCCGCGCGGTGTGCGAAAACGCATGTAGGAAAAGCCAACCGATGATAGGATGGACGTTTCGCAAAGCCGTTGTACAAGTGCAAGCGTTCATTGGCGGGTCTGTTTTCTGCCGTTACGGAAGGAATATACAGGCAATGTTGCCTTTCGGTATCATCTATTATCGCTTGGGCATTCATGGCCGTTTCACCCTCGACAAATCCGCCCATCCAGCATGGGCGTGCTGGCGTGGAAAACCCGGAGTGTTGAAGGAAAAATAATCTGTCCGCGCGCCCGGGTTCGGCATCCTGGCCGGAACCCTTCAGGCGGCATGACATCACAGCGAAGAGGTTCACATGCAAACATCTTCGGTCCTCAAATTCAAGCCGGCAACCTATAACCGTTTTCTAAAGTTCGTGGCGGGACTGGGCGGACTGCTGTATGGCATCGACGTGGGCATCATTGCCGCCGCCTTGCCTTATCTGGAAGCCACCTCGGGGCTGACCGCGGGGCAGATTTCGTTTGTGGTGGCCGCGGTGCTGTTGGGCACCGTGATCTCCACCTTGTTTGCAGGCGTGCTGGCGGACGGCATGGGCCGGAAGCGCCTGATGATCCTGAGCGGGGCGCTGTTTGCCGCCAGCATTCCGGTCATTGCGCTGTCGCACAGCTACGAATTGCTGATTGTGGGCCGGTTGTTCCAGGGCATCAGCGCCGGGTTGATCGGAGTGGTTGTTCCGCTCTATCTGGCCGAGTGCCTGGCGCCTGAGGACCGTGGCCAGGGCACCGCCATGTTTCAGTGGCTGTTGACCCTCGGCATTGTGGCGGCGGCCAGCATCGGCATGTACTTCAGCTTCCGGGTGGATGAGGTGGCCAGGCTGGGCAATCCGCAGATGCTTTTTACCTATAAGGATTATGCCTGGCGCAGCATTTTCTGGGTATCGCTGCCGCCGGGACTGGTCTTTGTGCTGGGCGGCTTTCTGGTGGCGGAATCGCCGCGCTGGCTGTTCCGGCGGGGGCAAAAGCAGCTTGCGCTGGAAGCGCTCTTGCGCTCGCGTGCACCTGAACAGGCAAAGCTTGAGCTGGAGGAGATGGAGAGCAACCAGGCTGCTGAACAGGAGAAAGCTGCGGGAAGGCGCGTTGCCGAGAGTCTGTTTCAGCGCAAATACGTGATTCCTTTCATTCTGGCCTGCGTGATTCTGGCCCTGAACCAGGCCACCGGTATTAATTCGATTATCGGCTACAACACGGCCATCCTGATTCAGAGTGGAATGACGGACGTGGCGGCGCACTGGGGTTACATCCTTTTCACGGTGGTGCAGGCGGGGGCCACTGTCATCGGCATGGTGCTGGTGGACCGCAAAGGGCGTACGTTTCTGCTCTCCCTCGGCACCGCCGGAATCGTCGTGGCCTTGTGCGCGACGGCCTTCCTGTTCCATCGCGGGGAACGGAACCGCGTGGACGTCAGCCCGGCCGTGCAGGCCATGGCGCAGGGCAATTCAAGTTTAAGCGTGCATTATACGCCGGAGCTGCAGCAGAATGGCTGAGCGAAGCGGGGAACACCAGCCTGGCCGGGAAGCCGACCACGCTGACCATCATCTATTCCTACGGGGATTTCAGCGCCGTGACGCCGGCCATGGTTTCAAACCAGCCGCTGTCGACTGCGGTCAAAATCGACCGGGCAAGCGCCGTTCCGGGCAACAAAGTGGTCGCCTTTTTCTCTGATCCCTTTGGCAACCTTGATCAGGCCAAGACGGCTCCTCTGCACATTGAGCATGCCCTGATTACGCCGTTGCCCAGCCGGGGAAATGGCTGGCTGGTGGCTTTGACTCTGTTTATGTTTGCCACCTTTTACGCCCTGGGACCCGGTATTTGCGTCTGGCTTGCCCTGTCGGAACTGATGCCGACCCGAATCCGTTCAAACGGCATGAGCATTGCGCTGGTCCTCAACGAGGCTGTTGCCACTGTTCTGGCAGCCGTCTTCCTGCCCACGGTGGGCCGTTATGGCTATACCACTATGTTCCTGCTTTTCGCCGGTTTCACCGTTCTCTACTTCATCACCGTAACTTTCTTCCTCCCGGAAACCAAGGGCAAAACCCTGGAGGAGATTGAAACCTACTTTACCAGGCCGGGCGCCAGCGCCTGAAAACGAAACCGGCCTGGACTTTGCCAGGCCGGTTCCGCACTCACATCTCAATCAAGATTTCCTGCTGATTAGTGCCGATGGCCACCGCCACCGCCACCGCTGTGACCTCCGCCACCGCCGCTGCTGTGGCCACCTCCGCCACCACTGCTCCTGCCACCGCCGCCACTATAACCACCGCCACCGCTGTGGCCTCCGCCGCCGGAACTGCGCGAAGGGGCCGAGTACGACCGGTTATAGCCGCCGCCGGAATTGCGCGAAGGGGCCGAGTATGACCGGTTATAGCCTCCGCCGGAATTGCGCGAAGGGGCCGAGTACGATCGGTTATAGCCCCCGCCGGAATTGCCGCGATAACTCGGGGCCGAACGCTGTTGATAGCTTGGGGCTGAGCGCTGTTGATAGCCTGGCCTGGAGCTAGCCGCCATAAGACTGCGTGCGCGGTTCACTGACGATGGGTTTGTTGAACCGCAGGGGCGGCCGGGAATAGCCCTGGTTGCCTGACCTCCCCTGGTAGCTTGGCTGGGAGTATCCCTGGTTCCGCGATCCACCGTTATAAAAGTTGCCGCCACGCTGCTGTGGAGCCTGCGTTTGCGGCCGAAAGCGGTTCCATCCGGCCTGGTTTCCGCCGTTGTTCCGGGGTGCGGCCGTGGAGTTGTTATTGAAGCGTCCCTGGTTTTGCTGGGCGGAACGCGGCGCCGGCTGTGGAGAGAAACTGCGGAAGTTGCCGTTGTTTTGCTGGCTGCGCCCCACGTTACCTCCCTGGTTGAACCCCTGCGAGCCACGATTCGGAGCTTGCCGGACCACCGGGGCCGAGTTCTGCCGTCCCGCGTTGCCGCGTGACTGGGCGGGCGCGCCAGTCCCGAATTGCCGGAAGTTCGACCGGCCTGACTGCTGGTTTCCCCGAATGACCGGTGCTGAGTTCTGGCGTCCTGCGTTGCCCCGCGCTGCCACACTTCCCTGCGTTCCTGTTCCGAAGCTCCGGAAGCCGGGCCGGTTCGCCTGGGCCTGGCGAGTATTGCCGCCCCCTGTGTTCTGGCGGCCTTGTGGGTTTTGCCGGACCACCGGGGCGGGGTTTCGCCGGACGGCGGCATTGCCCTGGTTCTGCGCTCCGGTCGAGCGTGACATCTGGAACCCGCGGTTTGCCCCGGCGTTCGATCCCGCCCTGTTCATGCTGGTCGCACGAACGTTGTGGGTTTCGACCATCCGGCGGACGGAAGCCGCCTGGGTGTTGAACGAATGGTTGCTGTTGCGCGCGGCCACCGTCCCCCGCGTGTAGAAGCGGGTGTTATTGGCCCGGTTCCTTGCTGCCGGCGAAACAACTGCCCCGCGGTTGGTGACCCGTAAACTTGCGCGCGTCGGGACCACCGGCAGCGTGCCGTGGACCATGTCCGCGTTCCGCAGCATCGCCGTGGTGACCACCCCGTGGTTACGCGGCACGGCTTCGCGCCCGAACCTGTCCGAAGGCATTGTGACAATGCCGCGGCGCACATGGGCATTGTCGAAGGCCCCACGCAGGTTGGAGCCACCGTACCCGCCGCGCCTGCCGTCCCGGCCGTAGTAATTGTTGAGGGCGATCCGGTTGAACGAGTGGTCCCGGTCCCGGCCCCGGCCCCACCACCGGTCGAAGCGGTCGTGGGGTCCCAGCGGAAACCAGCCGATCGACCTGAACCCATAACCATAGCCAAAAGAGAAGTGGTACCGTCCGTACCCAAAGCCGAGGAAGGAAACCCAGGCCGGCGCCCACAGCGGACGGTAAAAGGGTGTGACGGCGCCCGGCCACCAGCACCAGCTGCTGCCATAGTAGAACCAGCGGCCATAGTGATACGGCGCCCAGCCCCACGAATCATAGGAAACCCAGGTCCAGCCGTAGTAGGGCTCCCAGACCCAGCGGCCGTTACTATACGGCACCCAGCCGGCGTCGACGTAAGGCGTCCAGCACCAGTCGTAACCGGGTACATAGTTCCAGCGGCCGTTCGCGTTCAGGTCCTGCGCCCCGGTGTAGTTCTGGTTGACGTGGTTGTAGTTCTGGGCGCTCGTAATGACGCCGTTGCGCTCGCGGTTCCAATTGTCCCAGTTGTCGAGCGGCTGCGCATCCACAATCTTATATTGCGGATTCTGAGAGCCCTCAACGGTGATCTGCTGGCCCGCGTTGATGTTTGTGGAGCCCTGCGGAGTGGAAATCTGCGCCTGGCCGTCGCGGACCGTGATGAGCGAGAGATCGTCGGAGTTGACGTCGATGCGATAGGTGCCCGGCTGCAATGGCTGAACGGCCACGTTGGGCGTGTCCACTTCAGAATTCGCCTGGCTATTCTGGAACACCGCCAGGTCCACCGTGCCTCGGGCTACCTGGAGTTGAATGCGCGAATCGTTCAGGTCGGCGATTTTGACCTCAGCATTATCGGCCAGACGCACCACGTTCGAGGAATCCAGCTGAACCTCGGCGCGCGCGCCAGCGGCGGTGGCAAGAGTATCGCCCGGAACCAGCGGCGTGTTCACGGTCACGGCCACCCACTCGTTTGAGTCGCCGCGCTCCATGGAAACGTTGCCCCGGATCAGGCTGACGCGCGCCACCCCGGTCGAAGCCTCCGTCTGCTGGTCCGCCGGCGCCTGCTGGTCCGTTGGCGCCTCCGTCTGGGCAAACACGGGAAGACAGGCCAGTGCCAGCCCGGCCACGATCATGCCTGCCATCAATTTGATTTTCATTGCTCTCATCATCCACCTCCGGGGCTCGATTGTTCGCCTCACCAACGTGACCCTGCACTGAGAAAGGCAAGATGATTGCCAAAGGCCTGAAAGGCAAGCTTGCAAATTAATGAAAGCAAAAGAGATGATAAAAGTTGAATTTTGGCGATCCAGTGGGCCGAGGGGGTTTGGGTGATATGGGCCAATTGTGGTGGATATCAACCACCAGCCCGGAGCGATGCGATCCGTCCATAACCGGGCTTGAAGAAATCAGCCTTGCACGGGTTTCAGAGGGAAGAGAGGTGAAGCAGGCCGGCAACTGCGGCGCAATCCCTGCAGCCGTCCGCACCTGCCGGTGGTGAAGTTGAATTGATAACGTCTGCGGCTGTTTTCAGCAGGCGCGTCACCAGATCGGGTTTGATTTCCACTTCCAGGATCCTTGCCCTGAAGCCCATGCGGAAGCCTTCCGGTGTCAGATTGGAATCATCAGAGGCCGCCGCATCGCCGGTGACGGGCTCGGTATAAACCAGCGCGAGCCTGGAGACGGGTTTCAGGTCAAGGCGCTCACCGATGTAAGCATAGGCATTCAATTGCGCTTCATACATCGGGAAGAGAGCGTCCTGGTAGGCGGTGAACCTGGCGGTCTTGTAGTCAATGATGGCGTAGGAGCCGTCCTGCATGATGAAGATGCCGTCGGGCGTGCCTCGCAGGACGATCGCGTTTTCTTCATCCAGCACCGCAAATTTGGTGAAGTGAGGCGGAACCTTGTAGGTTCGAATCAGGCCCAGCGGCTCCAGCCACGAGGGCGGCTTGCCGTAGCGGTCAAACCAGCCGTGAACGACGTTCTTCCCGTAACTGTCGATAGCGCTGAAGATGCCGGGAAAAATCTGGAAGGGCAGGCTGTCGGCCTTCATCGCCAGCCAGAAGCATCGCGGGCAATAACCCGGCAAGGCAAGCTGCCCAAGCGTCTTGGCGGAAATGATAACGGGCTGGTCCACGTCATGGCTCCGGTTCGTCGGGCACGCCCATTTTGGACAAGCGATAGCGCAAAGCGTTGCGCGAGAGGCCGAGAAGCCGGGCGGCCTGGCTCTTGTTGCCGCCGGCCCGCTCGAGGGCGGCCTGGATCAGCTTGTCCTCATACTGCTCGAGCGTCATGCCTTCCGGAAGAAACATCGCCGCGGAGTTCTCGCTGGCAGCGGACGCGGTGGAGTTGCCGCCCGGCCTGGCGACGTCCAGACGGATATCTGCGGTTTCAATTCTTGTTCCCGAAGCCATCACCACGGCGCGCTCGATGATGTTTTCGAGTTCGCGCACGTTCCCCGGCCAATGGAAATCGACCAGGAGCTTCAGGGCCTCGGGCGCGATGCCCCCGATGGCTTTCCCGGAGCTTTCCGCGAAGCGCCTGATAAAATGGTCCACCAGGTAGGGAATGTCTTCCTTATGCTCGCGCAGGGGCGGGATGGAGATGGGCACCACGTTCAGGCGGTAATAAAGGTCTTCGCGAAAAGTTCCCTGTTCGAGCGCGGCGCGGAGGTCCTGGTTGGTGGCGGCCACTACGCGAACGTCCACCTTGATGGTCCGGGTGCCGCCCAGCCGTTCAAACTCCCGCTCCTGCAGCACGCGCAGCAGCTTCACCTGCAGGCTGCCCGCCATGTCGCCGATCTCGTCCAGGAAGATGGTGCCTTTATCGGCCAGCTCGAACTTGCCGGGCTTTGCCATGGCGGCGCCGGTGAAGGCGCCTTTTTCATAGCCAAACAGCTCGCTTTCCAGCAGGTTTTCCGGAATGGCCGTGCAGTTGATCTTGATGAACGGCCCGTTCACCCGGCGCGAGTGCTGGTGGATGGCGCGCGCCACCATGTCTTTCCCCACGCCGCTTTCGCCCCCCAGCAGCACCGTGGCATTGGTGGGCGCCACCTGCTCCACGGCGGCCAGCACTTCCTGCATGCCGGGACTGTTGGCAACAATGTTGTCAAACTGGTATCGCTGGCCGAGCGCTTCGCGCAACTGGCGGTTTTCTTCATGCAGCCGCCGGACTTCAAGTTCCTTGCGGACGATCAGCTTGATTTCTTCGATGGAAAACGGCTTGAGGATGAAGTCGCTGGCGCCCTCCTTCATCGCCTCCACGGCGCTTTCAACCGTGCCATAGGCGGTCATCATCACCACGGGAATGGCGGCGTTGGCGCGCTTCACCGCCTGCAGAAATTCCAGGCCGTTCATTCCCGGCAGCTTCACGTCGCTCAGCACCAGGTCGATCCTGTCGCTGGCCAGGATCTTCAGGCCGTTCTCAGCGGTGCTTGCAGTGCGGGTCGCGTAGCCGTCGTCCGCCAGATTCAGCTCCAGCAGGCGGAGCATTTTGGGTTCGTCTTCAACAATCAGAATGGTTGGCATTGTGGGACCCATCACCATGAACAACTTAGAACGCGGGGCTTTTCAACGCAAGCGCACACGCTATTCCGCCGGAAAAAACACGCGGAAGCAGGCGCCTCTCTCCGACCCCGGGTCCACGCGAATCCATCCGCCGTGGTCGTCCACAATTTTCGATACAATGGAAAGCCCCAGCCCCACGCCGCTGCTCTTGGTTGTAAAAAAGGGATTGAAAATCTGCTCGCGCAATTCCGGCTCCACGCCGGACCCGGTGTCGGAAAATGCAACCTCCACACCACGCCGGCCGTCGCTGTATTCATTTGAAACTTCCACCCGCAGTTTTCCGCCCTGCTCTTCCATGGCCTCGTAGGCGTTGAAGACAAGGTTCTTGAAGACCTGCTCGGTGAGTTCCGCATCCACTGGAACGGGGGGGATTTCGGCGTTGTAGGCGCGCTCGACTTCAACTCTTGAGCCCGGCCAGTGTTCCTGTGCAGCCTTGAGGGCGGTCTCCACAATTTGTGAAATGTCTTCCGGCTGTTTCTTCAACTCCAGCGGTTTGGCGAAACTGAGAAAGCGGCTGACCAGTGAATTCAGCCGGTTCACTTCGCTTGAGATGTAACCGGCCAGTTCCCGGGCCACGGGATCTTCTGTTGGAAGTTTCCTCCCCAGCGTTTCCGCAGAGCCTTTGATGACGCCCAGGGGATTGCGAATTTCGTGCGCGAGCCCCGCGCTCAGTTGCCCCAGGGCCGCCAGACGCTCAGACCGCCGGGCGTCCGCCTGGGCTTTTTCAAGCTGGAGGTTGGTTTCCTTGAGTTGCTCCGCCACGCGCCGGTAGCGCTCCGCCTGGGCGCGGCTTTCCATCACAAAGCGGTTCACCAGCATGGCCGCCAGATAGATAAACAGGATGCGGATGGCCAGTTCCTTGGCGCCGCTTGCCGTCAGGCGGTATTCCTGCAGGGCGGGGATGAGAAAGGAACAATAGGCCGCGGAGGCGAGGGTTGTCCAGGCCAGCGTCCCCCAGGGGCCGGAGTACATGGCGGCGGTGACCACGGGAATGTAATAGATGAGATAAAAGCTCGAGTTGATGCTGGGCTGCAAGCCGCCCGTATGGGCAATCAGTAACGAAGCCAGCGCGATCTTCAGGAGGATGCTGTAAGTTTCTCCGCGCGGGCCCACTACGTTGATAAAGCTGCGCTCGAAGACCTGGAAAATTCCGATCGAGAGCAGAATGAGCTGCGCGTGAATTTCAGAGACCGGATTCAGCACCGCCAGGCTGGCCAGGAACAC
Organism: uncultured Acidobacteriota bacterium; assembly: GCA_963732975.1. Classification (GTDB taxonomy): domain Bacteria; phylum Acidobacteriota; class Terriglobia; order UBA7540; family UBA7540; genus SCRD01. The sequence goes on along the minus strand of CAVTBN010000004.1, from coordinate 433,189 downwards.
CAGCAGCAGCATATCCATCCAGGCAAACTTCATCCGGCGTTCTTCAGGCATAGCGCAAGCTCTATGGGATTCAATTTAACATGGTTAAAGCGGGACTGGCCAAGGCCATCGGGAACTTTTCCGGCCGCGAACCTTTCCCCTTTCCGCCAGCCGCGCGCTCCGTGCTGAAGCAGGCGTGACAAAGCACCACTGAGGGTTTCACTTTGCTTCCGGCCTCGCTTCATTTCCCTGGCCGGCAGGGCACGCGCTCCCGCATCCCGGTGCAGCCTCAGGGGCCCCATGAAGTTTCTCACAATGCCGGCATCTGCACCATACTCTGATGGCCTAAATATAAGAATCGGTTGACAGAAATTAACAGAGTGTGACATATTCCCCTGCAATATGTAGGGAGGGGGGGCACGGGAATCTTACCTTCCAATACCCCCGTGTGTTGTTCAACACGGTTCCCGGCCCCCACTGCTGATATCAGGTGTCTACCCCTTTCCGACATTCGCACCCTCTGCCAGATCGGCGCATTAATCAGGAAATTCCCTCGCAAAACCGGCCCGGTGGAGCCTGGGGAGATTCATTCAGACGCCGTGCTTTATACTCTGGTCAAGGGTCTTTGAGAGATTTTTTTTCAGCGGTTTCAGCCTTGACTAGCCCAGTTGTTATAAAATAAATCATTCATTTTCAATTAGGTAAGTAGCCAGTGGGCTTCATGGTACCAGAGTACTAGTACCTTCGTACCTTGACGGTCATTAACTAAATAGGTAAAAAGGAAGCGTCAGGATGCAAGTGGGGGCAGGGAATCGATCCTCCAATATCCTCTGTAGAACCCCGTAGGATTCCCGCCTATTACCCGCAGACTAAATTTCGATTCTCTGCCCCCAGCACTTCCTTCCTGGCCCGTATCCCCGGTAAGTCTGAAAACAATCTATCCTCAGTTGATTCAAACCTCTGCGCCACAGTGATTTTCCCTGCCAGGGCGGCTAAAACTTCGCAGGTTCAGCTGGGTGTCGCCGGGAAGCCGGTTTTCCCGTTTTAGCCTCCCACGGCTGGACCAAAATGATGTAGAATGTATGGTTTGTAAACCCTGAGTGCATGAAGCGATGGACTACGACCAGTTAGCAAGTTTTATTCAGGTCGCCAAGTTGCAGAGTTTTTCCCGGGCGGCGGAGAAGATCTACCGCACGCAGCCGGCGATCAGCGCCCAGGTGCGCCTGCTGGAGCAGGAATGCGGAGAAAAGCTTTTTGACCGGAGCGGCAAGAAAGTCCAGTTGACGCCTGCCGGGGAGATCCTGCTGCGCTACGCCGAGCAGCTCCTGGCCTTGCAGAAGGAAGCCCTTCAGACCATCGCGGAACTGAATCAGACACCGCGGGGCAAGCTTTACATCGGCGCCAATGAAGCCACCTGCCTTTACGTGTTGCCCCAGACCTTCGCGCATTTCCGCCAACTCTACCCGCTGGTGCAGATCAGCATCTATCGCAATTTCAGCCACAAGATTTTGCAGAAAGTCCAGGAAGGCGCGGTGGACCTCGGCATTGTGACCTTGCCGCAGACCGCCAACAATATTGAAGTCATTCCTGTGTTCCGCGACGAAGTGCAGGTGGTGGTGCCGAAAAACCACCCGCTGGCCAGGCACAAGAGCGTGACCATTGAAGAAGTGGCCCAGCACCCGCTGATTCTTCCCAAGACCGGCCATACGCGTGTGGTGATTGACCGTCTGATGCGCGATTTTCGCGACCACCTGCAGATTTCGATGGAGCTGGCAAGCGTGGAGACGCAGAAAAAGTTTGTGGGCGCGGGCCTGGGCATCTCACTGATTAACCGGGCCTATGCGGAGCCGGAAGTGGCTGCCGGGGTGCTGAAGCTGATTCCGCTGGAAGGCCAGAAATTATACCGGGAACTCGGCTTGATTTATCGCCGTGACCGGTACCTGTCATTACCAGCCAAGGTGTTTTTGCAGGCCGTTCAGGACGCGGCCAAAGCCTCGCAGTCCAAAGCCGCCAGCACGACGAAAACGAAGACTCGCTAGTGGCGGAGGCTGGTGAGGCTCCGGTCAGTTGGCTGAGCGGGCCTCTGTTTGTCTAAGGGTAGGATGATGGTGAAAGTGAAAGAGACTTCGGGCAAAAGCAAACGGCCGCTGATTGTGATGAAATTCGGCGGCACTTCGGTGGGCAGCGCCGAGCGCATGCAGGGCGTGGCTGAAATTCTGCGAGAGCATTCCAAACATGCTGACGTGGTGGCCGTGGTGTCGGCGATGGGCGGCGCCACGAACATGCTGATCCGCGCCGCCACCCAGGCCAGCCAGGGGACGGAAGCGCCCTGGAAAGGCTCCCGCCAGGAGCTGGCGCGCCGCCATCGCGAGGTGGCGGACCAGTTGCTCTCAGCGGCTGAGCAGGCGAGCGTGCTTCCCCGCCTGGCCGAGCAGGTCAAGCACTTTGAAGATTTGTGCTCGGGCTTCACGCTGCTTCGTGAAATCACACCGCGCGGCATGGACACGCTTTCGAGCCTGGGCGAGGTGATGTCGGCCACGCTGGTCGCGGCCATCCTGCGGTCGCAGGGGCTTAAATCCGAAGCGGTCGACGCCGTTGAATGCATTGTGACCGATGATAACTTTGGCAACGCCAGTCCGCTGTTTGAGGAGACCAGCGTTAAAACGCAGGAAAGGCTGAGGCCTCTGCTGAAGCGGGGCGTTATTCCCGTGGTGACGGGTTTCCGCGGGGCCACCCGGGAAGGCGTTTGCACCACGCTCGGGCGCGGCGGTTCCGACTTCAGCGCCACCATACTGGGCGCGGCGCTCGATGCGGACGAGGTCTGGATCTGGACGGACGTGGACGGCGTGTTGACGGCCGATCCGCGCCTGGTTCCGGAAGCGCGCATCCTTCCCGAGATCTCCTACCGGGAAGCGATCGAGCTTTCTTATTTCGGGGCCAAGGTCTTGCATCCCAAAACTATTTTGCCGGTGATGCAGAAGAAGATTCCGGTGTGGATCAAGAACAGCTTTAACCCCACCTGCCCGGGGACGCGGATTGTGCCCTCCGCGAAGAACGGGCAGGCCGGAATCAAGGCGATTACCTCCGTCAAGGATGCGGCCCTGATCACCATGAGCGGCAGGAACGCGATCTCCTTCCCGCAGCTGGCGGCCCGGGTGTTCAATTGCCTTTACCTGGAGGAAGTTTCCACCCTGATGGTCACCCAGTCCTCCGCCGACAACGTCCTCTGCTTTGCCATCCACCAGACGGACCTTCCGCGGGTCAAAGCGGAACTGGAAAAAGTGTTTGAGCTTGAAATGCTGCACGACTACGTGGGCGTGCTGGATGTGATGCCCAAGGTGGCCATTGTGGTGACGGTCGGAGAAAATATGAAGGGCACCCCGGGCATCAGCGGGCGCGCCTTTGGAGCGCTTGGCCGCAAAGGGATCAACATCATTGCGATTGCGCAGGGTTCCTCGGAGCTGAGCATCTCCTTCGCGGTCAAGTCCGCGGACATGCAGGACGCGGTCAAGTCCGTCCACGAGGAATTTCATCTTTAGCGAGGCCGGGTGGCTGCAGGCGAAGGGCAGTTCGATAAACCTGCGGGTTCCATTCCCGACAGACGAATGGCGCTGACTTATCTCGAATGCATTGAAGAAGCCTGTGGCCGCAGGCAGGACCCCAAAAAAGAAATGCACCAGTGTGCCTGGTGCGGCGGCCTGCTCGATGTCCGGTACGAATTTGACATTACGGACCCCGAGGCGCTGCGATCGGCCTGGCACCAGCGGCGACTGAGCGGCGAACCCATTGACCGCAGCGGCGTCTGGCGCTTCCGGGAGCTGCTGCCTTTCGTGGGTCCGGACGATCGCGTGATTTCACTTTCCGAGGGGTCAACGCCGCTGGTGGGGACGCGGCGCGCCGGCTGGTGGGCGGGGCCCGTGCACCTCACCATCAAGCACCAGGGCATCAATCCCACCGGTTCCTTCAAGGACCTGGGCATGACCGCCTGCATCACCCGGGCCGCCTCACTGGGCGTCCGCATGGTTGCCTGTGCTTCCACGGGAAACACCTCTTCTTCGATGGCGGCGTATGCGGGCCGCGCCGGAATGAAGGCTGTTCTTTTTGTTCCTTATCGCCAGATCTCCGCCGCCAAGCTGGCCCAGGCTCTGGACTTTGGCGCGGTGGTCATCGAAATCGGCGACACCTTTGATGAAGCGTTTGGGTTGCTGCGCCAGGTGGCTGGGGAAATGGGTTTTTACCTGGTCAATTCCATCAACCCGTTTCGCATCGAGGGGCAGAAGACCATCGTGGCCGAGATGATGGAACAGCGGGCCTGGCGGCCACCGGATTACATCGTGGTGCCGGGCGGAAACCTGGGGAACGCCTCGGCCATCGGCAAGGGCCTGCGGGAGTTGAAAGAGCTGGGCTTTATCGAGAAGGTCCCGAAGGTGGTGGTGATCCAGGCCGCCGGGGCCAGCCCATTCGTCCGCACGCTCCAGGCCGGCTCGCCGGACCTGATTCCGGTGGAGAAGCCGGACACGGAGGCGACGGCCATCCGCATCGGTCGTCCTGCCAACTGGAAAAAGGCCCGCCGGGTGCTGGAGTGGAGCGGGGGTTTTTGCGAGTCCGTAACCGACGAAGAAATTTTCGAGGGGAAGGCGGCCCTGGCCGAAGACGGCGTGGGATGCGAACCTGCTTCCGCCGCCACGGTTGCCGGCATCCGCAAGCTGGTGCGCGCGGGAAGAATTGAGCGCCACGCGGACATTCTGGCCGTGCTGACCGGACACCAGTTGAAGGACACGGATTACGTCATCCGCCATCACTCCTCGGAGGAACAGTCCCGCCAGCGGGTGCGGGTGGATGCCAACCTGGGGGCATTGCGAAAGGCGCTGGAGAGCGTGCTGGCCGTTCCCGCCTAAGTTCGTTTGACCGCCCGGAAATGTGATTAGCGCTTATGGATGAAAAACTTCGCAGGGAAGTTCGATTATTGACTACGCGCCTGGGGGCGCTGATCCAGGAGCAGAGCGGAGGCAAGACGTTTGAGGCGATTGAAAACCTGCGCCGGCTCTCCAAGCAGCTCCGCCAGGCGACCGATCCCGCCCTGGTGGCCCAGGGGGACCGCGAGGTGCGCAGCCTTTCGTTGCAGCGCGCTGCGCATGTTGCCCATGCCTTCAGCCTGTTCTTCCACCTGGTGAACCTGTGCGAAGAGCGCCAGCGCATCCGGCGCCTTCGCCAGTATGAATCCGGGGAAGTGGGTGCGCCCATGTCGCTGCGCCGGACCTTCAGCCGGTTGGAGAAGCAGGAAATTCCCGTGGCGGAATTCGCCCGCGTGCTGCGTTCCATGAGGATTGAACCGGTCCTCACTGCGCATCCCACTGAGGCCAAGCGCCGCAGCGTCTTTAATCACCTGCTGCGCATTGGCCGCTCGCTCGAAACCCTGGACGAGTCGCCCGAGCACTCGATTGAAAAATCCGTGGACCCGTGGATTGAGGCCCTCTGGCTGACCGAAGAAACCCGCGAACGTCCCATGACTCCGGAGCTGGAAGTCGAAAACTCCCTGGTGTTTCTGGAGCGGACCATCTATGACCTGGCGGGAATTTTCTGGGAGCGTTTTGTGCAGGAGATGGGCCGGTTTGCGCCGGGTCTGGCGCACGAACGCTCCTGCATCCGCTTTGGCTCCTGGGTGGGGACGGACCGCGACGGCAATCCCAACGTCACAGCTGAAACCAGCCTGAACGCTGCAGAGCGGCTTCGCCGCAGCGTCCTGGACTATTACCTCCGGCGGCTGGATGAATTTCTCAGTGTGATCTCTTTCCCGTGCTCGCGCCCCGCTCTCGAGCGCAAAATCAGCGCAGATATTGAGCGTGACATGCGGCGCTTTCCGGCCACGCGCGTCTTTGAAAATATTGACCAGCCTCATGAATTTTACCGGCGCAAGATTCGCATCATGCGCTGGCGTCTTGAACGGACGCAGGAAAGGGCGCGCGGGGCTTATGCCGATGCCGGGGAGTTCGAGCGCGATGTGGAACTGCTCGAACGGCTGCTGATCGACCATCCCAGCCCGCGCGTCGCCCACCTGGAGCCGGGACGCCTGCACACCGCCGTGCAGGTCTTCGGATTCCACTCCGTCAGCCTGGACTTCCGGCAGCACTCCTCGCACCTTCGCAGGGCGGGGGACGAGATCCTGCACGCAGCGCGCCTGCCCGTCGAGCCGGAAGATGCGCGCATCGAATCCATCCACGCGCTGCTCGAGAAGCGCCCGCGCCGGCTGAAACTTTCCGCCGCCGCCCAGTGCACCCTGGAAGAGTTTGAAACTTTGCGCAAGATCCAGATGCGCAACGGCGAGCGCGCTTCCCACCGCTACATCCTCAGCATGACCAGCAGCGCCGCCAACATCTGGGACGTGGTACTGCTGGGCTGGCAGGCCGGCCTGGTGAAGCCGCAAGGGGGCGCCCTTCAGTCAACGTTTGACGCCATCCCGCTTTTTGAAACCGTGGATGACCTGGAGGCCGGGCCGGACATCCTGGACCAGCTTCTGAAGGACCGCCATTACCGCCGCCTGCTGCGCTCGCGGGACGACTTCCAGGAAGTGATGCTGGGCTATTCCGATTCGGTCAAAGACGGCGGATATTTTGCCGCCAACTGGGCCCTGTTTCGCGCCCAGAAGCGCCTGTGGGAAGTGGCTGAAAAGCACAAAATCCGGTTGGGATTTTTCCATGGCAAAGGAGGAACCATCGGCCGCGGCGGCGGACAGTCTCACCGCAGCGTCCAGGCTCAGCCTTATGCGGCTCCCGGCGGGCGGATGCGCATCACCGAGCAGGGTGAGGTGATTTCCCTGAAGTACGCCAACCTGGAAATTGCCGAGCGCAACATGGAACAACTGGTCACTTCGGTCCTGGACACGCTTCTGCTGGCGCCCAAGCACACGACGCACCAGAGTGAGGCAGCGTCATGGGAAGAGTATGCGCAGGAAGTCGCCTCGGCCAGCCGTGAATTTTACCGCAATCTCGTTTATGAAACTCCCGGGTTCATCGAATTCTTCCGCCAGGCCACGCCCATTGACCTGATTGAAAGTCTCCGCCTGGGCTCCAGGCCCAGCCGGCGCTCCAATACGCGGGACATCAACCAGCTTCGCGCCATTCCCTGGGTGTTTGCCTGGACGCAGTCGCGGCATTTCATTCCGGCATGGTATGGACTCGGCCATGGGCTGGACAAGTTCCTGTGCAGCCACGCTCCCGACGGTCTTGACGTGCTGCGGCAGATGTACCGCCACTGGCCCTTCTTCGCCGTGATCATTGACAACGCCGAGGCGTCGCTGGCCAAGACGGATCTCTACATCGCGCGCCGCTATGACGCGCTGTGCCGCCCGGCCAGTCTGCGCAAGCAGATTTCAAGCCGCATCGAGGAGGAATATGAGCGCACAGTACGGTGCGTGCTGGAAATCACCGAATCAACGCAGCTTCTGGAACGCCAGCCGGTGTTGCAGGAATCCATCCGCCTGCGCAATCCCTATGTCGACCCGCTCAACTTTCTCCAGATCCGCTTCCTTGAAAGATGGCGCCGCGAGACCCAGCCCTCGCCCGAACTCCTGCGCCTGCTCCAGATCACCGTGGGCGGCGTCGCCTTCGGCATGAAAAGCACGGGATAAGCATCTGGTGGTATGAGCCGGAAGAGGCTGGCTGAAAAGCGGTAACAGGCTTTTTTCTCAAACCGCGCGCCTTGTGTCCAGTCCCTCCGCAAACGCGGGGCTGGAAGGCGGTTCCCGCGCTGCAAGTTGCGTGGTTTTGGCGCCTGACTGACGCCCTGGTATTCAAGTGGGTCTGTGATAGTATCTGATGTATGGCAAGTTCCTCTAAACCGTCGGCGCAGGACGAGCGAAGCCTCTACCAGGCATTCCGCAGGCTCGACCCCGGCGAGCGTCGCGGCATTGCGTTGCGGATACTGAAAGATGAGAAATTGCTTGCCGATCTTTACGACCATCTTCTGATCAAACGAGCCATGGACGAACCGGGCGAGAGTATTCGTTGGCCGAATAACGGCCGCAGCCGATAATGGCTTACGACGTTCTGCTCAGGCCAACCGCCGCTCGCGATCTCGCCAGCCTTGAATCCAAAATGAAAGCGCGCATTGAGAAGGCCGTCGATGGGCTTCGCGAAAACCCGCGGCCGCCCGGTGCGAAGAAGCTTGTGGGATTCGAGAATGAATGGCGCCTTAGAGTTGGGGCATACCGCGTTTTGTATGTCATCCACGATAGCAAGAAGACATTAACCATTGCCCGGATCGCCCACCGCCGCGAGGTTTACCGCTGACTTTTGACCGTCGGTCGCGTCTCGGAGCGATTTGACTCTGTCGCAGGCGTCGGTCCTCGAAGGATTAAACAGACGATGGGACAGCGCATCACCCAGGTCGACGCTTTTGCTGACAGGCCTTTTGCCGGCAATCCCGCTGCGGTTTGCGTCCTGAAAGAAGCCGCCGGCGAAGAGTGGATGCAAAATGTCGCGCAGGAAATGAACCTCTCCGAGACCGCTTTCCTTTTTCCTCAAGAAGGTGAATTCAATCTGCGGTGGTTTACCCCCGCCGTTGAAGTTGCGCTTTGCGGACATGCCACGCTGGCCAGCGCCCACGTGTTGTGGGAAGAGGGGCATCTTTCGCCAGAACAGCAGGCGCGTTTTCGCACGAAGAGCGGTTTGCTGACGGCCGAACACAAGGGTGACTGGATCGAGCTTGGTTTTCCTGCCGTGCGCGTCGAGGCGGCGAATCCGCCGCCCGGCCTAGTCGAGGCTCTTGGGGTTGAAGCGCGGTACGTGGGGAAGAACAAGTTTGACTATCTCGTGGAAGTGGAGCGAGAGGAAACTGTGCGCGGCGCCAGGCCTGACCACACGCGTCTGCGCCAGGTGGATGCGCGCGGCGTCATCATCACCAGCCGTTCCAACACTGGGCAATTCGATTTTGTTTCCAGGTTCTTTGCCCCCGGCTCGGGAATTGACGAAGATCCGGTGACGGGCTCGGCGCACTGCGCGCTGGGTCCGTACTGGGAGCCGCGCCTGCAGAAACGCGAGTTCGTGGCTTATCAGGCCTCGTCGCGCGGGGGAGTCGTTCTCGTGCGCGTGGAAGGCGACCGCGTCAAACTGGGAGGGCAGGCGGTCACGGTTCTGCGCGGAGAATTGCCGGGCGTCTAGACAAGTGAATGGCAAACGCGTTTGCCGGCAACTACGAATTGGTGCTTTCCACCAGCTGGCGGGCGCGGGCGGCGGCGCGGACCACGGCCTTGATGAGGGTGACGCGCAGGCGCCCTTCTTCCAGTTCCATTAATCCATCGATGGTGCAGCCGGCCGGCGTGGTGACCACGTCTTTCAGCTTGGCGGGGTGCTCGCCCGTGTGCAGCACCAGGGCGGACGCGCCCAGCAGGGTCTGGGCGGAGAGTTCGGTTGAAAGGTCGCGCGGCACGCCCAGCTTCACTCCTGCCTCGGCCAGCGATTCGATAATCATATACACATAAGCGGGGCCGGAACCGGACAGCGCCGTGATAGCGTCCATATGTTTTTCGTCGACAATCACCGCGCGGCCCATGGCCCCGAATATATTCTGGGCCACTTCCAGGTCGTGCGCGGTGGCGTGCTTGCCGCCGGCCAGCGCCGTCATCCCCTGCCGGATGAGGCAGGGCGTGTTGGGCATGGCGCGGACCACTCGCGGCGAACGTCCCAGTTCGCGCTCGATCAGAGCAGTTGTGACCGAGGCGGCGGCGGAAACGATAAGGGCGTTGGGGGAGATCGTCTTCCGCACTTCGTGCAGGGCCCCTTTCACCTGTTGGGGCTTCAGCACAATCAGCACCAGGCTGGCGCCCTTGACGGCCTGGCTGTTGCTGGTGTGGGCCTTCACGCCATACTTGGCGCAGAGGTAATCCGCCCTCGGCTGGTGGGCCACCGTGCATTCCACGCGCCCGGCGGGAACCACCTGCGATTGCAGCATGGCGGAGAGCAGGCCCTCGCCCAGCTTGCCGGTGCCGATAAGCGCCAGCTTCTTGATTTCATCCCGCGACTTCCTGGCTGCCGACGAAGGCGCGGCAACCGCTTCTGCCACTTTTTTCATGGAAATCCTCTCAGTTTGCGATGGACCTGCGGACCTTATTGTAGCGCAGTGTGGGTTGTTAACGTTGAGGGTTTTGCGTGGAATCGCGCCGGCGGTCACGGATGGTTTTCTCTAACCGCGGGGTCTTCGACAAAGGACCACGGTTAAATCGAGGTTCGACTTAACCGTGGCTGCCCCTGTCATCTGGTTTCGCGGTTACGTTCGCGCCTGGGCCTGGGCGGCCGTGGCTTCTTCCTTGGCGGTCTGGATCCAGGGCATCATCTTGCGCAGTTCGCTTCCCACCTTTTCAATCAGGCGCGCCGAAGCTTCCGTGCGCATGGAGTTGAACTTTTTCCGCCCGGACTCGTTTTCGTCCATCCACTCTTTGGCGAACTTGCCGTTCTGGATCTCTTCCAGAACTTTCTTCATGGATTCGCGGACGTGCTCATCAATCACCCGCGGGCCGCGCGAGTAATCGCCGTATTCCGCCGTGTCGCTCACCGAGTAGCGCATGTACTTGATGCCGCCCTGGTAGATGAGGTCAACGATCAGCTTCAACTCGTGCAGGCACTCGAAGTAGGCGATTTCCGGCTGATAACCGGCCTGCACCAGCGTTTCAAAACCCGAGTTGATCAGCGCCGAAACGCCGCCGCAAAGGACCGTCTGCTCGCCGAAAAGATCGGTCTCGGTTTCTTCCTTGAAGGTGGTGCGGATGACGCCCGCCTTCAGGCTTCCCAGGCCTTTGGCATAGGCCAGCGCTGTCTGTTCGGCCTTGCCGGAGGCGTCCTGCTCCACGGCCAGCAGCGCCGGCACGCCGATGCCTTCGGTGAACAGCTCGCGCAGCCGGTGGCCGGGGCACTTGGGGGCGATCATGATGACGTCCACGTCTTTCGGCGGCTGGACGAACTTGTAATGGATGTTGAATCCGTGGGCAAACAGCAGCGTCTTGCCGGCGGAGAGGTTGGGCTCAATGGCTTCCTTGTAGAGTTTGGCCATGGGCGGGTCGGGAACCAGCATGGCGATCAGGTCGCCGCGTTTGGCTGCTTCCGCCGGGTCGTAAACTTCCAGACCCTGGGCCTGCGCCTTGGCCCGCGACTGGCTCGAGGCCGGAAGACCCACAATGACTTTCAGTCCGCTGTCGCGCAGATTCAGCGCATGGGCGTGCCCCTGGCTGCCGTAGCCGATTACCGCCACGGTTTTGCCTGCCAGATTTTTCACGTCTCCGTCTTTTTCATAATAAGCTTTCGCCATAACGTCACCTGTTCCTTTGCTGATTGGAATTTTTAACTACTGATTGAGGGATGTGGCAACCCAACTCTGCGCGCCACGGCCGCGAGTTGCCTGTCGCGGAGAGCGCGCTTCATAGCGCCGCAGCTTCTACGATCCATCACAAACTCCGGGACCTGAACACCGGTCCCGAATCCCCAAACCGCGTGACCCTTACGAACCGACTGCCGCGCCCACCAGTTCCATCTGCCGGGGCTGCCCGCTGGTTTTCATCCGTGAAAGCGGAAGGAAGCCCGGCGCGCCCAGCCCGGGGATCTGTGCTCCCAGGGAAGTCCCTGACGGGACCTCGACAAGATACTTGCCGTGGCTGGCGAAAATCACCCTGCACTCCGGAAAAGCCTCCTGGATGCGCTTGAGATTTTCCGAATTTTCAGCCGACTCGACAAAGATGAACGATGCGTCCTGCGAGGGCTCGTGCTGATAGTACGTCACGCCCAACACGCCATCGGTGCGGCGGAGGAAATTGAAAATGTGGTCAATGTCCCCTTCCGCACTGTCCACCACCGCCATCAGGGAATAGGATTCCGGCATGGCGCCCAGGGCCAGGCTTTCAATTTCCAGCCCCTTGCGGCGGAAGATGTTCATCAGCCGGCAAAGCACGATGGGATCGCGATCACATTCAAGCGTCAGCAGCCATTGCATAGGGCACTCCCGAAAAACAAGTATACAGCCTTTGATGAAGCCTTGTGCCGCACCGTTTCTTGCGTTGCGGTTCTTTTCTGTCATCCCGAGGCGTCCCGCTCTTTCGGGACGACGAAGGATCTGCTTTGCTCGGTCTCAAAAAGATGCAGCAGATGCTTCGCTGCGCTCAGCATGACGGGTAGAGTCGATAAGTCGTCTTCTACATCGCCCACAGGTCGTCCAGAACTTCCTCTTCAACCAGCATGCGCGGCGGTTCCACCACCATCTCGGCCAGGCTGGCTCCGGGGGGGACAATGGGATAGCAGTTTTCCGTCGGGTCCACCCAGAAGTCGATCAGGCGCGGCTCGCGGTCGCTCAGCATCTCGCGGACGGCGTCTTCGACGTCCGCCCGGTGATCCACGCGGCTGGCCCGAATACCGTAGGACTCCGCCAGCTTGGCGAAGTTGGGCGAAAAGTTCAGGTCGATGTCGCAGTAGCGTTTTTCAAAGAAGATTTCCTGCCACTGCCTCACCATGCCCAGCGAACGGTTGTTGATGACCACAATTTTTACCGGCACCCGGTATTGCACCATGGTGGCCAGGTCATTCAGCGTCATCTGGAACCCGCCGTCGCCCACAAACGCAATCACCTGGCGGTCGGGATAGGCCATCTGCGCGCCCAGCGCCGCGGGGAATCCGTAGCCCATGGTGCCCAGGCCGCTCGATGAAAGCCAGGTGCGGGGAGAGCGGAAGTTGTAAAACTGCGCCGCCCACATCTGGTGCTGGCCCACGTCCACGCCGATGATGGCGTCGTCAGCGGCAATCTCGGCGACCGATTCAATCACCTGCTGCGGCTTTATAATGTTCGTATATTTGTCGTAGGCGAGCGGATGCTCGGCCCTCCAGGAATCAATCCTCTTCAGCCAGTGCTCGCGCTCGGCCGTTGCCGGCTTGTGCCCGGACTTCTTCAACTCATCGATCAGGCCCCGCAGGGTGTCGCAAGCGTCGCCCACCAGGGCCAGGTCAACATTGACGTTCTTGTTCACCTCGGAAGGGTCGATATCAAACTGGATCTTTTTGGCGTTGGGGGCAAAGCCGTTGATGCGCCCCGTGACGCGGTCATCAAAGCGCGCCCCCACGGCAATCAGCAGGTCGCAATTGCTGATGGCGGTGTTGGTGGCGTAGGAACCGTGCATGCCCAGCATGCCCAGCGAAAGCGGATGCTCGGAGGGGAAGCTGCCCAGGCCCATCAGCGTGGTGGTCACCGGAATGTGGGTGAGTTCGGCAAGCTCGCGAAGCAGGCCAGAGGAGTTGGCGGCAATGATCCCTCCGCCCACGTAAAGCACCGGCTGCTGGCTGGCCTGGATCATTTCACAGGCCTGCTGCATCTGCTCCCGGGTCCACTCGCCGGGTTGATGGACGCGGTGCGACTCTTTGGCGGGCGGATAGCTCGGCTCGGCCTTCTCCAGCAGCACGCTCTTGGGCAGGTCCACCAGCACCGGGCCCGGCCGTCCGGAAGCCGCAATCTCAAACGCCTGCTGGATGACTCCGGGAATGTCGGCGGCTTTCTTTACCAGGAAGGCGCGCTTGGTGATGGGCAGGGCAATGCCCACGGTGTCGGCTTCCTGAAAAGCGTCTTTGCCGATCAGGCTGGCGGGCACCTGGCCGGTCAATGCCACAACGGGGATGGAATCCATCATGGCCGAGGTCAGCGCCGTAATCATGTTGGTGGCCCCGGGCCCGGAGGTTGAAAGGCACACGCCCGGCTTTCCCGTCACCCGCGCATAACCGTCAGCCGCAAAAGCCGCGGCCTGTTCGTGCCGCATCATCAAGTGGCGGATTCCGGCGCTGTACATGGCGTCATAAAGCGGCAGAATGGCGCCACCCGGAAGGCCGAAAATGACCTCCACCTTCTGGTGCGCCAGGCTTTCCAGCAGAATTTCGGACCCTGAAAACGTGTTGGACATAAACCCATTAATCCCCGAATAAGATGTCTGGCCATGCCGGGCGCCCAAGGCCCCAGATTAGATACCGACCAGTCGGTAGGTAGAATAGCATCACAGGTTTTCCGCGTCAAGAGGGAAGTCAAGGTTGGGTTGCCAAACTCTCTTTTTTTGGAAAAAACGGTGGTTCAAACGTGTAGCGAGGACCGCCGGACTTGAGATCCACAGCTCTACCCTGGTTAACAACCGCCGACCGCAACCCCGGCGGCCGGCGCTACCCGCTGATGATGGGCCTTGGCTGCCTTCTGCTTTCTGCCTTCTGCACTCCCAGGCCCGGAGGGCCGAAAGACTTTAGCCCATAGCGTGAGCTATGGGACACCAAGCCCTCAAAACCTCCACCAGCTCCGGCAGGGGCGAAAGACGGCGGCCCACGCCCGCTAAAATCCCAAGGGCTTTTCCAGATGCTTTATCCAGAAGTGCTCGCGGGCGGGAGATGCCAGGGGAATCGGCTTCATCTGTGCGGCGAGTTGCATGATGGTCAAATTCCCAACCTTGAAAGCCGGCCAGTCGGGCAGGCCTTTCGCGTTGGGACTTCCGGTCCTGGCAAAATCCGTCCAGTAGGCGGATATTTCGCGCGCCACACGATGGTCCGCCGGCCGCCAGGGACGGTCCATCAGCCGCAGATTGTCAAACACGTAAGGCACTTCGGAGGAGTGGAACACGCCGTATTCGGGGTGCTGGGGCCAGGGAAGCAGTTGATTGAAGTAATAGGTATAAACCTGCGGGCTCAGGCGGGTCTGGCTTGCCGCCCATTTGTAGAGCGACACGCGGGCGCGGTCCTGCAGGGCGGAGCGGATGGCCGCAGCGGCCTGCCCGTTCTCTGTGGCGGGATAGAGCTTCTCGCATTCTGCGGCCTCAGCCCCGCAGATCTCCTCGCATCTTTTTGTGGTAATCCTTCAAAGTCACAGCCGGCGCCGGGCCCGTGCCGTAGTAGCCGATTCCAATGTCCTCCGCCACCATGCCGTTGATCACCGGCACCTCGTGCTCGGGATGCCAGCCGGCGCGGATGACCCAGCCGTCCTGGATGGGAGCCCAGCGGGCGCGTCCCGAATCCTTGATGATTCTTTCGGCCGGCAGGGCGCGGAGTTGGGCAAGCGATTGGGCGCTGAGGCGCCTCGCGACCTCCTGGCCTTCCTGTTCGGCGGATGCCAGAGACCGACCGCCGGTAATCACCCTGAATGGAAGGACTCCCGGGCCGCTCATGATGATAGCCCGCTCGAACAACCCCTCGGCCAGCGGTGACTGCATCAGTAGCCAGACGCTCTCTGCTCCGGCGGATTGGCCGAAGATGGTCACCTGGCGCGGATCGCCGCCGAACGCTGCGATGTTGCGCTGCACCCAGCGGAGCGCCGCCATCTGGTCGAGCAGGCCGTAATTGCCGGAGGAATGATGTGGCGATTCCGCGGTCAGCCCCGGATAGGCCAAAAAGCCCAGGGGGCCCACGCGATAGTTGGCGTTCACCACCACCACGCCTTTTTGCGCCAGCGCCGAGCCATCGTAAATCTCCACGCTGCCGGCCCCGCTGGTAAACCCGCCGCCGTAAATCCACACCATCACCGGCCGAAGTTTTTCGGGCCGCTTCACCGTGGTCCAGATGTTCAGATAGAGGCAGTTTTCGCTGGGCTGGTTCCCGGAATTGAATTCCCGCGTCCATGGGCCCATGCGTCCGGTGACGACCCTTTGCATGCACGGCGGACCGAATTGATCGGCTTTGCGCACGCCTTGCCAGGCAGCGGCGGGTTGCGGCGGACGCCAGCGCAGCTTGCCCACCGGTGGCGCGGCAAACGGAATGCCCTTAAAAACTTCCAGGCCATGGCTGAGCGCCACTCCGCTGACGAGGCCGTCCTGCGTCGGGGTTGGATGCGTTTGCGCCCATGCCAGCCCCGGCGCCCAGAAGAGAAGCGCCAGCAATGTGGCGAAGAGTGCTGCCGCAGTGCGAGTGTCTCTGGAATTGTTCATGGAATTACCCTTCCTCCGGCCGGGTCCTTTTTTCATCCTTCACCCTTCATCCTTCTGATTTCTCGCTTCGCCAGGTTTTCAGCTTGCCTGCCCCAGCTGCCGCCTGCACTCGTCCAGAATTTCTGCGGTGCGGCTGGCGCCTACGCGCGTCACGCCAAGGGCGCGGACTTCCAGCAATTTGTCGAGTGTGCGAACACCTCCCGCGGCTTTCACCTGCACGCGCGCCGGGGAATGTTGCCGCATCAGCTTGAGGTCTTCGATGGTCGCCCCGCTGGTGCCGTATCCGGTTGATGTCTTCACCCAGTCGGCGCCCAACTCGCCGCAAATCTCGCAGAGCCTGATCTTGTGCTGGTCCTGCAGGTAGCAGTTCTCGAAGATGACTTTCACCTTCTGTCCGCGGCCGTGCGTTACCTCGATCACCGCGCCAATGTCCTGCCACACGTAGTCCCAGTCCTCGCTCAGAACCTTGCTGATGTTCACCACCATGTCGAGTTCCTGGCCGCCGTCGTCCAGCGCGCGCTCTGCCTCCGCAACCTTGATTGCCGTGGTGTGGCCGCCGTGCGGAAAGCCGATGGTGGTGCTCGCCTTCACCGTGCTTCCCTGCAGGATTTCCGCGCAACGGCGCAGGGCGTAAGGCATGATGCAAACGCTCGCGCAGTCGTAATCGAGCGCCACCCGGCAGCCCTGCTCAAGCTGGCTCGCGGTCAGCGTGGGATTCAGCAGGGAATGGTCGATCATCTTTGCGATGTCCTGATAGGCGTAGTCCATAATGTTTTCTCTGATGTGAATTCCTTCGATCACTCGGCGGCATGGGAACATCGCTGAGCGTGTATGTTCTGTGGTGCGCACTCGTTATTGCGCCTGCAGCTCGTAATGATGCGGCACCGGCTGGGCCGCGGAGTGAGCTTCGTCTACCATCCTGTTTTGCCACTGCTCCAGGTTGGCGAGTATCTGGTTGATGCCCTGCTGGGTACCCGGCGCAGGGTCAATTCGCAGGGGCACCTGGATGGCGCGCCATCCGTAGAAGCGCACGTCCACGCGGTGCCACACCAGGGTCAGCACCTTGTTGGCCTGCTGCATCATGGGCGTGTCGTAACGCGCCAGGTTGATTCCCTGGGCGAGCTGCGCTTTGCTGAACGTTCCCACGGTGTTGCCGTCAATCTTCAGCGCGTAGCTTTCCGCCGCCAGGCCCGTCACCTTCAGCGTTTCCGCGTCCAGATGCTCGTACATGTGCATCAGTCGCGTTACCAGTTGCGCCACGGGATTGATTTCCGTTCCCTCCAGCGGCGGCAGCTTCCAGAAGATTTGCGGCGTGTGCCGGCCAAAGGGATCGGGCGGAAACTGCGGCCACTGGGTGGAGTGCAGGGTCATGATGGGGTAGGGCAGAGCCTGGTCTGTCTGGGTCCAGGTGACGTTCTGCCCGGAGGCGGAAGCGGCGCTCACCTCGGTGTTGACGGAGTTCTCAACTTGTCCACTGGCGTTGAGCGCCACGCTCGTCACCGTCGCAGGCGCGTTCCAGGCTTCCAGCAGCAGTTGTGCCATGGCCAGTTCGCCCGTGGCGCCGGGATGCACCCGGCCGGGAATAATCTTCTGCGCCAGTGCGTGGTCAACTTTGTCGGCTTCCTGCATCAGCTTTACCATCGGCGCGTTGAAGTCCACCACCATCAGGTGGTACTCGGCCCCAAGCTGGCGCACGAATTTGCAGTAATGCAGCAGAGTCGAATTGTAGCCGCCCGGCTGGTTGGTCGGGTTGGTCGGGTAGGAGGGCGTCTGGGTCACGTCATCCCAGGGCGAGGGCTCAATCAGCACGATCTTTACGCCCGGCAGGTGCGATTGCATCTGCTGGATGATGTACCGGTATCCTTTTACGTAGGTGTCGAACACCGACTGGTCAAACGGCCGGTAGCTGGCGTCATTCATGCCCAGCATGATGGTGATGACGTCGGGCTTGAAGGGAAACACGTCGCGCTCCAGGCTCTCGTCTTCTGAGCTGACTGCCCAGTTGCCGGTCACCCGCGCGCCGCCGACCGCGGAATCGACAAACTTTACCTTCAGATTGGGGAACCGCGTGCGCACGTAGGTTTCAATCGCCACGGGATAGTACCGCTGCTCGGTGATGCTGTCGCCGTAAAAAAGCACGCGCTGGCCGTCATGAAGATAAAAATTCTTCGCCGCCGCCCACGCGGGCTGGGCCGCTATCAAAGCGAACACGATGAATGCAAATTTCCACCTGGAAAGTTTCATCCCGACCTCCTTGAATTTTGTCCGCTTCGGGTGAAGATGCATGGTGTGACAGGTAACCCTTCCTTCACCGCCGGGGAAACGGGCCCACGCAAAACCCACCTTCATTTTTCCGGCTTGCGAAAGATGACGCAGTAGTTGTCATTGGGCCAGTCGGCGGGCTTGGACGACGAGCTGGAAACCGGCGCTGGTCAGTTCCTGGATGAGGATCTTTTTCGGCATGCCGTGTCCGCCCCGGTTGGCAGGTACACCCTCCACCGGCGGCAGCGACGAACGCGGTGGAAAGTCAATCACGGCCAGCATTCCGCCGGGCTTGAGCGACTGGAAAAGGCTGGCGTCCATCTTCTTCGGCTCGGTGAAGTGGTGATAGACGCGCCGCATGTAGATCGCGTCGCAGCACCCGGGCGGCAGGTTGGTTCCGGACTGCGAGCCTTCAAGCACCGTGATGTTGTGGTTCTTTTCGTTCGGCGGCCAGGTCTTTCAGGTGCGCGAGCTTCCCGGCGTCCACTTCCGTTGCGTAAATGTGGCCGGTGGGGCCCACGCGCCCCGCGGCGTCGAGCATCATCTCGCCCGCGCCGGCGCCGATTTCCGCCACCACGCTGCCTGCATGCCATTTGAGCAGTGGGGCCAGCCGCGCAGACTCGGCCTGGTAGTCCTGCCCGCAGACGGGAAGGGCAATGGTGGATAGCAGCAGGGCAATCAGCAGCAGGTTCCGTTTTGTTTTCATGGGCACCTCAGCGGGAGGGATTATACCGGTTCGATTCTTCGACTGCTACCGCAAAGTGCAGATGCGGTCGTCCATCCAGGCTCCGGCCCTCCTTTTGGCTGCTGTATTATGTTTATCAATGTCGCCTGGCGTGACTTCCTCGCGGTTGACATCCATGTGACCCTGTGGTAACGCTCGATGGGTCTTCGAGGGGTAAACTCCAGGAGAACGACGCTATCACGGAATTCGACCGTGCCATGGCGAAATACCCGCGGGAAAACGGGGACAATACGGGAGCGAATTCTTGCGATTCTTCAATCGTTTTGCGCAAGGCGAGTTGCGCCTGAACCGGATTGAGGCTTTTTCAGACGGCGTGTTCGCCATCATTGTCACGCTTCTTGTTCTCGAACTCAAAGTTCCGGCGCTGCAAAATCAGCGGAGCGTCAGTGAACTGGCCGGGCGGCTGGTTGATCTGCTGCCACAATTTCTAAGCTGGTTGATCAGCTTCGTGATCGTCTGCAAGTTCTGGTTGAACCATCATCACATCTTTGGGCTGGCGCGCCACGCGAACTACAGCCTGGTGTGGCTGAACGTCCTTTTCCTGATGTGCCAATCTTTCATCCCGTTCCCAACGGCCTTGATGGGCGAGCACGCATCGAATCCGCTGGCCGTCAGCTTCTTTGGCTGCGTAATGGCGATCAACACAATCGCTTTCATTTCCATGCACAGGTACATCCTTCGCCACCTTCTCAAGCCGGAACTTGCGGATGCGCAGGATCCCCACATCATTCTGAAATCGTTTGTTGGAGTGGTTTCTTACCTGATCGGCGCAGCGTGCGCCTGGGTCAGCGTGGATGTGGCATTTGCGGTCTACTTACTGACACCGCTGTTTTTCATTGTCCCGCCGCAGGGCCGGAAGGTTGAGTCGCAGACGGGCACATCTCACAGCAGCGTGACAGAGTAGGATTGCCGGGGTGCGCCGGCAGGAGCTGTCAATCGCTGGTGGCCGCCGCGGCCGGTGAACGCTGCTTCCACGTAGTATTCAAGCAACGGCGAGTCCGCCTGGCTGGCCTCGATCTCTTTCACAAATGTGCGCCGGCCTGCCATCTGCATTGGAAAAGATTGCCATTTTTCCACGGCAGCTCGCCGCAGGAACAGCTTGAGTCGTGGCGCGGAGTTGCCGCCGGGCGCCACTGCGAAGATTCGTACCTTCTCGCCCGGCGCTAACGCCGAGGGGCGAGTGGGGATGAAGACGCGCGGGCCGGCCGTTTCGTCTCTGCGCCGGACTTCGTGGAAAAGCTCTTCAACTTCCGGGGACAGTTCGCCCATAAACTCCTTCATCGAGAGGCGCAAGCGGAACAGCGCCAGCCTTTCAAATTTGTTGTGCAGGGAAGCCAGTGCGCCCTGCTCGTTCCGTTCACTCACCATCTGCTGGCAGATCAGCGAGGTTTCCCGAACCTGCGGGGCGAGTTTCTTCCATAGTGGTACGCCTTGCTCCAAAACCTTTTGTCTGGCCTCCGCCATTTTGCCATCCTGCCTCAGTCCATGCGCCTGCTGCAGAATCTTGTGGAGAGCCGACGCCAGCACCCATGATTCCGAATAGGGAACGAGGAATTCAACGTAGCGGGCCAGATAATCCAGCCGGTCGCGTTCGGCCGGGCTTGATGCATTGTCTGTCAAAGCCCTGAGCTGCTGCGCCACCCGGGCCTGCGAAACTCTCACTTCTTTCGATGGTTCGTATCCGGCCCAGAACTCAAAAGCCTCACTGTAGTCGCCTGAATAAGCGTGAATCTCGTGATGGCCGTTCACAACCTTTCCGGTAAAGGAATTCAGGATCAGCCGGTCACGGTCCGTCCTTGTCAGGATGTCGGCCAGTTCCGTGGCGCGGGCGCCCCCCGCCTGTGCGGCGGCGAACGACTGGAAAAATTTTGCGGGTTTCAGTGTCCGGTCCCACGAGGCCCTTGCCTGGAACCCCGCGTCGGCGTTCATCATGCGATTCCGCCAGTGGATGCCCAGCACGCCCTGGCACCCGTACTTCTCGGCCAGGTCCAAATCTTCCGCTCCGCGATGAACGTGAAACTGCGGAAGCCACATCGCCGGGTCATCCTCAAGCCAGGGAATGGGCCATCGTTCGCGCTCGCCGAGCTTTCCGTATTCCTCGTTCACCGGGTCCCAGCCCAGATTGTCATTGAGAGAAGTGAAAATAACGTCCTCCGGCAAATGCTGGTGGAAATACGCGAAGTGCCGGACCACTCCGCCCCAGCCGGATACCACCAGGCGCTTTTCAGGAGCATGCCGCCGGAGGAAATCGTACGCCTGCCTGTAAGGCGTTACCGACAGCGGAACGGTTCCCTTCTGGCTTGCCCAGTTCATCGCTTCGTCTTCCCACAACCAGACGTAATCGACGGTGGGATAGGCTTCCAGTAGGTTCGCGAGGCGGGCTTCCAGGATGTCGCGCGCCGCCACCGATTCCGGATCGATGCGTGGGCCGGGCACTTTCGGGTTCTCGCTCTTGAAACGGGCTTCGGGCGGCGTTGCGCGAAAGATTTCGTCCGGAACCCGGTAAGGTTCAAAACCGACGCCGGTCCGGATGCCGAGCTTCTCTGCGTAGCGGAAGGCGTCTCCCCAAAGTTGCTGCGCGAACCGGGCGTCTTCCCAGCAACTGGTGGCGCGCGTGGTGGCTTCAGAGCCGAAAACCTCGCCGGCAAAGTAATCCGGCGCGCCCATGCCGTAGTTGGATGTGCGCTCGGGAATGTATCCCCAGCGATTGGTTGCCGTGGTGTCCGTGTAAGAGAGATGTCCAACCCCGGCGTATTCAAACGAGAGGAAAGATTCGGTCCACTGCTTTGCGCCCGAATAAACGTGAATCCCCAGGGTATTGAATCGCATCCTCAGCATGGCTTCAAGGTAGGAGCGATGTTCCTCGCGGTTGTAGACGGTGATGCAATTCAGAAAGTCCGGCCAGGGCAGCAGTCCTCGCGTCTTGAAGCGCGGCTGCGCCTGCCATGGACGTTTGGCAGGCGGCAGATTCAAATTCTGCGCAGGCTTCAAGGGGTAGGTGTCGCCATCCAGCCCGAAGAACGCTCCCTGCCGTTCAAGAAAATGGAACACTGCATAGAGAACCGCTTGCGGTGACGCGCCCTTAAGATGGACCCCGGGGTCTTGGAGCGACCCCCAGGCGATTTCGTAAGCTTCAGGGTCTTTGAACGCTGCTTCGTCCACCCTCATGGTGAAGACGATATCATTGAGACCAGGTTCTGCGCCTCCACCTGCAGCCTCGATTGGCGGACGAACCAACCCTAACTTGCGAAGGCCTCGTGCCAGCTCCTTGCCGGCAAGCCTTTCCTGAAAACCTGCTTCCGCCGGAGCCAGAATCCAAACCTTTTGATTTTGACCCAGCGCAAAATTCATGCTGAGCCGGCCGTTGTCGGTAAGCCCTTCGCGGTTTGATACCTGGCCGGACGCCTGTGCAGCGCTGCCCTCTGCCGGACGAAACGATCCGGCGCCCAGCAATGCCGCGGACCCCTGCAGGAATTCACGCCGGCCAATGCCTTTTCTCTGTTCCACCTTTGGCTCCTTGAATGAATACGGTCAAGTTGGATGCCATGCTTTACCGGGCCACGGCGAAAAAGATTCTTTGCCGAATACGCAAGTGCCGTGCGCGGAACGGTCAGAAAGTACCACCCTTCGCCTGAAGTGACAAGCGCGTGCTTGCAACCCTCGACAGGTGCGCGCAGAGGCTTCGTTTTAGGGAGTGGGATAACGGAGCGGAGCATGGGACTGGAAGCCGGCCAGCCTTGGCTCTGTCAACACGGGAATTAGCCGAGGCCGGCTGCGGATTACTGTTTGCTCGAAGCTTTGGTGATGAACTGGTTGATATTGCTGTTGAGCACGGGCTCGGTTTTCGGGTTGAGGTAGAGCATGTGTCCGCAGTCGTAATACTTTGTCGTGATGCGTTTCCAGGCATCTTTCGGAAGGTCGGTGTGCCGCAAAGTGTATTCCGTGGCAAAGAACGGGGTCGCCATGTCGAAATAGCCGTTGTTAAACATGACTTCCAGTCCGGGATCATCGTTCATGGCGCGGGCAAGCGCCGGCGCGACGTTCAGGAACATGGAACCCTGTCCCAGAAGGTCCTCGACCGGTGGGCTGTACTTCCAGTCCCAGGCTCCATTCACCTTATAGCTGAGCTGGATGTAATGCTGGTCGCTGTGGTAGTTCAAATGCCGCTCGAGATAATCATTGAAGCTGGCCGTCAGTGCGCCCCACATGGCGCTGGCGGAAGCATCCTGGCTGCTGGACCCGCCCACAGGCAGCAGCGGCTGGAGCTGGTCAATGGTGTAACGCGAATCGTAACGGCCGGTCGACTCGTCCGCTTGACCCAGCAGCTTCCGCTGGAATACCGGCGCGGAGACACGGAGATTGCTCTTCAGCCAGAGGGAAGCTGGCAGGCCCGTGAACCCGGCCAGTTGTTCGGTGATGGCCTGCCGACTGGCATCACTGAGAGCTGAGCCTTTGAACAGCGCCGTGGCGTAGGGTCCTTCAGCGAAGGCCTCCACCTTTTTGACAAGGTCGGGCAGGCTGGAGGGCTCCGGTTTCAACCGGTGATGGTACCAGGCCGCGGCTGCGTATGATGGCAGGAAGAGTATATAAGGCAGATCGTCGCCGGGCGCAAAAGTGATGGTCGGAAAATTCAGGACCGTCGAGCACATGATGACTCCGTTCAGGTAGACGCCGTCATCGGCCAAGTCCCGCGAGAGCACTGCCGAACGCGTGGTACCGTAACTTTCTCCCAGCAGAAATTTGGGTGAGCCCCAGCGGTGATATTGGGAGATATATTGCTCGATAAATTGGGCGAAGGCGTGGGAGTCCTGCTTGACCCCGTAAAACATCTTGGCCGTTCCCTTGGGCGGGATGACGCGGCTGTATCCGGTGCCCACCGCGTCAATAAACACCAGGTCGGTTGTGGCCAGCAAGGTATCCGGATTGGGCTCCATCTGGTAAGGCGGGCGCACGGCGTTGGTGCTGCCTGGCTGCGGCCACACGATTTTTCGGGGCCCGAAGCCGCCAAAATCCACCAGCGCCGAAGCCCCTCCCGGGCCGCCGTTGTAGGCGAAGGTCACCGGACGCGTAGCCGGGTCGCTGACACTGTCCCTGGTGTAGGCGATGTAAAACACTTTGGCGGTCGGCTCATCCTTGTCGTTGTGCAGAATGAGGGTTCCGGCCGTCGCCGTGTAGGGGACATCCCGGCCCGCAATCTCAACCTTGTGTCGGGTTGAAACAACCCGCGCCTCCGGCTTGGGCGCTGCCTCCTCTTTTTCTTTTGCGGAATCCTCTTTTGCTTGCGGCGAAGGCTTGGAAGGCTTCTTTTGAGCTACTCCTGGGAAAGGAAAGCTCAAGACCAGAATCAGGCACCACAGGGCTGTACGCATGGAAAATCCCTCCACCCTTACTTTTGATTCAGAAATCCCCAGTATCCGCTTTGCGGAAGGTGCTTAAGATACACCGAGTGGCCAGTTTCCGGCAAACAACTCTAATGGGTGAATTCGCATTTTCAAAACAGGGCCCGGCCGTGCTGCTTCTTCCGCGCATGAGTGGTCGGAGATTTTTTCGAAAATCAAGGCATCAGGCAATAGAATGGCCCTTGATAAATTGCAGAGAAGGTTGATGAAATGCCGCTTCAACTGAGGCCATCATCAGCAGCGGTGTTTCTGTGCTTCGCTTGCGTTGAAGTGTTCGAGGGTCTATACTTTATCAGAGAGTGGTTGCGGTGGGCGTAAGCCCACTTTTTTGTTGGGCCCAGGATTGCCCGTTTCCCGGGCTGCCGGGATCTTAACGGATCGCGAATCCACCTGATCTTACGAATGATCGTTGATCTGGAAAAGATCGAAGCCATCGCCGAGCGCGTTGCCGTTGGCGAAGGGCTGACGCTTGTTGATGTCGAGCTCAAGGGTGGGAGGTCGAACCCCCTGCTCCGGGTCTATATTGACAAGCCCGGCGGAGTTTCACACGCGGATTGCGCGCTCGTCAGCGAGCAAATGAGTGCTATCCTTGATGTGGAGGATCCCTTCCCGGGAAGTTTTTTGTTGGAGGTTTCGTCGCCCGGCCTGGACCGGAAGCTGACGAAGCCGCGGGAGTATCGATATTTCACTGGACGGCGGGCCAGGATCGTGCTGAGAGAGCCCATCGAGGAGCAGAAAGTTTTTGAAGGCAGGCTGGAGGGTTTTGACGAAGGCCGAGTCAGGGTAAGCCTGGATGACGAAAAGATAGCGGAGTTTGAGATTTCAAATATATCGAAAGCCAGGTTGCTCCCCGACCTGTAGCCGGGGAATGAGTTGCTGGGGCGACTCGGTTGTGCTCTGGCCAGGCGCGGGTCTGGCGAGGGGAAGGCAAGCTGGAGGAAAATAGTGACGAGCAGTCTACTGTTTCAGACAATTGACCAGTTGAGCCGGGAAAAGGGCATCGATCCCGAAATTGTGGTTGCTGCCGTGGAAGACGCCATTCTGGTGGCGACCCGGAAGTACTACAAGAGCTCGGAGGATCTGGAGTCGCGCTTTAACAAGGAAGCCGGCCACGTGGAAGTGTTTGCGGTCAAGAAAGTTGTGGACCAGGTTGCCGATCCTGACCATGAAATTTCACTGGCCGAAGCGCGGAAACTGAACCCCGATGCTGCTGTTGAATCCGAGGTCAGAATTCCCAAGGCCACGGATGTGCTGGGCCGCATTGCGGCGCAGACGGCCAAACAGGTGATCTTCCAGAAGGTCCGCGAGGCTGAACGGGACACTGTTTACGCGGAATACAGCCAGCGGATTGGTGAGCTCATCAACTGCACGGTGAAGCGCATGGAGGGCCCTGACGTCATCCTGGATCTGGGGCGGACGGAAGCCCGCATGCCGCGGCGGGAGCAGTCGAAGCTGGAGATTTATCAGATCGGCGACCGGGTTCGGGCTGTCATCACGCTTGTGGATCGCGCAGCCCGCGGGCCGCAGGTGATTGCGTCACGTGCCGATTCCAACCTGGTGCGGAAGCTTTTTGAAATGGAGGTGCCGGAAATCTACGATGGGACGGTTGTGATCAAGGCCATCGCCCGTGAGGCTGGCGAGCGGACCAAGGTCGCCGTGTACTCGCGAGACCCGGACGTTGACTGTGTGGGCGCATGTGTTGGAATGAAGGGCATGCGTGTCCAGTCGGTGATTCGCGAACTGCGCGGGGAAAAGATTGATATCATTGAATACAATGAAGACCCGGTGACTTTTGCCGCCAACGCGCTCAGCCCCGCCAAGATCAATCACGTTTCCATCGTGGACATCGAGCAGCGGCACCTGGAAGTCATTGTTGACGATTCGCAGCTTTCCCTGGCCATTGGCAAGAAGGGACAGAACGTTCGCCTGGCCGCCAAGCTGCTGGGCTGGCAGATCGACATCAAGAGTGAAGAGGAAAAACGGCAGGAGATCGAGTCTCAGATGGCCGCCATGGCCTTGCGCGGAGCGCCGATTGCGAATCTGGAGGGGTTGGGCGGGAAGACCCTGGATAGGCTTCGCGAGGCGAGTATTGAGACGGTGGAACAACTGGCCCAGATGACTCCTGAGGAGTTGATGCAGATTCAGGGTATTGGCGAGAAGACGATTGAACGCATCCGGGTCGTGGTGACGGATTACTTTGAGAAAGGCCAGGAAGCGCTGGAACAGGCCGCCCTGGAGGAAGAGCAGGCGGCCCTTGAACTGGCGGCTGCTGAGGCTGAAAAAGCCGCTTTGGAAACCAAGGAACAGGTTGCTGAGGCAAGTGAATCGGCAGAAGAGGTGAGTGAGCCGGAACAGGTCGAAGAAACCGAAGAGGCTGTTGCTGTTCAGACTGAGGAAGAAGGCGGGGAGCCGGAGCAGGCTGAAGAAACCGAAAAGGCTGTTGCCGCCGAGGTCGAGGAAGAAACCGGGGAAACTGAGCCCGTCGCCGAATCTGAAGCATCAACCGGGCCCGAGGAGGCCGCCGAAAAAGAGAAGATGGAAGAGGCTGCGGAGGAAAAAGGTTAATATTGTGATTGAACGTGCTGCGGGATGTGCGCCAGGAGCTCATTTCCCATGGTGCAACGGCGTAAGGACTCTCGGAAAGAGGTGAAATGGGCAGTATTCGAATTAACGAACTGGCACGCGAGTTGGAGGTGAAGAGCCGGGCGGTTCTTGACTGTCTCCTGGAGGTCGGCATCACCGAGAAGAAGTCGCACTCCAGTTCGCTCGATCAGGAGTCGGCGGATAAGGTGCGGGCATACTTCCGTGGCGAGCGAGAACCTTCTGAGCCTACGCCCCCGAAGCAGGCAGAGGTCGCTCCCGCCAAGGTCGGGCCACTTCCTCCGAAGGTCAATGCGCCTGATGCGCCTGCTGCGGCTGTTGCCAGCCCCCCCGCCAAACGCCCGGAAACTCCGATGGCGCGCCAGTCATTCACAAAATCGATTGCGGAAATCAAAGCGGCGGCGAGAAAAACTGTGGCGCCCCGTCCTCCTGCGCGTCCGGCGCCTGTTCGTGTTGAACCCGCAAAGCCGGAGCAGGCAACTTCCCGGCCGGCAGGAGCCGTATTGCCCGGTCGAGGAGTGCCCGTTCGTTCGGGAGCTGCCCAGCCGGTTGCCCAAGCGGCTGAGCCATCTGCCAGGAATACTAGATCTTCCCCTTTGCCTGTTGCCGGGATTCCCGGGAAAGGAACGGAAGCCGCCGCGGCCGCTGCGCATGCCAAATCCGGAAAAGCGGCCCGCCCTTCCAAGCTGCCGGCTTCCAAGCAGCCGATTTATCCCACTGCCGGACTGCCCAAGGCAGTGCCGACGCGAACTCACAGTTTCCGCCGGCCCGGTGAGCCCCGCCCCATGCATCCCACCGCGCGTGCAGGAGCCGGTGCAGCAGGGACGGGCAGGCCCACGGGGCGTAAGAAGATTGTTGTGCCGAAGATGGACCGTCGCTCTGCCGCTCCAGCGCAACCTGCGGTCCCAGAAGAGGTCCAGATTACACGGACCATTACGATCACTGAAGGGGTTAGCATCAAGGAGCTCTCTGAAAAGCTGGAAGTCCGCGCGAAAGACGTTCTGAAGAGGCTGCTGGAGAAAGGGATTTTTGCCACCATTAACCAGACACTCGACAGTGAGAACGCGGCGGAGATTGCGCGTGCCTTTGGCGCGGAAGTCAAGGTGATCAGCTTTGAAGAAGAAGTTTTTCGTGAGGAGGAAGAAGGCGAGGACAGCAAGGAAGACCTGGTGCCCCGTGCGCCCGTCGTCACGGTGATGGGGCACGTTGATCACGGCAAGACCTCTTTGCTGGATGCCATTCGAGAAACGAAAGTCGCTTCCGGCGAAGCCGGCGGCATCACGCAGCATATCGGCGCTTACGAGATTGAGACGCAGGGCCGGAAGATTGTTTTCCTGGACACGCCGGGCCACGAAGCTTTTACGCTGATGCGTGCCCGTGGGGCAAAGGTGACGGACGTTGTGGTGCTGGTGGTTGCCGCTGACGACGGAGTGATGCCTCAGACCCTGGAAGCCATTAACCATGCGCGCGCCGCGCAGGTTCCCATCCTGGTAGCTATCAACAAGATTGACAAGCCAGACGCTATGCCGGACAGGGTGAAGAAACAACTGGCTGACCGCGGCCTGGCCCCCGAAGACTGGGGCGGGGACACGGTGCTGGTGGAGGTTTCCGCAAAACAGCGGAAAAACCTGGACCTTCTGCTCGAGATGATCCTGCTGGTGGCGGATCTGCAGTCGCTGAAAGCCAATCCGGAACGGCTGGCTTCCGGGACGGTTCTGGAAGCCAAGCTGGACAAAGGGCGCGGACCGGTGGCCACGATCCTTGTGCAGAACGGAACTTTGCGCGTGGGGGACTCGTTTATCATCGGCGCTATTTACGGAAAAATACGGGCCATGTTCAATGATCGGGGACAGCCCGTCATTGAAGCCCCGCCGAGTACCCCGGTTGAAATCCTGGGACTGGAGGACGTTCCGCAGGCCGGGGACCGCCTGCAGGCGCTCGAGGATACATCCAAGGCGCGGCAGATTGCCGCGCACCGGCAGACCAAGCTTCGGGAAGCAGCGCTGGCAAAGAGCGCGCGGCTGACTCTGGAGCAATTGCACGAACAGATGGCGGCGGGCGAAGTGAAGGAACTGGCGCTGATCATCAAGGCAGACGTTCAGGGGTCAGTCGAAGTTCTGGCAGATACGCTGCGCAAGCTGGGCAACGAAAGGGTCAAAACCAAGGTGATCCATGCCGGTGTCGGCGCCATCACCGAAACCGACGTTCTGCTGGCATCGGCTTCCAATGCGGTGATTGTCGGGTTCAATGTCAGGCCGGAGCGTAAGGCCAATGACCTGGCACAGCTGGAGCATGTTGATATCCGCCTTCACACGGTTATTTACGAGGTGGTGGAAGAAATCAAGAAGGCCATGTCCGGTCTTCTTTCGGCCATCTTCAAAGAAGTCACACAAGGCCGGGCCGAGGTTCGTGACACCTTCCGCATCACTAAGGTGGGCACCATTGCCGGGTGCTACGTGCAGGAAGGGAAGGTGACCCGGGAATCCAGGATCCGC
Organism: uncultured Acidobacteriota bacterium; assembly: GCA_963732975.1. Lineage (GTDB taxonomy): Bacteria > Acidobacteriota > Terriglobia > UBA7540 > UBA7540 > SCRD01. Next base: position 403,792 of record CAVTBN010000004.1, on the reverse strand, counting down.
GTGTTGCGCGATAACGTCGTGGTTCATGAAGGCCGTGTGCATTCCGTCCGGCGCTTTAAGGAAGACGTGTCTGAGGTCAAATTCGGAACAGAATGCGGAATCTCTGTCGAGAACTTCAATGACATTAAAGTCGGGGACGTGCTCGAAACCTACACGCTCGAGCGCGTGATGGAGCCCGCCATAGCATGACGAGGTGATGGGCCAGAATGCCAATCGGCCTCCTTACCCTCGAGATTCATCTGCCGTATTCACACTCACTCAAGGAGAAGCGGGCGGTCCTGCGCAAGATCCGGGACCGTCTCCGGTCCAGATTTAACGTCGCCGTGGCGGAACTGGACCACCGTGACGTATGGCAGGTTGCAACTCTCGGGGTTGTTTCCATTTCCGACAGTGAGCCGCTTCTGGATGCTGTGCTGCGTGACGTCCTTCGCGAATCCGAAAAGATTCTGGGAGACGATGTCGCTGCCCACGAAATTGAAATGTTTTAGCACCGGCTGCAAGTACCGGCAATATTGCAGAGATTTGCTATGACTGTTCCCGGACGGCGCAAGGCGAGACTGCAGGACCAGATTTGCATGGAAGTGGCCGAAATGATCGAGTTGGAACTGAAGGACCCCCGGGTCGGCTTTGCCACCGTCACGAGGGTGGATTTGAGGCCTGATTTTGGGGCTGCGCACGTCTGGGTGTCCGCGGCCGGCGAAAAGGAAGCCCAGGAAGGGACGCTTGAAGGGCTTCGGTCCGCTACCGGTTATCTTCGGCACGAACTCAGCCTGCGGCTCAGGTTGCGCCGCGTTCCAGAACTTGTTTTCGTGCTGGACCACACCGCCGAAGACATGCACAGGATTGAATCCCTGCTCGACCAGGCCAATAAGAACCCATAAGCATTGAGATGTGGCATCACCAGGGAAAGAAGTTCCTTACGCGCCATTTGCCGAAAGGCCGGCTGTGCGTAATTTGAACGCTCTCATGAAACAGGAAATTTCAGGGGTTTTGGTTATCGACAAGCCCTCGGGCATGACGTCCCACGATGTCGTGGCGCGCGTTCGACGGTTGCTCGATATCCGGCAGGTCGGACACTTTGGCACTCTGGACCCCTTTGCCACCGGGGTCCTGCCGCTTTCCGTTGGAAAGGCGACCCGTTTTGCGCAGTTCTATCTGAAGTCACGAAAAGCCTACGAAGGGACCATGCGGCTCGGGTTTTCCACGGACACTTACGATGGTACTGGAAAGCCCACGTCCGAAGAGATCACGCCTGCAATCGAGGCGGAGGCCCTCGAAAAGCTGTTTCAGGAATTCACGGGGCGGCACTTGCAGACGCCACCCCCGTATTCCGCCAAACGGATTGGGGGCAAGCGAGCGTATGACCTTGCCCGCCAGAACAAACCGGTCCACCTGTTGCCGGTGGAAGTGGACGTTTACGCACTGGAACTGTTGTCATTCGGCGGACCCAATGCCAGCTTCGCCGTGGAGTGCTCAGGCGGGACGTACGTTCGCTCGCTTGCCCATGACATCGGGCAAAGGCTGGGTTGTGGGGCCCACCTGAACGGTTTGCGCCGGACGGCCGTGGCAGAATTTACCCTGGACAAGTCGGTGACACTGGAGGCGCTGGAAGAATCGGTTCGAGAACAGGAATTGGGAAAATGCATCGTCCCCCCGGAGGCGCTTCTTCCGGATTGCCCGGAACTGATTGTGCGGGGCCGGGAGGAAAAGAGTGTCCGCCACGGACACTCTTTTGAGCTGGCGCAGACTGAGCGTTTTGGGCGGGGAACGGGACGCGTTCAAGCAATTTCTTTGTTAAAAATCATGAACCCGGACCGCCGCCTGATTGCCGTAGCGCGGCACGTCACGGGGAGCATCTATCATCCCGACCTCGTGTTGGTTTAGATTGTGGAGTCCTCAGCGGTTTTCAGGGAAAGGGGGGCGGACTTTCCCTTTGCCGGCCCGTTGGCGGACCGCCTGCGGCGCGCGTCGATCGTGGCCACCGGATCCCTGTTTTCCGCCATGACTCACCATAAGATTCTGCGAGAAGGCTATGCAACTGTTCCTATTGGGATTCGGGATGGGTGTGGTAGGCGGTCTGCTTCCCACGCCTTTACATTTGATTGCATTGACGCAGTTGACGCTCAAGCACCGGTTGCGAGCCGCCTGGGTCCTTGTGGCCCCACCCACAATTATTGATGCGGTCTTTTTCCTCGTCGCTTTTTTCTTTTATCAGCTCATTCCACCTAGTGTTGCTCACTACACATCCTACGCCGGCGGCGCGGCGCTGGCAGGCTTCGGAGCCTACCTGCTGTGCGGAAATCCCCGGAAGGGCCCGGAAAAAAAGGAGTACTCCTGGAAGCTGAGTCGCGGTAGCCTGGCGCTTGCCACCCTGGTGGAAGCCAGCGCCCCGGGCACCTGGGTGTACTGGCTGGCCATCGCAGGCCCAATTATTGACGAAGGCCGCGTGCAAGGCTACGGGCACATCCTGCCGTTTTTTGTGGGCAGCCTGATTGGCTATTACGGCGCCTCTTTCTTATCGGTATGGCTGATGGCCTGGGGGGCAGGAGCCCACAAGAGATTCAGAACACTTCTTTTTTTTGCCGCCAACGCTCTCATGATCGTTCTGGGCCTATTGTTCATCGCGCGGGAGTATTTTGTCGGTTAGGCGTTTTTCTTTGAATTCCAGACGGTGCTTGTTCTTTTACGTCACCGCGCTGACGTATCATTTGACCGGGCTATCGTTTTCCTGATAGATTCGAATGTTTCAGCCTCAGGCTTTGCTCTTTGCGGGCGGCCTGGCGCAAAGACCTGGCATGTGTGGCCTGTAACTGCCCACGACCTGCATATTATTAATAGGAGAAACAAGAGAAATGGCTACAGACGGTCCTGGAAGAATTGGAATCTTAACGGGAGGCGGAGATTGTCCCGGATTGAACGCGGTGATTCGCGCCGTGGTTCGTCGCGCCTTGATGTTGAATTACGAAGTCTACGGAATCAAGAACGGATGGCTGGGCCTTGTGAAAGGCAATGTTGAGCCTCTTGACCTGATGAAGGTCTCAGGTATTCTGCCCCGTGGGGGAACAATCCTGGGGACATCCAGGACGAACCCTCTGAAGAAAGAAGAAGACAAGAAAGCCTTGCTGGCCAATATGGAGAAGCTGGGCCTTGATTACCTGATTGCGATCGGGGGTGAGGACACGCTGGGTGTGGCGCGCCAGCTTGCGGCGGAGGGCGTGAAAGTCGTCGGCGTGCCCAAGACGATCGATAATGACGTCGAAGGGACCGATCAAACCTTTGGTTTTGACACGGCGGTCACGATTGTAACCGAAGCCATTGACCGCCTTCATACGACAGCCGAGTCGCACCAGCGTGTGATGGTTGTGGAAGTCATGGGCCGCCACACGGGCTGGATTGCCGTGACAGGAGGCCTGGCCGGAGGCGCTGATTGCATCCTGATCCCGGAACACCCGATGTCCATCGATGAGATTTGCGAGATCATCCAAAAGCGGCATTCGAGGGGCCGCCTGTTCTCGATTGTGGTGGTGGCGGAAGGTTTCAAGCTGGAGGGCGTGGAAGAAGTAGTGACCAAAGACCAGAAGCTTGACCAGTTTGGCCACGTCCACCTGGGCGGAGTTGGAGAGGTGATTGCCAACGAAATCGAAAAGAGGACAGGGTATGAGACCCGCGTGACCGTTCTGGGCCATGTCCAGCGGGGAGGCTCGCCCACAGCCTTCGACCGCGTCCTTGGCACTCGGTACGGTGTGAAAGCGGTTGATCTGATCCATGAAGGCAAGTATGGAAGCATGGTTTGCCTGAGGGGGAACAAGGTTGAAGACATCCCGTTGAAGGACGCCATGACCAAGCTGAAATTCGTTGACCCGGCGCTGATCCAGACGGCAGAGATTTTCTATGGATAGGAACTGCCGGAAGCTAGCATCCCCACGGCCGTTTCCAGTAGCTGATGGGCTTGCCGATGGCCTTGCGGTTGGCGGGCCGCGCGCGACAAGCCACGAGGATGGTCGCGCGATGGGGTCTGCTCTTTAACGCAGGGCTGCGACGGTGGGGGTGGAAGCCACGGTGCTGCGGTTGGTCAGAACGAAAATTTCAGCAGCCATATCTTCAAGGACGGCATCAGAAAGGGCCGCCAGTTCCTCGCTGAATCCCAGAATCGTTTCCTTCGTCAGCAGGTCCAGATCGTGATAGTACAGGTCCAACTGCGACAGGGTGCTGTGAAAGCTCTTGGCGTCCGTTCCTGTCCGGCCCAGGACTTCCTCAAAGCTCTCGTTGAGCAGTGCAGTTGCGCGGCGCAACAATCGCAATTGCAACTGGAACCGAAGCTTGGAACGAAAGACGAACTGCTCCAATGCCCCATGCCGTTTCAGCATCTCGGTCACCGGGTGTGAACGGAAAGACACCGGGTCAAGGCTTCGTGCTTCGACGGGATACTGGACTGTTGGGAGATACTTGAGGGAGAGGTTTTGCAGATTGATAACCAACTCAACCAACCGCTCCCGCTCGCTGTTAAAGATGCCGAGCATACGGCGGGCAGTCTCAGGACTTCCGGCTGCCAGTTCATCGATGGCGTCGTTCAGCACCACTCCCAGAATAGCCGTATGGGCGTCAATTTCTGATAGCAGGGGTGCACAGAGAGGGTTGTTGGCGGGCCTTCGAAAGCGCGGAGCCACCTGTTCGGGGACCGTGTTCCGTCCCATCTGGAGGATTCGCCGTAGCACCAAGGCGACCACCAGGAGAATGCCGATTTCGAGAATCCATACCATAAGCGTTCTTTAATATAGGCGAACCATTGTGCGATTGCAAGATCAAAGTAGCCTATTATGTGAAAAAATTTGCAGCTTTTCGGCTACCTATGTGTCTATTGATTCTTGAATTAACAGTCATTTCCGGTGAACTGCCTTTGTGCGGAAAGCGTCTATTCTTGACACTTTTTCGTGCCGGTACCTATAATGCCTCTTTCAGATTCCAACGGTTCATCACGGTAACGGCATCCCGAGGGTGGGCTAGCTGGCTCAAGCCGTTAGCAGAAACACCTTTGATTTGTGTCGGCTGTCGCCAATTGACTTCCGCCTGAGCGGGTACCGCCCCCGCGGATTGAAAGTTTCAGGAGCAGGAGTTTATAAACTTGTCAATATCAAGCAATGAGAGCCAGGACCTGGTTCTGCAACGAGAAAAGAAACTCAAGGCCATTGAAGCCCTGGGTTTTGAGCTTTACCCGCGAAAATTCGATTTCAGTCACACCCTCCCGCAGATTCTGGGCGAATTTTCCGCTCGGACGGCCGAGGAATTGGATGCCAACAAGGTCCCGGTAAGGATTGCCGGCCGGGTGATGACCATTCGGCCGCACGGTAAGGCCGGATTTGCACACCTCCAGGGGGAAGGCGCCCGGGTGCAGATTTATGTGCGTCTGGACGCGGTAGGCGAGCGGGATTTCGAGCTGTACAAGCTGCTTGACCTGGGTGACCTGGTTGGCGTGGAAGGGTATCTGTTTCGCACCCGCACGGGCGAGTTGACGGTGCACGCCGAGCACCTCCATTTCCTTGCCAAGGCGCTTCTTCCTCTTCCGGAAAAGTGGCATGGCCTGACCGATGTGGAGATCCGTTACCGCCAGCGCTACCTGGACCTGATGGTCAATGAGGAGGCGCGGCGGGTTTTTGAGCGGCGGGCGCGGCTCATCAAGTCCCTGCGGGAGTTTCTGGAGTCGCACGGTTACGTTGAGGTGGAGACGCCGATGATGCAGCCGATGGCGGGCGGCGCCATGGCGCGGCCTTTTGTCACCCACCACAACACTCTCGACATGGACCTCTACCTGCGGATTGCTCCGGAACTTTACCTCAAACGCCTGATTGTAGGCGGCTTGGACCGCGTTTACGAGGTCAATCGAAACTTTCGTAATGAAGGCATTTCAACCCAGCACAATCCTGAGTTTACGATGCTGGAGTTCTATCAGGCGTATGCGGATTACCGGGACATGATGGACCTGAGCGAGCGCCTGATGCAGCACGTGGCCAGCGCCGTTGTGGGCTCGCTTGAGTTTGACTACGGAGAGCATCACATCTCTTTTGAAAACTTCCAGCGGTTCACTATGAAAGAGGCGGTTGTCCGTTACTGGCCCAAGGAGGCCGGGCCCGGCCCCACGGCCCAGGATTTTGATGATTCCAAAGCAGTTTTTGAATGGGTGAGGGCCTACAACACCTTTGCCGAGAAGCCTGGAGACGAGTACGCGCCTCTTGCAATGCCCGAAGGCACGGCGCCGGGCACCGCACTTCAGGAGCTTTTTGAGGCTGTGGCGGAGCACCAGCTCATCCAGCCCACCTTTATTATTGATTTCCCCCTTGAAGTCTCGCCGCTTTCCAAGCAGAAGCCCGAGGACCCCAACTTTGTCGAGCGATTCGAGCTTTATGTGGCGGGTATGGAGATCGCCAATGCTTTCAGCGAGTTAAATGATCCGTCCGAGCAGCGCGACCGCTTTGAGTATCAACAGATGCTGCGGGAGCGGGGCGATCTGACAGCCCATTCCATTGACGAAGACTACATCCGGGCCCTGAGCTATGGCATGCCGCCGACGGGCGGGGAAGGCATCGGCATCGACCGCCTCACCATGCTTCTCACCAATTCGCATTCCATCCGCGACGTGATCCTTTTCCCCCTGCTGCGCCCGGAAAAGTCTTCGTCCTGAGCTGCTTGTTCAGTAGCGCTTCGGCCCCGCGGGCGGCGCAGACGCCTGCAATGTAGCGTCTGCGATCTCGCGCAGCGAGAAGTTATGTCCTTGCCTATCCCACTCCTCTCGGGAAACGCAGACCCCAAAAAACAGGGTCTGCGCCACCCGCGATCCATACGCCACCCGTCGGTTGACTGTGGCTGCCCGACACCCGCTGCTACTAGTGTTGGCCTAGACCTACTTTTTCGCTTGCTCTATGTCGCGCATGACCTCGACGAGCGTACCCGGATAGATCCGCAAGGCGTCGTACGCCCCCGGAGAGCGTCCCATCTGCATGGGATCACTGCTCGCAGCACGAAACTGCGCCACGGCGCGCGCAATCATTTCGCCCGGCTTGAATATTTCTGGCTTGGAGATTGCCCAATCGCCAGGAGATTTTTCTTGGACGAACTCGCTCATAGCGCCCAAAATAGGAAAGACGAGACCGGGAGACACCCACACTATCTTTCCCGATTTTTTGTTCTTGTCGCGACGACAGGCGCGGCCGCCCTTCTTTGTCTCCTCCCAGATCTTGTGACCATTCCATCCGTCGTGCCGTTCCCAGTACTCGTATTCGGAAATTGCAAAGGGCGCGATCTGGACAGTGAACTCATACTTCCGGCGGGCACCCGGATCCTTGTCCTTGTTTTCATACCAATTCGAGAAATCCGTTAAACATTGTTCTGGATTCTTGTAAGCACGAAGCTTCTCTGCCGATGAGTCGTTGTTTGACACCGCAAGCGGCATAAGCAAGCGGGCATATTGAAGGATCTTCCGCGTGTCATAGACATCCTCGTCAGTTTCTTTTTTCCGAATCCTGATATCTGGGCGGACCTTTCTAATCCCTTCTTCGAGATCATCCAGATGCCCGCGCGCGCCTGCCTGCGAGATGCTCTTGACCGGCGTGGCAGTGTTGCGGGCAATCGCGGTTTCGACAACCTCGTCTAGATCAGGGTCCACGATAATCTCCGCGCGGACATAGAACGGAGGCTCATCTGTCGGGTCGCCCACCTCATCGGCGAACATCTCCTGAACCCAGCGCCGAATTTCGCCTTGCGATTGGGCACCATTCAGAATGCTGGGTTCCTGGAGCCGTATCGTCTTCTTACCATCATCAACTTCGATCTGAGTGGCTCCGATGACGAAGCCACTGTTGCGCGTGATAAACCGTTGTGGTTCTGTGTTGATAGTGGTCCAAATCGCGTCGTGAACACGATTACGCTTTTTCGGGTTGTATTCGGCCAAATAAGCTCGCAAATTCTCCCTCGTGTCGAGTTTCAGGATCTCAAAGGCGGTAAGGTTCGCGACAAAAGACTTTATGCCTGTTTTTTGTTCGTCTGGACTAGTGGTGTTTCTGAGCAGTTGGTAGGACAGTTTCACACTTGAGGGCGTGTGCGACCCATTTGCAGGTGTCATCATCTCATTCTCCTTGTAAGTCGCTGTCTCTTAGCGAGGAACCGCAGCTGCGATTCTCGACAACAGTCGACTAAGGGATAATATTCTTGTTCTGTTCCCCGTGTCAAGAGATGAATTGGCGGGTGACTCAGACGCTTGCACTGTAGCGTCTGCGATCTCGCGCAGCGAGAAGTACTATCCTCGCGGAACCCAGTCCCTTCGGGAAACGCAGACCCCAAAAAACAGGGTCTGCGCCAGCCGCAAGGCCGGCGGATACCTGCTCTTCCCGCATTTGAGATTTCCCTTCCAGGCGATATCATCGGATAATAGCTCTGGCTTATGAAGTTTGAACTGTTTGTTGCATTGCGGTATCTGAAGGCGAAGCGTCGCCAGACTGCCCTTTCCGTGGTCACGGCCATCTCTGTGGTGGGCGTGATGGCGGGTGTGGCGGCACTGGTGATTGCGCTGGCCATTAACAATGGTTTTCGGCAGGAATTGCAGGGCAAGCTTCTGGGCGCCACAGCCAACGTGAACCTGATCCGTTCCCAGAACGACGGCATCCAGCATTATGATGCGCTGACTCAGCGCCTTTCAAAGCTGCCGCATGTGGTTGCTGCCGCCCCGGCCCTATACGAACAGGCACTGATTTCGAACCGCCAGCGGTCCGGCGGGGTGGTCATCAAGGGAGTTGACGTAGAACGCGAGCTGAAGGTTTGTGATCTGCTCCAGCGGCTGACTGCGGGGTCGTTGAAGGGGCTATCTGAAACATTTCCTGACGCGGACCCCATCATCATCGGTAAGGAACTGGCCAGGACACTCGGGGCAACGGTTGGCGACACGGTGATGATTACCAGCCCGCAGGGGACACTGACGCCCTTCGGGAACGTTCCCAAGTACCGCAATTTTCGCGTGGTGGGAATATTTGATTCGGGGTTCTTTGATTTTGACGCCCAATGGGCCTTTACCAATCTGGACGCTGCCCAGCGCCTGTTTGATTTGAGGGATGTTGTTTCCGTGATTGAATTCAAGCTCGACGATGTGTATGAAGCAGATTCAGTGGCGGAGACCATCCAGAAGGCCGCCGGGCCAGGTTTTGCCACCACAACCTGGGTGGACCAGAACCACGCGCTTTTCAGCGCTCTCAAGCTGGAAAGGCTGGTCACCATTCTGACCATCGGTTTGATTGTGCTGGTCGCTGCTCTGAATATCTTCATTATGCTGGCGATGATGGTGATGGACAAGAACCGAGACATCGCAGTCCTGAAGTCGATGGGAGCGAGGAACAGGCAAATTTGGACGGTTTTTACCCTGCATGGGATCCTGATTGCGACTCTGGGCACGTTCCTTGGTTTGATTCTGGGTTATGGGGGTGCGTGGCTGGGAGAAGCCTATCACCTTATTCCCCTGCAGGCCGACGTTTACGGTTTGTCCTACGTCCCGTTCATTCCGCGGCCTTGGGACGGGCTCTGGATCACCGTGGCAGTTCTGGGCATCAGCTTTCTTTCGGCATTTTATCCTTCGTTCTCGGCGGCCAGGCTGGACTCGGCTGAAATTCTTCGTTACGAATGAAATTTGAACCAAACTTTCGTTGCCTTAGAAGGGTTTTATGTTAATGTTACCCTCGGAGTTCGGAAGTCGGGGCCCGATTCTGCGAGTCGAAAATCTGTCAAAGATTTTCCGCTCCGGCGAGCAGGAGGTGGTTGTTTTTCCCGGCCTCAACCTTGAGGTGGAGCAGGGTGAACTGCTGGCGCTGGTTGGAAGGTCCGGGTCAGGCAAAACGACGCTGCTGCACCTGCTCGCGGCGCTAGACACTCCGACGAAAGGTGAGATATACTTTGGGGGGCAGAGGTTGGGCGAACTCAGTTTCGAAGAGCAGGCAGAATACAGGAACCGGCGTATTGGTTTTGTCTGGCAAATGCACCATTTACTGCCTGAATTCAGTGCACTTGAAAATGTGATGCTGCCACAACTCATCGCGGGAAGCGATTTTGATAAGGCAAGGGGTCGCGCCAGGGAACTTCTGGCGGAGGTGGGCCTCGAAAACGCCCTGGGGCGCCGGACCGGTGAGCTTTCTGGGGGAGAGCAGCAGCGTGTAGCGCTCGCAAGGGCGTTAGTGAATAAGCCAGCGTTGCTGCTGGCAGACGAACCGACGGGAAACCTGGATCACCGGACCGCCGAGCATGTCATGGATCTGCTCGAACGGCTGCACCGGGTGCATGGGTTGACTTCGGTGCTGGCCACACACAATATGGAACTCGCGCAGCGCGCGGCTCGGACGTTGCGGCTGGAAGACGGCCAACTGACCGAGGTGGTAGTTCCACGGTTTAACTGACAACCTGCTTTTTGGCATAATATGAGGTGAGGAGCAGGGTCCACGGAAGAACTGAGGAGCTATGTTCGAGAGATACACAGAAAAAGCCCGGCGTGTCATTTTCTTCGCCCGATATGAGGCCAGCCAGTTCGGAAGCCCTTATATCGAAACCGAGCACCTGTTGCTCGGCCTGTTGCGCGAAGACAAGGCCCTGACCAACCGTTTCCTGCGTTCCCACGCTTCCATTGAATCCATTCGAAAGCAGGTGGAAGGCCACATCCCCATTCGGGAGAAGGTGTCGACTTCCGTCGAACTGCCTCTCAGCCAGGAATGCAAGCGGGTGCTGGCCTATGCCGCCGAAGAGGCCGAACGCCTGGCCCACAAACACATCGGGACCGAACATCTTCTGCTGGGACTTCTCCGGGAGGATAAATCCTTTGCGGCGGAAATTCTCCACGAACGTGGACTTCGGTTGTCAACGCTTCGGGAAGAGTTGAGCCGCTCACAGGGTGAGAAGGTGTCTGCCAACCGTGCTAAGGAGACTTCGCTGCTTTCTGAGTTCAGCCGCGACCTCACCCAGGCCGCGCTTGAAAATCAGCTGGACCCCCTGGTGGGCCGTGAGAATGAGGTGGAGCGGGTCATTCAGATCCTCTGCCGACGCACCAAGAACAATCCTGTCCTGATCGGCGAGCCGGGGGTGGGCAAGACGGCCATCGTGGAAGGCCTGGCGGAGCGCATCGCGGAAGGCGATGTTCCCTCCTTCCTCTCCGATAAGCGTATTCTGGCGCTGGACCTCTCACTGATTGTGGCCGGCACCAAGTACCGCGGTCAGTTTGAAGAGCGCCTGAAAACCATCATGAAAGAACTGATGGAAGCCCAGAACGCCATTATCTTTATCGACGAACTCCACACCCTGGTGGGCGCCGGTTCAGCCGAAGGATCGCTCGACGCGGCGAACATCCTGAAGCCGGCCCTTTCGCGCGGCGAAATTCAGTGTATTGGCGCCACCACGCCGGGCGAGTTCCGCAAGTCCATTGAGCGGGACCGGTCACTGGAAAGGCGATTCCAGGCGGTCAAAGTTCCCCCGCCGGACGAAGCGCAAACTATCAAGATTCTATTCGGCATCAAGGAACGGTATGAGAAGTTCCATGCGGTGACCTATACGGACGAGGCCATTACCAATTCCGTGTACCTTTCCAGCCGGTACATTCCGGACCGGTTTCTGCCTGACAAGGCCGTCGATCTGGTTGACGAGGCGGGCGCCCGCGTCAAGTTGCGCCAGAGCACCCTGCCTGAAGAAATGATTGACGTCCAGAAGCGCATCAAGTTTGTCGTCCATAGAATGGAAAACGCCATCGCCAACCACGAGTTTGAGAAGGCGCGTTTCTATTCCGACGAGGAGCGTAAGGAACGCGAAAACCTTCGTTTGCTGCGGGAAAAATATAACATTGATGAGACCGCCATCGGTTCGGTTTCCAAAGCGGACATCGAAGACGTTGTGGCGCGCTGGACGGGCATTCCTGTCAGTTCCATCAAAGAAGAAGAGATGGCGAAACTGCTCCGCCTGGAGGAGGAACTGCACAAGCGCATCGTCAGCCAGGAATCGGCGATTTCAGCCCTGGCGCGGGCGATCCGCCGATCACGCGCCGGGTTAAAGCCGCCCGGGCGTCCGGTGGGATCGTTCCTGTTTCTGGGTCCGACTGGGGTTGGGAAGACGGAAATGGCGCGTTCGCTGGCGGCCATTCTGTTTAACAGCGACCGTGTGCTCATCCGTTTTGACATGTCGGAATTCATGGAAAAGCACTCCGTGTCCAAGCTGATCGGCTCGCCTCCCGGTTACGTAGGATACGAGGAAGGCGGCCAGCTCACGGAGCGGGTTCGTCGCTCGCCTTATTCACTGATTCTGCTGGACGAGATTGAAAAGGCCCACCCGGATGTCTTCAACATTCTTCTCCAGGTTTTTGAAGACGGGCAATTGACAGACGGGCTGGGGAATACGGTCGATTTTAAGAACACCATCATTATTATGACGTCCAACATCGGGGCGCGCTATCTGGAACGGCGCTCCAATCTGGGGTTCCAGTCGGCGGCGGAAGGCGCCACGGACAAGAAGATCGGCGACCTTGTGATGGGGGAGGTCAAACGGCTGTTCAATCCGGAGTTCCTGAACCGGCTTGACGAAATCATTATCTTTAACGCCCTGAATGATAACGACCTGCTCCAGATTCTGGAGTTGCTGGTCAATACGATGAACCAGCACCTGGTGCAGAAGAATATCTCTTTAACGCTTTCCCCGGAAGCCGGGAAGTGGATTTTGGAGAAGACCTGTACAGACCGGTCATACGGGGCCCGGCCATTGAGGCGGGCCTTGCAGAAGTACATCGAGGACCCGCTTTCGGAAGCGTTGATCCAGGGCGAAATCACACCTCCGGCGGTGTTGGAGGTGGTGGTAGAGAATGAATTACTCTACTACCGCCCAGTGAATGATAAGCTGGTCGCGGCCATGCCACTTTCTCACTAGTGTGACTCCTTCGGGGGCCGGGGAATCCGCGAGTAACCTGAATATCCAACGCATCCTCAGATTTATTGGCTTGTGGGTTGGCTTGTCTTGAGTGGGGGACGCCAGCCAACTCTAGGGGAGTTCGTCGCATCGGAGATGCTTAAGCTCTTAAAATCAGAGCGCGGGAGAAAGGCTGTTTCTTGAGGTTTTTGACAGGCAGGGTTAGAAGGCAAGATCAGTCGATCTGGGCGCAATTGGCTGCCGCAGTTCTGGTTCTCATGATGGGCGTGTCCGTGCTCCGGGCGCAGGGTTCATCAAGCCAGAGCCAGCCGAAACAGGCCTCCCCGTCCACTCAGCCTGAACAACAGCAAGACCAGCAAGACCAGCAAAAGCAGCAAAACCAGGAGAGCCAGAAGAAACAACAGCCTTCCACGGAGGCGCCGTCAAAACCCGGCGAGTTGCAGCTGACCACGCCTGCACTCACCACCCCGCAGTTGACCACCCCCACGCCCGGAGCACCAGGAAAACCCGTCCCCAAAGGACAGGCAAAACCTGCCAAGCCAAAACAGGAACTGGTTGAGGGCGTTGAATTCCGCGGCAACCGGCGGATTCCTTCTGCGTCACTGCAGGCGCGGATTTTTACGCGGCCGGGCGATGTTTACGACGTGGACTCGCTTGAGCGTGACTTCATGGCCCTTTGGAATACCGGTTACTTTGACGACATCCGCCTGGAGGTTCAGGACGGGAAAACCGGCAAGATCGTGATCTTCTTTGTCCGCGAAAAGAAGCTGGTCCGGGCTATTACCTACAAGGGTTTGCACTCCATCGAGCAATCGGACATATTGGAGGCTTTCCAGAAGCAGAAAGTCGGCCTGACCATGGACTCCCAGTATGATCCTGTGGTCATCAAACGGGCGGAAGTGGTGATCCAGCAAATGCTGGGGGCTCATGGGCGGCAGTTTGCAACGGTCCGCCACAGAACGCGGAATATTCCGCCGAATTCCGTTGCTCTTACCTTTATTGTGGACGAGGGGCCCAAGGTGAAGATTGGGCACATCCAGTTCACGGGCAATACGGTTTTTCGAAACATGACGTTGGTGCGCCAGATGAAATTGTCCCGGCCTGCGGGATTGCCTCCATGGTTCTACTGGTTTCACAAGACTTACGACCACGACAAGGTGCTGTACGACCTTGAAAAAGTGCGCGAACTGTACCAGGACCACGGGTATTTTTACGCCACTCCGGGCGAGCCGGTGGTCAAGATGCGGGATACTGCCCACCACTGGCCGTTCTTCTTCTGGAGCTGGGGCCACGGAAAAGCTGTGAATATCACCATCCCCGTTGAGGAAGGGCAGCAATACAAGCTGGGCAAGTTCAACATTCGCGGCAACAAGCTGTTCAAGACCAAGCAACTGGCGCCCATCCTCGGGATGAAGCAGGGGGATGTTTTCGATGTATCAAAAATGCGCAAGGCTATCGACAATCTCACCAAGCTCTATGGTGAGTTCGGTTACATCAATTTTGTTGCCACCCCGGACCCCGAGGCTAACCGCAAAAGGCGTGAGGTCAACCTGACCCTCGACTTTGATGAAGGCCATCAGTTTACGGTCCACAGGATTGAGTTTTCAGGCAACACGAAAACCAGGGACAAGGTGATTCGGCGCGAGTTGCTGGTGAACGAAGGTGGGATGTTTAATACGCGTTACTGGGACCTGAGTATCTTGCGCGTGAACCAGCTCGGCTTTTTCCAGGAGATCAAGAAAGAAGATTACAAGGTCAGCCAGAACGCCAAGAATCATTCGGTTGACATTGATCTGAAGGTCCACGAGAAGGGACGGAATTCCATCGGGTTTTCCGGAGGCATCAGCGGTCTTGCCGGCAATTTCTTCGGGTTCAACTACTCCACCAACAATTTTATGGGGCTGGCTGAAACTTTGAGCGTTGGCGTCCAGACCGGACAGTACGAAAAGCTCTACACCTTCGGATTCACGGAACCCTATGTGGCCGACCGCCCCATTACCACCGGTTTCACGGTCTTCAAAAGCGATGTCAACTTCAACCAGCTTCAGCAATCCAGCATTTTCTCCGGTGTCAGCCAGACTGCCCTGGCCTCAGCCTATGGGGCGACTTCGTTTCAGAATTTTGCCCAGAACTCCACCGGTTTCACGGCATTTCTCAGTTACCCGCTGAAACGCCACTTTGCCCGCCTGGGCCTGACTTACAGTTTTTCAACCAGCAGCCTGCAGACCTTCAGTCTGGCGTCCCAGCAGTACTTTAAGGCCCTGAATTTCCAGAACATTACTCAGGGTCCCAACTCCCTGTCGGGCATCCGCACCAGCTCTATCATGCCCACCTATAACTACAACACGGTGGGTCCGAACTACCTGGAGCCTCATTACGGGAAATCAATCTACGCCGCGTTGCAGTTTGCGGGCAGCGTGCTGGGCGGTAACGTCAATTCGATTACACCCACGGTCGAGTTCAAGTATTACCACCCCATCAACCACGGCCGTAATACGCTGGCTTTCCACGCTCTGGCAACTTCGATCAGCGGATACGGCGGCAAGGTTCCGCCCCCCTTCGCGCGGATGTACATGGGCGGCGAAAACGACATCCGCGGCTTCGACATCTATTCGGTCAGTCCTGTTGCTTTCTTCCCCACGGTGGCCTCTGTTTGCAATCGTGACGCGGCTGGGAACATCATTCCGGCTCTCAATTCCAGTGGAACTCCCACGGGGGCTTGCGGGTCATCCACCAGTTTCCCGGTGAATACGGTCATCTTCCCCGGAGGTGACACGGAGTGGGTGACCAACTTTGAGTACCGGATTCCGATCGTCGGCCCCGTGGCGGTGGCGCCCTTCATTGATGCAGGCATGGACTTCATCTGGCATACGAGTGAATTGAACCTGAAGCCAAACTCGCTGACCTCCATTACGCAGGCTTTCCCGTTCTTCAATCCTCCGACGCAACTCCAACTGGCCAAGGGAACCAATTACCAGCCGCGGAGCTCCGCCGGGGTCGAGTTGCAGGTTATCGTGCCGCACTTTAATATTCCGTTCCGCATTTACTACGGTTACAACTGGCTGCGGCTGAATGAAGTGATTACGCCTCCGCAGGATTCTGCACAGGTTCAGGCGCTTTTCCCCAATACGCCCACGTACCTCGGCGCCCTGCCCTATTTCCAGAGTTTCCGATACGCAGAGCGAAAGACCCGGCTCGGATTCACAGTGGCCAGAACTTTTTAGCTTGACAGTTGTTCGGGGGGCGGTGGCAAGATAAAATCCAGTTTTTAACGATGGCAAAGGAGTCAGGAAGAATGAGAAATCGTGTTTGGGTAATGATGCTTACGACAGGCCTCATGGTATGTCCAATGTACCTGGGGGCGCAAAGCGCGCCGGCAACTGGAGCGAAAATTGGCGTCGTTGACATCCAGCAGGCCATTTTGAGCACTGCGGAGGGGAAGCAGGCTATCCAGAATCTCCAGAAGGAATACCAGCCGCGGGAAACGGAAATCAACCAGCGGCAGCAGGACGTCCAGCAGTTACGGGACCAACTGCAGAAGCAGATGACGACGCTGAGCGCGGATGAACAGCGCCGGATGCAGCATGATCTCCAGGAAAAACAGACAGTCCTCCAGCGTCTGGAGCAGGATGCTCAATCGTCTTTTCAATATGACCGCGACACGGTGATGCGGGATCTCGGGCAAAAGATGGTGAAAGTGATCGATCAATATGCTTCGGGGCACGGGTTCGCTCTGGTCATCGACGGCAGCCAGGTGCCTGTCTATTACGCGGCGAAGGGTGTTGACATTACTCCCGAGATTGTCAAGCTCTATGACAGTTCGAATCCTGCAGCGTCGGCTTCAGCTCCCTCAGGCAGCGCCGGGGCCGGCTCAGCGGCGAAGCCTGCGGCCAAGCCCAAGCCCTGAGGCCAAAGAGCAGGATTTCGTCGCCGTCCTGACCCGCCTTTTGCATACGACGGGGGGCTGGCGAACACAAAAGTATCAACCCCTGTCCTCATCGATTTCCTCCTGCAGGAATCCGATGCGGGCAGGGGTTTTTCATTTTACGCTGGCTGCTTCCGGGCTTTCCGTGGGCGGTCTGAAGATGATCCTGTCGCGAAGGGGACCCGCCCGAGGCCCAGGTCGCCGTGCTTGTTCCGGGCAATGCTGGCCATCCGGACCCGGCTTGCTACGCTTGATAGAAATCCAAATCGGGTTGTATTGAGCTGGCGAGTGACGTACTATAAACAGGCAGACCAGTGCGAAGTTAACCGGAACAGGCTGTCGCTGTTGAGGCCGGTGCATTAGTGCGGAAACGGCCGCGGGCGGATTTACATCAGCCGGGCGGGAATTCACATCTCCAGGCGCAGGCGGAGTTGTATCAAGGGGTTGCCCGGCGGCGCCTCCAGCAGTAGTGAGCATTCACGGAGCATGGTGACCCTTGCAGAAACGGAAACAAAAAGGCAAGACCATCAGCGAGTCCAGGGTGGAAATGGTGGAGGTTGTTCTGCCGAACGACGCCAACCCACTGGACAACATCCTGGGCGGCAAGGTCATGCATTTAATCGACATCGCGGGGGCGATTGTAGCCCATCGCCACACCCGGAATGTGGTGGTGACGGTCTCCGTCGACAACCTGGATTTTGTCCATCCCATTCGGGTCGGCCAACTGATCATTTTGCGCGCGCAGATTACGCGGGCTTTCCGAACCTCGGTTGAAGTGGCGGTGAAAGTCTATCGTGAAGATCTGCTCACCGGCGAAAAACTGCAGACCAGTTCGGCCTTCGTCACCTATGTTGCCCTCGACGCCCAGGGGCGGCCTGTGAGCGTGCCCCGGGTGATTGCGCTGACTCCGGAAGAGAAGCACGAGTATCGTGAGGCATTAGTCAGGCGCCGTCACCGCCTGGAAGCGGCAGCACGCGCACACCGCCGCTACTTTGAAAAACAGAAGCAAAAATAGCTCAACCGCAGAAAGCAGTTTAGACTCATCAGTACACATCTGTCCCGGTGCCTGCTCATCGGGGAGCTTCAAGGAGGGATTGATGAAGAACAAGCGCACTAAAATATTCACCGGAACCCCCTGGGAACCCAAGGTGGGATACGCACGCGCCGTGCAGGTGGGTGATATGGTCTTTGTTTCCGGGACGACTGCTACAGATCCTTCAGGAAAAGTTCTTGCCCCCGGTGATGCTTATGCGCAGACCGTGCAGGCCTCGCGGAACATAGAGAACGCCTTGAATCGCCTGGGTCTGGGTATGGAACATGTGGTCAGGACCCGGGTTTATCTCACCGATATGGACCGCTGGGAAGAGGTGGCCAAGGGGCATGCGGAATGCTTTGGCGAGATCCATCCCGCCACCAGCTTTGTGGGGGTCACCCGGCTGGTTGATCCGGAAATGCTGGTGGAGATTGAGGCTCTGGCGGTTGCCTGACGCCCTGCCATAGCGTACACGGGCGAAGGCGCCTTATGCGCCTTCGCGTGCTGTCTGGCACTCTCAGTGTGCCGAACGTTCTGCCGCGGTCCAGTCCGGCCTGCCACCCGCTTGATGTGCTTTTCCCCCATGGGCAGCGGGCCCTTCAGGATGCCAGGAACCCTGGGAAACACCTCTAACGCCTTCTGCACTTGGGGATCGCCTTTGATTTCCACTTCGTTTCCTGCCGTGAGACCGAAAATCAGACTGAAAACTTCCATCCTGATCCTGAGCTTGAGGTAGTCCTGGTCCTGCACCCAGTATTCGAGTGGCGCTCGAATGCGCCGGCTGGAGAGGAAGTTTCGAAACTCCGTCATCACATCTTTGTCGGGCTCGAACGTTTGTTTCAGGTCCGTGTGGTAGGTGATGTATTGTGAGGCGAAGTCGGTAAAAAGGCCGCGCTCGTTCAGGAAAACGGCCCAGGGATCCAGCTTGCGGGCGGGAATGGGCATGTCGGGGGTTATCCCTCCGCCTGCGGAAAGCGGCCGGCCGTCGTCCGTGTGGAAATCCTTGCTCTTGCCGATACCCGATTCAGCGTGGGCCAGCATGGTTCCCGACAGGCGGCGCTGGATGGAGCGCCCGCTGGGTGTAAAGTACTGGGCGACAATGAGGGCCATACCGGTGTCGTCGGAGAGTGGCATAACGTTGTCAACGACGCCTTTGCCGAATGTCGATTCTCCTGCGATGACGGCCCGGTCGTGCTCTTCCAGTGCGGCCGTCAGCAGTTCGGCTGCGCTGGCCGTTTCACCATTCACCAGCACCACCATCGGCATGCCAAAATGGATTTGCGCGGGTGTTGTTTTATACGTTTTTTCGGGAACTGCCCGGCCGCGGATGGTCAGCACGCTGAGGCCCGGCTTGAGGAAGAGGCTGGCCACGCCGACGGCGGTTGCAACCACGCCGCCGTGATTGTTGCGCAAGTCCAGCAGCAGTCCCTTCAGCCCGGGTCCGCCCAGCTTTTCAACGGCGCTCCGTACCTCTTCAGTCGTCTTGGCATCGAAGCCTGAAACGTGGATATAGGCGATCTGCTGGCCCGGAAACAAAAAAGCGTTATCCACGGTGGGGAGTTCAACTTCCTTGGGGACCAGCCGAACCTCCTGCGGCACATCTTTACCCGGGTGCAGAATCCCCAGCCTCACAGGGTGGGAACGGGAACTCTGCAGCAGCTTGATCAAGGCCCGGAAATCAAGCTGGGCAACTTTCTCACCATTAATGTCGACGATTTCGTCGCCGGGCCCGAGCCCCGCCCTCCAGGAAGGCGAGCCCTCCGCGGCCTGCAGCACCAGAACTTTTCCCGGCTTCACATAAAGGATCGAGCCGAATCCAATCGCCTCGCCGCGGGTCTGCTCCTTCAGAAGCTTGAATTGCTGCCGGTCAAAGAAAGCGGAGAACGGGTCCAGCGTATCCAGCATCCTCCTGATTCCGCCGTCGAAAATCGCGCGATCGGGGTCAATGGGATCAGCGTAATGCTCTTCCAGCAGGCCATAAATCCGGGCAAACTTCAGGCTTTCCTGGGTGACGGGATCATTGGGAGGAGATGTCTGTGGAAACAGAAAGGCCGGAACCAGGAGCAGCAATCCTGCCAGAAAAAGAACTCGATCTCGTCGTCGCTGGGTGCGCAACCGCTTCCTGTTCACCACTGTCAGTATACCCCAGGTTCCTGTGGCTCCAGGAATGCAGGGCAGGGCCCATCATCCATCGCGCCGAGGCTTCCCGAGGGGTTCACCGGCTGCTTACGGCGGAATCCCAGCCGGCGCCAGGGTCCTGCATTTCAGTGCCCGGTGGTGGCTGAAGCGCCAGCCCTCTGGCGAACAGTGCTCAGCGCCCGCAGGGCCGCAGCGGCTACGTCCGAGTTTTTGTCGTGCGAAAGCTGCTCAAGCGGGTGGACGCTGGTGCTGTCCCCGGAGTACATCAGAACGTTGCACAGCCGCTGCTGAACCTGCGCGTTGCGGCTGTTCAAGTAGGGATAAAGCTGGGCCAGAAAACCCGGACCGCGAGCCAGTTCCACCAGATAGGCTTGCGCCACGTCGGCTTCGCCCGAGTCCAGGGATTTAATAATGGAGCTGAGATAATCATTTCTGCCCAGGGAAGTGATGGCAAACTCCATGGCCAGGCGGGCGTCTGCGTTCTTTTCAGCCGGCGCGCTGCGCAGCAGGTCCGGCAGTGCTTCCTTGTCTTTCGCGCGGGCCAGCCCCTGCGCCGCATAGCCCCGGATGGAAGCCTCCTTGTCGTTGAGGGCCTTCAGAAAGATCGGCTCCGAAACGGGATCGCCAATGTAGGCCAGGCCCTGCAGTGCATCCTGCCGGGTTTCCTTGTTGGGATCGTTTTCGTAAAGGGCCTGCAGCTTCGGCACCGCCGAGCTTGTGCGCAGGATCCCAACCGTGACGGCCGCGTCCTGCCGAATTTGTCTGTTCGGCGAACTCAGCAGGTCCACCAGCTTGGGTCCGGCGGAAATGTCCTGAATCTTCCCCAAAGAGTTGAGGGCTTCGCGGGCCAGGTCTTCGTTGGGGCCGTGCGCGGTGATCACCAGGTCGGGGACGGCCTGCCTTGCCATCAGAATCCCGAGCGCCCGGGTGGCCTCCTGAGCGGCCCGCTGGTGATGGGTGTCCATCATCACGCGGTCGAGCGCCGAAACAGCTTGCGGGTCAACCGCGGTCCCGGGAGTGATGCGGATGGGGCCTCCCAGGAATTGTCTCTTGGCGCTGCGATACTGGCTTTCCATGTAACCCATAAAACCTGTTTTGGGAGTAACGCCTGTGTAATATCCTTCGATGCCCTTCACGGCCAGCCAGCGGACCTCCGAATCGTTGTCGCTGGTGGCCTGGATCAGCCCCTGGAGCGATTGCTTCACGCGGATGGACGCCAGGGCTACGACCACCTGTTTCCGCACACGCGTGCTGGGATCATTCAGAGCGGCGATCAGCGCCGGCACCATGGAAGGATCGCCGTTTTCGCCAATCTCCTGCGCGGCCTTGGCTCGGACTTTCTCCTTGGGATTTTTGAGGTCTTCCAAGTCAGAACCGCTGACGGCTTGGGAGGACGCGGCCGCCTGCGGGGTCGAGCTTGCGGAGGATTGCGGTGCTGCTGTCCCACGCGGAACTGCGCCTGCAAATGCCGCCAGTACCAGAATCATCGCCAGTATCATTCCGTTTCGCTTCACGTCGGTATCGCTCCTTGCCCTGCACCATCTGGTACAGGGCCTTGGGCCGTATTCAGGTTTCGGCTGTTCGCGGGGCCCTCCTGATATTGTACAGAGGTCCTGTAAACTTTAAAGCACGAAAGCGCGGAAGAAATGTGGCGTGAATTCCGCAGGCGCCCCGCGCCGGGGGCTGCATTGGGATACAACGATCAGAAGAAACCGCCCAGGGGAATTTTCAAAGCGAACAATGACCCTGGTTCATGCATCCAATCGGGCAGTGGGTCCTTCTTTCAGGGCGGTTGCAGGCGAGCCCCCAGGGTTAAGGCCATAATTCCGGCGCACGGGAGGTGATTGCATGGCAGAAATATCAGCATTGTTCTGGGACGTGGGCGGAGTTTTGCTCACCAATGGCTGGGACCGTCGCAACCGTGAACGCGCAGCGCAGAAATTCAGGTTGGACTGGGAAGATTTTGAGGACCGGCACGAGTTGGTTGTGGGCCGCTTTGAGACCGGCAGGTTGAGCCTCGAGCGCTATCTGGACCGCACCATTTTCTACCGCGAACGGAACTTTGCAAAAGACGTTTTCAAGGTGCATATGTTTGACCAGTCGAAGCCCATTAACGGCACCCTCGACGTGGCGGCCCGGCTGGCACAGGCCGGGCGCTACCTGATGTCAACGCTGAATAATGAATCGCGGGAACTCAACCTCTACCGGATTGAGCATTTCGAGCTGCGAAAACATTTCAGCCTCTTTATGAGCTCCTGTTTCCTGGGGGTGAAGAAACCGGAGGACGAAATGTTCCGCCTGGCGCTCGACCTCACCCAGCGCGAACCGGAGGAGTGCCTGTTTATCGATGACCGGGAGATCAACCTGGAATGCGCTGCCCGACTGCGGCTGCGGACTTTGCACTTTAAGAACGCCGCGCAGCTGGAAAAGGACTTACACAGCCTCGGCCTCAAGTTCTGATGTCATCGTGGCCAATGGGACGTGAGGCGAGGCTGTACCCAAGCAGTCACCAGAGTGCACTGAGAATCTCTGTGCCCACTGTGCCATTCCGCGTCTGGCCGCTGCGGATACGGAGATTAGACGAAAATTTGGCAAGTCTTGCGCATGGTGTGGCTCTGTGCCCTCCGTGATGACTGCTTTGCCTCAGCCGCTTTTTTCTTCTGACAGTTCCTGCAGCAGCATCGGCAGTTGCTGGCTGAAGGCTGACCTTGCCATCACGCGCTCACATCCTGCGGCGCGCGCCGCCTGGGCGAGATCGGTCTGCACGTGGGAAAGAAAGGCGACGACGGGAATTGATCGCGAGGCGGGATTGTCTTTCAGCCCCTCCAACACGGCAATCGCTTTTCCGGAGCGATGGTTCAGGTCCAGCAGGATGGCGCTGGGGACCTTTTGCCCCAGCTTTTCCTGCAGCGCATCAGGCGCCACGGACTCTACCGTGATGCCCAGTTGCCGGGCGGTCTGCTGAATTTTTGCCAGGAAGAAAATATCCTCAACCACAGCCAGAATTTTTGCAGCCACGTCCGCTCCTTTTACAGACAATTGAGTTCAGTGCGCATGCGAGTTTTCACCGCGTCCGCCGCACTGCCGGCGGTGCCATCCCTTCAGCATACCGCAAAGGTGGCGCCGGACGCGGGTCATCCAATTGGTTAGGGTGAATTTATAGGTAATTCAGCAGGGAGCGCTGCTCGCGCGACGGCGTCGCAAGGATTTTGTCAAAGCCCGGAGTTAAGCAGAGATCCAATGGACGGTAGTCCGGCACGAGGAGCAGGTCCACTGAAGGAAGCTTCGTCAAAAGCTCGCCGGCGCCCTCCAGGCCGGCGACAAAGAAGGCCGTCGAGAGGGCGTCGGCAGTGACGGCGTCGGCGCACAGAACGGTGGTGCTGCTGGTTTCAGTGACGGGATATCCCGTGCGGGGGTCGATGATGTGCGAGAACCGTTTGCCCGCCACGTCAACAAAACGCTCGTAGCTTCCCGATGTGGCGACAGCCATGCCGCTGGGCAGGGCGACTTTACCGAGCATGCGAGAAGCGTCAAAGGGGTCACGCACGCCAACCTGCCAGCCCTCTTTGGGCGATGGACGCCCGGCGGCGCGGACGTTGCCGCTGAAGTCGATGAGGAAGTCTTTGATGCCCTCGCTCAGGCAATAGTCGTAGGCGCGGTCGACGGCGTAGCCCTTGGCAATTCCCCCTACATCCACCGCCATGCCCTTGAGAGGCAGAAAAGCCGTCCCGTCACCCAGAGCCAGCCGGCGATCATCAACCAGCTCCAGCGTCTTGCTGATGGACCGATCGGAGGGCGGGCCGATCGGAATCGGCGCTCCGTTGAATCCCCAGAGTCCCACCAGCGGCGCAGCGGCGATGTTGAAAGCGCCCGAGGTCACGCTCCCAAAGTGTTGGCCCAGGCTGAGCACGCGCCAGGTATCTTCGGGAACCGCCACCGGCGCTTCGCCCGCCATTCTGGAAAGCTCGCAGATGGCGCTGCCCGGCCGAAAGACGCTCATCTCGCTTTCCAGCCGGCCGAACATGGCCTGGATGTTTTCTGAGATCGGTTCGAGGCGATCAGCGTAATCGCCGCCCAGCGTGATGGCTGCCAGGGTCCCCATGGAGCGGAAAGACCGGCTGGAAAGTTCAGGCGCGCGGAACAAGCCGCGACCTGCGCCGCCGAACAGGCTGCTGAGAAACCCCCGATTGTCATGTTGAGCCACGCGAGGCGTCCCTGTCCTTGTTCGAAAATGCCTGCCGGGACATTCTGCTTCGCTCCGCATGATCTGTCCAGGGCTTTTCCCGGCAAACTGCTCAGGCATACCACGGGCGCTTACGGTTTTTCAGGTTGGAAAGCACGTCGATAGTCACGTTCACGTCCTCGACAACCTGGAAGTCAAACATCCCGACACAGATAAAGTCGCCACCGTTTTCAAAAGCGAAGCGAAAGCCCTCCCGGGGAGGGAAGGCTCCGGCTGCCAGAACCTTGAAGGCAATCCACGGCTTCTTGACGGATTCCATAAACGCGATGGTCTTTTCCGGAAAGAGGTCCCACATGTTGTCGTGCAAATGGCCGTGGGCAAGCTTTTCATCGAATACCGCAAACTCCACGCGGTCCTTTAGCGGAGTTGCCGACCAGTAGTTGTCACTGTGCAGAGTTTTCACGTAGTAATCGGGGTTCAACCCGGCCTTCTCGCATTGGATGGGCACTTCAATGGAGTGGGCGCAAACGCCCGCCATGTAACCCTGGCTCTTGATGTAGTCGAGACCCTTGCCCAGGACGTCAACTCGGCCGTTCTGCACGTGCGTGTCGGCATCGCCCCCGAACAGGTATATCGTGCTCACACCAGAATCGATCGTCCGGTCAATGTTCGTCTTCAATTCCTGGGGGGTTGGGAAGTACACCAGGCTGATCGTTTGAATCTTGGAACCGGTCAGGTCCCGATATTTCTTAATCACGCGCATCGCTACCGGGTTGACAAACATTGTGTTGATGCCCGCGCGCTCAGCCAATTCGAGGGTCTCGAAAACCTTGCGGTCCGTGTTGTACGCTTTGAAAAGCTGGGAGCCGTAGACCAGATCCCGGGTATGCGCAATTGCGGCGATCAGGTCGTGGCCCATAATCAGCCGGCTGATTTTCAGTTTTCCCAGGGTCCCCTGCGGCAGTTCGCCTTTCAAATCTTTCAGGCTCAGATCGTTCAGCTTGATGGTTGCGCCGGTGACGGCATGCACCTTTTCCCATTCGTACTTCCGGTGCGTGGCAAATCCCAGCACTCCGAGCACGGGAACCCCGACCAGGTTCTCCAGCGTCTTGCGCCGGGCCAGGGAAATGTTGTCAGGCGCCGTGCTGGCATCCTGCGCGGCCGCCTTCTTTCGCGCTCGCCACCCGCGCCAGAACCGTTCAATTCCCCACAACGCCCCGGCGGGCACGAACAGGAAGACCACCAGGACCATCAGTTCCACCAGGGTCTTGTTCACCACCATGTAGTGGCCTTCCACCGGGGCCCAATAATTTGTTCGGATCAACGGAGGCTGCGCCAGGTAGTAAAGCGCCAGCATGGTGACGCCGCAGGCGCTGGCGAAACGGGTCACAACGCCAAGAATCAGCGCCAGCCCGATCAGGGTCAAACCCCACGTATTCAGGAAATTAACCGCTCCCAGCATGGCCGGACTCGATCCCAGCCAGTGGAAGAATCCAGGGAAGAAGCCGCGCGAGAGCAGTAGATAGGGAGCTGCCGTCCAGTCCGGTGTCAGCAGTTTGGCAAGCCCTTCGTAGAGCAACTGCCATCCGATGACGATGCGCAGGCACAAAAGAACCGCAGCCATCGGTTTCCATGCTAGAGCTTGTTCAGCAAGCCCTCTGTTGTCCGTTTCACGCATTGCATGGATCCTTAAACTGGCCTGTGGCCGCCTGGTTTTCGGCGCTCATTCGGTGCCGCTACAAAAGATGCACGTCACTCGATTTTGCCATCCTCCTCAGGCATGCCACGGGCGCGTGCGGTTTTTCAGGCTGGAGAGCACGTCGATGGCCGTGTTCACGTCCTCCACCACCTGGAAGTCAAACATTCCCACGTTGATAAAGTCGGCGCCGTTTTCAAAGGCAAACCGGAAGCCGTCTCTGGGATGGAACGCCCCGGCCGCCAGCACCTTGAAGGCAATCCAGGGCTTCTTCACGGTTCCCATAAACTCGATGGTCTTTTCCGGGAAAAGGTCGAATATGTTGTCACGCCAGGTGCCATGGGCGAGCTTCGGGTCGATCACTGAGAACTCCACGCGGTCTTTCATCGGTGTTGCCGACCAATACTGGTCACTGTGCAGAGTTTTCACATAGTAGTCGGGATCGAGGCCCGCCTTCTCGCATTCGATGGGCACTTCAATCGAGTGCGCCCCGATGCCTGCCGGGACGCCCTGTTTCCTGATGTAGTCGAGCGCGTTGGCCAGCACTTCCATCTGCTTGTCGCGAGTGAAAATGTCTCCCTCCACTCCCCGAATGTAGAGCGTGGTCCCTCCGTAATCGATGGCCTTATCGATAACCCCCTTCATGTCTGCCGGTTTGGGATGTCCCCAGATCTGCACAAGCGTCTGCATTTTGGACGAGTTCACTTCGCGATACTTGTTGAAGAGCGGCATCTCGCTGGGATCAGCGCAGAAGGTATTGATCCCGGCCCGCTCCGCCAGTTCGAGCGTCTCAAAAACCTTGCGGTCTGAGTTGTAGGCTTTGAAAAGCTGCGAACCGTAGATCAGGTCCCGCGAATGCGCCCACCCGCCGATCAGGTTGCCGCCAATTATGAGGCGGCTGATTTTCAGTTTTCCCAGGGTTCCCTGCGGCAGTTCGCCTTTCAAATCTTTCAGGCTCAGGTCCTTCAGCTTGATGGTTGCGCCGGTGACGGCATGCACCTTTTCCCATTCGTACTTCCGCTGCGTCGCAAATCCCAGCGCGCCGAGCACGGGAACGCCGATCAGGTTCTCCAGCGTCTTGCGCCGGGCCAGGGAAACGTTGTCAGGCGCCGTGCTGGCATCCTGCGCGGCCGCCTTCTTCCGCCCTTGCCACCCGCGCCAGAACCGTTCAATTCCCCACAACGCCCCGGCGGGCACGAACAGGAAGACCACCAGGACCATCAGTTCCACCAGGGTCTTGTTCACCACCATGTAGTGGCCTTCCACCGGGGCCCAATAATTTGTTCGGATCAACGGCGGCTGCGCCAGGTAGTAAAGCGCCAGCATCGCGACGCCGCAGCCGCTGGCGAAACGGGTCACAACGCCAAGAATCAGCGCCAGCCCGATCAGCGTCAAACCCCACGTGTTCAGGAAATTGACCGCTCCCAGCATGGCCGGGCTCGATCCCAGCCAGTGGAAGAATCCAGGGAAGAAGCCGCGCGAGAGCAGCAGGTAGGGAGCTGCCGTCCAGTCCGGTGTCAGCAGCTTGGCCAGCCCTTCGTAGAGCAACTGCCATCCGATGACGATGCGCAGGCACAAAAGAACCGCAGCCATCGGTCTCCACAAAGTTTTTTCTGGAAGCTCTCCAATGTTTGGTTCAGTCATGGTATGAATCCCTTCCGCCCGGCTTCACCATCCCGGCGAGGCGAATATTCAGGCCCGGCGGGCACCCACGGGGCGGAATACTCCTCAGTTATGACAACCAGCCATAGGCTATCGCTCAACCTCACAAACGGCTGTGATGCGACTCACGTTGGGCTGTGATGTTTATCCCGGTCTTAAGGCAGACCCGGCGGCATGGGGACCTATCGGGCGTTTCGCGGAGGAGGTGCCGGCCCTTCGATGGGGCCGGGCCGCCAGCGTACCGTCCGCGCCTTCACCGGGCTTGCGCGGCCCCGACCTGACGGTCAAAAATGATGTTGGGATGCTCACTGACAGCAAGCCGCGAAAGAAGACCCTGCTCGCCGATTACATCAAGAGCGACGAGAACCGGGCGCTCGCCGTTCCGCCGGACGATCGCCTGCAGCGTCTGTCTTCATCCCTTGAGGAGGCGCTCAAGGCGGGAGAGGTTCCGCCTGTCCACCGGTTGTGTGAAAAGTTCTTGAACATCGCGGCTGATTTCTACAAGGTGGAGCGGCTTCCCATTCGCGTTCTTGCCGCCCGGCCGGTTCGCAGCCGCGAGGGTGGCTGGGGATACGAGCTCTTCGGCGACTATCATCCCAGCACCATGCTGATCCGCGTCTGGATGCGGACCGCCGTGCAGAAGCGGGTCACCTCTTATGGAACATTTCTCAGCACCCTGACCCACGAATTCTGCCACCACCTCGACTACAAGCTGTTCCACTACCTCGACTCCTGGCACACCCGAGGTTTTTACGAGCGCGCCGCCGTGCTCTACCACCACGCGCGCGGCACTCCGGCAAAACCATTGTTCTGGGCAAAGTATCCCGGCGGGCGCTGGAGGATTGACTGGCCGCGCACCAACCGCGGCCGTTGAGGCGCTAAGCGCGCTCGAGGCGGCCGCCTTCGCGGCGGTCGGCGCGCAGCAGAAGAAAAGAGAAGATGAGGCCGCAGAAACCGAGCGCCCCAAACATGATCTGGCTGGCGGTGTAACCGTGCGTGGCGTCGCGCAGCGCGCCGTTCGCGATGGGGAAGGTTGCCAGGCCCACGTTCTGCAAGGCGGTCATCAGGCCAAACGCCGTCCCCACGCGATTCTCATCCACGATGAGCGGCACGGAAGGCCAGATGCAGGCGGGCACCAGCACGAAAGCCGCTCCCAGCACGATCATGGGGAAGACGGGCCAGATGGTGGTGAGTCCCAGCAGCAGGTGCGCGGGAACGATGAGCAGCGAGCCCAGCACCATCAGGGTGGCCCGGCGCCCGACGCGATCGACGAGGTTGCCGGCAAAGGGCGCCAGCACCATCGAGGCCGCAATGATAATCGACGTGGTGCCCTGGGCGGTGCTGAACATGTGCGTCAAGTTGTAGAACACGCCGGAGAGAAAGCCGTGTCCTGCCGCCGACGCCAGCGGCATGCCCCACTTGTCGTGAAAAAAGTCGGTGGCCAGCGCTGTAAAGGGAAAGATGGCGGAATAGAACGCCACGCAGATGCCCACCGCGTACCAGTACGAGGGTCGAAACTTTCCGACGTCGCTCCAGGTGATCTGGTCGCCGCCGCCCGCCTTGGGCAGTTGCAGAATGGGCTCCGCGTGCCGGTCCATCAACGTGTAGATCCAGTTGCACACCAGGCTGGCCACACACAACCCCGCGGCTATCCACAGCGCGTTGCGCCATCCAAACCGGTTGGCCAGCAGTTGTTCGGTATTAAAGGAAAACAGCGTGCCCAGGCGGCAGATGGTGAGGGCGATGCCGAAGGCCAGGGCCAGTTCTTTGCCCTTGAACCAGCGTGCGATGATGGCGCTCTGGGCAACGATCATGGATTCCGAGCCGATGCCGAAAAGCACCCGCCCGGCATACAGGAGGGGCAGGTCGGGCGCCCAGGCTACCATGGCGGCGCCGGCCACGATAAAGCAGGAGAAGATCAGGCTGGCCAGGCGCACGCCCGCGCGGTCAATCAGGAAACCGCCGGCCAGCACCGCGAAGATGGCGGCCACGCTGTACATGGTGTACATGGTGCCGATGGCGGCGCGGTTGGTGTGGAAAACCTGGATCAGCGTGGTCTCAATGGCGCCAACGCTGTCGTAGGCAAAGTAGCTGCCGAAAGCCATCAGGGAGGCAAAAGCCAGGACCACGAAGCGGTAGGGCCGCCCGGCCGGGTGGAGCAGTCCCTGGTTTCGTGTAGGCATCGAGGGCGAGTATAGCATAGCCCGGCGGCGCCTGGCCCCACCTGGGTTTGCTCCCTCCTCCCACGGGCGAGGGCTCTTCCGGGATTCCGCGCTTGCAGGCCGCGATGAACACAAAGGCCGGAGACCGCAGGAACGGTGGCCGGCGCAGCCTGAAAGTCCACGCGTTGTTCCGAGCCCATCCCCCGCCCTGTCATTCCGAGAGAAGCGAGGAATCTGCTTTCCGGCTGGGAGCGGCCTTCGCGCGATTTTGCTTGACAAGTGTCGGCTAGTGTGGTAGTCTTTGTTGTGTGCGGGACCTTCCGGGCGCCGGAGGGAATTTGCCCCCTTTGCGCCGGAAATTGCAGGGCGCGAAAAAGACTAGCTTTCTGGCTTTTTGGGACAAATGGGACAGAAAAAGATGTTATTTTAAAAAACGAAGCTGAGATGTTGTTGAAAACAAAGGATCGGCTCCCAAAAACGAACCTAAACGAACCTAAAAACGAAGCTGAGAAGTTGTTGAAAATACGTAGCTGTGGAAAAAACGAACCTAAAACGAACCTAAAACGAAGCTACAGATAGTGTTGATAATAAAGGGGCGTGAAAAACGAACCGGAGCGGGCGCGCAAGGCTGATCCAAAGAATCTAGCCTACTGTCCGCCATCAAAATCGCCTTTGTTTTGCCACCCTTATTTAAATGCCATGCCACGGAACAACACAAATTCTCAACCGGCTTTTCAGCCGATGGATCTAGCTGCCGCGCACGATGGGCAATCCTTCGCGCCGCTGACGGTTTGCTCTCACTAACGACCCTGACATTCTCAGGTGGACAGAGTGGCTCGATTGCTGATTCAGAACGGACGCGTGATCTCGCCCGGGGACGGGCTGGACGGCGCGCTGGACCTGCTGATTGAAAACGGCGGGATTCGCGAAATGGGTCCGCAGCTTTCGGGTCCCGCCCCCATTTGTTTTTCAGCGGGCGGAGCGGTATGCTGGGTGGCATTTCAAGACTCAAGAATGCCGGCCGCGAGAAGAATGCCACGGTGTTACGAAGGCGCCGCGGCCGACGGCCATCAGGAGGGACAAGGTGAAAATCTGGAAATCGCAGTTGACGTTGCATGCACTGCTGGCTGCGGCGCTGGCTGTTGTGCTGCTGAATGCCGCCTGCCAGAGCACGGGCCCGCAGCAGGAAACGAAAACCGCGGAGGCTCCGGCCGGTGATCTTGCGGGTTTTGCCGCCGTCGAGCCCATTGATGTACACGTGCACGTTTACAAGGACGATCCGGCGTTTGCCGCCATGGTGAAGCGCCTGGATTTGCGCCTGCTCAACATTTGCGTGATTGACGACCGCGACCCTTTCTTTAAAGCCCTGGAGCCGCAGCGCAGCGACGAGCTGAAAGTTCGGAAGATTACCGATGGGCGCGCCGCCTTCTGCACCACCTTCAATCCCTACGGATTTGAGAAGCCGGGCTTCAAAAAGCAAGCGGTCAGCCAGTTGAACCACGACTTTGCCAACGGCGCCGTGGCCGTGAAGATTTATAAGGTGATGGGCATGGAGATGAAGAACAAGGCGGGGAAGTACGTGATGCCTGACGATCCAGCCTTTGAGCCCGTCTACCAGGACATTGCCGCGAATAATCGCACCGTGGTGGCGCACATTGCTGAACCCGATTCCTGCTGGAAGGCGCCCGATCCTGAAAGCCCTGACTACAGCTACTACAAACAGCACCCGGAGGAATACGCCTTTCTGCATCCGGAGTGGCCCTCCAAGGACGCCATCCTGGCGGCGCGTGACCACCTGCTGGCGGAGAATCCCAAACTGCGCGTGGTGGGCGCGCATCTGGGCAGCATGGAAACCGACGTGGACCAGATCGCCCAGAGATTTGACCGCTATCCGAACTTTGCCGTCGACACCGCCGCGCGCGTGCAATACCTGATGATGCAACCGCGCGACAAGGTGAGGGCGTTCCTCATCAAATACCAGGACCGGGTGCTCTACGGCACCGACCTCGAACTGATGCCTGATGCCGACGTGTCAGCGGCCCTCAAGGAGTGGCAGGAACGTTACCTGCGCGACTGGAAATACTTTGCCACCGACGACTGGGTGGACTATCAGGGGAAGAAGTACCAGGGACTGAAGTTGCCCGAACCCGTGCTGCACAAGATCTTCCACGACAACGCCGTGCATTGGTTCCCGGGGATTGTGGCAGGAACGTAAGGGAGAAGTATGAAGGATGAAGGATGAAAAGACCCGTCGCACCAGGTCCGCTTGATTTCTGCACCACACCCTCTGGCGCTTGCCCGGGCCGGCGGCGGGTGTAAACTTGTGACCATGGAAAAAATCCAAATTCACCAGCAGGGCTTTGCGGGGATGGTCTGGATTGCCGCCTGGCTTTTCACCATCGGCTTTCTGCACCTGCCGTTCTGGAAGGGCGTTTTTGCGGTTGTGCTGTGGCCCTACTACCTGGGTCTGGCGTTCGCCAAATAATCATGGCGCGCGCCAGCTGTAACGGCAGGATCACTCGCCCGCGCGGAAGCAGGATGCCAGGTGATCATTCACCATCCCCGTGGCCTGCATGAACGAGTAACAGATTGTGGTGCCGACAAAGTTGAATCCGCGCTTCTTCAAATCGCGGCTCATGGCGTCTGATTCGGCGGTGTGGGTGGGAACCTCGCGCATAGTCCGGCGGCGCTTGCAAAGGGGCGAGCCCTCCACAAACCGCCAGATGTAACGGTCGAAGCTTCCAAACTCGTTGCGCACCCTGAGAAAGGCTTTCGCATTCTCGATGGCGGCGCGAATTTTCAGGCGGTTGCGCACAACGCCCTCGTCAGCCATGAGCCGCGCAAAATCTTTCTCACCGAAGCGCGCGATTTTTTCCACGTTCCAGCCGGCGAATGCGCGCCGGTAATTTTCCCGCTTGCGCAAAATGGTGATCCAACTCAGTCCGGCCTGCGCGCCTTCGAGAATGAGCATTTCAAAAAGGTGTGTGTCGTCGTGCGAGGGCACACCCCATTCCTTATCGTGGTAGGCGAGGTAAAGCGGATCGTCGCCGGGCCACGGGCAGCGTTTTGGAGTTCGAGGCATAGTCCTATATCTTTAGACGAAAAGCGGTCAATTTGAAAGCCTTCAGCTCGAAGCAAAGCGGGTGGCGCCGGGCGAGCTCTGCCGTGTGTTTGGACATGCGGATGAGCGGGCACGCGAGGAGTGGGCCCTGCTGCCAACCCGTGCAACGCGAGGCGCATCATAGGAGGGCACCCATTGGACAGCCGGCGTTCCGGGAGATTTGATTGCAGGCCGGCTGTGGATGCTGGGACAAGGCAACATCATTATTTCATTACCGGCAGTTCCAACACGCTTGTTACACAGCAATGGGTACTGTCCTGATTTCTCGTAGAGGCGGCTTTACGCCGCCACGTGGCGGGATAAACTCGCCGCTACAAAACCGGACAGGACATTACTAAAAGTGGAGTTCCAATGAATTCAAAGTGGATGAAGTTGATTCCTGGAGTCCTGCTGTTTTCCCTTTTATTTTCGGTCCCGATATGCGCTCAGAATTCCGGCGCCACGCTTTCCGGCACAGTCAATGATTCGTCGGGCTCGCCGGTCGCAGGCGCCAGGATTTCCGTCAGCAATGTTTTTACCGGCCAGACGGAGGAGACGAAGACGGATGCATCCGGCCGCTACAGCGTCTCCAAACTGAGTGCCGGCAATTATGAAGTGACGGCAGTGGCGGAAGGTTTCCCCACCGGCAAGTCGCGGGTGGCTGTCACAGCCGGCGCTACCGAAACCCTCAACCTGCAATTGGAAGGCTCTTCCAGCAACAGCACGGCCCAGAGCAGTGGAACAGAGCCGTCGCTTTCGAGCCTGGGTTTCCCCACAAATGAGGTGCAGGGGAGCGCCAAAGAACAGGCGCGGCTGAACAAGCGCACCCGCATGCTGCAAATTCATCAGAAGCTGGGCATGGCCACAGTTGCGGTGATGGTGGCTGCGCTCATTGCATCCGGCGGGGCCAAGGGCGAGCACGGAACGCCGGGCAGCCCAACCGGGCGCAACGTCCACATGGCTCTGGGAGCGACCACGGCGGGTCTCTATGCCGCGACGGCCTATTTTGCCCTGGCGGCTCCGCGAATGCCGGGAGTGCAGGTGCGCGGGCCCATCCGTCTGCACAAGGCGATGGCCTGGATTCACGGGCCGGGCATGGTGATGACCGCCGTTTTGGGAGCGATGGCTTACTCACAGTTGAACAGGGGCGAACGCGTGCACGGAATTGCCAAATACCATCAGACGGCGGCGTTGGTGACGGCGGCGGCGCTGGGCACGGCGGTCCTCGCCGTTACTTTCAAGTTCTGAGGTTGAAGCGATGAAAATCATTCGCAATATTGTTTTGTGTTCGCTGGTTCTCATGCTGCCCGCGCTTGCCTGCGCGGCAGGCAGCAACTGGGTGCTGCAGCAGTCCACGCTGACCTATCACGTCTCCCATCCACTGCACCACGTGGAAGGTGTGAGCCATGCGGCGCGAGGGAAGGGCATCTGCAAAGCGGGAGTGTGCAACTTCCTGGCGGCGGTGCCCGTCAAGACTTTCGATTCGGGTGACACAAATCGCGATCTGCACATGATTGAGGTGGTGCTCGGCGCGCAGTTTCCCATGGTGATCGTCCGGACGCAGTTGCCGGAAGCTGACCTG
The DNA here is from genome assembly GCA_963732975.1 of uncultured Acidobacteriota bacterium. Taxonomy (GTDB): domain Bacteria; phylum Acidobacteriota; class Terriglobia; order UBA7540; family UBA7540; genus SCRD01. Next base: position 369,386 of record CAVTBN010000004.1, on the reverse strand, counting down.
AAAGGCGGAGCGATCCAGGCCAACCTCACCGTGCAGTTTGCCGGCCAGACCGCCCACTACAGTAACGTTCCCTTCAAGCTGGTCCCGGAAGGAAACGAAATTCGCGTGGTGGGTACCATTCCCACCACCGTCTCGGACTTTAAAATCAAGCCGCCGGAACTGCTGGCTATGCCCATCAGCAACAACATCCCGGTGGACGTGGATATGACGTGGAAAGAACAGTAGATTTCCCTGCACGCATTGCAAACGCTGCGATGCATGCGCCACGCGGGCTCCAGCCAGCAAGAAGACTCGCTTGCAATAGAAGGAGGACAGTGTAATATCGTGGGGTGAAACGACTGCTTCTGCTTGCGCTGTCCGCATGGATGGTGGTTTCGACGGCCGAAGGAAATAAGCCACCGCAAAAACCCAAACATACTTCGACGGTGCTCCGCGTCACCACGCACTTGGTTCAGGTTAACGTGATTGCGCTGGATCGTCAGGGGCATCCCGTCAGCAGCCTTACGCGCAACGACTTCAGGGTTTACGACAATGGGAAACAGCAAAACATCATTGTTTTTCGGGTTGAATCGAGCCAGACACGGGCCGCCTCACTTCCGAAGCTTCCCTCAAACGTTTTTTCAAACAGGTCCGAGCGGGCCGGATATGCTCCACCATCGGTTACGGTGATCCTGCTGGACGCGCTGAATACGCCCTTTGCGGCGCAGGTATACGCGCGCCAGCAGATGATCAAATTTCTGCAAGACCTTAGGCCAAACGACAGTGTGGCGCTCTATGCGCTCGGCAAAAAGCTGTTGGTTCTTCATGATTTCACCAATGAAACCGCTACCTTATTGGAGGCGGTCCGCCGCTACAAGGCAGCAGAGGTCAGCGAGTTTCATGCCTCCGAACCCGATTCTGCCGCAAGATTTCTCCAGGACGAAACCAGGGCACATCCCTCCAGCGGGGTCCCAGGAGTAATGAGCTATCGGGAGGCTGGTCTGCTGGCCCAGTTTATGAATGAGGTGCACTCTCTTGAACAGGATTTCTATACTGGTGAGCGCGTTAGGATTACGACCGACGCCCTGATCGCCATTGCCAACCACCTCAGCGGTCTGCCGGGCCGCAAGAATCTTATCTGGGTTTCTGGCGGCTTCCCGATGTGGAACAGCCTCAACCGTAAGCTTGGCATTGACGGCTTCAAAAACGCGCAGGACTTCCGGTCTGACATCTCTCGCGCGGCGCGGGCTCTGAATAACGTGAACCTGGCCATCTACCCCGTCGACGCCCGCGGATTGGGGCAAGCCTCATTCTCCTGGCGTACACCTCAAACCCTCGGCCAGCTGATCAACAGCAGGGAGAATGAAGACCGCTCCGCTGGAGTTATGGAAGATCTGGCGAGGCGGACCGGGGGCCATGCATTCTACAACACGAACGACATCCTGGGTTCCATACGGCGAGTGGTGGACGATTCCAACATTACTTACGTCCTGGCGTATGAGCCCAAGGGGGTGAAGTGGAATGGCCAATTTCGCAAGATCAGCGTCAAGATGGCCCAGCGGGGCGTGAAGCTCCAATATCGAAATGGCTATTCTGCTTTGCCGGAAGAAAAGGCGGCGGATGAAACCGGCGAGGCGGCCATCGCGAAAGCCATCGTGAGCCCACTGGACGCTGCTGGAATTGGCCTGACGGTGCAGATGTCGGCCGATAGAAACGTAAAGAATACCGGACGGGCGCCCTACCTGATGCGCTGTGATGTGGATGCACACGACGTGAGCTTCAAGAATCAGAACGGCCGTTGGAAGGTGACGCTGACTCTGGTAACCGGCGAGTTGGACCCTGAGGGAAAGACCCTTAAATCCGTTTCGCAGACAATTGAACTTTACCTCAAACCGGAAACCTACCAGTCAGCATTAGCAGAAGGTTTGTTTTTAGATGAGGACCTTCCGCTCCCTATACTGGCCACCGCTGAACGTCTGCGAGTGGTGATTCGTGACGACGACACCGGCAGGATAGGTTCGGTGAACATCCCACTCGATCAATTTACCCATCCTCAGCCTGCAATTGGTCATTAAAGGAGCCTCGACCTCAGGAGGCCCTGCGGGCTTTTCGTCACGAGCCCATTCTTCATTTGCATTTGCGTCGCAGACTCATTTAGTCTAGGTTCCCCGGAGGAAACCCGATGCCCCAATACGTTCTTGCACTTGACCAGGGAACCACGAGTTCCCGCGCCATTCTTTTTGACCGCGACGGCCAGACGCGCGCCTCGGCCAACCAGGAATTCAAGCAGTATTACCCGCAGCCCGGCTGGGTGGAGCACGACGCGGAAGAAATCTGGCAGTCGCAGCGCGCCGTGGCGGAACGGGTGCTGGCCGAAGCGAAGGCCGGCCCGGAAGACGTGGCGGCCATCGGCATCACCAACCAACGCGAAACGGTAGTGGTGTGGGACCGCACGACCGGCGAGCCCGTCCACCACGCCATCGTGTGGCAATGCCGGCGCACGGCGCCCATGTGCGACCGGCTGCGCGAGGAGGGTTTTGATAAAGTCCTGCGCGCGAAGACCGGCCTCGCGACCGACGCCTATTTTTCCGGCACCAAGATCGCCTGGCTGCTGGAAAACGTTCCGGGCCTGCGCATCCGTGCCGAACGCGCCGAGCTGGCGGCGGGAACCATCGACGCCTGGCTCATCTGGAAACTTTCAGGCGGGAAGGTCCATGCCACGGACGTCTCCAACGCCTCGCGCACCCTGGTGTTCAACATCGGCTCGCTCCAATGGGACGAAGAGATCCTGAAGCACTTTAAAATTCCAGGCGTGCTGCTGCCGCAGGTGAAAGAATCGAGCGGCGTGATTGCGCAGACGGAGCTCTTTGGCGGACAGATTCCCATTGCCGGAGTGGCCGGCGACCAGCAGGCGTCGCTTTTCGGGCACCAGTGCTTCACGAAGGGCAGCGCAAAAAATACTTATGGCACCGGGCTGTTTCTGCTGATGAACGCGGGTGAAGAGATCCCGAAATCCGATTCGGGCCTCGTGGCCACGGTGGCCTGGGGGCGCAACGGCAAGACGATATACGCGCTGGAAGGTAGCGTCTTTATCGCCGGGGCGGCGCTGCAATGGCTGCGCGACGAAATGGGGCTGATCAAAGACGCAAATGAAAGCGAGGCGATGGCGCAGGCAGTGCCGGACGCGGGAGGCGTCTATTTTGTTCCGGCGTTTGTGGGGCTGGGCGCGCCGCACTGGGACGCTTACGCGCGCGGCACGATTGTGGGCCTCACGCGCGGCAGCAACCGCAACCATATTGTTCGCGCGGCGCTCGAATCCATTGCCTACCAGACGCGCGAAGTGGTGGAGGCCATGGCGAAAGATACGGGCGCGCGGCCGGAGGCCCTGCGCGTCGATGGCGGCGTGGCGCGGAATGATTTTATGTGCCAGTTCCAGGCCGACATTCTGGGGGTTCCGGTGGAGCGGCCCGTGACGACGGAAGCCACCGCGCTGGGCGCGGCGTACTTGGCGGGACTGGCGACGGGCTTCTGGAAAGATGAGAAGGAACTGGCGGCGCAGCTCAGGATCGCAAAGAGGTTTGAACCCGCCATGGCAGAGTCGCGCCGCAACGAGCTTTATGAAGGATGGCTGCGTGCGGTGGAGTCGGGCGAAGGGCTGGGCAAAGGCGGAACGATAGCACAACTGCCTGTGTGCCAAAGTGCCGCATACATTCCAAACTGCGGAACGTATGCGCGACCCGTTTTTCTCTGTGCTCTCTGTGGCTGGAAAAACTCAACACAGAGTGCACAGAGGTTCTCTGTGACCTCTGTGTTAAAGCCTTAGACCACAGAGGACACAGAGACTGCACTGGAAGCTGATCACGGCAGGAACCTGGATCACCCTCCTGCCCAGCGGGGCCGCCGCATAACATGAAACCACTTGACGCTTCTTTCGCTTGTGGGCTACCGTCATAGGGTTAACCCCGGTGCTGATGCGCTGTTCCGGCCCTGTGGCCGGACTCCTGGCAAACCGCCGAAGACGCGAATCGCAACCATTTCTTAAGGCGTGCGGCAAGGTTCACGTTCTGCAGCCGGAAGCCATCGCCCCGGTCTAAATGAAGGACATTCTCATCAGTGAGCAGGCAATGGAGCTATTTGAGCTTACCAAGGCGTTGGTGAACATTGAATCGATCACAGGCAATGAAAAGGCCTGCGGCGAATTTCTTGCGGACTATCTCGATAAGCAGGGTTTTGAGACCTCGCGCCAGACAGTTGAGCCGGGCCGCCAAAACGTGTTTGCCACGCTCGGGCGGCCGGACGTGGTGCTGAGCACCCACATGGACACCGTGCCGCCGTTCATCCCCGCCGGCGAAGACGAGGAATGGCTTTACGGCCGGGGTTCGTGCGACGCCAAGGGTATCCTGGCCGCGCAGGTGATTGCCGCGCAGGGATTGAAAGCCGAGGGCGTTCGGGACTTCGCAATGCTTTTCATGGTGGGCGAGGAAATCCTGAGCGATGGCGCGCGCAAAGCGAACGAACAGCCTCCGGACGTGAAGTACATCATCAACGGCGAGCCCACGGAAAACAAGCTGGCGGTGGGGACCAAGGGCATTCTGCGCATCGACATCAAAACCAGCGGCAAGGCCGCCCACTCCGCTTATCCCGAAATGGGGGAATCGGCCATTTTGAAGCTGCTGGACATCCTGGATGAAATCCGGCGGATTCCGCTGCCGGAAGACCCCGTGATGGGATCGGCCACGGTGAACATCGGCGTCATCAATGGCGGCGCAGCCATCAACGTGATTCCCGCGAGCGCCTCGGCGCAAATCCTTTTCCGCACCGTCAACGCCACTCCTGAACTGCGCGAGCAGGTGGAATCGGTGGTGAAGGGCCGGTGCGAGTACGAGTTCATTCGCGACACCAAACCCATTCACACGGAACATTTCGACGGGTTTGAAACTGAAGTTGTTTCCTATTCCACTGACCTGCCAAGCCTGACGCGATGGGGCCGGCCGCTGCTGCTGGGGCCGGGCTCGATTCGCGTCGCCCACACGGACCACGAACGCGTACGCAAATCGGAACTGACGAAGGCCGTTGAACTTTATACGCGCCTGGTGAAAGAATTGAAGAAGCGCCTTTAACGCTCCGTCCGCATCCAACACATTCAGGCAGGACCAGACCAGCGACAGAAGGAAGTTTGTTATGAAGAAGATTGAAGTCGGAATTTTAGGCGCCACGGGAATGGTGGGCCAGCGATTTGCGAGCCTGCTGGAACATCATCCGTGGTTTGAGGCGGCATGGTTTGCAGCGTCAGACCGTTCGGCCGGCAAGAAGTACGCGGAAGCGTGCAGCTGGCGCCTGCGCGAGCCCATGCCCGCCGGCGTTCGGGACATGGTGGTGGAGGAGTGCAAGCCGGGCAAGGCCCCGCAACTGATCTTTTCCTCACTCGATTCGAAGGTGGCGGGCGAGGTGGAGAAGGAGTTTGCCAGGGCAGGCCACGTGGTGGTCTCCAACTCCTCCAATCACCGGATGGATGCCGACGTGCCGCTGCTGATTCCGGAAGTGAATCCTGACCACCTGGCGATGGTGCGCGCGCAGCAAAAGCAGCGCGGCTGGAAGGGCATGATCGTCACCAATCCCAACTGCACCACGGTGGGCCTGGTGATGTCACTGGCGCCGCTGGAGCGCGCGTTTGGCCTCGAAAAAGTTCTGGTGACCAGCATGCAGGCGGTTTCAGGAGCAGGGTATCCGGGCGTGCCCTCGCTCGACATCCTGGGCAATGTGATTCCGTACATCGGTGGCGAAGAAGAGAAGGTGGAACGCGAAGCCCATAAGCTGCTGGGCAAACTGCAGGACGGCCAGGTGTCAAAGGCCGACTTCATTGTGAGCGCGCACTGCAACCGCGTGCTGGTGGAAGACGGGCACACGGAAGCCGTTTCACTCTCATTGCGGCAGAAAGCGAAACTGGAAGACCTGATCGAGGCGTGGAAGAAGTTTCGCTCTGTCCCGCAGGAGCGCAAGTTGCCTTCGGCACCTGTGCATCCCATCATTGTGCGCGATGAGCACGACCGTCCCCAGCCCCGGCTCGACGTGAATGCCGGCGGTGGCATGTCGGCCGTGATCGGGCGGGCACGGCTGTGCCCGGTGCTGCAATTCAAGTACACCACAGTGAGCCATAACACCATCCGGGGCGCAGCCGGCGCGGCACTGCTGAACGCCGAGCTGATGAAGTCTGAAGGATACCTGGATTAAGGCGCGAAGTGTATCGTAGAGTCTATTCAAACGAGAGTGGGCATTAGGCGTTTTGATCCGGTTGCTTTTTCATCCTTCATCATTCAGAATTCACAGGTCGATTCCGTCGATCAGGAACTGATTCACAATGTCTGCAACTCCTCAAGGCGAACGGCCCCGCAATTTGAATCTGGCCCTGCTGGGCCATGGGAAAATGGGCGCCGCGGTGGCGCGCATCGCCCCCGAGCGCGGATTCGACCTACGGCTGATCCTGACCATCGAATCGAACCCGGACGGCGTGGCCGTTACGGAAGAAAACTTCCGCGGCATCGACGTGGCCGTTGACTTTACCCAGCCCGACGTTGTGGTGGACAACATCCGCCGCGTGGCCGCGCTGGGCGTCAGCCTGGTGGTGGGAACCACGGGCTGGAACGACCGTTTTGCGGAAGTGGAGAAGATCGTCGCGGAAAGCGGCATCGGGCTGGTGTATGCGGCCAACTTTTCCATCGGCGTGCAGCTCTTCTACCGGCTGGCGCGCGAGGCCGCAAAAATCTTTGCGCCCTATGCGATGTACGAACCCTACATTGTTGAGGCCCACCACAAATTCAAAAAGGACGCGCCCTCAGGCACCGCTCTGGAACTGAAGCGGCGCGTCGAGCCCGGTCTGCCGGGGCGCGAGATTCCCACCTCCAGCGTACGCGGCGGTTACATTCCCGGCACGCACGAGCTGGGATTTGATTCGGAAGCCGACACGGTGATGGTGCGGCACAATGCCCGCAGCCGCCAGGGATTTGCCGAAGGGGCGCTCTACGCCGCCCGCTGGGTGGCTGGCAAAAAGGGCATGTTCGCCTTCGATCAAATTCTCGAAGAACAGCAGTAGCCTCAGCGACGCTAGTCCTTTATAATCGAACTCTCCATGGAAAACCCTTTGTGGCCGGAGGAGGCTTTATGAGCTTGGATATTCGAGGCTGCGGCACTGCTTTAGTGACCCCTTTTTCAGAGGACGGCACTCTGGACGTCGACGCGCTCCGGAGCCTGGTGGAATTTCAGCTCAGCGAGGGCATCGACTTCCTGGTTCCCTGCGGGACCACCGGCGAGGCGCCGACGCTCGAGCACGAAGAGTACCTGGGCGTGGTGCGCGTGGTGGCGCAGGAAGCCAGGGGCAAAGTTCCAGTGATTGCCGGCGCGGGCGGCAACAACACGAAAAAGGTCTGCAGCCTGGTGCAGGACCTTCAGGCGCTGGGCGTGCAGGGCATCCTTTCCGTCGCGCCTTATTACAACAAGCCGACGCAGGAGGGCCTGTATCAGCATTTCAAGACGATTGCCGATTGCACCGATCTGCCGGTGATTCTTTACAACGTGCCGTCGCGCACATCTTCAAACATTCTGCCGGAGACGGTGGCGCGGCTGGCCGGGATCTCCAACATCATCGGCATCAAAGAAGCTTCCGGCAGCATCACGCAACAGATGGAAGTTTTAACCGTTGTCCCCCCGAATTTCAGGGTCCTTTCCGGGGACGACGCGTTTACATTTCCGCTGATGGCGTTGGGTGGGGCGGGCGTGATCTCCGTGATCTCGAATGAGATTCCGCGGCAGGTGACCAACCTGGCCCACCTTATGCTGGAAGGGAAATACGATGAGGCGCGGAGACTGAACGCGAAACTTCTGCCGCTGATGCAGGCCAACTTTATCGAAACGAACCCCATTCCAGTGAAGGCGGCTCTGGCGATGATGGGGAAGATCAAAGAGGTCTACCGGCTGCCCATGTGCTCCATGAAGCCGGAGAACCGATCGAAGCTGGAAAAAGTTCTGGCCGAACAGGGGCTGCTCCAGACACAAAAAGTGTGAGAGTTCATCGGAGCCTGGGTTTGAAACGGCGGCGTTTGCTGCCCGCGAAGGGTCTTCCCAGCGCAAGGGGGACGATCCACGCCCATGCACCGGAACGCTACAAAATCTTGATGACCTATGACACTACAGCAAAAGATCGAAGAACTTTTCGAGCGGAAATCGGACCATTACGGCGAGGAATATTTCACGGCCTTTGATGAGTTCAAGAAGGCTCTGAATGAAGGCCAGGTTCGGGCCGCGGAACCCGACGCCCAATCTGCCACGGGCTGGAAGGTGAACGCCTGGGTGAAGAAGGGCATACTGCTGGGGTTCAGGATCGGGCGTGCCGAGGAGATGCCGCCGGTCGGATTCCAGTTTCGCGACAAGCAGACGTATCCGCTGAAACAGATTCCCAGCGGGCAGAACGTCCGCGTGGTTCCGGGTGGCTCATCCATCCGCGACGGCTGCTACATCGGCAGGAACGTGACGTGCATGCCGCCGATGTACGTGAACGCAGGCGCCTACGTGGACGACGGGACGATGATTGATTCTCACGCGCTCGTTGGCTCCTGCGCGCAGATCGGCAAGAGGTGCCACCTGTCAGCGGCGGCGCAGATCGGCGGAGTGCTGGAGCCGGTGGGCGCGCTGCCGGTGATCATTGAGGATGACGTTCTGGTGGGAGGCAATTGCGGTGTTTACGAGGGCACGGTTGTCGGTCGGGAAGCGGTGCTGGCCGCAGGGACCGTGCTGACAGGCTCAACGCCGGTTTATGATCTGGTTCGCGAAACGGTCTACCGCCGCGAGGACGGCCGTCCGTTGATGATTCCCCCGGGCGCGGTGGTGGTTCCCGGAGCGCGCGCGGTGACGCGAGGACGGGGCAAGGAATGGAATCTTTCGCTTTACACGCCGGTCATCATCAAGTACCGGGATGAAAAAACGGACCAGGCCGTGAGGCTTGAGGATTTGCTCCGATGAGGTGCTGCCATGCCGGAGAATGACCATGTTGCCTACACTTCCCGGGTTCGGATTGAGCGCCAGGTTGGGCCCATGAGGCTGGCGTATCTGCCCGCCACCAAAGAGCCCGTCCAGTTTGGCGTGCACTCGGAAGTCGCCGAACACTACAATGTCCCGCCTGAAAAATTCCCGCCCTGCGCAACCACGCTCGACTATGTCGTGGCCGCGACCGGCGGTTGACTGACCGGCACTTTCGGCGGTGCGCTGGAAGCGCGCCAGATTGATGCCAGCAACGGCAAACTGATTTCTGAAGTTACCGGTGAAATTGAAGTGGACTGCGGAGTTCTGGTCATACGGCACATCCACGCGCATTACAAGCTACAGGCTTCGCGATCCCAGCTCGAAACCATTAAACGCGTCTACAAAATGCACGCGGACCGCTGCCCGGTCGCCCGATCATTGAAGGGCTCGATTGTCGTTACCACATCGTTAGAACTGGTTTCCTAGTTCTGGTGCGGTTTCGGGGAACGGTGGAACGGGGCGGCGGACTTGCAGTTGGATAATTTCTGAGTGATCTTTGGCTATCCCTCCTTCTGGATAACAAAAATCTATCCACAGTATAAAAATTTGCGATTTCACTTTTGAGTGGCGATCAGCATATTATTCAAAAATAAGGAGAAATCCCATGAGACCGAGGTCCATCCTCGTCAAGGTGCCCGCCACCGTCGGGAACTTTGCCGGTGCCATGAACTGCGCGGCGGTGACGCTCGACGCCATGTTCAACGTGAAAGTCACTCCCAGGCTGGATGGACGTGTGGGCATCCGGTACTTCGGCGAGAATGGCGACCGCATTCCGCGAGACCGCCGGAACCTGGTGGTGCGGGCGATGGAAGCGGCGCTCCATTTGAAAGGGCTGGAATTCAGCGGCGCCGATTTTGAGGTTTACAGCTCCGTCCCGGTGGGCGTGGGTATGGGATCGAGCACAGCCGCGGTGCTGGCGGGATTGATTGCCGCAGACCGGCTCTACTTACTGCAGTTGGAGGAGAAGACCCTGTTTGAGCTGGCACAGATCTATGAAACACGCGTGGACAACCTGCATGCTGCCTGGCACGGTGGCTTTGTGGCCTGCACGGGTGAAGCCTCCGCGCAGATCCTGCGGCGGACTTTTGTGCCTGGGGATTTTGTGCTGAGCGTGGTGACTCCTGAATTGGAGTCAGGCGCTTCAGCTACCGAAGGCAAGGATGCAGCGGAACCCGCCGGGCAGGACGCATCCTCGCATTTTGACCGCGCCCGGACGCTCGCCGAACTGTTTGCGCGGCCCGGCAGGCGTGGTATTGCCGGGCTGGGACCCGCCCGCCCTCAACGTTTGCGGAAAGTTGTGCCGGGGCTGGAAGAGGCCTTCAAGGTAAGCGTGGATGGAGTGATGGGCATTTTCGTCTGCGGTTCCGGTCCGGGCGTAGGTATTTTGAGCCGGCAGAATTCCAACCAGGCCATCCAGGCCGTGCGGCAATGCTTCCTTGCCAACGGCGTCGCCTCGACGTACGGTTTGTTCAGGCCAGCCAATGTGGGCGCAAAGGAACTGAATGCCGTAAGGCCCCATATCGCCTTTCCTGCCTTAAGAATGACGGAAACTCTCGCAGGTGGACCGGTATCGTAACTCCTGCTCGATCGCCTTTCCCGCACACTCAAGAGTGGAAACTCCCAACGGCGAAGCCGATGGCGCGAATAGGTTTGACCGGCCGGAAATCTCTCTGTTATCGTAACAGTTTAAACTTTTATGGGAGAAGACTTCTAAGTCATGGGGAACGTTAAGGTTACCCTGCCTGACGGCACTCAAAAAGAAATTCCTCAAGGCACCACCGCTCGCGAAGTGGCGCAGTCGATCGGGGCGGGGCTTGCCAAGGTGGCGCTTGCTGCCAAGATGGACGGAACTCTGGTGGATCTGAGCACGCCGCTCGAAGCAGATAGCGCATTCCAGGTGATCACGCCCAATTCGCCGGAGGGCCTGATGATCTACCGCCACTCGTCGGCGCACCTGCTGGCGGCTGCGGTGCTGGAGCTTTTCCCGGACGCCCATCCCGGCATCGGGCCGCCCACCGACACCGGATTCTTTTATGATTTTAACCGCGAGAAGCCCTTTACTGAGGCTGACCTTGCCCGGATCGAAGCCAAGATGAAGGAACTTGCCGAAGCCGACATCCCCTACGAACGGGTCTATTTTCCCAAGGCGGAAGGCCTGAAGATTTTTAATGAGATGGGCGAGTTTTTGAAGTGCGAGCTGATCGAAGAAAAGGCGGAGCCGGTTTTTTCCGCTTACCGTACGGGGAAGTTTCTCGATTTCTGCCGCGGCCCGCACATTCCCTCGACGGGACGGATCAAGGCGTTCAAGCTGCTGAGCGTTGCGGGCGCACACTGGAAGGGCGATGAGAAGTCGCATCCAATGCAGCGGATTTACGGCACGGCGTTTTTCAGCAAAAAAGAGCTGGACGAATACATTCACTATCTGGAAGAAGCGAAGAAGCGTGACCATCGGCGCCTGGGGAAGGATCTGGATCTGTTCAGCATCCAGGACGAAGCCGGCCCCGGCCTGATCTTCTGGCATCCCAAGGGTGGTGTCATTCGCGGGGAAATTGAGGACTGGCTTCGCGCTGAGCTTATCGCGCACGGCTACAACATGGTTTACACGCCGCACGCCATGCGGCTCCATTTGTGGGAGACCAGCGGCCACGCCAATTTCTACAGCGAAAACATGTTTGGGCCGATGGAAGTGGAAAACGAACGCTACCAGCTCAAGCCGATGAATTGCCCGGGCCACATTCTGATTTATAAAGACCGCCGCCGCAGCTACCGGGAACTGCCCATGCGCCTGGCCGAACTTGGAACGGTTTATCGCTATGAGCGCTCGGGCGTGATGCACGGATTGTTGCGCGTTCGCGGCTTCACGCAGGATGATGCGCATATCTTCTGCATGCCGGAGCAGGTTGAGAGTGAAGTCCAGGATTGCGTGGAGTTCGCCCAGTTGGTGCTGAAGACGTTTGGCTTTGACCGGTTCGAAGTGGAACTCTCAGCGCGCGACCCGCAGGATGCCGAGCATTATGCCGGGACGGTGGAAGAATGGGACCTCGCCGAAAGCGCTTTGATGAATACGCTCAAGCGGATGGACATTCCCTACAAATACATGCCGGGCGAAGCGGTGTTTTACGGACCGAAAATTGATGTTAAGCTGGTGGACGCCATCGGCCGGCCCTGGCAGTTGACCACCGTGCAGTTTGACTTTAACCTGCCGCGCCGCTTCGGACTGGAATACACGGCCGCGGACGGCAAGCCGCACACGCCCGTGATGGTGCACCGGGCGTTGCTGGGTTCCGTGGAGAGGTTTTTCGGCGTTCTGATTGAGCACTACGCCGGGGCCTTCCCGGTGTGGCTCTCGCCCGTGCAGGCGGTGGTGCTGCCGATCAGCGAGAAGCATACGGACTATGCGCGCAAGGCGGCCGGAGAGTTGAGGGCGGCCGGCATCCGCGTGGAATTGGACGACCGAAATGAAAAGCTGAACGCCCGCATCCGCGATGCCCAGCTCCAGCGGATTCCTTTTATGCTGGTGGTGGGAGACCGTGAGGCGCAGGGCGATGGCGTTGCTGTTCGAAGGCGCGACACCGGCGACGCCGGTTTTCGTCCCCTTGCGGAGTTTAAATCTTACCTCCGCGAACTTATCGACACGCGTGCCAATAAATGGTAAGCTTCTGAAAGTGGATAAGAAAAGCAGCGCTTACCTGAATGCAAGAAGTATCTGACATAGTTTAGGTTAGAGCGGTCGAACTGACCAGGAGGGTATTTATCAGTCGGAATTACGTACGAGTCAATGAAAAAATCCGCGCCCGGGAAATTCGCCTGATCGACGAGGAAGGCAACCAGGTTGGGGTGATGCCTCCGTTTGAAGCCATGAAGATTGCCCGGGAGCAAGGTCTTGACTTGGTAGAGGTGGCGCCTCAGGCAACCCCGCCCGTCTGCCGCATTATCAACTACGGGAAATACCTGTACCAGTTGAGCAAGCGGCAGCATGAAGCCCGGAAGCATCAGAAGGCAGCCGGACTGAAAGAAGTGAAGATGCGTCCGCGAATTTCGGTACATGATTTTGAAACCAAGCGGAACCGCATCATTGAGTTCTTGAAGGAAGGATCGAAGGTGAAGACCGCGGTCACGTTTCGCGGGCGCGAGAACGCGCACCGCGACCTGGGCTGGGAGATGATGAAGCGGCTGACCGACGATCTGAGCGAAATTGGACAATTGGAGATCGGGCCGCGGCAGGAAGGTCCCAACCTGTCGGCCATCTTTTCTCCTAAAAAGCCGGCAGTGAAACCTGGGAAGCCGGCTGCGCGGTCCGCTGATTCCCGCGGAGAGCAGAAGAAGGAGCAGGCTAAACCCGCGCCGGTGCACGAAACCTCTGGAGGATAGTTTTGCCAAAGATGAAATTGAAGACGCATAAAGGCGCTGCCAAGCGGTTTAAGCTGACGGCCAGCGGCAAAGTGATGAGCGGCCACGCCGGCGCGCGCCACATCCTGACCTCAAAGACGCGGAAGCGAAAACGGAAGCTGGGCTCATCCAGCGTCATTGCCGATGCCGACGTCCGTCACGTAAAGGCCATGCTGCCATACGGCCGCTAGGCGAAGCTCCCGGAACACGACGAAAAGAGGAAAGAGTTGACAGCGGTTTCGGGGTGAGGTGTGTCGTTGCGGTTTTTCCTCCAGGTGAACCCTTCCGCTGCTGTGCGGAACGGCAGTTTTGATTTATAATGTCTTGTTTGCTGTAAGTGCTTTTGTGTGGGTGCGGAAAGGCTAGTGGCAGGGTGCCTTTGCTGCCCCGAAATCCTCTGAAAGGAGCAAACCCATGCCAAGAGTCAAGCGCGGAACTGTGCGCCGCGCCCAGCGGAAGAAACTCGCCAAGCTGACCAAAGGTTACTTCCTCAAGAAGAGCAAGCTCTACAAATTTATGAAAGAGGCCGCGGACCGCGCGGGGCGTTTTGCCTATCGCGACCGGCGGCATAAGAAACGGGAATTTCGCCGTCTCTGGATTGTGCGGATTGGTGCGGCTGCCCGCCTGAATGATTTGACCTACAGCCAGTTTATTCACGGCGTAAAGAAACTGGGCGTGGAGCTTGACCGCAAGGCACTCGCCGACATGGCGGCCCTGGACCAGTCGGCATTTGCGGAGCTTGCAGCCCGGGTAAAAACGGCCCTGCAGGCAGGCTAAATCATGTCCGGATCCGAAGTTGATCGCCGGATTCCCAAATCAACCTGTTCGTGCGCGGTCTCGGATGTCGATTGACGAAAAAACCAGTAAAACCCTGAGAGATCTTGGCGCAAAGACTCCTGAGGCCATCAGTGAGTTATTTGCCGGGGTCTCCTCTGCGCTTGAAAGTGAACGGAAAGCCCTGATTGCTGCAGGCGCCAGCGACGGGGCTGAGCGCAGCCAGAGAGTTAAAGAACTGCGCGATCGCTGGCTGGCGCGCAAGGGCGGGCTTGTTTCGCTGATCGACGAGAACTGGCTGAAGAAAGCTCCGAAGGAATTGAAGCCTGCTGTCGGCCGCGCCTTCAACCAGTTGCGCCAGTTCGCGAAGTGTGTCGAAACGGAAAGTCTTCTGGAGGAGTTGTCCGGTGGGGATGCTATGTCCCAGCCTGTCGCTGATGCAGTAAAGACAGGTGGGCAACCTTCCACGAAGCAGGGGCGTCTCGACCTCACATTGCCGGGCCACCGGCGGCCTCTGGGCTCCATTCACCCGGTCACGCAGGTGATGCGGGAAATCGAGGACATCTTCCTGGGGCTTGGCTTTTCCATCGAGTCGGGGCCGGAAATTGAGTCGGTCTATTACAACTTTGACGCCCTGAATATCCCGGAAAGCCATCCGGCACGGGATGACTGGGACACGCTTTACGTCAATTCTGATACCGTGTTGCGTACCCACACTTCCCCGGTGCAGATTCGCGCCATGGAAAAGCACGGCGCGCCGCTTTATATCCTCTGTCCCGGCAAGGCCTACCGTCACGACAATCCGGACTCCACGCACGCCACTATGTTCCACCAGGTGGAGGGTCTGGCGGTGGATAAGGACATCAGTTTTGCCGACCTCAAAGGAACGCTCGATTATTTCGCCAAAAAGTTTTTCGGCGACAAGATTAAAACCAACTTTACTCCCAGCTTCTTTCCCTTTACGGAGCCGAGCGGGGAGTTGTCGATCAGTTGTGTGTTCTGCGGCGGCGAGGGTTGCCGGGTTTGCAAGGAGAGCGGCTGGGTTGAGGTGATGGGCTGCGGCATGGTGCACCCGGAAGTGCTGCGCCACGGGGGCATTGATCCCGAGCGCTATTCCGGCTGGGCATTTGGGCTGGGCGTTGAACGTTTTGCGATGATGAAGTATGACATCAACGACATCCAGCTTTTCCATCAGGGCGATGTGCGGTTCCTGGAACAATTTTGATCGTGAAATTATAGCTGGCTGCGTTGCCTGCGCGCCGGCTTCTATGATCCGAAGACTGAGACGATGAAAGTTTCTCTGAACTGGCTGAAAGAATTTGTGGAGGTTCCGGCAGACGCGCGCCGCCTGAAGGCGGATCTCACCTCCGTCGGGCTGAACGCAGAATCTTTTGAGGCGGTGGGTGAGGACGTCGTTTTCGAAGTGGAAGTCACCACCAACCGGCCCGACTGTTTAAGCCATTACGGCGTGGCGCGGGAAGTGGCTACGCTCTACCGGAAGCACCTTGCACCCCTGGAATTTGTGTGCAAGGAAATCAGCGCCGCGGCCTCTGCCGAGGCTTCTATTGAAATTCTCAATCCGGAACTCTGTGCCCGTTATTGCGGCCGGGTGATTCAGGGCGTGGAAGTGAAGCCGTCGCCGGATTGGCTGGTCAGGCGGCTCGAGGCCGTCGGACAGCGCTCCATCAATAATGTGGCTGACATTACCAACTACGTGCTGATGGAACTGGGCCATCCGCTCCATGCGTTTGACCTGGTCCGGCTGGAGAGGCGGAAGATTATTGTGCGGTCTGCCCGGGCGGGAGAAAAGTTGCAGACCCTGGACGGTGTGGTAAGAACTCTCACGGCCAGCGACCTGGTGATTGCAGATTCCGCGCGTCCGGTGGCGCTGGCGGGCGTGATGGGCGGCGAAGAATCCGAGATATCTGACGACACCCACACTGTCCTGCTGGAAAGCGCCTGGTTCGATCCGGCTTCCATCCGATGGACTTCAAAGGCCCATGGCCTGCACACGGAAGCCTCACACCGCTTTGAGCGCGGTGCTGACATCGAAATGGCTCCTGTGGCGCTGGACCGTGCAGCGATTTTAATCGCCCAGTTGGCAGGAGGAGAAATCCTGCGTGGGGTTCTGGATGTTTATCCCACCCCGAAACACCGCACCTTCATTGAGCTGCGGCGAAGGGAAATTCAGCGTATCCTGGGCGCCGAAGTTCCGTGGGAAGAAGTTGAAAGGGTCCTGCGCACGCTCGGTTTTAAGGTTGAGCGGCGGGGGACTGAAGGCTGGCGTGTAACTCCGCCCTTGTCGCGTCTGGACGTGGATCGGGAAGTAGATCTGATTGAAGAAGTGGCCCGGCACTACGGCTATAACCGATTGCCTTCGCAGGTACGGCCCGCTCCGGTCCGGCTTGACGCGGGAGAGACTCGCAACAAAGAGCTCAGGATCAGCAGCACGCTGGTGGCACTCGGCTATCGGGAAATCATTCCTTCTGCAATGGTCGATCCGGCGGAGAACGCGAGGTTTACTGACCGTCCGCCGGTGGTGCTGGAAAATCCACTCAGTCAGGACGCTGCCGCCATGCGTTCCTCGGCGTTGCCCAGTATGATCCACACGCTGAAGTGGAACCTTGACCGAAATCGAAATGACCTGCGGCTTTTCGAAATGGGAAGGGTTTACAGCGCTCTGGATGCGGGCCTGCCCGATGAACGGCGCGTCCTGGTGCTGGGTGCAAGCGGAAACCGCGAGCCCGCGACCCTGCACGGCAAGGAATCGGAACTCGACTTTTTTGACTTAAAGGGCCATGTTGAAGAGGTTCTGAGCTGCCTTGACCTTCCCGGGCTGAAGTTTGAACCTTCAGATGCCGGCTTTCTTGAAGAAGGAGTGGCAGGCCGGTTTGTTGCGGAGGGTTCGACGGTTGCTACGCTGGGGCGCTTGCAGGAAGGCCTGGCCCGGATTTATAAATTGCGGCAGGCCGTGTGGCTGGCGGAAATAGAATTGGATGTTCTTCTCAGCGCCGCTTTAAGACTGAAGAGCTTTAAACCGATTTCAAAGTTTCCGCCCGTGGAGCGGGACTTCTCTCTGGTTGTGCCGGGAAGCACCGCCTACGGGCGATTGGAAGAAACGATTCGCGGGCTGGGGATTGAAGAAATCCGGTCTCTGACGCCGGTGGAACGGCGCCCCAGCGGGGAGCTTCCGCCAGGGACGATACCGGCTGGACACATGAGTCTTCTGCTGCGCATTACATTTCAAAGTCCGACACGCACGCTGGCGAGCGACGAAGTTGAATCTCAAAGCCGTCGCATCGTCGAAGCCCTTGAACCGTTGGGGGTTCAAATTCGGGCACAGGCGTGAAGGGTCGGCCACGGGGCCAAAAGCAATGGATCTGAACGAGAGTTTCCGGCAGTTGGAAGAAAAGCTGTCAAAGGCAAGCGAAGTTTTCAGGCGCGCCATCGCCGAAAAGCGTGACCTGGAGAAGGCGCTTGAAATGCTGAAAGAGGACACGGGCGGCAGCCAGGCGCGTCTGGAGGCCTTGCAGAACGAAGTTAAGGTTTTGAGGCGCGAGCGGGAGGAAGTCCGGGTCCGCATCGAGAAGCTTCTGAGCCAGATTGAGCAGTTGACTGACCAGGACAATACAGGACCCTAGCAAGCAGTTTGCTGAGTGCCTTGTTGCGCGCGCAAGCCGCAAGGGGCGGGAAGGAGGCGCTTGAACAATTTAACGGATTCCGTCCGAATCGAAATCTATGACCAGGAATACTACGTCAAGGGCAGCCTGAATTCAGCGTATCTCGAAGAGATCGCCCGGTATGTGGACGGCAAAATGCGGTCCATCGCAACCAAGAGCCACAACGTAGATTCACTCCGCGTGGCGGTGCTTGCAGCACTGAACATTGCGGACGAATATCATCAGATGAAGTCCAAATACGAAACGACCACACAGCAGGTTGAGAAGAAGGTCGGCGAGTATAATGAGACGCTGGACCGGTTGCTGAAGCCAGCCGTTTGAGCATCCGAGCGCGTTCCTGAATCCCGGGAAAATATTTGATTTTCATGGCCGGTCATGGCTATTGACCCCGTGCCGGCCCTGGCAGGAGACTCTTGCAGAACACCGTCAGAATTCTATACATTGGCGACATTTTTGGACGCCCCGGGCGGAGTATTGTGAAAGAACGCCTGCCGGACCTGGTCGCGGAATTTGCGCCGAACCTAATTCTTGCCAACGGCGAAAACGCGGCCGCCGGTTTTGGCATTACGCCGCACCTGGTGGATGAACTGCTGGGGCTGGGCATCACCGTTCTGACCACAGGAAACCACATCTGGGACAAGAAGGAAATCTTTCCTTATCTGGCTGAGCATCCTGATGGCCCGCTGCTACGGCCGGCCAACTACCCGCCGCAGGTCCCCGGCCGCGGCCTCTATGTAGGCAGGACGCGGGCGGGTCTGGACTATGCTGTCATCAACCTCCAGGGACGCGTCTTTATGCCGCCGATTGATTGCCCCTTCCGGACCGTCGATAACCTGTTGGAGATGGTTCCGGAAACGGTGAAAATCCGCTTTGTGGATATGCACGCTGAGGCTACCTCAGAGAAACTGGCCATGGGTTGGTACCTGAACGGCCGGGTGACGGCCATGGTGGGGACGCATACTCATGTTCCGACGGCGGACGAGAAGGTGCTGCCCGGAGGGACCGCGTACGTCACCGACCTCGGAATGACCGGCCCTTATGAATCCGTGATCGGGGTCGAAAAGGATACGGTGATCCGGAAATTTCTCAGCCAGATCCCCGAAAGGTTTGAGGTTGCAAAGGGTGACGTGCGGCTCTGCGGGGTCCTGGTGGAGGCCGACCCCCTGACGGGACATGCCCTTTCCATCAAGAGGATCGACCGGAAATAACCTGGAAAAGCGGGCAGCGCGGGGCACGGGTTGAAGTAACGATATGCGTATGGTAGTTTGTTAACTCTTGAGTGAACAGCTTGTCAGGACGTGGGCCCGCCGTGAAAACCAGAGAATCCAACGCTGAATTGCATTCACAAATCGACCTTGAACGGCTGCCCCGGCATATCGCCGTGATCATGGATGGCAACGGGCGATGGGCCCGGAAACGCCATTTGCCGCGGATTGCGGGTCACCGGGCGGGCATCAGAGCGGTTCGGCAGGTGGTGGAAGCCTGCGCGCGTCTGGGCGTTCCCTGCCTGACGCTTTACGCCTTTTCGGTGGAAAACTGGAAGCGGCCCAGAACGGAAGTGAAACTTCTGATGGGATTGCTGCGCGAATACCTGAAGAAAGAGATTGCTGAACTTAACCGGAATAATATTCGCTTTGGCGCCATTGGGAGAATTGAAAGCCTGCCCAAAGCTGTGCAGCAGGACCTCCACGAAACTGTTGAAAAGACAGGGAAAAATACGGGGTTGCGGCTGACGCTTGCTTTGAACTACGGGGGACGGACCGAACTGATTGACGCCGTGCGGAACATGGCTTCGCAACTTACGGAAAATGGTACCTTTGATCCGGAGACCATCACCGAGGAGAGCTTCAGCCGGCATCTCTACACCCGCGACCTGCCCGATCCTGACCTGCTGATCCGTACCAGCGGGGAGATGCGCCTGAGCAATTTTCTATTGTGGCAGGTTGCCTACAGCGAAATCTGGGTGACGGACATCCTGTGGCCGGACTTTACAGAAGGTGAATTGTTCCAGGCGGTTATCGATTTCCAGCGGCGGGAGCGCCGCTACGGCGGGCTGGGCTGATGCCGCACTACCCGGGCCGCAAGGCGCCGGTTGTGGACGTCCTGCCCGGACCCCTTCACTTGATTCCATGAAGCGACGGATTCTTACCGGCTTGCCTCTGGCCCTTGTGGTTGTGTACCTGATAGTTCAGGGCCGTGAATGGCTGTTTACTCTGGCGGTGCTGGCCACCGTGATGATCAGCCTCCACGAGTATTTCCACATCAGCCGGGCGGCAGGCCTGGGTGGCTGGCCCTGGGTGGGTTATATCGCTGCAGGGATGCTGTGCCTGGGCCAGCTTGCACACCTGCATGGTTTGGCTGCCGGCGATCCGTCACTGCTGCTGCTGATCATGGTCCTGGCCATTCCGTTGGCCGGACTTGTGACCGTCTCTGATCTTAAGCATTACTCAGGCGCGCTGGCGTCTACCGTCCTGGGCGTCTTTTACGTTGGATTTGCCTTTTCGTGGGTGATTCCCCTGAGATTTGGCGATCCGGACACCGGCTGGCACCTCCTCATCCTGCTGTTCCTGGTGGTCTGGGCGGGGGACATTTTTGCCTATGCCGTGGGGCGCATGGTGGGGCGAATTCCGCTGGCGAAGACGATTTCGCCGAAAAAGACCGTCGAGGGGGCGATCGCCGGGCTTGCCGGAGGCGTCCTGGTGGCCTGGGGCTTTTCACACTGGTTTTGGCAGACAGGTGATCAAAAAACGGTTATCCTGATAGGAGGCATGGTTGCTCTTGCCGGACAGGCTGGCGACCTTGTGGAATCCGCCCTCAAGAGGGCTGCCAACCTGAAGGATTCGGGAACGATCCTTCCCGGGCACGGAGGATTGCTCGACCGGATCGACAGCCTCTTGTTTGCCGCGCCGACTCTATGGTTGGTTTGGCATCTGAAGGACTTCTGGCATTGATCAAGGGATTGTGCATTTTAGGTTCAACCGGTTCGATCGGGCAAAACTGTCTCAACGTGGTCCGTGGGCGTGGAGACCTGTTTCGCGTGGTCGCGCTCTCAGCCGGCAGGAACCTGGATGTTCTCGCCAGGCAGATTGCGGAGTTCCGGCCCTGTGTGGCCGTCGTGGCCGACGGAGATTCCATCGCTCCTCTGCGGGAGCGGCTTCAGGCACTGGGCTTCCATGAAAACGTGAAAATTCTGGCCGGAACCGAAGGCCAGGTGGAGGCTGTCAGCCACCCTGAGGTCAATTTCGTCGTGGCGGCTTCCCATGGCACCACCGGCCTGGTGGCCGTGTACCAGGCCATCTGTGCAGGTAAGACGGTAGGACTGGCCAACAAGGAAGTCATGGTCGTGGCCGGCGAACTGGTCACCCGCACCGCGCAGGAACACGGTGTGGACGTCCTGCCCATTGACAGCGAACATTGCGCCATCCACCAATGCCTGAGGTCGGGCGCCCACCGGGAAGTCAAGCGACTGATTCTGACGGGTTCCGGGGGCCCGTTTCTCAAAACCCCTCGTAAGCGTCTGGAGTCTGTGACTCCAGACCAGGCGCTGAACCATCCGGTGTGGAAAATGGGGGGCCGGATCACCATTGACTCCGCCACCTTGATGAACAAGGGCCTTGAAATTATTGAGGCCCATTGGCTTTTTGGCTTTCCTTCGCGGCAGATAGACGTGATGATCCATCCGGAATCGATCATCCATTCCATGATTGAGTTCTGTGATGGGTCGGTGATGGCCCAGCTTGGCGTTGCCGATATGCGGCTTCCCATCCAGTACGCCCTTACCTACCCGGAGAGAATGGATGCCGATGGACACCTTCCGCTCCTGGACCTGATAGCGGCCGGGAGCCTGCATTTTCGAGCGCCGGATGTGCGCCGGTTCCCGTGCCTGGAACTGGGCCGGGCTGCTTTGGAACAGGGCGGAGTGATGCCCTTAGCACTGAACGCGGCGGATGAAGTGGCGGTGGAAGCGTTTCTCAGGGGTGAGCTCAGTTTCCCCGATATTCCACATGTGATTGAAAAAGTGATGCGTGAGACCCCCGTGAGTCATCCAAATACCATGGAAGAGGTCCTGGAAAGCGACAGGCGGGCCCGATTGTCTGCGCGCGAAACAGTGGCCTTGATGACGCATCCCTCCACGGTTGTGTGAACAGGAGAAAGGTTTGATCTATGGTTTCGAGTTTCCTCACTGACGCAGTTGTTGTCGTCGTGGTCCTGGGCGTCATGGTCTTTGTGCATGAGGCAGGGCACTTTCTGGCGGCCAAGGGATTCGGCGTGCGCGTCCTTACGTTCTCGCTGGGCTTCGGCAAGCGCCTGTTTGGATTTGAGCGGGGCGGGACCGACTACCGGGTAAGCATCCTGCCGCTCGGCGGGTACGTCAAAATGGCCGGGGACGATCCCACGGCGGTCCTGAGCGGCGATCCGGGCGAGTTTTTGAGCTGCCCGCGCTGGCAGCGGTTTGTCATCATCCTGATGGGGCCGATGATGAATTTTGTTCTGGCCGTGGTGGTCCTTGCCGGGGTTTACATGTTCCACTTCCAGAAGCCGGCCTATGAGGACCAGGCTGTTGTGATTGGCGCCGTCGACCCGGATTCGGCGGCGGCGCAAGCGGGACTCCAGGCTGGAGACCGTGTGGTTCAGTTTGACGGCATCAGGAACCCCAAGTGGCATGACATTAAATTCAAAGTCCTTACCGGCGCAAACCATCCGATACCCCTGACCGTCGATCGAGGCGACAAGACCTTGCACATGAGCCTCACTCCCCAAACGGAGGGCCAGGATGGCGCCGGAGTGGCCGGCTGGTATCCCTATGTGCCCATGGTAATTGAAAAGGTGAACCCCGGTCAGCCGGCAAACAAGGCGGGACTCAAACCAGGCGACGAGATTCGAGGGATTAATGGAAACCCGAATTATTATTGGCCGCTGATCCAGCGAAAGTTGTGGGATAGCAAGGGCAAAGAGGTTGAACTGACCGTGTTGCGCAGCGGAAAAGAATTTCAGGTTCACTTGACACCCGAGTACGCTGAGATCCAGGGATTCAAGGCGTGGTGGATCGGTGTCACAGTTCGGAACAATGAGTACGTCATCCGCAAGCTGCCGCCCGGAACGGCATTGGAATATGCCGTCGCGGCGAATTACCGGAGTTTCCTGGAAACCTTCGCGGTGCTGGGAAAAATTGTGACCCGCCGGATGTCCACCAAGTCCCTTGCCGGTCCCATCGGAATCGCCCAGATTTCCGGTGAGGCCTACCGCCGGGGCATTTCAGACCTCCTGCTTTTTGTTTCGTTCATCAGCCTGCAACTGGGTATTGTCAACCTTTTGCCCATCCCGGTGATGGACGGAGGGCACATCTTTATGCTGGCGATTGAGGGTCTGATGCGGCGCGACCTCAGCCTGGCGGTCAAGGAGCGGGTGATCCAGGTGGGTGTGGTGCTGATCGTCCTCCTCTTTGTTTTTGTGATGTATAACGATATCATGAAGACTATACGTCCCTCCTGATTCCAGGCGGCGACGGGATGGAATTTGAACCGGGGGCAAATAACTGTGAACTTCAGCGACAAAGAATTTTTCCCGGAAAGACGAAAGACCCGGGCGGTCAAAGTAGGCCGTTATACGATTGGCGGGGATAATCCGATTGCCGTCCAGTCCATGACCAAGACGGACACGAGGAATATTGACAAGACCGTCGAGCAGATCCAGCAGTTGGAGCAGGCGGGATGCGAAATTGTCCGCCTGGCCGTGCCCGACATTGAAGCGGCAGAGGCGCTGAAGGACATCCGGAAGAAGTGTCCGGACTCCGTGCTGGTCTCAGACATTCACTTCCAGTACAAGTTTGCCTTGATGGCGCTGGACGCGGGGATTGACAAGCTGCGGATCAATCCCGGAAACATCGGCGACGCGGAGAAGGTCCGCACTGTGGTGCGGCGCGCCCAGGAGCAGAAAGTCCCGATCCGGATCGGCGTAAATGCCGGCTCGCTGGAGAGGCGGTTGCTGGAAAAGTATGGATTTCCGACCCCGGAGGCTATGGCGGAGAGCGCCGAATACCACATTCGAATCCTGGAAGATCTGGGTTTTGGCGACACCATCATTTCTCTGAAGTCTTCGAACGTCAAGCTGACTGTGGCGGCTTACCGGTTGCTGGCGGAACGCTGCGATTACCCGTTTCATCTCGGGATTACCGAGGCTGGAACCCAGTTTTCCGGCACCATCAAGTCCTGCGTGGGCATGGGAATGCTGCTGGCGGAAGGCATCGGCGACACCATCCGCGTTTCACTTGCCACCGATCCTACGGAGGAAGTTCGCGTGGCCTATGAGCTGCTGAAGTCCCTTGAACTTCGCAGCCGCGGCCCGGTGGTGATTGCCTGCCCCACCTGCGGCCGGCTGGAAGTTGACCTGTTCAAGATTGCGGGTGAAATTGAGCAGGCCACGTCTCACATCACGATGCCGCTGTCGCTGGCGGTGATGGGATGCGCCGTGAACGGCCCGGGCGAAGCCCGCGAGGCCGACCTGGGCGTTGCGGCCGGGCGCGGCAACGGCATGATCTATCGCCAGGGGAAGGCCATCCGACGCGTGAAAGAAGAGGACATCGTTCCGGCGCTGCTTGAGGAAATTGACCGGTTTGTGGCCGACAAGGCTGCCGGCCGCGTGACGGATTCCCACGAGCCTGTGGAGGAAACTCCTGCTCCCTCAAGTCCGCTGGTCAGCCTTCAATAGGTTTGGCGTGTGAATCCTGCCTGTGCTGGAAAGTCTTGTGGGGGGCCTCCACCTGCCCACTTGGTTCATGCCCCGTTCCAGGCCAACTCTGCTTGACCGGTTTTTTCCCAACATGGCTCGTCTTGAAGACCTTAAACTGACTCACCGCCTGTTCGTCGAGACCTATCCATTCCGGACAGTGGATTGGTCACCGGGGGCGCGGCTTTCGAAGCCATTAGCCCAGTCAAAACTTGCCCTTATATCTTCGGCGGGTGTTCATCTTCCCGGCCAGCGTCCGTTCGATCTCGCATTCCGCGGGGGAGACTTTTCCTTCCGTGAATTGCCTGGCACGCTGGATGTTCGCCAGTTGAAGATCGCGCAGCGGAGTTCCGATTTTGACCAGACGGGAGCGAAGGAAGACCGAAACCTTGTGTTTCCCCTTGACCGCTTCAGGGAGCTGGTGGAGCAGGGAGAAATCGGAGGCTTGAACCGTAGACACTTCAGCTTTATGGGCTCGATTTCCGCGCCCGGAAGGCTGATTTCAGAATCCGCGCCGCGTGTTGCGGAGATGCTGCGGGAAGACGGGGTGGACGCTGCTTTTCTGGTGCCGGCCTGACCGATGTGCAATCAGTCCGTGGGACTGGTCGCCAGCGTCATTGAAAAGGCGGGAATCCCCACCGTCGGGCTCACTCTGCTGCAGATGGTTACGAAGAAAGTGCGGCCGCCTCGATCCTTGTATGTCCCATTTCCCTTTTGGCTATCCCCTGGGCAAGCCGAATGATACAAACCTTCAGCACCAGATTATCCGTGCGGCCCTGGGCCTGCTGGAAAGCCCGGACGAACTTCCGATTCTGCGAAATTTTGCGCCCGCTTGATGCGGAATAAGCTTTCGATCGGCTTTTCCCTGGCGAAACCTCCGACTGCCTGCAATACTGATCTGTTCGTTTTGGCCTGAGGAGAAATTCCCGGCAAGAGAGGCTTGGGAGGAGGGCTTTACTTTTTTCGAAACTCCAGACTACACTTTCTGACCGCCTTGCCTGTAACGGAGGTCAAGATTAGATGCCATCATCGAAAGAATTCGACTTCATGGATGCAACGGCGCAGGCTGAACTGGTGCGCCGGAAGGAAGTCAAGTCCGTCGAACTGGTCGACGCAGCCATCGAGCGGATCGAACGCTTGAATCCCGCGCTGAACGCGGTGATTACTCCCATGTATGAGCAGGCGCGGAAAGCTGCGCAGGGCGCGTTGCCGGAGGGTCCGTTTCGCGGAGTTCCCTTCTTGCTGAAAGACCTTGTGGCTTCCTACTCCGGTGTCCGCATGGCCTGGGGCAGCGCGTTCTTGCGCGACTATGTCCCGGACCACGACAGCGAACTTGTCGCGAGGCTGAAGCGGGCGGGATTGGTGATTGTGGGGAAGACCAATACCCCCGAGTTCGGAATTCTTCCTACTACGGAGCCGATGCTGTTCGGCGCAACACGGAATCCCTGGGATCCCGGGCGCACAACAGGCGGATCGAGCGGGGGATCGGCAGCAGCAGTTGCTGCCGGAATGGTTGCCGTGGCTCATGCTAATGATGGCGGTGGTTCCATTCGCATTCCGGCATCCTGCTGTGGAATTTTCGGACTGAAGCCCACCCGGGCTCGCAACCCGCTGGGGCCCGACGTCGGCGATGTGATGGGCGGCCTTGCGGTCGAGCACGTGGTCTCCCGCTCGGTGAGGGACAGCGCCGCTCTGCTGGACGCGACCGCAGGGCCCGACATCGGCGACCCTTACTGGGCTCCGCCCCCCGTCCGGCCGTATGTTCAGGAAGTCGGAATTGATCCCGGCCGGCTAAGGATTGCCTTTTCGACTAAGGCGCCATCAGGGGCAAAGATTCATCCTGATTGCGTGGAGGCGGTCCACGATGCCGCCAGGCTCTGTGCAGAACTTGGGCATGAAGTCAGCGAAGGCGCGCCCGAAATTGCCGGCCCTTTGCTGGTTAAGGCGTTTAAGGCCGTGTGGGCTGCAGGCACCGCGTCAGGGATAGACGCTTTTGCATTTCTCACCGGCCGGACACCCCGTTCCGAGTCCTTTGAGCCCCTTACCTGGGCGCTTTATGAAATGGGCCATCGCACGACCGGGTCGGAGTATTTGATGTCACAGGCGATTTTGCAGCAGATCTCCCGCCAGGTTGCACGGTTCTTTGAGAAGTACGACATCTGGCTGACCCCGACGCTTGCCGAGCCGCCCTTGCCGCTGGGCTGGTTCGACGCAACATCTGACAACCCCATGCGAGGTTTTGAACGGGCGGTGGACTTCGTTCCGTTCACTCCCATTGCCAATGCCACCGGACAACCCGCCATGTCGGTTCCACTCTGTTGGAATAAGGAAGGCCTGCCGGTGGGAACGCACTTCTTCGGGCGCTTCGGCGACGAGGGGACGCTGTTCCGTCTTGCGGCGCAGCTTGAAGCGGCTCGCCCGTGGGCTGACCGCCGACCGCCTGCTCAGGGTTGAGCGGGTTGCTTCGCGATTGCTGGCGTTCGTGAATGGATCAGGTGCGGGCGGGCGTTGAACGGCTGGCGCCGGATGATTTTGCGCTCAGCTTTTTCGTGAGGCGGAAAAACTTCAGTGACTTCTGAACGTCCCGCTGAATTTGGTGTTTCAGCGCCTCGGCATCCGGGAACTTGATTTCGTCCCGCAAGCGGTGGAGAAATTCAATTTCCATTTCTTCGGCTTCGACCTCTCCGCGAAAATTCAGCAGGAAAGTCTCCACCGTCAGACGATGATGGCCGAAGGTGGGTTTGTGACCGACGTTCGTGACCGAACTCATGCAGCGCTCCTCCCACGCGGGTCCGGGTGATGTAAACTCCGTTTTTCGGCAGCTGCTGTTCGACAGGGCCAAGATTTAATGTCGGGACGGTCTTCTTGTGTCCCACGCCCTCGCCCGTGACGATATTTCCGCTCACTGCGTAAGGCTTGCCCAGCATCCGGCCGGCGATTTCCACGCGGCCCTCGGAAAGGAAGTGGCGGACCTGGCTGCTTGAGACTCGATGGCCGCGGAGCTTAATGATGGGAAGGGTTTCCACCCGGAAGCCGCTCTTCCTGCCGAGTTCGGCCAGCAAGGCGGTGTCACCGGCGCGCTGATGGCCAAATCGAAAGTTTGACCCCACGTGAACGACGCCAGCCCTCAGTTTTTCCACCAGAATGCTGCGGGCGAATTCCTCCGGAGTGAGCATGGAAAGTTCCCGGGTGAAACGGAGAACCGCGAGGAGTTCGATGCCTTCCTGTTCGATCAGCCTGGCTTTCAATGCGAGAGGGGTGAGGGTGTTCGGCGCACGCTCTGGAGCCAGGATCTGCGCCGGGTGTGGGTCAAAAGTGACGACGACGGAAGTTCCTCCCAACTGGCTGGCTGAGCGCACCACGCGGCTGAGCAATTCGCGATGGCCCAGATGAATTCCATCGAAGTTGCCGATGGTCACGGCGCTTTTGTGAAGAGGCTCACGCAATTCCGAAAGGTCGCGAACAACTTGCATGGATCAGTCCAGGTTAATTTCCAGCCCGTCATAGGCAAGCCTCACGTTGGGAGGCAGGCTGGCATTGGTTTCCTCGTGGCTCAACTCATGAGCGATATGGGTAAAGTAGGCCCGCGCCGGCTTGAGGCGCTCGACCAGAGCCAGAGAATTTTCAATCGTGGAATGCGTCGGATGGGGCTTGTGGCGCAAAGCATCAAGAATCAGCAAGTCCAGTCCTTCAAGCATCGCCAAAGTTGTTTCCGGAATCGTGCTGAAATCCGTGACATAGGCCCCATTCCCAAATCGGAAGCCTAGGACGGGCAGCGTCCCGTGCAACACCGGCAGGGGGACCAGTTGTGTGCCCCACAGGCTGAAAGCACCGTCGATCAGATGAGGCTCAACTTTCAAAATTCCCCCGAAGGGATAAGTCTGGTCAAAGATATAGGTGAAGATCCGGCGCAGACTTTCCATGCAACGGTTGTCTGCATAAATAGGGATGGGATCTTTCTGCCGGAAGTAAAACGGGCGAACGTCGTCCAATCCCAGCACGTGGTCGGCGTGAGCGTGAGTGAACACGATTGCGTCCACTCGCTGGATTTTCTGGCGGAGGGCCTGCCAGCGAAAATCCGGGGTGGTGTCAATCACCACCGTACGCCCGGAGTATTCCAGCATCAGGGATGGGCGGGTTCGTTTGTCACGCTCCGAGGGAGAGTTGCAGACGGCGCAACTGCAGCCAACTGTCGGAACTCCTGTGGAGGTGCCCGTGCCCAGGAAAGTCAGTTTCATTTCTGGTTGCTTGTCCGTTTTTGAACTTCAAGATAGGTCATTCGCAATTCGTAAAGAACATCTTCAAGGAGCTTGGACTCCTGGCTGGTCAGATTTCCGCGTGTCTTTTCCTGCAACACTTCCAGCAGATCGATCGTCCGGCTGCCATTGGCGAGATCGGGCGGATTGTATTCTCCGCCAGGGCCGGGCAGCAGCCCGAGCTGAAACATGGCTGTGGTGCTGAGATAAGAGACCAGCATGGCAAATCGTTCCGAAGCTTCCTCCTCCTCAGGTTCAGGCTCGGTTGGAATGGCCCCCTGAGGGCGGGGAGGAACATTGGATATAGGTTCCTGTTCTTGCTGCTCCTTTTCAGGCTCGCTGGGAACACGCTTGCCCTCGGTTGTGAAAGCCCGCCGATCAACAACTTTAAACCCTGAAGATTCAATGGTATCCTCTGGCATGAAGGTCCTCTCGCTCAACGAAGATTTCCACGCAGCAAAGCTGGCTCTGCGGGTATGCTGAATAGGTAGTTTAACAATAAGCCCTCTGTCTGAACAAGAGCAGCTAACTTTCCCGGGTGGCTCAGGTCTGGGTCCTGTGCAACCGTGTGGACAACAGAGTTTTAAATGTCAGGCCTGAGAAAAAGTGTATCAGTGAACCTCAGTGCTATTGCCAGCAATTTCATCGACTTGGTACATTAAGGGGTTCAGCATTGCAGAAAGGACCCGGTGGAGGAATGAGCAAGTTGGCTGGGGAAAAACTTGCCAGGCTGGTGGATCTGATGGCGCACCTGCGCGGGCCGGACGGGTGTCCATGGGACCGCGACCAGGACTACGACAGCGTCAAAGGCATGCTGCTTGAAGAAGCTTACGAGGTTGTGGACGCCGTCCACCTGAAGGATTTTGTGGGGCTTGAAGAAGAGCTTGGCGATTTGCTCTTCCAGGTGGTTTTTTATTCGCGACTGGCGGAGGAGGATGGGAAGTTTGATATCGAGGCTGTCATCCAGAATGTGCATGACAAGCTGGTTCGACGCCACCCGCACGTTTTTGGTGAGACGCGCGCCGCCAACGCCGAGGAAGCCCTGAAAAGCTGGACGGCCGCGAAAGAGAAGGAAAAGAATAACCATGCGAATGCGCAGAACGCCTCCCTCCTGGACGGGATCGCCTCCGCGCTGCCTTCCACGCTGCAGTCCTATGAGCTGGGACTGCGGGCTGCTGAGGCGGGGTTCGACTGGGTGAAAGTGGAAGACCTTCTCGACAAGATTGAAGAGGAGCTGCACGAAATACGGAAAGAACTTTCGGCCGGCGGGGAGCCTGTTCACCAGCGGCTCGAAGAGGAAGCCGGGGACTTGATGTTTGCCGTGGCCAATCTGACCCGCCTGGTCCGCTCTGACCCGGAAAGCTGTTTGCGCGGGGCGAATCAGAAATTCAGGCGGCGGTTTCAGGCGCTGGAAGCCGAAGTCAAACGGCGTGGGAAATCGGTGCGATCCTGCACGCCAGGGGAACTGGACGACGTCTGGGAATGGGTGAAGGCACAGGAGAAAGAATGAGCTACACAATCCGTCCTTGCGAGACGGTTGAAGACCTTGCCAGCTGCGTTCCGCTGCAAAAGGAGATCTGGGGCTATCCGGACCGTGAGATTTATCCGGCGCGAATGTTCCTGAATATCTGCCGCACGGGCGGGCATGTGCTGGGCGCCTTCACGGACGAAGGGTCAATGGCGGCCTTCGTGGTTTCAGTTCCGGCCTGGCGCAAGGAGCACCGGTACTTTTATTCTCTTCTGCTGGGTGTCCTGCCCGGACATGAAAACCAGGGACTCGGCAGAATGCTCAAGATCGCACAGCGGAAGGCCGCGCTGCGTGCGGGGATTGAATACATCGAGTGGACGTTTGATCCCCTGCGGGCAAAAAACGCCTATTTCAATATCGTCCGCCTGGGCGCAATCGTCCGCCGTTACTGTCCCGACTACTATGGTCCCATCCTGGGCAAACTGCAGCGGCAGTTGCCCTCCGACCGGCTGATTGCCGAGTGGCCTTTGAAATCTGATAGAGTAAAAAAAGCGCTGGCAGGAAAGAAGCCGCGCCCCGCCGGAAAATCTGCTTCGGCAGAAGTTGCGATTCCGCTTGATCTTGACGCTCTCGTCTCGCGAAATTCAGCGCGGGCCCGCGAGTGGCAAGCCTCCGCCAGGGCGAGCCTGCAGGACTGCTTCGCGCGAAAACTTGCTATTACGGGATTTGAGAGGGCAGAAACTGAAGCCCGGTACCTTCTGGATCGCATATGAAAATTGAAAAGATTGAACTGCTGGAAATTCGGATGCCCCTGGTCCATTTTTTTGAGACCAGTTTCGGGAGAACGACCGATCGAAGAATTGTTTTGCTTCGCGCCCGCGCTGACGGCCTGGAAGGGTGGGGCGAGGTCACCTGCGGCGAGATGCCTTTCTACAGCTATGAAACGCCGGGCACGGCCTGGCACATCCTGCGCGATTTCCTGATTCCCTGGGCGCTTGAGAAATCGTGGAACTCACCGGCCGACCTTGCAGAGCGCTTCCGTCCCGTCCGCGGGCACAACATGGCCAAGGCGGCGCTGGAAAACGCACTGTGGGACATTGAGGCCCAGAGCAAGGGAGTGCCCCTCGCGGAACTGCTGGGCGGAACGCGGGACGAGATTTCCTGCGGAGTTTCCATCGGGATCCAGAATTCGCCGGAAGAATTGCTGGAAAAAATCCGCACCGAGGTTGTGGCGGGATACCGTCGCATCAAGGTAAAAATCAGGCCGGGCTGGGACGTGAAGATTCTGGAAGCTATTCGCAAAGAGTTTACCGGCATCAACCTGATGGCCGACGCCAACTCTGCGTATACTTTGGCGGACGTCGAGCATCTGAAATTGCTGGACCGGTTTGACCTGATGATGGTGGAGCAACCGCTGGGATGGGACGACATGGTGGACCATGCGCGGCTGCAGCGTGAGTTGAAGACGCCGATCTGCCTGGATGAATCCATCCACAGTGCCGACGACGCCCGGAAGGCCATCGACCTCGGGGCATGCAAAATTATTAACATCAAACTGGGGCGGGTGGGCGGCCATTCCGCCGCTCGCAAATTGCACGACCTTTGCCTGGCGCGGCAGGTTCCGGTGTGGTGCGGCGGGATGCTCGAGTCGGGCATTGGACGCGCCCACAACATTGCCATGTCGACCCTGCCGGGCTTTGTTCTGCCCGGCGATGTTTCTGCCAGCCGCCGTTACTGGAGCCAGGACATCATCGATCCTGAAGTAACGGTTTCGGCGGGCGGAACGATTGCGGCACCCCGAAAACCGGGCCTTGGTTACGTGCCAAACCTCGCGCGCATAAAAAAGTTGACCGCGCGGAAGGAGACATTTGAAAAGAGCAGTTGACCCGGTTGTCTTAACACAGAAAGCTTCCCGTCCCATCAGTACTCACCACTTGATGCACCTTGCCATGCTGATCGCCGTTTCCTTCTGGGCGATCAACATGGTGGCCATCAAGGAAGCTCTGTTCGGCTTCAGTCCGCTGGCGCTGGCCCTGGTGCGCGCCACTGCTGTCGCTCTCACTTTTGGGACCATTTTCCTGTTTCTGCGGGACCGCTCTCTACTGCGGTTTACCGGCGGACAATGGCTGCGTTTTGGGCTGATTGCTTTCCTTGGGGTCACGTTGAACCAGGTCCTGATTATTGAGGGAGTGGCGCGTACGAATGTCCCTCACGCGGCGCTGATTATCGCCGTCGAGCCCGTCATGGTCCTTGTCCTTTCGGTCATGATGCGGCTTGAGGTGTTGACCACCCTCAAGTTTGCGGGAATGACGATTTCATTCCTGGGCGTAGTGTTGCTGACCTATAGCAAAGCACTCCACGGCGGCCCGGACTATTGGGTGGGCGACGCGATCCTGCTGGCAGAGGTTGTGGTCTTTGCGTATTACACCATTCTGCTGAAAGAAGTTGTCGACCAATACGACGTGATAACTTTGAACACCATCATCTTCGGACTGGGTGCATTGCTGATGATTCCGTTCGGCGCCCGAGCATTGTTGCACCAACAGTGGTCTCAGATTCCAATTCGCTCCTTCCTCGGGTTGGCATTCATGACCTTTTTCTCCGCCGTTCTGGGGTATCTGCTTTTTGTCTATGCTTTGAAGGGCTTGACAGCGGCACGCGTGGC
Source organism: uncultured Acidobacteriota bacterium (assembly GCA_963732975.1). GTDB lineage: Bacteria > Acidobacteriota > Terriglobia > UBA7540 > UBA7540 > SCRD01. The sequence goes on along the minus strand of CAVTBN010000004.1, from coordinate 336,377 downwards.
GGCCTTCAACTATTTTGAACCGATTTTGGCAACGGGCCTTGGAATCTGGCTGCTGCATGACCGTGTAAGCGTCTGGGGAGTTCTCGGAGGAGGATTGATTCTTCTTGGCGTTTACTTCACTGAGAGGGAGCGCGGCGAAGAGGAAGCCAGTTGAAAACAATCTGAGGTGCTTGCGGCTCAAACTGCAATCAGAACCCTGCCGCCCGGCGGTTGCTGCCTGATCCTCAAGCGGAATATCCTCAGGTCTCCCACGGCCAGATTTGAACGACCCTGCGCTGCCGCTTCGGCATTGCAAGGGCAAGAAGCATGCCCACAATAAACCCTCCCACATGGGCCCACCAGGCGACTCCGCCTCTCGTGGCGGACTCGATAGCCAGCATTTGATGTCCCGCAATGAATTGAATCACAAACCAATAGACGAGCACCAGAAAAGCGGGTATTCGGATGATCCAGAAAAAAATAATCAACGGTATCAGGGTGGTGATGCGGGCCGTGGGAAAGCTGACCAGGTAGGCGCCGAGAATGCCGGCGATGGCTCCGCTCGCGCCAATGGTGGGTAGTCGCGATCCCATGTTAAAGAAGATCTGGACGATGGCGGCCCCAAATCCGCTGACAAAATAGAGCAATAGAAACTGGCTGTGGCCAAAGCGGTCTTCAACGCTGCGTCCAAAGACGAAGAGGAAAAGCATGTTGCCAATTAAGTGCAGCCAGCCCCCGTGGATGAACATGGACGTGAACACGGGAACCAGAAATGCGACCGGACCCGTGAAGACGATAGCCCCCTGCGCGGTGGTGTAATGGGCCGGTATGAGGCCGAAAGTAACGATAAACTGATTGATCGCGGGGCCCAGCGAGAGTTCATAGGCAAAGACCGCGGTGTTGAGTGCGATGAGAGCTAAGGTTGAAAACCAGAAGGTCTGGCGCCGGACGTTGTCATTCAATGGAATCATGAGCGATGCATTCTAACCCGACTCCCATTTTGGCCCAAGCGGAATTGGAATGGGAGTCTCAGAGGCAATGCGCATGCAAGCCGCCTTCATGGGTGGGATGAATTCCTTGCGCCGTTGACCTTGGTTCCAGCGGTTCGATATACTCCAGGCAGCGGGTTTTAAAGAAAGTTGCTGGCCGTGGCCGTCGTCCTGTCCTCGAGTCATTCATCCAGCCTGTTCCGAGTGGCCCGCGCAGGTGTTCATGAATCCTGACACATTCATAAAAGAGTTAACAGCCATCATGGGGGCGGAAGGTGTTCTTTCCAGGCCCGAGGACCTGATGCTTTATGAATACGATGGCCTTTCCGCCCTGGAGATGCCCGAAGCTGTTGTTTTCCCCACTACCACGGAACAGGTGGTGCAACTGGCCAGGCTGGCTGCTGCAAGAAAGGTGCCGATCATCCCTCGCGGGGCGGGTACGGGACTAAGCGGCGGCGCGGTTGTGACCCAGGGCGGAGTGGTCATCAGTTTCGCCCGGATGAAAAAGATCCTCGAAATCGACCTCGAAAATCAGCGCGCCCGGGTGCAACCCGGAGTGGTGAACACGGACCTCACGCTGGCCGTGGCCGATGCCGGATATTATTACGCTCCCGATCCCTCCAGCCAGAAGGCCTGCACGATTGGCGGCAACGTGGCGGAAAATTCCGGCGGTCCGCACACGCTGGCCTATGGAGTAACCACCAATCACGTCCTGGGCCTGGAAGTCGTGCTGCCCGATGGCGAAGTGATCCGAACCGGCGGAAAGTGCTGGGACCTTCCGGGTTATGACCTGACCGGCCTGATGGTGGGCTCTGAGGGGACGCTGGGAATTGTCACCGAGATTACTGTCAGGCTGCTGCGCACTCCGGAAGCGGTGGAAACCATGCTGGCCGTCTACGACCGCGTGATGGATGCCACTCGGACAGTGGCTGCCATTACGGCGCAGGGCATTACGCCCGCCGCGCTTGAAATGATGGACGGTTTTACCCTGCGCGCCGTGGAGCAGGCAACGCACGCCGGCTACCCGATGGATTCTGCGGCTGTTCTGCTGATCGAGGTCGAGGGGTTGCGTGAGGCGGTGAAGGAACAGGCGGAGCAGATTGAGGCAGTCTGCGCCGGCAACCAGGTTCGGAGCGTGCGCCGCGCAAAGACCGCGGAGGAACGCGCCCTTCTATGGAAAGGCCGCAAGAATGCATTCGGGGCGCTGGGACGGATCAGTCCCAACTATTATGTCCAGGATGGCGTGATCCCACGGACCAAACTTCCCGAGATGCTGGAATTCATCGAACAGGTTGGGAAGAAATACGACCTGCAGATTGGAAATATTTTTCATGCCGGAGACGGAAACCTGCATCCCCTTCTGATGTTCGACGCCCGTGACCGCGACCAGTCCCAAAGAGTCGTGAAGGCCGCGCAGGAAATTATGAAGCGTTGCGCAGACCTGGGCGGTTCCATTACCGGCGAGCATGGCGTGGGCATGGAAAAGAATGAACTGATGCCGCTGATCTTTTCAGAAGACGATCTGGAAATCCAACGGCAGATCAAGGCGCTGATGAATCCAACCGGCTCTTTTAATCCCGGCAAGGTCCTGCCGACCAGTAAAATGTGCGGCGAACTTCGCGTTCAGGTCAGCGCCGGAGGCTGATGTGTCACCTATGGCTGAAGCAGTGTGGGCTGGGTTGGCCGGAATCGTGGGAGAAGCGCAGTTGAATGCCGAGCCACACGTGCGTGAGGCCTTCGCGGTTGATGGTCAAGCACCGGGCTGCGTTGTTCATCCCGGTTCAGCGGAGCAGGTGGCACAGACGCTGGAGTACGCAGCCGGGCATGGCCTGGCGGTTATCGCCTGTGGAGGCGCCACAAAGATTGGCATCGGGAACCCACCCGGAAAATTCGATGTCGCACTCTGCACTCGGAACATCAACCAAGTCCGTTACTACGAGCCCGCTGATTTGACCGCCGGCGTGGGGGCGGGGATGGCGTTGGACGAACTGCAGAACCTTCTGAAGGCAGACGGACTGTGGCTTCCGCTGGATCGTTCTGGAAGCGGGAGGGCCACCCTGGGTGGAGTTGTTGCGACCAACGCATCGGGGCCGCTGCGGCATTTCTATGGAGCGCCGCGAGACATGGTGGTGGGCATGCAGGTTGCAACCACTACAGGCAAGCTGATCAGAACGGGCGGACGCGTGGTGAAGAATGTGGCGGGTTATGATCTTGGGAAGCTCCTGATCGGTTCATACGGAACGTTGGGGGTCATTACGGAAGTGAATCTCAAGCTGTTTCCGGCGCCCGCGGAACGCCAGACCTTTGTCCTCTCCACCGGCACGCTGGGAATTGCCCGCGATGTGCGCCGAAGCATTCTCACCTCGCCCATTGAGCCGCTGCGGATGGTTCTGCTGGATGCGGAAACTGCAGGGCTTGTGGATTCCGGCGTACAACCGGACCGTTTGAAGAAAGCTGAACCCCAAATCTGGCTGGAGGCCGGCGGATCCAAATCTGTGATTGACCGCACCCTGAAAGAACTGGATGCGTTGGGCCGGGCCGTGGGCGCCAAAGTTCATGCCTATGAAAAAGAAGGCGCAGAGAATGCCTGGGAGGCCATTTCAGATTTCAGCAACTGGATCGGCAACAGGTATCCCGGGGCTGTTGTGCTGAAGGGAACCATGCCCATTGCCCACAGCGAAGAGTTCTTGAGCCTTGCACAGCAGGAAGCACAGAATGAGAAAGTGAGAATGGCAAGCGTCGCGCAGCCCGGCGTCGGCATCGTACAGTTTGGCCTGTTGGACCTGCAAAATGCCAACCAGGCTGCGGAGCTGATCGGCCGCATCCGCAAGGCCGCCGAAAAATCGGGAGGTGCGCTGGTTGTGATTTCCGCTGCTGCTGACGTGAAAGCGCGAGTGGACGCGTGGGGGACCCCGGGGAGCGGGGCCGAACTGATGCGAAGGTTGAAGGCGACCTGGGACCCGAAGGGGACGCTTGCGCCGGGCAGGTTTGTGGGTTCAATTTGAAATGATCGAGATCCAGGACAAAGCGATTACAAGCCCCGCGGCTAGTGGCTACGGGCCGGGCGAGGCGCCGGAGTGGGAATATTATTCCAAGTGCATCCACTGCGGCCTTTGCCTGAATGCCTGCCCGACCTACCGCGAGCTTGGGCTTGAAATGGATTCGCCGCGCGGGCGAATCTACCAGATCATCCAGGTGGAGCGCGGACGCCTGCCGCTGGGCGAAAGCTTCGTCCGGCACATTGATTTGTGCCTGGACTGTCGCGCCTGCGAAACCGCATGCCCCTCCGGGGTGGAATACGGCCGGCTGGTGGAGTCTGCCCGTGCGCAGATCAACCGGTATTACCAGCGGCCGGGAATCGGCAGCAGGCTGCGCAATATCTTCTTTCAGAAATTGCTTCCCGATCGCCGGAGGCTCGACCGACTGGGAACGCTGCTCTGGCTTTTCCAGAAATCCGGCCTTGAAGCGATCGCGGTGAAGTCAGGAATCCTGAAGCTTTTTTCAAAGCGGCTGGCGCGTGTGGCTGCTTTGGCTCCACGGATGGAGAAGCCCTTTTTCACCGAGCGGCTGGGCCAGGTGGTGAAGCCCGAGGGCGAGGTGCGCTACCGCGTGGCCTTTTTTGCGGGTTGTATTGCCAACCTGGCATTCGCCCGCTTGAATGACGCCACGGTCCGGGTCCTGGCTCGCAACGGATGCGAGGTTGTGATTCCCGAGGCGCAGGGATGCTGCGGCGCGTTGCACGTCCACGCGGGCATTCGCGACCGCGCGCGGGAACTCGCCAAGCAGAATATCCGGACGTTCCTGGACGGAGGCTTCGATTATTTCATCACCAATGCGGCCGGTTGCGGTTCTGTGCTGAAAGAGTACCCGTTGCTCTTTGAGCATGAAGAGCGTGAATTTTATGAGCGGGCCTGTGAGTTCAGCTCAAAAGTTCGGGACGTGACGGAGTTCCTGGCTGGCATCGATTTCAACCGCGATTTTGGGGCCGTTCACGCGCGCGCCACTTATCAGGACCCGTGCCATCTGGGCCACGCCCAGCGCATCCGCAGCGCCCCGCGACAGTTGATGGCGGCCATTCCCGGGCTCGAATTCATCGAACTGAAGGAATCCGAGGTTTGCTGTGGCAGTGCCGGCATTTATAATGTTGTCCAGAACGAAATGGCCGAGCGGCTTCTGAAGGCCAAGATGCAGCGAGTGGACGAGACCGGAGCCGAACTGATTCTGACTGCCAATCCGGGATGTCTTTTGCAGTTGCGGACCGGTGTTGCCCGGTCCACGCGTAAGCGCCGCGTCCTGCACGTGATCGAACTTCTTGACGAGGCTTACGCAGGCCACGGCCGGACCGGGTGAGAAGCGGTCGAATGCGTCTTGCCGTCGCCGGGTGCCGGGCGACGCGCGGATGGACGGTCCCTCTCGGGGTGAATTCGTTTCCTGTTTTCGGATTCGTTGGTTAGAATGGCGGGTCGATTGATTTTCCCGTCCTCTGGCATTTTTGGGGCTTAGGATTGAACGCAAATTTTCCGGCTGGGAGTATTGACTATGACTGATAAGACCGATGCTACACAAGATAGCCTTGTAGCCTTACTCAAAGAGGGGCGGAGTTTTCCTCCATCGGAGGAGTTTCGCCGTCAGGCCAACGTGTCTGATCCCAAGATCTACGAAGACGCGCGCCGGGACCCGGAGGGTTTCTGGGCCAGGGAGGCCGAGCGGTTGGACTGGTTCGAAAAATGGAACAAGGTGCTTGAATGGAAGTCGCCGTGGGTGAAGTGGTTTGTCGGAGGCAAGCTGAACGCAACCTACAACTGTGTTGACCGCCATGTGAAGTCTTCGCGCCGCACCAAGCGGGCGATTGTGTGGGAGGGCGAACCGGGCGATACGCGCGTGCTGACGTTTGAAGATCTCGAGAAGGAAGTCAACCGTTTTGCCAACGCGCTCAAATCGCTGGGCGTGAAAAAGGGCGACCGCGTTGCCATCTATCTGGGCATGGTTCCTGAGCTGGCCATCGCCATGCTCGCCTGTGCGAAAATCGGCGCCCCGCACAGCATCGTGTTCGGAGGGTTTTCCGCGGATTCGCTCCGCGAGCGGATCAATGATGCCGAGGCCAAAGTCATCATCACCGGCGACGGGGCGTGGCGGCGAGGCAAAGTGGTCCCTTTGAAGGCGAGTGTGGATGAAGCTTTGACGGGCACGCCCACCATCGAAAAAGTGGTGGTGGTCAAGCGCGTGGGCGAAGCCACTGAGATCAAGATGCAGCCCGGCCGGGATCTATGGTGGCATGACCTGGTCGCAAACGCGTCGGACCAGTGCGAGGCTGAGCCCATGGATGCCGAGGATATCCTTTACATCCTTTACACCAGCGGAACCACCGGCAAGCCCAAAGGAGTGGTGCACACAACCGGCGGATATCTGGTGGGGACTTCAACGACACATCGCCTGATCTTTGACATCAAGGAAGACGACGTTTACTGGTGCACCGCGGACATTGGCTGGGTGACAGGACATTCCTACATCATTTACGGGCCGCTGGCCAACGGTTGTACGACCCTGATGTACGAAGGAAGTCCCGACTACCCTGACCGCGGCCGTTTCTGGGACTTTGTCCAGAAGTACAAGGTCAGCATTTTTTATACGGCCCCCACTGCCATTCGTGCCTTTATGCGCTGGGGTACGGAATGGCCTTCCAAGTATGACCTTTCCTCGCTGCGGTTGATTGGCACGGTCGGCGAGCCGATCAATCCGGAAGCGTGGATCTGGTATCACCAGAATATCGGACGGGAGCATTGCCCGATTGTTGATACCTGGTGGCAAACTGAAACCGGCATGATTCTGATTTCCCCGTTGCCGGGAATTACCGCCACCAAGCCCGGCTCTGCAACCCAGCCGTTCCCGGGTATCGAGGCCGAAGTGCTGGATGATCGAGGCCAGCCGGTTGGCCCCGGGGGGGGCGGATACCTCGCATTGACCAGACCGTGGCCCGCCATGTTCCGGACGATTTACGGCGATCCCGACCGTTATGTCCGGACGTACTGGTCGCGCTACGAGGGCAAGTATTTTACGGGAGACGGCGCCAAGGTGGATGAGGACGGTTATTTCTGGCTGCTGGGCCGCGTGGATGACGTGATGAATGTGGCCGGGCATCGCATTTCAACCTACGAGGTTGAAAGCGCTTTGGTGGACCATCCTTCTGTGGCTGAAGCTGCCGTGATCGGAAAGACCCACGAGTTGAAAGGCCAGGGCATCGCCGGCTTCGTGACGCTGAAGGAAGGGATCGAGCCCAGTGACGAGCTGAAAAACGAACTCAAACAGCACGTTGCCAAAAAGATCGGTCCTATTGCCCGTCCGGATGACATCTTCTTTACGGCGGAACTGCCCAAGACACGAAGCGCAAAAATCATGCGGCGCCTGCTGCGTGATATCGCCGAGGGAAGAGTTCTGGGCGACACCACAACCCTTGCCGATCCTGCTGTGACCGCACGGCTGAAGCGCCAGTATGAGCAGGAAGGCTGAGTCAACCCAATTGTGAGTGGAGATGAGTGCAGGCAACCAAGCGGCGCAGGAGTGGAAGGCGGACCGCTATGCGGAACACGCGCCGTTCGTGCCTTTGCTTGGCATGCCTGCGCTCGAGTTGCTGAATCCTCAGCCGGGCGAGCGCATCCTGGATGTTGGTTGTGGCGACGGCGTGCTTTCCCAAAAGATCCTCGAAGCGGGAGTGACGGTTGTTGGCGTGGACGGCTCGCAGGACATGGTGGCAGCCGCAAAGCAGCGCGGCATTGATGCCCGGCTCGCAGATGCCTCCAACCTTACCTTCGAAGCTGAATTCGACGCCGCCTTTTCGAACGCCGCCCTCCATTGGATGAAACGCGACCCGGACGCTGTCCTGAAAGGCGTGAGGCGCGCTCTCAAGTCCAAGGGCCGCTTCGCCGGGGAATTTGGGGGCCACGGTTGTGTTGCAGCCGTCATGGTGGCCTTGCTGGCCGTCCTCGACCGGCACGGCATTAAGGACCCCGTTTCCCTGATCCCGTGGTATTTTCCAACCGTTAGTGATTATGGACATAAGCTTGAACGAGCGGGCTTCCGCGTGGACTCCATCGAATTAATTCCTCGCCCTACCATCCTTCCGACCGACATGCACGGCTGGCTTGAGACATTTGCGGGGCCATTCTTCCAGGCTCTTCCGCAACAGGAGCGCGCTGGCGCTCTCGAAGAGGTTGTGGGCTTGCTCCGTCCGGCGCTCTGTGATGCCGAAGGCAGATGGACCGTGGATTATGTGCGCCTGCGCTTCCTGGCACGAGCGCGGTGACGGCAGAAACACCGCGCACTGATACTCCTGATCCGCTAGCGGGAAGGGAAAGTGTGTCAAAATTGTACACAATTTGCCGAGGCTATAAACCGCTTCGGCGCCAGCCCCGCCATGAACGGAAGTTCGCATTACCTGACCTGCCGTACAGGTTGTGAGCGAAATCCATTTTCGCCCCAGCTGATAGTGCAATCCACAACCAAATTCTAAATCCTTCTAATCTACTGAAAAATCGCTTGACAAGCGGTCAGGCCCCATATACAGTTGGTGGTCTCAGGTGGTCGAAAGTGGTAGAAAATGTTGCTGAGTGGCCTGATCGACTGATTTCTTGAAGGTTTTTTGGAACTTCCATGCTGCGAGGAAATTACCCAGCGACGGTGGACGCCAAAGGGCGGGTGAAGATTCCCACCAGTTTCAAGTCTCATTTGGAAGTCACTTTTGGCCATGATTTTTATGTGACCAGTCTCGACGGCCAGTCTGTTCGAGTCTACCCCTTTTCCGTGTGGAGGGGCATCGAAGAAAAGCTTGCGACGCTTCCTTCGATGAACAAGTCGAAGAGGAAACTGCTGGACCGGGTCAATTACTGGGGCCAGGCGGTGCAGATGGATTCACAGGGAAGGATCCTGGTTCCGTCGCTGCTGCGGGAATCCGCCGGCATGCAAGGCGAGGTGGCGGTGATTGGTTATCTCAACTATCTCGATGTCTGGAATATGGACCGGTTCCGTTCGCACCTTGGCGACAATCCGCTGACGGATGATGACATGCAGGCTTTGAGCGACCTTGGCATTTAGATGGATGAATTCGAGCTCCACTATCCCGTCATGCTGCGGGAAGCGACGGAGTTTTTGAATGTTCGAACTGATGGCAATTACATTGACGCAACCGTGGGGGCGGGCGGGCACTCAGAGAATATCTTAGGTGTGCTTGAAGGGGGACAGGGAAGACTGCTGGCGATCGACCGTGACCCCCAGGCGCTTCAGATTGTTAGAGAGCGCCTGGGCGGCCACGGCGGAAAGCTGATACTGATGGAAGGAAATTTCGCTGATATTCGCGCCCTGCACGCTGCCAGCGGTTTGCCGCCGGTTGACGGTATTCTGGCCGATCTTGGTTTGAGTTCGATGCAGCTTGAGGATGCCGGCCGGGGTTTCAGCTTCACCCTGCCGGGACCCCTGGACATGAGAATGGGCGGCGGGGAATTGACCGCAGCCGAAATTGTCAACCGCTGGTCTGAACGTGAACTGGCGGATTTGATTTTCAAGTTTGGAGAAGAGCGCCACTCGCGCCGTATAGCGCGAGCAATTATGAAGGCCCGCCCGATTCGATCAACCACCGAACTGGCGCAGGTGGTCATGCGAGCTATCCCCTCCCGGGCGGGCCTCCACCACCTTCATCCTGCAACGCGCACCTTTATGGCGTTGCGACTGGCCGTTAACCGCGAGCTGGAAAATCTGCAGGAGTTTCTTGCCGGATTTTCGAGTGTCCTTGCGACAGGAGGCCGATCGGTTGTGATCAGCTTCCATTCGCTGGAGGACCGGCTGGTCAAACATGCGTTCCTGGGCCTTCAACGCGAGGAACGGATGCGCGTTTTGACCAAACACGTCGTGCGGCCGACTCCTGAAGAGATTCGAGAAAATCCGCGATCGCGCAGCGCCAAGCTGCGCGCGGCGGAGAAACTGCAAAGCACCTGACGCGTATCGCCCGCGGTTCCCGGACCCACCGCACCGCAAGAGGGTTCCAAAGGACGCCGCGCTGCTTGAGAGAAGAGGATCATGGCTACGGTTGCAGTAAGTCTTCCCGGTTCGAAACGCCGCCCTCGCAGCGAGCCTGTTGCGGGCCGCGCTCCGTATCCGGAGATCTATTTCGTAAAACATATCGATAATTCCCGCCTGCAGCGTGAAGTTGATCACGAGAAGCGCCGGGAGTGTTTCAGCCTGCTGGTCCTGGGCGGTCTGGCTTTTCTTTTCATCATGATTTTTGCCTGGCAGCACTTTGAGTGCGTACGTTACGGCTACATGATCCAGCAGCTGAAGCAGGACCAGGCGGAAATGGTGGAACAGAACCATAACTTGAAAGTCCAGTTTGCCTCGTTGAGTGATCCCCAGCGGATCGACACGCTTGCCCGGTCTGAGTTGGGCCTTGCGCCTCCAAAGCCGAACCAGATCATCCAGGTGGGGGCCCCCTCGGACCTTCATTCCCAGCCCTCGGCCAGGGAATTTGCCAGAAACGTAGAATCCCAGATTGAAATTCCCAATGGGAGGTAGATGGTACGGCGCAAGAGGCTGAAGTCATCCCCATCAGGGGCGAAACCGGTTGGAGCCAAGAGGGGCCTGCTCCTGGCTGGAATATTCATGGTCTGGGTGCTGGCCATCGTCCTGCGCTTATACGACCTTCAAATTATTCAGTACGTGGAACTGCTGGCACGCGCCGACCATCAGCAGCAGCGGACCGTGGAAATCGCTCCGAAACGGGGGATCATCTACGACCGGAAGATGCACCCGCTGGCAGTGAGCCTGGCCGTTGACTCGGTGTATGCGGTTCCCTCGAACATCCCTGATTCCTCCATGGAGGCTAAACTGCTCGCTCCAATTCTAAATCTCAACGCGAAAGACTTGGAGGCGCGCTTCAGGGCCCATAGCACTTTTTGCTGGGTCAAGCGGAAGGTTACGGCGCAGCAGTCCACCCGCATCCGCGACCTGAACCTGCAGGGAATTTATTTCCAGAAGGAAATGAAACGCTTCTACCCGGACGGCGATCATGGCCGCCACTGCGATTGGTTACGTGGGGATGGATGACAATGGCCTGGGTGGGGTGGAATACCAATACAACCGGCAGATTCGAGGGCTTCCAGGGAAAGTCCTGCTGAGCACAGACGCCAAGCATCGCTCGTTCCGCTCCACCGAGTGGCGTGGAGAGCCGGGCAAGAACCTTGTGCTGACCATCGACGACGACATCCAGTACATTGCTGAAAGGGCGCTGGAACTGACCGTCAAGAAGTACCATGCCGAAGGGGGCACGGTGATCGTCCAGAACCCCCACACCGGCGAAATCCTGGCGATGGCCAACGAGCCGACGTTTAATCCCAATGATTACCAGAAGTATCCGCCGAAAGATCGTATCAACAGGGCGATTGGATGGATTTATGAACCGGGTTCGACGTTCAAGACGGTGACTGTCGCGTCGGCCATTGACGAACATCTGGCCAGGCCAACCGACCTGATCGACTGCCAGATGGGCCAGATCGAGCTGGGCGGCCGAATCATCCATGACGTTCGCGACTTGCTTCCATTTGAGCGCAAGGGACCGCTGACCCTGGCCCAGGTGTTAATGCACTCGAGCGATGTTGGCGCCGTGAAAATTGCGCTGCGTCTGGGTGAAGAACGGTTTTACCGCCACATTATAAATTACGGATTTGACGCCAAAACCGACGTCGGCCTGCCGGGAGAAGAAGACGGCCTGTTGGAGCCGCCGCGGCGCTGGTCGGGCGTTTCCATCGGCCAGCTTGCCATCGGGCAGGGCGTGGGCGTCACCCCCTTGCAGATGATCCGTGTTTATTCTGCCATCGCCAACGGGGGCGTTATGCTTCAACCCCGGATTGTGCGTGACATCGGTAATGAGCCCGACGGCGGTGAGTTATCTCCAGGTCTCGGCCGCCGCGTGATGAGCGAGCGAACGGCCGAGACGATGAGAAAGATGCTTGCTGGCGTTGTAGAACAAGGGACCGGAGTGGCGGCGCAGTTGCCGGGTTACACTTCGGCAGGGAAAACGGGCACGGCGCAGAAAGTGGATGCAACCGGCCATTATTCCCACAAGGATTACGTAGCTTCTTTTATGGGTTTCGCTCCTGTTGAAAAGCCGGCCGTAGCCATTCTGGTGGTTATCGACACACCGGTTGGAGCAATCTATGGGGCACAAGTGGCAGCTCCGGCGTGGAAGTCTATCGCAGAACAGACACTGCGTTACCTGAATGTTCCGCAAGACAATCCTTCCGACTCTATTCAGATAGCCTCCCGCTCCGCTGAATTTCCGGACCAGAAACGGAAAAGATTTGCGGACCACCCTCCAATCATCTCTGAATCCGCTGGAGCTGCCACTCGCCCTATGGAACCCGTTTCCTTTTCCCCGTCAACGAGTTTGCCGTCAAGAGGGACCGTGCTTCTGGATGAAAAGCCCTTGCTGGTAGTTCCCAATTTCACCGGCCTTTCTGCGCGCCGTGTGACCGAGGAATGCCAGGCGCTCGGCCTTGAAATGCAGATGTCAGGTTCAGGACTAGCCGTCCAGCAGGAACCTCCGGCCGGCACCAGTGTACATGCTGACAGCAGAGTCTGGGTCCGGTTTGCCCAGCAGGTTTGCTGCAGCGTCGCAGGAAAGCAGTAGTAGTGAGGAGGTAAAGTGATGCCGACGCTCAATATCCAGGCAGTCGGGAGTACGTTGCTCGGCGGGTTTGCCGTGATTTTGGCGGTGCTTTGGGTGTTTGTTCACCTGAGCGCCGTGCGTGACCTTCGCAGGAGTTCCCCTGGAAAGCTTTAATTCCGTAGCGCCGGCATCTTGCCGGCAATGAGAAAGCCGCCGGGACGGCGGCGCTACAAACGTGACGATCCAACTGCAAATGGCGGCGGCTTCTACGGAAAAGGTTTCAGTATTGTACGAGCGGCAAATACAAACTGCCGAGGGCCGGCTCGAGAATGCGCCGGTGCTATAATGCGAGTGAAGCATGAAATTGGGCGAGCTCCTCGAAAGAGTCCAGCCTGTCGAAACAGGGGTGGACCGGAACACCGAAGTCACCTCGCTTGCTTTCGATTCCCGGCGGGTGGACAAGGGATGCGTTTTCTTTGCCATCGAAGGTGAAAAGACTGATGGCCATCTGTTTGTCGAAGGCGCAATTCGGCGAGGGGCAATAGCGATTGTCAGTGAGCGTGAGGCTCCCGGGGGTCTCGCGGCGCAGTGGGTGCGAGTCAGGAAGATACGGCGGGCCCTGTCAGAAGCTGCCAGAAGATTTTACGACGACCCCGACCTCAAGCTGCGGTTGATTGGCATCACCGGAACGAACGGAAAGACCACCACCGCGTACCTTCTCCACAGCATATTTGAAGCTGCAGGAACCCGGACGGGGTTATTCGGCACGGTCGAATACCGGCTGGGCGCACACGTCGTTTCTGCTTCCAACACGACACCGGAATCTCTGGACCTTGCGGCCTATTTTCACGAGCTGGCCGCCGGTGGAGCGGGCGCTGCGATCCTGGAAGTATCCTCGCACGCTCTGGCCCAGGAGCGGGTTTGGGGAATGCACTTTTCGGTTGCGGTGTTCACCAATCTCACGCGCGACCATCTGGACTATCACCATGACTTTGAGCACTACTTCGCGGCCAAGCAGAAACTTTTTGAAGGCCTGGGAATTCCCCCGCCGGAACTGGCGGTGATCAATGTGGACGACGAGTGGGCCCGCCGCCTGCTGGCCATACCGAACCCTCGCCGGGTGACCTACGGGATGGAATCCAAAGCTGACGTGGGTGTGAAACGTTACGCGCAGGACCTTTCAGGATTATCGGCAACCCTCACCACCCCCATGGGTGATCTGGAAGTTGAATCGGGGTTGCTGGGACGGGCGAATCTGATGAACGTGCTGGCGGCAACCGCCACGGCGGTGGGTGTGGGAATCCCGGCAGAAAAAATCCAGTCGGGAATCCGCAGTTTGAGGGCGGTGCCCGGCCGCTTTGAGAAAGTTGACGAAGGGCAACCGTTTCTGGTGGTGGTTGACTACGCTCACACCGATGACGCCCTGCGGAATGTGCTTGAGGTCGCGCGTGAACTTGCAAAAGGCCGCCTGATTGTGGTCTTTGGATGCGGAGGCGAGCGCGATCGCACGAAGCGGCCCCTGATGGGAGAAATCGCCGGCCGCTTGTGTGACCTGGCGATATTGACCTCTGACAATCCCCGCAGCGAAGACCCGATTCTGATCATGAACGATGTTCTGGTGGGACTGCAAAGGACCAGCAAGCCCTACATCACAGAGGTTGACCGCGAAAAAGCCATCCGCAAGGCGCTGTCCGAAGCCCGCGAGGACGATATCGTGGTCCTGGCGGGGAAAGGGCATGAAACCTACCAGGTGTTGAAGGACCAGACTGTGCCGTTTGACGATCGCGAGGTGGCGCGGCGGGTACTGCGTGAGATGGGCTTCAGTAACGATGACTGAGGGCGCCGGGGAGATGCGCGTCAGGTCAGCCTGAAACCGGGTTTAATTTCCGTGGGGCATAAGGATTGGGAACTATGGTTTTGCCACTGGCAAAAGTGGCTGAAGTTCTGGGCTCCGGGGAACCCGTCTCTGATCGTGCCGTCAAGGGCTATGCGATTGATTCGCGCAGCATTGAACCCGGCCAGCTCTTTTTTGCCATTCGTGGCCAGCGGCTTGACGGTCACGAATATGTCACTTCCGCGCTCGAACTCGGCGCTTCCGGTGCGGTTGTGGAACGCAGTTTCCGTGAGAGGCTTCCGGCGTCGCTTCACCCGCAACTGATTCCGGTCGCGGACACAACGGAGGCTTTGCAGCGCCTGGCCCGCTACGTTCGGCGGCAATGGGGCGGCCGCGTGGTTGCCGTTACCGGAAGCATGGGCAAGACAACCACCAAAGAAATGATTGCCGCGCTTCTGGCCACCCGCTTCCGTGTCCACAAGTCGCACGGGAACCTCAACAACCATTATGGACTTCCGCTGACTTTGCTGGGGTTGGAGTCCTCGCATGAAGTGGCTGTGGTGGAACTGGCGATGTCGGCCGCCGGTGAGATTGCCCGCCTGGCCCGGATTGCCGAGCCGGATGTGGGCGTGGTGACCAACGTTGCACCTGTCCACCTGGAGTTTTTCGATTCGGTGGATTCGATTGCCAGGGCAAAAAGGGAACTGATCGAAAACCTCGGCCATGGTAACAGGAAAGCTACGGCCGTCCTGAACTTTGATGATGCGCGCGTACGGAAATTTGCCGAGGGGTTTGACGGCAACGTGGTGACCTTTGGTTTGAGCGAGGGATCTTTGTTCAGAGGGACGAACGTCCTGGCGCATGAAAGAGGAAGCACCTTTCTTTTTTCCGGGCCGCATTTTGCAGGTGGATTTACGGTTCCATTGCCCGGCGCTCACAATGTTGAGAACGCCCTGGCTGCTTTGGCCACAGCCATCGCATGTGGGCTGGAGGCCGAACCCCTGGGGCCGGCGCTTGCGGCCTTTAGAAATTTGGCGCAGCGCTCGGAAATACTTACACTGCCCGGGAAAATTACGGTGCTCAACGACTGCTACAACTCGAACCCCCGGGCGATGGAACGCATGATCGAAACACTCGCCGGGTGGACAGGAGCAAAACGGCGGATGGTGGTGGCCGGCGAAATGCTGGAGTTGGGTCCAACCTCGCCGGAATGGCACCGCCAAATTGGCCGGAAGGTCGTGGAATGCGGCATTGACGGCCTTGTCGCCGTCCAGGGAGATGCCCGGTTTATCCGCGAGGGCGCGCTGGAGGCGGGAATGGACGTTACCAAAGCGGTGTTCTTTCCGAGTGCGCAGGAGGCCGCCCGGCATTGCGAAAGTCTTCTTGAGCCGGGCGATGTGGTGCTGGTGAAGGGTTCGCGCGGGGTCAATCTTGAAAGGGTCACGGAATTGCTGGCAAAGTCAATGGAGCATCCTTCTGGTGCATGCCGCGAGGTTCCGGAGAGAATGGTCTGATAGAGATTCATGTTTTACTACCTTTACCAGCAATTTCACGTTCAGTTTCACGTCTTTAACCTTTTCAGGTACGTCACTTTCCGGACCGCGTATGCAAGCCTGACCGCACTTTTCCTTTCCATGTTTCTGGGACCTTACGTCATCCGGAAGCTCAAGCAATTCCAGATCGGCCAGTTCATCCGGGAGGACGGGCCGAAGGCGCACCATGCCAAGGCCGGGACGCCTACCATGGGCGGTGTTCTGATTAACCTTTGCATTGTGATTCCCACCCTGCTTTGGGCCGACCTCGGCAATCCGTTTATCTGGCTGGCTATTGGAGTGACCGTGGCTTTTGCCGGCATTGGCTTTTGGGATGACTATCAGAAGGTGCGAAAACGGAATAATCTTGGGCTGACGGCACGGACCAAATTCATGCTGCAGATTCTGGTCAGCTTCGTTTTTGGCATGATCCTGGTGGCGATGACGGCGTGGGGTTTCTACTCCACTGCCATCGTCTTTCCATTTTTCAAGCGCATTCATCCCAGTTTTGCGATTCAGGCGCTGCTCCACAATTCGTGGACTTATCCGCTCGCGTTCCTGCCGTTTGTCGCTTTTGTGGTGCTCATCCTGGTGGGATCGTCCAATGCCGTCAACCTGACGGACGGACTGGACGGATTGGCCATCGGCTGCGTGGTTGTGTCGGCGTCGGCATTGACGGTGCTGACGTACGTCTCCGGCCACGCTATATGGTCGGCCTACCTGGACATCGAACACCTGCCGCAGGCTGCGGAATTGACGATCTTCTGCGGAGCGATGGTCGGTTCCAGCCTCGGCTTCCTCTGGTACAACGCGTACCCGGCGGAGATTTTTATGGGCGATGTGGGCTCCCTGTCGCTGGGAGGAGCCGTGGCCGCCGTGGCCGTGATTATCAAGCAGGAACTTCTGCTGCCGTTTATCGGCGGCATTTTTGTGATTGAGGCGCTTTCGGTCATTCTCCAGGTGGGTTCGTTCAAACTCCGCGGGAAGCGCATTTTCAGGATGGCGCCCCTTCACCATCATTTTGAGTTGCAGGGCTGGAAGGAATCGAAGATTATCGCGCGCTTCTGGATCGCAGCGCTGATTTGCGCCTTGTTTGCGCTGACCACCCTGAAGCTCCGTTAGGCGGTAAATATTTGACGAAAGGAATTTATGCGCATAAAATGCGCGTAAATAATCGATGGGGAGACCGAAATCCTTTCGCAACCCGACACGAGTAAGCCTGACGCTTGACCGCAAGGCGTTGCAGACGGCCCGGCGCCTGGCGCGGCAGACGCGAAGGTCCCTTTCGGTTGTGGTTTCGGAAATCCTGGAGGCCCACTTCCGCCGCAACGGACATGGGCGGCCAGAGAGGCAGTCCTGATGGATATTCGTGGAAAGAATGTGCTGGTGGTGGGACTGGCGCGGAGCGGCGTGGCAGCCGCCCGTTGGCTAGGCGACCATGGAGCGGTGGTTACCGGGACCGACGTGCGGGGGCCCGAGGCGTTTCCAAAGGAGATTCCGGAGCTCCTCAGCCGGAAGGTGGCACTCGAACTGGGTTCGCACAGGGAATCGACCTTCCTGCGTCAGGATTGTATTGTCATCAGTCCCGGAGTGCCGGCGGACCTGCCCGTGTTGAACCTGGCCAGGCAAAAGGGAATTCCTGTGGTTCCGGAAATCGAAGTAGCCAGCTGGTTCCTCGACGGGCAACTGGCCGGCATTACGGGGACCAACGGCAAGACCACCACCACGACACTGCTGGGAAAGATGATGGAGGAGTCCGGCTTTTCCACGTTTGTGGGCGGCAACATTGGAGTGCCGCTGCTTTCCGCGGTCGACCTCGATCCTCCCGCGTCTGTCATCGTGGCAGAATTGAGCAGTTTTCAGCTTGAAACCATCCAATCGTTCCGTCCGCATGTGGCGGCCCTGCTGAACTTGAGCCCGAACCATCTGGATCGCCATCCGAACTTTGAAGCTTACGTCGCAGCGAAGGCCAGAATCTTCAGCAACCAGACGCCGAACGATTACGCCATCCTCAATGCGGACGATGAGAACGTGATGAAACTTGCGCCGTCGATCCGCAGCCGGAAGGTTTTTTTCAGCCGGCGAAGAGAGATCCCAAACGGTGTTCTCGTTTCGGGCGGGACTGTCCTCTACCGGGTTCAAAACCTGGAAGCCGCGGTGATGCGGACCAGCGACGTCCGGCTGCTGGGCGATTTCAATCTGGAAAACGTGCTCGCCGCTGCCGCTGCCGCCTGTGTTCTGGGAGCGGACTTTACTTCCATCCGGAGAGCAGTCCGGGGGTTCACCGGGGTGGAACACCGGCTGGAGTTCGTGCGCGAAATTCGCGGAGTGGATTTTTACAATGACTCCAAGGCGACAAGCGTTGACGCAGCCGCCAAAGCGCTTTCCACGTTTGAGAAGGGCGTGCACCTGATTCTGGGAGGCAAGGATAAGGGTGCGCCTTACACCCCCCTGCGAAGTTTGATGAAGGACCGTGTGCGGGAAGTTCTGGTGATTGGAGCGGCCCGGGAGCAAATCGTCCGTGATTTGACCGGCGCTGTGGAGATTGTTGAAGCCGGGGACCTGGAGACGGCCGTGAGGACGGCTGCCAGGAGCGCAAGGCCCGGCGACGTGGTGTTGCTGGCGCCGGCTTGCTCCAGCTTCGATCAGTTTGAGAATTTCGAACACCGCGGGCATGTATTCAAGGCGCTGGTTGAAAGTCTGGCGGAAGAAATTTCCAGGAAGCCCAGCGGCAGAACAACCCATCGGGCAGAGCCGGTTTCGGCCCCTGCGGTTCAAACTGCCGGGGAGGCGGCCCCGCAGCAGGACATCACGACACCATCCGGAACTTTGGAGGAACCGTCAGACCAGCAGGACGGAGGCAGGGAACAACCGGTCCGTAAGGCCACGGGCGCTGAGCCTCTGGTGCTGACCGCGCCGCGAGAGCTGGAATACGTTTTTGAAGTCAGCGCCGAGGAAGCGTCCGCACAGGGCTTGCCGGGTTCGGAGGAAGGCGCAGATGATTTCCTTCTGGATGAGGATGACCTGGCTCCGGTCGAGACGGTTGAGGACGAGTCGTTTGCCTATGAAGTTCGCACCGGGACACAAACCGGCGGACGAGGCGTGGATACCGGGAAAAAAGCATCCTCGAAAACCAATTCCAGAAGACGTTCGCGGACTCATAAGGAGAAATAGCGGCTGATGGCGCGACAACTCCAGACTGACAGAGTGCTTTTCGGGACGGTGGTGGTCCTGCTCCTTTTCGGGCTCATCATGGTGTTCAGCGCTTCTGCGGTGATTGCCCAGGAAGGGTATGGGTCAAGTTACCACTTCCTTTTCCGGCAGGGATTCTGGGCGATCATCGGACTGGTGTTGATGGTGATCATGATGAATTTTGATTACCGCCGACTCGCCAAACCCACCTTCATTTTCCCGGCGCTTGCCATCCAGCTTTTATTGTTATTAGTGGCACTTTTCCAGTCGCCGGTCCATAACACGCACCGGTGGTTACACGTGGGCAAGGTGATGATTCAGCCTTCAGAGCTGGCAAAAGTCATTATTGTTATTTTCCTTGCCTCATTTCTGGAAATGCGCAAGGGCGAAATCGAAGACTGGAAGCGCACCTTGCTGCCGATTGCGCTGGTGGTTGGCATCGATGGTCTGTTGATCCTGAAGGAGCCCGATTTTGGGACCGCGCTGGCCCTCTGCATGATCGTCGCGGCCATGCTCTTCGTTGCCGGCCTCCGGCTGGTCTACTTTGGTTACGCAATGCTGGCGGCGTTTCCGATGCTGATTTTTCTGATCTTCGATACCGGGTACAGGGCAAAGCGCATCACAGCGTTTCTGCACCCCTACTCCGACCCCCTGGGCGCTGGTTTTCAGATCATCCAGTCGTACATCGCGGTGGGCACGGGCGGGATCTCTGGACTCGGGCTCATGGAAGGCAAGGAGAAGCTCTTTTTTCTGCCTGAGCCCCAGAACGATTTTATTTTCGCCGTCATCAGTGAGGAGCTTGGTTTTATCGGGGCGGTCCTGGTGATCGCATTGTTCTGCGTGTTCCTGTGGCGGGGGCTCCGGGCAGCCGCGCGCTGTTCAAACGATTTTGGACGCCTGCTGGCCGTGGGAATCACCGTGATGGTTGTCGGGCAGGCGCTGGTGAACATCAGCGTGGTGATCGGGCTGCTGCCCACCAAGGGAATTCCCCTTCCTCTCATCAGTTATGGAGGATCTTCGCTGGTGATGACGCTGCTGGCCATCGGGATCCTTTTGAACATATCCCAGAACACCAGCTAGGGGCGTGGGGCGATTTCGGCAAAGGTTTCTTGAATGTACTGTCAAAGTGAATCCATTCTTGAAAAGGAGCAGCCTCTGGAACCCGTAGCCGGGTCAACAGCGCGTCGTCAAGTCCGCATTCTGATGGCAGCGGGCGGTACCGGGGGCCACATATTCCCTGCGCTTGCCGTGGCGGATGAGATGCGCCGGCGTTCTGGTGTTTCGGGTCCAGGAGGCGTGCAGTATGAGACGGTGTTCCTGGGAACGGGCAGGGGACTTGAATCGCGCGTGATTCCTCCGGCCGGCTATCGGCTGGAGACGATCCATGGCGCAGGACTGAAGGGCATTTCGGGATGGAAACGGGTAATGAATGCAGCCCGGCTGCCGCGCAGCGCCTTCGAGGCGGCAAGGCTTCTCTACCGGCTGCGGCCTCGCGCGGTGCTGGGAATTGGCGGGTATATTTCCGGCCCGGTGATGCTGGAAGCGGCCCTGGCAGGGATTCCAACCTTGCTGTACGAGCCGAATGCGGTCCCGGGTTTTACCAATCGGGTTCTTGCGCCGGTGGTTCGGTTGGCTGCCGTGGGGTTTGAATCTTCACTTGAGGTCTATGGGTCCAAAGGCCGGCTCACCGGACACCCCGTCCGCCAGGAGTTCTATGGGGTGGAACCCAAAACCCACAAACCTCCCTACACAATTCTGGTTGTAGGCGGCAGCCAGGGAGCGCGGGCGTTGAACCAGTGCCTGGTGGAGAGCCTGCCCCTTTTCAGGTCGCAGGGGACTGGAACCCTTAGTTTTATCCATCAGACGGGCGAGGCAGACTATAATGCTGTGAAGGCTGCTTACGGCAACCAGGGGTCTGGGTCTGAGGTGTGCGCATTTATCGATAATATTGTAGAAGCCTTTTCCCGGGCGGACCTGGTGGTTTGCCGCGCGGGCGCCACCACGGTGGCTGAATTGGCGGCTGCTGGCAAGGCTTCCATCCTGATTCCTTACCCCTCCGCCACGGACCAGCACCAGTTGCACAATGCAAAAGCTCTTGAACGCGCCGGAGCCGCCTGTGTGATCGAGCAGAAAGACTTGAAGCCGGCCCGGCTGGTGGACTGCGTTATGAATTTGCTGGGTGATGGTGGCAAGCTGACCGGGATGGAGCAGCGGGCCAAGAGTCTGGCAAGTCCCCAGGCTGCGGCCCGCATCGCAGATTTGCTGGAGGACCTCAGCGCAAACGTAAAGGCGGCAGACTGCTGCTGAAGCCTGCAAAAACAGGTTGAAAGAACTGGCTATGCTTGGAAAGGTTCGAAAAATTCATTTTGTCGGCATTGGCGGCATCGGTATGAGCGGGCTTGCCGAAGTTCTGCTCAATCTGGGTTTCAGTGTTTCCGGCTCAGATATTAAAGGGACTCCTGTGACGGAGCGCCTCAGCCAACTGGGTGCGCGAGTTGCAGTCGGGCACGCGGCGGAAAATGTCGGCGATGCTGAGGTGGTTGTAGTTTCATCGGCCGTGTCGGTGATGAATCCTGAAATCATCGAGGCGGCGCACCGGAAAATTCCGGTGATTCCCCGCGCCGAAATGCTGGCGGAATTGATGCGGCTGAAATTTTGCGTGGCCGTTGCCGGATCACACGGAAAGACAACCGTAACGTCGATGGTGGCCGTGATGCTATCAGAAAGCGGCCTGGATCCAACAGCCGTGGTGGGCGGCCGTCTGGACGCTTTTGGCTCCAGTGCAAGGCTGGGAAAAAGCGAACTGATGGTGGTGGAGGCCGACGAGAGCGACCGCTCCTTTCTCTATCTGCTGCCGACCCTGGCCGTGGTCACTAATATCGATCGCGAGCATCTGGATCATTATGGCGATATGGCAGAGATCCAGGAGTCGTTTGTTTCTTTCATGAACAAGGTCCCTTTCTACGGAGCTGTCATCGCCTGTATGGACCCTCCCTGGCGAACAGCCATGCAAGCGGTGCTGCCGCGCTTGCGGAGGCGGGTGGTGACTTATGGGATCCAGGCAGGCGCTGACGTTACGGCGCGCGATCTGGAATTACGATCGGGCGGATCGAGTTTTGATGTGGCTCAGGATGGGAAGTTGCTGGGGTCCTTCAAGGTGAATATTCCCGGCCGTCATAACGTCCAGAATGCCCTCGCCGCCATTGCGGTAGGACGTGAGCTCGACCTTGAGCCGGAACAGATTCGGACGGGGCTGGAATCCTTTCAAGGCGCCGACCGCCGCTTTCAGGTCAAGGCGGATGTTAATGGGATTACGATTGTTGATGACTATGGCCATCATCCGACGGAGATCATCGCCACGCTTGAGGCCGCGAGGCTGCGCGGAGCGCGCCGAATTCGGGTCATCTTCCAGCCTCATCGTTATTCAAGGACAAAATTCCTGATGGATGAATTTGCCCGAAGCTTTGATGGTTGTGACCGGGTTTACGTTCTCGACATTTATCCTGCAAGCGAGGCGCCGATTCCCGGCATCACCTCGCAACGTCTCGTGGAAAGAATGGGTGAACTCGGCCAAACGCGCGCCCGCTATGCTGCATCGGGAGAGGCTGTAGCCAACGAGATCCTGGCGGACCTCCACACGGGCGACCTGGTGCTGACGGTCGGGGCCGGGCCCGTTTGGAAGATCGCGAATATTCTGGCGAATGCCGTCAACAACCGGATTGAGAGTCCGGGCGCGGTGAAGACGTAATCTTAATGAAGGTGGGGGCATGAAATCCGAATGACGCAGGTTCAATCTACACCAGATGGGGAATCGAGGCCTGTCCCTGAGCTTCCCCCAGGACCTGTTTCCCTGGAGACGACGCCTCCAATGATCTAGTTGCTCATCCCGTGAATTGCTGGCCAGATCCGGCGCTAATGGACATCGTTGTCGGAGGAGGATGGCGGACATGTTTGGGATGAATAAGGATAGGGTACCCGGCGAGATGGATTCTTCTTCGGAAACACCTTACATGCGGCGTTCCCGCGCTGTGGCGGTGCGCCAAAGCCGGGTCCCACTGGGCATCCGGCGGTTGATATGGTGGGCGGGCCTCATCATTTTTGTCCTGGTCCCGCTGGGGGCAGGCGGGTACCTTTTGGGTGCGTACCTTCTGAACTCGCCCCGTTTCCAGGTGACCTCGCCGGCGGACGTGGCGCTGGTAGGCAATCATTACGTTTCACGGGAAGAAGTCCTTGCAGCGTTAGGCATGCAGGCCGGCGCCTCCAGGAAGGGGAGCAACATTTTCAGCAGCTCGCTGGACCAGAGAGAGAAGCGAGTCGAAGCGATTCCCTGGGTACAGTCGTCCACGGTTGTTCGCTCCTATCCTCACAGGCTGGTGGTCTTCATTACCGAGCGCGTTCCGGTTGCTTTTGTTGATGTCGGAAGCCGGGTCAAGATGGTGGATCGGCAGGGCGTTCTGCTGGATTCTCCGGAGAAAGGCCATTTTGACTTTCCTGTCGTCAAGGGCCTGGACTTTCAGGGTAGTCCCGCGGACCGGGCGGCGCGTTTGAGTCTCTACCAGGAATTTATGCAGGAAACGTCTCAAAAGATGGCGAACTCCGGCTGGGTCGTTTCAGAGGTGGATTTGAGCGATGGGAGTAATCTCAAGGCGCTCCTGGTCCAGGGCGGCCAGACCCTTCTTGTGTATTTTGGAAATGCCGGTTTTCTGGCCCGGTTTGAGAATTTGATGACCGTGCTCCCGCAGCTTCGCAAGACGAATGCAAGAATTGATTCTGTTGATTTACGCTTTAGAAACCAGGTGGTTGTGAACCCGGCGGGACAGGATTCCACGAGCGGCCAGTCCACTGGCTTCAACGCTCCCGGTAAGGCAAAGGGGGCCTAGGAAACCATTGGCGCACAAAGAACAGGTATTGATTGGCCTTGATCTGGGAAGCAGCAAGACTTGTGCGATGGTGTGCTATCCCACCGAGTCCGGAAAACTTGAAGTCACCGGCCTGGGAATAGCTGAATCCAAAGGATGGCGCAAGGGCTTGATCGTTAATCTGGATGCGGCTGTCCTTTCCATCAAGAAAGCCGTGGAGGCGGCGGAATCGGCTGCGGGCGTTCCTGTCGACGTCGCTTATGTGGGAGTTGGCGGATCGCATATCCGGGGCGTTAATGCGCGCGGAGGCGTCACCATTGCCAATCGCGGGCACGGTGTGGGGCGGGAGGATATTCGCCAGGTCATCCGTGCGGCGCAGGGCATTGCCATTCCTGCGGACCGCGAACTGCTGCACGTCTTGCCCCAGGAGTTCCTGCTGGATTCTCAGGATGGTATTCGCGACCCGCTGGGGATGGTGGGGACGCACCTCGAAGCCAACGTCCATCTGGTGACGGCTTCGACCCTGGCCTGGCAAAACGTGGTGACTGCTGTTAACCGGGCGGGGATTGAGGTCCCGGATAGTGGAACGGTCTTTGAGCCGCTGGCCTGTGCCGAGACTTGCCTGACCACCGACGAACGGGAACTGGGAGTTGTGCTGGTGGACCTGGGAGCGGGTTCTTCCGACCTGATCATCTACCAGCACGGCAGTGTTCGCCTGTCCGCATCGATCCCTGTTGGGGGCGAGCACTTTACGAATGATATTGCCGTGGGGCTGCGCACGCCCATCCCGGAAGCCGAAAAGATCAAGCGACTCTGGGGCCGGCAGGATTCCGGAATGGGAGAATCATCAGCCCTGGAGGTTCCGGGAGTGGGTGAGCGGCCGGCCCGCATTGTGAATTACGCCCGCCTGCGGGAAATTATCGAGCCGCGTGCAGTCGAGTTGCTGGAGTTGATCAAGGCCGAGATTGATCAGGTGGACCATGAGAACCAGCTGGGCGCCGGAGTGGTCCTGACCGGCGGCGGCGCAAAACTGGGCGGCTTTGTCACCCTGGCTGAACAGGCGCTGGAGATGCCGGTCCGTGTGGGCCATCCCATGAATATGGAGAGCTCGGAGGAGGTTTTGCCTGACCCGTCGTACGCAACGGTGGTGGGGCTGGTGGCGTACGGCAAGCGGATGCGGTTGATGCAGGACCGCCAGAACAAAGGCTTGATGGGCAAACTCTGGGGAGTTTTGCGGGGCCCGGGAAATTGATGTCTTCTTGTGAATTCTCGAACTTTACGGTTGGGAGTGATTATGGCAGACAATGGACATGCCGAAGAACTACGGGTGGATTTCTCTGACAACATGCGGCGCGGCGCCAAGATCAAGGTGCTGGGTGTGGGTGGCGGCGGCGGCAATGCCGTCAACCGCATGATTGCCGCCAAGGTTGAAGGCGTCGAGTTCATGGTGGCGAACACCGATCTCCAGGCCCTTGAAATGTCGAAGGCGCCCCTCAAGATCCAACTGGGCGCAAAGCTGACGAAAGGGCTGGGCGCGGGGGCCAATCCTGACGTCGGCCGCGCGGCCGCCCTGGAAGACACCGACAAGATCGTTGAAGCCCTTGAGGGAGCGGACATGGTGTTTGTGACCGCCGGGCTGGGCGGAGGCACGGGAACCGGGGGCGCTCCCATTGTGGCCAGCCTGGCGCGGGAGCTGGGTGCGCTGACGGTCGGGGTGGTTACAAAACCCTTCGCGTTTGAGGGCCGCCGCAGAATGGCCCAGGCCGAGTACGGGTTGTCTGAACTGAGCCAGGCGGTCGATACCGTCATCTGCATTCCCAATGAACGCCTGATGGACTTTGTGGACAAGGGGACGAGCTTCTTTGAGGCGTTCCGCATTGCCGATGATATTCTTCGCCAGGGTGTCCAGGGCATCTCCGATATCATCACCATCACCGGCATCATCAACCGCGACTTTGCCGACATCAAGACCATCATGGAGGGCATGGGATACGCGGTGATGGGCACGGCTATCGGGCGTGGGGATAATCGTGCCGTCGATGCCACGAACCAGGCGATTGCGAGCCCCCTGCTGGAGGATGCTTCCATCAATGGGGCGCAGGGCATTCTGCTGAACATCACGGGTTCCAGTAATCTGACTCTGCATGAGGTCCATGAGGCTTCCTCCATCGTCCAGCAGTCCGCGGCAGAAAATGCCAACATCATCTTTGGGGCGGTCCTGGATGAATCGATGGAAGACGCCGTGAAAGTGACCGTCATCGCCACCGGAATCAAGTCCGAGCAAATGGGCATCAAGCCGCTTGCCGGCCTTTCGCCTGCGTTAAAATCCGTGCAGGAGAGCGTGAAGTTGCGGCGGCAGAAGGCTACGGCCGGCTCTGATGAAGCGCCAGAGGTGGAGGATAAGGCGCCTCCGGAGATTTCAGAAGACGATCTGGACGTTCCGGCCTTTATGCGCCGCCCGTTGAGGCCCGAAAGAAAATAGATTGAGCCTGGGCCGTGCGCCGAGCGCGCGATTTTCAATGGCCTGCGCCCTGGAAAAAGAGACCCGGCGGCGGGCAGACTGTGGTTTGCCGGGCGCACTCTGCGACCCGTGATTTCGCGACTTTTGGCAATCCGGCAGGGACGCTCTGAATTTAGATGAAACCTTCCCCTTCTGATCTTGAGGCGGCCTATTCGGCGTGCCGCCGGTTGGTGCGCCGCCACTATGAGAACTTTCCGGTCGCCTCGCTGCTGGTCCCCAGAGACAAGAGAGACGCGCTGGCCGCCATTTATGCCTTTGCGCGCTCGGCTGACGATTTTGCCGACGAGCCTGGCGTTGAGGGGCGGCTGGAGGCGCTGGCAGACTGGCGCCGCAGGCTGTACGCGTGCGTTGAGGGTGAAGCTGACCATCCGACCTTTCTGGCGCTGGGCGACACCATCCAGAAGCATCGTCTGAGCGTGAACAATCTCGACAACCTGCTCCGCGCCTTCGAAATGGACGTCACCGTCAGCCGCCATCAGAATTTCGAGTCGCTTCTCCAATACAGCACCTGTTCCGCAAATCCGGTGGGGCGCCTGATGCTGGAGTTGTTCGATCATCGTGACCCGGAACTTTTCGCGCTTTCTGACAACATCTGCACGGCGCTGCAACTGACCAACTTCTGGCAGGACGTGCGGATCGATCTTGAACGTGACCGCGTTTACCTGCCGCTGGACGATCTGGAGCGCTTTGGCCTTTCCGTGGATATCCTCAAGCAGTGGAAGCTTGAAAACAGCCCGCCGGCGGATTCCGGAATGGAAGAACGCTGGCGCGGCCTGATGGCGCTTGAAGCCAAACGGACCTGGGAGCTGTTCAAGAACGGCAAGCCGCTGCCCGAGCGCGTGGTTCCGCAGCTTCGCCGCCAGCTTCGCCTGACCTGGCTGACGGGGACGTCGATCCTGTCCGGAATCGAGGCCGTCGGCTACGACGTCTTCGAACGGCGGCCCAAACTGAAGCCTTTCGATTTTGTGCGGCTCTACTTTAAAGCCCGGCGCCCCTTCACTTCGGATGTCGCGGAAGGTGGCGTGGGAGTTACAGCCCATTCGGGGCGCCCGTGACGATGTGTTCGTTGTCGCGTTGAATGGCGCCGCTGCAAGACATTCCCATGAACCTCCTGATGTTTTATGCCTGAAGACGTTCTGATCATCGGCGGCGGACTGGCAGGGCTCGCGGCGGGTGTGGCGCTGGCGGAAGCCGGCCGGCGAGTCCGATTGCTCGAGCAGAAGCCGTATCTCGGCGGGCGCGCGCGCTCGTTTCGCGACGCGGCCACGGGTTCCGTTGTGGATAACGGCCAGCACCTCTTCATGGGCTGCTACCATTCCACCCTGAAGTTTTTTGAAACTATTGGCACGGCTCACACGGTCACCTTTGATCCGCAACTCCACGTCCGCTTTCTGGATGCCGACAAGAAACTCACCGAACTCCGCTGTCCTGCGTTTCCTGCCCCCTGGCATCTGCTCACCGGCGTGTGCTTGTCCGACAGTTTCACCTTCGGCGAAAAGATGGACGTTTTGCGGATGGGCAGGGCATTGCGCGCTGCTAAGGGCGCGGCGGACAGGGCTGGTGCTCTGGACAATCTTACGGTGGAGCAATGGCTCTCCAGCCTGGGCCAGCGGGAAAGCCTGCGGCGCAATTTCTGGGACCTGGTGTGCATTGCCGCCATGAATGAAGATCCGCAAATCACTTCCGCTCTCCTGTTCCATCGCGTTCTGCGCCTGGCGTTGTTCAGTTCTCCGCTCGATTCGCGCCTCGGCATTCCGCGCACTGGGCTGAGCGACTGTTATACCGATGCTGCGGCGAGCGCCATTACCGGACCGCGGCGGCAGTGTTGAACTGCGCCGCGACGTCCGGTCGCTGCTGATATCGAACGGCGAGTGCCGCGGCGTGAAACTGCTCGACGGCACCGCCATCGAGGCGGAGACTGTATTGAGCGCCGTGCCGTGGCACGTGCTGCCCACGCTGCTTCCGGAGGATACGGTTGGTTCCGATCCCTTCTTTTCGCGCATCCTCAACCTGCACCCGGCGCCCATCATTTCTCTCTATTTCTGGTTTGACCGTCCTGTAACCGATCTCGAATTTGTGGGCTTGCGCGGCACCACCATCCAGTGGCTCTTCAACAAGGGCAAGATCCTGGGCAGCGGTGAGAACTACGTGTCGCTGGTCCTGAGCGGCGCCCACGATCATGTTGCGCGGTCAAAAGAAGATTTGCGGGACACGGCGCTGCGGGAACTCAGGAGCCTGCTGCCTGGCATGCGCGATGCCCGGCTGACGCACTCCCTGGTGATCAAGGAGCGCTTTGCCACCTTCTCGCCCTGCGTCGGGGTGGACGCCCTGCGCCCCGCGGCCGTGACCCCGGTCCGGGGGCTTTATCTTGCGGGGGATTGGACGGACACCAGCCTGCCGGCAACCATCGAAGGGGCCGTCCAAAGCGGCTACACTGCCGCGGAAGCCATCCTGCGCTCCAACTGAGGATCACACCTTGCCGGCCACCGCGGCCCGGCGGCTCTCATACAGCGGAAACTGGTCCGTCAGCGCGGTCACTTCTTTGCGGACGCGCGCCAGCAGAGTTTCATTTTCCAGGTCGGCCAGCACCTCGGCAATCCAGCCGCCGATCTTGCGCATCTCGGCTTCCTTCATGCCGCGGGTGGTGACGGCGGGCGTTCCCACGCGGATGCCGCTGGCCACCATGGGAGGGTTGGGATCGAAGGGGATGGCGTTCTTGTTGACGGTGATGCCGGCCTGCTCCAGGGCCTTTTCCGCCTGCTTGCCGGTAACGCCCTTGGAGAAAACGTCCACCAGCATCAGGTGGTTGTCCGTGCCGCCGGAGACGATGCGGAAGCCTTTGGAGGCGATGGTCTCGCACAGCACGCGGGCATTATCGACAATCTGTTTCTGATAGTCGCGGAAGGCCGGCTGCAGCGCTTCCAGGAAGCAGACCGCCTTGGCGGCGATCACGTGCATCAGCGGGCCTCCCTGGAGGCCGGGGAAAACCGTTTTGTCGAGCGCCTTGGCGTGTTCGGCTTTGCAGAAGGTTGCCCCGCCGCGCGGCCCGCGCAGCGTCTTGTGGGTGGTGGTGGTCACAAAGTCGGCGTGCGGGAAGGGGCTGGGATGCAGCCCGGCCGCGATGAGTCCGGCGATGTGGGCCATATCCACCATCAGCAGCGCGCCGGACTTTTTGGCAATTTCGCCGAAGCGGGCAAAATCGATGATGCGCGGATAGGCGCTGGCGCCGGCCACAATCAGTTTCGGCTTGTGCTCCATGGCCAGCTTTTCAAGCTCGTCGTAGTCGATGGTTTCCGTATCCTTTTTCACGCCGTAAGGAACAATGTTGTACATCTTGCCGGAGAAGTTCAGCGGGTGCCCGTGCGTCAGGTGTCCGCCGTGGGCCAGGTTCATGCCCAGCAGGGTGTCGCCCGGCTTCAGCACCGTGACGTAAACGGCCTGGTTGGCCTGGGCGCCGGAGTGCGGCTGCACGTTCACGTGGTCGGCGTTGAACAGCTTCTTGGCGCGCTCAATGGCCAGCGTTTCGGCGATGTCCACAAACTCGCAGCCGCCGTAATAGCGCTTGCCCGGCAGTCCCTCGGCGTACTTGTTGGTCAGCACGGAACCGACCGCCTCAAGCACCGCCTCGCTCACAAAATTCTCGGAGGCAATCAACTCAACCGTTCCGGCCTGGCGGCCTAACTCGCGGTTAATGGCCTGCGCCACTTCCGGGTCAACTTCGCTGAGGGGACGGGTGCGGGAATTCTGGGTCATGATGTTTTTCTCCAGCCTTTTAAGATGTGGTTTGCGAGGCTTCCTTCAGGTTCATACACAATGTCATCCTGAGTGAAACGAAGGATCTGCTTTGGCTCCTTGAAGCAAGTAACAGCAGATGCCTCGCTGCGCTCGGCATGACGGACAGCCTCTTTCAGCAGCCTGTTGAACCAACATTTTATCGGAGGCGCGCAGGCTTGGCAATCATTCCTCCCGTCGAATCTCGGCTGTTAATCAGGATTGCATAATAAAGTGACAGACTTCCGTAGCGCCGGCATCTTGCCGGCCCCGAAAAGTGCCGCCGGGACGGCGGCGCTACAATCGAACGTCGTCACCCTATTTTGCAATCCTCAGTAGGTCCGTAGGGGCGGCCTTACACTGCTAAATGGCGAGATAAACTCGCCGCTACCCATCGTGCATGGAGAGACGTGCTATGCCACGGGGGACGGAGGGCAAGGGTAGGAGCTAAGAAACTCGGACAACCGGTGGCAGAATTGCGAAGAAAAGGCTAGCATATGTGGATGAAATCTCCGGTTCGTTTTAGGTTCGTTTTTTCGCGGTCATTTATTATCAACAAGATCGGTAGCTTCGTTTTAGGTTCGTTTTAGGTTCGTTTTTTAGGCCCTCTAATGTTTTCAACAACTTCGGTAGCTTCGTTTTAGGTTCGTTTTTGGCTATTTATGTAGCCTTTCTCTGTGTTTTCAATAACTTCTCAGCTTCGTTTTTTAAAATAACATCTTTTTTGTCCCATTTGCCTCAAAAACCACCCATCCCAAGGCTGAAATAAGACTACCATACTAGCCGACAAAAGTCAAGCGAATTCTGTGGCCGGATGCCTGGCACAGACTGTGAAAGGCGTGATCTATGCGTCACTCGAGATCGAAGTGGCAGACGGGAGTCAGCTTTTGGAGGGTTCCTGGGGAGGCGGGACGGTGAGTTCCACGCCCTGTTTTTTGAGGTTGGTGTTGATGGCTGTCAGAACGTTGGGCGGGCAGCCGGGAAAATCATTGGCGGGGGCGTTGCCCAGGTAGGGCAGGTCTTTCACGCCCATTTCGCTGGAGAAGAATCCGCTGGCCACCAGGTCGCGCAGGTCGGTGAAGAAGGCGGCGTAGTTGCGGTCTGCGGGCGCGGCCTTTTCCGGCCAGGCGATGCGGTCGAGCAGCTTTTTCTGCTGGCTGGCGTTGCACCCGGTGAAGTCGTGGCCGAACGCGCGGTTCGATTCCAGATCGAGCCAGGTGAGGCCGCCCAGGATTTCCGCCTTGAGCTTTCCGCCCCTGAAGTCGAGCCAGTCGTCGATAAACGCCGGAACGCCGGCCTGGGTGGCGCTGCCGCTGCGGTCGTCGGCGGGGATGATGATGTCGCTCAACGCCTTGATGGTTTCCCACTGGTGGTCATCAAAGACCTTCCGCTGATAGGCGGCCGCGGCCGGCGCCGCCTGGGCGACAGCGGTTCTCTCGCCCGCGGCCACGGC
This sequence comes from uncultured Acidobacteriota bacterium, assembly GCA_963732975.1. Classification (GTDB taxonomy): domain Bacteria; phylum Acidobacteriota; class Terriglobia; order UBA7540; family UBA7540; genus SCRD01. The sequence continues at coordinate 304,597 of CAVTBN010000004.1, read as the reverse complement.
GGCGCCGACGGGAATGAAGGCCGCCGGAACAAACGAAAATGCCTTCAGCATGTCGCGCCGGTTGATGGCGCCCGGGCGTTTGCCGTGCTTTTTTTCAGACATCACAGCCCCCTTCAAAGAGCCTTCTGCTAATGAGGATCGCAAAATATGGTTACAAAGCTACGTTGTAGCGCTGCCGTCCCGGCGGCATTTTTCAGGGCCGGCAAGATGCCGGCGCTACGGAAATCCGCATTAAATATTCCGTTTCTTCACTTCGTCTGCGATGTGATCGCAGGTGCGCCAGGCCAGCGCCAGGATGGTGAGGGTGACATTCTTGTCGGGGTTGCTCACCAGCGGCGCGCCGTCGGTGACAAAAAGATTTTTGCAGTCCCAGGCCTGGCAGTAGGAATTCAGGGCGGAAGTTTTGGGATCGCTGCCCATGCGGGCCGCGCCCACTTCATGGATAATCTCGCCGCCGCGCGAGATGCCCCAGTTTTCCTCGGCTCCGTACGACCGCGTGACCTTGCCGCCGGCGGTCTCGATGATTTCGCGGAAAGTTTCCTGGGCGTGTTTGGCCATCAGGATCTCGTCGTCGCTCCACTTCCAGTGGAATTTGAGCACCGGGATGCCCCATTCATCCACCACGTTCCTGTCGATTTCGCAGTAGGAGTCCTTGTTGGGAATCATCTCACCGCGGCAGGCAAAGCCGACGGAAGCGCCGTAAAGTTTGCGCGCCGAACTCTTGAACCCGGCGCCATAGCCGCCCCCGAGGAAAGCGCTCCGTGCCCCCCAGTGTTCCGGCTCCGGGCATGCGGCGGCCGCCGCCAAACTCGATGTGATAGCCGCGCGAGAAGGGCAGTTCGTGGCGCGACTGCTTCTGGTAGTTCCACCACGGCATGTAAAGCTGCATGCCGCCTACGCCGTCGCAGTTGTGCGGCGGCAGGTCCTGCATGGCGGGCAGGAATCCACTGACGCTGGTGCCCACGGTGTCGGTGAGGTAGCGGCCCACGATGCCGCTGGAGTTCGCCAGGCCGTCGGGATGGCGGGCGCTTTTGGAATTCAGCAGCAGGCGCGCCGTTTCACAGGCGCTGGCGGCCACCACCACAATCTTTCCGCGCACCTGGACTTCCTTGCGGGTCTTCTTGTCGATGTAGGAAACGCCGGTGGCCAGGCCGTCGGGTCCCACCGTCACTTCCCGCGCCATGGCGCCGGTGACAATCTTCAGCCGCTTGGTGGCCAGGGCGGGCGGCAGCAGCACCGTCGGAGTGGTGAAGTTGGAACCCAGCGGGCAACTGCGTCCGCACTGCGACACGTAGTGGCAATGGACGCGGCCGTTGTGCGAACGGGTGAGAATGGCTTTGCGGGCGGCGATGCAGGGGATGTTCAGCTTTTTGCAGGCCTGCTGGACCACCAGTTCGTAGCAGCGGGGCCTGGGCGGCGGCAGGAATTTGCCCACGGGGGCGTTTTCGGTCTGTTCGTCCGAGCCGAAGACTCCGATGAATTCTTCCGTCTTGTCGTAATAGGGCGCCAGGTCGTCGTAGGTGATGGGCCAGTCGAAGCCCTTGCCGTCGCGCGAGTAGGACTTGAAGTCGTAGGGCCCGAAGCGCAGCGCGATCCTTCCCCAACTGTTGGTGCGCCCGCCCAGCATCCGCGAGCGGAACCACTTGAAGTCGGTGCCGGGAGCGTTGGTGTAGGGCTCGCCGCGAACGCTCCATCCGCCCACGGCGGCCATGTAGCCGTCGAAGAGCGTATCGGGCGGGACGGCTCCGCGATGCGGGGCGTCGTAATACCACTGGCCCCATCTCGACTGTGTGCCGGCGTCGAACCAGTCGCCGGCTTCCAGCATCAGGCAGTTGGCTCCCGCCTGCGTCAGGCGGTAGGCCGCCATGCCGCCTCCGGCGCCCGAGCCCACGATGATGGCGTCATAAACGTCTGAGTTCGTCTGCAGGTTGGCCATGGAGTCCGTCCTTCATCCGCGAACCGGCGGGTCGAATGAAACGGGGACGGCGTCCGAGGGTTTTCGTTTTCCCGGGACCCGGCCTCGCGCCGCCCCCTTCTTCAGGTCCATGAAAATGACAAGGTATCTCCCAGCCTCCCGTGACGCCGTGACCTTCGTCACGTCGCGATGTGACAAATATATCAATTTAGTGCCAGCGCGAGGACCATTGGAATCGTAGTTTCGCTTTAATTTACTGAAACTTAAGGCCTTAAGAAAGACTCTGTGGATCGTTCGGGCGCCCGGTCTGCACCGTGGAATGCCCTGGCACTTTGTAGCCATGCAGCGTGGGACGTTCTTTGTTTGCCCCTCGGGAAAAAGAACCCGGCTCCCTCCGTAGTTTTTCCCGCCATTCTCCGAAATCCTTTCTTCAGGCCTATGACGGTCTCCCGATTTTCACCGCAGGCTCTTCTCCCTATACTGGTATTGAAGACAGGGAAAGAGGAGGTAAAAGACCATGACACGCAAAGGTGGGAATGAGACAAAAGGCGGTTTTTACTGGAAGAAAGGCGACTGGGAGATTGTGACGGTGGAAGGGAAGACAGGGACTCTGCCGGGCTCTCAAGACGAGGAATTCATTCGCATACCCGGGCTTCTCTTTATTCCGGTGGCGTTGACCATCAGCGTCGTCTACGTGGTCTTTCTCCCGTTCATCGGCTTCGCCATGCTGGGGAAGTTGGCGGCAACAAAAACCCGCCAGGAATGGCGGCACTTTCGCCAGACGGCAGGCAAAAAGATGGCAGCGTAGACCTCGGGAGGAAAGCGCTCGCGGTGAGGCCAGCCAACTGGCCGGGCCGCGGGGAGGGGGGCAGACTTGCGGCAATAGCCCGGCGCCGTGCCGGTGCGCGAGTCAACCCTCGATGCGGATGACGCCTTTCCTGATGGCGAATTTGATGAGTTCCGTGCGGTTCCGCAGGCTGAGTTTTTCCATCAGGTGCTCCCGATGGGTCATGGCGGTCTTGACGCTGATTCTAAGGGATTCGGCGACTTCCTTATTGCTCTGCCCGAGCGCCACCAGCCTCAAAACCTGTTTCTCGCGTTCGGTCAGGGTTTCATAAATATCTTCTGGTTCGGCTCCAGTCTGTTTGGGAGCATTTTGCACCGCTTCCATGGCCACCTGTGGGTCCAGCACCAGGCCGCCCCGAGCGGCGGAGCGGATGGCGGAAGCCAGGTCCGAGCCGAGCATTCGCTTCAAAACGTACCCCGCAACCCCGATCTTCAGGAACCGCCGGACGTATTCCGGATCGCTGTACTGGGTGAGGACCAGCACCCGCGTGTCCGGCGCCGCGTGCTTCAGCTCCATCGTGGCCTCAAGACCTCCGAGGCCGGGCATGGCGATATCCATGAGAACGATGTCGGGCTTGAGTTCCCGGCACTGGTCGATGGCCTGGCGGCCGTCCGTGGCTTCGCCGACCACCTCGATGTCGGGGGTGAGGCTGAGCAGCGCCTTGATGCCGTCGCGCACCAGCGCATGATCATCGGCGACGATGACGCGAATCTTAGGCATGGTTCTCCCCGCGCGGAACGTTTAGAACAAGCCGCGTGCCCTGGCCCGGCGCCGAATCAATCAGCGCGGTCCCGCCAAGAATCTCCATTCGCTCCTGGATGCCGGCGAGGCCGAGGCCCCGGCCGTCGGCGGCCGTCTGGGAAATACCTGCCGGATCATAGCCGCGCCCGTCGTCTTCAATCTCAATGGTAACAGCCTTCGGCGTGATGGTGCACTGGATCAGCACCGTCTCGGCGCGCGAGTGCTTGACGATGTTGGTGATGGCCTCCTGGACGGCGCGGAAGAGCGCGGTTTCGATTTCCGGCGCCAGGCGTTCGTCCTGCTCGTCACTTTCGCAGCGCACGGCGATCCCCCGCCGCTTCAGGTCGCGCTCGGCGTACCATTCAATGGCGCGAAACAGTCCGAGATCATCCAGCACGGATGGCCGCAGGTCGAAGCTCAGCCGGTGAATGCCGTCGAGCGTCCGGAGGGCCAGGGCCCGCGCTTCCAGCAATCGCTCGCGCGAGGCTTCTTCGGGAAGCGTGGCAATCGCCGTGTCCAGACTGAGGGCCAGCGTGCTGATCACCTGGCTGGTTTCATCGTGCAGTTCGCGCGCGATGCGCCGGCGCTCTTCCTCCTGCGCCCGGATCAGTTTCTGCAGCAGGCGGGCGCGGAGTTCATCACGTTGTTTGAGCTCTCCATACAGTTTCTCGATTTCCGCCGTGCGTTCCTGGATGCGCAGTTCGAGCTGGTCGCGCGCCCGCGCCACGTCGTCGAGCGACTGCTGCAGGGCCACCCGCATCTGCTCGAGAGCCCTGCCCAGGTGCCCCACCTCGTCACTGCCCAGATCGGGAATCGGAGTTTGCAATTCACCGGCAGCGATCCGCTTTGCCGTTCCGGCCAGCGTCGAGAGTGGCGCGGTGATGCTCGATGCAGCGCCCAGGGCGAATCCCAACGACAGAAGGATGAGGAGAGGGCCCCAGATGAGGACCTTCCGGCGCAGGTCCGACACATTGGAAAACGCCTGGTCCCTGGGTTGGCGGATGCTGACGCCCCAGGAGGCCCGCGAAGGCAGTGGCGCAAAAGCCATCACCTCATCCACCCGGCTTTTGACCGGGCCGCTCTGATGACATCCGTGGCAGGTGCCTGCCGCCGGTGTTCGCTGATCAATGAGCGTTGCGAGAAAGTCGCGGTGGTCGCTCTCTTTGTAAAGCCGCGCTTCGTCAGTGCTGGCGATGACCACCCCATGCTGGTCCACCAGATCCATGGTTTCCCGGGCCGCAACGGGTACGAAGTTCAGCAACTCGCGAAAGGCCAGGCCTCGGGGGTCAATTTCTCCGCCAATCACGCCGACCACCCGGCTTTGCGCATTCCGCAAGGGGACAAGCAGATAGAGGCGGCGGGCGCCTCCGGGTTTGCCCGAGAGCGCTGAGATCTCCGGCACGCCCTTTTGGATCACTTCCTGAAACGCTGGAAGGCCTGGCGGAACACCGGCATCGCCGCTGCCTGCCGGTTCAGTCTGGATAACCTTTCCGGTGGGGTCCAGTAGAAAATCTCTTGTCAGAAACCGGGAGCGGACATAAGCCTCGCGGAGCGCCGCCCGCTCGGCCTGTGCGCCGCCCTGTCCCAGCGCGGATGAGGCGCCCTCCAGCAGTGCCAGATCGGAATTGATCGCTGCATCCACGTGAACGGCGACGCTGATGGCCAGTTGTTTCCGCTCCGCCAGCATCTGGTTGCCCAGCGCCCGGACGGTTGACCAGCCCAGCCACCCGAGAAGGGCCATGGGGCCCAGCGTCCCCGCCATGGTCAGAAGGACAATGCGGGCGCGAAGTCCGCGACGCACGCCGCGGATGAAATCGAATGCTGCCATGATCCGGACTCCGGGCTAACCCGGCCCAGGGGTTTCCTCGTGGGGGGAATCGGCCGGCTCTTCCTGGCCCCCGGCAACCATCCTCTCATATTCGAGGGGATGTTCCTCTTCCATTCGCTCGCGCTTCACCTTTCCTGTGAAGATACTGGGGTCAAACGGGAACGCCTCGGGGGACAAGTGAGCATTATACAGATGCCAGGTGATGATGATCAGGAAGGCCAGCAATCCCTCCCGCCCGTGCATCATCTGGGCCGCCGGGACCACCTCGCCGGGCAGAAAGCGCGTTGTCAGGACCGGGAAATAGAGCATCAAGCCGGTGAGAATCAGTACCAACGAGCCGATGACCATTCCCCAGTATTCGAATTTCTGCCGATAGTCGAACCGGTCGAACCGGGCCTTCTGGTCTGAAAGCCGCAAGTAATATCGCATCATGATGACCGCGTCGCGGAAGTCCTTGCGCGTCGGAACCATCGCGGGTCTGGCCCGGCCGGAGACTATCTGATAGAGGACGGTGCCCATGTGGAGGCCCACGAGGACGGTGAAGGTGATTCCCATGCCCCGGTGGACCCACCGGACGCGCCCGATGCCTCCCATCGCCGTGATCAGCCATCCGGCCCAGGACATACGGAAGAATTCCTGCGACAAGCCCGTTACAGCCAGCACGGTGAAGAGCAGTATCACCAGGGCGTGTTCGATCCGTTGCCAAACCGAAAATCGGATGAGGTACCTGTTCATCGATTCACCACCGCTCGCCAGAGATGCAGCAAAATCTGGAGCGCCAGGCCAACCACGACAAATGGAATGAAGATCGCGTAAAAAATTTTCACAGCGTAGACCAGAGGGGCGTGGTGCAGGCTGGGCTCGTAATGTCCGATCCACGCCGACGGAAAGTTGGGACTGGCATCCTTATGACACTGGCGGCAGGTTGTGAGCAGGTGCGCCTTGATGGCTTGCAATCCCGCGCCGTTCACCTGCCGGATGTCATGGACGCCGTGGCAGTCCGTGCAGGTTGCCGTGAATTCGCGCGGCTGGGCCTTTTCCGTGCGCTGCAGCGAAGCGGTCATCCCGTGGAAATCGCTCAGGTAGGTGGTGAGAACCGCGGTGGAGATCCCGTACTTCGCCATCAACTGCTTGTTGGCGTGGCAGCGCGCACACAACTGCGGGATTTGCAGGTGCCACGACGCGGAAAGGGGGTTGGAATTGTTGTGGGCGTGGTGACAGTCGGTGCAGACCGGAACGTCGTTGTTGCCCTGCTCGATCAGCGCTTTACCGTGCACGCTTTTGACGTACTCGGCGGCGATGGCGCCGTGGCAGCGGGCGCAAGTACGGGAAATGCGCGAGCGTGGATGGGCCGGCGCCGTGATGGAGTGTGCCCCATGGCAGTCCACACAGGTTGGCGCGTTTGGGTTGCCCTTGGCGATGGCCTCGAAATGCATCCCATCCAGCAACCGGCTGTATTCGGCAAAATGGCATTGCTTGCAAACCTGGTAGTAGGCCAGGGAAACTGCGTGCTTGTCGGGAAACGTCCTGGTGGGGTGGGGCACGGCGGTGATGTCGCTGTGGCAATCGGTGCACGCCAGCCCCGCATGGACCGATCCCGCGAGTGATTGATGGTTGACGTAAAGCGAAAGGGTTTTGCCGTTGCCCAGCTTGGTGGACGCCGAAGGATCGCCGTGGCAGGCGAGGCAAACGTCATTGGACAGGTCTTCCGCGGCCAAAGCCGCGCCGGGCGCAATTGAAAGGACCACCACCACGCCCCCCGCAACCAGCAGGAACAACCCAAAGAGTGCAGGCAATCTTCGGCTCATCGAAGCTCCATTCAATTCCGCGGGCGCCCCTGAAAGTGCCGCGTCTTGAGATGCATCACGAGTCGGCGGGGTCCGTTTACCGCATCTTTATGGTTATCGGCAGGTTAGCACCGAACATTGCAGGCGCCGGCCACGACTACTGCTGCATCAACCTCTCGCTAACAATCTAGATTGTGGCCGGTTTGCCTGCAGTAAACGAGGTCACACTGTCCCGTGATGTTGGTCACAGTCCGGAAACGCAGTTGAAACCTGCGGACGTATATCTCAACCCTGTGAGTTGATTCTGGCCGGCTGGAGAAATGGACGATGATTGGAGGCGCGGGGGAGAATCGAACTCCCGCATAAAGGTTTTGCAGACCTTGTTTTTTACCCAGTTATCCAATGGCATAGCAGTAGGATAGCTATTAGCGCTCCGTAATTTGGGCCAGTTTTAGGCCAGTTGCTGGTCCAAATGGGACTCCGGACATGAAGGCCCCACGGACCTATTTTCGAGACGAAACATATGGTTTTGAATGTGCAGGCGAAGATGGGCAAGCTGCCCGTGATTAACAGATTAACTCAAACAACACACGCATAGCCCACTTGGGGGATAAACTCCCGTCGGCCTTGCAGTGCACAGACCCCTAGCGATCAGCTATTGGCTTGTATTGAAAAGGTGTTCAGGAGTCAGCCATGATTTCGCAGCCTCAGGGCTGGAGTTCTTGAGCGGCCATTACCACCCGAATCTTTTTAAGCGCAGGCCCCGACCGTCGGCATCGCTTCTTTAGGGTATGCGATTTCCGCAGGAACTGCAGGGCCGCGGGTTGTCCGCAGTCATAATGCTCGCCGGACATGCTAAACGCCGAAAGCACCTCTAAGGATAACCCACGGGCGGCTGACGATCCGGGCAGGCATCGATTGGCCGACATCAAGGTCTTCATCGCCGTTAACAGCCGGACGGCAATTCCGATCCCTCCCAAGGGACAGACTTGACCCGCCGACACCAGCCTTTTCAAGGCTTGCAAAGGTGGCTAAGTGGATGATTTCAAGGAATCCCAGGGAGGACGAAGGAACACAAAGGAACGCCCAGGAACCGTTGTTGTTCCTTCGCAACGGAGCGTCGGGTTTTCTAAATACATTTCGCGGGTGGGTTGGCTACGATGCTCCCCACACACTCAGAGAGAGCTGAGAAACGAATTCCAATGTCCAGAGCATTTAGGCGGAACGAAATCCCATTCTCGGCGCCATAGGCCGAAATACACTTCCATTCCTTCGCCAAGAGTCGAGTTGCTGAAGTAGCTGCAGCCACTGCAGAGCCTGCTGTGTAATTACCGATGACAATTGTCGTGGCCCATTAAGTTTCCGATTTTGAGCGAAGAACCAGGAATGACGGCGCAGACAGGTCTAAGGTCGCTGATCGCGGGCACAGCCGGGGACACAAGCTCAGGAGCCACAAGTTAGCCCGAACTGAGATACTTCCGCCATTAGGCCGTTAGAACTAACCCGCTGGCGCGGGGGACGCTGCGCGTGTCTACGCTTCGGCTGTGCATCTTGGGACTTGCTTCTCCCCCGGCGGGGGCGTTCGATTACCGATGATGACGCATCCCTGCGGGAACATCGGAATGGCCGAAGATCACAATAACCCGTCTAGAATCTTAGGGTCGCAATTGAAAACCCATAGGTGAACGCGTCCCCCGCAAACACCAGCGGCTCACTTCTAACGGCTCTATCGAAAGTGCCCCGAACTTAAAGCGCTGCCAGCATAACTATCCATCTCTCGGGGCACTTCCGATAGAGAACTAGCGCTATACGATCAAGTTGATTATTCCAAACCCGCCGGCACACGCGGTGTTGACGTGCCCGAGTTTTTGTACCAGCACAGTTCCTGGTTGTAAAACTGTAGTTCGGGTATCTTGGTCAACATCCAGTCGTAATGTGGGATCGACCGTGGTTAGCCGTCATGTCCTTTGGAGCCAACCTTAAGCAGGCCGAATCCAGAACATTGATCGCGCCACCAATGCAACAGCAAGTTGCAACGGATGGATCCAGGTCAACGATCTCGTTTGGAAAAAGCAACGGTTCCCGCAGCGTGCCGATAGGCCTAATCCAACAACCCAGCGGTGGTAGCCTCATGACTGGGCATCCAGGCACAATACCAAAAAAACCGCTTTCCTCTTCCGTCGGAGCTGCTGATTGCAGTCGGCGGCCAGCTCTATTGGGGTCCAATCGAATATTGGGGCACACTCTGGTTTGCGTGCGGAGAATGCGATATTGGGGGAAGTTACTTATGAGTGCGGGAATACGATGCAAAACGCGTCGGGTGCCGGACGAAATAGTTATCTCACGCCCGAAATAGTAAGATACAGGGGATGTGAATACCGGATTCAAGATATGAACATCAGAAGCACCGTTCGTTTAGCTGCTGTCCTGGGAACGATGGGTGCAATCACCCTTCTCTGTTTTCATCTGGTTCCCGTGAATGCGACGACGGCAGGCTTTACGTACCTGATCGCGATATTGCTAATCGCTACTGCGTGGGGGCTGCTCGAAGCCATGGTAGCGTCCGTCACGGCAGTTCTTTGTTTCAACTATTTCTTCTTCCCTCCGATCGGCACTTTTACCATCGCGGAACCACGGAACTGGGTAGCTCTATTCGCCTTTCTGGTGACTTCCATCGTTGCCAGCCAGCTCTCTGCGCGGGCAAAGCGGCAGGCGCAGGAAGCAATGGAGCGGCGAGAAGAAACTGAGCGGCTCTACGCACTGAGCCGCGCAATTCTGCTGACGGAGGCCGGGAGGAGGGCTCCCAAAGAGTACGCCAAGGAAATTGCACAGATCTTCGATTTATCATCCGTTGCGCTTTATGAACGCGATAGTGCTGCAACTTATCACGCTGGACCGAGTGACCTGCCCGGTGTAGAAGAAAAGCTGCGCGAGGCCGCCACACTGGGAACCCTTTTCCGTGATGATCTTACAGGGGTCACCGTGACCCCGATTCATCTGGGAGGCCAGCCCATCGCAAGCCTGGCCATCGGCGGCCGCTTTCTGTCCGATAGCGCACTACAAGCCATTTCCAACTTAGTTGCGATTGGCCTGGAGAAGGTGCGGGGGCAGGAAGCGGCGAGCCAAGCTGAGGCTGCGCGCCGGAGTGAAGAGCTGAAATCAACGCTGCTGGATGCGATTGCCCATGAGTTCAAAACCCCGCTGACCTCGATTAAGGCAGCAGCCAGCGCCATGCTGCTTAACACGGAAAGCAGCACGGAACACCAGCGTGAACTAGCCACGATCGTGAATGAGGAAGCCGATCGAATGACGTTGCTCGTCACTGAAGCTATCCAGATGGCGCGCATTGAGGCTGGTGAAATTCAATTGAACACAAGATCATGCGCATTGCCGAAACTCCTCTCGAAGGCTCTTGGACGTTTACGTCTGCTGACAGAAGACAGAATTCTGGATGTCCAGACTGATCCGAACGTGCCAATGATCGAGGCGGATACGGAACTCCTGGAACTGGCGATCCGGCAGGTTATTGACAACGCTTTAAAATATTCTCCGCCGCCGTCCGCGATCCACGTCCAGATATCGGCCGGCGAAAATGGCATCATCATTTCAATTCGGGATGAGGGACCGGGAATCCCTGAAGTGGACCAGGCGCACGTGTTTGAGAAATTTTATCGTGGGTCTAATACCCGCTCCAAACTTGCGGGGACTGGGATGGGGCTTGCAGTGGCCAGGCAAATCTTGCGCTCGCACGGTGGGGATATCCAGTTGGCCACCACCTCAGAAAAGGGATCGGAGTTCATCATCGCACTGCCGGTCGTGAGCGAGGCGAAGAGAAGATGAGTGCCGCCTCAATACTTGTGGTGGATGATGATCCGCAGATCCGCCGGGTGATGCGTGTCGCTCTTGTTGCGAGCGGCTATATCGTGAGCGATGCCAAGAGCGGTGAAGGCGCGCTCGAAGCACTTCGCAACAACAAGTATGACCTGGTTCTTCTGGACATCAACATGCCCGGGATTGGCGGCCTGGAAACCTGCCGACTCATTCGCACGACCAGTGAAATCCCCATCATCATGCTTACCGTCCGCAGCTCCGAAAAGGACAAGGTCGAAGCGTTGGACGCCGGCGCCGATGACTACGTTACAAAACCGTTCGGCACACCGGAACTGCTGGCAAGGATCAGGGCGGCTTTGCGGCGATCGCCGCTTTCCGCCGACGGCCTTCCGGAATCGCTGGCTCTGGGCGAAATCGAGGTGTGTTTCAATATGCGTCGTGTGAGGAAAGCGGCACTCGAAATTCCACTGACGCCCAAGGAAACGGATTTGCTTCGCTATCTCGCTGCCAACTGTAACGCGCCTGTTCCACACGCCCGGCTTCTTCAGACCATTTGGGGTCCCGATTATGGGGACGAGGTCGAGTATTTGCGTGTCTTCGTAAACCACCTTCGAAAGAAAATCGAGCCCGACCCTTCGAATCCTCAATACCTGCTGACGGTTCCGCGGGTTGGGTATCAACTGCAAGTCCCACCGAAGAGATAAACAAATCTTTACGGTTTTTTTATGCGTTCTTTACGGGCACTTCACTAGAGTTGTCTTGAAGGTAGTCCATGAGAAATGCAATCAGATACCAAGTGACGGTCCCTCTTCAGGTTGGTGGTCTTCGACTCACGCCAGCTAGTCAACCCGGCCCCGGCGAACCTAAGGCGCTTGCAGTGGAAGTCATTTACACAACAGAGGAGGGAACCCAACACGCCCTTCGAAAGGCATGGGCGCTTGCGCAAGACCTTGGAGCCCATGTCCGCCTCGTGTACGTGTACGCTGTTCCGTACACGCTTCCTATAGGAAAGCCTGCTATCTCGCTTCCGTTCGTCCAGAACAAACTTGTGAAACTGGCGGGCGACTTTCCGGGTGAGGCTTCAGTCCATATCTTCCTGTGCAGGGAAGCTCTTCGGGCTCTTCAGGATGCACTGCCCCAAACTTCGCTGGTTGTCCTGGGCGGCCGGAGGCGCAGGTGGTGGCCGACGAAGGGGCAGCGGATGGAAAGTCGGCTTAAGAAGCTCGGGTACCAGGTGATATTCGAAGAATCGGGGTGAAATTGCGATGCTCGACGTTTTCTATGTATTGGTTTGCGCACTGTTTTTCGTTCTTTTCTGGGCTTGTACCAAAGCCTTTGATCGGCTTTGAGGAGGAATCATTTGGCTTACATCATTGCCGGGATTGTTGCGATGTTCTTGTTTGGCTATTTGGTTTACGCGCTTTTGCGACCTGAGCGGTTTTGAGGAGATTCGCATGACACCGAACGGCGTTCTTTACATCCTAGTGTTCTTTTTCATTCTGCTGGCGATCACCAAGCCTCTTGGGCTTTACATGGCTCATATCTTTGAGGGCAAGTGGACATTCTTGCATCCTGTCCTGCGGCCTTTGGAGTGGCTCATCTATCGCGTCTGCGGCATTCGTGAAGATACGGAACAACGCTGGACGCAGTATGCAGGATCATTGCTGGCGTTCAGTCTGGTTAGTTTCCTCTTTGTGTATGCCATTCAACGGCTGCAGGGCTTCCTGCCTTTTAATCCCATGGGAATGAGCACCGGCCATTCACCGGCTAATACAACGGCGATGACACCGGACCTCGCGTTTAACACCGCTGTGAGCTTCATGACCAACACCAACTGGCAGGCATATGGCGGCGAGACGACGCTCAGCTACTTCGTCCAAATGGCAGCGCTCACGGTGCAGAATTTTGTCTCTGCAGCAGCGGGGATTGCCGTTGCGATTGCGCTCATTCGAGGCTTCGCGCGGAAACAAGCAAGCACGATCGGCAACTTCTGGGTGGACTTGACCCGTTGCACCGTTTACGTGCTTCTACCGTTGTCCTTAGTGTTTGCGCTCTTCCTCTGCTCGCGCGGCGTCCCTCAGACACTTAAGGCTTATCAGAAAGCGACCACGCTGGAGGGAGCCACTCAAACCATCGCGGTTGGTCCCGTTGCAGATCAGGAAGCCATCAAGATGCTCGGGACCAATGGGGGAGGTTTTTTTAATGCCAATTCGTCGCATCCCTTCGAAAACCCTACACCACTCACCAACTTTATCGAGCTTCTGGCGATCCTCGCAATCTCAGCAGGTCTTACGTACACCTTTGGAAAGATGGTCGGGGACACTAGACAAGGCTGGGCGCTGTTTGCGGCTATGGCTGTCCTGTTCTTCGCCGGGGTCTTTGTTTGCTATTCCGCCGAGCAGCGGGGGAATCCCATCCTTGCGCGTTTAGGCGTTGAGACCATCGCGACTCGAACTCAGCCAGGCGGCAATATGGAGGGCAAAGAGGTTCGCTTTGGGATCGCGAGTTCCGCCCTTTGGGCTACTGCGACTACCGATGCCAGCAATGGCAGCGTGAACAGCATGCACGACAGCTATACGCCGCTTGGCGGCCTCGTTCCGCTGTTCGACATTCAAACCGACGAGGTGATTTTCGGTGGCGTCGGTTCAGGGCTGTACAGCATCCTGTTGTACGCCATCCTGGGAGTTTTTATTGCGGGGCTTATGGTAGGTAGGACGCCAGAGTATCTCGGCAAAAAGATTGAGCAGAAGGAAGTGAAGATGGCGATGGTGGCGATCATCGTCACGGCCTTCTCGATACTTGTTTTCGCAGCACTCAGCTCGATGGCGCGATTCCCAGTCCATGGATACTGGAACCCTCCCGGACCGGCCACCGCCAATTTCAACAATGCCGGACCGCACGGTTTTAGCGAGCTTCTCTACGCCTTTTCGAGCGCCTCAGAAAACAATGGCAGCGCCTTTGCCGGAATCAATGTCAACACCCCCTGGTATAACCTTTTTCTTGGCCTGGCGATGTTGATCGGCAGATTCGGATTCATTCTACCGGCTCTGGCGGTGGCGGGGAGCCTGGTTACAAAGAAGAAAGTCCCGGTGACCAGCGGAACCCTGCCGACACATGGTGCGCTCTGGGTCGGTTTGCTGGTGGCGACAATTGTAATCGTCGGGGCGCTGACCTTCTTTCCGGCATTGTCTCTCGGCCCAATTGTCGAACACTTCCTGATGGACAGAGGACAACTGTTCCCTGCAATGATTTTCCGGATCTGGAGCTGAACGAATGCCAACCTCAGTGATAGAACCCCATTCCGCTGAAGCGACTCCGCTTCTCCCTAAAAGGCTGGCACGATCCCGTCCGCTGTGGGATCCAATGATCCTCAAGCGGGCCTTGAAGGAATCTTTTATCAAGCTGAATCCATTAACGCTGGCCAAGAACCCTGTCATGTTTGTCGTGGAGGTTGGAGCAGCAATGACTGGTTGTCTGCTCATTCACGATGCAGTAACCGCCGCGCCACATCTTTCCTTCACCCTGCAGATAACAATCTGGCTCTGGTTTACAGTGCTGTTCGCGAATTTTGCAGAGGCCATGGCTGAGGCACGTGGCAAAGCCCAGGCCGACACCCTGCGCAAGACGAAAACAGAATCGGTGGCGAAGCGCATAACTTCTTCCGGGAAAATCGAGGAGGTTCCATCTTCGATGTTGCGGGCAGACGACCTTGTCATTTGCGCGGCCGGAGATATCATTCCTGGGGATGGGGAGGTCATTGAGGGAATAGCGACAGTTGATGAGTCTGTGATCACCGGTGAAAGTGCGCCCGTCATCCGCGAATCCGGCGGCGACCGCAGTGCCGTGACGGGAGGTACAAAAGTTCTCTCCGATGAGATCAAGATCAGGATCACTTCCAACCCCGGAGAAACATTCCTGGACCGGATGATCGCACTGGTTGAAGGAGCAGCGCGGAAGAAGACTCCGAACGAAATCGCGTTAAACATCCTGATCGCCGGCTTGGCTCTGATCTTTCTCATGGCGGTCGTTACCCTCCAACCCTTTGCGGCGTATGCCGTCCAGTCTGCCGGCAAGGGAACCATTCCATCTGTTGCGGTTCTTATTTCGTTGCTCGTGTGTTTGATACCGACCACGATTGGCGGGCTGCTCTCAGCTATTGGGATTGCCGGCATGGATCGCGTGATGCAGC
The DNA here is from genome assembly GCA_963732975.1 of uncultured Acidobacteriota bacterium. Lineage (GTDB taxonomy): Bacteria > Acidobacteriota > Terriglobia > UBA7540 > UBA7540 > SCRD01. The sequence continues at coordinate 289,459 of CAVTBN010000004.1, read as the reverse complement.
ATAACGTGCTTGCCATGAGCGGAAAGGCAGTGGAAGCCGCCGGCGATGTCAATACCCTGCTGCTGGACAAGACCGGAACCATCACCCTCGGCAATCGCCAGGCAGTTGAGTTCCTGCCTTGCCGGGGAATCGAAGCGTCCGAACTCGCCGATGCCGCGCAACTGGCCAGTCTGGCCGACGAGACCCCCGAAGGACGTTCGATTGTAGTTCTAGCGAAGGAGCAGTTCCGACTGCGCGGTCGCGAAGTGTCCCATCACCAAGCGCAATTCATTCCATTTTCCGCTTACACGCGGATGAGCGGTGTGGACATTGACGGTCGCTGTCTGCGAAAGGGTGCGACAGAAGCCATCCTCAACTTTGTGAAAGAGCAACATGGCAACCACTCGACCGAACTCCTGGAAATTTCTGACCGTATTTCCCGCACTGGAGGTACACCCCTTGCTGTCGCTGATGGCAGAAGGGTTCTGGGAATTGTGCATTTGAAGGATATCGTCAAGGGCGGCATGAAAGAACGCATCGGCCATCTTCGCGCGATGGGGATCCGGTCCGTCATGATCACTGGCGACAATCCTTTGACGGCCGCGGCCATCGCCTCTGAGGCTGGCGTGGATGACTTTCTGGCTCAGGCAACTCCCAAAGACAAACTTGAATATATCCGCAAGGAGCAAGCCGGCGGTCGGTTGATCGCCATGACCGGTGACGGCACAAACGATGCACCTGCACTTGCCCAAGCCGATGTTGGACTGGCCATGAATACGGGGACGTCTGCCGCAAAAGAGGCCGGCAATATGGTGGACCTGGACAGCAACCCAACCAAGCTGATTGAAGTCGTCGCCATCGGCAAACAACTCCTGATCACACGCGGGGCGCTCACGACTTTTTCAATTGCCAATGACGTTGCAAAGTATTTCGCGATCATTCCCGCTATGTTTGCCAGTACTTATCCGGTCCTCGAGCATCTGAACATTATGCATTTGCATTCTCCGCAGAGCGCTGTCCTTGCCGCCGTCATTTTCAACGCTTTGATCATCATTGCGCTTGTTCCGCTAGCGCTTCGGGGAGTTAAATACCGGCCCGAAGGCGCAGCCAGCCTGCTAAAGCGCAATCTCCTGATTTACGGTTTGGGCGGAATTCTCGCGCCATTTCCGGGCATCTGGCTGATCGACCGCCTGCTGGTTTTGCTCAGGCTTGCATAAGGAAGGCATCATGTGGAGACAAATTGCAATTGCATTCCGAGTCCTTTTGTTTATGACCGTCTTGACGGGATTGATTTACCCGGGCGTGGTCACGGCACTTTGCCGGGTTCTCTTTCCCCAAACGGCAAACGGGAGCCTGGTGAGATCAATGGCACGGTAGTGGGTTCGTCGCTGATCGGCCAGAATTTCACAAAGCCTGATATTTCCAACCCCGCCCGTCGGCAGCAGGAAACGGTTACGACGCGTCGAGTTCGAGCGGCTCCAATTACGGTCCTACAAATCAAAAACTGATAGATCGCGTCAAAGAGTCGATTGCTGAGTTTCGCAAGGAGAACCCCGATTACCAAGGACCCATCCCTGCTGATCTTGTCACGGCATCAGCCAGCGGTCTGGACCCTGACATCAGCGTGGCGTCCGCAGAAGCCCAGGCGGCGCGTGTGGCTGCCCGCGGATGTTCCTGTGGAAGTCCAACAGCTTATCCGTGCACATACTGAAGGGCGGGAATTGGGGTTTCTGGGAGTGCCGAGAGTGAATGTGCTTGAGCTCAACCTGGCACTTGATCAGCAATTCCCCCGCCGCTGAGAGATATTCTGGCTATCCTAGCAGGACTGGCGCACTAGCGTCTCTTCAATCCCTGCAACTGCAGATACCTTTGTCTATTTTTTCATTTGAAAGAATAATGATAAGTGATAGAAGATGACGATTTAAACTGTAGTCACGGGTTGCTTCGTAACTAACATGACACTCCACCGTCCTAACCCGGAAGCACTTCTCCGCCAGTTGCAGGCTGGCGAAAGATACGAGACTCGTGGCTCGTTCAAAGTGTTCCTCGGCTACACTTCCGGTGTCGGTAAGTCGGCGCGCATGCTCGACGAGGCGCGGCGTCGGAATGAAAGAGGAGAGGATGTTATTGTGGGCGCAATCCAGCCTGTAGTCTCATCTGAAGTACAGGAACTGCTCCAAAAGCTGGAAGTCATTCCACTGAAAATTCTCGACGAAATCCAAGTGATGGATGTTGAATCCATCCTCAACAGGCATCCCCAGGTTTGCGTGGTTGACGGCCTTGCTCACCACAACCACCCCTTGAGCTACCGCATCGAGCGATGGCAGGACGTGAAGGAATTATTGGACGCTGGGATCTCAATCCTGGCTTCGGTAAATCTCCAATACATCGACGAGTACAAGGAAAAGGTGGAGAAGATCACCGGCAAACACGTCGTTGACGTTGTGCCACTCGAGTTCTTGAAATCCGCCGAGGAAATCGAAATCGTGGATGCCCCTCCGGAAATGACCTTTCAGCACACAGGTGGAATCCCGGAGGAGGCCGCAGCACAACAGCAAAGGCTTGCGGAACTGCGGGAAATGGCACTGCTGCTTACTGCTGACATTGTTGACCACCAACTCGAAATATACATGCAACGTCATGGCGTGGAGCAGCTTTGGGGGACACAAGAACGCATCCTTGTGTGTGTCAAAGCTGGCGTTGATGCGCGGCAAATGATTGAGAGCGGCCACCGCAACGCGGACCGGTTTCGTGGTGAGCTTTATGTGGTCAACGTCCGGCAGGGGCAGCCCTCATCGAAAGTTGAAGCAGTGCTGGAAGAAACCCTGCGCTACGCGCGAACGCTCGGAGCACAAGTTAAGGTACTCGAAGAGGAGGAATGGACCGCCGCGGTCTTGAGGTTTGCACGCGAGTACCGAATTACGCAGATTTTTATTCATCACAGCAGAAACGAAAGGTGGTCCGAACGGCTTTTCGGCAGCGGTATTGACCGGCTGATCCAGGCCGCCGAAGGAATCGACGTCCGAGTCTTCCCACAATAAAGGATCGAATATGCCAGAAGACGGCAGAAGAGGCCACTTGAAGCTTTTGCTCGGGTACGCCGCCGGCGTCGGAAAAACCTACCGCATGCTTGAAGAAGCTCAGAAGCTGAAGCAGCAAGGCGTGGACGTCGTGATCGGATATTTCGAACCGCACTCTCGTCAGGCGACCATCGATATGACTCAGGGGCTCGAAATGGTCCCGCGGCGTAATCTTCTTTATCGCGGCAGCCAGTTCGAGGAAATGGACACGGCAGCAATTTTGCGCCGCCGCCCGAAGGTTTGTGTGGTGGACGAGTTTGCACACACCAATGTTCCTGGATCAGAAAGGGCGAAGCGATGGGAAGATGTCCGAGCACTCCTCGACAACGGGATCGATGTCCTGACCAACATGAACGTACAGCACTTGGAAAGCCTGAACGACACGGTCTGGCAAGTTTCGGGCGTTCGCGTTCGTGAGACGGTTCCCGATTGGGTCGTCAAGGAAGCCGATGAAGTTGTGATGGTGGACTTGCCACCTCAGGCCCTGTTGAATCGCTTGAGGCGTGGTGTGGTTTACCCTCAAGAAAAGGCCCAACAGGCACTGGAGAATTTTTTCAAAGAGCCGACGCTCGTCACTCTGCGAGAGCTTGCCTTGCGCCAAACGGCGCACGAGGTTGATGTTCGTCATGAGCCGCAGAAAGATTCGGGGTTTGCACGCTCGCCCCTTCTGCGCAACCAACCAGGGTCGCATAGTCGCGTAGGAGAATCGGCCGACCGATTGCTGATTCACATTACGACCGATCCCTCGACTGCGGCCCTGATTCGGCGAGGCAGACGCGTGGCTGATTTCCTCGACGCGGAGTGCTTCGCGGTCTTTGTCAACACGGTTTCAGGCCTACACTCACTGCCGGCTGCTGAACGCCAAACGGTGGAAAAGCAACTTAATTTTGCACGAAACCTGCAGATTGAAACACGGATATTGGAGGGTGAAGAAGTTGCTGAAACACTCGTCAGCTTCGCCCGAAGGCAAGGGATTACGCAAATTTTCCTGCTGCGTACTCGGCGGAAGAATTTGCCAGCAGTGTTCGGCCGGAACCTCGTCCAGCAAATCGTCTGGCTGGCCCGCGACATGCAGGTGACTGTCGTTGCTGAACACCGCCATCTCTGATGCGATGTGCGCATCACCACTTACATATTAAGTATTCAGATTTAATTGTGAAACCCCAAAAGGTGTAGAATTCACCATGCAATGATTGGCCCCCACCCCCAAAGCTGAAGCAATTGGCGCACATCCCAACACGCTGCACTCTGAAGAGAAACGGCCTATGTGCGGATGCGGCCTTGGTGCTTCCGGACGGATCGTCGGCTGCTCAGAAACATTCCGAGTGTGCACTTTGACGTATAGTCGGCTACCCTGACATGTAACTCTACCTTTCAAAACAGGATTCACTAAGACAAGTCCTTCCCTGTCTGCCATTGGTTACCAACCAATCCGCAAGCGAAATCCCAATTTCTGCGAGAGCCACGGCGCGCACGAACAGTTGGCGATCGCGCCCGAAACTGAATGAAGGATTGTATTTGCAGGGCATGGCAAGATGTGCCGATTTGTGTAGGAACCGTAATGCAGACATTGAGGCTGTTCATCCCCTGCAGTGGCTGCAGAATTTAATGAAGGTGGGACAGGAGCTCCGCGGAGCGGGATTTTGCTTCCACAAGCGTCCAGTCGCACGTAAGGATGCCCCAAGCGCTAGGCGGTCTGAATGCTGAAAACCCGGTTGGCGATTACATTCCAATGGCCAGGTGCGCGCTGTCGGCCTAGCGGGAGTCTATAATGGATATTCCGGCTAACCTCTTGTGGCGGATTCAGTATATGCGTGTTGATCTGGCATTTGGGCAAAAGGGCCTGACCGTCGACCTGCCCGAGGGACTACATTATCGTGTTTTGGAGGCTCGCTCGGCCATGCCCCTCGAATGTGCGGAGGAGGCTGTCCGGCGTGCGCTCGACTCTCCCACCGCCAGCGCACCTCTCCGGGACCTCGCGCGAGGCAAACCGTCGGCCGCAATTTCGGTTTGCGATATTACCCGTCCGGTTCCGAACCGCCTGATTCTGCCCGCTATCCTTTCTGATCTGGAAGCAGCTGGCATTCCGCGGGATAAGGTGACGATCCTCATTGCCACCGGTTTGCACCGCCCGGCGAGTCCAGCCGAAATACGAGAGATTTGCGGCGAAGAGATCGCTTCCCGCTATCACATCGTCAATCACAATGCCCGGGCGCTTGCCGAACACCGGCATCTGGGTTCCACCGCTTCCGGAACGCCTGTTTATATCGACGAACGTTTCGTTTCCGCCGCTCTTCATATCACCGTGGGCTTTATTGAGCCACACCTGATGCTGGGCTTTTCCGGAGGCCGGAAACTCATCGCACCGGGCCTGGCCGCCCAGGAAACCATCAAAGTCCTCCATAGTCCCAAGTTCATGCGGGACCGCCACGCCTGCGAGGGCTCAATCGATCAGAATCCGCTTCACCTTGAACTTCTGGAGATTGCCGGAATGGCGCGCCACGACTTCCTGGTTGACGTCGCCCTTGCAAGGGGAATGGGACAGCGTCCTATCGCGGCGGTCTTTGCAGGCGACCCTATACAGGCGCATCGCGAAGGGGTTCGATGGGTATCCCAAGTGATGCTGGAAACGCTTGATGAGCCTGTGGACGCGGTGATCACCACGGGCGCCGGCTATCCGCTCGACCTCACCTTCTACCAGTCCATCAAGGGCATCACGGCGGCATCGCAGGTTGTCAAGCCGGGCGGGAAGATCCTGCTGATGGGCGCCTGCACGGAAGGCGCCGGCGGAAAAGAATTCAGTCGGTTACTGGCAGATCACCACTCCGATCGCAAGTTCATGGATCAGATCCTGCACTCCCCGGTGGTTGTGGACCAATGGCAGCTGGAAAAACTGGGGCTGGTGACCCGCAATGCCGAAGTGCTCTACCACGTTCCCGGCTTGCCACATGAGTTCCAGGGTTCGTTGTGGGGTAAGTCGTACCCGACCGCCGATGCGGCCGTTCAGGCTTTGACCTCGGGGCTCGATCCCGGCGCCACCATCGCCGTGATTCCAGAAGGCCCATACGTTCTGGCCCGCGCCCGGGCTTGCCCCCCTTAGACTCGTCTTCAGCAGGGGTGGTGTCTTCATAACTACCTTCGTACCATGGCGTGTTGTTATGCTTTGGGCGGGCGAGGCGGCTCCCCCTTGAAGTGGCGCCAGATTTCGAGTGGCGCCACTCTCAAAACGCCTTTTTACGTTCGCTCGCAATGTCTAGTGTTTCGAGACTTAAGGATTTCAAAAAACCACCTCAAACCCGCTCTAGTACGCTAGCTGCAGCGCCTGCAGCGAAAAAGCCTTCCAATGTGGTAAACGCGTAAAACCGCGGAAATCAAGGAGCGCCCCCTCCCCCGAGTTTTATTAAAGTGGCGCCACTCTTAAAACGATCTCCGTAGCCTGTTCCTGGCGCTTTGACACCAGGTTTGTTACGGGCGGCGCCATCTCCATCCATTCGGGTTTATCTTCTACCGCCCAGCCGAGCCTCACAAGGGAATCGTAGGCTGGTGCAGCGGCTGCAGTGATTCTGCAAGGACCACTTACCCCCGCGGTCGGCGGTTTACGTCCCCACGCATCCCACGACGTGCAACACGGCCGCAAGGAGGCAACATCCACAACGACCCTGCGAACTCCAAGAAGGACTCCCGGCCGTCAACATCAGGCGGAAAAGTGAGAAGGCTTCCCGGCTTCAGCCCAAAGACGGCTCGGTGGCAGACCCTTCCGAGAGGACTGCCACCTTTCAAAACCCTATGGTTATAGGCGTCGTGGCAGAGGTTGCAGATCAATAGGGGGGAAGCTAACGAACGCTCTTCGCACAGGCCGTCAGCAGGTAGTTTCCGGATTGCGGCCGGTGTTCTTGTCGAAAGAATGGCACTAACCGACCCGCGAATGTCAGCGCTGAAATTGGACAATCAAATGTCAAGGTCCTGGGACAGTGTGCCCAAATGCCGGCGCAACACAGGAAGTGATCGAAACGCTGGCGGACGTGATGCTGGCACGAGGCATCACGGAGTACTTGCGCTCGGACAATGGCCCGGAATTCGTGGCCCGGGAGTTGCGGAAGTGGTTGGCCAGTCTGGGCACCGGAACGTTGTATATCGAGCCAGGGAGCCCCTGGGAGAACGGCTACTGCGAAAGCTTCAACGGGAAGCTGCGGGATGAATGCTTGAACGGAGAAATCTTCTATTCATTGAAGGAGGCGCAGGTCGTAATCGAACAGTGGCGGGTGGAGTACAATACACGACGCCCTCACTCGGCGCTCGGCTATAGGCCGCCGGTACCGGAGGCCTATAGCCCTCTGGTTACGCCAAAACCAGTTTTACAGCCAGGCGCTATGATGTAAACTGTCTCTCTTCCAATGGTACCAAACCCCGGGCACCTCATTTTCGATTTCTGTTCGCCATATGGTATCGTGGCATACATGCTAGTTAGCCATTCACTTGCCTCTTATCAATGTCGCAGAAGGAGTGGCTCCTATGGGGCAGTTTGGTGAGAAGACCCTGATTCTTAAAAAGATCTTTTGGCCATTGCTGGGCCAACTTCAGCATGAGGAGGTAACTATTGGGCCCCGGTACCAACGGCGGCGAAGGATAGATCGACTCTCTTCCAGTGCCATTCCGGGAACACGTCGTGCGGCCAATTCGAGTGGAGAAGTGCGAGTATTTTCTCTGATCATGAACTTAATCCGATGTGTTCGCCAGATTGGGGTGGTGGCCGCAAGCCGGCGGTTTGGGATTGCACCGGAAGAACTTCGCAACTTGACGTGATTTAAGGCCGTTTACGGAACTTCGTCCCTTCGGTATGTTCTTCGCCAGCCAAACGGACCCGAGCTTCTCGACAGCAAATTGCGGTGGCAGAGGTCAGACAACTTGGAGGGGATGGTGTCGCTCACGGCGGACGGAAGTCCTCCAGATGGCATAGCTGCTGATTGGGACTGGGAAGAAGCTCAAGGCCGGGTCGACCCTTTTCAGGGAGCCCCAGAACCGGTTCCAAGTGCCCCGAGTAACGATGGGCTGCTGCGGGAGATCGCTCGACTTGACAGTCTTGCAAATGACCTGAAGGTCCCGATTTCCACACGCAAAGCGGCTGCAGAATGGAGGGACTTCTTTAAAAGGGAAAAGGCGAGGAACGAGTTTATCTCGGAAGTTGCGGAAATTACAAAGATTAGAGCACTGTTCGAACCTCTGCCGGACTCCGAACTTGCAAAATGGATTTCCGAAGGCCACGAGGTTGGCCGAAAAGGGGGTGGACCTGCCCAGTATCGCGGCCATCTTAGGACACTCAGGACTTCGCATCCTCGGTCGGTACGTTCACCCTACAGCACAGCACCTAGAGGAAGCGATGTTGAGGTACGACTCAGGCCTTCTGCAGGCTCAAAAAGGCCGGGCCAGTTTTGGGCCAGTTACAGAGTCAAAAACCGTGAATTAGAGTGATTTGCCGTGAAGTCCGGTATTCAGCGTAATCTACTGGTATAGCTTTTATTACGTTGAAAAGTCTGGAGGCGCGGGGGAGAATCGAACTCCCGCATAAAGGTTTTGCAGACCTCTCCCTTACCACTTGGGTACCGCGCCGGAAGAATTGGAGCGGGAAACGGGATTCGAACCCGCGACTTCGACCTTGGCAAGGTCGCACTCTACCACTGAGTTATTCCCGCTTGAATCCTGAAAACTCAACTTACCAAAAAATTATAGAAAGCGGCAGGCTTCCATGTCAAGCAGCGGAAGGAGCTGGTTCTTCAATTTGAAGCGCCTTGCGGTGAGTTTATCCTCTCCTTTGGAGACTGAATGCCGTTGCTACTCCAAACTGCAACTTCCGGGATCAGGAAACCTCGCGATGTTCTGTCGAGGTTCCGGCGCGCAGGTTCAGGCAGGCGATCTCCGGCGGGCAGCCTACCCGCAGCGGGACCAGGACTTTGCCGATTCCGCGGCTGACGTAGATCTGCGTGCCGTCCAGCCGGTTCCATCCTGCGATAAACCGCTTGCCCAGCTTGGACCTGGTGTAGAGCCCGCCCACCACGGGCAGGCGAACCTGTCCGCCGTGGGTGTGTCCGGAAAGGACCAGGTCAATGTGGTGCTCGGCGGCCATGTGGATGCCGATCGGGTTGTGGCACAGCAGGATTTTGGGCTCGCCTGGCGGGACATGCCGCATCCCGGCCTCAAGATCATCAGCGCTCCACCACAGATCGTCCACCCCCACCAGCCACAGCCTGTCGTGCCCGGAACCGAGCGAAATATGGGAATTGCGCAGGACCTGGATGTGATGCGCTTCGAGGGCCCGTGTCATCTCATCGGCATCCACATTGAAGTCGTGATTGCCGAGGACGGCGAAAACTCCCAGCCTGGCGCGCAACCGGCCCAGCACCTGGGCCACCGGCCAGATGTAAGTGGGAGAAAAAGTCACGTAGTCTCCGGTCAGGGCAATCAGGTCGGGTTGAAGCTGGTTGGTCATTTTCACAGCCCGCTCAACGTCTTCGAGAGGCGTGTAGAGACTGTGATGAATGTCCGTCAGATGGACAATCTTCAAACCATCGTGCGCCTGGCTGAGGCGGCGGATGTGGATGTCCATCTCAGTAATCTCAGGATCAGGAGAAACGGGTGGCGGAGAAAGAGGTGGAGTGCCGTAAAGCGAGAGGGTGATCAGCCCTTGGCGCCTCACACGACGCCTCGTTACCAGGGGTGTTCTCATATGATTTCCCGACGCCAATCAGCAGGGGCCGTGACGGCCCTGAGCGAATTCAATGGCAGCCTTAGCTGCAATTCACTTTACTGTGCTCTTCCAGAATAGATGAAAAAACCTCGAGCATGGGTTCATGAATCAGCCCATTGGAGGCAAAAATCTCATCGCGCTGGAGCGAAAAAGCCCCGCCCGCAAGGTCTGAGACGCGGCCCCCGGCTTCCGTCACCAGCAAAGATCCGGCTGCCTTGTCCCAGGGATTCAGCTTCAGCTCCCAGAACCCTTCAAAGCGACCCACAGCCACTGAGCAAAGGTCCAGGGCTGCGGCGCCCGCCCGGCGAATTCCGTGCGAAAGGTGCGTGAGCTTGAAAAAGAATTGCAGGTTCAAATCGTGATTGGAAGCGAAGGGCGGAAACCCTGTGCCCAGCAGGCTCTCAGCAAGATCCGAGGTTGGTGAGACGCGGATGCGTTCGCCGTTCAGCGTGGCCCCCGCGCCGCGCTCGGCTGCGAACATCTCCTCGCGGTTCGGGTCATAAACCACCCCGGCGATGACTTCATCACGGCAGGCCAGGGCCAGAGTGACGCAGTAAACAGGGAATCCGTGAGCAAAATTGGTAGTGCCGTCCAGGGGGTCAACGTACCAGCAATAGTCGGAGCCGGTTTCCTTGCCGCCGCCTTCTTCGGCCACGATGGCGTGGTCGGGAAAGTGCCTGCGAATGCCCTCGATGATCATGGCTTCAGAACGCCGGTCGGCGTCCGTGACTATGTCTGATTTTTGTTTGTAGGAAATTTGCCGCGGCTGCTTTGAAAGCTGGGACAGCAGCTTTCCCGCCTCGCGGGCTGTTTCAATCGCAAAATCCAGATAATTAGCCATATAAATTAAGACCTTTAGATTAAATCGGTTCCTTCCATTTTGCCTTCAGTCGAACTGCCGGCAGGTCATTCACTTCGGGCTCCTGCCAGCACCTGTTTCCGGCCTTCGCCTTCAACCCAGATGGCGCCGTCTTCAAAATACTCCTTTTTCCACACCGGTACCACCTGCTTGAGGCGGTCAATGAGATATTGGCAAGCTTCAAAGGCCGGCCGGCGGTGCGACGCGGTTACAACAATGGCGACACTGGCCTCTCCGATTTCAAGTTTCCCCACGCGATGAATGATGCCGACGGAACTGACGTGGAATTTCTCTTTGGCTTCCGCGCCAATTTCTTCCATTTTGCGGATGGCCATGGGGGTGTAGGCTTCGTATTCAAGGTAAAGGGTTTTTCGCCCGGCGGAATGGTTGCGGACGACGCCCTCAAAAGAGACAACCGCCCCGTCTTCAGGGGCTTGGAGCGATCTTGCCAGGTCCAAAGCCGTGATTTTTTCACGGGTGATGCGATAGCAGCTCTCGTCCATCCCGCCACTGACCGGAGGCATAAAAGCCACCTCGTCACCCTCGTGCAAAACCGCTAAAGGTTCTGCAATCTGTTGGTTAACTGCAAAAAGCAGGGAGCCGGCCAGCTCAGCCAGACGCGGGAAACGGCTTTCGTAAAAGCACCGCAGGCCCTGGAGGTTTTCACCTTCTCCAAGTTCGATCTGCTCTTCCCGAAGCCCCGTTAAGTCGTGCGTGAATCCAAAAAACAAAACTTTGATTCTCATCGGAGTCTCAACGCGTATTTTTAGTATACACCCTGCGGGAAGCGGGGGGGCGGTTCGGGTTTGCGATAGCAAGCGGGGAAAGCGGTAGTATGCCGGTTGGCTGCGCTATGTCCGGCCGAGTAAACGGCGCAGTGAATCTTCAAAATCGGGAAACTGGAAAGTGAAGCCACTGGCCAAAAGCCTCCGAGGTTCCACGCGCTGGCTGGAGAGCAGCAATGCGTCACCCATTTCTCCGAAGATCAGGCGCACGGCGAAGGCGGGCATGGAAAGAATGGTGGGTCGCTGCAGAACGTTTCCCAATGCTTTTGTCATCTCCAGGTTTCGCACAGGGTTGGGCGATACGGCGTTGACCGGCCCGGATAAAGATTCCGTGGTGATGGCGTGGGAGATGGCCCGCGTGAGGTCGTCAATGGCGATCCAGCTGACGAACTGCCGGCCGTCGCCCAGCTTTCCGCCCACTCCTGCCTTGAACGCGGGAAGCATGGCCGGCAAGGCTCCGCCTTTGGCGCTGAGGACCATGCCGATGCGCAGGTTCACCACCCGGATGCCTTTTTCCCGGGCGGGCTCTGCCGCCGCTTCCCATTCCTGGCAGACGTCGGACAAGAAGCCCGAACCCGCGTGGCTTTCTTCCGTCAGGACCTCGTCACCGCGCGTGCCGTAGAATCCTACCGCGGAGGCCGAAACCAGCACGCGTGGGGGAACGGCAAGTCGCGCCAGGGATTCAGAAAGCAGGCGTGTGCCGCCGATTCGGCTTTTGCGCATGCGTTCCTTTCGCCCGTCGGTCCAGCGAAGCGCATTAATGCTTTCGCCGGCGAGGTGCACCACGGCATCGGTTTGCTCCAGGGCGCTCGTTTCCAGTTTGCCTGCGTCCGGGTTCCACACGGCAAGGTCATCGCCCGGCGCCACGGCGCGGCGAACCAGCCGCACAACCTGGTGTCCCTGTCCTGTCAGGAGTGGAATCAGCGCCGAGCCAATCAGCCCGCTTGAACCGGTGATGAGGATTCTCATCGCTACTCATCCTTAGAATAGTCGCATAGGGAATTGAAGCCGCCGGGGTCGTCACTGGCCCGGCCACCGGCAAATTTCAACCGGCTGTCGGTTGTTGCTGGGTCAGACAGTGAAGGGTTCCGAGACCCCAGACCAGATCGACTGCGTGGATGCCGACCACGGGCCGGTCCGTAAACAATTCCGCCAGCGTGCCGAGTGCGATGCGGTCTTTTGGATCGTTGAAAGTGGGCACCAGCACCGCCGCATTGGCGATGTAAAAATTGGCGTAACTTGCCGGCAGACGCTGGCCTTCGAAGTGAATCGGTGTGGGCATGGGAAGAGGAACCACTTCAATCCGCGAGCCGTCTTCCAGGCGCATCCCTTCAAGCCGTTCGCGATTTTCCTGGAGCAGGGCGTAATTGGGGTCGGCGGGATCTTCCTCGCTGCAGAGAACCACGGTATTGGGGCTGACAAAACGGCACAGATCGTCCACATGGCCGTGCGTGTCGTCGCCTGCGATCCCGCGCCCCAGCCACAGAATGTTTTCCACTCCCAGATTCTGGCGCAAGGCGGCTTCAATCCCCTCCTTGCTGAAGCCCGGGTTCCGCACCTGGACCGTGGGGTCGAGCATGCACTCTTCCGTGGTCAGGAGCGTTCCCTGGCCGTTCACGTCAATGCTGCCGCCTTCCAGCACAAAGTCACGCCCTGCGATGCCGGCTGCGAGCAGGGGCATCTTCAGCGCGTGCGCCGCACGGCCGGGTACGGCGTCATCTTTACGCCATTCGGGATATTTTGCCCAGGCGTTGAATCGGAATCGAACGATTGCGACCTGGTCGGGCGATGCGAACCTTTTCAAAAAGATGGGCCCGAAATCGCGCGTCCAGCCGCGGTCCGTTGGAAAGCGGAAAAACTGGAGGCCCTCCAGATTGATCCCCGAACGCAGCAGGACCTTCCGGGCACGGTCCTCGTGCACCTTGGATTCAACCAGGATGCGGACGATTTCGCCGGGGACAAGCTTCCTGACGATTTCACTGTAAACCCAGGGGATAGGAGCAAAGCGTCCCGGCCAGTCGGTGAGATTGTGCGGCCAGCCGATCCATGTGGCCTCATGAGGTTCCCATTCCGCGGGCAGAAAATATCCGAGAGATTGGGGCGACGCGGCCACTAGATTGCCTTGTTCCTTTCCGGCGCCCCGAGAAACCGGCGGTCGATTCCCTGGTAAGCGTCAATGCGGCGGTCGCGAAGAAAGGGCCAGTTGCGGCGGACGTCCTCGAGATGTTCGAGATCGAGCTCGGCGATCAGGATTTCTTCGCGATCCGTTGAAGCTTCTGCAATCACCACCCCTTGCGGGTCAGCGACAAAGGACGAACCCCAGAACTCGATTCCGGCGCCGTCGCCAACTTTTTCATGCCCCACCCGGTTGACCACCGCAACGTAGACGCCGTTGGCGATGGCGTGGCCGCGCTGGATGGTTCTCCAGGCGTCGCGCTGGGCCGCGCCGTAGCGCTCCTTTTCGTGCGGGTGCCAGCCGATGGCAGTGGGATAAAAAATGACGTTGGCTCCCTGGAGCGCCACCAGGCGCGCGGCTTCCGGGTACCACTGGTCCCAGCAGATCAGCGGCGCCACCGGACCCACTTGCGTCTGGATGGCCTGGAAGCCCAGGTCGCCCGGGGTGAAGTAGTACTTCTCGTAATAGCCGGGATCGTCGGGAATGTGCATCTTGCGATAGAGGCCCGCGATTTTTCCGTCGCTGCCGATGACGGCGGCGCTGTTGTGGTAAACGCCGGCAGCCCGGCGCTCGAAGACGGGCGCGATTACCGTCACGTGTGCTTTTCTGGCCGCCCCGCCCAGGGCTTTGGTGATGGGGCCGGGAATGGGTTCCGCCAGATCAAAGGCGCTGGCATCCTCGCGCTGGCAAAAATAGGTGGAAGCGAAAAGTTCAGGGAGGCAGACAATGGCGGCTCCCTTGCGGGCCGCTTCGGTCACGCCCTTGATCGCCCGGCGCAGGTTCTGGCGCGGGTCGGCGCCGCAGGCCATCTGGACCAGCCCAATTTTGAATCTGTTTTTCGTTCCTTTTGGCATCGCACAACAGAATACATGAGTATCGAGTTTCATCCAAGATACTCCTGGTTTTCAATATCTGTACCCCTCCGCGGGTCTAGGTCATCCAAAGAGAAGATGGCAGAGGTCGTGCCCGATTCAGCCAGAACCAGATTTCTTTCGTACCGGAACTGGGAGAGAATAGACCTGTTCCCCATCGGTAAGGGCGTAAGGATTTCTCTACATGATGGATGAAACGCTTCATTTCATTCTGCGCCACGGCTATACCGTGCTGGCGGGCTGGGTTTTTGCCGAGCAGATTGGGCTGCCATTGGCTTCACTTTTTGGCCTCCTTGCCGGCGGGGCGCTGGCAGGCACCGGTCATCTGAACCTGGCGCTGGTCATCCTTTGTCCTGCAATAGGGGCGATATCGGCAGACGTTGTCTGGTACGAGATCGGCAAATATCGGGGTGCGAAGGTGTTGAACCTGCTTTGCAAGATCGCGCTCGAGCCGGATTCCTGCATTCGGAACACGGAGAACAGGTTTGCTCGCAGCGGCCCGAACGCATTGGTGATAGCGAAATTTGTTCCCGGACTCAGCACGGCGGCTCCGCCGCTGGCGGGGATGTTTGGAATGAGCTTCTCGCGCTTCCTGATTTACGACGGGCTTGGCGCCCTGCTCTATAACGGCCTGTTTGTGGTTTTTGGCTATGTATTCAGTCAGCAGCTGGAAAAAGTGGCGCAAATTGCCCTGGGCTTTGGCGTGGGACTCGTGGTGCTGGTGGTGGGAAGCCTGTTTTCTTATATTGCCTGGAAGTACTTCCAGCGGCAGCGGTTCCTGCGGAGTCTGCGCGTGAGTCGCATTACGGCGGAAGAGTTGAAACGGAAAATCGATGCCGGGGAAGCGGTCACCATCGTGGACCTGAGGCACTCGATGGATTTTGAGGCTGACCCGAACACCATCCCGGGCGCTTTATTTCTGCCCTCGGAGCAATTCGACCAGCGCTATAGCGAAATTCCTGCAGATCGCGAGTTGATCCTTTACTGCACTTGACCAAACGAAGCTTCCAGCGCCCGTGTGGCGCTGATGCTGAAGCGCCGTGGCATCACGCGCGTGCGCCCGCTGTCCGGTGGCCTGCCAGGATGGAAGGAAAAGGGGTTTCCGCTGGAAACCCGCCAGCCCGTTCCAAAACATTCCACCACTGAACAGAACGCCGAGACGGCATAATCCCGCCGCGCCTTCTCATCGGTAACAGGCAAATTAGAGTGCCAGAAGAAGGGGATTCTCCAGAATCTGCTGAAGCGACTGCAGGAACCTTGCGCCTATCGCCCCATCCACCACGCGATGGTCGCAGGAGAGGGTCATCCGGCAGCGGTACCCGATGGTGATCTGCCCGTTTTCGACCACGGGTTTTTCCTCCACCGAGCCGATGGCCAGGATGGCGCCCTCAGGCGGGTTGATCACCGCCGAGAATTCCACAATGCCCATCATGCCCAGGTTTGACACGCTGAAAGTCCCGCCCGTGTATTCTTCAGGCTTCAGCTTGCGGGTGCGGGCCCGGGCGATCAGGTCCTTGGATTCGGATGATATCTGCTGAAGGGTTTTGAAGTTGCAATCGCGCACCACCGGGGTGATGAGTCCGCCGCCTTCAATGGCGACGGCGATGCCAAGGTGGATGCGATTGTGGTAGCGGATGGCAGTGCCGGTGAAACTGGCGTTGACGTCCGGGTGCTGGGTCAGCGCAACCGCGCAGGATTTGACGATAATGTCGTTGTAAGTCAGCTTCAAATCGGCGTTCAGCTTGTTGGCCGATTCGCGCAGTTCCTTGGCCTTCTTCATGTCCACGTCAATGGTCAGGTAGAAGTGGGGAACGGGACCCAGGCTTTGAGCGAGCCGCTGCGCAATGGTCTTGCGCATCTGGCTGAGGGGCTCATCGCGGAATTCCGGGCCTTGCGGAGCAAACTGTGGAGCAGACGTGCGCGAAGGAGCGCCTGCGGCCGTCGCTGATTCCACATCGCGGCGGATAATGCGGCCGCCGGGGCCGGAACCCTGAATGGCCGCAAGATCGAGCCCGGCTTCGCTCGCGATGCGGCGCGCCAGGGGTGAAGCCAGAATGCGTCCTCCGGTGGCGGCAGGAGCGGGCGCTGCGGGCTGTGGCGCCGGGACAGCAGCGGCAGGCTGTACGGGCTGCGCGGCTGGAGCTTCTTTGGGCCCGGCAGGAGCTTTTGTTGCGGGCGCCCCGCCATTGGACGAAATGAGAGATGAAATGTCCTCTTCGGCTTTTCCGATGATGGCCAGCATCTGCCCGACCGGCACGGTCTCTCCGGCGGGCACCAGGACCTTGCGCAGGACTCCGGAAGCCATCGATTCGACTTCCATATCCACTTTGTCGGTTTCGATTTCGACCAGAGCGTCGCCGTTTGCGACCTGCTCGCCTTCGTTCTTAAGCCACTTCAGGACCTTGCCCTCGGTCATGGTGTCGCTGCCCTTGGGCATGAGAACTCGAGATGCCATGCGTAACCTCGCGGAGAAAATTGGCCGGGCTAATTCTTATACGTCACCCGGTGAACGGCGTCAATCACGCGGGCCTTATCCGGGGCGTGAAGGTGTTCCAGCGGCTTGGCGTAGGGCATGGGAACATCGACGCCCGTGACACGCAGGATGGGAGCATCAAGATAATCGAAAGCCTGATGCTGAATCGTATCCACAACCTGGGCCCCAATGCCGCAGAAAGGCCAGCCCTCTTCCACCACGACGGCCCGGTTGGTTTTCCTGATGGACTGGAGGATGGTTTCGGTGTCGAGCGGCCGAAGCGTCCGCGGGTCGATGACCTCGGCATCGATACCTTCCTTTTCAAGCTCCTCGGCGGCCTCGAGCGCCACGTGGACCATCTTGGCGTGCGCAATCAGGGTGACGTCGTTGCCGGGGCGCTTGATATCCGCAACGCCCAGTGGAATGGTGTACTCGCCTTCCGGAACTTCTCCCTTCAGCCCGTAGAGAACTTCCGATTCGATAAAAATGACCGTGTTGTTGTCGCGGATCGAAGACTTCAGCAGGCCCTTGGCATCAGCGGGTGTGGAAGGCGTCACCACCTTGAGGCCCGGAATGTGGCAGAACCACGATTCCAGCGCCTGGGAGTGTGTGGCTGCAAGCTGATGGCCCGCGCCGCCCGGCCCCCGGACCACCATAGGCACGCCGAGCTGCCCTCCGGACATGTAGAGCATCTTGGCTGCGCAATTCACAATTTCATCGAGAGCCAGCAGCGAAAAGTTGAAGGTCATCATCTCGACGATAGGCCGCAAGCCTGTCATGGCCGCGCCCACGCCCAGACCCGTAAATCCCAGTTCGGTGATGGGAGTGTCAAGGACGCGCTTGGGGCCAAATTCGTCCAGCAATCCTTTCGTGACTTTATAGGCGCCGTTATAGGCGCCGACTTCCTCGCCCATCAGGAAGATCGTCTCGTCACGCTGCATTTCTTCGCGCATTGCCTGATTCAGCGCCTCGCGAAAAGCTATTACTGCCATGGGTGTTCCTCACTTTTTCTTTAATGCGGTGCTTGCGTGGCCCGGGCGTTTCTCAAGGTCCGCATGGCCAGGGCCGCCGCAGATTGACAAAACTTTGAAACCTTAGCCCAGTCCGATTTACGGAAGATAAACGTCCGTGTACATGTCTTCAGGCGCGGGATCCGGGCTTTCATCCGCAAACGTCACGGACTGGTCGACCACCTCGCGGATCCTGCTGTCGAGGTCGTCGATATATTCCTGATTGATAATGCCAAGAGATTCCAGGGTGGAAGAGAAGCGCTTGATGGGGTCTCGCTGCCGGTGTTCGGCCAGTTCCTCACGCGTGCGGTAGGCGCCGTGGGCGGGGTCGGACATCGAGTGGCCCACAAAGCGATAGGTCCTGGCCTCAATCAGCGTGGGAAGATCTTCTTTGCGCGCCCGCTCGATGGCTTCGGAAAGTCCATCGTAAACCGACAGCACATCCATTCCGTCCACTACGGCGCGCGCCATGTCATACGACCCGGCTTTTTCTGAAAGGTCCCGGATGGCGGAAGTCTTCAGAATGGGTGTTCCCATGCCAAACTCGTTGTTTTCGATAATATAGACGACGGGCAGCTTCCACAACTGGGCAAGATTCAGGGACTCATGGAACGCCCCGATGTTGACCGCCGCCTCGCCAAAGAAACAGAGAGTCACCCGCTGCTGGTTCAGATACTTGGCGGAAAAGGCCACGCCCGCAGCCAGCGGAATGTGCCCGCCCACGATCGCATGGCCGCCCAGGAACCCCAGGCTCTTATCGAACAGGTGCATCGATCCGCCTTTGCCCTTCGAGTACCCGGTCCTCTTGCCGAAAAGTTCCGCCATGATGCGGCCCGGCTCCATCCCTCGTGCCAGCGCATGGCCGTGATCGCGATAGGAGCAGAGAATGGCATCCTGCGGTTCAAGCGGCGCGATGGAGCCCACCGAGACAGCTTCCTGCCCGATGTAAAGATGGCAAAACCCGCCGATCTTCCCCAGCGTGTACATTTCGGCTGCCTTCTCTTCAAAGCGCCGGATCAAAAGCATCTTCTCCAGCAGGTCTTTTAGAAATTGCGGGTCTCGATGGCGTGCACGTTCCTGCTGTTCGGCCAGTTGGGCATCGGCCCCACCGCCTTCCGATACATGCACACCGCCTCGGCTGGAATTGCCGGATTTCATATTAAGCCTCCTGCTATTTTCCTGTTCTCCCCAAAATGCGCGAGTTTTGCTAGTGTAATTTCTCGCTGGCCGTTAGGCAAACGGCTATTTAGGATAACCCATCATTTTACAATAAGCTTGGGCTTTTGGGCAGGGTTGGTCGATCAAGGTTACCTATCGGAGGTATAGAAAAAACTTATAGGAGGTATAGAGAATTGAAAGCGTTCACGCAATACCTGTGGTTTAACACGAAGAAGAAGCGCGAATTCATCAATATAACTTCGGAGCTCGAAAAGGCACTTTCCGCCGCAAATATCCAGGAGGGACTGGTGTTGGCTTCCGCCATGCACATCACGGCGGGAGTCTACGTTAACGACGCCGAGAACGGCCTGATCGCCGACATCGACGAGTGGCTGGAAAAACTTGCCCCCTTCCGCGCCGATTACCGCCACCACCAGACAGGCGAAACCAATGGCGACGCCCACCTGAAAAACCTCCTGGTGGGCCACCAGGTGCTGGTGCCGGTCACCGAGGGCCGGCTGGATCTCGGACCCTGGCAGCAGGTTTATTACGCCGAGTTTGACGGCCAGCGCCGCAAGCGCGTCCTGATCAAGGTGCTGGGAGAGTAGCCAGCCCGGGTCACTCGATCTTTTTCCCGTTGGTGTCGTAGACCTCGAGCGGCCCGTATTTTTTCAGAACGTCTTTGATCTGCTTGCCGTTGCCGACGCAGACCACCTGCAGATGGTCGAGGTCGATATATTCCCGGGCTGTTTTCTGCACCACCTGCGGCGTCACTTTTGCCACTTCTTCCGGGTACTGGTCCCAGTAATCCTGTGAAAGCTTGTAGTAGTCCACGGTCAGCCAGGCGTGCAGCAGCGTCGAGGGTTGTTCCAGCGAAAGGGCAAAACTGGCCACAATGGCGCGCCGGGACTCGTCCAGTTCCTTTTCCGGCACGTCCTCATCCCGGATCTTCTTGAACTCATCCATCAAGGCCTTCATCGAGCCGTCCGTCACCGCTGTGCGGACCTCTGTCGAGGCGATCCAGGGGCCGGGGTAGATGTCTGACCGGAAGTAACTGTAGGCGCCGTAGGTATAACCTTTCTCCTCGCGCAGGTCCAGGAACAGCCGCGCTGCCGGGCCGCCTCCCAGGATGTGGTTGGTCACCACCAGCGGGATGTAGTCGGGATCGTTGCGGCGCAAAGACTGGTCTCCCGCCATGATGTTGGTCTGCACGGAATCCGGCCGGTCCACCAGGACTATCCTGGCTGCCGCGGGCTTTGGAACTGGCGGAAGCTTGCCGTTGCTGACAGCATGGCTTTTCCAGGCGCCGAAATACTTTTTGATGAGCGGCACGATGGTGTCGTAGTCAACGTCGCCCGTCACGCCGAGGATGGCGTTATTGGGCGCGTAGTAATCGCTGTGGAACTTCTGCAGTTCCTCGCTTGTCACTTTATTGACTGAGGCCGGCGTGGCGGCAACTTCGGAAGCCGGAAAATCTCCATAGAGCACGCTGTAGAACCTTTCGCGCGCCAGGAAGCTGGGCTCCGACCGCATCTGCTGCAGGCCGGCCAGTTGCCGCTTCTTGTACTTGGCCAGCTCATCTTGCGGGAACGTGGGATTGAGAACCACGTCGCTCATCAGTTCCAGGATGCGATCGGTGTTTTCAACCAGGCCGGATGCCGAGACGCTGGAAGTGTTGCTGCCGAAACTCTGCAGAAGCGCCGAGGCTGGCTCCAATGTCATCAACGTCCCCGGCAATCTGGGAGCTGCTGCGATGGGTTGTGCCTTCGCGCAGCATGTCGGCGGTGAACTTGGCCAGGCCGGGAAGGCCGCGAGGGTCTTCGAGCGCTCCGGTTTTGATCCAGAGCATGAAGGCAATCGTCGGCAGCTTGTGCTGCTCCAGCACCAGCACGTCAAGCCCGTTGTCCAGTTTGACTTCCCGGGGACGCGGCAGCTTCACGCGCAGGATTTCCTTGTTGACGGGCGCGCGATTCAGCCGCACCACCTTGCTGAGCGGAACCGCCTTGCTGCCCTCCATGCCTTGCCCGAGGAGTGTGACGCTCCCGGCTGCGAATGCGAGCACCGTAATGACCAGAACAAGAAATGTCCGTTTCACGTTCATCCTCCTCTAGCGGCTTGCCGCCGTGGTTTCCTTTTTGGCCGGCAGGTCAATCACCACGGCCTGCTCCCGGGGAATCAGATACTTGTCTGCAACGTCTTTCACCTGCGCCGCGGTCACGGCATTGAATTTGTCAAAGATGGTGTTGATCAGGCTGGGGTCGTTGAACTTCACAGTGTATTCGCCGATGCGCATGGCCGTATAAAGATCCGATTGCCGGGCCTGGATCTGCTGGCGGCGAAACTGCGCCCGGGCCTTTTCCATTTCGGCGTCCGTGACGCCGTCCTTTTTGACCGCCGCAATTTCCTCCTCGATGGCGCTCTCCAGGTCTGCAACCTTGACGCCGGGACGCGGCACCGCAACTACGTAGAAAAGGCTCGGGCCCGTCCGTTCATCCGCCTGCACATCCACCGAGGTTGCCAATTGTTTGTCCTTCACCAGATGCTGATAGAGCCGTGAACTTTCACCCGTGCTCAGGATGCTGGCCAGCACCTGGAGGGCGTAATTGTCCGCCGTGTTGCCCGCAGGAGCATGAAATGCCATCAGGATCATGGGCAGGCGCGCCAGCGGGTCCATCATGGTTTCCCGCCGCTCGCCATAATGTTCGGGCTCGGTGAGGTCCGGCCTGGGCGGCGCCGGCTGCGAGGGAACGTCGCCAAAATATTTCTTCACCTTTTCCAGCGCCTCGTCGGGATCCAGGTCGCCCACCAGGGTGAGTACGGCGTTGTTGGGCGCATAGTAGATGCGGAAGAAATTCTGCACGTCCGAGACGGTGGCTGAGTTCAGGTCCGCCATGGAACCGATGATCGAATGCTTGTAGGCAAAGTTATCGT
This sequence comes from uncultured Acidobacteriota bacterium, assembly GCA_963732975.1. GTDB lineage: Bacteria > Acidobacteriota > Terriglobia > UBA7540 > UBA7540 > SCRD01. The sequence goes on along the minus strand of CAVTBN010000004.1, from coordinate 267,394 downwards.
AGGCAAGGTTGTCGATCTCCAGATAGGCTTTGCCGTAGGGCTGGTTGTCGATGCCCAGGCGCCGCTCTTCCTGGACGGCGTTGCGCTGGTTGTCCAGGTTGGCCTGGTTGACGGCCAGCGAACGCATACGGTCGCTTTCAAGGAAGAGCGCAAGGTCCAACTGGTTCCTGGGCAGCATTTCGAAATAGTTGGTGCGGTCCTCGCTGGTGGTGCCGTTCATGTCGCCGCCGTTGTTTTCAATCAGGATCATGTGCTCGCCCTTGCCTACGTTTTTCGAGCCCTGAAACATCATGTGCTCGAAAAGGTGCGCGAACCCCGTCCTGCCGGGCCTTTCGCTGTGCGAACCCACGTTGTAGGTGACGGAGATGGCGAAGACCGGCGCGGTGTGGTCCGGAGCGATGATCACTCGCAGGCCGTTATCGAGGCGCTGGTCGGTAAAATTCAGGTGCGGGACGCGAAGTTCCGCGGCAGCCAGCGCCTGGGCCAACAGCAACACGGACGCCAGCAACAAAGTACCTTCCCGGTATCTTTTCATGGATATGCTCCCTGGAGCCTCAAATCGTAAATTGTCAATCGGTTAGGAGGCCGGAATCCTCAGACGTGGTTTCGGTTTTTCAACTTCCTGCTGCCATCGTTCTGCTTGCAAGGAAAAATTGATATGACCTCTATTTATGAAAACAACTGCCGAAATTATACCTCAGCTTTTGCCGCCAAGTCTCTTTTCAGACCCAACCTACGATTGCAAATTGCCGGAGCAAAGTTTTGGAATCGCTCGTAGTCCTTTCCGGGATGCCAACCTGAACGACTGCGCTGCAGAGCAATGGACTGAGCAGAGCCAGGAGCGGACACTCAAAAGCCCATGGCGACGCACAGCGCGGCGACGTCGCCGATCCGCTCGTCGAGAGCCGCCGGCACCACCTGGCACACGGCGGTCGAGTACGGGAAGCGCCTCACGCTGCATCACCTCGCGCGCCGGGCCCAGCAGCGTTTCGCCCAGGCGCATGGCCAGCCCGCCAATCACGATCCGCTCGGGATTCAGAATGTCGACCAGAATCGCCATCGTTTCTCCCAGCCGCTTGCCTGTCGAGAGAAGGATACGGGCGGCTACGGCGTCACCTTTTCGGCGCCGCAACTGCCACATCGCGGGCTGTAATGGGTTTGTCTTGGTCCAGTTGTTCAGTGAGCAGGGTCGGCTCATCGCGTTTGATCGCGGCTTTGACCATTTTTGCCGCCACCTGAACCATGCCTCCGCCGCTGGCCCATCCCTCAACGGACCCGGCCTTGTGATATCCCACTGGCCCCGAACGCGTGAGCCGGACGTGGCCGATCTCGCCCGCGAAAGTCGTTGGCGCCGTGGTAGAGCCGGCCGTCGGTGATGATGCCCGCCCCCAGCCCCGTTCCCATGGTCAGGAAAACCATGTTTTGGCAGCCTTGCCCGGCCCCGAAACGGTGCTCCGCCACGGCTCCCGCGTTGGCGTCGTTTTCCACGCGGCAGGTCACGCCGAATTCATCTTCAAGAATGGCTTTGATAGGCACATCCACCCAGGTGGAGAGGTTGGGTGGGGCCTGGATGATGCCGCCAATGTGGTCGAGCGGACCGCCGCAGCTTACGCCGATGGCAGTCGGTTTCAGCCGGTGTTTGGAAAGCAAGATCGCGAATTCCGGCCTTGATCAGGGCCAGCGCAGGCTCCGGACCTTTTGCAGGCTTTGGTGGGGAATTCGATTCGATCCAGAACAGTCGGCGTATCCAATGAGACGAGCACGGCAGTTTTGGTCCCGCCAATATCAACACCCACCAGCGCATTTTTTGCCATCAGGCCGATCTCCTTATGAATCGTTATCAAGTCCGGAGAGTCTAAACTACAAGGCGCATAAAGCCTTCGGGTTCGCGGTTTGGAAACCGCTTCGCCGGCCTGCGTTCGTCTCCCGCTGCTTGTTCAGAACAGCAGCGGTGTTAGAATTATATCTTTGTTTGGCAGAGGAGTTGCGCCCCCGCGAAGTTTGTCTTCCTATGAAACCCATCATTGAAGTACAGGACCTGACCAAGGAGTTCCGTTCCTTTCGCCGCCGTGAAGGCGTTTGGGGAGCCATGCAGAACCTGTTTGTGCGCGACAAGATCACCATCTCCGCCGTCGATCACGTCAGTTTCACCATCGAGCCGGGCGAAGTGGTGGGTTACATTGGCGCCAACGGGGCGGGGAAGTCGACCACGGTGAAAATGTTGACGGGCATTCTGGTTCCTACCGGCGGCAGCATTGTGGCCAACGGCTTTGTGCCCTGGCGTGACCGGCGCCGCTACACCAAGCACATCGGCGTGGTTTTCGGCCAGCGGACGCAACTCTGGTGGGACATCGCGGTGGTGGAATCGTTCAAGCTGCTGAAGGAAATCTACGAAGTTTCAAACGCCGACTACCAGCGGCGACTGGGCGTCTTTTCGGAAATTCTCAACCTCAAGGACTATCTCAGCACGCCGGTCCGCAAGCTGAGCCTGGGTCAGCGCATGCGTTGCGACATCGCCGCCTCGCTGCTGCACAATCCTCCCGTACTTTTTCTGGATGAGCCGACCATCGGGCTGGACGTGGTGGCCAAGGACCGCATCCGCGAATTTCTGAAGGAAGTGAACCGCATGGAGCGCACCACGGTGCTGCTGACCACCCATGACCTTTCAGACATCGAAGAACTTTGCAGCCGCATCATTGTGATCGACAAAGGCAAAATTCTTTTCGACGGCGCGCTGCGTGCGATGAAAGGGCGCCTGGCAAAATACAACCAGGTGAAGTTTATCCTGAAAGACCGCGCCCAGGCGGCGGCCGTGGACCGCATTACGACGGACGGAATCCTCTGCAACCGCATCGACGAGCTCACCTACCTGATGCGATTTGACCGCGAGCGCTATTCGAACGCGGAGATCATCCGCAACATCGTGAACACGCTGGAAGTGAGCGACATTCTGGTGGAAGAAGAGCCCATCGAGGACATCGTGAAGCGCATCTACCTGCGGGGCGAGGTGGGATAATGGCAACCAGCGTGGCTCTTCCGGCGCGGCCGCAAAGCGAATTTTCGCTGGCAACCGTGGCTCGCATCTATGGCGGGTTTCTGCGCGTAGGCTTTGTGAACACCATGGCCTACCGCCTGCGCTATTACACCGGCATTGTTACCTATTTCATCTATGTTTCTATTTATTATTTTATCTGGAAAGCCATCTATTCCCACAGCGCCAGCATTGAAGGCTTTGACTTCAGCCAGTTGCTCACCTACGTTGCCGTCGGCTGGATCATCCGCTCCTTCTATTACAACAACATCGATCAGGAAATGGCCACGCAGGTGCTGGAAGGCAAGCTGGCCATGGACCTGATCAAGCCGGTCAACATCCAGTGGATGTATATCGCCCAGGCGCTGGGCGAGTCGGCCTTCCGCCTGACCATGCTGACCGTGCCCACGGCCATTGTTCTGCTGCTCGTTTTCCCGGTGCGAAAACCGGCGGGCGTCGGGAATTCCATCGCCTTTGTGTTCAGCGTCTTTTTAAGTTTCTTCCTGGTGGCGGGCATCAACTTTGCTGTGGGAACGTTTGCCGTGCGGCTGAAGTCCATCCTGGGATTGCTGCGGGCCAAATACTTCCTGCTGGAACTATTCTCCGGCCTGCTGATTCCCATCTCATTTTTCCCGCACATCTTTCAGCAGATTTTTGCCTTCATGCCTTTTCAGTACATCAGCTACATTCCGGTGCTGCTCTACCTGGGCAAGATCAGCGGGTTCGGAATCCTGAAGGCGCTCGGCATACAGATTTTCTGGGTCGCGGCCCTGGTGGCCATCGGCCACGCGCTGTGGAGCTTGTCGAGCAAGCAGATCACCATTCAGGGAGGGTGAAAAATGCAATTATGAATTCTAAATTATGAAGGATGAAACGGGACTGGAATTGCAAAAGTGTGCTATGCACCCCTTCATAATTGATAATTCATAATTCATAATTTCTTGTGAAACGACACTTCCGACTATTCGCATTGTATTTCGCCCAGTACGCCAAAGTGCGGCTGGAGTATAAGGCCGACTTTTTCATCGCCTTCTTCTCGTCGATGGCGGCAACGGTGCTGGGCTTCGGGTTCGTGCTGGTGCTGTTCACCAAGATTCCCAAGCTGCAGGACTGGTCGTTCTACGAAATCCTTTTCCTCTATGGCTTTTCGCTCATTCCTCTGGGCCTTTTCAACGTGGTCAGCTGGAACCTCTATCAGTTTGGCGACATTTACATTATCCAGGGAAAGTTTGACCGCATCCTGCTGCGGCCGGTTGACACGCTTTTCCAGGTGCTGTTTGAAAAATTCCGGCTCGAATCGCTGCAGGAAGTTGTCACCGGCAGCGTCGTGGTGGCCATCGCCGTGAAGCGCCTGCACGTTCCCTGGCCGTCCAGCGACTACCTCTGGTTCATTCTGATGGTGGCCTCGGGCGCGCTGATCTATCTGGCGGTCTTTCTGATCCTCACCGCCGTTTCGTTCTGGTTTGAAGACCGCGTTGGCATTGTGCCTCCGGTGTTCAACATGCTCACCTTTGGCCGCTATCCGCTCACCATCTACAACGTCTTTATCCAGTTCATGCTCAGCTGGATCATCCCCTTTGGGTTCGCTTCTTTTTACCCCACAACGCACTTCCTGGGGCGAACTAACTTCAATACCTACTTTTACCTGGTCCCGGTTGTAGCGGTGTCGTTCTTTGTGCTGGCACTTTTTGTCTGGAACCGCGGCGTGGAGAATTACAGCAGCACCGGGTCGTAAGCAGCAGGACATTGCAATTAAGTAGAAGATATCCTAGACTTTAACCCAATGAGCACGGAACGCCTGAAGCGAATCACGGTGGAAGAAGGCAAGTGCGGTGGGCGGCCATGCATCCGCGGCCTGCGCATACGGGTCTCGGACATCCTCGACCTGCTGGCCGCAGGAGCCTCATACGAAGAGATCCTCGCTGACTACCCGTTTCTCGAGAGGGAAGACATCCTTGCCGCCATTGAGTATGCCGCTCGCCAGGCCGACCATATTGTGCTCGCGACTTCGTGAAATTCCTCGTTGACAACCAGCTTCCCGGAGCGCTAGCGGGGCTTCTCGCATCCTTCGGCTGTGATAGTGTCCACGTCATGGATGTTGGGCTGGGTTCGGCGCCAGATGCTGAAATCTGGCGGTACGCTTGTGAGAACGCCCGAATCGTGGTTACGCAAGACGAGGATTTCCTTGAGCTAAAGGCTTGGGGTCGCTGTCCTAATTTGACTTCCAACTAAATCATTATTTGTCAGTAGATTGCAACTTTTGCTTCAAAAATATTGAATTTTCCGGTTAAAAAATGTAGGATAAAGCTTGGTTTCGGGCAGATTTTCGCCAGATATACTACTGGAAATAGCCCGAAAAGAGGTAGTATGCATAAAAAGATCAAGATCCCGACCTCTTCTTTCCGCGCCGATCTTCCCCTGCCTGAAGCGGCCTTTGTAGAATCCGTCAAGGCGGAGCTTGGAGTCAACAGTAACGCCAAACTGCTTACGGAAGCCGTGACCATCGTTAAATGGGTATTAAGGGAAAGGCAGGCGGGGCGAAGAATTGTCAGCGTTGAAGAAGGTACACCGATGCGGGAACTAGCTTCGGCTGCCGTGGAATGTGCAGCATTCTCGCATGTGCCGCCCTTCGCTGAACTACAATGGACACCGAAGCAGCTCCATCGAATCCATGAGGTGCTTTCCAGCAATCCCGATGAACCCTCTCCCAATCTAATAAAGGCACTCTCTGGATCTTAGAGAAGACAATTGCAGGTAAATATCGGACGGCTGGACAAAGATCACGATAGGTTGGCTTTTGATTGTGGAGACTCAGAACTCAATAGGTATTTGAGGCTCTTTGCTGGACAAAATCAATTCAAGCACCTTGTCGGTACGACCTATGTTGCCATTGGGCAAGACCAGCCGTACATGATCCTTGGCTACTACACCCTGGCTGCGACTTCTATTCCTTTCTACTCACTCGTTGAATTTCCAGATTTGAGGAAACTACCCTATAAAGACGTACCTGCCGTACTTCTAGCTCGTCTTGCTGTAAGTCGGCAATTCCAAAACCAAGGAATCGGTCACCAACTCCTGGGAGATGCAATTAAGAGGACGCTGGAATTAACTCAGACAATAGGTTGCAGGTGTCTAATAGTGGACGCATATCCTAATGCAGTGAACTGGTACTCCAAATTTGGGATTGTACCGCTGGGCTCCGATCCCGCTGATTCCCCCACGTGCCGTATGCTGTTGGACCTGCGCACGGCAGCACGGGCTCTTGAGTTGTAGAATCGGGTGATTGGGTTAGCATACCCATATGCTGAATCCCTGGCTTTCCGTGCCCCTCGCCGAATACGAACAGCATATGAACTCGGCGGAAGTCCGGCAATTGGGCGCTCTTTCTGAACTATTTGCTGAAGCGATTGCGCGTTGCCGCCCTTCATCCATTGCGGTGTTGGGAATCGCGGGCGGAAACGGACTCCAGCACATCGACAGCAGTGTCACTACACGAATTGTTGGCCTGGACCTGAACCCGGAATATCTCGAATCGGTTCGGAAGCGTTATTCGCATCTGCCCGGCCTCGATCTCCGGTGTGTGAATCTTGCTGAGCAGCGCATTGTGCTGGAGCCAGTCCAACTTGTTCATGCGGCGCTCATTTTTGAACACGCGGGAGTCGAGCGCTGCCTTGAAAACGCCATCGCCCTGACCGCTCCGGGTGGGAATTTGTCCGTTGTGCTCCAGTTGCCAGCCGAGGATGGCCAGCCCGAAATTATGAGCCCCTTCCTCTCGATTGAGAACCTTGGGCCGCACTTTTCCATGGTCAGCCCTCCCTGGCTTAGCGAATCACTTGCCGGCCGTGGTTTTCGCCTGACTCACGAAACAACCCGAAATTTGCCAGGGACCAAAGGCTTCTGGGCCGCGATTTTTTCTGCCCCCGAGGCGCACCCCCGGAAATGAAACTACGACCTTATTTTTGACCAGCTTGCGCGCTTCAGGTAAAATTGCTTGTTTCTGAATTCGGAAAGCTCCTTATCACTATTATGCTTCGATTCTACACGGCGGGTGAGTCGCACGGACAGGCGCTGGTGGCGACCCTGATGGGTTTGCCGGCGCACGTGCCGGTGGACTTTGCCTATGTCAACCGCGAACTGAAGCGCCGCATGGGCGGCTACGGGCGCGGCGGGCGGATGAAGATTGAGTCGGACACGGCGCAGTTCCTTTCCGGCGTGCGCCACGGCGAGACGATCGGCTCGCCGATTGCCATCCTGATTGAAAATCGCGACTGGAAAAACTGGCAGGAATCGATGTCGGTGGAAGACCTGCCGGAGACCCGCGAAAAATACAAGGCGGTGAAGTCGCCGCGCCCGGGCCACGCCGACCTGGCCGGCTCCATTAAATACGATTTCCCCGACGCGCGCTACGTGCTGGAACGCGCCAGCGCGCGGGAAACGGCTGCGCGGGTTGCCGTGGGAGCGCTGGCCAAGCTGTTCCTGCTGCAGTTCGGCATTCGGATTGCCAGCCACACCGTGGCGCTGGGCAGCGTGGCGCTGCCGGATGACGATGTTCCGTTTGAGAAGATTCTCGCCCTGCGCGACGTTCAGGACATCCTGCTGAGCTGCGTGGATGCGGAAATTGAAGCGCGCATGAAGGCCGAGGTGGACAAGGCCACCGAGGAGCGCGACACGGTGGGCGGCACGTTTGAAGTGGTTGCCATGGGCGTTCCGGTGGGGCTGGGCTCTTCGGTGCAGTGGGACGAAAAGCTGGACGGGCAACTGGCGCATGCGGTGATGTCCATTCAGGCGGTGAAAGCGGTCGAGATCGGGACCGGCATCGGAAACGCCGCAACCCCCGGTTCCGGCGTCCATGACGAAATTGGCTATGACCGCAAAGAAAAACACTTTACGCGGAAAACCAACCGCGCCGGCGGCCTGGAAGGCGGCATGACCAACGGCGAGCCGGTATCGTTCGGGGATACCTGAAACCGATCTCCACCTTGCGCCGGCCGCTGGAGTCGGTTGACTTTGCAACGCGCGAGCCGGTGAAGGCGGCTTATGAGCGCTCCGACATTTGCGTGGTTCCGGCCGCAGGCGTGGTGGGCGAGGCGATGGTGGCGCTGGTGCTGGCGCGCGCGTTCCTCGAAAAATTCGGGGGCGATTCGCTCCAGGAAACGCGCCGCAACTTTGACGCCTATCAGGAGCAGGTGCGCCGGTTCTAACCGGCCGCGAAGAAAGCCGCCCTTTGCGCCACCGCAGGTTTTTATAAGATGCTCGCAAGCCCGGGTCTTGATTCGCATCATCATCGGGAGGACTTATGAAATCTGTTATTCGAAGTTGCTCCGTGCTTGGTTTTTCATGTTGATTGCTCTCGCTGCTCCGCTGGTTGCCGGCGCTGCCCCGCCGCCTCAGGGCCCATCATCGGTCCACTATCACATCGTCAAAAAAGTTGTTCTGGGCGGTGAAGGTGGCTGGGACTACCTGGGTTTCGACGCGCAGAACCGCCACCTCTTTGTTTCGCACGCCACGCAGGTGCTGGTCATCAATCCCGACACCTATCAAGGTTGTTGGGAATATTCCCAACACGCCGGGCGTGCACGGGATCGCCGTCGCGCCGGAACTCAATCGCGGATTCATCAGTGACGGCAGGGCCGACGAGGTGACGGTCTTCAACCTGAAAACGCTCAAGACCATCGGCACCGTCAAAGTGACCGGCCACAATCCCGACGGCATCATGTACGATCCTTCTTCGCAGCGGGTTTTCACTTTCAACGGCCGCAGCGACGATGCCACAGCCATCGACGCGAAAACTCTGAAAGTGGTGGGCACCATCGCCCTGGGCGGAAAGCCGGAGTTCGCAGTCTCCAACGGCCGTGGGATGATTTACAACAACCTTGAAGACAAGAGCGAGGAGCTGGCGATTGATTCGCACACGCTCAAGATCGAGTCGCGCTGGCCGATGGCGCCCTGCGACTCGCCTTCGGGGCTGGCCATTGACGCCCGGCACAACATTCTGTTTGCCGGGTGCCACAACAAAATGATGGCCGTGATTGACGCCAATACGGGCAAGGTGATCGCAACGCCTCCCATCGGCGGCGGCGTGGACGCCAACCGCTTTGATCCCGAAACGGGTCTTGCCTTCAGCTCCAACGGCGAGGGCACGCTGACGGTGGTGAAAGAAGAGTCGCCAACGGAATTCAAGGTAATGCAGACGTGGCCACCGAGCGCGGCGCGCGCACCATGGAAATTGATCCGAAGACTCACCGGGTGTTTACGGTGACGGCAAAGTTCGGACCCATGCCGGCTGAACCCGCGGGCGGGCAGCGCCGATTTCGCCGGCCGCCCATGGTGCCCGGCAGCTTTACGCTGCTTGTGCTGGCGCCGTAATTGTGCGAACTTTGATGAAACAGATGCATGTGTTCCTGCGCAGCAGGGTTTGAAAAATTCTAATACGAACAGATTGACTGTGTAGAGATTTGAAAATCCATCGAAATCAGATTAGAAAATGATTTATCCCATTGTAAAGTACGGACAGAAAGTTCTGGAAGACGGCACCCAGCCGGTAACGGAGTTCGACGCGGAACTCGAAAAGCTGGTGGCCGACATGTTTGAGACCATGTATGCGGCCAACGGCGTGGGCCTTGCGGCGCCGCAGATCGGCCTGACCCATCGCCTCTGCGTGATTGACATCAGCTGCGGCCAGGAGCCCGAAGCCAAGCTGGTGCTGGCGAATCCCGAGATCATAGCGGTTGAAGGAAAGCAGACGGAGGAAGAAGGCTGCCTGAGCCTTCCGGACTTTCGCGCAAACACTCCGCGGCCGTTGAAAGCCACCGTCCGCGCGCAGAACCTGAAGGGCGAGGAATTCACCATGACGGGCGAAGGCCTGCTGGCCCGCGCCTTCTGCCATGAAACCGACCACCTGGACGGCAAACTTTTCATCCACCGCCTCACGCGCCTGAAGCGCGAGTCCATCAAACGCAAGGTCCGGAAACTGGCCAAGGCGGGCGAGTGGTAGAATCAATTCCGGCGCACCTGGCCAAGCCCCCAAGGGCTCTCTTGATCGGACCTGACGGATGAACCTGATTTTTTGCGGCACTCCTCAATTCGCTGTACCCACCCTTGAAAAGCTGGTCGAAGAAAAGTTCCCGATTCAACTGGTCATCACGAACCCGGACGAGCCGCGCGGCCGCGGCCACAAGGTGCAGCCCTCTCCGGTGAAGGAAGCGGCGGTGAAGCATGGCCTGGCCGTTTACCAGCCCGCCAAAGTGAAGACCGACGAGACCCGCGAATATCTGTCGCAATACCATCCTGACGCCATGGTGATTGTCGCCTACGGCCACATCGTGCCGCAGTGGATGATTGATCTTCCACCGCTTGGCTGCATCAACCTGCACGCTTCCATCCTGCCGAAATACCGGGGCGCGGCGCCCATCAACTGGGCCATCATTCGCGGCGAAAAGGAGACCGGCGTTACTACCATGAAGATTGACGCCGGGATGGACACCGGCGACATGCTGCTGGAACGGCGTGAGCCCATCCGCGACGATGACACAACGGAAACCCTGGGCGCGCGGCTGAGCATCGTGGGCGCGGACCTGATGATTGAAACGCTGCGCAAGCTCGAACGCGGTGAAATCGCGCCCCGCCCGCAGAACCATGAACTGGCCACGCTGGCCCCGCGCCTCAAAAAGGAAGACGGAGTGATCGACTGGTCTCTGACGGCGGAAGAAATTGAGCGGCGCGTTCGTGGCCTCGCTCCGTGGCCGGGCGCTTACACGCCGTTTCGCGGCAAACGCCTGCACGTGTGGCGGGCGGAAGTTGTCGCGGCGGCGGAAAGTCCCAACGCGGCCCCCGGCACCCTTACGGTGGAGGGCCGGCGGCTTGCGGTGGCCTGCGGCGGGGGCACCGAACTGCTTCTGCATGAAGTCCAGATGGAAGGCCGCAAGCGTATTTCGGCCCGGGACTTTGTGAATGGCGCCCGCGTCGAGAGCGGCGAAACTCTTGGTTCCTGAGGTCAGCCTTGGCGCAAGTCTCGCCCGCCCGCAAAATCGCTTTTGAAATTCTCCTCCAGGTTGACGCCGGGAAGGCTTTTGCCACCGACCTGCTGCAGGGGCGGCAGGTTTCAGCGCTCAGCGAACGCGACCGCGGGCTCGCCACGGAAATCGTGATGGGCGTGCTGCGCTGGCGGGGCGAGATCGACCATCGCCTGCAGCAACTCTCCGGCAAAAGCGCGCAGTCGCTCGACCGCGAAATCCTGACCGCGCTGCGAATGGGCGTCTACCAGATTGCCTTCCTCGAAAAAATTCCCAAGTCCGCCGCAGTGAACGAAGCGGTGGAACTCACCAAGCAGGCGCGCAAGCGCTCCGCCGCCGGGCTGGTGAACGCCGTGCTGCGCAAGTGCGAGCCGGAAAAGCTGCTGCAACATTCCGGTACAGATCAACTGGACAACCCGGACTTTCTGGCCAGCGTGCGGCGGACGGTTCCTGCCTGGATGTTGGAGCGATGGGAGAAAAACTTCGGGTCGGATTCAGCCAACCGGCTGGCCTGGGCTGCCACTCAGGTTCCTTCCACCACCTTGCGAATCTCGACCTCGACGCCCGAGCCGGACGAAGTCATCAGGAAGCTTGAGGAGCAGGGAAGCAGCGTCCGCCGGGGAAAGTATGCTTCAAATGCCCTGGCTGCCGGGGCGGGCGAAGAGCGCCATTTCGCGGCTTGCCGAAGAGTTGGGGCTGGCCATCCAGGATGAAGCCTCGCAACTGGTTGCGGAACTGGCTGGTGTGCGTGCCGGCGAGCGTGTGCTCGACCTTTGCGCAGCGCCGGGCATGAAGACCAGCCTGCTGGCGGATGCGGTGGGCGATGGTCTGCTGGTGGCCTGCGACGCGAGCGCACGCCGCCTCGAAACGCTTCGCAAACTTTTGCCGCGGCTCACCGCCAATGCCTCGGTGGTTCGGGTGGTGCGGCTCGAAGCAACACAATCGCTTCCTTTCAGGCAACAGTTCGACCGCATCCTGGTAGACGCCCCGTGCTCCGGAACAGGAACGCTGGCTCGAAATCCGGAAATCAAATGGCGGCTGGCGAAGGACGATCTCGCGCGGCTGCCGATGATTCAATCAAAGATTATTTCAAACGCGCTAAGGGTGCTCGCGCCGGGGGGCCGGTTGGTTTACGCCACGTGCTCGCTGGAGCCGGAAGAGAACGAACAGGTTGTGGAGCGCGTGCTGTCCGCAACCGCAGGCTGCCGGCTGCTGAGCCGCGAGGAACTTGTGCAAGAGCTTCCGGCAATCGCTCCGCTGATCGATGCGAGCGGCTACTTCCACACCCGGCCTGACCTCGACGGCATGGACGGATTTTTCGCCGCGGTTATCACTCAAAAGTAGCTCTCGCAAAGACGCAAAGGCGCAAAGATACGCGGCGTTGCTGCAATTAAAAATGGCATGGGCGTCTCGCCCATGTGCACGGCCCGAATCGTGGAGGGGCGAAAAGCCACTTGCTTCACGGCCGTCAGGGATGACATGATTCACGCGGGCGCGCGGTACGTGGATGAGGAAGTGGTGGTGGCATCGCGGTCTGTTCTGAAGTCGAATTTATTCTGCAGAAGAGAGGAGTCGAGATGCGCAGGTCTCTAATTCTGGTCTTGTCATTGGTTGTACTGGGTGGCGTGGCATTCTTTGGACAGAGCGGGCAGGCGCTGGCCAAAGGGCGCAAGGGCCACGTGCTTTACATGACTCTTTCCGCCGGATTCAAGCACGCGAGCATTCCCACTTCCGAAAAAGTGGTGAAGGAGATCGGCGAGCGTTCCGGCCTGTTTGACACCACGGTGACGCAGGACGTGGGAGCCTTTACGGCAGAGAACCTGAAGAAATACGACGTGGTGATGTTCTACACCACGGGCGAACTGCCCATGACCCAGGCGGAAAAGGACGCTTTTATCCACTTCGTCAAGTCGGGCCACGGGTTTGTAGGTGTCCACAGCTCCACGGACACTTTCTATGAATGGGAGCCTTACCTGCACGTGGTCGGCGGGTATTTCAATGACCATGCCTGGCATCAAAAGGTGACGGTGGAAGTGACCGATCCCTCGAGCCCGATTGTCGGCTTCCTGGGGAAATCATTCCAGGTGAACGACGAGATTTACCAGACGGCCGACTTCCAATACAAGACTTCGCACGTGCTGCTTCGGCTCGATCCCAGTTCCGTCGACATGAAGAAAACTCTGCCAGGGGAAAACGTGCACTACCGCTTTTACGGCTGGCCGCTGGCCTGGACCCGCCACGACGGCAAGGGCCGGGTCTTCGTCACAGTGCTGGGCCACGAGGACGCGGTGTGGAACAGCAAGTGGTACCAGGAAATGCTGCTGAACGGCATCAAGTACGCCATGGGGAGGCTGAAGTAAGCGTTCTCCCAGGATGGTGCGGACTGCCTGCGCGTCCCGGAAAGCGGCGTTTGTGCGCGGCATCCCCCTTTTTTCTTGACAAAGTTTGCCCCTGTTTGTATCAAGGTTAATGCGGTCTTTTTGAGACGCTGGAGGCGCGAGCGACCTAGAAAAGCAGGTGCAAGCCTCGTTAGGCGAGGCTACCACGCAAACACAAGCCACTGCCCGGAAACGCGGAGACGCGCCAACGGGTAGAGCAGGCATGGCCGGATTAAGGCTCTGCCTAAGGTGGCTGTCCCCAAATGGGATGGGGAACGTACGTTGTGTGGAGCTGAAGCTCAGACCAGGAGGTTGTCCGGCCGGTGAAGGTTCGGCCCGGAGAGATTTCTCAGCCCCGTGGGAGCAACGGCTCACACGGGGTTTTTGATTTTATGGGCCGGTTTCAGGCCCGGTGATCTGCTGCGCATCAGGAGGGCCGGCAAGATGCCGGCGCTACGGGGGTCCCTTGTAGCGCCGCCGTCCCGGCGGCATTTTTCTGGACCGGCGCTGACATGCTCTGCGGCGGGAGGCATTCATGATTTACTTTACCGAAATTCAGAATCTGCCGGCTTATGACGTGAAGGGCTCCTATCTGGGGCGGGTGATCGACCTGGGGATCGATCCCAACCAGAACGCCCTGCGCGTGGCGGCCTACCTGGTGGAGGGGCCGGGCCGGGAACAGATTCATATTTCGCGCGAGCAGATGCAGTCGATCACGGTGCGTTCCGCGCAGACCTCGGTGACGAGTGGCGAGATCCGCAACAACAGGCCTTTCGGCGACCTGCTGCGGGTGGGAAAAGACGTCCTCGACCAGCAGGTGATTGACGTGGACCACCGCAAGGTGGTGCGCGTGAACGACGTGGACCTGGAAATCCAGCCGACCGGCGGCCACACCGAACTGCGCGTGCTGGCCGTGAACGTGGGGCTGGCTGCTGCGGCACGGCGCCTGCTGCAGGGGGTGACGGCCAAGCATACCAGCCGGAAGATCTGCAGCTTTATTTCTTCCAGGACCATCCGTTGGGAATTCGTCAACCTGATTGAGCCGGACGCTTCCCGCCGGCTGAAGCTGCGGATTTCCTACGAGCGGCTGGCGCGCCTGCACCCCGCCGACATCGCCGACATTCTGGAAGAACTGAGCCGCGACGAGCAACGCTCGGTGATTGAGGCGCTGGACCACGAAACGGCCGCGCAGGCCATCTCTGAGATTCCCACCGAAATGCAGGCACTGCTGCTGCAGAGCATCCCGGTGGAGAAGGCGGCGGACATTGTGGAAGAAATGGCGCCCGACGAAGCCGCCGATGTCCTGCAGGAAATGCCGCCGGAAACCTCGGCCAGGCTGCTGGCCGGCATGGAAAAGGAAGACGCGCAGGAGGTGAAGGACCTGCTGGGTTTTGAAGATGACACGGCAGGCGCCCTGATGACCACGCATTACATCGCGCTGAATGTAACGGCAACGGTGGAGGACGCCATCGAAGCGATGAGGGAATTTGAGGGAGCGCTCGAATCCATCCATGCCGTTTATCTGCTGGACCCGGACGAACACCTGGCGGGCTCCGTGCCTCTGGCGCGCATCCTGCTGGCGCCGGCCCGGACGCCCCTGCGGGAGATTTCCCGCGAAGAGGGGCACAGCGTGACGACCGAAGCGGACGCCAGGGCGGTGATCGACTTGTTCAGAAAGTACAACCTTCTGGCGCTGCCCGTGGTGGACGATAAGCAGCGGGTGGTGGGACTGGTGACCGCGGACGACGTTCTCGACCTCGTGGTCAGCCGCAGGTAGAGAACTCTCACGCCGGCCGCAGGAATTCAGGACCCGGGCAGTGAAGGCAGGCCGCCGGTGCGGACTTGCCGAGGGTCGCCGGCACAGGTAATCCATGGACCGCGAACGATTCAAAACATGGCGGACGAGGCTGCTGATTCTGCTGGCCGTTGTGGGTCCGGGAATCATTACGGCCAACGTGGACAACGACGCCGGCGGCATCTATACCTACTCGGTGGCCGGAGCGCGCTTTGGCTACGCGCTGCTGTGGACGCTGATCCCGGTCACTATCGCGCTGATCGTAGTGCAGGAGATGGTGGCGCGCATGGGCGTGGTGACCGGCAAGGGCCTGGCGGACCTCATCCGTGAAGAGTACGGCTTTCGCGCCACCTTCATCCTGATGCTCTGCCTGCTGGTGGCGAACCTGGCCAACACCATCTCAAACTTTGCCGGGCTGGCTTCCAGCATGTCGCTGTTCGGCATCAGCCGCTACATCATCGTGCCGCTGGGCGCCGTCATCGTGTGGGCGCTGATCGTGAAAGGTACCTACGAGTTTGTGGAAAAGGTCTTCCTCGTGGCGTGCGTGTTTTATATCGCCTACCCGATTTCCAGTTTTCTGGCCCACCCCTCCTGGCCGGAGGCCATCAGGAACACGGTGACCCCCACGTTCCGGTTTGACCACAGTTACCTTTTCATGGTGATCGGCCTGATCGGAACTACCATCACCCCCTGGATGCAGTTTTACCTGCAGTCGGCGGTGGTGGAGAAGGGCATTAAGATCAAGGACTGGGCCTACTCGCGCTGGGACGTGATCGTGGGCTGCATTGTCACCGACGTGGTGGCCTTCTTCATCATTGTGGCCTGCGCGGCCACGCTCTACAGCAGCGGGCATCGCGACATCCAGAACGCGGCGGATGCGGCGCTGGCCTTGCGTCCGCTGGCGGGGCATGCGGCCAGCGCGCTGTTTGCTTTCGGCCTGGCCAACGCCTCATTGTTTTCCGCCTGCATCCTGCCGCTGGCCACCGCCTACTACGTCTGCGAGGGCCTGGGCCTCGAGTCGGGCATCAACAAACGGGTGGAAGAAGCTCCCACGTTTTACTGGCTCTATACGGGACTGATTGTGGTCAGCGCCCTGGCCGTGGTGGTGCTGCGCGAGCAGATGCAGGTGCCCATCATCCTGCTCTCGCAGGTGCTCAACGGCATCATGCTGCCCTTTGTGCTGATCTTCATGCTGCGCCTCTCCAACCGTGAAGACCTGATGGGCAAGTACAAGAATACCCGCGCCTTCAACGCCATCGCCTGGGCCACCTGCGTGGTGATGATCGTCCTCACCGTGCTGCTGCTGTTCTCGCAATTCTTCCACGGCGTGCCCGCCTGACATGACGCACCCTTCATCCCGGCAAAGACGCGGGCCTTGCACAGGCGGGCACAAAGACCTTTCTCACGGGCCCAGCCCATCTTTTCGGCCGGGTTTTGGTTGCCGGAACCTGAAGTTTGCGTGATACGATGCTGGGTGCCGTTGCGGTGTCGCCGCCGAACCTTTCGGGAGGAGCCAGAGGGGACGGAAGGGTTGCCTTATTTGTGGGGATGCGCGCCAGCATTCCAGACCGGGCACTTGGAACCGGAAAATCCCGGGTTCTGCCTGCCTGTTTTGCTGCCTCCGAATTCACAATCCACGATAAAGCACCCTGGCGCAGGGCCGGTGGTCATTGGAACATCCCGCGGTTGGCGTGCGTAATGGAATAGGGATTCGGATTTGCTCGTTCACCCGGAGTTCCCTGCAGGCAAAATCTTTCGAGCGAGGATCAAGATGGCAGTGAAGAGAATCGGCTGGGTTCTTATGGTTGTCCTGATATCGGCCGGCGTTGCCCTGGGCGCGGATGCCAAGCCGCTGTTGTTGCAGACGCCGACACTGAGCAAGACGGAAATCGCATTCGCCTATGGAGGCGACATCTGGATTGTCGACCGGAAGGGCGGTGAGGCGCGGCGCCTGGTGACCGGGCTTGGCCTGGAGAGCGGCCCCATTTTTTCACCGGACGGCCAGTGGGTGGCCTTTACGGGAAACTACGACAAGAACATCGACGTTTACGTGGTTCCCGCGGAAGGAGGCCAGCCGCGGCGGTTGACTTATCATCCCGGTCCTGACGTGGCTCTCGGATGGACTCCGGACGGGAAATCGGTGCTCTTTCGCTCGCACCGCGCCAGCTACTCTGACCCGAACCAGTTTTTCACCGTGCCGCTCACAGGCGGCCTGCCGGCGGAAATCCCGCTGCCCATGGCGGAGGAGGGCACGTTCTCGCCCGACGGAACGAAGCTGGCTTATGTTCCGAACCTCCAGTGGGAGCCGTTCTGGCAGAACTATCGCGGCGGGCAGACCACGCCGATCTGGATTGTCAACGTCTCGGACTCCAGCGTTGTTGCCAAAGTCCCCCGCGAGAACTCGAATGACCGCGACCCCATGTGGGTGGGTGATTCCATCTACTTTATTTCTGACCGCAATGGGCCGCTCACGCTGTTTGCCTACGACACGAAATCCGGCAAGGTGACGCAGGTGGTGGACAACAGGAACCGCTGGGACGTCCTTTCGGCATCGGCCGGGCCGGGCGCGATTGCCTATGAGCAATTTGGTTCCATCCATCTCTACGATCTCAAGTCCCATCGGGAGCACATCGTGCCCATCACCGTGGCGGGAGACATGCCGCAGCTGCGTCCGCATTTTGTGGACGTCGCGAAAAAAATTGTGAACGCGCAGATTTCACCCACCGGCAAGCGCGCCGTTTTTGAGGCGCACGGCGAAATCCTTACCGTGCCGGCGGAGAAGGGCAGCATCCGCGACATTA
Source organism: uncultured Acidobacteriota bacterium (assembly GCA_963732975.1). GTDB lineage: Bacteria > Acidobacteriota > Terriglobia > UBA7540 > UBA7540 > SCRD01. The sequence goes on along the minus strand of CAVTBN010000004.1, from coordinate 249,377 downwards.
CCGATTCCCCCACAGTGGCAGACCGCGACCCGGCGTGGTCGCCGGACGGAAAATCCATCGCCTGGTTTTCTGACGAATCGGGCGAATACGCGCTGCACATCCGCAGCCAGGACGGCCTGGGAGAGGTGAAGAAGATTGACCTGGGCCAGCCGCCTTCTTTCTTCTACACGCCCACGTGGTCGCCTGACAGCAAAAAGATTGCCTACAGCGACAAGCGGCTGAACCTCTGGTACGTGGACCTTGACCACCCGACGCCCGTCAAGGTGGATACCGATTTGTTCGATTCGCCGCTGCACGAGTTTGACATGGTGTGGTCCCCGGACAACAAGTGGCTGGCCTATACCAAGCAGCTTGAAAACCATCTGCGTGCTGTTTTCGTTTATTCGATCGACACCAAGAAGGCAACGCAAATCACTGACGGCATGAGCGACTGCCTCTACCCCAATTGGGACGCCAACGGAAAGTATCTCTATTTCACCGCCAGCACCAATATGGGGCTCACCACCGGCTGGCTCGATATGACGAACGAGGCGCACCCCGTCACGCGCAACGTTTACGTTGCCGTGCTGGCCAAAGACCTGCCCTCCCCGCTGGCGCCGGAAAGCGATGACGAAAAGCCGGAGGAAAAGAAGAAGGACAAGGATAAGGCGGACCAGAAAGCCCAGGATGAGGAGGCCGGAAAGAAAGGCGAAGAGAAAGCCGGCGAGAAAAGCGAAAAGGACAAGGAGAAGAAGCCCGTGAAGGTGACGATCGATTTTGCGGGCATCAGCCAGCGGATTCTGGCCCTGCCGATTCCCGCGGAAAACTACACTGGACTTTCGGCCGGCAAGACGGGCGAACTGTTCCTGGCCGCGCTGCCGCCGGTCGTCGTTGGCGAAGGACCCGAGGGTCCCGCTGCGAAGATTTCAAAATTCGAGCTCAAGACGCGCAAGGTGACGCCCTTTCTTCCCGCAGCCGAACGCTTTCGTTTTGTCGTTCAACGGCGAAAAGTCGCTTTATAAGCTCCATGACAGTTGGTTCATCGTGCCCACCGACAAGGAACCCAAGCCGACGGACGGCGCGCTGAAGATGGACAACATGGAGGTCTACGAAGAGCCGCGCGCCATGTGGGCGCAGATGTACAACGAGGTCTGGCGCATCGAACGGGATTTCTTTTATGATCCGCACTTCCACGGCCTGGATCTGGAACAAGCGAAAAAGACCTTTGCGCCCTTCATGGCCGGGATCACGAGCCGCCATGACCTGAACTACCTTTTCGCCGAAATGCTCAGCTACATGGAAGTCGGACACATGTTTGTGGGGGGCGGGGAACAGCCGGAAGAGAAGAAAGTGACGGTGGGACTGCTGGGCGCCGATTACAAGGTGGAAAACGGCCGCTATCGGATCACCAAGGTCTACAGCGGCGAAAACTGGAACCCGGAACTCCACGCGCCGCTCACGCAGCCCGGCGTCAACGTCAAAGCGGGGGAGTATCTGCTGGCGGTGAATGGGCGCAACCTGACCGGCGCTGAAAACATTTACAGCTTCTTCCTGGAAACCGCGGGCAAGCAGACGGTGATCCGGGTGGGGCCGAATCCGGACGGCAAGGACTCGCGCGAGGTGACCGTTGAGCCCATCCCGAGCGAGACCGCCTTGCGAAACCTCGACTGGATTGAGGGCAACCGCCGCCAGGTGGACAAGCTGAGCGGAGGCAAACTCGCCTACGTTTATCTGCCCGACACGGCCGGCGGTGGCTTCACGAATTTCAACCGCTATTACTTCTCCCAGATTGAGAAAGAAGGCGCGGTGATCGACGAGCGCTTTAATCACGGTGGACAGCTTGCGGACTACATCATCGATTATCTGCGCCGGCCGGTGTTGAGCATCGTCATGTCGCGCGAAGGGCAGGAGTATAGAGAGCCGGTGGAGTCCATCTACGGCCCCAAGGTGATGATCATCAACCAGTTTTCGGGCTCCGGCGGCGACGCCCTGCCGTGGTACTTCCGCAAAACCGGGATCGGGCCGCTGGTCGGCGTGAGAACCTGGGGCGGCCTGGTCGGCATTGGAGGCTATCCCCAGCTGATGGACGGCGGCAGGGTGATGGCGCCGCGCTGGGCCATCTACGGACTGCACGGCCATTGGGAAGTGGAAGGCCACGGAATACCGCCGGATTACGAAGTGCAGCTGGACCCCAAGCTTTGGCGCGAGGGGCACGACCCACAGCTCGAAAAGGCTGTCGCCGTAGCTTTGCAGTTGCTCAAGGAACACCCGCTGCCGAAGTATCCGCGGGCGCCCTATCCGAACCATCATCAGCAACTGCCCACCGCGCCTGCTGGAGAGTGAGCGCCGCCTGCCAGTTGCGTCAGCCGTCTCTGCATGTATGACGACCAGCCGTGGTACTTCCGCGAACTGATTGGGTTTTTGAAGCAGGGAGCGCAGGATTCTTGATGAAGTCGGTAGCGCAGGCCGCCGGGTCTGCGGTCTGCGGCTTTTGTCGCCACGTGTAGAAACAACCGCTGACCTCAAACCCGGAGGTCCTTGCTACCCTCTGCAAAAAAACCAGGGCACAAACCCGGTGCCGTGGCTACCTGCTTGCAAGAACGTACTTTTTATAGTACATGTATCTTATAAGGTACGCGATGGCCAATGCTTCGCAGCCTCAGAAGGAGTTGCAGCAATGAGCAAGAAACATATGGGTTCAAGCATTGATGATTTCCTCAAGGAGGAGGGTATCTTTGAGGAATCGCAGGCGCAGGCAGTCAAAGAAGTCATCGCCTGGCAGCTTGCGCAGGCCATGAAGAAAAAGAAAATATCCAAGGCGCGGATGGCGAAGTTGCTGAAGACGAGCCGGAGTCAGGTTGATCGAATTCTCGATGCGAAAGACGACATCACTCTGTCAAGCCTGCAGCGCGCGGCCGGGATAGTGGGGCGGCGCGTCATGATTGAGTTGGTCTAGATGGGCGCCCGCTACGGGCTGGCGCAGAGGCCGGATTCGGGTCTCTGCGATTTCCGGAGGAGAAGGAGCCTGGCCAGCGGTCAGCAAGTCTTCGCTGCGCGAAGTTGCAGACACTACAAGGCAAGCGTCTGCGCCAGCCACGGTCGAACCCCGAGTTGCAGGACCAGAAGAGAGAATGTAACCTCGATCTTAAGGAAACCGGCGATGGAAACTGCGCACAAGTGCGGCCGAGCGGCTCTCCTTCTGACGGTTTCATTTGTGTGTCTTGGCGCCTGGCGAGCGCAAGCCCTGTGGGCTCAAGCGCTACCTCTGAATTCTTCGGCTTCTCAGTCACACGCACCCGCCAATTGCCGCATTTCCGGCCTGGTGGTCGACGCGGGCACGGGGAAACCAATGCCTGGCGCCCAGGTAAGGGTTTTTTCGCCACCGTCCGGGTTTATCGCTGGCGCTATGTCGGTTGTCGTCCCCACCTCGCCTTGCGTGCAATGCAATCCACACGGCGTCCTGCGGTACCGGCTTCGGACCGACGCCACAGGCCGCTTCGCCGTGCAGGAAATGGAACCCGGCTCGTACGTGGTCAGTGCGGTAGCCGATGGCTACGCCGAACAGGTTTTCAAGGTCCATGAAAAGTACATGCCGATGGACGCCTTCTCTCTGCGGTCCGGCCAGCAGCGCGACGATATTGTCGTCCGGTTGCCGCGCGCCAGCGTGCTCACTGGCCGCGTGATCGACGAGCATGGCGAACCGGTGCCTGGGTCGCTGGTACAGGTGCTGCAATATGGGCCCGCGGGCGCGCAGCGCAAAATGCTGCTGCCGGTGACGGGGACAACGACGGACGACCGCGGCGAATATCGGGTGTTTGGCTTGCGGCCGGGCCGGTATTTTCTGGTCGCCGGATATCAGCCGGACTTCGACCTGGGCGCCTTTAACGTCTACGACCTGGAGCGTAAATTCTATTACGGCAGGATTTCCCGGCCGGTTGCGAGCTGGGAAGCCTTTCCCCCCTTGTTTTTCTACCCCAGCGGCACCGACCCTTCTCGATCAAGGCCGGTGAACCTGGAGGCCGGGCAGGTGGTTTCCGACCTTGATATCTCCGTTCGGCCAATGACCAAGGAGGAGCGGGCGACCATCGACAAGTTCCATTTGCTTCCGCCGCTCACCGGCACGTGTGAGGCATCGGGGACGGTAACTAATGCCGTCACGGGCCACCCGCTGGCGAACACCTGGATGTTTTTCGGGCCAAAGTTCTCTATTTACCGGCATCCTGCTGTGCAAACCCGCACTGACGGAGAAGGACGCTTTGATCTGCAGTCGATCCCCTGCGATTGGGGCCTGCCGCTCGGAGTGCGGGCGAGTGGATTCGTGAAGCAGCTTGAAGAATCGGAATTGGGGCCGTCATATCCTCGTCCGCCGGGACCGCAATTTCGCTCCCAGCATAAGATCACCGGCATCGAGATCAGGATGGTGCCGACCGGGGTTATCGCCGGAAAAATCACCGATGCGCATGACAATCCGGTCGAGTGCGCGCACGTCACTGTATCGCTGGCCTATTCATCGCCTGATACCCGTGGGTGGCTGAGGCCGTTTCGCGAGACGGTGACCGACGACCTGGGCCGATACCGCTTCTTCAATTTTCCTGCGGGACAGTATTACGTCGCCGCACAGACGCGGACGGCCCGGCCGATTGCGGCGCTGCCAGCCTCTTCTGCCGACTTGCGTTTGTCTGGCGCCTCGCCGGGCGTTTCCGTGTCGCCGTACATCTACTATCCGCATGCGACAACGCCTGGCGATGCTTCGCTGGTTCGCCTGGCGCCAGGCGAGCAAATGACGGCAATCGACTTTTCGCTTTCGCCGGTTCCGACCTACGAAATCAGCGGCACGGTGCAGGGGACGGCGTGGCGCGCGGCGGATGGGAAAGTCAGGTTGATCCTGGTGCCTGCAAAAGGCGCGTTTGGAATTTCCCTGAAAGACGGCGATGTCGTGCAACTGGACAGTTCCGGCCATTTCCGCATTTTGGGCGTGCCGCCGGGTTCGTACGTGCTCTGGGCGGCTCTTCCCGCGGGTACGGCTCGGTACGCCGCCTACCTGCCCATCACCGTGGCGCACGCGGATGTAGCCGGCGTCACGCTCGATCCCCAAGGCGATTGGACGGTTCACGGCCACTTGACTGCGGAGGGCCAGAGGCAAAGTAATTTCCAATATCGCATCATTGCGGAGCGAGAAGGTGCTGACTTCCTCTTTCAACGGGTCCAGGCAAATGCCGTGCACTCGGGAGATTCGTTCGCACTGAAGGGCCTGTTTCCCGGCCGTTACCGGGTTCGCATAGGTATGCTGCCGCAGAGCGGGTACCTCAAATCCGCCATGTTTGGCTCACGGGACGTGCGCACCCATCTCCTGGAGATACCGCAGCACCAGCCGGCTGGGACGCTGGAGTTGGTAGCGAGTTGGGACGGGGTGCAGATTCAGGGCACCGTGCTCGGTCCCGATGGCCAGCCAGCGCCGTTCGCTACTGTCGTGTTGGCCCCGGCCCCAGGGCTGAGGCGTGATGCCTGGCTGTTCAGGTCTGTTCCCACCCACTTCGGCGGCCATTTCCTGTTGCAGGGAATTCCGCCGGGCAACTACACTCTGTTCGCCTGGGATAAGATTGCCTACGGCGCCTTCCTCCAGCCCGGATTTCTCGATGGCGTGGCTGGATATGGCGTCGCGATCACCGTGAAAGCGGGCCAGAAGCAAACCGTGACATTGCATGAGATCGTCGCCAGCGGTGCGACAACCGTCGTGGGCCAATGAGCACGGCGAAGCGCAGTGTTGGTGGGGTGCTGAAGCCCCGCCCTCCTGAAACACCGAGGACCTCAAAACCGGAGGTACTTGCTACCAGCTTCAAGGGTCTTAACTTTTTGAAACAGATAAATCTTTACTCACCGCAATGGGCTCAAACACTGAAAAACAAAAAGCAAAACGCCTAGGTCGAAAGCAACACCACCGAAGTGAGAGCACACAAGATTCCGACACCTTGCAGCAGGCTGATGGATTCGTGCAGGATAACCGGGGCGCTCACTACCACAACCAAAGGATAGAGCGCCGTAAGCGGGACGACAATTGAGGCCTTGCCGCCGTTTTTCATCGCTGCCAGCAGAGCCCAGGCTCCCAGTGTATTGAGAACCGCGCTGATGAGCGTGAAAACCAGGCTGCGGGTTGAATATGCAAAAACCGAACGGCCTGAATAGAGCCAGGGTGAAAGAAGAATGTATCCGCCCACCAGCCAAATGAGCGCAGATTCCGCTGAGATGTAATTGGTCGACAGCTTTTGCAGCAATCCAACCGCGCCCCACGTCAGAAGCACCAGGGCGGCCGGCAAGCACCATGAAGGAATCGAAAAATGAGCCATGTCTTTACACTGAAAAGAGAATGAACGCAGCGGCCGCAAAAACCAGACCTAACTTGTGAAGATTGGTAAGGCGCTCCCTCAATAACGTCATGGCCAGCAGCACTGTGATCATGGGGTACATCGCCGTCGCAGCCGTTATGACCGACGTGCTCCCGCCGCTGCGGTAGGCGCCGGCAAGCGCAGCATTTCCCACACCGGCCAGGACGCCGTTTCCAAGCCCAAAAAGGATTCCCTTGGGGCTTTTCTCAAGCTTGAAATGGCGGGCGGCCAAAAGCACCAAAGCTACCGGCAAGGCTCCAAAGGTAAAAAGGAACTGGACAGTACTCTCCGGGATCTCGGTTGAGGCCATCTTCTCCAGGATTGCCCAGCCTCCCCAGCACAGTACGCACACCAGTGAGTACCAGAACCACTTCGTTCTTAATGTTGTCGGTAAGGTCACCGCGCGCTCCAGGTTAAGTCGGGCTGGCGCAGATGCTTGCCTTGTAGTATCTGCGGTCTCGCGAAGCGAGAGGCCCATTTTGAAAGTCGTCCCAGGCTGGCCGCTCCAATTCCTGAGACGGCTTGGCGCAGCACGGCTGTGACACCCAGCCATTCCAACCCTGCTCAGCTTCGCTGACATCAAAGATCAATGTCTGCGCCCGCGAACAAAGCCCTTTTCTCGGTCCGGCTAATCCGGGCCATCAAAGCAGTCCAGGAACAAGGGGAAGCAATCGCTGCGAAGCCGCCAAAATCAAAATAGCGCGGAAAGACCCGGGAGCCGGCCTGTTTGTTTCAGGAACTGTCAGTCCCGGAATGGGTTTTCCATCGACACGCCGAAATATTGCTGGCCTGGATTCAAATCTTCCGACCAAATGCGCGAGCAGCCTGCGCTCTCCGCCGCAGCCACAATCATGCCATCGTAAAAATGGATGCCGTAGGCTGCACAGGCTTCTACGGCCCGGCGGATGGTGTCTCCATCCAGGTTCACCAGTGGAATAGGCCTGAGCGCGTCCAGGACAGCGAGCAGGCGGGCGGGCCGGACGCGCGGGGACACCTTGTAAAGAAGCGTGGATGCAAACTCGCCCAGCACCTGTGAGGAGATGACGATATCGCCGGTTCGCGCTACCGCTTTACGCACAATCTCCCGCGCGATGCGCTGTTTTCGCCGATCGCTCGCGTCGTAGGCATACACGAGAATGTTGGTGTCCAGAAAGTCAGGACCTGGCATGGAGGTCTGCCCTCGTCCAGGTCCGCTTGCCAACCTTCAATCGAACCTGCTGAAAGGTGCGCTCGAGTGCTTCGCGCTCACGCCGTTTTTGGCCGGCCGCAGCCTTTCCCGCCGCAACCTCTTTCAGATAGGCGCGAACCATCCCCGTGAGAGTCGTGTCACGCTCGACGGCGATCTTCCGGACTTCCTTGACCAACTCGTCCTCAAGAGACAATGTGACGTTCATAAACCCATAATAAGGGAATCCCTTAAACTGTGCAAGGGCCAGGAACCAGAGAACCTGTCATAAAAGATGAAACTATGGCTGAAGCCCGGCCCTGCTGAAAAACCGTGGACCTCATCAGCGGAGGTCCGCGCTACCCGGGGATGCCAATTACGCGGTTGCCTTGACCTTGAGCATCACGACGCCGTGGGCGGGCACTTTGGTGGAATAGTGGTGGCCGGAAACCTCGGTGGCCTCATGCTTCCACAGGTCGCGCGCCTGGATGTTTTTGCCCTCGACGCCGACCGCCGACCACTCGACGCCGATTTCATCTTCCTTTTCGGTGCGGTTGAAAAAGGCCACGGCGGTTGAGCCATCGTGGAGTTTGCGATAGGCCACCATCAGCTTGCCCACGTAGGTTACCAGTTGGGCGGGGTGGGCGGCGGGGTCCTGGTCAACGGCGATCACCTCGCGGTTCATCAGGATGCTCTTGGTGTCTTCCGTCATGTTGCTGAGGTCGTTGCCGGCCAGCAGCGGAGCGGCCAGCAGGCACCAGAGGCTCATGTGGGTGCGGTACTCGTCACTGGACATGCCGCCGTTGCCGATTTCCAGCATGTCGGGATCGTTCCAGTGGCCGGGCTGCATGTAGTGCTGGATGGCGAACTGGCTGAAACCGATTTCGTCCATGCGCTTCCAGTTGTCCTTGATGTCGCCGGTGGTCCGCCACAGGTTGCCGCTCACTTTGGCTCCCCATCCCCACACGTCGTCTTCGCCGTACTGGCAAAGGCTGAAGACGATGGGGCGGCCGCACTTCAGCAGCGCCTCGCCCATTTTCTGGTAGACGGGGCGCATTTCGGTATTCTTATAAACACGCGACGCGCTGCACCAGTCGTATTTCAGGTAGTCGAAGCCCCACTCGGCGTAGGTTTTGGCGTCCTGCTCTTCGTGCCCGAAGCTGCCTTCGTAACCGGCGCAGGTTTCCGGTCCCGGCCCGGAATAGAGGCCGATCTTGAGGCCTTTCGAGTGGACGTAATCGCAAAGGGCCTTCATGTCGGGAAATTTTTTGTTGCTGGTGATGCGGCCGTTTTTGTCGCGCCCGCCTTCCCAGGTGTCATCAATATTAATGTACTCGTAGCCCGCCTTGCTCATGCCGGAGGCCACCATGGCGTCAGCGACGGACCGGACGATTTTGTCATCCACTTCGCCGGCAAACTTGTTCCAACTGTTCCAGCCCATGGGCGGGGTTCGCACCAGGCCGTTGTCGGGCAGGTCGCGCAGGGCGGGCAGCGGAAGCGGCTTGGGCGGCAGCGTCGCCTCCTCGGTGGTGCGCTGGGCGGAGCCGGTCCTGAGAGTTTGGCCGGGCAGGCTGACCTGGAAGTCAATCTTGTTGCCGTTCATCCGGCCGGTGTAAACGGTGCGGTAGGTCTGGTACGCATAGTGAGTGACCACCTCAAAGCGCAGCCTGCCATCGTGGAAGCTGCCGTTGCTGATGGGATGCTGGCTGCTGCCGTAGATGACCTTGCCCGTGACCGTCGCGCCTGACTGCTGCAGGTAGAGAAACGACTTGCGGAAGGTGCCGTCGTCGTTGGAAATCAGCAGGAGCCAGTAGCCGCTCAGGCTGGTCTGGGCCGCCAGGTCAGACACTCCCAGCAGGAGCACGGGAGTTGACGCCAAAGCGCGCAGCGCCGACCTTCGGGTGATGCGTGGACCCAGGATAAAATTTTCAGGCTTCATGATGGCAAATCCTTTCTGGTGGAGTGGGGCAAACCGGGCTGCATTGGGCCGCAGCACAATTTCCTTTCGCGGAAATTGAAACCGAAAGCGGCAGAAGAATATCACAAGGCATGGCGCAAGCCAACGGAAGGAGTGGCGGCCGGGGTACGGCGGGCCCCCTGGCGGGATGAAACCGACGCTACGGCACCTCAGCAACCGGGCCGGCGCAAAACTTTTGCCGGCGCCGTGCATCAAAAAGAGAGGAGAAATCGCGGAGAATCGCGGGTTGCCGGCTGGCGGATTTTCTGGCGGGCAGTTTGGTTGACAGCCGGGAACCTTATGCTATACTGAGCTTTGGGACCCGGGGAAGTGGGTTTTTCCCCGGACTGGGCCATTCCCTCAGGTAGAAGTTTGAAGGACCACCTTCCGTTCTCTTTCAATCTAAACAGCGCTATTGAGGAATTGTGGAATCTGAGACCTGCAAGAAAGAACTCGTAATCGAAATACCACCTGATATTGTCAAACAGGAATCCGAAGCGGTCACGGCGCAGTACCGCCGCCTGGCGCGAATTCCGGGGTTCCGGCCGGGACGCGCGCCCGCCTCGCTGATCCGGCGGCACTTTCAGGATGACATTCGCAACGAAGTGGTGCAGTCCCTTCTGCCCAAGTATTTTGAAAACGCCATCAAAGAACAGAACATGTCGGTCATCGGACGTCCTCACTTTGCCGATTTAAAGTTTGAGGAAGACACGCCGCTCACCGCCACGGCCAAGTTTGAGGTGCTGCCGGATTTCCAGCTGCAAGAATACAAAGGGCTCGAGGTTGAGCAGGGCACGTTCGAGGTGTCTGAGGAGGAAGTGACCCAGGCGCTCGAGGAACTGCGGCAGCGCGCGGCCACCTTTGAACCGGTGGGAGACCGCGCCGCCCAGGACGGCGATTACCTTACCGTGAACTATCGCGGGGTGGACAAGGCCGACGCGGAGGCGAAGCCCCTGGAAGCCAGTGACGCCATGGTGCACCTCTCGGCAGAAGGGTCGGTGCCCGAGTTTACCGAAAATCTGCGGGGCACAAAGGCGGGCGATGTGCGGGAGTTTGACGTGCATTACCCCGAGGATTACTCCTCCAAGCCGCTGGCGGGGAAAACGCTCAGCTACCGCGTGGAAGTCCAGGTGGTCAAAAAGAAGGTAGTGCCGGAACTGGACGATGAGTTTGCCAAATCGGTCAGCGAGTTCAAAGCCATGGACGAGCTGAAGGTCCGGGTTTCTGAAAACCTGGCCGCGCGCAAGAAATATGGGGCGGAGAGTGAGGCCAAGCAGGGACTGCTGAGCCAGCTGGTGACTGCCCACAGTTTTCCGGTTCCTGATACACTGGTAGAAGGACAGGTGGACGGCAAGCTGGAAAGGTTTCTGAACCAGTTGATTTCCCAGGGGATCGATCCCCGGAACGTGGGCCTGGACTGGCAGAAGCTGAGGGAAGATGCGAGGCCAGAGGCCGAAAAGGAGGTCCGCGGCTCGCTGATTCTGGAGAAGGTGGCGGAAGCCGAGGCCCTTGAAGTGAAGGAAGAAGAGGTTGACGAGTTGATCCGGGACCTTGCGCAGGAGCGCCACGAAGCGCCGGCGGCTTTGAAAACGCGCTTGACACGCGATGGGGAGCTCCATACAATCGAACGCAGGCTCCGCAACCAGAAGGCTCTCGACCTCATCTATCAACACGCAAAGATCAAACCCAAATCCGAAACCGTTCCGGACCAGGCCGAAGGATAGGGGCGGGGAGCGCCGATGAGCATGAAGGGACCAGCGATGACATTGATTCCAATGGTGGTTGAGCAGACGAACCGTGGCGAGCGGGCCTACGACATCTATTCCCGGCTGCTCCGCGATAATATCATTTTCATCGGGACCCCGATTGATGATAATGTGGCCAATCTGGTGACGGCGCAGATGCTTTTCCTCGAAGCCGAAGATCCGGAGAAGGACGTTTCGCTCTACATCAATTCGCCCGGCGGCGTGGTAACGGCAGGAATGGCGATTTACGATACCATGCAGTTTATCCGGCCCGACGTGGCCACCATCTGCATCGGACAGGCGGCCAGCGTGGCGGCCCTGCTGCTTTCAGCCGGCACCCACGGCAAGCGCTTTGCGCTGCCCAACTCCCGGGTGCTGATCCATCAGCCGACCATGGGAGGGTTGTCCGGGCAGGCCACCGACATTGATATTCACGCGCGCGAAATCCTGCGCGTCCGGGCCGGTTTGAATGAAATCATGGCCAAGCACACCGGCCAGCCTCTTGAGAAGATCGAGCGCGACGTGGAACGCGATTTCTGGATGGATGCACAGCAGGCCAGGGAATATGGCATTGTTGATGAGATTATTGAGAAGCACAAATAACGGAGGCGACCTTACTTGAAACGATTAGTTTCAGAAGAAATACTTCGTTGCTCATTCTGTCAGAAAACCCAGGACGCAGTCGGCAAACTCATCTCTTCCCCCGGCGATCATCCCCGAGCTTATATCTGTGACGAATGCGTAGCCATCTGCAATACGATTCTGGAAGAAGACCAGACCGAACGCGTGCCCACGGTGGAAGCCAAGCTGCCGCGCCCGGCGGAAGTGAAACGGTTTCTCGACGAGTACGTGATCGGCCAGGACAAGGCCAAGAAGAAGCTGGCGGTGGCGGTTTACAACCACTACAAGCGCATCATGCTGGCCAAGGTGCGCAACGATGTTGAGCTGACCAAGTCCAACATCCTGCTGATCGGGCCCACCGGCACCGGCAAGACGCTGCTGGCCCAGACCCTGGCGCGCCTCCTGGAAGTTCCTTTTGCCATTGTGGACGCCACCACCCTGACCGAAGCGGGCTACGTGGGCGAGGACGTTGAAAACATCATCCTGAAGCTGCTGCAGAACGCCCAGGGAGATGTGCAGCGGGCGCAGCAGGGCATTATCTATATCGACGAAATTGACAAAGTGTCGCGCAAAGACGAAAATCCCTCGATCACCCGCGACGTTTCGGGCGAGGGCGTGCAGCAGGCCCTGCTGAAGATCCTGGAAGGGACGGTGGCCAACGTGCCGCCGCAGGGCGGCCGCAAGCACCCGCACCAGGAATTCACTCCGGTGGACACCACCAACGTTCTGTTCATCTGCGGCGGAGCGTTTGTGGGGCTGGAGAAGATTGTGGAGCGGCGGACCGGAAAGAAATCCCTGGGATTCCACAGTCCCGAGGAGGCGCAGGAAACACCGCCCGGGCGCCGGAACATCGAGATGCTGGAGCAGGCGCAGCCGGTTGACCTGATTCAATACGGCCTGATTCCGGAGTTCGTGGGGCGGCTGCCGGTGATCAGCGTTCTGGGAGACCTGGACGAGCAAGCGCTGGTGGAAATCCTGACCGTGCCCAAGAATGCGCTTGTGCGGCAGTACCAGCGTCTGTTTGAATATGAGAATGTGAAGCTGAAGTTCACCGAGGGCGCCCTGATGGCGATTGCCAGCCAGGCCCTGCAGCGCAAGCTGGGAGCGCGGGGACTGCGCATGATCCTGGAAGACCTGATGCTGGACCTGATGTATCATTTACCCAGCCAGCGCACCCTCCGGGAGTTTATGGTGACGGAGGAAATGGTTCTGAAGCACGAAATTCTTTTTGACCCATCCCTATTTGAAAAGGCAAGTTAATGGATTCCAATATGTTTTCAGGCCGGGAAAAAGGTGAAACACGCACGCTGCCCATGATGCCCATTCGTGACGTGGTCATCTTTCCTTACATGATGACCCCGTTCGTGGTGGGGCGGGAGAGTTCCATCCGGGCGCTGGAAGAGGCGCTGGCCGGTGACAAGAAGATCTTTCTGGCCACCCAGCACGACGCCTCGGTGGACGACCCCAAGCCCCATGATATTTTCCAGGTGGGCACCATCGCCAACATCATCCAGAGCCTGAAACTGCCCGACGGCAACATCAAGGTGCTGGTGGAAGGCAACGAGCGCGGAAAGATCCAGAAGGTGACCAGCGAGGAAGGCTACTTCCGCGCCAGCGTCAAGACCGTTTCCTTCCGGATTGTGAGCACCCCCAGCCTGGAACAGCTGGTGCAGCGGGTGATTTCGCTTTTCGAGCAGTACGTGAAGCTTTCACAGAGCCTGAACTACGAGACCATGATCGCCGCCGCCAAGGTGGAAGAGATCAGCAAGTTTACCGACACGGTGGCCGCCAACCTCAGCATCAGCATCGAGGAAAAGCAGGAACTGCTGGAGCTGTTTGATCCGGTGGAGCGGCTGACGCGCCTGGCGGACATTCTGGACATCGAAATCGAGAAGCTGAACGTTGACCGCTCCATCCAGGGGCGGGTGAAGCGCCAGATGGAACGCGCCCAGCGCGAGTACTACCTGAACGAAAAGATCAAGGCCATCCAGAAAGAGCTGGGGCGCAACGAAAAGAGCGAGATCGACGAACTCAAAAAGAAGATTGAAGACGCGGGCATGACCAAGGACGCCTACGAGAAGGCCATGGGCGAAATCAAGCGCCTGGAGCTGATGCCTCCCATGTCCGCCGAGTCCACCGTCTCCCGCAACTACCTCGACTGGCTGCTGGCCGTGCCCTGGAAGAAGAAGTCGAAGGAAATCCGCGACATCCGGCGCGCCGAAAAGATCCTGAACGAAGACCACTATGGCCTTGAGAAGATCAAGGACCGCATCCTGGAATTCCTGGCGGTGCGGCAGCTGGTGAAGACCCCGCGCGGTTCCATCCTCTGCTTTGTGGGGCCTCCGGGAGTGGGAAAAACCTCTCTGGGGCGTTCCATCGCCCGCGCCACGGGACGAAAGTTTGTGCGGCTGTCGCTCGGCGGGGTCCGGGACGAAGCCGAGATCCGCGGCCACCGCAGGACCTATATCGGCGCCCTGCCCGGCCAGATCCTGCAGATGATGAAGAAGGGCGGGACGGTCAATCCCGTGTTCCTGCTGGACGAAGTGGACAAGATGAGCATGGACTTTCGCGGCGACCCTTCCGCGGCCCTGCTGGAAGTTCTCGACCCGGAGCAGAACGATTCCTTTACGGACCATTACCTGGACGTCGAATACGACCTCTCCAAGGTTTTCTTTATCACCACGGCGAACGTCATCCACACCATCCCGCAGCCGCTGCAGGACAGGATGGAGGTGCTGCGCCTTTCCGGCTACACGGAACAGGAAAAGCTGGAAATCGCCAAGCGCTTCCTGGTTCGAAAGCAGCTGGAAGCCACCGGCCTGAAAGCTGAGAACCTGCAGTTTGAAGACGATGCCATTGTCGGCGTCATCCGCAACTACACGCGGGAGGCGGGCGTTCGCAACCTGGAACGCGAAATCGCCAACATCAGCCGCAAGGTGGCCCGCAAGGTGGTGGAGGAAGGCCGCGATCTGAAGATCGTGGTGCGGCAGGACGACCTTCGCGAATACCTGGGGGTCATCAAGTTCCGCGACACCAAAGCCGAAGAGGAGAATGAAGTGGGCCTGGCCACCGGCCTGGCGTGGACCGAGGTGGGCGGCCAGATTCTGAGCATCGAGGCCACGGTGATGACCGGCAAGGGCAAACAGACCCTGACCGGCAAGCTGGGCGACGTGATGCAGGAATCCGCCCAGGCGGCGCTGAGTTACGTGCGATCCAGGGCTTCGCGGCTGGGACTGCCGGCGGACTTCTACCGCCGCGTGGACATTCACATCCACATTCCCGAAGGGGCCATTCCCAAAGACGGGCCCTCGGCGGGCATCACCCTGGCCACGGCCATGGTGAGCGCCCTCACCAAGATTCCGGTGGACCGCGCCATCGCCATGACCGGCGAAATCACCCTGCGGGGCAAGGTGCTGCCGATCGGCGGAGTGAAGGAGAAAATCCTGGCGGCCCATCGCGCCGGCATCCGCACCGTGCTGCTGCCGCGCGACAACGAGAAAGACCTTTCGGAAATTCCGGAGAATATCCAGGAGGACCTGGCCCTGCGGTTTGTTGAGACGATGGACGAGGTGCTGGACCTGGCGCTGGAACGGAAGATTGAGGGAATTGCCGCTCTGGCGACGGAGCCGGAAGAGGCCGGGAGGCTTGACGCGACACTCGAGTCAGACCGCGAGTCGCTGACCAACTGAAGGCATTCCACCCGGTGACCGCCGGGGCGGAGGACCCGCCGAGCTGCCTGCCGGCGCTGTCACCGGGAGACGGACGACGGGAATGATTTGGGAGATCGAAAACCATTCCGGCGCGGAAGGCGCCGAAAACAGACCTGCAATTGCAGGCTCGCCCGGGAAGGGAATTGAGTTTTTCCCGCTGCATCAGGAAGTAACATCAATTCAAGCCAACTCGGATTGATTAATCTCAAAATTACTGCCGGGACTGTACCGTTCAGAATTTCTGCTGACTTGCCTTAAGGAACCGCTCAGCTCAATTTCTGGGACCATCAGGGAAAAATAAGATCAGCGGGCTGGTTCCGGCCCTGAAGCAGAAATTCTGAAACAGAGTTCTAAACCAAACTGAATTGAGAGAGTAACATGCCGTCCAAAAAACAGGAAGAAAAGCCAATCGATGTGCAGGAAGAAAAGATCGAGGAACTCAAGGATAGTGAAATCCTCGATATTGCCAAGCTGAAGGAAATGAACATTGCCACGCTCACCCAGGTGGCCAAAGACCTGGGCGTTGCCGGGGCCACCGGGATGCGCAAGCAGGAGCTGATCTTCAAGATCCTCCAGGCGCAGACCGAGAAGGCCGGGCTCATCTTTTCAGAAGGAGTGCTGGAATGCCTGCCGGATGGCTTTGGCTTCCTGCGCGCGCCCGACTACAACTATCTGCCGGGCCCGGATGACATCTACGTGTCACCGTCGCAGATTCGAAAGTTTGATCTGCGCACCGGCGACACCGTCTCCGGCCAGATCCGCCCGCCCAAGGAAGGTGAGCGCTACTTTGCCCTGATCAAGGTGGAGGCCATCAACTTTGAGCCCCCGGACGAGGCGCGCAACAAGATCTTTTTTGACAACCTCACCCCGCTCTATCCGGAGGAGCGCCTGCGTCTGGAAACCGCGCAGGATAACATTTCAGGGCGCGTGCTCGACCTTCTGACTCCTATCGGCAAGGGGCAGCGCGGCCTGATTGTTTCTCCTCCGCGCACCGGCAAAACCATGCTGCTGCAGACCATCGCCAATTCCGTCACCACAAACCATCCGGAAGTCAGCCTGATTGTTCTGCTGATTGACGAGCGGCCGGAAGAAGTGACCGACATGCAGCGGACCGTGGAAGGCGAAGTCATCAGCTCCACCTTCGACGAGCCCGCCGCCCGTCACGTCCAGGTGGCCGAGATGGTGATTGAAAAGGCCAAGCGGCTGGTGGAGCACAAGCGCGACGTGGTGATCCTGCTGGATTCCATCACCCGCCTGGCGCGCGCCTACAACACCGTGGTGCCGCCTTCGGGCAAGGTGCTTTCCGGCGGCGTTGACTCCAACGCCCTGCAGCGCCCCAAGCGCTTTTTCGGTTCGGCCCGCAACATCGAGGAAGGCGGCAGCCTCACCATCATCGCCACCGCCCTCATCGATACCGGCAGCCGCATGGACGACGTGATCTTTGAAGAGTTCAAAGGCACCGGCAACATGGAAGTTCACCTCGACCGCAAGCTGGTCGACAAGCGCGTCTTCCCGGCCATCGAAATCAACAAGTCGGGCACCCGGAAGGAAGAACTGCTGGTGCCCAAGGACGAACTCAACCGCATCTGGGTGCTGCGCAAAGTGCTCAACCCGCTGTCGCCGGTGGAGTCGATGGAACTCATCATCGACAAGCTTTCCAAGACCAAAACGAACGCGGAGTTCCTGGCTTCCATGTCGAACGGCGGAAGGTAGCGGCAGGTAGCGGCGGGTTTATCCCGCCACCAGGATCATGGCGGCGAACTTAGCTTGTCTACCATGGCGGCGTAAAGCCGCCGCTACAGCAACCCTTTGTCGCGCGCGAGTTCCAGGATCTTCTTTACAACTTCTTCAGCCGTGAGCAGGGTGGCGTCAATCACCGCGGCGTCTTCGGCGGCCACCAGCGGCGACGCCTGCCTTTCCGCGTCCTGCCGGTCGCGGCTGGAAATCTCCGTCAGGATCTTTTCCATGGAAGACGGACGGCCCTGCTGCTCGTTCTGCTCCACCCGGCGGCGGGCGCGCTCTTCGGGATCGGCCTTGAGAAAGATTTTGAGCGGCGCGCCGGGAAACACCACGGTCCCGATGTCGCGGCCTTCCATCACCACTCCCGGAGGTTTCAGCAGCGACCGTTGCAGGGCAATCAGCTTCCGGCGCACGGCCGGCAGTTGTGAGACGCGGGAGGCGGCCTGGGTCACCTCCAGGGCGCGAATCTCCGTGGTGACGTCTTTGCCGTCCAGCAGCACCTGCGGCTGCGGCAGGCGGGGCACAAAGTGGATTTCAGCCGACCCCACCACGCGGACGATGCCCTCTTCATCCTCAAGCGCCACCCCGGAATCCAGCACCTTTAGAGCCGCGGCGCGGTAGGTGGCGCCGCTGTCCACGCAGGCCAGTCCCAGCCGCTGCGCCAGCATCTGCGCCACGGTGCTTTTGCCCGCGCCCGCCGGGCCGTCAATCGCAATGATGAGAGGTTCGGTCATCGTTAGCTGTCAAATCCGCTTAAAAGCTTTCTGGATATCCTTCATGTCGTAACGCAGGACGATGGGCCGTCCGTGCGGGCAGGTCATGGGGCATTCCGTCCTGCTCAGCTCCAGCAGCAGCCAGCTCATTTTTTCCTGGTCGAGCGGCATGTTCACCTTGATGGCCGCGTGGCAGGCCACCGTGGCCGCAATGCTGCGCCGCAGTTCGTCGAGCGAGAGCGCCCGAGCCTCGCGCCCCACGCCGTCCAGAATTTCACGCACCAGCCGTTCCACGTCGTCGGGCTCAATGTCGGCCGGCGCGGCCTTCACGGCCACGCTGCCCTGGCCGAAGGGTTCCACCTCAAATCCGTTGGCGGTGAGCTCCGCGGCAATGCTCTCGAAGGTCGCGCGCTGCTCGGGCTGCAGGTCGGCCACAATGGGGATCAGCAGCCGCTGCCCCTCAACGGCGCTGTCCTGGCGGCGGCGCAGGTGCTGCTCAAACAGCACGCGTTCGTGCGCCACGTGCTGGTCGATGATCCACAGCCCTTCGGGGTTGGCGGCGATGATAAAACTGGACCGCACCTGGCCCAGCGGCAGCAGGTCGGAGGGCAGTTCGCCGGGGCGGTTTTCCGCGGCGGCAGGCTCGGGCTCGGCAAAGGCGGCCGGGCAGGAGGCGGGCTCGGGCGGAGCGTAGAGGGCCAGCGCCGCTTCCGCCAGCGGCAGATAGCCCGGCGCGGGCGCCGGCCGCGGAGCGGAAAGCTGAAAACTTCTGCCGGGAGCGGGCGTAAAAGTCTCCCGCTGCTCCGTCGCCGGCGCCCAGTCGCGTTGGCCCCCGGGCTCACGGCCACCGTATGGCGCGCCGCCTTGCTCTGCCGCGT
The DNA here is from genome assembly GCA_963732975.1 of uncultured Acidobacteriota bacterium. GTDB lineage: Bacteria > Acidobacteriota > Terriglobia > UBA7540 > UBA7540 > SCRD01. The sequence continues at coordinate 230,486 of CAVTBN010000004.1, read as the reverse complement.
CCGGGCGTCTGGGCATAGGGAAAGCCGCCACGGGCCGGGAAGCCATCAGCGCCTGCAGAACCGTGTCGCGAATCAGGTCATGCACAAAAGACGAGTGGCGGAATCGCACCTCGGCTTTCGAGGGATGAACGTTCACATCCACTTCGCCCGGCGGCATTTCGAGAAAGATCATTGCCACCGGATAGATTCCCGCCGGCAGAATGTTGCGATAGGCCTCGTGGAGCGCGTGCGCCACCAGGCGGTCGCGGATCAGCCGGCGGCTGACAAAAAAATAAATCTGGTTGCGGTTCAGCTTGTGGACTTCCGGGCGCGAGACGAAACCGGAAATCCTGAAAATCGGCGGCGCCTCGGGCGCGGCGTTGGTTTCTGTGTCCTCGTCCATGTTCAGAGGGGCGGATGCCGGCAACAGTTCGCGCTCCACCGGGCCGAACTCCACCAGTTGTTCGAGCTGCTTTGCGCCCATCACCTGATAGATGCGCTCGCGGTGGCTGGCCACCGGAGAGACTTTCAGAATTTCGTTGGATACGGATTCGAGGCGGAATGCTTTGTCAGGATGCGCCAGCGCATAGTGCGTCACCATGCTGGCGATGTGGCCGAGTTCGGTGGATTCCGACCGCAGAAACTTGCGGCGCGCCGGCACGTTGTAAAACAAGTTTGCGACCTCCAGCGTGGTGCCGCCGGGCCGGGCAATTTCTTTCACGTCGTGCAGCTTGCCGCCGGCAAATTCCATGCGCGTGCCGGCTTGCTCCGAGGCGTGGCGGGTCTCAAGCGTCAGGCGCGAGACGGCGGCGATGGAGGGCAGGGCCTCGCCGCGGAACCCCAGCGTCGAAATCGCATCCAGGTCGTCGGCGGAGGTGATCTTGCTGGTGGCGTGGCGCTCGAAGGCCAGCAGTGCGTCGTCGCGGGTCATCCCGCAGCCATCGTCAGCAACGCGGATCAGGCGCTTGCCGCCGCTCTCCACCCGGACCTCAACCGATGTGGCCCCGGCGTCAATCGAGTTCTCAACCAGCTCCTTGGCCACGGAAGCCGGCCGCTCAACCACTTCGCCCGCCGCAATCTTGTTGGCGATGGCCTCGGGTAGAATGCGAATCACTGACATGGAGACTAACTTTCGCTGCGGTTGATTGATTTCACTTCAGGGGCTAAAACCCCTGAAGCCTGGAAGTTCAAAGCTTGACGATCTTCAGCCCCAGATCGGTGAGCTGTTCGGGATCGACGGTTGCGGGGGCGTCGCACATCAGGTCGGTGGCGCTGGCGGTTTTGGGGAATGCGATCACCTCGCGGATGCTCGATTCGCCGGCCAGCAGAGCAACGATGCGGTCCACGCCCAGCGCGATACCGCCGTGGGGCGGCGCTCCGTATTCGAGAGCGTCCATGAAAAATCCGAACCGCTCCCGGGCCTTTTCGTCGCTCAGGCCCAGCACGCGGAAAACGCGCTTCTGGATGTCGGGGCGGTGCATACGAATCGAGCCGCCGCCAATCTCGCTGCCGTTCAGCACCAGGTCGTAGGCCAGAGCCTTGACGCTGCCGGGGTCCGATTCCAGCTTGTCCAGGTCTTCTTCGCGCGGCGAGGTGAACGGGTGGTGCATGGCCGCATAGCGCTTCTCGTTCTTGTCGTAGTCGAACATGGGGAAGTCGACGATCCAGGCAAAGCGCCAGAGGCCGGGCTTGATCATCTCAAACTTGTTGGCGAGTTCCAGGCGCAGCCAGCCCGAAGCCTGCCCAAGCCCGCGCAGGTTTTCCACCGAATCCGATTCGGCTCCCAGCAGAATGACCAGGTCGCCCGGCTGCGCTTCCGTTGCCGCCACTATGGCCGCAAGCCCGTCATCGCCCAGCGCCTTGCTCATTCGCGACTGCACGCCCGCGCCGGTCACGGTAAGGTAGGCGGCGTTCGCGGCGCCCATTTGTTTCAGCGTTTCCAGGTAGCGGTCAAACTGGCTGCGCGAGATTTTTTCCGCGGCGCCGGGAACGCGCAACGCCTTGGCCACCTGAAAACCTTTCACGGCATTCAGCTTGCCGTCGGGAAGTTGCAGCCGTTTCCATTCCAGGCCGAAGCGCAGGTCGGGCTTGTCAGAGCCGTACTTTTCCATCGCCGTGTCGTAGCTCAATCGCGCGAAGGGAAGCTCAACCTTCACGTCCACCAGCGCCAGCAGTTTCTGCATCAGGCGTTTCGATGATCCCAAACAGTTCCTCGCGCGTGGGGAAGGCCATCTCCACGTCGATCTGGGTAAATTCGGGCTGGCGGTCGGCGCGCAGGTCTTCATCGCGGAAGCAGCGGACAATCTGGAAATAGCGATCGAAGCCGCCGATCATCAGCAACTGTTTGAAGAGCTGCGGCGATTGCGGCAGGGCGTAAAAGTGTCCCGGGCGGACGCGGCTGGGCACCAGGTAATCGCGCGCGCCTTCGGGGGTTGAACGGGTCATGAAAGGGGTTTCGATTTCGATAAAACCGTGGTCGCCCATGTGCTTGCGGGTTTCGAGACAGGCCTGGTGGCGCAGCCGGATGTTGCGCTGCATGCGGGCGCGGCGCAGGTCAAGATAGCGGTAACGCAGGCGCGTGTCTTCGGAGGTGCGCGTCTCATCTTCAATGGGGAAGGGAGGAGTTTTGGCTTCATTCAGCAGCAGCAGCGTGGCGGTCCTGACCTCCACTTCGCCCGTCGAGATCTGCGGGTTCACCGTTTCCGGCGAGCGCAGGAGCACCTCGCCTTCCACGCCCACCACGTATTCCGTGCGAATTTGTTCAGCCTTGGCGTGGGCTTCGGGACTGAGTTCCGCGTTCACCACCACCTGCACCACCCCGGTGTGGTCGCGCAGGTCGAGAAAAATCAGATTGCCCAGGTCGCGCCGCCGCGCCACCCAGCCTGCCAGGAAAACCTTCTGGCCGGAGTGAGCTTTTCGCAATTCGCCGCAATGGTGCGTTCTTTGCCGGTCGCCAAGTAAATCGAGTGCCAAAGTAGACTACCTTTCTGGTTGTTCCGGCAGCTGACTTTCTGCCGTCGAAACTTCGCCCAGCTTCTTTTGCAGGAAGCCGGCGATTTCCGCCGCGCTGACGCTTTGCTGTTCGCCGCTGCGCATGTCTTTCACCTGATAGCTTCCGCTTTCAACTTCCTGCTCGCCGATGATGATGGTGTAGCGGACATCGAGTTTGCTGGCGGCGCCCATGGCCTTTTTCAGCTTGATGGGATGATAACTGATTTCCGTTCCAATGCCCGCGCGGCGCAACTGGCGGGCCAGCAGGGTGGCCGCTTCGCGGGTGGTTTCGCCCATCCAGGCCACGTAAACGGCGAGCGGCTGGCCGGGCTTCAGGGCCGCGGTGGCTTCCAGGGTCAGCACCAGGCGGTCCTGGCCAATGGCGAAGCCGAATCCCGGCGCGGGCGGCCCGCCCAGCATTTCGCTGAGGCCGTCGTATCGCCCGCCGCCCAGCAGGGCGTTCTGCGCGCCCAGCAATCCGCTGGTGATTTCAAAGGTCGTCCGCGTGTAATAGTCGAGCCCGCGCACGAGGCGCGGAACAATTTCAAAGGCAACGCCGCGCTGCTTCAGGTCCAGGGTGACGGAATCGAAGTGCTGCCGGCATTCCGGGCACAGGTGGTCGATGATTTTCGGCAGCTCTTCAATGATGGGCTGGTCGGCCTCCACCTTGCAATCGAGCACCCGCAGCGGATTGGATCTGGCGCGCCGCTGGCAATCCTCGCAGAGGCGACCTTTGACCTCGTCGAGCGCTTTCCGCAGGACCTTGAGATATTCAGGCCGGCACTTGGTGCAGCCCACCGAGTTAACGAGAAGCCTGTATTCAGTCAGATCCAGGCGCTCCAGCAGCAGCACCAGCATCTCCAGCACTTCCGCATCGATGGAGGGGTGCTCCGAGCCCAGCACTTCCGCGCCGATCTGGTAGAACTGCCGGTAGCGGCCTTTCTGCGGGCGCTCGCGCCGGAACATGGGCCCGAAGTAATAAAGCTTCTGGATGCCCGGCTCGTTATACAGGCTGTGCTCGATGTAGGCGCGCACCACGGAAGCCGTGGCTTCCGGGCGCAGCGTCAGGGAGCCGCTGTCGCGGTCATCGAAGGTAAACATTTCTTTTGACACGATGTCTGTATCAAAGCCCACGCTGCGGGCAAACAGCGCCGTCTGCTCCAGCACGGGAGTGCGGATTTCGCGGAAGTTGTAAGCCGCAAAAACTTTGCGCGCCTCATCCTCCACGCGCTGCCACAGCGGCGTTTCGGCGGGCAGCAGGTCGCGGGTGCCTTTGACGGATTGGATCGGTTCGGTTTTTCTCGGCACGCTGATTCGGCTTTCGAAGTGCTTTGGGCTGCTTTCTTCCGGGCCTGCTTCACCGGGTCAGGGAGCGGTTTGTGTTCCGTTTTCAGCCAGGTAAATGTCCTTGTATTCCAGGTAATGTCCGGCATGGGAGTCGATGAAAGCCCGGTCTTCATCGTTGAGCGCCCGCCGCAGCTTTGCAGGCACGCCCACGTAAAGGCTGCCGGGCGGAATCACCGTATCTTCCAGCACCAGGGCCCCGGCGGCCACAATGGAGCCCGCACCCACCCGGGCCCCGTTCAGCACAATGGCGCCCATGCCGACGAGGCAATGGTCTTCCACCGTGCAGCCGTGCAGGATGGCGCGATGCCCCACCGTCACCCATTCGCCCACCTTCACGGGCACTCCGGTCACGCTGTGCAGCACGGAGCCGTCCTGGATGTTGCTGTGCCTTCCCACGCTGATGGGGCCGATATCACCGCGCAGCACCACCTGGTACCAGATGCTGACGTCCGCCGCAATTTCGACCTCGCCGATCAGGTCAGCGCTGGCGGCAATAAAGGCCGATTCCGCGATGCGGGGAAAAACGCCTTTGTAGCTTGCAATCATAAAGCCGCCTGCTCAGCCCGAAATCCTGCGATGTCTTGAACCTATTGAAGTTATCATATCCGCTCAAAAAGCCGCAAGGAGGGCGCGGCGGGAGAGAAGACCCTGTAGCGGCGGCTTTACGCCGCCACTTGGCGAGATAAACTCGCCGCTACCTGTTGCGGACAATGCCCGCCGCCGAAACGCACCAAAGGCCCGATGCGCTTGTAACGCACCGGGCCTTTGCGCAATGCGGCTGACTTCTTGTCAGGCCATTTGGCGGCTTACTTCCGTCCCACCACCACGGTGTGCGGCGATGGGGCAATGGGGTGCCCGGTAACACTGGCGAAGCCGGCATCGCGGTACATTCCTTCCAGCTCGCGGAAGGTGTAGGCGTCGCCTGAAGCGGTGCTGGCCAGCATGGTCATGCTGAACGAAGCGGACATGGGCGGCGACACGCGGTCTTCATTGGGCACGAATTCCAGCGTTGCGGCGCGGCCGCCGGGCTTCAGCGCTGCGTGGACTTTCTTCAGCAATCCCACGTTGGTGGGCGGGTCAAAGTGGTGCAGGAAGTTGGTGAGCAGGACGGCGTCATAGGGCCCGCCGTATTCCACATCAAAGGCGCTGCCGGGCAGTTTGGTCCAGCGGTCGGCCACTCCGGCCTTCTCGGCGTTCGAGTGCGCCACTTCCAGCACGGGCGCCCAGTCAACCGCCACAATCTGCGCCTGGGGATTTTGCTTGGCCACTTCGATGCCGAACAGGCCATGGCCCGCGGCGATGTCGAGCACCCTGGCGGGGCCGTTGTGGCCGTCCAGGGCAAGGGAACCGAGAGGCGCGGTCAGGGGCGCCATCATGGGAGCCATGCTGTGCGCGAATTCCACCCAGACCGGGTTTTCCGGCTCAACCGTGCCCTGCCCAGGCAGCACCGTGGTGCCTCTCCGGACAATCTCGGCCAGATGCTCGTAGGGTTCGTGAAGCGCAGGATTGCCCAGAAACCGCGCCGTTGCGGCCAGGCATGCCGGCGAGCGCGGATCAAGAAAAGCCGCGCTGCTGGGCGTGTGATGGTAATGGCTGCCGTCTTTGCTGAGGATGCCGATGACGGTCAGATAATCGCAAAGAATACGAATGCCGCGTTCCGATGCGGAACATTTTTTGGCCAGCGACTGAACGTCGCCCGGCCCTTCGCCGATGGCGCGGAACAGGTCAAGCTCGATGGCCGCGCGAAGCGCCGCGGTGCGCTGATAGGCCATCAATGTTTCAAAAACCACTCCTGGGTTCGGCGCTCCCGTCGCCGGGTGCGGTGATGTTGACATACTCTCCCTCCTCAGCCGGAATTCGGCCCCCGGCTGCACACGGACGCATCGGTCTGCATCCGGAATGATTAAAATGGATACCCCAGCCGGTAAGATACAATGCGGCAAAGTTGAAATCAATTTATTTCGGCTTTGGAGCTGAAGATGCCGGGATCAGCGGGGGGTACCGTTTTGCCGCCAGGCCGCTAGGGTGCTGCTTTGATGGCTTCCGGCACCTGCGAGAGCTTCCTGATGGACCTCGTCGAGCCGTCCGGCCCAACGATCACCGCATAGGCAAACCGGACTGCGCCGGCCCGAACTCCCGTGTTGAACGTGCCCACGCTAACGGAAACAGACAACTTGCTTTTTTGCTGAAGAGTAGCCTGCGCCTCAACGCAGATGGGGAAATCCCGCCCTTTGTCCACTTCCGGATTTCCCGTCTGCTCGCCGCAGTCGTTTACTTCCCAGGTGATTTGCGACTGAGCTCCCACCACGCCGCGCAGCCACTTTCCCAAAGCCTTGTCCGGTAGCGACGAATCCAGCCTGTGCACGCTGGTGTTTTTTGCCGCCGCGATGGCATGGGCGTCACGCGCCCGGACGGCAGACTGCGGAACACCGATCGCGAGGAGAAAGGCGAGGAAAAATGCTGACATCATGAACTCCCGTCCGCGAACCCTCCGGAAGGCCGGAAGGGAACCCCTCAGACGCGCCAACGCCCCCGGAGGCGTGGCGAACCCGCCATCAGAAGTGCGGCATATCGAGCTTTTGAGGCTCGCCCTGAATGTGCGAGGTTTCGTTGGTCAGGACTTTTTCAAGGACCATGGTGGCGTCGCTGCTGACCATTTTGACCATCCCGTAGGGAGAAACCTTTGTGGAAACCCACAGGTCGACGGGTGAGCCTTGCTCCTGGGTTCGGTAGTGGTCGCACTCGAAGGTTCCGGCCGGCACGGTGATGGTTTCCGTCCCGATCTTCTGGCCCACGCCTCCGGTTTTCTCGTCGCCGCCCGTTGCTGCCGGGGTGTGCTTCTTCATCATGCCCATCATGCTTGCGGGCATTTCCATCGGCGGACGCCCCGGCGGCTGCATGATCATGCGCTTGATGTCGGGCTGGGTCCCGTTCATCACCATCAGTTCCTTCATCACCATTTCGCCCTTCATCTTCTGATTGTTTATTCGAATCTCGAGCCAGTAGCCCTCGGCTCCGTCCACCTGTTCTGTTCCCACCACGGCATAGGCGAAGTTCGCGTTTTCTTTTTTCCCCGTGAACTGATACTCTGCGCCCGATCCCACCACTGGCTTAAAGGGGGTTGGGATTTGCGGGGCCTGCGGTCCGCGATGCCCAAACTGGGCTGCGGCGCTTGCGGCGACGCCCACCACCAGGGCGCATAGAAAGGCGGCTTTGCGGCTGAAGTTCATTCCTGTGACCTCCCGAGTCAAGATCGTCTTCGATTTTCAACCACCCCGGCAAGCTACCGGTCCCGGGGCCCGTTGCGGGGTTGAAACGATCCTGTGCTTTGACATCGATCTCGTGACAGCGCTTCAACGCTTCAACGAAAGTTGGTCCCAGAAGTATATCAAAATGTGTCGCGGCAGTGGTTTCAAAACGGGGTGTGGACGCCCGCCCCGCCCTCGCAGAATGCCTGCATCGCACTTTTCTGCCAGGGGGTTTCCGAGGTCCACAGCCATTCGCCGGCCCGGGCGGATTTGAAAAAGGGGAGTGAAGAGGGGGCGTCTTTACGGTATCCTTACGGCAATTCCATGGAGTCGGACCCAAGGTTATAATCAGGAATTTGGAGGCTGGGTTGCGGTACCTGATTCTGAGTGACATCCATTCGAACCTCGAGGCGCTCGAAACGTGTCTGGCGCTGGCCGGGGACAAGTATGACCAGCTTTTGTGCCTGGGCGACCTGGTGGGTTACGGCCCCGACCCCAACGCGGTGATCAGCCGCATGCAGCCGCTCGCCAAAGTGATTGTGCGCGGCAATCATGACAAGGCCTGCTGCGGGCTGACGGATGCCGAGGACTTCAACTACCTGGCCCGCGCCGCCACGGAGTGGACCCGCGCCCAGCTGACCCCCGAATACCTTGAGTTTCTGCGCGAGCTTCCCAACGGGCCGGTGCGGATTGACGGCATTGAACTGGTCCACGGCTCGCCCATTGACGAGGATGAATACATCTTTGATTCCCTGGGCGCCGCCCAGGCTTTCCAGTCGGCGGAAGCTCCGCTGGTCTTTTTCGGGCACAGCCACCAGCAGGGCGGCTTTATGCTGACCGCGGACAAGCGCCTCCAGCCTGTTTCGCTGCCGCCCATCAAAAACGATGAGCCTGCCCGCATTTCCCTCCGGCAGGATGCGCGATTTCTTCTCAATCCCGGTTCCATCGGCCAGCCGCGCGACGGCGACTCCCGCGCCGCTTTCGCCATTCTCGATCGCGACCGGGAGCAGGTGGACTTTTACCGCACACCCTATGATCGGGCCAAAACCCAGAAGAAGATGCGCGAAGCGGGACTGCCGGAACCGCTGATCGCGCGCCTGGACGTGGGGCGCTGAGGAGACAGCCGGGCGGAATCATCATCCAACGTGGCACCGGCCATCCTGGCCGTGTTTTTTCACCTGGCACCATTGGGCGAGACGCCCATGCCACCGCACGGGGCCTTACTTTCCCGCCAGGATGACGCGCGCCGGGGCGATCTGCGGAGACGCCTGGTTCCACAGGGCGGGCACCTCGTCAAATGACACATGGAAAGGCCGGGTTTCACCGGGCTTCAGGGGCGGCGCGTCGCGGCTGATGGCGGCGGCCGTTTTCTGCTGGATGGGCTTTCCTTCGATATCAGAAAACGTCAGGCTGATTTCAAGATAGCGGACGGACTTGCTGCCGTTGTTGGTCACCGTGCCGTGGATGGTGGTCACGGTGTGCTGCAGAAAGTTCTGGGCGGCTTCAACCCGGCCGGGCGTAACCTGAACGTTCTGGAGGTACGCCGTTGCTTCCGGCGCCGGAGCGGGTTCCGCCGGCTGCTTTGGGCTGCCGCCGCATCCTGCGAATGCCGCGGCAACAAGAGCCAGGCCCAGAGCTGATGCAACCAGACTGAGCAGCCGTGGATTTCCACGCAAGGAAGCTGAAGTTGAGCGAGGGTTCCTGTGCATACGCCTGTATTATGCCACGATTCCGGGTTGCCCTCGCAGACAGCCGCCAGGCCGGGTTATTCATGCCGCAGCAGGGCCCCGTGAAAGGGCACAAGCTTTGTGGAGAGTACCAGTTTTGTGAAGGTACGAGTTTTGCGAAAGAGCAGGAGTTTTGTGAAGGCACGAGCTTTGAGCAAGGGCACAAGCTTTTCGAAGAGTACGAGTTTTGAGAAAGGGCAGGAGTTTTGTGAAAGGGAACCGGTTTTGTGAAGGTACGGTTTTTGCGAAAGGGCACGACTTCAGTCGTGCCGAAACACGCCACCGCCAAGGGCCGGCTTTAGCCGCTGATGGTTTTTTGTTGCAACGGCCTGCCTCAGGGGCTGAAGCCCTCAATCAAAGCGAACCTTGGATGGCACGACTAAAGTCGTGCCCCTTCTCCCCCTTCGGGGCGGAGGTTGAGAGGGCGTAACTACTAAACCGCCTCTTCGGCACGACTAAAGTCGTACCCTTTCTCCCTGTTGCGGACCCGCAAGGGGGAGCTGGTTCCAGAATAGTTCGGTCTAGGCGCCCGCCACGGTGAGGCCGCCCACCCGCAAGGTGGGTGAGGTTACGCTGCGCCGGAACTCCAGGTCGTTGCCGATCATTTCCACGTGATTCAGCATCTCCTGCAGGCTGCCGCCGATGGTGACTTCGTGCACGGGATAGGCCAGCTCGCCGTTTTCAATCCACAGGCCGGCGGCGCCGCGCGAGTAGTCGCCCGTCACCACGTTGACGCCAAAGCCGATGAGCTCGGTCACGTAGAAGCCGTCTTTCACCGAGCGGATGATCTCTTCCGCGGAATGCGTGCCGGGTTGGAGATAGAGGTTTTTGGGGCCGACGCCGGGCGCTCCGGCCAATCCCCGCGAGGCGTTGCCGGTGGTTTTGAGGCCCAGCTTGTTGGCGGCGTAGGTGTTCAGCAGATAACTTTTCAGAACGCCGCGTTCGATCACCGTGGTGGTGGAGGCCGGAATGCCTTCATCGTCAAAGGGGCGCGAGCCGAAGCCGCCCGGGCGCAAGCCGTCATCCATCACCGTGACGTTTTCGCCGGCCACCTGCCCGCCCAGCTTGCCGGCCAGGAAGCTGGCTTTGCGGTAGATGGCCTCGCCGTTCACCGCGCCAAAGATGTGTCCCACCAGCGACGAGGCGGTTTCAGCGTCAAACACCACGGGAACCTGCCGGGTTGAAATTTTACGCGCGCCCAGCCGGCGCAATGCTCGCACGGCCGCCTTTTGTCCCACGGCTTCCGGCGTTTCCAGGGCCGCCACGCTGCGCGCCACCGAATACCAGTAGTCGCGCTCCATGGGGCCGCCGGGCTCGGCCTGGGCGATGGGCGAAACCGCCACCGAGCCGTAGGAGCCGCGGTAGCTGCCCACAAATCCCGCCGAGCTGGCGTAAACCTTGGCGCCCACGTTCGATTCGTACCACGCGCCTTCGGAGTTGCGGATGCGCGGGTCGGCGGCCATGGCCGTCTCTTCCGCGCGGCGCGCCCAGGCGATGCGGTCTTCGGTGGAAAGCGCGGCAACGTCGGGGCAGTAGAGTTCCAGGTCGCCCTCGTAGCGGCCCAGCAACGCAGGGTCGGGAAGGCCGCTGGCCGGGTCCTCGGAAGTCTCGCGCGCCATTTCGAGCGTGCGCTCCACCAGCAGCTTGAGCGAAGCGGGCGAGAAGTCGCTGGAATAGGCGGAAGCGCTCCGGGTGCCGATAAAGACGCGCAGCCCCAGGCCCTTGGAAGAAGCTTCCTTCAGCTTCTCGATTTTGCCCAGCCGCAGCGCCGTGGAAAATTCTTCGCCTTCCAGCGCCACCACGTCGGCCGCGCTGGCTCCGGCGGCGGTGGCCTGGTCTACCAGGTCTTTTGCAATCTGTTCGAGGTCCAGTTCTGCCATAGAAGTCCCCAGGTGTTGCTGAGTGTTGCCTGATGATGGATCGCAGGTTTTTCAGGGCGGCTCTACTGGAACGACTGCATCCCGCGCGCCGCCGTTCCGCCCACGGTCAGGCGGCTGATCTTGATGGTGGGGATGCCCACGCCCACCGGAACGCTCTGGCCGTCTTTGCCGCAGGTGCCGATGCCCGGATCGAGCTTTAAATCGTTGCCCACGGCGGTGACGTTGGTCAGCACGGTGGGGCCGTCGCCGATCAGCGTGGCGCCCCGCACCGGCGCGGTGATTTTGCCGCCTTCGATCAGGTAGGCCTCGGAAGCCGAAAAAACAAACTTGCCGCTGGTGATGTCCACCTGCCCGCCGCCAAAATGCGAGGCGTAGAGGCCGCGATCGACACTGCGAATAATTTCCGCGGGATCGTCCTGGCCGGCCAGCATATAAGTGTTGGTCATGCGCGGCATGGGAATGTGCTCGTAGCTTTCGCGGCGGCCGCTGCCCGTGCGCGTGGCCTTCATCTGGTCGGCGCTGATTTTGTCCTGCAGATAACCGACCAGCGTGCCGTTTTCAATCAGCACGTTCTTGCGGGTGGGCTCGCCTTCGTCGTCCACGTTCAGCGAGCCGCGCCGCGAGGGAATGGTGCCGTCGTCCACCACCGTGCACAGGTCGGAAGCCACTTTCTTTCCAATCCGGCCCGAAAAAGCCGAGATGCCCTTGCGATTGAAGTCGGCCTCGAGGCCGTGTCCCACGGCTTCATGCAGCAGGATGCCCGGCCAGCCCGGTCCCAGCACCACCTGCATCTCGCCCGCCGGCGCTTCCCGCGCGTCAAGCTGCACAATGGCCTGCCGCGAGGCTTCCTGGGCAAATTTTTCGGGACTGCTCTCGCCGGCAAAAAATTCCAGGCCCACGCGCCCGCCGCCGCCGTAGGTGCCGGAGCGCAGCTTGTCGCCTTCCTGGGCAATCACGTAAATGCCCATGCGCACCAGCGGCTGAAAGTCCGTCACGATGCGGCCGTCGGAGCCCGCCAGCAGCACGTGGCGGCTCTGGTCGGCATAATTCACCCGCACCTGGGCGATTCGCGGATCGTAGGCACGCGCGGCCACGTTGGCGCGGCGCACCAGGTCCAGGCGGTCGCTCAGAGTGCGGTCGGTGGCAACCCTCACCACGGGATAAAGGTCGCTGGACGGCTGCAGGCTTGAAAGCCCCACGGTTGAAACACTGGCGGGGCCGCTGGCAATGCGCGCCGCGGTGCGGGCGGCCTTCAGGATTTTTTCCGGCGCCAGGTCGTCGGTGTAGGCGTAGCCGGTCTGCTCTCCGGCCAGGACGCGCACGCCGCAGCCTACGGAAATGCCCTCCATCGCCGACTTTACCAGCGACTCATCCACCTGCAGGGAAGTGGAAGTGGTGTGCTCAAAATAGAGGTCGGCGTAGTCGCCGCCGTCGGAAAGCGCTTCCGCCAGGTAGCGTTCCAGGCCGGCCTGGTCGAGTCCGTAACGGTCAAAGAAAAATCGGTCATTCGCTGCCATATTTTCTGCCTGTCGAGTGGATCGTTAACGTCGAGGCGTGTTTCGCTGTGGGCCAACCGCCTGAATCTTCAACGTAACACAGCAGTCAGGGGGTGTCAATTTTGGGGGCCTATCGGGAAGCGGCCAGGGCAATTCATCTTCTGACGGGGTACCGATGAGACGCGTAGCGGCGAGTTGACCTCGCCACGTACCTTCCTCTGGTACGGGCCTCGCCACATGGCGGCGTAAAGCCGCTACATTGAGAAGTAAATCTCCCGGCAACCGAAAGCTGCTGGGAATCATCTATAGAATTTAGGCGGCGCGTGTGGGGCCGGTGCGTGAGTAGATTTTACGGTGGCGGCTGCGCCGAAACTGCACGGCGCGTGTGGAGCGAGGGCAGGGATGCCCCGGCGAGGCTGGCAAGTTTTTGTATTGAAAGGTGCAAAGCGTCCGATTGTGATTATTTTGATTAATGGTACAATTGGCGGTCGGTTTGCTGGAAGGATAGCGAAGGTTGTTCGACAAAACATTTTATCGAGGTGAAGAAACTATGTCGCTGAAGGAAATTTCTCGTGCCTGCCTGAAGGGCGCGATGGTTGCGCTGGCAGTCATGATGTTTGCGTGGTCTGTTCCCATGGCCCGGGCGGGCGCCATCCGCGATGCCGGAAAAATGATCGCCAAGGGAACGGCGGTTGCGGCGGCTGCAACCGTTTCGGGCGGCCAGGCGGCCGTCAATACGATCCAGACGGACGCCGTGCCGGCCACGGAGAACGCGGGAAATTCCGTCAAGCGCGCCCTGGCGCAGGTGGGCCACGCCACCACCAACGGGGCCAAGGACGGCGGCGCCTTTGTCTACTACGGCGCCAAGCGAACTCCCCACACCGTGGCCCACGGCGCCAGTTCGCTGTGGCGGGCTATCTGGTAATCGAATTTATCGCTGGTTGCAGTGTTCCTCCTTAGTAACCTGATGGGGCGCCCCTCAAAGGCGCCCCGATTTTTTTTGTGAGTTCCACCGTCTGCTTCTGCCCGCCAGGGCGCACCCGCAGATCCCTTCCGCTGTCCATGCCACACGCCGGCCTCATCTCAGCTTTCGCACGTGATGCAATGTCGCTGTGGTCTTCTGAAGCGCGAATGATAGCGGGGCGGGCGCGACATAACCGTTCCACCTGCGAAGAATTTCTCCGTTCCTGCCAATCAGAAACGTAGTCGGCAGATGAACCACGGAATATTGCCGGGCGGCGAGCCCTGCGGTGTCGCAAAGCAAGGGGACCCGCCCCAGGTGCCAGTCAAAGCTCGAATTGAGCAGTTGGCGGCGGCTCGCCATCCCGGACGAACGCGCATCGGGAGCGCCCACGATGGCAACCGCGATTCCCCCGGCACTGTACTGCTGGTCCATGCTTTTTAGAACCACGATCTGCGAATCCGAGGGGCTGGGCCGGAGGGTCGAATGCAAAAGTGAATTCGCACTGACAAAGGAGAGCAAAACGGCCTGATGGTTACTCAGAAGGCCTCGAAGATTGAGACGCCCGCCTCGTGCATCCTGCAAATTGAAATGAGGGGCCTGCTTCCCGCTTCCCATCATGGAAGAGCCGCGCGTTACAGCCTGTTCCGCCCCGATGTCCACCGGCCCCGTCAGCGGAAGGGGATGGCCAAAAAAGTCCTGCTTGCCCATATCGGCCATCCTCAAGCCTTGCCCTTGCGCGGGCGAACCTGGCAGCAAGGTGAACTGAAGGACCGGGCGGCCTACGGAGTGAAACGTCGGTTCTGCCAGCAGCGGGTCGGCGAATTGCGAATTCAGGTCCTGGCCTGTGGCCTGCTGCCACGCCGCTAATGAGTCAAAAAGTGTGCCCTTCTTCTTCCACTGCGGCGTTCCCTTTCCTGTGTACCAGAAAACATTGTGGTCCATCTTCAGAACGTTGGGAGACTCAGGCTCGTCGTACTCCATGCCCGGCACGGACGAGTAAATGATGTTGTTGAAGAAGCCATCCGGTTCAGCGGGGTCAAATGCGGACTTTGTGAAAAGCGCATAGGCCGGCTTGGCCGGGTTCCAGTAAGAAGTATTGTTGTAGATCAGGGCGTGGCGAATGGAGCCGCCATTCCAGGTGGAAAGAAAAAAGTCACCCTGGTAGGCAAGACTGGCTAACCGCGCGTCATGCGAGCATATGTTGTAACGGACAACCGTGTTGATATTCGTGTCTTTCCCGCCAGCTCCAAAAATCGCGACACAGTAGCCATCCGTGTCGTGGGCATAGTTGTATTGAATCATATTATCGCGATTGAAATTGTCGCTGTCGTAGGCGCCACCGTCGTGAAGGTTGCCCGGCGTGTGGGTGTCATAAGCCTCGTTGTATTGCACAACGCAGTTGTCGCAATCCCAGTTCCAGATGGCGCTGGGCGTGCCAACGCGGGTCACCTTGGTGAGGCCGATGCGATAGGCCACCGAGTTCTCGATCAGCGCGTTCTTTGTGACGTGGATGACAATGCCGTCTCCGCCGACATCGTGGACCGTCGAGTAGCGGACCGTGATGTTCCGCCCCTTCGGGCCTTCAGGGCCTCCGGATCGCGCCCCATCGATATAAATTCCGGCCCACTGTGTGGTGTTGAATGCCGTGGCGCCGTCCACGAGAATGTCTTCAAACCGTTCCCCCTTTGCCTGCGGGGAGAAAACGATGAGGCCACTGTTCTTTCGGGTGGGAGTTCCGGTGACGTCGTGCACCACAACCTGGCTCAAATAGATATGGCGCATCACGGCGTTCGGCTGGTCTCCGGTGATCCAGATGCCGTAAGGGTTTCCGCCGGCGGTTTCCACGTGGCTGATTTGCCAGTAGCTCTGGTCTTTCAACTCAATCGCGGCCGGATGTTTGCCCGCGCGGATGAGAGGGAGCCTTCCCGTCCCGTAGGCGGAAAGAGTGATGACCGCGCCGTCCGTCCCGGATCCCTGCGGATGGAGTTCGCCGTAACAGACACTGCCCCGTGCCAGAAGGATGGAATCGCCCGGTTGGAAAACCATCCTGTTGACACGGTTAAGGCTCTTCCAGGGACTGGCGGCGGAAGTTCCGCTGTTGCGGTCATTGCCGGTTGAGCAGTTGAGGTAATAGCTGGCGCTGAAGGCTCGCGTGGGCGCTGCGTATGCGAGCACGAGAGAGATTGAGATGAGCGGGACGAATGCCCGGACCCACCGTCGCGGTTCTTTCATCGCGATTCCTCCCTTGTTTCACGAAATTTGAGGCTGGGCCACTCAGGGATTGAATCGCCCAGTTTACCAACGAAGCCCTCGGAATTCCACTGGCTGCGCACCCGCTCAGCTTTGCTGACCTTCCCGGCCCATCGCAGCGGCACCCGCGGCCTGAAACATCGCCGCCACCGCGGGCTTTGTGACTTTTCCCATCGCATTGCGGGGCAGCGCATCCAGCACGAGAAGCCGGGAAGGCACTTTGTAGGGCGCGAGAAAATCTTTGGCCCAGGAACGAAGCGACGCCAGATCAACTGGCGCTGCCGGGCTTCAGCACCAGGGCCGCCGCCACGCGCTCGCCCCACTCGGCGTCGGGCACGCCCACCACAGCGCATTCGGCGACGGCGGGATGCGCGCGCAGCGCTTCCTCGATCTCCAGCGCGGACACCTTGTGCCCTCCCGTCTTGAGAATCTCAATGCTGGTGCGCCCCAGAATGCGATAAACACCATTTTCAACAACCGCTGTATCTCCCGTGCAAAACCAGCCGTCGCGGAAGGCGTCGCGCGTTGCCTCCGGCTTGCCCCAGTATTCTGCAAACACGCACGGGCCGCGTACTTCGATTTCGCCCGGCGTTCCGGGCGCAACCGGCTGGCCCTGCTCGTCCACCAGCCGCAGCTCGACGCCCGGCAGCGGGGCTCCGACGCAGCCCGGCCGGCGCCGGCCGTGCAGGGGATTGGAAAGGGCCATGCCAATCTCCGTCATGCCGTAGCGCTCCAGCAGCGTGTGGCCGCTGATTTCCTTCCAGCGATCGAGCGTGCCAACTGGCAGCGCCGCCGAGCCCGACACCATTAAACGCAACTTGCCGCAGGCCCGGCTGAGCGCGGCCCGGCGTTCCGGTCGAGCCGCCTCCCACGCCGCGATGAGCTTCACATAGATGGCCGGCACCGCCATGAACACGGTGACGCTGCCGCTGTGAATGCGCTCCCACACGGCGTTGGCATCGAAGCGCGGCAGCATCTCGCAGGTGGCGCCCGACCAGAGCGCGCAGGAAACAACGTTGATGATTCCGTGCACGTGGT
This sequence comes from uncultured Acidobacteriota bacterium, assembly GCA_963732975.1. Taxonomy (GTDB): domain Bacteria; phylum Acidobacteriota; class Terriglobia; order UBA7540; family UBA7540; genus SCRD01. Next base: position 213,566 of record CAVTBN010000004.1, on the reverse strand, counting down.
GCAGCGGCAGGCAGAGAAGAATCCGGTCGTCCGGCCGCCACTCCCAGGCTTCCACCAAAGTAGTGATTTGCGCCGCGATGATGTCATGGGTGGTCACCACGCCCTTGGGCCGGTTCGTGGTGCCGCTGGTGTAGAGAATCATGGCGCGGCGGCCGCTGGTGACCTCTGGTAACTCTGCGGGTGGGCAGTCGAAAAGCCGGCCACACGGCAAGGCGCGGATGCTGCGCGCTGCGGCCAGCGGGGCCAGCCGCGATTCCGCTTCGGCATCGAACAACAAGGCCGAGGCCCCGGTGTCGCCGAGAATGTAATCGAGTTCGGGCCTCGCCGAATCCGCAGGAAGCGGCACGGCAACGCCGCCGGCCCGCCAGATTCCCCACTGCGCCGCGACCCAGCGGAATCCCGGCGGCACAAAAAACGCCACGCGCTCTTCACGAAGGTCCTGGCGCCCGGCCAGCAGCGCCGCCGCTACGCGCGACGAAGCGTCCAGCAGTTCGTTGTAGGTGTAGGAGCCCTGCGCATCCACAACAGCCGTGCGGCTGCCGTGCCGGAGGGCGCGGGCAATGAGCGGAAGATGATTCGTGGGGTCGGTCACGTGGACACTTTACGTCGACTCTTGCGAGATGTCCACTTGCGGGCGCGTGGCGTGGAAATTGATTTCTAATATCTGCGTCCAGCGAAGTTGAGCGGGGTTAGAATGGCGGGGTGCGACGGCTTCATGGGCGGCAGGGCGCCACGCAGACGTCGATTTTTGATGGCTGCGTTCGAAGTGGGTGGCGAAGACCACTGGGATTGCTGTCCTCCCGCCGTCACTGGTGAAAAGTTTTTGTGCCAGTTGAGGGACCTAGCCAGGGCACCAAACCGGGGGAGAATTCGCCGCTATCGGAGACGAAGACAATCGGGCCACTGAACAACCAGACGGAGACGAACGCCGGGAAATGCTTTCATTGCCTCTTAAGCGTTGATTTCAAATGGCTTGGCGCTCTTCGGAAACTTCTTTCCCTGCCCGGGCATCGGATAAGATCAGGAGAAATATAGCGATAAATGATGGGGTTGTTGAACAAGTTTTCGAACCCGCTCTGGTACAAAATTTCGCGGCTCGATAAGCCCCGGCGCCGCACTGTGGCGACTATCCTGTGCGCCTACGACTTTCTTCGCCAGCAGGCGGAAAAGAAACTGCTCGATCCGGTCGAAAGGTATCTCAGGGAAAAGCGTGATCCGGCGCAAACCGGCATCGGATTGACAGCTGCGGTGCGCACTCAGCTCGTGGATGAAGCCCTGATGGCTCTGCTGTGGTCGTGTACGTGCCCGGCGTTCGACCCGGGGCTGAAACTGCCTCGCGAGGTGGTCATCCATTTGCCGGAAGTCTGGGGAGGTTTCGTTCTGGCGGACGTAAACCATCGCCTGACCCGTTCCACTCCTGTCACGCTGGACCAGACTGGCTTTTCCGAGGACCCTGCGGAAGCCCACCGGCAGGTCCTCGATCGGTGGAAGGAAATCCTGAATGTCTCAGACCCGGATTTCGCGGACCGTGTCGATGCCGCGGGCTTTGCGGAAGCCTGGGACTGGCTGGCCCAGATGTTTACCGCGGACACCCTGGGCGGCATGGCGGCCATTCCCGACAGAATGCTCTTTTCGCAGGCGCGCCGCGTCGCAGGCGCCATTCCGCCCCACCGCGCTGCCTTGGTTGCGCAACTTATTGATCGGGTTGCGGCCGCACCGGCAACGGGATAGTGCAATCTCTCAAGCCTTTCCTTGACGCTCCCTTTGAAGGCAACTAAAATTAAGGTTTTACCCCTCCGAAAGGATTTTACCAAGAGGCGCCATGCTGGATGGTCCCATCCCCGAAGGACTCACATTTGATGACGTTCTCCTTTTGCCTGCCCGGTCCGGTGTGCTGCCGGCGACGGCCGACACCCGCACGCAACTGACCGCGAAAATCACGCTGAACATTCCAATCGTCAGCGCCGCCATGGACACGGTGACGGATTCGCGCCTGGCCATTGCGCTGGCGCAGCAGGGCGGAATGGGAATTATCCACCGCACCTTGCCGGTTGACAGGCAGGCGACCGAAGTGGACAAGGTGAAGCGCTCTGAGAGCGGCATGATCGTCGACCCCGTCACCATTGGTCCCCGGCAGAAGATTGCCGAAGCGCTTGAGATCATGGCCCGGTACAAGATTTCCGGGGTGCCCGTTACGGAAAACGGCAAGCTGGTGGGCATCCTCACCAACCGTGACCTGCGTTTTGAAACCCGCACCGACCTGAAAGTGGAAGAACGCATGACCCGGGACAAGCTGATCACGGTTCCCGTGGGAACCACTCTGGAGGAAGCGGAGCGGATTCTCCATCAGCACCGGATTGAAAAGCTTCCCGTGGTGGATGAGAACTACGTGCTGAAGGGTCTGATCACCGTCAAAGACATTCAGAAGAAGATCCAATACCCGCATGCGGCGAAAGATTCGCAAGGCCGGCTGCGAGTGGGTGCGGCCGTCGGCGTCACGGGAGATTACCTGGAACGCGCGCAGGAACTCGCCCGCGCCCAGGCGGACGTCATTGTAGTGGACACGGCCCACGGCCACTCCGAGCGCGTGCTGGAAGCTGTGAAGATCATCAAGAAGAGCCTGCCGGATGCCGAAGTGATCGCGGGCAATGTGGCCAGCTTTGAGGGCGCCCGCGACCTGATCCATCTTGGGGTAGCGGCTGTGAAGGTTGGGATCGGGCCGGGTTCGATCTGCACCACACGGGTGGTTTCGGGCGCCGGCGTGCCCCAGATCACGGCCATCGCGGAATGCGCCCGCGCGGCGCGCGAAGCAGGCATTCCGCTGATTGCGGACGGCGGTGTCAAGTTTTCGGGCGATATCACCAAGGCCCTTGTCGCCGGGGCGAGCGTGGTGATGATCGGCAGCCTTTTTGCCGGCACTGAAGAAAGCCCGGGGGAGACGATCCTGTACCAGGGACGGACCTTCAAGTCCTACCGGGGGATGGGGTCGCTGGGGGCGATGCAGGAGGGTTCCAGAGACCGCTACGGCCAGGAAGACTCCACCTCCAAGCTGGTTCCAGAGGGCATTGAGGGCCGCGTGCCTTACAAGGGTCTGCTGGCCGATATGGCGCAGCAACTCGTGGGCGGGCTGCGGGCCGGCATGGGTTATTCCGGCTGCGCCACCATCCCTGAGCTTCAGCAGCGGGGGCGCTTCGTCCGGATTTCATCAGCCGGATTGCGTGAGAGCCACGTGCACGACGTCATCATCACCAAGGAGGCCCCCAACTATCGCCTCGAATAACCCGTCTCCGAGTGCCGCCCGGGAGACACGATTGCAGGCCTTTCTGTGGTGGGTTCCGGTCATCATCTGGGCCGGGGTTATTTTCTACATGTCCACCCGGACCTTCGGATCGTCGTTTACCAACAGGCTGCTGAGCGATATTCTGGCCATCCTTCACCTGGAAGTCTCCCGTCATACGTTCCTTCTGCTGGCCCATGGGTTCCGGAAGCTGGGCCACCTGACCGAGTACTCCATTTTTGCCATCTTCCTTTACCACGCGCTGGGGGATGATCATCGCGCCGCCTGGAACCCGCGGAAGGCCCTGGCCTGCATTCTGCTGGCCGGGCTTTACTCGCTGACCGACGAGTTTCACCAGAGGTTTGTCCCAGGCCGCGGCCCCTCAATTGTGGATTGTGGCATTGACACGATCGGGGCGACACTGGGAATGGTGATTGTTTATTTTGCGGGGCGGGTCCGCATCGGGCGAGGCAAGAGTGCGCAGCAGGGAGCGGGCGGAGACAAACCCTCTTCATCCTGACGTGATTACCTGGCTTCGGAAGGCCCTTCAACGTTTCCACCGCCCAGGTTTGCCAGGTCAAACACCACGGCTACCTCGTCACAGCGGAAATACTTTTCGCACTGCAGGCAGTCACGCCACACCTTCTGGGGCAGCGCGCCCCGTTCGACGGGATAGAAACCCATCCTGGAAAAGAAAGCAGGGACGACCGTGAGCGCAAAAACCCTTTTCAGCCCCAGATCCCTTGCTTCGTGCATCAGCTGATTGGTAACCGCCCGGCCCAGTCCCGAGGTTTTTAGCTGAGGGTCGACGCACAGGGAACGGATCTCTGCGACTTCTTCGTTATACAGGCGGAGCGCTCCGCAGGCGGCAAGTCGGCCGCCTTTCTCCGCCACCGTGAACTCCCAGATGTTCTCATAAAGTTCCGGGAGGGCGCGGGGAAGCATCACCTCTTCCTCCGCGTACTGATGGATGAGCTTGAAGAGGGCGGGAACATCGCTGAGGCGAGCCTTGCGGAGAACAGGCAATTTCAAGTTCTCCCCTGCCTCGAGCGTCGTCACCAGAGCCTCCCGCGGAAACTGCGTGATGGTGTCCATGCCCATGCTCAATGCGACTTCAGCAGCAGCAGGAGGAGCGCCTTCTGAACGTGCAAACGGTTTTCAGCCTGGTCGTAGACGAGCGATTTGGGCGAATCGATCACGGCATCGGTGACTTCCTGTCCCCGGTGCGCCGGAAGGCAGTGGAGGAAAACGGTGTCGGGGCCTGCGGCCTCCAGCAGGCTTGGGGTCACCTGATACGGAGCAAAGACCTGGGTGCGAAGATGGGCGGCGTATTCCTGGCCCATGCTGGCCCAGACGTCGGTATAAACCGCCTGCACGCCGGCAACGGCTTCCAGAGGGTCGCGGAACAGTTCGACCTTTGCGCCGGTGGCGCGGGCCAGGGCTTTGGCCTGGTTCACCATGTCAGTTTTGGGTTCAAAGCCGGAAGGTGTAGCCACCCGAACGGTTGCGCCCAGCTTGGCGCCGGTCAGCATCAGCGAGTGGCACACGTTATTGCCGTCACCGACGAAAGCCAGCTTCAGGCCCTTCACGCGCCCGAACTTCTCGGTCAGGGTGAAGTAGTCTCCGAGCGCCTGGCAGGGGTGCAGAAGGTCCGTCAGGGCATTCACCACGGGGATGGAGGCATTCTCGGCCAGTTCGATAACAGACTGGTGGGAGAAAGTGCGCGCCACGATGCCGTCCACCCAGCGGTCAAGATTGCGGGCCACGTCTTTGATCGACTCCCGCTCTCCCAGCCGCGGCTTGGAGTGGTCCATGTAGATGGGGAATCCCCCCATGCTGGTCATGCCCACTTCAAAAGTGACGCGGGTGCGGAGCGACGGCTTTTCAAAGATCATAGCCAGTTGTTTGCCGGCGAGCGCCTGCGCGTACGATGCGGGTGAAGCCTTCACGCGCCCGGCGAGATCGAAAATCATGCGGACGTCATTGGCGGTAAGATCCTGGTCCGCGACTAAATCATGCACACTGAGTTGTTCTTGTTTTTCCATAGTTGCGACGGGCGTCATGCGCGCACCCCCTTCTTTTCAATGCTGGAGACAGAAATTAAGATCGAGCGCAGCACGGCGATTAATTCATCGACATGTTGCTGCTGGATGACCAGAGGAGGAAGAAACCTGAGGACCTGTTCCTGAGTACAATTGAACAGGAACCCGGCCTCCACTCCCTGCTGGACGATTTCCTTGCCGGGGATGGAGAGTTCCGCGGCAAGCATCAACCCCTGGCCGCGGACCTGGCGAATGACGGGCAGTTCCTTCTGAAGATTTAACAACTGGTTCTTAAAATACGAGCCCACCTGGCGGACGTGCTGCAGGAATTCCGGCCGCTGGAGGATTTCAAGGAATTTGAGGGCCAGGCGGCACTGCAGCGGCCCGCCGCCGAAGGTGCTGCCGTGCATGCCGGGATGGAATGCCTGGGCCACCTCATCGCGGGCGAGAATGGCCGCCAGCGGCAAGCCTCCGGCCAGAGGCTTGGCGACCAGGACGACGTCCGGCTTGAGGCCCATCAACTGGTAGGCAAAGTAGCTTCCCGGGCGGCCCAGCCCGCACTGGATTTCGTCGCAGATGAACAGAGCGCCGTGCTCGCGGCACAGCTCCTGGCCGGTTTTCAGGAATTCTTCGTCGAGTTCCACCACGCCGCCCTCGCCTTGAATCACCTCGACCAGCAACGCGGCGGTGTCCGGCGAAAAGTTTCTTCTGAGATGGCTGATGTCGTTCTGGCGGATAAACCTGAAGCCCGATGGCAAGGGTTCAAAGGGCTTGCGATATTTTTCCGGCCAGGTGGCGGCCAGCGCCCCCATGGTGCGGCCATGGAAGGAGTTCTCCACGGCGAGAATACCGACCCGTTCCCCGGAATGCTGGCGGCCGAAAGCGCGGGCAAGCTTGAGCGCGCCCTCGACGGCTTCGCTGCCCGTATTGGCAAAAAAAGCACGGTCGAGGCCGGAGAGCTTTGCCAGTTGATCGGCCAGCGGAGCCTGAAAACGATGGTAGATGAGATTGGAGATGTGGAGCAGACTTTCGGAGGGATCGCGCAACACGGCCATCATTTCCGGATGCGCATGCCCGAGGGCATTGACCCCCAGGCCACCGAGGAAATCGAGATACTTTTTCCCCTGGTCGTCGACGAGATAGCACCCTTCGCCACCAACCGCCATGAAAGGCAGGCGCTTGTAGGTGGGAACCAGCCTGCGTTCTTCGAGTTCGGCAATCTGTTGATAATCCATTATGACCTTACTATCCTTGTTCCCACGCTTTCACCTTTGATGACGGTTCGCACCAAAGAGTTTTTTTCGTCCGGCGAAATAATGTCAATTTCATGGACGCCGTGCTGAAGAGTGCGGGCGCAGGACCGCAGCTTGGGAATCATTCCGTCGCGCACGGTCCCTTTGTGAATCAAACTCCGGATGTCCCTGAGCCGCACCAGAGGGAGCACCTTTTTTTCCGCGTCCCAGACACCGCCGGACTCGGTGAGGTAAAGCAGGCGGTCGGCCTCGAGGGCCATGGCCAGCGCCGCCGCAAGGTCATCCGCGTTGATGTTGAGATACTGGCCGGCAGCGCTGAGCCCCAGGCTCGCCACCACCGGCACAAACCCCTTTGAGAACGCCAGGTTGAGAATGGCGGTGTTGATCTTTGTCGGACGGCCCACATAACCCAGATCCTTTTTGGTTCCGTTGGCGGTGGCCGTCAGCCGGCGCGCCATCACCAGCTTGCCGTCGCCGCCGCAGATACCCATGGCGGGCTGGCGCTGCGCTTCCAGTTCAGCGACCCACTGCTTGTTGATGATCCCGGCCAGAACCATCAGTGCCACATCGCGCGTCGCAGCATCGGTCACGCGCAGGCCGTTGTGGAACTCCGTCTCAATTCCCAGGCGCTGGAGCGTCTCTGTCAGCGCTTTGCCGCCTCCGTGCACCACCACCACTCGATGGCCGGCCCTGGCCAGTCCGGCGATCTGCCGGGCCAGGTGCTGCCGCCGAAACTGTTCCTCCGCCGATTGCCCTCCTACCTTGACAACAACTTTCACGTCAGCGCCATTCCCTCGGCCAGGCCGTACATCAGGTTCATGTTCTGGATGGCCTGCCCCGCCGCACCCTTGATCAGGTTGTCGAGCGCGGATACGATAATCATCCGCGTGCCGTCAGCATCGAGAGAAAATCCAATGTCGGTAAAATTGGTCTGGGCGACGGACTGAATTTCCGGAACTCCGGACTCCAGCACCCTGACAAAGGGCGCCCCGCTGTAGAAGTCGCGGTAAAGCGCGACCACCTCCTCATGCGCACGAGACTTCGACAGGCGCACATAGAGGGTGCTCAAAATCCCCCGCGTAATCGGCAGCAGGTGGGGCGTGAAGATAAAATCCTTTTCCGCCAGCTTCAGCGCCTGAAGCATCTCCGGGACGTGCCGGTGATTGAAAAGCCCATAGGCGCGGCAGTTCTCATTCACTTCCACAAAGTGGAGCTTCTCGCTCAAGCCGCGGCCCGCTCCGCTGGCGCCGGACTTCGAGTCGGAGATGACGCCCGCCTTTGTGTCTATCCAACCCTTCTCAAGCGCGGGGGCCAGCGCCAGAATCACCGAAGTGGCATAGCAGCCGGGATTGGCCACCAGGCGGGCCTTGGCGATGCGCGGGCCGTTCAGTTCCGTCAGGCCGTAGACAGCCTCTTCCCGTTCCGCGTGGGCGTTGTGCTCAAAACCGTACCACCGTGGATAGGCCGCCGCATCCTTCAGCCGGAAGGCTGCGCTCAGGTCTATCACGCGAAGCTTGCGCTCCAGGAGCCGGGGAGCGATTTCAAGCGCGGTGTGGTGCGGGGTCGCCAGAAAAACCAGGTCCACTTCCGAAGGCGGCAGCGCTTCCACTGAGAGCGGCTGGCAGGGAACCGCGAACTTCCCGCTGAGGGCCGGATGGGACTGCTCAATGGGAAACTCTTTCTTCCCGTCCCGTCCGGACGACATCAGGCGCGTCACCCGGGCCTGCGGGTGGCGGGCCAGCAGGCGCAGGAGTTCCAGCCCCGCGTAGCCCGTTGCGCCGGCAACGGCTACCCGGACAACCCGGGATGACGCCGCGTGTTGGCCTGGAGTGCTGAAGGTTTCCGCCTCGATGATCGCCTTCACTGCCCCGTCCGACAGGAATATTTATGCAGCATACGCATAATTATGTTTCTACTTGAATTGGCAGCCCCTGTCAAGGGAAAATAGCGCCGGCAACCAGCAAGCCGCCGGCGAATTGAAGCCTCCAAAGAGGGCGGATTTCAGTCTTATGAAAATTGCGCTTTCCATTCCGGAAAAGGAAAAAATAAAAAGTCAGGGGTCTCTCTATTTTCAGGCCCTGGTCGCCGCCGGCGCCCGACCCGAAGAAATCGAGATGATCATGCCTCCGGGGAACGGGCTGCCCTCGTCGGGCAATTTTGACGGAATCCTCCTGGCGGGCGGGGAAGACGTTGACCCGGAGCTTTACGGTGAGCGGAAAAAGTACGATAACGTCAGCACCAACCGCGCCCGCGACGATTTTGAAATAGCCCTCATCGACCGCGGCCTCAAGGCCGGGTTGCCGATTCTGGGCATCTGCCGCGGGATTCAAACCATCAACACCCGGTTCGGAGGGACGCTCTACCAGGACCTGAAAAGCGATACGGCGCTGGAACGCGATCACAAGCAGCAGGGCAGCCGCAGCGCCACCACGCATTCCATCACCGTGACCGATCCGGATTCCCTCCTGCACGGGTTTGTGGCGGGCAGTTGTGCGGTGAACAGTCTTCATCACCAGGCGATCAAACGCCTGGGCAGGGGCCTGAAGGTGACGGCCCATTCCGAAGACGGGCTGGTGGAGGCGGTTGAACTGGCGGAGGAATACCCTTTCTTCCTGGCCGTGCAGTGGCATCCCGAGGAGATGTTCAAGGAGCATCCCGAGCAGTTGAAAATCTTCCAGGAATTTGTGGCGCGTTGCCGGGACCGAGCGGCGAAGCAATCTGCATCCCCTTAGCTGCAATGCAGAATGTTCCTGTGGCCGGCGTGACAAGGAAACATCGTGTATCCCGATTTGCCAGACTATTTGCGGCCCGGGCTGAGGCTCGTGTTTGTGGGGTTTAATCCCGGCGAGCGTTCGGCCCAACTGGGGCATTATTATGCCGGCCGCGGCAACCAGTTCTGGAACTTTCTCTACGAGTCAGGGCTGACGCCGGTCCACCTGAGGCCGGAAGAAGACCACCGCATTCTCGAGTTCGGTATTGGCCTCACCGACATCGTCAAGCGCTGGTCGAACTCCAGCAGCGATTTGAGCAGGGAAGACTTCCACCACGGCGTCCCCGTGCTGAAGGCGAAACTTCTGAAAATGTCTCCTGAAGCCATTGCCTTCAACGGCAAGACAGGATTCGAGAGGTTCCAGGGCCGGAAGGCGGAACTCGGAGCGCAACGCTGGCGGTTTGGAAATTCGCGGATATACGTTCTGCCCTCCACCAGCGGACGGAACGGCAGTCTTTCCCGCTCCCAGAAACTGCGCTGTTTCTGCCGGCTGAAGCGCTGGCTGGGATAACGCCCTGCGGGTGACTGCCGCAAGCGATGCGACCCCTTACCAAAGTGACCGGAATCACTGGCCGCGGCCCGCCATCTCGGTTATTCTTTCTGTAACTAAAACTCGACGCAACCGAGGAAACATGCCAGCCAGAATCTACTTCATGAAGGGCGACATCACCGAACTCGAAGTTGACGCGATCGTCAACGCGGCCAACAACGAACTGATTCTGGGCGGGGGAGTTGCGGGCGCCATCCGGAGCAAGGGCGGCCCGCGAATCCAGGAGGAGTGCGACCGCATCGGTTCCATCCGCCTGGGCGAAGCTGCTGTGACCCCGGCGGGCAATCTGAAAGCGTATTACGTGATCCACGCAGCCAGCATGAAACAGGGCAGTAGAACCACCGCGGAGTCCCTGCGGAATGCCACGCGGAACAGCCTGCTCCGCGCTGAGGAAAAGGGTTTCAAGACGATTGCTTTCCCGGCCATCGGCACCGGGATTGCCGGTTTCCCCATGGAAGAATGCGCCAGCGTGATGATCAGCGAAGTGCTGAAGCACCTGAAGTCTCGCAGCAGCCTGGAGAAGATTTACTTTGTGCTCTACGATGATGCGGCGCTCAAGACGTTTGAAGAGACCTACCAGAATCTCACGGCCCACCCCGCAGCAAGTGAAACAACCTGAAGCAACGCCCGAAGCTGAAACAGTCTTCAGCCGGCAGGCTGTTCAGTCCCTGCTACCCGATGGCCCGGTTCTCGTCCGAGTAAGGTTTCTGGATATACTGTTTGGCCTGCTCAATGGCGCCCTGGGTGTCGTCCTTGGTCTGCAGGGCCCGCTGGTATTCGTTCAGGGCGCGGTCGCGCTGGCCGGTGGCGTCGAAGATTTTGCCCAGAGTAAGATGTGCCCAGACTTCAATCCATTTGGGCTCAAGGTTTCCGTCGAGGGCCGCCCGCATTTCCTCCGCCGCGGCGTTGTAATTGTGCAGCCGCAAATAAATCTGCCCCAGGCGAAAGTGGGCCAGTGAATTGTTCTTGTTCTGCTGCACGACCATCTGATACTGCTTGACGGCTTCCAGATAGGCCTGTTCGGCAACCAGCTGGTCGCCCCGGGTGATTTCCACCTCGGTGCGGATCTTGTCGGTTAGTTTGAGGATGTGGCTGCCGGGGTCGATCTCCACATGGGTTGGCCTGGTCACGGTGTTCACGGTAAAGTCCGCGGTTGTTCCCACCATCTGGACGCGGTCATTAACAGGCCTGCGGCCCTCGGAGTTGACACGCACGTCCACCGGCATCCGGAAGATATCCAGGTCCTGCTGAATTTTGCCGACTACCTGATAGTGGTTTGCGACGCGATAAATGGCCCAGGAATCCTTGAACTGGGGTACGCCGGTGGAACTGACCCACTGGGCGAAGAAGTAGGTCAGCTTCTCATTGCTGGCCTGCTCAGCGGCTTTCTCGAAATCCTGTGTGGTGACGGATTTCCACGCATACTGCTGGACCAGTGTTTGCAGGGCCTTCGTGAATGCTTTGTCGCCGATGACCCAGCGCAACATATGGAAAACCATGGCGCCTTTTTGCGCCACAATCGAATCGTACTGCGGGGTAAAGGGCTGGAGTGACCCGGCCTGGCTGATGGGGGCCGTCTCTTCGTGGGTGAGGGCCCCGATGGCGGTTGAGTGCATCAGGTTTTCAAAAGCCGTTTCGCCCTGCGACTGCTCAATGTAGAGTGCCGAAGAGTAAAGTGAAAGACCGTCATCGAGGAAGGCGTCATCGGGTGTAGCAGGGCTGACATAACTTCCCCACCACTGGCGGGAGATTTCACGCGCCAGCAGTTGTTCGTTCACGGGGGAAGAAAATCCGCGTGTGGCCAGAGCGACGATGCCGGCCGAGGAATAACCGCCTACGGTGTCGTTGGCAATTTCAACCACGGCCAGATTCCCGTTCGGAAGGGACCCGAACTTGCTGGAAAAAAAGCTCATGACCTTTGCCGCCGTCGCTCCGTAGTCAGCCGCATAATTCTCGTGCCCAGGTTTCAGGAAGAGATAGATATTCGCCCCAAAAGCGGACTCATGCTGGACCGAGTAGGTGCCTGCGTAAAACGTGCCGGGAAAAGCCGATTGGTCAAACTTGAATGAATAGGTAGTGTTGCCGGCCTCGTCTACGGGTGGCGAAGGTGTTCCCGAGGCAATCACGGTCTCCCCGGTTGGCACGGTAACGTGCAGGGTAGCCGCAAAGCGATTGAGTCCGGGGCTGGCCACCGGGAACCATCGGCCAGGGTAGAGCAGATAGGAGCCTTCAGTGCCCACATAGGACAACTTCAGTCCTTCCACAGGGCTCCCGTCGGCTGTTCCAAGCCCGCCCTTGTAACTGACGGTGAGGGACGAAGCCTGGCCGTTGGTGACCGGGCTGGGAAGGGTGATCTTAAGGGTCAGCCCCTCCTGCTGAAAGGGAACGTCCGTTCCGGCCGAATCCACGATCTTCTGCACCCGGAGGGCGCTGTTGAGCTCAAAGCTGAGCTGGCTGGTGGTGGTCTGGGGTACGAAATCAATCCTGGTGGTGGCGTCAAGGATGTGCGTGGAGGGAAACAATTGAACCTTGATGTCGTAATTCTTGACCACGAACTGCGAAGGGTCTGCAGCCCGCGCACCTGAGAGTGCGGCAAAAAGGGCCAGGGCCAGCAGCGCAGTTCCTCGCGCGCACCCCGTGTTTCCCGCGCGTCGGGCTGCGGCAGTCCTCAATCTACAAAACAGTAAGGCATTCTTCATAAATGAATTGAGCCTTTCAGAAGAAAAGGGCAACACTATTGATCATACAATTCCCGGCAGGCCGGTGGAACGGTTAATCATAAAAAACGATAGTGGGTCGGCCCCAAAAGCCAACTTGCCCTATCACAGGGATGCTTTATACGGCACGCCGGGATGCCTTGGCCCCCTCAATGTGGCGGACGATGGCATCCGCGGCCCGGCCGATTGCCCCCCCCAATCCCAGGCGATTCCTCACCTTTCGAAGGTCCCCGATCATTCTGTTTCGCGCCTCCCCGTCGTCGAGCAATTGCTCCAGATTGACCGCCAGGCGGGCGGCGGTAAAGTCGCTCTGAATCAGTTCCGGGACCGCGGCATGGCCGGCCAGCAGGTTGACCATGCTGTAGAAGGGAACATCGATCATGAACCTGGCGCACATCGCTGTGAAGGCGGACACCCGGTAGACGACCACCATGGGACATTCCCGTATAGCTGCCTCAATCGTGGCTGTGCCGCTGGCCACCACAGCCGCGTCAGCGTAGTGCAGGGCCTCATGTGTTGAATTGTTGAGTGCGCGAAGGGTGGCGTTGCCGGTGTAGCCGCGCGTTACCAGTGATTCCAGCCACGATGAGTCAATGGTGGGTGCGCAAGCCACAACAAACTGAACAGGGCGGGAGCGCGCCAACTGGGCCGCCGCTTCCAGCATTGCAGGCAGGTTGAAAGCCACTTCCGTTCTGCGGCTTCCCGGTAACAGCGCCACCGTTGGGACGCCCGGGTCGAGGCCTGCGCGGGTGAAAAATTCTTCGCGGGTCATGCCGGGAGCGGCCATGTCGACCAGGGGATGTCCGACACATTCCACGGGCACGCCCGCTTTTTCGTAGATGTCGGTCTCGAAGTCGAAAAGGCAGAGCATCCTGTCGACGCACGCTTTGATCTTCCTGATCCTCCATTTTTTCCAGGCCCAGATCTGCGGGCTGACAAAATAGATCACGGGAATATTGTGGCGCTTCAGCCGCTTTGCCAGGCGCAGATTCAGGGACGGAGAATCAATCAGGATTGCGGCCGCGGGCTTTCGGCGCGCGGCTTCAGCCACGAGGTCCTGCAGGGCGCGGTAGGCCTTGGGGAGGCCGGATACAACCTCGGAGATTCCAATCAGCGCCACGTGATGGATATCGACAAGGGTATTGACGCCGGCAGCGCGCATGGCTTCGCCGCCGCAGCCAAAAAACTCCGCATCGGCGATCCTCTCTCTCAGTGCCTGAGCCAGCGCGGCCCCGTAAACGTCGCCGGAGCGTTCCCCGGCAACCATTAAGAAGCAATTTCTGGGCATGATCCTTTGGCCGATCCAGCAGAGGCCAGGAACTCCTGGTCTTTGTATTGAAGCTGATAAAGCTTGAAATAGATTCCCTTCAAGCGCAGCAGTTCCTGATGGGTCCCCACCTCCCGCACGCGCCCTTTGTGCATCACGATGATCTTTGAGGCGTTCTGGATGGTCGAGAGGCGGTGAGCAATGACCAGCGAAGTGCGATTTTCAAGCAGCCGCCGCAGACCCTCGCGAATCAGATGTTCGGTTTCCGGGTCCACGCTCGATGTGGCCTCGTCCAGGATCAGAATCTTCGGGTCGTGGGCCAGCGCCCGGGCGAAAGAGAGCAGCTGCTTTTGTCCTGATGAGAGCGTGGCACCGCGCTCTTTGACAGGCTCATCAAAACCGCCGGGAAGGCCCTCAATAAAGTCCTGCATATTAACGCGCCGGACTGCGTCACGGACCTGCTGATCGGAAATGCCTTCGGTCCCAAGCCGGATGTTGCCGGCGATGGTGCCCGAAAAGAGAAACGGGTCCTGCAATACGATTCCGAAATTGCTGCGCAGGTCCTGCAGGCTGAGGTCGCGGATGTCCACGCCGTCGAACAGGATGGCGCCCTCCTGGACGTCGTAGAAGCGCAGCAGAAGGTTGGTCAGGGTTGTTTTGCCTGCCCCGGTGTGGCCCACCACGGCAACCGTCTCACCCGGCTCGATGGTGAAAGAAACGTTTTCCAGCACCCGATGATCGTCGCGATAAGCAAACCCCACGTTGCGAAATTCCACCCGGCCACCCGTTTCTGCAAGCCTCTTCGGTTGTGAGGAATCGGAAATCTTTACCGGCGTGTCCAGCAGCCGGAAGACACGCTCGGAACTGGCCATCGCTGACTGGAGGATGTTGTATTTGTCGCTGAGGTCCTGAATGGGCCGGAAGAAGCGTTGCGAATACTGGATAAAGGCGATGGCCGTTCCCACGGTCAGCGCCTCGCCCAGGATCATGCCGCCGCCTTTGTACAGGATGATGACGATGGCCAGCACGCCCAGGAATTCAACCGTGGGATAAAACAAGCCGTAGGCCAGGATGGAGTCTTTGTACGCTTTCAGGTACGCCCCGTTAATCTTTTCAAACTCGTCGAAGCTCTTCTCCTCCCGGTTAAAGAGCTGCAATACCGACATGCCGGTGATGTGCTCCTGGAGATAGGAATTGATGCGGGCGATGGCAAGGCGGATGCGGCGGTACGATTCCCGCACCGCCCTCCGGAAAAGGGCCGTGGCCACGATAATCAGGGGCAGGACGGAAAAGGTGAGCAGAGCGAGCCTCCAGTCCAGCTTCAGCATCACCACCATGATGCTGACCAGGGTGAAAAAGTCACCGAAAACGGCCACGACACCGGAGGCGAACATATCGTTCAGAACATCAATGTCGGTGGTGACGCGCGTGACCAGCCTGCCCACCGGATTGCGGTCAAAGTAGCTCATCTGCAGGCGCTGAAGATGCTCAAACACCTGCTTGCGCAGGTCGTACATCACTTTCTGCCCGACCAGTTGCATGGCGAAAGTCTGGGCAAACTGCAGAACAAATGTCAGCAGGACCGCCGGCAGAAAGATGGCAAAGGCGATCTGAAGGATGCCCAACCGGGGCTCTGAACTTAGAAAATGTGCGAGAAACTGGGGAACCGGATGGTGCTTTGTGGGATCGAGATAGCGGTCGATTTCCACTTTCATCAGGTAGGGCGGCAGGGCCTGCAGGAGGCCATAGAGGAAGGTGGCGACTAGGGCAGAGGAAACCACCCGCTGGTATGGACGCAAGTAGGTCAGCAGCCGCCGCATCAGACGCGCGTCGTACGCTTTGCCGAGAACTTCTTCTTCGTGGAAACTTTCTGCCATCAGACTGCCGGGTTACGCTTCCTTTTCAAGTGATTCTTCAATCAATTGCTTGTTGTAAAGCTCCGTGTAATGGCCGTTCATCGACAGCAACTCTTCATGGGAGCCTCGTTCCACTATCGTGCCGTCGTGCAACACGACAATCTCATCCGCATTGCGAATGGTTGAGACGCGGTGAGAGATCAGGATGGTGGTTCTTCCCGCCATTACCTCGGTGAGGTGCCGCAATATTTTTTCTTCAGTGTAGGTGTCAACGCTGGAGAGTGCGTCATCGAGAATCAGGATGCGCGGGTCGCGCATGATAGCCCGTGAGATGGCCACCCGCTGTTTCTGGCCGCCTGAAAGCGTCAGGCCGCGTTCTCCCACCATGGAATCGAAACCCTTGGGGAAGCCCAGAATGTCCGGCCGGATGTTGGAGATCTCTGCCGCGCCTTCCACTTCATCATCCGAAGAATCGGGAACCCCGAACCGGATGTTTTCACGAATCGAATCGCTGAACAGGAAAGTTTCCTGCGGAACGAACCCGATATGCGAACGAAGAGTCTTGAGCGGGACATGGCGGACAGGAATCCCATCGACCAGCACCGATCCCTCCTCTGCGTCAAAAAGCCGGGGAACCAGAGCGGCCAGAGTGGTTTTCCCCGAGCCGGTTGCGCCCACAATGGCGAGGGTCCGGCCCGCCGGAATGTGCAGGTTGATGTTTTTGAGAATCGGATGTCCGTTGTAAGCAAAGTTGAGGTTCCGGAATTCGATTTCGCCTTTCAGAGCACGGACCGGATCGCCGGGAACCAGGCGGTCGTCGATGGTTGGCTGGGCGGCAAAAATGGTCCACAGCCGGCCCATGGAGGCGAGACCTCGCTGAATGATGTTGGTCACCCACCCCAGCGCGATGATGGGCCAGATGAGATACATCAGGTAGACGTTGAATGCCGCGAATGTTCCGATGGTGATTCTGCCTGACAGCACATGCTCTCCGCCGACCACCATGATGAGCAGGAACGAAGCTGCAAAGAGCAGAGCCAGCGCGGGCCACAGAAAGCTCGTGATCAGAATCAGGCCATTGTTCTTTTCCACATAGACCTGGTTCATGCGGTCGAACTGCTGGATTTCAGGCTCTTCCTGGCGGAAGGCACGGACCATTCGGACTCCGGAAAGGTTTTCGCGCACCCTTTCGGTGAGTTCTGAATACATGGCCTGGATTTTTTCGAACCGCTCATGGATCCTCTGCCCGAAAAACTTGACCGCAATCGAGGCCAGCGGCAGAGGGGCCAACGCCAGCAGCGTCAGATGAAGATCCAGATGGGCCATCAGCGTGATCGTGGCGATGCCTGTCACCACCGTATTGGCTGAATACATGATGCCCGGCCCGACGATGTTGCGGACGGCGCTCAAATCATTGGTCAGCTTGGCCATCAGGTCGCCGGTTCGATGTTCGTTGTAGTAGCGGAGGTCCTGCCGCATCAGGTGGCTGAAGAGGTCATTGCGGAGATCATACTCAACGTCGCGCGAGATGCCGATCAGAATCCAGCGCATCCAGAACTGGAAAATCGCTTTTACCAGCGCGATGCCCAGCAGCAGAAGGGCAAAAAAGGCCAGCTTTTGCGCCGTAACGCCGCGGGTGAGTGCATCAAAGGTGTCCTTGATGACCAGGGGTATTGTAACTCCGACAACCTGGGTGAGGATGAGCGCCGCAAAGCCAATGACATAGCCTTTCTTGTACTTGGCGAGATACGGAAACAGAGGTCGGAGAGGGTTTCGCATGGTTACCTATGCTTGATGGTGGCCAAAGTCAGGCAGCAGGCGTTGTGTCGCACCAGGAAGTTTCGATTATAGCCGAACCCCGCTGCGGCCTGCCAGCATCGACGCAGCCTTCGATGAACTCATTTTAACCCTGGCTGCCGCCGCCCGCCGCCACAGCCGTGCTTTTATCTCCCTGTGACGTCCCGTTTCGGGTTGACCTTGAAAGATCGCATACGTAAAATCTGGCTATGATGCTCTCTTGGCGGGAGGGGAGCATGAAACAACAAAGCTGAAAGGCAGGTCAAGTTGGGGAAGTGTAAAATCTTTTTTCTTATTCTGGCTGTTGTGCTTGCATTGGGTTCATGCAATTCCCGCAGCAGAAAGGTTGCGGCTTCGCCTCCCACGCCTGTTGTGCCGCCCCCGGCACCTCTTCCCATCCAGCCCCCGGCGCCTCCTCCCCGGGCTGTCAAACCCAAGCCCCCTGATCCGGCTGACGTTCTGGTCGAAAACGTTGATGCCGTCTATAACCATGGCATGCAGGAATATCATGCCGGGAACCTGCAAAAGGCCAGACAGGATTTTAACAAGGCGCTGAGTCTGCTGCTCCAATCCGGAATGGACGTCCAGCGTAACACCCGGCTCAAAGCTGAATTCGACAAGCTGGTTGAAAAGACCTATGGGTTGGAGTCCTCAACAACGGGGAGCGGCGACGCGTTAAGCCAGCATGATGATGAATCTCCTCCCATTGAATCCTTTGCCGATCTCACATTTCCCGTGGATCCGAGGGTCCGGAAGCGGGCCGAACTCGAACTGATTTCAGTTCGCTCAGACCTTCCGCTGGTTACAAACGATTACGTAGCTGGTTTCCTGACTTACTTTCAAAACGGGGGTCAGGGCTATATCGAGAAGATCCTTACCCGGGCAGGGATGTACCAGCCGATGATTTCCAAAGTGCTCCGCAAGTATGGAATGCCGCAGGACCTGATCTACATGGCCGCGGGGGAAAGTGCTTTTAATCCCCTTGCCGTGTCGCGCGCAGGCGCGACGGGCATCTGGCAATTCATGGCGGGGCGCGCCCGGGAATACGGTCTGAAAATGGATCAGTATCAGGATCAACGCGAGGACCCCTTGAAATCGACGGATGCGGCGGTCCGTCACTTGCGTGATCTTTACAAACAGTTCGGTGACTGGTATCTGGCTATGGCGGCCTATGATGCCGGACCTGGCGGCATCCAGAGAGCCATTGAGAGGACCGGATACGCGAACTTCTGGAAGCTCCGGGAACTGCAGGCGCTGCCTAAAGAGACCCAGAACTATGTGCCCATCTTCATCGCTACCGCTCTGATTGCCAAGGATCCCCGTGCCTACGGGTTTGATGTGCAGCCTGATCCACCTTTGGAGCCCGATCAGGTAACGGTTGCAGTTCCCACTGACCTTCGGCTGGTGGCCGAGCTTATCGACAGGCCAGTCAAAGAACTCGAAAAGCTCAATCCGAGCCTTCTGACCTGGGCCACCCCGCTGGATGAAAGCAAGTATGTGATCAACCTTCCGCGCGGAACCAAGGAATTGTACGAAAAGCGAATTGCGGAAGTGCCGCCGGGAAAGCGGATCTGGTGGCGGGCGGTCAGGGTGGAGCAGGCGGACACGCTTGAAGCCATCGCACGCAGGTATCACATCACAGAGGCCGCGCTGGCCAGGGCCAACGATCTTAACCCCGGGGACGACCCGGTAGTCGGCGCGCACCTTATTCTGCCCCTTCCTCCGGACCGGGAGTCCCGCTATCGAAGGGGCCGCTTTTACCGCTACCGCATCCGCCGCGGCGATACACTCAGCGGCATTGCCCACCGCTACCATGTGAGCCTTGCAAGCCTTCGGCGCTGGAACCACTTGCGGGGTTCGCGGATTGTCGTCGGAAGAACGCTGAATGTGTTTGCCCACGGCGGGCCACGTTCCAGCCGCTCTGCCGAATACCACGCGGAAAGCCGCAACGGCGTCCGGGTTTACCGGATTCAGCCTGGCGATACGCTTGGGGGCATCGCCAGCCACTTTCATGTGAGCGTTGCGGACCTCCGCCGCTGGAACCATTTGCGCGGATCCTCCATTGTTGTGGGGAAGACGTTAAAAGTCAGCAAGGGATCCTCCGCAAGGGAAGAGGCTTCCAATCGTCCTGCAAGGAAATATCAGGGAAGTCATAGCTCCGCTTATCGCTACCGAATTCGCCGTGGTGATACGCTGAGGGGAATTGCCAGCCATTTTAAGGTGACCGTGGCTCAAATCCGTGAATGGAACCATCTGGATGGTTCGTTCATCATGCCTGGACAGGTGCTGGCGCTGTATGGAGTGTCGGAGTAACAGCCAGATTCGGTTGATGATGATGCCTCTTGACAGCGGTTGTCCGGTGGTATACATCTGGCCCAAGGGAACTTTTTGTTTAAGGTTCAAGACGCGCGCTAACTTAAGATCCGGTTTCTGACGGGATGATGATTTTAAGAGGAGGATTCCATGCGGTTTAACGACGAAAACCACGAGCCAGGCGAAGAGTTTGAAGAGTACGAAGACGAGTTCTCTTCTGACTACGAACAAGAATTGGAAAAGGAAGACTTCGGGGTGGACCTCGAAGATCTGGACGAGGAGAGTTCCTTTGAATCCGAAGAGGACGCGGCCGAGCCTGTAGAGCTGGAAGTCCCACCGGCTCCTATGCCGCCTCCGCCTGCTCCCGCCATTGCCCGCCAGCCGGCCAAACCCAAAGCGCGCACGGCAAAGGCCAAACTGAAAAAGCCTGCCAGGGCGAGCAAGCCTAAGAAGGCTGCAAAATCCTCTGAGCCCAAAAAAGCTGCCAAATCCGCAAAGGAGAAAAAGACTGGAAAGGCCGCTAAGGTGAAGAAGGCCATCAAGACAAAAAAGCCAGCGAAGGCCGGGGTAAAAGCCGGAAAAGTTAAGAAGGCTCCGAAGGCCAGGAGGAGCAAGAAGGCTGTTGCCGGCAAGAAGGCTAAGGGCCACCGCTGACCTCGGTGTGGGCAGCATCCAGTTCAGCCCCGTGAAACCCCTACCCTTACCTTGCCTGCGTTTTTTGGATACTAAAGTTATTGCGCAACGCGTGAAACGCTTGGCTAAACCGGGCGGTTTCCGGGGGAGTTGTAAGGTGTTCCCGCGGACGTTGTGACAGTGCAGAAGGGGCTTGGGCAACAGGTTTCAGGGATGCACGAGGGACCCGGCAATTTCGGTTCTGGAATCGTGCCAGAGGGTGGCTCGTCTATCTCGCCTCAGAATTTACAATCCGGTCAAGCGGAGCCCTCTGCTGTTCCGAAGGTGGTGGCAGTTGAATTCATCCGGCGGATGAGGGGCGGGTCACAACCGTTCCTGATGGGCTGTGACGACGGTGAGACCTACGTTGTCAAATTCAGGAACAATCCCCAGCACGTCAGAATTCTGGCCAACGAGATGCTTGCCAGCCGGCTGGCTGCTCTGATCCGGCTGCCTGTTCCCGGCCGGGCATTCGTGCAGGTTTCACAGAGTCTCATTTCCGGAACCCCTCTGCTGAAGTTTGAGACGGCAGGCCGGGAAGAGCAGTGTGCCTCGGGATGGCATTTCGGTTCCAGGTTCCCGGGCGCTCCCAGCCGGACGCTGGTGGTGGATTTCCTTCCTGACCGACTGTTGCGGCAGGTCTCCAACCTGGCCCCGATTTTTCTGGGCGCATACGTGCTGGACAAGTGGACCTGCAACTGCGATGGCCGCCAGATGATTTTTTACCGAACCATCGACCAAAGCGGCAGCCGCTACGCGGCCACGCTCATCGATCACGGTTTCTGCTTTAATGATGGGGAATGGAACTTCCCGGACAGCCCCATTCGGAGCTTTTATCCGCGCCGTCTGGTGTATGAGAGCGTGCTCGGGTTGAAGTCGTTTGAGCCCTACATCTCCCGAATCGAAAACATTGAGGCATCTGAACTGGAAGCGTGTCTCCACGAAGTGCCGAGAGAGTGGTGCGGTGACGATCCGGACCAGATTTCGCGGCTTGCGGAGCAGCTTTATCAGCGGCGCCGCCGGTTGCGGCAACTGATTATCGACGCAAAACAGAGTTCATTGAGACCCTTCCCGAATTGGGAATAGAGGGTGACAAGGGCCCGCAGGGCCAGGTGTTGGTATGGCTGAGGCTGAACAATTCAAGGAGTGCTCGCTCTACGTGGTGCAATATGTGCCGGACGTTGTGCGGGGCGAATTCCTGAACATCGGAGTCTTTCTTTTCAGTCCTCAGGAGAACTACCTGGGCTGTCTGTTCACGGATGACTTCCGCCGTATTAAGCGGTTCCACCCGCAGGCCGACCTCGAATTCCTGCGTGAACTCCAGCAGGATTTTGAGCAGCAGATTGACGAGCACAGCGACGAACTGGAAACGTATCTGAGCTGGATGGGACAATCTTTTTCAAACCTGGTGCAGATTGCTCCCGTCAGGGCCTGCCTGCTTCGTGACCCGGCGGCGGAAATTCAGGATGTTTTCAACCGGTACGTGGGGGCGCGGGTGGAGGGACCCCTCGCGATTGACACGCGGGTGCGAATCAAACAGCGGCTGAGGCTTTCTTTTCTGAGGGCCGGGTTGTGGGACGTTCCGAAGTTTGAGCGAAATATTCCTGTTGCACGCTGGACACAACCCAATGACACCTTTGCCTTTGATTTCGGGTACCACCCGCCTGAGATTGTGGGCAGACGGAACGGCCACATGAAGTTGATCCACTCTCTTTCGCTCCAGCGCGACGTCGAACTGGCAAAGGTCCTGGTTTACACCATGGACCACGTCCGCCGCCGTGAGCCGGCCGAACTGACGGCCGTGGTGGAAGGGTTGGCCCACGCGGAGGACGAGGCAGCCACGCTTTCACAGAACATTCTGGTGGAGGCTGGAATTTCTATCCAGCCAATTGCCCTTGCCGACCAGTATGCCCAGTCGATCCGCCGCGAACTGGGCATCTAAAGCCGGGGCCCGTGATGCCGATGACCCTGCACGTTGAATGTTATGCCGGCTATCAGGCGGACGAACGCCCTTTGCGTTTCCACTCCAGCCAGAAGGATTCCCGGGTTTTTGAGGTCGTGGAGGTCCTCGACCAGTGGTATGGGGTAGGGTATCGTTGTTTCAAAGTACACGCTGACGACGGGAACATTTACATCCTTCGACACAAAGAGAAGGAAGATGAATGGGTTCTGGATTCATTCCGCCGGACCAACTCATGAACGAATGCCGTCCTGTTCCATGACAATCTTTGCTGCCCATGATTAAATAGTGGGCTATGAGGCTTCAATGCGAGCCAGAAACCTTTCGGAGAATCCCCCACCCCAATGCGCAAGGGTGAATTCATCATTTCGACGCTGCTGGCAATCCTGGTGTTCCTTTTTGTCCTGGGGCTCCAGCGTGACTGGAGGCCATCGAGTCTGAAGGATGCGGCAAACTCAGCCGAGCAATACGTACTGGGCAAGGCAGGGGCTCACGGGGCGTACCCGGATATTCCCGGTTTCGAGCGCATTGACACGTTCGCCCTTGACCGGCAATATCGGGCAGCTCTCTATCGGTCCAATTCTGTCAGCCTGGGTTTTGCGCCTGGACGTCTGGTCATCTACAACGATGAAAACCAGATTGCTTACCAGGTGGATACACTGGAAGGCGCACGGGAAGCCTGGACCGCTCTCTATGATTTTGCGGGCCGGGGAGGGTTGCCGGTTCGAAACAGCCGGCCGCGGCCGGTTTACCTTCGCGATCTCACCGGAGACCGGAAGCCCGACCTGGTGTTTGGACTCTATTCTGGCGGCAACCGTTGCTGTACTACGGTGAATGTCGTGGAGGTTGAAAAGGATTCCCTGAAGGTTATCGGCCATATTGACGGGCTGAAGGGATGGCCTTTTGAAGGCCTGGAAATTCGAAAGATCGGCCCCGACTCCATCCGGGAACTCGTGGTGCATCGGCCCGAGGTGACGGCATGCGGGCCGAGGGAAGAAGCGGCTGACGTTATTTCTGTTTATTCCTTTTCCGGTAGTAGCTATGTGGACGAGACCCGGAAATTCGGCGATTTCCTTCAAGGGGCACTTCGGGAGAACCTGGCCAAGTGGTCTCGTGAGAAGGAGCCCTCACTGGGTCTGCTGCAGACCCTTGCTGCGCAGTACGCCGTGCTGGGCCAGCCCGACCGCGCCAAGATCTTCTTCGCGCCAGAACCTCGCGCGGTTCCTCCCTCAAATGAAGCAGCAGGGGTTTGACGGTACCGCGTGCCGGGACGACCTGAACAGCCTGGTTGACCGCCTGGCCCATCAGCAACTCCAATAATTGCGGCGAACCCTGCCTGCGGCATATGGAACGCTAAATGACAGGTTCCTGCCAGGTCTCCAGTTGATTCTTCAGAAAAGCCATAAACTGGTCCGCGACGGCGCCGTCGATGATCCTGTGGTCAAAGGTCAGCATCAGGTAGGCCATCGAGCGGATCGCAATCGCGTCGTTTCGGATGACCGGCCGTTTTTCAATCACTCCAACTCCCAGAATCGCAACCTGAGGCTGATGGATGATCGGCGTTCCAAAGAGGCTGCCGAAGACGCCGGGATTGGTCAGCGTAAAAGTGCCTTCCTGCACCTCTTCCACGTTCAGTTGCTTGGAGCGCGCGCGGCTTGCAAGGTCCTGAACGGCGCGGGCCATCCCCGGAAAGTCCTTTTCTTCTGCGCGTTTAATGACCGGAACAATCAACCCGGTTTCAAGCGCCACTGCGATTCCCAGGTTGATCGCCTGCTTGTAGATGACGTTGGTTCCCTCGACCGAAGAGTTAAAAATCGGGAACTGCTTAATGGCTTCGACGGCAGCGCGTGCGATGAATGGGGTGTAGGTGAGTTTCAGTCCCTGGCTGCGGTCAAACTCCGCGGCCATGCGTTCGCGGGTTTGAACGATATTGGTCATGTCAGCTTCGAACACGGTGGTCACGTGCGCTGAGGTTTTCTTGCTGGCCATCATGTGTTCCGCAATCAGCCGCCGTTGCGGAGTCATGGCGGTCACATGAGTTGGCCCGCTGAAGGTCACGGTTTGCCCGTAAGCCGCGGCGGGCTTGCTGGGAACCGACGGCCGCGCCGCCGGGGTTTCAGCCATGGCCGGTGTCCGGCGCTCAAGGAATTTCAGGATATCCTTCTTGCTGATCCTGCCTCCCAGCCCTGTTCCTTTCACCCGTGAGAGGTCCACGTTGTGCTCGCGTGCAATCCGCCGCACAAGAGGTGATGATCGTAGCTTTTCACCCGGTTGAATCGGTTCCGCCGGTGCTTTCGCGGGGACAGGCGGCGCTTCCACGGCTGCCGGCGTTGGAGGAGCCTGCGCCGTTGTTTCCACTGAAGGCGCAGGGGTCGGAGTGCTCTCCGGCGCGGGCTCTGCGGCCTCAGCCGGCATTTCTCCATTGATAACGGCTACCACGGTGTTGACGGCTACAGTTTCGTTTTCTGCGGCCAGGATCTTTGCAAGAACTCCTGCGGCAGGGGAGGGAATCTCAGCATCCACTTTGTCCGTGGTAATTTCAAAAAGAGGCTCGTCACGCTCGACGCGATCACCCGGCCTTTTCAGCCATTTGACGATGGTCCCTTCGGCGACGCTTTCTCCCATCTGGGGCATGACAACATTTGTCGGCATCACGATCCTCGCAGCAAATTCCTGTTCAGGCAGCTGTTTCGTTACTTCTAATAGGCTGCAAGCTGCCGCGCCGCATCTGCAATTTTTTGAACGTTGGGCAGAAAGTATTCTTCCAGCGGCGGCGAGAACGGAACGGGCGTGTCCGGTGCTGTGACC
Source organism: uncultured Acidobacteriota bacterium (assembly GCA_963732975.1). Classification (GTDB taxonomy): domain Bacteria; phylum Acidobacteriota; class Terriglobia; order UBA7540; family UBA7540; genus SCRD01. Next base: position 188,284 of record CAVTBN010000004.1, on the reverse strand, counting down.
CGCACAATCGGGCCATCCAGATCCTCGAAGGCCTTTTCAGCGATCACCGCCGCAAGTTCTCCCCCCAGGCCGCCAACTCGCGTATCTTCATGCAGCAAAATCACCTTGCTGCACTTGCGCGCACTGGCCAGTATGCACTGCTCATCGTAAGGCAACAAGGTTCGGAGGTCAACGACCTCAAGCGAGATCCCCTCTCCGGCAAGGAGTTCTGCTGCCTCCAGCGCTGTCCAGACCATGGCGCCGTAGGTAATGACGGCAATGTCGGTGCCCTTCCTGCGAACGGCTGCCTTACCGAGGGGCACTATAAAATCTTCGTCCGGCACTTCCTCCCTTGTCCGCCGATATAGGTACTTGTGCTCGTAAAAAATGACAGGATTGTTGTCGCGAATCGAGGCTTTAATCAGTCCTTTGGCATCATAGGCCGTTGCCGGAGCCACCACTTTCAGCCCTGGCACATGCACAAACCACATCTCGTTTGATTGCGAATGGAAAGGACCGCCATGCACGCCCGCACCGGAAGGGCCCCGGACCACGATGGGCACGGCCGCGCCCCATCGGTAGTGAATTTTCGCCGCCATGTTGACAATCTGGTCGAACCCGCAGGAGACAAAATCCATAAACTGCATTTCCGCCACGGGCCGCATGCCCATCAGGGCCGCTCCGACGGCCGCGCCCACGATGGCCGATTCGGAGATGGGAGTGTCGATTACACGGTCCTCGCCAAACTTCTCCAGCATTCCAGAAGTTACTTTAAACGCTCCGCCGTAAGACCCAATATCCTCGCCCAGGAGAAAAACGGAGGTGTCGCGCTCCATCTCTTCCCAGATCCCCTGTCGAATTGCCTCAAGATAAGTCAGTTGCGGCATGGATTTATTTATTCACTCCGCGGTGTGCTTCTCCACCAGCACTCATCATCGCAGTAAACGCCTTCCCGTGCGTCGGCGCCTTTCGGAAAGGGACTGGCTTCGGCATAGGCGACAGCGTCATCGACCTGCTTCCTGATCTCTCCATCCAGATGGTCAATCTGTTTCCTGTCGAGAATTTTCCCTGCCAACAAAACTTTTTCCAATCGCGCGATGGGGTCTTTCTTTTTCCATTGGGCGAAAAGTTTTTCAGGAACATATTCCGCCGCGTCATGCGCCGAATGGCCGGTCATCCGAAACGTCTTGCACTCAATAAAACCGGGGCCGCTTCCGGACCGGGCGCGCCGGATGGCTTTCTCCACCGTGGAATGAACCGCCATCACGTCGTTACCGTCAACTTTGACCCCCGGCATGCCGTAAGCCGCCCCGCGCACGGCAAGGTCCTTCACGGCGTACTGCTTGTCGGTTGGTGTCGAATAGGCATAAGCGTTGTTATTGCAGATAAAGACCACCGGAAGTTTCATCACCGCGGCCATGTTCATGGCCTCGTGAACATCACCCCGGCTGGTGGTCCCTTCGCCAAAGTGAACGAGCGCCACATTCCCGTTTTTTCGCTGCTTCAACACCAGGCCCACGCCGCAGGCAACAGGACACGTATCGCCGAGGTGCGAGATGATGGGAATGACGCCCAGCTTCATGTTGCCTATGTGAAGGGTATTATCACGGCCGCGGGTGGGTCCGTTACTCCGAGCCATCCAGTTGCAGAAAATTTCCCGGAGGGAAAACCCGCGGATGAGGAAGGAAGAAAAATCCCGGTGGCTGGGCAGCACCACGTCGCCGTCCAGAAGTTGAATGGCTGATCCCACACCGATAGCTTCCTGGCCCCGGCCGACATAAACGCCACCGACGATTTTCCCCTGGCGGTAGAGGACCTGTTCAATTCGCGTCTCGGCCTCGCGAGTGAGTTTCAGGTAATAGAGCATCCGCTCCAGAGTTTGAGTGTCGGGGGCCGAGGTCATCTTTCCGCCTTTGGTGGGCCGGACTTCAGCCCTATCTCGCCAGTTGAATGTCTTCGGGCATTATGGATGAACAGGACTTGCTTGCGGTCCTGTCGTTGTTGCCTGCTGTTTGTGCCTCTTCATCTCCGTGCCGAAAACTTTGCCAAAGTGACGGACGACGGATTCCGTTGCGCCACTCATGGAAACGGGCCGGCCCAGGATTTTCTGGAGTGATGTGACTCCCTTGCCGTGCAGGCCGCAAGGCACGATCCAGTCGAAAAAGCTCAGGTCCGTATTGACGTTGAAAGCGAATCCATGAGATGTGACCCACCGGGACACATGCACTCCCATGGCAACCAGCTTGTCATTTCCGATCCAGACGCCACGCGCGCCGGCGGTTCGTTCCCCCTGGATTCCGAACTCTCCGGCCACTCGAATGAAGACTTCCTCGATCGAGTGCATGTACCAGGCCAGATCCCGCCGGTGTTGGGTGAGGTCGAGGATGGGATAACCAACCATCTGGCCCGGGCCGTGGAAGGTGACATCGCCCCCGCGGTCGGTTTCAAAGACCTCGGCGCCCAGGCGGCGCAGGCGCTCCGGAGAGAAGAGAATGTTCCGGCGATTGGCGTTGCGCCCCAGCGTATAAACGGGCGGATGTTCCAGCAGAATGAGCGTATCGGTAATGTCGCCGGCCTTGCGTGCTGCAACCCGTTCGCGCTGCAGGCGCAGGCTACCCTCGTAACCCATAACTCCCGGCATTTCGACCTGGCAGATCATTTGGCAAGCTGATCGTCACCTTGCCGGTTGAGGGCTGATGCGGTGCTCCGGCCGGTGCGATGACGCTTCCAGCTAAATATGGATGGCCATCCCATGGACCGCATGGGCGGCTTCGGGAAAAGCCTCTGTGAGCGTCGGATGTGGATGGATGGTGCGCTCCAGATCTTCAACCGTTCCTTCCAGGCGCATCACCACCACAGCCTCGGCAATCATTTCGGTTACGCGGGGCCCGATCATATGGACCCCGAGGATCTCGCCGTACCGCTCATCGCTGACGATTTTGACAAAGCCTTCCGTCATGCCCAGGATGGTGGCTTTGCTGTTTCCCACAAAGGGAAACTTGCCGACTTTTACGTTGTGTCCGGCTTCGCGGGCCTGGCGTTCGGTCAGTCCCGCGCTGGCGATTTCCGGCTCGCAATAGGTGCAATTCGGAATCTGGCGGTAGTTGATCGGCTCAACCGGTTTGCCGGCAGCGTGTGTTACCGCGACGATTCCTTCCATGGACCCCACGTGGGCGAGCAGCGGACTCCCGGCAACGATGTCGCCAATCGCATAAACCCCGGGTTCGTCCGTTCGCATGTAGGGATCGACCTTCACGAAACCGCGTTCCAGTCTGACACGGGTCTTTTCCAGGCCGACGTTCTGGGTGTTTGGGGCGCGCCCCACGGCCACCAGGCAGGTCTCCGCCTCAAGCTTGTGGGCTTTGCCCTGCGCGTCCTTGAAGTCAACCGTTACGCCTTTGGATGTCTTTGAAACTTTCTCAACCTTCGCCTGGGTGTGAATGGCAATACCCTGTTTCTTGAACGATTTCTCAAGCGTTGCCGATACTTCTTCGTCTTCCAGAGGAACGACGCGCGGCAACATCTCGATGATGGTGACGTCGGTTCCAAACCGTTTGAAAATCGAACCGAACTCCACGCCAACGGCGCCCGAGCCGATGACGACCATGGACTTGGGTACCTTCTTCAGGTTGAGAATTTCCTTATTTGTCAGGATCGTCTCGGCGTCCGGTTCGAGGCCCGGAAGCATCCTGGCTTCGGAACCTGTCGCCAGGACAATGTTCTTTGCCTGAATCTCGCGCGTCTTCTTGCTGGAATCCGTCACGGTAATCCGGCCCGGCCCGGAAAGCTGGCCATAGCCCTGGACGATTTCAACCTTGTTTTTCTTCAGCAGGAATTCGACTCCCTTGGCCAGCTTGGTGACCACCTTGTTCTGGCGTGCCTGGATGGCCGCCCAATCGATGGAATACCCCTTGCACTCAATGCCAAATTCCTTTGCCTGCTTGAAGTAATCGTAAACCTCAGCATTCAGCAGCAGGTCTTTGGTCGGGATGCATCCAACGTGGAGGCACGTTCCGCCGAATTTATTGTCCTTTTCAATCAGGACCGTTTTCAAACCCAGTTGGCCGGCTCGAATCGCTCCCACATATCCGCCCGGCCCGCTTCCAACTACTGCGACATCGTACTTCGGCGCTTCAGCCAAAATCACACCTCCCCGCAGGTCATATCACTTACTTCCAGTTGACAGATTGTTATAACGAAAAATCTTACCTGATGGCAAACAGGCAAACAAGATTGCGCTCCCATCACGTTGTTCTCTCCCAGCCAGAGGGACCTCGCAAATGGTTTAATGCTCAATCTTTACTTTACCATAGGGTGGCATGGCTCCGGCTGCTGGCGGGCAGGCTCCTGGGCGTGATTCCGGGTCCAATCAGTACGAAATTGGAGGCTTGGATGATGACGAGGGCTTTCCTCCAGCCGGGCCGGGATTGTGGGCTTCGCGCAGTCTGTGATAGCTTCAAGAATTGGGTTGCACCACTCAAAGCTGCTCAAATCCTGAAGATCTTTTTTGGAGGCTAAGTGATGAATTGGACCGCCGACCTCTCCCGTGAAGTCACTGGACAGGTTCTGCTGGATGATGCGTCTCGTGAAGCGGTATCCACCGATTTTGGCCGCGTCATTGTGCGCAAACCCGCTGCGGTGGTCCGGCCGGCCTCAAGCCAGGATGTGGCAAACGTTGTGAAATTTGCGGTTCGCAACGGACTTTCGGTTTCGACCCGTGGCGGCGGCCATTCGCAGACCGGGCAGTCGCTTTCCGATCAGATTGTGCTCGATATGTCGTCGCTGAAGGACATTGCGGAGGTCGACCCCGGCAAGGGAAGCGTTACCTGCCAGGCGGGCCTGAAGTGGCGGGATCTGGTGGAGCATCTTGCCCCCCAGCGGTTATCACCGCCCGTATTGACCAATAACCTGGATGTGACGATCGGCGGCACACTCTCCACTGGAGGATTGGGCGTTGCTTCCTGGCGGCATGGAACCCAGGCCGACAACTGCCTGGAGCTTGAAGTGGTGACGGGCGAGGGAGAAATCGCCGTTTGCTCAGACCAGCAGAACAAGGATCTGTTTGACGCCGTCCGGGCGGGCATGGGCCAGTTCGGGGCCATCACCAGGGCTAAGTTGAAGATTCGTTCCCACCTGCCGCGCTTCCGCTCCTATTATCTGCTTTATGACGACATGGCGGTGCTGATGAAGGACCTGGAAACGGTGATGGACGACGAGAGGTTTGATTTCATCGAATCCTGGTGTACTCCCTGTCCGCAGGGTTTTAAGCAGGTTGGGGACACGCGGCAGGCATTCGCTGAGTGGTTTTATCCGCTGCACGCAACCATCGAACTTGACGACAAGGCAAGCGCCCCGAGCGATGAAAAGCTGGGAGGTCTCAGGTTTTACAAGCACGTCCACACCGAAGAGGGTGATCTCGTCGATTTTTACGCGCGGCTCGACGCTCTCTTTGCCATCTGGAAACGCGCCGGCTTTTGGGAATATGCTCATCCCTGGATGGAATGCGTTTTGCCGTGGCAGACAACCCCGCTTTACATCGGGCAGGTGCTTGGGAACCTGCCTCCGCAAGCGATTGCCGGAGGACATATTCTGCTGTGGCCGGCCCGCGGAGATTCTTCGTCAGTTCCACTGTTCATGCGTCCGACCGGGCAGTATCTGATGGGTTTTGGCATCCTGCCTGCCATCCCTCATCGCTTTGTTGAAGAAGTGCTTCCACGGCTGAATATGGCCAGCCAGGCGTCTACCATGATGGGTGGAAAACGCTATCTTTCCGGATGGATTGCATTCGATGCCGCCCAGTGGAAAGCGCACTACGGTGATAAGTGGGCTGACGTGGTACAGTCGAAGAAGAAATTTGACCCCCACGGGGTGATCAATCCCGGCTTCGTCCGGTACGAATAATTCGCGTGAAACGTGAACCCCGTCGGCCTCCCGCTCCTTGACACGTGCGAGACGGGCATGCTACATTTTAAATCTTTTGTAATCACAGAAATTCCAATCCGTACGACTGACTGACACTGATGAACGAAATAGCGAGCCAGCTTGGACAACTGCTTGTCCAGTCCATCCCGACAATAGTCTTTGTCCTCTTCCTGGTGGCCTTTCTCAACCGGCTGTTCTTCAAGCCGCTTTCCCAAACGCTGGACGCCCGCGCCAAGGCCACCAGCGGGGCTCTTGCTGACGCCCGACAGCAGGCTGAAAGAGCCGATGCGACGTTCGCTGATTACGAGAAGGCTATCCAGGCGGCCCGCCAGGAAATCTATCAGCATCGCGAAGAGGTCCGACGGGCGGCGTTGAGCAAACGTGACAGCCGCATCCATGATGAGCGGAGTCGTGCGGACTCAATGGTCAACGAAGCCCGGGCTAGCCTCGAGAAGGAAACGGCTCTGGCCAAGCTGGAACTGCAAGCCGCAGTAGATTCGCTGGCCGTTGAAGTGGCGGATGCTCTTTTTGCTCCCCGACCGGCGTCGGGCGGGCAGGGAGGCGTGCAGGCATGAGACGGGTGTTGCGGGCAGGCGTATTGGCAGTGTGTCTTCTGGGTTCGGCGCTAGTGTTCCGGGCGCCCTTGCTGGCGGCGGCTCCTCCTGCTGAGAACGCGGAAGTGGGCGGATCGAGCCACGAACTTCTTTTTGAAATCATCAATTTTGCCCTGCTTGCCGGTTTCCTGGCTTATCTCTACCGTAAACGAGGCAACGCGTTTTTCAACGAGCGTTCGGAGGCAATTCAAAAAAGCCTGGAAGAAGGCCGTGAGGCTCTCGAAAGGTCGCAAGCCAAACTCGCTGAAGCTGAGAAGAAACTGGCCGGTCTTCAGGAAGAGGTTCGTGCCCTCAAGCAGCGGGCCGAGGGCGAGATAGCCAATGAGCAGGAAAGAATGCGCCAGGCGGCGGAGGCTGAGGCGCACCGGATTGAGGAATTTGCCAAAGTCCGGATTCTTGCTGCAACCAACTCGGCCAAGCTGGAGTTAAAAGACTACGTTGTTGAGCACGCACTCGATCAGGCGCGCAGCAGGATCCAGCAGCGAATCGACGAAGAGAGCCGCAAGAAGCTGGTCGGATATTTCCTGGCTGATTTAAACTCAAAGGCGAAGAGTAACTAGCCGACGGGAGTTCCCCAGGGACAGTCTCCACCGCGTGGTTTGAGACAAAAGGGTAAATAACTATGTCAATGGCCATTGCCAGCCGGTACGCGCGAGCTCTTGCCGACGTACTGGGTCCGCAGGGTGATTTCACCGCGATGCGGAACGAGTTGGAGGACTTTGCCGGTGTCTGGCGGGAAAGCGCTGACCTGCGGGAAGTCCTGACCAGCCCAACGATTCCAGTGGACCCGAAGCGAAGTGTGCTGGATGCCGTCATTCAAAAACTGGGGGTCTCGGTTACAGCGGGAAACTTTCTGAGGGTCCTGCTGGTGAACTACCGGCTCTCCCTGCTGGAAGAATTCCTGGAGGCTTTCCAGAAGGTTGCCAATGAGCGGCTGGGAATTGTTGAAGTCCAGGTTTCATCTGCCCAGGACTTGACTCCCGAGGAGCAGGAGGCGCTTCGGGGAAAGTTCACGGAGTTGACCGGCAAGAGAGTGGAAATGAAGTTCCGCCGCGAGGAGAAATTGCTGGCCGGAATCCAGGCCCGGGTTGGGAGTACGATTTATGATGGTTCCGCTCAGGGGTATCTGGACCGACTTCGGGGACAGTTGATATCCGCATAGCCGGACGTGGAATGGGTGTTGGCGATTTCAACGCTCACCGTGGAGTGAGGCATCGCGCCGGAAGGAGAACCACTTCCTGATAGAGAATTTTCTTTTCCTCCGGTGTCGGTGCGGCACGCATCTCCGGTGTCGTGCTTCAGGATAGAATTGGAAATGTGAATGGCCTGGCTTCAGGCGCATCCGGATTCGCTGCGAAGGGAACCGCAAACTTTGGAGCGGGCGAAAGCATAGAGACATGGCAAAAATTAAACCAGACGAAATAACCAGTATTATCCGCGAGCAGATTGAAAACTTTGACCGCACAGTCAGCGTGAGCGAGGTCGGCACCGTAATGTCCGTGGGCGACGGCGTGGCGCGCATTCACGGGCTCGAGAACGTTATGTCGACCGAGCTGCTGGAGCTTCCCCATGGTGTGTCGGGTCTTGCCCTCAACCTGGAAGAAGATCAGGTCAGTGCGGTGCTGCTGGGGGATTACACCAAGATTGAAGAAGGCGACGTTGTCAAGCGGACCGGGCGCATCATATCGGTCCCAGTGGGCGAGGCGCTGGTGGGCCGTGTGGTCGATCCGCTGGGGCGGCCTACTGACGGCAAGGGCCCCATCGCTACGACGGAATTCAATCCTCTTGAGGCGATTGCGCCGGGTGTGATTGATCGGCAGCCTGTCCGGGAGCCGATGCAAACAGGCTTGAAGGGCATCGATACGATGATTCCGATCGGCCGCGGCCAGCGCGAATTGATTATCGGCGACCGCCAGACCGGCAAGACGGCGGTGGCGATTGACACCATCCTCAACCAGCGTGGCGGGGACGTGATCTGCATCTATGTTGCCATCGGGCAGAAGCGCTCAACGGTTGCCCAGGTGATGAAGACCCTTGAGCAAAACGATGCCATGAATTACTCCATTATCGTCGAGGCCAGTTCCACGGACCCTGCGCCGCTTCAGTACCTGGCCCCGTACGCGGGGTGCGCCATCGGCGAATATTTCCGTGACAAGGGCGGCCACGCGCTCCTGATTTACGATGATCTTTCAAAGCATGCTGTCGCTTATCGTGAGATCTCTCTGTTGTTGCGTCGACCGCCAGGCCGCGAGGCGTATCCCGGCGATGTGTTCTACTTGCATTCCCGGCTTCTGGAGCGCGCCGCGAAGCTGAATCAGAAACTGGGCGCCGGTTCCCTGACCGCGCTGCCGATCATCGAGACGCAGGCCGGTGACATCTCCGCCTACATTCCGACCAACGTCATCTCCATCACCGACGGCCAGATCTACCTTGAGACGGACCTGTTCAACAGCGGCATCCGTCCCGCCATTAACGTGGGACTTTCCGTCTCGCGCGTTGGCGGCAATGCCCAGATCAAGGCGATGAAGCAGGTGGCTGGAACGTTGCGGCTGGACCTTGCGCAATACCGGGCGCTGGCGGCTTTCGCGCAATTCGCCAGTGACCTGGACAGGGCCTCGCAGTCGCAGCTCCGGCGCGGCCAGCGTTTGACGGAAATTCTGAAGCAGAACCAGTACAAACCGTTGCCGGTAGAGAAGCAGATCGTGGCGATACTCGCCGGCACGCTGGGCCTTCTTGATGATCTGGAAGTGGAAGAGTGCCGGCCCTTTGAAGCCGGACTCTACGAGTTTATGGATTCTTCCGCTCCGGAAATTGGAAGGAAGATTCTCGAAAAGAAGCAGCTTGACGATCCATTGCGCTCCGAAATCAGGAGCATGCTTGAAGAATACAAGAAGAAGTTCAAGGCGGAGCGCGAAGCCGCAAAAGTGTAAGTGTGAGGCGAGTGGAAATTGGCAACCTTACGTGACATCCGGCGCCGCATCGGCTCGGTCCAGAATACGAAGCAGATCACCCGCGCCATGAAGGTTGTGGCGGCGTCCAGATTGCGCCGGTCGCAGGAACGCATCTTTAGCGCGCGCCCTTACGCCGATCAGATGATGGCTCTGCTGGAAAGTGTGGCTGCCCGGCTGGACCAGCAGCAACACCCTCTGCTGGCGCGCCGGCCTGAGCGGAAGATCCTGGTGGTGGTTGTGACGGCCGACCGCGGATTGTGCGGCGCCTTCAATGCTAACCTGCTGCGTACCGCGCAGAGTTACCTTCGTGAGCGTGACGAGGACAAGGTTTCGCTGGTGACCGTGGGACGCAAGGGACGGGACTTTTTCCGCCGCCGCTCGGTGGACATCACGGTCGAGTATGTAAACATTTTCAAGCAACTGGAGTTCTCGCACGCGAAGGAACTGGCGGAGAAAATCATTGAGCTTTATACCAACGAATCGGTTGACGCGGTTGATTTGGTATACAACGAGTTCAAGTCCACGATGGTCCAGAACGTAAAAGTGGAGCGTTACCTTCCCATAGAACCCCGCGTTGCGGTGGAGGGGGAATTTCAGACGGACTACATTTATGAACAGCCGCCGGCTGAAATTTTGAAGGCGCTCCTGCCCCGTTATGTTGAGGTGCAGATGTTCCGGGCTTTGCTGGAATCACAGGCTGCCGAATACGCGGCCCGCATGACGGCGATGGACGCTGCCACCAATAACGCGGATGACCTGATCGAAGCATTAAAGCTGAAACTGAACCGCGCCCGCCAGGCCGGAATTACCAAAGAAATTATCGAGGTCGTGAGCGGGGCTCAGGCCTTGGAGTATTAAGGCACAAAGGTGCATCTTGTCGAATGGGAGCATCTGTAGTGCAGCGACAGCGCACCAAAGGGAGAATCATGACGCAGGAAAAGACAGGGAAAGTTGTGGAAGTCATCGGGCCCGTGGTTGTAGCGGCATTTGAAGAGGGCGAACTTCCTCCCATTTACAACGCTCTTCGGGTTGTGTCGGACGGTTTTGATGTGCCCCAGCCTATCAACGTTGTCGTTGAGGTTGAACAACACCTGGGCGAGGGCCGGGTGAAGTGCGTCGCCATGTCTCCGACGGACGGCATGGTGCGAGGGATGACGGTTATCAACACCGGGCAGCCGATTATGACTCCCGTGGGCAAAGCTACGCTGGGCCGTGTGATGAACGTTATCGGAGAGCCGGTGGACAACCTGGGACCGATCAATGCCGAGACGACCTTCCCGATCCATCGCCACGCGCCCTCGTTGGTGGATCAGAACACCGAGTCCGAAATGTTCGAGACGGGTCTCAAAGTCGTGGATCTGATCGAACCCTATTTGAAAGGCGGCAAGACCGGCTTGTTTGGCGGCGCAGGCGTGGGCAAGACCGTCATTATCATGGAACTGATCAACAACGTTGCCATGAAGCACGGCGGGGTTTCCGTGTTTGCCGGCGTCGGAGAGCGGACGCGTGAAGGCAACGATCTCTGGCTGGAGATGACGGAATCAGGCGTTATCCATCCCGGAGATTCTTCCAGGTCAAAGGCGGCGCTGATTTATGGCCAGATGACTGAACCTCCCGGCGCTCGCCTTCGGGTGGGATTGACCGGACTGACCGTGGCGGAATATTTCCGTGACGTCGCCGGCCAGGACGTGCTGCTCTTTATCGACAACATTTTCCGCTTCACGCAGGCTGGCTCTGAAGTTTCCGCCCTGCTGGGCCGCATGCCGTCCGCCGTCGGCTACCAGCCGAACCTTTCCACCGAAATGGGCGAACTCCAGGAACGGATCACGTCAACCAAGAAAGGTTCCATTACGTCCGTGCAGGCCATCTACGTTCCTGCGGACGATCTGACGGACCCTGCGCCTGCCACCGCGTTTTCGCACCTGGACGCGACCACCGTGCTTTCGCGGCAGTTGACTGAGATCGGCATTTATCCTGCGGTGGACCCTCTGGAATCCAGTTCACGGATTCTTGATCCTCGCATCCTGGGCCAGGAACATTATGATGTTGCTCGTTCCGTGAAGGCCATTCTTCAAAAATACAAAGACCTTCAGGACATCATCGCCATTCTGGGCATGGATGAACTTTCGGAAGAAGACAAACTGACCGTGGCCCGCGCCCGCAAGGTCCAGCGGTTCTTATCGCAGCCCTTCTTTGTGGCCCAGCAGTTCACAGGCCTGGAGGGCCGGTACGTCAAACTGGAAGATACGATCCGCGGGTTCAAGGAGATCATTGAGGGTAAACACGATGAGATACCCGAGCAGGCCTTTTATATGGTCGGGACCATCGAGGAGGTGCTTGAAAAAGCGGAGAGGCTGAAGGCGGAGTAAGCATCGAGCCGGGCTTTCAAGGTCTGGGTTTCTCCGCACGGTAATGCTATGGCTGACATGCTTCCCACAAATATCCAGCTGCGGGTTGTCACTCCTGACCGCGAGATTGCCCAGGAGGAAGTGGACGAGGTTAACATTCCCGGGAAAGAAGGTTATCTGGGTGTCCTTCCCGGCCACGCCCCGCTCCTGACTGAACTTCAAGCTGGAACGCTTGAGTACAGACAAAACAGTAAAAGAAGTTACGTGGCCGTCCATTGGGGGTTCGCCGAGGTTCTTCCGGACCGCGTAATCGTGCTGGCAGAAATTGCGGAGCGCGCGGAAGACATCGATGTCGAGCGGGCGGAGACCAAGCGGCAGCGGGTGGAAGAATATCTGAAGTCCCACCCCGAGTCTGACCCTGAAATTCAGAAAGCCCGCGATGATCTGCGCCGGGCCATCTGTCGTCTGGAAACCGCCCGCCATGCACGATCCTGAGTCATACCTTTACTTATCGCCAGGGCAGGCTTGCTGCCACCAGCGGATTTAGAATGACGCCCGGTTGCGGCAGGAGGGACGTGGGATTTTGGTGCTTTCGCATGTGGTTGCGGTTGGTATTCGAGTTAGCTGGGTGAACTGTGGACCGAAAAATCCGGATGTACACAACTCGCTGGTGCCCTGACTGCTGGCGCGCCAAGCAGTTCCTGGAACGGCAAGGCCTGGAAGTTGACGAGATCAACATCGAAGATGTTCCCGCGGCCGCCGAGTTCATTATGAGCGTCAATGGAGGAAAGCGGCGGGTGCCGACTTTTGAAATTGCGGGGCGCACTTTTAACTGTTCTCCGTTTGATCCCTCCCGGCTGAGGCGCGAGCTGGGTATCACCTGAATCAGCAGCGCCGAAAAGACCGGCTCACCGCGCAGGACCTTCCGTCTACCCATCCTTGAGTTTGCGCCCGCGGCCGGTTGGCTTTGCAGAATCTGTCCCGACAGCCAGGCAGAAAAACCTGCCTTAGGGAAGTCCCACTTCGTCTTGCCCTGAAGGTCTGAAACTGCTATCTTGGGGGTGTAGTGGACACGATACGATCAATAGGCGTTGCGCTCGATCAAACGGCTCCCGCTGTCAGCGGCGAAGCCGCGTTGGTGGCGGAGTTGAAAGCGGGTTCAGAGGAGGCTTTTGCCTACCTGCTGGCGGTCTATCAAAATCCGCTGTTCAACCTGATTTCCCACATGGTGGCTGATCAGGGTGAAGCTTCCGACGTTCTTCAGAATGTGCTGCTCAAGGTTCTGCGGGGCATCCGCCAGTTTAACGGTCGAAGCAGCCTGAAAACCTGGATTTATCGCATCGCCGTGCATGAGGTCTCCAACCATCGCCGGAGCTGGCGGCGCCGCCTTTTCCACGAAGCTTACTCGACCGACGACGAGACCTTACATTTGAGCTTGCAAGCGTCGATCTATCGGGATGGGCGCGAAACGCCCTACAGCGTATACGAACAAGCAGAGTGCCAGGCCGAGGTCAAACGTGCTCTCGGGGATCTGGCCGAGCCTTTTCGCGCCGTGGTGGTGCTGAGAGAAATCGAAGGGCTCAGTTACGAAGATATTGCCGAGGTCCTCGGAATTGCCGAAGGCACAGTCAAGTCCCGTTTGCGGCGGGGGCGGGAGTCGCTGAAGCGCAAACTTGCCGCCCGATTGAGCAGGTCTCTATGATCTTCGAATCTTGCTCGGAAATTCGCGGCTACTTTTCGGACTATATGGACGGGGTGTGCCCGGCGGAAACGATCCACTCGATCCGCTATCATCTGGCGCATTGTGCTCCCTGCTCGGCTGAATTGGAACGATATGAAGCCCTCCATTCGGAGCTGCACCTGTTGTCCCGGCAGAAGGTGTCGCCTGAACTCGCATTGCGATTGCGGGTGCAGATGTCCCAGGAGTTGCACCGCAACCTTTTCCAGCGTTTGACGGTGCGTCTGGAGAATCTGTTCCGGCCGGTCTGGTTTCCCTCGGTTGCCGGAGCTCTGGTTGCACTGGTCTGCATTGTCCTGGTGCTGGGGGCGGGAACACCCCAGACCAGCAACATCCCTGATGTTCCGCTGGAACTTGTGACCCCGCCACGCGTTCAGGTTCTTGCGCCGATGACGTTTGACACAGGCGCGCAGGCGGTGGTGCTGGTGACCTATGTCAACGCACAGGGCCGGGTCACGTCGTACCGGATTATTTCCGGCCAGCAGTCGCCGGGGCTGATGCAGCGGCTTGACCGGATGATGTATTACAGCCTTTTCGAGCCCGCCACCTCCTTCGGGCAGCCGACCAGCGGCCAGGTCGTCCTGTCATTCCGAACAATCACGGTCCGAGGTTAGGCTGCTTGCTCTTGAGACGCTGGAATCCTTTCCCACACATCCTGCAAACTCCAGGAATCCAGGGAGGCCCGCTCGCCCGCGCATGCCGGGGCGTGGTGATTCTGCTGCTTGCCGTGCTGCTGCTTCCCCTGCCTTCCCGGGCCCAGCAGGGGCAGGTCCTGGTTAAATCGAACGAGCAGCTTTTCTGCGTGCTCGCAGCCCTCAACGATGCGGGCTACGACGCGGGTGCGGGGATCGGCGCCGGCAGCAAAGCTCGCGACGCTGTGCGGGCGGACCTTGCGAACAGGAAGATTCCCGTCATTTCCGACATCCGGAAGTTCTATGAGGCCCACCGGGCCAGCGACTCCGGCCGCAACCTGGGGCAGTATATCTCCCTGGCCCTTCTGCTGGGGCCTCCTCCCGATTTCAAGTTTACGGTGGCCGAAGCTGACCTTCCTCCCGACGCCAGGAACGTTGCGGAACTGGTTCCCCTGCTCAAGCTCTTTTACAACCAGGCTGACATGGTGGACCTTTGGGCTCGCGCCAAGGTTGATTTCAACACGGCCATTGAGCGCTACAGTTCCCCGGTGCGCCGCAGCATCGAGCTGACGGATGCTTACCTTCGCTTTCCCGCCGGTTCCTATCTTGGCCGGACCTACACCATCGACCTGGATCTTCTGGGAGCGCCGAACCAGGTGCAGGCCCGCATCTACGGCTCGAACTACTACCTGGTCATCACGCCGTCGGACAAGCTGCGCATTCACGACATCCGCCACCAGTATCTCCATTTTCTGCTGGACCCGCTGGCGGTGAAGTACGGTCCTGTAATCCATCACGCCGCTGCGCTCGACGCGGTGGCGCGAAAGGCCCCGGCCCTCGGAAGCGACTTCAAGGCGGACTTCTCGCTGCTGGTGACCGAATGCCTCATCCGGGCCGTCGAATTGCGGATGGACAAGGTGCCTGCGCCCGAGGCAACCCGGCAAATCGGGCAAATGACGTCTGCCGGATTCATCCTGGTCCCTTATTTTTACGATGCCCTGCAGCAGTTCGAAAAGCAGGAAACCTCGATGAGCGGTTATTACGAGCAGATGATCCAGGGCTATCAATCCCGCCGAGGAAGCCATCCGGCTGGGCACGGTCAAATTTACAGAGCCCCCAAAACCGGTGGCGACTGCGGCCTCGGGGCAGACAGAAACGCAGCGGTTGCTCGACGAGGGTGACAACGGCATTTATTCCGGCAACTACGATGCCGCGAAAGCGGCGTTCCAGCAGGTGCTCACGAAGGACCCGAAAAGCGAACGCGCCCTGTTTGGCATGGCCGTGGTGGCCAGCATCACGGGCAAGCCGGATATCGCCCGTAAGTACTTTGAAGATACCTTGAGCGCCGCAAATGACCTGCGCATTGTGACGTGGTCTCACATCTACCTGGGCCGCCTGGACGACGTCAACGGCAGCCGCAACAAGGCCCTGGCCCAGTACCGCGCTGCTTCTCTCACCGCCGGCCGTTACCCGGAAGCCCTGAGCGCGGTTCAAAAGGGTTTGAAGGAACCCTTCGGCCTGGAATTCCAACCTCCTCCAGGACGCTGACACCGCATTTCCCCGCCTGCCATTCTTCAAGCTAACCTCGGTCGCATTTTGAGGAATTAAGAACATCATGAACCGCCACGCCCGGCGGATTGGACTATGGCGTCGGCGATCCTGACAGCGGGTAGCCATCTGCTCCACATCGTGCACGCGGACGATGTGCGCGCCGTTGAGGATGGCGGCGGCCACGGCTGCCGCGTCGCCAGAGGGCAGGGAGGCGGAGAGCTTCTCGCCGGCGAGGGCGGTGGCGCTGCGGCCTCTCGTGGATAAGCGCGGCACGAGCCCTTCGCCACTGACGATGGCCCGCACAAACGATTTTCTGGAGCTTCCCACCAGAATAGGCAGCTTGAAGCGTTGCAGCCGGTCAAGATGGGCAAGGATCTCGAAATTTTGCGCCCGCGTTTTTCCGAAGCCCAGGCCGGGGTCCAGGATCAGTTGGCTGCGGCGAACGCCGTGCAGGAGCGCGCGATCAATGGAACGCGCCAGGCCTTCTTCCAGCGACCGCCAGATGGAGCGCGCGAACGGTTTCTGCTGCATGTCGCGCGGACGTCCGCGAATGTGCATCAGGATGAGCGGCACGCCGCTGGCCCGGGCCACCTCTGCAATGCGCGGGTCGAAACGCAGGCCGCTGATGTCGTTCACAATGGCTGCGCCCGCCTCGACGGCTCGCTCGGCCACCAGGGCTTTGGTGGTGTCAATGGAAATAGGCATGGACGGCAGCCTGCGGCGCAGGCCCTTGATGATGGGCAGCACGCGCGCGAGCTCTTCTTCGGCCGTAACGGGACGCGAGCCCGGTCGCGTTGATTCTCCGCCCACATCAATCCAGTCTGCGCCCGTGGCGCGCCATCTCCACGCCGCGGCGGATGGCCGCAGCCGGGTCGAGATAGAGGCCGCCGTCGGAAAATGAGTCCGGAGTCGCGTTCAGCACGCCCATGATGAGCGTGCGCTCGCCCAGCCTCACCTTCCGGCCCATCACGCTGATTTCGAAATGCGGTCGAGTCTTCATTTGGGTTAACATCGGCTCCTGCCTGCTGGCTGTCGGAGCTTGCTATGTCAGATTTCGAAGCTTGCGGCACGATGTTCCAGAGTGCCCAAAGGCAGGCGCGGTGTCAACGGTTCGTCATGGTTTCAGGGCTGCCGGGTGGGAGGTGTTCCGGCTTGCGAGGCAGGGAATTAGCAAAAATGGGCTACAACCGGGCGGAAATCTCTCCGGTTCGTTTTCGGTTTGTTTTTTGACCATCTAATGTTTTCAACAAGATCGGTAGGTTCGTTTTAGGTTCGTTTTCGGTTCGTTTTTTCAGCCCTCTAATGTTTTCAACAACTTCTCAGCTTCGTTCTTAGGTTCGTTTAGGTTCGTTTTTGGTAGCCGACCCTTTGTTTTCAATAACCTCTCAGGTTCGTTTTTTAAAATAACATCTTTTTTGTCCCATTTGTCTCAAAACCGCCCCCGCCAAGCCTGAAATAAGACTACCACGCTAGCCCAGCAAAGTCAAGAGAATTCTTCATCTTGCGGCGCCGCATACGTTCCAAACAGCGAAAACGTATGCGGCATCCGTTGAAGTCAGGCTCTGCGCAAGCGGCGGCTTACCTCCCCGTTTTGCCGGCGCTCGAAGGTATCAGCCGGATGGAGCGCGACGTGATCGGGACGCTGGGCTGATAGGTGCAGTTATATTTTCTGTAAACTGACTTCAGCCCCGCCGGCACGGGAATCACCAGCGGCGGATTGGGCGTCTGGTTGAAATCGAACGAATCCGACAAGTCGCTGGTGTGGTCATCGCGCTTGGTGAGGTGTTTCAGGCCGTAGCGCTCTTCGATGAAGCGCAGGATGGATGAAAATCCGCCCGTCTGGCTGCTGACGTAGCCGGGCTTGGCGTAAGGCGAAATCACCAGCAGCGGCACGCGCGGGCCAAAGCCGAAGGCGTCCACTTCCGGCGGGGGAACGTGATCGAAGAAACCTCCGTAATCGTCCCAGGTGAGGAAGATCACGCTGTTGGCCCAGTACTTGCTTTCCATCAGGGCGTTGACCAGCCGGGTGACGTACCACATGCCCTGGGATGGGGATTCCGGCGGGTGCTCGCTGTCCTGGAAGTCGGGAATGAGCCAGCTCACCTGCGGCAGCGTGCCCTGCTTGAGGTCGCGGAAGTACTGGGTCTGGTTCACCAGGCGCGACATCAATTTGGGGTTGTCCCGAATGCTCTTGAAGCCGGGCAGGGGATTCCAGAGGCCGAACTGCGTGGGCGCCGGATGTCTCACATGGCAGGGATCGGGGGCGTCGGGCACCTGCTCCGGGGTTTCCACGTAATACTTCCAGGTGACGCCCGCATCGGCAAAGCGGTTGATGATGGCCGCAAAGCTGAAACCGTCAGGATCGTCCATCACCTCTTTCAGTCTTTCCAGCACATTGTTCTGCGCGCAGACGTTGCTGGTGAGCCCGCCGGAAGTGGCCGCCACCGTGTAAACGTGGTTGGGCAGGCTGGGACCATTCAGCGAAGAAAAGAAGCGGTCGCCCAGAGTGTAGTGGCGCGCATAGGCCCAGTAGTTGGGAATGTCGCGGTCGTCGAGGTAGGCCATGGTGTAAGGGCTACCCTCGGCCCAGACAAAACCGTCCATCGTTCCGTGATCGTAGGCGGCGTGGGCCGCATCCCATCCGTGATCGAGGTCGCAGGCGGGCATGGGCACGTGCAGGTGGAAAGGCTTGATGCATTTGCTCGAGCCCGGCAACTCCGGCGAGCAGATGCCCGGGTGGAATCCGTCCGCACCCGGATAAGTTCCAAAATAGTTGTCGTAGCTGCGGTTCTCCTGAATGATCCAGATGATGTGCTCGATTTTCTTCATGCCCTGCGCCTGGCCGGCGGCTTTGCGCAGCCGGAGCGGCTTGCGACCGGCCCTCCCGCCTGCTGCTGGCTGCGGGCTTTCGGGCCGCGAGGTTTATGGGCAAGGTGATCAACGCCAGAAAAATGGCTGAGATGATCCGTAACATCGTTCTCCTCCTGAAAGCAGTGGAACCCGTCAATGACCGGACGAGTTTATCGCGATTCGAAGAAAATGCAAAAACACATGGGGGTGCGACGTGCCGCAGGAATGCCGCAGACCGCAACAGCGGCGGTCTGCGCTACCGTTCACGGCACCCTGGTGACAGGATCGCCGGGCGAAATCTCATCGGGATCGTTGTAGGTTGCTCCGTGCGGCGCCGGGACGGGGCCGCGCAGCAGCGGATCGTTGGTTGCCTGCATCCACTTGTCCATCCGCCGCCGCATCTCATCGAGCGTCGAGCGGTGGGCGGGATCGTTAACCAGGTTGTTGCGCTCATTGGGATCGAAGACCAGGTCGTACAACGCTTCCGGTGCAACTTCTTCTTTGGCCCAACCGTTTTTCACCCAATAGGTTTTGGTGAGGCCGTCATCGCAATTGGGCAGGACGGGATGCCGTGCGCCCGCCGTAATGGCGGATGTATTTCCATCGTTTGGTCCGCACGGCGCGCTTGGGTTCGTAGCTGGCGTGGTAGTTCACTTCTGAAAAGAGGGCTTCATTGATCTCCTCTTTTTCGCCGCGCAACACGGGCAGGAACGACCTTCCCTGCAGCCACTCGGGAGGCTTGATCTGCAGCAGCTCGCAGAGCGTGGGATAGATGTCCAGGTGCGACACCATGGCATCACACACCTTGCCGCCCGTGAATCCGGCGGGGCCGCGCATCACCAGGTGCACGCCCATACCGCCGTCGTAGAGATTGCACTTCATGGTGGGCCAGGCGATGCCGTGGTCGGTGGTGGAAATCACGAGCGTGTTTTCCGCCAGGCCCGCCGCCTCCAGCGCCGCCAGCACTTCTCCCACGCCCCAGTCGAGCGTGCGGACCGTGGCGTGGAAATCGCCCATGTCCTGGCGGCTGGCAGGCACGTCCGGAATGGGCTCGGGCGGCTGGATGTAACGCGTGTCATCGGCGGGCGCGGCCTTGTGATAGGGGCGGTGAGTCTCAAAGAAACCGACCGTGAGCCAGAACGGTTCCTGGGGCCGGCTGTGGAGGAATCGCACGGCGCGCGGCGCGACGTTTGCCACGCGATTGCCGGGAACGACTTCGACCTGATCGTAACCGATGGTGTGGGGATCGCGGGCAATGTGCTGCAGGCCGATCAGCGTGGAATGGTATCCGGCCTCGCGCCGCAGGGTGCGCACGATGTGGTGCTGGTAGCCTTCGGGCGTCATTTCGAAGCCGCGGTTTACCAGGCCCAGCATGCCGTTGCTGTGCGGGCACTCGCCGGTGAGCAGGCTGGCGCGGCTGGGCGAACAAGTGGGCGCGGCATTAAAGGCCTGGCGAAAAAGAATGCCTTCTTCCGCCAGGCGCTGGAGGTTGGGCGTGGGGACCGCAAAGCCGTAGGGACTGGTGAGGCGCCCGGTATCGTGCGAATGGATGTAGATGATGTTGGGACGCCGCGCCGTTCGGGGCAGGGAAGCGGCTGACGCTCCCGCCGGGGCCAGTGCGGCTCCCACGGCGCCCGCCACCGAGGCCTTGAGAAAATCCCTGCGGCCTTTAGCGCCGCTGCGAATTCGATTTCGCATCACTCGGCTTGTTCATCAATGGTCCTCCCTATGAGCGCGCGGCCCGCCTGCCTGGCGGCGCAGAGCCTGCAGGATGGCGGCATCCTGCGCAAGGGTGGCCAGACAAGCCGCTCCGAATGTGCGCTTACTTCAGACCTTCGGGAGACCGCTGCTGCTCCCACACCTCCAGAGCTGCCGGCAGGCTGCGCGCTTTCTGGAATTCGTTTGCGTGGCCAGTGAGCCGGTAGAGAGCGGCGGTGTGATCAAAACCGTTGCCGGCCGGCTGAAGCAGAACCAGCTTGTGCGGTGAAAACAAGGCCGCAGCTTCGGGGATGTCGGTCACTCGCAGAACGTTCAGCAGCGGAGGCCCGTCCCAGTGCGTGGTGGGAGGATGATCGAGGACGACGCAGTCGGGCCCCGGGTCCATGATGGCGGCGTAGAGCGCCAGAATGCCCATCTCCCCTCTGCCGTAGAGTGAGATCGAAGCGGGCATCCAGCTTTTCGTTGGCGGTCATGAATTGGATGGCCCGCATGATGTCCCACACCTGCATCGATTCGACGGTCGCGCCCAGAATCTCCGCCGTTCTTTCGTACGTGACCCAGTCGACGTCACTGATGGGGAAGTCGGTGGCGCGCGGCTGCAGCACCAGGATTTCGTAGCGGCCGAAAAGGGGCAGCAGCTTGTCAAAGTCGACGCTGGAGAGGTCATCGTGGCGACCCTTGACGTAAATCAGCGCCCGGCGCGGCTTCTCGGGACCTTTGGGCTTGTAGAGAATTCCGCGGACCTGGAGATTCTGTTCGGTGGTGAAGGTAACGCTGAAGACGTCCGTGTACTTGTTGGCCCACGACCATTCAATGGGCTTCATCTGCGCGTCCAGCGGCGCGGGCGATTTGGGGAAGGCGCGGAAGACCTTTGACTTGAGCCCGGCAAGGATTTGTTTTCGCCGCGCGTTCCAGGCCTGGTCGCTGGTGTAATTGCGAATCGGAGCGACGGGGACGAAGTGGTTGTAGATGCCGTAGTTGACGGCGTCCTTGGGTTGCCTCAACAGGCATTCGAGTTGGGAGCCGGGGATGGGCGTAAAGGTGCCGTCGTCGTAGGGCGTTGTGTCGCCCTTCAGCCAGCGCTGGATCCAGGTGGCCGATTCGCGGCGCAGCGGCACGTTATCGCCGTGATGGGCCTCCTGGTCAAAGGCCGCCACTTTATCTTCCGCCCCGTAGAGGGCGTAGATGGGTTTCAGCTTTTCGTAGACGGCGTTGTAGCCGGCGGGAGGGAACATGGGATCGAGCCGGGCGCTGATCATTTTGAGCGGGCGCGGGGCAATCAGAGCCCCCAGGATGGTGAAGTCCTGTTCGTAAATGTTGGGGAAATAAATGCAGTCGCAATTTTCCTGCACGCCGTGCAGGGCGACCTGGGTGCCTGCGGTCCATGTGGAAATGGCCGGGACGGCCACGGCGATCCGTTTGTCGAGCGCCGCGGTGTACCAGGTGATGGAGCCGCCGCCGGATTCTCCCGTCAACGCAACCCGGTGCATATCCACCGAGGGAAGAGTTTGAAGATAGTCGAGTCCCCGCATGGCGTTCCAGACTTCCACGCCCACGGGAGTGTACCCCAGCGACAGCCACTGCCACATGTTCTGGTCGTAAAGGCCGTGGTGGATGCCGGGAACTTCTCCGAACTCGAGCGTGTCAAGAACCAGGCTGACGTAGCCGTGCTGGGCGAACCAGATGCCGTGCCGCTGGTAGGGCACCTTGGCGCCGTAGGGATCAGGAATGTGCCCGCAGAGATAGAGGACGACAGGGAAAGGCCCCTTGCCCTGTTTTGGGATGTAGAGATTGCCGGTGACGTAAAGCCCGGGCATGCTCTGATAAACGACTTTTTCGATGCGGACGCCGTCTCGATCGAGCGTGCCGGTTATCTTTACGTCGAGCGGCGTCCGGGCGGGCATGGGATCAAGCCCCAGCATGTAAGCCAATTCGCGGTGCAGTTCGGGTTTTAACTTTTCCAACTGCTGCGAGGTATGGATGTTGCTCAGAGTCCGCCGGCTGATGTCAGCCCCGCGTTCCTCCAGGTATTGGTAAAACGCCTTGCTTCTTGCTTCCTGGACCGCCTGTTGTCTCTGGGCGGTGGCTGTAACCGGGAACCATCCAAGACAGGCCGGTAAGGCCAGGGCCAGGCACAGGACGCGCGCCCTCTTTCCGAAAATCTTCGCTGCTTGGCGCCACATTGGTAACATTTTTACCCCTTCCCATTTGTATGAGGAATCATCAACCGCAGCATGGGTTAAGCCCGGCTACAGGCCATCGCTCCAGCCAGCCTATTTCGCCGGCGTCACCACGACATTGCGAAATGCCACCTGTCCATGCTCGCCGCCCTGGAAATAAATCGGCCCCGGCTCGCCTTCGTTGCTGTCAAGCGCGCCGCCGGTAATGCCCGGAATTTCGCGCTGGTTGATAATGGTCTGGCCATCCAGGACCACGGTGACGGTCCGTCCCACGAGCGTGATATCGTACTTTTGCCATTTCCCCAGCGTGGCCGGCGGAGCGGGCTCCGGGGCAATGAATCCGTAAATCGCGCCCATACTGCGGTTGGGAGGGAGTTCACCACCCGGGCCGGCGGCGATTTGCACCTCGTAGCGGCCTCTCAGGTACACGCCGCTGTTGCATGAGCCATCGCATTTGAACTCGACGTGCACCTTGAAGTCTTCAAATTTGGAGGTCGAGATGATATCCGAACTCTTCGCATTCTTGACCATTGTGCCGTGTTCGACGCTCCAGGCAGCGCCCGGGCCGGGATCGCGGAGCCTCCAGCCGTCCAGATTTTTACCATTGAACAAGCGGACGGGTTTACCCCATTCCGGAACGCCTGTTCGCTGGAGGGACGGCGCTTGCTTGCCGGTCCATTGCCAGGCAGCACCCTTGGGATTCGTTATCGTACCCACAAGCTGCCCATCGGTGAGCTTCCCCTGGAACTGCGCGCCCTCGCTGTAACCTACCTGGGGCGGGGTGAACTCGATCGTTCCGTCCTGGATCTGGACCTTGTCCGTGGGAACCGCATGGCCCCCAAAGCCCACCATCAAAATTTCTGCATGGCCCTCTTTCTCTGAAATCTCGATCCACGAGGGGCGCTCGCCCTTCGGTGTCTGGATGGTTAAATCCCACCGCCCCAGGAACGGCTTGATCGATTCCGCCGCACTGGACGATGTCCCGGCCGGGGCCTTCTCACCTTGGGAACATCCCCAGCTAACCAATGCTGCCGCAAGCAATACGACAAAAAACAACTTCCTTTGACCTGTCATTTTCACCTCCATTAATGAGTGCCTCCCTGGTTCGCGCCGGCCAGTTAAGAGGCCCAGCTAATTAGGATGGGTTCCTGCGAGTGCCTTGAGCACTGCCACGTGGGCCGCTTGAATGGCCGCGGGATCAGAAGTGTAATCCTCGGGCGACCTGGCGACGCGCGCGGCAATCTGCCTGCCCTCCGCTTTTTTCCCGCGGGCATTCAACATCAGCAGCAGTTCGGCGTCTTCAAATCCGTCGCGCAGATTTTCAAAGCGCACGGACGAGAGTGGCTCGCCATGCGGGCCGGGGTAGAGAAGCCACCCGTCGCCCAGCGGCCACTTGGTACGCTGCCAGGTTGTGTGCGTACTGCCTTTGTCAAAAGAAGCCCAGTCCTTATGCCCGGTGTTGGGACCCCACTGGTTCAGGCCCCAGTATTCGAATCCTGAAACGCCATAAGCATAGGTCAGCCAGCCGACGATGCGCGCGTCCATCGCCGGGTATTCGATGAAGAGATTGGGATGTTCATGCGGATAGACGCAGAGGCCCCAGATAACGGGTTGTCCGGCCTTGAGATTCTGCTCAACACCGGACTGGTCGAACTGCCGGATGTAGACGTCCCACATGTCGGTGAAGCCGTCCAGCGCCCGCACGCCCTTCACGTCGTTCAGGCACAGCCAGGTCTTCATTTGCGGGTCCACGGATTTGACGAATTCATAATTTTTCTTCACCGTGGGCCACATTTTAGGGCCGGGCTCGTCGGCATTATACACGTAGGCATATTGGTCGAGGTCGCGCTTCTTGAGTACAGACACATAAGCCCGCAGGAATCTGGCCATGGCCGCATGGGTCCTGGGGTCCTGCTGTTCCCACTTCTGGCTGCGGCCGAAAATGGCGATGCAGAATCGTTTCAGACCGTAGGGGAGGGCCGTATCAATCAATTGCTCGGCGGTGCTGAAGTCATAGCCTTTGGGGCTCCAGCGGACGGGCCAGGTTACGTGGCTCGCGGGCCCGAATTTCGAATCGAGCATGTCGGGGGTTGGTCCCAGGCTGCCCGCTTCCAGGGGTTGGCGCAGTTCCGTCTGGTTCCAGCCCATGAGCATGTCAAAAGCGGGGCCCAGATGGTGCTGGTAGGCAAAATTCTCCCAGCGCTCGTACATTTGCAGGAAAGCTTTGCCGTTGATGCCGCCCGGGACCTTGTATTGCGCTTCCAGGTTGCCGGCGGGCATGAAGGCTGCACTGCGCAACACCTGTTTCCTGGGCAGCGTCACGTTAAAGACTTCAACCTGGTAGCTGCCCTGCGCCGCGCGACGATGGCCTATCATGACATCGAGTTTGCCGGTATACATTCCCGGAGGAGTGCCGGCGGGGGCAAACAGAGTGACCCAGACGGGCTGCGTTTGGCCGGCTGTTACGTCAAAGGGACGGTTGGGCAGCAGAGGATCAGGCCACCATCCGATCTTTGTGATCTTGTGCCACGGCCGGCGGTCGTCGGCATGGGTGAGAACGTATCCCACCAGGCTGAGATCAACATGGATGCCTGGGCCGCCCTTCGCGGCCTTCCCGGAAACCACGGAACCGGCCGTTACCCTGACGTTGTGCAGGTCCTTGTCCCCCGCCGCGACCAGGAGTTGGAACGATTGGTACTCGCCCCTGGCCATGCTGACTTTTTCCGTGGCGCTGGTTCCCGTGCTTGGCTCGTCCTGGAAGACTTTGACGACTGAACTTTGGTAAGAGAGTTTCAGTTGGCTCGAAGCGGGCAGGCCAGGGACTGCAGTTAAGAAAAGACAAGAAACAATGAAGACAAAATACTTATCAATAATCTGACGTTCCAATAGGGCATCCCTCCCAGGTCGGTCTTATTGTAACTCTAAAAAGGAGCGCCCACGGCTGGCTCGGTCTTTTGAACCAACCGTGGGCCGCGCTCCTGGAAAGGACACGACAGGAAATGGGGGAGCCGTGCCCGGTTCAATAATCAGGACGCGCTAGAAGTCGATTCGCGCCCCGAACAACATGCTGCGACCTCCACCACCATAGGATGTGTTGCCAAAGTTACCCGAGGTGATGTTGGTGTTGCCATTTGAAAAGTTGGCATGGTTCCAGGCGTTGAACAGTTGCCACTGGATTTGCAGGCGTACTCCCTCATGAAGCATGAAGTTCTTGAAGAGTCCCGCGTTCCAGAGGTTCTTTCCCGGTCCCACCAGGACAGACCGGCCGCAGTTTCCGTAGTAACCGCGCCCGCCCGTGGGCAATTGAAAGGCATTGAGGTTGAACATCGGCTGACCGGCCCGCACCAGGCCTCCGATGCCGCCGATGTTGCCGTTGCCGACGCAATCCGGACGGCCACCGAACTGGTTGGTGTTGGCCGGGTCAACGCCGGAGAAGCTGGGATTGAGATATTGACCACTCAGCATCGTGGTAATTCCAACCACCTGCCATCCGCCAATCACCTGGTTCAGGACCGGGTTCATCTGGGAGAGGAACTGTTTGCCGTGTCCAACGGGCAGTTCGTAAACAAAGTCAAACTCCAGTTGTTGCTTACGGACCAGTGGGTCAGGCGCATATTCCAGTTGTTGGTTGTACTGGTTCTGCTGGAAGCCGCCCCCGCCCCAAAGCGAATATGCGGTCATACCCTTGGACCAGGCATAGTTGGCATTGAATTGCAAACCGTTCCTGAAGCGGTGGTCTGCCTGGACGGTCAATCCATGGTAGATAGCCGATCCACCCGACTCAGTCATGTTCACCGTGTTAAAGAGCGGATAGGGAAGGTTTGCGGCACTATACGGAGTAGTGCTTGGGTGCAGCAGGTTGTAGTTCATCGTATCGGGAAGGTGAGTCGTCTTGGTGCCTGTATAGGCGATGTCGATTGCAGTTCCCAGGAATTCACGACCGATGGAAAAGTTCCACTGCTGGACGCGCATGTTGACGTAACTAGGATCCACGGCGCTGATGCTGGTGACGCCCGAGTAGTTGGTGCTTTGAGTGAAAGGATTGGGGAACATTTGTGTCACGAGTCCCCCCTGATAGTCAAAGCTCGTGTTGGTGGTCCAGGGGCCTCCGAGGCCGGTTGTTCCCAGGCTCCCGGGAAGCATGGATGTGTACCACCCATAGGCGGCACGCACAACGGTGCTGCCGCCGCCAAAGGGCCGGTAAGCAATCCCGAGGCGAGGGTTCCAGTTATTCTTGTCCGCGTATTGCAGGCTGCCGGACGGGAAGCCTGCCTGGGTTGAGGTCTCGATGGGCAGGGTTGCTGCAACCTGCGGAACAAGATCATTCGGCATCTGCGTCCCTGCTACCACCAGACTGCCGTTTGCAAGGTCAAACGTGTAACGGCGGTTGAATTTCTCGGTCCAGGGTGATTGGTATTCGTACCGGATGCCGTAATTGACCGTCAGTTTGGGGGTCACGCGCATATCGTCCTGGACATAGAAGGCAAAGAGCGTGCTGCGCGAATACGCTCCCGGCGTCGGCGTAGCGAGTGTTGTGGTGGATGGATCTCCCAGCAGGAAGTTGGCGTAGTCGAAGCCCGAGATGTTGTCGCTAAAGCCGAAGGCCCCGACGTGATTGCTGGGAATACTCACGTTATTGAGCTGGTATCGCTGAATGTCGGTTCCCCACTTGAACGTATGCTTGTTGTGGATCCAGGTCATGTTGTCGGTATATTCAAAAATATTCTGGGCATTGTTGTTGTGGTTGGTCCCGCTGGTACCAATAAAACGGTCGAAGCTGAATTGCGGCAGGTTGTTGGCATAGGCGGGGTCGCCAACGCCACCCACGCCCTGCAAGCCGAGCTGGCTGATGTAATCCACGTTCAGGGGCGCGCCGGTGCCGTTGGTGTAAAGCAAGCGGGTGAATCCGAAGCGTGCTTCATTCAGCATAGTGGGACTGATGGTTTGCGTGTCGGAAAGAACAAAGTTATGCCCCGGGATGTTCCCCATGTAGTTGCCGTCCAGACCATTGAGCAGGTAACCATTATCAATGTCCTGGTTGTGAGCGGTGATGCCCAAACGCGCGAACATGGTGTTACGGGAGGAAATTTTCTGATCGACCCGGACGGAGTACGCGTCAAAGTTGAACTGGTATCCAGGATCGTAAGTGTAGTTGTTGCCTATTCCGTAATCTCCCGTCCCGGGCCGGTTGGGCGCAGGGTAGAGCAAATTCTGGAGTGTGTTGGAAACCGAGCTGATTTGGCCGCTCGGGATAATGTTGCCTGTGAACGGCAGCCAGGTTGTCGGATCGTTTGGAGTCGGTCCGCTATTGGGTTGAAGAAGCTGTATGGGTGTGCCGCCGGCTGCGGGCGTCAGAAGGGCCGCGAAATTGCCATTCCGGAAGTCAGAGGTGGGCACGGAAAAGTAACTACGCGCGCCCACGCGGTACCGCTGGCCGCCATAGGAGAAGAAGAAGAAGGTCTTGTCCTTGCCGTCGTAGAGTTTGGGAATCCTGACCGGCCCGCCAATGGTTGCCGCCATCTCATTGTTGTTGGTGAATGAGGGTTTCTGGCTGGTGGTGTCAAAGAAGTCGCGAGTGGAGAAATAGCTGTTGAAGTTTCCCCACCAAACACTGCCATGATACTGATTCGTACCGGCCTTTGAGTAAGCGCTGAACTGCGCCACCTGGCCGTACTCGGCGGAATTGTTGGCGGTCTGGACCTTGAGGGTCTGGATTCCGTCAATATCAATATCAAAATTGTCGGGTGATACGCGGGTGTTGGCTAAATCCATGGTGGTGACGCCGTCCAAGGTGAAATTGTTGGCGCTGTCAGGTGCACCGTTCACCACGAATTGGCCGTTGGCGCCTTGAACGGCTGCAGTTATCTTCGCGACGTTCGCAAAACTGCGGCCGTAAATGCTCTGCGGAAGTTGTGTGAATTCCCGCGAACCGTGAAGGTTCGAGAGGCTCGCGGTCTCAGTTTCCACAGCAGTGCCGGCGCCGGCGCTGACCGTGACCGTCGTTTTGGTGCTTCCCACTTCCAGCGTCACGTTGACACGCCGGATCTGGCTGGTGACCAGTGAGAATGGGTCGCTTTCCCATTGCTTGAAGCCTGCAAAGGTTACCACAACCGCGTACGTTGAAGGCTCCAGTCCGGGCACCCGATAATGGCCCGTGCTGTCGGTGGTCACCGTGCGGGTGAAAGAAGTATCACGGTTGATCACTTCCACCGTTGCACCCGGGATCACCGCGTCTTTTGAATCTGTTACCAATCCTAGTACCGTGCCCTGGACCGATTGTGCGAAACAGGGCTGAATCATGCCCACAACAAGCGAGCACAGTATCAGCAGCAAAGAATATTTCCATGCTGTTTTCATCTGGCATTTCCTCCTATGCTTTCACCGGGCCAGGCATGATGTGCGAAGCCCCGGAGAAGCAGGTTTGTTTGTTGATACCCGTGCCCGACTACCAGCTTGCAATCTTCCGCACAGACAGATTCCTCATGCGCAAGACAAATAAATAAATCTCAGTTGATGCGAAGCTTTGTGTTTTCCACCCGAAAGGAAAACACTCTCTACTAATCTGATAACCCAAGACCTGTAACTTCCTGCTTGCCACGCTTAGGGAAAACTCTCCCCGAAAGCTCAGTGAACTGTCTTTTCAATTGACCTGTTTACTTTGGCCAAAGACCGTGTGGCCCAGGCCACCTTTCACAAATCTTGCGGCGCCTGCCGGGAAGGCCTGGCTTCTGCTGTCCGCTGTTGTACCTTCACTTTGCCGGACCAACCCGGCGGGGCCGCTTTCACAGCCATCAAAAGAACCCGACGCTTGGATCCCAATGCTGTGACCTAACCTTGGAAAAACTTGCATCTGTTTCTGTGCCCCAGCTCCGAATCCGGGGAGGGCGGTTCCGGGCCGCCTAAAAAGGTACGGGAGTCTGTCCATCCGGATGGAAGGCGTCCCGAATATATTTAAGGTTTCTGGTAAAGCTCCAATGCACTTCCCGGAAGTACGCCTCTAACTGCTTGCCCTCGTTGTTTCGGACCATGCGGATGATTTCCCGGTGCTCGCGAACAGACTTTTCCAGCCATCTGGCCAGCGAGCTCCCCTGGACCGGGTAAGCATAAACCTGCCGCCGGATGGAGTCGCAGAGACTGCGCAACATACGGTTCCCATATTGGTCCAGGAAGATGTCGTGGAACTTGTGGTTCCATTGGCCAAATGCGGAAAGGTCACCTTTTTGCGCAACCTCCCGCATCCTGGCGTTGTACCCTTCCAGGCGCTCAAGTTCCTCGGAAGTGATGATCTGGGGGACCGCGCCCGCAGCAGCTCCCTCAAGAATTCCCAGGGTGTCGTAGATTTCCTTGATATCGCCCGGGGTCAGGATCCTGACCTTGTAGCTGTGGCGGCTGTTGCAGATGATGACGCCCTCATTCTGCAACCGTAGCAGCGCTTCCCGGACGGGAGTTCTGCCCATGCCCAACTTGAGAGACAGGTCCTTGGCCAGCACCTGCTCACCGGGCCTCAGTTTGCCATGGACGATATACCGGCTGAGCATCTCGTAGGCCCTTTCAGCAAGCGATCTGGGCTCTGCTGACTCGGGGGGCGCCATAGGATATTGCAACTCCGTGTGATATATCAGAGACTCGATGCGACTCTACCTGATATATCACCGGCGTGTCAAGGGTTTTTTCACGTTTTTTCAGATTTAATCCGTTGACTACCGTTTCAGCGTCAGAAGGTGTCAATGCCTTTGGCGCCGGCACGCCGGGTGGCCATCTCTGAGGCACGTTTTGCGCCTCTGTAGGGAATAAGCATTCCAACTATGGAAAAATGTCCACGCACTGAGAGCCACGGTGCTGCCCGTGTGAAAAAAACGTTCTTTCAGGGGAAAAACAGCCATTTGGGCCCTGTATGACATCTAAGAATATATATAGGCGGTGAATCAGCCTAAGCCGCCCCGGAGCAGGGGGTTGGCATGGAGAAGTGTTTCCAGCCCACCCGCTCCAATTTGTGATTGGAGGTTCAAATTGAAAACTACTAAGAAACTGATCATATGGGCTGCGCTATCATTGGCGCTCGTTGCCATGGGGACAACCGCAACAAAGGCTCAACTGATTCCATTGCCGCTGTTTACGGGGTCATTCACTCTCCCTGTTCGCGCCCAGTGGGGAGAGACGTCCCTCCCGGCGGGGCATTACACCCTGTACTACGGCGCACCGTTTGGAGGAGGGAGCCACGCGGTGGAGGTCCTGAATAGCGCAGACGGAAATTCCCGCATGATTCTTGCGTGGGACCGAACTGGGACTTCTTCGGCGAAAACGGAACTCGTTTGCACTCGCGAGGGCAATGTGGATATTGTGCGGGCCCTCAATGTGCCTGCTCTTGGCGAGTCGATCAACTTCTCGCTGCCCCACAATATGAAGCTGATGGCAAACAGCCAGAAACATAATGCAAACACGGGGGTTGCTGCATTGCACGGGCTTACCCGGTTTGTGCCAGTCACCCTCAGCCGGTAGTCATCCAGGGACCGTTCTTTTCAATCCTGAAAACGGGCATGGCCTGCGGCTTGCCGTGGGCCAGAGTCCCGCCTTTTCCTTTCACCTGGCGCCCCCTGCCTCGGGCCTTCCATAGGATTCTAGTCATAAGACAAGAAAGTCTGTTGTTTGGGACGGATGTGGCACCGCGCCGTGCCGGGTATCTGGGTAGCGCGATGTTACCGCAATGCGTTAAGATGCGGGTCTGAACCCTGCCGGGGCAAGCAGCCGGTTCAATCGCCGCCCGGAGGCATTGTTCATGGCGCGCCGAGTTCCTCAAGAGGCCAGTGCTTGAAAAGTTCAACCAAAATCAGGATTGGCAAGCGAGTGGCGCTGGCCAGTATTGGGGTCAGCGGCGTCCTGGCGGCGGTGAAGATCACCGTGGGCATTACCGGCCGTTCCGCCTCTGTTCTGGCGGATGGCTTTGAGTCGGCGGGCGACGTCCTGGCGGCGGCGGCCGTATTTTTCGGCTTCGCCGTCGCCTCCCGGCCGGCCGATGAAGAGCATCCTTACGGGCACGGGCGCTATGAGACGCTGACCGGACTGATTGTCGGCGTCATCCTCTTTGTTGCCGGCATCGGCATCTGTTACAGGTCGTTGCAGGGCGTGGATCGCGTTCACGAAGCGCCTGCATTCTACGGAGTGTGGGCGCTGCTGGCCTCGATGGTTGCGAAAACCGTCATGTCCGCCATCAAATTCCATTTTGGGAAGAAGATCCGCAGCGCCGCGCTGAGGGCCGACGGCTGGAACGATTTTGTGGATATCCTTTCGGCGCTGACGGCCCTCACCGCCCTTGGCTTGACGCTGCTGGATCCCGATCGTTTTCTTGTGGCAGACCACTACGGCGGTTTTGCGGTGGGGCTGTTTGTCATTTTCACAGGCGTACGGGTCGCCAGGGAAACTTCATCGCTGCTGACGGATGAAATGCCGGATGACGAGATGATGGCCGCCATTCGCGAAGTCAGTCTCACGGTTCCGGGGGCCGTCGCCGTGGAAAAATGCTTTGCCCGCAACGTGGGGCTGCAGTATTACGTGGACCTCCATCTGGAGGTGGATCCCGACCTTACGGTAAGGAAATCGCACGATATCGCCACCGAGGTGCGTTTCGCTATCCGCAGGAGGCTGGACTGGGTGGCTGACGTGATGGTGCATGTTGAGCCTGCGGCGGAACATCCACAATCTGCCGCTTCCGGGCGCACCCAGGCGGGTCCCACGGAGTTGCGCGGCTGAAGGGTGGGATCGGGCCGGTACCCGGCTTGATAATTTTCCGGCGGTCGGCCATATTAGGGATGAGGTATGAAAGTCAGCCCCAGAGTCCGGAGCGTGTTTCGTCTGCTTTTTCTGGCGGCCGTTCTGATGACGGTGGCCGTTGTTTCAGCCATCACCACCATCCGCATCACCGTCCACGGGCGGCAGGAAACGCTGCCCAGCCTGGTGGGCATGCCCGTAGAACAGGCCCGGAACACCGTCCGCACGCTCGGCCTGGGTCTGGAAGTTGAAGACCGCCTCTACAGTGACAAGATTGCGGCGGACTCCGTCGTGTCGCAGATGCCCGCCCCCGGAACCAGCATCAAACCGCGCCAGGCTGTCCACGTCCTGCTGAGCCTGGGACCCCAGAAGGTGAGCGTCCCGGACCTCGTCGGGCGCAGCCTTCGCGCAGCCCGGATTACGGCTGTGGAGCGTGGGCTCACCATTGGCGACGTGGCCGCGCTTTACTGGCCCCAGGACGAGCCTTACCACGTGGTGGCGCAGGACCCGCCTCCGGCCACAACGGACTTGCAAAGCCCTGCCGTGAATTTCCTGGTTTCGCTGGGGCCGATACCCGTCGCCTACCTTTGCCCGAACTTTGTGGACAAGCCCGTTGGAATAGCCCGATCGGCACTGCAACAGGCGGGATTCCAGAACATCAAGGTCACCCAGGCGCCGGCGCCGGGCGCCGTTCAGGGCAATATCCTCCAGCAATTGCCTCTCCCGGGAAGCAAAGTGACTCCCGATACCGTCTTTGAGTTTCAGGTGGCGCAATAGACAGCCGGGCTTCCATGGCCAGCCGGCGCGTTGGTAAGCAACCTTCCTCCGTAAAAATGGAAAGACCCCGCCCGGGGACGGGGCCTTCCGTCCGCAACGATCCCACCTTGCTGTCAGGAACCGGCTTTCGTGCTGTTTAACTCGTGGAGGGCGGCCACCTTCTGCTCGGCGTGAGCGTACTGGGTGACGCTGCCGATGGTACCTGAAACCTGATTGGCGTTCCTGCAAACCTGATTGATGTAATTCGGATACTGTGTCAGTGCAAGTTGATCTTTGGACTGATACTTATTCAGGGTGTTAATTGCCGCCTCCAACTGGTAACCCATCTCATGGACTTGAGGTGTGACTTTGTGGACCAGCCTCTGCTGCCAGGGTTCCACCTTGTGGCTGATTTCGTCAAGCTGCAGCAGGTCGGCGCCCATCCTGTTGACATTGCTTCTTGCCTTGTCGAGATTTAACGCCTGGATTTGCCACGCCAGGTCGGTTTCTGCAGCCTGGTTTTGACCAAGCACATTTCTTGTGTTGATGGCATGGGCCTGCATCCTGTTTAACAAATTCGAAGCTTCCTCAACGTCATACCAGTTGGCAGTCTTTGATGTCACTCCGTTCGCGGAATCCGATTCTCTTGCAAATAACATCCCTGCAGGCATTAGTAATGTCATAAATAGCGCTAATCCGATTATTTTCATAAAATTCGTACGCATATTGCCTCCTTTGTACGTAAGTCGTCAACAGAGCTGTCTTTAAAGGCCTTTCTTGAAGCCGCTGAATCTGACACCTGGTGAGATGCAGACCGCGGTGAATTCGTTTTCTTGAAACGGCCATCGGCTCTCCCGGAATGTCCGGGACTAAACAAGTTCATCAAGACGTCACTCATGAGTTAATGGAGCGGGGCTGTCAGGGTGTCAAGCTGCCGTGGGAATTGGACTGGTGAAATCCACGAGGTGTGGTCTCACCTGGCGCGGCGCCCGACGCATTCCCTGCCGCACGAAAAGGCCCCACCCTGGGCGAGGCCTTCCGTCCGCTACGATCCAATCCTGCTGTCAGGAACCGGCTTTCGTGCTGTTTAACTCGTGGAGCGCCGCCATATTCTGCTCGGCGTGAGCATACTGAGTGACGGTGCCGATGGTATCGGACATCTGATTGGAGTTCTTGTAAATCTGATTGATGTTTTGCGGATACTGCGTCATCGACAGGATAACCCGGTCTTCATGCCGGGACAGCCTATGCAGCGCCTCGTCCGTCTGGTAAACCATCTCATGAAGATTCGGTGTGATTTGGCTGAGCAGGCTCTGCTGCCAGGGCTCCAGCTTGTTTCTCATTTCGTTGAGCTGCAACAGGTCTTCCCCGATGGTGTTGATATCGGTTTTGGCGCCAGCAAGCCGTGCGGATTGGGCTCTCCAGTCCAGCTGATACCCCTGCACCTGCAGCCGGGCGACTTCCTTCCTGACCTTCAGCGCCAGGGTGTTCATTTGATTGAAAAGGTTCGATGCCTGTTCCACGTTATACCAGTTGGCGGTGCTGGATGTTACAGCGGGAGCTTCATAAGATTCATTTGCAAGTAACATGCCAACAGGCATTATTAATCCAGCTAACAGAAGTAATCCGGTTGTTTTAAATAAGTTTAGACGCATCCTGCCTCCTTTATGAAAAAGTCATGTTCACGGCCTTTTAAAAGGCCTTCCGTGCAGCTTCTGAACCTGACATTACATGAGATGCGCGGGGAGGCGGAATCGTTACCTGGGAGCCGGCGATGATGCCAGGCGTGGTCAGATTCGCCAGAATGACGCAGGTTGAATCACTAAATGGTTAACATGTGAGCAGGAAGTTGCGGCGTGAAGTCGGACCGGGCTCCGGCGGCGGAGGGGTCCTTCGGGGTTGTGGGGACCGGCCGGTTACGCAGTGCCCCTTGCCATCGCAAGGGGCAGGGGAGGGCGGGTTATAAAGTGCAGAGTATGATTGGCCTTCATGCCCCTTTTACCGCGCGGCATCCAGAGTGAAATACTTCCTGTGCGCTCCGGCGCCGTATCTCCGCCCTCCTTGTATTGAGATGCCTGCGCGGGGCGACTTCGTTGCTTAAATTTCTAAAGAGATGCTCGGCCGGCAGGCGGCGCTAGGGCAAATCCACGAAAGGAAGCAGAAGGGGCGGCTGCACCAGGAAGGGGAGGCGGGCGATTTCGCGCACGGCGCCCCGCACGCGGTTTTCCGCCGTGGGCTCAAGGGTCATGACAAACGGCAGGTGTTCCTTGGGCATGGCGGGTTCCTGGAGCACCGAGTCGATGTTGATCCGATGGCGTCCGAGGGTGGCGCACACACGCGCCAGGATTCCGGGACGGTCGCGAACCACCAGGCGCAGGTAGAAGCTGACGAGCTCCGGCGAAGGCGGCCCGATCTTCCGGCTGTGCCATTCCGAATACCCGAGCGGCGTGCTGCCGGCGCCGCCTGCCGCGATGAGCCGGGCAATCTCAACCACGTCGGAGAGCACGGCCACGCCGGTGGGCTCGCCTCCGGCGCCACGCCCGGTCAGCGTGGTGGTGCCTCCCTTGTTGCCCAGCAGAAGAATGCCGTTGGTGCTGCCCCAGACGTTGGCGAGCTGCGACGCCTGCGGAATCATCATGGGGCGGACAGTGATGTCCAGGTTGTTGCCGCGCTGCTTGCGCGCCGCGCCGATCAGCCGGATGGTGCGGTTCAGCCGATGGGCGTAGGCAAAGTCCACCTGCTCAATGCGGGTGATGCCTTCAACGGGAATTTCGTTGACGGGGACCGCCTGCCCGAAGCAGACCATGGTGAGAATGGCGATTTTGTAGCGGGCGTCAAAGCCTTCCACGTCAAAGGTGGGGTCGGGCTCGGCGTAACCCAGCTTCTGCGCGTCCCGGAGCGCCTCGGCAAAGGAGACGCCGCGCTGCTCCATTTCCGTCAGAATAAAATTCGTGGTCCCGTTCAGAATGCCGTAGACCGCCGCAAAACTTTCACCGGCAAGCCCTGAGCGTATGGCGTGAAGAATCGGAGTTCCGCCGGCCACGCAGGCTTCAATGCCCAGCTTGACGCCTTTTTCGAGGCTGCGCCCCACCAGTTCAATGCCGTGCTCGGCCACCAGTTGCTTGTTGGCGGTCACCAGGTGCTTGCCGGCGTTGACCGTGGCAAAAGCGATGGCGCGCGCCGTGGGGAGTTTCCCCACCAGTTCCACCACGATGTCCACTTCCGGGTTGCGGACCACTTCCTTCCAGTCGGCGGTGAGGGCCACCTTGCCCTTCAGCCAGGAGAGGTCCTGCTTGTGAATGCTGCGGGAGCAGATCATCTTGAGTTGCAGCCGGCAGCCCAGCCGGCGTTCGATTTCCAGCTGGTGTTCCTGCAGGACCTTGATGGTCCCCGTGCCCACGGTTCCCACGCCGATAATTCCAAGCCCCACCGGCCTGGCGTCGCTCGCTTTGCGAGACTGCTTCCGTGTCTGTGCTTTTCCTGTCATTGGCTTATTCCGCAATCATCAATGGCCGCCCGCAGGCAGGCGCACGCATTCCCGTTGAGAGTGAAGCCCCAACCGGAAATATTCTATCCTACCATTCAAATTCAATCCGGGTCCGGCGAGTTGCGTATTCGTCGTAAGGCGCCACGCGGAGCGTCCGGATATGCCCGGGCTGATCGGTGTACGCCAGGACAACGGTGAGGGCGTTCTTCTTGCCCTTTTCGTTGATGAAGAAAGGCTCCGGAAGGTAAAAATCTTTCTGGGGACCGATGGTCATGTAGCGGCCCACGAACCGGCCGTTCAGGTAGAGCAGGGCATCGCGGTCAGCTTCAAAGGTGAGCTTCCAGGGAGCGAACCATTCTTCCGGTGGCTGGCCGATATCAAACTCCGCGCTGCACCAGGTGAAGAGCGGAAGCAGTTCCTTGCCGCCGCCCGTGCCGATGGACACCGGCGCGCCTGAGCCTGCGGGTATCTTTGCCGGATCAATCTTTCCCCGTCCCACGGCCGGCGCGGGGAAGCGCTGGATGTGCCACTTTGCGAGCGGCGTGGCCGATTGCGCGCTCGATCCGATTCCCACCGCCTGCACGCCTTTCAGCTCGCCGAGGTTTTCGCCAAAGTTGGGCGAGCCAAAAAGTTCGTAGGCAATCTCCAGGGTGTTGTTTCCGCTCTTCGCGTACTTTGCCAGGTCAATCTCCACCTGCTTTTTATTGTTAGCGGCTTCGGGCGACCAGCTTGCCGTTCACAAAAACTTTTTTCGCGTCATCGGCAAAAGTGGAGATAAACATTTTTCCCTGGCCGTTGTAAGTGAAAGGCTCGGAGCGGTACTTGACGTAACCGTAGGGAATGCGGCCGAGTTCTTCGAGAGGCCGCAGCGGCGAGGCGAGCCACTGGCCGGCGTCCTGCCCGGAAATCTTTTCCACCCACGTGGTGACCTGGGTGATGGGGACCGCCTGGCTGGGAACTTCGGGTGTTGAGAAGCTGATCCGCGTCATTCGTCCCTGGCGCGTATAGCGAAGTTCCGTTTCGTCCTGGTCCACGCGGCATTTGGCCGGCTTGGGAGGGAGCAGGGCGGTCAGCTCATGGTTGCCGGGGCGGAATTCGAGGTCGGCCCAGATGCGGCTGGGCCGCGAGCCGCTCGTGACCAGCAGGGCGGCGTCTGAAACAAACGGGATGGAGACGGGCTTGTCGCCTTCCGCGCCCGCAAAATCCTTGATGGGGAAGCCGGCGGTCCAGGTGCGCAGGGCGCGATGCCGCGGAACGAGGACCACGATCAGGTCCTGGTTGACGACCAGGGTCTTTTCGTCCTGGTCGAAGCGCACGCCGAACACCACCGATTCGTACCCGCGGTCCCAGTAGATGTAGGTGGTGTCGCCTTCCACGTGCGGCTCGTCTTCGGTGGCCAGCGAGATTTCGGCCACGCGGCCCGGGTCGTCGTAAAGCACCAGGTACCATTTGTCCAGGTTCAGGCCGTGGGCCAGCACCTCCGCCGTGGAATAGCGCAGCGTCGTTTCGCCGATGGAGACATAGACGGGCAGCATCTTCATCTCACGCGCGCCGATGCTCAACTCGCCTTCGCGCGGCGCCGAGATGATGCGATGCGAGGGGCTTCCCGGGTCCATAAAGGTCAGCTTGAACTGCTGTTCGGCGTTGTTGTTTTCCCGCACGAACAGGAAGCCGCTTTTGCCGTTGACGCGTTCGAGGGCGCTGACGGCCGGGTTGGTGGAATCCGCTGCGCCGGCCTGCAATTCAGCGCGGGCAAGCTGCTCGCCAAACATTCCCAGCGCCAGGCTGATGCCGCGGGCTTCGTAGTATTTGCCCCACAGGCCGCCGGGCTCGCGAATGGGCGCCGCGTAATCGTAAGATCGTGGTCAGGTCTTTTGCGGCCCACTCAAAGTTGGTGCCGCCAAAGCCCATGTAGTAGGCGTAAAAGGTGGCGCCCTGCTCGATCACGGTTTTGGTGAGAGGGCTGAGCTGGGCCGGGCCCACGCCTTCCTGGTCAACGGAAAGCTTGCCGCCGAATTTGCTGAACCAGCCGCCCTGCAACTCGGTGACGCCCTGGGGAGAGTTCGGCTCCTCGCTCCGCAGCTTGATCAGCGCGGGCAGGACCTCGTCCGTAATTTTCCAGCGCGGATAGAAATTGCAGAAGTCGGCGATGCGCGCCATGTCCGGATACTGGTTTTCCCGCGCCTGCTGCGTCCAGCAGGTGATGAGCGGAACGTTGATTCCGCCGCTCCAGGCCATCTGAGCGAGCGCTGTGATGTAGGCGCGCTTGTGCTCGTCGTCAACTCCTTTCCAGAAGTTGTATTCGTTTTCAATCTGCATCAGGATGATGGGCCCGCCGGTTGTAATCTGATGCCTGGCAATCACCGGAACCACCAGGTTGTACCAGTACTGCGAAGTCTTGATGCTTTCCGGGTTGTCGCTGCGCAGCGGAAACTGCCGCATGGTGATGCGGTCCGGAAACCCGCCATTGTCCCACTCGGCGCAGGCGTAGGGGCCGATGCGGGCGATCAGGAAGAAGCCCATTTCCTTGACCAGTTGAATAAAGCTTTCCAGCTCGGTGAAATCGGCGTGGCCTTCCTCCTGCTCGTGATAGTTCCAGAAGACGTAAGTCTCAACCGTGTTGAAGCCGGCGCGCTTGAACTTCAGCAGCCGGTCGCGCCACAGCGATTGCGGACAGCGAGGGTAGTGGAAGGCGCCGCCGTGCAGGAACGTGTCTTTGCCATTGATGGTGAAGCAATGCGCGTCATAGCGGATGATGTCCGGGTTCTCGAAAGTCATCTGGGGGGAAGGGAACACGATGGCGTCGAGCGATTCAACGGCCGGACCTCCCAGCGCCAGCGCCACCGGCGCCGCCAGAGTGGATTGCAGAAACTTGCGACGGCTGGACTTCATCAATAACCCCCGGGTTGGCGAATGTTAAGCAACAGCTTGCAGGTCTCCTGGCAGGTTGTTGAAAAAGTCCCTGCGCGCCGTCATCCTGAGCCCGTTCGCCCTCAATTTACGAACGGCCCTGATCCCGCAAAGCGGGAGAAGGGGCTCAGGGTAAACTCCGCGAAGGATCTGCTTTATTCGTTTTCAGTAAGATACAGCAGATGCTTCGCTTCGCTCAGCATGACGGTTGTTTTTTTCAACAACCTGCTGGACGCTGCACTCCAAGAATGTTTGTTCTAACCCCGAGCCACCGGGAATTGCAAGCGGAATCAAAGTTGCAGACCTCCGGTGGAATCTTTGTCGGGATTATATACTTGACAAGTCCATTCAATGCCCTTTAAAGGCTCCGCTGAGCCAAGCTGTCAGCAGTGTCGATACCACTCCGATTATTCCGCTTAACAAGACAGCCCAAAGGGGTATGAAATCTTTCCAACGCTCGGCGGCTTTCATTTGTCGGTCGTGAAGGTCAATTGCGGTTTGAAGAAGGCGAAATGTGAAATCCGAGGAAAGCGGTTCGTGCTCTTTTGCGAGGTGTTCTGGTAGGACGTGTCTGGCAACTAGGGACATTACATGTTCGCCCTTTGCTGCCACCCGGAAGAACTCGGGGTGTTCTTTGGCAAGCGATGTCCACGATTCGGATGAAGATGGTGTACTCATTAGTTCTCTGGTTACAATTCCATCTTCGCTTCGATAAATGTGCCTGTCGAGCGCGAGCACCTGAATCAGTGCAAGTACATCCGAAAGGCGTCCAGGCTTTGTATATGGTCCCTTCATCTATTTTTGCGCTTTGCTGCTTGTTTCTTTGGCGATTTTGGCTCTGGATTGACCTTCAACACGTCCGCTATTACTTCTTGGAATTTTAACGGATAGAAACATATTGGTTTTGCCCTTTTGCTTGGTTTCATGGATTCATCCTCAGTGCGGACAGAAAATTGCTTAATGTTAGGCAGCGGATGCCTCGCTGCTGGCAGACTCCCGGAATCTTTCGGCTAGGCCTGTTCTTGCATGTCTCATCTGCCACCACGATGTAATTTTCAAGCTCTGCCAACGCTACCACGTAGGGGTCGGCGGGAGTCTTCCGTCCACGTGCTTTGCTCATAGCAGGATGATCGTGGGTCACGATGCCCACATGCATTAGATAATCTATGTCGTCACGGTCACCAGCGAGTAATGCATTCTCATACTCTTTGAGTTTGCCGAGATATAGAGGATTGTCCCGTAATTCGCTGAGCACTTGCCGACATGAAAAAAGCCGCCCTTGATTAACGAGCGAAATTATGGCTACCCACGCGTCTTCTCTGTCTGGTCGAGAGTCTATGTTTAGCCAGGCGGATGTTTCCATTAGATACTCGTCCGGTTCCTGACTGCGCAACAGCGGCAAGTGATGGCGCCTGCTCATCCAAGCTGGGCCTCGACTTTTGATAGGATCGAGGGCCGCAGACCAATTAGTTCGGAAGCATCAAAGGAATTGATTGCTTTCTTTTCGAGCGCGGCAAGAACAGTGGATGTATGGAGGCGACCATTGCGCTTGATGCGAATTGTTATCGGAGAGGGTTGTTGTTTTGACGTTAGCGGCTCGCGTTCTTTCGGAATGTCCCAAGGCGCTGTACGTTTCTTGTAGAAACCAATCGGCGCGAAGCCGGTCTCCTCTAATCTAAGAGCCATAGCGCGGTTACTTACCTTGAACCGTGTGGCGAGCCGCCTGACCTCTGTATCGGAGAAATCGTGCGGAAGAGGAACGTCTGGAATGGCGTCAACAAGTGCGTTTCGAGGAATCAGAAAAGAGGCCGCGAACTTGTTGCAGAACCTCTCTACGTTGTCAGTGTCGTTTTCATCACTGATTCCAGTCTGCCTCAATAGAAGGTGGCAGTATTCGTGAAGGAGGGTAAAAGTCTTAGCTCCCTCTGTCGGCTCCCTATCGTTGACGCAAATTGCACCTATTTCATCGCGGAGCATAGAGAACCCACTCAACTCTTCAATGGGCATCGGGATCATGTACGTAAAAATTCCGTGCTCTTCAATATGTTCTCGCCATCGCCTGCGAGCCTCCCCTAGACCTCGCCACTGCTGCTGTTCGCTAATGCTCACTCCAAAT
Source organism: uncultured Acidobacteriota bacterium (assembly GCA_963732975.1). Classification (GTDB taxonomy): domain Bacteria; phylum Acidobacteriota; class Terriglobia; order UBA7540; family UBA7540; genus SCRD01. The sequence continues at coordinate 146,766 of CAVTBN010000004.1, read as the reverse complement.
TTCTTCCGCTCTTGCGCGGCCACTTCTTCAGGCTCTTGACTGAGATGCGCTGTTCCAATGTTCAATCTTGGGATAACTCTCCGCGTTTCGCTTGCAATGTCTTCGAATGCGTCGAGGGCCTCACCAATCTCTTCTAGTGCCACCAGGGTCTCTATAGAAAGTGGACGTTTGCCCCAACGTGCACGGTGATCCGCCGGCCTATCGCCTATCGGCAACGGTTCTGGCATTAGAAGACTGGTAAAATTGATTTGGTACTTCGAAGACATCAGCCGCAGAAGCGTTACGAGAGGTTTTCTCTGGCCGGATTCATAGGAACGAAGTTCGTCTGAAGAGATATTCAGCAACCGCGCGGCTCCCTCAATATCTAGCCCGCGAACTTTTCGCGCCCATTCTAAGACCTCTCCATTTACAGGAACTTCAGGCATCTGCTGACGCTCTTTCTTTTTTTGCGCGGCACGGTATACTCCTTATGTGCCTTCGCGGCTGGCGCAGATTTTGACTTTTAAAGTCTGCGTTCAGCGAAGCTGAGTGGGGTTAAGGTGGCGTGGTACCGGAGCCGCGCTGCAGTATGCCACCCTAACGATCACAGCGGACTGGCGGACATGAACTTCAACAAGGGCCTCTCGCTCCGCGAGACCGCAGATACTGCAAGGCGAGTATCTGCGCCAGCCCCGAAAGGGGAATCCTATCGAGCAACTGCGCAAGCACCTGCATGGCTTGGAGAGGCGGTCTGCAGTCCCGTTCGCACTCCATCTGCCAAAAACTGTATTGCCTTGTCTACAGAAGTCATCCTGTATTTCCGCAGGATGCGGCGTTTGAAAGACCCAAATTCCTGAATCGTGAAGCCCGTCAGGACCCTATTCCTTTTATCGAAACGTGCCAGAATTTGGCCCATGGGAAATCCAAAGGAACTGCCGATATCAATGACCACAATGTCAGCGTCCTCAGCCGGAGAGCAAAGATCGGCGTACATCACATCAGTATGGTCTTCATACTGCAAGCTAACAGTCATTTCGTTGGTTTCCATATCACACGCCCTTCAGGGATTACATCGACCCCGTAGAATGTGACGATCAGGTCTTTTCTCAAAAACCTTTTGCGCTTTACGTTGATCTGAAGGTATTTCCGATTGCCAACAGGGATATCGTAGATTGCCTGCTCCGATACGGCTCCTGGGTTGTATATGACTACCAGGGGAGTCGAAAACTGGCGCTTGATGGACTCGATCAGAAATGATTCTTCCAAGTGGAAACGCGTTACGTGGTTCCTCATGGTGGACTTCAACAGAAATACATCGTGTCCGTTCCAATCTTTGAGCTGTAACGCAATCTCCCGCTTTTTTATGATCCGTGCCAAAAGGCGGCAATTATACCACCTCCCTCAAGCTCGGGCTTCAAATATTACGATGCCTATGTGTTTCCAGAGGGTAACATGCCTTACCACGGTTTAGCGAAAAAAGTTACACTTCTCCATCTTTGGTCACCAAACACAAGCCTCCAAGCAATCCTATATCCATTTTACTACTAATTTAATTTATTTCTTAGTAAACACTTGGATTTCAGACTGACCCAGCACCCAGAGTTGCGGCCCAGCGGTGGAACCTTTGTAACGTAACTCAGTAGGATGCGTCCTCGTGTTCCTGAGGCGCCCCGCCCGGGGCGTCTCTGCAAGGCGATTCTACAAAACGCAGGCTAACTGGTGTACTGGCGCATGTGCCAGTCTTTTTCCCACATATTGAAGAAGCCTTCTTTGTAGGGATGCTCCTTGATGAGGTCCTCGTTCAGTTCGACGCCCAGGCCGGGCTTTTCGGGCGGATAGAAGTAACCATCTTTGGGCCGGGGAGTTCCGGGGACGGCATCCACCACCCAGGCCTCGGAGAAATCGTCAAAGCATTCCTGCACCTTCACATTGGTGGTGCAGAAATCAAAATGCACGCTGGCGGCGGTGCAGACCGGGCCGTTGGAGTTGTGGGGCGCCATCACCATGGAACGGACGTCGCCCATGGCCGCGATCTTTTTCATCTCCATGATGCCGCCGGCGTGGATGACGTCGGGCTGAAGGATGTCGGGCGCGGTGGATTCCAGCACTTCGCGGAAACCGTAGCGCGTGTAATAGCGTTCGCCGGTGGCGACGGGCAGATTGACGTGCTCGGCCACCTTGACCAGCGAGGGAATATCTTCCGGCGGGCAGGGCTCCTCAATCCAGCCGGGGTGGTAGGGCTCCAGCATGCGGGAGATTTCAATGGCGGTGGCGGCGCTGAATCGGCCGTGCATCTCGACGAAGATCTCAACGTCAGGCCCCACCGCCTCGCGAAGGGCGGCCACCAGCTCAACCGACTTCACCTTTTCGGCGTGCGAAATCTCCAGCCCGCCCGGCCCGAAGGGATCAACCTTGAGCGCCTTGTAGCCCTTGTCGAGAACCACCTTGACCCGTTTGGCAAATTCTTCCGGCTTGCGCTCCACAGTGTACCAGGCGTTGGCGTAGGCCTTGATTTTTTCATGGCACTGCCCACCCAGAATTCTCCATACGGGCTGGTTGCAGGCTTTGCCCACAATGTCCCAGCAGGCAATCTCAATTCCGCTCATCACCGTGGTGGCGATGGCGCCGTTGCGCCAGAACTCGTTGCGGTACATGCGGAGCCACAGGTCTTCAATGTTAAAGGGGTCGGAACCGATGACGTGCCGGCGGACGGCGCCGGGCAGATATCCCAGAATGCCTTCTTCGCGATTGTGAAGCGTGCACTCGCCAATGCCGACCAGGCCTTCGTCGGTCTTGACTTTGATAAAGATAAGATTCCGCCAGGCGGCTCCCAGCACCACGGGTTCAACGGCTGTGATCTTCATGCGATGTCCTCTCAGTGAGTTGATGGCGGCTGTGACTGCACACTACGGCCGTCCCTTGCAGTATGAATAGGCAAACTGGCACTTTACCGCAAAGGATGAAGCATCACAACAGGTGGGAGTGGATGAGCCGGGGCTCGGGGACGAAAATATGCGGGCAACCGCGGGCTGCGGGAAATCCGATGGGAACAGCAGTGCCTGCCAGGCTGAGCAGCGGCCGGTTGGCCGGGCAGACACCTACCCCCTTCCTGCACAATGTGCAAGAGCATAAGGTGCTGATAAGAAGGGGGGTTAGTTCCTGCTACGTATTTCCTCGCAGCTGAGGCAGCATTCTGCCCAGGGAATTGCCTTGAGCCGGTTGGCCGAGATTTGTTCCCCGCAAGCCTGGCATTCGCCGTAGGTGCCGCCTGCGACGCGCTCGAGTGCATAATCGATTTGCCGGAGCATGCGACTGCGAACGCTGGCCGTGGTGGCGTTAACGTCCTGTTCAACGCTTCGGACGGCAAATTCCATTTCATCCGCCGCCTGAATAGCCGAAAGAGCTTCCGGAGCGTTCCTGGTTCCGGCCAAAAGCTCCTGTCGCTTCTTCAACAGCATCGCCCGATAGGCGGTCTTTCTCATTTTCAATGTAGCTGGCATCGTACAACCTTCCTTATTCTGATCGTGTCTTCACTTCTGCTTTTCTCTTTCCGGAAATTCAGATGGTTTGGAAAGGGTGAAGGTTGCACAAAATTTAGCATGGATTAAAAAAAATCTCAAGATCCCTGTTTTGTTTTGGATTGAGATGTCGAATTGGGCCCACAAGTGGTAGAATTTGAACAAGTTGAACATCTGGAACGAACCTGGACAAGGAGCGTTGTTTGTGTCAAATCGCGACGAAATGCTGGGAGTTATCCGTAACATACTGAAAACAAAAGACAAGAGTGGCCATGTGGCTGGCCGGAGCACTTTGCCTCCCCCTCTTGAGGGTGTTATGCCGGTAATTCCACCCCAAAAACTGGCCGAGCGGTTTGAGTCGGAGCTCGAAAAGCTGGGTTGCAACTCGTACCGGGCATCAACCCTGCGGGAGCTGGAGGAGAAATTGTGTTCTATTTTGACACATGTTCAGGCCCAGTCCGTGGTGCTGTCACGGAACCCCATCCTTAACCAACTGCAAATAGCGGAGATGCTGGCGGGCCGGGGGCAGCGGGTTTTCAGGTGGCCGGAAAGCACAGCGGAACAGCCGGAAAGCTCTTCATTCCAGGAAGAATGTTTCGCCGCGGGCGCAGGCATCACTGGAGTCGATTTTGCGCTGGCCGAGACCGGCAGTCTTGTCCTGACCAGCTTGACCGAAGGAAGCCAACTCACCTCCCTGGCCCCACCCGTGCATATAGCGCTTTACCGGCGCAGCCAGATCCGTGCCTCTTTGGACGAAGTCCTGCAAACCCTTCCGGTATCCCGTGATCCCGCAGTACCCAGCCCCGCCCGCTCCCTGGTTTTTGTTTCGGGCACCAGCAGAACGGCGGACATTGAACAGATTCTCGTTCGCGGCGTGCACGGCCCGCGGAGCGTCCATGCCATCCTGGTGGAAGACTCCTGCCAGGCGGAATAGTGGTGCCTTCCAGCGGCCCCTGAAACAGGGTCCAGCACGCCAATTGGCATGCCTGATGTTGTGAAAAAAGAGTATTGTTGAATCTGTAACCTTGTGGCACAATGTCACTGCGTTTGTCGCTCTTGTATCCCTTTCGAGTTGTACTCAAAGGCTGCGAGGGAAGATTGCGGCTGTTTGTGTTTTTCAGCCCGGGAAGCGAAGTACAGAACTGACGGCGCCAACTATCAACAAGGAGTAGAAGTAAACGTGAGTAACAATCGTGAACAAGGAACTGTGAAGTGGTTCAACGCCAGCAAGGGGTATGGTTTTATCCAGCGGCAAGGTGGCGAGGATGTTTTCGTCCACTTTTCTGCGATCCAGGGAGACGGTTATCGTAGCCTTCAGGAAGGTGCGCCCGTCGAGTTCGAAGTCGTCAAGGGCCCGAAAGGACTCCAGGCGGCAAATGTAACTCCATTGTAATATCCACCGGCTGGGGCCGGGTAACTTCCGGCCCCTGTCTCCTCAGCATTTCCAACACTCCTGAAAGAATTCTCCCATCCAGCAGAATTGTTTTTGAGAGCACGAGGCGTCGTGCCGGCTATCCATCCGGATGGCTGAGCGCCAGAACGTCATCGCGCAGGCGGCGCTTGGTGTAACCCTATCGGGCAATTGCAGACCGGCATAAATTCCATCCAGGGTGCAGGGCCTCCGCCCGACTTGTGCCAATCGATTGATTTTGAATCCAATGGCGGGAGTGCTAGAATCTGCGAGTAAGCGCAGAACTCTGTGAAAAGAGCAGACGGCCGGTCCGGTTGTGAGAGCCAGCATGCATCCGGAAGGCCCCGCTCGCCGATTCCAAGCCAAGAGTTGACACCATGACTCCTCTGATGGAAGAAATCCTGCAGCAGCCGGACGCCCTTTCCTGTGTTCGCAAATACTATGCCAGTCCCGGCGCCATTCCGATGAACATTCGGAAGAAGCTGGGGATTTCGCGCGAGACCCTGGTGGTCTTTACGGGGATGGGTTCATCGTTGCACGCTGCTTATCCGGCGCAGGCCTGGCTGACCGCGATGGGATACCGGGCGCTCGTGTGGGAGGCGGCCGAACTGCTGCACCATCATTTGAAGGTGCTGAGTCCCGACACGCTGCTGGTGGTTGTATCGCAATCGGGCGAAACGGTGGAAGTGACCCGGCTTCTCGAGGCCCTTCCGAGAAAGATTAACGTCGTCGCCGTTACCAATGTGGAGGGCAGCCAACTGGCCAAAAAGGGAAAGCTGCTGCTGCCCATGATGGCCGGGGTCCAGGCGGCTGTCAGCACCAAGACCTATACCTGCGCTGTAGCGGTGCTGATGTACCTGGCTTTTGCCATTGCCGGAGAGGCCAGCCGGCCCCTCACCCATGCGCTGATGCAAGCTGTGGACGCGCAGGAAGAGATCCTCGACCGGCACGATGACCTGATGCTTCCCACGCTCGAATTCTTCAACCACCCGCCTTACGTCGCGCTGCTTTCCAGGGGCTCCGACATGGCTTCAGCCTTCCAGGGAGCGCTGATGCTGAAAGAAGTGGCCCGCCTGGCAGCGGAACCGATCACCGCGGCGCAATTCCGCCACGGCCCGATTGAAATCGTAAACCCGTCCCACTGCTACATTATTTTCGCCCGGCACACTCAGCAGGGAGCAGCTGCGCCGCGCACCCGCAAGCCTGTCACGTTGCTGCTGAAGCTTGCTGACGATATCCGCTCCCATAAAGGGCGGGTCCTGCTGATTTCTGACCGCACGGTTGAGAATTTTACGAACATGCGCCTGCTCCACGTTGATCCCATCCGACTGGGGCTTGGAACGCTGGTGGATATCGTCCTCATCCAGCTCCTGGCCCACGATTTTGCCTTGCGCGCCGGCTTCGAGCCCGGCAAATTCTGGATCGCCGAAGGCGTCACCCGCCACGAATAGCCCCAAAAACAATCGAGCAACTGCGCAAGCACCTGCATGGCTTGGAGAGGCGGTCTGCAGTCCCGTTCGCACCCCATCTGCCAAAAACTGTATCGCCTTGTCTACAGAAGTCATTCTGTATTTCCGCAGGATGCGGCGTTTGAAAGACCCAAATTCCTGAATCGTGAAGCCCGTCAGGATCCTATTCCTTTTATCGAAACGTGCCAGAATTTGGCCCATGGGAAATCCAAAGGAACTGCCGATATCAATGACCACAATGTCAGCGTCCTCAGCCGGAGAGCAAAGATCGGCGTACATCACATCAGTATGGTCTTCATACTGCAAGCTAACAGTCATTTCGTTGGTTTCCATATCACACGCCCTTCAGGGATTACATCGACCCCGTAGAATGTGACGATCAGGTCTTTTCTCAAAAACCTTTTGCGCTTTACGTTGATCTGAAGGTATTTCCGATTGCCAACAGGGATATCGTAGATTGCCTGCTCCGACACGGCTCCTGGGTTGTATATGACTACCAGGGGAGTCGAAAACTGGCGCTTGATGGACTCGATCAGAAATGATTCTTCCAAGTGGAAACGCGTTACGTGGTTCCTCATGGTGGACTTCAACAGAAATACATCGTGTCCGTTCCAATCTTTGAGCTGTAACGCAATCTCCCGCTTTTTTATGATCCGTGCCAAAAGGCGGCAATTATACCACCTCCCTCAAGCTCGGGCTTCAAATATTACGATGCCTATGTGTTTCCAGAGGGTAACATGCCTTACCACGGTTTAGCGAAAAAAGTTACACTTCTCTATCTTTGGTCACCAAACACAAGCCTCCAAGCAATCCTATATCCATTTTACTACTAATTTAATTTATTTCTTAGTAAACACTTGGATTTCAGACTGACCCAGCACCCATAGTTGCGGCCCAGCGGTGGAACCTTTGTAACGTAACTCAGTAGGATGCGTCCTCGTGTTCCTGAGGCGCCCCGCCCGGGGCGTCTCTGCACGGCGACGGTACAAAACGCAGGCTAACTGGTGTACTGGCGCATGTGCCAGTCTTTTTCCCACATGTTGAAGAAGCCTTCCTTGTACGGATGTTCCTTGATGAGGTCCTCGTTCAGTTCCACTCCCAGGCCGGGTTTTTCGGGCGGATAGAAGTAACCATCTTTGGGCCGGGGAGTTCCCGGAACGGCGTCCACCACCCAGGTCTCGGAGAAATCGTCAAAGCATTCCTGCACCTTCACATTCGTGGTGCAGAAATCAAAATGCACGCTGGCGGCGGTGCAGACCGGGCCGTTGGAATTGTGGGGCGCCATCACCATGGAGCGGACGTCGCCCATGGCCGCGATCTTTTTCATCTCCATGATGCCGCCGGCGTGGATGACGTCGGGCTGGAGGATGTCGGGCGCGGTGGATTCCAGCACTTCGCGGAAACCGTAGCGCGTGTAATAGCGTTCGCCGGTGGCGACGGGCAGATTGACGTGCTCGGCCACCTTGACCAGCGAGGGAATATCTTCCGGCGGGCAGGGCTCCTCAATCCAGCCGGGGTGGTAGGGCTCCAGCATGCGGGAGATTTCAATGGCGGTGGCGGCGCTGAATCGGCCGTGCATCTCGACGAAGATCTCAACGTCAGGCCCCACGGCTTCACGAAGGGCGGCCACCAGTTCCACGGACTTTACCTTTTCGGCGTGCGAAATCTCCAGCCCGCCGGGGCCGAAGGGATCAACCTTGAGCGCCTTGTAGCCCTTGTCGAGAACCACCTTGACGCGCTTGGCAAATTCTTCCGGCTTGCGCTCCACCGTGTACCAGGCGTTGGCGTAGGCCTTGATCTTTTCATGGCACTGCCCGCCCAGAATTCTCCATACGGGCTGGTTGCAGGCTTTGCCCACAATGTCCCAGCAGGCAATCTCAATTCCGCTCATCACCGTGGTGGCGATGGCGCCGTTGCGCCAGAACTCGTTGCGGTACATGCGGAGCCACAGGTCTTCAATGTTAAAGGGGTCGGAACCGATGACGTGCCGGCGGACGGCGCCGGGCAGATATCCCAGAATGCCTTCTTCGCGATTGTGAAGCGTGCACTCGCCAATGCCGACCAGGCCTTCGTCGGTCTTGACTTTGATAAAGATAAGATTCCGCCAGGCGGCTCCCAGCACCACGGGTTCAACGGCTGTGATCTTCATGCGATGTCCTCTCAGTGAGTTGATGGCGGCTGTGACTGCACACTACGGCCGTCCCTTGCAGTATGAATAGGCAAACTGGCACTTTACCGCAAAGGATGAAGCATCACAACAGGTGGGAGTGGATGAGCCGGGGCTCGGGGACGAAAATATGCGGGCAACCGCGGGCTGCGGGAAATCCGATGGGAACAGCAGTGCCTGCCAGGCTGAGCAGCGGCCGGTTGGCCGGGCAGACACCTACCCCCTTCCTGCACAATGTGCAAGAGCATAAGGTGCTGATAAGAAGGGGGTTTAGTTCCTGCTACGCATTTCCTCGCACTTGAGGCAGCACTCCGCCCAAGGGATTGCCTTGAGCCGGTTGGCCGAGATTTGTTCCCCGCAAGCCTGGCATTCGCCGTAGGTGCCGCCTGCGACGCGCTCGAGTGCATAATCGATTTGCCGGAGCATGCGACTGCGAACGCTGGCCGTGGTGGCGTTAACGTCCTGTTCAACGCTTCGGACGGCAAATTCCATTTCATCCGCCGCCTGAATAGCCGAAAGAGCTTCCGGAGCGTTCCTGGTTCCGGCCAAAAGCTCCTGTCGCTTCTTCAACAGCATCGCCCGATAGGCGGTCTTTCTCATTTTCAATGTAGCTGGCATCGTACAACCTTCCTTATTCTGATCGTGTCTTCACTTCTGCTTTTCTCTTTCCGGAAATTCAGATGGTTTGGAAAGGGTGAAGGTTGCACAAAATTTAGCATGGATTAAAAAAAATCTCAAGATCCCTGTTTTGCTTTGGATTGAGATGTCGAATTGGGCCCACAAGTGGTAGAATTTGAACAAGTTGAACATCTGGAACGAACCGGGGTAAGGAGCGTTGTTTGTGTCAAACCGCGACGAAATGCTGGGAGTTATCCGTAACATACTGAAAACAAAAGACAAGAGTGGCCATGTGGCTCGCCGGAGCACTTTGCCTCCCCCTCTTGAGGGTGTTATGCCGGTAATTCCACCCCAAAAACTGGCCGAGCGGTTTGAGTCGGAGCTCGAAAAGCTGGGTTGCAACTCGTACCGGGCATCAACCCTGCGGGAGCTGGAGGAGAAATTGTGTTCTATTTTGACACATGTTCAGGCCCAGTCCGTGGTGCTGTCACGGAACCCCATCCTTAACCAACTGCAAATAGCGGAGATGCTGGCGGGCCGGGGGCAGCGGGTTTTCAGGTGGCCGGAAAGCACAGCGGAACAGCCGGAAAGCTCTTCATTCCAGGAAGAATGTTTCGCCGCGGGCGCAGGCATCACTGGAGTCGATTTTGCGCTGGCCGAGACCGGCAGTCTTGTCCTGACCAGCTTGACCGAAGGAAGCCAACTCACCTCCCTGGCCCCACCCGTGCATATAGCGCTTTACCGGCGCAGCCAGATCCGTGCCTCTTTGGACGAAGTCCTGCAAACCCTTCCGGTATCCCGTGATCCCGCAGTACCCAGCCCCGCCCGCTCCCTGGTTTTTGTTTCGGGCACCAGCAGAACGGCGGACATTGAACAGATTCTCGTTCGCGGCGTGCACGGCCCGCGGAGCGTCCATGCCATCCTGGTGGAAGACTCCTGCCAGGCGGAATAGTGGTGCCTTCCAGCGGCCCCTGAAACAGGGTCCAGCACGCCAATTGGCATGCCTGATGTTGTGAAAAAAGAGTATTGTTGAATCTGTAACCTTGTGGCACAATGTCACTGCGTTTGTCGCTCTTGTATCCCTTTCGAGTTGTACTCAAAGGCTGCGAGGGAAGATTGCGGCTGTTTGTGTTTTTCAGCCCGGGAAGCGAAGTACAGAACTGACGGCGCCAACTATCAACAAGGAGTAGAAGTAAACGTGAGTAACAATCGTGAACAAGGAACTGTGAAGTGGTTCAACGCCAGCAAGGGGTATGGTTTTATCCAGCGGCAAGGTGGCGAGGATGTTTTCGTCCACTTTTCTGCGATCCAGGGAGACGGTTATCGTAGCCTTCAGGAAGGTGCGCCCGTCGAGTTCGAAGTCGTCAAGGGCCCGAAAGGACTCCAGGCGGCAAATGTAACTCCACTGTAATATCCACCGGCTGGGGCCGGATAACTTCCGGCCCCTGTCTCCTCAGCATTTCCAACACTCCTGAAAGAATTCTCCCATCCAGCAGAATTGTTTTTGAGAGCACGAGGCGTCGTGCCGGCTATCCATCCGGATGGCTGAGCGCCAGAACGTCATCGCGCAGGCGGCGCTTGGTGTAACCCTATCGGGCAATTGCAGACCGGCATAAATTCCATCCAGGGTGCAGGGCCTCCGCCCGACTTGTGCCAATCGATTGATTTTGAATCCAATGGCGGGAGTGCTAGAATCTGCGAGTAAGCGCAGAACTCTGTGAAAAGAGCAGACGGCCGGTCCGGTTGTGAGAGCCAGCATGCATCCGGAAGGCCCCGCTCGCCGATTCCAAGGCAAGAGTTGACACCATGACTCCTCTGATGGAAGAAATCCTGCAGCAGCCGGACGCCCTTTCCTGTGTTCGCAAATACTATGCCAGTCCCGGCGCCATTCCGATGAACATTCGGAAGAAGCTGGGGATTTCGCGCGAGACCCTGGTGGTTTTTACGGGGATGGGTTCATCGTTGCACGCTGCTTATCCGGCGCAGGCCTGGCTGACCGCGATGGGATACCGGGCGCTCGTGTGGGAGGCGGCCGAACTGCTGCACCATCATTTGAAGGTGCTGAGTCCCGACACGCTGCTGGTGGTTGTATCGCAATCGGGCGAAACGGTGGAAGTGACCCGGCTTCTCGAGGCCCTTCCGAGAAAGATTAACGTCGTCGCCGTTACCAATGTGGAGGGCAGCCAACTGGCCAAAAAGGGAAAGCTGCTGCTGCCCATGATGGCCGGGGTCCAGGCGGCTGTCAGCACCAAGACCTATACCTGCGCTGTAGCGGTGCTGATGTACCTGGCTTTTGCCATTGCCGGAGAGGCCAGCCGGCCCCTCACCCATGCGCTGATGCAAGCCGTGGACGCGCAGGAAGAGATCCTCGACCGGCACGATGACCTGATGCTTCCCACGCTCGAATTCTTCAACCACCCGCCTTACGTCGCGCTGCTTTCCAGGGGCTCCGACATGGCTTCAGCCTTCCAGGGAGCGCTGATGCTGAAAGAAGTGGCCCGCCTGGCAGCGGAACCGATCACCGCGGCGCAATTCCGCCACGGCCCGATTGAAATCGTAAACCCGTCGCACTGCTACATTATTTTCGCCCGGCACACTCAGCAGGGAGTCGCTGCGCCACGCACCCGCAAGCCTGTCACGTTGCTGCTGAAGCTTGCTGACGATATCCGCTCCCATAAAGGGCGGGTCCTGCTGATTTCTGACCGCACGGTTGAGAATTTTACGAACATGCGCCTGCTCCACGTTGATCCCATCCGGCTGGGGCTTGGAACGCTGGTGGATATTGTTCTCATCCAGCTCCTGGCCCACGATTTTGCGTTGCGCGCCGGCTTCGAGCCCGGCAAATTTTGGATCGCCGAAGGCGTCACCCGCCACGAATAGCGGACGGCCAATTTTCATGGACCGTTACACTGAACCCGATTTCAGCACTTCAGTGCTGATCACGATTGATACCCAGCGGGATACGCTTGATGGCCAGCCCCTTGAGATTCCTGGCACCAGTGCCATCCTCCCGAACATGTCCCGACTCTTATCCGCGGTCCGCGCCGTCCAACGTCCCATTGTTCACGTTGTCCGTTTGTACAAACCTGATGGCTCAAATGTGGACCTTTGCCGGAGAGCCGCCGTTGAAGCTGGCCAGGTTGTGCTGGCCCCAGGCACGCCCGGATCGCAACTCGCTCCCGGACTGCTCACTGACAACTACCTTTCTTCGAAGCGGAGGTTCTCATTGCTGGAGGCATCCAGACGCTGAGTCCGCAGTAGTTCGTTATCTACAAGCCCCGGTGGGGGGGTTCGACCGGACTGCCTGGAGAGTCATCTTCGCAGGCTGGGCGTCACGACGACGATATTCACCGGCTGCAACTTTCCAAACTGTCCTCGGACGTCGGTTATGGAGGCGAGCGAAAGAGACTTTCGCATTGTTCTGGTCCGCGATGCTGTCTCCGGCTTCACCGAGCGTGACGAAACCGAAATGGCGAGGATCGGCGTCACTGTTCTTACAACTGAAGAACTGCTGGCTCGATTGTCGTGCGATTGAGTGCCTACCGCTTGAAGGGACGGGTTGAAAGGATCTTGCCGCCTTCCTGGATGGTGTAGGAGGCGTTGGCCTTGAAATTCTTGAGAGTGTCTTCGTGGCCGCTGGGCCAGATGATGCGCACTTCGTCAGCCGACCCTGCTTTCCCGAGACCAAACGTCAGCGGAAGTTCGCTCTGCGAGCAATAGCTGGAGCCGGAGTGGACGGTCTGCCAGTTGACCACGCCGCCCGAGTGGACGCGGACACGTGCCCCGATGCCGTTGCGGTTGGACTGTGTTCCGACCGTCTTGATGCGAATGGCGTTGGCGGCGTTCGAGCCTTCATTCTTGAACAGATAGGCGGGGCCGTTGTTGGTGGTGACCAGAATATCCAGGTATCCATCGTTGTTGATGTCGGCGCAGGCTGCGCCGCGCGCCACAATCTGTTGGTTGAACCCCAGCTCTTTCCCGATCTCGTCAAAGCGGCCGTGTCCGTCATTCTTGAAGACCAGGGGCCGCTCTGCGTAGGTCACCTGGGCCTGGATGCGGGCGATGTCGGGCTCAATGTGTCCGTTGGCCACAAAAAGGTCCGGCAGCCCGTCGAGGTTGTAATCGAAAAAGAAAAGACCAAACGACAGCGAGAGCCGGCTGTCCTGTCCGATGGCGGACTGCGGCGCGACATCGATAAAGAAATTGTGCTTCTCGTTGTGGTAGAGGCCCAACATCTGGTTTGAGAAGTTGCCAATGGCGAGGCTGGGGTAGCCGGAGCGGTCAAAATCAGAGGCGTCGATGCCCATGGCGCCGCGCGCAATGCCGTTGGCATCGTAGGCGATGCCGGCCTGGACGGAATCCTGCGTAAAGGTGCCGTCGTGGTTGTTGTGATAGAGCTTGTTGGGTTCGGTGTCGTTTGACACGGCGATGTCCGGCCAGCCGTCCATGTCGTAGTCGACGATGGCAACGCCCAGGTTCTTGCCCGTGGGGTCGTAGATGCCGGCCTTCTTTGTGACGTCTTCAAACCGGCCGTTGCCCAGGTTGTGAAACAGCCGGCAGCTCTGCCCCTTGTAGGCCGCAGGAGTGCAGTAGGATTTGTGCCGGCCATCCAGCGAGCAGTAGATGTCCGTTTTCTCAGACCACTCGACGTAGTTGCAGACGAACAGGTCGAGCTTTCCGTCCTTGTCGTAATCCACCCAGGCGGCGCTGGTACCGAAGCCGGTGTTGTTCACGCCCGCTTCTTTGGTCACGTCGCGGAAGGTTCCGTTGTGCTGATTGTGGAAGAGGCGGCTTTCGCCAAGCCCGGTGACGTAAATATCATCCCATCCGTCGTTGTCGTAGTCGCCGATGGCAACGCCCATTCCATACATCGGCTTGTTCAGGCCGGCGCGCGCCGTGACGTCCGTAAACGTTCCGTTGCCGTTGTTGTGGTAGAGCTTCATCGTCGTCTGCCGGCGGACGTGGCCGGGAAAATCCATTCCATTAATCAACAGGATGTCCTGGTTGCCGTCGTTGTCGTAATCGATGAAGGCGCAGCCGGAGCCCATGGTTTCGGGCAGGAACTTCTTACCAAACGCCCCGTTGTTGTGAATGAAATGGATGCCGGACTGCTGCGTGATGTTGGCGTAATGCCGGGCGGGCGCAGGGTTTGCGGCGGCCAGCAGCCGGGGGTCAACGATCTGCGTCGCGCCAGCCAGCAGCATAACGTTCTTGAGGAAATCGCGACGCGAAGAAGGACTCATCATTGTCGATCAAAAGCCTTTCATTCTGAAAAATTCAGCCCCGTGAAGAGTGAAAACGTGGTCGGTTTTGAAAGTCGCCCCGCCTGCCCGTAAGATCCAATCTTTACCGAAAAGGCCGCTTTTCCGCCACAATCTTGTGGGCGGGATGCGCGCGCACTTTATCGTCAGCGGCAACCTTGTGACCGTTATGCGCCCGCCCTCTCTTTTGCGCCATCACCCGGTGAGCCGCGTGCATCTTGAGCTTGTCTTTCCTCATGGCGGCAAGATAGCCGTAACTTCCGTCCTTTTCGTAGCGCGCCAGGGCAATCTGTTGCTCTTTCTGCAGTTTGCCCGGCAGCCAGTCCCACCGCTGCCCATAGTTCCAGTAGAACTGCAAGCCTTCGGGGTTTTCGTCGTTAATCGAGACATGCTCGTGGATGGGCTGGGCCTCGATGTTATCGTTCGGATGGGTCAACTCGTATGGGCCGGTGATGGCCGTGGCGCTTTCATCCGCCTTGAAGCGCAGATAAAGCTTTGCCTCATGGTCCGACTTGGCATTTTCCTGCAGCCCTCGGTAGCACAGCATCAGATTGTAATGGGCCACCAGGTTCTCGGGATCGATGCTCAGCGTGTACTGGAACTGCTTGACCGCCTGCGCGTACTTGCGCTGGAGGAAAAGGATGTGGCCCATCGCGTTGCTCACCACGCGGTCGCCCGGATGGATGTTGTGGGACTTTGTAAATTCAGACAAAGCCTGCGGATATTCACCCTTGGTCTGATAAGCCTGTCCCATAAAATAATAGGCGCTTGCGAGCATGGGATCGAGCCCCATGGCCTTCTTCAGATAGGGAACCGCTTCGTCCACGTTGCCTTCCTGGACGAGCGCGCGCGCCACGTTTACCCACCCGTCGGCATACTTCGGGTTGATTTTGGTGACGATCTTGAACGCCCGGGCGGCGCCCTTCAGGTCGCCCTGCAGCAGCAACCCGATGCCGTAATCGTTCCAGCGATAAACGTCGTCGGGCAGCAGCTTGATGTTTTGCTCAAAGGGCTTGTCAGTGGCCGCGCGCACGGGCACGGTCGCGACATCTTTGGACATCACGACGATCGGAACGTTGGGAATCTGCTTCACCTTTAGCCGAAACATTCGAAAGGTCGCCGTTGAAAAGCCAGTGCGTGTTGTCGTAATCGAGAGACGTTTTCCGGTCCTTCTGGTAAGGATCGCGCCGCCCGGCAAAGGCCCACTGGGTGTTCCACCAGTCAAACTTGCGGTAGTTGAGCTTGGCGGTAAAGGTGATCTTGTCGCCGCAGTCTTTCGGAACTTTGATGCGGAAGTGGACAGTGTCCGCCGCGCCCGGAGGGATCAGATGCGCGTAGACGGTGGCATGGGCTGCCCAGGCGTTGCGCTTGTTGATCCAGTTGCCGTGTTCGTCCAGCGAGACAGAGCGGTAAGTAATGCGCCGCGGGGTCGACGGGACCTTTCCCGTTGTCGGCCACTTCGCCGCTCCAGAAAATAGTGTGGCCCTTGTCGTCCACGCCCTTCAATTCCACCCAGCAGTCGAAGGCGTCCACCGTGCCGCCGGGGAAGAAGTGCCCGACCTTGCGGGTGCGCACCACCACCTCAACCCGGGCCGTTTCACCCCGCCGCAGATAGGCAACTCCCCGGTTGAGCGGCGCCATCAGCTTTGCGGGCGGCACCGCCGAGACCTCTGAGGCCTCAAAACCGCGGGCGGACTCTTCCCCGACGGCAAACATGGTTGAAGTTTGGGGACCTCCAGCCAGGGCTCCCTTGGAAAGCCTTTCCTCCGACTTGCCTTTCGGTTCCTCGGCAATGGCAAACAGGTCCACAGTGACGGCGTCTTTCAGGAACTCATCAACGTCTTTCACCTGCTGGGTGTTGCCGTGCGAGGTTGGAACGGCCGTGTTGGCCGCCACAAAACGGTGCGAATGGACGTAGCCGTCGATGTTGCCAAAATCATGAGAACGCTCCAGGGGCATGTGGCAGTCAACGCAAACCAGCGGTTTGGGCGGATAGTAGAAAGACCGGGCGCTGTTGCCTGAAACGCCGCTCCCCTGCCAGTTGTCGTAATCGTCAAACCCGCGAATCCAGCGGTAGTGATTCACGGGATAGTCCAGGTGCACCTTGTGGCACGCCGAGCAGAACTCCGCCACGTCCTTGCGCTCGTGATGAAAGGGTTTCAGGAAAACATGGCGGTGCGGCTTGGGGTCCAGCAGGATGGCGAAGTTGGCAATGTATCGGATCACCGGATTCTTGCTGGCCACCATGCGGTCAAGCTGCGGATAATGCATCACGTAACTGCCGTTCCCCATGGTGCTGTCAACGTGGGCGATGGCGTGGCACGACATGCAGCCGAGGCCGGCCTGGCCTTCCGGCGTGAACTCGATTTTGCGGATGGGATATTTCTGCATCATGTCGGTGAACGCCAGGGCGTGATCGTGGCAGCCTGCGCACCACATGGACGGCTTGATCCCCGCCGTGTCCTGCATGTACTCAATGGCTTTGCGGTACCACTGGTTGTTAAAGGATGAAAAATGGTGCATCGACTGGTTCCACTGGTCGTAAATGTCTTTGTGGCAGGGCTCGCAACTTTTTGAATTCAGGAAGAACTGCCTGGGGATGGTGCCGCTGTTCGAAGTCTGGGCGGAACTGGGCCACATCAGGCTGTTCTTGCCCCCACCTTCGTTGTCCATGCTGGTGGGAGCGGTCAGAGGGTTCTTCACCATATATTCCGGGTTGGGGAAATAGTGATGGTAAAGCGAAACCGCCCCGTAGAAAACCAGCGCGGCCACGAACCCGGCCCCGGCGATTTGCCAGGGACTGCGGACAAAAGAAATCCCTTTGCGGTCGCGCGTCCGGGCCCGCAGGCGGAGCAGCAGGAAGAAAAGTCCGCCGATGGCAAATCCCACATGGAGATAAAGGGCCAGGGTGTGAGCGGAGGTCATCCCGGCGAAGAAGAGAAACACTCCGAAGCCTGTGGCCAGCGCCAGCCCCAGGACCGAGATGCGACCTGAAAAACCGGTGAGATACTCTCTGTGCCGTCTGAGATATATGACAAAAAGAATGGCGGCCAGCGCGCCCAGGAACGGATGCAGCAGGGCGTTGACAACGTAGAAGAGGTTCGGCGTGGCATACGCGGCCAGGTAAGCTGCGTTGAATGCCAGCACCATTCCGAGAACGAACAAGACTCCGTTCAGATTTCGACGGCGCCCACCGTCTTTGGGATCAACTCTCATTTTCAAAATGAAATGTCCTCTTGCCCCAACCTCGACGCGAGGGCTCTACGTTATCGAATACGGACAACCGATTGCAAGGTCGTTTTGTACACGAAAGATCATTTTAAAGTACTAAAGACCCGATTTTTTTCCATTAACGGCGCTTCACAGTTTGCAAAAAGGGGCCGGGGCGGAGTGGTAACGAAATCCGGAAGGCCCAGGCGTGCCCGATCTAGTCTGAACAGATTACTTTCGCTCCAAATATTTCACTAGGCGGGCGCCTAAAAAATTATAGCTATTGGAAAGTCCTTGCCCTCAACCAGACTGATCGTTATTGTGAAAAACGCGTTAGCGTCGGGTGCGGAAATGTACAGGCAATGAACCGTCGGAATCTGCTGAAGCTGCTTGTGGGCATCGGGGCTGTGGGTGGCGCGGGCGGCTTGATCTACGAGTCACCGCGCATCCGTGAGGAACTGTCACGACTGACACACCGGGGTCCTTCCAAAGCTCCTTTCAAAAACCAACTGGTTGACGTTACCAGACAGGCCGGCATCGTTTTCCAGCACAACAGCGGCGCCTTCGGCGAGAAATACCTGCCGGAAACCCTGGGTTCCGGGTGCGCCTTCCTGGACTACGACAACGACGGCTGGCTGGACATCCTGCTGATCAACGGAAAAGACTGGCCGGGGCACGGCCATCATCGTACGACGATGAAGCTCTACCGGAACAACCGCAACGGGGCCTTCACGGATGTGACCCGGCAGGCCGGGCTTGACGTTGAGATGTATGGCATCGGCGTGGCGGTGGGTGACTACGACAACGATGGGTTTGATGACTTTTACGTCACCACTTACGGCCAGAACCGTCTATTCCACAATAACGGCAACGGCACTTTTACGGATGTGACCCGCGCCGCCCACCTGGGCGGCTACTCAGGTCTGAGCACTTCGGCTTTGTGGTTTGATTATGACCGTGACGGCCACCTGGACCTGCTGGTGGCCAATTATGTGAAGTGGTCGCCGGAAACGGACATCTTCTGCAGCCTGGATGGAAAGACCAAGTCCTACTGCACTCCGGAGGCCTATCCGGGCACAACCTGCTGGCTTTTCCACAACCGCGGCGACGGAACTTTTGAGGACGTGACCGGCAAGTCCGGTCTGCACGATTCCACATCCAAGTCGCTGGGCATCACCCTGATCGACTACGACCTCGACGGCTGGCCCGACGTCTTTATTGCCAATGACACGCAACCCAACAAGCTTTATCACAATAACCGCAATGGAACTTTTGCGGAAGTCGCCGTCTCGGCAGGAGTGGCCTTCAGCGAGGACGGCGTGGCCCGGGCCGGCATGGGCGCCGACGCGGCCGACTACGACAATTCCGGCCTGCCCAGCCTGGTGGTCACCAACTTTTCCCAGCAGATGGTGGGACTCTACCGGAACGAGGGCCACGGTTTCTTTATTGACGAGGCGCCTTCGAACACAGTGGGACAGTCGACGAGGATGACGCTCGGCTTTGGCTGCTTCTTTTTTGACGTTGACCTCGACAGCATGCTCGACCTGCTGGTGGCCAACGGCCACATTGACGCCACCATCAGCCATGTGGAGGCCAGCATTTCCTATGCAGAACCGCCGCGCTTGTTTCATAATGAGGGCCATGGTAAGTTCCGTGATATCAGCTCCCTGGTAGGGAAATCGTTCGACAAGCCCAAAGTTGCCCGGGGCGCCGCTTACGGAGACTTTGACAACGATGGGGACATGGACGTGCTGATGACCACCAATAACGGCCCGGCCTATCTTTATCGCAACGACGGAGGGACCAACAACAGCATCCGGTTCTCCATCGTCGGCGTCCGGTCAAACCGTAATGGTATCGGGACAAACGTCCACATCTGGGCGCCCCAGGGAAAGCGCTGGCTGACCGTGAAGAGCGGCTCCAGCTACCTGTCCTGCTCAGACGCCAGGGTCACTTTTGGGCTGGGGCCTTCCCGGCACATCGAAAAGGCCTTGCTCGAGTGGCCGAGCGGCGAGAAGCAGGAACTGGGAAGGCTGGAAGCCGGCCGCACGTATGTGGTCAAGGAAGGAAAGGGCATTATTGACGACATTCCTTTCCAGGGTTCTTCTTAAGTCTCATGAGTGAGTCCGCCTTTCAGTACGAACAGTTGCGGAAGATTCCTTCGCCGTCCACGCGCCTGTGGATCGGCCTCTGCATTATCCTTTCCATCTTCCTGATCTTTGTGGTTTACAGCAGCCGCCAGATCCGCTGGCTGGAAGACTTCCAGGTCAACGTGGTCCAGAAGAACCGCAAAGCCTCATTGCAGCTCCTGCGGCTGCAAAATGACGCCTACCTGCTGGCGATCTCGCTGCGCGACCTGGCGCTCTCCAAGAGCCGTTACCCCATTCGCGATTGGGAGTCGGAGTTTGCGCGTGTCCGCAACGACATGGAAGACGCGGCGATGCTGGAAGGGAAGTACGCGGTCGACACTCCCGCCAGCCATGACAAGCGCCTGCAGTTGCGCCACGCGCTCGCAGACTTCGGCACCACCGCGGACGGCGTGTTCGCCCTGGCGCAGAAAGGCAGGACTGCGGAAGCGCGGACTCTGATCCAGACCGAACTTGAAAGCAAGAGGGCAGTGATCTCCGAAATTGTGTCAAGGCTGCTGGTCCTGAATGACCAGGCGCAATCCGACGCTGCGGACAGGATCAACGCAACCTACGAGAATGTCAAAACGGACATCTTCCTGATCACCGGACTCCTCTTCCTGCTGGCGCTGGGGACCGGCCTTTACACGTTTGAGGCCAACAAAAAGACTTTTGCAAAGCTGCAGCATCTCGCCGAGCAGCTCCAGGTACAGTCCGGACAGCTGCGGAAGCTTTCCTGGAAGCTGATTGAGGTTCAGGAGGAAACGCTGCGGAGGGTGGCCCGTGATCTGCACGATGAGTTTGGACAGATCCTCACCGCCATCGGTGTGATGCTGAACCGCGCAGGGCGCAAGGCCAACAATCCCGATCCCGCATTGATTTCTGAACTTGAGTACGTTAAGGGCATTGTGGAGGAAACCCTTTCGAAAGTTCGCGACCAGTCGCAGATGTTCCGTCCCGGCGTTTTGGACGATTTTGGGCTGGACCAGACGCTCGAATGGTTCACCCGCCAGTTTTCGCGCCAGGCCGGAATTACGGTCCATTTCAACGGGGCGCTGGCAAGCAGCCGTTTTCCTCCGGAAGAATCCATTCATGTTTATCGCATTGTCCAGGAAGCGCTGAACAACGTGGCGCGCCACTCCCGGGCCACGGAGGCGTGGGTGGAAATGGAAGAGCGCGCGCGCGAACTGTGCCTGGAAATTCGCGATAATGGTGTAGGATTTGAGATAGGCAACCCCGCGGAGCGGTCCCCGAATGACGGTATTGGTTTGATGGGGATGCGCGAGCGCGCCGAACACCTGAACGGTACGCTGGAGGTTCAATCCGCTCCGGGCAAGGGCACGGTCATCAACGTTCGGATACCTCTGAAACAGGCGCCGGAATTACGAGTTGCTGAAAAAGTGGGGTAAACAATCATGTCGTCCGCTTCCGCTGATAAGAAAGTTAGAGTTTTCCTGGCCGATGATCACGCGCTGGTGCGGCAGGGCTTCCGCCGTTTGCTGGAAGATGATCCGCGCATCGAGGTCGTGGGCGAAGCCAACACAGGGCTCTCGGCCATTGAACAGTGCGGGAAGATCAAACCCGACGTCGTGGTGATGGACCTTCTGATGCCCGAAATTGGGGGTCTCGAAGCCACGGCGGAAATCCTGAAGGCCAACCCGGACACCAAGATTCTGATTCTCAGCATGTACTCGAACCCGGCCTATGTGCGCAAGGCCATCGAAGCCGGCGCCAAGGGCTACATCCTGAAAGACGCGATTGAAGTGGATCTGCCCCAGGCTGTCGTGGTGCTTTCGCAGGGCGGCGCCTACATGAGCCCGGCGATTTCAAACCTGGTGCTTGAAGGGCTGAAAACAGGGACGATGCAGGAAAAGGGCTCCGACCCCTACGACCGCCTGACGCTCCGGGAAAAGGAAGTCCTCCAACTGATCGCCCAGGGAAAATCCAACAAGGAAATTGCCATCCTGCTGAATATCAGCATCAATACGGTGGCTGTCCATCGGGCCCGGCTGATGGAGACGCTGGGTCTCCACCGCACGGCGGAGCTGGTGCTTTACGCCGTGAAAAAAGGTATCGTTCAACCGCAGTAACGACCGACCCGATCGTCCAACCTTCATTTCACTTTGCTTGCGGCAGCCTTGCAGGCGGCCATCATGCTGGAGTAGATCGCTCCGTAGGTTTGCGCCTGGTCTCCCAGCTGGCTGATCAGGATAGGCGGACAGTTCGGCTGAATCTTTTGCGCGACACCAGAAACTGTTTGGAGCATGAACTCGGGCGCGCCCCGGCTGATGCCGCCGCCCAGCACGATCATATCGGGGTCCAGCACCCCGACGACATTGGCGATGCCAACCCCCAGAATGGTGAAGATAGTTTCCAGAGTCTTGCGGGCCTTTGCATTTCCTCTGCGAAAAGCCTCGAAAACAAAGTAGGCGTCGCGAGTTTCCGCAAGCCCGGCTGACTTGTCGCGCGACCGGGGCTTGATGAGTTTCCGTCCGAGTGTTGCGATACCCTGCCCGGAGGCGTGGCTTTCAAAGTACCCGGTATCCCCGAAGTCTTCGTTCCATCGCGGCCACTCGACGTTCAGAAACTGAAGCTCCCCCGCCGCTCCCGTGCGCCCCGCATAGAGCTGTCCATTGGCGAAAATCCCGGACCCGATGCCGGTTCCCAGGGCGATGAAAACAAAGTTGTCGAGATCGCGCGCGACTCCGCGCCAGCGTTCGCCAATGGCAGCCATATTGGCGTCATTATCGATACGGACGGGAAGCCGGAATTCCTTTTCGAGTTCGCGCTTCAGGTTGATGTTTTTCCAGCCTGGAAGATTGTTGGCCATCAGCACCAGGCCGCTGCGCGGGTCCACGGCGCTGGGGACCGCCATGGCAAGCGCGCGGAGCCGGCTTCGTCTTCCTGCGGGGACCAGCCGCTGAATGCCTTTCTTGATCTGGCTGATGGTCTTTTTGTGCCCGTCTTCCGGCCGGACCTTTTCCGTCGTGTCGTTCATGATCTCTCCGGAAAAATCAGCCAGCGCAAAGTGCAGGTGGCTCGCTCCCATGTCGATTCCGACCAGGTAGCCGTAGCCGGGATTCAGAGTGATTCCGTGGCGATCTTTGGCGGGAATGACGAGCCCGGCTTCGCGGAGTTTTGCCGTTTGGTTGCTGGCTGTGGCAAGAGGCAGATTCACTTTCCTGGAAAGGGCCTGCAGTCCGAGGGAAGGATGGCGCGACACTTCCCCAAGGATTTCAAAAAGACTGGCGTGTAGTCGAAAGTTGTTCTTCATGGGTATTTGCGGGCCGCCGATGCATTGTGCCGGTAGCGGTCCCCTCATGTGCAAACTTAAAGGTAAAAAAGTTTATCGCGATTTCAGTCCGTTGCCAACTGTGCACCTGCCCGCTATCAAGCGCTTGTGTAAAAAGGTGGAGGGTGCGGTTTTTCCATTGATGATTCTCATTCATGCCGTTGAAGATGGCGTAGATAATCCGGTCGACGCTGGCGACGTTGACGAAGCAGACCATGGGCCGGGTGCGGCGTCGCACTTCGACGAAGCAGCGCTCGATCACGTTGGTGGTGCGCAGCTTGCGCCACAGCGACCGCGGGAAGCTGAAGAACGACAGCAGTTCCGGCAGGTCCCGCTCCAGACGTTTCACCATGGCCGGGTAAGTTGCTCTCCAGTGGGAACGGAGGACCCGGAAAGCGGCCCGCGCCTGCTTGCGCCCCTCGGCGCGATAGATCGCCTGCGCATCCGTCTTCACCTGCTCGTGATCGCGCTTGCGGACATGCTCCAGAATGTTTCGCATCTTGTGCACCCAGCAGCGCTGATGCAGCACCTGCGGATAGACGGTCTCGAGCGCGGCCGCCAGCCCCTCGCACCCGTCGGTGATAATCAGCTCAAATTTCTGCCTTCCAACCCCCGCCGATAAAGATCCATCAACAGACCTTCCCAGGCCGCCTGGCTCTCCCCCCGGCTGCGCAGGAAGCCCAGCAACTGCCGGCTCCCGTCGGCCCGCACCCCTAAGCCACCAGCATCTGCACCCGCTGCCGTCCCGCCGGCCGCCGCACCCGCAGGCTCACTCCGTCCAGGAACAGATACACCCATTCGTCCTTCAACCGCGCCTGCTGAAACGCCTTCACCACCGGTCCAGGCTGCGGGTGACCTTCGAGACGGTCTGCGCACTGACCACTTCGCCCGTCACGATCCCCACCACCCGACCCACCTGCCGCGTCGAGATGCCCCGCAGAAACGCTTCCCGGATCAGCATCATCACTTCCGGCGCCCGCCGCTGGAACCGCTCCAGCCCCGGCGGCCGAAAACTCCGCTCCCGGCTGCGCGCGATCCACACCCGCAGCGTCCCCAGCCGCGTCACGAAATCCCGCACGTAATACCCGTTGCGATATCCCCGCCGCTCCTCCCCCGCCCGCTCGTAGCTATCCGTCACCAGATACCGGTCTCGCGCCCGCCGCGATTCCTCTTCCCAAACCGCTCCCACGCCCACCGCGTCTTCCCGTACACGTCTCCCCAGAAACTCTCCTTCAAATCCCTCACAAAATGTTGGACTGCTCCGTGATCGGTGTTACTTTCGCCATGCGGTGTAAGCTCCTTTTCGAAGGATTCGATCTCGCTTGCCAGCAAACCAACTTAACCCTCCTCTCTTTTACACAATCAGAATATACGTCACCCCCCCAGGAGGCCGATTTCCGGTACACGAGGAACCTGCAGTATGATCAGGGTTTGAAAAAAATGACTCCTGTGTTGCGAACCCGGTGGAAAATCTCCCCGCGTGAAGCTATACAGCTGCAGGCCCGCCTGCGGGGGCGCGTGGTGCTGGAAGATCGCTTCACGCAGATCCGATATGTTGCCGGCGCCGACATCGCCTTTGATCCGGCCACCGAAGTGGCCTTCGCCGGAGTCATTGTTTACCACTATCCCTCGCTCGAAGAAGTTGAGCGCCGGATGGCCCGCCGCAAACTGCAATTTCCCTATGTGCCGGGGCTCCTCTCATTCCGTGAAATCCCCATCCTGATAGCGGCTTTTGCGCGCCTTAAGACCGAGCCCGACCTTCTTTTGATTGACGGCCATGGCCGGGCGCACCCGCGGCTGTTCGGGCTGGCGTGCCACGTCGGCGTGCTTTTTGACAAGCCGGCCATCGGCTGCGCGAAATCCCTTTTGGTTGGGGAAGCCGGTGAGCCCCGCGCGAAGGCAGGATCGACCGCGCCGCTCAACTTCCATGGAGAGCGTGTGGGCACCGTGCTGCGCACCCGCGACAACACCCGGCCTATCTTTGTGACCCAGGGCCACCGCATTTCTCTTGCCACCGCGGTGAAGGTGGTCCGCATGTGCACGGACGGCTACCGCATTCCCAGGCCGACGCGCGAGGCGGACCACTATGTGCGAGATCTTCGACGGGCCTATCAGCAGAAGTTGCCGGAGTATTAGCCCTTCAGCGCGTTGGCGCGCCCGGCCCGCGAAACTCTCGAACGGAATTACGGGGTTGAAAATCTCATCCGTGTAGGCATTGAACGGTGAGGAATGTTTTGTCCTGCGCGAAGAGCGGGGATAAAGCCAGCGTTCCGGCAGCCGCCCGGAGATTCAGGAACGGGCCTGGCCGGTTTCAGGCGGATTTCATGTCGCTTTCCAGGCTCAACCCCACGTGTTTTGCCTTGAGATTCTCCTCGATCTGGGTCAGGACGTTGGGCGGGCAGCCATTCCACTCCGCCACAACCTTGTTGCCCAGGTAGGGCAGGTCTTTCACGCCTTCCTTGCTGGAGAAGAATCCGCCCACCACCAGGTCGCGCAGGCGGTTAAAAAAGGCCACGTAGTTCTGGTCTTCGAGCAGTGCTTTGTCGGGATATGCGATGCGGTCCAGAATCTGCTTTTTCTGGGTTGCGGTGCATCCGATGAAGTCATGGCCGAATTTCCGGTTGCACTCCACGTCAAGCCACGTGAGGCCGCCCAGGATTTCCGCCTTCAGCCTTCCACCCCTAAAATTGAGCCAATCGTCAATAAACTCCGGAACGCCGGCCTGGGTGGCGCTGCTGCTGCGCTCATCGGCGGGAATGATCAGGTCGCTCAGCACCTTCACCGTTTCCCACTCATGATCGTTGAAAACCTTTCGCTGATACCCGGCTGCCGCCTGGGCCGCCGCGCTTCCGGCGCTTTTCTGTGGCGCCGCCACCGCTGTGCCCAGCGGTACTAATGCCGCCGCTGGAACCGCGGTAAAGACTTTCAGCATGTCGCGGCGCCGAATAGTGCCCTTGCGCTTACTGTTTTCCTTGTCAGACATAATTCTTCTTGCCCCCTGTCAAAGCCTGAATGATGGCTGCTAGATATTGCGCTTCTTCACCTCGTCCACGATATGTTCTGAAGTCCGCCAGCCCAGAGCCAGAATGGTGAGGGTCGGGTTTTTGTCCGCGTTGCTGACGAACGGAGCGGCGTCGGTGATAAACAGGTTTTTGCAGTCCCACGCCTGGCAATAGGGATTCAGGGCGGAGGTACTGCGTTCCGAACCCATTCGTGCCGTGCCCACCTCGTGGATGATCTCGCCGCCGCGCGAGATTCCCCAGTTCTCATCGGCACCTGCCGTCCGCACCACTTCTCCACCGGCGGTTTCGATAATCTGGCGGAAGGTTTCGCGCGCGTGGCGTGCCTGCAGGATTTCGTCGTCGGTCCACTTGAAGTGGAACTTCAGCACCGGGATGCCCCACTCATCCACCACGTTCTTGTCGATCTCGCAGTAACTGTCGTCGTTGGGGATCATCTCGCCACGGCTCGAAAACCCGAGAAATGCGCCATACAATTTACGGCAGCCCTTTTTCAGCTCCGCGCCGTAGCCACCTGCCAGGTAGCGTTCCGAGCCGCTGAATTCCCCGGCGCCGGGCATGCCCCGGCCGCCGCCGAATTCAATGTGGTAACCGCGCGCGAAGGGCAGCTGGTTCTTGAACTGCTTGTCGTAATTCCACCAGGGCATGTAGAGGTGCATGCCGCCCACCCCGTCATCGTTGTGCGGGGGAAGGTCCATCAGAACGGGGAAGAACCCCACCGTGCCGTCCGCCCCCACGGTATCCATCAGGTAGCGGCCAACAACACCGCTGGAATTTGCCAGCCCGTTCGGGTGGCGCGTGCTGCGGGAGTTGAGCAGCAACCGGCTGGTCTCGCAATTGCTGGCCGCCAGCACCACAATCTTGCCGCGCGCCTGCACTTCCTTTCGTGTTTTCTTGTCGATGTAGGAGACGCCGGTGGCCAGCCCATCGGGACCTGTCAGGACCTCGCGCACCATGGCGTTGCAGATGACGTCCAGGTTGCCCGTTTCCATGGCCGGCGGGATCAGAACCGTCGGCGAGGAAAAGTTGGAAGACGTTGCGCACGAACGCCCGCACTGAGCGCAGTAATGGCAGGCGGGCCGGCCGTGGTGGGGCCGCGTGATGATTGAGAGCCGCGAAGGGATGCAGGGAATATTCAGCTTCTGGCAGGCTTTCTGGATCAGCAGTTCGTGGCATCGCGGCGCTGGAGGCGGAAGGAACTTGCCGTCCGGAGCGTTTTCTATGTGATTGTCTGCGCCGAACACGCCGATCAACTCTTCTGCCTTGTCGTAATAGGGGGCAATGTCGTCGTAGCTGATCGGCCAGTCAAAGCCTTTGCCGTCGCGGGAGTAGGGTTTGAAGTCGTAGGGCCCGAAGCGCAGGGAGATCCGTCCCCAGTGGTTGGTGCGGCCTCCCAGCATCCGCGAGCGGAACCAGGTCCAGTCGGTTCCAGGGGCGTTGGTGTAAGGCTCGCCTGGGATTTGCCACCCGCCCACTGCGGCGTCGAAGTATCCGAAGGTCGTATTGGGCTTCACCGCGCCCCGGTGTGGCGCCTGATAATTCCACTCGAGCATCTTGGATTGCTTGGCCGTGTCATACCAGTTGCCGGCTTCAAGCATCAGGACCTTGGCGCCGGCCTTGGTGAGAACGTAAGCGGCCATGCCGCCGCCCGCACCTGAACCCACAATAATGGCGTCGTAAACTTTTGAAGGCTTTTTGATCTGTGCCATTTCCCCTTGCCCCATCAATCAATTTAAATTCCGTGGGAGTTTATCACAGAAATCCCGTTCCAGGGTTCGCCCTGTCGTTGAAGGCGCCGGTTCTCAGCCGCGCCCAAGGCAGATAGACAGAGCGTCGAGTTTCAATGCTATCCGACACCTTCACTTTGGAATATGACCAGGGCTTCATATTTTTTTTGACTCGTGGTTTGGGCTGCCAGCAATCCAAGTGAAAAGGCCGCTGCGGTTACAACTGCAAGAATAAGATTTCGCTTCATCTGCATGGAAATGCCCCTTGGCTGGAATGACCAGTCTTTGGCTTGGATGTTGAATTTGTTCCATGCGTTGCGGCCCGGGATTTTTTCACCCTGGATCTTTGGGGTCATCAGAAAAGTTGGTATTACCGGACGTGCCTGACAAAGAAACTCTGCTGGGGCATTTCGTTGCTGACAGCTTCGGCATGCTAACATTAATAAATATGATCAGGGGTATGGAACGGACACCGGGGCGTTCGTTATCGGGCCTGGTTTGGGTATTGTTGTTCGCGGCGATTGGTCTGCATGCGATCGGCTCGTCTGATCTTGCTGCGGCCGAATTGAAGCCGAAGACGCTGGAGGCCTTTCATCGGTACGTGGCAGCGGCTGAGGCGCGCATGAAGCGCGAACAAAGGCGTCCGGATGATTTGCTCTACATCGAGACGTTGCCCAAGCCTCAGTTTGATTCCATCATGGCAACGCTTAAGCAGGGCGAGGTGTACGTGCAGCCCGTTCGCATTCGCGATGCTAAAAGCGGCTCCCTCGATGTTCCCGACGGCATGATCCATCACTGGGTTGGGGACGTTTTCATTCCAGGAAAGTCAGTAAACACGGCGCTGGAAGTGCTGCGGGACTATAACGATTTCAAGAACCTCTACAAGCCCGAGGTCATCCGCTCACGGCTGGTCAAGAGGGAAGACGCGGATGACTACAAGGTTTATCTGCGCCTCCAGAAGAAGAGCATCGTGACGGTCACTCTGGATACGTGGTACGACATCCATTTCACACCGATTGGCGAGAACAGCGGTTACAGCCAGAGCGTTTCAACGCGCATCCAGCAGGTGGATGACCCCGGAACGCCGAACGAGCACCTGGAGCCGGTGGGGAACGACAGCGGCTACCTCTGGCGCATCAACTCCTACTGGCGTTACCAGCAGCGCGACAATGGCGTGATCGTTGAGTGGGAATCCATCTCTCTTTCACGGGACATTCCATTTCTGCTGGCCTGGTTCGTCAAGCCTCTGGTCCGCAGTATCTCCCGCGAAGCGGTCACCGACATGCTGACGGCCACGCGGAAGGCGGTGCTGGCGGATGCTCCCCAGAACCGGCAGGCCGCATCATCCCCTTAATCCTTCAAGGCTGCAACTCGTTCCCCGGCTGTCCCGGGACGGCAAGGACGACCTCTGATCCTATTCCGATGGCCGGCTAGTTCTTCTTGCGAATTAATCGGTCGAGACTCAAAGACCCGCCTCCCGCCACACATAGATAGAGAAAAACGAAGCAGTAAACCACAGCCAGTTCGCCACCGTTCTGGATGGGGAAAAAGCCCCTGGGAAAGTGCGTCCTGAAATAAGCCACGGCCATTTCGCCCGACAGCAGGAACGCCACAGGGACGGTGAAAAGCCCGAGAATCAACAGGACCCCTCCGAAGCATTCCAGCACCCCAGCCAGCCCGAAGAGGGAAAACAGGTTGCCGACCCGGTGGCCTCCAACCAACCCGAAAAGCTTTTGAAATCCGTGCAGAGAAAAAGTGAAACCCACAACGATTCTCAGCACCGAACGCACCCAGGGTTCGGCCGATCGAAGTGCAGTCAGACGGGCCATAAGCTTGCCTCCTCAGCGCTTGGCGGTTTCTTGCATCATTCTCGTTTAGCAGAAAGGCGGCCGGAGCGCAACAGGGGTTGCGCCGGCCAAGCCTGCTTCATTGTTTCGGGAAGAAAGGAAACAGCCTGCGAATCTCGGCGTCGCTTGGCTGGGTGCCGTATTCCGTAATTTCGAAGGCCTCGGCGTGCTGGATGGAATCCGCTTGCGCGCCATACCACTTTCTCAGCGAGGCTTTCCATGCTTCCGGGACTCTGTCGGGGCGTTGCTTGCGGAGCCACTCCTTGCGTGCCGCGGGGTCTTTAGGCACCTCGCTCAGTCTCCCGTCGTGCCAGGGCAGCCACTCGTAAACCTGTGAGACCATCGCATCCAGCATGTCGATCTTTTTGTCATAAACGTCGTCAATGGAGACCACGATGTCGGGCCGGAAGGGGTTTGGCCGCTCAAAGCGGTCCGAGTAATAGAGAAAGACGGGGTTCTTGCGCAGGGCTGGAACATCCGTGACGATGTTGGGTACGGTCACCATGTAGGCGGCATCCTGCACCACGATGCCCGTATTCCGGTGGTCGGGATGGTAATCATTGGGGCGGGGCGAAAGAACGATGTCCGCGTGCCATTCGCGGATCTCCCGGATCACCTGGCGACGAACCGCAAGCGTGGGTTCCAATTCGCCGTCGTGATTGTCGAGCACGTCGTAAACGATTCCGATTCGCCGGCCCGCTTCTTTCGCTTCCGCGCGCCGCCGCTTGGCCAGCGCGCCTCCGCCTTCGGAAAAATGTCCCGCATCGCCGTTGGTGAGCGACACAAACTTGACCAGGTCACCGTGTGCAGCGTATTTGGCCGCAAGGCCGCCGGCTTTGCCATCGCAGTCGTCAGGATGGGCGCCGAAAGCAATTACGTGCAACTTCCCATTGGTTTGAGCCACCAGGGGTGAAGCAATCATCATGACCAACGCCAGAACCCACACCATAGTTGTCACCTCGAAGCAAAAGGATATGCAACTGATACCCTTTAAGGCGGGGGGAGTCAAGTGCGTCCGTCACATTTTGGCATGTGCCGATTCTGTGATTGAACGCCATTCCACGCATTGCCGCTTCCCCTGACGTTGCGGCTTCTTGTCCCGAACGTCCCACAGTTCCTGTCCGGGCGAAGGTCCTGACTGGGTAGGGCGGGCTTGGGAGTGCAAAAATCCCCGCAAAGGCGCAATTCTTCCGGTAAAATCTTGTTTCAGCGTGGTTTGCAACCATGGTGCTCAGGCTGCTGGCAGCATTGCGGAGATTCTGCCCTGGTCTTGGGGGTTTTCGACAAACTCGAAGTCACTTCCGGTCTTGCGGGATTTAAGGTATGGATGTCCTCACCCATGTAGAGAAAATCCTTCGCTACCCGCTTTTCAGTATGAGCGGGCAGTCCATCACTCCTTTCATCCTGATTGCTTTTGTCCTGATTCTCTTTATCACCGCTGTGGTGGCCCGCAAAGTCAGGCGCCTGCTGGAACTCTACTTCCTGCGCAGGTTGCCCGTCGAGGCCGGGGCGCAATACGCGGTTGCCTCCCTCACTCAATACGCCCTCTGGGTGATTGGCTTACTTGTTGCCCTGAAGATTCTTAACATCAATCTGACCGCCATCGCAGTTGTGGCCGGCGCGCTTGGCATTGGCATCGGCTTCGGTCTGCAGAACATTGTGGCCAATTTTGTCTGCGGCCTGGTGCTGCTGGTGGAGAGGCCCATCCGCGTCCACGACCGCGTCAGCATGGAAGGCGTGGAAGGCAACGTTCGCGCGGTCAATTTCCGCTCCACCCTTATTCAAACCAACGACAACATTTCCGTGATCGTGCCCAACTCCGAATTTATCAATAAGAAAGTTATCAACTGGTCTATTGGCGATCCCAATGTCCGGATCCACGTTCCTGTGGGCGTGGCCTACGGTTCAAACCTGGAAACCGTGACCCGGACGCTCCTCAGCGTCGCGGCTGAGACGGAGGGGGTGCTGAAGCAGCCGGCCCCGGAGGTCAGGTTCATTGAGTTCGGCGATTCCTCGCTGAACATGGAACTGCTGGTATGGACCAATGAACCGATCAAACATTTCCTGCTGCGGAGCCGGCTGAATTACGCCATTGACGCGGCTTTCCGGCGGGAAGGCGTGCAGATTCCATTCCCGCAGCGCGACGTTCACGTCAAGTCGGCAGGCGGCCTGGAGGGGATATTCAACACCTCAAAGGAGTCGTAATCCGCCGGGATGACGGGAAAGGTGTGTCCCGACGGGTCGAATTCCGGCAACCCGACCCATTTTTTATTTCGCTGAGCGGGCCGATTCATTATATTCTATAAAGCTTGGTTGTCACGGACAGGATCGCTGCCTTTAAGTTCTGAAATTCGGACATTACCGCAAGGATGTCGGTGAAAAAGGCCCTCTTGATAGGCGCCGATGGCGGTGGGGCTTGGAAGGGACGCGGCTGGTTGCGAGGCGGCGTCTGGACCGGCCGGATCTGAGAAACGTTTCGTGATGTTTTCACGTGGCATGGTTCCGGCAGGCCCGCGGGTTTCTGTGACTGAGGCGTGGGAATGGTGTTCCCACAAAAACCAAATTCCGGGAACGTCTGGGCGCAGGTTGCGTTCTACTCGAGTCTGGGTTTCATTATTCCCGGCGCCGTTGTAGGGGGCGTACTGCTGGGGTGGTTTCTCGATGAGCATCTGCACACGTCGCCGGTTTTCATTACACTAGGAAGTTTGGCAGGTGCGGCTGCGGGCATCGTGGAGCTCCTCCAAATTTTGAACCGGACTCAGAAAAGTGCAGATCGGGACAGTAAATCCGACAGCTCTGGAAGGGGCTGAAGCGCGGCTGCCTCGATGGATGGTGGCCATTGCCGGCCTGGGGATCGTCGTTTTTCTGGCGCTGGGCCGGGGATTGATGGCTGCCGCTTTTGCCCTGGGAGCGGGAATTTCCATCCTGGGTTATCTTTGGCTGGCGCAGGCAGTGAAAGCCGCACTTAATGCCAGCGAGCAAGGCGTGCCCAGGCGGGTTTTGCTAAATCTCGTCTTGCGGTATCCTTTAGCATTCGGAGCCGTGCTCATCTTTTATGAGACGCACTGGCTTCCTTTCACGGGGGTCCTGGCCGGGTTGTTTGTGCCGTTTGCCGGGGCCCTTGTGGAATCGCTGAACCTGCTGCGCAGGTTGATTCGGACGGAATACTATGGAGCATGAACTCTGGTTTACAGCCATCCTGAATAAGCTGTTCGGGCACCTGATTACGCCGCTGCTGATGGCGATTTCGGGCCTCCCGCATATGGCTTTTATGCGTCCCGCTGACCCGTTGCACCCCATTCCTAATTACCTTGCGGGCGAAATCCTTGTTTTCCTGGTGATTGTCGTGGGGGCGATTGTTCTTCGGAGAAGCCTCTCCGTGGAGAACCCGGGGAAGTTTCAGATGGCGATGGAAATCTTTTTCGATTTCATTCGCAACCTTGTGGATGAAGTGATCGGCCACGGCGGCCGCCGTTACGTGCCCCTGATTGGCACCATCGGCCTGTTCATCCTGCTCTGTAACCTTCAAGGCGTGGTCCCGACACTCATCAGCCCCACAGCGACGGTTTGTGTGCCTTTCGGGTGCGCGGTGGTGGTCTTCCTTCATTACAACTTCCATGGTTTCCGCGTGAAAGGCATTTTCGGGTATCTCCGCCACCTGGGCGGACCGATGCTTGTGATCTCTCCGCTTTTCTTTGTCGTCGAGGTATTCAGCAACGTTCTCCGGATGCTTTCCCTGACCGCACGTTTGTGGGCTAACATGCTGGCTGGCGTGGCGCTGCCAATCGTGTTTGCTGGCCTCATCCCGATCGGTGTTCCGGGGATATTCATGGGGCTGCACATTTTTGAATCTTTCTTGCAAGCCTACGTCTTTATCATTCTGCCCGCGCTCTATATCAGTCTGGCGACTTCGGAGGAGCACTAGAGGTTGCTTGTTCTTTATTTGGCTTTATCCGCGAGCGTGAGACCCGTCCTGCCCCCGCGGTGACGGGTAACCACCCACTGGCGGAAATTTCATAAGGCTCTCCCGATGCAAGGAGGAGAGTTCGAGGAGGAAGTTGATGAAATCGAAAGTAATTGGTTTGATGGCGGCGGTGATGGGTTTGCTTTACGCCATGCCGCTGCTTGCGGCGCCTGCGGCTGCCGGCGCGACGGGCGGCGGTAACGATTGGGTGCCGATCGGCGCAGGCATCGGAATGGCGATCGCTTCGGGACTTTGCGGATTGGGACAGGGACGGGCCGCTGCAGGCGCCTGTGAAGGTGTTGCCCGCAACCCCGGCGCGCGGCCGGGAATCTTTCTCTTCTTGATTTTGGGACTCATCTTCATCGAGTCTTTGGCCCTTTACACGTTTGTGATTATTTTCATCAAAGTGAAGTAGTCGAGTCCAGGCAAGGCCAGCGAGGGAGGGAGGCTTTGGCCTCCCGTCCTGCGGGTGGAAGGGCCTGGAATTGTTGTGGCGGCGGGATTGGGCGCGGCCTCGCGTTTTCAAGCCCCTCCACACTCGGTGTAGATTCCCCTTCAGGTTTCGGAACCTTCAGCACGTTTCGGATGACCTGGCCGCCGGTTCTCTGAGTTTTCTGTTGCCTTGCAGCGCCTGCATCGCTACTATTCTTGTAAGCTTGGGTTGGCAGGAAATTGCGGGGTGCTTCGGGGGTCCGGAGCATGGTGAGTGGTTTTAACACCGAAATCGACTTTGAAGGAACGCGTTTTCACATTCAGACCGAGGTCCGGAAAGAAGCGGACATCGAAACCGCCGTGTACGTCAAAGGTGCGGTCATCCATTCACTGAAGGCACCGCACCCCGACTTTTCCCTCGCAGACGAAGGCCATACGCAGCGGTTCATGCAACTGCTGGAAGGCCAGCACCGGCAGGTGATTGAGCAGATTCGCGCGGGTAAGATCAGGCCGCCCTCGGTGCCGGCTTCGGTCCCGGACCCGCCCGGCCAACTATGACTCTGCACTTGAACGGCGAACAACGCGAAGTCCCTGACGGCCTGAACCTGGCAGGCCTGGTCGAGTGGCTGGAGCTTCCGGCCGATCGTGTCGCCATCGAGCGCAATCTGGAAGTTGTGAAAAGAGCAGACTGGAGCGAGACCCGGTTGGAGAACGGCGACCGGCTTGAGATTGTCCGAATGGTCGGGGGTGGCTCGCCCGGTCCTGGCCGGATGGGTTCCGGGGATTATCCATGCATCCCACTGTAACCAGCACCTCCGGGCTTATTCTTGTCACGCTGCTCATCAAGCTGGGCGTCATCGCCTCATTGGCCAGCATCATTGCCCGCTTTGACAAGTTCCGCCGCCTGCTGCTGCTAGAAATCCGCACTCCCAAACAAAAGCTGCTGTTCGCGGCGTTTCTGGGTGTGCCTTTCATGCTGGGCGTCCTCACGCGCCTTGTGGCCGGTTATCAGGGTGGCGACCTGAGCCTTGAGATCACGGTGATTGGGGGCCTGCTGGGCGGGACCATGGTGGGCCTGGTGGTGGGCATGATGGTTAGCCTGCCGGCGGTGCTCATCTCCCATGTCGTGTTCGCCTTCCCGGTGGGCATCCTTCCAACCCGGCACGAACTCCTGGCCGTTCCCATGGCCGTTCTCTACGCGGTGGTGGCCGGCTCGGCCCGCTGGCTCTGTCCCAACAAGGAGGAGGTCTGGAAATTCTCCCCTTTTATTGACCTCAGCCTCTACCGCTCCATCAAGCAGCGGTTCAAGCAGCCTTCCATGGACTGGCAGGTCCTGTTCTTTCTGGTTTGCGTCGCCCTGGAATTGTCGCGGATTGAGGTGGGGCGGATTTCCAACGGCAACCTCTTCTTCCTGAATCCGCCGGGCCTGTGGACGGAAATTCTGGTCCTTTTTGCCACGGCTATCGCAGTGGCGCTTCCCTTGCGCATCTGGAACAACACCCGCATTGAGCGAAAGCTGGAAGAGAAGGAGCGGAGCCTCATCCAGGCCCGCATGGACAGCCTGATCAGCCAGATCAATCCCCATTTCCTCTTTAACACGCTGAACACCGTTTCTTCGCTGATCCGCCTGGATCCTGACACCGCACGCAAGGTGCTGGTGAAGCTTTCCAACATCCTGCGGCGCAGGCTTAAGACCCAGACGCACTTTGCGCCCCTGCGCCAGGAACTCGAATTCATTGCCGACTACCTGGACATCGAGGTGGTGCGTTTCGGGCGCGACAAGCTCCGGGTGGTCGAGGAAATCGACCCGGGGGCATTGGACGTGATCGTGCCCACCATGATCCTGCAGCCGCTGGTTGAGAATGCCATTCGCCACGGTATCGGCCCGAAAATCGAAGGGGGAACCATTACCCTGCGCGCCAGCCGCGGTAAGGGCAGGATTGCCATCCAGGTTAGCGACGACGGCCTGGGAATTCCCAAGAACCGGCTCCCGGAGGTCTACGCTTCCGGCATCGGAATGATGAACGTCCAGGAGCGACTGAAGGTGCTTTACGGCCAGGAATTTTCCATGAAGGTCGAAAGCGAACCCGGGAAGGGAACCACCGTGCATTTTGAGTTGCCGGAGGTGGTGGCGGCTGAAGAAGCGGTTTCCGTTGATGCAATCCAGGCTGAGCCCTAGGGCAGACCTGAGCTCAATCTATTGATTTCCCTCTTTTCTTCGGCCTTTGAACTGCGTATTCCCGTCCTGAACCTGACGCTGTCCCGCTTTCCGAAAGGGTTTTCTTTCCCGGGTCGTTTTTCCTGAACCCGCCCCACATTCTCCCGCCTGCTTCAGCCATCAATCTGTGTTAGTATCAAGCTTTTGCACCTGGAATTCTATCTCCGTTCCAGCTCATGGCGAATTTGTGTGGCTGATCGGTCAGGGCGCTGTTTCCCTTGGCCCCAAATCCAAATGTCCGAGGAAGGTTGATGGCTAAACGTGACTCCGACAAAATGAAAACGACTCCCAGCTCAATGAGCATGATTGAGCCCCGCTTTCGCAACATCTACAAGTCGTTCTACAAGGAGACTTATTACACCACCACCACGCTCGACTCCAAGACCAAGGAGTTGATCGCGATTGGGTGCTCGCTGGTGGCCAAGTGTGAGGGTTGCACCAGGGGGCACATTAAGAAGGCGCTGGAACTGGGAGCCACCAAGGAAGAGATTTCGGACGCCATCGTTGTGGCCGTTGGAATCGGCGCTGCCGCCGTGGTTGACATGACCGACAAGGCTGCGACCCAACTGGATCTCCACCATTTCGAATAGAGCAGGCAGGAAGAGTCCTCCGGAGCGGGGCGGCGTGAAGGCTCCGGAAAAAAAGAACATCTTGGCGCTCCTGAAGGCCTGAGAGCCTGTCGGTTACCACTTTGCGAGGACGACGGGTGAATCTTCTGATCATCGGCATTCTGTTTCTGCTGCTCTTCCTGGGCCTGGCGGACAACCAGACCATCCCCGCGCTGCTTCCCCTGCTGATCGATTCCCTCCACATCACCGTTGAACAGGCAGGATTCCTTGCCGTTTTTTATTCCGCAGCCGCGGCCCTGGCTTCACTGGTGTCGGGGATCTTTTCCGACCACTATGGCCGCAAGCCTTTTCTGGTTGCCGGGGCCGTCGTGTTCGGCTGTGCATCATGGATGTCGGCGCACGCCGGGAGCTTTATGGGGCTGACGGTGGCCCGCGGTTTCACCGGTCTCGGCGCAGGCGCCATTTCAACCTGTTCCATCGCTTTTGCGGGCGACTGGTTTGACTACAGCATTCGGGGGCGTGCCCTCAGCTGGATCTCGACGGCCTATTTTGCCGCCCCCATTCTGGGCGTTCCGCTGGCCGCCCAGGTGGCCGACCGCCTGGGATGGCGCAACACGTTTTATTTCTTCGCGGCCCTGGCCGCCGCCGTCGCCCTGCTCTCGCTGCGATTGCCGCGAGACAGCCGCGAAGCCGGGCCCACCTCGGAAAAGTGGAGGGCCACCTTCCGCGCCTGCCGGTCGTTTTTCCGCCGCCGCGACACCAGCGCCGGCCTGGCCATTGCCTTCCTGGTTTCGGGCGGGCTTTACGGCTTTCTCTACTACATCGGCCAGTGGCTGAATTCGTCGTTCGGCGTTTCCACCCGCACCATCGGCTGGGTCTTTATGCTGGGGGGCCTGGTGGCGCTGATCGCCGCGCCCGTGGCCGGCATTCTTTCAGACCGCTGGGGAAAACGCCCGGTGTCGATTGCCGGCAACATAATACTGGCTCTCTCCGTGGCCCTGGTGCCGTTTTTCCCCTGGGGCGCCGGCCTGCTGGTTGTATTTGGCGTCACCAGCCTGGGCGCCGCTTCCCGCCAGGGACCGCTGGCCGCGCTGATGACGGGACTGGTTCCGACGGCCGAGCGTGGTTCCTTCATTGCTCTTAGAAACGTCTTTTCGCAGATGGGAATCGGGCTGGTGGTGCTGGCCGGCGGAGCCGCCTACGAACACTACGGCTATCTTGCGGTGACGACTTTGTGCGCGGTGATGACAGGCGTCGTGGCCATACTGCTTGCCACCCACATCGTCGAACCCCAAACGGCGCCACAGGACGCGCGATCGTGATCCCGTCAAGGGGCCGGCGGAACAGAAGGTGACTGTGTCGAAGCGAAAAATCGTCCGAAACATTCTTCTGGTTCTCCTGGCTCTGGTGGCTCTCTTCTTCCTTGTCGTGGTGCCGTGGTTCATGGCGAACATCATCACTACCAGGAGATTCCACTTTCACGACCGGAATGACGGCAAGACGCCGCAGTCATATGGCCTTCCATATCAGTCTGTCGAATTCCATTCCTCGGACGGCATTCTGCTGAAGGGCTGGTACGTTTCGGCCGGTCCCGATGCCCACGGCACCATCGTCTACTGCCACGGGCTCAACCGCACGCGCATCGAAATGCTTCCCATGGAGGTTTTCGGCCACAGCCTGGGTTACAACGGCCTGTTGTTTGATTTTCGGCACTCGGGCGAGAGCGGCGGAAAGATCGGGACGCTGGGATACCAGGAGCGGCTTGACGCCATTGCGGCGGTCCATTACGCGCTGGAGAATGAGAAGGCCGTGCGGCCGATTGTCCTGTGGGGCATTTCGATGGGCGCATCCGCATCCCTGATGGCCGCCTCCGACTCGCCGGACGTCGACGCGGTAATCTCTGACAGCTCTTTCCTTTCCTTCCGGCACACCATCGTGCATCACGCCCGCATGTTTTTCCATCTTCCCGCTTTCCCGATTGTGGACGAGGCCATTTACTGGTCTGCCTGGCGCGGCGGCTTCTGGCCCTCGGAGTTCGACCTCAGGAAAGCAGTCGATCGCATCAACCCCAGGCCCATCCTTTTCATCGCTGTCGAGGGCGACCGGCGCATTACGCCTGCGGTGGCGCGTGAACTCTATTCCCATTCAAACAGCCCCAGGAAAGCGATCCTGGTGGTTCCCGGCCACCGCCATGGAGAGGGATTTACCTCCGGACACGAGCTTTATGAGCAGGCGGTGGAGAAGTTTCTTTCCAGCCTGTCCCATTGATTTCTCTCGGGCGCTTTCCGGCATTCGGGGTTAGAATGTCGGCACCGAGGTTTTGCCTGAGGACTCAACAAATCTGCTCCGGACCTGCAGGAGGTTTCCCATGGCTGATGTTGCAGCAGCAAGACCAGCCCGGCTCATTTCCCGTTCCTGGCTGGCGGGCCCTTTCGCGTTCATCGCCCTGCTGATCGTTGTTCGATTCGTCCTGGAGATCCTGGGGACGCCGCACCAACTGACTGAGTTTTTCTCCAGCACCGGGGCCGTCTATCTGGTGGCCATTTACCTGGGAGCTGTGGCCCCTCTGCGAGGTGTTCGCAGATCATGGGGAATTGTTCTGCCTGGTGTTTTGCTGGCCGCCTGGACACAGGGCTGGGTGATTTTGTTCACCCTCATCTCCGGCGGGTTGCACCTGGAAAGGAGCCATTTTGCCGAGCCCCAGGACTGGGGAAACCGGGGACACCTGATGCACCACGTTCTCGATCACCTCGTGGAGATTGCCCCCCTTGCCATTGTCGTACTGGTCTTGATGGCCGCCATGCTGGTGCTCTGGCGCTGGCCGGTCACCGTGGGCCCGGGCGCCGTTCTGGGTGCGCTGGTGGTCATCCGCTTCTGGTCTGAGGCCATGCACATGCCTGCGGCAGTTTCCTCGGCATGGAGCTCGACCATCGCTTTCCTCCTCTGCGGATTATTCCTCGGCGGTGTTGGGAGCCTGACAGGACTTTCCTCGTCCCGCAAGCTGCTGATTCCTGCCCTGGTGCTCGGGTGGGCCTGGCGCTTCTGGATTTTTGTGGCAGTGTTGATGGGCGCGGCCTTTCCTTACATGAAGACGCATTTTTATAGCAGCGCCCAGAGCCATCCCTTGATTTACCTCCTCAGGTTCCTGGCAGTTGAAGTCATTGTTGTCGGTTTGATTGCCGGGCTGATCGAATGGGGGATTGCTTCCTGGATTGCGGGAGCATTGCGCCCCCGAGAGCAGGGTTAGGCCCTGTTGGAAGGGCAGAGAACAGGGCCGCCCCAGCCGGCAAGCGATCATTTATAAGTTAGTTAATGTGAAAAGATTTGCATGCACTTGCTTTCATTTCAGGATGCAAACCCGGTGCATAAAATTGCCTGGTTTTACCTGGCAAACCAGTAGGAATGGACTGATTCTCACCTCGATCTGAGGCCATTTTTGCGCGATTGTTAATAATTAAGACACCTGCCTGGCCCGCGCGCCTTCTTCTCACCCCGATGCCTTTCCTTCAAAGCTTTCCACATTTTGCGATTCCGGCATGAGTCGCATTACTGTAAACCACTGGAAAATAGCTGGTTATCTTCCATGGCGGCCTGCCACTGGAAGCGTTGGCCGGGCAGTACCTGAGCCCATTTCTGCCGGGTTATCTCAACATTAGAGGTTGATTTCCCGGTAGGAAAGGCGAGAAGTGGCGCGGATGGGTCGCTACGTTTGAGGCCACTTTTTGGAATCCGGGTTGCATTGGCCTTGATCGGAAGGCCATGGCACAGGACGCGCCCCCCCCGCCGGGCATCCATCAAAGGGAGCATCTTAACTATGGAGTTAATGACGCACCTTTTCTTGGTCAGTCTTACATTAGTTATCTGTGGTCTTGTGCCACCCGGATATTCTGGTCCATTATGTACTCAACTACAGCCCACGGTCGGATAAGGGTTCGAAAAGCAGGGTCCAGGCAAGGGGTTCAGGGCATTTAAATTTTGATGTGCTTGACCGACGGTTGCACCTACGTGTTTGCGCCGCGCGATAAGGACAACTGTTTAGGGACAAAAGCAGGAGGGGCAGCAAATCATGACGTCGAAACTTCAAGCCAGGACTGTTCGCTATGGTGATCGGGGAGTCAGCATTCTGATCATCGCCGTTTCAATGGTCTTTGTTCTCGGGATGGCAGGGCTCGGTATTGATCTTGCTTCGCTTTACGTAGGAAGGAGCCAGGCCCAACGCGCGGCCGATTCAGCGGCCCTCGCCGGGGCCCAGGCTCTTGCCGGCGATTCGTCTTGTGTCAACGGAGGAAGCGGTAGCATCAGTTCCGCCTGCGAGGCCGTCGCCAGGCAGGCGGCGGAAGCTGTCGGCAACCAGAACCTGGTGGCCGGGGTAGCTCCCGCCATCGGAGACGCTGACATCACCTTTCCTTCCACCAGCGTCAACGATCCGCAAATCCAGGTCATCGCCGCGCGGGATTCATCCCACAGCAATCCCATGCCAACATTTTTTATCAAGATCTTTGGCGTCAACTCGGCGAATGTTTCCGCCAGGGCCGTGGCGGAAGCCTATAGCTCGGACGGGTCGGGCCCCCAGGTGGGCGCACGATGCGTGAAACCGTGGCTGGTGCCGAATTGCGACCCCGGGAACACCTCGGGTACCGCCAATCCTCTGTGCAGCACGGCTGTAGGGGGATTTGTGGTACCGCAGTCAGGTGGTCTTTCGTCCACTCTGGCGCGCGGCCCAGTCCAGGCTCCAAGCGGACCCATCGGAGAGGCTTATACGCTGAAGCCGGGGTCGCCGGGTGGCGCTGCTGCTCCCGGACAATACTATGCGGCCTACATTCCCACTACCACTCAGTTCGCGACGCAGTGCCCTGCCTGTGCCACTCAGTCACCGGGAGGCGGAGGAACGGGCAGCGCGGCCGTTTACCGGTCGAACATCGAATGCTGCAACAATACTCCGATTGTGTGCGGGTCCAACAGCATCACGCTTCAATCCACCGCCGGCAACATGGTGGGCCCAACCCAGCAGGGTGTGAATTGCCTGATCCATCAGTCGGGCAGCAACTTTTCCAGCAACTGTGGGCAGGACCGTATGGGCGGCATTAGTAATCCCTGTGCCGGCCCGCCCCCTGCCATCATGACCGACCTCAGCATCACGGCCG
This sequence comes from uncultured Acidobacteriota bacterium, assembly GCA_963732975.1. GTDB lineage: Bacteria > Acidobacteriota > Terriglobia > UBA7540 > UBA7540 > SCRD01. The sequence continues at coordinate 104,794 of CAVTBN010000004.1, read as the reverse complement.
GTCCGAACAACCCTTACCTTGCTAGTGGCGCCAATATCCCTTCTCAAAACTCGGACTCCGTCGTTGCCTTGCCCATCTGGGACGGCACACCCCTGCAGTCCGGTCAGAACTCGAATGTGAATATCGTTGGGTTCCTGCAACTTTTTATCCAGTCTGAGGGATCCCCTCAAGGGACTGTTTACGGGACGGTGTTGGGCGTGACCTCATGTGGGAGCGGCGGCTCTGGTTCGAGTGGTTCGGGCGGAACCGGTCCCATCGTTGCCTCTGGCGGTTCCTCGGTCCCGGTACGACTGATTCATGAATAGCCGATGGGGAGAGGCAAAAAACCTGCCGCAGCGGAATCCACTTCCTCCCGGGTTCCCCTGCGGCAGGTTGAACAGCGCGGCTTGCTCATCACCCGCCTCCAAATCCACTAAAAGCGGGTCTTGAGGGTCATCCCGACCCCGTTCAGATCGCCCGGATGGGTATATCCGTCGTTTTGGTACACGTAGAAAACGTCGACGGAAACTTTCTCAGTAAGCCTTCGGCCCGCACCCAGGGCAAGACGGTTGCGGTACCACCTTCGCAATGTCGAGCTGTAATAGACCTCATCCCACGCAAAGACGCTCAGATGCTTCCGGAGGATCGTGACGGGCCGCCGGAATTCCACCTGGTTGCGATACCGCCATTCCTGCCCGCTTACCATAAACCGTCTTTCGCCCAGGTTTCGGTCGCTGACCCGCCAGCTCTTCCAGGGAACTTCCACGGTGGTTGCGAGTGCCAGGCGATTTTCAGGCGTGAGAGCGCCGGAAAAAGAATCACCCACCGAATACTGGTAATAGGGCTCAAGCGTGAGAAACCTGCTCAGGTGGAAAGCGATGCCCGTAGTGACCCGCCGGTAGATCAGATGTCCCTGGTCATTGCCGTACCGGATCTCCCCGCCCAGCAGGAAGTCGGCCTTTTCACTGAGCGGATGAGTTCCGTTGAAGGACATCCACGCCTGGAAATCACGGCGCGGATAGGGATTCGCGCCCTGGCCGAAAAGCGCGGCTGGAAAAAGCGCCACGGCCACAGTCAGCACAACTCCAACCGACGGACCATGCCGCCATCTTAAGCTCTGGATATTCACCGCAGGGACACGACCTCTACATTATTTATTGGGTTCGCAAGCCTGGAACCAGCTGCGGAAGATTGCAACTCTTTGACGATGCATCTTACCACAACACCTTCAGTCCGAACTGGATTTGCCTGGCGCTTGTGGAAGTTCCGGCAAAGATTCCCCCGGTGCTGCGATCGCGGTTTTTGCCGGGACCTTCCCCCTGTTTCCTTGCGAGCGGACCAGCCGGTACGATAACCGGAATAGCCTTTATAACTCAAATAATCTTTCACAATTAATACGATTCCATGCGTTTTAATGCGTTTTGTGGGCATGCGGATGAAGGGCGGAGAGCCGGCGAATTTCGCCTTGCCGGCACGCTTACGGCAGGCGCTGCGGGAAAGGGTGCATCGCGCCGCGCGCCTCATGGCCGGGCGTTCCTCTAGCTCTTTTGCAGGGTCTGCTGGTAGAGGCGCTCGTATTGGGGGATGATCCTGGAGGAACAGAACTGGGAGAGCGCGCGCTTCCGTCCGGCCTCGCCCATCTTCCGATGGCGGTCCGGGTCGGTCAGGATGTCCAGAACACGGGCGGCCATGGTGTCCACGTCCCGCGGCGTCACCAGGAAACCTTCCACCCCGTCCTGGATGACTTCCGGCAGTCCGCCGACGTTCGAACAGACGCAGGGAACCGCGCAGGCCATGGCTTCCAGCGCCGCCAGCCCGAACGACTCGAGGTCGCTGGGCAGCAACGCGACATCGGCGCAGCACAGCAGGTCCTGCACCTGGTTCTGTTTGCCCAGAAAAAGGATGTCCGCCGTCAGGCCCTTGTCCCTCGCCAGCCATTCGGCGGCGGTGCGGTCCGGCCCATCGCCAATCATCATCAGCTTTGCCGGAATCTCTTTCCGCACCCGGGCAAAAATCTCCACCACGTCGGTGACGCGCTTGACGGGGCGGAAATTGGAAAGGTGGACCAGGATCTTTTCGCCGTGCGCGGCAAAATCCTGGCGATGGGACTTCTTGTCCTGGGGATGGAAAACGTCGCAATTGACGAAGTTGGAAATCACCTCGATGGGGCGCGATATGCCGAATTCCGTCAGTGTTTTCTGGCGAAGGTATTCCGAGATGGCGGTGACCGCATCGCTCTGTTCGATGGCGAAGCGCGTAATCGGCAGATAGGAACGGTCGGATCCCACCAGCGTGATATCCGTGCCGTGCAGCGTTGTGACCACGGGGATGCGGCGCTCGCCCATCATGGAACGGGCCAGGTAGGCGCTGACCGAATGCGGGATGGCGTAATGGACGTGCAGAATATCCAGTGACTCATTGACGGCCACGTTGTACATCTGCGAGGCCAGGGCCAGCGTGTAAGGAGGATGGTCGAAAAGCGGGTAGTTCATCACTTCCACTTCGTGGAAATGGATGTGCTCTGAGAGTTCCGTAACGCGCACCGGAAGCGAGTAGCTGATAAAGTGGATGTCGTGCCCGCGGGCGGCCAGTTCCAGGCCGAGCTCCGTGGCGACAACGCCGCTTCCTCCGTAGGTAGGGTAACAGGTAATCCCGATTTTCATGGAATGCAGAAGGAGGCCGGCCGGAGCCGGCAGGACCCCTAAGAGGAAGGCGCCGGCTTGCCCTTGGCCTGCCCTCCACCGGAGCTCAGAACAACAATGTTTCTGATGGTGCGCTCGCCGGACTTCTGGTTAAAGTAAATCAGCACCGTGGTTCCTGGCGTCAGCGCCTTCAGATTCATCCTTTCGCCGGTCAGGCTTTCAACGCGCACGTTCTTCTTGAAAGGGAAAATTTCGCTTTCCCGGCCGTGAAGCGAGTTGACGTTCAAAACCTTCTGTTTCAGGTCAAGCGACTGGACCTTCCCGCTGTAGGCCTGCCTGCTGTTGGTGGAAGTCAGATTGCCTACAATGGGGACCTTGCTCTTATGGCTCTGAGCCTGAAGCGGGGCCGCCGGGCAGAGAGCGAATACGCCGATCGCTATCAGCGCTGCCGCTATTCCCGGCAGAGAACCCACGGCCATGGGTTTCCGGCCCCCTGCGCTTTCCAACTTCTGGTGCAGCAGGGGCCGGGCCAAGTCCGGATTGGGGCGATCGTTCACAAATATACTCGGGAGCCAGCCTTCCCTTTCATGCTAGGAAGACTCGAAGTCTGGTGTCAAGCGGTTTCGTTCGGGTGCGGGACACACTGGCCTTCCCATGCGAAACAGCGCGCTCGGGAAAAATACCACGCACTCCGATTATTGCAGGCATTCTGGGAAGGCGAAATGATTTCGTTCGCCCCCTGAAAAAGGTGCAATCCCGGAGTAGAATTCCAGCCCGACGCAATTTATTCTACTTCAATGTCGCCCGAGTAAGAACCGTTGCCATTGTTGCCGCCGCTGGCCTCTGACTCTTTAAACATGTAACGGATGCAACTCTTCATGATCAACAGGTTCGGTTCATTCGAGCGGTGGACTTTGATGCACTGCTTATCGTACCATTCGATCACACCATGGACCGTTTCACCCTGGTCCAGAACCACGACCATCGGCGTTCGTGACTGCATTTGCTTGAGATAATAAAAGTTTTCAGCGCTGGTTTGTTCCGGTGGGGCTGGTTTCTTTCGCTGCACACGCCCTGAAATTTGTTCTTGAACATCCGATAGTGAGGGGCGAATTAGTTTTCGATTCACTGTTTAATACTCCTTGTACTGGTCCTTAATTAGCGCAAGGCCAACAGCGTCTTGCCAATGAAGGTATTGCGTAAAGTCCTGTAATAGTAGATGAGAATTTTCGCGTTCCGGTTTCTTCGCAATTGAAAAATTGAGCTAAAGAAATAGGATTTACGTCTGCAACATTTATAACACAACTGGGGCCACAGGACAACTTTGCCGGCCGCCGGCTCCTTTTAGGGTGTCAAATGGGTGTTCGGGTGTTTCTGCGTCTGCGCCCGGGGCAGGATAAAGGCCGCCAAAACACCCGGGAATCTGAGGGTTTTCTTACGGCCGGGGGTGGGAACTGAGCAAATCCGCGGCCAGGGAATCGAAGGTAAGCTGCTGATTCACATTGCGATTCTGCAGGCTGAAGGAGCGTTCAAGGCCTTCTTCGAGCTGCTGGATTCCTTTCAGGCCCAGGGCCTGGGCCCAGGTTTTCAGGCGCGGCAGCAGGTCGAGGTTGGTCACCGCCCGTCCTTCCCCGTCCACCAGCACCTGCATCACGTCGCGCAGAAGGATGGACCCTGTTCTAAGCGATTCCTCCATGCCGCCCCGGTCCGCAGCCAGCTCTTTGGTGGCGTCAAACAGCGCCTTCCATTGTTGCGGCGCCAGCGGACGGCCATCCGGCCGGGCCACCGCGTCCAGCAGCGTCAGCCAGGGCTTCCGCCTTTCCACATACTCTTTCAGGTCGAGGCTCCGCGCCAGCGCGATGCTTCCTCCGGCCACTCTTTGCGCCAGGGCAAGGCTGCCTTTGGTGAGGCCGCGTTCTTCCACCAGCACCCGCTCGATAACAGCCTCCTCCACCGGCCCGAATTGCAGCGTCAGGCAGCGCGACCGGATGGTCGGGCGCAGTTCGTAGAGGTTGGGACAAATCAGCATGATGGTGGTGGTTTCCGGCGGCTCTTCCAGCACTTTCAGCAGCAGGTCCGCTGCCTGCCAGTGGATGGCCTGGGCCTGGTCGACAATCAAGACCCGCTGCGGCAGCGTGAAAGGGCGGCCGTAGGCCGTGGCCCGCAGCTGGCGGATCTGTTCAATGAGAATGTAGCGGGTAATGGGTTCAATCAGTTGCAGGTCAAAATAGACCAGGCCTTCCACGCGCTTCTGTGCGTCCTTGATCTCTCTCCGCCGCGCCAGGTCTTCGGCGCAGGCGGCCACAAACTCGTCGGACTTGCGGCAGTTGCCGCATTCGCCGCAAAAGTCATCGCCCTGGGGGCCCCGCCGCTCGCAGTTCAATGCCTTGGCCAGCATCAGGGCAAGCGTCTTTTTTCCGGTTCCCTCCGGCCCTGTGAACAGCATTGACCCGGGCATGCGGCTTCGGCCCAGCATGTCGCGGACAGCCTGCACCGCTTTGGCGTTGCCCAAAAAAGAATCAAATCCCATGGTTTCATTCCCGCCGCGAAGGTTGCTGATTCAAAACGCTTTCCGGCCGGCCGGCGGGGGCGTCATCGCGCCTGCGCAGCCTCTATCTCTTGCGTGCTCCGCCATTCGACTTCACTCGCACGTGGCGCCGGGCCAGCAGGGCGTCGACAATCCTTTGGATGTCGGCTTCGATTTCGGCCACAGGCTGGTCGGCCTGGATCACCTTGATTCTTCGCGGCTGCTTTTGTGCCAGCGCCAGGTACCCCGCGCGGACCCGCTTCTGAAATTTTAGCCCATGATTCTCAAACCGGGTATTCTTCACTCTGTGGCGCTTGTTTCGAGTGCGCGCCCGGGCCAGCGCCGCCTGCGGATCGAGGTCCAGCAACAGGGTCAGTTCCGGCTGGGTCCTTCCGCAGATAATGCGGTCAAGAGCATGGACCGTCTGCACGCCCAGCATCCGCCCGTAGCCCTGGTAGGCAAACGAAGCGTCATTGTAGCGGTCGCTGATCACCACGTGGCCGCGCGCCAGCGCCGGGCGCACCACTTCTTCCAGGTGCTGCTCCCGGGCGGCGTACATCAGCGTCAGCTCCGCCAGGGAAGACAAGCGGGTGATTTTCGGGTTCAGCAGCAGGCGCCGGATCTGCTCGCCCACTTTCGTTCCACCGGGCTCGCGCGTCAACACTGTGGCGATTCCGCGTTTGAGAAGGTAGTTCCTCAGGCGGCGCGCGTGCGTGCTTTTTCCTGTCCCGTCAATTCCTTCCAGCGTGATGAAAATCCCATGGGACATTTTTGTCCTTTCCCCCTGTAGTTCAAATCACCTGACCTTGAGTTGTGTCCCCGGATTCTTCGAAGACCGTGGAAACCGGAATGAGATTCCGTATTGCCAGGATGCGGATTGCAATACTAACATCGGACCTTCCTCCGCCACAAGGCGAAAACTTGGCGTAGGCCGATGGTACAATAACGGCCTTGTGTAACATCTTGCGGGCCAGCCGGTTGTGCGCCGCCGGCGCGCGGAATTTTTTTTGAGGGCTTCCATTTTGAGTGTTGCGGAAAATGTCGAGCGCGTTCGCGAGCGGATCCACAGCGCCTGCCGCCGCGCGGGGCGCCCGGATGAAGACGTCCGGCTGATAGCGGTCTCGAAAACCCAGCCGGCGGAAGCCATCCGCCAGGCTTATGCGGCGGGGCTGCGCGAGTTCGGCGAGAACCGCGTGCAGGAGGCGGCGGCCAAGCGGAAGGAGCTCGAAGACATTGACGCTGTGTGGCACCTCATCGGCCACCTGCAATCGAACAAGGCCAAGCAGGCCGCGGGGCTGTTTGACTCGATCCACTCCGTTGATTCGCTGCACCTGGCGGAAAAAATCGACCGCGCAGCCGCGGCGCTGGGCCGCAGAATGCCTGTGCTGATTGAAGTCCATCTGGGAGAAGAAGCCAGCAAGTTCGGCGTGGAAGAAAATGATCTGACGCAGCTTGCGGAAAAGATCGGCGCGCTGCCGTCCGTTGAACTGCGGGGACTGATGACCCTGCCGCCGTTTTTTGACGACCCGCAGCAGGTGCGGCCCTTTTTTCGCCGTCTGCGCGAACTGGCCGGGCGCATCGAGGCCCGGAACCTGCCCGGCGTTTCCATGCGCGAGCTTTCCATGGGCATGAGCCATGACTTTGAAATCGCCATCGAAGAAGGCGCTACCATCGTTCGGGTGGGCACGGCCATCTTCGGCGAGCGGCAGCAGTAGGCGGCGTATTCTGCTGGCTGCGTTGAGAGCAGTCCTTTCGAGTCATGCTGAGCACAGCGAGGAATCTGTCTGCTGAGCGTCTTGCAGAACAAATTCCATGACCGACTTTACCGCCGAAGGCAACACGGTCACGTTCTGGCTCAAAATCAAGCCACGTTCCCGCCGCCGTCGCCTGGTGCGCAATGCTTCCGGCGAGTTGTGCCTGGAACTCACCGCGCCGCCCGTTGAGGGCAAGGCCAACGAAGCCGCCGTCGATTTCCTGGCGGAATCGCTCCAGCTGCCGCGCCGTTCGGTTGAAATCGTGACGGGAGCGAAATCGCGCCGCAAACTCTTTCGCATCACCGCGGGTCCCGCGCAGCAAACCATCGCGCGACTTGAAGCGCTGGCGCAGGAGAAAGGCGGTTAGCCCATGATTTACGCCGTCAGCCTGGTCCTGATTGTGCTGGCGCTGCTCACCGTCAGCCTGGCGAGGTCGTTCAAGCTGAAAACCCACAGCGACTTCATGGTGGCCGACCGCCAGCTTTCCGTCTGGGTGCTCATCTTCACCCTGCTCTGTTCCTGGATCGGCGCGGGAAGCCTTTTTGCCGGGGCCGAATTCGCCTACAAGCAGGGTTTGGCGTCGTTGTGGCTGCCGGCGGGAGGCTGGGCCGGGTTGCTGGTGATTTACTTCATCGCCGGCCGCGCGCGCTCCTTTGCGCAGTACACCATTCCCGACCTGCTGGAAGTTCGCTACAGCCCCATGGCGCGCGTGCTGGGGACGATTTGTATCATCGTTTCCTACACGGCCATTGTCAGTTATCAGTTTCGCGGCGGCGGGCGCATCCTGGAACTTGCTTTTGGCATGAGCGAAACGGCCGGCACCATCATCCTGGCGGCGTTTGTCATTCTGTTTACGGCGCTGGCGGGAATGTCGTCGGTGGCCTACACCGATCTGGTGATCGGCCTGCTGGTCACGGTGGGCTGCCTGTTTGCGCTGCCCGCCATGATTATCCACGCCGGCGGCTGGCACACTGTTACTGCGGCGCTGCCCGCGAGCCACCTGACCGCGCTCGGCACCATGACCTGGGACCAGGCGCTGGGATATTTCCTGCCCACCTTCACCCTGATGCTGGGCAACCAGGCGATGTACCAGAAATTCTTTTCCGCCCGCAGCGAGCGCGACGCGCGCCTTTCCGTGGTGGGATGGGTCTGCGGCACCGTGGTGCTTGAGACGGTCATTATCCTGCTGGCCATTGTGGGCGGCGTCATGTTCCACTCGCGGGTCGAGTCCGGCCGGCTGCCCGCCTGGGGACTGATTCCTTACACGGCGCGCTACGGCGTGCTGCCGCTGATTGGAGCCGTCTTCCTGGCGGCGATTTTCGCCAAAGTCATCTCCACCGGCAACAACTATCTTTTTTCCCCGGCCACCAGCGTGGTGCACGACGTTCTGCAACGCTTCATCACCAAAAAAGCCAGCGACCGCAGCCTGGTGCTGATGTCGCGCATCGTGGTGGTGGTGCTGGGACTGCTGGCGCTGGCCCAAAGCTTCCAGCCGTCCATCCTGCACACGGCGGTTTACGCCTATGACGTTTACGGCGCCGGCATCACGCCGGTGGTGGTGGCGGCGTTTTTCTGGAAGCGCACCACCACGGCGGGAGGGCTCAGTTCCATCGCGGCAGGAACGATTGTGGCGGTGCTGTGGAAAGTGTTTAACCTCGACCCCATCATGCCCATGATTTTCCCGGCGCTCGCCGCTTCGCTGGTCAGCTTGATCGGCGTCAGCCTGCTGACCGCTCCGCCGCGCCCCGAACAGTGGCAGCCGTTCTTCCGCAAAGCCGAAGAAGGCGATTGAAATGCTGGTGAACACAGTTCTGAAGGATGAATGCAATTACGAATTATGAATTACGAATTACCAGGCACAAGCCGGACGCACGAGGGGTTCTGTAATTCGTAATTAGTAATTTGTAATTTGAGCGCCGATTCTTGGATGGCCGAATCAGGGCGCCAGGCTTGTTCGCAAAAAGGAGAATCTCCCTGATGGACCTCGACGCCATTCAATCCGAACTTCGCAACGCCCATCTCGATGGCTGGCTTTTTTACGACCATCACCATCGCGACCCCATTGCCTACCGCGTGCTGAAGATTGCGCCTGCGATGTGCACGCGCCGCTGGTATTGCCTGATTCCGGCCTCGGGCGAACCCATCCGGCTGGTCCATCGCATCGAGAGCGGCAACCTCGACGGCGTTCCCGGCGCCCTGCGTCTTTACTCTTCCTGGACCGAGCAGCGCGGGCATCTGAAGCAAATGCTCGAAGGCAAGCGCCGCATCGCCATGCAGTATTCGCCGCTGAATGACATTCCTTACGTGGGACTGGTTGACGCTGGAACCGTTGAGCTGGTGCGCAGCTTCGGCGTCGAGGTCGTCACGTCCGCCGACCTCGTGCAGTTGTTTGAAGCGCGCTGGTCTGACGCCGCGCTGGCCTCGCACCTGGAGGCAGGGAAGGCCGTCCACGCCGCCATCAACGGAGCTTTCGCGGCCATCCGCGCGGCCGTCCGCGCTGGAAAGATTCTCTCCGAATACGATGTGCAGCAGGAGATGATGCGCATCTTCGCCGCGAACGGTGTTGAGACCGACGAGCCTCCCATTGTGGCCGCGAACGCCAACGCCGCCAATCCGCACTACGATCCTACAAAGGAATCGGCGCTGCCCATCCGCGAAGGCGATTTCGTGCTGCTCGACGTCTGGGCCAAACAGTCCAAGCCCGGCGCCGTTTATTTTGACGTTACCTGGACGGGCTTTGTGGGCGAAACGGTCCCCGCCCGCTACACCGAAGTTTTCAACATTGTCCGCGAGGCGCGCGATGCCGCCGTCATTCGGGTGAAGGAGGCGATGCAGCAGGGAAGTCCGCTCTACGGCTACCAGGTGGACGATGCCGCGCGCGGCGTGATTGAGCGCGCCGGCTACGGCGACAAGTTTGTGCACCGCACCGGCCACTCCATCGGCGAAGACGTCCACGGCAACGGCGCCAACATGGACAACCTGGAGACGCACGACTCGCGGCAAGTGGTGCCGCGCACCTGCTTCTCCGTCGAGCCGGGAATCTATCTCGATGATTTCGGCGTGCGCAGCGAAGTGAACGTCTACGTCGAGGAACACGGCGCCCGCGTCACCGGCGAAATCCAGCAGGCTGTCGTGCCCATCCTGGCTGAGACTGAACAGTGCTCTGCCACAACGGCCGGATGAGTCTGCGGCCGATGCAGGGCCGTCGTCTTCCTCCGCAAGGAAAGCCCGCGGCGGACCCGCAATTGCCGGGGATGCCCGCCGCGGTCCTGCTCACGAACCCCTGCGCGGAATACTTTCCTCGCGGTTTGTTCAGGTTAAAACCCGCTCAGTTGCTGCGCCCGAGGGCGCGTTTGCGTTGTCAGGACGCAAGTTCAATGTTAATCACGTGGAGCACCATGGTTTGCGGATCAAGCGTGGCCACAACCTTCACGTCCTTCTGGTCGAACTTCTGTGCTTCCTGCTGGTTGTCCAGGAAAAAGCCTTTCCCGTGTTGAGGGTCGGTCAGCAAAGCATATTTGCCCGTTTTTGTTTTCACAATTTTTCCGCTGTAGGTATGGGCCTGCTCCTGATCAGGTTGCTGGGTGGTGGTTTGTTGTTGTTGATTGGGGGTTTGACGCTGGCTTTGAGCCTGAAGGGTTTGGGAAAATAAAACCAGCCCTGCTGCCAGAGCCAGAGTAAAGGCCCAGGACAAAATCTTCCTTTGTTTCATTCATGCCCCTTTCGATGGGTGGATTGCCCCCGCGCCTTTCAACGGAGCAATCACCGTGCCACAACCTTTATTGAATGCACGTTCTGATATAAGGCGAGTTGCTGGAAGGGAGGTAAACATTGCACGGTAAATTCTTCCCGGACCTCTGTCGATTATTCGCATGCGGCAGGCAGAGGCAAAACCCATCGCCAACGGGCGCAGACGCGATTTTTTCGTGTCTGCAACCCGGCGAAAGGTTTTTCCATTCGGGAAGGTTGCCTCAGGAATTGAAATTCAACCGTGGCGGGGCGGCGGACTTTAGCCCCTGGGGAAAACGCGCCATTAGAATACGGCGAAGACACGATTTTTTCGTGTTCCAACCCGGCGAAAGTTTTTTCCATTCGGTACGATTGCCTCAGAATTTAAATTCAACCGTGGCGGGGCGCCGGATTTAGCCCTGGTGAAAACGCGCCATTAGAATGCCGCGAAGCGCGGGGGCGAAAGGGATGATTCCCAGGCGCGCCGCTCATCGCCTCTCGTGGCGCACACATCGCAAACGCGGCGATCCATGCGCCACCGGCGGCAACTTTCAGTTCATCGACCCGGCCCTTTTCAGGGCGTGGGCTTGATGGCGACGACGTGGAGCACGCTGGTTTTGGGGTCCACGGAACCTGTCACCAGCGCATTCTTCTCCACAAACTTCGCTGCGGCTTTCTGGTCGTCCAGAATATATCCTCTGCTGGCTTTGACGTCGACCACCAGAGCGTACTTCCCGTTCTGCAGCTTGGCGATCTTGCCGTAGTAGGTTTTTTGCGCATTCTGCTTTTGCGGGGCCGCGGGCTGTTGGGCGCCGGAGTTCTGGTTTTGGGCGGCCACGGCCGGCGCAAGCGGCGCGAGGCACGCAGCCATGGCCAGCGCCATCGCCCAGGCCCGGATTTTTGTTTGCTTCATGCATACCCCCTTTTTGTTGTTGTCACGCGCCGTCCTGCGGCAATGACGGTGTCAAGCCCTTCGCACAATCGGACTGCCGCAATAAGGCTGGCGTGACGGATTCAGCTTGGGAAAGTTGCTGAAAGACTTCCCGAACACTTGCTGATCAGTTTGCAGGAAAAATCCAACTCGTGAACATTGCGATGGTATCACACTCTTCGCGTGATGTTCCAGGCGCGGAGAAACCCGGCAGTCTGCCCGGCGCCAGCCGGCGAAGGAGGATTGCAGCCGGGCCGGGGTTGAATCTCTGGCGGTTAAAGATGGTCGGAACCTGGCGATTCAGTGCCGGCAGGGGCCTCGCCGGCGGGGACGGGGCCGTCTCCATGGTGGAACAGTTTGACGATTTCATGGTTCAGGCGATAGCCGGCGGCGCTTCTTTCGCCGGCCCGGGTAATATACCGGACAATGGCAACGACGCCGCTGCCGGTGGCCTTCAGGTTCACGGTGGGTCCGGCGGAAAAGGTTTTCATGCCGTAGCGGTTTGAGACGTGCTCCCATTCGCGTTCGGCCAGTTGCATGTTGCTCTCGGTTTCTTTGGCCACAATGGCTCGAATCTGCTCCGCCAGCGGGTAAGGGTTCCGGGTGGCGGGAATGGGCACCTGCAGTTCATCCCATAACCATTGGCCGGAGGTGCTGAAATTAAAATAATAGCCACTCACCGCGTACATATTCATAAAGGCGACCTGGCGGCCGGTCATATGGCTCGGCTCATTCCAGTTGCCGGTTTCCAGCAGTACGGTGCGGAAAAGGGTGATTTCGATGACCTCGCCGCGAACGCCGGTGAAAGCGTTTGGATTGATCTCTACCCAGTCTCCCACCCGAATGCCGTAGCGGCCCATCAGCACGAACCAGCCCAGGAACGAAAGGATAACATCCTGCAGGGCGATGGCGAGGCCGGCGCCCGCCAGTCCCAGCACGGTGGATAACTGCGTGGGCGCGCCGAAAATCAGTATCAGTATCACTACCGCCGTGACCACCCGGACGCAGATGCGGATGATCGCCTGGAGCGTGCTCTTCTGCTTCCGGTCCAAAGCAAGGCGGGCGAAAGAGTGCTCAATCAGGCGGTTCAAAACGAACGCAAGGGTCATGATCAGCACAATCCACAGAACGTCGGCGATGATCTTGTGTAAAACGGAGCGCCCGTTCGAGGCGGCCAGCGAGTTCCAGTTTGAATAAGCGGAAGCCAGTTCCTTCATGGCCTCGGCTCGATTTTCAAGGATCCGGAGCATGATCTGGTGGGTGGAAATCTGGTGAAGCAGAGTGAGGGCCGGATTGCCTGCACCCGCCGCCGCGGCCGTTCCTCCGGACGGCCCGGGGGATTTCGCCGGCGGGGCCGCGGCAGGTTTGCGCGCTGGCGGCTTTTCCTTCGGGCGAGGGGCAATCATGCCGGCGATTTGTTCCGGCGTCAGTTCGTGCTGCGCCAGGGCATTTCTTTGCCCCTGCTCGGCAGCGAGTTGCTTGGCAACAAGGTCATGCTGCCGCTCCAGTCTAGCGGCTTCGTCGGATGCTTCCGTCCGGGCCTGCTGGATCTCGAATTGCTTCCGGCGAATTGATTTCCAGTAGGTCCACCGGGCAAACAGGCTGCCCAAAGACGGGGTGCCCTGAGACGGCGGGAACTTGAATGTATCCGCGGCCCTCGACGCCGCCTCGTGCTCCGCCTTCAGTTCCACCAGGCGGCTTTGCGGATTGCCGCCCGCCTGGCTCAGATCGTCTTTGGCGTCGGCCAGCGTCTCCTGAAGAAGGTTCAACTCGGCCTGGCTGATGTCCAATTGATCTTCGAGAGAGCTCCGGCGTGTTCCCCGCTCCCTCGCAAGCGCGCTTTTGATCTGGTCAACTTCTTTCTGGCGGATTTGGAGCGCGGCTTTTAATTTTGCCACTCGCTCCTGTATGGCCTGGATTTCATGCGTCTGAGGGACCGGCTCAATGCCCGCACGCTGAAGAGCATTGGCGTATTGCAGGTCCAGCTCACGGTCGGCTGCATCCAGGGCATTCTTTGCCGCTTGTTGTTCCTCGGGCGTCGTGGCCGTGGACGCCAAACGAGTCACCGTGTCGAGATAGTGCTGGTTGAGGGAAATCTTTTGACCGCCCGATGCGGCCAGGGAATTGGCCGGAGGCCTGGACGTGCGCGACCCCGAGGTGAAATAGAGACCGATCGCCGCCGCCACCAAAAGCGCGAGCAGGGCGCTCAGCGTCACGTTTTGCGTGATTTTCATCTTGCCCCCGATAGATTGTGCCGCCAGGAATAATGACTGTTGTCTGCCATACGAATCAACCTGGGTATTTTACAGATGTTTGCAAAATATAGTGGCGCTTGGCAATGGTAGCGCCGCCGTCCCGGCGGCAATCTTCAAGGCCGGCAAGATGCCGGCGCTACGAAGACACGTCCTTGTATGATGCAATCCTCAATAGTCCCAAACCACGGATGGCGGCGCTCAATCGCCGAAGGTCGGTCCCCTCTTCCATGTCGCCCCGTCAAACGACACCAGCTTGACCGTGAGCGAGCCATCGGAGTTCAGCGGTTCCCTGCAGGTCCAGCGGACGGGCCGGGTGACGCCTCTGGTTGTGATTTCAGCTCGAAGGGTAACTTCCTTGCCGTCCAATCCCTTGGGAAGAATGAAAGAAGCTTCGCGCACTTTTGCGGGAAAAGGCATGCCGGCGTCGAGGTTGCCGCCCACCCGCACCTTGCCATCGGGAGTTTCCACATAGATCCCCAAAATTCCCGGCACTGGAGCGACCCCATCATTGACCATGCCGAGAATCAGCTCCGTGGTGTCATAGCGCTTCCTCTGCCAGATCCAGGAGGGCCGGACCCGATAGCCCAACCGGCGCGACAGCGCATCGAAGGAATAAGGATAGAGTTCGTGGTATCGGCGCAGGTTATCGGCCTCAGTCCACAAGGCCCAGTAATTCGCCCCCATATCCAGGATGTGCAACGCCGCAATCTCCCGAAAACGCGGATCGGCGTAGAAGCCGGCGCCCGGATGCTCCTGTTTCTCAAATTCCTCGCCAGTCAGATAGTGCCGGTTTCCTCCGTCCTCCATGATGACGGCCAGCCAGGGGGGACGGTTCGAGAGCTCTTCGATCTGGATGGGCTCCTCCATGATGATGCTATCGGAGCGCAGCCAGCACCCGGCGCGCACCGCCATGTCCTGCACCTGGCGGTTCCCGACATTGCTCTGGTCCGGCTGTGTGTTGACCGCGAGCGGGGTCCTCTTGAAAGTCTCGATCTGAAGCTGCGCCATCTTCACAAAAGTATTCTCCGCCGTCAGGTAGTCGGGGAAAGGATTCGGCAGGCCGCCCGTGTGCCCTTCACCCCAAAAGCCGTACATCATTAAATCCATGTACTCCACAAGAGGATTGTTGTCGAACTCGGCAGCCAGCAATTCCGTCAGCTCCCGAAAGGCCTTTTGAAATTCCGGGTGGTCATAGCGGGGTTCGTAAAAATCGAAATCGTTATGGTGCTTATTCGACCGCCCGATGTTGACGACCGGGACTTTGCCCCGGAGAAAATCCGGCATGGAGAGGTGTTGCGGTTGAATGTTGGGGCTGGACAATTGCACGCGGAAAGCCACACGCAGATGGTGTCTTTTGGCGGCGTCGAAGGTTAATTTCCAAACGGGCATCAGGTCGAGCTTTCCGGGCCGCTTCTGAACGTCACGCCAGTCGCAACGAATATACAGAACATCCACAAACGGAAGGCTGGCGAGCTTTTCCACGGCCGTTTCAAGAGGTTCCTTGCCGCTCCGTACGGCAACCGCCGGGCCGCTTTCTTCCCATGTGTAACCCACCATCCCGGTGCCGAAATTCCTTACGTGCTGCTCTGAGGCCGTGGTGTAGCCAATGGTGAGCTCCCCCTGTTCCTGAGCAGTCCCGAAGGGCCCCTGATTGAGCCGGTGGGGCACCCTGGGGCCCGGGCCAAAGTTATATCCCGCCCAAATGTGAGGAGGTACGTCGGCGCGACTCGAACGCGGCCCAATTCCATTCGCCGCGGCAAGCACAACCCCGGCCTTCAGCAACTCACGTCTTCGCATTTTGTGACCCTCCCAAACCGGCCCTGCCCTGTGAATTGTACGCCGGGCGTCGGGCAGAAGGTAGCGCAGAGTTGTGCGCGGAGCGCATTACTCTGCGGCCCTTTGTTTGACTTGGTCCTCATGAATGTTATACCTATTATCATTCTATGTAACCATACTGTTCCGCAATGATTCACAATCTGAAAACCCGCAGAGTTGTGCGCGGAGCGCATTACTCTGCGGCCCTTTGTTTGACCCTTGGTCCTCATGAATGTTATGCCTATTATCATTCTATGCAGCCATTGGTTCCGCAATGATTCATAATCTGAAAACCCGCAGAGTTACAGAACAACTCTGCGCTACCTTTCCCGCCGCCATTCTTACCACACTCAGCATCGCTGAACGCAGACTTTAGAAATCAAAGCCTGCCCCACCCGCCGAGCCCTACCGGTCGGATCGCGGCTCCCCGCGCGCATCGGCGGCCTGGCTGGGGACCGTGCGCCCCTTAGTGGGTTGCTGCCCGAGGCCGAACTTCGTTTGCGCCAGCCCGAGCTTGGCTCCGACGTAGATCGCTACAAAGAACGCCACGCCCGTGACGCCTACCAGCTCTAACTCTAAACCAAGACGCAGCCCCCCCCGGCCCAGAAGTGTGCCAATGATCGAGAAGATGAAGTACGCACCGAGCGTCTGGACGATGAGGTCATACTTTTTCGGGACAGCGACTAGTAAAACGAGGGCCCCGAGGGGAAGGACGAAAGCCCTGTATGGGTCGAGGGGCCGTCCCCGCCACAGGTCGTAAACCTCAATGCCTGCACCGAGTGTACACACGACCATTAGCAGGGCGGCAACGCCACGAAGGTACTTGTACTTATCCCAGACTGCGGGGCGAATGAGCGAGAACCGCGCCAGTCGTCGAAAGGAGTTGTCCAACGGTTTCCTCTTCTTTCCGCCTGCGATCAAAAGCGGGTAGCGCAGAGTTGTTCTGTAACTCTGCGGCTTTTCTTATCAGATTCGCGTTCGCTCGTCCGATGGCAGCAGGACGCGATCAATGGGCAGTAAGGGATGCCGCGTGGCCTCGTCCTGCAGCGACCCGGAATACTCCCTCACACTGGACCAGAACCAATCTTCTGGTTTCGCGACCAAACCCCGCCGCACCGGATTCAGGTGGATGTATTCCACCGCTCTGTTGTATTCCCTCACCGTCCTTAGTGCGCGGTCAAAGAATCGGCCCTGCCACAGCTTCCCGGCTTGCTTCCGCCTGCTGTTGATCTGGCGCGTAGAACTCACTTTGATGGCCGCCATCACCACTGAAATTGTTTTTGGATAGCGCATGCCGATGACAGCATGCCAGTGGTCCGGCAGAAAAACCCACGCCGTCAGCAGAAATTCGTGCTCAATCCGCCGCGCCGATATCACCCGCGCCAGAATCCTGAAGTCGGCGTCCTGGAACTTGTCGCGAGCCCTCTGCACATTACAGGTCACAAAGAAATATCGATCGCTCAATACCAGTCGCCGGAGTCGTGACATCGGGCAAGATTAATCTCTCCCTCCCAAAATCGCAACACGCAAATGGTAGGACGTTTCATTAGGATCGATCTGGTAGCGCAGAGTTGTGCGCGAAGCGCATTACTCTGCGGTTCGATATTTAAAATTAAAAGCCGCAGAGTTACAGAACAACTCTGCGCTACCCGCTGCCCGCTTTGGGGATTTTAACGCCGATCGGGTCCCACGGCTCACGCGGTGGGCTAAAATCTTTCGGCCCTCCGGGCCTGGGAAAAGGCAGGAGGCAGAAAGCAGCAGGCGGTAAGCAGAAAAAAGGGAGGGCAGCGGCAAAAATCGGTCAGCGAGTAGCGATGACCGCCGGTGTTAGTCCGCGGCAGTGACTCCGCGGAATCAAGGAGACGGCCATGATCTCGGCGGCCCGATCGCCGGCCCCTGCTTTCTGCCGACTGCTTACTGCCTCCTGCCTTCCCAATCGGGGTCCCAAAATGGGCTCTGCATGGCCCGCTGTTCGCACTGACCGGCGGGTCAGTGAAGTGCCCACTGAACAACCAGACGGAGACGAAGGATTTTTGGGCTGAAAGAGGTCAAAAAAACGGGGTTCCGTCGAAGACCGGCCGGTGCTGGGTTTACCCTTTTGCCGGCCGGCCCGCGAACGGTGCCAGGCTCCTCTCCGCACACTTCGGACTTCCGCCTTGGCCTCAGGCGGAAGTGAGCTTGCGTTCCTCGTGGTTCCACACGGCGACGGCCTTGTTGTAATACGAATAGTTGGCCATGTGGCAGGCGATGGCGGCGTGGTTGCCGAACACGGCGTCTTCCACCGAAGGCCGCCGCGTTTTGACGGACTGGAAGAAGTTCCACAGGTGCTCGCGCGTGTCGTTGTAGTTGGGCGGAGCGTAGTAGCCGGTGGCCTCGATCGGCTTGGCTTCGCCGGGCGCAGTGTCGTGCTCGGCGTGCCACTTCTTCGCGTAATCGCCCGACATCGGCTGCGGCCAGGCGGGCGTGCAGGGGCTGTGGTTCTCGCCGTCCTGCGGCCAGATGGTGAACCCGCTGGGGTTTTCGATGCCGTGGATTTCCATGATGCCGCGCGTGCCCAGGAAGCGATAGATCTCATCGTCGCTGGTGTTGAGTGTTACGCGCAACGTGACGTTGAATCCGTCGTATTCATAAACGGTGGTCATCACGTCGGGAACGTCGCGGCCGTCTTTCCAGCGGTACAGGCCGCCCATGGTTGCTGCGCGCTTGGGCGGCGCCTTCACGTCCATGGCGTAGTGAATGCCGGTGAGCGAGTGGATAAACAGGTCGCCGGATGCGCCTTCGCCGTAATCCGAATAGTTGCGCCAGCGCGTGAACCGCACCTTGGAGAAAGGCCGCTTGGGCGCGGGGCCCAGCCACGTTTCCCAGTCGACTGTCTTGGGAGAAAGGTCGGGCGGAATGGTGTAGTTCCAGGCGCCGCAGGCATTGTTGCGGCCCAGCGACGATTCCACCAGGCAGACGTCGCCAATGACGCCCTGGCGCAGCAGTTCGCGGGCCTTCTGGTAGATCACCGAACTCGGTTCCTGGCTGCCCACCTGCACGATGCGGTTGTGCGCCTTCGCCGCGTCAATCATCGAAAAGCCCTGCTGCACTTCGTGGGTCATGGGCTTTTCCACATAAACGTCCTTGCCGGCCTGGCAGCACTCGAGCACAATGCGATGGTGCCAGTGGTCGGGCACGGGAGCGATGATGCAGTCGATGTCCTTGTTATCGAGCAGGTCCTGGTAGCGCCCGGTCACCTGGATGGGCTTGCCCACAATCTGTTTGGCCAGTTCCTGGCGGCCGGTGTAAAGCTCGCACGCCGCTACGCACTCGACGCCGGGCAGCGAGATGGCGTCGCTGCAGCAGGCCCGAGCCGCGCATGCCCACGCCGATGATGCCGAATCGTACCGTGTCACTGGCGGCAGCCGGCCGGGCCGGCACAGGCTCCGGCGCCGAGGCCTCCAGGTGAATGGCGCGCCCCGCCAGCATGCCTCCGGTGGCTCCGGCAGCGCGTCCCATGAAGCTGCGTCGAGAGATGCGTTTGCTTTCCATAGTGAGGTTGCCTCCCTGATGAAAACGTGAATGATGTTTCGCCCCTGTACCGTGGGTGACGCATGAGTGTATCGCCGACCATGGCGGCGTGCAATCGTTTCTTCAGAAACTTGCGGGGCGGCTCGAAGGCGCGTGCCGGCTCTTTGCGTAGATCATTACCCACTGTCCGCGACGGTGAAATTGCGCCACCAGATGCAGGTTGTAGCGGAAGGCCACAAACCTGGGGTGGATGGGCCGCGTGTACCGGTCCAGGCGCGCGAGCCACGGATAGCGCAAAAGCCAGTTGCCAGGCGGGTCCCACTTGCGCGAGTAGAGATAGAGCAGGTCAAAGGAATCGCCGGGAACGTTCCTGAAATCGGGCGGGGCAAACCCCGGCACGCCGACGACCTGCATGGGCCGCGTAACGTAGCCTAGTTCCGGATGGCTCAGCTCATCCGTCGCGGGCCACGCCGTCAGAATTCGCGGATGATCAGGTTGCGCGGAAAGCCATTCCGCCGCCTGCTGGTGCAGCCGGATGAAGTCCACGTAAGAGAGGTTGTTTTCATAACGCGAAGGGATACGATGGGTTGATGAACCACGATGCTACAAAGGCCGCAGCCACCAGCACGAACCCGGCGCGCATCACCGGACGCGGCAGGGCTTCTACGAGCAGCACAAGCGCCAGATAGAAACACGGGAACATGGGTAGCAGGTAACGCGTGAGCACTGCGCCACCCACCACGCTGAGCATGATGATGTAGACGGCACCCAGTCCTGCGGCGAGGAAGAAGAATTCCCTTCGAAGGCCCGTGAAAGATTCCTCGCTTCCTGTTGTTCCCTCCTCGGCGTCACGGTTACGTGCGGCCTTCAATCGCCGGTAACCCAGAAGCGCAGCAGCAACAAGCAGCCAGTTGAATCCCGCAATAAACACCTGGTACAGACGGCGGAGTAGGCTGACGGCGATCCGGCCGGGTTCCAGGGTGGAATAGAGGTTGTACTGGAGGTAAGTGGCGCCGCCTGTCCAGTAGCCGGTCAGGTGATGGTAGTAGAGGGCCCATGCGGACAGCGTGGCAACCGGCGCCGCAATCCACAACCAGGTACCCTTGGCAGAAGGTTTTCTGTACAACCAGACGAAGACGACCGCCACCGGAACGATAACGATGGCAGTTTCCTTGGTCAGCACGGCAAGCGACGCCGCGACGGCAAACCAATCCATGCGCCGGCGGAGCAGCGCCCAAACGGCAACGGTGGTGGTAAAGGCCGCAGGAAGGTCCAGAAGCGCCAGGGTGCTTTGGGCGAAAAACAGGGGCGAGAGCCCCAGCAAAATACAGGCCCAGAATGCAGTTTCACGGCTGGCCATGGTGCGGCCCAGCGCGTAGAGGGCCACCAACGTTCCGGCTGCAAACGCCGCCATGGTGAGGCGCGTCACCAGCGGAGCATACCCCAAGAGGCGCCACGCCAGCGCCAGGCTGATGGAGAGCAGCGGTGTGTGTCCGGTGGTCAGGGTGCTCTGGGGGATGAGGAGGCCATGACGTAAAAAATCGAGCGCCGCCGGAATGTAGTATCCGGTCTCATCCCAGAGATAAGGCAGGCGCAGCAGGGGATAATGGAGCAGGGCCACGGCTCCGAAAGTTGCAATAAAGCCCAAGCCAAATGTTAAACGGGAATTTGCAGAAGTTTTACTCATCGGAAGTGGCATGATACAACGGACAGCGCAAACATTGTTTCGGATTCAGCGCAGAATTGGAAGCCTTTTGGAGAGTTGTTGACTTCGGCGGAGCGCGCCACGCATATTTCGAGCGTTGTCATCGTGCGCTGGCGGGGGTTAGGATGAACAGGTTGACGCTTGCTCACGGCAAGCCGAGCTTTATCTTGCGACGGCACGAGCCCCGCGCGATGGCCTGATGCTCCAATCGCAGCGGTGGAGGCTTTTAAGCGCAAATTCAAAATGCTGAAGGGAGAACGATGAAATACCGAAAGTTCGGACGCACAGGCTGGATGGTGAGTGAGATGGGATACGGCATGTGGGGCATGGCGGGCTGGACGGGCTCCGACGACGAGGAATCGCTCCTATCCCTTCAGCGTGCGGTGGACCTGGGTTGCAATTTTTTTGACACGGCCTGGGCTTACGGCAGCGGCCACAGCGAAGAATTGCTGGGCAAGCTTGTCCGGGCCAACCCGGAAAAGAAGCTCTACACGGCCACCAAGGTCCCACCGAAGAACGAGCAGTGGCCAAGCCGCCGCGAATATACTCTGGACGATTGTTTTCCTCCTGACCACATTGAAGAGTACACGCACAGCAGCCTGAAGAATGCGGGCCTTGAGAGTTTTGACCTCATGCAGTTCCACACCTGGGAAGATTCCTGGGTGGAAGACGAACGCTGGTCCAAAAAGTTGGAGGACTTGCGCCGCCAGGGATTGATCCGCGCTGTTGGGATCAGCATCAACCGTTGGGAACCGTGGAACGGGGTGCAGGCTGTGAAGAGCGGCCTGGTGGACGCCGTGCAGGTGATTTACAACATCTTTGACCAGAACCCCGAGGATGAACTCTTCCCGGCCTGCCAGGAGATGAACGTCGGGGTAATTGCGCGGGTCCCGTTTGACGAGGGCAGTTTGACGGGGACGCTATCACTGGATTCTACCTGGCCAGAAGACGACTGGCGCCGCACGTATTTCGTCCCGGAAAACCTGAAGAGCAGCGTGGAGCACGCCGACGCGCTGAAGCCTCTGCTTCCCGAAGGGATGACGATGCCGGAAATGGCGCTGCGGTTCATTCTGGCGTAATCCCGCCGTGAGCACGATTATTCCCGGGATGCGGAAGCTTCGACACGTAGAGGCAAATATCGCCGCCAGCGACGCCGGCCCGCTGCCCCCGGAACTCCGGGCGGAACTGGCCAGGCACCGCTGGGTGCGACAGGTGACCGAATGGTCACAGTAGCGGGCGCTCTCGAAAATTCTTGCTGGGTCTTCCGCGAAAAGGGTCGCCTGGGAGATAATTGAGGGAAGGGCGCAGCAGGGTTTGCCTTCCGTTGCTTGGAAGCTAACCGGGCAGGGCATCTCCGGCTGCAAATTCGGCTTCAAAGAAATGAAGAAGGAAGGTAAGGAGGCAGTATATGAATTTTTTCAGGACTCGGACCTTCTGGACGGTGGCAATCGCTGTTTGCTTCCTCGCCCCTCTGTTGCACGCCGACAGTATAAGGTTCACGAACGGCCAGACCATTCAGGGGAAATACCTGGGAGGGACGGACTCGCAAGTTACCTTCTATACGAACAACCAGCTCATGCACTATGCGATCGGGGATATTGATTCCATAACTTTTGGCGGCGATACCTCAACTCCGTCTGCTGCTGCCGCTCCTGCTGAGCCGGCTCCTGCTCCCGTTGTGCAGGCGCCACCGGCAACGGCGGCGAGTTCCACCGGGGCGACCGTTCTTGTCCCTGCCGGCACCCATCTCGTGGTGCGGATGATCGATGGCATCGATTCGAACCGGAACAGGGTGGGCGACGGTTTCCAGGCCAGTCTGGAGGAGCCGCTGATTGTAGACTCCACGCAGATTGCGGCCAAAGGGACCACGGTGTATGGCAGGCTGGAGCAGGTGAAATCAGCCGGCCGCGTCCAGGGGCAATCGGAGCTGCGGCTGGTGCTGACGGGTATTGTGCTGAACGGCGCAACGCAAAACATCGTGACCGGTGACTATGAGGTTAAGGGAAGTTCCCGCGGCAATCAGACGGCCAAGCGGGCCGGAATCGGTGCGGTTGCCGGCGGAATTATCGGCGCCATTGCGGGCGGCGGCAAAGGTGCGGCAATTGGAGCCGGCGTTGGCGCTGGAGCAGGCACTGCTGTTTCTGTGATGACACACGGCCAGCAGGTCCATGTACCCAGTGAAACGGTGCTGGACTTTACGCTGCAGCAGCCGGTCCAGCTTCCGGTTGCGACCAGCTAGGTGGAGTTGGAAGATATCCGCCTTGCCTAAGATGTAACGAGACGACTCTGAGCATTCTGCAATCGGGTGGAGGTCAACAATTGAGGGCTTGGCTCAGCCCTCTTGAGAACGGAGGCCTCCTTTACTGATTCGACGGGCTTTCTTCCGGCTGTGTGATTTGCTCCCGGAGGAAGGCCCGTAACCTTCTCTGCAGTTCATCCCTTGCGTGACGAAAGGCTTCCAGCCTCTCTTCTGCGCCGCCGTTGACCGCGGCAGGGTCCTCGATGCTCCAATGAATGCGCCGGGTTGTGGCTGGGAAGACGGGACAGGCCTCCCGGGCGTTGTCGCAGACAGTGATGACGTAATCGAACTCCTGCCCGAGAAATTCTTCCACTGATTTCGAATGATGGCCTGAAATATCAATCCCGGCTTCGCGCATCACGGCAATGGCTTCCGGCCGGACCCGCGTGGGCGTTGTGCCGGCGCTGAATACTTCACACGAAGGCCCCGCCTCATGCCGCAGCAGCCCTTCGGCCATCTGGCTCCGCGCGGAATTCGCCGTGCACAGGATCAGGACCCGCATGCTCAATTTTCCTCCGTCAGGAGCTCTGTCCCGGTGGTGGGAACCCTGAAGTACTGCTTCTGGAAATACAGGGAGACGTTGACCAGGGTGATCATCACAGGGACTTCGACAAGCGGCCCGATCACCGCTGCAAAGGCGGCGCCGGAGTGGATCCCGAACACGGCCACAGAAACAGCGATGGCCAGCTCAAAATTATTGCTCGCGGCCGTAAAGGAGAGCGTGGCCGTTTGGCTGTAATCGGCTCCAACCTTATGGCCCATCCAGAACGAGACCAGAAACATGACCACGAAATAAATGAGAAGCGGGACCGCGATGCGCAGAACATCCAGGGGAAGACTGAGGATCACCCTCCCTTTCAGGGAGAACATAATCACGATGGTGAACAGCAGGGCGGCCAGCGTCAGAGGGCTGATGCGTGGAATAAACTTCTTTTCGTACCATTCGCGGCCGCGCGCGCGAATCAGGACCAGGCGAGTGAACATTCCGGCAAGGAATGGAATACCAAGATAGATGAAGACACTGCGCGCGATCTCGCCAATCGAAATGCCGACAACCGTTCCTCTCAGGCCGAACCACTGCGGGAGGACGGTGATGAAAATCCAGGCGTAGACAGAATAAAACAGTACCTGGAACACGGAATTGAAGGCTACCAGCCCTGCCGCATATTCCGAGTTTCCCTTGGCCAGTTCGTTCCACACAATCACCATGGCGATGCAGCGCGCGAGACCGATCATAATCAGTCCGGCCATGTATTCCGGATACCCCCGGAGAAACACAATCGCCAGTACGAACATCAGGACGGGCCCGATCACCCAGTTTTGAAAAAGTGAGAGCAGCAGGATCTTGCGATCCTGGAACACCTTGCCGATTTCTTCGTAACGGACCTTGGCGAGCGGCGGGTACATCATCAGGATGAGTCCCACAGCAAGAGGGATGGAGGTGGTTCCGCTCTGGAAGCTCGTCACCAGTTGCACAAAGCCTGGCGAGAGGTTTCCTAACGCGATGCCGGCCGCCATAGCCAGAAAAATCCACAGGGTCAGATAGCGGTCAAGCGTTGACAATCTGCGTGCGGTATGTGTGCTCATGCTCGTATCCTGCGTTGAAGGACGCTCCCACGCCGGAAGAATCTATTTCCCTGGTTTGCGCGCCCGAACAAACGCGCTCATGAATTTGCCGTCAATGTTCGACGCCAGCGAATCCACTTCCAGACCTTTCCCGGCGAGGAACTGGCGGGCATCCTCGGCACGGTAGATACGGGTTGGTTCAATTCCAATCGCCTCGAATCCGGCAGCCGCCAGCAATTTTTGGTATTCAGACTCGTGTAATGCTCCAGCTACGCAGCCGGCCCAGAGTTCAACATTGCGCCGGATGTCGGCTGGAATTTCACCTCGAACCACGATGTCGGAGACGGCAAAGCGGCCGCCCGGCTTCAGCACCCGAAATACTTCCCGGAGAACAGCGGACTTGTCTGCCGAGAGGTTGATGACGCAGTTCGAAATGACCACGTCGACTGCATTGTCGGGCAGCGGAATGTTCTCAATTTCACCCTTCAGGAATTCTGCGTTGGTGATGCCGGACCTGGCCTGATTTTGCCTGGCCAACTCGAGCATTTCGTCCGTCATATCCAGCCCATAGGCTTTCCCGGTGGGCCCCACACGTTTGGCGGAGAGCAGAACGTCGATGCCTCCGCCCGAACCCAGGTCCAGCACCACTTCACCGGGGTTCAACTTCGCCAGCGCCGTGGGATTGCCGCAGCCGAGCGACGCGAGCACGGCTTCCTGCGGCACTTCGCTTGCCTCGGCGGGGTTATACAGATTGATGGTAATCGGGTCGGGATTTCCGGCCCTTCCGCCGCAGCACGCCTTCTCTCCCGCGATCGCCTGTTTAGCTGCCTGTCCGTATTTCTCTCTTACGATTTCCTTAATGTTCTCTGTACTCATGGCTTCTTCCCTTTCCGGATTTCTCCTCGATCCTGCCCGATCACGACCAATTCACCGGGTTCAATGGCGCTGTTTCGCGTGCAGCATTCCGCGTACAGAAAAGTGATCAGTTCCTGAAGGGAATCCGTGTTGGCTGTGTACCACAGAAAGCTGCCTTCGCGCCTGACGCGGACCAGGTCTTCGTTCCTGAGCTTGTCGAGGTGATGGGAAAGCGTGGAGGGTGGAATCTCCAGTTCGCTTTGAATGTCGCCGACAACAAGTCCCTGCGGATGGGCGGTCAGCAGAAGCTGCATGATGCGCAGGCGCGGCTCGGCGCCCATGGCGGCAAACATATCGGCGAAACGGCTGGCTTGCCCAGCCTTGCTTGGCCTGGTCATGAATTCGAGTATTCCAGAATTATCGAATCGTGTCAAGAGAAAGCACGCCTATTAATACAAGTGCCATTCCCCAAATTATTGGGTGGTTCCTGGTATAAAATACTGCAAGTTCGGGGGCAGGTTTGCTGGCGATGAAGATCCATTTCAGCCTTACCGCAGAGGACTATCGAGAGTATCAGCAAATGTATCTGGCCAGGATTGCAAGGTTCTGGCAGAGATACCACTACAGCATTTTTGTGACATTTGGGATTGTTGTGTTTGTCGCGGGCCTCAACTGGATCTTTTTCGAGCATCGCGGGAACTATCCTGGATGGGTTTCCATTGCCGGCGGCCTGTATCTAGTATTCGCCGGGGTGTGGGGCAGATTAAAGTGGAAGCGCTGGTTTCGCAAAAATGCGCATCTCTACCAGGACCTCGAAGGTGAAATTACTGAAGAGTATCTCGTGGTGCGAAGCAAAACAGAGGAAACCCGCGCAAAATGGGAACACTATTCAACTTTTGTTGAATCTCAGAACCTGCTTATCCTCATGGACCCTCATGGGAACTGGCTGGTCCTGCCCAAGCGGGCGTTCGCGCCTGCAGATCTCCAGTCGTTTTTGAAGCTGCTTCACGGGAAGGTTGCCGCCCCGCGAGCCGGCAAAGCTGGGGCTGCGGAGGGGTCAGGCTGAGGAGGATAAAGACCTGCGGGCGCTTTGCGAATCCACCGTTCAAAGTGAGCCCGGCCTTGACGCAAAATGCCTAAGATGATGGCTCGTCACCCATGCGGTGACCAAGCCTTTCCAGCAATCGCTTTCGCCAGCCTGCTGGCAAAGCCTCGACGTTCAATGCACGTTGGGCTAATTGGGCATCCTGGTGGCCATCACCATAGCAAAGGAGAAGGACATCCCTGACGCTGACCCGGTTGGCGTCCCGATGAATGGGCTGAAGGGTGTCGCCCTCGCCGAGTTCGCCTTCATCGACGACGGCAAAATAAAGACCTGTGCGCCCGCTTTCGAGGAACCGGTCCGGCACATCGTCCCGGCCAAACCTGATTCCCAGCTTGTAACAGGGCAGGCGCGGCTGCGTGACCATCAGGACGGCTGTCCCCATCCGAAAACGGTCACCAATGTGCGCATCGTCTTCGAGCAGGCCTTCCAGGGTGAGGTTTTCTCCAAACATGCCCCAGGGCATCTCAATGTCCGGGATTTCGCGCTGCCAATAGGCGTAATGCTCGGAAGGATAGGCGTAGACCGCCTTATTGGGCCCGCCATGTACGGAAAGGTCGGCCTGTCCGTCACCCTCAATGTTGAGCCGGGTGACCCTGACGCGCCCCTGGACCGGAGACTTGTAGATGCCTGTGGTGACGGATTTGCCGCCAGAAACCACCTGGCGCGGAAGGCCGGCATTGACCGAAAGAATCCTCATCCTGCTTGCCTTTGGATGCAACTGCGCTATTTACGATTCGAGCGCCGTTGTACACCCGATTGGTTCCAACATCAGCAGACTCGATCGAAAAGTTTTCATCCTTCGCACGCCTGATTATAATGGT
Organism: uncultured Acidobacteriota bacterium; assembly: GCA_963732975.1. GTDB lineage: Bacteria > Acidobacteriota > Terriglobia > UBA7540 > UBA7540 > SCRD01. Next base: position 77,301 of record CAVTBN010000004.1, on the reverse strand, counting down.
TCAGCGCGAAAGTGGCGGAATTGGCAGACGCGCCAGTGGCGGAATTGGCAGACGCGCCAGACTTAGGATCTGGTCCCGCAAGGGGTGGGGGTTCGAGTCCCCCCTTTCGCACCATCAGCGTCCCCCTTGGGTTCCTGTCCGGCAATGTCCCGTTCCTCTTTGCAGCGTTTGATCGTGGTGTCCCGCCTTTCAGTCCGATCCATGGCGATACGGCGGAGGCTCCAAAACGACTCGGGACGAGCTTGCGAATTCGAGGACGCTAACCTATACTACAGCGCTATGCAAAGCGGGGCAGATCAACGAACTATTTATGACGCACTGATCGTAGGTTCAGGGGCAAGCGGTGGATGGGTGGCCAAGGAATTGACCGAGGCCGGCATGCGAGTCCTGATGCTCGAGGCCGGACCTCCGCGCATTCCGTCGCGCGATTTCACCGAGCACGTCTGGCCGTATCAGTTGAAATACCGCGGTTTCGACGACCACCAGGCGCGCCTCACCGATCAGCCGATCCAGCGGCTCTGTTACGCCTGTGACGAATACAGCCATCAGTTTTTCGTCAAAGACGCCGAGCATCCCTACACCTTTCCCATCGACAAGCCGTTTATGTGGATCCGGGGGCGCCAGGTGGGCGGAAAGACCTTCTGCTGGGCGCGGGAAAGCTACCGCTATAGCGATTACGAATTCAAGGCTGCCAGCCGCGACGGCTATGGCCAGGACTGGCCTTTCAGTTACAAGGACCTCGAACCTTATTACGACAAGGTGGAAAGTTTTATCGGGGTGAGCGGCTCGCACGAGGGCCTTGAACAGATGCCCGACGGAAAGTTTCTGCCTCCGATGAACCTCTCCTGTGGCAGCCTGCAGGCGAAGCAGGTTATTGAGAGTAAGTTTGGCTGGCGGGTGATGCCGGACCGCGTGGCCAACCTGACCGTTCCCCACAACGGGCGTCCTGCGTGCCACTACTGCGATGAGTGCCAGCGAGGTTGCTATACGGCGTCTTATTTCAACAGTCCTGCCGTGACCTTGCCGGCTGCGGCAAAGACCGGCCGGTTCACCCTGCTGAGCGATGCCGTGGTGAGCCACGTGATGGTCGATAACGAAGGCCGCGCCAGTGGCGTCCACTATATTGACCGCACCACGCACGAGCATCGGGAGGCCCGGGCAAAGATCGTCGTGCTGGCGGCAAGCACGCTGGAATCCACGCGCATTCTGTTGAATTCCACCACGCGCCGTTATCCCAACGGCCTGGGAAATTCCAAGGGGGTGCTGGGCCACTATCTGATGGACCACTTCACCCTTCAGGGTGCGGGAGGCACCATGGCCGGCCTGAAGTCTTCGGTCCGCGAGCCCACCGGCAACCCCGCCGCCTTTTTGATCCCGAAATACGCCAATGTCGGCTCCAACAGGAACAAGAATTTTCTGCGCGGCTACCGGTTTGACGGCGACGGGAGCCAGGAGCTTTACGGTCAGGCCTATTCGATTCCGGGATACGGCAAGGCCTTCCGGGAAAAGGTCCGGAAGAATATCCCTTACCGCTATGGCATGATGGCCCAGGGCGAAACGCTTCCGCGCTACGAAAACTATGTGACGCTCGACAAGGAGAAGAAGGACGCCTGGGGAATCCCGGTCCTGCACATCAACGCCAGCCACGGAGAAAACGAATACGCCATGGCCAGGGCCATGCGTGAAGACGTGATGGCGATTCTCGACGCGCTCAAGCTGGAGGACGTGCAGCCGCCGGGAGAACACCTGAGCGTGTTCGGCAAGAACATCCACGAGTGCGGCACCGCGCGCATGGGCGACGATCCCAAGACCAGTGTGCTCAACGGCTTCAACCGGCTTCATGACGCCAGGAACGTTTTTGTTGCTGACGGCGCTTCCTTCGTAACCAACAGTTGTTACGAACCGACGCTGACCATCATGGCCATCGCCACGCGCGCGGCCGATTACATCGCCGAAGCATATCGCAAGGGAGACCTGTAGGAAGTTCTCACGCCGGCAAACGGCAGGGAATCAGGTGATGGAAAACAAGGACGAAAAGAAAAACCAGGAAGTCAGCCCGGAGAAGAGCGGAGTTTCGCGCCGCAAATGGCTGATCGACGTGGGCAAGGCTGCCGCGCTGGCGGGAATTGCGGGCAAGACTGCGCCGCTCGACGCCGAAGTTGCTGCCGGAATCCCGGCTCCTGAAACGAAACCGGAAAGCCTTCCCCCGGGGCTCTATCGTCCATCGTCTGAACATCTCGGCATGGCTCTGGAGGCCGATTCGCGTTTCCATTCCATTCCGCCCGGCTGCCAGGTGGATTTCATCCGCCCCCGCACCGGGCCTTACAAACCGCAGTTCTTTTCCCCGGACGAATACCAGGTGATCCACCGGCTGACCGCCTTGATGCTGGGTGAGCCTGCAGGGTCATCCGGAGAAAGCGCCCAATCCCCGGATGGGAACGTCGTGGACGAGGTGGCCGAGTGGGTTGATCTTCGCACTTACAGCTTTGGCGGAGTTCGTGACGCGGTGGGACGGCTGACTCCGGAACAGGTTGCGCTGGCAGAGGCGTACAACGGCGCTCCGCTTCTGCACCGGGTCAGGACCTCAGACCCGCAGAAAGCTTATCGTGAGGGACTGGCGTGGTTGGCCGAAGAATCCGAAAGGCGGCACCAGCGCGGTTTCGTCAATCTTAGCGAGCAGCAGCAGGCGGCCCTTCTTGACCTCATCAGCGACGAACGCGCCGGAAAAGATGCTGAAAACGATGGCACGCGGTTTTTCCGGCAACTCAAGGGCGATATTATCTCCGGCTTCTACACTTCCAGGACCGGCCTGAAAGAGCTCGACGACAAAGCCAACCGGTTTTACGCGTATTCGCCCGGCTGTCCGTCTTCGACCACGCATCGGCCGAAACCCAACCGTTAAATCCTGAGAAGCGCCCATCACTCTCGCGCGAAAAGTTTTGGCGAGTTCATAGCCCGAGCGGGACGGGGAAATCCGCCGAGGCCGGCATGAACGTGGCAAGGGTTATAAACTGAAATCTTAGAGAGGAACAGGTTCAGATGAAAAATATTTCACGTCGTGGCTTTTTGAAGAACTCCATCGCTTCCGCGGCAGGCGCGGCGAGCGTGCTTTCTGCGTCCAGCCTGTTTGCCCAATCGCCGGAGCCCCACATGAAGTTTCCCGTCGTTCCGCGGGAAAGGATCGGCGTGACGACGTGGCCGTTTCGCATGTATATCGACAGCTCCACAAATCGCTGGCGCGACCCCAAGCTTCCGGGGATGGCGTTGACAGACTTCCCGGCGATGGTGGCGAAGAAATTTGATCTTCACAACGTGGAACTCCTGGCGGACCATTTTCCGTCTACGGACAAAGCCTACCTGCAGCAGTTGCGCGGCGCGGTTCGAAAGGCCGGGTCACGTATTATTGACATTCCGGCCGACGGCGGGGCCAGCTTTTACGATCCCTTTGCGGTGAAGCGGCAGGAGGCCATCGATTACGGGAAGAAATGGATTGACGTTGCCGTGGCAGTCGGGTCGCCGAGCGTCCGCCTGCACATTGCAGGGGTGAAGGGCGTTGCGCCTGACGCCGGCCGGGCTGCTGAGAGCCTGAAGCGCGTGGCGGCTTACGGCGCCAGCCGCAACGTCATGGTGACCCTCGAGAATGACGATCTGGTGACCGAAGACGCGTTCTTTATCGTGCGGGTCATTGACGAGGTCGGGAACCCTTATCTTCGCGCTCTGCCCGATTTTGCTAATTCCATGCTGAGTGGGAATGCGGCATTCAACTATGACGCACTGGCTTTGATGTTTCGCCATGCCTATAACATTGCGCACATGAAGGATTCCGAAGTGGGTGATCATGGCAAGCTCTACACGGTAAACGTGGCCAGGATATTTAAAATTGCCAGCGCCGCGGATTACCGAGGTTACTATTCGCTGGAATGGGAAGGGCGCGGCGGGCCTTACGAAGGCGTCAGCAAGCTGCTTTCAGAAACCCTGCAGCACCTCACTTAAACAACGCCGCGGTGGTCCCGGCCGTGCTATGTTTTCTCCCATGGGGAAGACGGCAGCTTCTTTTAAAGGCATCGAGTGCCTGCCTGCGGTGGAGAGATCAAAATGAAAACTACAGTGGCGCCTGACAGTTCCCGGAGATTTTCGGCGCCGGGGTGGAAAGCAAAGCGCGCGGGGGAGCGGTTCCCATCCGGAATGATGATCCTGACCGTGTTGCTGCTGCTGATTTGTGCGGGCACCGGCCTGGCGCAGGGTCAGGGCGTGAACTATGACGAGTCCAGGGTGCCGGCTTATACGCTGCCTGACCCGCTGCTGATGGCGAACGGTCAGCGGGTGACGAGCGCCCGCATGTGGATGGAGAAGCGGCGGCCGGAACTCCTGAAGCTTTTTGAGACTTATGAATACGGATTCAGCCCCGGCCGGCCTGAAGGAATGACGTTCCAGGTGGTTTCCGTGGATAGGAACGCGCTGGGCGGCAAGGCGACCAGGAAAGAGGTCCTGATCCATTTCAGCGGGAAGAAGGAAGGGCCAAAGATGCTCCTCCTCATCTACCTGCCGAACCACGCGCCGAAACCGGCGCCGGTGTTTCTGGGATTGAACTTCGGCGGCAACCAGACTGTTGCTTCAGATCCGGGGATTACCATCAACAAGGGATGGATGAGGGAAGGCTGGGGCATCGTCAACCATCACTCGACGGAGGATTCGCGAGGCGTCAATGCCTGCCGGTGGCAGTTGCAGAAGGTCCTTGCCCGTGGTTATGGTCTGGCCACCGCCTACTACGGCGACATCGAGCCGGACTTCGACGGCGGCATCCGCGAAAGTGTGCGGGCGCTTTATCTTCGTCCGGGACAGTCGGAGCCGGCGGCTGATGGCTGGGGAGCCATCGGGGCGTGGGCCTGGGGGCTGAGCCGCGCCATGGACTACCTGGAGACAGACAAAGACGTGGACGCGCACCGCGTGGCGGTGATGGGGCATTCGCGGCTGGGCAAGACCGCTCTCTGGGCAGGAGCGCAGGACACGCGGTTTGCGCTGGTGATTTCCAATGATTCCGGCGAGGGCGGGGCGGCGCTCAGCCGCCGCTGGATGGGCGAAACTGTCAAGGCCATCAACACGAGTTTTCCCTGGTGGTTCTGCCGGAATTTCAGGAAGTATAACAACGACGTCAACGCGCTGCCGGTGGACCAGCATGAGTTGCTCGCCCTCATTGCTCCGCGGCCTGTCTACATGGCGACCGCGGCGGGAGACTTGTGGGCTGACCCGCGGGGCATGTTTCTGGCGGGAAAGGCCGCCGACCCGGTGTATCGGCTGCTGGGCACGGACGGAATGGGAGCTTCCAGAATGCCCGGGATCGGCCAGGCCGTGATGACGGCCATCGGCTTTCATCTGCGCTGCGGACCGCACGATGTTACGGCGTATGATTGGGAGCAATTCCTGAATTTTGCCGACAAGCATATGAAGGCGCGGTAATGCCTGCAGGATGGCGCCGTCAGGCTATTGAACCGTTCCTGTCCATCTGCTAATGTGACAAATTCTTCTTATGGCTACCCCTTGTAGAAAATGTGGGGCAACGAAGACAGAATATGCCCGTCACGGCCTTCTGTATTCACTTGCCCGGAAATGCGGTTACCGCTTGCGGGTCTGTTCCCGGTGCCGCCGGCAGCGCCTGTTGCGCCTGGACGAAGACCCCGATGCGCCCGTTGCGCGGCGCCGGGGCGGGGTCCTGACCGCACTGCGGCTTTCCCCCGTGCCGGACGCCGCCAACGATGGGGTGCTGATCCCCAGGTGTCCGCGGTGCGGTGGCGCCGACCTTCAAAGGTCGAAGCGCCGATGGCACGAGCGGGTGATATCTCCGCCCTCCCATGGTCAGGTGCCGGGCCTGCCAAAGCCGTTTCCCATTGTCTTTCAACTAGGCCGGCAGGAAACACGGTTAGAATCTTTCAGGGACCGCATCGGGGTTCTGTTTTTGGCATCGACAATCTATGGCCGGTCATAAGGGACCAAATCGTGGTACGCCGCCGCCCCTGGGGACGCGCACTGTAAACCAGCGCATCGCAGCCTCGGCCGGAATCGTGATGGCCAGCATCCTGGCAAGCCGGCTGCTGGGCTTTTTGCGCGAATGGGCCGTCGCCCACCAGTTCGGCTCCAGCGCGGTCACCGACGCCTATTACACGGCCTTCACTCTGCCGGATTTCGTCAACTACCTGGTTGCCGGGGCCTCGCTCAGCATCACGTTTATTCCTGTTTTTGCCAAATATATGGCGGAGGAGAACGAAGAAGAGGGATGGCGCGTCTTTTCCACGGTGATTACGGTGATGGTGCTCCTCTTGCTCGTCCTGGTGACGGTGGGAGAATTCCTTGCTCCTCAGCTTCTGCGCGTGATCGCTCCGGGGTTTAAACCGGCGGAAACAGCGCACGCGGTCTTCCTGACCCGGCTGATGATGCCGGCCCAGATCTTTTTCTACGTCGGAAGCATTCTGAGCGCGGTGCAGTATGCGAAGGGCCGATTTGTGATCCCTTCCTTCGCTCCGGTCATTTACAACCTGGGAATCATCCTGGGCGGTTTTCTGCTGGCCTCCACCATGGGCATCACGGGATTTTCCGTCGGGGTTTTGGCGGGCGCGTTTGCCGGCAATTTTCTTCTTCAGGTTTACGGCGCCCACACGGTCGGGGCGCGCTTTAGCCCGAACCTTAACGTCCGGCACCCGGGCTTTCGGATGTTCATCAAGCTGGCGGTTCCCATCATGCTGGCGTTGTCTGTGGTTTTCTCGGACGACTGGATCATCCGCTGGTTCGGGTCGTATCTGGTTCCGGCTTCGATCACCTGGCTGAGCTATGCCAAGTTCCTGATGCGGGTCCCGCTGGGGGTGATCGGGCAGGCCGTGGGCGTGGCTTCATTTCCTTTTCTTGCTCAGCTTTACGCGGAAAAGAAGTACGACGAACTCAACCGTACTCTGAACACAACCCTGAAAGGATTGCTGCTGATGATTGTGCCGGTTTCCGCGCTGACCATTGCCATGAACCGGCCGCTGGTTTACTTCGTTTTCTCCCACACGCGCCTTCGGGTTCCTGATCTGGACGCAACGGCCGCGGCGCTGGCTCTTTTCTCTATCAGCATGTTCGGCTGGAGCGCGCAAAATATCCTGGCGCGCGGGTTTTACGCCGGGCGCAACACCCTGCGGCCGGCGGTGATCGGCACGATCATCACTTTCCTGAACCTGCCCGTATACTGGCTTCTGGTGAAGCCCATGCAGTTCAGAGGGCTTGCCCTGGCCAGCACGATCGGCATATCCGCTTACGCCATTGTGCTTTTCTTCTCGCTTTACCGGTCTACGGCGAATAAGGCGACGCTGGAGATGGTGGGATTCTTCCTGAGGGTCGGGGCGGCGTCGGCAGTCGGGGCCGCGGGGGCGTTTGAGGTTGTCCGCTGGATCGAGGGCCGGACAAACTGGCAAAACACCCTGGGCTCTTTCATCATCCTGATTGCAGCCACGCCGGTGGGTCTGATTCTTACGGGGCTTGTGGCAAAACTTCTGCGCATCCGTGAGATGAATGATTATCTGAAGTCCATCCCGCTGTTTGCCCGGCTTCGCCGCAGCCAGGGTTGACCCGAAGGCCGTCTCTGTCCTTTTATTTTCCAATACAAAATCGGGAAAAGATCATTCCCAGGATATCTTCAACGTCGGTGGCGCCGGTCAGCGCGTCCAGCGGCCGCAGCGCCTCATAGAGATCGAGAAGCAGCATCTCGTGGTGCATTTTTTCCCCGGCCGCCAGGCGGCACCGGTCGAGCGCCCTGAGCGATTCCTGAAGAAGCTGCTGGTGCCGGAGGTTGGTTACCAGTTCTCCCTCCGCGCCGGGATCGTTTCCGGCGCCGGCCGCCTGCATGATCTTTTCGCGCAGCTCCTCAATGCCTTGTCCTGTCACGGCTGAAGTTACGACGATCTCCACGGGGCCGGGCGCGCCTCCGTCTTCAGCCAGGATGGCCTGCTCGATCATGCTCCGGCTGGTGCGTTCGGGCAGATCGGCTTTATTGGCGGCTACCACCATCGAACCCATGCGGCGTGTCTTGTGAAGCAGTTCGTGGTCTTCCTGGCTCCAGTCCTGCGAGGTATCCACCACCAGCAGGCGCAGGTCGGAATCGGCCATGGCCTGGTGGGTCCGTTCCACCCCGATCTTTTCAACGGCGTCCGCCGTGGTGCGGATGCCTGCCGTATCCACAAGGTGCAGCGGAATGCCGTTCATCGATGCGCTCTCGCTGACCAGGTCTCTTGTGGTGCCGGGAATTTCAGTGACGATGGCGCGGTCGGCGTTCAGCAGCCGGTTGAACAGGCTGGACTTGCCAACGTTCGGCCGGCCGACCACGGAAAGGCTCAGCCCTTCGCGAAGAATCCGGCCGTAGGCATAGCCTGCAACCATCTTCTCGACATCCGCCTTGACGGCGTCAATTCCGCCCAGCAGCAGCTGCCAGTCCATTACCTCGACGTCGTCATCGGCAAAGTCGATTCCCGCTTCGAGCTGAGCAATCAAATCCAGCAAAGCCTGTTTGTGCGGTTTCAGGCGGGCGGATAGCGAGCCCCCAAGCTGCGTTGCCGCCACCCGAGCCTGGTAAAGGGTCCGCGACTCGACCAGGTCCTGGATGGCTTCAGCCTGGGTGAGATCGATGCGGCCGTTCAGGAAGGCGCGCATGGCAAACTCGCCCGGTTCCGCCGCCCGCGCGCCGCCTTCAAGACAGCATTCCACCAGGTAGCCCAGGATCACCGGCGAACCGTGACAGGAAATCTCCACCACATCTTCGCCCGTGTATGAATGCGGACGGCGGTAGACGGTCAGGACGACTTCATCCAGGACCTTGCCGGTGCGGGGATCGGCAAATTTCCCCAAGGTTGACCGCTGCACCTCGGGAGGTATCTTCGCCAGGCGGACCAGCCCGGAAACTATCTGGATGGCATCCGAGCCTGACAGGCGCACGACACCGATGCCGCCGCGGCCCGGTGGGGTGGCAATGGCCACGATGGTGTCTTCTTTCATCATCTTAAAACCTGCGGGTGCTTCAGGAAGGGGATGCGGCAGGATAAATGACGACCTTGCGGGACGGGCCGGCGCCTTCGCTCATGGTTTGTACCGAGGCTTCATCCTTGAGCGCCAGGTGAACAATGCGCCGTTCGCGTGAATTCATGGGGGTCAGATGAAACGGGCTGCCGGTTTCGACCGCCTGGCGGGCCGCCATCTGCGCCGTCAGTTTCAGCTCTTCAGCCCGGATCTGCCGCCAGTCTTTGCAGTCAAAGCTGATTCGTCCGTAAAGGTCGTCATCCACATGCACGGCTTTCAGGACAACATATTCAAGGGCATCCAGCAGAGTGGCGTTCTTTTCCAGCAACAGGTCGGAGTCGGGGCCTTTGAAATCGACGACGACTCGCGGAGCGTTGGATTCGCCACCAGCGGCTTCAAGTTTTCGCACCGTCGATTTGAGGTCGAAACCTCCGCACTGGATGATCTTTCCCACCAGCGATTCGATCGCCGACAGGTAATGATCCTCAGATGGCCCAGATGGAAACGATGTTGTCATAATCTCAGCTCGCTATGCTTTTGCCTCAACGGCCTTCGCCGGTCCCAGCGGAGGCCGCTTGGGAGTGATAAACCGGTTGATGATGAGTTGCTGCGCAATCCCCACCATGTTCGCCGCCAGGAAGTAGAGCACCAATCCGCTGGCCAGGTGGAAGAACATGATACCGAAGACCAGGGGCATAATCAGCATCATGCGTTTCTGGTTCGGGTCGGCGGTCATCATCGGCGTCATTTTCTGCATAAAGAACATGCTGACCATCATGAGCACGGGCAGGATCGGGATCGGCAGACCCATGATATGGGAAGGATCGGGCTGGGACAAGTCCTTTATCCATAAGACCCACGGTGCGTGGCGAAACGCAAAAGGCGTTTCCAGCGACTCGTAAAATCCATAAAGGATGGGCAATTGCGGCAGCATGGGCAGGCATCCGCCGAGCGGATTGATCCCGTGCTCCTGGTAGAGCTTCATCACTTCCTGGTTCATCCGCGCTTTTTTGGGGTCGTTGAACTTGTACTGCTTGTAGCGGTCCTGAATGCTCTTCACCAGGGGCGCGATCCGTTGCATCTCCTGGGCGGAGCGGATGCTCTTGAGCTTCAGCGGGAACAGGGCCATGTTCAGGATGATGGTCAGAATCACAATCGCCCAGCCGTAATTGTGCACCCAGTTGTTATAGATGTAGCGCAAACCAAGAAACAGCGGTTTGGCGATGATGCTGAACCAGCCGAAGTTCACCAGCCCGGTCAGCGGGGGACTCGTTGTGTCCAGGACTTCCAGCGACTTGGGGGCGACAAACAGGCTGAATTTCACCGGTTGCGCCACGGAGCTGCCCAGTTCCATATAGCCGGCTTTGGGCGGTTCTTTCTCCTTCCAGTTTTCGGGCTTCCAGGTTGTGTGTCCTGCGCCGAAAACCTGGTCGGACGATTCGGGAAAGAAGATTCCGGCAAAGTAACGGTCTTCAATCCCCGCGAACTCCAATGGACCGGACAGGGTCAGCTCTTTGTCAATCTTGTGGAGGTCGGTGGTTTCCACCTTGGCGTTGGTTTCATAGGCCACCTGGCTACGGGCGAAATGTTCTTCCACAGGGACCGAATGGTCGCCGAATCCTCCAACCCAGGCCACCCGGACGGGAACGTATTGCTGGTCCCGGGCCACGCTCACGCTGGCTTTCACCGTGTAATCCGGACCGAAGGCGAACTTCTTCTGGACCTGCACGTGGCCGTCGCTGTAAGTGAATTCGAGTGTTGCGGGCGCCTGCAGGGTGGCGCTTGAGGGCTGCGCGGCATAAAGCGCCTGGTTCACTTTCTGATTGAGCGAATCGTCCGCCGTCCTCAGGCTCATCGGGTAGCCCAGTTGTTTGCAGGCTGCAGGGTCCACCACATTGAGAGGTTTGCCGCTGGCGTCGTCATACTTTTTGAGGATCCAGCTTTTCACCACGCCGCCCTGGGTGGAAAAGGTGATTCGGTAAAGTTCATTCTCGACGGTGATGTCCTGGGCCTGCTGGCCTTCCACTACCGGGATCTGCGGAGGAGGGGGAACCTTGGGCGCCTCTGGTTTTGCGGCAGCTTGTTCCGTCGCGTTCTGTCCCGCATCCTGCTGGGATTGCTGCGTGCCGGACGATTTCTGCGACGGAGGCGGAGTGGTGACAAACATGACCCGCCATATCAGGAGCAGGACAAATGACAAGGCGAACGCAATGATGACCCTTTTTTCGTTGTCCATGGATGAAAGGCTTTCTGTTTAACTCTCTTGCCCCTGCGCCAGTGGTCCGTTACGGAACCGGGTCGTACCCGTGGCCGCCCCAGGGACGGCAGCGCAGCATCCTGCGAACCGCCAGCCGCGTTCCTTCCCACGCACCCCATTTTGCCACCGCGTCATACGCGTAAGCCGAACAGGATGGATAATAGCGGCACGACGAGGGAATGACGGGCGAAAGACAAATCTGATAGAAGCGAATCGACCCCAGCAACAATAACCTTAACGCGTACGCCCCTCCCCGGATGACGAGCCCGGCGGCCTGGCGGGAAAAAGGCGCAACAACTCCCGTTCGAGAACGGGATAAGCGGCCGTGGCGGCTCCAGGGCGAGGGTTCATCACGATGTCCCAGCCTCGCGGCAGTTCCTGCCGGTGGAGCCGAAAAATTTCCCTGATCCGCCGCTTGATGCGGTTCCGCACTACTGCTGTACCCAGACGTTTGGGCGCCGTGATGCCCAGGCGCGTCTCGGCCAGCCCGTTCGGTCGATAAAAGACGGTGCATAGCGATGCACTTCGGCGCTGCCCCTGCTTGTAGACCCGTTGAAAATCCAATCGACGGAGCAGCCGGTATTGCTTGGGGAACACAGCCGAATCGGGATTCACGGAGTCAGGCGATGGCGCCCCTTCCGGCGGCGCCGCTTGATGACCTGGCGCCCTCCCGGGGTTCGCATGCGAATGCGGAATCCGTGTGTCTTGGCACGCCGGCGCCGATTGGGTTGGTAAGTCCTCTTCAAAGCTCTGGCTCCCTGTTAGGTTCGTGTCTCTAAAGTCTAAACACTTACGATAACCCGCCGCTTCCAGACAAGTCAAGCCATGGCGCATCCAAATCTCTCCAGGATTTTGGCTTGCGAGGCAACTTCCCCCATGGCGAATACTCCTTTTCGCGGCCGGCGCGCGCTTTAACCGCGCTCCGGATTCAGGAATCACCGCCTCAGATTCGATGAGCTTTTTGCTGGAGGTTGCGCGGCGATTGTCTCATCCTATATATATAACGCTGACAGTTCATCATCACTACGGGAGACATTGCCATGAAGCCAAAGTCATCTCCATCAGCGCCCGGTACCCGAACTGCCGGGCGGTCCAATGCCGGGAAAGAGTTTCTTGTCTACATCGGCTCCTACAACACGGCCAAGGGGAAGGGAATCCACGCGTTTCGATTTGACGCAGCCGCCGGCCGGCTGACATCGATGGGACTGGCCACCGAGGCGGTGAATCCCACCTTTGTCACAGCGAGCGCTGACGGCCGCTTCCTTTATGCGACCAAGGAAGTCACGCGGCACGAGGGGCGGAAGAGCGGCTCCGTCAAAGCGTTTGCCATCGACCGGAAGACGGGAAAACTCCGCTTCCTCAATGAAGTCGCTTCGGGTGGCACCGTTCCGTGCTACGTGGCGCTCGACAAAACGGGCCGCTACGCGATGGTGGCCAACTACGGCAGCGGCAGCGTGGAGGTGATCCAGGTGCGGCGAGACGGCCGCCTCGGCAAGGTGACGGCGTTCGATCAATACGCCGGCTCCGGTGTTAATCCCGAGCGGCAGGAAGGTCCGCACGCCCATTCCATCAACGTGTCGCCCGACAACCGCTTCGCCCTCGCGGCCGACCTCGGACTCGACAAGGTGTTCGTCTATCGCTTCGATGAGAAGGCCGGCACGCTTGCGCCCAACCATCCCGCATACGCCGTGGTCAACGCGGGTTCGGGGCCGCGCCACATTGCCTTTGCGCGCAACGGCCGCTTCGTTTACGTCATCGGGGAGATGAAGTCGAACATCACGGTGTTCTGCCTACGACGCCCGCCGCGGAACGCTGCGCAAGCTGCAGACCATCTCGACGCTGCCGAAAGGTTGCAAGCTGCAGAGCGATTGCGCCGAAGTTGCCGTGAGTCCCGTCGGGGAAATTTGTCTACGGATCGAACCGCGGACACGACAGCATCGCAGTGTTTGCGGCCGACCCGAAGAAGGGAACACTCACTCCCGTTGAGCGCGTGCCGAGCGGCGGCAAGTGTCCGCGCCACTTCGCCATCGACCCTACGGGCGCCTACCTTCTGGCGGCCAACCAGGAGTCGGACACCGTGGTGGTCTTTGCCGTTGACCGCAAGACCGGCCGGCTGACTCCGACTGGCGAAACGGCGACCGTCAGTTCCCCGGCGTGCGTGCGATTTCTGACTTTCTGACTGACGGTGTAATTTTTACCCAATGTGTCAGAATTGGACACATTTTTTTGAGAACGCGTTTTTCTGGCTGAATAATTATTATAACTATAACATAATAAAAGACTTACAAATTTTCACACTTTGCTTGTAAAAATCCCATACGTCCCATTTTGGGGCTTTTTGAGGGTCTGTAGGCTCGAATTCGAGGCTCTGATCAAGAAGTATGAAGGATGAAAGAGGCAGAGAAACCCGCAAGTGGAAAGCAGGAAGCAGGGAAAAACGCCAGGCGGTGTGCCGGCATTTACCCATTACAAGTTACAAACGGAACTGGCCCCGCAGACTACCTTCGCTGCACTCTGTGCCCCGTGGCCCCGTAGCGAGCCGAACCCGCCGCGCACCCCGACCGCAGGCCCCCGCTTCCCGCTTCGAGAAAGAGTTCCCTCGTGCCACCAAAGATCGGCTCTATCGCGGCCGTCATCCCCTGGAGCGCTAACTTAACCGCCGGGTTTTGATCCAGCCTGACGGCAAGTGGGTCCCAATCCTCCACAGGAACTCGTGGACTGGGATCGGCTTCTCCAGGTAATCGGCGGCTCCCAGCTGCATGGCCTCCATATAGGCGGCCATATTGTGGTGCCGGGTGGTGACCAGCACCGGAACCCTGCGGTCCTTCATCATCGAGCGCGCCGCGACCACTTTGCCTTCAAACGCCGGGCCTCCCTGGTCGACGATCACCAGGTCGAACCTCTCGCCGTCCAGACATCGCTCGCCTTCTTCATAAGATGAGCAGGCGCGGACCCGGAGTCCCCGGTCGCGCAGATGCTGGGCATAGCGTTCGCGGTCGCAGGCCTCTTCGTCGACCAGAAGAACTCTTCGCTGAGGGATCAATGGGAGTTTTGGGGAAATGCGTTCAAGGGTCGAGACAAGGGGCTGCATGATGTCCTCCACAAATCGCCATGTCCCCCCTCCACTTGCCTAGTAACCAATGAATAACCCCATCCCCCATTGTCTGTCAAGCAAAATCTGACGGCAGGGAGCAGAAAATAGGAAGTGGGAAGCGGGGAAAAGCAGAAGACAGAAGTCGGAAGCCAGAAGCCGGAAAAGAGCAAGAAACAGGAAGCAAAAAGCGGCTTGGGAAAGCCGCGGCGGGTGACGAGCCGATTAGAGAAATTGAATGATTGGGCGATTGGCGATTGAGCGATTCAAGCCGGCCGTAACCGTCTTCATCCTTCACACTTCATACTTCACAAGCTTCCTACTTCCTGCTTGCTCCTGCCTTCTGCTTTTCCGTAGCGCGGTCCTCCGACGTTGAGGTCCTCGGTTCTTTCCTTGTGGCATGGGCATCCTGCCCATGTGCGTTCCGGAATTCACGGGCGAGACGCCCGTGCCACCGCCACCAACCAAATGAAAGCCCTCGCCAGGGGGAGAGGGCGCCGCCCATAGCGGCGGGTGAGGGGTCTTTTGCTTTTGCTTATGCCTTTGCTTTTCCCTATCCGCTACCGCTACCACTATCCGCTATTGCGAAAGGCGGCACGGATTTATCCGTGCCGCAAATGGGCGCAACCGCGCACGGCTTTAGCCGCTGAGAGGGTGAGGGGGCACTGAATTGATTGATTGAGCGACTTGCGATTGGGCGATTGGAAGAGCCGATTCTCCCAGCGCCGGCTTTCAGCGATCAGCCGTCAGCTTTCACCATTCATAACCCGGAGCCCATAACTCAGAACCCAGACCTCACAATTCATAATTCACAATTCATAATTTCCCCGCCTTCCACTGGCACTAAAGTTCCTTGCCTTCACGCTCCACCGGTGCTATACCAACCAGCAGCAAGCGCACGACCCGTAGCAAGCAAAGCAATTCCAGCAGCACCCATGCAGTCCCAGCAAGCCGGCAGCACAACCGCTGATATCGCCGGAAAAAGTAATCGCAAGTTTGGTAGCGCAGGGTTGTTCTTGAACTCTGCGGCTTTTGATTTCGATTCGTTCAAGGAAAGTACTGCGGACCTCAAGAGGAGAGGTCCGCACAACCGGCTCGCGAAAAGGCCGGTCTTGGGCCCCCAGAGGTTGCACGCATCTGAGAAATGGATAGGCTATGATCCTTTTCCCGAAGTTCCTCAGGTACCAGAACTTTGAGCTCGCCTTCACACGGGTGCTCCGCAGTGGGAACAAGCAGTACAAGCGCTTCTATCGCCACCTTTTTTCCTCTTACAACCTTGCTCTGAAATACAACCTCAGTGACACAATTGGTGATATTCGACGTGGGACATTCCGTCCCGACGGGGTGACTGTTATCTACCAGCCAAAAAAAAGCGGCGTACTCCGCCCCCTCGTTCTCCTCTCCCTGCGTGATTTGATCGTATATCAGGCTGCGGTCAACGTACTAGCTGAGGCCTTTGTTCGCATCCAAGAGCGTTACGCCCTCAAGAGAAGTTTTGGGGCTCTCTACGCCGGCAGAAACAGTCCATTTTTCTACCGATCGTGGAAGACATGTTATTCCGAGTATAACCAGGCAATAACAAGGGCTTTCAAGGCGGGTAATAAGTGCGTCGCAGATTTCGACCTAGTTTCTTTTTACGAGTTGATCGACCACTCGCTGCTCCGCGAAATCCTAAGGGCGCGAGTGGGAGATGCCGAATTCCTTAACTTCCTCTTTGAGTGTTTGGCGGCTTGGACCGGAAGTTCCTCGGGTCCTCAGATTCGACACGGCCTGCCCCAAGGGCCGGAACCGTCCGCGTTTCTTGCCGAGTGCGTCCTGTTCCGGTTCGACAGTATAAGGTTCCGCAAGCTGAGATACCTTCGTTATGTCGACGACATCAAGTTGATGTCAAAGGATGAGGTGCCGATTCGACGAGCGCTCGTGAAGCTTGACCTGGCTTCGAAGGCGTTAGGCCTTGTACCGCAAGCGCAGAAGATTGAGTTCCGCGTGGCTAAGAGCCTGAAAGAGGTCCTTAAGACCATTCCCAGCTCGCTTGCGCTCGGAGGTTCCCGTAATTCGAAGAGGCGCGCCTCGCAGAAGAGAGTGCTAGCCGCTTTGAATCGGAGCTTGGAAAAGGTGGGCAGGTCATGGGAGGTCTCCGACGTTACGAAATTTAAGTACGCGCTCAATCGGTTAAAGGCGCGGCGCGACGTGCTTCGGAGGGTCGCGCCGTTTTTTTCCCGACGTCCCGATCTTTCTTGGTCTTTATCCCACTACGTCATGCGGTTTCCACAGGACAAAAGAGCCGCGGATATTCTCTTGGACGCGTTGAAGCGTGACCCGACATACGATTCAGCCGCTGGTAACTACATTGATGCAATGGATATATGTGAGCCTCAGGCGATGAACGCTCATTATCGCCGAGTAATCCGGACCGCTAGGTTGAGGTCGGAGGAAAGGTCAATCGTCTTGAGTGTTGCAGCCCTGAGCTTTCGGGGTCGGCGGACAAGTACTAGCCAAGCCGCGCAGCTCATCGAGTTGCAGTCTGACATGAGGGCTCAGGGCCTACTCATTCACCGCATATTTGGGGAACATCCGAGCGCCCCTTTCAAGCCCCAACAATGCCAGGGGTTGCTGGAGCGTTTGACCGAGGTGAGCGATTCTGATTTGTCTCGTTACGCAGCGTCCCTTCTCCTTGGAGCGGGGTGGCCCTGGTTTGCGAAGAACAGATGGAGGCCTGCCCGCTCCGCCAACCGGTCTGTGCACCTACTCGTCACTGGGCTTGGCTTGCGGAGGCGGGTTCCAAAGCGGGTCGGGGTCTTGGAAACATATTTTCACCAAGTCTTGAGAATCGGAACCCGGATCAACTGGAATAAGGCTCTCGGCAAAGACATGCGGCCGGTCGAGCGAAAGTGCCTACGGTTGCAGCAGCTAGCAACTGGGGACCCGAGTGCTCGCGTTATGATGCTGGACGTTTTCAACGAGAGCCTCGTGCAAGCTTTTTCGACTCGACACGCATTATTGAAGGGCAGTTACAAGGCGTGTACCAGGCCAAAGCAGGCAGTTCCGGATTACGGGAGTTGGCTCTACTACAAGAATTCGCTGCATGGTGTTCTACCAAACGCCACCCCGTGGTTGAGAGATGTCCACGAGTCGCGACGTAAGGTCGATCTGGCTCACGCAAGAGACAGGAAGACTGGGATGCACACCCGAGCAATATCTTTTAGGGATGCCGACAAGCTCTCTAAGAAAGCGCAACATTCGTGGGCGGAGCTAATTCGCGAATGGGTCGGATTCTTGTGAGGCCGATTGGAGAATGCATAGCGTAGGTTCCCTCGGTTTTTCTCGCGCGGCTACCTGCTGTTTTTCGGGGATGTTGTGAAACTTCTTTTCCTTTGGCTTATCAGCGCCGTGATCGGCGCGCTAATTGGGAGCCCGAAGCAGAGGGCGCTAGCGGGTTTCATGTACTCGTTAATCCTTGGGCCGCTCGGGTGGCTCATCATTGCCCTGACCGATGGCAGGGGGAAACAGTGCCCGTCTTGCCGGTCATGGATTGACAAGCAATCGCCCGTGTGCCCGAAGTGCCTTCGGCTCGCGTCGCTGCCTCACCACCAAGAACAGCCAGAAGGGCCTTCGGCGGAAGCCGTTGTAGACGATCATCCGAAGCCCAAAGACAAGAACCGCTCAATCGAGTGGGCACGAGACGCGATGTCCCGTCCAAACGACTGGGTTCTTTGGGATACCGAAACGACAGGAATTGGAAGGACAGCGGAAATCGTTCAAATCGGAGTGCTGGCCTCGGACGGGTCGGTTTTATTGGATACCTTCGTTCGGCCCCTGAACAGGAAGAGGATTCCGGCGGATGCGACCGCCATTCACGGAATTACAATGAAAATGCTCGTCGACGCGCCTTCTTACCCCGAACTCGTTCCGGCACTTATCAAACTCCTGAAGGGCAGGCGGGTTATCGCATACAATGCAGATTTCGAAAGACGACTAATAAGGCAGACTGCGGAGCGGAACGGCGGGCCGGTCCTGGAGATGTCATGGAATTGCGCCATGCTTGAATACGCACGCTTTGTTGGGGTATGGATGGCCTACAAGGGCGAGTACAAGTGGCAGAAACTACCGAGTGCCCAACACGGCGCGATTGCCGATTGCCGGGCAACGTTAAAGTTGCTCAAGATGATGGCGAACACGCCCTTTTCTGTAGTGCCGCGTGCGTGGTGGCAATTCTAGAAATAGCCGGCAGCACAGGCCGGCGTGGTTGCGGGGTGCGGGTTTTGACATCGCGGGTGGCGCATACGTTCCGGGGTTTGGAATGTATGCGACATCTCACTGATGTAGAAAGGGGCGATGCCACAGCGGAGGAATTCAAGGGCTAGAGGCCCGTACGATGAGGGATACATGGTGTTAATGTTTGGCAGTAAGGGCCGCATACATCGCAAAAGGCGCGACGTATGCGCCACCCGCGTAGCTGAGCAGAAGCGTCCCGCTGCGCGGGAACGCAGGCAGTAAAAGGCGAGTATCTACGCCGCCCGCCAATTCACATTGCACGACACTGATTTCAGAAGGGAGCAACACCATGCCTACAGATATTTACAGGGTCAAGCCTAAAGGGACGAATTGGGTGGGTGCTGAAATTGTTGTTTCGTCCTCATGCAATTCTGAGCCAAAAGTCGAGCGAGTTCGCGTGACGGGCGTCAAGCAGTTCGGCTTTATTGTCAGCCACGAATACGACATCGGCGCGTACGTTGATGAATGTCACCGAGAACGCTGCCGCTTTTCCGATTGTGGGGACTCGGTGATGTACAAGTTTAAAGTGAAGTGCCTTGTCGCTGATGTTATTGGCATTGGTTTTGGGCTGGGAAATGTTGGGACAGGGACAGGAGGGTTTACGACCCCGTCCCGGGAGCAGTTTTTCGACTTTAAAAGCAGCTGCGTATGCTGCGACGACGTATCGAGAGAGGGTTCCGCGCCTTTCCTAGTCTTTATTGAGTCGCGAGGGGGGCAGCCCAGCGCTACACCGTTAGTTCTAGCCTTCACTGCGCTTGGTGTAGGTCTAACTGCCGCAATTCTCAATTTTGGGAGCGCGAGCATTCTGCCGCGGCTCTTCATATATGGGACAGCTTCGTGTATGTCGGTGGCAGCCCTGCTGGCTGTTTGGCGTATCTACTTGCGTTTTCGTCGGGAGCGGGTGGAGGAGCCTACTCACACGCAGGGTGATCCTGTTACTCAGCTGTGATCCCTTCGGCAGCGCGGCTTGAAGCGCGGCTGGCGCAGACATTGATTTTTGATTTCTGCGGTCAGCGAAGGTGGGGCAACGAAAATTATGAATTTTGAATTATGAAGGATGAAAGGACGCAGTGAGGGGCCAAGTGTGACCAGCCACCGCTGTGAACCGGATGCCGTGAAGCGAGACAAAACCGTCCCGCTGCGCGGGATCGCCTGCCAGACACTACAAGGCGAGTATCTGCGCCAGCCGCCCAACAACCCGCTATAATTCCGTTATCCAACATTGAGGGGGAGTAAGAACATGGCCAATGAACAAGCCCAGGGACAGAAGCAGACAGAGGGCGTGGTGAAGCGGACCGAGGCGGTGGGGCTGAAAGATGTCGCTGCCGGAAGCGCCGCGCAGATGCAGGTCCTGATCGGCCCGGAGGACGGCGCCCCGCATTTTGCGATGCGGCGCTTCGTGATGGGAAAGGGCGGCGGGATGCCCAGCCACACCAACAGGGTGGAACACGAGCAGTACGTGTTGCGCGGACGTGCCAGGGTGGGAATCGGCGGCAAGGTGCACGACGTGCGCAGCGGCGACGTCCTCTACATTCCGGCCGGCACGCCGCATTATTACCAGGTGGTCGAGGCCCCCTTCGAGTTTCTCTGCCTGGTGCCGAATGCCCCCGATCAGATCGAAATCGTCAACGATGATCAACCGCGCGCCTCAAAGTAATCTACACGTTCTCGCTTCCACTGGCGGGTGGCGCCCCGATGGATCGGGACGCGAGGCGCACAGACGCTAAAAGGTGAGCATCTGCGCCACCCGCGGAAATGGTTGATCGACATTCGGAAACCAAAGGTATTGAACGGGTGGAGAGGAGATGGTGGTTGGTTTGCGGCGCCGTCGCGTTCCCTGGGACTTGGAGAACGTTATGATCATGATATCCCAGTCACAAGGTTCTGTGATGTCGCTCACCGAGCCATCCCGGATCGTAGGGTCAAAATAAACGTATAGGATAGCTTGCAGTGGAGTGACGATGGCAGGAGGTCGGTAAAGGCTGACTACTCTTGACAGTGCGGCCTCGCCCCTTGTGATGAGAAGGAGGTGGGATATGGCACGCAACAAAGGGCAGCCTCAGACTATTCCCGTAAATCAGAATAGCCCATCGGCCGGCTGGGAATCCATCCTCGCCGGTGCGAGAACCACTGTCGAATACAGCGCGAACCGCGTCATCTTCCGGCAAGGCGACCCTGCGGATGCCATCTTCTACCTCCGGCAAGGCCAGGTGAAGCTTACGGTGACCTCCCAGGACGGCAAGGAAGCGATCGTCGCCATTCTGGGCGCCGGGGAGTTCTTCGGCGAGGGATGCCTGGCAGGCCAGACGTTGCACGTGTCAACGGCTGTCGCGGTAACGGATTGCACCCTTGCCCGGATTGAGAAGGCACGGATGTCGCGCATGCTGCATGAGCAGCACGAGATCTCGGAATTGTTCGTCACCCACCTGCTTTCACGCAACATCCGCTATGAAGAGGATCTCGTCGACCAGCTTTTCAACTCCAGCGAGAAGCGCCTGGCGCGGATTCTCCTGCTGCTGGCTCATTTTGGCAAGGAAGGCCGATCCGAAGTTGTCCTTCCCAGAATCAATCAGGAAAACCTGGCGCAAATGGTGGGCACCACCCGGTCGCGGGTCAGCCATTTCATGAGCAAGTTCAAGAAGCTGGGCTTTGTCGATTACGACGGTGTCAGCGGCGGGTTGACCGTCCATAGCGGCCTGCTCAGTGTGATCCTGCACGACTAGTAGAGAAGTCAAGACCTCTGTATTTCAGTTCCCACCGCCCCCACCCACTTGTTGGTCAATTTTGAACAGACACGGTACCGGGAATTCCGTATACTTCCATCTTGGCGCTTTCAGACTGGAAGTTCCGGGTAAACTGTCAGCCACGCTGAAAAGCAATGGCATGGCGCAGTCATTTCCCGAATCATATGATGAGGGAATCGTGATGTCTCCACCCCAGACGCGAGATTTGGCCCAGCGCCTTATTGCCCACGAAGGCGCGGCGGGCAGCACCTCCGAGCCGATGGAATTCGCAGCCTTTCGCGTCTGTGAGGCCTTGCGCCGGCCTCTCTGTGATCTCGCGGGAGTCGCCGGGTTTCGCTCGCTCCTTTCCCGGGCTCTCATGCTGGCCAGGGCGGAAGCTCCCAGCCTCAGCGCGGTGCAGGTGGCGGCGGATGGATCCTTACAGGGTCTGGATGGGCTTCGCTCGCAAATGGACAAGGACCAGGCCAGGGAGGCTGGAGTCATTCTCATTGCCCAGCTACTCGGGCTGCTTCTCTTATTCATTGGTGAAGCCGCCACGATGCAACTGGTAACATCGGAAGTTCTCCCCTACTATCGTTCCTTGCCGAACATTGGTACACCCATAGGTTTTGAAGCGGTCCTGAACGAAGTTGACCAACTCAAAAGCGTCAGTGCGCGTCTCGATGAACTGGCGGAGCAGCATCCGCCCGTCACCGAAGCGCTGTTGACTATTGCGGGAAACGTCCGCAACACCGCCACTTTATTGGGGGTGCTGGTGGCGGTGAGAAGCCCCAGGCCGAACTGAGTGCAGCATCAGCCTCTTGCACGGAAAAAGAAACAATGAGTCCTTCGGTGACGCGAAAATTGGCCCGGCGGCTGCTTATTTACGAAGCCGCGGCGGGGAAGAGCTCCGGGCCCACGGAGTCGGCAGCCTCTCGCGTCTGTGAGAAGCTGCGCCAGTCGCTCTGCTCAATCACGGGAGTCGCCGGGTTCCGCTCGATCCTTCTCCGGGCTCTAGTGCTGGCCAGGTCGAAAGCTCCAAGCCTTGGCCCGGTGCAGGTCGCGCCGGATGGATACCTGAAGGGTCTGGACCAGATTGGGCCGCAAGAAGAGAAAGTCAAGAACCAGGCGGTGGAGGCTGGAGCCATTCTCATTGCCCAGTTACTGGATCTGCTTCTCCTCTTCATTGGCGAAGGTATAACGTTGCGGCTGGTCCATGATGTGTGGCCGGAGGCCGCCTTCAACGATCGCGATTCCGGGAAGGAGAAGAAAACTTGAGCACGCAAGATAGAGTCACCATCAACAAACTGCCGACCGGGGTCCCGGGCCTCGATGAAATCCTGGGCGGCGGTATCCCGGAATTCTCTTTTAATATCATCGCGGGGGCCCCGGGAAGTGGCAAGACCACGCTGGCGCACCAAATCGTGTTCACCAACGCGACACCGGAGCGCCCTGCCCTCTATTTCACCATCCTGGGCGAACCCGCCATCAAAATGCTGCGCTACCAGCAACAGTACTCATTCTTCGACCAGGCCATGCTGAACAACGCCGTCCGCTTCATCAATCTAAGCCAGGTCGTGCTCGAGAAAGACCTGGACGGGGTCCTGGAAGAAATTGCGAAAGAGGTGGAGAAAGCGAGCCCCGGCCTCGTGGTGGTGGACTCCTTTCGCACCGTGGTGCGGAAGGCTTCCGGCAGCAGCAGCGAAGTGGAGCTGCAATCCTTCATTCAACGCCTGGCGCTGTTCCTGACCAGTTGGCAGGCAACGACTTTTCTCATCGGGGAATATATCGAGGGTGAGATCCGTGACAATCCCGTGTTCACGGTGGCCGATGGCCTCTTTTGGCTCTACCAGGCCGTGGATCGAAATTCCATTGTGCGCAAGCTCCAGGTGGTGAAACTGCGCGGGCAGGAGTCCGTGCCCGGGCTGCACACCTTCCGCATTACCCATGCCGGGCTGCAAGCCTTCTCCCGTACCCTGGGTCTGGGCGGACAACACCGGAAAATCCCCAGCGCCCGGCGCCTTTCCATCGGTATTCCGGAATTGGATAAGATGCTCGGGGGGGGCATTCCCCAAGGCGACAGTGTGCTGGTGGCGGGGGCTTCGGGGACTGGAAAATCGGTCCTGGCAACTCAATTCATTGCCGAGGGATTGCGCCAGGGAGATCCGGGAATTGTGGTGGTCTTTGAAGAACGGCCGCAGGAGTATGCGGAGCGGGCGGGCAGCTTTGGTCTGGATTTGAAAACTCCGCGGCAGGAAAAGAAACTGGAGATCCTCTACCTTCGCCCTCTGGACCTGTCCGTGGATGAAACCATGCACGAGATACTCGATGCTGTCCACAGGATTGGGGCCAAGCGCCTGGTGATTGATTCACTCGCCGGCTTTGAGATGGCGCTGGCGCCCAGCTTCCGCACGGAATTTCGCGAATCGCTCTACCGGATGATCACCGCTCTGACGGGGATCGGGGTGACGATTCTCAGCACAGTTGAGATGGATGAGTCTTTCACAGCATTCCCTTTCAGTACCTACTCGATCTCCTTTCTCACCGATGACATTATCCGGCTTCGGTACATCTGCATCGGCGACCAGCTTCGCAAGATCCTGGTGGTGATCAAGATGCGCGGCGGCAAACATAGCAACGATATCCGCGAATATGCGATCACCTCCAAGGGCATTATCATCAGCGAGGACCGCCTGGCGGATTATCAAGGCCTGATCACCGGGATTCCTGAGCATTTGAACCGGGCCGTTCCAAAAAAAGCGCCCTCACCTAAGTCGAAATCCAATAGCGAGGGCTAAAAGCCATCCGGCGCCTGGACTCATAACTGGATCCATTCTTGGCGAATCAAAGGTTCCCTTGCGTGGATCATCAGCTCATACGGTTGGGGCGGCTTGAGGTGGCACTTTTCGGATATCAGGATTGTTTTCGGTAGAAGACGTAAAAGAACACCAACACACTGAAGCTCGCGAACAAATAAACCAGCGACCCAACCAGCGCCATCGCCGGGATCAAATCACGCAAGACTCCCAATAAGGTTGAAATGAAATGTGCGGTTAGCAAAACGGTGAGTAGGACTGTCCCGATCAATGCCAGAAGGGCCGCATTCTTGAGGCTCATGTTCGGAGTATGAATGCTTTTACCGGCACTTGCAAGCGGGGGCCGGCCCGGCGGCTGAAGCCGCGCGCGCTTGCGCCCATTTGCGGCACGGATGAATCCGTACCCTTTCGCAAAAAGCAGAAGGCAGGTTCTGAAGTATGAAGTGTGAAGGATGAAAACAGCAGTGACGAGTGACGGCGGGCGGCAAAAAAATAACGGACACGGGGCGAGCCGTGCCCGTTCGGGAGTGATATCCGCGGCCGCGGGAGACGGCCGGGGACGGAGCTAGTTGCAGCCAGTAAACTTGAATCCCACGATGTACGTTCCCCAGTTGGTGTAAGAGCCGCTCCTCTTGAGATATTCATTGGCGTACCACATGGTGCAGTCGTCCGCGGGATCGATGCTCATGCTGGAATAATCGCCCCAGCGGTTGACGTTTGTTTGCGCTCCCTGGCCGAGAGTGGCGTTGGGAATGGTTTCCTGCTCCAGTTTGCCTGGCGAGCCGGTCGCCTCCGCCGGGGTCTGGCCGGTGTAGGCGAGGGTCGGAAATATCGTGGGGCCGGAAACGCTGTAGCCGATGCCCAGATCGCCCGCCCTGTCCTGGGCGATGCTGCCCATCCAGCGGTAGTTGCCATCGTTGGATCCGAAGGTGCCCTGCTGGACGGTCCAGCTGCCGCCCGTGCTCTTCAACTGGTACCAGCGGGCGCCCGTGGCGTTGCTGCTGGAACTCATTTGCACGGAGTGCGTGACCGCCAGCGACTGGGTGCCTGAATAGTTGCGGTAGGAAAGGCGGTACATCAGCCGGTCGCCGAGGGAATCAAGTTTCGAGGAAGTGCCGAGCTGCGGAACGCAGGCGCCGCCGCCGCACGCCTCCTGGAAATTCGCCACGGTGACGTTCGACTGGCTGGTAACCGTGCCGGTGCTGAGTTTGAAACGGTAGAGGGTCAAAGTGTTGGTGCCGCTGAATTGCACAAAGTATTCCGCCGAGCCCGCGGGCGCGGGGCTGGTGGGGCCGCCCAGTCCGTCCTGGTCTGCCGGCAGCACGCTGAAGACGCTGGTGCTGTTCTGGGCGCAGGTCCAGGGGATGGACGTAGGCCGATTCGCCACAGCGCTGAGCGGGAAGCCGCACATCTTTGCCCCGACGAACTTGCTGCCACGGCTGAACATGTTGGCGGAGAAATAAACTCCCGCCTCAGGGCTGCTGTTGTTCCAGTTGCTTCCGGTGGTCCAGATTCCCATCTTGGGATAGTCGGGGAAGTTCTGGCCAAAGGAGACGTCATAGGCAGTGTAGCTGCCCGTGGCATCATCGCTGGTTGAAATGGCCATGCAGATGTGGTTGTTGCTGAAGTTGTTGTTGTAGGCAAGCTGGCTGATGATCCAGCGCTGGTCAAGCTTGTCGTAAAGCACGATGGGATCGCCGCCATCCACCTGAGAGCACGTCGAAGACCCACCCGCCGCCGCAAAAATCGAACTGATGGGCGCCGGGTCTTGCACCACATTTCCCGACTTGTCAAACACCGCGTATTCAACGTTCACCGTTTCCACAATCTGGGTGTTGCCAACGGAAATGTTGGTGTCGGGCGGAACGTAGCCGTCCGCAGCAATGCCGTCAAACTGGAAGCTCCCAGTGGTGTTGGGACTGAGTGAAGAACTGGTTTGCAGCACCGGGTCCGACCATCCGCCGCCGCCGCCGTGATTGCCGCCGCCGCCCGGACGCGAACCGGGCTTGCGCACCGGAAACACCCGTACGGGCCCGTGCGATGCGGGATGGTGAGTGGCCAGATAATTGGCCATGGGCGACGTGGTGCCGATCCTGCTGGCTGTGATGAGCTCTGCGCGCGGTGGTTGTTCAGCCGCAAGCGGCAAGGCCCATACCAGGCACGCAGCCAGGCACAGGAGTTTTGCTTTTGAAGTGGCGATCATCTTTCTCCCTTGGTTGGGTGCGGGTTTTCCCCAGCGGCACCTAGGAGATTGGGAGTATATCCCGGCCCCGCCTGACCGGCAATCAGGAATTTACCGGGGAATCCCTCAGCTCAAATCCACCCCTGCCGGAAAGCCGCCGGCAAAACATGAGGTGTAGAGGATGAAAATACCTGCCTCAGGCGCCATACCCCCTGGCGCCGGGGAATGACGAAATAGCGTCACCATGCCACCATACGATCACCGCAGGCTTCGTCACCTGTCGTCGCCTTGTTTGTAATACACTGATTCAAAACACGATACGATTTAAAATCGAAGGGCCACGCAGTTGCTCTAGCATCTAAATAGATAAAGGGGTCAGAACTGCCATGAGGGGCACAAGGACATCAGGATCGCAGGTAGGGCGGCTCTGCGCATGCGGAAATTCCAGAGCACGAGTGCAAGCGGTGAAGACCGCAGCGGGGCCGGACTCCCTGACCCGGGAAAATATTAGAGGCTGCAACCAGGCGGGGGGGCATGCCAGGTTGCCACGCCAACCGGTCGAGAACCTCAACAGATGGCGGCTGACACCAGCGAGGAGGCAAGATGCGAACAAAACAGGCAATGGGTGCTTGCCGTGACGGTTTGCCGGGTTCAGATTTCCTTTCCGGATTTTCCCCGTCGGTCTTGACGGCCTTTGAGTCGATCAAGATGACGGCGACCTATCCGGCTGGGGCGGTGCTGTTTGTGGAGGGAGAGGAAACCCACGGGGCGTTTATATTGTCGGCGGGACGGGTCAAGCTTTCGATCTGCTCGGCAAACGGGAAGGTGATCATTCTGAGGATTGCCAGGCCGGGCGAGATTCTCGGCCTGCACGCGGTTGTATCCAGCACCGGCTTCCAGGCCACCGCGCAGACAATTGAGCCGTGCCAGCTGGGCTTTGTGAGACGCAATGACTTCCTGCGCTTTTTGCGCGAATACCCGCAGGCGTCTCTGGAGGCGGCCCGCCAGTTGAGCGCCAGTTATCAGGAAGCCTGCGAGCAGCTGCGGGCGATCGGGCTGTGCGATTCCGCAAAAGAAAGGGTGGCGCGGTTTGTGCTGGAGTGGGCGGAGAGCGGAGAGATGCGGGAAGAGGGCGTCCGGGCGACGCTGACCCTGACCCATGAGGAAATCGGCCAGTTGATCGGAACCTCGCGCGAAACCATTACGCGCGCCCTGGGAGATTTCAGGTCGAAGGATTGGATTGCCATGAAAGGCGCCACGCTGCTGGTGAAAAACATCGGCGCTTTGCAGGAAGTGGCGGGCGGCGACGTGTATTCTTCATGGGCGCCGGAGGCGGAACCGAAAGCCGGCGAGCGGCCCTACATGAATTCGAGGCATTGGGGGCAGTTCAGTGCCGGTTACCGGTAAAGGCGCGCGGAGCAGGCGCATCGCGGGAAAAAATAAGGTTTGCGGCCGGGCGGAGAAAATACGCCCGGCTTTTTTTGCGCCCCCCGGCTGACAGCCCGGAACGAAGCGAATCCCCCTCCTGGCCACACCACTGCATAACAATTTTCAATAGGCCGCGCAACGGGTGTTTCTTCCACCCAACGGGCATTCTCGATTATACTGGTGAGAGGGATATCAGTCGCCACAGAGGCTGTGGACTTGCCGGAACTTCCGCTTGCAGCGGTGTTGGCGCTGGCTGGTAACCCAACCCATTTGAAAAGGCGGGGTACGGAGTGGAGCAAAAAGAACTGGACCGGTACAAAGAACTATTGATGGCCAAGCGGGAGGAACTCTCCTCGGCATGGAGGGGCAGGGATGAGCTTGCGCCGCCATCGGGGCACCTGCACGGAGACCCCGCAGACCAGGCCAGCGCGGCCAGCGAGGCGGCCATCCAGGTGCGCCTGCACCAGACCGACAGCAAGCTGCTGCGCGCCATTGACGACGCCCTGGCGCGGATTTCACGCAACGCCTACGGAAATTGTGAAGTGTGCGAGGAGCCCATCTCCGCGGCCCGCCTGACCGCGGTGCCCTGGACGCGCCTCTGCCTGAATTGCAAAGAGCAACAGGGTTAGCTGCCTGTTGAAAGCCTGAAGCAGGCGGCCGCTTTCCGGGACAAAAGAATTTTCTCCGGCAGGGACATCGCGCCCTGCGCCCGTTGCCTGCCCGGGAACCAGGATTTTCCTCCCCGGATTCTTGCCTGCACGATGAGCAGTAAACCTTCTGCCACCCCGGCCCCCGGAAATATCGTTTCACCCTCTGAGCCAGGGCCGAATCCTTTTCCCCGCCAGGTTCGACTGGGCGGCGGATGTCCGCCGGTTGTGCGGCTGGGCCTCGCCACGCGCGGCAATACGCAAATCACCGCAGATGATGTGGCGCTGGCCGTGGATCGAGGGGTGAATTACCTGAACTGGTGCGGCTACGATGACGGCATTGCCAGGGCCTTACGCAGCAAGATGATCGACCGCAGCCGCGTTGTCGTGGCCATGCAACTGGACGCCCGCGACGCCGCCTCCGCGGCAGCCGAACTGGAAGAAGCCTTTCGCGCGCTTGGCACCCGCCGCATTGACGTCGTCACCTTCTATTACGTCGAACACAAAAGCGAATGGGAACAGATTGCCCGCCGCGACGGCGCGCTGCAGGTGCTGGAAGGCTGAGAAGCAGCAGGGCCGCGTGGGCCTGATCGGCCTCACCACCCATCAGCGCAAGCTGGCCGCCGAGTGGGCCGAAGAAAAGAAGCTCGACCTGCTGATGGTCCGCTACAATGCGGCGCATCGCGGAGCGGAGCAGGACGTTTTCCCCGTCACCGAACGGTTGGGGATGCCGGTGGTGGTCTACACGGCGCAGCGCTGGGGAGCCTTGACGCGCGCTACGCGCAACGACCCGCCGGAATTCACGCCGCCCGCCGCCATTGAATGGTATCGCTTTGCCCAGGCCCATCCCGCCGTGAGCGTGGTGCTGATGGCCCCCAACGGCCGCAGCGAACTGGAACAAAATCTCGAGCTGCTCGACGACTGGCGCCCGCCAACCCCCGCCGAATTTGAAGCCATGGCCGCCCACGGCCTGCGCGTGCGCAAGCATGCGGGTAGGTTTCCATAACGAGCTCATAGGCATTTCCCGAAGCCGCGCAGGTTGCAAGGAGCACAATATGTGGACGCCGTCGATACCTGCGCCAGACGCTCGCGCACGCACGGTGAAGGGCGCTACTTTTGCTCTGTCCGACGGTTAGCGCAGGCCCATGTCCGAAAGCATCAACCGAACCAGGACAGCTCCGCTAGTTAAAAAAGCTGCGACAATACAAGCCCAAAAAGCGAGCCTGTTGTATGGTACGAGGAACATTTCGCGCCTGCCCGAAAAAGTCCACCCTGAGAAATGCGGGAGTGTGACCCTCAATATCACTCCTACCAGCACTAAATTCCCGACTGTAAGTAGCATCTTAAGGCCAAAGGCCATCGCCGTGCCTCCTCTTAGTTACGAAAGACCATGAAGTTATTGACACGTGGCCGGCGTGTCTATTCCTTGGCCGGGCCCCGCAGTCCTGCCTTGGCTCGAAGGTCCATCGTTGCTTCCGATTCGCTTGATACTTAATGTTATCATCCCAACCGGGACCCGGCTCCAGGCTCTTTATGCAGATGTTTTGTAGCTTGTTCAGCGGGCTAAAATATTGTGCCCCGCTTCGGGGGGCTGGATAAGCTATCAGCGTTCAGCCTGCTGCCTTCATAACTCAAAATTCATAATTCGTAATTTTGAACGCCACTCATCACTCGTCACTGCTTTTTTCATCCTTCCCACTTCCTCCATAAGGTGGTAATCTTCGCATTTCCAAAATCTCACTCTTGACGGGGAATTTATGGGACGACTGACATTGATTCCAGGCTTGATGATGGCGATAATCTTAATTGCCATGCCGATGAACGCACAGCATTACACCAGCCACGGGGACCGCAGCCAGGCGCGATCGATGGTGATCTCGCCTCTGGGCATTGTGGCCACCAGCCAGACTCTGGCCTCGCAGGCCGGAGCGCAGGTCCTGGCGCGGGGCGGCAACGCCGTGGATGCGGCGATTGCGGCCGACGCGGCCATGGGCGTGGTCGAGCCCATGAACGACGGCATCGGCGGCGACATGTTCTCCATCATCTACGACGCGAAGACCGGCAAGCTGGCGGGGATGAACGCCAGCGGCTGGGCACCCGAAAAGCTGACGGTTGATTTCCTCAAGAAAAAAGGCTACACCAGCATGCCGCAGGAGGGCGTCTACAGCATCACCGTTCCCGGCGCGGTGGATGGCTGGGCCAAAATGCACGCGAAATACGGCCGCCTGCCCTGGGCGGAGCTGTTCAAGCCCGCCATTTATTTTGCCGAGCACGGCTATCCGGTCACCGAACTGATTGACACCTACTGGAAAGGCGGGCAGAAGCTGCTCGAAACCGACGCCAACGCCCGGCGCGTGTTTCTGCCCAACGGCCGGCCCCCCGAAATTGGAGAAGTCTTTCGCAATCCCGGATACGCGCGCGCTCTGGAACTGATTGCGAAGCAGGGCCGCGACGCCTTCTACAACGGCGACATCGGCAAGGCGATTGTGAGGACGGTGGACCGCCTGGGCGGAGTGATGTCGCTTTCTGACTTCAGCGAATACCAGGCGCAGTGGGTCGATCCCATCTCAACCACCTATCGCGGCTGGAAGGTCTACGAGCTGCCGCCCAACGGCCAGGGGCTGGCGGCGCTGGAGATGCTGAACATTTTTGAGCATTACCCGCTGCCCGAGTGGGGGTTCTTCAGCGTGGACGGCCTGCACGTCAAGATGGAGGCCCAGCGGCTGGCCTACGCCGATTTGCGGCGCTACGTAGGCGATCCAAAGTTCTCAAAGATTCCCGTGGAAGGGCTCATCTCCAAAGAGTACGCCGCCAAACGCGCCGCCAGGATCGACATGAACCGCGCCCACTGTGACGAGCCGCCGGGCACTCACTCCGAGCTCGAAGGCGCGCACGACACCATCTATCTCTCGGTGGTGGACAAGGATGGCAACATCGTGTCGCTGATCCACAGCCTGTTTAACGGCTTCGGGTCCGGCGTGGTGTCGGACGATTACGGAATTCCGCTGCAGAACCGTGGCGGCCTGTTCGTTTTCGAGGCGGGACATCCCGATGAACTGGAGCCGCACAAACGCCCCTACCACACCATCATTCCCGCCTTCATGGAGAAGGGCGACGTCCACATCGGCTTCGGCATCATGGGCGGATTCAACCAGCCGCAGGCCCACGCG
Source organism: uncultured Acidobacteriota bacterium (assembly GCA_963732975.1). Taxonomy (GTDB): domain Bacteria; phylum Acidobacteriota; class Terriglobia; order UBA7540; family UBA7540; genus SCRD01. The sequence continues at coordinate 45,676 of CAVTBN010000004.1, read as the reverse complement.
CAGTTTGTGTCAGACGTGGTGGATTACGGCATGAACATCCAGGCGGCGCTGGAAGCTCCGCGGTTCACCAAGCTGGAATGGGGCGGCTGCAATTTCCTGATTGAGGACCGCTTCCCACCATTCATTTATCAGGGCCTGGAGCAGAAAGGCCACGTGCTCATCATGCACGGCGCCTATGCCTCGTCCATGGGCGGCGGCCAGGCCGTTCTGCACAATTCCGCCACGGGCATCAATTACGGCGCCTCGTCACCCCGCAAAGATGGCGCCGCCATCCCCGAACCCGCACCGTATTTTGAATCGGGAAAATAGTGAGTGAGGGCGCAATCGCGGACATGGCAGAGGGTTCCATGTCTGCGCGGCCCTTAATTCCACGGCGGTAGCTGGCGCTACCGCACTCCAAAAAAGGCGCCGCGTGTGCGGCACCCGCGTGATTACGTCGCGGTTTTCGGCGGCTTCAGTTCTCCCACCACGAACCAGTAGGCCAGCAGGCCGGCGACCAGGATGATGGGCGCGAGCGCAAAGCCGGGAGTGTAGGAGCCGGTACGGCTGATGAGGATTCCGGTGAGCAGCGGCGAGAGCACGCCGCCGATGTTGCCGACAAAATTGCCGAAGCCCATCCACATGCCGACTTCGTCCCGCGGGGCGCAGGCCTGAAACACCACCAGGATGTTGGGCGAAGACATGCCCACCAGCGAGCCTGCCGACAGCAGGACGATCGAGGCGGTAAGGCTGCCCACCAGCGCCGCCGGAATCAGCATCAGCCCGGTGGCAAAGCCCACGGTGATCATTCCTTTGCGCACCCGGGTTTCGTTCCGCCCATGGCGCACCAGCCGGTCGGACACCCAGCCTCCCGCTACTTCTGAAACGGCCCAGACGACGTAGGGAATGGCGGCCAGGAATCCGGCCTTGAGCAGGGGCAGGTGGCGCACCTCCACCAGATAGTCGGGCAGCCAGGTCACCAGCAGGTAGTTGTAATATCCAAAACAGAAAAATCCCAGGCTGGCTCCGACCAGGTTGCGATTGAAGGTGAGCGGCTTGCGGGCGGCGGGCGCAACCGGCGGCGGCTCCTGCGCGCCCGGCTTCAGGTGCGAGGGAAAGGCCAGGATCCACGGCAGCACCCAGGCAAGCGCTGTGAAACCCACCAGCATAAACATGTTCCGCCAGCCGTGGCGCGACACCAGCCAGGCCACCAGCGGCGCTCCGATGGCCAGCCCCGCGCGCACCCCGCTGTCGAAGATGCTGGTGGGCAGGCCGCGCTCTTCAGGAGAGAACGCCAGGCTGATAAATTTGACGCTGCCGGGCAGATAGATGGATTCGCCGACGCCCAGAACCATGCGCAGCAGGATCAGCACGCCCAGGCTGCCCGCCAGCCCCGTAAAGCCGCAGGCCAGCGACCACAGCGCAAACGATCCGGCATAAAGCCAGCGCAGGCTGACGCGGTCCGCCAGCCAGCCGATGGGGACCTGCATCAGCGCATACGACCAGAAGAAGGCGGAGAGCAGCACGCCCTTGGCGGTGGGCCCCAGCAGCAGCTCGCCGGAAATGCGCGGCAGGGCCACGGAAATGGTGGCGCGGTCAAGATAATTGATGAGCGCGGCGACAAAAAGCAGAACCACCAGGAGCCAGCGCCGGCGGCTGGAAATGGCGGGGGCCTGCCAGGCGCCGGATGAGGGCGCGCGAGTTTTCTGCTCGGTGTTTTTGGGCATGACCTTGCCGTGGCGAACCTCAGGCAAAATACCACAGGTTGCCGCGGCGCCCCGCAACAAATTCCCCCGGTGCTTTCAGGGACTCCGCGAAATGGGCTATACTTTGTACTTCATTTATGGGGACCTCTCGCGGAAAAACCTTAAGCCGGGTGGCGCGTGCGTGCGCTTTGCTGGCCGTTGTGTTGATGGTGGCGCCGCTCGCTGCCCGCGCGCAAACCGACGAAATCCAGGTGTACGACGGGGCGATCGAAGCGCCAGGCAAATTCAATGTGATGGTCCATAGCAACTTCACCCCCATCGGCCGGAAGAGCGCTGATTTCCCCGGCGGAATTATTCCTGACAACTCGGTGAACGGGGCGGTGGAATGGGCCTACGGCGTGAAGCCGTGGTTCGAGCAGGGCCTTTATTTGCCCGTCTACACGGCTTATTCAAAAGAGCACGGCGGGTCAATCAACGGCTTTAAGATCCGCGAATTGTTTGTGCGGCCAAACGCCGACAAACATGAATTCTTTTACGGCGTTAATTTTGAGTTCAGCGTGAACCGCTCGTTCTGGGAGTCGCGGCACATCACCTCCGAAATTCGCGGTATTGTCGGAATGCACCTTCACCAATGGGACTTCATCTACAATCCGATTTTCGATACGGACTATACCGGCGGGCTCGGGGGCCTGGAGTTTGTTCCCGCGGGGCGGATTGCCTATAACCTGAACCACAACTGGGCCGTTGCCGCTGAGGAATATTCCGATGACGGGCCGCTTCGCGACTTTTACAGCATCAACAACCAGTTCCACGAAGTCTGGGCGGTGATGGACCACCACAGCAAATGGGTGGATATCGAAACGGGTGTGGGCGTAGGCGTAACGGCCGGGGCAGACAAACTGACCTTCAAGCTGATGGTGTCACGCGACCTCAATTGAAAACCGGCCGCCGGCTTTGAGCGGCCAGCCTTCAGCAGGCTGTGAGGCTTTTCCTGCAACGCGGCTATGCCTGAAACTTCCATCCCGAACGTCGCGCGAATGGTCCACCACTGCTGCGAACTGCTGCAGCAGCGGCTGACTGGCGCCCGCAAGCTCTCCGGGCTGGTGGTGGGGTGCGGGAACGGCAATGAAGTGGTCTTCATGCGCCGCAATTTTTCCTACGAGCACCTGGTGGGCGTGGACGTGGAGAATATTTTTTCCGCCGAAGCGCGGGCGGAACATTGCGTGGCGCGCGGCGACGCCCTGCACCTGCCCTTTGCCGGCGAAATGTTCGATTTTGCCGCCGCCTTCCACTCCCTGGAGCACGTTGGCGATGCGCGCCTGGCGCTGGATGAAATCCACCGGGTGCTGCGCCCGGGAGCGTGGTTCTATATGGGCGTCCCGAACAGCCGGCGGCTGGTGGGCTATCTGGGATCGTTTGACGCCACCACCTGGCAGAAGATCACCTGGAACCTGACGGACTGGGCGGCGCGCCTTCGCGGCCGGTTCAGGAACGATATGGGCGCCCATGCCGGGTTTGAGCGCCGTGAACTGGCGGCGCTGCTTGCAGAACGTTTCGGCGACGTCCGGCTGCTGACCGAAGAATTCCTCCGCTACAAATACGGCGACCGCCTGCCGCGTTTCGCGCTCGAAATGCTCCTGGCTCCTTCCGATTGTGGACCACACGGCGCCCGCCCATTACGCCATCTGCCGGAAGCGGAGTTAGCTGACCAGGGCGCTGGATGATTCCCAGTGAGTGCCTGGAGCGGGACGTGAAGATCCTGCCGCGATTTCTGGCGATGTGTCACAATCAGAATTCGGGGATAAGCCTTTGAAGAATTCAACTGCAGCCGGGCACCGCGCCTCAGAATTGGCGATGGGAACTGTGGGGCCGCTTCGTCATTCTGGGAGCGGCGCTGGGTCTGCTGGTGGGCCTGTGGGAAGCGCGCCTGCTCTATTTTGTTCCCTCCGTGAAAGAGTTCCTGGTGGTTGATTCCACCTGGGTCGTCTGGTTTCTGGCGCCGCTGGTTGCCATGCTGCTATTTGCAACCATCGGGGCAAAACTCGGATTTTTTGCCACACTCGGCAAATCGCCTGGTACCGTCCGCGGGGTCATTCTGGCCTGTGTTCTGGTCGGCTGCGCGGGCGCGTATGTGGGATGGGCCGGCCACTTTGTGCATACGCATTCGGTCAACTTCAACGTTTACGGCCGCATGAAGGACGTACTGTTCCCCCTGGTCCGCCTGGCCATGGTGTTTGCCGCGGCGCTGGTGGTGGCCTTCCTGGCGCGCAAACGCATTGAACCCTGGTTTCGGCGCTGGAAGGCGCTGGCCGCTCCGGGCGCTGGCCGGATCATTTGCAATCGTGACGCTCGTGCTGGCCGCCGGGCATTGTCTATTACGCTGTGTCTTCCCGCGGGGGCGGCGCAAGGGCCGCCGCCGGCGAAGTTGAATCCGGGCAGAGGCCCAACATCGTGCTGATTACGATGGACACGGTGCGCGCCGATCACCTTTCGGCATACGGCTACAGCCGGGACACCACGCCCAACCTTGCGCGGCTGGCCGAAGAAGGCGTGCTGTTTGAAAACGCCGTCTCCGCCACGTCGTGGACACTGCCGTCGCTGGCCGCCATTTACACCGGCCTGCTTCCGCACCAGAGCGGCGCCAACGCCTTCCGGCCGCTCAATCCCGGATGGAAAACCATTGAGAGCGTGCTGGGCCAACATGGCTACGCCACGGCGGGATTCAATGCGAACTATTATTACGGGGAATCGGGCTGGGGATTAGGCAGGCGGGTTTGGAAAATATGATGACGACCGGACCACGCTGCTTTACAACCTGTCACGGACGCTGCTGGGGCGCGCCGCCGTGCAGCCGCTCTACCAGAACCTGGAGCGGTACGACGCTTTTTACCGCCGCAATGCCGCGGACTTGAACGCCGATGTCTTCCGGTGGCTGCGGCATCGGCCCGCCTCGCGCCCCTTCTACGTTTACATCAACTATTTTGACGCGCACAGCCCCTACGTTCCGCCCGCTCCTTTCGACCATCGCTTTGGAAAGCTGCCGGAATCGGTGGTGCGCCGCTGGAGCGCCAAAGGCGGGTTCCGTCCGAGCCGCCCGCTGCCGGCCGCCGACCGCCAGGCGCTGATCGACGGCTATGACAACAGCCTTGCTTATCTTGACGCGCAAATCGGCCGGCTGGTGAAGGTCCTGAAATCTTCGCCGGAAGGGAACAACACCATCATCCTGATTACCGCAGACCATGGCGAGGCTTTCGGCGAGCATGGCGCCTACCAGCATGGCAACGATCTGCACCGGGAAGAAATCCATGTTCCGCTGATTGTCTGCGGCGCGGGCATTCCGGCAGGAAAACGAATCGCTCCAGCCGGTTGCCATCCGCAAACTGTTTGCCACGGCGATCGACCTGGCTCTGGGGAATGAAGTTCCGCTGCACGCCTACAGCCTGGCGCGATTCTGGGAGACGGATTCGCCGCAGGAAATCGCCCGGCCGGTGGTGTCGGAACTCAGCGCAAGCCTTTCTGAGGCGGACGCGGCGGGCATCAGCCTCACCACCGCGCAGTGGCATTACATCCTGACGACAAAAGGCGAGCAGTACCTTTACAACTGGGCGACTGACCCGGCGGAAAAGGACAATCTGAGCGCAAGCCCTCAAGGGCAACAGATTGCGGCCGGGCTGAAAGCAAAGCTCGGAGAGATTGAGGCGAATTCCGCCGAACCGTGGATCGGAACCGGAATACCTGTTCGCGCTGGGGTCAGGCGGTACCTCGGCGGTTCCCACGGCGCAGCCCACGCCAGGCCCAAAAGCGCCTGTTGAGGAAGTGGGCGCTGAACAGGCCTATTTCCATCCCAATATCACGATGACCGGCAGTGGCCTTTCGAAGTCCGACAAGGACAACCTGAAGACCCTGCCGTATCAATAGGCGCCAAAAGTCCTGTTACCCGAACCAGCAGGCTACATGGTGCACGCTTACCGGGCCGTGTCACTGCAAACTGTCAGCCTGACACGTCATTAACGGTTCATTTTTTGTATGACAAAGACCCGGGAGCTGTCCAGACCGTGCCGGCCCAGCCACTTGCGCGCGGGAAGGAGCCGAAACCGGAGGAAACCAAACTGCGTGGCGCAAACAAGCGGCGCGTCGGATAACCGGATAAGCTGTGGATGGACAAACGATTCTGCCCAGTACTTGCGCCCGTAGGCCCTGAGCTCTGAAAAGTGTCCCGGATAAGTCCCGTGGATGGGGGGGCAGACCCAACGCCCCAGAACCTGCCTCAGAGTCGGTCGTGGGGTGGGGACGCGTCCGATGGACCCTTGCGTTACACCCCCCCCGAGTGGCGGCTCGCATCGCCCGCCACTTTTCAGCGACGCGAAGCGGATAGCCGATGGGGTTCAGGAGAAGGCTTGCCACCTTCCAGAATCTCGATGGAACCACGTGCGTCATGAATCCACCGGGCTTGAGAACTCTGACAGATTCATCCAGCGCGCGCCTGCGGTCATTCAGGTGTTCCAGCACGCAGTTGGAGACGATCAAGTCAAAGGTTTCGTCTTCAAATGGGAGTGCCTCCGCGACGGCATAGACGCAGCCTCCAGCCTGATCGGGCATGTTGGCAGGATCAATCGCAAAGACGCGTGCAAAGCGCTGCCGAAGAAGACCGAGTTGGAAGCCGTCGCCGCAGCCTAGCTCAAGCACGGTTGAGTCACGGCCGAGCGAGACGTTCTTCAGCATGCCCTCGAACTCAGCCCTCCGGACTTCGTGTGTCCAGCGGATCCAGGAATTCCCCTCGGTTGACTGCATCCTCGTGCTGAAGCCTGCCCTTTCCGCGGAGGGGTGAAGATGGTTGCGCTTTTGTAGATAGACGAAGAAAATCTGGCCAATTCTTGCTTAGCCAGAAAATTGCCTTACCCCGGTCGCAATTCTTACTTACGGATTCTTTCTCAGCTTCTTGACGCCTGGACAGGTGCCGCCTGTGGAAGCTTTAACGTTCCAACGAGGTCGGCGAGGTGCGTTCTCTTGCGGCAGCAGTATTCGCGGATTCCCTCAGCAACGCGCAGGGCGGTTTCCGGCGCGTAGAAGTTGGCGGTGCCGATCTGGACGGCGCGGGCGCCTGCGATGATGAATTCCAGCGCGTCCCCGGCGGTGGCGATGCCGCCCATGCCGATAATGGGAATCTTGACGGCGCGGAAAGTCTGATAGACCATGCGAACCGCCAGCGGCTTGATGGCTGGCCCCGAAAGGCCGCCGGTGATGTTTGAAATGCGCGGCGTGCGGGTTTCAATGTCAATGGCCATGCCGACAAAAGTGTTGACCAGGGAGAGCGCGTCGGCTCCGGCGCCTTCGGCGGCGCGGGCCAGCTCGGTGATGTCGGTGACGTTAGGCGAGAGCTTCACGATCAGCGGATAGCGTGCCGCTTTCTTGCTGGCCGCTACAACTTCTGCGGTCAGGCGGGGGTCGTTGCCGTAAACCATGCCGCCGCAGCGCGTGTTGGGGCAGGAGATGTTCAGCTCATAGCCGTGGATGCCTTCGCCTTCGTTCAGAATCTCAATGGCGCGGACGTAATCCTCGGTGGAGTAGCCGAAAACGTTGACGATGCAGCGCGTGCGCAGCGTGCGGAGGAAGGGAAGTTTCTCCGTCAAAAACCTTTTGGCGCCCACGTTCTGCAGCCCGATGGCGTTCAGCATTCCCGCCTCGGTCTCATAAATGCGCGGCGACGGGTTGCCCTCCATGGGATCGGCGGAAATGCCCTTTACGCAAATCCCTCCGAGTTGGTCGAGGTCAATCAGATGGGCAAATTCCTGGCCGTAGCCGAAGGTTCCGCTGGCCGTCAGCACCGGGTTTTCAAAATGGATCCCGGCCACATCGATATCGATGCGGGGAGAGAACTGCTCCTCATTGCCGGCCGATGACCCGCCCTGGCTCCGTTGGTGATTCAATGAGTCTGTCATTCGCTTAAGTCTTGGGAATTTCTTCCCGCTCCCAGATGACGTGCTCGGCTCGGAACACCGGCCCTTCGGTGCAGACGCGCTCGTAAGCCGCGTGGCCCGTTCCTTCCACGCGGATGGAACATCCCAGGCACACCCCCAGGCCGCAACCCATGCGGTTTTCCATGGAGACCAGGCAGGGGTGGCCGTAACGCCGGGCCAGATCGACCGTGGCGCGCAGCATCGCCCAGGGGCCGCAGGCCATCAGCAGAAACTTCTTGTTTGAGTGGCCGGAAAGATAATTTTCGAGCGGCGCGGTCACAAAACCCTGGTGGCCTTTCGAGCCGTTTTCCGTGGCCAGGACCATTTCCTCGACGTAGCTCTCAAAATCTTCCGTGCCCACCAGATCGTCGCCGGTGCGGCCGCCGAAAAAAAGGCGCTGGCGGAGCCCCGCAGCGGAGATCTTTCGCGCGGGCAGCAGCAGCGCCGCAATGCCAATGCCGCCGGCCACGTGCAGAACTTCATCCGCGGCCCGGGCGACGGGCAGGTATTCTTCTTCGAAAAAGCCGTGCCCCAGCGGCGCCAGCAGTTCCACCTGGTCGCCGGGTTTGAGCATGGCCATCAGGCGGGTTCCGCGCCCTACGATCTTGTAGAGAAGCTGAATGATTTCCGGGGCCGTTCCGTTGGTGGACCCGTGGCCTGCAAGGCGCGCGAGGCTTGACGTCGTAAATGCTCATGGGGCGGCGCAGCAGAACGTCGGAATGCTCCAGCAGGCGCACCATGGCGAACTGCCCGGGCCGGGTGGCCTGGGCTTGCGCCGGAGCATCGAGATCCAGAAGAAAATGGCCGCCGGTCAACGGTTGGTTCCGAACCACAGCCACAATATCGTTTTGCATCCCACCCATTCTAGCAGAACCCTTGGCGCGGCAGGACGCCATAGGCCCTTGAGCATGCCCGCTGATGCGGTATTTTGAAGGAGGCTTTTCTTTGCAGCGTGTTTTCAGGCTAGAATGCAGAGCAGGGAACCGGCCATGAGCTTGTTTTTGCAAGGGACTCTGATTCTGGGCCTGATTGCGGTGAACGCTTTCTTTGTGGCGGCCGAATACGCCCTGCTGAGCGTCCGTCGCAGCCGTTTGCAGCAGCTTGTGCGAATGGGCAATTCTCGCGCCCCGCTGGTGCAGAAGCTGCTGTCCCATCCCAGCCAACTCTTCTCCGGCCTTCAACTGGGCGTGACCGCCGCCAGCCTGCTGCTGGGCTGGCTGGGAGAGTCCATGCTGGCGGATGACATCCGCGAAATGCTGCAGGGCCGGTTTCAACACCTGGTCGGGCCGCTTTCGCACGGCTTTGCCACGCTGGTTGCGTTCCTGCTGGTTACGGCCCTGCTGATGGTGCTGGGCGAACTGGCGCCGAAAACCATCGGCTACGAGCGGGCGGAAAGGGTGGCGCTGATTTTCGCGCTGCCCCTGACCGTGTTCATGCGCGTGGTGCGCATCCCGGTGCTGGTGATGGACCGGCTGGCCACGACGGTGACGCGGGTGGTGGGCGTCACGGCTTCCACCGGGCACGGCGAGATGCACAGCCTGGAGGAGGTGGAACTGATTGTCACCGGGGTGCGCAAGCGCGGGCTGCTGGCCGAAGAGCAGGAGGAGATGATTCACAGCATCTTCGATCTGCACCGCGCCCTGGTGCGCGAGATCATGGTGCCGCGCAACCAGATCACCTCGCTGCCCTTCAGCAAGGACCTCAGCTTCCTGCTGGAAAGCATTGTGCGCGACCAGCACTCACGCGTTCCCATCTACGAGGGCTCGCCCGACCACATCATCGGAATCCTTTATGCGCGCGACCTGCTGGGCGTGGCGCTCGACCGCCTCCGCCATGATATTCCGCTGGATGAGCCGATGGACCTGCCGACGCTGCTGCATCCCCCGATGATCGTGCCGGAAACCATGCCCCTGATCAAGCTGCTGGATGAGGCCCGCAGGCGGCATGCGCACCTGGCCCTGGTGGTGGATGAATTCGGGACTTTTGTGGGCCTGGTGACCATCGAGGACGTGCTGGAACAGATCGTGGGTGAAATCCAGGACGAGTATGACCGCGAGGAAGCGGCCATCAAGAAGCTGGGTGAGGACGTGCTGGTGGTGGATGCGGCCCTCAGCCTGCGCGAACTTGCCGATGATTACGACATTGTGCTGCCGCGCGGCGCGGGCTATGAAACGCTGGCCGGCTTTGTGCTGGATTGCCTGGGCAAAATCCCCAAGGGCGGCGAGAGTTTTGCCTACGAGGGGCGGGTCTACACCGTGGTGGATATGGACGGGCTGCGCGTGTCAAGGGTGAAGATTGAAAGGCTGGGCAGCAAAGGCGCCCGGCCGAAAGTGGCGGCTGTGGGGCCAAAGGGCACCCCGGTTTAGGTTCCCCGCGATTTCTTACGCGCCTCCTGCTGACGCCCCGCCGACCTCTAATTCCACTTCCGCTCCCCGGTTCACCTTCAATGCCTTTGCAGCCGAGCCGCGATTGGTGCAAATCTCAATAAAACCTGAGCTGCCGACCACGGCAAAAAGCTCGGAGGGTTCGCCCGCCGCAAACGATTGGCAGAGCCGGGTGATTTCATGCCCGTTGATCCTGATGCGGAAGGGCGGCGGGTCCTGGCCGAATATCTGCGGCACATCGCCGGGAGTAATGTTCGTAACCACATTTCCGAATTTATCCACCTTGATGGCGACACCTTTGATCAGGGCGTCATTCTCCCGGGTGGGACGGACCGAGGTGAACCTGGCGTAATCGGTGACGACGCTGCCGAATTTCTCAGCTTCCATACCCCGGCTGAGCCAGCCGGCCACCGGCGCAAAAATGTCCCGGCCATGGAAAGTGTTGCTGACCGGCTTCCTGAAAAAATGCTCGGCGGTCACGTGGCGGACTTCAACTCTCTCCTCGCGCTCATACACCATGGAGAGCACTCCGTTGTCCGGAGCCACAAACCTGTAATCCTTGGACTGCACTATAATGGGCCGCCGCTCGGACCCCACTCCCGGATCAACCACCACCAGATGGATGGTGCCGGGCGGAAAAGCATCGTAGCTCTGCGACAGGCTGTAGGCGCCATCAAAGATGTCGTAGGAATTCACGCGGTGGTTGATGTCCACTACGCTGGCGTCAGGGTTGATGCTGAGAATCACCCCTTTCATGACGCCTACAAAGTGGTCGTCCTCGCCAAAATCCGTGGTGATTGAAATGATCGGTTTTGCAGCCAATAGGTCCTCGCGCGCCAAGGATGTGGAGCCAGCAGACTATCATGCAACGTAGCGAAAAGACATCAGGCTGTCAAGCCTCGCGCCCGGATCCGAAGAAAGGTCTTATGTGACTTTTCCAATCATTCGCAGGCGCCCCGCGCCGCCGCCGCCGGGTGGAGAGGTTTCTGTTTGCTGGACAGGTCTGGCTCAAGCCGTCATTTCTGGAAGATCATGCGATATTCGGCGAGCGAAAGCGGCGGCCGGGCTGCGGTGCCGATATTCTCCTCCAGGTGCTTGCGGCTGCTCATTCCCACCAGGGCGCAGGAGATGCCCGGAGTGGAGCGGACAAACTGAATGGCCCGCTGGGCGTCGGTGGCGAGGCCCGGGACCCGTTGCCCGAAGCCGGCCGGCAACCCTTTGGCCAGGTGGCTTTGTAAGAGGCTGGCGCTCGAAAACACCATCAAGCCGTGTTCCCGTGCCACGTGGAGCAACGGTACGGAGCGTCCGTTGCTGGCCTGGGTGCTGGCGGCCAGGGCCTCGGGCATGGCGACGTTGAAGGGGAGCTGCACGGCGCCGAAATGATGCTTCTGCCCGCCCACCTCTCGCGCCAGGCCGAGCATCTCCTCCAGCGAGACGGCCTCCGGCGAATCCGCCTGAACACGGAAGCCATTCCAGGTGGCAGCGCCGTACATGCGAATGCTGCCGTCGGCAACGGCCTGTTCCAGCACCGCCATAGCCTGCCGCAGGCGGCGCAGGAACTCATCACGGGAAACTTCACCAAGCTGGGCCTCGGGGTTGTGAAGGTAATAGAGGTCAATCGTGGCCACGCCGAGGTTGCCGCGGCTGACGTCAATCTGGCTGGCCAGATAACGGGGCGCGAGGGTGTGGCAGCCGGCGACGATTTCATCCGGTTTCACCAGCCCGCTACGGACCAGCTTTTCCTGGAAATAAGCTGCCGGGTCGCCGGGTTCATCGCCGTCGTAGCCGAGGAAGCCCCCCTTGGTGGCCAGCAGGATTTCATCGCGCTCGACCCGGCCGGAGGAAACCAGTTCCGCAACGGCCCGGCCGATGGCGCGCTCACTGCGCATGTGGCGGTAGTTGACGGCGGTGTCGAAAACATTGATGCCCGCCTGCGCCGCCAGCACCACCGTTTCAGCATAACGGCCATCCACCGCATCGCTGGGATCGCCCAGGTAAGTGCCGAGCCCGATGGAACTGATCCACAGGCCCTGCGACTGGTGGTAATGCCCGGGCAGACGCTCAGCATGCCTCTGCTGATAGCGCGCCGTCCCTTCCGGAGTTGCATAGCCCTGGATCAACATGAACGTTTCTCGCCCAACCAAAGGTTTCCGTTTACATGAGCTGCATCCGCCCGGGAAAGACAACCTGCCTGGTCTTTGCCTATTTGGCGCGAAGCAGCAGGACAGGAACGCTGATCCGATGCTGCACTCGCGGAGCCGTGGTCCCCAGCAACAGGTCCTTGATAAACGTGTGCCCGTGCGTGCTCATGGCAACCAGGTCGCAACCCTCCTGCCGCACCCACTTGACGATCTCGCTGGCCGGATCACCGTAGGCGAGCGAGGCCTCGGCAGGAATCCCTTCCGCCTGAAATTCCGTCCTGACCTTTTCCAGGTAGGCCTTGTCTTCAGTCACCTCAGGACTCACGGCGTCAGGGCCGTACATGCGGGCCGCCCATCCGTCCGCGACGTGTAGAAGCACCACACGGCCCCGCATGATTTTGGCCAGGTCCTTGATGTGCTCGATGATGGCCCTGTCCGAGGACGTGGTGTCCAGGGTTACTAGAATCTTGTGGTACACGGCAGCCTCCCTGCTGGACGGGCCTCTTGCTTCTGCGCCTCAATGGCCAACAATAACCACCCAGGCGCTCTTGATCGCGTCCGGCAAGCCGTAGACGTCCATGGCGGTAATCAGCAGCGCGCTGCTCCAGCCGGCGATCATCAGGAACCAGCCGTTTCGCCACTTGCCCATGCGCTTGCGGGAGCTTGTGAAGTGTAACAAAGGAAACATGGCAAAAGGAAGCTGCAAAGCAAGAACAACCTGGCTGAGCACCAGCAGGTCGGTGACGCTGCTGTTTCCACGGACCCCGATGATCAGGATCGCGGGCAGAATGGCCAGGGTGCGGGTGATGAGGCGCCGCAGCCACGGCTGGATCCGCCAGTGCATGAATCCTTCCATCACCACCTGCCCGGCCAGCGTGCCCGTAATGGTGCTGCTCTGGCCGCTGGCCAGCAAGGCCACGGCGAACAGTGTGCTGGCCAGCGCGGTTCCCAGCAGCGGAGCCAGAGTGAGATAGGCGACACGAATCCAGTCGGTGTCCGGGCTGAAGGTGACCGCCTGCCCGCCCGGCACCAGCACGGTGGCCCTGCCGTAGAAGACCAGGGCCGCCAGCACCAGGATAGCGGCGTTCAGGAAAAACGCGATGGCAAGAGCCACCGAGGCATCCAGGGTGTTGAACAGAATGCCGCGGCGAATGGACCGGTCATCCTTCTGTAGTTGGCGGCTCTGCACCAGCGCCGAGTGGAGATAGAGGTTATGGGGCATCACTGTGGCGCCGATGATACCGATGGCGAGCACCAGCATGCCGCTTTGGGCGAGTCCCGGATGGAAGATTGCGCTACCCATCTCGATGAAGCTCGGCCGGGTCTGGGGGAGGACGAAGATCTCGATGAAGTAGCACACCCCCATGGTGGCCACCAGCAGCAGGATCACCGCCTCGATGGTTCGCATCCCGAACCGCTGCAAGCCCAGCAGGAGCAGGACATCGAACCCGGTGATGATCACCGCCCAGAGCAAAGGAATGCCGAAAAGGAGATTCAGCGCCACGGCGCTGCCCAGCACCTCCGCCAGGTCACAGGCGCCGATAGCGAGTTCACAAAACAGCCAGTTGGGGACCCGTGTCCAGCGCGGATACCAATCGCGGCAACACTGGGCAAGGTCCATGCCCGTCACCACACCCAGCCGCGCTGAGAGCACCTGCATGAAAATGGCCATCAGACTGGCCAGCGCAACGACCCATAGCAACGCGTATTTGAACTCCGCCCCGCCGGCCAGGTCGGTTCCCCAGTTGCCGGGATCCATGTAACCGACGCTGACCAGGATGGCCGGTCCCACAAATGCCCACCAGTGCCGCCAGAATCCTGCCTCGTGCGGCGGCAATGCGACAGTTCCGTGCAGTCCTTCCAGCGACATGCTGCGGCTGGGCGGGGAGGGCGCAGATTGGGTTGCGGCCTGGCCCGTTCGGCCGGGCTGGACTTCAGCGCCTTCAGGTTTATCTTGTGGGTTGTCCATTTCAGGGCTGATCCAAGATGGATGTTTACTAAGGATTCTTTGTAAAAATAAACTATAGTTAATAGGATGATGTCGCCCGTGTCAAGCCGGAAATCTGGAACACCCGCAGTGAAACCGGGCTAAAATGGATGTCTTCCGGTGATTTGACAGGGCGCCCTGAGGCGCCGGAAGTCCGTTACCGGCGTTAGCCATGAAGCTGACTATTTCAAAAGAAGACTACCTGAAAGCCATTGCCGAGGCGGAGGCGGAAGAGGGCGCTGCCATTGCGGCGACTATTGCGCGCTGGCTGGACGTTACCCCTCCTGCTGTTGCGCTGGCCTTGCGGCGCCTGAGGCGGGACAAGCTGGCCCACGTCGACCGCAAGGGCCGCATTACGCTGACGGCCGAGGGCCGGAACATTTCCGACCGGCTGCGATTTCGCCACCACCTGATTGAACGCTTCCTCCACGACATCCTGGGAATGGAGTGGTACAAGATCCACGATGAGGCCGAGCGCCTGGAACACTCGGTTTCCGAAGATCTGGAAAAGAAACTGATTGAAAAGCTGGGCCGCGACGGCACCTGTCCCCACGGCAACCAGATCAACAAGAGCGCCGGAGAGCGCCGCAAGCTGGGGCTCCGGCAACTGTGGGAGGCGGCACCCGGAACGTCGGCGAGGGTTGACAGCATGCACGAGCGCGATCGCAAACTGCTCGAATACTTCGACCATCTGGGTATCCGCCCGGGCGTTCAAATCCGGGTTTCCCGGCGCAATTACGACGGCACTTTAAGCCTGCGCCTGGGCAGGAAGTCCATCAGCCTGGGCGAATCCGCGGCAAAGAAGGTTTGGGTTTCTTCGTCAGACGCCGGGACGGCCTGATCCGGCGCCACCCTGCTCCTGAGGATTGTCTGTCTCCATTGATTTCCATCCGCCCTGCAGAAACGCGGGTTCATAACGCACCCGAAGACAGGGCCAACTCACTGAACATCTGCCTCCTCAAGCCGGTTTTCCAGAATCAATCCGGGACCAAAATTCCGCAATTTGAGACGCGCCATGTCGGCGTCCTCAATTGCCCGCCGCGGCACCAGTCCCACAATCTCGCTGCTTTCAACGGAAGCGCCGGCGCGCGCGGCTTCTACTTCCACCGCATCGAAGACGGCGCCAATCGAGGTGGTCAGAAAATCCGTCAGGTTGATGGAGACCTGAACGAGTCCCAGCGCTTTCACTTCCACGCCGATGGCTTTCACGGCCGCAAGGCCTCCGTTTGAGGCGCGAATCTTCCGGGCGATGGATTTGGCCAGGTTGAGGTCGCTGGAATTCAGATTGATGTTGTAGGCGATCAGAAAATTTCGCGCGCCGATGGCGGTGGCCCCGGCCGTCGGGTGCAGATCTCGCTCGCCAAAGTCGGGCCGGCGGTCGGGATTCCGGCGGACCTCCTCGCGCAACTGCTCAAACTGTCCCCGCCGCAGGTATTCGAGGTTTTTTCTGCGGGGCTCGCGGGCCGCCTCTTCATAAAGGTAGGTCGGTATGCGGAAGCGCTGCCAGGTCTGCTCCGCCACCCAGCGCGCGACCTCAACGCAGTCACGGAGATCGACGCCCTTGACAGGTACGAAGGGTACAACGTCCGTGGCGCCCATGCGGGGATGCACGCCGCGGTGATGGTTCAGGTCGATGAGTTCGGCGGCGCGTCCGATGGCCCGCAACGCCGCTTCGCCCACGCTCTGGCGGCTGCCCGCAAAGGTCACGACGGTGCGGTTGTGATCGGCATCCATCTGGGTGTCCAGCAGGTAAACATCGGGGCCCGCCATCAGAGCCTGGATGATGGACTCGATCTTGTTTCGGTCTTGCCCTCGCTGAAGTTGGGAACACACTCCACAACGCTTTGCACACTGTGAATTTAGCACAGAATCACTTGAAGTTGCATGGGCCAATCGGCACATTTTAAATGTGTTATATCTTTAGGCGGGTCGCAGCGGCAGTGGGTTTTATACTTGGCGAGCAACCAGCTGCAGAATTTTGAGCGCGGAATCATCCTCCAGCGCATGCGGGATGTTCTTTGCCGCCTGCGGAGAGCCGTCGGCCACCAGCGCTACGGTTGCCTGGCTGGAGCCTGCACCAACTTCGAGTGATAACCAACTGGCGCCCGAAGCCGCATTCAACAGCCTTCTCACGGCGGGCGAGTTGCCAAAAGGCAAGATTTCTTCCTTTTCTGCCGTGGGCCCTGCGCTGCCGCTGGCATGGTCTACGGCAATCACCAGGGGGGCCTTGAATGCACCTTCGGCAACAAGTTGATTCACCCGCCCGGCCAGTGCGATGCGCGCGTCATTCCCCATCCAGCAAACCCGCGCCGGCAGGCCCTGGAATCGCACAAATTTTCGCGCCAGCGGAATCCATCGGGCCAGCAGGGCGTCATCCGGAAACATTCCAGCGCCAAGTCGTCGAGCCGGCGAATGTCTGCCGCTTCACCGGAAAGCGCTATCCAGCGGACAGGAGCAAGACCCGCTGACAACATCGGCTGGAGATAAGCTTCGACAAAGCCCGGAAAGGCCGATGCGGCATCTTGCACTCCGCACTCCACGGCCGCTGCCCGGATGCTGTTTCCAAATTCGAAGACGATGGAGCCCATCTTCTGCAGCGCCAGCATCCCTTCAAAATGCCGGGCAAGGGAGCTCCTGCGCCCGGGAGAGATATTCCCCGGGGTGCTCATTCCGCAGCGCGCTCGCTTCTTCGGCATTCAGGCGGGAAGGGATGTAACCGTGCAGGAGATCGTGGGCGCTCGTCTGGTCGGTCAGAATGTCGGGCAGAACGCCCCGGCTGGCGAGTTCCGGAATGATATCCGCGCAGTTTCCCACCAGTCCTACGGAGACACCCTGCTTCTGCCGCACGGCATTCTTGAGGATGCGCAGTGCCTCATCCAGGGTGTTGACGCAGTAATCGCAATAGCCCGCTCGAATGCGCCGCCGAATGCGTTCACCATCAGCATCGATGCCGAGGAAGGCCGCGCCGAGCATCCCGGCGGCAAGCGGCAGCGCGCCTCCCGCTGCTCCCATTCCGCCCGACACGATCAGCTTGCCGGCGAGGTCGCTGCCAAAGTGCTTCCGGGCAATAGCGTCGAAAACCAGAAAGGCGGTTGGCAAAGCTTCCTGCGTGCCCACCCAGGTCCAGCTTGCGGCAGAAGCCTGCGGCGGCAACGCCGGTCCGCCCTGTTCAGTGTTCCCGGAAATGGGCCGGCGTGGGGCGGGGTTTGAATTTGCGATCAGCAGGCGCGGAGCTTCTTGTTGCGTCGCGAGAACGCCGGCCGGTGTTCCGGATTGGACCAGGAGTGTCTCGTCATTCTTGAGCGACTTGAGAGCTTCGACGGTTGCGCCGTAGCTTTCCCAGTTGCTCAGAACTCTTGCCGTGGCGCAACAGGCAACCAGGTCGCCGGGCTGTTCGGCGACGTCGGGGTCGAGCGAATTCATCAGCATGCGCAAAGCGGCCTCCTGCGGCCACCCATGGCATTTGAGTGCGGGGCCGCGAGGCGCGCGCACCGGCTCGTGGCTCCGGGCCGGGGGTCCGGCTGGTTTTCCACGGCCTGTTCTTGATTGCCCCATTCAAACTCTTCTCCTGCTGAATCTTAGTCGATAACGCGGCGGAGAAAAAGCCTGTAGCAGGTTGACGGATCGATACGCCCGATGTGCGAGCGTGTGAGCGTGCCCGGCCCGGCTTGATTTGCCCGGCTACAAAATGGCTGGTCCCAGGTCTGTGCTAGAATCTTCTTCGGTCCGCCGTTTTCCACAAATCAGGGGCACACGAGCGCATGGAATCAAAGCCGTTTAAGACCATCAATGAATTGTTTATCCAGGCGATGGAAGACCATCAGAAGCCCAACGCCTTCCTGACCAAGACGGAGGGCCGGTACCGCGGCGTCCCTTCGCGCGAGGTGCTTTTGAAAGTGGCCTCGCTGGCGCAGGCGTTCGGCGGGATGGGCGTCGGCCCCGGCGACCGCGTGGCCCTGCTGTCAGAAAATCGGCTGGAATGGGCGCTGACCGACTATGCCATCCTGGGACTTGGGGCTGTCACCGTTCCGCTCTACTCCACGCTGCTGGAAGAGGATGTGAATTTCATCCTCAGCGATTCCGGCTCAAAAGGAATTGTTGTTTCCACCCGCGACCAGTTGAAGAAAGTTCTGGCCGTGCGGTCCGCCTTGCCGGGGCTGAAGTTTGTGGCGGCCATGGACACGGAGCCTGGCGAATTTCCGGACGTCCTTTGCTGGAAGGAACTTGCGGGGCGCGCGAGCGCCGCCGGAACCGACCCGGTGAAATCCCTGGAGGCGCAGGCGCTTCGCACCCGGCCGGACGACCGGGCAAGCATCGTCTACACCTCGGGAACCACCGGGGCGTTCAAGGGCGTGGTGCTGACGCA
Source organism: uncultured Acidobacteriota bacterium (assembly GCA_963732975.1). Taxonomy (GTDB): domain Bacteria; phylum Acidobacteriota; class Terriglobia; order UBA7540; family UBA7540; genus SCRD01. Next base: position 27,156 of record CAVTBN010000004.1, on the reverse strand, counting down.
CGCCAACATTGCCTCAAACATTCAGGCCTGCGGCCGCCTGTTTGACTTCCACCCCGGCGACGTGAGCATGGCCTTCCTTCCGCTGGCCCACATCTTTGAGCGGATGATTGACTTTTACTACATGGCCCAGGGCGTTTCGATTGCCTACGCGGAAAGCATCGACACTCTGCCGCAGAATTTGCGCGAAGCGCGGCCCACGCTGATGGCCGTTGTTCCGCGGCTGGTGGAAAAGATTCGCGAGAAGGTGATGGAGGAAGTCCGCCATCTTCCCGCTTCGAAGCAGAGGCTGTTCGGGTGGGCGCTGCGCACCGGCAGTGACTGGTTTCCATACCGCATCACCGGCCGCTCTGTTCCTGCCGGCCTCTCCGTCAAGCGGGCGCTCGCGGACAAGGTTGTTTACGCCAAAATCCGCTCGCAGATGGGCGGACGGCTGCGGCTGTTAATTTCCGGCGCGGCGCCGCTCAGCCCGGAACTCGCGGAATTTTTCTTCTCCATCGGCATCCCGATTTATGAGGGATACGGACTGACGGAAACCTCGCCGGTGATTGCCGTCAATCACCCCGGTGCCGTAAAGCTGGGCACCGTGGGCCAGGTGGTACCCGGCGTGGAAGTCAGGCTGGGCGAAGAGACCGAGGACGCGGAGGGCCACAGCGGGCGGGAAATTCTGGTTCGCGGTCCCAACGTGACTCCCGGCTATTATCATGCGGACGACAGGAACGGCGAAGCTTTCGCCGATGGCTGGTTCCGCACCGGTGATCTGGGCTCGCTGGATGAGGAAGGCTTTCTCTCCATCACCGGCCGCAAGAAGAACCTCTTCAAAACATCCGGTGGAAAGTATGTTTCACCGGAAAAGCTGGAGAACCTTTTCCAGGGGCATCGCTACGTGGCGCAGCTTGTGGTGCTGGGTGATTCCAGAAAGTTTGTCGGCTCACTGATCGTTCCCAACTTTGCGGCACTTGAAACGTATGCGCGGGAGCAGCACATTGATTTTGCGAGCCGGGAAGACCTGGTAAAGAACGAAATGATCCATGCCTTCCTGCAGGCCCAGGTGGACGAAACCTGCAAGCACCTGCCTCCCGCACGAACGCATCCGTCAGATTGCACTGCTGCCGAAAGAACTCACCATCGCTGCCGGTGAACTCTCCGCCACGCTGAAGGTCAAGCGCCCGGTGGTTGAAGAGCGCTACCGCGAGCTGATTGAAGAGCTGTTCTCACGCCGGCCCCCCACTGCGCGGGAAGCCGCCACAAGGTAGAGGACCATCTGTCCTGAAGGCCGGGGCAAAGAACCAGGAACGCGCGCAGGTTTGCGCACCCCTTGCCCTTGCCCAGCCCTTGAGGAAGGCCGCGTTCGCGGCCCGCTCTGGCAGCTCCACAGCCCAAACCGGCGGCGGGCCACTAATCCGACCATCCGCCTCATGCCCGGGAGCTGGCAGTGATTGGCGCAGTGTCGGCCGTGGGGCCGTAGATTGACGGATTCTTGCCGCCCATCGGCCGCAGGTAGGTGCTGAGCTGGCCGCGGTGGTGCACCGAATGCTTCAGCGCCATCGCCAGGAAGTTGATCGCGGGCATCTGAATCAGGCCCAGAAGGTCAATGTTGGCCGTCAACTTCTCGGCAGTCAGGCCGCGCACGCGGTCTAGGGCTGCCGGAAGCTTCTGCTTGTAACGGGCGATGGCGTCAGCCGGACTCATGATTCCACAGGAGTCAGAAGCGTCCGGCGGAGGTGTGAATTGCCCGTCGGCGATGGAGTTTAGCATCCAGGGGTCTTCAAGTGTGATGTGCCGGACGAGTCCCAAGGCGTTCTTGGCCTTTGGGTCCGGCTGGTAGTCGAGATGGGCGGTTGGAACGGCTTCAAACACCCGCAGGGTTGTCTGCATTTCGTATTCAAAATCGGCGATCAGAAAATCGGCCACTGCCTTGACATCATTGGTACTCATTGAATGCTCTTCTCCTTTGATATATTTTGCGTTCTTGTCGGGCTTGGGTGAACGGCCCCCGTACAACCTGCCCCTATTTGTTACCAGAGAGTGGAATGCCTTGCCGTGCTGTGCGCTACTGGCCGGCACCTGCCTGCTTTTCCCGGCCGAAGACTTCGCGATACGCCACGTGCAGGTCATCGAGCGCGCGGACGCAGTTGCCCGTAAAGCTCGATCCGTGCATAATGGCGAGCGTTTTGGGTTGCAAGGCCGCGAGCTTTTTGAGGTTCTGCCCGGTGAGAGGAGTGTACGGAACGTAGTCCGCCAGGATGCCCGCCTGGTAGGCCTTCATGGCCTCGTGCGAGCGGCCCACGACGTCGTCGGATGTGATCGGCTCGACGTCGCCAGTCTGGTGGAAGAGGTCTGAGCAGAGCAGCGTCTTCTCGGTCTCCTCGAACAGCACGCCTGCATCCCAGCCATGCGGCAGGTGGGGCGTCTGGCAATAACGAAAACGAAATTTGCCGGTGGTAAAGCTTTCGCCGTCAGAGAGAGCCCGCGCCTCGCGGCCGATGAAGTCGTTCACACTGACCAGCGCGCCCACCTGGCTGCAGATTACGTCGGCTTGGGGTGCAGCAGCCAGCCACTCATTCAGAGAGCCGCACTCATCCGATTCAAAGTGGCTGAAGCCGATGTGACGCAAATCCGAAACGTTGATGAGCCTGGAAACCGCTTCGCGAATCTCTGCGTGCATTCCGCGCAAACCTGTGTGGAACAGCATGGGTTCCTCATCCTTCACTAGAAAATGATTGAATTGCAGATCGCCCCATGGAGCGTAAATGGAGATGCGATAAATGTTCGGGGCAATCTCTGTTGTCTTGGCCATCATTCCCTCCTCCTTGGTTGTTATGGGCCGCCATGATATAAAATGGTTTCCCGTTGATACCCGGAAGTGTAACAGGAAGCCATTTCGTTACACATAAAAGATGTGCTGATGGAAATTGAACTGAATGATGCTGAGTTAGTGCGGCAAATCGGGTCCGGGAACGATCGCGAAGCGGAAGCCGAGCTGTTCCGCCGCATGGCGCCGCGAATCCGGCTCTACGGCTTGCGACACCTGCGGGACGAGCACGCCGCGGACGACCTCGCGCAGCAGGTCCTGATCACCACGCTTGAAGCCCTGCGTGCCGGACGCCTGCGGGAGCCGGAGAAGCTTGCCTCTTTTGTGCTGGGCACGTGCCGCATGACGGTGCTAAACCTGCGGCGCGGGATGGAGAGGAAAGTGCGTCTGCTGGAGCAGTACGCAGTTGAACTGCCCGTGGCTGCCCAGCCTGCCGTAACCCTTGATCGCGACCTGCTGCAGCGCTGCGTAGAGGGCCTGAAAGAGCGGGAGCGTACCGTAGTGGTGATGAGTTTCTACGACGAGGAGACCGGGGCGGACGTTGCCGGTTTCCTGGGCGTTTCCGAAGCCAACGTGCGGGTGATCCGCCATCGGGCGATCCGCCAACTGCGTGAATGTATGGGGGTGGCTCAATGAGTCAAGAGAACGGGCGCCCGTCAAATTGCGCAAATTCCGTTGACCCAATCATGCTGGCTGACTACTGGCTGGGCATGCTGCCCGCGGCCGAAGAAGAAAGTATCGAGGAGCATCTGTTTACCTGCGACGAATGTGGCGAGCGGCTGCGCGAAGTAATCGCGCTGGCCGAAGGCCTCCGTAAACTGGCGCGCGAGGGAAGCCTGCAAATGGTGGTGAGTGACGCTTTCCTGCGCCGCGCGACAGAGGAAGGACTGCGGGTACGCGAGTACACACCGCCGCGGGGAGGCAGCGTGCAGTGTACCGTGACCGCCGAAGACAATATTCTGATCGGCCGGCTGGCTGCGAACCTGAAGGGAGCCGAACGCGTCGATCTCTCCATCTGCGATGAGCGCGGCGTCGGAACAACTCCGGATGCGGGACCTCCCGGTCAATCCCTCTGCGGGCGACGTCGTCATCCAGGAGTCCATCACGTACGCAAAAGCCATGCCGACCAGCAAAATGATCCTGCGCCTGCTGAACGTTGATGAGGCGGGGCATGAACAATTGCTCGGCGAATATACCTTCAACCACACACGCTCACTGCCCGGCCCGGGCGCCTGGTAGGCGCTTGGCGTACCCGCCGATGACCTTCCTGCCAGCATCCATTAGATGCCCCTCAACCCCTATAGCTTCGTCTCCGGCTGCTTGTTCAGTGGGGGATAAGAGCGTCTGAGAAGTTGGGTGATCCAGGGACTCTGCGGCCCGGCAGCAAACGCCGGAAGTGCGGGGTGATACCCGCATCTGGAAGACGAAAGGCGGGCTGCAGAGGTCAACCTTAAAGCTGCGAACGCGTCATGAAGCCCCACGGTGTTGCCGATTGGAAAGCGAGGGCGAACCGGGCTGGGACGGCGGGGTTGGGCGTGGCCGGCGTGAAGAGGCGGTCGGCGATAGTTTGAAAAGCTCAGGAAGCCGCGAGCCGCAGCCCGGTGCCGGATGATCTGCGTTTAGTACTTGCGTGCTATAGCACTGTTCTCCGCCCTATGTTGAAATGGACTTGTAGACAGATGAGTCTTAAGCGGCCGGAGAGACACCGGCCGAATGTCAAAATAGAGAAAAGGGTGCGTTATGTTTATGGTGGGTTCTGGGATGCAACGAATCTATGAACTTTTGGCTATTGTGGTTGCGCTCTATTTTCCCATGGCGCTGCTGACGTGGCTGGTGATTGACAAATTCATTGCAGCCAGCGACGCCAAAGGCCAGGTTGTGGGGCATCCGCCGGGCCAGAGTGGCCGCGGAGGCGTCTTTCCTCGCCGCTCACGTCCGGGCGCGTAAGAAACCCGCCAACCAGGGGAGCCGAGCCTGCCGGACCGCTCTGTGTCCGGCTTCAGAGTTTCCCCCTTTTTCCTTCCCTTGAAGTTCCTCCTTTCACTGAAGTCCGGGGCGCCCGTGCACCCGGAGAATCTCATCCGCACGCTCAAAACCTACGCGCAAGGGGTTATGCCGTGGCGACCCTTTGACCCGGCGGGTTCGTTGTCTCACGCAGGAGAGTGTGTTAAGAATAAGACAAGCCGGTAGGAGCCGCCTGATTTTGTGATTCGGGAATCCGGCGCATTGCTCAGGCCGGGATTCACGCTGCATGACTGGCCAAACAAGGAGGCAGACTACGGCAAGCTGCGCAAAATGTGGAGCGTCGGTGGCGGCCGGCGCGGTTTACTGCAGTTCGTGCGGGTCACCGGTGAGCGCAGGGACGCCCGCCGGAACCGGAGCCCCGCAGCCCGGGCGGAAGTCGAGCCTGGAAATGCCGGGGATTGCCTACAATGTTGCGGGGCTGCTCTGTTACGTTCTCTGGCCGGTTGCCTGCGTTTTGTTCCTGCTCATTGGACCGTACAACCGGAACCGGTTTGTGCGCTTCCATGCTTTTCAGGCGATTTATCTGGGACTGGCAGGAATCGTCGTGGGTGTTGCTCTGCAGATTATGACGTCGATCCTGGCCCTGATTCCCATCATCGGGTGGATTGCCGGTGGCCTGATATGGATTGCCTTTGGAATAACCCTATTGATACTGGTTATTATGCTGATGTATAAGGCCTATAACGGCGAGCAGTACGGTATTGCGGTGATTGGAAACCTGGCAAGGCAGCAGTCGGAGAAGGTGGCGTAGCTCTTTGGGGCGCGGTTCGCAGAACCTGTTGCGCAATGAAAGACGCGTTGGCCGCCGGGAGTGTGGTGGCGTCCATTCTTCTTTTCTCTTGACAATTCGCCCTCAGCAGAGCAATTTAGCAAATTCTACAGAATGACCTGCGCCTCTCCGACTGTGGGGCAGCGAGGGCGTTGATAATTACAAAATGAAAGTTCGCGTCTGTTTTCATAACCGGTGTTTTGACGGTGCCTGTTCGGCAGCGGTATTCTCGCGCTTCTATCGCGAGGTAGTGGATCCGCACGCGGAATTTATGTATCAAGGGCTCCTCCATCGCGCGGGCCAGCTTTTTGATGAGGACATGTTTGACGGAGATGAGAACGTCATTGTCGATTTCAAGTATTCCAGTTCGCCCCGCATGACCTGGTGGTTTGATCATCACCAGAGCGCCTTCCTGACGCCGGCTGATGCGGAACACTTCCGGCACGACCGGAGCGGAAAGAAGTTTTACGACCCCTCCTTCCGTTCCTGCACAAAATTTATCGCCCACATCGCAACGACCCGGTTCAATTTCTGTGCTTCCGACCTTGAGGAGGTTATTCACTGGGCCGACATCATCGATGGCGCGCAGTATTCGGACTCCAAAACAGCGGTGGAAATGCGCGATCCCGCCATGCAGATCACCCTGGTGATTGAAGGGGCGCCCTCAAACGATTTTGTCGCCGGGCTGATTCCCGATCTCCTTTCCAGGCCGTTGGCGGAAATTGCCGCCCTGCCGCGCGTCCGGCAGGCCTTTGAGCGGTTGTATGACCAGCACCTGAAGACCATTGACATCATTCGAAACCGCGCGGTGCTCAGCCAGGGCGTGGTTTTCCTCGACCTTGTTGACCAGAGTTTTGAGGGGTTCAACAAGTTCGTTCCTTACTATCTATTTCCTGAATCGGTCTATAACGTGGCCCTCAGCCGTTCCCCCGAGCGCATCAAAGTGGCCGTCGGAAGCAATCCCTGGAACCCCACGCCGAAGGACGCCAACCTGGCCAGCATTTGTGAAAGATTTGGCGGAGGCGGCCATGCCAAGGTTGCCGCCATATCCCTTCCGCCCGACGATCTTGACCGGGGCCGCGCCATCGCCGGCGAGATCGTTCAGGAACTTCGGTCCTCTCTCCGGTAAAATAAGGAGGTCGACTCTGCAGCCTGTTCCCCGTCAACTTTGCGGGTAGATCAGCCGCAGCGAAGGTCTGCTCCCGAATCGGGGCCGGTGATGCCGAAGCGCGTATTTTCAGAATTGCGAATCAGACTGAAGAGCCACGGCACGTGTTGGGCCGGCAGGCCGGTCAGGTGGCTGCTGGCGGGCGCCCTGCTTTGCCTGCCGCTCTGTTCAACCGGGCTCGCTGCGAGGCCGGCTGCGCAGGCCGGTGGCCAGGAGCCGGCCGGGACGGTTTCTACGGCCAACGGGAGTCCGCTAACTCATACCATCCCGTCGGGGACGGAGATTTTTCTTCGGCTCAAGACCCCTGTCAGTACCACCTCGTCGCATTTGAACGGGCCCGTGGAGGCTTCGACGGAGCGGGCGGTGGAGGTGAATGGCGAAGTCGCCATTCCCCTGGGAGCCGTATTAAGCGGCCGCATCGCAAAACTGATTCCCAGTTCCAGTCCCACCGACCGGGCAAAAATCCTCTTGAAATTTGACACTTTAAAGGTGCCGGGGCAGCCAGCCATCCCTCTGACATGCCATCTTCACGATGTGGACAATGCGCGGGAGAAGGTGCTGGACGACGGTACAATCCAGGGCGTCCTGGCCAGCGAATTGCCAGTGACTCTCATCAATTCGGCGATCGCAAAAATACAGACGAAAACCGGCGGCGCCCAGCAGCCCCAGCAGGGTGGCGGAACAATGTTCGGAAGTCCCGATACTTCCATCAACTACCCGGTGGGCACTGAATTTTCCGTGGTTCTGGACAAGCCGCTGGAAATTTCCGGCCGGTTTCAGCCCGAGTTTGCCAGGCAGATTCCCGCAGCGCTGGAAGCTTCCGTTATGCAGATGCTGGCGCAGGCGCCGCGGCGCGTGAGGAGCAGGAAGGGCAACGAGGGCGGGCCGGTCAACCTGGTCCTGGTTGGGAGCCGGCAGGAAATCGATGCGGCTTTTGAGAAGGCGGGCTGGACGGCGGCCAAGGAGCAGGACGCCAATTCCTTGTGGAAGACTTTTGAAGCGGTCATCAAGGGCAAGGGCTATGACGCTGCTCCGATGTCGACCCTTTATCTTTACGGCCATCCCGAAGACATGGCTTTTGAAAAGATGCTGAATACGTTTACGCATCGCCACCACCTGCGCATCTGGAAAGCGCCTGTGGCGGCCCCGGACGGGCGGCCCGTGTGGCTGGTGGTGGCCAATCATGACAACGGTTTTGATGTCCGCCCGGGGGTGATTTCGCATTCGGTTGACCCGCGCGTCGATCTGGAACGGGCCAAGGTGGGCGCGGACCTTGGTATGACGGGGCTGGTAGCGGCTGAACAACTGGTGAGCGTCTCGAATCCCGCGCGCTCGGGGTTGACGGCAACCGGCGGAAAATGGGAGAGTGACGGGAGGGTTCTGGTGGTTGATTTGAGGCCGCTAACTCCGGTTCCCGCACCATGACTGGAAAGGTCCCTTTCCCCCAAGCGAAAGGATCATGATCTGCCGGCCGGCTGGCGAAAACGGAAGCGTTTGCCGGGGCTGCCGAAAAAGGGCGGCCACGATGCCCGCTAGCAAAGGGCGCAAGACGCCGCGGCGATTGCTGCTTGACTCCGAAACGCCCTTTCGGTAGTTTGACGGGCAGATTTAAGGAAAGAGCTCGTTGTGAAGAAAACTAAAGGCCGAAAACGATGGATATGGCTGGGCATCAGCACGGTTATCCTGGTGCTGATCATTTACAACCTCCGCCACAATCCCGAATGGCGAAACTTTGACTGGGGCCGTCTGTGGGCTTCACTCGTGAGCGCGCGGCCCGGACTTCTGTTGGCGGCGCTGGCGGGCGTTTTCCTTACTTACCTGATTCGCGCCCTGCGCTGGCAGTTCCTGATGCGCCCCATCAAGAAGGGCTCGCTGTGGGTGCTGCTGGTGGGCCAGTTCCTGGGCTTCAGTTCGATCTACCTGGTGGGCCGGCCGGGAGAGTTCGTCCGCCCGGCCTACATTGCCCGCAAGGAGTCGCTGCCCATCACTTCCATGGTTGCCGTGTGGCTGATGGAGCGGATTTGCGACACCATTTGCCTGGTGGTGTTGTTTTCGGTGGTGCTTTACTTTGCCCCCGTGGAGATGGGCGCCGCCGGTAAAAACGTGCTCTCGGTGATGCACAAAGCCGGTGACGCCATGCTGGTGGTTACCGTCATTCTGGTGTTGGGACTGGTGGTTTACCGGCTGAAAACGCGGGAGTTGATGGACTGGGTCCTGCGCATGGCTCGATTCCTGCCGCAGAGCATCCAGCGGCATATTGAGCATTTCCTTCATTCGTTTGCGGAGGGCCTGCAGGTTGTGCGGAGCATGCCTGATTTTGCGGGCAGCGTGGTGCTTTCCATTGCTCTCTGGGTCACCAATGCCACCGTTTTCTGGTTGACACTGAGGAGCCTGGGCGGCACTCTGGGAGACATCGTATGGCTGGCTGCGGCGCTGGTGCTGTTTTGTGCTTCACTGGGTCTGGTGGTGCAGTTTCCGGGGATTGGTGGGGGATACCAGGTTGGGATTATTCTGGCCCTCACCGAAATTTTCGGAGTGGGAGCTGATGTTTCTACTGGAGCTGCCATCCTGCTTTGGCTTATGATGTCGGTTCCCGTCCTTCTGGTGAGCCTGGGATTGCTGGTCCACGAAGGTCTCAGTTTCAAGCGCCTCGAAGCCATTACCGAAGAAGAAGAATTGGAGCAGGAGGCCGCTACGAAAGGGGCCGAGTAACAAACCTTATCCGTCCCTGGTGCCTTGAGAGAGCGGGCCGGCTTGCAGAGAAAGTACGCTGGGCCCGATGTGATTTAAACTATGCGATGTCCTTTTTGCGGTTACATCGAAGACAAGGTTGTTGATTCCCGGGCGGGCAAGGTGGCAGACACCATCCGGCGCCGGCGGGAGTGCATGAAGTGCGGCCGCCGCTTTACCACTTATGAGCGGATTGATGAAATCCCATACATGGTGGTGAAAAAGGACGGGAGCCGCGAAAAGTTCGACCGCCAGAAGATCCTGGGCGGACTGCTGAAAGCCTGCGAAAAGCGGCCGGTTCCCATGAGCAAGCTGGAGGACCTTGTTGACGAGGCGGAAGCCTACGTCGCCGAATCGCCGGACCGGGAACGGCCAAGCTCTGAACTGGGCGGGCTGGTGATGGACCGGCTGCGGACACTGGATAAAGTGGCGTATGTCCGGTTTGCCTCGGTTTATCTGGACTTTAAGGACGTCCGGGAATTTATGGATGAGCTCAAAGACCTGCTGAACGCCAAAACCACCTGATTGCCGGGCCCTGCCTCAGGGACGATTCCAGACAAAGGCGCTGAACCCCCGAAAAGTACGAAATCCCATCCGTTCATAAAGTCTTACCGCCCTGCTGTTCAGGGCCGTCACCGTGAGCGACACCTCGGCAAATCCTGACCGGGCCAGTTTTTCGAATGCGGCGCGGAGCATGGCGCTGCCCAGGCCGACGCCCTGATAGCCGGCACCGACGGCAATCTGGGGAATATGCGCCGTTCCGGGCCTTACGGCCGTAAGGCCCAGAATTCCGGCCAGTTTTCGGGAGGGTGCGTGGACGGCCGCAATCGAGGCCTGTTGCAGGTAGTCCCCGCAGCCGCGGTGGCGGACAATGCTTTCAACCAGGCGCATGGTGCCCGCGACGGAGCAATACTGATCATTGACGGCCGCGTCGATGTGATTTCGATAGACGTCGTGCAGCAGTTGCGCCGCATCACGGTCATACTTGCGTTCCCAGGGTTCGAAGATGAAGTCGCCCCTCGGAAGCGTTGGCCATCGAGACCCGGGCTGGGAGGCGAAACTCCCGCCACCTGCCGGACTTTCCGCTAAACGAAAAGTCATAAACTGGCGAAGATAAGTTTGGAAAGCCCTGGAACGGAAATAAGGGCCGATCTGGTCCATGCTGAAGTGTGGCAGTTGGGCCTCAATGCGACGGATATCGACAAACCCGAACAGCGTGTCAAGGGATTTCCGCAGCAGATCGATTGCGCAGCCAGGCTGGGGATTACCGGGTTCGACGAAGAGGCTGCCAATCAACCCTTTGGATCCTTCGCGGAAATAGAGGCAATAGCCCCGTGCCATGTCGTCTTCCAGCAGTGCATAGCCTGAAAGCCGTTTCGCCTCAAGGTAGGAAGAAATCAGTCCTGACGAGGGACCATAGTCCCAATGGAGGTCTTCCAGCCAGGCCCTTGACTCTGCCTGCAAGAGCGGCTGGAACTGGCGTGCGCGTAACTGCCGGACATCTACAATCCTGGACCCCAAGGCTTCCCTTGTCCTCCTGCAAACTGATGCAAAGGTCAGTCCAGTATAGCCCAGATTGTGGCCGATGCCGGGGACAAGCTGAGCAGCACTTTACCTGCTTGACGGCCAGCTGCCCGCCGGGTTGTTTCGAACCCTCCGGGTGATTTGAATATGCAGTCTCAACAATCCAAACCGGCTGTTTCGCCCGGGCGCAAGCTGGCAAAGCTGGGCCGCAGTTTTGTTGTGGGAACGCTGTTGGTGTTAACCGGCATCCTTGCGGTGTTAATTGGCGCCGGGGCCTTCCTCACCTATCGCATTGTGGCGGCCCATGACAGGGTTGAAAACGTCACTCCCTCTTCCTACCTGCTTTCGAGTTATGAGAACGTGAACTTCAAAGACGCGGACGGGGTCGAGCACCAGGGGTGGCTGCTGATTGGCCTGAGAGGCGCCCCTGCCATCATTCTCTGCCACGGATATGATTCCAACCGGTCTGCGCTGCTGTCCCTGGGGACCGTTCTGCAGGCCAACCATTTCAATGTCTATCTCTTTAACTTTGAGGGCTCACACGGTACAACGTCCCTGTCAAGTCTTGGCGTGGGGGAAGCTTCGGTCCTGAAGGCGGCCATCTCGAGGGTACGGAAAATCCAGGGTGTTGACCCACGCCACGTTGGGATCTACGGAAATTCGGTCGGAGCCTATGCGGCTCTGGCTGTGGCGGAGCGAGACCCGGAGGTTGAAGCGCTGGCCCTGGACAACGCCTATAGCAGGCCAACCCAGTTGTTTGATGTCCACCTGGACAAACTGGTGGGCGGGGCTGGATGGCTTTTCCGCGTTCTTTCGCGGGCTGAATTCCGCATCTTTACGATGGGAAGGACCCTTCCGGACCTTCAATCAGGCCTTTCCCGGCTGGGCGGCAAACCCAAGCTTTTTCTCGCATCTGACGGCGAGCCCACGCTGGCGCAAGCCACCCGCCAGCTTTACCAGGAAGCCCCCTATCCAAAGCGGCTGGTGGTTCTGCCGCACCCCCAGGCGGACATCGTGTCCGGGCCGGAAAGAAAACAATACGAGGACCAGATCCTCAACTTTTTTCTGCACAACCTCCCGCTCCGATCTGAATAGACATAGAATAGCTTTTCCTGGAGGATGTTCCTGGAGCAGCAAGGACACGGCTCCGGCGGCGTCCGGACGCCGGGGCCCGGGCGGGCTCCAGGCTTGAGGAGCGGTTTGAGGCAGGATCGTTCAACCCGGAAGCCGTTGTTACGCCATCGCATTGAATTTTTCGCCGCCCGAAGCATCCTGGGATTTCTGGGATGGCTGCCGCAACGGCTGGCCAGAAAAGTTTGTGCGGTGCTGGCCGCGTTGAGCTACGCGTTCTGGCCGCGCCTTCGCCGCGTGGGCATGTTCAATTTGCGAATTGCCTTTCCGGAGTGGGCCGAGAAGAGGCGGCGGAAGGTGCTGTTTTCGGGGTTTCTCAACCTGGGACGGATGCTCGCTGACTTTGCGCACTTTCCGCAACTGAACCGCCAGAACATCGAACGTTTGATTATCTATGACGGGTTTGAGAATTTTGAGGAGGCCCGAAAACAGGGCCGCGGAATCATCTTCCTCACCGCCCATTTCGGGAACTGGGAGCTGGGATCTTTCGCCCACGGCGTTTATGGCTATCCCTGCAACTTCGTGGTGCGGGAAATGGACAATCCGCTGATCGACCGGCTCATCAACCGGTATCGGTGCGCGAGCGGCGGGCGCGCAATCGAAAAGAGAGAATTTGCGCGCCAGACCTTGCGGGCCTTTGAGCGCAATGAGGCGGTGGGCATCCTGATGGACCAGAACATGCTGGCCGGCGACGGGACCTTTGTGGACTTCTTTGGACTGCCGGCTTCAACCACCACCGGACCGGCGCGAGTGGCGCGAAAGACCGGAGCGCCTGTCATCCTGGGACTGGTGATTTGGGATTCAAAACTGAAAAAGTACCGGCTGAGATTTGACCGCATTGACTGGATCAGGTGCCAGGATGCCGAGGAAGAAATCGTAGCCAATACGGCGAATTTTACGCGGCGGATTGAGGACTTCATCCGCCGCTATCCGGACCAGTGGTTGTGGGTCCACCGGCGCTGGAAGACGCGCCCGCCCGGTGAGCCGCCGCTCTATCCTTATTGAATGGCAAGCCAACGGGGCTGGAGATGGGCAGGCCCGTTGCGGGAATCGAATCCGGGAGGCGAAATGAAAGCGAGGGAAATCGCGCGCCTGGTGGGCGGCGAAATGGAAGGCGACGAGGAGAGGGAAATCAGCGGCGTCGCGGCTTTAGAAACAGCAGGAGAGCAGGACCTGGCTTTTGCCGAAGGCGAGCTTGCGTTGCGGCGCGCGGTGGACTCCCGCGCCGGTTGCATCCTTGTGCCGGAAGGAAGTTCAGTTGCGGGCCGCACCACCATTGCCGTGCAAAATCTGCGGCTGGCCTTCATTCGCGCCGCTGAGGCGCTCCACCCGCCGCGTGCCGCGCAGCCCGGCATCCATCCGACCGCTTTGGTTGCCGCCGATGCGCGCCTGGCGTCCGGCGTCAGCGTGGGACCGCATGCCGTCGTCGAATCCGGCGCCAGCGTGGGAGCCGGAACCAGCCTGGGCGCCGGAGTCTTTGTGGGCGAGGGCGTAACGCTGGGCGAGCGCTGCGTGCTTTATCCCCGGGTGACCCTTTATCCCGGCGTGAAGGTGGGCGACCGGGTGATTTTGCACGCGGGCGTGGTGCTGGGCTCGGACGGGTTCGGCTACCTGTTCGCGGAAGGCCGCCATCAGAAGTTTCCGCAACTGGGCGGACTGCTGGTCGAGAACGACGTGGAGATCGGCTGCAACACCACGGTGGACCGCGGCTCGCTCGGAACCACACGGATTGGCGAAGGAACCAAGATCGACAACCTCGTGCAGGTGGCCCACAACGTCAGAATCGGACGCCATTCGGTGATTGCCGCACAGACGGGGATTTCCGGCAGCACCGAAATCGGCGACTACGTGGTGATGGGCGGACAGGTGGGCATCGGCGACCATGCGCGCATTGAGGATGGGGCCGTGATTGGCGGCGGGACGGGAATTCTCCCCGGCAAAACCGTGCGGAAGGGCAGTGTGATGTGGGGAACGCCCGCGCGCCCGCTGAGCGAGTTCAAGAAAATGTACGCACAACTCAGCCGGTTGCCTTCCCTGGCAGAGAAAGTCAAAGAGCTTTCAGCCAGACTCCCGCGAAAGAAAGAGTAAAGGCTGCCAGCGCGCGTGCGATTTGCGACCTTCCGGTTAGGAATGTAATTTTTACCCACTGTGTCAAAATTGGACACTTTTTTGCGCGAGCGCAATTTCCAGGGCCTTAATTTAATAAGTATATTATAATGAATGACTTACAAATTTTTTGATTTTGACCACTGGAAAATCCCATGCGTCCCATTTGGGGGTAAAAAGAGCTATGTAGTCTACATTGCGAGCCTCGCACGGGCGTTGCCCCCGCCCCGCTTTGGGGGAGTGCCAGCGGGCCATCCGCTCCCGGTTTCCCCTCATCAGATTTCCAGGCCCTCCAGAAGCCTGCAACGGAAATTATGAAGTGCAGCGGCATACTGCGTGGACAATTTGAAACCGACCCGAAAGGAATCCGCTGGGAACAAAGCATCCGGCCAAGAGGTCGCCGTCACAACAGCTTGTGTGAATTTGCCCTACGTTTCGCTACAAAATCAGCCCGCAAAGGATTTGGCTTGTATCTTGGCAATCCACTCGAAACTCCTTGGGCAGAAGGCAAGGGGCTCCGAGAGGCCGGCAGAAGAAGTCCAAAAAAGATTCCTGGCAGAGGCCGGACGTGCGCGCATTCCACGCCGCAGCACTTTCGTGTTGTTTCCGTTGGCTTTGTCCTGATATCATTCGGTAGTCGAGGCCATAAGGGGCTCAGGCATCGCTCGTCAGAGCCGCGGGACACAAAAGAGCATTGTTTCACAACCCCAGGGGCGTGACGCGCATCCATCTTTAACTATAGCTGAACCATTGGAGTTCGAGGTCTGGATCCTATATCGTGTTGAGTTTCCTGAATCGTCGTTGGGGGCGAAGGGCGACCGTCTGGTTGCTGGCGGCACTGCAATTGCACCTGCTGGTCGTCCTGGTGCTGCACCATCATGTCCTGCCCGGAATTGCGCTGGAATTCTCAAGCACAACTACAACCGTTGGCCAGGCTGGCCGGCAATCCCAGCCGGTTGGCGGTGAGCAAGGCTACTGCACGGCCTGCCAGATTCTTCGCCACAGCGCCGTTCGCCCTTCACTGGGCAGCCCGACGCCGCATCGTTCCTCGGTTGCGCCACTGCTGTCGTCACTTTCCGCGGCCGTTGTTTTTTCTTCCCAGCCATCCCCCTGGTATGGGCGCGCCCCTCCTCTTGCCTAAACCAATCTCATAAATCTGTTGACTTCGGGTTAGCGAAATCTCTGTTTATTGCGAAGCCTGCATACCGTGTATTTCCGCAAATGGATTTTTGAAATGAGCAAATTACATCTCTGCTCCAAAACTGGAAGACTCCGTGTATTCATTCTGGCAGCTGCCATGCTGTTGATGTCAGGCGCGTGGGCCGGGGTGGGTTACTGCCAGCAGCAGGCGCCGCAACCGCCACCGACCGTGACAATTGACCTCCAGCAGGCGATCAAACTGGCGCTGGACCATAACCACGCTCTACTGGCGGCCAGGACACAGGTGGCGCAAAGCAAGGCGGATGAGGTGACGGCGTCTCTCAGGCCCAATCCGACCTTCACCTGGAACGGCCTGTTTTTGCCCTTGTTTAGCCCCAGTCAGCTCAACCGCGACTACATCAACAATATCACGGAGTTCGACGCCCTTTTCTCCTACACGTTGGAGAGAGGTCACAAGCGAAAATACAGGATGCAAACTGCGCGGGACGACACAGCCGTTGTGGTGTCGCAGGTGCGTGACAGCGAGCGCGCGCTGACCTTCAATGTGGCGCAGCAATTCATCAACATCGTGCTGGCGGAATCGTCTCTTTCATTTGCGCAGCAGAACCTTTCGAGCTTTCAGCAAACGTTGAAGGTAAGCCAGGAGCGCTACCAGAAGGGCGCCATCAGCGAGGGTGACCTGCTGAAGATCAAGCTCCAGATGCTGAGCTTTCAGCAGGACGTGGCCTCCGCCCGGCTGGCGCGCCGGCAGGCGCTGGATTCTCTGCGCGACCTGTTGGGATACGAATCCGTGCCACGAAATTACGACGTGATCGGGAAGCTGGATTACACCCCCATTCAGGGCAACGTGGAGGATTTCCAGTCAAAGGCGCTCAGCCTACGTCCGGACTTGCAGGCTGCCAACCAGGCCGTGGTTGCCGCCCAGAGCCGTTACAGGCTGGCCAGGGCCAATGGCAAGCGCGACCTGACACTCTCCTCCGGTTACACCCGCCTCGCCGCGGCCAATAACGCCGATTTTTCGTTCAATATCGATATACCTCTTTTCGATCGCAACCAGGGCGAAATTGCCCGGACCCATGCCGCCATCACGCAGTCTGAAGAGAACAAGGACGCTACGCGCCAGGCGGTGATGACCGACGTTGCCACCGCCTTTGAAGCGGTCAAGACCGGTGAGGGAATTGTTCAACTTTATCAGTCGGGTTACCTGAAGGATTCCAAGGAGTCTCTGGATATCAGCCAGTATGCGTACCAGAGGGGCGCCGCCAGCCTGCTGGACTTTCTGGACGCGGAGCGCAGTTACCGTTCAACGGAACTGACGTACCGGGAAACGCTGGCGACATACATGCTGGCCGTCGAGCAGTTGCATGAAGCGGTCGGCGCGAGGCCACAGCCATGAATTCGAAAATGAATACCTTTACGACCGGGAGGTTGCAGTTTGCTCTCCTGGCGACCGTTGATCTCCTCTTTCTTTATCCTTTCGGCCTGCGGGCGCAAGAACTCCGGGCCGAGCGCTGCCCAGACCACTGCCTATGGTTCGTCCGGGGCCGCCAAGGCAGAACTGTTCAGCGTGCCCGAGGACCAGATGGGTCACGTGCAGATTGTGACTGCCACGAAGCAGACTTTTCCGGTGGTCCTGCGGCTGTCCGGTTCGGTCGCCTACAACGCTTTTAAGACCACGCCGGTGATCTCCCAGGTCAGCGGGCCGGTTACGCAGGTGCTGGTCTATCCCGGCCAGACGGTCCGGGCCGGGCAGCCGATGCTTTACGCCAGCAGCCCTGACTATGCCCAATTACGGTCAAGCTACCTTAAGGCACGTGACGTTTACACTCTTGCGCAGACCAATCTGGAGCGCGACCAGGACCTCTACGCTCACCACGCTGTCGCGCAGGTTGACCTGCTCCAGGCCCAATCCACCCGCAACCAGGCGATGGCTGATCTGCAGGCCTCTGAGCAGGCTTTGCAGGTGATTGGCGTCAGTGATCCCAGCCACCTTGCCGACGCACCGGCCAGCTCCAGGATTCCAGTGCTGGCGCCCATCACCGGCGAGGTAGTTGAAAGGTTGGTACAGCCGGGACAGGTGATCCAGGGTGGCGCTACGCAGGTGTTCACCATTTCGGACATGGGCACGGTGTGGGTGCTGGCGAACGTCTACCAGAAGGATCTTTCTTCCATCCGCATGGGTGATCAGGTAACGGTCGAGACCAACGCCTTCCCGACAACATTTCACGGACGGATTTCCTATATCGCTCCGGCGCTTGATCCCGACACGCGGACTCTCAAGGTCCGAATCGTCACGAACAACCCTCACGGAATGCTCAAGAAAGACATGTACGTGACGGCCCTTGTACAGTCCGGAGTGACCAAGGCGCTTACCATTCCGGACGATTCCGTTCTCAGGAACGACGTTAACGAACCGTTCGTGTACGTCCTGTCGGGGACGCACCAGTTTTCGCAGCGCCTGGTGACCATCGGGCAAAGCGAAAATGGACAGACCCAAATACTCAGCGGACTCAATGAAGGTGAGAAGGTGGCTGGAAATGGCAGCCTCTTCCTGCAATTCGCCAGATCACTTGCGGAATAACGGCGCACGTCTATTCGGTGAGCTGGATTTTCTGAAGCCAGGATTGAATTCATTATGATTCATCGTATTGTTCGTTTTGCCCTGAATCAGCGGTTTCTCATCATTGTGCTTGTGGGATTTCTGATTGTCGGAGGGGTCCTCTCGTTTGAGAGGATGCCCGTCGATGCCTATCCCGACCTCTCGCCTCCGCTGGTTGAGATCATCACTCAATGGCCGGGCCATGCTTCTGAAGAAGTCGAGCGATTGATTACCGTTCCCATCGAAGTCGAGATGAACGGAATGCCAGAACTTGACACGATACGTTCGATCTCTCTTTACGGGCTTTCTGACGTGATCATGTCGTTCCGGTTTGGCACCGACAAATACTTCTGCCGGCAGGTGGCTTTCGAGCGCCTTTCAGGGGTCACCCTGCCACCCGGCGTAACTCCGGGCCTTTCTCCACTTTCCAGCCCCAGTGACCTGATCTACCGCTACGTGGTCCAAAGCCCCGACCGCTCGCCCCAGGAACTGAAGACGATTCAGGACTGGATCCTTAACCACGCGTATCGCTCGGTTCCCGGCGTGGCCGACGACTCGGGGTTTGGCGGAACAACGATGCAATACCAGGTGTTGCTGGATCCGGCGCAGCTCTACAGCTACCACATCACTGTTCCGCAGGTGCTGCAGGCGCTTTCCGCCAACAACGCCAACACGGGCGGCGGATTTTATTCCCAGGGCGGGCAATTCTATTACGTCCGGGGCATCGGCCTGGTTCGAGACACAAAAGACATTGAAAATATCGTTGTAGCCAGCCACCAGGGCGCGCCGGTTTTCATGCGTGACGTGGGCAAGGTGGAGATTGGACATGCGCCGCGCCTGGGCGAATTCGGCTTTATGAACAAAGACGACGCGGTTGAAGGCGTCATCATGATGCGCACCGGCGAGCAGACCCAATATGTGCTGCAGCGCCTTGAGCAGGAAACAAAGTATTTGAATACCCAGGTTCTGCCCAAAGACGTCAAAATCCACACGTTTTATGACCGCAGCGGCCTGGTGGAACTGACCACCTCGACGGTGGAAAACAACCTGCTGCGCGGAATGATCCTGGTGCTGATTGTCCTGATGTTTTTCCTGGTGAGCGTCCGCGCCGCGATTATTACCGCCCTGACCATTCCGCTCTGTCTGTTGTTTTCCTTCATTCTTCTCCATCTGAAAGGAGTGTCGGCCAACCTGCTTTCAATAGGAGCCATCGATTTCGGAATTCTCATCGATGGCACCGTGGTGATGATGGAGAACATCTATCGCGAACTTGGTTTGCGAACGGGAGAGGCATATGATTTGAAGGAAGCCATCATCACCGCCGCCCGGGACGTGGACCGTCCCGTTTTCTACTCTGTAGCCGTCATCATTGCGGGTTATCTGCCCATCTATGCATTACAAGGGCCGTCCGGCGAGCTTTTCCATCCTATGGCGGACACCATGTCATTCGCTTTGATCGGCGCGCTGTTGCTTTCTTTGACATTGGTGCCTGTGCTGATTTCCTACTGGTTTAAGGCAGGCGTTAAAGAAAAGGTGAACAGGCCCTTCGAGTGGGTCAGGCGGGTTTATGGCAAGTATCTGGACTGGGCGCTCGACCACCGCGCGTTGACGCTGGGGGTAGCCCTGGCGATCTTTGGCGGGGTGATGATGCTCTTTCCGATGATCGGCGGCGAGTTTATGCCGCACCTCGATGAGGGCGCGTTGTGGGTACGGGCGACCATGCCCTACACGATCTCCTGGCAGGAAGCCGCCAGGATTGCTCCCAAAATCCGCAAAACCCTGATGGCCTATCCCCAGGTAACGGAGGTCGGTTCAGAACTGGGCCGCCCCGATGACGGAACCGACGCGACGGGATTCTTCAATTGCGAGTTTTATGTGGGCTTGAGGCCCTATAATGACAAAACCTGGAATTCGGGGCCCATCAGAAATAAACAGGAACTTATCAACTCCATTAACAGCAAGCTCACCCGTTACCCGGGCATCATCTTCAATTACACGCAGCCGGCCGAAGACGCGGTGGACGAAGCCCTGACCGGACTGAAGAGCGCGCTGGCCGTGAAAGTTTATGGCCCCGACCTGAAAGTGCTGCAGGATACAGCTCTGAAGATCAAGACGACGCTTGAAAATGTTCCGGGCTTTACAGACCTTGTTGTGGTGCGTGAACTGGGCCAGCCCAGCCTGCTGGTCCACATCAACCGTGAGAAGATTGCGCGATATGGCGTTAACGTGTCCGACGTCGAGGCGGTGATCGGGGCGGCGATTGGCGGGGAACCCGCCACGCAGGTGATCCAGGGTGAGAAGCTGTTCGATTTGATTGTGCGAATGCAGCCGCAGTTCCGATCCGATCCCAGCGCAATAGGAAACTTGCTTGTCGGTACGCCGGACGGCCAGCAGATCCCGCTGAAAGACCTGGCTGACATCAGCGTCGGTAACGGCGCGTCTTTCATCTACCGGGAGAGCAATTCCCGCTATATCGGCATCCAGTACAGCGTTGAAGGTCGTGACCTGGCCGGCGCTGTGACGGCCGGCCAGCGTGCCATTGCCTCCATTGAACGCTCGCTGCCGCAGGGCTATCACATCACCTGGGGCGGGGAATACAGCGAATACCTTGCCGCCAAAAAGCAGCTGGATGTGATCGCGCCGCTCACCGTCCTGCTGATTTTCCTCATCCTCTTTGCTCTTTACGGGAACTTCAAGTTTCCTGTCGCTATTGCCATCGGTGTGGTAACAACCGAGCCCGTCGGGGCGCTGCTGGCGTTGAAATTTACCAACACCCCCTTCAGCGTTTCCTCTGTCCTCGGATTGCTGGTGCTCATGGGCGTCTCAACGGAGATGGCGGTCGTCCTCTATTCCTACATCAACAAGCTGCGCCTGGAAGGGAAGGGAATCCGCGAAGCCACCCACGAGGCCGCCTTGCTCCGGCTGCGGCCCATCATGATGACGGCCCTGGTCGCCTGCCTCGGACTGCTGCCGGCGGCGCTCTCATACGGAATCGGGTCCGACACGCAGCGGCCGTTTGCTATCGTTATCGTAGGCGGGCTGATTTCACCTCTGCTGCTGGGCTTTTTTGTGAACCCGATCCTTTACAGCCTGGTGGCGCGGGACGGCGACGTCCTGCAGGTCTAGGATTGTAAGCTACATGGGTTTCAGGAAATCTTCGGTTTTTCGCAGCCGGCATGGCGCGCGCCAGATGATGGCCTGGTTAGCCGTCCTGGTGCAGTTGCACATCTTTCTTGTGCTGGAACTGCACCACCACGTGCTGAGCCCGCGAATTTTGAGGGACACAGCTACGCGAAGTGCCGCCTGGACGAAGTCCCAGACGGTGCCGGCGCCGGCTCCGCTTTGTCCGGCCTGTCAGGTGGCCCGGCAGGGTTCCGTTCAACCGGCGGTTCAGAAGCTGGCGTTATTGCCCCTGCAGACGGTCGGGTCCGCGCTGCCTGCTCTCCCTTGCAACATTCCCATCATTTTCCTTCTTCACCCCTCCGGACGAGACCCTCCTCTCGCATAGATTCACCCATTCCATCGTCGCCGAGCGCGACAACCCAAACTAAATGGAGGTGTATCTATGAGGCCACCGGTCTCAGGTCTTACCCTTTTTTCTGGGGGTCGGAATTTCCGTCGTTTCCGGACTTTGATCCAGTCCGCCAGTATCGTTGCATCGTTATTCTTCGTCGTTCTGTTCCTTACAGCTTCGGCCCATGCACAGGTGGCCGGTTCGGGAAGCATTCAGGGAACTGTCGTTGACCCCTCGGGCGCAGCCGTACCGAACGCTACCGTCAACATTAACAACCCCGTCAGCGGATTTGATCAGTCGGCGCAGACGGGCAGCCAGGGCCAATTCAGCTTTCCGAATGTGCCGTTAAACTCGTACCATATGACGATTACGGCCAGGGGATTTGGTGCGTATGTGCAGGATGTTAGCGTCCGGTCCGGAGTGCCTGTCAATCTAAAGGCAAACTTGGAGGTGGCTGGGACGACCACGTCAGTAACGGTTGAGTCTGCCCCTGACCTCATCGAGAACACTCCGACCGCCCATACCGACGTATCCCGCCAATTGTTCAACAAGGTCCCTTTGGAGAGCTCGTCTTCTTCAGTCAGTTCACTCGTGACGCTGACCACGCCGGGAGTGGCTGCTGACTCGAATGGTTTGTTCCACGGGATGGGTGACCATGCCTCGAACTCATTTTCGGTCGACGGACAGCCCATCACCGACCAGCAGAGCAAGGTCTTCTCGAATCAGATTCCGATTGCCTCTATCCAGTCGCTCGAAGTCATCGAGGGAGCTCCACCGGCAGAATATGGGGACAAGACCAGTCTGGTGATTGTGGCGCAAACCCGTTCGGGACTTGGAAACACCCAGCCCCACGGGGACGTTAACGCCTCCTATGGGACGTTTGGGAGTTCGAACGCCGGATTCACTCTCGGGTATGGCGGACAGAATTGGGGTAATTTCATTTCCGCCAACGGCATGAATACCAGCCGTTTTCTCGACCCGCCGGAGTTCAGTGCCCTGCACGATAAGGGGAACCAGGAAAACCTTTTTGACCGTGTTGACTATAGGTTCAATCAAACGGACAGCTTCCACACTAACTTTGGCTACACGCGGTCCTGGTTCCAGACGCCGAATTCGTTCGACGCGCAGGGCGCGACAGGATGGTCCGGGCTCACGGTTGACAACGGCGGCCTGGGTCCGAACGGATTGCCGGTGGGCCCCCAGGACCAGCGCTCGCTGATCAACACGTTCAACGTAGCGCCGACCTGGACACACCTATTCGGCACCAACACGCTGTTCACGCTGGGTGGGTACGTTCGCCAGGACCGGTATCACTATATCCCGAGCGCCAATCCGTTTGCCGATCTCACGCCTGACCTCCAGTCACAGACCGTCGGCCAGAACCGCCGCCTGACGAATGCCGGCGCTCGCGCGGATGTTTCTTACGTCAAGGGCATCCACAACCTGAAACTGGGCGCCAATTATATGCAGACCTTCCTGACGGAGGGCGACCGCTTCGGAATCGTCGATCCGACGTTGAATCCCGTCTGTTTGAATTCTGACGGAAGCGCTTACACCGACCCGTCGCTAACCAACCCTGCCGACTGCGCCGGGCCATTGCATCCGAATCCGGGATTTGTACCGCTGCTCGGCTGCTATGACCTGACTCGTACGGGCACCCTGCCTGCCTCTGACGGCTGCCCTGGCTCAACCAGCGGGCTCTACAATTTCAATGGCCACACGGACGTCAAGGAGCTGGCTTTGTACGCCGAGGACGCCATTACGCTTGGAAACTGGAACTTCAACCTTGGGCTCCGGCAGGATTTCTACAATGGGATCACCACGGCCCGATTAACCGAACCTCGCGTCGGCGCAGCCTACAACATCAAACAAACCAATACCATATTGCGGTTTTCGTACGCGCGGACCCTCGAGACACCCTTCAACGAGAATCTGATTCTTGCCAGTGACGGATGCAATTATCCTGGAGTCAACGCCCTCATGTCGGTGGTGCAGGGTTATCCCTGCCTGACGGAACCTCTCTATCCCGGCACGCGCAATGAATACCATGCCGGTCTTGAGCAGGCCTTCGGACGGTACCTGGTTGTGAGCGGCGAATATATCTGGAAGTACACGGACGGCGCCTACGACTTCAGCGTGCTGGGCAATACGCCCATCACTTTTCCAATTGAGTGGGACAAATCGAAAATCCCTGGATATGCGGTTCGCGTCAGTATGCCGAATTTCCACGGGCTTACAGCGCTGACGGTTTTCTCCTCCGTGGCGGCGCGTTTCTTCGAGCCGCAAATCAGCGGAATCGGCGCTACACCTTCCGGCCAGGGAGGAAACGCGGTCTTTCGCATCGACCACGATGAGAAGTTCAACCAGACAACCCACCTGCAATACCAGCCGTGGCAAAACGGACCTTGGCTCGGCTTCAATTGGAGGTACGACAGCGGGCTTGTGGCTGGCGCCGTGCCATTTGCAGCGGACACCTCGACGCCCGTTGACTTGACTGGGCTTACGGCAGACCAGCAATTGCAGGCCGGCCTGTTCTGCGGAAGTCAGGTTCCAACCCTGGCGGCCCCTCTCGCCGCCTGCGCGCCTTCTCAATTCGGATCAACGCTGGTCACGATTCCCGCGCCTGGAACTGAAGACGATGACCACAATCCACCCCGGATTGCGCCCAGAAACCTGTTCGATATCTCGGTGGGAGACGACAACGTTTTCCACGGTGACAAGTACAAGTGGAGCGCCCGATTTACGGTCGTCAATCTGACCAACAAGGTGGCACTCTACAATTTCCTTTCAACTTTCAGTGGAACCCACTATGTTTCTCCGCGTACGATTACCGCTGAGGTCGGTTTTCACTTCTAGCTGAAGCTTGGGCACAGGAAGGCGGCCGACGTGCTCGGCGTCTTCCCTTGCCTGGCACCTTGTGTATAAACAGCTCCAACACTAATGTTGCACCAGGCTTTGGACCTGGAGCCTTGGGTCACCGACGGACGGTTTATCAGGTAATCTGAAGCGGCCTGGAAAAGCTTCGAAAGAGATACTGGTTGGCGCCAAACCTGCCGGATCCTGGCACACAAATTGATTTTTCCGCTCTGTCACGGTTAGAATCAGACGATATTGGGGAAAGGGCTTTCGTAAACGAAAGGAGTCTTGGAGCTTGGTTAAAAGCCGTTGGAATACACTGAAATCGTGCGTGGCGTTCCTGGGTGTGCTGCCACTGGCCTTGATGGTTTTACAATCGGTCCGGCCGGCCTCTGCGGAAGTGACGTCCGCCACCAACCAGAAGATCATTCAATATGTGCGGGAAAGATTTGGGATTCCTGATAACGTCAAGCTGACGATCTCCCCATTCCAGAATTCCGAGTACACGGATTTTTATAAGACCGAGATTTCCGTGGACAACGGAAAGGAGAAGAAATCACAGCCTGCGCTGATTACCAAAGACGGCCATTATATGGTGTTGGGCGACGTTTTGATTGCTTCCGCCGCAGAGCAGCGGAACGTGGCCGCCCATCCTTCGGCAACCGACAAGAAGATTGTCGACTATGTGCGGACCAAATTTAAGGTTCCGGAAGACGTCAAGCTGACCGTCGGGCCCTTCCACGACTCCAAATTTGCCGACTTTTACGAGACCACGATTTACGGCCAGAAAGGCGAAAAGAAGTCTGCCACCCCTGCTTTTCTTACCAAGGACGGCCGCTATACGGTGATTGGCAGCGTTTTCAATCTGAGCACCGACCCGCGAAGGGAAGTTGAGGCGACCATTAACCTGAAAGACCAGCCCTCGGTTGGGCCGGCCAACGCTCCGGTTACCATCGTTGAGTTTGCGGACCTGGAATGTCCCACCTGCGGGGAGATGCAGAAGTTTATTGAGACCCAGTTGATTCCCAAGTACGGGAATAAGATCAGGATCGTTTTCAAGGAATTTCCCCTCGTCACCATTCACGATTGGGCCCTGCAAGCCGCCATCGCCAATGAGTGCGCTTATCAGATCAACCCGGCGGATTACTTCCACTATCGCTCCATCATTTTCGAGAGCCAGGGCATGATCAACGCCGCCAATGTGCGGCAGTTGTTGCTGGACTTCGGCCAGCGCGCCGGCTTGAACCAGTTGAAGCTGGCGACGTGCATGGATTCGAAGGCGTCGCTCCCCCGGGTGGAGGCCGATATGGAGGAAGGGCGTAAACTGGGGGTCATGAGTACACCCACGCTCTTCATTAGCGGCACGCCGGTGGTGGGACTGTCTCCCGAGCAAATCTACTCGATGATCGACAAGGCTCTTGCGGCTGCCCGGTAACTCACCCGCAGACGCTGAGCCGTTGCCCCTCGCCGAATTTCTTCAGCCCTGGGTTTCAGGGCCTGCGGAGAACTGCCTATCCTGCCGCAGCCGGTTGAGCGAAATCTGCAGAATCAGGAAATAGACCAGGCAGACCGCCCCTCCAAAGCCCAGGGCAAAGCGCGTTCCGATGGCCTGCGCAAGCGCCCCCGCCTGCAGGCTGCCAAAAGGCATCAACCCCGACATCGCCATGTAGTAGATGGCCATCACCCTGCCGCGCAGTTGCGGCGGCGTGGTCATTTGCAGCGTGGTGTTGGCCAGCGTCAGCGCCCCCACGATCGTTCCTCCCATGACGGCCAGCAGGAAAAACGCCTCCCAGAATGTTTGAGCGCGCGCGAGGAGAATCAGCGCCAGTGAAAAAAGCGTGGCGCTGGTCAGAATCAGGCGGCCGCGGTGCTCGGGGGTGCCTCGGGCGGCAATGAACAATGCGGCGGCAACAGCTCCCAGTCCGGCCCCTCCCATCAGCAAACCCAGCCCCGATGCGCCTACTCCGATCATGTTGCGTGCGACGGCCGGCATCAGGACGATGAAGGGCAGCCCCAGCAGGCTGAGAAAGGCGGGCACCGTGAGCAGCACGATGATGATGCGATGCTCGTTCAGGTAGCGGAAACCCTCCATCATCGAACCCCAGAAGCGGGAACCTTCGTCCTTCCGGGCCGGCGGAATGGTGATGATCAGCAGTGCGATGATCAGCGCAAGAAAGCTGATGGAATTGAGATAAAAGCAGGCGGCTGCCCCCAGCGCCCCCATCGCCAGTCCCGCCACGGTGGGACCGATGGCGCGCGACATGTTGAATTGAGCCGAGTTGAGCGCGATGCCGTTCATCAGGTCGTCGCGCGGAATCAGGTCTGGAATCAGGGCCTGATAGGCTGGATAGTTCAGCGCGGACGCGACGCCGGTGAGGAAACTGATGGCGAGGATTTCATGAATGGTGATCTGGCGGATGGAGGTGAGAACGGCCAGCAGCAACGCCAGCAGCATCATGGACGTCTGGGTGATCAGCATCAGCTTGCGGCGGTCCAGGCGGTCAGCGATGGTGCCCCCGGGCAGGGCAAACACCAGCGACGGGACCTGCCCCAGAAATCCGTTCAGCCCCAGCAGGAACGGTGAGTTGGAAATCATCAGGATGACCCACCCGAGAGCCACGTACTGCATCCAGGTACCGATGTTCGACAGAAAGTTGCCCGCCCAGAAAATTGCGAAATCGCGATGATAAAGCGAGCGGAACATCATGAGGCGCCGGGGGGGCCTCAGTCGCCGTGTTTGTGTCCTGCTGCGAATCTGAAC
>CAVTBN010000003.1:0-790165 GCA_963732975.1 uncultured Acidobacteriota bacterium | reverse complement strand
CCAATCCTTTGGGTCACCACTCCTTCCCATCAGTGTTTCCTGCACATACTTCAACGATAACCAGGGATGGATTTCGTCAATATTTCCGCGCCGGCGGTGTATTGAAGGCTGGCGATGGGAGCCATCTGGTAGACGTTGACGCGAAACCCGGGATTGACGCCGATCAGCAGGTAGGCCGTGCGCTGGGAGCATCCGTAGTCCTCCATCAGCCATTCCATCAGCTGGATACTGGCGCGCCAGACGGCCTCTTCCAGGGGCTTGGCGCAGGCGAGCGAAATCAGGCTTTCTGCCTTTTCGAGCCGCACGAAGGGTTTGCTCTTTCCCTTGATGAGCTCGCAGCGAAGAGTTACGGTGCTTCGGGTTTCCATGGCGGTCCCATAGAATTCGGTATCACCCTGGCAGGCGTGGACGTCGCCCACGTAAAGCAGGGCGCCGGGATGGTAGCAGGGAATCAGGATTCGAGTGCCCGGCCGGATGTCTCGCACGTCCATGTTTCCGCCCCAACTTCCCTGGCCGAGGCCCGGGGTTGCGACCTCGCGCTCCGGCGCCAGGGCAATGGTGCCGATAAAGGGCGACTGGGGAAAGCGCAAATCCAGCGGATGGCGGCGGACCTCGTCATCTTCCCATGTGACCGCCTCATCGAGAATCACCTCGCCTTTTTCGTGGCGGCCGATGGCAAAGGTCGGCGTGCTCAACTCTCTCCATCGGGCGGAGTCGCCCAGAGGTTTGTGCCCCGGGCGCCAGTAGGTGACGCTCTGGTTGTCGAGTTCCAGCTTATCAATCTCCACCACCAGCGTGTCGCCGGGCTCGGCGCCTCGAATGTAGACGGGGCCTGTAACCGGATTGGCCATGGGAGGCGAGGAGTTCAGGTACCAGGCGTCCAGCAGGTGCGCGGCGTCTTCCGGCGTGCGGTAGGTTGCTGAGGGTGCGTCTTCAGTTTCCAGAATGAAGGGTTCCCCTGCATCAACCTCCAGGAGGGGAGAATGATGGTGGTCCAGCACGTACTTCAAAGAGTCGGGGTCGCGCACAACACGTTTCATTGTCGTCAGGGTTCCTTTCAGGTTTCCCGTTGAGTTTAGTCCCGGAATGATCTGTCGTCTACCTGCAAACGGTCTACTGGTTGAAATAAGCAGGGGTAAACCCAGAAGAGCGCAGGAAAGCGGGCGAGCGTGCCGCGTACGGGTCCCTTCATGTCGCGTTTTGAAGATTTGGGCAGCCATGCGGGCCAGAAATACCAAATTGCCGGGAAATTGCTTTGACAAACAACACGAAAGGCATTAAAAACAAAGCAACTGTAATCTGAAACAACGAAAGGACAAAACTATCATGCTGGCCGAAGAACGGCGACGGGCAATTCTTGAAATCATGGCGCGCGAAGGCCGGGTTTTGGTTCGTGAACTGGCGGACCGGTTTGATACCTCTCATGTCACTATTCGCAACGATCTGAAAATTCTCCATACCGAAGGACTTATTCAGCGGGCCCATGGCGGCGGACTGCCGGCCGGCGGTGGGACGCTTATCGATCCCAGCCTTAAAGAGAAAGAGAGCGTTCGTCAGGATGAGAAACGCCGGATCGGCGAAGCTGCGGCTGCCATGGTGAAAGAGGGACAATCTATTTTGCTGGATTCCGGTACAACCACCACGGCTGTGGCCCGGGCATTGCGCCAGCATCGGGACCTGACCATCATTACAAATGCCGTCAACATTGCCGCAGAACTGGCGCCCACGCCGATGGAACTGATCCTGACCGGCGGGATCCTGCGGGAGCGGTCATTTTCCCTGGTAGGCCCGCTTGCCGAAGAAACTTTGCGGCAATTGCAAGCTGACATCCTTTTCCTTGGGGTCGACGGGTTTGACGTTGAGTATGGCCTGACCACGCCGAACCTGCTGGAGGCCAAAGTCAATCGGGTGATGGCGGAGATAGCCCGGTGGGTGGTGATGGTGTGCGATTCCAGCAAATTCGGACGACGGAGCCTTTGCCTGATTGTGCCTCCAGGGTCGATTGATGAGGTGATTACAGACACGGGTATTGGAAAGAGCGAGTTGCAGGCCCTGGAGAAGGCCGGAATCAAAGTAACCGTTGTGTAGGTATGAAGGTCGCATCCCTGCCGGGCCTGTACTGAATCGAAAACCTCGAGACCTCCAGTCAGAACCCCGTCCCTTCCACTGAAGAGCACGGCGGCGCCGGAGTGCATTCTTGACGGGCTAGGGGTGCGCCGATACAATGAAAGATTCCTCTATCCGTGTGATATCAATACGATGGCGCTACGCTTCTACAACACGCTGGGAGGCAGGGTGGAAGACTTCCACCCCCTGGAAGACCAAAAGGTCCGCCTCTACACCTGCGGCCTGACGGTTTACGGATACGCCCACATCGGCAACTACCGCACCTTTGTTTTTCAGGATATCCTGAGGCGCTTCCTCCAATATCAGGGTTACGAAGTCACTCAGGTGATGAACCTGACGGATGTTGATGACAAGACCATCCGCAACGCCCATGCCGCCGGGCTGAGCCTGCGGGACTACACCGACCGTTTTATCGAGGCCTTTGATGTCGACCGGCAATTGCTGAACCTGGAAAAGCCGGAGGTTATGGTCAGGGCCACGGATCACATCGACGACATGGTGAAGCTGATCCAGACCCTGGAAAAGAAAGGTTACGCCTACAGGAGCGACGGCTCGTACTACTTCCGGGTGGAAAAGTTTTCGGATTACGGCAAGCTTTCCAGAATTGACCTTTCGGGGATGCGCGCCGGGGCGCGGGTCGACTCGGATGAATACGACAAGGCCAATGTCCGTGACTTTGTTCTGTGGAAAGCTGCGAAGGAAGGCGAACCCCACTGGGACACTCCGCTGGGGCCGGGACGGCCCGGCTGGCACATCGAGTGCTCGGTGATGTCCATGAAGTATCTGGGCGAGACGTTTGATATCCATTCGGGCGGAGTCGACCTGGTTTTTCCCCATCACGAAAATGAAATTGCCCAGAGCGAGGCGGCGACGGGCAAGCCCTTTGTGCGCTACTGGCTGCATGGTGAGCACCTGGTGGTGAACGGCGAAAAGATGTCCAAATCACTGGGCAACGTGTATACGCTGCGCGACCTGATCGCCAAAGGTTACCGGCCCACGGCGATTCGTTACCTGCTGGCCTCGGTCCCATATCGAAGCCTGCTGAACTTTACTTTCGACGGACTGCACCAGGCGAAGCAGTCTGTGGAGCGCCTGAGGAATTTCCATTTTCGCCTGACGAAGGAGGGGTTTCCCGCAGGGAAGAGCACAGAGCTTGAAGAGGCCGCGGGCGCCGCGCGCCGGAAGTTTGAAGATGCGCTGTCTGACAATCTGAACACTGCTGAAGCGCTGGCAGCCATCTTTGAGATGGTTCGCGAAGGCAACACGGCCATGGACCAGGGCCAGTTCCTTGACGGAGACCGTGCGGCCTTTCTGGACACGCTGGCCCGATTTGACCGCATCTTTGCCGTCCTTGAAGACAACGATCAGGCCAGATTGCGGCAGTTCGGATTGTTGAAAAGCGAACAGGAGCTTGCATCGGAACAAGGCTCCGCCGGGAACGGGAAACAGGAAGAAGCGCTTGTCGAAACCCTGGGTGATCAGGAAATCGAAAAGCTCCTTTCAGAACGGGAACAGGCGCGCCGCCAGAGGAATTTTGCGCGCGCGGATGAAATTCGCGTTGAGCTGGAGAACGGCGGAGTCCTTGTAGAAGACACGAAAGCGGGTACCCGCTGGAAGCGAAAGTGACGGACAATCCCTCCTGCTCCTGAACTGAGATTTTGTCTTGTGAAGTCATTTCTTTCTACTGCGCCATGCAATCTTGCGTGGCGATTGAGAATGCTACCAAGGAAACTTTATGAATAACGGTTTGCCAGAAATAAAAACGCCTCTGCCTGGTCCGGAGGCGAAGAAGATCGTGGGTCTGGACCATCGCCTGGTTTCGCCCTCCTATGGCCGTGATTATCCCATGGTGGCAAAACGCGGCAGCGGCATGATGGTGGAGGACGTGGACGGCAATATCTTTCTGGATTTCAGCGCGGGCATTGCCTCGGTATCCACCGGCCACTGCCATCCGGACGTCGTCCGGGCCATCCAGGAACAGGCCGGCACCCTGATCCACATGTCGGGAACGGATTTTTATTATCCCCTGCTCACCGAAGTAGCCGAAAAGATCACGGCGATTACCCCGGGTGATTTTCCCAAGCGCGTTCACTTTGCCAACTCCGGCACGGAGGGCATTGAGGCTGCAATGAAGCTGGCCCGCTATCACACCCGGCGGCATCGTTTTATTGCCTTCCTGGGATGCTTCCACGGGCGCACGTTTGGCTCCCTCTCGCTGACAGCCAGCAAGGCCGTGCAGCGGAACGGCTTTGGTCCGCTGCTTCCCGGTGTCAGCCACGTTCCCTATCCGAACCCCTACCGGTGCGTCAACAGGCATCCGGCAGGGGAGTGTGATTGCAGCGGCGTGGAAGCCATCAAAAAGCTTTTCAAGACGGCGGTTCCTCCGGAAGAAGTTGCCGCGGTGGTTGTCGAACCCATCCAGGGTGAAGGCGGCTACATCGTGCCGCCGGATGGCTTTCTTCCCGAGCTTCGCAAACTGACAGAACAGCACGGCATCCTGCTGATCGCCGATGAAATCCAGACCGGCATGGGGCGCACGGGCCGCATGTGGGCCTGCGAGCACTCCGGGGTTGTCCCTGACATCCTGGTGACCGCGAAGGGTATTGCGTCCGGAATGCCGCTGGGACTGACGGTGGCGCGGGCCGACATCATGAACTGGCCGCCG
Source organism: uncultured Acidobacteriota bacterium (assembly GCA_963732975.1). Taxonomy (GTDB): domain Bacteria; phylum Acidobacteriota; class Terriglobia; order UBA7540; family UBA7540; genus SCRD01. The sequence continues at coordinate 785,373 of CAVTBN010000003.1, read as the reverse complement.
GGAGCTCACGCCTCCACCTTTGGCGGAAACCCCGTGGCGTGTGCCGCAGCGCTTGAAACGATCCGTCTGCTGGAAGAGAAATACATCGCAAATGCGGACCGGATGGGTAAGTACATCCTGGAACGTCTTCAGGGCTGGCCTTCAAAGCTTCCTAACGTTGGCAACGTCAGGGGCAGGGGACTGATGATCGGCATCGAGCTGGTGAAAGACCAGGCAAGCCGTGAGCCGCATCCCAAGATGCGACAGCAGGTCCTGGAGCGTTCCTTTCAGCAGGGTTTGCTCGTGCTGGGCTGTGGAGAAAGCACCATCCGTCTGATGCCGCCCCTGCTTGTGGAACAATATCAGGCTGATTTTGCACTGGACGTTCTGGAACGGGTGATCGAAGAATCATCGAAATAAGGTTGAGAAGCATTGGACTGGGCGGCTCATCTGGTCTACGGCGCGTTGGTTTGGAGAGAGCGGCGGCGCGCAAGTGCAACCGGCAGTCGGAATCCTGGCGAGTGGGGGCCAGCCGATGCGAAGACCCGGCACTTGAAAGTGGGCGCGCGGGGTGAGACGCTGGCTTATTGGTACCTCCGCCAGGCGGGGTATGCCATTGTTGCCCGGAACCGTAGGCCGCATGGCCGGCGGGGCGAGCTGGACATGGTTGGCTGGGATGGCCCTGTGCTGGCGTTTGTTGAGGTGAAGACCAGGACAGGCGAAGCGGCCGGGCCTCCCGAAATGGCGGTCAGTTATGACCAGCAGAAGCGGATTTTTAAAAGCGCCTGGGAATATATGCGGCGGCTGAAGCGGCAACCGGCTGCATACCGGTTTGATATCGCAAGCGTCTTGTGGGACCCTGCAAGAGGCTACCAGGTGCGGGTGATCAAGGATGCGTTCAAGGAATAACGATGCCGTGTTTATTCCCGCGGGGAAACTTGCAGCCTAAGGAGTAATAACCTTGCCTGAGCTCAGGAAAGATCCTATCACCGGCCGCTGGGTGATCATTGCCACGGAACGCGCCAAGAGGCCTTCCGATTTTGTTCGGGACAAAGTCCAGATTCATGGTTCGGGTTTCTGCCCGTTCTGCTACGGGAATGAGGCGAAAACTCCTCCGGAAATCATTGCCTACCGCAGCGACGGGAGCCTGCGCAATTCGCCTGGATGGTCTTTGAGGGTGGTGGCCAACAAGTTTCCGGCACTTGGTATTGAGGGCTCTTTGAACCGCCAGGGTGAAGGTCTTTATGACAAGATGAGCGGCATCGGCGCTCATGAGGTCATCATTGAAACCCCGGACCACCAAAAGACCCTGGCCATGCTATCCCCCCGCCAGATTGAAGACGTTCTGTGGGCCTACCGTGACCGGATCCTGGACCTCAAAAAGGACCGCAGGTTCAAGTACATCATGATTTTCAAGAACCACGGCGAAGCCGCGGGAGCCTCACTGGAACATACCCACTCGCAATTGATCGCCCTGCCGGTTGTCCCCAAGCGGGTGCGGGAGGAAACGGATGGCGCGCGCGATTACTTCAGATTCAAGGAGCGCTGTATCTTCTGCGACATCATCCGGCAGGAATTGGAAAGCGGCGTCCGGGTGATCGCCGATACGCCGGCGTTTATTGCCATTGCGCCCTTCGCCCCGCGCTTCCCGTTTGAAATCTGGATTATGCCCCGTGTACACCAGTCGGCTTTTGAGGACTCGCAGAGGCAGGAATTCGAGCAGTTGGCTGTGATACTGAAGGACATGCTCGTGCGTTTGGACAAGGTCCTGGACTTTCCGGCTTACAACTATATTATCCACACCTCGCCGATACCAGAGAGCCCCAACGAGCACTACCATTGGCACTTGGAAATCATGCCCAAGCTGACCAAGATTGCCGGGTTTGAGTGGGGCACGGGGTTCCACATTAATCCTACCCCGCCTGAGGAGTCGGCGAAATTCCTTCGTGACGCTGCGGTGCCGGCAGAGTCCTGAAGGCCTGCCTGCAGCGCGGCATTTTGCCGGTTTCTATTTAACTTCAGGCCTGGTCGATGGCTTCGGCTGCGCGATGGGCTGACTCCACGGCAGCTTCCTGCCCCCAGTTGACGTTGGCGGCGTAGGCGCCTGCAAAATGGATGCGGCCGACGGGGCGCGTGACTTCCGGCCACATTCTGGCGAGTTGGCCTGGCGGGTAGAGAACTCGCTCACAGGCCATGGCCCACGGGTCAGTGGCCCAGTTCAAAACCATCGTCTGCTCGATATCTTCAGACTTGCCCGGATAATATTTTCGGAAGTCGTCCAGAGTGCGCTGCAGCGTTGTGCTGGCTGGAGCAGTTCCCATCAGGACGGCCCGCTGTGTGTTAACCTCGTCGGCGACTCGCCAGACCTCATTGATTCCCGGCGTTCCGAACTCCATATTCGGGCTTAAACCATCCTTTTCCCAGAATGCTGTCCTGGACTGGAAAATGATACGGGCTTGGGTGTAGTAGGGCATATTGTTGAGCACAAAATTCTTGGCTTCCGGCCAGGCAGGTTCCACTGGAATCAGCCGAAGCATGACGGCCGACATGCAGCACACCAGGTAGTCGCACTCCATCTTCTGCGATTTACCGAATTCCTTGTAGTGGACCGTAACGCCGGCGTTGCCGTGTTCGATTCGCGTGACAGGCGCACCCAGATGGATCCGCTCGCCGAGCCTTGCCGCAAAGGCATTGGTCATGTGTTGATTGCCGCCCTTGATCCGAAACAGTTTTCGCGTGAGCAGCGGCGTGCCGCGCAACTGCTTGATGGCGGCGTTCCAGATCCATTCGAGCGCGGAGCCGTCGGCGCCTGCAAAGCGGACCACGGCCGGGGAGGCCCCTTCGCGTTTCAGCAGATCGCTGACGGAGATGTGGTCGAGATCGTCCATCCCCCAGCCGAACGGCGTGTGTTCTTCGCGCACGCGATCCACATACTTTTGCAGGTAGATCAGAGCGATGTTCCACCAGGGATTCCGGGCAAGGTAGCCGATTTCGCGCTGCCGGAATCCTAGGGCTTCCAGCACACTGCGGCTTTGGAGATCTTTTTCGGTGTACCACCTGTCGCCGATCCGGCGCATCACGTTGTCGCGCCGGTGATAAGGAACAATGGGGAGGTTGAATTCCTCAAGATACTGCCAATAGAGGTTATATCCCGGGTGGTAGAAGTGCTCAGCGCCGACGTCAGCGTAGAGTCCGTCGGGAAACGGGTCATGAATGCTGCGTACGTGGCCGCCAGGGTGGCCCGCCGCTTCAAGAACAGTGACGTCATGGCCGCGACGCACCAGTTCATACGCACAACACAGTCCGGCGATGCCGCCGCCGGCGACGATCACATTCTTCTTTCCGGCTGAAGCCGCCTGTGCGGACGAGTGGCGCATCGCCGCCAGGGTAATCGCCGCGCCTGTCAATTTCAGGACCTCGCGGCGGTGGATCAGGCCGGACTTTGGTGCCGGGCTGCCTGCAGAGGCACCCGCCTTCTCGGAGCGGGACATCGCCCTTTCCTCGGTGAATGGAGTTGTGCCGCGCTGCGTGTTGGGTTCCAACCCTTGTGAACGGCAGCGCGGCGTCTATGTCCGGTGTAAGCCTGGGGCGGCAAAATCAACAGCCTGGCTACACATTTTCCGGAACAACAAAAGGCGCACGATAGCCGCGGTCGCCGTCGCGCAGAATCAGGGCAGCCTCTTTGTCCCCGATCACCTGTTCGGTCACGGGATCAAAACGCAAAGTGCGGCCCACGCGGTAAGAAGCGTTTGCCAGTTGCATCAGGCCGGCAGAAACGTAAGCTTCTTCAATGGGTGCGTCCAGATCTTTGGAGTTCCGCGAGCGCACACAGTCGACCCAGTTCTGGAAATTTCTCACGGTATCGTCGCTATTCCTGCTCTCCCCGGTAGGGCCAGGTTCCTGCTCTTCACCCATCCAGGTTCGCCAGGTCTGAGCGTCCTCATCTCCCATTGACAAATACCCTTTCGAGCCGTAGAAAATGGCGCCGATCGAGCTGGGCGCGCCGGACGGAGGCATCTGGCCGGAGGCAGCGCGGTGCCGTTTCGGCAAGGGAGTCCCGAGCGCCGGAGTACCAACTTCGGCTTCGTGGTTGGTCATCCAATGGCGAACCTCAAACTCCAGCATTTTGGGCTTGGCATTGGGAATGTGGTACTCGAAGCCGCAGTGCAGCGTGTTGGGAGTCTGCTGATCATCATCAAACATGAAGTGCGCTCCAACTGCAGAGATCTTATTGGGGAATCTCAGGCCCAGACCCCAGCGTGCCGCGTCAATCTGGTGGATGCCCTGATTGCCGATATCCCCGTTGCCATACCACCAGAACCAGTGCCAGTTGTAAAGGAAGCGGTTTTTGGTGAACACGTGCTCAGGCGCCGGACCCTGCCACAAGTTGTAATCCAGCCCCTCCGGCACCGGGCTTGGAGGTGTGTGGCCAATCGTATTCCTCCATTTGAAGCACAAGCCACGCGCCATGTAGATATCGCCAATCAACCCGTTGTGCAGCTTTTCCATGGCGCTTTGGTACGCCAGCGAAGCGCGGCATTGCGTGCCATGCTGGGCAATACGGTTATATTTCTTTACGGCGCGCAGCAGTTGTTGACCTTCCCATAAATTGTGCGCACAGGGCTTTTCAACGTAGAAATCCTTTCCGGCCTGACTGGCCCAGATTCCCATGAGTGTATGCCAGCTGTTGGGCGTGGCGATCGATACGGCGTCGATCGATTTATCATCGAACAATTTACGCAAGTCCTGATAGCCCTTCGGCCTGGACTTACCCATTTTTTCAACTTCAGATAACCGCTGATTCAAAAGAGGCAGGTAAACATCGCACAATGCCGCTATTTCCACGTTCTGGAGTTGCGCAAGCGCACTGATATGGTCCCTGCCGCGGTCATGCAGCCCTATCACGGCCACGCGAACCCGGTCGTTAGCCCCCATCACCCTGGGTGGGAGGATTTCAGCAAATCCGCCCATCGCTGCAAGTCCTGCAGCGGTCGTGCCGACACCAGTCTTAAGAAAATCGCGCCGGCTGATTTCAGATTTTTCTCGTTCCTTTGACATATATGCCTCCCTATAATTTCCTGCTCACGCCTAAGATTTGTCGTTTTGCAAATTCTATACCTACTGTCCTGCTGCGTACTCCTGATAGGCCTCGGCGACATGGGCCTGCTTGTCATCTCCGTGGTGAATAAACACGCGGTAGCGAAGCGTCAAGGATTTGCCCTCCTGGATGGTCCAGCTTCCGTCTTTGTTGAAGTCGCCGGTGAATTCCCTAATGGCAAACGGGTTTGCGGCGAACAATCCGTAGCCCCGCGCGTGCCAGTAGGTTGGATGCCGAAAACTCTTGGGGCTGTCAAAGATGGCTACACCGACTTCTTCGGCGCCCACCTTTCCGTAATAATCCACCCAGTTTGCGCGTTTGCCCCAGACCTCTTTTTCGCCGACGCTGCCGTTGGAGTTCACCATGTGGCCGGGCGGCACATTCAGTGTTTTGGTAAGCCGTAATGCGAAGCTGCCTTCCTTGGTGTCACCCATCACAACATCCGATCCGTGGTTGGCTGTGATGGTGAGCACACAGTCAATCATGCGGGTCTGGTGGCCGCCGCGGAAGACGTATGCCTGGGTTTCATCCGCAAGGATTCTTCCTCGCGGTCCGACCAGGTGGAAAAGTGCCCGGATGGTGCCGGAGTCCGCACCGCCCTTAACTTCCTCAATTTTTGCCAGAACGGTGCGCCCGAACACAGAGTCATCGCTCCACTTGGGATAGAGGGCTTCTCCCCAGAAGTCGACGCCGTCCACATCTCCATGGCCGAAGTACATGGGACGCTGATGAGGTTCCAGATTGGGATCGTGCTCGTGCCCCGGCGGAACCGTGTTGCCGATGGGGAACCCCCGAGTGATGATGGTTCCCTGGGCGCTGCGCAAAGGCATGAAGTAGGGTTTTGCGATTTTCGGGTCAAAGTAGTAGGTGGTAAACGGTTTTCCTCCGATCACGACATTGATATGCGTCCCTTCTCGCTTTAGCTGGACACGTCCATTTGCGGCATAAGTATAGGATGAAATGACAACAGGACCAACAAGCAGCAAAAAGAAAAACAGTATAGTTTTACTTCGACACATTTATAACCTCCCAGGATCAAATTTATGTGCTCCCATCCTGTTTTCTATTCGGAGGCGAGCCGGCTCTGGGCAAATACCCCATAGTTGCTCGGACTCCGGGTCCGGCATATTGAAGAGCCCCACCCGGACACAACACAAGCATCTGAACGAGAAACAAATCGAGTAGTCGCGGGTCTTATTGCGACGTGAGCGGAGCTGAGCAGAACCTTGTCGTACACAAAACGTCCAGCGCTTCTATCAGTAACCAGGTGGAGGATCAGTTGGGCGTGCATCAATACCATCTGACCCTCCCGCATTTCGGTTTCCGTTTGTACAAGCCGCATGTACCGATCACCCATGCCAGCCCAGCTCCGCAAATGACTCCTGGAAATTCTGCGAGTTAACCCCAATCTATCCGAATCCAAAGCTTCATGGCACTCCTCCTCCAACAAGCCTTGTACCGGCTCGGACACACTCCGCTTTGCTCGTCTAGAATGTGTACCTTAGTGCGAATTGCAGGATGCGTGGGGCTACGTCGCTCTGTATTTGCCCGAATGTACTATCCTGCAAGTTATTATCCGGAGTGGTGAAATTCACATGATTCCCCAGGTTGAAGAATTCGAACCGAAGCTCCAGCCTTTGATTTTCCCTGATGGTAAAGTAGCGGCTTACGGCCGTATCAACATCAAAGTACCCGGGGCCCACAAGTGAATCCGATCCGGCGTTCCCAAAAGTGCCCAGGGCATTCGGAGCAAAGCCGCTGGGGTTCAGCCACTGGAGGTTCCCTGTCGTGCTGTTCATATAAGGATTTCCTACCGCATTCGGTCTGTCGAGGCCGATTCCGGTCAGGGAGTTGTCCAGGCCCGTCATGGGTGAAAACCACATTCCGCTGTGGACCGTAACGATCGGAGCGAGTTGCCAGTTACTCAGCAACCGGTTGGTCCACGTACCGCGAAAGTGAGGCGAAAGAGCCACAAAGGACAGATTGAAGACGTGACGCAAGTCAAAACCGCAATTGCCACGGTCCGCCTTTAGGTTGAAAGGTTGCGATGTGTTGGAACCGCCCAAGTCGCCACCGAAGTCTGCTTCACTGATGCAGTGTGAGTAGGTGTAATTAGCGAGAATTGTGTAATTCCTAGCGAAGCGATGCTCCACTTTCATGAGTAATCCATTATATTCCGCGTTGGCTCCATCGATGGCCTGGTAAATGTCTGAGTAATACGACCCGGCGACTGGATTTATCAGGTAGAGCAACCGTCTCTGGTTGGTATTTGATGTAGTTGAGCAGGGCGCGCCATTGCATGTCCCCGGAATGTAAATGCCAGGATTAACGTCTGATCCCGTCCAGATGTGGGTGGTTTTGTTGCCCATGTAAGTAGCCGAGATCAGCCAATCCCTAGCCAATTGGCGCTGGTAGGTGAGGTTCCACTGATACATGCTTGTAGGGTGACCGTCCAGAGGATAGTTCCAATAAGCGCCCTCCGGTACAAAGGTCACATTCTGTGGAGGCGGCTGAGGTGTCGGAAAGGGATCGCCGCCAGGGAAACCCATATAGGGGTTCGTCAGACCTCCTGCAGGGCTGCTCAAGTTCACTTCACTTGCCCACGGTGGGCCCTGGGTCTGGTCTTCCGAGTAAGCGGTCGGCATGAGGTTATAGAAGACGCCAAATCCGGCACGAATCACCTGGCTCCCGTTTCCGCTTGGCTCCCACGCCAGGCCCACGCGGGGGCCAAATTCTCCTAGCCGGTTATTCGTGAAGCCACTGGGTATCCCAGGATCGCCGGGGAAAAATAAGCCGGCCGGTGAGTTTTGGAATTGGCTCGACTGCTTTCCCTGAATGAAAGCGGCGGTATCAAAGTGTTCTATCCGGTTGTAAATCTCCTTTGTGGGCAAGAAAGGCTCCCAGCGTAAACCGAGGTTCAAGTTCAGTCGCCTGGTTACCTGAATGTTGTCCTCAACGTATGGACCGATGTAATTCTGCCTTCCGTTATAGAAGGTTTCATTGCCCTGCTGAAAGGTGCTTGGTAATCCGAGCATGAAATCGAGCAGGGCGTTGCCGGATGACTCACCGTTAAAAGAGAAGGAGCCATTCCCCTCGTAAACATTCAGGTAATTAAACTGATAGTGGACCCATTGCCCACCGAATGAAATGTGCTGCCGGCCTCTCATCATGTCCACATTGTCGGCAAGCTGAATGGAGTTGTTGATGAAACGTGCCGGCGCTCCGTCGCCGCCGTTGAAATAACCGTTGACCGAGAGGTGCAGATCGTTGGGCGCAGCAGAAACAATATTCGAACCTAAATCCGTCATATTGAGGAAGTCCTGCGCAGGACCTCGCGTGATAGCAAGACGTGTCCAGGCTGCATGGGCTGAATTGAGGGTGGTAGCGGAAAGTGAATAGGTATCGCTGATAATCACCGACTGGCTGCGGTCCGATACCCCCCGTTGAGTGGTCAGCAGCATGTTCTTATTGAATGAAGCAGGGGCTTGGTAATTGGCAATGAAGTAGCGGCCAAACACGCTATTCTTGGCGCTCTGGTTCCAGTCCACACGCCCGATATACTGGTTTTCGTTTTGCGGTTCTGGAATGGCGTAGGTCAGTTTGCCGCAAGGATCGTTTGAGCTTGGAACGTAATTGAGCACATTGAGTGCCACGGAGTTAAACTGCGCCGGGTCCACCTGGTTGCCAGCAAATGGCTGTCCCGTTGCCGGGTTGATAAACGTTTTCGCAACGCCGCTCGATTGGCAAGCAGCAGATCCCAGCGCGCTAAAGTCTCCGTTCATTATCGCAGACGTGGGCACGTAAGCAATCGACGAGGGGGGAGCGGTACGGATTCGAGTCCATTGAGTCCCGAAGAAGCCAAAGAGTTTGTTCTTTATGATCGGTCCGCCAATTGTGCCGCCAAATTGGTTCCTCTTGAGGGTGTCCTGGGAGGCGGCAAAGAAATCACGGGCGTTAAAATCGCCGTTGCGGACAAACTCGAAGGCGTCACCATGAAATTTGTTCGTGCCGGATTTGGTGACGACGTTGACTGTAGCCCCGCCTTGGAATCCGTAACGCGCTGAAAGGCTGTTGGTCTGAACGCTGAATTCTTGAAGGGCGTCGGGGAACGGGAATGGGAGATTTACGAATGAAAACGCATCCATATTCTCGCCACCGTCCAGCAGATAATTCGTCCCGTTGGCCTGTCCGCCGGCCACCGAGATGGAATCCGCACCGTAATAGTTCTTGCTTCCCGTCAAATCGCTAACGCCGTTCGCTGGACCATTATCATTGGCCGCGCCCGCCAGCATGACCAGACTTGTGGCCTGGCGTCCGTTCAACGGTAGGTCGACAATACGCGCCTGATCGACCACTTGCGAGATGGAAGTTTTTTGCGTCTGCACCATGCTGGCATTTGCGGATACCTGTACCTTCTGACTCACCTGCCCGACCTTGAGCGTAACATTAATCGTGACATTGTTACTGACTTGGAGGATGATGCCTGTCTGCATATAGGCTTGGAAACCGCGGGCCTGTACTTCGAGGTTGTAAGGCCCCACTGGAAGATTCGGAAGCACGTACGTGCCGTCCGACCCGCTCAGCGTATTTCGAACCAAGCCCGTGTTGGTTTGCGTAACCCTCACACTGGCCTTCGGTATTATCGCTCCACTTGGGTCCGTGATGAGGCCCTGCATCTGCGCACTTGCCACTCCTTGACTCCGAAGAGGCACAACAGATACAGCGCCCAGAAAAATTACCAAGCTGCTAAGGATAACCGTCCGGATAATTCGGTACATTATCAAGCCTCCTTGCTTAAAAAATAATCACTTAGACAACTTCACACACAAAAAGGCGCACCTGTCAGGGAAAATAGAAACCTCGTATGATACTTGCCATGTTCGTCCCCACAACCAGCCAACTGAGTCGCTCTTCAATCCAATCCTTCGAAGTCAAGGCCTGGATAGGTCGAGGCCTTCTACGTGACTTTAACAGGGTGGTCGGTGATCTCTTCCGTCTTGGGATCCCAGTAAAGCCTTTTCCCGCCCCAATAGGACTGTGCCGCCATGATGCATACCAGAGCGTGTGAAAAGCCGTGGTCCACGTTGGCATTCGGTTCCTTGCGGTCGCGCATGGCACGCAACCAGTTCAGAAGATGGTTCGCGTCGTCGTCATCCGGGCCTAATGAGTTGGGCGTGGGAGCGCCCGGAACCTGAACGATCTGCGCTCCCTCTTCCGGAGCACCCATCACCGGAACTTGAGTGTAATAAGACGGGTTCGGACCCAGCGAGTTCAAAAAAGCTTCCCTTGATCCCGCTTTCGTGCCCCTTTTCCGCCAGGCAAGATACTTTGCGCGCAATGAACGTTCCATATCCTCTGCGTCTTTGGCCCCTCCCTCTTTCGTCACCACGAAGAGCGATGCGCCTTCGCCGCCGTAGTTGATGATCGTACCCTCGCGCCCCTGAATCCGGCTGAAGCTCCGGTAACTGTTCCCGAACGTCGTCTTATATGAGTAAAGGAAGCCTTTGGGATAGGTGAGAGAAGCAACGACGGTATCCGGGTTCTCGCGTCCGTCGTTCCAGGCAAAAATGCCGCCTTCAGCCGTGGCGCTCACCGGGTAGCTCTCGTCTGTCCACAGATGGACCAGGTCGCTCCCGTGGCTGAGCCACTGATCAAAAATTCCCGAGGAGAATTCCTTGTACAACCGGAATTCCAGGTAAACATGAGGATCGAAGGGTCTATCGGCTTTGCCCAGCAGCCAGCGATTCCAATCAGTGTCCTGCTCGCGGAGTTGAGACGGCTTGCGATCAAGCCACTGCTTTCCTTCCATCTTGTCATCTACAGCCAACCCGGGATCTCTCCCGGTGTCGTCGGCGCGAAACCTCCATCGTTCCTCGTTCACGTTCCATTCCTGCTCGATGTGAACGATCTTTCCGATCTTCCCCGAACGGATGATATCCCGCACCGCCAGCGGATACGGCTGGCTGCGGTGCTGAGTCCCCATCTGAACAATCTGTTTGGACGCTTTCACCGCAGCGCGCGCTTCCTTCGCCTCCGCCAGCACATTGGCAAACGGCTTTTCGACGTAGCAGTCCTTCCCGGCGCGCACCACTTCTGCGCACAGCTTGGCATGCTGGAAATCTGCCGTGGCAATCATGATCCCGTCGATATCCTTACGCTCGAGCATTTGCTCGGGGTACTGATACACTTGGGGTTCCAGGTTAAATAGCTGCTTCACCTGGGCGGCGCGCCGCTCGCGCGCCAGACTCCAAAGGTCGCACACGGCAACCGTCTCAACCGGCGTCTTCTTCGAAGCCATGGAGACCATATGCACATGGCCCCTGCTCCGCTGCCCACATCCAAGCTGTCCCAGGCGGATGCGTTCATTGGCCCCCAGCACGCGCGCATATGAGCGCGCCGTCATCCCGGCGCTCGATGCGGCCAACAAAGCGCTTCCTGCCTGTCGCACAAAAGTTCTGCGTGTAATTACCTTCCCCTCATCATTATTAGTAGCCATAATTTCCTTCTTCCCAGCCTTGCTGGATCATTGTGCCCCGTATTATCAAGGCTATTCATTCATTTTTCCCATTGTTGTGAACCACATTGGCCGAAGCAAGGGGTATCATGACCGGCCTGAAAGATATTTGTGCTCATTTAATCGATCTTCTACCTGCGATTTTTTCCTGGAATAATCTTGCCCAATGTGCCTTGCAATTGAAACAGAAGCACCCCGGGAGGATGGAAGTTATTTGCGGCGTTCCGAACTTTTGCATGTACACTTTCCACCTTGAACGACCCAGTACTCTACGCACGCAACGGGACGATGCTCACGGAGGAGCGAACGCCTAATTAGGAAAGATAGTGCAGTGTTTCTTTGACCAGCCGATGAGTGCCTTCAAATGCATCGCCGGCCCTGGTTTCCCACTCCATGGAAAAATAGCCGCGGTAGCCGCTGGCTTTTGCAATGCCAAATGCCTTCGCAAGGTCGATTTTATAGACGGTGCCTTTGCTGGAAACGACTTCATCCTTGACGTGCGACATGTTGAAAACGTGTTTGAACATGGCTTCGACGCCGCGGTAGTTGTATGAGGGGTCCCCCTTCAGCATCGTGTTGCCAAAATCGGGCAGCGCGCGGAGATAAGGGTTGTCCGCCTTTTCAATGACCTTGACGATGAAGAACGGATCTTCGTTTTCCAGACTGTCGTTTTCAAGATTGATGACAATGTTCTTCTTGGCTCCGTAGTCCGCAAGCTCTCCGAGGCTTTGCGCGGAGAGGTTAACGTCCGGCTTCGCGCCATGGGAGCCTCCCAGGTGCTGGCGGACGCTGGGAGAGCCCAGCACCACAGCGATGTCGATCCATCGCTTGCTGCTGTCAACGGAAGCCTTTCGGACGGCCGGATCGGGATCGTAGAATTTACCGGCACCCAGACCGAGATCAACAAAATGCGAGCCGGCCTTGGCCATCTGTTCGCGAAGAGTGTTGAGATACCGGGGTTCTGTGGAAGGGAAGTGCGCGCTGAGAGGGTTGATGTTATGGATGTCGAACTTATCGATTGCCATCCTGGCAAAGCCGATGATATCCATGCCCGGTTTGCTTTGATTGCGATACGAGTTATGAGGGCCTTCCATATAGTCACGGAAGGGCCAGGACGTCAGCGCCAGGCGGTCAATGGGCCGGACTGGGAATTTGATGTGAGGCTGGCGTGCGAAGGCTTCTGGAATTGTGCTCCCGCAAAGAGCACTCAGGCCTAGCACTGCAGAGCCTTTTAGAAGGTCACGACGTGAGAGATTCATATGATTTGGCGCTCCATAGGCAACGAATTCGATTCTCGGATGATGACCGATGGCCACCCCATCCGCTGATATTACCGCTTTCAATAGCGGCAAAATAAGTCTCGACGAGAGTCAAGCCAACGCGCGGTCGAGCAGGACCATAAAGCTAGTTGAAGCGAATAACAGATATCACGGAGATTTGCAGTGTGTCAAGCATTGGCGGTTACTGCTTTTCCGATAATTTACGAAATTGCGCTGTAAATACTCAAATAGCGGCCGGATTGTTTTTACCAAACTCCAGCCAACAGGAAAGCAAGACAGAATCCACGAATAGCTGCATAATGGAGTTTCTATCAGCAACTGCTTTGGGGGAGGTTCGGCAAGATTGCTGAACCATGTGTAACCTTGAACCTTGGGCTACTCGCTACAGTACCCTTGCTGGAATGGTTGGACTGAGATTGCGCTGGTGGCGACCTACGAATAGAATGTCCGCCCTCCGCAGACGAGACCAAATCGCGTGAAATTTCTGCACACCCTGGCCGAAAAGCTTGAACATACGCTCCTTCTTTATGGTGGCTGGGGGCTTGTGGGCATTGCCACCCTTGACTCTGCCGGCCTTTCGATGCCCGGCGTGAAGGACTTTCTTCTCATTTACCTATCCAGCCAGGATCCGGGCAGGGCCTGGCTTTATGCCGCGGGATGCACGCTTGGAACCGTTGCGGGCTCATTCTTCATTTACTTCATCGGCCAGACGGGCGCCCGCCTCCTGAAGAAAAAACCATCCGACCGGGAAATGAGCCGTGCCAAGAAGTGGCTGGTGAAGAATGATTTTCTGACGGTCCTGGTTGCGTCGCTGCTGCCTCCTCCGCTGCCCTTCAAGCCGATTCTGCTGGGATCGGGCGCCTTGCGAATCAGTCCCATAAGGTTTGCGGGTGCGCTGGTGCTGGGGGGGATTCTCAGGTTCGGCGCGGAAGCCTGGATCGGTGTCCGTTACGGCGCGGGCGGAGAACATTTCCTCAAGAATAACCTCATCTGGATTTCGCTGGGGTTTGTTGCGATCGTTGTATTTCGACGGTGCTCTATCGCTGGTGGTGGGGTTCCGGGGATAAAGAAGGGCCATCGCCCGCAACCAACCCCTGTGTCCTCCGATCGCGGCCAAGACTAATCGTACCGGAACCTGCCTGAAAAATCGAATTCCTGCGACAGAACGTGCAACTGCTGGTCGAGTTTTATCCTGATTGCAAAGCCGCCGACCCGGCCGTTTGCCGGCTGGAAGCGAAGGTCCCGGACCGTGATCGTTACGCCGTCCTCGGTGGGAATAACTTCGGACCACGGAAACCGTGCGAAACCCATAAAGACTCTGGCTGTTCGAGTTTCCATGGCAGTTTTGAGAGCGGCCGAGGGCTCAGGTTTATGGAAGACTCGCGAGCCGGCCGGGTCAACGCCCGCGCTGATCGTGTTGACCGGAAGAACATAAAACGCTCCGGAAGTTTCAACCACTCCCGTCCATTCGAAGGGATTCGTAAAGGTCGGAAACGCACCCAGCCGATGCGGGTTGGCCTGGTGATAGCGGACGGAGTCGAGCATATTCAGTGCCCGGCGATGGCTGAAGTCGCGCAGGCCCCACAATGCCACAATGGCGCAGAGGGAAAAGATGGCGCCAGTCTGAAAGCCGGTCTTGCGAGCTCCCACCTCTTCCGTAATCAGCCGGAACAGGGCGGGTAGCCCGAGTCCTGCAACCAGAGCCAGCCAAAGCAGAGGATCAACAATGGGTTCGATGCCCCAGGCGTACCAGTGGCCACTGAAGGGCAAAAACGGACGGACCCCATAGGAATTCGTAAAATCGAACAGCAGGTGGCTTCCTGTTGCAACGCAGCACGCCAGCAGGAGCCAGAGGCCGTCAAGCGGCGGTCCAGTCGCCTTAGGACGCGCTCTTTTCCCCAGGAGATAGATGCCCGCTGCCAGCGCCATCCCCAGCGCCGCCACTCCGATGATCGAATGCGTTATCCCACGGTGATGTTCCAGATAGGTCACGCTGCCCCAAAAACCACTGACCAAGTCAATATCGGGAAGGTTTGAACCAATGACCAGGGCCAGTGTGGCGTATCGCGTCTTGCGGTTGAAGCCCGCCTGGCTGATGGCAATGCCGGTAAGCGTGTGGGTCAGATTGTCCATGCTAAAGGATCGTTGCTTGTGGGAGTGCAGGATTTCCACCCGGCCGGTGTCTGTCCGGTTCCGCCCGCGCTCCCGCCATCACGTTTTGGAATTAAGGAATGGCCCGGGCGCCAATAACGTTAAGGCATCCGGGGCCACCTCAAAAGTGACAGGTATCCGCCCTGCCAGTTCGCCATCGACTTCAAAGAAGATGTCGTCTGCGGCTTGCTCGTTCCTGCAATGGCCGCTGAATCCGTTCAGAATGTGGACATCCCCCAGCCGCTGATGGGTTTGGGTGAGGACGCCCAGGGCGTATCGAAGGTATCGCCCTGGACCGGATCCCTCAAATATGCAGCAGGAAAAGTCCGGCCCATGAATACTGTGCGGCAACGCCAGCTTCAGCCATCCTGCGTACCGGTGGGACCGCTGGATCACCGCAAAAGTTGCCGAAACGGTGGAACCTTCCATGGAAAACTGGAAGCGTGGAAAGCTGTAGCGGAATACTTGCCGCACCGCTTCCCATCCGTAGGCGACAACTCCCAGGCGAAGTTTTGCCCCCATGTTGAGCTGGCTGATAATGCGGGCGTCAAAACCAACGCCTGCTACTGCGAGGAAGAAACGTTGGTGGACTGATCCGGATTCTTCCCAGGTGGCCCTTCCCAATGGGATCCTGCAGGGGCGCCAGGACGAGAGCTGCCTGGCCGCCTTCACGACGTGCCCGGGCAGTCCCAATTCTTTTGCGACGATGTTGGCGGTCCCACCCGGCAGGATGGCGAGCGGGATGTGGCTTGGCGTCAAGCCATTCATCACCTCATTAATGGTGCCGTCGCCCCCACACACGATGACCAGGTCACATCCGTTTTTGACAGCCTCTCGGGCCAGCTGCCTGCCGTCGCCCGGGCAGGAGGTGGCGCGGAAGTCGGCCGCGATTCCGGCACTGCGCAGGGCCGCCACCGCCTCGCGAATCTGAAGGGTGCGCCGACTGCTTCGGACTCCAGCCAGTGGGTTGAAGATTAAGACAGCATTTTTCAATGGAAGGTTTCTCGGTGGCCCGGTTAAACTGGCTCCCTGGGGGTGGAATGCGGACGATGCCTGGCGCCGGCGACCGGCCTGCGATTCATCAACCAGCCAGATTACGACCCCAACAGTCTACTGGGATACCGTTTTCGGGCCAACCCCCGTAACCACTTTCCTGGCGATTTTCTCGTCGGTCTTTTTCTTGATTTTGGCGTCAATCCAGACCATATCACCCACTTTAAGGTTCGCTTTTGTGCTTCGCTTGCCGTTGTCAACAAACCTGGTGTTTCGCTCCAGCTTGAATACCTGGCCATCCCCAAAGACGGTCTTGTCCAGGATGATCTGGTCTTTCCCGATTTTTTTCACCACTCCGTATATATAATTCTGATACTTGCCTGCCACGGAAATAGCGTTCTCCAGCCGGCCTGCCGCCCCGGGGGACTCAGTTGATTGATAAACTTGTGCCCACACCTGCCCGGCTGCGAGCGTGCCGGCAAAGACGCAATATATTAGAACGTTAGTGATCCTGGTTTTCATGATCATCCACCATCCCCAAATACTAGATTCGTTCTGTCAACGAAGCTAACAACCGGAAGATTGCGATGTCAAGGCCCAGGAGCGGCAGAGCACGGACTGAGCCGGCAGGGTTGGGTTCGCGTGCCGCATCCACCGTGCCATAGGCGATGGGTGGCGCCCCTTCCGGTAACCATGGAAACTGCTGCCCCCTACTTCATTGAGGCCGCGCTCTCAAGGGAGTTTAGGTCTTGAACGAGGACGTTGCGCCCTTCGATCTTCAGCATCCCTTCTGATTGAAAGTGGCTCAGATTTCTGGATACCAGTTCGCGCACCGTGCCGATCTGGAAAGCCAGTTCCTGGTTGTTGATAGCCAGTCTGAATTCGATTCCACGAGCTGTCTTTTGACCCTTCTCCCGGGCCTGCTGCAGCAGCCAGGATGCCAAACGATTGCGAACGGTCGTGAAAGAGAGCTCTTCGATCATGCCCACGAGCTGCCGCAATCTCGAGCTGACGACTTTCAGGACCTTTAAGGCCACTTCGGGCCGTTCCAGGCATAACGCGCGGAAGTCCTTCTTACTGATGAAGAGCAGCGTGCATGGGTCTACAGCGGCGGTTGAAGCCGGGTAGCTCCCGCCATCGAACACCGGAAGCTCTGCGAGGGAATGGCCTGCCTTCTCGATATGCAGCACCTGCTCGCGCCCGCTGGCGGAAGCGTTGAATATCTTCACGCTTCCCGCCTGAACCACGTACAATCCCTCGCAGGGATCGCCTTCGGAAAAAATCATTTCTCCCGGCTGATACTGCCTGGACAGTGCGCGATCCGCCAGCATCTCCAGTTCTCGGTCTGTCAAATCAGCAAATAGCGGAACGTCGCGAAGAGACTGAATACGCTTTGTTATTGAGTTGTCCATGGCGTCTTATTCTACTTCCGAATAGCTGGATTGACCATGCGTAGGGAATGACCGTACGGGGTCCCAGGACAAGTCTGGGTCAGAAGCTGCGTCACCCGATAGAGTGATTTACGTCACATCATTGATTTTGGGTTTCCCCTTAAATAGGCATAAGCAGCCTATGAAGAACTCAGCCAAATCAGTTGTGTTCCCTAAATTGAAGGGCGGCGTTTTTGCCTCAGGAAAACCCTGGAACAGGTCCCTGACGGAGTTTGTCCAGGCCCTCGAATCCGTCAAGTCAATTGTGAACCTGCCCAAGCACGCCAAGCTTCTCGAAGAAGGACAGGTGCCGGAAGGCATCTTTGTTCTCTTGCGCGGAAGCGTCAAGCTGTTTGTCTCGCTGAAGGGCGGAAAGATGCTGATTCTGCGGGTCGTGCAGTCGGGAGAGGTGCTTGGCCTGAGCGCCACGATGTCATCCAAACCTGCCGAGTACACGGCGGAGACCCTGAGTCCGACTCAGTTCCTATACGTCCCCCGAAAAGACTTTCTCGCGTTGCTCGAAGAACACCCGGAGATTTGTATCTCAGTTGTTGAGGTTTTGAGCCATCAGCTGCGTGAAGCTGTGAATATGATTCACTACTCTTCCGGATCGCAACCGGCGGTGGAAAAGCTGGCTGATTTACTGGAGTTATGGGTCGCTGAAAGCGGCCGGATGACGGAGCGTGGCGTTGAGCTCAAGCTTCCCCTGACGCAGGAAGAGATCGGCCAGATGATCGGTGTCTCACGCGAAACTGTTTCCCGGCTCATCGCTGAGTTTGAGGAAGAGGGCATTCTGGAATCAGAGGGTTCGCGGGTCCGGATCTTGAAAGGACACCATCTTGAGGACATGCCCCCGGCCAGAAGCCGGAAACCCGCAAAAGAAAATACCGTCGCAGAGTCAACCAACGCGGGCGCCGGCGAATCCGCCTCTTCCTCTGAAGCGCGCCCCGGCACCGATTCCGCTCAGGGAAATACCCGGAGCGGGAACTTCCCGACCTAGGCGCTTGCCCGGACTGCTCGTGGCTGGTACACGCACGAAGGGTCTGCGGCGAAAGGGTCGGCCGTCAGAGCATAGGCCCGCGACCGTGAGCCGCCACAGATTTCCCGAAATTCACACACACCGCATTTCCCCTTCAAATTTGACGTGTCGCGCAATTGCTTGAAAAGCGGCGCGTTCCGGTAGATTTCAGCCAGCGGCTGCCGCCGCACGTTGCCCGCTGCCAGGGGGAGAAATCCGCTGGGGAAAACCTCGCCCTGGTGAGAGATAAAGACAAAGCCCTTTCCGTCGTTCAGTCCACGCGGCGCGCGGCCGATCCCGTCACCCAGCGGCTTGCCATGCGGCATTGAGAGAGTGGTGATATTCCTCCGGCGCTCTGCCGCGCGTTGTTGCGCCAGATAGCGCCTGTAATGTTGCGCCTCGGTCGTCTTGATGTCGAACTCAACATTCCGGGAGATAACTGCAAGCCTGGCGAATACCTGCTCGAACTCCTCGGCGCTGATCAGGTCCTGAAGCTGGCCCCGGCCTGTCGGTACCAGAAAGAATACGCTCCACAGAACCATCGGGAAGGTTTTCAGCAGGGCAACCATACTGTCGAAGTCAGCCAGGTTGCGCCTGGTGATAGTGGTATTGATCTGGATGGGCAGCCCGAGTTCGCCGGCCCACCGCACGGCATCCAGGGTCAGGGCGTACGAGCCGGAAACGCCCCGGAATGCATCGTGGATTTCCGCTGTGGAACCGTCCAGGCTGATGGCAAGTCTCGCCAGTCCGCATTGACGCAGCCGGGCGACTGCCGCGCGGGTGAGCAGGGGCGTGGCGCTGGGCGTCATCGACATCCGAACTCCCCGGAGCGTTCCATATTCCACCAGACTGTAAATATCCGGCCGTTTGAGAGGGTCCCCTCCCGTCAGGACAAACAACGGGGCTGCCATCCTGGCTACCTGGTCGATGAGTCCTTTGCCCTCTTCAGTTGAGAGTTCGAGCGGCGAACGAAGCGGTTGCGCGCAGGCCCGGCAGTGCAGGCAGGCCAGGTCACATGCCTGCGTGGTTTCCCAGATGACGATGAATGGTGTCTCGTTGAAATCCATGATTTGCCCCTCTCTAAGCCACTTCCCTCGAAATAACTCGTGCCTGAATTTAAACATCCCTGTACCGTCACCGCAGTGACTAAAGTCACGTTCGCTGTGTGACGTCTGTCACAGACTACAATCGTAACCAGGTTTATCTTGTAAATGTCTGGTTGGCGAGGCCTTGAGATTGATCGGGGCCAGCCGACCGGCGATTTAAGAAAGACCAGTCTTCATTAAGGTAAGTTGACCTTCCGGCGTTCTGCCCCGAACGCAAAGGGTAGAGACGGTTCAAGACCGGCCGTCTCTACCTCCCTTCATTCCTGGCGTTATAATCCTCCTGACAGGTTGAAAAATGGAACAGGTATGGCATGCTGAAAAGAGTGAATCTTCGCGGCATGGGTGGAATCGGCCAAGTGCAGGTTTCTTCTTCACTTGCGGGTCCCTGGAAGGGTGCCGGGAGCGGGTTTTTTCAGGCGCCATGAAGAGTCGCTGCTCACATGGTTTTCAATCAGCGGGAGATAACTGTGGCCAGGAACGTTGAGATCGAGAAGGAAATTGAAAAGCTGAGGGAAGAGATCCGGCGCCATGAGCACCGCTACTACGTGCTGATGGACCCGGAAATCTCTGACGTCAAGTTCGACGAGTTGATGCACCGGCTCCAGGCGATGGAAAAGGAACACCCTGAGTTGGTGACGCCCGATTCCCCCACCCAGCGTGTTGGCGGCCAGCCCGCGGAGGAGTTCGCCAAGGTCCGGCACTCGGCGCCCATGCTGAGCCTTGACAACACCTATTCGGTGGATGAACTCCGGGACTTTGACCGGCGGGTGCGTGAGCTCTCCGGCCGCGAGCAAGTCCCTTATGTGGCGGAACTGAAGCTGGACGGCCTCTCCATGGCCCTGACCTACGAAGACGGGGTCCTCACTCGGGGACTCACACGCGGGGACGGGGCCACCGGAGAAGATGTCACTCAAAACGTGAAAACCATCCGTTCTGTTCCGCTCAAGATCGATTCCAAAAAGCTCAGTACAATCGGAGACCCTAAGAAGTTTGAGGTGCGCGGCGAAGTGATCATGACGCACAAAGCATTCCGGCAGGCCAACGAGCAGCGCGAGAAGAACGGTGAGCAGCTCTTTGCCAATCCCCGTAATGCCGCGGCTGGCGCCATCCGCCAGCTTGATCCCAAGGTGGTGGCGCAACGGAACCTGGACATTTTTCTCTACTACCTCCTGGTGGATGGCCGCCCGCCGCTTAAAGAACACTGGAAAATTCTGGAAGAGCTCGAAAAACTGGGATTCAAGGTAAATCCCTTCAGGCAGCTCGCCCAATCATTTGACGAGCTGATCGGCTATATCCAAAAGATGGAATCCCAACGCGAAAAGCTCGAATACGAAATCGACGGCATGGTCGTCAAAGTGAATGAGATCGCCCTGTGGGACGAGCTGGGAATGACGGCCAAATCTCCTCGCTGGGCCATCGCCTACAAGTATCCGGCGCACCAGGAGACCACTGTGGTGAAGGACATTCGTCCCCAGGTGGGCCGCACCGGCACTCTGACTCCGGTGGCCGATCTTGAACCCGTAACCGTCGGTGGGGTGACGGTGAGCCACGCCACTCTGCACAACATGGACGAAGTTGAGCGGTTGGGGGTGAAGATCGGTGACACGGTCCTGATTCAGCGCGCTGGCGAAGTGATCCCACAGGTGCTGAAAGTGACGAAACACGCCCCGGACGGCAAAGAATTCCGGATGCCGAAACATTGCCCCGTCTGCGGCGGTGACGTCATACGCGTTGAAGGTGAAGTTGCCTACCGCTGTGTGAACGCCGCCTGCCCAGCGCAGTTAAAGGAGTCATTGCTGCACTTTGCTGCGCGCCATGCCATGAACATCAACGGACTTGGCGAATCGCTGGTGGACCAACTGGTGGATAAGAAGATTGTTCGGGATGTTGCGGACCTTTACGGCCTGGATGAAGAGCAACTGGCAAACCTTGAGCGCATGGGGAAAAAGTCAGCCCAAAATGTGCTGGAGGAAATTGAAAAGAGCAAACAGGCTGAACTGGCTCGGGTGATTTATGCCATTGGAATCCGCTTTGTCGGAGAGCGCACGGCACAGCTTCTGGCGGAACACTTTGGTTCGATGGATAAATTCCGCGAAGCCCCGCCGGACGAACTTTACGACGTGGAAGAGATCGGACCCAAAGTTGCGCAGAGTATTACGGAGTTCTTTCACGAAAAGCGCAACAGCGATGTGATCGAAAAGCTGCGCAAGGCGGGCCTGCAGTTCGAGCAGAAGATGCGCCGGGCCGGCGGCACGCTGGAAGGAATGCAATTTGTTCTGACGGGTAGCCTGCCCAGCCTCTCGCGGGAAGAAGCGACTGGCATGATTGAGGGAGCCGGAGGGCGCGTTACCGGGTCCGTCAGCAAGAAGACGAGTTATGTGGTGGTGGGCGCTGATCCCGGATCAAAGCTCGACAAAGCGCGGGCACTGGGCATCGAGACGATCGATGAGGCCGGGCTCAGAAAGCTTCTCGGCGGATAGGCAGCAAATCTATTCGGCGTCAAAATACACAACCACACCGGCTTCCGCAGCCATTTGGGCGCGAGCCTATGCAGTTGTTTTGGGTCCTGATTCGTTGCGGATACAGGTGGGGAACCTCCAGGCCATCCACGCGGGCGAAGGTCCATCCCGGCCCTTGCGCTACGCAGTCGGTTCAGGGCGTTCAAAAATGAAGTTACCGGACTCTTCACTGTAGTCGAGGTGCAGGTCGCCGAGGGCTTGCGCCACAGTCTCGTCAACGGCCAGGCGCGTTCCAGCGGTAGTTTGCACCTGGTCATCGGATTCCGGTTCTTTCGTGTCCAGTTTCAATGTCAGGCGCAGTTCGTTCTTGCCTTCCACGGGCCTGGCGTCAACGCGCAAGAAAGTTGTATCGGGCAGCGACTTGCTGGCAACAATCGATTTCACTTCCTGCGCTGCTCTTTCGGTCATTTTGATCATGCAATCTCCTTTTCGGAATCAACCGCGGACACAATCGCACCTTCCTTTGCCGCAGTGCGAAAGAAGATTAGAAAGCCCCGTCGATTCCTGTGAAATTCACTCCTTCTAGATTGGGGCATGATGCCGATGATTGCAACCCCAAATTACCGGGGAGGCCGACATCTCAGACGAGTCGTGGCGATTTTGTGCCGCGAGACGCCAATGGAAGACCGTGTTTACTCGAAGCCTCTAGAGCGCCTCAAGCCACCTCAGCACGGCTCCAACCTTTTTGGAGGGGACACCTTCAGCCCAGCGAACTTCATCGCCGGCGTAAAGCAAAATCACGTTTCCGGAGGCCGTGCGCCCGATCATGCGTTCAGCGTCGGAGTGGGAGTCCGGAGAGAACCCAGGATATTTTTGGGTGAGGATTGAATGATAATCGTGGAAGAAGGCCAGAGCCGAATCCGCATTGGCCCAGCGGGTTCTGGCCAGCAGCGCGTAGCTTTGCGTGGCGGGATCTTCGTAGACAACATAACTGTCGCCCATCCATGCGGCGCAGTCGGCCGCAGCTTTCTCTTCAGACAGGAACTGCCCCACCAGTTCGTTGCAACCCAGTTCGCCCATGGTGCTTTCATCCAGTTGCTTGAGCCCGGGGACTGAACTGAGTGGAGTTTTGCCCGGAAGCTTAACCACAGGCAACGCCACATGGTCGAAATAGACGTTCGGCTGATAAAGGGCTTTGGTGGTTGAGGGCGGGGAAGTGAACAGTTCATTCAATCCCTGCCAGTCTTTCCGGCGGAGGCCCTTTGCGATAAAGCTTGCGCCTTGGATATAGGGGAAGAGGGCCTGCAGTTTGAAAAAGAACGGGGCCTTCGAGAAGATTGGGAATTCCGTCATCTGCTGACGCATCAGGGGGCCGAGGACGGTGTCGAAGCTGGACATGGCCGAGATCGGTGTATCTCCCAGCACGGTCTGGAACATGGCGGCTGTTGCATAGCCCTCCACCACGGCCTGGCGGGCGGCTTCGGCATCATCGTCGTGCTTGACGGCCTTCATGTATTGAACGAGGTTGAAATTCTGGTCCTGGAGCGCGTGAGTCAGTTCATGTGACAGGACCATGCCCTGCATGTTCGGCGGGATCCAGTCGGCCATGTACATGGTTTTCGTCTGGGGATCGTAGAAGCCGGCAACCTGCTCGGTGTAGAAGTTGATGATAAATTTCTGAAAGTCGAAATCTTTGGAGATCAGTCCAAAGGCCCGCAGCGTGCCTTCCTGTACATGGATTTCCTGTGGCGTGTATTCGGTGTGCAGGTTGTGGAGCAGGATTTTTTGCACTTCCTCGCGGCTCACAATCTTCTTGTGAACGGGCGACTTGATGGGCAGCCCGGTAAGCCGGCTCATCTTTTGCAGAACCTCGTCGGCCTGTGCCAGGAGGTCGGCTTCGGCGTGCTGCTGGCTCTGCGCGGTCGAGCTTTGAAGCGGAATCTGTAAGCCGGCAGTGGAATGCGATACGGCGGCAAGGGAACCCAGGACGACAAGAAGGGCGAGAAGGATTTTTATGCCAGGGATTCGCAGGGTATGGTTTTCCATCGGAGAACTAACCTTTCACCTGCCCCACCAGGAACAGTTGTGCCGTGCCGAGAGCGAACGGTTCCCGTGCGAGAGACCCGAACGATTGAACATCAGCAAATCCCGCTGACTCCATCAGTCGCACGAGTTCACGATAAGTATAGACGCGGTGGGAGCCGGAACGCGTGTCCACCTGCCCGTCGCGGACAAAAGTGTAATCGGTGTTGAAGCGCCCGGTGGCGTGATCATAGTGGTTTTCTTCCAGAAACAGGAAATGGCCAATTCTTGTCCATTCGCGCGTCTGAAGCCTGGGAAGAAGGGTTTCCATCGAAATTCCAATTTCCAGTACGAACCGGGCCCCAGGCTTCAGGCTGCGGCATGCGCCACGCAAGAAATCCGCGTTGCCCTCATCTTCGAAATACCCAAAGCTGCCGCCAAAACAGAAGGCCCCGTCAAAATCATGATGCCACGGAAGGTCGCGCATGTCGCGCTGTTCCCAGCGGATATCCAGCCCTTTGTCCGTGGCCCTCGACCGGGCCTCCTGAAGAAAATCGGAGGAGAAATCAACGCCCGTCAGCGCGTACCCGCGTGAGGCCAGTTCCCGCGTCAGGCGGCCCTCCCCGCAAGGCACATCAAGAAGGGCTGCACCGTTCGGAACTTTCAGGGTTTTCAGGATGAAATCTGCTTCGGCCCTTGTATGAGGTTCGTCATAAACTTCTTTCCAGAGGTCAAGGACAATCCCCGAGAAGAAGTCTTCCCACCACTCTTTGGGCATGTTTCACTCCTTTGGGTCCCCACCCAAAATCGATGCCTGGGATGTTGGGGTCTTCTAAGCTGTTGATTGACCCTTCGCTACTGGCAGATTAACATAGAAGTAGCGCGGGCAAGCCGGACGATCGCTGCTCGGCTCAAGCGCCTGCTGAGGCCCGCGAGGGCCACGGCGGGCAAGCAGGAGCAGAGGAGAGGAAAGTCCGAACTCCACAGGGTAGTGCGCTCGTTAACAGCGAGGGTCGGAAGGGGATCTCCGGGCAACCGGGGCGTACGCTTCCGGCATGGAAAGTGCCACAGAAAATATACCGCCCCGTTTACTCGGGGTAAGGGTGAAAAGGTGCGGCCCGCTTTGGCGGGATTAAAGTAAGAGCGCACCGCCTCGACAGCGATGTCGAGGGCAGGGCAAACCCCGCACGGAGCAAGACCAAATAGGAGAGGAGGAGTGACCCGCTCCGCAAGGCTTTGTAGCGGCGATCTGTGATCGCTGGGGCGGTTATTGACCGCCGCTACAGGCCGGTGACTCTCGGGTAGGTCGCTTGACCCCATCAGCAATGCTGGGGCTAGATGAATGATCGTCGCCCCGGGCAACCGGGGAACAAAATTCGGCTTACAGGCTTGCTCGCGCTGCTTATTCGTAAAGGGGCTGTGTGTGGGTTTCCATCCTGTCCATACGCTCTTTCATGTGAACAGTTTTCGATTTGCCTTCTTGATTCCTTCGGGGGGCGCTTCAGGCCTGATGGCGTGCGCAGGTTGACACTTTTGAAATTTAGACGCTAAAATGCACCGTTTGAGTTCACGACGGTGTTTTAAACAAGCAGCTTATGGATAAACGTAGGGTAGATCGTTACCGAAAACAATTGCTGGCCAAGCAGGAGGAAATTCGCCTGATGGTCTCTCGTTCTGACCAGGACGGTCGCGAGGCCGACAATGAGGTCACTCAGGACCCTGCAGACCGGGCCGCGAATTCTTACACCAAGGAATTCCTTTTCCATCAGAGTGATGACAACCGCCGCATTCTTCTGCTTATCCAGGAAGCCCTCCGCCGGGCGGAGAACGGCTCGTACGGGCTCTGTGTGGAATGCCAGCAGGATGTTCAGGCCAAACGCCTGGACGCTGTTCCCTGGGCCCGCCACTGCATTGAGTGCCAGGAGAAGCAGGAAAAGGGGCTTTTGTAACGGGCCGCAGTCCATAGAAAGCGAGGTTCGCTTTCATTCCGGGCTCACCTTCCTTTTCACACTACCGTCCTCTTCTTCGAGAGCTGGCTGACAGCCTGCTCGCAGTTGTATTCCCTACCCAATGCTCCATTTGCGGCGGTGAAGTCGCCAGCGTCCGTGGACTGGGTGTGTGCCGCGAATGCTGGTCCCGGGTTGAAAGTTGGGAAGGGATTTCCTGCGAACGGTGCGGGCTTCCTGTTGTTTCAGAGCACGCCGCTAACGCCGTCCAGGTGCTCTGCGGCGCGTGCCGCGCAAGCGCCCCTTCTTTTGATCTTGCCAGGGCCTTCGGAATTTACCGGGGGAACCTGCGCCTGCTGATCCTCCAGTTGAAATTCCGCCGCAGGGAACGGCTGGGTGGAAGATTAGGTGGGCTGCTCGCGCACGCCTGGACAAAACTCGGCCCATTCGCTGATGGCGAACCCCCTCTCCTTGTCCCTGTTCCCCTTTTCCGTTTGCGCGAGCGCGAACGCGGATTTAATCAAGCCCGGCTGCTGGCCGATGGGCTGAAGCATCGCCTCGAGATATTGCCGGGATTGAAGAAAATCAAGGTCGAGCCCCGCCTGCTGGCCCGCACCCGTGCCACTTTGCCCCAGGCCGGCTTAAAGGTTCAGGCCCGCAAGGAAAACGTGCGCGGGGCTTTTGCGGTGGTGAAACCGGGTCTCCTCCAGGGCCGTCATATCATTCTGCTGGACGATGTCATGACCACAGGCGCCACGTTATCAGCCTGTGCCGCCGCGCTCAAGGAGCGCGGGGCGGCGCGGGTGTGCGCGCTGGCAATGGCGCGGGCCACACCCCAATTTCCGGACGTCGAGGTCTGGCCCCAGACGACAGTTGTTGACGAATTTGGCCGTGACTGGACATAATGATTTCTTACTGGAAAGGGGGTAGCGCCCCTTGTGAGGATAAAGACATGGCGGAGGCGAGCGAACGCCTGCTGAAGGCGCCGGTTCTCGTTCTGAACGCGACCTATGAGCCCATCAACGTGACTGCGGCCCGCCGCGCCATTGTGCTTGTCCTGAAAGGCAGTGCCATCACCGAGGAAGAGAACGGCAGCTTTCTGCACTCCACGCGGACAGCGTTCCGCATCCCTTCCGTTATCCGGCTCACGGAGTTCCGGCGGATCCCTCATCAGTCGCGTCCGCTTTCGCGCAAGAACATTCTGATCCGTGACCGCTATACCTGCCAGTTCTGCTACAAAGTTTTTCCGGCCGGCGAGTTGACGCTCGACCACATTATCCCGCGCTCCCGTGGCGGCCACTCCGACTGGGACAATCTGGTTGCCTGCTGCCACGCCTGCAACAGCCGGAAAGGCGACCGGCTGCCTGAAGAGGCGGGGCTCAAACTGCGCCGCCAGCCGCGGCCTTTTACCCTCCACACCAGCCGCCACATTATGCGGATGCTCGGCCGGGCAGACCAGCGCTGGCGGAAATATCTCTTTTGCTGACTGCCGTGCGTAGGGGCGCTTCCTGAATCACCCTGGCACTTAAAGTCCCATTTTCCCTTCCATTCCCTCCTGGAATCCGTGTAATCTGCGGACCGCTCAAGGTCCCGATTGATCGACCATCTCCTGCAGTTCTATAGCATTCAGCGCTGCGAATCCCGACGGGTCGTTGTCAAGATAGACAAGCACCTGCCCGGCGCCGCACCCTTTCAGGTACGCGGGGCATTTGGATTTCGAACGCCTGATGCGGGAGTCATCGCTGGATGACATGGAGAGGTGTGTACAGGAAAGAAAATGGAGCGGCATGCCTCACGATGATTTGCGAGCAGCACGCCACTCCATTGGATGCTGAAGTTAGAACGTGAGCGACGCCCTCACCTGGATCAGCCGTGGTGAAGCATCGGCGCCCAGGAACGACCCCAGGATGCTGGTCGGCGGGCTGACAGTATTAAGAATTTGCCCGAACTGCGGGTCGGCCACGTTGTTAATCGGCTGGTCGAAGTTGGGATGGTTGAGCACGTTAAAGAATTGGAAGCCGAGAGAGAGCCTGGCCGACTCCCAACCTGGCAATGAGGTGATTTTGTTGATGCCCAGGTCGGTGTTGAAATACCCTGGTCCATAGAACATATTTCTTCCCTGCGAGCCAAACCGGCCCGGGTTGTCGGCTGCTGGTGAGAACTGAGACGCGGACAGGCAGGGTGTGTCCGGACTGTTGCAGGCGGCCTTCGATGTAGAATTGTTCAGGTAATTGGCGAAAATCGGCCCGCCAAAATTCTGCCCGCCCAGATTGCTTTCTGCGTTGAAATCCTCGACGGTGTATGGGAAACCCGAGTGCGTAAATAGCGAGCCGGAGACTTGCCAGCCATCCACCAACGATCTCACGCCATGGCCAGACAACATCCTTCGGATCGGGAGGTCGTATACGTAAGCCAGATTCAGGTTATGGCGGTTGTCGTAATCGGCGTTGCCGTAATTGGCCTTAAGGTTATACGGGTTCTGCGGGTAAAGCGTGCTTTCGTTGGTGCTGTAAATAAAGGGCAGTGTGCTCCCGCCGTTTGAGAGGATGTCCAGAGCGTGGCCGTAGGTGTAATTCGCGGTGATCAGGCCATGCGAGAAGTTGTGCCGGAAGGAGACAGTCACGCCGTTGTAGCTTGAAACACCGGCGCTTTGCAGATAGTTAACCTGTGCGAACCTCTCATCTGGGGGACTCGCGGGCATGCCAACAAAATTGTCCGCGTATCCATTGACAGAAAAATTGGGCACCAACTCGTGGATGCCATGGTTTCCCACGTAATTAACGCTGAGAACTGTGTTTGCCCCGAAGCCCTTCTCGATTTCCAGGTTCCACTCCTGGTATTGGGGCAACTGAATAAATTGTTGAGCGCTTGCCAGGTTCGGCGGGGAAAATCCCGGCACGCTTTCGAGGATGCTGCCCAACGTCCCGCCGCTTGAAAAGGCGTTCAGAAAAGCAGTGTTGGAATCTGAGGCATCCTTGAAAATGTTGGATGCCTCGTCCGGCGAGATGTTGTTGGAAGTGACATAAAATGGGTTTGAATACGGAGGGTTCTGAGAGATGCTTTCAGTCGTTATGCCCGGAACGCCGTCGTAGAACAAGCCAATTCCACCCCGCACCACCAGGCCGTCCCGTGAACCCAAGGGCTGCCAGGCAAAGCCGAGACGTGGCTGCCAGGCCAGATTTGTCATTCCCATAAATTCCTGCCGCTGACCGACCTGGATGGACTGGTTATAAGGGGTGTTGATATCGTGGCTCATGGTCGGGAAGGGTTGGACGGTGCGCGCAAAGCAATTGTGCTGGCAAACCGGGTTGGACGCGTGATCGCCCCTTAGTGACAGGGTCAGTTTAAGACCCTGCGCTACTCTCCATTCGTCCTGGGCGTAAAATCCCAAGCGGTACAGGCCAAAAGGCTGAACCAGGGCGCTGGGGAAGTATTTGTACAGAAAGTCTCCGGTAGAGCCGCCGTTATAGAAATCGGAAAGACCGTACAGGCCCAATTCTCCACTCGACAGGTAGCCAAAGTCGAAGTTGCTGATCAGGCTGCGGGCGTAATTGACCCCAAACTTCATGTTGTGATTGCCCTGGATCCAGGAAAAGTCATCCACGAACTGGTACTGGGTGACATTCCGCCCCTGTGGGATGATATAGTCCTGGCCCCCAAGTTGAGTGAGAGATCCGTCAAAGAAAACCATGGTTGATGGGAAGGTGGCGAGGGCCTGGTTGATATCCGGCGCATTGAAGAGGGCTGAATAATACTGCATGGCGGCGCGAAATGAGTTCACTTTGTTGGTGCCCATCAGGTGCGTCCATCCAATTTGACCCTCATCATCCGGCTGGTCGCTGACCATATTGAATACCGGGCTGATCGGATCGGTGAAACTGGCCTGGTGGCCCCTATCCATTCTTCCGCTGACGAACAGCCTGTCCCTGGTGCTGACGTTAAAATCCAGCCGGCCGGCCAGAATCCACTGAGTTGTTTGCTGCCCGACAGTCGATCGGAAGGCGAGAACACAAGGGTCGCTGGCGGCTATGTTGGCATCGCCAATTCCGTAGGCGCCGCAATCGTACAAGGGTGTGGCGCGGCTGGCACCGGGAGCGCCGTTGTAAAGCGAGAAAATATTGTTGTAGAAGGGAAGCGATGCGCCCAATCCCAGGTTCTGAAGGTTGGTGAGGGTTGCGTTCTCAAATTGTGGCGAGGGTACTGTCGCCTGCGTGCTGGTTGGAATCAGCAACCGTATCCCTTCCTGATCCAGAAAGAAGAAAGCTTTGTCCTTGATAATCGGGCCGCCCAACGACGCAGACCACTGGTTGGCATTGACGAAGGCCCGGGGCGTATCCGTGGAATTGTTGAAAAAGCTGTTGGCATCCAGAACACTGCCGTTCCAGAAGTAGTTCGCGTTTCCGTGAAAATCGTTTGCTCCTGATTTCGTCACGTAATTGATGTTGGCGCCCGCGAGACCGCCGTATTCACCAGAATAGCCATTGACGACGACGGTTGCTTCTTTAATGTTGTTCTGGCCCATCATCAAGTTTACGGATCCCGAGTTGTTTGTGCTGAATAACGGGTCCATATCGTTCATGCCGTTGACCGTGAACATGTTTGAGGTGGCAGGCAGCCCGTAGACCGAAATGTTGCCGTATCCCGCCCCAGTATTCATCACCGTCCCGGGCGCCATCTGCGCAATGAAGGTCATGTCATTGCCCGGATTGGGGATCTGGTCGATCTGGAGCTGGCCCATGGTCGTCGAAATGTTTCCGGTGTTCGTCTGCACCAGAGGGGCTTCCGTGGTTACGGTCACGGCCTGGCGTGCCGCGCCAACCTGGAGCTTGATGTCAGCCGTTTGGGTTCTTCCCAACGAAACTGTCACCGGCCTGGTGGTCGTTTGAAAACCCGAAGCTGTTGCGGCAACCGTGTAATTGCCGGGATCCAGTAACGCAAAATGATAGTTGCCATTTGCATCCGTTGCATCCGTTGCGGTTGTTCCGGTTGCCGTGTTCTTGAGCGTAACCGCGGCATTGGGGATGACTGCGCCTGACGGATCAATAACCTGCCCCGTGATCGCTCCTGTTGTGGTTGACTGGGCCATCATTTTCGGCGGGAAGAGCAGAAGCAGAGCAGGAAGAACCAGTAAAGACGCCAGGACATAAACCTTTGTTGTGTAAAAGCGCCTGACCGAAGTCATGAAGTATTCCTCCCTGGCTAGACAGTTGCCGGGCGGGTTCAGAATCCATGAAGGTGTGAAGAGGTGCGCCAAAGCGTCAACGCCCAGTCAACGGCAGATAAATAAACCCTTTGAACTTATAGTATCCAAAGAAACCATGCTGTGACTCTGATCACGAACTGTGGTGATAATCCTCACCCCTCTGAATATGAGATTTATCACTAACTACCGGACAAATCGAACTTTAGCAGTCAAATCCATCAATATCAAGAAAATAATGTTTACCAGGAGGGTAGGGGGTATGCTGCTGAGAGCGCCACGTGCCCATGACCTTGGCGGTTCTTTCCATCTCAGAATAGATTTCCCGGAATGATCGCTTCATTCCCGGCAATGTGGCTGCTGCCCTTGTTGGGGGGTATTGAATGTCCCGGCAGCAAGGGGTTCGTGCCTGCTAAGACTCTCCTGCCGTCTCGCCCAGGTTCCTGGCAATCTTGCGGGCCAGTTGCGACACAGCCGCCTGCCCGATGGATGACGGATGGAACCACCGGAACTCGTCACCCGCTCTCCATGAGCAATCAACTCCTGTGTAAACATGGACTTGGATGGAACGGTGGGTGATGTTGTGGTGAAGCTTGTGTTCAAGTCCTTTCAATAACGGCGCAGTCCCCAGCAATGAACGGAGTTTCTGCTGAAGCCGCGCATGGGCCTCGCTGCCGGACCGGCCCAGCGCCGAAGGGAAATTCCAGAGGTCGCCGAGCAGTCCGTCATCAAGGCCGCGGACCAGCATAATCTGTTGATTCTTTTGAAGCACGGCGGTGGCCAGGTGCCACTGTTCCGCCTGCCTCCGGGGCCGGGGCTGAGGGTAGCTCTCGGGTCTGCCGGACTGAAAACCGCGGCACACTCGCCGCAGCGGGCAGATGGGGCATCGGGGTGAACGCGGCAGGCAGACGGTCTGTCCCAGTTCCATCATGGCCTGGTTAAAATTGCCGGGGCTCCGCCGGGAGAGAAACAGATCGAGATTTTCCTCGATGCGGCGGCGAAACTGTGGCTGGTGAAGATGGCCGCGGAGCCCGAGCAATCTGGCCATCACCCGGGCCACATTCCCGTCGAGTACCGCATAGGGCTGGTTGTAAGCGATGCTCAGCACCGCCCTGGCCGTGTAATCGCCCACGCCGGGAAGGGAAAGCGCCTGCTTCATTTCCCTGGGAAACCGTTCCGCCGTGCTTTTCCACTATCTCCTGGGCCGCCCGGTGCAGGTTGCGGGCGCGGCGGTAATATCCCAGGCCCGACCACAGTTCCAGCACGCGTTCGAGCGGGGCCTTGGCCAGCCGCCTGACTGTGGGGAATTCGCGAATGAAGCGCTGGTAATAGGGAATGACGGTTTCAATCTGGGTCTGCTGCAGCATGATTTCCGACACCCAGACGGTGTAGGGGTTTCTGGACTTCCGCCAGGGCAGCGCGCGGGACCGGCGCTGGTACCAGCGGAGCAGGGAACGGCGGGCTTCGGCCGCGCTGGAGCGAGAGGGAGAAACCATGGCAAGCGCTATTTCCGGCGGCCTTTTGAATGCCGGTCGCGCACGGATGACCGCGCAATCTCCTCTGCGGTCCCTGGTGCGTAATAACCCGGCGGGGCCTGAACGCCCATCCGGCCGTGCCGGACCACCTGGATGCGGATGTTGTGGAAGCGGCCGTTTTCCGTTGAATCGGTGGGTTTATACCCTAGAACGTAGTAGGCGGGTGGCAGCGGGATGGCCGCGTCGAATCCGGATTCCAGGTCATCCTTGTTGGCGACAAAGTTACCTGCGGTCATGGTGGAAAGGTCCTGAAGCACGTCTGCCGCCATCGACGCGCGGTCGGCCATCATCTGGTTTTTCGCAGCCACCAGAGATTCCCGTTCTTCGTCGAGCCTGGTGTTGTGGGTGGGCGCCGGATCGGGAAGCTGCCTGCAGCAGCCCTGTCGTGTCGAGAGCGCTGATGATGATGTGCAGCCGCGTTGCCCGCCTGCACAGCAGATCGATCGCCCTGGCCTCGGAGCCGGCCATGAAACCCGGAGAGGCCACGATGATGGTGCGCGGATCGGGCAGGGTGGACATCCTGCTGATCAACTTGTCCAGCCCTTCCAAGAGACTTCCGGGATTGAATCTCGCTATCGGCAATCACCTGGCGAGCCCGCGCGTCAATCGTCTCTTTCATCCTGCGCAGCGTCGCCACCGGCAGGCTGCTGATGGGAGGGTCAACCTGGCCCTTCGGGGCGCTGCAGGCGTTCATGTCCTCCAGGGCGATTTTCAACGCCAGGGGATCGTCGCCGTAGAGCAGCATCTGGGCCTGGAAATCCGTCAGTTCGGGGCAGGCTTTGGCCTGCCTTGCGGTGGCGATGTGGGGCTTGATGGCCAGCAGGGCCTGGTGCAGCTTCTCTCTGTTGCTGGTGAAGTTGAGCGTGACTTCGCCTGACGACGTGAACACGCCCACCTCGTTTCCAAATCCCTGGATTGACTTGAAGTAAGAATAAGCGCTGTCGGTCACCCGGATGGTCTGGACGAAATCATAATGCAGATCGTCAAAGTAGAGTGCGATGTAGCGGCCGCTTCCAGGAGTTTTGACGTGGTGAACGGATTCGGGAACGATGTTGGCGGCAAAATCGCTGATCCGCTGCAGGCGGTTGTTGTCCCACAGGCGAAAGTCACTGCTGCGCAGGTCTGCAACCGCCAGGCCGCGCACGTTGCGCACCACCACGCAGAGTTCGACCGGGGGCGGAGGCGTCCGGTGGGCCGTTGCCTGCTGCGCCACGGCCTTCGCCGGGTGAACGCTCTTGCGCCGCGCCTGGCCGCCCTCGATGGGAAGGCTGAAAACGAGGCCCGCCAGCGCACAGCCCAGACACAGCCGGGCGGCCCATCCGCGCCAACTCGAAACAAAACCAGTCCTGCCATTTGTCATGAAACAGCCTTGGAAGGAGGGCAATTCCGCTGGAGAAATTCAGGATGCGAACCCGCGTTCCGCGCCCGTGTCGACCTCCCGTTCAACACAGCAAAGACAGTATCGGTTCCACAGGCCGGGATTGTCAACAGGGGATGGGCCTTATCGTTGAGCGAGAGACCCGTGCGGCGGGTTGATCCCGCCAACGTCCGCAGTTTTTTTAATTGAGCATGGCGGCGTGAAGCCACAGCCTTCTTGAACATCCTGCCACGAAGGCCATTTCGAATCAGGCGGTCCCGCTCAGGAAAGAATCCAACTCTATCTCGAGCTGCCGAAGCGTCTCTTCGCAGCGTAGCACCAAGGGCTTCATCCTGTCCCAACGCAAAGTGAAAACGTAAGCGTGGCGGAAGAAGTGGCGAAACTCCATGTATTCCTTCAGACGCCCGCGCAATGCGTCGGAGATGGCCGCCTTCCTGCGGCTTGTAGCCTGCGCCATGCCATCGAGGAGTTCTTTGTGCCAGGATTCGCCTTCCGGCAAGGGGTCGCCAAGCTCCACGCACACGCGCTTGAAGATGTTTTCGACGCCGTTATAAAACGAGTTGAGCAACGCTGCGAGGCCTGAAATCTCAATTTCGCTCGGCGGACTTGCAGCGCATTTTTCAAGAATCGGGCGGTAAGTCTTGAGCAGCTGGTGAAGCTGTTCCCTCTCAACGGCGATCTACTTGCGCAGCTTATCCCACACGCCGCAGTTCGCCTTCGTCTTTGAGATATCGGGTGAAGGGGTTGTCCTCGTCCAGGTCTACTAAATCGAGCGGGCGGCCGAGAGCGTCGTGAGCAGCGGCCATGGCTCGGAAGAAAACTTCGGGCGGAAGCCCGGATACCGCCATGTCAAAGTCTGAATTTTCGCGCATTTTGCCCGTCGCCGCCGAGCCAAACACATAGACTTCGCGTGCTCCAGCAGCCTTCAGTGCTGCCGCCGCTTCCCCAATCCGGCTTTCAATGCTGCTCTCAGCCATTCGAAAAGGCATACAGCTGTACATTATATCAAATTGAACCGGGAGATAAGTGGGTACCAACTGAAGTTGGTGCCTTGCTCTTCTTGATTTGCCGCGCGCAATCTGCAATCCTTGGAAATCTGGCAGGATCGTGAAAAGACGCTAAGGCTACCGTCATTCCGAGCGCAGCGAGGAATCTGCTTTTCCGGCTTTGTGTAAACTTCACGAATCTGCTCTTGGACCGGACGCGAGAAATCAGATTCTTCTGGGCGATGACGCTAACATCCGCCCTCGGAATGACGTTCAAACAAGGACTAGCTGTGGCATACAACGATCTTCGAGAATTCATCACCCGGCTGGAACGGGAAAAAGAGCTGAAGCGGATTGGCGTTGAGGTTGACGTGGACCTCGAAATCACCGAGATCACCGACCGCGTTTCCAAGGCTTCCGGCCCGGCGCTGCTTTTTGAAAAGCCGCGCTCGGCAAAAGACGGCCGGAACTATTCCGTTCCGCTGCTGATCAACACGCTGGGCACCAGGAGGCGGATGGAACTGGCGCTGGAAGTCTCCTCGCTCGATGACGTGGCCAAGCGCATTGAAGACCTTCTGGCCATGAAGCCGCCCGAAGGGCTGCTGGACAAAGTCCGAATGCTGCCAAAGCTGGCCGAGTTCGGTTCGTTCTTTCCCAAAACCGTGAAGAGCGGTCCGGTCAAGGAAGTCATCCAGCGCGAAAACGTGTCCCTTGCCGAGCTGCCCATCATGCAGTGCTGGCCGCAGGACGGCGGGCGGTTCATCACCTGGCCGATGGTGGTGACGCGCAGTCCCAAAAACGGACGCCGCAACGTGGGCTGCTACCGCATGCAGGTTTTTGACGAGCAGACCACCGGCATGCACTGGCAGATTCACAAGACCGGAGCGGAACACTTCCGCTGGCTCGACCGCCAGGGCAAAGGCCGCCGGATGGACGTGGCCGTGGCCATCGGCGCCGATCCTTTAACCATGCTGGCCGGCATCCTGCCGCTGCCGGAGGACCTGGACGAATTCCTGTTTGCGGGCTTCCTGCGCCAGAAGCCGGTGGAACTGGTGCGCTGCGAAACCGTGGATCTGGACGTTCCCGCCCAGGCCGAGATCGTGCTGGAAGGCTACGTCGATCTGGATGACATCCGGGTGGAAGGGCCGTTCGGCGACCATACCGGCTACTATTCGCTTGCGGACAATTTCCCGGCCTTTCACCTCACCTGCATCACGCGCCGCAAAAATCCGATTTATGTTTCCACCATCGTCGGCCCGCCTCCCATGGAAGATTACTGGATGGGCTTTGCGGTCGAGCGCCTGTTCCTGCCGCTGATGCGCCAGCAGATGCCGGAAGTGGTGGACATGCACATGCCGCCCGAGGGCGTGTTCCACAACCTGATCATCGTCTCCATCCGCAAGAGCTATCCGGGGCACGCGCGCAAGGTGATGAACGCCATCTGGGGATTGCCGGGCGCCATGTTTTCCAAGTGCATCGTGGTGGTGGATGACGACGTTGACGTCCACAACCTGAACGAGGTGGCCTGGAAGGCCCTGAACCACATCGATCCGGAACGCGACATCCAGTTTGTGCTGGGGCCCGTGGACCAGCTTGAGCACGCTTCGCGGCTGCCGAATTTCGGCTCGAAGATGGGCATCGACGCCACCAAAAAGTGGCCCAGCGAAGGATTCGCCCGCCCCTGGCCCGACGAAATCGTCATGGACGACGAAACTCGAAAGAAAGTCGACAGCCTCTGGAAAAGCCTGGGGTTGGACATGCCTTCGCGCGGATAGTACGCAATAGTACGCAGAGGAGTGGGAGTGGTAGCGCAGAGTTGTCCCGCCGTGCGGGATTACTCTGCGGTTCTTTCTTTAAGCATAAAAGCCGCAGAGTTGAAGAACAACTCTGCGCTACCCCCTGCGGCTGTTATCCTGATCCGCGGAAAAGCCGTGGACCTCACAATCTTAAGTCCGCGCTGCCTCATCTCACTTCCTGCTCGTTTCGCCTTTCTCCCAGCCATACGCGGCCATCATGATGTGAAACAAATCCGTATTCCTGATGAAACCGTGGACGCGTTTTCCCCCGGGTCCCAGGGCCGCCGCCAGGACCTGCTCGCCCGAGTGGTGGTCGCCGACAGCGACGTCGGAGACAGCCGGCTTGTCGCCTGACTCGGCGGTTGGCAAGTGCAACGGCTCGCCTCTTTTTCCACGCACCAGGCGGATGTCGAACGAGTGGTCCGCCGTAAAGATAAGGAGCGTATCTTTGCCCACAGACTGAGCGGTTTGCCGGATGGTGTTGTCCATTTCGATGACGTGCCGCAGGCCCCTCTCCACGTTGTCGGTATGCATATCCCATTCCACCATCAAAAAATAGCCCCGCTTGTTTTGCGACAGGATGTGGATGGCCCGGCTGGTCGCTTCCGCCACACTGAAATCGCCGGTTTCAGACAGAACGATCACGCGCCTGTCGGATGGCGATATCTCCTGAATGCGACGAGTAGAATGCATATCCCTTTTTGCGCGCCAGGGATTCGACGTTGAGGCCCTGCTTTGCGGCTGCGGCCAGAACCGCGTCCCGTCCGGACCCAATGGCCACGTCCACTCCATCCCCAAAGCGCGGCTTGAACATCTGGCCCATGATCTCGGCCGACTTGCCCCGGTCATCGGAGTGGGCATAGCAGGCCGCCGGAGTTGCATCCGTGAGATTCATGTTGGTCAGCACCCCCGTGGAAAGCCCATGTTGCTCGGCGTACTCCAAAATGGTTTCCAGGACTTCACCGTCCTTTTTTCCACGAATGGCGGCAGAAGATTCAGAAATGACCCCATTGTTGGTTTTCTGGCCGGTCACAATCGCCGTCATGCCGGCGGCCGAGTCGGTGACCCACACATCCGCCGCGGACGTATCCGAAAGAGCAATGTTGGGCATATGCTGAATGAACAGTTTCTGGGGCTCGTTATACTCACGAATGCTCGCAATGTTGAGAGTGGGAATGCCTCCCGCATCACCCAGGAAAAGAATCACATTCCTGGCCTGGGCGTAACACCCCTGCGCTGTCACCAGTAAGAATACGAACAGGCTAATCCATTGTCGCACGGCGTTTTTTCCCAAAAGCCTGGTTATTGATTCAGTCATTTCAAGAATCACCCTTTCACAAGAATTTCCTCCGCCCGGCCGCGTCACTCAACGGCGTCATCACATGACCCCAATCGCCACCCCCGCTGACACTCTGTGAGCCCGAAACCGGCGGCGCCACGTCCGTCATTCTGCAACAGCTTTCTGGCCGAAGAATCTGCCTTCAAGTCTACGCCCATTCTTCACACAAAGCAGATTCCTTGCGGGTGGCGCAGATGCTCGCCTTGTAGCCTCTGCGTTCTCGCGAAGCGAGAGGCACTTGCTCGTCTTTACTCCATCCCGTCCATCGCTGCCATTGCGGTGGCTCGGGACTGCCTATTTCATCCTTCATCATTTAGAATTCATAATTCTCTTTTCCACGCCATTCTAACCCCACTCAGCTTCGCTGACCCCAGACATTGAGCATCATGATCTGCGCCACCCAGAGTGAGACCCTGGCTTGACAAGCAGTTCGCAATATGCGAACTTGGTATCTGTAGGCGATGGGGGAATTGGAATCCGTGCATGTTATCAGCCGTAAGAAGCTGAAGGAAGCTGCTGCAAAACACCCTTCGGTGGGAACGGCCCTTGACACGTGGTTTCGCGTGGCGAAGAAGGCAAGGTGGAAGAATCTGGCCGAAGTGCGGAAAACCTATCCCGCTGCTGATCCGGTAGATCGCTACACGGTTTTCAACATCAAGGGTAACCGCTTTCGGCTCGTTGCGGAAATCATTTACGACCGCGGAAGGGTGTACATTCGCCACGTTCTGACCCATGCCGAGTATGACAAGGGGAAATGGAAGTTATGACTGCCAGCGCTTTTGCAATTCACGGAAAAATGAACCGGAAGGACGTTGACGAGAAGGAATACAGAGGTCTCGTTGGCAGGAGTCTGCCGCACGTCATAAGGACCGAGAAGGAGAATGAGTATTACAGCGATCTGCTCTATTCTCTGGACAGGAAGGACAATCCGACAGCAGCAGAACGGGAACTGGCGGACCTGCTGACACTGCTGATTGAGGCTTTTGAGGATCAGCACTACTCCCTGAAGCGGGCCACTCCACTTGAAAACCTTATTGAGCTCATGGGAGCCAACGGCCTGAAGCAGAAAGACCTGGTTGACGTGTTCGGGACACCCAGCATCGTTTCTGAGGTTCTGAACGGAAAGCGAAGGCTTACCGTTGAGCATATTCAGAAACTCAGCAAGCGGTTCAATGTCTCTCCAGAGCTGTTCATCCGTTAGCCGCTTTGGCGGGAGGCACAACATACGTCATTCCGAGAGCCGGTGTTCCTGCTTGGCCCGAGGAATCTGCTTTGTCTTTCTCCAGGCTGATGATAAGTGGATTGCCGCAGGCCGTCCCGCCCTGTGCGCTCCGCGGCTTTTCTTGAGTGTAGCGCCGCCGTCCCGGCGGCAGGCCAGCGGGACTCTGGCGCTACGGGAAGCTTCGGGCCGGAAGATGTTTTCAATTACCTTGACGCCCTCGTCTATTCGCCCACATACCGGACCCACCACGTGGAATTTCTCAGAAGCGGCTTCCCCCGGGTGCCACTCACTTCAGGAGTAGCGCCAACCGTCCCGCCCTACGGGATCTTACTGAGGAGCCCGCCACGCACGTCATTCTGAGGCCGGTTTGCAGCCGAAGAATCTGCTGTTCATCTCACGGCTGCGCAACGCCCGCGTCATTCCGAGGGCTGGCGGCCTTGAGCGGCCCGAGAGCCTGCCCTGAACGAAGCGAAGGAAAGCTACTTCGTCTCTCGTGAGGCTGATTATTAAGCGGTCCAGCGTATTGTCCCGCCCTGCGCGTTCTGCGATTCTTACCTGATCCGCGGAATAGCCGCGGACGTCACAATTGGAGGTCCTCGCTGCATTGCTGGTCCACGAATGCTACTCGTATTCTGTAGACGCGTAGGCATCACCCAATTGATCCTTTGATGCTGCGGAACCCTTCGGCACACGGTGTCAAATGAAGCGCCGGCGAACACTTCGGAAACCCAGCGTTGAGCTCCGCCAGACATTGGCCACCAACGTTCGGCTCCTTCGCGCGGAGTTGGGTGTCTCCCAAGAAGAACTCGCCGCCCGGTGCGACCTCCACCGTACCTATGTTGGTGCCATCGAACGCGCAGAGCGAAACGTTACCCTCAGTACGCTCGAAGTATTCAGCAGGGCGCTAGGGGTTTCCGTTCATGAACTTTTAACCCCGAGGTCACAGCGCCATGACGGGAAACACTAGTCCCCCTTTCTCTCAATATCCAGAAAACATCCGAAAGAGCGGCCTGACAATTTACGACCCCATTGAGGTTGGCGACCCTGACCTGTGGATCCCGTCTGCTGCTCTGGAGTCCCTTTTGAACATCGCCTTGGCCGGGCTTGACGTTTCCGGATTGGCGCTCCGCACCCGCTCCAAGATCGTGAAGACCGCGGTATGTAAGGCCCTCGGCTACCCTGTCCCGAAGAGCTTTAGAAGAACCAGACCACGATTTCCGGGACAGATGTTTGATACATACAGCCAACAAAGAAAAAATCTCCAAGTCTGGAACGACCCGCTGGCCCCTACGCGGCGTTACGTCGTGATCCGGGTATCGCCGGACAACCGTGTCGACCGCGTCAAAGTCGTCACAGGAGAAAGGCTTGGGAAGCTCGACAGGACGGGGAAACTGACTCAGAAGTACCAAGCCCGGCTCAAATGCGGCGCAGAGGCTGCCGAGCTAATCACGCCAGAAGACACAGACACGCTTAAGCTCCTCCTCAACCCCGACCTCGACATCCGTGAAATTTCGCCAACGGAGGACCCTTGCCCCGGAACGCTCCTTCCCATAAGGGAACTTTTTGATCGGTTGCGACCCCTTCAGGGTACTTCATTCCCCGACAGCGGAAGGGTCCAAGAGAGGCGCAGGGGCGCAGACGTTCACCGGCTTGTATGTCATGCTCTCGGGTATTCCAGCTACGCGGACGACGGGCAATTCCCGGACGTGCGCCAGCAGTTGCTTGAAGTCAAGGTACAGACTTCACCGACTATTGATCTCGGCCTCGTGTCCCCGGACAGCCAGGCCCCCCTCGTTGATGTCCCAAAAATTTCTGGTCGCCAAGTGAGGCACTGCGACGTCCGTTACGTACTTTTTCACGCGATCACGGACGGCACAACCGTCACCCTTACCCACATCTTTCTAACAACCGGGCAGGCATTCTTTACACGGTTCCCGCAGTTCCAAGGGAAAATCCTGAATAAGAAAATCCAGATTCCGCTACCGGCAGACTTCTTCGACTGAGACACCAAAGGCCTGCCACACAAGAGAATCAAGCTCTGATTCCAACTCACCCGAACCCGGAGGCGTAAGTTCGTAAGTTCGCTTCGCGAGGCTCGCCATCTTAAGCGACTCGCAGCGTGACGGGTCCGGCAATGGAAAGCGCTCCACGTACTGAGTCATGAACCGCCGTCTTCCCGCATACAGCTTGTTGTGGAAACGGCGGTCGTAGAATGCCTCAATGAAAGACGAATTGGCGACCGCAAGGGTTAGCCAAAGCAAATCTGTACTCTGCCCCGGATTCAGCGCCAACCAATAGCAATCCCCGTTAACCACGCTTCCGTCAAGGTCCATCCAAAAGGTAGGGGCATCGCAGATGTCCCGGAACACGAGCTTTGGCAGGCCCCAGGCCGCCGGACTCTGTGGGACCCAAATTTCGTACCAGCGCCGCCCCGCTTCGATCACATAAGATCGGCTCTCTAGGATCGACCGATAACGCTCAAGATATGACGCAGTCCGGGGATAGAGGGACAGATCAGCGGCTATCCGCCGACCGTTTTCCATCACGTGGGGGTACAATACCCAACGCAGCCCCTTTGTGCAGTCAGCCCTAAATTTCCGCCCGACGTGATGAGTGATGAGAGGCTGCACAAGTTCCGGTCGTTCGCATTCTGGCATGCTACCCCACTCACGCCGGATAAAAACGTCGTCAGCGCAAGTCTTGATTCCTACTCGGATGCTTCCGATGTCTCCGAATGTCCGCCAAGTATGTCTTGCAACTGTCCCCAACCACGCTTCGCCGTCATCCGTCACAACCCGCCACACGTCGTCCGATCGGCACTGGAGGTCTAGTGCCCCGTGGACCACCCGAAACCG
This sequence comes from uncultured Acidobacteriota bacterium, assembly GCA_963732975.1. Classification (GTDB taxonomy): domain Bacteria; phylum Acidobacteriota; class Terriglobia; order UBA7540; family UBA7540; genus SCRD01. Next base: position 743,066 of record CAVTBN010000003.1, on the reverse strand, counting down.
TCGGCCATCTCCGGTGGCGACGGTCCCGGACCCATCTAGGGCTGCAATCGCGTCCGGCGCCTCAGATTTCGCGTGACCCTCAGTCTCGTAGATCGACGTGAAGCCCGGCTGCTCCTCTGACCTGCCACACCCTTTTTCAATGAGCAAGACCGCGGGAAGAACAGCCGCATCGAAAAGCTTTGTGTCGCCAAGGTCCCAGACGTGCTTGACGCGTACGGACTCACGGAGAACCTTCCTCACCGCTGCACCCGACTTTGTTGTCATAAAGCGGTTCGAAACGATGATCCCTGCCACACCGCTTTCGTCCAAGACTTCGATGATGCCCAGAATGAAAGCGTAATAGAGATCAACCCGGCCGCTAAGGCCGAAATGGGAGGCTAGTCGCTGCGCGTGCTCCGCCCCGATGATCTGTGTCCGCACGTATGGCGGGTTAGCAATAACCGCGTCAAATCGTTCTGGCGATCCCGCTGCGAACAAAGAGCGTCCCTTCGTGGTCGTTTCGCTTGCGAATTCTAGGAAGTCCCCAGTCCGAAACCGTACGGCGGCGAACGGGAACTCTTCTTCCAGAGCAGCCTTTGCGACCCGCAGCGACTCTGAATTGGTGTCGAACCCGTGCACCTCGATCCCGCGAAATCCCCGAGACACCAATTCGCGGAGGAGCCTCACCAGCAACACCCCTTCACCAACCGCTGGGTCAATTACCCGGAGCGCGCTCTCTTTCGGCTTGCCTATATTCGCGGCAATTTGGCGGGCAACAAATCCCGCCAAGCCATCGGGGGTGAACGTGGCCCCGCCGGCTTTTTCTTGCCGGACGAACTTGTATCGCCCGGACGCCTTTTTTACCGCTGCAGCCATATTTTCGACACCGCTACTCGTGGTCATCTCACACTCCGGTCCCTATGTCAATCACCAGACGGCCCCACGCCACCCGCCGATATGGCAAACATGTTGGTTGATAACGTAACAAGGGGGAGTTCTGCCACACACATGCTCGTAAGTTTACCACGCGATTCCTGCATTCTTGGATACCGTCTCTTCCCTTCGCCCCACTCTCCCCGGGCTTGCCTCTTATAGCCCTCCCACTTTCTCGCGGGTGCAGACGGTTTTATTTGGCATCGCGGGCGTGTCTCGCAATGCTTATCGGCAGAGCATTGGGCAGACCTGAGTATACTTCGTTTCGACTGGCCCACTCTACACCCTGACGGACGCTGGAAGCACACGACAATCTCCCCTACCAACGGCGTGGGGGAATGCCTAGGATCAGTTGAAACTTGGTCGGCTTGCCGGAAACTTGCCGCGGCGAACAATAATGCCCCCAAGAAGGAAGCGCTCCTCCCGGTCGGGGTGGAGCGGATACGTCTCTTAATTGTCCTTCTCGAACGTAATCAGGCGTCTGGCGAGCGGCGAGTTTTTTGCCGAGAAAGTTTTTCAACATCGCCAGGCTCGAAAACTACGTGCGCCACACGCAAAAAGCGGGATAGGGAAGTGTGAAGGATGAGAAAGGCAGTGGCGAGTGCCGTGTAACGAGTCAAGGGCCGGGCGGGTGAGACGACCCTTCACCGGCCCCGACGCTGCGGGGCACCCTTGGAGAGGGCTTAGTCGGCTCTAAAAACGGGTGAATTTAACAAGAGCTCCTGCGAGATGTTAGAATTTGGGCTTGCATCTAGTGGCCAGAATCCAACTGAGAAACAAAGGAGAGAAGTGCCGAATTACGAATACGACATGCTGGTGATTGGGTCGGGGCCGGCGGGGCACCACGCGGCCATTCAGGCGGCGAAGCTGGGCAAGAAGGTTGCCGTTGCGGAACGCAAAGGTGTGGTGGGCGGTGTCTGCATCAACCTGGGCACCATTCCCAGCAAGACGCTGCGCGAGGCGGTGCTCTACCTTTCCGGATACCGGGAGCATGGTCTTTACGGCGACTCCTACACGGTGAAGCAGAACATCACCAAAGAAGACCTGCTCTTCCGCACCCAGCACGTGATTGAGCATGAAATTGACGTCTCACGGCACCAGCTGCTTCGAAACCACGTCGAGCTGATCAATGCCGAGGCTTCGTTTGTCGATGCCCACACGATCCGCCTGAATTTAATCGGTGAGCAGGGGTTTCGCGATGTGACCGCCGCCAATGTTGTGATTGCGGTGGGTGCGTCGGCGACCAAAGACCCGCACATTCCTTTTGACGGGCGGCGGATCTTCACCAGCGATGAAGTGATGACGCTGGACCAGTTGCCCCGAAGCCTGACGGTGGTGGGCGCGGGAGTGATTGGCTGCGAATACGCCAGCATTTTTGCCGCCCTGGGCATTCGGGTCACGCTGATTGATATGCGGCCCCGCCTGCTTCCCTTTGTGGACGGCGAGATTGTGGACACCCTGGCCTATCACATGCGGGACAACCGCGTGACCCTGTGGCTCAACGAAAAAGTGCAGAACATTGAGCCGAACGAAAACGACCACGGAGGCGGCGTCACCATTCACCTGGCCAGCGGCAAGAAGATTTTTTCTGACAAGGCCCTTTACAGCATCGGCCGCACCGGATCAACTGCGCGGTTGAATCTTGAAGCAGCCGGGCTTTCTGCGGATGATCGCGGACGGCTGAAGGTGAATGAACACTATCAGACTGCCCAGCCCCACATCTATGCCGGGGGCGACGTGGTCGGGTTTCCGAGCCTGGCTTCCATTTCAATGGAGCAGGGAAGGCTGGCGTCATGCCACGCGTTTGGCGTGGAAGCCGTCAGCGTGCCGGAACTGTTTCCCTATGGCATTTACACCATTCCGGAAATTTCAATGGTGGGCCGGACTGAGGAGACGCTGACCGAACAGGCGCGTTCCTTATGAAGTGGGCAAAGCTCAGTACAAAGAAACCGCGCGCGGGCAGATTATCGGCGACGTGACGGGCCTGCTGAAACTCGTCTTCCACTCGGAGACCCACGATTTATTGGGCGTGCACATCATGGGAGACGGCGCCAGTGACCTGGTGCACATCGGGCAGGCGGTGCTGGCTTCGGCGGAAAAGTCGATTACTTTGTGAACACCGTCTTTAACTATCCGACGCTGGCAGAATGCTATAAGAACGCCGCCTTTGACGGCATTAACCGGCTGCGCTCGTAGTCCTGCTTTCTGTGCTTTTTATGAGTCCACCACCGCCGGTTGATGGTGCGGCAAAGGCCTGAGCCGGAGTGGCCGGAGCGATCTTGCTGAGCGGAATACTTCCTTGATGAATGGCCTGCGAAATTACCTGTGGCGGCTGAAGCAGCGCAACAAGCTGATCTGCTACTGGCTTGTGCGGCTGTCGAGCAGAGCGTCCTCATTCACTTTTCGCGGAAAGCCCTACCGCTACTTCCGGCATCGCTATAACGCCACGTGGAGAAACGAAAGGGCGGTGGAGATTCCCATTGCCCGCGGTTTCCTTGTTGGCATCCCATCGGAAAAGGTGCTGGAAATCGGCAACGTGCTCTCCCATTACGGCCCGGTTGCGCACCAGGTGGTTGACAAGTATGAGCATGCCGAAGGCGTCACCAACGCAGACGTTTGCGATTTCAAGCCCGGCAGGAAATACGATCTCATCCTCAGTATCTCAACCCTCGAGCACGTGGGATGGGATGAGGAGCCGAAAGATGAGTCAAAAGTGCTGCGGGCGTTTGAAAACCTCCGCAGCCTGCTGGCTCCGGGGGGAAGGCTGGTGGTTACTATCCCGCTAGGCTACAATCCGCCCCTCGACAAACTTATCGAGGAGGGCCGCCTCAGTTTTTCCGAGCGCGTTTATTTGAAACGCCAGCCGCGCCGCAACCTGTGGCGCGAAGTCAGCGCCGGGGAAGTCCGGAACCCCGGTTATGACCGGCGGGCTTACGCCGCCCACGAACTGCTTGTTGGCATCATGGAAAACCGTTAGGTTAAGAACCTCCCCGAAGTCGAGACTTCCTTTCCGATTGTTGGAATTCCAGTGCGCGGTCCCGGTGTTACGAGGTCAGAAACGCCGGGACCGCACTCGAGATTAGTTTTTCGAATCGACCTTGCTTGTCTTGGGATTGGAGAAAACCAGGTGCTCTTTCCAGCCTTCCGGACTAATTTCCGTGATGGCGTGGTTGTTCGAGGCCACTTTGTAGTAATCCACCTGGGTCTGATTGTTCTTTCTGGCTTCGTTGACCAACTTGACGGGCGCCTGGCCCACGAGTTTTCCAGCTTTGTTATAAAACTTCACCGCAGGAGACTTCGTGTTGTTAATAACATCGATCTTGTAGTTGCCGGGTTTCAGTTTCAAGGTCTTGCCAACCATTGCAGGATATAGCACGTCGATCTTTTTCGTCTTTCCAAAGGCCATTCCTCCAAATAAGAAGACAACACTCATCACCGATATGATCGTTGTATGTATTTTGCTGCGCATAAAATGAATTTTCCTCCTACCGCTGATTTTGGGTCACATATCATATGAGACTATGAACCGACGTATAGGTTGCCCAGAACGGGAAAGGGTAAAAATGTGTCCAATTTTGAAACATTTTCGCCTGCCTGGCCCCAAATCAGACTGACTTTCGCTCATTCCAGGTGGGTTAGCAAAGAGGCGAAAACCCGGGAGAGGCAATCCAGACGAAATGCCGTGTCACTCAGGGCAGCGCTTTTCCTGTAATCAGCCACGAATTTCCAACTTTTTCGATGCTGGTGCCGAGAAGCCGGACGGCCTGGTCGAGCCGGGAAGCTCCGATGCCAGCCACTGCAACCCGGCTTCTACTGGAACCCAGGATAATCGGCGAGAGGAACCAGCAAACTCTGTCTACCAGGCGCACGTCGAAGAAGCTTCCCAGGGTCTCGCCGCCGCCTTCGACCATCAGGCTGATGATTTCCTCTTTCGCCAGCCGTTTGAGCAATGCTCGCAGGGGAACGCGTTTGCCGCGGAACGATAACACCCTTACGCCGGCGCGTTCCAGCCGAGCCTTATTTGCGGCGCTGGCACTGGTAGTGCAGGCGACAATGCATTTCCCAGACTTCACAACCTGGCAGCCGACCGGCGTGCGCAGGCGGGAATCGAGCACGATCCGCCATGGCTCTGCTCCGCCGCGCGTTCGCGGCCCCAGGTGCGGGTCGTCGCTCAGGACTGTATTGATCCCCACCAGCACGGCCTGGTGCTCGGCGCGCAGAAGCCTAGCGCGGCGGCGGGCTTCCTTGCCGGTAATCCATTTTGACTGCCCGGTTCGTGTGGCGATTTTGCCGTCCAGGCTGGCGGCCACCTTGGCGGTCACGAAGGGCATGCCGGTGGCGTGGAACTTCACATACATTTCGTTCAAGGCGGCCGCTTCTTCTGAACAAACGCCGCCCTGGACCCGCAGCCCGCGCCGCTGTAGTAGCCTAGTACTCTTGCCGTCGACCCGCGGGTTGGGATCCTTCATGGCGTAAACCACCTCGCGCACTCCCGCTTTCAGAATGGCCTCCGTGCAGGGCGGTGTTCTTCCGTGGTGGCAGCAGGGTTCCAGCGTGACGTAGAGCGTGGCCCCGCGGGCCCGCGGGCCGGCGTCCACGAGGGCTTCAACTTCGGCATGGTGGGTACCCGCGCCGTGGTGGAATCCTTTGCCCACCACGCGCCCGTCGCGGACAATCACGCAGCCCACCCAGGGATTCGGGTAGGGAAGTCCCGGGCACTGGCGCGCCAATCGCAGCGCCATGCACATATAGAATTCAGGCGGCCGGCGTGGGTTTCGCGTGCGCACTCACTGCACCTTGCTCAGCAGGTGTCCGAGTTTATCTTTCTTCACTTTCAGATACGCCCGGTTGGTCCCGTTTGGCGCAATTTCAAGCGGCACGCGCCGCAGAATCTTGAGCCCGTGGCTTCTGATGCCCGAAACCTTTTCGGGATTATTGGTCAGCAGGTGAATCTTGCGAACGCCCAGGTCCTTCAAAATCTGCGCGCCCACCGAGTAATCGCGCATGTCGGCGGGCAAGCCGAGGCGCTCATTGGCCTGCACGGTGTCGAGCCCCTTATCCTGCAGCGCGTAAGCTCGAATCTTGTTGGCCAGCCCGATGCCGCGCCCTTCCTGGCTGAGGTAGACGATGATCCCTTCGCCCTTTTCGCCCACCTTTTTCATGGCGGTTGCCAGTTGCTCCCGGCAGTCGCAGCGAATCGAGTGGAGCGTGTCACCCGTCACGCACTGTGAATGCACGCGAACCAGCACGGGGCGGTCCGCGGAGATTTTCCCCATCACCAGCGCCAGGTGCTCGCGGTTCTGCGAAGGGCACTCGTAGACGTAGGCGGTAAAATTTCCGAACTCCGTCGGCAACTGAGCGCTGGCCACGCGGTCGACCAGTTTTTCACGATAGCGCCGGTATTCAATCAGTTGTTCAATATTCAGCATTTTCAGCCGATGCCTGCGGGCGATCTTTTCAATGCCGGGCGCCAGTGCCGATTTTCCGTTTTTGTCGAGGATTTCGCACATCACGGCGACGGGCTTCAACCCGGCCAGCCGCACAAGGTCGACCGATGCTTCCGTGTGTCCCGCCCTGGCCAGCACGCCGCCCGCGCGCGCCCGCACCGGGAAGATATGTCCGGGCCGCACCAGGTCGTAGGATTGCGCCCGGGGCGAAGCCAGCAGGCGAAGGGTGGCGGCGCGGTCCTGCGCCGAAATTCCCGTGGTGGTGCCTTTCCGCGCGTCCACCGAGACGGTGAAATCGCAGCCAAAGGGCGTGGCGTTGTCATCGGCTCCCACCATGGGTGGCAGGCCCAGCTTCAGCGCGCGCTCGCGCGTGAGGGCGGCGCAGATGAGGCCGCCCCCTTCCTTGATCATGGTATTGATGTGGGCGGCGGAAGCCTTCTCCGCAGCCATCACAAAGTCCGCTTCATTTTCACGGTCCAGGCTGTCGCGGACGATGACGAGCCGGCCGGCGCGGATTTCCCGCACTGCTTCTTCAACTGTAGCCAAATGCGACATAAACTCCCTCTAACTTTTGGCGCTGCTCAGTGTGGCCAGCAGAGACAAGGCCGTCTGTGCAGCTTCAATTCCCTTGTTCGATTTGTTGTTTCCGGCGCGGCGCGCGGCGTCACGCTGGTTGTAAGTGGCAAGAACTTCAAAAATGATGGGCACGTCATGGCGGAGCGAGACGTCCATAATTCCACGGGCGCATTCATTCACCACCAGCTCAAAGTGGTAGGTGTCGCCCTTGATCACCGCTCCGAGCGCGATGATCGCGTCAACATTCTTTCGCGAAGCCAGCCGCTGGGCGAGGATGGGAATCTCAAAGCAACCCGGCACGGCAAAAACGCGGACATTTTTCTTCGGCACTCCCGCCGCCAGCAGCGTTTCCACGCACTTCTCTTCCAGGCTCTGGGTGATCTCGCGATTGTATTCGCCGCGAATGATGGCGATGCGAAAACGCGAAACGCTTTTTCGGGAGAGAGTTGGCTTCGGGGCTCGGGATTCGGCTTTCCGCAGTCTCATTTCTTCAGCAGCCTTTCGATGTATTTGCCCAGCACGTCGACCTCGATGTTCACCTGTTGCCCGGGGCGCTTGCCTCCCAGCGTGGTGTGCTCCAGCGTGTAAGCGAGCAGGGAACACTGGAAGGTAGAGCGCGTGGCTTGCACCACGGTCAGGCTGATGCCGTCAACGGCGATGGAACCTTTGGGCACGATGTAGCGTGACAACCGCGCGGGTATCGCGAAGGTAAAAAGCCTGGCCTCGCCCTCACTCCGGATGGATTTGATCCGGGCCGTCGCATCCACGTGGCCCTGCACCAGGTGGCCGCCGATCAGGCTCTGGAGGGTGAGGCAGCGTTCCAGGTTCACTTGGTCCCCGGTCTGCAATTCACCCAGCGTGGTTTTGCGCAGCGTCTCGGGCATGTAAACAACCCGGAACGAATTCCTCTCAACGCTCTGCACGGTTGAGCAGACGCCCTCGATGGAAACGCTTTCTCCGTCCTGCAGTCCCCAGCCGCGGGGCTTGCGAATCGTCAGGATGCGCTGCCGGCGGGCGTTGCCGATGCTGACGACCGGACTGGTGGTTTCAACAATGCCGCTGAACACAAAACCTCCAGAGTGCGTGTAGCGGCGGGTTTATCCCGCCATGATGTAAATGCCTTCAACGTAGGTTGGCGGCGTAAAGCCGCCGCTACGGCCTTTGTAGCGCCGCCGTCCCGGCGGCAATTTCTCAGGGCCGGCAAGATGCCGGCGCTACGGAAGTCCGTCACTCAATTGCGCAATCCGCCATAAGCGACTGCCTGAAAAGCAATCATCTGATTTTGGGAGATGGGGTTCTGGCAGGACCGAATGTCGCGGCCGCCAAAAATTGAACCCCGCATCGGGGCAGGGAAATCCAGCAACTGTTCGCACCCACGCGCGCGCAGCACCGCGGCCCCAAACAGAGGCCTGCCTGCGCACGAATGCGGGCGCCTGACCCTCTCCCATCCGGACTATACCGTCGGCCCCGGAATTTCACCGGATCCTGAAGTCCTCAGAAGCCTGCTTTCCGCCGGAAAACCAGTGGAAGAAAGCAATCGAAACGCTCTGAGTTCTCCTCGCGGGCTCTACCGCCGATCGGGAATTGGGAAGACGTTCGTTCCGTCATCCCTCACCCTGCCCCGAAGGTCATCTCAACAAGTTGTCACTCTATTTATACCATGAATAACAGGGGCGCCTCAAGTTGGGGCAACGGGGTCGCGTTCTGATCTGGGAATGTAAAAAAGCCCTGCTGATTCTTCCGGTCAGTAGGGCTTGATCTTCGGCGAGCTATTGAGGCCCGTCGCTGGATCAACACAATCCTGACATACTACCGGTTAAGGGTTCTGTGATGTTCACACATTTCGGTGGAATATTTTAGCCTTGCCCTCGGGTGGCGAATACGTTCCGGGGTGTGGCATATATGCGGCATGTCGTGCAATACGCCCCGTTCAACGAGCGGCACATGGTATTGGCCTTGGGGAAGTAGGGCCGCATGCATCGCGAGTAGCACGACGTATATGCCACCCGCAGACATCAAAAATCGCAGCCCGCTCCACCCGGAGATGAATCAGCGTGCGACTCCTCCGGCCGGAGCCCGTGGTTGTGCATTTCCTTGTACAGAGGCCTTAGCCTGATCCAGACGGCGTCAACGATAGTTGCGAAGTCGTTACGCAGTTGCTTAAAAAAGCTCCTTTCAGACTTTGGTAAATACTTGTCAAGGGCATCGAAGGCAGCAATGCGATCCGACGCTTGGGGGTGGGTGCTCGAAAAGTTAATCCTATCGTTCCCGGTTCGAAAAATCTGACGAGCCCTCCGAACACACTCGTGGCATTTGAATAGCAGCACTGCTCCCGCTCCGGACATTGTATACACATTAAGGGGCTGACGCTTGCCTGCGAGGTAGCGACTTATGCTTAGCGCAAATAGGTCAGCGTCGTGTTCCTCGTTTCTTCCACTTGCTTCTGCGCCGAGGGCTCGGACCTTTCCCCCTCCCTGCCGTGCGATATGATGAGCATACTCGTGGGCTACCGAGAAGCACTCGATGGCCCACAAGAGTTCTGCCCTGGTGATAGAGTTTGGGAAGGGGACGAGCCGGCGTTTAACGTTGATTGGGCCAGAGCCAAATGCGTAGGCACCGATTATTTCCGTCCAGTAGTATTTCAGGTTTGGATCTGATCCAATCTTCTTGAACACGCGGCCTGGTTCAAAGCAGAGCTTGATTGTTCCGCCCTTCGGCTCATGTGGCAGACTCAAAGAGAACATCTTGCTAATATGGCTGCTGAAGCTTATGAACCCCTGACTGAGGGTGATAACGCTTGCATCTGTAAAATGAACTGACCATTGCCCTGCATCGATTTCGAGTGACGGAGTGCAGCCGTAGGCGACCCCGCTTTTAAGCGGGATATCCAGAGCGAGGCAAGCGGCCTCGATCTCTTCGCACAGGGTCTGCATGATCGCATGCGTAAAGGGTTCATCGTGGGGGCTAGACAGCGGAACCCGCCCTAGTAGCTCCCGGACTAATGGGACCTGCGACTCATGCTGTCCCGGGCCCCAACTTATTGATTCGATTTCATCCCAAAGCTCGGGGTTTGAGTCAACCCACCGCAATGCGCCATCCCTGCCCCGGGACGGTCTCCCCCCTGAGAATCTTTCCTGTAGCTGACGGCGGAAATCTTCCGCAGCGTCGCGCTCCTCATCTTCGTTTGAGTTCCCCGTGCTCAAGTTTTCTCCTACCGGAGGCTACCGGTCCTTACCGAGTTTCCAGACGGTGGCCAGAAATCGTAGAGTAGTGATTATAACTTAGTGCGGCAGGTCATCTGATTCTCAAAGAGTCGGCGGGCGGGTGGCGCAGAGCTTGCCTTGTAGTATCTGCGATCTCGCGAAGCGAGAGGCTTTTATAGAGGCTCATGCAGCCGGCCCATAACGATGCCGGAAAAGCGGCACGGGAAGCGCTCGTGGCACGGGTGTCCCGCTCGTGTTCCCGCCCAGGCGGGACCGTGATGGCCACGCCAGATGCGCCACCCGCTGAAGGCGAACAAATCTAAGGGTGGAGTGGATTTCTTCCTGCCGCTATCGAAGCAGTGTCCAACTGATTCGAACACTGACAGTGCCCTTACCTCTGACTTGCAACACAACCAGTTTCCAGCCATTCCATTGCGCGGGAGTTGTCTGCAGGGTGGCCTGCCTGGAGTTGTCAAGGCGCACGGTGCAGGGAATCCCTGGCAGGCTTCCGCTCACAATGGTTCCGATGCTGGCATGGCTACCTTGAATGCTGACCGGAGATACCCCGTGAATCTCGCCTTGCCAAACCACGGTGCCCTCTGAAGGCCCGGGGGACGAGACTTCGACCTTCGCACTCGTGGTCACAGAACGCCCCGATCCCGTTGCCGTCAGGGTGTAGGTGGTGGGTGTTTTCGGCTCTACAGTTACTGAGCCCTGTGCTGGCACGGAGCCAACTCCGGGTTGAATGGTCACATCCTTCGCGTTCTGCGGTCTCCCATCTGAGGGTGACCGATTGCCCTGCAATGATCGATGCCGAGTCTGCCCTCAGGCTTGCCACAGGCGGCGGAACTGGTTGCGCGGCAGGGGCGGCCGGAGCGGGCGGTTGCGGTTGTTCCACCGGCGGCGGCAGGGAAACATCCGGCGCCTCTCCACCGTGATCAGGCGCCGCTTGTCCTGCGGCAGACCCGGATTCCAGGGTTGGAGCTTCCTTTTTTACCGCAGGAGGGAACTGGTTTTGAGCAGCGGCCTGGCGCCCTCGGGCAGGCTCAGGCACAAGGGGTTTTTCGGTTCCGCCTGTCGCAGGTTCACCCGGCGAGGCGGCCATATTATTCTGAGGGCTTTGAACTGCGGCCTGACTTGTATCGGGAGTGGCAACCCCGTTGGGGTTGGTCCCTTGTCCTGCCTGCGGGGTGTTGGTGGCATCGCTCTGCACCGCGGGGCCGGTAGCCGGCGACCCTGTCTGCTGTGGCGCTGACCTGTAGTAAGACTTGAAGCCAAAGTAGCCACCGACGGCAACGGCAATAACCACCATGGCGGCAACAGTCATCCAAATCCACAGATGCCCGCCACGCCTGCGTTGTGTGCCAGGACCAAAAGACCCCGCTGATACCTCCTGCTCCGGTGCAGGAGTCGCGGTTTCCTCGGGTGAGGCTGGGGTTGTCGTCACGGGTGGCGTTGACCCGGTCGGCAATCCGGCAGGGTGAATGGCGTCAGATATTTCCGGCTTCTGGTCAGACAACTCGCCTGACAAAGCGGGTGTGGCCGTTTCCGCCGTTGCAGGCTGGGTGCCTGGTTCCGAGGCCGGCGTTGGGAGCACGGACGTTGTTGCGGGTTGCAGATCGGTAGGCGCACCAGGTTCCGTCCGGGCCTTTTGTATTTCTCCGGCAACCAACTCTGTGTCGGCGGTCAGCGAGCTGCCGATGACCGTATCCGGCGGAGAGTCCGGAACTGGCTGCTGGCTTGCTGGCGCTGGTTTTTGTTCAGCCTTGGTCGGGCTGCCACAACTCGTGCAAAACTTCTGGCCGTCTGTTAGCTTAGCCCCACATTTAGTGCAATACATGTGGAACCTCCTCATCGATTCTCACTTCAGAATTTAAGTGTGCCCGGAGCAAAAAGGTCGTCCCCGTGATTATACTCCCGCTGCGGAACAACCATGGCGGAGGAGTGCGCCTCCATAGGTTTGGCTTTTTGCCGCGTGCAGGGCAGGCGCAGATGCTTGCCGTGTGGCATCTTCGATCTCGCGAAGCGAGAGGTTCTGATTGAGGCCCACGCCAGGCGCCCCTTGTGACGCCTGAAGGGCGCCACGGGCAGCACTTGTGGCACGGGCGTCCCGCCGATGTTCCTGCCCAGGTGGGAGCAGGATGGCCATGCCGCCTGCGCCCCGCGCAGCCGCCGCGAAGTCCTTATTGGCGCCGCAGGGCGGGCTTGTTTAGCTTTCTGTTGTTTGTGTGGATCGCGTAAAGCGAATGGTGCGTCAGAATGAAAAGGGTCAGTCCATCCTTGCCGCCAAAGGTCAGGTCAATCGGGCGTTCCGGCACGTCGATGGTCCCGATTGGCTTGCCCGATCTCGAATAGACATAAACCTGCCCGGCGGCGAGATACACATTGCCTGAACGGTCCTGCGTAACGCATTCACCTCCGCGCTCCGCAAACAATTGGAGGCTGCCCAATGTTCCGTCAGGATTGACTTTTGCGCTGTAGGTTTTTTCGTTGATCTCATCCGTCACATAAAAGTTCTGCCCGGGCGCGGTTTTCTCCAGGCCGTACGAACTGATGACGTCCGCCAACTTTGTTCCCCACCTCATTTGTCCCGTCACGAAGTCGTTGCCCGCCGGGATAAAGGTTGTGCCGTCGGGCGATACATACTGGTACGGCTTTTGGGTGGGAAGAACGCGGGTCAGCCCCGTGAATACTCTCCAATAATTCATTGCAAGATACGCCGCCGTCACGCCTGTCTGCGGGGCCGAGGTTTGCGGCTTTAGAAAATTGACATCGTCATCGGGCGAACCGGGACGGAACCAATAGACAGTCCCCTTGCCGGCAAAGGAAATAACCATCAGGTCGCCGGACTTGTCAAAGGCAAGGTTAACGGGTTCGAGCGGAGTGTCACGCACGATCGAAAGGCGCTTTGTCGCTGGCGACCAGCGATAAATGCGCTGCCAGTGCGCGTCGACGAAGTAGAGGCGGCCGGAGCCGTCCACCGCCGCGCCTGAAATATTGAAAAAGCCTCCGGCCAATTTCTCAACTTTCGAACCGGGCTGAACAACAGGCGGCAGCGCCGGCTGGCTCCGTTCGGGAGGACGCCCGGTAATGTCGAGCCACGCAAACTCGGTCGCGCGCAAAGCCACATGGGCAGTCTGGTCGAAAACGGAATTGTCAAACGGCACCTTGCTGTTGCTGTAAACATGAACGTTGCGAAACCGAATATTACTGGAGTTTGTGACGCGGACAGCATACGGAAAAGGTTCATAACTGCTGACGACCCGGTATCCAAAATAGTTGGCGATGGTGATGTTGCGCGAACGGTCAATGGAGAGCGGCAGCGCAAAGGGACTTTCGCCGCGTTCCTCCTCGGTTTGCAGAGCGTAGAGGTCCCAGTTTGCAACCCGCTTAAGCTTGATCTCGTTTCGAACGTGATGCTCGGACGAGAGCTCATAGACATGTCCCGGCGTCGATGTGTCGGAGATGTACAGGCCCGCCTGGGCAAAGGTGTCGGGGGTCCAGATATCCGCAAAGGTTCCTCCGCCTCCGTTGGTGATCCACAGGCTGGGATATTGCGCGTCCCAGCGGCGATGGATATCCGGGTCCGCGGTGTGAGCGTTGTTGTAGGGATTCAGTTCCTCGTGGCCGGGGAAAAAAGTTCCATGGCCTCCCAGAAAACGAACATCGTCCATCAGGGAATTCGCGCCGGCCATCCACATGGCGCCCACCGCGCGGCTGTTGATTCCGCCGGTGTAGAGGCCGATGCCGGTGACGATGTTGGTGCCGCCGCGCGGCGTTTCCAGCAGCGGCCTGGGCGCGCCCGGGCCCTGAAAAGCCGGGGTGGAATCGAGAATATCGAACTGTGTGGTGCTGGGATGGAGGCCGATCAGAACGGTATCCGGCCGAAGCTTGAGCGTGTCGGAAACAATGTAATGCCCGGAAGGAACATAGATGGCCTGGTGTTCATCGATGGCCTTCTGAATGGCGGCCGTGTCGTCGGTTTTCTCGTCCCCTTTGGCCCCAAGTGATTTCAGGTTGACCCAGGTGCTTTGAGGCGGCAGCCCGCGAATGGCCGGCGGGCCGGGCGGCGGCATGCTTTTGAGAGCAGTTGCGACGTAGCGGGTTTCGATTTGCGCCCGCGCGCCCAACCGTTGCATCGTGAGACCGTGCGAGAAAACACTGACGCGATAGGCGCCGCCTTTGCCCGTCACCTGCCGTTTGCTTTTCCTGAACCACGCAAACACCGGAACGTGCCGGCAGACCGCATTTTCCAGGTTGATTTCGGTTGTAGGGTTGTCCTCGTTGCTGATGGTAATCGCGGGGCCGCTGATCTCTTCAAATCGTAAGTCTTTACCCCAGAGTTCGTCTGCATATCCGGCCTCAATGGAGATCGCTTTCGGGACGTTCTTGAACTCATCGTGAATGAGAGTTAATCCCGCCTCGTGTTCCTTGATGGCGGCTTTCTCCTGGCCCGCAAAGCTGGAATCGATCAGCGTGAACTGCCAGCCCGGCGCGGGCCTGCCGGTGATGATGCCATACTGCCCGCCATGAAAATGCAGATCCTCAGTCTCGTTGCCAATGTCATAGAGCGCTGACAGGCCGGAACCCATATCAAAATCCATATGGGTCAGGAAGCAGTGTTGCGCGATGTGGAAACGAACGGCGACGGCGCCCTGGTCGCCTTGGCCAACCTCAAAATTGATGTTGCTCATCGCGGAATAAAAAGTTCCGGGGCTGGCGTCCGGCACAAAGGTGGGAGGAACGGTTCCAGGCGTCGGCGGCGGATGGCCTTCCGGAAAGCGGGCCAGCATTTCTTCCTTGAACCAGGAGGGAAGTGATATTGGGCGGAAGCCGGCAAAGAAAACCATGTAGGCCGGACCTTGCTGGAAGCCCGGAGTGTTGTCTGCCAGAACGAAGACCGGCCGGGTGGGGCCATAACCGATCAGCCGGATGCCCGGCCAGATAAAGAGCGTTCGGGTGAGCCGGTAGCGGCCGGAGGGAATAAAAACAATGCCTTGCCCGGAAGCTTCCTGCACGCGGTCAATCGCGTCCTGGACCGCTGCGCTGTCATCTGCCTTTCCATCGGCGTGCACCGGGAACTGGCCAGGCGTCAGGTAGACTGCCTCTGCGTCCTTAAGCCGGAGCGGATAGCAGGACGATCCGAACACCGGAACAGCGAAGGCCAGCAAGGCCGCTCCGATCAGGGCTGCATATTTCATCTGCTCTCCTCTGCGGGATTCCCCGCGCCTCGGGGCTGGCGCAGACACTCGCTTCGTAGTGTCTGCGGTCTCGCGAAGAGAGGGGCTCTTAGTTGTGTTCATGGCGACCGGTTCATTGCCATGATCGCCTCGTCCTCCAGAAAATACAACCTCGAGCTTGACCACGGCCGTGCGCTCTAAAAGCGCGGCGGTTGCGGCTTGGCGATTCCGGCCCCAATCAGCTTTGCTGGCCGTCCCGATCCATCGGGGTGTCAGCCGGCGGACAGTGACAAAATAGCGCCGATCCCTTCAGGGCATTCCTGTAAAAACGCGCACTTTTTGCTATCATTTTACCGGTCAACCATGGAATTAATGGAATCGCTTTTACAGCCAATACTTCTTCTTGTGGGGGTCCTTGCCGGGGTATTACTGTTCACCCCGTATGAGGCGTTCCTCGATGGCCTGGTAGCGCTCGTAATTGTTTTGGCAGCGGTGGTGGGTTCTTTGATGCATCCGCGCCGGGAGGTGTACTACGTACGAACCAGTGTCCGATTGACTGACCCGGATGGACACCAGGCTTTAGAGCACGATTTTTTGGCGGTGAAAGTTGAACTTGTAAGGCTATGGCTGTTGTTTGTTCCCTCGTTTCTGGCGGTGGCTGTTCTCATGTTTTTCGCGAGCGACGGCCCCACGAAGTTCAGTTTCCTGAATTGGATTTTTTCATCACAATATGGAGGCATCGCGATTGTGGTTTGCCGATATCCGCCCCTGCTCGTTCTTTTCTTACTTTCAGCCTGGATTAGCGAGAGGAGAGTCATGAGAGATGCCAATGCGTGCAGCGTACGTTCTTTCTCCATCTCTCGATGGCGAGTTTCCTACCTGTTCATGGGAGAGCACGGGGAATATTACGGCGGGGACTGTTTGCGCTTTCCGCTGGTTCAAACCCGCGAGCTCGCCACGATTGTTTTTCACAACGTTCGAGAGCCGAAAATAAACAAAATCGCAATGGGCTTTTTATTCCATCGCTTGATTATTTTGGGACACGGCGTAGCCGACTTGGACAAGCAGCCAGCAGCGGCTCAAACGGTCCTGGCCGAAACGACGGTTTTGTCTTGATTCCCGATAAGCCGGCACCTCGGAAAATGAACCACCATCCACGGCTGGCGTATCATTGAAGCGGCCGGGCGGGTGCGGGTTGTCCCAAGGGCTCTCTTCCCTCGCTTCAGTAAAGTTCCATTTCTCGTTCCCTCTCCGGTTTATGGGGTGACACCTTGTCCTGCCGGGGATAAGATCGTGGAAGTGGTCCGCAGGACGGAAAGCAATCGGAAACCCGG
This sequence comes from uncultured Acidobacteriota bacterium, assembly GCA_963732975.1. GTDB lineage: Bacteria > Acidobacteriota > Terriglobia > UBA7540 > UBA7540 > SCRD01. Next base: position 726,414 of record CAVTBN010000003.1, on the reverse strand, counting down.
GAGCCACCGCAGGCGTCATTACTAATTGGAAAATGATGGAAGCGACCTTAGAGGCGGGCGACGGTTTCGCAATTCAGGCCGAGTGTGTGTCGCGGCATTTCCAGATGGGCGGGACCCTGATCCGGGCCGTGGACGAAGTCACGTTATCCATCCGCAAGGGCGAATTTGTGGGACTGCTGGGAAGTTCCGGGTCGGGAAAATCCACCCTGTTGAACCTGATGGCGGGGCTTGACCGCCCGACCTCCGGCACCATGACCGCCGGGGGGCGCAACCTGGCGGAATTGAGTTCCCGGGAGTTGGCCCGCTATCGAAATCAAACCGCGGGGATGGTTTTTCAGGCTTTCAATCTGCTTCCGCGCATGACCCTTGAGGAAAACGTGGAGCTGCCTTTGCGCCTGGCGGAAGTGGACCGCGGGGAACGCGCGGGGCGCGTCAGGGAAGCGCTGGAGCGGGTACACCTTGAGAAACGGTCAGGCCATCGGCCCGGCGAGCTTTCCGGCGGCGAGCAGCAGCGTGCCGCCATCGCCCGTGCCCTGGTGAACCGCCCCGCGATTCTCTTTGCCGACGAGCCAACGGGCAATCTGGACAGCGCCACGGGCGAGGAAATCCTCAATCTGTTGCGGGAAATCAACCAGACCCTCGCCGCGACCATTGTCCTGGTGACGCATGAGCGGCCCCTGGCGGAACGCTTTGCCGGGCGCACCGCCTTCCTGAAGGACGGAAAGCTGGCGGCAGAATGAAAGTGCGCGACCTGGCCGAGCTCGCTGCACGGAACCTGCGCGAAGCGCTGTTGCGCAACAGCCTGACCACGCTGGGTATTGCTGTCGGCATCGCCTCGCTGGTCGCCATGCTTTCGCTCGGCGTGGGGTTGCAGCGCCTGGCCACCGAGCGCCTGGAACAGTCGGGCCTGTTTAATGCCATCTTCGTGAGGCCCGACTCGGGCTTGCGCCGCTTCGGAGGCCGGCCGGATTCCACGCCGCCCGCGAAAACGGCGCCGCTCGATCTCAAAGCCCGGCAGGCCATTGCCCACCTGGCTGACGTTCAGGAAGTTTATCCGCAGGTCCGATTTCTGACTGAAATTCGTTATGAGGGGAATTCCTACCCCACCGCCATCGCCGGCATCCCGGAATCCGACCGCGCCGGCGGGGCGTTCGACGGGATGCAGGGCCGTTTTTTCTCAAGCCCCACTGCCGATGAAGCCATCCTGCAAATCGGATTTGCGCAGCGCCTGGCCCCTCAACCCGAAAAGCTGTTGGGGCGGCAGATCACCGTCCGTTATGCAAAGCGCGAACCGCTCGCCGCGGGAGAAAGCAAAAAGGGGGCGGCGAACGCAGGCTCCTCACCGGGTGGCCCGGCGGAGGGATTTTCCATCGTCCTTCAGGAAACGCGCCTGCAGATCGTCGGCATTGTGAAAACGGACCCGGAGGGATTCGGCGGCTTCGGGCGTGGCCAGCTCTTTGTTCCGCTGGATGTGGCTGAAGCGTTGCACGCCACCCAGTCAACGGACCTTCGGCAGGTTCTGCGAGGGTCGGGTCCGGAACCGACTTACGCGGCGTTGACGGTGCGCGTCACCCGCCCCACCCAGGTGGCTGCTGTCGAGGCAACGATCAAAAAGATGGGCTTCGAGACGTTTTCATTGCTCGATACCACCCGCAACCTGCGCCTTTTTTTCACAGTCTTTGACCTGCTGCTCGGAATTTTCGGGGGCCTCGCGCTGGTGGTCGCCACGCTCGGTATTGTGAACACGCTGGTCATGGCTATTCTCGAACGGCGGCGTGAAATCGGTGTGCTGAAAGCTCTCGGCGCCGCCGACGGGGACGTCCGCCAGCTCTTCTTTTCGGAGGCTGCGGTCATGGGCCTGGTGGGTGGCATTTTCGGAACGGGCCTCGGATGGGCCATCGGCAGGGCGCTGACGTTTGGGACTGACCTTTACCTGCGGCGGCGCAACCTGCCCGCTGTGGATATCTCTTTTGTGCCCTGGTGGCTGGCGCTTGGGGCTGTCGTCTTCGCGGTCGCGGTGAGCCTTCTGGCCGGAATCTATCCGGCGTCGCGGGCGGCCCGCCTCGATCCCGTGGAGGCCCTGAGGTATGAGTAACTCCGGGAGGACGGTTACGACAGCCCTGCTGGCGCTGCTTGGGCTCGTCGTTTGCGTCCTGCCGTCCCACGCCGCAACGGCGAGCGCCGAGTGTCTCTCTGTTCCCAGCCGCATTCTGCATCGTTCAGTGGGCTATTGCGCGATCCTGCCGCCCGGCTACGCCGCAGACAAGGCCCGGCGCTACCCGGTCCTTTACTTATTGCATGGCCTTGGCGAAAACCGGCAGATGCTCATCCAAACGGGCGGCCTGAACCTGGTGGAAAATCTGTGGGACGCGGGGCGGATGGGCAGGTTCCTGATCGTGACGCCCGATGCGGGCTCCAGCTTCTACATCAATTCCCGAAACGGCCGCGAGAGGTATGAAGACTTTTTCATTCGGGAGTTTTTGCCGTTCATTGCGCGGCGTTATCGCACGCGCGCCGGCCGAAGGAATCTGGGCATCGCAGGCATCTCGATGGGAGGATATGGAGCGCTTCACCTGGCATTCACCTACCCGCGCCTTTTCGGTTCAGTCGCCGCAGAAAGCGCGGCCCTCCTAGAACGCATCCCCTCGGTGACCGTCGCCGGGCCCCAGCCGCGGGCGTTTCGCCTGATGCTGGGGGGAGCTTTCGGATCACCGCCCAGCCCTGCCTTCTGGGAAAAGAACAGCCCGCTGACTTTGGCGCGAACCTCGCGCCTCGCCGGCATGAAAATCTATTTTGACTGCGGCGCGCAGGATAATTACGGGTTTGACGGGGGAGCGCGGGCGCTCGACCGCACCCTGGCCAGGCGTGGGATTCCACACGAATTTCACATCTATCCGGGAGGACATGATTGGAGTTACTTCGGTGCGCATTTGCCGGGGCTGCTGGAATTTGAGTCGCGCGCTTTTGGCCTGGACAATATTTCCCACCCATGAATTGAGGTGCGCCCTGGCGGGAGCTCATGGCGTGACGCAACGACGGGCAGCGGGCGCCATTCCCGCCTCAATTTACTCGGCCTTTGCCTCCAGCAACAGGTGTTTCTCAAATTGGGCCGTCCAGGTGGCCACGGGGCCGCGAACCGTTCCCAACGCTTCCCCGGTTTCATAATTGATCAGGCGATATGCTCGTTTATCCAAGCCCCTCAATTCGAGCTTGCCGCTCCACTGGGAAGCGTAGAATGCGTAAAACATGTTCCCGTTCTTGCGGATGGCGTGGGCTTCCGGTCTGTCAAAGCCGATGTCATACAACGTTCCCATGTATTCGCCCCTTGGGAGCATTTCGGCCTTGTAGATTTTGATCCATTTGTCCCAGATCTTTTCCTTCGCAGGCGTCAGATCAAGACTGGCTCGCCTTCGCCGCCTGGCCGGGCCCGAACCCACCGGCCAAGTGAAATTGGTGCCCACCACGCCGCCCACTCCAACGGTCGAGGCGAAGTCGTCACCCCCATCGCTCATGTCCACATGGTCGCCGAAGTATGCGATGGAGTCGCCCATCAGGGCCTTGAGAGTTTTTCCTTTCAGGCGGACCTGCCAGGAGCTTCTGGGGTCTGAGGCCACCGACATGTTCATGAAGGGCAGGGTGAAGAAAGAGTACCCGGTTCCGCAAGGGCAGAACTCCACCAGCGCGCCGGGCTTGACGCTGAGCGCTGTATCGTAAATCGCTTTGAAGAATTGCGGCATTGCTTCCACCGAGTCGTCGGGTGAGGCGTGATGGTGGGCGGGGTTGTAACAGCGCGGCGCGCCATTCATGTGCTGGCCATCGAGCTTTAAGCCGTCGAAGCCCCAATCCCGCAGGATTTTGGTGACCAGGGCCTTATGGTACTCCACCACACCGGGAACGGCGGGACAGAGGTACCACGCGTTCCACCAGGAAATCTTCCGCTTCGAGCCATCGGCGTTGAGCAGCAGATATTCCGGGTGCTCCCGGATGAGTTGTGTGCCGGGAGAAACCGACAAAGGAGCCCACCAGAGCTGAGCCTTGAAACCTTCGGCATGAATCCGGTCCACCATGGCCTTCATGTCGCGGTCTCCACGCGGGAATTTCTTCGGGTTCAGGAACCAGTCACCTTCGGCAGTCTGCCATCCGTCATCCAGCGTGACCCACTTGAAGCCCAGCTTCTTCACCACCGGCAGAGCGTTGTAGACCTGCGACGGGGTAAAGTTCCTGCCGAAACCCCAGGCGCACCAGATGGGACCGAAGGCGTCGTCGGGCGCCGGCTTGAATTCCACGCCTTGTTTGACCATTGCCTGCCGATACTCCCTGAGGCTTCGAAAGTAGTCGCCCTGATGAACGCTGACAAAAGTCCGGAACGTCTTGAGGGTTTCTCCCGGTTTCAGTTCTCTGTGCAATTTAAAGTGCACGGCCACCGTGGCATGCTGCGGGTCCGGCATGGCGACGGGAAGAGAGACCCGCCTGGGACTCAACTCCAGGTGCCCCACGGCGATACCTGCATCTCTCCGCCAGACATCGGCGACCGGCGTTCCCCCTCCATAATCGGAGGCGTTCATCCCCAGATAGTTTTCCTGATTGAAACCCACTTTCAACGGGAGCACCCAGTCCGGCCGCTCCTCGTAAGAACCGCTCTGGTATGACCAGAACGCCGGCTCGCCGCTGCCGGGCCCAGCCGAAATGGAGTACTGCTGATTCGTCCAGCCCTCGACGGAAAGGCTGGTGTCTCCTGTGTTGGTGTACTGCACTCCGAAAACGGCCATCCGCGGAAACTCGTCGTAGGTTGTCACGGTAACGGTCTTCTTCAGTGACGGTGCGGTCCCGGTGAGGGTGACGCGCTGTCCGGCCCCCATCGCGTCCCGGACGTTTCCACGCTTCACGTCGTGGAGGGCGAAATCACGGACTTCCTTTCCCGCAACCGTCAGGGTTTCCGAGGGCGCGTAGTCACCGATCGCGATTTCCTTACCCTCGAATTTGGCCACCACACGGCTGTGCAACATTTCATTGAACTCGATGCGGATATTCCTGCCATCCACCTGGGCTTTTTGCGACACGGAGGAACTACAGCCACCCGCCAGCAATACCGCAAACCCCACGAAAATCGGTTTCCACAATTTCATCAGCATGAGGGTCTCCTCTCCCGCGAAAATACGCCGGACCGCCGTTGATTGCAACTGTCAATTGATTTTGCAGTTATCCGCGCCTTAACGGGCAACCCAAGGGGGTCAGTTTTCCGTTGCACAGGGGAGACTTTCCACGTTCAGGCGCGCAACCCGAAACTGGCTCTCGCGGGTGGTTTCGGATTAAACTATCCGCGCCATGAACCAACGTCCTTTTTCAGTTTTTCGTGCAGCGCTGATTCTTTCGACGGGGCTGCTCGTCGCGTGCCAGACGAAACAGGCGAACCACGGCCCCAATGCCAACCAGCAGGCCATTCAAAAATTTCAGCTTGCCTCCACGCAGGAACCGCAGCTTTCACCGGGGCAAATGACGGAACTGCTGCGGAAAAAAATCAAATACGTCTTTGTTCTTTATCAGGAAAACAGGTCGTTCGATTCCTATTTCGGCACCTATCCCGGCGCGGACGGTATTTACAGCCGCAAGCCGCAGGAAACGCCGGGATTTACCCAGCCACTGATTGACACCAACGGGACCACGGGCACGATCCAGCCCTTCCGCATCGGCCCCAGGCAGTACGCAGCGGACACCGATGACGTGGACCATTCGCACCCGATGATCGTCGCGAAGATGGACATCCAGGATGGTGTTCCTAAAATGGACCGGTTTGCCCTGATGGAAGAAAAGAAATATATGAAATCGGGCACATCTACACTGATTGCTAAACAGATGGGCGAGCTGGCCATGGCCTATGAAGACTGCGACACCATTCCGCTGCTGTGGCAATACGCCAGCCGCTTTGTGCTGTTCGATCACATCTTCCAGGAGATGACGGGCCCCTCGACGCTGGGCAACATTGCCATCATTGCCGCGCAGACGGGCCAGACGCAGTGGGCGCTGCACCCGAATCAGGCGTACACGGGCGACGGAGCGCACTCGCCCGGCGTCCCCGTGATAAACGATGACGATCCCTTCTGGGGGTCGCCTGTGGATCCGACTCCGAAAGCGGAGAAAATGCCCATCAATCCACACGATTTTGGGGGCCAGGGCAAACCCAACACGCAGATCAACCTGACCTTTGCATCGCTTCCGCTCACCCTGCAGGGCAAGCAGTTGAAGTCCGTCGCCCGGCAGGACCGGAATCCCACGACTGACCTGGAAGACGTCCGGCACGACATTCCTTTTATTTCCCGCCGCCAGCAGGCTCCCGTGGGCTTTGGCTGGTACGAGGAAGGTTACGGCTCGGGCAAAGTTGATATGGACGATGGCCCGGAGGATGCTTCCGGCCTCCATGCAGCCTACATCACGCACCACAACGGGCCGCAGTATTTCGGATACATCGCGAACAATCCCCGGATGCGCCGGCAACTCCACGGGCTGCACCCTTTTTTTGACGCTCTCAAGCAGAAAACTTTGCCCGAGCAAGGCGGGGTCTTTTTTGTGAAAGGCGGTTTTCAGAACATTTTTGGCATGGCACCCGCCGATCACGACATTCGGGCTCGGGCGAGTTTCAACGGTGACGACGATCACCCGGGTTATTCCGACGCCCAGATCAGCGAGGCGATGGTGGCCAAGGCAGTGAATGCCATCGCCGCCAGCCCCTACTGGAAAGAAAGCGCCATCATCATCACCTGGGATGATTCCGAAGGCGACTACGACCATGTTCCGCCGCCGATTCGCGCAAAAGGCCCGCAGGGCTCCGTGATCAGCGACGGCCCGCGCGTTCCTCTGATTCTTATTTCGCCCTACGCGCGCACCCACTACGTTGCCCATGCCCAGGGGAACCATGCTTCGGTGGTCAAGTTTGTGGATGCCGTCTTCAACCTGCCGCCGCTGGCTTTTCTGCCGGACGAACAACGCGCCCGCAAGTTGGGCGAAAAGGAATTTGGCCAGAAAGATCTGGGCCCCCAGGACGCCATCACGCCGGGAGTGACCAACCTGCTGGAGGCGTTCAGCCCGGCCCGGCTGCTTGGAAAGGCTGAGCCGCTGCCCGCAAGTTACGTGGAAATTCCGGACTCGCTGGTTCAGCATTTGCCGCAGGAAACGGGCTATGGTTGCAAGGACCTCGGGATCCTTACCACCGACCGCCGTCTTCACATCGCGAACAAGATTCCCGATGATTTCAACCCGCGCCCGAAAACCACTCCAGGCCGGTGACGTCCCCGGGGAAGGGAAGCCGCCTCCCCTGTAACCATCCTGCCCGGAGCGGGGAAACGCCAATCACGGTAATGGAACGTCCCCGCCGGATTCGCCGTCCACACCCTGAATTTTCCCGGGCGCCAGGCTTGGACGGGCCTGCAAAACAGCGTTATCATTTTAAATTTGGAGGGGAGGGGATCCCCCTGCCGCAGGTTTTCTTGCACGAGGGGCGCGCCAGCAATCCATTCCTGAATAAGCTCCCGGGTGCCGGCGTTCCCGCAGAACCTAATCGACTCGAGGGTGAATGCGATGCTGCTATCCCGTTGCCGGGTTTTTGCGCTTTTATCGTTTGTATTCATGGCGGGGATTCCGGGGTTGAAGGCCCAGTCTCCGATCACTCTGCAGGTTGATGCCACCCAGGCCCCGCAGGATATTATCCACACCCGGATGGCCATTCCCGTTTCTCCCGGGCCGCTCACGCTTTATTACCCCAAATGGATTCCCGGCGAACATGCCCCGGACGGACCGGTTGACAATGTGACCGGATTGAAATTCACCGCCAACGGCAAACCCATTCCCTGGCGCCGCGACCTGGTGGACATGTTCGCATTTCATCTGAACATTCCGCAGGGCGTCAGCGTTCTGGATGTCAGGTTTGATTACGTCGAGCCCGTGGAGACTTCCGGATTTACCGCCGGCGCCTCGGCCACGGACAAACTGGTGGTCATCAGCTGGAACCAGAACCTTCTCTATCCCGCGGGGCATGCGGCACAGAACATAAATTTCAAAGCCACCCTGAAGCTTCCCGACGGCTGGAAGTTCGGCACTGCGCTTCCGGTTGCCCGCGAGAGCGGCAGCGAAATTGAATTCAAACGGGTTTCGCTGAATCGCCTGGTGGATTCGCCGGTCAGCGCCGGCCAATACTACCGGGTGGTTGACGTGACCCCGCCCGGCGAGCCGGTCCATCACGAAATCGACATTGCGGCCGACAGCGAGGCTGCGCTCGATATGAGTCCGGAACTGCAGCAGGAATATACCAACCTGGTGGCCGAGACGGGAAAGCTGTTCGGGGCGCGCCATTACCGCGATTACCACTTCCTGCTGACCTTGAGCAACCACGTTGCTCATTTCGGGCTGGAACATCATGAATCCGACGACAGCCGGGTGCAGGAATTTTCACTGATCGATTCCCGCTTGCGCCTGAACATGGCCGGGCTGCTGCCGCACGAATTTGTCCACTCCTGGAACGGCAAGTTCCGCCGCCCCAAAGACCTGAGCCCTCCTTACTACGACCAGCCCATGAAGACCGACATGCTCTGGGTTTATGAAGGGCTCACCGAGTACCTGGGCGATCTTCTGGCTGCGCGCAGCGGCCTGTGGACTCCCCATGAATACCGCCAGAACCTGGCGTTGGTTGCGGCAAAATATGGACCCGGGCGGCCCGGACGGACGTGGCGCCCGCTGCTGGATACGGCCGCTGCTGCCCAGGTCCTTTACGGCGCGCCCGGCGAATGGACCAACTGGCGGCGCGGCGTGGACTTTTACGACGAAGACGTCCTCCTCTGGCTGGAAGTCAACAGCATGATCAACCGGCAGACGCACGGCAAAAAATCGCTGGATGATTTCTGCCGCCTTTTTTATGGCGGCCCCAACGATGGTCCGCAATTAAAGACGTACACTTTCCAGGACCTGGTGGAGGCGCTCAACAAAATTGCGCCTTACGACTGGGCGGACTACTTCCACAAGCGCCTGGATGCAACTTCTCCGGAAGCGCCGCTCGGCGGTATCGAGAACAGCGGCTGGAAAGTGATTTACACCAGCGTTGAGCCCGCCCTGTTGCGGAATTCCGAGGCGGTCCGCGACAGTATCGACGAATCCTATTCCATCGGCCTGCTGCTCAAGGATGACGGCCGCGTCGAGGATTCCATTGTGACCATGCCCGCTTACAAAGCCGGAATTTCACCGGGGATGAAAGTGGTGGCGGTGAACGGGCGCAAGTTTACGCCGCAAGTGCTGCGCCTGGCGCTCCAGGCCGGCGTGGATTCGACGGAACCCCTGCACCTGCTGGTCTTGAACGACGATTATTACAAGACCTGCACGATTGATTATCACGGCGGCGAAAAGTTCCCGCGTTTGGTCCGGGAAGCAGGGCGTCCGGACCTGCTGGACGATCTACTGAAGCCCCGGGTCGCCCATTAGCTTCGCGCATGACCTTGCGCAACCGAAAGGATGTCCACGGCGGGTCTATTGCTATGCGGTTTCTGAAAAACGCCTTGCTCAATTTTTGCCGGCGACAGCTGCGCGCAGGCCTGATCTGTTGCGTTTGGGCCTTTTGCCTGTTTTTCCTCACGGGGGCGGCGGCACACGGGCAGGCCTCCTCCATCGAAAGGGTTCCCGGCGCCAGGGTCATTACCCTCACGCGGCATCGGGGATATTTCAACGAGCCTTCGGTGGCCATCAACCCCCGAAACCCGCAACAGGTGGTGGTGGCCTACCAGACTGGCGCGCGCATCGCGGATACACAGGATGCCGGCCGGAGCTGGAGAACAACCTCAGACACAGTGCCCGGCAACTATGCCGTGTCGGGCGACGTTTCCGTGGCCTATGACAACAGCGGCCACGCCTTCCTCTGCTACATCGCCTTTGACAAACTGGGGACGGAAGAATATTGGGGGCGCAACGCCACCCGAAACGGCGTGTTTGTGCGGCGCTCGCCTGACGGCGGGCAGACCTGGAAGCAGGCTCCCGTACCGGTGATCGAGCACGCCACAGCGCCGGGCATTCCTTTTGAGGACAAGCCTTACCTTGTGTCCGATAATACCCAGGGGCCGTATGCGGGGAACCTTTACGTTGGCTGGACCCAGTTCACGCTGACGCAATCGGTGATTCTTTTTTCGCGCTCGACGGATGACGGCGCCACCTGGTCAAAGCCCATCCGGATCAGCACCGAGGCTGGCCTGCCGCGGGACGATAACGGCGCCGTAGAAGGCTTTACCGGCGCGGTGGGCCCGGACGGCACGCTTTATGTGGTGTGGGCGGACGGCACTCACGTGGTGTTTACATCGTCGCGCGACGGAGGCCGGACGTTTGCGCCGTCACGCGGAGTTATTCCTATTGCGCCTCCTTATTTCCACATCACCGATGTTGACCGGACGGACGGCTTTCCGGTGATTTCGATGGATCCTCACGGCGGCAACGGCTCCGGCCTGCTCTACGTGACCTGGAGCGATTATCGCAACGGGGACGTCGATGTTTTCTGCTCGACCTCGGCCGACCGCGGCCGGACGTGGTCGCCGGCGGTGCGTGTCAATTCGGACCCCATCCACAACGGGGCTGACCAGTTTTTCCAGTGGCTGGCGGTTGATCCGGTGACAGGCGCTGCAAATCTGGTGTTTTACGACCGCCGCGATGATCCGGAAAACAACAATGCCGTTGTGGTCCTGGCCCGTTCCACCGACCACGGCCGCACCTTTCACAACTACGTGTGGATGAACAAGGCGTTTGATTCCAACAACGATTTTATCGGCGATTACACCGGGATCGCGGCACTGGGCGGGCGGGTCTACGGGGTCTGGACGGAAGAGCGTCCGCGCACGAGCAGCCATAAGTCCGAAAGTCCCTTGCACCGCACTGTGGTTCGCGTGGGCATTGCGGACTTCGCCGGTACGGGCCATTCCCGCTGATGAATTCGGGTGGGAAAGAGTGCTGCGTCAGTCTGCTACAAGTGAGGAACGCGGCGGGCCTTCATCTCTTCAAGGTGCTGCCTTAATCGTTCCAGAACTTCGTTGTCATTTCCGTCGTGCAGCCTTTGTTCAATCTCAGTGAGCGCGAAGTGGACGATGTCATGGTGGTGGATCTCTTCTGGTTCCAGCCGCTGGCTGCAATCGAGCCAGATTTTGTGCAGAAGGTCGATTTCATTCGGTGTCAGGTGCGGAGCGTGCGGTCCCAGGTAATAGACCTCTTCACGTCCGCGTGGCGAGTAGACTTCCACGGTCAGTTGAGGCTTGGGATTGGGCAACCCTTCCCACGCCAGTCCGGCCCGGCGCGCCTCCTCCGCGGCAGACATCTTGGTGGAGGAGCCGAGTACGACGGTTGAAGACTGCAGGTTCTGGCCCGCCCGCAGGATGCCGTCCCAGACGTCGGTTGCTGCAATCACAGCCAGCTTCACGCTCTTGCCGTATTTTTCTGACAGGGCCAGCGCCCGCGTAAACAGTTCCTGCTCGTAGACCGTAAACAATTGCTCCGGCGCCAATCCATGTTCACCGGAACCTGCGCGCATCAGAACGCGGATGTGGAGGACGACAACGTCCTGGCGTTCAATATCGACCCGCTCCAGAGCGGAAGCAAGGTGGTACAGCTTGAAATAGTCGGGAACCGGTACCAGGATGTTTCCCGGCCGCGACCCAACGCCTTCGGGCGTGATCTCCTCACTGGGCTCCAGATTGAACTGGTCCAGCTTGCCGTCGGCGGCTCTCCTGCGCTGGCTGTGCTTTTCTGAAATAACGAAAAGCACGTAAAACAACAGGGTGAAGGCGACGCCGCTGATGGTGGCAATCTCTTTGGTGAAGAGGTTGATGATGGCGGTTGCAAACAGGGTCAGGGTGATCAGCCCGAGGCCGAGGGGAAATTCCAGGCGGTCCAGCTTCGGGTTCAGGGGGACGCGGAACTCGCGAGGTCCCGGCCGCGTGAAGCGAAGCACCAGCACGCCCAGCCCTTTCATGGCGAAGCTCCAGATCACCCCGAAGGCATAAGCTTCGCCGAGCAGGATCACGTTGCCGCGGCTGAGGAAGATGGTCAGCAGTTGCAGGCCGACGACCAGATTGACAATCCGGTGTGAGGTCCCAAACCGCGGGTGAGGCGCCCGAAACCAGTCGGCCAGAACGCCGTCTTCCGAAACGCGATTGAGCACCCCGTTGGAGCCCACAATAGCCGTATTGACGGCGCCGGAAAGGATCATGATGCCAACCAGGACCACAAACCCGTGGAACATCAACCGCAGGGTTACAGGCCCCACCACGTTCATCGCCAGGCCGCCGATCAGGTTGTCTTTAAAGCCCAGGCGCGTGTGGGCATTCGGAATAATCATGAAGGCGAAGAACGAGACCAGCGATGTGAACAGCATGCTGAAAATGAAAGACGATAAAAGCCGTCTTCTTTAGGTTGGGCAGCTTGGGATGCTCGATTTCACGGTAGACCTGCGCCAGGGTTTCCAGTCCGCTCATGGCCAGCACGGAATGGCCAAAAGCCACCAGAATTCCAACCACCCCGATGATCTCCGGCAGGTGGCTGGAGTATAGCCATCCCTCAGCATCCACGGAAAAATGCAGGTTGGAAGGCAGCGGGGCGGGAGGAAGGTGGCCGCCTCTCACCCAGAGCGTGTACCCGCACCACCCGATCATCAGGACAACCAGGATGGTGGTGAACTCCATGATGCGGACGGCTTTTTCGCTGGATTCCTCAATGCCCTTGATGTTTTCCCACCAGAAATATAACGTCACCGCCGCGGCAAAAATGGCGGAAGTGGAATTGGTGGGCAGCGCAGCATTGATGTGAGCGTGCCGCAGCAGTTCATTGACGAAGCCCACGAGATATTGGCCGGCTGAAACTCCGCTGATCGGCCCGGTGAGGATGTAGTCAAACATCAGCGCCGAAACCGAAATCTTGGCCAGCGTTCCGCCCATGGCCTCCTTGACCACGCGGTAAACGCCACCCCGCACAAACATGCTGCAGCTTTCCACGTACATCTGGGCAACAGCGTAAGCAAACAGCATGACGGCCAGGATGAACCAAGGCGCCGAGGGTCCAATCGCCTGCTCGGCGATGCCGCCGGCATAGAAGGCCGAAGAAGCCAGGTCATTCAGGACGATGGCTGCCGCCCGCCAGAAAGAGATGAACGTCAGCATGGCCGTGGTGGCGACCATGACGCGGGGCAGCGTCACCACTCGCTTTTGATGAGATGAAGTGCTATTTCCCATTGGTGGGCACGCCGGGAATGAAGTCGATGGCGGTACTGAACAAGAATTGGAAGTTTGGCACCTGTGACTGCCTTGCTAAAACGTAATCGCCTATATTCTCACATATCCCCGCTGCGCTGGCATTATTTTTTCTTATGGGGCTGATAGAACAAGCTTCTACCCTGCGCGCCAAAAAAACGTGCGCGGGAGGGACGGCAAACGCCGGCCGCGGGCCTATTGCACGGTGAGTTTGACAGTGGTGGTGTGGGTGAGGCTCCCGGAAGCGCCCGAGACCGTCAGCGTGTAGGTTCCTGCCGGGGTCCCCGTCTGCTGTGAAGAGCCACCCCCGCCCCCGCTGACAGCTCCCCCGCCGCATGTCACCCAAAGCAGCGCCAGCAGGACAATCACTGAAAATCGAGCCCATGCCCGCTGGTTGCGGCCCAGGGAAGGCGCGAACCGCCCGGAGAGCATGACCGCCGTCATCAGGGCAGCCAGCAGTGCCAGCAAACCCAGCGGCAAGGCGCGGCCGTTCAAGCCGAACCCGCGCGGCCCGTCAGGCCTGTGGCCTCCGGGTGTCGCGGATCGCGCGGTGGTCTTTACGCTAACGGTTGCCGTCACGCTGTTCGACCCATCCAAAGTGACGGGATTGGGCGACACCGAACACGTCGCCTGCGCCGGCGCTCCCGAGCAGAAAAAGGTGACCGCCTGATTGAAACCTCCCTGTGGGCTGAGGCTGATGGTGTAGCTGGCAGCGCCTCCTGCCGTTACGTTCTCACTTGACGCCTGGCCGGAAGCAACGCCGAGGGTGAAATCGGGCGGGATCTGGGAAATGGTGATAGGCAAAGAATAAGTCTGCGTGCCCTGCGTGCCCACAACTGAGAACGACAGTGACCTGCCGCTGACGGCTGAAAGATTACTGACAGTCAGAGTAGTAGTGTTGGTGACTGTGCCATTGATGGCGATTGGGTTGTTGCTAAATGAGCAGGCTGCCGGCGCAACTCCGCTACAGCTCAAGTTGATGTCCAAAGTATCAGTTCCCGCAGGGGCCCCGTAGACAGGACTTGCATAGATTGTGTATTGTGCTTGCCCACCCGCAACGCCGGAACTCGCACCCAATTCCAGTGCAAAGTCAGCAATGCCCTCGCCATTCAGTTGCACTATCCGAGGACTTCCCGGTCCGTCGTCGTTGATCGTCACGGTTCCTGTCGCAGGACCCATGGCCGACGGCACGAACTGGATGAGCACCCCGCAGCCTGCGTCGGCCGCAATCGAGCCTGAGCACGAATGTGGAAAAGGAATGTTGGCCTTGGAAAATCCGTTGCCGCTGATTGCAACAGAGGAAATGTTCAGCGCGGTGGCTTGATGGTTCTGCAAGCCCACGGCCTGAATTTGTGCATTCCCATTGTAGCCAACCGGCAACGGGTAAAAGCTTAACGAGGACCGAGTCAATGTTACACCCGTAGTTTGTCCGGGACTGAGTTTTGCAACGAATCCAGTGCCGTTCTTATTCTGTCCCGGTGTAACCGCCTCAAAGGCCTTGGCGACAGGAAGGTCCTGGGAGTAGGTCTCTCCCGCGACGTAGATGTCACCGCCCGCGTCTACTGCCATTCCCCGCACCTCTTCACCAAAATTGCTGCTTCCAAACTGTCCACTTCCACCGAGTGGAGAGGAGAACAGCAACTGCGTGCCGGTCGAATCCAGTTCATTGATGAAGCCCGGAGAAACCTGCAAGCTTGGCTGAAGGGCGTTGACTCCGAAAGATGGAACCGAAAACCCATCCGTAACGCCGCCGGCCAGGTAGATATCGCCGGAAGAATCCAGGGCGATCGCCCGCACGTTTTCAGAGGCACCGAACACTGGAGGGTTCAGAAAACTTCCATATAAAAGCGCACAACCGGCAGGATGCAGTATTGCGACAAAAGCTGCATAAGGATTATAGGTGGTACTGAGAGCATTCAGAGTGACTGGAAAGCTTTCGCTGGCGGGTCCGGATATGTATGCCTTACCTGTTGGCCCCACTGCGATGGACGAGGCGCCACTTCCGATGTAAGTCGAGTACCCCACCTTTCCTGACGGAGTGAACTTGGCAAGCACCCCAGAGGCTAAAGGCGAAGTGTTTGATCCAACATACGAGTAAGAGCCGGTCTGGAATGCGCCGGGGGTGGTGGGAAAATCGAGAGAATTCGCCGTGCCTGCCACGTAGATGTTCCCGGAGGAATCCAAAGCAACAGCATTCAACTCATCGTTGCTTGTGCCTCCGAGAAAAGTTGAAAAAAGCAGGCTTGACCCCGCTGCATTCAGTTTGGTTACAAAACCGATGACGTCGCCGGAAGTTGGTCCCCTGGTCTGAAATGCCCCTGGCGTGGTTGGGAAATCGGATTCAGAGGTTATACCAACCACAACGGCTTCCCCGTTGGCGTCCAAGGTAATGCCCTTTGCGTTGTCAGCTGGAAAGACAGGCCCGCCAGAAGCTCCTGGGGTTCCTCCCAGGTAGGTCGAATATATTAGCGATGAACCTGTTGAGTTCAGCTTTGTGACGAAGGCGCTGCTGCGATCGGAGTACTGCAAGGTTCCCGGGGGCTGTGTTTGAAAGGACCCGGAGGTTGTCGGGAAGTCATTGGAATATGTCGAGCCGGCGATATATGCATTCCCGGACGAATCCACGGCAATTCCATTGGCCTCTGTGGCAGTAACAGAACTTCCTCCCAGATAGGTTGCGTAGAGCAGTTTTGAGCCATCCGGGCTCAGCTTAGCCACAAAGGCGTTGTAGTTGTAGGGATAACTGCAGGGGTAGCCCGGCTTCCCGCAGGTGGTCTGGAACGCGCTGCTACTGAGCGGGAAATCCACCGATTCAGTTTGTCCGGTGATGTAGGCGTTACCGCTCGAATCCACAGCAATTGCATTGGCTGCGTCGCCCCCCGAGCCTCCGAAATATGTTGAAAAACTGAGCACTGGGTCGATCACCAGAGGTGTTCGATGGTCATAAGGACCCAGACGAAAAGCCACTTGATTTGAGGACAACAGAACATACGCTCCGTCCAGCCGGTTCCGGCCGTTACCGTGAAATTTTGGGTTGGCCCGCGATGTCACTGCGCTCCCGGTGGTCCGTTGATAGACGAGAGGCTTGTGGAAATAGACCCTGCCGGCAGGAGTGGCAAGAATCAGGTTGCCCTCATGGTCCAGCCGGATATGGGATTGGCCGTGAAAACTGATACGAATCTTGCTCGGATCAGCGCCGGGCGCCACCACAAAATCGTATTCAAGCTGCCCTTGATTGCCGTAATAGACCAGATCGACGCCCGGATAAATATCCCGGTACTTTACCCTGGCGTAGAGCGACACATTGGTGCGCCACTTTGACGGGTCATGGCTGATAAAGTAGTTCGCTTTCCCGGGCAATTGATCAAGCCCCGCCGCTTCTGGCCTGGCGTTCGCACCCGGGAGTCCCATTTGAAGAACTGTCGCAGCCAGCGATGGCTGGCGCCTGGACTTCCGATTTCCGCCCGCTGATTCAGAATCCCTGCGTAAAGCTTTTCTTCCCGCTAGTTCGAGAACTGCGCCCCCGTCCGTCAGGAACATGGCATAGCCGGCTCCGCGAGAAAGGAATTTGGCCTGGCTGCTTGTTTGCCCGATGTTGGCTTCAAAACTCAGTGGTAGTTTCTCATAGGATTCCTTGTCCTTTAACCTGTGCCGGTTGGTCTTGCCTGAAGTCAGAGCTTTGAATTCAGCTTCGGGCGCAGCAAGTGCCAGGCGCCCGGATGCTTCCGGAGGGGCACCATGCTGATCGCTGCCACTCGCTAACTGATCAGATCCCTTGGCTGGCAGTAACCCTTGCGCGGTCGAGCTTACTCCCGTGCCTGTCATCGGGATGGTCTGAGGGCTGCCCTGCGCGTTATCGTAAACAAGCAGAGCCCCGCTGAGCGTGCCAATCGAAGCAGGTGTAAAAGCTACAGCCAGGGTGCATGTGGAGTGTGGGGCCATGCTGCCGGGACAGTTGCTGGTTACAGAAAAATCACCTGAAACAGAAGTTCCCGTGACCGTAAGCTGATCGCTTCCGGAGTTCGTCAAGATGACGGTTTGGGAACTGCTCGTCGTGTTCGTGACCTGATTGCCAAAGTTCAATGAGTCAGGACAAAAGAGCGCGGCCGGGGCGGTAATGCCTACTCCGGAAAAAGTAATCGAATAGAATTGGGCCTGCGTGTTCGAGAGGAAATTGATGTAGCCCTCGAAGGTGCCGGTTGCGGTGGGCCTGAAAGTGATGTTGAATTGGCAGGAGGCCCCTGGCGCCAGCGAACTCCCGCAATTATTGGTTTCAGTGAAATCACCGTTGATCGAAAGGACTATGATTGTGGCTGTCGCATTTCCTGTATTGGACACGGTGACAAGCTGCGATGCGCTGGCACCTTGCTGGACGGTTGCCGGGAATGTTAGCGACTGCGGAGTGATTGAGAGGACGCCCGTGACGATCCCGCGGCCCACCAGCCCTACCGTCGTTGTGCCACTTCCGGTGGGAATCGACAGGTAGGCCAGGTTGACATGGGTGTTTGTGGACGGGCTGAAGGCAACAGAAAACTGGCAGGTCTGCCCGGCCGGAAGGGAAGTGTTAGAACACGCATCTGCGGTCACTGAATAAGAAGCGGCGTCCTGGCCGGCCAGCGCTATTTGCCCGATTGAAGTGGCATCGCTGCTGATGTTTGTCACCGTGACCACCTGGGCAAGCGAGGTCTGGCCCACCAGTACGGACCCGAAATCCAGAGTGGAGGGTGTTGCGGTGATCGTTGGCGCTCCGGCAACCTGTGCAATCCCTGTCCCAAAATGCGGATCGGGGGCGCCCGCAAATTCGGCAATCATCCAGATGCTGTTCCCATCCGGGTCCTCAGAAATTCCGCTGTAGTCACCCCAGCGGTTACCGATGGACTCATCATAGGGACCAGACCCCGGGCGGTAAATGGTAAAGCCTCGCATCGCGCCTGCGGCATCGCCGGGCTCGCGCGCCGTGAATGCGGCCGATACAGGCTGTGAACTACTGGAAGTAGAGAAGGCCATCGCTACCGTGCCATCTGCCTTTGTGGAAAGGGCAGGATAATAAGCTTCGCCGCTTCCTGAAACTGTTCCGGACTGGCCGAGAGTCATTGAAGAAAGGTCGGAGAGCGTTATCTCGTACCACCGCGCGCCAACACCGTCCCCCTGTGGGTCGGCAACATTCTGTCCGCACCAGAGCGACCCGTTGGCCCAAACTGCGTTCAGCAGGCGGAAATCGTTGGTGTCAATCAAACTGCCGCTGCCTCCCTGGATGGCGTTCGGCGGCATGGAAAAAGACGGAACCGTGAGGTCTGCCCTGCTCAATGTCGGTGTTCCCGATGTGGGAATTGCAAACACATTCAGCGTTGAATTCGGATTTGCAGAAAAGTCGGCGCCCACCAGAAACTCAGAGCCGGGCGTGCCGTAGGTTAAGGCGGGTTGGAGCGTAAAGGCCAGTCGCCCGGAAGCACCGGTTACATCTTTGAAAGTGGTTACGGTCAAGGTCGACGGAGGTGTGGAACTCAGGAGTTGGGGGAGCCCAATGGCGGCAATCCACGCATCAGAAAACTGGCACCCCTCGTTGTCGGTGGAAAGGCAGTTTTGGCTGAGCTGGAACTGATTGGTTGTAATGTAAACAGCCGACGAACTTAAACCCAGGGCCGGGTAGTCGGGAAACGTGTTGACTGTGTTCGACAGGTTGCGCCCCATGAAGTTGATGGCGAATTTGTTCCAGACTCCTTGTGGGTTTGATGTCTGTGAGACCGCAAGCAGCACATGACCGTTGGTGAGATTGGTCATGTCAACTTCCGCAGCGGAAAGGATGAAACGATTGTCGGTTTGGTCGTAAATGATGCGCGGATCGAAAATCTCACCATTCACACCCAGGCTGCTGAAGAACGAGCTGAGTTGCTGCAAACCTCCCTGCTGGACGCCGGTCTTGTCATAGATGGCGATCAACGAGTTGATGACAGCCACCACATAGATTGGACCGGCGGCGACCTGAGAGTCGGGAGGAATGTAAGGGGTATCGGATTCGCTGGGGCCGTCAAAAACTAATGTGGATGCGCTCGGGGCCTGAGGTGCGAGCGATAATGACTGGGTCGTTGTACTTTGCGCCTGGCTGCCGGTTCGGCCCGTTACCCTTTGATTAGCTGCTTTCTTGGCGGCTCTGAATCCGGAGAAGTGGCCGATAAAGCGGGTCTGGCGCTTCTGCCGGGCGGGGGCGGCAGAGACGGCGAGCGTGGAACTCCAGGCCTCGGAGACCATGGGCACTGCAACTTGCGCCGTATGGCCAGTGGTGCGCCGGACGGCAGGCTGCTGCGCCGGCACAGACCGCGCCGCAATCAGCGCCGCAGCGATATAAAGAATAATTAGAACGGTCCCCTTGCTCTTTACCGACACCATGGCCCAATCCGGGGTTCCCATGAGCTTTCGGGGAAATAACCGACAACGTTAATACCGTCAACGGCCATCTATTTATATCGTCTCCCGGCCAATGTCAAGCCGATGTGGCCATTTATGCATGCGGCGGAATTCGACGGGCCGCTAGGCTCGCGCAGGTGTAGAATACCTCTCCGTACTTTTTGAGGACAGGTTACGGGTTCTTGGAACGGGCCCGCCGGCAGCAGAAAGAAGGCTTATGGAAGGGGGTGACATCCGGATGTCACAAGCGCAAGTCGATTCGTTATTGGCCATACTCAATCCAAACGCATCGAAGGGCGAAAAGCCGAAAAAAGTATTCATGATTACGGACCTGGAGGGCGTGTCGGGAGTGTTCAGCACGGAGCTCCAGTGCGAACCCCTTGAGAGCCCCCGCTTCCAGGAGGCTCGCAAGCTCCTGACCGGGGAAATCAACGCTGCCGTTGACGGACTGCTGGAAGGGGGCGCCACGGGCGTCGTGGTGTGGGATGGCCACGATAGCAGCCGGTCCCTTTCGGCGCTCGATATCAATCCCAAAGCGCTTTTGCTGACCGGGCAGCCGGTGGCGCCTACACTGGAGCTCGATTCGTCCTATGCGGCGATGGTTTTTATAGGCCAGCACGCCATGGCGGGGGCGATGAACGGAATCCTCAACCATTCCTTCAGCTCCCTGGGCGTCGAAAATATGTGGGTCAATAACAGACCGGTGGGCGAGATTGGCGTGCGCGTGATGCTGGCCGGCACCTTTGGGGTTCCCACCATCATGCTTTCCGGAGACACCGCCGCCTGCGAGGAACTACACGCCCTGGTGCCGCAGGCCGAATGCGCTGCCGTCAAATCCGGAGCCGGCCGGACGGCGGGCTTTATGCTGCCTCATCCCGCGGCCGCGGAGCTGATTAAGGAAAAAGCCCGGCGCGCCATGCAGCGGTTGGGTGAAATCAAACCCTACCGGGTGCAGGGGCCGATAGAGGCCAAAGTCCAGTTCACCACACGGGGGGTGCGTTACTACCAATCGCGTGAGGGTGTTGAGCAGATTGATGAACGAACCTGGGCCTTCCGCGGCAAAGACCTCAAGGATGCCTGGCTGAAATACTCGTCGTCGTTATAGTTTCGGGTCGAATACGTTGGCCAAGCCTGCGGGGAGAGCGGCAGGCATTCTGCTCTGAAAACCGCCCAGCTATCCTGCGGCCTTCATTCGTCAGTCCATCTGCCATGGGGAGAATGAAAGGACGGACCGCCCTTTACCTGAGGCGTCAACCACCACCCGAAGGTGCGCAGGCTCCACCGCCGGCGCTGACTGAGGCTCCGGAGGTTGCGAAGGTCGAGAACTGCTGCTCGGTCTTCTTTGAGCCGCACTTGGGGCACACGGGAGCGGGCTGGTTCCTGCTCAGCACCAGCTTCTCAAAGGTCTTTTTGCACTTCTGGCAAGTGTATTCGAAGATTGGCATAAAGGATATTCACCCACAGTTTTTGTTATCAGGAGTGTCGTCCCGGCCCGACCGGACCGGGGGGCGCGGCGATCAAGTGAAGCGGGACATGCCGGGAATCCTGGGCAGGATCAGAAACCACACCACCATGAAAATGATAAAGACAATAACGCCTTCCATGTCTCGCATTATACACCATCGTGGGTTGCGGATGATGTGCCGGAGAGACGCTGAGACCTTTATTCCTGGTGTGTGCAATGATGATTGCCGGACAAACAACCTGCTCCAATGCTTGCCCTTCCGCTTCAGGGCGTGATAGATTGCGAAGCCTGCGGGAGCGATAGAAGCCCGGCGTGATGATTGCCTTCATCAAAACCAACGATGGGAGAGTTCTATGGATCCTTTGAAGAAAGTTCAAATTGGAAAAACTTCTCTGCAGGTGACGCGCCTGGGCCTGGGCGGCGCGCCGCTCGGCGGCCTGTTCGAGGATGTTCAGGGCGAGTCCGCTGTCGCCACCATCCGGCGCGCGCAGGAACTGGGCATCAACTTCTTTGATACGGCGCCCCTCTACGGGCACGGCAAAAGTGAAAAGTGGATGGGGCAGGGCCTTGCCGGCGTGCCCGCCGGATTCGCGCGTGCTGGCCACCAAGGTGGGCCGCGTGCTTGAGCCGGTTGAGCCGGGCACGCTGGAGAAAGACGAGTTTGACAACCCCGCTCCTTTCAAGCCAGTGTTTGATTTCAGTTACGACGGAACGATGCGGTCGTTCGATGAGAGCCTGAAGCGCCTGCAGGTTGACCGGATCGATATCCTGCACATCCATGACCCTGATGACCATTTCGATGAGGCCATCAAGGGCGCGTATCCTGCGCTCGATCACGCTGCGCAGGGAAGGGAACATCAAGGCGGTTGGCGCCGGGATGAACCAGGCGGAAATGCCTGCCCGCTTTGCGCGCGAGGGCAACTTTGATTGCTTCCTGCTGGCGGGCCGCTACAGCCTGATCGACCACACCGGCCTGAAAGAGTTGCTGCCGCTTTGCGTTGAGAAGCAGATCAGCATCATCATCGGCGGGCCTTACAACAGCGGCATCCTGGCCACCGGCGCAAAGCCGGGCGCAAAATTCAACTACGCCGACGCGCCGCCTGAAATTCTGGAAAAGGTGAGAAAAGTGGAAGAGGTCTGCGAGCGCCACCATGTTCCCATGAAGGCGGCGGCCTTGCAGTTTCCGCTGGCGCATCCGGCGGTGGCCGCGGTGATTCCGGGAGCGCGTTCCGTGGCCGAACTGGAAGAAAACTTCCGCCTCATCAGCCATCCCATTCCGGGCGGCTTCTGGGCCGACCTGCGAGCAAAAGGATTGCTGCCCGAGGAAGCCCCCGTTCCGGAGTAAATGGCTCGTATTAGGGTAGCTTTAGATTTATCAGGCGACTTCGGCCATGTCGTGATGGAGGATCATGAGCTGGTCGGCCCGCAGCGCAAGCGTGGCGTAAGTACGCCCCTCATTGTCGCTGAACTCTACCTCGAACACCCCGGGCTCAAGCGACTCAAGCACAGTTCCCACCTGGCCCCGGCGAAGAGAACGCTGGGGCAGGTCTTGAAGGAGTGCAACGACGGCAAATGGCTTGACGCTTTCCATTTTCCCTCACAGGACATAACAACTGGTCATTCGGGGAATGCCTTCCTTGTGCAGAATGATCCAGCTGCTCCGGACAGTGGCCTTCCCCTTGGGGCCGTCCAACTCAAAGTCTAACACGTATCTTTGGCCGTAGTCATCGCGCTCACCTTCCACAGCTTCGCCTTCGATGGCAGCATTCAACAGCGCTTGCCTCAACACATTGGCGTCAGCCGCCGTGAAGCCAAGCACGGCGGCAAAGACTCGAGCCTTGTGGCGGCCCCGCGGGTGCGTGGCGTTCAGGCAGTAGTGCCTTAGTTTTGCGATTTCGACGACCGCGCTCTTGCCACCAGGAAGTTTCATATCACATGTGATTCGCGACGCCCACCAGGGCGGAGGCGATCAGCAGCACCACCATGCCGGCCACCATATACCCCTTGGCCTGGTGGCTGGAACCCTTCCATTCGCCGCTGACGAATCCCCAGATGGTGGAAACGAAAATGATGACGGCCATAAAGAGTGGCCAGCCGATGACGGCTCCAACCTGCCCCATAGATGCGGCGCCGCGTCCGTAGAGGACGACCCCGCCGGTCCACAGGATGGCCATGCCGAGGCCAATGGCCCACGCCTTGCCGGTCCCGGGGAGGGTGAAGTTGGCCCAGGTCTTGTTGCGGATAAGCAGGTAGCCCGTGTAGCCCGCGTTAGCCAAAAAGCCTCCGCCCAGCGCCACCATCCACACGGCGTTCAGCGCTCCGAAGTTGCCGGCGCCGGTTTCCATTCCGGCTTTGACCACCGGCTGACTGAAGGCAAACGCCATATTGAGCATGGCGGAAAAAATGCCGCTGAAAATGCAGATGGCCAGTCCCACGCCGAATTGTCCTTTTTCAACCGGTGTGGGCCCATCCGCCAGGCCGGCGTCGCGCTTCTTGCCCGCCACGGCGGCCAGCCCGACTCCCACCAGCAGCGCGGCCACGGCGAGGATGACGAGCAGCCCCTTGGCCGTAAAGACCAGTTGAGGAGTATTCACCACCAGCGGCACAAAGGTGCCGATGGCTGCGGTTACCCCGATCAGCACGGCAACTCCCATCGCCATGCCCATCTTTTCGACGCCCAGCCCTGCCAGAACTGATCCGATTCCCCAGCCGGCGCCATAAAGAAAGACCATCGCCAGCGCCGAAGCCGGAGCGCGCCTCAGCATTTCTGAGAGGTGCGGGACCGTGGCAACCGCCAGCCCGACCGGCAGAACAATCAGTGAAAAGACCGAGTAAAGGGCCCAGATGTTTTCCCACTTCCACGGGCGGGCGTACTTGAGGCCCAAAAAGTAGGTGCCCTGCATGATTCCGCCAACGACGACCAGCGAGAAACCCAACCCGGCGTTCATGGAGTTCCTTCCTCCCCGCGAATTTACTTTTCAGACGTCTCTTGCCCGGCTCGCCCTGGATGGAACGGCGGCCCTGCCCTGAACCGCGCTTTTGTGCGTATGCCCCAGCCCACACCGTGCTATTCGAGGGTCAGAATTCCCTTGATGTAATCCTCGCGCTTGAAATCCTCCTGGAAGGCGCGCGGGACGTCCTCAAGAGACTGATAGCGATGGGTAACCAGCGGCGACACCTGTATGGTGCCTGAGTTCACCAGTTCTCGCGCTCGCCGGTAGGTTGTGGGCCGCCCGTCGGGATCGAACCCGCCGGATGCGCCGACCGCCGCGACGAGGACCGGTTCCAGAAACAGAATGTTTCCCAGCAGGCTGATGTCACGTCCCTGGTGGCCGTGGCCGTAAAGCAGAACGGTGGCCTGCTTGCGAATCAGGCTTGGCATCTGCTCAAAAATAATGGAGTTTCCGCACGCCTCAATGAGGTAATGGATCTTTTCGCCGTGGGTCAGTTCCTGGACGGCCTCGCGCAAATCCTGCCGCGCCACATTGATGGGAGTCCCGCCGAATTTCCGCACCAGATCAAGATTAATTTCACGAATATCGCTGACCAGGATGAGTCCCTCAAAGTGCAGGACGTTCCGCAGGTATTGCAGAAAGTAAATGCCGGCCGGCCCCGCGCCGCAGATCAGGACATTCCCGACGTGCTCATGGCTATTCAGGGAATAGCGCGCGTTGGCATGACGAAGCTGATGGCTGGCATGCAGGATGCATCCCACCGGCTCAACCAGCGCTGCCAGGTCCATGGGCATGTCCGGGGGCAGCGCCAGGCAATTGGCCGCAGGCATGGCGATATATTCCGCCAGGGCGCCCTGCAATCCGGTGATGCCGTGTTCCCCATAGGTTTCGCACTGGTGCGAATTTCCTGTGGAGCAGTAAGGGCAAAGGGGTTCTTTGCCGCGGCTCACGCAATTGATGCCCTGATCGCAGAGGACCCGGTCGCCCACTTTCAGGTCGGCGACCTCCTTGCCGGTTTCCACGATTTCACCGCTGAACTCGTGACCGAGGACCTGGGGCTGGTCGGTGAGCGGAATGTGCCTTCCCTGGGCATCGAGATTGTAATTTCCGTGGCCCCGATAAATGTGTAGATCGGTGCCGCAGACACCCACCGCTTTCACCCGCAGCATCACCTCGTTGGGCGCAAGCGCCGGATCAGGAACCTGCTTGACCACCAGTGTTTCAACATCCTGCAAGACGGCTGCCTTCATCTCCACCTCATGCTTCAAGGTCGCTTGTATCGATTTTCCCTTCTTTGCGGAGGCGTTCAAAAATCTCCGCCGTTTCACGGATACCGTCTTCGAGAGGCGTCCGCGGAATCTTGCCGATTTCGCGCTGCAGGGCGCTGTCGTCAAAGTTGTAGGCAATCGGAATCGGTTTCCCCTCGGCGCGGATCATGTTCCGCGATTCGGGGAGCAGGCGGTTCAGAGTGGAGAGAAACTCGTCCATCTGGACCACGGCCCCCCGCAGGGTATAAGCTTTGGCGCCCTCGATGGGAACTTCCGCGCAGCGCAGGAAGATTTCCGCTGTGTCCCGGGCGTATTGCATGTCAAAGCCGCCCGTAAAGCGGATGGTGTAAGGACGCCCCACGATAGTGGCCTTGATGGCCTTGGTGGGCCCTGAGGTGATTCCCTGGTCCCGGCACACGCCATAGACTGTTCCCGGCCGCAGGCCGACGCTGGAGATGCCGTCGTTCAGGAAATAAACGCGCGCGTTGCCTTCGTTGGCCTGTTTGAACACTCCGTAATGGGTGTTGGGCTGCAGGGGCGCGCCTTCCGGCACTTTGCCATGCCCATAAAATTCCTCGGGGCCGAAAACGGCCACCGAACTCGCATAGACAATGCGCTTGATCTGGTCGCGCCGCTTGCGCACCACTTCAAACGCGTTCACGGTTCCCAGGACGTTGACCTGCGCTCCCAGTCGCGTATTGGCGGCACAGGCCGGCACCTGCAGCGCCGCCAGGTGGATGAGGTGGGTAATTCCGTTTTCCGTTACGGCGCGGTCCAGGGCGTCGAAATCTGTAATGTCTCCCTCGACAAAGCGGATTTGTTCCAGTTGTTCTTCGGTCAGAAGTTGCTGCAACCGATGTGCTTTCGCATCGAGATCATAAATCCACGGCGCATCACCGCGTTCAATCAGCTTGCGAACGATCCAGGAGCCGATAAACCCTTTGGCTCCGGTAAGAAGAAAACGAGTGCTGCCTGATCCATTCGAGTCTTGTGCCATGCGCAGGATTATATGGGGAACAGCCTGGAGTTTCCAGTCAGAAGAACAAAGGTCCCACCCGCTTTATCCTCCATCGGGGGAGGCAACGACTTGAATCCAGAGTGGCCGGGAGGGGGAAATCAGGGAGACAATGGGGAACCAGGGCGAGGCGGCAAATGGAAAATCGTGCTAGACTTTTTACGTTTTAACGCGAAGCACGAGCCGTGAGTTTGGGCAAACCTACCCCGGGCATGCTTCCCATAACCACCCATGGAAAAGAAGAGAATCCTGCTGACGAATGATGACGGCATTGGCGCCGCCGGACTCCGAGCGCTCGAAGAGGCTCTGAGTCCGCTGGGTGATGTGACGGTTGTCGCGCCCGACAGCGAGCGAAGCGGTTCAAGCCAGGCCCTCACCCTGCACCAGCCGTTGCGCGTGAAGACGCTGGACGACCACCATTTCGCCGTGGGCGGAACCCCGACCGATACGGTGATTCTCGCCCTCTATCAGTTGCTGCCCCAGAAGCCCCACCTGGTGGTTTCCGGCATCAATCCCGGAGGAAACCTCGGCGAAAACCTGATCTATTCTGGAACCGTAGCGGCCGCTCAGGAAGCGGCGCTGCACGGTGTGCCGTCGTTCGCCATCTCGCTTGTCGGCCGCGACCCGGAGGACTTCAGCGGGGCATGCGGAATAGCATTTCAACTGGCCGGGAGGATTCTGCAGGAAGGGCTTCCGCCGGGCATCGCCTTGAACGTGAATGTTCCCAGGCACGAGATTCGCGGTGTGCGCCTGACCCGCCAGAGCCAGAAGATTTCGCAAAACCTCGTGCAGGAAAAGAAAGATCCGCGCGGAAGGCCCTACTACTGGCTGGATGAGACGCTGCCGCACCGCAAAGTTGAGCCGGATTCCGATTACGCAGCTATCTTTGCGCACGAGGTTTCGATTACACCGCTTGAAGTGGACCGCACCCACCATCCCAGCCTGAATCACCTTTCCTCCTGGCTGCCGGATTTACAGCAGATCTTTAAGTCCTGACTGTAACACTATGAATCTATGCTGGAATTGCGGAAGCGCTTCGGGCGCTGGGCATCTTTCGAGTTCTCCATTCCGAGCGGCTGAAGAGGGCGTTCAGGCCGAGACCTCAGCGACCATTTTTCCCCGGCCGCTTCTTTGTTCAACCTTTCCTGCATAAGCCCTGGGAGCCTGGCTCAGGGGCAGCAGAACGTCCACGACCGGCTTCAGCCGCCCCGCCTCAAGCAGGCTGCCAATCTCAGCCAGTTGCTGATGGTTCGGCTCAACGATGAAAAAGGCCTGCTTCTTTCGCTCGCTGGTTGCAGTGTCCTCTTCTCCGACAATGGTTATCATTCGCCCTTTAGGTTTGAGTACTTTCCATGACCGTTCGAAGGTATCGCCGCCCACCGTGTCAAACACCACATCCACTGCGGCCATTTTCTCCTCAAAGCGAACGGTTCGGTAGTCGATGACCTGTTCAGCGCCCAGCTGCGAAACGAAGTCGATGTTGCGGGCTGAAGCGGTGGCGATGACGTGCGCGCCTCGAAACCTGGCCAGTTGCACCGCGAAAATGCCTACCGCTCCCGCCCCGCCATGGACGAGCACTCGTTCTCCTGCCTGCAGCCCCGCGCGGTCAAACAACCCTTGCCAGGCCGTCAGGGCCCCGATGGGGACCGATGCCGCCTCTGCATGGCTAAGGCGGCAGGGTTTCGGCGCAATCCAGGAGGGTTTCGTGAGGCAATATCCGGCCAGGGCACCGTCAGAAAACCAGTCATTCATGCCGTAGGCTTCATCTCCAGTGTTGAATTCCGTGACGCTTTCGCCCACGGCGGTTACGATGCCGGAGAACTCGTGCGCCGGGATCGCGCCCGTCCGGCTCTCACCCTTCTTGTTATGTGAAGTTGGATACCACTGCAATTCCGTGGGCGTGATGCCTGCGGCGCAAACGCGAATCAGAATTTCATCCGGGCCAGGCCGTGGTTGTGGAACATCTTCCTCAACCATCCCCCCGCTTTTGTCCATCAAAAGAATGGCGCGCACATCGTCCTCCTCCATCAAGCTTTGCAGATTTTCGTGCTTTCAGCCCCTTGGGGAGAGCAACGATCCGGAAGCTATTATAGGCCCCTTGTGTGCGTGGAGAACCTGAATCCCGTTCGAGCGGAGAATCTCATATACGTTCTCAGGGCAGGCGGCAGTCACCGCATCCGTTGGTGCTTTGTTTCAGGCGTCAGAAACGATGGCGAGCGGTCAAACCGGATGTTGATCATGGTGTAGGGCGGCAGGACGACGTTGCGCCCGTGCCTCTTGATGAAGAAAAAGCCCCCAACGGCCATTCCAATCAGCCGGGCGGTGCCGGCAGTTGACGCGTCGGTTGCGGTTGAAACCAGCGCCTCTGCAATCAACTGGAAACTATCATCGGCCACTTTGGAAAGACCGAAGCCGACTCCAACATCAACCAGAAGACGTTTCTTTCCCGGATTTCCGCCGCTCAATCCGCCTTCCGAATCTACTTTCATCCGGGTATTCCGGCTCGCCTCCGCCCCCACCACTGATGCTGCGATGGGAAGGCTTGCTCCCGAGGGCAGGACCAGCCGATTGAACGTCAGGTAAAGCGATCCCGGGCGGCTCAGCCACCGCGGGGGAGTGCTCTTCCCAACATGCCCCTTCAACAGAGATCCCTCAGGAACTATTTCGCCGGAACTCAGACGCAGAGGTTCCGCCAGTATGGCTTTGAAGGGGTCGCCCACCCGGCTGCTGGAAGCGCTCAACCTGTCCAACAGGGCAAGTTTCGTTTCAGTTCCTGCTGCCAGAGCTTCAATGCCCGAGAGAGGTTTGTTGGCGGAAGTGGAGCCTGCGGCAGCCGTTGTGGCGGCCCCGCTGGTGGGAGGATTGACTTCAACCACCAGTTCAAGCATGGAACCCTGTGCCTGTTTTCCTGCCTTTTCCTGACTCTTGACCGTTGACGGTTGCTGTGTTCGGTTTCCGGAATACCCGCCTTCCACTGTCTTTGCGGTAAGGTGGATTTCGTCAAACGCGGTGACAAGAGACACAGGGAAACAGGCAATGCCGCCGGCGGGCAGGGAAGCCGTCAGCAGATCGAAGGTTGGGAATTTCTCAGACTTTGACCGGAAGTACTCAGCGGGCCATGGCCAATTGTCACTGGATTCCTTACGCCGCCGTTCCATCCTGGTAACTCTTAGAGACACTCGTGTCCCTGCGGGAATCATCAGGCGGTAGCCCGAAAATGCGTTCCGGACCACTTCCCCTTCCAGCACGTCACCCGTTTTCAAGTGCGAGAATTTTACGGGGCTGTTGAGATGCGCTTCCACAAACAAAAGCGCGTGGGCTTTGGGGCCGCCGCTCTTGGGGCGGGCAACGAGAGCCTCCGGGAGCGACCCGGCCAGCAGCAGGATGCACAGTAGTGTGTGAAACCTCAATCCCGCCATCAGAGCAAATTCCTTTACCAGGAAAAGACCTCGACAGAAGGGTCCTTCTTTGGCCTGCCCTCCAGATTTGGCTTTTAGAAGGACACCTGGGAACGGCACGGAGGCTGCTGGACGTTGCCCTCGGTCCTTTGAGGGGGCTGATACCTCATCCCACCGTGCTGTCAATTGCCTGCCCACCCAAACGCCGCAATCAGGCTGTCGAAGATGGCATTCAGGGTAAGCTGTAAGGTTACTGCATGGCAGGTTGGTCGTGAAACGGGAATGTGCTATTGGCAATTCGACTCAGCCCGGCATGGAGGATCTGAGAATGAAGACACGCCAACACACTTCCAAACGACCGCCGGCGCTCCGCCGATCTTTCGATCCGGACACACGCATCCCTGCGTTTACAGGAATACGCGCCTCAGAATAACCCCACCCCCCGCAGACTATTGCAACTATGTCAGGAATGCTGGTCAGGAACAACCGCTACTCAATTGCTACGCTGCCGCCGTTTTCCCAAGAATTTCCCACAGGGAATCCGGAATCTTTTCTTCAAAGACTAAGCCGAAATTGATGTTGACATCATCCCGCAACTGGCGCGTCCAGGTCACGCGGCCTCGGATTGCGTACCGCAGATCTGGATGCAGCAGGACGCCTACAGCTTCGCCCGGAACGACTTTCTTCCGTGAGCTGAACTTGCCGCCTGTTTCTGTAAGTGCTAAGACAATTGCCGGATGGCGAGTCTTTTCCTCTGACGATTCCGTCAGCAACGTCGAACAAAGTGGAAGACGTCCGTTTACCTCTTGAAAGGCAAAACGATCGCTTTGTTCTCGCACGGTTGGCCCCCTCCCCTCGCACGAAATCTAAAACGATTTAACCATGCCCTAAATAGTCAAAAGTGTCAATCCGTACTCTTTGGTCAATGTTAGTGAAACAGTAATTTGTGCCTGACGGCGCAAACACTAAGGCCCGTTTCACAATCTCGCGGAACCCCTCGCGAGAGCCCTCAGCTCCCCGCAGGCTGTACAGGTCTGCGTGCGTATGTTAGTTTTCGAAGGTAGGCTTCAATCTAATGGAACCGGAAAAGATACGAGTTCGATTTGCGCCCAGCCCGACGGGTTACGTCCACGTAGGCAACGCCCGCACGGCATTGTTCAACTGGTTGTTTGCCCGCCATCACAAGGGAACCTTTGTTCTTCGCATCGAAGATACGGACATGGAGAGGTCGGAACAGCGCTACGAAACGCAGCTGCTGGAAGACCTGAAGTGGTTCGGTCTGGACTGGGACGAAGGGCCCGACTGCGGGGGCCCGTTCGGTCCCTATCGACAGTCACAGCGCCAGGATGTTTACAGAAAGCATTCCCTGGAGCTTATTGAGCGAGGAGACGCTTATTACTGTTTCTGTTCGCCCGAGCAGCTTGAAGCGGAACGCCGGCAGTCGCTCGAAGCCGGGCGCCAGCCGCAATACTCCGGCCGGTGCCGGAAGATTCCGAAGGAGGACGCGGCGGGCAGAGTTGCGGCCGGCGAGCCTGCTGCCATTCGTCTAAAGATTACCGACTGGGATTTTGCCTGGAAAGACCTTGTGCACGGTGAGACACGTTTCTCCAGCGAGGTGATCGGTGATCCCATCCTGGTGCGCTCGGGCGGGGTGCCGGCCTACAACTTTGCGGTGGTGGTGGATGACCACCTGATGAACATCACGCAGGTGATTCGCGGTGACGATCACATTTCCAACACTCCCCGCCAGCTCGCGCTGTACCGCGCCTTTGGATGGGAGCCGCCGCAGTTTGCCCATCTATCGACCATCCTGGGCGCCGACCGCGCGCGGCTGTCCAAGCGCCACGGAGCGACTTCTCTGGAAAGCTTCCGGGGGATGGGCATTCTTCCCGAGGCCTTGCGCAATTACCTGACGCTGCTGGGGTGGTCGCCCGCCGACGGCAAGACCGAAATCCTCAGCACGGAAGAGCTTGTCGCGCAGTTTTCACTGGGCCACATCATCAAGAGCGCCGCGGTGTTTGACCCGGAGAAGCTGAACTGGCTGAATCGCTACTACCTCAAGCAGTTGCCGATCGCGAAACTGGCGGAAATGGCGGTCCCTTACCTGGCGGATGCCGGCCTGATTTCAGAACCTGTGCCCGCGCCGGTCATGGAATGGCTTGAACTCGTTGTCGACGCCGTCATCAACAAAATTGACTACCTCAGCCAGCTTCCGGACGCCGTCCGGCTGATTTTTGAGTATGACGTCCGAAAAGCCACGGAACTGCTGGGCGCCGTGGACTCACCGGATAACGGAGCCTCGGGCCAGATCCTGAAGCGCGTGGTTTCCAGGATTCTTGAGGAGCAGGACCTCACCTATCCGGGGTTTCGCGAGATTCTCAAGGAAGTTCAGAAGGAAACCGGGAAAAAAGGGAGGGAGTTGTTTCATCCCGTACGCGTGGCTTTGACGGCGGCCGATTCCGGCCCTGAGCTGGAAAAGCTGGTTCCGATTTTTGAGAAGGGGGCCCGGCTCCAATTGGAGCCGCCCATCAAAAGCGTTGCCGACCGCCTGCGGGAATTTTCAAACACCGCCCATCTTTTTTTCTGCGGTTGAGTGTTGCCAGGTCAGGAAAGGGCGGAGTTCCCTGGACGCCGCGAGCTTGCGAGTGTTGATCCACCGATCTATGAACAGGAAGCAGGTTGCAGATTCGTCCGACGTGCTCTACGGCATTAATGCCGTCAGGGAGGCCATTGGTTCGCGGACCATTGATCATGTTCTGGTTCGTGAGGGGGCGAGCGGCAGGCGCCTGCAGGAAGTTCTGGACCAGTGCAGGGCCCAAAGGATTCCCCTGCGCTTTGCGCCGAGGCCGGCGCTGGATCGTTTGGTCCCTGCCGGCCATCACCAGGACGTGGTTGCCGTTTGTTCTTCCAGGTCATATGAGGATTTGAACACCGTGATCACAAGCCAGAGCCCGGCGTTGCTGGTGGTCCTGGACGGCGTGGAGGACCCCGCCAACCTGGGGGCGATTGTGCGAACCTCGGTGGGGGCCGGAGCAAATGGCGTGGTGATTGCTGAACGCCGCGCAGCGGGGTTGTCGCCGGCGGTGGCCCGGACGGCCGCAGGGGCTCTTGAGCATGCCCGGATTGCCCGCGTTAAGAACCTTGTCCGTGCGCTGGTGGAAATGAAGGAGCGGGGGCTGTGGATTTATGGGTTTGAAGCGGGGGCGGAAAAATCGTACCTTGAACTGGATTACACCGCGCCCTGCGCGCTGGTGATGGGTGGTGAGGGCCACGGCCTGCACCGGCTGGTTCGCGAGGCCTGCGACCAGCATGCACGGGTTCCCCTGCGGGGCCAGGTGGAGTCCCTGAATGTTTCCGTGGCCACGGGGATAGTTCTTTATGAAGCTCTGCGGCAGCGGCTGGCCGGATGAATATTCCTTTCCATGCGGGTGTTGAGTCCGGGAAAAAGGGTAACCCCCTCGAGTTCTGTGCCATCATATTCAATGAGGGATGAAGGGTCGAATGCGAAAAAGTAGAAGCGGACTTGAATGTGTGTGGTGGCGGGTTATCAGTGTGTGTATCCTGTCTGTTGCCTCGGCCGCGATTGCGGTGGCGCAGGGTGGCGCCAGCCAGCCGACGCCTGGCAAGGCATCGAACGGCGCACCGCAGGCGAATGATGACGCCAGGCAAATTCCCTCAGGTCCCCAGATTCGAATCCAATCCAATCTGGTGACTGCCCCCGTTACGGTCATTGACAAGCACACCGGGGAATTTGTGTTTGAGCTGAAGAAGGGCGACTTCGAAATTCTTGATAACGGCAAGCCGCAGCAAATCACCGGTTTCAACCGCGAATCACACAATATCTCAGCTGTTATCCTGATTCAGAATAGTGACTCGGTGACTCCTCTGCTGGGTGAGATCAAGAACCTTGCCCCGCTGTTTTCGGAATTGATGCTGGGACCCAAGGGCGAAGCTGCGGTGATTACGTTTGGGTCGGAAGTCCGCGTCGTCCAGGGCTTTTCAAACTCCGGGGCGGAGCTGGACAAGACGCTGAACGGCCTGCTGCCGGACGGCAACAGGGCCCGGATGAACGATGCCCTGATGCAGGGCATTAACCTGCTTCAGCATCGGCCCAAAGGCGAAAGGCGGGTGATCATTGTTTTTTCGAGCGGTTATGATTCCGGAAGTCAAACGTCGAAGAATGAAATTATTCGCCGGGCCTCGGCCGCAGAGGTGGAAATCTACGGTCTCGGCCTCAGCCTAAGCAAATCGTACCTCACCCGCGACAAGAAGCCCCTCAATCCGCCGACATCTGCGGAGAACGCCAGCGGCGCCGCGCCGCCCCAACCGGGAAGGCCGACGACTCCAACCTCTAACATGGGGGCTTTTGGGGTTACCGTCCCGGCCACGGGAGCCATTCGGCCCGCCCTCCGGGCCCCGGAGTCAATCATCTCTTCCAACGATGCAGAGGCTTACGCGGATTACACCGGCGGGGTTTTTTATGCCCAGTGGTCTTCACACGCCCTTCAGAACCACCTGAGCCGGATTGCCGCAGACATCCACAGCCAGTACCTGCTCACCTATGTTCCCAATGACCTTTCTGAAACCGGCTTTCATCGCCTGGAGGTCAAAGTCAACCGGAAGGACATGAAGCTGAAGATTCGCACCCGCAAAGGTTATTTCTATCAGGGCTCGGATTAGCCGGCAAGTGACGCAAATGCAGGGAGCCTTCAGTCTTGCCTGCTCTCGATGGGACGGCCCGTTTTGAGGTCGATCTCCGCCATGTAGGGGCGCATCGTTTCGTCCCGAACTTTCAGGATGATGGCGCGCATCTGGCGGCTGGCACGGAAGATCACGGTGAAAAAACCTTCATGTTTGCTCCGGGCAGATGTGGGCTTAAGGGTCCACGCAAGTTTCATCTTCCGGATTCTCTTGCTCACCTG
The DNA here is from genome assembly GCA_963732975.1 of uncultured Acidobacteriota bacterium. Taxonomy (GTDB): domain Bacteria; phylum Acidobacteriota; class Terriglobia; order UBA7540; family UBA7540; genus SCRD01. Next base: position 691,731 of record CAVTBN010000003.1, on the reverse strand, counting down.
GGGCTGGAACTCCATTTGCGTGATGTCACTGTAGGGGACGCTCAGGGATTTTTCAGCGCATAGGAACACCAGGTGAGTTTCGGTGACTTCAAGTTTTCCCGTGCAATCTTTGGGTATGGATTCAGTGCCGGCTACATATTTGAAAAGGGACTGGTCGCGCGAGCGTGCCCAGGCCTGCGGCGTCAGAAGAAGGACGGCGGCCAGGCACACGGCCCATTTTGCCATTTTGAATTGATCCATCAGTAGGTCCTGCCTTTCCTCTCGCCTCCGCGAGCCGAGCGATTTTTCGGGGACATTGTCAATGCTTTTCCGAATTGGGCGTCTGGTCCAGCGCCATGTAGGGAAGTGGAACTGTAACCATGACATACCACGGGACCGCAAGCGCCCCCCATCGAGCCGGCCGGAACTTCCACGACCGCAGGCTCTCCCTTGCCATGTCAATTTCCGGTTCCGCGGCCTTCATGGAAGTTGCGTCCACCACCTCTCCTTTGGAGCTCACCAGCACTTTCATCCGAATGCCAGCGGTAGACGGGTCCTGCCGGGGCTGGCTGATAACTTCAGGCGGATGTACCTGTTTTTCCAGATAATCGTCTGCTCCCATGGGAAATTGATCTCTGAAGGAGTGCGGATGCAGGTTGAACTTGACGGTCACGTAGGTGCTGAACGGTACGGGCCCTTCCTGTGAGACATAAGGCCGATAGCGCCACTTCCGTACCGATTCGACAGCCGCGACCGCAAGGATGGGTTCACCTTGAAGCCAATGAACTTCAGACACCCGTCCCTTCGATGTGACCTTGATTTTCAGCTGGACGGTTCCCCGGATGAAATTCACCCTGGCGACGGACGGATAATCCGGCTTTACCACGTGAATCAGGAGCCTGGCTGCCGTTTTGTTGGACAGTTCCGCAAGCGGCTCCGGCGGCGCGGCCGTTGCCGCCGGCGGCGCATTTGCGCCTGCCAGCAAAAAAGCCACCAGGAAGGGGAAAGCGGCTGACCTTCGCCGGAATGCCGGAATCGGGCTAAGCATTCGATTCAAGAATCACCTGCGCAACAACATAACGGTTCGCGTGTGATATGGACATGACGGCGCGCGTGACACCCAGTTGGTCCGCCACTTCTTTCGCTCGTCCGGTCAGCAGCAACTCGGGCTTGCCGCTCGAGTGATGCGCGACTTCCACATCCAGCCAGCGGACACCGCGGGCCCAGCCGGTCCCCAGCGCCTTAAACGCCGCCTCTTTGGCGGCAAAGCGAGCGGCATAACGTTCTGCTCTGTTCTTGAATCGTTCGCAGTAAGCGATTTCTGCGGGAGTGAATATCTTTTTTGAGAACCGCTCTCCATGCCGTTCCAGAGCGCGCTCAATACGCTCCGTTTCAGCAATGTCAATGCCTGTGCCGACGGTCATCCTTTTCCGTACCGGGCAGGGTTTTCAATGCAAGCGCGCGTGGCGCCGCTCCGGCGATTTGCAGTTCCCGCCGGTTCGGCCTTGCCCGCCGCTTCTTGTTCCTTCACAGCCCGGATTTTCGCAAGTTCTTTGTTAACCTTAACAGACCAGGGAATGGAATTCAATTCTGCAGAAAGCGGCAGTCCGGGCACTGCCTGAGCCCTGCAATGCCCCTGTGCAGGGCGTGCTATATTCAAAACTTGGCTGCTGAACCCTTCCATCTCGTATCGTCAAAGGGGCAGGCCTGGCTGGAGTGCCAGGCGCTGGCCCAAATCCCCTGGCTGATCCACGCATTTGGCACGCGCAAGGGCGGAGCCCTGCCGCCGAAACCCGCCGGGCGGAACTCCGGAACCGCCCGCAGCCTGGGGAACGGGCAGGATGGGCGCCGGTTTCTTCAGGCCCTGGGCGCCGGCCGCTTTCCACTGGCCGTGCTGCGCCAGACGCACTCCACGGTTGTCTACCGCGCTTCGTGCGGCCCCGGCGGTGCGGCTGTCCAATATCAGCTGGCCGGGAATCCCTTGCCGCAGCCTGACAATCCGCCGCGGGTGTTCCCGGGCGATGCGCTGATCGCTGACAGTGCCGGGATGCTGCTGGGGATTCGCGTGGCGGATTGTGTCCCTGTCCTGATGGTTGACCGTAAACGCCGCGCGGTTGCGGCGGTGCACGCAGGCTGGCGCGGCGCTCTGCACCGCGTTGTTGAAAAGGCTGCCGGCGAAATGGGCCGCATGTTTGGTTCACGTCCCGGGAATCTGCTGGCGGCTGTCGGCCCCTCCATCCGCAAGTGTTGTTACGAAGTGGGGCCGGAACTGGTGGATGCTTTCTGCGGGGCGTTTCCGGCAGGCGAAGGGTTCTTCCATAAAGTGGCTGCAACTCCGGAAGAATTGAGAATGGCGTTGCGTTACCAGACCCTCTTCACGCTCCAGGCCCCGCCGGGGCATCAGATGGAGGAATCATTCTCGAAGGTCCATCTCGACCTGGCGGCCGCGATCCGTTATCAGCTGGAACACGCGGGCGTCCCAAGCCATCAGATTCACGTGGCGGACTATTGCACGGCCTGCCGCACGGACCTTTTCTATTCTTATCGCAAGGAAGGCGCGCTGGCGGGGCGCATGATGGCCGTCGTCGGAATGCGACCGCCAGCTTAGGGGGGCGGAGCTTCAGCTCCGCCAAAGGATGACCTGGCTACAGCGACGCTTCCATCGGCGCCGCTGCCTGGTTGATCGCTCCCAGCCGCAACTGGCCGCAGGCCGCCATCACGTCCTGCCCGCGCGAAATGCGGATGTAAGCGGGCACCTGGTGGCTGCGCAGGATGTCCTGGAACGCCAGCACCCGCTTGAGCGGTGAAGGTTGGTAGGGCAATTCCGACCCTGGATTGAACGGGATCAGGTTCAGCTTGCACTTGATGCCGCGTACCAGCCCCGCCACCCGCCGCGCGTCGTCATCGGAATCGTTGATCCCATCCAGCAGCACATATTCGAACGTCACGTACTCGCGAGGACCAAGCGGAAATTCCCGGCAGGCCTGGAGCAGTTCCTGCAGCGGATATTTACGGTTCAGCGGCATCAGGGCCGTCCGCTGTTCGTCGCTCGAAGCGTTCAGTGAAACGGCCAGCCTGGGCCGCGCCGGTTCCTCGGAGAATTTGCGGATCTGCGGTATGACTCCCGCGGTGGAGACCGTCATGCGCCGCAGCGCCAGCGCCAGTCCATTCGAGTCGGAAAGAATTCCAACGGCTTTCATCACCGCTTCCAGGTTCAGCATGGGTTCGCCCATGCCCATAAAAACCAGGTTGACCGGAGTCTCCGCCGGCACCTGCTGAGCATCCAGCACCGCCGCCACCTGGCCCACGATTTCGCCGGCCGTCAGGTTGCGCTTCACTCCCAGCAGGGCCGTGAAGCAGAAGCCGCAGCCCACCGCGCAGCCCACCTGGCTGGAGAGGCACAACGTCACCCGGTTCTCGATGGGCATGTAGACCGTTTCAATGTTCTCCTCGTCATGGAGCGTCAGCAGGTAACGCACCGCGCCGTCGCGCGACGGAATCTGCGCCTTGATCCCGGGCCACTCCAGGCGATAGCGGGAACTGAGATTTTGGCGGAAACTTTCGGGAATGTCCGTGCAGGAATCAAGATCGCGCACCCGGCGCGCATATAGATTGCGGAACAGTTGTTTGCCACGATATTGGGGCTGGCCGCACTCCACCGCCAATCGTTCCAGTTCCGTTTTGTCGAGTCCGAAAAGATTGCCTTCCATGGATTTTTGCCGCAGCCGAGTCCCTGGCGTCAGGTTCTTTATGTAGCGCCAGGTTTTAGTCCGGCAAGACTCCGAAAGTGCCGGCCTGAAGGCTGGCGCTGACCCTTGAATCAGCAGTAATCATTGACGTCCACTTCAGTATATCTTACATTCTATAAGCTTCCCCTTAAGTTGAGAAAGGATACGCATGAGTCCGCGCCGGGTAGACCCTGAGCTTACTGCACGACGCCGCGAAGCTCTGATCAAGGCGGGTTACGCGGAAATTCTGGAGAAAGGTCTGCATTCCACCACCATCGATTCTGTGGTGGCGCGCGCCAATTCCAGCAAGGGCGGAGCGCTCCACTATTTCCACAGCAAGGAAGACCTCTTTTACGCCGTCCTGGAATGGCTGCTTAATGAGCTGACCCGCAGCCTTGACCAGGTGGCGGCCAGCCAGGAATCACCCCGCGAGCGCCTGGCGGCGGAACTGGAACTGCTGTTCCACAGCACCGAAGTCAATCGCAAGCTCTACCTCGTGCTGTTTGATTTCGTCACGCTAGGCTCCCGCTCCGACCGCTTCCGCCAGCTCTTTCACGATTTTTTGTCTGCGCTGCCGCAAGCGCGACGCGCAGATTATCTCCGATGGCATCAAGCTGGAGGAGTTTCGCCGCGTCCGCCCGGAGGACGCCGCCGCCACCATTCGCGCGCTGGTTGACGGCTACTGCCTGCAGTGGCTGATGGATTCGAGCCATGTCCCCGTTGAAGTCTTTCGCGACCGCTGCGGCGCCGTCCTGGGCGCCTACCTGCTGCACGGGTGAGGCCTTATCGCAGGGAAGCCCTGCGGGCTCCCGCTGCGGTTTCCTGAACATCAACCGGGAGGGCGAAGCCTTCCCCTACGCTGACCGATGAGTTTGTCCCCCGTTTGGGGGTCGGCGTTTTTGAGAACCGGGACAAGTTCCGATCTGTAGATCCAGCAGAGCGGGACGGTGTGTGCTATGCCCGCCGTTTTTGCTTGACTTTTGTGGGCTAGTATGGTAGTCTTTTTCGGGGCGTGTGATGAAGGCGTTTGCATGCCAGGTGTTTGCTTTCTGGTTCACGCATGAGCGGCCGTAAAGTCTGCAATTCCCGGAGCGGGCAGCGGGTACAAAAACAGGTCTTTTTAAACCGGTTCCAGGGAGAAAAAACAAAAAAGAATACCTTTTTTAAAAAACGAACCTGAGAAGTTATTGATAACAAAGGATCGGGCACCAAAAACGAACCTAAACGAACCTAAAAACGAAGCTGAGAAGTTGTTGAAAACACGTATCTGTGGAAAAAACGAACCTAAAACGAACCTAAAACGAACCTACCGATCTTGTTGATAATAAATGACAGAGAAAAAACGAACCTGAGACCACTTCGGAAAGGATTTGAGTGAAAGAGACCTCCGCCCGAACACCAATTATCCTGCCAGGGATCTGCCATGGCGCGGACCTTTCTCGAAAAACTTTTCCGCCCATCCCCGGGCGGTTGGCGGGGTGTCCGGCGAATGAGACACTAGCCCTCCTCGCACATGCGGTTCTTTGCCTGAAGGAAAACTGAATGCTTTCAAGCGCGGTTCGGATGGGATTTTCGGTGCTCCTCATCGTGGGCGTTCCGCTGCTTTCATGGCGCAGCTCGCGCCCGGAGCTGGTGCGGGGCATCCCCAAAACGGCGCTCTATTTTTCCGCGGTGGTTTCGCAGTGGATGCTGGCGGCGATCGGGGCGCTGGTGGTTTTCTTTGCGTGGCCGGATGGTCTGACGGTGGGGCTGGCCGCGGTTTCGGGTTCCGGCTTCTTCAAATGGACCATCGTGCTGGTTGTGGTGTCGGTGGCCGGGCTGGGGTTGGTGCTGTATCTGGAGCGGCTTGGGTTGTGGGCGGAAGAGCCCGAAATGGTGCGCATACTGATGCCGCAGACGAGGCGGGAAAGATGGTGGGCGTTTCTGGGCCTGGCGCCCACGGCGGGCCTGTGCGAAGAGTTTCTTTACCGCGGATTTCTGCTGGCTGAGGCCTCGGCCTGGTTCCATTCGGCGGCGTGGGGCGTGGCGGTTTCGTCGGTTGCATTCGGCCTGGCCCACTCCTACCAGGGCCTGAATGGCATGGTCAGGGCGGGCTTGCTGGGGGCGTTGCTGGCCTGGCCGGTGGTCCAGATGGGCTCGCTCTATCCGTCCATGTCGGCCCATTTCCTGATCGACGTCGTGGCACTGCTCTGGCTGGGGCCGAAGTTTTTGCGTCGGCAGGGATAATAAATTCTCTTGCCCGGCAGCGGGGAAACGACTAATTTAGGATGACTTTTATTTCAGGTTGAGGGGTGCCAATGGCAAGATGGATTGCGTTATTCGGGGTTTTCCTTTTGACCGCGTCAATAGCTGCCGCCCAGGGGCGGAGCGGAGCGAGCCGGGCGAAAGTGATCGCTCACGGAAAGTATCTGGTGACGCGGGTGGCGGGTTGTGCGGATTGCCACTCGCCGCACAATGAGCGAGGTGAGGAAATCGCGGGACGCGAACTGCAGGGTTCGCCGCTTTCTTTCCAGCCGATTCATCCCGTTCCGGGCTGGGTGGCTGTGGCGCCTCCGATCGCAGGATTGGAGGGATGGACCGAGAGCGAGGCCGTACATTTTCTCATGACGGGTCTCGACCGCAGCAACAAACGCGCCAGCCCGCCCATGCCTCCCTATCGCCTGTCACGCTACGATGCGGAGGCTGCCGTCGCTTATTTGAAGTCGCTGCATGCTGCCAGGTAAGAGGGTATGCCTGAGTTTGGAATGATTTGGAAAGCCGCTGAATCCGTAAAAGCGACCAGGGTTTTGGGGGAAATGGAATCTTTCTGCAACAATTCCGGATTCACGGTAGAATAGGCGGCCTATGGAAGAGCGAGACTTTTTCGACGAAAAAGAAGTATCAAAACCGGCCAATCTTTCCTGCCACCACTGCCGCCAGGCGGCTACTTACCAGGTCCGCTGGCTTGAGCGGACAAAAAAGAAAACCCTGCGAGGGCAGGCCGACGAGCGTGACCGGGCGAAGTTTGCGAAAGCCAGGTCGTACCTGCTGCGGCGCGATGACTTTGTGCAGTGCCAGAACCCGCGCTGCCGGAAAAGGTTTGAGATCACCGGGCAGTCGCTGGTCTTTATGTAAAAGCTCGATCGGCGAATAGTCGCCAGCCGCGCGACTAGAACGGGCGCAGGATTCCGGGGCCAATCGGGAAGCGGCGGTAGCGCTTGCGCCTCGCCTTCCTTCCTTGATCGGGCGGCTGGCGCTCGACAACCGGGGGCGGCGGGGGATCGCCGCTGAAATCGAGCTGTTCCGGCGTAAAGGTCAGCGGGGTTCCCAATTGAAGTTCCAGGCTGGTTCCCGGCGGAAGGTAAATATGCTTGCCCCGACTGGCCAGCACCCAGATGGCTCCGGCCGCGGCTCCGGCGGCGCTTCCAATCCCCAGGCCGCGGAGCGTATGGCCACCCGAGATGCCCGCCAACGTTCCGATTTGTGCCCCGGTGATGGTGGCCTCTGCCACTTTGCCTGCGTCCGCTCCCTTGGTGGACTGGCCTTCGATTTTTCCTTCCTTGCGGTTAAAGCCCTCTTTGCCGCTTCCCCCAAACGAGGAGAGCGAAGCGCGCAGGGGTTCCGTCACACCGTTGGGAAGGGTCAGGGAGTCGAATCGAAGCCCCAGCCTGGCTTTGCCGCGGATCCGGCCCGGCTTCACTACCTGGGTCACTTCTCCTTTAACGTAGCTGCCCACGGGAATCACGATCTGGTCGTCAACGGTGATGGGGAAAATGGTCCGGCAATAGATCGACTGGCCGGCATAGGCGGTTTTGGAGTTGATGGCATTTTCAAGCGACACGGGGATGTGCGTCTCGGCAGGCACGGTGATGTTGGCAGGGGGCTGCGGAGGTTTGTCAGTGGGCGTGGCATTCTGGGCTGCGACAGGGCGCCAGAAAACCAGAACGAGGAAGCTGAGTGCAAAACGCCGGTAGGAATTCATGCTTTGATAACCTCACGCCTGGGCGGTCTGGAACCTGGTGATTCGACGTCAAATCTCATCAGGGAGTTGCTTTGAACTTTATAGCCGGGTTTATGGCGTGATGCCACCTGAAAAATTGCGCAGCAACTCGAGGCGCGGCTTTTCCTGCGAATCGGGGAATCCGATGGCCTCAATGCTCTCTGGCAGCGCCGATTGTGGATTCGATGGCCTTTGTAATGAGTCCGGCATGGTGTTCCACCGTGGCCGCGTCTTCGGCCTCAACCATCACGCGGGCCAGCCGCTCCGTTCCAGAGTAGCGCACCACGATTCTTCCTGCGTCTCCGAGTTCGCGGGTGCAGGCTTCGATGATTCGGGCAACTTCGGGGACGGATTCCAGCGGTGGCTTTTCGCGGACCGGAACGTTGCGAATGACCTGCGGGTATGGCTTCAGCCCGCTCACGGCCTCGGTGAACGAGGCCCCGGTTTCGCCCAGGATGCGAAGGACCTGGAGCAGGGTGATCAATCCGTCGCCAACCAGGGAGAGGTCCGCGAAGATGATGTGGCCGGAGGGCTCGCCGCCCAGGTTGTAGCCGCTTTTGAGCATCTCTTCCAGCACGTAGCGGTCTCCCACGGCCGTCCGCCTGAGCGCGATACCGCTTCGCGCCAGGGCGTGTTCCAGCCCCAGGTTGGTCATCTGGGTGCCCACGACGGTATGGCCTTTCAGGTTCTGCTGCCGCTCGTAAAAGGGGGCCACGGCGTAGAGAACGTGATCGCCGTCGGCGATGCGGCCCTCCGGGGTGGCGAAGATCGCCCGGTCGGCGTCGCCGTCAAAGGCGATGCCGAGGGGTGCTTGGGTGGCGTGAGCTTCCCTCGCCATGCCGGCGGGGAAGAGCGACCCGCAATGGAAATTGATGTTGCGGCCGTCCGGAGCGGCGTTGAGGATGCGGGCTTCGATGCCAAGTTCCTGGAGCAGCAGGGGAACCACTCGCGCCGCTGACCCATTGGCGCAGTCCACCACCAGAGGCGCGCCGGGCAGACGCAGGCTGCCGGGGAGCAGGCCGCAAAGGTAGGAGACATATTCCCGAAGGAACTCCGGTTCAGGCGAAAGTTCTTCCTGGGGATCAGGCGCGTCTCCAGAATGTTCGGACTCAATGGCCCGCTCGATCTCCAGTTCCTGGATTTCCGAGAGTTTGAGTCCTGAATTCGAGAAGACCTTGATGCCGTTATCGTCATAAGGATTATGAGAAGCGGAAACCATGATGCCGGCGTTGAATCCATGATGGCGCGTGAGAAAGGCTACGCCGGGAGTCGTGATGACTCCGGCGTAGAAGAGTTGGGTTCCTGTCGACCTGATCCCTCGAAAGAGGGTTCCGGAAATCCAGCGGCTCGATTCCCTCGTGTCTTCTCCGAGGATGATCCGCGGCTGGCCGGCGCCGCTGGTTTTTTGCAGCAGGCCGCCCAGCGCCTTCCCGAACTTGAAAACCGTTTGCTGGTCCAGCGGGTAGCGGCCTGCTTCCCCCCGCATGCCATCTGTGCCGAAGAGCTTTCGTGTTTGCATACTGTGACATTGTAATGGCGGAGCCGCTGTGACTCAACTTTGGGCAATCCGGCCGGCTTTTTATGGGGGGGATTTCCATGCGGTTGGGTGGCCCACCGGCAGCCGCTGCGCACTCCACAGATGGCTGCTGTTGGCGCGTGTCTGCGGGTGGTCTCTTTGTTGACAGGGAATAAAGCTTCTAGTACGCTGCTAAGTGCTAAAGGCATTTAGAATGAAGGTGGGAGTGAACCATGTCTTGGACTAAAAAGGCTGTCAGTCTTGGAACCGTTTGGACCTTAACGCTGGCCGGAAGTGTCCTGATCAATGGACGTCCGGTTCGTGCTGCGCAACAGGCGCAGGCGGCGCAACAGGCGGAAAAATCCTCTGCTCCGGTGGAGGCCCCGATTGAGGTAGAAGCGCTGATCAAGCTGATCAAGCACAACAAGCAGCACGCGGAGAATGTAGCGAAAGAGGTTCAGGCTCGGGGCACCGATTTTGAATTTACGCCTGACATTGTGAAGAAACTGACCAAGGCAGGGGCCACTGAGCAGTTGGTGACCTTCATGAAGCAGTTTACTCCCTCAGCCCGCGCCGCACGGAAGGCGAAAGTCGGCAGTGCGGAAGTCAGCGCCGCGGAAGGCGAGGCTTACAACAAGCTCAAGAACGCGAAGGATCCTGACACCATCATCAAGGATGCTGACGACTTTACGGCAAGTTATCCCAAGAGTCCTCTCCTGACCTATGTCTACGCCCTTGAGGCTAGTGCTTACCAGTCGAAAAACGACGCGGTCAATGTTGTGAAATATGGGGAAAAGAGCCTGGATCTTGACTCCAATAACCTGATCAGTCTGCTCATGGTATCCGGCGTTCTCCCCCAGCCGCAAATGCTTTCGAACGTCAGCGACGCTGAAAAGGAAAAGAGGCTTGGGGCGGCCCAGGAATACGCCCAGAAGGCTCTCAAGGAAATCGACCAGCTTCCAAAGCAGCCTAACGAATCGGCTGACGCCTACCAAAAGCGAAAAGACCAGATTGCGGCCGGAGCTTATGCTTCCATAGGCATGATTCATCTGGAGCGTTCCAGGATGGCGCTCGAAGGACTGGACCAGGGCGAACTCGCAAAGGCAGAGGAGAATTATAAGGCTGCCATTGCGAAATCCAGCGACCCGAATGGCGCTGACTATTACCGTCTGGGAGAAGTCTACCGAGGGGAAGGCAAATTTGACGATGCGATCACAGCCTTTTCCAAGGCTGGACAGCTCGCTCCGGGAAGCATTATCGAGCAGCTTGCGAATCAGCAGGTTCAGGAATTGAAGAAAGCCAAGAGCTCGCAGCCCAAGGCCGCCGGAAAACCATAATACGAGTTGGTGAGCCGTCTGGCCGGAAATGACAATCTGGTGTTCTTTCCCGGTTCCAGCCGGGCGCCAGGATTTGCTGGAGTGCATCACCCAGGCATGGCGCGATCTTCCTTCAACAGGCTGGAAAAGCGTATCGGTTACAAGTTCCGAAACCAGGACCTGCTGATCGAAGCGCTGACCCACTCCTCTTACGCCCAGGAAGTTTCCAGCCCCACGCGCGACAACGAATTGATGGAGTTTCTTGGCGATGCCGTGCTGAACTTTGCGGTCACATTGAGGTTGCTTGACGCATTTCCCGAATACGATGAAGGGAAGCTTTCACGTGCGCGTTCCAGTCTGGTCGCTGCCAGTCACCTGAGCGGGGTTGCAGCCGAGCTTGGCCTGGGTGAGTATTTGCGCCTGGGCCAATCTGAGGAAAAGGGTGAGGGCAGAAAGAAGCCCGGGATACTGGCAGACGCCCTTGAAGCTTTGCTGGCCGCCGTTTACCGCGATGGAGGGTTCGAAGCAGCGAGGGATCTGGTTGAAAAGGTGATTCTGGCGTCTGCCCTCACGAACGGGGTTGACGACCTGTTTGCGGCAAACTACAAAGGAGTGCTCCAGGAGCATCTCCAGGCAGAGCGGCAGGGCCCGGCCCACTACCGTGTGGTTGCAGAAGAAGGGCTGGAACACCAGAAGACTTTCACGGTGGAAGTGATGGCTGGCGGCGGCGTGGTGGCCCGGGGCAGCGGAAGCAGCAAGAAGGCTGCACAGCAGCAGGCCGCTAAAGAAGCACTGGGGATCCTTGCGGCGAAGGTAGAGACAGATGGCTGAACGCTACCAGAAATCATCCTTCCGCGACACTTTCGAATCGCTCATTGTGACGGTGATCCTTGCGATTTTTGGGACGACCTTTGTGGTCCAGGCGTTCAAGATACCGACCGGCTCCATGGAAAACACCCTTTTGATCGGCGACCATCTTCTGGTGAACAAGTTTACGTTTGCTTACCCGCACGGTCTGCTGGCCCGGCTTCTTCCTTACAGGCGCATCCACCGTGATGACATCGTGGTTTTCACGGCTCCCAGCGATGTGGATGATGGACAAGCACCCGGCGAGCATTACGTGAAGAGAGTGATCGGTGTTCCCGGCGACCGCATCCGTGTCTTCCACCGGCAGGTTTTTGTCAATGGGAAAGCCGTGACGGAGCCCTTCGTACGGCACAGCCATCTAAATGAGTTGCGCCCTCTGGATGATTTCCCCCCTGTCTCCTGGGATGAGATGCAAGGGGCAACGGCGACCTGGAGGGCGGAATTTCAAAACTATGTGAAGGACGGCCAGTTGGTGGTGCCTCCGAATGACTATTTTGTTATGGGTGACAACCGCGAAGAGAGCTACGACAGCCGCTTCTGGGGCTTTGTCCCCCGCAAGCTGATTTCCGGCCGGCCGCTGATCATCTATTGGTCGTATGAGACGCCGCCGGGGCAGTACGAGCAGAACTCATTGGGTGACCGGCTCATGCAGCTGGGCAACGTTTTTATCCATTTCTTCACCCGGACGCGCTGGAACAGAACGTTCAAGCTTGTGCACTGATGAGTCAAACCAGTCGCAGATATCTGAGAAATGCGGCGGTCGTGCTGGCGCTGCTCATCGCAGCAGCCTGGGTGGTGCCGTACTTCCTGAACGCAGGCCGTTACCGTCCTCTCCTGAAGGCCGGCCTCGAACGTTCTCTGCGCCGGAAAGTGTCCCTCGGCCATATCGCCCTTCATTTCTTTCCTCACTTGGGATTCACCGTAGACAACGTTGTGGTCGACGAAGATCCTGCTTTTGGGCTGGAGCCGTTCGTCCGTGTTGGCCACATCGATTGCAACCTTCAATGGCGAAGCCTCTGGAGCTCGCGCCTGTATTTTGGAACACTCAGGCTTTCCGATCCCAGCATCAACCTCGTCCGGGACTCCGCGGGCCGGTGGAATATTGAAAGCCTTCTGTTGCAGAGCGCGATTAAAGCCCGATCGCCCGGCTCTGGCACATCGGTCCCTGCACCTCCCAATGTGTCCGTAGAGATTGAGGGTGCGCGGCTTAACTTTAAAATCGGCGAGAACAAGAAACCCTTTGCGATAACTGATACGCATGCCCACCTGGATTTCGAGTACGAATCAAACCGGATTGACTTCCGAATGGCGGGCGAACCGATCCGGACGGACCTTGAATTTCCCACGCCGGGTCTGGTTGAGCTGGATGGAAGCTGGTCCCCAGCAAGAGTTGCCGGGCACACGCTGGATGCGACCCTTCGAATGCAGGGGGCGTTGCTTTATGACTGGATTCCGCTTCTGACCGGACAGAATCCCGAAGTTTACGGCGTGATGAACAGCACCATCCATCTGAGCGGTACTCTTCGGCAGATAGAGTATTCAGGAGAAGCACAGTTGAGGCAGTTGCATCGCTGGGAGCAGTTGCCCTCGTCGAATGACCTGCCTTGCGAACTGCGCTTCCGCGGCCAGTTCGATCGTGACAAAGAAAATTTAACGATTCAGGGCATGGACCTGGCTTTTGCAAATTCGCAGGTCCACCTTGAAGGTTCGATTGCCGAGGTCACCTCCCGGCCGGATCTTGACCTGGTGGTGGCCTTTGAGCGTTCCCGGCTGGAGGACTTGCAGCGACTCGCCGGGCGAGTCCTGGGAAGCCGGGTTGCGTGGACTGTTAACGGGCGCCTCAACGGGATGATTTCAGTCCGGGGCTCCTGGCGAGGGAAGCGGTATGGCGGTTTCCTGAATGCCAATGGAGTCCGGCTGGATACTCCTTCAGGGGCATTTCCGGTTTCTGACGTGGCCATTCGCGTCACCCGGGCGGGGGCCCGGTTGGCTCCTGTCAGGGCAGTGCTGGCGCCCGGTGTCGAGGTTGTGGTGGAAGGGAGCCTTTGGCATCTTTCACCCCCAAAGAGCAGGGGGCATACAACGAACGACCCAGTGTACGAATTGACTTTTTCCTCGCAGGCCGTAAACCTGGCAAGGCTCGTGCATTTCGGGCGTGCCTTGGGAATCCTGAGGAATAGTCCCCTGGAAGCCGCAGGCATCGGGTCGTTCACGCTCCACCTTGCCGGCAGGGCCTGGCCGTGGAGCAAGCCAGGCGTTACTGCCCAGGCGAGTATCCGCAGCGCACGGCTGGTGATACCAGGACTCAGCGAGCCCCTGAATATCCCGCGGGCGCGCATTCAGGTTTATGGAAAGCAAGTCATCGTCAACCCGATCGTGGCGGTGATGGGCACCAGCGTTTTCTCCGGATGGGTGATGCACCAGCGTGACTCCCATTCTCCCTGGGATTTCAACCTCAAGGCGGACAAGCTGAGCATTGAACAGGCCGGGCAGTGGTTTGAAGGCATCGGTGACCAAAATACCAGATCGTTTTTTGACAGGATTGCGGGGATAGGATCTTTGATCAGCGGCCACAGCCCTTCGTTTTATCTTGCCGCCCGTCTGGATGCGCGCGGCCAATTTTCCACCCCACTTCTGACTTATCGGAAACTTTCACTCTATGACTTTCGGGCCCATATCAATATCCATGACCGAAAGGTCCGTCTGGCGAAGGTTCAGTTCGCGGCAGGAGGAGGTCGGGGAGAGGCCAATGTTCTGGTGGACCTGACGAAGAACCCGGCGCGGCTTTCCGGGCAGACCGATGTCAGCGGCGCCGGCATTCGGGCTCTCGGGCCATATCTTCCGGCGGCACTGGCGGGAGTTCAAGGGTATTACTCCGCGGAGGGATCGTTCGAGGCCAATGGCTTGACCCACTCGGCCCTCGTTCGGACGCTGCGCGGTGAGATGACGGTGCGACTGGAGGGCATCAGCCTGGGTGAATTCAATCCTGTGCGGACTGTCGCCCGCCGTTTCGGGATGGACCTGTTTGAGGAGGGGTCCAGGCCGTTGTTTATACCCGGGGCAACCGCGCATCTCAGGATTCATGACCAGCAGGTGGAGCTTGATGATTTTCCTGTGGAGGTTGCGGGGGCTAAATTCCAGCTCAAAGGCCGTTACTCTTTTGACGGATCGGCCAGATTGCAGGTGCAGGCCGACTTGCGCGGCATTCACCAGTCCTGGACGCCTCTTCATCCGGGCGCCATCGGCCCGGTTTCCCGAATGGCGGACCTTGATTTTGCAGGTACTCTTCGAAATCTTGAAGCGGTGCCCTCACCCCAGATTTCACAGACTCAACCCTGAGGAGCGGTCCAGTTGGCAAAGCCCTTGTCCAGAGTCCATCTCACGGCCCCGAGCAGCCTGTTGTCGGCGGTGCTTCTCGCACTTGCGGCCGGCGGTGTTTTGCTGGGCATCCGGGGCGTCGCAATGGAAGCTTCAGCATTCCGGCTGCATCAACGGCCCGGACTTTCTCCGACGGCAGCCAGCACGTTTCAGTCAAAGTTGATACAGCTTTCAGCAACCGGCCCGGGGAAGGGCGGCGCTCTCCGCCCAATCGTCTTCACGGATGATGAAGTCAATTCGTTTATCAAGTACGACCGTCCCGCTTTTTTGCCGCCCAGCGTCAGGGATTTGGAAATCCACTTCAAACCCGACGGCATCCATGGGGCGGCGAATATCAATTTTGATGAACTCAAGCCCTCGCAGCAATCTGCGAATCCGCTGACCGCCAGACTGCTTGCGTCCATATTCCAGGGCACTCAGCACCTGACGGCATTGGGTGTGCTTGAGAGCAAAGACGGTACAGGAACGCTTTCCATCAAAGACGTGCATATTGGCAGTACCGCGCTGTCCGATTGGCTGGTTAACTTCCTGATCCAGACCTATGTTGAGTCTGAATATAAAATTGATCTCAGCAAGCCTTTCCTGCTGCCCAACCATGTGACACATGTTGAGTTTGCCCCGGGCAAAGCAATCCTGGTTCGAGGCGCGGAGCAAAAGAAATAGAAGGCTGCCCTTCGGCGACGTCGTCGGTCAACCGCGCAGTTGGATTTTCCTTGTGGAATCGATGCTCATCTGGTTTCATGGCATTTGATTTCTGCGTCATATTTCGTTTAGAAATGGATTTGTGATTTCGGAACACCTCAAGTCCTGATTCGGAACCATGCAACATCCAGTCCGCCGGAATACTTAAGCCTATGGAGCATTCAAGCCAGGTCTTGCTGGAACTTTTCCTGATGTTTGCGGGAGGGAAACTTCTGGCGGAAATTTTCGAGAGACTCCGGCAGCCTGGAGTTTTGGGCGAGTTGCTGGCAGGTGTGTTGCTGGGACCTTCATTGCTGAATCTGGTGCACACCAACGAACTGACGTTGGGAATCGCGGAAGTTGGGGCCGTGTTTCTCCTTTTTACGGTGGGTCTGGAAACGAAGCCGCGAGACCTTCTGGAAGTGGGCTGGACGGCCGTCGCAGTTGGGGTTCTGGGCGTGGTCCTGCCTTTTATTCTGGGCCTCTGGTACATGAAGTTCGCCAACCATTCAACGGTCGAGTCGATTTTTGTGGGAGCCGCAATGGTGGCGACCAGCGTGGGCATCACGGCCAGAGTTCTGGCGGACCTGGGGGCGCTCTCAACGCGGGCGGCCCGCGTGATCCTGGCCGCAGCCGTTCTGGATGACATTCTGGGATTACTGGTACTGGCCGTGGTCAGCAGCCTTTCCGCCGGCCAGGTTCATTACCTTCAACTACTCACCGTGACCGCTGAGGCCGTGGTGTTTGCGCTGCTCATGATTTTCTTTGCTTCGCGGGTGATTGGCCGGTTTCAGCCCCACGTGGAAAAGCTGCGAGCCCAGAACTCCGCCTTCATCCTGTCGATCATTCTGTGCCTGGGCCTTTCGCTGGCATCCGTCTACATCGGGATGGCGGCCATTGTGGGGGCCTTCCTTTCCGGGCTGGCCCTGGCCGATCACAGCGAGCGCTGGAAATTGCACGAGAACGCTCATCCGCTCAGTGAGTTTCTTGCCCCGTTCTTTTTTGTCATTCTCGGCGTGCAGGTCAATGTCCGTAGCTTTGCGAATCCCGGGCTGATTGGCCTGGCCTCCATCATATGCGTTCTGGCCATCGTGGGAAAACTGGTCGGTTGCGGCCTGGGTTGTTTGCCCCTGGGTTTCAAGGATGCGCTTCGGGTGGGCGTCGGAATGATCCCGCGCGGGGAAGTCGGCCTGATCGTTGCCGGCGTCGGACTGACACTGCACACCATTTCCGACGCCGTCTATTCCATTGTGCTGGTGATGAGCATCGTGACCACCCTGGTCGCACCGCCGTTCCTTCGCATGTTGATGCCCCTTCCGAGGGTGAAGGAGTAGTAGCCCCCTGAAGTTATGTCCCCGGATGAAGGTCGCTCGGCTGAAACCTCTTCGGGAAAATAGAGTCGGGTTGCACGGTGGAACGGTGGAACGGGTTACTCTCATTGGGCGGTGCTGGCCTTGACATCTCTGCAAATGGCGCACCTACTACAGTTCTCACCCCTTGGGTGTTTTCGGTTGCTAGCCGTAATGTGCTTGTCCTATACTCACTCTTCAAATTATTCGGGGGCTAAATAATGAATAAATCAAGGGTTGGACGGCGTGATTTCATCAGGGCGGCGGGTGCGTCAGCCGCAGCACTGGGAACTGCCGGGAGCTTGGGGGCGCAGACGGAAGGCAAAAAGCACCCTGACATGCCTCTCGCCCCCGCAAGCAAATTTCCGAAACTTGCAATCATTACCAATTACTCTCCTCAGAAGCTGGCTTTTGCGACCCAGACAGGATATGAGGGTGTGGTGGTGAAGGCTGGCAAGGATTTTAACCCTTACCTGAGTGACACCCAGATTGACCGGATCCTGGCAACTTCACGCGATACGGGCTGCCGCATTATCAGCGTTGAAGGCTTTTTCGATCTCAAAGGAAAAGGCATCAACCACATTGCGCCTGATCCGGCAGAGCGGCGGTCGATGAATGAGGAGTTTATCCATTACCTGGAGTTTGCCCATCGCCTGGGCTGCAAGTTTGTAGGCGCTTTCAGTGGAGGCATTCCCGGCGCTGATTTTGACCGGCAGGCGAAGGAACTCGCAGAGGTGTTCCACGAAAAGTTTCTGCCGGTCTGCCAGAAATATGACGTTTCCATGGGCTGGGAAAACTACCCTACTGCAATCAACTTCGCCACCGTTCCGGCGGCGTGGGAGAAAGTTTTTGAGCTGATTCCGAGCCACCACTTTGGAATGGAGTTTGATCCCTCGCACCTGGTCCGGCAGTACATTGATCCTTACCAGGCCGTTTGGGATATCCGGGACCGTCTTCTGGCCATCCATCTGAAGGACACGGAAATCACCCAGCCGGTCCTTCAACAGGTCGGAATCCTGGGCAAGGGCTGGTGGCGTTACCGAATCCCCGGCCAGGGCTTGATTGACTGGCCACGCTTTTTTACCGTGCTTCTGCAGGTTGGATTCAACGGCGGCGCGGCTGTTGAGCACGAGGACCAGTTCTGGGACGCGCCCCCGAGCGACGGGGCTGCAGAATTTCCGCAGGCACGAAAAGACGGGTTTATCCTTGCGTATCGCTACCTACGGCAATTTCTTCCGGGTCGCCTCAGCTGATGAGGTCTGCAGGCCGCGGTCATTTCGCCAATACCGAAAGTCTTTCTTCGGCGGTGTTTCCACGCCCGGAAGACGTTACCGAAAAAGTATACGTCAAGGTCTGAAAAGTCCATGATGATTCCCAAACTGTCTCGCAATCGTATTTCAGACAGTCTCTGCCTCCTCTTTGTCTTTGCAGTCTGTGCGGCAGCCAAACCACGTCCATTCACGCTGGAGCAGGTGATGAGCGCCCCGTTTCCCACGGAGCTGACCGCCGCGCCCTCGGGAGCAAAGGTGGCATGGGTTTTCAACGCCCGGGGGGCGCGTAACGTCTGGGTGGCGGAGGGGAACGGAGGCAGGTTCAGCGCGCGCCAGCTTACCAACTACACCGGCGATGACGGCCAGGATGTGGGAGACCTGGCCTGGGTTCCGAACGCTTCCGCCCTTGTTTACGTGCGTGGAGGCGACCTTGAATATCCCGGGGAGGCTTATCCGAATCCCGGAAGCGTCCCACAGGGCGTGGAGCAGAACGTCTGGCTCATGCCTCTAAGCGGCGGTGCTCCGCAGCTCCTTGGCGAAGGTTACGCGCCCGCTGTGTCACCCAAGGGTACGAGCGTTGCCTTCCTGAACAAAGGGCAGGTGTGGCTGGTAAAGCTCAATCCTGTTGGCAAGGCGTCGCAATTGATTCACGGCGAAGGCCGGGCGGGATCGCTGCGCTGGTCTCCGGACGGAACAAAACTGGCCTTTGTAAGCAACCGCGGTGACCACCGCCTGATCGGCGTTTACGATTTTGCCCAGAAGAACCTCCGTTACCTGGATCCCAGTGTCGATCTCGATTCGAATCCTGTCTGGTCCCCTGATGGTAAACAGATTGCGTTTATTCGCATTCCCGCCTCGGAGCACGAAAGAATCTTCGAGCCGGAGCGGACCGGCGAACCCTGGTCGATCCGTGTCGCTGATGTAGATACCGGCGTGGGCAGGGAAGTGTGGAGAGCGCAGGATGGGCCGGGAAGCGTTTTTCGCGGCGTCGTTGCTTCAAACGAGTTACTGTGGGCGGCGGGAAATCTTCTGGTGTTTCCGTGGGAGCGCGACCGGTGGCTGCACCTCTACACCGTTCCCGTGGCAGGAGGCACGGCGCGCCTGCTGACTCCCGGAGATTACATCGTTGAAGACGTCGCGCTCAGCCCTGACCGCAGTGGACTGATCTTCAACTCCAATGAAAACGATATTGACCGCCGCCACCTCTGGAAGGAATCCGTGACGGGTGACCGCCCAACTCCCTTGACCAGGGGCGATGGTATCGAGTGGTCGCCTGTTGTTACGAGACCGAGTCATGCGATTATTCTGTTGCACTCGGACGCGAAACTCCCGGCCCGGCCCGCTGTCCTTGAATCTTCCGGCAAGATCCGCGACCTTGCTCCCGATGCGATTCCCGCGGACTTTCCTGCGCGTGAGATGGTGGCGCCACGGCCCGTAATCGTTTCCGGGGCTGACGGCCTTCGCGTCCACGGCCAGTTGTTCCTTCCGGCGAACGACCACAACGGAAAGCATCATCCGGCCGTGGTGTTCATCCATGGTGGGTCGCAGCGGCAGATGCTGCTGGGCTGGCACTACATGGGCTACTACAGCAATGCCTATGCTCTCGACCAGTTTCTGGTCAGCCGTGGTTACATCGTGCTTTCCATCAACTATCGCAGCGGAATTGGCTATGGTTTGGATTTCCGCGAGGCGCTCAATTACGGCGCCAGTGGGGGCAGCGAGTTCAACGACGTTGAAGGGGCCGGTCTCTTTCTCCGGAACCGCAAGGATGTCGATCCCAAGCGGATTGGCATCTGGGGCGGCTCCTGGGGCGGCTATCTCACGGCGCTTGCACTGGCGCGCGCTTCCGACTTGTTTGCCGCCGGTGTTGACATTTCCGGGGTGCACAACTGGAATTTTGAAATCCCTGACTGGGTTCCGTCGTACTATGCGCAGAGGCAGCCCGAGATCGAGCGGGTGGCCTTTGAATCTTCTCCTCTGGCCTATGTCAAGACCTGGCGGTCGCCTGTGCTGCTGATCCAGGGGGACGACGATCGAACTGTTCCCTTCAAGGAAATGGTCCACCTGGTGGAAGCGCTTCGAAAGCAGGGAGTCCCGTTTCAGCAGATGGTGTTCCCGGACGAAATTCATGATTTTCTTCTTCATTCCACCTGGCTGCGCTCCTATCATGCCGCGTCCGATTTCTTTGACCGGTACCTCGGGGACACGGGGGCCGACCACTAGAGTGGATGGCAGGTTGGTCGCGATTCTGCCACTACCGTAGGCGGCGGATACCGTGTTGCACAGGCGCGGCCGCGAAAGGGGGGAGGATGAGGCGAAACATCCAGCTTGGTATCGCCATGCTGTTCATCGGATTTTCCATGGCGTGCAGCGGACCCAACAAATCCGGCACTGAGCAGGCCGTCCCGTTTCGGGATTGTCGCCCCCGATCTGTCATCGCGCCTGGCCAAGTGGCGCCGGGTGGAAATGCCTTTTGACGCTTCAGGGCTGACCGACAACCAGCGTCAGGTGGTGGACAAACTGGTGGATGCGTGCCGCTATCTGGACGATATTTTCTGGCGCCAGAGCGACCCCGAAGCTCTCGATCTCTACAAGTCGCTGGAAGGCAGGAAGGACCCTGCGGATATTGCCCTGCGGCGCTTCCTGATGATCAACGGAAGCCGGTTTGATCTTCTGGACGATAACCGGCCTTTTGTGGGAACGCGTCCCATGCCTCCCGGACACTGGCTTTATCCGCCGGATTTGACGCGGGCGGATATCGAGGCGTTCCTCAAGACACACCCCGGCGCCAAAACAGAAATATACAGCCCCTACAGCATTGTCCGGCGCGAAGACCGAGACCTGGCTGCGATCCCTTATAACGTGGCGTACAAGCCGTTCCTGGAAAAAGCGGCAGCGGACCTGCGCGAGGCTGCGGCGCTCTCCAGCGACAAGATGTTTGCAAAGTTCCTGACGGCGCGCGCTGGGGCCCTGCTGGATGACAACTATTACCCCAGCGATATCCTATGGCTGGATTTGAAGAATCCGAAAATAGATGTGATTTTTGCGCCCTATGAAACCTACCTCGATGGTCTGCTGGGCGTGAAGACGTCCTACGGCGCCGCGGTGCTGATCCGTAATGATGCCGAAAGTAAGAAGCTAGATTTGTATGAGAAATACATTCCGATGATCCAGCGTGATTTGCCGCTTCCATCTGTTGATTTGCCTTCTCTCGCAGGCCATCGGACTCCTATGGAGGTTGTGGATTCGCCGTTCCGCGCAGGAGATTTGCGGCACGGTTACCAGGCTGTGGCCGATAACCTGCCGAACGATCCCAGGATCCACCAGACCAAGGGTACCAAGAAGATTTTTTTCAAGAACTTCATGGATGCGCGCGTCCATTACGTGATACTGCCACTCGTCAAGCATTTGATGGAGCCCCAACAGGCGGCGCAGGTCACCGGCGACGGTTTTATGGCCATGGTGGTGATGCACGAAATTTCGCACGGCATGGGTCCTTCATTTGCGCGAGTCGGCCAACGGCAGGAAAGCATTCGCCAGACGATTGGCCCCACCTACTCGGCGCTGGAAGAAGCTAAGGCGGACGTAGTTGGAATGTACGGATTAAAGTGGCTGGTTGACCACCATGCGCTTCCGAAAACGGATCTCGATGAGAGTTACGCTTCGTACGTGGGAGGAATTTTTCGGACGGTGCGCTACGGGGTGGGTGAGGCGCACGGCAAAGCGGAAATCATGGAGTTCAATTACCTGAGCGAGCAGAAGGCCGTCACCCGGAACGCTGAAGATGGCCGTTATCATATTGATTACCAGCGCATGCCCGGCGCTCTTGCCAAACTGGCAAAGATACTACTGGAGATTGAAGCGACGGGCAACCGGAACAGTGCTGAGGCCTGGTTCAAACGCTATGGCCAAATGCCGGCGACCCTTCAGGCCGCGCTGGCCCATACCAGCGACATTCCGGTCGATATCGACCCGGTCTTTTCGTTTCCTGGAAAAGTCCAGTAGCCAATCTTCCGCCGGACAGAGGACGGTTCCTGGCTATTGGGTAAACTCGATGACGATACCGTTTACCCGTTTGCCGAAGCCGGTGAAATTCCCGAACAGGGGCGAAGTGATGTTGTTATAGACGGCCGTGGGGTTTTGGCGTCCAGTCGTGTTAATGGAATAGATGCCAAAGCGGAACGTATGTCCTCGATGGATGTGGAAGGGAAGGGGGAAATCTTTATAGACCCGCCAGTTGAGGGAAAAGAAGATGGGATATCTCTGGCGGTTGGGATCTCCCGCGTAGTTGTGGAGTTCGTCGATATTAGAGTAGGGAAAGCCGGAGTGCAAGTCGACCGAGGGGCTCAAGGTGATTTTCCACGGAAGCTTGAAAAGTCCGAAACCCGTCAGCCGGTTGGGAACGTCGGAAGGCAGGTTGGCGTAAACGTCGGGGCGGATCACCGGCACCTCGAGCGGGACAAAGACGTTATCCGGTGTATTCAAGTCGCCCTGGCTGCTGCTGCGGACGTAGGACATACTCAGGTTGGCATCCTCCCCCGCCCTGTAATTCACGGTGAATTCGTATTCGTGATAGCGGGAACTGCCCCGGTTCGAAAGTTGCATTATTCCGGTGCCCTCCGGCTGGGCAAGCGGATTGATGACAAAGAGCCTGGTGGTGTGGCTGTAGAGTGTGCTGAATTTTGCCGTCAGCTTCTTTGAGAACTGGTGGGAAAGCTGTATCCGCCAGGTCATATTGCGCGGCGTGCTGCCCAGGTTCGAGCAGGTTGCCAGAACCTGGGGACTGCCGGAGATTATTTGAGCGCATTCATTGCGATAAGTCACGGAGGGCCCCAGGGGTGACCCTGCGAGGTCAAGCGGCGTAACGATTCGCATGGGGTTGTCCGCAAAATCGGCGGCGAGCATCGGGGTGCGGTCATAGAACATACCGATACCGCCCTGAAGGACCGTCTTCGCGCCCGGGTCCAGCGCATAGACAAAGCCGAGGCGCGGGGCGAAGTTTACAGGGTTGCCGGTTGTTTCGCCGAAGTAGCGCAGCCCCAGCGTTGCAGCCAGCCGGTTGTTAAGAATCCAGTGGTCCTGAACGAAGCCCGATGTGGCAGTGTCTTTGGCGCTCAGATTTCCTGGTCCGGCAAAGTCAATCCGTTCGGCCGCCGATCCGTCGGTCCGCAGAATCTGAATCGGGTGTGACCGGCTATCGCCCGTGTAGTCACGGTGGATGACGTCAGCGCCCAGAAGCATCTCGTGGTTGCCCGCCCATTCTTTGGTTGGCAGGCTGAAGGTCATCTGGCCCTCTTCCTGATGTCCGTTCCTGGCCCAAGTATTGAAGTAGTTTCCACCAATACCTGTTGGCGTGAGCAACATGTCCTGCGGGCCGTGCCCGTGCGCGTAGCTCTGCATTCGCGTGAACTTGAAAAGCGTATGCAGAATGCTTCCCGACTTGAATTGATAGGTGTCGGTGCCGTCGATGGAGTAACCTTTCTGGCCGGTGTCCGCCGTCGCCGGGCGGGGGATCAGGGCGTTGAGGTCGGCCCACTGATAGCGCCGTGGGAACAGGTTGACAGTCAGAGATGCGAAGTGCTGCGGTGATAATAGAAATTGAAAATGGGTGATGGAGTTGTAGCCCTGAATCTTTTGGGAGTCATTGGGCCAGGCCAGGCCGCGGACATCGGGCTTCCTCATTTCATAGAGAAACGACTCAGCAAAATTGACCTTGTTTTTCCATAAAGGTCCGCCAAATCGAATTCGCGGAGTCGCCCTTGCAAAGCCGACCAGATGGCCCTGCTTGCCACGCAGGCTTGGATTCAGGTCATGCATGATCATGTGCCACTGGTTGGGTGGGGCTTTCAGTTCGATGCTGGTCATGCCGCCGACAAAGCCTCCATACTGCGCGCCGAAAGGCGCCTTGTAGACGTCCAGGTTCTGGATGGCGTCGATCGGAACATCAATGGAATACGTCCCCGTAACCGGATCGACGGCCTGCGCCGAGTCCAGCAGGAGCATGCTTTGGCTTTCCGGGACCCCCTTGATGAAGATCTTGCCGGTTTGGATTTGAAGAACCCCCGGAGTGACCGGCAGTTCCTGTTTGAACTCCTGCTGGACGACAGGAATGGTGAGTAGTTGCTTGGTTTGCAGCGTCTGGGTTGCTGGATTGGTGCCCTGGGTTGAAACGATCGGCGCGGTCTCGCGCACTTCAACCTTCTGCCGGATTTCCTGAAATTGCATTCGGATGTCTTCCGTGAGCGCCTGCCCGGCGGTGACGGTGATTTTTCGGGTGACGGCCTTAAAGCCCTCAAGGGTGGCGTCCAGGGTATAAGGGCCCGCTGGAAGGTCCTGGATCTCATATTTCCCTTTCTCATCGGAGTACGCAACTACAGGTTGCAAACCGGGAGCGTTTGCTGTCAGCTTGATGGCTACTCCACCGACGGGGAAGGATTGCCCCTGGGGGTTCAGGGCAGTTGTTGTACCCTGGAGAGCGCCGCTTTCCGTCTGTGCCGCCACAAGACTCGAAAAGCATATGGAGACAAAGATGAGTGCCGCCGCCAGCATTGCCTGGCGGACAGAAGGCCTCTGTTTCCGGTCGGCGCGCAGGTGAGACCTGAAGCGTGAGACAACGCCCTTTGGCCTTTCGAATAGGAGTAGCATCTGGATCAACATGTGTTGGGAGAGTTTTCTGAACAGCGGCCCTTGACCCCTGCACTTTTCCTTTCCATATTCATGTCTTGTGGCCTCAGCCATCCGCGAGCCATATTGGACTTTTGAGGGACCGGATAATGCTCGAAGCCGTCTCACTCTGGCGCGGCAAGTTTGTCAGGATGCGAATGTTCCGGACCCATTCTCAACAACGATGCCTGGTTTCATGCTGGATTGTTGCTCCGGGCCCCTTTCCATCGAACCCGCGATTTATACTGACGATGTTGCAGTGTCCCGGCAGGCATGACCGGATTGCTTTCGAATTCCCGTCCTGACTTGCCGTTAGCCTGGCACCATATGAGATGAAGTAGATGATGAAACGGATGCGCCGACCTTCAATTTTAGCGCTGAATGAAATTTGACAATCTGATTCTAAGACCTTTGAAAGTAGCTTTTGTCGAAATAGCAGATTCTCATACGCCTTCTGGGTAAGCGGGCTGTGAATTATGAGGGACCTGCCCCAAGTGTCCAAACAATCATGCTACCAGCTATCTGCCGAAAGAGGCAATCGCGCGTTTTACCCCTGCCCATGATTCAGTTGTTGGCGTGAATGTTGGGAATCGAGTTCATGATGATGGCGAGCCGTCTGTTCTGGCCGGTCATGAGGAGAGGGTATCTACCGCAAAGATTGATTTGACTTTACGTGCCGACCGATTGGAAAATACTGACATCGTCAGGTCGGTTCGGATGCCCAATTTGCGTCTCGTGAAATTCACACCATGCCTGGGGGCGGAGGAATCTGAATGAGCGAAAAGCTGTACATTTTTGACACAACTTTGCGCGACGGGGAACAATCGCCCGGCTGCAGCATGAATCTCGACGAGAAGCTGGAAATGGCTCGCCAGCTCGACCGCCTTGGGGTTGACATTATTGAAGCCGGTTTCCCCATTGCATCTCAGGGTGACTTTGATGCCGTGTCCGCCATTTCCGCGGAGCTGCGGCGGCCCATAATCGCTGCGCTCGCCCGGGCAAACCAGCTTGATATTGACCGTGCCTGGGCCGCCCTGAAGGACGCGGCGAATCCGCGGATCCACACATTTCTGGCTACCTCGGATATTCACCTGAAATACAAGTTGCGCAAGACCCGGGAAGAAGTTCTGAAAATGATTTCGTGGGCGGTTGGCCATGCCAGCTCACTCTGTCCCGATGTGGAGTTTTCTCCGGAGGATGCCGGCCGGACTGACCGTAACTATCTGATCGAATGTTGTCACGCAGCGGTGGAGGCTGGTGCAACGGTGCTGAATTTGCCGGATACCGTGGGATATTGCCTCCAGTCCGAATATGAAGAGATGTTTGCCGATGTGAAGGCCAGGGTTCCCGGGATTGAAAAGGTTGTTTTGAGCACTCATACGCATAATGATCTGGGACTCGCGGTCGCCAACACACTTGCAGGAATCCGCGGAGGGGCCCGGCAGGTGGAGTGTACGATCAACGGCATTGGCGAACGGGCGGGGAACGCCGCCCTCGAAGAAATCGTGATGGCAATTTATGTGCGCCGTGATGTTGAACCTGTCCATACCGACGTTCATACCGAAGAACTTTATTCTGCAAGTCAGATGCTGATTCGCCTGACCGGAATGCAGGTGCAGAGGAACAAGGCCGTTGTCGGGAGGAACGCCTTTGCGCACGAAGCGGGAATTCACCAGGATGGCTACCTGAAGAACGCCACCACTTATGAAATCATTTCGCCGGAAACGGTGGGCATGCCGGCGAACCATATTGTGCTGGGGAAGCATTCCGGCCGTCATGCCCTGGCGAACCGCTACCGCGAACTCGGCTACGAATTGACCAAGCCGGAGATTGAGCGCGCCTACGAATCGTTTACCAAGCTGGCGGACCGTAAGAAGAACGTGTACGACGAGGATCTGATCAGCATTGTGAACCAGGGCTTCGAGCACATTCCGGAACTTTACACGCTGAAGCTCCTGGAGAGCGTATCGAACAGCGAAGGGCGCTCGACGGCGACTGTTGAGCTGGAAAAGGATGAACAGTGCGCACGTGAATCGGCAACGGATGAAGGCCCCTGTGATGCAGCTTTTCGGGCGATCGACCGCATCACGGGTATTCCAGGGACGGTGATTGAGTTCTCTGTTCATTCAGTGAGCTCAGGAGCGGACGGTACGGCTGAGGTGGTCATCCGTGCGCGCTTCCAGGGAAAGGAATTTTCCGGTAAGTCCACCAGCTACAACGTGATTGAGGCCGCGGCCCGTGCGTACCTCCAGGCTGCCAACAAGGGAGTCTATGAAATCAGCCGGAGTGTAAGGGATGCTGCAACAGCCGGTGGGTCCGTCCACGAAAACGAACTGGTGGACCGTCTCTTACCCGGCGGATACTGACTTTGGCTGATGAGGATCCCTCAACGGATCCGGCAAGCTGGAAAGCTTTGGTCCTCCTGTAACCCACCTCAGTGCAAGCCTGACAAATTCTTGGGCGGCGTGGAATGCGTTCGTGCTGGCGTGTACGGCACCAGTGGCAAAATGTGCCACTTGCCCGGGAAGAATTGGCCAGTCTTCCTAATAAGTTGATAATAAACAGTTTGATATTTTTGCACGGAACCGATTCGCCGCCTCGGGACCATTTCAGCACTTTAACTTCAATTATATCTTGTCCTTTCAAGTGCGATTCGTGTAAGATGCCTGTTATCAAATGCATGCCATATTCAAAGTAGCTGTCTTGCCGGGCGACGGAATCGGCCCGGAGGTAACCGAAGAAGCCCTCAAGGTTTTGCGAGCTATTGAGAGCATTGTGGGGCCCAAATTTCGTTTTCAGACTGGATTAATTGGCGGATGCGCGATTGATGCCACCGCCGTGCCGCTTCCTCCCGAAACCATTTCAATCTGCAACCACGCACAAGCAGTCCTGCTGGGGGCTGTGGGCGGGCCTAAATGGGATTCGCGACGGCCCGACAGCCGGCCCGAGGCCGGTCTGTTGCAATTGCGTCAGAGGCTTCGTGTTTACGCAAATCTCCGGCCGGCGCGCGTGCTTGATTCGCTGGTGGGTGTTTCGGTGCTGAAACCCGCTGTCGTGCGGGGTACGAACCTGGTGATTGTTCGTGAGTTGATGGGCGGAATTTATTTTGGCAATCCCCGCGGCATTTTTTCCAAGAATGGCGAGCGGATGGGTGTGAATACGGAGATCTATCGTGAGCATGAGATTGAAAGGGTGGCCCATCGAGCCTTCCAGCTTGCACGGCTGCGCAGGCGGAAGGTAACCTCGGTTGATAAGGCAAACGTCCTTGAAAGTTCCCGGTTATGGCGTGACGTGGTCACTCGGGTAGGCCAGGCTTATCCGGATGTCGAATTGGACCACCTTTATGTTGACAACTGCGCCATGCAACTGATTGCCAAACCCACCAGCTTTGACGTGGTCCTCACCAACAACATCTTCGGCGACATTCTCAGCGATGAGGCCGCGATGCTGACGGGCTCGATCGGCCTATTGCCGTCGGCCAGTCTGGGTGAGCGGGCAGGCCTGTATGAGCCTGTCCACGGGTCTGCGCCTGACATTGCCGGAAAAAAACGCGCCAACCCTATTGCAGCCATTGCTTCCGCCGCGCTCATGTTGCGGTATTCGTTCCGTATGGAACGCCCCGCAGCTGCCATTGAAGCGGCTATCGAGAAGGTCCTGAAGAGAGGAGCTCGGACCCCGGACCTGCCGGGTCGCAAGCGTCCGGTGTCAACTTCGCGCATGGGGAATTTGATTGCAGCTGAAACAACAAAGCTTCTCTCGTCCTCGCGTTTCCGCCCCAAAGAGAAACCGTAAGGGGCCTGGATTTTCTGCGGCCAGTGGCGCCATGGTTCCCGCAACGATATGAAAATCATGCAATTCGGCATGCGAGTTGAAAGACCGTTGCAATCTTGTTAGCTTCCGAGTTAATATGCAGGGCGACGGGGGGCGGCAGGCGGTCTTTTCCGCCACGATTAAAATGACAGGAGTATCTTATGTGGTGGGAGAAGGAAAAAGAGTCGCAGCCCGGTGTCCCGTCTGGAAAGCCGACCGTTCCCGCATCGTCTAATCCTTCTAAGGTGGAAACCTCTATGTCTGAAAGCATTCGAAGAGATACAAGTGGCAGTCCCCAGGGCCAGGTGCAGGCCACCATTGGCCGTTCAATTGTCCTGAAGGGAGAACTGTCTGCAAACGAAGACCTCGTGATCGATGGGCAGTTCGAAGGGACCGTTAACCTGCAGGACCATTGCCTGACGGTGGGACCGAACGGCAAAGTCAAAGCCGGAATCGATGCGCGTCAGGTGGTTGTTTTTGGGACTGTGAATGGGAACGTGAACGCGCGTGAAAAGATTGAAGTTCGCCGCACTGGTAATGTGACCGGCGACCTCAAGTCGGGAAGCGTCTCCATTGAAGAAGGGGCTTATTTCAAAGGTAGCATCGATATCCTCCGTGACGCAAAGCCGGAAGAACGCAAGCCCGTTACTGCGGCAGCTACATCCAAGTCTGGGAATTAGCGGAACGAACGCTGCCCTCAATTTGCAACCGTGGTGTGCGGGCCGCAGGGTGAGTGGGCCGGCCTGCCAACCTGTGAGCGTTCCGCCTGGCCGGCAAAGTGACTGGCGGTGTGTCCGTGTGTTGCATCAGGGTCTGCAGATGTTTTCAGTAAAGACGCAGGAGACTTCGCGCAAGAAGTCTTCTTCAGGCCAGAGTCCCGCAGGACGCAGCCAGGCTCTCGATTGGATCTGGAACTATCTCCAGGACGTTGCAACCCCTCACGTTCTGGACTGCGGCGCCGTTTCGTCGGCTACGGTGGGTGTTCTGACAAAGCGGCACGCCAAGGTCTACGTTGCGGACATGATTGCTCCTTTGCAGCGCGACTCCCCTGCTTACTGGCGGCAGGAAGGGAAGCAAATGCTGTTCTGCCTGGACGAACTTCTCAAGCAGCTACCCCGAGTTCCTCCGGGTTCTCTCAGTTTAGTCTGCTGTTGGCACCTCCTTGACCTTGTTCCCCGGGACTATGTTCCGGATCTGGTCCAACGATTTCTTTCGCTTCTGGGGCCAGGAGGAATCTTCTTTTGCTTCCTCCGCGAGCCCAGCCTTGCTTTGGGCAAAGACGGACGATGGTGGCTGGAGACTCTCACCACAATCGGGGCGGAGGGTGAAGGAGTCGGCGTATTTCCTTACGCACCGTTGTCCAACCGGGAGATCGAAAAGTTGACCGCCGGCTGCAGCCTCAAGACATTTCTTGCCCGATCACACAGACGGGAAGTGGTGGTGCTGAAAGCCGAAGAAGAGGGCTGAATGAAGTCATTAAAATTTATCATCTGGGTGGCGGTGGTATCGCTGGGCTGCGGTGGTGCTCCCTTATGGGGACAGGATCTGGTTACGAAGGCCTTAAGCAGCTTTCCGGCGGATACCATCCGCTTTGAATTCTCAAGTCCCGCGACGCTGCGGAAGCTTCCGAATTATGCAAGTTTGCGTGAACATTATACGGGGCCGCGTCTCAAGAAACTTGTGGAGTCGATGGCTGAACTGGGGGTGGCAGAAACTGACGTTGACCAGCTCGTATTGGGTTGGAACGCTTCCGGTCCAGATTTGAACCTTTACGGGTTTGCAGGAGGGCACTTTCATTCCAGTGCGCTTGAGTCCCGTGCGACGGCGCAAAATCTTCCTCCTCAAGAAATCGGTGGAAAGACCGGTTATTGTCTTGGCGCGGGTCTGGAAAGTCAATGTGTTGTGGTCCTGAGTTCGACTGAGGGGGTTTTTGGTACCCTTGCCACGCTCAGCCAGATTATGCAGACGCTGAACGGCGGCGGGGCTTCTATTGGATCCAATGATGTTTTCGCCAAGGTCGTGAAACAGGAACAGGGTGGAGCGCCCATCTGGGGCGTTGCTACCGCTTCATCAGTTGCGTCCTGGTTTAAGGGCTGGATGCCCAGGCAAAGCTCGGTCGAACTGGACTGGGCAAAGGTATTTCAGGGTGTGAATGCGCTCGGATATCAGGTTCAGACAGGCAGCAACGTGCAGCTGAATCTCGAAATGTATTGTAAAACAGGTGAAGATGCGGCAAGCCTGAGGCAGTTGCTGGAGGGGCTGAAACTGGCTCAACAGATTGCCTGGCAGAATCAATATCCCAACCGGGCCAACCCCTTCCAAAGCATGGACCTTTCACAGACGGGAACCCAGATAGGAATTAATCTGGTAGCCAACTACGGTGACATTGGCGGCGGAGGATAACCCACCTCCTCATGATGAACAGGATTCGCCCCTGTCTTTCCGGAACTTTTTAGACCAAGCCAGAAACGGTTAGTGAACTGAGGATCCGAATGTGGCAGCCCGTCATGGGCGGAACATTCACGTTACTCCCGCGCCTCAGAAAAAGTTCGTAGCCCACAAAAGCGGCGGCGCTTGCGGGAGCGGCCACCGTCAGGGCGGTCGAGCTTGCAATGGCCACCTTGGCGATGGTCAGTCCTCCCACGCCTACCGCCCCGGTCAGCATGCTTCTCCACGATTCCCGCCTGTGCCCTCGCACGTGTCCTTCTGCATCCAGGGTCCCCATCAGATTTTTGTTGTTGTCCAGTTTGGTGATGATTGCCGAAACCGGAACCATGTGCCCGTCAGGCAGCGTCACATGATCAAACCGGAAGGCGATTTGTCCATTGTGTCGCATCCAGCTTGGTCGACGGATTGAAGTGATGTGCCCGTCAAAAAGCGTTCCCTGGGGCAGAGCCATCCGGCCGTTGATGTAGACCGGCTCTGTCATCTCAGCCGAAACAGGGTCATTAACGTGGCTGACCAGGGTGTGCATTCCGGAAATGAGCCGTGCTTTCACCAACGTTTCCGCCGGTATGGTCAAAGCAGCTGAAACTGCTGGACTCACTTCCGGAGGGCGAAGGACTCCGGCCCGATGGGCCATGACGCCTTCACCTGCTGCGGAGCAGAAAGTCGTTGCCAGGAAAAGTATCCCTAAAACGGCAATCGGTCGTCTCATTAGCTTCCTCCCTATGGCTATCGAGATATTCTCGCCTCGGGCGTGCTGAACATCGGCTGATGAATTTCTACTCTGCAAGATTAGAGGTTCCTCCTTTAAATTGAGACAATCCGCAAGAAGCCTCTATTCTAAAGCAATTTAACGCATTTGCTAGTAAAAAAACTGTCAAGAAATGAATGAGCGCCCTGCTGCCTCGCCGAAAGTGAACTGTCTTTGAACGCTGATTCAAGCCCCGGTTGTAAACCCATTTATTTTACACCAGTTTTGTTACCTTGTCGGCTTGGGGACCTTTTTGGCCCTGGACAATCTCAAACTCGACGGAATCCCCTTCTTGCAGCGACTTGAATCCGTCACCTTCGATTGCTGAATAATGTACAAATACATCGGCGCCCTCATCCAGCCCGATGAAGCCGTATCCCTTGCTATTATTAAACCATTTTACTTTACCTTGAAGTCGTGCCACTTCCATCCCTCCTTAGTTGCTGAGCATTGGTGCCCGATAGCCCCTGCGAAAAGTCCAAAAAGGAAAAGGCCGGGAACCACCGTGGATTCCCGGCCCTGCCTTCAAGAAGAACAATCGACCGCTACGAACACCGCACAAACTCCTTGGCGACTAAGTATATATTTAGGAATCCGCTTGTCAAGAGAATATTGACTCTTAAGTAGAGATGTTCAAATTATAGAAGTGCCTATGCTTAGCCCTGCTGATGCCTCAACGCCAACGGTCCCAAAGCAATCCCACCAGCGTTTTCCCATCGATGATCTTCTTCTCGCGCAGCAGCTTGCCAAGCTGAGTTTTCGAAAAGTCTCCCACCTCGATCCGCTCATCGTCCTCGGGGTTTGCTTCGGAAAGCTTCAAATCCCGGGCTTCGACCAAATGCATCTTTTCGGTCAAAAAGCCGGGACTGGGATAAAAGGAGAAGAGACGTTTCAGCGTGCCTGCCCTGTAACCCGTTTCTTCCTGCAATTCCCGGCGGGCCGCACGAATGACGCTCTCACCCGGCTCCATGGATCCTGCAACCAGTTCCCAAAGGCGTTTACGGGCAGGGTATCGATATTGGCGAACCAGAAGGATGTTCCCGTTTGGAAGCCTGGGGATTATAACAACCGAACCGTGGTGTTCCACGACTTCACGTGTTGCCTCAACGCCGCCTGGCTCAATCACGTGGTCAAGCTTGACGTGAAGCACCCGTCCGTTATAGAGACTCTTGCTGCTGAGAATTCGAACCTGAGATTTCATGTGTAAAGCAGTACCCCCCCCTTGGTCAGCCGCAGGAAGTTCCGCGCGTCAACCATTGAAACACCGCGCAGGATTGCATCACAAGGGTCTGCACCGGTCAGGCTGTGAGAACAAACTTTTCTATAATCGATTTGGCGGTTTTCGTGTCCTTGGCAGCCTTCAATGCGTCTTGGTCCTGTTGTAGCGCAGTTTTGAGCTTGGTATAGCTTCCCAGCTCGGTTTTGATCGCGGCGATCTGTGCCGGGGTGGCTGCAGGGTCTTTGGCCGCCTTGTTCAGGCAATCGATCAGGTTGCTGACAATTCCCAGCGAAAGCGTGAGCCGGCTAAGACAACTTTGTTCGTGGTAATCCCTTTGAAAATCAGAGAGGCTTTCTTTCTTGACAGTGCCAACCAGGTCAGTCAGGCTTTGCACGTAGCTCTTGACCATTCCTTCGTCGTCGTTGCAGGTTTGACCGTGGAGCGATTGAAGGATAGGCAGGCCGAACAACAAAGGTCCTGCAAGCATGACCGTTAGGATTCGGCGTTTCATGGCCGCTCCTTTCTACAACGGGCTTACATGAGGTTGAGAACCGGCCTCCTTCCAGAGTTTCAGAGGCCCTCGTTCCGGCACATCGTATCACAAATCAAACCCCTGGACGGGAATTCCTTGCCGGAACTGCGTAGCGTGCCGGAACTGTCCTGTGAAGGCTCGGGCGTACCAAGGCTTCCTGCAGGCTGGTATACTGATTCTCGTATTGGACTCATCGGTTTCGGAGTCAACAGGAAACTGGAAGGTACACAATGAAGATATCCGCACTCATTGTGGATGATGAACAGCCAGCAAGGGATGAACTGGCATACCTGCTGAAGCCTGTTCCGGATGTCGAGATCATAGGGCAGGGAAAGAACGGCGTGGAGGCGGTGAGCCTGATTCGCGAGTTGGCCCCCGACCTTGTATTCATGGACGTTCAAATGCCCGGCCTGGATGGTTTTGGCGTCATCAAAAAGTTGCTGGACCGGAACATGCCCCTGCCTCATTTTGTTTTTGTCACCGCTTATGACCACTATGCCGTGCGCGCGTTTGAGGTGAATGCCGTCGACTATCTGCTGAAGCCCATCGAGCGGAACCGGCTTGAAAAAGCCTTACAGCGAGTGCGTGGGATGGTGGAGGCGTCTGCAGCAGCCTTCCAGAAGCTGGACCGGCTGGTGCACATGATTGAAGAACGCCCTGCCGTGCAGTCCAGCAAGCTGGTTGTCAAGAGTGGAAACCGCATGGTCCTGGTGGACTCTTCAGACATTATTTATGCCACCATTGAAGATGGCGTGATCAGGATTGTGACAAAGGATCTTGATGGACAGTCGAATTTCCGCACCGTAGAAGAGCTGCAAAACAACCTGGATCCCAACATTTTCTGGCGCGTCCATCGCTCCTACCTCGTAAACATCAACCGAATCAAAGAGGTGGTTCCCTGGTTTAAGAGTTCCTATCAGTTGAAGATGCAGGACCGCCAGGAAACAGAAATTCCGGTGAGCCGGGCCCAGACTCGAAAGCTTCGAGAACTGCTGAACCTCTGAGAACTTCCGCCGGCGGATTATCTCTTCAGGAATTCAACTGGCCGCGCCCTTTTCCATCAGGAGCGCGGGCCGGAAGCTGTCTGCGTTGAAGGGCGGAAGTAGTCTTGCAGAGCCTGGACAAGGCCTGCAACTGTCGAATCCACGGCTTCAACTGAAACCTTCAGGCCCTGCTTCCGGACCGTTTCGGAGGTGATGGGTCCAATCGACGCAATGGCAACTTCTTCCAGGATCGCGCGAAGATTTTCGCTCTCCATCAGCTTTACAAAATTTGTTACGGTGGACGAACTGGTGAAAGTGATCACATCCGGCGCGGGTGTGAGCAGCCGCTCGAGTTCCCCCGGGGAAAATCGGGGCCGCACGGTTTCATAGGCTTCGACAACTTCGACACGCGCGCCCCGTTCCTCGAGCGTGCGGGGCAGAATATCCCGGGCAACCTTCGCCCGCGGAATCAGGAAACCCTTCCCGTGAACATCAAGGTCTTTAAAATGCTCAATCAGTCCTTCCGCCCTGTATTCGCTGGGGAGGAAGTCGACACGGATGCCGGTGGCAGCAAGTTCAGCCGCGGTTCCCGGTCCGATGGCTCCGATCTGTAGCCCCTTCAGGTCGCGCACGTCGCGGCCGCAGGCGTGAAGGCGGCCCAGAAATTTCTTGACTCCGTTGGCTGAGGTGAACACGAGATAATCAAATTCTTCCAGCCGGCCGATGGCCTGGTCCATGGGTTGCCACGATTGCGGATCACGAATCTCAATGGCGGGGACCTCGACGGCTTCTGCGCCCAGTTCTCGCAGCGCTTCCTTGAGTGCGCCGGATTGCTCGCGGGCGCGTGTTGTCACAATGCGTTTCCCGAAAAGCGGAAGGCTCTCAAACCAATTCAATTCATCATGCAGGCCAACAACGTCTCCCACCACGACGACAGCGGGCGCTTCAATAGCCTCAGCCCTGGCGGCGATATCAGCCAGGGTTCCCGTCACGGTTTGCTGACGCGCGCGGGTTCCCCAGCGAATGACGGCGACCGGCGTGCCTGCGCTCCGGCCCTCCCTGATGAGGGCCGCGCTGATTTCCGCCAGGTTGCGGACCCCCATGAAAAGCACCAGGGTATCCGCTCCCGTGGAAATTTTTGTCCAGTCAACACTTGTTGGAGATTTGGATGGATCGTTGTGGCCGGTTAGAAAGGTGACGCTCGATGACAAGTCCCGATGGGTTAAGGGAATCCCAGAGTAAGCGGGCGCGGCGTATCCCGAAGAAATTCCCGGAACGACTTCAAACGGAACGCCTGCCCTGGCCAGCGCCTGGGCTTCTTCGCCGCCGCGTCCGAAAATAAAAGGGTCTCCTCCTTTCAGCCGGACCACAACTTTTCCCTCACCGGCCTTGCGGACCAGTAAATCATTGATCTCTTCCTGGAGAAGTGTTTTTTCACCCGGCCGCTTGCCCACGCAAATCTTCTCGCAACCTGAGGGCGCGTAGCGCAGGAGGTCTTCGTTGGCAAGAAAGTCGTAGATGACGGAGTCAGCGCGTTCAAGGGCAGCTTTGCCCTTGAGCGTCAGGAGTCCGATATCGCCCGGTCCAGCGCCCACAAGATAAACTTTTCCGTTCATATCAACCAGTCAACCGCCGGAGGGTTGGCGCAAATGACGGGATCAGCAGGAAACCCTCCCGGCATCAATTATCCGGAGCGTTGAGCAGTTCGCTCGCGCCCTGGCGCAAGAGGTCTTCCGCCACCTGTTTTCCCAGGTTTTCCGGATTCTCAGGCTTCCCGGTGGCGCAGGCCCTGAGCAGTCGCGTGCCATCAGGGTCGGCAACCACACCGATCAGACTCAAATTCCCGGAGTCGTATTTTGCATACGCCGCGATGGGAAGCTGGCACCCGCCACCCAGCGCTTCGAGCATGGCCCTTTCCGCCCGGACAGCCTGATGAGTGAAGGAATGGTCGAGTGGCGCGACCGCCTTGCCCACGGCTGAATTCTGCACGCTGATTTCGATGGCAAGCGCACCCTGTCCCACCGCCGGGCAGATTTCGCCTTCGCTGAACCAGCTTGTGATGTGCGAAGCAAACCCCAGGCGTTTCAATCCCGCGCCGGCGAGCACCAGCGCTTCACAGTCGCCTCGTTCGAGTTTGCGCAGACGCGTGTCCACATTGCCCCGCATCGGAACAACCTTCAGATCGGGACGCAAGGCCAGCAGTTGCGACTGTCGCCGCAGGCTGCTCGTGCCGATGCGCGCTCCGGCCGGCAGGTCCTCGAACCTCAGACCGCCCTTTGAAACAAGAGCGTCGTGCGGGTCCTCGCGCTCCGGAACCGCCGCCACCCCCAGACCTTCAGGCAGATCGGTGGGGAGATCTTTCATGCTGTGCACGGCAAGGTCCACCTGCCCGGCCAGGAGCGCCTCTTCAATTTCCTTGATAAACAGCCCCTTGGTCCCGGACGCTGCAAGCGCAGCATTCTGGAGCTTGTCACCACTGGTTTTGATGATCTTGATTGTGATTTCGTGGCCGGCGGACGCCAGGCGGTCCTTGACCCAGTTTGCCTGCCACAAAGCCAGTGCGCTACCGCGTGAACCGATCGTAATTTTCATGAGGTTGGCAATCAGATCAAAATGTTCGGGGGAAACCCGGAACCATTCCTGAAAGTTGAAAAGCCATGAACAAATTCAAAATGGCCCATTGATGCGGCGCATCACTCCGCGACCCCGAACATCTTGCGGACCATGGATACCAGCGAACCCTGCTCCGGGCGGCCAACACCGCTCTTGAGTTCGGTAATCGGGCCGTGAAGGATTTTGTTCAGGATGCCGTGCGTCAGAGCATCAACGGCCTCGCGCTGCTGAGGTGTCAGGTCGTTCAATCGGCCGCGATAGCGCTCAAGCTCATTTTCTCGAATGGTTTCGAGTCTCTGTTCCAGAGCCACAATCGTAGGCACTATCTCCCGCGAAGCGAGGCGGCGCATGGCCTTCTGCACTTCCTGCTGAATAATTTCTTCTGCCCAGACGGCTTCTCTTTCGCGCTGCTTCTTGTTGGCTTCCACCACCTGGCCGAGATCGTCAATGTCGTAAACAAAGGCGTTATCAAGTTCATTCACGGCTGGATCGATGTTGCGCGGCACTGAAATATCCACAAAAAACATCGGCCGGTTCTTCCGTGCCGCGAGCCATTGTTCCGCATGGTGGCGGTGGATCACGTAGTGCGGCGCAGCCGTCGAGCAAATCACGATGTCGGATTTTTCCACGTGGTCCAGCATCTGTTCAAAGCGGATGGCCGTGCCGTGGAAGGCTTTGGCCAGCTCCACCGCGCGGTCATAGGTGCGGTTCGCCACCAGAATGGCGCCCGCGCCGCTGCGGATCAGGTTTCTGGCCGCGATCTCGCTCATTTTGCCCGCGCCGAGAACCAGGATGGTTTTCCCCGTCAGGTCGCCGAAAATCTTGCGCGCCAGCTCCACGGCTGCAAAAGAAACTGAAACCGCAGAAGCCCCGATGGCGGTGTTTCGCCGGACCTTTCGGGCCACGGCCAGCGCCTGCAGGCTGATTTCGTTCAGGGTACCATTCAGCGCTCCGACTTCCCGGGCCGCGTTGTAAGCCTGCTTCAACTGCCCAAGAATCTGAGGCTCGCCGACGATCATCGAGTCCAGGCTTGAAGCCACCCGGAACATATGTTCGATGGCTTCCTGCTGGCGGTGATAGTAGAAGTGATCTTCGTATTCCGCCAGATTGCATTGATGGTGATCGGCCAGGAACTTGCGGATGAGGGGCTCGGGCGCAACATGGTCCCGGACGCTGGCGATGACTTCCACGCGGTTGCAGGTGGAAAGGATCATACCCTCGTTAATGCCATCACGGTGCAGCAGGTCGGAAATGGCCTCTCGCAGCCGTGATTCCGGAATGCTCATCCGTTCCCGGACTTCCACGGGGGCCGTCCGATGGTTGATTCCCATTAAAGCGAGGTTCATCTTCTTTTCACGTCACCGGTACTCAATATATTCCGCCATTTCGCCACAAGCGTATGTGAGCTACATCACATCAGGGGGCTTTGCCCAGACGGGGTATGTACCCGTGCCAGCCACTCACAAAGCTGATGCCTACAAAAGTCACCATAATGGCCGCAAATCCCACGATAGCCACGTAGGCTGAGAGCCGGCCCGGCCAGGACCCGCTCAAACGCGCAGAAAACAGGAAGAGATAAATGAGCCAGGTGATCAGCGCTGCCAGTATCTTGGGATCCAGTTCCCACGATCCGTGCCAGGTGCGGGCCGCCCACACAAAGCCTGTCAGTATCCCCACTGTCAGGAGCGGCAGTCCAAATATGAGCGAGCGGAAGTAGAGCTGATCACAGACTTCCAGCGAAGGCAGCCGATAATACGTTTCCTGGGGGTTCTTGGATTTCAGCTGGCGCTCCTGGATCAGGTACATGACCGCAGCAACAAAGGTCAGAAAAAAGCCCACATAGCCCAGCATGATGCAACTGATATGGACCATCAGCCAGCCGCTGCGGAAGGCCATCGACTGGAAAGACGGCCCCGGCCGAAGCGCCGAGAACAGCGTCAGCACAAAAACCAGCGGCAGCATGAACAGGCCCAGAACGGTGATCCGGTAGCGCAGATAGGCCAGGAAGAAGGCCAGTGTCACCAGAAACGCAAAAAACGAAAGCGCGCTCTGCACGTCAATCACCGGAAGGCGGTGCAACTGAACTGCCCTCGCAGCCAGCGACGAGGCGTGGAGTACAAGACCCGCGCCAAGAGCCGTGAGTGACGCTGACGACAGAGACGGACGATGCCGCATCACGGACGGTACGGTCAGCACGATGCCCAAAAAGTAGAGGATTAAAGCCAGCCATAACAAGACGGAGTACATAGGCTCCCCTGCAACTCTCTAAATCTTCATATTATAGCACCGACCAGCCGCTGTCTTGGCGGCGCCACCCTCCGGAAGTGGCATTCCTGATGGTGTTACAATGCTACTTCCAGAAGTGTAATCCGAAAGCTGATACGCGCTGAAAAATATCCTTACCAGGTTGCAATTTGTCAACCTGAAGGAGGGCAAACACTTATGGCACATCCCCGGGCCGGGCAGCCGGCCGACCCTTCGATGCTGGTGAATGTTCCGCGATTGATCACCGCCTATTATACCGGGCGGCCCAATCCTGCTGATCCCGCGCAAAGGGTGGCCTTCGGAACCTCCGGGCATCGCGGGTCGTCGCTCTCGAACTCCTTCAACGAAGGGCACATCCTTGCCATCAGCCAGGCTATTTGCGACTACCGCCGCGAGCAGAAGATCGCCGGTCCGCTCTTTCTGGCCAGAGACACCCACGCGCTGTCGGAGCCTGCCTATGCCACGGCGCTGGAAGTTCTGGCAGCAAATGAAGTTGACGTGATGGTTGACCGGGACGATGGCTACACGCCCACGCCGGTGCTGTCGCATGCCATCCTGACCCACAACCGCCAGCCGAAAGCGCAGCGGGCAGACGGAATTGTGATTACGCCTTCCCACAATCCTCCGGAAGACGGCGGCTTCAAGTACAACCCTCCGGACGGAGGCCCGGCCGACACCACCATCACCAGCTGGATTGCCAGGCGCGCAAACGCCCTGCTGGAAGGCGGGCTTGGCGGCGTGCGCAGGGTGGCGCTGGCAAAAGCGCTGAAATCTTCCACTACCCACAAGCATGACTTTGCAACAACTTACATTGATGATCTTGAAGCAGTGGTTGATGTTGAGGCTATTCGCGGCGCGGGCCTGAAAATAGGCGTCGATCCGCTGGGCGGAGCGGGCGTGGCCTACTGGGACCGTATCAGCGAGCGCTACGGGCTGCCGCTTGACCGTGGTCAACAAGCTGGTTGATCCAACCTTCCGCTTTATGAGCCTGGATTGGGACGGGCAGATTCGCATGGACTGCTCCTCGCCCTACGCCATGGCGGCGCTGATCTCGCTGAAAGACCGCTTTGACGTGGCCTTTGCCTGTGACACGGACCACGACCGCCACGGCATCGTCACCCGCAGCGCCGGGCTGATGAATCCCAACCACTACCTGGCGGTGGCGATTTCCTACCTGTTCCGGAACCGCCCGGAATGGCAGTCCCGGGCGAGCGTCGGCAAGACACTGGTGAGCAGCGGCATGATCGATCGCGTGGCCGGCAAACTGGGCCGGAAGCTGGTGGAGGTTCCGGTGGGCTTCAAATGGTTTGTCGAGGGGCTGCTCGACGGCTCTCTTGGATTCGGCGGCGAGGAGAGCGCGGGAGCTTCCTTCCTGCGGCGCAACGGCGCTGTCTGGACCACCGACAAAGACGGCATCATCATGGGCCTGCTGGCGGCTGAAATGACTGCCGTGACGGGCCACGATCCCGGCGAACTCTATTCGGAACTGACCGCCGAATTCGGCGCGCCCGCCTACCAGCGCATCGATGTTCCCGCCACGCCGGAGCAGAAGGCAATTCTGAAAGGACTCACGCCCGAGCAGGTGAAAACCTCCGAACTGGCTGGCGAAAAAATCGAAGCGATGCTCACCACCGCTCCCGGCAACGGCCAGCCCATCGGCGGGCTTAAAGTGGTGACGGCCAACGGCTGGTTTGCCGCCCGGCCCTCCGGAACCGAAGACGTTTACAAAGTCTATGCCGAAAGTTTTATGGGCGAAGACCACCTGCACAAAATCCAGGACGAAGCCAAACAGATTATCGCGGGCGTTTTTGATGAGGCAGGAACAAAGAGCCGGTAGCCCATGGCAGCGTTTCTGTGCCGCGGGCCTCTTGCGGCCTTCGGAACATCGAAAACCCGCGGTCAACCAAGAGGCCGGTTGACCGTGGCTGCCACATACTCATCTACCACATGCTACCTGCCAACCTACCGCACTGTGAACTTCTCCTTCAGCGGCAGGTTTTCGGAGCTGTCGCCGACGGAAACCACAAATGTGCCGGGATCGACTTTCCAGCCGTTTGATTTCACGTCCCAGTAAGCCAGTGAGCGGTGGTTGAGCTTGATGCTCACGTGCCTGGTTTCGCCGGGATTGAGCGTGACGCGTTCAAAACCTTTCAGCTCAATTTCCGGGCGCGGCACGGTGGCGGATGGATCGCTCACATAAACCTCGCCGACTTCGCTGCCCGCGCGGCTGCCTGTGTTCTTCACGTCAAAGCTGACGGTGATGGGGCCATCCGGGCTGGCTGTTTGCGGACTCACATTAAGGTTGCTGAAGGCGAAGGTGGTGTAGGAAAGGCCGAAGCCGAACGGAAACAGCGGCGCCGGCTGGCCGTTGTGCCCATAAGCGCGGTAGCCGAGGAAGATGCCTTCGCGATAGTGGACGTCGCGTGAACCGGCCGGCTCATAGTAGTTGTTCCAGGTGGGATTGTCCTCGACGCGTTTCCACCAGGTGATGGGCAGTTTGCCGGATGGATTCGTACGGCCCGTCAGGACGTCCGCCAGCGCCGTGCCCGCTTCCGAGCCGCCATACCACGATTCCAGAAACGCCGGCACGCGGCTGAGCCAGTCGGCGGTGGCCACGCTCCCGCCGGAAGTGAGGACGACGACGGTGTGCGGGTTCGCGGCCGTAACCGCCTTGATGAGATCTTCCTGGCCCGGAGGCAGCGCGTAGGTGCGGTCGTGACCTTCGCCTTCGGTTTCCGAGTCGAAGCCAACTGCGAGCACCACAACGTCAGCCTTTGCGGCCACCTTTGTGGCGTCGGGATCGAGCATGTCGGCGGCGGGCAGCGCGTTGAACCCAATCCGGATTCTGGTCGTCTCCGGTTGGTAGTTCAGTCGCACCGGGACGGCCTTGCCCGCCGGCAGATTGATTTCCACGGTCTGGGGCTCGCCGCGGCCCGGCAATCCCTCCAGCACCTTCTTGCCGTTCACGTAGAGCTGGTAGGTATCGCGGGCGACGGAAGCAACGATGAATTCCTGCGGCCCGGAGGTTTTCGGCGTGTAGTAGCCCGTCCAGCGGAGGGCAAGCTTTTTCTTCGAGCTCGCCGTAAACTGACTTCCGCCCCAGAACTGCACGCCCGGCACAACGCGGGTTCGCTCAGGCGTGCCGCTGAAGGTCCCGTTGTCAAATTCTTCCTGGGCCAGGCCCGGGTGCGCGCCCTGGGCGTCGGTTGAGAAGTTGCCTCTGACGTGTTCGGAGGAACTTCCTCCGCCCAGAAGGTCAGACAGCTCCTTCACGCCGCTGTTCCAGAGGATTTTTGTGTGGGGCAGGGAACGCGTCAATCCTTCCAGAAAGCTGACCGGCGCGATGGCGGTGACGTGGCCGCTGCCGCCCGCGGAATTGGGAGTCGGGAAGGCGTCCGGGCCGATCAGGGCGATGGTGTGGACCCCGCTGAGGTCGAGCGGCAGCAGGTTCCCTTCATTCTTCAGCAGCACCATGCTTTCTTTTGCCGATTGAAGAGCCGCGGCGAGTGATTCCCGGCTGTATTTGGAAATGCCCAGGTCCGTCTGGTCGTGATCGAGCCAGCCAAACCTGACTGCGACGCGCAGAATACGCCGCACTTTGTCGTCAATGGTTGCTTCGGACACTTTGCCTGCCTTGATGGCCGGCAGCAGGTTCTTTGCGTTCATGAATTCTGCGGACGGCATCTCGAGATCAAGTCCGGAGTTGGCGTCGGCCACGGCATCGTGCGCCGCGCCCCAGTCCGACATCATAATGCCGCGGAAGCCCCAGTCTTTTCTCAGCACGTCCGTGTTCAGGAACTTGTTTGCCGTGGCGTATTCACCATTGATGAGATTGTAGGAATCCATAAAGGCGCCCACGTGCGCCTGCCTGACCGCTGCCTCAAAAACCGGCAGATAGATTTCGCGCAGGGCGCGCGCACCCACGATGGCGTTTTCGCGCTGGCGGTCATATTCCGCGTCATTCACCGCGTAATGCTTGATGGTGGCCGACACATGCTCACTTTGCAGGCCTTCGATGTATCCCACGGCGATCTCAGAAGCAAGATAAGGATCTTCGCCGAAGTACTCAAAGTTGCGGCCGTTCATCGGCGCGCGGTACATATCCACGCCTGGCCCCAGAAGAAAGTGGACTCCGCGAGCCCGCGCGTCCCGGCCCAGCGCCACGCCCACCTCGCGGGCCAGCGACGGGTTCCATGAAGCCGCAAGGCCAATGCCTCCCGCGTAGGCGATGCTGGGACCCCAGACGCGGACGCCCACCGGCCCGTCTGACATCTTCAGGCGCGGCAGCCCGATCTCCGGCATGGCGTAGGTGAACATGCTGTCCACGCCGCCGATCAGCTTGATTTTCTGCTGCAGGGTCAGTTTGGCAAGCAGCGCGTCAGCCCGGCGATCGATTTCAGCCTGCGAAGGCTGCTGCGCCCTTGCCGGGCCTGCGAATGCGGCGGCTGCAATGGCCGCCGCCAGTGACAATAAAACGAAACGGGAAATGCTTGAGAGTTTTTGGGAGATATTTGGCATGTTAGGTCTCCTGATGGCTTGAAATGTATAACTCGATGCCTTCAGGTTGCAAGTGACCTGCGGCACAATCGGCGCAGAGCGGGCCGCCCGTGGACTCTTCGCCTTTTGGTGGATGAATTGAGGGTTGCGGTTTACTGTGCCTTGGTTACGGTGACTTCTATGACGTAGCGCCGGTTTGAGCCGACGTCGTCAATGGAGCCCACGAAGGCAGGCTTGCCCAAAGTTACGACGGCATCGTCGGCTAACGACAAAAGACGCGTCAGGGGGGTACCTTCCGACGACGCTAACCGCCCCTTGTCCGTAATCGTGTCCATTCTGATTTCCGTGTGTACAAGCAGATTCCCTTCCTGTGTCGTGACGATGCAATCGATATTCATGCCGACGCGCACGGCCTGAACGGCGGAGGGGCTAACTGAAACTCCGACCTCGCTTGAAATCCGCGTGCTCGCCCTAGCGCTGGTCTTGGCCATCAGAGAATATGAGCGCGAGTTGATGGTTTTGGCGCTCTCCATCTCGCTTATCGTGTAGTGCACGCGATAGACCTCCGCGTTCTGGGCTTTTTCTGCTGTTTGTCCTGTTTGGTCATTCTTTGCAAGGCCCGCCGCGGGGGCAGCTTGGGCACTAAGGAGAGTCAGCGCCAGGGCCGAGGCCAGAATCAGGACGTTCCATTTCATTTTCTGCATAGCTCCCTCCAGTCCGACACGGCATTTTCGGAGTTGCCGGTTATGGAATTTCGTCGTGGGGTGTTCCTAGCTCCAAGGGTTTTATCTTCAGGGGCTTAATCTTCAGCGGTTTGATCTCGATAGCCCGCAGCGTAGCCTGCTCCATTAAAG
This sequence comes from uncultured Acidobacteriota bacterium, assembly GCA_963732975.1. Lineage (GTDB taxonomy): Bacteria > Acidobacteriota > Terriglobia > UBA7540 > UBA7540 > SCRD01. Next base: position 647,035 of record CAVTBN010000003.1, on the reverse strand, counting down.
GTGGTTCAGCCAGCATCTCAGGTGACGCTTCGTGGACATACTGAAGCAATGCCTTTTCTTCAGCGGACAATGGCACCGGGGTAGGGAACTGCGACGGCCAGTGATGCGCCTCAACGTGGCGCGGTGGTTTTCTCTCACGGCGCGCTATCTGTGGTGGCTCAACTACTTTTGTTACGCTGGCGGCTGCTGGTGCTGGTTCTAAATTTGCCTTCAACGATTCCGTGGGCGAAGGTGCGGGCGCGGTATTGGCGGCCTGCGATGCCTGAGGCACAGGCCTAAGCGTGTGGTTTGCTTCATAAATTGCGACCAAAGCCAGGACGGCTGCTGTCGCCGCTGCTGCGGCCAGACACAATTTCCAGGCATTAGTTCTGCTGCGCGTCGCTTGGGCGGTGCGAACGTGCGCCAGGATGCGCCCTTCGAGTCCCGCACGCGGCTCCGCATCCCGATGATGGGCCAGTGCGGAATCCAGGAGTTCGTCTACAAACCGGTCCTTATCTTCCATGTTTTCCCTCGATCAAAACGGAAAGCTTCTCTTTCAGAATTTGCCGCGCCTGCCACAGCCGCTGCCGCACGGAGCCTTCCCGAATTCCCAGGATAGTGGCAATTTCCGGCGATGTGAGTTCCTCCGCAAGCGAAAGTGTCATTGGGTGGCGAAGCTCCTCCGGCAACGATTCGATCAGCCGGTCAAGCAGCGCCATCGTCTCTCCACGGGCCGCGATTTCGTCCGCGGGCATGCCCGCAGCTCGCAATTGTGAAATCACTTCCGCGGACTCGTTGAGCGAAATGGCTGCATCATCCTGCGCGCCCTTCTTTCGCGGATCTAGCGCCACCCGCCGGGCCGTGCGTGCCAGCCATGCCCGCAGGTCACTACGAATTTAGCGAATCGGCCGGCGGCCGGGAGGATATTGTCGTGGTGAGGAAGAGTCAGCGCCGTCACGACCCGCAGCGCGCTTCATGCGTGCTTCCAGGCGCGCCCGGCAATCCCTTCACGAATTGCCGGGCACAGGAAAGCGATCGTTGGATTGTGACAGTCGGGGAAAGCGCTACTGAGCGCCAGCGCTGGGGCTTTCATCCTTGGTGAAAAACATTTTTACCTTGGCCGAGCCCCGCGGAGTATTAACATTTCGTTCGATCTCCAGCATGCCATCTTTTGAGAGCGACCATTGTTCCTTGACCTTGACGGTCCCGTCGCCGCCGCGCAGGTCTTCCACTCTGGAGAGGTCGAGTTGTTGGCCGCTTTTCTTCCAGGCTGCCTGAAGTGTTGCCGATCCGGGAATGGGCTTGTCAATGTCTGTGGTCGTTTTGGTCCCGTCGAGGTTGTAGGTTGCCTTGGGTAGGACCGCCATGAATGCCATGCCTTTTCTCATCTGTTCGCTGCGGGCCCCTCCACCGCGCGGATAACCCCCGCCGCGGCGTCCACCAGGGAAACCAACGCCACCACCAGGGAAACCAACGCTACCACCACCTCCGGGAAAACGGCCGCCCCCACCCGGGTATCCACCGCCGCCACCTGGGTATCCACCACCTCCGGGGTAACCGCCACCGGGATAGTTGCCACCTTGCCGGCCGCCGCCCGGATACCCGCCTCCGCCTTCATCTCCACCGGCCTCAGGTTCACTTATGGAGCCACCCTCGACCTTGCTTTCCACGATGAGCTGTTGGCCAGTTTGTGTGACGTTCATTTTGTAACTCTGCAAACGGCTTGGTACATCCTGAGTTTTTTGCGTATTCAGGACCCATCTGCCGGCGAAACTGGCCTGTGTTCCGCCCCCACCGGCAAAGCTGTATCCAGCCGCCAGTGCCGTCACGATGGCTACGAGCGTGAATAATTTCTTCATAGTCCGAACCCTTCCCGTTCCGTGCGGGCTCAAGCTGCCTGTGGAGACGCCCGCCACTGGTTCTGATGATGACAGCAAGCTTGGGGCTAAACTGTTAATCTTGTGTAAAGTCTTGTCGAAAAGAGGGTGTAAAATCCTGGTAAAGTCGCTTCTGGCGGAGGGCCGTGGCGGGGTGCGCGCGGCCTTGCGCGTTATATAATTCAACTGAGTGCGCTGGAAACTATCCAAGTCGAATTTGCCGCTGCTGACCATGGCGGTTTTTGCTGCGGGGCTGGTGCTGGCCGGCGGCCTGCTCTACGGCTGGATCAACCGGGCCAGTGTCGCGGACCGTGAACAGCAGGAGGAATTCCTCAACGCGGCGATGAGAAGTTTCCGCGAAGAACTTCGCGCCCCGCTTCAGGAGATCCGCGCAACGTTCCGTCCACTGCCGCGGGCGGGCACAGACGCGGCGCTTGAGGATTACCTGGCGGGATTTTACTCGCAGTGGCAGGCGAACGACGCCAACGGCCCTCTGGTGTCAGGGCTGAGCGTGGCCACGCTGGACGCCAAAGGAAAGGCGCAGTATCGGACGCTGGACACCCGGAGCGGCAATTTTAAAGCGCAGCCGTGGCCGGCATCGCTTGAGATATTTCGTCCCAGGCTTGAAGGAACCAACCTGCACGGCGAGGGACGGCTTCTGATGTTCCGGGCCGGCGGCTTTCCCTTTGCCGTTGAAGGGAATCGCCCGGTGATCGTGGTTCCGCTGGTGGAAGCTGCCGCGCATGGCCGCACCTTTGAACGCCGGTTTGGGACGTTCAGTGCGGACAGGCCAGGCCCGCCTGACGAAGTGTTGACCGAGCGGGAGGAACGCAGCTTCTCGACTGAAGACATCGGAGGCAGGGGTGCGAAGGCGCCTCCGAACCATCCTCCTTTTTACGGCCGTCTGCGCGGCTGGTGCTTTCTCCAAATCAACGTCAGCTATTTTGGGCAGCACGTGCTTCCGCAACTGCTTCAGCGCAGTTTCAGCGGCCCGGGATTGTCCGGCTACCGGGTGGGAATTCTGGCCGGCAAGCCGCCTGCGGTGATTTTTGGATCTGAGCCGGGCCTGACTCCCGCGTCCTTTTCTTCGCCGGACGGCCAGGCCCTGCTTTTCGCCTCCTTTGGGGAAATGAACGCTATTTTTCGCGCGCGCACGTTCAGGCGCTCGCAGCGAGGCCGGCCGCGCGGCTCCGTTGGCCTGTCCATGGCCGGGCCTCCTGCGGTTTCCCCGAACGCCCCGCCCATGGAGCGATTGGGCGAACGCCACATCCCGTATGAAGGCGCCTGGGTCCTGGTGGTGAAGAACAAGGCGGGCTCAATTGATGCCGTAGTCGCCCGCACACGGCGGCGTAACCTGGCCCTGGGGTTCGGGGTCCTTTTATTACTGGGCATCAGCATGGGTTCACTGGTGATCACCACCCATCGCGCCGGCGAGCTTGCCCGCCGCGAGATGGAATTCGTAGCCGGGATTTCGCACGAGTTCAGGACTCCGCTGGCTTCGATTCAGTCCGCCGGGTTTAACCTTTCGAGCGGGGTGGTCAGAAAATCGAGCCGGGTGCGGGAGTATGGCACCCTGGTCCAGAATGAGGCCCGGCGCCTGACCGACCTGGTCGAGCAGGTAATGGGCTATGCAGGCATTCAGTCGGGCGCCAAGCGGTACGAGCCTGTCCCCACCGACGCGGCGGCCATTGTGCAGCGGGCGCTCGCCGAGTACGGGTCCTCACTGCGCGAGGGTGGATGGCAGGTGGAGAGAAATGTGGAGGACAATCTGCCCCTGGTTCTGGCGGAAGCCTCGTCGGTGGAAAGCGCTGTGAAGAACCTTTTTGCCAACGCCATCAAATACGGCGGCGCGGGCCGGTGGCTCGGCGTTGCCGCCACCAGCGGTCCGAACGGGGGGCGGAAAGAAGTACGGATCACCGTGGAAGACCATGGACCCGGCATCGATCCGGCGGACCTGGCCCACATCTTTGAACCGTTCTATCGCGGCCAGGAAGTGCTGGCCTCCACGGTGCCCGGGGCCGGGCTCGGACTGAGCATCGTGAAGCGCCACATTGAGGCGCAGGGCGGCAGGGTGAGTGTGGAAAGTACGAAAGGAAAGGGAACGCGTTTTACGATTCACCTGCCCGCTGTTCCAGAACTTGAGCGCAAGGCCGGGTGAGCGGTAATCTTTTGCGTGTCCGGCTGCATGGACCGCGAACGAGGGCGCAGGCATGAAACGAAAAACTTTTCTTCAGTCCAGACTGCTGCTGGTGGAGGATGACGCTGCGCTGGTGTTGACGCTGACCGATCTTCTGGCCAGCAAGGGTTTCCAGGTGGAGAGCGTGCAGGATGGCCAGGAAGCCCTGGATCGAGCGTCGGACGGGGGCTTTGACCTGATCGTCCTGGACGTGATGCTGCCGCACAAAGACGGATTTGAGATCTGCCGCACTCTGCGGCGGCGCTCCGTTCGCACTCCTATCATTATGCTGACAGCGCGCGGCCAGGTTGAGGACCGGGTCTCCGGTCTCAAGCTCGGGGCCGACGATTACCTGGCCAAGCCGTTCGATTCCTCTGAGCTGCTGGCGCGCATCGAAGCGCTGCTGCGCAGGGCGCCGTCATCGCAAAGCGACCGCGCCGATTCGACTTTCCAGTTTGGCGCCGTGATGGTGGACTTCCGCAGCACGGCGGTGCGGCGCGAGGGCAAGCCGGTCGAGCTGTCGGCCAGGGAGTTTGAATTGCTGGGGTACTTTATCCGCCAGCAGGGCACCACCGTGTCCCGCGAGGAACTGCTCCGCGAGGTGTGGGGTTATGATGAATCGACCCTGACCCGCACCGTCGACGCCCACATCTGGATGCTGCGGCAGAAGCTGGAACAGGACCCGCAAAATCCCCACCACTTTCTTACCGTTCGCGGCCTGGGTTACAAGTTTGTTGGGCAGCCTTCCTGAGCGGAGGCCGGGGCTGACCCCAGGTTTTGAAATGGCCCGCGACGCAGCGTTAAAGAACAACAACTCCTCCCTCTGAATGCAAAAGCAGAATTTACCCAGGCTTTAAATTCATTCCCGGCAATCTGGTTGACAATAGGTGTGTGAGGTCAGTGAAAGAACGATCACCCGGAGCCGGACAACAAAGCCATTTGAGGGTGCCGTGGTGGTGTGGGTGGCCTCGGGACATGAAATACCAATACGAGATTCAAGACAAAGGGGAGGTATGAAATGTTGAAAAGGCTATTAAGCATTGTGGCGGTTTTGGCTCTCTTCAGCACCGTAGCCCTGGCACAGGACCCGCCGGCGGGCGGAACCATGGATGGGCCCGATACGGCCGTGGTGCAGGGAGGGCCTGCCGAAGGGCCAGGCGCTGTGATGATGCGAGGAGGCCCCGGAGGGATGATGAGAGGACAGACTTTTGAGATGCGGACGAGAGGCCCGATGGGGCCTGGCCGGATGATGTGGGGCCACCACGGTCGAATGGGATCCTGGTGGAGAAATCCTGAGGTTGCCGAGAGAATCGGGCTGAGCGGCCAGCAGAAAGAGCAGCTCGAAAAAATCTCCCAGGACAGCCGCCTGAAGATGATTGACCTGCGAGCCGACCTGGAAAAGCAGCAGGTGATCATGGAGCCGATGCTGGAAAGTTATCATCCGGACGAGGCCCAGGTGCTGGAGCAGGTTGATAAGCTGTCGCGGGCGCGGGCGGCGGTTGAGAAGGAGCGCATCCAGACCATGCTGGCCACCCGCAGCGTCCTGACCGAGGACCAGTGGAACAAGCTGAAGGAATCTCGAATGGGATTCCACCGGGGTTTCCAACGGCACGGTTTTTCGCGGTCCATGAGACGGGAAACGCCTCCGGCGCCTCCCAGCAAGTAGACACCTCACGGATGGTCTCGCGGATTCGGCGGGGTCTTGCGGTGACGGGACTCCGCCGTTCCGTTTTTCTGCCACGGGCCATGCGTATCTGTACGACTTCCGCACCCTCTCGCCATCGTTAAAGCCTTGTGTCATTTCTTTGGGCTTCGCTCCCGGACCACACCAAGGCATTACCATGCTGCAGGGCCGGGCCTGGTTTCTACTGAGGATTGCATCATAGAGTGACAAGGCCCGATCGTAGCGCCGCCGTCCCGCCGGCATTCTTACTCAGGGCCGGCAGGATGCCGGCGCTACGGAAGTCCGCCACCCTGATTTTGCAATCCTTATCAGGCAGGGAACTGGTTCGATGGTGGGAGTTTTGTGGAACTCGGGATCGTTTGCCTGCGAGGGGCATCGGTCAACGCTGCGGTTGGGGGAAGAAGACAGCCCCAGGGCTTCGAGGCGCCGTGGAATCGGAGATTGCACGTGGAGGCGGAAGAATTTACGCTCCGTGGGAAGGTTCGGCGTTTGGGCAGCTTCGCCAAACCTTCCCCTTCGAGGCGCTTGCCGCTACTTCCATAGCGGTGAGATCAGACCCAGGACACAAAACTTCAATTGATCAATGCTGCTTTCCAAGCCCGTCGTTAATAGCCGTAATAAGGGCCCACAACGTTGCCCGGCCCGGTCATATTTTCAATCCCGACAAAAACATCGCGGCCGTAGAAAAAGGGCAGGCCGAAATCAAAATAATCCGTCGACGGGCCGGTTCCGCTGTCACCGGCCAGATTGTTGAAGGCTGCGTTCTGCCCGCCATTGGCCAGGAATAAAGCATCGGCATTGGCGACGCTGATGGTTACCGGATTGGTCGTGCCATTCAGGCCGGTGTTGGTCACCGTATAGCTCGTTGTCACGGCAGGGCAGTACCAGCCCTGATTAGGCGCTGGGCAGTCAGGAATACCGAGCGTCGTCGAATCCAGGAAGTAGTTGGCATTGGATCCCGTGTCAAAAAAACCTGTGTAAGAGACATTTTGATAGGTGGTTTGGATATTCCCGGAGGTGTCTGTCGTGTAAATCGCTGCACTCCCCAGGGCGTTGTCGGACTGGGTCCCAATGCCGAAAATCAGCGACCCGGAGGCGGTAGGCGCCCCCGTGTCGGGGACGGACGGCAGGGAGACCAGCACCCCGTTGTTGTCCTGGGGGAACGTCCAGACCGGGTTCTGAAGCTGATAATTCACCGGGACAGCGGTGGCGGAGCAGACGCCGTTGGGGCAGAGATAGTAGGTCCCTGGGGCAGCATTGTTTGCGCAATAACTACCACAATCCTGCTGGAAAGTTCCGATCCCCAGAATGCCATTGGCGCCGAGGGCCGCCACTGTATTTTCATCCGGGCCGCCGCCGCTCAGGCAGGCACTGGGTACAGGGAACGTGGTGGGGTTGGAGCTATCGATGAGCTGGATGGGTACGGAACTCCCCTTTTCGCCCGCTAATTTGATGTCTGCGCCAACCACCGCCCCCCAGTTGTAGGAGCCATCGCCATATTGATAGCATTCCTGCAGCGGGTTGCTGCTGTTGTCGGTAATCGCCGGCAGGGTGAGGGTGACTTGCGAAGAAAGCAGCCGCAAGCCTTCTGAGCCGGTGTCTACCAGAACGTCCGGAATGTCCTGGCATGTGGACGTGCCCGGTTTACAGATGGTTACGGTGGTGAAGATCCCGTTGGGATAATCGTTGGCCGGACCCAGGTTGACTTCAATGGGTTGGGTGTTGTTGACCTTGGTAGGAGTTGGGTTGGGGTTCGGACTCGAACTGCTTCCTCCGCACCCGGCCAGTGCCAGCGTCGCCATCGCAATCATGGAAATCAGGGCAAATCGTAAAGGCGATCCTTCGCGCAGCCTCATCGAACCACCTCCGCAGACACGCCGTCCGGCAATAGGGCCGGCGCGTAGGCGATCCCATGGAAGGAACGCATGTGGCCCCCGCTGACCATTACAAAGTCTTTCGTCTGAATCACCAGCGGACCACCCCGCTGCCGTCGGGATCGGGCCGCCTGTTTCACCTGGACGAAGTAGGAGCCCATCAGTTGCTGCAGATCAGGCATCGTCGGCGTCTGCCACGCGACGCCAAACACCAGGCCCTTCGCCGAAACAAATTCCCTGACGGTCCTTCCGTCGGCGGTGCTAAGCTGCTTGATGGAATAACCCTGGCGGGCTACCTGATGCAGTTGCGCGTGCATGCGCTGCTGGTCTGTTGTTACCGAACTCTCGTACTCCCCAAGAACCGCCCAACTGGGAATGCTTCCCAGAAGCAAGAAAACAATGACACCTGCAAATATCTTCATAGGCCTCCATCGGTATCCGCCGGGGAGGGGGGAACTTGCCCTGCCCGGCGGTGAGAATATAGGTTTGCCAAAGGAATTGGACCGTGCCCCTAGTTCGGCATGGGACCCCTGCGTCTTTCCCGCCGTTTTTGCTGAATCTCTTCCCACTTCTTCTGCTGGTCGGGATTCAGGATGGGTTTGATCTTTTCCATCGACTCCTGCCGGACCTCGCGGAACTTCGCGAAACGGTCTGCACGGGACATCGAGGTGTCCTGCCGCAGGTCCATCATCTTCTGATGCTGTTCTTCAAGGATGGGTTTGATTTTTGCCTGCTGCTCATCAGTCAACTTCAACTGCTTGGTCATCCGGGCCAGATGGTCCGCGGGGGTCATGGGCCCGCGCATCCGACGTCCGCCGTACTGGGGCAGGGGGGCGGCGGCCAGCATCCTGATCCCAAGCAGAATCAGAATACCAACGCCTGCAACCAGCAGGAACGTCTTTGCTTTCTGGGACCGTCCTCCCATTCTCCACTTCAATAGCTGGCTGTCATCCAGTCCAAAGGCCCTTCTTGTTTCATCGGTCATCATTTTACCTCTCCTTTCGGGCATCCGCAAAGCCCCCCGTGGACATTCGGGTTGTACGTTGGCATAGACGCAGTTAAAGGCCCGGCAGTTGCGTCGCCTGCGTTAAATCTGTGTAAAACCGCCGTTTGCGAACCCGTGAAGACTGGTGGACCGGGGCGCCGCCGCAGTTGCTCCGGAGATCGATGCTCAAAGCCGGAAAATGGCTAAAGATCCGCGGCGCCGTTAGTCAGTGGCATGCGGTGCCGGGCCCGCATGTCCTGATGGGTGCCAGGCGGTAAGGTTCTGTTCGGCGGCGAGGATTTCTTCCCGGGAGGCGGTGCCGGTCCCCTTTTTCATGATGGTGACGGACGCTGCAAGATTGCCCAGGCGCGCCGCGGTAACGGGATCGCCGGTAACGGCCAGGGTCAGCGCGCAGGCTGCGGCAAAGCTGTCACCGGCGCCGCAGATGTCAACGGGATTTTCAACCGGGCGGGTTTCCGCCCACGCCTCACCTTCATCCTGGATAACCAGAGCGCCCTTGGGGCCGTGCGTCACCATCAGAACCCTGGCCTCAAGGTGCTGCCGCAGGAGGGGGAAATCCACCTTCCCGAAAAGACTCTGGCTGGCGGCTTCCGCTTCATCGCGGTTGGGTTTCAGGATCACCTTGCGAAACAGGTGGACGCGCTTGCGGGAATCGGCGAGAAAAACCTTTTGCGGATACTTTTCCGCCAGGCGAATTATTGAATCGCGCAGGGCCGGCGTGACAACTCCGCCGGCGCTGGTTTCCGCCTGGTCGGCGACAATAACGATATCGAAGGAAGGGACCGCTGAGAGAACGTTTTCGATCAGCTCCTGCTCCGCTTCCGAGGGCAAAGGGCGGGTGGAAATGAAATCAACCCGCGGCTGATCTTCCTCGCCGGTGCGGCTGTTCAGCAGCTTGGTGTAGGTGAACGTCTGCCAGTCGCGGGCCTTCACCATGCGGTCTGCTGCGATCCCGCGGAGGGTGAGCGCCTGTTCCAGCTCAAACCCGGATCCGTCGTCGCCGCGGACGCCGACGACCGCAACCCGCCCCGCCCGCAGGCTCGCCAGGTTGTTGGCAACCGTTCCCCCGCCGCCCGGAGTGACCTGCGTTGAAACAATGCCCAGGCGCGGAATGCCTGTTTCGTACGAAGGTTCGCTAATCGCTGGATCGTAGGTGCACCAGCGATCGAGGCAGATGTCGCCGATCACCAACGACTTGAGCCGCGAGAACGCGGAGAGGATTTCAGGCGTGTTCATTCCGCCTCCAGCAGGGCGCGCCGCAGGGCCGGGACCGTGGCTCGATGGTCTCCGCAGAAGTAATAACTCTCTCCGCCGTCGGCAACGGTCCGCACCAGAATCGTCTTGTGCGGGCGGAAGTAGTAACCGGGGTCGGTCTTCGGCAGCTCGTGGTGGATGTCTCCCTGGATGGGCACCAGGTCGAATACCGCCGTGGTGAAATGCTTGATGGAACGGCCCTGCTGCCGCGCTACGTTGCGCACCATGGAGAGCGCCTTCAGGTAAACTTCCGGACCCATGATCGCGGTGCCGAAATCCAGCATGACGCCGCCTTCCAGGTTCTCCACGGCCTGCGTGAAGATCAGGAAATCGCGGTAGCTGGCCGCGCCCAGTGCCGCGCCGTCGCAGTTGGGATGCTCGTGAGTAATGTCGTAGCCCACGCCCACGTGGACCGTCACCGGAACTGAACGGCGATAAGCCGCGGCGAAGATGCTGACGTCCTGGTGCGGAAAGTTGCCGGCCTCAATGTGGCGTCCGAGATTTTCTCCGAGGCCCAGCGAAAGTTCCGCGGCCTCTTTGATGACGCCGTTCAAGTCGCCTGTTTCTTTCCACAACCCGAACTCGCCCGTCTGGATGTAGCGCGCCACGCTCTCCGTAGTGGCCCCGATGCGCGCCAGTTCGTAATCGTGAATGGCTCCGGCGCCGTTCATGGCAATGTGGCTGAAGAAGCCGCGTTCGATGAGGTCGATGACGTGGCGGCTCATGCCCTGCTTGATGACGTGCGCGCCCATCATCAGGATTCGCGCCGCGCCTTTGCCGTTGGGCGGCGATCATCCGCCGCGCAACTTCAGGAAGCTGCGGATGGGAGAATTCCGGCGCGGTGTCATCGAGGCCCAGAACGTAATCGAGTTGCATGTCGTGCTGGCGTTCGCTGAGAGGCTTGATCAGCAGTTTCGAGCGGTCAAACAATTTGTATTTCGATTCCATGTTCGCGCCATCACCCGGGGAATAAAGTTTCGAGAAGCTCGTCGCGGCAAAGGAAGTTGGGAATGATGTAATCCGCTCCAACGCCGGCCAGGCGCTCGCGCTTCCATTCATCCACCTTCAGGCATTCGGGTTCGTCGCTGGCCACGCCCACCGCCGTGCCGCCGACTTCCTTGACGTTTTCGATCTCCACGTAGCCGTCGCCGAAGCCCAGCAGTTCATCGCCGCGGCATTCCATGGAGCCGATCATCTTCTGGATCAGCATGGCTTTTGAAAAGCTCCGGTAGTCGTCCTGGGCGCCGTAAATGCGGCCGTCGAAATAAGGCGTGATCTCGAGCAGGCCTGCCTCTTCAACCGTGTAAGCGTGGTCTGTGCCGCTGGCCACATAGAGCTTGTAACCGCGCTCCTTCAGGGCGTCAAGCAAAACGCGGGCGCCCGGAACGAGATACTTCTCGGGCGATTCTTTCCCCTGCCGCAACGCTTCGCGCCGGTGGCGGATCTTTTCCATCAGGCGGTCATGATACATCTTCTTGTAAGCCAGCGGTTCAAGTGGTTGCCCGCCGCGCGACTTCACCTGATCGGCGAGTTCGATCATCTGGTAGATCGTCTGCTTGCCGGTCAGCCGCGCCACGTAGTCTTTCACCAGCGCCTCAAGGTCCGCTGCGCTTTCGCCCGTCCTCAACTCCCCGAGAATCTCCACCATCATGGGAACCATCACGTCCATCCATCCCGCGCGCAGCAGAGACAGCGTGCCGTCAAAATCAAAAAGGATGACCCGTGTTTTCTGCGATGGCAAACCGGGATGGAGACACTCAATCATGTGATGGGGCCTCGGCCTTGCGTTATCGTTTCCCGATGAGACTCGGGACCCTTCAAAGCCGCAGACACAAGCGACTATATTAGGCTCCGGCCTGCGCGCGTGTAAACACCGGCGGTGTCAGCGGTGCGGTGGTGCCGCGATGAAGCGGATTTGCGGCGCCGCCGGCCGGTCGGATTGGGAAGACGGGTGTTCCTGCCATGATTGAAGCTGCCGCCTGAGCGATGCGAGATCGACGCCTTCGAACTCAGCGCCGAAGGGCGCGAGTTTTGTGCAGCCCTTTGCCAGCAGCGAGCGGAACCCGGCGGTGTTGCCGCGCGCGTGGTGATGGAACGCCGCCGCCACCTGGATGAGGCCGTGAAGGAAGGTCTTGCGCTCGCCGGTTGCTTTCAGCCACACGGCCTCGAGTGCTTCATGGGCTTCAAAGTAGCGCCGCGCGTTGAACAGCCTGATGCCCTCGATAATTTCCTGCTCCATGGCGTTTGCAACTTTCGGTGAAAACATGGAATTGTAAATTTTACCCACTGTGTCAGAATGAGACAGTTTTTTGAAAACCCCGAATTTTAAAGGCCTAAAAATTTTATAACTATAACTATATCAATAAGATATAAATATAGCGATTTCAGGGCTCAAAATCCCATACGTCCCATTTACGGGCTAGTCATCTTGCTGTATAGCCTAGACAGTACGGCCTAGTTGACCGGCCTCCGGCGCGCCCTCGCCAGGCCCTCACTGCTCATCTTTCTCGTCTTCGCCGGCATTGGCGGCAACGGGCGCAAACGCTCCCCGCCGCACCTCGGGATAGGGCACCTGCCACCCGCGCGCGTCGTGCCACAGGATGCGATTCAGCGTCTGGCTGGGCACATCGTCCGGCACATCGAAATCCATCTTCATCGACGCCACGGCCGCCCTGCGCTCGGGTCCCTTCAGCGCATCGAGCGACGGGTTCACCTGGTAGATCGACTGCTTCGGTTCCACGGCCGTATACGGAGCGTCATCCGGCGTCGTGTCGAAGCTATTCCGCATATCGTCTGAAATCATGTCGAAGATGGACATCGTCGGCAGGCCCAGCATACGCTCGATAGTTTTCACCATACTCACGTGGGAATAATAAGTCGAATCCACCGCGCCGCGCCGGGTATAAGGACTGATGGCCAGCGCCACGGTACGATGTCCGTCCACGTGGTCGATGCCGTTCTGGGCGTCGTCTTCCACCACAAAGATGGCCATGCTTTTCCAGAAGGGTGATCGTGAAAGCCCCGCCACCACTTGTCCCAGCGCCCAGTCGTTGTCGGCCACCATGGCCTGGGGAGTCGAGACGCCCGGCCGGGTGCCGGCCGTATGGTCGCTGGGCAGTTGCAACAGCACCAGGCCGGGCATCTCGCCGCTCTTTTCCCAGCCGCTCAGGTATTTCAGAAAGATTTGCGCCCGCACCACGTCGGGCACGGCCAGCGTCCAGTAGGGGAAATCGTGCACCACAATCTTGTCGAGCGACGCGTACGGAGCCTGCTCATGGAAGCGCCCCGCAAAATCTTCGCCGGCCTTCCACGCGGCCAGGTTCTTTTCCCGCTCGCGGATGCTCATCTCGCCGTGCGGAACGGGAACGTACTCGCCAAAGTCTTCCACGGTCACCTTGCGCGCCTTCGCCTCGTTCCAGATGAATCCGCTGCTGGCCGGCGCGATGGGGTCGGCGCCGTCGTACGGATAGCTGCGCCCCTGGTAGCCGGGCCAATAGGTGTAATCGGTTTCGGCGGCCTGGGTCAGCCACTGGTGGCCGTCGGCGCTGTTGCCGCCCGAAGCGTAAAAATTGTCGAGCAGCACAAACTGTTCGGCCAGGCGGTGCTGGTTGGGCGTCACGTCGCGGCCGTATTGCACCAGCGTCGGGTCGCTGTTTCCCTGGCTCATGTCGCCAAAAACCTGGTCGTACGATCTGTTCTCCTTGATGATAAACACCACGTGATGGATCAGCGACGGATCGCCGGCGCGCAGCGGAACGGGCAGCGGCCGCAGGTTGGGGCGCCCGGGCGCGAGGGCGGTGGGGGCGGCTGCGCCCGGGGTGTTGGCCAGCATCAGGTGGTTGTTCTGTGCCACGGCTTTCGAATAGCCTTGCAGTTGCGCGGCGTCGGGCACGTGGATCACTTCCACGGAGGAACGGTCAGAATGCACGTAGCGCCGCGTCGGTCCCGGCAGAATATCGAGCCCTTCGCTGCGGGCCATGCGCTCAATGTCATAAGGAGTTCCGCCCGGCCCCACGCCCATCAGGTTGGCCACCAGCAGGTATTTGCCGCCGGTGCTGAGGCGCATGTCATTGGGATACCACGCTGTCGGGATCAGCCCTTCGATTTGCCCGTCTTCAGCCCGCATCACAGCCACGGCGTTGATGCCGCCGCAGGCCACGTAAAGCGTTTTGCCGTCGGCGCTCACGGCCAGGGCGTTGGGCGCAACTCCTTCGGCCTTGCGCGCAAAGGGCGCAATCGGGAAAGTATGCGCCACGCGGTTCGTTTGCGTGTCAATCACCGTCACTGTGTCGGAATTGCTGTTGGCCACGTAGAGGCGCGCGCGCGGCTCGTCCCAGGCGAGGGCGGTCGGGTGCAGGCCGGTCTCAATGGTATTCGTCACCTGCATGGTGGCAAGATCAACGCGGCTCACGGTGCCGGTGGAAGCAATCCCGCGCGCGTCCACTACCACGCGGTCGGCGCCGGAACGCACGCCGGTGGTGCGGGTCAAATCCTGCGCCTCGGGGAACCGGCCGCCCCAGTTGGAAACATAAGCCACCGTGCCCGCCCGGTTGACGCGCACGCCAAAAGGCGCGATGCCCGTCCGCACCGTGCCTTTCACCTTGCCGGAATCGAGATCGACCACGGCGAGCGAATCGTTGAAGGTGAGGGCCACGCCCGCCAGGCGTTCGCCTGCGGCGTTCTTCTCACTGGCTGCGGAAACCTGCCCAACGGCAAAAGTGCCCAGGCGGTTGGCAATCACTTTTATCTGCGAACCCTCGATGCGAACAAGCTGGATGGCGGTTTCGCGCTTGCCATCTACGCTTCCGGAGATCGCGCCGCTCATCAGCGGTTCGCCGCTTGCGGGGTCGAGCGCCAGGCCCTGCATGCCCGGGTTGCGGCCGCCGTGGATGACTTCCAGCACCTTGTTGGCCCGCCAGTCGAGCTTGTAAACCTGGCCGGAATTGAGCGCCACGTAGATCACGTTGTCACTGCCGCCAAACATCGCGGCATGCACCCGCCCGCTGAAAACGCTTTGCGCGCCCGCCGGAGTGATGGATTGCCCCGTGGTCACCACGCCGGGTTTATCACCGCGCGAACCGGCAACCGCGCCTCCTGGCCCAGGGCGGAAGTTGTCATCATTGCCGCCGCCATTAGCGCCATAGCGGTTTGCCTCAGTGGTGCCGCCAGCAGTTGTTTTAGTTTCAAAATGAATGCCTCCACGGTGTTTCTTTTTGCGAAAGGGCACGACTTCAGTCGTGCCATAAGGGTGCTCCTTCATTGCCGGGCTTCAGCCCCTGACCCGGGTAGCGTAGAGTTGTTCTTTAACTCTGCGGTTTTTTGCGTAGCGCCGGCATCTTGCCTGGCCTTAAAAAATGCCGCCGGGACGGCGGTGCCTTCTGCTTCCCGCCAGCCGAAGGCGGGAGCATGGCTCCCGCACTCCAAGGTCGCATTCGCGACGCGTAACGCGAACTACGATGCCTTCGGACCCATCATCGATACGGCAGACGATGATATCACCGCCGCGCCAATCAATTCCGAACTAAAACCGGCAGAATGCCGCAATGATGTTACGCCGTGATGACAAAGGCTTGAAGGGGAAGTTAAGATGAAAATTATGAATGATGAAGGATGAAGGCCAGGTTGCATTGGCCTAGCGTACCTTCCGCTCTCTGGAATGTATGCTTTTTTTTTTTTTTTTTTTTTTTTTTTTTTTTTTTTCCCCCCCCCCCCCCCCCCCCCCCCCCCCCCCCCCCCCCCCCCCCCCCCCCCCCCCCCAGGATCGGTTTATCAGACATCGGAAAGAGCGCGATGGATGCGCTACCCGCCGAATGATTGACATAAAATCACCACCAGTATATCATAGGTAAAGTTCAATGTGTCGGTTTTATGATACGCCGAGAAAATACCGCATTGACATTTGCCAGATGCAAAGTTTAATCAGCATGGCTGGATTTTAGATTGTTTTAGCTCGTTGCGGACAGAAGCCCCTTTGCGAGCATCTGGAACAGGAAGTGTGAACCTCTGAGAGAGGGGCGTACTCAATGAAAGTCCTGAGCAAAGCAGAATTCATGTTTTTAGTGTCGTGAGCGTGAAGGCGATTGGTTTGCTGCCAATTGAACTGTTGATCGTCACATACCCAAGGGAGAACCTTGGAGGAGGCCAAAGATGTTTATTGGAGCATCGGGCAGCCATTCATCGATTAGCTGCCTGGAGGGGAACCTTGGAGCAGGCGCTAGAGAGTCTAAGACATGCTCCCTTCAAAGGGAGCTGAAGACGTCCTGAACGCGTTCCCCATCGCTATCTCGATACCCATGGCCACCAGAAGAGCCTGCCGTGCCGCGCCAGTTCCGTTACCTTGGGACAAGTATTGTTTGCGTATTCAAAAGACTTGGCTACCGGCAGGCAGGCCCAAGGGAAGCCATATCAAACTTGAGCTGCCGGTAGAACGCGTCCGCTAATCGTTCCGCGTTACAAAAGAAGTGGGGGTCACGATAATTTCTGGCCTTATCAAGACGGCAGGCATTGACACCGCCAAAGTTTCTTTGACCTTCTGGATCGCTGCTGGCCTTTCGTAAAGTACGCACTCCCGAGCATCAGAGTGCCTGAATCGCAACCACCACAAAAACCGCGATGTACACGCCAACTTCGGCCCCACATTAATGCTACATATGTTCCGCCGTTTGGAAGGTGTGCGTACTTTTTTCTGCTGAATTATCATGTGCCGCGCTCAGCGCGGCCCGCAGACATCAGATGGCGATGTCTGCGCCAGCCCCGTTTCTGGTCTAAGCCCCGCCCTTTGGCCTCGCTCATTCCGAGATTTTCGCATGGCTCAACGGGTCGCGCATCCGTTCCAGCTCCTGGTATATGCGGTTTTTGGGGTCCCTCATGAGCGCGGCAGATGATGATATCACCGCCACGCCGATAAACTCCGAACTAAAACCGCCAGAATGCCGCAACGATGTTACGCTGTGACAACAAGGGTGTGAAGGTGAGGTTAAGGAGCGCCAGGCAGAGGGCACAGCGCGACCCGCACATATCCAACGATGATGTCTGTGCCAGCCCGGTGTGACGGGGCCGGTTGTTATCGCCCTAGTAATCTTCTAAACTGGATTCCGGCTCTATCTTATGTAATTCCCCGTCGTGCAGTAGGAGATTGCCCCCGTGTTTAGTCGACGCAGGCAGATCTCTGTTTCATACTTTCCACCAGCCCCGTCAGTATATTCCATCCTCACCGAAATACTTATTCCCTTGCCGCCTACGGCTAAGGCGCGAGCCACCTGTTCGCGCGTATAACCGGGCCGAGAAACGACAGTTGTAAAAACATCTTGTGTTGGCGGAAGTGGAGAACCGACACCGCCGCCGGGCGGAGCGCCATATGACTGGACGAACGGTTTGCCGTCAATACTCATGTATTGGTGCCAGCGGATATTGAATGCAGGAGTCTTACCGTAATTCGTATAATGCCAAGTCCATATGACCTGACCGGTTGGAGAAGACGGGCTGCTGGCTGCGGGGATAAATTCTGGCGAACCAAGACCATCGCTTGTCAGCCAGACGTATGGACGCTCCTCTTCTCGAAATCTATCACGCGCGTCGCGATTGGCCTGTTGGGCTTCGTAGGCAGCTTTAACAGCCGCCTGCGTAGCCTTTGTCATCTGGTACCATTGCAAAGCCGCGACACCAGCGTATATTGTCGCTGCGGCAAATGCGGACCATGCCGCCCACCGTATGGAATTTTGAACGCGGTATTGGCGATTTTGTTCAGCCTTGGCATCCCTAGCCGTGTTGTCGTCATACGCGATGACTGCTTTTAACGCCTCTACTGGCCATTTCTTCCGATTCTCGCTTTCCCCTGCGGACCATATGGTTCTGGAATGCTCCTGTACAGCATCACAGAGCTCCTCGATCCGCACCTTAACTGCATTCAAAGTCCGCAGAAGGCGAGAAATGATTACATAATTCACGGCAGCGTAAGTGTATCACATGGGTGACGGGCCAATTGATCACGCACCGGTTTAAGCGAGAAGACCGCCTTCGTGGACGTGTGAGCACTTCTTCCCTTCGAAATATCCGGTACGGCGTAGGGTGCGGCCCGCAGACACCCAACGGCGGTGTGTGCGTCGGCCCCGATGTGCGGAATCAATGGGAAGAAGATATCCATGCAGAAACCACATCTTCCCGCTATTGCTCCGGTTTTGGAGGTGCGTGATAATGGCAACCGAACTATTTTGTGGCAGGTTCTAGAGGGTCTTGATGACAGAATTGCTCGGCAGCGCGAAGGTGCTCTGTGAGTTGGTGCGGCTCTTATTCTGGAAAGTTACCAGGAGAAAGTGGAAGCGGATTCGTCGGTTGCTGTACGAGTCGAGGCCGAACGCGGTAATCACATCGAAGGATATTTTTCTTTATTTCTGGAGTGAGGCGTTAGGCGATATCCCGATTGATGCCGCCGACCCTGCGCACGAGCCAAAGGGCCTAGCTTGGCGCGTGCGAGCTTCGTATCGCCTCAAGAAATACCTGATGCCATTCAAGAGCGTAGAAGAGGTGCAGGAGTTCATGGCTGACCAAAGGGAGAGCGGGCTGGTCGAGTATAATGCCTCGTTCCATTCATGGCGGCTCGCAAGTGGACACCGGCCCGGGAAATATGGCTCGAAGTATGACGGGTGATGCCCCGACGGCCCCGCATACGTTCCGGGTTCTGGAACGTATGCGCACTTCACTTTTGCTGAATTATCAGGCACCGCGCACGGCGCGGCCCGCAGACATCCAAAGGCGATGCTGGAGATTCTGCGCCAGCCGCGGAGGGGCAAAAGACGAACTTCCGGTTTACACTCTCATCATCACTGGTCCATAGAGGGGGGAGGGCATTCAAATGAGAAAATTGATCTTTGCAATCAATATTACCCTGGATGGCTGCTGCGACCACGACAAAGGGATTGCTGATGATGAAACGCTGGAATATTTTACGCACCTCATGCGGGATGTTGACCTGCAGGTGTTTGGGCGCAAGACCTATGAACTGATGGTTCCTTATTGGCCGGACATTGCAAAGAACCCTGCCGGAGAGACCAAAGCAACGATCGAATTTGCCGAAGCATTTGTAGCCATCGACAAACTTGTTTTTTCACGATCACTGGAGAGCGTTGAAGGAAACAACACGAGAATTGTTCGTGCGAACCTTCAGGGCGAAATCCTTAAATTGAAACAGGAAGAGGGCAAAAACATTATCGTCGGTGGTGTCAGCGTTTCTTCACAACTCATTGAGCTTGGCCTGGTGGATGAATATCGCTTTGTCGTTAACCCCATCGTTGCAGGAGAAGGGAGACGGCTGTTGGAAGGTGTGAGCCTGCCGGAGAAATTGCAGTTAAAACTTGTTGAGTCAAAGATTTTTAAATCAGGATGTGTGGCGCTTCGTTACGTGAAACAGTGACAGTGTGTCGCGGATAGGTTTGGCCTTCTGGAATGTATGCGTCATTTGGTGATGCAGGACGTCGCAATCCCCCGGGGGAAAATTATTACAGCCTGGAATCGCATACATCGCAAAGAGCGCGACGTATGCGCCACCCGGGCGAATCTGACAAAAGGCCGCAGAGTTACAGAACAACTCTGCGCTACCAAGGTTCTTTCTGCTGAATGATCAGGCGCCGCGCACGGCGCGGCCCGCAGACATCCAATGACGATGTTTGCGCCAGCCGCCCATCTCATTTAAGCATGATGTGCGTATGCAAAACCTCGACGTCCGATGGCATAGAAACGCTTTCGCTTTGCTCAGCGGTAATAAAAACGTCACAATCCTTCGACGTAGTGACCACCTTCAATACGCCTTTCTGGTTCTTGTCCACACGGATAGCGCCCTGTTTCACTGCGTCCCCGCCGTTGGGGCGAATCCAAACAATGTAGTCATTCGCGGGAGGAGTCAGGCGCGCCGGATCCGCGAGATTGAACACTTTTATTTCCAGCTTGGTGTTTCCGTTAGCTTTGTCTATTTGGACTTTTACAAGCCCGGTCGCTGCCGGAACGCTGCTGCTGGCTGTCATGTGGTATTCCTTAACCGAAGACCACGGCCATGTGAGCAGCAACAAGACTATCAGGGGTATGCTTTTCATCTTTGCGTCCTCCGAAAAGTTTCTCTCGCTGCCTGGTAGCGGGGGAAATCCGGGTTTGATCCGCAGATCCACCCAACTACACACCTACGTTTTAACCAGGACTCCCACTTTGGGTTCCGGGGCAGGTGTCGGAGCAATGGCAGGATTTTTGATCCTCCGGCTCCAGTATTGATCAGACCATTTTCGCGGAGGCGCGTCTGTTCAGTTTTGCTCACATTGGCAAATAAATGCTTCCGTGCCGTAATCTGCCGCTCGTGGCATTCGGCCCGCAGGCGTCCGACAACGAAGTTTGCGCCTGCCCCGGCGCGGCGGGAGTGGGAACGACCTGGGCATTTGGAAAGTGAATGCACCTCAGTTTCGGTGCTTATACGTAAACATGTAATCAGTACGGTAGGGATTGCGTGCGACGATTTGCAGGGTTTGCAGAGAATCCGTGAGACCGTCGGCCGGCGAGCCGGCCAGCTTATCGTTCGAGAGGATGAATCCACCGGGATTCAACATCAGCGCCATGTTCAGGCGCGCCAGAGATTGGTCAAACTCGCCATAGTAGACAAAGACATTGGTGCCGATGATGAGATCGAAGCCCTGTTTCGACGCCAGCACGAGATGCTGAAAGACGATGTCGGTATCGCAAGGGATCATGCGGAGTACGATTTCGGGGCGAATCTTCACCGCGCGCGTCTGCGTATCCGTAGCCGCGGAGGCAGGAACGGCAATGGGGGGTACCGGTTGGCCGATGCTGGAGCCGAGTCTCTGCCAGTATTTGATAAAAGATCGGCGATATTCGGGTGTCATTCGTACCGTAGTGTTCCAGGGAAGTTGGACGACGTAGGCACGTCCAGCCGCCGCATTTCTTCTGGCTCTCTCGATATGAAAATTGACCTCAGAACTGATGTCCAGGGTATAGAGTTCAATGGAGGCGGGGTCGGCGAGACCCAGGCGGATCAGCGAATCGAGAACGGCGAACGGCTGAATCGTTTGCGGCGGGTAAAAATCATTCCCCATCTGCTTGTTGACAAAATCCAGTCCTGGCCCAACAATCGCCACTCGATGCACGGAACCCGGCCGTAGCAGGCCCTTCTTGACCATCTCCGCCAGGTGCTGGTCGATCAGAAAATCCGGCCACAGGTTGGTGTCAAGGGAGATGCCACGATTTTGAAATAGCTCGAAGCGGTTGCTTTCCTGACTGGGGCTGGAGTAGCGCATCATGTCGGCCCGCAATCTCGCGAGATTCGCCAGCAGGTAATTTTTGATTTTCTTTCGATCTTCCGCCGTCTTGAAAGAGTAACCCTTTTTCTCAAGGAACGCGCGCATATGTGCGATGCGTTCATTCGCGTTCCGGGAAGCCATGGCACGAATCAGATCGTTGGCGCGATTTTCCGCGAAGGCGTTGACCAGGGAACTGTGCCAGGACTCGCGAAGATACTGGTCGTCAATACGGTATTCTTTGGTGAACGTGGTGCCGAAGCGGAGAAGGTTGGTGAGCGTATCCTCTTCGCCGCGATCGAGTCGCGCGCGGACGTGAGCGTCCTCTTTGTGCACCCAATTCATCCATCGGTCGGCTGTCAGCGGAGTCGGACCTTTCAGGTCCGCTGGAAGTTTCGCAGCCCTGGACCGGAGCACGGGTTGCGCTTGATCAAAAGATAGAAATTGCGCATGACCGGCGGATTGTGCGGCGATCCCTGGCGCCGCGCACATCCACAGAAGAAAGACGGAACAGAAGGAAAACTTGAGGTTCAATTCAGTCCCCTGAGCCCGGGGAAAACAACGGTCGTTCCCCCTGCGATTTCTACACTTGAGCGACAGGCTCTTCCGGCCTGGCAGAGGCCTCGCGGTTCGGTTTTGTGGCAGGCGGGTCGCGCCTACGTTCCGCCGTCTGGAATGTATGCGCACTTCGGAACCGTCCCAATCTCGGCAGACGATGATATCACCCCGCCACCGGCTCTGGCGATGGGCTATTTGCCATAGACGGCTTGGTGCCAGTAGGCCGTGTGGCCGATGTAATCGTCATCCGGCAGGTTGGCAATAATCAGCCGGCGGAGCTTGAGCGCGTCGATGGGGGCCTCCTCTTCGTAAAGCACCTCGCCGGTGGGACTGATGAGGACGGTGTAGGGAACGGCGCCCTTCCACTTGGGATTGAACGCCGCCATCAGATCGTAAATCTGCGGCGCGCCGAAAATCAGGTTCTCGCTGGAGGCATGGTCGTTCTGCAACGCCCGCAGGACGCCGGCCTTTTCGTCAGGATAGTTGACGCTCACCGTCACCAGCTGGAACGGCCGGAGCCGGTACATGCGGTACATGGTTTCAAAAAGCGGAAGCTCTCTCACGCAGGGGCCGCACCAGGTGGCCCAGAAATCCACCAGCAGCAGCTTGCCGGTGTTGTTCTTGCGCAGGGCGCTCAAGTCGGCGGCCAGGACCGGCTTCACCGTCACGGGTTCCTTTTCAATGCGGGACATTTCCTCGTCGCTCGCTGCCTCCTTGTACATCCATTTGGTGGAACAGCCGATGGCGGGCGTGACGGGCACCGCGACCGGCTTGCCGGCCAGCACCTCGTCGATGGCGATTCGCGCGTCCTGCCGCGTGACGTATTGCGGCCTGGGATTATTGTCAACACGGCCGTCGTAGAGCAGCTTGCGCTCCGGCCCAAAGACGAAAACGTGCGGAGTGGCCACGGGGCCGTACTCGCGCGAAACCTTCTGCGTCTCGCCGTCATAAAGGTAGGGGAAATTAAAATGCCGGTAGGCGGCGCGAATCTTCATCTCGGCAAACGAATCGCTCACGTCCGTGTAGCCGAGCTCGTCCAGCTGGATGGCTTTGGGATTGTTGGGCTGGATGGCCACAAAGGCCACGCTCTGTCCCTTGAAGTCGTCCACAAGCTGCTGGATGCGCGTTTCATAGAGCTGCGCCGTCGGGCAATGATCGCAGGTGAAAATGACCACCAGCACTTTGGCGGAGGCGTAGTCCTTCAGGCAATGGGTCTTGCCGTCAACGCCCGGCAGGCAGAAGTCGGGCGCCGGGGAACCAATGGCCAGCGTCGGCGGCGTTTCCTGCCCTGCCAGCGGCCCGCAAAAAACGGTGATGGCAAAGCTCAGGGCCAGGATGCTCAATGCTGCGGCGAAACATGTGCGTGACCTCCCGCTTGGGATGGCGTTGTCAACGCCCCGAAAAGGATGCGTCCTATGTTATACCAGCTGGCTGGCGCGGCTATTGATTTTTGATGTCTGCGGTCCACCAAGCTGAGTGGGCTGGAAGGGTGGGGAAAAGAGAATTATGGAGGATGAAAAGGATAGCGACGAGTGATTGGCGACGAGCGGCGTGTCTGAGATTGACGTCCTTCGCCCCCTTCAGGGGCTTTGCACGAATGACAGCCTCGCTCCCGGCATTTCCGGGAAAGGGCGCGGATTCATCCGTGCCATAACCCCGGCGCTGCCCTTTTTCATCCTTCATCCTTCATCCTTCATCCTTCACACTTCATCCTTCCGGCTTACTGCCTTTTGTTTTCCCCATGCCCGGAGGGCCGAAAGATTTTAGCCCGCGGCGTGGGACGTGGGAATCAATTCGCGTTAGAATCCTCTGATGCAAGGCGAGTGTGTGGGTTCCTTGCCCGAAATCGCTCAAGGTTTCTGATCTCGAGGGGATTGTCATGGCCGATGCGGTCAAAGTTTTCTTCCTGATTATCAGCGCGCTTTTCCCCATCGTTGACCCGCTGACCGGAAGCCCCATCTTCCTGTCGCTGACCCAGCAGTATCTGCCGAAAGTGCGCCGGGGGCTTGCCTGGCGGGTGGCTCTCAACAGCTTGTACCTGATGGTGGGCTCCTATTTTATCGGCGCGCAGGTCCTCAAATTCTTTGGCGTATCGCTGCCGGTGGTGCAGGTGGGCGGAGGGCTGGTGGTGGTCGCCGTGGGTTGGGGAATGCTGATGCAGGAAGATGCGGTGGGCGACACGGCGCGCAAAAATGTCCAGAACCCGGACATATACGGCCACGCCTTCTATCCCCTGACGTTGCCGCTGACGGTGGGCCCGGGGTCCATTTCCGTGGCCATCACGCTGGGTGCCAACTCGACGCACCGGTATGGATTCCACATCCCGGTCATCATTGCCGCGCTCGCCGCCATGGGCATGGTCGCTGTCAGCGTTGGTTTGTGCTATGGGTTCGCCGATGTGCTGGCTCGAAAGCTCGGAAACACCGCCATGACCGTTATTGTCCGGCTTTCTTCCTTTCTCCTGGTTTGTATTGGCGTGCAAATCATGTGGAATGGAATCAGCGCATTGCTCTTGTCAGTCCGCTTTCTGTCCCGGTAGCGCAGGGCTGGACAGGCGCCGCATACGTTCCACCGTCTGGAATGTATGCGTACGAATTTTCAGGTGCCGCGCACAGCCCGCGTTTCGCGGGCCTTGGAGTGCGGCGGCTTGCCGCCGCCTTGCTTTGCGAAAGGGCACGAGTTCACTCGTGGCGAAAAACGCGCCATGTTCGCCGGGCTTCAGCCCATGATCGTAGCGCCGGCATCCTGCCGGCTTGGAAAGGTGCCGCCGGGACGGCGGCGCTACAATTTTCGGCCTCTTCCCGCGGGCCAACTCGCTGTCCGAAGGCGGGAGCACGCTCCCGCACTCCAAGGCCGCTGCGCGACAGGGAATGGCCGGGTCGCGCATCCGTCGAGGTCCACGTCCTTGCCGGGGTAGGCGTTTAGGATATACATTCAATCGTGCGCCGGGCGGCGGCTGGCGATGCGCCGGCGGCGCGCAATTCATACGAGGAGATTGATATGCAGAGTCGCATTCTTGGCACCACCATGCCCGTACTTGAAGTCGCGCTGGACCCGAACGAGGCGGTTGTTTCCGAGGCGGGTGAACTTTCCTGGATGACGAGTTCCATCCAGTTGACCACCCACACGCAGTTTGGCGGGGGCGGAGGAATTGTTCGGCGCGCTGAAGCGCGTGGCGGGAGGCGGATCGCTGTTTATGACGCAATACCAGGCCGCCGGCGCTCCCGGAACGGTTTCCTTCGCCACCAAACTGCCGGGACACATTGTGCCGGTGGAAGTTGACGGCGCGCATGAATACCTGATTCACCGGCACGGATTTTTGTGCGGCACGCCTCAGATCCAGATCAGCGTGGGCTTCCAGCAATCGCTGGGAGCGGGCGTTTTTGGCGGCGAAGGATTCCTGCTGCAGCGCCTCAGCGGAACCGGCACCGCATGGCTGGAACTTTCAGGCGAGCTGGTGATGAAAGAACTGGGGCCGGGTGAAAATCTGCGGGTGCATCCCGGACACGTGGGCGCGTTCCAGGCGGGCGTTTCCTTTCAAATCACCACCGTGCCGGGCATCAAAAACATGCTGTTTGGCGGCGACGGAATTTTTCTGGCGTCGCTGACCGGGCCGGGAAAAATCTGGCTGCAAACGCTCCCCATCGCTAGGCTGGCCCACGAGCTGATGGAATACATGCCCAGGCCAAGCACTTCGGCTGCAGAGGGCGGCGCCATCGGCGGCATCATGGGCTCGCTGCTGAATCAATAGCCTGCGGCGGCTCAAGCCGG
The DNA here is from genome assembly GCA_963732975.1 of uncultured Acidobacteriota bacterium. Taxonomy (GTDB): domain Bacteria; phylum Acidobacteriota; class Terriglobia; order UBA7540; family UBA7540; genus SCRD01. Next base: position 621,565 of record CAVTBN010000003.1, on the reverse strand, counting down.
GCTCCGGTGTGCGCGTGTACGGCACGGATGAATCCGTCCCCTTTCGCCACAGGGGCCGCGGTGTATCCGCACGGTTTGGGATGCCGTTCGAAATTGTTGAGATGAAGCTTGAGCTTGGGCAAGTTCGGTGAATAGAATACGGCTGCACGACACGCCTTTCGAGGGAGGGTGGTCATGGTCAATCGAAGAGAGTTTCTGGCATCCGTGGCGGCTGCGGCATCAGCGGCGCCGCTGGCTGGCGCGCGGCCTGCTGTTTCTTCTTCCGGCTTATCGAGCCCGGCGGCGGGCGGTGGGGCTGCGCTGGCCATCAACGGCGGAACGCCGGTGCGCGAAAAGATGCTGCAGGTGGCCGAGTGCGGCATGGGCACCGAATACTACGGCGGCGAGGAACGCGGCCGCGTGGACGATGTGATTGCCTCCCGCAGCCCCTTCCGCTGGTACGGTCCCGGACCCAATCCGCCCATGCAGTGCGCCAACTTTGAGATGGCGTTCGGGCGGCGGATGCGGCGCCGCTTCGTGCTGGGAGTGACTTCGGGAACGGCGGCATTGCAGTGCGCCATGGCGGCGCTGGGGCTCGGCCCGGGCGATGAGATGATCCTTCCGGCGTGGACGTGGTATTCCTGCTACAACGCCATCGTGCTGGCGGGGGCGCTGCCGGTGTTCGCGGAAATCGACGAGTCGCTCAACATCGATCCGGACGATATCGAACACCGCATCACGCCGCAAACCAAGGCCATCATGGCCGTGCATCTTGAGGGCTGTCCGGCCGACCTCGACCGCATCCTGCCCATCGCCCGCAAGCACGGACTGAAGGTGCTGGAAGATTGCGCGCAGAGCCTGGGCGCGGATTACAAGGGCAGGCCGGTGGGCTCCATCGGCGACATCGCCATTTACAGCTTCCAGTTCTGCAAGACCATCACCTCAGGCGAGGGCGGCGCCGTGGTCACCGACGATCCCATCCTGTTTGAGCGCGCCTGCCGCTTCCACGACCTGGGACTGTTGCGGCCTGCGCTGAAAAAAGAACTGGGCGGCGAACGGGTCCCTGCTTTTGCGGGCACCAACTTCCGCATGAGCGAGTTCACCGGCGGAGTGCTGGACGCGCAGCTCGCCAAGCTCGACGGGATCGTTGCCGCACTCAGGCAGAATGGCCGCCGCGTCTACGAAGGTCTGCGCGATTTGCCGCAGCCTCACTACCGGCATTCGCCCGACCCCGACGGCGACCTGAAGGAAAGGATTTATCTCGGCTTCGCCACGCGCCAACTTTGTGCCCGCTACATCAAGGCGATGCGGGCGGAGAACATTCCCGCCGGGCCTCCCGCCGGCTCGGCGATCCTTCCCATCGCCCCGCAGGTGAAAAACAAGGCGACCGCCCACCCGGCGTGGCCTTCGTTCACCACGGCGCGCGGCCGCGAGATCCAGTACGGCGCTGAAGCCTGCCCGCGAACCCTCGACATTCTGCATCGCTTCGCGGCCGTCGTGATTGATCCAAAATTCACGGAGCAGGATACAAGCGACATCGCCCGCGCCATCAACAAGGTCTATCCGGCTGTCATGGGTGCATGAGCCGCGTGGCTTTGTTGGTGTGAAATAAAAACGAGGTCCGGTTAGTGAACGAGCCTTCCTGCTCATATTCAGCAGGATCTATTTCAAAACCCAGAAGCTGTGTGAGCCGCTGTGAAAGCCAGGACGACATTTCATGCGGGTTTTAATCACCGGTTTGATCCACCCATCGCACACGGTCGACGGAAGCAACGGTGCTTGCCGAGGATTTGCCGGAAGGGCTGATGGTGGTGGAGGGGAACCAGGGCGGGGCAAAGTTGCCGGCAAACCGGCGGTCAAAGAAAACGTTCCTTGTGCTCGAGTTGATGTTCTTGATCTCGTTCTGGATTCGTCCTCCGACGATGGTCAGCGTGCTGATGCTTCGGCCGATGTTGACGAGGCCGCCCGAGCCGCTGTCTGAGATGGCTGCCAGGCTGGCGTCGATCTCGAGGTTGGATGAACTCTGCTGGTTGTCCAGTTGAATGTCGCCTTTGGCCGTATAGAGCCCGAGAACCTGGCCCTTGTCGTTGCCCGGAATCAGCGTGTCGGCGGGAGTATTGGGGATCTGGTTCTGCGTTGTGGTCACGGGCCGCGTCTTGTAGAGCAGGTCGCCGGTGACGGTGATGTTGTTGGCGGCGACGACGTCCAGGGCCGCTCCGTCCTGAACGGCCGCCTGGCCATTCCCAGGGCCGCTGAGGCTGGTCACGTTCCCGTCCACGTAGAGCATGGTTCCGGGCTTGCCGGTGTTGTAGTCCATCGGGACGCCATTGACCACCTGCGACGACGAACCGGAGGCAACGGTTGTGGTGCCGGCGACGGGATCGAAGGTGACTGTCGTCGTCGTTGCACTATGGCCTGAGCCCTGGACAATGGTCACCACCTGGCTCCCGCCGGGGCCGGCCGCCAGTTGCACCTTCGCGTTGCCTTCGACCAGGATGCCGCCTCCGGTCATCCTGGGCGGGTCAGCGGACGCATCATAAGAGAGAAAAACGCCGCTGCTGGCGCCCGAGGCCGGGTAGGGCGCGCCATTCACATCACGGAGGGCGGCATTCATGTCGGCGCCCGTCACCTGGGAGGTATTGGTTCCGCGCCCGTCAAGCACGGCGCGTCTCTGGCTGAAATCATTCGAAGGCAGCGGAACGGCCGCCTGTCCCCATTGGAATCCTGCCTGGTACTGCGGGCTGATCGATTGGCGCTGATAACTGTCGTTGCCACTTGAGGATTGTGTGCAACGGGAGGAGAACTGGAACCCCGCGTTGCCGGAGTGGCTGCCAACCGGGTTGGTAAACGTGTACGAGCCCGACGTTCCGAAGGTCCATCCGCCGTTGGTGAACACCGGGCCGCTGATGAGCCCGGGAACAAGATAGGAGCCGCTGCACACCGATTGCTGATCGATAAACATTCCATAGGCCGCGAAACTGAGGGTCTGGCCGCTGGCGGGCGTTATCGTCACGTTGAAAACGACGTTCCCGGTCTCGCTCACCGTTGCCTGTTCAACCCCGCTCGATTGGCCGACCGAAGTGAGGCTGTAGGCGTAGACGTACTGATACGCGGAAGGCAGCCCCGTTGAGGGGTCCGTGGCGGTGGGAGTTATGCTGGCCTGCGTGTAGGTGACGCCCGAAATGTGGAACGCTTCCTTCCAGGAGTCAACGGCGGCGCCCTGGTTCAGCGACTGCGGACTTCCGTACGTCGAAGAGATGTAGGCGGCGGCGATGGCGTCAGTGCCGATGGGGATGGGAGCGCTCCCGGCAGTGAACACGTTGGGAATGGCCGCCATCGTCCGGTTGACGAGTTCCTGGCGCGCAATATTGAGGCCGGAATCAGCCGCATAGAACGAACCTCTGAAGTTTCTGTAATAGCCGTTGATCAGCATGTCGGTGCTGGTGGTGAGCGCCGCGCCCAGAAGAAGAGCAGAAAGAACCAGCAGGAGCAGCAATGTGATCACCAGCGCGATTCCGCTGTCGTCCCGGACCCTGCGACGGGCGCCTTTCCGTTGATCGCGTGGCAGCGGATGACAACTGCCGCCCCCAATTTGTTCAGGGCGGGGAAGGACGCGCTTGCGAAGCTGCCGGCAGAAACCCTGTCCGGCGGCCTTTTCAGGTTTGATGGGATGTGCATCGCTGAGACAAAGTCTGTGTTTCCTCATGGCGGGTTACCCCCGGGGCCACAGTAAAACCTCTGAAATGTAAGTTGCCAAATGTTAACTGCCATATAAACACTTACAGCCTTGATGCGCGCTTTCTCCGTTCAAGGCCAGGCGGCGGGCGCGACGAGTCTGCTGATACACTCCACCACTATATTAAACGTTTGGAAGGCCCGTTATATTTACGTGAAGAGATGATTTACGCATTTTCCGATGGGCATTTGCGGGATCGGGGGAGGGAAGGCCGTGTCCCATTAAATGTTTCTAAAGTAATTAATATTCTCTAAGAATCCGGACCGGCGCTGCGGGGCTTTTCCTGGCAGTGGGATGGCACGCAAACTTCTATTTGTCCAACCCGGGGCAGAGGACCCTGCCTGCAGCACGCTTTGGGGTTCGCACGGCGGCAGGATTGCCGTTGGGCAGAATCTCCCTAAGATTTCGGAGGGAATTGTGCAGGAGTACCGGCTCAAGACCGGCTCAGTCCTTCATGCTCAGATTGCGGGGATTCACCACCACAGATCCGCCCAGAACGTGGTAGTTGCCGTGGTCAAAGGTATTTATGAATTTGTCCGCGGGATTGATGCCGGGCTGGCTGCGCACGACCACCCAGATGCGCACCGCGCGAATTCGCGTGTAGTCATAGCCGTAACTGGAGGCGTCATAGTTGTAGGTGTCGGTGCCGGGTGAGGCATCGTCATTAAACAGAGCGAAGCCCACTTTGAATCCGATCACATGGTCTGCGACCACGGTGGTTGTGCCGCCTGTGATGCGCACCAGCTGCGGATCGGAGGGGTTTGAGAGGTTTATTGCGTAGCTGAGGGGCGAAAGTTTCAGCACCCAATCTGATCCGCAGAAGGTGTCGCCCAGCTTGTTGTTGGGATTCAGGCTGATTCCGAGCGGATCGTTTGCTGAGTTGTTGATGCCATCTGTTCCTGTGGGATTGTGCTGCAGTTTGACCGTTGACCCCGTCACCTGCCCATCGCTGGTGAGCCGCGCGGTGGTCATTTGGGAGCCGTCGGACTTGAGGAAAAGCAACTGGTCGCCTGTATGGAAAAGTGCCGCTGTCGAACTCAGAGACAGGCCGGAGGCCGCGTCCACAAAAAAGGTCGAGCTGGTGGTGCTGACACAGTTTGTTCCGCTAACCGCAGGATGAACGGGCGGTGCGTTGCCGTCAACCCGGACGACGCTGAAACTGTCAAAGCAGGAAGCGACGTAAGATTGAGCGGTGGTTGGATCACAACCGGAGCCCGATCCGTTGGTGACTGTCACCCCGATGGGCCAGCTCGGGACATCAGGGCCAACCGTGACCCCCGTGCCGGCGTTCACCAGGTCCAGTTGCATTTGTGTCAGAGCATTCCGCAGGGAAATGTTCAACCCGTTGATTATTTGCTGCTGTCCGTAAGCCGCCTCGTGCCTGCTGAAAAGGTCAAACGCCACTGAGCTGACGACCAGAAAGATGGTCAGCGCCACCATGAGTTCCAGCAGCGAAAATCCTGCTGTTCCGTCCGCCTGCGCCGTTGTTGCTTTGTCCCGGTGTGTCATCATGGCCGGACCGCGCTCATTTGGAACGTAACCGGAGGCTGCACGGATTTGTCTTCCAGTTCAACCTGGATCGTGACCCGGCGCAGGCCTGGCGTGGGGACATCCTTCTCAATCTGCCAGCGCCGCAAATAGGTCATGCCCACGGGCGGGGTCGAGCTGGTTGTCGTGGTGACCGTGCCGTTGGAGTGAAAGCTGGATACCGTGTAGGTGGTTGCCCCGCTTTCGTTGGTCCCGCTCACCCATTCAACCAACGCTCCATCCGGGTTGGATATGCCCACTTCGTCGTAATACGACGGAATATCCTGTGTGAGGCTTCCGGCTGAGTTTCCCGTGGTTACAGCCACGGCAGGAGCCGCCGCCGGCCAGCGGTTCAAATCTTCAAGCTTCTCCGAGGCAAGCTCGGCAGCCATGCTCATGTACCTCGCCCGGGAACTTGTGGCGAGCATGCGGGCCAGCGCGGCGGCCACGGACATCATTCCCACGGCAAGGACCGTGGTGGCTACCAGGACTTCCAGGATGGTAAATCCCTGCTGGCGTTTCATTTCAAGGTGTGACCCGGACCTGGCCCACGGCGGATACCGTAATGGTTTTGACGACGGATCCGTTGCTGATCTGGACACTGGATCCCCCTCCTTTGGTCGGCACAACGGTGCCTTGCGGATTGAACTGGAAGCCGGCAGCAAGGCTCACGGTGGCTTTGTCCAGCCCGCTGATGGGTATCGGACCTCCAGTGGTGACAAAATCCGTCGCTCCGGGCGGTTTGTTGAGCACCTGGTAGCTTCTGCTGGCGGTGTCGAATTCAATGGCGTAGGGGTAGCCGCGCATGATGGCCTGGTAGCGCGTGGACTGGATGGCGCCCGTGACGGAAGAGACCGCAGCGTCCAGCCGGTAGTTGCGGACAACGTTCTGCACTTGCGGCACTGCCATGGCAGCCATAATGGCAGCGACAGAAACAGCCACGAGAATATCGATGAGCGACCATCCTGCGTCCGAACCCCGGGGCCCAAAAACAGGACCGGATGCCGCCCGAGCTATTGGGCGATGACGTTTGCTGTCCAGCCGGGCCATTGTGCGGATTCCCACCATGCCCTCTGTTTCGGCAATTGCACCGGATGGCTTTAGCAGGCTTTGGAATGACCAGACGCGGTGCGGCAAGCGTTCGGGGAAGAACGGGAACGTGGCGGATTTCTCCGCTGTACAGGTTTTCCCTACGGCAGCGCCTGGCGCAGGAGCCACTCGCAACCTGGTCGTTGGGCGGGGGCAGACAAGATGGACCGCAAGCTGTCGCCGGACTGCTTTCGGCTTCGAATACGCTGATTGGGGAAAGCCGCGCACATCGGCCGAATTGTTGGTGCTGGAGGAGGGAGTCGAACCCTCACGCTCTTTTGGAGCGCCAGATTTTGAGTCTGGTGCGTCTGCCAGTTCCGCCACTCCAGCAAAATGAAGCAAGTGATTATCCCATGGCCACTTGCGGGGAGTCAATCGAGCGGCGGGCGCGGCGGGCGCGCAGTTTGGATACTGTTTTGTGACACGGCCATCCTGGCCGTGTGTTTTGACCGCAACACGGGCGAGGACGCCCGTGCCACAAATCAAACTGAGTCACTTTCGCGGGGCCGGCGGGGGCGCCTGATATGGCGACTGCCGCCCGCAGCCTGCCGGTTGTCGAAGGGATCGCTCCTGAGGTTGCGTGCATCTCGTCGGCGCCGGCGCCGCGGCACGTCGCGTGGGCAAAGAGCTTGAATTTGCAGCACCCATGAACAATACTGTGCAGGCGGCCCCGGGTTTTTCTTTCAGGAGCAGGATAGATGGGCCGAATCCTGCATCTGTAAACGCAAACAGGAGGTTTCATCATTCAACCCGGTTCTGGGCCGGAGCGGAAACTTCATCGCCACTCATGGAGCAGAACTTCTTGCCTGCCGCCGCCGGGCCCGGCGGCCTGTTTTCCCGCTCGATGACATTGTAGAATGGACTCCCGTGCCGCACATTCTCGAACGGAGGAACCGCCGACATCATGAAGATCCGTGAAATTCGAGCCGCCGGGCTGCGAGGCCGGACTCCCAAAGGCGGCTGGACCAACGAGCCCGATCCGCAGGATTGCATCCACACTTTGATCGCCGTGCTTACCGACGAGGGTGTGACCGGCTGGGGCAGCGCTTTCACCAATGACGATCTGGTTCGCGGCGCACTAGCGGTGCTGCGCCCACTTTACGAAGGCCGGAACGCTCTGGAGCCCGAGCGAACGAGCGAGATTCTGCACCAGAACACCTTCTGGCTGGGGCGCGGCGGCTCCATCACCCACACCATCAGCGGCATCGACATCGCATTGTGGGACATTCTGGGGCAGGCCACGTCGCAGCCGGTCGGCCGCCTGCTGGGGGGCCGTTACCGCGATCGCGTCCGGCCTTACGCTTCGCTGCTGATGCAGGAGCCTGAGCGCATGGCCGGAGAGTTGCTCCCTCTGAAGGAGCAGGGGTTTCGCGCCTTCAAGATCGGCTGGGGACCTTTTGGGCGGCGCGACGCGGCCACGGACGAAGCCATTGTCTACGCGGCGCGTGAAGCGATTGGCGGCGACTGCCTTCTGATGGTGGATGCCGGGGCCAGCGACGCCTTCTGGCCGCAGGATTACAAGTGGGCGTTGCGGACCGCCGAAATGCTGGCCGAATATGATGTCGCGTGGTTTGAGGAGCCTTTGCCGCCGGATGCCCTGGATGATTATGTGGCGCTGCGCCGCCAGTCCCGCGTGCCGATTGCCGGCGGCGAAGTGCTGACGCGGCGGCAGTCATTCCAGCCCTGGCTGCGGGCGGGCGCCTTCGATATTGTGCAGCCGGACGCGACCAAAGTGGGCGGGCTGAGCGAGTCGCGCCGCATTGCCTGGATGGCGGAGGAACACGGCGCGCGGATGGTCCCGCACGGGTGGAACACAGCCGTTGGCCTTGCCGCTGACCTGCAACTGGCCTCCGCAATCCCCAAAATTGACCTGGTGGAGTACCTCACCGGCTCTCCTTTTATTGATGAGTTGGTCAAAGAACCCTGGAAACTCGACGCGGAAGGTATGCTGGCGATTCCGGAACGGCCGGGCCTGGGAATTGAGATGGATCTCAAGGTGCTGGAAGAGCTTTCGGGCCTGAAGTCTTTTCTCGATTGAATGAACCGCGGCCATGCTCAAGCCCGGCGCTGGCGGGCGATCCCGCGATGGGCGATGACATCATGGGCCCGCCGGAATCGCAGACCGGCCTGCCGGCAATGATCAGAACCGGTTCCAGTATGTGCCAGCCACGCGCAGGCGCCAGAGTGCATTGAAACGCGCGGACAGCCGGATTTTGGGGTAGAATTTGACATCGGCGGGCGGATGGTTCATCTTCATTTTATCCGCAGTTTACGGGCTTTTATAAGACGATGAGAAAAATTCAGATATACGACACGACCCTGCGGGACGGCTCGCAGGGCGAAAACATCTCCTTTTCGCTGGAAGACAAGCTCCGCATCGTCCGCAAGCTGGACGAGCTGGGCGTGGACTACATCGAGGGCGGGTGGCCGGGTTCCAACCACAAGGACCTGGAACTCTTCCGCCACACCCAGGGATTGAAGCTGCAGCACGCCAAGATGGCGGCCTTTGGCAGCACGCGGCACCCGCGCTATCCGGCGGACCAGGACCCCAACCTGAAGGCGCTGGTGGAAGCCAACACTCCGGTGGTGACCATTTTTGGCAAAAGCTGGGACCTGCACGTGAAGATAGCTCTGGGCATTTCGCTGCGAGGAAAACATCGGGCTGGTGCGCGAGTCGGTGGCCTTCCTGAAATCGCGTGGCAAGGAAGTGATCTACGACGCCGAGCATTTCTTTGACGGCTTCAAGGCCGATTCCGAACATGCGCTGGCCACGCTGAAGGCCGCGGAAGAAGCGGGCGCCGATGTGATTGTGCTGTGCGATACCAACGGCGGCACGCTGCCCTCTGACATTCGCGAGCGCTACCTGCGCGCGGCAGAGCACGTGAAAACTCCCCTGGGCATCCATACGCACAACGACGGCGAGATGGCCGTGGCCAATTCCGTGGTGGCCGTGCAGGCCGGGGCCATTCAGGTGCAGGGAACCATCAACGGTTACGGCGAGCGCTGCGGCAACGCCAACCTCTGCTCGGTGATCGCCAACATTGAGCTAAAGCTCGGAATGACCTCGATCGGCAGGGAAAACCTGAAGCGCCTGACGGAAGTTTCACACTACGTCAGCGAACTGGCCAACCTGCTGCCGCGCAACGATCAGGCCTATGTGGGTAAAAGCGCTTTTGCCCACAAGGGCGGCATCCACGTGAGCGCGGTGATGAAGGATGCCGCCGCCTATGAACACATCCACCCGGAAGTGGTGGGCAACGCGCGGCGCGTGCTGGTGTCGGAACTGTCCGGGAAGAGCAATATTCTTTATAAAGCCGCCGAGCGCGGGCTGAAGATTGACAAGGCCAGCGCCGCCGCCAAGGTGGTGGTTGAAAAGCTGAAGGAGATGGAACACTACGGCTACCAGTTTGAGGGCGCCGAGGCGTCGTTTGAAGTTCTGTTTGACAGGCTGGTGCACGAAACCAAAGCCCTTTTTGAGCTGGACGGATTCCGGGTGATTACGGAAAAGAAGGGCGCCGGCGGGTCGTATTCCGAGGCGGTGATCAAGCTGCGCGTGGACGGAACCGAAGAACACACGGCCGCGGAAGGTTCGGGGCCGGTGAGCGCCCTGGACCAGGCCCTGCGGAAATCACTGACCACCTTTTTCCCCTGCATCCGGGATGTTCGCCTGACCGATTACAAGGTGCGGGTGTTGAATTCCGAGGGCGGCACCGACGCCAAGGTGCGCGTGTTGATCGAATCGAGCGACGGGCAGGAAAGCTGGGGAACGGTGGGCGTTTCTGAAAACCTCATCGAGGCCAGCTGGCAGGCCCTGGTGGACAGCATCACCTACAAGCTGAAGAAGGAATACGGCTCCGTCAAAAAGGGAAGCAGCGCAGCCAACGCTGCCAAAGACGAGCCGGGCCCTGACCGCAAAGAGGCCGTTGGCTCCAAGCATTCCTGACGCGCCGGCAATCGCATAAACATCCTGTCTTTTTCACCACCGGCGAATCTTTTATTTTCTCACCGCCCAGGCCAGGCCGTCCGGTCCTTGCTCGGTCTGGATGCGCCCAACCTCTTTGAGAGTTTTCAGGTCGATGACGGCCACGTAATTGTCGGGGCTGCAGGAAATGTATGCGCGCGAGCCATCCGGCTGCATCAGAATGCCCCCGGCGCCGTGGCCCAGGTTCAGGCGCTTCACTTCGCGGCGCGTCGCGGCATCGAAGATTGCCACATCGCCGTCACTGCCGGCGAGCCGCGACACAAAGACGTACTTTCCATCGGGCGTGAACTTCAAGCGGTTGGCGCGCGTGAGGTGTGCGCCAATGGTGTGTACCACTTTCTTTGTGGCGATGTTGATGATGGAGACCGTGCCGTCCTCTGCGGCCGCGGACCACAGTTCCTTGCCGTCGGGCGAAACGTCAAAGCCCTCGGTTCCCATGCCGGTGTGGACGACGGTTTCTTCCCAGCCCTGGGCGCCGCGCGGCGGGCCGGGAGCGTTGGATTTTGCCGCTTTATCAATAATGCTGATGGTGCCCGAGTTGACGTTCGAAGTATAGATGCGGTCGAGGTTTTTGGAGACCACGATCATGTGGGTGCGGTCCTGCCCGGTGCCCAGAATCCAGTCGATTTTCTTCGTGGCGGGGTTGTAGCGGCCGAAGACTTTGTTGACCTCCGCCGTGAAGTACAGTTCGCCGCCGGCAAAGTCCAGGCCGTGCGGCCCTTGCAACGGGGTGAGATCGATCAGCGGCAGCGCCTTCTGCGCGACGAGGTCCGCGACGGAGATCGTGTGGTAGGCGCCAAAGCCATAGTTGGAAATGTAAGCCAGTTTCCCGTCAGACGACGCGGTGACTTCATGCGGATCGTTCCCGGCGGGAATTTGGGCCACCACTTGCAGCGTGGCCGGATCGACGATCTCAAGGGTGTGGGACTGTTTGGCAAGCACCAGCAGGGCCGGTGAAGGCGTGTTCGCGGCCCAAAGCGTTGCGGCGCCCAGGCACGCCACCAGAACGGCAAAAGACAATCGAGCTTTCATCAGACTTTCACACCTCCATCCATGGTTTTGTAATCCCCGCTATCGTTTGGGAAGCAAGGCCGCCAGGGATGACTGGGCCCGTTGGCAGCTGCGGTTGATTCTACCTCCAACAGCTTCATGCGGCGACCCTTTCATTCCGGGTTATTCAGGCTTGGGATCAGGCCAGGAGAAATACAAAGAGGGGACTGCGGAGGTCAGGATACGCGGGCGGGGCTTGCAGCCGGCGCTTTTTTCGGTGCGCGGGCGGTGAGCATCAGGACAAACCCGATGACGGCCGCCACCATCAGGGTGATCATCATGCCGTTGTCATTGGCGACGTGCGCAAAAGCTCCGGCAATAGATCCGCCAACAAAGGTGCCCAGAAACTGCATGCTGTTATAGACGCCCAGCGCGCTGCCCTGGGCGGTTTCCGGGCCTGCTTTGCTAACCATGCTCGGCAGCATGGGCTCCAGGCCGGTAAATCCAATGTAGAAGAGGGTTCCGCCGGCCAGAATTGCTGCCAGGTGAGTGGGGTCGAGCCCCATCAGCCGGGGACGGAAAAGAAGAATTGAGCTCGGCAGGAAGACGAGAAAGGCGATGGCTGCCAGCGGCCTGGCCATCCCGTGGTCGGCCCCGCGGCTAAAGGCGAACATGGTAAAGGCGCTGATGAAAATCATGGGCAGGAGAAGCTCGTAATATTGCGTCATCTTCATGTGGTAGCGGGTGGTGACGACGAGCGGGAAATAGAAGAAAAATGTGCTCATGAAGAAATTCATCAGGAAGCCGCCTGCGTCAAGGGCCAACAGGGTTTTGATCCTCAGGATATCGCCGAGCGGCGTGGGTGCGGCGCCCGAGGGAGGCGTTTCCGGGAGGTAGCGTAACAGGAGCATGTCTGTGCTGATGCCCAACACACCCGTGATCCAGAAGAGCGACGCGGTGCCAAAAACGCCGGCGATAATCGGCCCGGCGATGACGCCGATGATAAAGGCCGCTCCGATGGGAATGCCGAGCACGGCCATGGCGGTGGAACGGCGCTCGGACTGAATGTGGTCAGCGACCGTGGCAAAGGCCACGGAGATAATGGCGCCGCCGCCCTGTACCAGCCGGCCCGCGATCAGCACGCCGATCTGCATGGCGGAAGGAAACAGGTGCGGCACCGCGCAGATAAAAGACCCCAGGCTGAAAAGGGCCATGCCCAGGATCAGAACTTTGCGCCGGCCGATGCGGTCTGAAAGGCGGCCGAGTGGAATTTGCAGGATGGCCATGGTGAGGCCGTAGGATCCGAAGGCAAATCCCACCAGGAAGCGCGAATGGGTAAACTTCAGGCCGTAAAGAGTAAAGACCGGGAGAACCAGAAAGAGGCCCAGCATCCGCAGGCCCACCACGCTGGCAAGCGTCAGCAGGATTTTCTTTTGGAGACGGGTGAAAGGAACGCGACCGGTTTTTGGTTTTCTCGCCATCTCAGTGCAGGGAAATCAACCGGGCCGGAAACCTCTCAAGCCTCAAGGGCCCGGCCTGGGGGTCCGCTACCCGTGCCGTATCAGTTGGATGGATTGCCGATTACCGCCCCACAAACTCCGCTTGGACAGCCTGAGGAATGATGCCGGCCTGGAAGCCGCGGTCCAGCAAAGTTTGCACGGCCCGGCGGCCCTTTTCGCCGTAATCGAGCGTCCATTGGTTGACGTACATTGAAACAAAGTGTTCGGCCGTTGCCGGTTCAAGCCCGCGGGCAAAATTCAAGGCGTATTCCAGGGCCTCCTGGCGATGTTCGAGGCCATAGGCGATGCTCTCACGAAGCAGTTCGTCGGCCCGGCGGATAATTTCCGCATCCAGCTTGCGCCGGATGACGTTGCCGCCCAGAGGCAGGGGCAATCCGGTTTCATTCTTCCACCAGACGCCCAGGTCCACCGTCCTGGCGAGCCCGTAACTTCCGTAAGTCAACTGGCCCTCGTGGATGACCACGCCGGCGTCCGCTTCGCCTTTGATGACCTTCTCCAGGATTTCGTCAAAGCGAGTTTCCACGGGTTCGAAATCGGGCTCGTAGAGGCAAAGCGCCAGATAGGCCGTGGTTTTCTTTCCCGGGATGGCAATCCGCTTCCCCTTCAGACTTTCTTCCTGCAGAGGAGACCGGGTGACCACGATGGGCCCGTAGCCGTCCCCGAAGCTTGCTCCGGAAGACATCAGGATGTAACGGTCGGCAAGCTCCGCATAGGCGTGAAACGAAACCGCCGTGATGTCATACACTTCGTCCCGGGCTTTCCGGTTCAGGGTTTCGATGTCTTCGAGTACGTGCGTGAAAGCAATATTCCCGGTGGGGATTTTCCTGGTTGCCAGCGCATAAAACATGAAGGCGTCATCGGAGTCCGGGCTGTGGGCCAGGCGGAGATCAATCATGGCTGAAGTTGTCCTGGGATCCTGTTCGGTAGAATTCTGGGGCATCACGGTTCTTCTATGATTTCGCTATAAAAATGAAACAGTGATTCTACCACAACCTTTGACCGCCCCTCAAACGGGCGTCCCAAAGCCTTTTGGCGAGCGCCCAATTTCAGCATCCTCTTGCTTCTTCATGGGCCCGAAGCCGGGTCGCCGGGATTCAGGTGGTGATCAGTTTCGGCGGTTCTTTTTCAGGCCTGGTTTCACCCGCGCCTCCGTTGGCGGGAATGCGCGAAGCCCGGATGCTGCCGATGATCACCATCAGGTTGGTCGCCAGGATAGTGGCAAAGGCGAGCGCGGGAAGAAAGTCGTAGGTGCTGCCGCGGGCCTGGATCACCTGGAGGGCCAGGACAACCGTGATCAGGCCCCGGGGCATGATCCACAAAATCAGTTCCCGTTCCGATGCGTGGAGGCCTTTCCATGACCAGCTGCTGGCCCGGACCGCCAGGGCCCGCGCCAGGATCACCGCCCCCAGCACGCCCACCGCCTGCGGCAGGTAGTGGATGAGTTCACGGAACTCCACCACGGCGCCGAGCAGCACAAAGAAGAAGGTCCGGACAAGGAACGAGAGCTCCGCATGGAAAGTGAGGACCTGAGTGTGGTGTACCTCGCCCGCAAATTCGAGCCCCAGCGAGTCCTTCACCACATCCAGTTCCGCGCGCCGGATGTTGGCCAGGAAGATGCCAAAGAAAAAGACGGTGATGAGGCCGCTGACGCCGATGTGTTCCGCGGCGGCATACAACAGCAGCACCACGGCAAGACTGAGCGGGTTCCAGAAGCGGTGGTCGGAAACTTTCGGCAGCAGGTATGCCCAGACGATGGCAACCACAACGGCCAGCAGAAAAGAGATGAATGCCACAAAAAGAAACTGTCCGACAATGCGCGTGGCGATGGGTCCGTTGCCGTGTCCGAGGTCCAGCAGAATACCCACCGTGAGAATGGCGAAAGTGTCGCTGAGCGAGGCGTCCAGGATCATGGTGACGCGGGCCGGGGTGCTGGCTTCAATCTGCTGCAAAACCGGCAGGGTGATGGAGCTGCTGGTGCATCCCAGCACGGCGCCTGCCATCAACGCAGGTGTCACCGGCATGTTCATGCTCCAGTGCAGGACCATGGCAATCGCCACCAGGCTGAAAACGTAGGCAAGAAACGAAAGCAGCAGGCTGCCGGGAAAATGGCGCAGTGTGGCCTTCAGTTCCAGCTCGAGGCCGCCTTCAAACAGGATCAGGATCACCGCCAGGGTACCGAGGGCATGGGTTACAGGCTGGAACTCGCTGCCGGTCACCAGTCCCAGCAGCGGCCCCAGAACCAGGCCGGTCACCATCAGCACGATGACGTCAGGGACGCGGGTGCGTTTGAACAGCTGGTTGGCAACAAAAGCCAACGCGATGAGTGCACCGAGTAACGCGAACAGCAGAGTAATACTCATAGTATCCCGGGATTACTTTTCTGCGACGCCTCCGCGCTATGGGCAAGGCGCGCAAACGCCCCATGGGCCAGATCAGACAATATCTTTTGCTACCCGGCATTTTCGCACGAATCCGGTATTGTAGGTGTGCTCACGCAGAATGTCACTGAAAACATGACGCGATAGGGAGCGAACGGGGAGAACTGGCCCGTGGCTGACGATTCTGTTGGGCGGGTTGCCGCGGCGGGCCTTTCGGGTCTTTCCCCGGCGTGCCCGTCCCCTTGCCTTTCTTGACAATAGTGCGGCGTTTCCACAACAATGACGGTTTGTCATTGTAAACACTGGTTCAGAGGGCCCGGGGCTCTCGGAGCTGGATTGGGAAAGGTTGAAATATGCGTTGGAGTCAGGCGTTCATCCCGACGCTTCGGGAAGTCCCTGCGGAGGCCGAGGCGGCCAGCCATCAGTTGCTGTTACGCTCCGGTTACGTCCGGCAGGTGGCGGCAGGGGTGTACGCGTATCTGTTTCTTGCCCAAAGGTCGTTTTTGAAGATTATGAAGATTATCCGTGAGGAAATGGACCGGACCGGAGCGCAGGAATTCTATTTGCCTGCGCTGAACCCGGCGGAACTGTGGCGGGAATCCGGACGGTATGATCTGTTTGGCGAGACGATGTTCAAATTCAAGGACCGCAACCAGCATGACATGTGTCTGGGTGTGACCCATGAAGAAGAGATGACGAACATCGCGCGCGGCGAACTCCGGTCCTATAAGCAACTGCCGCAAATCTGGTATCAAATCCAGGAAAAGTTCAGGGACGAGCCCCGTCCCAAATCCGGGTTGCTGCGCCTGCGCCAGTTCATCATGAAGGACTCGTATTCATTCGATCTGAATGACGAAGGCCTGGACAAGAGTTACCAGAAACACTACGACGCCTACTGCCGCATCTTCGACCGCTGCGGGCTGAAGTACGTGATTGCGGAGGCCTATTCGGGGGCGATGGGCGGGACGGTTTCGCATGAATTCATGGTGCCCACCGATTCCGGCGAAGACTCGGTGGCCATTTGCGATTGCGGCTATGCCGCAAATCTGGAGAAAGCGCGGTCGTCGGTCGCGCCGGTTCAGGATCCCGCCGGAGATGCCGCACCCGAGCCCTTTCCGACTCCAGGCCAGAAAACCATTGACGACCTGGTCCGGTTCACGGGCGAACCGGGCTCGCGGATGATCAAGACGCTGGTCTACATCGTTGAGAGCAAGCCCGTGGTGATTCTGCTGCGGGGCGACCATGCGCTGAGTGAAACCAAGCTGGCGTCGGTGCTGCAATCCGCGACCTATCGTCCTGCCACCGCCGAGGAAGCGTTTGACCTCCACGGGGCCCACTTGGGTTCGCTGGGGCCGGTGGGGATCAAGGGCGCGCGCATTCTTGCGGACCAGGCCCTCGATGGGCGCAGCAACATGATCACCGGGGCCAATCAGGACGATACTCACCTCCGCAATGTGACGCCGGGCCGTGACTTTTCCGCGGAATATGCGGATCTTCGCGTGGTTGAGCCAGGTGATTTGTGCATCCGGTGCGGGAAGCCCCTGCGGGTTTCCGTGGCCGTTGAGTTGGGCCACGTGTTCAAACTCGGACGCCGCTATTCAGAAGCCATGCACGCCACGGTGCTCGATCCGAACGGCAGAGAGGTTCCGCTCACCATGGGTTCTTACGGGATTGGCGTGGAGCGCATTCTGACCTCGGCCGTTGAGCAGAACCATGACGCGGACGGTATGTTCCTGCCACGGGCCATCGCTCCCTTTGAGGTGGTGCTGACGGCGGCCAATATGGACGATCCCGGGGTAAGGAGCAGCGCCGAAAATCTGTATAAACAGTTGCAGGAAATGGGCTTCGATGTGCTTTTTGACGACCGGCAGGAGCGGCCCGGGGTTAAATTCAAGGACGCTGACCTGATTGGCGTGCCCTACCGCGTCACGCTGGGCAAAAAGAAGCTGGCGCTAGGTTTGGGCGAGATCTACGACCGCTCGACAAAGCAGGTCACCGATGCTAACCTTGACGGGTTGGCAGCGGCATTGCGGGATCGCTTGAAGACTAAGGATTAAGTGGCTGGTCGACGATAGAGAATATGACGTTACTCAGCGACTCGGGGAGGGCGATTGAAAGCGATCCTCGCCCTGGCTTTTCTTGGTGCTGTAGCATTTTGCGCACTCAAGATTGTGCCGGTATATGTTGAAAATTATCAGTTTCAGGATTACCTGGACCATGCGGCAGTGGATGCGACGGTACGCCAGCCGCAGCCCAGGCCTGAAGATCTTCAGGCTGAAATTTACGCGAAAGCCGAGTCACTGGGGTTACCCGTGGAACATCAAGACATCAAGGTTTCAGTTGGCCGGACCGTTACCATCGATGTTGATTACGAGGTTGACGTCGACCTGAAACTCTACACGCTCCCTCTTCATTTCACCCCCTCGGCGAAGAATAGCAATATCTAAGCCGTGCGTTCCCGATCGAAGTCATCAACGCGGAAGCCGTCAAGGCCCCGAGGGCGGGGATGGCGTCTTCGTGTTCAGAAACTGACCCTGTGGCAAAAACTGGCGCTGGGAGGCGGAGTCTTCTGCGCGCTGGTTGTCGCGCTGGGCTTCGCCTACTTCTATGTCCATTTTTCGCGAATGGTCGATGCCAGGCTGAGCGGGGAAGTTTTTAACCACGCCTCCCTGGTGTACGCAGCTCCCACGCAGGTCGAGGTCGGCGAGAGGGCCGCTCCGGAAGAACTGGCAGCAAAGCTTCAAAAAGCGGGCTATACAACGGGCCATAGGGATTCCAATTTCGGGACCTATGAAGTGGAGCAAGGCCGCCTGGTCGTCAGGCCGGGCCCGGACTCTTTTTTTCACGGGCCGGTGATGCAGGAAGGGCCTGCAACGTTGGGTTTCAAGGGGGGACGGCTGGCCTCGATAACGCCCCTCCAGCACGGTGCGCCGCTTCAGAATTACTGGCTTGAGCCCCAGGTGATCACCACGCTTTTCGGCAGCAGCCGCTCCAAGCGGCTCGTGGTGAAATACCAACAGCTTCCCAAAGACCTGATCAATGCGGTGGTGGCTGCTGAAGATCACACCTTCTTCACGCATCATGGGATCAATCTGTTCCGTATCTTTGTGGCTGCGCTGGCGGACCTGCGCGCGGGTAAGGCCGTGGAGGGCGCCAGCACCCTGACCATGCAACTGGCCAGGAATTTCTTCCTGACGCCGCGGCGCACCATCCGCCGGAAACTGCAGGAAATTTTCATCGCCATGTTGCTTGAACACCGGTTCAGCAAGGAACGGATTTTTGATCTTTACTCCAATGAGATCTACCTGGGGCAGAGCGGCAGCTTTTCGATATACGGTTTCGGGGAAGCGGCGAACGCCTACTTCAACAAGAACATTTCGTCCCTGACGTTGCCCGAGGCCGCCCTGCTGGCCGGGATTATTCGCGGTCCTAATTTTTATTCACCCTACCGGCACGCGAAGCGCGCCACGGACCGGCGCAACCACATTCTGGAAGAGATGGCTGGGGCCGGTTTTATCAGCAAGGCCCAGGCCAGTGAAGCCTCGGCAGCCCCGCTGGGACTGGCCCCGGAGAACGTGGGCGGCAGCCAGGCCCCCTATTTTGTGGACATGATCCAGGATGAACTGCTCTCGCATTTTTCCGAGCAGCAGTTGCTTTCGCAAAGCTACCGCATCTACACCACGCTTGACCCGGACCTGCAGCGGGCGGCGTCTGAAGCCGTTGCCACGGGCATGGAGGAGGTTGACAAGCGAATGGCCGGCATGCGCCACCACCCTCCCCAGCCGGCTACCGGCCCACGAGAGCCCCAGGTGGCGATGGTGGTGCTGGATCCCCACACGGGGGCCATCCGGGCGCTGGTAGGCGGGCGCAATTACGCCCGAAGCCAGTTGAACCACGCCCTGGCGCGGCGCCAGCCAGGCTCTTCTTTCAAGCCTTTTGTGTATGCGGCAGCCTTGAACTCCGCCATCGATGGCTCGCAGCCGCTCATTACTCCCGCGACCACCCTGATGGATGAACCCACCACTTTCCAGTTTGGCGATCAGGTTTATGAACCCAGGAACTACGAGGGTGAATATCTGGGCCTGGTAACCGTCCGCGAAGCGCTGGCGCATTCGTTGAATGTGGCCACGGTGCGCCTGGCTCAGATGGTGGGTTATGAAAAGATCCGCGACCTGGCGATTTCTGCGGGGATTAACCAGGATATCAAGGCGACTCCGGCCATCGCCCTGGGAGCTTATGAGGCGACACCCGTGGAGATTGCCGGGTCCTACACCGTTTTTTCCAATTCCGGCACCTATGAGAAGCCGCGGTCCATTCTGATGGTCAACAACGCCGACGGCCAGACCATTTATCGGGTCCCGGAAGTTTCCCGCCAGGTGCTGGATCCCCGCATCAGCTTTTTGATGGTAAGCTTAATGGAGAGCGTTATTAATGAAGGCACCGGGTCGGGTGTTCGAACACGCGGATTCACGCTGCCCGCGGCCGGGAAGACCGGCACGTCCCATGACGGCTGGTTTGCGGGATTCACGTCCAACCTGCTGGCGGTCGTCTGGGTGGGTTATGACAACGATCGCGAATTAGACCTTTCGGGCGCGGCCTCGGCGCTTCCCGTATGGACGGCGTTTATGAAACACGCCACCAAACTTCCTGCTTACAATGACGTTCAGCCCTTTATCGAGCCTCCAGGCATCGTGAGCGTAGCTCTGAACGACCAGGGCCAGCTTGTAGCCTCGAACTCCGCAGAGAATGCTCATAACGAATTCTTCATCCAGGGGACCGAGCCCCATTCTGAAAATCCACTCCAAAGGGTTGGTGGAATTCTGGGACGCATTTTCCATCCGGACGGCAAACCGGCAGCTCCAAACGCGCAGGGGGTGATATCGGGGCCTGCCATGCCGCAGGCGCAGGCTCCAGGGCAGCAAAATCAGACGCCCTCTCAGGCGGACAACCCGCTTCAATCACCTCCCCAGAGTCAGAAGAAGGGCGGCCTGTTGCACAGGTTCATATCTATTTTCAAAGGTAAAGACTCGAAAGCTCAATCACCACAGCCTTCACCCAGCAAACCGCAGCCCTGAAGTGTTTTTGCCTGGCGCCGGAGGGTGATCCATGAGACGCGAACCATCGACCCACGCTGTAGCTCTGCTCGGAGCTTTGCTGGCCCTGGGCGTTTCGAGGGTCGGAGCGCAGGGCCCTCCCGCGAAACCGACACAGCCAACGGGGAGCCTTCAGCAGAAGGCAAGGCCCGCCGCCAACCTCTCAGATGAACAATGGGGTGATCTTTACATGGTGCGGAAGGAGTATGACAAGGCCATTGATTCTTACGCCCATGTCATCAATGTCCGGCAGTCTTCCCACGAGAGCGAAGCGAAAACTTCCATTGTCTGGGACAAGATGGGCATCTGCTATCAGCAAAAGATGGATTATGGCCACGCGCGGGAGGCCTACAAGAAAGCCATCCGGCTCGATCGGACCTTTGCGCAACCCTGGAACAACCTGGGGACAACATATTACCTGGCGGGGAAGCCAAAGAAGTCCATCAAGTTTTACCGGCGCGCCATCAAGATTGATCCAGCATCAGCTTCGTATCACCTGAACCTCGGAACAGCCTATTTCGCGCGCAAAAAATACGAGCGGGCTACCCGTGAGTACCGGACGGCGATTCAACTTGATCCTGACATTCTGGCGAGAAATGCCGAAGGCCATGGGACCACCGTTGAGACCCGTTACGCAAGCGCTAAATTCTATTTTTATCTGGCCAAGATTTTTGCCACGGCGGGCAATCCGGACAAAGCGGTCCGGTATCTTGAGCGCGCGATGGAAGAGGGTTTCAACAACCGGAAACGAATTCTAGAGGATCCGGACATCCAGAAAATCAGTCAATATCCTGCCTTTGTCGCTTTGATGAAAAAGCCTCCGGTGGCCATCAGGGATTGACGCCCGGCGGGGCCTCCTTCGAGTGGGGCGCCTGCGGGCGGAAAATGTGCCGGCGGCATTCGGGTGGTTTGCCGTCGGGTGTTATAATGGCCTCCGTTGGTCTGGCTGAAAGTTATGAAGCAGAAGTGTTTAGGGTTATTCATTTGCCTGCTGTTCGGGTGCGTGGGTTTGCAAGCCGCCTCGCCCAGGGTCATTCTGGTATTTCCACTGGAGAATATGAGTGGAAATTCGAACCTGGGGTGGATGTCCGAAGGCATAGCGGAACTGATAGCGGCGCGGCTGGCCTCGCCCTCCCGTTACGTTCTTCAGCGGAGCGACCGCAACGATGCTGATGAGCAATTGGGACTGTCTCCCGGGACACCGCTGACGCTGGCCAGCGAATACAAATCGGCCCGGACTCTGGGCGCTACGGTTGCCGTGGTGGGACGCTTTGAGGTTTCAGGGAAGCAACTGACCACACAGGTGCAATGGCTCAACATTCCAGATTTGAGTCTTTCGCGCCCCATTGTGGTAACCGGCAAGTTGGCCGAGCTGGACGCGCTCGAAACCCGCCTGGCCTGGGAGCTTTTGCGATCGCAGGATGCCCAGGCGGCGACCGGGACTGAGGAAGAATTCCGTAACCGGTTTGCTGCCGTCCGCCTGGATGCATTTGAAAGTTTTATCCGGGGAATTTTATCCAGTGATCCGAAGAGGGGTATCCATTTACTGCGCGAGGCTGACCACCTGAATCCCGGCGACCACCGGGCTGCATTCGCGCTGGGAAAATACTATTTTGAGCAGGAAGCTTACGCGGACTCCGCCCGGTGGCTTCAGTTTTTGAAATCCGGTGACCGCGACTATGCGGAGTCTTTGTTCCTCCTGGGTGTTGACGAATATGAGCTCGGACACAACGTCTCAGCTGAGGCTGCTTTTAAGAAGCTTCCCGTGATTTTCCCCCTGGGTGAGGTTTTTAACAATCTCGGGGTCGTGGAGTTGAACGCGGGCCGCTACGATGAGGCGGCGGCCGATTTTCAACGGGCCATTCAAAAGGACCCGGGGAACGCTGATTACGCTTTCAATATGGGCCTGGCCCTTTGGCATCTGAAGAAATATGAGCAGGCCGGGAATTATCTCCACAAGGTGTTGGCGCAGGATGCGGACGACCTGGAGGCCCATGCTCTTCTTGCCCAGGTGTCGGGCGAACGGGGTGACACGCAGACCCAACAGAGCCAGATGGCCTGGGTTTCGGCCCACCAGACAGGCGCCGCCGCCGATCCTCCCGGAGATAATAATAAAGCGCAGCCTGACCCTGCTCCCGGGCCGCGTATCCAGAAGGATTACGACAGTAAGGATTTTCATCTGGGTCTGTTTCAGATCGCACTCGCCGCCCACCGCAGGCTGGCGGAGCAGCCGGACGGTGGCGTGAAGGAGGAGGGGCTGAGTTGCCTGAAAAAGGGCCTGGGGTTGCTTGCGCAAGGGAATCTTCCAGAGGCGCAACGCGAATTGACCGAGGCCGCATTTTCCCTTCCCGAGAGCAGTGAAGCTCATCTGGCTCTGGGACGGGTTTTTCAACGCGAGGACAAGCATACGCTTGCCGCCATAGAGTTTCAAACGGCGCTGAGGCAGAAGGATTCTTTTGAGGCGCACCTGGGGCTGGCGAGGGCTTATGTTTCCCTCGACCATCTGGAACCCGCTTTAAAGCAGATCCAGGCCGCTCAGCAGCTTGAGCCGGACAACTCCGAAGCTAAGGACCTGGCGCAACAGATTCGCGCACAATTGTCCGCTAACAGAGACAAATCTTGAGTTCAAAGTATTTCAAGCAAGCCCTGATCCAGACTGTCCTTCTGATGGGCGTCTTCGCTCTGGCCCCGCTCTATTCCGCCCCGTCGCCTCCTGTTGTAGTCCAGATTAATCTGGAGGGTGTTGTTCAGGCTGTCAGCGCGGACTACGTGGTTCGCGGCATCGACTACGCCAACCAGACGGGGGCCAGTGCCATTCTGCTTGAATTGAGCACGCCGGGCGGCCTGGGTGATTCCATGCGCGATATCATCCGCGCGGTGATGAACTCGCGCGTGCCGGTCATCACCTACGTTTATCCCAGCGGCAGCCGTGCCGCCTCGGCGGGCTTCTTTATTCTGCTTTCAGGAGACGTCGCTGTGATGGCCCCGGGAACCAACACGGGCGCAGCACATCCGGTGATGATCGGCGGCATGGGCGCAGGGAAGACGGAAGAAACCAAAATTTTGAACGATTCCGCCGCGTTCATCCGCTCCATTGCGGACACCCGGGGGCGGAACGCCAAAATGGCCGAGGACGGCGTCCGTAACAGCATATCGCTGACGGCACAGGAGGCCTTGAAGAACAACCTCATCAATGCCATCGCCAACAACCCCCAGGACATCTTCAAGGAATTTGACGGCAAGACCATCAAGCGTTCCGACGGTTCTGAAACGGTGTTAAGACTGGCGGGCGCCACCCGTTGTTCCTTATCAGATGCCGTGGTTCAAGCAGATTCTTTCCTGGGTGGCCAATCCCAACATCGCGTTCATTCTGGGTGCGATCGGCGTCCTGGGGTTGTATATTGAGTTTACGCATCCGGGCGGAATTTTGCCGGGCGTTGTCGGGTCCATCTCCCTGGTCCTGTCGCTGTTCGGCTTCCACCTGATGCCGATCAATTACGCGGGAGTAGCGCTGATTCTTATCGGGCTGGCGTTATTCGGGCTTGAAGCGGCTTACACTTCGCACGGCATTCTTGCCGCGGGAGGGATTGCCGCCATGGTTTTCGGCTCGATGATTCTGATTAATTCTCCGTGGCCGGGCACCCGAATCTACCTGACGACGGTGCTCGCCGTGGTTGTGCCGCTGGCCGTGATTACCGTGGTCCTCATGCGATTTGCCTGGAAGGCGACCAAAAGCAAGGCCGTCACGGGCGTAGAGGGTCTTGTGAATTCGATTGGAGTGGCGCGCACGGATCTGAACCCGGATGGAAAAGTTTTGATTCACGGGGAACTGTGGGATGCGCGGGCTGAGGAGCACATTCCTCCCGGCAGCCGCGTTCGGGTTCGAAAATTGGACGGACTCACATTGCTGGTTGAGCCTGCGGAAGATTCCCGGTAGACTGTCCACAACTGGAGTCAACGGCAAGTCCTGACCGCTGGGAAAGACGGGCCAGAACATGGCACCGGTTGATTCCGGGACAGCGGGTCTGTTACCGGAAAAGACGGGAAGGAGGAGAGATGGGCTATCTGGTTGTCGGCATTATCCTTTTTTTCTATGCCGCGTCGTGCTTGAACGTCCTCAGAGAGTACGAGCGGGCGGTGGTGTTTCGACTGGGCCGGGTGCAACAGCCGGACAAAGGGCCTGGCTTGATCTGGATCTGGTGGCCCATTGACAAGCTCATCAAGATCTCGCTGCGGATCGATACGTGGGACGTCCCGCCTCAGGACATCATCACAAGAGACAATATCTCCGTAAAGGTCAATGCCGTGCTCTTCTATCGGATTATCAACGCCCAGAAGGCGGTGATCGAGCTGACGAATTTCCGCTACTCGATTGAGCAACTTGCGGCAACTACCCTGCGGGCCGTGCTGGGAGAGGTTGAACTGGACGATCTGCTTTCCCAGCGTGAAAAGCTGAACCTGCGGCTGCAGAACATTATTGATGAGCAGACTGAGGCGTGGGGCATCAAGGTGACCCAGGTCCAGGTGAAGCAGGTGGATATTCCGCAGGACATGCAGCGCGCCATCGCACGCCAGGCAGAGGCCGAGCGGGAACGCCGCGCCAAGATCATCAACGCGGACGGAGAATTCCAGGCCTCACAGAAATTAGCGGATGCCGCCAAAATTCTGGCGGTGGAACCTGTCACCATCACTTTGCGGTATCTTCAAACTCTGTCAGAATTGGGGACGGAGAAGAACACCACGATTGTGTTTCCGATACCGGTGGAACTTTTGTCACTTCTGATGCAGAAAGTGAAGGAGCCGCCGGGGGACGGAAATTCCGGTAAAGATTAAACCTTAAGAGGTGTGCCTCTGATGCACGCGGAGAACAATGGCTAAGCGAATGGATCATTTTCGGGATGAAAAAGGCGCCTCAGCCCGCCAGCTGGTTTTGATGTTTCTGGCTGCCGTGGCGGTATGCGCCGTATTCTTTTCCCTGGGGTTTGTGGTGGGATATAACCACGCTCCCTCAAAAGCTGCTCCCGTTACTGAAAACGTGAGTCAATCGGGAGAAATCCCCCCCACGGTGAACCCTCCTGCGGGCGGCTCCAGCCAGTCCTCACCACAGGGCATGGAGACCGAGAAGATCAGTCCGGAGTCGGCCACTGTCCCGCAGCCGGAACGGCCTGCCCCTATGCAGTTGAAACCCGCCGCAACGGCACAGTCCAAGGCCCCCGAGACGCCGAAGAGGGCTGCTCCGAAAAGGGTGGCTAAAAGCAAGCCTGCCCCCCCTCCACAGGTCCACCCGGCCTCGATGGCTTCGACCACCTCCGGCCTTCATTTTGCCGTCCAGGTGATGGCTTCAAAAGCCAATGCGGACGCTGCGAATTTGGTCAAGCTGCTGAAATCACGCGGCTACCCGGCTTACGTCCTCACCCCTCAGCAGATTCATGCTAAAGATAGTCTTTTTCGTGTGCAGGTAGGTCCTTTCGCGTCACGTGTTACCGCTGACGCCACGCGCGACAAACTTATGGGGGAGGGCTTCAGGCCATTTGTTGTGCGCTTCTGAGCATGGGGGCGCCTGGATCCCCTTGTGCCGGCGTGCTCAGGCTTTTGCGCCTCTTGCCCCATCACAAACTCCCCCTCCGGGTAGGGAATGACCGCGGCCAACTTTTCCTTTTCAGCCTGGTTCAAGAAGGCGCCGGCCCGATACGCTGCGTGCGTATTAACAGGCCTGCTTCTCTTTGCCTGTTTCCCGCTGGTCAACTGGACCGCGCTGGTCTGGGTGGCGTGCCTGCCGCTGCTGATGGCCGTCGTCTTTGAAAAGCGCCTGCTTCACGGTTTCTGGCTTGGTTACGTTGCCGGAGCGGTCTTTCTTTCTGGAAGCTGCTACTGGTTTGTCACGGTGATGCAAGGATATGGAAATCTGAATCCGGCCGTGGCGGTGGGTGTTCTCGTTCTCTTTGTGATGGTGTTTTCCACCTTCTATGGTGTTTTCGGCCTGTTTGAAACGCTTGTGGCCCGGCGATCCATTAGCGCGGCCCTCTTCTTAAGTCCGTTTCTATGGGTGGCGATGGAGCTGGCCAGGACCTACCTTGTCACGGGATTTCCCTGGAACCTGCTGGGATACGCTGTTCGGCCTGTGGGGTTGCAGCAAGTGGCCTCGGTGACGGCTGTCTATGGCCTTTCGTTTGTGGCGGCAGGCACCAGCGCGCTGGCAGCATGGGTGCTGTTGCAACCCGGCCGGCGGCCCCGCTGGGCCGTCCTGGCTGTCTGGGTCGTGCTTCTGGTTGCAGGCGACTGGCTGCTGCAGCCGCCCCCTCCCCAGCCCGAGCCGAATGTTGCCCTGCTGGTCCAGCCTAACATTCCACTGGGAGAGGCCGCCATGGACACCTGGGTCCCGTGGACGAACCCTGCGCCTCTTGAAAGCCTGGTGGGAGACAGCGTGGAAGCCGCCCGCGAGTCCGGGGCAACGCCTGCCGTCCCGCCCCTGCTGGTCTGGCCGGAGACGTCCGCGCCCTTCCTTTATGGCCGGGACCCCATTTTTCGGGGGGCGATTGAGAGCATGGCGAAACGGGCGCACGCCTACGTCGTCAGCGGTACCGTAACCTTTGCCGGGCAGGGCAATTCGCAGCCACAGAATGCGGCGGTTCTCCTGTCGCCGGAAGGCCAATTGCTGCTCCATTATGTTAAAATTCATCTGGTGCCCTTTGGCGAATACGTGCCGTGGTGGGCCTTCCCCGGCAAGGTAGGGAAGGTCACGGCCCAGGTGGGCGATTTTGTGCCGGGCAAGTCTGTCCAGGTAGCCAGGACCCCGGAAGGCGTCATCGGGATTTTCATCTGCTACGAGGCCATTTTCCCCCAGTTGGTGCGGAAGTTTGCCGCCCGTGGGGCAGGTGTTCTGGTTAATATTTCTGATGACGGCTGGTACGGCGACTCATCGGCCCCCTTTCAGCATTTTGAGATCGCGCGTTTTCGGGCCATTGAGAATGGGCGGTTCGTGCTGCGCGGCACGAACAACGGCATTACGGCGATTATTGACCCCTACGGCAGGGTGCGGAAAGAGATTCCCAGGAACCAGCGGGGAATCCTGACCGGCCATTTTCGGTACCTGTCGAAGAAGACGTTTTACACGGAATACGGCGATGTCTTTGCGTGGTCCTGTGTTGCCGTCGCGGCGGGGTTGGTTGCTGCGTTGATGTTGTTGCCGGGATTTCGCCCCGCGCAGCCGCTTGAAATCCAGAGAAACATTGAGGAGCCATCGTGATTGAAGATCTGACGAGAGAATTTGAGGAGTTGAAGCGTCGAGTCCAGGAACTTCGGAGTTTTCTTTGACGCTGCTGGACAACGCCGCGAGCTGGAAGCAATTGAGAAGCAGTTAGCCCGCCCCGACTTCTGGGAAGATCAGCAGAACTCTCAAAAAATCCTTGCGCAGCGCAAACGCGTGGAATTGGCCCTGCAGGCTGACGAACGCCTCGCCGCGAAGCTCTCTGATCTTGAAGCCTACTTCGAGCTGGCGGGAGAGGGCGAAAGCGTTTCGCAGGAAATCCAGGCTGAGATCGATACCTTGCGGGCTGAGGTTGAACAGCAGGAGACTACCAGCCTGCTGCCCAGTGAAAATGACCAGCTAAACGCCATTGTGACCGTCCATCCGGGCGCCGGCGGAACGGAGTCCCAGGACTGGGCGGAAATGCTGCTGCGCATGTACCGCCGATGGGCGGAGCGCCACAACTACAAATTCACCCTGAATGATTACCAGGCGGGTGAAGAAGCCGGGCTGAAGTCCGCAACTTTCACCGTCACGGGCGACTATGCCTACGGCCTGCTGAGCGCGGAGAGCGGTGTGCACCGTCTGGTCCGCATCTCGCCGTTTGACCAGGCGGCGCGGCGGCACACCTCATTTGCGTCGGTGTACGTCAGCCCGGAAATCGACGACAACATCAGTGTTGAAATCAAGCCTGATGAATTAAGAATTGATACTTACCGCTCCTCGGGGAAGGGCGGCCAGCACGTCAATACCACCGATTCCGCGGTCCGCATTACGCATATTCCCACAGGAATCGTGGCGCAGTGCCAGAACGAGCGATCTCAGCACCGCAATCGGGAAATGGCCATGAAGTTTCTGCGCTCCCGGATCTACGCTCTGGAACTCCAGCGGCGGCGCGAGGCGGCGCAGAAGGTGGAGGATTCCAAGGGCGAGATTGCCTTCGGCAATCAGATCCGCTCCTACGTGCTGCACCCCTACCGCATGGTGAAGGACCACCGGACCAAATTCGAAGTGGGAGACACGGACCGCGTTCTCGATGGTGACATCGATCCGTTTATCCAGGAATATCTGAAGTCGCGCCGCGCCGTGGCGAAAACAGGGTAGCCGCGTCCTGCCGGACCCGGAGATGCTTCCGGCCGGTTGAGGCCTGTAATACCAAAGGAACAGGGGAAACACCCCGTGAGCGCGCTGACAGCTTTTGGGCTTTTTGCAGTGACCGCCATGCTGGTCTGTTACGGCCTGGAAAAGCGCAGCCACTGGTTCATCCTGGCATTTGCCGCTTCCTGCCTGCTGGGTTCGATCTATGGATTCCTGCAGGGCGCCTGGCCGTTTGGCCTGGTGGAATCCGTATGGGCGCTGGTTGCGGCGCGGCGCTGGTGGATGGAAAAGAAATCAAGGCGGCTGGACGCCGCATGATTCGGGCTCTCCGGTGGAACGGTTGGACCCCGCAGCGGCGCCGTTCGCTGTTCCGGGCCGGTTACAGAGCACCAAATGGTTGACGGTTTCAAACGCGCTGTGCTAGCGTTGGTTATTTGTACAGCGGGGGATATTTTCGCATAGAGGAAGGAGGCCTACGTGGCCGGGCGTGATCATCATTACTTTTTCACTTCCGAGTCGGTGACGGAAGGACATCCCGACAAAGTGTGCGACCAGATTTCGGACGCGGTGCTGGATGCCGTGCTCGCGGCGGACCCGAAGGGCCGCGTGGCCTGCGAGTCCATGGTGAAGGATGGCGATGTTTATGTGATTGGCGAAGTCACGACCAGTGTCAAACTGGACATCGACCGCCTGGTGCGCGATACCGTCCTTTCGATTGGTTACACGGACCCCGAAGGCGGCTTCACGGCAGATGGTTGCAAGATTCATGTCAACCTGACCCGGCAAAGCGGTGACATCGACATGGGAGTTTCAACCGGTGGCGCCGGTGACCAGGGCATGATGTTCGGCTACGCGTGCAACGACACCGACGAACTGATGCCTTTGCCCATCACCCTGGCCCAGAAGCTTTGCCTGCGGCTGGCGGAGGTGCGGAAGAAAGGCATCCTGGATTTCGTCCGGCCTGACGGCAAATCGCAGGTTACGGTCGAGTATAAGGACAACAAGCCCTTGCGCGTGGACGCCGTGGTGGTTTCCACGCAGCACTCCGCCAGCGTTTCCAATGAGACGCTTCGCGAAGGCATCATTGAATGCGTCATCAAGCCGGTCATTCCCGCCTCGATGATGGACGCCAACACCAAGTTCCACATCAATCCCACAGGACGATTTGTGACCGGTGGACCTGTGGGCGACTCCGGCCTGACGGGCAGGAAAATTATTGTGGATACCTACGGCGGGTGGGCCCGCCACGGTGGTGGAGCGTTTTCCGGGAAAGATCCCACCAAGGTGGACCGTTCCGCCGCCTATATGGCGCGCTACATCGCCAAGAACATCGTGGCCGCCGGCCTGGCAACGCACGCGGAAGTTCAACTGGCCTACGCCATCGGAGTTGCCGAGCCGGTGTCCGTGCTGGTGGATACCTTCGGCACGGGAAAAGTGGAAAACGGACGGCTGGTTGAACTGGTCCGAAAGCATTTCCAATTGTCGCCGCGGGGCATCATCGAGTCGCTCGATCTGCTCCGTCCGATCTACACGAAAACTGCAGCTTATGGTCACTTTGGACGGCCCGATCGGGAGTTTGCATGGGAACGGACTGACAAAGCTGCGATTTTGAAAAAGGAGAGTGGTTTGTAATGCCTGTAATCAACAAAAGTGCTTACGATGTTAAGGACCTGGGCCTGGCCGCCGAGGGCAAGAAGCGGATTGAGTGGGCCGGCCAGTGGATGCGGGTCCTGAATAAGATCCAGGAACGTTTCCTGAAGGAAAAGCCCCTCCGGGGGCTCAGAGTGGCCGCCTGCCTGCACGTCACCACTGAAACCGCCAACCTGGCCATCACCCTTCGCGACGGCGGCGCGGACGTTGTGCTTTGCGCCTCCAATCCCCTGAGCACCCAGGATGACGTGGCCGCTTCGCTGGTGAAGGACTATGAGATTCCCGTTTTCGCCATTCGCGGCGAGGACAACGACACTTATTACTCCCACATCCTTTCCGCCCTGGAGCACAAACCGCAAATCACTATGGACGACGGCGCGGACCTGGTGACCACTATTCTGACCAAGGGCAAGGAACTGATTCCGGGCATCATCGGCGGAACCGAAGAAACGACTACCGGGGTCATCCGTTTGCGCGCCATGGCCAAGCAGGGCGTGTTGAAGTACCCCATCATTGCCGTGAATGACGCCGACACCAAGCACCTGTTTGACAATCGCTATGGGACCGGGCAATCCACGGTGGACGGCATTATCCGCGCGACGAATATCCTGCTGGCCGGCTCAAAGGTTGTGGTGGCCGGTTACGGATGGTGCGGACGCGGCTTTGCCATGCGGGCGCGTGGCCTGGGCGCGGACGTGATTGTGACGGAAGTGAATCCGACGCGCGCGCTGGAAGCCCGGATGGACAGCTTCCGCGTGATGCCGATGGCCGAGGCCGCAAAGATCGGCGAGATCTTCGTGACCCTGACCGGTGACAAGTCGGTGTTGAGAAAAGAGCACTTTGAGGCGATGAACGACGGGGCCGTGGTTGCCAACTCAGGCCACTTCAATGTGGAAATCGACATTCCGGCCCTTGAAGACCTCTCAACTTCCAAGCGGCGGGTTCGCGAGTTTGTTGACGAATACAAAATGGCAGATGGCCGAAAGATCTATCTGCTGGGCGAAGGTCGGCTGATCAACCTGGCGGCGGCGGAAGGGCATCCGGCATCTGTGATGGACATGAGCTTTGCCAATCAGTCGCTTTCTGCCGAATATCTCGCAAAGAACAGCAAGAATCTGACGGCTCAGGTCTATGCTGTTCCCACCGACCTTGACGAGATGGTCGCCCAACTGAAGCTGCAGACGATGGGTATCGAAATTGATACGCTGACTCCGGAACAGGTGGAGTATCTGGCATCCTGGTCTGAAGGGACGTAGGTTCGTTGGCAGGGGCGGCAGGGTCCTGCCCTGCGGCATTGAGAATGACGGTAAGGCTGCTTTGCCGGACGGCCTTACCGTCGACCCTCCTCGTTAAGTTGCAATCCATGATTGTATTCAGGTTACCCGGTTCAGAATTCGAGAAAACCCGGGCGAAGAAACGGTAGAAAGCAACGATCCCGTTATCGGGCAGGTTTGTGCAATGAAAGATCTCGGAGTACTGGCAATCGATGCAGCAACCTCGCAGGGGGCGAGTTACGCCGACGTGCGGGTGATGGACGTCCGCCAGCGGTATCTCTCCACCAAGAATGGTGAAACGGCGCAGGTTCGGGAATCGGAGTCCTTCGGGCTCGGCGTGCGGGTGATTGTGGACGGCGCCTGGGGATTTGCCTCCACCGACGACCTCTCGCGCCAGGGCGTCCTTGCCGCCGTCCTGAAGTCGATTGAGATTGCCAAAGCCAGCGGCCTGGCCAAAAAGCACGACGTTCAACTGGCGGCGGAAACAAAGACCGTGGAGCAATGGGAAGGTCCCTGCCGGGTCGATCCTTTTTCAATTCCTGTGTCGAGCTGCCTGGACCTGATGTTGAAGGTGGATGCCGAACTGCGCAAGGTGAAAAATATCACGCTATCGGAAGTGGCCATGGACTTCCACCGCATTGACCAGCTTTTCCTTTCCAGCATCGGTTCGGAAATCCGCCAGATCAAGAACCAGACCGGCACCGGATTCGTCGCCACGTCGTTTGCCGGAAACGAAATCCAGCGGCGCTCCTATCCCAACTCTTTCGGCGGGCAATACCAGACCAAAGGCTACGAACTGGTGGAGGAACTGGACCTGCTGGGCAACGCTCCGCGCATTGCCGAGGAAGCAGCCGCCCTGCATGCCTGCGACCAGTGCCCGGCCGGCGAAAAGGACATCATCCTGGGCGGCTCGCAGGTGGGTTTGCAGATTCATGAATCCATCGGGCACCCCATTGAGCTTGACCGCGTTCTGGGCACGGAAGCCAACTTTGCCGGTATGAGCTTTCTGACCCTCGATCAGCTGGGCAAGCTGAAGTACGCCTCGGACATCGTGAATGTGGTTGCCGATGCCACGCCTGCTCATGGGCCCGGCCTGGGTACGTTTGCCTATGACGACGAGGGAGTCCCGGCGCACAACACGCCGATTATCACGGAGGGTTTGTTTACCGGCTATCTGACTTCGCGGGAAACCGCCGCGGCCATCGGCCAGGAGCGATCAAACGGCAGCATGCGGGCCGAAGGCTGGAACCGCATTCCGCTGATCCGCATGACCAACGTCAGCCTGCTTCCCGGCCAGGGCTCGCTCGAAGACCTCATCGCCGGTACCGATGACGCCATTTACATGGAGACCAACCGGAGCTGGTCGATTGACGACCGCCGTTACAATTTCCAGTTTGGCACTGAAATCGGCTGGGAAATCAAGAACGGAAAGCGCGCCCGCATGTTGAAGAATCCCAGCTACGGAGGGATCACGACAGAATTCTGGAATTCCTGCGACGCCATCTGCGGACCGGAAGAGTGGACGCTCTGGGGCACTCCCAACTGCGGCAAGGGACAGCCCATGCAGACTATGGGGACGGGGCATGGAGCTTCTCCCTCACGCTTCCGAAAAGTGCAGGTGGGCGTGGCGTATTCAAAGTAGCGGGTTTCGCCGGCCGGCCGCTCAACTGCTCCTTTCCGGCACCGGACGTAACCCGACAATGACTGGTATAACGATGCTCAAACGCGAACGCGCAAAAGAAATCTTCAAGAAGGTGCTGAAGTATTCCACCGCCGACGAAACGGAAGCTTTTATCACTGCCACGTCCTATTCGCTGACGCGCTTCGCCAACAACTGCATTCATCAGAACGTTGCGGAAGATGGTTTGAACCTGTCGGTGCGCGCGGTGGTCAACCAGCGGACGGCGCGGGCCAGCACCAACAAGCTGGATGAAAACTCCATTCGGCAGGTTTGCGAAGCGGCGCTGGCGCTGGCGCGCCTCCGGCCACCCAACCCTGAGTTGCTGCGCATGCCCGGCCCGCAAATGTACCGGTCGGTCGACCGGTTTGATACCGAGTCTGCGGAATTGAGCCCCCAGGCCCGCGCGGAAACCGTTCGAACAGCCATCGAACGCGCCGAGAAGGATGGCCTGACGGCTGCCGGCGTCTATTCAAACGGCGTTCAGGTGACGGGCCTGTTCAACTCCCGCGGCCTGGAAGCTTTCCACGAGGAAACCAGTTCCGAGTTCTCCATCACCATGCTGAAGGAGGGAAGCTCCGGCTGGGCCAAGAAGACATCGCCTTCCTGCCTGGAGCTTGAGCCGGAAGTGCTGGCGGACCGCGCGGCGGGCAAGGCCCTTGAAAATCGGGACCAGCAGGACATCGCGCCGGGCAAGTACACCGTGATTCTCGAGCCGGCTGCCGTTCTGGACCTGCTGGGTTTTCTCTTTTTTGATTTTGGAGGTTTGTCGGTCGACGAGCATCGCAGCTGCCTGACGGACCGCGTGGGCCAAAAGCTTTTTGGCGAGAACATCAACGTTCGCGACGATGTCTTCCATCCCCTGCAGGCCGGCGCGCCGTTTGACGGCGAAGGGATTCCGCGGCAGCGCGTGAATCTGGTGGAGAAGGGAACGGTCAGCAATCTTGTCTATGCGCGTGCGACGGCCCGCAAGATGGGAAAGACCCCCACCGGCCACGGCTTTTCGCTTCCCAATGAATATGGCGAAGCGCCCATGAACATCGTGATGGAGGGCGGCAGGACGAGTGTGGACGATATGGTGAAGTCCACTTCGCGCGGGCTGCTGGTCACGCGGCTGTGGTATATCCGCGAGGTGGACCCTTATCAGAAGATCCTCACCGGAATGACCCGCGACGGAACCTTCTGGATCGAAGACGGCGAGGTCAAACACGCCGTCAGGAACCTGCGTTTCAATCAGAGCCTGTTTGAGATGCTGAACCGGGTTGAAGCCATGGGCGTCCCGCAGCGCACAGCCGGCGAAGAGTCATTTGAAATGGTGGTCCCTGCCATGAAGGTGAACGACTTCAATTTCTCTTCTTCCACCCGGTACTGAGCGGCCTTCGAATAGCAGGGATGTTCGGGTTGGGAGGCCTGCAGATTTCCCTTCCTGAGGCGTTGCAGGGATGGGCAATATCCGGCCGGCGACTTGACAGCCTTCGAAAGAGGGTGTTAGAAAGGCTATACACATCCAATGGCGCTATCGTCTAGGGGTTAGGACGCCAGATTCTCAATCTGGAAACCCGGGTTCGATTCCCGGTAGCGCTACCAAACATCTTTTCGCGGAATTTCCTGACTTTTTTTCAGTTCAATGTTCGTTTGAATGGTGTACTACACTCTGCCGTATGCATGGTTGCGGGATGCCTTCAGATGGAACCTTAATTTTTGTCATCCGCGGCTAAATTATTGAAAATACGCTGGTTGACTCCGGCGGGCGTTCGTCTCCGTCTGGTTGTTCAGTGGGGGGAAGTCTGAACAAGCGGGCGGGGCGCTTCCGGGCTAGTAGTAGCCTAGAATAGGAGCCCGGCCTGCAACTTGAGCGGCGCCACCCCGCCGAAACGAGAAAAAGGCCGCAGATGGCAAATGCGGCGGGCTGCGCTACAGGCTTGCATTCATGAACTAAGAGCCGCAGAGTTCAAGAACAACTCTGCGCTACCAAACTTCAGTCCTGGCTGTACCTCAACACCGGCGGGCCGGCGATATCCTCGGGGGCGGTGGGATCGCCTGTCGCGGGCCCGTGCCAGACGCTTCCGCCGAAGGTGGTGATGTAGATCATTTCGGGGTCGTAGGGGTCGGGGATGACGCGGTGTCCCCACTTGAAGTTGTACCCGCGGATGCGCTGCCAGGTCTCGCCGCGGTCGCTGGAGCGCCACGCCGACGACTCAAACCCGCAGGCGTAGAGCACGTTGGGATGCCGCGGATCGGCCGTCACATCGTAGACGTGCTGATCTTTCTCCAGCACGTTGCGCCAGGTCTTGCCGGCGTCGGTGGAGAGAAAGATGCCGCCGTCTTTGGCGCCTTCCGGCACGGTGCGGCACCAGGCCGCCAGGTACAAGCGCCGCGGGTCTTTCACGTCGATCGCCAGGCCGTTGGGGCCGTTCACACCCTTCGGCAGCGTGATGCGGGTCCAGTGTTCGGCGCCGTCATCGGAGCGGTAAAGCGCGCCGTCGCCCGGGTTGTCAAAGCTTCCGTCGCGATTGCGGCGCGCCACCAGCAGGTAAAGCACGCCGCGGGCATCCTGCACCAGCCGCCAGGCATAAGGTTCTTCCCCTGCGATGCCATTGTTCTTCAGCACCCAGTGGTCGCCGCCGTCCGTGGATTTGTAAACGCCCTTGCCAAACGCCGCCACGTAAAGCACTCGCGCCGTCGCGGGACTGCGGGGGTCCAGCAGGATATGGGTGGGCGCGGTCGGGGGAATCCAGTCCGGGTTGCAGGTCCAGTTGCGCCCGCCGTCCTCGCTGCGGCCAATGCCGCCGATATAAGTGGAGACCGAGCGGTGGTTCCACATTTTGGTGCGCGGCAGGTCGTGCACGTAGCTCATCACGCCCCACATGCGGCCCTTCACCTGGGGATCGAAAACGATCCAGTAGGTGGTGTTCCGCCACATGTGCGGCACCCCGGTGGTGGAGGTCACCCAGCCCTTGCCGCCGTCCTCGCTGCGCATCAGGCCGATATCGGTATAAGTGATAAACATCCGCTTTTTGTCAAAAGGATCGAAGTGCACGCCGTAGCAGGTGGTCACGTCCATGCCCGTGCTGGTCCACTCGCCATCCGGCAGTTGGCGTGAATAGACCGCCTGCCAGTTGGCGCCGCCGTCGCTCGACCGCACGATGCGCATGTCGTCCGAACCGAATACAAGGTTGGGGTCCGTGGGCGACGCCCCCACGTCCTCGGTGTTCCGGCCCCTGCCGTTGCGCTGCTCGATCCAGGCCATCTTCAGGTGGTCCTGCTGCGACTGGTTCCACGTCACCGTCCAGGTGCGGCCGGAATCGGTGGTCCTGGCGAACCCGAAAGCCGGCTGCGGCTGGCGCCTGCCGGTGTCATACGAAACGTAGCACGCCTCAGGGTGAAAGAAACTGGCGGCGATGCCATGGAAACGCACCCGGCCCTCGATGCCGGGCAGACTGACGCCGCTCCAACTCTCGCCGCCGTCGTGGGAAACAAAAGCGCCTTCCCGGGAAGTCACGTAGAAGATGGGTTTGCCGCCGCCGCCGGGGAACCCGCCGGTATATCCCGTAAATTCGTTGAAGGTAATTACGCCGGGTGGCGGATCGAACTTGCGCCACGTTCCCTTTTGCCGGACGGAAATCGAGTTGGTGCCGATAAAGTAAACGGTGCGGTCGGAGGGCGGGGAAGCGGGGTCGACAAAAATCCGCTGCGGGGTCCCGCCGTAGGGGTGGGCGCTCGCCGCCTCGTAACCCGGCAGTTCGCCGCCCCGCTGCCAGGTGGCGCCCCAGTCATTCGAGGTGGCGAAGGTGTGCGTCCCGTTTTCGAGGAAGGCGGCGTACAAAATTTTCGAATTCGCCGGGTCCACGGCCAGGGTGCTGATGGAACCCTGGGAAGCGCCCCGGGTAAGGATCCTCTCGTCGGCCTCATCGCCCGGGATGGCCACGCCCGTTACCGAGGAGGGATCGGGATGGACCAGTCGCCACGTTTCCCCCCGGTCGGCGCTGCGCCAGAGGCCGATGGTGGACACGTAGATCACCTTCGGGTCCACGGGGTCAAACAGGTCAAACCGCACGCGCCCCCGCAAATTGAACATCCGCCAGGAATCGCCGCCGTCGTGCGAAATGTAGGCGCCCAGCATGTCGCAGTGCGCCAGCATGTCATGGGCGTTGTGGGGGCTGACGGTGGGCAGGTAGATCGATCCTCCGCCTCCCGGGCCCATCACCGTCCAGCGGTCGTTTCGCGGCGCCCCATCAAAGGCCAGAGG
Source organism: uncultured Acidobacteriota bacterium (assembly GCA_963732975.1). GTDB lineage: Bacteria > Acidobacteriota > Terriglobia > UBA7540 > UBA7540 > SCRD01. The sequence goes on along the minus strand of CAVTBN010000003.1, from coordinate 584,076 downwards.
CGCGGCGGCCGGGCTGCCGAGCAGCGGAATCCGCGGCAGTGCGGCATCGGCCAGCGCAGCGAGCGAGAGCCCCAGAACCTTCACTCGGGGCCGGTAAATTTCCACACGCCGCCGGGAGCGGTCTCGATCACGAACATCGTTGTTTTCAGAAGACATGTTTTCCCTCCGTATTCGGCCACCTCGCGGCAGGCAGGACGAATGGCCGCGTCGCCCTCCCTTATTGAGGATTGCATAATACAGTGACGAGTGTTCGTAGCGCCGGCATCTTGCCGGCCTTGAAAATTGCCGCCGGGACGGCGGCGCTACAATTGCGAACCGTCACCCTATTTTGCAAACATCCGTAGGCAGCGGCGGGTTCATCCCGCCATCGGGTTTCGCGCCTGGCGAGATAAACTCGCCGCTACAGCGTCCGTCCAAAATTAAGAATCAACGCGGCAGACGATGATATCACCGCCCGTCCCGCAAATTCCCAACTAAAACCGCCAGAATGCAGCAAAGATGTTACGCCGTGATGACAGGGGCGTGAAGGGGAGGTTCAGAAGAAAATTATGAATTATGAATGATGAAGGATGAAAGCTGGGCAGCGTTGGTCGAACATGTTTTCGCGGGTGGCGCGGGTGGCGCCTGGTCCCTTTCTATAGGCTTGAATCGCACAAATCGCAGAGACCGCGATGCATGCGCCACCCACGCATTTCGGACTCGAGTATAAAAAGGTCGGCAGGACAAGTCAACGCTTGCATAATTAGGGGGGCACGGCTTCAGCCGTGCATTTGCCCGCTGCCGAATGAAATATTATAGCCCTCGCCCTCCGGGAGAGGGTGGTCCCGTGAGGGACCGGGTGAGGGTTGAGCCGCCGCCTCGTCATAGCAAACCACTCAGCTTCGTTGATCGCAGAGACAGAGACCGCCTCTGCGGCAGCCGCGATGCCCCGACAGAAACATTGCCACTGCGAGGACAGCCTGATCGCATACATGCCAAAATACGGCAGGGATGCGCCACCCGCGTCATCTTCACCGCCTGCTTGCCTCACTTGATCCACTGCTCCGCTGCCCCTCGCTTATGAATTCTCTCTTATTTCACCTGGTACAGAAACCCCCCGGTCACGTCAGTGCCGCGCCTTGTATCTACCCGCTTGAATTCCAGCCCAGGCCGTGAAATAATCAGCACACCAAAGGAGGGGCCTTCCATCATGTTGATCAGACAAGGCAAATCCCGCCGCACTCAAATGAGGTATTCGTCGCGGATGTGCAAGACCGTCGGCTTGGCTATTTTATGCTTCGCGTTCGTGCCACTTGCGTATTCACAACAGTCGGCTGGCCCTCAACCGGCCCCGATGCCGCCGCCCATCCAGGCCCCGGTTGACACGCCCTATCCGGGCACCATCCGCCTGAGGGTGAATGCGCTGGACGTGGCGCACCGGGTGATCGACGTGCACGAGACGATTCCCGTCCAGCCGGGCGAACTGACGTTGCTCTATCCGGAATGGATTCCCGGATATCATTCGCCGGCAGGCCCCATTTCGGAGCTGGCGGGGCTTGAAGTGACCGCGAATGGCAAAAGGATTCCCTGGGTGCGCGATCGGGTGAATGTGTACGCCTTCCATGTGGAGGCTCCTGCGGGCGTGCGATCGATCGAGGTCAGTTTCCAATACCTGGCGCCGGTTCGCGGGAACGAGGGCCGCGTCTCCTTCTCATCGAATATTCTCGATCTCTCCTGGAGCGACGTGGTGCTCTATCCGGCCGGCTACTTCTCTCGGGACATCAACGTTGCGCCCGGCGTGCGGCTGCCTCAGGGCTGGCGCTTTGTCTCAGCGCTTGACGTCCGCTCGGAGGAGGGCCCGGCGATTCAGTTCAAAGGTACCACTTTAAACACTCTGGTCGATTCGCCGCTGTATGCCGGCGCCAACTTCAAGCGGGAGGACCTTTCGACGGGCCCAGGCAACCGGGTTTTCCTTGACGTTTTCGCCGACTCGCCCAAGGACCTGGTGATCACGCCGGAAGAGCTCAAGCAGCATCGCAACCTGGTGCAGCAGGCCGCAAAGCTCTTTGGCTCCCATCACTACGATCACTACGACTTTCTGGTTTCGTTGAGCGACACTCTCGGCAGGCAGGGCCTGGAGCACCATCAATCGAGTGAGGATTCTACCAAGGCGAATTACTTTACCGACTGGCCCGCGGGCGTTCTCGAAAGCGATCTCCTGGCGCATGAATACACCCATTCCTGGAACGGGAAGTTCCGCAGGCCCGCCGATCTTTGGACGCCAAACTTCAACGTTCCAATGCGCGACAACCTGCTGTGGGTTTACGAAGGACTCACACAGTACTTTGGCTATGTGCTGACGGCGCGCTCGGGGCTGCGAACTCCGGCGGAGACGCGGGATCTGATCGCTCTGGTCGCCACCCGTTATGAGGCCACCCGGGGCAGAACGTGGCGGCCGCTGATCGATACGACCAATCAGGAGACCATTTCCGAGCGCCGCCCCGTGACTTGGAGCAGTTGGCTGCGGGGCGAAGACTACTACTTCGAAGGCCTGCTGATCTGGCTCGATGCCGACACAAAGATTCGCGAGTTGAGCGGTGGCAGCAAGTCGCTGGACGATTTCGCCCGGTTATTTTTTGGAATCGACAACGGTAGCTACGTCACCCGGACTTACACCTTCGACGACCTGGTGGCGGCCCTGAATGCGGTCCAGACTTACGACTGGAAGAGCTTTTTCCGCAAGCGCGTCTATCAGCTGGCGCCCAGGCTCCCGAGGAGGGCATCACGCACGGAGGCTATCGCCTCGCCTACAGCGATACTCCTCCGGAGTGGTATAAACGCGCCGACCTGCCGGGTTCCTACGCCTGGTTCACCACCTCGCTCGGATTCTCCTCCAAGCCCGATGGCGAGCTGGGAAATGTTTTTTGGGACAGCCCCGCCTTCAAAGCAGGAATGACGCCTGACATGCACCTGGAAGCGGTGAATGGTAAGGCGTTCAGCCTTGACGTCCTGCGCGACGCAATTACGGATGCGGAAATGAATACATCGCCCATCAAATTGCTCGTCAAGCGCGGCAACCAGTTTCAGACAATTGAAATCGACTACCACGGGGGGCTGCGATACCCAAAACTGTCGCGAGTGGAGGGCGCGCCGGACCGCTTGGACGCGATCCTCGCGCCGAAGTGATTCCGCCCCTCTAATCCCAGGTAGATCCGGCCCGACACTGGCTGACAGCCGCGGCGGTTAGCACTGCGGGCCAGGTGATGCAGGGATTCGCGGCTGGTGCAGATTTCGCGGGTGGCGCATACGTCGCGCTCTTTGCGATGTATGCGACCTGTCTTTCACAACATCAAGCGCTGTCCTAACGCCGCTGGTGTAGAATGGCGCGATGCCCCGACAGAAACATTGCCACTGCGAGGACAGTCTGATCGCATACATGCCAAAATACGGCACGTATGCGCCGCCCGCGAAATCCGCCGCCGTTGCTCGCTGGTCTAAAAAGCATTAAGCTTCGCCCGCTCCTTTTCCAAAATAGGCATTCCTTAAGTCCTTGTGCATCTTCCTATATTCGCCCATTTGCGAGATCGCATCTTAGTCATGCGCGTCTCAAATTGTTTGAGATATTCCTTAAATCTTGGCGTATCGGACTCCAGGGTTGTGTAAGTCAATAAGATCGGTCGAACTGCCTCCTGAAAGACCGCATAAGCCTCCTCAATACGGAAACGCTTTCCTTGCCCATATGCAGTTGAAAGTCCCGTTCCGACCGTTCCAATTGACGATATTGAACATGTCCAATGTCGGTATTGCCTCCGACACCTTCCACTTGAGACTTCTACCTGAAGAAGGGCATATACCTTGCATGTCCGGCCAGCCGTCTGACTTCATAGGGCTTGAGTAAAGGGGCCATCCGACAGCCATTGCATTCAGCAGCGTCAGACCATCTTCTACATGCTGGACTCCCAAGGCATGCCGGAGGCAGAGGTCACGCCAGGTGGCACTGACCCACCCAAGACCCTATACAGGGCCACCCTAGAGTCTGCCTGGCGAAAGCCAACAATCAGTTGAAGTTCATTTCCATTGTGAGAATTGTAAGCGTAGTAGTATTCCTTATGGATTTTCCTGACCTCTTCCATTAACACATCCTCTGCAGCGTGCCTTTTCTCTGTTTGCTCCATCCGTTTGGCAATCCGATGAATGCACATCATCGAAAAATCCACATCTCCGGCGTAGGTGAAGAAGGGAGCGCATTGAACCTCTCTGAATCCCAAAATCTTATCTCCGGCGTACTTTGTCTGATAGGGATAGGTTGAACTTCGAAAGCTGGGTATCAGCGCATAGAATTGCCAACCTATCAGCGCATCTTAAAGCCCATAGCCAGCTCACAGACAGCCTCCTCAAAGACGGATTCTTGATTAGGGGTGAGCATGACAGGTTCGTGGCGCAGATTGCGCGCCTTGTGGTGTCTGCGGTCTCGCGCAGCGAGAGGCATTTGCTTTTTTCATTCCACCCAGCCCTTTGCCGCCACTGCGGCGGCCCGGGACGCCCTCCTTCATCATTCAGAATTCATAATTCTTCTTCAGCGCCATTCCAACCCCGCTCAGCTTTTCTGAACGCGGACATCAAAAATCAATATCTGCGCCACGCGCGTAACTCGTGCGATGATGCGTTAGGAACTGGACGGACAGAGAGGAGAGCACGATGAGCAACGGGCAGGCGGCGCCTGAGACGAAAGGTGTGACGGTGAAGCATCTGGCAACGGTTGACCTGGGCCCTGAGATCGAGGGCCTGGCAGGGCGCCAACTTCGAATGCGTATGGTGACCATCGAGCCGGGAGGCGTCTTCGGCCCGATCCACGACCACAAAGACAGGCCGGGCATCGTCTACATCCTGCAGGGAACCATCACTGACCATCGAAATGGAGTCGCTACGGACTATGGGCCGGGCGTGGGCTGGCCCGAGGACAGGAACACCACACACTGGCTTGAGAACAGAGGAACGGCGCCGGCGGTGGAGATTTCGGTCGATATCGTCAGGCAGGATTAAGATGACTGCCCGAAGGGCAAGTGGGCAGCCACCACAACGTTTCTTTGCCGCGGGCCCGCAAATGTCGGCGCGGAAACAAAGTGTCCGCGGCTGTCCGCTAAGGAGCGGCCTTCACCGGAGCGGCCTCGGTTGCGGTCCTGCTAAAGTCAAATTGCAAAAGCCATTCCTTCGATACGGGCCGGCCATCCACCTCCGCAGGCTGGAATTTCCACTTTCGCGCGGCTTCGAGAGCCAGCCTGGCAAAATACTTGCTCGGTCCGGGAGTGTCGAGGGTCGCATCCGACACGTTGCCTGACGGGTCAACCGCGACTTTCACAGTGACTACCACCGTGCCCCGGATGGTGTCCATGGCACTCTGGGGCACTTCGGGCAAAACTTTCTGCCGCACCCCGCCCTCGACAACATCGCCCGCGGATGTCTTTGCCCCCGCTCCGGATGGAAGGGAGGGATGTGTTGGGTGCTCGACACGGGAGCTTTGCTGTTTCCTGCTCGGGGCTCCCGGCGGGCGGCTCCGTTGAATGCGCCACCTGGTTTTGGACCGGCGCCGGCTGGGCGTGGTGGCGGTTCAGCAGCTTCAGTCCTGCCAGGACCACCGCCAGCGTAAGCGCGGCTGCGGCCGCCGCAAGAAGGGTGCGGCGTTGGGTGAACGTCTTTCTCGGCCCGGAATCGATCTGCGCTTTTGACGCGGGCGAGGGGGCCGCGGGCGCTTCCGGCTCCAGGCGCGCCGCGATCCTGGCAACGGTCCAGCGGCGCGCGGGGTCCCAACGCAAACAGTTGCGCGCGATATCATAGTAGGGCTCCGGCAGCGTCCGGGGAATCACCGGGTCCCCTTCTTCCGTCGTCACCCAGGCGGGCGCATGCTGCGGCAGGAGCTCAACCAGGATCATCCCAAACGACCAGACGTCCCCGGCCGGCGTGCTTATTCCGTTTTCAGCCTCGGGAGGGTCGTAGGCCCCCTGCGTCCCTTTGCCGCCGCCCCACTCGTTCCTCCGGCAGAGCCCGTCGCTCGAGAGCTTCAGTTGACCATTGATGCTCATGACGTTGGTGGGTTTCAGGCGGCTATGGACGAAACCTTTGCCGTGAAGATAGCCCAAAGCGTCAAGAATCACCCTGAGCGTTTCCCGTGTTTCATCAGGCGGGAAGGGCACTTTTGAAAGAACTTGCGACAGGTCGAGTTCGGCGTACTCCATCACCACGTAGAGCAGGTCATTGTCGCCAAGCCGGCCGCGCCCGGTGTGAAACAGCCGTATCAGGTGGGGATGCGAAAGCTTTGCGGCTTCTTTCCACCGGGAGAATCGGAGCTCTGCGTTTGCGCTGTCCGCCGGGATCAGCTTGATCGCCGCCTCTTCAACGCCGCGCTCCCGGTCCCCGGTGAGAAACACACCGCTGTGTTCCGATCCGCCCAGGTACTCGCGCAGATAATATTTCCCGTCGAGCGTCTGGCCTTGCCATTGTTTCCAGGACTCGGTCATAAAACTCCCCGCCTGCCGCCGCTTGCCGCCGCCTCCCACAGACGCTCGCATTGTAGCACCTGCGGAGCCTTTTCTGTAGGGCCTCGCTTCAGCCGCCGGCCGGGTGAGGGGAAAGCCGCGGCGGTTGGCGCATCAGTTCCGCTGTGTGGGAGGTAGGCGGCATTTCGGTGAAGCAGGATACCTGGCAGGATGTCGAAAAAGGCTGTAGCAGCGGATTTACGCCGCCAACCGGGAACGCTTTTTACCCGCCACACGGTCGATGCCACGAACGACTTCGCGGGACAGGGTGAGTGAAGTTTTCGTTTTCATACCACCGTTATACTACCCGTGGCCAGGCTGGAGGCGGTGAATGTCGAATACGCAAAACGGTTCGGAGTGGAAATTCCTGACTGGCCGCCCAAAGGCGCAATCCTGTGCCAACGAAGTCTGTTTAAGATTTTCCGGTGGGTTAGCATGGGTCGCCCCGGAGATTTGCGGCTGGCAACGAAGGCTTGCTTCGTTGATCCGGACTACCGTGGTAGAATTTCACATAGGAGAGCGAAGAGCGATGTCCCTGACTTTGGAACAGATTATGGCTGCGGTTTCCCAGCTCACCGATGCTGAGCGGCAACGCTTGATGGACGCACTGAGCGCGCCCAGGCTGACTCCCCGCCGCAGCATTACTGAATTGCGAGGTCTCGGCAAAGAGATCTGGCAGGGCCAGGACGCCCAGGAATATGTTGACCAAGAGCGCGACTCATGGCCAAACTGAGCCAGGTTATTGCTGGCAAGTTCTTTGCTTTTGACACCTCCGCCCTGATTTACTACATCGAGCAGCATCCTAAATACTCGGCCCTCACGGAAGACCTGTTCGGAGCGGTGGACCGCGGCGAGGCCCGCGCCATAACCAGCGTTCTGACGTTGCTGGAGGTCCTTGTGCGCCCGCTCCGCAGCGGCTTGACTGACCTTGCCAGCCAGTATCGTGAGCTTCTATCCGGCGCGAATGGGATTAATCTGCTTCCCATCGGCAGCGAGGTCTGCGAGCTTTCGGCCCGCCTGCGTGCCAGGTACGATTGGATTCGGACCCCGGATGCCATTTAGGTAGGTACGGCAATTCAGTATGGAGCGGAGATGATCGTTACCAACGACGATCGGTGGAGGCGGCTGAGCGAGATTCGAGCGGTGATACTGAAGGATTATCTTTAGACGGAAACTGCTAGAAACAGCGCAACCCTGCGCGGCATTTAAGGCGGCGCTGTACCTGCCAGCCACAGCCTTACGACAAGGACGTTGCCATGAGCCCAAAGAAGAAACCGCAGAAGTCCCAGGGATTCACGGCGGAGGAAAAAGCCGCGATGAAGGACCGCGCCAAAGAGCTGAAGGCGGAAGCGAGCGCCCGGAAGGACAGGGTGGCTGGGGAAGGCGAAGTGTTGGCCAAAATAGCCGAGATGCCGCCCCCGGACCGCGTCCTGGCCGAGCGCCTCCATGCCATCATCAAAGCCAGCGCGCCGGCGCTGGTGCCGAGAACCTGGTATGGGATGCCGGCCTATGCCAGGGACGGCAAGGTGGTCTGCTTTTTCCAGAGCGCGCAGAAATTCAAGACGCGGTACGCGACGTTGGGCTTTATGCACGAAGCGAACCTCGACGATGGCGCCATGTGGCCGGTCGCCTTCGCGCTGAAGGAATGGACCTCCGCCGTAGAGAAAAGGATCAGCGCGCTGGTGAAGAAAGCGGTAAGCTGAGGGCGGAGGTTGCTGGCGGGGCATGAAAATGGCGCATCAGCAATTGCAGGGGACAAATCCCAAGGTCGATGCATTTTTGGGCAGAGCCGAAAAGTGGCGGAAAGAATTTGAGGCGCTGAGGACCATCGTTCTGGGCTGCGGCTTGACCGAAGAATTGAAGTGGGGCCAGCCTTGTTACACCTTTGAGAACAAAAACGTCGTCTTGATCCATGGATTCAAGGAATACTGCGCGCTTCTGTTTTTCAAGGGCGCCTTGTTAAATGATGCCGACGGCATTCTCATCCAGCAGACGCAGAACGTGCAGTCGGCTCGCCAGGTCCGGTTCACCAGCGTTCGGGAAATCGTCAAGCTGCAGCGCACCCTGAAGGAGTATGTTTTTGAAGCCGTTGAGGTGGAAAAAGCCGGCTTGAAAGTGAAGCTTAAGAAGACTTCAGACTATAAAATTCCTGAAGAATTCCAGAAACAGTTGAATAAAATGCCCGCCTTGAAAGCCGCGTTTGATGCTCTGACGCCGGGACGGCAAAGGGCCTACCTCTTCTATTTTTCCCAGGCCAAGCAATCCAGAACCCGGGAGTCGAGGGTTGAAAAATACGTGCCGCAGATTCTCGATGGCAAGGGATTGAACGATTAATCCTTTCGCCGGCCGTTCTCCGGTTGGCCACCGCGCCGGACACCCAGCAAGCGCCGCTGTGGCCGCCGCCAAAGCCGGCTGCGCGAGAAACGACCTTCGCGTGCCCCCCTTTCAAATCCTTCTGCTGGGCGGACGAAGAAGCCGCCTTGCCATCTTGCCTGGATTCAGCCATTTATCTGATCATCCTGGAAGTGCTTCTTTAAACATGGTTCGCAAGCAAGACCCCAGCGGTAATCCGCAAAAATGACGTAATACAAATTGCGAATGGCAACTGAAAGGGCAGGTTCCTGGCCGACATTCTCTTTTAAGAACGGAAAAATTGCGGTGGCGCGCCTTGCGGCAATGTTCCTGTCAGCGTTGGAGGCGCGGAGCGGCGCCAGAGTTTAGCCCATGGCGTTGGCCATGGTAAGGCCAGGCTCAAGCAAGGCACAGCCCCGGTTCGAGTGGGGGCCCAGCTCTGCGTCGCGGGCCCTCACAACCGGCCTTTGCCGCTTGCTTGAGCGTGAACGGGCAGAGCTGGGCGTGTTGGACACCTTTTATTTCTTTTTCTTGTCAACCAAATCGGCCACGCTGCGCAGAACGCTCGGGAAATCGCCGAACAGGTTGTTGTGTTGCAGCGGGTAGAAGATGGTTTTGACGTACCGATCCAGGTGCTTGGAATCGATCGTGGTTTTTTTGGTTTTCACGTCGAAATGCACCGTTGGCAGCGGCAGGAAACCCGCATAGGCTTGGATCCGCTGCGCTGTGGCCATGGCAGCGGTCAGCCCGGAAGGTCCCGGGCTTAGTTTCGGATAGGGACTGGGCGCGGTGAGCACGCAAAAGGTGGCGCCGTTGGAGTTGATGTCGTCGTGCTTGCTGTACTGCCTTTGAACGTCCCAGGTGTTTGCCCCCGCCGTGATAAAGCCCGCCTCACCGTTGCAGATGTCGCCATTCTCATCGCTTGAGGGACCGTACCATCCTTTGGTGAATTTGGGGTCCGTCACCATTTCCGCAAACTCATGGCTGGTCACCTGTGTCCGGCGCTGCTCCGGAGTCTGTGACAGGTGCAGCGAGCAGGAAGAATCGCTCCCGCAACTGTGCTTCAGGCAATTGTCGTCCAGCCACGGGATAATGGCATAGTAGAATTCATTTCCCGCAGCCGTGACAAAGTCATAGTGGTAACCGAAAGCAGTGTCGCCGCTCGCTTCGCACATCACAATCCCCAGGCTGGTGTCATCCACGGCGACGCTTTCGTCCAGAAAAATAATCTGTACGTGAGTGGTGTTGTTCTTGGGAGGTTCGGGAATGACCCCGTTGTTGATGCACGTCTGAAGTGTGCTGTGGATGGCGGAGTCGGTGAGGTTGGCCGGAACGTTGTTGAGAAAAGACGCCTGGATAAACAATCCGCTGCCCGCGCCGCTTCCCACTCCGTATTGACTGAGCACGTTCATGTACTGGCTGGCCACCAGGTCGGTGAGGAATTGCGTCAGGCGCCCGGCCTCGGTCAGATGCGCCGCGTCAGAAAGCCAGCGATTGCCCCAGAAGGAGGCATAGATCAGGGGGCAGGTGATCACCGGGCCTCCGTTGTAGATAAAATCGGGATGGGCAAGGCTGACCGGGCCTGCCGGAGCCCGCAGTCCAACCATCGGCACTTCTTCCACCCCGCCGCGCTGAGCGCTGACCCCTCCTATGGACCTTTGGCCCGTCCCATGTGAACCCTCGGCATGCCCCTGCGTTGATACTCCTCCGACTCTTCTTCTCTTCTTTTCTTCTGCCATGGAATTCCTCCTTTTCGATTTCGACGGTCTGAGTAACTTCAGCCTGTTTCAATGAGAATCAGGGCCGGCGAATGGATCGCCGGCCCTTCGGGATCACTTGCCTTTTTTCCTGAGGCAGAATCCAACCGACGTGCGGTTGTAATTCCCCTGCGAACTGCTGTTGAGAATCGAGCGGTCCCAGGCCTCGAGGAGCACAACGTATCCGCAAGGCTTCATTTCGATCGGGGATTGGGTATCCAGAGTCCACGCATCGCCCGGCGGCAAACCCGTTTGCGTGGTGGAAGGAGTGGGCGTGGTGGGATTGTTGGATGGGGTTGTCACTGTGTTGGGCAAAGTGCTCAGGCTGAAGCTGCCAAAGTGAATGTCCCGAGCCACAAAAGTGCCTGTGATGGTGGAGTCCACCTGGTAATCCATGCAATCACCCAGGTTGCTGATGTGAATGTCAACGTCCGGCTGCGTATTGTCCAGCAGGATGACGTGCGTCAACACGCCGGCTACACCCTTGATTTCCAGCATCACTTCCCACAAGTCGTCATCAAGGCCGTAGGTGTCCCACAGTCCCAGCAAGCTGTTCACATTCTGGTTGAAAGGCACGTAGTCGAAAAATCCGTCCGGCGTGTCTTTGTACTTCCAGTAGGTCGTCGTGTCGGCCCGCTCGAAAGACATGGGAGTCGTCACGGGCGTCCAGGCGGCCGGCGGGTCGGAGACCTTCTTCACTTGCACGCGATACTGGTAGCCCGGGAAGGTGGGCCCCTTCAGGTTGACCCTGCGGCCGAACGGGCACGGGCGTCCCAGGGCGTCCGGTGGAATGCTCGTGTCCGCATAGACCGCGGTGGAGGTCGTCATCCCGGTGAACGGGTTGATCATGCTGAGCGGGAATACCGCCGAGGACCCAAAGCCACGGTTGCACTCCGCCCGGCATGTCGCCCGGCTTGATCTGTACGTGCGTATCGATCCGGTTGCCCCAGTAATTGAGCGCGTCAGGATCGGTGGTGGAAGGAGGCACGGCCCAGGAGAGAACGGCGCGCAGCCGCGCGATCTTCGGCTTTTCGCAGCCTTGCAGGTGGGGACCGAGATTCACGGGCAGGACCGCGGTATAGCAGAGTCCTTCCTTGGGAATGCCGGCGATGTCATGGACGTTCACCTGAACGGTGCCCAGGTAGCTCCACTTGCAGGTGTCGTCCCAGTCGGCCCAGAAGGCGATGAATTCCTGGCTTCCCGCGTGGCACAGGTCACCCGAATAGCCTGTCGGCCGTTTGATCCGGAAGGTTGTGGCCACCCGGCTCAGGTTGTTATCCAGCCCCAGACATTCGAGCTGCTCGTAGCTCACGTTGGCATTGGTTTCGGCAAGAGCGCCCAGAACAGAGTTCCAGTCGATTCCAAGCGCACCCAGTTCCGCGCTTTTGGCCGTAACCGCCTCAAGGTTAAATGCCCCCTCGCCGATGGTGGTTTGAATTTCGCTCAGGGCAAAACGGTGCGGCTCCACGCTGAAGGCCTGCTTCGCCTTGCCGGCTGCGGGCTTGGCTGAGTAAAGCTTGGCCAGTTCTGAGAGTTTGTAAGGGCCTGGATCCGGCAGCGGGATCGGCTTGAACTGGACTTCTTCGAAAAGTGGCGGCACCTTCAGCTTCTGCGGGAGCCCTTCGCCCAGAGCGTCAATGAGACAGAAGATACTCCACGGGTTTGGCTTGATCTGGATGGAGCAGTCGAGCGTGTTGCCCCAGACCGGCAGCCATCCCTCGTTGGCCGGCCCGGCCGGCGGAATCCACTGCCAGGAGAGGATGGCGTGGACCTTGGGCAGTACCGCGTGATTGCAGCACCGCCGTTTCGGGTCCAGTTGGATTCCCCCACAGTAGGCGATGGGTTTGTTCAGATGGCCGGCGCAGTCCTTCCCGGTCAGAAGGTCGTGCACGTTGATTCCCACCAGCCCGGCGTCTTCCCATCCGCTGCCATAATCGATAAAGAATCGGATGTACTCCGTGGTGCCGGCCTGGCAGAGGTCTCCGCCGTATCCGGTCGGAAGTTTGATGACGACCGTCGCTTCCAGGAGGTTGGTTGCCGGGTTGAACCCGACACACGTCAACTCTTCATAGGTGGTGTTGCCCACAATTTTTGCAACAGGGTTGTATTCGCTCTCGGAAAGGTTCCCGAAATAGTTAGGGTTTGCGACAAGAAGTTGCTTGAAATTGCTACGGTGTTCCTCCGGCTTTGCCATCCTAATCTTCCTCCTTAATTGAAGTAGAAGACCGTGGCCCAAGTCCCGGACCCGCCTGGCTGGCTCACGCGAACGCCCGGTAACGCGATCCGGGCGCAGCCTGGCCTGCCTTGGCAATTCAAGACCGTGGCCGTAAAAAGCGCGATAGATGATGAAGGAACCCGGAAAAGAGAGAGGGGTGCCCCATAATAAAATATGCCCCAAAAGACAATAATGTTTTACTCAGTAACTATGCGGTAACAGTAAGTCGGTTCGGTACCGGTGTCAAGGGGAATCTTGAGGAGTTTGGGAAGAATTCCCATTAAACGGGAAAGACTTTTTGGCCCCCACCGGGGGGTGAATGCACAAAGCCAGCGGAGGCCTGGAACTACGCTGCTCTACCTGCTATTCGGAGTCTGGCCAGCCTGTAAATTGCTGGAACGATGGGCCCTTTTTTAAAAAATCTTAACCCATTGATTTTACTAAATGTATTTGGTACTATGGGAAGTTAGTCTTTGGGGATTTACTCACTATAACGAGTAGGAGGTCGGCAAGGCCCCTTCGCAACTTTTCGTAAGAATTGCGAATCCATTTGCTTTTTTTTTGCATCAGATATAATGAACAACCCCGGCATGCTTGGGGCAAAATTTTTGACAGGGTACTAACCTTCTGCATCTTCTGACTCCACTACTTCTTTAGAGGTTTATGGGTACGGCCTTGGGGAAAGACTGAATTCCCGACGGCCTCCCGAGTTTGCGACCCTGAGAGGACAAATATTATGTTGGACGTTAAGCTGAATTTCCACGATCCCGCCCACTCGGATGCAGTGGACGACGAGGAACGCGACCTGATTTCGGAGGAAGAGCCGGAACTGGAAGCGCACGGCGAGGAAGAGTGGGAATCTCCTGAGGAAGCCGACGATACCGAAATTGACCTGAGTCCGGGGCCGCTGGAAGGGTCCATCGACCCGGTGCGAACCTACCTGCGGGACATGGGCCGGGTGCCCCTTTTGAACCGCGCGGGCGAAGTTCGCCTGGCGCAGCGGATTGAGCGCGGGCAGCGTGTGGCGCGTCGCGCCATGTCGCGGTCGCCTCTGGTGCTGAAAGAACTGCTGGCCACCGCCAAAGCCCTGCGCGCCGAAAAGCGGTCCATCCGGGAGGTTGCCCATTTTGGCGCTGAGGAACTGGCGGAGCCCAAGCAGATTGCGGCACGGACGCGCGCCCTTCTGAAGCAGTTGGACCAGATTACCCAGGTTTATCGCACCGCCGTGAGACAGGCGTCGGCTCTGGAGCGCGTTCCGAAATCCCGAAAGCGAACGATTCTGCGGGCGCGATACCGTCTGGCGCGCACCCGTGTGCGCTTGTCCAGGCTGGTGATGGGGCTTGACCTGAACCCCCATGAAATCGAGCGGCTGACGGGCATGGTGTCCCTGGCCAGCCAGCGCATGCAGGAACTTCGCCGGCAGATCGACGCCTTGAAGGCGCAGTCCGCCGCCAAGGGCCGCAAGCCGGTGGGCCTGCGGAGCGAACTGCGGCTGCACCAGCAGCGGCTGGCGGCGCTGGAGTCGGAGTGTGGCGCCGGGGCGCTGGAAATGAAGCGCACCTGGGAAAAAATCCAGCTGGCGCAACTCCACGCCGAGCAGGCCCGGAAAGAGCTGACCGAGGCCAACCTGCGGCTGGTGGTTTCCATCGCCAAAAAGTACATCAAGCGCGGATTGCACCTGCTTGACCTGATCCAGGAAGGCAACCTGGGACTGATGAAGGCCGTGGAGAAGTTTGACTGGCGGCGTGGCTATAAATTTTCGACTTATGCAACCTGGTGGATCCGGCAGGCCATTACCCGCGGCATCGCGGACAAGGCCCGCACTATCCGCGTGCCGGTGCACGCCAACGACACCATCAACAAGCTGGCCCGCGCCCGCGGCGAATTGACCCGCGAACTGGGCCGCGATCCCACCATTGCCGAGGTAGCCCGCAGGGCGCAGATTTCCGTGCCCAAGGCGCGCCAGGTGATGAAGATCGCGCAGCAGCCTCTTTCGCTGCATACTCCCATCGGCGACGACGGGGAGTCGCAGTTGAGCGACTTTCTGGAAGACAAGCAAACGCCTTCACCCTCGGATTCGGCCATCACCGTCAACCTGAGGGAGCAGACGGCTTCCATGCTGAAAACCCTGACGCCCCGCGAAGAGCAGGTGCTGAAGCTGCGATTCGGCCTGGAGGATGACAACGCGCGGACGCTGGAGGAAGTGGGCAACTGCCTCTCGCTCACCCGTGAACGCATTCGCCAGATTGAAGGGAAAGCGTTGCGCAGCCTGCGCTCGCCGTGGCGCGGCGGAAGGCTCCGCTCATTTCTTTCCGATAACTAGGCATACTCACGCCCGGCCTGCAATAGGGCCGGACTTACCCTTCGCCGGGGGCGCGGCAGCCCGCGCCCCTGCGCATCCCCTGCATTCATTAAAAACCAGAAAGCGTATCAGCCCTGGCCCGCTGGGGCTGGCGAAATTTCTTCCAGGCAGCGGAATGCGGTCAATTTTACATGGTTGATCCTCTCCGCTCTATTCCACAGAAACACATTTAAAGGAATTTACAGAGATTTTCGTTTGGTCTCCGAATTGCTCTACCTTCAGGTATCCGGACCTGATTAGGAGAGATTGTCCATGCAACATTAACGCAATGTTCTATGGATGGCTGGTAAGGGAAGGGGCGATCCTGCGCTCAGAAAAATCCCTGCCAGGGCCGGTATTGCCGTTCGCATGGCAATCCGGAAGTCTGGCGCGGCGGGCGCGGAATGGGCCTGTGCGGGGCACGCGAATAATTAAAATGCAGGGTTTCCTTCCGGGGGTTCGGGGCATCTAAGTTTTTGTGCGTGGGGCACCAGCGGGTTGTTCCAGAAGTAGATGGCCAGCGCGGCGGGTGCGCCGGTGGCCAGAGAGATCGGCGGGGCCGCCGTTGAACGGCCTGGGCCGCACTGCCCGCAGCGGATCAAGAACTTTCGCAGGCAGGACGCGGTGCACCTCGCAAAGCAGATGGTTGGACGGCGGGGCCTGGCCTGCCCGGGCCTTCACCGAATATTGGCTGCGCAGGAGGCGACCATGGAGAAGAGAAAATTTCAGAGCAACATCAGGGAAGCCGATGCGGATGGACGGGATTTGAAGCTGCTGCTGGTGGATGAAAATGCTCATGACCTCGACTACTACGCGGAGGTGCTGCGTTACCTGGGGTATGAAGTTCAGCCGGTGAATTCGTATTCCAGGGCCGCTACGGCTCTCGGCCGCGAACGCTTTGACCTGGTGATCGTGGACCAGGGAAGCTCGGATTTCGAAGGGCGGCCGGTGCTGACCCGCGCGGTGGAGGTTGACCGCCAGGTCCCCATCCTGGTGCTGACCCGGACGGTGGATGCCGATTGCTGCATCGAGGCGCTGGATGCCGGCGCCCGCGAGTACGTCCAGAAGCCCCTCACCACGGCCGAGGTTCGCGAGCTGGTGTACGATTATGTGAAACCTTCGGCCCTGGTGTTTGCCGCCGGCCACCCCCAGCCGCCGGGCATGGGTGGCGAGAACGCCGAAGTATCCGGCGACGAAGCTTTGCGCAGGGCGTCCTGACGGAAAGCGGCGCCAGGGCCGGCAACATTGCACACGGCGGATGCGGCGGCGTTTGGGCTGCCGCTCGATAAAATCTCCGGCCCGTTGCGCGATCAGCGCCGTGTGGCCAACCGGGGGCCCGGCGGGGAGCAGTGCAGCCGGGCCTCCTTCGGGAGGTTTCCCACCGGCCTGGGGCCCGGCATCGAACCCAAGCCCACCCACAACCCGCCTGAGACCGTCCGGCTAAAAAAACTTTCAACCTGACCCAATCCCGGAACTTGCCGGCCATGCCCGGCGCCGAAGTGGTGTCTGGAACTCCACAAAAGGGTTCCGCTGCCCCCTGCCCATCCGCCCGCCTGAATCTCCTCATTGCCGGCGCCCTTGCGTCCGATACCTGCTGGAGAAGCCCGGACCGCCTGCGAACGGGCCATTGCCGGCGAGGGGAGGATGGCCGATGAGGGACCTCTGCAAGAAGTTGTGGCGAAGCGAGGAGGGACAGGACCTGACGGAATATGCGTTGATTGTGGTGCTGATCTCGCTGGTGGCTGTGGTCATACTTCGGACGATCGGGACGGTCGTTTTCAATACCTACTCAAACGCTTCTTCAAACCTGGCGTCGGCGTCGAGCTGATTCCGTTCCCGGCCCGCGGGCCGTGAGAAAAGCCCCGGAGACAACAGCCTCCATCGCCGGACGTCCTGCCTGGTCGGGGATCCTGCCAGAAGATGGCGTTCAGTTCTCGGGCGCTGCTGAAGGGGAGCTAAGAAATTCCAGCCCCATCTGTTCGTGTCCGTCAGAGCTGACGTCCCCTGACCACACCACCATGCAACGTAAAGC
The DNA here is from genome assembly GCA_963732975.1 of uncultured Acidobacteriota bacterium. Lineage (GTDB taxonomy): Bacteria > Acidobacteriota > Terriglobia > UBA7540 > UBA7540 > SCRD01. The sequence goes on along the minus strand of CAVTBN010000003.1, from coordinate 566,867 downwards.
GCCCGCCGGATCGTCCGGCTGGAATAGCGTGAGAGTCTGGCCGGGAGCTAATCCTATTCCAGCCTCGACTCTGGCCCCAAACGCGGACATGTCAATCGTCGTGCCTTTGTGAAGCGTTTCTCGATCTTCCGACTCCACCATCAGGACGATGGCTCTTCTGACCGGTTTCCGCTCCGACCGCCGTGAGGAGCCAAAGGCATCAGGTGTCATGCCGAAGAGGGTATACAAGAAGGCGCCAGGTAGCAAGCGATATTCTTCTAAGAAATGAAGAGATTTTAATGCCGCTGTTTCTGCAGAGCGGTTTGAATATCTCAGTGGCGACGGCGGTCGCTGGACCGGTGATGGGGGCGTGGTGCGCGGCGTGGCTGCGCTTCCGGCTGCTGCCGGTAAAGCAGGACCCGCTCCATGTTCATGCCCAGTTTGGACATTTCTTCAAACCCTTTGGAACTGATGAAATATTGCCGCTGACGGTCGGTCTGGTCTTCCACAATCCACTCCAGCTTCTTGGCGGCTTCAATAAACACACTTCCGACCGTAAACGGATTCACGGGTCCGAGACGGTCCTCTTGCTGGGTCTTGGGTTTCATGGAGTCCTGCTTATTGGAAATGGCAGATATCTGCCTTGTCAAGTCTTGCTTTCAGAACGCGTTGATTGATCCGTATGTGCCGAACCAGCGTGAGGCGGTTATCCAATTCCTTTAAAGATATCCCACTACCATGCTACAGAAGTCAGGCTCATCTGGCAAGCTATCATTATAGCCTGCGAGGGCGGGGGCGTGCGCGGGATTCCAGCCGCCCGCTGATGAAATCCCTCAAACGTGTCTGCTCCCCGACAGCGTTCACACAGTGGCTGCGGGGCGGAATGCTAACGGACTTTGCCGCGCGCAGCCACTTTCCAGGTGCCTTCCACCTGTCCCTGGCGAAGCAGGAAAACCTCGTCGTGCATGTTGACACAGGCGCAGACGTGGTTGGGAATCACCGTGACCACCTCGCCCACATGGAACTGGTGGGTGGATTTCGTGATGTCCAGATGTCCGTGCTCCTCGTTGAGCTTGATCAGTGGCGCATCGGGAGCTTCCACCACGTAGCCGTGGCCTGTGTGGGGGCCGGAACCCAGAGCGTCTGAGGAAAGGGTCTTTGATCCGGCGTCGATCATGGCGCGCCCGGGAACCGCGGTTGAAACCACCGTCGCGACCACACGGGCCGCGCAGTCTTCCAGCCTGCAGGCGCCCTGGTAGTAGGTGTTCAGGTCGTTGTAAACATAGGTGCCCGGGCGGATCTCCGTGATGCCGGGTATTTTGTGAGTGAGAAAAGCCGAGGGCGTGGAGCCGCCGGAAACTATCTCCACCTCCATGCCCGCCTTGCGGAACGGTTCGAGGGTCTGCTCGACGAGTTCGGCCACCTGCTTCGCCGTCTTTTCGCGATCGGCTTCCGAGCCCCAGACGTTGCCGGGAAAGGTCATCAACCCGCGGAACTTGAGCCCCGGCATCTTTTCGATTTTCCGGGCCAGTTGCAAAGCTGCCGGGCCGGGTTCAACGCCACAGCGGCGCATGCCCACGTCAAACTCCACCAGCACGCCGACGCTGGCTCCGGCGGCGCTTGCGGCCCGTGCGAGCCCTTCGGCCGTGGCCTCATTGTCCAGTGAAAGCAGAATGGTGCGCTCGCGCGCCAGGCTGGCGATTCGGCGAAGCTTTTCGTCGCCCCAGATGGGAAAGGCGATCAGGATGTTATCCAGGCCGGCCGCCGCCATCACCTCCGCCTCACCCACCTTGGCCACGCTAAGCCCCACGGCGCCGTGTTCAATCTGCATCCGCCCCACTTCCGGGGCCTTGTGGGTTTTGGTGTGGGGCCGCAGGCCCAGCCCGTGCTGGCGGCAGTAGTCGGCCATCCGCTGGAGATTGCGCTCCAGAATGTCCAGGTCAATGGTAAGTGCGGGCGTGGGCAGTTCCTGATAGTTCATGGATCACCCCCTATCGTTTCTTCTTGTGCGACTTGCTGACCCGCGCAATGCAGTCGATTTCCACTTTGATTTTGGGCATGCTGACACCGACGGTGGTGCGGGCCGGCGGATTCTTGGGGAAGTACTTCGCGTAGACCTCGTTCATGGCCGCGAAATTCTTCATGTCGGAAAGAAAGACTCCGCAGCGGACCACGTCTTTCATGGAACTGCCGGCCGCCTCGAGGATCGCCTTGATGTTCTCGAGCGTGCGCCGGGTTTCAGACTTGATGTCGCCCAGTTCCATCTTGTCGGTTTTGGGATTGATAGCCGCCTGGCCGGCCACGAAGACAAAACCGCCCGACACGATGGCCGGAGAATAGGGGCCGCGAGGCGTGGGTGCCTTCTTGCTTTTGACTACTTTGCGCATTTTGTTCGACTCCTGTTGATAGAGATTACGGCTGTCGCCGAATTTTCAAGAGGCCGTAGCGGCGGCTTGATGCCGTGCTGTGGCGAGATCAACTCGCCGCTACACGCCTCTGCCAAAGTCTGCAGATCCACGGGGCGGCGCTTCAGGCCAGCTGGCCGCCGTCGACAAACAAAAGAACTCCGTTCACGTAATCCGCGTCAGAGGACGCGAGAAAGGTGGCCGGCCCGGCAATATCTTCCGGCTCGCCCAGACGCCCGGCGGGAATTAAATCCTTGTACTTGCTCATGAATTTCTTGTCCTTCACGGCGGCCGCCGTCAGGCGCGTGCGGATGAGCCCCGGCCCGATGGCGTTGGAGTTGATGCCGTAGTGCCCCAGCTCGCGCGCCAGAGTTTTGGCCAGCAGAAAAAGGCCCGCCTTGGAGGCGTTGTAGGGAGCGAGTTCCGCCTCCGCGTCCCAGCTGTTGGTGGAGGCCATAAATACCATCTTGCCCCTGCGGCGCCGGACCATGTGCGGCGCTACTTCGCGGGCGGTCAGGTAGCCGCCCTTCAGGTTGATGTCCATCGTCCAGTCCCAGTGCTTTTCGTCGCTCTGGGTAAAGGGAACCATTTGGGCGACTCCCGCCACGTACATCAGCACGTCAATGCGTTTCTGCCAGCGGATGGTTTGCGCTACCATGCGCTGCACGTCGCGCTTGCGCCGGACGTCACACACGCAGGTGCGGACGGAGCCGCCTGCTTCGGTGATCTCACGCTCCGTGCGCGCCATCATCTCGCGGTCGATATCGCCGATCATCACGTGGGCGCCTTCGCCTGCCAGCCGCTCTGCAATGCCTTTGCCGATTCCTTGCGCGCCTCCCACCACCAGGGCGCATTGTCCGCTAAAGCGGCCGGGTATCATTTTCATCGCTGTCCGTTACTCCCTCGTCCGGTCCGGGACAATCCGGAAAAAAGTTTACTAGGTTCCTGAGGCAGTCTCCCAGTATAATGGCCCGCCACTCCGCCGTAAAGGTTTTGCGTGGGGGCAGGGGTGAAACGGGGCAGGATCGTTTAAAAAAGCGAACGCAGCTCTCGAGGCGGGACCTGCAGGAATTAAAGGCTCTTTGCCTGAACGAACGCGACAGCCGCGGCATGAAAGTTTGAACGCCGCGCAACAAGGGGCGGATGTCATGGATTCACGACCTCAGGACTTTTCCCAAAGGACCGAAATTCAGACCCTGCCGCGGGAGATCGGCATCCTGGGTTCCACGGCGATTGTGGTGGGCACCATCATCGGCTCGGGAATCTTTCTGGTGCCGCACAACGTGGCCACGCAGGTGGGCAGCGTCTTCAGCCTCTACCTGGTGTGGATTGTGGGCGGGGCGCTGGCATTGGCGGGAGCCCTGTCACTGGCGGAACTGGGCGCGGCCATGCCGGAGGCCGGAGGCATCTACGTTTACCTGCGCGAATCATTCGGCAAGCTGATCGCTTTCCTCTACGGCTGGGGATCGCTGCTGGTGATTGACGCCGGCTCGGCCGCCACCCTGGGCGTGGCTTTCGGCATTTACGCCGCCGGTTTCGTTCCTCTCACTCCGCTGGAGCAGAAAATTCTGGCCGGGGTGGTGATTGCGCTGCTGACCTTCATCAACATTCTGGGCGTGAAAAAGGGCACGGCCGTGCAGACCATCTTTACCATCGCCAAGCTAGGGGGCCTCGCGATCATCATCGGCTGCGCGATTTTTCTGCCGCCGCTCGCGCCCGCCGTTGCGGCGCACCCGCTGCCCACGCCCCACACCACAATCAGCACCTTTGGCGTGGCCCTGGTGGGAGTGTTGTGGGCCTACCAGGGATGGCACCAGCTTTCCTATACGGCCGGCGAGGTGAAGAATCCATCCCGGGTGCTGCCCCTCGGGTTTTTCCTGGGCACGGCCATCATCATTGTGGTCTACCTGGCCGCCAACGCCGCCTATCTGCACGTGCTGCCGCTGCCGGTGATGGCGGAACACCAGCGGGTGGCGGCATCGGCCATGCAGTTCCTGATCGGGCCGCGCGGCGCCCGGTTTGTTTCCGCCCTCATCCTCTGCTCGATTTTTGGGGCGCTGAACGGAACCATCCTGACTTCACCGCGCGTCTATTACGCCATGGCGAAAGACGGCGTGTTCTTCCGGGTGGTCGCCCGCATTCACCCAAAGTATCAGACGCCCGCCGTCGCCCTCATCCTGCTGGGCGCCTGGTCCACCGTGCTGGCCGTCAGCGGCTCTTTTGAACAGCTTTACACCTACGTGATTTTTGCCATGTGGATTTTTTCTGCGGCGGCGATTGCCGGGGTCATCATCCTTCGCCGGCGCCTGCCGGACCTGCCCCGGCCTTACAAAGTGTGGGGCTATCCCATCCTGCCCATCGCCTTCATCCTTGCAGCGCTGGCCATCGTGGCCAATACCCTGGTGAGCAAGCCGGTCGAATCCGTTCTGGGACTGGCCATCATCCTGGCGGGAGTGCCGCTCTATTACGCCTGGAAGCGCTGGGGCGGCGCGGCGGCGCGCTAGCGGCACCTTGCCGCCAAGGCCGGGGTGAGTGCTGAAATCAATCTCCGGCAGCACAGCGAAAAACAGAGGGGCAATACATATTTACTTGCACACGTCGTCGGCGGTCACGAGTTTGGCTCCGGCGGCGGCCATTTCATCGATGGCCTTGCGGCCGGCTTCCTCGTCGATGGCCTTGATGGCATCCACCACCAGCTCGACGGGCATGTTGCGCCCCCGCAGCGCGAGGACGTCGGCCCGCACGCAATACTCAGTGGCAACGCCAAAGACAACGTAACGACGGGGGCCCAGCGCCTTCAGGATCGCGTCGAAATTAGGATTTGCTGACGTCTCATAAACGTCTTTTTCGATGACGATCTGCGCCGGCCATTTTTCGGGCGGAATGAAGGGCCCGGAACGCATGGGAATGGTCAGCGCGCCGGGGAGGGAGGTTTCTTTGATGTGCTGCTGGCCTCGCGTGCCGGCGACACAGTGCGGGGGCCAGATTTTGAATTCGGGATCGTCGGGCGCGTGAGCATCCGCCGAAGAGAGGACGGGAATCTTGCGTTGGCGCGCGTAGGTCATCAGTTGCACGAGCCGGGGGATGATGTCTTCTGCGTGAGGAACGTAGAGCCGCCCCGCTGGGTCCATAAAGTCAATCTGGGTATCGACGTCAAAAAAGGCCAAAGGCGCTGCCATTGTTTTCTCCAAGCTTCAGCGGGCGCCCGGCGCGGCGGCGGGTTTCCGCGCCGACACGTACTGGCTGCGGATTTCATCGAGCAATCGCAGCAGGGCGGCACTCTTCTTCACAGGATATTCGGGAGCGCCGCGCAGGGCGTGATATTGCTCAGGAAGCCGGCTGGTGTCGGCCAGCACGGCTTTACGGATTGCGTCTGCGGACCGCCGGGCGCTGAGGCGCCTGCCGTTGCGCATCAACGGCTGAAGCAGCGGCTCGCCTTCAGGATAAGTTTCCTCAGGGCGCGCGAGCACGTCGTGATGGTATTGGCCATTCTGCGTGAATCGAAACACCTGCTTGCGGCCCGGATAGTAGACTTTTTCTTCGCTGAACTTGGCCTTGTATTCCACCTGCCCGCCGCGTTCAGTCTCCACCAGCTTATAAACCACGCTGAGCGCCGGAGCGTCGCGCGAGGTGGCGAGATCGGTGCCCACGCCGAACGAGTCAATGGGCGCTCCCGCCTCGACCAGTTCTTCGATGCGGTATTCGTTCAGGTCTCCGCTGCCGATGATCTTCACGTGCTGGAGTCCGCGCGCGTCCAGGATGGACCGCACCTCGCGGCTCTTCTCGAGCAGGTCGCCGCTGTCGAGCCGGACGGCGCTGAATCCTTCTGCCCAGCGAGGCCGCTGTCTCAGCGCCGGCAAAATCATCGTAGGTGTCGATCAGCAGAACTCCTGTTTCCGGAAATGTTTCAAGCAGCGCCTCAAAGCTCTCGCGCTCGGTGGGAAAGGCCTGCGTCCAGGAGTGGGCAGCAGTGCCGGCGACGGGAATGCCATAGAGCCGGCCGGCCTCGGTGTTGGAAGTGGCGTCGCAGCCGCCCAGGTAGGCGGCGCGGGCCGCTCTCAAGCCGGCTTCCGGCCCCTGCGCCCGGCGCGTGCCGAATTCCATCACAGTCCGTCCCTTCGCGGCGCGCACCACTCGCGCGGCTTTTGAGGCCACCAGGGTTTCAAAGTTGATCACCGAAAGCAGATAGGTTTCGACAATCTGTGCAGCCGCAATGGGAGCCGTTACCTGCAGGATGGGTTCCTCGGCAAAAACAACGGTGCCTTCGGGAACGCCGGCCACCTCTCCGCTAAACCTGGAAATTTCTCAAGGAGTCGAAGAAATCGCCGCCTACGGTGCGAAAAGCCGGAAGGCTGCGAAGGTAGCGGATGTCATCGTCTGTGAATCGGAGGTTTTGGAGATAGTCGAGCGCGTCGTCCACGCCCGCGGCGATCAGATAGGAGCGTTCAGGGGGCAGGGAACGGACAAACAGTTCAAAAGTGGCTGGGAAGTCCATTCCATGCTCGAAATAGCCGGCCGCCATGGTGAGTTCGTAAAGGTCAACGAGCAACGCGCGGTTTGAAAGTGGCTGGCACATGGGAATTGCAATTTGCCGGTCGGGCCTGTGAAAGGTTTCGCCTGAGTTTTTCGCCTCTAATTTTAAAGATAGTTCAGGCGGTTTGAAAACACAAGGCGGCGGCTGTGGCGGAGCGATCCCGGGGGAGCCAGGGAGATTCCAGCCCCCCGGAAGGAGGGATACGGTCCTCATTCTTCTAGCCTTCGGGGCCGATAATAAAACGAAGCGGGCGGAAGCGAGCAGCCAGCGCGGGATCGCCTGGAATTCAAAGCAAAGGTCCGGAAAAGCCTCGAAAATCCGCCTCCCGGGGAGGAAGAGGGCTGGAAGGAGATTCAGCTTGCGGTGGGGTCTTAGCTGGAAAGTTACGGTGCGATTGGCAGTTGCGCTGGCGATCCCTGCCGCTTCGGAACTCGTCTCCCAGCCCAGCACAAAGCAGCTTATCAAAAACAGCCGGCAGGCTGCACCCACCCCGCAGGGGGCAGAGTTGCTGGCGAATATCCAGATGACGATGGACAGCATCCAGGACTGTGCCATTCCCATGTTTGGTCCCGAAGGCCGGATCCTGAGCTGGGGCCCCGGGGCGGCAAATATCCCGGGTTATACGGAAGAGGAAATAACCGGGCGGACCCTCCATCTTGGTTCACGGCAAGGGAGTGGGTTTCAGCATGAAATACGCGGGAAAGCTTTTCGGAATTTTCCAGCGCCTGCACCGCGCCGAAGATTTTGAAGGGACGGGCGTCGGATTGGCTACGGTGCAGCGGATTGTCCAAAAGCACGGAGGGCGCATCTGGGCGGAGGCCGAAATCGACAAGGGCGCGACTTTCTATTTCACCCTGGGAAACCGGGCAAGCTAAATGTGGAATATCGACCGCAACGAGAAAGGAGAACATGGCTAAGGACCGCGAGACCACGATACTACTGGTTGAAGATAACGCCGACGATCTGGAGCTGGCACTGCACGCTCTGCGCTCGAACAATCTGGCGAACGACATTGCGGTGGCGCGGGACGGAGAAGAGGCCCTGGACTTCCTCTATTGTCGGGGGCCCTTTGCCGGCCGGGCGTCAGACAACCCACCCAGCCTGGTTCTGCTGGATCTGAAGCTGCCCAAGGTTGACGGACTTGAAGTGCTGCGCGAAATCCGGAACAACCCTGCCACGCGGACGACCCCGGTAGTGATTCTGACCTCTTCCGTGGAGGAGAAGGACCTGGTGATGAGCTATCAGCTTGGGGTCAACAGCTACATCCAGAAGCCGGTTGACTTCAAGCAGTTTCGCGAAACCGTGAGGCAGGTCGGCCTTTACTGGCTGGTCGTCAATCAGCCGCCCCCGGCTGAAACCCAGGGGGCTGCATGAAGCAGCGGGAATCAGCTGCGATGGGCGGGGTGGTTCCGGGCCCGGGATCCCCCCAAGAAGCCCTGCGCATCCTGGTTGTCGAGGACAACGCGGCAGACGCCGAATTGTGCCTGTTGGAGCTGAAGAGAGGGGGCCTTGAGTTTAACGCAGACATCGCAGGGACGCGCGAAGAATTCGTGGATCTCGTGTCCACGAAAGAGTACGACATTGTTCTGTCCGACTATAACCTGCGAACGTGGAACGCGCTGGACGCCATCCAGGCCATCCGGGAACGATGGCAAGGACATCCCCTTTGTGCTGGTGACCGGATCGTTGGAGGATATAGACGCCGTAGAATGCGTCAAGAAAGGCGTTTCCGACTACGTTCTGAAAGACCGCATGGCGCGGTTGCCGGTAGCGGTACGCAAGGCCCTGCAGGAGAAAACCGAGCGGATGGCGCGGCGCCGGCTGGAGGCGCAGTTACAGCAATCCCAGAAAATGGAGGCTATCGGAGTGCTGGCGGGCGGAGTGGCGCACGATTTTAACAACCTGTTGACGATCATTTCAGGATACAGCCAGCTGATCCTTGATCGTTTACCGGAGGATAGTCCGATCCGCGCCCAGGTCAGCCAGATCAATGAAGCCGGCGATCGCGCTGCCACGCTGACGCGGCAACTGCTGGCCTTCAGCCGCAAGCAGGTTCTGGCGCCGCGGGTGTTGGATTTGAATGACGTGGTTGGAGCCATCAGCGAGATGCTTCGCCGGCTCATCGGCGAAGATATTGATTTGGTGACGATCAAATCTCCCGGCTTGTGGGTTGTCAAAGCTGATCCCGGCCAGATCGAGCAGGTGATTATGAACCTGGCGGTGAATGCCCGCGACGCTATGCCGCAGGGCGGGAGGCTCACCATCGAAACGGCCAATGTCGACATCGATGACTCCTATCCGGGCCGGCATCCGACGGTTGTCCAGGGACGCTTTGCGATGCTGGCCGTCAGCGACACGGGAACCGGAATGACCCCGGAGGTGCAGGACCGGATCTTCGATCCCTTCTTTACCACCAAGGAACACGGCAAAGGGACGGGCCTGGGCCTGTCAACCGTTTATGGCATCATCAAACAGAGCGAGGGTTACATCTGGGTGTACAGCGAGCCTGGGAAAGGAACGACGTTCAAGGTTTACCTGCCTGCGGCCGAGGGAGCCGTGAAGGAAGTGACCCGTGTGGAAGAACACGCGCGTTCCGCGGGAGGATCGGAAACAGTTTTGCTGGTCGAAGACAATGAATCGGTGCGGAGCTATATTTTCAATGTGCTGGAATCCAGGGGATTTACCCTGCTGCAGGCCAGCGGCAGCGAGGAGGCCCTGAAGAAGATCGAAAATTTCGAGGGCCCAATTCATCTTCTGCTGACCGATGTGGTGATGCCGCGGATGAGCGGGCCGGAACTGGCCGCGCGCCTGGCGCCTCTTCATCCGGAGGCCAGGGTGCTCTACATGTCCGGGTACACGGACAACGCCATCGTCCACCACGGGGTACTGGACGCCGGGCCCCATTTTCTGCAGAAGCCTTTTGTTCCTGAAACCCTCATACAGAAGGTCCGCGAAGTTCTGGATGAGTGACGCAGGCCGGCGTCCTTGCGAAGCTTCCGGAAGCGGAGGGGAATGAAAAAGCGCAGAACGCCTGGCGCTGATCTGTTGCCGCGGGCGCAACGGATGCCCGTGCGGCGGCAGGCGTAGCCGGTCAGGCGATGTCAAAACCGAAAGTAGCCCTGGGAATCGGCGCACGATACTCCCAGTCAGAGACGGGAGCTACTTTGTAACGATAGAGTCTGCAGAGCTTGCACAACTGCGCCACAAGAAAGGGACTTTCCTGGTCGACCCACTGGTGTTCACACTGGCCGGCAAGGGGTTTTTCGATCTGGGACGAATCTTTCAAATCCATGAATCAACCTTCTTCTTCGCTGCGCCCGGGGCACCCTCGGAGTCCTTGCGCCGTTATGATTCTAACTCCCTGATTGTACCTTGAGCATGACGACCCCGTGGCGGGGAACCTGTGCCGTGTAGCTTCCTGAAAAAGTTCCCAGGTCTTTCCGTGCCCACAGATCGCGGACCGAAACCTCGCCGCTGAGCCCGACATCCTTAAAGCGGACGCTGACCGGCATGGGGGATTCTCCTTCGTTAAAGAGCCCCAGGGCTTTGCCGCCGTCAGCCAGCGGCTTCACCCACACCTGCAGGGGACCTTCCTGCGAGACCCGATAGCCCTCTTTCCCGGCGGGATCCTGATCCACGGCAACTACTTCCGGGTTGGTCAGCACAGAGAGAGTTTCCTGCGACATATTGGCGAGGTCGTTGCCGGAGATCAAAGGCGCGGCCAGAATGCACCACAGGCTCATATGGGTGCGGTACTCGTCGGCACTCATGTGTCCGTTGCCCACTTCGAGCATGTCCGGATCATTCCAGTGCCCGGGACCCGCGAACCTTGCGAGGCCCTGCTGCCCGAAGCCGATAAAGGCCATGCGGGTGTAATTGTCCTCGATATCGTCCGTGGTCCGCCACAGGTTGCCGCCCACCGACGGTCCCCAGCGCCACACGCGGTTCATCCCGTATTCGCACAGGCTGTAAACGATGGGGCGGCCCGCGGCCACCAGCGCCTCGTGCATCTTCTTATAAACGCCGGGCATCTCCGAAGGCTTGTAAACCTGGCGCGCGCTGCACCAGTCGTACTTGAGATAATCCACGCCCCAGGAAGCGTAGGTTTCCGCGTCCTGCTTTTCATGCTGGTAGCTCCCCGCGTAACCGGCGCAGGTTTGGGGGCCGGGAGATGAGTAGATGCCGAACTTCAGGCCCAGGCCGTGGATGTAATCGCCCAGGGCCTTCATGTCGGGAAAGCGGCTGTTGGGGTGGATGAATCCTTTGGCGTCGCGCTTGCCCTGCCAGCAATCATCGATGTTGATGTATTCGTAGCCGGCGGCCTTCATGCCGTTGTTGGCCATGGCGCGGGCCTGCTGGCGCACAATCGCGTCGCTCACTTTGCAGGCGTAATGGTTCCAGCTGTTCCACCCCATGGGCGGAGTGGCCGCCAGCTCCTGCGCACGGGCCGCAGGGATTCCGCACGGCAGGAATAGAGCTAAAATTGCAAATGTTACGATTCCCCGCCACAGGTTAGATGTCGCTTTCATCCGCATGCTCCCTTCTTGCAACAGGCCAGCGCACACAAAGACAGCAAGTGTACTCTCCGGACAACCAAAAGTCTATCAGTCCGGAGTGCAGACAAAGATGGCCGTGCTTAGCGCTTGGCTTCTTCCACGGTGATCTGGTTGTGGGCGCCTTTGGACTCGTTCACCACGGCCTGTTTCAGGGGGCCGGTGAAGGTGTTCTTGCTTAAGGTAATGAAGTCCGTCTCGGGGGCGACATAGATTCCGACAAGCTGCGGCGTTTTGCCTTTGGCTTCACCGGAGCCGATGGTGTTGTCAACGAACTTCAGGTTTTGGACCATGCCGTTAATGTGGATGTTGGCAGGGTTTTCGCCGTTGCGGCCGTTGTCGGCGATGGTGTTGTGCTCAAAGGTGCAGCGGTCGGGAGAGTTGGACCTCGACTGTTCGCGGAAAAAAATGCCCGCGCGGCCATTGCCGGTCGAGGAGTTGTTCACAAAAAGGTTGTCAGAATCCTTATGGCCAATTGAAATTCCGTCACGGCCATTGTTCCAACTTCGGTTGTCCGCGTAACGGGCGTGCTGGACGCGCCAGCAGAGATAGAGCCCATCCTCGCCGTTATTGTGGGCCTGGTTATTTTCCACGATGCCGCGCAGCGCGCCCGTTCCCAGGTGAATGCCCAGGTAGGCGTTGTTGTAGGACTCGCAGTGTTCCACCACGGGGTCTTCCACAAACTGCAGGCTGATGCCGTCGCCGGGATAGTTGCGCGCCACCACGTTGCGGACGGCCATGTGCTGGGAGTGGAAAAAGTAGACGGCGCCCGTCTGGCAGCCGTCCAGGATGCCGCTGCCTTCGCGGCTGCCATCGGCTGTCAGGTCTTCCACCTTCACGTCCTGCACTTCGAATCCGGCGATCAGCGGGAAGGTGTTGAAGACTTCGCCGTCCAACGCCACGTGATAGTCCATTTGCAGGAAGTTATTGAAGTAAAGCGTGTTGCCCTCGATGCGTGTGATGGTGCGCACGCTGGGCGTCCAGCCGCTGCGCTGAGCCTTGTCAACAACGGTCACGCCCATGCCGGGCCGGAAGCCGCTGGCGTCTTCCACCGTGGCCACGTATTCTCCGTAGTCGGCGTCAAGCGCCAGCTTGCTCTGGACGCCCTCCGCCTTCTTCAGGATCGTCTTGTCGGGACCTTCGCCGCGCAGGGTGACGTGGCTGGCGAGCCGCACGGAATTGGCAAGCGTGTAGGTGCCGGCCTTGAGGAGGACCGTGCCGCCCCCGGCTGCCGCCACGCGGTCAACGGCCTTCTGGATGGCCAGGTTGTCCGTGCCCAGCACGTCCGCGCCGGACGCGCCGACGGTGACCGTCATGCCGCCCCCTTTGTTGGCGCTGCAGCCCGGGTAAAGCGCGATTCCCAGGAGAAACACACCGGCAACAACCAGCACCGGCAGGCGGGCGATTCCAATGGATCGCGTATGCATAAACCACTCCCTGTTAAGAAAGAATTCAAAGACATTCGCAACCGAAGTTTACCACAGCGGGAAACCCGCAGAATGGATTTCTTCCCCGTCCGGTGCTGTGCCTCCCTGCGGGCGAGGGGGAAGGTTTCGCGTGCGGCAGCGTATGACGAGAGTGTGCTGCTGTCCTGATGTGGGGGAATCGAGGGCTGAGCAGCCTGAAGGGTTCGGAGGCGGGGGCGGGAGGCACACGGATGTCCTGTGCGGGTCATCTTTAGCGAAATGTAAATTGGGGAGGGCCCTGGCGGCGCGCGGTTCTATGACCTGGCGCCAGCGGCCCACCTTTTGACGGGCTTCGGGTAGGTTTTTTCTATGTATATCTGGATGTCGTACTGATTGATGCGAAGGTGAGCTTCCGCCGGGGAATCGTCTGTTTCACGGTCCAACTCCTGCTGCAACCGCGCATAGCACATTCCGGGGCCGTCCTGAATTTTTAAAGGAGGCGTGCCGAAGGCGTCATTTTGAACTCCGACGGTGAATTCACGCGACTTCTGGGGCGGGTCGATCACGTGATAAGCATAAGTCCGTGACCTTTCCTCGAAAGAGAACCCGAGATACTGGATGTACATGTCAGAGTCCTTTCACCGCCTGTGCGCGGACGGCAAACGGGCGTCTTGTGGTGATGACGGCCTGCGCAATCCGGAAAACTATGCCTGTTTGGGAGCCTTCTGCCCACCAGCCGACTGCCGCTCCGTCTCCAACGCCTTTCGCAATTCGCGAGAGCGCGTTCGCTGCACCAGTTTCTCTCTTCGCCGCCGGCCATACCTTGATTTGTCACCATTTCTTTCCGACATCATTGACTCCTTTGCCAGCCGACCGCCGGCGTGTCCGCAGCGCCATGAAGTTTTCGGCGCCGACGCGCAAGACGTTCAGCCCGGAACGGGAAATTCCGTGCTTGCGGTTTTATACGAACTCTCTCTTAGACGTTCGGTTGCTGCTGGAAGGGATGGGGATCCTCCGCTGATTCTTCAGGGCTTCTAACGAAAGCAAAAACGTCAGCAGGCATGTCAAATCCAGAACGAAAAAAACATTCCTGGAGAGCACGACGGGCACGACGGGATTGAACAGCACGGCAATCAGTACAAACCCTGTCGTCCAGACGTAATTCGGCCTGGAAACCGCCTGCGTGGCAACCGTCATGGCGCCCACACAGATCAGGACGTCCAACAGGAACGCTGCGCCCCCTGATGCCTGCCAGAATGCCATCACCATTAACGCAGCAATACAAACGACTTTCATGGTTTTCGTAAACATCACATACCTCATAATCTTCCGGCAATCCACGGATAGTCCTTTGCCGGAGAAGGGAAAGGGCGGAAATGCTGCCCGTTAACGGACACCCATGACACCGGAAGAAACTGCTGCCGGAGCAGCTATCGGGTGGAATGTCGGGTTGATGACTTCGTAGGTCTGGGCAGGAGTGTCCTCGATGAACTCCTCCGCGGCCTTCTGCAATGGTGGAGGGGTCTCACGGTTATAAGCTTCCGCGTATTCCTTCTTCTCCCACAAGCTGATTGCCACAGCTTCCACCCCGCCCGGAACGGCAAGGGTGACTGGGCCCCGAAAGCCTGTCCGTTTTCGAAGCAATGGAACCATCTCGTCCTCGATGGTTCTGGAAAGCTCCGCCAGGAGGTTCGCCTTCAGACGCATGGAAACACTTTGCGCGAACAAACCAACCTCCTCGGTCATTGTCTAAGAGGTGCATTTGCAGGTAACCCGACTTAGTTCAGGTTGTCTGGAGACTGAAAGGGAGGAAACGTCTCACTAACTAGTGTGGGCGCACGTACCCTGCCTGTCAAGGTAATTCGCGGATGGCAACTTAATTGCCTATTGGGGCGACTGCGGATTCGCGGTTGGTGTGGTATGAAAGGGAACCAGTTTACTCGTGTCACGGGAGCGTGTGTCGCTGACAAAGTAACCTCTCACCTATCCGTCCGCTGACTAAGACTTTTAAAGGGGGTGGGCTCAGGATTCCCTGTGGGGCGCAAGGTCCTCGATCTTGTTCGAGCCTGCCGGAGAATCTCAGATCCGACACACATGTTCGTTCGAGGAAAGTCGGCGCCGGTGTATGATGGGGGGCACAGGATGGTGGCCTTGGAAGCTTTACAGCCGGCAGGTGCAGTTCGCCAACCAATTGTAAATTCCTCACTCCTTTGGCCGGGAGCGATCATCAGCTCACTCCTCGCCACCTTTATTCTTCCGGTTCTCGCGGCCGCAGCACAAAAGCCATCCCAGCAACCATTCAGCGTGCGCGTTGAGACGCAACTGGTCCAGGTGCACGTGCGGGTCACGGGGCGCGACGGCAAGCCCGTCACAGGCCTGAAGAAATCCAACTTTGTCGTTAAGGAGAACGGCCGCCGGCAGCAGGTTGAAATCCTGGACTATGTTCCCGCCCCAAGCACCGTTCAACAGTCCAACCAGAAGCCCCCGATTTCGGCTACTTCTCACAACGTCTCGGGCCAGCCAGTCGGCCGCCGCGTCTGGATTTATATCGATAGTGAAGTGGACTTCGATGAGGTTGCGCAGGCTTATCAGGCCATCAAACAATTTCTCTCCAGCCAGCTCCAGCCGGGGTTCATGGTGTCGCTCGACGGGCTGCCCTTCACGAATGACAGGACAAAGCTGCTTGCAACGCTTGAAAAAATGCACCAGAAACCTTACGGGCTGCTGCCCGAAGTGCCTCCGCTGATCAATTCCACGTTGGACATGGAGAAGCAGGCTGATTACCAATGGCTGCTCTATTCGGCGCTGCTTTATGGAGGATCCTTTGCGCCTCCCGTGGGTTTTGGGCGGATGATGATGCGGCAGGGAATCGGTCGAGGTGGCGGCGCGCAAACTGTCCGGGCGGACGTCGCCATGCAACAGGACGAGATCAAGCAGGACTTCAGCGCTACCGAACTGGAAATGTCGTTCTATGTGCGGGCAGCTCTGTTTCGCTATCTCGATATTATTTACCGGCTGGAGGCCCTTCAAGGCGAAAAGGCAATCGTCATTTTTCGCTCCGGGTTGCGCATGGACCCCGACAACATGACTCTGTTGCACCGCTTCGCCGCGGATGCCATGCGCCACCAGATTGTTTTCTACACTGTGGATACACGGGGCCTTTACACGATTGATCCTTCCTCCAACCGTGAAAAGCTTCTGCGCTACGGTGTTCCCATTCCCACGTGGGCGGTGCAGAATTCGGTGGCGTTCCTGCGAGCGCTCGATGATTACAGTCGGACTGATGACCTGGTGCGTGGCCGTGAAGAAGGGCTGGCTGACGTAGCCAAGCTCACCGGCGGCAAAGCCGTTACCGATACGAATGACCTCCACGAAATTTTTAATGACGTGGTTGAAGACGCCAGCGGGTACTACTTGGTTGGCTTTTATCCGGCAGGCAAACGGCAGGTTGGCCGGTTCAGGCAAGTCAGGATTTCTGTCGACGTGCCTCATGCCAAGGTCAGTGCGCCGAAGGGTTACTACGAACCGCTGCCCTTCAGGGAGCTCTCAAAGCGAGAAAATGAAATTGTCTTGTGGCAGGCTCTGCAGTCTGAAATGCCGCGCGATTTGCCCGTCGCGGCCTCCGTGAACGTGTTCCGCGGAGATCAGGGGCAGCCTGTGGCATTGGTGAGCGCGGGTGTTCAACTCGGCTCCCTCGTAGCAAAGCAAAAGAAGAATGCCTCTGAAGTCCACGTGACGGAACTGGTTGAGATGGGAGCGGCCGCCGGTGGGACACCTCCCGCCTATCATGGGCAGATTGCAGCCCTCAGCATAGCCAATCCTGCATTCACCCGCTTGAGCGCTTCACCCACGGAATTCGTGACATTCAACACCAGGTTGATTGTTTCCCCGGGAAAGCACATCTGTAAGGTCGTGTTCCGGGACGACCATAGCGGAAAGCTCGGGGCTGAGGAAGTGCGTTTCGAGGTGCCGGATTACGAGGGGTCCCCGGCGGCAAGCACCCTGCTAGTGACCCACCATGCCTCTCCCCTCCCCGCTGGAGGCACAGGAGGCAAGCCGGAGGGCGAGGCTAGGCCTCTAAGTGGAGATCTGCGGGCTGGCGAGATGGATTTTGTTCCCCAGGCTGATGCGGAGTTTTATCCGGGCGAAACAATTTATCTGGTCTATGAGCTCTATAACCCGCCTTCCTACGATTTCAACGCCCTTGCTGCTTTAACCAGAACCGCACTCTCGAGAAACGGCATTCCCGTCCGGCAGTTTAATATCAACTGGAGAATCCTTCCCGAACCGGGAAAGAAAGCTGCCGTCCTGATCGGCACGCTCGACACGCATCATTGCCAGTCCGGAAGCTACCAGGTTGTGCAGTCTGTGCCACCGGAAACTGGCACACGGGGAAAGCTGTTCGCCAGCTTCACACTTCTGCCGGACCGGCCATGAAGCAAGGCAGCGATTGCCTGGAAACCCACGCTGCTGCGGTTTGAAGGGCGTCGAGAAGCAGCAACTTTTGGCCAGTCTGTGAGGTTAACCCGTCCAGCCGGACTCGCTGTTCTCCGTCACGTTTATTAGCTTGACTTGGCTTGCCGCCGTGCTACGATGCAATTGATCGGGCATACAAAGCCTTTTCGCGAGAAGGAGGTGACAAAGCTCTTTCATGGCTCTTCCTTGCGCGTTACTGAACTGAATTCCTGAGTGCTGGTCCTTATACGGAAGGGCCGGGTTCTGCCGCTGCTTTTAACTTCGTTCTGTTCTGCTCACAAGGTTCGATCTCCTCTTCGGCAACTCAACCTGATTTTCAAACTGGCTGTTAACTCAACTTTGCGACAAGTGAAATAGGGCGGTTCACTAAAGGTCCCGGGTGGTTCCGGTCTCGGTAAATAGAGGCCGGCTACACTTGCGGGGAGGCAAAGGAAAGCTAAATCCAGCCCCGAAGTTATACGGGGCCGGGAGATTGCGGAGGGTCACATGCCATACCGTCTCACTGTTTCGAAACAGACTGGACAGAGTCGAATAGCGACAAGGGGCAAAGTTCTCGTCGTCGACGAGGACACTGCCGATCTGGTCTATTACCGGACTGTGCTCCAACGCGCGGGGTGCGCGGTGGTAACCTGCAACTCTTACGACGAGGCCCTGGACTGCATTGGCTCCGAGCATTTTGACTTGGTGGTTTTAAGCCAGGGAAGCACGGCATTCGAGGGACGCAGGGTTTTGGAAAAGGCGATTAAAATGGACCGTGCCGGGAAGGTCCTTGTGGTGGCCCGTGTCCTGAACATGAGTTGCTACCTGGACGCCATGCACCTTGGGGCAAGAGACTATCTGGAAGAACCGGTCCCGGAAGAGGATATGATTCGGGCCGCGGAGATGTGCCTGACATCCCGCGCCTTCGCAGCGTGAGAATCCTTCAGCAGATAGAAACCGCGCCCCGCCTTTTCTGCCGGATGAGCAACGGCCTACTTGCCCTTCCGGTTCCACCACACGATGGGCTGGCTGTAGGAGAATGCTACCGGAAGTGAGGCCGTAAGGGGTTTGCCGTCAAGCCTTGCCGGCGCAAATTTCCATTTCTTCACGGTTTCAACCGCCTGCTGCGTGAAGCCGCTGGCCCCCTGCAATACCTGTACATCCTGAATTTCGCCGCCGATACCGATCGTCACTTTCAGCACCACTGTTCCGCCCGCCACTGTATTAGCCGGATAAGAAGGTTCCACCGTCGAGATGACCTGGGGAGGTTGGAAGTCGGCGGGCGCTTTTTGCCCTCTTGCGGAAAGCGCGGCACTGAACAGCACAAGGCACAAGATAAGGCCGATGCTTGTCTTCATGAACTCACCTCCAGCCTGTAAGTCCTTACATCTCTATTTTATACTTTTCGACTGCTGGCACGTTAATGGCAGTGGTGGCTCAAGCTGAAGGGAGCAGGGGCAGGCCCTTTCCGGTCATCCTGGCAATGGCGCGGTCCCGTTTCAGCAGAACCGCCCCTCGATGACGGGAAGCCGGTTTTCAGGAGCCGGGCATCGCCGAAGGAGATGCATTCGGCACCTGCTGAGACGAGATTTCCGCTATGGGAGCAATTTCATGGTTTGTGAACGAGCGCAGGGAGAAGACCTCGCGCACGGATCGCCGGTTCTGCCAGATCAGTTTCAGCCAGGAGCCGACAGTCATCTGGCGGAAATAGATTCCGCGGAACGCCAGAGTGGCGAACACATAAATCAGTTTAGAGACGAAGCGCACGTCTCTCATGCGGCTGACGCGCCGGAAGATTCCCGACGGGCTGTAGGCCATTCCCCAGGCGGTGCGAACTTCGTTTTCAAGTTCAGCGGGCGTCATGTGTTTGGGGGTAAAAGCAGCACCGTAGGGCCGGTAATTCAGCCAATGGCGCTCTTCAAGACGGCCCTGGTCGTGCAGGGATTTAATGAGCGGCGTTCCGGGCAGCGGAGTGAGCTGGCTGAAGACGGGGAAGAACCCCGGAGGCCAGTTCTGGACCACGTCCCAGGTCTTGCGGGCCACGCCGGTGCGGTCCGCGTCAATACCCATGATGAAGGCTGTGACGCAGTAAACGCCGCGGCGCTGAAGCTGGCCGATGATCTGGCCGTACTCCTCCGGCTTGTTGAAGGTCTTGCTCACTGCCTTCAGGCTTTCCGGCAGCACGGATTCCAGCCCGATAAACACACAGACGCAGCCGGAGTCTTTCAGCAGATCCAGCAATTCCTGATCGCGCAGAAGGTTCATTGAGATTTGCGCGACCCAGAAAATGCGAACCTTCGCTTCAATCATGGCGCGCATCAGGGACTTGGCGCGGCGCGGATTGATGGCGAAATTGTCGTCGACAAAGAAGACCAGGTTCCGCCCCAGGCTTTTCAGGAGCTTGAGCTCTTCGACGACACTTTCATTTGTGCGAAAGCGGATCTTCTCTCCGAAGAACGGGCTGACGGTGCAGAAATCACAGCGGTACGGACAACCGCGGCCGGTCTCGACCGGCGAGATGCTGACGTCAAATCGTTCCCAGCCAAACGTTCGAAATATTTTGGAGGCCCATTTCGGCAGCACTTTGAACTGATTGAAATCGGTCTGCTCCCAGGGGATGCGCGGGTAATCCTCAAGGCTGGGCTTTTCGCAGGAGCGGTAGATGGGCTGCAGTTTGCCGGCTTCAAAATCCTTCAGCATCTGCGGCCAGAGGTCGTCGGCCTCGCCGCAGGCAACGGCGTTGGCGTGTTCGAGGGCTTCTTCCGGCTCCTCGGTGACGTGCGGACCTCCCATCACCACCGGCACGCCGAGGGCTCGAATGCTGTCGGCAACCGCATAGGAGCGGTGGATGGTGCGGGTCATCCCGCCAATACCCACGAGGTCAAACTTTTCACGCCGGACGTAATCCGCGAGTTCGTCGGGGTCCATTCGAACGACGTTGCCGTCGAGGGTTGTGACGCTGTGGCCGGGAGGAGTCAGCGATTTGAGGACGAAGGGCCACAGGGTAGGCATGTAACTGTGTGTGATGCGATTGTCAGGAACGTAGAAGAGAACACGCAACTGTTACCTCCCTTTGGTGTTAATTGCTGAGTCGCGAGCCGTTTAAAGGATGCCCCGAGGTTCAATCCTACGCCCGAGGCGAGGTAATGTCAAAGGCGTGCGGGGTTTTTGTAAGCCCGGCTCCTGAGATTAAGCGGTGAATACGCTACATGGAGCAGACGAAATCCCGAACCGGGTAGTCCCTATCAATACAAGAAGAAGGATACTCTGGCCTGAACGCCTGCGCTCCCGGCGAAAGTCTATTCCGGACTCAGGCTCGTTGTCTTCGGGGGAACATCGGACACGCCTGTCGCTGGCTTCTTGACGCCCGGCAGCGTCGAAGAACGTTGCAGCCAGGATTTTGCGATACTCAAGCCGTCCAGGTGTGCGGCGCGTTCCAGAAAGTCCCGCGCATAGAGGGCTACCGCCTCAACCCCGGCGGCGTACTGGTAGTTGGGTTTTTGAAGACTGCCGTTATAAGCTCCGACCGCTTTCGGAATGTCGCCGCCGGTATTGTCCAGCAGGTGGCGGAGCAGCAGGCCGGCATAGGTGGTGAGGACCTCGGAATTGTCCAGATCAAAGCTGAGTTTTCTGGCCGGCCGGAGGCGAGGCGGCAGAGTTGAGTAGTCCCGCTTGTCTTTAAGATAAAGAGCGTGTGCGCGGCGCAGGGTCTCGCGCGTGATCTGCCATACGCCCATGGCGTAATCGCTGACCAGGACCCGGTCGCGCGAACGCCTCAGGATGATGTCGCCTCGCTGCGGCCTTCTCTTCCAGACGGCGTGTTCGAGATCGCCGCGAACATTCATATAATTGTTTTCCATGGCGCCGATGCCGAGGAAAACGTCCAGCGGCAGGTCGTAGAAATGCACGACTTCAAGAATGTCTCCCGCCAACTCTCTTGCCTGGACCATGGAAAGCGTTGTGGGCACAGGCGCAATGTTCTCCCGGACACGACGGTCCGTCCTCGACTTGAAAAGCAGAAAACTGGCCAGCGGGTCAATCAGCCGCGAGGGTGGCAATTCAGCCAGCCGGGGAGTCCTCGTGGGATTGTAGCTGCCCAGAAAGACGGAGGTCTCCAGGCGTTTGCGAGCCAGGCCCTCAAAAGTGGCTGGATAGAAGTTGTAGTCAGGAATGTAGCCTTTGGCTTTTAATCGCCCGAGCAGGAGAACATCTGACAGGAGGTTGTTGTCGAGCACCAGAAATATCTCATACCGGGGACCCTCGCCGGCATTCTTCACGGTCAGGAGGACGCGCGAACTGCCCAGGCCGGAGTGAGCTTTCAGATATTCAAAATGAAGATAGGCGCCAAGCTCCGAATCGTATTCGCCCACCGTCGCTAGCAAAGCGTCAGTGCGGAGCTGGACGGCCAGGGCATCATTTTCCACCTTGATGATGGGCAGTGCAGGTGGGAGGGCGAGATCGATCTTCTGTGGCCGGGTGATATAGACGGTCCAGGCTGAGAAAGAGATAATTCCCGCTATCCCTGCCAGCAAAAACAGAGGCAAGAAAACGGACCTGAAGCGCATATCGCTCACCTTTCCAACACCATTATATTCCCTGGAAGGTGTCGCCCGCTCCAAATCCGACCCTGCCGTACAACCGCTGGCCGGTTGAGGCAATTGCGCCGGGTTCCTGCGTGTTCTTCGCCTGGGGCCGCCCCCGCCCTAGGGTTTTACTTTGAGCTTGCGCAGGAAGGCCATCATCGGGCACCAGTTCGTAAAGGCTGATTGGAACAGGTTTAACCCCACGAAGGCTGTGAACACATACCACCATTCATTGACATAATGCCCGAGCAGAACGGTGGCGAAGACAAACGCTCCGGCAATCAGCCTGAGCCAACGATTCAAGTCCATGAGCCCCTCCTCCAAAAAATTAGCTCCCACTTTCCGCTTTTCCCGCTGGAATTACAAGCACCGAAATGCGACTGTGGCGCATGACTCGTTCGGTGGTCGTCCCCAGGCTGGTGAATTCAAGGAAGGGGCGGTGTTGTGCTCCCATGACGATGAGGTCAGCGGAATGCTCCCTTGCCATCAGAATAATTTGCTCGGCGGGGTTGCCCCGACCGACCACCTCAGACATTTGGCAGCGGCCCCTCACTTCCTTCGGCACCCAGTCGCAAACCCGTTGCCGGACTTCTTCCACCTTCGTTTCCGGGTGGTCCGTTGCATGCGCCACCCAGAGATTGGCGCCAAAGGCGGCGGCAAGCTCGGAAGCGAGTTCCAGGCTCTGCCGGGACAGGCGGGTGAAATTGACGGGGCACAAGATGTTCCTGATGGCGGGTAGGCGTTCCACGTCTGCCGCCGATTTCACAATCAGAACCGGACAGCCGGAAGCACGGACAACGTCTTCGGCGACAGAACCCAGGCGCAGGCGCGCCACACCGGTCCGCCCGTGGCTTCCCATCACAATCAGCCCTGCCATCAATTGCTTTGCCCGCTCCAGGATGCGTTCGGTCGGGTGGCCTTCAACGACCGTGGTGTTGTAGGGGGCGAGATTGCCCACTGCCGCTTTGGCCACGGTCTCGAGTTCGGTCCGGAGTGCCTTTTCGCCTTCCTGCTCCTGCCGGGAGAGTTGCTGGATTTGAGACTCGGTGAAGTAGCGCGGCGGCTCCCACCAGTCGGCGTAGAGCACTTCCAGGGGCGCGGCGAAAGTGCGCGCGAAAAGCCCTGCCCATTGGAGGATGCGCTCCGAAACCGGACTGAGATCAACCGGGCAAAGGATATTCTTCGGTTTAAAAGGTGTCATTCCGCACCTCCTGCCGGCCCTTCCTGTTTGGCCTGCTCGTGCTTCTTGCGGGCGCTCATGTAATACAAGACCGGGACCGCAATTTGTGAAAGCAGCGTGGAAGCAATAGCACCGGCTATCAGGGCGATGGCAAGCCCTCGAAAGATGGGATCAGAAAGAATCACGAGCGCGCCTACAACTACAGCGGCAGCCGTAAGGAGGATCGGCCGGAAACGCACGGCCCCGGCATCCACGACGGATTCTTCCAGTGACATCCCCTGTGCCAGGCGCAGTTCAACAAAGTCCACCACCAGAATGGAATTCCGGACAATGATCCCTGCCAGCGCGATGACCCCGATGATGGACGTGGCCGTAAAGAATGCGCCCATGATGGCATGGGCCGGCAGGATGCCGATCAAGGTGAGAGGAATGGGCGCCATGATCACCAGCGGAACAATGAAGGACTGGAACCATCCCACGACGATGCCATAAATCAGGATCAGCGCCACCAGGAAGGCGAAGCCCAGGTCCCGGAACACTTCATAGGTGATCTGCCACTCGCCATCCCACTTCATCGAATAGTTATTGGTCAGGAAAGGCTGCTGGGTCAGGTAGCGCTCTACGCTTGACCCATTGGGCGCCTTGACGTTATTCATTTCCCTGGAAAGGCGAATCATGGCGTAGGCGGGACTTTCTTCATTTCCTGCCACGTCGCCCGTGACGTAGACCACCGGCTTGAGGTTCTTGTGATAGATGGTCTGCTCGATCGTCTCTTCTTTGACGTCGGTCAATTCACTGATGGGCACCAGGTTCCCGTTACGGGATATGACTCGAATTTCCCCCAGGCTGTTGGCGCTTGACCGTTCGGAGCGCGGAACCCGCAGCAGGATGTTGACGTCTTCCTGTTCATTGGGAAGGTGTGCGATACCTACAACACTTCCGTGCAAGGCCAGACCCAGAGTCTGGGCGATCTGTTCAACAGAAACCTCATTGAGTGCCGCCTTCTGCTTGTCCACCACAAAGCGGAGTTTGCTCTGTGGAGCCTCCACGCTCCAGTCCACGTCCACCACTCCCGGTGTTTTCTTAAAATCGTCCAGGATCTGGCGGGCCACGGCAGTCTGCCCGCTATAGCTTGGACCGTAAACTTCGGCCACCAATGTTGCCATCACCGGCGGGCCCGGCGGAATCTCCGCAACCTTCAGTTTGGCGCCGTACGCCGCTCCGATGGGGTCAATGGCAAGGCGCACCCGCTTGGCGATGTCGTGGCTCTGCGCGGAGCGTTCGGATTTCGGCAGAAGGTCGACGTAGATTTCGGCCTTGTTCGGTCCCTGGCGCAGGAAGTAATGGCGAACCAGGCCGTTGAAATCGTAGGGAGCAGCAACGCCGATATAGTCCACGTAATTGACGACTTCGGGTTCCTGGGCAATCCGGCGCGCAACTTTCTGTGTGACCAGGGCCGTCTGCTCCAGCGTGGTCCCTTCCGGCATGTCGACGATCACCTGGAATTCGCTCTTATTGTCAAAGGGCAGCATCTTGACCAGTACGAGCTTGGCCAGCGGCATGACCATGACAAGGAGAAGCAGGAACACGACCCCGCCCAGGAAATACCATCGCCTCCTGCGACTCTTAATGAGCGGCATCACCACTTTTCGATAGATACGCTGCAAACGGTCGGGTCCTGCGGTTTCGCCGTCATGCCCGTGGGGCTTTGCGTGGGCCAGGATCCGGAGGGCGGCCCAGGGCGACACGACAAATGCCACGAGCAGCGAGAAGATCATTGCCATCGACGCGCCGATGGGAATCGGCCGCATATAAGGACCCATCAATCCCTGCACAAAGGCCATGGGAAAGACGGCGGCAATGACGGTAAAGGTGGCCAGGATGGTCGGGTTGCCGACTTCATCCACCGCTTCCACGGCCACGTCGGCCAGCGGACGTCCCTTGTTCTGCGGCAGGTGGAAATGGCGCGCGATGTTTTCAACCACGACAATGGCGTCATCGACGAGGATGCCAATGGAAAAGATCAGAGCAAAAAGGGTAACGCGGTTCAGCGTGTAGCCATAGATGTAGAAGACAAAGAGTGCAAGAGCAAGCGTTACTGGCACGGCCGCCAACACCACGATGGAAGGCCGCCAGCCGAGAGCGAGTGCGATGAGCAGCGTGACGGAGAGTGTTGCAATCAGCAAGTGTTCCAGCAAGTCGTTGGATTTCTCCTCCGCTGAACGGCCGTAATCCCGTGTGACGGTGAGGTGAACGTCTTTGGGAATCACGTTGGCCTTCAGGTCGTTGACCATCTTGAGGACTTCATCTGCTGTGGTGACGGCGTTCGTCCCCTTGAGTTTGGATACGGACAGCGTGACGGCAGGGAACTCGCCCGCGACGCTGCGGCGTTGCTTTTCACCTGCTTTCCCGTAGCCGAACAGCACATAGTTGGAGGGTTCGGCCGGTCCGTCCTCGACCGTTGCAACATCGCGAAGATAAACCGCGTGGCCGTTCGACACCCCAATGACTACCTTGCCCACGTCATCGGCGGTGCGAAGGAAGTCGCCGGTTTCCACCCGGTACTCGCGATTGCCGGAAGCGAATTCGCCCGCGGGAAGCTCCTGGTTGGTCATGCCCAGGATGGGCACAATCGCTGCCGGGGCTACGCCATGGGCCGCCATTTTTGCGGGGCTCAGCATGACGCGAATCTCACGCTTCTGCCCGCCAAGGATGTTGGTAACGGAGACGTCCTGGACGGTCTGAACCTTCCGCTGGACTTCCGCAACCACCCGGCGGATCTGATAGTCATCGTAACGGTCGCTCCAGAAAGTCAGCGCCAGGATGGGCACGTCGTAGATGGTTCGGGGCTTGATCAGCGGTTTGGTGGCGCCGGGAGGAATCAGGTCGAAGTTTGAATAGAGCTTGTTGTAAAGCTTGACGATCGAATCTTCCTCGTTTTCGCCCACCTCGAACCGGACAATCACCATGCTCTGGCCGGGATAAGACATGGAGTAGACATACTTGACCCCGGGGATTTCCCAGATCAGCCGTTCCATGGGCGTCGTCACGCGCTTTTCCACTTCTTTGGCGCTGGCGCCAGGCATCCCCACAAAGACATCCAGCATGGGGACGATGATCTGCGGATCTTCCTCGCGGGGCGTTTCATAGATGGCGAACGCACCCAGCAGAACCGCGAATATCATCAGCAGAGGGGTCAGCTTTGAATTGATAAAGTAGCGGGCGACGCGGCCGGCGACGCCGATTTCACTTTTGTTCATGAGGTTTGAACCTGCGCTCCGTCGGTCAGCTGGTCGATCTTTGAGACGGCAACACGCTCACCGTCTTCAAGCCCGGAAAGGATTTCAATCTGGTTTCCAAAGGTCTCCCCAGTTTTCACCAGCCGGTAGTAAGCAACGCCTTTCGAGTCGATGACAAAGATGCCTTCCAGTTCGCCTCGCCGGACCAGTGCCCCGGAGGGAACCAGCAGCCGATTGCCCGTCCCGATCGCAAAGTCTGCAGAACCGTACTGCCCCGACTGGCAGTTACAATCCCGGGGAAGTTCCACTTTGGCCACAAAGGTCCTGGTGGCAGGGTCTGCTGCGGGAACGACTTCGATGACCCTTCCCTCCGCCTGCCGGGAACCCAGCTTGACCGGGACGTGTTCTCCCACGTGGATCAGGCCGAGGAACCGTTCCGGAATGCTGGCATCCAGCCGGAAGTGGCCGGTTTCTTCAACCGTGATCAAGGGAGTGCCGGGCATCACCAGCGTGCCTTCATCAACGGACTTTGCGGTCACCACGCCGTCAATGGGCGAAACGATCCGTGAATAGCTCAACACGGTTGCCGCCGAGTTGTGCTGGGCCTGCGCCTGACGCTGGCGGGCTTCCATCTGTTTAATTTTTGCCTGGGTGGCCATTTCGTTGGCCGCCGCTCCCTTGTAGCGTGTCTCCGCGTTCTCGTATTCCTGCTGGCTCACCGACTTTTTGGCCAGCAGGGCCTTGTAACGCTGGAAGGTTGCTTCAGCAAACTGTCGATCGGCTTGGGCCGCCTGAAGCGCCTGCTTGACTTCCGCCAAACCCTGGTCGCTTTCCTCGATGCCGGCGGCTGCCACCTCAAGCTGCGCCTGCTGAACGCGCGAGTCAATCACGGCGAGTAACTGGCCGCGCCTGACTCGGTCGCCCTCTTTCACCGAGACTTTCCTCACCGTCCCGCTGATTTCGGCGCCCAGCACGCTGGTTGTCCCGGACTTCACGGTTCCCACGGCTTCGTAATAATCGGGTGTTGACTGCGTATGGACCGTTACGATCGCTACGCCTGAAAGCATTGCTGGAGCCGGTTCCTGGGCCGGTTGTTTTGATCCGCAGGCGGTGAGAAATGCGGCAACAAGCATGGCCAGCGTAAATTGGAAATAATTTTGTGTTTTCATGGTCAGCAAAACTCCTGAGCTTTGGAGCATGGCTACTGTGTCACCGCCGGTGAAGCGGGCCCGAGCTTGCCTGTGGCCAGTTCAAGAGCGGCAAATGCCAGCCGAAAATCGTAGACAGCGTTCAAATGGTTGTTCTGTGCTGAGGTGCGCATGGTCTCCGCGCGCAGCACGTCCATGATGGTTGCCAGGCCCGCCTCGTACCGGTTTTGCAGGATTCGCAGGCTCTCTTCCGCCTGAGCGGCGGAATCGCGTGAAACTTCCACCCGCTGGCGCGCGGCGTTCAGATTCAGAAAAGCCTCACGAACCTGCAGGCGTACCCCCGCCTCCATCTGGCGGCGCAGGGCTTCCGCACGTCGTTCATAGGCGCGGGATTCAGCGATCTGTGCCCGCCGGGACCCGCCATTAAAAATGTTGAAAGTGAGCGTGGCGCCCGCAATCCAGTTGTTGCCGCCGCGAGCGGCAAACGTCTGATTGTCCTGTTCCCATGAAGCCATCATGTCGATGCGGGGAAGGAATTCTTTCCTGGCCAGCGACACGGAGTTCCCGGCCCGTTCCGCCTGGAGTTGAGCTTCGTGGTAATCAGGGCGCTGCTTGAGAGCCTGCTGCTGCAGAATGGCAAGGTCTCCTATAGTGACTTTCACCGGCTCGAGTTTGCCCTGGGTCTGGGTCGGAGCATCTTCAGATACGCCCATGGCCACGTTCAGGGCCGCCTGGGAAATGGCCACGGCGTTTTGAGCGCGAATCTGATCCTCTTTGGCCTGGGCCAGTTGCGCCTGCGCGCTCAGCACGTCAGACGCGACGGCGAGCCCCTGCTGCTCGCGGGCGTGGGCCCGGTCGAGGTCCGCTTGCGCCATGGTCGCGGCCGATTGCGCCACCCGCACCTGTTCGCGGGCAAGAAGTCCGTTCAGGTAAGCATTGATCACCTCAAAGACCACGCTCTGCTCAGTACGGTTGGTGCCTTGTCGAACGCTCTGGGCCTGAATACGGGCATTCCTGACCCTGCCGGAGGTTCGTCCAAAATCGTAGAGCGACATCGAGGCGGAAAACTGCGTCCGGAAATTATCGACCGCCGGGGGGGTGTTCAGAAATCCAAGATCGAAATTGGCAGCAGTAAACTGCTGTTGCGTCAGCAGGGTGCCGAAGACGTAAACAGGATTGTTCCCACGCGTAACGCCTTCCGAGAAGTTCAGTTGAGGCAGGTAGCCGGCTTTGGCCGTGTCAATGGCGTGCTGCGCCGCGTCTGAGTAAGCGGTGGCGGCCTGGACCGTGGGATTGTTCTTCAGTGCAATGTTGACCGCCTGCTCCAGACTCACCGGGCCAGTGGGGGCCGGGGCATTTGCTTGCGCCCGCAGGGAAGGCCCGGAAAGCAAGGCCAGCAGCATGGGCAACATCGCGAGGCCGGCTGCGGCCTCAACAGACCGCCGGAAGCCGGGGAGTTGGCTCAATAATTTGACGAATTGCATGCTCATATTCTCTAAGGGTGTTCGATGAAGGTCGGTGATCATGGTCACTTGGCTCTGTTCGCAGGGTTGCCGCATTACGACCCTTCCTCAAAAGCATGTGAGCGGTCCATTTGCTTGAGCAGGCTTGTATCCTGTTGCATTTGCTCAAATAGGATTTCGCGGATCAGACAGCATGCTTTGATCATTTTGGGATTGGCCAGCCGGTAAATGACGCTGTTGCCCTGCTTGTGTGAGTCCAGCACTCGCCGTTGCTTCATCAGGTTGAGATGTTGGGAGAGATTGCCCACCGTGACCTGAAGACGCGTGGCGAGGTCGGTAACTGACATTTCGCCGTCATTCAGGATGTCGATAATCTGCAGACGGGTGGGATGAGAAATGACCTTGCAGAAATCCGCATGGCGCCGGTAGAGGTCTTTCTCAAGTGAAGCCGAACGCCGTGATCGCCCTGCCATATAATTCTCCTCTAGAATTATAGAATTATCTATAATACAAATATTGTCAAGGTTTTTGTGAGCGCCCTCTCCGGCGAAGGTGCCCTCCCCTGGAAACTGTGGGCTCCAGGGCCCCGAAAAGTAACTCAACGGGTCGCCGGACCTGAGGGCAACAGACCAGCCCTGACGGGAGGTCTGGGGTGGGTAACTCCTGTTACATCAATTCAATGGAAAAGACGGGCTGTGCTTGGAACTGGTCGGAAGATTGGGGGCCGCGGCACCCGGGGATTGGAAGGAGGTTACATAAGAAATTCTGCGCCTAAGAGTTTCGAAGACCCGCGAAATTCCGTGATATTATTGGGAGGCGTTGTAGGTAGTGCGGTGGGAGCGCCAGTTCCAGGTGTTCCTGTTCAAGGGTTCAGGTCCTTTCCCGGGGTTGCGCCGGGGAAAACAGCGCGGTTGCCGGGCAAAGGTAACAGAATCTGCCAGCCAGGCGAGACCGCTGATCTGGCAAGAAGGGTATGGCCTTCCCGGATCGTGGAGGAAGCCTGCCAGACCTGGCTGTTTCTTTCAGTACACTGTTGTTTCTAGTGGAGGGGAGAAATGCGATTCCTTAAGGAATGGAGAATGAAGATGTCACATCGACTTTGGCTTATGTCTGTTTTTGCTGTTTCTTTCCTCACTTTGACGACTCTGACTCCGGGGCAGAGCGTAAGCGATGCGAATGCTCCTGTTCGCCACACCCAGCAGCGTTTCCTTGATCATCCAGCGGCGGCGTACCAGAATGGTGGTTCTGCCGGCTCTTATGTATACGTCTCCACCCCCAAGCCCCAGGAGAGCAGCCAGCAGCAGGATAATGAAAGCCAGGGGCAGAATCAAAACGGGAATCAGAGCCAGGGGATGACCGGAAGCCAGCAGAATCAGAACCAGAAGCAGAACGGCCAGGAACAGAAAAAGGAAGAAGCGCCTCCAGAGAAGCCCAGCTACCTGACCTACACCGTCAAGAAGAAGTCGCTCGAAGAGCAGGCGAAAACTGGCAAGACTCTGCCGGTTGATTTCAAATCGGTTCCAGCCGGCGCCACTATTATGGTTGACGGTTACCAATTGGGCCACACTCCCGCCACAGTCCAGATACCACTCGGAAAGCATCTGGTCACCATCACCAAGTGGGGGTATGAGTCATGGTCACAGGACCTGGACGTGGCCAGCGGCAAGAATCTCAGCCTGAATCCCTCATTGCACAAAGACTGGTAGGGATCTGCGCCTTGCGGGGCGTTCCCTCAGGACCAGCAGGATTGAGGATCCTGAGTTTATGTAGCAGTCTCCTGGACTGTGTCTGGGCGTTGGTGTGTAGGAACTTTGTGTTTTTGGTTGTGCGCACGCCGTGAGATATCCTTGTAAGGAACCTTGTTTAACATTCGTTCGCATTCCGCGTAGATCTCAACAACCAAGGTGGCGGTATCCCAGCCTGCGCCACCTTGTGACGCGTATTTTTCCCGAATGCCGCTACCCACAAACCCTTCCGTTTGCATGCCGTAATAGGTTCAGGACGCAGTTAAGTTTGGAAAAATTGTCCACCACATGCGTAGTCTTTTCTTGGGTTTCCGAACCGTGCTTCCAGGTAGTATTCGTATCTGGTTGATTTCATGAAGGCTTCTGCGTGGCCGAATCTTGGAATCGAATGTGCCTGCTTATTGAGCGGGGAAGTCCACGTAGAATCTGAGAATCGGCAGTCGGATTGGATGGCTGCCCTCCTCCCTTTAAGTCAAGTGTACGATTCTGACACATGGCAACGGACTCCCTGACAAGGGCTTGAGCTGGGAGGTCCCAGGAGACCTGGGCCCAAAGAATGGTGGGGTAAACAGCAGCTCTTTGTTTTTGTGCATGGCCAGTGTTGAAAAGCGGGCTTGTTGAAAAACTGAGCCAGCAGATGTCGTGACGGATGGCAACGCCGTCGAAGGGCCGGGCTTTGGCAGCTATCGGAGTAACAGTCTGGACCATCCGTAAACCGAAGAAGAGTTTTGATGGAACGAACTGTGCAAGTGTACCGGTTCAAATTCTTGAGGCGCCCAGGATATCTTGCCTTCGGAGTTCTTTGCCTTTGTCTGCTCTTTCCCTCCCTTCCTCTCCGGGCATACTCCGTGCTGGGCCATGAAGCTTTAATTGATGCTGCATGGAAGCCCTTTATCGTTCCCCTTCTGCTCAGCCGCTACCCAAACGCCACACCTGCCCAGCTTCGGGAAGCGCATGCCTATGCCTACGGGGGTTGCGTCATTCAGGACATGGGCTACTATCCGCTGGGAAACAAGTATTTCAGCAAGCTGACCCATTACGTGCGCACCGGTGATTTTGTAGAGGCACTCCTTATCGAGGCAGGAAACATTGATGAATATGCCTTCGCGCTCGGCGCTCTCTCGCATTACGTAGCCGACAACACCGGGCACCCATTGGCGGTAAATGTTGCGGTTCCTGAAATGTATCCGAGGCTGCAAAAGAAATATGGAAATAGAGTTACATACGAAGAAAATCCAACTGCCCACATCATGACCGAATTTTCCTTTGACGTGGTCCAAATCACCGGAGCCGGATATCTCCCCAAGACTTATCATAATTTTATCGGCTTCAAGGTGCCTTCAAGTCTCCTGAGTCGGGCATTCCAGGACACTTACGGGTTAAAGCTCGGCAGGCTTTTCTGGTCGGAGCGATTGTCCCTTTGGCTCTATAAGATCAGTGCCAGTGAAGTCATCCCCGACATCGGCCAGGTCCTGTGGCGGCATCGGCGAAAGAAGCTTTACCGGGTTGACCCGCAGATTGTCACCGCAAGATTTGCATATCGCCTTTCAGAGCGAAACTACAAAAGACCGTCAAGAAAACGCAGGAGGTTTCGCCGCCTGAGGCCATGGGTTTGGCATTGGAAATCCGCTGCGAGAAAGGCGAACATTCAGTTGTTCTCACGGGTTCTCGTGGTGTTCGTTGAAGTATTGCCCAAGGTAGGGCCCCTCCGGACACTTCGGTTCAGGCCGCCTACCGTTCAAGTTCAGGACCAATTTATCAAAGGCTTCGATGTAAGTGTCGCCCGGTTTGAATCTGACCTGTCAGACCTACAAAATCATGAGTTGGTATTGCCTGAAGATAATTTGGATACAGGCAGACCCGTTGGGGCTGAAGATTACCGTCTGGCCGACCAAACCTACGCCAAGCTTTTGCACGACCTCGCCAGAAACCATTTTCGCCGCCTGACGCCCGAGCTTCGCCTGGACATTCTATCTTTCTATAAGACCTTTAACCCTTCTGTTGTTGCTAAGGATCATCCGCGAAAGTGGAGAAGGACAGTGCGCGACCTCGACGCTTTGAAGTCAGCCCCCGTTAAAAGTCAAATCGCTTTACATTGATCAAAATTTATTAAATCGCAGCAGGGTGCGGGGCGGGTGCAACAAGTTCATCCTGTGCCTGCTGTTTCCCGACCGGCCAGGAGGATTCTCCATCGGGGTTCAGGTCCTTGACCGACGCGATCAACAATGAAGCGTGTTTTGCTAAGGGGGGATTTTGACGGTTGTGGGGACTACTCCCATAATCCTGGTGCGGGGGGCGGGAATCGAACCCGCACAGTCTTTTCAGACCGAGGGATTTTAAGTCCCTTGCGTCTACCAGTTCCGCCACCCCCGCGTATTGAAAATTGAAGGCTTTCCTGGCATTTTCGACCCCTGTTTCCTCAAGAAAGCCAAAGCCAAGCGAAAACATAGTCAGGCGCCCCAAGGCGGCCAGCATGTGATGCGCACAACCCTCAAAGTCTATCACAAAGTTTTTATGCAGCCTCAGCGAGACACCCGTGAGAGAATCCTGCCTGGCATTCACATCTGAAGCAACATGCGGGGAACTCTCTGAACTTTCGAGACCGTCAGCGGATTACCTGACTAAGGAGTTGTCCAACGGCCCGGTGAGCTTCAAGGACTGCAGTTCTGTGATCCGGCGTTGCTGAAAGGTCCGTGTTGGCGAAAGCGATCCTGCCGAAAGGCGCCGCCCGCAGGATTTCACGCGGCGCCGGCTTCCCATTCTTGCCAAAAAAGAATCCCGGTTGCGGATTGACGTAGGCATGCCCCCAGCGATTGAGCACGATTCCTGCAATGTCGCGGCGTGCATCGAAACCTGACTGCGAAAACATGTCCGTCAGCTGCTCGCGGATCTTTCGCTCATAATCACGATAGGAAGTTGAAAGAAGTTCCATCCGTCCGAGGTTGCCTTGTTCTTCAATAGGTTTTCCCGGGGAAGAGAAAAGGACTTTCAGGGTGATGACGGTTGGTGAATCGGGACCGATGGTGGGAGGCGCTCCGCTAAAGAGCGGGACCTTGTGCACGGAAGTGAAAGAGCCGAGCCCTTCAAACCACTGGGCGCTGGAAAACCCCAGTTTGTAGAGAAACCGCCAGTTGCGAACGGCCACGTTAGCCATCATGCACGGGGAGCGATAGAACTGCGCATAGGCTTCGCGATGAGTTGCGGGCAGGTCGCGCACAACCAGCTTGGTGGTCCAGCAGCCGCCAGCCATCACCACCGAACGTGCCTTCAGGCGATAGACCTTTCCACCATGCGTATAGGTAATCCAAACAAATGGCGAAGCGTGCGGCTGCCCTTGGTGCTCAACTCGAACAACCGTGGCTCCCAGGCGGACCCGTGCCGGTTGTCCTGGGCGGTCAAGTGCCGCAAAATTGACCTTGTTTTCACAGATTGCGCTCAATGTATGGGGCCCGGCAATCGAATCAGGAATCAAGGTTTTTACAATGTGCCGGGCTATTCCGGCATTGCCGCCCGGGAAGGCATTCCAGCCTGTTTCCGGGGTGTCATCCACGGAATGAACCTCATCAAAAGCGTATGCCGTGTAGGCAGAAAGAACATCCGGGCCCAGCCCAAAACCACCCCCTTCGTCGGGCAGCATGGTGCGAATCGTTTCCCTGCTCAATCCCTGTTCCATGAGGTGTTCTTCCACCGTCATGCTGTCCAGGCGTCTGGAGGCTGCGTCGCCCGGATACTCGAACACAGGCGTGTTTGCCGGGTCCGAACTTCTTTTTCTCCACTGGAGCAATTCGTTCTTCATGGCAGCGGGAATCGGCGCGCCCTTGAATCCGTTCTTCCAGGGATCCACAAGCCACATTCCGGGATTCTGACCAAACTTCTTGCCAAAATAGTAGCCGACGGGCGACGGCATCGCTTCAAAAGTCCGGCCAAGAGGGATCTCCGGAGAAGAGCTTTCCCATGTCTGGTATTTAAACTTATGCCGGTCGATTCCAATCAGATCATAGAAGCGGGCTATGAAGCTGTACGGGTAGGGAACCTGAAAATGGTCGGAGCCTTGCGGCGCCATCAGGCGCTGGCCATCCACGACGAACTCATTTCGTTTGGCTTCACCGCCGAACATGGGGTGGTTTTCCAGAACCAGACAGGACCGCTTGCCGCCCGTCTGATTGTGAAAGAAAAGCGCACCCGCCAGTCCGCTGATCCCACCGCCCACCACCACGCAGTCGAAAGTTTCTCCCGTATCGATGGCGTTGGCGGGGGCGCTTTCAAATACGTGGTCGCGGATCTGATGCCCGGCGTTCATTACTTCAGCGGTATTTCCATTGGAGTTCTGGTAATCTCCCACGCCGCCATAACCGGTCCAGTCGCTCCCCTGGGCGAGCAAGTCATTCGGTGCCAGCGGGCTTAACAACAGGCTCCCGGAAGCCAGTAAAGTCGAGTTCAGAAAATCTCTACGACAAATCCGGCGGTCCATGCCAAGGGATTTGTCATTGTGTTTGTTGTGCTTCGAATCAGCCATCAGTAACCTTCCCAGACTCTTGGATTGCAGGGAAGTTTATCACGGGTTAGTCGGAGTGCCACCTGCTATCTGTTGGCCCATTCGATTGCTATGGCCCAAAGGCTCCTGCACGCGAGAATCGCATGATGGCGCCATTGTTCTATGCTGTGTAGCGACTAAACCTTGCCTGCTGGCGAGATTTCGGACAAAATCTCTTTTCGGCCTTAAGGCTTCCATTCATCCATTTAACCCGGGATAAGGGAGAACTGATCCAATGAAGTTAAAGCGCCGCTTTAGCAGACACCTTCTTGCAGTTCTTGTCTTCCCTATAGTTGTTTGTGCTGCCCAAGCTCCAAAGCCTTCTCCGTTCTGTGCGGACTCCGGATGTTTGCAAAGCCGCGAGTCGTTCAAGAACTTGTGCGATTTCATTGTCAAGGAGAAGAGTACTTTCCCCACCATCTACGTGGGCGGATATTACATGCGGGACCTGGTGGCTGGGTACGAGATTTTCGGCAACCGCCGCTATCTTGATACGGCCATTGCGTACGGGGATTACCTGCTCAAGAAGCAGATGCCCAGCGGGTTCTGGGCTTCGGGTTACGGGACGGTTTATCTGGCCGACACCGGTAGTGCGTTGGGACTTTTCATTGCCCTTTACAACCATGTGGATGTCCGGCGGCAGAAGGAATATTTCGACGCGGTCCGGCGCTATACGGATTCTCTTGAAAAAGACGGAATGATTCACAAGAACGGCGCGATCGGCACGGGCTGGCGCCACGTGAAAGACGGCGTGATGAGCGGCCCGATCTATGACCAGTACACCCTCTCATCGGCGCTGACTGGTGGCGAGATCTTTACCTGGATGTATCACGTTACGAAAGAGGACAAGTATCGTGAAGTCGCTCATAACGCCCTGAAATGGATCCTGAGCACGATGCGGAGCGACGGCAACATTCCTTACATCCTGAAAATGGAAGGGGCCGACTGGAGCAAGCAGGGCGATGCCAGGAACGATTACAATCTGTGGGATGATTCAACCTACGGGACTTCAGCTTACGTTGGCGAGGGCATCGAGGCGTTCGCCCTCCATTGTGGGAATCCTGCCTGGCGCGCCTGGATTCAGAGAGCGGTCAAGCCAAACATCGAGTTCCTGCTGCGGACGCAACTGCCCGACGGAACGTGGTCAAAGCATGCGCAGAAGAGCTGGGACCGGACGCGGAGCCCGGGAATCGTAAACTACCTGATCTGGTATTACGAGCACGTCGACCATGACCCTCGTGTGGCGCGGGCCGTGCGAACGGTTTGACGCATTTATCCTGAAGCCGGAAAACGGCAAGGCCTATGGTCTGCTGAACATGGGCGCTAATCCGGGGCCCAAAGACAAGGCCAACGCTTTTAATACGGCAACAAGCCTGACAGGGCGCGCATTGGCCGGAATTATCTCTCCCGGCGTAAATTCCCGTTGGTAAGGAACTGGATCAAATATGGATTTCACACAACTCTACGAACAATATCGCAGCCTTCTGCTGGACGGAGTGGTTCCTTTCTGGCTAAAGCGTGGAATCGACTGGGAGCAGGGTGGCGTGCTTTCCTGCATGAAGGAAGACGGCTCGCCCATCAGCGGCGACAAGTTCATGTGGTCCCAGGCGAGGTCCGTGTGGACGTTCGCGGCGCTTTATAACCGGGTGGAGAAGCGGCCGGAGTTTCTGAGGGTTGCCGAAAACTCCGTGCGGTTTCTGCTGGAGCACGGGCGGGACGACCAGGGCCGATGGGTCTACCACACAGACCGGGCAGGGCAGGTGATTGAAGGCGCCACCAGCATTTATACCGACTGTCTGGCTGTTTACGGACTGAGCGAATACTATCGCGCCGTGAGAGACGAGGATATTCTTTCGGTTGCCCTTGCAACATTTGCCCGTATCCGTCAAAGAATCGAAGAACCCGACTTTACCGAGACAGCGCCGTATCCGTTGCCCCCCGGCTGGAAGAACCATGGTGTGCCGATGATCATGACGGAAACCACGGGTGAATTGGCGCAAACCACGGGAGACGGCGCCTTGGCGGCCTTGGCCGACAGCTATGCCGCGCGGGTGATGGACCATTTTGTGCGGCCGGAGCGCAAGGTTCTGCTGGAGTTTCTAACCGATACCTATGAAGAACTTCCGCCCAACGCCGGAACGTTTGTGATGCCCGGGCATGCCATCGAATCCATGTGGTTCGTGTTGCACCGGGCGATGAGCCGAGGCGACCAGGAGCTTGTTCGACAGGGCCACGGAAGTCATCCGGTGGCATCTCGAAAAGGGATGGGACCAGGAATACGGCGGCATCTTCCTGGGAATTGACGCCGAAGGCCATGAACCTTTTCTGCCACACGCGGATAAGAAACTCTGGTGGCCGCACACGGAGGCGCTTTACACCCTGCTGCTTGCCCACCACCTGACCGGCGAGGAATGGTGTGCCGAATGGTATGAAAGGGTTCATGAGTGGTCGTTCTCGCACTTCCCCATGCCGGAGGTTGGGGAGTGGCGGCAGCGGCTGACACGGGAAGGGAACCCCACCACCGAGGTGATTGCGTTGCCGGTAAAAGACCCCTTCCACCTTCCTCGTACCGCAATCCTGATCATGCAGTTGTTGAAGAAATGAATTGAAGCTGCGTGCTGGTTGCACTTGAAGTCCTGCCGGGGTGGCGGTTTTCCGGCCATGAAAATCAAAATTCCCAAACTGCGCTGGGTTATTGCCGGTCTGCTTTTGGCCGCGACGGTGATTAACTATACCGACCGACTGACCCTTTCGGTGGTCATTCCGGATGTGCGCCGTCACCTGTTCCTCTCCGATGAGGATTACGCACAGATTGTCAGCATTTTCCTTTTTGCCTACGCCATCATGTATGCGGTTTCCGGCTATGTTGTAGACCGGCTGGGGACGCGGAAAGGATTCGCATTATTTGTTTCCACGTGGTCGGTGGCTGAGATTCTTCACGGGTTTGCGAAGGGCAAATGGTCGCTGGCATTCTATCGTTTTCTGCTGGGACTGGCCGAACCCGGCAACTTCCCGGCAGCCACCAAGGCGATTGCAGAGTGGTTTCCGGCCGACCAGCGCGGCCTTGGGGTCGGCATTTTTAACGCCGGTTCTTCGCTGGGCGCAGCAATCGCTCCTCCGGTCGCAGCCTTTCTGACGCTGCATTACGGATGGCGATCGGCGTTTATCTTTACAGGCGCCTTGGGCTTGCTCTGGCTGGTGGTGTGGCTGGTCCTTTACGAGTCTCCACACAAGAACAGGTGGCTTCGAGAGAAAGAATACCTGGAGATCAAAGACTTCGTTCCCCCTGCAGAAGAGACACAGCCTGCCCCCGGTGACCGCCTGAACTGGCGGAGGATTCTGAAGTCACGCCAGTGCTATTCTCTGATGCTCGCCCGGTTCTTTACCGATCCGGTCATTTACTTCATTATTTTCTGGCTACCGTCGTATCTTCACGAGGCCCGTGGATTCAATCTCGCTGAGATCGGAAAGTTTGCCTGGGTTCCTTTTCTTTTTGGCGACGCCGGATACATCTTCGGCGGATGGCTTTCGGGGCGGTTGATGCGCTCCGGGTGGGAGTTGTCCCGGGCGCGCAAGTTTGCCATGGCATTGGGAGCGTGCCTGCTGCCTTCAGCGATCCTGGCGCCGCTGGCGCCCTCGGCGGCGCTGGCTATCGCAGCAACTTCTTTTATCATTTTTGGCCATGGCATATGGATCGCCAACTTGCTTACGCTGCCAACGGACTTATTCCAGGGTTCGGAAGTGGGAACCGCGACGGGATTTTCCGGAATGGCGGGCGCGGTGGGAGGGATTATCGCCACTCTTGGCACGGGCTATGTCGTGACGAAATTCTCCTATACGCCAATCTTCATCATGGCCGGATTAATGCATCCGTTCGCGCTCTTCCTGATTTATCGTCTTCTTCCCGGCCGTTTTTTTGAGGCTTAAAGGTCGTCGGCGAGGAACCTGATCATGGCGGGCCAGCCGGGAAACCGTACCTGCTCAATCTGGCCGGCATTAAAGTGCCGGCCCAGATAGCCATCATCTCGAAAATGGGTTATTATTTTGCCGTTTGTGCTTTAACTCAAATTGTGAATCTGGTTAATCCAATCATATCCTGGAGCGTGTCAACATGAAGAAACTGGTTGTGATGTTATTCACTATTCCTCTCGCGTTAATTCTGTCATTGCCGGTGTTTGCCCAGACTGCGGCAAAACACGGCCGCAATTACAAGGATCGCGCGTACTACGGTGACATCAGTGATTCCAATTGCGGAGCGCATCACCACATGCCCGGCAATCCCCGTGCTTGTACTTTGGCATGCATCAAGAACGGTGCCAAGTACGTGTTTGTTACCCGCGGAAAAGTTTTCATGATTGA
Organism: uncultured Acidobacteriota bacterium; assembly: GCA_963732975.1. Lineage (GTDB taxonomy): Bacteria > Acidobacteriota > Terriglobia > UBA7540 > UBA7540 > SCRD01. Next base: position 527,284 of record CAVTBN010000003.1, on the reverse strand, counting down.
AAACCAGAAACTGCCGGAGCTGGAGAAATTCGCCGGCGAACACGTCCGAATCATGGGAACCAGAAGCCCAGATGGCAAGAGCATTGCAATTTCGGAAATCCGGGCGGCAAAGAAACGTGCGGTAAAGAAAAAGGCATGAAACCCGCGATGATCCTCTTTATCGAACCCAACATTTCGGGGACTTTCGGCCGCGGACCGGAGGTCCCCCCTTCCTGCTGAAAAGGCCCTGCTTAGCGTAATGAGGTCCGGTTGCAAGGATGGCCCATGCACGCCATGGTAGGGGTCCGGCATTGATTAACTGGTATCTTGCACGATTGGAGTTCTTGAAGGCCGTCGACGCTGCGGCTAGACTGTTATTAAGCATGATCCGCTTTGAGCCTTGATGCCGATCGATCAGCGCAGGAGTTGCAGTGCGGGGGGCGTTTGATCCGGGGTTGAAGGCATTGAAGTTCGCGGCGAGGGCCCATCAACGGTGGAGGCCGCACCGATGATGTTGCCGATACGAAAAAACCGTATTAAGGCTGAGGCTCCACAAAAATATGCCATCGCGCATAACGGATAGCAAAGTTGCCGGTTACCTTTTTGCCCTGCTGGGCATTGCAGCGGTGACGACTGCCTGCGTGGCGTTTCGAGGCCATATCAATGACACCACTGTGGCGTTGGCGATGCTTCTCACGGTCCTGTTGGTCGCGATCTTCTGGGGAAGCAAGCCGGCGCTGCTGGCTTCGGTTTTTGGCCTCGTCTGTCTCAATTTCTTCTTCCTGGCCCGCTCGGGCTTTTCAACAGCTGAAGACACTGAGAACATCATAGCCCTGATCACCTTCCTGGTGACCTCGCTGACCGTGGGGCAGCTTTCTGCCCGGTCGAAGCAACGTGCCGCCGAGGCTGAGGCTGAACGGAAGGAAGCGAAGCGTGCGAATGCCTATAACCGGAGTCTGCTGGAGGCTTCAATCGACCCGCTGCTTACGATTGGCAAAGACGGAAAGATCAAGGACGCCAACCCCGCGACTGAAGCAGCCACTGGCCTCTCCAGATCGGAACTGATCGACACGGATTTTTCCGGATATTTTACCGATTCTGACGCGGCCAGGGCTGGTTATCGCAAGGCATTCCAGGACGGCCTTGTGCGCAATTGCGCGCTGGAAATTCGCCATCGGGACGGACATGTAATGCCGGTCCTGTACAACGCATCTGTCTACCGTGACGAAAGCGGCGAAGTGGCGGGTGTTTTTGCTGCAGCTCGCGACGTTACAGATCGAAAAAAGGCCGAGGCAGCCCTTCGTGAAAGCGAGGCCAGCCTGCGGAAAGCGCAGGGCATAGCACACGTTGGAAGCTGGATTTTAGATATTTCCACCAATCAGTTTACCTGTTCAGACGAAGTCTACCGCATTTTTGGACTGCGAAAAAGCTACGCCCCGAGCTACGAGGATTTCCTGAATGCCATCCATCCTGGGGACAGGGAAATGGTCAAGCAGGCCTGGGGCGCTGCTTTACGAGGGAGCCCCTACAATGTTGAGCATCGGATTCTGGTCGGCGAAAGGGTGAAGTGGGTTCGAGAGAGGGCAACCGTAGAGTTTGACGCGGAAAACAGGGCCATTCGGGGAATTGGAACCGTCCAGGATGTGACGGAGCGCAGGCTGGCAGAGGATCGACTGAGGAACTCATCAGATGAGATTCACGACCTTTATAACAATGCCCCTTGCGGTTACCACTCCATTGGCCCGGATGGAACCGTCGTTCGAATCAATCACACAGAGCTCTCCTGGCTGGGCTATTCCAGCGTGGAAGTTGTAGGGCGCAGGAAACTGGCTGAATTTCTGACCCCGCAGAGCCGCCAGGTATTCGAGGATCACTTTAAGACCTTTAAGGCGGAGGGAACGATTCAGGACCTTGAGTTGGACATGGTGCGGAAGGAGGGGTCGATTCTTCCTGTGGTCCTCAGTGCTACTGCCGTTCGAGACCGAGATGGAAATTATGTGATGAGCCGATCCACCGTGTATGACATCACTGCTCGACGGCGCGCGGAGGGCGCAGTGCGCCGCCTTGCCCAGCTCCAGACCGTTGTAGCGGGGCTGGGCGAATATGCCTTGCGGGGTGCCACACTCGACGAGGTCATGGACGAAGCTGTGGGACAGGTTTCGCGGGCGCTGGGCACAGAATTTTGCGAGGTGCTGGAATTGCTGCCGGGCGGCGAATCGTGCCTTTTAAAATGGGGTGTTGGCTGGAAGGCCGGGTATGTGGGCAGTTCAGTCATTCGTGTTGGCGAAAGCTCCCAGGCCGATATTACGCTGCTTTCGGCGGAGCCTGTGGTGGTTGAGGACTTTGGAGCGGAGAAGCGGTTCCATGCGCCGGAACTCCTTCTTAACCATGGTGTTATCGCTGGTGTGAGCGTCGTCATCGGGACAAAGGAGGGGCCCTACGGAGTACTGGGTGCGCATGCACGCAGCCGCCGAACTTTCACACGGGACGAAATCAGCTTTCTTCAGGCAGTTTCCAACATTTTGGGTTCCACGATTGAACGTTACCGGTCAGAGACGCAGTTGCTGAGGATTAATCGGGCGAACCGCGCCCTCAGCCTCTGCAATGAGGCCATGGTGCGTGCCACGGACGAGTTGACGTTTCTCCAGCGGATATGCGATGTGATTGTGGATGAGGGTGGCTATCGACTTTGCTGGGTGGGGCGGGCTGAAAAGGATGAAGCAAAATCCGTTTTGCCGTTGGCGCAGGCGGGATATGACGACGGCTATCTGGATTCGCTGAACATCACCTGGGCCGATGACGAGCGGGGCCGGGGGCCGGTGGGCACGGGCATTCGTATGCGGCAGACAGTGCTTGTAAAGAGCATTGCGACGGACCCCCGAATGGCGCCCTGGCGCGATGAGGCTTTAAAGCGTGGGTACGGTTCGATTATTGCGATTCCGTTGCTGGTGGATTCCGGCGTGTTTGGAACCATCAATATTTATGCCGCAGAGGCGGATGCCTTTGGCGAAGAAGAAGTGGATCTTCTGACTGAACTGGCCAGCGACCTTGCGTTTGGGATTACGGCACTGCGGACAAGGGTTGAGCGCGAAAAGGCCGAGGAGGGGATTCGCAAACTGAATGCTGAATTGGAACAGCGTGTTATGGAAAGAACCGCTGAACTCCAGGCTGCAAACCTGTTGAAGGATGAACACCTGACAAGGGAGCAGGCTGCAAAGGCCGAACTTGCGCTCGCACATGAGCGTGAGGCCGATGTCGGCTACAAGATTCAGAGAACCTTGCTGCTCGATCAGCCGCCGGTTGATGTTTCAGGGCTTCGGGTGGCCGCGTTGACGATCCCGTCGCAGCGGATTGACGGGGATTTCTATATTTTTTTCAGGCACCGTGACCAGTGTCTGGACGTTATTGTCGGGGATGTTATGGGCAAGGGAATTCCCGCCGCACTGGTAGGCGCCGCTACCAAGAGCTACTTCCTGAAGGCTCTGAGTCATCTGAACGCTTTTTCCAAGAACCGCAAGCTTCCTGAGCCAAAGGAAATTGTGATGTTGGCCCACGCCGAGGTGGTTCGGCAACTGATTGATCTGGAAAGCTTTGTCACCTTAAGCTATGCACGCCTGGATGTGAATAGACGTTGCCTTGACCTGGTTGATTGCGGCCATACGGGCATAGTTCATGTCCACGGTGATTCGGGTGGTTGTGACGTTCTTCACGGAGACAATCTGCCACTTGGGGTGCGCGAAGGTGAAATCTATGATCAGATATCGGTATCCTTTGAGCCGGGCGACCTTTTTTTCTTTTTCTCTGATGGAATTACAGAGGCGCGAAATGAGGGGGGAGAGTTGTATGGCGTAGAGCGCCTGCTGGAAAACATCAAAGCAAACCGGCACCTGAACCCGGATATGTTTATCGAGGCTATTCGGAAGAGTGTCGTGGCCTTTTCGGGCAGGGACCGCCTGATTGATGATCTCACCAGCGTCGCCGTAAGAGTGGAAACCCGGGAGGCCGCAGTTGCGCGAGAGGAGGTCGAGATTGGCAGTGACCTCAGGCACCTTTGCCAGGCGCGGGAATTTGTGCACTCTTTCTGCCGGAGGCTTCCGGGGGCTCCACTCAGCCAGCAGAGCATTGACTCACTTGAGCTGGCCGTTAACGAGGCTGCTTGCAACATCATGAAGCACGCATATCATGGCCGGGGCGATCGCTGGATTTATTTGGAGGGAGAGGCTTTCCCCAGTCGTGTCATGGTGCGCCTGTACCACCTGGGTGATCCCTTCGACCCCTCGGATCTGGCGCCGCCGGCGCTCGATGGTTCGCGGGAGTCTGGTTTTGGCACCTACATTATTTCCAAGAGTACCGATGACGTGAGATACTATCGCGACGAGCGTGGCATGAATTGTATCAGCCTGGTTAAGATGCGAAACTCATAGCAGGAAGGGAAAAGCGAGCCAATGGAAGTAGCCGTTGATCAAATCGGAGAAGTGGGGGTTGCGGAAGTCCCGGTTGACGAACTGGATGCCAGCAATGCGCCGGAGTTCAAACGTGACATCACGCCTGTTGTGGAAACCAATTCAAAGCTCGTGCTTGACATGAGCCGGCTGCATTTTGTGGATAGTTCCGGGTTGGGCGCCATCCTCTCCTGCCTGCGGCAGTTGAGCGCCAAAGGTGGAGATCTGAAGCTTTGCTGCCTGTCGAAGCAGGTGATGGCGGCCTTCGAACTGGTCCGCATGCACCGGATTTTTGACATTTATCCCACCAGGGAAGAGGCGGTCCGGGCATTTGAGTCCTAGCAAGGAAGGCTTCAATGAACTTGACTCCTGTTGTGGACATTATTCCCCACGCGTTTCGATGTCCTTTGCCGGCAGATGGGCGACGCCGAGATCCTGTGCAGCATGCCGGGCTCTCCTGCATTAGAGGCCTCGGGTTTTTTGCGCTAAAGTAGGGGCATGGAAGGAAAACAGGTTCTGCCGAAATTTGAATACCATTGTGAAGCTCTTTCCGTTTCTTCGGTTGAGGAATCCATCCGGCGGCATGTGAAATATTCGCTGGCGAAACCCTGGCGCGACCTTTCAACCAATGACCTGCTCGTCGCCGTTGAGCTTTCTGTTCGCGATCTCCTGACGGAAAGGATGCTCGAAACCGAAGCGTACTATCGCGGCGGAGATTTCAAAAGCCTTAGTTACATTTCCATCGAATTTCTCATCGGCCAGTCACTCACAAACCATCTGCACAACCTGCGCGTTTTCGAGCTTTACCGGGAGGCCTGTGGAAACCTCGGTATCGACCTGGAAGCTGTGGAACAGGCTGAAGGAGACGCCGCTCTGGGCAATGGTGGATTAGGCCGCCTGGCGGCCTGTTTTCTGGATTCTCTTGCTACTCTGGGTTTGCCTGCCTATGGTTACGGGATTAATTACGAGTACGGCCTCTTCAAACAGGAAATCGACAATGGTTACCAGCGGGAAAAGCCTGAAAACTGGCTCGCGCAGAGCAGCCCCTGGGAAATCGGGCGCCCTGAGGAAACCTGCCTTGTCCCCGTCTATGGACACATTGAACACGCCCTTGACCGTGACGGCGGATATAACCCGATGTGGATGGGCTGGAAAGTCCTGATCGGTGTTCCCTATGATGTGCTGGTTTCAGGATATGGCGGGAAGGTTGTGAATTTCCTGCGTCTCTATTCGGCGCGCTCGTCCCTCGACTTTGACATGCGGATTTTCAACGACGGCGATTATTTCAAAGCCGTTGAACAGAAGATCGCTTCAGAAACAATTTCCAAGGTGCTTTATCCGTCCGACGCCGTAATTGCCGGCAAGGAGTTGCGGCTTGTGCAGGAGTATTTTCTGGCGGCATGCGCTGTTCGGGACACGGTTCGGAGGTTCGAGCGATCTCACGATGGTTTTAGTGAGTTTCCCGACAAGGTGGCCATTCAACTGAACGATACTCACCCTGCTCTGGCGGTTGTGGAGTTGATGAGGATCCTGGTGGACGAGAAGGAACTGCAGTGGCGGGACGCCTGGGAAATCACGCAATCAACCTTTGGTTTCACCAATCATACGCTGGTGCCGGAAGCTCTGGAGAAATGGCCGGTGCCGTTGCTTCAATATGTCGTTCCGCGCCACCTGCAAATTATCTACGAAATCAACGGGCGTTTTCTGGAACGGGTCTCGGTTATGTGCCCGGGGGATCCGGGTTTGTTAAAGCGGGTGTCTCTGATTGAGGAGTCGAAACCCCAGCAAGTGCGGATGACCAACCTTGCCATGGCCGGTTCCCATTCGATCAATGGAGTCTCAGAAATTCATTCAGGATTGGTCAAAACCTTGCTGGCGCCCGATATTTACAGGCTCTGGCCGGAAAAATTCAACAACAAGACCAACGGCATAACGCCGCGCAGGTGGCTGCTGAAAGCCAACCCGGTGCTTGCCGGGCTGGTAACGGCCACCATTGGTGACAGCTGGATTACCGATCTTTCCCAGCTTCGAGGGCTTGAGGATCATGTTGAAAGTCCAGATTTCCGTGCCGAATTCCGAAAGGCAAAGGCCTCCAATAAGGTGGAACTGGGGCGAATCATTCATGACACCTTGCGCGTCAAGGTAAATCCTGCGTCCATGTTTGACGTCCAGGTCAAGCGCATTCACTCCTATAAGCGGCAACTTCTGAACGTTTTGCACATCGTCGATGAATATCTCTCGCTGGTCGAGGACGGACGCCGGCCGGCTGTGCCAAGAACACACATCTTTGCCGGCAAAGCCGCCCCCGGCTATTGGAAGGCCAAGCAGATTATCAAACTGATTCACGACGTGGGGCGGGTGATCAACAGTGATCCGAATGCTCAGGAGTGGATCAAGGTGGTATTCCTGCCCGATTATCGCGTTTCACTGGCAGAGAGGATCTTTCCCGCCGTGGATCTCGGCGAGCAGATTTCCACTGCCGGCATGGAGGCCTCCGGAACCAGCAACATGAAGATGACCCTGAATGGCGCCATCACCATTGGCACGCTCGACGGCGCCAATATCGAAATTCGGCAGGAGGTTGGTGAAGAGAACATATTCATCTTCGGACACGAGGCGGCTGATCTGCAGGACATGCGCAAACTGCGTACCTATCAACCCCGGGCGTATTACGACCGGTATCCGCGGATTAAGCGCATTGTTGACGCTTTTGCTTCCAGCCTTTTCTGCCCCAGGGAGTCGGGGCTGTTCAACTGGATTGTTGACGACCTTCTCGATGAGAATGACCAATACTTCCATCTGGCGGACTTGCCCTCCTATCTGGAGGCCCAGGAACAGGTCAGCGCCGCGTATTGTGACACGGAGCGCTGGACGTCCATGTCGATCCTGAATGTGGCGAGGGTCGGGAAGTTTTCCAGCGATCGCGTGGTCGCCGAGTATGCCCGCGAGATCTGGAACTTGAAGCCCGTATAATCAGCCGGCTTCCAGGATCACCGCCGAGTTGCCCGCAACCAGATAACCCGCGGGATTTCTGAGAAGGACGGCTGCCCCGGGGGTGTAAAAGTTTCGGGGAGTGGGCCGTGTGGTGTCGGCAGCAAGGTGCCACCTCCCACTAGGAGGCGTAGGCAGCACGAACCTGATGGCTTTGCTGTCCGCGTTGAGCATGAGAAAGAGGTCGGGACTAACCTGTCCCTGGACCATGAAGGCCAGCGCTTTCGCGCGGGGGTCGAACCAGTCCGGGTCTTTCCCCTTGGGATCAAACCAGTGGAGTTCCTTGTGGGAATAGTAAGCTTCCCGGCGGAGCACCGGATGCGCTCTGCGGAGGGCAAGCACTCCGCGTGCAAATTGAAAGATGTCGCGGTTCCGCTGCAGTAATGCCCAATCGACCCAGCTGATTTCGTTATCCTGGCAGTAAGCGTTGTTGTTTCCGAGCTGGGTGCGGCGGAATTCGTCTCCGGCAAGAATCATCGGCACGCCGCGGGAAATGGCCAGGGTGAGCAGCATGTTCTTGATCTGCCGACGGCGTATCGTATCAATTGCCGGGTCGTCCGTTTCCCCCTCGACCCCGTAGTTTCTGCTGTAGTCTGCGTTGGTGCCATCGCGATTCCCTTCGCCATTGGCTTCATTGTGTTTCTGTGAATAGCTGACGAGGTCATTCAGGGTGAACCCGTCGTGGCAGGTGACGAAGTTGATGCTGCACTCCGGGCCTTTGCCGGACTCATGGTACAAATCGTGGCTTCCTGTGATCCGGCTGGCAAGGTAGGGGGTCATTCCCTCGTCGCCCCTCCAGAATTTTCGGATGTCATCCCGGTAGCGGCCGTTCCACTCCGCCCAGCGGTAGGGTGAAAAGCCCCCCACCTGATAGGCCCCAGCGGCGTCCCAGGCTTCGGCAATCAGCTTGGCGTCGCGAAGGATGGGGTCTTCCGCAATACGTTCCAGCAGGGGCGCATCCGAAAGAATATTGCCGTTGCGGTCGCGGCCCAGCACCGACGCCAGATCGAAGCGGAATCCATCCACGTGCATCTCGATCACCCAGTAACGCAGAGCGTCAAGAATCAGGTCGCGCACAACCGGATGCGTGGCGTTCAGAGTCTGTCCTGTCCCGGAAAAATCCCGGTAGTAACGTTTGTCTTCCGCAAGCCAGTAGTAGATTGAGTTATCGATGCCGCGAAAACAAACGGTGGGCCCCATCTCGTTGCCTTCAACCGTATGGTTGAACACAACGTCAACGATCACCTCGATATCTGCCCGGTGGAAGGCCCGCACCATCTCCTTGAATTCGAGGACCTGCGCGCCTTGCTCGTGGATTCTGGCGTAAGACGCTTTGGGGGCAAAAAAGTTGACGGGATCGTATCCCCAGAAGTTCCGAAGGTGCTTGCCTGTGTGGGGATTGACGCGCGGCATATGATATTCGTTGAATTCCTGCACAGGCATCAGTTCCACCGCTGTCACGCCAAGGTCCTTCAGGTAAGGGATTTTTTCGGTCAGCCCGTGGTACGTGCCGGGAAACGCTACTTCGGCGCTGGGATGGACGGTAAAGCCCCGCACGTGCAGTTCGTAGATGACCGTTGATTCCCATGGAAGCCGCAGCGGCTGGTCACCCTGCCAGTCGAAATCGGGATGCGTCACCACGCATTTGGGCGCAGTGGCGGCATTGTCTTCAGTCGAGTACGAGAGATCCCGCAGAGGGGATGACGGATCGTAGCCAAGAGCCTTGCGATAGCTGCGCCCGGGAACGGGTACAATCGCCGTAGCACAGGTGTCAACCACAAGCTTGTCCGGATTAAAGCGGTGCCCCTCATGGGGGGCATAGGGTCCGGCAAATCGATAGCCGTAGAGCTGCCCGGGTCGAATACCTTCCAGCCACAGGTGCCACACATCGCCGGTCTTGTTCCTGGCTGGGTTCAGCAGAATGGTCCGGGTGGGCATGGAGTCCTCAGGTCGATTGAAAAGATCCAGGCGCACGCCCGTTGCGTGGCGGCTGAAGACCGCAAAGTTGATCCCATTTGACCGGATGGTGGCTCCCAGAGGGAAGGGAACCCCTGAGCGCACGGACTGTACTTCACACAAACTCAGGAGACGATCGAGTTCCGCAAGTTCTTCCATGCTGCGGGCGTTTCGGCGGGCGGAACGCTGTTTTGGCGGCTTTTCGGCTGCTTCCGGAAAGTTGGATTCGGATGAGTGGGAGTCTTTCGGCATGGTAAACGCTTACCCCGGGTCAGGATCGCGCTGCGGATCCATAGCAGTAATGATCCATTTTCAAAATTGAACTAACACTGATTTCAACCGGCCAGCCTGCAGTATAACAGCGGGGTTGCCCGAAGGCATTGCCAATTATTACCAGCACATTAGCCCCAGCAATTGTCTCTGCCAGTCATGAAGTGACCTCGATCTCATCATGACTCTCCTGTGTTGACCACGTTCAGGCCGGTAGAAACCGTCCGTTGCAATGCTCAAGAAGGTTACGCCTTGGTGGATCCGGTTCCCGATTGCTGGAAAGCCATTCCGCCCACCGGCACCAGCAATCCACCTTCCACCATCACAGCCGAACCTGTCATAAACGAAGCTTGATCGCTGGCCAGGAACGCGATCACGTGTGCTACTTCTTCCGGTTGCCCCATTTTCCCCCTCATGTGGAGGCTGTCGCAGGCTTCCAGAACTTTATCGGGGTTGCTGTCGAGATTCGCGGCCCAGCGGAGCATGGGCGTATCGATGGCCCCGGGAAGGACGCAGTTTGCCCGTATATTTTGCTTTCCATAGTCGAGCGCAATGCATCGAGTGAGTCCCAGCAGGCCATGTTTGCTCACCACGTAATGGACCGAATTGCGCTGGGCCGCCACCGACTGCACCGACCCGGTGATGACGATGGACCCTCCTCCGCGTTCAATCATCTGCGGGATGACGTATTTGGACATGAGAAAAGCGCCCTTCAGGTTGATATCCAGCACTTCGTCCCATTCCTCTTCTGAAAGCGTCGTAACCGTGCCGTAGCGCTGAATGCCCGCGTTGTTCACCAGAATGTCGATGCCGCCGAAAGCCGAGACGACCTGCGGAATCAACTTTTCAACCTCGGAAGCGGACGATACGTCCACCTGGAAAAACTTGGCTTTGCCGCCCTTGATTTTTAGTCCCGCCGCAGTTTCCTCGCCTGCTTTGGCGTCGCGGTCAACTACTGCCACAACTGCCTTGCTCTCTATGAATTCCTGAACACAGGCCTTTCCGATTCCTGACCCGCCGCCGGTTACAATCGCAACTTTTCCTTCGAAGTCCATGGTCATATTTCTCCTTTGAGCCCTCACAAATTGATGAAGGCAGGATAATATCACTTCTTACACAGAATCTAAGCAAAACGATCCGGCGAAGAAAACACCCCAAAATGCGCGCGCCGAGGGATGCAGAAAAATGGCCTGACTCTCCTGCGAAGGAGGATTCCTGGCGTGGACTGACGAACACTACTCTGTGCACTTAAACTCAACTTCATGGCGCTGACCCGCTTGGCTGGCCATCCCACTGCACAACTGCCGGGTCACGCAAACTTCCCTCTGTCACAAAGTTCCGTCTCTATTCATTTCTTGAGTTAAGTCCCAGCAATTCAGCCCCATTCCCGTACAGCATGCGGCGCAGGTCCGTAGGGTTGGAAGTGAGTTTTCGCAACGCCTCAAGGCATCTGCCGGCAATGCAATAGCCTCTCTTTACGCCTCCGCCTTTGCCATCCCGGCAATCACAATCGCTTCCCCAGATGAGTTTTCGGCTGTGGCGTTTGAGAAAGCCACGAGAGAATTCCGGGTCGCGAGTCATGGCATTCAAGCCGGAGTCTGCTGAAAGATCCCCATAAATATTGGGATAATCGGCCAGAAGCTTGTCCAGGAGTCCGCCGGGCTTGACAGGACCTTTGGGATACATGTCGTTCGGATTGAGATCTGCGCTAATGTGGCCCCACCAGGTCTGAGCATGGCCGATAAAATTAACCTTTGGGTATCGTTTCAGCACTTTCTCCAGGTTTTCGAAACCAAGGTTATAGTGGTGGTACTCAAAGTGGAGCAGCACGGGGACGCGGAGTTCCCCGGCCAGGTTGTAAACGCGATCCATTTCAGGAGAATCGACTGGAACGTGAAACTTCATTTCGCCGATGCCGATCGCTCCCTGCCTGCGGCCGGTGCCGAGCCCGGCAGCTCGCAACTTGAGGGCGGGCGAGGGCCAGCTCAGGCCAAAGTTTGATTGCTTCCGGGGACTCAGGTCATCCACGGGTCCCTCGAGCGCCGGACCGCCGATGTCCAGCATTCGTCCCTCAACAGGGTCAGCACAGGCAAAGCGGACAAACTGATCAGGGTATTTAGCTTGTAATGCCGCGCAGTCCGCGTTGCCTCCCAGCTCTGAAAGCAGCCAGCCATCCCCGGCAAGCAGGTTGGTGATGGTCACGCCATGGTATTTCTGATGAGCGATGAGTTGCTCGTCAGAGCGCCCCGCGTAAAGGGTATGTTGGTGAAGGTCCAGAATGGGTTCGGACGGAGCCGCCGTGGCGAGCAGGGGCGCTGCCGCCAGTCCAATTCCAGCCATTAGGAATTCCCGACGGCCTAAATGTACTTCTCCCGACTGGCATCGCAATTTCATAGCTCGTTCTCCGCTGAGAAGTGGGCTATTCCACCTGTTAGTGGCGAAGCGTTCTCGGAGATTTTGTGGAATGCCTCAACGTCATCGTCCACCTCGTGTTGTGTGCCCAGCAATATGCGCTGAGCCAGGCCCAACTGAAGTGCCACGATTTGCAGGCATTATACACCCCAACAGAAGCTGCCTATGCGGGGTTTATCTTCCAGGCGAAACGCTCAGGAACTCTTTCTGAAATTCGACTATGATATTCGGAAGCTGGCGATGAAGTATTCGGCGGATGCCGGTGACCGGCCCGCTCCAAGGCGGAGCAGACGAAGCGGCCGTTGAAAATTTGTCGACGTCTGAAACACGGAAATAAGGGGGACTCGCATGATCGTTGTGGATTCGCATCTTGACCTGTCATGGAATGCCTTGAACTGGAATCGTGACCTGACTCTGCCGGTGGAGGAAATCCGGCGCAGTGAAGCTGGAATGGACGAATACCACCGGGGCGCAAACACAGTTTGCTTTCCGGAAATGCGCCGGGGTGATGTGGCCATTTGCCTTGCCACGGTTCTGGCGCGCTGCACCCCGGTGAAGGAGCCGTTGCTCGACTGGAGCAGCCAGGAAACCGCTTCTGCCATGGGCCATGGGCAAAGAAATTACTACCGGATTATGGAGGAGAAAGGCCAAATGCGGATGTTGCGCACTGCGGATGACATCCAGTCCCACCTTGAGACGTGGCGCAAGGGCTCGCGCGAGGCCATCGGTTACATCCTGAGTATGGAAGGCGCGGACCCCATCCTGTCGCCGGATGACGCGGCCAGGTGGTGGGAGAAAGGCCTGCGCGCGGTGGGGCTCACCCATTACGGACCCGGCGTTTACGGCCACGGAACAGGAGGCACGGATGGCTTGACGCCCAAAGGGTTTGAACTGTTAAAGGCATTTGAGCAACTGGGGATGATTGTGGACGCCACGCACCTGACGGACAAGGGCTTCTGGCAGGTCATGGGAACTTATAAGGGCAAAGTGCTTGCCAGCCACAACAATTGCCGTTCGCTGGTACCGGGCGACCGGCAATTCTCAGATGAGCAGCTGAAAGCATTGATTGAACGCGGCGCCGTGATCGGCGGCGTGCTCGATTGCTGGATGCTGTGGCCCGGCTATGTTCGCGCAGAGACGGATAACAGCCAGATCAAGCTCAGGATGGTGACGGACCACATGGACCACATCTGCCAGCTGGCAGGGAACGCGCGGCACATTGCGATTGGCAGTGACCTGGACGGCGGGTTCGGCAAAGAGCAATCTCCCGGCGACCTGGAAACGATCGCCGATCTTCAGCGGATTTCGGCAATCCTGAAGGAAAAGGGATACGCTGAAAACGAAATCGAGGGCGTGATGCACGGCAACTGGGTGCGATTTTTCACTGAGGCATGGAGCGGCCGCCAGGCTTAATCCATCGAGCCTCCGCTTACTGCGCGTAAAGCTGTTCCATCTGGCCTGTGGCATGGGCGAGATCGGCGCGCGCCTGGTTGTAACGATAAAGAGCGGCAATCTGGTTGTCGTTGGCGCGTGAAAGGGCATCCTGGGCCGTGGTGACTTCAATGTTGTTGGCCACGCCGGCCTGGAAGCGCTCGCGCGCCTGGCCCACTTCGTCTTGTGCGAGTTTCACGCTGAGATTTGCGACGTCGACTTCATTCCTTGCAGCGCTTAGTTGCTCGACGGCCGTTTTCACTTCCAGCGCAACCTGGCCTTTCGTCTGTTCCATCTGGCGGCCGAGTTTTTTCAACTCAATTCGAGCTTTGGCGGTTTCCGCCTGGATCCGCCCGCCGGTGAACAGCGGCACGTCGAGAGTCACCTGGAACTGATAGGCCGGAATAGAAGTGGGCATCGAAGTTCCCTGGTAGCCCCAATTGCCATCCACCACCACCTTGGGCAAACGTTCATCGCCGGCGGCGCGCTGCTCAAGCCGGGCGGCCGTTTCCCGGGCTGTGAGCGCCGTGATTTCCGGCCGATGGGCATAGGCGCTTTCCACACTTTCCTGCAATGTTGAATTGCGGCGTCGAAAAGAAGCTGGTCTCATCCGCCAACGTGACCTCCTGGTGCGGGTCAAGGTTCAGCAATTGCTCGAGGCCAAAGAGTGAAGTTTTTCGCTGGGTCTGGGCGACGATGAGCCGCTGCTTCTCATTCTGCAGCTCAACGTTGGAGCGCAAGGTATCGAGCGCCGTGCTGATGCCTTGTTTCTGCAGTTCCTCCGCCTGGTCGTAGAGCGCCTGGGCGAGTTGAACGCGCGACGCGGGCGGCGCGAACATCTGCCGCCGCGCGCAGGCATCCGAGGTATTGCGACACCACCAGCAGTGTGGTGCGTTCGCGGACCGTCAATTCCTGTGCGCGTGTTCCACTCAACCTGTGATTGGACGCTTTGAGCCGCCGCCACAAAGTCAGGTCGAAGACCGGAGCGGAGAAACCCGCCCCGGCCTGGAACGTCTGGAAGGGTCCCACGTGCTGGGGGAAGCCGGGGATCCGCCTGCCGATAAAGGCCTCCAGGTTGCGCCGGGTTGCCGCATCCGAAACGCCGAGGCTTGCCTGGGGCAGCAACGCCGAGCGCGCGATGGAGCGGTCTTCGCGGCTGTCGGCCACGTCCAGGTTGGCGATCTGCACCTCGGGATTCTCTCGCAGCGCCAGACGCACGGCTTGCGTAAGAGTCAGCCGCAACGGGGGTTTCTGTTGGGCGAGCAACGGTCCTGCGCTCGCTGCCAGCAGCAGCGCTGCAACCGGGATGATGTAACGTGGTGTGCTCATTTTATTTTCCCCTGTGTTGAATTCAATCTCATTCCAATGCACAAAGGCGCGAGAGCCCTTGCGGACAAGTTACGCCAGCGTCTTCTTGAAACGTCTCGATGCCAGACCCAGCGTGGCGGCTCCCATCACCGCCAGGGCGGCGACCTGGGGCCACAATATGTTCATGCCCACACCCTTCAGGAAAATATCCCGCAGGATGACCATGGCGTAGCGCATGGGATTCAGGTAGGTCAGCCACTGTACGGGGACGGGCATGTTGGCAATGGGAAACATGAAACCCGAAAGCAGCACGGCCGGCATGAAAAAGAAGAAGGTGCTCATCAACGCCTGTTGCTGGGTCTGGCTCACGGTAGAAATCAGCAGCCCGATGCCCAGCGTGCTCAGCAGATAGACTGAAGTTGCGAAAACCAGCAGGACATAGCTCCCCCGCACCGGAATCTGGAACCAGACCACGCCCACGAGGGTGACCAGCACCAGGACGACAAAACTGATCAGCGCAAACGGCACCGTCTTGCCCAGAATGAATTCCACGGGACGGATGGGCGTGACCATGATCTGTTCCATGGTGCCGATTTCCTTCTCCCGAACCACGGCCATGCTGGTCAAAAGCAGGGTCAGCAGTGTGATCATCAGGGCGATGACTCCCGGCACAAAATAAGTTCGGCTTTCAAGGTTCTCATTGAACCAGGTGCGCGTCTCGAGGACGATCTGGCCGGGCTGGGAAACGTCGCCACGCAGGCGATGCACGCGCTGAGACAGGATCTGCTGCGAGAAGCGGTGCACGATGGTGTTGCTGTAACCCAGGACGATCCCGGCGGTGTTGGAGTCCGTTCCATCCAGAATCATCTGGAAAGGGGCTGAACGCCCGGCCAGCAGGTCGCCCTCAAAGCCGTGGTTCAGGCGCAGCACAGCCACCACCTTGCCCCGGTCGAGCAGTTCGCGTTCCTGCGCGTCGTTTGAAATGTTTGCGACCACGTCGAAGTAACCGGACTTCACAAACCGGCTGACCAGTTCGCGGCTGCTGACGGTGTTGTCCAGGTCGTAGACGGCGGTGGCGACGTGGCGGACGTCCGTGCTGGCCGCGTAGCTGAAGACCAGCAGTTGCATGATGGGAACGACGAAGATCATCGCCTTCATGCGCGGGTCGCGGAAGACCTGGATGAATTCCTTGATGAGCATGTGCTTGATGCGTTCCCACATGGTTACACCAGCTTCTTCTTGAAGATTCCCACCGCCAGCAGGATGGTGCTGGCCGCGTAGAGCACCAGCAGCAGTCCCTCACCCGCCAGAACATGGACGCCCACGCCCTTCAGGTAAATCCCTTTCAGCAGGGTGATGAAGTAGCGAGCCGGAACCAGCCGGGTGATCCACTGGATCACGGGGGGCATATTGGCGATGGGAAAAACAAATCCCGAAAGCAGAAAAGAGGGCACAAAGGTGACGACCATCGCCAGCTGGTTGGCCACCAGTTGATTTTTTGCGACCACGCTGATCAGGATGCCGAGCGCCATGGTTCCGACCAGAAACATCGACGCGGAAACAAAAAGCAGCAGCACGCTGCCGCGCAAAGGCACCCGGAACAGGAACTCGCCCAGCAGGACAGCGAGCAGCACGTCCAGCAGGCCGATGGAAAAGTAAGGCAGCAGTTTTCCCAGGATCAGCTCGCGGGCCGTGACGGGCGTGGAGATCAGCTGCTCCATGGTGCCGCGTTCCCATTCGCGCGCCACCGTCTGCGAGGTCAGGAGCGCTGCAATCACCATCATGATGACGGCGATGAGCCCGGGGATGATGTAGTTCCGCGATTCCAGTTCCGGATTGAACCAGACGCGCGGACGGAAATCGACGGGCGATCTGAGCGCCGAGCCGCCGAGCCGCCGTATTTCCTGCAGGCTCAACGCCTGCGAGTAAGCCTGGGTGACGGCGTCGGCGTAGCCCACGGCGAGCGTGGCCGTGTTGGAATCGCTGCCGTCCACAATCATTTGAATTGCCGCCGGCCGCCCGGCCCGGACCTGGCCGGCAAAATCCCTCGGCACCACCAGGGCGAGCAGGGCGTCGCCGGAATCGATCTCTCGCTCCAGTTCCTGATAGTTCCAGCCGTAACCCTTGATTGAAAAGTAGCGGGAACCTCCAAAGCGGCTGATAAAGTCGCGGCTGGCGGAGGTCTGGCTCTGGTCCCAGACGATCATCGGAACGTTGTCCACATCCAGCGTCAGGGCGTAACCGTAGAGCAGCAGCAGGATCATGGGCATGGCGATGGCCATGGCCAGGCTGCGGCGGTCGCGAAGGACGTGGAGGAATTCTTTGCGGGCGATGGCCCAGGCGCGGCGATGGTTCACTGCTTCACCTCCTGCGAGGGCGCGGCGGCATGGTCCTGTGCTTCAATCAGTGAGACGAAAACGTCTTCCATGGACGGGACGATTTTCTCGATCCGCTCCACCCGGAAACCCTTCCGGGGCAGGGAATCGTTCAATGCGCGGGCCGCCGCCTCGCCATTGTCCGCAACAACATGGAGATTCTTGCCGAACAGCGCGACCTCTTTGACGCCTTCGATCTCACGGATTTCTTCCATGGCATCCTGGGGGCGCTCGCACGCAACTTCCAGGACGTCTTCGCGCATGAACTGGGTCTTCAACGCCAGTGGGGTGCCTTCGGCGATCAGCCGGCCGTGATAAATCAGGGCAACGCGGTCGCAGTATTCCGCCTCATCCATGTAATGCGTGGTGACGAAGACCGTGACGCCCTGGCCGGCAAGATCGTAGATCAGGTCCCAGAATTGGCGGCGGCTGTTGGGATCGACCCCTGAAGTCGGCTCATCGAGGAAAATAATGGAGGGCTCGTGCAGAATCGCGCAGCCAAGAGCCAGCCGCTGTTTCCACCCGCCGGAAAGCGTCCCGGTGCGCGCGTTGCGGTGCTCCTCGAGCCCGGCCATCCTGATGACCCATTCCTTGCGCGCCTGTTTCTTTTCCGGCGCAATGCGGTAAATCCCGCTGTAGAAATCGACGTTCTCCTCCACCGTCAGGTCTTCGTAAAGGGAAAACTTCTGGCTCATGTAGCCGATGTGGCCCTTGATCTCTTCCGACTGGGTCCGAATGTCAAACCCGGCGACGGTGCCCGAGCCGCCGCTCGGCGCCAGGATGCCGCACAGCATCCGGATGGTGGTGGACTTGCCTGCGCCGTTCGGCCCGAGAAAGCCGAAGATCTCCCCTTTGGCAACTTCCAGGCTGATGCGATCGACTGCCACAAACGCCCCGAAGCGCCGCTCGAGCTCTTTCACCACCACGGCTTTTTCCGCTTCAGCGAAGTTCATTTGCTTCCCCTCCTTCCTTTCCGGCCAGGACGGAAACAAAAACGTCTTCAAGCGAGGGCTCGATGGGACGAAGTTCCGCCACGCTGAGGCCAGCGCCGGACAGAATCCGCTGAATCTGCAGCCGTGCCGATTCCGCGTCTGCGGTGACCACATGGACGCGGTCGCCGAACAATCCCACCGACGTTGCGCCCAGTTGTTCCCGGAGAAGGGCCGTGGCGCGGCGCGGCTCTGAGGCGCGAAGCTCCAGAATGCTTCCGCGCATCAGCTTCTTCACCTCGTCCGGTGTGCCGACGGCGAGGAGTTTGCCGTGGTGCATCAGCGCGATGCGGTTGGCTCGTTCGGCTTCGTCCAGGTAGGCCGTGGAAACAAAAATCGTCACCCGCTCGTGGAGCAACTGGTAGAGGATCCGCCAGAAGTCGCGGCGCGAGGAAGGGTCGACGCCGTTCGTGGGTTCGTCGAGAAAAAGCACCCGGGGTGTGTGGACCAGCGCACAGGCCAGACCCAGTTTCTGCTTCATTCCGCCGGAGAGATTGCCCGCCTGCCGCTTTTTGAATGGCGCCAGGTTGCTGAAGTTGAGCAGGCGCTCAACCTTTTCCTCACGGCCCCGGCGAGGCACGCCATAGATGTCGGCATAAAAATGGATGTTTTCCGCAACCGTCAGGTCCGGATAGAGGCCGAAGCGCTGGCTCATGTAACCGATATCGTTGCTCACCGCGGTGGCCTCGCGCACCGTGTGATGGCCCGCCACCCAGGCGTCGCCTGAGGTCGGGTCCATGATGGCCGCCAGCAGGCGCATGGTGGTGGTCTTGCCTGCGCCGTCCGGCCCCACCAGCCCGAAGATTTCCCCCTCCTCCACGCTGAAGCGTCAGGTTGTCGACGGCTGTGAGGCCGCCGAAAGTTTTGGTCAGGGATTCCGTCCGGATGGCTTCCATCACTTGCCTCCCGCCATGATTTCTGCGTCCGCCGGCATGCCGGGCTTCAACTCCATGTTGGGGTTCCGGATGTCAATCTTGATGCGATAAACCAGTTTCACCCGCACCTTCTCCGTCTGCACGCTCTTGGGGGTAAATTCGGCCTGCGACGAGATGAAGGACACCCGCCCTTCGTAGGCTTTGCCCGGATAGGTGTCGGTGGTGACCCGCACGCGCTGGCCGAGCTTGACGCGGCCCAGATCGGTTTCATTGACGTAGGCGCGCAGCCAGATGTTTTCCAGATCGGCGACCGTCACAATGGGGGTTCCGGCGGATACGTATTCGCCCGGCTCGATACTTTTGGAGAGCACCATGCCGGACATGGGGGAAACGAGCGTGGCATAGCCAAGCCGCGTTTCAGAAAGCGCCAGCGACTGCCTGGCCTGGTCCAGACGCGCCCGCGCCTGCTGAATGTCTTCCCGCCGCGGACCGATCTTTACCAGCGTGTACCGCTGCCGGGCCTGGGTGTAGGCGTCACGGGCCTGCGCAATCTCTTCCTTGCGAGGACCTTCTTTCAGCAGGTCGAGCTGTTCTCTCGCCTGGCGCTCGCTCGCGCCGGCCATCCGGGAAGCCGTACGGGCCGCCTCATACTGCTGCGTGGAAACCAGCTGTTTCTTGTAGAGGCCGCTGTAGCGGGCAAAGTCGTCAGCCAGGCGTTGGGCGTCCGCATGGGCGCTCTGCCAGGCGGCCTCAGCCGCGGCAATCTCCTGCGGGCGCGAACCGTTTTCTAATTCCTGAAGGTGCGCGTTGGCCTGGCTTGCCGCAGCTTTTGCTTCCGCGATCTCCTGGGGCCGCGATCCGGCCTCAAGTTCTGCGAGTGCGGCCCGCGCGGCTTCCACCTCCGCCTTGCTGCGGTCTGCCTCCTGGGTGAGTTCCCTGCGGTCGAGCAACGCCACGGTTTGGCCCTTTGTCACGGTCTCGCCTTCGTCCACCAGCCGCGCTTCCACGCGGCCGGGAATCTTAAAACTCAGTTCGGCGTCGGTGACTTCGATGTTGCCCGAAACGCGAATCGGCCGGTCGGCATTTCCCGACCGTCCATCGAGCCACACCAGGGCCACAACACCCGCCAGCGCAATCAAGGCCAGGACCGCCAGCTTCTTCCAGTGCCGCCGAACCCCCGCAGCCTTTTGCCTGATGGTTTCAATTGCCATTGCTGCCCTCCAAAGTGAATAATGGTTCACATCGCCTGCAAAAAAATTATCTGGCCCGAATTCCCTCGCGGAACAAGTCCCAGGACTTTTCCGCGTGCCGCGTCACGTCAAACTGCCCGTCGCTCATGTGCCAAAGGATAACGGAGGCGGGAATCATGCCCCAGAACATGACGGCCAGAGATTTTGCGTCCAGGTCACCGCGGACCTCGCCGCGCTCCTGCCCTTCTCGAATGATGCCCTCAACCTGCTTCAGAATGCCCTGCAGCATTTTGTAGACCTGCCGTTTCTCTTCAGGATGATCGGTGGACACTCCTTCGGAAAAGATAATGCGGGGCATCGCCTGCAGTTCCCTGATCATTTTGATAATTCCCGTCAGGAGGTATTGCAGGCGTTCAAGGGAATTCGGCGTCAGTTTGCGGACGGCCTTCAGGTTCTCGCCGGCCTTCTGCCCGATCATCTGCACCGCCGCCTGCAGGATTTCCTGTTTGCTTCCGAAATGACGGTAAAGGGCGGAGGGCACCAGGCCGACACGGCGCGCCAGCGCAGCCATGCTGAGGCGGCTGACGCCTTGCGCTGCAATCAAACCCAGGGCTGCCTCCACGATCTGTTCTCTGCGAATTTCCGTATCAAGTTTTTCGAGTGCCATTGGGATCTCCGTAGTGAATGCTAATTCACATCATAAGGCGGGTGGGAATTTTCGTCAAGGCAAAAAATGAATTCGTTGGAAAAAATGATTACAGCAATTATTATCAGTAACATGCACGCATGCTCCTGTCCTCTGACTGTAGAACCACAAGCCGGATTCAGGGGGCTCATCAAGAAACCAGCATTCACAACTCTCGTAGGTTGCACTGCCTGGCATGGGATTCCATGGCGCCGTGCTGTCGGCGAGTCAGGTTTGGGATAGTGAGTAGTGGAGGAGGAATCCGGCCTTGAGAATGCCGCTGAGCAGGCTGGACGAGCGATGGGTGCGATGGAAGGGTTAACTGAGTGGAATCCCGAGGAGGATCTCGATGGGTATCGGCTTGCCGCTTTTGACGGCCGGCTGGAACTTCCACTTTGAAAAGGCTGCTGCCGCCGCCTGATTGGCGACGTTTTGGACTCCACGGTAAACCGTCAGGTGCTCGACGGAGCCGTCAGCGCCGATGAATCCGTGCAGGATAATCATTTTCTTCTTTTGCTCTGCGGTCAGCGAGGGGCGGTGAAAATCGAAGCGCTCGTCCACAGCCGGGGGCACGATGCCAAAATCGACCTGAAGCGTGAACCCATTCTGCCGGGGCTTTTGCTGTTGGCTCGGATCATTGACCATGGAGTATTGCAGGATCCAGTTTTTGGCCGGCATGGGGAGGAAAATCGTATAAACTTTTCCGCCCTTGAGGACTCCGAATACGTGAAGTCCTCCGCCTCCCTGCGGCCCTGCGGTCACCACCATGGCGAACCGGTTCTTGAGCGGGGCACGGAGGATGGGATAAACAAGTTTGGCCAGGGTGCCTGCGGAAAGGCGATCAGCGCCGGCGGCACCCGCGGTGCCTGGATTTCCAGAGGTGGAAACTCCCAGTCCGTTGGCTGCGCCGCCACCGCCTCCGCCCTTTAAGCCGGACCCAACGCCAGTGCTGGCATCGCCTCCTGCACCGGGACCACCCGTCCCGCCGCTTGGGCTGCCTCCATTGTTGCCGTTAGGCGACCCTGGATTGTTGCCCGCGGGCGAGATGGTAAAGGCCCCGTAACGGTTTCCTTCGGGGATGCTCAGCTTCTCGGTTGGCGGACCGGGAGTCAGACTGAGCGACAGCAGGCTGGTGACCGAACCGTTTGAGGTGGCCTGCATCCCCTGGGTTGCCACCGCGGTGATGTCCAGATTTTTCGGTGCATCCTTTCGATTCTGCAGGGGCGGCAACGGCGGCGGAGGAACCGGGATGGCCGGCATATTGGGCGTGTCAGACGCTGGGATAGTGAGGTCTGGCGGTTTCATCGAAACCACCGTAGTTTTGGGAATCGTCAACGATTTCAGCGTGGCCGGCACTGAGAGCTTCATGGGCGGCGGCGGGGGCACGGCCGGAGGTCCGGGAACGGGCAGCGATGCGCCCAGCACCACGTTGGGCAGCTGGAGCTTGAGCTTGGGGTCGAGCCGCTTGGCCGGATTAATGTGCGGCTGAATGATGGTCTGGAAGTTGTTATCCGGGTTGGGCGGATTGGAGACCACCGTTGCGGTGTGGTGGAAGGCGCTGCTGCCTTTTGCAGGCGCCCGTTCCGGATGAGTTCCTCTTCCCGGCTGGCCACCCTCTCCTGGTGGCTTCACAGAAGGAAGGTCTTTGGGGAGTTCGATTTCGTGAAACTCATAAACAATTTGAGGCAGATGGATACGATCAACCGGCCTGGGCAGCAGGAACATGAAAGGTACTGAGAGCAGGAAAAATACGATAGAAAAGTGCATCAGGCATGAGGTGAAAAAAGCCGTGAACTTCGGGCCGCCTTCGGCCCCCACTTCCTGCCTGCCGATAATCAGCGGCCGCGGGGGCGGCCTCTTCAAAAATAAGGACTTAACACTGCCGCGGATCGCGTTCCGGCGCGATTCATATGCAAGAAGCTTAAATCCGGGTATTCGGTGGCCATTGCCTGTGTGGCTCTGAATGAGATGGGGCGGCAGCGAAGGATATTTGCGAAGCAGGGTGGCGATGCCGCCGGTAATGACTCTGTGGCGGGGCTCGTGAGCTAAAAGGTGGATTCGAGGTGTCTTATGCTTGCTTCCGTTTCCGTTCTGGCCGGAGGTCAGAGAGTTTGGCAGGGCAGGGACCCTGCTGAACAATATAGAAAGACCTCCCCGAATCGCCTGACGGCGGGGCTCATGTGACAAAAGCTGAATCTGTGGCGCATTATCTGGCGCCATTGTTTTATGTTCCCCAGTTGAATTATCGAATCCGAATTTTTCGCGCGCGTAAGGCCCCCCTCCCTAAGCGGCATCCTACTCCATTGCAAATTGAGTTCCGTTTATTGACAAATTGATTGCTGACGCCTTAATCATCAGTCCGTTCTATAACTTGGCTGGAAAATCCCTTTTGGCTGTGATGCAAAAGTGTATCTCTTTTTGGACATCCGGGGCAAAAGGAAGAGTGAATTAAGGAACATCCCTTCGCATTACTGCGCAGCAGTTTGCAGGGGTACGCTGTTCCATCCCCCGATTGCCCCGCAGGAGGACCCCTTTCGGCCTGCCGTCACGCCAATGCCGGGGTGTTCTACCCCGGGAAGAATTCCATCCCCATGCACCGTGGCCAGCGGCCTTCAGCCTGCCAGGCATCAGGGGTGGAGAATCAGGAACCCGCTGACCGTTTGAACAATGGTTTCCACTGTCTTTTTAGCGGCGGCCTTGCTCCTGCTGTCTGGAATGTAAAGGATGTCATTGGCAGCCAGGACCGGATCAGGGGCCTTATCGCTGATGATCTTGTCGACATCAATATACTTTTCGACATGAGAGCCGTCAGGCTTGGTGTGAATAATGCGCGCCCGGTGTCTTGCTGCGTTCGGCGACAATCCCTCCGCCATGGCCAGTGCCTGCACCACTGTCACTGAGTCGCGATCTTCCAGGACGAAGCCTCCTGGTTTTCGCACCCCGGCGCCAGCCACGTAAATAACATCAGCTTTGGAAACGGCGATAATATCGTGGGGTTCGATCTGAATGTTCAGGCCGTCAGCCTGGGTATAGAGGAGGTCTTTCAGGTCGATGGAAATCTTGTTGGGGGCCAGTTCCCGCATGCCGGGAACGATCTTCAGGTTTTTGAATCCCCCCGGCCGGGTAACGTAAACCGACTTGCCGGCCGCTGCGGTATTCCGTTTGGCCATACCTCCAGCAAGGGAGATCATCTCGACGAGGGACCTCGGCCCCACGATCTGGTAGAGACCTGGCTTTTCAACCGCGCCGACGATAGAAACCGGCCGCGCCTGATACTGCTGGACGAAAACGCTGACCTGCGGATGCTGGAGAAGGTTTTTCCCCAGTTCCATTTCAAGCCGGTCGCGCAACTGGTCTGAGGTTAAGCCCGAAGCCTTAATCCGTCCGAGCAAGGGCAGGGCGATGGTTCCATCATTGGCCACACGCACCGTCTGGTTAAGGTCTGGAACGCTGAACACCGTGATCTGCAGGACATCTTCAGGGCCGATAATGTAATCGGGAGACACTTCGCTTGCGGCGGCCGCCGAAGAGGTAGTGGGGGCTGCCGGTGGGGACTGCTGGGTTGTGGTCCCGCTGGTGGCTGTGGATGGGACGGGGCCAACTCTTTCCGTGTCCTGCCCGGAAAGGCGCGCCGTCCCCGCCAAAGCCAGTGAAAAAACTGTGGCGCAGGCGATTCCCGCAAAGGCTCTGGCGTATTTTTCCATGGTGATCTCCTGCCCAAACAGGCGTCCGGACCCAGTTGCGTTGCTCCCTGATTTGGCGGGGGTTCCGGAGCCCGTCATCCGCAATGCTCAAGCGTATCAGAGGGCGTTTCAGAGTGTCAACAAACTCCAGTTTGCCCGAGGTTATACCTCCAGCGGCCTTCGTTCCGATGAGCCCGCCAGGTGCCCCCTCCGTCATGCCGAGGAGCCCACGGGCGAGGAAGGATCTGCTTCTGGTTTATTCGAAGAATCAGGCCGGGACCCAAAGCAGATTCTTCTCCCGCCCTGCGGGATCAGAATGGCGGCTCAAAAGCGGCTGTATCAAATTGATGTTCCCTGCGGCTTGTGAAGAACACTGGGGTCTACGCTCTGCCAATTCCACAGGGCCGACCAGGGTGTGGCCGGTGAGTCTATTTCTCTCCAGGGGCTGAAGCCGCTTGCCAGCAGGACCCTCGCAAATGTCGGAGCTAAAGCTCCGACCCCCTAAAGACAAAGATCGTTGGCACATCCGGGAGGCCAGGGCCTTCGCGAAAATGGCGGTCGCATTCAAATCCGATATCCTCATTGCAGGTTCCAATTCCCCATTTGCCACATTTTTGTAGTCCTCTGATGGCGCCGTCCGGTGTATGATGCCTGCTCAGCCAATCAACAAGTGTTTCAGAGATACCTGAAAGGGGGACATTTCAAGCCGTGAAAATACTGGGGAAGAAATTTGGGATTTTGCTTTCTTGTTTTTTTCTGCTGAGCAGCGCGGGCTTTGGACAGTTGCCGCAGGCGCCGCCGAGCCCGGGCCCGGACGCCCGTTATAAAGCCGACATCCTGGTGATGGTGGCGCATCCGGACGATGAGAGCCTGATTGCAAGTTACCTGGCGCGCGAGGCGTTTGACGGGCACAAGCGGATTGCGGTTACTTTCGGGACGTGTGGCAACTCCGGTGGCAACACGGTCGGATACGAACAGGCGGCGTCGCTTTGCGCAGTGCGGGAGATTGAAGTGCGGCGCGCGCTGGAATCACTGGGGATTACGAACGTCTGGTTCCTGGACGGCGAGGACACGGCCAGCCAGAGCCCTCTGATTTCGCTGGAAACGTGGGACCACGGCAGGGCGCTGTGGCGGGCCGTCCGATACGTCCGTCTCACCCGGCCCGAAGTGATCATTACCTGGCTTCCAGACTATGCCGACGGCGAGAACCACGGCGACCACCAGGCTTCTTCGGTGATTGCCAACGAGGCGTTCGATCTGGCCGGGAACCCGCTGATTTTTCCGGAGCAGGTTACGGCCCCTTACAACTACAAGCTGATTGGCAATCTCACCGAGGGCCTGCGGCCCTGGCAGCCCAAAAAGATCTATTTCTTCACCAACGCGCGGAACCATGAATGGATTAAGGGACAGGGGCCGGTTTACTCCTCGACCACGGTTTCGCCATCGAAGCACGTTCCCTATTACGAACTGGGAGCGACAGAACTCAGCTACCACCAGACCCAGGAAGACGCCGGGACCCGAGGGCAGGGAAGCCGTTTATAAGGAATCGCTGAACTCCTTCAAACGGCCGGTTCAGTTCATCCTGGGGAAATCCCTGGTGGGCGGGTCGCAGACAGGTGACATTTTTGAAGGCCTCACTCCCGGACCCATTCCGTACCACGCTTCAGCCGGCTATCAACCGCAGCAGCACGAAGGCGTGTCGGTGGAGCTGGGCGGTCCCTATCTGTTCTATCAGCGGTTCTGGAAGGCGCACGGGCTGGAGCACCTGGCGTCTCTTTATCCGCCGGAAGCAGGCGTGGGGGCGGGAATGGAAGTCAGCGTCCCTGTCGTCATCCGCAATGATACGGACTCTGCACAGAAAGTGAGCCTGACGGTGGAGGCGCCTTCGGGATGGAAAGAAGAGTCGGGTTCAGCGGTCTACCCGGTTGCGGCGCATGACACTTACCCCATCAGGGCCATTCTGGTGGCTCCTGATGGAAACAGGCCGGCGTGGCAGGAGATCCACTTCAAGGCAGCCGCCAGCGGCGAAACCGCCAGTTCGGTGGTCCTGCGCGTGAGCGACGTTCCGAGCGGGCCGCGGGCGACGCTGCGAAAGTAGATGCACAGGGCGACAGGTGTTGCCCGGATGAGTGGCCCGGCCGCTATTCAACCCCCTCATCCGGGCTTCTGAATCGCCCCTTTCAAGCCGCATTCACGCTGCAGCGTGCTGGGGTTGGATGTGGGTTGTTACGGCGCGTATGATTTCAGGAGCGCTCAGCGGCTTTTCAAGATAATCAACCGCTCCCAGCTGCATGGCTTCCAGGTAGCACGCAACATCATGGTGACGGCAGATGATGACGACCGGGCGGTAGCGGTCTCGCGCTACCGAATGCTCCAGCACGGTGCGACCCTCGAATCCAGGCCCGCCCTGGCTGGCCACGATGCAGTCGAAATTTGCCGCTTCAAGAAGGCGTGTTGCTTCCTCAAAATTCGCACACGGCTTGACCGAAAATCCACAGTCGTGCAGGATGCGGCGATAGTGGTCTAAATCCCAGGTGTTTTCGTCGACCAGCAGAATTCTGGTTCGGGGTGACCGTCGGTCCCCTCCGGGAATTCTTTTCTGTGATTTGATCACCTGCATGTCCAACCCCTTTCTGGCTGGTTGTAGTACCAGTTGTGGCTCTGCAGGAGCCCCACGACTCCTGGCAGGTGGTGGTGAGAGGGTTCTTGTTATTCTCAGGAAAACTTTTCTGCCCCGAAACGTTTCCTGCGATCTTTAAGCAAATCTTTTGAAACGGTCAAACGCTGTCTGGCGCCCTGACCGATGGATGAATCTGGGTGCGGCCATTCCGGGAAGAGCTCGGGAAGGATGAAAAGATCGTTGGCGAGAATTGGACCCGTATTTGACCACGACGTTTTCCTCAAATGAGGATCAAAATTCTGATAACCAGTGATGCCCTACACAACCTTAGACTCATCGGCGCTGCTGAAGGATGTACGAAATGTGCAAGGCTTTGCAAAAAATGCACCAGTGGGGAGCGGTCACGCCTCCAGTGATCTCTCAACCCCTCCGTGAGTTACTGAGGATTGCAAAATAGGGTGACAATGCTCGTTTGTAGCGCCGCCGTCCCGGCGGCACTTTTCAGGGCCGGCAAGATGCCGGCGCTACGGAAGTCCGTCACTCTATGATGCAATCCCCATTAAGCCCGCGCGCCTCCCCATGCCCGAAGGACTAACAGGATACGATTTACCGTGAGGCAGCGCCCTGGGGAGCTTTGCGCCGCGGCATCAGCAGCCTGCGCAGCTCTTTGCGCAGCCTGGCGCGCGAACGGCAAGCATAAGCTTTCACTGAGCCGCGGCTCAGGTTCATGGATTTCGCCGTTTCTGCGATGGTATAGCCTTCAAGATATCTCAAGTGCAGGACCTGCCGCGCGCGTGCCGGCAACCGGCGCAACGCCTTGTTCAGCAGTCCCCCCGCTTCTGTCCGCACGATGCTGGAGTCGGCCTGGGACTTTTCAGCCTGATACGCCGTGGGCGATTCCTCAATTTTGCCCGACGGGCCCACCTCAGGCTCCAGCGGAACGTCGTGGCGGCGTTTCCGCAAGGTCATGATGGCTTCATTCAAGCCAATGCGGACCAGCCAGGTGGACAATCGCGAATCGCCGCGGAACTTTGAAATGTGAGTAAACCCCTTCAGCAACGTTTCCTGAACCACATCTTCGGCATCGTGATGGTTGGAGGTGATTTTGAGTGCGCGGCGGAAGATGATGGGAGCGGCGTGCCGTGCCAGCTCGTGGAAAGCTTCCGGATCGCCGGCCTTTGCCGCTGCCAGCAGGGAACTGGCTGGAGAGAGAGGGTTCGCGTTCGGCGTGGTTTCAAGAGTCCCCATCGTTTCCTCCGGTTCAAAACGTAGATTCAGGGAGACAATGGGCGACGATATGGCAGGTTCCCTTGTCTCCACTGTAAAGACAGAGCCCTTGGCCGGTCGACAGAAAATACGTGAGGTTCAACCCGCATTCTATTGTCCCCCTGTTGCGCACTGAACCGCAAGAGGTTTTATTCCTCCCCTGCCTTTATCTAACCCTTTGAGCGGCAGCAGCCGGGAAATCGCTCGTTTTGAAAGCCTTTAAGCGGCACGGCGGTCTACTTCTGCTGGTGCGCGCTCAAGGGCGCAGTGTTATCTTTAGCAGAGTCGGGCGAGGCTGGGACCTCAGAAGGAGGGTTGGAATGAGAAGGAAAATGGTCTGGTTGCCGGCAGGGCTTGTTCTTGTTGCTTTGGTGATGGGGCAAAATGCCGAGGCGCAGAATCGTGAGGCTACAGGTGCCCGTGGGATTTCTGCGGTGAATTCTCTTTTAAGTTCGCGGGCGGATTTGCCGGACCCAGGCAAGCTGGCTGTGCAATTGCCGGGAATTCCGGCAGCCGTATCTTTTGCAAACTTTAAAATAGCCGATACAGCCGGTTTTCGAGAATTGGCCTGGCGTCTGGTCGTCACGGGGCTGGTTGTATTGATGGCTATATTGCTGCTGGTGGGACTGCGCCGGCTCAAGCGCCGGGCAAACGTTCTTCTGGAGCAGCAACGCGAGCGCATTCCGGCATTCCGTTTTCGCGGCCTGGAACTGGTTTCCGCGCGTGCGCTGTTCACCAACATCGGGCGAATTGTCACGGCCCTCTATCTCATCTGCTTCACGCTGGTCGTCCTGGGGGCCGCCCTGCTTGTCTTTGGCCAGTTTCCGGCCACCCAGGGTTACGCGCGGCAGGTGGGACTCTGGCTGTGGAATCCCTTCGTCCACATTCTGCAGGGAGCCCTGGGGTATCTGCCGAACCTTTTCTACATCCTGGTGATCCTCGTCGTCACCCGGTTCATTCTGCGCATGATTGAATATGTATTCAGTGCTGCAGACCGCGGCCTGATCAGCCTGGAACCCTGGATCCATCGCGATGTGGCGCGGCCCACCGGCCTCATCGTCAAGGTGACGGTGGTGGTCGTCACGCTGTTCTTTATTGCTCCGCTGATCCCGGGAACGGGGAGCACGGCGGCGAGGGGAATCTCGATTATTCTCGGCCTGATGATTTCCTTCGGTTCGACCTCATCGGTGGGCAACTTCGTGGCCGGCATCGTGCTGATGTACATGCGGCCTTTCCAGATTGGCGAGAGGGTGCTGATTGGCGGCACGACGGGCGACGTGATCGAGCGGACCTTCCTCTATACCAAGGTGCTGACCATCAAGAATGAGGAAGTCCTGGTCCCCAGCCTGACGGCGCTCGGGTCTCCCCTGACCAACTACAGCGCCCGCGCACATGGGCAGGGGCTTATCCTCCATACTAGCGTCACCATTGGTTATGACGCGCCCTGGCGGCGGGTCCACGAACTGCTACTCCATGCCGCGGATCGAACTTCGCATACGCTCAAAGAACCCAAGCCCTTTGTTCTTCAGACGGCGTTGGACGATTTTTATGTCGGTTACCAGATCAATGTCTACACGGACCAGGCGGCCAGGATGGCGCAAATCTATTCCGAGCTTCACCAGAATATTCAGGACGCCTTCAACGAAGGGGGCATTGAAATCTGTTCGCCGCACTACCGCCAGCTCCGCGACGGCAACGCCACCTCCATTCCGGAGGATTACCGCGCGCAGGACTACGAAGCGCCGCGGTTCCGGGTTGAAACCAGTCCGGCTTCTGGAGGTGCATGAGCGATTCTATTCTGCGCCTCCGAGTGGACGATCAGACCGGGGGGCGGCCTGCGGCTGTTTTGGATTGTTACGGCTATGAGGGTTCAAAGCGCTCCTCTGTTCTGCTGATTGGAGCAGAACCAAAGCGCCTTCAGCTCTTGCCGCGGCGCGATTCCGGTATCCAGATCCACTTGGGCGCAACCAGGTTGCCGGGGCGTGTGGCAGCGCCCGGAGGCGACATGGGGCTTCCCGGGTTGGCCTTCAACTCCGCATAGGCCTTCTGGACGTTTTCCGGAAACGTCGGGATCAGCGCTTCGATGTCCTGCTGGATTTCCTTCACCTTGTCGGGATGGTCGACCGCCGCGTCATAGCTTTCCGCGGGATCGAGTTCCAGGTTGTAGAGTTCCGGCAGTGGCAGCAAAAGGCGTTTCTTGGGCAGGCACGAACCGCCGAGCCAGTCGTTGATGTAGATTTCTCCGTTCCCCTGCGCGATGCGGAGTTTCCAGTTGCCTTTGCGGGCGCACTCCAGAACTTCCTGGTGGCGGGAAACCGCAAAGTAGAGGATGGCGCCGCGTTCGACACGGTCGCTCTGGCCGGTCAGCAGCTTTGAAAGGTCCACTCCGTCGAGCGGATTGGGGGGAGCTTTCGCACCGCAAAACGAGACAACGGTGGGCACCACATCCATGTTCGATCCCCACTCGTCGATGACCCTGCCGGCCGGGATGGTTCCGGTCCAGCGGGCGATGAAGGGGATGCGCGTGCCACCCTCAAAGGTGGTGGCTTTGCGGCCGCGGCGAGGGCCGGGACATCCCTGGAACCAGGGGCCGTGGTCGCTGGTGAAGAAGATCAATGTGTTGTTGTCCAGGCCGTTTCGTATTGACGGCCTTCAGGATTTCTCCCACGCTCCAGTCGATTTCCTCAATGGCGTCGCCCTGGTGGCCGAGCCCGGAATGGCCGCGGAAACGTGGCGATGACCGCGGCGGATCGTGCGGGTACGAGTAGGCAACGTAGAGAAAGAACGGACTGTCGGCCGACGAATCGATGAACTTCACGGCTTCATCGGTGTAGTGAGGCGTCAGCAGATGGCGGTCCGGGAGTTCCTCGACGACGGTGGTGTCTCTGAGCAGCGGGAAGGGATTCATGTCCACGCTCCAGGGAACGCCGAAGAATGAACCGAAGCCCCGGCTGGTGGGCAGGTACGGGTGCGGGTAACCCAGGTGCCACTTGCCGATGGCCATGGACTTGTAGCCGGAAGTCTTCAGAATGTCCGCCAATGTTTTCTCATCCAGGTCCATGCCATCGGGCGATGAGGGGCCGTAAGCCCCTTCCGTGTGGCTTCGGCTGGCGTATCTCCCGGTGAGCAGCGCGGCGCGTGAAGCGGAGCAGATGGGATGCGCGGTGTTGAAGCGGGTAAAGCGCGCGCCTTCAGCCGCCATCCGGTCGAGATTGGGCGTCTTCAGCGACGAGCCATAGCAGTGCAGATCGCCCGAGCCGAGATCGTCGCAGATCATGACGATGACGTTGGGTGGGCGCTTGCTGGCATCAGCGCCGGCGGGGCCTGCCGGCTGGGTTTGCGCTGACAGCGAGCCGGCGGCTGGTGCGGCCAGAGTGCCCGCCACCGTCTTTACAAAAGTTCTCCGGTCCATTTCTTCTCCTGAACGGGGTGCGCTCCGTGAAGCCCGTCAATTATATACACATCGCAGACTATGTCCCGGAAAACCAGCCTCAGTGGCGGCCGTTTCTTACTACAACCGGCCGCGGCTATCTATCAGGAGGGCGAGGTGCGGGGAGAATTTCCGCCACCACTTCGCTCCATTGCGTCGCGCAGCATTTCTTCCACGTCGCCCATCTGTTCGCCCAGCAGGTTCAGTTTGCGGGCGAGCCCCTGGATCTGCGCCTCGGAGCGCCGGTTGACGTCAAAGTCGAGTTCGCCGCGCAGGCGGTCTTTGGTGTCCTGGCGGTTCTGGCTCATCATGATGACGGGCGCCTGGATGGCCGCCAGCATGGAGAGGAACAGGTTGAGCAGGATAAAGGGGTAGGGGTCCCAGGCCTTTGCCCCCAGCAGCGTGTTAATGGTGGCGTAGACGGCCAGCACCACGCCAAAGACAATAATGAACGTCCACGAGCCGCCGAACTGCGCCACGCTGTCGGCGATGCGCTCGCCGAAGGTGGCCCGCTTCTCGAAAATCTCATCGACATTTCGGGTCGCCCGTTTGCGCACCAGTTGCTGAGCGGCGTGGAACTGGCGGCCCAGCACTGCCAGCATGTCCATGCCGGCCAGCGGCTTGCGCTGCAGAAGGACCGAGATGTCTTCTCGCGTCACCTCCAGGCACTCGGCCTCATCCACGGCCATGGCGCTGGTCTGGTGGGGTGTCTGTTCCAGCATGGAAGCAAACCCGAAAAATTCACCGTGCGAAGGCTCATCGATCACCACTTCCTGGTTGTCCTCGTCGACGATGGTCAGCCGCACGCGCCCGGAGACCACCACGTAGGCCGGTCCGCTGGGGTCGCCGATCTTGAAGATGCGCTGGCGGGGAGCGAACTTCTTTTCCTCCACCTGGCCGGCCAGCACTGCCGCTTCGTCATCGTCCAGCAACGCAAAAAGAGGAACATGTTTTAACGTTTCCGGATTGCAAGCCATAAGTCACCTCGCCCCATTGAGCTTACGATTTTTTGAGATGGTCACTGCGACTTCACTGCAGTTGAATTTTACCCGTGGGTTTCCAGAAGAGAAAGAGGGTATTTGAAACAGATCAGCCCTTCGGATATCGCCAAATTGCCGGTCTGCGAGGAACGGCGGCCTTCAGTCCGGCATGCTATCGCACCCGTGCCGAACCCTCGCTGAAGCGCGTTTTGGCCCGCCGGTAATCTTCCTCCTCATGGAGAAACAAGGTTAGGCATCCGCAACTCAACATGTCCGAACCGCGCAACTCACAGAAATCGCGGTGGATGTGCGCCCTTAGCTCTGAGGGAATGCGCCCGCTGTTTACTAATGTGTCAGTAAGCGCGCTGTTCATTAGACGATCGTTCCATTGACGCCCGGGAGAAGGCTGATGCATCCTAATGCCGGTGATTAGGCCGGCACTACTTTACGCCGGCCGAAGAAGGCAAAGGTATTACTTTAAATGATCAGTAACATTGGGACGTGCCGTCGATTTCGCCATCATTCTAATTGGAACTTCATCCCGGCGGCTACGATGCGAAGTGTGCCGAACGCTGGTCAACGACCATTATGCGCGCCTTCCACTATGGCAGGGGCAACGTGGCCAGCATGGTTCTTCCAGAGAACCACCAACAGATGAGTAGAGTATTGCCTCGTTAGAGGCACGGGCAGAGTCCCTCATTTTGATCTGGAAAAAATAGTGAAGCCCAGGCGGCTAGGGGCAGAAAGGGATGATGCCGCATGGCTGGTGTGCCGTCTCGTGGCCAGTCCCACGAGCGATGCGCGGCGCTTTTGCCGCCTCCGGCCTGCGGCAAAGGTGGACTCATGAAGGGAACTATTTCTTCACTTGCAGAAGAACTACGAGCAATTCGCGGTGGAACCATCAGCAGAAAGCCATCCAGGCAGGCGCCAGAAGATGAAGATCGCCAGGCTCCCTGGCAGCCGGAAATGGAACGCATGCAGAACACTCTACGGGAGGTTCTGCAGGCCGTATCGCAGTTTTCCGGTGTTGACCTGCCGGGTGCGTCACCAACCTCCCCGGACGGCGCCGATGCCCTGCCGTGCCTGGACTGCAACACTCTAAAGAACAGAATCCGCAATGACCTGGAGGCGTTTTCCGTCAGCACGGCGACGGAGCTCTCCAAACAGGCCGAGGAAAAGACACGTGCCGCTCTGGGAGCGCTGGAGAACGAACTCAACGACCAGGTTGAACGGGTGGCAGGTGGGCTTCGTGAGAAATTGCAGGGGTGCGTAGGCACAGAGCAGGCGGAGGTCGAGCTTGCACAGCAGAGCAAGGATCGGGTCGCCCATTTGATCCAGGCCCAGACGGATGAGTTTGCCCGGTGGGTCTGGCTGACCTGCAAGGGAACGGAGGCGCCGACTCCGCCGCAGATTCAAAAGCTGCTGGAACCCTACATCGAGGAAGCCACGGCCGATTTTGGGGCTTCCTTCCAGCAAAAGGTCCAGGACCTGATTGCCGAGCAGGAGCAGGCGGTCCGGGAAAGAATGCAGGAAGTGGCGCAATCGGTTCAAAGCCAGCTCAATTCGCTGGAGCAGGCCTCGCTCCAGGTTTGTGAGCAGAATGCAGATACGATCGTAAAGCAGTCGGAAGGCAGGCTGAACGTTGCAGCCGATGAAGCGGTAACCGGTTTCCAGAGCAGAATGGGTAATGAGGTTGAAGGGGCGCTGGCCCGTTTTCAAACTCAATTGGGAGAGACTTCAGCCGCTGCCCAGACGGAGTTGCAGCGCGACCAGGACCTGTGGGCGGAAAATTTCAGGCAGCGGCTCGAGGGAATGGCCAAAGAGGCCCAGGATATGGGCATGTCTGAAATTTCCAGCCGCATCGCGAAAAGCGCTGCCGACTTGATTGAATCTTCCCTCCAGCACCTGCACCACCAGACGGAAGACTCGTTGGAACACTCTCGCGAAGAGATCAGTGCGTTCATGAAGCTGGAGATGGATGGAGTGCAGCAGCAGATCCATGATATGGGCATGACCGTGCACCAGGCCCTGGATCGGGAACTTTCCGCTGCGAGCGACCGGCACGTCTCAAATTCGCGTGAGAAGCTCGATGGCGTGATCCAGGAATCTCTGGCATCCATGTCGGAGCGGGTCCGCCAGGCTGCGGAACTGAACTCGGAGGAGATGGCCCGGATGATCCGGGATTCCCAGGATGCCTCGGCCTCCCAATTCGAATCGCGACTGCAGGAGACAGTTGAAAGCCGTTTCAACGGACTGATGGTGCGCATCCAGCAGGAAGCCGACCAGGCTGCCCAGCGGGTTGCCGCAGGCGCGAAGGCTGTTTCGGAGGCGCTGATGCGCGAACTTTCGGACAAAGCAAACGCCTCAGCGGCTGCGTTAAAGGAAGAATCCGATCAGGCGTCGCGCCGCATCGAATCCTCGCTCGAGCAGTCGCTTGAGGCCCACCGGCAGCAGCTTGCCCAGATCGTCCAGGCCGGACTCGCAGAGCAGAAGGAAGCCATGTCTGGCAACATCGCGGAACTCCGCAACCGGCTGAAACAGGCGGCTGAGTTCCTGGTCACGGTGGACCCCAAAGCCCAGTAGGGGAGAACCCTGTGCGGCATGATGAGGAATCGCCAGATATCGTCTCAATCATGCCCCTCGATTATGAGAGAACGAAGGCCCCCACAGTGGAAAGATCGTCCCCTCTTCGCGTAACGCTGTGAAGGGGCCTTCCCGGGGCGGCGATGCTCCTGTCACCCCGTTTGGTTTCTAGCGCCGTGGTTTGGCTCTGTCCCCTTCCACTGGCACCAACACTACGAGCTAAAGTGCGGGGCTACACCTTTTTGACAACCTGCTCAATTCAGCATTCTGTTTCGTCATCATGAGGTTCCCCTGCAGGTGCTCGTGTCAGGCGCCCTTGGCCTTAAGTGGCCTTTCATGATTCGATCGTCTCATCCGCCTTTACAGCAAACCACAAAAGCCCGGACGTCAGGGTCATCAAGCCAGCAAAGTCGAAGGCCATGTTCCAGCCGAAATGCGTAAAGATTGCAGCGGTGACAATCGGCGAGAGCCACCCGCCCAGGTTGCCGGACATGTTCATCAGTCCGGAAAGCGAGCCGGAGAAGTTGGGAGTGATGTCATTACACGTCGCCCACCATATGGTGGTTGCAAACAGATTAAAGCCGGAGGCGCCCGCGAGCAGCAGGATGGCCAGCGTGTTGTTGGCCACGTATCCTCCCGCCGGCAGCATGATGGCTGAGAATCCGACCCCGACCCAGATGGCGTAGCGGCGCCCGCCCCGCACCCCGACCCTGGCAACCAGCCGGTCTGAAAGCCATCCCCCAATGGGCGACAGCAGAATAATGGCGATGAAGGGCGTAGAACCCCACAGCCCGGTCTGCGCCACGCTGAGCCCGCGGACCCGGATGAGGTAGATGAAAAACCATGTGTAGTAGATGTAGGCAGGATAGGCGATGAAAAAATAGCTGAGGACCAATGCCCAGGCGGAACGGCTGCTGAGCATCGCCCTCCAGGGGACAGGGGCTTTGGAATTACTTTTTCCAGCAGGCCGGGACGCCGCCTGTCTCCCGGTCCCGGTAAATAACCCTCAATTCTTCGGCATTCACCCCGGGGTGCTCTTCCGGATGATCTCTGCCATAAAGATGCCATGCGAGCGCCACAATGCCGCCCAGCGCCCCGCATATGAAGAATGACGCGCGCCAGCCCCAATGCAGCATCACCCAGGTGATCCCCAGGGGCGAGACCGCGCCGCCCACACCCAGTCCTGCAATAAACACGCTGGTGGCCACGCCGCGGCCTGCCGCCGCGCTCCAGTAGGAAACGATCTTGGCCGAGTTGGGGTAGGCGGCTGATTCTCCCACGCCGATCAGGAACCGGACAACCGCAAATGACCATCCCACACTGAACCAGCCGGCCAGCGGCAACTGCGGCGCCAGCGCCGTTAACGCCGTAAAAACAGACCACCAGACGATGGCAAACGTCAGCATGCGCCGGGGGCCGATCTTGTCGCCTGCCCAGCCGCCCGGCACCTGAAACAGCGCATAGCCGAGGACAAATGCGCTGAGCACCCAACCCATCGTCTGGTTGCTGAAAGCAAATTCATCCTGGATGTATTTCGCCGCAATTCCCAGGTTGAGGCGGTCCATGTAGGTGGTGCCTGAGATGACGGCGAGCATGCCGATGATGACCCATCGCACATGTGTCGCCGGTGCGGCGGGTGGTTCCCTGGTTGCGGTTTGCGGCGTCCCAATATTCATGATGGTCCGTGTGCCCCGAGTCAGCTTGCCAGGTGCCGGAATGAAAGCCCCGCAGGTTCCTGAAGGAGGTCCTGCATCAGCGAAATGCAGGCAGTGTACCCCATGGACCGCGCCGTTGAAAGCATTTTTGATTTTTCAGAGGCGGCGGCGCCCGCGCCGGGCGCTGCGAGGAATTCAAAAACACCTGGTCGCGTGCTCGCTTCGAGCGTCATACCGGGAGTGAATGATGCGCCGCAACCGGAGCAGGCAGCTTCAGTGTGATTCGATGCCACCTGGCGGGCCCTGTGCTTTCCCATCGGGCCAGGAGGGATGGGCGATAATTTTCGGCTGGGGTCTACCTGAGAACTTCCAGTCCGGCCTCATTCAATTGCGACCGGCGGAAAGGGCGCGTCCAGATCACGCGGCACCGCTTGAAGCACACTCCGCTCTGGCTGATCTGAACGCTGATCAGCTGTCCCTGGCGCAGGGGCTTTCCTGTCACCACCCTGAGCCCGTGATCGGAAAGGTCAAGGACTGCGCCGACCGATTTTATGGCGCTTTCAGTCGGTATCTCCCACATGGTGATAGGCATGGTCTTCGAGACACGCTCGGCGCGGCCGGCGAGGGGAAACTTACCTTGCATGGTAGCAGGCATAGGCTTCTCCTTTTGGTAGATTCTGGCAATATATCCCGGACCCTTGCCGGCGTCAACCAGAATTTTGCAGCGAACCAACTGATTAAATAAGCCTTGTGAAATCTGTGGATTAGATTTTATAGCGACTACAAAAGGAGGCTGAAACCTGTAGCCCAAATCCGCAGTGAAGCCTGGCCGCAGCTCCGGTTTTTATCTGCCATCCACCTTCGGAACCGGAAATTCCCCGGCCCCCGGCGGCTCGTGGAGAAGGGCGCTGGCTGGAATTTTTGGTTTTTGACGTGAGCCGCTAACGGCATGTGGGGGACAGTTCACCCTGCGAGGGACGAGCAAAAAGCGTATAAAAAGAAGGCCTCGGAAATTGCGGACTGAACAACCAGACGGAGACGAAGCTGAAGACAGCTGTTTTCGCCATTTGTTCGCCTTTTGCGCAATTAGAACGGTCCTGGATTTCACGCTGTGCAATCGACTATTCTTGAATGTGCAATCATGCACAATCATCCCTCGCGGTTGAAAGGAGCGTTATGCAAGTTGTTGATCCCGTTTGCAAGATGACGATTGATTCCGAGAAGGCCGCAGCCACCAGCCAGTACAAGGGCCAGACCATCTACTTCTGCATGCCCGGCTGCAAGACCAAGTTTGACCAGGACCCGGAGAAGTATCTGGGCAAGTAACATGCGGATTCAGGCGGGTGTGGCCGTCGAGGTCAGGTGACCGTAACGGTCATCACCTGCTGGCCGGTGGCGCCGTTGGGGAAGGGGTTGGTGGGTCCGGGGCCCTCAACGCGTCCCTTGCCGTCGATGGCGCGGACGCGCACGCGGTACTTGCCGCGTTGCGGGGTTCACCCAGGTGTACTTCCAGAATGTCCAGACGATGGGCGAAGGGTTGCTGAAGAGGGCGGTTGGGTTCCAGGTTTTGCCGTTGTCGAAGCTGATTTCAACCGACCTGATGCCGTCCAGGTTTCCCACCGCAAAGCCCGCAAACTCGAAGTTGCGGCCGGAGATTCTGGCCCCGTCTTTCAGATCGGTGAAGCGCGCTTGCGCCCACCGCTCGCATTCATCAGACCATCCGCGGCTTTCCCAGTAGCCCAGGTGCGGCTTCTTCAGCAGCTCGATTCGCGTTACCCACTTGGGCTGCTTCATGCCGAACTTGCCGGGGATGAAGAGCCTGACCGGATAGCCGTGGGCGGGCGGCAAATCCTCGCCGTTCATCTGCCAGGCAATAAAATTCTCGGCGTTCCAGAGGCGTTCGAGCGGGTGGCCGGTGGAGAATCCGTCCGCGGCGTAGATGGCTGCGTGCGTGGCCGTGCCGGATGGGCTTGCGCGCTCGAGCAAAGGCTTCAAGGGAGTGCCGGTCCATTTGGCGTTGCCGATGGCTGTGCCGCCGGGAGGATTGGAAATGCATTCCAGCGTATAAACCTTCTCGATGTGAGGCAGCTTCAGCAGGTCCTGGTAATTCAGGGTAAACGGATGGTCGAGAAGGCCGTCAAACTTCAACTGCCACTGGTCGCGGTTGACCGTGGGCGTTGCGCCTTTGGAAGTGAGGTAGAATTCGTCGTTGGGGGTAATGGCCATCAGCGCGGCCTTGCTGCCAAAGCGCTCATAAGCCTTGACGGAAAGTCCGGCGGGGTCGCGCATGCCGTTCATCCAGCGGCTGGTGAGCGCATACTCCACCAGTCCGATGCCGCCTGCAACCGCGCCGATAATCAGGGTTCGCCGTTCCATAGTGGTATCTTTTTAGATGTAATTTTCGGTGCCCACGTTTCACGATATCGCGGAGGGCGGAGGTTTGGCCTGAATAATTCGCCTCAAAGGCCGACAGCCGCAGATCGCGTCGGCGACGCTCGGCTCGCCAATCTCCGCATGCCACGCTGCCGGCGGCAGCTGAGCGCGGCAGGCGGATCGCGGGATGCTGTTCCTCGACGAACCTGGAGAAATGAGGATAGGATGTATGACGGCCCCGTTGGCTGACGGAAGCCGTTGTGCGACCCTCAACGGGCGATAAACGCCACGTTGGTCCCCTGGGGGATAGGAGCTGACTGTGTCGGTCAAGACGGACGTGATCCGGCTGAGTCTGACCAACGCCGAGAACTGGGAGCGGCAAGGGAACCTGCTCCGCGCGAACACCTGCCTGACGCCAGCGCTGCTGAACCTGCTCTCGACCGCCGTCGAGGAGTGCTCGGACCAGGCCGGCGCGGAGGACTGGTTGCGGGGTCGCGACGTGGAGGCCCTCCTGCGCCGGGCCCGCACCTACTTCGAACACATCCTCGGCCAGATCGAAGGAGGCCGGGCCCCGGCCGCCGTGCTCGAGGGCAACTATTCCCACCTGATCTACGCCCACCTGTCGTGGGCGCTGCGCGATTACCCTCTGGGTGAGTTCTTCGCCGCGGTCGCGCGGCGGAAGGACGTGGCCGGCATCAGCACGCCCTTCTGGCGGGAGTATGCGCGCGGAGTCGGTTGCCTGGTGGACGGGGCGCCTTATCAGGCGGCGAAACTGAAGCTCCGCGGGCAGGAGGAATACTGGGCCAGCTACCTGGCCCTGATCGAGGCCGCGACCGCCGGGACCGATCTGGCCTGGGCGCTGGCGCGGATTGATCACGCGTTCCAGGCGCGGAATGCGGATCGCAAGATCAAGGACGACCACTACCAGATCGAGGGCTCGGGGTCCCATCCTGTTCGCTGGGATTTCCGCCGCGACAGCTTGATGAATTACATCTCCTCCAGGACCCCGGGCCGAACTTGATGGCGGCCCTCCGGGGGCTGGAACCCGCCGGTGCGCGGCTCCGGGCGAATGACGGGTACGTCCGCTACGACTATGGGGGATCCGGAGAATGAGTGCCAGGCAAGAGTTACCGGGCACGGTAGGACTGTCCCTGTATCGGAGTTCAACGCGATGTCCAGACACCGGACAGTCGAGAGTACCCTGGATATCCGCCGACTCGCGTTGATAGGCGCGCAGGCACGCCTCGTGAGATCGGCGCGGAATCCGAAAGGATTCTGAGCGGTTTTCCCGAACTCCGAAAGATCCGAAACGGCGCCACGGCCGACACTTCTCCGTGTCCCCGAACTCAAGCCCGCGTCGGCGACGGACCAGGATGTCAGCGGAAGCGCGAAGGGCGGAGGCCTGGCCTGACTAATTCCCCCCAAGGCGCGGCGACCGCAGATCGATTGCGAGCGCAACTCTCCCGGTTTTATGACAGGGTGGCGCCCGTGTATGGGTTCTGGTCGGCGCTCTTCGAGAGCCACGCCGCGCGGCGGGCTTATGAAGCTGCGGGTCTTGCTGGTGGCGAGCGCGTGCTGGAAGTGGCAGTAGGCGGCGGCGAATTCTTCGTGGAACTGGCTCGGACGCCGGGGCTCAAGCAATGCGTGGGCGTTGATCTCTCCCGGCCGATGCTGGCCCGCACCAGCACGCGGCTGACCGCAGGCGGCCTTGCAAGAGGCAATCTCTGCCGGGCGGATGCCATCGCTTTGCCGTTCCCGAGCGCGGCCTTTGATATTCTGTTCAACCTTTATATGATGGACCTCTTGCTGGAGGAAGATGTTCCCGCCGTGCTGCGGGAGTTTGCTCGCGTGCTTAGCCCCGGGGGCCGGCTGGTTATCTTGAGCATGGCGCGGCAGGCGCGCGCGGTGAATGCCATCTGGACGTGGCTCTACCGCCGTTCGCCGGTGATGACGGGAGGCTGCCGGCCGGTGCCCGTGGCCGGAATGCTGGAGCAGAACGGCTGGAAAATCAGCCTGCTTGATGCGATCTCTCAGGGAGGTTTTCGTTCAGAATTGATTGTTGCGCAGTTTGCACCGGAGCGCGCTCAATGAAGGAACCGCCGCGTGTGAACCACCGCTGGCAATTCTGCTCGCGGTGCAACCACATGATGTTTGAGTATTACGCGTCAGCGGACGGACACTTCGGCCTGGCCAGTCTTTCCGGCAGCAGGCAGGTTGATGGGCCGTCCTCCCGCTGTGAAGTACAATGCTTGAAGTGTGGCGCGCGCTACCGCCTGCTCGACCGGCTGGACGCCATGGGGCAGGCCGTGAACCGGGTTTGATGCGGGGGCTTCGCCGCAGCTTTGTATAACCATGTCAGAATTTCAACTCACACCGGAAACGCTGGGCGCTTATCTGGCGGAGTGCGGACTGGTTGATGACCCGGCTGCGCTTTCCATTCGGGAACTGGGCGGCGGGGTTTCAAACTTTGTTTCGCTCGTCGAAGGGCCCGGCATCCGCTGGGTGGCCAAGCAATCGCTCGGCAAGCTGCGCGTGAAAGATGATTGGACATCGCAGCGCGAGAGAATTTTCGGCGAGGCGGCCGCCATCCAGTTGCTCGGCCGCATCCTGGACGGCGCCGTGCCGCAGGTGGTCCACGTGGACCGCGCAAACTTCCTTTACGTGATGACGGCTGCACCGGAAGGTTCGGTGGTCTGGAAGGAGTCGCTGCTGGAGGGTCAGGTCAGCAGGGAAGTGGCGGAAGCGGCGGGCCGGCTGCTGGCCGCCATCATCAAGGCCAGTCAGAGTGAGCCGTCATTTCAGGAACAGTTTGCCGACCGCACGGTGTTCGACGAGCTGAGGATCGATCCTTATTACCGAACGACAGCGGCGCGGCTCCCGGAGGCGCGTGAAGCGCTGGAACAACTGATGGAGGATTCGTGGAAGATTCGGAGCGCCCTGGTCCACGGCGACTACAGCCCCAAGAACATGCTGGTACGCGGCGACAGCATCTTTCTGATCGATTTTGAAGTTGTCCACTGGGGCGACCCCTCATTCGATTCCGCGTTTCTGCTGAACCACCTGATGCTGAAGTCGTTCCATCAGCCGCGGTTTGCGGAACTTTATTTCCAGGCGGCGCGCGCCTTCTGGCAGGCGCTGGATGCAGGTCTCCGGGATGCTCGAACAGTGGATTTTGAGCCGATGACGGTGCGGCATCTTGGCGGCCTGATGCTGGCCCGGATGGACGGCAAGTCGCCGGTGGAATACATCCGCGACGAGGGCGTCAAATCCCGTGTGCGGCGAACAGCGAACAGCCTCCTGCGAGAGCGGCCGGAGACGTTCGACGCGGCGCTTGAGCTGGTGGCTCAAAACGCAGAGCCAGCGCAATTCTACCGTTAAGGAATAGGAGCTTGGATGGCGAGAATCCTTGG
Organism: uncultured Acidobacteriota bacterium; assembly: GCA_963732975.1. Lineage (GTDB taxonomy): Bacteria > Acidobacteriota > Terriglobia > UBA7540 > UBA7540 > SCRD01. The sequence continues at coordinate 484,381 of CAVTBN010000003.1, read as the reverse complement.
AATTTATGCCCGTGAGATCCTTGATTCGCGGGGGAATCCCACGCTGGAAGTGCAGGTCATGCTCGAGGATGGGTCCAAGGGTGTTGCGATGGTCCCGGCCGGCGCCTCAACGGGCACGCACGAGGCGGAGGAACTTCGGGACGGCCAACTCAACCGTTACGGTGGCATGGGCGTTGTCAAGGCGGTGCGGAGCGTGGAGTGGGAAATCGCCCAGGTGCTGGTGGGACTGGAAGCCTCCGATCAGACACTGGTGGATGGTACCTTGATCCAATTGGACCATACGCCGGACAAGCGGCGCCTGGGCGCGAATGCCATCCTCGGCGTTTCACTCGCCGTGGCGCGCGCGGCGGCAACCTCCGCCCGGCTGCCGCTCTACCGGTATCTGGGAGGCGCGGCGGCGAATGAATTGCCCGTTCCCCTGGTCAACATCATCAGCGGCGGGCTCCACGGCGGCGGCAACATCGACTTCCAGGATTTTATGTTGGTTCCGCTGCGCGCTGTCACGTACTCCCAGGCGCTGGCCGATGTGAATGCCGTTTACCGCGCTGCCAAAACGGTCCTGCAGGAGCGTGGAGTCTACCGCGCCGGAGTCGCTGATGAAGGAGGATATGCTCCGGCATTGAAAACCAATGAGTCGGGATTTGATGTCATGGTTGAAGCTATTCAACGCGCAGGGCTGGAGCCGGGCAGGGATGCCGCCATCGCCGTGGACGTGGCGGCCAGCCACTTCTGCAATCGCGGAACCTATCGCCTGCGGGTATCGGACGAAGAACTTGATGCAGACGAGATGGTGGAAAGGCTGGCGAACTGCGTGGACCGCTACCCGATCGTTTGCATCGAAGACGGGCTGGACGAGGAGGACTGGGCTGGGTGGAAGACGCTGACAGACCGGCTGGGCGGCCGCTGCCAGTTGATCGGCGATGACCTGTTCGTAACACACATAAGTAGGCTAGAACAAGGGATCGAGGAGGGCATTGCCAACGCCATTCTGGTGAAGATTAATCAGATTGGGACTTTGAGCGAAACTCTGGACGTGATCAATCTGGCTGTACGCAACGGCTATCAGCCGGTGATCAGCGCCCGGTCGGGTGAAACCGAAGATGATTTCATTGCCGATCTGGCCGTGGCGACGGGAGCGTCGCTCATCAAGGTCGGGGCCATCACGCGTTCCGAACGGCTGGCCAAATACAATCGCCTGAAGCGGATTGAACAGGAACTGGGCTCCCATGCGGTCTACCGCGGAGCCGAAGTTTTCTCAAGCCGTGTTGAGGCGAAGTCCGATTAATGGCAGTATTAAGAACAAGCAGTGGGAGACGAGCACCGGAGCTTTTCTGGTGGTTTCAAATGAGGTTTTTCAGATTCAATCCGGGCAGAAGACAATTTGCCGGGCTGTTGGTTCTGGGGTTGGTGGCGCTGTCACCCGTCCTGGTGTATGCGGTCGAAAGGCTCAACTTTCGGCCCGGATTCAACCTGTTTTCTCCGGACCAGGATGTTGAGATGGGACAGCAGGCGTCTCAGGACGTGAACAAGCAATTGCCCTTGATTGGCGATTCGCAGGTGGTTAACTACGTGGGCAGCCTGGGAAAGAGGCTTGCGGCCATTGCCCCCAACCAGTCGTCCGGGGTGAAATACGACTGGACTTTCAAGGTGGTGAACAGCTCGGAAATTAACGCCTTTGCCTTGCCGGGAGGCTTTATTTTTGTGAACCGCGGGGCCATTGAAGCGGCTCAGGATGAGGCCCAGATTGCAGGAGTGCTTGCCCACGAAGAAGGCCACGTCGTGATGCGGCACGGCACCCACCAGGCGTCTGAAATGATGCTGGCGCAGGTGCCGCTTTCCCTTCTGGCGGGGGTGCTGGGCCAGAGTTCGAGCCTCGCAGGCCAGCTGGCGCAGCTGGGTTTGAGCTTTGGAGCCAATTCCATTCTCCTGCGGAATTCGCGCAGCGCGGAGTCGCAGGCTGACGAAGTGGGTACTTACATCCTCTACCGGGCGGGATACGATCCCTATGCCATGGCGCAGTTTTTCGGAATTATTGAGAAGAAATATCCCCGGCGGACTATCCAGTTCTTTTCCGACCATCCCAATCCCGGGAACCGCATCCGGAACGTTGATGAGGAGATCTCCAAACTGGGTCCCAGAAAGGATTGGAAGGAGGACAGTCCTGAATTTCAAGCCGTGAAGCAAAAGCTTCAGCACATGCCTCCCGCCCCGAAGCCGCAGAAATAGTTGCGCGGGACGGCATGAATGCTTCGGCCTGTGTTAATGACCATGTCATCCAATGAATCCCCCTTGAATCTGGTCCGGGGCCCCGCCAGGAAGCCGGGATGGGCGCAGCTCATCCGGCTGGGGGGTGACGGAGTCGCTGTTCTGTTCGGCGAACTGCGCAGGTTGGTTGGGCGGATCGATGGAATTGTTGAGCGGCTGCATTATTCCTCAAGGGAGGAACGATGGGTTGTTCATTACCGGGTGGGAGGTGCGGAACTTTTTATCGTGTGGATTTCTCCCGGCGTGCTGGAAGCGGGCATGGCGCTGAATCGATTGGATGCGGAGCGCCTTCTCCGAAACCACGGCCTCAGCGGGACCGTCAAGGATGCCATCCGAGCTGGGGCGACCGAGCCGGGACAGGGTTTAGTTCGATTTCCTTTGAAAGACCGGCGCACGGTGCACTCGTTTGTGAATCTGGCGAGGGTGAAAAACATTCTGATTTCGAATACCCGGCGGGCAATGGATGAATTTCCTCCTTCCAGCTCGAAGGCAAAGTAAGGACAGGTGAACGAAATGGTTTATCGAGTGAAAGCAAAGAAGTCTCTTTCTGATGTCACACGCGATCTGGAGGCTGCGACCCAGCGGCACAAGTTCGGAATCATGGGCACGTACGATTTGAAATCCAAAATGTTGGAAAAGGGCGTTGAGTTTGAAGGCGACTGCCTGATTTTTGAAATCTGCAACCCGCACCAGGCAAAGAAAGTGCTGGAAAAGGAAATGGAGATATCAACGGCTCTTCCGTGCCGCATTTCTGTTTACCGCGAGGGTGATGAGATTGTTCTGGCCACGCTGAAGCCGACGGCCATGTTGGCGCTTTTTGAGACTCCGGGTCTGGACTCTGTCGCCCAGGAAGTTGAAGAGGCCATCTTTGCCATCATGCAGGAAGCGGCACGGTAGGCAACGCGGCCGGACGCATGCAGGCGGGGTCTCAGCCGGCGGAAGGCTGGGCGTGGCCTGAATTCGAACATTGTGTTAAGATTTTCGAGGTTGAAAATAAAAACATTTTATGGCCGGATGCCGGGCGGGATAATGGGTTTTCGCGCCGCCGGCGGCTGAACAAAGGAAGAGAAGTCACATGTCGGGCCACTCAAAATGGGCAACGATCAAGCATAAGAAGGGCGCAGCGGATGCCAAGCGTGGCAAGGTCTTTACCAAGCTGATCAAGGAAATCGCTGTGGCGGCCCGCATTGGCGGGGGCGACTCCGATTCCAACGCGCGTCTGAGGACTGCAATTGCCGACGCCAAGGCTGTGAATATGCCCGCAGACAATATCAAACGGGCCATCCAGAGGGGTACGGGCGAGCTTCCGGGCGTGCAGTATGAGGAAATAGTGTATGAGGGATACGGGCCAAGCGGTGTTGCGCTGATCCTGGAAATTGCCACAGACAATCGCAACCGGACGCTTGCGGAACTCCGCCACATTCTTTCGAGGCACGGTGGGAACCTGGGCGAGACAGGCTGCGTGATGTGGATCTTCAACAAGCGCGGTTACATCGTGGTTGAAAAGTCCAAGGCCGAAGAGGATGCCCTGCTGGAGCTGATTACCGAGGCTGGGGCCGATGACATGAAAGAAGACGGCGAGAACTGGGAAATCTTTTGTCCGGTTGAGAACTTTCAGCAGGTTGTTGACTCCCTCAACAACGCGGGCATCACTCCTGCGGTTGCCGAGCTTTCGATGGTCCCCCAGACACAGGTAAAACTTTCCGGCAAGCCGGCCGACCAGGTGTTGAAGCTGATAGACGAACTGGACGAGCATGAAGATGTTCAACACGTCTATGCCAACTTCGATATCGAGGACGCCGAACTGCAATCATTGGCCCAGCAGGCGGGCTGAGTGGGCTTCCAGCGGCATCGGGCGGAGGCGTCGCAAGTGCTTCCCACGGGGGCAGCGGTATTCTGTTGAGTAGCCCGGCTAACGGTATGGAGCAGGTTTTAACCTCATCAAATCATCATGAAAAATTCCGCCGGCGTGTGTTGCGCCCGGCCGTCCTGCTGCTTCTGGCGGGATTAGTTGTCGTCCCGTCACTTTCCGCACAGCAGTCGGAGACTCCGCCGACCTTGACCTACATCAAAGTGATGAAGGGCAGCGTCCCCGAATACACTTCTCTGACGGTAAGTGTGAACGGCGACGGTACCTATGACGGCCGCCGGCTGGATGAGTCTCCCAGACCCCGCTCTCTGAAGCTCTCTCCCGAGACAACCGATACGTTGTTCCAGTTGGCGGCATCGCTGGGTGACTTTCATTCGATCAACCTTGAGAGTCATAAGAATGTTGCCAACATGGGATTGAAAACTTTCATCTACCGGCATAACGGCCAGGAAAATAAGGTGGAGTTCAATTACACCCGGAACAAGCGCGCGGAAGAACTGCTGACCAGCTTTGAAGGCATAGCAGATGTGGAACAGCACATCGGGACGCTGGAATATTCCTCCCGATATGACGTTCTTGGCCTGCCCTCTGCGCTGACCCAGGTTGAAATCGATCTCGACAACAAGGCCCTGGTGGATCCCCAACTGATGGTCCCGATCCTGAAGAAGATCGCCGGAGATTCCCAGTACCTTCACATCGCACAGGTTCGCGCAGTGGACATTCTTCGCCGCATTCAAGGCTCCAGTTACTCGAGCAAGGAAGACCAGCGCTAAGACCGGATCTGGCCATAAGGATTCTTCTATTTTGGTCGTAACCTTTCACTGTCTGATGTTATGATAGTGAAGGGCTTTCTAAGCCAGCCGTGGAGGTGTACCATGAAGATCATTCGGTCGCCCAGGGGTTACTGGCTGTTTGTTCTGTTAGCTGCCGCACTCATCAGTTCTCTGATTCCTGCTCCCGCCACAGCCCAGTCTGAATCGCAAGTCCGCATTGTTCGACTCAGTTTTGTGGAAGGTACGGTCAGGATGTACCGTCCCGATGCCGATCAGTGGGCCAAGGCCTTTGTCAACACGCCCATTCAGCAGGGCTTTAAGATTGCGACGGATGCCAACAGCTTTGCAGAAGTCGAATTTGAGAACGGGTCCACGGTACGCCTGGGCCAGTCGAGTGAACTTGATTTTCCCAGCCTGTCGCTGACGCCCGAAGGCGCCAAGATTAACCACCTGACCCTTGCGCAGGGTTACGCCACATTTACCGTCTCGCCGGAAAAGGGCGATGTTTACAATGTGGCCGCCGCCGGTTCAAACTTTGATGCCTCGTCCAAGTCGATGTTTCGACTCGATCTTGACCAGGGGAGCGAACGGCTGGAAGTTTTTAAGGGAACGGTTGCTGTTCAGAGCCCTTACGGGAACGAGAGCGTGGCGCGGAATCAGGTTTTTGAACTGGCCGCGGGTGGCACCACTCCTTCCCAGATTACCAACGGCATTACAGAAGACGCCTGGGACCGCTGGGTCGACAAGAGGCAGCAGACGACAGCGGTTGCCTTCAACAAAACCGGTCCGGCACAGAGCGGCCTGTCTGCAGACAGCTCCCTTTATGGCTGGAGCGATCTTTCCTACTTCGGCGCCTGGAACGATTTGCCGGGTGTTGGAAGTTGCTGGTCGCCGATGATGGGAGCCGGCTGGGCCCCCTATTCGATGGGTCGATGGTCCTGGTATCCCGGCATGGGCTACACCTGGATTTCCGCCATGCCCTGGGGATGGCTGCCCTTCCATTACGGCAGTTGGATCTACCCGGCGAGCACTGGGTGGTGCTGGCTGCCTGGCGGTTTCTCCTCCTGGTCCCCCGGGTTGGTGACATGGTACCAGGGTCCTGGTTGGGTCAGCTGGGCTCCCAGAGCCTATGGGGGTGGATTCAATACACCGCTCAATTGCCCCGCGGGCCGGAACTGCTCGGTCGCGGTCAGCAGCAATACGTTCCAGGGCGGGAGGGTGATTTCTCCCAATAATGTCCTCAGGGTCAATCCGTTCCAAGGGCGTGCGGTTAATTCACCCACTGTTCCGCTCACCCGCAGCCTGCGATTGCCGGGACCTGCCGTTGACGGTTCGGGGCTGGTCTCAACTACGGGCGGAGCGGGGGTCTCGCCGCGGCTTCGTGCCCGGCGGAGCGATGCCGCGCCAACCGGGGTTTTCTCTCAAAGTGCTCTTCGCGGTTCCTGGAACGTTCAGCCGCACGCGCCTGCGGTTTTTAACCAGCAGACACGCCGCTATGTGAACAAGTCCGGTCCCGCCATCAATAATGATGTTCTCCTTCGAGGACGGACAGGTCTGCAACCGGGCAACAACCGGGGACAGCTGACCTCAATCCCCATCTCAAGCCTGGGAACCCAGGCGGGGACAATGCGCCATGCAAGTTCCCTGATTCCCTCCGCTGTCCCTGCCGGAAGCGCAACCGCGACTCGCGTCATTCAGCAACCCCAAATGCCGGACTTCCGCCAGGAAAGAAGAATGTTGAAACAGCAGCAGAGGATGGAGCGGCAGCAGGCACGCAGGCAGATGGAACAGATGAACCGGAACTCGCGCATGTCCCAGCAGCGCATGGAGCGGTCCGCCACGTCTCAACGTTCGTCGGGTGGGTTCGGCAAGAGCCAGGGCGCGGAGCGAAGCTCCGGCCAGATGGGTGGAGGCGCGCCCAACAATGGCATGGGCGGCGGCATGCGTAACAGCGGTATGGGTGGCGGCAGCCCAGGTGGCATGGGTGGCGGAATGCGAGGCGGCGGGGGCGGTGGCGGCGGCCAGCATGGCCCGCCCCGTTGATCACGAAGTGTGCGCGCTGATGCAAGCGTGCGGCTTCAGGGAAGGCTACAGCACGATAATTCCCGCATAACCGACCACTGAATCGGTGTCACCGCCTGCGTTCGCGGAGGTTGCATGCCTGATCAGTCGGGCCTCGCGGGCTCCCAGTTCCTTTGCCGCGGTCAGCATGGATACCGTCGGCGCATACCCACACATTGAGATGTCCTCGTCGCGAATCACCTGAAGTAGCCCTGCAGGATCAAGCTGAAGAATTTTCTCGATGGCTTTGCCGTCCTTTTCACGGGTGATGAGGTCCGGTTCATAGTGGTTCATATCACTTGAAGCGACAATGAGCACGGGTTCCGGAGACCTCCGGATGGCATCCGCAATGGCCTGGCCCAGCAGTTCAAGAGTTTCAATCATCTGCCATGGCAATGGCGATGGGAACAATCTTGAGCGTGCTGGACAGGCGCTGGAGGAAGGGAACCTGAACTTCCAGGGAATGCTCACCTGCGTGCGCCTGGGCGTCCTCGGCCAATTGGGGACACTTTTCCCTGATGTTTCGGGCAAGTTCGGTGTCCAGCGGGACCTGGCCGAGCGGAGTGAGCCAGTTCCCCGCAGACATTATCGCCAGCGGCGACCCTCGGGCCCAGTGGTTGGGGCCCAGAATCACGTAGCGCGAATGCGCCGGAAGCAGGCGGTAAACGGCCCCGGCGACATGCCCGGAATACATATACCCGGCGTGTGGCACCACACAGCCAATGGCAGAGTCAATGGTTTTTTCAGCCGGAGATTCGATCTCCAGGTATTGGTCAACTTCGCGTAGAAGGTCTTCACGTTTGCGAGGATAGAAGCGTCCGGCCACTGCAGGGGAACGCACTGATGTGGGTTCCATAAGCAAATCGTAGGCTCCGGTCGCGAAGGTTGTCAAGCGCACCAGGCGGCAAGTTCAGCGCCTGGGCAGCCGGCGGGCGGCGGTTTGAACTGGTGTTAAGTTGCGCGCTGGCAAGGGGCGGATGAACCTATTCGCTGGTCTTTTCCACCACGATCTTGAGGGAGCGGAGGAACTTTGTGTCCTCGCTGGTCAGAAGGAATTCCGGCCCTTTCTCGTGAATTTCCGCCGAGAGGTCCTGGTGATGGATCGTGCCGTTTTGCCCGTGTTTATTGAACCCGATGGTGACTTCCAAAACCAGAAAAAGGTCGTAACCCGCGGCCCGAATGCGGCCCATCACCTCTGATATGTTTTCGGAATCCGCCAAGGATTCGTTGATCGCCTGACCAAGTTCCTTGATCAAATGTTTGAAATTGTCGTCAAGCTCCAAAAATGATACCTTTCACACTTCAATTGATGTTCCTCTTTGCATTCTATGTTTCGCCTTGAGGCAGTGTCAAGACAAGGAACAGTGAGAGGACATTGACGCAGGAAAAGGTTGGCTTTACCATCAAAAGGTTGGACCTTTCCCGTTGCAAGAGGCCGTCAAGACCATGCCAGCCAATTCGCAGTCGTTCACGCGGCGCCTGTTCTGCCGGGCGCAGCAGCTGTTTCATCTGCTGGTTGCTGTCCTGTTTCTTTTTCTCACCATGGCCGGCGTTTCAGTTTCGATGAAATTGTGGCAGGACTATCAGAAGCTTCCCGGCCAGGGGATCTGGAGCTTCAGCATGGTGGCCTGCTTCACCGTCCTGCTGCTGATTTTCTGCCTCTACTCTTTTGTGAAAGCCAGAAGCGTGCGATGATAACTGCGCGGCGGCGTGCGTGTTGCGTCCGATGCTCGCCGGCGTTAGCAGTTCTCATTCATCCCGATGAGCGATTCTCGCGACAGCAGAAAAACACCGGACACCGGCTCCCACGCTGCCAGTCCACCTGGCCGCCACTTCGACCGCCCGGAGGATCTGGCGGGGTGGGACCCTGCACAGGAACTTGGGCTTCCAGGCCAGTACCCCTACACCCGCGGCATCCATCCGGGCCAGTACCGCAGCCGTCTCTGGACCATGCGCCAGTACGCGGGCTTCGGCTCGGCCCGTGAGTCAAACCAGCGATACCGCTATCTGCTTTCGAAAGGGACCACCGGGCTTTCGGTGGCGTTCGATCTCCCGACCCAGATCGGACTTGATTCAGACCATCCGCTGGCGCAGGGTGAGGTCGGCCGCGTCGGTGTGGCGATAGACTCGCTTGAAGACATGGAAACGCTGTTTGAGGGGATTCCGCTCGATCGGGTTTCCACTTCCATGACCATCAATGCCACCGCCCCCATCCTGCTGGCGCTCTATTTTGTCGCGGCAGAGAAGCAGGGCGCGGACTTCAAGCGGCTTTCCGGCACCGTGCAGAACGACATTTTGAAAGAATACATCGCGCGCGGCACCTACATCTATCCCCCCCGGCCGGCGATGCGCCTGGTGACGGACATCTTCGCCTACTGCGGGGAGCACGCACCTGAGTGGAACACGATTTCGGTGAGCGGGTATCACATTCGCGAGGCCGGGGCGACCGCAGCGCAGGAGATCGGCTTTACGCTTGCCAACGGTATCGCGTACCTGTCGGCGGCGATGGATCGCGGCCTCGATGTGGATGAAGTGGCGCCACGCGTCTCGTTTTTCCTGAATGCCCACAATCATTTTCTGGAAGAGATCGCCAAGTTCCGGGCGGCGCGCCGCATGTGGGCGCACATCATGCGCGAGCGCTTCAAGGCTAAGAATCCGCGCTCGTGGGCTTTTCGCTTTCACACCCAGACGGCAGGTTCAACCCTCACCGCGCAGCAACCGGACACCAACATCGTTCGCGTGGCCTTGCAAACGCTGTCGGCCGTGCTGGGCGGGACCCAATCGCTCCATTCGAACTCGCGTGACGAGGCGTTGGCCCTGCCCACGGAAGCCTCGGCCCTGCTGGCGCTGCGCACCCAGCAGATAATTGCTCACGAAAGCGGAGTCACGAATACGGTTGACCCCGTTGCCGGTTCCTACACGATCGAGAAATTGACCAATGAACTTCAGCAGACGGCCGAAGGATATCTGGAGAAGATCGATGGCCTGGGCGGAATGCTGGCGGCCATCGAGGAAGGCTTCGTCCAGCGGGAAATTCAGCAGGCCGCCTTTGAATACCAGGCCGGAATAGAAGACGGCTCCCGGGTGATTGTCGGTGTCAACCGATATCAGGAAGGGCCCCGGCAGGAGATCCCGATCCTGCGAATCGATCCGGAAATCGAACGGCAACAGGTTGAGAGATTGCGGAAGTTGCGCGCACGCCGCGATGCGGACAGAGTTGAGACCGCGCTGCGAGCGGTGGAAACTGCGGCCCGAAGCGAGCGCAACCTGATGCCGGTGATTCTTGAGGCAGTGAAAGCCTACTCGACGGTAGGTGAAATCTCGGGCGTACTGGCCGGCGTCTTCGGCCATTACCAGGAAGCGGTGGTTATCTAATGGCCAGTTTAACGTTTCTCGGAGCAACGCAGACCGTAACCGGTTCCAAATACCTGCTGGAAGCGGGCGGCGAGCGACTGATGATCGATTGCGGACTTTTTCAGGGTCATAAGGAACTGCGGTTGCGAAACTGGAGTCCCTTTCCCGTGGACCCGTCCAGCATCCATTGGGTGGTCCTGACCCACGCCCACCTCGACCATACGGGCTACCTGCCGCGGCTGGTGAAGGAGGGATTTCAGGGACAGGTGTGGGCCTCGTCGGCGACGGTAGACCTTTCCAACCTCACTCTGATGGATTCCGGCCATCTGCAGGAAGAAGATGCCTTTTATGCCAACAAGAAGGGTTTCAGCAAACACAAGCCCGCACTTCCGCTTTACACCCGTGATGATGCCGCAAAGGCGCTGGAGTTGTTTCGTGCGGTCGATGAGTCAAAGCCTCTTGAACTTTCAACTCATTTCAGGCTGCGATTTATCCGAGCAGGGCATATCCTGGGCGCGCGCATGGTTGAAGTAACTGTGACGGAGGCAGGGAAGGCGGTCAAGGTTCTTTTTTCCGGAGATATCGGCCGCTTCCCGCAGTTGATCATCCGGGAACCTGATGTTCCGGGGTCGATGGATTACCTGGTGTGCGAATCCACTTACGGTGACCGGCTTCATCCAACCGACGACTTCCAGGCGCGCCTTGCGCAAATTGTTGAAAGGACAGCAGAGCGGGGCGGCTCCGTCATCATTCCATCGTTTGCCATAGGCCGCACTCAGGAGTTGCTCTATCTCTTCCGCCAGATGATCAGCCGGAACCAGATGCACGATCTGCCTATTCACGTGGACAGTCCCATGGCTATTGACGCCACTGATATCTACCGTGAACACCATGAAGACCACAACCTGCAAACGGACGAATTTGAGGCTGGCGGACACCGCCTGTTTGCCCAGCCGAACGTCCATTTTGACCGTTCAGTGGAAGCGTCCAAAGCTTTGAATGAGTGCCATTTCCCCACCATCATCATTTCAGCGAGTGGGATGGCCACCGGCGGCCGGGTGCTCCACCACCTGGCCAGATGCCTGCCCGACCATCGCAACACTGTTCTCTTTGTGGGTTTTCAAGCTCCGGGAACCCGAGGCCAAGCCATCCAGTCGGGTGCGGAAACCATCAAAATACACGGCCAGCAGATCCAGGTTCGCGCGCACGTTGAAACCATTGAGAACTTGAGCGCCCACGCCGATTATCACGAGATCATGGGCTGGCTTGGAAAGTTTCCCTCGCCACCCCGGAAGACGTTCCTGACTCACGGCGAACTCCATGCTGCCACGGCACTTCGGGAGAAGATCGGGGAGAGTCTGGGCTGGGCGGCGGAGGTCCCGTCGTACCTTGAAAAAGTTTCGTTGGGGGCTGAGTGACAGGCCAGCCTACTCTACCTCATTCCTGACCCTCCTCGGGGCTATATTATTGGCCGAATCGCCAGACTGTAAATACACCCGCTGAGACAACGGCCGGACGATTTCCAAATGGGATACTTGTGCTAATCAATGCTTTGCCAAAGCATTTACTGGGTATAATGTGCCAGCCTGACGGCAGGGTTTTCGGCAGCGGCCTGTCCGAAAACTGTACTGTAGTACAGTTGTGTTTAAATTAGGAGAGCCTTAGAGTCATAGTGCGATCTGAGCTATTGATTGATCATTAACTCGTCGCTACGCGCCAGCCGGGAGGGGGAAAGGCATGGTCGGCAATGACAAAATTTTCACGGGCGCTGAAGTGTGCCCGTTTGAGCCATCCTGCGGTCAACGCATGCCTTTCTTTCAGGGTTCCTGAGACGCCAGTCTCGTCATACCTTAACAAGCCCAATTTGAAGTTTTACTGGAGGGAAAATGAATACGCCACTGTCGCTCGTGCAGGAATTGCGCGGAATCAGAGGTGGGCAGAAGCACAACCAGTCGGACCTTGAAGGTCTGCTATCGGAAATTCGCGAAGCCCGTCGCGAGTGGCAGGAGCAGGTGGACCAGGCACAGAATCTTCTTCACGAGCTGATGGCTTCCGTCGCGGAGCTCTCCGGCGTCGAACTCCCGGGGATAGCAGGGGGCACGAAGCAAGGTGGAGACGGGTCTCTCCGTTTGGGGTTTAAGACTCTTAAGGATCGCATTAAGAACGAGTTGGATGGGTATGCTTCAACCTCTGCTGCAGAGGTTGTGAAGAGTGCTCAGGGCCGGAGCGCGGTTTTGCTGGAACCGCTTGAAAAGGAATTGGACGCGCGGATGGACAACCTTGCCGAGGAGTTTCGCGGAAAGTTGCAGGCGCGTCTGGAGCGTGAACAGGATAATCTGGCAGCCCAGGTCAAGGCTCGTGCTGAAGAGGTGCTGCAAGACAAAATGAATGAATTTGCCGAGTGGATCAAGCTGATGACCGAAGGCACCGTGTCGGCAATCCCGGCAGAGGTTCAGAAGTCGCTTGAGCCTCACGTTGAACAGGTAAAGGAACGGTTGAAGAACACCTTCCAACAGCATTTGAACATGGTCGTTATGGAGTCAGAAAGGAACGTTCAAAGCAAGGTTGAGACCATCAAGAATGAACTTCAGTCTCTCACTGCCGGGTTATCGGACCAGGCGAAGCTGGCCTACGCTCAGAGCACTGAAAATGCCATGAAAGATTTTAACAACCGAATCAGTCTTGCGGTTCAGGAGTCAGCCAGGCAGCTTGAAGCGAGCAGCCGGGCAAGAACCGATGAGAACCTCAACAGCATCAAGTCCCAAATGGAGAGTCTGTCAGCCGCGTCCAAGGTGGAATTCCAGTCTTATATGGACGCCCAGGTGAATGGTTTTAAGGAGAAACTGATGACTGCTGGCCAGGAGCTGCAGCAGAAGAGCGCGGCAGAAATCGCCAGCAATGTTCAGAAAGCCTCGCAGGAGGCTTTGAGCGTGTCGCTATCGCAGGTGAAGCAGCGGCTGGATGAGTCCCTCGATCAGTCAAAGGTCGAATTGAAATCCACCATGGGGATGATGGTGGAAGACGTTCGAAAACAGATGGGAGACTATGCCTTGTCAGCCCGGGATTCGCTGGCTGGAGACGCGACCCGCCTGTCAGACAACCTCAAAAACCTCGGGGAGGAGCTGAAGGCCGCGGAGAAGCAGCGCGTTACCTCCATGGTTGAAAGCATGACGACGCTGAGCAGGGAAACCCTCGAACAGCACGCTCAGAACGCCAAACGGGTGGCGGAGACCCAGATTGAAGAGATTCGAAGGTCCCTTTCGGGTCTTCAGGCCAGTATGGCGTCTGACTATGAAGCTCAATTGCGCCAGTTTGTAGGAGCCCAGCGAAAGACCATGGTCGAGGATATTCAGAAGCAGGTTGCTGACGCTTCCTCGAGTGCGGTGGATAAGATCAGGGCCAGTTCGGGGCAGGTTGTTCAGGACCTTTCCGGCAAGGTTAACAAGGAAGTGAATACTGCCACGACCCTGCTGAACCAGTGGGCCCATCAGACCACCACCTGGGCGGAGGCGTCCATCAAAGAGTCGCTTGAATCCTACAAGATCCAGGTGGCTGAGTTTACCAACTCGCTTCTGGAAGATCAGCGAGCGACGATTCAGGATAGAATCGGAGACCTGCAGAGCCGCCTGGAACAGGCCGCATCACTTCTTCGTTTAACTTCTGAGGGCTCGGGTTCGGCATTAAACCCGGCGAAAGATCACCAGAAGGGTTAACCTGCCTTAATCCTCTAACTGGCGGCAGTGCGTTATTTGGCGAGCGCTGCCGCTACTGTTCGGGGGCACCCTGGGTCCGCCTGCCCGGGGGTTTACAACAAACAAGTAGAGATACCGCGGGCTGAATGGACTGGAAGGGAAAACTGATTATGCGGCAGGGTTCAGGCCAAGCGCGCCGCTGATCTGTTGCATGGCCTTGATGCACACCTCGATGTGTTCGTTGGTGTCCACGCCTAGTTCCTCCGCCCCTTTAATAATGTCTTCCCGCCGGACTGAACGAGCGAACGCCTTATCCTTCATCCGCTTGCGAACGGACCTGGCTTCGAGGCTTTGAATTCGGTCGGGCCTGACCAGAGCGCAGGCCGTGATAAAGCCCGCCAGTTCATCGCATGCGAACAGGGATTTTGCCATGAGCGTGTCGCGAGGAACTCCGCTATAGTCTGCATGGCCGAGAATGGCACGCCGCACGTCCTCTGGATAGCCCAGATTGCTTAGGATTTCGCTTCCCTTCAAAGGATGGTCCGGAGGGTTGGGGTAAAGCTCGTAATCAAAGTCGTGAATGAGTCCGACAACGGCCCACTTTTCTTCGTCTTCACCAAACTTCCGGGCGTAGGCGCGCATGCAGACTTCAACGGCAAGGCCGTGCCGCCGGAGATTTTCGCTCTTGGTATATTCACACAGAAGCTTCCAGGCCTCTTCTCGGTCCATGATGTCTCCTCCAGAGTTTCCCACATTGTACAATAAGGTTTCGTCGGCGGATTGGGCACAATGGGGCGCGCCCTGCCATGCCGCAATGAGCGGATGGGAACACTGGCTGGGCTGCCGGGGCCCGGCAAAGCCCTTCCATCCTCAACGGTTTGGCGCATCCTTAGCTGAATTCGTTGTCTGGCGGGCTTTCCAGTAGACTCCCAGTCCACGCAGGTAAGCGCAAAGCTTTTCGCCGGGCGAGAGCAGTTCCTGCGGTTCCGAAGCGATGGCCTTCCGTTTCCAGATGTGGCGCGCGCGCCTCTTCAGGGCAGAGAACAGCCACCTGGCAGTGGCCATGCGCAGTTTCTTTTCCTCAAGGAACAGTTTCAGGGCGAAGGCGACGCTGCCCGCATAGAGTTGGGCGTTGCGGGCTTTCTGGTTCCCGATGTTGTCGTCAAACACGTGGGTAACCGCTGCGGCGGGATTGTGGCGGATCCGGAAGCCGTGCTTGAGCACCTGAAGATACATATAGAACTCATCGCCGCCGCCTATCAGCGACCCGGCGCCGAGGTCTGGAGGGAACGAGGAGTAATTCTCCAGAAAATTCTTACGGAACGCCATATTGCAGCCAAAGCCCACGGGTTCGCCGAGGATGTACTGATACCAGTCAGGGTTTGAGGTGTCGAGAGTCCAATCTGAAAGCGCCCGTTCGCTGGTGTAGTACCGGCCAGACCGTTCGGCGGTGAGGGTGAGCGGGCCAGTGGGAATAACCCGACCCGTTACGCAGTAGACGTTCGGGTCTTGAAAGCCTTTGACGATCTCCTCCAGCCAGCCGGTTCCGATCAGGACATCGTCGTCCACAAACACGAGAATGTCGCCTTCCGAGCGGGGTATGGCGTAATTGCGAGCAATGGAGACGCCTCGCAGCGGTTCCTTCAGCAGCCGGACGGGAAACTGTGAGACCGCCTCGGTGATCCCTGGGTCCTCCGGGCCATTGAGGACCAAAATGATTTCGCATCTGACGTATTGCCGCGCCTGGGCGGTCAGACCCTCCAGGCACTGCACCAGCATAGGCCGCAGCCCCCTTGTACAAAGAATGATTGAAACAGAGGGACTTTCCGGGCGCCGAACGCTGTTCTGCTGGCTCTCCGCCGGATCATCAGGTTGCAACCCCGTGCTTTCGCACGTTTGTTTCAAGGTTTCTTTCCTCATCGAATACCGTGCCTTTAGAATTCTACCATCGTTGATATAGCCTGCCAGTTCGAAAAGGGTGGAACGCCCCGACGGTCATAAAAATGCCCGCCGGAAGCGCTTCTTGTTCCTGCTATACTACTCATGAATTTGGATTTTGGCGAAGCATCCTGCCGGGAAACCAGAGTTTTTGTTCGAACGGCCATGAATCCAGGGTGGAGGCTCGCCAGACGACCCGAAGAATTCTACTGACCGTTGAATAACAGGAAAAGGATGAGTTTGGTGAGTTCAACAACTACAGCAAGAACCATTGTGCGGGCCAGCCGCCTGGCCGGAACGCTTTCCATGCCCGGGGACAAATCCATCTCTCACCGGTACGCCATGCTGGCGGCCATCGCGGAAGGCACCAGCCAGATTCATTCCTTTGCGGAGAGCGTGGACTGCCAGAGCACGCTCAATTGCCTGAAGACGCTGGGCGTCCCAATTGAACGGCAGGGGAACGAAGTCATCATTGAAGGCGGCGGGCTTGACGGGCTGCAGGCTCCCGCGGGACCGCTCGACGCCGGCAACTCGGGCTCCACCATCCGCATGATGTCGGGAATTCTTTCCGGCCAGCCGTTTCGCACCGTCATTGGTGGCGACGCTTCGCTTTCGCGACGCCCGATGAAGCGCATCATCGAGCCTCTCGCTCGCATGGGAGCGGTCATTCAATCGTCGACTGGCGGGCTTCCGCCGCTCACGATTGAGGGCGGGAGCCTGGTTCCCATTCACTATGAGCTTCCCGTGGCCAGCGCGCAGGTCAAGACCGCCGTTCTGTTCGCGGGACTTTACGCGACGGGCATGACGGAAGTGCTGGAACCGCACCTGACGCGCGACCACAGTGAAATCGCTCTCAGGCAATTTGGCGCCAGGATCGAGCGACAGGGCTCTACGATTAGTGTTCAAGGCCGAAGCCACCTCAGTGGGCAGGACCTTACGGTGCCTGGCGACATTTCCTCCGCTGCGTTTTTTCTCGTGGCCGGCCTTCTGGTTCCTGGATCGGACCTTGAATTCCAGAATATCGGCCTGAATCCCACCCGCGCGGCTATCCTGGATTTTCTGAAGTCGATTGGCGGAGATATCAGCATTCTGAATCGTGAAACCCGCAATGGAGAACTGGTGGGCGGTGTTCGTGTCAAGGCTGGCCCGCTGGTAGGCGGCGAGATTCCCCCTGAAATGATTCCGGGCCTGATCGATGAATTGCCGGTCCTGGCCGTCCTGGGGACCCAGACAGAAAATGGCCTATCCTTTCGCGGGGCTCAGGAACTGCGTGTGAAGGAAAGCGACCGCATTGCCGCCGTGGCGGACAACCTTCGAAGGATGGGCGCCGAGGTGGAGGAATTTCCCGACGGACTCAGGGTTTCCGGCCGCCAACGGCTAAGGGGTGCGGAAATCGCAAGCTGTGGGGATCACCGGATTGCCATGGCCTTTGCGATTGCCGGCCTTGTGGCCGAAGGAACAACCACCATTGCAGACAGTGACTGTGTCCAGATTTCTTTCCCGTCGTTTTTTGAGACCATTGCCCGTGTGGTCCGGTAACCGCCGTCGAGTTTAAAAGAGAGTGGTGCCGGCTGACGCGTGTTTAGATTGCCGGCGCGCAGCGAGGCCGCCCGTGAGGTCCGTCGCGCTTTGTTGGATAGACCGATTTTCAACCCTGCTCGCTGCGGTCGACGAGGGGGTCCGTGGTGGCGGCGTGGGTGCGGATTGCGCGCGTAGAAGGTGGATGTCGCCGTAGGTGGATGAAAGCCGGACCATCGGGCCGCTCTTTCCGTAGGTTCCCGTGATGGTGGGCATGGGCGGCTGGTTTGAAACCTGCAGTCCCGGGAAGTCGGAACTGACGCCACCGTTATGGGAAACCGCATTGACCTGGAAGTTCGACGCCGCTGGCAGTGAGAGGGTAATGTTGCCCCTCTTCAATTCCACCTGTATGGGGTGCGTTGGCGGGGTTGTTGTTTGCAGGTGAACATCTCCGTTGCTGTTGATGATCTTCACGTTGTACTTAAAGTTTTCAAGCAGGATGTCCTTATCCCGTGTTGAAAGCTCAAAAGGCCCTCCCACTCCGTTGGCCGTGAGGTTGCCCATATCCATTGAGAGATTGCCGGTCAGTTTCTGCAAGGTGAGACTGGTCCGCGAGGAATTGTAGCGTAACGTCTGGGCAACGTCTTCGAACCGTCCGGCCCCGGAAAAGTTTCCTTCCACGGTCACCGACCCCGTCACGCCGTGGACGGCGATGTCTCCGCCCCTGCCTTCTATTTCCAGGCTGCCGTCGATGCTGCTGGCCGAGGTTGTCCCTCGTGTTTGATGTACTCTCATGACGCCCTGGAGGTTGCTGGCACTCACATCACCCCGGCGCGCGGTGAGCGTCTGGTTGCCTTTAAGTCCATTCACGGTCACGTCGCCGTCGTTAACGGTGACTTCCGCCGAAGTGGACTGGGGCACGCGGATGACCATATCCAGCCGCAGGGTGCGTCCGCTGTGGGGAAGGGAATCCTGGTTGGATGCCAGTTCATATTGCTCCCCGCTTCCCGCAATATTGAACTTCAGGCGGTCCGCAATCTTCCTGGCTGCGGTTTCATTTTCGGCCCAGACTGTCTCCTGAATCACCGCCGAGATGTTCTGCTGGTCCGTTCCCCGAAGATCGACATTGCCTCTCCGGTTGACCAGCAAAAGATGCGGGCTGCCTTCGACATCCTGAGAGACGTTCTGCGTAAACGTATAGGAATTGAAAAACACCTCCGCAAACTGCTGGTCGGTCATGCCCATGACAGAGGGCCAGTCGCCCCAGGGCCGCAGAAGGGTTTTGGAAAGGACTGAGCCGATGATGAGAATGACCATCAGGAGAACCACCTCGCCTCCAGAAAACAGTGAGCGTGGCGCAGTTTCAGGATGGCTTCTGGCGTGAAAGTAATCGATCAGCTTGGAGATGCCCCAGAATATGATGAGAACCGGCCAGTACTTCGCCATCAGGTACCAGGGGCGGATGGCGGGATTGAAATTGTGATAAAGGAAGAGGACACCGATGGCAATAAGCGTCAGCGCCCAGAAGATGGACCCGCGATGGTGCCGGTAGGTGCTCATGTTGACTCCTCCCCTTCAGGAAGCTTGGCAAGCCACTAAGTGCTCGGCGTGGCCCTTGCTCCCCATGCTGACTCGATCAGTCTGGCAAGTCCGATGACAATCAGAATGACCGGCCATGTTTTTCCCACTCCCCACGAGGGGACAAACTGGCCCACCAGGAATATAACTCCCAGAGCGATCAGGAGAACCGGACCTGTCAGTCCGAGCCTTCGAGGGCGGCGCTCGTGGCTGCTTTCGTAGCGGTTCTCTTCAGAGTTGAAATGGGTTGACATCAATAGTCACCTTGCTTCCTCAAGATAGGCGCCCGCTGGCCGAGTTTTTACAGTCCAGCAGTCAGGGTCCGTGCAGGCGTTGCCGCCCGTCCGGTCATGGATGCGCCGGGTTTCCCGGACTTTGAGCTTTCGTTTTCTCGATTTCAAGTTCAAGCTCCTTCAGCCGTTGAATATGCTCGAATTCCCGAACGCGGAGACTCTCCTGCAATTCCATTTCGCGCCGGCGGGCCTTGTACCAGAAAACAATCCACAAGATCCCGACGGGCATGAGTATTGCCGCTACAGGAATCAAAACTGCAATCAATCCGGGCAGATTCACCATGGTGGAGTCCTGTCTCGATTTCGTTGCTTCCCAATCGGATAAGAATCCCTCTTTCCAGATTTGAACTGCTGCCGTTGCCCATAACACCTCAAACCCTTCATTGGCCGGGTGCGTTGCTGTCTTTTGCTTTTGAATCGCCAGGCGCTGAACTCTGCGGGGAGCCGGCGTTATGACGAGTCATGCGTTTCTGTAGCAAAGCAAGGCCCAGTACAATCAGGAGCACCGGCCAGAACCTTCCAATCTGCGAGAAAATGGGAACTCCCAGGTTATCCAGCAGAAACAGGAGGCCCAGCACAATCAACAATCCCGCCCCCAATGGGGCGTCCATCTTCAATTCGTTCAGGCCGAACCATTCCGGCGTGGGCTGGCCCATCTGCCTGGCTTTGGCTGTCTGGTAGGAGTCGATCACCATGTAGAAGTAGAACGCCGCGGCGCCCAGCCCGAAAATCGCTCCGAAGGGTCCATGCACACGGTCGCCCAAAGCGATGAGCGAACCGAAAAGCAGGACCTGCACCATGGCCTTTACGATCTGGCCGTTGTAGATGGCGCCGACACCCGGAATGAAGCCGAGAGCCAGCGCCACGCCGGGACTTCCGCCCGCTCCCTGGTGCCCTCCGGAACTCCACAGGGGCGATTGAAGCCGGGCTGCCAGGCAGGGCTCGCAATAGGAAGTCCCTTTGACTTCCCGCCGGCAGGTTTCGCAAAGCGGCCGGCCACACTGCGCACAATAAGCAACGGAATCGTTGAGTGGATGATTAGCGCATTTCATGATTTGGGTCTCCTGGCTCCAGTTGAGCATTTTGCCCGCCGGCCCCGGCCATGGCGCTGGCCATTTGCTGGGGTTCGGTGTTTGTGGTGCTTGCGGGCCGCCCGTGCGGGCGACTCGGCACGCTGGTTTGCTTCTCCTGATCGCCGTTTTCACCTCGAGCGTTACGGAACCGGGATTCGATTTCGTAAACAATCCGCAGGTCATCATAGAATTTTTCGGCCCGCGCATAGAGAAGGTGTCCCGCGCGGTTGGCGCCATACACCCACCCGGCCGGATTCAAGTCGTGTATGTCCAGGTGGCGGAGGTTGACGCCGGAAATGTTGACTATCAGTGAAAGCGAAAAGACGGTCATGGCCACCGCGTAGGCAAAACGAGGGTGACGGATGGCATGGAGGATCGCATTGACCTGCTCGGTGATGCCTGTGCGCCTTTCACCCAGGGTTGCAAAGCGGATCCTGGCGACAAGCCATGGCGGCGCCTTTACTTCCCCGGCGGACTGGCACATTTCCATGGCCAGGCGGACATCGGCCACGACCTCCCGGCAGGCAGCGCAACCGGCCAGATGCTCCTCAACCGCCAGGCGGCCGGCCGGCTCCAATCGGCCTTCCAGGAAATCACTCGCCAGATTTTCAAGCTCAAGGTGTGTCATCATCTCAGTTCTTTCGCCTTCACTTATCCATACGTTTTAGAACCCGCGCCAGTTCCAATCGACCTCGGTTGATTCGTGATTTTACGGTTCCCTCCGGAACGTCAAGGATCTGGGCGATTTCCGAATAATCCAGGTCCTGTAAATCCCTTAGAATAACGGCCTCGCGCAGATCGGGCGAAAGGTTGCTAAGTCCCGCCTGGAGTTTTTCCCTCCGCTCCCGAGACTCCACCCGGCTTTGAGGGTGCCCACGGGAGGTGCTGTCGGGGATGGGCATCCTTTCATCGAGCGTTGAGGTCACTCGATCACTTCGGGTCCGGCGGTAGTGGTCCACCAGGTGGTTCCGTGCGATCCGATTGATCCAAGTGGAGAATTTTGCCTGGAGCGGGTCGTAGCTTCTGAGGGTCCGAAAAACCTTGATAAATACTTCCTGGGTCAGGTCTTCCGCATCACCAGCGCGCCCGGTGAAGCGATAGCAAAGGCTGTAAATCTTATGAGTGTGGGCCTGCAGCAGAGCTTCCCAGGCTGCATCTTCTCCCCTCAGGCAGCGCTTGATCAGCTCCAAGTCCGAGTCCAACGGCATTCTCCTGCGGCGGATAACGGCCAGAATATGATCGAGGCCTTTGGCCGGTTATCTTGACCTTTGACCACAGAGCAATTCTGCGCATTGTACCAGAACCGGAGAATGGAGTCAGTGATGTCCCGCTTGCCCGCGGCGTGCCGGTGCCTCCGCCCTTTGGACTTCCACGCACGTAGTTTTGCATCGAAGGGCGCCGCAGCCTTCGTAAGCAAAGGCGAGGGAAACGTTTATTTTGCGACGATTTGCACCCGGGCACCCGGTTGCATGTGGAATGTCTTGACCGTGAAAGGCTGGCCCGGAGCCACGTAGCCCAGGGGCAGCACAACTTTGGCATCGCCGCCTTTGGGAGACTCCATGGACGCGGAGATAATCTCACCGTTCACCCTTTCCGCTGAAACCAGAAATCCGCCCTGGGCGCGCAGATTCTCAAATGAAACGTCCTTCCACGATTCCGGCACGGAAGGGAAAATCCTGATCTTGCCTCCCCAACTCTGCAGAAGCATGCCGTTGACTGCGGCTGTAAAGGCGCACTCGGCTTCCATGGTGAAAGGCTCGTACTCGTGTATGGAATAGCCGTATCTGTGGTAATCGCCATTGACATGGAATCCGTTCGGCCAGATGAAGGCCTGCTTATAGATTTCAAGCTCGTTCAGCGCCTGGTTGCGCCGGCGCACTCTCGAGGCTATCAGGCTGGCGTAGGGAAACGACCAGCCCGTCCACTCCCCGGTGCCGTGGAAGATCCAGTTTTCAATGGAGCTCGCGATCAGCCTGCGATCGGTGGTGCTGCCTTCCACGTTCAGGTCCCCTCCGGGGAAAATGGGGAAAAGGTGCATGGGATGGCGATGGGAGCGGCCATAAGGCGCGTCGGGCTGCACCTTGAGGCCGGAATCGTCCACCGGATATGGGGCCAACTGCTGTTCCATCGCGGCCCATTTCCTCCTCAACTCCGGGTTGGCGTCAAGCGCCTTCGAAGCCTGGATGGTGTAACGCAGAAGGTTGCGCACGAGCGAGAGGTCCCCCGTCGGGTCTGGAGTCCAGGCTTTCAGTTCGTTGCTGAAGTACTCGGGGGAAGCCGAAAGCGGGATGTGCAGGCGGCCGTCCGGGCCCGGCTTCAGGATATTCTGGTAGAAAAGGGCCGCTTCTTTCAGGAAGGGATAAGCTTGCTGCCGAAGGAACTGCCTGTCCTGGCTGTAGGTGTAATACCACCAGAGGTGCTGGGCGAGCCACGCGGCTCCCCCCAGCCAGTACTGCACGGTCATCCAGTTGTTCTGGCCTCCCAGCAGGCGGCCTTTGACATCGAGCGCGCCCCCCACCCAGATTCCCGGAACCCCGAAAAACTGGCGCGTAATCTTCCTGGCTTGCGGGGCCACCGTGGAAATCAGCCAGTGGTTCAGCGGCTTCGGCCAGGTCCAGTTGATTGCTGCTATAGGCGGGCCAGTAGGTTTCCTGAATATTCATGTCAATGTGATAGTCTCCGCGCCAGGGAGGGAGTTCGCCGTCAGGAGGCCAGAGGCCTTGCAGGCCGGCCGGAACACTGCCATAGGAACTGCTGGCCAGCTTGTAAATCCCGTTGATCCAGAGCCGCTCGAGTCCGGGATCGGGAATGTGGACGTGTGACCGTGACCAGCGCTCGCGCCACCATTGATGGTGTTGGATGACGATCTTGGGGATTCCCTCGGCCAGCGCCGAGCTTAGAGTCTGCCGGGCCGTGTCGATGGCTGTGGGATCGTCCTGTGCAGGTATCGTGATCAGCAGGTTCCACTCGCTCCCTTTTGCGCTCGGCTGTCCACGCGGTCGTAACCGCTCCGCTTGAGAGCAGGGATTGCGTCGACCAGGAAAACCTGCCGCTTGTGCCCGAATCCGGTTTCGGGTAACCGAGTTTGCCGGCCACCGCGGGGTCGAGCGCGCCAATGGGATAAAAGCTGACCTCGGGCTCCCACCCCTCGACACCGTCCAGCGTTACCAGGATCACATCTGGATTGATACTGGCCAGGACCCGGTAATGCACCGGCTTGCCGTGGACGCTCAGCAGCCAGCGGACCTCGCCGTGCTGCATGTCGAGCGTGGCCCGTTCCACCTGGGTGTCCGAGGGCAGGGAAATCTTCAGCCTGCCCATACTGAGCCGCGTGGGCACGATGTCCGCCATGGGACCGACGTCTGACGTCATCTGTTGCTGAATCAGGCCATGCCGCCGTTCGCGGACCAGTTCCTGAAGATGCGAATAGGTGAACGTCGGGCGTGTGTTGGGCTGGTAACGAAGGTCCCAGATGTCTCCGCGATCAAGCGTGAGGTAGAGATCCGGGCCGGTCCCCCACACCTGCACCCCCAGCGTTCCGTTGCCTACCGGAAGCCCGTTCTTCCATTGCGGGAGGGCGTGGTGAAATGTGAAACGCCAGGGAGCGCTTCCGGCAGGGGAATCAGCACAAGCGCCGCTGACGGTAAACAGGGCAAGCGCAACAAGCGTCCACAGAACAACGGATTGGCGGCGAGACGTCATGGGGTCAGAGAAGAAGAAAGATAACGCAAATCCGTTCTGGTTGCAAAGACTGCTGCCGTCCCTGAACACTCACCACCAGGGAACTGTTGCAGTCGGAAACAAGTGGACTTTCCCTATGCAACCCAGTGGGTCCTGAAGAGTTTCGGTAACTATATAAAACAGTTGGGCCCCGAAGCGTGCAGTTGACCGGAAAATTCCATGTGCAGGAGCAGCAAAAGACCATAAAGCTGCCACCGCTGTGATTGTTAAGGGTCTGGAAAGAGCAGGTTCTCCCCGGAAGGTATAGGTGGTGATTTCCAACCCTTTGCGATATGCACACCGAGCCACCACTGTAAATTTTCCTGAGGGACGAGTATTCTTTTCTCACTCCGGATTCGCTGTTATCAGGAGACACGCGTAAGCTATTGATTCTAATAGCCAATATAAATTGCAGACGTGGAGCCCAACGTGCGCAACATAAGGGTGGGGTATCCTGCCAACACAGCTGCGATAACTAACGGATAAGCTGATCCATCTCGGCAGGGTCCCGCAGGAGGGTCTATGGGTCCAGTCAAAGAAAAATGGAGTGCCGACTATGCAATCCAGCTAGATGACACAGAAATCCGGGCCATTGAAGGATGGGACAGTGAGCAGTCTATCGATACGCTGGTCCATCACCGGCGGGGGACGGCGGGATTGTGGACAGCATTAGCGGTCCTGGCCATTGCTTTGATCGTGGCGGTGGCTTATGGATATTCTGTCATCAGCCAACAGAACACTGAACTGATGTGGCTATCGGGCCGTATGAGCTCGCTGGGAGCTGTCCGTGACCGTGCGGAGAGGTTGGAAACCCTCCTCAATAGATGGAGCGTCAGGCAATCGATTCTGGCGGCCCATGTCCAGGAGATGGATACTGCCTGGAGGTCCGGGCTGGACGAGGTTCGTCTTCGTGCGGATGGACTGGTGGCTAATGCCAGGCAAAGCGGGAATACCGATTTGAATCAGCGCGCAGCCGCCCTCAACGCGGAGATTGCGCAGATCTCCAGCCGGCAGCACGCGCAGTTGGCGCTTATCGCACAGCTTGAAGGGCAGTTGGCCAGCACTCGAGAGGAACTGGCATCCGTCAAAGCGGGGAATGGTCGCGAACTGGCAGCACTCCATCAGCAGCAGATCTCAAGCCAGCAGGAGATTGATTCTCTCAATACCGTACTCTCGACGGATCAGATAAATTTTGAGGCTGGAAAGAATCGCGATGAGGAAATCGCCCCGGGGGTCGCAATACATTTGACCGGCACAGACCTTGCGCATCAGAGGTTCCGCGGGTGGATCCGGATTGCAGGGAGCCGGCGCACGATATGGGTCCGGAGCCATCCCGCCGAGCTTCCCGTAGTGTTTTACCCCAAGCCTGGCGGGGAGGCCTATGAACTCGTCGTGACCAAAGTTAATTCGCACGCGGTCTCCGGTTATCTGTTGGTCCCAAGCGAGGGAAACACCCGGCAGCAGGATGTTGCTTCCAACGGCAAGCCCATAACAACTTCCGGGATCTTCTAGCACTTTGCGTCGGGGATTGCAGGGTCTCCATCTCTTCAGCCTTTCCCCATTCCCGGACATCCTGAACGGGGAATGCGGAAACTAATAAGAGGGGCGCGCCACGTTTCTGGAAGGTGACGGGTCCGATTCAGGGAGTGACGTTTCGGAGAACTTCAGAGAGCTTGCGTCGACTGTGGCGTCTACAGGTATTGGATATAGAGGTTCGGATCAGTAAACAAATCTTTTTGCGGACTCCTCAACGCGTTGCCGCCTTGCGCGGGGGCCGTATCTCGAGGATCACCAGTGCTGTTGTGCTGGCGTTTGTGCTGATGCCGTGCGGGGCGGCCCAGGCTGCCGCTGCAACAGACGCCAGTCAGAATACCGGGCGCCTCAGCAAGATAGACAACGACCTGTTGGACGATATTTCACGCCGCTCTTTCCGCTACTTTTGGGACAACACTGACCCGCGAACAGGGCTGGTTCTGGACCGGGCGCGATTTGACGGCAAGCCCGGAGACATTGCCTGGCATCAGGACGTTTCGAGCATTGCGGCCACGGGCTTTGGGCTGACGGCGTTATGCATCGCTGCCAGGCACCGTTGGGTCAGCCCTGTTCTGGCCCGCCAGCGTATCCGCACGGCATTAAGTTTCTTCGCCTATCGCGCCCAGCAGGAACACGGATGGTTTTACCACTTCCTCGACGCCAGGAGCGGCAAGCGGCGATGGAAAAGTGAGATCTCCTCCATCGACACCGCCCTCCTGCTTGCCGGCGTCCTGACCGCCAGGCAGGCTTTTCCTGACGATCCTGAAATTGTCCGGCTGGCCAATCTGATCTATGACCGGGTTGATTTTTCGTGGATGCTCGACGGGGACCGCCTCTTTCTCTCCCACGGCTGGAAGCCGGAAACGGGCTTTCTTCCGTACCAGTGGGACACCTACAGCGAGGCGGGCATTCTTTATATCTTAGCGATCGGTTCGCCAACGCACCCTATTTCGCCGGACGCCTGGTTCGGCTGGAAGCTTCCGGTCGTTCACTCGGCGGGCTATACCTATATCGGCGGGGGGCCGCTCTTCATTCAGCAGTATTCGCAGGCCTGGCTGGACCTGAGGAATCGTAGTTATACGGAGGTTCCGATGGAGGACCGGGTTGTTCCCCGGGTGAATGTTTTCGAGAATGCCATTGTGGCCACCCGGGCCCAACAGGCGCTGGGCATCGACCTCTCGCAACGGTACCGCGGGTATTCATCGAAGGTTTGGGGCATTACGGCTTCTGACAGTGCCAAGGGTTATGTGGCCTGGGGAGGTTCACCTGACGACTCCCGAATCGATGGGACGGTGGTGCCCAGTGCATCGGCCGGTTCCGCCATGTTTGCGCCTGACATCTGCATTCCTGCCCTGCGGACCATGCTCTTGAAATATGGCAAGAAAATTTACGGGCGATATGGATTCGCGGACGCGTTCAATCCCACGACGGGATGGGTGAGCCGCTACGCCATCGGAATCGACGTTGGCATCACCCTTCTCAGCGCTGAAGATTTGCGGACAGGAAATGTGTGGCGATGGTTCATGGGCAACACCGAAGTTGACCGCGCGTTGGACATGATTGGACTCGTGGCGGGCTCACCGGCAGATGGGAAGCAAGCCGGCAGGGAGTTGGCTGAAGCCCGGGAAGAGACAGAAAAGCGTCGCACTGACGAGGACCCGGCACACAACATTCAAATTGGCGCCAAATACCAAATCCCAGCCTCCGCATTCAAATTCAAGATTCCGATCCCTCCGAAAAAGGCCGAAGAAACTCAACCGCAGACTCAACCGAAGTGATGGTCCTGTTACAACTGCGGGGGAGCGGCTTCTCTGTTGAAGCCGGGTTGGGGTGTCCCACGTTGCAGCGAGATTTCGACTGCGGGTGGAGCTTCCTCCGACACCCGACCTGAATGGAAGGCTGGCTCCGGCGCGTTCCGGGCCGCGGTTTCCATCGCGATGCTGCGTAGCGGCCGCTGTGTGTGGCCTGCCATGCCGGCTTCTTCAGGCGCGGTGAAGGGAATCTTCTCATGCAGGAGAAGCTCTGTGGCCATCACCCGGGGTTCGTGATGGAACCACCTCTGCAGCGACGATTGGGTCAAAAGATTGCAGACCGCCAGCAGGCTCATGCCCTGGTGATGGGCCATCCAGCATTGAATCAGCTCATAATCCGCCGTTCCCGACGCCTGTCCGTTTGAGTAATCAGCAGATTCGTAGAAACCGAAGCGGCCGAACCACCCTTTTCCCCACATCGCTCTGAGGTTGCCGGTGGCGGAAGCGGGGTCAACCAGAAGCGCCAGGAAACTCGCATAAGGAGCGATGACAAGATCACCTGAAGCATCTGGGTCCACCGCCAGACCTGGCAAACCGAAGGGGGCGTATTGGTAAATGCCTTGATGGTCGCGCGCACTGAAGGCCGCTTCTGAGATGCCCCAGGGGATATTTCTTTTCCGGGCATACCTCTGCTGGCAGACCACCGCCGAAAGCATGCCCTGTTCCAGCAGGGTTCCAGAATATGAGCGCATCCAGAGCAAGGGCATCAGGTATTCGAACAGGGTCCCGCTCCAGGAGACCAACGCTGTCTCACCCTGTTCGAGCGCCCGCGCCCTTCCCAGGTGAAACCATGCTTCCTGTCTGATGTCGCCTTTTGCAATCGCAATAAATGTAGCTGTCCTGGATTCGGAACCGAGCAGGTCATAAAAGGATTGGGCAAGCTTTTGGGCCTCAGTGTCATAGCCGATCCGAAGGAGTTTCTTTTTACGATCGTAGAGGAAGCGGAAATCCATCTCATTCAGGAGATTGCCGGCATCCGCCGCGAGGCTCCGGAGTCGTTCGGAAAGCTCCGTTGCCCGATGAAGGGCTGGCTTCGAGACGCGAGCGTAGAGATTGCAGGGTTCCCGCCGCATCATCAGAGTCAGATTGAAGCGGCAGACGGTTGAGTTGATTGATGAGGTCCGGGATGATGGTGGGGAGTAAATCCAGGGAAATCTCCTGCCCCGGGTTTGATAACCGGAGGATTCCATACTCCGGCAAAAGCCAGGGCGCGAAAGTCTGCACATCCCTCCGTAGGCTTTCAATCCGGACAAGCGTCTCCGACAGCCACCAGCGCAACTCGCCGGCCGGTGAAGGGACGGCACTCCCGGCCTCCGCCCTCTCGATGCAAAGGGCGGAGACAGCTTCACCAAGCTCATTTTGCAGGTCAGCCAGGGCCCCGATCCAATCCGCGGGGTCTTCTCCGACACTGCCGGCTTTCACGGCTGCCTTTTGAATATGCAATACAACTTCCGGTGGGGCCGTTCTTTGTTTTAAGAGTTGCTGGACCAGCGAAAGATGATCGCGGAGGCCCTGCCATGATTTCCTGTCCAGCAGGGGTTCGGCGATCAGCCCGTGGCACGCCTGTTTCAGCGTCCACAGACAAGCCGCCAGATTTCCGCTGTCCACCGTGGAAACGAATTTTGGCGGAAGCGGCGTAAGGGTTTGAATGTCGTACCAATTCAGGAAATGACCTCTGAACCGCGGAAGCTGCATTGCGGAACTGATGGTTTTTTCGGTCTGTTCGATGAACTCGGCCAGGGTGAGATATCCAAGCTGCTGGGCCGCAAGGCGCGCGTTCAGAAGTATCCCCAGGTTTGTGGGTGACATGACGTGCACCACCGCAGGGGGTGCCTCCTGGACGCGGTCGGGTATTAGCCAATGGTTTCCAGGGTTGCTGAACTCGCGGAAGTATCTCCAGGTGGCGAGGGAGGCAATTCTCAGGAAGTCTGCATCCTGTGGGTCCACTTGCTTCTTGCGCCTGCGAGGCGGCTGGTTGATCCATCGGGTGAACACCCCGGCCAGCATCCACAGGCCCAGAACAGGCGCGGCAACGGCTAATGCCGAAGGCCGCACCAGGGCCAGGGATAGCCCCGCTGCCAGGGCGAACCATGGGGTCAACCCCAGATAAAGTTCCACAGCCGTCTTCTTTCCGGTTCCCGCTTCCGCCTCGGCGGCCGTTTCCCACTCCAGCAGGTTTTTGTGCGTGAAGGTGAGGCGCGCGAGAGTCCGGACGATGGCGTCGAGCATGACAAAAGCCTTGTGGGGCAGGACCGCCAGCATAACGAAAACCTGCAGGTGCCCGGTGATAAAGGCGTTCGCGCGCTCCTTCAAAAATCCCTTTAAGTTGTCTGTTCCTTTGATTTGAAGCAGGGAGAAGAACCCCTGAACGTAGGTTGGCGCCAGCAGAAGCGCCAGGATGACGGCGGTCCAGTAGAACGCGCCGCCGGGAAAGACAAACCAGCCGGCCAGCAACAGCAGGAACAGGTTCAACTCGATCAGGCTGCGCCGGAGATTATCGAAGATTTTCCAGCGGGAAAGGAGTGTGATCGGATTCGGGACCCGCTTGCCGGAACCATTCGGCACGCTGGGGAAAAGCCAGCGCAGGATCTGCCAGTCGCCTCGCGCCCAGCGGTGTATGCGCCGGCAATAAGCGCTGAAGTGCGAGGGATAGTCATCAATGACTTCGATGTCGGAAACCAGTCCGGCCCGCCCGTAGACGCCTTCAATCAGGTCATGGCTGAGAAGCGCATTCGAAGGAAAGCGGTTGCCCAGCACGCGCTGGAAGGTGTCAACTTCATAAATCCCTTTGCCCGTAAAACTCCCTTCCCCAAACAGGTCCTGGTAGACGTCAGAGACGGCGCACGTGTAGATGTCGAATCCGGTCTCGCCGGAGTAGATGCTGGCCAGGCGCGACTTGCGCGCGGACTCAATGCTGACCCCAACCCTCGGTTGCAGGATGCCGTAGCCCTCAACAACCGTGTTGGTTCTTCTGTCAATCACCGCGCGATTCAGCGGGTGGGCCATCGTCCCGATCAGCGGATAAGCCGTATCCCGGGGCAGGCGCGTGTCGGAGTCAAGCGTGATCACGTATCGAACCCGAGGCAAAGCCGAGAGGTCGCCAACCTTAACAGGAAAGTTGTCCTCCTGGCCGAGCAGCAGCTGATTCAGCTCCAGCAGCTTGCCGCGTTTCCGTTCCCAGCCCATCCATCGGTTTTCCCGCGGATTGAAGACGCGATGACGATGAAAGTGGAAAAAGCCGCCTTGCCCGTCACCGGCGTATTTGGCGTTGAGTTGATCGATCAGGGAGCTGCACAGCTCCACCAGGCCATGCTGGTCGTCTGCATGTTCGGAGGCGTCAGGCGAATCCGTCAGGAGCGCGAATTGCAGGTTGGGGTCGCGGTTTCCCAGGTAACGAACTTCTAGCGACTCGACGATATGCCGCACTTCGTTTTCGTTCAGCAGCATGGAGGGAACCACGGCAAGGGTCGAGAATTCGTCTGGAATGCCGTCGGAAAAGTCCAGCCGCGGCAGTTGTCGCGGAGGCAGTAGCCAGGCGGTTAGATGATTCATTAAACCCACTGCGGCCTGGCTTGCGGGAATCAACAGGAGCAAGCCGGGGATGAGGGGGATTACCGTGCCCAGATGCCGCAGCAGAAGGTAGACCGTCACCAGCGTTGTCAGCTCGACACCTGCAACGTAATAGACTTCAGGCCATTCCAGGATGAGGTCCCTGATCTTCTTTTTCAGTGAGGGACGATAGTCGATCATTCTTTTCAATCTCAGGACGCCGTGGTCCATCAGGTAATATCCGACGTTGCTGCGGCGTTCGGTGGCGCGCTGGCTCGTCCCCCATTTCCGGTCCCTGGCTCTCCGCGCGCAGAGAATAGCCCGCCTGGCAACCTCGGCTTCGCTCAGCTTCGTGTACCGGACCAGATCGGCTATTGCCTTTCGATAAAGTTCGCGGCTTTCAAAATCCATCCACGGATAAGCGCCGGAGGGATCGGAACGAAGAATATGGTCGACGACACTGTTCTCTTCGAAAAACTCCTTCCACTCCATCTGAGAAACTTCACGAAGGCTGGTGATGATCACGGACGGCAGGCCATGGGAGATTTCTGGAGAACGGCTTCCCGTTTCCGGGTCGCCCAGGAGGGTTTCAGCCGCAACTCCCAACTGTTCGAGCAGGGCGAGCTGGAGCAGGGATTTTAGCGCCCACAGTTCACGCATTTCAAGAGGGAGCACATGTTGTACGCCGGCGACGTACTTGTTGAATCCTTCTTCGTCGAACTTAAATCCTGCCGTGAGCAGGAAGCCAGTTGCGATCTGGTACGCACGGGGAAGGATCTCAGGCTGTTCGGGCTGGGGTTGCAGGCTGCAAAGCCGGCCGAGTGATTTGAGGGCCTGGCGGACTTCTTTTGAGGCCTGGCGAAGGAAACGTGCGTTGTCCAGCATCCAGCGCTGTTGTTCTGTGAGAGTTTGCTTCCCCGGAGCGGCGTTCTGGAGGAGCCCAAGAGTCCGCTCCACGGACGCCTGGGCATTCTTCCATCGCTTTTTGAGGGCCCTTGAATGATTTCGCGGTCCCGGCATCAACCCACGTCCTCGCCTGGCGGGCTCCGCGCGCCCGCAGCCACTCAATGTGAAATTCGCGGGAAATCTGATGCACCTGTTTCCCGTTGTCCAGGGGAAGTTCCATATCACCATGGCCGTTTCCGGCTTTGGGAGCGGCAGGGTAGGCATGAGATTGCCCATCGAAAATTTGCGCCATGATAAAGCTGTTTGCCTTTCTTACCGGTAACTGGCGGCCTGGAGTTCGAACATTTGTGAATAGCGCTCGCCGCGCGCCATCAGTTGGCTGTGGCATCCGTCCTCGACGACCTTTCCGCCTTCCAGCACCAGGATGCGGTCTGCCATGCGGACGGTGGAGAAGCGGTGAGAAATCAGCAGGGCGGTCTTCCCCATGGTCAGCTCGGAAAAGCGCTCGAAGACTTCGCGCTCAGAGCGAGCGTCAAGCGCCGCGGTCGGCTCATCGAGAATCAGCAACTGCGCATCACGCAAATAAGCCCGCGCCAGTGCAATCTTTTGCCATTCACCTCCGGAAAGGTCCACGCCGCCTTCAAAGCGTCTTCCCGAGCATCTGTTCGTACCGTCGCGGCAGCCTGTGGAGAACGGCGTCAGCAAGGCTTT
This sequence comes from uncultured Acidobacteriota bacterium, assembly GCA_963732975.1. GTDB lineage: Bacteria > Acidobacteriota > Terriglobia > UBA7540 > UBA7540 > SCRD01. Next base: position 451,736 of record CAVTBN010000003.1, on the reverse strand, counting down.
TGCGGGCGGCGGCTGAAAGCCGGCTGAAGTTGTCGATCTCCTCGATTTTGCCCATGGCGATATTTTCGCGTCCGGTCATTTCGTATCGCATGAAGTCCTGAAAGATCACCGCAATTTCGCGGTGCAGGTCTTCCAGGTCATAGTCCCGAAGGTCAACTCCGTCCAGCAGAATGCGTCCCGAACTGGGATCGTAGAGCCGGGTGATCAGCTTGACGAGTGTTGTTTTGCCCTGCCCGTTTTCGCCTACCAGCGCGACCCTCTGGCCGGGCTCGATTCGAAGATTGAGCCTGTCCAGGACGGGTCGGGTGGTTCCGGGATAGGTAAAGGTTACGTCGTCAAATTCGAAGCCCTGTCGGATGGGCCTTGGAGCCGGAATCGCATTGGCCTTGGACTTCACTTTGGGTTCCAGGCGGAACAGGTTCAGAAAGTCGGTGAGGAAAAGCGCCTGGTCAGCGATACTGGTAAAACTTGAGAAGACCTGCTGAATGTTGTTGCTGGCGCCGGCGATAGCGGCCGCCAGGTATACCAGAGACGGAAGCGAAAGGTCCCCACTCACCGTTCGATAGATCACGAAGGCATAGGCTCCGTAATAGGCGCCCGCACTGAGCAGGGAGAACAGAGAGCTGGCCAGGAGCCGGCGCTTTGAAAGCGACACATTCTGCGTGTAGATCTCGTCAGAAAGCCGTGCATACCTGCCCGTGAGGTATTTGCTGAGTCCGAAAAGCTTGAGCTCTTTGGCGCTTTCCTTGCTGGCTCCCAGCACACGGAGATAGTCGATCTGGCGGCGCGCAGGAGTCTGCCGAAATCTCAGCGAGTAACCCAGAAAAGCAAAGTGGCTCTCGCCGATGAACGCCGGCAGAACGCCCATGACCAGGAGCAAGAGAATCCAGGGCGAAAAGAAGCAGATGGTGATGGAAAAGGTAACGGCCGTAACGAATTGCTGCAAAGCCCGGCCCACGGCCTGGATCATGCTGACGCGATCTGTGGCCTGGACCCTTGCCCGTTCCAGCTTGTCGTAAAAATCCGGGTCTTCGTAGGTTTGCAGGTCCAGCTTGGACGCATGGTCCATTACCTTGATGCTGACGTGCCGGACAAATTTATCGGCCAGGACGCTGTCGCAATAATCGATGGTGCGAGAGAGAATGCTGCCCCCGAGCGCCAGCGCAAATTCCGCCGCAACCAGCCACCAGAACCTTGCCGACAGAGGCTGATGGCCATTCACAACGGAGGCAACTTCGCCGATGATAGCGGCTGACACCGCCGCAATGCCGATGGGAATCAGGGCGGAAAGCACCTGCAGCACTAACCCTGCAACAGCCACGCGCGGACCGGCCTCCCAAACGATGCGCAAACCCGGCGGAACGTTTCTCAACGCCCGCAGCCGGTCGCGCCATGTATTCCCAAAGGGCTGGCTTGAAGTTTTCCCCTGCATTTGATCCTTAGTGAAGTTCCCCATGAGCCAAAATCGTCAGGATGATTTCAGGATGGCTCGCTTCCTGGTTTCCACCGATGAAATGGGGGCAATCCGGGTGCCTAACTTCTGCTTTTCGTGTGTTTAATTATATCATTGTTTATCAATAACATAGGCAGGGCCTTTGTGGCCCCGGGCGGATGCGACTCCGGGAATCCAGTAAAAAATACAGGATGCATGAAATAAGAACCCGTTTGGTGTGTTGCGGATGCCGGTCCTGAACCCAGTCGGTGGACGCCTCTCGGGCACCACCCTGGTGTCATGACGTGGTTTAATTAATGTTGGTAATTAGCAGACAAATAGGGTGTTTCTACGCATGGCGGGGCCAGGTCTCATGAGATTTGCTCATAGAAGCCCGGGGATAGAGAAGTTTATGGCCAGGCTTGGGTTCATTCTTTGCGCTGAAATGGATTGAGCGGCCCCGGTATTTTGTAACCACATTGAGAGTTAGTTTCCGGCAGAATCTAAGGATCGAAGAGGAGGTTTTGCCATGAAGCAGAAACGATTCTCGGTGGAGCAGATTGCGGCGGTATTGAAGCAAGCGGAGGTAGGAGTCCCGGTGGCCGAATTGATCCGTAAAGCGGGGATTTCGCAGCAGACTTTTTATCGCTGGAAGAAGCAGTATACAGGCTTGGAAGTCGATCAGGTCCGAGAATTGAAGCAATTGCAGGAGGAGAATGCACGTCTGAAGCGGCTGGTGGCGGACCTGACGCTGGACAAGACGATGCTACAGGATGTGCTGTCAAAAAAGTTCTAAAGCCCTCGCAGCGGCGTCCGGTTGTCGACCACTGGCGTGAGAGGTATGGGGTCAGCGAGCGGAGGGCCTGCCGGGTGGGTGGGATGAGCCGAAGGACCTACCGGTACCACAGCCACAAGGATCCCCGGACCGCACTCCGGATGCGGATCCGGGAGATCGCTCAGGCTCGAGTGCGATACGGATATCGTAAGATTCTGGTGTTGCTGCACCGGGAGGGCTGGAAGGTAGGGAAATACCTGGTGGAGCGGATCTATCGGGAAGAAGGATTGACGCTGCGCCAGCGGCGGAAGCGCCGGCGTCGGGTAGCGGAACATGGCCGCGAGCGTTTTCATCCGACGGCTCCCAATCAAGTCTGGTCGATGGACTTTGTAGCGGATCAACTGGCAGACGGAAGAAGGTTTCGTTCGTTGACGGTCCTGGATATCTACACTCGGGAATGCCTGGCGATCGAGTCGGACCAAAGACTGAAAGGCGGTGACGTAGTGATGGTATTAAACCGCATCAAGGCTCAACGAGGTGTCCCAAGGATGCTCTACTGTGATAACGGCAGTGAATTTTCCAGCCAGGCGATGGACCTTTGGGCGTACCAGAACGGGGTGCGGATTGCCTTCTCCCGCCCGGGCAAGCCAACGGATAATGCCTTTGTGGAGTCATTTAACGGGACCTTTCGGGCCGAATGCCTGGATGCTCACTGGTTCACGACCCTGGCCGAAACCAGGCAGATCATAGAGAGCTGGCGAAGAGAATATAATGAGAGCCGTCCTCACAGGGCTCTTGGAGAGAGGACGCCGAACGAGTTCGCCTTTCAGGTCGCGGCTAGCCGCGACCTGAAAGGCCCCGAAGAAGCCGAAAAACTCACTCTGAAAGTGGTATAAAAATCCCAGGCCGCTCAAAACCTGCTAGACTCTCTCACTTGGATTGGTACAAAATCTCGGGCAGGCCACCTGCTCAACCCGGGGATGTGCTGATGCATACCGGAAGCGGTCAAGGTAGGCGCTGATGATGACTTCCACTTGGCGGTTGTCCATTAATGCCAGGGGACTGTTGTGGACAGGCGTGTCAATAATGACTTCATGGATCCCAACCCCCGTCACCATACGCCGGATCCCCTGAAGGGTGCGCTGACGTTTACCTTCGGCGGAAAGCGAAGGATACATATTACCAACCGCGCGCAGCTTCCATCCGTCGCCGTTGGGAATTACCAGCGTGGACGGTTTGGTCATGTGCTCGTTCCCCGGACAAAACGGGCAATTCGCCAGGAAGCCGGGACCGCTGCTGATTTGCTGATGTGCTTTCTTGAAATCGTCCGGCCGCTTGGCGCGCTTGGGCGCGACGATCACCCACTCTCGGGTCAGAATATTGTGGCGAAGCTCCGACATGCGGTTCTCCTTGACAGAGTTGGTTCCTGGAGACATCAAACACACAAAAGACCTCTGGAAATCATGTAAAATGTGACTGGCCTGTTGGTCGAAGACTGTGAGGGTTGGCCCGGTTACCGCAGATTTTTCCGATAAAAAGTTAATAAAGAAGGAGGAAGGGCCTTGAGGAACTCAGTTGCCGTAATTCTGGAAAAGACGTTTCTTTTTCTGCGGCGATTCAAACCGGTGCGTGAACGCGTAAGGCTGGGCGAATTCAATGATTACGTTGAGAAGGAGCACGTCGCCCGGTACGAATGGGCCCAGCAATTTTGCGCGGGAAAATCTGTTGCTGATATTGCCTGCGGAACAGGTTATGGCATGAATATTTTAAGCCAGGTTGGCACGTCGGTGGAAGGTTACGACCGCGAATCACTATGCCAGAACCATGTGATCGATCTTGAGAGACAATGCTGGCAGAAATCGTACGATGTCATCGTAAGTTTTGAGACCATCGAGCACCTGGCAAATCCGGAGTTCTTCCTGCAAAACGTCCACAAGACATCGTCATTGCTGGTAGTGTCAACCCCTATCGGGGAGTTCAAGGGATACAATCCCCATCACAAGCAGGTCTGGAAAGAACGAGAATTCAGGCGTCTCCTGGAACAGCGGTTTACCTGCCGGTATTATTACCAGCGGGGCGAATCCATCACGGAAGACAGCAGCGAGCCTTACCGCTTCCTGGTAGCGGTGGGAGTTCCCAAGCCTGTTGCCAGCGCCTGACCCCCTACATGATCGTCAGGTCTGCCCAGTTGCTCCAGTCAAACGTTGAACTTCCGAGGGAGTCCGTGACTAGTTCGATCACCACATTCTGGCCTGCCCACTGGGAGACATCGACGCTTGTTGAGAACCAGCCACGGGTCTGGACTGTCTGATCCCACAACTGCTCGTCGTTCACGCGGACGGAGAATCCGACTCCGGTGTAGGGAACGTTGTTGTTTAGGCTTGAAGGCCCATCGTCCAGGCCCGCGCTTACGTTGAGCGTGCGGGCATTGGGTGGCAGTTGGACCGCCCAGGCCAGAATGGCCTTTCCATTTTGGGGCGAATGGGCAATCGCGGAAAGCTTGGTGACTCCGCCGCTGGTGATGTTGGTGACCTGCCCGGAGTCTTCCACGATTCCGGGAACCGGGATACCCTCCGAGTACTGAAGCCAGGTTGTAAAGGGAAGGCTCAAAAGGCTTGAGCCAAGGGCAATCACCGGGGGCAGCTTATCAAAAACAAAGAGCTTTGAAGGCAAGTCCAGAGTGGCCTGATAGTTACCCGTCGGGGAGGACGCCTGCACCTGACTGCTGCCCGTTACGCTTACCGGAGTTGTTCCGGAAGGAAGGGCAAAATCAACCTTCGCGGCCGGCATCTCATAATTACTGCCAAACCTGATGTTGCTCCAGCATCCTAGGTCGTCAATAGGATTGTTGGTCGGCCCCGGCGCAACGATGAACCTCAATTTCACGGTCTGCCCGGCATACGGCGTCATATCAACGTGGTAAGTTTTCCAGGCTCCGAGTTGGAGATCCTGCCGCCATAACTCCTTGCCATTCACCCAAACGGCGAATGTTGCCCCATCAGACTGGGTGGAGAAGTCGCTGATGCCATCGTCAAACTGCAGCTGAACGCTATTCCCCTGGGGTATTGCAACCTGATATTCCGCGTAAGTTGCACCGATCACGCCGTTGTAAGGAGGAACAAGCAGCAAAGACGGGTCCCGAGTCACCCCACCGACCGTCTGCTGCGTGACCGATGCCGTTCCTCCAAAGCTCAAGGGATAGTCCTGGCCATTTACGATGATTCCGGTCTTGGCGTTGCCAAACGCCCCGGCAAAATCCCACGGGCTTGGGGTGATGGGATCGATCTGGAAATAGGCGTAGTCGGGAGTCACCAGTGTGTCTGAGCCAACCTTCATACCTGTAGGCAGGCTTGTGAGGTGAGGCAGGTTGACAGGCCGGGGCTGCCCCGACTCCAGCCAGTACTGGCGGGAGGGATCGAGCCCCAGGATGGTTGAATCCGTATAGGCGGGCCAGTTGGCGATGAAGTCCGACGTCTGAATCTGGCTGGTATCGTGAACGCGCTGATACACCGTTTGTCCCGCAGCCTTCAGGCTGATCACATTGCCCGAGTTCTGGAGCGTCGCGGTAGTCATGCCGTCTGAGCTGATGTAGCGGAACAGGTCAGTGCCCCAGTTCGACGTCCAGTCCGGTTTGAAGTTGTATTTCTGCCACAAACTGACCAGGTTCAACAGGCGTTTCATCCCAGGCGATGGATTGCTCAAGTCGGTTGCGTTGGAAGCGGGAATTGTGGGAAGAACTCCCTGCATCTCATACCGCTTCATGTAGTCAATAAAGCCCGGCTCGTCCGGCCCGGGCTGATCGAGGAAACCGTAGAAAGTCACGTCGTTGCCAAAAAGGTAGGTGCCAATGGGGTTTGCCGGGAAGGTGGCGGCCCAGCGCTGTGCGAAGTCGATGTACGGATCCATCGTTTCTGTCAGGCTCTCATAACTGAAGGCCAGATGCGGAAAGGCCTGGTGGAGTTCTTGCGCCAATGCCTGCATTCCCTGGAGCGAAGTCATCCCGTTGATCAAGCCATTGCCGTCATTGACCAGAACGCCTCCGGCATCCAGATGGATTCCATCGGGCTGAATTGTTTGAATAGTGTTGGTAATGCTGTTGATGAAAAGATTGCGGTAAACCGGCGTAGCCGGAGAGATGAAACCGAAACTGTTGATGTATGACGGCGGGGACGATCCGGCCGGCCAGAGTCCCCATGGCCACCACAAAAGGTTATCCGTACCGGGATCCCTGAGCTGATCACTGGAAACCGTGGACCAGTTCGAATTGGTATTGGACACTCCCAGGGCATTCATGTGCAGGATCACGCGGAACCCGAGAGAATGGGCCTGGCTGATGAAAGTACCCACACCGGTTGCGGGCGTATAATCCGGATAATTGACGTCAAACCCGTCTTGCCGCCAATTCACCAGATAGATCAGCGTTTTGGTGGGATCCACGTCCGAAGCCAGAGGCTGAAGTACCGTGGGATCAGGGTTCTCCACCGTGGCAATGGCATCTATATTCTTCCACCACGACGGCCTGGTGTCTGAACTGGGCCGGGGCCAAGTCTTATGCATCCATTTGCTGTAATCCCCCGCCGGACTGCGCCAGTCGCCTTGAAAACCCTTCAATCTCCATTCCACTGCAGGCGTCTGGGTGGCCGTGATGTAGGGAGCAACAGCGAATGTCTGGAAGCCCATATCCAGGCTGCCCGTCTGGCGTCCCACGAGCAGTTGCTTGAACCATGGTTTCGGGTCATTGGCGTAAACATAGAAGCCGCCCTGCTGGGCCTGATAAATAGCAAGCTGTGCTTCCCAGTGCGTGGGGTACTCAAAGTCGTATTGAACGTAAGGGGAGTTAGAATCAAAGACGATGCCTGCCTGAGCCGGTAAGACCAGTTTGGCATTCTGCAGGCTCAAGCCCGGAATTCCCCATATGACGCTTTGAACACCTGGATCGGTGGACTGTCCGGAAATTCGGAAGAAGATTTCTTGTGTGGATGAATCGATTCCGACGGTCAGGACCACGGTGCGCGTGGAGTCTTTAAGCGTGAGCTGGCCTTCGGTCTGCCCGGTTGTGGTATCTTTGATCAACTTCCAGGATCCGGGGGAAAGGTTGTCGCTGGGCGGGTTCAGCATGGTCAGATCGATCCAGGGAGTGGTATTGCTCTGGTAGCTCCCGCCGGTCAAGGGGTTACGCACCGCCACGATGGAGGCATTGTCAAAGATCACCACCAGGTTCGGCGTCGACAGCGAAAGTTGCGTCCCGTTCAACGAAACGCCCGAGGGCACTTCCGAAGGGGGACCGGAGGTGCCGGCGGGGTGGATGAGAACGCTGGGCGATGTACACGCAGTCAGCAACACGAGCAGGCCCAGCGCAACCTGAAGTTTTAGAATAATATCCCATTTGACATTCTTGGTATTTTGCATAATAATTAGTTCAGCTATGAAATATAAAATGGAGACCTTTGTTCACAAAAATCGGTTGTCCGTATTTTGCAGGGCGTTGTGTCTTTCCGTTCTCTGCGGTCTTCTTCCGTCGACCGCGCGTGCAATGCAAAGCAACACCAGCTATCTTCCACTCGAGACCGGCAGAAAATGGGTATTGCGAAGTCCGCATGGATCCGGAACTGTGGTGTTTGAGGTGGCGGCCAAGACCGCGGCGGGCTATGAGATCAAAAGCACCACTCCCTGGGGGTCGAGCCACTGGACGCTGCTCCAAAAAGGGCAGCAGTACTACATGACCAACTACAACGGCATGCCGCTGCCCTCTGGAGTCCTTTATCTGGACTTCAGCGCGCCGAAGGGCCATCAGTGGAAGAACATGATCGGCACGATCAAAGTGGTTACCCGAAGCGCTACGGTCAAAACCGCGCAGAAGACCTATCAGGAGGCGATTACCATCCACCAGTCCGGTGGCAATGTAACGGCGACATATGCCGCCGGCGTGGGCTATGTGCAATTCGGCAGTGGCTCCTCTGCCTTTGTTCTGGACGAGAGCGCTTCGAACCTGGGAGGAAGTGCTGTGGCGCACTCTTCGGCGAGGGCTTCGCCCGTTACGCCCGCCCAGACCACACCTGTTCCGGGAAACCTGCCCCGGCTGGGCATCATCCCTACGGTTTTTGCCAATCAGCCGCAGACGCCTTCCAACATGATAGCCGCCTACCAGAGGACGGTGAAGGCGGGCATCAACTTCATGGCGTGCTACGGCAAATGGCGTGACCTTGAGCCGCGGAAGGGTGACTTTAATTTCGAAACGCTCAATTTCCAGGTTTCTCTTGCGGAGCAGCATAACTACCCGCTCTCTTTCACGTTCCAGATTATCGATACCGTAGACAGAACATTCCCTCCGTACCTGAAACACAAGCCCTGGACCGACAGTGAAGTCCGCAACCAGGTGATGGCCCTGATCAACGCCATGGCCCCCAGATTTCGCGGACGGGTAAAGTGGTTTATGTTCGGCAATGAAGTCGACAGCTACTTCCTCAAACACCCCAAAGAAGTGAGCGGATTTGTCAAGCTTTACGCTGCCGTGGCCCGTCGGCTGAAGCAGTTGGACCCCGGGATCCAAGTGAGCACCACCCTGGAATTCAGCGGTGTTTCCCATTTGAACGATCTGTTGAAGCCCCTGAACTCCCAAATGGACTTCTTGGCACTAACCTATGGGCCCTACAATCCAGATTGGACGGTCAAGAATCCTTCGGTCGTACCCGGCGACTTCCAGACCATGTTGCGCTTTGCTGGCGGCCGGAAAATCCTTCTCCAGGAAGTCGCCTATCCCAGTTCACCTGTGAACAGCAGTTCCCAGGCAAAGCAAGCCGGGTTTTACCAGAAAGTGTTTAATGCGCTGCGGCAATACCACAGTTCGATCATTGCTGCCAGCTTCATGTACCTGGCCGATCTTCCCAACCACACAGGGCAGGCTCTTTCCTCCTACTACGGCGGCTCGGGCTCCCAGCGCTTTCGAACCCTCCTTCAAACTCTTGGAATGTTTGACGCAAAGGGCAACCCTAAGAAGAGCTGGGACGTCTTTCTGCAGGAGGCTAGGCGACGCTAAGAGGATGTGTTGCATGTCTCTGGTAGGGCTGCCTCGTGGGAGCCAGCGTCCTCAAGCTGTCCTATTACCGCTTCCTCAATGGCATCCCACACTGCCTGCGGTGAGGCTGTCGGAATGCCGAACAGCCGCTCCGTCCGTGAAATCTCCAGGACTGAAGCCGTTGTTTCCTCAAGAGCAGGTTCCTGATCCCATTCTATTCTGAGTTGGTACCCCTCTCTGTTGAGAACATCTCTCACGCGGTCGGCGACAGCCGCGTTGGTAATTCCTCGCCCGGTTCCCATATTCAGGAAGGTGGTTGAGCCAGGTTTCCAGCGGCGATCGGTGGCTGCAGACAACACCTGGCTGACATAGTCGACCGGGACGTAATCACGTACGATCCGGCCCGCCCCGCGCAGGCGTGCTGGTTTTTCACCCTCCGGGTACTTCAAGGCGTGCCTTGTAAGGTACCGCACCAGCCCCCCGCACCTTTTGCCGACAACATTTCCAAAACGAAAGATGACTGCGGCCCGTCGGTTCGCCGTAGCCCACTGTGAGCTGATCAGTTCCACGGCAATCTTGCTGAGCGCATAGACGCTGCGCGGCCGGTAGCCTTTCTGGCCGGGCCTCACCCCCGCCCGCCGCGTCTCGCCGTAGACTGTGCAGGATGAGGAAAATATAAAGATCTTCGGGTTCAGATACTCGAGAATGTTCACCGCGGCGTCAATGGTGTCCGCGCAATGTGTGGACATCTCCTTTCGTGCCACCAGCACCTTACCCCGTACGGCCAGATGAACCACAACGCGCGCCTGCCAGTCAGCCGGTAGCCGTTCGAAGTCCTCCGGCTGTGTGACGTCCAACGGAACTGCAGGCGGGAGCACAAAGCCCTGCTCCGCAGCCAGTTGAGTGCACAAGCTGGAACCAACAAACCCCTTGGATCCTGTTACCAAAACCCCATTTGGAAACCCCGTTGCCGCTTTCATGATTTCGCCAATCGTGCTGCGAAATAAACCATACTTCTCCTTGCCTCTTTCCTTACTCGGCCACCGCTACCATCGTGTCGCTGCAGATAGGAGAGCAATCACGAACCTGCCACGCCACCTTAATGCGAGTTACCATTTTGGTCAGACTCTTGATTTCCGTTCCCCAGACCTGCAATGCGGCTGCCAGTTCCTTGGCGCTCTCCTCGCACAATCGAAATTCGAATTCCGCCCGCTCGTCCAACCGGTAGTTTGCAAAGTCCGTCGGACAGCCGTCCCCGGCCCATCGCTGCAGGTCGTATCTCAGGGTTGCGCGTTTCGATGAGAGGATTTCGGAAGGCGATTCGCCGCTCGCGTGCCGCAGCCGGACAAACTGGTAAAGATCGGCCCAGAATTCATCGAAGTGGGCATACTGGTCCGGCAATCCTTTACGTTCCAGCAGGCACCGTGTCGACTCCATGGCCGTCGAGCAGACGGCATCCCACAACCGGAACGATGCAATGGCGCGGTAACGGTACATAAGATTGTCGCCAATCTGGCCGTTCTTGAGCCTTTCAAAGTTTTCATTCTCACTGTAAAAGCGTGCGCAGGCTTCGCGCGTGGGGAACAGTTCGTTCACTGTTTCGTCCACGAACTCGTTCAGGAACCCCCGAATTTCCGGACTCCCTTTCTCCATTGCGGGCAGGACAGATGACCACCACTCCGAACACTTGAATCCGAAATGTCTGGCGTACTGCACCAGGACATCGAACCAGGAGTCATTCCAGAAAACGCTGCTGACCATGTGGTGTTTGCGCGCCGTCACGTAATCCTCAAAGGGAAGTGAGTCCGTCGCGACAATAATCTCCTCCACGTCAAAGACTTTCTCGCCGTTGTAAATACCGAAGTTCTTGGGAAGCACACGGAAACGTGTTTCGAACTTGAACTGCTTCCGTGACGACTTGGATTCCATTTCCGCGCCTTTCAGCATCATGGCTTGAAAATTGTGTAGTTGATCTATATTGGAATCAAGCAGCTTGTGGAGCGCTTTCAGGTGAGTTTCCAGGCTTTCTCCCGGCAGGCCCAGGATCAGATCGGAGTTTGAGCGCAAGCCTCGGCCGCGCATGTGAACCTGAAGTTGTTCGTAGGTGGCGAGCTTGATGGTCTGGCGCTTGACCTTGCGCAGGACATCCTCATCGAGTGACTGGACGGCCTGGTAAAGAACCAACGCGCCGCCAACCTTTTCGAGGGACTTGATGATCCGGTCGGGCCGGTTCTTGCCGGTCGTCGCGTCGATAAAGGTGGGCCACTTGTATTGCTGCTGGACTTCACCGATATAGGACGAAATTTCTGTGTCGCGTTCGTACATGCCGTAATTTGAATCCGCAATTCGCAAAGTTCCCATGTTCGGAGACTTTTCTTTGATGCGCCGGGCAATATATTGGATTTCCTCCCGGAGCCGATCTTTGCTGAAATTGTGAACCTTCGTGTACCAGCCAGTACCCTGAACGCAGAACGTGCAGGTGAAAGGGCAGCCGCGGTTGGTTTCGATCATCGGAGCCAGCTTGCCGTCGAAGAACTCATCCTGAATTCCCGTGAGCCACGGGGAGGGAATCTCGTCCACCTCTTTGTGCCGGGCCCACGGCAGCGTCCGTTTCGGCGTTCCGTCGGATTCTCGATAGATGGAGGATGGGATTTCGCGCTCGCCAAGTTTCCGGATGTCCTTCCCGGCGTCCATGAATTGCCGAACCACTTCACAGGCCAGGAAATCTCCCTCGCCCACGACATAAAGATCCAGTTCGGGGTGCTGACTGAAGTACTCGATCTGTCGTTCGGGCTCGATGGAAATGTTGGGGCCACCCATGACCACGAGGGTTTCAGGCCGCAACTGCTTGGCAATCTGGCCGAAGTAGAGGCTCAGGGCTTCATTCCAGACGTAATTACTGAGCATTAAAACGTCCGGCGGATTTTCCTTCAGTGCTTGCAGCAGCGCGTCAGGGTAAACGAATAGGCGGGAATTGATTTCCGGCTCCTCGCGGTCCATCACGGCCTTCATGTAGGCCACTCCGAGGGGCATGCAGTCATTCGCCAGGACTCCACTGTAATTGTAACGGAGATCGGTCAGATAAACTGTTGTCGACACTGGTCGTTCCTCCTTGATTTGCTAGACTTGCACCGTCTGCCGGGGGATATCTTTGACAGCTTCAACTTTTTCGAGGTATGTCCGGTACCATTCAATGGACTGCTGCAACCCTTCCTCCATGGAAAACTGCGGTGACCATCCCAGAACCTTCTTTGCCTTTTCCGCCGTCAGGTACTGTTCGCGGACTTCGCCCGACGCCCGGTTAAGGATCACCGGTTCCAGATCGGTGCGGTTCATCATGCGAAGAACCAGATCGACCAGTTGCAAAACTGTCAGACGGGACTCCAGGCTGAAGTTGAAGGCTTCGCCAATCAGGGATTCATTGGCCGCCATCTTTTCTGCGAGCATCATGTAGGCCGCTGCAGCGTCTTCGACGTAAAGAAAGTCGCGAACGTAATGGCCGTCGCTGCGGATTTCAAACCGTTCACCCCGCAGCGTGGACAGAATGAGTCCCGGGATGCTCCGGCTGAAATTCAAATCGCCGCCGCCGAATAGATTTCCGCACCGCACGATGCCGACCGGAAGATTGTAAGTAGTGGCGTACATGAGGGAAATCAGGTCGACACAACTCTTGGAAACGTCGTATGGATACTTGCCGCAAAGGGGATGATCTTCCTTATACGGAAGCGATTTGGGTTCCCCGTACGCCTTGTCAGAAGAAGCCACCAGGACCTGGCACTTGCGGGTGGTTCGCGCCGCCTCCAGTAGATTCCATGTTCCCTGGACGTTTGCTTCCAGCGTCCCGATGGGATCCTCCTTGGCAATCCCCACCAGTGTCTGAGCCGCTAGATGAAAGATCGTTTCAACACCGTACTCCGCCAGAGCTCGGCGGATGAGACCGTAATCTCCAAGTGATCCTTGTATGGTTGCGATCCGATTCAGCCACCCTTCCTGGACCAGAGCGCTGCGGGGGCAGCCGTCTCTGATCAATGCCACCACCTGTGCTCCCTTGCGCGCCAGCGCGGGTACCAACCATCCCCCCAAAAGGCCGGTCGCCCCTGTAACCAAAACTGGCTTCCCCTCCCAGAAATTCTCTGACATTGTATTCACCTGTGCCTCTTCAGCGTCTCTCGGTTGAAATAAGAGCGGGACTAATTCCCTCCGTCCAAGGCGGGGCCCCGCTCTTGTAAAGCCTTTCCATCTCCTGCTGATCCTTGCTGGTATCCATGGATTTCCAGAATCCGCGGTGCATATAGGAATAAAGCACCTCGCGCCTCGCCAACCCTGGAAGAACATGGGATTCCAGATTAGTGCCTTCCCAGAAGTCAAAAACCGATTTCTCAAAGACGAAGAAGCCAGCATTGATCCAGTGATCCCGCACGATCGGCTTCTCCGCAAAATGAGTAACCCTTCCACCATCAGCGGAAACCACCCGGCCGTATTGCGAGCGCAAGGGCACTGTTGTTACCGTTGCAAGGGAACCGTGCCGTTGGTGGAAGTCAAGCAGTGCGTGCATATCGAGATTCCCGAGGCCGTCTCCGTACGTTGCAAAAAAAGTGTTTCCAAGATAATCTGCGCATCGGCGAATTCGCTCACCTGTATCGGAGTCCTCTCCGGTATCGACGATGTCAACGTTCCAGTTGTGGAACCGGTCGTCGAAGTAGTCGTACAAAAGCTCCTTCCGGTGACCCGCACAGAGCACAAAGGACGTAAAGCCCTGCGCCGCGTATATCCGCATCAGGTGGACCAGAATGGGCGTGCCGTTCACAGGCATCATCACCTTTGGAAAATATTCCGTGAAAGGGTAGGAGCGAGTTCCTTTCCCGCCGCACAAAATTACGACCCGCGTCTCATCCATTTCATTTCCTCCAAATTTGACTCAATTGGTTAATGATTCTGTTTGCTCGTCGGAGCTATGGATTGCGACTATATCCCTGCTTCAACTCATCGAAACAAACTGCTCGTAAGCTACCAGCGTTTCCCGTGCGCACCTTTCCCACGTAAAATGTTGCGATCGCTTCAGACCTGCCGCGCTCAGCCGGGCCCGCAGGTCGGCGTCGCCGCCAAGTTGCTGCATCGCAAAGGCGATGTTTTCGGCGGAATAGGGATCCACCAGCAATCCCGCCTCGCCGGCAATTTCCGGCATCGAGGAACAGTTGGACGTGATGACCGGAGTCCCGCAGGCCATAGCTTCAACAATCGGCATTCCGAACCCTTCCCAGAGCGAAGCGAAAACTAGAGCATCCGCCCCGGCATAGAGCAATGGAAGGTCTTGAACCGGTGACTTGCCCAGGTCGACGATGTGCTGCTCAAGCCGATTATCGGCAATGGTCGCCTCTGCTTCTCTCGATGCCCAGGTCCTGCTTCCCGTTAGGACCAACTTGTGCGGAAGGTGGCTTTTCCTCTTGAAAAGTGAGAAGGCTTCGAGAATTCGGACGACGTTTTTCCGCTTCTCCCAACGGCCTGAAAACAGAAAGTACGGGTCCGTGATGCCAAACCGTTCCTTCAGGACCGAAGAATCTTTTTCCGGCCCGAGCGGCCGGAAGTTCCGGCTGGCTCCCAGGTAAACCGTTTTCAGCTTCTCAAGAGGCAGGCGGAACTCTTCAGCGCAGAGTTCCCGGACGCTGTTGGAAACACACAAAATCATTTTCGATTTGCGAATCCCCCGGTGAAGCAGCGTGCGAAGGCGCAGACGGATGGCCGGAGGGTAGAATTCCGGATGCTTGAATGTGGTTGAGCAGACCAGCGTCATCACGTAGTCCTGCGGTGACACAGGAGGTGGAATAATGGGCGCGTGCAGAACCTGCGTCCCGGCTGCCGAAAGCTGGATGGGTAACGTTGTCAACATGCTGATCACTCGAATTTCAGGCCGCACTTCGTGAAAGATAAAGTTTTCGGCCGACACCCCGATGACGTCCCTGGCCCGTCCGTTCAAGCAAAAAACGTGGTACTCATTTTCCCCATCGATCTGAGCCAGAGCCCTCAATAGTTCCACTTCGTAAACTTCAGGCCCGCCGGCGCCCCGGCCCGCGAACATCACAAGAATTCCGATCTTCAAATCCCAGCACCTCGTCGTACAGGTCTTGAACCTTGGCGACTGCCCTTTCCACGGAATATTCCGTTTTAATGAATCTGCGGGCCGCTCGCCCTATTTCACGCGCCCGGTCGCGGTTGGCAATCAATTCCAGGATTGACCTTGCAAAGCCTTCCACATCGTTTTCGGCCACAAAGACACCGGTCTGATGGTCGTTAATGACTTCTGGCAATCCGCCTACGCGAGAAACCACCAGCGGCAGCCCAGCAGCCATGCCGTATAGAATCGCGATGGGCACGCCCTCGACGTGCGAGGGATGCACCATGAAATCGGCCGCATCCAGCATGGGCCACAGATTTTCCCGATAACCAACAAACTGCACGTGTGAGCCCAGCTTCAGTTCGGACTGCAAAGCATCGAGGTTCTTCCGGACGTCTTCGAGCCCTACCCCGCTGATCCACAATTTCACATTGGGGTGATGGTCAAGGACGATGCGAAAACTGCGCAAAAGCTGGTCCTGGGCTTTCTCCGGCGCGATGCGCGCCACGTTGACCATCAACACGTCGTCGTTTCCGATGCCCTGGCTCTTCCTCAGTCGTTGGCGCTCCTCCGCGGACGGAGCCGTGTGGTCCGTGGGAAAACCTGCAATTAGCACCGGAATCCGGCTGGGCGGCGTGAAGCGCCAGAAGGTTTTGCGCTGCGTTTCGTAGCAGTGCGCCGTCACGGCGTCCATAAACTGAATCGCCAACCAGTCCATCATCTGCATCAGTTGGCGATGCAGCTCATATTTCCCCCACACGTACACCGTGCTGACCACTTTGACCGGGACAAAGGCCTTCACCAGCGCGCCCACGGCGTCGGCGTAGTAGGCGTGGGTATGAACAATATCAATTTCCAACTCGCGTACTATCCGGGCCACTTCACGGGCGCAGCGGAAGAAAGGTTTGTTCTTTCCCCAAGGGACCGGGATGACCGGAATCTCGTTCAGCCCCGCCGCGCGCAGGAACGGCTTCTCCCGTCCCCGGTCGCCGGCAAAGTACGCGAAGTGTACGTCAAAACGCTCGCGGTCAAAATGCTTGTACCAGTGGATGAGAGCGCTCTCAATGCCCCCATGGCAGACGGAGTAAAGGAGCAGCAGAACACGCACTTTCCTTCGTGACGGGTTCACCACCGTTGCGGTCGGGTCAGCAGTCTGTAAACCTACTTCTGGCATGTCAAAACGACCCCGAGCAATCTTAATCCGGCTACCTTTAACTCCTTCCGGACTCGATCTGTCTCTTCGCGCCGGCTGATCCCCGCCGCCAGGGAAAGCACAACCCCGTTGCTGTAAGAAGAGAGAAGAAGACCCAGAGGCGAATTCAGGATGGATCCGACGTCAATACACACATAACGGAAATGCTCCTGCAGGATGGCAAAGATATCCTTGGCCTGCGGGGAGGCCGCAAGCGCGACAGCTTCCGTCATCGGCGCGTTTCCCCACGGCATTAGAAAGAAATTGCTGACCTGGGTCTGAGCGATGGCGCCTGTCAATTCAACCCTGCCCGAAATTGCTTCAGACAAGCCGGGTGTGGCTGCAACCCGCCGGCCGGCGGCGGCTCCTGCCGCTGGCGACCGCCCGTCAATCACCAGAACCGGGCCCTCGGACATGCGAGCCAGGGCAAGTCCGACCCTTGAGGCAACGATGGCGGAACCGTCCGCAGGCTTGGCATCGGTGAAGGCGATTATCCGCTCGTGAGTGGCAAGGGCAAAGCGCAACCGGGCCGCTACCTGCACAACCTCATCCGGGACTTCCATGTCTTGATGCCCGGAGGAAACCGGTACCCGCTGCTGGTCCGTTTCTCCAACGGGTTCCTGAAGGTTAAGTATCCCTGTCTTGGTATCGAATTGTTCTTTCAAAATGCACCGTCCCGAGTGAGAATTCTGTAGAAAGTCAGGAACATGATTTTCAGATCCAGCCACACCGTACGAGTCCTGACGTATTCGAGGTCGTAATCGAGAGTCTGGTGGAAGGTCAGCCGGCCCCGTCCGGAGATTTGTGCGAGCCCAGTAATGCCGGGCCGAACGGCGAACTTCTTCATTTTTTCGGGTGTATCGTAATACCGGAGCATTTCCGGGATTTCGGGGCGCGGTCCCACCAGCGCCATGTCGCCGGTCACGACGTTCCAGAAATTCGGAAGTTCGTCGAGGGTACTCATCCTCATCCATTTGCCCTGCGGCGTTACCCGCGGGTCAGCCATGGTTTTAAACTTCAGCGTTTCGATTTCTTCCGGGGTATATGAGTACTCATACAACTCTGGCCAGATCTTCCGGGCGTCTGCGTATAGGGTCCGGAACTTGACGAACCTGAATCGTTTTCCATTGACGCCGACCCGGTCCTGGAAGAACAGAGCCGGCCCCGGAGTGCCCCGCTTGATCAGCAGTCCGAGAACGATCTGTATCGGAAGAGTGACGAGCAACACGAAACTCGCCACCATCCCCTCAAAAAGGCGCCAGGCAAAAGGAACCCGCGGCGCAGAGATTTCCGCCTGGGTCCCACAGGCGACGAGTGTTCCTTCCGCAGGGCTCAGTGCCTCTTCCAGATCGACTTCATTCTCATCCGCAACCCGGACTTCGCCCAGATCGTACGGATCGAAATTGTGTTCATGCGGATGGCCTGACATATCTCCCCCTTGAAGTAGTTATGGTTAGAAGACGGCAACGGAGTCCCAAGGCCAGCGCGGCAAACCATCTGGCCGGGTTCCAGCGGCCCAGGCGGTAGTGTTCGCAATAGAACGCATAGGCGCCCCGGTGAAAGTCGCGAATGTGCCATCGCTTCCATTCGGGCGTGCGGTTCCCACTGCCTTTTCCTTCAAAATGGATCAGCTTGGCCCGGGGCACGAAGTACACCTTGTACCCCAATCTCCGGAGCCGGTCGCAGAACACCGCGTCGCTCCAATAATGGAGTTCCTCTGGAAGGCCCCCAATCCGCTCGACCGCTTCGCGCCTGGCCAGCGTGCAGGAGCCCGGCACCCAGTCCACTTCAAAGGGCTCCTCTGAAGCCATCTTGTCTTTATAGAGGTACTCACGCACAACTCGAGCGTTTGGAAACAAACGCGAAAGGACGGAGTGCCTTCCCAGGACCCCGTTCTTCCAGGTTGGGAATCGCCTGGCTGACCATTGTTCCTGCATATCCCCATAAAACAATCGGCAGCCCGCTGCTCCTGCGGCAGGAGCCTTTTCAAGGAAATCGAAAAGCTGCGGAACCGTGTCTGAATAAAGGACCGTGTCGTTATTCAGATAAAAAACATAACGGCTCTGTACCGCCGCCGCCCCCTGATTACAAGCTTTGCAGAAGCCCAGATTCTGCGAGTTGGCAATGACCATGGCCTCCGGAAAGTGCGTGCGAACGTTATCCGCACTGCCGTCTGTCGAGGCGTTGTCCACGTAGACAGCGGTGTGAGTGATAGCCTTCCAGTCGGTCTGCGACAGGGACTCCAGGCAATCCTTCACGTAGCCCCAAGCGTTCATACCGACCACAACAACCGCAATGTCTTTTCGATCTTCCATCACGCAGCCAGATCCATCAGGTCAGCTTCAGCGGGTTCTTCCGCCATTCGTCGCGCGAAGCCCAGGAAAGCAACGCTCAAGGCTGCAGAAAACCACCACCCCTTCAGGGTCAGGTGGAACACTTCGGTCTGCAGACCAAAAAACAGGATTCCCACCATCACGCACTGGCAAGCAATCATCAGCCAGTAATGCTCTTCGGTTTCTTCCCAGTGCCGGAAGTACCACGCGGCCTTAAAGCTTGACCATGTGACCAGCCCGACAAAGCTGAAGAAACAAAGCCAGCCGAAGATGCCGGATTCCACGAGAGTCCAGATGTATTCATTGTGCGCACCCGCCCGGATTCCGGCCGGCGTAATGCTCCCGGTCAGTTCGCTCTTGACCATCTTTGGAAGAATCGTCATGTTACCAACGCCGATACCTCCCAGCCAGTGCTCCTGAACGAGGATGAAGCTCTTATCAAGCAACAGGAAACGCGCCCGAATCCCCGCGCCGTGGGCCTCGGTGTAAAGCTCCGGGTTCAGCGACCGCTGGTAGACATCCCGGGGAATGAAGGGAATCGCAACCAGGAGCAGAAGGAGGCTCAGCACCGCCACACGCCACCGGTGGTCGATCAGCTTGCGCAAGAAACAGTACCCATAGGTGCCAATTGCCAGTAGGATCACAGCTCGCGTATTAGCCAGAAGGATGTTAAAAGTGACCAGGGCCAGGCATCCCAACATCAGCAGTTTGAACCAGGGCCGGTTCTTTTCGATGCGTATGAAAAAGAACCAGAAGGGGATCGTCATGGTCAATTCCAGCCCGTAGAGCGTGGGATGGGCCGTCGGACCATAGGCCCTCTTCACCTCGCGCCCGATCGTTTGAATCTCAGAGGCATCCTCCACCACCGCGGTGAAGCGGTCCTTCGTCAATCCCATCTGGGCTTCCTGAACTTCCGGGACGTTCGGTGAGTAATAGTCGTAGGTGGTGTAAACGCAGGCAAGGAGCGTTGAAGCCAGCCAGAGGGCGATTGCCAGCTTGACCAGCTTGAGAGACCGCGCCAGATTCACCATGAGAAAAAAGAAGAGAAGATTTCCAAAAATCCTCAGCGCGTCCCGACGTGCATCGCCGGGGCGGAGTGCCCAGGTGATGCCCACTGCTGCCAGTAACGTGTAGCCCCCATAGAGATAGAACGCCGGTCCGAACTTCAATTTCCACCGGCGCAACAGGGCATGAATGATCAAGGCAACAATTCCGATGGCACCAAAAATCCGGCTGAGGGATATAGCGTAAGGATCGGTGTCGTTGGTGAAGCGGCCGATCCTTTCCCAGGGCATCACCATCGTCATGACGACGAAGGCAAAGGACGGCGAAATAACCATCCCGGCGGCGACCAGCATGCCTACGACCCCCATTAAAGCCATGACGGGAGAGAAGTGGTTGGAGAGGATGGACAGAAACAAAACACCTAATACACCGACAAACACCGCCAGCAGCGACTTGACCGGCGCGCCAGGCGGCAGTCGCGACGAGAGGTATTCGCGAACGCGGAAATGAACTTCCCTAAGCATGCGTAACAGCTTCATCCTCAAGCGTCACCGTTCCAAGGAACGGAATGTCGTCAAGCGCGGCCAAATCCCGGTCACTTTCAATGCGGTCATCCAGGGTTTCCAGCAAACCGGCGAAAGCAATTCCCAACAGGAGTCCTGCCGGGAAACTGACCCCCATGATCAGGAGCTTGCGGGGAGCAACGGGCTGGATTGGCATATAGGGAGGAGCCACCAGGGAAACGTTTGCAATCCGAAGCGCGTCCAGTTGCTGGGAAAGCCTTGCGTCCGCGGCCTTCTTCGTATACGAAAGATAATTCTGTTCCGCGATGTTGTACTGTAATTCCGCGTTATTGTATTTGTCGGCTCCCGCATTCAGTCGATTCAGCTGTGCCTGTACTGTCGCAGCTGAATGATTGAGACTATCAAGCCGTGCCTGAAGGCCCCGGATCTTCGCCTGTTCGTCAGCCATTTTTTGCATGAAATCAACGGCTACCGGGTTGGCCTGCTTGGTGCTTGAGGCCGTGATAGTGGGTTCGGCTTTCTTGACCATTTGTTCGAGGCTGGCGATTTCCTGGTCAAATTTTTTCATCGTTTCAGACTGTGGCAGGTAGCGGTTCTGCACTTTGGCTCGTTCCAGCGAAAGCGCGGTCAGCCGTTTTTGGATCTCGTCGATGGAAGGACTGGGCGTGGTGGTCTCTTCTTTGGGGAGCATGGAAGGCAATCCCCGCATCTGCTCCGCCATGGAAAGGCGCTGCGAGTAAAGCCTGTTAATTTCACTTTGCGTTTCGATCCGCTGCTTGGCCAGATCGGAAAGCCGATCCAGAAGCAGAGTCCGCTGCGTACCCGGCGAGGTGACGTCCCACCTGCTGCGAATTTCCGATCGCTCGCTCAAGTATTTCTGCATGAGCTGCCCGTAATGATCCAACTCCTGGTCGAAGAAGGCCGTCCCAACTTCGTCTTTCATCACCTTTACCCGGCGGTTAAAATACACCTGCAGCAAAGCGTTGGCGGCGTCCACGCAAAGCTGGGGAGAAGGGGTCCGCAATTTTAGCTCTAGAATGTTGGACTGACGCACGGGCTGAACATCCACTCCTCCTTCCAGCCGCACGATGGCCTCCTGGCGCGGGTCCAGCCTCTTCTCGATGCTTAAAGCGATGAGGACATCCTTGTACCAGGACTTGACCTGGTGGGCTGTCAGCTTCGCGATGTACTTGGGGTATCCCCAGATGTTGGTTGGCTTGGGCAATGAATAAAGAAACCGCTTCGGCCCAAGTTCGTCCACAACTTGCTCCACCAGCGCTCGGGAGGACAGCATCTCGACCTCGGAGTGAATTTCACCGATGGAAACGCCCTGAGTCATGACCGCGCCATTGTCGACGGTGGGCGGGGTGCTGGCATTTTCGCGCCCGATCTTCACCAACAGATCAGACTGTGTTTCGTAGAGGGTGGTAAAGAAGACTTGCAGGGAGATCCAAGTGCCGGCCACCGTGGCAATCAACACGATCAGCACAATCCATCGATACTTCCGATAGAGGCCCAGGCAATCCCGCCAGGTCAGATTGTGTTGTTCAAAGGGCTCACGCCGAATCATCGACTTTTCCAACCTTCCCCAGGAGTTTTGGGCTTGCCGCCGAAGCACCGCGGCACACTAATCTCTGCCGCCACCTTTGCCTCGTTTGTCTCAGGCCAATCACTTGCGCAACAAACTGAAACGCATACCCAAGGAAAAGGACCCAGGCAGAATAGCCGTCAACCCAAGAGAACCCAGGGATTCGGAAGGACTGCCCCGATGCTCGACTGCACCGTCTCCGCGCCACAGCTAACCTCAAGGTTCGGCAAGCACTCACCTCCCCCTGCGGCCTAAGCCATAACGCTCACACATTCAATTGTTTTAAAGCCTTGCCCCAAAAACACTGTTCAAACCGAACGTCCGTTTTTACCTGAGAACATGTTTGTTGTCAAGAGAAAAGTTAATTCCTTAGTGATATTATGCTTTGGTTAATACGTCTCCATTTCCTGCGAAGAGAGCTCTTTTCATGCTGCCTGGAGACATGACAGATTCATTTACATTTAGGTGCAGTGATCTTTGCCCCATCGGCAATCATTGTTGCGAAAAAGGTTATATCGCAAAGACCGTCTCAGGCTCAGATCGGGTACTCGCAGAAGTCCCCCCTCCAAAACGCAACAGGGCTGTCAATATAATGGCGTGGGCAGGAGAAAATATAAGTTAGTCTGTGGGAATTGATGCGCCACTCGGAAACAGCATCAGAATGGTGCAAAAGTCGTTGTTGGCTGAAGGTTTTTCAGATACTGGAACCCAAACACCAGGTTCGCCGGGCTGACTTGTCGAATATACTGGTCCACCCATCGATCAACCCGTGCAATCTTGCTTTCGGGGACGACAACCACGTCAAAGGGGTGGAGCATGGCAACGGCATCTTGTGTGGGCTCCCCCCCCTTCAT
This sequence comes from uncultured Acidobacteriota bacterium, assembly GCA_963732975.1. GTDB lineage: Bacteria > Acidobacteriota > Terriglobia > UBA7540 > UBA7540 > SCRD01. The sequence goes on along the minus strand of CAVTBN010000003.1, from coordinate 428,906 downwards.
CAACCGCACTTTCTTCATCATAGGCTTGCCGTCCGGGCCCTTGCGGATAATAACCACACCACTCTTATTGCCGGTGTGCTTAACGCCTCCGGCTTCTCCAATGGCCTCGGCAAGGGTTAGACCTCCCGACATATTGACCATTCCCGGCTTCAAAACTTCTCCCGTGACGAACACCTTCTGGCCGGCAAAGGAGAGGACCTGGATGGTCACTTGCGGCGTGCTCAGGATTTTTGAATACAGATGGTCGACATATTGAGTGGCGCCGCCCACGGTCTTTCCGGCAAGTTCCACCTGCCCAACGAGCTGTAGGGAAACATCCCCATCCGGGCGGATCTGCATCTTGCCGTCGAGCTCCGGGTTGAAATAGAAAGTTACCTGAATCGTGTCGCCAGGGCTCAGGCGATAAGGCTCAGAGTTGGCGCTCTGGGCCCAAAGCGCACACGGCACAAGCAACAAGCAGCTGATGGCAGCCATCAGGAATTTCATTTCCATCTCCCCCTGTTTGCGTTCCGTCGTTTGCGGAATTTAAGAGTAAACAAACCAGACTCCTCGCGTCAATGGGTTTGCGTATAGTTCAGGTCCTCAGGGTATCCGGGAAGCCCTCCTCTCGATCAAGATCGATCGCTTGTGGGGGAACGCGGGAACTTTCCCGGGTTTTCCAAGGATGCTACGCCACGCCACGACATGAGGGCAACCGCCTGGGATCCCTATTGGCGTCTCCCCGGAAATCCCTTAACGGGCGTACTCGGTGACGGCCGGAGGCATATTACCTTCCCCGGGCCCTGGACCGTTCCTTAGAATTCTGATTGCCGCACCCTGCATCACCAGAGTCTTGATCACGGAGTAGATACTTGTCAGCACAGCCGCCCCCATCACGCCGTGCGAAGGAATGACCCGCCAGTATAGCAGGAGCAGCAATGGGAATCCAATACAGTCGATCATCAAGAGGAGCCGTGGCCGCATGAAAAGCAGAAACGGAATTGACCATGGGAAGTTCACCAGCGAGCACAGCATCGCCGGCAGGAGAGCGAGAAAGACACCGATTGTTCCATCAAAAGACTTGGGGAGGAACCAGCGGGCCAAGGGAGGGAATCCGATCCATGCTGCTGCATAAAATCCAACCGCCAAGGCTACCAGGATCCTCTGATAGCGATAATAAACACGAGCCAGCTTGCCCTGCTTCCACAGGCGCATGATGCGTGGGCTGAAGACCACGGACATGTACATGCCCAGCAGTTGAGGGAGCATGGCGAAAGTATATGCTGCTCCAAGGATGCCTGCGGCAGCCACACCCAGCATGCTGGAAACGATGAACAGATCAACCCTGCTGACCAGCGAGCCGAGCGCAGTTGTCGCCACATACCACTTCACCAAGCGCAGAAGCCGCTTGACTTCATCGATGTGGAGGGGGCTCGAGATCAGGGGACGCGCAAGAAGCACGAGAGCACCCGCGGTGACGGCGAGAGGGACGGTAGCGTGGAAAATCAGGATGGTTGCGGGCCGTGCCGTTGTCAAAAAGAGCAGTAGAGCAATTCCCCCGTATTTCAGTGTGCTATGCGCCAGGTCAACCGCGCCGTAAGCGACGAATCTGCCGGAAACTTGAAAATGAGTCTGGGTTGAGCGCAAAAGGCCGAGCCCAATCACGCCAAGAATTGCCAGATAGAGCAAGCGGGCTTCGCCAGACTGGCGGAACAGCACGTGGCTGTAATAATCCGGCATCAGGAACACCGGCAAGGCCAACATCAGCACGACAACCAATTTGAGCACCAGAGCCGCTTTTTGCAGGCGGACGGAAGCCGCCGGGTCCTCCATCTCTTCAAGGGGAGCCAGGCGCAATACTCCCATGTCAAACGGGGGGCTGATGATGGCGTCGCTCAGGATGATTCCTGTGACGCAAACTGAGAGGAGGCCAAATTCTGCCGGCCCCAGGAACCGCAGGAGGACAAAGTTGATGCCAACCTGCAGAACTCCACCGAGCCCCTTTGGCACCGCCACATATAAGAGCTCGCGTAAGTCCCGCTTTACTTGCATGCTTCTGCAACCCGTTCTGTTGAAAACTCTGAGATCAGCACGGAGAGTGGCGTTGGGGTCTGGCCGAATCGATGACAGAAGTGCCCCAAGCGAATCTCCGATCAGCCCGATATTCTTGCAGCCAGCGGGCCCAACGTGGCCACAGTTTACACTGGACCGCTTTCTTGTCAAGTGGGTGCGAGAGCGATCTGAGACGAAAGCCGGTCTGCAAGAGCAATCCAAATCATGCAACTAGCAGGGCTTGGCCCGGTCCACTAACTTTTCTCGATATCCCTGGATACCCAAGGGTTTTCCGCCAGCCGGAAAAATGTTCTTTGCTCAATCCGGAAGGTATTGTATCTTGACGTTCTACTTTTCTTTTAAAGTCGCGGGGCGCAAGTCAACGCAACGAAATTCAGAACCGGAGGGATCCGATGAAGGGTGTTATTTTAGCTGGAGGACTTGGCACGCGCCTTCACCCGCTGACCCGAATTACCAACAAGCATCTCTTGCCTGTCTATGATCGGCCGATGGTTTTCTATCCCATCCAGACGCTCGTAGACGCTGGGATTAATGAGATTCTGATTGTCACGGGAGGGCAAGGCGCAGGAGAATTTTTGCGCTTGCTCGGCAATGGAAACAATTTTGGCCTGAGGCACATTAATTACACTTATCAGGAGGGTGAGGGGGGCATTGCCGATGCTCTGCGCCTCTCTGAATTTTTCGCCGGCGGCGAAAGGATCTGCGTCGTTCTCGGCGACAACATCATCGAAAACAATATCGTTGAAGCCCGTGAAAAGTTCGAACGGCAAGAACGGGGTGCACATATTCTGCTGAAGAAGGTTCCCGACCCGGAAAGGTTCGGCGTTCCCGTTCTGGAGGACGGGCACATTATCCGGATTGACGAAAAGCCGAAAAAGCCTGGCTCGCCTTACGCCGTGGTTGGGATCTACATGTATGACAATACGGTCTTCGAGCGGATCCGGCGTCTGAAACCTTCTGCACGCGGTGAGCTTGAGATTACGGACATTAACAACCAGTATCTTGATGAGAAGACGCTGACCCACAGTATCCTCGATGGCTGGTGGACGGACGCCGGCACATTTGAGTCCCTTCGGCGCGCATCCAACCTGGTAGCTGAAGGCGGCGCCAACAAGCTTGAGAACCTTTCGGTTGCGGCCGGTGGCCAGGGAGATCAGGTGGCCCGATGAAGTCTTCCCAGACCACGATCCAGCAGGAAGTCTTTCCCATTGAGGAACGCGGGGGTGTTTGCCTCAGCCTGGTCAAGCGTGCAAAAAAGGACATCGGCGACAGCATCCTGAGTCCTGACAGTCCGCATTTGATTGTCGGCGTGGAAATTGAGCAAGGGGCGCTGTACCCGGACGACAGGGGCTTTTTTGCTGAGCTGTTTCGATTGGGCGCCACTCCGCTGACGGAATCGGTAAAGCAATCCCAGGCCCTGCAGGTCTCAGCCTCCGTCTCCTATCCGGGAACCATCAAGGCCGTCCATTATCACTTTGAACAGACGGACTTCTGGGCGCCAGTGCAGGGAATGCTCCAGGTTGTGTTGTGTGACCTTCGGGAAGGTTCCCCAACTCACGGAAACGTGAACACGATTTATATGGGGACCCTGCGCCCGTGGCGATTGAAAATACCGCCCGGCGTCGGGCACGGCTACAAGGTGATTGGGGCCGACCCTGCCGTTCTGGTTTATCTGACCAACAGGTTTTATAATCCGCGGGATGAAGGGCGGCTTGCCTACGATCATGCCTTTCTCAATTACGACTGGGAACTGCAGCACAAGTAATTTATGAGCAATCAAAGGAGTCTGGTTTCTTGAAAGTTCTGGTAACAGGCGGCGCAGGATTTATCGGCTCAAACTTTGTGAGGTATTTTCTTTGCGCCCATCCGGATGCGCAGATTATCAACCTGGACAAGTTGACCTACGCCGGAAATCTGGACAATCTCGCGGAGGTCGCGTCGCATCCGAATTACGAATTTGTTTTAGGTGACGTGTGCGACGCAGAACTGGTTGGGACTTTGATGAGGCGCTCTCCGGACGCCGTGGTTCATTTTGCCGCGGAGAGCCACGTGGACCGGAGCATTGAGAACGCCCAGGAATTTATTCGAACTAACGTGCAGGGCACACACACTCTGCTCGAAGCGGCCCGGCACGGCCAAATCAAACGATTCCTGCATGTTTCAACGGACGAGGTTTATGGCAGCCTCCAGCCGGGAGAATCCGCCAGCGAACTATCGGCTTACCGCCCGAACAGCCCGTATGCTGCCAGCAAAGCCGCCTCTGACCTGATTGTACGCAGCTATGGCAAAACCTATGGATTTCCAGCCGTTACGACGCGGTGCTCCAACAACTATGGTCCAAACCAATTCCCGGAAAAACTGATTCCGTTGATGATCACCCACGCGTTGGAAGGGAAAAAGCTTCCGGTTTACGGGGACGGTTTGAATCAGCGCGACTGGATATACGTGGAGGACCACTGCCGCGCGCTCGATGCCGTGCTCCACTCGGGCCGTCCTGGCGAAGTCTATAACATCGGTTACGGAAGCCCCCTCAGCAATCTGGAGATTATCCGCAGCCTCCTGCGGATTCTGGGCAAATCGGAAGACCTGATTGAATTTGTTGCCGACCGGCCAGGTCACGACCGGCGCTATGCCCTGGATACCACAAAGATTTTCACGGAACTGGGATGGCGTGCCACGGTGGATGTGGAAGAGGGTCTGCAGCGAACCGTGCAATGGTACATTGCCCATGCCGGCTGGGTGCAAAAAACCCGGAGCGGGGAGTACCAGAAGTACTACGACAAATTCTATCAGCAGCGCAACCAAACCCTCTCACGGATCTGAACCATCTTGAAGATCCTGGTTACGGGCAGCAACGGAATGCTTGGCAATGACCTGCTTCCTCTCCTGCAGGAACGCCATGCAGTTGTGCCCCTGACGCGCGCAGAAGCAGACATCACCGATGAGCTCCAGGTTCGCCGTGCGATTAAAGGCGCCCGCCCGGAATTGGTGGTCCATGCAGCCGCCATGACGGCTGTGGATGATTGCGAACTCCGGCCGGAACTTGCATTCAGGGTCAATGCCGAAGGCACTCGCCATGTGGCGTCCGCCTGCGCCGAACTTGGCGTGCCCATATTCTACGTCAGCACGGACTATGTGTTCGATGGGGAAAAGGCCGAGCCCTATGTTGAAACCGACCGGACCCACCCCGTCAGTGTTTACGGGCAGAGCAAACTGGAAGGCGAAAACCAAGTTCGGGCACTGCTTCGGCGGTTCTGGATCGCTCGCACGTCCTGGGTGTTTGGTCCCTTCGGAAAGAACTTTGTGGAAGCCATTCTTGGCAAGGCCCGCCAGGGGGCCACGCTGCGGGTTGTGGATGACCAGGTGGGCTGCCCGACTTACACCGCAGACCTGGCGCGAAAGATTGTAGAAATTGTTGAACTGGGGAGTCCCGGACTTTACCACATTTCGAACCAGGGATCGTGCTCGCGCTTTGAGTTCGCCCAGGAAATTCTGCGGCAGGTGGGGTTAGACCCGGCTCTTGTGGTGCCTGTTCCAACGTCGGCTTCCGACCGGCCTGCTCGCCGGCCCATGAATTCGCGCCTGGCGAACCGAAAGCTGGAGGAAGAAAAGCTCGGCTTGCTTCCCGATTGGAAGGACGCTTTGCGCCGCTACTTCCGGCGAAGGGCACTGAAAAGCCCGGTCAGGTCAGCTGATCGGCCCCGGTAATTTTGAACCACTTTGAGAGTTAGTTTTCGGCAGAATCTAGTCATCAAAGAGGAGGTTTTGCCATGAAGCGGAAACGATTCTCAGTGGAGCAGATTGCGACGGTTCTGAAGCAAGCGGAAGTTGGAGTTCCGGTAGCGGAGCTGATTCGTAGAGTGGGGATTTCGGAGCAGACTTTTTATCGCTGGAAGAAGCAGTATGCAGGTCTGGAAGTCGAGCAGGTCCCCGAGCTGAAGCAATTGCAGCAGGAGAATGCCCGGCTGAAAAGGTTGGTGGCGGATCTGAGCTTGGACAAGACGATGTTGCAGGACGTGTTATCAGAAAAGTTCTAAAGCCCTCGCGCCGGCGTCCGGTGGTCGAGCATTGGTGCGGGATGTACGCAGTCAGCGAGCGGAGAACTTGCCGGGTGGGCCGGATGAGCCGAAGGACCTTCCGGTACCGCAGCCGCAAGGATCCCCGGACCGAACTCCGGATGCGGATCCGGGAGATCGCCCAGGCTCGAGTTCGCTACGGATAGCGCAAGATCCTGGCGATGCTAAACCGGGAGGGCTGGAAGGTTGGGGAATACCTGGTGGAGCGGATCTACCGAGAAGAAGAATTGACGCCGCGCCAGCGGCGTAAGCACCATCGTCGGGTAGCGGAGGATCGCCGCGAGCGCTTTCGTCCCACGGCATCGAATCAAATCTGGTCAATGGACTTTGTGGCGGATCAACTGGCGGACGGAAGAAGGTTTGGTTCGCTGACGGTCATGGATATCTACACGCGGGAATGCCTGGCGATCGCGTCAGACCAGAGACTGAATGGCCAGGACGTGGTGATGGTATTAAACCGGATCAAGGCCCAACGGGGCGTTCCAAAGATGTTGCGCTGTGACAATGGCAGCGAATTTTCAGCCAGGCGATGAATCTGTGGGCGTACCAGAACGGAGTGCGGATCGCCTTCTCTCGCCCCGGCAAGCCAATGGATAATGCTTTTGTGGAGTCATTCAACGGAACCTTCCGGGCAGAATGCCTGGATGCCCATTGGTTCACGGCCTTGACAGAAACGAGGCAGATTATAGAGACTTGGCGAAGGAAATATAATGAGAGCCGGCCTCACCGGGCTCTCGGCGAGCGGACGCCGAACGAATTTGCCTGTCAGGCCGCGGCTCGCCGCGACCTGACGGGCCTCGAAGAAACCGAAAAACTCTCTCTGGAAGTGGTATAAAAAAACCGGACCCCTCACCGGGAAGCACGTTCGGCACCTTGTTCAAAGCTCTGTTCGGCCATCGAATGATTCCTGCATTCTTGAGTGGGTGAAAGCCGCAACACGCTGGTGACCATCAAACCCGTAGGGCTGCTGTTCTTTTCATTCCGGCGCCGACAAGACAGAAATTGATGCACGCCGCACACAGTCGAGGCGTATTTTCGGAGCCCGTGACATGGGGTTACAAACAATCTGACAGTGTGGGGACTTTTGTGGGAAGCCCGGATACAATTGCACCAATTGTGGTGCAACTCAAGACACCTCAATACAACTCACTAATCTATTGACCTACGAGGCGTTGCAGGGTTTTCTGCCATCCAATCAATAGGTTAGAAAAAGGTTCTGAATAGATTTTCAAGACCGCCGGTTTCAACCGCTCACCCATCCCTCCGGACGGTGTTCTTCTAAATTACAAAGGTTTCTCGTTATCGTCAAACTGACCGTGTTCTGAACAATGAGCCGGAGACGAAGGACGCAGGGTCTTGCATAAGATTCCGGCGCAAAGTGTTTCCTGTGTCCGGAGAATAATGTCGCGGAAGAGTTTTTGCCTGATGGGCCGACTCTGCGACACTTTTGCCAGCGTGTTCCCCTCGGCTCAGTCCGTTAGAGTTGTCATAAGAGATAAGCGGCGTTTTTTGTTTTAGATAAGTCGTCTTTGGCGCCTGCGGTTGCTCATGGGACAGCACAGGAGTAAAATAGTAGTGTCTTGTGGGGTCCGAGTAGCCTGACAAACCAAGCCTCAGGCCGGTAACAGGCTGAGGTTACTGCATTAGCGATCTTCCAAATAGCTGCGGCCTTTGAGGGCTGTGGTCGGCCATCTTTCCAAGCGAATTCGAGGTGCAAGCAAGTGAATCCAATGCCGGAATCACCCTCAATTGAACTTCCAGCCAATTCGCCCTCCCGTGTGGTCATCGAGAACGTGCATCCGGAGATTGAGAATGGGCGTTTCCCCATCAAGCGAGTTGTCGGCGAGCGCGTAATTGTGACCGCGGACATTTTCACCGACGGGCATGATGCTGTTTCCGCTGTTCTCCTCTACCGGCGTCCCGGCGACCGTGAATGGCTTGAAACGCCAATGCTTCCAGAGGTGAATGACCGCTGGCACGGCGGCTTCACGGTGCTGGAGGTGGGTGAGTACGAGTACACATTGCAGGCGTGGGTTGATCATTTTGCGTCGTGGCGCAGCGGATTTATCAAGAAGGTGGAAGCGGGGCAGGATGTTTCGGTTGACATCCTGATCGGCGCCAAGTTTGTGGAAGAGGCGGCCTCACGCGCTGCGAAGGACGGCGCCAGGCAATTGATGGCTTATTCAGCGTCCATGCGGAAGAAGGCCGGACAGACTCTCGCTGAAGCTGTCTCGAGTGCCAGGGACGAGGCTCTGGCCCGATGGGTGGCCATGCATCCGGATCGGAGCCAGGCTGCAACTTATAACAGGAACCTGGTTGTTCAGGTTGACCGGGAGAAGGCCGGTTTCAGCGCCTGGTACGAAATGTTTCCCCGGTCCTGCAGTACGGAGCCAGGACGCCACGCCACTTTCAAGGATTGTGTCAAGCGATTGCCTTATGTGGCGGAGATGGGCTTTGATGTTCTCTATCTTCCTCCCATCCACCCTATTGGCAGAAAGCACCGGAAAGGAAAGAACAATAACCCTGTTTCTGCCGACGATGATATTGGCAGCCCCTGGGCGATTGGCGCTGTGGAGGGAGGGCATAAGTCGATTGACCCGCAACTGGGAACCCTGGAGGATTTTCAGCAGTTGGTCGGAGCCGCCCGGGAAATGGGGCTCGAGGTGGCCCTGGACATTGCATTTCAATGCACGCCGGACCATCCCTACGTCTCAGAACATCCTGACTGGTTCCGAATGCGCCCGGATGGGACGGTGCAATACGCGGAGAATCCTCCCAAGAAATATGAGGACATTTATCCGCTCAATTTTGAAAATCCCAAGTGGCGCGAGCTGTGGGAGGAACTGAAGGACGTGATGATTTTCTGGGCAGGCCAGGGAATTCGCATCTTTCGCGTGGATAACCCGCATACCAAACCCTTCGAGTTCTGGGAGTGGGCCATCCGGGGAATCAGGAAGCAATATCCCGACGTCATTTTCCTTGCGGAGGCCTTCACGCGTCCCAAGGTGATGTATCGCCTGGCCAAACTCGGGTTCACGCAGTCCTACACTTACTTTGCCTGGCGGAATACGAAATGGGAACTGGAGCAGTATTTCACGGAGCTGACGCAGAGTGAAGTCCGTGAGTTTTTCCGCCCCAACCTCTGGCCCAACACGCCGGATATTCTTACCGAATACCTGCAGTCGGGCGGCAGGCCCGCCTTTGTGATCCGGCTGATTCTGGCAGCGACGCTGGGCGCAAATTACGGGATTTACGGGCCGGCTTTCGAGCTTTGTGAGAACCGCCCGTTAAGGCCGGGAAGCGAGGAGTATCTGAATTCCGAGAAGTATGAGATCCGGAACTGGGACCTGGACCGCGGCGACAGCCTGAAAGGTTTGATTGCCCGGGTCAACCATATCCGCCGGGCCAACCCGGCGTTTGAAAGCAACCAGCGGCTGCGATTCCATTCCATTGACAACACGCAGCTGATTGCATACAGCAAGACAAGCGAAGACGGTGCCAATATCATTCTGGTGGTAGTTAATCTTGATCCGCATTATACACAGTCGGGCTGGCTGGATCTTCCACTCGATTACTTTGGGCTTGACCCTCACCAGGCTTTTCAGGTGCACGACCTGATCACCGACAGCCGCTATTTGTGGCAAGGGGCTCGTAATTACGTGGAACTGAATCCCTACATCATGCCCGCGCACATCCTCCGAATCCGACAGCGCGTTCGGAGCGAACGTGACTTCGACTACTTTACGTAACGCACGAGGCCGGCGCGCGGACGGACGCGAAACAGCACGGGCCTTTTGCAGAAATTGGTGTTGTGAGCACAAAGACTGAAGCGACAATGCGAACCTTGCGCCGGCTGGCCGAGGCTTACGGAATTCAGCCTTCTTATCAGAACATTCTGGACGGAAGGAGGCGACAGGCATCGCCTGAAGTGCTCGTGGCGGTTCTTCGATCGCTGGGCGCGCCTTTGACACGACCGGAGGAATCCTCGCGCGCTTTGAGAGAGCGCCGCCAGCAGATTTATCGGCGGGGTCCTGAGCCTGTGGCGGTGGCCTGGGACGGACGCAGGGCAGCCATCAGACTTCGGCTTCCTGTGGGCAAGGTGTTGCGGTCATGGCGATGCTGCCTGAAGCTGGAGACCGGGGACGAGCGCGTCTGGGAAATCAAGCCGGGCCGGACGGAGTCCGTATTGCACGCGAAAAAGGTCAGTGTGGAGGGCAATCCCTATTGGGACACGGATCTGAGGTTGCCCCGCGATCTACCTATGGGTTACCACACTTTGACCGTAGAATCGGGGACTTACTTTTACCGGACGCTGGTGATCTCCGCGCCGAAGAAGGCTTTTGTGGGGTCGGGGCGACAGGCGAAGAAGTCCTGGGGTGTGTTCATTCCTGTTTATGCTCTGCGGTCTGATTCGAACTGGGGTGTGGGCGATTTTGGCGACCTCAGGGAACTAATGGAATGGGTCCACGGACGGGGAGGTTCCCTGGTCGGAACGCTTCCGCTGCTGGCGTCTTTTCTGGATGAACCTTTTGATCCCAGCCCCTATTCGCCGGTCAGCCGGCTCTTCTGGAATGAACTCTTTCTGGATATGAGCCGTGTGCCGGAGATGGAACACTGCCGCGAGGCGCAGAAATTTGTGGCCTCCAGTGATTTCCAGGCGGAGCGGGAGGATTTGGGATCACAGAACCTGGTGGATTACCGGCGGGCGATGGCCTTGAAGAGGAAGGCGCTTGAACCGCTTGCCCGCACGATGTTTGAACGTCCTTCGGAGCGGCAGCAGGAGTTCTTCCGCTACGTTGAGTCGCATCCGAATCTGAAAGACTACGCGCAGTTCCGCGCCACCTGCGACCGCCGGCGCGCTTCATGGTGGACGTGGCCCCAGCGCTTGCGGGACGGGAAGTTGAGCAGGGGGGACTACGATCTCGACACCATGCGCTATCACCTTTACGTGCAATGGCTGGCTGAGGAACAGATCCGCGGTTTTGCAAAGGGGTGCAACTCAAACGGTGAAGGCTTATATCTGGATTTGCCGCTGGGGGTTAATTCAGACGGATACGATGTGTGGCGTGAAAGGGCCTCGTTTGTTCTGGACGTCAGCGCCGGTTCGCCTCCCGATGGATTTTTCACCAAGGGCCAGAGCTGGGGTTTCCCGCCCCTGCACCCGGAAAAAATCCGGGAGGACGGCTACGCTTATCTTCGCAAAGCCCTCCGGCACCATCTTGCCCACGCATGTGTTCTGCGCCTTGATCATGTGATGGGATTGCACCGCCTCTTCTGGGTCCCCAAAGGATTTGAGCCCCGGGACGGGGCCTATGTGCGCTATCCCGCCGAGGAAATGTATGCGATCCTCGCGCTCGAGTCTGTCCGGAACAAGGCGTTGATCGTAGGGGAGGATCTGGGAACGGTTCCCGGTTACGTGCGTCCGGCGCTTGCCCGTCACAAGATTCAGCGGATGTATGTGATGCAGTTTGAAGCCACGCCCGACGAAAAGAGGGCTTTGCCGGATCCGCTGGAAGACTCTCTGGCTGCGCTCAACACGCACGATATGCCTCCCTTTGCGGCCTTCTGGGAGGGTTTGGATGTGCAGGACCGCGTTGATCTTGGACTGCTGGATAAAGAGGGGGCCATTACGGAACTCAACAATCGCAGCAAACTGAGGAATGCCCTGGTCAGGTTCCTGTGCCCGGACGGGCGAAAGCGCAGGGACCCGTCGATTGTGCAAGTGATGAAAGCTTCACTGGAATTTCTAGGTGGAAGCCGCAACCGCATGGCCATGGTGAATCTGGAAGATTTGTGGTATGAGAAGCAGCCTCAGAACGTCCCTGGAACCTGTGAAGAACGCCCCAACTGGAAGCGAAAGTCGAGATACAGCCTCCGCCAGATTACAGGGATGCGGGAGGTGAGGGAAATGCTTGAGACGCTCGATAAGTCGAGGCGTGGAAGGGAGATTAGATGAATATGCCTGAGAACAACCCAATCGAAGCAGGACGATCCACCGGTGAGGTTTTTCCCGTGCGTTACGATACTTCGATGCTGACCGAAGAAGATATTTACCTCTTCAACGAAGGATCACACTACCGGCTTTTTCAGAAGCTGGGAGCCCACTTGCGGAACGTTGATGGGAAGGAAGGCGTGTGTTTCGCCGTGTGGGCGCCGAACGCCGAATCCGTTTCGGTGATTGGAGATTTCAATGGCTGGGACAAAGGGCGCCATCCTCTGCGCCCGCGAGGCGAGTCCGGAATCTGGGAGGGTTTTATTCCAGGGCTCGGACGGGGCGACCTGTACAAGTATCACGTCGCGTCCCGTTACAATGGATATCGCGCCGATAAGACGGACCCGTTTGCTATATACCGCCAGGTGCCCCCTGACACGGCTTCGCGGGTGTGGGACCTGCAGTACGAGTGGGGCGACCAGGAGTGGATGGAAAAGAGGCACCGGAACAATTCTCTGGCCAGCCCGCAATCGATCTACGAAGTCCACCTGGGTTCCTGGGCCCGCGTTCCCGAAGAGGACAACCGTTTTCTGACTTATCGGGAGCTTGCCCAGAAGCTCACCGATTATCTACTCCGGATGGGCTTCACTCATGTGGAATTTCTTCCCATCATGGAACATCCGTTCAGCGGGTCATGGGGGTACCAGACCACCGGTTATTTTGCCCCCACCAGCCGCCATGGGACTCCGCAGGATTTTATGTACCTGATCGACTGCCTGCACCAGCACGGCATCGGGGTGTATCTGGACTGGGTGCCTTCGCACTTCCCGACCGACGAGCACGGACTGGCCTATTTTGACGGCACCCACCTTTTCGAGCACGCGGATCCGCGGCAGGGTTTTCATCCGGATTGGGGCAGCTACATTTTCAATTACGGACGCAACGAGGTGCGCAGCTTCCTGATGAGCAGCGCCCTGATGTGGCTGGATGTTTATCATGCCGACGGGCTGCGCGTGGACGCGGTTGCGTCCATGCTCTACCTGGATTACTCGCGGAAGGAAGGCGAATGGATTCCCAACCAGTTTGGCGGGCGTGAGAACCTGGAAGCGATCAACTTCCTTCGCCGGTTCAATACGGACGTTTACGAGGCGCATCCTGACGTCCAGACGATGGCGGAAGAGTCAACCTCCTGGCCCATGGTGTCGCGCCCAACATACGTGGGCGGGCTGGGATTTGGAATGAAGTGGGACATGGGCTGGATGCACGACATTCTGGAATATATCAGGCAGGAGCCCATCTACAGAAAGTATCACCACAACTCTCTGACCTTCCGCATGTTGTATGCCTTCACGGAGAATTTTGTGCTGCCGTTTTCCCATGACGAAGTTGTGCATGGCAAAGGATCGCTGATTGGCAAGATGCCGGGCGATGAATGGCAGCGCTTTGCCAATCTGCGCCTGCTGCTGGGTTTTATGTACGCGCAGCCGGGGAAGAAATTGCTCTTTATGGGGTGCGAATTCGGACAGGTGAGGGAATGGACGCACGATGGGAGCCTGGAATGGCACGTCCTGCAGTATCCCAGCCATGCCGGCCTCCAAAAATGGGTCGAGGACCTGAACCGTGTCTACCGCCGCGAGCCGGCACTCTATGAAATCGATTCCGACCCTGCCGGGTTTGAATGGATCGATTGCTCCGACTCCGATCAATCCGTTTTGACGTTCATGCGCAAAGGGACCACAACGGATGATTTGATCGTCATCGCGTGCAACTTCACCCCCATTCCGCGGACCAACTACCGCATTGGTGTGCCACGTGGCGGCTATTGGCACGAAATTGCGAACAGCGACGCGGGCCAGTATTGGGGTGGAAACTGGGGCAACATGGGGGGAGTGGAAGCCAGCCCGGCTTCGCACCATGGGCGGCCGTGGTCTGTGTCGGTGACCCTGCCGGCTCTTTCGATATCGTTCTTCAAGAGCAAGGGACAGCGCGGATGAGTTTTCCTTTGGGAGCAACCTATCTGGGAGAAGGGCGTTGCCACTTTCTGGTGTGGGCCCCAGGCGCCGCAAAAGTGGAGGTGCGCGTCGTCGGACCTTCCGGGCGGACTCTGGTGATGGAACCACAGGAACGGGGTTATCACCAAGTCCTTGCCGAAGGAATAGCCCCGGGGGCCCGCTACTACTATCGCCTTGATGGTGGCAACGAAAGGCCAGACCCCGCTTCGCGCTATCAGCCCGAGGGCGTGCACGGACCCTCGGAAGTTGTCGATCTGAACTTCGAGTGGGCAGACGCCGGCTGGATGGGGCTGGAGCTGGCCGACTACATCCTCTACGAACTCCATGTCGGTACTTACACGGAGGGCGGGACGTTTGAGGCCGTCATCCCGCATCTGGACGGGCTTTGTGAACTGGGCGTCAACGCGGTGGAACTGATGCCCGTCGCCCAGTTCCCCGGTGACCGGAATTGGGGTTACGACGGCGCTTACCCGTTTGCTGTGCAGAATTCTTATGGAGGTCCCGCAGGTCTGAAGGCGTTGGTTGAAGCCTGCCACGCGCGCGGATTGGCGGTGGTGCTTGACGTGGTTTACAACCACCTTGGGCCGGAAGGGAACTACCTGGCGCAGTTCGGCCCGTACTTCACTGACGCCTACCGCACCCCGTGGGGCCAGGCGATCAATTTTGATGGTCGTGAAAGTGATGAAGTCCGGCGGTACTTCATCGAGAACGCGCTCTACTGGACGAAAGAATTCCACATCGATGCGCTCAGGCTGGACGCGATTCATGCGATTGTGGACCCTTCGGCCCGGCCGATTCTTGAAGAGCTTGCCGCGGCTGTCCACCGGCAGGCGCGGCAACTGAAACGCAGGATATACGTGATCGCGGAAAGCGACAGGAACGATTCCAGAATCATCCGGCGCCGGGCGGCCGGCGGGTACGGCCTGGACGCCCAGTGGAGCGATGACTTCCATCATGCTTTGCACACGCTGCTGACACCGGAAAGGAATGGCTACTACAGTGACTTTGGTGATGTGGAGCAGCTGGCCAGGGCTTACAGGGAGGGATTTGTCTATTCCGGACAATATTCCAATTATCGCAAGCGAAGCCACGGAAACTCGTCACGGGGACTGCCCTGTGAGCGGTTTGTGGTGTGTGCCCAGAACCACGACCAGGTGGGCAACAGGATGCTGGGGGAGCGGCTAGGCAAGCTGGTGTCCTTTGAGGCCCAAAAAATGGCGGCCGGGACGCTGCTGCTGTCGCCTTTTACCCCGCTGCTTTTCATGGGAGAGGAATATGGTGAAATCGCTCCGTTTACGTACTTCGTCAGTCATTCCGATCACGATTTGATCGAGGCGGTCAGGAAGGGCCGGCAAGAGGAATTTGCCGCCTTCGAGTGGGCAGGGCAGATCCCTGATCCGCAGAGCCCGGAGACCTTCCAGGGTTGCAAGCTGAACCACGAACTGAAATCAGAAGGCGACCACCAGGCGCTATACAATTTTATTCGGGAGCTCATTAGACTGCGGCGGGAACTCCCTGCATTTTCACGGAATGGCCAGGACGAGACGGAGGCGATTGCCTTCGAAAGAGAGAAGCTCCTCTGGGTCCGGCGATGGCGAGGGGATGACCAAGCTGTTATGATTGTTAACCTGGGCAGTAAACCGGCTACTGCGGTGTTTCCATTCCCTAAGGCGTGTTTCAGGAAACTTCTGGACTCCGCAGATCCGCGATGGAACGGCAGCGGGAGCCTGTGTCCTGACCTGCTGGAAGCAGACGGGAATGCCTCCCTTTCGATTGCCGCAAGCTCCATAGTCCTTTTTCAGTCTAATTAACAGAACGGAATGAGCTATATGCCAGATCGGTACGTTTGTATCCACGGACATTTCTATCAGCCGCCCCGCGAAAATCCCTGGCTGGAAGCCATTGAAGTCCAGGATTCCGCTTATCCCTATCACGACTGGAATGAGCGTATTTCGGCCGAGTGTTACGGGCCGAACTCGGCCGCGCGAATCATGGATGGCCAGGGGCGTATTCAAAAAATCGTCAACAACTATTCACGGATCAGCTTCAACATCGGGCCGACGTTGTTGATGTGGCTTGAAGAGAAGGCCCCGGATGTTTATCGAGCAGTTCTGGCGGCAGACCAGGAAAGCCAGAAATTCTATTCCGGTCACGGTTCAGCCATGGCCCAGGCTTACAATCACATGATTATGCCGCTGGCCAACAGCCGGGACAAAGAAACCCAGGCGATCTGGGGAATCCGTGATTTCGAGCATCGGTTTGGGAGGGAACCGCAGGGAATGTGGTTGCCGGAAACCGCCGTCGATCTGGAAACTCTGGATATTCTGGCGCAGCAGGGCATCAAGTACACGGTCCTTTCGCCGTATCAGGCGTGGCGAGTGCGGCCGGTCGGAGCGCGGAACTGGCGCGACACAAGTGGAGGACGCATCGATCCCTCGGTTGCCTACCGCGTGCGCCTTCGCTACGGTCGGTGGATCAATGTCTTTTTCTATGACGGCCCGATCTCCCGCGGCGTGGCGTTTGAAGGTCTGCTGGCAAGTGGTGAAAAATTGGCCGAGCGGCTGTTGGGAGTCTTTTCCGAAGAACGCGAAGGGCCGCAACTAGCCCATATTGCGACGGACGGTGAAACCTACGGACATCACCATCCTTATGGCGATATGGCGCTTGCGTACGCCTTGGAATATATGGACGCTGACGAGTCCGTCAAGTTGACCAACTACGGAGAATTCCTGGAACAACATCCGCCGACTCATGAGGCCAGAATCTTTGAGAAAAGCTCCTGGAGTTGTCCTCATGGAGTTGAGCGCTGGCGGGGCGATTGCGGCTGCAACAGCGGAGGACACGAAGGATGGAACCAGAAGTGGCGTGCGCCTCTTCGGGAATCTCTGGACTGGCTGCGTGACACTATCAACAGCTCTTTTACCAGGAAGGGCAAAGAATTGTTCAAAGATCCCTGGGCGGCCCGCAATGACTATATCAACGTCATTCTCGACCGCTCCCGCGAGAGCGTTCAGGGCTTCCTGGACCGCAACGCCGCCCGCCCGCTTACGCCGGAGCAGAGTATCCGGGCGCTCAAGTTCATGGAACTGCAGCGCCACCTGATGCTGATGTACACAAGCTGCGGATGGTTTTTTGACGAGTTGTCGGGGATTGAAACGGTGCAGGTGATTCAATACGCAGGCCGCGCCATTCAACTGGCCGAAGAGATTTTGCAGCAGCCTTACGAGGCCCGGTTTATTGAGTTGCTAGAGAAGGCTGAGAGCAATGTCCCGGCGCACAAAAACGGGGCGGTGATCTTTGAAAAGTTTGTTCGGCCCGCTGCGATCGACTTGCCCAAGGTTGGCGCTCATTACGCCGTGAGTTCGCTCTTTGAGCCCTACAACCACGAAACAAGGGTTTATAGTTATACCGTCGACCCGCAGGACTATAAGGTTTTGAATGAGGGGAAGACAAGGCTGGCGCTTGGCCGGGTCCAGGTGACTTCAGAAATCACCTGGGAATCCGCAGAAATCACTTTCGGCGTTTTGCATCTTGGCGACCATAACCTGAACGGCGGTGTCCGCAGGTTTCTGGGAGAAGCCGAGTATGCGGCAATGGTGGAGGAGATCACCGAAAGCTTTAACCGCGGCGACATGGGAGAGAGACTGCGGATTGTTGACAAGCACTTCGGATCTGCGACTTACACGCTCAAGCTGTTGTTTCGCGACCAGCAGCACCACATTCTCAGGCTCATTCTGCAAACCGCGCTGGCTGAGGCGGAAGCGGCGTACCGGAGAATCTATGAGCGTGGCGCTCCGCTGATGCGCTTTGTGGCCTCACTCAATATGCCGCAGCCGAAACGCTTCCAGATTGCAGCGGAGTTCACCTTGAACGCCGAACTGCGGCGGCTTCTCGAGTCTGAAGCATTGGAGGTTGACCAGATTCGGGCCTTGCTGGAAGAGATGGGCAGGGCTGGGATCGTGTTTGATGAGGCCACGCTGGAATTCTCCATGCGAAGAAACCTGGAGGGCATAGCTGCTTTGTTTCTGGAAAACCCTGACGATTTGGAGCGGCTGCAGGCTTTTATCGCAACAGTGAATGTTGCGGACATGCTTCCGTTTAGAGTCAGATTGTGGCAGCCTCAAAACGTATTTCATGAAGTGTTGCTGGGACGGTATGGAGAGTTCCAAAGGCGGGCAGCCGAGGGCGATGAGTCTGCGAAAGCGTGGATCGAGCTGTTCCTTGCCCTGGGCAACAAATTGAGCGTTTACGTAGGTTAGGGATGATGCGTTTGCTGGCAGTTCCGGTCGCAACCTATCGGATTCAGTTCAACCTGAATTTCCGGTTTGTTGATGCGAAAGGCCTGGTTCCGTATCTTCACGAACTGGGCATCACGCACCTCTATGTGTCGCCGCGCTTTAAGGCCGGGAAGGGAAGCTCGCACGGATACGACGTGGCAGATCCCTTGCGCATCAATTCGGAGTTGGGAACTGAGGAAGAGTTTGATGACCTGGTCCGCAAGCTGAAGAGTTACAGCATGGGACTGCTGCTGGACATCGTTCCCAATCACATGGTTGCGAACGCTGAGAATCCCTGGTGGATGGATGTGCTGGAGAATGGCCCTTCATCCGAGTATGCCCGATACTTTGATATTGAATGGCACCCGGGAGCGGGCAAGGGTCTGTTTCTGCAGGACAACAAAGTTTTGATTCCGGTTCTGGGCGACCGTTATGGCAAGGTGCTTGAAAACCAGGACCTGAACCTTAAACTCGACGAAAATGGTTTTTATATCCGCTATTACGAGCACCGCTTTCCACTGAATCCCGGCACCTACCGTCCGATCCTGGAACACTGCCTGGAGGGTATCCGCAGCGGAAAGGACGTTGATTCCTCGTTGATAGATGAAGTCTCTCGAGTGCTGGAGGCGGTGAGACGGTTGCAGGCGCCGACAGGCCCCGCCCTGGAGCGGATCAAGACCCGCCGCGAGGCACACAAATGGATCAAGCATCGTCTGTGGGAGCTCTACCACCATTCGGCGGGTGTGAAGCACTGGCTGGACGAGACACTCAGATTCTTCAACGGCACTCAGGGCGATGGAAGCAGTTTCCAGCCGCTGGACCATCTTTTGTCTGCGCAGGCTTATCGGCTGGCACACTGGAAGATGGCCGCGGAAGAGATCAATTACCGTCGTTTTTTTGACATCAACGAACTCGTGGGCCTGAGGGTTGAAGATCCCCGGGTGTTTGAGGATCGGCACCACCTGATCTCTGAACTTGCCCGGAAGGAAGAAACGAGCGGGCTCCGTGTGGACCACGTGGACGGTCTGCACGATCCGGCCCGTTATCTGGAGCGCCTGAGGGTTGCGACCGCGGCAAAAGAGGAGAGTCGCGGCACTGCGAATCGTTATCTCATCGTTGAGAAGATTCTGGGGCGGGATGAGCCGCTGCCGGAGGATTGGCCGGTGGCCGGAACAACCGGCTATGATTTCCTGAACGCCGTGAACGGGCTGTTCGTGGATGCAGAGGGCTTCTCCCATCTGGACAAGGATTATCGGTGCTTTACGGGTTGCGAGGACTCCTACGCCGAGATTTCTTATATCCGAAACAAGCAGGTGATCCACCAGCTTTTTGCGGGTGAACTGGCGGCGTTTACTCATTTGCTGGCAAAGCTGGCGTCGCAAGACCGCCACGCCAGAGACATTCCGCTTCCTGAGCTGGTCAGGGCCTTTGTGGAGGTTACGGCGTGTCTGCCCGTTTACAGGACCTATGTCAGGAATTTTTCCGTCAGCAATCGTGACCGCTCCTACCTCAACTGGACACTGGAGACCGCGCAACGCCGGACTTCCCCTGATGAGGTCAGCGCCGCCGCCTGGGATTTCCTGCGCCGGGTCTTGTTTCTTGACCCGCAGCCCTATTCGTCGGTCCAGCGAAAGGCATGGCTGCAGTTTGTCATGCGATGGCAGCAGTTTACGAGTCCAGTGATGGCGAAGGGGTTGGAAGACACCGCGTCCTATATTTATAACAGCCTGATTTCCCTGAATGAAGTGGGCGGCGACTCGCTGCGCGAAAAACCACCGTACGATGTTCCGGCTTTTCACGGTTTTAATCAGGCCCGGCTGGCCCGCTGGCCGCACACGATGAACTCAACCTCAACGCACGACACCAAACGCAGTGAGGATGTCCGGGCGCGCGTGAACATCCTTTCTGAAATTGACAGGGTGTGGCTTTCCCGCTTGCATCGATGGAGCCAATGGAACCGGCCTCACAAGACGGATTACCATGGCCAGAGCGTTCCAGACAGTAACGAGGAGTGCCTGTTGTATCAGACCATGCTGGGTATGTGGCCGCTGCAGCCGGCGGAGGAAGCCGGGGTTCTCGACCGGCTAATCGGATTCATGGAGAAGGCTCTGCGGGAAGCCAAGATTCACACCAGCTGGATCAATCCTGATCTGGAATACGAAAGGGCCGTGGAACAATTCATCCGCAAATCCATCGGCACCGGCAACCGGAGCCCGTTTATGGAGGACTTTCTCGAGTTGCGGAAGACGATTGCGCTCTATGGGTACGTGAACGCTCTTTCGCAGACCCTGCTGAAGATGACAGCGCCGGGCGTGCCGGACTTCTACCAGGGAACCGAGCTGTGGGACTTCAGCCTTGTGGATCCTGACAACCGGCGGCCGGTGGATTTTGAGAAGAGGGTCCGGATGATGGAAGATCTCAAGGCTCAAGAAGCAGACGCTGCGGAGGATTTGTTGAATGATCTGGTCTCAAACTGGCAGGACGGGAGGATTAAACTTTATCTGATTCGCAAAGCTCTTAATTTCCGGCTTGCCCATAAGGAACTGTTTGCATCCGGTGAATATATCCCCCTGGAAGGGGCGGGGCAGAGGCGCGACCGGATTGTGGCGTTTGCCCGCCGCCGAAGGAAGGATTGGGTGATTGTTGCCGTCCCCCGTCTTGTGGTGGGATCACTTCGCCGGCGGAACTCCCTGCTGCCCAGGGAAAACTGGCCGGCCTTGAAGATCGTCCTTCCCGGCGAGTGCCCCACCCGCTGGAGAAATATCTTTACCCAGGGGACGATTTCCGCGAAACGGGTTGAGGGCGGGCAGAGCGTGCTGTCACTGAGCGGAATGCTGGACAGATTTCCCGCCGTTTTGCTGGAGCCTTGCCCGCAAAAAGCACCGGGCGATGAGGGGCCATCGCCACCACAATTGTTTTCTCAGTGAACGTTGCTTCGCCGGTGCTTCAGCGTTTGGCGGCCGGAACCATGGGCTGCGATACGGTTGCGGAAGACTGCCAGGGTTGCACATTCGCGCGGGTGAAAATGTCGCCGAGGGTGAGCGTCAGCATAATGGACAGCCAAAAGACAGCGGCAAACACTACAAGGCGCACCAACGACGCGCTCCAGCGAAGATGCATGAAGAATGTTGCCACCAATACCGTCTTGGTGATCGAAATAATGAGAGCCACCACCATGTTCCAACGGCCGAGGTCGACGTAAGCGATCTGCCAGGTCAAGAGAGTCAGGACCAGAAGGCTGAAGAATACAACGTAATACATTTTTCGAGACGCGATATGTTCCGACATCAGAAATGAGCTCCCAGTAAATACAAGAGTGGAAACAGAAATATCCAGATGATATCGATAAAATGCCAATACAGCCCAAACATCTCAATGTGGTTGTGGCTTTCCCTGGAAAACTCGCCTCGCCACGCCATAATGAGAAGGACTGCCATAACTCCTTCCCCTATGATCATGTGGAGCGCGTGAACACCCGTCATGATGAAATAAAAGCAGAAGAACATCGCCACATGCGAGGCTTGCGGTCCCGAATACGTGAAGTGCAATCCCGGGACGATGCCGTCCCTGTAGTCGTGAACCCATTCGATGGCAAATTTGATATAGAGGAAGATCCCGCCCAGGACCATCGTCGAAGCGAGGAATGCCATAAGCCGTTTGCGCATTCCCGTCTGAGCTGCATGAACGGCCAGGGCCATCGTCAAGCTGCTGCCAATCAGGACCGCAGTGTTGAAGGCTCCGATCCTGGCGTTCAGAAGGTGGCTGCCAGCTTCAAAAGCCATCGTGTAAAGGTTCCGATAAACGGTGTATCCCGTAAAAAGAGCACCAAAGAACATGACCTCCGTGGCCAGGAAGATCCACATTCCAAGGCTGGCCGCTTCATGCTGCTGCGTCCGGTCGTCAAATTGTTCGGCAACAACGGCTTGACTGTTATGCAACTTGTATTTCCTCCGCGATGCGATCATACCCGTAGGGTTCTTCAGTTACGACAGGGGTTTCCTCAAAATTGTGAGTTGTGGGCGGAGAGGAAGTCGTCCACTCCAGACCGGTCGCCTTCCAGGGATTGTCGCCTGCGGGCGCCCCGTAGCGTATGGACCAGGCAAAATAAATCAGTGGAATGATGTATCCCAACCCCAGGATGGTAGCTCCGGCCGTCGAAACGACGTTGAGAGTCTGGAATTCGGGTGGATACACGGCATAGCGGCGCGGCATGCCCAGATAGCCCAGAATGAACTGCGGGAAGAACGTCAGGTTAAACCCGACAAAGATGATCACGGCAGCAACCCTCGACCATCCGTCAGGGTATAGCTTGCCGCTGATCTTGGGCCACCAGAAGTGGATTCCGGCCATGTATCCCATGATGGCGCCGCCGACCATGACGTAATGGAAGTGGGCGACCACAAAATAGGTTGCGTGCACGTGCTGGTCAACTGCCGTGGTGGCCAGATAGAGGCCCGTCAATCCGCCGATGGTAAACAACCCGATAAAGCCCAGGGCATAGAGCATCGGGGCCTCATAGGAGATCGACCCCTTGTAAAGGGTTGCCGTCCAGTTGAAAACTTTGACGGCCGAAGGAATGGCCACGGCCATGCTGAGGGCAGAGAAGACGAGTCCGGCGTAGATGGACTGGCCGCTGACAAACATATGGTGGCCCCACACCAGAAAGCCGATGACGGCGATGGCAATGCTGGAGAAGGCGATGAAATGGTAGCCGAAAATCTTCTTATGCGAGAGGGCGGTGACGACCTCACTGATGACGCCCATCGAGGGCAGAATCATGACGTATACGGCGGGGTGCGAGTAGAACCAGAAAAGGTGCTGGAACAGGACCGGATCTCCACCCAGGGCGGGATCAAAGATGCCGACGTGGAAAAGCCGCTCGATGACAATCAGCGCCAGCGAGATGGCGACAACAGGTGTTCCGATGATGAAGATAATGCTGGTGGCATACATCGCCCAGATGAACAGCGGCAGGCGGAACCATGTCAGGCCCGGTGCGCGCATCTTGTGGATGGTGACAACAAAGTTGAGGCCGGTCAGGATGGAGGAAAAGCCTGCGATAAAGATGCCGGTTGCAGTGGCCATCACGTGAGTGTTCAGGTACATCGTGCTCAAGGGCGTGTAGAAGGTCCACCCTGTGTCAACCCCGCCAGCGATCAGCGCGTACATCACAAGAGATCCGCCGGCCATAAAGACATACCAGCTCAGCAGGTTGAGGCGTGGAAAGGCAACGTCGCGGGCCCCCAGCATCAGGGGGATCAGGAAGTTTCCCAGCACGGCCGGAATGGATGGCACCAGGAAAAGGAAAATCATGACGATGCCATGCGTGCTGAACAGTTTGTTATAAGTCTCCGGCTCGACCAGCAGGCCCTGAGGCTCCAG
Organism: uncultured Acidobacteriota bacterium; assembly: GCA_963732975.1. Lineage (GTDB taxonomy): Bacteria > Acidobacteriota > Terriglobia > UBA7540 > UBA7540 > SCRD01. Next base: position 405,175 of record CAVTBN010000003.1, on the reverse strand, counting down.
CAGATTCAGGCGCATCAAGCTGGCTGCAATGCCGCCGACAGCAAAAAAGAACGTGATCGACATCAAGTAGAGCCAGGCGATCCGTTTGTGATCGGTGGTCAGTAGCCAGGATTTAATGCCATAATCGACGTTCAGATAATGAACGCGTGGCGTAATGGCAACTTCTGAACTGCTCATGGTGTTCCCGTATTCCTTTCTTTGGAGCCCAGCGACCTGATGTAGGCGGTGAGCTGCAGAACCTGCTCTTCGCTCACCTGTCCTTTAAACGTGGGCATAATGGCCGGATATCCGTTAACAATCTGGGAGGACGGGTAGAGGATGGACTCTCGAATGTACGCGTCGTTGGCGATCACCGTCTGTCCGTCGGCCAGCTTGACGGATTTCCCAAAAAGTCCCTGGAAGGACGGCCCTTTTCCGGTGCCATGGCAGGTGATGCATCCGTATTGGTGATAGAGGGTCTCTCCCTGCTCCGCCATCGTTGTCCCTGCAACCCCGCTGTTCAGCCATTTCTGATAGTCCTCCGGGGTCATCACATAAACCCACCCGCGCATCAGAGAATGGCCCATGCCGCAATACTGGTTGCAGAAGAAATGGTATTTGCCCACCTTGGTGGCTTGAAACCACTCCGTGGTGTAGCGGTCGGGTAACACGTCCTTTTTCACCCGGAATACGGGAACGAAAAAGTCGTGGATGACATCCTGGGACGTCATCGTGAGCTTGATTGGAACGCCCTCGGGAATGTGCAGCGCATTGATTTCGCGCTTGCCATTCGTGTGTTCGATGTGCCACATCCACTGCTTTCCGATCACAAAGATTTCCGTCGCGTTCGGGGGGGGCTGCGCATTCTTGACGAAAATTTCGGCGCCCCAGAAATACATGATAGCAACGAGAATCATGGGAATGACGGTCCACGTAACCTCAAGCGGGATATTGTTGACCATCTGGTTCTTCGGGGGTGGCTCATCCTTCGAACGGCGGCGATACTTGATCGCGAAGTAAAAGATCATCAGAAAGATCAGCGCGCTGAAGAAAACCGACACCGCTGTCAGGAAGTAAAAGAGATGGTCAACCGCCGGGGCAAGCGTCGAGGCTTCCTGCGGAAATAAGGGAAACGCATGTGGCATTTTACTCTTTCAACCTCTTTAATTCGGGCCCGATGATCAATGCGGGCCTTCTACCTCTCAGCCTTCACGGAGGCCTGTGTAAACAGCACTTCATCCTGCTTCCGGCGGCCGCTGAGAAACAGCACCAGCAGTAACCCGCCCAGAAGGATGACGGTGACGAGTGCGGCAATGAACAGCACCCGGGAAATCAGCAGGCTGTATTTTCCCGTGGCAGGATCGTAATGGCTGCAAAAAAGCATGACAGCGTCGACCGGATTGCCTATTTTACCTTGCGACGCCTCAACCAGGGCCAGACGAACCGCGCCGGCAGGATAACGAATGCCGTAAAAATACCGTGACACCTTACCCTGTGGCGTCAGAACGATAATAGCTGTGGCGTGCGAAAACTGGTCGATCTTGGAATCGTATCGATAACGGAAGCCCACCGCTTTGGTCAGTGCGGCAATCGAGGCTTCATCTCCTGTCAGGAAGTGCCACCCTGCGGCCGCGCCCTTGCGGTTGTACATGGAAAGGTAGGTGGCCCTTTTCGCAAAGGCCTGCAGGGGAGTGTCCTTGGGATCAAAGCTCACCGTCAGGACATTGAATTGATCGCCGATGTTGAATCGGACCTGGTTCAGGCTTTCCAGCAGGCCGTTTTCGACCATGGGGCAGAGCTGCGGGCAGTTATAGTAGACCAGGGAAAGAATGACAGGTCTTTTCCCGAAATAGTCACCCAGGCGGACGGTCTTCCCCGTTTCGTCGTGGAACACCAGATCCAGCGGAACCTGGTTATTCAATCTCTGATCAATACCAACGTCCATCAGTTGAGGGGGCACCGTCTTGGAGTTCTGTGCCGTGGCGCCGCCGTGCGGCGGGCCCTGAAATCCACGAGACTGAAGGATTTTGGAAAGTTGTCCTCTGGCGACCGACGGGTAGCCGGCGCCGATGACCAGGCAGAACACAAAGAGGATTCCCAGTTTCATCGGCAGGAAAACGCCCAAGCCGGGCCTTGCGGCATCGGACCTGTCCTGAATTTGCTTCCAAGCCATGATTGTTCCTAACTTTCTGTCAGCCTGCTGACCACCGGTTTCGGTGTTTCTCCTAATTCTGCGGCATAAAGCCCTGGGGAACCGTATACTGCTGCACTTCTCCGGGCTGAACCGCGCCCTTCGGGGTTTTGCTGTCGCGTACCGGAAGGCCTTGCTGGAGCAGGACATCCATTGCGCGCTGTATGGGAATTCGAACCACCCCGTTCTTCCGGTTGACCCATCCGTATGAGTTGAGAATATCGCGTTGCTGATGCAGATAGACCTGCAGGTCCGTATCGGGGTGCACCTGCAACTGGGGCATTCCGGCGGGCGGCAGAACGCGGCCCCGCGAAATCGACGATTCAGGCGCAGGGTACGTCTGGTGGTGCTCGAGGAATACCAGGGTTGCCCAACTGACCAGGAAGCCTGCGATCACCGATATGCCAACGCCCAGCGCGAAATAAAGAATATACCGGGGCACGGCGTCAGTGGATTCGTGGCGGTGGTTCGGATTTTCAGAATGGTTCGTGTTCTCATCCATGCTGAACTACTCCCTCAAACCTTGGATCGTGCAATGGCAGCCGGGGCCTGGCCTTGAATTGGCGAATAAAGAAGGCCAGCCACAAGCCTCCCACTCCAAGAGGCGCCGCGATGTCAATCCAGTCAAAATGCGGCCCCAGCGGATAGAAGGCCGGCGTAATGAACCAGTAGAGGTCAATCCAGGTCATCACCAGCAGCCCGCTGCCCACAAAGGCCAGAGCTTTCATGGTTCTCTTCACGGGCCGATTGAGCAGCAGGACAAAGGGCACCGCAAAGTGGAAGAGGATGATGAAGAGCGCCACCCACATCCATTCACCGGTGCCTCGAACCGTATACCAGAAGTTCTCGTCCTGCATGTTGCCTGCCCAGATAATCAGAAACTGAGAGAAAGACATGTACGCCCAGAGCATCACAAAGGTCAGCAGGATATTGCCAAGGTCATTGAAGTTTTTCGAATCAATAACCCCCGATAACGGTTTGTGCTTTGCCGAAATCATGGAAACGATAATGGTGAATGACATCGCCGCCAGCACCGGCATGATAATGAAAATCATGCCAAAGATGGTGGAGAAGAACTTGGGTTCCAGCGACATGACCCAGTCGAACGACGCCCAACTGATGGTGGCGCAGTAGACCAGCATCCCCACAGCGCTGAGATTGTTGAACTTCTTCAGCATCCCGTGGGTTGTTCCCAGGTCCTGCTGGGCCGACATTTTGTTCAGGAAATAGGCAAAGCCGATCCAGCAGGCAAAATAGATGATTGCACGGGTCATGTAAAATGGCGGGCTCAGATAGAAAGCCTTGAAAGAGCTTCCGGTGACCACCGGGTAGACCTGCGGGTTCGCGTGGCCGATGAGCAGAGGAATAAAGAGCAACGCCAGCAGGGGATATGTCCGGGTTCCAGCTTCCAGCGTGCGCCGGATGACGAACCCCCATTTCCCGCCCACCATGTGGTGGAGAAACAGAATGGCCATGCATCCCAGTGCCACTAACAACCAGAGAAGATATCCGATGAGATAAGCCCGAAGGAATCCTGTCCAGTTTGTAAAAGCTCCGAATACACACGCCGCTGAAGCGGCCACGCCGACTATCAGGAACCAGCGTTGGGCACGATCGAGTCCGGGCTTCAGAGTATCTTCGTTCATTGTGCCGATCCTTCAAGTTTCGTAAGTTCTTGGGGCGGAACGTCGCTGGTGGGCGCATTCTGGCTGAGTTGCAAAGCTCGTATATAAGCCGCAATGCACCAGCGGTCCCTGGGAGAAACACGGGCCGCGTAGCTGTACATTGTTCCGTAACCATTGGTCATGACGTCAAAGAAATGGCCCACCGGCGCCTTCATCAGGCGTTGAACGTGGTAGGAAGGCGGAGGCGGAAACCCTCTTTGCACAATCATTCCATTGCCGGTCCCCGTGTAATCGTGGCAAGGGGCGCAATAAATATTGAATCGCTGCTGGCCACGCTCCAGGTCCTTTTTGGTGATGGGGAACGGGAAGACGTTGGCGATCTGGCCATTGATCTTGCCACTGTAAAGCAGCTCATCCGTCCTCAAGTCTCCCCTGGCAACCGTCCCGGGGACAACGGGCCGTTCTGAGCGGCCGTCGTTGAAGAAGCTGCTGGGCTCAAGACCTTTATATTTGGGCTGAATGTGCATGTCCAGCCGGCAGCCCGTCATCAGGACCCCGACCAGCGCAATGGCGGCCCATCGCAGGGCCGTCCCCGTGCGCACCTGCAGAACTGACGCCGAGGGTGCGGAGACAGAGGAGGCTGCCGTCAATAAATGTCGTGTCTGGCCCCTTTTAGCTTTCAACTTCAGATACCTCGCGAGGATTGAGCTCTGCCAGAAAATTCCTGGTCTGTTCCGCGTCAAACTTGGGATCGTCCGCCTTAATCAACAGGAAGAACCGGTCCTTGCTTGCGTGGGCAAACCGTTCCACGTTGAACACCGGATGATAAGGGCAGGGAAGGTTGTTCAGCACCAGCAGTCCGAAAACGGTCGTGAGCGCTGCGCACAGAATGGTCAGCTCAAACGTGATGGGAATGAACGCCGGCCAGCTGTCCAAGGGTTTGCCGCCGATGTTCATCGGGTAGCCGATGACATTGGGCCACCACTGCAGAAAGAAGCCACCGCAAGTTCCCATCAGCCCTCCGAAGAACACCAGGACGGGCAACTTCGTCTTATGGAATCCAATGGCTTCGGACAGTCCTTCGACTGGGAAGGGCGAATACGCATCCAGTTCGCGATAGCCGGCTTTTGCCGCGTGGGTGCTGGCTTCCAGAAGTTCTTCCGCCGAGAGGAACTCGGCCATCAATCCGTAAATCGGCTGCCGTTGATCCATTTAAGGTTTGGCCTCCTCTGCCGTTTTATGAACCAGATCGCGCATTTCAAAAATCGAGATCATCGGAAGGAAGCGAATAAACAGGTAGAACAGGGTGAAGAACAGCCCGATGGTTCCGACAAAGATGATGTAGTCCCACTTGGTCGGATAGAACATTCCCCATGAAGAGGGAATGAAGTCGCGGTGGAGGCTGGTGACGATGATCATGTAGCGCTCCAGCCACATGCCGGTCTGGACCGAGAACGAAATCAGCCACAGGTACAAGGGGTTGCGCCTGATCTTCGACGACCATAAAACTTGCGGGATCACCAGGTTGACCGCAATCAGGGTCCAGTAAACTCCGGCATAGGGCCCCGTCATCCTGTTGATGATCATGAAAATGTCAAACTTGTTGCCGCTATAGAAGGCCATGAAGGTTTCCATAACGTAGCTGTAAGCCACGATCATGCCGGTGGCCAGCATCATCTTGCCCATGTTGTCGATGTGCCGGATGGTCAGGAAATCTTCCAGGCCGTAATACTTGCGCAGCGGCACGGCCAGGGCGATGACCATGGCAAAACCTGAGTAGATGGCGCCGGCAACGAAGTAGGGCGGAAAGATCGTGCTGTGCCAGCCGGGAACGAGCGCAATGGTGAAGTCGAAGCTCACCACGGTGTGGACGGAAACCACCAGCGGCGTGGCCAGCCCCGCCAGCAGCAGGCCCGCCATTTCATATCGTTTCCAGTGACGAGCCGATCCGCGCCAGCCCAGGGCAAACATGCCATAGATGACCTGCTTGAACTTCTTGGTGGCACGGTCGCGCAGGGTGGCGAGATCGGGAATCAGGCCGACGTACCAGAACAATAATGAAACGGTGGCGTAAGTCGAGACCGCAAAAACGTCCCACACCAGCGGGCTGCGGAACTGGGGCCACACTCCCATCGTGTCCGGGTAGGGAAGCAGATAGTAAAACAGCCACGGCCGCCCCATGTGCAATAGAGGAAACGTGCCGGCGCAGGCTACCGCGAACAGGGTCATGGCCTCAGCAAACCGGTTGATGGAGGTGCGCCACTTCTGGCGCATAAGCAGCAGGAACGCCGAAATCAACGTGCCGGCGTGACCGATTCCGATCCACCACACGAAGTTGGTAATGGCGAATCCCCAACCAACGGGAATATTAATTCCCCAGATCCCCACGCCGATTGCAAACAGCACCGTGACGCCGAAGTTGAGCAGCAGAAGCAATGCCACCGCCAACGCAAAGCCGATCTTGTATTTGTTGCCGGTGCCCCGGGTCAGAACGATCGAGCTGATTTTGTCGGTGACCGACCCGTAAGAATGGCCGGGACCCAGGACATCGCTTCCCGGAGCAACCAGGGTGCCTACATTTTCGGGTTCTCTTGCGGCCATCCCCTTACTCCTTGATCTCCGGATTCGGATTTCGCAACGGCGCTAAGTACGAAGTTCGTGGACGAATATTTAATTCGGCTAACAAAACGTAATTCCTCGATTGAGCTTTAAGGTTTGAAACTTTACTGTTGGGATCATTGATATTTCCAAAAACAATAGCCTTGGTCGGGCAGGCCTGCTGGCAGGCGGTGACCACCTCGCCGTCCTGAATGGTGCGGTTTTCAACCTGCGTCGAGATTTCTGCTTCCTTGATGCGCTGCACGCAGTAAGTGCATTTTTCCATGACGCCGCGGCTGCGGACCGTCACGTCGGGGTTGCGCACGCCGTAGAGGCTGGGGGTCTCCCAGTCGGAGAAAAGCTCAAAATTGAACCTGCGGACCTTGTAGGGGCAGTTGTTTGAGCAGTACCGCGTGCCCACGCAGCGGTTGTAAACCATCAGGTTCAACCCTTCCGGGCTGTGCACCGTGGCGCCGACCGGGCAGACATATTCGCAGGGCGCGTTTTCACAATGCATGCAGGGCATCACCACATGATAGGTTTCGGGATTCTCCAGGCTGCCGCGCCAGTAGGTGTCCACGCGGATCCACTGCATGATCCGGCCCTTATCAACCTGCTCTTTGCCCACCACGGCGATGTTGTTCTCGGCATAGCAGGCAATCACGCAGGAGTTGCAGCCCACGCAGCTGTTCATGTCGATGGCCATGCCCCACTGGTATCCCGTGCTGTAGTCATAGCGGGGATAAAGGTTGGGAGCCTGCGTCGTTTCTTCCGGGGGATCAGCGGCGAAATCCGGGTTGGAGCGAAATTCCTCAAGACTGGCCGGCCGCACCAGGTCCCGGTTGAAAGCGCTCTTGCTTTCGATTTCCTCTTTGCGGCCGCCTTCCGTAATAATGCTGTGCCGCTGCATGGTCACCAGTTTATAGCGGCCGCCTGTCTTGCCGGGCCTGGAAATCGGGGCAAATCCCGGGGCGTCCGAGGTCCAGATGGAATAGGCATTAAACCCTGTTCCGTTGCCCACTTTTCCCGCGCGTGACCGGCCATAACCGAAAGTGACCGTCAGGCATCCGTCCGCGTGCCCGGGCAGGACCCAGACCGGGAGACGAAGCTTGCGGCCCTTACGGGTGACTTCCACAACGTCTTCATTCACGACGCCAAGTTGCTCGGCAGTCTTAACGCTGATGTACGCTGCGTTGTCCCAGGTCATCGTGGTCAGGGGCTTGGGGAGTTCCTGGAGCCAGGAATTGTTGTTGTAACTGCCGTCCCATACGGTCGGGTCCGGCCGGAAAGCGATCTCCATGGAACCGGCGCCTGTACCGTTTCCGTTTGAGCTCTTGGGCAGCGCGGCGGCAAAATCCGGCTTGGGTGTTACGGCCTTTGCCGGGAAGGTGGTGCCCGCAATGACGCCTTTTTCAAGAGACGTTTCCCAGAATGTTTCGTACTCCACAGGCGTGGCAAGCTTCTGGTCCGCCCAATATCCGCGCACCCACTCGTGCGGCGTACGGCCGGCGTCTCCCAGAAGCGCGCCCAGAACTTCATGCGGCGACCGGTTGCCGTAAAGCGGAGCGATCAGCGGTTGAACAACGCAGGCCGTGCCATCGTAGGCCCGCTCGTCGCTCCAGCCTTCCATGTAGTGAACCTGAGGAACAAACCAGTGGCAGCGATAAGAAGTTTCGTCGTTGTAGATTCCCAGGCGCAGCCGGAGATTGACTTTATCGAGGGCCTTTTCAAACTCCAGGTCCGCCGGGGCGTTGTAGACAGGGTTCCCGCCGATGATCAGAAGGGTATCGACCTTCCCGGCGTGCATGTCGGCCGCCAGTTCCCGAATGGAATCCATTTCGTTGACGGGCTGGGCTTCAATCGGGCCGGTGTAAATCACCGTTTTGCCCGCGTTCCCCAGCGCCGCGTTGATGGCATGCGCCAGCGCGTGAACCCTGGGAGGTTGCTGCTCTCCCGCGATGACGATGCCTGCACCGCGGTGCTGTTGGAGGTCACGAACCAGCCCGGCTATCCAGCCTGACGGCACTCCGTCGGGAGCCTGAGCTCCTGCCTCAACACCCTTCACTCCGACGGCCGCGGCGAGCGCCGTGGCGAAGGCCTCAATCTGGCTGGGTTTTAGCGGCAGCCGGTGATCCGCTGAGGCGCCCGTGATGGTCGCCATAGACTCAATGACGTACATCCGGTTCATGGAGCTGTGGGTGTCCTGAATTCGCCGCTTGTCTGCGAAGTCGCGGGAGTAGCGGACGCCGCCCCGCCCGGAGCAGAGGAAGTCAGCATCCAGCGATACAACCACGTCCGCCTGATCAAACTTGTAATAGGTGCTCAGATATTCGCCGTAAACCGCCCGCAGACCTTCGCGCTCCGCGTGCCGGTTGACCGGCGTGTACTGGTGCCACCTGGCTTCAGGAAAATCCGCCATCAGGGATTTCAACTGGCTGCCCAGGGTGGGCGAAGTGACGGTCTCCGTCAGGATTCGAAAGCCCGCGCCCTTCTGGGTGAGGTATAAGTTGCGCAGTTGGCCCAGCAACTCCAGAAACTCGCTGTAGTTGGTGATGGCCCCGGCATGCATAATGGTCTGGGCCCGGTCAGGGTCCCACAGATCGAGCACCGATCCCTGTCCAAAAACATCCGTGCTGCCCAGGCTGCCGGGGTGGTCCGGATTCCCCTCAACTTTGGTGGGGCGGCCCATGTGGCTCTTGACCAGCAGCCCGATCGCGCCTCCCTCAGGGCGGGGCATGGAGGTTGCATAGAACAACGGGTGGCCCGGAACGAACTCCTCTGAAGGCCTGACATAAGGAGTAATGTGCTCGATCGGAAGCTTCGTGCAAGCCGTCAATCCCGCCAATCCTGCAGACGCGGCCATCAGCTTCAGCATGTTTCGCCGGCTGAGGCCGGGTTGGGGCTGTTGGACAGCAGGGTTCGGAGGGAACTCCTGCCGCGCAAGTTTCTGATATTCTTCCGGGTCAGCCAGTTGTTCCAGGCTTCGCCAGAAGCGCTGCTTGCCCCCGTTTTCAAGACCTGCTCGGACCGAGGCGAGGTCGATGAAGTTTTTGTCCTTCATTGATTATCCCTATGTGTGCTGATTAGCGATGGCACGTGTCACAACTTGTCAGGCTCTTGATCTTGTATTCCTTCACCAGTTTCCGGCCCATGGCGATCTGGTCCGCAGGCGGAGTGTAGATCGGATCAAAAACATCTTTCTTGGGCCGCACATAACGCTCCGGATGCTTGTGGCAGTCAATACACCACCTCATGTAGAGAGTGTTTTCCCGCCAGGTGATCGGCATCTTTCCAAGCTGCCCGTGACACGTGGTGCACCCGATTCCTTTGCTGACATGGATGCTGTGGTTAAAGTAAGCGAAATCGGGAAGAGCGTTGACCCGGTTCCACATGATGGACTCGCCTGTCCGGTAACTGGCCCGGACCGGCTCCAGCATGGCGGCGTTCGTCCAAAGCTGCGAGTGGCAGGACATGCAGGTGTGCGTGGGCGGAATGCCCGCATACCAGGAGTTCTCTACCGACGTGTGGCAGTACCGGCAGTCGATTCCCAACTGGGCCGTGTGATGCTCATGGCTGAAAGGGACCGGTTGCGGAATCGGACGCTGAATATAAGTGAAGTAAGACGACTGGTTGACCTGCCAACTGACGTAACCCACCAGAGCAACTATGATAACGATCCCATAGACGCTCGCCTTGGCAAGGACGTTCATGCTGCGATGAAAGATTTGAGACATTTTTTAGAGCCTTACATGCATTCCTGCAGAACACTACTCTGCGGTGATCGAGGCAGCAAGCTTCCTCTAAATCGCTTTACGTTACGTTAATGGGTTTGCCCGTGCCCCTTGAGACCTTTACTCTACAAGCGACAGTACAATGAAACCAAGGAATATACACGATGTCGATAAATTTTGCAAAAGGTATTCTTTCACCCCGGTATGTTCTGCTGCCCCAATGGGCCTTCTCCGTCCCGTCCCTGCGGACTGAAGGCCACTGTTTCTGATCGCATTTTGTTTGCGGCAGGACGCTGAGCTTCGGAAGTTCGCCCTGCCTGGGGCCGCCGGCGTGGGCATTTCGGAATTCTTCGCTCGCACCATGGGTCGCAGCCTGCCTGCCCTTCGCTGTGTTTGCCCGGCCCCTTTTTGCCATGCCCCTTCCTCGACGTTCGGTCGTAAACAAAGTGCGCTCAAGCTATCAATTGCCGCAATTCCCAAAATGGGAATCGTTCCTGATTTGGGATTCAGCCTCCGGTACACCCGTCCTTGCTTTCTCCCGCCTTTGCTTCGGTTAGAGATCACTAAGAGATTTTCATGAGAACGGTCTTAAGTCCCGCGCCTTGCCGAGCGCTTCGCAGGCCTGGAAATCTTCCCGTTTTGGAATTCACTAGCCCTTCGCGTTCTGTTCAGGGTGCTTCCGCAGGGCCCGGCGCAAGCTGAATTCTGCATAGTGTTACGCCGGGCCTGAGGGTGCCCGCAGGGCTTCCGGTCGCCGGCCTGAAGGATAGCGGTAGGCCTGAGCGCCGATGGTATAACAGTCTGTAATATCAACGCCATGTGATTCACTGTGATTGTTTGGCAAACTGCTCAGCCACTCCAATTTCGGCCGCCCTCTGGCCGTTGATGGGGCGATGCGCCATCCCCGCAGCATGCCCTGCAAGAGCTTTTTTCTAGCCTCGACAGCGAGTTGGCCCGGTCCGTGCATTAAAGGCCGGTGCAGGCGAAGGCGTCGGGTTGCCTGAAACGGCGGCGGGTTGCTTGAAACGGGAGCGGGTTGCTTGCAGCTGCTTCCGGTGACCCGGCAAGTTCGCCTTCGCCTGCGGTTGAAAGCAAAACTCAGGGGGTGACGAATTGGCGATCCAACTAGTGACATCTTCAAGCTCGGTTCCAGAACGCCGCCAGAAGTCGCAGTGCAAGCGGCTTCATGCGGCAGGCAAGTCACGCCGCAACCAGCATTGTTCAACCGGAGGGCAACGCACCACCCAAAGCCGCGGCCCTTCGCATGACTGGGGCGCTTCGAACGACAGGGTGGTGAAGCTGCTGCCGCTGGTCAAGCGGGTTGCTCTCAATTTGCGGGGACACCTTCCTGCGCACGTGGAACTGGATGACCTGATCAGTGACGGGACGGTGGGTTTGATTGACGCGGTCAGGAAGTTTGACCCGGCCAGAGGGGTGACCATTGAGAGCTACGCGCGCTATCGGATTCGAGGGGCCATCCTGGATTCCCTGCGCGACCAGGACCATGCTTCCCGCGACATGCGGCGGCGGATGAAGAAGATTGAGTCCACCTGCCAGACCCTGGAGCACCGGTTGGGGCGTCCCGCCGAAGACGCGGAAATGGCTGCGGCCATGGGATTGAGCCTGAAGCGGTGGTATCAACGGGTTGCCGAACTGCAGCGGATTGGATTTGAAGGCACCGCCTCGCGGATTCCGCAGGAGTACAACAGGCGGATCAACGAGGAAGACCTCCCGGCTGCTGAGGCCGGCAATCCCTTTGAACTTTGCTACCGTCATGAACAGGCAGACCTTCTTTCCTGTGCGCTCGGGTGCCTGACGGAACGCGAGCGCGCGATTATGACCCTTTACTACAAGCAAGCCCGGACGATGAAGGAGATTGGCGTCTGCCTGGGCATTGACGAATCGCGGGTCTCGCAACTGCACTCGGCAGCCATCGTCCGGCTGCGCAGCAGGATTGCCAACATGCTCGGGTCCGGGCCGGGCGATACCGGCCGCCGGCGTGTACCGCAAGGTACGAGGCTTCTCCGGCCCGCGAGTGGCCCGGCAGGCGCGCACGACCCAAGAGCTGCGGTATCCGCCGCCTGAACACATTCCTGGCGATTTCTCCTGGGGACACGGGATGAGCCGGCAGCACTGCAAGGTACTGATGAAAAAAGTCATCGCGAAGTCAATGCATAAAACAGAATGATTGCATCGAATGTCGGCAAATGGTAGGCTTACAGCTCTACGCTTCCTCCGGATGCCCTTTTTGAAGTGGTGAAGTCGGGGAGGGCAAGAAGGGGATTGGATTCCCGGAAACCTCAACGAAGGATTTGGTTTGTATGTATGACTCGATACGAAGACAGAACTTTTGAAAATCAGCATGTCATTCTCGATGAGGGTGTGTTTGTCAACTGCGTCTTCAGGAACTGCAGCCTGGAGTATGCGGGGGGCGATGTCTACGTCCAGAACTGCCAGGGAGAAAACTGCCAGCTGGTGTGGCGTGGTCCCGCCCAGCGAACCATTTTTCTTCTACAAGGGCTGGGGCTTTTGACACCGGCTGCTTCGCTGACCACTGCGGAAACTCCGGCCAGCGTGCAATAGGCGGATGGCGCTCGAAGCTCCCGCCTCGGATGCCGCGGTTGAAGGCGGCGGCGATTTGAGGGAGGGTGTGTCCTACCCGCCGGGCAGTTGCCAACGCTCATTGATTCCGCCGGCCTGTGGCGACCACCAGCCGCGGGCATTCGCCCACAGTCGCGTGCAGGCGCTCCGGGCCTGCATATTCCTTATCCACAACCTTTGCAGCTTTCCTGCCTCCTTCCTTCCCCTTAATTTACCGGCGGCTCGAGCGCTGGGATCAACTGGTACGAAGGCCGGGTCTGATACTTCCGCAGGTATTCCTGATAGGCCGGGCTCTGCGGCGAATGGTCGTTCGGTCCCGGGGGATAATTTTGCATGGAGCGGAAGGGAAGCGGCGCCACGGTGGCGGAATAGGCGGTATTCGGTTCGCCGTCTTTCGCGTAGCCGCTGGCGTCCAGGAAGAATGACCGGACCCACCCTTTGCGCAGCGGCGGGAAGCCCGAGGCCTTAAAGCGCACGGTCATTTCGTCTCCCGTCGACATCACCACCAGTTGGCTGTCGGCGCGGGTGACGAGTGGCTCCACATTTCCATAACGCGTGTAACGGCCCCGCATGGGGTTCCAGGGCGCGCGCTTCATCAGTGAGGCGTATTCGTAATGGTCGGGGCGAACGTGGCTGGGGTCGGTGGCGGGCGTCGAGAACCCGCGGTAGTGGAGATTGGCATACTCCGGTTGAATCTCCTGGTCGGGCTTTACCACCCGTTCATGAGTGGTGAAGAAGATGCGGTCCCAGTAGACGCAGAGGTTGGTGACGATGCGAACGTGGTGGTCGGCCGAGAGGAACTTGCCTGTCAGGTCAACCCGCATGGTGCGGTTGGTGCCGCTGGGCAGGCCCATATCGGGGATGACGGTGACCCATTTCCCCTGCCTGTTCCGCACCTGCACATAGGGCGAAATCATCGTGGTCGAGGGATTGTGCATCAGCGCCCTCGATCCGTTGGAATCGGTCCAGAACACCCATCCGGTCAGCCACAGCGAGACTTGCTTCGCATCCTGCAGCTTGCCGAGGTTGAGGGTCAGGCTGTGCATTTGAGCCATGCCCGGAATGCGCAGATGCTTGAAGGCGTGCGGGTAGCGGTGGTCTTCCTTGCTGATGAGCGGCAGAACGTTGGTGCCGTGATCATCGACGGCGGAGACGGGCAGTTGCTCGTCCCGGACGGCGTAGAGCCTGGGCTCGGAGGGCGTTGAAGAGTAGATTTCATTCGCGTAGATATTTTCACCGGCGGGGTGATCGACGGCGAGGAGGCGCAGGCGGTCAACGTAATCCACCTCGCGAAGCTCGTCGGTCATCTGGAATTCGTAGGTGCCGCCGCGCCTTTGCAGTGTTTCCGGCAGGCGGACGAATTCGCGCGGATAGGGTTTGAGCCGGGTGCCGTCCGGCCCGAGCTCGCCCAGCGGACCCACGCCCAGAATGTCGGTGACATAGACGAACTGCTTGCCGTTCCAGGCGTAGAGCATGGGACAGGAACTGGCCAGGCGTTCCGACTCGCGGAAGCGGATGGCCGCATTGGTGGCCACGTCCAGATTGTTTTCCACAATCTGTGTCGGCCAGGTGGCGCGCACCACGTCCAGCTTGGCCAGGCTGCCGGTGTAGACGTAGGCCGGGCCGTTGCTGATGAGGACTTTGCTGTAAAAGTTTCCCTGCTTCAGCTCGACCTCCGATCCCACGCCCTCCTTGTTGCTCTTCGAACCCTCCATGCTGATAGCCAGCCAGTGTTCCGGCGCGCCTGCCTTGGCCCAGGCCGCGAGCTTTCCGGGCGAGTGGCGCCGAGCAAATCGAGAACTCCGGGCTTGCCGATCCATGTTGCGCCCAGTGAGGCCAGATCTTCGGCGGGATTCAGATGGAGCGTTTCCAGGTGGAAATGTCCCAGCCGGTTGGCCAGAAGGTGCAGCTTGCCGGCATCGTCCGCCACCAGCAGGTCTTCGTAGCTGTTGCCGGTGATGTCGGCGGCGAGCCCCCGGAAGGCCAGCAGGGGAGCGGGCGGCTTGAGGGTCGGAAGATTGGGGAAGGGCGTGAATCCGGCGTGGCCGTTGTTTCTGAGGACTTCGTAACCCCCGGTGGTCCACAGGGCAAGATCGAATTTGCCGTCGTGGTCGAAATCGGCGACAGCGCCTCCCAGAGCGGTCAGTTTGCTGAAAGCGGGCCCGGCTTCGGCGGTGCGGTTGGCGAATTTGTCGCCGCCGAGATTTTCAAAGAACAGCGGCGCGCCGTCATCGCGGAAGAAGACCAGGTCGGGATAGGTGTTGCCGTTGAAGTCGGCAAACAGCACGCTGCGAAAACGCCCGCGCACCGGGCCGAGGCCGGTGGAATCCGTAATGTCGGTAAAGGTGCCGTTGCCGTTGTTGCGATAAAAGTGGATGCCGGCGGGCTGGAAATCGTCCGGGAAGCGGAAACTCGATCCGTGGGGCGGGGTGTTCAGGTTGGTGTAGGAAGTGACCACCAGGTCCAGCAGTCCGTCATTGTCGGCGTCAAACAGCAGCGCGCGCGTATCCACCTCGCCGGGTTGGGGTTTGAATCCGGCCTTCTCCGTCACGTCGGTGAAGGTGCCGTTGCCGTTGTTTTTGTAGACGTGGACGCCTCCGAGACCCGCCACAAACAGGCTCATATTGCCGCTGTTGTCGTAATCGGCGAAGGTGGCGGACAACGCATCTCGCGGGCCCTGCACGCCGGCCTTTGCCGTGACGTCCGTGAAAGTTCCGCTGCCGCTGTTGCGGAAAAGCTGGTTTTCGCCGCCGGGACGGGCAACGTAAAGGTCGGGGTGGGAATCGCCGTCAAAATCACCCACCGCGATGGAGGGGCCCATCAGCGGAAGAAGTTTGGTGCGGGCAAAATCGGGCGAGTAATCCGCAGCCTTGATTTCTGCTGAAACGGCGTCTCCCGTTTCTGCCGCGCCCCGCAGGGAAACGCCCAGTGACGATGAGATGTCGCGAAACGTGACGGGGCGCAGCGCCGCGCCGCCTGCCACGCGCACCGGCGGGGCGGCCGGAACCAGAATCTCTCCGTACCTGCCTTTTTCAAGCGCCGTGGCCTGCAGCGAAATGCCGGG
Source organism: uncultured Acidobacteriota bacterium (assembly GCA_963732975.1). Taxonomy (GTDB): domain Bacteria; phylum Acidobacteriota; class Terriglobia; order UBA7540; family UBA7540; genus SCRD01. Next base: position 389,386 of record CAVTBN010000003.1, on the reverse strand, counting down.
GAGCCTGTCGGCGTACTTCTGGTGGAGCTTCAGTATTTTGTCCGCTTCGGGCCGGCGGCCCATGCGCACCAGGATGGTAAAAGTGCGGAACAGGGAAGCCACGTAAAAATTCTGGCCGCGCTCGAAGCCCATCTTGTTCACCTGCTCGTGGGCATCGAGAGCAAGCTGCAATTTGCGTTCGGCAAAGTAGACGGTGCCCAGGTTGAACCAGGAGGCCGGATCGCCGGGGTCGGCGGCGACGACCCGTTTGAAGGCTTCTTCAGCCGGCCCGTAGTGGAGTTCGCGCTTGTAAAGAATTCCCAGGTTGTAATCAATGGCAACCATGTTGGGGGCCATCTGTTTGGCCGTGGTCAGGGCGGAGAGCGCCTGGTTCAGATTGTTGTTCTGCGTGGCGGCAAGCCCCAGGTTCAGGTAGTCGGTGGCGAGGGCATGGCCGGACTTGACGACCTTCTGGAATTCGGCGATGGCCTCCGTGTACTTGCCCTGCTCGTAATACGCCTTGCCCACATTGCGCCAGGTTTGCAGCGCGGCCCCGCCGGGCGCACTGGCCTGCGCCATAGGATCCTGCGGTAAGTGGCTGCGTCGCTCCCGGTCCTTTAGCGGGTTGCGCTGACGACCGCCGCTGCGCCGCCAGAAAGGGAAGCAGTGCGGCGGCGGCAATGGCGCCTGAAATGAGTAGGACTTTTTTCTGACCCTGGTTCATTGCTCTCCAGTCTGTATTCTGAGTTGACCCGCAAGGGAGAAATTATATAACGCGCCCGCGCGGGAGGGCAGGGGTTTGTGGGGGCATTATGGTTCGACACCGGAGTATTGATTGGGTATTCGCGCTGTCGCGACAAGTACTTAAAGGGTCCATACGGGCATGCCTTCGGATGTTGGGGGAACGAGACGGACCGTGCGTTTTCATCTTATTGAACGGTTGGAGCCTCTTGCTTGGCTGCGTCAACGGGCTCGTGCTTTACCTCGATCGTCCAAGTCTTAACCTCGGTTATACGTTGGGACTCCCGCTCTAGCCACATGTTTACAGTAACACTCCCCTCCTGACCTGCCGGAAACCCACTTAAGTTAATGAGCACATTGTGATTCTTCTCTTCTGTAAAACGAAATTGGACGGAACGCTTTAAAAACTCCGCTTTGTCTGGCCAAAAGATTTGCACTACTTTCGAAAATTCTGCACCTTTGTCTTCCGCTTCCTGCCGCCAAAGACTATACACACACCAGTTCAACGGAGCGACCGCATTTTTCGGCAACGTCTGCGCGTCTTTGTTTTCATTGACGCGAACGTTAACCCTCTGGAGTATTGTAATCAAACTTGCAGCGCCCTCATTGGTTATGAGGCACTTCTCAGCGAGCGCAAAAGTAATGAGTTGCGGCATTGTTCAGCCTTGAAGTTCCAGAGTTAGGGAGTCTCCCTGTTTGGTGTAATCAACGACATTCCCGTCCCCTAGAAAGGTTAGTTCGATTTTAGGATACACAGCCTCGGCATGGTTACCCGTGATTAGTTGCAGCCAAGGATTCCACCCTGCGGGGGCGTTCCCGAAAAACCAATGAGCCCCAGTTGCCACCCACATTTCTCTGAGCTGAGCATGGCTGTAATAGGCGTCGTCGTTACCGAATTCTGTCCCACAGCAGGGGCAAATGTGATAGTTTTCGGGAGGATAAGGTAACTCGCTAAAGGCACAGACGGGGCAAGTTTGGTTCATAGATTCACTCCAGCTATCCTACCGCATTGGTACCTGAAATATCCTTCCTCTCCACCCCACCTAAGTATATGTCGAATCTCGACGGGATGAAACGTCCTAATGAACGGAGGCTCAATGCAAGCCGCTGCTGCGTAGTGGTTTACGAAGCCGAACCGGAACTTATCTCTTAGGCCATCTGGTCCGACTGGCCTATTGCATTCCCTGCTGTTTTGCCCCAAGGGGCCGTACATGAATTGATCCGCCATCCGCTCATATTCGTCGGCATTTGATGCCCCGAACTTATGGCCGTGCTTGGCGAAGTGAATGTCACGCTCAAGCTGATTGACAAAAGGCATAGTTGATTCTGCCTACTTACCACAACTATGCCGCCAAAGTCTACCAACATCTCCCCATGTTTGCCACCGTTACTTGGCCTCAAAGGGTAAATTTCTCTCGGACAGTTTTCCTTCCGCGGGGCTGCCGTAGAGTTTGATTCTCTAATGGGCATTTTGCAGGTCATTGCTCGTGGCGCGAGATCGCAGAGGGTCCAACGCAAGCCTCTGTGCCGGGCTTGCTATATTGAAGCCACGCCCAAAGGGGTTTGTTCTTGTGAATAAGGTCGCTACGGCACAAAACTGCTGCGCGGGCTGAAGGCCGGCATTACGAAACCACAACCGCCGGGACGATTTTTGCCTTCCAATATTTTCAACAACATGGCTAGGTTCGTTTTTAGGTTCGTTTTAGGTTCGTTTTTTCCACAGGTACGTGTTTTCAACAACTTCTCAGCTTCGTTTTTAGGTTCGTTTAGGTTCGTTTTTGGTGCCCGATACTTTGTTTTCAACAACTTCTCAGCTTCGTTTTTCAAAAAAGGTATTCTTTTTTATTTTTGAGCCCTTTTTTCGGCCTCCTGTTCCGCCCGTTCCTGGATTTTGCGGGTGCGCTGGATCTGGTTCAGGAGCTTCAGTTTGCGTTCGATCAGCCGGTCGAGGGTGTACTCCTGCCGGACGATGGAAATCCACTGCGGGTGGACGGGCGCGAGCGCCGAGTCGCGCAGGGCGGGGGAGACGTGGACGTGCTCCTGGAGGAAGAGGTTGTATTCTTCCAACACGTCGCGAGTCTCTTCCTCAATGGCTATTTTGAGGCTGGCGGCCAGCGCCTTCTGCTCTTCCGTCTCAACCCCGCTTTCGCCGAGCTGGCGATAGGTGTTGGCGATCTGCGCGCCGCGCAACGTAGGTGTTTCGCCATAAAGCATGGTGATGACGGGCTCGATGTCCTGCGAAAAATCCTGCCGCCTGACCAGCGCCTCGAGCGTATCCAGGTGCGAAAGGATTTCGCCGAATTTCGCCGGCGATTTGGGCACGCGGCGCAGGCCGGATTTCAGGACTTCGTCCTGCGAGACGTCGGCGCTTTCGCGGCCCACTTCCAGCGCCTGGCGGTGGCGGTCGAGTTCCAGCACTTCCAGGTTGCGCAGCTGCAATCCTTCCTGGGCGCGGTTGAGCCGGCGCTTTTTCCAGGCCAGCATGGCGACGTCTTCCACCAGCATCCGCTCGACGGCGTCGGCGGGCTGGCGGCTGGCGATGAGGCTGTCGCGGAAGGCCCGGAACTCGTGCGGATCTTCGCCCAGCAGCAGCATGGTCTGCTCCACGGTGTGCTGGCCGGTGTAGCGCCCGTACTTGAGCGCGTTCAAAGCCGCGCGGCGCTTGCCGCGATCCGTGCGTGGCCCGGTGGATTTTTTCGCGTTCGTGCGCTTTGCCTCCAGTTGGCGCGGTGTGAGCTTGTCATCTTTGTTTGCCATAATTCCTCCTTGTAGACCGTAGCGGCGGGTTTACCCCGCCATCGTGTTGATGGCTTCCAGGGCGTTTGGCGGCGTAAAGCCGCCTCTACGTTCATTTCCGGCAACTTGCCTGTTTGGGGCGGCCGAAAGGGCTTGATTCAGGCCCTCAGATGCCCCTTCCGGAATACAGTCCCTTCAAGCATATCAGGGCAAAATGGGACGTTTGGGACGTATGGGACGTTTGGGACGATAAATTTTATCAGGCTTATAATGTGTAGGTTAGGAGTATCGGCAGATGAAAATATTGCACCAAAACAGGGCAAAGTGTCCAATTTTGACACAGTGTGTAAAGTGGGGATTGTGGGGCGAAAAGCCCTGATACAGAGGGCGCAGAGGCCCTCCTCTGTTCCAGGTGGCGGGGCACAGAGCGCACAGACTCCCTGGGGCGCCGGCTCGCGTCCCTGGGAGTCCGTGCTCAGCATTCCAATTGCTAGTTCGCCACCACCTTATGGCTGGCCAGATCCACCGTGACCAGGTCAACTTGCGTTTGCAACAGTGAAGGAGCAGCGACGTGATGAAACCCTAATTTGAGGTGCGACTTGTCCACGGTCACCCGGAGATACCCGTAATTTTTGTCATCGTAGTGTTTCAGCACCAGGCCCTTCGACGGGATCGTGGACTTTGCGTCAAGATAGTCGACCGGAAGGCCATAGGGCGGCTCGCGCGAGGGTTCTCCTTTTCTTGCCCGGACAAGAAGATTGACGTTGTGCCCGCCGTCGCCGCAAACGATGAAGGGAACCTGGAAGTCCTTCTGGCCCAGGGAAACCGTCCGCTGGAAGCGCTGGTAGTTGTGCGCGTGCCCGGAAAGGAAGGCGTGCGGATAGACACCTTCGGAATTGCAGATGGTGTCAATCTCGCGCAGCATTTCACCGCTGCCTTTATGGTTGCCACCGGAGCCGCCGCTCCTGGGTTGGGGCGAATAGCTGAAGGGCGGGTGGTGGGTGGCCAGCAAAATGGCTCCGGCATACTTTTCCTGCTTGATTTTTCTGAGCTGCGCGGTGAGGAACTCCAACTGATAATCCGGAACGCCGGGCCATTTGCCGTTCTCGCTGGAAATAACGCCGGGATCCTCCAGAGCGTTGCTGAACAGGCCGATGATGCGAACGAAGGGAGCGTCGAGCGCGAAATAGACCCCAGGCTGGGTCACTGCCGTGCGGTGCAGGGAGCCGGCTTCCGGCGTCACGGCAAATTTTTCGGCGCAGAAATTCCTGCAAAACGTCACGAGCGGCTCGTCTTCCGGTTGGGTATGGGGGACGACGAAAGAGTCGTGATTTCCGGGTATGGCGAAGATCGGCGCAGGGTAGTTGCGGAAAGGATCGTAAAACTGATCGTAGTAGTAGGCCGACTCGCCGAAGTCGTAAACCACGTCGCCAAGGTGAAACAAAAAGGCCGGGCGATTGGCGTCATTGGCATTGTGGCAGTCGGCGGTCATTTGATCGGCGACGGAAATTTCATGGCCGTACTTCCGCTGGTTGGATGCTCCCGTATCGCCTGCCGAATGGAAGATGATCTTGCCGGCTTTCTCGATCTGTTGGGTGATTTCAGGCCCGTGCGGGCCCAGGGCGCTTTGGAGTGGATAGAGGTCGCCCGGCTTCGAGCGGGATTCGCCGAACGCGGCCACATCCTTCTTGAGCAGGTTTCCAATTTCTTTGTAGAGCGCGGAATCGGAGGGATGAGGCGTTGTGAATTTCGCCGGGTCCGGGGTGACATCCTCTTCGCTGAAAATAGGTTGGGAAAGGGCAGTGGTTTCATTCCTGGGCATGGGGGACCTCCTGTTCAGGTTTGGTCCTGCGGCGGCAGCTTCAGGACCGTTACTTTTGGCGGTAACGGGCGACGAAGGAATCGATGAACTCAAAGCGCTGCTGGTCGGTGGCCGGCTGGGCGTGGATGTCTGCGCCGAGATCCATCACCTCCCGGTCCTGCGGCGTGTATCGCGGCCAGTGGGGCAGGCCGGAGCCGTTGGGGTTGCCGGTCCTGGCAAAGTTCGACCAGTAGGTCATCATGGCGTCGGAGACTTTGAAGTCCACCGGCTGCCAGGGAATCTTCTTCCACTTCAAGACTCCGAAGACATATTCAATTTCGGCCGAGTGGCGAGCGCCCAGCTTGACGAGCGGAATTCCATCATCGGTGTTGCTCAGCGGCTCGGGCGGGGTGCGCGTGAACAGATATCGATAGACGGGGGAATCGCCGGTTTTGTTCTGCCATCTCCAGCCATTTCCAGGTGACGTAAACGGTGAAGAAGTCGCTGGCGAAAGTTTCAGTGGAATGCCGCGCCTCGGCCGCGGTCGAATGGGGATAGAACTTGAGGGCCTGGTCCGCTTCCGCCCCGAACTGCTTGCGGACAGCCTTCACCAGGTTCTTGGCGGTGGGAGGAGTCTTCGTGGAGTACACGTTTCCCATGTTTTCGTCTTTGTTCCAGCCGGCCAGCAGCGGCACGTGGCTCTGGCGGCCTTCGGCGAAAATCCTGTCCACGGACTGGGGAAGAACGTAGCCGTCAACGTTCGGCCAGAAATGTCCCTTGGTTGATTCCTGCAAGAGTTTGTTGGCGGGAATGGCGCGCAGCGCGGCCAGCGAATTTGCGCCGATAGACCGGGCAAACTTCTCTCCGGCCTCTTCGCTTTGCGCCAGTGACGGCGCACCGTGCAGACCCGGGCCCGCGCCAAATGACGCGCCGCTCTCGCCAATGGCTTTCTGAAACAGGCCCTTGGCCAAAGGGGAAGCCATCAACTGACTCACCGACCACGAACCGGCGGATTCGCCGAAGATGGTGACGTTGGCGGGATCGCCGCCGAAGGCTGCAATGTTCTCTTTCACCCAGCGGAGCGCCGCAATCTGGTCCATCAGGCCGTAGTTGCCGGCAGCGTGATGGGGCGATTCCCTGGCCAGCGCGGGATGGGCAAAGAAGCCGAAAATTCCCAGGCGGTAATTGCAACTGACCACCACCACGCCCTTCTTTGCCAGGTTCATACCTTCCTGGCGAGGCTCGGAGGTTGCTCCGGCCTGGAAGCCGCCGCCGTAAATCCAGAACATCACGGGCAGATTTTCCGTGGCGGATTTTGCCGGTGTCCAGACGTTGAGATAAAGGCAATCCTCGCTGGGCCCCGGATCGCGGAAGACCATGTCGGAATAGACGTTCCGCTGCATGCAGCGCGCGCCAAACGCCTCGGCCTGGCGGACGCCTTGCCAGGGATGGACCGGCTGCGGCGGCTGCCAGCGCAATTTGCCCACCGGCGGAGCGGCAAAGGGAATTCCCAGAAAGGCCCGCACGTTCGAGCCGGCGACGGCCGAGCCCTGGAGCGTCCCGGAATTGATTTTTACCTGGTCAGTGGCGCGCGCGGTCATGGCCTGCGAAACAAGCAGCGCCAGCGCGAGTACGAAGAAATACATAGACGAGCAGACGATTCCCTGGCGGTTGCGCATCATGATGTCCTCCTGAAACGCCCCCTACTCTACACGAAGTGCGGGTGAAAAAGAAATGCCTGTGGCGGGTAAAGCAGATCGGAAAAGACACGCGTACACTGTGGCAGGAAGGCCGTTGGAATTCTCCGGGGGCAGGTTTCTCTGCAGCAACCGATTCGGGACCGGAACGGCCCAGGGAATCACTGCGGATTCTGTGCGCAGGCGGAGCGGGTATCCCCTCCCGTCCGGCTGGCAATGGACCCGGTGCCAGTCCAGACAATTACGAGGCAAATTCAGCGATCAGCTTGTGCCCGGCTTCCGTCATTTCCCAGACGCCGCGTGGAGAGTCCGCCCTCAGCAAACCTGCCTGAACCATGGCGCTCTGCGCCCACTGCGCGGTATTCCACCAGCGGGGCACTTCAGAGTGTGCGGTCAGGGGCTCGAAATCGATGTCCCGAAGGGTCCCCTTCATCACTTTGGGAAGGCGTTCCAGCACTTCAGCCATGTCGCCTACGCCGCCCATCTGGTGCAGGACCTGCAGGATCGGTTTGAAATAAGCGGTCTCGCGGGTTCGAATTCCCCGCTGCAGCCGGCTGAGATCGTGACTTCCGTTCTTCTTGGCGCTGGTGCCGTTGGACGAAATTTCCGGAACCATTTTCTCCCATTCCGCGCGAAGCGTGGCAAGCCTTTCCCTCAGACCTGTCACCTGGTCCGCGCGTTCCAGAACGGCACGCGCAGCATCATAGTTCCGGGCGGCAAACGCCTTGGCCCCCGATTGATTGATAAACTCGATTTCTGTTTCCATCTCCTCAAGCAGGAGTTCAAACCCTGCCTCTACAGTGGTGGGATCATTGTCGACCATCTTGCGACCTCCTTCTATTCACTTCAACAACTACGCGATTTCCGAGAGTCCTGGCGCCAGTTCAACAATTGCTCCGGCTATACTCCCTCTCCTCCCCACCTGTCTCCCAATGGTTGCAACCATCGTGCGTGCAACGCCGGAGGGCAGCATTCTAACCCAGAGCTCCAAGTTCCACCAGCCCCTTGAAACAACAGATAATGTACACCTAAGTGGGCTCTAATGGTTACTAAAAAATTACTAGGCGCCCATACATATTTGGGAGTGGTGGCCTGGAGGCACTGAACTTAAAGGCCTTCGTTGCAGAGAGAGAGGAAGATAAGGAATGATTTCAACATGGTGTTATTAGCAACTAAGGTACTCATAACGGGAAGCCTTCCCGAAGCTGGCCCCTCCCGGAATGGACCTCTGGCCGGCGCGGAGGATCCGGGGAGCCTTCCCCGGAGCACCGTCCTCAGGTATAGAATAACAACCTTATTTTCATTGTATTGCAGCCATTAAGGCTGGCTGACCGTGTTTGCGGGAGAGCCGGGGATGTTCTTCTGGCGGCTGTACACGCCGCTGTCGGGATTGGTCAGCACGATGTTGTGCGCGTCGAGTGTGGTGCCGGTCGCCTGATGGAATTGCACCAGGGCCGCAGCATATGCCTGGCGCGCCTTGGCCAGATTGCCTTCCGCGAGGACAAATTGTTGCTGCAACTGGATGACATTCAACGTGGTGGAGACGCCCAGGTGCAACTTCTTGATTTCAGCGTCCAGCGCTTGCTGGCCATAATCTCTGGCCTTGAGTGCCGCGTCAATCTGGGCTTTCGCCTGGGTAACGGCGATTTCCGCGTTGCGAACATCCTGCTCAATCTGGTTTTTCTGCCGCTGGACGCTGGTCTGCATTTCATGCAGTTCAACCACAGCTTGCGCGGCATTGGCTTGCTGGACGCGATTGCCAATAGGAATCTGGAGACTAAGCCCGACAGAATAACTGGGGTATTTGCCGCCAAACACCTGGCCCAGAGAGTCTCCCAGACCTCCACTTCCTGCGGGAACCAGAGTGGCGTAGGGATTGCCTGCAAGGCCGTTGGACTGGTAGGTGGCAAAGGCATCGAGGGTGGGCAGAAGCCCGTTGCGGTTGGATTGGATGGTGTAGTTCTGGTTGCGCAGGTTCAGTTCGGCCTGCTCGATTTCCGGCCGGTTCTTGATGGCCACTGTGATGGCCTGTTGCAGGGGAGGGATGTCATTGGACTTGGGTTCGGGCAACGAGTCTACAGCATCGATTTCCACCCCGGCCAGTTCGGGAGACACACGCTTCGAAATCAGGGTCTTGAGGATTTCCTGCTGCTGCAGGTAGGTGGTTTTGGCCACAATCAGATTTTGCTGATCGGTTGCAAGAGTCGATTCCGCCTGCACCACATCCAGCGGAGCCAGCGTGCCGATCTGGACCTGCTTCCTGTCGTCATCGACCAGTCGTTGCGAGTAGTCAATGGCGGACTGCGCCACCCGGACCTGGTCCCGGTCTGCCAGCAACGTATAGTAAGCATTCAGAACTGCCGCGATGGTGGTGATCACCTGCTGGCGGAAGACGCTGTCTGCAACGTTCAAGTCATTGTTCGCTATGCGGATAAACACGGCGTTGGCCCGGCGCCCAAATCCCTTCAGCAGGTGCTGATTGAAGCCTGCCGTCAGCGTGGTGGGAATCGAGGGGTTGAACAACGCATTGGTGGAGGTGGTGCTGTTCCGTGTGCCGCTGACCGCCGCCACGAAGCTGGTTCCCGTGAAAAAGCCCTTTCCGAAGAATGTGCTGTAGGCTGCCGTGTGACTGCCCTCAATGGCGACCCCCGTGAGCGAAGCGAAATTCAATGGGGTTGAACTGTTATTCCATCCGAAACTGACGCCGGTGACGGGATCGCCCGGGCCGATGAAACTGGTGCTGGTCACGCCGCCGCCGGAAAAGCCGCCGCCACCGCCGCCTGAAACGCCTCCTGAGCCGCCAACCCCTGCACCGAGGGCGCCCGAGAACAAGGCCTGAGAAACGGTAGCCCCGGAAACTCCGCGCGCGGCGCTGCCGGCTTTGGTCCTGAGAATATCGAGCTTCGCGAGGGGAAGTTGATACCGGGCCACGGCAATGTCCAGGTTATTCTGAAGCGCCAACTGAATGGCTGAATCGAGCGAGAGTTCGAGTTTGTTGTTCTGGATCAGCTGGTTCAAATCAGGCGAGTTGGCCAGCGAAGGATTGGGAACATACGGATAAGAATAGGCATTGAAAATAGAAGGGCCATTGGTATAACTGAATTCGCCCTGGGCCGACTGTTGCCGGGTGCCCGCCTGCTGGGCATAAAGGCTGCCGGGCAATGCTGCCGCCGCAAATGAAATGACAAGAGCTGCCAGCGCGGCAACCCAGTTCACTTTTACCATTCTCATCTCGTAACCTCTCACTCCAGGATAAAGTTTCTGATTTTCAGGGTCCACTCCATTACATACGAACTCTTCAGATGTTCAGTTTCATGGAGGTGGGTGAAAAAACCGGTTTGATCGAAAAAAACGTCGGGTTGATTTTGTGCAGTCGAGTGGTGATGGTCTGCTCCAGTTGCGGTTGTCAGCAGCTTTCTCCCCAGGCAAACTGGGGTCGCCGCAGCCGCGGGGGGCCTTGTTGGTGTCAGATGCCCAATGTACCACCGGCCGCGCTGTTCTGGCAATCGACTCACACTCCCGCCAGCCGGTTCCCCGGATATGGAAGCGGTCCTGTACGGCGCCGGGTGAGGCTCTCTGGCCCGCGCCTCCGCCGGCCACCCACGCCATCAGGCGGACGCACCCTGCACGTGCGCTGAAAGAAGACCTTAACGCCGCTCCCCTAGATTGTCAAGGGGAAGCCCCCCAGGCTATTGGCTTGGGGAACTGAAAGAGCCGGTCACGGGCTCCGAGGTCCTTTTTCATTGCCTGGCGGTTTGTAAGGGACGAATGATCACCCGGACGCAGTACAACCTTCGCGCAGCGGATGCGCGGGGACGTTGGGTTGTGGGCATCATGAAATAGACGAGGTGGATGCTGTGGAAACGAGGTGCAGCGGACGGAACATTGTTCCGTCCGCCGCGGGAGGGGGGCCTCGTTGGTCTGGTCGATTTCGCGACCGAACCAAACCACCTGTAAACCGTCAAACTACGGTCAAATCGTATTCTCGACCGGTGGAGTTATGGCGAATAACTGGCCTTTTTGGGTGTATACTTTACAGCGCCTGCCTCCCCGGAGGGTCAGAACAACGACCCTGTTTACCTATAAGTAATATATCTTGTGGTTTACTGTCAAGTAAATAATGAAAGCTTTTGCGATATTTTTTAAATTCATTTACTTTCAATGCGATCCGGGATTTCTCCGGCGCGCGAAAGGTTGGACTTGGAGCGCCGGCTCCGAACTCACCCCTGCGGCTGAGGCAGCTCATTCCAGGCGTTTTCGAGTTTGGCAGTTGCGCGGTGAAGGGAATGCGCCATACTCTGTGTGGGCATGAGAAATATACGGCTGGTTCTTGCCTATGACGGGACAGATTTTCACGGCTGGCAGCGACAGGCGCAGGCGCCGACCATTCAGGAAGAGCTGGAAACGCGCATCGCGAAAATCACCGGCCAGCCCGTCACGCTTTACGGCTCCGGACGCACGGACGCCGGGGTCCATGCGGCGGGGCAGGTGGCGAACTTCAGGACGGAATGCCCCATCCCTTGCGCGAGCCTGGTGAAAGCCCTCAACGACATCCTGCCCGTTGCCATTCGCGTTCGAAAAGCAGAAGAAGTTGCCGCCGCGTTTCACGCACGCTACAGCGCAAAGGCCAAGACTTACCGATACCGTATTCTCCAGACGGCGATCTGCCCGCCGTTTCTGGCGCGATATGTGTGCCATCATCCCTATCCACTGGATGTCCGCCGGATGGCGCGCGCAGCGCGGTTGCTGGAAGGAGAGCACGACTTTAGTTCATTTGCCGGGAGCGACCCCGCACGAAAGGAAAAAGGATCGCCGGAAGACTCGAACGTCCGGCAGATTTTTCACTCTCGGATCAGGGTGCGGAAGGAATTGCGGATGATCGTTTATGAAACTCGCGGCTCGGGATTCCTGCACCACATGGTCCGCAACATCGTGGGGACGCTGCTGGAGATTGGCAGCGGAAAGTTATCGCCCGAAGACATTCCCGCGATTCTTGCGGCACACGATCGTGGCAAGGCCGGCCCCACGGCGCCCGCAAGCGGGTTGTGGCTGGTGAAAGTGGAATATTGGAAAAAAGAGCACCCTCACGCCAGGGCGCTAAGGCGCAAAGAAAGCATGGAAATTTCAGACTAATTTGATGGGTTACTTCAGGCCCGAACGCTTCCAATTACCCCGGCAGGTTTGCAATTTTGCTTAGGGGTATTTCCTTTGCGTCTTAGCGCCTTTGCGAGAAGGCTTTGGTTTGCTTGAAGGTCCTCCGTTGGAACGCCGCTAGCCGCCGGCGATGGCGCCGATAACGCAGAAGGGTTCCTTGCCGCTGGCCACGGCCTCCGGCAGAGGAGCGTCGGGCGGCTCGTGCGAAAGGTCCTCTTCACACGCAAAGAAGCGGAGGAACGCACGGCGCTTGCCCGTATCGTGGTCGCGAATGGTCCCCCGCAGCACGGGATATTGGGCTTCCAGGGCGTCCAGCACCGAGCGCACCGTTACTTCACCCTGAACGTCGAGAGTTACCTCATCATCGACACGTGCCAAAGTCCGAAGATGGAAGGGAAGCACGATTCGGATCATGGAAATTTCCTGAACATCATGGGGCGGCTCCTATGCCGTATGTCAGGACAAACAACCCAGCGCGAATCCCAGGGCACTACAGATTTCATCCAGGCGCTCCGGGCTGAGAGTTGCGACCCGGCGGCCCAGCCAGCCATTCGGAACAGTGACAAGGTTGTGCAAATTCACGGCGCATGGGGCCTTGAGGCCGTCCACCTCGCTCAATTGCACCTCGGAGGCGACGCCCCGGATGGTCGAAGTGATCGGAGCCACTGTCACAGCCGACAGATACGTAATCGCGCTGTCTCTGGTCAAGACGACCACCGGCCTGCGCTTGTCGGGGCGGGGAAAAGGGCAGAGCCGGATGTCTCCCCGCCTTATCGCTCCGGCCACACTGCCACCTGCGCCCAGCGTTCAACCTCTTCAACGCTCTGGGGTTGCGCTTGATAAGCACGGCGCTCGCGTGCTTCCAGTTCTTTGATTTTGAGGCGCTTCAAATGTTCGCGAAGGGCGTTCCTGACCAGAGCCGAACGGTTCAGCCGTGCCCGCTTGGCGGCGCTGTCGGTAGCTTTGAGAAGTTCGGAATCCAGCACAACTTGAATGGTTTCCATGTTGTCGATTCTACTCCACACTATATTCCACAGTCAACGCCGGGTCCACGCGGCGGGGCCAAAGCCGGAAATTGCTTGCTGCTTATGCCAGCGTCTGCGCCTCAACCGACAGCACACGCGGCAGGTCGTGGACAATGGCTTTCCAGCGATCTCCCCCGTCCGCCGAGCCGTACACCTGCCCTCCGGTGGTGCCAAAATAGACGCCGCAGGGGTCAAGTTTGTCCACCGTCATCGAGTCACGCAGCACATTGACGTAGCAGTTGCGCTGCGGCAGGCCTTTGGTTAAAGGTTCCCAATCGTTCCCGCCTGATTTGCTGCGGTAGACGCGCAGGCGGCCCTTGAGCGGATAGTGCTCCGAGTCGCTCTTGATAGGCACCACATAGACGGTTTCCGGTTCGTGGGCGTTGACGTCAATCACAAAGCCGAAATCGGTGGGCAGGTTGCCGCTGACTTCGTGCCAGTTGTCGCCCGCGTCGTCCGTGCGCATCACGTCCCAGTGCTTCTGCATGAAGAGTACGTTGGGCTGCGAGCCGTGCTGGGCAATGCGGTGGACGCAGTGGCCGACCTCGGCATCCTGGTCGGGAAGAAATTGCGACCGCAGGCCGCGGTTGATGGGCTTCCAGGTATTGCCGCCGTCGTCGGTGCGGAAGGCGCCTGCGGCCGAGATGGCGATGAATATTCGTTTCGGGTCACTGGGGTCCAGAACGATGGTGTGCAGGCACATGCCACCCGCGCCCGGCTGCCATCGGGGGCCCTGTGCCGTGTCCGCGCAGCCCGGGCATTTCCTGCCAGGAGTATCCGCCGTCAACGGTGCGAAAAAGCGCCGCGTCTTCGATCCCGGCGTAGGCCGTGTCGGGGTCCGTGAGCGAAGGCTCCAGGTGCCAGACGCGCTTGAATTCCCAGGGGTGCTGCGTGCCGTCATAGAACTGGTGAGTGGTGAGGGGCTTGCCGGTTTCGGAGGAGGTGTCGTAAACAAACCGGTTGCTCTCGCCCTGCGGCATGCCCTGGGGCGACTTGGTCACCCCACCGCCCGGCGCTTCCCACGTTTTGCCGCCGTCGTCGGAGCGCTGGATCACCTGCCCGAACCAGCCGCTCGATTGCGAGCAGTAGATGCGGCTGGGATCGGCCGGCGAGCCTTTCATGTGGTAAACCTCCCAGCCGGCAAAATGCGGACCATTGACTTTCCACTTCTTACGCGTCCCGTCCGATTCAATGACGAACGCGCCTTTTACCGTGCCCACCAACAGCCGTACACCGCTCATGCATTCCTCCTTCTCGAATCCTGTGGATTGCAATTCCCCTGCTAAGCCAGGTGACCCAGAGTGTGAAAGAAATAAATCCCCGATTCCCAATACATCTCATTTATTTGCGTTCTTCGCAAGCATTTCGGTCTGTGCGCGCAGTTGTTTTTCATGTTCGACAACCTCGGGCGACAGGTGATCGCCGAGATCCTCTAATTCCATCATCTCGAGAAATTCGATCTCGACCCCGCCACTGTCATTGTTCCTTCTCGCAGTTGATCATCCACGGAATGCCAAACCGGTCGGTGACCATGCCAAAGCGTTTGGCCCAGAAGGTCTCCTGGATCGGCATGGTTATTGCGGCAGCGCCTTCCGCCAGCCCGTTGAAGATGCGGTCGGCTTCCGCCGGTTCCTCCACGCTGACGGAGACCGAAAATCCCTGCGGCTTGGACTGGCGCCCCGGAGGCGCGTCGGACCCCATCAGGACCCCGCCGGGGGTTGTCATGCGGGCATGCATAATCTTGTCGCGCCACTCGGGCGGAGTCTGGCTTTCCGCCGGCGTGCCTGCATGGGGCATCATCATTTCGATTTTGCCGCCCAGCAGCTTCTCATAAAACTTGAAGGCCTCTTCACATTGTCCGGTGAAGAGAAGATAAGAGTTGATTTGCATCGTTCGCCCCTTTCGTTTTTGGATGGTGGGAGATGCCCCTTGCTGAAATACGTCCCCAATCGACAATTGTTGGTCTGCGGCCTGCCTTACCCGCGTCCGCCGGCCGGGAAGGGAGGCAGAAACGGCCTCGGATCGTGCTCTTGCCAGCGCCTTCGAACCTCGGCGAGCACCGCCTGGCGGTTCTGCGCCATGTGATCGATGACCTGGCACGGCGCCCCAGTCTGCTCGTGCCGCGCACCCCAGATGAGTAGTTCCAAAAGGACCGGCGCCAGGTCGATCCCTTTCTCCGTCAGCCGATAATTCAGCTTTCGGCCGTCCGCTGAGTCGGGTTCCGTTTCGACGATTCCGGCGGCGCGCAATTTCCTCAGGCGATGGGCCAGGATGTTGGTTGCAATGCCCTCGCCGGACCTTTCGAACTCCTTGAACGTCCGGTAACCGCGCACCATCAGGTCGCGGATAATCAACAGCGACCAGCGGTCTCCAACGACGTCAAGCGAGATACTCACCGGACATCCGGACCGGTGTTTCGGTTTCGACTTCTCAGGCACCGCGAGAAATTGTATCCCGATAGCTTGCATTTTGCAATCTATATTCCGGGAGGACTGTATTTTCCCCGGATTAGCCGCTCTTTTCAGCTGCGGCGATGCCCATTTTACAGGGCTTGAGGACCGGAAGACGGGGGCCAGGGATGATTGACGCCGGGCCGCCTTTCTGCTAAGGTAAAGACGAAATAGAGAGTATTTCCCCCAATTATCAACGTGAATGAATCCGACCCCATTGCCGGATTTCCCCACTGTTCAATCGAGGCTGGAGGTGTGAAAGAGTTTTTTCGGCTCTTTTTATGAAGGCAAGTGTCAAGATCGAAAGGGGCATCGAAGAACTTTTCGGGGCGTATGATGCCAATCTGAAGATGCTGGAACAAGGCCTCCAGGTTTCGACCCATTTAACCGCCGACCAGCTTGAAATTGAGGGCGGAGAACTGAACGTGGCGCGCGCCCAGCGGGTGGTTGAGGAATATGTGGAGCTGGTGGATAGCGGCGTCCACTTTGACAGCTCGGAGCTGCAGACTTTTCTGAAAATCCTTGCCCAGGACTCGACGGTTACGCTGAAGGGGCTGGCGGAGGCCGGCCGTCCCCGCACCCTGGGGAAAAAGACCATTACGCCCAAGAGCCTGAACCAGAAGCTCTACGTGGACGCCATCAGGCGTCACGACATGGTATTTGGCATCGGGCCCTCCGGCACCGGCAAGACCTATCTGGCGGTGGCCATGGCCGTGGACGCCCTGCTCACGCGGGGGGTCACGCGCATTATCCTGGCGCGGCCTGCCGTGGAGGCGGGCGAGCGGCTGGGGTTTCTGCCCGGCACCCTGCAGGAGAAGGTCGATCCCTACCTGCGCCCGCTCTATGACGCGCTCTATGACGTGCTGGACCCTGAGCGGACCGAGCGGTTGATTGAAAAAGGGACCATTGAAATCGCTCCGATCGCCTTTATGCGAGGGCGGACCCTGAACGATGCCTTTGTAATTCTTGACGAAGCCCAGAACACCACCAGCGAACAGATGAAAATGTTTCTGACGCGCCTGGGGTTTAACTCCAAGGCGGTGATTACCGGCGACATCACGCAGGTGGATCTGCCGGAAGGACGGAGGTCGGGCCTGATGGAAGCCGTGGATGTGGTGAGCCGCGTGCTGGGCATCAGCTTTGTTTATTTCACCGAACACGATGTCGTCCGGCACCAGCTGGTGCAGCGAATTATTCGTGCCTACGAGGCGTATGATCAATCACGCGCGGCCGCGGCGGAAAGTGTGCGCAAAGGTTCGTAGGGCGCTGGAATGTTGGATGTTGAGACAGTATTGGAATCCCAGTTGAATCTGAGGGTTGTTGAACCATGATAATTAATCGTCAAAGCCAGTTTGAGTTGGACCTGCGATCGTTGCGGGCCTTTGAGCGCCAGGTGAAAAGCGCGCTGGACATGGGACCGCGGGATTTTAACGTCTGCTTCGTGAGCGACGAGGACATCAGCAGAATGAACTCTGTTTACCGCGGCAAGGCCGTGCCCACGGACGTCCTGTCGTTTCCATGGGAAGGCGAGGGCGAAAGCGGACCGGAGGAAGCGGCCAGCGGCGAATTCCGGAACTTCCTGGGCGACATTGTGATTTCTGTGGCCACGGCCGACCGTAACGCCAGGGCCGAGGGGCACTCAACCGAGGAAGAAATCCGCATGCTGATTCTGCACGGGGTGCTGCACCTGCTGGGGTACGACCACGAAACCGACCATGGGGAAATGAAATCTCTGGAGCTCTCCCTGAGGGAGAGGCTGAACCCGCCGCCGGCGGGCCCGGCCCGGCAACGGAGCCATTCGGTGGGACAGGCAGGATAAAGTAACAGATGGGCATAATTCTGGGGATCATCGCGCTCGGGCTGCTGGTGGCTGCCAGTTCGGTGGCGTCCTACCTGCGCCTTTTGATGCGGCGCCTGACTCCGGTGGGCGCCCGGGCGCTGTTCAAAACGGACGATCCGCGGCGGATTCGCGCCGACCGCGAGCGGGTGGGAGTTTCCATTTCCGCCCTGCATGGCGTGGCCATGGCGTTGTATTCCATTGGAGTGACAACGCTGTTTATTTATTTTCAATCCGGGGCGTTATGGGAGAGCCTGGGCGCCTCGCTCCTTCTGGTGATGGCTACCATCATGGTCTTTGACCAGTTGATCCCGTTTGTGCTGGTGGCGCGCCATGATGAACCGGAAGCCATCCTGCGGCAATGGCTGCCTTTGCTGCGCGCGGTGGTCTATCTGGCGCTGCCGGTGACTTTCCCGATTCTGATCTCCACCACCATCGCCCGCCTGCTGGAGACTCCCGAAGATGAAGCGGCGGAAATTCCCAGGCCACAGAAAGGCCTGAAAGAGCTGATTGAAAGCGGCGAGGAAGCGGGATTGATTGAAAAGGGCCAGCTCGAGCTGCTGCAATCGGTTGTGGAATTCAGCAACAAAGTGGCCCGGGAAGTGATGACGCCGCGCCCGGAGATTGCCGCGGTTGAAATCGACGTGCCCATCGATGATCTACGCAACCTGTTCCGGCAGAAGCGCTACACGCGATACCCCGTTTACAGCAAAGTGCTCGACCAGATTGAGGGCGTGGTGAGCGTGCGCGACCTGGTGCAACTGTCGCCGGAAGACCAGAAATATGCGACGCTGCGGACCCTGCTGAAGCCGGTGCGCTTTGTGCCCGAAACCAAGCCCATCCGCGACCTGCTGAAGGAATTGCAGAAAACCACCCTCCAGCTGGCCATGGTGATTGACGAGTATGGAAGCGTTTCAGGCCTGGTCACGGTTGAAGACCTGGTAGAAGAACTGGTGGGGGAGATTCGGGACGAGGTTGAGCCGCACGAGCGTGACATCGTGAAAGAATCCGCCAACACTTATCTGGTGGCCGGCCACACGGAACTGGCCCAGCTTGCAGATCAGCTGGATATGGAAATTGAAAGCGGCGATTACTCCACCGTTTCCGGGCTGGTGCTGGCCAAGCTGGGACATATGCCGGCCGTCCATGAGAAGGTGGAGGCGGACGCCTGGACCTTTGAGATTCTGGAAGTCAACCGCCGGACTGTCCTGAAAGTTCGTCTCATCCTTCCTGTTGCAAATTCCGAGACGCAAGCTACCCATGCCGGAACCCAAAAAACCATTTAGATCGGGCTTTGTCGCGGTCGTGGGCAGGCCCAACGCCGGAAAGAGTACCCTGGTGAACGCGCTGGTGGGCGAAAAGGTGTCGATTGTGACACCCGTTGCCCAGACCACGCGCAATCGCATCCTGGGAATTGTTCACCGGCCTGATGCCCAGGTGATCCTGATGGATACCCCCGGCATCCACCGGCCGCTGTCGCGGATGAACAAACAGATGATGGCCTTCGTGCGCGAGGCGCTGGAGGAGCGCGACCTGACGCTGTTAATTGCCGATGCCTCGGTCCCCCTTGGCAAGGGGGACGAGTTCGCGGTGCAAATGGTTGCCGATCACGCGCCTCGGGCGATCCTACTGCTGAACAAGATTGACCAGGTCCACAAGCCGAAGCTGCTGCCCCTGATCGACCGTTACTCCAAATTGCACAGCTTTGAAGAGATTTTCCCGATTTCCGCTTTGAAGGGTGTGCACCTGGATGAAGTGCTGGAGGCTGTGATTGCGAGGCTGCCGGAAGGCCCGCCATATTTCCCTCCCGACGCTTATACTGACCAGCCGGAAAAATTTCTTGCTGCCGAAATCATCCGGGAACAGGTGATCCGCAATACCCGCCAGGAACTGCCACACACGACCGCGGTGTTGATTGAGCAGTTCGAAGAGTCCGAAACCCTCACCCGAATCCACGCCGCGATCCTGGTGGAAAGGGACTCGCAGAAGCCGATCGTGATCGGCGCGGGTGGAAGCCAGATCAAGCGGATCGGCACCGAGGCGCGGCTGGAACTGGAAAAGGTCTTCCCGCCCCAAGTGTTCCTGCAGCTTTTTGTGCGCGTGGAGCTGCACTGGCGCGATTCCAGGGCCGTGATTGCCAGCCTGGATTACCGCAACGAAGGGTGAGTCGCGACGCGCGAGCAGCGAGTGGCTCCGGCCGTGAGGTCCTTGCTGCGCGCTATTCCACGACGATATCCACTCCGATGGCGGCATGGTCGGAAAGTGGCCGGCCGTCGCTGGACCGCAGATCGCGCACGATGACGGGATCTTCCACCCGGGCTCCCCGGGTTGCAAACCAGTCGAGTTTCAAAGGGCATTTGCCTTCGTGCCGCCTGAGCGCCCAGCGGACGAAGGCAAAGCACCAGCCGGGTACCCATTCGCCAAGATTTTGACGAGTCTTGGCATCGTCAACGTCGTACTGAACAGTGGGTTCGCCCATGCGGTTCGACCGCCGGTATTCGAACCCCTTTTCTTCCAGCAACCGGAACAGTCCGCGCTCGAAGCGGTTTTCCGGGTGCAGATAATGATTCGAGATGACATTCTCCGCGCCCATGAATACCCTCAGCCAGAAGCCAAGAATCGAATAGAACGCACGGGACGAATTGTTTGTGGAAGTATTCCAGTCGCCGCCCAGGATGACGGGCAGATCTCCGGGGAGATCCTGAACAATCCGCGCATCTGGGCGCTGCGGTGCGCCTGGCTGGAATTGGCATCCAGATGCACTGCCACGGCCGTGGCACGATAGTTGGGAAATTCAATTTCAGCGGCCAGGGCGGCCTGCCGTCCCAGGCGCTTCTCTCGGCAGGCCATCTTATCAATCCCGTTCCTGAGGTGAATGGGACGGAGGTTACGGACCGGGTAGCGGCTCAGGACGGCGTTTCCGTGCAGCCCCAGCTCATTTTCTCCATCTGCCTTCCGTTCAATGCCGGCTCCCTTGGACAGGTTCAGATAGCACGGGGCAAAACTGTAGTGCATGCCCAGCGCGCGGGCAAGCTCCTGCGCCACGGCCCGGTTCTCCGAACGCGCCATGCCGATGTCCGCCTCGGTCAGCAGGTAGACGTCTGCGCCGGCGAGGTAGGGATGAGTTCTCAACGCCTCAAGCTGCCCCGAAAACTCGATACCTCGTTCCAGGTTCCAAGCCACAAATCGATAACGGCTGCGAGCGGGTGCCGCGTCGCGACTAAAGTTTCCACAATAAAGTCCGTCGAGGACGGCACGGATGTCGGGCTCGATATTCCGGTAGGAGGAGAGACTTATAAGCTCTGCGGTGGAATGGCACTTGAGAAATTCCGGGAAGTGGGGCGAAATGCGGTCGTTGATCAGGCGGGAAATTTCCCTGGGGACAAGAGATGAATCAGCGATTTGGATGACGTTACTTTCGGGCATTTTTGAGCCGGCGCCTCATTTCGCATCTCGCTGCCTTGCAGATTTTCCTGAAGGAGGCGTGGAAAGTAATTATACGTTTGCGGGAGACTCCTGGTAAAACGCTTAGGGATTTATTGCTGGCGCAGGCTTTCCACCGGAGGACAGAAGTTGCAGGAGCGCTACTCCGTGGCGTTGATTCCCAGCGCCTTCATCTTGCGATAGAGATGGCTGCGTTCGAGCCCCAGGACCTCCGCCGTGCGGCTGACATTGCCGTGGTTCTCATCGAGATTGCGAAGGATGTAGTCGCGTTCGTAGGCGGCACGGGCCTCGTGCAGGGTTGAAAACCCGCCTGCCCTGCCGCGGGAATGCGCCGAACGGGGCCGGTGGTGGGTGAGAGTCTGAGGAAGATGACGCCGCTCGATCCGGTTGCCCGAAACCATGATGACCATGCGCTCGACCAGATTCCGAAGTTCGCGGACGTTTCCCGGCCAGCGATAATGGAGAAGGACCTCCAGCGCAGGCTCGGAAAAATGTTTGGGTTTGCGGCCGTAGGCGGCGGCGAAAGTTTCCAGGAAGTAATTCAGCAGTTCCGGAATGTCTTCCGCGTGTTTGTGAAGCGGCGGAACGTAAAAGGGAATCACGTTAAGGCGGAAAAACAGGTCTTCGCGGAAGTTGCCCTTCTGAATTTCTTCTTCCAGGTTCTTGTTGGTGGCTGCCACCACGCGAACGTCCACCGCCATTTCTTTCTTGGAGCCAAGCGGCGAGAACCTCTGCTGTTCAATAACGCGCAGGACTTTGGATTGCGTTCGCAGGCTCATGTCGCCGATTTCATCGAGAAAAAGGGTACCTGCGTCAGCCTGTTCAAATTTCCCCACCTTGTCTTCAACGGCCCCCGTGAATGAGCCTTTAACGTGGCCGAAAAGCTCGCTCTCGATCAGTTCCTCCGGAATAGCGGCGCAGTTGACCTCAACGAAAGGGTTGTCGCGGCGCAGGCTGAAGCGGTGCAGGGCATGGGCCACCAGCTCCTTTCCGGTCCCGCTTTCTCCATAGACCAGCACCCGGCCGTTGGTGGGGGCGGCCAGGCCGAGTTGCTGCCGCAAAGCCTTCATGGGGACGCTGTTTCCGATAATGCGGTAGTCACCTTCCAGTTTGCGGCGCAAATCACGGTTCTGTCCGGCAAGTGAAAGTTCCTCGGTGGCGTGCTTCAGCGTCAGCAGCGTCTTCTCAATGGAGAGTGGCTTTTCAATAAAGTCGAAGGCGCCCTTCTTGGTTGCCCGGACCGCGGTCTCAATGTTCCCATGGCCGGAAATCATCACGACTACCGGCGGGTCATCGCGCTGGCGGATCCGGGCAAGGGTTTCAAGCCCGTCAATGCCCGGCAGCCAGACGTCGAGCAGCACCACGTCGGCTCTTTTCTTGCCTAAAAAATCCAGGCAATCTTCGCCGCTTTCAACGGCGGCGACGCGATAGCCTTCGTCCTGAAGGACGTCCGTTAATGACTGGCGGATGCCGGCTTCGTCATCGACCACCAGCACCCAATAATTCTTCAAACTCCGCTCCATCTTCTGGGTTGCTTCATACGATGTTCCCTTAGGTTCCTCAAACAGCATCCTTGGACGCCAGGTTCTTTTGAACTTCCTGAGCGTGGGAGGCGGCGGATGCCGGCGCATGCTCAACGGGCAACTCAATGATAAACTTTGTGCCCAGTGGACGATTCTCTTCCACCCGGATGGTTCCTTTATGCTCTGAAACGATGCGGCTGACAATGGCCAGGCCCAGCCCCGTGCCACGCCGCTTGGTGGAAAAGAACGGCAGGAAAAGTCGTTCCTTATTCTTCAGCGAAATTCCCGGCCCGCTGTCCACGACCAGCAGGACTACAATGTCCCGGTCTCGATCGAGCGATGTGCGCACCCAGATTTCTTTTGCCGGCGAATGTTCGAGCGCTTCAGCGGCGTTATCGATCAGATTTACCAGTACACGCTTCAGCTGGTCCGGGTCGCCATGGATTGCGGGTAAGCCATCCGTCAGTTCGCAGCGCAGAGTAATTCCATCCAGTCGGCCGTCAAAAACCTGCACAGCCTTTCCCACAATACTGTTCAGATTTGTAAAGACCGGCCGGGAGGCGGGGAAGCGCGCGAAATGCGAGAACTCGTCCACCAGAGTTTTCAAGGTTGCCACTTCGCGTTCAATCAGAGCCGAGCTCTGGCCAACCGCTGTCAGCAGATCGCTGTCCGTGGTTTTTCGGTCAGCCCGGGAAAGCCACCGGCGAATGCGTTCGGCAGAAAGTTGAATGGGCGTGAGTGGATTCTTGATTTCGTGGGCGATGCGCTGGGCCACCTCCTGCCAGGCCACGGCTTTCTGGGCCTGGAGAAGCTCTGTAAGGTCTTCCAGCACCAGCAGCGATCCCACGGCGCCGTGGCGGGCGCGAATGGATGAAAGCGTGAGGGCTACGAAGGCGCGCCGGCCGCCCAGGGCGATTTCCATCTGGCGGGTCACGACTCCCTGGCGCTGGGCGCGGCGGAACAGCCTGGCCACTTCGCGGGCCTCATCGGGTACAAAGAGGTCGACAATCCGATGGGCGTTCCGGATGGCGTCCGGGCCGAACATCCGTTCGGCCGTGGAATTCGTCCGCATGATGCGCCCCTGGGGATCGAACGAAACCACCCCCGTCGGAATGTTTTCAAGAATAGCCTCCATGATGTTGCCACGCTCTTCCAGTTCCTGGTTGGCTTTCTGGATTTGCTGTGCGGCGCGTTCCAGGGCGAGCCGGTTCTCCTTCAACTGCTGGGTCATTTCATTGAACGACTGGATGAGGCTGCCCAGTTCGTCATCCCCGCGGGCGGGGATGCGATAGTCCAGGTTACCCTCCGAAACCTCGTGGGTGGCATTGGCCAGCGCCTGGATGGGGACAGTGACCTGTTTTGAAAAGAAGAGCGCGAACCAGGAAGCAACGAAGAGGATCAGAATGGTCAGCAGGGACAACGAGAGCAGATAGATGCGCCGGACGGCCTTACGTTGGTGGCTGATCTGGTCGTATTTAATCGCTTCGTTTTGAATCTGGGCGGCAATGCGCGCAATGTTCATGGGGAGGCGGGTCATGGTCACCACCACGCCTGATGTGCCGCCGCTGGCAAAATTCAGCGCCCTGACGGAAAGGAAAATATCTTCGTCGCCGGACCTTGTGCGGAGTGAGAGACCCTGGGAGGGCAAACCCGTGAAATTGTGGCGGGGCAGCAGTTTGCGGACGGTTGATCCGCTCAACCTCACCGGCCCCGCCGCAGCCAGCAGGTTTCCGTTCTGATCAAAAAACATGGCGGATTCAGAAGTTAAATCGGTTACTTCGCGCAGCAGAATGCGGTTGAGGGCCGCATGGTCGCCCAGGGAGGCAGCCTCAGCAAGCTGCGGACTGGTGGTGAGGTGGACGGCCAGGTGCCGTGAGCGGTTTTCCGCCTGAATGGCAAGTTGCCGGACCACCTCGGTGGCGTCCCTGTGAACCACGTCGAATGGAATTCCGAACCACTTGTCAATGCTTCGATTGAGCAGGCCGTAGGAAAAAGCGAACAGGAAGCACGCCGGGACCAGGGTCAGGGCCAGAAAGGCCACCACCATCTTGGTCTTAAAGCGCGAACCGAGCTTGTGGCTCCGTCTTTCGACGTAAAGCTTCAGCAGTATCCGCAGCAGGATGAGCGCAAAAATGAGGAAGGCCAGAAAGATGAGAGCGGAAACCACCACCAGAAGGATGGTCTGGGAGGCGCTTCTGGGGTGGATGAATGAAAGGTTCAGCGAAGCCTGGCTCCAGCCGATGAACAACAGGACGGGAACCACGATGAGCAGGAAGATCAGATAGGCCCGCCGGGGGCTGTTCGGGTTGTCATTCCGGGCCATGAGCTTTTACACGAACCTGCCTTTCCGTAAAATCCCGCCTTTTGCTTCGTGAAGTGCGAGGCGCGCGTTGCCGGGCTCGCTGCCCATTCCCGTTACGGGGCAGATAGAACTCAAGTGGGCAACCCCGGCATTCGGCTGCCTGCCGTTTGCAGTGCCTCTTTCCGGTTTCGACCAGCAGCGCGTGGAATTCATTATAAAGCCCTTCATCCGCCGGCAGATGAAGATGCAGGAACTGCTGTGCGGCCGGGTAGCCGTCCTTCGGAGAAATAAGGTTGTGCCGGGCCAGGACACGGCGCGTATAGGCATCGGCCACAAAAAAAGGCAGCTTGCCGGCATAGAGCAGAATGGCGTCCGCGGTTTCAGGCCCCACCCCGCGGAGGGCCAGCAACTGGGTCCGGGCCTGGTCCGGAGACTGGCGAAACAGGGCATCCAACGAACCCTGGTGGGCTCGGTCGAGCCATTCAACGAACGTGTGGATGGCGCGCGCCTTCTGGTGGAAATATCCCGCCGGCCGGACACACGATTCGAGCTGCAAAAGAGATGCCTGGCGTAATCGCGGCCACCGCAACAAGCCGGCGCCGCGAAGCCTGGAAATGGCACGGGCAGCGTTCTGCCAGGTCGTGTTCTGGGTGAGGATGGCGCCGAGGATGACCTCCAGGCGAGTGCGTGCCGGCCACCAGCGCTGGGGGCCGAATTGCCGAAGGAGCTCTTCGTAGTATGTTTCCAGCACTTCACCCGGCTCAACTCCAAGCGGATGAGCCGCGCGTTGCATAGGTTTGAAGTTAATACGGCCGTGTTGCGAAAGTCAAGTTTAGCCGCAGATTTCCGATAAAAGTTATTGGCCTCCGGGAACGCCGGGGGGAGTGCAACTTTAGAGCGAGCGCGGAAGTTTCGCCTGGAATGATCTGGCGTAAAACGCGATGAAGAACGGGTTTTCCACGTTGAACGGGACACGGTGGCCTGAATCTTTATCAATCCAGACGATTACTTAACCAGTGGCCATGGGAATTCAACCGGCATTAGACACTTCGGAGAGCCTGCGCGGATACGGGATGTCCGGGAAGTTAGGCGAACTCCTCATACGGGAGAACCTGATTACCCAGGCCCAGCTTGAGCAGGCCCTGGAACACCAGAAGAAGCAGGGGTGCAGGCTGGGTAGCAGCGTGGCACAGCTGGGGTTCCTGACCTCCGAGCAGATCACCACCGTCCTTTCGCGGCAGTATGGCATTCCGTGCATCAACCTTCAGTATTTTGAAGCCGACCCCAGCGTGACCAGGCTGATTCCAATGGAGATCGCGCTCAAGTACCAGGTGGTGCCTCTCAGCCGGGTGGGCTCATCTCTGACTCTTGCCATGGTAGACCCGGCCAACGTCTACGCCATGGACGATATCAAGTTCATGACCGGCTTTAACATTGAGCCTGTCGTGGCTTCAGAGATGTCCATTGCGGAAGCCATCAAGAAGAATTACGGCTCCATCGAGGAGCATGATCGGAAGAAAGAAATTGAGGCTCTGGTTAGTTTTATCGATGACGGGCAGAGCAATAGCGTGGAACTGGAAGGGGAGGACGAGTCGGCCATGAGCCTGGCCGCGCTGGAAAAAGCTGCTGAAGAGGTGCCGGTCGTCAGGCTGGTGAATTACATCATGACGGACGCCGTCGAGCGCGGGGCCAGCGATATTCACCTCGAACCCTATGAGAAGGAGTACCGGGTCCGCTACCGGGTTGACGGCGTTCTGCAGAACGTCATGCAGCCTCCCGTCAAGCTGCGCGACGCCATGATCAGCCGGATCAAAATCATGGCCAAGCTCGACATCTCTGAAAAGCGGCTGCCCCAGGACGGCCGCATCATGATCCGGATGGTCCACAAAGGCCGGAAGAAACAACTGGACTTCCGCGTTTCAGTTCTTCCCACCCTCTATGCCGAAAAGATTGTCATGAGGTTGCTCGACAAGGAGAACCTGCGCCTGGATATGACCCGGCTGGGGTTCGAGAAGGAGCCTCTCGAAAGGTTCCAGCGGGCCATCTTCAAGCCTTATGGGATGGTTCTGGTGACGGGGCCAACGGGCAGCGGCAAGACCAATACACTTTATTCTTCCATTGCCCAACTGAACAAGCCCGAAATCAACATCATCACTGCCGAGGACCCGGTGGAGTTCCAGTTGCCGGGCATCAACCAGGTCCAGATGAAGGAACAGATCGGGCTGAATTTTGCCGCGGCGTTGCGTTCGTTCCTGCGGCAGGACCCGAACATCATCATGGTGGGGGAGATCCGAGACTTTGAGACGGCCGAAATCGCCATCAAGGCGGCGCTGACCGGGCACCTGGTACTCTCCACTCTGCACACCAACGATGCACCGTCGACCATCTCGCGGTTGATGAATATGGGCATTGAGCCCTTCCTGGTGGCCACCTCGGTGCATCTCATCTGCGCCCAGCGCCTGACCCGCCGTAACTGCCAGGACTGCAAGGTGGAGGAAAAGACGCGCCTTCAGGTACTGGTAGACGCAGGCTTCACTCCCGAGGAGGCCAAGTCGCTCAAAGTCTATCGCGGCGAGGGCTGCCAGAAGTGCAACAACAGAGGATACAAGGGCCGTGTGGGACTTTATGAGGTTCTCGAAGTCACCGACGAACTGCGAGAGTTGATTCTGGTGGGAGCTTCCGCGCTGGAACTCAGAAAGAAAGCTATTGAGCAGGGAATGATTACCTTGCGGCGAAGCGGTCTGATGAAAGTTGCCGAGGGAGTTACTACGCTGGAAGAGGTGATTCGCGAGACCGTGCTGTGATCGGGGAAGAATCTATCGACGCTCCAAACCATGGAGTTGCCAGGGAGGCTGAAGACCGATGTCGATACCACCGCTCAGTGATCTGCTCCGCCGGATGGTGGATTCCGGAGGTTCCGATCTGCACATCACGACGAATTCGCCCCCGCGCATCCGCGTTCATGGAGAGCTGAAGCCGTGTGAGGACCTGCCGTTGCTGGGCCCAGCTGACAGCAAGCAGCTCTGTTATAGCATTCTGACGGACGTGCAGAAGCATCGTTTTGAGGAAAACCTGGAGCTCGATTTTTCCTTTGGCATCAAGAACATGGCACGCTTCCGGGGTAACCTGTTCCACCAGAGGGGAGCGGTGGCCGGAGTGTTCCGGGTGGTGCCGTTTGAGATCAAAACCTTCGAGCAGTTGGGACTGCCCAATATCCTGCGCAAGCTTTGCGAGAAACCGCGCGGGCTGGTTCTGGTGACGGGGCCCACGGGCAGCGGTAAATCCACCACACTGGCGACGATGCTCGACTTGATCAATTCCACACGTCACGAGCATATGATTACCATCGAAGACCCCATCGAGTTCGTCCACCCTCATAAGAAGTGCCTGGTGAACCAGCGCGAAGTGAATTCCGATACCCATTCGTTCGCCAATTCGTTGCGCTCGGCGCTGCGCGAGGACCCGGACGTGGTGCTCATCGGTGAAATGCGCGACCTCGAAACCATCGAGGCGGCCCTGCGGATTGCTGAAACCGGCCACCTGACTTTTGGAACGCTGCACACCAATTCTGCTTCTTCCACCATCAACCGCATCATTGACGTTTTCCCGGCGCACCAGCAGTCGCAGATTCGCGCGCAGCTTTCCATGGTGATAGAGGGCATTCTGTGCCAGTCGCTTCTGGTGCGGAAAGATGGGAAGGGGCGCGTGATGGCTATGGAAATCCTGATTCCCAACGCCGCCATCCGCAATCTGATTCGTGAAGACAAGGTTCACCAGATCTATTCCGCCATGCAGACCGGGCAGGAACGTTACGGCATGCAGACGTTCAACCAGTCGCTCTACGCGCTTTATCAGCAAAAGCTGATCGATCTGGAGGCCGCCCTGAACCGGTCCAGCAACAAGGATGAGTTGCAGGACATGATCAACCGCGGAGTGCCGGCCGGCCAGACACGCGGTCCCGCCCCGGCCGTTCTTGCTCGGAGATGACGGGAGGCAGATGGCAAGGCGCTATAGGGAGTGAGAAAAAGGAAGGGGCTGGACGCCATGCTCGGAACGGAGGCAGCCGGATATGTCCCAATTTGAATTTCGAGGAACGTCACGTGCGGGAGAGACCGTCACAGGAGTTCGTGCCGCGCCCACCCGCGAGGCTCTGGATGCCATTTTGCGCAGAGAGTTGATTACGCCCCTCAAGATTGTTGAGAAAGGGCGCGAAATCGCTATTCCCAAGTTCAAGTGGGGAGAAAAGGTGAAGGCCAAAGAACTGGCCGTCTTCACCCGCCAGTTTTCGGTGATGATCGACGCGGGGCTTCCTCTGGTGCAATGTCTTGAAATCCTCTCATCACAGCAGGAAAACAAGGCCTTTGCCCGGATGCTGGCCGGCGTCCGCGGCACGGTGGAGGGCGGCTCCACTCTGGCCGATGCTTTGCGCCAATATCCCAAGGCCTTTGACGATCTTTACACCAACATGGTGGAAGCCGGGGAGAGCGGCGGAATTCTGGACACCATTCTTCAGCGTCTGTCCACCTACATTGAGAAGGCGGTCAAGCTGAAGCGGTCCGTGCAGTCGGCCATGATCTATCCCGTGGCGGTTGTGGTGATAGCCGGGGGCGTGGTGACTTTGCTGTTGTGGAAGGTGGTGCCGATCTTTACCACCCTGTTTGCAGGTCTGGGGGTGACCCTGCCGCTTCCCACACGGATTGTCATCGCCCTCAGCCACTTTGTCGCCAGCTTTGGGGCCCTTCTCATTGTCCTGTTCTTTCTGACGGGCGTGGGGCTCCGGTGGTATTACAGCACGCCCTCCGGTCGCATGGTGATTGACGCGCTGGTCCTGAAACTTCCGGTTCTGGGGGCGGTGATGCGCAAGATTTCGGTGGCAAGGTTTTCCCGAACGCTCGGCACGCTCATCACCAGCGGCGTACCCATGCTGGAGGCGATGGATATCACGTCGCGCACCTCGGGAAACGCAGTCATCGAGAAGGCCATATCGCAAGTGCGCAAAGCCATTGAAGGCGGCAGGACCATCGTTGATCCGCTGCGCGAGACAGGTGTGTTTCCCAACATGGTGGTCCAGATGATCGGCGTGGGTGAACATACCGGTTCGCTGGATTCCATGCTGCAGAAAGTGGCCGATTTCTACGAAGACGAAGTGGACGCCGCGGTGGCTGACCTTCTGACAACGCTTGAACCATTAATTATTCTTTTCCTGGGGATCGTTGTGGGAGGTGTGGTGATTTCGATGTATATGCCATTGTTCTCCCTGATCGGCAAGCTGGCGGGGTGATCTTAAGGAGGTCCGTCGACTCGCCTTCCTGATCAACGGAAGGATTCAACAGGGGACAAGGAACATAGGAGGTTGAGCTTCTGTGCGGCAAGGATTATTGTCCAAAAGGAACTCAATCTCTATAATGCTCTTTAGTTCCCCTATGAAATTCACCGGCGAACTCCAAAGCTGGCTTCCCTGGGTCATTAAGATCCGGTTTGCCATCATTACTTTTGTTTTCGCGATCGATTACGCCATCGAGCAGATCTCCCCCAGCCCCAGCGGCGCCCATTCGATTGAATATCTAGGCGGATTTGTCATCCTCTGGTACACCCTGAACCTGTTTTTCCTGATCTACAACCAGATCAGCCTGGATTACTCTTTGCAGGCCCACCTGCAACTTTTCGCCGACATTTGCATCATTACGGCCATCGTCCATGTCACGGGCGACCTGGAGAGCAATTATTTTTCTCTCTATCTCGTGGCCATCATACTGGCCGCCACTCTGCTGCCGAGGGCGCGTGTCTTTATGTTGGCCGGAGTGAGTTTTATCCTGATGGGCAGCCTTCTGGAACTTGCCCACATGCCGGTGCTCTATCCGGGATTTGCCACGTGGCATCCCGCATTGGCCGCTCTGTCAAATTCTTCCGGCGCGCCCGTGGACCTGGGGACGCTCCAGGTCAAAATACTGGCCAGCCTCTTCGGGTTCTTTGCGGTTGCCTACCTGGCTGGTTTTCTGGCGGAAACCCTGCGCAAGACCGGCGCGGAGCTTCGCGACCGGAGAGGACAGGTTGCCAGCCTCCAGGCGGTAAACGAAAACGTGATTCGCAGCATGAGGGACGGTCTGGTCACAACGGACCTGGAGGGCGTTGTGATGGAACTGAATCCTGCGGGAGCGGAGATCCTGGGCTGCGGGCGTGATTCTGCTCTGGCGGAACCAATTGACAACATCCTGGGAGGGCTCGGGCCGAGGTCCGACGAATTTCGCAGCATGGTTTCTGGCCACGGCCGTAAAGAATTGGAGTTCGATCACCCGGCGGGAGAAAGGCGCATTCTTGGCGTGTCGGTTTCGCACCTGGTGATTCCGGAAAGCGGGACGGCGGGCTACATTTACAGTGTGCAGGACCTTACAGTCCCAAAGCGCCTGGAGGCTCAATTTCGCCTGCGAGAACGCATGGCAACGCTGGGGCGGCTGGCCGCCGGCATCGCGCACGAAATCCGCAATCCGCTGGCTTCCATTTCCGGATCGGCGAGAGTGCTGGAAACCATGGGAGACATCGACGAGGACCAGCGCAAGCTGATTGCCATTGTCAGCCGGGAATCGGAGCGTCTTAACAAGCTGGTTTCCGACTTCCTCCTTTATTCGCGGGAGCAGCGGTTTGAATTCAGCGAAGTGGATGTTGTGGTCCTGATCGAGGAGACGCTGCTCCTGCTCCAGCACCGGGCTGACTTTCCGCAAGGCGTCAGCATCGAACGCAATCTGCCGCGATATCCCGTCAGGGTTCGGGCGGACGCCGACAAGCTACGCCAGGTGTTCTGGAACGTTTGTGACAATGCCTTGAAAGCCATGAAGGATGGCGGGACGCTCACCGTCGAAGTCCGTGGCGGGCGCCGTGAGGGTGTACGCATTGTTTTTCGCGACACTGGCGTGGGCATGGAGCCGTCGCAACTGGACAAGCTGTTCGAACCTTTCCAGCCCGATTTCTCCCAGGGAACAGGACTGGGGCTGGCCATTGTTTATCAGATTGTGCAGGGGCACGCCGGCCACATCCAGGTGGAATCCTCTCCCGGTAAAGGTTCGGAGTTCAGTATTGACCTGCCCAAGTCGCAGGCGGCGGAGAAAATGGAGGAGATTAGAATTCATGCAGGCAGCCCCAATTAAGCCACCGTCGGATTCGGCTGCAGCTTTTACATGGAAAGAACATCGTGAAAGTTCTTCCCGCAGAGCCCTGTGCGCAGAGGGGCTTTGAAGTGGAAGGCAGGCGGGCGGAAACGGGTCCATGGCAAGAATACTGGTTGTAGACGACGAAAGATCCATTTGCCAGCTTCTGGAGATTACTTTCCGGAAATCGGGACATGCGGTGGAGACGGTCGCCAGCGGCACGACTGCCAAAAAGAAGATTGAGTCCCAGGCGCATGATGTGATCATCGCGGACCTTCGCATGCCTGGTCTTACGGGCATCGAACTGCTTCAGCACGCGCGAGCCACCCACAACACTGCCGCTTTTATCCTGATCACCGCGGTTCCGTCCATGCCGACGGCGATTGAGGCGCTGAACCTGGGAGCTTACCGTTACGTCATCAAGACCGACAAACTGGTGGATGAGATCAAGCTGGTGGTCAACCATGCCCTGGAAGAAATGGCTTTGCACGAGGAAAATGCCCGGCTGAGGAGGGAAATGCTGAGGGTGTTCGCCCACGAGAACATCATCGGCCGCAGCGAAAAGATTACCGCTATCCTGGAGATGGTCCGGAGTGTTGCGCCTACGAACAGCACGGTGCTGATTACGGGCGAGAGCGGGACCGGTAAGGAACTGGTGGCCCGGGCCATCCACGAGGCCAGCCAGCGGCGCGATAAGCCTTTTGTATCCATCAACTGCGGAGCTTTCCCCGAGACGCTGCTCGAGAGCGAGCTTTTCGGTTATTTCAAGGGTGCTTTTACGGGTGCCGACAGCAACCGGAAGGGAATCATCGAGTCCGCCAGCAGCGGCACGTTGTTTCTGGATGAAATCGGCGAGACCAGTCCTGGCATGCAGGTCAAATTGCTCCGCGTCCTGCAGGAAAGGATGGTGCGGCCACTCGGAGGGACGCAGGACATTCCGGTTGATGTGCGCCTGATTGCTTCCACAAACCGGGACCTGAAAAGCATGGTGGCGGAGAACCGGTTCCGGGAGGACTTCTTTTATCGGGTCAGCGTCATTCCTGTTCATGTTCCGCCTCTGCGCGAGCGTCAAGACGATGTCGAGCCATTGGCGAGGCATTTTCTGAAGAAATATTCGCTGGAAATGGGAAAGCCGGCGAATGACTTTGAAACCGCTGCGCTTTCCCTTCTGATGCAATACCCCTGGCCGGGCAACGTTCGCGAACTGGAGAACGCCATCGAGCACGCGGTGGCGGTCAGCGGGGGACACGACGACCTGGTGCGGCTGGAACATCTTCCGGCAGCCATTCGCGGAGCAGGTTCGCAAGGGGAAGTGCTGGTTGATATCCCGAAAGAAGGTGTGGATTTGGAGTCGAAGCTTGCAGAGGTC
Organism: uncultured Acidobacteriota bacterium; assembly: GCA_963732975.1. Taxonomy (GTDB): domain Bacteria; phylum Acidobacteriota; class Terriglobia; order UBA7540; family UBA7540; genus SCRD01. The sequence continues at coordinate 356,186 of CAVTBN010000003.1, read as the reverse complement.
GAGAAGCGTTATCTGGTGGTAGCCCTGAACCTGGCTGGAGGCGTGCGGCACCGCGCGGCAGACCTGCTGCATATGAGTTACCGGTCGTTTCGCCATTACGCCAAGAAGCACGGAGTCTGAATGCCGCTGGTACACCCGAAATGACAGATCGCTCCCGCCAGGAATGCTTTGGAACCAACCAGTCATCGACGGGACGCTGGCGGAGTTCCCTCCAGAGAGCGGTGCCCTGGGCTGCGATCAGCCTGATTCTGCTGGCCACCTTCCTGGTTTACAGCAACACGCTGGGTTTCAAGTTTGTCTACGACGATCGCGGCCAGATCCTGGCCAACGTTCAGGTGCATGCTTGGCGCTACCTTCCTCACTACTTTTTTGAGAGGGTATGGAGTTTTGCCTATCCCGGCATCCGTGGCAATTACTACCGGCCCCTCTTTCTGCTTTTCCTTCTGCTCAATTATAAAATCTTTGGCCCTTACGCGGCGGGGTGGCATCTGGTGAGCGTAGCCGCGCACATGGGTGTGACGGTCCTGGTTTACCTCCTGGCACGGCGCCTGACAGGCGACGAAGGCACGGCGCTGATTGCGGCGCTGATTTTTGGACTCCATCCGGTGCACATCGAGTCGGTGGCGTGGATTTCAGGGATCACTGATCCGCTGCTAGCATTGTTCCTGTTGCCGGCGTTCCTTTGCTATCTCAACGCGCGGGAACAGGCGGCGCATCGCAGGTCGTGGCTTGCGGGCTCGCTGGCGCTCTATGGACTTGCGATGCTGTCGAAAGAAACGGCCCTGATTTTGCCCATCCTCATTTTCACTTTCGAATGGCTCTGGCAGGATGCTCCCGGGCCCTCAGGGTTGCGGCTGGTCTTTGAGCGCACCCGCACGGCCGCGGCGCGCATTATACCGTTCCTGCTACTGACGTTTGTTTACCTGGCGGTGCGCTGGCATGTGCTTGAGGGACTGGGGCACACCATGGTCCCGCTGGGCGTCTGGACCATCATTTTCACCTGGCCGCACTTGCTGATGTTTTACTTGTGCCACCTGATCTGGCCCTTCAACCTCAGCGTCTTCTACAACGTGCCTTACGTCAGGATGCCCGGCCTTGGTGCCTTTTATTCTGCCGCTGGCCGGACTCGCCGCTGTGGGTTTCCTGGCGTTCCTGGGGGTGCAGAGGTTGAGGAGGGCGGCGCCGGGAAAAGGGCGGCTGGCGATTTTCCTTTGTTCGTGGATCCTGATTCCCTTTATTCCTTTGCTGGACCTTTCGGTGTTGCCGGTGGGTGAAATCGCCCATGACCGTTACCTCTACCTGCCGTCGATTGGTTTTTCGATTCTGCTGGCCATGGTGATGCGCCGCATTCGGCCTGGGAAACTGAAGCTTCTGGGGCTTCCAGCATTGCAGGCAGCGGGCGTGCTCTTGCTGGTGTTGGTGTTTGGAATCTCGACAGCGAAGCAGGACCGTTACTGGGCCAACGACATGAAGCTCTATTCGCGGGGAGTTTCGCGCACGCCGCAAAACAAGCTGGCCAGAACCAATCTGGGCAATGCCATGGGCGAGGAGGGGCGCTACAGCGAGGCGCTGGCGCTCTACCGGGAGGTTCTGGCCCGCGACCCGGACTTCTGGCTGGCCATCTACAACACCGGGTACACCTATTACCGCATGGGCCAGCTGCACGAAGCAGAAAAATACCTCAAGCGCGCCATCGCGGTGAACGGCGTCGACAGTGACGAGTATTTTTACCTGGGCCTGACGTGGCTGAAACTTGGCGATGTGAATGATGCTGAAAAGGCGGTGCGGCATGCCCTTAAGCTCCAGCCGGGCGGACTGGCTTACCATTTTGCCTTGGGAATGATCCTGAAACTCAAGGGAGACGTTCCCGGCGCGCTGTCCGAATTCAAGGAAGAATTGAGGAATTTCCCTGGCGAAACCGGCGCGGAGCAGCAGATTGAGGCTATCCGGACACTCACGAGGCAAAGAACCCCGAAGTAATGCCGGCTGGCGGAGGATGCTGCGAGTGACAATTATTGTCAGGATTTTTGGACAAAAACCGGCATCATAGCCCCATTTCCAAGGACAGTACGAGAGCACGTAAAGCGGTGGTATGATAAGTCCTTGTATTTTAACGGGCCGGGGCGGCCATAAAGAATTCTTTAGCTTTGACCGATGTGGAAGCTAAGATGCACAACCGTGAGTGGCTTTGTCAGATTTAAAGATTCAGGTAAGGTTAAAGGAGGAACGAATGCGAAGAGATTCAAAAGGGTTTTCGCTGATTGAACTGCTGATCGTCGTGGCGATCATCTTGATTATCGCTGCGATCGCGATCCCGAACCTGTTGCGCTCGAGGATTGCCGCCAACCAGGCGTCGGCGGTTGGAACGTTGAGAACCTACAACACGGCTGAAGTAACTTACGCTTCGACTTACAACAGCGGTTACACTGCAACTATGGGTTACATGGGACCTCCGGCAAGCGGCAGCATGCCTACTTCCACTGCGGCCGGTCTGGTGGACAATGTGCTGTCAGGCGGCTCGGCAACGGCCATGGGAGCTGTGAAGAGCGGATACAGCTTCACTTATTCTCCCGGCCCTGTCGTGGGCGGCCGGATTGACACCTACGAGTTCTGGGCTGACCCGGTCACACGCGGAACCACCGGCACCAATTCCTACTATACGGACCAGTCCGGTGTCATTCGTCAGAACTCGAACAACACTCAGGCCAGTTCTGCGGATTCGCCTCTCGCGGGCTGATCTTTCCCGGCGGTTGAACTGGGTCTGGGTCCGGCAAGTCTCGTGGGGGAACCTTTGGGTTTCCCCATTTTTTTTCAGCTGTGCAGCCCGGGTTGAGGCTTGGCGCTGTCGTTCCGTGGTCCGGGAGCAATGACATCAAACGGCGGTGTACCGTGCGTGTGTTCTGATTGCGGACGGCCGGAGGGTGAATGAGTTCCTTTCTCGGGGCGGATAAGGTGGGATGCCCGGTGGAAGCGGGCCGGGCCGTCGGTCGGCGGCCGGCCGGGCAGCCTGATACTCTTCTGATTGCCGCCCTTATCCTTTGCGCCGCTCTCCCTTATCTCAATTCGCTTCTCAACGGCTTTGTTTATGACGACAACCGCCAGATCCTCGACAATCCCTACCTGAAAAGTTTCCATTTCCTGCCGCAGGTGTTTGGCACCACGGTCTGGTCGTTTGTGGGGATGCAGGGCGTTTCAAACTACTACCGCCCCATGATGACCCTGGGATATGCCTTGTGCTATCACCTGTTCGGGCCCCTGGCCTACGGATTCCACCTGGTGAACGTTTGCCTGCACGTGGGCGTCGTCTCCTGGTGTTCTTGGTGGCGCGCCGCCTGTTCAACGACTGTGCGGTGGCCTTCTTTGCCGCCTGCCTGTTTGCCATCCACCCCATCCATACGGAAGCGGTGGCGTGGGTGGCGGCCGTCACCACCCTCGACGTCACGTTTTTCTACCTGCTCACCTTCTGGCTGTTTCTCAACATGGCCCGTCCGCGGGGCGAGGTTTCTCCGTGGGTCAAGCTGGCGGCGGTGGTGAGTTTTGCGCTGACCATTTTCTCCAAGGAGCAGGCCCTGACGCTTCCTCTCCTGGCCATGCTTTATGAGCACTTCTTCCGTGACGACCGCGCGGAAACCAACTTCTGGCAGAAGATTCGTCGTTATGGCGATTTCTGGCTGATGGATCTTGCCTACGTGCTGTTCAGAATCGAGCACCTGGGGGCCTTTGCGCCGCAGATCCAGTTGTCGCGTCTAGGCTGGTATCCCTAGCGTGCTGTCGGCTCTGGCGCTGGTGGGACAGTATCTCGGAAAACTCTTCTGGCCGGTTCAGCTCTGCGCCTACTACGTCTTCCAGAAGGGAACCTCTATTGTTTGAGCCGCGAGTGCTGGCGGGCATCGCAACACTTGCTGCGTGTGCCATGGTTTTTGCCCTGCTTTTCCGGCGCAACCGGGTGGCCTCGTTTGGATTCCTCTGGTTCTTTATCACCCTGGCGCCGGTGCTCGACATCCGCTACCTGGCGGGAAACGTTTTTGCGGAACGATACCTCTACCTGCCGTCGGTGGGTTTCTGCTGGCTGGTGGGCTGGGCGGGGCGTGAAGCTTTGGAGGCAGCTTGCTGCCCGCCGCAGCGCCTGGCGGCATGGCTCTGGTGGCAACATCCTGCGCGCTGGGTCTGCTGCTGGCGGCACGCGTGGCAGCGCGCAACCGCGACTGGCGCACCGATGTCGCACTCTACAGCCAGACTCTGAAAGTTTCGCCGAGGGCCACCAACATCCGCGAAAACCTGGGCGTGGTGGCCTGGAACCACGGAAGGATTGACGAGGCGGAGAAGCAATGGAGCATGGCGCTGAAACTGAATCCCAACTCCCCGATCACTCTCACCAATCTTGGCCTGGTCTATGCCAAAAGGAAGGAGTACCAGAAGGCGGAACATTACTTCCGTGAAGCGATGCTGCACAAGCCCGATTACACCGACCCGCACCTGAATCTTGGGAAGCTTGATGATGGACTTGGGCCGCTTGCAGGAAGCGGAATGGCAGTTGCGCGCCGCCGTGGCCCTTTCGCCGCTGATTCCCAGTTGCCACAACAAGCTCGGGAAGTTGTATCTTAAAGAAGGGCGACTAGGCGAGGCGGTGGAGCAGTTTTCGCAGTCGGTGCGGGCGGCTCCGAACTTTGAGGGGTATGACGGGCTGGGCGACGTCTATCTTGAGCAGAGAGATTTTAGCCGCGCAGAGCAGGCGTATGCGGCTGCCGCCCGCATCAACCCCTACGACAGCCACGGCCATTTCGGACTCGCGCGAATCGCGGCGTTGGCCGGGCGCCGGCGGGCGGCGCTGGCGGAATATGCTCGAGGGCTTGAGACGGACCCGAACAACCAGGAGGCGAAAACCGCCGTCCAAACGTTAAGGGCAAATGATACGCATGAAAGAAGAGGTCCAGAGCAATAGCCGCCAGGGAAGATTTCGATTCCTGATGACTGTGTGCGTGGTGTGGAGTGTTGTGATGGTGGCGCCGTCGTCCCTTTCGGCCGCTTCAGCGGCTGCGGACATGCTGCCGCTCGACCAGTTCATTACCAAAGTGCAGAGTAGTTATCATGACGTGAAGGCAATCCGCGCAGATTTTATCCAGACCTACGACGCCGGTGGCGGCACCCGGGTGGAATCGGGTACGGTGGTGTTTGCCCGCGGTGGACGCATGCGGTGGGATTACCGCGAGCCGGAGAAAAAGGTTTTCCTTTCCAACAAGAACGAGGTCCTGCTTTATCTGCCGGGGGAAGGCCAACTCAACCGCTCATCTGTGAAGCAGAGCGAAGACTTTCGTGTCCCGTTCCGGCTGCTGCTTTCCCGGTTTGACCTGAAGAAAGTTTTCTCCAGATTTGAGGATGCCAACAACCAGTTCCAGCACCCGCCGGATGACCGCGTGATTATTGCCTATCCCAAGCACGCGGAAAAGCTGGGTTACCAGCGCGTTGTCATGGAATTTGATCCGCAGATGGACATCCGGCGGCTGGTGATTGTCTACACCAACAACACCGCCATGAAGTTCAGGTTCAGCCACATTGACCGCAATCCCATTCTGGCGTCCGCGCTGTTTGACCTGACCCCGCCTCCGGGAACCCGGATTATCAATCACGAATAACGGCCGCGCGTTCGGAGCGCAGAACGCCCCTGCGCCGGCCGCATGGCCGCTGGAAAACAGGAAGCTGTTTCATCCGGCTATTTCAGCGCCAGGGTGTGGATGGCGGCGGCCACGCCGTCCTGGTCGTTGGAGTGGGTGAGGTACCATCCGTCGCAGGCCAGTCCCGGCGTGCAGTTGCCCATGATCACCGGATACCCCGCCATCTGCAGCATCTCAAGGTCGTTGTAGTTGTCGCCAATGGCCATCACTTCGCTGGCGTGGCAGTCCATCTGTTCGAGCAACCATTGGAGGCCGCTGGCCTTGGAGCAGCCCAGGTTCATCACGTCCAGCAGCGAAATGTCGCGCTCAAAATACTTTGTCCAGGTGAGATGGATGCTCCTGCCCGCGGCAGACGCGCGCAGCAGATGTTCCAGGGGCTCCAGAAACGCCGGCGCGCCTCCAAACATCACCTGGATGGGATCACCCGGCAGCGCAGCGGGAAGGTCTGCAACCTGGAGCAGGTACTCCTGTGCTGTCTTCAGATACCAGCGGAGAGGCCCGTCGGGCGAAGCATCCTGCTGCATTATCACCTGCCCGCGGCCGGGATTGTCAAAAATGGCTACGGCGTAAGGCCGGTAATCGATGGCTGCTTCGAGCGCCTGAACCGCGATTTCCCGCGGCAGGAAGTTGTGGTATAGCAGATCGCCGGAAATCGTCCGGATGACTGAGCCGTTGGAGGTAATCAGGGTTACAGGACAGGGCAGGGAATCCAGCAGCGGCCTGGCAGAGTGGTACCGGCGTCCTGTGATAACCACAATCCGGATGCCACGCTCTGAGGCTGCTGCGAGGGCTTGGCGATTGGCCTGGGATATTTCAAGATTGCTGTTCAGCAGGGTTCCATCAAGATCGACGGCGATTACGCGAATGGGCATCCTGACTGGATTGTAGCATGGGCGGTCCTTCGCGGTCCCTGGGCTTCGGCGTCTTCAAGCGGCGTCGCCGGCGCGGTCTGGCGGAAATTGTCAGGCTCGGAGCGCCCATGTTATATTAGCGAGGTTGCAGTGCAATCATTGGGCGCGTAGCTCAGTTGGGAGAGCGCGGCGTTCGCAACGCTGAGGTCGAGGGTTCGAATCCCTTCGCGTCCACCAGCTTTTCACTAATCTCACTTTCCTCATTGCGGCCCTAAAGGCCGGTTTCCATCTCCAGTTTCAGCCCACGCCAGCCGATAGAAATATCTTCCGCCAAAAGGTGGGAATCCCGCCATGCGATGCGCTAAATGTGGCCACGAAAATCCGGACACGCATGACTTCTGTTCACGGTGCCACGCTCCCGCGCGGTTTACCTGTCCCTCGTGCAAGCATAATCAGGATCACGGGGGCCGGTGTGATCAGTGCGGCCTGGATTTTGGGAAGTACGCAACGATGCTAGTTTTTCAGGGGCAGACGTCCACCAGGCAGGCACGGGTGCGTAAAAAGGGGCGGAGTGAGATTCTGCGGCAGATTCTCCTCCTGCCGATTACCGGAGGGTGGTCGCTCCTCAAATATCTGAAGCAGCCGAAGGACATGGGGTAAAAAGGAGTCCGCACATGCTGGTTCATTCCATCCCGAAAGGAATTCCACAATCCCGGGGTCAGGAACTGCAAGGCCGGCGCGGTTCCTTACTTGTTTTCGGTGGCGGCCATGTACTTTTGGGCATTCTCCAGAAGCAGTTGCGCCTGGGACATGTGGCCAACGGCGTTTTCCACCAGCGGATCGTTTTTAATCCTGATCCGGTCTGACACGTCGGTGCCGTAGATGTCCTCAACCAGCCGTTCGCGAATGCGCAACTTGACGAAATCCAGGTTCTTCTGCACCTCGGCAGCCGTCACGGGGATCTTCTGGTCGGTAAGAAACTTATTGAATTCCGCGATATCATCGGCTGTTGGCTGGAAGTCTTCCGGAATCGTCTTGTGAAAGGCCAGGTAGTGTTGCGCGAAGCTGAAGAAAGCTCCATTTTGCACCAGCGCGCGTTCCGTATCGTTCAGCTTCTGCGGCTCCACCTTCACGTCCGGGGTGATTCCTCCGCCCCCATAGACCTTGCGGCCCCCGTCGGTCAACCTGACGTCGGTGTGGGGCACTGGAATGCCTTGAGGGTGGTAATAATAATCGTAGAGCGACACAGTGTCGTAATTGCGCTGGATCAGGCGGCCGCTCGGCGTGTAATAGCGGGCCGTGGTGAGAGCCAGACCTGTTTCGTCACTCAACGGGTAGACTGTCTGGACCAGGCCCTTCCCAAAGCTGGTCTCGCCCATCACCAGAGCCCTGTCGTGGTCCTGCAAGGCGCCCGTCACAATCTCAGCCGCGCTTGCTGACATTCGATTGATCAAAATGACGATGGGGTAGCGGTTTCCCTTGTCGCCGTGCGTCGCATAATAGCGTTTCTCCGGCGAGGAACGTCCGTAATGATAGACAATCAGCTGCCCCTTCTTCAGGAAGTGGTCTGAGACCTCCACGGCCTCCTGGAGCAGTCCGCCGGGGTTTCCGCGCAGGTCCAGAATAAGGCCGGTCATATGCTCGGCGTCCAACTGCTTCAGCGCTTGCGACAGTTCGGTGTTGGTGGTTTCATTAAAGCGGCTGATGTGGATGTAGCCCACGTGGGGTTTCACCATGAAAATGTCATCCACGCTGGGCTGGGTAATCTCCCCGCGGGTGATGGTAAAACTCAGGGGTTTGGTCGCACCCTGGCGGCGGACGATCACATGCACAATGGTGCCTCGCGGGCCCTTCAGCATCTTGGCGACCTTGTCGGTCTGCTCATTCAGCGAGGACTCAAGGCCGACTGAGCTTTTGCCGTTGACCTGCTCGATCACATCTCCCGGGCGAAGGCCGGCCTTGAAGGCCGGAGAGCCGGGGATGGGCGCCACCACAAAGGTCACCAGCTTGCCCATCTTGCCGGGCCGGGACTGAATGCTCATCCCAACGCCGAAGTAGCGGCCTTCCTGGTCTTCCCGCAGCATGGCATAGGCGCGCGGGTCAAAGAAGTTGGAGTGGGGATCCAGAGTTCGCAGCATGCCCGGAATGGCTCCCAGGAAGTTGCTGTTTGTCGGGCCATAGATGGCCTTGTTGGGATCCACGGGGGTGGCGTAATTTTCCTGGACCTTATCATAAATACTGGTAAACGCTCGCAGACTGGTCTGGAAGGATGTGTCATTGTCGTTTCCATTTGCCGTCGTGGCTTCGACCTGCGGGCCGTATAACCCGCCCAGCATTGCACATACGACCAGCGTAGCGAAGATAAACCATCCCGCACGTCGACTTTGCTTCATCACTTTGCAGCTCCTTTTGCCCTGCTTCAAAAATTATAGCACGGGCCACTACTGGCATATGATCCCTACAAGGGCCCGTTCGCGCCCCCGGCAAGAAGCCATCCCCTTGTGACAAGTATAGAAGACCATGGGGCCGAGGGCAAGGCCTGCCTGCCGGCTTCAGGGGTCGGGATGATTCCGTGGAGGTCCTTGGCCCTCCGCCTGCCAGTTGGCAGGCGACAGGTGCGTTGACAGAATGTGGCCAGGCGTGCAAAATGAGAATCTGCAAGGTCAAATGTTCAAATGTCCTTCGCGTCTGTTTGCGCCCGTAGCTCAGCTGGATAGAGCACTTGCCTACGAAGCAAGGGGTCGGGAGTTCGAATCTCTCCGGGCGTACCATTCTTTTCCTCCAGATTCATGATGGGCCCATCGATTGTTCCTTGGAGTTTCGGGCCAGAGCCGGAGTGTCGGGCAAACCTGCATCTGTCCGTGCGGGCGGCAGGTGCGCGACGGGACGTATCGGGGAAAAGGATTGTCTTTTCCTGGTATGAGGCAAGATTTCGGATCGGATGCCAAAGCCGAGTTTTAAAAACAGGAATCCGGGCTGCCAATCCTCGTTATACTGTCACCGGACCGAAAGCGGTTGGGCCATCCTGCCGGCACGCTCCAATCGACTCCTTAAGGGAAAGCTGATTTGAAAATTGTCAGCATCGGCGAAGTCTTGTGGGACGTGATCGGCGACCAGGAACATCTGGGCGGGGCTCCGTTCAATTTTGCGGCCCATGCCAGGATGCTGGGGCATGACGTGCATTTCGTCAGCGCCGTCGGATGCGACGAGCGGGGAGCCCGGGTTCTCGAACGCATGGTCCAGATGAACCTTTCCACCCGCTTCGTCCGCCGCGTGGAGGGCTTTCCAACGGGCATCGCGTCAGTCATGCTGGACGCCAAAGGGCAGCCGAGTTTCCGCATCGGGCACCCGGCCGCCTACGACTTTCCGGAATTGACCGCAACAGACCTTGAGGAATTGCTTTCGCCTGCGCCGGACTGGGTTTATTTTGGGACTCTGCTCCAGATGAGTTCGCAGGCGCATGAAGTTACTGGCAGAGTGCTCGCCGCAACTAGGGGCGCTCGGCGCTTTTATGATGTCAACCTGCGCCCGTCCTGCTATGAGCCCCAACTTGTCCGTGATTTAATGTCGCAGGCCACCGTGGTGAAGCTCAATGACGAAGAGGTCCCGAGGGTTGACCGAATGTGTGGCGGGTCGCATTCCAGCCTGGAGGACTTTTGCCGGGACTATGTGGCTCTTCTAGACTGGGAAGCTGTCTGCGTCACGCGGGGAGCCGAAGGCTGTGTTCTGCTGGTTGGCGATGAACTCATCAGCGCTCCGGGCTACGCTGTTAAGGTGGTTGACACCGTAGGCGCGGGCGATGCGTTCGCGGCAGCCTTCCTCCACGGCTTGGGCAGCGGATGGCCTGCCGGTAAGGTGGCGGATTTTGCCAACCGCGTGGGCGCCGTGGTCGCCGGCCGGCCGGGCGCTATTCCTTCCTGGACCAGGGAGGACATCAAAACGGTGAACCGGTAATATCGTCCCTTGTTACTTTTTCCTGGCCGTGAAATCGCAGCCGTCGGTGAACTGTGGCTGAAGCGTATTCCAACTTCCAGGCAGGTGATATGAAGCTCAATCGATTCCTGATTAAGAGCACTGTTGTGGCCGCGCTGGGCGGTCTTCTTTTTGGTTTTGATACGGCCGTGATTGCCGGAACAACCCATGGGCTAACCGTGGCCTATGCGTTGACGCCCGGCCTTCTGGGAACGACGGTCGCCACCGCGTTGTTGGGCGCCATCATCGGTGCCATGACCGCCGGAATTCCCGGCGAGCGCTTTGGACGGCGCAACAGCCTGCGGGTCCTGGCGGTCCTCTATCTGGCCTCGGCGCTGGGTTGCGCTTTCACCTGGGGCTGGTATCCGCTGCTGATTTTCCGTTTCCTGGGCGGGCTCGGCATCGGGGGTTCGTCGGTGCTGGGCCCGATGTATATAGCGGAAATCTCACCGGCAAAGTGGCGCGGTCGGTTGGTCGGCTTCTTCCAGTTCAATGTGGTGTTCGGTATTCTGCTGGCTTATTTTTCCAACTACATGATCGCGCTGCTGCACTTGGGCCCGGCCGAATGGCGATGGAAGCTGGGCATTGCCGCCATCCCGGCGGCGCTTTTTCTGCTGATGCTGTTTGGAATTCCGCAAAGCCCGCGCTGGCTTGTTGAAAGGCGCCGCGTGGACGAGGCGCGAACGGTGCTCCTGCAGGTGGGAGAAGAAAACGCCGAGCAGGAACTGAATGACATTCTTGAATCGATGCACCTCGAGCGCACCAAAGAGCCGTTGTTCACCCGAAAGTACCGGCTGCCGATCTTTCTCGCCGTGTCGATCGGCGTGTTCAACCAGTTTACCGGCATCAACGCCATTCTTTATTACCTGAACGACATCTTTGCACACGCTGGGTTCAGCGGATTGTCCGGTGACATTCAGGCTGTAGCCGTAGGTGCCACCAACCTGCTGTTCACCATCATTGCCATGTCGGTGATTGACCGCCTGGGGCGCAAGACGCTGCTGCTGATCGGGTCTGTTGGCACGGCCGCCTGCCTGGCGGGAGTGGCGGCCATTTTCTTTACTTCGGCGCATGAAAATCTCCTGGTGTGGCTGCTGATGGGCTACATCGCGTTCTTTGGGTTTTCACAGGGAGCTGTTATCTGGGTCTACATCAGCGAAGTATTTCCCAACCGCGTCCGGGCCAAGGGCCAGAGCCTGGGCTGCTTTTCGCACTGGTTCACGAACGCGCTCATCTCGTGGACCTTTCCGCTCATGGCCGCATCGTCCGGCGCCTATCCTTTTGTTTTCTTTGCCGCCATGATGGTGTTGCAGTTCTTTGTGGTCCTTTTCATCTACCCGGAGACCAAAGGCATCACCCTTGAGGACATGCAAAAGAAGCTTGGCATTACTTAAGCAGCGAAAGTCCAACGAGAGCCGCCGCACACTCGAACTGGCAGGAAAATCCTCCGGCAGCGAAACGCCACTCTGTCGCCCCGCCTGCTGGAATCCTTTTGGGAAAGTGGTGTGCTGCGGGATATACTGCTTTCTTTCAAGCATTCCCCATTTTAATTCTGGATGAAGCCTGCGGCTCCATCGAAGGTTGTTTCGAGCTCGTTTGCCAGGCGAGGGAGGAATCATCGTGAAACGCAGAACGTTTTTGAGAAACACAGCGATTGCGGCTTTGGGCGCCCCGTTGGCGCGCTTTGGATCACCCCAGGTCGGCCGGGCTGCGGAACCTAAACGTGTGGCTTTTGGCGGCATTCGGATTGAGTGCAGCACCTACACGCCCATTCTCACCCGCATGGAAGACTTTGCTGTCAAACGGGGCCAGGCTCTGGCGGATATGCCGTTTTTCAGCATGTTGAAGAAATATCCTTATCCCTTCCAGCCCACGCTTCTGGCCGACGCGGTGCCCGGCGGGCCGGTGGAAGCGAAGACCTATCTGAAGCTGAAGTCGGAATTCCTCGATCGCGTCAAATCGCTGCTTCCTTTGGACGGCCTTTACCTGGTGATGCACGGCGCCATGTCGGTCGAGGGCATGCAGGACGGTGACGGAGACTGGATTGCGTCTGCGCGCGAGGTGGTTGGCAAGAACTGCCTCCTCACCGCCAGCTTTGACCTGCACGGAAGCCTCAGCCATCGTATCATCGACAACCTCGACATGCTTTCGGCCTACCGGACTGCCCCGCACATTGACCGCGAGGAGACTACGCAGCGCGCCTGTGACATGCTGGTACACTGCCTCGACCAGCAAATTCGTCCCACTATGGTGTGGTCACCCATCCCGGTGCTGATGCCGGGCGAACGCAGCAGCACGCGCTACCAGCCGGCCAAGCGACTGTGGGGGCAACTGCCTGCCATGAACGCCCACCCGGGCGTGCTGGATGCGTCGATGCTGGTGGGTTACGTGTGGGCGGATGAGCCGAAGTGTACTGCCAGCGCTGTTCTCACCGGCACGCAGCCGGCCGTGCTGATGAGAGACGCTCTATCGCTCGCGCAGCAATACTGGGACGCACGCAAGGAATTCCAGTTTGGCGTCCCGACGGGGCCCCTCGACGAGGTCATCGAAAAAGCTGTGGGCCTGCAGACGCATCCGGTGGTGATTTCCGATTCAGGAGACAACCCCACCGCAGGCGGTACAGATGACCGCGCAGACGTGCTGACGGCGCTGCTCAATCGCCATGTCCGCAACGTGTTGATTGCCGGCATCTGCGATCAGCCTGCCGCCGATGCCTGTTACAAAGCCGGCGTGGGCCGAACGGTCCTGCTCAGCATCGGGGCGACGCTTGATCCCAAAGCCAGCAAGCCCGTGAATGTCAGCGGGAAGGTGCGTTTCGTATCGCACATGGACGATCCGCTTGGGGCGCCAGGCTGTGATTGAAACCGAGGGCATCTCCGTGGTGGTGACGGAACGGCGGCGTCCTTTCCACCATATCGAGGACTTCACCTCGCTGGGACTCGAACCCACCGGGTTCAAGATTATTGTGGTCAAGGCCGGTTATTTGGAACCTGAAATCAACAAGATTGCCAATCCCAACCTGATGGCGCTCACTGAGGGGGCCGTTGACCAGGACATTGTGCACTTGACCGATTACCACCGGATTCCCAGCTATCCCTTCCAGCCGGACCTGAAGTGGAAACCGTTTGTGGTGGTCTCCGCCCGGTCACCGCACAAGGCGTAGCCGGTTGCGACCCATCGGGGCGGTCGGTGGTGGTGAATTACGTACGCAGTATAAAGCGGAAGCGCGTGTCTTCTCCAAACCACTGGATATAATTCGTGCCCCAGGAATTATTGAACAAGCTGAAGTGTAACCCCTTCGTTAGGTCGGGCTGGTCATTCGAGTAGTAAATCGGGGACCGCTCGCCCAGCGCCACCGCAGGCGCGTCGAGGGTCTCAATCGAAAAGCCCCCATGGGAGTCCTTATAGAATATGCCGGTGGTTACCGCATGCATGTGGCGGTTGCCGCCCTTCACTACGTCAAAGGGGGAAATGGGCTGGTCTACTTTGTCGAGCGTCCATCCGTGTTGCTCCGGCGCCACTGGAAGAAAACTGAGCCACATCGCTTCCGGCAGGCGGTTTGCGGCCTTCCCTAGACAGGTAAAGTCCACTCGGACTGCCGGCTCTGAGTCAGGGAAAACCAGGTCAAGGTACATTTGCCTCGGCCAGGCCACACGATCAGCACGCTCAGCTGCTGCGTCCGCGATCTGCAACCAGGTGAGAATTCTAAAACCCTCGCGGACCTTACCCGCCCAGCAGCCAGAGACGCGCGGCAGCCAGACGCGGCTCTCAGCGCCAAACTTCTCTATGCCGGGTTTGCCAAAGTCCATCGGCGCCCACCAGGTCTTCGCAATGATGTAGGCAGCGCGATAATCCTCGTAATCCTTTGCGGAAAGCGTTTGGTAGGCAAACAATCCGAGCGGATGGTCTGGAGAAGCCCAGTCGCGGCCGCCTTCCTTTGCGCGCAAATGGTGGATGGCTCCCGTCTCGAGGTCGAGCGCGACGGTGAAATGTGCCGTTTCTAATTCTGACCCCGGAGGATGCGGGCTGAGACCTGTTTTGTCGGGAACTTTCGGCTGCAAGGCACGGAGGCGCGCCTCGGCCTCGCTTCGCAAGGCCGCTGGCAGGCTTGCGACCGCCTGGTCAATTTCTTTCCGTTTTTCCGCCCAGCTGTTTTCCGCCCAGCGAAAGCGGGGACTGTTAACCACCGTGGCCAGGGCTTTCGGGGTGTAATGGGCGTAGTCTTTCAGCCGCTTGGTGTCGACGCCCCAGGTGTGCTCCGGAGGCAGCAGCAGGTGCTTCAACAGACGGACGTCCGTTGAGTCGCCGACTTTGAACTTTCCCTGGCCGGCCCACTCTTTGCGCAGGCGCATCACTTCGCGGTATCGCGCCACTTTCACCGGATCGCTGGCGATGCCGTAAATCCAGGTGTCGCCGATCTCCTGCGTCACCACCGGCAGGTTGCCCTTGTAAGGTTCCACGGCCATTGCGATATCACTGAGATTGGCGCCACTCACCTTTGCTTTGGGGAATTGCTTTCGCAGCTCAGCGTAAATGTTTCTCACTTCTGCAACCGAATGCGGACCATCGTTGTCGTTCCGCACCTCAATGGCCACAGCCAGGTCTGAGCCCGGGACCTGCATGACGCCGCCATAGCCATGGTGGTACATCATGATGACTGAGGCGCCCTGCGGCTCCTTCCAGACAAAGAGCGGGGGAACTTCGGGAACGGTGCTCGCACCGTTGACGCCAATATCGAGGAACTTGACGCCGTTTTCGGCAAATGGCGCCACCAGTCCGCGAGTGTGTCCAGGGACGTCACTCATTTTGGCGCCGGCCGTCGTCTTGTTGAAGCGCCGGTCGAGCGCTTGGGAGATGCCCATTGCGCCGTCAAGCATTGAGCGGTCGAGCATCTCCGTCTCAAGATTGAACGGCACAGCGAACCAGGCAAAATCGCCCTTCTCAATTGCCTGTTCCGCGCGAGCTACGTGCTGCGCCGCTGACCTGCTCGAGATACTCGTAGAGCAGCCAAGATCCTGTAGACCAGATGTAACGGTCCTGGCTCGATTGCCGCAGGGCGGTTGCCGTTTTCATGGCAGCCGGATAATACTGGCCAAAGTATTTGGCGATGACGGCTGCCTGCGTGTTGGTGAAGCCCACGTCCAGGTGGCAGGAAAATGCCACGAGAACCCGCTTGACTGCTTTTAGAGACGGTGGCATGGCCCCCGCGGGTTCAAACCCGGGACCGCAGGCTAGCGCTCCGCCCGCCAGCAACAGATCCTTTACAAATTCTCGACGTTTCAAAACCAAAGCTCCGACGGTGTAATTTTATTCTCATCCAGTCCGCTGCCGGGCGGCGCTGCCCGGCGGCCATCAGTATAGTTGACCGTGAAGCGGTTTGCACGGGGAGGTTGTCACAGGCTGGCGCCACAAGGCAGCGGTTTGAAACGCGGATAGAATGCGGACTTGCTCTTTCATTGTTGTGGACTGCGGCGGTGGGCGGCCATTAGAATGTTGGTATCCTTTCCGTGCAGCGTGGGCGCTTTTACTTGAGTTTCTGTCGCGGGTACCGGCCGAAAGCGAAGGGGCCGAGGAATGTGTTTGAGGGAGCGTTCTGGAGCGAAGCGTTTCCCGGCGGTGATTAGGCTATGGCGAAGCCAACCATCATAACGGTAGACGACGATGCCGAAGTCCTGCTCGCTGTAGAGCGTGACCTCAGGCGGAGGTATGCTGATCGTTATCGGGTCCTGCGCGCAGATTCTGGGGTGACGGCTCTAGAAGCTCTCCGTGGACTCCGCCAGCGGAACGATGCTGTGGGGCTGCTGCTGGCAGACCAACGGATGCCGCGGATGACCGGAGTGGAGTTTCTGGGTGAGGCTAAGAAGCTTTATCCGGACGCCAAGCGGGTGCTCCTCACGGCCTACGCTGACACTGACGCGGCGATTCGGGCCATCAACGAGGTCGAAGTTCATCACTATCTGCTGAAGCCCTGGGATCCTCCGGAAGAGCACCTGTACCCGGTGATCGACGACCTTCTGGAAGATTGGCAGGCGTCGTTTCGACCACGTTTCGAGGGTATTCGTGTTCTGGGCACGCGATGGTCCTCACAAGCCTACGCTTTAAGGGATTTCCTGGCCCGAAACCAGACGCCTTACCGCTGGTTTGATGTGGAGACGGCGGAGCGCAATCCCGAAGTGCGCCAGCTTGCCGAGGCTGCTGGAGCCGAAGCCTCCAGCCTTCCCATGGTCTTTTTCCCCGACGGGTCATCGCTGGCTGCTCCCGGCACGGCCGAGGTGGCTGAAAAACTCGGGCTGCGGGTACGGCCCGAAATGGCGTTCTATGACCTGGTGATTGCCGGAGGCGGTCCGTCAGGCCTGGCGGCGGCGGTTTACGGGGCTTCGGAAGGCTTGCGGACGGTGATGATTGAAATGGAAGCTCCTGGCGGCCAGGCCGGGATGAGCTCCCGAATTGAAAACTACCTTGGATTCCCGTCCGGACTGAGCGGCGGCGACCTGGCGCGGCGCGCTGTGGCCCAGGCGCGTCGGTTCGGAGTTGAAATTCTCACCCCGCAGTACGTTGTCGGTGCCCGGGCGGAGGGCCCCGCGCGAATGGTCAAACTGGGGGATGGCAGCGAGGTGAGTTGCAAGGCGTTGCTGATCGCGACGGGTGTTTCCTATCGCAGGCTGGAGGTGCCCGGCGCTGAGCACCTGCAGGGGCGCGGCGTCTATTACGGGTCAGCCATGACCGAGGCCCTCTCCTGCAAGGACGAAGATGTTTACATCATCGGAGGTGCCAATTCGGCCGGGCAGGCAGCAATGTATTTCTCAAAGCATGCGCGACGGGTTGTGATGCTGGTGCGCGGGCCGTCTCTCTCCGCCACCATGTCCCAGTACCTGATTGACCAGATCAAGCGGACCCCGAATATCGAAGTCATCACAGGCTCCCGCGTTGTGGAAATCCATGGCAGCGAGCGTCTGGAAGCGATTTCGATTCACTGCGGGGATAGCAGTGAGACCAACCGTGTTCCTGCAAACTCTCTCTACGTCTTTATCGGTGCCGAGCCGCGCACGGACTGGCTGGCCGGTGTGGTGGAACGCGACGAGAGAGGTTTTATCCTGACCGGCGCTGATCTGGCGCGCAATGGCAAACGCCCCCGAGGGTGGCCGCTCGATCGCGAGCCGTACTGGATGGAGACAAGTGTGCCCGGGATCTTTGCGGCGGGGGACGTCCGCCACGGTTCCATAAAGAGGGTGGCCTCCGGAGTGGGCGAAGGCTCCATTGCGGTTCAGTTCATTCACCAATACCTGAGTGCGGTGTGAAATGGCGGAAGATTCGAACACGAAAAATGTCACGCGCCTGATGGGTGAGTTGCGCAAGATCGGGGTCTTCGCGGACTTGCCTGATGAGGGCCTGGGTTGGATAGCTGAAAAATCCAAAGAGCTTTATCTACTGCCAGCAGAGGTCTTTATACGAGTTGGGGACTCCGCGGATAGCCTCTTTGTTATTCTGGAGGGGGAAATTCGTTTTCAACTGAGCGGTGGACCTGACGCACCTGTTTACAGGGTCCCTGCAGGGCAGGTTACCGGTTTGCTGCCCTATTCCCGGATGACCGAGTACCGGGGTACCGGACAGGCTGTTGTGCCAACGCACAGCCTGTTGCTTCACAAGAAGTTCTTTCCCGAGATGTTGCATCGCATGCCGCAGCTTGGCGATCGCTTTGTGGCCCTCCTGGCGGACCGCATCCGCGAGACGACCCGTGTGGAAACCCAGCGCGATAAGCTGGCGGCGCTGGGCAAGCTTTCAGCAGGTCTGGCGCATGAGCTGAACAATCCCGCAGCAGCGGCGCAGCGGGCTACTGCAAACCTGCGGGAATCTCTCGAGACCGTTCGAGACGCCAGCATCAGACTTGCCCGCCATGCCCTTTCCCCGGAGCAGCGCGAGACCATCCTGCGCTTTGAGCGGGAAGCGGGCGAATACAAGCCTGCAATTCCCGCTGACCCTCTGGCTCAAAGCGATCGCGAAGAACAAATCGTTAACTGGCTCGAAAAACACCATGTGCCGGACGCATGGAAGATAGCTCCGGTGCTCGCCGACGTAGGAGTAGAAGCCCTCAGGCTGGAAACCCTGGCTGCCGAAGTGGGTGACGCCGTCCTGAACGATGCGCTCATTCGCATTGCTTCCTTGATCAGTGTCGCAAGATTGATCGGCGAGATTGAACACAGCACCAGGCGAATTTCTGACCTGGTCCGAGCAGTCAAAGAGTATTCGCACATGGATCGCCCCGCCATGGAGGAGACCGACGTGCACCAGGGACTGGAGAATACGCTGACGATGCTGGGCCACCAGCTGAAGCATGGAATCCATGTGGTTCGTGAATACGACAAGGGTCTTCCACGGATTTGGGCCTACGGGGGAGAACTCAACCAGATCTGGACAAACCTGATCGATAATGCCATCGAGGCTATGCATGGGCAAGGCGAAATTCGCATACGGACCGCCCGTGAAATCGACCAGGTCGTGGTGGAGATTTGCGACAATGGCCCGGGGATTCCGGCCGACGTTTTGCCGCGCATCTTTGACCCTTTCTTTACCACCAAGGGAGTCGGGGAAGGAACCGGCCTGGGTCTGGATACCGCTTGCAGAATTGCGAGGAACCACCACGGCGACATCCGTGTTTCTTCGCAGCCGGGTGACACTCGCTTCCAGGTCTACCTGCCCATCACGCAGCCGAAGGACCCCTCGACTCACCAGTGATGGCGCGCCATGGGAGCGACGGGGTTATTTTCACGCGATGAATCAGGAAAGGTGCCGGCAGGTGGGGAGCGATATGAGAAAGCCTGGAAATTATTTCCGGGACTCATCGGAAGGCGCTTCTCAGGTTTTGCTTCACCTCGTGTACTGGAGAACCAGCACGGTTTCATCGTCGTGGCGGGGTTCGTCGCCGCGGAAGGTCTGGATTGCAGTTAAAAGGCTGCGGCAGGTTTCATCGGGCGGGCCAGGCCTGAGGCCATGAACCATATCCAGCAGCCCTTTCTGGCCCAGTTCGCTGCCGGAAGGGTTCCTTGCTTCAGTAATGCCGTCGGTGTAGAGGAGCAGGGTGTCGCCGGTGCCCAGGCGCACCCCCGTCTGGCTATAGGCCGTGCCCGGAATCAGGCCCAGCGGCAGGCCTCCAATTTCGACCGCATGGGGAGTGGAGTCCTGCAACACCTCCCAGGATTGTTCCTTCGCCCGGTACCAGAAGGCCGGGGGATGCCCTGCGTTGCTGAACAGCAGTTCTCCTGTTTCGACGTAAAAGCCCAGAACGGCGGCCGTGGCGAAGAGGCCTTCCCGAGACTCGCGCGCAAAAGCCTCATTCAATTCCCGCATCAGGGCAGACTGGTCCCAGTTATTGGTGTGGTGCTGCAAGGTGTTTCGAAGGCTCTCCGCTATGGAACTAGCGTGGCTGCCATGCCCGGCCACATCCGCCACGGCGATTCGCGAAACCATGCCCTTGCTGCAAACTGACAGGTAGTGGACGTCGCCCCCTCCGAGGTCGGGTTCCAGCGGGGTGGAATAGACCCATCCGGCGAGACCCGGTAATTCCACGGAATGATTTGCCCTGCCATTGCCGCCCCACAGTTCAAAGCACGACAGGCGATGGTTATGATTCATGGCAGTTTCTCTGTGGCCGTAAGTTGGATGAAGCCATGGCGCCCGGGGACTCAGGATTTTCGGTGCACGTGGGAGGCGAAGTAGGCCTCCAGCCCGGCTTCAACCTCGTTAAGGCCCTGTTGCAGATTGTGGTCGAGCGCGGCCACAACACTCGAGATCTCCTTACCTTTTGCAGGCTCCGTATGCGAGTAGAAGTGGTCCCACACAGGCTTGTGGGTGCTGCGGTCAATCAACTGGAACTCCAGCGTGACCCTTGCTGTAATCGCTCCTCCGGTGTCAACCTCCCCAAAATCGTAAAGTCGGCCGCGCAGCACATAGTCTCCTTGCGCCGAACCGCCGAGTTGGGCCACTGATTGAAATCGTCCCGAAGCCCGCAGGCGGCGGATCAGTACCGTCTTCACCATCTGGCGCCGGCGGTTCGGCCCACTGGTGATATTGGTAGGTGCCGATTTCGTTTCGCCCTGAGCGATAAACGATGGGCTGTTCTTCCAGAATCTCGGGGGCGCTGATGTGGCCAACCAGCAGTGCGACCGGATAGACGCCTCCCGTCGGCCTGGGCGTGGGCGGGAAGGATATCGTGAAATATCTGATCGGCCGCCCGCCAAGGCAACTGGTAAGGGCCGCCATGGCCAGGCCAACCAGAGTGAAATGGATCATTCGACGCATCAGGATTGCAGTTCCCTCCTATTTCCCGCCGGGCTTGCGCTCTTTCGCCCTGTCGGCGCGAATTAATGTGTAAGGCTGGCGTTCCAGCTTGCCCGTCAGCTCTTTCAACTTTTGCGTGGCCACTCGGACATTGGAGAGGATCTCGTCAATGTTGTCAGAATTGTAATTCAGTGTGTCGTTAAGCTGGTCCATAACACTTTGTGCGGAGACGAGTGCCTCCCTCAGTTCCTTGATAGAGGCGCGCAGGTCCTTCCGGTTTTCAAGCACCACCGCGTTGATGTGGTCCAGCGCATCGTCTGCCTGGGCCATCGTTTTCTTCAGGCCATCCAGCAAAGGTTTAAGTTGCGCGCTCGCCGCCTGGACGTCGTCGAGCGTCCGGGAAACTTTGGGTCTGTCCTCGGCCAGCATCGAGTTGACGGTGCTCAGCGACCGGCTGAGGTTGGCGCGGTTTTGATCGCTCATCAGGTCGTTCACTCGCTCCACGGTCACCTGCAGTTCGTCGAGTCTCTGGTTGAGTTTTTCCAGCGTCTGCTGAACCATGGGTTGGAGCCCGGCGATCATGGCGGCGAGATCGTTAAAGTTGAATGTCGGAGCAGATTCCACCACGCTGCCGGGCGGGGCCTTGGGGGCCTGGCGCGTGCCAGTGGTTAATTCCAGGTAGTTGTCGCCCAGCGGTCCCAGGCTGGTGATCTTGGCCACGCTGTCGGTTTTTAAGGGAATTTCTTCGCCGACGCTGAAATCAACTTCGATGCGGGTTGAGTCCTGGGGGTCGATGCGGACTGTCTGCACCGAACCCGCTTTCATTCCGCCGAACCGTACTGCCGCACCGGGTTGCAATCCGCCCGCATATGTGAAAAATGCGTGGTGCGGGATATCGCCGCCGCTGAAAGCCCCTCTGATGGCAAGCACGGCCGTGACCAGCAGGCCAACGGCCACCAGCACAAACAGCCCCACCCATACCTGCTCCGCCCGGGTGTGTCGCGAATTCACGCTTGCTCTCCTTATGCCGACCCTCAGGAACTGCGTCCAGCGCCGGCTTTGCCCGCGTTCCGGAGTGTCAGTTCCGGGCTTTGATGTCACGGGTCAGCATCTGCAGATAATTCAGTTCGTCCTCAACCTGCGGCTCCGGCACGCGGTCGAGAAACTGGCGTACGCGCGGGTGGGTGCAGGTTTTGATCTCTTCTTTGTTGCCGATGGCGATCACGTTGCCGCGGTCGATCAGGAGAAGCCGGTCGGCAATCATGAAAGCGCTGGCCAGTTCATGCGTCACCACCACGATGGACATCGCGTAAGCCTTTTTCAGTTCCAGGATCAGTTCATCGATGCCGGCGGCAATGATCGGGTCGAGGCCCGCCGACGGTTCATCAAACAGGAGCATATCGGGATCCATGGCCAGGGCGCGCGCCACCGCAGCGCGCTTCTTCATGCCCCCGCTGAGTTCGGAGGGCATGTAGTCCTCAAAGCTTGCCAGTCCCACTTGTTCCAGCTTGATTCGCACCATGATCTCAATGGTGGAGTCTTCCAGGCGGGTGTGTTCGCGCAGTGGCAGCGCCACATTCTCGCCGACTGTCATGGAACCGAACAGAGCTCCGCCCTGGAAGGAAACGCCCATCTTCGTGCGGATCGCATCCAGTTCTCGCTCGGAGGCCGTGGCAATGTTCACGCCTCTGATCCAGACCTGTCCGGCGCTGGGTTTTTCGAGGCCCATCAGGGTCCGCAACAGGGTGCTTTTCCCGGAGCCAGACCCGCCCAGAATCACCAGAGTTTCTCCCCGCCGGACGTCGAAGCTGATCCCGTGCAGGACCTCGCGCTCGCCGTAACTGACGCGGAGATTTACGACCGAGATAACCGGACCCGCGATGGCAGGTTCGTCCATTCTGTCCTGCTCACCTTCCATGAATGCCCCTCAGCCTCGGTTCGTCAGATAAAACAGGGCTGTAAAAACCAGATCAACCGCGATAACGAGAAAAATCGACCGTACCACCGCCGTGGTGGTTGATCGCCCCACCTCTTCGGCGCCGGCCCCGGTGGAGAAACCCTCCTGGCAGCCGACGGCAGTGATCACGAGAGCAAACAGCGCGCTCTTCACAAGGCCGGTTAGGATATCATTCACCAGCAAGGCGTCGCGAGTGGCTCGAAGGTAGGACATGATGGTGAAACTGGCCCCCGTCACACCGAACAAGCATCCACCCATCACGCCCATAAAGTCCGCCCAGATGGTCAGGCACGGCACCATCACCAGCATGGCCAGGAACTTGGGCGCCACAAGGAAATCCACTGGCCGCAGCCCCATGGTCTCCAGCGCGTCCACCTCCTCGGTGACTTTCATGGTGCCGATTTCGGCGGCGAAGGCAGACCCCGAACGGCCAATAACAATGATGGCGGTGATCAGAGGGCCCAGTTCGCGGATGATCGAAATGGCCACAGCATCGGCTACAAACTGGATGGCCCCCAGGCGCCGCAGCTCGTACGCGCTCTGCAAGGCCATGATCAGGCCCACAAAGAAGGTGATGAGCGAAACGATGGGAATGGCTCCCACGCCCGCCGCCATGGCCTGGTGCAAAGCCCGCTGCAGGCGCACACCCCTGCCACGAAAGGGGCCCACTACCGTAATGTAAGCGGACTCTCCGGCCAGGCGAGCCAAGTCCCCAACGTAGGCCAGGCCGTTCAGAGTTGCCGCGCCCACGCGGTCCGGCAAAGCCGTAATCTTTTCAGCAGTTCCCAATCCGCAAGCTCCAATCAAGCGGCGGTCGATCAATGACTCGCCGGGATCGTGGTGCCCGGGTAAATAACAAGCAATGGCCCGGCCATGCAGCCCTACGCCTGAAGGGCTTCTTCCTCCGTCTCGCGAATCTCAAAAACCGTGGTGAGGCGGGTGAGTTGGAGGACTTCCTGGACGGTCTTGTTCAGGCCAAAAAGAACCAGCCGCTTCCGGCTGTCGCGCGCCTTCATCAGCACTTCGACAAGCGAAGCAATGCCCGAGCTGTCGATATAACGGACCTCGCCAAGGTTGACCACCACCCGGGAGGCCGACTTCAGGGACTCCAGCAAAAGCTTCCTCAGGCCGGGTGAGGTTCCCATATCAATATCGCCGGATACGTCGACGATAGTGGTTCCCGGCTGCTGGCGGGTTGCGGTCTTCATCGGCACGAACCTCGTGAGGGCTCCAGGGCCTTTCAGGTTTGTTTTCCCGCCCTGGGCCTATACTTCTTCAGGCGCAATCGATTGTGGTCAGAAAGCCGCTCATAATAGACCTCATCCATGATCTGGCGGATCAGGTGAGTCCCCCGGCCGCCGATCGCGACCTCATCCAGAGGCTGGCTGCAGATGCGGGCCGGGTCTGCCGGTTCGCCACGGTCGACGAAGGTGAACTCGAGACAGTCCTCCTGCGCCTCACAGTTGAGTTCAATCTCATGGTTGCACTCGTTCCTGTAGGCATGGCGGATCACGTTGCTGAGAGCTTCATCAACGGCCAGAGTTATTTTCCGGCATTGCGAGGCTTCAAAGCCCAGGATCTCGGCAAGCTGCCCCACCGTGCTGCGCACCACCGCCAGCAGGCGGGGGTCGCTGGCCAGCTTCATCTGGAACTTCAAAGGCCCACTAGCCGCTGCAACGGGCAACGGCTCGGCCTTGCGACTTTCGTCGCAGCTCATGACAACTCCATTTGTCTTCCTGATGACAGTGGCTATGATACCCGTATCATCTTTCGGGGGTCAACCGGGCGTCCGCCATTCTGCCGTAACCAGTTTCCTTCCTCCCCAGCCTCATGCTCCATAGGATGATTCCACCGCACTTTAGTTTCAGGGAAATGGCTCTGCGGCAGTTAGCGGCTTCCGGTTTGCCGGGCCCGGACGGAGTGGTGTACGAGGCGGGAAGGCAAGGCCTGCATGTTCGGCAGCGGGCAGCAGCCCCGGTGGTTTTCCGTGGGAAGGGAACCGCAGCAGGTTTTCCGGCGGCCAGTCAAGTGACCTTAAAGGCGAAGGGAAGGGTTTTTAGAATGTGAAAGGATCGAAAAAGTTGGCGGGGACGACGGGACTCGAACCCGCGGCCTCATGCGTGACAGGCATGCGTTCTAACCAGCTGAACTACGTCCCCAGTCTTTTGTGCGCAAGGGAAAACCCTTACGGTTGGCACAGTGTGGCTCATGGAGAGGCAAGCAGCGAATCGAACAACGAGCCCTGACACATGGTGGGCGGTATCCGGCTCGAACGGATGACCTTCTGCTTGTAAGGCAGACGCTCTAACCAACTGAGCTAACCGCCCTTTGAGGCCGCTCGGCGCGTTACCAGTTCCCGGTTGCGTACTGCGCGCCTGCCTTGACACTTCCAACCTAAAAACTATACACTAACAAATTTGGGACGGTCAACTCCCGCAGCGCACTGCAATGCACCTATCACGAGAATACGTAACCTATATGAGCAGGGAGCTGTTGAGGCGCCTTACGAAAGAAGGCCTGATTCAGTTTGAGCAGCCGGAGTATGTGAACGAGGTGATGTTGCAGGTCGTGTTGGACGAGTTGACTGTCGAAGACCGCATCAACGACGAGGCCCGCAGGATTCTGGAAGAACACAGCGACCAGATGAAGCACTTCGGCGCAACGTATGAAGACGCCTTCAAGGCAATCAAGAAACAAATTATCCGCGAGCGGAAGATTGTTCTCTAAGCCAATGTATCTTCTATTTCCATGAAACTTTCCCACGAAAAAATCATCCAGCTTTCGCACCGTGTCATCTCCGCCATTGAGGCCCTTGACGAGGTCGAGTTCTTTGACGAACTCAATGCGATCCGGCAGGAAGCCGTGAAGATCCTGACGGATCTCCTCCAAGAGGAAGAGAAGCTTGACCAGACGGCACGCCAACGGATCGCCACGCATAAGCGAACCATTCCGGAAGGCGGTGGTGAATGGGAAATCCTCTACCGCAAGTATTATCAGGACGAGCTTCGCAAGCTCGGAGTGGCGCCTCTGTCACAACAGCACTAGCCTTCGGGTCGTTGGGCCCCAGGCACAAATTCGGCTGGACCTGGACTGCCATCAGGGCGAAGGATACAGGCTCTCGATACACGCAGTGTGAAATCGCTCAAACCGCAGGTATGTTGGAATGTCGCTCCGTTCAGTCGCGGCGCTGCAACACTGGCGGTTTGTCATCTTCGGGTGGCTGCTGGCCACTGGGTTGGGTGCCGGGAGAGGTTGTCGTTTTGGGCTGACGTTTCTTCAATGTCGGCCCCCCCTCGGCCTTTTCCATCTTCCTGCGCATCGACATGACGCCTTCAAGCCGCGTTTTCATGTCGTTGAATTCCGAAGTGCTGACCAGATATTCGGACTTTTGAGGGAGGATGGATTTGATCTCTTTCTCGGTTTTGATGATGCGGTCCGGTGTTGGAGGGTGGTCGGCGAAGATGCTTGGAACAGATCCCGGGTTGCGGCGCTGCTCCTGAACAATCTTGCCGAAAAATGCCACGTAGGCATTGGGGTCGTAGCCCGCCTTGTACATATACTGAATTCCCAGAAAATCGGCTTCCGCTTCGTCGTCGCGGCTGAACTTCAGAAAAGCCATGGGAATTCCCATGTTGAGTCCTTCAGACAGGCCGATATATACAGGGAACGACATGGGAGTGAACATCAGCGGAATCATGGCATATTGCAGGATGGTTGCTTTGGTCATCTGGCTGGCCCAGTGCCTTGCTGCCACGTGCGCGATCTCATGTGCAACGACTCCGGCCACCTGGTCTTCCTCGTTTGCCGCCTTCAGGAGCCCGGAATTGACGTAGAGGAAACCGCCCGGAAGGGCGAAGGCGTTGATGTCCGGGGAGTCGATGATCTTTACGGTCAAGGGGATCTTCAGGTCGGAGTTGCGCGCCACGTTTTGGGCAACGCGATTGACGTATTCGTTGATGACGGGATCTTTGATGATGCGCGCTGAACGATCAATTTCCGTGGCATAGCGCTTGCCAATGGCGATTTCTTTCTGTTCTGAGATCATGCTCCGATGAGCAACTTTGCGATTACCAATTGCGTCGACGTCTTTCTTTTTGTCGGAAGCCCATACGGAAACGGACGCTGCAACCATAATGACAGTCAGAGCGAGGGGAGTTCTCCTGTGGATTCTCATGGCTGTCCTCCTAGCCGCTATTATACTCTGATTGCCGGAGGTGTTTGCAAAATAACTCTCCATTCGACGCGCAGCTTCAGCGGTATCTGCCGCCGGCGTTGACTCTGAAAGCCCCGGCAGGTTAGATTGACGTTGCGGAATTCGGGGAGGACCCCCAGGACGCTGCCTGGGGCTGCCCCCGGAAAAGCGGAAGGGTCTTTTATGGCAGTTGCCAAAATACAGCCCGGTCAGGTTTGGCTTTTGGACGGAACAGAGGAAACGTGGCTGGTGACCAAAGTTTATTCGGAAGCCTTTACGTCTTTTGCCATGCTCCGCAAGGTGGGGGGCTCGGACGGTGACGTTCGCCGCCTGAAGATCGTGAAATCCTCCGCTGGAGCAGTTCTTCCCGGGTTTAAGTTCTCCCAGGAGTCTGAAGAGTTCTAGACAACGCATCGGTTGCAGGGGTTGCTCTGCACTCCGGATCGGACGTTCCAGGCCAGGACAGTTTCCATTTATTCATGCTGACAACCGTTATCAAAATCCTTGCCGGGTTTATTATGGCCTTCATCTCCGCGTCCGGCTATCTGGGAATTGTCCTGCTGATGGCCATTGAGTCGGCGTGCATCCCGTTACCCTCCGAGGTGATCATGCCGTTCTCGGGGTACCTGGTTTCCGCCGGGCGATTCAGCCTTTGGGGTGTGGCCCTCGCCGGGGCGCTAGGTTGTAATTTGGGCTCGATTGCGGCCTATTACGTGGGCGCGGTGGGGGGGCGTCCTTTGGCAGAGCGTTATGGCCATTACGTGCTGGTCACGCGGCATGACCTGGAACTGGCTGACCGCTGGTTTGCCCGTTATGGTGACTGGGCGGTTTTCTTTGCCCGGCTGCTTCCGGTTGTCCGGACCTTTATCGCCCTGCCCGCGGGCATAGCGCGCATGAACTTTGTGCGCTTCAACGTCTATACCTTTCTGGGTTCTTTGCCATGGTGTTTTGCCCTCGCCTACGCGGGAATGAAGCTGGGAGAGCGATGGGAAACTCTGGGGCCGTATTTCCACCGCTTTGACACAGTTTTTGTGATCGTGCTGGTTGCCGGCGCCGTCTGGTTTGTTCGTAACCGGTGGAAGAACCGTTTGCCTGCCAACTGAGCGCGCGTTTCAAACCCCTGATTCCTTCACCTGCTGGCTTCAGGGTCATACCGAATCCGCAACGGCGGCATCCAGGCCGCGCCGTTCAGATGGACCTGACCGGGAGGGTCACAATGTCATCCACGGCGGCGACTTCGCGCATGACAAAGGGTTCGCCGTAGCGGACGCCGATCATCAATCCAAAATGCCGGGCCAGGGAAGCCACGCGCTCGCGCAAGTCCTTCCGGGCGGGGAAGAGGTTCTGCATGTCTTTCTGGGCGGAGAATTGCGAACCGTATGCGAGGATGGCCTTCAGTTTTTTTTCAAACTGCGACGTTATGTCTACAACAAACGAGGGGCGCAGGGAGGGCACGTAAAGGCTTGAATAAATAATCTTGTGAGGCCTGTAGGCTTTTCCGTTCAGCGGAAGTTTTGCCAGGCCGGCGAAGAAGCAGGCCTCGTAACCGATCTGCCCGGTGGTGTAGTGGTCCGGGTGCCGGCCTTTCCAATAGGGCAGGATCACGGTGCGGGGCCGCAAGTCGCGGATTTTCTGGGCGATATTCATTTTGTATTCCCGCAGATGCTCAATGCCTGCGTCGGGCATATAAAGATTCTCACGATGGACAATGCCCATAAGTTTTGATGCCTGGTTCGCTTCGCGTTCGCGCAGGGCCGCATTGCCGCGCGTGCCGGTTTCGCCGGCGGTCAGGTCAAGAATTCCCACGCGGTAGCCCGCCTGGACCATTTTGATAACGGTGCCTCCGCAGGTCAGTTCCGTGTCATCCCGATGGGCGGCAATGGAGAGGACATCCAGTTGCATGTTGGCTGATTCCTTTCTGATTCTAGCGGTGATTGGCTGCCGGATCATGGCACAGATGCGGTCCCGGTCCGCCGCTTGCGGCCGGCTGATGCAAGAAGGCGAACAAAGCGCTTTTCATCCAACTGATACTTAAAGGTCTTCCGGCCGTCGATAAAAACCACGGGAATTTCATATTGAAATCTCTTGAAGTTATCCGGATCGTCCTGGATGTTGATTTCGCGCCAGGCAAACTTATGAAACGCCTGCAGCTTTTTAAGCTGCTCCTTGAGTTGCTCGCACAGGCAGCAGTCCGGTTTCGAATAGACGATGATTTCAGGTAAATCCAACCGGCACCCGTGAGCGTTCGAATCCCTTACCGCGAACTCAATGATTTTAGGGTCAGGGCTTGCAAGCGGTCAAGCCAGGCGGCTACGGCGAGGGCTGAAAACAATGAAGACAGGTGAAGCCGTTGCTTTTCCTTGATTCTGTGAGCCCAGAATGCCATAAATAGTCATCTTCCCACGTTCAAGGAGACGATGACGGACAACATTCAAGATCGCAGTCTTGCGGGCCAGGTGGCGCTGGTTACCGGCGCGGGCCGGCGAATCGGGCGGGAGATTGCGCTGACGCTTGGCCGCGCAGGCGCGTGTGTTATGGTGAACTACAACCATTCAAGAGCCGAGGCGCAGGCGACCGTCCGGAAAATCAGGGACTGCGGGTCGGATGCAGTCGCATTGCAGGCGGATGTGGCGCGTCCCGCGCAGGTCCGGCGCATGTTCCGGACTGTCGAGCGAAAGTTTGGGCAACTGGACCTGTTGGTGAACAACGCAGCCATTTTCTTCCCGGTAAAATGGGACCAGCTTACGGAAAAGCACTGGGACCGAATTCTCGCCGTCAATTTGAAGGGGCCGTTCTTTTGTGCGCAGGAAGCAGCGAAATTGATGCAGCGCCGGAAACGCGGGCAGATTATCAACATCTCGTCCCTCGGGGGACTGCAGGCGTGGCCGGATTACATGCACTATTGTTCCTCCAAAGCCGGCCTGATCATGCTGACCCGGTGCCTGGCCAAGGCGCTGGCGCCTGAAATTCGGGTCAACAGCATTGCCCCTGGAACGATATTGTTCCCGGGAGAGAAAAAGAGCAGGACGATCGAAAAGGTTATTCGAGCCACGCCTCTTGGGAAGGCTGGACGGGCCGAAGACATTGCCCGGATGGTCCTCCACCTGGCCTGTCACGGTGATTTCATCACCGGACAGATTTTCCCGGTGGATGGCGGAAAGTCCATTCCCTGAAGCCGACTTCACTTCCCATGGTGAGTGCGGCTTGCAGTTCCTGAAATTTCCCGGAGCATTTCCCTCAGTCGTGGAAGCGAAGGCCGTTCGGCGCCGTACCTCGTGGCATTGTAAATCCGCGTGAACTCTCTGGCCTGCTCACCCAGCAGCGCCGGCCCCACCTTCCCGGCAAATTCCTTCGGTGTTTCCGAGGGCATCTTTCGCAACCCCTTTTTCCGCAAAATGTTCAGAAAACGGTGGTAACTGAGCGTCGCTTCCTGCAGGGTGGCGGGGCGGTCTGCGCGCAGGAGATGACAGGTCCAGAAGAATTTCAGCTCCTGGAGGCTCCATACGCCCGCGGCCAGCGCAGATCCCGCCATTATCCCCAGGATGATGATGAGCAGGAGGAAGTTGTGATTGACGAGCCCCTTTTCGACTGCCAGGATCAGACGCGCCATTCGGCCCCGCAGCCGGTCGAAGTGATGATGGACGCTTAGTTGAAGGGTGTTTGTTTGAACCTCAGTCTGGGCCGCCAGGCGCGTCTGGTGGGAAAAGTCATAGTTGATGATCCATTCGTTCCAGAACAACGTGACCGCGTCCAGGTAATTGTCCAGTTCGGAAGGGACGACCGGGCGGGGGTCTGGGGGAGTCGGGTCGAAGGGAACCCATCCGTAATCGGGAAAGTAGACCTCCACCCAACTGTGGGCGTCACGCGCCCGCACAACAAAATCCTTGCCGAAGCGGTTGTAGGATCCCGTCTGGAAGCCATTGACCATTCGGGCGGGGATGCCCAGCGTGCGAAGCATCACGGCCATGGCTGAGGCGAAATATTCGCAGTAACCCTTTCGGGCTTGGAACAGGAAGCTGGCCAGCGGATCAGAGGGATCAATCTTCTGCGCGTCCAGGGTGTAGCCGAAATTGCCGCGAAGATAGTTGCGAATGGCTATTGCCCTGTCGTAGTTGTTGGTCATGTGAAAGGCGGCCTTTTGCGCCAGCGTCTGGATGCGGGGATCCATTCTTGGGGGGAGGCGAAGATAGAGAGAGCCAAGCTTGCGGGAGGAGGCGTCGGGGGCGGTCCTCAGGGTGGCGGGTGATGGCAGGCCTGCCTGCGTAAGCACCTCGTATTGCAAAGGAGAAAAGGTATCGTTTGTGTAGTGCAGGGAATCCGTCTCATCCAACGTCAGTAGGCGCATTCTGCCGGTGATCAGCCGGGGGAAGGACGCGGCGAAGACCACGTTGGAAGAAACTGGGGAGAGCAGGAGCTTGTAGCGGAGCATTTTTTCAGGACGGTTTTCCGCGCCGGGCTCCCGGGGAATGACAAAGCGGCCGGGCGAGACTGGTAAGACGGCGGTCTGTCTGGTGTTGTCATCGTACCAGTGTTTGCCGTCAAAGCTGTCCAGCGCCACGCCGCGCCATTTGACGCCAATGTAGTCGCGAAGATTGCCGTCAGGAAGGACGCGAAAGACCACGGCATTTGAGCGCAGCAGGCGACTGAGGTCGCCTAGTTTTACGCTCCCGGAAAAGCCCGTAATGCTCTCCGGGTTCGTGCCCAATCCGGTGAAGTAGCCCGAGCGGTAGCGCGGAATCACAAAGAAGAACAGCGAAGCCGCGACGACAATGCCCAGCCCGAGGCCCGCGGCGGTTCTTGCCAGGGCGCGTTCAAGCGACCGCCGGCCCTGGGGAAGCGGCGCCGGGCTTGGCGAGGGGCGGCGGGAAGTCTCAATGGACCGCTTGATTTCGTAACTGATGAGGGTGGCGATGGCGAAGAGAATATAAAGCCCCAGGAAACCCAGGAAAGTTGTGTTGATCGTCAGCACGGCACTGGCGAGCATCATCAGAAGTGAGAGCGTTGCCAGGTAGGCATAGTCGCGGCGAGTCACGGCTGAGAATACTTTGGCGACGGTCACAAAAAGGACCAGATGGACGGTGGCGTTCAGCATGCTTTCCAGCGAGGTCTCTCCGGCGGAGAAGAAGACAAAATCCAGAATGAAGAAGGGAATATAGAGGAGCGCCAGGCGGGTTACCATCTGGGGGGAAAGGTTCAGGTTCCATCCCGACGCATAACCCCAAAGCCGTGCTGCCAGAGCTGCAAAAACCAGAGTGACGGAGACTCTGTCCAGCTTCCCCGTGGAGGCCAGAGTCACGAAGCTGGTTCCGAGCATCAGCAGGAGGGAAACCGCAAAAAAACGGTCAACCTCGGTGCGGCGCTGATGTTTGGCCGGACTTCCGGAACGGGTTGTAATTTTGCCGGCCACGGGTCCGGAGGCTCCTTCACCATTCAATGTCGTCAGGAAGCACTCCTTCCATTACCGGCGCTGAACATGGTTGGGAGAATGTACATGCAGGGCAGAGGACATTGGGGCGGGTTCGAGGCGGGACTGCCAATCGTCGGGCAACTGCATATTGCCCTTCAACAGATGGACCGCTGCCTGGATGCTCAGGTTATCCGGGACGCGCTCGAAGCAACAGCGAATCTGATTCACCCGGATATGAATGTGCTTGAAAATGAATACGGTTCCGTCAAAGTTAACGGAAAGCATCTGTTGATGCCAGGTCCCGTCCGGGCCTTTCGACTGTTGCATCAGGAAAGTCCCGCCCTTGTCGAGCCGTGCCAGAAAACCCCATCCAATCTTAACGTCCTGGATGAGCTTGCCATCGATCTTTACCATCCGCTGCGTGGCGGGGTCAACCCAGAGTTCCCCTGCCATTCCCTGGAGGACGAGAGATTGGCGTGAGCTAGGCTGGAAGTTGGGAGCCGGGCGAAACTTCAGCATGATCATTCCCTGGGGATCTCTTCCGGCATAGGAATAAATAAAGGCGTCAGGGATATCCTTGATCACATTGTCGCGCCGTTGTCTGTCGCTTTGCTGGTCCTTGAGGCGCTCCTCCTGGAGCTTGGGGTCGCCGGGCAATTTTGCAAGCATCTGCAGGTTGGCCTTGAGTTGCTGCGCGTCCGGAGGATGGTTGTCCACCTCAATCAGGCGATCAACATCGCCGTGCGGTGTCTCAATTTCCACGCTTGTGGTGGACCCATCCGCTGAGATATCTCTTTCAAGATAGCGGTAGTAGTGCCTGGGATGCTCCGAGGCCTGGAATTCATTCCAGGCAAGGTTCTTGACCATCTGGTGAATGCTTGCAGCAGGGAGGCGAGGGTTTTCTTTTGAGCCGGCCAGGGAGGCCGAAGGCAATGTACAGAGGATCGCCAGGGGCAGGGTCAAATATAAAACCGGAACCAGCACACTCCTTCTCATGGGTGGCCTTCCAGTGCTTTGCCGGTTGGGTTCCGGCTGCGGCGCGCGCTCAATTTTCCAGTAACCGCAGAGATAGCTTGCGCGAGCATTTCAACCTTTCCTGAGGAAATGTTCATCTTTATGGTAACAGTTTGGAATTGAAGCCGCGAGCAGCTAACCTGGTTGCGCCCGGTAATTGCCGCGGCTTCAAAGCCGGTTTGCAGGAGCGCTGCCGGGGATGGAAGGCCGGCTGATTCAGGAAGAGTAGCTTTTGCACCGGCCATGGTGGTTTAATACCCGGCAACATCCGAAAAGGGGAGGCGATATGAAGAGGATCGGGTTCATCCTGAAAGTGAAGGCCGAATTGATCGATGAATACAAGGAGCACCACAAGAAAGTCTGGCCCGAGATGCTGGAAGCCCTTCGGCGCACGGGCTGGCACAACTACTCGCTCTTTATGCGAAGCGATGGCACACTCTTCGGATATTTTGAGACGCCCGCTGACCTGAAGTCCGCGGTGGAGGGAATGTCAAAAGAGGAAGTCAATGCGCAGTGGCAGAAGATGATGGCGCCTTACTTTGAATCGCTGGAAGGTTCGCGACCAGATGAAATGATGCGGGAGCTGGAAGAAGTGTTTCATCTCGATTAACGGGCTGAGGGCTGTGCGGGCATACTCAGCCTGCGGGTCTGGTGGGCGCAAGGTTGAGGGCCGTGGAGGCCTCTATTTGATGTGCCGGATCCGCAAGGGGGTGGGCGCCCGGTCACTCACCAGGTCCGGATGTTCCACCCGGAATGTTTCTGTTGCCGCGCAAGACCAGCAGACCGGTTGGCATTTATGGAAGAGCTCCGGCAACTGTTCTGCCGCGAATTCATTCCATACGACAATCCGCTTTTCAGGGGTCAGCAATGCCGGTTTGTGGTCTACCCACCACTCCTTGACCTCTGCGATGGACTTTCCACAAAAGGCACAATTCTTTTCTTCGAACCAGTCGATGACGATGTTGCGGACCAGGCAGTCGGATGGGGACATGGCGATTTCGTCCAGGCATTCCTGGCCGCAATTCTTGCGTTCCGGCCAGCGGGTACACTCGCTGAGTTGCATCCGTGGGTTTTGCGTGAATGCCTCGCGGGCAGCCCCTTTGGCGTCGAGTTCCACGGCAGCAGTCTTGTGCGTTTCCGGGCAAGTTACCAGGCGCTTGCCCCGAAACTTGAAGTAGGTCCGCGCACTGCCGTAAAGGTGATAGAGTACGTAAACGGCTACGGCAGCAACCGTAACTAAAACAATCCAATAGAGTACATTGCCCATGGAAACCTTCCTTCCCACCTTGCTTATAGCAAATGGACTCACCCGATGATGTGACAGGCGTCACAGCCTCTTGTGTCCGGGGCAGGTGGGTGGCCTGGAGCGCGATCTTGGGTTGAGTTCCTGGAGCGAAGCGGTCATCAGGCGGGCTTCGAAAGCGTCGAAGCGGCTCGCTCTGAAGTTATTCCTGCTCCCTCGAATGAGGCAGGGCAGGCGGCGTGGGATATTTGTGGAATCCCGTCGATTCCCGGCACCTGTTGACCATCTCCTTGACGACCGGCTGCTGGTTAACTAAGATGGCACGGAGGCAATCTCTCTGAGGATCGTGATTGGGGCTATGCTGAAACAACGCAAGCCGCGTAACAGCCAGCAGGTGCGGGGCTCATCCGAAGGAATTTTGATTCCAGACAAGCTTTACTTCCGTATCGGGGAAGTGAGCGAGCTGGCAGATACCAAACCGTACGTTCTGCGATATTGGGAAACCGAGTTTCCAACCCTGAAGCCCATCAAGAGTGCTACGGGCCATCGCCTTTACCGGCGGCCGGACGTGGAGATGGTTTTTAAGATTAAGCGGCTGCTTTACGAAGAGGGCTTCACCATTGAAGGAGCGCGCAGGTATCTGGCAGGATCGTCAGGGAGCGTCGCAGATACCAAGCCCCCCGTTTCTTCCAAACTCAGTGAGGTTCAGGTCAAAGCCATCCAGCGCGAACTCCGTGGAATCTTGACAATAGTTTCCAGATGATGCTAGCGTTGAATTTGTGCCATTCAGCTAAAATTTGAGCGTGAAGGCGCGGATTTGCGGGACGTAGCGCAGCCTGGTAGCGCACTTGCTTGGGGTGCAAGGGGTCGCCGGTTCAAATCCGGCCGTCCCGACCAGAAATTGTCAGAAACGTGATGAGTGGCGAGTGATCAGCGTGAGGGCGAGGCACCCCTGCTTGGCCCAGGGACCTCTCCACGGTTTATCGAAAGATCGGGGCGTAGCGTAGCCTGGTAGCGCGCTTGGTTCGGGACCAAGAGGTCCCCAGTTCAAATCTGGGCGCCCCGACCACTTCTTCTTCTTTTCTTCCTGGGATTTCGTTTCTTGCCCGCGGCTGCTTTAGCCGGTTCCTTCTTGAAAGCCTCAGTGTGTGAGAATCGATCAACTGCATGGTAAAGACCGGCAGCTGCTAATCCCATTTTTTCAATTTTGGCCAGATCTGCTGCAGATTCCATCCGCGGGGCTGCGTGCACATCCAGATGGGGCCGTGCTCCAGGGCATAGGGCACTCCGAAATCTCCGGCGTGGATCACCTGGCCGAAATATTTCTCCAGGTGTTTGCGGTTGTCGCCCAGAACAATCATGCCCAGGCCACTATAGTTGCGCGGTCCCCACAGGTAGTAGTTCTGATGGCCGGAGATGGCATTGGGCAGGCCATATTTCGGGCCGAAGAAGTCAATGGCTCCCGCCTCGCCGTAATTCTGCGCATAGATGGCCGTCACCGAGCGCAGCCCGAGTGGAAGCCTGTCATATTCATGGGCCACGGCGGCCGTCATCTGCCGCCAGCCCAGGTCGTCCGAGTAGTATTGAGGCAGCGGCGAGCCCAGATGGCTTTTCTCCGAGGCGGGCGGCGCGAGATGGATTTTTTCCTGATAGTGAACATAGGTTTCGAGCGGAAGGACCGGGAGCATCAAGGGCAGCAACGGCGCGGTGCCCGCAAGCAGCGCCAGAACGGCGGCCGGCTTGAGCCAGCGCCTTGCCGTGGCGGCGCGTTCGATGACTACAGCGCCCGCGGCCAGCAGCATAGGGTAGGCCGGGGCGGAATAGTAATCTTTGCCGCGCAGAATCATGGTTGCCGCCAGCACCACAAGAAACGCCCATCCCAGAGCGCGGAAGCGTTTGCCGTCGCGCCCGAAAAAAAGGAACAGCAGGCCCGCCAGCCAGAGGGGAAAATTGAGCGGCGACATCATAAAGATCTGATGGCCCAGGAAGGCCAGCGGGCCGCGCACGATGTCCCGTCCGCTGGCGCGGATGTTGTGCAGCAATTCGATGAACGGCCAGTGGTGCTGAATGTTCCAGATGAGGTTGGGCAGAAAGATGGCCAGGGCGATGGCCCCGCCTATCCAAATCCATCCTGAGCGAAAGGCTTTGCGCTCCGCTGTTGCCAGCAGGCCGATGACTATCGCAAAGCCGAAAAGGGCCATCGAGTATTTGTTCTCGAGCCCCAGCCCCGCCAGCAAGCCGAATCCCAACCAGAGTTTCTGATTGCCGGTCTTGATGATGCGAATCACCACCCAGGCGCAGCCCATCCAGAAGAGAGGTTCGAACACGTTCATGGTCAGCAGGTGGGCATTGATCACGAATGCGCCCGCCAGGGCAATGCTCAGGGCGGCGAGCGACTGGGCGAACCGGCCCCCGTCAAGGTCGCGTGCAATCATGGCTGTCAGCCAAATCGTGGCAGCGCCCGCCAGCGCGGGCAGAAAGCGCAGGGCATAGAGCGATGTGCCGAGGGTGTGGACGGTGAGCCATGTTACCAGCGCAATCATGGGCGGCTGGTCCACGTAGCCCAATGCGAGGTGGCGCGCGCAGGCGAGGTAGTAGAGTTCATCGCGGAAGTAGCCGTAGCGGGTGGCCGTCAGCATGTGGGCCAGAAAGCTGGCGGCGGCAATGTAAAGAACCACGGCTGTTGCACTGGTAAAAAAAGTGTGGCGCCGCAGGCTGTCCGGATGAGGAGTTTCTTTCATCTTGGTTGGCTGGTTGTGAGCCGCTGGATGTTTTTCAGGCCAGCAAAGATATTTATACCATCTATCTTCGCAACCGCACATCGTTTGCCGCTGAGGGGGATTACTCCGCAGTGTTCGTCCAACTGCCTACAGCGCCGTGCGGCAGCTCAACTCCGGCGGCGCGATAGGCCAGAAGGAGGGAACCGAACACCGGTGGCAGCAGGGCGGCGCGGACCTCCGCCCGGCGGTCGCTGCGCATCACAGCATCGGAGAAGCTCTTCACCAGGAGTTCGCTTTGGAACACACCCCCGGCATAGCAGACCAGAAATTTCTGCTCAGACCCTCTGCGCGCGGGACCTTCAGGGTGGGGGAAAATCAGTGCGATGACGGCACTTGCGTATTGCGCGAGCTCGTGGGCAGCCTCGCGAAGTATTTGCTGCGCAACCTTGTCGCCCTGCCGGGCGGCTTCATCCACCTGCACGGAAAGCCCCGCCAGGTGATCGCGGGTCAAAGTGCCGGCATAATACTTCGCGATCAGTTGATAAGGCGAAGCCACTGCCAGCCGTTCAAAAAGCATCGGGGTCAAAATTGTTTTGGGGCCCATACGGTCGTATTCGGCAAGAGTGGCGCGCACTGCCGCGCGTCCAATCCAGTAGGCGCTACCTTCGTCCCCAAACAGGTGGGTCCATCCGCCCACGCGCGCTTCTTCACCCTGTTCGTTGACTCCGCGGGCCACGGAACCGGTGCCGCCCATCACGATGATTCCCGGCTGGCCGGCCGTTGCCCCTGCCAGGGCGTTGACAGAATCATGGACAACCGAAAGATGCTCGGTGCGGATGATTCGTTTGAGGATCCGTGTCTTGATGTCGGTTTCACCCGTCATCCCGAAGCATGCGGACGTAAACGTTTGTTCGTCAGGGTTGGTGATGCCGATTGCGGCCAGCGCTTCACGCACGGTCCCGAGCACGACTCGTTCCAGCCGTTCCGGGCCGCCGGGTTCCTCCGTGTGATTGCTGGGGCCTCCGCTTGATTGGGCGAGGACCGTGCCATTCTCATCAGCCAGGACCGTCTGGGTACTGGTCTGGCCGCCATCAACGCCGAGAAAGAGCTTCATGGTTTCAGCTTCCTTTCGCTGTGCCTGAAGAGGAGAGCTTTCTTGAAATCCCAGGTGAAGACGGCCTCCCGCGTTTTCCCGGCCCGGCCTTCGGACAGGCTTCAATAAAGCGCCGCGAAAGCGCTTCTATATCGGTGATAGCGGTGCCTACTACAACGGCGTGAACTCCCAGGTCAAAAGCCCGGCGAACATCTTCAGGTTCGCGCACGCGCCCTTCAAGGATGACGGGGATGTCCACTTCGCGCACCAGCCGTCGGGCCAGGTCGAACGCCGGACCTTTGCAGTTTTGGGTCTCTTTTGTGTAGCCGCAAAGCGTGGTGCCCACCATGTCAAAACCCAGCCGGGCCGCTTCCACTCCCTGGCGGAAAGTTGCAACGTCGGCCATGAAAAGCGCGTCGAGGCCGGACTTTGCAGCTTTGATGATGGCGGCAAGCGACTGCTGGCGCGGACGGGGTCGTTCCGTGGCGTCCATGGCGATGATCTGTGCGCCGGCGCGATGAACGCGGCAAACGGATTCGAGCGTCGGGGTAATGTAGACTTCGGAGTCGGGATCGTTTATCTTTTCAATGCCCAGGACGGGAATCTGCACGGCGCGGCGAACGGCCCGGATGTGGCGGGCGCCGCGGATCCTGACCGCAACCGCTCCCTGTGCCTCCGCCACGGCTGCCATGGCGGCAACGAAATTGGAGTGGTCGAGCGCGGATCCTGGCCTGGGCTGGCAGGAAATAATCAGTCCGTTCTTGAGCCGTGATAGCGTAGTCTGTTTTCTCAAAACGCCCCTTAGTATATTTTACCTGCCCGGGTGGGTGAAACGAAATCGCCGTACGCGCCACGTGGCGGGTCTAAAACGCAGGGTATTTTAAACGTCGCCGTGAGTATATCAAAACAACTGCGGGCCGGTGAGCTGGGGAAGGGAAGGAAAGTTGGGGCATGACTTAAAGAACTGGGCATCCGTGGCGCGGCTTGTGGCATGCGCGCTGGTGCTGTCCGGCGGATTGTATTCCACTGCGTTGTTGTACGGGCAAAAGACTTTCCAGTTGCTCGATGTTCAAAAAGTCCGCGCGGACGAGCCGGCTGCACATGCGGTCCTGCGACTTGTGGCGCCCGCGCATCCGCCCGTTGTCACATGCGACGTGCTGGTAGTGGGAGGCAGCACGGGTGGAACTTCAGCCGCTCTGGCCGCGGCCCGGGCCGGTATGCACGTCTGCCTGACGGAGGAAACCTCATGGCTGGGCGGGCAGATGACCTCGCAGGGCGTTTCCGAATTTGACGAAAACCGGTATATCGAAACCGCCGGCGGAACGGCTTCTTACTACGAGCTGAGAAACGGCATCCGGCGCTATTATGCCGGCCACTTTACCTTGTCGCCGCTGGGCAAGTCGCAAACTCACTTGAACCCTGGCAACTGCTGGGTGAGCGCTCTCTGCTTTGAACCGACGGTCGCCCTTCAGGTGCTGAATTCCATGCTCAAGCCTTACGAGCAGAAGGGCCTGCTGCGGGTTTTCCTGAGAACCAAAGCCGCTTCTGTCGAGATGAACGGGAAGCGATTGAATCTGTTCTTGCCTACCAGTTCAACACGGGAAAGTGGTTTCGGTTCCGGGCGAAATATGTTCTGGATGCGACGGATCTTGGTGAACTGCTGCCGCTGGCCGGCGCCGAATACGTGACCGGCGCTGAGCCTCGCAGCCTGACAAGCGAGCCGGATGCGCGCAGAAGGCGCGGGCGATCCCGACCGATGACCAGAGTTTTACCTACTCCTTTGTTCTGGAGCGTGCGCCTCAGAACAGGGTGATGCTGCCCAGGCCCGAAGGCTATGCGCAAAACCTGAAGGCCCAGCCCTACACCCTGACGCTTGATTACGGCTATGGAAAATTTCTGACCTACGGGGTGTTCACAAAGAAGCCGGGCACGCCCGGTTCGTTCTGGGATTACCGGCGGCTGGTGGCGAAAGATAATTTTACCGGCCCGCACGCCCCGCATGACATTTCGCTGATCAACTGGCCGGGCAATGACTACTGCGGTTCCGGCCTGCTTTCCAGCAACCCCCTCGCCCAGGCCGAACAGTTGCGCCGCGCCAAACTGCTGGCCCTGGGTTTTGCCTGGTGGCTGCAGCACGATGTGCCGCGCGACGGAGCAGGGAAGGGCTATCCGCAGCTTCGCTTTTTAACTTCGGAGCTGGGTTCGGGTGACGGTCTGTCGCTCTATCCGTACATTCGTGAATCACGAAGGATCCGGGCGCTGGAGACCATCCGCGAGCAGGACATCTCTGCCCTTTACCAGAAAGGCCCGCGAAGCAGGTGGTTTGCGGATTCCGTGGGGATTGGGTTTTACCCCATCGACATCCATAGCTGCGATAAGAAGGACTTTAGTTCCGGCACGAAACCCTTCCAGGTGTCGTTGGGCGCGCTGGTTCCGGCGGACGTTCAAAACCTGATTGCGGCATCCAAAGATATAGGCACCACGCACATCACCAACGGCGCCTACCGATTGCATCCCATTGAATGGGCCATTGGCGAAGCTGCCGGGCGACTTGCGGCGCTGGCAGTCAAATCCGGCCACACGCCACGGGCCATCGCGGAAAACGCGAAACTGACCACAACGCTTCAGCTTGATCTTGTGCGGGGCGGTGCACCCATCTACTGGTTCGAGGACCTGAAGATTGACGACCCTGCCTTTGCTGCCGCGCAGTTCCTGGCCGAAAAAGGGATCTTCGGCGGCAATGGCCAGAACCTGCACTTTTCACCTTCCGCGCCGGTAACCAGGCAGGACGCGCTGATTGCCCTTGCACGATCGCTGGGCATTGAACGCATTCCGGCTGCCGGGCTGTGGTCCACTCAGTTGAGTGCGACCGCGCTGCAAAAGCTGATAGCCATGGGTTACTGGCGCCGCGCCCCCGATGCTCGGGAGAAGCTGGATCAGCCGCTTTTCGATTCGGAACTTCAGGACGCGGTGAGAAAGACGCACGTGGACCTGCCCAAAGGCAGCGCGGAACGGAAAGTGGTCAGCCGCGCTGCCTTCGCCATCTGGCTGATGAAGGTTTACCTTGCCCGGCAGAAAATCTCCCAAGGGTGATGATAAGCATGGCAAAGTGAATGCCGTGCGAGGGAGGATTTTCTCTGTTGGGCGAATCAGTATTTGAGTGTTACATTGGGTCGCTGTTTCAGGATGACAACAGCTTTTGGGTGGAGCGAACGCGAAGCGCTTTCTTGTGGACCGGAGGCCTAAAGCATGAGCAAAATGGACCGGCGGAATTTCCTTTACGCACTGGGAGCAAGCAGCGCGCTGACGGGGGCCTTCCCGAAAACTACGGAATCCGTGCCCGAGGCTTCGGCTATCAAGCCCATTGCGGGAAGCTGGTTTGAATTTCAGCACCACGCGACGGTTGAAGGCGTTGACTGGAATCCCCAGTGCGCCGACTTCAGTTGCGAGCAGTGGGATGCCAAGGTGAAAGAAATCTCCGATATTGGGATGGAATACCTGGTGCTGATGGCTACCGCTCTCTATTACCGGGCGTTTTTCAAGACAAATATTTTCCCGCCCTGGCGTTTGGCCTGCACGGACCCGATGGAATCGGTTCTGACGGCGGCTGACAAGTACGGCGTTAAATTCTTCATCGGAGGCGGCTTTTACGGCGATTGGGAGAGCCCGAAAATCGTTTCCGATCCCGTGGCCGCGCGGAAACGCCTGCAAGCCATCGAACAGCTTGCGCAACTCTACGGCCATCATAAGAGTTTTTACGGCTGGTACTGGCCGAACGAGGCGTTCATTGACCGCTACTATTCCGAGGAGTTTATCGGCTACGTCAACACCTGCTCGCGGCTGGCCCGCAGACTGACGCCGCGGGCGAAAATTCTGATTGCGCCCTACGGGACGCGGGTGGCGGTTCCCGACGATAAGTATGTGAAGCAACTGGAGTCATTGGATGTTGACGTGGTTGCCTACCAGGACGAGGTTGGCGTTCAAAAGTCAACGCCCGATGAGACACCGGCATTCTATGAAGGACTGCGAAAGGCGCACGACCGGGCGCAGCGGGCGGCCATCTGGGCGGACATCGAGATCTTCCGGTTTGAGGGACCTGTTTACAAGAGCGCATTGTTGCCGGCTCCGTTTTCCCGCGTGCTGCGCCAGCTTCAGGCTGTTTCGCCGTGGGTGGAAAAGATTCTTGTTTACCAATATCAGGGGATGATGAACAAGCCCGGGTCAACGGCTTTCTGCGGGTCTCCCGCGTCTACAAAACTCTACACGGCTTACGCGGACTGGCGGCAGAGCCGCAGGCATAGGTAGCGACATCGCTCAATCAGGATTGCAGCCTGTGTTCAAGGAAAACGAGCTATCACGGAATTCGCAAAAAACGGTCCGGCAAGTTTTCTGCTGAGGGATATATGGACGCAACTTCTTCCACGCTGACGTTAGGTCTGACGCTCGCAGTGGTTTCCGGGCTGATGAACGGGACTTTCACGCTGCCCATGCGGTACCTGGGGCGCTGGTCGTGGGAAAACGTCTGGGCGCTTTTTATCCTGGTCTCCTGCCTGTTGATGCCTGTAGTTGTTGCCGCGACTACCGTTTCAAACCTGGGAGAGGCGCTTCACCAGGCGCCGACTCATGCCATTGTTATGGCGATTGTGTGCGGATTTGCCTGGGGTTTTGGCGCCGTCATGTTCGGGCAGGGAGTCAGCGCCATTGGCATTTCGTTGGCCAACACATTCGTGCTGGCCATCAGTTCTTCGCTGGGATCGTTTCTGCCTATTCTGCTGCTCGATCCGGGGAAGCTGTTTGAAAAACAGGGCGAGGCGATCATGGCGGGAACGGTGATTGCGATTGCCGGTATCGCCTTTTGTGGCTACGCGGCGAAACTGAAGGAACGCAGCCAGATGAATGAAAATGTCCGGCAGGAGATGGTAGGGGAAGCGCGGCCGTTCTGGATTGGCCTGTTGCTCTGCGCCGGCGCCGGTGTCCTGTCGGCGGTCTTCAACATCGGCTACAGCGGCGCCCAGGGAATTGTCCAATCCGCAGTCCACCTGGGCAACAGCGCCTTTGCGGGTTCAAACCTGGTCTGGCTGCTGATGCTGACGGGCGGGGCCGTTTCAAATCTTGCATTCTGTGGGTATTTGTTCAGGAAAAACCGCAGCCTTGGAAAATATGCGCAACCCAAAACCGCGGCGCTCTACGGCCTGACGCTGCTGATGGGCCTGCTGTGGGGCGGAAGTATTTTTGTTTATGGGTCGGCCGCGCCTAAGCTCGGCAGGCTGGGTCCCGCCATCGGCTGGCCGCTCAGCCTCTCCGTGGGCCTGCTCACCGCCAACGTCTGCGGCATTTTTGCCGGCGAGTGGCGTTTCTCACGCTCGGTTGAGCGGGTTTACATGGGTGCAGGGTTGCTGGTGCTGATTCTGGCTATCGTCACGCTGGGCTGGTCTGGCACACTGGGATGATGGCGTGCTTTCCTGGAAGTGAATTTCCAGTTAAATGCTGCCATCAAGCGGCCTGTGAAGAAACACACACCTTCCGCCAGAAAAATCTAATTCTTTGCAAAGTGCTCAGCCTCTGGTGCCAGCACAGGGGGGACGGCCGTTTCGGAGTCCTCCGGTTGCTTGCTACGCTGGCGCCACCTCAGGAAGGCGTCCATGTAGGTGTAGAAGACCGGCGTGAGATAGAGGGTTACAAGCTGGGCAAAGAGCAGGCCGCCCACCACACATACGCCAAGGGGGCGCCGTGAATCGGCGTCGGCGCCAATGCCGATGGCGATGGGCAGCGTGCCGATGATGGCGCAGGCGGTGGTCATCATGATGGGGCGGAAGCGAATCATGGAGCCCTGATAGGCGGATTCGATGGCCGTGCAATTCCCTTTGCGTTCCAGTTCCAGAGCGAAATCCACCATCATAATCGCGTTCTTCTTGACAATGCCGATCAGCATGATGAGGCCGACAAAGCCATAGAGGTCGAGATCCATATGGAATAACGAAAGTGTGAGCAGGCCGCCGAAAGCCGCGGCTGGCAAACCGGTGAGAATCGTGATGGGATGAGCATAGCTTTCGTACAGAATGCCCAGGACGATATAAATCACGATGACCGTCATGATCAACAGGATGCCCAGTCCTGTGAGGGATTGCTTGAAGGCCTGGGCCGCGCCCTGGAAGTCTGTTGTGATGGACATCGGTAGCGTG
Source organism: uncultured Acidobacteriota bacterium (assembly GCA_963732975.1). GTDB lineage: Bacteria > Acidobacteriota > Terriglobia > UBA7540 > UBA7540 > SCRD01. Next base: position 311,608 of record CAVTBN010000003.1, on the reverse strand, counting down.
GAACTGGCAAGGGCCTCCACTTCATTCACTGCCTGGCCCAGCGCGACGCCAGGCGCGAGATCAAATGACAATGTAACGGAAGGAAGCTGTCCACTGTGGGTCACGGTGAGCGGCCCGACGCTGGTGGTAAATTTCGAGACGGCGCTGAGTGGAACGAGCTGGCCTGAAGCCGAACTGATGTAAAGTTCCGAGAGCATATTGGGGTCACTCTGGAACTTGTCCTGCACCTGCATCACCACCCAGTATTCATCACTCGAAGTGTAGATGGGAGAGACGAGCCGCTGGCCGTAAGCGCTGTAGAGGGCGTCTTCAACCTGTTGCGGGCTCACTCCCAGTGCTGCAGCCTTGTCGCGGTCAACCACCACATTGGCCTGGGGGTTTTTGATCTGCAGGTCGCTCGTGACGTCCTCAAGGCCGGGCAACTCCCTCATTTTCGCCTCAAACTTCTCAGCGTTTTTGTAGAGATCTTCAGCCTCAGGGCTCGACAGGGTGAACTGGTAGAGGCTCTTGGTCATGTGCCCGCCAATCCGGATGGAAGGCGGGTTCGTCATAAAAACCCGAATTCCCGGGACCTTGTCCACCTTCGGCTGCAGATCATGGATGACGTCGTCGATGGTCAAGTGATGCTCGTAAAGCGGGCGAACCCAGCGGACGACAGAATCCAGGACAGGGACCTGGCCGTAGCGGGCAACCAGGTGGTCATAGGCGGCACTGTGGCTCCACGGGCGGTTGGGACGATCCAGCAAATGGAGGAAGGCGTGCCCGTTGTTCATGCCGTTGTTGAACCCTCCCCCGATGCCCGAGAAAAATTGAACCACGCTCGGGTCAGCCTTCAGGATGCGATTGATGGCCTGCTGATGCAATTTCATGGCGTCAAATGAAATCCCCTGATTCGCCTCTGTTGCCACCGCAATTCGTCCGGAATCGCCACTCGGCAGGAAGCCCTTTGGAATTTTCCAGAACTCCCAGGCGGTTCCCAGCAGGACCAGAAATCCGAAAATCATCACCAGCGCGCGATGCCGCAAGGCCATCCGAAGGCTCCATCCATACCAGCGGAGCGCGATATCCAGAATGTTTTCCAGTTTGCGATACAGCCACCTTTCACGTTTCTCGTGCTGGTGGCGCAAATAGCGGCGGGCGAGCATCGGGCTGAGAGTGACTGATACCACACCGGAAACCAGGACGGCGGAAATAATGACGACGGCAAATTCGTGGAGCAGGCGGCCGAAGACACCGGGCATGAAGAAGACGGGAAGAAAGACGACAGCCAGCGAGAGTGTCATTGAAAGAATGGTGAAGTTGACTTCCTTCGAACCGTCCAGCGCGGCCTGGAGCGGCGTCTTGCCCATCTCCAGATGTCGCACGATGTTTTCCAGCATGACAATGGCGTCATCGACGACAAAGCCCACTGACAGCGTCAAAGCCAGCAGGGACAGATTGTCAATGGTGTAACCCAGCAGGTACATCACCGCGAACGTGCCCATAATGGCCATCGGCAGGGCCATGCTCGGGATCACGGTGGCGGAAGCGTTGCGCAGGAAAAGGAAGATGACCAGCACGACCAGAAAGACCGCAAGCACCAGCGTGAATTTGACGTCGTTGACGGATTCTTCGATTGAAACGGAGCGGTCGTACTCGATCGAGAGATGGATGGAGGGCGGCAGGATCGAGTAAAAGCGCGGCAGAAGTGTGCGGATGTTTTTGACGATATCGATGGTATTGGTGCCGGGTTGCCGCTGGACGGCCAGCATGATGCCGGGGACGCCGTTGATCCAGTTCGCAATATAGTTGTCCTGCACTCCGTCACTGACAGTCGCCACCTGGGAGAGTCGTACGGGGGCCCCGTTGCGGTAAGCGACGACCAGGGGCCGGTAGACGGCAGCATCAGAAAGCTGGCCGTTGGATTCCAGGTTGAAGGCTTTGTGGGCGCCGTAGAGCGTCCCCATGGGCATGTTAACGTTGGCATTCTTAATGGCCTGCTCAACCTGGTCAATCCCGATATGGCGGCTGGCAAGGGCCTTGGGGTTCAGTTGGACGCGCACAGCGTACTTGGCCGAGCCATGGACCTCAACCTGGGCGACCCCGGGAACCATTGAAATCTGCTCCGCTACCAGGGTTTCAGCGTATTGGTCGACTTTGTAGAGCGGAAGGGTCGGCGAAGTTACGGCCAGCATAAAGACGGCCTGGTCGGCCGGGTTCACTTTTCGCAAGGTCGGAGGAAAAGGCATATTGGCCGGAAGTTGATTGGCGGCCGCGGAGATGGCTGACTGTACGTCGAGGGCGGCCGAATCGATGTTCCTGCTGAGATTGAATTGCAGGGTAATCGACGTGTTGCCGAGAGAGCTGGTTGAGGTCATGGAATCCAGGCCGGCAATGGTGGTGAATTGCTTTTCCAGCGGCGTCGCCACGGACGAGGCCATGGTGTCAGGGCTGGCGCCGGGAAGCCCGGCAGAAACCTCGATGGTGGGGAAATCGACGTTGGGCAAATCACTGACGGCCAGGTAGCGGTAGCCGATGATGCCGAAGAGGAGAATCGCCAACATCACAAGGCTGGTCATGACCGGCCGGCGAATGAAGGGTTCGCAGAAATTCATGACGTTTCCACTCGATTACAGGTTCTTGGCGAAGTAGACTTTGGTTCCCGGAACCAGGCGCACCTGCCCGTCCGTCACCACCATTTCGCCTGGATTGAGCCCCTGCACAATTTCTGTCTGGTTGTTGACGGTTTGCCCTACCTTCACCTGGCGTACGTCAACAGTCTTGTCAGGTTTTACCACAAAAACGTAGTCGCCCTGCTGCCCCATTTGCACGGACTGAGATGGCACCACCAGTACATTCTGCTGCTGGCCCAGGTTCAGTAGCACGTTGGAGTACTGGCCGGGCCAAATACGATGCCTGGCATTGGAAAAGGTCGCCATCAGCTGGATGGTGCCGGTGGTGGTGTCAACCGTATTATTCACAAAAGTCAGAACACCTGTTTCGGGCGTGGTGCTACCGGGCGGGGTGGCCTGGACGCGCAAACGGGATCGAGCCATGGATTCCTTAATGGTTTCCAGATACTGCTGGGGAACAGAAAAATTGACGTACATGGGTTCCAGCTGGTTGATGACCACCAGCGTCGGCACGTCATGGGCTTTTACGGTGGCGCCCGGAGAAACCAGCTGGGCGCCAGTGACACCGCTGATGGGAGCGTAGATCGAACAATAAGAGAGCTGGATATTGGCCGTCTGGATGGCGGCTTCGTCCGACCGGACAGTGGCCTCGGACGCCGCAGAAGTCGCCCGCGATTGATCGAACTGTTGCGGGGAAACAATCCCTTCCTTATAGAGGCTCTGGCTGCGCTCAAGGTCCGACTGGCTGAGCTGAGCCTGAGCTTTGTCTCTGGCGAGCGCAGCTTCAGCCTGCGCGACAGCGGCGAGAAAGGGATCTTTGTCGAGGGTCACCAGCAGGTCGCCCTTGCGGACAAATTGCCCCTGATGGTAGTGGACTTCCTTGACGATGCCGTCAACCTGCGATTCGACTGACACGGTCTGATAGGCCTGGCCGGTCCCGATGGCGGTGAGTTCAATGGGAACGGTTGTGCGCTCGGCCTGCCCCACCACAACAGGCACTGCAGAACTAGCCGTGGGGCGCGCAACCTCTCCGCTGCTGGTCGAACCGTTCGCCGGCGCGTCACCGCCGGTACACGCGCCGAGAAGCATGACAGATACGAGTGATAGAAATAAAAGGAATTTACGAACTCTGCTCATGTGTTCCTGTAATCTGCTGGTCGCAAAATTATCCCATATTCGAGTCTGAAGAGGAAGACGTGAATAAGGTGAGGACGAGTCTCGGGGCGAGTTGGTTACGTCCGCTGAATCTTAAACTTGCGGTACAACTCCGGGTCCCCGATTTTGAGTCGAGCCGAAAAAGGTTGTGGCGAATGACTCGAAACCGGACGGAGGTTGATAAAACGTACTCACCGGGATCTGGCGGAGGGCTCACAAACCGCATCAAGAAGTGAAAGTGGCAAAGAGAACAGCCTGCTTTTGCAGGATACGGAGGTTTGATGGTGAGCCGTGAGGGAATCGAACCCCCAACCTACTGATTAAGAGTCAGTTGCTCTGCCAATTGAGCTAACGGCCCGTGAATTCAGACTGAATGATGTCTGGAACAACAACAAGAGAGTTTAGCACAAACTGCCTCGGCATTTTAAGGGGCTTGTCAAATCTGGGGACCGGGAATCCTGCCGGATTGGGCATTAACAGGGAATTGATTTATGATCGTAAGGGCCCGATGCTGATCGGCTGGACGCAGACCGGAGGCGCGGTTTTGAAAATGGTGTTGGTGATAAGCGGCGCGTGCCCTGGTCTGATTGCCGGCTCTGCCATCGGTTGACAATTTGGTTCAAGGAGCAGAGGGGCTATGGCGGTTGTGGACCTACAGGAAGTCGCGATTATTATCCATCCGGAAAAGGACAATGTTGCGGTGGTGAAGACGGACTTTATCGAAAAGGGCGCCCAACTGCAGCAGAACGGTGCGGTGATCCATCTTTCCGGGCGCGCGCTTCGCGGGCAAAGTTTTGCCATCCGGGACATTGCCCGGGGAAAGCCTTACATTTCGCTCGGCGACCCCATCGGGCTTGCCGCATGTGACGTCAGGGCGGGTGATCCTATTGACGAAAGTAACATCGACCACCATCTGCCGCGCCTGCGGGTCCGTTACCGTGACAACCCCGCGCCCAATCCTGTTGATCCTGATCTAGCCGCCCGTACCTTTGACGGATTCGTGCGGCCGGACGGCACCGTGGGCGTGCGCAACTACGTGGGGATTGTGACTTCCGGAATGTGCTCTTCCGCCGAAGCCCGTGAAATTGCTTTTCGAGCCATGCAGGAGATTTACACTCGGGAGAAGTATCCCAACGTGGATGGCGTTGTTCCCATTGTGCATGATTCCGGCTGCGGCATGCCGGACGGCAAGGCCGTCGACATCCTGAATCGCCTCCTGACCAATACGCTGCGACACCCGAATCTGGGCTCGGCTATCTATCTTGATCTTGGTTGTGGCAAAACGTGCGTGGAATGCTCGGTGCCCATTTTTGAGAAGGAGATCGGGAATTACAACGAGCGGGTTATGAATCTCACCATTCAACTGGCTGGCGGCGGCCGCAAGACCGTTGACAAAGGCCTGGCCATGGTCGAGAAGATGCTTCCGGTTGCGAACCAATGTGCGCGGCGGCCCGTGCCCGTTTCGAACCTCATTGTGGGAACGGAATGCGGCGGCTCTGACAGGTGGTCAGGCGTTACGGCCAATCCTGCTGTTGGCGCTGCGGCCGATATGTTTGTCAAGGCGGGCGCTGCGGTGTTTCTGCCGGAAATTCCCGAACTTCAGGGCGGAGCCATGGTGGACCTTGCGCATCGCGCACGCACTCGCGCGGTTGGACGCAAGCTGATGCAGGCGCTCAAGCGCTATCAGAATTACGTCGAGATGTTCGGAGAGGATTTCCGCGACAATCCTTCGCCCGGAAACAAGAAAGGCGGCCTCTACAACATCTTTCTGAAGTCCAGCGGCGTGAAAGCCAAAGGCGGAACTTCCATTGTTGAGGACCTGGTGGACTATGGCGAGTGGCTGGGCGATCGCAAAGGCCTTTATGTACTTTACACTCCTGGTTACGACCATCTGGCGACGCCGGCGCTCTTCCTCAGTGGAGCGCAGATCACGCTGTTTACAACGGGCCGCGGCACGGGCATCGGCTGCGCGCTGGGCCCGGTGACCAAGATTGGCTCCAACAGTATTCTCTCCAACCACAACGGCGATATCGACATCAACGCTGGAACCATTCTCGACGGGGATGAATCGGTTGAAGACGTTGGCCGGCGCATTTTTGAGCATACCCTTGACGTTGCTTCGGGCCGTACGACGGTCCGGGCGGAAGAGTCAGGCTTCCACATAGAATTCAAGATTTGGGAGTCGCTCTGGCCTTCGCTTTAGGCTGATATTGGGGTGTGCATCAAGCTCGAACGTGAAGAAAGTCTATTCTGTTCCAAACCATCTGTCGCGCCGGGTCCGGCGTGGCAACGGACTTTCATTGCTCCATCGGCATGGGCGACGCGCCCGCGGGGGGAATCGGGGAGGTTAATTGCCTTCAACCAAATTATGGTTGACGGCGAACAGAGCCAGCTCCAGGCGGTTTGAAACCCCCAGCTTGTCAAAGATATTCCCGAGATGGTGCTTGACGGTCTGTTCGGCAATGGCAAACTTCTCAGCGATGTCCTTGTTGGTATATCCATCGACAATAGCTGAAATAATGTCGAGCTCGCGGGGGGTGAGATTATAGGACCTTTTCCTTGTCCCCTGTTCCGGAATGGCGGTCAGGTCGCGAATAATGCGGACCAGGTCAGAAACGCTTTCGCGGCCCACCCAGTACTGGCCGCTCATCACGCATCGGATACTTTTCAGCAGCAGCTCGGTGGCCGATTCTTTGAGAACAACGCCCCTCACGCCGTGGTGCAGGGCATCGACGATCTGTTCACGCTCAATGGCTGCCGTCAGCAGGATAACCTTGATGGCTTCGACGGAACTTCCGAGCTGCCGAAGCGCCTCCAGGCCCGGGACCCGAGGCATGGCCAAGTCCAGCAAAAGCACGTCAGGTTTGAGCTGTTGGGCCATTTCAATGGCCTCGCCGCCGTCAGCGGCCTCGCCGATAACCTTGAAATCCTTTTCCGCCTCCAGCAATTTCCGCAACCCGTCACGGAAAATGGGATGGTCGTCAGCAACAAGAATTCGAACGGATTGTTGTGTTTCACTCATAAGTATTTTTCGGCAGGCTGACTTCTATGCGTGTACCTTTACCGGGGACTGATTCTACAACAAGTTGGGCTCCAATTGTGCGAACTCTTTCCTTGATGACCAGCGGGCCCTTGCGAATGGCATCCATTTCGGTGAGCGTCAGGCGGCCTGAAAAGTCAAAACCGCGTCCATCGTCGTCGATGGCCAGTCGGATCTGGCCGTCGTGCTGGCCCATTTGTACCAACACCTTCCGGGCCCCGCTGTGCTTTCTGGCATTCGCCAGCCCTTCTTGCACAATCCGGGCCAACTGCGCGCAAACGCGAGGCGGCAATGAGATTTCCGGGAGGGTCGATACGAACCGGCTGGAGATGCCCGTGTCGCGCTGGAATTTATCCACCATGGTCACCAGGAAGTCCAGTAGTTGGGTGGGACGGATGTCAACCGGTTTCATCTGCTGCATCAGTTCACGCAGATTGAGGACCTCCTGCCGGAGGATGCGCTGGATGTGAGACAGACGGTCCACAACCGCTGCTGTCGACGCGTCCGGTTGCCGGCGAAGAACATCCACTTCCATTTCCAGGCCGATTAAAGACTGGATCACCCCGTCATGAAGCTCCCGCGCTACGCGCGCCCGCTCCAGCGCTCCTGCCCTTGTCCGTAAACGAGTGGTCAGAAAGGCGCTATAAATTGCAGGGCTCACCTGCAACGAGAGGTTTCGCAGGAAGCGTACAGCAGCTTCCGGGCTGGAGCGGAGGCTGGGGGCGAACACCAGCATGACGCTTGACCACTCATCCGCGTAAAGGGTCCGCACTCCCAGAAACCTCCGCACCTTCTGATCACCTATGAGAGCTTCGGGGGGGGACCATGTTTCGTCGAAAAGCCTTCTTCCATCTTCATCCAGCGCATAGATGCGGTACTTGAAAGGTTCGGCAGCTTTGGGGTCGCGGCTGGCGAACCAGACGTGTCCGGGCGTGGCAAAGAGGTCTTTCTCACCCTGTTGCGCGCGCAATTCTCGGGTGGATAAAGAGATCTTCTCTCCGGGTGCGTTTTGAACGACGTCCCAGACATAGGCCCGTCCTGAGTTGTGGTCCAGCACGGCCAAAGCGGCCTGCCGGGAACGGAAAAGATTGAGGATTTCCTCGAAGACGGACTCGATCGTACCGCGGACGCCTGCTTCGGAGCGCGCCTTGGTCATCACCCTGGCGATCGATGCCGTCTCCTCGCGGAGCTGCTTTTCTTCTTCACCCAAATATCCCAGCAGATAACCCATGATGAGCAGGTAGACTCCGCGCATGACGAAAGAGTTCAGGTCATAGGACCCGCGGAACAGAGACGGGAAGGTAAATCCTTTTGCCAGCGTGAAGAACGCCTGCGAGATGAAGAGCCCCGTGGAGACAAGCGCGGTCAATAAGGTGGCTTGCAATCCCCAACGGTAGGCTGCTTCCATCAGGACAAAAATATAAAAGAGGTAGAATGGACTATTTGATCCGGCTGTAAAGATCGCGATCAGGGCGGGCCACAAGATGTCAATCGAGTGGACGGCCAGCCGGAACTGCGGGGAGGAAGTCCGCTGGGTCCGTACCAGAGCCAGGACCCCGACGGATTCAAACACGAAAACCGCCAGCAGCCCATAAACGATCGTGGAATAATGGCGGGGTTCGGTGGGGTCGATCCAGATGGCAAACAGCGAGGCAACCGCCAGGAGTGCCCTTGTGGCAGCCAGCATGCGTTCGATACGCTGCGACTCGCTGGCCGCGATCCATTGTCTTCTTAGAGACGGAAACGAACCCATTGTCCCTCGCTGGAAGGTTAAAGCAAGGTTCATTATGTCAATTCATTGGAATCGAAACAAGGGGTTTTGGTGGTTGTGTGGCGTCGCTTTTGGACATGTTAATAAGCACGCAAGCCGGCGTTTCTTCTGAGTCCCGGCCGCTTGGGGTCGCGGGCATGGCGCCGGGACAGGAAAGATCGTGGAACTTTATTGCAACACATTCTAAAAAATGGGAAAACGGTGGCCCATGCTTCATACCGGAAAGGGGAAAAATGAATCGCAGAGAATTTATGCAGGGCGTCACTGCGGGACTTTCGGCGACGCAAATTCCAGGCCTGGTGGTCGGTGAGGAGACGGTAGCCGGTTCTCCGCGGGCATGGCTGAAGGACTCGCCTTTGGTGGCTGTCGGAAGTTGGGACGATATGCCGATTTTTTTCCGGCGGGTCGGTGGACAGGGAACCTGGGAAGAAGCAACCTATCGCAGCGAACACACGGAAGCCACTGTACGAAAGCTCAAAGACCTCGGCGTCACCATGGCCATTATTGACTTTTTTAAAGGTTTCGGCCTGCAGGCGGAAGCCGAGCATATTCATCTGGCTGGGAAAATGGCGATGTTGCTCCACCAGCACGGTATCCGGGTGGGGCTCTATGTGGGCAGCACGATTGCTTACGAGACCTTCCTGGTGGAAGAACCTTCGGCGCAGGATTGGTTTGTGCCTGATTACCTGGGGAGGCCGGTCATTTACGGCGATCAGACCTTCCGCAAGCGCGTCTACTTTATGCATCCCGGATATGTGGATTACATCAAGCGAGTTGTGCGCATGGGAGTCAGGGACCTGAAGGCTGACCTGATCCATTTTGACAATACCAGCTTGCAGGGACGTCCGGAGATCTTTCATCACCCGCTGGCCGTCAGGCAGTTTCGGGAATACCTTCAGAGCCATTATTCCGGGGCTGAACTGAACGAGCGCCTCGGCTTTTCAAACGTCAAGTACGTGCTGCCGCCGGTGATTGAAAGCCCGAGAGCTGTCATTGACGACCCTCTCTTCCAACTTTGGACCGATTTCCGCTGCCTGCAGGTCAGCCGCTATTACGCGGAGATGCAGCGTTATGTTCAGGGACTGAACCCGGCAGTGGTGATTGACAGCAACCCCAGTTCGGGTATGGCCGGAACAAACACCATCTGGGATCAGGGAATATCCTATCCCGGGCTTTTCCCTCACACGGAGATCAGTTGGACCGAGGAGGGCAACTATGCCGGGGTTACACCGGATGGCACTCTTGTCTCCAAGATCCGCACTTACAAAACAGGAAGCATTCTGGGAACGCAGATTATTACTTATACGGCAGGCGGTGGCTACTACGGCGGCGAAGGCGGCAATCGCGCGTCGATGGCTGAATCCATGGTTTTCAACCGCCAGAGTCTGGGCATGGTGGGAGGCATTCTCAAAGCTCCGGAACTTCCCGAGGATCAAAAGCAATACATCAGGTTTTTCCACCGGAATTTTCAATACTACAAAGATGTTCAAAACGTTCCGGACGCGGCCGTGCTCTACTCTTATGCTTCGATGGGGTTCAACAGCGGTCGCCCCGCGTCGAGCTTTATGCTCTTCACCCAGGCGCTGATCCAGGCCATGGCGCCCTTTGACATCATTTTTGACGAGCACTTGAAGAACTTGTCAAAGTACCGGGTGCTGGTGTTGGCTGATCAGGAGTGCTTGAGTGACGCGCAGATGCACATCATCCGAAGCTTTGTCGAGCAGGGCGGGGGAGTCGTGGCAACGGAGCAGACATCGCTTTATACGCCCCGGCGGCTCAGACGCCCGGACTTTGGTATGAAAAACTTGTTCAAAGTGTCTGCCCCGCAATGGCAAGGGCCGAGGGAGGTGGAAAAGAACCTTGAAATTGCCCCCGTGCGGAACACGATTGGCCGGGGCCGTGTTGTCTATATTCCTTCGGTCCATGCTGCGATTCAGAAACCACCGGCAGAACGAATGTCGAGCCTGTACTGGAAGCTGCCTCTGAACTGGAAAGAACTGATCGATGGTGTGAAATGGGCGGCTGGGGGCGGGCTATCGCTGGAGGTGATTGCTCCAGGAACGCTGGCCGTTGTGGCTGAATTGATGGACCAGCCTGCAAAGAACCGGCGAATGGTTCACCTGGTGAATTATGCCGGGCCGCAGGGAAAAACGCTGAGCAATGTGCGCGTAGCCGTTGAAATTCCACGGGAAAGGCGAGCAGGGCCGGTAACTTTGCTGACTCCTGACCCGGGTGAAAGCCTCAAAGTTAGGGGGGGTGTTGAACAAGGAAGGATACATTTCACGGTGCCGCATCTTGATACCTACACGCTTGCGGTTATTGATCTGGATTAATCCGTTTTTTCAAAACTTTCGCCCGGCCCCCCGGTCAGTTTTCTTGTGGGGAATGAATGCGCAGGAACTTTCCGGCCATTGGATGGATGACCAGACTGCCTGCGCCAGGAAGTACGGCGATGTAAAAGTTTTCAAGCTTTTCAACGGCGTTTCTTGCCGGCCATAATACGACCGCCTTTTGTCTCTGATAGACATGGTATCTGCTGGCACTGAACAAGCAGACGGAGACGAAGCTTCTTGACGAACTTAAAGCCGTTCTGGGCGACCGGGATCCCACCGTTGCGGACATTCCACGGCTGCGCTACACGGAATGGGTGATCAAAGAATCGATGCGCCTTTATCCCCCGGCATGGGGTATTGGACGCAGGGCCGTGGTGGATTTTGAAATCGCCGGTTATGGCCTGCCCGCGGGAACCAACATCTTTTTGCTGCAGTGGATTACACAGAGAGATCGGCGATTTTATCCTGAGCCTGATAGTTTCAGGCCCGAGCGGTGGGATGAATCTCTCCAAAATGGTGACCCTCTGCGTTTCGCCTATTTCCCCTTTGGAGGCGGGCCTCGCAAGTGCATCGGCGCTTCATTTGCCATGATGGAGGCCGTGCTTTTGCTTGCAACGTTAGGACGTAACTTTCGTCTTGAATTGGCGCCAGATGCCAGGGTCGAGCTCCTGCCCTCGCTTACCTTGCGGCCGCGTCATGGAATAAGAATGCTCGTCCACAAGAAAAGCACAGGCGAACTTTGATGCCTCCTTGAAGTCTTTCGACCTTCGCAATTTGGTGCCTTTCCACTTGTCAACTGATGCGCGGTTAACCGGGCGGACCTGACCCGTGCAGCAAAGCCATTGGCATTCACTCTTCCTTCGAGGCGGAGTTTCTCCCGCGCAGGATGCATGGGGGCATGAAGTATTAGAGAACTCTAATGTATGGGGGAGAACTTTGCGTGTATCAAGGCACTTTCGTATGCGACTAAAGTTCTAGTGCTTAGCCCCCCTCTAGTACTATCGTAACATTGCCGTTCGTGTCCTTGATGGTTACGATAATCTATGGAAGGAGAGGTGAAGAGATTTCAGCGTTCAAGGACTGGCCAATGGTTTGCTCAATCGGAATTCTGATTTTCTCAACGGCATTCTTTATTTTTTACATTCAAACGCTGTGTGAGAAAGTGCTTCGTCGAGAGTTCAGCCGCGCTTATTTTCAGGATATCCTTAACGCGATTGATCTGGAGTTCCCCCGCTTGCGGCAGGCTATCCTGAACAACGCTGACATCGGGTATGCCCAGATAAAATTGGCAATTAAATCGGACTATTTTACCCTGACCTATCTAATGAAGAAGGGAAATCCGAAACAATCCGAATTCTCATGGCATGAGCGGCTGTTGATCGGCTATTTTCGGATTCTTCTTTTCATCCTTCCCATTCGCTACGCTTTTCACTTCCACGAAAGAAATGCCGTGATCAAACTCACAACCATCCTCCATCACTTTGCGAACCTGGTTGGAGAAAGGGTTGTCTCGGCAAGCGCGCCCGGGATGGCTGGCAGTCCCCAGGTTTGAGGGCGGGTTGGAGTTTGTAAGTGTGCTTACGATGAAGGCTGGTTCCAAAGACCGGAAAGTGCTTCTGATTGAGGGCGAACCTGTTGCCCGGGAGCTTCTGCGGGTTCTGATTAAGAACCTGGGCTGCCATGGTGAAGTGGCTGCTGACGGTCAGCAAGCATTGGCGATGGTAAGTTTAGACGATTTTGATGCAGTCTTGCTTGACCTGAGAAGCTCGTCTCTGCCTCCCGAGGAAGTGGTGGCCGGAATCCACGACATACGACCCAGTCTGGTGGGGAGGGTCCTGGTGATAACCGGCGAGGTGGATGATCACGCAACTCTCGATTTGATTGAACGATATTTTCTTCTCCGAATCCGGAAAAGCCGCGTAATTTCCGATCTGGTAGGTCGATTGAGGGCATTGCTGCAGATTGCTCCTTCCCCCAACGAAATGAATCCTGATCATCCGTTATAGAATGCATGGTGACGCGGGAGCGGAGCGTGAACTTCCTGCCAGCCTGAAGCGCTGCGGTTAACCTTGCGGCTGCTTCAATTGAAAAATCTTCAACCAATGTGGCGCCCTAGACTGCATCTCAGTCTCTGCTCGTTCGCGCAGCAAACTGATCCTACCGTTTCAATCAGGAAAGCCGATGAGCATGGTCAATCAGAGAGTTCATGATAACAAAGACAAAATGAACTCTATCCGTAGAGACCCATTGCAACAGGGCTTTCTCAAATAACAATGAAATGGCATGCACCTGAAAGGGACGGCCTGCTCCGAGCACATTTCTGCTTGCTCACTCCATCGGAATTTGCAAACTCTCGCCAAAATGTCTTGCTGTGGTGCAACGGGACAAATTGAGTTATTCTGACACGGCTGTTGAAGGTCAAGCAGCTGGGCATGGAGAAATATATCTAAAGTATTTCTTGTTGGAGCGTGCACCGATGACCGGGGCAAACTAACTTTAATGATAACGGAGAATCCATGAAATCAAAGTTACTCCTGATGGTGTTTATCCTCCTGGGAAACACATTTGCGATGGGTCAGAGCGCCCAGGGGATGCTGGACGAGTTTCTGACAAACCAATTGCAGCCATCTGACGTTGTAACTTATCAGATGCAGCAGTTTCTGATGCACAACAGACCCAAGCTTCCTCATGCCACGAGTGCTGCGCAGTGGACAGCGGAAGCAAATCAAATCCGTCAGCGCGTCTTGAGTGACGTCATATACCATGGATGGCCGAAAACCTGGGTGGATTCTCCGCCGAAGTTTGAAGACATGGGGTCGGTTCCCGTGCCCGCCGGGGCAGGCTATCGCTTGCGCAAGTTTCGCTATGAGGTTGTTCCTGGTTTCTACTCCACTGCCGTGTTGTATGAGCCGGCGAATCTTGAGGGAAAAGCGCCGGCCGTGCTGGACGTCCTTGGGCACTTCCCAACCGGTAAATCTTCGCCTTTTGAACAGAAGCTTTGCATCAACCAGGCCTTGCGCGGGATGGTTGCTCTCAGCATTGCTTTTATTGACATGGGTGAACTCCGCGTGGACGGGAACTCACACTATTATGGATCGGACCTTGACCTTGTGGGCGCGAACGGGGTGGGCTTGTTCTACCTGGCCATGCGCCGCGGGCTTGACTTCCTGTATAACGACCCGCATGTTGACAGGAGCCGCATAGCAGTCACGGGACTTTCCGGCGGCGGCTACCAGACCATTGTGCTCAGCTCGCTGGACAAGCGGGTACTGGTTTCCATCCCGGTTGCGGGCTTTGATTCTCTGAATGGAAGATTGGAGCGGCTTCCGGGCGAACCAGGGGATTATGAGCAGCTAGCGCCGGGCCTGCTGGATGGGCAGGGTTATCAGACTTTCGTCGCCATGCGCGCTCCCCGGCCCTACGCTTGAAATCAACAACGCAGAAGACTCATGCTGTTTTCGGGCCCCGCTGGTCAAGCCGGATATCTACGCGGCGATCAAGCCGTTTTACGCGCTCTACGACCGGAGGATGCTTTCCAGTTTTACGAGGGCACGCAGGTTTCTGCGCACAATTACCAGCGCGACGACCGTCAACAGGCCTACCGGTTTCTCTCAAAATGGTTTCACCTTCCCGACAAGCCTGATGAAATTCCGGTGGAAAAGTACGTCAAGAGTTACAGTGAGCTTGCAGCAGGAGTGCCGGCAGACAACCTCACCATTCTGGGGTTGGCCAGACAACTTGCATCCCAAATCCAACACCCACCTGTTCCGGCCGATTCGGCGGGGCGCGCGGAGTGGGCCAGGAAGCAGCGGGCTACACTCAACAAGGTTGTGCACTATCAGTCCGTGCAGGTTGAGGATCCCTGGTATGTCGCGAACACCAACCATAGCACGGTTGAATCCATTTCGTTTCGCTTTGCCATGAGCAACGGTTTAAGCGCGACGGGAGTCTGGACAAAGTCGATCTGGACACCGGAAAACGCGCCTCTGGTGGTGATGATCAATGATAAGGGCCGGGCCGGGGTGGACGGTCAGGTTTGGGACCATGTTCCAGAAGCCGCCAATTTGATTGAAACAGGCAGGCAGGTGCTGGCATTGTCCATCCTGTTTACCGGAGATGCAACCCCCTCGAAGCAAAACGTGGGAAGCTTCGGCTATATGATGAGCGCTGTGGGCGCCCCGCCGTTGGGCCTTGAGGCAGCCCAACTGATCGGGATTACGAATTGGGCCAAACAGAGATGGCACCCTTCGGAAGTGTCTCTCGAGAGTGAAGGCTACCGCATGCAGCTGGTGTCTCTGGTGGCTGGAGCGTTGCAGCCAAAGCTTTTCCATAGCATCACCATCCATCAAGGGATCCGAAGTCTGGCCGACCTTCTTGTGGAGCCGGTCAAGTCAGACGAAGTGCCGGATGTGTTCTGCCTTGACCTCTACAAGGATTTCGACCTTGACATGTTGAAGGCCATGGCTGACCCCGCCAATGTGACAGAGTCAGATTATGTGAAGCTGGTCGCTGCGAAGGAGTAGAAAGGTCAATTCTTGCGGTTCGGGACTCTTGCCATGCTGGCGTTGAGGGAGATTTTTAAGAGGACTGTGCCCATCTCCTAAGGCGAAAATCTTGAAGGAGGAAGGGATGGAGAATCTGAACAGACGGCGATTTTTGCAATCTGTGGCCGCGGCGGCTGTTGCGGGTGGAAATTTCAGCGATGCCAAAACTGCTGCGCCCGAACCCATGCGAATGGGACTGCTGGTGAGTGCAACCAGCGAACCTGAAAAGGTGATGGATACGTGCGTGGGTTCGGAATTCCCACGGTTCATGTGAGCACTTCAGATTTTTCAACCGCCATGGCCAGGCGTCTGCACACGGCGCTCGACAGCAACGGAATTGAGGCCACGGCCCTCGTGTCGTCAGGACCGGGTGAGGAGAAATACGACCTGTATGAAGGCCCGCTCACTTACGGGCTGGTGCCTTCACTCTACCGCCAGCAGCGCGTTGATCACCTCAAGCGCGCCTCGGACTTTGCCCAGCGGCTGAACATTCCGGTCACATTCAATCAATGGGGCTACATTCCGGAAGTTCCCAGTGACCCCTTGTACGAACCCACAGTGAAGGCCGTGCGCGAAATAGCCACCCACTGCAAGGCAAACGGCCAGACGTTTGTGAACGAGACGGGGCAGGAGACCCCAGTGACTCTACTGAGGACGATTCTGGATACTGGGATGGACAACGTGAAGGTTGTACTGGATGCGGCCAACCTGATCCTTTACGGGAAAGGAAGCCCTGTAGATTCGCTTGATGTCATTGGGAAATATGTCATCGGCGTTCACGCGAAGGACGGATTTTATCCCACCAACCCGCGCTATCTGGGACGGCAGGTTGCCTGCGGCCAAGGCAAGGTAGGGTGGCCCCGGCTGATTCGAGGGCTGAAAGAGCTTGGGTACAAAGGACCCATAACGATTGAGCCGGTCCTGGGACGCCAGCAGCGAGACCAGGAAATCCGGGAAGACATGGCGTATCTGAAAAAGCTGATTGCGTAGAGCCGATTTTGTCTTTCCAACAATCCTGGTTGGAAGAAAAGGCAATTTGGCCCGGCAAGCTAAGAGCAAACGGCTGCCCGGAGCTTTTCGCTCTGCATTCGAGGATGAGGTTGGTATATGATCGTTAGCTTCAGGGTCGGTCAAGGCGTGTGAAGAATTGGCCTTGAGGCAAGCCTTCATGGAGAAAGACAGCGATGGTTGATTCGCCGGGGCGGCGCGCTGCAAAAGCAACGACGCGGAGGGAGTTTTTAAAACGCTCCATTGCTACGGCTGCTATGCCTGCGATGGCATTAAGCGCCCAAGCCAGGAATGCGGAAAGATCGGCACTAACGAACCAACCAGAAAAGCGCCCGAATATCTTAATCGTTATAGCGGACCAGTTTCGGTGGGATTGCGTTGGCGCCTACGGCCTGAATCCCATGGGCGTCACTCCCAACCTCGATTCGATAGCCCGGAGAGGGGCCGCTTTTCAGAACGCTGTTACAAATCAACCCTGGTGTTCTCCCTCGCGCGCGTGCCTTTTTACAGGCCAATATGGAACCAGGAACGGGGTTTGGGAGCTGGGTCCCGGGCTGCGGACTGATGCGACGACCCTCGCCACAGTGTTGCGCAGCCAGGGTTACACCACCAATTACATCGGCAAGTGGCATCTGGCGCCCCATACGGCGAACAGCGACAGGGTTGACCCGCTCGGGAGCAATGGCCTTGGGTATGTTCCGCCCGAGTATCGGGGTGGATTTCTCGATCTATGGCAGGCTGCAAACGTCCTTGAACTGACGACCCATCCGTACGAAGGCAACCTGTGGGACGCCGATGGGAAGGTGATCCACTACGAAGGGACCTACCGCGTCGACTATCTCACGCAGCTTGCCGCGCAATTCCTCAAGCAAAAGCACGAAAAACCTTTTCTGCTGGTTGTGTCGCAATTGGAACCTCACGAACAGAATGACGCGGACCGGCCCGTTCCCCCTAAAAAGTACGCGGGGAAGTATGTCAATCCCTTTGTCCCTCAGGACTTGAAAGCCCTGCCGGGTATGTGGCAGGAACTGCTTCCCGACTACTACGGAGGCATCAAGGCGATAGATGATTCGGTCGGAGTGCTTCTGAAGACCTTATCTGAACAGGGCCTGTCAGAGAACACCATCGTGGTGATGCTGAGCGATCATGGCAACCACTTCCTGACCCGGACTTATGCGGAATGGAAATGTACTCCCCACGATAGTTCCATCCACATCCCACTGCTGGTGCAAGGTCCTGGATTCGACGGTTCGGGGATGATTCCTGATGTGGTCAGCATGGTTGATATTTCTCCCTCGCTGTTGGATGCGGCTGGCGTGAAGATTCCTGACTCCATGCAGGGCAGGAGCTTTATGCCGGTTCTGAGGTCGCCGGAGGGACGAAGGTCATGGCGGCAGGAAGCCTTTATCCAGTTTGCCGAGTCGGCGATCGGCCGCGCTCTGCGCACGGACAGGTGGACTTATTGTGCAATTGATCCCAATCAAGATGGAATGGCGGGTCCTAACAGCAGCACTTATCAGGAATATCAAGCTTATGACCTGGAGACCGATCCGCATCAACTCATCAACCTTGTCGGTCGGCGCGAAACTGGGAACTGGGATGATTTCAGCCGTCGCACTGACAGGGATGAACTTCGCGAGCGTTTGAGAATGCGAATCCTGGAAGCTGGGGAAGCGGACCCGGTCGTAACACAGCTTGCAGGCAGGCGGCGAGTGGTGCCTGGACAACCTGATCCTACAGTTAATCCGCCACCGTATGGGCTTTACCGGTAGAAGGTCAATTGCGGGACATGTGCACCTCGGGAAAATCATCAAGAAGCCCTGGCATCAGCCGGCATCCTTATTTTGCTTTCATGAGCCAGAAGATCAGAAGGTTTCCCAAATTGCTTTGTGGCCTTGCCACTGGTCGCCGAAGGGGAGGATATCAAAATGAGCCGACGAATTGACCGGAGATCGTTTCTGAAGAAGTCGAGTGAGGCGGCGCTGGGGGCGACAGCCGTTTCGTTGCTGGGGCCGGGGCGGGCGAACGCAGCCGGCGAAAACAGTTTTCATAGCGCCTGGCCGCGGCAGGCGGAGCGCACCTGGGCGGGGCCTGAGTACTGGACCAATCCGCTGGAGGATTGGCGTATTCGGCAGGGGCGCCTGGAATGTATCGGGGCAGGCGGCGATCGCAATGTATTTCTGCTCACGCATGAGGTTGCGGGCCGCGCGGGCAATGTGGCCATGAGTGTGAGGCTTGGCCGGATGAAGGGGGCTGAGCATCTGGAGGAAGGCTTCGCCGGGTTCCGCGTGGGCATCAAGAGCTATGTGGACGACTATCGGGCGCGCGCTATTCACGGTCGCGGAATGAATGTGGGGGTAACCGCCGAAGGGCGGCTTTTCATCGGGGAGGTGAAAGCGTCATCGCCGCGCGTAAATATTGATCAGGAAGTGCGCCTGGATCTGGAGGCGCACCCCTCCGGCAGCAGTTATGCCGTAAAGCTTCGTGCGGAGGACCGGGAAGGGAAAAGGCTGGCCGAAATCACCCGGCAGGTTCCGGGCGAGTGGGTGGAGGGAGGTGTGGCGCTGGTATCGAGTTCCGGCAAGGTTGAGCCCACCCCGAAGCCTCTGGGCAAGTTGACCGGTTTCGAGTTTTATCCGCCGGGCCAGAAGCGAGGCGGGACCATGCGTTTCTGGTTTGCCGACTGGATGCTCGGTGGCACAAAGGTTGATGCGAATGACGACCGAACTTACGGTCCCATCCTGTTCGCGCTTTATACGGTGAGCCGCGGGGTGCTGAAGCTATCCGCGCAGTGCCCGCCCCTGGGCAACGCGCCGAAGGAGGTTCGGCTGCAGATACGCAATGGCGGGAACCGCTGGAAGACGATTTCGACAGCCGAACTGGATCCGGACGCCTGGAATGCGGTGTTCCGCGTGCCGGCTTGGAACGACTCCAAAGACCATGCCTATCGTCTGCTTTACGCCATGCCGGATGCCAGGCGGAAAGCTGCGGCAGCACAGCTTTGAAGGGACGATTCGTAAGGACCCCAAGGGACGGAACGAGATCACCGTGGGCCTGCTGACTTGCATGTGGGATATGGGCTTCCCGCACGCGGAGTTCACGCGGCATCTGGGCGGGCACAAGCCTGATGTGTTGTTCTGGACGGGCGATCAGGTTTACGAACCGGTGGGCGGTTTCGGAGTGATGGAAACGCGCGACCCGGAACTGTTGATTCCCTCGATGCACGACTACCTGCGCAAGTGGTACATCTTTGGCTGGGCCACGCGCGACGTGACGCGCCAGATTCCATCGGCCTGCATGCCGGACGACCACGACATGTTCCACGGCAATATCTGGGGATGCGGAGGTAGGCCAACCCGCGCGGGCCTGCCCCTTAACAGTGACCTGGCAGAAGGTTCGGGTGGCTATAAGATGCCGCCGCGCTGGGTCAACATGGCCCAACGGACGCAGACCTCACATCTGCCGGACCCATTTGATCCAACGCCGGTGCTGCAGGGCATCACGGTCTATTATACGGACCTGCTTTGGGGCGGAGTGAGTTTCGCCATTCTTGAAGACCGCAAATGGAAGTCTTCGCCGACGGTGCAGTGTCCGGAGGCTGAGATCATGAACGGCTTTGCGAAAGACCCGCGGTGGGATGCGCGGAAGGACGACGTCCCTACGGCGGAACTCCTGGGTCAGCGTCAGCTCAATTTTCTTGAGTATTGGGCGGCAGATTGGAGCGGTGATGCGTGGATGAAGTTCGCCGTCTCCCAGACGCGGTTTGCCTGCCTGCAAACCACTCCGACGGGTGATCCAAACGATAATCTCGATCCCAAGCTGCCGATTTTGCCGGTTGGACAATATCCCCCGAATGACTGGATGATGGCCGACCACGACTCGGACGGCTGGCCGCAGACCGGCCGGAACGAAGCCATTCGCAAATGGCGCAAAGGGTTCGCCATGCACTTGAGTGGCGACCAGCATCTTGGTACAACTTCGCACTACGGGGTTGAAGAATTTCGTGATGGGGTCTATGAGGTCTGCACTCCGGCGATTTCAAACCTCTTCCCGCGCCGTTGGTTTCCCTCGCATCAGGGGCAGGATTCATTGCCTGGGTGGCGGAACACCGGCGATTACGAGGAAGGTTTCGGCAATCGCATCACGGTGTTAGCTGTGGCCAACCCTCACCAGTATTCGGGTGGGGGCCTTGAAGGGTTACGCAACCGTGCAACAGGCTACTCGATTCTGCGCTGTAACCGCGAGACGCGTGAGGTGCAGGTGGCGGTGTGGCCGCGCTGGGTTGATCCGTCTGAGCCGGGCGCGAAACCCTACCCGGGATGGCCGATTACGATCAAGCAGCTGGATAACGGCCTGCACGGTGCCCAGTGGACGCTGGAGGAGATCGAGACGCCGGGCAAGCGCGATCAGGTGATTCAGGTAAGGAAAGAGCCGGACGGGGAGGTGGTTTACACGGTGCGGATGAGTGGAACGTCTTTCAGGCCGCTGGTGCGCGAGCCAGGAACTTACTCAGTGGTGGCCTTCGACCCGGATGGTGGATACCGCCAGGAATGGAAGGGCTTGCAGGCTCGAAAGGTGTGAGGTGTGATAACACAAAAGTAGGATCAGGAGGGCAGGGATGGACAAATTGAGCCGGCGGAAATTTCTGCGAAATGGCGCCGCATTGACGACAGCAAGCCTGCTAAAGTCTGCTCCCTCAAAGGCGCAAGCCACTCCGGGCAAGCCAGGTGAGCGCCCCAATATTCTGATTTTCATGCCCGACCAGCAGCAGGGAGCGACCGTGCTGCCGGACCATCCGTGCCTGACCCCAAACGTCGAACGGCTGGCCCGGGAAGGCGTGATGTTCACCCAGGCTTATTGTCCTGCCCCGCATTGCTGTCCTTCGCGCGCCAGCTTCCAGACGGGTCTCTACCCAAGCGAACACGGTGTGTTCAACAACGTCGATACGGACACAGCCATCCACGCGAATCCTTATCCCGGGCTCCCCTATTTCAGCCGGAAGCTGCGCGACTCGGGGTACGACCTGGCGTACTCTGGCAAATGGCACGTGGCACGTGATCAGTTTCCTGAAGACCACGGCTGGACCAACCTGAATCCGGGACACGTGAAGTTCGTTCCCGGCCGGATGCGCCGTCCTGCGGCGTGGGAGAGGGCGCGGGCGGATTTGAACGAGACGGGACCGCGCAGGACCGGGGAAGTTTTGCGACCCGGCTGGGGAAACACGCAGCTCTATGGCAGTTACGCTCCACGGGGGTCGAAGGGTTATGAGGGAACCGGGGATTATGAAATCGTCCGGCGCGGCATGGAGGGCATGCAGAAGCTGGCTGGCGGTGACAAGCCCTGGTGCCTGATGGTTTCGAACAGCGGAGGGCACGACCGCTACGTGGCGCCGCGGAATTTCGTGGAAAGGTACCATGCGGAGTCGATTGAACTACCACCGAGTTTTCGCGATACGCTTGAAGACAAGCCGCGCATCTACCAGCGCATGCGTTACGAATACTGGTGGCAGCTCAGCGACGACGAGGTGCGCCAATGCATAGCCCACTACTGGGCGAAGCTTACCATGCAGGACGCTATGCTCGGGGAATTGCTGGACGCGTTGGAAAAATCCGGCCAGGCGGAAAACACCATTGTCGTCTATACCTCGGACCACGGTGACTATGCCGGGGCGCACGGCCTGTGGGCCAAGGGTGTTCCGAGCTTCCACGAGGGATACAACATTCCGTGCGTCATCCGGTGGCCGCGCGGAATTTCGAACCCCGGGCGGCGGCTGGATGCTTTTGTTTCCACTACCGATTACGCGCCGACTTTTCTCGATGCGGCGGGAATTCCGTCTTCTCAAGTTCAGATGTCCGGCCACAGCCTGCTTCCGTGGCTGCGCGGCGAACGGCCGTCAAACTGGCGGGAGGCCGTTTTTGAGCAGCTCAACGGCGTGGAGCTCAATTACACTCAGCGGATCGTCATGACCCAAGACTATAAATACGTTTATAACGGCTTTGACTATGATGAGCTCTATGATCTCAAGCGCGACCCGCACGAAATGGTGAACCTGGCGTTTCCTGATGTGAAAAAGGCACGCGCTGGACTGGAGACCGGCCGAGGCCTTGATAACCGACGGGATGTGCCGTGGCCGCCGCTCTCGGCGAATATGGCAGAGGTCCGCCGCGACCTCCTTAAGCGAATGTGGAATTTCGCCCAGGAACACAAAGACCAGGTGTTCAACCCCTACATCACCGTTGCCATGGCGCCCTTAGGCCCCGGGGTGGAACTTTGATTCGTCGGCGAGGTTTCGTTAATCACGTTTGTTTGTAAATTTGCACCTAACCCAGGCGCGATTTCGCCATGCTTGGAAGGCTCAGGGCTAAGCCATCGTTTCACGCTGTCCAGTTGCCAATCGTCACAAAGCTCCAATGCCTGGGCTTTCTGTCGGTTGCTCACGCAGGGAATAGCATAAGCGCAAGAAGGCTGCAGGTCCGGGGTGAACCTGGTAAAAACTACCGGAAACGTGAAATTGGGACCTATTCCTGAGAGTGGAGGGCGACAATAGATTCATAAACGCTGGTGCTCGTCGAATTTTGACCCAATTGAGTCATAAGCTTTAACTGTATGATATCAAAGTAGTTGCTGTTAGGCGTAGGAGTTGGAGCCCGGGTGATATGTCGGACTTACCACCTGGGCTCCAATTCTGGAGGAGTTTAAACGTGTCTGACCTGCCATCGCTTTGAGCACTTGGCATGCCAAACACAATCGGCTTTTTGTGTTCAAATTTGGGACACTCAGAGTGCAAACGGTCCAACGGGCATTCAGCACAAAGGAATGCCACGGCCGGATAAGAAGTCTCTTGACCGTGCCCTCGTATTCCTGCTAGGTACCTGCAAGGCATGCCCCAGCGGCATGCGGGTGTGTAGTTATAGTCTTGAAAAGCCCTAGTTCCAGTATTCGGAGTCAGCCAACGCGACAATGCTGTTGGCTGCCTCCCTGCATTGGTCACGTAAGGCGTGCAGATGAAGCTCAGCCTCCGCAGTTGACATGGCTGGAAAAGCGTCGCAGAGAGAACTCCGCATGCCAGCGACAACGGGCAGCAAAGATTCTTCTGATAAGAGCCCCAGTTCAAGAACTCCCACAAATTCCTGTATCAGTATCGTTTTGACTCGTTGGTCAAAATCGTCCACTGACATCGTGCAAATCATAAGTCCCCCTCCCTTTGGACCCTTACGTTTGCCCGGCGCCTTAAGAGGCGTTTCCTGTCTGGACCCTGTATAGGAAATACCATTAACAGAACGACCATGACAATAGAACTTTGGTACCGTTTAAGTCTGAGCTAATGACAACGTTGCCCAGGATTTGCAGGACGCTTTGTCCGAGGTGAAAAAGATCTGGCCCGTAAAGCACTTTCTCAGGCGGTTGCCAATGCTCCGCGCCTCAAGTCATAATGGGTGTCATGACATCGACAACCGCATTCGCCGAAGGGCAGTTTGCCCGTACCCCCGAATTTGAAGAGAAGCTTAACCGCCTGGCCGAAGTTGCCGTCCATGTTGGACTGGGCCTGGGGCCCGGCCAGCAACTTGTGATGACCGCCAACCTGGACGCTGTTCCGTTGGCGCGTCGCATCACGGAACAGGCCTACAAGGCCGGCGCCACACTGGTGACCACGCTGCTGGGCGACGAGGAATCGACGCTGCTACGCTATCGCCATGCGCTCGACGCAAGCTTTGATGTGGCGGCGTCGTGGCTTTATGAGGGCATGGCCCAGGCCTATCGCAATGGCGCGGCGCGCCTGGCGATTGCCGGCGGTAATCCAGCTCTGCTTTCGGCCGAGGATCCCGAAAAAGTGAGCCGAGCCAATCGTGCGGCTTCCAAGGCTTATCGCCCGGCGATGGAACTGATTACTCGGCACGATATCAACTGGACCATTGTTTCGTGCGCCACGCCGGCGTGGGCGAAGGCGGTGTTTCCGGATCTGCCGCAGGATGAAGCCATGGGCCGATTGTGGGACGCCATCTTTGCGGCTTCGCGTGCCGACCTTCCGGACCCGGTGGCCGCCTGGAAAGAGCATGACGCCAAGCTGCATGCGTGGGCCAACCGGATGAATCAGAGTCGATTCTCGGCGCTGCACTTCAAGGGGCCCGGAACCGATTTAAAGGTGGGACTTGCCGATGACCACCTTTGGCTGGGTGGCGGCACCACGGCGGGCAACGGCCGATATTGCATTCCCAACATGCCTACCGAAGAAGTTTTTACCACGCCGCACAAGGACCGCGTGGAAGGGCAGGTGACCAGTACCAAGCCGCTGTCGCACCAGGGAACCATGATCGAGGGCATCAAGGTGCGGTTTGAGGGCGGGCGAATTGTGGAAGCCCATGCTTCGCGCGGTGAGCAGGTGCTGCAGAGAATGATTGATACCGATGACGGCGCGCGGCGTCTGGGTGAAGTTTCGCTGGTGCCGCACTCTTCGCCAATTGCCGCAAGCGGATTGCTTTTCAACAATACCCTCTACGATGAAAACGCCGCCTGCCATATCGCGCTGGGACAGGCCTACAGCAACTGCGTAAAGGATGGAGACAAGCTGAACCCCGAGGAACTGGCTGCCCGCGGAGCCAACGACAGCCTGATCCATGTGGACTGGATGATCGGATCAGGCAAGATTGATGTGGACGGCCTCACCGCCGACGGCAAAGCCGAACCCGTGATGCGCCAGGGCGAGTGGGTGTAGGATTCTCCCGGGTCCGGACGCTGCCTGTTGCCCGCGATGTATGGACAGCCGGTGCCTGAAGTGTGAGCTATTCCTGCCAACCCAGCCTGAAAGAACCGGCCGCACCGGCGGCGGTGGAACTGTTGACCTCGAAGCGGCATATTCTGATAGGCTTGTCGAACTCCCTTTCGACCGTGACGGCAAACCCTGCCTTTCCCGTTATTGCGTAATCTCGATCATCGACAAAGCATGTGGTTCGAGGGTAAGCGTGAGTTTCGGGCTTGTCTGGCGGGAGCATTTTAATTTCAGGTGCCGGAAGCTGGGCTGCCTGGCGAAGGATTTGCTGCTGCGCCCGAGTGGGAAAGTTGGGTTGGCCCATCGACTCCCACGTGGCGAGCGGCGAGCCGTGATTCTTGTCGACCGTCCAGATGATTGCACGATGGGTGCCTGGGAGACCTGTGAACGAAAGTTTATATGTTCCGACGGTTCCACCTTTGCCGGGCGGAGCGTAATTCCACAGCGCGATGGCGAGGGTGCCGTCGGCCCGGCGCGTGACGATGACCGGTCCGCTTTCTTGATCGAGCCGTTCGGAGCCCAGGTGGTGCAGCAGAACGAAATCGTTGTAAGCTGCCTTCGGAATGTGGCCGGTAGCCAGCAGTCCGTAGCCACCGTAAAATGGGGTCCTGGCGACCCCCTGTTCCTCAAAGACATCCGAAAAGGCCCAGTAAGAGAGCAGCTGGACCAGCCCGTCGCAGTGGCTGATGGTTTCCGCCAGCCAGGGTCCCATGAATGGCGAATCGGTGATGTCGGGGATATTCATATAGGTGGCGTTGTATTCGCTGAAGATGATGGGAAGGTTGGGGAGGGGTGAAGATTTTACTTCGGCATGAACCTTCTTAACGGCCATTACCACCATGTCGCGCCGTGCAATCTTCTGATGAGTGCCTAAAACGTCTTCCGAGGTGTCATCGCCGTAAACGTGCGTCGAGACGAAATCGACCGGAATCTGATTTTGGGCACAGTGGGTGATGAAGGCGCTGACCCAGGCCGCCTGTGCGGTGGCCGGGCCTCCCACGCGAAGCCGCGGGCTGACGCTCTTGAGAGCGCGTGCGGCCACATCGTAGAGATGAAAATAGGTGGCCTGCTTGGGCTGACCGGCCCAGAATCCAATGTTGGGTTCATTCCAGACTTCGAAATACCATTGCGAAACTTCATCAATGCCGTAGCGGTCGATCAGGTGCTGGGTGAAAGCGTAGACCAAATCGCCCCAGCGCTTCCAGTCTTTCGGGGCCGCTATGTAGGGGTGGTAGAAGAATTCCTGTTGCCGGGGTGTTGAAGCCAGATCGTGCGGCATAAAACTTAATTCTACGAAGGGGCGAACACCGTTGGCGAGCAGTCCGTCATAAATTTGGTCCACGTTGGTGAAATTGTATTCAGGCTCGCCCTGCTTGTTTTCGCTGTAGAGTCCCACACCGCGGTCGAAGATTCCATGGAAGCGGACATATTGGAAATCCGCTGCGTGCTTCACGGCCCGGAGATCCCGGCGGTAACTCTGGCGCAGAGAAAGAATGGCGTGGCCCGATCCGAACATCTTCTCCCAGTAATGAGGGAAGGGATGAGCGGAGTGCCTGGGCGTTGATGAGGATCCTTTCGGAACGAGAAGGGGCGCTCGCCTGGCCAAGGAGATCACTCACGCAGAAGGTGATGGCGAGAGCGAAAAAAATAACCACGGCCGTGAAGGGGGTTCGAAAATGGGAAGTCTTCATAAGATGGTTTCCGTCGGGAATTTTCGAGCCACAGCAAGAAACGATAGAAATATACAACAAACCTCGCGGCATAGCGAGGCGTGACAACCCGCCGGGCATTGATTACTATCTTAGGGCTTGGGCGGAGGTCTCATGGACAAAGTTCCCTTCGGGCTGGGCAAGCGCGGCTACGCTTTGATGATCGCCAGTGCCGCGGCGGTGGGCGGGCTGTTGTTTGGGTATGACACCAGCGTGATATCGGGCGCCATCCTGTTTGTGCGGCAACAATTCCACCTGACGCCGGTTGAGACGGAAGTGGCGGTGAGCATCGTTCTGGCGGGGGCGGCGATAGGCGCGGGGTCTGCCGGGTCTCTTTGGTGACCGTTACGGCCGCCGTCCGGTGCTGATTGTGAACTCGCTCCTCTTTGGAGTGTTTGCCGTGCTCACGGGCATGGCCAACGGCCTGGTGCTTTTTCTGTTGGCGCGCTTTGTGGTTGGAGTGGCGGTGGGAGTGGCCTCGATGCTGACGCCGCTTTATATCGCCGAACTGGCCCCGCCTAAGATTCGGGGGGCGCTGGTCACCCTGAACCAACTGGCCATCGTAACAGGGATCGTGGTGGCGTATTACGTGGATTACCTGTTTTCGGGTTCGTCCGACTGGCGGGCTATGTTCATCAGCGCCGTCATCCCTTCGGTGATTTTGCTGGTGGCGTTGGTGTTCCTTCCGGAAAGTCCCCGCTGGCTTGTGATCCGTGAGCGGGTGGAGGAAGCATTCAGAATCCTCGACCGCGTTGAAAGCACCGACGACGCACGCCGCCATCTGGAAGAGTTGAAGGCTGTCGCTGAAACTGAGAAGCTCCGGTTTCGGGACCTTTTCGGCGGCCGGTTCAGGAAGCCGCTGATGATTGGTGTGGGGCTTGCTATTTTCCAGCAGATAACCGGAGTGAACGCCATCATCTATTACACGCCGACCATTTTGCAGATGGCCGGGTTCAAGAGCGCCAAGAGCGCAATCCTGGCCACCGTGCTGGTAGGCGGCGTCAACCTGTTGATCACCATAGTTGCGCTGCTGCTGCTGGATCGCGTGGGCCGCCGGCCGCTGCTGCTCTTCGGGATTGGGGGCATGATGGTGAGTCTGATCTTCCTGGGACACCTCTTCGGCGCCCAGCACGTTTCCCGTGCCGCCATCCTGTCAGACGTGCTGGCGTATCTAGCCTGCTTCGCCATTGGACTGGGGCCGGTGTTCTGGCTGCTGATTTCGGAGATTTATCCGACGACCATTCGTGGCCAGGCGATGTCCGTGGCATCGGTTACCATCTGGATCTTCGACCTGGTTGTGAGCATCACCTTCCTGAGCTTGATTGGCGCCGTGGGAGCAAAATACTCCTTCTGGATATACGCCGCCGCGTGTGCTGCAGCCTTCGTGTTTGCCTTCCGTCTTGTGCCGGAAACCAAGGGGCGCACACTCGAGGAAATTGAGACGTCCTGGGGCGGGCAGACTACGGCATCGATTCGATAACGGGAAAGACTCGCCGCCAAGTATTCTCTCCGGACAGGAGATTTTCATGCTTGGCGGCAAAGTAAGAAGTTTCCCGATGCCTTGGATTGGTGCCTGGTAAGTGTTGCCCAGTTTCAGTCGAAGGATGCCCTTTACCAGCGTGGTTCCCGGGGTGTGAACGGTCCACCGCGCGATCCACCTCGGCCACCGCCGCCGCCACCGCCACCTCGCCGTTTGCCGCCAAACCCTCCGCCGCCTCCGGATCCGAATCCGCCCTTGCGTTCGGGTTTGGGCCGGGCTTCATTGATGGTCAACTGGCGCCCGCCGAAATCCTTGCCATTGAGGTCAGCAATTGCTTTCGCGGCTGCCTCATCATCGGCTATTTCCACAAATGCAAAGCCGCGTGACCTGCCCGTGTCGCGGTCAGTCATTATCCGGACTTGTTGAACTTCTCCGAACGCACTGAACATACCCCGGAGTTCGTCCTCGGTGGCGGTAAAGGGAAGGTTACCTACAAACAGGTTCTTCATTCGTTTTCCTCACATGCATAGAGATGTCATTCAAAACGCTTGAAATTGAATTGCCGAGATCAAGGGGGTCTACTGACCCATCGTTCAGTGCCGGTGCAGCCATGCCTTACGTACCATCGAATGGTCTACACGTTGGGTTCTCGAGCCTACCTCTCAAATGCCAGCTAATTCCTAACTCTTACCATTTTCTCATAGGTTGGCGTCCAATTTAAGCAATTTATGCACACTTTTCATTTGGCGTTTCTTGGAGAGTCCCGCCTGATTTTGATGGAGCCGCCCAGCCATCAGGCTGAGCGGGGAGTCGTTTTTCAAAAATCGGACGCGGATGAGGCCTCTTGGAAGGAGAGAGAGGTGCTATAATTTCGGGTTAGTTCCCTGAAAGCTGGAGACAGGGCCTATCCGACCAGGCGGGAACGCAAGCATCCTGAATGCTCAGGAAAATGACCTAAGGGAGGTTTATCGTGTCGAAGTATCAAGTTGATTTTTATGGCCACGTTCGTCAGTACCATAGTCTGAAGGCTGAAATTGACGCGGCCATTCTTGATGTCCTTGAAAGTGGAAGCTATGTGCTGGGCCCCAAACTGGAACAGTTTGAAGGTGAGCTTGCCAAATTCTGTAACACCAAAGAGGCCGTAGGTCTCAATTCCGGCACGGACGCCCTGGTTCTGGTGCTGAAGGCTCTGGGGGTCGGTCCGGGGGACGAAGTTATTACGACATCCAACACCTTCTTTGCAACGGCGGAGGCCGTCTGGCTGGTGGGCGCAACGCCAGTGTTTGTGGACATTGAGCCTAAGACCTGCAACATCGATCCCAATCTGATTGAAGCGGCGATTTCGCCCAAAACAAAGGCGATCATCCCGGTGCACTTGTACGGGCAGCCGGCGGAGATGCGGGCGATTTCAAAGATTGCCAAGGCTCACAAGCTGTTTGTGATCGAGGATTGTGCGCAGGCCCTGGGAGCCCGCGGCGACGATTTCGCCATCGGCGAATTGAGCGACGCAGTTTGCACCAGCTTCATTATCCAGAAGAATCTGGGCTGCTTTGGCGATGGGGGAGCTGTAATGACCAACAACTCTGCGATGGCTGCAGAAATCCGCAAGCTGCGGAACCACGGTTCGCCCAAACGGTCGCACCACACCCTGGGATACAATAGCCGGCTGGATGACATCCACGCCGCGGTGCTGAGCGTGAAATTGAGACAGCTTGACAAATGGAACGACCTGCGGCGTGAGCGCGCCAAAGAATACGATACAGGTCTGGCTGGGACTTCGCTGAAGCTGCCCACCGTGCGGTCCGGCTTCCGGCACATTTTCCACCTGTACATTGTAGAAACCGAACACCGGGACGACCTGCAGGCATTCCTGCTGAATAAGGGTATCCGGGCCCTGACCCACTATCCCATTGCCATCCACCAGCAGGAAGGTTATCCGTGGGGCCAGACAGCCCGGACCTCCGGCTCTCTGGAACTTACGGAACGCTCAGCAGCCCAAGTGCTTTCACTGCCCATGTTCCCTGAATTGACCTCGGATGAAGTCAAACTGGTCATCGCGGGGATCAATGAATGGGAGAAGTCACGCAAGAGTGCGGCTGGTTCGGCAGGGGCTTAATCACCCCATCAGAGGATTTTCCTGAGTGTTTATGACTTGCACGGGCCGTAGCAGGGCAGGGAGACCTGCCCTTGCAGGCTGGCGCGTGGAAGCCTGCTAACACAGATTGAGGGAGGGTATGTAGAGGATGAGCGGAGAGAAAAAGTACAGCGTTGCTGTTGTGGGATTGGGAAAGCGGGGAATGCACCACGCGGAAGCGTTTGCAAACAACCGCCGCTTTGAGATTGTGGGCCTTTGCGATATTGATAAAGCGCGGCTGGACGCAGCTGCAAAGAAATTCGGCGCGCCCAAGACTGCCACGGATGCCAAGGCCTTGATGCAGGGGTTGAATGCAGACGTTTTCTGCTTTTGCACCATGCCCACCTTGCGGCTTGGATTGATCCGCCTGGGCGTGGAATCGGGCGCAAGCCTGATTGCCTATGAAAAGCCCATCGCCATGACCACCAACGAAGCCCTTGAGGTGATGAAGGTAGTCCGCGACGCCGGCGTTAAAACTGTCGTCAGCCACCAGCACCGCTACGGTGAACACTACCAGAAGGTGAAGGAGATCATTTCGAGCGGTGCCATCGGCAGGGTCCATACGGTTTATGGCACAGCGACCGGCTGGATGATGCACATGATGACCCACCTGATTGAATATATGCGCTGGTTTAATGGAAACGCTGAAGCCGAATGGGTGGTGGGCCAGGCGGCGGGCAAGGAAAAATTTTCTGACAATCACCCTTCGCCTGATTACATCGCAGGGCTCATCCAATTCGCCAACGGCGTGCGCGGCATTGTGGAGAGCGGCGACGGGGCGCCGGATGTTCCGGAAGTCGATTACTGGTGGCGCAAGTGCCGCATCGGCGCTCAGGGTACGGAAGGCTTTGCCGAGGTCCTCACTGGCGGCGGCTGGCGCGCCATTACAAAGGATTCCGGAGGCGTGATTTCCGGGCCGGGCTGCATGGATTACGCGCACGACATGCCGCCCTACATTCAGGAAATTGCCGAATGGCTGGATGATCCGAAGAAGGTGCATCCCTGCAACGGCGAGAGCGCTTACAAAGGGTTTGAGATCATGATGGCCATGTGCCGCTCTGCCGTCCAGCGTGGCAAGATTAAGTTGCCGCTTGGCCCAGGCGAGCCGGAGCTGGAAGCTCTGGAAAAAGCCCTTCCCTAATAAACCTCCATTGTTCTGGAATTTCTCCGGCCGTAGTAGCGGTTCGGTTGTCTTCTGCGTTTCGCTCTGCGCGGGTCTTGGAATGAAAAGCCCATCATGCCTCCGGAGCGGGACAAGCGCCGTGAGTCAATGCGGCCAACGATTTTCTCCTGCAGTGGTTGTGACTCTCTGAGTGTGAGCGTGCCTTATGTCATTCATGATGAGGGAAATTCTGGACCAGCCCAGGGCGCTGCGACGCTGCTACGAAGCCGAGCGGAAGCACGCCATCGAGTTGAAGAATTTTGCGGCCCGGCAGGACTTTCGCCTGATCCTTCTTGTGGCTCGAGGGACCTCTGACAATGCAGCGCTCTTCGGGCGCTACCTGCTGGAATTGACCACGGGCATTCCCGTATCGCTGTGCGCCCCTTCGGTCCACACGCTTTACCACGCCAAACTCGATTTGCGAAAAGCGCTGGTGATTGGTATTTCACAGTCGGGTGAGGGAACGGACATCAACGCCGTAATCAAGGTGGCGCGCAAGCAGGGCGCCTTCACGGTCGGCATCACGAATGAGGCAAAATCCACCATGGCGGGCATTGTGGATGATGCTTTCTTTGTGCGGGCCGGCACGCAACGCTCGGTGGCCGCAACCAAGACTTATACGGGCCAGCTTCTTATGCTTTACATGCTGGCGGCTGCGCTGGGACAACACATCACGCTGGAGCGGGTGGGCGAAATTCCCAAGTGGGTGGCAGGTTCACTCAAGATCATTCCGGAAATCCGGCAAATTGTCGAGCGCTACCGGTTTATGCGGCAATGCGTGGTGGTGGCGAGAGGGCTCAATTATGCGAACGCTTTTGAGCTTTCACTGAAGCTGATGGAAACCTGTTATGTGGTGGCGGAAAGGTTTTCCGCTGCCGACTTTTTGCACGGCCCCATCGCCATGGTTGAGAGCGATTTCCCGATGATTCTGTTTGTCCCTCCCGGCAAGACTTATGGCGACATGAAGCGGCTGGCCGAACGGGTTCGCAAGCTGCACGCCGAGAACCTGATCATTTCGGCTGAAGGCGTCCGACTTCCTGCGCGCAGCACTGCTATACGGGTGCCCGGAGAAATTCCGGAAGTCTATACGCCCATCCCTTACATTGTTCCGGGACAAATATTTGCCTGCCTGCTTGCAGAACTGAAAGGCATTGATCCCGACAAGCCACGCTCGCTGAAGATCGTTACCCGAACGCTGTAAGTTGCACCGTTCGGGTTTGCATGGTCCTGTTTGCTGGAGCCAAAGCACCTGGCAGACGCTTGTAACCACTACGTTTTCGGGATTTCCACTTCCGCCCCGTGGCGCTCGGCTGAAAGGTAGGCGCTATAGAGTACGGCGATACTGTCCGATGCCAGTACGCCGTTTGACAGCGGCTCGCGGTTGTCGCGGAAGGCTTCCAGAAAGTCCTGAAACTCCTGCGGATAGCCGTGCTGCCAGTCTTCGTCCGGGGCAGGGTGGCTCCATCCCTGCTTGGTGGAAAGCTTTTCGGTAACGTAAATGTCCTTGAAGAACTCCTCTTTGGGATTGAAGGTTGTGAGTGCGTCGATGGGATTCAGGTTGCAGCGGGTGCGGTGGTTGTTCGCAAAAACTTCCAGCCAATTGTGAACGCCGCCCATGACCAGTTCGGATGCGAAAATATCGCCGACGGTGCCGTCCTCAAAGGTGATGTGGATCTGCGCGTAATCTTCAATATCATCGTAACCTGTGCGCAGTGCGCCTGCGTCGCGAAAGGTTTTGAGTCGCGTGATCTCATGGGTTCGGGCTGAAACCGTGGCCGGGCGAATTGGCTTGCTGTCACGCGCTTCTCCCTCAGCCGCTTTCAGGTAGAGCGCCGTTGAAAGCGGGTGGCACGCCTTGCCGACAATCGAGCCGCCGCCGGAAAATTTCCAGATGCCGTAATAGGGCGAATGGGAACCGCTGTGCGATTCGTCGCCGATCAGCCAGAGGATCTGACCGCCGCTCTTCTGCAGGATCTCGCGTTCTTTTTGAACTGACGGTGCGTAGATCCAGTCCTCGGCGTAGCCGATAAGTTTGCCGCTTTTGGCGGCTGCGTCCAGAATGCGGCGGCAACTCGCCATAGCCTCCCGCAGCATGGTTTCCTTGGAGAAAGTATTTCCGCGGAAGGTGGCGCCATCCTTTTCCGGCGGGCCGTAATAGCCGGTAAACGGCTTTTCCACAATGACATGTTTGCCGCGGTTGAGGGCTTCAACGGCAATGATTTCATGCGTGGATCCCGGAGTGCAGACATCGATGACGTCGGAAGCTGCACAAAGTTCTTCCAGGGTATCGAAGGCCTTCACACCGTATTCCTTCGCGAATTTCTGCCGCGAGGCGGGCGTATTCGAGGTGACACCCGAGACGGTGAGGGGGACACCGTAAACCCTCTGAATTCCCTTCATGTGAAACCGGGCGGCGAAGCCCGCGCCGGCAATACCGATTCGAATAGGCTCTGACATTTTAATCTCCGCTGATTATGAATTGAACCCACCGGCACCTTTCGAGGGTAGCCAGGCGCACAAAGATAAGCATGAATTCTACCATTGACCTCGGAGTATGGAAGGGCAATTTCGCAGTCGCCGCCTGTGAATGTGGATCGCCGGTCGACATTTCAGCCGAATTCCGAAGTGCGTGTTTCTGTGGCGGATTTGCCGCGATTCGCAATATAATTGCTGGGAGCCGAGCGAGCCAGGTATCGTCTCCGCGGGCGTGATCGTGCCGACAACTTTTCTTGCGGTGCTTGATGAAAGCGGCGCGCAAGTGCGGCCGCTTGACAGCGAAGATGAATGGCCTTTCCGTATGCCGGTCCTTGCCGGGATGCGCGCGGGAAACGGTGCTTCAAACTAGACTCACGGGAGGCTCAATACCGTTTCAGGTTATAGGAGCGAAAGGGAACTGCGATGGGCATCTTAAGTATTTTTCGGAAGATTGACAGGAATCGATGGTTCGTCTGCCACAATTGCATGATGCATAACGATCATGACGCACTCAAATCGATCTTTTATTCCGATAGCCCAACGGTGAACGTGGTGGGACGCCCCACGATGATTTGCCCGCGCTGTAACGATGCCAACACTCGCTCCTTCCAGGAACTCAAAGATGAAGGGTCCGAGTCCTCTCTCTGGGGCCTCGAACGCTTTGCCCGAAAATACCCACGCAGCCAGTTCATCGTGAAACCCAACAGCCACACAACAGCCGTGAGTTAGCAGAGGGTTTTACCTCAAGCGAGAATTGCCGAAGTCGCGGTTTTGATTTCCGGGGGCGGCCAGGTAGAGCCTTGCCTGCGGCGTTCGGGATCCATCTGTAAATGGCAGTTGTAACGAGAGGCAGAACCAACCTATGCACGCTGATGGGCTGTTGTTGCGAGCGAGATGATGCGATTCTTGAGGTCGAGAAAGATCATGTGGCTGATAATAAGGTGAGCATCCTCGACCCTCTGCATGTTATGGCACGGAACGATAATGGGACAGTCGAGCAAATTTTTCATCTTGCCGCCGCCAAAGCCGCCCAATCCGATTGTGGTTGCCCCCACGCCCCGAGCGTATTCCAGGGCTTTTATGACATTGGGGGAATTCCCGCTTCCGCTGATGGCTATCGCGACGTCGTTGGGCTGGAGAAAGTTTTCAATCTGGCGCATAAACACGTCTTCGTAGTGGGTGTCATTGGCCCAGGCGGTCACCATCGGCATGTTGTCAGTCACCGCGAGGGCCTTGAGCCGCCGCACAGTGGCCAATTCCTTGGGACCAGGGAAATGAGTGCCTTTGCCGAGATCTGCTACCAGATGGGAAGCCAGCGCCCCGCTTCCGCCATTGCCAAACGTAAAAACCGTATGGTCAGACTGGTAACATTCAAACAGTATGTCCGCTGCCTTTGAGATCTCCTGGAGCGGAAGGTTGTCCAGGACCGTCCTCAGTTCCGTCAGGTAAGCCAACAGGTCGTTTGATAAGATCGCCAACATTCATCTCCTGGGTTCAGCAATGTTTCAAGTGCTGCACCTTCAAACTATTTTGGGGCGCTGCTTTGGGTTGAAGGCGCTGGCCTGAAGGCCGCAACCCTTTGCAACGCCCCCTTCAGATCGACTCACTCATTTTAGTCTATCCACGGCTCGTTGAACTTGCCGTGCGAGCATCAGGAAAACTGGCTCATATCAATTTCAGAGTCCCAGCGTTCCCCTGAGGTCTGCATGGCTTCATAGCTCACTTCGTGGCCGGTATAGGCGGAGTGCCGGGCCATCATGCAGCTCAGCGCCGATTCCACGCCTTGCTCTGCCTGATTGTGGAAATTTCCGCTGAGGATACTGTCCACCCAGGACATTTTCTTTTCCGGGTCTGCCTGGGCCAGATTGTCCTCAAAAACTCCGGCAGTTGAAAACTGCTTGGAGCCGCTCGTAGTGGCAGGTTTGTTGCCGCCCCACTTCCAGGCATTCTTGCCGTAGATGGCGACAGGGCCGGAATAGTGCGTTTCCGAAACGCCCTCGGTGCCAAAGAACTTCCAACCCACTTCCCACGGGTTGTTGCCAAATTGTGTGGAGCTGAAACTGAGGCTGATGCCGTTGGGGTATTTAAAGACCACGTTGTAATGGCCGGCAACATTTCCGTGCTCGGGACGGCCCTTGTGGGAGCATGATGCCGATGCCATGACGGGGTGCGCCTTGAGCACCCAGTTGCAGACATCAATCACATGGATGTTTTGCTCGACAATAATGTCGCCGGAAAGGATGCGGGAATAGTACCAGTTGCGGATGGCACGCTCGTCCGGGGTAGCCTTGGGCCAGGCGGGCAGATTGGGCCATGTGGCGTAATAGTGTCCTTCGCCGGAAACGATATCGCCTAGTGCTCCAGCGTGAATCCGCTTCACCTGCTCAACGTAGGGAGGAGCATTGCGAAGCTGGAATCCAACTTCCAGGCTCAGGCGTCCCTGGGCGCGACGTGCGGAATCGAGCACGGAAACGCAGCCTGCTGGGTCGATAGACACAGGCTTTTCGCAATAAACGTGCTTGCCCGCTGTTACGACTTCTGCCAGGTGCTGCACGTGGAAATAAGCCGGCGTGGTGATGATAATGGCATCCACGTCCTTTGAGTTCGCGATTTCCTGGTAGGCTTTTGGTCCCCGGAACATCAATCTGCGCTCAATGGCCGGAATGCCTTTGGCCTTCTGCAGCTTGTCAAAGTGCGCCTTGGCTTCGTCCAGTTTGTCCTGGAACAGGTCGCCCAAGGCGACCAGGCGTGCTTTGCCGGTGTCCACCGTGTAGGTGGCATCCGCTGTTCCACGTCCCCCGCAGCCCAGCAGTCCGACGCGAATAGCCGAATTCGCTGCTGTCCCCCGCACCAGCCGTGGCGCGATGATCATAAAGCCCGTTGCGGCCGCAGCCGTTCCCAAAAATTCTCTTCTTCCTAGCTTCTTGCCGGAATCTACACTCACTTTTATCCTTCCTTCCTTGGAATAATCCATTCTTCAACAGAGGCGCTGAAGATGCCTTGGGCTGGTGGGTAGCCATGCCTTAATTGCGTTCCCATACCAACCCTGCAACCTACCACAAACTGAAGCCATTAGGGAAGGAATTCGCTCGGGAGACCTGCCGCAGAATATGCGTTAATGTTTCGTACCCGCCAATCCCGGCAAAAGTCTTGACCACTGCGCTTTCAGGGTTATAATGGCGGCTCATAGCTGAAGTCAGGTCGGCATTCTTTCGTGACGTGTAAAAAAGGGTGGTCCCGCTGTGTTCGGGGTTTTCGAACCCGGAATGCGTGGGTGTGCTTTTGCTTGTTATTGCATGAGGAGCGAAAATTCTGTGATGAAAAGACTGCTTTATGTCTTGGTGTTGGTGTTTGCTTTCGGACTGCTTGCAGGGCAAGGAATTGCCCAGACTTCAGCGCAGCCGACGGCTACCGGACAGACCGCAACGGTTTCGCCGACGTCTTCCGATACTCGCATGCAGGAACTGGAAGCCCGGGTTGCAGAGGCACAGAGCTCCGGTGACAACGCTTGGATGCTGGTGTGTGCGGCGCTGGTTCTGATGATGACGGGGCCCGGTCTGGCGCTTTTTTACGGTGGGTTGGTACGCAAGAAGAACGTTCTTGCGACCATGATGCAGAGTTTTGCCATGATGGCCCTGATCACCGTTATCTGGGCGGTGGTTGGATTCAGCCTCTGCTTTGCGCCCGGCACTTCTTTTATCGGGGGCCTGGGACACTTGTTCCTGCACGGTGTGGGCAGTGCGCCTGATCCCACCTATGCCGGCACTATCCCCTTTGGCACCTACATGGTATTCCAGTTAATGTTCGCCATCATTACGCCTGCCCTGATCTGCGGAGCGTTTGCCGAACGCATGAAGTTCAGCGCCATGATCCTCTTTATGGTCCTGTGGTCCGTGATTGTTTACGATCCCATGGCGCACATGGTGTGGGGCAAAGGTGGGCTGTTGAATGCCTCGCTGGGCGGTGTTTTTCCCACGCTCGACTTTGCAGGTGGCACGGTTGTGCACATCACATCCGGGGTGTCGGCGCTGGTCTGCGCGCTGTATCTGGGCAAGCGGGTTGGCTATCCCAGTGATCCGATGCCTCCGCACAGCGTAGTGCTCAGCGTTATCGGGGCCTGTCTGCTGTGGGTGGGATGGTTCGGATTCAACGCCGGCAGCGCCTTGGCTTCTAACGGCCTGGCTACCAGCGCCTTTATCGCAACCGATTTCGGTGCTGCTGCTGCAGCCATTGGATGGGCAGTGGCGGAGTGGGTTCGCAATGGTAAGCCCAGCGTGCTGGGTATTATTTCGGGAGCGGTTGCGGGCCTGGTGGCCATCACTCCCGCCTCCGGTTTTGTGGGACCCATGTCGGCATTGGTAATTGGCTTTGTGGCGGGAGTTTATTGCTATTGGATGGTTACGAAGGTGAAGGCGCGGTTTGGCTATGACGATTCGCTTGACGCCTTTGGTGTTCACGGCGCCGGGGGAACAATCGGAGCGTTACTGACCGGCGTGTTCGCTACCAGCGCCATCAACCCAATTTTCAAAAACAGCCAGGGAAAAGTGTTGCCCGTTGGTCTGATCGACGGCAATTCCGGGCAGATTCTGAACCAGTTGGTGGGTGTGCTCATTGCCTGGGGCCTGGCGATCTTTGGCACGCTGATTATCCTCAAAGTGGTGGATAGGGTCGTGGGACTTCGAGTGCCCGAGGAACAGGAGATCCAGGGGCTTGACCTGGCGCTGCACGGAGAAGAAGGATATACCTTTGAGGCTTAGCAGTGCCGGTGCGTCGAATCCTGCAGGAATGAACAAGCTCTTCTTGAAAGTGGGGATCAAGATTTATGAAAAAGATTGAAGCTATCATTCAACCTTCACGGCTGGAGCACGTCAAGGCTGCGCTGCATGAAATCGGGGTGGAAGGGATGACCATCCAGGACGTGCGCGGCCACGGGCGTCAGAAGGGCCACACGGAAGTTTATCGGGGGAGGGAATACAACGTTGACCTTCTGCCCAAAACCAAGATTGAAATGGTTCTGCCGGATAGGCTGGTCGATCCCGCGGTGGAGGCCATTATGGGGGCAGCCAAAACAGGAAAGATCGGCGACGGCAAGATCTTTATCCACCCCGTCGAGGAAGCCATCCGCATCCGGAACGAAGAACGCGGTGATGCGGCGCTCTAGTCACACCTGATGCGCCGTGTTGGGATTATAAATCTCATGGACTGCGCCGCTAGCGGGAAGAAGATCATCAACTCGTTGGCCATCTGAGAATTTCCCGACGTCGGGCCTCCCTATTTGAACCTGGCCGCACAGCATATCACCCGAAAGAGGCCGGCTCGCTTCTTTGCTTCAAAGCAAAAGCCCTTCAGTCGCCTGGGACACAAACCTTGGTCACGCCCACAGCTCGCAAATGCGTGTAATACGCAATGGGAGAACCCCAGGATTTGAACGGCAAAATTTAACGCCTAACCAGCTACTTTGGCCTCGATGGCGCGCATCATTTCTTCATTCGTTGAAAACTTGAAGTCTTGCCGTCCAAGTGATTCAGCCTGTTGGGCTTCTATCTGGATCAGGCGGCTGACATCCTCCGTGGTGACAGGTTCCAGGCCTTTGGCTCGCAACTCGAGCAGGATCTTCTCCGCGGGCGGGGAGGGTTTCTTTTCGGCCCTTTCGACGTATCTTGAGGACGTGATCGATTCCGCGTTCGGCGTCAAAGCGGGCTTTGCCCACCAATCCTTCGCTGGCCTTGCGTGCCCAGCCGACAACAAAAACGCCATCCAGCACTTTCCCGGTTTCAGGATTGAAGACTTCATAGGCAGCGCGGTCAGGATCGGCCAGGTCGGGATTGGTGACGTAGGAATTCTTGCTGTAGGGGAGGCCCAAACCCGGGTCGGCGAGGTCGCCAATGGCGAAGATCAGAGTGTCCACATCCAGGAGAACTTCCTTGTCGGTCGCCTTCGGGCGGGTGTTCTCGCCGTCGAGCGCCAGAATGTTTTCCTGAACTCGCAGGCGCGCAATGCGGCCGTCCGGGCCAGGTTCAATCGCTACCGGGGAAGAGAGGAAGCGGAAGGTCAGTTTGGAATCCGGCTTGGTTTCGGGCTGTGATTTTACCCAGGGGAAAGTGGTGTCCGGGACCTGGCTGACGTCCTGATTGACGGCCTTGCAGGCTTCACCAACGCGATCCAATTCCTCCTGGAAGCGCTTGCGGTCAAGGAAGGCTTCAACCTCGTCAAACTCCTTGCGGTCAAACTTGACTTCAAAGGGGCCGCGGCGTGCGATGACGACAACCTCTTCCGGCTTTTCGCCCGGCTGGTCAAGCATCAACCAGCGCGCGATGTCGACCATCACGTTGCCCATTCCGATGATGGCGATCCGGCGCCCCACGGAAAAATCCTGCGAAGTAAAAGGCGGCAACAGGTTGTAGTTATAGACAAAATCCTTGGCTGAATAAACGCCCTTCGAATCCTCGCCGGGCATGCCGAGTTTCTTGTTCCCCTGCGCGCCCACCGCAAAGACGATGGCCGTGGGTTGCCACTTTTTCAGGTCATCTATGGTAAGGCGCTCGTCGGAGCGGACGCGGACGTTGCCAATGTAATCAACATTGGGCATTGCCAGGATTTTGGCAAACTGCTTTCGCAGGCCGTTTTTCATGTGGAATTTCTGGGGATAGATGCCGTATTCCGCCAGGCCGCCGGGCTTGATGTCCCGGTTAAAAATCACAACACGATGCCCGGCATTGGCGATTTTACGGGCAGCGAAAAGTCCAGCGGGGCCGGCGCCCACCACAAAAACCGTTGCTTGATCCATGGGTAACCTCTTTGCCTCTCAGCATATGTCTCCCACTCACGACGCGCCGCCCACCAGCCTTTGTGGGGCCTGTTTTCAAAACATGCACCACGAACTTCGGTGCTACTTCTTGATGTGAATTCTAGCAGATTCGGGCCGATGTTCACAACCACCGCTGAGCATTGCTTGACGCGCTGACCCAGGCGCGTAACCCCCAACGGGCAGGGAAACGGCTACATAATGCAGGCTACGTTAGCCCAGATCCTCTCCGGTTTGTTTTTCCACCATCATGTGTTTTCAACAACAAGGCCAGCTTTGTTTTTAGCTTTGTTTTTTCCACAGGTACGTGTTTTCAACAACTTCTTCGCTTTGTTTTTGGGTTTGTTTGGGTTTGTTTTTGATGGCCGATCCTGTGTTATCAGTAACTTCTCAGCTTTGTTTTTTAAAAAAGGTATTCTTTTTTGTTTTTCTCCCCCGAATTCGCCCTCGACAGGCAAAGCAAGACTACCACGCTAGGCCACAACCTGTCAAGCAAAATCGCACCAGGCCTTTCCTCATTTTTTTGGCGGGTGTAGCCGCTGAGCCCGAATTGACGCGCGAATTCGAGCGGCGCACTCGCCTGGCCTTGTCGCGGCTGGGACTGGTAGGCGTGGCCGATTTGCTGAAAACAAATCAACTCCACCCGGGTTCAACTCGCGCTACACGTGTATTGATGGCTCAAAGCAACGGCCTTTTCCGGCTACAGATTTGCTATACGCATGCGCCCATTTTCGGAAAACTCGATCCCTTTTGTTTTCTGCAGATAGTAGGAAGTGTCCCTAAATTTTGGGGAAGGTCCTTAAATCGCACACGGGGCTGGGCCTCTAAGATGGCGGACTCGTCGCTGGGCCCTATCTGCTGTCAATTCGCACAGATCGCAAAGGGCGCCATCTAATATGTGCCACCGGCGCTTTGCAAGGCCTCATTCTGATTCCGCAGAGCCTAAGAAGATTCCTCGCTTCGCTCGAAATGACGGGGCGGGGCTCTTCGGAATGACGGGGATGGTCGAACCTTCCATTTTGGCAAATGGATAGCACATTTGGGGTCACGTGGCGGAGGGGGGCATGACTTTTGCCTCATGACGGAGGACTATTATAGTACTTTGTCCCGTCTTTCCGGCAGCGGGTGTATGATGGTGAGCTAATACGCGAACAGGCGCAAGGTGATTTCTGGTTGTCTACTGACGAAGCTTGTCCTGACTTTCGATTGTGTCATTCCTGGCGGTTGCCAACATCGCCTCTCTTGCCGGCCCCTGGATGGGGAGATGCCCGCCAATTTCATAACCAATAAACTGGAGGTATTCATATGTCACCGATGAACCGCAGAACTTTCTTTCAGATTTCTGCCGCTTCATTCCTGGCTGAGAACTTGATGGTTGAGGGTGCAGCTTTCCCCTTGCTGGCGCAGGCCTTTCCGCGCGGCATGGACCGCGAGCTACAGAACAATCCTTTCGCCTCGGCGCTGCGGCGGCTGGAAGCGATGATCACCATGCCGCTCACGGACTGGCGTGCTCACGCGGACAATCTTCCTCATCCGGAGGATCCCGCGCTGCCTGATTCGACTTGGAAAATGGTGAAGGTCCACGAGGGCGGGGAAGAGAGACCGGTGTGGTTCCGGCGCGTAGTGGAGATCCCAAAGACGATGGGCGGTTACAGCACCGAAGGCAAGCGAGTGATGCTGGCACTCAGGTTGAGCTTCAACGGACATGGGCGGGTGAGGGTGTTCTTTAACGGCTCCATGGTGGAAATGACAGATATCAGCACCCAGCAGCCCATCCTCTTAAGCGATAGCGCCAAAGCCGGTGAAAAATTCGTCGTCGCGGCCCATGCGCCAGCCGGCGAAGGTGATGCAACTATCGAAAGCGCGAGCCTGGAGGTGGATTATCCACCCGAGCAGCCCAATCCCCTCACCATGCTCCAGCAGATTATGGCGGTGCAGGCGGCGTCGAAGGAATTTCCCGAAGGGCGGGCGCAGAGAGAGGCGCAATTGCAGGCCGCGGTCAACGCCATCGATTTCGCGGCGTTGGACCGTGGCAATCAAAAAGCGTTTGACAGGTCCCTGGCAGCCGCCGACGACAAAATGCAGCCGCTTGCCGAATGGATGAAGCAGTTCACCATCATGGCCGTCGGGAATGCGCATATTGATCTGGCGTGGCTGTGGCCGTGGACCGAAACGGTGGAAGTGGTTCGCGACACCTTTGGAACCGCCGTGGAACTGATGGACGAGTACCCAGGGTTCATCTTCGCGCAGTCCACGGCCCAGGATTTTTTGTGGCTCGAGAACAAATATCCGGACCTCTTCAAGGAAATCCAGAAGCGGGTTAAAGACGGCCGGTGGGAAATGGTGGGCGGCATGTGGTGCGAGCCCGACCTCAACATGCCCTGCGGCGAGTCGCTGGTGCGGCAGCTTCTGACGGGCAAACGCTACTTCCAGCAGAAATTCGGCGTGGATGTCAGGATTGGCTGGAACCCGGACTCTTTTGGATATAGCCGGCAACTGCCCCAGATTTACAAGCGTTCGGGGGTGGACTATTTCGTAACCCAGAAGATGAGCTGGAATGATACGGTGCCGCTGCCCTACAAGCTGTTTCACTGGGAGGCTCCAGACGGCAGCCGGGTGCTCACTTATTTTCCGCACGACTATGTAAATGGGATCAACCCTGTGCAGGAAGCGCAGTATATCGGCGAAGACACAGCGCTCTGCTCGGGCTTCCACACCCAGATGCTGCTTTACGGCATAGGCGACCACGGAGGCGGCCCCACCCGCCAGATGCTGGACGCTGCGGTGCGCTGGCAGAAATCTCCGAAGGCGGCGTTCCCGAACTTTAAGTTCAGCACGGCGCAGGAATTTTTTGATGACGTGGACCGGAACCTCCCAAAGCTGAACCTTCCTGTCTGGAACAACGAAATGTATCTGCAGTTTCACCGTGGCACCTACACTTCGCAGGCCGACAGCAAGAAGCGCATGCGGCAGATGGAACGCCTGCTGCTCAACGCGGAAAGATTTTCATCGTTCGCCATGCTGCGCGGGCGTGAGTATCCGCAGGACCAGTTTGAAGATTGCTGGCGGCGAGTGCTGTTCAATCAGTTCCACGACCTCATGGCGGGCTCGGGAATACACATCGTCTACGTGGACGAAGCGGAAAGCATGGAGTTCGTCAAGCTGGCTACCGAGCCGATTTTGGGCGCTGCGACCAAGACCCTTGCCGCGCGCATTGATACTCGCGGACCTGGCATACCCGTTGTGGTGTTTAATCCCCTCAGCTGGCAGCGGACGGACGTGGCTGAAGCTGAGGTTCAATTCCCATCGAGAACAGAGTATGTGGAGGTCCGCGACCCGGAGGGGCATACTGTTCCGTCAGCCGTGGTCTCGCGAGATGACTCGACCAGCACCGTGAAGGTGCGATTCCTGGCCAGATCAGTGCCGTCCACCGGATACCGTGTGTTCCACGTTGTTGCCGCAGACAAGCTGGCCAGGACCGCTTCAACACTCAAGGCCAACGGCCTGA
Source organism: uncultured Acidobacteriota bacterium (assembly GCA_963732975.1). GTDB lineage: Bacteria > Acidobacteriota > Terriglobia > UBA7540 > UBA7540 > SCRD01. Next base: position 267,105 of record CAVTBN010000003.1, on the reverse strand, counting down.
GCATGGCGAACGAATTTATCAGTGTTGAGATTGACCCGAAAACGGGATGCGTGACCAGTCTGGTCAACAAAAAAGACGGCAAGAACATCCTGAGGCCCGGCGGCCAGGGGAATCTGCTGGAAACTTTCGTGAACAAGCCCAAAGAGTACGACGCCTGGAACATCGACGTGAACTATGAGAAATCCAAAACCGAATTGCTTGAGGCCGAGGAAGTGAAGCTGGTGGAAAACACTCCGGTTCGCGCCGTGGTGCGGGTGAAGAAGCGCTTCCAGAAATCTTCCTTCATTCAGGACATCTGCATGTATCCGGAAGTGCCGCGCGTGGACGTCAACATGCAAGCCGATTGGCACGAACGCCAGATCATGCTGAAGGTCGCCTTCCCGCTGGATATCAAGCCACTCATGGCGACGTACCAGATCCCTTATGGAACGGTGGAGCGGCCGGCGATTCCCCATGTGCCCGGAAGACCGCCGGTGCCGTTTACTGAGGCAACAGAAATCAGTGAAAAGCACCCGAGGTACGATCCGCTGCTGGCGCAGGAAGCAGAATTCGAAGTGTGCGCGCAGCAGTGGGGCGATCTCTCTGAAAATGGACGCGGCTTCAGCCTGTTGAACCTCGAAAAGTATGGCTACGACACGTTTGAGCCGGGTACTATCCGCCTGACGCTGCTGCGGTCGCCCATTGATCCGGACCCGCACGCCGACCAGGGTTTCCACCAAATGACCTACGCCATGTATCCCCACCCGGGCAACTGGATGGAGGCGGAGACGGAGTTGCGTGGATACGAACTCAACTACCGACTGCTTGCCGTAACGGCTGTTCCGCACAACGGGTCCCTGCCGGCCTCCCATTCATTTGTGGAGATCGAGCCAAAGAACGTGATTCTTTCGGCCGTCAAGAAGGCGGAAGATGACGACTCGGTGGTTTTCCGGTTCTATGAATTCGAAGGCAAAGCATCGCAGGTGCGGCTGCGCCTTCCGGAAGCTGCAACCGGAGCAGTGCAGGCAAATCTGATGGAGAAGGAAGAAAAGACCCTCTCACTTGAGGCAAACGGAAAAGAAGTCAGCGTGCATGTGGGCCCGTATGAAATTGGGACCGTCAAGATCAGGTTCAAAAAGGACGCAGGTGCCGCGCCGCCACCAAACCGTGTTTAACGCTGGCCGCCACGATTTGGATTCGTGAGCTGTCGAGCCAGCAGCAGGGCGCCTTCCACAGGCTCACGTTTGAGAAGGGTGACGCGGGCGTGCGGAGCGTATTCGTGGATTCGCCGGGTAAACGCACGGCGTATCAGAGTGCTCGATTGGAAAATGCCCCCGGAACACACAATCGGAACCGCGCGGCGCATCCAGCGCAGGCGCACGATGATGGTGGTCGCCAGTTCAGCAAGGTCGGCGGCGGCCTCAAGGCAAAGACGGCGGGCGACCGCATCTCCTGCGCTTGCTTGCTGTTTTACGAGCGGAAAAAGCCCGGCTATTTCTTGAGGAGTCAAGGCCATGGGCACCGCTTGCGTAATCCTGCTGATTTGAAGCTCGTGGCAGATGGCCGGCGCCAGGCTGGTTGGCTTTCCTCGGCCATCATGGGCGCGGAGCGACGCCGCGATGGCCTTCCGTCCCATGTCAAAGCCCGAGCCTGCGTCGTCAAACTGATTGCCCCAGCCTCCCACGCGGAGAATGCCGCCCTGCTGGTCACGGCCGAAAGCAATGGAGCCGGTGCCGGCAATGACAATAATTCCCTGTGATTCGCCCAGCGCCGCGGCCAGGGTGATGGCTGCGTCCGTTGTGATGAGATGCGCGCGGGCGGGAATGGCTTTGCGCATCCAGCGCAGCATGCTTCGCTGGATGGGAGCGCTGTCGCCCCCGGCCAGTCCTGCGCAAACCCCATCGAGGATTGCAGGCCGGATGCGGGCTTCACGAAGGGCCTTGCGGTAAACTCTTGCCAGCTCGCGCTGGGCGTTCGCGGTTCCCACTTTTACCGGGTTGGAGGGCCCGGCCTTCACGCGTGCAAGCGGGGTGAGGTTTCCATCGCCGAGCCAGGCTGTGGTGTGGGTGCCGCCGCCGTCAATTCCGAGGAAGTATTTCATGGGCAGAGTAGCCATGATGGCCTGTGAATGCATTCCAGTCAAGAGTCGGGCAGCGTGGTGAGGAAGACCCGCCTTTAAGGCCTTTGCTCGGGTCTTCCCGTAATCTGCGGCAAACTAATTTTTCCCCAACAGGCGCAACTGTCCAGTCAGCGAACGACCGCCGGAACTTCCGTAAGTGAGGTAAGTGGGCGAATCAATATTGTTGTCCACAGCATAGGGATTGCGGCGGTCGGTGATGTTGTCAAAGCCGGCGCGAAGTTGCCAGCGAAAACCGAAAAGGGAAATGCGCCGCTCCAGCGCCATGTTCAGCGCAAAAAAGGCGGGATAACGCAGGCGATCAGGCGGGCCGACCAACTCCTGGTCCTCATTGATGACGCTGAAGGGGAAGCCCTGGTGCCAGTCCAGAGTGTAGGCAAGGTCGAACTGCCTGATGAGAGGCAGAATCCCCCAGGAAACAATCCGGTTGGGCGTGTCCCACGGCAGCGGGCCTGCTCCCTGCGGGCTGAAATAGGGATTGGTTAGGTTGAAATCAAGAACTGCATTGGAGCGTGAGTTCGAATGCGTGTAAGCGGCAAAAATGACGTGCCCATGTTGGAACCGGCGCCGCACGGCAACGTCCACGGCATCGTAACGGTCGCCGCGAGTGCTATTCAATGTGAATTGGCCGGTGAAGCAGCCCTGAGGCCCCGCACAGGGGTTCACGTAGGTCCACTCGTCATAGCCGCGCTTCTGGAGATACTCGGTCCGCAAAAAGAATTCGGCCGGAAGCTTGCGCTCGATCCCAACGCTCCAGTTCAGGACCCAGGGCCTCCTCAAATTCCCCCGGTCGACCCGGAAAATGCTTACCACCGGCGGCCGGATCAGACTGGTGCCCGTGGGATCATAGAAAGAATCGATGCGCGTTCCGGACCGTGGCTGTGTGTAAAGGTCAATATTGGATTCATTGTAATAGACGCCGGCGCCGGCCACGATCTTCATGTTGTCTTCCGGCGAGGGAGTAAAACTGGCAGCGACGCGCGGTGAAACGCGCGCGCCCTGGGCAATGCGGTCCCAGGCAATTCTGAGACCAGGGTCGAGCACGAGACGGTGTGAGAGGGACCAATGGTCCTGCCCATACACGCCGGTTTCAATATTGGCTTGCTCGAGCAAGGGATTGCCTGGGAAGCTGACGGTGCGGGAAAGGGTTCCATCCTCCCGAAGGATCGTGATGCCGTGCCGGTTGTAGGATTCCACGTCCGTGACATGGTCGAAATCGAACCCGGTTTTCAACTCGTGCGTCCCCAGCCTGTTGAGAGTGGGGGCAATGAGATTGGCGATCACCTGCACGCGCTGGGAGCGGGCTTCCGCGCGCTGAAAGTAATTGCCGCTGGATGTTTCCGGCGTCAATACGTAGGTGGCATTCCCCATCGGCAGTTCGGCCGAGTGAAAACGGCTGAAGGCGATTCCATATTCCATCAACGTTCCGTTCGAAAGCGTAAACTGGTCAATGGCAGAAAGGTGATACATAGACTGGTTGAGCTGCGCGGTGGTTTCCACCGGGTTGAAGCGGGAAAGGCCGGCGTGGTCACTGCGAAACTCATTGAAAAGAAAATCGGTCGTCAGGATGTTGGAGGGGGTCAGATTGATCTGAGTTTTGGCAAGGTCGCCCCACCGCCATCGCGTGTTGCTGTCAGCTCCCGGCGGAAGTTCGTTGATCAGTTCAAGATCGTACTCGCTTTCCGGCGCCGTCAAAAACCACGCCTTACCTTTCTTGATGGGGCCGGAAAAACTGCCGTGCGGGTCCCATCCGTTGATGTGAAAACCCTTGTGTGTGGCAATCGAGGGAATGAGGTCCGTGCCGGAAAAGCGATAGCGGTCATCGCCCATGCCGGACTCAATGGCCAGTACACCGCCGGAATATTTTCCGTATTGCGCGGGATAACGGCTGTTGTAAACGGTAACCGATCGCAACGCATCCACCGGCACGCGGGCGTCAAAGTTGCCGCTTGCGGGGTTCGTGATATTGAACCCATCCAGTTGATCAAGGATTTGCCGCGTGGGCGCGCCGTCCACATGGATCTGCCCGGTGGCGTCCTGCACGATACCGGGAATCAAGGGCAGCGCATAACGAATATCGCGCGGAACGTTGAACGGAAGATTCATGATTTCCGTGTCGCTGAGCCTGCGCGTGGAAGTGGTCTTGGCAGGATTGATGGCGATGGGGGAGGCCACAACATTCACCCTCTGGTGAATCTCGCGGACGCGATTCAAGGTGACTTCCGTACTCTCGATCGTTCCGACCTCAACCTTGTCTGAGCGGACCGCGTAAAATCCTTCCTTTTGCACCACCAACTGGTAAGTGCCCGCCGTCAGATCTCTAAAAAGGTATCGCCCGGCATAATTGGTTTCTCCCTTTTCGATTTGTTGCATCCCAGCTTGTATCAGATATACACGGGCAAGCGGTACCGCCAGGCCATTCTCGTCATTCACCAGGACAAGCAATGTCCCCGTCTGGTCGCGGTCAGCGTTGCTCTCGTTACCCCCGGGAAGGGAGGACTGGAGTGGATGCGATCCGTTTTGCGCTTCTGGGGCGTTGGCTTTTAATTTGGTTCCCCGGCCCGGCGGGGCAGGGTTCGCTTGCGAAGGGCTGGCAAGGGCATTGAGAATCGCGGCGCTGGCAAGCAAGCCGAGGAAAAGCAGCGCTGGAGCCTGGAGGAGGCACTTTTTCCGCTGACTTGCGTGATGGCAGAGGTGAATTCGCATAAAACCCGTATCCTATTGTCGCGCAGTTCGATAAGAATGGTGGATTTTTCAATTGGCGCCACTGACGGTACTAAAGTGATGCGTACTTGTTGCAGTAGTGGTTCGTGCATGCTAATCCAGGGTGCCGGGTCCCGGGCAGAGGGTGCTATCTGTGGAGTTAATGGATGGTAGTGCGCGGCTTGCCTTACCAGTGGGATGTATAATCAAAAATTGCGCAATAGACACAAAGTCCTTACCCAAACGAGCTTCTATTTTGTGCTGGTAGCTTTTTCGGCGGTTTCCGCCTGCGCACAGCACGAGCGGGGAGCGATACGCCTGACGGTTCGGGATCCCAAGGGAGGGCCAATCAAGGCGTCCGTGGATCTGGCAAGTGAGGCAAACCATGTACACCGGACCTTCCTGACAAACCGGCGAGGGAACGGCGTTGCGCAGGAACTTCCCTTCGGCCTGTATCGACTGAAGGTAACGCACGCGGGATTTCTTCCGGTGCGGAGGCTCATCCAAATACGTTCTGAGGTGCCGCTTACCATATCCGTGACGTTGGGGCTGGCCCCGGTCAGGAGTAGCATCGACGTAAAGAGTTCCTCCACGCTGATTGATCCTGAAAGCGTAAGGAGCGTTTACTCGGCCGGGCCACGAACCCTCAACCAGCAGATTCCGGCGCAGCTGGGCCGCGGCGTTACGGACGCTGTGAACTCCGAGCCCGGGTGGCTCTATGAGGCTAACGGCGTGCTTCACCCTCGTGGGTCGGAGTACGATGTGCAATTCGTGGTCAATGGGCTCCCGCTGACGGAGAACCGCTCTCCGGCCTTTGCGCCTCCCCTGCCTGTGAATGATGTCCAGTCCATGCGAGTGATGACGGCAGGTTTCCCGGCGGAGTATGGCCGCAAACTGGGGGGGTGGTAGAGGTGACCACTGTGAAGGAAGTCCCGGCTGGCTTTCACATGAGCTCGGCGTCCGAAGGCGGCAGCTTTGCGACAGCGACCGGCGGGGTCGAGATGGGATATGCGCGCGGCGCCAACCAGTTCATGATTTCCGGCAACGCAGGAGTTACAGACCGTTATCTCGATCCTCCGGTCATTGCCAACTATACCAACCACGGGTCGAGCGGCCAGTCGGCGGCAACCTGGTCTCGAGACCTGACGCAGGCCGACCATCTGCAAGTTTCTATTCGGCACGCGGAAGTACGCTACTCCGTTCCCAATGAGCTTGTCCAGCAGCAGGCCGGTCAGCGACAGGACGCGGCAGACAGCGAAACTACTCTCCAGGCTGATTACAACCGCGTGCTGTCCCCCACCCTGCTGTTCAGTGCAGAAGGCAGCTTCAGGGATGAAACATTCCGCCTCTGGTCGAATACTTTGTCGACTCCGGTTGACATCAGCCAGCAGCGTGGTTTCCGGCAAGGCTATGGGCGCCTGACACTGGCGGGTTCGAAGGGGACTCAGAACTGGAAAATTGGCGCAGACGCGATTGTAAATCCTGTTCATGAAAGCCTGCAGTATGACATCACGAATCCTTTGCAGTTTGATCCCGGCACGGCCCTGCAATTTGCCTTTGCCGGCCGACGGACTGACATCGAGCCGGCTGCCTTTGCGGAGGACAGGTTTCGTATCCATAACTGGAGCGTAAGTATGGGCCTGCGTTATGACCATTACAGGTTTGTGGTAAAGCAGGGGGCCTGGAGCCCGCGAGTTGCCGTCTCACGATACCTTGCCGGGCTGGGTTTGCTGGTCCACGCTGACTATGATCGGGTTTTTCAGACACCCTCCATCGAGAACCTGCTGCTGGCAAGTTCCGCCACGCTTGACCAAGTCAGCCCGCTGGTGGTGCGTCTACCCGTAGAACCAGCTCACGCCAATTATTACGAGGTAGGAATAACCAGGGGCATTGGCGGGCACGTCCGGCTGGATGTGAACCTTTTTCGGCGGGAATTCCGCAACTTTGCCGATGATGACACTCTGCTGAACACAGGCGTCAGCTTTCCCATTGCGGACGCTCGGGCCAAAATACAGGGGGTTGAGGGGAAGCTGGCATTGCCGCACTGGGGACGCTTTTCGGGTTCCATCAGTTATTCAAACCAGGTGGCAGCAGGCCAGGGGCCGATCACCGGAGGCCTGTTCATCGGGTCGGAAGCCGTTGCGGGCGTTTCTGACAACAGCCGTTTCCGGCTCTCCCAGGACCAGCGAAACACCGCACGGGCAAGTTTGCGCTACCAGGTTACAAGGCGAGTTTGGCTGGCCACGGAAAATTCTTTTGGCAGCGGCCTGCCGGTCGAGTTGGATACCGGAAACAGCGACTACAGCTTCCTCCTGGCCCAATACGGCGCCCGCGTGCTGAGTCGCGTGGACTTTTCACGAGGACGGGTTCGACCGTCTTATTCTCTGAGCGCCGGCGCCGGGTTCGATATCTATCGAAAGGATGACAGGACCCTCAGTCTGCAGGTCCAGGGTTCAAACCTGACCAACCGCCTCAACGTTATTAACTTCGCGAGCCTCTTCTCGGGGACTGCCATCGCCACGCCTCGCAGTTTCGGCCTTCGGCTGAGTACGAGCTTCTAAGCAGGCGTATTCAATTGAGCCCTCCGTTGCCTGCAAGCGTCTTTGCTGGACACCGGGTGAAGTCCTTTTCTATAATCAACAATTTACCTACATAAGGGGGACCGATGCGAAAGGCGCTGGACCTCAAACAGACGCTGAATCTTCCGCAGACGAAGTTTTCGATGAAGGCGAACCTGCCCCAGAACGAGCCGAAATGGCTTGCCCGGTGGGCGGAAGAGGACCTGTACAGCCGGATTCGACAGGCACGGAAGGACGCGCCACTTTTTACGCTGCATGACGGGCCGCCTTACGCCAACGGGCGCATCCATCTGGGAACCGCGCTGAACAAAATCCTCAAGGACTTCATCATCAAGTCAAGGACGCTGGCTGGATTCAACGCTCCGTACGTTCCCGGCTGGGACTGCCACGGGTTGCCCATCGAGATCAACGTTGACAAGGAACTGGGCCCGCGCAAGCGGCAGATGAATAAAGTGGAAATCCGGCAGGCGTGCCGCCGCTACGCTGAGAAGTACATCGACCTTCAACGCGAGGATTTTATCCGCCTTGGTGTGTTTGGCGAGTGGCAGAAACCCTACCTGACCATGGACCCTTCCTACCAGGCGCTGATCGCGGAGACCTTTCTGACCTTTCTTGGCAAGGGTTATATCTACCGCGGCCTGAAGCCGGTCTACTGGTGCATCCATGACAAGACCGCCCTGGCTGAAGCCGAAGTTGAGTATGAAGAACATACCAGCCCGTCCATTTATGTGCGCTATAAGGTGCTTTCAGATTTGAGCGCTGTGGCCCCGGAGTTGAAGGGCCGTGAGGTCTACGTCATCATATGGACCACCACGCCCTGGACGCTTCCCGCCAGCATGGCCGTGGCCTTCCACCCGCAGTTTGAATATGTGGCTGCGAGCGACGGCAGCAAAGATGGGCCGGTTTACATCCTGGAGAGCCGGCGGCACCAGCCGGCCATGGCGGAGACGGGACTGGATGCGCCCGAGGTGCTGGCGCGTTTTCCTGGCAGGAAGCTTGAACGCATTGAGATCCAGCATCCGTTCCTGGAGCGTAAACTTTTGGGCGTGCTGGCGGATTACGTCACGGCTGAAGATGGAACGGGTTGCGTCCATACCGCGCCGGGGCATGGCCGCGAAGACTATGAAACAGGCGTGCGATACGGCATCGAAATCTATTCCCCTGTGGGCGACGCCGGCGAGTTCACCGAAGGCCTGCCCGAATACAAGGGAAAGCAGGTTTTTGAAGCCAACAAGACGATCATTGAGCTCGTCAAATCTCGCGGGAACCTGGTGGGGCCGCCAGGACGCCTGACGCACTCCTACCCCCACTGCTGGCGCTGCCACAACCCCATCATTTTCCGCGCCAACGAGCAGTGGTTTGCCAGCATTGACCATGACCGCCTGCGCGAGCGGACGCTGGAAGAAATCAAGAGAGTTCGGTGGTCGCCTGAATGGGGCGAAGGACGCATCTCCAACATGGTCGTCACGCGGCCGGATTGGTGCATTTCACGCCAACGTGCATGGGGCGTGCCGATTATCGTTTTTCATTGTGTCGATTGCAAGAAACCTCTGCTTGATGCCAGCCTCGGCCGAAAAGCGGTTGAGCTGTTCAAGCAGGAGAGCGCTGACGCCTGGTACACGCACGACGTGAAGGATTTGGTGCCGCCGGGCACAAGGTGTCCCGGTTGCGGCGGGACCAATCTGCGTAAGGAGACGGATATTCTGGACGTCTGGTTTGATTCCGGCTCAAGCCACGCCGCCGTGCTGGGACACCGGCCTGATCTGCCGTGGCCCGCAGACGTTTATCTTGAAGGTGGCGACCAGTACCGCGGATGGTTTAACAGTTCGCTGCTGGTAGGGATGGTGACGCGTGGAGCGGCGCCTTATCGCGCGGTGTTGACCCACGGCTGGGCGCTCGACGCACAGGGACGCGCGATGTCCAAGTCGCTCGGCAACGTGATTGATCCGAACGAAGTCATCAAGACCCACGGAGCGGAAGTCCTGCGGTTGTGGGTGGCGTCCATCGACTTCCGTGAAGATGTGGTCATCTCTGCGGATATTCTGGCGCGACTGTCGGAAGCCTACCGCAAACTGCGCAACACGTTCCGCTATTGCCTGTCAAACCTTTACGATTTTGATCCGGCGGTGAACTGCGTGGCGGCCGATCAGCTTGAAGAGATTGACGCCTGGGCGCATGCCGAGACGGCCAGCCTGCTGGATCGGGTTTACGCGGCGTATAACGAGGACGCCTTCCACAAGGTTTATCGTGCAATTTATGATTTCGCCACCATCGAACTGAGTTCGTTCTACTTTGACATTCTGAAGGACCGGCTCTATACGTCGCCTGTGCATTCGGTGCGGCGACGGGCGGCGCAGACCACGCTCTATCGAATCGCTGACGCGCTGGTCCGTGCGGTCGCTCCGCTGATGTGTTTCACGGCGGAAGAAGTCTGGTCACACCTGCCTCAGGCCGCTTCGCGTGAGGCCAGCGTCCACCTCGCGCAATTTATTCCTGCAGCAAGCCTGAGGGACGAAGTCTCGTCGGCTTGCCGAAAACAACTTGAAGACTGGCCGCGGCTGATTGAGGTGCGCAACGCGGCGCTCAAGGCGCTGGAGACTGCACGTCGCGATGATGTAATCCACAGTCCGCTGGAGGCAAAGGTCATCCTGAGTGCCGATGAAAGCCTCCGTCCTCTACTCGATAAATATCGCGGCGATTGGCCCACCCTTCTGATCGTCTCCCAGGTTGAGTTCGCATCGTATTCCACCGGCAGCGATGGGGAAAGTTCTATGCCAGGCCTTAAGATCAGTATCCAGCGGGCCTCGGGAAAGAAATGCGCCCGCTGCTGGAATTACTCTGAGGAGGTCGGCAAGGATGAGGTTTATCCGGATGTCTGCGAACGCTGCCTGGCCGCCCTGCATGAGCTTGAGGCCGAGCCCGCCGATTAGCTTGTAGCTCGGGGTGCGGTATCCGGCTCTGCAGGGCTCGCTGAGAATTCGACCCAATAACCTCAACATTGGAAGTGCGGACGTTAGGTTACGGCGCATCCTGCGCAGGCACGGCGACATGCTTCTCGGATAAACTGATCTATATGGTGGAAAAATCCTCCCAGCCCATGGATGCTGCGGTGATGACCGGGCCGCGAGCCAGACGGCTCCAGGCCTTTCACCGCATCGCCTACGCACTGATCGTTGTCGTGATTTTTGCAGGTGATCAGATCAGCAAGCACATCGTGGAGGGTTCCATTGCGCACGGCACGGTGATCACGGTCATTCCCGGGTTCTTTAACCTGATTCACACCGAAAACAGCGGCATCGCTTTCAGCATGTTTGCCGGGGCGTCTTCTGCGTGGAAACTGGTCCTTCTCATCGGTGTTTCGTTCGCTTTGCTGGTCACCGTGGTGGTCGTCGCCCTGAAGAGCAGGCACGTAAAATGGGAAACCGGTGTTGGACTGGCGCTGATCGTGGGCGGGGCATCATCCAACCTGCTCGATAGGATTCGCTTCGGTCAGGTGGTCGATTTTCTTGATGTCTATTACCGGAGTTATCACTGGCCCACCTTTAACGTGGCGGACAGCGCTATTGTGGTGGGGGCGGGGCTCCTGCTTCTTGACATTCTTATTTCCAAGTAAACCCTGATGACAGAGAACGAATCTCCGGACCTCGACCTGCGGGAATTTGTGGCGACGCTTGAAGACTCCGGTCACAGGCTGGACGTCTTCCTGGCGGAACACATGCCGGACTGGAGCCGCAGCCAGTTGCAGCAGTTGATCCGCTCGGGCCTTGCGAAGATTGAGGAACTGCCCGTGAGGAAAGCCGGTGAGAAAGTTGAAGCCGGCAACCGCATCAGTATCCTGGCAAAGCGCGAGCCCCTCAACGCCTTTCCTGAAGAATTGCCCCTCAGCATTGTGTACGAGGATGACGACCTGGCGGTGGTGGACAAGGCGGCTGGAATGGCTGTCCACATGGGGGTGGGAACCAAATCCGGCACGCTGGTGAATGCTCTGCTTTTCCACCTGCGCGGAGATCTCTCCGCTGTTGCCGGGGAGACGCGGCCGGGGATCGTTCACCGGCTGGACAAGATGACCTCCGGGCTGATTGTGGTGGCAAAGAACGATCAAGCGCACCGCGCGCTGGCCGACCAGTTCCGGGCGCGGACCGTGCACAAACACTACCGGACACTGGTCCACGGCCGCGTGGAGGCGGAACAAGGGAAGATCGAAGCGGCCGTGGGTCGAGATCCTGTCAAGCGGGCGCGTATGAGGGTGGACGGCATCGGCGCGCGGGAGGCGCTGACTTTCTACCGGGTGGTTCGGCGGTTCCATCATTTCACCCTGCTGGACGTGGAACCTCGGACCGGCAGAACCCACCAGATTCGCGTGCATTTTGCTTCTCTTCATCACCCGGTGGTCGGCGACAGGATGTACGGCGCCCCTGCCATGGTCAGAATGGGCTCGCAGGACCGGGCGACGCTCGACCGCAACTTTCTGCACGCGGCCCAGATTGAATTTGCGCATCCGCGCAGCGGCGCGCCGGTGAGTTTCAAGTCCCCGCTGCCACCCAGGTTGGCGGCCTTCCTGGAGCTTCTTGAACAGCAGGACCGCTGATGAGCGGGGCGGCCATGATATTTGTTCTCGCGCCGCCGAAAGCGCGGTAGGATAAATGAATACAAGTCTCTGGGGTGATGGGTACACGACATTGAGGAGGAAACGATGAAACGGATACTGACGATGTGCTTCGGGCTGGTTGTGGTGGTGGCGATGACGCTGCCTCTTCAGGCGGCGAATGCCCGGGGCAAGACTGAGATTGAGTTGAACGGCAAGACGGTTTCTATCGACTATGGGCGGCCCGTCCTTCACGGCAGGACCGTTGGAGAAATGCTGGCCCAATTGAAGCCGGGGCAGTTCTGGCGTCTGGGAGCAGATTCGTCCACCACTTTTGTGGCCGGCACTGATCTGGCATTTGGCAGCAAGACCGTTCCAGCAGGAACCTACAGCCTGTGGGCGGAGAAATTAGCTGGCAACAAGTGGGAGCTTGTCTTCAACAAGCAGCATGGCCAGTGGGGGACTCAGCATGACCCCAAGCTCGACCTGGTCAAGGTCCCTCTGCATGAATCCAAGGCCAGTGATTCCGCTGATATGGTCACCATTCAATTGGCCAAAGAGGGAAGCGGCGGCCATTTTTCCGTTCAGTGGGGCGATCTGATGCTGGCAGCCAATTTCAAGGCCAAGTAGCCCGGTTCGCTGCATTTCCATAAGGCTGTAGCGCCAGCGGAACGTACCGTGTATCCGGATATGGCGCTACAGCTGAACTTCCCCGGGACAATTTCCTTTTTCATTGGCTGCCCGCCGTCCCATCCTTCCAGACGTCAGTGCACTCCCCGCTCAAGCAGGAAAAAATGCGTCCCGCTACCTTGCAGGATACCGACCGGGTGATAGTTGGAGAGAATAAAGTGGTCGACGGGCGTCAAATCAAGCGCCCGGGGATCGGACGCAGGCCAGATGCCGTGGTAGGTGGCCGGCGAAAGGCCGAAATAGAAGATCCATTGGGGAGGATGGGCGCGCAAGGCCGAAAGGGTCGTCTGGTAATCCGGAGCCTGCATCATCCCGGGTTGTAGAAACGAATATGGCGTAGGATTCTGCCCCCCGGTCAGGAAGTAGACGATAGGCAGGTAGGGATACACAAACAGCGAATCGCCAGGCCTGACCCTGCTGGCAAGTTTGATGATGGACTGGCCGGAAGTTTCGGCGTGCAGGCGGCCGACTCGTGTTTCGATCACCGGCTCTGATAATACGCGCAGCACCGAATAGCTGAGCGAAGCAATAGCCAGCGCGAGCACCAGACCCGCGGTTGCAACCCGCAGGATCCTTCCTGTCAGCACACGGCTGAGGAGATACCCTGCCAAAACATAGAAAATGGGGGCAATGAAAAGGAGTTGATCAGCCGACCAGCGCGGGTAGGTTGAAATCACCAAACCGAAAGAGGCCAGCATCAGAAGGGTCGCCAGCTTTTCACGCTGGTCTATTGGCGTGCGGCGCAGGCGGCGTGCCATCCAGCCGGCATAGACAGCCAGCGGAAGGACGACCGGCAACAGCACAGAGAGGAATCCGGTGGCGCGCGCAACGGACGCAGAAATCTGCGCGCCCGCCAGAATACTCCGCAGTCCACCCGCCGCAATGACGCCATATCCGTAAGGAACGGCGTTCGCGGCCGGATAATGCCTGGATGTCCACAACAGGTCCCGGAACATCGGACCCAGAGCTCCCTGGAGAAACAGCACAGCAGTTGCGAACAGGGAAATGGATAGGATTCCCAAAAGATAGGGGAAGCAGTGGCGGCGCAGTTCCTTGACCATCAGTAGCCACGCCCACATCAGAACAAGCACGGCGAGCAGAGACGGCGTGATCCACGCGGCCACAGCCGCTGCTATGCCGCCCGCCATGAAGATTCCAAAGCGAGGGTTCTCCGTTCCCGCAAATACGAAAGCCACGGCAAGGAGCGCGAAGGCGCTGCTGTCCCAGCGATGGTTGACGTACAGGCGGAACAACGGGCGGGTTTCAAACGCAAAGAAAGCTGTGCCCACCAGCAGCGCAACATTCCGACCGCCCAGCCGCGCGGTCAGCCAGTAGACCAGCGCCGTGAGGAGCGCCATGTCGAAGACGAGTGACAATCTGGCATGGCGAAGTGTGGGGCCAAGCAGTCCCAGAATTCCAGCCTGAAACCAGAAGCTTCCGGGGCCGGTGATGACGAAGAAGTCGCGATAGGGAACCTGGCCGCGCAGAATGCGTTCCGCGCCTGCGAGGTAAATGCCCTCGTCAAGGGTGAGGAAAAAACGGTTCGCCCACAGCCACCAGACTGCGGCCCCGGCCGCGACAAACATTGTAGCGGCAAACAGCAGGTCGCCGCGGCTTTGTGGTTTTGCGTTTTCCTCGTTCGGCATTAAAAGGGAGTGTACCTTTTTGAGGGAGCAGGATGCAACGCGGGGCTGAATGAGCTGGATTGCCGCTACATCTTGAACGATAGACGGGCAATCCTGAGCACATCAAAGCGCAGGAATAAATGACCTTCCGGGGAATTTATTTCTGCCGATTTGCCGTAGCCGTTTGCGACGCTTCACCTTTCGGAGCATAGTAGCCCGGGCGCGTCCTGACCATATAGTGCTTACTGTCATGGTGGTTGGTAAGTTCGATCTGAACCCGCCGGAAGGTACCGTCTTTCTTGGGGTTTGTCGGGTAATAGCCGAGGGTGTATTGGTTGCGGATGTCACGCGCAATGGCCGCGCAAATCGGCTCAACCTGATCAAGGGACCTGGGGAAGTAAGCCTTTCCGCCGGTGGCCTCAGCCAGTTGTTTCAGGACTTTTTCGGCCCGCTTGTCACCGCGTCCGTGGATCTTGAACAACCCTCCCGGATGCTCCTCGCCAAGCAGGCCAATGCAATAAATCACGGCGTTTGATTGCTGGGCTTGCCGCAACAGGTCGGGAAAGGAGTAGCGGCTGGCATTGTCTTCGCCGTCGGAAATTATCAAAATGGCTTTCTTGTCACGATTGCCCAGCTTCAAATGGTCAAGTGAAGCTGAGACGGCGTCATAGAGCGCCGTTCCACCGCGGGAATCGATCTTGGCCAGCGCCGCTTTGAGTTCCCCCATGTTAGTGGCGAAATTTCCAGGCGTGTCCAGGTAGTACTCATCGTTGAAGTTCACCACGAAAACCTGGTCATCGGGATTGGAGGTTTTCACAAAGGTGAGGGCCGCCTCATTCACGGCCGCGCGTTTGTCACGCATACTGCCGCTGTCATCAATGTCGATGCCCACGGTCACCGGTATGTCGGCATGGCTGAACACCGACAGTTTCTGGGGGGCGCCATCCTCCAGCACGCGAAAATCCTTTTCCGTCAGGTTGTCAACCATGCGGCCCTGTTTGTCAACCACGGTTGCGTGAAGCACCACCAGGTTGACGTTGACGTTGATCTTGTATTGGTCATCTTTTTTCTGGGGACTGGGCGCACCCTGCCTGGCCGCCCCGGTCCCCTGAGCCAGCAGGGGCGTGCACAAAAGCACGACAGCGAGGGAGCGGAGGATCAACGATGGGAGGGATGATAGGAGCGAAAATAATCTCCTATTGGGTCGGGGCATAGTACCCTGTCCGCGCATAAACCTGCAGTGGAGGGAGTCCTCGCGGCGGATGAAGCTTAACCTTGATCCGTCGCCAATGCCCGTCGCGCAATAGATTTGAGGGCTTGTATCCAATGACATATTGATTCCGCAATTGAATTGAGATTTTCTCTGCAATGTCCGGCAATTCGCTGGGGTCTTCGACTGAAAACATTCTTCCGCCCGAAATATTGGCCAGTTCCGAAAGCAGTGAGGGACCGGCAGCTTCTTCAGGCGTTCGGTCACGGTCAGCCAGGGGCTCGAAAATTCCGATCGCATAGATCTGAACATCAGATTCTTTGACGGCACGCTTAATGTCCCTTTCAGTATACCTGCTGTGGTTGTCGCCGCCGTCGGAGATGACCAGCAGCGCCTTTCGGCTGGTATCCGTCTTTTTCATCCGGCTCAGGCCCAGATAAATGGCGTCGAGCAAGGACGTCCTGCCACCTGCCTTCACAAACAGCATCCTGTCCAGGATGTTTTCATAATTGCCCGTGAATGCTGAAACCATATAAGGACGATTGCTGAAGCTGATCAGCATAAACGCGTCCTCGGGATTAGATGTCTTAAAGAACTCAAGAGCTGCCTCTTTGGATTTCTGCAGCTTGTCAGACATCGACCCACTGGTGTCGAACACCATCCCAACGGAAATGGGTGCATCTTCCGTGGCAAACGTCAAAATCTTCTGCTGGACTTTGTCATCAAGGATTTCAAAGTTTTTTTGGTCAAGTCCAGTGACAATTCGATCAAAAGGATCGGTTACGGTTACAGGCACGATCACCCTGTCAACATTCATCTGGATGGGCGTCGTATTGATAGGAGACCGACGAACCTCTACATCCGGAACCTGATCCTTGTTGTCGGGACGGGCCGGGGGTTTGTCACCCGACGCGAGGCAGGCTGATGATAAGCCTGCAATGGCCCAGAAGGCCATCATCAGAATCAATCCAACCCGGAATGCGCGCCTACTGCTGTGTTCGGGCATCCAGGCACCTTCCTTTGGTCGCAGCCGGCTTCCGCCCCCTCCGGTTGCGATCCTGCAGACTCGGCATGACCTGAGTGCATTCTAGCACAACCGCGGGGAGAGAATCATCCAACCAAATTAGATAAGTAAAGGGGGGGCGCAACTGCGCCGTGGTCCGTTTTAGCGTTGACAACACTTCCTGCCTGAACTGATAATAGCCGGTACACTGTCCTCCCAGTCGGTATGAATGCGTGCGAATTTAAGCAAGATTTAATTCCTGTGTTTAGGCATTAAATATCCCATGCTTCCCAGCCGATACCTTAAAGGAGAATTATGAGCGCCAAGTACATCTTCGTGACCGGGGGAGTGGTGAGTTCTCTGGGCAAGGGACTTGCCGCAGCCTCGATTGGGTGCCTGCTGGAGGCTCGCGGGCTGAAGGTCAACCTTCTTAAGTTTGATCCCTACTTGAATGTCGATCCAGGAACCATGAGTCCCTTCCAGCACGGCGAGGTTTACGTCACTGACGATGGCGCGGAGACGGACCTGGACCTGGGCCACTATGAACGCTTCACCCATGCCCGCATGCGGCGCGAAAACAACTGTACGGCAGGACGCATTTACGAAACCATCATCACCAAGGAGCGCAGAGGCGATTATCTTGGCAAGACGGTCCAGGTGATTCCGCACGTCACCGATGAAATCAAGGCCGCTATCCGCAAGGTCGCCTCCGAGGTGGATGTTGCCATCGTGGAAATTGGCGGTACAGTGGGCGATATTGAGTCGCTTCCGTTTCTCGAGGCCATCCGCCAGATGCGGCAGGAGCAGGGGCGCGAGAGGGTGGTTTTCGTTCACGTTACCCTGGTTCCCTACATCAATGCTTCCGGGGAATTAAAGACCAAGCCTACGCAGCACTCGGTAAAGGAACTGCGCGAAATTGGTATCCAGCCTGACATCCTTCTCTGCCGCACGGACCGCTTTCTGCCGGCGGACATCAAATCGAAGATCGCCCTGTTCTGCAGCGTCCAGAAGGACGCCGTGATCACCGCAAAAGATGTGGGCAATATTTATGAAGTGCCGATCGTGCTGGCAGGCGAGGGTCTGGACACGCAGATTGTGCGCTGCCTGGGCATGGAGCAGGAGGAGTGCAATCTGAAGCCATGGGGCGACCTTGTGGAACGCCTGCGGGGTCTTCAGGATGAGGTTTCGATTGCCATTGTAGGCAAATACGTGGAATTCCAGGAATCTTACAAGAGCCTGAATGAGGCTTTGGTGCACGGTGGCCTGGCCAATAACGTGCGTGTGAACGTGGTGTGGCTGGAAGCCGAGGGCCTGGAAGGCGATGACTGGGAAAATCAGCTTGAAGGTTTTGACGGTATCCTGGTGCCGGGCGGTTTCGGCAAGCGGGGCATTCCCGGCATGCTGCGCGGCATTACCTACGCACGGACGCGAAAGGTGCCGTTCCTGGGCATCTGCCTGGGCATGCAGTGTGCGGTCATCGAGTACGCCCGCAACGTCTGCGGCCTGCAGGGGGCGGACAGTTCGGAGTTTGACCCCTCCACGCCGCACCGGGTGATCTACAAGTTACGCGAACTGCGCGGAATTGATGAGCTGGGCGGCACGATGCGCCTGGGCGCCTGGACGGCCACGTTAAAGCCGGGCTCGTTTGCCTATGAAGCCTACGGCCAGGCGGAGATCTCCGAGCGGCACCGCCACCGGTATGAATTCAACCGGGAGTACGAGGCTACTCTGGTGGCCAATGGGCTCGAAATTACTGGTGAGACGCCGGACGGCACCTATGTGGAAATTGTCGAGGTGCGGGACCATCCCTGGTTCCTCGGGTGCCAGTTCCATCCGGAGTTCAAATCACGCCCCCTCGATCCCCATCCGCTGTTCAAGGCGTTCGTCGGAGCGTCGCTGGCGCATCGTGTTGAGCGGCCGGTGAAAAGATCCGAAGCTTCACCTTCCGCCAGCGAGATGATTGAGGAGGGTGCCCAGTCTTCGGCCTAGGATTTCGGCGGAGACGCGCCTCCTCCGGCCCGGCTCCTGATTGCTTATGAAACGCCCGGTTCGCATTGGCAGGCTTACGCTCGCGCAGGGAAGCCCTCTTTTTCTGATTGCAGGCCCTTGCGTGATTGAAAGCCAGGCGCACGCGCTGATGATGGCTCGCCGCCTTGCTGCCACAGCACGGCGCCTGGGCGTTCCCTACATATTCAAGGCGTCTTTTGATAAGGCCAATCGCACCTCGGCGTCGTCGTATCGAGGTCCGGGGCTCGATCGCGGTCTCGAAATCCTAGAGGTTATCCGGAAGAAGGTTGGGGTGCCTGTCCTGACGGACATCCATGAGGCAAGCCAGGCTGCACCGGCGGCAGAGGTCTGCGACGTGCTGCAGATTCCCGCTTTCCTTTGCAGGCAGACCGATCTGCTGGAAGCGGCGGGCCATTCCGGCGCGGTCGTCAATATCAAGAAGGGCCAGTTCATGTCGCCCTGGGACCTACGCTTCGCCGTGGAGAAGATTGAGAGGACAGGGAACCGGCGTATCGTCATTACCGAACGTGGAAGCTCGTTTGGGTATAACAACCTGGTGGTGGATATGCGGGGCCTGGCCGTGATGCGGGCCTGGGGCTACCCGGTGGTGCTTGATTGCACGCATGCGTTGCAATTGCCGGGGGGCGAAGGCCGGCGGAGCGGGGGGCAACCGCAGTTTATTGAAACGCTGGCGAAGGCGGGCGTAGCGGCCGGCGCTGACGGCATCTTTATGGAGGTTCATGACCGTCCCGAAAAAGCGCTGTCGGATGGGCCATCCGCCCTGAATCTCCACAGCTTCGCCACGGTTGCCAGGAGACTCCGTGACCTGGGCGCTTTTGTCCGGCGAATGCGGTAAGCCGTCTTGAAAGTGGCGGCATTAAGGGATCAGATGGGTTGCTAAAACGCTTTGGCAGAGGAACCATGTTTCCTGCCCGATTGGCCATGGTCCCCTTCCAAGAGGGTTTTTTGGGCCGACCCAGGGGTTTGTTGATTGAAAGCGGAAGGGGCGCGGGCTGCCCGCCACGGCCGCCTTTAGCGAAAAACGAGACAGGCGATGGCTATCTCGCTGCAAAATCTGAAGATTCGGGATCAGGTCTACCTGTTGACGTTGCCGCTTGTCCTGATTCTCTTTGGGGTCATCGGGCTCTTCTTCTTCAACTACTGGCAGATCAATCAGGTCAGCCAGGCCGTCGAAAGCAGTGAAATCTCCTCCCTGCACACCGAATCCCTCCTGCAGGGTGTCAACGAAATGGACAGTGTGGGCCGGGCCTACATCCTGACGGGCCGGGAGTCGTTCTTTCGGAATTACACAACGGCATCGCAGATGGTTGCTAAGAATTTTGATATCCTGCGTGATTTGAATGCGCGCAGGCCATCGATGATGGCAGAAGTGGAAAACATTCAGAGGCTGATCGAGGAATGGAAGAGCCATGTGGCGGGTCCGGCGATTGAACGGGCAAATTCCGGAGACAGGGCTGCTGAAGACGCTGCCAGGGTGAAGTGGGCCGGAAGCGTTGCGGCCATTCAGAAGGCGATTGGCGAGTTTGGGCAGGAGAATCGCAACCTCGCTTCCGCCAGCAGAAGGGCACGTCAGCGGGATGTCCACAGGGCGATGGTTTCGTGCGTGGTGCTTTCACTGCTGTTCGCCGCGCTATTGTTGCTGCTGGTCCATTTTGTCAGCCACAGCCTCGCTGACCCCCTCCAGCTGTTAATCCATGCATCAGATCGTCTTAGGCAGGGCGATTTCGATCCCATGCTGCCACCCGCGACGGACAACGAGTTCGGTGTCCTCTCGCGCAGTTTTTTGCACATGGCCCATGCGCTGCAGAAGGACCGCGAGGAACTGGGCGCCATCAAACGTTTTTCCGAAGTCGTTACGGAGTGTACTTCCGAGAACGAGGTCTATGACCATATCCTGCACGCCTTCCGAGACCGCTTCCAGCCCCGGCAGATCCTCATCTTCAAACTGCGTCCGGAGGAAGATTTTCTGGAAGTTGTCGCCTCGCTGCGTCCGCTTCCCGAGGACGTGCGGGACTGGCCCGTGATCGAAGGCAAGCACAGCTGCAAGGCGGTCCGGATTGGACGTCCTTTCCGCGTAAACGATGTCACCGTGGAGCCGCTGTGCCCTGGCAAGTTCGCGCTGCCGGACGAGGGCAGCTATTACTGCGGGCCCCTGATCGCAGGGGGCATCATTATCGGAGCTGTTCGGGTCGAAGCCGCGGTGGGGTTGTGGACGCCGGAACGTGAAAGCCTTATCGAAAGCTACCTGAGTACCAGCGCTTCGGTGCTTTCCAACCTGCAACTGCTCCAGACCATGCGTGAGCAGGCCAACATCGATCCCCTCACCGGCCTCTACAACCGCCGCTTCTGCAAGGATTACGCGCGCAAACTGATGGCTATGGCCCGGCGCAAAAACACTCCCCTGGGCTTTATTATGCTGGACCTGGACCATTTCAAGAGCATTAACGATGTGTTCGGGCACGAAGTGGGCGATCGCATTTTGAAGCAGTTTGCCAAAACGGTTACGCAGTCCATGCGGGAAACCAACCTGACCGCGCGACTGGGGGGCGAAGAATTCGTTATTCTGCTGCCCGATACCGGCGCTGAGGCTTGCCATGTGGTGGCCGAACGCATTCGCAAAGCCGTGGCGCGCATGAGCATGCCCGAGGTGAAGGACAAACAGGTCCCCCCCGTCACCGTCAGCATGGGCATCGCCGTCTATCCTGAGCATGGCGGCACCCTGGAAGAGATGCTGCACTCCAGCGACCGCGCTCTCTATGAATCCAAGCGGGCCGGGCGCAACCGCACCACCGTGTACGTGGAAGAGAAGGAAATCACCGGATAGAGTGTTCTTTGCGCCTCAGCATTGTTGCCGGGCCTGCGGTGGATGGTCAGCTTGGGGAAAGCCGGGAAGATGCGGCGGGTTATTGTTCAGTCCCTTCACCCACTCTTGGCGGCCACGGCCCCTCCAGCAGAACGGCTTCTTCTTCCCCGGGCCAGGGAGGCATGGTGACGCCAATGGCTTCGAGCGGGTCCTTCCCCGTGCATCGGAACTGAAAACTTGTGCCCAGAGGAATGCTCAGGCAAACCCCAGGATAGACTTCCACAATCTGCTCGTCAGCGCCCTGCCGGCGCCACATTTCACCCTGCCCGGCGACAAAGAACCAGATCTCCTCCACCGTGCGGTGTGCAACCGCACGGGAGGTCTCGCCCGGGCCGAGTGAAAAATGGGCCATGCCCCCGCCCTTGAGCCCCAGCAGGATTCTCACGTCTGATCCGTCCGGTGCCACCGCATCGCGGTTACCGGGAAGTTCCTTTGTCTCGAAAGTTGCCATGGCTCAAACGCTCCTCCTCCGCCTGATCTTCACGTGCTGTGCTGGCCGAAGGTTTGCATTCCAGGCGTTGAGATGTCAAGGCCCATCCGCAACCGGGCAGTGGCCTGGTTCCATGCCACCTGTGATATCATCCCTGATTTAAGCGGACAGGGGAACGATGAGTCTTGAAATCGGCAGGAGAGTGCTTGAGATAGAGGCACGGGCCATCGCCGAACTGGTGGGGCGGCTGGACCGGCGGTTCGAGCAGGCGGTGGAAACTATCTTTGCCTGCCGGGGGCGTCTGGTGGTGGCGGGAATGGGCAAATCCGGCCTGGTGGGGCAGAAGATTTCGGCCACCTTCTCCAGCACCGGGACGCCTTCGTTCTTTCTGCATCCCGCAGAAGCTCTCCACGGAGACCTGGGCCGGCTGGTTCCGAACGACGTCCTGATGGCGCTCTCCTACAGCGGCGAGACGGAAGAGCTGCTGCGCCTGCTGGACACCGTCAAGCGCCTGGCGGTCCCTCTGATTGTGCTGACGGGAATGCCGGCCTCGACGCTTGCTCTGGCAAGCGATGTGGTTATTGACGTCAGCATCAGCGAGGAAGCCTGCCCGCTGGGCCTTGCTCCCACGGCGTCAACTACCGCGATGCTGGCGGTGGGCGACGCTCTGGCCATGGCGCTGCTGGAACGGCGCGGATTCAAGGAAGAGGACTACGCGGCGCTGCACCCGGGTGGAGGTCTGGGCGTGCGGCTGCGGCGCGTCGAGAACGTGATGCACACGGGTGAGGAGATTCCCCGCGTGCATCCGGAAACCACACTGCCCGATGTGATCTACGAAATCAGCAAGAAGGGACTGGGGCACACGGCCGTGGTAGAAAGCGACGGGCGGCTGGCCGGGGTGATTTCCGACGGCGACCTGCGGCGCTTCTTCCAGCGGGAGGGGAGCCGGGCGCTGGAGCGTCGCGCGTCTGACTTGATGACGGGCACCCCGGTGACTATCGGGCGCTCGGAACTTGCCACCCGGGCCTTGAACCTGATGGAAAAGCGGCGCATTACCTCACTGATGGTCGTGGACGAAGAGGGCCTTCTCGAGGGCGTGGTCCACATTCACGACTTGTGGAAAACCCAAATGTTTTGAGATCTCCGTCGAACTTGCCGTGGGGTCCTGTGTTCAAAATTTGAGGAGGAACATGCCAGTTTCAATACAGCAGGTCCGGCGCCGGGCCCGCAAGATCAAATTGCTGCTGCTCGACGTTGACGGAGTGATGACCGACGGCCGCATCTATTACGTGCCGCGGCCCGAGGGCGGAATGTTTGAGACCAAGACCTTCCATTCCCGCGACGGCATCGGCATCCGCTACGCGCGAGATGCCGGAATCAAGGTCGGCATCATCAGCGGCCGCGGTTCCGACACCGTGCGCTACCGTGCCGCGGAGTTGAAAATGGATTTTATTGAAGAGAACACGCTCAAGAAAATCCCGCCCTACGAGCGAATCCTGAAGGCGGCCGGGGTGAAAGACGACGAGGTGTGCTTTGTGGGTGACGACCTGGTGGATCTTCCCATCCTGAAGCGCGTGGGACTGGCTGTCTGCGTCCAGAACGGCCACCCGTTCCTCCGGCGCCATGTTCACTACCTGACCAAAGCCGCGGGCGGGCTTGGGGCCGTTCGTGAAACCGTTGAAATCATTCTGGACTCGCAGGGCAAGTGGAAGCCCGTAGTGGACGGTTACCTCCACCCAACGGAATGACGCCGCTGCCGGGGTTGTTCAACATGAACCTAGACCAGGGCAATGGCGCGGACAGGCGAGCCGGAACCCTGACGGATTTTCAGCGGCAGCGCCACGAATAGAAAGAAATCCGGAAGCTCGTCAAGGCGCGTCAGATTCTCGATGATCAGGACTTCCTTTTCGAGCAGGATGGGATGGATCGGGTGGGCATCAAGCGCCGCGGGCGGGTCGGGCGAAAGGGAATCAACCCCGATGGCCGCTACAGATTTGCCCACAAGATATTTTGCGGCGTCCAGGCTTACGCCGGGCCAATCCTCGAGGTAGCGCCGGTTATCCGGCGGCAGGCCCCAGTGCTCAGACCATCCAAAATTGAAAAGCACTATGTCGCCAGTCTCAATTGCGCCATGCTCCGCTTCCCAATGTTGAATGAAGTGTTCTGAGATGTAGTCGCCCTCTATTAACCCACGGCAATCGAGCCGCACGCCGCGCCCGATCAGGCGCCCGGGCCCAATCTGCTCAATCGTCTTGTGAGCTTCCGGATTCCTGTCACTCACAAAGTGCACGGGAGCGTCCACGTGGGTTCCGTTGTGCTCATGCACCTGGAGCTGGTAGCTAAGCGACCTGCCGCCGAGCTGGTAGGAACCCCAAAGGTTGTGGAAGAATTTTGAGTGGGTGGGGAAGTTTGGCATGTGTTCTTCCAGCGTCTGGCTCAGGTCGACCACGCGGGCCTGGCGCAGGGTTGGAATCAAGGTTGAGAGTTCCATGAGCGAAAGTCCTTTCAGATAAGGGCCTGCCTGCGTTCCGTCAGTCGTGGCCGCCGGCGTTGTGGGGACGGAAGGCCCTGGCTGCGAGTTTTGCGATGGTTTCGCGCGGGCCAAAACGCTGGACGAAGACCCCGAATTTATTAAGGAGCCTTGGGACCATCAGGCCGCCGCCCCGGTCAAGCGTCCTGAGGGCATCGTCAACCACTTCATCGGGATCCTGAAGGCCGCCGGGAATCGTGCGCACACCGTAATTGCCGGCCTCAAAAAAATGGGTGCGTGTCCCGCCGGGACATAGCGTCACTACCCGAATGCCGTGCGGCCGCACCTCTTCGGCAAGGCCCATTGAGAAACTGGTTACAAACGCTTTGGTGGCGGCGTAGGTGGCCGTGTAGGCCAAGGGCTGGAAACTTGCCGTGGAGGACACGTTGATGATCGAGCCTTGGCGGCGTTCCACCATGGCAGGTAGAAGCAGGTAGGTGAGTTCGGCCAGGGCGTTAATGTTCAGACGGACCATCGCCATTTGCCGCTCCAGCGGGAGTTTCCAGAATTCACCGCGCGCGCCGAAAGCGGCATTGTTGACCAGCGCGCTGATGGAAAGGTTCCGCTCGTTGAGGATGGCAACCAGTCGGGGAGCTGCGTCGCGGACGCTCAGGTCTGCCGCCAGCATTTCCACTCTCACGGAGTGTTGACGAACCAGATCTGCAGCCAGTTGGCTCAGCTTGCTTTCGGAACGCGCCGTCAGCACCAGGTTGTGGCCGCGCCGCGCGAAGGCTCTCGCAAAGCATTCGCCAATGCCGCTGGACGCTCCGGTAATGAGTGTGTAGCGATCGTCTGACATGGTTCTTTATGAGTGGCCGCTGTTTTTCAGCCTGGGTCCCCGCAGGCTCCTGCGGGCGCGGCGCGGGAGATCCGCATAGTCAGGATTACGGTGGCGGCTGCCGGTGGCGATCAGTTTCTCGGCCTCGGCCCGGGTTGCGATGCCGCCGCGTGCGCCAACGCGCGTACAATTCAGGCCCGCCATGGCGTTTGAAAAATCCAGGATCTGTTCGATGGGCCATCCCTGGAGCAGCCCGTAAGCGAACGCCCCGTGGAAGATGTCGCCTGCCCCTGTTGTGTCGACCGTTTCCACCACGAACCCGGGCGAGTAATAGAACCGCCCGCCGGTATAAACCAGCGAACCGTCCCGGCCCAGGGTCATGCCCGGAGCGCGGATCTTGTATTCCCGCGCCATGTATTCCAGCACGAGGAACGGATCGTTGTGCCCGGTCACGGCAGGCAGGAAATTTGCCGAGGCGATGAGGTAGTCGATGAGAGGAAAGATCTGTTCAACTTTCTTGTAGACCGTATCGAGGTCCGCCACGACGGGAATTCCTGCCTTGCGAGCCCACTGGGCTGCTCGCGCGCAGGCCGCGGCATCACATCCGTCGAGGTGCAGGATTTTGGCCGAGGTGATGGCCTCGGGCATCAATTCCCGGGGCGTAACCGCCAGGCGTTTGTCACGGTCCCAGAAGACCGTCCGTTCGCCGGTAGCCTGGTCCACAATAATCAGGCCGAACTGTGTAGTGGCGCCGCGCACCACACTTGCGTATTTGACATCAACGCCCTCCTGGCGCAGGCTCTGCAACTGGAAGCGGCCGGCCTCATCGCCGCCGACCTTCCCGATGTACCGTGACTGCAATCCCAATCGCTGGCAGGCCACAAGGGCTGTGGCCATCTGGCCGCCCGCCTGCCGGGAAAGCGAAACCACGCGCTCCTTTCCGCCCAGAGGAGGAAACTCCCGGACCATCAGTACCGTATCCGTGGCATTCAGCCCCAAACCTACAATGTCCGCCTTATTTCGCCGCACCGCTTCCTCCGTCAGAAACAAAACACTGGATGCTATCGCCGATCGTCTTTTGCCTGCAAGAAAATTCTGTGGGGAAGGCGGCCGTGGCCCGCGCGGAAATGTGGTCCTGATCCCTTGTAAGGTGACCCAACAGTTGGCCAAAGGTG
This sequence comes from uncultured Acidobacteriota bacterium, assembly GCA_963732975.1. Taxonomy (GTDB): domain Bacteria; phylum Acidobacteriota; class Terriglobia; order UBA7540; family UBA7540; genus SCRD01. The sequence goes on along the minus strand of CAVTBN010000003.1, from coordinate 240,790 downwards.
ATTGGGGATTCGAGTTCACCCGTGCTTATGATATCTTGGAGGTTCGTCGTTGGCGCCCCGGACGTTTCTGCTGGGCGGCATTTGGTTGTCGAAACCCGCCAATCGAGTACATGCAGTAAGGAGAGAGAATGGAAAAAGTGAGGGTGGGAGTCATCGGATCGGCTTTTGTTTCGAACCTTCATGCTGAGGGCTTCCAGGAAGTGAGGGAAGCTGAACTCGTCGCGGCATGCTCGCCCAACAAGGACCATGTTGAACAGTTCGCCCGCAAGTGGAAGATTCCTTCGGCGCTGACGGATTACCGGAAGATGATGGACCGGAAAGATGTGGATGTGGTCGTGGTCGGCATTCCCAATGACTTGCACCGCGAGGTTGTGGTGGCGGCGGCCCAAGCCGGAAAGCACGTCATTCTTGAAAAGCCTATTGCCCACACGCTGGAAGACGCAGATGTCATGATCGCCGCCTGCAGGGAGCATAAGGTGAAGCTGATGTACGCGGAAACCATCTGCTTCTCGCCCAAATACCTTCGCGCGAAAAAACTGGTTGATGAGGGCGCCATTGGCGACGTTTATATGGCCAAGCAAAGTGAAAAGCACTCCGGGCCGCACTCGGACTGGTTCTACGATGTCAACCGCTCGGGTGGCGGCGCGCTGATGGACATGGGTTGCCATGGCATCGAATGGACCCGGTGGCTGTATGGCAAGCCCAAGGTGAAAAGCGTGACCGCCCATTGCCAGCTGGTTTATCACAAGGGACGCACCTTGGGCGACGACAATTCGCTGGTGATTGTTGAATTTGAAAACGGCTCCGTCGCCGTCATTGAAGACAGCTGGGCCCGACACGGAGGCATGGATGATCGTGCAGACCTTTACGGGACCGAAGGTGTGATCCATTGTGACCTGATGCGCGGCAGTTCCATGGAAACTTACAGCAAGAACGGCTACGGGTATGCCGTGGAAAAAGCCGGCGAAACCAAAGGCTGGACCTTTACGGTGTTTGAGGAAGCCTTCCTCTATGGTTTTCCGCATGAGATGCGCCATTTTACCCGCGTTTTGCTGGGAGAAGAGGAACTGATGGAAAGCGGCGAAGACGGCCGGGCTACGCTGGAGATTATTTATGCGGCTTACGAATCCGCCGCAACCGGAAAGCGAATTACCTGGCCTTATGAGCCACAGAATCCCGGTGAGGTTCCTGTGACTCCATGGCTGAAACGGTAAGAACGGTAAGAGATGTCTGATGTATTTTCTTTGGCATCTTCCGGTTAGTGGGCCATAGTCAGACAGTATTCGGTTGGGGATGCTTGGAGCCCTGACCAGGCTGGGACGTAAAACTCTTTGACATTCGAAAGGATAACGTATTAAAAAGAAAGCTACCGTAATATGCGTTGGGGGAAAATTGCAGCCACTCAAGTGCTGCTGCAATCCCACACCGCAAATAGTGTCCCATTTTGAATCATGATTTTTCATAGAAGGACAAGGAGGCAGTGGAGTGAGCGATATTATAGAAGGGCGAGGACATCGAAGTTATGAAGAAATCATGTCAGAGCCCGGCGTCTGGGCAGCAACCCTCCAGGAACTTGACGCTCATAACCGTTATGCGGAAGTTCTAAAGCCACTGGAAGCGGCTGATGAATGGGTCTTTGTGGGGTGTGGGTCAAGCTATTACGTGGCCCAGGCCGCGGCATGGAGTTGGACTGCAGTCACGGGACAGCGGGCGAAGGCTGTACCGGCGTCCGAACTTCTGTTTTATCCCGACCAGGTGTTGGGGAACGGGAAGTGCCAGCCGGTGTTGATCTCACGCTCGGGGCACACAACCGAGATGCTGATGGCGGCCGACTATCTGGAAAAGGAACGCAATATCCGGACCCTGGGGGTCAGCTGTGCCACGGGCCAGGACCTGGAAAAGCGTGTGACCTCCACTCTGTTGCTGCCCGCAGCGGATGAGCAAAGCACTGTGATGACTCGCTCGTTCAGCACCATGCTGCTGGGCCAGCAGGCGCTGGCGGGATGGGCCGGCAAACGCAAGGACTTTCTGGAGGCGCTGAAGAAGATGCCCGGGCAGGCGCAGCGGGCGCTGGATCGGCTGCAGCCGCGCATTGAGGAATTTGCCGGCTCCAACGAGTTTGCTGATTACGTCTTTATGGGACAGGGACCGTTTTTCGGGATCGCCTCAGAAGGGCAGTTGAAAGTTACGGAGATGTCCTGCTCCTATGCTCAGGTTTTTCACACGTTGGAATTCCGCCATGGTCCAAAGTCGATTGTGAGCCCGCAAACGTTGCTCACCTTCTTCCTTGGCGAAAGTACGGGCAAGGCCGAGCAGGAAGTCCTGGAAGAGATGAAGGAACTCGGCGGCGTGACACTGGTGATTACCAACCGCGCCAATGACAGGGTTCGGCGTGCAGCCAACGTGCTGATTGAACTGGAACTCGACGTCCCCGAAGTGGCGCGCCTGGCTCCGCACATACTGACGGCACAATTGATGGGCCTCTATCTGGGACTCAAGCGGGGATTTGATCCTGATGAGCCGCGGCACTTGAGCCGGGTGGTTGTCCTGAAGGAAAAGGCGGGGTAGGGATACGGGATGGCGCAATTTGACGTAACGGTGGTCGGCGAGCTGAACCTCGACCTGATCCTTTACGGACTTCCGGATGAATTGGAGTCCGAAAAGGAGCTTCTCGCAAACGATCTGGCCCTGACACTGGGAAGTTCGTCCGCGATCTTTGCCCACAACCTTGCAGTCATCGGCGACCGGGTTGGATTCATATCCCGAATCGGTACGGATCCCCTTGGGAAAATTGCCCTCGAACGGCTCGCCGGCGGCGGTGTGGATGTCAGCCGTGTGCGGTGCGTGGAAGGATCAACGAAGTCAGGATTGACTGTGATTGTCACGGGCACGGCCAGCCGACGAATACTGACGTATCCCGGCGCCATGTTTGAGATGGGATACGATGACCTTGATCTTGACTACCTGCGTTCCAGCAAACACTTTCACCTCTCCTCTTTCTATCTGCACCGGGCGCTGCGTCCCCGTATTCGGGAACTTTTTCAGCAGATGAAAGATGCGGGTCTCAGCACGTCGCTGGACACCAATGACGATCCGGACGATCGCTGGGACGGCTTGGACGAGATTCTTCCCCTGGTTGATGTGCTGTTCGTCAATGGGCGAGAGGCGGGCAAGATCACCGGAGAAGACAGCGCGCAGGCGGCAGTTGAAAAACTGGCTGCCAAGGTCGAGGTGGTGGCTGTCAAGATGGGCGCGCGGGGCTGCAGGGTGCGGCGGGGCAATCAGGAATGGACGCATCCGGGATACGCCGTGAACGCTGTGGATCCGGTTGGCGCGGGGGATAGCTTCGACGCCGGCTTTTTACATCAATACGTTCGCGGAGCAAATCTCCAGACCTGTCTGGCCAGCGGCAACATGGCCGGCGCGTTTTCAACCACTCGGCCGGGCGGCACCGAAGCCTTTCGCGAACCCGGCAAATGGCAGGAATTTCTACAACAGCATGGGAATGAGGCGGCAGCATGAGAATTGATTTTCATACGCACCCGGTACTGATTCAGGAAATGGTAGACAAGTATCCGAACTACGCCCGGATGGCGCGGGAGGTTTTCCAGATTGGCAACAATTTCCAGCCGCTCGAAACTTTCCACCTGCAGATGGATGTGGCAGGAATTGACCGCGCTGTTCTGCTGCCCATTGATTGTGCAAGGGCGCGTGGCGACGCCGTTAGTTCCAACGAGCAGGTAGCGGAGCTGTGTTCCATCAGCGACCGATTTATCGGCTTTGCCAGCGTCGACCCGCTGAAAGAGGGCGCGGTGAAAGAGCTGGAGCAGGCTGTCAAGAAAGCCGGTCTGAAGGGGCTGAAGCTGGACGCGGCGCTTCAGGATTTCGATCTGCGCGACAGCAAAGTTTACGACCTTTACGAAGCGGCAGCCGGGTTGAAGATCCCCGTGCTGGTGCACACCGGCATGAGCTGGGCGCCCTCCACGCTGATTGAGCGCGGCCATCCCATGCTGCTGGAAGAAGCCATAGCGCGATTTGCCAAGCTGAATTTTGTGCTGGCGCACTGGGGCTGGCCTTGGGTGTGGGAGGCTACCGCCCTGGCGCTGAAGTATCCCAACGTCTATCTGGACACGTCGTGCCTCTATTACGACAGCCCGAGAGAGTTTTTTCAGTTCGTGTTTTCAAAGCAGATTCCAACCACCCTGCTGGAACGCAGCCTGCGCAACCGGATGCTCTTCGGCTCAAATTATCCGCGCGTTGAAATCAAAAACATGGTTCATGCGCTCGGAACCCTGGAACTGACTGAAGGCTGTTTGAAAAAGATTTTTGAAGAGAACCCCGGCCGATTGCTGGGTCTCAAATAAGAGCGGGAAATAAGGCGGGTAACAGCAATGATCATCAAGCTTGAAAAAATCAAGGTCCAGACGCGGAAAGCCGAAGAGGCCATCGATATTACGTCCCGGGTGGAAGAAGTGGTCAGCAACACCGGCGTAAAGCAGGGGCTGGTGAACGTGATGACCTGCCACACCTCTTCGGGATTGCTGGTGACGGAAGGCATTCCGTGCCTCGAGGAAGACATCCTCACGCATTTCAGCCGGCTGTTTCCTGAAAATGAAAACTACCATCACCACCGCTATCTTGATTACGACGGCCGCCTGGGTTTCAATGCGGAGACCCACCTGAAGAGCATCCTGGGCGGCATCAGTTGTTCGTTTCCCATCGAGGATGGCAAGATCGTGCGCGGTTCGAGGCAGACCATCTATTTTATGGAATACGACGGCCCGCTCCTTCGAACTTACATGGTGCAGGTGCTGGGCGAGTAGTCGCCGGTTCCCACCCGGCCCGCGAGCGCGCCCGACACCCACGCTTTTAAACAAACGAAGGCAGGATAGGAATTGATGTCGGCGGCGGTTTGTGATTATCATGGGGCGTTTGAAATTATTCGTAACTTAACGAAACCGGGGTCCGGGGCAAATTGAAAAAATCCATTGGCGACAACGAAATTCCCGAAGGCTGGAGTTTTGAGCAGGGGCTGGAGTTAGTCAAAAAGGCCGGGTACGACGGCATCGAATTGTGGCTGGGCGATGTGCCCTGGTTCCAGATGAGCACCACCGACGCCGAGGTGCAGGAACTTCGGCGCAAGGTTGAGAATGCGGGGCTGGTGGTCTCCAACGTTTCAACCGGACTCCACTGGAAATACTCGCTCTCGGCGCGCGATCCCAAGATCCGCGAAGAGGGCATTCGCATCGTCAGGCGCCAGATCGAGACGGCGAAGATGCTGGGCACGGACGCCATCCTGGTTGTGGCCGGTCTGGTCACCGCTGAAGTTCCTTACAACGAAGTCTACCCGCGCACCGTGGAAGCGATGAAGACGCTGGCCCCGGACGCCGCCCGCGCCGGAGTCAGGATTGGCTGCGAAAACTGCTGCTCCGAGCAGAAATTCCTGATGGGGCCGCGCGAATTCCTTCTCTTTCTGAAAGACGTCAACGAACCTTCGGTGGGCATCCATCTGGATGTCGGCAACATCCATGACGACGGGTTTGCCGAGCAGTGGATTGAGATGCTGGGGCCGCACATCACGCGGATCCATCTGAAAGACGTCATGAAAAAGCGCGGGCGCTGCGGCGACAGCGTTTATACCAACATTTTCCTGGGCGATAACAACTGGAAGGCCATTCGCGCCGCCCTGAGCAAGGTGGGATATGACGGCTGGCTGGTGGCTGAAATGGAGCGCCGGTACCATTACGCGGAGGACCAGCAGTTTTATGATACGGCTGCTGCAATGGACCGCCTGATTGCCAACAGGGTCTAAAATGTCTATTTCAAGACGCGAATTCCTGGGACGTGCAGCGGGCGCTTCCGTGGCAGGAGTTGCCGTTGCAGCAGGCATGGGGAGTCTTTTGGCGGAGAGTCCCGCAACCCGTTTGCCTTGCGTCCTGGTTGATCCCGGAGCGGATTGTCCACTGCGCGAATCGGCAACAGGATATGAAGCTGCCTTGTCGTCTTCGAATGTTGTGTTCCAGCGGACCACTATTGCAATCACTCACACCTGCGCGCGCGATTATTCTGCCGGCGGCGGGCGTAACGGATGAGAAGTCACAGGCAATACTCAGGGAACATCTTGAAAACGGGTCCGTCATCCTTTATGAATCCGCGGCGTCATTCCTTGGACCCGAAGAATTTGGTTTTCATAAGCGTTTCATAAGGTCAGTGTTCGGATTGAGCCTTCTTGATCCCGTTCGATTATGGGATTCCGCAGACTCTCGAAAACAATCACCCTACGTGGACTACCACTGGCCCGTTGTAACCAAAGTCCGCGACTTCAGCAGGATGGTTCCAGTCGATCCCGGGGATGGCGAAACCATCGCATGGTTCGGCGATCTGCCGGTTGCCGCCAGGCGGCGTATCGGTAAGGGAACGTTGGTTTATCTGGGATCTCCGCTGGGGCCGCACTTCCTGTCCAATGACAGAGAGGCCAGCCATTGGCTGAGGGCTTTTTGCGCTGCATCTTGAGCCGTCTCCAGTCGGCGGCACGGCGATAGTCTGATCGCCGCCTGCAATAGGACCCGGTGCTCTGCCTTGATTCTGAGGCCGGCAGGCGGGGTGGCGGAGCGCTTTGCAATCGGCTTGTCAGCAGGCCGCTGCCGGCTGGATATTTTTTATAAGCAAGTAAAAGACTCATTGTAAAGGGGAAGCCAGAATGGCCAAAGTTTACGATGTAGTGGTTATTGGATCGGGAGCTGCCGGGGGCATGGCGGCAACGCAATTATGCCTGAAAGGCCTGAAGGTCCTCATGCTGGAGCGAGGACCGAAGTTCAATATCGCCACGGATTTTTATCACCATAAGAAACCGTATGGGTTTCCGTTTCGAGGGTCGATTCCACCTTCTGAAGCGGCCATGTACAATTATGTAGCCAACGCATGGAACAAGAAGCATTTTGTCAACGAGCTTGAGAACCCTTACACCGGCAAAAAGTTTACATGGGTGCGGGCGCAGGCGGTGGGCGGCAAGTCACTCCATTGGGGGCTTGTCTCTTTGCGCCTCAGCCCGCGCGACTTCAAGGCGGCCACCTACGACGGCGTCGGTACGGACTGGCCCATCTCCTACGAGGACGTTGAACCCTACTACAGCAAGGTTGAAGACTGGATCGGCGTTTGCGGGCACCCGGACCATCTGGAAAACAATCCGGACAGCCATTACCTTCCGGCGGTCCCCTTCACCTGCGCTGAAGCCGTTTTCAAAGGAAGAAACGAGAGGAATAATTCAGAGTGGCACGTCATCCACACGCGTTCTGCCACCGTCACCAAGCCCGGGTTTCACGGGCGCGCGCCATGCCATTTTTGCGGGGATTGCGGCCGTGTGTGCAATGTTGCCGCATCCTTCAGTTCTGCCGGTGTCCTGCTGCCTATTGCAGAAAAAACGGGCAATCTGACCACCCGCACGAATGCTGTGGTGTGGAAAGTGACGACGGACAGGGAAAATCGCGCCCGAAGCGTTGTGTTCATCGACCGCATCACCCGGCAGGTCGAGGAAGTTTATGGCAAGGTCATCGTGATGGGCGCCGGGACCCTGGACAGCACCCGGATCCTGTTGAATTCGAAGACCGAGGAGCACCCGGACGGGCTGGGCAATTCGAGCGGGGTACTGGGCCGATATTTCTGCGAGCAGATTATGGCGGGCGACATCACCGGCCTGATTCCAAGCCTCAAAGGAAACCCAAACCGTGGGGGCGGCGCCAGGCCGGATGGGAGTGGGTTTTACATTCCCCGGTTTCGAAACTTGAAGGAGAAGCAGAAGAACTTTGTCCGCGGTTACGGATTTGAAGGCGGCGGTGGAAGCGGAGAATTTCCCGGCTTCGCCAAAAAGATTCCGGGTTTCGGCGCCGAATTCAAAGAGGAAGTCAAAAAATACTACGCCACGGTGATCAGCATGGGTTCATTTGGCGAGATCATCCCAAGGGCTGAAAACCGCGTGGAGATTGATCCCGTGGTTCGTGACATCTGGGGTATTCCGGTCCTCAAATTCGATATCGAGTGGGGGGACAATGATCTTGCCATGGCCAGGGACGCCAACGACACCCAGCGGGAGATGTTCAAGAAGGCGGGAATCGAAATCATCAGTGAGCGAACCACGCCGTACCCGCCGGGATATAGCATCCATTCCGCCGGAACGGCCCGCATGGGGAATGATCCGAAAACGTCCTATCTGAACAAGTTCAACCAGTCGCACGACATCAAGAACCTCTTTGTGGCGGACGCTTCGTGTTTTCTCAACTCGTCGGAAAAGAACCCGACGCTCACCATCCTGGCGCTCTCCCTGCGTACCGCCGACTACATTGCCGAAAAGATGCGGACGGGAGATCTTGGTTAGGAAATCCACCTTACCCGCGGAAATGGAGATGCACTGTCATGGCGAAAAAAATTGAAGACCAAACCAATCAGGGACGGCGCGGCGTGCTGAAAACTCTGGTGATGGGCGCCGGAGGTCTTGGCACGCTGCCGATCCTCGGCCAGGCGGAAACGGCCCGTGCTGCAACGGCCGCCTCGGGAATGCCCACAGACGACGCGGCTTCTGCCCGGGATGGGGCCAACTGGAAGCCGCAATTCTTTGACGAGCATCAGAACGAAACCCTGATTGCCCTGACGGACCTGATTATTCCGGCAACGGACACCGGCGGTGCAAAAGCTGCATTGGTCAATCGGTTTTTCGATCTTTATTATGGCGATGAAACACCCGAACACAAGAAAGAGGTTTTGGAAGCGCTTTCCTGGTTCGATGCGCGCAGTCTTGCGCTTCACAACAAGCCGTTTATCAGCCTCACAAAGGAAGAGCAGACTTCCATTCTGGAGCCGGTGGCTGACCCGAAAAACGCCGACAAGGACCCCGCGGGGAGCAAGGCTTTCGAGTTGATTAAAGGATTTACGATTTGGGGATATTACTCTTCTAAAATCGGACTGGACATGGAATTGAGGTACGAGGGGGACCGATATAACACTTCGTTCCCGGGGGCCTGCACGCATCCCGAACATCAAGCGTAGTGCACGGGCCGCTCCCGGCGGGAATTGTGTAATTTATCAGACGCCGCCTGTTCAGGCATCTGTTCAGAGGCTCAGGCGGATCGCGTTCAAAGCCATCATCCAAATTCAGGGCAGGGAAACATTATGAAAAAGGCGCCAAGCAAGTCCATCCATTTTTCCTTTCTCGGGTTGTTTATATTTTTGGTCATGGCCTGTGCCATTCCGGAATCTTCAGCGGCAGCATCACTCCATAATTCGCAATTGACTGTCACCGTCAACCCGCAGAATGGGTCGTATGCCATTCGTGCCAATGCATTGCAGGCTCCCGTGCTCGAAGCCGGTGTGGGCGCGGAGATCAACCATCACTGGGTGCGGTCGGGTGACTATCCCCGCCATCAGGAGGTTCAGAGCACTTTTCAGGACATGCTGGGTTCCGGCCGTGAAACCACCGTGAGTTTCAGTGGCCTTAGCTCGGCGCCCGATCTGATTTGCATCCTGCGCTTATACGACCACCTTCCTTACGGAACGGTGGAGGTGAAGGTTGCGAACCACACTGCGAAGTCCGTATCCGTTGAAGCCATTCGCGACGTGGATGCCATCGGTGCTCCGCGGATCAACCTGGGCAGCACGGAAGGCGCGGACCGCTTCATGTTTGAAAGTTTCACCGAAGATCCCACCATCCCCATCGGCGGCCTCGACCAAGCCCCCGACGGAGCGTATGTTGGATTCCGCGACGGCCTCATCTACAACCTTCACAGCAAACAGAGCCTCCTCCTCGCGGCGCTCACCGAGAATCGCTTTGTCACCACGCTGCACCTGAAGGTTCAAAAGCCTCCCATGGGTGCGTCAAGCATCGGCTCATTTACCGTGGATTCCACCGGCACGGGTGAGGCCGTCCTTTTAAGGGACGACATCCCGCCTGCCCAGCGCGTTCAGTTGAGCCTTCCCGTTGCTCCCGGCAAGGAATTGAGTTCAGAAACCGTGATGTTCGCCGCCGGCGCCGACTACCGGGCGCAATTGGAAGCCTACGGCGAAGCCGTGCGGCGGCTGCACCAGGCGCGCGTTTCAAGCAAGCCTCCCATGGGCTGGTGGAGCTGGACAGCTTTCTACGGCGGTATGAATGAAGGCGAGGTGCTGACCAACGCCAAATGGCTGGCGAAACACCTGAAGAAAGCTTGGCTTCAACTTCTGCCATCTGGATGAAGGTTACGATTACGCCCGCGGTGAATACATGACGGCCAATGCCACGCAATTCCCGGACGGCATGCGAAACATCGGGTACAAAATCACCCATATGGGCCTGCACCTGGCTGTCTGGACCGCACCCTTTGAGGTTTCCAATCGCGCATGGGTCTACCAGCATCACAAGGACTGGCTGGTGCACGACGCCAAGGGGCAGCCCATCCGCATTGGGTACGTTCACGGGCACTCCGATCCGCTCTATGTTCTCGATACCACCCACCCCGGCGCTCAGGCCTATCTTCGTGAGACCTACCGGGTGCTGACGCGGGAGTGGGGCGTCCGTTACATCAAGCTTGACTTCATGGATTCTTCCGCCATCGAGGGCTATTTCTACCGCCCGCACACCACGGCCCTTGAAGCGGAGCGCATCGGCCTCAAAATCATCCGCGATGCCGTGGGCGACGGCGTGCTTCTGGATAAAGACGGCAGCGCCATGCTGGCCCCCGTGGGCCTGGTGGATGAAGGCCGCATCGCTCCCGACACAGGCCATTCCTTCGCAGCCAGCAGGGACGCCGACCCGAACATCGCGGCCCGCTTTTACATGAACCGCACCTTTTACATCAGTGACCCGGATGCCTTCAGCGTCTCCACGGAAGTGGAGCCTGAGCAGACATGGCACAATCAGAAAAAGCCGATTACTTTCAACGAAGCCGAGGTCCAGATCGTGATTGCGGCCGTTGCCGGCGGCATGTATGACATCGGTGACGACCTGCCGACGCTGGCTTCAACTCCGGACCGCCTGGCCCTGGTGGAAAATAAAAACCTGCTGGACATGGTAAAGTTACGGCGCGCGGCCACGCCGCTTGACCTGATGACCTTCCCACTGCAGGATGGCATGCCCAGCGAATATTTCCTGAAGGAAGACGCCCGGCAGTCGATGCTGGCGGTTTTTAACTGGACCGAGGTGTCACGCTCGCACACGCTGACCCTCAACGACCTTGGGCTCTCCCCAGGTGGCCACTATGAGGCCTATGACGCGCTGCATGCGGACGCGCCGGTGGCTCTGGAAAACGGGAGCATCAGCCTCGCGCAGCAGCCTCCGCACTCGGTGCGGCTCATCAAGATTATCGACACGTCAATTCCCGCGGCGGTGCCTTCGGTTACCTTGAAGGCTCCAGCATCAGCCGATACTGGCGAGGACATCAATCTCCAGGCGGTTGTGGCGGCCGACAGCGTTCCGGCCCTTTCCTACCACTGGGATTTCGGTGACGGAACAACCGCCAGCGGGCGGGTAGTAAGCCATTCGTTCACACGGGCAGCCGACTACAACGTCAAGCTGACTGTCGAGGGCGTGGACGGTCTCCCGGCTGAAAAAGGGATCACGGTTGCCGTGCACGGGGCGCAGAAAACCGCTTTCCACCTGGATGAAAACAGGCGTTACGTGGAACCGCGGCAGCAAGTAGTGTAGAGTCGGAACGGATGCAGAAGCCCTTTGGGAGTTTGAGGACTGTTTCTGACTGTTTCAGAAATTCTTCCATTCATGGACATACTGGTTTAGCATTTCGGGAAGTGCGGCAATCGGGGCTTTGCTTTCGAGGGGTGCCGCAGCAGAACAAACCAAACAAGTCTAACTCCACGTAGAGGCGGTGAGGTAGATGAGCACACAAGAAAATAACCATGCCCAGCCGGCGAAGTCGGAAGCGCAAGGCCCCCAACTCCGTCGCAGGCTTGGCATCCTCAACGCCACCTCCATCAACATGTCGAACATGATCGGTATCGGCCCCTTCATCACCGTGCCCATCATTCTGGGAACCATGGGTGGGCCACAGGCGCTGCTGGCGTGGTTTGCGGGGGCGGTTCTGGCCATTGCCGATGGCCTGGTGATATCGGAACTGGGCGCGGCGCTGCCGGGCTCGGGCGGTACCTACGTCTTTCTCCGCGACAGCTACAACCGCCAGACCTGGGGCAAGCTGATGGCCTGGCTTTTTGCCTGGGAGTTCCTCTTCTTCGGACCACTTGAAATTGCTTCCGGCACCGTCGGCATGACGCAATACATGAGTTACCTGTGGCCGGCCCTCGGGCGCCATCCCTGGGGAATCAAGCTGGTCGCCGCCTCGATTGCGGTCCTCGTGATGATTTCTCTCTACCGCAAGATCCATGACGTGGCGCGGCTGATGCTCGTTCTCTGGATTACCACCCTGATCACCACCGGCTGGGTGATTGTCACCGGCCTCATGCACATGAATATCCACATGGCGCTCAGTTTTCCTGCGGGCGCATTCCACCTGAACTGGGCGTTTCTTATCGGCCTCGGCAACGGAACTATTGTGGTGATTTACAACTACCTTGGTTACTACCAGGTCTGCTACCTGGGCGATGAGGTCAAGAATCCGGAGCGCACCATTCCTTACGCCGTCATTATTTCGATCCTGGCGGTTACGGTCATCGACTTCCTCATATCCTTCAGCTTTGTATCCGTGGTTCCCTGGCAGGACATGATCAAGCCCGGCTCCATGGCCAATCTGGCCGTGGCCTCGGTCTTCATGCAGAAAATTTACGGCCATTGGGCGGCGATTTTGTTAACCGCCATGATCCTGTTTACGGCCTTCGCTTCGGTTTTTGCCCTGATGCTGGGTTACTCCCGCATTCCCTATGCGGCGGCGCGAGACGGTCTGTTCTTCGGCTGGTTCGGCAAACTTCACCCCACGGGCGAGTTTCCCAACCGGTCGCTGCTGCTGGTGGGCGCTTTGGCGGCGGTGGCCAGCATGTTCAGCTTGGGCGACATCATCACCGGGCTGATGGTGGCCCGCATCCTGATCCAGTTTGTCGGCCACACCATCGGATTGTTTGTTCTCAGGAAAACTCAGCCGGAAGTCAAACTGCCTTTCAGGATGTGGCTCTATCCGGCGCCCGCCATTCTGGCTCTCGTAGGCTGGCTCTACATTTTTGGAAGCTCCGCCTTGCAGCCGGGCGGATGGAAGTTCATGGCTTACGCGTTCAGCACCATCTGTGTGGGCATCGGCGGCTATTTTATTCTCGCCTACAAAAAGCGTATGTGGCCCATGGTCCCGCGCGAAGAGCAGCGGTGATTGCGTCGCGTGGAGCCACCTGCAGCGGCAACTGAGCCTTGCAACCTGCCGGCAGCAATCTGCTGCTAGCGAGGGTCGTCCTTTTTCGCGAACTCGCTTATAATAGTGGGTCAGCATCGCGGCTGAACTCCCCATGGCTATTCACACGGTTTATACACTTTCCAAAGATGACCCGGAGGCGCGCAATTGGGTTGCATTCTTCCACCGCCACGGCTACTCGCGGCTCAGCAACATCACCATTGAGCGGGTCTTCTGGCTGGAGGGAGAGGTGGATGTCAGCCGCCTCAGGCCACTGCTGATCAATCCGCTTTACCAGGTGGGGTCAGACAGCTCGCAGCTTGATCCGGCGCAAGGCCCGGTGGTGGAAATCGCCTACCGGCCCGCCGTAACCGACCCTGAAACGCCGTCCATCCTGGAAGGCGCCCACGCGCTGGGAGAAAGCGGCCTGGTGTTCGCCCGCCTCAGCCGGCGTTTCCAGTTCACCGGACTCGATGAAGCTGAAGCCCGCAAGCTGGCCTCGCGTTTTCTCTATAACAAAATTGTGGAGCGGGTTCGCGAACCCAACGAAGTGGTTGAAACCCTTCAGCCTGCGGGCAGGCCCGATCCGGTCACGGAAGTCACTCTGCGCGGCCTCGGCGACAAGGAGCTTGAAGCGCTCTCCGTCGAGCGTTCCTGGTACGCGCCGCTCGCTCAGATGAAAGCCATCCAGGCGCACGAAATCGAGCGCGGCCGCCCGCACACGGACGCCGAAATCGAAATTCTGGTGCAGAGCTGGAGCGACCACTGCTACCACACCACCTGGAAAAGCCTGGGGTTGCTCAAGCGGCTGAGCCAGGCGACGGCACAGATCAATCATCCGCTGGTGGTTTCGTCCTTCAAGGACAATGCCGGCGGAATGGAGTTCTACGACGGCTGGGTGATTACCATCAAGGGAGAAACCCACAATTTCCCCAGCTCCATCGCCCCCTTCGGCGGCATCGCCACCAAGCACGGCGGGGTCATTCGCGACACGCTGGGCTTTGGCAAGGGCGCGTATCCGATTGGCGGCACCACCGTCATGGGAACCATGGACCCACGCATGGCCGACGACGAGGTTCCGGCCGGCGCTCTGCACCCGCAACTGATCGTTAGCGAATCCATCCGCGCCACTTCCTACTACGTGAATCCCATGGGCATCCCCATGATGCATCCCGGTCTATCGCATCCATCCGGGCTACGCCAAGTGTTTTGCCCTGGGCCATTCCATCGGCCTCATTCCGGCAAAGGACGCGCTGAAGGATTCGCCCCAGCCGGGAGATATCGCCCTGCTGATCGGCGGCGAAACCGGGCGCGACGGAATCCACGGCGCGACGGCCAGTTCAACCGGCATGACCGGCGCCACCCTGGAGAAAGAATTTGCCGCCGTGCAGATCGGCCATCCCATCACCGAGCGGCGCTTCACCTCCGCCATTCCCGTTCTGCGCGACGCCGGATGCATTCGCGCCATCACCGACCTTGGGGCGGGCGGCATTTCTTCCGCGGCAGGCGAAATCGGCGGCGAGAGCGGCGTGGAACTTGATCTCGACCGTGTGCGCCTGAAAGACGCCAGCCTCAGCGCCTGGGAAATTCTGCTTTCCGAATCGCAGGAGCGCATGCTCGTCGTCGTGCCGCTCGAAAAGCTGGACGAAGCGCGTGAGATTCTCGACCGCTATGACGTTGCCCACGTCGAGTTCGGCAGTTTTACCGGTAACCAGAGGTTGCAGGCTAGCTGGCACGGGAAGCAGGTGGTGGATCTCGACATGGAATTTTTGTGGAAGGGCTGTCCAATTGAGCCGACCCCTGTCAGCGAGCACAGGCGGTCCCTCCAGCCGCTTTCGACTCCGGAGCCGAAGACCCAGGCAGAGTGGCAGAAGGCTGTTGAGTCCGTCATCTCCCATTACCACTGCTGCGACCAGAGCGCTGCCGGCGCGCGCTTTGACACTACGGTGCAGGGGCGCACGGCCATCGGTCCCTATGGCGGCCGTAACCACCGCATGCCTACCAATATATATGTTTCCGCGCCGCTGCATGGCAAGCCCTACGGCATGGTCTCCACGCTGGCCTTCAATCCGTTCTACGGAGATGTCGATCCCGCCGCCATGGCACGCCTGATGTTAATCGAGGCCGTCACTAAGGCCGTTGTTGCCGGCGCCAGCTACAAAGAAGCCGTTCTCTGCGACAATTTTTATACGCCGCGCGTCACTCCGCAGACGGCCTGGGAACTCTCGCAGATGGTGGACGCCATCGCCGATCTTTCAGTCGAGATGGGAATCCCTTTCATCTCCGGCAAGGATTCAAGCTCCGGAACGTTTGAATCGGCAGGGCGAAAGATTGATGTGCCCATGACCCTGGCCGTGTCGGCGATGGGCCGCGTGCCCGACGTAAAGAAAATCGTTACCAAGGAATTCAAGCGGGCGGGGAACAAGCTTGTCCTGGTCGGCACGGCCGGCGCCAAGGGGCTCGGCGGCAGCGTCTACGCGGATACGCACGGCCAGCGCGGCGACCGGCTGTTTGATCCGGGCACGGCCGCCGCAGTTTGCTCCGTCTGGGACCTTGTGCTGGCTCTCCATGCCGAGGACTGCTACCTTTCGGGCTCGGCCATTGCCGAAGGCGGATTGCTGCTGCGTCTGTTTGAAGCGGCCTTCGGCTCAGGGCTGGGGGCGCGCGTCGATCTGGATTCGCCACTGTCCGCCCGCCGCGATGAGCTGCTTTTTGGGGAGTTTGTGGGAAGCGTTTTGCTGGAAGTTTCTCCTGGGATTGAGGAAGATCTTTCGGGCCTGCTGGTTCCCCACCTGAGCCTGGGAGAAGTGATCGCGGAGCCCCGGCTTATTCTGGCAGAAAATAAAAGCACCCTGTGGCAGCAGGACGTGGACGAACTGGCTGCGGTGTGGAGCAAACCTTTCCGGGAGGTGCTGGAGTAACCGTGGCAAAGATTGCGATCCTTTACGCGCCGGGCACCAACTGCCATGAGGAAACGGCGGCCGCCATCGGGCGCGCCGGCGGCAGGACGGGGCTGGTCCACCTGCACGAATTGCTGGCCGGCCATGACAGCCTTGATAACTATGGAGCGGCCATTTTCCCCGGCGGCTTTTCGTTTGGCGACCACCTTGCCGCAGGGCGCATTTTCGCCACCCTGCTGGTGGCGCGGCTGCGCGAACAACTGACGGCTTTTCTTGAAGCGCAGCGTCCGGTGCTCGGCATCTGCAACGGGTTCCAGGTGCTGACCGAAGCGGGCATCCTGCCAGCGCGGCGTCCGGGCGTGCGCGGCATGGCCATGCTGGAAAATCAGTCCTCGCACTTTGAAGACCGCAAAGTCCGCCTGCTGGTTTCCGGCGAGAAGTCGATGTGGACGGAGGGCCTGGCAGGACAGGTGCTTCGAATGCCCAGTGCCCACGCCGAAGGCCGCGCCATGATTTCGGAAACCTCTGAGGCGCCAGGCCCGCGCGTGGCGTTTCAGTACACCGATGGCGAGGGAAGGCCCGCCACCGAATATCCCGACAACCCCAACGGCTCGCCCGGCGCCATTGCCGGCGTCATCGATTCAAGCGGCCTCGTCCTGGGCCTGATGCCGCACCCCGAACGCGCCTCGCTCCCCGCCCACTATTCCCAGGATGGCTTGCGCCTCTTCGAAAACCTCGTCCGCTTTCTCAAGCGGTGATTGTCGCGGCGCCCTATCAGCGCTAGCGTTGCCCTGAAAAACAGCCGGTCGCAGCAGACAATGCGGGGGGTTCCGCATTCACCCGGCAGAATGGCCAACGATCTTCCTTCTGCGCCCTCAACGACAAGCGCCTGGAACAAGCGTACAATAGATACAGGAATAAGGAGATGGCTATGGAAGATGTGAACCCGGTCCAGGTATCCAATCAGCTCGGCCAGATCGTCGCCCAGCTTTCCGCCATTCGTGAAGCTCTCGAAAAACTCGTCGCACAAAGCGACAACGCGGCTTACAGCCAGACGAAACGATACTAGCCTTCAACCCGCAACCTGGCAGGTAGAGAACAGACTGAAGGGCTTGCGAGGGGATGCGGTTACCGAATCCCCCCCCATTGCAGGTAGGCCCGGAGGAGCGCGTGGCCGCCGATGCTGGCGTATATGGCGGCGATGCCGAGAAAACTTCCGTAAGGCCACTGGTAATTGCGGAATCTGGAGCTGATGACCGTGAGTGGAATGGCAATCAGCGATCCCAGCACTGAGCCCAGCAGGATGGTCATCAGGCTGAACGGCGGCCCAAGGAAAGTTCCAACCACCAGCATCAGCATCACGTCGCCGAACCCCAGCCCCTCTTTGTGGCGCAGGTGGTAGAATGCCTCGCCCACTGCGAAGAACAGCCCTCCGCCAATCAAAGCGCCCGTAAGCGCGCCCATCAGCGAGAGCAGAACGGGGGAAGGGAAGATTCGCCACTGCGCGAGAATCCAGCCCACGGGACGAGAGTCTACGGGCGTCAACAGGCTGAAGGCCAGGCCCAGCGCTATGCCGGGAACGCTGATCCTGTGCGGAATGCGTCTTTCGCGAAGGTCGGTGAAGACGAGCGTGATCATCAGCATGGCGAAAACGAGGCCTTTTGCGAACTCCAGCGTCAGGCCGTAGCGCCAGAATTCCAGGACGAAGACCACGGCGGTCAGAATTTCAACCAGGGGGTAGAGCGCGGAAATGTGATGCCCGCAATCGCGGCAACGCCCGCGCAGAAGGATGTAACTTAGGACAGGAATATTGTCGTGCCAGCGAATGCCGTGGCCGCAGCGCGGGCAGTGCGATCCGGGGGTCACAATCGACTCGCGGCGCGGCACCCGCAGGATGCACACATTGAGAAAGCTGCCGAAAATCAGGCCGAATAAGGCCACTACCGTCTCGATCATCCACTCACTCGCATTCCATCAACAATTGTGCTATTCCGGCAGACCGGCCAGACGTTGATAAAGTGCATCCGTCCGCTCCACCATCCTATCGGCTGAAAATTCCTTTGACCGCAGGCGCGCATTTGCCCCCAGATGTTTCAGGCGCGCGGGGTCTGCGGCCGCTTCGGAAATGGCCTCCGCCAGGGCGCCGGGTGACTCCGGCGCAACCAGCCATCCGGTTGTTCCTCCTTCGACGATTTCCGGCAATCCTCCAACTTTGGTGGCGATCACCGGCAGGCCGTGGGCCATGGCCAGCAAAGCAGAAGAGCCCAGACCTTCAGACCGCGACGGCATTATATAAACATCAAGGCCGGAGAAGAACTCGAAAAGGTCTTCCTGATAGCCTGCCAATAAAACCTGCCCGGCGGCGACTCCTGCCGCCAGCGGAGAACGCGCAAGATCTTCGGCGGAAATATTCCCACCCAGAACCAGCCTGGCGTTGGGCACTTGATCGGCAAGAATTTCGAGCGCTTTGAGCGCCAGGTCCTGCCCCTTTTCCGCGCTGATGCTTCCCAGATGCCCTATGACCAGGTCGCTCTCGCCGAGACGCCACTTTGCGCGGACCGCCTTGCGTGTTGTCCCGTCGGGCAGGCGCTCAGGAAGCTCAATTCCGTCCGGAATCACCTTGATCATTGCCGGCGGTATGCCAGTGTCTTTCAGGATGCGCCCAATGAATTGCGAGACGGCAATCACAGCGTGGCAGGTATACGTGTACTTCAGCCGGTAGTCGAGGCGGCGTTTCGGCAGGTAGGTCACCCGGCGGGTTGCAACGCGGCGCACCCCTGTCCCCAGCGACGCCAGCCAGGCTACCGTCTGGCCCACACCGTCGTGGGCGTGCAGCAGGTCCAGAGCTTCCTGTTGCAGACGGCGGCGCAGCAACCGAATGCCGCGGATGTGTCTGAAATCGTTGCGCGGGAGGCCGAGAGTTTGAAATCCGTATGACGCCGCCCGGCGGTAAAGCTCGCTCTCCTCGGGGCACACGATCACTTGCTGGTGGCCGCGCGAACGCAGCCCCTGCGCCAGCAGCAGCAACTGCCGCTGCCCGCCCCGCAGCACCAGGCCCGTGTCGACGTGGCCGATTCTGAGTGCAGTGGTTGCGCTCAAGGCCTGCCTCTGCGAGGATTTTGGAGTTCCGCAAGTTTTAGGAATTTGCGGTGCACGTAACGGGCCGCCATCCAGGCGATCAGAAATCCGGCCACGCCGTCCAACACGCCGAGTCTCAAGAAGTAGGTGTTTACGAACACCCAGGGCGGAGCCAGCAAGCGGCGCGCCAAACCAGCACGCTGGCCCCGCTCAAACATTTCACGGGCAGCCAGATCAGTGTAAAACTCGATGCGCCTGCGATGGTCGGCCAAAGAATCACAAGTGTAGTGGAGAATCTCACCGTTGAGCGTCTCCACCTGTCCCTCGGCCACCACAGACTCGTGCACGTAGGCGCCCTCCCAGCGCGCCTGGTTGCGGTGAAACAGGCGGATTTTCCAGTCCGGGTACCAGCCCGAATGCAGAATCCATCGGCCGAGATATTGTGCCCGCCGGGCAAAACGGTAAGCTCCTACCGCTGGCGTGGATTGCTTCCACTCCCGGATGGCGGCGCGGGCCTCTTCGTTCAATTCTTCGTCGGCATCCAGGCTCAGGATCCAGTCATGCCGGGCCTCGCGGACGGCGAAGCTCTTTTGCGCCGCAAAACCTTCCCACGGATGGGTGATCGTTCGCGCGCCATGTTCGGCGGCGATTCTGGCGGTGTCGTCGGTGGAGCCGGAATCGACCACCAGAATTTCGTCTGCGCAATCGAGCGACCGGATGGCGCGGGCGATGTTCGCGGCCTCGTTGCGGGTGATGATGGTGGCTGAAATGGGCGGCATGTTCAGACGTTAGATTAGCTTCGGAAGTGTCACTCCAGGGGCCGAATTTTGACCGTTCTTCGTCTCCCATAGCAAATTTGCTAAACCCCGGACTGAACAACCAGACGGAGACGACCAAATCCGCTGTCCAAAACCCCCTTTGGGGTCCGGGAACCGGCCAGATTCTTACCCTTCCTGGCGAATCCTGGTTCCTGCCACAAAGGCCTCCCGATACTTGTCGGGCAGGGCGCAGGAGCGGCCCTGGCGATTCACAATCACGTGCGTCGTTTCCCCCTCAGCGAGGAGAATACCGTCCGATTGCCGGTAAATCTCGTATCCAAAAATCAGAACGCGCTTCCGGACAGCACGCAGGCACGTCTTGACCTCAATTTCATCGTCGTAGCGAGCGGAGGCTTTGTAGCGGCAACTGGCCTCAGCCACAATAATGTAAAGCCCGTCTTCACGCTCCATGTCACGGTATTCAAACCCGTGCTGCCGGCAGAATTCGCTCCGGCCGATTTCGAACCAGACCAGGTAATTGGCGTAATAGACTACGCCCATCTGGTCGGTCTCCGCGTATCGAACCCGAAAGGTTGTCGAAGTCCATTCCACAGGAAGTTCCGTCGTCATCAGGGAAGCCTCAATTGCCCGGTGCAATAGGTTGATTACTCTGGCTCGCAAACACGCATAATAGAACTCATAAAATTTATAAGCGATTGTGTATCAATAATATCAATGTCTTACTTCAAGCATTACATAAGTGGATTGCCAGCATCGTCAACCGGATATTTTATGACCTCTTCGAGCAAACGGCAAAAGCTTCTGTAAACGGGTTCCACAAAAGTCCGGAAGTCACCAAGGTTGCCTGCCAACACCCGGGAATCGTCCGGGGCACGGCCTTCCTGGATGCTGGCAAGAAACGCCGCTGCTTCCGGCCATGTCAGGGTGATATCGGGCGTGCGGGCAGGTCGGCGGTCAAACCGGACCTTGCCGCGGTCAATCATCACGGTCCATTCAAAATCCCAGTCCTCCAGCACCCAGAGCGTCTCGATGCGCGCTTCACGGATGTGCTGCCGGACGGAACGGTCCCGGCCCGTCAGGACAAGCGCCTGCTGGATGAGCCGTCGTGCTGCGCGCTTTGAAATGGATGGTCGGTCAGGCACGTTTAAATATGAAACTATACCAGAACCGCGCAACGAATGCGGCGTGGGAATAGCTATTTCTTCCAACGCCCCATGGCGCCTGGTGGCAGAACCAAAAGCGAAGGTAGAAGATTTCGGGTGTATACTACCTGCCTTCCGGGAGGCCAGCAATGCGAGTCCCTAAGAGTTCCCGCCGGACATTTCTAAAAACCACCATTGCAGGGGCCTCGGTAGCGATGGGACAGCTTAAGGAACTGGGTGTAGCGGCTGAAGGACCTCTCCAGTCCACAAAGGCCCCAACGGGAGCGGCTGGTGAAGGCCAGGATGCTCGCATCTCCGCCGGCCACTCCGGCCGAGTACACACGCGGCATTGGAGTATACCCAGGGAACCCGGCAGAAGATTTTGCCCCAATTCTGGTGGCGGGTAACTCGAACAACTATCGCAATCTTGCGCTGTTGCGGCCCGCTTATCATTCCAGCAGCTACGACTACAACCTGACGGCACAGCTGATCACCGACGGCATCAAAGACACGCGCCTGCCCACCTGGGTGGAAACATCAGCGAGTTTAAGTGGGACCTTCTCAAAGGAGGAGCGCGAGTCCTTCCTGGACCATAATCCAACCAGCACCGTCAGCTTGCAAGGGCCGCGGGCGTGGGTGCAGATCCGCCTGGGTGGTGGCGAGAGAGTGCCGAAGGTTGACCGGGTTGATCTGCTGGTCACGATGAGCGCGCTCGGAATGGAACCGGCTGATGTGAGTTTCGAAGTTTCAGTTTCCGATGACGGGAGAATCTGGAAGAAAAGCGGCAGCCTGGAAGCGCCCGAACCTGCTTCGTTGGCCGGCTACCCGCCTGAGTTTGTACGGCATGGGTATCTGTTCAAGCCCTCCATTCCCCTCAGCCCGGCTTCGCAAAGCCGCTACTACCGTATTGAATGCATTGCCGCCGGCAGCCAGCTGCCCGCTTTGGGCGTGCAGTGGGGAATCGGGGTGGTGGTCTTCTTCAATGCGAACCAAAGGGTTGAAATCGGTGGCCCCTACAACTTTACCAGCGCCTGGATGAGCGCCGGACTGGATGAAGAGTGGGTTTACGTTGATCTGGGCGCGCACTGCGAGTTCGACCGGGTCACGCTGCACTGGATTGCCAAGGCGGCGGAGGGTTCCATTCAGGTATCCGATGACGCGGAAAACTGGCAGGACATTCAACCGCTGCCCGGGGGAAAGGGGCTGGTTGATGACATCAGGCTCCCCCAGTTCGTGCGGGGGAGATACGTGCGTGTCCTGATGACGCGACCCACGTCGGCTGATGGCTACATCTTGAGCGAATTGGAGGTTTATGGGCGCGGAGGGTACGTGTTCCAGCCCAAACCATCTCCGCCAGCGCGCTCCGACGGGCGATTGAACCTTTCCGGCGGCAATTGGCGGCTTCAGCGCGGCTCGCTGGTTAATGCGGAAGGTGAAACGCTGTCAGAGCCCGGCTTTGATGATAAGGATTGGATCATAGCCACGGTGCCGGGTACCATCCTCACGTCTTATCTCAATATTGGTGCAATCCCTGACCCGAATTATGGCCGGAACCAGTTGTACATATCGGACTCGTTTTTCTACGCGGACTTCTGGTACCGGACTGAGTTTGAATCACCACAACTTCACCGCAACCAGCATGCCTGGCTGAATTTCGACGGAATCAACTGGAAGGCCGACGTTTATCTGAACGGCGCGAAGATCGGGCGCGTTGAGGGTGGCTTTATGCGAGGCCGCTTCGACGTCACTAAGAATCTGCTCTCTGGCCGGAAGAACGCCATGGCGGTCCGCCTCATCAAAAACGACACGCCGGGAAGCGTGAAACAGAAAACCTTTGCTTCGGCTGGGAATAACGGTGGCGCGCTCGGGCTGGATAACCCTACTTTTCACGCTTCCGTCGGATGGGATTGGATTTCCACTATTCGAGGTCGGAACACCGGGATATGGAATGACGCTTATCTCACCGTGAGCGGTCCGGTGACGATTGAACATCCGTTCGTGACCACCACACTGCCTCTGCCGGAAACTTCCAGCGCGGATGTGAACCTGGAAGTCGAACTCGTTAATCATGAATCGAAAACGGTGAAAGGCAGACTGCGTGGCCGGTTTGGAGAGGTGAAGTTTGAACAGAAAATCAAACTTGCAGCCTCTGCCAGCACAACACTGAAGCTTAATCCTTCCACTCATCGCACCCTGCGTCTCGAAAAACCCAGGCTCTGGTGGCCCGCGGGTTACGGCGAGCCACAGTTGTACGACATGGAACTGGCGTTTGAGGCGCACCACCACGTTTCCGATCGCAAATCGCTGAAGGTGGGCGTCCGGCAGATGACTTACAGCAAGGAAAGCGGCAAATTACGGATCTGGGTGAACGGCCGGCGGCTGGTGCCCAAGGGTGGCAACTGGGGTTTTAGCGAATCCATGCTGCGTTACCGCCAGCGGGAATATGACACTGCTGTCCGTTACCACAGCGACATGCACTTTAACATGATCCGCAACTGGGTGGGCCAGACGGGGCGCGACGCCTTTTATGAGGCCTGCGACCGGCACGGCGTGATGGTGTGGCAGGACTTCTGGCTCGCCAATCCGTGGGACGGCCCGGACCCGGAAGACGACGATCTCTTCCTTCGCAACGCGCGGGACTTCATCCTCAGAATTCGCAACCATCCTTCCATGGGATTGTACTGCGGGCGCAATGAAGGCGACCCGCCGCCACGCATCGAAGAAGGCCTGACCAAAATGCTGGCGGAACTGCATCCGGGCATTCAATACATTCCCAATTCGGCCGAAGACGTGGTGAGCGGGCACGGTCCTTACACCGCAATGCCGGCCAGCTACTACTTTGGCGCCGGCGCAAACAGCACTCTCCACAGCGAACGGGGCATGCAAAACATTCCCCCCATTGAAAGCGTGCAACTGATGATGCCGAAAAAGGCCGTATGGCCTCAGGGCCTGGACTGGGGCCTGCACGATTTCTGCCTGCAGGGAGCAGCGAACGGCGCTTCTTACCGCGAAGATCATCGACTACGATTACGGCGGCGCCACGAGCGCGGAACAATGGATATCGCTGGCGCAGTTTATCAACTACAACGGCTACCGCGCCATGTTTGAGGGCCAGAGCAAATACCGCATGGGCCTGCTGCTGTGGATGAGCCATCCCTGCTGGCCCTCTTTCGTGTGGCAGACCTACGATTATTATTTTGAACCGACCTCGTCCTACTTCGGAGCCAGGAAAGGATGTGAGCCGCTGCACATCCAGTGGAACCCGGTCACAGACTACATTGAGGTGGTCAATTACAGCGGGGGGAACGTTGACGGCCTGACGGCCCACGTTCAAATCCTGAATATGGATGGTAGCCAGCAATGGACGAAGGCCGCGTCACTTGACAGCAAGGAGGACAGTACGGTTTCCTGCATCAAAATGGAGTATCCCGCGGGGCTTACGCCTGTCCACTTTCTGCGGCTTGGATTGACACGCCAGGGCATGCCCGTCTCCAGGAACTTTTATATGCGGCCGCTCGAGGCTGGAAATTACCGCGCCATTCGGGAACTGCCGAGGGTGAATCTGGAAGCCACAACGGGAGTGCAGCGGCAGGGTGAGCGCTGGATATTGGCGACCAATTTGCACAACCGGTCGAAGCATCCGGCACTGATGGTCAGGGTGAAAGCGGTGCGTGACAAGACGGGCGACCGCATCCTGCCGGCCATTTACAGCGATAACTATCTGGCCCTGATGCCGGGCGAAATGGAAGGACTTCGGACCGAACTGGCCGTTGCCGATACGCGCGGTGAACGCCCGCGAATCGTAGTGGAAGGATTTAACGTGGGCGAGGTGAAAGAGGTTTGAGGATGGGCGCCGCTGCACTGGGAGCCTTTCTCCACTACTTCAACCTCTGCTATATTAGCCAAGGTTATGACTGAAAATTCTGCAAGCGAAACTGCGAAAAGTTCAAACGGTGACGGCCTGATGCGTGGCTTCTGGTATCCGGCCCTGCGCAGCAAGCGCGTCCGGGGCAGGGAACTGTGCACCGCAATGCTGCTGGGAATCCCGCTCGTTATGGGGCGCAACTCGAAGGGCGAAGGCTTTGCGTTGCGCGACGCCTGCCCGCACCGCGGCATGCCGCTTTCAGAAGGCACCTTTGACGGCAATGCCGTCGAGTGCCCTTATCACGGCTGGGTTTTTGAGGGCAAGACGGGCCAGTGCCAGGCCATTCCTTCGCTGACGGCGCGCGACAAGTTGAAAGTTGATCGAGTTTTTGCCGTCGCTTTCCCGTGCGAAGAACGGGACGGCTACTTCTGGGTGTTTGTTCCCGACCCCGAGCACCGGAATGAGGAAGTGCCCGAAGCACCGCAACTGCCCACCTTCAGCTCGGATTATCGCCTGGAGCACCTGGAGGCTGAATTGCCCTGCCATGTGGACCACGGCATTATCGGCCTGATGGACCCCGCGCACGGCCCCTTTGTCCACCAGTCCTGGTGGTGGCGCAAGCGCAGCAGCATCCACGAAAAAGAGAAGATTTTTGAGCCCGTCCCCAACGGTTTCCGCATCAAAAGCCATTCGCCCTCGGCCAATAGCGCCGCTTACAAACTGCTGGGAGTTTATGGCGAACCCATCACGACCACTATCCAGTTTGTGTTGCCGAATATGAGGTTTGAAGAAATCCACTGCGGCAAATACTGGTTTTCAAGCCGCACCACGGTCACGCCCATCACCGCTTCGCGCTGCCGGATTGACGTTTGCGCCGCCTGGAACGCTTTCCGCCACGTGCCTTTCTTCACTTCGATCCTTCGCATATTCGGCAACATGTTCGTCGAGCAGGACCGGCAAACCATGGTGAAGCAGTCTGAGGGGCTGAAACATAATCCACCGCTGATGCTCATCGACGATGCCGACCGCCCGGCCAAGTGGTACTTCGCGCTGAAGGCCGCTTACCTCGAATCAAAAGAAACCGGCCAGCCCATGGAACACCCCATCGAAGGACCTACGGCACTGCGTTGGCGGAGTTAACTATTGATTGGTACGCCTGGATGCCCGCCAGTCGTCCAGTACTTGAGCCTCTTAATTGGCAAAGGGAAGGTTTCGCGTAGTGGCTTTGTGTTGCAGGGATTGTCGCAACCGATGATCACTTTTCAGTCAGCTTCTTAATGATCGACCTGGCCAGTCCTTCATGGATTTCGGTATGGCGGGGAACAGGCTGTGATTTCCGGGTCTTCGGGTTGGTATACCAGTCGTGGCTCGCCCCGTGACGGACAAGCACACAACCAACTTTCTCCAGTTTCTTAATAAGGTCGCGCCGTTTCAATCAGCCAATACCAGATCTTCGACCTTTCGCACGTATGGGACCTCGCCTGACTCAAGGTCCGCCAGCAGGCCTTTGAGGCTCTTGACCAGCTCTTCCTTGGACAGCGCCTGCGTGACGTAATCGGGATAGTCATTCAGAAAGCCGAGAAAGTAATCGCCATCCTGCCAATATGTAAATTTAGTCGTCTTCATGCTGGACCTCAACGAGCTGGCGCCCTACCCAAAAGGATAGGACACTTTCCGCTGGAATTCTACGCTTTTAGCCGTCCCGTGGGCGCTAAAGATTTAACTGAAGGGTCGTCATTTTGTTCTTGCTCGTGTTAAGCCTCCGGTTTCGAAAACACTTATTCCCCCGGCCACTGGGGTTTGCGCTTTTCGAGGAAGGCGGACAAACCCTCTCGGAAGTCGGCGGTTTTGCGGACGCGGGCGCTGGCTTCAACGGCTAGCTCGGTTTCGCGGTCGAGGTCTTCCTCAGAAAACTTCAGCAGAAGGCGCTTGGTGTGGGCGAGCGCGACGGGGCTCATTTCGGCGAGCGACCGGGCCAGTTCGTGCGCCCGGGGCAGCAATTTATCGGGTTCCAGCACTTCATTTACGATGCCCATTGTGTGCGCTTCGGTGGCGCTGAAGATGCGGCCGGAAAGCAGAAGGTCGCGCGCCCGCTTTTCGCCCACCTGGCGAACAACATAGGACGATACGAAGGCCGGAATAAATCCCACGCGCACTTCCGTGTAACCGAACTTTGCTTCGCGAACGGCAAGGGTAAAGTCGCACACGGTGGCCAGCCCACAACCGCCGGCGATGGCCGGACCGTTCACCGCGGCAATCGTCGGCTTGGGAAAGGCATAGAGCCGCCGGAACAGTGATGCAATTCGCCTGGCGTCGGCGACGATCTCGGTGTTCGTCTGCGAAGGGAAATCCTTAAGCGCCTGCAAATCCATCCCCGCACAGAAAGCGTTGGCTGCTCCTGTGAGGATCAGCACCCGTGCGGAACCTGCCTCGACCTCATCCAATGCATGAAGTATTTCCGCTATCATTTGATGCGAGAATGCGTTGCGCTTTTCCGGACGGTTGAGCGTCAAGGTAGCTACAGTATCGTTGATTTCGAGTTTTACGCTTTCGTATGGCATGGTTCCGGCCTCGCTTGGTTACTCTGCGTACTGCTTTGCGAATCTCGTTGGTTGCCTCCACTGCGGACAACAGTGCGCCTGGTTCAATACCGGTCTGGGCGCCGTGCTCGGCCAGCGTCTGGATCACAATCTCGGTCGCGATATTACCCACCAGTTCGTCGCCGGCAAAGGGGCAGCCACCCAGGCCTGTGAGCGCGGAATCGAACCGGCGGCAGCCGGCTTCATAGGCGGCCAGGACTTTCTCGTCTGCACCCTCGGCGCGGGCGTGCAGGTGGACGCCCAGTTCGATGTCCTTCGTGAAGGGCTTCAAGTGCTTAAAAAGCTCACCTGTTTCTTTAGCTGTCGACGCGCCGACCGTGTCCGCCAGGGATACCGTTTTGACCCCGCAGCCCTTCAGCCACTCCAGCGCATCCTCAACAATCTCCGGGCCCCAGGGTTCGCCAAACGGGTTCCCGAAGGCCATCGAAATGTAAACCACCAGGCCACGACCGGCTTTCTGGGTTTCGCGCTGCAACTTCTCCACCAGTTCGCGTGATTCCCGCAGCGACATGTTGGCGTTCTGGCGCCGGAAGTTGGCCGAAATGGAATAAGGATATCCCAGCGTGGTTACCTGGGGAGTTGCGAGGGCCCGTTCCATTCCCCTCTCGTTCACCACGATGGCGATGATCTCAGGCGTGGTGCCGTTCGTCGTGGCCCGCAGCACATCTGCCAGTTGCTCCAACACTTTTTCGCTGTCCGCCATCTGCGGAACATGCTTGGGGGATACAAAGCTGACCGCGTCCAGATGCCTGAACCCGGCCTTCAGCAAGCTGCCCAGGTAGTTCGCCTTTACCTCCGTCGGAATCATCTTGTCCAGCCCCTGCCAGGCGTCGCGGGGACACTCAATCAGCTTGACACTCTCCATTCGCTTTCTTTCTCAACTTTCCATCAGGCGTTAAAGGGTACGAAGATGACCTCGGGCAAGGGAACAAGGGCTAAATTTACGGTGCACGTTTCAACCGGCGCCGGAACACCATGACTAGCAAAACGAACACAAAAGCCACCCAGCAACCGAGGCTTGATGTAAGGGCAAAATCGGAAACGGCATAGCCCCCGAACGGCACGCTGAAAAAATGCCCAATGCCGCTCTCCCGTGCAATCCAGATTCCTGAAAAAAGATAACCCAGTCCTCCCACGGGAAGAGCCACGAGGACGAATCCGGACAGGTTGCGCGCCACCTGCCATCTGGCGCCACGCCCGGTGCTGACAACCAGGAATGTGCCCAGTCCCAGCGGCACCGCCAAGAGCAGAAAAAACGGGTCCATAAGACGCCAGGCTCCCGGTCAGGTTTGCAGAACGCCGGTCTTGAATTCCTTGATCTCCGGATTCAGCGCCGCGGCCTCAAGCGCCCAGATCAGAGCTTCCCGCGTTTGCGCCGGATCGATGATGGCGTCCACCCACAGGCGCGCAGCTGCATAGCGCGGGTCCGACTGGTGCTCGTAAGTCTCGCGGATCGAACGAAGCATCTCCTCTTTTTCTTTGTCGCTCAGTTTCTTTCCGCTGCGTTCCATCTGCCGGACCTTGATTTCCACCAGGGTGTTGGCGGCGGCGTCTCCGCTCATCACCGCATAGCGAGCCGAAGGCCAGGCAAAGATGAACCGAGGGTCGTAGGCCTTGCCGCACATGGCGTAGTGGCCGGCGCCAAAACTTCCGCCGCAAATCACCGTGATTTTGGGCACTACGCTGTTGGATACGGCGTTCACCATCTTGGCTCCGGCGCGAATAATGCCGCTCCATTCGGCCTCTTTGCCCACCATAAATCCGTTCACGTCATGGAAGAAGACCAGCGGAACAAGGTTCTGGTTGCAGTTCATGATAAAGCGGGCCGCCTTTTCCGCCGATTCCGTATAGATGACGCCTCCAAAATGGATACGTTTCTCCCCGCTCTCGCGGGAAACCGCTTTGACGGTCTTCTTCTGATTTGCCACAATGCCCACGGCCCAGCCTCCAATCCGCGCGTAGCCGCAAACCAAAGTCTGGCCGTACTCTGAACGATATTCCGTAAAGGAGCTTCCATCGACAACGCGCGCCAGGATCTCTCGCATGTCGTATTGCGCTGTTGGCCCGCCCGCAAAAACTCCATAGATTTCTTCTGGCGGGTAGGCTGGTTGTTTTGCTTCCTTTTTCTCAAATGGCGCCAGAGGCTTATGGCCGAATCTATCAAGTAATTCTCGAACTTTTGTAATGCAACTCTCATCGTTTCGTTCGCGAAAGTCAATGGTGCCGCTGATCTGCATGTGCATCCTGGCGCCACCCAGTTCTTCCGCCGAAGTCTTTTGTCCGATGGCCGCCTGCACCAGGGCAGGGCCGGCCAGGAAAAGCCCGCTACTATCCGTCATCAGAATGTGGTCGCACATCACCGGCAGGTAGGCGCCGCCCGCCACACACATGCCCATGATGGCAGTAATCTGCGGAATGCCCGTGGCGCTCATCACGGCGTTGTTGCGGAATACGCGGCCAAAATCGTCCGTATCGGGAAAGACGTCTTCCTGCAGCGGCAGAAAGATGCCGGCCGAGTCCACCATGTAAATCGTAGGGATGTGATTGTCGATGGCGATCTGCTGAGCACGCAGGACCTTCTTGGCGGTGATGGGGAAGAACGCGCCGGCCTTCACCGTGGCATCGTTCGCCACAATCATCACCAGCCGCCCGTGGACACGCCCGAGTCCCGTTACCACCCCGCCCGCCGGCGCGCCGCCCCATTCCTCGTACATCTCGAAGGCAGCGTAGATGCTGAGCTCGAAGAATTCGGTATCGGGATCGATAAGAAGTGCAATGCGTTCGCGGGCTGTCAGGCGGCCCTTATCGTGCTGGGAGGCAATGGCCTTTTCACCGCCGCCCGCCCGGATGGTTTCCTCCTGGTTCAACACTTCGCTGACCAGTTCCTTCATCCGGCGCGTGTTCGCCTCGAACTCCGCGGAGTCTCTATTGATCTGGCTTTCAATGACTGAGCGTGGCAATAGATAAACCTTTCAATGAAATACGGGGAAAGGCATCAAGCTGTCTGCTTCACCTGGCTGCGGATGAAATCCACAATCTCCTGTGTGGATGCGCCCGGTTGAAATACCGCTGCGACTCCTGCCTTTTTCAGTCCCGGGATGTCTTCATCCGGAATGATGCCGCCCACTATCACCAGAACGTCGTCCATGCCGGAATCGCGCAGCAACTGGCAAAGGCGCGGAATAATGGTGTTGTGCGCGCCCGACAGGATGGAGATGCCGACGACGTCCACGTCCTCCTGCAGGGCGGCGTTTGCAATCTGCTCGGGCGTCTGGCGCAGGCCGGTATAGATGACCTCCATGCCCGCATCACGCAAGGCTCGGGCCACAATCTTGGCCCCGCGGTCGTGCCCGTCGAGGCCGGGCTTGGCAACAATAACGCGAATCCGCCGGTTAGATTTCATGCCCTGGTCCATGGAGTGGTATCACTGGAACGCGGGTTCCTCGTACGTTCCGAAAACTTTACGCAGCACGTCGCACATTTCGCCCAGCGTCGCATAGGCCCGCACGCATTCCAGAATAAAGGGTATCAGGTTGCGGTCGGTTTGGGCGGCGCCGCCCAGCGCATCAAGCGTCTGCAGGACGCGTGCGTTGTCACGCTTCTTCCTCAGGGCCGCCAGTTTCTCCCTTTGCCGCTTTGCGATCGCTTCGTCGATCACCAGAATATCGAGCGGACGGTCTTCTGCAGCGGCAAATTCGTTCACACCCACCATTATCTTATCTTTTCGCTCGACTTGCCTCTGGTAGGTATAGGCGGCCTCGTGAATCTCCTTCTGTGGAAAACCTTTCTCAATCGCCGCCACCATGCCGCCGAGGGCATCGATCTTGTCAAAATATTCGTAGCAGGCCCGTTCAGTATCCAGTGTCAGCCTTTCCAGGAAGTAGGAACCCCCCAGCGGATCGGCCACGCCGGCCACGCCGCTTTCGTGCGCGATCACCTGCTGCGTGCGCAGGGCCAGCGTGGCGGCGTGTTCGGTGGGCAGGGCCCATGCCTCGTCCAGCGAATTCGTGTGCAGTGACTGGGTGCCTCCCAGCACGCCTGCCAGCGCCTGCAGGGCTGTTCTCACCACGTTGTTGTAGGGCTGCTGCGCGGTCAGCGAGCATCCCGCCGTCTGCGTATGGAACCGGCAGAGCCAGGAGCGCGGGTCCTTCGCGCCGTAGCGTTGGCGCATCACTGTGGCCCAGACCTTGCGCGCTGCCCTGAACTTGGCGATTTCCTCAAAAAGGTCGTTGTGCGAGTTAAAGAAGAAGCTCAGCCGGGGCGCAAATTCGTCCACATCCAGACCTGCCCGGCGCACCCAGTCGACGTATTCCATCCCGTCGCGCAGCGTGAAGGCCAGTTCCTGCACGGCCGTTGAACCGGCCTCGCGAATGTGATAGCCACTGATGGAAATCGGGTTCCAGCGCGGCGTCTCCTGCGAGCTGAAAATGATGGAATCCACCACCAGGCGCATCGAAGGCCCAGGCGGGAAAATGTATTCCTTTTGCGCGATGTATTCCTTGAGGATGTCGTTCTGGAGGGTGCCGGAAATCTGCTTCCAGTCGGCGCCGTTCTTCTCGGCCGCCACCAGGTACATGGCCCAGACCATGGCGGCCGGGGAATTGATGGTCATCGAGGTGGTGACACGCTCCAGCGGGAGGCCCGCCAGCAGCGTCTCCATGTCGTCGAGCGATGAAACGGCAACCCCGCACTTGCCCACCTCGCCTTCGGCCAGCGCGTGGTCGGAGTCATAGCCCATCAAGGTAGGCAAGTCAAAGGCGATGGAAAGGCCCGTCTGACCCTGTTTCAACAGGTAATGCAGGCGCTGGTTGGTGTCTTCCGGGCTGCCAAAGCCGGAAAACTGCCGCATCGTCCACAGCTTGCCGCGGTACATGGCCGGATGAATTCCCCGCGTGTAGGGATATTCTCCCGGATCTCCCAGGTCGCGCCCGTAGCTGAAATCCTTGAGATCGTCTTCGCTGTAAAGGGGCTGAACGGGAACGCCCGAAAGTGTGGTGAACTTTTCCTGCCGTTCCTTTTGGGTGCCGGCTTTTCGCTCACCCGGATTGGCTGTATTCCCCATTGCAGTCGACCGCTACTCTGGTGCTATCTTATTCTGGCGGCGAAGTTAAAGTCAAACCAGTGTGTTCCAGCGGAGGCTGCAGACCGTCTTCTGCCGGTATCCCCGGGAGTAGCGAGGATTTTCATTGCCGGTGGGCAGGAAAATTTGCTTCTACGTCCTGGAAATCAGAAGACCGGGTAAGAATCGGCTGGACTGAACCTGCGAAGCTTGGCAGAATAGAATCCGATTGGTTGCGCGCGGGAATACTTCACACATCTGCCTCGCGTTGCACATTCCAAACTGTCGGGGCGTGGCGCAGCCTGGTAGCGCGCTTGCCTTGGGCGCAAGAGGCCCCCGGTTCGAATCCGGGCGCCCCGACCACTTTTATGATCCCCTTAAAAGTTCTCAATGGGTACACAGGAACGTTTCTGGCGCTGTTTCCGGCGGCGGTCTCCATTGGCATGTGCGATAAGTCACACCCCGACGTGATCAGGGTCACAGCTTTAAAGTGATTGTGCCGTTAAATTAGGCGCGTTTCATTGCAGCAGCAGTAAGTGAACCCATGCTTGATTTGGGCGGCATCACTTTGTGGGTGCAGGGTTTCAGGACAAAGGGGTTGGCAATTTTGACCACATTCAAAGCGTTTCAGTCGCTTGACGTCCAGGCAGAACGCAATGTACGCGCAAATTTTCCGTCTCCGGACAGCCGGCAGAATCCAGTTTATGGAAACCTGTCGGCCGGGCAGCAGGTCGGCCGGGCCGGGATTGGTATGTGGTATGAAGCGACAGTGAATCTTATCGGGAGGTAGGCCATGTTTAAATGCTCCTACCTGCTTGTTTTTATGCTTATGATGATGACGTTACCCTTCAGTGCTGCGGCGCAAACGCCTGAGAGCGCCGAGTACTGCGGCAACTGCCACCGGGCCATCGAGCAGGGCTGGAAGCAATCGGTTCATTCTCAAGCCCTGGAGAGTCGGCTGTTCCAGGACGCTCTACAAATGGCCAATACCGATCTCGGACCCCATGCGCGGACCGTTTGCCTGGGCTGCCATGCCCCAACGATTGCGGCGACCGGTGACCTGAAACTTGTGCGCAAGGTAACCTGGGAAGGCATTACCTGTGACTACTGCCACTCGATCCGAAGCGTAAATATGAGCGGAGTTAATCCCAAGGCTGTGGTGGTTTACAACAACGTGAAAGAGGGCCCGTGGAAAGGGATCACCTCGCCGGCGCATGGCACCGCTTATTCAGCCGTACACACTTCGTCGGTTCTTTGCGCGACCTGCCATCAGTACAAGAATTCCATGGGATTTGCGGTACTCACTACCTACAGCGAGTGGCAGAAAGGCCCTTACCCCGCTGAGCAGAAAGGGTGCCAATCCTGCCATATGTATCGTGTGGAGGGCGAGGTAGTCGATCCGAGGGTGAAGACGACACCGAATGCAGGTATCAACTTGCATGAGATGCCCGGCAGCCACTCCCTGACACAGTTGAACAAGGCCATCCGCGGGAGACTGGACGTATCGCACGACGGTGGACAGCTCCAGGTGGAAGTGGACGTCACCAATCAGGGGGCCGGGCATATGGTGCCCACGGGCTCGCCGCTACGGAAACTGATCCTGGAGGTCAGCGCTTTTCCTTTTGGAGGCGCGCCGCTGCACCAGAAGAGGGTCTTCACGCGTGTAGTGGCGGACCAGCATGGCAGGATCCTCAACCGCGAGGATCTGGTTTTTATGACGGCGGCAAAAGTGGTTTCAGACACCCGCCTGGCCCCGGGAGAGACGAAGAAAGAGGCTTTCACATTTAAAGTGCCTCAGGGCATCCGCTCAACCGTACAGGCGGACTTTTATTACTTCTATTCGCCCTCGGCTGCAACCAAAGCCCAGCAGCAAGTTAAATTTCTCAGCTTCAGTCGGTTTGTGCAGTGAAGGCAAGGTTGCCGTTGTTCAACCTGGCGTGTATGTTGTTAAGCGAAAAGATAGGTAAGAACCTTAGGTACGAATGGAGGAAAGAATCGCATGACGGCTGATCCTAATCCTGGGAAATCCGCGTTGGGTCCGGAAGGTGCAAACGTCGACTCAGGCCGGCGCTGGGTGAACCTGATTCTGGGCACCGGAGTTGTGGCCACCATTGCTTCCTTCCTTTATCCGGCCATTCGCTACGTGATACCGCCGCCGGTAAGTGAATCAACTAACCTTTCGGTGGTGGCTGCGAAGGTGGGAGAACTGAAGGACAACGCAGCAAAGGTTTTCAAGTTTGGGTCGACGCCTGCCATCCTGATACGGATCCCTGACGGAAATTACCGGGCGTTTACCGCTGTGTGCACCCACCTGGGGTGTACGGTGCAATATCGATCTGATCTGCACGAAATCTGGTGTCCATGCCATAACGGCAAATACAACTTGCAGGGCCGCAATGTCAGCGGTCCGCCTCCGCGGCCGCTGGCGCAGTATCAAGTTCATATTCAAGGCGAAGACATCGTCGTGGTCCGGAACGCATAACTATGGCTGATCTTAAACGTCGCACCTTAGACTGGCTTAACGAGCGCCTCGGCGGAGAGGACATCGAGGCGTTCCTCCGGCACAAGCGGGTTCCTATCCATCGCCACAGCCTCTGGTATTACCTGGGTGGCATGGCGCTCTTTCTCTTTATCATCCAGGTGCTCACCGGAATCCTGCTGCTGATGTATTACCGTCCGACCGCCACGGGCGCTTTCGAAAGCGTCCAGTTCATCATGACGCAGGTCAAGTTCGGATGGCTGATCCGTTCCATCCACAGCTGGTCCGCCAACCTGATGATTCTCATCATCTTTATCCACATGTTCAGCGTCTTTTTCATGAAGGCATACCGGAAGCCCCGGGAATTGACGTGGGTCAGCGGCATGTTGCTTTTCTTCATCGTGCTGGCGTTCGGATTTTCCGGATATCTTCTTCCCTGGAACACTCTGGCATTCTTCGCCACCAAAGTGGGCACGGACATGGCAGGCTTTGTGCCCCTCATCGGCAATTGGGTCAAGGTGTTCCTGCGAGGCGGCAACGAAGTCACCGGGGCCACGCTGACGCGCTTCTTTGGCTTCCACGTAGCGGTGTTGCCAGGGATCGCCACCCTGCTTCTTGCCCTGCACCTGCTGCTGGTTCAGAAGCTGGGAATGAGCGTTCCGCCGGGGGTGGAACAGAAGATCAAGGAAGGGAAGGAACCCGAGCGTTCCATGCCGTTCTTCCCGAACTTTCTGCTTCGGGACATGATGGGATGGTATGGGGCCCTCGGCGTCCTGGGAGCACTGGCCGCCATCTTTCCCTGGGAGCTTGGAACGAAGGCCAATCCCTTTGCATCCGCGCCGGCCGGGATTCATCCGGAGTGGTACTTCCTCTTCATGTTCCAGACCCTGAAATATCTGCCGTCGAAGGTCTTCTTCATTGACGGCGAGCTTCTCGGCCTGATGCTGTTCGGCCTGGCAGGAGCGCTCTGGGTGGTCATTCCGTTTCTTGACCGCAAAGCGCGATTCGGGCGCGTGTCGCGCTTCTTTACGGGCCTGGGGGTATTCGCTCTCGGGTACATCATTGTGCTCTCTTGTCTGGCCATTTTTTAGGTTTAATGAAAGGCGTCTTGCCTTTGCGATGCGGATTATGAAAAGACCTCCAATCAGCAGCTCACAGATAATCGGTTGTGCCATCGGTGTGGTCATGATGCTTTGCGGTCTGAGCATCCTGTCGGCTGCGCCGCCAAAGGATTCGTGCATATCGTGCCACTCCCAGCTTCCAGGCAATTTCGGCAAGCCCGCTAAGCTGTTTTCAGAAGACATTCACCACCAGCAAGGTCTGGGTTGCGCAGACTGCCACGGCGGGGACCCCAATGATGCTTCCATGAATGCGATGAGCCCGGCCAAGGGTTTCCATGGCGTTCCCAGCAAGGCGCAGATTCCAACCTTCTGCGGCCGCTGCCACTCCGACCCCAACTATATGCGGAAGTTCAACCCGAGCCTTCGCACCGACCAGATGAGCGAATACTTCACCAGCGTGCATGGTAAACGGCTGAAACAGGGAGATTCCAAGGTGGCCGTGTGCGTGGATTGCCACAGCGTCCATAACATCCGCGCGGTGACGGACACCCGCGCACCTGTGTATCCCACCCACGTCGCCGAAACCTGCGCCCGTTGCCATGCCGACGCGAATTACATGAAGGGCTACAAGATTCCGACCAACCAGTACGAACTCTATAAGAAGAGCGTGCACGCCGCCGCGATGGAAAATGGAGATATCTCCGCGCCCACTTGCACCACCTGCCACGGCAACCACGGCGCTACACCTCCGGGAGTGAGTTCGGTGGCTAATGTGTGTGGAACGTGCCACGCCATGAACCAGCAATTGTTTGAAAAGAGCCCCCACGGTCCCGCTTTTGCCAAAATGGGCCTTCCCGGTTGCGTGCAGTGCCACTCCAATCATGAAATTCTCTCACCCAAGGACAGTTGGGTGGGTACAGGCCCGAAAGCAATTTGCGTGACCTGCCATGTGGGGGGCGACAACGGGTACAAGACGGCGCAGGAAATTTCAGCGGGCTTTGACAAGCTGAAGGCAACTTACCAGAAGGCTGACGATGTATTGAATAACGCGGAGAAGTCTGGAATGGAGGTCTCGAGCGCCAGGGTGGAAATGACCAACGCCCACAGCGACCTGATCAAAGCTCGCGTCACCGTCCACACCTTCAATGCCGCCGACGTTTTGAAGATCACCAATCAGGGCACTGCAACTGCTCAAAAGGCGTACGCGGCTGGGGTGGACGCCCTGAAGGAGCGCGATTACCGGAGAAAAGGTTTGGCGATAGCTCTGATCGCCATCGTGATCGCCATCTCGGGCCTGTACTTCAAGATCCGCGGAATGGAACGCGGATAGCAGGCGTTGCCTGCAACTGGAATCCTGCCCAACAACTGAATCGTCAGCGTGGCGCGTGGGTCTGGCAGGTTTAAGCCGGGCCTGCGCGCCTTCTTTCTTGACGCCCAACGCGCATCCTCTTATGATGAAGAGTTTTCAGCGCTCTCGCATAACGCCATCAGCGGGACGACCCGGAAGGGAATTCAGGAATGGTTGGACTTCACAAACTCGCGACACCCCGCGTCAGCCCTCAATTACACCCTCAGTTTGCGCCCGCGGTGCTCGCAAACCACGCCTATCTCAGGAACGTGAAAGAGTCTGGGAAAGCGGTTCCCCTGGTCATTGGGCTGGAGCGCGGCGACGGCTCGATCTCTGTTTACCGGACTCAGGCGTTCGACGAGGGACACCCTTCTGCTTCGTTGAACCTTCGCTATGCTGAACGTACGCTCAAGATGCTGCTCTGGCAGCGAGGAGGGTGGCGCGTCATTGTCGGCGGGCCCAGAAGTGTAGGAGAGCACCTCCAGCAGGTTTATTCTTCGAGTGGCGCGCGTGCATTTGATTTTGAGTTTATGGGCGGCGTTTACGAGCATCCTTTCACGGTTGAGATCACCTCACCCGACAAGATTCCTGACGCTTCGGAAGGCTCCATGCAGATCGGCAGACATCTGGACGGCTGCCGCATTGGCTTTGACCTGGGGGCGACTGACCGCAAGGTGGCGGCGGTGATCGACGGCCAGTCTGTGTTCAGCGAAGAAATTGTGTGGGACCCGCGCAATTCCGCGGACCCGGCCTACCACTTTAACGAGATCATGGCCGGTTTGAAATCAGCGGCAAGCCACATGCCACGCGTGGACGCGATTGGCGGAAGTTCCGCCGGCGTTTACATCAATAACCGTCCCCGTGTAGCGTCATTATTTCGGGGCATACCCAAGGACTTGTTTGATGCGAAAACCACTCGTCTCTTCATTGACCTTCAGAAAGCCTGGGGAGGCCTCCCGTTTGTGGTTGTGAACGATGGAGAGGTCACGGCGCTTGCCGGATCGATGTCATTGAACGACAACGCCGTGCTCGGGATCGCGCTCGGATCCAGCCAGGCGGGCGGCTACGTGACGCCGACTGGTGGAATCAGCACGTGGCTCGACGAGCTTGCCTTTGTGCCCGTGGATTACGACCCCGAAGCGCCTGTGGACGAATGGTCGGGCGACCCCGGCGTCGGCGCGCAGTACTTCTCC
This sequence comes from uncultured Acidobacteriota bacterium, assembly GCA_963732975.1. Taxonomy (GTDB): domain Bacteria; phylum Acidobacteriota; class Terriglobia; order UBA7540; family UBA7540; genus SCRD01. The sequence goes on along the minus strand of CAVTBN010000003.1, from coordinate 201,979 downwards.
CAGCAGGCCGTCTTTCGGCTGGCGCCCGTTGCCGGCATTCCACTTGATGAAAAGCTGGGTCCGGCAGATCAGTTGAAGTCCGTCCAGACCCTGCTGAGCAACGGCGATAAGCGCGCTCGGGCAATTTTTGAAACCATCGGCATCTATGTCGGCTATGGAGTGGCACATTACGCCGATTTCTATGAACTTCGGCACGTCCTGATCCTGGGCCGTGTGACCTCCGGCGACGGCGGGAACATCGTCCTGAAAAAGGCGCAGGAAGTTTTGCGCGCGGAATTTCCAGAACTCGCGGAAAAGATCGAACTGCATTTGCCGGATGAGAAAACCAGGCGAGTTGGCCAGGCCGTCGCGGCCGCAAGTCTGCCTGCCACTCATTGAACTCAGGAGGAAGTGATGAAATTCCATAACCCCGGATCAGAAGTTTATGTGCCGGATGGAGTGCCCGCAGAGCAGGCACTGGCACGGTCAACTCACATTGCCATAGGCGCGCACCAGGACGATCTTGAAATCATGGCCTACCAGGGAATTCTTGAGTGTTTTGGCAAACAGGACAAACACTTCACCGGGGTCACTGTGACCAACGGCGCAGGCAGTCCGCGCGACGATCTTTACGCCAGCTATTCCGACGAGGACATGCAGAAGGTGCGGCGTGTTGAACAACGCAAAGCGGCGTACGTAGGCGAATATTCTGCCCAGGTCTTTCTTAATTACACCAGTGGCGCCGTCAAGGACCAGAAGAACCCCGATGTGGTGGCTGACCTGAAGCAACTGCTGGGGGCTGCAAAGGCAAAGGTCGTCTATACGCATAATCTTGCCGACAAGCATGACACCCACGTCGGTGTTACCCTGCGAGTGATCCAGGCGATCCGCGGCCTGGATGCCGATTCACGTCCCGAGAAGGTCTATGGGTGTGAAGTCTGGCGGGGCCTTGATTGGCTGAATGATAACGACAAGGTTCTGTTTGACGTGAGCGCGCATGAAAACCTGGCCATGTCGCTGGTGGGCATTTTTGATTCACAGATTTGCGGCGGCAAAAGGTATGACCTCGCGACCGCCGGACGGCGCAGAGCCAATGCAACCTATTTTGCGTCGCACGCGACGGATGTGGCAACTTCAGTCATCTTCGGTGTTGATCTAACACCTCTCGTTCAGGACGACAAACTGGATCCGGCCACCTACATCAACGGCTTCATCGACCGCTTTGCGAAGGAAGTTTCAGCGCGACTGGCAAAGTTGGGCTAGCAGCGGAATGGGCAGCCTGTTGCTTGACGGCACGCGCACTCGCCATACGGCAGGCACGCACCACCTAATCAACACCGCGAAGAAGCCCACGCTGCATCAGCCCGGGCCTTCTTACCATTCAAGTTCCTGCTCGGACCGTTTTGCCGGGATCGGCGGGGTTTCTAAGCCGCCGGGATGATGTTTTGGTTCACCCGGAAGAAGTTTGTGGGGTCGTACTTCTTCTTGATCTCGGCCAGACGTTTATAGTTGTCGCGGAAAGATGCTTGAACGCGCTCCTGGCCTTCTTCCATCATAAAGTTCACGTAGGCGCCGCCTGACGAATAGGGATGGATGGCGTCAAAGTAGTCTCTGCTCCACTTGGTAATCTTGTCGCGGTTTGCAGGGTTCGGATCAACGCCCACGATGACGCCTGCCCAGTTGGCATCACGATAACTAAAAGCTGTCTCCTGGTTCCCAACGCGATGGGCCGCGCCGCTGATGGGATAAAGGTGCATGGTGGAGTGCATCGTGGGAAGCTTGGCGCCATATTCCGCATGTTTGGCAACGGCTGCGTCACTGATTTCCTTAAAGAAATCCGCGCGCCAATACCACTGAAGCCCGGGCGGGTATAATCCATCGAATAAGGACTGGACCGCCGGGAAGGGCACTTGTCCTACATGATCAAGCACCGGCTTGCCGACCGACCTCATGGGCCGGGTGGCCTTTTCCGCCGCATCGGGCCCTCCCGTGCAGCACCACACCACCCCGCAGACTTTCTGGTTATGCAGATTTTCAGGGAACATCGGGACAGGTGGAACGGTCAGGAAAGCAAAAAATCCGTTCACGTCTTCCGGGGCCTGAACAATAAATTCACGATAGGCTTTCAGAACCGCTTCTGTCTGATCCAGCGGCCAGAAGGTCGGACCGGCATGAACCATATCGACAGGGTTCAGGCGAAATAAGAATGAGGTCACAACTCCGAAATTTCCTCCACCGCCGCGGACGGCCCAGAAAAGGTCCGCGTTCTCCTTCGCATCGGCGGTAACGAAGCTGCCATCCGCCAGAATCATGTCCACCGAAAGGAGGTTGTCAATGCTCAGACCGTACTTGCGGGAGAGGTGGCCGATTCCCCCGCCCAGGGTCAGGCCCGCAACCCCTGTCGTGGAAATGATGCCGCTGGGCACTGCCATGCCAAATGCGTGTGCAGCGTGGTCAACGTCGCCCCATACGCAGCCCGGCGCAACGCGGGCGGTCTTTGCCTTGAGGTCCATGTGGACGTTCTTCATCCTCGACAAATCAATAACCAGGCCATCGTCGCAAATTCCCAGGCCGCCGGCGTTGTGGCCGCCGCCGCGAATGGATGTCAGTAATTCGTTTTCCCGGCCGAACTTAACGGCGGCCAGGATGTCGGCAACATCAGCACAGCGGGCAATCACGGCCGGGCGCTTATCGATCATCCCGTTGTAGACTTTGCGGGCAGTGTCGTACCCAGGATCGGAAGGCTGGATGATCTCGCCACGAAATCCTTCCTGAAGCTTGGCAATGGTTCCGGAATTCATAGGTTTCTCCTCGATCGGTAGTAGAAGTTATGGAGTCCATGGATCAGACGATAAGGGGTCGTGGGTATGAAACAGAGAGCGCGCTCGAAGAAGTGCAAATTGAGTTGCCGATTGTGTTTTATGACGGACATTCGCAACCCCAGCCAAAATGAATTTGGTCATGCGCATTACGCAGGCTATTCCCTGGGTGACCCGCCATTTTCCAGTTTTTAAACTTGATAGAAAGAAGGCAAGTCGGTTGTTTGAACCAGCCCCACCAACCCCATGATCAGATAATCTTGCACCTTTTCGAATTCCAACGCAAGCCCCGTCCCGCCATGTCAGCATAAGACAGGATTTCAACTATATCGAGATGCAAGGGTTCCTTTTGTATAGGGGCGAACGACGTCAAACCTGGTGCTGCTGGAGAACCTCCTCAATCTCATCCATGGTGAACTTGTTGAGTTGTGTAACCTTTGCGTCAGAGCGAAATTGTGGTGGGACGATGCAGCACGCTTCGGTCTTATCGGCGACGTCGGCGATAATCCAGGCCTTGTGCTCGCCATCCATGCAGCCCCAGTCCGCATGACTCAAGAAATGGGATCCGGTCTTAAGGAAAATTTGAACAACACGGGCGCAGGCTTGCACCTCCGCCGGATGCGCAACCTCAATCAAAAACTTTGCCATTGGTCAACCCTCCGTTTTCTCAAGTTTCATCGATGTGACTTTATGGTTTTCAGGGCCGCACCTTGAAAGCTCTAAATTGTGTAAATTTCGATACTTTCCAAATGTGGCCCATCACTTTCTCCAGCGGGTAAAGGACGGCCGTCACCTCTTCACGTTCCACCGGCCCTACACCAGCTGTAATTACTACATCAGCAGCACAAAACCTCCTGTGGCGATAAGAGCAAAGCACCAGATGAAATCCAGGTTAACCCAGGCCTTCCGCAGAAGGCTCAGACCCAGCTTCTCGTACACCAGCCACGCAATCGCTCCCGTAACCACCAGGTAACCGGCTGTGTGGACTGCGACTGCCAGCAGACTGGTTGCTGTTCCTCCCATCACGCCGGCGTGCATTGGATGGGCCGTGGGTTGCGTCCCCGCTGCGTGCACCGCAGGTGAAATCTGCAACAGGACCGGCAGTACCATCAGGCCGGCCCCGTGGGCGGAAGCCATCAGGAATGACCAGATTGTGAGATCCCTGAAGCCCACCAGCATCCCTCCCCCTCGAGGATGTCGGTGCCGCGCCAGGCGGTAAGTCCCCAGAACAAAAAGGATGCCTGCCACTACAAACTTCAGCCTTGTCAACGGAAGCGCCATGCCGGCCAGGGCAGCAAGGAACACCACGGCCCCGATGGCCAGTGCGTGCCCGGCTGCGATGGGCGCCAGCGATCGCCAGACTGCCCTGGAGGTCTTCTCCTGCATGCCCAGAGCTACCGCAAATAACCATCCCATCCCCGGATTGATCCCGTGATAGGCTCCCAGCAGCAGCAATGCCACCCAGGCCCAGACGGCAGTTTCTATCATGACGGGTAGCAATAGGAATCCGAGGAAGCGTCGCCGCCGTCCAGCCGAACCTGGTGGCTGCGAAGCTCCTTGAACTCCAGGAAGAAGTTACGGTCCAGTTCCATCCCGCCTTCGGGTTTGGCATTCACCTTGACCATCCAGCTTTTGATACCCTCCGGATAGAACTGTTCGTCAATCACACCGTACAAGGAGTTAGTGAAGTAAATCCGATGTCCATCGCGGCTGACCTCAACCATCTGCGGACCGCCGTTCAGTGGCAGGTCAGGCTTTTTTGGGTGCGCCGCGTGGCGCACGATCCCGCCCAGATGCAGAGAGCCCGTCTTTTTGGGATTAAACGGGTCGCTCACATCGTACTGAATAAACTCACCCGTCCCCCAGCATGAAACATAGAGAAACCTGTCATCCGTGGAAAGATCGATATCCGTCACTAACGGGGGTACGGTTTTAAAATCCTTGAGTATGGGTGGCAACTTCTCCGGGTCCGCTGGTTCGGCGGGAATTTCGATGACCTTGCGAATGTCCCAGTTTCCATTGTTTCGGTGCCACATCCAGATCGATGAAGAGAGATCCTTGAGAGAAAGCACCACGCCGACAAATCCATACGCTTCAGAGGGGTTGTGTGCCGGCCGGACTTCAAAGACAAGCTGGTGCTCCTTGCCCAAATCCAACATCTGAAGATGGCGTCGGCGACGCAGGTCCCAAATATGAAGTGCATGCCCGTAGCCGCTTGAGAGAAGGACTTCCGGAATAAGGCCCTTTTCAAAAGTCTTGGGGGTTCCCCATTCGCTCGTTATCACCGTGTCGCATCCGAGATGCCACCAGAAATCGTAGGCGAGATGTTGGGGGCCGCGGTCAAGCTCCCATTGTCCAAGCACGTCGAAGCTCTCCGGGTCCATCATAAAGATGCCGCCCGGGCCGTCGCCAGAAGGCGAGCCGAGTGCATTCATGTAGATTCCGTCCGGCCCGCAATGAACAGTGTGGGGTCGTGAATATCCCGTGCGTCTCGCCAATTCTTGAGGTTCGATCACCTTGACGATCTTCGGATTCCGGGGGTCAGGCTTGGTATCGATGATGTGTATCCTTGAGGACCACAGGCCGGGAACCACCAGGTAGCGCCGCTCCATGTGAGCGTGGGGTGCGTAGGGCGAAAGACAGGAACTGCAGGCGTTCCAGCCAAAGTGGTGCAGTTCATCGCCTGCATTCGGCATTTCAACCTGCCCCACGACTTGAGCGTATTTTGAAGATGAAGGGTCCACATCAATCACCGCCAGCGCATCGTGTTTTCCTTCATGCCGGGGATTCAACAAGGCGAGATAAGCAAATTTCTCCGGAGGTGCCTCCGCTGCCATCCTGGGTGACGGATAGAAAGTGGGGTCGGGTCTCCACCGTGCCATATTCCATTCCTCCTGAATTTTTTTGGACAAAGCCCCATTACCGCCTGATAAAATACGGCCAAGCGGCGTTCATTCAACTTGTGGATGAAAAGTTAATCCCGTGGGGAGAGTGGGCGTCTTTTAATAAAGCTGGAATTTCTCTTAATTATTTGTTGACCGATTATGGCTAAACAAGATAAAGCCTTTGAATTCGGTCCATTCCGGCTGGATGTTCGTGAAAGGCGCTTGACCCGCGACGGACACGCGTTGCCCCTGCGGGGGAGAGTGTTCGACACGCTTTATGCCCTTGTGAGCAGGCACGGGTCTCTGGTAACCAAAGACGAGTTGATGGCCATCATCTGGCCTGACTCCGTCGTTGAAGAAACCAACCTCAATCACAATATCTGTGTCCTCCGGCGTGCCCTGGGGGAAAAGGATAACGGCCACAAGTACGTTGAAACCGTTCCACGCCAGGGTTATCGGTTTGTTGCAGAGGTCAAAGCGCTGGACGGCCCGGGTGGATATTCCTTCCCGCACGACCGGGAAATGCGCGAAGCGGTGCCGCCTCCCATACAGCCGCCGGCGGAATGGCAATCCCCGTCGCAGGCGCCTGACCGGAAGCAACCAATGCTTCAAGCCACCGGGAGCCGATGGTATAAGCCCCGGCGGGTCATTTTCTTGCTCGCGGCTTCAGTCCTGTTCGTTGTCGGCTATTTCGGTGTTGAGCAAGCTGGCTTCAGGCGACGCTCTGCGGATTCGAGGCTGATGCTGGCGGTACTTCCTTTCGAAAACCTGACAGGTGATTCAAGCCAGAACTATATCGCCGATGGGTTCAGCCATGAGATTCTCTCACAATTGGGCCGGTGGAATATTGCCAGGATCGGGGTCATCGCCCGCACGACCGCCGGAGGCTACCAGGGGACCCACAAGTCCATCGCCGAGATCGGCAGGGAATTGGGAGTGGATTATATTGTCGAAGGCAGTGTACGCCGTAATGGGGACCATTACAGGATTACCGTAATGCTGATTCGCGTGGATAACCAGGCGCAACTCTGGGCGGCAAATTACAGCCGCGTACTGGATGATGCTACGGCGCTGCAAATTGAGGTTGCGGAGATGATCGCCAAGCAGATTGGCAGAACGGTCGGCGTCGAGCCCGAACCGGGCTACCGCATTGAGTATCCCCAGAGCAAAGACACCTGGCCATACGGCTCAGAGAGCAGCGTTGCCTGGGTGTGTCCATGAGACAGCATTCGCTTGTTGCCCGTCTGCGGCCGACGGTTAAAACTTCCTGCGCAAGCAACCGACTCGTCACCATGACAACTCTCCAGGTCCTTCACACCGGGCATGCCGCACGGCTGCCCCTTCCGCCAAGGCCTTAACTGCTGGCTTGTATCCTATCAACCCGGCCACGCCAGCGGTTTATGCCGCTTGCAGCTCGGAAGTGCAGTGAGGGCAACGCGTCGCCTTAAGCGAAATTGGCGAAACGCAAAACGGGCACTCACGTGTTGCAGGAGCTTCCGGAACAGGGACCGGCCGCCGCAGACGGTTGATCTGCTTGACCAGCAGGAAAACAGCGAAGGCGGCGATCAGAAATTCAAGCACAGTGTTGCAGAACATTCCATAGCTAATCACGGCGGCCCCGGCCTTCTTGGCCTCAGCAAGCGTCGCATAGTGTGTTCCCGACAGATTAATAAAAAAATTCGAAAAGTCGATGTGGCCAAGCAGTTTTCCAATAGGCGGCATCAGAATATCGTTGACCATGGAATTGACCACTTTTCCGAATGCAACGCCCAGAATAATTCCAACCGCCATGTCGAACATGTTTCCACGCGTTGCAAAGTCTTTGAATTCCTTCAGCATCGTTGTCTCACCTCTGTCCTAATTTGCGCGAATCCAACCCGGCAGATGGGGTAAGTCTGCATGACTCCCCTGACAAGGTCAAGAGCCATTTGAGGCAAGTGGTTACCTGTAAGAACGACAACAGGAGCAGATGATGGGGTGCAATGAAAAGGATCTAAGGAAGGTTCCTAAAGGCCTGCATCGCGGTCAGAAAGACGTCATCGGCGAATCGGCTTCAGGGCAGGGAGGGCCCGCTGCTACTGACGGTCGTCTTCCATGGCTGGTACGGCTGATGACACGCGCGCCTTAGGTGTGCTGGCCGTTGAATCCTCCGTTGGCTGCCGGTAAAAGAAAATTCCCAAAAAGGACCCGACTGCCGTGGCAACCAGCAGGAAAAAAATAAACGAAATCACAACCCCCAGTGTTGTACCGTGCACGGACTGTGCCCCGGCTAATTTCCCAATCCCAAAGGCAATAATTGCGGCAACAAATAGCATGAGCGCATAGACGGGAACATTCAGTCTTCCGCGCGACGCAGCAGAGGGGATGACCACCACAACCACCAGACAGGAAAGCGCAAGTGGCACGATCACTCCAAGGTTAACTGCCAGCAGGGCAGGGGAAAGCGAAATAACAAACAATGAAATCGTCACCATGAGCCAGTCACTCCACACTGGGCCGGGTTGGTCATCAATCATATGCTACGGGCTGGCCTCAATGAAGTCAACTCTCGAAACCACTGGTCAACGACCAAAATCACTTCCCAACTCACAGCAACGGCTCATACCATCGCGCATTCGGAAATTCCGCTGAAGCAGAACGTGTATCCAATCGGCTCAAAAACTCTCCGCCCCTTCAATAACCCCTGGGGTTTCAGAATGGCCAGCGAATGGCATATCGGACAACTGCTCCAGGACTTCCAGTCCGGCATCGCTGGGAAGGGCACCGCCATGCGTGTGTGCCCATACCACCCGGCAGAATGCAAACGGGCTTTCCTTCCCTTCAAGGAAAACGTGCACCAACCTCCCAGGAATCAAAGGAGGACCTGTCCCAACCCTGACACCTCCCTGCGAAATATCAACTACGCCCGCAAGCGCCTTAAAACTGCCTGCCTTGCCCGTCCATCGCAGGTCAACCGGAAATTGCACATAGTTGCGAACGAAACGGCGTTCCATAACGACCTCCCAACTTTCCAAGCCTCGGCTATGTTATCGGCCTATTCATCTGCTGACTTCAACACCGCAATGCGAATCCTCAACTTTACTGGGTAAACTCCTCCAGAAGATACGCTGCAAAAGGGAAGAGAATCCACCCATTCGGCATCCTCGGATGTGCCCCTTGGATAAATAATCCCGGGTCCAGCAGGCGAGAAGGCGATCGACGGGGCCAGCTTCCACAGCCACGTCTGATAACAAAAACAGTATCTGCAAATGGTTAACATAACTTCTTTTGCACAGCCTGCTTCCTTTTTATCCACAGGGTGGATGGGTTGAAGCAGGATTCCCCTGTCAGTCATCGGCTCCTGGCTTTTCGATGGCTGACTTCCCGTCCGGTGGGCTGGATTGCCAATCGTGAGGTGGGATTGCTTTTAGCAGGCGACACGCAATTTCATATCCGCCTGGCCTTTCTCATATCGAAGCGTGTGTATTGAAGGGAGTGGCTCCTACGGCTATTTTCGCGAAGGGTTGCACAGAGATGGCGCTCCTGGATTGCCCTGCCGAGCTGGTGGAGGCTTTCTACAGGCTGGATCGTCAGCCGTTTTGCGGATGATTTCGGGATCCGCTCCATTTAGGGGGAGGCTGGTGCGGCTGAAATCTTCTTTCGGAACGATATAGGCTTGTGCTAACGTAGATTATTTGGCGGTACGCCGGCACAGCAATCTGCAATGCCCCTTATCGAAACAGAGGCCATCGTTCTTCGGACCCACCGGTTGGGGGAGGCAGATAAGATTGTTTCGCTGTTCACCAGGCAACTGGGCCGCGTCCGCGCGGTGGCAAAGGGCGCGTTCAGCCGCAGAGGGCGGTATGGGTCTGCGCTTGAGCCCTTGAGTTACATCCGGGTGTGGGTTTACGACCGGGAGAACCGGGACCTGCAGCGGTTAGGCTCGGCTGAGATTGTTGAATCGTTTTTCGAGATGCAGCGTGATTTCCGCATGCAACTTGCCGCTCAGTACCTTGCGGAAGTCACGGACCGCTTTCTGCCCGACCGGGAAATGAACGAACGTGTTTTCCGTCTGCTCCTGGCCGTATTGAGGGCCTTCAAGCGCTTTGGAGAGGCCAACCGTCCGCTCGTTTTTTTCAACTATTGGCTGCTGCGGCTGGGAGGTTTTCTGCCTGATCTGAGCCGGTGCATGGCGTGCCAGCGGCCGTTTTCAGAGGAAGATGGTTTTTATGACCCGGTGACGGTCGCCCTGGTATGTTCCAGGTGCCGCAGCGGAGCATTGAACGAGCGGGTTTCAGCAAGTGCCTTGAAGCTGATTCCGGCGTTTCGCACGGCCCGCATTGAGCAATGGATTGAAAAGGGGGCGGCGGCCCCGGGCACGCGTGAATTGCGCCGGCTGCTTGAACAGATCATCGAGGCGCATCTGGAAAAGAAGCTGAAAACGCGGGCCATGCTGGCAGAAGAAATTTAAGCTTGAAAAATTGACGGGCAGGGAATTCTGGATCCGCGGGATAGTATGGCGCTTAAAGCAGTGGGTAACAAAGGAACGGACAAGGGTTTGACCTTCCAGGACATGGTCAGCCGGCTCACCAACTTCTGGGCAAAGCAAGGGGCTGTGGTGGCGCTTCCTTACGATCTGGAGGTTGGGGCAGGAACCATGTGTCCGGAGACATTCTTCCGTGTTCTCGGCCCGCAACCCTGGAACGTGGCATACGTGCAGCCTTCCAGGCGGCCTGCCGACGGCCGGTACGGAGAAAATCCAAACCGCCTGATCAAACATACGCAATTGCAGGTGATCCTGAAACCCCCGCCCACAAATGTTCAGGATATCTACCTGCGCAGCCTTGGGGACATCGGAATCGATTTTCACAATCACGACATCCGGTTTGAGGAGGATAACTGGGAGGCCCCTACGCTCGGAGCCTGGGGAATTGGCTGGCAGGTCATGCTGGATGGACTTGAAATTACGCAGTTCACCTATTTCCAGCAGTCGGGCGGAGTCGACCTGGACCCGATCTCAGTTGAGCTTACCTACGGGCTTGAAAGGATCGCAGCGTTTCTTCAGAATGTTAATAATGTATATGAGGTTATGTGGAATAAGTCTTTGAAATACCGCGATCTTAGACATCGCGAAGAATTCGAACTTTCCCTTTATGACTTTGAGTGCGCCTCACCCGAAGCAACCCGCCAGCTCTTCGAACTTTATGAGGCTGAAGCGGCCCGTTTGCTGAAGTACTACTTCAACACTGATCGCGGCCAAAGGCCCACCCGGTTTCCCCTTCGCAAGGTGTATGAGTTCTGCCTGAAGTGCTCGCATTCGTTCAATATCCTTGACGCCCGTGGAGCCATCAGCGTCACTGAACGCGTGGCGCTGATTGCGCGGATCCGAAAGATCGCAACCGAGGTGGCGCAGGTTTATCTTGAGCAGACTAACCCGGTAGCAGAGGTTGAATCCGCATGACGGATGAACAAAAACAACCGACAGAACCGCTGCTTATCGAGGTGGGGGTGGAGGAAATTCCGGCGCGCTTCCTTGCTGGCGCAGAGCGAAATCTGGGCGAGCGCCTGAGCGAAACTCTGCGGAGGCTGCGGCTGCTTCCGCCTGATGCGCAACCCGTCCGTACCTTTTCAACCCCCCGAAGGCTTGTGGCGCGAGCGCCGGCGGTGCTGTTTCGGCAAGCCCACGAAGTTGAAGAGGTGATCGGCCCCCCCGTCAAGGTGGCTTTTGACCAGGATGGAAAGCCTACACGAGCAGCCGAGAGCTTTGCGGAAAGAAACTCAGTCCCTGTCAGCCGACTGCTTAAAATTGAGACGCCAAAAGGGCTCTATCTCGGCCTTCGCAAACGGGTGCGAGGGCGCTTTGCCCGTGAAATCCTGGCGGAGTCCCTGCCGGAAGTCATCCTGGGAATCAGCTTTCCCAAGAGCATGTACTGGACCATAAAAACGGGTCCCAGGTTCATCCGCCCCATCCGCTGGCTGCTGGCGATTCTGGCTGAGGGTGAAAGGGCCCGCATTGTTCCTTTTGAGATTGCCGGCGTACGGTCAGGGAAGTCAACCTACGGCCATCGGGTGGCAGGTCCGAAAGCCATTTCGGTAAGGAGTTTTGAGGATTACACAGCCAAGCTCCGCGAGCGACTGGTTGAAATCGATCCTCAGCAGCGGTCGAGAACCATACAGGCAGAAATTAAAGCGATACTTGAGGTGTCAGGGTTTTAATGCCCTTCCGGATGCGGACCTGCACCAGTGGGTCATCAATTCCACGGAATGGCCTCACGCTCTCATGGGCGGCTTTGATCAGCGCTTCCTGCACCTGCCTCGAGAAATTCTGGTGACCGTGATGCGCGACCATCAGAAGTATTTCGCTGTTGAGAACGACTCTGGGGCGCTCCAACCGAATTTCATCACTGTCATCAACGTGGGTGGGGATCCGGCAGGACTGATTCGAGAGGGTCACGAACGGGTGCTGACGGCCCGTTTTGCTGATGCCGAGTTCTTTTGGAAAGCGGATCTTCGCGTTCCCCTGGAAGCGCGGCAGGCATTGCTGGAAAAGGTGACCTATCAGGCCAAAATGGGCAGTTACGCCGCGAAGGTTGAACGCATGGCGACGATCGCAGAGGGGATCTGCGCGGAACTGACATCTCTGGGCTTGCTCGATGCCGCGGCTACGGATCAGGTGTTGCGAGCTATCCGACTGTGCAAATGCGATCTGACCACCCAGATGGTGCGCGAATTTACCGAACTGCAGGGCGTGGTTGGCGGGCTCTATGCGCGTGAGCAGGGCGAGCCGGAGGCTGTTGCGGACGCAATCTACGACCACTACAAACCCGCCAACGTTGGAGACGCCTGTCCCAGGAACAAGGTGGGCGCCATTGTGGCGCTTGCGGACAGGCTGGACAGTGTGGTGGCCGGGTTTGCCGTGGGGCTGGAACCGACGGGATCAAGTGATCCGTTCGGGCTGAGGCGGGCGGGGAACGGGATCATCAAGATTGCGGTTGAGTCCCTCGCCGCGCTGGATCTGGCCCGCACCACAACCAAGGCCATCGAATGCATTGAAGAGAGCCTGCCAGGTGCGAAGGAAAGAAATCTTGCGCAGGGTGTGGAAGGTTTCCTGCGTGAGCGGATGGAGTTCTATTTCAGGGAAGTTGCAGGACTTCGTTATGACACTGTTCGCGCCGTCCTGAGCCCGGCCGTTCCCGCAGGTTCCGATGTTCCAGCCGTTGCGCTGGCACGTGCGGAAGCGCTTGAAAAGGTGCGCGACACGGAAGATTTCCTGGCTCTGGCCGCCGCAGCAAAGCGGACCCGAAACATCCTGACCAAGTCGGCGGGAGTGGATCTGGCGGGCAGCAAGGCCGCTGTCAATACGGAACTGCTGGCTGAGGGTCCGGAGCAGGAGTTATACGCCGCCTGCGAAGGCATCACAAAGAACCTTGAATTGCTCGAAACGACCGGTGACTACGGAGCGTCTTTTCGAGCGATGGCCGGGATCAGGCCCCAGGTGGATCGCTTTTTTGACAAGGTCCTCGTGATGGCCGAGGATTCCGCCGTCAGGGAAAACCGGCTTCGGTTGCTGGTTCATTTGAATCGGGATGTTTTTGCCCGGCTTGCCGACCTTTCAGAAATTGCAGCCGAGGCTCACAGCTCCTCAAACCAGGAGCGCTAAGTTGGGTGTGCCGGCATTTCCGCAGTTGGGCGCACCTAAAGTGTTGCATTAACTATTGTCGACGCGCCGACGTCAACGGCCGGTGCAAACCTTTTAAGCCATCGCCGCCGGTAGCCTGTTGAGCGCCGCCATCGCTGGCATTTCAAATATTCCACGGCCCAGGGCCGTGCATAGAATTCATCACAAGGAGATCAGGAATCATGGAAAAATTCGTTTACTTTTTTGGAAGCGGCAAGGCCGATGGCCACGGAACCATGAAAGACGTTCTGGGCGGCAAGGGCGCGGGGCTTGCAGAGATGACCAACGCGGGACTGCCTGTTCCTCCCGGATTCACGATCGCAACTTCGGCATGCCGCGCCTATTTTGAAGCCGGAAACAAGCTTCCTCAGGAAGTGCTTTCGCAGTCAGAAAAAGCGCTTGAGAGGCTGGAGAAACTTTTGAAACAGCGACTGGGTGACGCCCGGAATCCGCTTCTCGTCTCCGTCCGCTCGGGCGCCAAGTTTTCAATGCCCGGCATGATGGACACCATCCTGAATCTTGGCATGAACGATGAAGCTGTCGAGGCTGTGGCGCGAAAGACAGAAAATCCAAGGTTTGCTTATGACAGCTATCGCCGATTTATCCAGATGTTCGGCAACGTCGTCCTGGAGATTTCCAAAGACAAGTTTGAGCACATCCTGACGGCCCAGAAGAAGAAGCACAAGTTCACGCTGGATACGCAACTGACGGCCGACGATTTTAAGCAGGTGATCGAAGGATACAAGCAGGTGATCCGCAAGGCCACCGGCACGGACTTTCCCCAGGATGCGCGCACGCAGCTCAAGATGGCGATCGAAGCCGTCTTCCGCTCCTGGAACAACCCGCGGGCTGTCACCTATCGGCGCATGAACAAAATCCCCGCTGGTCTGGGGACCGGGGTTAATGTCCAGGCCATGGTGTTCGGAAACATGGGCGACACCTCCGGAACCGGCGTGGGATTCACCCGCAATCCGGCCACGGGCGAAAACAAGTTTTATGGCGAATTCCTGATGAACGCCCAGGGCGAGGACGTGGTGGCTGGCATCAGAACGCCCGTACCCATCGTCGAACTTCAGAAGATCATGCCGGAGGTCTTTGACCAGTTGCGGAAAATCACCTCACGCCTGGAGCACCACTACAAGGACGTGCAGGACTTCGAGTTTACCATCCAGGAAGGCAAGCTTTACATGCTTCAGACCCGCACGGGTAAGAGAACGGGGATTGCCGCTGTTCAGATTGCACTTGACTTAGTCGATGAGCGATTGATAACCAGAAAAGAGGCAATTCACCGGGTAGAGCCAGCCCAGTTAAATCAATTCTTAGTGCCCCGACTTGATGAATCGAAGCCGTTGAAAGTTATAGCAAAAGGGCTGCCTGCTTCCCCGGGAGCCGCTGTTGGAAGAATTGTGTTTACAGCAGAAGACGCGGTCGAGAAAGGCAGGCATCATCCGGTGATCCTTGTTCGCGCTGAGACGGCTCCGGATGACATTCACGGCATGGAAGTGGCCGCCGGGATACTGACATCACGAGGAGGGATGACCTCCCATGCAGCAGTTGTGACACGTGGTATGGGGAAGTCGTGTGTTGCGGGATGTTCGGATGCCGAAGTAGTCGAGAAAACAAAACAGCTCAAAGTTGGTAGTCTTACGTTGAAAGAGGGCGATTGGTTGACGTTGGATGGCACAACCGGTCGAGTAGTTGAAGGGAAAACGCCGCTCCTTGATCCCGATCCTAACAACCCAAGCCTTTTGAGATTCTTGGCGTGGGCGGACAAATTCCGAAAGTTGGGAGTTCGCGCCAACGCGGATGTGCCGCGTGACGCACTTAAAGCTAGGGAATTTGGAGCCGAGGGCATCGGGCTTTGCCGCACAGAGCACATGTTTTTCGCTTCCGACCGGCTTCCTCACGTTCAGCGTATGATCATGGCTTGCCGAGACTCTCGCCCAGCAGATGAGATAAGGGTCGACATCGAAAAAGAAAAGGATGAGAAGCGAATTGCAGGGCTGAAGATGGAACTCGCCGAGAGCGTTGCCTACCACAAGGAACGCCGCGCGGCACTGGCCAAGCTTCTTCCCATGCAGAGGAAGGACTTTGTGGGTCTTTTCAAGGCCATGGACGGGCTGCCGGTAACCGTCCGAACGCTTGATCCTCCCTTGCACGAATTCCTGCCCAAGCGCGAAGAGCTGATGGTGGAAATAGCCACGCTCGAAGCGAAAGGCAAGAAGGGCTCCAAGCTCAACGAGTTGAAGCAGTTACTGGCGGTAGTTGAAGGACTGCATGAATTTAATCCCATGCTGGGCCTTCGCGGGTGCCGTCTTGGCATCATGTATCCGGAGATTACGGAGATGCAGGCACGCGCCATCTTTGAGGCGGCCGTCGAATGCAAGAAGAAGGGTATTGACGCCAAGCCTGAAATCATGATCCCACTGGTGGGGGATGTCCGGGAACTGGCGCTTCAAAAGGAGATTGTCAACCGCGTGGCCAAAGAGGTTTTTGCCAAAAAAGGTGCACGGGTGAAATACCTGGTGGGAACCATGATTGAGCTGCCCGCTGCGGCACTCTCCGCCGGTGAGATCGCGGAAGAAGCGGAGTTCTTCAGCTTCGGCACCAATGACCTGACGCAGACCACCTTTGGCCTTTCGCGCGACGATTGCGGAAAGATCATCAACGCCTATGTAAAGCAGAAGATCTGGCCTGCCGATCCCTTCGCGGTGCTGGATCCCAAGCGGGTCGGACGGCTGCTGAAAATTGGAACCGCCGAAGGGCGGAAGACCCGGGAGAATCTCAAGGTCGGGATCTGCGGAGAGCACGGCGGTGATCCGTCATCCATTCAGGTCTGTTCAGAAGCCGGGCTGAATTACGTCAGCTGCTCGCCCTATCGTGTACCGATCGCCCGGCTGGCGGCCGCCCAGGCAGCGCTGCGGGAAGCAGAGGAAAAGAAGAGCGCTTCTGCCGAATCTTACACTACAGCTTAAGTTACATAAAAACAGCGATCTCTGAATCTAACATCATTCAGTGCTTTAAGTATTTTAATCAAGATGGCGGGTCAGGGATCGCTGTTGTTTTTCAGGAAAGCCTTTCAATGTCGACGCGCCGACATTGGCCAGCCCCGATTCTGTCGCCCCTCAGGTCTTCATCCGTCCCAGAAGGTAAATGCCCCCCAAAGCGAACAGAACATCAGGAGACCACGCAGCCACAGCCGGAGGAAGCTGGCTGAGATTGCCCATCGCTTCAAACAGGCTCGAAACAGACCAGTACACAATCGCAATGCCAATGCTGAGGGCAATCCCCGCCAGCGCACCCCGGCTGCCGGTAGAAAAAGAAAAAGGAATGGCGATCAGCGTGACCACGAAGGCGATGAGCGGATAAGAGAACTTACGGTTGAGGGCAACGGAGAGGCGAACCACATCAAAGCCGCTCTGCTTGAGGCTTTGGATATACTGGCGCAACTCCAGCACGTTCATCTGCTCTGAGGGCTTCACTTCCTTTTTGAAGTAGGATGGAGCTTCACTCAGCTCACTGAAAGTATGCACGGCAAAGGGTTGATAGTCAGCAATACCGCCGTCGGAAAAGTTTCGCACCCATCCATCCTCGAGAACCCAGCGTTGAATGTGCGGCTCCCAGAAGGCGCGGGCGGCATAAATCCGCCGCTTCAGGCGAAAATTGCCGGGCTCAACTTCAAAGACCGACAGATTCGCAAAAACGTTCAGGTCGGCGTCGAAGAAGCGGTAATTGTAAATCTTGTCGGATTTCCCAAAAATCCACTGCCGGTCCGGCCGGTACATGGTCTGGGCAGGCTTGCCTTTGATCTGGTTCCTGATGGCGTCCTGCTGCTGGTTGGTTTCAGGCAGATAGTTGTTGCCCAGCAGAAACATGCTTCCACTGAAGAGCCCGGCGCCCACCAGGATCGGCACGGAGATGCGATAGAGGCTGATTCCTGCGGACTTGATGGCGGTGATCTCATTCGACTTGCTCAGCAGCCCAAAGCCGACCAGGGTCGCAACCAGAATGCTGAGCGGCAGCATCAGGTAGAGGATCTGGGGCGTTAAATACCAGTAATATTCCAGCACAAGCGGGGCCGATATGTGGTTTCGCACGATGTCACCCAGCAACTGGAAAAAATCAAAAATCATGTAAATGCCGGTGAAAGTTACCAGCAGGATGGCCAGGTAGAACAGCCAGCTCCGCAGCACGTAGAGATCGAGAATCTGGAAAGCCCGCCATACGAACTTCCGGCGCTTTACGCTGTTCTGCTCTGCGGCTGGTTTGTGCCCTCCCATATGGAATCGCTCAAGCGTGTGGCCGATTTTCTCTAGCCCGGCGTGCAAAAAGTCTACTCCCGTTCTCACCCGGTTGGTCTGGCGCAACATGACGAGCCCGGCGGCCCCGAACACAACGTTGGCCATCCATAATCCAACCACAGGGTTTAGGCGGCCCTCCTTTGCCAGGTTCAGCCCGGAAGCCATCAAAACGTAGTAAATAAACACCAGCAGGATGCTCAGCATCAGGCCAAAAGCTTTGCCGCCTTTCCGGGAGAAAAGTCCAATAGGGACAGCCACCAATGCCAGCACCAGGCATGCAATGGGGAGCGCCAGTCGATAGTTGAGTTCAACCATTGCCGCGCGGCGTCCTTTTGGAGCGTGCAGGTCCCGCAGCAGCGTCAGAGGTGAAAGCATAGAAGGCGTCAGGTGGCGCTCAGCGGTTCCATGTCGTTCAACGATGGGAATTTCCAGGTTGTCAAAGGAGGTCACGGTATATTGCTGCGGGTGCTGCGGGTTAAACTCGTGCGTCGAGCCGTTTTCGAGATAAAGCGCAACACGGCTGGAACCATCCTCGTTCACAAGCCGGCCCGATTGGGCTAACGTCACCTTAACTTCGTCTTTCCGGCTGCGGTCGACGATAAAGACGCCTTGCCAACGGGTGCTGGCACTGACGACATCCTTCAGGTAAAGCAGGAGGTGGGGGAATTGCTCGATGAAGACCCGTGGCTGGATTTCATAACTGGCTTGACTCGCGGCCAGGCTGGCCTCAGAACGCTCCATACTGCGAACGGCCGCCGGCGAGAGAAACAGGCTCATCCAGGATGTCACAACCCACCCGCACAGCGCGAACAGCAGCACCGGCCGCACAAACTGGCCTTTGCCAATCCCGGTGGCGCGGATGGCGATAATTTCACTGTCTCCGGACATGCGGCTGAGGCCAATCAGGGTGCCCAACAGGATCGCCATGGGGATGGTCATCACAAGAATACTGGGCAGTGGAAGCAGAAACAGAAACGCCACCTGGGGCGCCGGAAGGTTCCTTCGGGCGACCAGTTCCAGAACATGGCTCAGAGGACGCACATAAAGGACAAACGTAAAAACCAG
The DNA here is from genome assembly GCA_963732975.1 of uncultured Acidobacteriota bacterium. Classification (GTDB taxonomy): domain Bacteria; phylum Acidobacteriota; class Terriglobia; order UBA7540; family UBA7540; genus SCRD01. The sequence goes on along the minus strand of CAVTBN010000003.1, from coordinate 183,273 downwards.
CAGCCCCAGCAGGCAGTGCCCGAACATTTCTTTGAAGATGTAGCGAGTCAGGATTCTCATTGCTGCGCTCTTCCGAAAAATGCAATTCCCCGATATCTTAGAAGATGCATGGCCGACGGGTTGGCGCCACGCTCAAAGGCCCAACCCTCGTGCCTGCTTACCGGGAGGAGCATCATCCGACCATGCCGAACCGTCAAACCTATCTGATGTTGCTCTGGCACATGCATCAGCCCTTCTACAAAGATCTGGCAGAAGGCGTCTACGCCATGCCGTGGGTGAGGCTTCACGCCCTGAAGGACTATTACGGAATGGTCGCTATGCTGAGGGAGTTTCCCGAGTTCCACGCGACCTTCAACCTGGTTCCCTCACTCGTTTCCCAACTTCAAGAGTATGCCCGAGATGACGTTCGCGAGCAAGCATTCGACCTGGCGTTCAAACCTGTGGAGCAGTTATCTCCCACTGAGCGTGAACATCTGGTCGAGTTTTCATTCCAGATGAATCTCAGGAATCAGGTGAATCGATTTCCGCGATTGCGCGAGCTTTATGACAAGTTCCACAGCGGTAGTTCCAGCGATGTGGCGCGATTTTGGACGGCCAGGGATTTTCTTGACGTTCAGGTTTTGGGACAACTTGCCTGGTTCGACGAGATTTACCTTTCGTCGGACGATGCCGTTCGCCGCCTGGTGAGGAAGGGTCGTGGATACACGGAGGACGACAAGCTTATTGTACGCAAGAAGGAAATTGAAATATTTAAAGTAACGCTTGAAGAATATCGAAGTGCCTCCGAGCGTGGCCAGATTGAACTTTCCACATCACCTTTCTATCACCCCATACTGCCCCTGCTGTGTGATTCGAACGTTGCGGAGGAGTCGCACCCGGGAATTCGCCTGCCGCATCGGGCCTACCGGCATCCCGGCGACGCCGATGAGCAGTTGAGGGCGGCCATCGGATTGCACGAAAAAGTCTTTGGCCAGAGGCCCTGCGGACTGTGGCCGAGCGAAGGGAGCCTTTCCGACGAAGTTTTGCGGCTGGCCGCCCGGGCGGGTTTTAGCTGGACGGCAACCGACGAAGGGGTGCTGGGAAGGTCAATTAAAACAAACTTCAGCCGCCGCGCTGACGGCACGCTTGAAGAATCTCGTGCGCTCTACAGGCCCTATCGTTTTACCAGCGACGGCCAGCAGATATCAATATTCTTTCGGGACCATTATCTTTCGGACCTGATCGGCTTTGCGTACTCCAACATGCCGGCGCAGGCAGCAGCGCACGACCTGCATCAGCGCATCCAGGCTATTGCCCGCTCTTCTGGCGAAGGCCCCAGGGTGGTCTCCATCATTCTGGACGGTGAGAATGCATGGGAGTATTTTCCAGGCAATGGACGTGAATTTTTAAAGAGTTTTTATAAGAAAGTTGTAGAAGATCCTGAACTAAAGGCTGTTACGGCCAGTGAAGCCTTGCAACTTTGCGACCAGGGAAGCCTCTCCCACGTTGTGCCCGGCTCATGGATCAACGCAAACTTTGATGTATGGATCGGGGCGGAAGAGGATAACCGCGCCTGGGACCTTCTGGCCGAGGCTCGCGATTTCTTTGATCAAAACCAGGGGCGCACCAGCCTCAGCGACTCAGACCGTGAACGCGCGCGGCATGAAGTCTGGATCAGCGAAGGCAGCGACTGGTGCTGGTGGTATGGACCGGAACATTCCAGCGGCCACGACGAGGAATTTGATCGTCTCTATCGCACTCACCTGAGCAATATCTATCGACTGTTGGGAGAATCGCCGCCCGACGACCTGGCGGTTCCGATCAAGGGGCTTGGGCTCCGCGCTGTGAACTACCCGCCCACCGGCACCATTGAGCCCCGCATCGACGGGCTGGAGACAAACTACTTTGAATGGCTCGGGGCGGGTATTTACCTCCCCGACACCACCTCCGGATCCATGCACGGTGTGCGCAATTGTCTTGAGGCCCTCTACTATGGCAGGGGCCGCGAAGCACTCTATCTTCGCCTCGATTTCCCCGAGCACTTCAGGAAGGAACACCCATCCTTCCAGGTCCGCATCAGCATTAACGGCGGCATCGATGACCGGTTGTATGCCTCGATCCGTGAGAACAAGCTGGCAAACCTGGAGTTCTGGAGGGCGGATGAGCAATTGCAGGTACCAATTCCCGCCAGCGAAAGCCTGCAGGTGAGCTATTCACAGATTTTCGAGGCTCGGCTCACTTATGACACCCTGGGAATCAGCGCTGGCAGTAAGATTCAGCTTCAGATATCCCTTTGGGCCGATGACCTTCCGCTCCAGGTGATGCCGCTGGAAGGCGGCCTGATCCTGGATCTCTCCGAAGAGTTCCAAAGCTGGTAGACCCAGGCAAAGAAGCATTTACCGGCATAAATGACTATATTAGTGCATTTTAAATGAGCCGATTACTGCTGATACATAAAGTGATTGATTAGGATAATATCAGAAATCACTTTTCAGGCCGCAGCAAGGACCAGGCGACAGAAAATCATTACAGGCCTTTCTGGCCCAACTCCCACCCGGGCACAATAACGTCAACAGGGTTTGAACCGACGGGCACGACAGTGATTAATGAAAGGGGCGACGTCCGAACAAGGGCCAGGCTGCCGGAGGAACTGTCGGCCACTGCCAGGAAATGTTCATCGGGCGTCAGGGCCAGGGCGACCGGTGAAACGCCCACATGGACCGTGCTCTGGACGGTACGATTTGTAACGTCAAAAGCGCTGACAAACCCGTCTGCTGCCGTGGCCAGGTACATCATGCTGGAATCCGGGCTGAATACAGCAGCCACGGGATCTCTTCCCGTGGGCAGCACCTGCTCGATGTTGTCATGAAAGGCGTCGACAATCGTCATGCTATTGCCTTCATTGCTGAAAACGAACAGCTCACCTCCATCGGGCTTCAGGGCCAGCCCGTTTGGCCTCGATCCCATCTCAATGTGGGCGAGAATCGTGTGAGAGGAAATTTCCGCCGCCGATATCTTCTCGTCGCCCGTGTCCGCCACAAAGACCACTGAACTGTCACGCAAGACCGCCAGCGGTCCGGGAGTCTTTCCCACTTTGACGGTCCCGAGAACTTTTTGCGTACTCGTGCTGACAAAAAACAGACGGTCGCTCGCGGGGTCGCTGGCAATCAGCGTCTTGCCGTCAGGGGTGATGGCCATGTGCGCGAGTTTTGGAACCAGACTGACTTGCCCGGTCTCCTTCAGGCTGTTGCAGTCAAGGAAAACTATCCTGCCGGCCTGCGGATCCAACACATAGGCGCGGTCGCCATCCGGCGAAAACACCAGGTCTCCTGCTTGATTTCCGATGTCAATGACGTGTGCCACCGTCAGTTCCGGGAACTCGATGACACTGATCTTGCCGGACATTGACACCACGTAAACTTCCCGGTGACCGGGCCTTTGGATAGCTTCTTCGGGCAAAGGCGCGACAGGGATCGTGGCGACGATCTGCGGGCCCGCCAGGTTAACTGCAACAACCGACTGGCTCTGGTTGTTGACAACGAAAGCCACGTAGGGACGCGGTGGCGGCGGCTGTTTGTGACATGCCATGCTGGCCAGCACCATCAACCCCACAGCCGGCAAAGCGGCCAGCCTGGACCATGGGCGAGTAGCACGTCTGTAAATTGCCAGGCCCGGCCCTGAATTGGAAAAACCAAAAAGTTGCGGGCAGGGAAGTCTCATGCGAGACTCCTCCCTCCTGGAATAAGGATGGCGATGCTGCGGCAAACGGTCATATATGGGAATTCTATAGCACGCCCCGCCGGGATACTCCTCAAATCAGCGCTCCACCATGAAGATATCCCTGCTTCTTCACCAGGCGCCCGCAACCGAAACGACGAAGTTTAACGTATGCGGTGTTTTTATACAACTCTCTCACGCCTGAATGGAGTCCCTGTGAAGGGCTGCTACATTCAATGTGACCCGTAGGCGCGCGCGGCCCCGGCCATGCTCGCTGCTATTTTATGTAAGGAATCACTTTAAGAATTAAATGGCTCGCCGTGTCACATTTGCGGAACATGAATTCATCATATGCCATTTTCGGCAAACTGAACTGTGCCTCCCGGGGCTCTGGTATCAGCGTAAGAATGCCCTGCGGTGAAACCTCCTGACAACGTTCTTAATGTATCGCTTCAACATGTCGGCGTGTCGACATTGAAGGGTATCTCTCCGGACGGCTATATGGAAACGGCACGAGAGCAGACAGTCAGCGCCCAACTTGTAGCCACCTTGAACATCAATTTCAATACAGATAAGGCCTGTTCCAATGCAGGCCTCCCGGCTAAATTGACGCTTCGGAATGGGCTCTGCTAAGATGCCTCATGCAAAAAGCGGCGAAAAATCGGCTGCGGGTGGGTGTGCACACTTCGATCGCCGGCGCTCTGGCAAACGCGGTCATCCGTGCGTCGGAAATCGGCTGTGATACCTTCCAGATGTTTTCGGCCAATCCTCGCGGATGGCGGACGCTTGATCCTTCTCCGGAAGAATGCGAGCGGTTCCGGGCGGAGCGGGAGGAGCGCAAGCTTTCGCCACTGGTCATTCACGACAACTACCTGATCAATCTGGCCTCGGCTGATACCGAAATCAGCAGGAAATCGATTGCGGCGTTCAGGCGGGAACTTCAAAGGGCATTGGCGCTGGGAGCCGACTACCTGGTCGCGCATCCAGGCAGTTCGAAAGGTTCGACTCCTTCACAGGCCATAAAGACCTGTATCGAATCTCTCAAAAAAGCTGCCAGCGGGCTCCCGCTTGATGGGCTCATGGTGCTGATCGAGAATACCGCCGGGCAAGGGTCCGCCATCGGCCGCAGCTTTGAGGAGGTCGCAGAAATGGTCGCTGGCGCCGGCAGTGAATTGCCGGTCGGGGCATGTATTGACACCGCGCATTCGTTTGCCTCTGGTTATTCAATACACACTCAAAAAGGCCTGTCCGAGACTATCAAGGAGCTGGATCAAACCGTGAGCCTTCGGAATGTTCGGGTGATCCATGCCAACGATTCGAAGGCGGGTTTTGATTCGCACGTTGACCGGCATGAGCATATTGGCAAGGGGCAGATTGGCGCACGAGCGTTTGGCAGGATCGTTCGCCACCCGAAGCTTCGAGGCATCCCGTTCATCTGCGAAACCCCGGTGGACGAACCGGACGACGACAGGCGGAACCTCACAATGATGCGCAAACTGGCAGGAGTTGAAATCCGTGGCAGGCATTGAAACCTGGTGGGATGACCTGACTCGAGATCGGGCCGCGGCGATCCTGGAGCTTGTGCTGGATGCGATCGCCGACGATTATGAGAATCTTGAAACGATTCTGGAGACGATCAACCGCTGGTATCCGGACGACGCAGGCCTCAAGGGTTGGAAAGCGCTCGAGGCCGTTCCGGTTTCCCGCCCGGAGGCCATCAAGGCTTTGCGCGAGCTGACGGAGGAAGGATTTGCTCAAGCCTACATTTACGACGGCGGAGCGAAGCAATTCCTGGCCGTAAGTTTCCGCCAGAATCAAGCAGCTGTGCTATGGTTCTACGTTACAGAAAAGGGTTTGCGCACTGCAAGCCGGCTTCACAAATGGAGCACCGAAATATCTGAGACAGGTTAATCGATGGACACCCACTACGAACCGCAGAAAATAGAAACGAAGTGGCAGAAATTCTGGGAGGAGCAGAAGCTTTTTGACGCCGACCTTGCCGCCCGGCCGCAAAAAGTATTACGTGCTGGAGATGCTGCCCTATCCGTCGGGCGACATCCACATGGGGCACGTCCGCAATTATTCCATCGGCGACGCGCTGGCGCGATACATGTCGATGAAGGGCTTCAACGTCCTTCATCCCATCGGATGGGACTCTTTCGGATTGCCGGCGGAAAACGCGGCCATCAAGCACCAGCGGCCGCCGGCGGAATTCACTTTTGCCTACATTGACCGCATGCGGCGGCAGTTGAAGCGCCTGGGTGTCAGCTACGACTGGCGCCGCGAGGTGACCACCTGCGTTCCCGAATATTACCGCTGGAACCAGTGGTTCTTCATCAAGATGTACGAGCGTGGCCTGGCCTATCGCAAGAAGAGCCGCGTCAACTGGTGCCCCGAATGCGAAACCGTCCTGGCCAATGAGCAGGTGGTGGACGGCTGCTGCTGGCGGCACGAAGACACGCCGGTGGTTGAGAAAGAACTTGAGCAGTGGTTCCTGAAGATCACCGACTACGCCGAGCGGCTGCTGGACGACATGAAACAACTGGTTCGCTGGCCGGAACGCGTTCTGACCATGCAGCAGAACTGGATCGGCAAGTCGAAAGGGACCGAAGTCGACTTCACAGATCGAAGAGCTCGGCCTTCCGTTGCGCGTTTTTACCACGCGCGTGGACACGATTTTTGGCTGTACGGTCGTCTTTGTAGCGGCCGAACATCCTCTGCTTGAAAAGATGATTGCCGCCTCAAAGAACCCCGAAAAGCTGCGCAGCGAAGTTGAGCGGATCAGGAAATCTGCGGCCCATGCGCGCGCTGAAGTCAACCTTGAGAAGGATGGAGCAGCGACCGGATTCACCGCCCGCAATCCCTACAACGGTGAGCAGGTTCCCATCTGGGTGGCCAACTTTGTGCTGACGGAATACGGAACGGGAGCGGTGATGGCCGTGCCCGCGCACGACCAGCGCGACTTCGAGTTCTGCACCACTTTCAATCTTCCCATCCGCACTGTTATTATGCCGAAGGACGGAGAACCTAATGTAACACTTGAAGCTGCGTTCACCGATTACGGCACGCTTGTCGACTCCGGCCGCTACACCGGCCTCACCTCCGAGCAGGCCATCGAGCGCATGACCCAGGACGCGGAAACCGACGGCTTCGGCAAGGGAACCATTCAATACCGCATCAAGGACTGGGGCATCTCGCGCCAGCGCTACTGGGGCACGCCGATTCCCATGGTTTACTGCGACGCCTGCGGTGTGGTTCCGGTGCCCGAAAACGAACTCCCTGTGCTGCTGCCGGCCGACATCACGCTGAAGGGAACAGGGCAGTCGCCGCTGGCAACGGTTCCTGAATTTGTGGCGACCACCTGTCCCAAGTGCGGCGGCGCGGCGCGGCGTGAGACCGACACCATGGACACCTTTATGGATTCGTCCTGGTATTTCTACCGCTACACCGACCCCAAAATCGACACGGCGCCCGTCAGCAAGGAAGCGGTTGATTACTGGTTCCCGGTGGACCAATACATCGGCGGCATCGAGCACGCGATTCTGCACCTGATCTACATGCGTTTTTTCACCAAGGTGATGCAGGACATCGGCCTGGTCAATTTCTCAGAGCCCGTGGCGCGCCTGTTTACGCAGGGAATGGTGATCAAAGACGGCACGAAAATGTCGAAATCGAAAGGCAACGTGGTCGATCCCACGGCCATGTTTGAGCAGTACGGAGCCGACACGGTGCGGCTCTACATGCTCTTTGCCGCGCCGCCGGAAAAGGACCTTGACTGGAGCGACACCGGCATCGAGGGCGCTTCGCGGTTCCTCCACCGGGTTTACCGCGCGATCGCCAAACACGCCGACACCGTGCGCGCCGTGGAATCGCTGCTGGGCAAGGAGCCCCGCCCGCCGGCTTCGCCCGCCTACACATCCGATGAGCGGAAGCTGCTGCGCAAGGCCCACCAGGTGCTCCGGCACGTCACCGAAGACATGGAAGAGCGCTGGCACTTCAACACCGACATCGCGCTCACCATGGAACTGGTGAACGAGCTTGCGGAATTGGATTCCAGCATTTCAGGCGGCAAGGTGCGCCCGGAAGCAGTTAAAGAAACACTTGAGGTATTGGTCCTCATCCTGGCGCTCTTTGTGCCCCACATCGCCGACGAACTTTGGGAAGGCCTGGGCCATTCCGGAGCGACTTTGCGCGTGCCCTGGCCGGCCTACGATCCCGATCTTGCCGCTGAAGAAGAACTTGAGATTCCCGTGCAGGTGAACGGCAAGCTGCGCAGCAAGATTCGTGTGGCCGTCGGCGTGACGGAAGAAGATATCCGGCGGCTCGCCCAGGCCGATGAAAAAGTCGCCGAGCATCTCAACGGCCGCCAGATCGTCAAAATCATCGTTGTGCCCCAAAAACTCATCAATATTGTGGTCAAATAGATCGTCTCCGTCTGGTTGTTCAGTCGCCAGTTTGCCTTGCCCAGCTTTTGCCACCTCCTGGAGACTGAAAGAACGGGGGACCATGCCTGCCGATTCGCCCATTTGCGGCCCTTTCCCAAGCGGGCACTTATGATTGGGCCGCCTCCTTTTCATCCCATCTGACCGGAAGAATCACAGCCCACTCGTGAATAGCGGGACTGCCCTACAAGAAAGTTCTTGACAAGCGCCGGCCGCTCTGTTTACTGTACTACTTCACTAGTACTCTTATGATCTTTCGCATTCATCCCGGCTCCGGCGTTCCCATCTACCTGCAACTGGTGCAGCAGGTCACCCACGCAATCGAAACAGGAGCATTGCGCGCTGGCGACCAGCTCCCTCCCATTCGCGGCCTGGCGGAAGAGGTTGTCACAAATCCAAACACCGTGGCCAAGGCCTACCGGGAGCTGGAGTATCGCGGGGTGATTGAGCTTCGGCAAGGGCTTGGGGCGTTTGTCCGGGCAAACGCGATGGCCGAAGGCGAGGCCAAGGCGATCAAACGCGCACAACGGCTGATGGCAGAAGCGCTCGCGCAATGCGTGGGCTTGGCCTGGCAGAGCCCGTCATGCGCCGGATTTTTGAGGCGGAACTGATGAGACTGGTGGACGTGCGGGAAGAAATTTCGCGCAGGAGGTAAATGATGAGTTCATCGCAGGCAATCATGCTATTCAAAGGCTCTCAGAAAGCGGCTGGGCGCCGTCCAGGCAGTGGATGGTCTCGACTTCAATGTGCCGCGGGGATCCGTTTGCGGGTTCCTGGGGCGAAACGGGGCGGGGAAGACGACCACCATCAAGATGCTGCTGGGAATGCTGCATCCCGACAGCGGCCAGGGTTGGATTTTCGGCGAGCCCATTGATCAGGAGATGGCCATTGTTCGCATCCGGCAGCGCACGGGCTTTGTGGCCGAGATCAAGGAATTCTATCCGTTCATGACGGTGCGGCAGATGATCGATTTCTGCCGCGCTTTTTATCCCAACTGGCAGCCGGAGTGGGAACAGCGCTGCCTGAAGGACTACGAACTGCCGCTCGAACAAAAGGCGGGAAAACTCTCAAAGGGAACCCGCTCCAAGCTGGCGCTGCTGCTGGCTTTCTCGCGTGGCGCCGAACTTCTGGTGCTGGATGAGCCGACCGAGGGGCTCGATCCCGTCGCGACTGAAATATTCCTGGAGCACGTTGTGGCGCAGGCGTCGGAGGGGCGGACCGTCTTCTTTTCCTCCCACCAATTGTCCGAGGCGGAGCAAGTGTGCGACCGCGTCTGCCTGATCGATCAGGGCCGTGCCGTCCTTGAAACCGACCTCGATGAACTGAAAACCAGGATTCGGAAGGTGTCTCTCACTTTTCCGGAGTCGGTTCCCGAGGGGTTCCTTGCTGAAATGAGCGTAAAAGGGCTGAAAGTGCGCGGCCGCTCCGTCTCTCTGCTGATCAATGGCGATCGAGACGCGCTGGAGGCACGGGCTCGCGCGGCAGGAGCAACCCACTTGGAATTCGCTCCCGTCAACCTGAAAGAAATTTTTCTGGAAACCGTAGGAGGGCGGTCATGAACACAACGCTTTTGCGAAAGCATTGGATGGAACTGCGCGGCACCTGGGCCTTGACCATGGCAATGCTGAGTATTGTTGCAATAGTGTTACCTTACTTGCCTGAACGGCAACCACGTGGCAGTGGCGTCCTCTCGTGCAGATGTTCATCTACATATTCGCTTTTTTCGCGCTCGCAGTTCTTCCTGCTCGTTTTGCCGGTACTGGCCTCGCAACGTCGACGGGCATCCGTCCGCATCGCGGAGCCGATCCCTCGCTTCTTTTCACACTCTCCCTTCCGGCCCGTCGGCGGACGTCCTTTCTTCTACCGAACAGGCTTCGGTCTGCTGGCAATCGAAGGCACAGCGATATTGGGACTTGCGATGCTTGCCGTCGCCTGTGCGCCACTGGGCGGTTCAATGCAGGTGTTTACCGATGGTCTGCCGATTCTGCTTCTCATGGTTCCAGTCTACTTCCTGGACAGCCTTCTTTCGATCCGACTCGACTCGTTCAGTGTGGTGCAGATCCAGATCAATCGGCGTCTGGGGGGCTTTGGTTTGTGCTGCCGCACCTCGTGGGCGTGAAGCCACAAGAACTCGTGTCCGCGCTGTCCGGTATGGCGCCACTTTCTCTCGCGCTCTCTACGCTATTAATCGCTGCGGGCCTGGCAGCCGCCACCGTCTGGGCTCTCGACCGCCAGGATTACTGAAGGCGACGGCCTGCGGGGCTGTAGAATTCTGCAGGTTAAATGGAAGCCCGAAGAACGCAGGATAAGGTCAAAGGAGGCTTTTGCAATGGTCCTGAGAAATTTATCGCCCGTTTTCATCATCATCACGCTGGCGTTTTGTGGGCGGGCCAGGGCCGCGTCATCGGCTGGAGTGCCTCCTGACGCTGAAATCCACAAGATTCTTGTCCAGCGAATCGACACGTACCATCGCAGCGTCGGGATTGTAGTGGGTGTGGTTGACCCGGAGGGCCAACGCATCATCGCCTATGGCCATCTGGCCGAAGGAGATTCGCGCCCTCTCGACGGCGACACGGTTTTCGAAATTGGCTCTGTCACCAAAGTCTTCACGTCGCTCTTGCTTTCCGAAATGGTCGAGCGCGGCGAGGTTAAACTGGACGATCCTGTGTTAAAGTTCCTTCCGTCCACCGTCAAGGTCCCGGAACGCGACGGACGGCAGATCACCCTGGTCGACCTGGCCACGCACACCTCGGGCCTGCCCCGCATGCCCACCAATTTCGAGCCGAAAAATCCCGCCAACCCCTACGTTGATTATTCTGTGGAGAAGCTCTACGACTTTCTTTCGAGCTACAAGTTGACGCGTGATCCCGGCTCACAGTACGAATACTCGAATGTTGGAGGCGGGCTTCTTGGACTGGCCCTGGCCCGGCATGCGGGAATGGACTATGGCAAGCTGGTGCGCGACTGGATTTGCAAACCGCTGGGCATGGACAGCACCGGAGTCAACCTCACTCCGGAAATGAAAGCGCGGCTTGCCACCGGACACAACGCCGCCTTGAAGCCGGTTGAAAACTGGGACCTCCCGGCGGCGTTTGCCGGTGCCGGAGCGTTGCGCTCCACGGCCAATGACATGCTGAAATTTCTCGCCGCGAACATCGGCCTTGCAAAAACGCCACTGGCACCCGCCATGGCGGCCATGCTCAAAGTGCGCCGGCCCACAGGCATGCCTGGCGTGATGGTCGCACTGGGCTGGCATCTTTTCACAACCAACGGCAAGGAGATTGTGTGGCACAACGGAGGGACCGGAGGCTACCGGTCGTTTATCGGCTTCAACCCGGCCGCCCACGTGGGGGTGGTGGTGCTTTCCAACGCGGAAACACCGGAAGGAGTGGATGACATCGGGCATCATCTGCTGGATGCAAAGGTCCCGCTCTATCAACCTCCCGCTGAACGCAAAGTAGTTCAGGTTGACCCGAAGATCTTTGAGGGCTACGTCGGGTACTACCAGTTGGCGCCCAACGCCGTCGTCAGTATTACCCGGCAGGATGGCCATCTCTATACGCAGATCACCGGCCAGCCGAAAATCGAACTTTTCCCTTCAGGGCCAAAGGACTATTTCCTGAAGGTGGTGGACGCCCAGGTCACATTCATCACCGACGGCGCCGGGCACGCCACGGAATTGGTGATTCACCAGAACGGAATGGACAGGCCCGCCAAGCGGATCAACGGCCCCGTCCCGGCAAATGCTCCGAAGCAGCGCAAAGCGATCGACGTGGCCGCCGCCGTCCTAGAGAAATACGTCGGCGACTACCAGCTTGCGCCGAATTTTGAAATCCAGATCACGCAGGAAGGTGATCACCTGTTCGAGCAGGCAACGAATCAGCCAAAGTTTGAGATTTTCCCGGAGAGTGAGAAGGAATTCTTCCTGAAGGTAGTTGATGCGCAGATTACTTTCGAGGAAAATTCTCAGGGACAGGTCACCGGCCTCGTGCTTCACCAGGGCGGGCGCAATGTGCCGGGGAATAAGGTCAAGTAAGCGGCTGAACGCGATCCGCTCATTCGAACCTCACTTTCGCATCGATGCCAAAGTCCAGAGGGCGCTCAACAGGAATTTGAAGGTAGTGTCCGACTGGACCGTGGTCCCGGCCTGATCGGCAGAATTGACGCGCAGACTAAATCTGCGGTTTGCCGACTTTACGTCAAGGTGAGCCGCGGTCGGTCAACGCTACAGCGTTTGAACGAAGCCCCTTGCGCGGCGGCGGGAAGTGGGTGCGATACTGGTGGCCTTCGGGGTGCGCCGTGCCGACAGCCGGAGGGAGGTGCCAGTCGCCTTTCGCTCCTTCAGAGCTCGCTGGTAGGCGGCTCATCCCGGTATGATGAAGCAACTGGAAAAGGATCTGTTGGAGCTGTTGTCACTCTTCTGTTTCTCTCGGCCGCTGTGGCGGAAGTTGCGGACGACCATCGTCAACGAGCACTGCTTTGTAAACATGGAGAGCGTGGATCGCATCGTCTACGCCATCCTAACCGTTTTAACCAGCAGAGGAAAAATCGCACCTTCCGACTATTCATACAAGCAGCTTGACACCACCCTCGGGATACGCGTCCTTGCAGGCAGTGCCAAAAGTGGATACACTGACCGCCGTCCGGATCCAGGGCTAAACCCAAAAAGCAATCGAAGGTTCAGCCAAGAGGGCGCGAATTGCGCCGAGAGGAACAATAAGCCGTCTCCAACACAATTGGTAAGCGGTTTAGGAGGCGCCATTGGTTGCGATTTTCGGCTGGCGCTCAACCCAGCCCCGAATTACCATTTACGCAGCTTGACCGAAAGCCTGCAATTGAGAACGCGAAAATCAAGGAGTGGACCTGAATGGCCTTGGATTTCATTGTTAAGATTGACCGCACGGCGGCCCAGCACCAGCAGGATTTCAATCAGCTTCGCCCTGCCGGGTATCGCCCCATCACTTTAAGCGTTTATCAGCCGGGAAATCCACTTTATGCGGCAATATGGGCGCGCGTACCTGGGCCCGACTGGTCGGCCGTACACAACATCGGAGCAGCCGACTTTCAGAAGGCCTTCAACACCAGCGCCGCCGCCGGTTTTCATACCGTGAGCCTGTCGGTGGCGGGGCCGGGCAACTCGTCGACTTTTGCCGCCGTATTCGAGAAGCGTCCGGGCCCCGTGCCCCTCACCCGATTCGGTCTAAGCCTGGCAGATATCCAGTCCATTAATCAGCAGGCACAGGCCAACGGATGGATCATGACGTCCGGGGCCATCTACGGCGATCTGGGTCACCCTGTTTACGCCGGTACATGGCCAAACAATGATCTCAATGTGGCGTGGAACGCGGAGGGATTCTTCGACGACTTCAGCGGTTACCAGGCACGATTCAATGCCCAGGTTGGTGGGTTTGCCCGTCCGGCGTATGTGACCCTTTCCGATTACGGCCGCTACCTCTCCATCTTTAACGACAATACATTGGGGCCATCGGTAGCCCAACACGGGATCACCCGAAGCGATCTGGATGCCGCCGTGGCCCGCTACGATCAGCTCGGCTTTATGCCAGTTTGCCTGCAGGGTGGCGGCAGCGGAGGCAATATCCGCTACGCTGTGATATTCGCGCGGCAGGTGCAGCCTTTGGCGCGGCAGTTCACCGTGACCGCCCCCATTAACATCTCGGCCGTTGACAATGCTGCGCAAAGCATCCTTACGACCAGCACAATCCGCGGCATGTCTATGGCGGTAGTGAACCAAACCCGTCTGGTGTATGCTGCCGGCTACACGCTGGCTGAACCTGGCTACCCGGTGGTGCTTCCCACTACGATGTTCCGCATGGCGAGCGTCTCCAAGACGATAACTGCGCTTGCTATCCAACAGCTGATCGAGAACGGAAGCATCCACCTCACGGACACGCTGCAGAGCATTCTTCAACTTACTCCACCGCCGGGCCGCACGATTAACAACGATTTCGCGGCCTTGACCCTCCAGGAGATTCTCGAGTTCCACAGCGGACTGGCGGGCGGCAATCCTGCCGATTCGGACGTGCAGGCTGCGTACGGTATTGGTCTTCCCGTCGGCGGGGCGCAGGTAGCCCGTCTTGTGGCCACCACTCCCCTCGCCGATCCGACCAAGACGATGGCTTACTCTAACCTGGCCTACTTCCTGCTGGGCTTGGTGGTTGCCGTGCGCCGGGGTCTTTCTTTCATCGATGCGGTCCGGCAATTCATCTTCGCGCCGCTTCAGATCGACCGCATCCGTCTGAGTTCGCCACTGGTCTCGACTACTTATCCCGATGAGGCGCGCTATCACCGCCTGGCTCTGTTTCAGCCGGGTGGGGAACAGCGTTCGGGCCTCTGGTTGGGCACCAGCGTGATGACGAATGACCAGCCTGCGGTCCCGGGCGTGTACGGCGACCGGAATCTGTGGAACGAAGACGCGTCCGGTGGACTCTCAACCACTTCCGTCGATTTTGCCAGGCTGCTGGCAGCCCTGAACGTGACCAATAACAATCCCATCCTCAGCCGAACGAGTCTCAACTCGATGCTTCAACTCGCGACGAACAACTTTAACGCGCATGCGACCGCGAAAGACCGCCGCGCCGGTTATGGTTTCGACTCGATGGGGACGGATTCGCTGGGCCGCTTCTCCGGCTTTAAGGGCGGCTATCTCTTTACTTCACAGAACGGTCTTTTTTTCACGCTCGACGGCACATCGTTGATCATGAACTTGAATGGGACTAATGCAGATTTCAGTCCGCTCTCGAACGCCGTGTTTTCCGATCGACTGGTCAAAGATGACCGACCTTTTCCCCCAGTTCGGGATGACAACACTTGCGTAAATCGTGCGGGGATTGCTGCAAGTCCGCGTAAACCGCTTCCATACTCAGATTGGTTCCTGCCTTGTCATAAAGGGTTCAGTAATCGCGCAGGGGCTAGCCAGGCAGGGCGCTTTGACGTGAAACGGCCTATACGTGGATTTGGATCAGGCGGGTCCGGGTCGTACAGTCGGCCCTCGTGAAACAATGTCCGGATGCCCATTTTAACGTGCAGCCGACTATCGAACCCTGTGGCGGGGATCGGTGTGGGGTTGCTTGATACAACTTGGGCGTTTGAAGTGCAAGCGCAGGGGCGGCCGGAATTGAGGAGCTGGGAAACCGATTTGCGGTTGGATTCGCCTTACTCGGCCTTTGCCTCCAGCAATCGATTCGGGCGCCCTTTCTGGTGTCGTGCCACCATGAAATGCCCGTTTCCCGGAAAGGCAATCCTCAGGCGGCCCCCCGGACCCCGCCCAACAGGAATTAAATCTGCGAAACCGATTTGCGGTTGGATTCGCCTTACTCGGCCTTTGCCTCCAGCAATCGATTCAGGCGCGCTTCCTCGTGGCGCGCCAGCATGGAATGCCCACTTTCCGCGAAAGACCATCCTCAGGCGGACCCCGGACGGCGCTCAACAGGAATTTGAAGGTAGTGTCCGACTGGACCGTGCTCCAGGCCTGGCCGGCCTACGGTCCCGGTCTTGCCGCTGAAGAAGAACTTGAGATTCCCGTGCAGGTAAACGGCAAGCTGCGCAGCAAGATTCGAGTGGCCGTCGGCGTGACGGAAGAGGAAATCCGCCGGCTTGCCCAGGCTGATGAGAAAGTCGCCGAGCATCTCAACGGCCGCCGGATCGTCAAAATCATCGTTGTGCCCCAAAAACTCATCAATATCGTGGTCAAATAGCTCGTCTCCGTCTGATTGTTCAGTGGCTATCCACGCTGCGTCCCACGGGCGAAACCAGAATGACCGGCGCCTGTGCGTCCAGGTCCCCAAAGCGCTGCAATTATCCGGCAGCGACGACGTTCGTCTTTCTGTGCAGGGCTACAAAACCTCTGGGCACGTGTTTCCGCCTTTGTAATTTCTTTTGCATTTGTAGTGAGTAAGGCGTATAAACTTGCACGTTATTGTGCGGTTACCCAAAGCTGTGTGTCGTGCAGGGAAGTCACGAGTATATTTGCCAGCAGGGGCATCTTAAGCCAGTTCTCAATGCTTATAACGGCAGCTGCGTCCCGGCGATGGGTGGGCGGGCCGGTACAGGAGTGATATCAGGGCTCACACCTCCGGCGGTGCTCTCACTGCCTGGGGGAGTGGGTTCGATCACAGAGCTGATGGGCCGGCTTTGCAACGCTTTTGACTGAATCTGAAAGGAGAATCTCTTTATGGAACGGCGCGATTTCTTCGCCGGGATGCTCGGCATGGTGGGCGCTCAGCACATGAGCGCCAGGACGCCGGCGCCCGCCAGCGAAGTCTACATTGAGCGGGCAGCCAAAGGGCAGCCCCACAAGGGAAAGGTGCTGGCGTTGATTACGGCGCACCTGGATGATGGCCCTGGTGCGGCCTGCGGCACGGTGGCCAAGCTTCTTCAGGAAGGTTACACGGGCTATTTTATCCGCACGAGTAACGACGAGAAGGATTCCTACGATCTCTCTCTGGGCGAAACCATTGCGGCCAATGAGCGGGATGCGGCGGAGTTCATCAAAGTGTGTGGCTTGAAACAATGGTTCAACCTTGGCTACCGTAACCATCGCCTCGATGACATGGCGGCCACCGAAATGCGCGTCCGGCTCATCTTCCTCTTTCGCCTCCTGAAGGTTGATACCGTGGTCACCTTTGACCCCTGGGGCCACTATGAGGAGAATCCCGACCATTACACCACAGCGCGCGCGGTGGAAGCGGCTTGCTGGATGGCGGGCGGTCATCTGGACATGCCGGAGCATTTCGCCGCCGGCCTCGAGCCCCATGCTGTCAGGGAAAGGTACTATTTCGCGCGCGGTCCGCAGCTGGTGAACCGCGTTGTCGATATCGGCCCGACATTGCAGACGAAGATCGCCTGCCTGAGAGCGTGCCGGACCATGGTGGACCACACGATCAGGGACATTATCGCAGACCATGCAGAGCGCGACCTGAATCTTCCGGCTTTTCCGGACGACCCGGCTGCTGCTTTTGATGAATTCACCAAAGTGGCTGTCGAGCGCAAGGCCCGTGCGGTTGGCGAAAAGTACGGCCTCCGCTACGCCGAAGCGTTCCACTACATCGGACGGGATTGGATGGTGGAGCAGGACGTCCTGCCCAAACAAACGCCTTTGGGTTGAGTTCGTAAGCGCCGGCGTTCACGCCAACCGGATATGATTTGCACGGGTCCAGGGCGAGCGTGAACGCTGTGCCGTTCTTCGTCCATCGGGCGGGGAAGGCCCTCCGCTACTTTCCGGGATTGATGAGCGCCTGGTAGCCGGTAGCGCGGTCCTCCGATTATGATCTCCGCGGTTTTTCCACGGAGAGAATGCACTTGCCTTCTAAAGGCCTATCCGTAGATTTGGAACAGGCGGGTCCGGGCGTACACTCGGCCAGCTGGGAACAATCCGGATGCTCAATTTGGCGTGCAGCCGACTGTAGAACCACTGTGACGGGAATCGGTGTGGGGTTGCTCCACACAACCCGGGCGTTTGAAGTGCAAGCGCAGGGGCGGCCGGAATTGAGGGGCCGGGAAACCGATTTGAGGTTGGATTCGCCCTTTTGCGGCCCCTGCCTCCGCCCCTGCAATTGATTCGGGCGCACATCCTGATGTCGTGCCACCATTGGAATGCCCCTCTCCGAAAAAGACCATCCTCAGGCGGATCCCGGACCGCGCCCAACAGGAATTATAAGGTAGTGTCCGGCTGGGCCATGGTCCCGGCCTGACCGGCAAAATTGACCCGCACAGCAAATCTGCGGTTTGCAAACTGATCGTCAAGTGGCAGAAGCTGCTCAAGGGCAGGTTCCGCACCTCTTCTCCGCCTATTTGAAAGTCGACGCTATTGCCAGGATAGTTTTCTCTTGGATCTGGGGTCATTACGTGCAACACTTACCCCTATCGCGAGTCCTTGGGGTACCCTGGAAACAAATTATCTTTAGAGCGTCGGAGCAGCCGCGATGCACCTGCCATTTTTGCCGTTTTTAAAATCCAAAAGGAAACTGCCGCTTAGGAGGCCCACTATGGCGAAACCAAGTGTTGGACTCATTTTCCTATTTGCTCTGGCCATCTGCTCATTGCCTGCGCGCGCGCAGCAAGGGAGCGTGGCTCTCAGCATCTGCAATATGGGCAAGGCTGATGTAGACCTGTTCGTCGCTAAAAAGAGTAGTCCTGCAGAAAGATCTCACATCGTTGCGGGCCACTGCGCACGCGTCTATGATGCCGCCGGCGAACCGCCGTCGGCACTCATTGGATTTGCGCTTGTCGATTCCCACGGGCAGTGGGGTCCGGCGCACAGGCTCGATTTCTTTCCCACCGGAAGCGCCCCAGTTGAAGGGTCTGACCAGAAGTTATCCGTCATGCATGGGAACCGCAAAATTTCCCTGCCGATGCAGATGCTGTTCAACCCCAGCAAGTCTTGCCGCACTCTTCCTCAATACTCCTACGTGCAACATCTGCCATTTAACGCGACACCCTGGGAGAGGATGACCGCCGAGAATAGGGATGCCAGTAGACCGGCGCCAACAACCGTTTGCGATGACGTGGCTTTTGCATTCGGGGTGATAGCCTATCCCGACACCCGGGAGATCGCGTTCCCGGATGAATGCCCACAATGCCCAGCCAACGCGCGTCCCTTCTCGCCTGCGCGGCAAGCGGCCGCAAATCGATTGGCGGGCGACGTCATGTCGGGCAACATCACATCGATGAGCATGCTGACGATCAAGCAGCTCAACAGACCTGAGCCGGAAACAACTCCAGGCCCCCCCCAACCGTTTCAGCGAGTGAGCTGGAAGGATCTTCCTCCTTTCCTGAGTCAAGTATTTTATGGAAATTTAAGCAGCGGTACTAAAGTAGCGGACAGGAACATCGTCATTCGGGGCACGGTTTCGCGAGTTGCCGTCAGTCCAGTGGTGATGATTTACTTCCGTGAATCACCGGTAAAAGAGCTCAGCGTATGCTCGCAAAGGCCGGGCATATTTCACGATATGTTCGGCCCCGATTTTGCCCACCGCATGATTGGCAAGACACTTGATGTTGAGGGCGAAATCCGCGGTACCTCGTCGTCCTGCGTCATTGAAGTTTCACTCTTGCACCAGTTGAGAGGGACCACCAGGGCGGTGGCCGGGCGCATGTCCGAGGAAGACTTCCACAAACAGATGGAACGGTGGGATGCGGAAGGGCGCGCCAAAGCCGCCCAACAACGGGCGAAAGTGGCCGAAATACGTCAGCGCAAACTAGACGAGCTGGCGAGAGAAGATGCCCTGCGCAAGTCGATTGCGGACTTTGATCCGAGCTGGATCGGCAAGAACGACATGTTTCTCAAGGGCACCGTCTCGCGCGTCGACGTGAAGCCCGAACTATCGTCCTCATTCTATTGGGTGACGGTCTATTTCAAGGAGTCGCCTGGCGGCGCCTTTGTCGTTTGTTTTGCCAATATCGACGAAAATCTAATTAGGGAACTGCCCGAGGGATCTATTCGCGGGAGGACGGACTTTTCCGGCCTGGTCGGCAAAACGATCCAGGTAGAAGGTAGGGTCAAGCCCGCATTTGTTAGTTGGAGCACATGGAGAACCGGGGCGACGATGCCCCCCTGCACCCGCAATTCGGCTGGTATGACACCACGTGATCTCAAGATCCGCGGTTTAGAAACTTCTGCAGCAAACTCGGAAAATCCTCAGGGCCAGGAGAGGCAAAGGCCTTCTCCTGATTCGACCCAACAGAATGCTCAGGGTACAAGTGCTGCGCCGGGCTCACAAATTCCCGGTTCGTCCCCAAGCGCCCAATCGCATCCTGTGTCCATTCCCTGGGGGACGGCGATCACGGTTCGCGTGGTGGGCGGGGTGGATACCTCCAGGGATCACACCGGCAGTAAACTTGCCGGGAAGGTGGATGCGCCCATCGCGGTAGCCGGCCAGGTAGTGATCCCTGAGGGCGCGGACGCGGAAGTGGAACTGCTCGGTGTTGGAAGCGCCTCAAACCCAACAATGCAATTCCGCCTTCTGTCACTGACGGTGAACGGGAAGACTTACAACGTAGCGGCGACAATGGTCAAGGTAACCGGCACGTCCAGCCAGAGGCCTGAATCGCAAAACTCAGCAAGGACCCGACAATTGGGCTCTTTGCTCGGTGGTTTTGGGCGCGGATATGGAGGGCGAGCCATCGGCACCGCTGCCAGTGGCCTGGGCCGATCAGCGAATGCGGCGGGAGCCCGAGGTTCTGTCCAGACCTTGCCCGCGGGAACCAAAATGATCTTTACTCTTCAGGGTGGTGTCGCGATCACGCCGTAGTTCGCGGGTCAGAGCGGCGCATTTCGCCGGCCGGCCATGATGGGTAGTGCTGGAATCAGAAGGGAGCGCCAAAGTTTTCCGCGGCGGGAGACATTATAGCGTACCGTTATCGAAGCCTTTTCCTGATGCTGTCAGGACGCGGGATAGTGGTCGCCCGGGCGGGCAACGGGAGGGCTAATCGTCTGTGACCGGATGGCCTGCGCCGCCGTTCACATAGCGAAGCACCGTGTGGTTCTGAACGGAGTTGAACCAGGTTTCCCTGAACTCCTTGGCCTCGGCGGACATCAGCCACTTTCGGAAGTTGTCGGCGTGCTGCTGCGAGGGCCAGAAAGCCTCATTCAGGTATTTCGGCCGGATCTCGGGTTTGCCCTTGGTGTAGTTGCCGTGGATACCGTCAATAAAGACCCAGGTCTTGCGTTCCAGGCATCCATAGCCCCTGGTGATCTCGTCCAGCCGTGAGTCGAGCCACTCAATGAAGGATGTCTCCTGCACTCCAGGCTTGACGTCAAAAACATGGACCACTCGAAGCATGGCGCACCACCTTGATTGTTTTTTGGAGCCCAGAGGATAGTAACCCGGTCAATCCAAAATTTCAACACCATAGAACTGCAGGGGCGAAGGCCACGGGTCTCGGGCGCGGGACCGGTCCTCAGGCGCCTCCGCCCGCGGGCGTCTGCCATTTCCGTTGACCGCCGCGGACGGCCTGGAGCAACTATTCTCAAGCGGAGACCTGTCCGGTTTTCAGCCCCGAAGCTGAAAAGAGCTGCCGTCCAAAAACTCTGCCTTTCCTTGCAGGGGAACTTGCGCTACTCTTCTGGAGACATCTGCAAGAACGGGCGTAAGAGAACTTCAAAAATTGTCGGGGGTCTCGAGATGGCAAACATCAACATGCCCATTCCGCGGGCAGGGTTTGGCCAAACGTCACGAAGGGACCTGTGGTGGGCGCAGCCGCTGCTGGTATTCCTGGGTCTCTCAGCTTTTGTGGTTTATGCCACATGGGCGGCCCTGCAGGGAACACACTACCGCTTTGGTCCTTACCTTTCGCCTTTCTACTCGCCAGATTTGTTCGGTGATGCGCAGGCATGGTTCGGCGGCAAGCCTTCGTGGTATCCGGGCTGGCTGCCTTTCTCGCCGGCGATTTTCATCCTCTGGGCGCCGGGCGGCTTTCGCCTGACCTGCTACTACTACCGCGGAGCCTATTACAAGGCCTTCTGGTCTGACCCGCCCTCCTGCACGGTGGGCGAGCCGCGCAAGTGTTACCGCGGCGAGCGCTCGTTGCCTTTAATCCTGCAGAATTTCCATCGTTACTTCCTTTACATTGCGCTGCCCTTTCTCGTGATTCTGGCAACCGACGCCTGGAGGGGTTTCTGGTTTGACGGACACTTCAGTGTCCACGTCGGGAGCCTGGTTCTGGTGGTGAACGTAATTCTGCTGGGGTCCTACACCCTGGGATGCCACTCGCTGCGGCATCTGACGGGCGGCTTGATGGATGCCTTATCACCGGCCCGCAAGAAGGTCTATAACTGCGTGAGTGCGATGAACGCTTGCCACATGAGGTACGCCTGGCTCAGTCTGTTCTGGGTGGCCTTTTCGGACCTCTACATCCGAATGTGCTCGATGGGAATCTGGACGGACTGGAGGATCTTCTGATGCCGGAATACCAGGTTTACGAGCACGACGTTCTGGTGATCGGCGCGGGAGGAGCGGGACTTCGCGCCGCCATTGCAGCGTCCGCGGCTGGCGTGTCGGTGGGAATTGTCACCAAAAGCCTGCTGGGCAAAGCTCATACGGTGATGGCGGAGGGAGGCATTGCGGCGGCGCTGGCCAATGTGGACGAGCGCGACAACTGGAAAGTCCACTTTGCCGACACCATGCGGGGAGGCCAGTACATGAATGACCCGCGCATGGCGCAACTCCACGCGCAGGAGGCCCCGGATTGCGTCCGCGAGCTGGAGGCCTGGGGAGCGGTGTTTGACCGCACGGCAGAGGGCAAAATCCTGCAGCGTAACTTTGGAGGCCACAAATATCCGCGCCTGGCCCACGTGGGGGACCGCACCGGCCTCGAGATGATCCGCACCTTGCAGGACCACGGGATCCACCAGGGAATCGACGTCCACATGGAGTGCGTCATCATCACTTTGTTGAAAGACGGTGACCGTGTGGTGGGGGCCTTCGGCTACGATCGTGAGCGGGGACGTTTCCAGCTCTACCGGGCCAGGGCCGTGGTTCTGGCGACGGGCGGCATCGGCCGCGCATTTAAAATCACCAGCAACAGCTGGGAGTATACAGCGGACGGACTGGCGCTGGCCTTTCGTGCCGGAGCGGAACTGAGGGACATGGAATTCGTGCAGTTCCACCCTACCGGGATGGTGTGGCCGCCCAGCGTGCGCGGCATTCTGGTCACCGAAGGTGTCCGTGGGGAAGGGGGCATTCTCAAGAACAAGGAGGGGCGGCGGTTCCTGTTTGATAACATCCCGCCGCTTTACAAGAGTCAGACTGCCGATAACCCCGAAGAGGGCTGGAAGTATACCCAGGGCGACAGGGCGGCGCGCCGTCCGCCGGAGCTGCTGACCCGCGATCACGTTGCCCGGGCCATTGTGCGGGAGGTCCGCGAAGGGCGCGGCAGTCCGCACGGGGGCGTGTTCCTGGATATCGCCTGGATCAAGGAAAAAATGCCGCACTCGGCAGAGCACATTAAAAGGAAGCTCCCCAGCATGTACCACCAGTTCAAACAACTGGCGGATATCGATATTACAAAAGAGCCGATGGAGGTGGGACCCACAACGCATTACATGATGGGAGGCGTGCGGGTTAATCCTGAAAGCCAGATGTCGACCGTGCCAGGATTGTTTGCCGCCGGCGAGTGCGCGGCCGGGTTGCACGGTGCCAACCGCCTGGGGGGCAACTCGCTTTCAGACCTGCTGGTTTTCGGCAAACGCGCGGGCGAGCACGCCGCAGCCTTTGCCCAGGAGCACCAGGCCGGCCAGGTGGATGCCGGGGAGGTGGAGGCGGCTGCGCGGCAGGCCCTCGAACCCTTCGACCGCCCTTCAGGGGAGAGCCCGTTCCTCATCCAGCGCGACTTGCAGGAGACCATGCAGGACCTGGTGGGCATCGTGCGGCGCGAGGAAGAACTCCATCAAGCGCTCGAGGCGCTTCAGCAACTGAAAGCGCGCGCCCGCCAGGCGGGAGTGATGGGGAACCGGGAGTACAATCCCGGCTGGCACACGGCGCTGGACCTCTCCAATCTTCTGCTGATTTCCGAAGCCATCACCCGGGCCGCCCTGCAGCGCAAAGAAAGCCGGGGTGCGCATTTCCGTGACGATTATCCGGCCCGCGATGAAGCAGCCGGGAAATTCAACCTGGTGCTTCGCCGCAGGCCTGACGGAGAAATGCAAATCTCCCCTGAGCCGGTCCCGGAAATGCCGGCGGAACTCAAGCAGATTATTGAGGAGATGAAATAATGGCGACGGCAACCTTCAGGATCTGGCGCGGCGATTCCAACGGTGGCGAGTACCGGGATTACACCACGGAGATATCACCGGGAATGGTGGTGCTTGACGCCGTTCACGAAATCCAGGCAAACCAGGCGCAGGATCTGGCCGTTCGCTGGAACTGCAAGGTTGGAAGATGTGGTTCGTGCTCAGCGGAAATCAATGGCATGCCGAAGCTGATGTGCATGACGCGATTGAGCCAGTTGCCTCTGGACGCGCCCATCACCATCCAACCCATGCGGACCTTCCCTTTGGTCAAGGACCTGGTCACCGACGTCTCCTGGAACTATGAGGTGAAGAAAAAGATCAAGCCTTTCAGGCCGCGCAAACCGGATTTCCCCGACGGCACCTGGCGGATGGTCCAGGAGGATGTTGACCGCATTCAGGAGTTCCACAAGTGCATTGAGTGCTTCCTTTGCCAGAACGTGTGCCATGTGCTGCGCGAGCACCACCTGCATCAGCAATTCGTCGGCCCGCGCTTCTTCGTCTATGCCGCATCGCTCGATATGCATCCCATGGATATCGAAGATCGAGTCGAAGATCTGAAAAACGCCGAAGGCATCGGCTTCTGCAACATCACGAAGTGCTGCACCAAGGTCTGTCCGGAGGAAATTCGCATCACCGACAACGCCATCATTCCTCTTAAAGAACGCGTCGTTGACCGCTATTTTGATGTTCTGAGAATGCTCTTCAATTCTCTCCTCGGCAGGCGCGACAGGCGGACCGCAAATCGCTAATCACCTGCTTGCAGCGATCAGACGGGTAATGGCCTGGCCAGGCAAACCGGCCGCTACTTTCCGGGATCGATGAGCGCCTGGTAGGTGGTGGCGCGGGTCATCTCCTGCATGTTGGGCATATCCGGCCCGCCGCCGCCCATCCGCTGGATCATGCCGACAAACACGATGTCGTACTCGGGATCGTCCCAGAACCAGGTTCCGGCGGCGCCATCCCACAGGAAGGTGCCTTTGCCCACCGGATTGTCGGCCAGGGCCGGGTTGGTAAAGACGGCCACGTCGTACCCGTACCCGAAGCCCGGCCGCATGTGCTCAATCCCGATTCTGAACTGCCCGGACATCAGGCTGGGGCGAAGGTGGTTGGAGGTCATCAGCTTCACGGTGGCCGGCGCCAGAATGCGCACACCGTCGAGCTCGCCGCCATTCAGCAGCATCTGGCCGAACCTCAGGTAATCATGCGCCGTGGAAACCAGGCCGCCGCCGCCCGAAGGCATGGTGGGTGGCTTGGAAAAGTCCAAACCCGCGAGAGACTCGGTCTGGGGAACCAGTTGACCCTCTTTATTGGTGGTATAGAGGGTTGCAAGGCGGTCCCACTTATCTTTCGGGACATAGAAGCCGGTGTCCTTCATGCCGAGAGGCTCAAAAATCTTCTCGCGCATAAAGTCGGCCAGGGGCATCCCGGACAGCTTCTCGATCAGGTAGCCCTCGATATCCACCGACAGGCTGTAAACCCAGCGCGTTCCGGGCTGGTAGAGAAGCGGGATTTTGGCCAGCTTGTCGATCATGGCCTGCAGGTTGGGGGATTCCAGCACCTTGGCGTCGCTGTACATCTGGTCCACCGGGCTGTGGGGCGTAAAGCCGTAGGTGAAGCCGGCGGTGTGGGTCATCAGCTCGCGCATGGTGGGCGGATGCTCGGGGTCCTCCACAATCATTTTGCCGCGGGAATCAAACCCCTTGAAAACTTTGAGGTGGGCGAATTCGGGGATGTAGTCGGCGATGGGAGCCTCCGGGTTCCACTTGCCTTCCTCGTAAAGGACCATCATGGCCGTGCTGGTGACGGGCTTGGACATGGAATAGATGCGGAAAATGGTGTCCATCTTCAACGGCGCGCCGCTCGCCAGGTCTTTTTTGCCGAAAACTTTCTCATGCACCAGCTTGCCGTGGCGCGCCAGCATGATCACAACACCGGCCAGCCTGTGCTGATCGACCTCGCGCTTGACGGCGGCGTCCAGCCGCTCCAGCCGCGGGGAAGAGAAGCCTTCGGTCTCCGGCTTCACCATCGCCAGATCGCGCGCCGCGTTTGCCGGCTCCTGCGCGGAGGCCGGGTTCCAGGCGCCGCCCGCCAGCGCGGCGGCCATCAAAACAAGTATGAAATTTGAAATGGTTCTGCTCGTCATCTTTCCCTCCCTCAACTGATTTCGATAATGCGGATTTCCCGCCGATCACCGGTTTCGCGCCAGCCGCCTCGTTCCCGCGGCAGCAGCCACCCCACACTCCTGCCAATCGCTATGCCTTCGGTCGCCCGAAAATATACCTTAAAAATGACGCCGGCACCAATCAACACCGGTTTTCTGATCTGCAGATGCGGGCGCACTTCCTGTTTTTGTATGGAAGCCGGGCCATTGGAGATGTTAGAACCAGCAGTTGAAAAATGCGGCCGGAAAGCGCGACAATATGAGTGAATGGGCCGGACACCAGCTTCTGCAAGATGAATGCCGGCCGTCAACCTTCGGAGCAAAAGCAGAAGTCAGAAAACGCTTTATGCCACGCAAACCAACTGCCTCCATTCTGCCGGACACTTTTCTAGGAAAGCTCCTGAAGGGAAAATCCGTTCACGAATTCCGCAACAAACAGCGCATTTTTTCACAAGGCGATGCGGCCGACTCGGTATTCTACCTGCAGAAGGGCGAAGTCAAAATGACGGTGGTATCCAAGCGTGGCAGGGAAGCGGTGATTGGCTTGGTTGAGTCAGGCCAGTTTTTCGGCGAAAGCAGCCTGGTGGCGGGACACCCCTTGCGGATGGCGAGCGCCACCTCCATTGGGAATTCGACCATACTGCGTTTTGAGAAAGCGGCCGTCGTGCGACTGCTTCACGAGGACGCCGAATTTGCGGACTGCTTCGTCTCATACACGCTGGCCCGGACCGTCCGGGTGGAAGAGGACCTGGTGGATCAGCTTTTCAATTCCACTGAGAAGAGGCTCGCCCGGGTTCTCCTGCTTTTAGCCAACTTCGGCCAGGAGGGCAAGGCCCAGGCGGTGATTCCCAGGATCAGCCAGGAAACTCTGGCGCAGATGGTTGGCGCCAGCCGCCCGCGGGTGAGCTCCTTTCTGAACAAGTTCAGGAAGCTGGGCTTCATCGAATACAACGGCGGCCTGAAGGTTAATAATTCACTCCTCCGAATGGCCCTCCGCGACTGATGTGAACGGGTTCTGCGCCCCCGTTGCTGAAATTTTCTCCACTGTTCCATACAGAACAGTTTCTTTTTGCCGGTATGCCAGCATACGAACGGGGCTGGCTTTCCAAGGTGTTACTCCAAGCGTACGCGGACCCGGAGAAGCAGATCGTTCTTCGTCCGGCAGTTGGCGCTCGAATGGCACTGCGTGTCCGGAGCCTCCCTGGAGTTATCCCGGGGGCAAAATCCAGTGGAGATTCTGCTTTACAATCCCGGCAATCGAGTTACCATCAAGTGCATGCCACAAATTTGGATATTGCGTCTGAGGCCGCATTGTCCTCCGCTGCCTGTAACAAACCATGGCCAGCCGAACTTCTGGTTGACGCCGGACGTGTCATGCGACGTGAGGTCTAAGGAAGACAAATCGGTATCCGAAGGCGCCGGGTGGAAATCCCGGAAATTCCCCAGGCACGGCCGGCCGAAGCAATTTTAATGCCGGCCCGTTTAAGCCCACCGGAGAAGAAGAGATGTTGAAGTCGTCTGAGTTTTACGAGTTACCGGGGCTTGAGGCTACGAAGGACTCGGGGGAGGCGCCGGGCTTTCGTCCGCTCGGCCCGGCCCTCAAGGTTCTTCTGGTCTGGCCGCGCTTTCCGTCCTCATTCTGGAGCTTCGACGGGATCCGGGAGATGGTCCCCATGAGGACCGAACAGCCGCCGCTGGGCCTGCTGACGGTGGCCGCACTCTGCCCGAAAAGCTGGAGGCTGAAGCTGATCGACCGCAGTTTTGAGGACTTACTCGATGCGGACATCCTTTGGGCCGATCTCGTGATGGTCAGCGGTATGCGCGTCCAGAAGGATGACATTCGAGAAATCCTTCTCAGGGCCCGGGCGCTGGGAAGGCGAACGATCGTGGGCGGCCCCTTTGCCAGCAGCGAACCGGAATTGCTGCTTCGACTGGCAGACCATGTGGTGGTGGGTGAGCCCGACGAGGTTTTTTCTGAGATCGCTTCCGACCTTGAGCGCGGCGCCTCCCGGCGACTCTACAAGGTGAAGGAAAAGCCGGACGTCAGCCGCACCCCGCTGCCCCGGTTTGATCTGCTCAAAATCGACAAGTACGGCTCGATGGCCGTTCAGTTCTCCCGCGGCTGCCCGTTCCAGTGCGAATTCTGCGACATCATCACCATTTACGGCAGGAAGCCCCGGACCAAGGGCCCCGCCCAGTTGATGGCTGAACTGGACGCCTTGTATGAGCTGGGCTGGCGCGACCAGGTCTTTATCGTTGACGACAATTTTATCGGCAACCACAAACGGGCCTTCGAACTCTCGCTCGAACTTCAGGAATGGCAGAAGCGCCGTGGCTATCCGATGTTTTTTTACACCGAGGCCTCGATCGATCTTGCCCAGAAACCGGAATTGATTGAGGCCATGGTGAAGGCCAACTTCTTTTTCGTTTTTATCGGAATCGAGAGCCCTTCACCCAAATCCCTGGCAGAAGCCAAAAAATTCCAAAACCTGCGGCGCGATCCTCTGGAGTGCATTCACTTCATCCAGAGCCAGGGTCTCTGGGTGACGGCAGGCTTCATCATCGGATTCGATTCCGACACCGAAGAAATCTTTGAGCAGCAGAAAGAGTTTATTGAACGGGCGGCCATCCCATGGGCCATGGCCGGATTCCTGATCGCGCCTCCCACCACTCCGCTTTACGATCGGATGCTGAAAGAAGGCCGCTTGCTGATGGATACCACGGCCACCAGCAACTTCGACCCGCCCAACTTCAAAACTGTTTTGCCGCTGCCTGTTCTGCTGAAGGGATTTAAGGAGGTACTGTCTTCCTTGTATGCGCCCTCGGCATTCTACAATCGCTGCTATCGGTCGCTTGTGCAGTGGAAGGCCCACGAGCCGCAGAAGCCGCCCGACATTCCGCTGCGGCCAATTCTTGGGGTCTTCGCCCGCTCCATCGTTCGCCAGGGCTTCCTCTCCAACTACCGCGGGGCGTACTGGAAATTTTTGTTTCAGCTCTTCGGGCGCTGGCTCCGCGACCCACGCAAGCTCAGCCTGGGATTTGCCATGCTGTTGTCAGGACATCATTTCATCCCTTACGCAAGACGCGTTGAGCACCAATTGGAGGCCGAACTCGGTCGCTGCATGATTAAGCAGGAAAGCGCCGAATTGCAAGAAGAGACGGCTGCCTTCTAGGTATCCCATTGCTCCTTATGCGGGCCGGGACGGTATCCGGCAGGGTCGGCGCTTTGGCCTGTAACGGCCCCTGCGAGGATGGGAAGCTGGAGCTTCCGCGCGCAGGGCCTGCCACCGGGAAACAATGCCACGCCACTGGAGTCAACCACCAGCGGATTTGAAGCCGCCAGCCGAAAAGCAAGGCCAGCCTCCGGGGTTTACCCCTGAGCGCATTGATTCGAGTTTCAGCCCCAGCACGGATTGCCGCCTGCCGTAATAAAGAATCCCGCCGCCAGCCACCTCAACAGTTTTCCCGATCCCGCCGATCTGGGTATGAGGGGTTTTGTAAAGCGGGCTAGTTGGGACTATCACGCCTTGCAAAACGGCAGGGGGCGGACCCGCGGCCGGACGATGAAAGAGAGTGCCCATGAGGAAGGGATCGCCTGTTGATAAGCGCCTGAAGAAGCCGCCATCCTCGCGGCCAGCCAGTCCGCGCCGGGGCACGCCGTCGCTCGGCGACCATCGCAGCAGCAATGGCCGGATGTATTTTCAGGCTCTCAGCGAAAACTCGCTGGTGGGGGAGTACGTCGTCCAGGAAGGCCGCGTTCTCTATGTGAATCCGGCCCTGGCCAGAATTTTCGGATACAGCCCGCCAGAACTGCTTGGCCAGGATCCCCTGATCCTGATCCATCCTGATGACCGCCCGGCCGTTGCCGGGAAACTGAAGGACACGCCGGCAGGTAAGATTCATTCGCCTCACTTTGAATGCCGCGGCTTGCACAAGGACGGGCACGCCATCGATATTGAGGTGCAGGGGAATGTCCCCATCAGACTGAATGGCCGGCCGGCCCGGATCGGGACCGTCGTGGAGATCAGCAGGCGAAAGCAGGCCGAAAAACAGCTCCAAAAATTGACCCGGGCGGTCGAGCAGAGTCCCGCGACCGTTGTCATCACGGACGGGCAGGGCAGAATCGAATACGTGAATCCGAAATTTAACCGCCTCACCGGCTACACCACGGAAGAAGTCCTGGGCAGAAATTCCAGCCTCTTGAAATCCCATTTGACTCCGGCATCCACATATCATGAACTTTGGGAAACCATTCTCAGCGGCCGGGAATGGCGCGGGGAATTCATTAACAGGAAGAAAAACGGGCAACTCTATTGGGAATCTGCTTCCATCTCCGCCATTAAGAATGCGGCGGGCGTTATAACGCATTTCATTGCGGTCAAGGAGGACATCAGCGAAAGGAAGAGGGCGGAAGAAGCCTTGCGGAAGTCTGAAGAAGAATCTCGCAGACTCATTGCCGAGGCGGCGGAAGGAATTTTCCGAATCTCACCCGAAGGCAAATTCATTTTGGCCAACCCCGCGGTGGCAAGAATACTGGGCTATCGGTCGGCAGACGAGTTTGTGGCCTCAATCAGCGATGCGGGACTCCAGGTCTGGGAAAACCCCGAAGAACACCAGCAAATGAAGAGACTGATTGAAGAGCAAGAGGCTGTGCGGGGGCATGAGTGCCAGTTCCGGCGAAAAGACGGCACCACGATCTGGGTCTCGCTGAATGCCCGCAAATCTCCCGGTCCCGATGGGCGAACGCAATACTACCAGGGATCCTTTGAGGATATTACCGGGCGAAGGCAGGCCCGAGAGGCGCTGGAGGAGGCGCATCGAAAGCTGGCACGCTCGGTGGACATTCTGAAGAGCCGGTCCGAGGAAATCACCACCCTCAGTGAATTCGGGAGGTTGCTCCAAAGCTGTTTAACCAGAGACGAAGCCTACCCAATTATCAAAGCGTATTGCCAGAAGCTCTTTCCATCTTTTCCCGGGGCCGTCTGCCTCACCGACGCCTCACGGAACGTGGTGCAAATCGTCACCTCGTGGGGTGAATCAGTAGCCAGCCAGCCTGTCTTTGCGCCGGATGAATGTTGGGCGCTCCGAAGCGGCCGCTTGCACTCTGTGGCGGAAGAGAACGCGCCTGCGCAGTGCGGCCATATGCCCCCCATGTCTAAGGTTTCCTACCTTTGCCTCCCCCTCATGGCGCAGGGTGAGGCCATGGGAATTCTCCACATTGAATACCCCGCTGATGCCGCGGCCCTGAATTCCGACGATTGGGAGGAGTTCAAGAAGTCGAGGCAGGAACTGGCGAGTGCCGTCGCCGAACACGTGGCTTTGGCTCTGGCAAACCTGCAACTTCGTGAGACCCTCCGCAGCCAGTCCATCCGCGACCCGCTGACAGGCCTTTTCAACCGCCGTTACATGGAAGAATCCCTGGCACGGGAAATCCTGCGTGCCAGCCGCACCAACTCGACCATTGGAATTCTCCTTTTCGATATTGATCACTTCAAGCGTTACAACGACACTTTCGGGCACGAAGCGGGCGACGCCGTCATGCGGGAAGTCGGTGCGCTCCTCCAGAAGCAAGTCCGCGGGGACGATATCGCCTGCCGTTTTGGCGGTGAAGAGTTTCTTCTCATTTTGCCGGGCGCGCCTCTTGAAATAGCTCAGCAGCGCGCCGAACATCTTCGCGGGGCCGTCAGTGGACTGGCAGTGGGTTTCCACGGGGAAACCCTCGGGGGCATCACGGTTTCCATCGGTGTGGCAATTTATCCCCTGCATGGAAGCAATGCAGAGTCCGTAGTGGAATGCGCTGACAAGGCCCTGTACACCGCCAAAGAGTCAGGGCGCGACCGGACCGTGCTGGCCACCACCCTGGTGGAACAGGACCGAACTGCTGGACCACCCGTTGTATAATTCCCCCTGCGAAACGCCCTTGCCAGCCTGGCAACCCGCCTTCAATCAACCACCCTTAGCACAAGATGTTGTATAATGTCTCGGTTATCAAGCTATCCCTGCCAACATATCGTTGTTTCGCGGAGCATTGGAGCAAATAGAAAGATGCAAAATCCTCGTCCGATCGTGGTTCTTGATTTCGGCTCGCAATATACGCAATTGATCGCCCGGCGCATTCGCGAGATGCACGTGTACTCGGTGATTGTTCCCTGCCACCTGCCGTTTGACGATCTCGTCAAGATGAACGCGCAGGCCGTGATTCTTTCCGGTGGCCCGTCCTCGGTTTACGATCCGGCCTCGCCCACCTGCGACGACCGTGTTTTCCGGCTGGGAGTGCCGATCCTGGGCATCTGTTACGGGTTGCAGCTGATGGCCTACAAGCTCGGGGGCAAAGTGGAACCGGCGGCGCGCCGCGAGTACGGATTTGCGCAGCTCGAGATCACTCCGCCCAGCGAGCTGTTGGCCGGGTTTGAATCGCCCCTGCGGGTCTGGAACAGCCACGGCGACCACGTTGTGGAAGTCCCGCCGGGCTTTCGGGTGGTGGGCCGCACGGAAAACGCCATTTCCGCCATTGAAAACGTCAAGACCCGGATGTACGCCGTGGAATTCCACCCCGAGGTTCGGCATACCGCTTCCGGGGCGGAGATCCTGCGGCGGTTTGTGGAAGACGTCTGCGGTGCCGCGGGCAACTGGTACCCGCAATCACTGATTGAGGAAACCGTCAGCCGGGTGAGGGCCGAGGTGGGCGGGGAAAGCGCCCTCTGCGCGCTATCCGGCGGGGTGGATTCCGCCGTGGCCGCGGCGCTGGTCAGCCGGGCCATCGGCGATCAATTGACCTGCGTGTTTGTGAATAACGGCTTGCTGAGGAAGGGCGAATTTGAAGAAGTGACGGCGGCGCTGAAAACCCAGGGCCACCTGAACGTGCGGGCGGTGGACTATTCCGAAAGGTTCCTGACCCGGCTTGCCGGCGTCACGGATCCGGAGAAGAAGCGTAAGATTATCGGGGAAGAATTTATCCGGGTGTTTGAGCAGGAGGCCCGCGCCCTGGGCGAGCCGCGCTTTCTGGTGCAGGGAACCCTTTACCCGGACGTCATCGAATCCGTTTCCGTGAAGGGGCCGGCCGCCACTATCAAGAGCCACCACAACGTGGGAGGCCTGCCCACCGACCTGAAGTTCCAGCTGATTGAGCCCCTGCGGGAGATGTTCAAGGACGAGGTTAGGGAGGTGGGCCGGGAGCTCGGGCTCGGCGCCGAAGTGATAGGCCGCCAGCCCTTTCCCGGGCCGGGACTGGCCGTCAGGATACTGGGCGCAGTGACCCCTGAGCGGCTGCACGTTGTTCGCGAAGCAGACGCGATTGTAGAGCAGGAAATACGCGCAGCAAGGCTCTACAATGAACTGTGGCAATCGTTCGCTATTCTACTACCCGTATCGAGCGTGGGGGTCATGGGAGACGCCAGAACATACGCGTCCACCATCGCCCTGCGGGCCGTGACATCCGAGGATGGCATGACAGCCGACTGGGCAAAGATCCCCCCAAACGTTCTTGAACGGATTGCCACCCGCATCGTGAACGAGGTGAAGGAAGTCAACCGAGTTGTTTACGACATTACTTCGAAGCCCCCGGGAACCATCGAGTGGGAATGAGTGCTTCCCCCTCCATACAGCCCTCGCGCGTCCCATTGGATCCCCGAACGACAAACCGTACTGGCGTTAACGGTTTGCTAATTTCTGGGCCATGTACAGCAGGAGCCGTCGATCGCGGTCGTTAATGTTACCCAGCAGGCGCTTAACCTTCTGGAAGAACCGCGAATCACGGTCTGCCGGAATCTCCATGGCCAGCTCGTCGGTACTCTTACGCTGGGTCAGATTAGGGAGGTCCGGTGGTCTTTCCCCCTCATAAAACAGCTGATAGAGGGGGATCTCCATGGCTGCCGCCAATCGCTCCAGGGTTTCGAGAGAAGGCACCGTGTGCCCGTTCTCAACCCGGGAAATATAGCAGCGCAGGAGTCCCGTGCGTTTCTCAATGTCGCCCTGGGAAAGCTTACGTTCT
This sequence comes from uncultured Acidobacteriota bacterium, assembly GCA_963732975.1. Lineage (GTDB taxonomy): Bacteria > Acidobacteriota > Terriglobia > UBA7540 > UBA7540 > SCRD01. Next base: position 149,236 of record CAVTBN010000003.1, on the reverse strand, counting down.
TCACGCAGTTTCCTCAGACGAATTCCTATAATCATGGGCCGGATTATGCCATATGGTGTATGATAAGTCAATAGAAATATTCGTTACTGCCTGGCGCCGCCGCGGGCGCGATTTTCTTTCTGGCCCTGTAACCCCCATCGCGTTATCTTCGTCATAAGACACAGGAAAAGAGATACTATGGATACTCAATGGTACACTCTCGACCAGACCCCAGCCAGGAAGCTGAATGGATCAGACTCTGCCAGTCGGGGGATAAGGAAGCCTTTGCACCGCTGGTGGATGCCTATCAACGCAGGGTATTCTCCATTGTCTTTCATCTGGTACGGCGCAGGAACGATGTGGAAGATATCGTCCAGGAAATATTTATGAAAGCTTTTGTGGCTATCGGGAGTTACAATTCACAGTCGTCATTTGGCACCTGGCTCAATCGTATTGCCGTGAATCACTGCTACGATTATCTCCGCCGCCAACGCTCTTCCAAAGTCACTTATTTCTGGGAGATGTCCGAGGAAGGCCAAAGGCAGATTGAGTCGAACACCCTCAGCCACAAAGAAGGCGACCTCGACAGCGAAGAAAAGCTGGCGGTGGGCGACCTTGCCGGCAAGCTCTTGTCCCGCGCCCCGGCCGAAGACCGGGTGATTCTGACCCTGAAGGAAATTGAGGACCGGTCCGTAGATGAAATCTCGGAACTTCTAAGTTTGAAAGCAAGCACCGTTAAAGTTCGATTGCATCGCGCAAGGAAACGAATGGTCAGGGATTTTGAAAAATGGCAGGAGGGACGGTGAACCATGCATTGTGACGCTGTCCGGCAAATTGTTGAAGAAGACGTGACCAGGACGCCCGCGGTCCAGGTCCATATCGAATCCTGTTCAGGCTGCAAAGAATACCTGCGCAAGTGGAAAATGCTCCAGTCAGGACTGGCAGCCATTAGAGCAGAGGAGCCTCCGGAACCCAGCACCGGTTTTACAACCCGGTTGATGCGGCGTCTGGAAAACGCTACTCCAGATCTTCAGTTTGGCCAGCAACTCATCGATCAGATTGGCAGGCGGGTTGTCTACGCGACGCTCATGTTGGCGCTGATGCTGGCGCTGATTCTCGCGCTGCCCTCGTCAGGCCCGTTCCGCAGTTCCGGAATTTCAGATTCCGTCTTTGTCCAGACCCAGGTGGCAACGCTGGCCAATGAACAGGTCCTGGGCGTGGATGGGGTGGATTCGGGCGACATGCAGGATTCTCCTGCAGCCCCGGCCGGGAACGCCAGCCCGGCGGTGCGAGGTTCCAAATGAAGCGCCGCTTCTACGTTTATTTCGCCCTCATCTTTATACTGGGCATGGTGATCGGCGCCGCCGGAATGTACAGCTACGGCTGGTATACGGGACATTGGCATCAGAGATTGAGCCGCCACCGGGTAGTCGACTACCTCCAAGAGAAACTGTCGCTCTCGCAATCCCAGACGCAGCAACTCCAGCAGATTGTCAACAATATGGAGAAGAAAGAATCCGAATTGCGCGACCAGGTTGAGCCACAGTTTCAGGCTATTCGTGAAGAGGCCCGCGCCGAAACGCGGAAGATACTGACCTCCCAGCAGGTCGAGAAGTTCAACGCCATGGTCAAACGGTGGGACGCCAAACGAAACAATGCCGGGCGCCACGCGGCGCCGCCTCCTGCAAAGCAATAAGCCCCGGCCGGCTGATCCACCGCGCCGGCCTTTTCATCATTTCTTTGGTCGACACTCCCAGGAAGCGGAATTTCCCGTCAATGCCCGTAGCAGCCAGGGAACCCGCACTTTGCGTGCTAACATAGTTTTTTGCGACCGGCACGTAGCTGTAACGCTTCGCCGTATCTCAAGCAACAGCTATCCGTCATAAGGTCCCCGGCCCGCGGGCGGGCGTGTGCGCTGATTCTAAGGTGCAAGCCCGGAGCGGCTGAGCCGCGACACAACTCCACACGCAAAGGCGATACGATGCACCTGATTTGGCTATTGATCATTGGACTGCTGGCCGGATGGATGGCCGGCCACGTTACCCGCGGGCGCGGATTCGGACTGCTGGGTGACATGGTGGTGGGCGTGATCGGGGCCTGGCTGGGAGGCGCCATCCTGCATGTGTTCGGGCTTTACTCCTTCGGGTTTATCGGTTCACTGGTGACGGCGCTGATCGGCGCTGTCATCCTTCTCACCCTGATTCGCGTCATCAAGAACGCCTGACCCGGCGCGCAAGCGCCACTCCGGACCGCAGCACGGGGAGCGGCGGGGAAGCTGCGCCTGAGACGCCCTGCCTCACGTGGCAATCACCCGCCCGTGGGCGACGGCGATGGCGGCCATATTCACAATCTCTTCCACGTCAGCGCCGCGCTGCAAGACGTGGACGGGCTTCGACATCCCCACCAGAATGGGCCCCAGGGCTTCCGCGCCGCCGATGCGCAGCATCAGCTTGTAGGCGATGTTGGCCGATCCGAGGTCGGGGAAGACCAGAACGTTTGCGCCGCCCTTCAGGGTCGAGAAGGGGTAATCTTCCTCCAGAATTTCCGGCACCACGGCCGTGTCGGCCATCATCTCTCCATCCACCATCATCTCCGGGTTCGACTGTTTCAGCTGGTCGGCGGCGATGCGCATTTTCTCCGACATCGCATGGCGCGTGCTGCCGAAATTTGAAAACGAGAGCATCGCCACCCGCGGGTCAAAGTTGAAATCACGCGCCACTTCCGCGGCCAGCAGGGCAATCTCTGCCAGGTCTTCGGCCGTGGGATCGATGTTCACCGTGGTGTCGGAGAAGAAATAGACCTGGTGTTTGGTCACAATCACATAAACGCCCGAAACGCGGCGGACATTTTCACGCACGCCGATGATTTGGAGGGCCGGACGAATTGTTTCCGGGTAGTGCTGGGCCACGCCGGCCAGGAAGCCTTCGGCGTCGTCCAGGTGCACCATCATGGCCCCGTAGTAGTTGGCATTGATCATCTGGTCGCGCGCCTCGCTCAACGTCACGCCGTGGCGCTGCCGCAGCCGGAAATACTCCTCCACATAGGCGTCCAGGCGCGGCGACTGTTCCGGCTCAATAATGTCCGGCTCAAAATGCCGGATGCCGAGGTCGGCCAGCCGGGCCTGGATCACCTGGTGGCGGCCCAGCAGAATGGGACGCCCGATCTTTTCTTCGTTGATCTGGTAAGCGGCGCGAATGATTTTTTCGCGTTCGCCTTCGGAGAATACAATCCGCTTGGGAGCGGCCTTTGCCCGCTGCCGGACGCCTTGCATCACTTCGTAGGTGCGCCCCAGCCGGCGCGAAAGGGCATCGCGGTATTCTTCAAGCTCCACCTGGACTCTGGCCACCCCGGTTTGCATGGCGGCTTCCGCCACCGCCCCCGACTCCCAGATCAGCACCCGCGGATCAAAGGGTTTGGGAATGATGTATTCCGGCCCGAAGCTGAGCCGCTTCAACCCGTAGGCCCGCAGCACGGCGTCGGGAACGTCTTCACGGGCAAGCGCCGCCAGGGCCCGCGTGGCGGCAATCTCCATTTCATGGTTGATGGCGCGGGCGCGGACATCGAGAGCTCCACGAAAGATGAACGGAAATCCCAGCACGTTGTTCACCTGGTTCGGATAGTCGGAGCGGCCGGTGGCCAGGATGGCGTCGGGGCGCGCTGCCTTGGCTTCTTCGTAGCTGATTTCCGGCACCGGGTTGGCCAGGGCAAAGATGATGGGCCGGCCGGCCATGGACCGCACCATGTCCGGAGTCACCACGCTTCCCGCCGAGAGCCCCACAAGCACGTCGGCGTCCCGAACAACCTGCTGAAGGACCCGCTTCGAGGTTTTCACGGCGAAGCGCGAATTGTAAGGGTTCATCCCTTTCTCGCGCCCTTCGTAAATGACTCCATCGATGTCGCACATCACAATGTTTTCCTTGCGCACCCCCAGCCGCACATAATGCTCCGCGCAGGCAATGCCCGAGGCGCCGGCTCCGCTAAACACCACCCGCACTTCGCCGATGTCCTTCTCCGCAATCTCCAGCGAGTTCAACAGCGCCGCGCCGGAAATGATGGCCGTTCCGTGCTGGTCGTCGTGCATCACGGGAATCGACATGGTGCGGCGGAGCGTTTCTTCAATCTCAAAACACTCGGGCGCCTTGATGTCCTCCAGATTGACGCCGCCGAAAGTCGGCTCCAAAAGCTGGCAGAATTTGATGATTTCTTTGGGGTCTTTGGAGTCGACTTCAAGATCGAAAACGTCGATGTCGGCAAAGCGTTTGAAGAGCACAGCTTTGCCTTCCATCACGGGTTTTCCCGCTGCCGGTCCGATATCGCCGAGCCCCAGCACCGCCGAGCCGTTGGAGACCACGGCCACCAGATTTCCGCGCGCCGTGTATTCAAAGCTGAGGTCGGGCTGATTTTGCAATTTCCAGACAGGGCTCGGCCACCCCGGGCGTGTAGGCCAGGCTCAGGTCCCACTGGGTGCGGCAGGGCTTGGTGGCCACCACCTCGATCTTGCCTTTGCGTCCCCTGCTGTGATAATCGAGAGCGTCCTGCTGATGAATTTCCATCCGGAACCTCCCAGTGCAAAATGGGCAAGGGGTGTGGAATCGAGCAACCGGGCACAAACTCAGGAAACGCGCGCTTTAGGAGTTGCTTCCGTTATGGCGGCGGATGACTATGGGCGGCTTCTTCCGCCGCGGTGAGCCATTGCGACAACACCTACGCGGAGTGAGTGCCACACACCAAGTATACATCGGCGGTCAGGAGATTGTTCTCGACAGACGACCAGAAGGCGGCAAGGCAGGGAACTAAGTGGGAAGCGGCAGTTCCCCCCTTTAACCCGGCCCAAGAGTACCTACTGAGGATTGCATAATATAGTGACGAGTCTTCGTAGCGCCGGCATCTTGCCGGCCGTGAAAATTGCCACCGGGACGGCGGCGCTACAATGGCGGACCATCGTTGAACTTCCAAGTCCCTTGAATCAGTGCTCACCACTGGCCGAACCGGAAAATAAGGCCGGCTGAAACGCGCATATCGTTTTGAGTGTTGTTGGTGAATTGGGCTCGGATGTAGTCCACTTGGACGAGACGCAGCCAGATGTGACTTGTGGCCTTGACATTCAGGCCGCCGCCAAAGGCCATGCCCAAAGCGTTTTCGCTGACCCGCCCCGTAAAAGTTTGCGCTGTGCCATTCACCGTTCCGACAAGAGCGTGGACGTAGGGATGAATCCTGGGCAAGGCGAGCGTAAAGCGAGGCCCATAGAGCTCGGTGAAGCGGGGGACGTAATAGCGGTTGCCTCCCAACTGGAGGCTAGGGTTGACGCCGTAGTGGTTGCTGTAGTCCGCCTCAACGCCCCAGGGGCCCAGCAGGTGCAGGTAAGCACCGCCTTGCCAGCCGTTGGAACTGGATCCCATGTTGGATGGTGCACCGTTCAGCGACAGGTGGGAATAGCCGCCATAAAGTTCCACCTGGCTGTAAGCCTTTGGCGCTGATGCCAGTGACAGGAAAACAATGAGGGATACAAAGGTGAGCAATTTTCGCATAAGGGGATCTTCTCCTTCATCTTCGGCAATTGAACTTCAACCCTTCAAAGCCAGCGATCAAATCCCCCTCATCACGCCTTCACACTATGATGTAACAAAAACGCCTCCGGTTGCAATGGAGGCGCGGATTTTCACTCGACGTTTGCGCCCTGGGATTGACGTAACTCACAAGAAATGAATCGACAAAGCGCGGCGTTGCCAGGCTTGGCAATAAATGAGGGCAAACCTGTTAGCAGGGGAAAAGAAAGGGTGCAGGCTGCTAAGGCAGAAACCGCGGCTAGAAAGGAATGTCGTCGTCGGTAATTTCGCCGTCGGCTGCTGGTTCGGGACCGGAGTCGAAATGTTCCTCCGAACTCTGCGCCGGGGAAGCCGCCGGACGCGAAGCACCGGCTGCGGCGCGCTCAGAGTCAGAACGGGAGCCCAGCATCTGCATGTTACGCGCGATGATTTCGTAGGAGGTGCGTTTGTTGCCGGACTGGTCTTCCCACTGGCGGCTTCGGATGCTGCCTTCAATGTAGACCAGCTTGCCTTTGGTGAGATATTCGCCGCAGATCTCCGCCAGCTTGTTCCAGGCTACAACCTTATGCCACTCGGTGTGCTGCTGCTGTTCGCCGTTCTTGCTCTTGAAGGAATCGTCGGTTGCAACCGAGAAAGTGGCCACGGGGGCTCCGCTGGGAATATAGCGAACTTCAGGGTCGCGCCCTACGCGGCCAATCAGGATGACTTTGTTCACAGAACCGGCCATAAACACCTCATTCCGTTTTCAGGACGCGCCGGCCAACCGTTATCCCCTGCGCCGGGCGTGGATAATAATGCCCATCTGCTTTAAGCGCTGGGTTGCAAGTTCAGATTCGGAGGCCTGAGGATGCTGCTCAACCAGGGATCGCAGTTCGCGAATGCCGGCAGCTTTATTGCCGTCGGCGAGCAGAGCATAACCCTTTTTGAGTCGCGCCGAAAGCGTTTTATCGCCGTTGGGATAACGCTCGATGCACTTGTCGTAGGCTCCCACGGCGTGCTTGTAGTCCCCGTTGTTATAGTAGCTCTCGCCGATGTAATACTGGGCGCTTGAAGCCCGCGCCGTCGTCCCGTAGATCTGCAGGAACTCCTGGAAACCCTGGATGGCCAGGGCGTACTGCCCGCTGTTGAAGCTGCCCATCGCTGAGTTGAACAGCGAATTCGGATCAGGCACTGTGGCCGCAGGCGCCACGGGCGCTGTGCCCGTAGGGCCGGTGCCCGTGCCAGCTGTGTCACCCGGCTGCGCGCCGGGGGCCCCGGCCATGCCGGGAGCCGGCGTCGGCGGAGCATTCAAAGTTTGAATAACCTTCTGGGTCTGCGCAAGTTGCTCACTCAGCTTGGTAATCTGCGCCTGGGTCTGATCCATACTGGAACTGAGAGCCTGGACCTGATTCGCCATGGAATCCATCTTATTCGATGAAGCGGCCAGGTTCTGCTCAGTATTCTTCTGCAAGTCAGCCATCTGAGACTTCATCTGGGTCACGTCATGAGCCGTCTGCTGAAGCAAGGTGTGAAGGATTGCGGTTTGCGTGCTGACCGTATTCTGAAGGGTCTGGACGGTTTGCTGCAGCGTGTCCAGTTGCTGCATCATCTGGATGATCTCACGGCTCACGCCCAAAGCCGGAGAGGCGGAGACCACTGACAGCAAAGCAATCGAAAGAAATGTCAGGGCATACTTTTTCAAAGTCAGTTCAACCTCCGGCATTAAGATTCAAACACTTGTCAGTCTATCCTCACGGCAACGATCAGGTCAACTGGCTGGGGAAAAGAGAAAAACATAGCCGGCAGGGGTTAACCCGCCGGCTGATTGCAAATCTCGCGGCAATGTGGGGCAGGCTGTCAGGGCAGCAAGCCCGGATTAGAAAAAGAACAGGGGAACCGGGAGCCCCTCTGACTTTTCATGAAAGAGTTCGGGGCTCCCGGTCTACCCGTGATTATTCGTTGCCCATCACCAGGTGTGCGCGCCGGTTTTTCTGCCAGCACTCTTCGTTGCTCTCGGTGCAGAACGGGCGGTCTTTGCCGTAAGAGATCGTCGTGATCCGGGACGCGGAAATACCCAGATTCACCAGGAAGCTCTTGGCGGCATTAGCTCTGCGATCGCCCAGCCCAAGGTTATACTCCTCGCTGCCTCTCTCGTCGCAATGCCCCTCGACCGTGAAATTGATGCTCGGGTGCGATTTGAGGAAGTCGGCGTCGGCCGTCAGGGCCTGCTGAGCGTCCGCACGGATATCGGACTTGTTATAGTCAAAGAAAGCATCTTTGATGTTTTGCTCGAACAGAGTCTGCTCTGAAACGGCCGCTGGTGCCGGCGGTGGTGGCGGCGGTGCAGCCGAAACCGTGACACGCGCGGTGGACGTAGCCTCGCCGCCCGGCCCTTGCGCGGTCAAGGTATACGTTGTTGACTCGGTTGGTGAAACGCTGGTCGAGCCGCTGGATTGAACGGCGCCAACGCCTGGCTGAAGGTCTAGACTTGTGGCATTTTCTGATGTCCAGCTGAGTGTGACCGACTGGCCACTCTCAATCGTGCTGGGTACGGCTGTCAGATTAACGGTCGGTTTTTCCGGAGCCGCGGTCGCGGCCGGTGGTGGCGGTGGTGGTGGCGCCACCGCTTTCTTGTGGCACGAGGCCGCCAACAATAGGACTCCCAGAGTCCCGACGAGAAGCGCTAGGCTGCGTTTCTGCTGTCGCATTTTGAATCCTCCTTGATCGGTGAGCACTTTCGTTTTTCCTAAAAAATATCAAGACGGTGAGACTGGACAAAATGTCCCGAACACCGGTAATTGAACCTGCTGATTTAAATCTCTACATACCCGCAAAAGATAAAAACATACACCAAAGCTAAGAATCCTAGCACCAAACAAAAACAAAAAACAACCCCATATTTCCTGCAAAACACGCGGAGAGACTAAGAAAGTTTTAGAAATCACCTGAAAATACCCCATAAGGGCCCCCAACAAAAAGGGGGCGGGAAACTCCCCGCCAACGCCCTCGCATCCCGGAGGTGCAAGGTGGTTCCGGACTCACTCCTCACTTCCCACGGTTTTTTTGAGCAGCCCTGCGCACCGCCCATTTCATCACTTCGGAAAAAAACGCGATTCCATTAATTAGACCAATTCGGGTTCCAGTTGCTGCCCGTTGAGGTCAACTGGTGAGGATCGGAACCGTCCGCCAGCATGGTCCATATCTGGCGCCTGCCCGTGCGGGTTGACTCAAACACAATGTGCCGCCCGTCCGGCGCCCACGTTGGATGCTCATTTCGTCCGGCATTCTGGGTCAACTGCACAATACGTCCCGTCGCGATCTCAATCACGTAGACGTCCCAGTGCCCGGTTTCCCTGACACTCCAGGAAAAAGCCATAAACAGGCCGTTGGGCGACCATGAAGGAGCTTCCGCGTCGCCGCCCGCAGTGATCAGACGGCGCAAATTGGTGCCATCCGAATTGATCATATAAATTTGAGGGGCGCCGCTGCGGTCAGATACGAAGGCAATTTCATTGCCGGTTTTGGGGTTCCAGACGGGTGAAATGTTAACTCCGGGGCCAAAAGTGATCCGTTGGAGATGCATGCCGTTGGAGTCGGAAACGTAGATTTCCGGAGTCCCGCTCATGCTGGAACAAAAAGCGACTTTTTTCCCGTCCGGGGACCAGGCCGGCGTAGTGTTGAGCCCCTTATAGGTGGGAAAAGTGATGCGCCGGTTGGTAAGCAGAGAATAGAGATAAATTTGGGGCCTGCCGCTCGCGTAGCTCGTGAAGGCGATCTCGGAATTGTCCGGCGACCAGCGGGGAGTCAGGTTGAGGTTGGGGTAGTTGGTGACCTCGTGCTGGTTGAAGCCGTCATAATCCATCACCCAGATTTCGGTCCGGTTCGTTCGATTGCTGACGTAGGCGATCTTGGTCAGATTGATGCCCGGAATACCGCCGCCCAAAGTCTGAATAATCTCATTGGCAAAGCGGTGTGCAGCGTCACGGGCCGAAAGTTCGTTCAGGTCCGCAACATACCGTTTGGCCAGGACGCCGGGGTTCTTGGGACTTTGAATATCGAACAGGCGGGCCGTCACCACCAGGCTGTTATTCCGAACCTCGGTATAACCGAAGGCCAGCATTTGCGCTGAGGCGGGAGGGTTGCCCCAACCGGTGAAATCAACGTCCTGAGGTTCCTGCGGGACCTTCACGGGATAGAGGCTCTTGCTGACGACGACCACAATGCCTGAATTGTTCAGGTCATTCCACAGAACCTGGTTGAAGACCTTCGTCAGACTGGCCAGTTTGGGGTCCGTCGAGCGGGCGGCAAAGTCAGGGACCGCAATCCGGACTGTCGCCTGCCCCATGTTGATGCCGGTGCGGAACCAGCCCTGGCTTTTAGCGATCGTGGCGAAGCCCAGAAAGAGGGCCAGAGGAATTGCAAAAACGAAAAGGAAGTTCAGGCGTCGATGTTCCATCGTTTGAAAGATGCTGCACCCCTGTGAATAGATGTCTCTAAAGCGCTTTGCAGACCCAACGACGGAAACTCAGCGCTTCAGATCAAAGTAAAACTCCACCGAAACCTTGCTGCCGGAATAATCCGGGGGAAGCGGCGCCAGCGGACTGGAAGCAAGAACCGCTCTCAATGCTGAACGGTCCACTTCCGGGATTCCACTGGACTGCGTCACCTGCGCATTGCTAATGCTGCCATCCCGGTTGATATTGAACTGAACATAAACCCGCGGCGCGTTCAACAGGCTGGGGCTGATGGTGGAAAGCAGCCAGTTGCTACTGACGCGGTTCCGCACAGCCTGTACGTACCAGGCGTAACGGTCGCCAAAATCCTGCTGCCCAATGGCGATGCCCGACTCCCCGGAAGCTGAGGTGACTGAACTGTAACTCATCGTCGGATTTCCACCCTGGCCATAAGGCACGGCGTTCGGCGGCGGCTCAATTTTTTCCTTTTCAATCCGCGGGTTCTTCAGAACTTTTTTGGGCGGAATTTTGACGGCTTCTTTAAACTTGGGAATCTTTTGAGCCATGAGGTCCGGCGGTGGCTTGGGAACGGGCTCATTTTTGTAAAGACCCGGTTGCTCCACCTTCACGGTGTTGGGTGTCGTAATCTTTGGCATCGGCAAGGGAACACCGGGCAGGGAAGCCACGGCGTTCACATGGACCGCGCTGCCCTTGCTGAATGACTGGCCCCACCCTTTGCCAAGCCTGGATCCCCAGAGCACATAGACCACCCCAAAAAGAGTGAGCAGCACATGGAAAATGACGGACGCCATCAGCGCCCCGCGAAGGCTGTCACGACGGTCGAAAACTGGGAACGTGGCTGCACCCATGGCTGAATCGCTTTGCAGAAGTGACCCCGCTTCGGTTACGTGGTCCCCTTGGTATTCAGCGGTTCTGTGACGATGTTGATGTTGTTCAACTTGGCCTGCTTCAATGCGTCAAGAACCGTCGCCCACACTCCAAAGGGCACCGACACGTCGCAACGGATGAAAATGGGTGACTTGTCATCACCTTTCAGCCTTTTGAGAATGTCATCTCCAAGCTTGTGGATGTTGACGGGGTCGTTTCCCACATAAATGGTCTGCCGCTTATCAATGGTAACCACCACCCGCTCATGGGAGATCACCTTCACCGTTTTGGTTTTGGGCAAATCGACTTCTATCCCCGACTGCAGCAGCGGAGCGGTTACCATGAAGATCACCAGCAGCACCAGCATCACGTCGACGAAGGGCGTGACGTTGATGTCGGACATCGACGTCTGGGTTCTTCCTTTGGGGGTTGTAAAGGCCATTTTCAACCTCACTGGCCGTGTCAGCAACGCGTTGCGCCCCGATGCGCAAGACCTGGAACAGCGTTGCCGGAGGCTCCGGCGGAGTGCTGCTTTCTATGTGAAGTACCTTTCCGTCATGTTGAGGAACTCCAGCGCAAAATCGTCCAGCATGGCGCCAAACTCCTTTAACTTGTGGACGAACAGGTTGTAGGCAATCAGGGCCGGAATCGCCGCGAACAGTCCGGCGGCGGTGGTAATCAGAGCTTCTGAAATTCCCGGGGCCACGCTCCGCAGGCTGGCGGTTCCGGCGGCGCCCAGTCCATGGAACGCATCCATAATGCCCCACACGGTCCCAAAAAGTCCGATGAAGGGAGACGCGGCAGCCGTGGTCGCCAGCCAGGGCATCCACCGCTCCATTCGCGAAAGCTCCGCCGTGGAACCGATCTGCAATGACCGCTGCACGGCTTCCAGACTTCGGATCACCGGCTTGCCCGGGTTCTCGCTGACGGTGGCCTGGTTTTCAATCTCTCGGTATCCCGACTGAAACACTTCCGGCAAAGGGCTGCCTTTCAGCATCGAACAGGAGGAACGAATCTCCGACAGCTTCTTGCTCTGGCGAAAGATGTGAAGAAACTCCATCGAGTCGCGCAGCGCCCGCTTAAAGAGCCGGTGTTTATTGAAAATGATAGCCCAGGAAAAGACTGACAGGAAGAGAAGGATCAGGAGAACAAGGCGCGCGACAAGACCTGTGCTTGCCAGGTATTGCGAGATATCACCCTGAAAAAAAACGAGTAAGGCAGCAACCAATCGACCTCCTTCGATGCCATGAATCGTGCACCACCACCATCACTCGAACCTAGCACACGCTGACAAAATCCGTCAATTGTCCGCTGGAGCAGGCGGGGCACACTTATTCACGCAAACAAGACGCCTGCATGTTTTCTCTGCGGCCATTCCGGGGTATCATCGGCTTTTCCCGTTTTCAGGGGAAGAGAGCTGCGGCGGGAGTCGAGTCCGCTTCGCGGGCGAAATCTTATGCTTCACGAAATCCGCATTCAGAACTATGCCGTCATCGACGATCTGACGGTGGAATTCCATCCCGGCCTGAACCTCCTTTCGGGCGAGACCGGCTCCGGCAAGTCCATCGTGGTGGACGCCCTGGGACTGGCCCTGGGCGGCAGGGCGGCAACCGACATTATCCGGACGGGCTGCGACAGGGCCACCATTACGGCCGTCTTCCGATCGCCGGAGCAGTCCGCGTGGCAACGGTGGGCGGAGCCCCTGGGTCTGGAAGAGATGGCCGGGGAAGAGATCATCTTCCGCAGGGTGATCCATTCCAACGGCCGGAGCCGCCTGCTGTTGAACGATCAGGCTGTGACGCTTTCCGCCGTCAAGGTGCTTGCCGACCTGCTGGTGGAGGTCCACGGGCAGAACGAGCAGATCACTCTTTTTTCTCCCGATTCCCAGCTGGAGCTGCTGGACCGCTTTATGGGCGCAGAGGATTTGCGCGGCCAGGTGGCGGAACTCCATGAACATCGCAGGAGGATTGAAGCCGAACTCGAAAACCTCAGCCAGAATGAGCAGGACCGCCTGCGAACGATTGACCTGCTGAGTTACCAACTGCGCGAACTGGAACAGGCAAATATCGAGCCGGGTGAAGATGCCCGACTGGACGAAGAGAAGCATCTGCTCGCGCATCGCGAAAAAATCCAGTCAGCCGTTTCCGCGGCTTACGGCGCCTTGTACGATGATGAGAATTCCGCCTGCGAAAGGGTGGGCATGGCCGATCGCGCCATCGAGGATTTGCGGGCCTTCGACTCCTCCTTCAACGCACAGGCCGGGGTGCTTCGGGAGGCGAAAGCCCAGCTTGAAGACGTGGCGTTGACGTTGAGGGATTACGTCAAAAACCTGGACGCAAGCCCCCACCGGCTGGAAGAAGTTGAAGACCGACTGGCGCTGCTCGATCGAATCAAAAGGAAATACGGCAGGACCCTTGAGGAAGCCATCGCCTACCGGGAGCAGATCCGGCAGCAACTTTCCGGCTTTGAGAATTCCGACGAACGCCGCGAAGAACTGGCGCGCCAGCTGAAACAGTCCACGGCAAGATACCGCAAAGCCGCTGAAGAGCTTTCACAGAAGCGGCATGAAGCGGCAGCCCGGCTGGAAACCCTGGTCCGAAAAGAACTCGCCGGGCTCAGCATGGAGAAGACACGATTTGCCGTCCGGGTTGAAACCGCCACCGGGGCGGAAGCGCCCGCGGGAGGCCCCAGGGGGATGGACACCATCGAGTTCCTGATTTCTCCCAATCCCGGTGAAGACCTTCGCCCCCTGGGCAGGATTGCTTCCGGCGGGGAACTCTCGCGCATCATGCTGGCTCTCAAGACCGTCCTCGGTAGCGAGCGGCTGGGCGGCAGCGCCGGCGCGAAGAAAACAACTCATCCCACTTTTATTTTTGACGAGGTGGATACCGGTATCGGGGGCCGCGTGGCGGAGAGCGTCGGCCAGCGGCTCAAGCGCCTGGCCCAGACCGCCCAGGTCATCTGCGTGACCCACCTCGCCCAAATCGCCTGTTTTGCCGACCATCATTATTACGTGGAGAAATTTGAGCGAGCCGGCCGGTCACATACCAGTGTCCGCCATCTCTCGAGTGATAAGGAGCGCGCAGGCGAACTGGCCCGGATGCTTTCCGGGTCGCGGGTGACCGACGCCGTTTTAAAGCACGCGGCCACCATGCTGAAGCAGGCGTCGGCTTAAATTGGAATTCGTTTCCGGTCTCATGGCAGAATAAAAATCCGGCAGCGCAACATCGCCGCTACCCAAAGTCAACACCTCAAGATATACTGAACGAAGCGAGGCAGTTTTCCCTGATGAGTAGCGATATGTTTCCAACCCTGCGCGACGGCGATCAACGTGTTAAAAGCGCGACCGGCAAAGGTGACCTTGCATCCGAATTCAAGCCTGAAGGAAGGCCTTTCTATATTGAAACCTTTGGCTGCCAGATGAACGTTCATGACTCCGAAAAGGTGGCAGGCGTCCTGATGGCGCGCGGTTATCGCCCCGTTTCAACTCCCGACGACGCCGAAATCATTTTTTACAACACCTGCAGCATTCGCGAAAAGGCGGCGCAAAAAGTTTTTTCCCGCCTCGGAACCTTTCGAAAAAGGCAGGCCGGAGGGCCAAAGGTCATTGGAGTGCTGGGCTGCGTGGCCCAGCAGGAGGCGGAGCAAATCTTTGAACGGGCCCCTCACGTCAGCCTGGTTTGCGGGTCAGCCAGTTACCCCAAGCTTCCGGAAATGCTGACGGAACTTGAAACGGGCCACCGCCGGGTAACCGGACTGGACCTCAAGACGGAAGACTGTTTTGAAACCGAGATGACCCGGCGCGACAATCGCTTCCGCGCCTACATCACCATCATCGAGGGATGTGACAAAGCCTGCAGCTATTGCGTGGTTCCCATGACCCGGGGTCCGGAGCGCAGCCGGCCCTCCGACAAGATCCTTGCGGAAAGCCGCCGCCTGGCCGGCGAGGGCTTTACGGAAATTCAACTCCTCGGCCAGACCGTGAATTCTTATCGCGACCCTTCGCCGGCGCGGATGAGTTTTGCGGAATTGCTGTCCCGCGTGGCGGAAACGCCTGGACTTCGGCGCGTCCGCTTCACCACTTCACATCCGCGCGATTTCACCCGGGAGATAGTCGAAGCCATCGACAGCCACCCCGTGTTGTGCAACCAGATCCACCTGCCCGTCCAGTCGGGTTCAGATTCGGTTTTGAATCGGATGCGGCGCACTTATACGCGCCAGGAGTATCTGGAAAAAATCGATTGCATCCGCAGCGCCAGGCGTGATATCAGCATTTCAACGGACATGATTGTGGGGTTCTGCGGTGAGACCGAGGATGACTTTGAACAGACCCTGGGCCTTCTGGGCGAAGTCGGCTACGACCAGGTTTTCTCCTTCAAGTATTCACCTCGCCCCAGAACTCCCGCAGGCTCTATGGAAGATTCCGTGCCTGAAGAGGAGAAATCTCGGCGGCTGATGATTCTTCAAGCCCGGCAGCGGGAAATACAGCTTCAGCAGAATCAGGACTGCCTGGGCCGTGAATATGAAGTCCTGGTTGAGGGATTCCACCCGCGGCTGGGACAGGCTGTGGGCAGAACCACCAGCAACAAGATTATCAACTTTCCCGGTCAGCCTTCGTGGGCAGGGCAATACGTGATAGTGCGAGTGACAGCGTCGGGACCCAATAGCCTGGTCGGCCAGCGGGTAGTGGAGCCTGCCGCCGGCCACACGCAGTTGTGAACGTTTTTCAGCCAGGAGCAGCCGGGCGCCAGCCCGTAAGCCTGCAGGAAGGATGCGCTATGGAAGTCGAGGTCAAAATTCGCGGTCTGATGATGGACCCTGTCACCAACATGCCGATCGTTATCCTCAAGGATATTGAGGGTGTGTCCGTACTCCCCATCTGGGTGGGAATCTACGAGGCCAACGCCATCGCGCTTGAAATCGAAAAGGTTACGACGCCCCGTCCCATGACCCACGATCTGCTGAAGAACCTTTTGCTCGGGCTGGAGACCCAGGTCAGGAAAGTGGTGGTCAACGAACTCAAGGACGACACCTTCTATGCGCTCATCTGGCTCGAGAAGAATGGGGAAACCTTTTCTGTCGATTCCCGCCCCAGCGATGCATTGGCTCTCGCTTTGCGCGTGGATTGCCCCATCTTTGTCGAGGATGAAGTTTTGAAAAATTCCAAGGTGAATGGCGCCGGAAGTGACAAGGTCAGTAGCGACGAACTGCGAAAGTGGCTGGAAAACCTTAACGACGAGGACATCGGCCGTTATAAGATGTAGCACCTGAAGGCAGATGAGGCCGGCATCGACCAGGAGCCGGCTCGTGATGATTCCAACCTGCCTCAACCGGAGTCAACGAGTGGCAAGAATCATAGCCGTTGCCAATCAGAAGGGGGGGGTTGGCAAAACCACAACCGCAATCAACCTGGCTGCGGCGCTGGCCATGCACAACCAGAGGACCCTTCTTATTGACCTGGACCCTCAGGCCAACAGCACACTCACCTTCATCAACCCTGCCGAAGTGGACGGCTCCATCTATGACGTCCTGACCGGCGACATGCGGAAGATGCAGGAGGTGGTAAAGCCGACCCGCTGGATGAATCTCTCCCTGGTTCCTTCGCGGATATCACTGGCCAAGCTTGAGGCGCAGCTCGTGGGCCAGTTTGACGCACCGTTCCGGCTGAAGGATGCCATTGCCCTTTGTAGCGATAACTTTGACATGATTGTGATTGACACCCCGCCGGCCCTGGGCATCATTACCGTGAATGCCCTGGTGGCCGCTTCGTTTCTGATCGTGCCCATCCAGGCATCCTACTATGCGCTGGAAGGCACTGACGACCTGCTGGAAACGCTGGAGCGAATCCGCGCCCGGCCTAACCCTGAACTCCAGCTGCTGGGCGTCCTGATCACACTCTACGACAAGCGGACCAATCTGGCGCGCGACATTCACAAGCAGGTGCGGGAAGTTTTCGGGCCCAAGGTGTTTAAAACGGTGATTGCCAAGAACGTCCGGCTGGAAGAAAGCCCGGCCTACAGGGAAACCATTTTCAGCTTTGCTCCGCAATCATCGGGCGCCGCAGAGTATGCCAGCCTGGCCAAGGAGGTACTGCAACGTGTCGGGTAGACGCGCAGGGTTACCACTAACGATTCAGATGCGCCACAACTCCCATTACGTGGAAGACATTATTTCACGGAGTGGAGCGGCCATCGGGCGGATGATCGACCTCGAAGATATTCAGCCTTACGCCGACCAACCGCGCAAGGAAAGGGGCGACCTGACCGGCCTCGCGGACTCGGTGCGGGAAAAGGGTGTGCTGGAGCCACTGCTGGTCCGCAAGCACCCGGAGTCCGGCAAGTTTCTGATTATTTCCGGCGAACGCCGCTATTTTGCGGCACGCATGGCTGGACTTGCGGAAGTTCCCTGCATTGAGAAAAATGTCGACGACGGTGAAACACTGGAACTGGCCCTGATTGAAAATATGCAGCGCAAGGACCTGACGCCCTTTGAAGAAGCGGACGGCGTTCAGACGCTCGGCGACCGCTTCGGCCTGACCCACGAGGAAATCGCGGGAAAGATTGGGAAATCGCGTTCCTCAGTGACCGAGCTTTTGACCCTTCGCATCATCCCGGACGAAATCAAGGCCACGTGCATCGAAAGCGGGGTCATTTCAAAGTCGCAGCTCCTGCAGGTGGCCCGCCAGCCCACCGAAGCGAAAATGCGGGAGGTTGTCCGGCGTTTTGCCGAAGGAAGTCTGAACCGCGACCAGGCCCGCCAGGAACGCAATCCCCAGGCTAAACCTCGCAGCGGATCTTTCCGCTACGTCCCCCCGACCAAAGAATTCAAGCTGACGCTGCAATTTAAGAAGGGCAACGTGAAGCGCGAGCAGGTCATCGCAACTTTGCGCCGCGTGCTGGAAGAACTCGAAAATCAGGACTGACCTGCAGCTTGGCGCCCGAGATGCCGTCCGCCAGTGCTTGAGCGCCGGTGCAGGGAGGGCGCGCGGCCTTCCGTGCCGTTGTCGGCTTTCCGCTCGCATCCGTGCGGCATGCTCATCTCCCGGCCTGGAGTTCACAAGGGGAATCTTCATGGCAGCCGTTTTTGCCCGTAGCGAAATGGAGCGACTTAAAATGAATTGTCCGGCCCCGCTGGAAAACGGCGCAGGCGCCCGATTGTTCGTGTACGGCACCCTGCGCAATGGGTTCCGCGCTCACGGATTGCTGCTGAGGTTTCGGCCCCGCGCGCTGGGAGCAGGGCACGTCCCCGGCCGGCTGTACGAGCTTGGGGATTACCCCGGAGCGGCGGAAGCCGCTGCCGACGCGGACCGCGTCCATGGCGAGCTTTATTGGCTTCCACGGGCTGAAGTGGCATTCAAGGTCCTGGACGGCTTCGAGGGATTTGACCCTGCGAGGCCGGCATCGGGTGAGTTTGAGCGTAAGGAAACAACCGTGACGATGGCAGGCGGTGGCCAAGTCCCCGCCTGGATATACTGGCTTGTGCCCACCCACGCTCGCGGGCGCCGGATTCTTTCCGGCAATTATGCGCCGCATCGGAAATGAGCGGCGGCCATGTAATAACTTTCAACCTTAATTTTCTTGGAAAGGACAACAGGGAATGGACGAAGTTTTGGACGTACTCGTGGTGGGCGCAGGGCCGACGGGTCTGGCCTGCGCAATTGAAGCCATCCGCGGCAATCTCAGCGTGCTGGTAGTGGAAAAGGGATGTCTGGTTAACTCGCTTTTCAGCTACCCGCCCGGCATGACCTTTTTCACCACCCGGGAGCGGCTGGAAATCGGCGACATTCCTTTCACCAGTGTCAACATCAAGCCGACACGCGCTGAGGCGCTGGAGTACTACCGCGGCGTTTCAGAACACTATCATGTCCCCATCCATTACCAGGAGCGGGTGGCAGCCGTTGCCGGGTCCGACGGAAATTTTGAGGTGCAGGCCAGCACAACAGACGGCCGGCAAAAATGCTATCGCACCCGCAAGCTGATTATTGCAACCGGCTACTACGATATTCCAAACCTCATGGGCGTCCCGGGGGAAGACCTGCCGAAAGTTTCGCATTACTACGGCGAGGCGCATGAGTTCTATCAGAGAAAAGTGGCCGTGATCGGCGGAGCCAACTCAGCGGCCATTGCTGCGCTGGACCTCTTTCGGCACGGCGCCGAAGTTACATTGATCCACTGCGAGCTTGAACTGAGCCGGCACATCAAGTACTGGATTCGCCCGGACATCGAAAACCGCATCAAGGAAGGTTCCATCCGGGCTTACATGGAATCCCGCGTTAAAGAGATCACGCCGGATGCCGTCTGGATTGAAAACGCCCAGGGTGAACGCATTCGCATTGAGAACGACTATGTTTTTGCCCTCACCGGATACCATCCGGATTTTGATTTTCTGCGCCGCGTGGGAGTCGAAATCGATCCCGGAACATCGCGTCCCAATTGCAGCACCAAAACCCGCCAGAGCAACGTTCCCGGAATTTACCTGGCAGGGGTGGTGATTTCCGGCCGGCACACCAACGAGATCTTCATTGAAAACGGCCGCTTCCATGGCAGGCAGATCGTAACCGACATCCAGAAACATCTGGGCACGCGTCCTCCGAACACCGCATCCCGACGAACAGGCAGAGCCTTTGGAGCAGGGCTCCGAATAGCTCCCCAGGGTTGCACAGGTCAGGGGTTGAGGGCGGTCAGTCAGTCTACTCTATTGGATGTGTTGTCCAGCGAGTTTCGAACGTCGCAGACTGCCGTCCCGGGCGCGAGTGCCTGGCGGTTGAAGGCTCGGGGTAGAGGCGGCGCCGGGATCGCCCCGGTCATTTTAGATACTGCACGGAACCGCTCGAATCTGAATCTTTCTCCGGTATGCTGTTAAGATAGCTTCGCGGATTCAGGAACCACCCCGTTCCTCTGCGCATCCGTGTTGCATTGGCCAGGATACTATCAGAACTTCAGGAGGCTTGAATGGATTACCGCACGTTGCCCAACACCGGCTTGAAAGTTTCGCGCGTTTCGTTTGGAACCATGACCTTCGGCTCCCAGACGGACGAAGGCGTCGCGCAACGTATGATCGACCTCTGCATCGATTCCGGAATCAATTTCATCGACACCGCAAACATCTACAACAAAGGTCTCTCTGAAACGATGGTCGGAAAGCTGTTGAAGGGCAGGCGCGATATGGTGGTGCTCGCCAGCAAGGTGCGCGGCAAGATGGGCGACGGCCAGGATGAATCCGGCCTCTCACGCGTGGCCATCCGGAAGGCCATGGATGCCAGCCTGCAGCGCCTTCAGACCGATTACGTTGATCTTTACTATCTCCACCAGCCCGACTACGACGTGCCCATTGAAGAAACCCTTGCGGCGATGGATGAGCTGGTGAAGGCAGGGAAAGTGCGTTACCCGGCGGTTTCGAACTATGCGGCGTGGCAGGTGGCGGAAATCCACTGCCTCTCGCAGAAGAACGGGTACCAGCCGCCTTTCATTTCCCAGCCCATGTACAACCTGGTGGCCCGCGCCATTGAAGATGAATACCTGCCTTTCTGCAAACATTATGGTGTTGCCGTGGTTCCTTACAATCCTCTTGCGGGTGGCTTGTTGACGGGCAAACAGTCGCGCCAGAGCAAGCCGATAGCCGGCTCGCGCTTTGACGGAAACAGCATGTACCTCGACCGCTACTGGCACGACGACTACTTTGCCGCCGTGGAAGAACTCACGGCGATTGCGCGCGATGCCGGTAAGACGCTTGTCGAACTTGCGCTCCAATGGGTGCTGAGCCAGGAGCAGGTTGATTCCGTCATCCTGGGCGCTTCGAAGCTTGAACAACTTGAACAAAACCTGAAGGCTTGTGCGGGACCCAGGCTGCCGGGCGAGGTGCTTGAGCGATGCGACGCCGTCTGGAGCCGCTTGCGAGGCGTGACGCCCAAATACAACCGCTGAAGTTCATTGCATGCAGGAGTGATTCAGGAATTGCCGAACGGGTTCATGCCTTTACCCACTTCGCCGGGCGGCTGCTACGGTCCAGCTTCGCCCATCCTTGCTGCTCCATCCGGTCCATATGTCCTTTAATGGGGAACATGGCGAGGAAGACGCCGTCGTCAGGCCAGTCGCCCACGGCGGCGGCCACCGTATCGATCAGTTCTTTCATCGTCATCCCTGAACGGTTCGTCTCCAGGCTGCGCAGGATCACTCGATCCACAAATTCCACCGTGCGCCGCGATTCCGCAAAAAATTCCTTGACCTCTTCGCCGCGCATCACCGGCCAGTGGCCCGAATAAAGGACGCTGATCGGCAGGTGTTCAAAGTGGCGGATGGTGGAGAGGTAGGTCTCCACGTGATAGTAGGTGACGGGGATTGCCATCCCTCCCGTTGCCTTGGGACAACCGCGTCCCTGCACGGCATCGCCCGCAAATAACGCCCCGAAAGTCGGATCATAAAGCGCCAGATGGCCGTGCGAATGTCCGGGAACGTGGAGCACCTCCAGCCACCAGTTCTCGCCCAGATGAATTCTTTCCCCGCCTGAAAAGCTCAGGTCCATGCTCCGGCGGCGGCCCGCGTCGGGTGACGGGTCTCCCTCAAATCCCACCTCGTGATCTTCTTTGAGAAAGTTGTAGCGCTCGCCGTAAAGGGTCGCGGGATTCTCAACCAGTTCGCGATCCCCCTCACCACAACTCAGCATCGTGCCTGGCGAGATACGCTTGATGGCGTCATTCCCACCCTGGTGGTCGATGTCGGCGTGCGTGGTGACGGCCAGCGTCAACTGCTGAGGCTTCAGCTTCAGACTGTCAAAGAAGGGAAAGATTGTCTTTTCAGGCGTTGTGGCAATCCCCGTGTCCGCCAGCACCACGTTGTCGCCCACAAAAAGGTACTGGAAGAGATTCCGGCCGCCGTACAGTGATTGAATCCGGTAAGCCCCGGGATAGAGTTCCATCTTGTGCTCCGTTCGGTGAATAGGAAGGCCGACCGCCTGGCGGTCCAGGCCAACCCGGCCCTGACATCATAATGCATTTGGCTGCCGGCCGGGCCATTTCTTGTGCGTCATATTGCCCAATGAGTTGCTGTCCACATCGTTGTTCGCGCGGCAAACGGCAGGCGCGACTCGAACCGCTCACTCCATCAACTGGTCCATCGCGGGCGGCTGGATGGGGGGCGGCAGAAAGTCGTGTGTTTTGATCATCCACCGGCTCAGCAGTTCCTGCAAATGGAGCAATTGCGCCTTGTATTTCGGATCTTTCGACAGGTTCTTCATCTCCCCGGGATCGTTCTGCAAATCGTAAAACTCCTCCTGCGGACGAGGCTTCTGGAAGTATCGCTCAACCAGGTTTCGGGAGAGATTGCCCTGATGTGCCAGGCTCTCGATGGAACGCCAACTCGGTGACCTCGCAATGTCACTCAGCGGCCGGTAGGGAACTTCCGGCAGATAATTCTGGATCAGCTTGTAACGCGAGGTCCGGACACACCGGATCAGGTCCAGGTGAGTGTGGAAATTCCTTTCGGCGTAGAGCGCCTCGCGCGGCTGGAAGCTCCTGCCGAGCAGGAGCGGCAGAAAGCTCAGCCCATCCATCGCCTTTGGCACTGGCACCCCCGCGGCCTGCAGCCAGGTTGGCGCCAGGTCTATCAGAGAAACCAGGTCCGACGACGTCCTCCCCGCTTTGATCTTCCCCGGCCAGCGTGCGATCAGCGGGACGTGGAGTCCCGGGTCATACAGCGTCCCCTTGGCGCCCGGGAACGACATTCCCTGGTCACTGGTGAAAATAACCAGAGTATTTTCCGCCAGACCGTGTTTTTCGAGAAGCTGCAGAAGGTGGCCGACTTTTACGTCCAGCCGCTCGATGGCCTCGTAGTAGTGGGAGATGTCCTTTCGCACGCCCGGCGTGTCCGGAAGAAAACTCGGAACCTCCACCGAGTTCCGAGGGTTCTTTTCCGGGTAGCGTTCACCCGGCAGGTAAGGGCGGTGTGGATCGTGATAACCGATGTGGAGAAAGAATGGCCTGTCCTTCGGCCGCGCCTCAAAGAATGTGCGGATAGGTTTGTGCAGTCCCTTAAAGTCCCACCGGGTCCAGAATTCGGCCCCCTGATGAACTTTCTTGAACGCGCCCGTGTAATAATTCGCGCCTTTCAGATACTCCAGGATGGTTTTCTGCGCGGGCGGCATGGGCGACCGAAAGCGGGAGGTCCCGGTTTCATGAGGAGATTCGCCCGTCAGGATGGCGGAGCGGCTGGGGCTGCACGAAGGTGAGGGAGCAAAACCGCGTGTGAAGCGCATTCCCTCCCGGGCCAGCCGGTTAATGTTCGGCGTGTCGACGGCAGGGTTCCCGTCGCACCCCGCCCCGGAATAGCTCTGGTCATCGGAAATCAGGAATACAAAGTTGGGTCGGGACTTCCTGCCGGCCGCCTCGGCGCCGGAAAGGGAAGTGGCTGCTTTGGTTGTAGCTGCAACTCCCGCCATTCCCAGTCCTGCACTCAGATTCCTGATAAATTTCCGACGGTTCATCTTGTCTCCCTTTCATTGCTCAGTGGTATCAGGTCCACAAGGATGTCCAGAACGAAAAAGTGAAACTCCGAACACTCCCAATAAAACCAAAAGCTCCGGCGCACCCCGTGTTTGTTACATTCCGAGTCAACCTACCAACTTATGACACCAGGAAAAAAGATGAAAGGGCTTTATTCAGGATCACGTTCCAAACTTAATTTTTTACCGTATTGCAGACCATCGCCATGAGGCAAAATCTTCCCTCAATTCGAGATCGAGAAAACCGTCCTTCCGGTTTCACAATTCTTCCTTGACAAGAATTAAACAGTTGTTGCATATATGTGTTTCATACAACCGTTTTAATTCGCGCGGGGCATAAATTGGGAACAACAGACACTACGAACGATCTGGAGACGAGAGAACGCCTGCTCGAAGCGGCAGAAGAGCTCTTTATTGAACGCGGCTACAACCACGTCACAGTTCGCGACATTTGCCGGACGGCGGGAGCTAATGTTGCCGCGGTGAACTATTACTTTCGGGACAAGCTTGGCCTTTATCAGGAAGTTCTGATGAAGATTATTGCGTGCATGCATGAGGTCTCCAAGTCAGCTCACGAGGGAAAGGCCGGTGTGCCGGCAGAGGAAAGATTCAGGCATTACGTTCGGACCTTCATGGGGCACGCGTTGAGCGATGGGCACATCTGTCGCGCGGGCAAATTAATGGCGCGCGAGATGGCTGATCCCAGCCCTGCCTTTGATCTCATTATCGAAAAGGCGATCCGGCCAAATTCCGCCCGGGTAGCCGCACTGGTCAGCGAGTTGACCGGCCTGCCGCCTGCCGACCCAAGGGTCGGAATTTGCGTCGGCTGCATCCAGACCCAGATTACGGGATTCACAGGCCCGGTGGCGGCGCGCATGGTTCCGGGCGGACGCTTTACCGGGGAGATCATTGATTTCGTCGCAGACCAGGTGGTGGAATTTTCCCTTGCGGGGATGCGGGCTGTCGCCGGAAAAAACAATGGACTTGCTCCCGGGAAACACCGGGTAATGCGGGGGCATACATAATTTCAATGCCTAATTCTGACCTGTCGTCTCTCAAAATTCGTGATTCCGCGCGCTCCAAGGGCGGGGGTAGCAAATTCCTGCGGATCTTTGCAGCCGCTCTCGGAGCGCTGGTTCTCCTGGTGGGAGGCGTTCTGGCGTTCCGGACACAGACGCCGGCCGTGGAAGTTGCCAGCGCGCTTCCGGCAAACGACCCGCAGGCGGAAACCTTGCTGAATGCCAGCGGCTACGTGACGCCCCGGCGTCGATCAACCGTTGCCGCAAAGATTACGGGGCGCGTCACAGGAGTGTTTTTCGATGAAGGCATGCGCGTGAAGAAAGGCCAGCTTCTCGCCACTCTTGACGATTCAGACGCCAAACGCGCACTCAACGCCGCCGTCGCCGATCGCAACGCCTCCCGTGCTGCCATCGCTGACCTTGAGGTCCAGCTCAAAAACTCGGAAATCACTTTGCGCAGGACAAAAGAGCTTGTTGCTGAGAAAGTCCAGAGCCAGGAGGCGCTCGACACTGCGAGCACGAACGCAGAGAGTCTGAAGGCCAAAATTCTGCTGGCCAAAAGTCAGGTGGCCGCCTCGGAAGCTCGGGTTCTGGAAGCCCAGCAGGGAGTGGATAATTGCATCATCCGCGCGCCGTTCGGCGGAGTCATCGTTTCAAAGGATGCCCAGGTGGGAGAAATGGTCTCGCCCATTTCTGCGGGCGGAGGCTTCACCCGCACCGGCATCGCCACCATCGTGGATATGAACTCAAACGAAATTGAGGTGGATGTCAATGAGGCTTATATCGCCAGAGTTCTTCCGCGACAGAAAGTTCTGGCCACACTCGATGCCTATCCTGACTGGCACATTCCGTGCCACGTCCGTACGGTTATTCCGACCGCTGACCGTGACAAGGGCACGGTGAAGGTCCGCATTTCATTCGACAAACTGGACCCCAGAATTCTGCCGGATATGGGAGTGAAAGTGGCTTTCCTGAGCAAAGCGCCGTCGGCGAAAAGAGACAAATCTCAAGGGCCTGCTGCCCGTGCGATTATCCCGCAAACCGCCGTGCACGGCACAGGCGCCGGGTCCTATGTCTTCGCCGTGCGCAACGGAAGGGTCGAGCGGCTGGCTGTTACCCTGGGGCAAACGATACCGCAGGGGGTCCAGGTCATGGCCGGCGTCAACCCTGGCGACGAATTGGTGGTGCGCGGCCCGGAAAACTTAAAAGACGGAATGAATGTTGTAATCCGGCAATAGGAGCGAGCGATGGCCAGCGTCAACAATAATGGCAGTTCCGACGCCCTGATTCAGGTTCGAGGCCTCAACAAGGCTTACCGGCGGGGCGGGGAAGAGATCCAGGTGCTCCAGGGTCTCAACCTCGACGTGGATCAGGGCGACTTTGTGGCTTTCATGGGGCCCAGCGGCTCCGGGAAGACGACCCTGCTCAATCTGCTGGGCGGACTTGACGTTCCGACAGCAGGAACGGTTTCCGTGGCAAGTGACGAGATCACCCACATGTCTTCCAGCAAGCTCACCGAATGGCGCGCCCGCCACGTTGGATTCATCTTCCAGATGTACAACCTCATTCCGGTGCTCACGGCCTATCAAAATGTCGAGCTGCCATTGCTTCTGACCCGGCTGTCCAAGTCGGAGCGCCGCCAGCATGTTGAAACAGCGCTTTCCATCGTCGCGCTGGCCGATCGCATGCATCATTATCCCCGGCAGCTTTCCGGCGGGCAGGAGCAGAGGGTCGCCATCGCCCGCGCCATTGTTTCCGACCCCACGTTTTTGCTGTGCGACGAGCCGACGGGCGATCTCGACCGCCGCAGCGCCGATGAAATCATGTTGCTCATCGAGGAGCTCGTCAACCAGCACAGGAAAACTGTCCTGATGGTGACGCACGATCCTATCGTGGCCGCCCGGGCCCACACGCTGCTTCATCTGGAAAAAGGCGTTCTGGTGGAAGCCGGGAAAGAGAAACCGGGCCGGACCATCGCAGCGGGAGGGGAAGCATGAAATTCCGCCGATTGATTCAGGCCAATTTGTTCCGCAAAAAAGCGCGGCTGCTGCTGACTCTCGGCTCCTTTACCATGGCGCTCTTTCTGTTTGCCTTCCTCGCGGTGGTCAGGGAAGCTTTTACGCGGGGCGAAAACGTTGCCAGCGCCAGCCGGCTGGTCACCATCAATCGCGTCTCTATCATTCAACCTTTGCCTCTCTCCTATCGCGACAAGATTGCCGCTATGAAGGGCGTCCAGGCCGTCACGCACAACAACTGGTTTGGGGGCGTCTATCAGGACCCCAAAAACTTCTTTCCCCAATTTGTGATTGACCCGGATAACCAGCGGAAAGTGATGCCGGAACTCATCGTTCCCGATAGCCCAGTGGGACACCTTCCTCAAAGACAGGCAGGGAGCGATTGCGGGGGCCCGGACGGCCGAACGCTTTGGATGGAAGGTCGGTGACCGCATTGCCATCAAGTCGCCTCCCTACTTCGGTGGCCAGGCCTGGCAATTCAACATTGACGGCATCTACCACGGCCAGAATCCCACGGACGATGAGTCCCAGTTCTGGTTCCAGTGGGAGTATTTTGAGCAGAACGTTCCGCCTTCGGTCAAGGACATGGTTGGGTGGTATATCGTCAAGCTCGACTCGCCGGACGATGCCCAGCGCGTGGCCAAGGCTATTGATGCGCAGTTTGCCAACTCGCCTTACGAAAGCAAGACCGAAACTGAATCCCAGTTTGCGGCGAGCTGGGTCAACCAGATGGGCAACATCAAGTTCCTCATCCTCGCCATCGGCAGCGTGGTCTTCTTCACCCTGCTGCTGGTGACCGGCAATACGATGGCCATCTCCGTCCGCGAGCGTACCGGAGAACTCGCCATCCTCAAGGCCATCGGCTTCAAAAACGGCACGGTGCTGATGCTGGTGCTAGCAGAGGCGCTCGCCATCGCCTTTGTTGGCGCCTTACTCGGACTGGGTTTGGCCACGCTTGCTATTCCCGAGTTGGCCGCTGCTCTGAATGGTCTGCTGCCCAACCTGATTCTTTCCAAATCCATGATTGCTGCTGGAATCGGTTTTGCCTTGGCGACAGGAGCCTTGAGCGGCCTGCTGCCCGGAATTGGCGCCATGCGCTTGCGCGTCGTTAACGCGCTTCGGAGAATTTGATGCTGGCTATTCCCGTCGTCTACAACTTTCGCAGTGCAAAGGCCCGCTGGACATCCGCGATCGTCGCGGTGCTGGGCATTGCTGGAACGGTTGGCGTGTTTGTAGCCATGCTGGCGCTGGCGAAGGGATTTCGTGCCACGCTTGTATCTTCCGGCTCGCCGGACAATGCCATCATTCTGCGCGCCGGTTCCAATTCTGAAATGGAAAGCGGCATTTCGCTCAGCAACGTCAATATTCTGCAGGATAAGCCGGGCGTGGCGCTCAAGGACGGCCAGCCTCTCATCACCTCCGAGGTGGTCGTTATCGCGCCTTTCCCGCTCCGCTCGACGCATACGGACGCCAACGTACAGGTACGTGGCGTTTCACCCAACGTGCTGACCGTCCGGCCAAACGTCCGGATCGTCCAGGGACGAATGTTCCGCCCCGGCTTGGCGGAACTGGTGGTGGGCAGCAACGCTGTGAAAAGCTACGCCGGTCTTTCCGTGGGAAACAAAGTCCGCTTCGGCGGCGGCGATTGGACCATCACCGGAATCTTCGACGCCGGAGGCTCAGCATTCGATTCCGAGGTGTGGTGCGACGCCAACGTTCTTGACGGCGTTTATAAGCGTCCCGCCAACGTCTTCCAGTCTGCCACGGTCCACCTCACTTCACCCGGCGCGTTCCAGCAGTTTAAGGACGCCGTCAGCAAAGATCCGCGCCTCAATGTGGATGTCAGCCGGGAAATTGATTACTACGCCAAACAGTCGCAGACCTTCACCCGGCTCATCACCATTCTCGGCGGGCTTGTGGCCGGCGTGATGGCTATCGGCGCAATCTTCGGTGCTCTCAACACAATGTATTCCGCTGTGGCGGAGCGCACCCGTGAAATCGCCGTGATGCGTGCTTTGGGCTTTGGCGCTGCCGCGGTGGTGTTTTCATTTCTGATCGAAGCGCTGCTGATCGCTTTTGTCGGGGGCACGCTGGGCTGTGTCGCGGTGCTGCCCCTCAATGGCTTCACCACCGGCGCCATGAATTGGCAGACTTTTTCCCATCTGGCCTTTGCCTTCAAAATCACTCCGAACCTGATGGCGGGCGGCATCATCTTCGCGCTCGCAATGGGTATGGTGGGCGGCCTGCTCCCCGCCGTCCATGCCGCGCGCCGGCCCGTTGCCCAGGCCCTGCGGGAGCTCTAGCAAGCTGCCCTACATATCCCTTATTTCACCGTTCGCGCAATCCGTGATATAACTCCCGGCATGTGGAATCAACAACGTCTTTTTTCGATTGTCTTTTCGGCAGCGCGCAGAATTCGCACTCATTCATGCACCCGCTACATCCTGGGTACATTCGCTGTTTTGCTGGCAGCCGCCGCTTTGGGCTTTTTTCTACCAGCACCCAACACGGCGCAGAACTTTGTGGACCTCAAGCCCACGCCTCAACAGCTTGAATGGCAGGACCTGGAATTCGGCGTCATCGTCCATTTCGGTCTCAACACTTTTACGGACAAGGAATGGGGCAGCGGAAAGGTCAGCCCGTCGGTTTTCAATCCGACGAAATTCAATCCCGACCAGTGGGTTGAAGCGGCAAAGGCTGCGGGCGCGAAGTATCTGGTATTCGTTGCCAAGCACCACGATGGATTCTGCCTTTTCCCCACGCCTTTGACGAAGTACAGCGTGGCCAGCAGCCCGTGGGAGGACGGCCATGGCGACGTGGTTCGTGAGGTGGAAGAAGCCTGCCGGCGGCACGGGCTGAAGTTCGGCATCTACCTCTCGCCCTGGGACCGGCATGAGCCTTCCTACAGCGACAACAAGGCCTATGACAAATTCTATGAAGGGCTGATGCAGGAGCTCCTCACGCGCTACGGACCCATCGAGGAATTCTGGCTGGATGGCGCAGGCAGCGCGGGCCACGTCTATGACTTTAAGGATTATCTGCACCAGTTGCGGATTTACCAGCCTAACGCGCTGGTTTTTGCCGACGTAGGCTTCATGAAATGGGGCGACATTCGCTGGGTGGGCAATGAGGCCGGCTACGCTCCCGAAGAAAACTGGGACGTGATTGACCGCTCCGGGTACCTGCGCTGGCGCCCGGCCGAGTGCGACACGCCGCTCCACAAGCTTCACTGGTTCTGGCATCCGAATGACGCCCAGACCCTCAAGACCGTTCCAGAACTGATGAAGATTTACGACAACTCCGTGGGCCACGGCTGCCAGCTAATGCTGGGCATTTCGCCAGACGAAGAGGGACTGCTGCCCGCACTCGACGCCGCCCGCCTGCGTGAATTTGGCCAGGAAGTCCGCCGCATCTACAGCCACGATCTGGCAACCGGAGGGACGCCTTGGGCAAGTGCTGGCGGCAATGCACGGGCCGCGTTTGACGACAACCGCGACACCTTTTGGATGGCGCCGCCGCACACCTATCAGGCCTCATTGGGAGTGAAGTTCTCAAAACCCATCACCTTTGACCGCACAGTCACAATGGAATGGCTGAACCGCGGCCAGCACGTTGAAGGTTATGAGGTGCAGGCCTGGGTGGGTGGCATATGGCAAACGCTCCATCGCGGCACCTCCATCGGCCACAAGGTGATTGACATCTTTCCCAGCACAACCAGCGCCCGCGTGCGGCTGAAAATTTTGGGAGCGTCCCACACGCCGGCCATCCGGGAATTTCAGATTTACAACGGCAATGGAGCGCCCTGATCCCTCCAAAATGATGTTGTTTTCCTGCTGTGTCAGTGGTATACAAACGGGGAATCTTAGAGTGGATTGGAACAGGCTGAAGTGGACAGGATGTAGATCTGTTCACAGGCCCCTCGGTCGGGGCGGCTCGATTGCGGAACGGCTGATCGGTTAGCCTTCTCGTATTTTGTGCCAGCAGAAACCAGACCCTCATAACCAGCAGTCAACAGAAGGCGCCAGGTGACAAAAATGACAGAAGAACCACCGATGTCTCAAGAATCCCAGAAGCCGGGCGTCAGCCGTCGAAACTTTCTCAAGACCGGCGCCGCCGGCCTCACGGCTTTCAGCGGGATTACGTTTATTACCAAACCCGAGAGGGTGTTTGGGGCCAATGACCGCGTGAACCTGGCGGTCTGCGGTCTCAGAGGGCGGGGAATGGATCATATACGTTCGTTCGGACGCCTGCCCAACGCCACACTCGCCGCGCTCTGCGACGTGGATGAAAACGTCTTGGACGAGCGGTTAGGGAATGTGGAAAAAATGGGGAAGCCGCGCCCCAAGCGCTTTGTTGACTGCCGAAAGGTGATGGAAGACAAATCCATTGATGCGGTCTCCGTCGCCACGCCCGATCATTGGCATTCATTGATTGGCATCTACGCCTGCCAGGCGGGAAAAGACGTCTACGTGGAAAAGCCTGTCTCGCATGCGTGGTTTGACGGCCATCAACTGGTGAAGGCAGCGGAAAAATACGATCGCGTCGTCCAGATGGGAGCCCAGAGCCGGTCCAACGCAGCCGTCCGGGAAGCCATCAAGCACCTTGAGGACGGTCTGATTGGAGAGGTTTACCTGTCTCGCGGGCTGTGCTACAAGTGGCGGGACACCATTGGGCACACTCCCGTTTCAGCCGTGCCCGCGGGCGTGCACTACGACCTGTGGCTTGGCCCCGCGCCCGACACGCCGTTTACCAAGAATCGATTTCACTACAACTGGCATTGGTTCTGGGATTTCGGAAGCGGCGATCTGGGCAACCAGGGCATTCATGAAGTTGACATTTGCCGCTGGGGCCTGGGCGTCGATTACCCCTCAAAGATCACGGCCCTTGGCGGGAAGTTTATGTTCAAGGACGATCAGGAAACGCCCAACGTTATCAACTGCGCCTACGAATTCAAGCGCCCCGACGGCTCAACCCGCATGATGGAGTTTGAAGTGCGCGGGTGGATTTCCAATCACGAGGCAGGCATCGGCGCTGGCGCATTCAAGAGCGGCGGCGTTCCTGCGGCGGGCCTGAGCGGCAGGCGCCAGCGGAAACGCGAGCCGGACACCATCGGAAACATTTTTTACGGCTCCAAGGGCTATCTCGCCATCCAGGGCTACGACTCTTACAAGACCTGGCTTGGGCCAAGCCAGGAACCCGGGCCCGAGGCACATGGCGAGGGAGACCACTTTGCCAACTTCATCGACGCTGTGATCGCCCACAAAAAGCAGGACCTGACGGCCCCTGTGGAGGAAGGCCACAAGTCCACGCTGCTGGTGAACCTGGCCAACGTTTCCTATCGACTGGGCCGCACCATCAACTTCGACGGCGCCACGGAAAGCATCGTCGGCGACGAAGAAGCCAGCAACATGCTGCATGGGAGCTTCCGCGCACCCTTCACCGTGCCGAAAAATGTTTAAGCGGAGTATGACCACACTGGATGACTTGCATCCTCCCGCGTTGAAGAATGCTTGCACCCAGGAAAGCGCCAGGCGTGTAGCGCAGCGTTCGTTTTCAAGTGCTGCGGCTTTTGCCGTATTTCAACGGAAAGGCCGCAGGATCGAAATCCGTCCGCTGCGCTACAATCGCTTTTTCGCGAAATCAACGTTTGAAAGGAAGTTTCACCATGCCGAAACGTGTTAACCGAAGAGATTTTCTCAAAGGTTCGGCTGCGGGAGCAACCGCTCTTGCCTCGGGGCTGGGCGGCGCCACAGGAATGGCCTCGGAGGCGTCGAAAGCGGAAGGTTACAAAGCCGATCGCCCTGCCAACCAAATCGGGCGGCCGGTGTGCGTGGTGAGCATTGGTTTCCACGGCGGGCGGCCGCTGAACGAAATTGTTGAACTGGTGGACGAGCAGGGAACTCAGGGGGCCGACCTCATCGCCATCCCCGAAGGGTGCCGCGGCCTCACCAAAGAGGCCCGCGAACCGGTGGACGGCCCCACGGTTACCGCCATGGCGCACCTGGCACGCAAGCACAACACCTACATCGTGTGTCCCATCAACCGCCAGGATGGTAACCGGTACTTCAATTCTGCCGTGCTTCTCGACCGGGCGGGTAAGGTGGTGTGCATCTATGACAAGATATTTCCGGTGTGGCAAGCCGAATGCGTGCCGCTTGAGATGCAGCCCGGAAAACACGTGAAAGTTTATGACACGGATTTCGGCCGTGTCGGTTTGGCCATCTGTTTTGACGTGAACTGGGCGCCCCTCTGGAAGGGGCTTGCGAACCACGGCGCGGAATTGGTGATCTGGCCCAGCGCTTACTCGGCCGGGCGCTCATTGCAGGCGCAGGCCATTCTCTACAACTACTACATTGTCAGCGCCACCTGGTGGCCTGATTGCCACGTTTTTGACATTGACGGCGAGAAGATGCTCTACAACACGCACAACCGCGACACCAAAACCAACATCACGCGCGTCACCCTCGACCTCGACCGCTGCGTTTTCCACCAGGACCTCAACTATCCGGAAAAGCTCCACAAGCTGCTTGCCGAGCGCGGCGAGGACGTGGAGCAGGAAAAGTTTCTGGCGCTAGAGGGCTGGTTTCTGCTTAAGGCGAAGCGCCCGGGAGTCAGCGCCCGCAAACTTGCACGCGAGTATGGGATGGAAGAACTGCGCCACTACATCAACCGCAGCCAGTGTGAAATCGACAAGTGCCGCGGCTGGGAATTTGCCTGAAGCGAGAAGGGGCGCGCCACAACATCGGTCAGTCGATAGGTGCCCGGCGCAATCAACCGCTGCCCACGGCTCCCCCTTCAATCGATGAGGATAACCTATGTGTGAGATATGCAAATCAATGCTGGCGGCCGAGCACACGGAGCAGCCAGGGGCGGAGCTTTGCCCGCAGTGCCGCCGGTTTCCGCTGGACGTGGATGCGCCTCTCGACTTGAGCCAGTGGGATTATGTCGAGCCGGATTTCAAGGATGCGTTGGAGTCCGACAACCTCGCATCACCGGCATTTACCGAACCCCTGCCTGGGCCAGCGCTGAAAAGTTTAGAGAATTTGGAGCCAGAGAATCTGGACGAGGAAATCCCGGAAGACGCCTACGACGAAATCGAGGAACGGGTGCGGACCTGCTATCACTGTTACCAGGCTGAATCGGAACTGGCCGAGCGTTGCCCGGTGTGCGGCGATTCCTACCTGCCGCCCGCGCTGCGCGAGCCGCACAGGGCCTGATGCAACCTCCGGGCCGATGCCACTGGCCATCGAATTCGCGATCCGTGCGGTGACACGCCTGGGGCGCGGCCGCTGAATCCCTCGGGCGGCAAAAATCCCGCCGGCCTCTATGCTTTATTCAGGACCAGTTCCTGCACGCCGCCGTAACCATTATAACGCAGCCGGTACTGGTACCTGCCCGACGCGTACTTGGCAGTATTCCATGCCGCCATGTGGTAGCCGGGGGCGCACATCGCGTTGAAAATCACTTCCAGGTTGTTCCCGCTCGTATCCAGCACCTCCACCAGCACCCATCCCTCTTTGCGGCACGCTGAACTCGATGGCCAGTTGAGGGTTGTTCCGGCTGGGGTAGTGCTGGTTCAGGACTCTCGTTGTGGGTTTGTCGGGAATGGCCGGCTTCTTCTCGCTCACTTTGCTGTAGTCGAACGGCTCATTGCACAGGTGCCATAACGGCTCTTTGCCTGCTTGCTGCAGGTAGAAGGTCCTCAGCGGCGTACGCGTAAAGCCCACCAGCGGCCGCCGCACAGCCACACCATCCACCCACTCATAGACGGGTATGCTCATGGGATTCAACAGGTCCAGCTTCCCGCGCTCCATGGCAATGTGGAACAGGCCGAAATTCCCGGGCTCATGTCCGCCCAGCCAATGGCCAACGATGTCCACCAGGTAGGGATTTTTGCCAAAGATGACAATGTTCGTCATGTAGTCCCAGGCTTTTCCGTCAAAGTTGTTCTCGTTGCCGTAGGGATTCGGCCCCCAGTTGAAATCACCGTCACGGCCATAGATGCCTTCCACAATGTGCAGACCGATTGGAGAGGCGGAATGATTGTCAATGGTCCGGTTCGCCCACAGTTCCATGCACATCGAGTTGTAGTAGTACTGCTGATTGTCGCTGGATTCGTCCTGTTTAAAATCCGGCGTATTCCAGCGGGGAATGGTCTCGGTATGCCGCTTGAAACTCGCATTCAGCGTGTCATATACGTGGGGATTGACAACTTCCTTCTCGATCACCTGCTCCAGCCATTGCAGCTTTTTGATGTTGCGCCAGTTGCCGCAGTATTGCTGGAACGGCCGGGCATCAGAACCCTGCCAGTTCTTGGCGGTGAGGGTCATCCCCATTTCGTGGGCCTTGAATTTTGCCACGTTCAGGTTCCAGGCGTCCGCGGCATTGAAGGGCCACAGGTAAGGGATCTGGTAGCTGACCACGCCGCCCGGAACCTCCTTCCATACGTAGGCCTCGGCGTCGTTTGCGCCATCCGGCGTCTTGATATCGTTTCTTACTGCGGCCACCGTGGCGCCCGTCCGCTCGCCCATAGCCGTGTATCCGCGCGCCTCCAGCACCTGGGCGCCATTCGTGTCGCGAACGTTCAGCCGGCGGCCCGCCACACCCACTTCCTTCAGGGAGTCAAACAAGCCCTCCATAAAGTTCGCGTCGGTGGTGATGCCCATGGTGTCCTCAGCCGTCAACCCTCTTTTTTTGTCAACCACTTCGTGAGCCGTGAGGTTTGGCTTGGCCGCGATGGTATGCGTCAGCGGAATGCCGGTGCTGTCCATGGGAACAAACAATGAACGTCCCAGGTTGAGCCCCACCTGCCTGCAAGCGGTGGAGTTCGTCTTGCGGTCCACGTGCGTACGCATGATGAACACCGCCTCCGGGTGCTGCTCCACAAATGGATGAACGCCAAAATATCCCGAAGGCTTCTCCTCCGCGGCAAAAACAGGGGCCCTTCCAATCAGGCCCAGGCTGCCGGAAAGCAGTGCTGAAGTTTTTAAGAATTCCCTTCGACTGGCCATATCAAAACCTCCTCGCCATCGGCGCCGCATGAGGCGGCAATGAAGCCTATTGTTCCGCCAGCCCCGGCTAAAGCGAGTGCCCGGAGGTGTCCAAGGCTGGTAATTACACTTATGGCCCGGATTTGAACAAC
This sequence comes from uncultured Acidobacteriota bacterium, assembly GCA_963732975.1. Classification (GTDB taxonomy): domain Bacteria; phylum Acidobacteriota; class Terriglobia; order UBA7540; family UBA7540; genus SCRD01. The sequence goes on along the minus strand of CAVTBN010000003.1, from coordinate 113,719 downwards.
ATGCAGTGATGTAGGTCACAGGGTTCGTACCGGGTGCAGCCCGGCGGCTGACGCATAAACAGGTCACGCTCCTTGCAGGCTGTGCGAGCAGCAGGAATGCCGTATCGGCGGCTTTACGCCGCCACCTGGCGATCCCGTCTCGGCGGGATTGCCGCTACTTAAGAGTGCATTGGGTTGGCGATGCCTTTTTCAATTCCATGGCGGGAGGTGGCGCTATCGCGCTCCGTGGGATCGGCCCAAGGTGCTCAATTCTCTTCAGCCTCTGAATCAATCACCCCCCGATTTAAAGACATTCCTCGAAGTTCAGGAGTCCTGTCGTTTATCTCCAGAAAACACAAGAGACCATCATCTGCAAAAGTGGTCGAGCACGGACGGCAAACCTGTAGCCGAAAAAGGCCCTCGTTTTAAGCGCTCCGTACACGTGTAGCGTGAGTTGATCCCGGACGGGGCTGCTTTGTTTTCAGCAAACAGGCGCGTTCAAAACCCTCGCTGCCGCGACCAGGCAAGGCGAGTGCACAGCTTGAATTGCTGCGTCAATTGTGGCTCAGCGGCGACGCCCGGCAAAAAAATGAGGAAGCTCCTGGCGGAATTTGCTTGACAAAGCTACGCTAGCATGCTAGTCTTCCTGATGGCGTCGGGCGGGACGTTCAGCAGGAAAATGAGCAATCTGACTGGACTGCCTGTTGTCCATAAGTTGCGGCAATCACTGGAATCTATATATTGTGGTGTTGCTGAGAAAACAAAAAAGAATACCTTTTTTAAAAAACGAACCTGAGAAGTTGTTGATAATACAATGGTTCGGCCATCAAAAACGAACCTAAACGAACCTAAAAACGAAGCTGAGAAGTTGTTGAAAACACGTTCCTGTGGAAAAAACTAACCCAAAACAAAGCTAAAAACGAACCGGGCCATGTTGTTGATAACAAACGAAGGCGAAAAAACGGACCGAAAACGAACCCGAGCTTTTCAGGAGGCCAGAGCCTTCCACCTTGCCGTTGAAAGATGGCTTCGCCGCGTATCAGGCGGACCATTTCTGCGCACGCCGGCTTGCCCTTGGGGCGCTCCGTCGCCGCCTCAGCCATCGCAGGCCAAAATCCTTATTTTCCGAATGCTTCGCCGAACCCGTTTCAGCATGTTTTGTAGTATGCTAGGCCCTCGGGGTATCCGGTATATCCGCTTCACAACGAGGAGGAGCTATGAGACGTTTTGCGGTCGTATCAGCTTTGTGCATCCTGGCCCTGGGGGTCACCCTTTACGGGCAGAACAAGACCAATAACAGCCCGGTTGAAGGCACCTGGAACTGCGTCGCGCATGGCGGCGAAAACGGCGACGTGCCCTTTACGCTTTCTATTCAGCAATCCAGCGAAGGCTACACAGGAAGCGTATCAGCCCCGCAGGGCGACACCGATCTCACCACTGTAACCTTCAAGGACAACGAACTGAAAATTACCATCAATACCGACGAGCACGATTACGTGCTGACTGCCACTCTCGACAGCGGGAAACTGGCGGGAGAGTGGTTGGTTGACAACCAGAAGAAAGGGAACTGGGAAGGGAAAAGATAGACCTATTCGCAGGACCAGGAGGATATTGGGGTCATTATGCCGAATTCCCGCAAACCGATGTTTGATGCCGTAGTGGTGGGTTCAGGAGCCTCGGGAGGCTGGGCCTCGAAACGCTTGGCAGAGGCCGGGCTCAAGGTGGCCCTTCTCGACGCCGGCCCGCCGCAGAAGGACGCGAACTTCACCGAGCACATGGCCCCGTTCCAGATGAAATATCGCGACATGGCGCGGCAAGTCATCCTGAAGACGCGGCCCATGCAGGGCCAGTTTTACGACTGCTCGGAAACCAATTATCAGTGGTACGTAAACGACCTGGATGAACCTTTCACCACTTATCCCGGCAAGCCGTTTGTGTGGGGCGGGCGCCTGCGGATTGGCGGCGGCCGTACCAACGTCTGGGGACGGCTCAGCCTCCGCTACAGCGACCTGGACTTCAAGGCGTGCTCGCACGACGGCTACGGGGTTGACTGGCCGCTCAGTTACAAGGACCTCGCGCCATATTACGAAATCGTTGAGCGATACGTGGGCATTGCGGGCCAGGCGGAAGGGAATCCGGTGATCCCCGACGGAGTTTTTCAGCCGCCCATGGCAATGACCTGCGCGGAAAGGCGGTTCCGCCAGGGCGTCAGGACGAAGCTTGGCCGGACCGTTACCATTGACCGTACAGCCAACCTGAGCCGGCCGCTCAATGGGCGCCCAGCCTGCCACTATTGCGGACCTTGTGAGCGCGGCTGCGTCACCCATTCGTACTTCAACTCATCCTTCACAACCGTCCCCGACGCGCTTAAGACCGGCAATTGCACTTACATCCCGAACGCCATGGCCTTCAAGGTGCTGATGGATTCCGACCGCAATCGGGCTAGAGGCATCCTTTACATCGATCGCAACACGCGGGAGCCCGTGGAAGTCTTCGGGCGCACCGTTATTCTTTGCGCACAGACTTATGAATCGCTGAGAATCCTTCTGAATTCTGCCAATCGCCAATACCCGAACGGCCTGGCCAACTCCAGCGGCGTCCTGGGGCACTATCTGATGGACCATGTGGCAGGAGCAGGCGCCAGCGGAGATTTTCCGGATATTGAGGCCAAGCCCAGCATCAACGGACCGAACCGGCCTTGCGGGATTTACGTGGCCAGATTTCGCAATCTGCCCAACGGCCCGCGCAGCAAAGAATTCCTTCGCGCCTACGGATATGAAGGCGGAGGTGGCGCAGGATTCACCAAGAACGCGCCGGGATTCGGTGAAGCCTATAAGAAGAAACTCCAGGAAGGAATTAACTCCGTCGGGATTTCAATGTTCGGAGAGGTTCTGGGCCGCTGGGACAACTTTGCCGACCTCGACCCGAACGTCCAGGACGCCTACGGCATTCCTGTGCTGCGATTCCATGTGACGCACGGTGAGAATGAAGCCGCTATGTTCAAAGACGGTGCGACCTCAGCCGCTGAAATGCTTGAAGCAGCAGGCGCCAAAAATGTCCGGACCGAGGTCAGACACTTTCCGCCGGGGCGAGTCCGCCACGAGGTCGGCACGGCCCGGATGGGACCCAATCCCAAGGCATCCGTGCTCAACCAGTTCCAACAGTCGCACGACATCGGAAACCTGTTCGTCACAGACGCTTCGGGGTTTCCATCCAACCCATGCCAGAATCCAACCCTGACCATCATGGCGCTGTGCGTGCGCTCCTGCGATCATTTGATGGCAGAAATGAAACGAGGGAATATCTAGGCGCGATTTCTGGGGCTGGGTGTTCGAGATATTTATTAGTTAACATAACATACCTTATCAGACTCAATTAATAGACGATCTACAGGGGCCTGGGTGCTTGCTTTTGTTCCGTTTCCCGCTTTGCCTGGTTACCGCGTTCAGGGTTGAGAAACGCGCACTTAAACACAGGTATCGACTTTAGATTCAGGTCGTTAAATTCATATACTGAATTTTTTGCATGAAGATTATTGGAGTGCTATCGCTTGGGCACTCACCGACCGAACGATTGGCCACGGCCTGGGATAAGCGTGCTGGCGGATGTGTCGGAAGGACTCTCTGTATTAGCGAGTTGTGGCAGAGGCCAATACCAGCCCGGACCGGCGGATCTGGTAGGCGTTGCAGGTAAACTTCCTGCGCCTGAGAACCCGGCAAGCGTCGAGTGCTGTGGATTCATCCAAGTCAGCGAATCTTGCCAGATAGCGGCCCCCCCGGAGTTTTACAACCAGTGGTCTCGCGCCTTTGAGGGACTCTGTCGCTGTGTGGCGGGCGCTTATGAGAACGTTCCGGACGTGGCTGCTGGATCGGAATTCGCCCCCCAACTGAACAAGCCAGCCAAGGTCGGGCCGCTCGGCGTCTTGTGCGTCTGTCTCCTCCTGCGAGACGTCCTTGTACCTGGCGACGGGTTCGTGCGCTGCGTGAGGGTTTCGAGCTTCAGCGGTCAGGGTCATCTTGCGGTCTTGGGCAAAGCCACGGTTGAGCAGCGCCATCATCAGGTAGTCGCGGGAGCGTGCGGTTCTTCCCCCCATCACCACACCCAACAGCCGACGGTCATGGCGAACCGCAGAGGTCACGATATTAAACCCGGAGGCTACTGTATAGCCGGTTTTCATCCCGTCAACCCCAGGGTACCGGGCCAGGAGATGATCATGGCCGTAAATAGTCTTTCCCTGGAAGTCGAAGCTCCTTGCCTTGAAGAAGTGATAGTACTGTGGGTAATGGCGCAAAATGGCAAGGGCCAGCTTGGCCATGTCGCGTGCTGTGGTCTTCTGGCTGCGATTGGGCAAGCCGGAGGCGTTGCGGAAGGTGGTCCGGGTCATCCCCAGTTCGCGTGCCTGCTGGGTCATCAGGCGGGCAAATTGCCCCTCGGTACCGCCAATGGCTTCGGCCAGCACGACGGCGGCGTCGTTGGCGGACCGGGTCGTAATGGCCAGGACGGCTGAACGAACAGAGATCCTTTGTCCCGGCTGCAGGTAGAGTTTTGTGGGCTGCTGTGCCGCTGCGTGCGAGGAAACCGGCAATTCCTCTCCCAGGGTCATCTTGCCGGAACTCAACTGACGGAAGGCCAGGTACAAGGTCATCAACTTGGTCAGGGACGCCGGGTAGCACAAACTGTCCGGGTTGTGGGTTTCAAGCACCTTGCCGGATTGCACATCCAGCAGTATTGAAGCGTGGACGCGGGCATGGGCGGCCTGTGCCGTGCCAGCCATTAAGGTCGCAGCTAATACAAACCACAAAACCCTCACCGAGGGGCGGCGTTTTTGGCATAATCCTGAATGATTGCAAACCAAGCCTGAAGTATTCCTCAACCTCATCCAACCCCCTAAGTTCTTGAACCTTAAACGGGAATCAACTAATGCCCGTCAGCTGCCCAAGTTGTTTTTTCACGCGTGGTCTATGCAATCTCCGGATGATGCGACCTGCATTCTCCGCACCCAGCGGAATGCAACGGCAGTCCCTAGGTTACTTAATAACATAAACTTGTGGGGAGTAGTGCGCTCCCTGGCGCGAGAGCTTTGACCCTGCTTGTCCCTCCCCACTCTCAACACAATACTTCGGAATTTCCAGCTACCTTCTTCAACATCTTCCTGATGGCTAGATCTGTTTTAGCCACCAAAGTCGCTAATTGTACCAAATTACCAGCCGGGTACAAAGGCCAAAATGCAGATTCGAACCAGAAATGTAGCTCACGACATTTTTAACTCCCTGCAGGGGTTTCCCCTGCCAATCCCGCAATCGAAATTCCGGCAGGTTGTTTTTTGGTGAACGCGCCCGTGCAAGCCTGGGATTTTCAGGTAAAATCGTTTCATGCAAACACGAACAGAACACGATTCCCTTGGCGATGTACAAGTTCCCGCCCATGCATATTATGGGGCTCAGACGGCCCGGGCCGTTGCCAATTATCCCATCAGCGGCATCCGGGCGCACCGGGTCCTCATTAAGGCCTACGGCCTGCTGAAGCAGGCCTGCGCGGAAACCAACCTTTATCTCAAAATGATCCCCCCGCGGGTGGGTCGCGCGGTGGTGCGGGCTGCCGCGGACGTAGCTGCCGGCCGGCTCGACGACCAGTTTGTGGTGGACGTTTACCAGGCCGGCGCCGGCGTGAGCTTCCATATGAACGTGAATGAAGTGATCGCCAACCGCGCCATCTGGTATCTCACCGGGAAGCGCCCCGGCAAGCTGGGCCATTATTCCATCGTTCACCCGAATGACCACGTCAACTTCGGCCAGTCGACCAACGACACTTTCCCCACGGCCATGCGCCTGGCTTCCCTGCTGCTGCTGGAAGAGTTTTACCCGGCGCTCAAGGAACTGGAAACGGCTTTCCGCAAAAAGGGCCGGGAGTTTGACAAGATCATCAAGAGCGGCCGCACGCATCTGCAGGACGCGGTCCCGGTACGACTGGGACAGGAATTCGCCGCCTATGCGGTGGCGCTCGAGCAGCTCAACAAGCACATCCGGCAAAACGCCGAGCCGCTTGCGGATCTCGGCATCGGCGGCAGCGCCGTGGGGACGGGCCTGAACGCTCATCCCAGGTACCCGCGCCTGGTAGTCAAGCGGCTTTCCGCCCTCACCGGCTTGCGGCTTCACCCGGCGGCGGACCTGCGCGCCGCCATGCAGTCGCAGTTTCCGTTGGCCTCGGTTTCCGGAGGTCTCCGCAACCTGGCGCTTGAGCTGATCCGTATCGGCAATGACCTGCGGCTGCTGACCAGCGGCCCGCTGACCGGTTTCAATGAGATTGTGCTGCCCGCGCTGCAGCCGGGTTCCAGCATCATGCCGGGCAAGGTGAACCCGGTGATGGGCGAACTGCTCGATATGGTGGCTTTCCAGGTAGTGGGATGCGACACGGTGGTGGCGCTGGCGGTCCAGGCCGGGCAACTGGAGCTGAACGTGATGATGCCGGCCATGATCTGGAACGTGCTGCACGCCACGGAAATTCTGAAGAACACCTGCCACGTTGTGGCCACCCGCTGCATCGAAGGCATCCAGGCCAATCGCGAGGTGTGCGAGCGTTACGCCTACCTCTCGCCATCGATTGCCACGGCCCTGAATCCCGTGATCGGCTATGCGCGGGCTGCCGAAGTCGTCAAAAAGTCCCTCAGGACCGGTAAAACCATTCCCGAAGTATGTCTTGAAGATAAGGTGCTGACTGAAAAGGAGCTGAAACACATCCTTGACCCGCACCGCATGACGGAGCCGGGTCTTCCGCCGGCCCGCCGGAAATAGACGCCGCGACCGCGAGCATGAGTTTTGGTTCCCGTGTGACGCCATCAGTTGAAAAGGGTTCCCTTGAGCGCTCCTACTCTCATTCTTGGCGGGACCGGCAGCTTCGGGAGATCTGTCGTCCAGGAACTCCTGCGGCGTGGCCACCCGGCGCGCTGCATGGTCCGCAACCTTGACAAAGCCGCCACGCTGCTGGGCCAAGCTCCCGGCCTGGAACTTATCCCGGGGGATGTGCAGGACCAGAGCACCGTGGTCAGGGCTGCGGCGGGCTGCAGGGCCATCGTTCACGCCGTCAACTACCCCTATCCCAAATGGGTTCCCAACATGGCGCGGGCCACGGCCCATGTCATAGCGGCCGCGCATTCCTCGAACGCCACCGTTCTGTTTCCAGGCAACGTTTACGGGCTGGGAGCTCAGACTGAAGCGACGCTGGCCGAAGACGCTCCCAATCAGCCTGTGGGACATAAGGGCGAGCTGCGCGTTAGGCTGGAGGATTCTCTGTTGCGCTCGACCGAGGAAGGCTCCGTTGGGCGGGTGATTGTGCTGAGGGCCGGCGACTACTTCGGTCCCACGGTGCGCAACGGTCTGGTCGATCCCATCTTTGAGAACGCCGCCGCCGGCAAGCCGATGCGGACGTTCGGCAATCTCGAGGCGGCTCATCAATGGGCCTTTGTGCCGGACATGGCTCGCGCTGCGCTGGACCTGCTGGACATTGAAGAAGGCCTGAAACCTTTTGAGGTTTTCAACTTTGCCGGCACCGTCGCCCGCCCCCAGCGGGACTTTCTGGAACAGGTTGCCGGGCAGGCCGGACATCCGGGCCTCGCGATCCGCGTGCTGCCGTGGTCGGCCATGAAGCTGGCGGCCATGTTTGACGCCGTCATCCGTGAGCTGATGGAGCTGCGTTACCTGTATGACCAGAGTGTGATTCTAGACGGTTCGAAGCTGCGCCGGACGCTTCCCCATTTCAACGAGACCCCCATTGCCGAAGCCATCCGCGTTACGCTTGAAAGCTATCACTAAACTCCTGCGAGTTCCCCGCCCCGCTCCATTTGCGATTGAGCGATGGGTGATTGAGTGATTGCCCGGGCCCGGCCATGTCGCCCCATGACCGTTCATCAACCATAAGGCGGCGAGCATCTGCCCTATCACGAATCGCCCCATCACCAATCGCAAATCACCAATGAATCTCAGAACCAGAAATGCCACACCGTATCGACCAGGGCGTGGGTGAAAGCTGAAGCGGAAGTGCGCTTCTGCACGCGCCAGGCGTTGCCATAAAAAATGCCTGCTACGGTTGCCATGATGGCGTATCGCCAGTTGGGCACGGGGGCGTGATGAAGGTGTGAAAGGCCGAAAAGGACCGATGCCGCGAGCAGCCCGTTCCGCTGGTGATGGGGAGGCTTAAATGTCTTCACCAGCAGGTTCTGCAGAATTCCCCGGAACAGAAATTCCTCCGGGATCGCCACGGTGAGATAGACGCCCACAAAGTCCGCGATGAAAGTGAACACGCTCGTGTCATGGGCGTGCGGGTGAATAAAATGCAACACCAGGCCCAACGGGATGGCCAGGATGAGGAAGGCAATGAAATTGATGCTGCCTTCGGTGAGGTCACCCTGCTTAAAGAGCAATTTGTACCCGGCGTCTTTCAGGTTGCGGACGACGAGGAAGGCGTAGGCTCCCACGCACACGCAGAAGATGGGGCGAAAGATGTAAATATCTTCCGGCCAGATCCAGATGCCCTGCAACCATCCGGCGCTGATCGGCAGTCCCAGGCTGAGCATGGCCGCGAAATCCCGCCAACTGGCGCTCTCCACGTAGTAACGGCGGTTTGGAAGCAGCAGGAACGTGGGAACGGCAATGTAGGCGCTGAGCTTTGCGAGGGCCAGATAAGAAAAAGTACTGGTAGTGAAGGCCATCAGAAGATAGGGGATGAGAAGCGCAAACGGCATGAGGATGGCAAGCAGCAGCGAAGCGTGGGTCCATCTGTGCAGCTCGTGGATAAAGCCGGTGTCGGTGAAGGCCACGAACACGCCCAGCAGCAGGGCCAGGGATTCCAGCAAGGCGGCCAGGCGCCAGGGATCGAGGTGAATTTGCAGCAGGAGAATGCCTTCGGCCAGGGCGGCCGCGAGTGTCAGCCCGGCAAGGGCGAGGAGGGTATTTTTCATCCGGCCTACTTTATCACGTTCGACACGTCAGGCGGACGCAGGGGTCTGCCCCTCACACAGAGCACCTTCGATCTACTTTGCCGGGGACGGACGGTCCGCAGTTCCCTTCTCCGGTTCCGGGAACGCCCGGCCAACCTCGGCAATGGGAACTACGCGGACCGGCCCGAGCTTCTTCAGGCCGTCTTTGAAGGCCGCGACGTTGCCTACCAGGACGATGACATCGTCCTCGGGGCTGAGATATTTTCTGGTCGTGGCCAGCACATCATCAGCCGTGAGTGAACGGACCTGCTGCGGGAAGCGGTTCCAATAGTCACGCGGCAGGTGGTAAAGCATCATTTCCAGCACCTGGTTGGCCACCTGGCTGGCGGACTCAAACTGCAGCGCTTCATTCCCCACCAGGTAGTCGCGGGCGTTCTGGAGTTCCCAACGCTGGACGGGGGCGTCACGCATTCGCGCGATCTGGGCAAGGACCATCTCGGTGGCCTTGATGGTTTCTGAAGAACGGGTCGAGGTTTTGGCTACCCACGCGCCCAGCGAGGCATAGCAATCCAGGTCGGTCGAGGCGCCATAGACCAGGCCGTGCCGGGTGCGCAGTTCATCAAACAGCCGGTTGGCCGCGGGGCCTCCGAGCACCTGGTTGGCAATCGCCAGGGCAAAATAATCGGGGCTGGAACGCGCAATGCCCAGGTTGGCCACGCGAATCTCTGTTTGCACGGCGTCGGGCTTGTTGACCACAATCACCTGCCTGCCGCGCGGCGCGGAGGGTTGGCTGCGGGGCTCGGGAGCCAGGGCCGGCCCGTTTTTCCAGCCTCCCAGAAACCGGCTGGCCAGGCGGAGGCACTCCGGTGCGGTAATGTCGCCCACCACGGCGAGAATGGTGCGCGAGGGAACGTAGTAACGCTCATGGAAATCAACCAGGTCTTTGCGGGTGATGCGCTCAACGGAACTGCGCGTGCCGTCTTCCGAGTGCGCGTAGTCCGTTCCGGCGAACAGCAACCGGCGCATCACCATGTCGGCCACGTAGCTGGGGTCCCGATCGACAACGTCCAGCGCCGAAAGCGTCTGCCGCCGAATGCGCTCCACTTCATCGGGCGCAAACGCCGGACGCACCAGGAGGTCGGCCAGCAGATCAAAGGCGAGTGCTGTGTGGTTTGACAGGACGCTGACGTTGGCATAGGACTGGTCCCATCCGGCGCCGGTGTCAATGGATCCCCCGGCCTGGTCAACGGCCTGGGCAATCTGATAGGCGCTTCGGTGGTTGGTGCCCTCGGGAAGCAACCCCGCCACCATGGTAGCCATTCCGGGCAGCCCCGGCGGATCGGCCTCAGCCCCAATCTGCACGATGGCGTAAAGCCGGACGATCGGGGCATCGTGACGTTCCACCAGCACCACGCGAAGGCCGTTCGGCAGTTGCTGGACCGCCGGCATGTGGAAGGAAACAGCTTCGGGCGGCGGAACATTCGGTGGCAAGTCGCGCCCCGGCAGCGGCAGGCCGGCGAGACTTATCCACAACAACGCCAGCACTCGAAACATCGGCTTTCCCCACCTCTGGGTTTTCAAGATCAACGCCCGCCTTCGGTTAGTGCCGTGGTCACCGGCCCGTTCTCCCGGGGATGAACTTCCAGAAGCGTGCGGTTGCGAGGGGCAAAATATTTGCGCGCCGCGGCTTGCACCTCTTCCCCGGTGACGGCCAGAAAACGCTCCGCCTCTGTATTGATCAGCTCAGGATTATTGAGGACTACTGTGTCGTAGCCCAATTGCTCCGCCAGGTCCTTCGATTTTTCCCGGTCTGAGGCAAGGTCAAAGAGAACCTGGTCCCTGGCTTTTTGCAGTTCCTTCGCGGCCAGTGGCTTTTCCTGCAGCCGCTTCAGTAGGGCATCAACGGCCGCCTCGCCTTCGGCAAGGGTGTGGCCTGAATTCATGACCGCAAAAACAAAAAAGAGGTTAGGGTCCTCGCTGAAATCGGCGGAACTCTGCGCCTCCAGGGCGAGCTGCTTTTCATAAACCAGCTGGTGATAGATCATTCCACTGTCGCCCCCGGATAGAATTCTGGAAGCCAGCCGCAGAGGATAGGAATCCGCCGTGCCGTCGGCCGGAATATGGTAGGCCTCCACAAAAGCCGGGAGCGCGACGTCGCGGGTCATGGTGACAGTTCGTTCGGCCGTTTGCGGCGGCTCAACGGGAATTGGGCGGGCGGCCGGGGGCGCTCCGGCTGGTATCGCGGCAAAGTATTTCCGGATGTAGTTTTCGGCTTCGTCCAGTGAAAACTTTCCGGCAATCACGATGGTAGCGTTGTTGGGAACGTAATACGTGTTGTAGAAGTCCCGAATCTCGCTGACCGTCGCGCGGCTCACGTCATCGACGCTGCCGATGGGCAGATGTCGATAAGGACTCACCGTAAAGGCGTGCTCGTAAAGCGTGGGGATCACGGTCCCGTAGGGAGGATTTTCATACCGGCGGCGGCGCTCCTCTTCCACCACCGCCCTTTCGTTGTCCAGTGTCGCCTGGCTGATGTCCAGATTGCGCATGCGGTCAGCCTCAAGCCAGAGCGCCACGGGAAGGTTGGAAGCCGGCATGGTTTCCCAGTAGACGGTTGCGTCGGTTGTGGTGTAGGCGTTGTCGATGCCGCCCACCCGCACGATGTAGTCGGAAAAATGCCGGCCCAGAGTTTTGGTGCCGTCGAACATCAGGTGCTCCAGAAAGTGGGCCATACCCGTCTTTCCCGGCACTTCGTTGCGCGACCCGACGTGATACCACACTTCCAGGGTGATCACCGGCGCCTCACCGCGATTGACCATCACGGCCCGCAGTCCGTTGGGCAATTGGAGCGTTTGAATTTTAAGGGGTGGCAGTTTGATGCCGGCCGCGCTCAATCGCGGGGCAAGGACCGCCAGCAGAATGAGGGCCCCGAGCATCCGGACTCTGATGGAGCAAATTCTCAATCGGCCTCGATGACCACTTCGCGCTGTACCCATCCGAACAGCCTGCTCTCTTCCGCTTACGCAGGAACAACGGGCGCGCCCCTCAACATTGCCCTGCAGAGCGCGTCACTTTCCGCCACCGGGGAACAACGGCTTTGCACCCGGCTAGCCGATAAACTTCTGGGCGATGGGGTAGCGACGGCCCATGCCGAACGCCTTGGCCGTCACCTTAAGCGCCGGAGCAGCCTGCTGGCGTTTATATTCAGCGCGCGTCACCCGCCGCATGACGTCTTCCACCAGCGCCAGATCGATCCTGTATTTTTTTGCAATGTCTTTGGCGCAAAGGCGCTCTTCGATGATGCTCTTCAGGATAACGTCCAGGGTCTCGTAGGGCGGCAGAGTATCCTGATCAGTCTGGCCGGCTCTCAATTCCGCTGAGGGCGGTTTCTCGATCGAGGAGCGCGGAATCCGTTCCGTTTGACGATTGAGATAGCGCGCCAGCGTATAGACCATGGTCTTGGGTAGGTCGGCGATCACGCTCAAGCCGCCAGCCATGTCGCCGTAAAGCGTGCAATAACCCACGGCCAGCTCAGACTTGTTGCCGGTGCTCAGCACCATGGCGCCCAGCTTGTTCGAGAGGGCCATTAGAATGTTCCCGCGAATGCGCGCCTGGATATTCTCTTCCGTAACGTCCACGGCGCGCCCCTGGAAAGAGGATTCCAGCGTTTGGAGATAGCCGTCGTAGATGGATGAAATGGGGATGGTGCGGAAATCGACACCCAGGCGCTTGGCCAGTTCTGCCGCGTCGCTCAAGCTGCCGCCTGAAGAGTAGGGCCCGGGCATGGCAATGGCGTGGACGTTTTCCGGCCCCAGCGCGTCAGCCGCAAGCGTCGCCACCACGGACGAATCGATGCCGCCGCTGAGCCCCACAATGGCCTGCTTGAAGCCGCACTTCCGCATGTAATCGCGGGTTCCCAGAAGCAGGGCCCTGTAAACGGCATCGATCTCGGAAGAGGGAGCCTCGTGGATATCGGCTCGCGTGCCCGCCGTGTCAAAAACCACCAGGTCTTCCTCAAAAGATTTTGCCCGGGCGATGAGGCTTCCGCCGGCGCCGAAGGCCATGCTCGAACCGTCGAGGATGAGCTGGTCATTGCCGCCCACATGGTTGACGTAGGCCACCGGAATGCGATGTTCCACCGCGATGGTCCGCAGCATATCATGGCGGAGCTGGATCTTTTCCGTGCTGTAGGGAGACGAGGCGATGTTCAGCAGAACTTTGGCGCCGTCCTGGGTGATCTCTTCCACCGGGTCGCGTGGGTAAAGCCGCTTCCGCCAGAAATTCTTATCGTTCCAGATGTCCTCACAAATCGTAATGCCGATTCGCACGCCCTGCAGGTCAATAATCCCCACTGAGTTTCCTGGTTCGAAGTAACGGGACTCATCGAACACATCGTAAAACGGCAGCAGAATTTTGACATAGTCCAGGAGGAGGTTTCCGCGGTAGACGAGGGCAGCAGCGTTACTGACCGCCTTGCCCGTCTGGACTCGCGAAGCCCGAACATAACCGATGAGGGCATGGATGTCCGGCAGAAGTCGGCTCAGGCGTGAAAGTTCAGACTCCGACCGCTCAATGAAGTCCGGCCTCTCAACCAGGTCGCGGGGCGGGTAGCCGCAGACAGCCATTTCCGGAAAAACCACCAGGTCGGCCTTGCGGTCGACGGCCATCCTGGCGTACTCCAAAATCTTTGCGACGTTGCCCTCAAAATCTCCAACCGTGGTATTAATCTGAGCCAGTGCGATCTTCATAGTCTCGATGCCAATACAACCATCCTTCTATGCTCTATAAAACTTTAATTATACTGAACCGCAAAGAGAGAATCAGCATTCCCCGGCAGAAGGCGGTTTTCGGGCGACCAGTGACGCGGTGCCGCACCTCATCCAAACCTCGCGGTAAAAAATGATTTCCCAGTCGACAAAAGCCTGCAACAGTTCATGCCTGCCCAGCAGGTGAGCGGGATCCAGCGGCTTGCGGCCGAATTTGGGGTGTTCAAGAGTGTAGGTTTCAAAGACCAGCAATCCCCCCGGCCGGAGGGCCGCACGGATGGAAGGATACCAGCAGGCATCACGGTACTTGAAGCAGATCACCACGGAAAAGGCATTGGCAGGAAGAGCGATCCGGGTAAGATCGGCCCGCACAAAGGAGGCTTTCAGGTTTGCCCGAACAGCCGCTTCCCTGCCCGCATCGAGTGATTCCCGCGACCGGTCAATGCCCGTGGCGATCAACCCTTGCCGGGCCAAGTACAGGGTGTTGCGGCCGTAACCACAGGCAAGATCCAGCGCCAGCCCCGCCGGGGGAAGGCAGGCCGAAAAGCGCATCAGCAGGGCGCTCGGCTCTGCGCGGGCACACTTGCCACCTTGACCCTCTTGGAAAATAGATCCTGGGTTGGGAATGGAAGACATGGAGGCGAGGTCGCCTGCCGCTCCGGCAGAGCCGGCAGGCGTCCGCTGAAAGCGCCGATTATGTGCTAAAGGAGCTTCCGCAACCGCAAGTCGTCTTGACGTTGGGATTTTCGAATTTGAAGCCCGAACCTTCCAGGCTTTCAACAAAGTCGATCCTGGTGCCGTTCAGGTACATCAAAGATGCCTGATCAACAATCACCTTGAGCCCGTCAAACTCATAGACCTTGTCGATCGGATTAGTCTGGGTCTCAAAGTTCATCTGGTACGAGAACCCGGAACAGCCTCCGCCCACAACGGAGACGCGAAGCCCCGCAGGCGCAGGGGTCTGCTGTGCCAAAATCTCTTTTACCTTGTCGACTGCGTGCGCCGTCAGTTCAATAGCCATTCTTCACTCCTTTGGCCTGTCGAATGTATAACCTCTGAGTAACATCTTACACCATTTTAAACTAGCAAAGCGGCCACCAAAAAGCAAGTTTGCCGCCGGGCAGGACCCCACCTGCCCAGGCCGGTCCCCACACCTCAAAGTGGACTGATTTTCAGATACCGGCGATAATAAAGTTTCGAAATGCCGCGCCGCAGCACGGCAGGCGCGAAATGGTGGGGCAAGAGGTCCGGCGACCTGCCTGGGCCGTCGAAGTTGGGCGGACGGCAGGAAATCCGCAAAGATCGCCAGCCGCTTCGATTCATCCTTTCCGACTCGGGGGTGCAGGTTGAAAGCAATACGAAAATTATTTCTGAGCATGGCCCCGGGCAGCCTGGTTATGGCTGCAGCCATCTTCTTCGCCGCGCCCCTTTACGCGCAATACGCCGGCCAGGACGCTCTGGCCAGTTTCCCTGCCGACACCCAGCAGATGGCCTACACCAACCTGGCGACTCTGCGCGCCGTCCCTCAGTATCCATTGATTGAGGCGCACCTGATGAGCCCGCAGCTCCGCAACCTTGAAAACCTGCTGAAGAGCGCCGGCATTGATCCCGACACCCAGGTGACCGAACTGGTGCTCGGCTGGAGAGGGGAGGCGCAGGATACCACCCGGTTTTTCGGACTGGCCGAGGGTGATTTCGACCCCAACCAGATCCATCAATACTTCGTCAACAACAGGATGATGATCCAGCGCTATGCCGGTTACGACCTTTACGCCTTCGGGTCCGGCAGCGCCCGAACGGATATGTTCTTCAGTTTCGTTGACAGTTCCAGGGCGATTTTCGGCCGCCTGGCCGATATCAAGGCCTTGATTGACGTTCGCAACGCCTCGCGTCCGGCCTTGAACTCGAACGCCGACTTCCGCGGGTGGGAAGGCGACCTCGATGGCGTGGCGCCCCAATGGGGCATCTCCACGGGACTTGCCGCCGCCAACCAGGCCATCCCCTGGCTGACCCAGGGCAAGAAGATCCAGATAGACCCCAGCGCTCTTTTCGGCTCGGTCCGGGCGGTGCTTTACCGTGTGGACTGGGGCAGCCAGATCATGGCCCATCTCTCCATCATTTGCAAAAACGCGGAAGCCGCGAACGGATTCAACCAGCTTCTCACCCTGCTGCGCAGCGCCCAGCCGGCGGTCAGCAAGAATGTGTCGCCGGCGCTCTCGCAGATTCTTCAGAACATGAACGTTCAGGTCGATGGTTCCAAGCTGAGCCTGGACGCCTCGGCTTCCATCAGCGACCTGGCACAACTGCTCAACGCTCCGATGTCAAACTCCGGCCGGCAGTGAGTCTGATGTGTTTGCCTCATCCAAAACGAATGCCCACAAAGGACAAAATAGATGACCACTAAAGTGACGCTGATTCCAGGCGACGGCATCGGGCCCGAAGTCTCCGAGGCCACCGTGCGGTTGATTGAAGCCGCAGGCGCCGAAATCGACTGGATTGAAATGGCTGCCACTCCCGTCGTCGGCCGCCGCAAGGGCGAGACGGAAATGAATCCCATTGTCGAATCGATCCGCAAGACGCACGTGGCGCTGAAGGGGCCCATCACAACGCCGGTCGGAACCGGCCACCGCAGCATCAACGTGGCGTTGCGCAAGGCGCTCGATCTTTACGCCAACCTGCGGCCGGTAACGCACCTTCCCGGGGTGAAGACGCCGTTTGAGAACGTTGACCTGGTGATTGTTCGCGAGAACACCGAAGACCTCTATTCCGGCCTGGAACATGAAGTGGCGCCGGGTGTGGTGGAAAGCCTGAAAGTGATCACCGAATACGCCTCCAAACGCATCGCCCACTTCGCCTTTGATTACGCCCGCCGCATGGGCCGGAAGAAAGTCACCGCCATCCACAAAGCCAACATCATGAAGCTTTCCGACGGCCTGTTCCTGGACTCCATCCGCGAAGTGGCCAAAGAGTACCCGGAAATTGAGCAGGACGATTACATCATCGACAACTGCTGCATGCAGCTGGTGATGCGCCCGGAAAGGTTTGACGTTCTGCTGCTTGAAAATCTTTATGGCGATATCGTTTCAGACCTGTGCGCGGGGCTGGTGGGAGGCCTGGGCCTGGTTCCGGGGGCCAATATCGGGGCCGATTGCTCGCTGTTCGAAGCCGTGCATGGCAGCGCGCCGGACATCGCCGGCAAGCACCTTGCCAATCCCACGGCCATGATGCTTTCGGCCATCCTGATGCTGCGTCTGCTGGATCAGGCCGACGTTGCCAACCGCACGGAAAAGGCCATCCACAAAGTCTACCGCGAGGGCAAACACCTCACGCGCGACGTGGGAGGCAAAGCCACCACCGATGAATTTACCACCGCCGTGGTGGGAGAGTTGGAGTAGGGCCGGCGTTTGCGCCGGAAGCCCACAGGACAATCCACTGCTTTTGCCGTCTCCACCCGCAACTCTCTGACCATTGAACTTCACTTCCCTCTCGATCTTTTGTTTGCCGGCCCGGGCGGCGGCTTTGCCGCGCCGCGTGGCAGAGGAGTTTCGTTTTGAGGTACGCACCTATTTACCGCATCAATCTACTTGTTGCGAGCAATCAGCGTGGTCAGGCTAAGGAGATGAGGTGTTCTGGGGAGACCGGCCTCCGGTAGTTTGCTGAGGCTTGGGATCATTCCGCACGGGGGCGTACCACCGCGCCAGGTGTTCGGCGGGAACGCCCAGTGAAAAGAGGGTTTGAATCCAGACCCAGCTGATGAGCGTGGGCAGAAGGCCCTGGACGCGCCAGCGGCGGTCAGAGACCAGCATGGGAGGTTCGAGACACACGGTGCGGCCGGCGCGTTCCATTCGCCGCACGAATTCGTAGTCGTCCATAATGGGGATGGGCTTAAAGCCGCCCAGCCGCTCGAAGACTTCGCGACGCACAAAAACTCCCGAGTCGCCGTAATAGATTCCAAACGGCCGCCGCACACGGTAACACCAGGTAAAAAAACTTTCGACGAACGTGTCACCCTCAAACACAATCTGAAAGTTCCCGCCAATCACCGCCGGGTCGCGCAGGCTGAGTTCCACGGCTTCCACGGTTTCCGCTGGAACAGAAATGTCAGCGTGGAGGAACAGCAAGGAATCACCTCCTGCCCGCTTTGCCGCCTGGTTCAACTGCACGGCCCGGTTGCGAACGCTCTCCACCAGGTGCAGCGGGTGCGGATAGGCACCGGCAAGCTTCCGCACAATTTCCGCAGTGCGGTCGGTGCTGCTGCCCTCTGCAACCAGCACTTCAAAATCCCCCCGGACACGCTTCAGCCGGCCCAGGACTGTGGCAATGGAAGCCTCTTCGTTGTAGGTTGGAATAACCACGCTGACCATAGGCCGAATGGATGTTCAAGAGCGCGCAAAGATACAGCCGGACGGGGGTCAGGCTTCAGTGACAAAGGTGGCAAGTGTGCGCAGCCGCTCATTGCGCCGGCTTTGCAGTTCATCGAGAGAGAGGGCGGAAAGCTCCGTGAGGCTTCGTTCCAGTGCGTTCCGGAGAGCCGTGGCGGCAGCCTGCGGGTCAGCATGTGCGCCTTCCGGAGGCTCGGCAACAATCTCGTCGATGATTCTAAAACCCAGGAGATCGTCCGCAGTCAATTTCAGAATGCGCGCCGCGTCCTCCTTATGTTCCCAGTCACGCCACAGGATGGAAGAGCAGCTTTCGGGAGCAATCACGGAGTAGATGGCGTTTTCCAGCATCA
Source organism: uncultured Acidobacteriota bacterium (assembly GCA_963732975.1). Taxonomy (GTDB): domain Bacteria; phylum Acidobacteriota; class Terriglobia; order UBA7540; family UBA7540; genus SCRD01. Next base: position 95,310 of record CAVTBN010000003.1, on the reverse strand, counting down.
GCACGCGGTCGCCCACGGCGATGGCCAAGGCGCCGCCGCTGCCGCCTTCGCCATGAATCACCGGCACAATCGGGACGCGCAGTTTGGTGATTTCCTTCAGGTTAAAAGCAATGGCTTCGGCCTGGCCGCGCTCTTCCGCCCCGATGCCAGGATAAGCTCCCGGGGTGTCCACAAAGGTGATGATGGGCAGGCTGAACTTGGAGGCCAGATGCATCAGGCGGAAAGCTTTGCGGTAGCCTTCCGGCTTGGTCATGCCGAAGTTGCGATGCAGTTTTTGCTTGGTATCGCGGCCCTTCTGCTGCCCCACCACCATCACGGGCCGGCCGTCGAAGCGGGCAAAGCCGCCCACCATGGCGCCGTCGTCGCCAAAACGCCGGTCGCCGTAAAGCTCTGTGAAGTCGGTAAAGAGCATCTGGATGAAGTCCAGCGTATAGGGACGCTGCGGATGCCGCGCAAGCAGAACGCGGCTCCAGGCGTCCTTATTGCTGGTTTCAGTCCCGCTGCGCAGTAAATCAAGCTGCTCCTGAAGGCGGTCGATTTCTTCGCCGGCCACAGGGTTCGGCTGGCGCTTGAGCTCCGCAATCTGCTTTTCCAATGCCTGTACAACGGCTTGTTGTCCACTTGGTTTGGTCATAGGAAATGGCCGCCTGTCCGGCCCGCATATGGGAATTCCGCATCCATTTTACATCCGGTTTGCGGCGCCGTTGGGTTTCTCTACGGTAACCGACTGTTCGCCCAGCAGTCCACGCAAGCCGGCCAGCAGTTCGTCGTTAGCGTCCACCACCCTGGGGTCCTGCGGCTTCATCACCACCCGGAAGTCGCCGGGTTTTTCTAACTCAAAAAGCACGGGATTGTGACCGGGGTGCGAGCGCAGCAGGCCCTCCAATTCACCCAACAGGCCGTCCGAAACTTCTGCAGGATTGATTCGGATGTGCAAGGCCGGTTTCCTGCCATTGACGGCCGCGTCAAGAGGTTTGGCCTCGCTCACTACAACCTTGGCACGCGCGTTCTCATCGTGCCGGACCTTTCCCCTGATCAGCAGAGCCGCGTCCGGCTTCAGCACGGATTGAATTTTCTCCAGCGTCTGCGGAAAAACCAGCAGGTCCACCGTTCCCCGCAGGTCTTCCAGCGTTGCCGCGCCCCACATCTTTCCTTTTTTGCTGGGACGCACGCGCAGGTTGGTCAGGATGCCGCCCAGCGTAATGGGGGCGTCATTCTGCAACTCATCGATGCTCGAACTGTTAGTCTGGGTCAATTCCCGCAGTTGGGAGGCATATTTCTCCAGCGGGTGGCCGGTCACATAAAAGCCCAGCAATTCCTTTTCGCCGGCGAGGCGTTCCGTTTCGCTAAGCTCGGGAACGCCGGGGAGCTCGACCGGGGCCGCACTGGCGGAATCGTCACCTCCGCCGAAAAGCCCGTGCTGTCCGCTTTCCACCATGCGCTGCCGGCGCTGGCCCCATTCCATGGCGCGGTCCAGCACGGCCAGCAACTGCGATCGCCGGGCGCCCATCGAGTCCGTCGCGCCCGCCTTGATGAGGCTCTCAATCACTCGTTTATTCAACAGGCGCAGGTCGACGTGCTCGCAAAACTGAAACAGGTTGTCAAAGCGCCCCAGCTTATTGCGCGCTTCCACCACGGAAACGATGGCCGCATCTCCCACGTTCTTGATGGCCGTCAGGCCAAAGCGAATCTGGCCGTTCGAGGGGGTAAATGTCCGTTCGCTGGAGTTGATATCGGGGGGGAGAATATCAATGCCCATATCCCGGCATTCATTCAGGTAATGCGTCAGCTTGTCCGGATTGCCGATTTCCGAGGTCAGCAGCGCGGCCATGAATTCCACCGAATAGTGGGTCTTCAGGTAGGCCGTGTGATAGGCCACCATGGCATAGGCGGCGGAGTGTGACTTGTTGAAACCATACGCGGCGAATTGCGCCATCAGATCAAACAGCTTTTCCGCCTTATCGGCCGGCACCCGCTTCTCTCTGGCGCCTGCCAGAAACTTCTCCCGCATGGCCGCCATCACTTCATGCTTCTTCTTTCCCATGGCGCGGCGCAGAACATCGGCTTCGCCCAGGCTGAATCCCGCCACCGCGGCGGCAATCTGCATCACCTGTTCCTGGTAAACGATCACCCCATAGGTTTCGTCCAGAATGTCCTTCAATTGAGGAAGGTCATAGGTCACGCGCTTCTTGCCGGTTTTGCGGGCAATGAAGTCGTCAATCATGCCGCCCTGGATAGGGCCGGGCCGGTAAAGAGCGTTCAAGGCTGTCAGATCAGCCAGGCGGCTGGGCTTCACGCGCCGCAGGATTTCCGTCATGCCGCGGCTTTCAAACTGGAAAATGCCCGCCGTAAGCCCCTTGCTCAGCAGCTCATAGGATTCGGCGTCGTCTTTCGGCAACGCATCGAGATCAAGCTTTTCGCCGCGCGTGCCTTCAATCAGCTTCAGGCAGTCGTCGAGGACGGTCAGGGTGGTCAACCCCAGAAAATCCATCTTGAGCAGACCGATTTTCTCCAGGTCGTCCATCGCATACTGGGTGGTTATTTCGTCTTTGCTGCTCTTGTAGAGCGGCACGATTTCCTGCAGCGGCTGGGGTGAGATCACGACACCTGCGGCATGGGTGGAAGCGTGCCGCGCAAATCCCTCGAGCCGCCCGGCAATCTGCAGCAGATCCGCCACGCGCGGGTCCTGCTCCTTCAACTGTCGAAGTTCCGTGGACTGCTTCTGCGCCTCTTCCAGCGAGATGTTCAGCACCGTGGGAACCAGCTTGGCGATCTTGTCCACTTCCGCAAACGGCATATCCAGCGCCCGCCCGGCGTCGCGAATCACCGCCTTGGCGCCCATGGTCCCAAAGGTGATGATCTGGCTGACGTTTTCGCGGCCGTACTTCTCAGTGACGTAATTGATCACCTCGCCGCGCCGGCGCATGCAGAAGTCGATATCGATATCGGGAAATGAAATTCTTTCAGGGTTGAGGAACCGCTCGAACAGCAGGTCGTGCTGCAGCGGGTCAACGTCTGTAATGTGCAGCGCGTAGGAAACCAGGCTGCCGGCCGCCGATCCCCTCCCCGGGCCAACGGGTATGCACTGCTCGCGGGCGTAACGTATAAAATCCCACACAATCAGGAAATAACCCGAAAAGTGCATCTGCTTGATCAGCTCCAGCTCAAGCTCCAGGCGGTCATGATAGGCTTCGAGCGGGTGCCGCAGACTCCCTGCCGCGCGCAGTCGATCCAGCCGTTCCATCCGCTTCGCAAAACCTTCCCGGGTAACCCGTTCAAAAAAACTGTCCAGCGACTCGCCGGGCGGAACTTCAAAGTGCGGGAAAACGTGCTCTTTCTTATCCAGCTGAATATGGCAGCGCTCCGCAATTTCCAGCGTACGGGTTACGGCGTCAGGAATTTCACTGAACACCGCCGACATTTCCTCGTAAGTCTTGAAAAAAAACTGGTCGGTCGGGAATTTCATCCGGTTGGGATCGCTGAGGGTCTTCCCGGTCTGGATGGCGACTAGAACCTCCTGCGCGCGCGCGTCGTCACGCGTCAGATAGTGGCAGTCGTTGGTGGCAATCAACGGAATGTCCGTCTGGCGCGACAGCCGAACCAGGTTCGGGTTGATCTTGTGCTCCTCCGGCATCCCCTGGTCCTGGATCTCCAGGAAAAAGTTTCCTTTACCGAAGATGTCCTCGAGGTCATGGGCTGACTGCACGGCGGCATCATAGCGCTCCGCCGAAAGCGCCACGGCCACTTCACCACGCAGGCAGGCCGAAAGCGCGATCAACCCTTCCGAGTGGCGGGAGAGCAAATCTTTATCGATTCTCGGCTTGTAATAGTAGCCTTCGGTATAGGCCGCGGAAACCAGCTTGACCAAGTTCTGATAGCCGCGGTCGTTTTCGCAGAGCAGGACAAAATGATAGGGCCGGTCGGCGTCGGGCGAACGGTCAAAGCGGTTGGTGCCAGCCACATAAACTTCGCAGCCGATGATTGGCTTGATGCCGCGCTTGCGGGCCGCCTCGTAAAACTTTATGGCGGCGAACAGGTTCCCGTGGTCGGTTACGGCCACCGCCGGCATCTCGCGCTCGGCAGCCAGGTCCATCAGCGGGCCAATCCCGCAAGCGCCATCGAGCAGACTATAGTCCGTGTGTAAGTGCAGATGAACAAAATTTTCGGAAGCCATTCCGAGACATTCTATCAAAAATCGGTTCGGAGGTGTGATGCAGGAGTTTAAACAAGCCTCAGAAAGCGGAATAAACACAGATCCAAACAGGCAGGAGAGACGCTCTAAGCTGGAGATTGTAAAAGCATTATTCTTTGCGTCACGAGATTGAGGGCCGCTTCACGGTCTCCGCAACTGCGCGCCCTATACTGCCAGCAAAAAGAAACCGGCCACCTGGTTCCAACAGGGGCCGGTGTCGTACAATTTCCCGAGTCTTGCGTTACTTGCGGCCGCCGGACTTGCCTGCCGCCGGGGTTTGATCTTTAGGAGCAGGCGACATCTGCGGAGGGGCTGTCAGCGCCATTTTGACGGAGGGGGGCAACTTGTCGGCGTTCCCCACCAGCAGGCTGACGTTCCAGATCTGCTCATCGGTCAGCAGCCCGGTAAAGCCCGGCATGCCCGACAGGCGGATCCCATGTTTCACCTTCCAGTAGCTCTCACCAATGGGATCGTCCGTAACCATATGGCCCGGCGCGAAAAGCTGAGGGGGCCGGGGAAACATTCCCTTCGCAACATTGGACTGCGGCCGCCCTGGAACACCGTGACAGCCGCCGCAGTTGTGCCGGTAGACGTCGACCCCTGCCAGCAACTCGCCTTCGCTGGCCTGGGTGGTTTTGGTTTTGGGCGCATCACGGTTGATCGTGGCATGCAGCGCCGTTTTGGCAAAGAAAGTCTCGAACGGCATTGGCGCCGATGCGGTAGCAACCGGCGCGTGCCCCGATATGCAATAAAGGTAAAACACTGCCGGGACCATAAGGATTCCGATAATGATGCCAAAAATGAATTTACCCATATTTTCCTGTCACCCCCGCTTCCGAATAGTCATCTGCTGATGCCATGCTTCCTGCAACTTCCCTGTGCTTACAGATTATGACAGCGCCGCTCAGCCCCGGCGCTTCTTATTCTTTTTCCGTTTGGCCACGGCCTGGGCGATACTGGCCAGGCGTCCCGCCCGCCTGGGGTGAGCCGCCTTCGCTCCTTTCGCAGCTTTCGCGGCCTTGACAACCTTTGGAGATTTCGCAACCCTGGCAGCTTTGGCGGACTTACCGGTTTTAGCCGGTTTCGCGTTGCCTGTCGCCTTAGCGGTTTTAGCAGGCTGGGGGGGTGGGGCTGCCTTGGCAGGTTTGGCAGGCAGGACCGGCGGTGCCGGGCTATCTTTAATGCCCGAAAGCGACCGCAGTGACTGAATCAGTTGCTGCTGAGTCCTGATTTTGCCATCCAACTGGTCGAAAAAGATGCGTTCCAGAATCTTGTCAAACTTTGGCCCGGGCTTTACGCCCAGCACCAGCAGGTCGCTTTCCGGCAGCCGCGAACGGACCAAGGGAGCTTTCACCAGGAAATTCTTGATGCGGCTCTGAATCTTTGCCTGGGGATAGTAAGCCAGCAGGTAAAGCAGCACCGGCCTGGGTTGCTGCGAAAGCAACCTGTAGGCCTGGCTGGGCGTTGCGCATTTGGCGCCTGAAAGCAGGCGGGCGATTTTTTTCGCCTCACGGTCCAGGTTGAGCGCAAGTTTCACGCGCCTGGGATCGACGAGAGCCTTCCTGGCCAGACGCTGCCTCTGGGGAGCGTTCAGTTTTGCTGCAAGGCAGTCAAAATTCAGCAGGAACATGTCTTCACCGGGAGACTTGCGGGCAAGTGCGGCGAGTTTGCGGAAGCGGCTAAAGTCAACTCGCGTCAGGCTTCGGTCAAGCCCCGCCAGGAGACCGCGATCCTGATACAACTTGATCACCCGTTCCGGATTATCCTCCCGCAGCACCGCTTCAATCTCACTGGTCTGCTTGTCCGCCGGAAGGTCGGCCCAGATCCGCTCTTCCATCGCCGCGTCCAGCCATCGTTGCGTCTTTTCATCAAGTTTGAATCCAAAGCGCAGGCCCAGCCGCAACAATCGATAGATGCGTACAGGATCGTCCCAGAAGCTCCGCGAATGAAGGGCCCGGATTTCCTGCCTCTCAAGGTCCCCCGCGCCGTTCTTGGGATCCAGCAGGAGCCCACGGGAATTGGGATGCAGGGAAATAGCCATCGCATTAAAAGCAAAGTCCCGCCCCTTCAGGTCCTCGAAAATCATGGCGGGCTTGATCACCGGCGGCCGCCCGGGCCGGGTGGGAATTTCCTGATGGCATTGGGAAATTTCTGCACGAACTCCGTTGCTGAACCAAAGCTCTGCGGAACCGCGCCGCTTGTCCATTCTGGTGCTGACCACTTCAGCCGTACCCAGTGCCCAGGCGGACGTAGCTTTGCGGGATTCCTTCGCCTTCGGCTTCCTGGAAAGCAAGTAATGCAGAATCTTCTGGTTGTTTCCTTCGGTGGCAAAATCCAGGTCGCGGACGACCGCCTGGCCGAACGTCATGTCGCGGACCGCCCCGCCCACCAGATAAAGGTTGATGCCCCCGGCATAAGCTATCCGGCTGAGTTCATTCACCAGCTGGAACTGGGCAGGTGAGAGCCGGCTCTCCATCAGAAAGTTGTAATCGGTCATGGTTTTCTACACGCGATCCCTCATTGGCCGCGAACCTCAGGCGCGCGGGTGATGAGTTTGATAGACTTGGCGCAGTCGCTCTTTGAGGACGTGCGTATAAATCTGGGTCGTCGAAATATCGCTGTGACCCAGCATCGTCTGGATTGATCTCAAATCGGCCCCCCGCTCCAGCAAATGGGTGGCAAAAGAATGCCGGACCATGTGCGGCGTTAGGGATACGCGGATTCCCGCCCGGCGCCCGTAGGCGCCAAGGATCTTCCAGAATCCAACGCGCGAGAGTTGGCCACCGCGCTGATTCAGAAAAAGATATGGAAGCTCCCGCTGCCTGGCAAGCGTGCTTCGCCCATGCCGGAGATAGGCCTCCACGGCACGCAAAGCCGACTTCCCCACAGGGATCAGCCGTTCCTTTTGCCCCTTCCCGACACAGCGGACGATCCCCAGGTTCGGTTCAAAGTCCTCCCAACGCACGCTGAGAAGTTCCGAAACGCGCATGCCGGTGGCATAAAGCAGCTCAAGCATGGCGCGATCGCGAAGGCCCTGGGGGGTCGAGGTATCGGGCTGCGCAAGCAAACTCTCAACTTCTTCAAAATTCAGATACTTTGGCAAAGAATGGGAAAGATGAGGAGCCTCGACCTCGCGGGCTGGATCAACTTTTAACCTCCCATCCTTCACCAGGAACTGGAAGAAATGGCGGATTGCAGCCAGTTGCCTCGCCACAGACCGGGCGCTCAGACCTTGCCGGTAAAGGGTCTCAAGAAACTTGCGGATATCCTCGTGCCGAACCCTTTCGAGTGCCAGGTCTGAGTTGTGGAGGTATGCAGCAAACTTGCGAAGGTCGCGACCGTAGCTCAAGATACTGTTTGGCGCCAGACCCTTCTCGACAGTGGCGTAATCCAGAAAGCTGGCAACCTCCGACGAAATATTGGCGAGTGGACCCGGCATTCGATGAGTCGTCCTTGATCCGATCGAAAGTCTGATAACTTAACTAAATATATTAATATAATACTACTATATTAAACATAATAAATGACTTGATATTTTATAAATTCAGCGATACTTCATGGAACATGTCACTGCAAACCCTTTGAGATAAACTGAACCGTCTTCTAAAACAGCTATGATCATCTGAAACCCGCCCGACTTTGTCAATAACAAGTGCCGCCGTCTCAACAAAATAGCAAATATTCATGGAAAAAATAACCGGAACCCGCCTGGCACGATGGCAATAAATCGAATCGCATCTTAGCACAAGCCGTTTCGTAAAACCAAATTGCTTTTTCAATGGTCATCCGCCCCCCCCTTGCGCCAGGCCTTGTCCCCCACGCAACCACCGAGACAAAGCATGCCATGTAAAACCGCTCAGGCGCGGCTATTGCTGTCCAAGTTGGCGTCAGCGAGAAAATGACAAGCAGATTCTTAACCGTATAAATTTACGGGTGGCAACTCAAGCCGTTGATGGATGGCGTAAAGAACGAGTTCCAGCCGGTCTGAAACCCCCACTTTGTCGTAAATGGACCGGAGATGGTTCTTCACTGTTTGCTCAGTAATCGTCAGGTGCCCGGCAATGTCACGGTTTCGGAGCCCCTGCGTCAGGCAACTGATGATGGTCTTCTCTCTGGGCGTCAGGGTGTCGATGGGGCGTGAGTGGGGTGGGCTGGAAGGGGAAACAAGCCCGTTGCCATTATGATTCTGTGGCGACTGGATGACTTCACCGCTCAGCACCTTCCGGACATTCTCCACAAAGACCTCCGGCTGCGCCGATCTTGGGATCGCACCGGACGCTCCGTCCCGAATCAGTTGCTCTTGCTCAATTCCAGTCATATGGGATGCGGTTATAATCACCAAACATGTCGGAGAAACCCCGTGGATTTGATCGAGAAGTCTCTGGCAGCCGTTCAGCGCCATCTCCTGCTGGACCAGAGCGAGATCCGGCCGGAATGTTTTGACCATTGCCACAAGTTGCAGACCATTTTCAGCCTGAGCGACAACTCGAAGATCATCCTCAACGCTGAAAAGCTTCTTGAGCCCCAGGCGGAAAACTCCTTCACTGTCCGCAATCAGGATTTTCACCCTGGCCTTATTGTTGGTGCGCTTTCTCGGAGGCATTTTTAAACTCAGGGAAAACGAACTATCACGGAATGGCTTGGGGCCGGGGCAGTACATTCGATGCGGCAAGCCATTCTGACCGGGTCAATGGACCTTGAGAGGCATCGACTTTGGACAAACTATGCGGAATGCTTTATAGGAGCAAAACAATAATCGTCAATAACCACTCCAAGCCCTGCCGGCGCCCCGGATTTCTGCTGGCGAACCACCCGCCCCACGCACTGCAACTGCATGGGGGTCCCGGTAACCTCTGATGGAAATAAAACAGTGAACTCAATTGGCGTGTCTTGTCGAAGCCGAACCGGGGCCAGAATAAACAGGCCATTTCCGCTCATGCTCGCTGTTTTCCCCTCAGCGTCTCGTTCCCTCCCCGCCTGCGTTTTCCATCGAATATGGACCGGGAGCTCCACGGGTATCCTGGTTCCGCCACGAATGCCTTTCCGTCCGTGATTCATTTTGCTCGTCTCCAATTCAGGTATCGGAATTTCCTGCGCGCACCTTTACGCTTTCGGTCCTTAAGCCAGCAGCCCCTCCCGGGCCGGCGCCACTAATTGGGGTACATGCTTCCCAACCACTGTGATGAAATTATCGGGCGGAATCAACGGCACCGTAGTACCAGTACGTCTGTACTGACTATTGTCACTGCCCGTCGCGCTTGATAACCTTTCACGTGAGGCAATAATTGCAATGCAGAGGAAAGCATGGGGCAACTGTTTACAAACGCCCCTTTCTTTAGAAGGAGCTGGACGCCATGAGGCTGGGTGATATTGCAAAAAAGCTAGGTTGTGCGCTGGAAGGGCCCGAGGGGCTTGAAATCACTGCCGTCGCCGGCATTGAAGAGGCGGGGCCGTCCGAATTAACTTTCCTTTCCAATCCCAAGTACCGGCGAAAACTTCAGACCACGCAGGCGGCAGCCATCATCCTGTCGGCGCAGGATCCAGACCCCGGTCGCCCCGTTCTGCGGTCCGACAATCCCTATCTGGATTTCGCCAAGGCGCTCGAGCTTTTTTGTCCACCGGTACGCCCGGAGCCCGGCATTCATCCAACCGCAGTCATCGCTGTGGAATCCAAGGTCGGCCAGAATCCCTCGATTGGCCCTTACGTGGTGGTTGAGCAGGGTGTTGAAATTGGTGACGATTGCGTCATCAAGGGCCATGTGATGATTTATCAGGGGGCCAAAATCGGGCATCGTTTTTTTGCCCACTCCCACGCTGTTGTTCGGGAGAATGTGCAAATTGGCAATGATGTTATTCTTCAAAACGGAGCCATTATTGGCAGCGATGGCTTCGGATTCGCCCGCCAGGCTGACGGCTCTTACTACAAAATCATTCAGACGGGAACGGTTGTCATCGAGGACGGGGTCGAAGTGCAGGCGAATGCCTGCATTGACCGCGCTACAGTGGGCGTAACCAGGCTTCGCCAGGGTGTTAAGGTGGATAACCTTGTCCAGGTGGGGCATGCCTGCGACATTGGTCAGAATTCCCTGCTCTGTGGCCAGTCAGGGATGGCGGGCAGTTGCAAGGTTGGGAACAACGTGGTTCTGGCGGGCCAGGTGGGGGTTGCAGGGCATCTGACAATTGGCGATAACGTGATTGCCACAGCCCAGACTGGAATTCCCTCCGACGTTGAACCGAACAAGATCGTTTCCGGATATCCTGCCATGGACAATTCCCGCTGGCTCAAATGTTCAGCGGCATACGCCCGCCTCCCGGAGATCCATGCGACCGTGCGAAAGCTCATGAAGCGCCCGAAGACTCCAGATCAAAATGAGTAAGTAGCATCGACTACAGGTGGTGATGACCTCGAAAAAACTGCCTTGACCGGCAACGTTCAAGCGGCGTCAGGTTCAAGCGGTTGTTCCTCGGCCGAAAGCCCTTCCATAACCGCCTGACGGACCTGCGCTGCGATTTTTGAGCGGTCTTCAAGGCTGCAACCCGCGGTCGGGACACGGTCGTGGATGGTGATTCGAACCGGCCCCGGATGAATCCTGAAATCGCCCGGGCGCATAATCCTGTTGGCGCCTGAAACCGTAATCGGCACAATAGGCACGCCCGCTTCGATCGCCATCACAAAGACGCCCCTTTTAAAGGGCTGCAGGCGTCCGGTCTTGCTCCGTGTCCCCTCCGGGAACACCAGGAACGAATGGCCTGTCTTTAGGGCGGCGACCGCCTGCTCCACCGCGGCATAAGCTCGTTCACGATGGGTCCGGTCCACAGGTATAAAACCGCGCATCCGCATCCCGGTTCCCAGGAATGGGACACGGAAAAATTCTTTCTTTGCCATGACGAGTACAGGCGGAAGGATGCCGGCTACCGCCGGCGGGTCACAGTTGCTCTGGTGGTTGGGCATATAGACCACAGCCTCTCCCGCCGGAATGTTTTCCCTGCCCATGACGGTTATTCTCACACCAGCCATCCACAACGCACTCTTCGCCCCGAAAAGGCCAATGGAGTAAAGAGCATCGGTGTTTCCGGTGATTGCGCTCCAAAGGAGCAAGGGAGGGGCAAGTATCAGCAGGTACAGAACAATGACGGCATACACAAGCAATGTTCTGACCATCAGTTTCCCGCCGCCGATCCTTTCCCCGTTTCACCCTTCAGCCAGCCGGTGCGGACCGCAAGTTGAGCGCGCGAGGCATCCGGCAATTCTATCACCTGATATATCGTCGCATTCCTGGATCCCAGCAGAAACCCAATATCAAGAACCTTTGCGCCACGCTGAACCATGAACGTGACTTTCTCCCCCGGCTTGAGGTAAATCAATTCGCGTTCTGGCGTCACCGGCAGCACAACACCGTTCATTTTGAGAAGGACGTCGCCGGACTGAATCCCTGCCTTCTGCGCAGGACTGCCAGGAGCAACCGTTTCCACGTGAATAGGGTCCCATGAACCCCTGGAGCGACTGGAATCCCAGGTCAGGCACTAATCTTGTTTCGCTCTTCAACTCCAACCCTGCATAGGCGAGATACTTTGCATAATCGAGATCGCCGGTCCCAATGATGAATTCGCGGAAAAACACTCCGACAGGGAACCGTGGCGCAAAGTGAGAAATGGCATTTTCAAGGTCGGCATCCTTAAAGAAGCGCCCGCGTTTGGCGAAGTTGTTGTTCAGCTGCCGCATCAGGTCATCCAGGCTGTACCCATTGTCACTCGCGTGACGGATTCCAAGGTCAAGCAGATAGCCCAACAACTCTCCCTTGTTGTAGTAGGAAATGCTTCGTTCCGGCCGCGAGTAATCAGGGTACTTCTCAAGCCAGGCTTCGCGTCCTGATTCAGCGGCACTCTCGAACTGCCTCGCCGGTCGTGCCCTGAGCTGGTTGATCTCCTCAGCCATGTGCCCGTAAAACTGCCTTTTGTGGATCAGCCCGGAACGCAGCTGGACAACTTCCGCATACATGCTGGTAACGCCTTCAGAAAACCACAGATCGCTGGTATCGTTCCCGTGGATATAATCAATGGGCTCGAGCCCCTGGGGGCGGATGCGCTTCACATTCCAGAGATGGAAAAACTCATGTGCGGAAATACCTTCGAGGGTTTCAAGGCCCGCGCGCATATCGGCGGCCGGGATACTGATCGCCGTGCCGTTCCGGTGTTCCATACCACCACTCCCCTTCGGAGGGAAAAAGAACATGAAGGTGTAACGCTTGAACGGAACATCCTGCATCAGGCCTGTTTCAGTGGCGGTAATCTTCTTGAGCACTGCGAGGAGCCGCTCTGGCGAATAAAGACTCTGATCCCCATCCACGACAATGCGGTACGTCGCGCACTTCTGAACATAGTCGTACTGCTCAAAATTTCCCGCTTCGGCGGGACTGTCCACCAGACGGTCGTAGTCCGGCGCCTGATATTCGCCAGGCCCAGGACCGTCATCCAGCATCGTCACCAGCTTCCAGCCACTGGGCAGCAGGAATTTGACGCGTACGGGGTGCTTGCGCTCTTGCGGCAGATAAAACAGCAGCAGCGCAAAATTCAGGAAGGCGTGGCGGCTGTCGAGAACTGCCGAGAAAACGTCGTCCCGGTTTGCGTAGACCTCGTATTGTATCTCCAGATCGGAGCAGCGCTCTTCGCTTGCCCATGTGTTGGTGTCCACTCGACGCAGGGGTGCCGGCCGCCCACGACACTCCGCCTGTACGTCCTGCACGTTGCGAACAAAGTCATGAATTTGATAGAGGTTGTTCCACGTGGGGATCTGAAATTCGGTTCCCGGACCGGCCTGCGACACCTGCATGGTGACGCTGACCAGGTGTGACGCCGGCTTTCTCAAATCCAGCAGGTATCGGATTGGAAGATTCTGCGCGAGTCCGATGGCCGTTCCGGGTATTAACAGAAGGAACCCGGCAAGAACGGCAGGCAGGGACACCCGCCATCGGACCGATCCAAACATGGTTTTGAAAAAACGATTCATTCGCCGGTTCTGGAAACTCTGCGGCCCCATGGGGCTGTTACGAAATCTATACTCTACGCCGTTTCCTGCTTCGAAGGGAAGTCCACCAGTACAGCCCGGCGCCGACGCAGACGGTCAGCAGTCCCAGAAAGGATTCTGTGGGGCGAAGCTGGATGGTGGAAATCAGCATTCCGCAACTGGCCACCAGAAAGACAGCAGGCACCAGCGGGAAAAAGCGGTCAACCGCAGGCAGCTTTCGCCAGCCAGGACGCTTTCGGAGTTTAAAAATTCCGGCCGTTGCCAGTGCTGCAAATAGCACCAGCATGAATCCTATGTAGTAGATGAGCGCCTCGAAGGTTCCCGTGATGATCAAGGCGGCCGTGGCGGCTGTCTGGAACAGGATCGCGACCACCGGAGTCCGGAATCGCGGGTGAAGCCGGGCCGCCGATGCAAAAAAACAACCGTCCTGAGCCATGGCGTAATAGACGCGCGGCCCTACAATCACCATGGCGCTGATGCATGAAAGCAGAGCCGCGGCCATCATCCCGCTGAAGATCGCACCGCCGCGTCCTACAAACAGCACTCGCGCCGCTTCGGACCCGACCGGAAGCACTCCCTTCAACTTTTCAAGCGGGACCGCATAGATAAAAGCAACATTGCACGCCAGGTAGAACACGATCACCAGAAGTGTTCCGCCAACCAGGGCCAAAGGCAGAGAACGCTGGGGAGACTTAAGCTCTTCCGCTACATAAGTTGCCGCATTCCAGCCGCTGTAGGCGAACATGACGAAGGTGAGTGAGACAGCAAACTGCAATACAAGGTCGTGAGGAGAAGTCCGCACAGCAGGCTGCGCAAAATGGTGCCAGTTTCCATGGCCAATGACGAAAGCCAGTGCAAGAAAGACGCTCAGGACCCCGATCTTCAGCAGGGTCAACATATTCTGCACGCTGGCGGCTACGCGTAAACCCACGATGTTGACCACCGCAAACAGGGCAATAACGCCAACTGCCAAAAGCTGCCCGTTACCCAGATGGATCCATCTGACGCCCGAACGCAGAAGCGCGCCGGGGGAGGATGGAGAAAGCGAGGGGGAAAAATAGCTGAGGTAAGCGGCAAAGGCCAGTCCGCCGGCGGCAATCGGGGCAGAAAAACCCGCGAAGAAAGAGACCCATCCGCTTACAAATCCCCACACAGGTCCCCAGGCTTCCCGCAGGTAGACGTATTCACCGCCCGAGCGCGGGAGATTGATCCCCAGTTCGGCGTAAACCAGGCAACCGGCCAGGGCAACAACGCCCCCCACAAGCCATATCGCAAGGACCAGCGAACTGCGGCCCAGGTCCGCGGCCAGGAATCCCGTAGTGGTGAAGATGCCGGTGCCGATCATGTTCGCCACCACAAGAGCCGTGGCGCTGAAGGTGGTCAGTTCCCGTTTGAGCGATGGCGGCATCAGATGGCCTGTTCCATGGTGAAGTGCCCTTTCAAATGTGGAGCCGAACAGATTGCCGGATGCTTCTCGTGGGTTCCTTGGCAGCTTGCTAACGCTTGAAAACCACAAAATACTGATACTTCAAGAATTTGTACTTCTGAATCAAATGAAATCCGGCGGCTTCGGCCTCGCGGATCATCTCCGCCTGGGGGATTTTCATTTCAACCGGCGGGCCCACCGGAAGAGGGCGTTTGTAAAAATCAATGTTTACCAGCTGGCCACCCGGCTTGAGCGCACGCATTAGGAGCGGAAAGTACATGGCGCGGTCGGAAATGTGGTGGAGCGTATCGCAGATAAAGATCATGTCCACTGATGCCGGAGCCAGCTTGGGATCGTGGGGTTCTGCGAGCACGGGTTGAATGTTTGTCAGGTGCTGGGCACTGGCCTGCTTTTCAAGATAGTCGAGCATCTCGCGGGAGACGTCCACTCCATAGATCTTGCCGGAGGGTCCCACGGCGCGAGCCAGCCGCAGTGTGAAATAGCCCGCGCCGGCGCCCAGATCCGCCACCCGTTCGCCCGGCTTCAGACCGAGAGTTGCAATCACCTTTTCAGGTTGCTGCCAGGCGTTCCGGCTTGGGTCTTCCAGGACCTGGATGTATCTGCTGGTGCTCCGCGGGGGATGGTGCTCCTGGTCTCGCGTCTGAGCGGAGGCGAGAACACCAACCATAAGGGAAACTGCAACCAACCACACTGACTTTCCGAATCGAGTCATGGAACCTCCCGGACAAATCGCGCTAAGCCATTCAGAGATCAACTGCATGTTTAGTTTCAGTTACGCCCATTATACTCTGCTCTCCCTGTTTTAAATTCGTTTGTCTCTCAGCTTATTCCGCTCTCGTCGCAGGGTTGCACATAACGGCGTGACCGCTATCACTGCACAGCCGCAAGTGTCGTCACGATACTTGAAATAGCAGAGGGTACGAACGAAAGGAAAGCAGGGGGGAGCGTTCACACACTCCGGAGCTCATCAAACCGGCGTGAGGCGGGCAAGGTGCAGTCAAAGCAACTCCGTAAATCTGCAATGTGGCTGGCGCTGGGCTGCGTCCTGATGCTCCCGACATCCACCCCAGACTGCCAGGGACCGCCTCAGGCCCGGTCTTCCACCCCTTCTGTCACCCAGGATACAGACGCGCATCTTAAAGTCCGGGAGTTGATGGTCCAACAACAAATTGCGACGCGGGGCGTCCGCGACCAGCGCGTGCTCGAAGCCATGCGCAAAGTTCCGCGCCACCTGTTTGTGCCGCCGGGAATGCAGCCTTACGCATACCTTGACAGCCCACTCCCCATTGGACGCGAGCAGACGATTTCGCAACCCTACATTGTGGCATTCATGACGGAAGCGCTGAGGCTCCGGCCGGAAGACCGTGTTCTGGAAGTCGGCACGGGATCGGGCTATCAGGCTGCAGTGCTCTCCGTGATGGTGCGGGAAGTCTATTCCATTGAAATCGTTGAGCCTCTGGCCACTGAGGCGGCCGAGCGCTTGCGCCGGCTTGGCTATGCCAATGTCACAGTTCGGGTGGGCGACGGTTACAGGGGCTGGCCTGACGAAGCTCCTTTTGACGCCATCATGGTAACCGCTGCGCCGGACCACGTTCCCGAGCCGCTTCTTCACCAGCTGGCGCTAGGCGGCCGGCTGATACTGCCTGTCGGCGACCAGTTTCAAACGTTGATGCGGATACGGCGTACGGCGAAAGGATTCAAGCGCGAAAGCCTCCTTCCAGTTCGATTCGTTCCGATGACGGGGGAGGCGGAAAAACAGCAAGCCCGCTGAGGAATAATAAGTCCCCGGATTTCCGCCTACCGCGGCGGATAATAAACACCATCCGCAATCAATTCTGCCGGACCGGAAAGAAGCACTTCCTTATCCTCAGGCCAGTCAACTTCAAGCGTCCCCGCCAGGGTTCGTACCTTGACTGCCCGCCCGGTAAACCCATTAAGAATGCAGGCCACAACCGCTCCACAGGACCCGGTTCCGGAAGACAGGGTCTTCCCCACCCCACGCTCCCAGTATCGGACCTCGATCTCCTTCGTTGAAATGATCCGGACGAATTCCACGTTGGTTCTGTTCGGGAACAAAGGGCTACGCTCGATCTCACGGCCAACATCCTCCCAGGGGATGTTCGAAAAGTCCTCAACAAAAATCGAGCAGTGCGGATTGCCCATCGAAGTGACTGTTGCCGCCAGAACCCCGTTGGCCGTACCCACCGGATAACCCACCACCGGGGAAGGATGCCTCCCGGCAACAAAAGGGATCTTTTCCGGTTCAAGGATGGGCCTGCCCATGTTGACCCGGAACGTCCACTTTCCCTGCTTCGTCTGCGCTGACAACGATTCCAGGATCTTGACGCCGGACGCTGTTTCAACCCGCAGGATGCGACGACGAGCGTTCTTCCGCATCATGAAAGCTCCGGCGCAGCGGATGCCATTCCCGGACATTTCCGCTTCGCCCCCATCCGCATTAAAGAAGCGTACTCGGGCGTGGTTATTCGTGCTGCGGGGCTTCATCACGACCAGTAGTCCATCCGCACCTACCCCGGTATGCCGCTCGCAGATCGATTTCGCGAGCGGCCCGAGATCTCCGGTGATGGCGCGGTTGCCGGTAACAAGAAAGTCGTTGCCCAGCCCGTGGAGTTTCGTGTACGTGATTTTTGAAGTTTTGGACATTATTCACATTCCGCCAATCTATTAAGATCGTGTTGCGCGAACTGCCTCTTCGATCAGGCACGGCTTATCCACCCTTGCGACGGTAAATCGTAATGCTCTGCTGCTGAGGGAAGTGCCTGTGATACACCGGCACAAAATCAGTAAACGCACCCGGATAAGTCCGCATCAGAATGTCAACCGGGTCGCCCTCGCCGCTCACAATCCATCCCACCAGTTTTTGCGCACCATTGGGAAGCTTCCGCCAGTAACTCCGATTAGACCCACTCAGGATATTCCTGAAGTGAATGTCGAGAGTTGGAGCCACACACGGCCACTCACCGGGCTGCATCAGGATTCTCTGGCCGTCGTAGTGACTCCTGAAGAAATCGATGAGTGCCTGGTCGGGTTGAGTCTTGCAGGGCGTATTGAGAATTCCCTCCCTTACCACGGGTAGTTTGCGCGCTCCCCCAGCCAGCATCCAGACGTTCTGCGCCGCGAGGGCGGCCAGACATGCCGCCAGTATTCCCGTCTGAAAACCCCGCGACAGGGTCGGAGAAACGACAAAGGACGCAAGAAGGGCGATTCCCGGCAGCATTTCAATCCCGTAACGGAGATTGTAATACGAATGCGGAAAGTAGGTGGGAACGTAGAGCGCGACGCCAGCACCGGCCATCGCCTGAATGTAAAATGGAAATAGAACCAGCAAGAGCAGCGTGGCTGCACGCCTTGTGCGAAAGCGCCGTTCAAGCCCCCACATCATCAGGCCAAGCCCAGCGAGCACAAGCAGCCAGGGCCCCAGAATGATCCTCAGGTCTTCAACGTAATAGCGTGCTGAAAGCAGAAGGCTGCCGTCCGTTGGATAGCGAAAAGCTGTCGTGGCCACCTGGTGAGCGTAAATGGCCTGCGCCGAATTGGGCCCGTTGTAGAACTCGAGCGGATTACCGGCTGAAACGGCGTCGTGAACCATCCAAAGGGCCGGGCCCAAGCCTGCGATCACGGAGAAAAGAGCTGCACAGGAAAGACGCCCCCTCCACGACCCTTTTCGCGCCAGCAGGACAAAGAGCGCGGCAAAGGGCAGGAGGTACCACCCCGAATAGCGAGTCAAACTGCCGAAGAATGCCGCGACAGCCGCAGCAGCCACCCAGGCCGCCCCGCCGCTCATCTGGTAACGGAACAAAGCATAGACGGCAAGCACGAGCCACACGATGGCGAGTGGTTCCGTCATGGGAGTACTGGACAGGTAAAACATGCTGGGGCATAACAGAAAAGCAGCCAGCGTGACGAAAGCCGCCGATTTGCTTCCGTTCATTTCCAGCGCCAGCCGGAACAAAAACCACGCACTCACCGCAAAGGCTGCCGTTGAGATCAGGCTGCCGGCCAGACCGGTCCGCCACAGGTGGTCACTGACGCTCAGCGGCGCCACCAACACCTGGAACATCGGCAACCATACGTTGCCAATCTCCGCATAGCCGGGCGTCAGGGAATCAAACACCCGCCGGGCGGCGGCCATGTGCGCAAAGGTGTCACCGTAAAGTTGTGTCAAGCCACGGGTGTAAAAAAAATGGAGGCTGCCAAGGGCTACCGCTACAATAGCAGCCCAGACGGCAATGGCTATTTCGGCAGGGAGGACTGGAATCGGCTGAAACGATCTGGAATCGGCATGCGGCCGGTCAGACATCAAATCGGGTCAGATGCGCAAATTCGCGCACGCGTCCTTCGATTTCCTGAGGCGTCAGCCCCAGGAGGCGTTTGAGGCCAAACTCCTCAACCGCAAAACTTGCCATCACTGAACCATACACGATGGCACGGCGCAGATTGCTTTCAGACAGGTCCCCCGTTCGGGCAAGGTGGCCCATGAATCCGCCGGCAAACGTGTCACCTGCCCCCGTGGGGTCCTTGAATTCTTCCAGCATGAATGCGGGTGCTGAAAAGACGGAACCGTTGTTGAATAGAGTGACGCCATGTTCGCCGCGCTTGATCACCAGGATTTCAGGTCCCATCTTCTGGATTTCTCGCGCCGCCTTGCGGAGGTTCTGGCAGCCGGATAACATTCGGGCTTCGCCCTCATTAATTACCAGCGCATCCACCTCGCGCAGGGTCTCCTTCAAACTATTAAGGCTGCCTTCAATCCAGTAGTTCATGGAATCACAGGCGACCAATCGCGCTTTGGGAAGCTGGCGGCGAACGTGGAGTTGCAACCTCGGATCGATGTTGCCGAGGAAAACAAACTCGGTCGATGAATCAGCCGCTGGAACTTTAGGACTGAAATTCTGGAACACGTTGAGCTGAACGTCGAGGGTTTTGGCATCATTCATGTCGCCCACATACTCGCCCTTCCAGCGAAAAGTCTTACCCGGAGCTCGTTCGAGTCCCGCAGTTTCAATTGAGCGAAGCCGGAAAACCTCAAGGTGTTCATCACCGAAGTCATCACCGACCACAGCGACTACCTTGACGGGACCAAACCAGCTTGCAGCAACTGAGAAAAAGCTTGCTGACCCGCCGAGAATACCCTCCACTTCCCCGTGGGGCGTCCGGATTGAATCAAATGCTACAGAACCAACCACCAGAAGCGACATAAGTGCTTGCCTTCCCCTCCTGACTTGCGAATGTTATCTATCCAACTCAGTTTACTTGAGGTATTTCCCAACGAGCAAGCCCAGCCTCTTCTTTGCCTGGGGAGAAATCTTTCGGCGGTCCGTTAGAATCGCATGCGCCAGCGCCGACCCGCACTTACAGTTGCGCTTTTGGGGCAGGCGACGGACGCCGGCCCGCAGGATCTTTTGGGCATTCTCCACGTTGCGATTGAGATAATCGATGATCTGGTTGACGGTGACCGCCTCGTGATCCGGATGCCAGCAATCGTAATCGGTTACCATCGCCAGAGTGGCATAGCAGATCTCGGCTTCGCGCGCAAGTTTGGCTTCCTGAAGGTTCGTCATGCCGATGATGTCCATGCCCCAGCTTCGGTAGGCGTTCGATTCCGCCCTGGTCGAAAACGCAGGACCTTCCATGCAGACGTACGTTCCTCCCCGGTGAACGGTAACTTTTTCCTCCGCGCAGGCCGCCTCCAGCGCATCCACAACCGCTGGACACATGGGATCTGAAAAGCCGACATGGGCAACAATGCCGCCACCGAAAAAGGTTGAGGTCCGCCCCCGCGTGCGGTCAAAGAATTGCAATGGCAGGGCCATATCCATCGGGCGGTAGTCTTCTCGCAATGACCCGACAGCGCTGACGGATAGGATACGTTCCACCCCCAGCTTCTTCATCGCATATATGTTGGCGCGGAAGTTGATTTCCGATGGAGTCAGCAGGTGTCCCCGTCCGTGCCGGGCGAGGAATGCAACGCGTCTCCCCTCCAGCGTTCCGATGCGGAAAGCGTCCGAGGGCTTGCCGAACGGCGTCGTCACACGCACCCATTTTGCGCCGCTGAGCCCTTCCATCTGATAAAGCCCGCTGCCGCCAATAATCCCAAATTCTGCCTGAGCCACTGTTCATCCTCCACTTTTCGCACTTTATGTCAGGTATCCGAAACCTGCTGAAATGCCAGTTTGCCGTCTACCTCCGTCAGCATCCCCCAGGGAACTTCCGCATCATGTGGAAAGACAATAAGATCGCGGTTCTCCGCCAGTTGAGGGAGCAGCCGTCTTTTTGAAGCCAGCGTATCCATCGGATAAAGGTCGAACGCCATGATCCATGGGAACGGCAGGTGCGCTCGCGTTGGGACCAGGTCTGAAATAAAGCATGCGCGCCGGCCCTCCGATTCAATCCACACGCACTGCATGTCGCGTACGTGCCCGGGCGCAACCTCAACGCGTACTCCGGGAACGATTTCGCGGGCGCCCTCAACAAACACCGTTTGCGGTTCGGCCGGAGCAAACCACTCTTCCAAATAACTTGCCCGGTCGCGTTCGCTGGGGTGCAGGGCATGCTCCCATTCCGCCCGTTGCATGAAATAGCGCGCCTTCGAAAACGTCGGGACAAATTGAGATCCCTCTCGCCGGGTATTCCAACCACAATGGTCAAAGTGAAGATGGGTGTTGATCACGATGTCGATATCGTCAAGCGCCAGACCGTGGCGGGAAAGCTCGTCCGGGAGGCGCAAGGAATGATCGATGTTGTAAATCTCGGCGTGCTTCTCGTCGAACTTTTCTCCAATGCCCGTTTCAATCAGGACGTTGTATTTGCCCGTCCGAACCACCAGGCAGGTCAGCCCCAGACGCACTCGGTTGCGCTCGTCAGCGGGGAGCTTCTTTTCCCATAAGGGCTTGGGCACCACTCCAAACATTTGGCCGCCATCCAGACCGAAGGTTCCATCCGACAAGGCATGAATATCAAATGCTCCCAGCTTCATTTGCTTTCCCGCTCCTGATGTGGGGATGCTTGCGTGGAATCGCTTTCCTCCAGCAGCTCAACCAGAACGCTGGCCGTGCTTGACGGGTGCAGGAAAGCGATTGATTCTCCCCCCGCGCCCAGGCGCGGAGTGCTGTCGATCAGCTTGATGCCCCGCTGCTCAAGATCACCCAGAGTCTTTTGCAAATTGCCAACCGTCAAAGTCAGATGATGGATGCCCGGCCCGCGCTTGCCTATATAGCGTGCGATCGGCGAATCCGCCGAACTCGCCTCCAAGAGCTCAATGCGGCTCTCCCCCACCTGAAATACGGCGACGCGCGCTTTCTGATCTTCAACTTCTTCCGTCATATCAGGCGGGCGCCCCAGCAACAATTCAAACACCGGCACCGCCTTCTCAAGGGACTCCACAGCAATACCCAGGTGGTGAATTTTCATTCTCTGGCCCTGTGACTAAGCTTTCCGGTATTCGGCTTAACAATTTTAATCGCGCTTTAAACTACACGTCATCTGACCAGGATGGTCAGACACGTCCGGAGCCGACGCCCGACGCTTCCATCATTTCTTCCACAATGGAATGCGGGTCGCGCCGGCGCGTTAGAATGTCCTCGACGTAGGCGCCGATTCGCATCTCGTCCATCTGCTCCTGAGTAACTCTTTCAAAAAGGCTCTGCCGCAGCAATTCCAGAAGGTGCAACCGCGAGTTCTCACGCTGCCGATTCAGTCCCGCAGAAGCTATGTTCAGTCGCGGCCCGAAACTTCTCCAACTCTTCACACAGTTCAGATATCCCCTCGCCTGTTGTCGCGGTGGTTTTAACAATAGGAGGGATCTGTTCGCTACGCTGCGCGCCCACGGAAAGCAGTACGTTCAACTGCCGCTCCAGGCGTTCTGCACCGGGCTGATCCGCCTTGTTAATCACAAAAAGGTCCGCGATTTCCATCACCCCGGCCTTAAAGGTCTGGACGTCATCACCCATGCCGGGCACCAGAAGGACCACCGTGGCATCCGCCAGTCTAGCAATCTCCACTTCGTCCTGACCCACACCCACCGTTTCCACAAACACGACATCACAACCTGCAGCATCCATGATGAGCGCGACGTCGCGAGTTGCCGCCGCAAGACCACCCAAGCGCCCCCGCGTGGCCATGCTGCGAATATAGGTTCCTTCATCGGTTGACAGCGCCTGCATGCGAATGCGGTCGCCTAGAATCGCCCCGCCGGAAAATGGACTCGTAGGATCGACCGCGATAATCCCTACGCGCTTTCCCAGGCGACGGTATTCCGCGGCCACCTTTTCGAGCAGCGTACTCTTCCCTGCGCCCGGCGACCCGGTAATACCAATCGTGTACGCCTTACCGGCTTTGTGGAAGAGCGCCCTGAGCAACGCTACGCTCGAGGGGTCCTTGCATTCAACGGCGGAAATGGCCCGCGCCATCGCACGACGGTTGCCTGCACAGACCTTCTCGACCCACTGTTCAAGAGATTCACCCATCAAATCATCACAATTCTTACTCGACAGCGGAACCGTTACATCGGGTTGCCCAGCGATTCACGGGCGATAATCAGCCGCTGAATTTCGCTGGTACCCTCACCGATGGTACACAGCTTGACATCCCGGTAAAACTTTTCCACAGGATAATCCTTGATGAAGCCGTAGCCACCATGAATCTGGACAGCTTCCCCTGCAACCCGGACTGCCACCTCACTGGCAAACAACTTAGCGATGGAACTTTCGCGTGTCACTCTCTTGCCCTCGGTCGCCATGGCCGCGGCCCGCCACGTCAGCAGCCTGGCAGCGTCAATTTCAGTCGCCATATCCGCCAGCTTGAACCGGATGGCCTGAAAGCTGGCAATGGGCCGTCCAAATTGCTCCCGTTCCCGCGAATACTTGAGCGCGGCTTCAAAAGCGCCCTGTGCCATGCCGACAGAAAGCGCCGCAATGGAAATCCGCCCCCCGTCCAGAACTCGCAGGCTGTCAATAAATCCCTGGCCTTCTTCGCCCAGGCAATTCTCCCTGGGAATTCGACAATCTTCGAAGATAATCTCTCCGGTATTGCTTGCCCGCATGCCAAGCTTGTCTTCGGTTTTGCCGGGCCGAAAACCCGCAGTTCCCTTTTCAACGATAAACGCCGAAATACCGTGCTTGCCCTTCGTTTTGTCAGTAACCGCCATGGCCACGCAGATGTCAGCGTAATGACTGTTAGTGGTAAAGGTTTTCGAACCGTTTAGTACCCAGGTATTATCTTCAAGGCGAGCGGTTGTTCGCGTTCCGCCGGCATCCGAACCTGCCCCGGGCTCGGTCAGACTCCAGCATCCCAGTTTCTTGCCCTGCGCCAGAGAACCCAGGTATTTCTGTTTCTGTTGCTCGCTCCCGGCCAGTAAGATGTGATTGGAGCAAAGAGAATTATGTGCAGCCAGCACCAGTGCGACAGAGCCGTCAACTCTTGCAAGCTCTTCAATTGCAATAACGTACGGAATGTAGCCTAATCCGGCCCCGCCGTATTCAGCAGGAACCATTACACCCATCAATCCCAACTCGGCAAGCGCAGGCAACAACTCAATCGGAAAATGTTCCGACGCGTCCCACTCTCGAACGTGCGGACGGATCTCCTGTTCCGCAAATGCCCGCACAGAGTCTCTAATCTCCTGTTCATCAGTGGACAGATCGAAATCCAGCGGGCACCTCCATCAACATCTTTCCGAACATCCGAATCAGAGCTATTCTAACATGCTTAAGTCTATGAGGTTCTGCGGACCGGGCGCAATTCACTGCGGGCGCGAGGATCACCGGCAGGGATTTCCGTGCTACCATTGACTCAACTTCCATGCGTACGCGCTCCCAGTTCGCCCTCTTCCTTGCACTCGCCCTGGCTGCTAATGCCTACGGCCTGCCCAAATGGTTCCACGGAAAGAGAGGCGGAAATCAGGATTCGTCGGCAACTGTCTCCGTCGTCTCAGGAACCGACAGGTGCAAAGTGGATGTTGATGGCACGGAGGCGGGAATCACCGGTAGCGACGGAGTCCTTCTGCTAAAGTCTGTGGAACCGGGAGACCATTACGTCCACGTGCAATGCCCGGACCGGCGGGAAACGTCCTACTTCATTTCCGCGACCGCAGGACGTCAAGTGGAGGTGGACGCAAGGGGAGCGGCTGCAGGTTCGCCTCTGACAGATTCTTCGCCAATCAATCCGGCCGCTTCAGAAATGGAGTTGCGGCATATGGTTTCAGAAGCTGATCAACTGCGCTCAGGCGGAAAATTCAAGGAGGCAGTCGAACTCCTCCGCAGGGCCGCAATGCTTGACCCAAGGAACGGCGACTTACACCGCGAACTCGGAATTACTTTTCTCATGTTCCACGATTGGGAAGGCGCCCGTATAGAAATGCTGGAAGCCGTACGCCGCGAACCTGAAAATGTCGACGCGCACAGCGGCCTGGCGTATGCCCTCGAAAAACTGGGGGATTTGGACGGGGCCCTCAAGCAGTACCAGATTTGCACAAAGATGGATCCCCACGACGCATCTTACCGGGATCACTACGTCCAGGTCCTGGGCCAGGTGTATACAGAGAAAGCGCGAAAGAAGCACTGACATATTTCAGGTTTTCCTCATTCAGAAGAGAGTAATGACCCGATTCAACCAGAGTGTGTATCGTTCACGCGCTTGCCGAGCCTTGTGCGACTGCGAGAACCGCGCGCAGCATGTTGAGCGCGCGCTCGCAGCCAGCACGGTCAACGTCAAAATGCGTCACCATGCGGATAGAGGCGGGGCCTGAGGTATTGGCCAGCACGCGGTGGGCGGCGAGACGGTTTGAAACCTCCTTCGCGGTGAGGCCACTGGCCGACACATCAAAGAACAGGATGTTTGTTTTAACTTTGGCAGGATTGATTTTAACTCCGGGGATTTCCGCCAGCCCTTCTGCCAGGAACTTCGCGTTTTCATGATCAATTTGCAGGCGCTTCGGGCTTTCTTCCAGCGCAACAAGGCCTGCGGCCGCCAAAACTCCCGCCTGGCGCATCCCCCCGCCCAGCATCTTGCGGACAAGCCGCGCCTCTTCGATAAAAGCCTTCCCGCCAACAAGCATCGAACCCACCGGCGCGCCCAACCCTTTCGACAGGCAAAACATGACGGAATCGAACTTGCGGGTCAATTCAACCACGGAGCGCCCCGCCGCCACGCTGGCGTTAAAGATTCGTGCCCCGTCCAAGTGGACAGGAAGGCTACGTTCGTGTGCGCGGTCACAGATTTCGTCGGAGGCCTCAACCGGGTAAACGGACCCGCCCGCAATGTTTGAAGTATTCTCCAGTTCAATCAAACCCGTGACAGAGTGATGGTCGCTGTGGCCATGAACGAGAGGGGCAATTTGATCCCAACTCATGATGCCGTCCTCGGCAAAAAGCGTCCTCAGAACAACGCCCGAAAAGGCGCCTGACATGCCCATCTCGTAGTTGTAGATGTGCGAACGCGCCTCACAGATCACTTCCTGGCCGGGCCGTGTGTGCACCTTGATAGCAGCCTGGTTGCCCATGGTGCCTGAAGGAACGAAGAGTGCGGCTTCGCGGCCGAATATTTCCGCCGCGCGATCCTGAAGGCGGTTGACCGTGGGATCTTCGCGATAAACGTCGTCGCCCAGTTCGGCCTCAGCCATGGCGCGGCGCATCGCCGGTGTGGGGCGGGTCACTGTATCACTGCGAAGATCAACTATTGAATGCGCCATATAAAAATCTCCACTCCCGTCCTTCTCGCGTTCTACACACCGATAAATTCCTGGAACACCTCGTTTGAAATCAGCAGCGCCTTTTCAGTCAGGCGCACATGTTCGTTCTGTCGCTCAAGCCAGCCATCGCGCTCCAGAGATTCTATCTTACGCGCCCACCTTTCAACCCGTTCCGAGCCCCAGCGGTGGCCGGCTTCCGCGAGTGTAATTCCTTCCATCTGGCGCAGACCGAGGAAGAAGAACTCTTCCACCTGCGCGTCAGGAGTGAGGCGGTGCTGCTCACAGATGGGCGACTTTCCCTGCTCCAGAAGACTTTGGTATTCCTCCACCGACGTAGCGTTTTCCCAGCGAAATTGTCCGTCGGAAGAGTGAGCGCCGGCGCCCAGCCCGACGTAAGGTTTCAACTGCCAATATTTGCGGTTGTGGACTGACTCGCGGCCCGGAAGCGCGAAGTTCGAAATCTCATACTGGATGTAACCCGCCTTCCGCAGCAGATCTCGCGCCTGCTCGTACGCGTCCGCCATGAAATCGTCGTCCGGTATCGCATCAGCATGGTAGCGAACGCCGTGCCGTAGGGCCTCGTTGCCCAGTCGGCTTTTTTCATCGATCTCGAAGAGATAGACCGAAATATGCTCAGGCCGCAGTGCGATCACCGATTGCAAGGACGCCACCCAGGACGCCTCCGACTGGTGTGGGAGCCCGGCGATCAAATCCAGACTGATGTTACCAAAGCCCATCTGGCGAGCATTTTGAACGATTGCCCGCGTGTCCTCGGCCGTGTGCAACCTTCCCACGGAGCGAAGTTCCGCATCATCAAAAGATTGAGCGCCAAAACTGAGACGATTGACCCCGAGCGCCAGTGCAAGCTTGAAAAAGTCATTGTCCGCCGATCCGGGCGTGACCTCCATCGTAAATTCGACCTCCGGTGCAAACTGGAACCGGCGATGAAGGGCCAGAACAATCTTTCCGATGCGGTCGCTCCCCAGCAGTGATGGCGTTCCCCCACCGAAATAGACCGAGTTGACCGGAACCTCAAACGGGTTCGTTGCCAGGGCAACCGACTTGTAATCGTAGGGCAGACGATCAATTTCTTCGGCAAGCGCCTGGCAATAGCGGTCGTATACGTCGCCACGCGTGACGCGCGAGCTGAAATTACAGAAGCTGCACTTCGAGGCGCAAAAGGGAACCTGGATGTACAGTCCCAGTGTCTCCATGGCTAATCCGAGACGAGTTTCACGTAAAGATCACGGCGGCGCGGCCCGTCAAATTCACAGAAATAAACACCTTGCCAGCGTCCCAGCAGCAGTCGGCCGTTCTCAATCATGAGGGTCCTGGTCGCGCCCACGAGAGTCGCTTTCAGATGCGCGTCGCAGTTGCCGTCGTTATGATGATAATCAGCGTCAGGAGGAGCAAGCTTTTTCAGGAAATTCGCAATATCCTGGCGCAAACCGGGGTCATAGTTTTCGTTAATCAGGATTGCCGCGCTGGTATGCGGGACGAAAACATGGCATTGTCCGCTTTCAATTCCGGACTTTTCAATCAACTGTTCAATCTGCCCGGTGACGTCCTTAAACTCCACGCGGGAGTTCGTTTCAATATGAAGCGTGTGGCGCTGATTTTTCGGTTTGTCCGGAGTGGGGGCCTTCGCTGCCTGTTCAGACATCATCTTCTCCTCTGTGAACTCTGCCCAAATCTCAAGAGTCGAGAATCTTCGCAACTCAGTATAGCAAAGGGATTTTGAGTCTTCCCGATTTGACGGGGTCACAAAATTCCTGCTGGAAGAAGGCCTCTTAAACCTCAGAAGCTCATGATGTAATGACCGGAAAAATCGGCTGGAATCTTCTCAAGCAGCTTCTCCAGCAAACCGTAACCGGCACGGCCCAGGAAGTATGCTCCGCCCACCAGGCGCTCCTGCAAATCCTTTTCGGGCATGATGGCACCCAGAAGGGCCTGTTCGTGGCGAGCCAGAACCTCCGAGCGCTTCAGTGCAGATCGGGTCAACTTGCCTTTCAGTCTCTCAACCTGAAACTGGATCTTTTCTTCCGTGTGGTTCAGGGTATCCAACAGCGTCGGGTCCAGAACCTCGATGTCTTTTCTCAGCCGCGCCAGCAGCGCCGCCAGGTCACGTTCCGCCTGATCAAATCGCTCAGACCATCCCTCCGCAAAAGTGGTGGAGGCAATGCGTTTGGTGAGATGCTCTTTGCCCTGCCAGATGTCATCCACTCCCACCTGGTATTTCTCCATCCAGCGCTCAATGCGATGGTCAACCAGCGTGAAACCACACCGGGGCATCACCGCGGGCATGGGCCGGCCCAAAACAGAATAGAGCACCTGCGACTGGCCCAGGTAGGCGAGTTCGGAGGGTCCTGCAACATAAGCAAGGGTGGGCAGCAAAGTGTCCTGCACAACCGGGCGGAGCAGCACATTAGAAGAGTAATTGAGCGGCTGCGCGCTGATCTCAGACTCCAGTTCTTCAAGCGAGACGCTATGGTCCGCGCCAATGGTAAATCTTTGGCTGTCGGAGCCGGAACTGTGTACCGCAAGCCGGTTCCCCTCCCTCTCAGCAAAAAGCATTGTGGAATCTTCGCCGATGTGAACCTGTGCGTGGTAACCCGCCTTGATAAGGTCAGCCGAGCGCTGCTGAAGCCGCAAGCGCAAGTCCGTAGCCTGCGACAGCACTTTCTGATAGACGGGAGCGGAAAGATGGTGGACCGCCTCATCCAGCGGGTCAAGCAGCACAACCCCCCAGCGGCCGAAAAGCCGTGTCAGAAATTTCGCGAAAGATTGCGACCATGTAACTCCCGGCTGATAGGCAGAGCGAAGATCTTTGATCAATTTCTCGCGCTCATCGCCCGCCGGCAGCACGGATTCCAGTTGGTCGATCTGACCCGTAATGCCAGCTGTCAGTTTCACACGGCCCACGGGCGACTGGGGCGCGGGCCGATCGCCCGGGTCGTGAAGAGGGAGCAACTCGTAGTGGTCATTCAGAGCATAGGTCTGGGCTACTTCAACAAGGTCGTGATCCTCACTGGCCAGCCAGAACACGGGCACGGTTTTCAGACCGCGTTCCCTGAGCGACTGTGACAATCTTACTGCTGTCAATGCCTTATACAGAGTAAATGCCGGGCCGGAAAAAAGTCCCACCTGCTGGCCGGTAACGACGGCATAGGTGCCCGAATCACCGAGGCTCCGGATATTCTCGATGGTTTGCTCGCCCGCCCCGAAATTCCTATTTTGCCTTAACAAAATCTCAACGAGGGACTTGCGATCGATTGAAACATCATCGATCTGCTGCTTCAGCCGATCATAAGTTGCGGGAAGAAACGGAGAACCATTATAGAAATGGGCAAGGTTTTCATACCGTTCCAGGTAGTCCACCTGGAGCTTGCTGGATTTCGGAACCTGAGAATGGTGGAGCGAAACGCAATCCATGATCTTTCCATGCTACACTGCGGCGAAAAATGCAACAACACCCGCGCGCACCTGCAGCAGCCCTTTAATCGATGCAGCGAAGGGGGCTTAAGATTCTAATGAAAGCTGAAAAATCAGGAGGCACGACGTCGATCCAGCCGAATTCCAAACTCCCTGAGGGCGGCGGCCACTTTCCGTTCTTCAGAGGGGCGCAGCGGAAGTAGAGGGCTGCGGGGTTTCCCACCCTTGTAACCGCACAAGTCAAGCGCGCATTTAACCCCGGGTATTCCGGCTCGAACATTCACTTCCTCTACCAAGTGAACGATACGCTGCTGAAGTCTCCGCGCCGCCTCGATATCTCCCTGGAGGTAAAGTCTGTAAATTTCCTGGCAAATGTCGGGAATGTAGTTTGCGGGACCCAGCACTGCACCGGCAGCCCCGGCCTGAAAGGCATCCAGCATGATCAATGCTGAACCGGCCAGGACGTGAAAACCCGCCCTGGATCTTTTCAAGACCTCGCGCAAAAACTCCATATTGCCGGAACTTTCCTTGAGGCCCACGACGTTGCCGTGGCGCGAGAGGACGGCGATGGTCGCCGGGTCAATGTGGACGCCGGTAAACTGGGGAATCGAATAGATGAGTACCGGCCGGCGCACCGCGTCGCCAACCGCCGAGAAGTGCGCGGTAAGGGCGGCGGAGTCCATGCGATTCTTGTAGTACCCCGGCGTCAGCACCAGCAATGCATCGGCGCCGCGCTTCACTGCTTCTTTGCTCAAATGAATGGTCTGGCGCGTCGTTTCAACGCCGGTGCCCACCAGCAGAAGTTGCGGCGCGGGAATCAGGGGCCTGGCCAGTTCCACCAGACGCAACCTTTCGCGCTCGTCCAGGTAGGGGCCTTCACCGGTCGAACCTGCAATCAGAATGCCGTTGAATCCCTGCTTCACATAACGCCGCACGTTGTAACGGAAGGCGGATTCGTCCAATTCTCCACGGCGATTAAATGGGGTCACAACCGGAACGAAAACTCCATTGAGATGAGCCAGAACTTGTTTGCTTGTCATGAGGTTAGCCGCCTGGGTTAAGCGTTTTACTCGTGCCAGAACCTTGGGCCACGGCCTGATCCTTGAGGTGAAGTTCCTGGAGGCAGGTGACTTCAATGCCGCGATCGCGTTCGGCGCGGATGCCGTTCACAGCGGCGGTCGCCGCCGACATTGTCGTAATACAGGTCACACCGTGCTGAATGGCGGCGCGCCGGATAGCCTTCTCGTCAAAGCGCGAAGTGCGGCCGAGGGGCGTATTGATGATCAGGTCGATGGAGGCATTCTTGATATGGTCCACCACGTTCGGCCGGCCTTCTTCCACCTTGTAAACGCGCTCGACCTTGATTTTCGCCGCGCGCAGCGCTGCCGCTGTGCCTCGGGTCGCAACCAGGTTGAAGCCCAAATCAGCAAGTTCTCTTGCCAGCTTAAGGGCGTGTGGTTTGTCGTGGTCGTTGACGGAGATGAACACTTTCCCCTGCAACGGAATTTTCTGGCCGGCGGCAAGCTGGGCCTTGGCGAAGGCCAGTCCAAACCGCTCTGCCACCCCCATCACCTCACCCGTCGATTTCATCTCCGGTCCCAGCACCGAATCGACTCCTGGAAATTTCTGGAAGGGGAAGACCGGCGACTTAACGTAGAAATAGCGGACGGGAAGTTCGGCGGCCAGCTTGAAGGAACTGAGCTTCTCTCCAACCATCAGGCGCGCCGCGACCTTGGCCAGCGGCACACCGGTCGCCTTGCTGACGTAAGGCACCGTACGGGAAGCGCGCGGGTTGACTTCCAGAACGTACACCTTCCCGCTCTGGATGGCGTACTGGGTGTTCATCAGGCCCACCACCTTCAGTTCGCGAGCCAGCCTGGTGGTGTAGGTGATGAGCGCCCGGCGGGTTTCCTCCGGTATGTTCACCGAGGGAAGCACGCAGGAGCTGTCGCCGGAATGGATACCCGCTTCCTCAATGTGTTCCATGACGCCGGCAATCACTACGTCCGTGCCGTCAGACAACGCATCCACATCCACCTCGGTGGCATTTTCAAGAAATCGGTCGATCAGGATGGGAAAGGCGCCCTCCAATTCCTCGGCGCGCCGCACGTAGCTTGCCAGGTGTTTCTGGTCGTAGGCAATCACCATGGCCCGCCCGCCCAGCACGTATGACGGCCGGACCAGCACCGGGTATCCGATCCGTTTTGCAACTTCGAGCGCCTCTTTCACGCTCATGGCCGTTCCGTTTTCGGGCTGTGGAATGTCCAGGTCCCTCAGCAGTTTTCCAAAGTGCTTGCGGTCTTCAGCCAGGTTGATGGATTCCGGCGAAGTCCCAATAATGGGGACCCCAGCCGACTTCAGCTGGCGAGCCAGGTTCAACGGCGTCTGCCCTCCGAACTGAACGATGACGCCCTCCGGGCTTTCTTTCTCAACAACCGACATAACGTCTTCAAATGTCAGCGGCTCGAAGTAGAGACGGTCTGAAGTGTCGTAATCGGTGGAGACGGTCTCGGGATTGCAGTTCACCATGATCGTCTCATAACCCTGTTCCTTCAGTGCGTAGGAGGCGTGGACGCAGCAGTAATCGAACTCAATTCCCTGCCCGATGCGGTTTGGGCCGCTGCCCAGAATCATGATCTTCTTGCGGTCAGTCGGCTCCGCCTCATCCTCGTCCTCGTAGGTGGAATAGAGATAGGGCGTGAAGGATTCAAATTCCGCCGAGCAGGTGTCAACGCGCTTGAAAACCGGCCGGACGTTCTCCTCCACCCGCTTTTGACGGACCTCTGCACCGCTCACTCCCCACAACTCGCCCAGGTGCAGGTCTGCAAAGCCCAGGCGCTTTGCCTCGCGCAGTACGCTTGCAGGTGCCGACTTCAGGTCAAAGCGCTTGAGTTCGTTCTGCATCACCACCATCTGGCGGACCTGGTCGAGGAACCACGGGTCGATCTGGGTGATTTCGTTCAGCGTTTCAACGCTTTCGCCCATGTTGAAGGCGTATAGCAGGTCCCACAAACGTTCGGGATGCGGTGTGGAGACGCGGCGCAGAATCTCTTCACGGTCGGCCGGGGGTTTGGGCGGCTTGCGGCCGGTTTCGAGCGAACGCACGCCCTTCATGAAAGCTTCCTTGAAGGTCCGCCCGATGGCCATCACTTCTCCGACGGACTTCATCTGCGTCCCCAGCCGTGGATCGGATTCAGGGAATTTCTCCTGCGCCCACTTGGGAATTTTCA
This sequence comes from uncultured Acidobacteriota bacterium, assembly GCA_963732975.1. Classification (GTDB taxonomy): domain Bacteria; phylum Acidobacteriota; class Terriglobia; order UBA7540; family UBA7540; genus SCRD01. The sequence continues at coordinate 62,277 of CAVTBN010000003.1, read as the reverse complement.
CCACAACATAATCGAGGGTGGGCTCAAAGCAGGACGGCGTTTTCTTGGTGATGTCGTTGGGAATTTCGTCCAGCCGGTAACCCATGGCAAGCCGCGCCGCGATCTTGGCAATGGGAAACCCTGTAGCCTTCGACGCCAGCGCTGAACTTCGTGACACGCGCGGGTTCATTTCAATCACCACCATGCGGCCCGTTCCCGGCTCGACTGCAAACTGGATGTTGGAGCCGCCGGTCTCTACTCCCACCGTGCGAATCACCTTGAAGGCGGCGTCGCGCATCACCTGGTATTCTTTGTCGGTGAGTGTCTGCGCCGGAGCGACGGTAATGGAATCACCCGTATGGACTCCCATGGGGTCAAAGTTTTCAATGCTGCAGATCACCACCGCGTTGTCCGCGTGGTCGCGCATCACTTCCAGCTCGAATTCCTTCCAGCCTATGACGGATTCCTCAACCAGCACCTCATGGACGGGGCTCAGATCAAGCCCAAAGCGGATGCGCTCCGTCAGTTCTTCGCGGTTATAGGCGATGCCGGAACCCGTTCCGCCCAGCGTGAATGACGGGCGCAGAATGATCGGGAAGCCGATCTGTTCGGAGACCTTCAGCGCCCCCTCCACCGTGTTCACCAGCACGCTGCGGGGCACCTCGAGGCCGATCTCCTTCATAGCGTCCTTAAACAAGAGCCTGTCTTCGGCAATCTTGATGGCCTTGGGAGAGGCGCCCATCAACTGGACGCCATAGCGGTCAAGTATTCCCTTCTCCGCCACTTCGATGGCCAGATTCAGAGCGGTCTGGCCACCGACCGTCGGCAACACGGCATCGGGACGTTCCCGGGCGATGATGGCTTCCAGATATTCGGCCGTCAGCGGTTCGACGTAGGTGCGATCGGCAAACTCCGGATCGGTCATAATCGTGGCGGGATTGGAGTTGACCAGCACCACCTCATAGCCGTCGGCCTTGAGCGCCTTGCAGGCCTGCGTGCCCGAATAGTCGAACTCGCACGCCTGGCCGATCACAATGGGTCCGGAGCCGATGATCAGAACTTTGTGGATGTCTGTACGTTTTGGCATTGAATCAATTCTGTCGTTTAAATTGCGAATGAATCCGCGTGTCCTTCAAAGCCTGCTCCGGAGGTCCGTCCTTACCGCTTCGCCTGCTTGAACTCTTCCATCAATTCCACGAATTGGCCGAAAAGGTACGCCGAGTCGTGCGGCCCGGGCGAGGCCTCCGGGTGATACTGCACGCTGAAAAGCGGCAATGAGCGGTGCCGTAGTCCTTCCAGCGTATTGTCGTTCAAGTTGCGGTGGGTCAGGACCACTTCGCTCGATTTCAGCGAGTCGGGGTCCACCGCAAAACCATGGTTATGAGCCGTGATTTCCACCCTGTTGGTTTCCAGATTCATTACCGGATGGTTGCCTCCGTGGTGCCCGAACTTCAGCTTGTAGGTCTTGCCGCCCAGCGCCAGACCGGTTAGCTGATGGCCCAGGCAAATGCCGAAGACGGGAGTTCTTCCGATCAGATCACGAATGTTGCGCACTGCATAATCAACGGGTTCAGGGTCACCCGGACCGTTGGATAGAAACACGCCGTCCGGCTTCAGCGCCAGGACATCCGCAGCCGAAGTGGTGGCCGGTACGACTGTAACCTTGCAACCGGTGTCCACCAGCCGCCGCAGGATGTTGTGCTTGATGCCAAAATCATAAGCTACGACATGATATTGAACCGCGACTTCCGCCGGCACCCCCACCTTGTAAATGTCTGTCGAAGGTTCGCTCCAGTCATATAAAGCAGAAGTGGTCACCCGGCTGGCGAGGTCCAGCCCCACCATGCTGGGTGAGCCCTTCACCTTGCGCAGCAGGCTTTGCTCGTCAAAATCTACGGTGGACAGCACGGCCCGCATGGCCCCGTGAGTGCGAAGGTGCCGCACCAGGGCCCGCGTGTCGATATCCGAAATCACCGGCATGCCAAAATCCGCCAGAAATTCTGAAGCAGACTCCACGGATCGCCAGCTGCTGGCAAGCTCTGCCAGTTCGCGAACCACCAGCCCTTCCGCAAAGGGAGAAGACGCTTCCGAATCCAGCGGGTTGGTGCCGTAGTTTCCGATGTGCGGATAGGTGAGGCAGACAATCTGCCCCGCATAGGAAGGGTCTGTCAGGATTTCCTGATACCCGGAGAGCGAGGTATTGAAGACCACTTCACCAAAACGTTCGCCGGAGGCCCCATAGCCCCGCCCGCGAAAAACCGTTCCATCTTCTAAAGCAAGAATTGCCTGCATCCCTTCTCCGTTCGGAACATGTCCCACACCTGTGGCGCGCTGCCCCTCAACCGGCCCGTGGCGTCCGGATGATGAATTTCAATTGTGGATAAAACAATGCCGGGTGATCAATCCAGATTCGTGAAGGCCTTTTCAATCCGCCCGCACGCGCCGCCACCTAATGGATCGCCCCCATATCACTGAGGGGCCAATAGGCGAAAACAGCCTTCCCGTAAATATACTTCCGCGCAACCGTTCCCCACTCGCGGCTGTCGTTTGAAAAATCCCGGTGGTCACCCAGAACATAGTAATGGTTGGGCGCCACCTGGACCGGCGAGTAGGTTTCCTCATCCAGGTAAGCAGGCGGGACGTAGGGTTCACGCAGCCGCTTGCCATTTACATAAACCTGCCCGTCCTGGATGCTGACCCAATCACCGGGCAATCCGATCACCCGCTTGATAAAGGATTGCGCAGGATCCAGCGGGTAGTGGAACACGATAATATCGCCCCGTTGGATGGATTCAACATGGTAGGCGATCTTATTGACAACAATGCGCTCGTGATTCTCCAGCAACGGCAGCATGCTGGTGCCTTCAACCTGTACCGGCTGGTAAAAAAACAGAAAGACAGTGAAGACCAGCAACGATGAAAGAAGCACATCCCTCAGCCAGTAGCGGCTTTCAAAAAATCCTCTCCGCCTGCCGGGGAAAGCCACGGACACGCGTGGCGCACTGCTGTCTGAGATGAGTGTTTCCTGCATCGCTTCGTAAGCTAAAATTATATACCATAAATTTACGAACGGGTTCCATACATCACTCAATTCATAACCGCATGGCGGGAGGCGGTGGTGATAGAATAGCGCTTTCAGAAACTCCACCCGCATGCGCCACACCTACACCCTCATCATCCCCGCCTTGAATGAAGCCCAATCCGTTGGCCTTCTTCTGGGCCGGATCCCTCGCGATCTGTTTTCCCAGATCATCGTGGTGGATAACGGGAGCCAGGACCGCACGGCTGCGGTGGCCGTGGCTGGAGGGGCTGAAGTCGTCCATGAGCCCAGGCGCGGCTACGGGCAGGCTTGTTGGAGCGGCCTTCGGCAAGTCAGGCCTTCGGTCACGGCCATAGCCTTCATGGACGCCGACCTTTCCGACAACCCGAAAGACCTTGCACAATTGGTTCGCCGCTTTGACCATGACCACTGGGACCTGGTGCTGGGCTCGCGCGTCCTGGGCAATCCGGAACCGGGCTCTCTCACGGCCCTGCAGCGCTTTGGCAACTGGCTTTCGACGCACCTGATCGCGTTGGTGTGGCACGTCCATTTCACCGACCTGGGCCCCATGCGGATTGTCCGTCGCGATGCCCTGGCACGGTTGAACATGAGAGACCGTACGTTTGGCTGGACCGTGGAAATGCAGGCCCGGGCCGCGCAACTCGGCCTCAGGGTGTGCGAACTCCCGGTCCGCTACAGCAGGCGCAGGTACGGGCGGTCAAAAGTTTCCGGTACTGTCTTCGGCAGTCTTCGCGCGGGGGTGAAAATCCTCTGGACAATTCTGCTCTGCTGCCTACTGCCGCTGCGGGTTTCATCACCCCAGGCCTGAGAAGGCCGGTATTTTCCGATCTAGAAGAGGCCGAATTCCAAGGTTGTCGACTGGGAGAAAAAATATTTTTGTTGATTTTCCAAGTTCAATACGATACCAAGTCCTGCGGCACCTTCCCGTCCTGAACGGAACCAGGGGAACGCATTGACATGAAAAATCCACCTCTTCTCCAAGCACTTGCACTAGTGGCCGTGGCCTGCGTTGGGCTGTCGCTTCCGCTTTACGGTCAAAATTCCTCCGCGAGCAATCCTTCAGCCTTAACAGTGGATCAACGCCCCCCGCAAGATGCAGCGGAACCTTACTGGACCCGGCACGGCCGGCTCACATTTGGTGTTCAGTTCGGATTTGGACTTGAGAACAACATCCCCAACAACATCTCGCACATCAACTTTCTTTTTGCCGCGCCCCAGATCGGGATCATCGCCTGGGACTCCCCACATTCGAGGCTTCCGCTCAAACGCTTTGAGCTGATCAGCCAGCAGATGCTGGGCGGCTCCACGCACCCCGGCGGAAGCCTGATTGGAACATCCCTGGTGATGCGCTTCGGGTTCACGGCGATTGGCCGTGTGGTTCCGTATTTCGATGCCGGCTCGGGCCCTGTCCACACAACGATCGACGTAAATGCGCCTGAAATCACCGGGCACACGCAGTTTCTTTCGCAAGGCGGCGTGGGGCTTCAATATTTTGTCAGGCCGCAGCGTGCTCTGGTGTTTGAGTACCATTACTTCCACATGTCGAATGCCGGGCTCCAGCAGCCGAATCATGGCTTTAACGGAAGCATGGTCACCGTCGGATTTCGGTGGCTGCGGCGGCCACAACCCAGGACGGTGGGAACCGTACGGCGCAGCAGGTTCCACCTGCCGCACCTCTGGTGAATCTAAAGATTTAAGTGGATGGAATTAGGAAGAGCGTGATCCTGATGCCATGCCCTGCCCGCAGGGGACAGCAGGGCCGAAGGCCTCGCGGAGCATTCCTCAGGTGTTAACCGAAGACGTCTTTGACTTTTTCCGAGGACGCGCGCTCCACAGGCTTGTTTTCCACTTCCACAGACGGCGCCAGGGATTCCAGCGTCCGGCGCTGCTCCCGCGACAGGCTGTGGGGGATCACGACGTCAACCAGGACATAGAGGTGGCCCCGGCCCCGCCCGTTCAAAACGGGCATCCCGTGGCCGCGCAACCGAAACACGGCTCCAGGCTGTGTCCCTCCCGGAACCTTCATTTTCTCCATTCCGCGCAGCGTGGGCACCTTGATGTCCGTTCCCAATGCCGCCTGGGTGATGGAAAGAGGAATCTTGACGTAGAGGTCCTCGCCGCGGCGCTCAAAATAAGGATGCGGCCGCACCCGCAAAACCACATAAAGGTCTCCCGGGGGGCCTCCGTGGAGTCCGGCCTCGCCTTCACCCGATATGCGCAACCGGGTACCTTCATCCACGCCGGCCGGAATCTTAATTCCCAGGACTTTCTCGCGCCGCACGCGCCCCTCGCCCTGGCAGTCCGGGCAGGGATCCCGATTCACCTGGCCCATGCCGCCGCACTGCGGGCAAGTCCTGGAAACAGTGAAAAAGCCCTGCGAATATCGTACCTGGCCCCGCCCGCCGCAGGCAGGACAAGCTGCCATTTGCGAACCATTCTTTGACCCGGAACCGTGGCAACTGGTGCAGGTCTCTCCTCGTGGAATTTTTATCTTGGTATCGAGTCCCGAAGCGGCCTCCTCAAAGGCGATCTCCAGTTCGTAACGCAGGTCGGCCCCGCGCTCCGCCCGAACACGCCGGCCGTGTCCCCGTCCAAAAAGATCTTCCAGGTCAAAGAAGCTGCCAAACAAGTCTTCGAACCCGGAGAAGATCGTGGACGAAAAATCAGGCGCGGCCCCTCCTGTGCCGCCCACCGCTGCAAAGCCAAAACGGTCGTAGGCGGCGCGCTTGTCGGAATCGGCAAGCACGCTGTAGGCTTCTGTGATCTCCTTAAAGCGCTCTTCCGATACTTCTTTGTTATCAGGATTACGGTCAGGGTGGTGCTGAAGCGCCAGCCGCCGGTAGGCGCTCTTGATCTCCTGGTCCGTCGCTCCGCGGCTGACTCCCATGACTTCGTAATAATCCCGCTTCTGGTTCACGCAACCTTCCTCTTCAAACGTTAACCTTCTCTCCGGCACACTCCCGTTCAGAGCCACGTGCCGGTCATTTCACCGCAGCAGTCCCTCACTTGCCGGTGGTGTCCGCCGGATCGCTGCCGGACGGGTCTTCTGCAGTCGGCGCGGCTTTCCCTGACGGGGACACGGCAACCTTCACAATGGCGGGCCGCAGCAGGCGACTTTTCAGCTTGTAACCCCGCTGGAGTTCTTCCACCACGGCATGTTCCTCGAACTTGTCCGTTTCAACCGTTTCGACGGCCTGGTGGACATGCGGATCAAAAATCTCCCCTTCACTCTCAACCGGCACCAGTCCGGCCCTCTTCAGCACCTCCAGCAGTTCCCGGTGGATCAATTCCATCCCCTTATAATACTTTTCAGGAACATTGGCCTCGCGGTGCTTCAAGCCCCGCTCCAGCGCATCCAGCGTGGGAAGGAGGGTGCGGATCAGCCCCATGGTTGCATGCTGAAGGAAATCTTCCTTTTCACGTTCAACGCGCTTACGGATGTTCTCCAGCTCAGCCTGCTTGCGAACCAGGCGGTCAAAAAGCACCTTCTTCTCTTCCAGAGCCTGCCGGTAAGCGGCAACCAGGTCACGGGGAAGCCCTTCTTCGGCTTCGACCTCCGACCTGGTGGAAATGTTGGCCGGCGCGCCGGCCGTGGTTTCGTGTTCTTCGTTAGGGTTCTTCTTGTCTGTCATAACTTCGTTATTTTACCCTGTCTCAAATTGCAGTGAAACACCCGTTTCTCGTGGATTCACTGCCTGCTTGTTTGGGAGAACTCAACCAAGAATATTCAATTGACACTCAACAAGCGATTACAAAGGTGGGCGACATAGTCGACCGTGGTGACAGCACGGTCGTATTCCATCCGCGTAGGACCAACCACTCCCAGAGCCCCCACAATCCGGGACCCGCACCTGAGAGGCGCCATCACCAGAGCGCAATGACGCATCTCGTCGGACGGATTCTCTTTCCCAATCACAACCTGCACTCCGGTGCTTGAAGAATGCAGGAACGATCCCAGAATATCGATCAACTTGGCCTTTTCCTCAAAGGCCAGCAGCAACTGGCGGATTTTTCGTACGTCTTCAAACTCAGGCTGCTCAAGAATCCTTGCGGTACCCTCGACGAACAGGGGAGCGAGTTCATCGTGCCCCAACGCTCCTTCCATAAGTAGCCGGCCAACGCTCTGCAAAAGATGATCAAAAAGCTCCTTGGCCTCCTCGATTTTTTTAAAAATCTCCAGCCGGATAGTCCTGAGAGACCATCCGTGGAACTCCGCATTCAGATAGGCGGCGCTGTGGTCCAACTCTTCCTGGCTGATATCCTCATCCAGCCGCAACACCTTGTTTTCAATCAGGTTGGGCCTTGAGACGATCACCACCAGAACGCGACGCTCGGGCAACTTGATGAACTTGATATATTCCAGCAGTTTCTCGTCGAGTGCAGGCCCCAGCACCAGCCCCACATTGCTTGAAACCTCTGCCAGCACATGCGAGGCCCGGGCCATCAGTTCTTCAATGGGCACCTCGGCGCCACTAAGGCTTTCCTCAATAAACTTCACCAGCGCCGGAGTCAGTCGCGCCATCTGCATCAACCGGTCAACATAATACCGGTAAGCTTTATCCGTAGGAATCCGGCCAGCCGAAGTGTGCGGCTGTTCCAGAAAACCTTCGCTTTCAAGCTGCGACATCACGCCGCGAACAGTAGCCGGACTCAGAGACTCCCCGGTTTCGCTGGCCACCGTTCTTGAGCCCACCGGCAGCCCCTTTGCGATGTACTGGCGAACGATGGCCGACAGGACTTCGCGGCGCCTTTTCTCGAAGTTCGGTTCTGATCGCATGGCTCGATTGCAGGAGCATGCAAACGGGCTCCTGTCCCCTCTAATCCCACATTATACTAGTCGGCAGGGTACACTGTGTCAATAAGGCGCGTCGGCAACACCTGGTACTCTTCCTGAATCAGCGCGAAGCCGATTTTAGAAGCAACAGCCTTCGATCCAGTGTCGTCCAATAATTGCAGAAAGTTTAAAGACTCCGGCCAGCTTTTATTCCGCCGTTACCTTGTGGGGAATGATGAACAGTGACAAGACCTATAAGAATCTGATTGGCGGCCAGTGGGTTGAATCCCTTGGCCGCAAAACTTTTGAAAACATCAATCCGGCGGATTCCAATGACCGGATCGGAACTTTCCAGCGGTCCAACGCTGAAGACATCGCCGCGGCTGTAGCGGCGGCCAGGGCTGCCTTCCCTGGATGGAAACGGACGCCTCCCCCCAAACGCGCGGAAATCCTTTACCGCGCAGGCCGGTTGCTCGCGGAACGAAAGGAAGCTCTGGCATGCGACATGACGCGCGAGATGGGGAAACCGCTGGAAGAGACGCGAGGCGACGTCCAGGAAGCCATCGACATGACTCTTTACATGGCCGGCGAAGGCCGCCGTCTGTTCGGCCAGACCACCACATCTGAACTCCCCAGCAAGTTCTGCATGTCCGTTCGAAGCCCCATCGGCGTTTGCGGCCTGATTACACCGTGGAACTTTCCCATGGCGATTCCCGCCTGGAAAATGATGCCGGCGCTGATCTGCGGCAACACCGTGGTCATCAAGCCTGCTGAAGACACGCCGCTCTCAGCCTTCAACCTCGTAAAAGTACTGGCAGAAGCCGGCCTCCCGCCGGGTGTGGCCAATTGCCTGAGCGGATTCGGACCGGAGGCAGGCGCTCCGCTGGCGAGCCATCCTGATGTGCCGGTCATCTCGTTCACCGGTTCCACGGAAACCGGCCGCGAAGTGGCCCATGCAGGCGCCGATCACTCCAAGCACGTCTGCCTGGAAATGGGCGGAAAGAACGTCATCATCGTCCTGGAGGATGCCAACCTGGACCTGGCCATCGACGGGGCCGTCTGGGGCGGCTTTGGAACCACCGGCCAGCGTTGCACGGCCTCAAGCCGCGTCGTGGTTCACCAGGACATTTACAGCGAGTTTGTGCAAAGGTTCGTCGAGCGCACCCGGGCGTTGAAAGTCGGCAACGGCATCAACCCTGGAATCCAGGTGGGACCGCTGATCAACGAAGCGCAGCTCAGGAAGGTGGAACAGTATGTTGAAATCGGCATCAAGGAGGGCGCCAAGGCGCTTTGCGGGGCAAAACGGCTGACGGGCGGGGAGTATGATCACGGTTGGTTCTACGCGCCCACCATCTTTTCCGATTGCACGCCGGGGATGCGCATCTGCCAGGAGGAAATTTTCGGGCCGGTGGTCACACTGATTCCCTGTTCAAACCTGGAAAACGCCATCGAAATCGGTAATGGCGTGGCGTATGGCCTGTCATCATCCATTTACACGCGAAATATCAACAATGCTTTTAAGGCCATGCAGGAAATGGAAACGGGAATCTTTTATGTGAACGCACCCACCATCGGGGCGGAAACTCACCTGCCCTTCGGGGGAACAAAAAGCACAGGGAACGGCCACCGGGAAGCCGCGACTGCGGCGCTCGACTTTTATTCCGAGTGGAAATCCATCTATATCGATTACAGCGACAAGCTGCAGCGCGCGCAAATCGACACCTGAATCGCCGGGGCTCCGGCGATCAGGCGTCCATCAGACTGGCCCGCACTTGCCGGAATTACTTCCCCCCGGCCTCGCGCACGCTTCGGGAGATGACCTCGATCAGCCCATGCGCATCCGCAGGGGCCTGTACATGACCGTCCAAAATGGACTTGGGTTCGATATCGGCGCCATACATCGCCACATCGGAATCTCTGTCAGGCTTCACCACCGCACCATTCAGGCTGACACCGGCAAAAGCACCCCGGCTGCGTGAGTAGGTCAGGATTTCGGCGTGCATCTCCACATCGGTGGCAGCTGCCGCATGGCGGCCCACAGGCCCCGCGGCGGCGGTGGCGTCGGCCCCTACGGTAAATTTGTCGCTCAACAAGCGGTCCATGCCTCTGCGGTTCCTGAATATCATGATGAGGTCGGTGGACGACCCACCGATCTGAAACCCGAAACTGCCTCCGCTGACCATCAGGAACGCCGGAGCGCTCCAACTGTTTCCTGCCCGGCAGGTCACCAACCCTCTCCCATAGGTTCCTCCGAAGACAAATGCCGCGCGTTTTTCTCCCGGAATAATCGCGATGCATTGGGCAGACTCCAGCAGTTCCTGCGGAATGCCTTTGTCCGGGGCCCGCATGATGTCTTCAAATGCAAATCGAGCATTACGGATGCGGGAAACGTCCTTCTCGCGCGCCGAATCAGCAAACGCCGGAACAGCCATCACTGACAGCAGCAGAGCGACCATTACGGTACGAATCTTCATGCAATATCCTCCATTTTGAAATTTCATCGATTGCGCCTCAGCATCTGCGTGAAAAATCCCGCCCGGCATTCACGCCCGCTGAATGAACGGCGGAAAGATCGCCCTGTCCAGGGGTTCTGCCCGCCTTTGACCTCGGCGCGCCACCCGGCCCGGTGTCTCACAACCCGCCTGTACCCCGCAAAGCCTGATAGTCACTATGGCTTCCCCGAATGTATTAGATGCAGTTAATTAGTTTGAAGAGGTCGGTTTCTTTACCGGGGACGAGGCGGAAGCCGAACTGGTTTCCGTACCGTCCTCGCTTCCGGCTTCGGCACCAGCTTCCGCCGGAGGCGATGGCAAAAGCCCCGGGGGCAATGGGTGCGGACCCAGGCCCAGCAGCATCAGGGGTTTGGCTTCCGGCAGACCCGTGGGGGAAAATCCGTTTTGCTTCTGAAATTGTTTCATGGCATCGCGGGTCGTTGGGCCCCATATGCCGTCAGGTTTGTCGTGGAAGAAGCCGGCGCTCGCAAGCGCCTCCTGAATCTCCCTGACCCGTGCAGGCTGGATGCGGACGTGCAGGTAATGGCGGGAGTGCGTGGACCGCCGCCGTGCGCACGTGAGACCGGCGGGCCGCGTGAGGCCGCTTCTTTTGCTTTGCCGTCAACCGTAGGTTCGGCATCAGGAACCCTGCCAGGGCGATGAACACAATCCATCGGATACGTCGCCGGCGGCGGGTGGCAATTGTCATCTTTTCCATATCAATGCAGAGTATCAGCAAGAAACATCGTCGTAAAGGCACTGCCCGCTTTCCGTGCAACCAGCAGAAGCACATCCTGCCCTGACCGGAGAGCGCTTTGAACTTGTACGAAATCCTTCAACGACGAAACCGCCTGATGATTGACGCTGAGGATGATATCCCCGTTCCGGACGCTGATTTCAGCGGCAAAGCCTTCGGGGGCCACCTGCGTCACCAGCACCCCCTGCGGTTTGGGCAGGTGCAATGACTTGACAACCTGCGCCACCTGATCCGGCGAAAGATTGCGGACGGTCACACCCAGGATGCCTCCTGCTTCTTCAGGCGCGACCTTATTCTCATCGGGGGCAAGGCTGGCCTGCTGTTGTGCGACGATCTTGTTGCGGTCTGCAACCTCCACGGTCGCCGTGACAGGCTTTCCCTCGCGCAGCAAATCAACCTTGACCCTGCTGCCGATCTTGCTCCCTGACACAATCTGCACAAGGTCGTTGCCGGACGTGATGGGCTGGCCGTTGATCGCCAGAATCACGTCACCCATCTTCAGGCCCGAACGCTCGGCTGGACTGCCGGGCTCAACGTTGTTAACCACAACTCCATGGTCGGCGCCGAAGCTGCGCAACAGGGCCGGATTACTCTGGTCCATAAACGTGACGCCAATGGCGCCCCGCCGCACCTTCCCGGAAGTGATCAGCGAATCATAAATGGCGCGCGCCGTCGACGACGGAATGGCAAACCCGACACCGTCATTCGACCCCTTGTCGGTGGCGATTGCGGTGTTGATACCGATCACCTGCCCTTCCATATTCACCAGGGGGCCCCCGCTGTTTCCGGGATTGATGGCAGCGTCTGTCTGCAGAAACCTCTTGAACTGCCCCTGCACCCCCGGCTCAATCTCGCCTCCAATATTGCGGCCTTTGGCGCTGATGATTCCGGCGGTGACGGTTGATTCAAGGCCAAACGGGCTGCCGATGGCGAGCACCCAGTCTCCCACCTTCACGGAAGAGGAATCTCCAAACTGCGCCGCCTTAAGGTCCCTGCCGGCGTCAATCTTGATCACCGCAAGGTCGGTCCACTTGTCGGCCCCGATAATCCTCGCCTGGTACTTTGTGCCGTCCTCGCCGTGCAGATAGACCTCGATGCGATCCACCGGCTTGTCGGGATCCCGTTGCATCACAACATGGTAGTTGGTCAGCACGTAACCCCGCGGGTCAAAAATGACACCCGAGCCCAGGCTGCGCCGCTGGTAATGCTCCGGGTGCTGGCCGGGTTGCCGCTGACTGAAAAAGCGGTTGAACAAATCATCAAAAGGTTCCCCGCCTTGCGTCCCGAACCCGCGCCCGGAAACTTGCACCGTCGATTCCGTATTGATATTGACCACTGCGGGCTCGATGAGCTCTGCAACGCGGGCAAAGCTATTTGACAGTTCCACGGGGGAGGGCGCCGCCAGAGGGTGGGTATCGGACGAAGCGCCCGCCGCATTCCCCGACCGGGCGCCGTGGGAAATATAGGCGCCAATCGCAATTCCAACGCCCAGGGTTACGACAACCGCCAGCACAACAAGATACCGGCGCATACCGCTTTGCATCCTACTCCTCGCACCCACTCATTACAGTTGAATGATGTCTTTGGGGCCAGCCCGGATTATACACCGGAATGCAATGGGAGGAGTTATGTCCTGCACTTCATATTCCAGGAGAATCGGAGGGTGGAGTTTGGGCGGAGAAACCATGCCCCGGCGGGTCGCAGGCCATCCAACACAGCGGGTGGCCATTGTGACCTTTCCGGAGCATGGCAAGCACCATCGAACACCGCACCGGCACCCTGGCAATTGCCTTCAGGATGGGCCGGCGCTGGGCCAGAGGATACGGCCGGAACATCAGGATTGATGCGAAGCCTTGATGTCCGCTTTGGCCTGCTCCTTCCCTTTCTTCACTTCGGACTTGATCTGGTTGTGGCTCAGGTTCGGATTCAGCGTCTTCAACGCCTTGCCCAGGCTGTCGCCGCTCGTTACTTTGTCCTTGTACTGATCAAAAGGAATATTAAGGTTTTTTGAAATGTGCACGGCCGCAACAAACTCCCCGAGGTCCTTGAACCCGGATGCTGCATCCTGAACTTTTGTGCCATCAGGCAGCAACGTCTGCACCTTGCTGGACAGTTTGGTATTCTGGCTAAGTAACTGCTCGGGCGTCTTCATTTTCGGCATGGTCTGGTTGGTGTTTGTCCGGTCCATACCGGGCTCTCCCATGGTGGGCCGCCGGGCAGTTGGATCATTTTGACCCGCCTGTCCCGGCCCCATGCCGGGACCTTGCCCCATTCCGCCGGACGGCCCCATTCCACCGCTTCGGCCCTGGGACATCAGGGGTAATCCGCTGAGGCAAAATGAAACAGCAAGGGCGGCACTCAACAAAATAGCTCGTTTCATAGAATCGATCCTCCTAACCGCACCAGCCATTTTAGCGCGCCTTAGGGTGCCCGATCACAGCGCATAGCCCCAAAAAGCCGGTGCTTCATTTTGGACTGTGGTAATTGGCCGGGCTCGGACCTCAGAGAAACTTCCGAGTCCGATAGCTAAACCGCTGCCACGCATGAGAGAGTTTTTGAGTAACCCAGCATTACTTACATAGCAATCCGCTCACCATCTTTGCAGACAGCATATATTATTGATACTACTTGTCTTCCCAGACGTTCCCCGTTCACGGCATTGACTTGTGGGGCATACAGGGTGAGCAAATGTCACCAGACTGGAGTGTAAAATGTTCCGTTCCTGGAATTCACCGTCACCTTCAACCAAAGCGAGCAATCCACGCACAGGTGAAAAGCCTCTCAAGAGGAAGCTGAAGCGCCTGAAGGATTACCACACAAACGGAACCAACGCTTTCACGTCCTGTTTGTATTGCTCATACGTCGCGCCGAACTGTTCCGTCATGAACTGTTCTTCACGACGTGATTTTAACCAGAGCGAAAGGGTCGCCACGCCGAAAGCGATCAATCCTCGCGTCTGATGGAAAACGACGACGGTTCCCAGCAAGGCCAGCAAAGCACCAGAATAAATGGGGTGTCGCACCAGGGCGTAAGGTCCGTTCCGCACAAGTTCATGGTTTTCCTTAACCGTAACTGCCGGGCTCCAATTTCCTCTGAGATAAACTCGCGCCCAGATAGCGAATGCAAACCCAAGAATCGTCAGGCTCAGGCCCAGGAATGAGAAAGAGACCGACCCCGGCACAAAGGATTTGGCAAGGAATCCGAAATTGAGCTCAGGGCTGGCCAGCAACATGAACGCAGCCGCGGCAAGAGCTAAATGCCAAAGGCGGGAAGAGGTCGATTGTTTCCGTACGGTTCGTTTTTGAACCAGCGCGGCAGCTGTCCATAGAACCAGAAATCCGATCCATAACATTCCAACCCATCGATGAATATCCTGTTCCATAGATGCCCGCGGCGCATTTGCGGCCAGGGTCGAATTTAGACGAAATCGGGCCATGGGTCAACGACGACCGCGAAGGCATTTGATATAATCTCTGGCTTACGTATCGGGCAGGATCATTCACCGTGCATGCGCGGGAACAAGTGGACGGCTTCTAAGTCCATCCCAGTCAGGACAATCATTTTGTATCTGGAAATTCAGGGCAGAATTCGGCAGAAGTATCTGGAGTCGGTCAAGAACATCTTTAACCTGGATGCAGGGGACCCGGCGTTTGATTTTCCGCCCCGGCCGGAGTTGGGCGACCTTTCAATCGCCGCCTGCTTTGAGCTGGCGAAAAAGCTCCGGCAGCCTCCGCGGAAGATCGCCGAGCAACTGGCCGCGACAACTTCTTCCCATCGAAGGAGTGGAACGCGTCAGCGTTGCCGGCGCAGGCTATCTGAATTTTCATCTTGACCGCGGGGCGCTGGCCAGGGGGCTTTTCCAACTGCGCAGCTTCCCCGCCCCATCCGAGCCCGTCCATCCCGGCAAAGTCCTGGTGGAACACACCAGCATCAATCCCAACAAGGCAGCGCACATCGGGCACCTGCGCAACGCCGTGCTGGGCGACTCCTTCGTACGCCTGCTGCGCTTCCGCGGCCACACCGTCGAGATCCAGAATTACATTGACAACACCGGCGTGCAGGTGGCAGACGTCGTAGTCGGGTTCCAGCACCTTGAACATAAGAGCGTACATGACGTTCGCGCGCTGATCGAAAACAAGGACGTCCGTTTTGATTATTACTGCTGGGACCTCTACGCGCGGGTTTCCGGATTCTACGCTGAGAGCGATGGCAAGGAACTCCGCTCCGAAACCCTGAGGGCCATCGAGGAAGGCGCGGGCGATGCGGCAGAAATGGCCCGCCTGATTTCAACCGCAATCGTCAAGCTGCACATCGAGACCATGCAGCGCATCAATGTCCGCTACGATCTGCTGGTGGAAGAAAGTGAAATTCTGCGCCTCGATTTCTGGAAGAGCGCTTTCGAGCGCATGAAGCAGATTGGCGCCATCCGCTATGAAACCGCCGGAAAGAACGCCGGTTGTTGGGTGATGGACCTGGGCGATTCCGAATCCGAAAAAGCGGAAGAGGAATCCGCATCGGAAGACGTGAAGATCATTGTGCGCTCGAACGGCACCGTGACCTACGTGGGCAAAGACATCGCCTATCACATGTGGAAGTTCGGGCTGCTGGGGAAAGACTTTTCCTATGCGCCGTTTTATCTCTATGCCGACGGCAAGACGGTGTGGCACACAGGCCAGGAGGCGCAATACGGCGCGCCGGATTTCGGCGGCGCTTCCGATGCCTATGCGGTGATCGATACGCGCCAGGCCTATCTTCAAAACATTGTGGCGGCGGCATTCCGCGCGCTGGGATTCCGCGACCAGGCCGAGCACCTGCACCATTTTGCTTACGAAGTGGTCGGCCTGTCACCCGCCTGCGCGCAGGAAATGGGTTACCAACTTCGCCCCGAAGATCTGGAGCGAAGTTACGTTGAGGTTTCCGGCCGCAAGGGCCTGGGGCTGAAAGCAGACGACCTGATCGATATGCTGGTGGAGAAAGCCACGGGCGAGGTCCGCTCGCGCGAAATGACGCGGGACCCCGAAGAACAAAACTCCTACGGCCGGGTGATTGCCGTCAGCGCACTGCGCTACTTCCTGCTGAAATTCTCCTGCCACGTCATCATCACCTTTGACTTCAAAGAAGCGCTGGCGTTTGAGGGAGAGACGGGACCGTACCTGCAATACACCATCGTGCGGGCGCGCAATATCTTCCGCAAGTACGCGGGCGATCATCCGGGATTCGCGCCGGAATCGCTGGCGGAAAAACTGCAGGCGTCTGCACTCGACAGCTTCTTTGCGGGCGACGACGGAACGGCTTTCTGGGAACTGGTGGTCCTCACAGCGCAGCTTGAGATGGTGGCTGACCAGGCCATCTCATCCACCGAACCGGCCGTGGTTTCAAAATATGCTTTCCGGCTGGCGCAGGGATTCAACAATTTCTACCACCGGTTCCACATTCTTCGGGAACCCGATCCCGTACGTCAGAACGTTCTCCTTTTTGTGGTCCAGATTGTTGAACGAACACTCACCCGGACGCTTGATCTGCTGGGCATCGAAGTGCCGGAACGCATGTAGAATCAGCACATTGGATGCAGAATCAAGTGGGAAGACAGATCGTCTCCGGCTGCTTGTTCAGTCGGCGAATATTGAATAATGGTAGGGAAACAATTTTTCACCCCGAATTGCGAACCCCATCTGCTGCAATCTCTGGCGTCCTTCAGCGGGTGAGTAGACATGATCCGCAGGCGGACCGGCCGGGCGTTCGACCGCGGCGTTCCAATCGATAAAGAGGGCTGCGCCGCCGGGCGCGAGCAGCGCTTTCAGGTTTCGCAGCGACTCATCGCCCAGCTCGTGCAGGACGTTCAGCGCCATCACGCGGTCCATTCTTCCTTTATGGGCGGCCAGGTCCGCCGGAAGCGCGGGCTTCAGATTCGCCAGCTCGGCGGCAGCCGGCTTGGCCCGCAGCAACCCGAGCATTTCGGGCTGTTCGTCCAGCGCGATCACCTCGATGTCGGGGCGCAGCCGGGCCAGTTCAATAGCGTACGTCCCGGTCCCCGTTCCGAAATCCAGCAACTTGCCGCCCGCCGGAACATCGAGCATTTTCGCCACTTCTTCCGGCGGCAGATATTCAAACCGCGCCGGATCATCCAGCCGCGAGGCGCGTTCAGGATCGAATCGCTCGGGTTGCCGGGCGCCGTGGCGGTCGCCAAGTTCATGGGAATGAGGACTCACTCTTTTCTCCTTGATTAACGTCTCGCCGCGGGTCGGCAGAAATTGTCCTCCGGGTCTATCCGCAGCGGACACGATTGGGCTTTCAGCTCTTCAACAGGGCCTCGCGGGCGGCGGCTTCCTGCGCCTGGGGAACAAATCCCAGCAGCGTATCGCCGCTCTGGACCACGGTTGCATCGGTCGGCGTCAGTGCCTCGCCGCTGCGAACGATGCCCATAATCCTGCACCCGGGTGGCAGGGCGATGGCCTTGACCTTCTTCCCTGCCAGCTTCGAGCCGCTGCTGACGCGGAACTCCAGGATGCCCGCCTCGCACGAGGAAAGATTCCCCACGGCGGAAAAGGGCGAGCGCGGCACCAGGTTCCTGACGGCGGCAAACATGGCCCCCGTGGCGCTGACCGTTGTGTCCACACCCAGCCGCCGCATGATCACTTCGTTTTTGGGATTCTTGGCGCGGGCAATGGTCCGCGGCACGCCGAAGCGGTACTTCGCCACCTGGCAGCAAATCAGGTTGTCGTCATCGTGGTTGGTCACGGAGCAGAGGATGTCTGCCCGGGCGGCCCCGGCATGTTCCAGCACCGCCGCCGAAGAACCTTCGCCCAGCACCACCGGGCAATCGATCTGCTGAGAAATCAGGCTGTACGTGGCCGGGTTTCTCTCAATAATGGCCACCTCGTGGCCGTTCTTCAGCAGCGAGCGGGCCAGGTAGTAACCCACCAGCCCTCCGCCCACCACCAGAACGTAGAACGAGCCGTCGTGCGCTTCCAGCGGACGCGGGGCCATGCGCGGGCTGGTGGTGGGAACCGGCCGCAGCGCCCTCGAAGGAACGGCGGACTTCACCGCCCGGCCCGTCAGCCCCGCCATCAGAAGGTCGGCGCCCGCCGCCGTGATGGCCAGCGTCTCAATGCCCGCTTCGTGGAAATAAGATTCCCGGTCAGGGTCGTAAACAATGGCCACCACGCGCGGAATGTTAAAGATCACCCGCGCAATCTGGGCCAGCATCAGGTTGGTGTTTTCATCCCGGGTGAGCGCCAGCAGGATGTCCGCGCTCTCGGCCCCCGCATCGCGCAGCAGATCTTCGTCAATGGCGTTGCCATAAATGAAACGAACTCCCCCGGGCGCCTTGTCGCGCTCCAGCGCCGAACGCTCCTTGTCCACCACCACCACCTGGTGCGCCGCAGTGTCCACTTTCCTGATGAACTGCGAACCCACCCGCCCGTACCCAATCACAATAATCTTCATGTTGAATTTCTTGCTCCGTCACAGATTTCCAAATCGAGTTGTTTTTTCTTTTTCACGCACTTGCGCAATTAACTCAAACTACTTATAATTACCTTACATATCTACTATTTTTATTCTTTTTATAATTCCTACACTATAAATCTATCATTTCTCATCCTTGCAGTGGCGACTCTGCATCAATACACAGTCTTTTTACCGTTGACTTTCACACCAATTTGTCATCGTACAGATCGGCCAGGTTTCTGTCAGCGCCATCACTACACAACGCCGCCAACATCTTCACATTAACCTCTAAGGAACCCTAGAGTAGCCCTGCATTAGATTTCTAATCGAGATGATGTTAGCTCCATAAAATCCTGGAAGCCGCCCGAACACGTCAGCAACTCTGTCTGTCAAAGTGCTGAGAAGGAGAGACCGCGTTTACCCTTTCCGTACTCATCGCAGGTGGAGCCAGATCGCGAATTGCGCACGCAATATGCAAAAGAGAAGACCGCATTTTATATTTCGGCGATTCCAGGCGTATTTTCATTTGCTGCACGGTGTCAAAAGCGAACGAAAAACTCAATGAATCGGATAAAGGACAGCGCTTCAAGATGAAATCGCAATCTACCAGCTCAAAAGAAGAAGAAATGAATAACAGAAAAATCGATACTATAAAAAGCAACTATCTACTCTCACATAAGAATAATCAAGTCAGAGCTTAAAATCTCAATCTGAACTGAGATAGCCAAACTCCGAGAAGCAGAAAACTCCCAGACACAGATAGCTGCAAATCAAAATACGCCCCCAAAATTTCCATCATCAAAACAACCCAAATATTAAATCAAACCCTCATTCATATATCTCACTCTCTCATCAACAAATTAAATCCTCTTCCTCCCAATAAAACACAATCCATTTCCTATGCGCAAATCCAGCCTAGCAAAGCGGTATATTACTTTACTCCCTCTCCTGCCCGGCCTGCCCGTCTCGGGTTCTCCCGCGCGCTGGCGCTCCAGGCCCTGGATGTTCGTCCTGGCGTCCTGGCGGGTGTGGGCCTGGGGCGCTCTGTTTCCACCGGCGCTTTTTTTCGGCGCGCCTTTTCTCAGTGTATCGGGCCTCGTCTTTCTGCCGGCGTGCGCTGGCTCTTGGGGGTGGCTGTGATTGCGCGAGGCGACCGCGGGGGTTCCCGGCCGGCTTCCCCGGTGGTGCCTGGGTCCGTTCGCTTCTCTCGTCCCGTGTTCTGGCCTTTCCTCGCCTCCTCGCGGGCCGGTCCTCCGCCGCTTTGCCGGCGCTTCTCCTGCCGCTCGTTTTCCCTTCTGTTTTTCTCCCGTTGTGCCGTTTTTCCTCGCCTTCGCCCGTGCGCTTCTGTGCGTCCTCCCCCCCCCCCCCGCGCCGCCGCGCCCTGCTCGCGCCTCCCGCGCCCTCTCTCCTCCCCCCGCCCCCCCTTCCCCTTCGTGCCTTTCGCTTCCCGTCTCTGCTTCCTTCTTTCCCCTTCCCCCTCTCCGTCCCTTCTCCCTGCCGCTGTCACTCCTTGTCTTCTCGTCCTCCTCCTGCCTGCTTTCTCCGCCTCTCTCCCTCGCCGCCCTCCTCGTCGCGCTTTGCCGGTCGCGTCTCGCGGCGGCTCTGCTTGTGTTCGTTCGCCCGATCCATCGCGTCATTCGGCAGACCGTCACTCATCACTCCCCAGGCTTTTTTCTCCTTCATCTTCTTTCTATTCAGTTGCCCTTCTCAGCTTCGCTGACTTCACAATCGTGCCGAGCCCGGTGTCACCTCTTTGGGGCTCTCGCTGCGTCCTGCCCTCCCGTCGTGTTGCGGCGCTCGTGCGTCGCGCGGTTCCTTGGCGCTCGGTCTCCGCCCCGGTGAGGGCTCTGGGTCGCCTTACGCTCACTTTTTGGTCTGTTCGCGGCCAGGCGCCGTGAAACTCATCAAGCGCGCGAAGCACGGCTATCGGTGAGTTGGGCAGCGCCCCACGCTACCCGCTGGTTGTCCACCACGCTGCGCGGTGCGCCGCATGCGACGGAAGTCATCGAATGTCGGGTGCCGCCATAAGATTCTCCAGTCTCATCTCTGGCATCGCGGCCAGTGGCTACGGCGCACCTGATCCATGCCTCGAATGGGGCCCCAAGGTGCGCGTCTTCTTCGCCTCGGGCGGCTCAAGCATCCGCAGGTGCGGAATACGAAGCGCAAGAGGATCAGCAATGCGTCGCGGAACAGAGAAGAAGAGACCTGGGCGGGTGCCGCGAGGCCTCAAAGAGGTATCGCATTTCGCCTCCGAGGCCGGGTCACCCTGGCGCTGCAAACCAGCGCCGGTCTACAAGGACACCCAGGACGTTCTCCGCATGGTGAAGGAAGTTGATTCGCCCGCCCTCAAAGTGTCGTTTGACCCCTGGGCGTGCGCACAGGATCCCGAATATATCCGCCAATCCGCAAAAGAAGTCAGCGCACTGCAAACGATTTGCCACTTTGAGGCGTGTTCGAACGCGACAAGGATGGAGAAATCAAGTCCAGCGAGTCCCTCTTCCCGGACTTCGTCGCCGCGATGAAGGAAATCGGTTACACCGGTTACTGAACTATGAGATGTGCTCGGAGCCGCCCGTCGTGAACAGACAAGTTCCCTGCATCGAACGCGCAGAACATAATGCCGCACTCGCGGCGCAATATATGCGGCCCTCATTAAGCAGGTCTGACCCTCGCGAAGCAAGAGGCCTCTGCTTTTCTCTTCCACCCGGCCCGGCTGCCATTACCGTGCTCTGGCCTGCCCTTTTCATCCTTCATAATTCTCTCTTTTCCGCGCCATTCTAACCCCACTCAGCTTCGCTGGACGCAGACACTCAAAATCAATTGTGCGCCAGCCGCCGTTCGAGAACTAACTTTCGGCCGCCCTTGTAGCGCGAGGTACCACATGTTGCCAAAGGCGTCTTTGACCGCAGCGGAGCGCTCGCGTACGGCTTCTCCTGCGGCACAGGCATCTTGCCCGTGAAGTCTGGCAGCTGGAGTGGCCAAAACGCGAAGGCCTCTGGCCCGGACAGCCATGCCGCAGCGTGAGTTCAGCTACCCCCTCTGGCTATGCCAGAACGAGGTGCCACATGAAGAACATTTTCTCCAGCCCTGGTATCCGCGGGCGCAGCAGGAGCCAAGTGGTGATCGAATCAGGAGTACCTGCCGGGCCTTGTTGCAGCTCCGGTTTCGTCACCGCCATACTTCAAGCGCATGGAGGTACCGATGGCCTCATATTCCCGCCGTAACTTTATTCGACAGAGCGCTGCCTGCGCCGCCGGGATCGCCGCTGGAGCCGCCAGCCGCGACCTGCACGGCGAGGGCTTATCGCCGTCCTCCGAATCTGGAGCTGCAGAACTCTCGAAGGAGCAGACGATCGTCCTCAATCCAAAGAGTATTTTTCAGCCCCGGGATTCTCCTTCCTTGTCTTCCACAATAACTATCAGGTGGGATACCAGGGCGGGCTGCAAATGATCCAGAACGGAGAGCGCATTCTGGATTCAGGAGATTTCTATTTGGCCGCGGGAGGAGGCACGAAGGAGCAAAGTGTTTGCGCGCGTGTGACCGCGAGCGCGCTACCGCCACGTGGAAGGGAATCGAAGATTGAAGCAGCAGTACAGCCTGATCTGCGCCACGAGCAAGAGCATACGTGACACTGAAGCCCCGCCGTCCATTCCCTGGCGCAGGTCCGTGAGGCCGGTTTTCGCATGTACATCTATCCCGGGGACTACTTCGGGAAGAGCTACCAGGGTGATCACAGCAGCGGACTCTTCTCGCAGCAGACGATGGCCGGCGCACTGATGGAGGGGACGTCCAGCCTGCTGGTGGCCGCAGAGGACCCGGCCTATAGTTTTCGCATCGCACGGACCAGCGGGACGCTGCGCCTGTCGGATGAGCGGCAGCCCTCGCCTGACCATTGGTTTTCGATAGAAGCCCCGCTTCCCACTGGCTCTACCGAGAGTGAAGTGCGCTGGAGATCACGCCTCCGGCAGCCGAGATAGCTAAAGGCCGTGATACGAAATCTCGCAGACCGGCTTCATCCGGCACAACCCAAGCGCGCCGTGTCGAACTGGACCCTCGCGACAACCCTGCAGGCGAGGCCAGGCTGTACCAGCTTGAAGAAAACAGCAGCTTTGGCTGGTGAGAAGGCGAAGTGCGTCTCGAGGGGAAAGTTCCATCGCTACCAATACACATGTTTGACTTCACGGAAGTCCGCCGGCGCGGCAGTATCAGCTGAAGTAGGCGACCAGAAGCTAGCCTTTCCCCATTCAACCCACGTTTATCAAACAGCCTGGAGCCCACGCTGGAGTATTTTCTGCCCATCCAGAGTGCCACGTGAAGGTGCATACGAGAACGAGTGCACAGCGCCTGCCACCTACAACGCTCTCCATCCCGCTCACAAGTGAACATGACAGCTACCAGCAGAACGATATCGAACCCGTACAAGCGAACCAACACATTCCCGCCTCAACTGGGGATGCAACACCGGACCACGATCTGCCGCCGAAGCTTCGTCATACCGTCGTGCCGTTGGATGCCGAGGAAGAGTTTCATCCCTAGATCGATCGGTGTCGATTGACAGGACGCCGCTGGTGTCACTCCTCGTTCCAGACGGCAGCCGACTGCGCAGACGATCAAACAGGTAGAAATCTTCTATCTACATCGCGGCCAGCACATCATCTCCAGCATTATGCCAGCAGCACATGTTTACAACATCATAGCTATTCAGTGAACGCCACCGACAACCTCGTTTACGAGCCAGACTTAGCCCCAATCAATTGAGAGAGAACGCTCGCAATTTAGAGAAAGCTGAGCAATACCAAAGGCAGCGCAGAGCTGCACTACCCGGTGCCAGAATCATGGTGCGCGGGGCGAGGGCTTCACGAGATGGGAGAGAGGCACAGACGCACAGAAACAACCCATCTCTCATCTACGCAGCACCCTGGATAGCAGCTTCTCACAGAGAGCAAGCGAGCTCTTCTCACACAAAAGAAAAGCACAATGTGCCGAGCTCATTTTTGCCCGTGTGGCAAGGAATCATCGGGGATCAGTTCGCCCGCGGCCGGGTGGACGCTGACAGAGCCATGTCGGCGGTGAATGACGGCCAGTTTGAGTCTGCCGTGCATCATCTGGCGAGAAAGGAAACCGAAGCCGACGCCGCGCAGCCAGCAATCCTTACAGCGTCCGTTACCCCGATTCGTTGCAAATCCCGGGGAAGCTGCAGACACGAACGGCGGGGCGTCGGTTCGTCTGCTACGACCGCAACAGCCTTCGCAGACACTCCAAAGCACTTCCCCCAGATCTTTGCGCACCCTTGTTACGGCGATTGGCGCGCATCCCCCACCAACAATCTTCTCACGCTCTAACCCGCGCCTGCAACTTCAATGCGCCACCCACATCCCAGCATCTTTCCGCGCTCGCTGATAAGCCCTATTCAGAATAAGGTTCCCTTCTGGTATCAGCGCTAGACGGATCAAGCGCTACACTCTACCCGGCGAACAAGCGCGAATCGGAAACGCAACAAGCGATCCGCGGCAGCGGATTCAGGATCATCAATGCGGATCGCATAGTCAAAGCCGATCGAGGAGCATCGGTGTTGCAGGTCCGAAGCTTTGTCACCGCATACCCTGATACGATAATCCGCTTTAGCACCGCAAAAGCCGCACTGCAGCGCTATCCGCCACCTTCTTCTGGCGCAACCTTGTGTCAAGCGCCCTGCTGAGCCTCACCGCTGTGTTTATCGCTCTGCGATTCCTGCTGGCGGATGCTGAGTGGCTGATCAAGCGCGCGACGATCGAGCGGCGGCCTCCTGCCCAGCCTGCGCTGGAACGCTGCTCTTTCCAGCTTCGTTTTTCAAACCGACTCGTTACACCACTCCCTCTAAGAGCGCTTTCGTCACCGTATTCAGCGTCATACTGGTGCCCCTGATTTCACATTTTTCCGGATACCGCCTGAGCCGCGAAACAGCGGCAGCGCTCCTGAGCCTAGCAGAGCTCTACTTCCTAGTTCTGCCTTCCGGGATTAGTGCGGTGAATCGCAGCGATGTGCTCACCCTGTTGCAGCCATTTCAATCACCTTCCATATCTACAGTCGGCACCAAATCGCACCGCATTACCTTCACTGCAACTAGCACCGGTGCAGATCATAGTAGGGCGCAATCGCCATCCTAGCGCGCCTTTTTTCTCACCAGCACAGCGCTGCATTGGACCAGCAGCCTGGTTTTAGCTGTTGTGGTGACCGCCGTCTTCGCCACCGCTTTTGCCTTCAGCGCCCAGTGTGGGCGCAGCAATACACTCCGCCGTCCCACACGGCCCTGATCTTTGCCCTGGAACCCGTCTTCGCCCTGTTGACTTCACTCATAGTCACCGGTGAGCATCTCGGCGGAAAGGAAATTCTCGGTTTCGCCCTCATTCTGGCAGGGATGGTTATCTCGGAGCGCTGGGGTGCAACCCTGCCCGCCCCGGTGGAAGGATAAAACATTAGCAGACCACAGTTGTCATAGCCATCTCATGTCTTGTTGCCACAGTCCTTGCAGTGCTTTAGCTTAGCTGCCTCCTTGCTCTATTCCACGGCGGTAGCTGTCGCTCCCGCACTCCAAGCCCGTCATTCCTAGCACAGCGAGTAAACTGCTTCTGCCTTTCCAGTAAACACAAACGTACTGAGCGAGCGAGTTTTTGTGCGATCAGCGAAGCTGAGTGGGCACGAAGAGAATTATGAATTCAGAAGGATGAAAGAGGACGAGGTGGGGAAGGGCCATGAGAGTTAAGGACCACCCGCTCGGGCAGTGGCGCAGCGGATTTAAGGTTCCATATTTCAGATTCCAGAATGAAGACCCGTCCGCGAGAAGGCAGACCATACGCCGCGCTCGGCGGCATCCGCGCCCATCTTCTGGCTATTTCACCCGCCCGAGAACGTGGTTGTATTCCTCATGACTTCCGATCCAAAACCAGGTGATTTGGTTTTCGTTTCTGATCGCAATGGCCCGGTAGGAGCGGCCGATTTCAACGGTCTAGACTCTTCCTTTTTCCTGAATCCGAGGGAGGGGTGGAACGGGTCCTGCTTGAGATCTCGTACTTTTCAAACGCAAGGTCCTGCACTTCAGCGGAAGGCGGGAGAACAATTTCCAAAAGCGCAGTGTAGCGGTGGAGCGCAAGAGGCTCACCGCCGGCGCTCGGGCTGGCATTTGCGCGTCGCCCTGCTTCCGCAAGGACATCGTCCAGCGATCGCGCGCGCCCTTCGCGAACGTCCGCCTCAGCTTCCTCGAGCAACGCCATTCCGCGCCCGCCGGCGGTGAATCCTCTTCAATCTGGCGGTCCCACTCCATCATATCCTGCCGATAATCCAAGTGGCCAGTCGAGTCTTTTCGTCCGCCGAGCCCGCAATCGCTTCCTTGATGCTTCCACTTTCATGTTTCAATGTACGCGAATTTGCGTGCCGCCGCAAGCGAGGACCACCGGGGTTGAGGTCCGACGCTTTTCGTCACCGCCATACCCTATTACGAAACCGCAGATCCAGCAGGGCGGGACGGAATGCGTTACCCGTCCGGCCTCTGGCGATTGCAGCCCTAAATGAATCGACGTCGGCCGGTGTAATTCCCCATTTCTCCGTATCCGTCGAGATGAGAAGGATGCGTGTGGTCAGGACGTGGCGCACATCCTCACAATTCCTACCCGGCCATATTCAATCCTGAACAGAGCGTAGCCTGCCAATTTCCAGCCTTGTGACTTGGGAAGGTACTGCAGATCATCTTCCTTGATGGAACAATACTGCTAATCGGGACGAGCCACTTAAGGGACCACACGAAAGAACAACCGTGTCAGTGCCAACTGAGTATTTCATTGTCGGGATATACAAAGGAAGAAGATACCAGGATGATCAAGCAGTACCAGCCAGCCGCGATCCAGCCAGCAGGGCCTTGCGGATAGCTATCGCTTTCCAGTTCCCACCTCCTACACGCACACTGCAGGCCACCCCAGAGGACGCGGCTTATACCTCGTTTCCCCCCCTTACTTTCTTACCCTCCGGCTTCACGCGTGCCTTCCCGAGGATAGCGGAGCGTCGCATTTTGATTCCATACGTGTCGCTCCTTAGCGCAGAGTTACCGAATTTCCGTCGTGCTTCGTTAGCCCCATTCTGTCCGGTTACTCTCGTAGTCAGCATCTTTTCCGTTCAGCGTCCACGCGCTCTTGTTTGCTCTTAGTGATAGCGAACTCCTGTTGATCTATTTCTTCAGACTTACTCCGGCAAGAGCTCTCCACAGTCCTATACGGAAGCTGCAAAACGGTTCCACAAGGCTGCCGACGTAGGGATTGCCATTAGCTAGTCGTAGACACCCTCTCGCCTTGCCGTCTCCATCCTTGCCCGGATATTCTCCGGAGGCGTGGCGGGAGGGATGGCGCAGCCGGCGTTCAGAATAAAACGTCCTCCCGGCTTCCACACTGCCATCAACTGACGTGTGCCTCGCGAACTTCTTCCGGCGTTCCGCGGGCGATAACGCCGCTCGGTCGATGTTTCCAAACAACACGTGACGAGAGCCCAAGGTTTGCTTGGCACGCTGCGCATCTGTCTTGTAGAGTTCAAACCCGCGGGCGTACCGTGAAAGGTCATCCAGATCTTCGTCGTGTCCCCGCAGATGTGGATGACTACAAAATCGCCTTCCGCCGCCAGTCTTTGACATCGCACCTTTGGGAGGGCGAACCGCTCGACATTTTCGCGAAGTCACGTCAGAGCCTGCCTAGCTGTCACTCATGAGGAATGTGCGCTCGCCTTGAAGCGCTCGATGTACGCCATTGACTCTTTAGCAAACCTCTAGCAGTGCGATCGCAGGTTATCAATATCCATGCAAGTGACAATATCTTCAATTCCTCTCACCAGCAACCAGCTCTATCCGCCTTCAGCGTTCTCCGATGTCGATCTCGTTTCTCACTTGCTTTGCAATCTCGATAGCTTCTATCAGCGCTAGAATCCTGCCGTCAGTTTCAGGATTCACGACTTTGAGCTTTCCGACTTCTTCCAGACTTTGATAGCCGCGTCACGATGCGTCCAGGTTCATCTAGCGCACATTTTGATTTTGCACCCATGCCTCTGCCAGCAGGTGTGTCTGTGTCTAATGTCCATCCTGGCCATATTGATCCACGGGCTCGGGACGCCCGTGCGATGGCTTCGGATCGACGCGATACTTCCTGGGTATGCTGCTTCACGAGCGCCATCATATTGCACACAAGCACTGTCCGGAAGCCTCCACGCCCACACGCTGAGAGAATTCATCGCTTACTCACTCCACCAATCCAGCCCCATCAGCCGCTCTCATCTGCAAACTTTGTTGCACTCTTATCTCTCGGCTGAATCATATGTTAACGAGCCCCACCTTTCAAGTTCTCACATTGCCTTTAGCACATTAATTGTGCGGTTGAGTTAGCAGGTGATCTGTCCGTTGAAGGCGGTGAGGTTACAGCGAGTAGGGCAGACCTCCGGGGCTGAGGTCCGCCGTTTTTCGTCAGCATTCAGCGGTCAAGACTCAGTTTTCAGCAAGAGCCGCGGATCCCGCAGTGCGTGGCGCATCCCTGAAGGGGGCGGCGGGGCCAGGGGAAGCCTCCGCTCTATGGCTTCATTGCGTCAGACGGAGGATGATCTTCGAGGCGATCGTCTGAAAAACAGTCTCCAGGTCGTTCGCCGTAGGGGCGAACGCCGCCAATCCGACCGGCTCGTTCGCGTCGTACGTGGGGCTGGCAGGATCATTGGCAACCTGTTGGAGGTAGCTCTGGTTGATCGTATCACCCAAACCGATCGAGTAAACCGTAATCCCCTGGGTCCTCATCGTGTTAGCCAGTTGTTCTGCACGATACATCGCATCGTTGCAGATTAATGTTGGTTCTTGAGTTAGCGATGCCGTTCCTCCCTGTAAGCTGGTCAGGGAACGTGCTGGCGCTACAGGAAACTGTTCTGGAAACCATTACGGGACGGTTAGGTTTAGAAAGACACTCCGCTGCACCACCCGATCGCCTGCTTCCACAGGAGAGCAACCGCCATAGTTCACCAACTTATTCTGTGGACAACTTCAGAGTATCCTGATTCGTGTTGGCCCAGCCGTCAGTGAAGAATACGGCTACTTTCACGGCGTTTGCTCCTGGGTTCGCCACCCCGTTGATCTGAGACTGCGCATCCAGCAGTCCACCTTGCGCAAAAGTCGCGCCCCCGAAATTCATTATGTTCAAGGAACTGGTAATCGGATAGTGAAATTCTTGGTCATGGGCACATCGACTGCTGCGGTCGTCGAAAAACTCACTTCTGAAAGCTGATCGGTATTTTCGAGGAAATAGCCAAGAAAATCCTGCACTGCGGGGCCCAAAGCCTGTGCCCCGCCATTATCGTTCATTGAACCAGATCGATCTAAAACCAGCGACAGGATGATAGGCGGGCGCGTGGCCTGGGAGACAGAAGATATGTTGAGAGTCTTATAGGTCGGCAGAAGTTTAATGAAGAAGGTCTTGATTGCTACCTGGGGAGTAACGGTCACGGTGGGGTCGCCGGAGGCGTCCGTGGAAAAGCTGATAGCCACCGTGGGAGGCGCAGCGAAAAGCGTTGAGTTCGTATTGAAGTTCATGTCGAACTCGCTAGCGCCATGGCCTGCGCCTGCAACTGCCCCCGGCCGAGGTTACGCATACCCGCCAGCGCCGCCGCATCGGCGGCCTTGGAAATCTCAGCCTTTGTGAAATAGGCAAAACCGAAGTCGATCCCGAACCCGATGAACAGGATTAAGAGGGGGAGCAGGAGAGCAAACAACAGCAACACTTGCCCGCTGTCATCGCCGGTGAGCTTGAGCTTTCGAATGAGATCCACTTGAGCCTCCTCAAAAATATGCCACCTCGTATAACTTGGACGAGAGGGCCAGCTTCAATAAATTTCCGATGGGAGTGATCGTCTGGAAAGAGTAAAACACCTCTGTCACATAGATCGTCTGACCTTTTTGAAGCACGGGATTTGCCGCCGCGGGCACGGTGGCTGTCTGTCCTACCCCGTTCCCTATCGCGCTGGTGGCCGCGATGCCACCCGTCGATTCCGCCTGCCCCGTAATTTGAGGCATGCCGTTGGCACCCTCGGCTACAGAAGTCAGGATGATCTTTCCCTGGGTGCCCACATCCAATGAACTACCCTGGGTAACCAGTGCGGTAACCGTGTCCTGCAGGTCCGTTCCGCGGGAAGCAAGGTTCGAACCCTGCCGGGTTAACCCGGACATCACCTGTTTGTCGTGAAGCATACGCGAAACGTCGATGAGCCCACAAACCAAAGTCAGCAGCACAAAAATACAAACTGCGAACTCCAACAGAGCTTGGCCACGCTCGCTCTCCTGGCGTCTTGCCAGGGTCCGTCCGCCGAAAAGTCGCACCTTCATGCTTTTACCCTCAGCTATTTCGTTGCACTCGCTGGAAACGGCTCATTCTTAATCGTCACACTCGTCGCAAAGGTGCATTGGCCCTGGGGGAACAGTGCCGCAATCATCGGAGTCAGCAAAGGCACGCTGGCGGTCACCGCAATGGTCATCATGTCTCCCGGACCACCGGCGCTGTCTTTGCCGCCGTTCAGGCTTGAAATCTGAATGTTCGTGATGTCCGCGCCCAATGAGCTTTGCTGCAGGGTGGAAATGATCGAATCCACTCTCGACAGGTTGTTCCCGGGATTGTTCGGATCCGGCAGGTGATTCCCCGTCGACGCAAATCGGGCAGCTTCCTGAACGGCATTTTGAATGTTCATTTTGACGAAGAACAAATGGCCGAAATCGAACACCCCAAAGATCAGAAGCATAAAGGCCACAATGACCAAAGCAAATTCAAGAAGGGTCTGCCCCTCCGCTGACCGAGAGCGGCACAGCAAATGCCTTAGGCGATGCACCCCAGTAACCGTTTCTCCACCTCTGCGGTCTGCCTTGCCGCAGCACTCGGCTGGAGTGATCGGGGCATGGCCGGCAAGCTGCTGATTCAGCGGAGTTGCCGCCATCCGACGTGTGTTATTCCTGTCCACTTTGGCTTCCCTCCCAGGAAGTAATTCCGTATGTGCTATCAAAGTAGTTGGAATGAGGATGAGTTGCAATTCGGTGATTCCCCCATTCTCCACCGGAAAAGACCTGTGTTCCTGGAGGCTATTGCTTCTATCGTTATCCATCGGCATACGCGGGATGTTAACTTAAGTGATGTCACATCATAGCCGTATACAGATGTGTAATACCTGGGTTCTAGTACTTTAGTACCATGCCATTGTCTCCGGGTCCCGGCAGATGTCGGTTGATGCGGACGGCAACATGATTCTTTTGGTTGTTTCGGCCCCACGCCGGAAATATCCCCACCGTAAGTTTCACACCAATCCCGAGTGCCCCCAGATCGGTCGGGGCGCCTGCCAGCGAATAAAGTCGTCACTTCTTCCTCGATTTCTTTCCGCCCGACTTTTTCCCGTCTGATTTTTTCCCGCCCGATTTCTTGCCGGTCTTTGAGCTGGACCCACTGGCCGAACTCGATGTCGACGTGGCGGCTACAGCGGAGCTTGCATTCGAATAGATGGCTTGCAAGCCCGCTGCGTAGCCCGCAAGTGTCGAGACCGAACCTAGACAGATCAACGTCAGCAGCAAAGAGTATTCTGTCAGGTTCTGACCTCTATCTTCGCGCCACAATCTCTTCCACAATCTGAACATGAACATCTGTTGTTCTCCTATTGTCATTAGCGAACAACCCCTACTCGCATTTAACCGGCTCATGGATTACAAGAGCAGGTTCGCAGTGCCGCTCGCAAAGCAATAGTACGCGGGACGCTGGCATATGACAATCGTACGTTGGTTGCAGTTACCACTTACGCAGATGTTATCTCATTACAAAATAGCCATCGAAGCCGCTCGCATTTCACCAGCTTACTGTGCGGGGAAAATGGAATCCTCCAAATTAATTTCACATGCTGATAAATAAACTGTCTTGTTCGTGCGTTATCTAGTTTGGAACAGGTGTGCGCACCCGCGCCGGGCGCGAGCGTGTGCGCTGGAGGCTCGCTAGTAGTCCACCAGGCGCCGGCACTACATAAATTCAACTGCAGCGCTTCCCACGTGGGTTCGTGTTTTGGGAAGCCCTGGCGCAGAATCAGATTCCACGACGGTGATCACAACGTTAATGCGATACGAAAAGCGGATCCCCGCCGCATTGTTTCTTCAACTAAAGGACGCGGGGGCCCCTCACTTTATTTAGTCTGCAGCGATGCGGAGGATGTATTAACCTATTGCTTACAGTCCGTCGAGGCTCGTGGAGAGATTCCGGCACCCTGGGCAGCTTCCAACTGATGCACTCGAACATTTGCGGGGGTACCAGAACCCGACGAGTTACGCCGGCGATGGAGGCCATGTTGACAGGTTACCTGTGGACAGTCCACGAGACGCTTGCTAATGTTAGCAAGAAATGGTTCGAACATTGGAAGTGCCAACGGAGGCAATAAATGGGAACCCCCAGTGCTAAGTGCGCCAACTGTCAGGAAACAATCCCGAATGTCGTGGTCGAGTCAATCGGCACTCAGAAACCAATCGCCGGAGGCTGGAACGCAATTTGTTTCCGTTGCCCTTCTTGCCATACCATCCTGGGCGTTCAGCTCGATCCCGTTGCTTTGCGACAGGATATCGTGGAAAACGTTTTGAAGGCGCTCGGTAAATCGTAAAAGCGAGAGATACAACCATCGGCTGAAGTCTTGGGCTCCCCTTCGGGGACTGGACCGCAGGGCGCCCTCGCCGCCGGCTTTTCCGGGAACGGGCCCGTATTCATCCGTGCCATAACCGCGGCTTTGGCCGTTGGGACTTTGACGATGGGCTTCTTCCTCTTTAATCTGCAATCTTGAATCGCTCCAACACAGCTCGGCTCCCGCGCTGCCCTTTTTTATCCTTGGCACGTCATGGTTCTGGCTTCTCCCTTCTGTTCTCCCGCGCCCGGAGGGCCAACGATTTTGGTCGCGGCCGGCGCGGTAGCTGTTTTCTGTCGCCTGCCTCAGCGCCCTTGGGCGCAGCAAGACATCCGTCCCATCCTGCTCCTGCACCTGAACCCGCTGCCCAGGAGGTCGCATGCCTCCTTCGGAATTTCTCCATTGCTATCTCAGGGACTCTCGACCCCCTGGTTAGGGGGGATGAAAGATCGCACGACACAAAGCCTGCGCCGGGCGGGAACCCTGGCATTCCAGAAAGAACCGTTTGGGTCCGTGGCACGGGTTCCGGGGACGCCCCCATGCACGTCTCCCCGTTGCAGGACAGACATCCCACGGCCCAATCGCGATGCCGGGGATCATGGACAATCCGATTATGATGTCTGCGAATTGTGTTATAGTTTGGCGGAAATTCGGCACTTTTCCACGAACTCCTCGAGAAAGGACACCCTTAATGGACGACAAGATTGGAAACGGGAAAATGACAATCGACAGACGCAATTTCTTTAAAGCTGCGGGCATGGGCCTGGCGGCGGCAGGAGTCGTGCTGACGCCGCAGGAGGAGGCGAGGGCCCAGGCGGAAGCTGAAAAGTCGAACCTGGAGCGAATTGCCGCCAATTCCTACGGGGTGCGCAACCTCTTTAAGACACGGCCTTATAACGGACCCAGACGCAGCAGGCGACGTCCGGCGGAGCCGGATGACGTGATGAACGATCCGAATGCGGCCGGGCCGTTGGCGGTGGCGAAGGCGGCGGAGGCAGCACGGGCGAAACTTCCCACGCCAGCCGAGCAGAAGGCGAAGTATGGCGAAATCACGCTGCTGGATTTTCCGCAGTTTGCGAAGGAGATGTTTCCCGGCGTGACGCATATGGATTTGTATTCCGGATTTTTCGGCGATGTGGATGACAACAGCATGTACTTCCCGGAGGGATCGGCTGACCAGGGATTTGATCCGTTGAGCCCTTCAGGACAGAAAGTGGCTGGACAAGCTGGCGAACGTTTGCGTCAAAACCGGCATGAAGGTGCAACACATCTCCAATAACGCGCCGACGAACCTGGCGGAGTACGGTTCGCCCGAAAAGGACGCGCTTCGCAAGGCTGGCGTGGCGATGGGGAAGCGATGGATCAAGGGGCTCTCCGTGCTGGGAGTGAAGTCGATGCGGATGAACTCGCCGCGGGCGCTCGGGCCGAGCATCCGTCCGAATGCGGTGGAGCGCGGGCCGGGCGACGGATATCCGCGCAACATTGATATCGTGCCGATGCTTGCGGCGGCCATCGAGTCCTACAAGGAGATGGCGGATTACGGCGGCAACTACGGAATCCGCGTCACCCTGGAGAACCATTGGGGGCTTGCGGCGGACCCGATCAATATCCGGACGATCGTGGACGAAGTGAACCATCCGTATTGCGAAGCGTCGCCCGATTTTGCCAACTGGGAGCAGCATTATATGTTGTTCAACGGGCTGAAGGCGCTGGCGCCCTATGCCCATACGAACGTGCACGCGAAATATTGGGACCGCTGGGGCGACAGGAATGACCTGCAGCGTTCCGTGAGGATTATGCTGGCGAACGGATTCAAGGGAACCTTTGCGCTGGAGTACGAGACCGGACCGTGGGACCAGGTGGAGGGATGCAAATACGAGTTTAAAGAGGTGATGACGGCGCTGTCGACGCCTACTCCGGTGATTTGAGACTGGAGCCGGCAGCCACGGCACCGGGTGCGTGCCGCCGGTGGCATAAAAACCCGCTACCCTCCCAGCATTTCGAGGGTCAAGGGGTCAGGCTCGCCGCCGTAATACTTTTCCAGGGCATCGGCAAAGACGCTGCTGCCGGATGAAACATGGGCGAACAGAGTCATCGAGGATCGAAATTTCATGGTGTCGGGGGAACCGAAAATTTCGTCAATGGAGATTCCCTCGACGCCGTTCACCAGTGACGTACACTCCACCAATCTGGGTCCGAGAATCGTGTGCGAGAGATAGGCCCTGGCTTCGGCTGCCCCGGCAATTCCGAACCTGTTTGCCATAGAACTTTGCCCCAGACCTTCGAAGCTGGGGGAAGATGAACCACATCCAGTGCCCCTGTTTGCAGCCTTGCCGCAACTCACGGCACACCTGCGCGTAGACGGGGTCCTGAGCTTTAACGAATCGTTCCAGGTCAAACTTCATATCAGCCGCCCATCATGAATGGCGATCACCACGCCGCACGCCTGATGACGCCATGCCTGCTGCCGTTGCCCCATATTGTAATTGACGCTGTCTCGTATTGCACCCCGTGGGAGCAGCAATGAAGCGGGCGGCGAGGGCGAGTCGCTTCGCGTAATCGCCGATTCGACACGGCGGGCGGCTGCGCAGCCGCGGCGAGCCATTCCAGATTCAAGATTCAAAATATCAGAAGAAACGCGGACCTGCAAAACCGCCGGACGCCGCCGCTACCCCCTTGCCGGCGCCGCCACCCTGCAGGCGCGCCAGCGCCTAGCGACAAACTTGACGCCCGCCGGGCAGGCGTGATACCCGTAATAGTTCTTCATCGCAGTTGCAGGAGCTGGCGCTCCGGCTTTCGGGGCTCCGATGTTTCAAGGCAAGACCGCTTCAAAGCGTTCACGAACCGCGAAGCGTTTGACCACTTTCTGGCGTCCGCAACGGACTCAGCACATGACAGGGGACAACATGTTCGAAATGAAACCCAGCATCGCCAAGACCATCATCATGGCTTTCATCGTTTTCATCACCAGCCTGGCTGCCGTCGCCCCGCTCAGGGCGGCCCAGTTCGATCCCGATATGTACGCCGGCATGCAATGGCGGCTGATCGGTCCCTTTCGCGCGGGCCGCGTTTCAGCGGTGGCCGGAGTGATCGGGCAGCCGGGTGTCTACTACATGGCGAGTCCCGGGGGCGGCGTCTGGAAATCCACCGATGCGGGAATCACATGGAAGCCGATCTTTGACCAGGCGCACGTGGCCTCGATTGGCGCGCTGGCCGTGGCGCCCTCGAACGGCAACATCATTTATGTCGGCACCGGCGATTTTGGCATCGCCAGCACCGCCTGGGGAGCGGCGAACCGGGGCGACGGAGTCTGGCGCTCGGATGACGCGGGGCGCACCTGGCGCCATATCGGCCTGACCCATACGGAGCACATCGGAGCGATCCTGGTGGACCCGAAAAACCCCGATGTGGCGCTGGTGGCAGCGCTGGGGTTCGCCTATGGGCCCGACCCGAACCGCGGCGTCTATCGAACCACAGACGGCGGCCGCACCTGGACCAAAACCCTTTACAAGGATGACACGACGGGCGCCATTGGCCTGGCGTACGATGCCGCCCTCCCCGGCGTGGTGTATGCGTCGCTCTGGCACCACCAGGCTGCTCTGCCGCCTGCTCCGGCCGATAATGACCAGGCCGGCGGCGCCATCTACAAATCCACGGACGGAGGCGAAACCTGGCACGCCATAACCGGCCACGGACTTCCCACCTGGCCCATGGAGCGCATTGGCCTCGCGGCCGATGGCGGACGCGTCTTCGCAAATATTTCAAGGGCCCAGGGACACATTGACCACATTCCAGGCGGGTTGTTTCGCTCCGACGACGGAGGGGCAACCTGGCGGCGCATCACCAAAGATCCACGCCTGACTCCCGGCGGACGCTCCGGCTATTTCAACCAGGTCTTTATGGACCCCCAGAATCGCGATGTTGTCTACGTGGTTCACACCGGCTTTTACCGCTCGATTGATGGCGGAAAGACCTTCAAGGTTGTCAAAAGTTCGCCGGGCGGCGATGATTATCACAACCTCTGGATTGATCCCAAAAGCCCGTGCCTGCCTTTGCGTGACGGCAACGGCTGCCTCAGCACCCAAATGATATTGGGCGCTGACCAGGGGGCGAGCGTCAGCCTGAACGCAGGCAAGACATGGAGTTCCTGGTACAACCAGCCGACCGGACAGATGTACCATCTTGGCAACGGATAACCGTTTTCCCTTCCATGTTTACGGCCCCCAGCAGGACAACGGCTCGGTGGAAGTGAGCAGCCGGGGACCTTTCGGCGACATTAACTTTATGGACTGGCGGCCCTCGATGGGCGCTTACGAATACGGGCGCGTTGAACCGGACCCGGCGCATCCGCAGTGGATTTTCTCCAGCGACGATGGCCCGGCCATTCACCGCCGGGTCCGAGGCACCTGGCAAACTCTTGATGTAACCCCTTACATCGGCGAGGACGGGCCCTACCGTTACGCCTTCGGCCCGTGGTGGGGCGCCGAGGAACCGCCCTTCGTGTTCTCGCCCCTGAACGGCAACATTTTGTATGACGGCGCGCAATACGTCCTGGAAACCTCCGACGCCGGCCTCCATTGGCGGCGCATCAGTCCTGACCTGACCCACCGGGCCGATCTGCCGGAACGCCCCCTGGCTCACGGCAAAACCAGCCGCGACTGGGCTGCCATCTCGGCGCTTGGTCCTTCACCCGCCAAGGCCGGCCTGATCTGGGTGGGCACCAACGACGGACTGGTGCAGGTGACGCGCGACGGCGGCAAAAGTTGGCAGCGGTCAATGATCCCGGGATTGAAGCCGCTCGATACCATCAGCATGATTGAGCCTTCGCCCTTCGACCCTGGTGAGGCTTACGTGGTGATGGACCGGCACGACTGGGGTGATTTTCGTCCCTACATCTACCGGACTGGCGACTACGGGCGCAGCTGGACCGAGATCACTTCCGGCATTCCAAACGGAGACTTTGTAAGGGTGGTTCGCGCAGATCCGAAAACCCGCGGACTGCTTTACGCGGGCACGGAAAATGGCGTCTTTGTGTCTTTCAATGACGGCAAGGAGTGGCAGTCGCTGCAACTCAATCTGCCCACCGCTGCTGTGCGCGATCTGGCCATCCGGGATGGCGACCTGGTGGCCGCAACGTTTGGCCGGGCGTTCTGGATCCTCGATGACTTGAGCCCGCTGGAACAACTCAGTGCCCAGGTGGCCGCAGCGCCTGCACACCTCTTCCGGCCGGCCGCAGCGTTCCGGGTACGCAGGAACGCCAACTCAGATACCGCATTGCCGCCCGAAGAGCCCGCCGGAACCAATCCGCCCGCGGGCGCGATTGTGGACTACACTTTGCGGGCCGTGCCCTCGCAGACCATCGAATTGGCGATTTATGACGCCAACGGGAAGCTGGTGCGCCAGTACAGCAGCGCGCCGCTGCCGGAAAGCGTGAAAAGACCGGTGGAGTGGCCGACCGTTGCAGACTACTGGATGGCGAATCCGCAACCTTTGTCGACCCATGTGGGAATGAACCGCTTTGTCTGGGACCTCCGCTACACGCCCCCGCCGGCGGTCAAGCACGCCTATCCCATGTCCGCAATCATTCACGCTACTCCCGCCGGCCCGGAAGGGCCGCTCGCCGTTCCTGGAGAGTACGTGGTCAAGCTTACCGTGGATGGCCAGACTTATACCCAGCCCTTGACCCTGAAGCGCGACCCGCGAGTAACGGCAACCGCCTCCGCTTTTGCCGCCCAATTGGCGCTGGAGCAGAAACTCATGGCCGGAATGCGCAAGAGTTACGACGAATACCAGAAGGCGAAACAGCAGGGTGACAGCGCCGCCGCCAAAAAGTTTGCCGGCCTCAACGGATCATTGAGTGGCCTGGCCAACGACATCGAGGGGTCGGACGACGAACCTACGCCTGCAATGTATGATGCGGCGCGCCGCGAACTGGAAAAGTTAAACGCCCCATGACAGGCTGCGCTGGCGCGCCATCAGATCATCGGGCTGGCGCAAACGACGGCTTTGGGTGTCTGCGTAATCACAAAGCGTTTGCGCCGGCCGCCTCCCCCCTCCCACAAACACATCCATCCCTCCCCCCACAATCCCCAACACTTACACTTACCACTCCAATCCAATTTTATACCCAATCACCCATTACATTCCTCCTTATATCTTTACCCATCCACTCCTTCACTCCCCGTCCACCACCCTTTCTACTTTTTCCCTACCATCTCAACCCAAACTCTTTCGGCCAGCTCTGCTCACCCTTTTTTCCACTGATTCCGCTGTCGCTGAAAACTCACTTACCTTTTTACTCTCGTTACACAAGTTTCTCACCCCGCTCAGATTTAGATTCCCAACTTTTTAATTCCCTATCTACGCTCGCGACCCGGCGCCGACAGGCTCCCAAAAGCCAGCGCCAATAGCCGCAGTGAAGCAGCGAGTGATTTCACGGAATCCTCAGTTGCTGCAGATCAATCCTTAAATTGTGCACTAACCTGCAACACACGTCAAGTTTTCTCACCGCAACGTACCAGCGCTGATGCACCTCTGCTCACGCCAGAACCGCAACACTCCGAGTCAGAATGTCCGGCCATTTCAATGATTTAGCGGCGGCACGCATCCCTCATTAGAGTGAAGCTCACCAAAGAAAATCACCAGTCTCTCACTCACACCAACACTACTTCCCACCCCCCCTCCCATCCGATCTTATGCGGAGGGAAGCATGGCAGGGATTTCCACCCATCGTATTCGTTTTTGCTGCGCCGCCCTCGTGGCAAGCTCGATGTTGCTGCTCTCCTGTGGCGGCTCATCCTCCGTCTCAACTACGCCGACCACACCACCGCAGACGAATTGCAGCAACGCCGCGACCGGCAGCCCCACCGATTACAGCACCAGCCCGATGATTTCCGGCTGTCCGGTGTTTCCCACGGACAATGCCTGGAACGCCGACGTCTCCAATTACTGCGTGGACCCCAACTCGGCCCAGTACATTGCCAGCATTAATCAGAACAAGCAGTACCTCCATCCTGACTTTGGCACTGATCCCACGTATGGAATTCCTTTTGTTGTGGTGCCTGCCAGCCAGCCGCTGGTGACCGTCACCTTCAATCAATACCCTGCTGAGAGCGACCCCGGGCCCGGCTGCA
Organism: uncultured Acidobacteriota bacterium; assembly: GCA_963732975.1. Lineage (GTDB taxonomy): Bacteria > Acidobacteriota > Terriglobia > UBA7540 > UBA7540 > SCRD01. Next base: position 22,955 of record CAVTBN010000003.1, on the reverse strand, counting down.
TGCTGACGGGCGCAGGCTGCTATCCGTTCCCGCCGGACGCTCCCGTGGAAGGAGGAAACCTCTCCACCGGCGACCGTCACGTGGTGGCGCTCCTGGCCGATCCCGCTCATAACAACTGCACGCTCTACGAAGTGTGGGAAGGCTATAAGGACGCTAATGACAACAATTGGACGGCGGCCAATGGCGCTGTCTTCAACCTCTATTCCGACACGCTGCGGCCTGACGGCTGGACTTCCGCCGACGCCGCCGGGTTGCCCATTCTGCCCGGCCTGGTGCGCTACGACGAAGTCGCGGCGGGTGCAATCAAGCACGCGCTGCGCTTCACTGTCGCCCAGACTCAGGCCGGCTACATTTACCCTGCCACCCACTTCGCCAGCAGTTCCACCAATCCCGCCCTGCCGCCCATGGGCCTGCGCCTGCGCTTGAAGGCTTCCTACAACATCTCCACTTACACCGGCGAAGCCCTCGTCATCCTCACCGCGCTGAAGAAGTACGGAATGATCGTGGCCGACAACGGCAGCAGTTGGTTCATCAGCGGCGCGCCCGATCCCCGATGGAACAACACCGAACTTGAGGAGTTGAAGAACGTTCCCGGCAGCGCTTTTGAAGTGGTCGAAACCGGCCCGATCCACACCCAATAGGATGCTCTTTTCTTTTTTTTTTTTTTTTTTTTTTTTTTTTTTTTTTTTTTTTTTTTTTTTTTTTTTTTTTTTTTTTTTTTTTTTTTTTTTTTTTTCTTTTTTTTTTTTTTTTTTTGTTTTTTTTGGCTTTATGATTGTTTTATGATTGTGGTTATGTTGTTGTGGCAGGTGGCTGGCGGTAGTGTAGTGGTTCGTCGTTCCGGGCATGCCCGCCGCAATTTCTTTTTTTTTTTTTTTTGTTTGTTTGCTTTGTTTGTTTTGGTGTTGTTTTTCGTTGGTGTTTTTGTTTTTGTTCGTTGTGGCTCTGTTTGCGCTTTTTTTTTGTCGGTTGGCTCGGGTTTTTTTTTTTTGTTTTGTCTGGTTGGTTGTGTGGTTTTTGTTTTTTTTTCGTTCGGTTTTGTCTCTTCGGTTTTCTGTCGTTTGTTTTTTTCTTCTTTGGTCGTGGTTTGGTTTTTGTCTTTGTTGTTTTTTTTTTTTTTTTTTTTTTTTTTTTTTTTTTTTTCTTTTTCTTTTTTTCTTTTTTTTTTTTTTTTTTCTTTTTTTCTCTCTTCTTTTTCTTCTTTTCTTTCTTTCTTCTTCTCCTCTCTTCTTCTTCTCTTCTCTTCTCTTCTTTCTCCTTTCTCTTTTCTTCTCCCTCTTTCTTCCTCTCTTTCCTCTCCTTTTCTTCCCTTCCCCCTCCTCTTTCCTTCTTCTCCTTTTCTCTCCTCCCCTCCCCTCTCCCTCCTCCTCTCTTCCCCCCCCTTTTCCTCCCCCCCCCCCCCCCCCCCGCAAAGAGAATTATGAATTCTGAATGATGAAGGATGAAATGGGCAGTGGCGAGTGATGAGTGATAAGCCGCCGCATAGTGTTGGGACCGGAGACGCGCCCGCCGCAAGTGAATTTAAGATTCCAAATTCCAGATCTTCTTTTTTTTTTTTTTTTTTTTTTTTTTTTTTTTTTTTTTTTTTTTTTTTTTTTTTTCTCTTTTTTTTTTTCTCTTTTTTTTTTCTTCTCTTTTTCTTTTTTTTTCTTTTTTTCTTTTTTCTTTTCTCTTTTCTCTTTTTTTTTCTCTTTCTCTTTCTCTCTTCTCTTCTCTCCCCCTCCTTTTCTTCTCCTCTCTTCTTCTTTCTCTTCTCTTCTTTTCTCTTCTTTTTTTCTCCTTTTTTTTTTTTTTTTTTTTTTTCTTTTCTCTCTTTCTTTTTTTTCTTCTTTCTTTTTTTCCTTTTTTTTCTCTCTTTCTTTTTTCTTCTCTCTCTCTTTCTTTTCTTTCTATCGCGCGGACTGGTCATGGTTGTCGGAGACACAACCCTGCTCCCCCGGGTTGGACGCCGAGTCTGCTCTCCCCGGGACTTCTCACGATGAGATGATGTATCTATGGGTGTCCTCTCGCCCGCTCGCCATCTACTGGCACGCCTGAGCGCATCTTGAAACGCCGCGCTATTGCTCTTGCCCCTTGTTTGTCCATCAGTATTCCCACCTGTTCACTTCCGCACATCTCTACGCACTACTTCATCGTATCGCTACGAGTTCATCGCATTCTTCTGGAGCGCTCCCATACAGTAACGCGCTTGGCATCACAGCTTCACTCCATGCAGTACGGGGCGGCCACAGCGAGGCCATCGACATCTTCCTGCGCGACCGGCGTCGTTGCCGTTCCTACCTCGCTACCTGCGTATTAAAAATACCCCTCAACACCAACACCAACCACAACACCAACACCTTCCAGAATGGAGAAGCATTATGTCTGCCTGGGGGTCCTACCCCGCCAGGTGTGTCAGCAGGTGGACCAGGTGGACGAGGGTGCGCACCGGGACGCCCGTGGGGCCTTTAGCCAGATACGGCTTTTCTTCATTCGACCAGGCCGTGCCGGCAATATCCAGGTGGACCCAGGGCGTCTCTTCCGCGAACTCGCCCACAAACATGGCCGCGGTGATGGAGCCGCCGGGCCGCCCGCCGGTGTTGGCCAGGTCCCCGATCGAACTCTTGTAGAGGTCGCGATACTCGTCGTCAACGGGCATCTGCCACATGCGCTCGCCCGTTTCGTTGCCACTGGCGAGCAGGCGGTCCACCCATTCCTGGTCGCGCCCGAACACGCCCGTGGTGATGTTGCCCAGGGCAACCACGACGGCGCCGGTGAGCGTGGCGGCATCGATCAGCACGTTGCAGCCCAGCTGCCGCGCGTAGGTCAGCGAATCAGCCAGCGCCAGGCGGCCTTCGGCGTCGGTATTGAGAATCTCAATGGTCTTGCCGCTCATGGAGGTCACCACGTCGCCCGGCCGGCAGGCCTTGCCGCTGGGCATGTTCTCCGTGGCCGGGATGACGGCAATGACGCGAACTTTGGGTTTGATCTGCGCGATGGCCTGCATCACTCCCAGCATGGCGGCGCCGCCCGCCATGTCGGTTTTCATCTCATGCATGTTCAGGCTGGGCTTGAGCGAAATGCCTCCTGAATCGAAGGTGATTCCCTTGCCCACCAGGCCGATCACCGGAGCTTCGGGGGCGTCAGGCGGAGAATAGCGCAGCACCAGCAGGCGGGGCGGCTCGTCGCTGCCCTGTGCAACGGCCAGAAAGGCCCCCATTTTGAGATTGCGGATTTCTTCCTCGCCGAGTTCCTCGAATTCCAGGGCTGAACGGGTTGCCATCTCCCGCGCCTGCTGCGCCAGCATAGAGGGCGTCATGCGGTTGGCGGGTTCATTCACCAGCCTGCGAGTGAAGTTCGCTGCTTCGCCAATCGCCCGGCCGCGCTCCAGGGCGGCATTCAGTTCGTCCGAGGGCGCAAGATTTTCACCGGCGATCACCAATGCATCAACGCCGAACTCGCCGTTCTTCTCCGTGCGATAGGGGTCGGAATCGTAATCGGCGAGGACCGCCCCTTCAACCACGGTTTCGAGCTCGGCAGCGCCCGTTTGCTCGCCCGCCAGCCAGGCCATCTCCCGCACCCCACGCGCCCGCAGGTATCGCACCGCCGCGCCTGCCAAGCGTCCGAGTTGGAAAGGCTTGAACTTCTCTTTCTTCCCCGCGCCCACCACCAGCAGCTTCTGCGCCGCGAGGCCGGCAGGGCGATGGACGAGCGTCCGCTCGAAAGGCTTGCCTTTCAATTCCCCGCTCTCCTTCAGTTCGGCCAGTAGCTTGCGGGTTTCCGCGGGAAGCGCCGCCGCGCTTCCGCTCGATACAGGATCGTCTTCAAAACAATAGACCGTGACCGCAGGCACGGTGAGGTTTGCCGGCAGTTCGCGCCGCAATTCGATTTTCAATGGTGTTCCACTCCTTACTTTGGGAATTTCTGCAATCCGTTATCCTGCGGGCAAACCATTCGGGTTCCCGGCAGAAACCATCGCCCGGCGCACGCCGGTGACCGTCGTTACATCTTCCCGGAAGCCGGCCCCACCGCTGTAGCGGTCCTGGTCCTGGGGTCGATCCCGATCAGCGCTACACCGCCTACCCGGCCGCTGCCGAGAGTCACGACATGTCCGCGCGCTTTCAGGTCCGCCTCCACGGCTTTACCCACGCTCCTGGGCACCGTCAGGCTACCCAGGCGCGGCGGGTCCTGGCTGAACGAGCCGACAAAGTGCGAGGTGGAGAAGCGCGGCGCGCTGAACGCCTGTTCAGGCGTCATGCCGAAATCGACATACGCGAGGATCACCTGGAGGGCTGCCTGGTCCTGCTGGTCTCCGCCCGCCACGGATATGGCCATCACCGGCTGGCCGTTGTGGAAGACCAGCGTGGGGCTCAGCGTGATTCTGGGCCGCTTGCCGGGCTGGATAACGTTGGGAGTGCCGGCGAACGTGTTCAGGCTGGTGAGCCGGGCGCCGTGGATGATGCCCGTATGTCCGGCCACTCCGGCCGTGCTCGAAAGGCCGCTGGGTGTTGCCGCAATCACGTTGCCCCACTTGTCGGTCACGCACATCACCGTCGTCCCATGGCGCCAGGGGCCGGTGATGGTTGGCGGCTTGGTGGGCTTCATATTGTAGGGGTCGCCCGGCCGCAGTTCGAGTGACGCTTTCTTCGGATCGATCAGCGCCCGCCGCATCCGGGTGTATCGGTCGGACAGCAGTTGCTTCATCGGCACCTTCACGAAATTCGGATCGCCGTAATATTCATCCCGGTCCGCGAAGGCCAGTTCCTCCGCCTCAACCACGGTGTGAATGTAATCCGCCGAAAGAAAGCCCATCTTCTTCAGGTCGAAGCCCTCGAGCAGCCGCAGCATCTGCAGGAGAACCGGACCCTGCGTCAAAGGGCCGGGCTTGTAAACCGTGTAGCCCCGGTAGGTGATTTCCAGCGGATCCACAACCGGTGTCTTGTGTGCCGCCAGGTCCGCCTTGCGCAGGAAGCCGCCCTTCTCGATATACCAGGCCACCAGAGCGTCAGCGATGTCGCCGCGGTAGAACCGGTCTGAGACAGCCTGCAGCTTCTGCTCCCGCGTCCCTTTGGCCGCCCTCTCCGACTCCACCAGTTTGCGGAAGGTTACGGCCAGATCAGCCTGCCAGTGCACACCCGTTTCGATCCTCTGACCGCTGCCGGTGTCGATGTACCAGGTGGGGCCGCCCTGGTCCAGGATTTTCAGCGTGGGCTGGACCACCTGCTCAAAGCTCATGGTACCGTAGAGCTTCAGAAGAGTTACCACAGCGTCCAGCATGCCGGGAACAGCGGCATCCTTGACACTTCCGTCGTCCGGGATTCCGTGCTTCATGTACCAGGCGATGGCCTTGGGATCGCGCGGCGCCTCTCCCTGCCCTTCCAGCAGTTTTACGTTTTTCTTACCGGCGCTATAGACGAGGATGGGCACCTCGCCCCCAACGCAGAATGCGCCCACGTAGGTGACCGACAAGGCCAGCAGCGTGGCGGCCCCGGCATCGGCGGCATTGCCGCCCGCTTCCAGAATCTTGATTCCTGCAGCCGTCGCAGCCGGCCTGCCAGAGACCACCACGCCCTGGCTGCCCGTGGCAATGCTCGGTCCCCGCCGGACGGCCGCCGTGCGCCGGCCGGATGTGGCAGGGGCAGGCATCTGGGCGCATCCTATCGGCACGTTGACCATCAGGATAAGTAGTGCGATCGAGAGAATTTTCCGCATGTTGAAGGCTCCCTCTGGTGGGTGGATTTCCCCCGGCCCGTTTCTTCAGGACGATATCCGGAATTAACCTTTGATGCGCTGGCGCTGCCGTGGCCGCACGGAAAGCCTCAGCCCGCGCGGCGGCGATAATCCTGAATGGCCTTTTCGGCTTCGCGCTTGACGGTCCGTTGTCTCTCGGTCTCGCGCCGGTCGTAGACCTTTTTCCCTTTGGCGAGGGCGAGCTCACACTTCACCTTGTCCCCTTTCAGGTAAAGCCGCGTGGGAACCAGGGTCAGGCCTTTTTCCTGGGTCTTTGACATCAGCTTGTTGATCTCCTGCTGGTGCAGCAGCAGGCGCCGTTCGCGGAGGGGATCGTGGTTGAGATAACTCCCCGAGCTATAGGTGCTGATGTGGCAGTTCACCAGCCAGACCTGTCCGCCCTTCACGGCGGCGTAGCTGTCCTTCAGAATGACCTTCCCTTCCCGGATCGACTTGACCTCGGTGCCTCTCAGTTCAATTCCCGCCTCGAATTTTTCCAGGAAGTGGTAATAGTGGGCCGCCTGCCGGTTGAGGGCAAAATTCTTCATTCGAGCTTCTTTGTTCTTGTCGCCCATATGGCCGTGCCCCCGCTGGTTTCACCCGGAACTCATCATGTTAGCACAGACCCTCCGAAGCTTTCCCGGGCCGGGCCCTTCGCCTTTTGTTCCCGAGAAATCTGATTTTCGCCACAATCGTCTGTATAAAATGAGCTAAAATAAAAACGTGTGAAGCGAAGACGTGTGCGAGTGGCATGGGAAATGTATAAGCTTCGCTGTGGTAGAATATTTTAATTGCTGTTGCTGGTGCTGTTGCGCGTCGGGTAGATGCAATCTCTGTGGGACAACTCCGGGCTTTGCGGTCACATCTATTGTTAAGAGAACATCCGGGGCCGGAAAAAAGGGGCGCCCCGTTCAAAGGTAATTGATGCCAATCACGGACACCCATGCTGATCCTGGCAGGAGTCAAACGGACAGAGTGAGCTCTCCGTCAAAACGGCAGGAGTTTTCTTTCACCATCCAGGAAACTCCAGGGCTGCTGTCGTCCCTTCGCGAGGGCCTTCGCGAATGGCGCCGGACTTCCAAAATTAAAATTCCCGACGGGTATGCCTCCGCTGAGGCCGTGCTTCCGGTCACGGAAATGCGGCCGTGGTACCGCGACTTCAGGGGCCAGCTCAAATCACATTTTGAGAAGCCCACCGAACCCATTGGAATTTTTAATCGCGCCCAGGAAAAGAAGCGCGCCCTGGTAGGCGCAAGTGCCGCCATCGTGGGCGCGGGAGTTGCATTCTGGCTGGGCGGCCCGAGGATGATTGTGCTGGGGGTGATCGGCGGCTACGCGGTGGGAGAAACCATCGGCGTCCTGGCCTTTAAGAAGCAGGAATACCCTCCCGACATCTGGCAGGATTACCAGCAGCAAAACGCTTCATGGGTCAATTCCGTGCTGGTCCATACGATCGTCATCCTGGCCCTGGTACTGCCCTACTATATTTCGCAGTGGCTCAACCCGGTGAAGCAAGCCAAGGTGGAAGTGGTGGATATTTCACCCTATCTGCCGCAACTGCCGCCCTCGGCCAACAAGGCAGGCGGTGGCGGCGGCGGCGGCGCCCGCACTCCGACGCCCCCTTCCAAAGGCAAAGCGCCGGAGTTTAAGACCGTGCAAATGGCGCCCCCCGAAGTGACCGTCCCGAAAATCCAGCCTCTCCTGCCCGTGCAGCCGTCCATTCTGGGTCCGCCTCAAATGAAGCTTCCGCAGATGGCCGATAACAATTTTGGCGATCCCTTGCAGGGCGTGCCGGGGCCGCCCTCAGCCGGGCCGGGCTTTGGCGGAGGAATTGGCACCGGCCAGGGAACCGGAGTCGGTTCAGGCACCGGCGGTGGACTGGGCCCGGGCCAGGGCGCCGGTACGGGCGGGGGTGCTTACAGCGTGGGCGGCAATGTCAGCGCGCCCATTCCTATTTATAAACCGGAACCTCCTTATTCCGAGCAGGCCCGCAAAGCCAAATACCAGGGCACGGTGGTGCTGTGGATTGTGGTGGACGCGCAGGGCAACGTGACCGATGCGCAGGTGGTGAAACCCCTGGGCATGGGCCTCGACGAGAACGCCGTGAGGACCGTCAAAACCTGGAAGTTCAAGGCGGCCCAGCGCAACGGCTCTCCCGTGCCCGTCAAGGTGATGGTAGAAGTGAGCTTCCGCCTGTTCTGACAAGGCCTTCCCCAACGTTCACATTGCAGATTATTCCCTGTACCGCACAGTGCTTCACTGCACAACCCTCCCGCGCGCTCTGCCTTTCCACCAACGAGACTCTGCATACTGTAGTACGATTAGTAACTTATCCATTTTGCGAGACCAACCCGGCCAGAAGATCTCATGAATTGCTTGGGCTGGTGTAGCGACCCTCGCCGGGAACAATCGTAAAGTAGCTTTTCGGAGGTCTGAAATGCCGGAACGACCAGGCATTGCGATGTCACAAATTGAGGAAGCGGTCCGGGATCGTTACTCGCAGGGTGCCGTCACGGTCGAACGCGATCTCTGTTGCCCCACAGGCTATGATCCCAAACTCCTGGAGCTTATCCCCCAGGAGGTCCTCGACCGCGATTATGGATGCGGCGACCCGACCCGCTTTCTTCAAACCGGGCAAACCGTGTTGGATCTCGGCTCCGGCGCGGGGAAAGTATGCTTTTTGGCCAGCCAGGTAGTCGGCCCCGGCGGACGCGTGATTGGCGTGGACATGAACGATGAAATGCTCGGCGTGGCCCGGCGAAACGCGCCGGAGGCCGCAAGCCGGATTGGATACGCGAACGTGGAATTCCGCAAGGGGAAAATCCAGGACCTGGCGCTGGATTTGGAAAAGCTGGAAGCCTGGCTCATAAAGAATCCGGTGCAAACGGCAGCCGACATTGGGCGTCTTGAGTCCGCCATGGAAAGCCTCAGGGCGACGGAGCCTTTGATCCCCGAGGGCTCGGTTGATGTCGTAGTTTCAAACTGCGTCTTGAACCTGGTGAAACCTGACGACAAGCAGAAGCTGTTTTCGGAACTATTCAGAGTCTTGCGACGCGGCGGACGCGCCGTGATATCGGATATTGTGAGCGACGAGGATGTTCCGGACCACCTCAAGGCAGACCCGGGCCTTTGGAGCGGCTGCATATCAGGCGCTTTCCGGGAAGACCTTTTCCTGGAGGCATTCGAGCAAGCCGGCTTCTACGGCGTCACCCTGCTCGACCGCCATCAGGAGCCGTGGCGGACCGTCGAGGGAATCGAATTTCGCAGTGTAACCGTGGCAGCGTACAAGGGGAAAGAGGGTCCCTGCCGGGACCAGAAACATGCCGTGGTTTATCGCGGGCCTTTCAAGAAAGTGGAAGACGACGACGGACACGTTCTGCGCCGCGGAATCCGCACCGCCGTTTGTGAAAAAACTTACAAGATCTACTCGCAAGATCCTTACGGCTTGCACTTCGAACTGGTCCCGCCTCGTTTTTTGATTCCATTGGAGGAGGCGCCTCCCTTCCCTTGCGGCCGCGGCACATTAACGCGTGACCCCAAAGAGACGAAAGGTGAGGACTATCGGGTGACGACCGAGGCCGGGCCATGCTGCACCGGGGACGGATCCGAAGGAGGGTGCTGCTGATGGGTGTTCAAACAAGCGATTCTTTGAGGGTCCTCGACGGGAAGACTGCCGCTGCGGACTTCGACGCAACCCTTGCGGCGCACCACTGCGGACCACTGCTTCGCCAGGAGACGCGCACCCTTCAAATCAACGTCGGGAAGTTATGCAACCAGGCCTGTCACCATTGCCATGTGGACGCCGGGCCCAAGCGCACGGAAGTTATGCCCCGCGCGGTGGCCGAGCGAACCATCGAGTTGCTAGGTCGAAGCCCATCGGTTGAGGTGGTTGACATCACCGGCGGCGCCCCCGAACTGAATCCCAACTTCCGCTGGCTGGTCGAACGCGCGACCCAACAAGGCTGCCACGTCATCGACCGCTGCAACCTTACGGTATTGTTCCAGCCCGGGATGGAAGACTTGCCGGAATTCCTGGCCAGGCATCAGGTCGAGATCGTTGCCAGCCTTCCTTGTTATACCGCCGAGAACGTCGACAAACAGCGCGGTCGAGGCGTGTTTGAAAAGAGTATTCAGGCACTCCGGGTCCTGAATCGCATCGGATATGGCTTGCCGGGTTCGCCTTTGGCCCTGAACCTTGTCTACAATCCCCTCGGTCCCTCGCTGGCTCCACCACAAGACCGGCTGGAAGAGGATTACAGAAACCATCTTCGCGACGGTTTCGGAATAGAATTTCACCGCCTTCTTGCGCTCAACAATATGCCCATTCACCGCTTTGCCGGTTTCCTGCGGCTAAATGGCCAATATGAGGCTTACATGAGCTTGCTGGTCAATCACTTCAGTCCTCGAAACATCCCGGGGCTGATGTGCCGCTCACTGGTCAGCGTGGGTTGGGAAGGAACGCTGTATGACTGTGACTTTAACCAGATGCTCGAGCTCGGCATGACTCGATCGAACGGGGCGCCTGCGCTTACCATTTGGAATGTTAAGGGCTTCTCGGGTTTGTCGGGACAGCGCATCAGGACGGCCAGCCATTGCTTCGGCTGCACGGCGGGAGCAGGTTCAAGCTGCGGCGGGGCGCTCGCATAAGGACAGCGCCGGCACTGAAACAGAGTCTAAACACCTCCCGCCATCCTCGTCCGCATTTCCCAATTGTACGCTTCATCACATTACACCGCGTGCCGCAACGATCCCGATTGTACGCATCATCAACATTGCAAGGCCGCCGATGGCCGCAGCGCATCCGCTACAGGCTACGCCAATGTGTTAACATCGAAAATTACAGGTCAGTCCGGACCCCACTTCATACGCCAGGCAGAAAGGACGTTGTGCTCAAGATCGGTATTGTAGGCCTCAACATGGTGGGCAAGACCACCCTGTTCAAAATTCTCACCCACGCTCACGGCAGCAATCTCGCCGGCGGCAAACCGGAAGCCCATGTGGGAGTGGTCAAGGTTCCCGACGATCGACTGGATCTTCTGGCGAAGATGTTTAATCCCAAGAAGCTGGTCCATGCCAGCATCGAATACGTCGATACGCCTGGCAGCGTCATCCAGCTGGCGCGCACGGGAACACAGTCGCAGGCCCTGAGGGAAATGGACGCCCTCATCCACGTGGTGCGCGCCTTCGATGACCCGGCCATTCCAGCTGAGGGCGGAAACGTGGATGCCAAACGCGACATCGAATCGGTTGAGCTGGAACTGGCGCTCTCTGATCTGGCCGTGGTTGAGAAGCGCCTGGAGCGCCTGGAGAAAGACATCAAGAAGCAAAAGAATCCCGCCCTGGAAAAAGAGCAGCAGGCGTTGCTGAAAGCGAAGCAGGCGCTGGAGGCGGAGCAGCCGCTGCGCGAGCTCGATTTCACCCCGGACGAAGAGCACACGCTGCGCGGCTTCACTTTTCTATCCCTCAAGCCCATGCTCTTCGTGCTGAACCTGGGAGAAAAAGACGCGCCGCGCGCCGACGCCGCCGAGGATTTTGCCCAGCAAGCCGGGTTGAAGCAGCGCCCGCGCACGGCCGTGACCGCCGTCTGCGGCAAGATTGAAGAAGAGCTGTCTGAATTGAGCGACCAGGAAGCGGCCGAATTCATGTCGAGCTACGGTCTGGTGGAATCGGCCATCTCCCGCCTCATCCGCTCCAGTTACCGGCTGCTGGGGCTGATTTCGTTCTTCACCGTGGGCGAGGACGAGTGCCGCGCCTGGACCATTCGCGACGGCATGACGGCGCTGGACGCCGCCGGTGCAATCCATACCGACATCCAGCACGGCTTTATCCGGGCGGAAGTGATTCCCTACGGGGAATTGATGGACGCCGGAGGCTTTGCCGAGGCCCGCACGCGCGGCTCGCTGAAGCTGGAAGGCAAGGAATACGTAGTCCACGACGGAGAGATCGTGCACTTCCGGCACTCCGGCTGAGAACCGCTCCGGGAATTCAACTAACTGCCATGCTATTCGCCATTGAGATCAGTCTTGTTCTCGGTGTGGCCGCGGGGCTCGCCAACCTGTTTGGCGCATCCATCGTATCGGCCCGCGCCTGGAGCCGCTCGTTTCTCGCCTACTTCATCGCGCTGGGTGCCGGATTTATGCTGGCCACGGCCATGACCGAGATGATTCCGGTGAGCCTGCAGCTGGCGCCGGTTGGTGGCTCGGTTTTGATCCTGGCCGGCTACCTGATTGTCCACATCTTTGAGCACGTGTGGCCCGGCCATTTCCATTTTGGCGAGGAAACCCACACGGAAGAATTTCTGGACAGCCGCGTGGCTTACACGGCGCTGGGAGGTTTGCTGGTCCATACCTTTCTGGGCGGTGTTGCCATTGTCTCAGGCTTTATGGTCTCAACCTGGCTGGGCACGGTCATTTTCGGCGCAGTCATCCTTCACAACGTCCCCGAAGGATTCACGATCTCTTCGGTGATGGTGACGGCGGGCAAGGGCCGCGCCTCCGGCATGAAAGCGGCAGGAGCGCTGGGAGTCTCAAGAATTCTCGGCATCCTGACCATGGGCCTGGCCAGCCACTGGGTGGCCTTCGGCCTGGCGCTTTCCGCCGGGGCCACGCTTTACGTTGCCGCTTCCGACCTGATTCCCGAGGTCAACAAGCAGCCGGGCATCCGGGTCGCTCTGACCGTGGGCGCGGGCGTCGCCATGGTGGTTCTGCTGAAGATGTTGTTTGTTTAGGGGCGTGATGTATTCCGACGAGGTCCTCGACCATTTCCACAACCCGCGCAACGTGGGCGAAATCGAGGAGCCGGCGGTTGTGGCCGAGGCCAGCAATCCCGTGTGCGGCGACGTAATGAAGCTGTGGATTCTGGCGCGCGAAGGCAGAGTGAGCGAGGCCACCTTCAAGGCTGCAGGGATGCGTCCCGGCGGTCGCCTGCGGCTCATGGCTCACCGAAGCCATCAAAGGCAAGCCCGTGGCAGAACTCGCAGCGATCACCGCGGATGAGGTTGAAGCCGGACTCGGCGGCCTGCCCGCAGCCTCGCGCCACGCCAGCATGCTGGCCGTGACCGTGCTGAGTGAGGCGATTGAAAAGCTTCGCGGCTGAGGATTGCCAGAGTAAAGTTTAGAAATTCGCTTTAGCATCAGGAGTATCCAAGGAGAAAGCATGAAAATCATCAAGTTGCTGCTTCTAATGTTTGTTGCCGTGCCCTTTGGTTTCGGGCAGGTCGTGCACGTGACGCATGGCCAGGAGCCCAATCTGCCCAGGCCTTTCACCAAGCCCATCGTGGCCAATCCCCCGCAGGGCGCGCCCACGCCCGGCTTCAAGCCGCGGGCGCTGCCGGGCTTTCAGGTTTCCCTGTTTGCCAAAGGGTTCAAAGAACCCCGCTATCTGGCCGTTGCGCCCAACGGCGACGTCTTTGTCGCCGACACGGGTGGCAATACGGTTTACGTCCTGCACGATCCCGGCAACGGGATGGCCTCCGACGCGCGGACGGCCTTTGCCGGCCATTTGAAGGAGCCGTTCGGCATCGCCTTCCACGGCAACTACGTCTACATCGCCGACACCGATCAGGTCGTCCGCTACCCCTACGATCCCAAAACCTCCAGGCCCACGGGCGGCCGCGAACATGTCCTCGCCCTGCCGGGCGGCGGAATGCACTCCACCCGTACGCTGGTCTTCAGCCTGGACGGGAAACAGATGTTTGTCTCCGCCGGCTCCGACTGCAACGTCTGCGTGGAATCTGACCCGCGCCGCGCCGCCATCCAGGTGGCCGATCCTGACGGCAAGAATGCCAAGATTTACGCGAGCGGCCTGCGCAACGCCGTGGGTCTGGCCATCAATCCCGATAACGGCATGCTGTGGGCCGACGTGAACGAGCGCGACATGATGGGCGACAACCTTCCACCGGATTACCTTACCCACGTGCCCGAGGGCGGATTTTTCGGGTGGCCCTACAGCTACATCGGAAAAAACCTCGACCCCCGGGTGAAAGAGAAGCGGCCCGACCTGGTGGCCAAAGCCCTTGTTCCCGACGTTCTGCTGGGGCCCCACGTGGCGCCGCTGGAATCCGTTTTCTACACTGGAAAGCAATTTCCCATCGAGTTACTGGCATGGAGCGTTTGTCGCGTTGCACGGTTCCTGGAACCGCAGCATCCATTCGGGCTACCAGGTGGTGTTTGTTCCCTTCAAGAACGGTGAGCCTTCAGGCGTGCCCGAGAACTTCCTCAACGGCTTTGACCCCAACCCGCGCGCCAAGGCCGTGGACGGCCGCCCCGTGGGCGTGGCCGTGGCCAAAGACGGCTCGCTGCTGGTGTCTGATGACGTGGGCAACGTCATCTGGCGGGTGTCAAAAAAGTAATCTCCCGGCGGCATGAGGTTGGCACAAAGCCCAGCGCCCACGGCTTGCCACTGTACTCCCAGGTCCGTATCAGCACATGTCGGACCATTTATGGTGTATTCCCCGGAGCCAGGCTGGAGTATAATTCCTACGAACGGGGGGACGCAGGAGCAAACAGATGCGCGCCGTGTCCGATGGCTTGCTAACAACAGGCCTGCTGACAGTGGCAGGCTATATCCTCCAGATGTTCCTACCTGGCTCGTCCGTCATCTCGGTCAGCTGGAACGCCCACGAGTACTATATCCCTGACAATGTCGCTGCTTTTTGGGGCTGCGTGGCCCTGGGTGTGGTGATAGGCTCCATCCAGACCATCCGGGTCTTGCTGCAGGATGCAGGACGACTACAGTAGAAAGCCTTTCCATTGTTGACTGGGAGAACAAGAAGGGAAGGCGGTCTACGGGCACTCACTACCGTGTCGACTCTTTCGGAAGAGCAGCGCCCTCACCTACTTTTGTTGCGTCAGCTTAAGGTAGCTTTCGGGGTCGTCGACGTCGATAAGGATACCGGGGTCGGTGACTTCTACAAACTCGGTCTGAGGGCGGTACTGATGGATCACCGTGTCGGCGCCCTGCTCAGGACCTAGTGCTGCAATCTGATCAAACACTTCCCTGCCCACCAGCACCGGATGGCCGTGCTTGCCATTGACCTGCGGAATGACAACCGGCTTGCCGGTAGACTTAAAGTGTTGAATGAGCTTCTGCACTGTATCCGCTGAAATTGCAGGGTGATCTACGAGGCACAATACCACCCCGTTCGGCACTTTCCTTGCCAGCACACGCAGCCCAGCCTGGAGGGAGGAGGTCTGGCCTTGGCGATAGTCCTGATTAATCACCACTTCAACTGAGCTGAGGTCAATGCTTTGCTCGATGAGTTCTGCGTGGTGGCCCAGAACAACAACCACCCGCCCGATGCCGGCTTTGCGCAGCGCGGAGATGATGTTTTCAAGGAAGGTCCGCCCGCGATACATCAGCAGGGGCTTATCGGCCCCCATGCGGGAGGACTCGCCCGCAGCAAGGACGACAGCGGCGATGACCGGGGTTGAGGGCGACTGCGACTCTTCTGGTTCGGGCTTCATGAAGTTTGCTGGACCTTGGGCTTCCAGGCGAGCGAGGGGACCGAGTCGGCGACGTTCCTGCGCACGGCAATCATTTCCGCCACGATGGAGACGGCAATCTCTTCCGGCGTGAGCGCGCCGATATCGAGTCCCACGGGCGAGTGCACTCGCTCAAGACTCTCAGTGGAAACACTCTCAGCGGTGAGAATTTTGGCGAACTCGGCCAGCTTCCGCTTGCTGCCCACCATGCCCACGTAACGCGCATCAGTCGTGACGGCCCAGCGCAGGCAATCGAGATCGCCCTTGTGCCCGCGCGTGGCGATCACAATGTAAGCGAGGTCGCTTGGAGTAATCTTTTGGAAGATTTCCGCCCAGGGCGCGGCGTGCGTGGCCACGGCCGATGGAAAACGCTCCTTGTTCGCGAAGGCCTCACGGTCGTCACAAACCACGATGTCAAACCCGGCAAGCGAAGCCACTTTCGAGACGCTGCGCGAAACGTGGCCTCCGCCAAAAAGATAGAGCGTGGGCGTGGCCAGGATGGGCTCAACGAAAATGTCGAGTGAACCGCCGCAGACGAGGCCGGTGTCGTATTCCGGATTGGCGTTGAGGTTGAAATGCAGGCGGCGCGGCTTCTCTTCGCGCATCACGTCCTGCGCGGCGGACCAGACGTCGGCCTCCACGCAGCCGCCGCCCACCGTGCCCACAATTGAGCCGTCATCGCGGATCAGAATCTTGGAGCACTCGTAGCTGGGAATGGATCCCTGCACCTGGATGATGGTGGCCAGAGCTCCCTTGCGGCCTGCGTTCCGCAGCTTGACGATTTCACTGAAGACGTCGCTCATAAAGTTATTTTCAGGGTAAACTGGTGCGCTGGCATTGTCAATTGCGGCTATCCGTCAGTGTCCTCATCCGGATTTGTAGCGGCGAGTTTACCTCGCCAGTGGCGGCGTAAAGCCGCCTCTACGTCCATGTCAACGCACGGCCGAGCCCATCAGCTATTCTGGCAGGGTTTGATTAACATACGGGTGATTCGTAAACGGGAGGTTTGATATGAAAGCAGTCCGATTCCACGAGCACGGCGGCCCGGAGGTTTTGAAATACGAAGACGCGCCACAGCCCGAAATCCAGCCCAACGAAGTGCTGGTAAAGGTTAAAGCGTGCGCGCTGAACCATCTTGACCTGTGGGTGCGCAGCGGGGTGCGCGCCTGGAAGCTGCCCATGCCGCACATTGTGGGCAGCGACATCTCAGGCGAGGTTGCGCAGGTTGGGGCGCTGGTGGACAACACGAAAGTGGGCGATCGCGTTCTGCTCGCCCCTGGAATCAGTTGCGGCCAGTGCGAGGCATGCTGGAAGGGCCTCGACAGCGCCTGCCGCAGCTACACGATTTTCGGCGTGATGGTGGACGGCGGCTATGCCGAATACGTGAAGTCGCCGGCCATGAACGTGATTCCGATTCCCGGCGATTTGAATTTTGAGGAAGCGGCCTCGGTGCCCCTGGTTTTCCTGACCGCCTGGCACATGCTATTCGGGCGCGCAAAATTGCAGCCCGGCGAGGATGTGCTGGTGGTGGGCGCGGGCTCGGGCGTGGGCATCGCCGCCATCCAGGTGGCAAAGCTTGTGGGATGCCGGGTGATTACGGTGGCGGGGACGGATGAGAAGCTTGAGAAAGCCCGCGCCCTGGGCGCCGACGAGGGCATCAATCACACCAGGCAGTCCATCGCCGAAGAAGTGTCGCGCCTGACCGGCAAACGCGGCGTGGACGTGATCGTTGAGCACGTGGGCCAGGCCGTTTGGGAAGATTGCTTTGCCTCGCTCGCCACCTATGGGCGCCTCGTGACCTGTGGGGTGACGAGCGGCGGCGAAGTCAAGCTGAACGTGCAGGCGCTGTTCGGGCGGCAGAGGGCCGTCCTCGGCTCGTTTATGGGCGGCAAAGGAGAATTGATGGACGTGCTCAAGCTGATCGGCCAGCGCAAATTGAAGCCGGTCATCGATTCCGTCTTCCCGCTGGCGGAAGCCGCCGAGGCGCAGAAGAAAATGGAAAGCCGCGATTTCTTCGGAAAGATCCTGCTGCGGCCGTAAGGCCAGGCAACAGCGGGCTCATGCAAACACGCGAAGTCGCAAAACGCTTCATGATTGGAAGGTGAGCCACGCTACCCCCGGCGCAGGTAGGCGGAGATCAGGATCACAATCATGGCCAGTGCCGAAGGCGGCATAAACCCACTGCTTCCTGCGCTCTCTGAACCCGTTGAAGATTTTCAACGGAATGGTGAGGCACAGGATGATGACAAAGACAATTATCGCCAGACCAATCTTGAGGGCAAGGAACTCCCAGTAAGGACCCCAGGGGACCAGCCACACCAGTTTGACATTGTAGAGGCCTGAAGCCAGCAGCAGGACAATCACCGACCAGGACACCCATCGGAACCTTCCCAGGACGGCTTTCATCAGACGCTCCCGCTGCTCCTTTTCCAGAAGGCCGGCGGAGGGGAACAAAACAAGCAGCATGAACGCCATGCCTCCCACGCCGATCACGGCTGCGCTGACGTGTACCCACTGTACGAGTATCGACATTCATCCTTCCTTGCCAATAGCGTTGAGCTCTGCTCGTTGTGCCGGACCCAGTTGGTTGCGTTTTGGAACGTCAGGACCGGAATAAGCCGTGTGCGCCAGAATGTGCGCTGAGTGCGGCGTTGCCGGCTGCCCCGCCCGCGCGGGACAGGCCGTTCCGCCGCCTGGCGGTGCAGCGACAGACCGCCTTAAGAATGGACTGCAGCAAGCTTATCGATCTGCTGCGCGAGATCAAAATCTTTCCGGGTGACGCCGCCTTCACTGTGCGTGGAAAGCGAGACACCCACCACGTTGTAGCTGATGGTGATGTCGGGATGGTGCTGCACCTCTTCGGCCGCCCCAGCGATCTTGTTGACCAGTTCCATGGCGGACAAGAAGGACTTGAGAGTGTACTTTTTCTGAATGGCCTTTCCCTGGAGCGACCAGCCTGGCAGGTCTTTCAGTTTCTGCTGGATTTCGTTCTTGTTGAATGCCGCCACAACGCCTCCTTCTCATACCGACTTCGGAGTTGAGTATAGAAAAGGCGCACAGGACAAGTCAACGGAAGTTGGGTATAGGAGATAGGGGCAGTAAAAGTGAGGCGCTGCATTATCGCGCTATATAGGCGCGCCTGTGGGATGAGCTCCGCCGGGCATTCCGGCGGGGGGCTTTGTATCGAGCGGTGGCTTTAGGGTTTTCTACTCAACTGGCAGGATAAGGATCTTTCGGCCCGAGCTGCCCCAGGTAGTCCATGGCCTGCTGAATCCGGGCCTCCCTGTCCATATCCTGGAAGGGTATCACGTTGTGCTGCTCCCCAAGCCCTGCAACAGCGGCCTGCGCGGGCGGCATCCTGAGACTCTCCGGGAGGTTATTGAACGACAATTCAATGCGTGAGAACGCCTGATCCAGGAATCCTTTGAGCCCCGTGTTCAGGCTGCTTTCATCCTTTATCGTTGCACAAGCCGCCGCCACGACCGGCTGCTCCGCCGGAAACTTCGCAACCGGCTCAGCCTTCAGTGCGCGGAATTGCCGCACCGTCTGTTCCAGCACACTGATCTGAGCCTGGACGGAACTCAGCGTTCCCTGAAGCTTCTCCTCAACCAACTGTTCGTGCCGGGCAACCAGCTGTTCAACCTTTTGGCAGATGGACTTTTCCAGTCTGGCTGCCGCTTCCTCGAGGCGGGGTTCCCACAGCTTCTCAATTTGCCCCTGGGCTTGCAATTTTTCCCGGAACTCGGCCGCAAGCTCGTCGATCCGGCCAGACATCTCCTCCGTGGCCATTGGCGGCTCCGCTGGCGACTTAGCAGCCAGCTCAGCCTTCAGTTCACGGACTTCCTGCACCGTCTGTTCCAGCGTACCGATCTGGGCATGGACGGGGTTGAGCGCCGCCTGTAGACGTTCCTGGACCGCCCGTTCGTGTTCGGCTAAGAGGTTTTCGACATCCGCCGCCGCAATTGCCGGCTCCGCGGGCGACTTCGCAGCCAGCTCAGCCTTCAGTTCACGGACTTCCTGCACCGTCTGTTCCAGCGTACTGATCTGGGCATGGACGGGGTTGAGCGCCGCCTGCAGGCGTTCCTGGACCGACCGCTCGTGTTCGGCTAAGAGGTTTTCGACATCCGCCGCCGCAATTGGCGGCTCCGCGGGCGACTTCGCAGCCAGCTCAGCCTTCAGGTCACGGACTTCCTGCACCGTCTGTTCCAGCGTACTGATCTGGGCATGGACGGGGTTGAGCGCCGCCTGCAGGCGTTCCTGGACCGACCGCTCGTGTTCGGCTAAGAGGTTTTCGACATCCGCCGCCGCGATTGCAGGCTCCGCGGGCGACTTCGCAACCAGCTCAGCCTTCAGTTCACGGACTTCCTGCACCGTCTGTTCCAGCGTACTGATCTGGGCATGGACGGAGCTGAGCGTCGCCTCAAGCTTCTCCTGGACCAACTGTTCGTGTTGGGCAACCAGTTGTTCAAACTTTTGGGCAACAGACCTTTCCAGCCTGGCTTCCGCGTCCCCGACGCAGGGTTCCAGCAACTTCTCAATTTGTGCAGGGAGCTGCAGGTTTTCCCGGAACTCGGCGGCGATCTGCTCAATCCTGCCACCGACCTCATCCTGGACGCCATCGATGGCGGCGTGAGTCCGTTCCCTGGCCCGCCGGGTCAGTTCCTCCGTAGTCTTAACGGAAAACCCTTCAAGGTCGTTGCGAAATCGATTTTTCAGAGTCTTGATGTCCAGGCTGGGAAGGCGCGCACCGTTGTCCTGAAGACCGGAAGGCAGGCCTGGAAGTTCCACGCCAGAAAAGCCGGCGACCGCCCGCAGCACGTCCCGCATCGTCTGCTGGACCTCATCAATGTCCGGTTGCCAGGGCCGTTCCGTTTCCTTCGGGTCAGACAGGCGAGTGGACTTCGGCGCGCCTTTCTGGTCTTTAGCCCTGCGAACTGCACGAAGTTCCTGATCAAGCGATAAGAATCCCTTCATTTTGTGTAATACCGCTGGCCAGCCGTTACCTGCGCATCGTCAGAAAACGTCTGGACGCCCAGCCAGTCAGGCAGGCACCCCAGTGGCATTCTCCTTCCCTATTGGCGCTGTATTCACTTGAATCGGGACCCTCATGCCGGATTGCAACGAAACACATGGCGGAATTGTCACCATGGAAACTAGTGAGAAGGGGTTGGAAGATAAATCATCTTCCCCATACGTGACCCTATCCTTCGTCACTAAAAACATGAGGTTAGAATGTTACCTATGTACTATTAAATCAAGGAACGTTGGTAGTAGAACTTTAGTACCATACAGGGTTCCAGCATCCTGCACAAGAAAACAGGGGGAAACTGCCCCCACCCTTTCTCACAAGTTGGATCCGATGCGCCTGTCCGGGTTCGGAAAAGTCCTTCCCGTCCATCTCAAAGATCCAACGAGCCTGAGCTTCTGGACCAAGCCCATTGCCGCATCCGCAGCCCGGAGCACACTCTGTGAGCATCGGGCGCCCGTGGAACCTTTGTCGGATTGACCTGCCCTGATGGGGCGAGTTATTATCTGGTGCGTTCTGCCGCCTTCGCCAGAGGCAATGACGATGGGGGTCTGATGTGAAGAACTGCCAGAAGTTGCTCCTTAAAACCTGCAGCCGGCACGAATTGGAAATGACCACTACGCCATTATGCCGGAATCATGCACCGAGGGATATCGTGTCTGTCCATCCATCCGGCGCCCCGGGCGCAAACATAGGGCGAATAAAAGTTCTCGGTTTGCTCGCCGCCTTAGCCATCGTTCTTGCCGCCGGCCTGAGCCCGGCGATGGCCGCTTCCCCGCAGTATGAGTCGCCCAAAGTTCCCGATTTTTCGATCCTGGCCAACGACGGCCAGACTTATACCCCCGATTACCTGAAGGGCAACGTCGTTCTGTTGATGTTCTGGGAAACCTGGTGCCCATATTGCCGCAAAGCCATGCCCCACATGAACGAATATGCCAGCGAGTATGCCAACGCGCCTTTTACCCTTCTCGGCATCTGTGGCAGCAAGGACCCGAGCACCTGGCAAAACTACATCCAGCAGCATCAGTTGCAGTGGCCGCAGTACCTGGACAGCAATCTTCACGTGGCGCATCTCTTCCAGGCCCACGGCGTGCCGAATTTCTTCCTGATTGATAAGGACGGCTACCTTGTCGCTCACTGGGTCGGCTGGGACGACTCCCTGACGCACCGGGTGGAAAAACTGATCGACCACACCCTGGCCAGGCCCCGCCGCCAGCAGAATTAAGCGCAGCCCCGGTCTGTCGAGTCCCGGTTTCATCGGCGGATACCCGCAGACTTCCACCTTTGCCCAAATGCTCACCGCTGAACTGCTACAATGTGAGCTGTTATGCTGCATGAAATTCTTCCGGTCGGCATGCTCGAGTGCAACTGCTCGGTGGTGGCCGATGACAAGACAGGAGAAGCGATCGTCATCGATCCCGGCGACGACGTCGAGCGGGTACAGAAAATCCTCACGCGGCACGATCTGAAGGTGCGCTACATCATCGCCACCCACGCCCACATTGACCACGTGGGCGGGTTGAAGAAGCTCCATGAAGCCACGGGCGCTCCGGTGATGATGCACCAGGCCGATCTGCCGCTCTATCAGAACCTGGCGGCCCAGGCCGCCTGGCTGGGCGTTGAAGCGCCCGGCATGGTTGAAGTGGACCAGTTCTTGAAGGAGGGCGACCGCCTGCGCTGGGGTTCGCTTTCGGTTGAAGTTCTCCACACACCCGGACATTCGCCGGGCAGCCTTTCACTCCACCTCCCGGGCGACGATGAGCGCATCTTTGCCGGCGACACGCTGTTCCAGGGCAGCATCGGGCGCTCAGACCTGTGGGGCGGCTCGCATGAACAACTGCTGCGCTCCATCCATGACAAGCTTCTGCCCTTCCCGGACGAAACTCCCGTCTTCCCCGGCCACGGACTCAGCACCACCATCGGCCGCGAACGCGAGTCGAATCCATTCCTGCAGGATTTGTAAGCGACGCTTTGCATCAAACGCCTGGCGCAGGTATGATTCTCTGCCGGAGAGGAGGGCGCAACACCATGCCGAAGAAACCTGCAAAAACCAGGAACGGAAAAGGACGCCGCAAGTTTCTGAAGACCATGACCCTGGGAGTGAGCACCCTGGCCCTGCCCGCAGATTCAGTGGCCGCTTCCGGTTCTGGCTCGACGCCGATGGTTCCCCCGGCAGACGCCAAAACAGAGGCCATCCAATATCCAAGGGTTTACCGCGGGCGACAGCGCCAGCTGATCGGCTTTCCGCTGGGCGGCGTTGGGGCGGGCTCCATCAACCTGGGCGGCCGGGGGCAACTGGATGAGTGGTGGATCTTCAACCGTCCGGACAAGGGACGGAGGCCGCAATACGCCTTTCCGGCCATTCGCGTGGAGACCGCCGCAAAGAAACCCATCGCCAAAGTTTTGGAGGCGCGCATCATGCCGCCTTACTCAATCGGTCCGAGCGACCTGGGTTCAGATAACGTACCCGGCCTGCCGCGGCTTGAAAGCTGCACTTTTACGGGCGAATACCCGATGGCGACGGATCGAATTTGAAGACGCGGAACTGCCCGTGCGCGTGTCGCTGCAAGCCTTTACGCCGATGATTCCCCTGGACGCGGATGAATCCGGCCTGCCGCTGGCCGTGCTGCGCTATCGCATCACGAATCCGGGCGCAACAAGCGCCAGGGTCTCGATCGCCTGGTCGATTGAAAATCCCATCGGCACGGAGAGCAACGGCGGAGGCCAGTCGAATTCCG
>CAVTBN010000002.1:0-272540 GCA_963732975.1 uncultured Acidobacteriota bacterium | reverse complement strand
GTGATTGCGGCAAAAATGTGTCCCATTTTGACACAGTGTGTAAAAATTACAATTCTCGGGTTGGGGTCGGTTTCTCGAGTGGCCGCGCGGCGCCCAGCTCAGATTCCGGCCAGCGCCTGGTCGAGATCGGCGATCAGGTCTTCCACATCCTCGATGCCCACGGAGATACGCACCAGGCCGTCGGTGATGCCCAGCCGTTGCCTCTCTTCCGGCGGCACGCTGGCGTGCGTCATGCTGGCTGGGTGCGAGATCAGGGTTTCCACTCCGCCCAGGCTTTCGGCCAGCGAGCAGAGCCGGACCGAGTTGAGCACGGTCCTGGCATTCTCGATGGAGCCCGTTTCAAACGAGAGCATGCCGCCCGGGCCGTGCATCTGCTTCCTGCCCAGCTCGTACTGCGGATGCGAAGGTAGCCCGGGGTAGTGGACCCGCTGCACCTTGGGATGCCCGGCCAGGAATTGCGCCACGGCCATGCCGTTCTCGCTGTGCTGGCGCATGCGCACGGCCAGCGTCTTGACGCCGCGCAACACCAGCCAGCTGTCCATGGGACCGAGCACGGCGCCGGCGGCGTTCTGCAGGAACTTCAGGCGTTCGGCGAGAGCTGGATCGTTCATCACCACCGCGCCGCCCACGCCGTCGCTGTGCCCGTTCAGATACTTGGTGGTGCTGTGGATGACAATGTCGGCGCCCAGTTCGAGCGGCCGCTGCAGATAAGGGCTCATGAAGGTATTGTCCACCGCGACGAGCAATTTGTGACGGTGGGCCAGTTCCGAAGCCGCCGCAAGGTCCGTGATTTCCATGATGGGGTTGGTGGGCGTTTCCAGAAACAGCAGGCGGGTGTTTTCGCGGATGGCTTCTTCGACGCTCGCCAGGTTCGTGGTGGCCACGTAAGTAAACTCAAACCCGAAGTTTTTCAGCACGCGCTCAAACAGGCGGAACGTTCCGCCATAAAGATTGCGGCCCGTCACCACGTGGTCGCCGCTTTTCAAAAGGGTCATCACGGCGTTGATGGCCGCCATGCCGGAAGCAAAGGCAAAGCCGAACTTGCCCGCTTCCAGGCGCGCCAGGTTGCGTTCAAGCGCGGCGCGCGTGGGATTCGACGTGCGGGAATACTCATAGCCCTTGTGCTTGCCGAGTTCGTCCTGCACATACGTGGAGGTCTGGTAGATCGGAACGATGATGGCTCCGGTGGCGGGGTCGTGTTCCTGGCCGATGTGAATTGCGTCCGTGGAGAATCCCATAGTACCTTTCCGGGCGGCTTGCCCACTTTGCGGTTGCAGAATTGCTCTCAGCACTGAAACTATCGGACTCTCACAGCAGTGTCAATCCCAGCCGCCCGGCCCATGCAGAGATAATGGCACGGGTAAAGCATTCGTGATAAAACTTGAAGAGGAGTTGCAGCATCGAAGGAACAGTCAGGAAGGAGTGGGGCAGGGATGCGACAAACACTTTGGAAGCAAAGCAGGCTGGTCCGGGCCGGGATGATTCTGGCTGTTGTGGTGGCGATCTGCATGCCGGTCAGTCTTGCGGCCGCACAGATGACCACGGTGCGCGTGCAGGTGAACGATGCCAAGACGGGCGAGCCCATTTTTCAGGCGCATATGACGTTGCGATATCGAGTGCAGGGCGGGTTTATGCGCCGCACCCAGATCATTTCTTATACCGCAAAGACCGACAAGAACGGCAAGGGCCAGTTTCCCGTGGTGCCCATGGGAACCATCACGCTGATGGTGACCGCGCCTGATCACAATACCTTCGGGAAAGAGTTCAAAATTACCAAAGACGAGCAGCTGATCAAAGTCGAACTACAGAAGCCCCACGAGGTCCTCTAGCCTCCTGGGTTCGGGCCATTTTAGAAAGGTGGCTTGGAACGATCTCACAAGAAGATTTTCAGGCTGATGAACTGCCCCTCATTTTTCTCTCTTTGTCCCGGCGTTGTGCCTAAGGGAAGAACCTGAGAGAAGGTTGGTTTTCTTCTGGGATCAGCGTTTTTGCAGGCTCGATCAGAAAGATTTCAACTCCGCTAAGGATAGTGCCTACCTAGAAATGCTCAAGGTTAGTGCAAAGAGCACAAAGTTATTTATTTGCTGAGCCTTACCCTGTTGAGAAGGGCGCTTTTCCACAAGCTTTTCAACAAATCTGTTGAAGATCCTTTATCCCGTTTATAAGGCGCGTTTATAGGTCGTTCCCACCCGGTCCATAGAGGGAACTGCGGGCGGGCTTAAACCTATTGCCGCCCGTGCTGCGTATGGATGAGCTTCACTGGATAGGAACGACGCTTCCGTATTCGACTGAAGACTGCTCGTTCATTGTTTTTCGGGCGCCTTTGGCGTCTCAGATTCATCAGACGGCGGGTTGGCTTCTTTGAAATAATCCGGGTCCATCCAGATATTCGCCTTGGCCTTCAAGTCATCGAGGGTTGTTCGCAGCTTTTGCTGCCGCAGGTTTTCTTCAATCTGAGGTGTCACGGTTTTCAAGTCCGGCTGGTGGCGCGACAGAAGTTGGAACAGGACCACCGCCTGCGCCGTCTCCACGGGCGCGGAGAACTGATTGGGCTGAAGGTCAAAAGCCACTTTATCCAGGGCAGGAATCATCTCGCCTTTGCGGACGGTTACCGGCTTGGGATTCACCATGACGGTGTTGGGAACGTCAAATTTCTTTGCAACCGCGTCCACGTCGGTCCCGGTCTCGACCGCTTTCTGGATTTCTGCCAGGCGTGTTTTGGCTTCCGTGGCGGAAAGGCCGGGGTCGTTGGCTTTTGCGTCTGCCGCTTTTTTCCTCACCACGAATTCGCGAATTTGCGCCTCTTCGGGAAAATCACTCTTGTGGGCAGTGAAATAGGTGCTGACTTCATCCGGACTGATTTGGATGCCCTCTGCGAGTTTCTGATACTCTTCCTGGGCCAGGATCTGGAGTTTTTCCAGCGCGATTTTCTGCTGAACATCAGGCTCAGCATCCAGGTGCTCGTCGTGGGCCTTCTGTGAGAGGAGAAGCATCATGGCATATTCATCGCCGACGGGCTTTCGGCCTCGCGATGCCACAGTCTGCCGAACCTGGGGACTGAGACTGCCGATCAGATAATCGACTTCCGACTGGGTCACCTGGGTGTCCCCCACTTTGAGCACCACTTTTTGTGGTGTGGATTCCGCTGCGGCCTCGGCGCCTTGCGACGCGGGATTGTCTGCCGGCTTTGCGGCGGGTGAAGTCTGCGCAAAACAGACCAGCGCCGACATCGTGACTGCCAACAGACTGCTCGAAATATAAAATGCCATCTTACGGCGAACCATTTCCATGCCAATAACTCCTTGTTCAAACCGACTTGGAAGCAAAATTATCCCATTTTACCACAGCCCGGGGGCCTCCCGCCTGCATTTCAGCATCCCAACCGGGTGCCAAGATTCCCACAGCAGTTCTGTCAGTTTTTGAGGAAGCTGCGAGTCTGCACCATTTTTGCCCGGGCAGGACCGCTGGAAGTTGTTTCCGGGATGAAAAGCCGGCGCCCGTAGAACACCACTGGCCAAAAGGGCGCAGTTTTCAGTCGTGATCCGCCGCAATTTGACGATTGTGGTGCAGGGGGCCGACCCAGTTCCAATGCCAGAAGCTCCCTCCTGCCTTCAAAGGGAGCTTCCAGCCAACGGTCGCAGCACGCGAAGTATCAGAGTTCCTCGCGCGGCAATTATGGGGCGCTTTGTTTCCCGGGCAGCAGGCCCAGCGACTCTGCTGAAGGGAGCGGCTGCCCGTCGTACAACCCGTACCGAATGCCGGAGAATTTTGCGATCAGGTTCTGCCACAACTCGCTGTTGCGCTTGTAAAGTTGCAGCATATTCGGCATCCAGTCCGGCAGGTTCTCGCTCAGCCAGAGCTTGCGGTACATTTCCGTCAGGCGGGTCGTGTAGTCGCGCAGGTCCTCCAGCCGCCCGTTGGTCGATTGGATATCTTCCAGGTCAGCGCTGGCTTTCTCGTGGCCCTTTCCGCCCGCCTGGGCTACCGCGTCGGCGTAGCGGTCGGAGATTTCCTGCGCGAACTGGTAGCGCATTCCCAGTGCGTCAATCCGCAAAGCCGCAAACTTCATGCTCTGCAATGTGTCAGCATTACGGCGGGCGCGGTTTTCGCCGTCTGCGAAGACGGTATAATCGTCTTCAGCCGTCCGGCGGATGAGCGATGCGACGGGCAGCAGGCGCTCCACTTCCTTGCGCCCGGCCGGCGAAAAGGGATCCTGCCAGAAGAGCGTGTCGCTTGCGCCGCCGTACTTCATGTCGAAAGTCTCGACGGGCTTGCCCGCCCTCATGATCTCATTCAAGTGGCCGAGGCTCATCAGGGCATCGGCAAACCGATGGTCGGTGTTGCGATAGAAGGCCCAGTCGTACTTCTGGTTAAATTCTTTCACGTTCGTTTCGCCCGGTTCCCACGCGCAGGCGGCCCCATAGACGATGGACCACCAGCCCGGCGCGTACATCGTTTCGCCATCATCGTTCCAGACGGTGATCATGGCGCCGATGGCCCCCACCTTCTTGCCGTCGGTCAGGAAGTGTTCAATGTTGTAGGCCGCTTCCTGGTAATCGGGCACGATGGTGCTCGTGTTTCCCACCCAGGGGCAGACAAAAATCTTCATGCCGCGGCCCTCAAACGGCTTCAGCCACTTCATATAGCTCTCATGCGCGCCGTATTCCCAACTGGCGACGATCAGGTTCCTGGGCAGGCTGGAAATCATTTCCGGATGCTCGGTGGCAATGTCGCCCCAGAACATCACCTGCTTGTTGTAACTTTCCAGCAGTTTTGCCACGCGCGCCAGGTTGTCCACATAGACCTTGCCGTAGCCCTCTTTCTCCACCAGTTCCTTGCTGCGGCCTTTGCCCAGCTCAACGGTTTCGTCGCAGCCGATGTTGTAGATCGACGTAGGGAACACCGGCAGCATCTGCTCGTACATACGGTTCAGGAAATCGAGCATGTGCGGGTCTTCGACGGCCAGGCTATGGCCGTGCGGACGTTCGGCGAGCCCGCTGTATTGCTCAAACCGCAGGACTTTGTGCATGTGCCCGCAGGCCTCGGTCGAGGGGACGATCTCCACGTGATAGAGGGCGGCGTAGGCCACCAGATTGTTCCAGTCGGAGCGCGAGAGCGTGTCGCTCAGAATGCCCCATAGCGGCTGGCCCTGGAGACGGAAAGAATCCTCCATGTACATGTAGAGCTGATTCATTTTGAACTGGGCGATGGTGCGAACAATCTTTTTGAGATAACTCAGCTTGGGAACCGGGCCGCGGCTCAGGTCAACCTGCGTGCCGCGGTATTGGAGGGCCGGCCAGTCGCGCGCCTGGATCCCGAGGATTCTGGCCTCCTGGCCCGCGGGAACCACAAGCTGGCGCAACGTCTGGGCGCCGTAAAAAAGCCCCGCGCCATCCTTGCCGGCTACCACGACGGCGCCGGGTTGGACATCCAAAACGTACCCCTGGTCGCCGACTCCATCGGTGCTGAGATGCCGCGCCGAGAGAAGATTGCGCATGGCCGGCTGATCAAAGCGTCCCATGATGATGGCCGGCGCGCCCTGCGGCGGCTCCGGCAATGCCACGATGGGAAACGTCTGGCCCGTAACCAGTTTCAGTTCCCTCTGCACGCTCTCCGCTGCAAAGCGGTCCTCGTGCGCCACGGGAGTGAGCAGAACGATTTTCAGGTCCCCGCTCACCTTAAATGTTTGTGACCGCGTCTGCAGTTCCCGCGGCTGCGGGATCAACATGGGCTGCTGGGCGGAAAGCGGGGCAGAGAAAACAGGAATAAGGATTGCGAATGCCAGCAACAAAAGCCATCGGACCGGCCGAAGCGAATGCTGGCTGGATAGGAATGAATTGGGCATGAAGACCTCCTTGGCGTTCAAAAAAACTCCGTGCGCGCTGCCGGATGCTCTCAAGTTTCGTGGAGCGGAATGCAGGCCAACTCTTACAGCCTCGCGGAAATTTGAAGTGTATTGACCCCGGAAAGGGATTGTCAAGCTGGACGCCACTCAGATGAAGATTTCATGAGGTGGGGACCCTCTTTGCATGTTGCGCCAAACCGCCTCCTTGTCAGTTGTGTTTTTGGAGAATAGTTTGGGCTGGAACCTGAGAGTTAGCGCAGCCGAAGGTAGTCGTCAACGGTGAAGCCTGCGTCTTTGAGAATACGGGCTGCCAGACCTCGTCCTATGTCACAACCTGTATGGACTGGAATTGTGACTGAAACGTGCCGTTCGGCATGCCAGAGTGTGAGATGGCTTCCTGATTGGCGGTCCTCAATGAAACCCTGTGATTTCAGGAACCGGATCATCTCCCGGGCCGTCAGTTGCGGAAGGCGGGTCATTCGGGGACGCCAACGGTAAGTTCTTCGACGTGCACAAGACGGTCTTCCTGTGGGACCGCCTGACCGTGCGCCAGCAGCGAGGCGAGATGCTGTTCGACCGCCTCCCGAATATTGCGTTTGGCCTGCTCGATGGTCTTGCCGTTGCTGAAGCAGCCGGGGACGTTTGGGGTATAAGCAAAGTACCCCTCGTCTTCCGGCTCCTTCTCAATGACGATCTGGAAAGAGTAAAATTTCATTGCTCTCCGCTCCGCCTGGCGCAATTCAATAGTATATTACGCTGCACGGTTCCACCATTGATTTCTCGAACGCAGCCCCTAGTGGCGAAGGCGCGACACCCGCGACATCTGCGTCAGTCCGCGGTCCGACGGTTCCAACAGCAGACTCCTCGCTTGGCTCGGAATGACGAGCGCAGTCGTGCCTCACTCGGGGCCCGCGGGAGCGCCTCTGCGGGTTGCGGGATATAATGAATTCTTCAGGCCTAACGAACTCCGGCATCCACAAACGATATGGACTTCAAGCTTGTTTCCGATTACAGCCCGCGCGGCGACCAGGTGACGGCCATCGAGCAACTGGTGCGCGGAATTGAAGACGGGAGCCAGCACCAGGTTCTGCTGGGCGTCACGGGTTCCGGCAAGACCTTTACCGTCGCCAAGGTGGTTGAGGCCATCAACCGCCCGACCCTGATCCTGGCCCACAACAAGACGCTGGCGGCGCAGCTCTACCATGAGTTCAAGGGATTCTTTCCTCGCAACGCCGTCGAATATTTTGTGAGCTACTACGACTATTACCAGCCCGAAGCCTACATTCCCTCCGGCGACGTCTATATCGAAAAGGAAGCCACCATCAACGACGAGCTCGACAAGCTGCGCATGAGCGCCACGCGCTCGCTTTTTGAGCGCCGCGACTGCCTGATTGTGGCCAGCGTCAGTTGCATCTACGGCATCGGCTCGCCGGAAGCCTATTACGGCATGCTGCTGCTTCTCGAAAAGGGCATGAAGATCGCGCGCCAGGATGTGCTGCGGAAGCTGGTGGAAATCCAGTACGAGCGCAATGACATGGACTTCCGCCGCGGCACCTTTCGCGTGCGCGGCGACGTGATTGAGGTTTATCCGACTTATGAAGACAACGCCTATCGCATTGAGCTCTGGGGTGACGAGGTTGAGTCTCTCGCCCAGATTGATCCGCTGCTGGGGCAGGTGAAAGAGGACCTGGTGCGGCTGCCAATTTATCCCCGCACGCACTACGTGATGCCTCGCGACCAGCGCGAACGGGCCATTGACGGCATCAAGAGCGAACTCGAGTGGTGGCGCGGAGAGCTGGAAAAGCAGGTGAAGATGGTGGAGGCCCAGCGCATCCACCAGCGGACCATGTTTGACCTGGAAATGATGAAAGAGATGGGCTACTGCCACGGCATCGAGAATTACTCCCGGCACCTTTCAGGACGCCTGCCCGGCGAACCGCCGCCCACCCTGCTCGATTACCTGCCGCACGATGCGCTGATGTTTATTGATGAGAGCCACCAGACCATTCCGCAGCTTCACGGAATGTTCAAGGGCGACCGTTCGCGCAAGCAGACGCTGGTGGAATACGGTTTCCGGATGCCCTCCGCGCTCGACAACCGGCCGCTGACGTTTGAAGAGTTCGAGCATCGCGCCCGCCAGACCGTTTACGTCTCCGCCACTCCGGGACCTTACGAGCTGACGAAGACGGGCGGGGAAGTGGTGGAGCAGATCATCCGGCCGACGGGGCTGGTGGACCCGGAGATCGAAGTGCGGCCCACGCGCAAGCAGGTGGACGATCTGCTGGATGAAATCCGCAAGCGCGCCGAGGCCAACGAACGCGTGCTGGTGACCACGCTCACCAAACGCATGGCGGAGGACCTGGCGGAATACTACGCCGAGGTCGGCGTCCGGTGCCGCTATCTGCATTCAGAAATCGAGACGCTGGAACGCATGAAGATTCTTCGCGACCTGCGGCGCGGCGAGTTTGACGTGCTGATCGGCATTAACTTGCTGCGCGAGGGTCTGGACCTGCCTGAAGTGTCGCTGGTGGCCATTCTGGACGCTGACAAGGAAGGCTATCTGCGCTCGGCGGGCGCGCTGATCCAGACCATGGGCCGCGCCGCCAGGCACCTGCACGGCAGGGCCATCCTTTACGCCGACCGCATGACGGATTCCATGCGCCAGGCCATCGCCGAAACCGACCGCCGGCGCGCCAGGCAGGTGCAATATAACGAAGAGAACGGCATCACGCCGGAGAGCATCATCAAGCCCGTCGATATGGCGCTGGTGAGAATTGTCGAGGCCGACTACGTGACGGTTTCAACCGAAGACGAGGCGGAAGAAATTACTTCGCAGGACCAACTGGAGGGAATGATCAGGAGCCTGGAAGCGGAAATGCGCGAAGCGGCAAAGGAATTTGAATTCGAGAAGGCCGCGCGACTTCGCGACCGGGTGAAAGCCCTGCGCGAAAAAGAGGCAGGCTTTGTTCCGGCTTTGGGAGAAGAGACTGGAGAGCAGCCTCAGGAAAATTAGGAGGGGCTTCCTTCGTTGCTGGTGGACTTGACCCTGCGGTAGTTGCTCTCAGAACGTCCGGGCAAAATCTTTTTTGCGATGGGGCGCCAGATCCACTTGCGAACTCCGGCAATGACAAAGACAAGAGTCATTGCGGCATACAGCGCGAGAACGAAGAAGATAAATATCCTTGCAGCCATGTCCTGCATATGAACGTTCCTTTTTCCTGTTCTTACAGTTAGATGCATTTCAGCTGAAATCGTCACTATCCTGGCAATCAACCCGTGCCTTTTCCCGTCATCGGCAATTTGCGGTTTCAGTATGACTGCGGAGGATCCGCGCCGGGGTTAAGCTGGTAGAATTCAGAGCGTTGATCGGGATGGAATTCAGGGGTGTGATCCATGGGAAAGCGGCGGGAATTAAAGGTAGCGATTGTGGGGCCTGGAAGGATCGGCCAGGCCATGGGCCGGTTGCTGTTGGCCGCCGGCGAGCCGGTCAGGTTTGTTGCGGCGCGGCAACTTTCACGCGCCAGGAAAGCAGTTCGGTTTATCGGGGGCGGCATGGCGCTAAGCCTGAAAGACCGCCTGCTGGCCGAATCCGATATCATCCTGATGGCCACTTCTGACGCCGCGATCGGTCCCGTCGCCAACCTGCTCGCGAAATACCGTAAAGATTGGTCCGGACGGATTGTCCTCCACGCCTGCGGCTCGCTGCCCGCATCCCTCCTTGACGCATTCAAGCAGCGAGGCGCCGCGGTCGGCTCGCTGCACCCTTATCAGACTGTCCCCAGCCCCTCGGCGGGCGCGCGAAATCTTCCGGGCAGCTACTGGGCCGTCGAGGGCGACCGGCGGGCGGTCGCGCTGGCCCGGCGATGGGTAAAGTTGCTTGGCGGGAAATCGTTTGCGATTGCGCCCGAATTCAAGCCGCTCTACCACCTGAGTGCGTTCCTTGTATGCCCGACGGTGGTGACGCTGATGGACTGCTCGGAGCGGCTTTTGCGCGATGCGGGCGTGCCGAAGAATCTGATCCGCCCGATGCTGGAGAAGTTCGTTGCGGAAACCGTGCGCAACTTTGCTGAATTCGGCGGCCGGAATTCATTGACCGGGCCGGCAGTGCGCGGCGACTGGGCCACCCTGCAGCGGCACATCGCCCAGCTCCAGAGATTCGCGCCGGAAGTCATTCCGGCGTATGTTGAGCTGGTGGATTTGATGCTCCTTGTTGCAGGTGGCCCTTCAGGCCGCAGCGGCAAGAAGGCTGGCAGCACCAAAAAATCTGCGGGCAAACGACCGCACGCAATCGGGCGCCGCGGAAAATAAAAAGGGCGGGGAACAGGTCCCCGCCCTTCTTTGCTTGTGGCCAACTTGTAACAATTGACCGTCTTGTCTTTAGTACATGCCGCCCATTCCACCGCCGCCTCCCGGAGGCATGGCCGGACCTTTGTCGTCCTTCTCCGGAATCTCGCTGACCAGCGCCTCGGTTGTGAGCAGCAGTGAGGCGATGGAAGCCGCATTCTGGAGAGCGGTACGGGTGACCTTGGTGGGGTCGATGACGCCGGCCTCAACCAGATCCCCGAACGTTTCGGTCTGGGCATTGAAGCCGTAGTTGGGGTTGGAATTGGCTCTCACCTTTTCCACCACCACGGCGCCTTCCCAGCCCGCGTTGGAAGCGATCATGCGCAGAGGCTCTTCGAGCGCCCGCTTCACGATGTTGATGCCGATCTGCTCGTCTTCGTCGGCCTTGAGCTTTTCAAGTGCGTGGATGCTGCGTGCCAGCGCCACGCCGCCGCCCGGAACAATGCCTTCTTCGACGGCAGCCTTGGTGGCGTGCATGGCGTCTTCAACGCGAGCTTTCTTTTCTTTCATCTCGGTTTCAGTTGCCGCGCCCACCTTGATCTGGGCAACGCCGCCCACCAGCTTGGCCAGGCGCTCCTGCAGCTTCTCGCGGTCGTAGTCGGAAGTGGTTTCTTCGACCTGCGCCCGGATCTGCTTCACTCGGCCTTCGATGGCTGCGTTCTTGCCGGAGCCCTCGATGATGGTGGTGTTGTCCTTGTCGATGGTGACCTTGCGGGCCTTGCCCAGGTCCTCCAGTTTCACGTTTTCGAGCTTGATGCCCAGGTCTTCCGTGATGGCCTTGCCGCCGGTCAGGATGGCGATGTCGTCCAGCATGGCCTTGCGACGATCGCCGAAGCCGGGCGCCTTCACCGCGCAGCACTGCAGGGTCCCGCGCAGCTTGTTGACCACCAGCGTGGCCAGCGCTTCGCCTTCAACTTCCTCGGCGATGATCACCAGGGGCTTGCCCGACTTGGCAATCTGCTCCAGCAGGGGAAGCAGGTCTTTCATCGAGCTGATTTTCTTTTCATGGATGAGGATGAGCGGATTCTCAAGAACCACTTCCATCCGCTCGGGGTCGGTGACGAAGTAGGGTGACAGGTAGCCGCGGTCGAACTGCATGCCCTCGACCACTTCCAGTTCCGTTTCCATCGTCCTGGACTCTTCCACGGTGATGACGCCGTCCTTGCCGACTTTCTTCATGGCTTCGGCAATGATGCTGCCGATGGTGAAGTCGTTGTTGGCGGAGACAGAACCCACCTGGGCGATCATGGAGCCTTCAACCGGCTTCGAGAGCTTTTCAAGGTCACCCTGAATGTGCTTCTTGGAACCGTTCTTCTGGGTCTCGTCGTAGCCGCAAATCGTGCGGACGGCGGTTTCGATTCCGCGCTTGATAGCCATCGGATTGGCGCCGGCCGCCACGTTCTTCACGCCTTCGCGAAAGATGGCCTGGGCCAGAACCGTCGCCGTCGTGGTGCCGTCGCCGGCCACGTCGGACGTCTTGGATGCCACTTCGCGCACCATCTGGGCTCCCATGTTTTCCATGGAATCCGGCAGTTCGATCTCTTTCGCCACGGTCACACCGTCCTTGGTGATGGTCGGGGAACCGAATTTCTTGTCGAGAACCACGTTGCGCCCCTTGGGGCCCAGCGTGACCTTTACAACGTCCGCCAGTTTATTGACGCCACGGAGAATCGCCTGGCGGCTTTCCGCTCCATGTACAATCTGCTTTGCATTTGCCATCTCTTAAATTCCTCCAAGTTTTGCGTCCGCCCGGCGCTTCAGCCCCGTTGGCGGAGTCTTAAGATTCCCAGCCTTCAGTTCACGCAACAGGTGGGTGCTACTTCTTGCCCGCTGCAGCCTTTGCCTTATCGAGGACGCCCAGAATCTCGTCCTCACGCAGGATCAGGTATTCCTGCTCTTCGATTTTGATATCGTTGCCCGAGTATTTCCCGAACAGGATGTGATCGCCCACTTTCACGTCGAGCGGAATCACTTTGCCATCGTCGGTTTTCTTTCCATTGCCAACGGCAACGACTTCGCCTTCCTGCGGCTTTTCTTTTGCCGAGTCAGGAATAATAATTCCACCTTTCACAGTTTCTCTCTCTTCAACACGTTTGATCAGGATCCGATCATGCAACGGCCTTAACTTCATTGTTTAGACTCTCCTTTCGTTATTGACCTTTGTTGCGGGCAGTCGTCATCCTCCAGCGTCAGACGCCGAAATATTGACCGGGACTGATCTGGGGACGGCTGAAACCCATACTTTTGGTTATTGAAACAAGACGACTTATATTGTGAAAACCCACAAATCCTTTTAATTAGCACTCTCAACCGGAGAGTGCTAATTTATATCGTTGCAGCCTTCTTGTCAAGTTCCTTCTGGGTGCTGTCGCAGCAAAGTGAAAAGATCCTATTGGAGCAAAGTAAGAAGTTCCTGTTGGAAGCCGGCAAAATGTCGGGATGAACAAACAACAGGAGTTGTGGATGAGCACAAGAGAGCGGGATCGTTTGAAGGTCTTGCACGAGGCAGAGAAGGGACACCTGACGCAGAAGCAGGCGGGGGCGCAGTTGAAGCTGAGCGAGCGCTGGGTGCGAAAGCTGGTGGGGCGGCTGAGGAAGGAGGGGGATGGCGGGATTCTGCACCGGCTGCGCGGGCGGGCCTCGAAGCGGAAATTGAGCGCGACGGTGCGGGCGAAAGTGGTGCGGCTGGTGAAGCGGGAGTACACCGACTTTGGGCCGACACTGGCGGCCGAGTATCTGGGGGAGAAGCACGGGGTGGTGGTGAGCAAAGAGAGCGTGCGGCAAATTCTGATGGAGGCGGGAGTATGGAAGCGGAAGCGGCGGAGGGTGGAAGAGATGCACGTGTGGCGGGCACGCCGGTCCTGTGGGGGGGAGATGGTGCAGTGGGACTCGTCGGAGCACGACTGGCTGGAGGGACGAGGGCCGCAGCTCTTTCTGCTGGCAATGATCGACGACGCGACCAGCCGCGCTCTGGCGCGCTTTGCCGAGCACGACAGCACGGAGGAGAACTTTCTTTTGCTGGAGAGTTATCTGAAGCGGTGGGGCCGGCCGGGAGAATATTACACCGACAAGGACAGTATGTTCACGGTGAACCGTGCGGTGCGGGAGGCCTCGGACGAGGCTTGGCCAGAGGCCTGGACGCAGATCGGGCGGGCGCTGAAGGAGCTGGGGGTGGGATGGATTGCCGCTCACTCGCCGCAGGCGAAGGGGCGCATCGAGCGTTTCTTCGGCACCGCCCAGGACCGGCTGGTGAAGGGGTTGCGCCAGGCGGGCGTGCAAACCCTGGAAGAAGCCAACGCCTATTTGGAGCAGGAGTACCTGCCGCTATGGAATCGTCGCTTCACGGTGGAAGCGGAGAATGCCACCGACGCCCACCGACCGCTGCGAGCCAACTCCCATTTGGAGCCTTTAAAAGCGAGGGCTATAATGGCCGTTTGAGAGAGGGAGTGTCACGATTGTTACATCCTGTATGGTCCCGTCGTAGATTCATGATTTTGTCCCCCAATGAGATTCGTCGTGGAAAATGGCTTGCTCCATTTCTGCTGGCAGCCCTGGCTGCTGCAGGTCTTCCTTCCGCTGGTCGAACTCAGTCCCTTGCCGGGCACTTTCCGGCTTCTCACGCGGTCATGGCATCGGTCGCTCAGGCGGGGACGAAACTGGAAAAGGGGGCGGCTCCCACCGTGCCCGGCACGGCCCCGATCCAGGCGGCCGTTGGCAGTATTGATTCGCCAAACCTTCAGGCGCTGGCCAGAGCGCTTGGCATGAGCCCTGCGCAAATCGGCCAGCAGGCTTTTGAAGATTCTGATATTGGCATGGAGGCCGTCAGCGGCCTTGGCGATGGCGGAGCTCCCAACGTGGCTGTGAAATGGCGCCCGGCGGGACAGGGCCAAAATGCGGGGGAGGGGGGCGAGTCCAAACTCTACCTCCTTTCCTGGGACGGCAAGGGCTGGCGCGCGTCCTACCTGATGGGCTCGGCTGACGCTCTCATACTCAAGGTGTTGCCGGTGGAAGGAGATACGGCCTCTCTTTTTGCCGTGGTTGTCTACCGGGGCACAACGGCGGCTCCCTTCCCGGTGATCTTCCGGTTCCGGGACCATCAGGCTTCACTCGTTTGGGACGGGCGGTCTGAATCCAGTTCCTACACGGGGTACCATTATGGGTCCATCGAGTTTAAGAAAGCCGGCGAGGGCAATGTTCCCGTGATGATTGTGGCGGGACAGGCGGACCCCGGGTTGCTGATGTTTCCTGATTCACAGCAACAAACTGAACGAGGTTTTCAGGCCGCGACCGCCTACGTCTGGAAGAACGATGCTTATATTCCACTCCGGACCGAGTACACCCATAACCGCGATTACATTCTCTACAGCTTTATCGCGGCGCTGCATTTGCACGATTATGAAAAAGCTTATTCGTTTATCGAACCGGGACGGTTTCTTGGAGCCCCAAAGCCAACCCTCAAGCTTTTCCAGAAGCGCATTCAGAATGTGTGGCCGGAGTTTATCGATGACCGGATCTTTGAAGTCCCCGCACGGCCCGAAATGGAACCGGAACACCACACCTTTATTCTGAGGCTCGGCGGCGGAAGGATGAACGTCTACCATCCCACCTTTACGCCCGGACCTGACTATCGGTTGACCGGCCTGGTGCGGACCGAATCAAACTATTAAGGGGCAAAGAAGCCTTTTCCAGTTCCGTGCCTGTGGTGGTGTGGCGGACGCGCAGATTCCCGTTAGCGATCGGTGGTTTGCGATGAGCGCGGTGCGTGAAACGAGGCCCGCTCCAGGTCTTCTTTGTGGGCGTGCAGGCTTGCGAGCTCATCGAGCATCCGGCCGCGCAATTTTTCAAACGCCGGCCAGTCTTTGCGGGAGACAGAGCGGGCGGGTGGAAGTTTGAGCGCCAGGAAGTTCCGGAACTTGCCGTGCTGCTCGATCCGAAAATCGAGATGCGGGCCCGTTGCGAGGCCGGAGCGGCCGCTGAGTGCGATGGTTTGCCCCTGGTGAACACGCTGTCCTCCGTGCACCAGGATGCGCGACAGGTGAAGGTAGAAAGTCTCATATCCCATGGCGTGACGAATCTTGACCTCGCGGCCGCCGCCCCTGTCCCAACCGGCAAAAACCACGGTTCCGTCGCCTACCGTCTGCACCTTGGTGCCAACCGGCACTCCAAAGTCGATGCCAAGATGAGGCAAGTAACGCTTAAGGATGGGATGAAAACGATGATAGCTGAAACGGGAGGTAATGGGCGCGGCAAACCTCAAGGGTGATCGCAGGAAGGCTTTCTTTACAGCCTTGCCGTCGGGCGCATAGTAGGCGGGCTGACCGTCCGGGTTGCGAAACAGCAGGGCCTGATAATGCTGACCGCCGCTGTCATATTCGGCCGCCAGGATCTTTCCGTATCCTGCAAGTTTACCGTTCAAATATCTTTTTTGAACAACCACCTTGAACTGGTCCCCGTTCTGGGTATCCGTGTTGAAGTCAAAGTCCCAGGCAAAAATGTCGGCGAAATTGAGCGTGAGCTGGTCCTGCTCGCCCTGATCTTCCATCGCGTTAAACAGCGAACTGTGCACCGTTCCCGTCACTGCGGCAATTTTGGTGACCAACGGTATTTCCCTGACGCTGGCTCCAAAGCCCTTGGACTGGTTTCTAATCCAGAGCATATGTTCGGGGTCAATCTCGTAACCGATCTCCTTCAACCCGCCCTGCTCCGAGGTGATCAGCGTGACCTGGTTGCCGGCGCGGACCTTGGCCAGGTTGTAAACGGGGCGCGTATCCTGAACCACCCTCTGGATGGTGGCTGCCTCAAGCCCGTTATTGGAAAGAAAATCACTGAAAGTGGTTCTGGGGGGAAGTGTCTTCACCAGCGGAACTTCGCGCCTGGCAGCGATCACTTTGGCTTCTTTGGCTGCAAGGACTCCCTGCCGTGCGAGGGCCTTCTCGGCAAGGTGCCGGCGATGGATAACATAGGCCAGAGCCGAGCTCTCAATGGTGATCAAAGCCGCCGCGATGACGATCAGCCGTTTGCGCCAGCTCGTGAGATGCAGGCGCCCGGAGGTGGTTCCAGCTATCGGTTGACCCGAATTCATATTGCCCGAATTTACCACAGACGTTGATAAACTCAACCCTTTTTATCTTCCTGCGGTGCTCGCCGGCTTACACAGACCCGTACGGATGAGTCCTGAATTTCGGAAACCTTAGGCATGATACCCTGTATTTTGTGTAGAATACGGTGACTGTCGGGACTGATCACCAGGAAATACACAGGAAGGACACGTTGCCCTCGATTCCGAACAATTCATTACCGTCCGCCCGGTTTGCTGATTTGACGGGCTTCGTGCTTGCCGGAGGCGCCAGCCGACGGATGGGATGCCCGAAGGCTTCTCTTCGGCTTGATGGGGAATCCATGCTCGAGCGGCAAATCCGGTTGCTGCGTTCCGTGGCGCACCGCGTGACCGTTGTGGGAGGCCCAACAGGCTATCTGCAGGAAATTGACGCTCCCTACGTTCCGGATGTGGTAACAGGCCGGGGCCCTTTGGGTGGAATCTACACCGCGCTGCTTCAAAGCCGGACGGAATTCAGCCTGGTCCTCGGCTGCGACCTGCCTTTCGTCAATCGCAACCTGCTGGCTTGCCTGATGCTTCGCGCTAAGGCAGACGGGAGCGACGTTGCGGTCCCCCGTTCTCCGGATGGCCGCCTGCAGCCGTTGTGCGCCGTTTACCGGCGGCGCGCGCTCTACGCCGTTCGAACAAGGCTGGCTCTGGGACAAAACAAGCTCAGTAGTTTCTTCCCCATGGTCCGCTGTACCGCGATTCCCTGGCGGGAATTGGCTGACGCCGGTGTCCGGCCGCGCGTGTTTGACAACATGAATACTCCGGAAGAGTACGAATACGCGAGAAGGAGGGTTGAGGGTCCGGCGGTGGGCGTGGTTTGAAGCAAATGACCTCTGTTCTGAGAGCTTTTGGGACTAAACTGAATGAGGGACCCCTGGCAGGAGGCGCCGAGGATTGATGACAGAACGCGATACCAACGAAGCCAACGGACAACCTTATATCCAGTTTCTGAACGTGTATAAGTCGTTCGACGAACTTCCGGTGTTGGTTGACGTCAGCTTTGAAGTGAAGCGCGGAGAGATGGTGGTGGTGCTGGGCCGCAGCGGCGTGGGCAAGAGCGTCACGCTCAAGCACATCCTCGGGTTTTTGCAGCCCGACGAAGGGCGGGTGCTGGTGGCCGGCCGTGATGTCTCAACCATGGCGGAGCAAGACCTTTTTGAGGTGCGCCGCCGTGTGACCATGGTTTTTCAATCCGGGGCGCTGTTTGACTCTTTGACGGTGGGAGAAAATGTGGCCTACCCGTTGCGGGAACGCGTAGGCCCGCGGCGAGAGCCTTGATGAAGACGCCATTCAGACCCGTGTGGGTGAGTTGCTGTCGCTGGTGGACCTGCAGGAAGTGCGCGACCTGATACCTTCTGATTTGAGCACGGGCATGAAGCGCGCCGTGGCTATCGCGCGTTCGCTTGCGGCTGAGCCCGAAGCGATCCTCTATGATGAACCCACCACGATGGTAGACCCCCTGATGGCCCAGACCATCGGCGACCTGATTCTGAAACTCAAAAAGCAGACCGGCCTTACTTCCATCGTGGTGACTCACGACATGAAGCTGGCCCGCAAGCTGGCTGACCGCGTGGTTTTCCTGGTGGATGGACGCGTGGCTTATTTTGGCCCTATGAGTGGGCTGGATAACGCTGACGAGCGTGTGATTCAGGATTTCATCCGGCTCGATGAGGTTTCGCTGATGCCGGAAACCTCCTTGTAAACCAGATTACTCCGAACCAGCACCTGAGCCTGCGAACGGGCGCGGCGGCCTATTCATTCCATCCGGCAAACGCGTACGACTGCTGCCGCAGTGGCCCGCGAGACATTTGCATCTGCCTTTCTACTCAATACACATCAGACAGTGTGGGGATAAGGAATTATCGTACAGTCGGCATTGACCTGCAGTGGGCCATCAGCCCGGACACCGACTCAAGAAAGAAGTCAGTTCTCAACTGACGGGATGCTGGCTGAGGCCGGCATTTCCTTTGATGTGACGCTGCGGTCGACCACGAAAGTCAGGTGTGTGCCCTGCAGCAGCACCAGCGCCTTTTCATGTTTGAAGACGTTATAGATGAGGGCCGCGCTGGCGCCAATCGCCGCGCCATATCCGATGTCCGCTCCAAAACTGGGTCCACCGCAATTACCGAAATAATTGCAATCAATT
The DNA here is from genome assembly GCA_963732975.1 of uncultured Acidobacteriota bacterium. Classification (GTDB taxonomy): domain Bacteria; phylum Acidobacteriota; class Terriglobia; order UBA7540; family UBA7540; genus SCRD01. Next base: position 254,099 of record CAVTBN010000002.1, on the reverse strand, counting down.
TCGTGCCCCATCCCCACCGAAGCTCCGGCGCCTGCTCCCATGGCTCCGGCAATGGCCGCGCCCTTCAGCGCTCCCTTGGCGCTCTTGCCACAGCCCTTGATGGTTCCTTCGGAGTCGCTTGCCGTCCTGGCGCAGGGGCTGCCCTGTGCTTCTTCCAGCGACCCGTTCAGAAAGAATTCGTCGCCATTCTCGGTGGTAATGTCGTCCAGCACAATGCGCATCTCGCCCACGCCCTTGATGCGTTTCGACTCTTTTACCATCACCACGTGGCCGTCCACCAGGCTGCCCACCGGAACAATCGTCTTGCCATTGGCAACCACAGGTTGCTCGACGTACCCGGTGAATTTATCGCCCGTCTTGTTGGTCTTTGAGGTCAGGGTGGTTTGCAGCCTGACGTGCAGTGAACTGCCGGCTGGCAAAAGAAGGCCGGCGGGTTTGGTGGCTGCGTTGGCGGAATTATTGCCGGAGGTAAGGGTCTTCGCCGCAGCACCTTTTGGAGGGCTGCCGAGAACCGGAGGTGTATCCTGCGCCGCAAGGGCCAGGCCGGGCATCGCCATAGCCAGAAAGAGACTTGTGACCAGCGCTCTTTTCGCCGTTATCATAATTGCATTCTCCCTTCCCCTGCCATACAGTACCGGCGAGTGTCCCTCTCGCGAAGACTGTTCACCCTCAATACCTCTAAATATGCCCTCAACGGCGCTTCTTTGCAAGGTGATCCTCAGCCTATTCGATTCATCTCAGCGGCATTAGGTTGCACTTTTGGTTTGTTCAGGTAGCCGTATCTTGACCCATCCAATCGGTGCCGGCCTACTGAAAAACCGGCAACCGGCAAGCCGGCCTGCCCGAATCCCCGGCAGTCCATGGGGCATCCAACAGAAAATTCAGTTCTTAACGGGTTAAACAGGCTCTGTGCGGTGGAAATCCTCCGCCGGGTGGGACGAAGCATGAAAGCCTCCTTGCCTTTGCGGAATCTGCGCGCATGGGCTCCGGCGATGGTACTGGTGATGAGGTTGGCGGTGTCCGGGTCGTTGCCGGCCGCGGTGAAGGGTGAGCCGGTGTAGCCACGAACTGTACCGGTGCCTTCGGCGCTCCTGGCCGGGCGCTTTCGGTTACGCGCCGAACAGCGAGGTGACAAAGTCGCGGGGATTGAAGGGAATCAAATCGTCGATTTTTTCGCCGACACCGACAAACTGGATGGGCAGCCCCAACTCACGGGCAATGGCCACCACCACGCCGCCTTTGGCCGTCCCGTCCAGTTTGGTCAGGATAATGCCGGTTGCCCCGGAATGCTCGGTGAACTGGCGCGCCTGTGAAAGACCGTTCTGCCCCGTGGTGGCGTCAATCACCAGCAGGACCTGGTGCGGAGCGCCGGGAACTTCCCTCGATGCAATGCGGCACATCTTGTTGAGTTCAGCCATCAGGTTGTGCTTGGTGTGCAGGCGTCCGGCGGTGTCCACAATGACCGGATCAAAGTGGCCTGCGCGGGCAGCTTTCAGGCCGTCGAAGACCACTGCGGAGGGATCGGCGCCCGCCTTCTGCTTGACGATTTCCATTTCCAGGCGCGACGCCCAGATGTCGAGCTGTTCAATGGCGGCCGCTCGAAAAGTATCCGCGGCCACCAGCAGCGGCTTGCGATCCTGGCCCAGGTAGAACCGGGCAAGCTTGGCGATGCTGGTGGTTTTTCCCACGCCATTCACGCCCACCACCAGGATGACTTCCGGCTGGTCGTGGGGCGGTTTTTGAGGTGCTGGCCGGTTGCCCGGGCCGTTCTGAGGCTGTTCGAGGATCTTCAGAATTTCACGTTCCACCACGCCGCGGATTTCACTGGCATTCTTCAGATTTCCGCGGCTGGCCTGGTCTCGCAGGCCGGCCAGGATGTCGCTGGAAGTTTTCACGCCCAGGTCAGCCATGATCAGGGTGGCTTCCAGATCATCCAGCAGGGCCGGATCAATGGTCTGTCTGCCTTCCGTGACCTGGTCGATCCTTTCGACCAACTGGCTTTTGGTTGAGGCGACCGCTCGCTTAAGCCGGCTGAAGAACTTTCCTTTTTCTTCCTGTGGGCCAAATAGAGTTTGCACCATGGAACTTTATTGTAGCGCAAACGCGGGCAGGCTCAGGTGTTGATCTCGACAATCGGGACCTGGACGCCGTGCATCATCTCAAACTTTTGGAGGTACCCTTTGGTGTAGGCCGAGTGCAGAGCATCCACAATGATGGGGTCGTAGCGTGTCCCGGCATGTTTTTTCAGGATGTCCAGCCCTGAGGAGAAGTCGCGGCCTGACTGATAGGGACGGTCTGTGGTGATGGCGTCGAAGGTGTCGGCGACCGCAATGATCCTGACCAGCAGTGGAATTTCGTCGCCCTTGATGCCGTCCGGATAGCCGGCGCCGTCGAGCGACTCGTGATGCCAGCGGATTCCCGGCAGCGTATCGGCAAGCTGCTGCACCTGCCGGACAATTTCAAAACCGATGATGGTGTGACGTTTCATGAGTTCGAATTCTTCATCGGTCAGCACTCCGGGTTTTCGCAGAACCTGGTCGTCCACGCCGATTTTTCCTACGTCATGCAGCGTGGCGGACGCCCGGACCAGCTCAATTTCCTGTTCGTCCAGCCCGATCTCCCGCGACAGGATCACCGAGTACGCCGAAACGCGGCTCGAATGGCCTTTGGTGTAGGGGTCCTTGGCGTCAATCGCCGCCGCAATCATTTCGATGGAGTCGATAAAGAGCTGGCGGTTTTCCTCCGATGCCCGCTTCAGGTCGCTGATGTACTGCTGGATGTCCTCCGCCATGATGTTGAAGCCCTGCGCCAGTTCGCCGATTTCCGTCCGGTTGCGGACGTCGGCGCGAACGCTGAAGTCTTTTGCGGCGATGGCGCGGGCCGTGCGGGCCAGATGGTCGATGGGCCGCGTAATCGACTTCGACGCGAAGACGGCGACAATCAGGCTGATGATCATCACCAGCAATCCCAGCCGGATGGTGGCGTCTCGCATTTCAATGACGGTCATAAAGGCATCGCTTTTCTTCTTTTGGAGGATGACGCCCCATCGTCCGCTGAGCGTGGGCGAATAGGTCCCCAGCATGGGGACGATTCTGCCGTTGCGGACCAGATTGTACTCCGAAGTTTCGGTAAGATGGGCGCGGCCGCGCCACGCCAGGAATTTCTGTACGATGGGGTCGCTGACCATGTCGATGCCGGCGACATTCTGGTCAGGATTGTTGGAAGCCACCGTCCGCCCTGAATTGTCCACGATGTAGGCCTCGAGACCCAGCCTTCTGGATTCTGAAAGTTCGTCTCCCAGCGGCCGGAGGGTTACGACCGCCGCAATCATGCCAAGAAAAATGGTCTGGTGCTGGATGGGTTCAGCGATCACCATCACCAGTTCGCTGCCGCGCGGCCCCACGGTGGTCAGAGGATTGCTCTCATAGCGCTGTCCCTGGCGGGCCGCAAGAAAGGCTGCCTCCATGGTTTTGCGGACAAAGGTGTCGGAGCCTGCGTTGATTCCGCTGGCCTGGGTGGCCTGGGCCCCCCGCCCGCGGGCCTCCGCGTTCAGGACGGTCACGTAAATCACGCTGGGCTGGTCGCCGAGAGAACCCTCCAGGGCGCGTTCCAGGCGGGGATCGTTCTCATACTTTGAGTTTCGGACCTCAATGGCCAGTGGAATAACCGCGTCAAAAAGTTCCTTCACCTGCTGGCGCACGTTTTCCATGTAGAGCTGAATCTGCTGGGCGAGCGATTTGGAGAGTGTCGTCTGCAGAATCTTCTCCTGGGTTTCGAGGCGCTGCTTGTTCATGCTCACCATGCGGGAACCGAAGAACCACAGCGGCAGGACGCTGATGCTGATGAGGATCAGCAGCAGGATGTACTGGATTTTCAAACGCCTGGGGAGGATTGGTTTCATCTGGGCCGCGCTCACTCTACCCTTGTACTCCTCGGATTGGGACGCGCAAAACTTGAGCGAGCCGGCCGGAGCGCCCGGGCGGGCCGTTTTGGCGCGCTCCGGCCCTTGCCTTCACTGGTCAGGCGATTTTCATTTTCGTTATCAGGACATTGCAAGCGGGAAGTGATGGAGGGTAAAGGAGAGCTTTGGGGTGGTTCTCATAAAGCTGTGGATGCTGAGTTAGGGAAACGGGCTACCTTGCGGTATTCAGCCCCTCCGGGCAGCAGCCTGCTCTCCCAAAGGAAGAATTCCGAAACTCCGAAAATTCCCAGAAGAGGACTTTTCTGTTCAGCCAGGAGCGCCTCCATCCTGGGTTGGGGGCGGGGAATTTTGAAGCGGGCAAGGGTGAGGTGGGGTTTGAATGCACGGTTTTCCGGGGGGAACCCCAGAGGCGCCAGCGCGCTTTCAACCTGTGCCGCCAGCCGCGCCAGCGCAGGCGGGGCGTCAAGGCCGGCCCAGAAAACACGCGGCCTTTTCGCCTCCGGGAAAAAACCGAAGCCCTGAACCCCAACGGTGAATTCCTCAAACCGTTCCAGCCGGCCCAATGCGCTTTTCACCTCGGCTTCCTGCAGGCCGGAAATCTGCCCCAGGAATTTCAGGGTCAGGTGGATTCCCTCTGGCCGCGTCCAGCGGGCGTCCGGGCACACCGCGCGGAAGCGCGCCTGCTGGCTGGCCAGCGCCTTTCGGATGGATTCTGGCAGTTCAATCGCAATGAATGCCCGCATACCCATTCCCGGATTCGCATGAAAGGCGGCCCGATTTCCGGCCTAATTTCTGATTCGCCGCCGAAGCATTTCCAGAGCAAACTGGGAGGAAAGCAGCCGTACGCGTTCGCGATCACCCGGAAAGCGGAACTCGCGGACTTCCGTCCCGCGTTCATCGGCGACGGAGATGAAGACCATGCCTGCGGGCTTCTCCTCAGTGCCTCCGCCGGGTCCGGCGATTCCCGTGATCCCGATGCCGATGGAAGCATTCGTCTTTCGCCGGATGCCCTCCGCCAGGGCCTGGGCCACGGGCTTTGATACGGCCCCGTAGGTTTCCAGCAGCCTGGGGGAGACCCCTGCAAACCGGGTCTTCAGCTCATTGCTGTAACAGACGGCGCCGCCCAGGTAGTATTCGGAGCTTCCCGGGACGCGCGTAATCCGCTCACTCAGCAACCCGCCTGTGCAGCTTTCGGCGGTGGCCAGGGTTTTCTGCTTCATCACCAGGTACATCCCCACCACTTCTTCCAGGGTTTCGCCGCTGGTGGAAAAAATGTGGTCGCCCAGAGCCGGCTCGATCTTGTCCGTGAGCTCATCCAGCAGGGCATCCGCTTCCTCCTGCGTCGCGGCGTGAGCAGTCAGGTGGACTTCAATGGCGCCGCTGGTGGAGAGGATGGTGGTGGAAGGGTCGCTGTAGGCCTTGTAAATCGGCGCAATCCGCTGGTCCACTTCAGATTCCGGCAGCCCGGCCACCTTGATGACGCGGGTGCGAATCCAGCTGCCGGATACGCGGCTCTTCAGGCGCGGCATGCACTGGTCGTCAAACATCGCCTCCAGTTCGCCCGGCGGCCCGGGAAGCAAGACGATGATCGTGCTGTCCTGCTCCATCCAGATTCCCGGCGCGGTGCCTTTCTGGTTGGGCAGCCACTCGGCGCCTTCGGGCACGAGGGCCTGGCGCGCGTTGTTGGCGGGCATCTTGCGGCCGGTGCGGGCATAACGCGCCGTGATGCGGTCGATCACTTCCGGAACTTCCTGCAGGGTACGGCCCAGAACTTCCGCCACAACATGGCGGTTGATGTCGTCCTCAGTGGGGCCGAGGCCGCCCATCAGGATGATCAGCCTGCTGCGCTCAAGCGCGCCACGGAAAACGGATGCAAGCCGTTCGCGGTCGTCGCCCACCACGGTCTTGAACCGCACTTCAATGCCGAGAGAATTCAGCCTGCTGGTGAGATAGAGAGAATTGGTGTCCTGGCGATGGGGAGTGAGAAGTTCCGAGCCGACAGCGATGATTTCTGCGTCCATTCTGGATTAACAATGAGCGGCCGGCCATCAAAGATGAATTGTCCGGATGATCGTCTGGCCAGCCGCGCCTGGATAACCTTCTCACTTCCCACTCGGCTTCAGCAGGGCCTGGCCTTCGATTCCCAGGAACAACTCGACCAGAGAGTTGTTGGTGGCCACAATCATTGTTCGGCGAGGGGTGAACGCCAGCCCCACAATGTTGTATCCGGAAACGCACAGTTCCGCTTTGCCGTCGGGCGCGACCCGCACAACTCCCCGGTGCCCGGAAAGCGATGCCGCCACATAGAGATTGCCTTCGGCGTCAAATGCCATTCCCTGTGGGCGGCCCAGACCGCGATAGAAGCGATTGACGGCGCCCTCGGGTGTAATACGGTAGATGCTGTCAAAGCTTGAGGTGGTCGGACCCGTGACGTAGAGGTTGCCTTTCGGCCCGAAAGCCAGATGATAGGCGGAAACGCTGGGTTCGAGCGTCGCAAACACAAAAATCTGGCGGTCAGGGCTGATCTTGAAAATCGTGCCGGTGCGGTCCCCCGCGTAGAGGTTCCCAACCTTGTCAAACGCCAGCCCCGTCGCCACACCCATTCCTTCTGCGTAGGGAGTGACCTCGCCTTCCGGAGTCACCTGATAAATGGTGCCTTCCATGCGGCTGGAGACGTAAAGCATGCCCTCGCGGTCAAAGGCCAGCCCCGTCGCATTCATCAGATCGTTGACAAAGGGTTTCACCGCATGCTGGGTGTTGATCTTGTAAATGGCGACGGGAACCTTCTGCCCGCGGCTGCCGCTGAAAGTGGAAAAGATGTTGCCTTCCGCATCGACGGCGGGATTGGCGACCGGATGGAGGGTGTCGGTCAGCTGGATGCCCACTGCTACAACTGTTGGAGAAGTCGTGGACTTGCCCGTGTCGACGATCATCTCACCGCTGACCACGCCTTCCGGCACGCGGACAATCAGACGGCTGGAAGAACTCAGCAGGACACTCCCGGGCTGGTCGCCGAAGCGCACGGTGGGGCGGCTGTTGCCGTTGGATACGAACCCTTTGCCCAGGACCGAGATTTCACCCCCGGGAATTGCAGCCTGCGGTGTGACCCGCTCAACCAGAGGTTTGATTACGGCCTTTGGCGTCTTACCCGTTGAACGGCTCCCTTTTGTTCCTTTTTTGAACAATTTCATCGAATTATATAACCCAGAAAAGCGAGCGCCCCCAGTGCATATACGCCCGCAATCACATCATCTACCATGATACCCCAACCGCCAGGCAAACGCTCTGCCCGCCCGGCCGGAAACGGCTTGCTAATATCAAAAATTCTGAAAAGGACGAACCCGGCAAGCAACAGCTTCCAGGAGGCGTGCGGAAACGGCAGGAAGGCCACCATCTGTCCCGCGACTTCATCAATGACCACGTGTCCGGGGTCAGTCCGTCCAAAAAACTTTTCGCTTTGCCCCGCCGCCCATACACCAAGAAAAAAAATAAGCGCCACCAGCAGCGCCAGTAAGGCAAAGCGCCCCGCTGGGGTGAGCGGAATCGCATCCAGCGCGGCCACCAGAACCACCGCCACGGCAGAACCCACGGTCCCCGGCCCAACCGGGAAGTACCCCGCGCCTGCAACCGTCGCCACCCACACAGGCAGAGTGCGCCGCCGTTCAGCCGCCATTTCCGTCTTCACCGTTGTCCTCCGCAGTGGGCTCGCTGTCGTCCTCGTTTCCAGTGGCGCTGTCTGGAATGCGGTAACGCCCTTCCAGCCAGTTGTCGAGGTCAATCAGCTTGCAACGCTCGCTGCAGAACGGCCGGAAAGGATTTCCCTTGTGCGGGACTTCCTTTTTACAGATGGGGCACGGCATGGCCCCTCGCTGAAACGCGCTCGATGGGTGGTTCGATCTGGACCAGTTCGCGCCGCTGGCGAGCGCCGGCTGCCGCGCCTTCCGGCCCGGCGAAGGCGGCCTCTTCAAGCCTTGCCACCAGGTCGTAATCACTGCTTTGGGTGATGGTCGCCCAGCGAAACTGCCCGGCCCTGGGTTCCGGCCCGGCAAAGTCGTTGATGTAAACCTGTCCGTCGATGCCCGGCGCCTGGGTTTCCAGCCGGCCCCGGAACAGCCATTCGGTTTCTTCCGACGTTCCTTCCACCAGAACGGGCAAAACCCTGCCCACGCTGGCGCGCAACTTGCGGCGTGAAATTTTGCGTTGCGCCGCCATCAGTTTCTTCCGCCGCCGCCGTGCGACTGCCGCAGTCACCTGCTGCGGATGGCCGTAGGAACCGCACGTCTCCTCGTTCGAGTAGAGGAAAACACCAAGGTGATCGAACTCGGCCTCGGTGACGAAGTCCAGCAGGTCCTGGAAATCATCCTCGGTTTCTCCCGGGAAGCCCACAATCAGGGAAGTGCGCAGGGCCGCGTCTGGAACCGCCGAGCGGATTTTCCCGAGCATTTTCAGAAAATGTTTTCCGCTGGAGCCGCGCCGCATGGCCTTCAGCACAGCCCGGCTGGAATGCTGCAGCGGAATGTCAAAATACTTCGCCACCTTTGGGGTTTCCGCCACGGCCTCGATCAGGGCCTCGGTCACGCGGTTGGGATAACAGTAAAGAAAGCGGACCCAGGCAAGTTCAGGGATATTGCCAAGCTCCCGCAGCAGCAGGGGCAATCCGTCATGAAGTCCCAGGTCTTCGCCGTAGCTCGTGGTGTCCTGGCCCACCAGGGTGATTTCCCGCACGCCCTGCGCGGCCAGTTGTTCGGCTTCGCGCAGCACGGACTCAAAACGCCGCGAGCGAAACCGGCCCCGCATCTGCGGAATCACGCAGAAGGTGCAAGGGTGGTCGCAGCCCTCGGCGATCTTGATATAGGCGGAATAGGACGGCGTGGAAAGAATCCGAGGCGTAAACTCGTGGTAAAGGTAGGGTTCAGCCGGCTGCTGCGATTCGCGCCCCTGGCCTTCCATCTGGCAAGCCTCAAGAACGCGCTCCAGCTCATTGGTGCCGATCACAAAATCGACTTCGGGGATCTCTTTCAGAATCTGCTGCCGGTAGCGTTCCACCAGGCATCCGGCCACCACCAGCTTTTTGGCCGTTCCTGATTTTTTATGCTCCGCCATATCCAGAATGGTGTTGATGGATTCCTGCTTGGCGGGTTCGATAAAGCTGCAGGTGTTCACCACCAGCACGTCGGCATCCTCAGCGCGCGGGGTCAATTCGTACCCCTGTCGCGCCAGTAATCCCAGCATCACTTCGCTGTCGACCAGGTTTTTGGGACAACCCAGGCTGACCATTCCTACTTTGGGCATAAAAGTTTTTCTGACCCCGTCTTACAGGTTATCTGATTGATAAAGAATTTTACCACATCTCAAAGCAGCGCTAAGGGCCGGTGGGGGTCTTCTTCCAGATCAGCACCTGGTCGTCAGTAGTGGCCGCCACGTAGTTTCCATCGGGCGAGAAGGTTACGGTATCCACCGGCGCGCGGCTTTCACTGAGCGTCTGCACGGGCTTGCCGTCATCGGCGGACCAGATCCGCACGGTGTGGTCTTCGCCCGCGGACGCCACCCAGCGTCCGTCCGGCGAAAATTCCGCCCAGCGCACGGGTCCCTTGTGGCCGGAAAGCGTCTCCAGAAGTTTCCAGTCCGGGACCGACCAGATTCGCACCTGCCCGTCTTCGCCTGCCGTCACCAGCTTCCGGCTGTCTGGTGAAAAGCGCATGCTCATCACGGTTTCCTGGAAGCCGGACAGCACATCCACAAATTTATGCTCGCTTAAACGGACCACAATAGGATTGGGCGAACCGCCGCCTGCTATCTGCGCCAGCAGCAGCCAGTGCCCGTCGGGCGAAAAACTGTAGAGGTGCGGCTCTCGCGTCAGTTCCGGAATCTTGATCTCCATGGCCTTGCGGCTGATGGGGCTCCAGAGGATGAAGGTATCGTCCTTGTACATCCCCAGATATTTGATTTGAGGGAAATAGCGGGGACGTCCAAATCCCCCGCCGGATCCAAACATGGCAACCGTCCCGTCCAGTGCATCCTGCTGAATGTTCCAGCGGAATCCGATCAGGGGCGTCGGGCGGTCCTGCTTGTTTTTCTCGTGGACAATCCCCGTACCCATCAAAAACAGCGTGTTCGGGTCCAGGAAATTGACCGATTGAATGTCCAGGTCGATGAGGTCCTTGATCGTGGGATGGAGCACCTTTTCGATGCTGAGGTTCTCTCCGGTCAGCCCGTCCACCACAATCTTTCCCTTGCTGACCAGGGCGAGCGCGGAACTGTCGGGTGAAAAAGCTCCTTCCGGTGAGGAATGGGTTGCCAGATGCCCTTCCACATTTCCGACGTTTACCCAAACGTAGTTTTGCTGGGCTGACGGCACCATTTCAACTTGGGGGCCGCGCGATCCGGCAGGAAACCCCGGCACGCCACAGAGAAGTGCCGCCGCGGCCAGTCCGGCCATGATGCAGGCCCACTTCCTGTCCCTGAATCGGTGCGGGGCGTTCAAATGATGCCTCCTTCGGCAATCCGTTCCACGAGTTCCCGGTCAGCCTCAAGAAAATTGTATCCCGCCAGTTGATGGCGGGGCGCCCATTCAATGGCTTCGAAAACCCGGTTGGCAACCTCGCCCCGGTAGGAATCAACGCGGAAGAAGACGACCTCAACATAGCGGTCCGGATAGCGATGGCGCAGGCGGTACACTTCCTCGCCGATGGCGGCCTCAATGTCCAGTTCCTCGCGCAGTTCCCGCCGCAGTGAGGCCTCCAGCCCCTCGCTGTCCTTCACTTTCCCGCCCGGGAATTCCCATTGCAGCCCGTAAGGATCGGAGCGGTGCCGTTGGCAAATCAGGATTTCATCGTCTCGCACGATGATCCCCGCCGTCACCAGAATGGGTTTGGGCATACTCATGAAAGAAGGTCCATTGTATCAGTCTCGCCGGCGGTTCGGTGAGGCCTGGGGAAGCCTGGGGCCCACGCGGCCGCGCACTTCGCGCACTGCCGGCGGCGGCGTGTTGGACCGCGCCCGGCCGATTTCCGGCGCGTGAATTTCCATTTCCTGCTCAGACCCCATCCATCAACATCCTGTCCGCGTATCACTCCAACGCAATCGAACCATCATAGACTGAGATGCGCAAACGACGCCAACCGCAGGCCCGGCCCGCGGGCCCGCCGGCATCCCCGGGTGTATACTCGTTTTCGGGAACAAATCCTGCATTCGAATTACGGCAGTTGCCACACTTGATCGCGGAAAGGAGACCGAATAAGCATGTCAGGCGTTTACAAAATCACCGAGCTGGTTGGAACCTCACCCGTCAGTTTTTCTGAAGCTGCAAAAACCGCTGTGGCTGAAGCCGCCAAGACCATAAGGCACATTGACTGGCTTGAAGTCGTCAGCCAGAACGCCCGCGTCCGGGAAAGCAAGATCGAAGAATTTCAGGTGACGGTCAAGATCGGCTTCAAGATCGAGCGCTAGACCGGCGCGCTGCGGCCCTGAACCCTTTTGTCGATTTTTAATAAAGCCCCTGTGTCCCTGCTCACGGACGCCGGGGCAAAACTGTCTTCTCCTGCCGGAATGGTCCAAGCTGAAATCTGGAAAATCTTTGTCCGCCCGCCAACCCGGCAGGCCGATCGCGTCTGCTCAGACACCAACTGACTCCAAATGTGCATAGGTGCGGGGGCGAGTGTCAGCATTTGGCGACTATTTGTGTACTGATCACCTGTTGACATTATAACAAATAGCCTATCTATCCGTTGCTGATTCAGCAAGATACGCTGAATCCTGCAGCTTTGGCGTGCGGATTGCTATAGGTAATGCCGGACCCTGAATTCGGGGGGCGGGCACTTTGGGATCGGTCCTGAAGTTCTATTGCCTGACCAGCAGCCCGCTCCCCGAAACCCGGAATTGGGGGGTTTTTATGAACCCGAGAACGGAGTTTGTTGACGCCAGGGTTTATCGCATTGCACGGAACAGGGACGTTCTTTGCCGTTTAGTTTACCAGGTAACTCCGTACCGTGATGGCCTGTTCCGCTGGTTCCTGATTGCCATCGAGGAATTGGAATAGCGGAGGCGCTGCAATTGTCCCGTAATTCCCAAGACGATATTCCAGATCAATTTCACCACTTTATTACCCCTGCGCCGGGTTCACTTGCAGTACCGCTGAGCCGCGGATCGCGTCGTTTTTCAGATGGTCAAGGGCGCGATTCGCGTCACTCAGGGGAAAAACTTCCACCTCAGTCCTGATCGGAATTTCCGAAGCGATGCGCAAAAAGTCTTCGCCGTCCTGCCGCGTGTTGTTGGCCACGCTGCGGACTACCCGCTCGTGGTAAAGCAGGTTGTAATCCAGCGGCGGCGTGGGGCTCATGTGGATCCCCGCCAGCGTCAGCGTTCCGCCCTTCTTCAAAGCCTTCAGCGCCGCAGGAACAATCTCTCCCGCCGGAGCGAAAACAATTGCTGCATCCAGCTTTTCTGGAGGCTCCGCCAATGTTCCGCCCGCCCATTCGGCGCCCAGTTCCATCGCCAGCTTTTGGTGCCGCTCGTCGCGCGTTGAGGCGTAAACCTTGACGCCCCAGTGGCGCGCCACCTGGATGGCCACGTGCGCCGCCGAGCCGAATCCGTAAAATCCCAGCCGGCCTCCGCGCTCGATGCCGGAAAGCCGCAGCGAGCGAAAGCCGATGATGCCCGCGCACAGCAGCGGCGCCGCCTGCTCGTCGGCAAAGCCATCCGGAATGGGATAAGTAAACTGTTCGGCCGCCAGCGCGTACTCGGCGTAACCGCCGTCCACGGTGTAGCCCGTGAATTCCGCGTGGTCGCACAGGTTTTCCTTGCCGGCGCGGCAGTATTCACACGTTCCATCGGTCTGGTGCAACCACGCAATGCCCACGCGGTCGCCCGGCTTGAACCGCTTTACGCCGCGCCCCGCCTTCTTCACCACGCCCACCACCTGGTGGCCGGGTATCACGGGCATCTTGCGCTGCGGCAGTTCGGCCTCAATCACGTGCAGGTCCGTGCGGCAGACCCCGCACGCCGAAACCTGCACCAGCAGGTCGCCCTCCGCGGGCTCGGGCACGGGCACATCGCTTAACATCAGCGGATGGGTTTCAATCTTTGCCGTTGAATTCAGTACGCATGCCTTCATGTCGTCATCTCCCGTTTCTTCCAGTTTATCGCGGATAGAACGAGAGGGAGACAGCATTCGGGCATGCGTCAGCACGTTGCCGGCCCACTGGTAAAAGCCGGATCGTCGTCAGCGGCTGGCTCTGTGTTCGAGGGCGGGCACCGGCATGAGGTTGGTCTTGAGCTTCAGCTTCTGGCGAGGCAGCAGGGTTACTTCCGTTTCAAACGCCTGGTAGCCGGGCAGTGAGACTTTGATTTCATGTTTTCCAGGCGTCAGCAGCATTCCCTGGCCGGGGCCGTTGAACTGGTCGATGTGCCCCACAAACTGCCTGTCCACAAACACCGCGGCCCGATCCGGCTTTCCGGAAATCTTGACCACCGCCGACTGATCCCCGTAGTGGGCCGTGGGGTCCGTCTGCATGGCAACGGTTACAATTTCCTTTTGTCCCGGCTCCAGGTTGACCTCCCGTGTGAAGGGCTGGTAGCCGGACTGCTTGACCTCAACCTGGTGTTTGCCGGGCAGCAGCAGGACTTTCTTTGACCCTTTCAGCTCTTTCAGGTAGCCGACGTACTGGCCGTCAATCCACACGCCGGAGCTCTTGGCCGCCTTGTTGGCCGCCTCAAACTGGACTTGCCCCAGCACCTGGTTCTTTGCCTGGAGGCGCCCGCCCACAAGCAGAGGGGCCAGCAGCAACAGGCAAGGGAACAGCGCTTTAACCTTTATTGAAAGCTTCACAGTTCTCCTCCTTAATGACTTGATGAACCCGCTTGCCCTTCAATCTGCACGAGACCGGCCAATCCCGTGGGTTTGTGGAAGCTCTTGAAAAGACAGTTGATCCGCCGATTGGGTTGGAATTCTTCAAGGTAAGTTTTACTGCATTCCGGCCGAAAATGCCTACACGCCTCAAATCAGTGCCGACGGAACAGCCCCTTCCTCACCCAGCGCGCGCTCGGCGCCCGCGAAACAATGCACGGTTTGGACTCGCGTTCCATCCGACAATCGTATCGAAAACGTGCGTTTCGGCTGTAGCACGAACCTCCGGTGTTGATCCGCGGCTCCTCTCTTATCAGGAGGGCTCCGTTACAACGCGGCGGGGACTGCGGCGGAATTTGCTTGACATGACTACGCTAGTATGCTAGTCTTTAAACTGACGCGCGGGGCGCTCCGTTCATCGCAGAATTAAGCAGTCTGTTTGGACTGTTTAATGCCCGTAAGTTGCTGAAATGATTTAACGACTCCTTTTGGATCTCCATGTGCGTGGGACAAAAAAACACGTTTTTTAAAAAACGAACCTGAGAGGTTATTGAAAACAAAGGATCGGTGCCCAAAAACGAACCTAAACGAACCTAAAAACGAAGCTGAGAAGTTGTTGAAAACACGTTCCTGTGGAAAAAACGAACCTAAAACGAACCGAAAACGAACCTAGCGATGTTGTTGAAAATAAATGAAGGCGAAAAAACGAACCGGAGAACATCATGCCATTCCTGATGTCTTTCACCGGCTGCCCTTGAGAACCTCGCAAGACCCCAAAAACCGCGGCCCCCGACCCTGCATTGTCTGATATCATGGCTGCAGAAATCGACTCACCCAATACGCTTTCACGCCTGCGGAGGAACGCCATTGCACTTTGAAAAGCGCCAACTCCAGAAGCTCGACCGTTACCGCTGGCTGGTTCCGCGGGGTACCAAGACCGGCATGCTGACCGACGCGCTGATCTACGCCGACGAGAATCTGCTGGATGACCTGCTGAAAGACCTCTCGCTGGAACAGGCGGTCAACGTGGCGATGCTGCCGGGCATTGTGGGCCGCTCGCTGGCCATGCCGGACATCCACCAGGGCTACGGATTTCCCATTGGCGGGGTGGCGGCCACCGATCCCGAAGAAGGCGGCGTGGTGTCGCCGGGCGGCGTGGGCTTTGACATCAACTGCGGCGTGCGCCTGCTGGCCAGCACGCTTGACGGCGGACGACGTGCGCCCGAAAATCCGCGAGCTGGTGAACCAGCTTTTCCGCGACGTTCCTTCCGGGGCGGGCCGCAGCGGCTCCGTGCAGCTTTCTTACAAAGACCTGGAGCGCGTGATGGTGGAGGGCGCCGGATGGATGGTCCGCAACGGTTACGGCGAGCCGGACGACCTGGAACACTGCGAGGAGAATGGCGCGATCGACGGCGCCGATCCCTCGGCCGTGGGCGATAAGCCGCGCAAGCGCGGCCTGGCGCAGGTGGGCACGCTCGGTTCCGGCAACCACTTTCTGGAAGTGCAGTACGTGGAGCGCGTTTTTGAGCCGGAAATTGCCCAGCGCTTCGGCCTCTACGAGAATGAGGTCGTGATTCTGATCCATTCCGGCTCGCGCGGCTTCGGCCACCAGGTTTGCACCGACTATCTGCGCGACATGGACGCGGCCATGCGCCGCTACAAGCTCAACCTGCCGGACCGCCAGCTTGCCTGCGTGCCCGCCAATTCGCCCGAGGGCCAGGCGTATCTGGGAGCCATGCGCGCCTCGGCCAACTTTGCCTGGGCCAACCGGCAGGGCATCACCCACTTCACCCGCGAAGCCTTCAAGCGCATCTTCGGGCAGAAGGAACATCTGCGCCTGGTCTACGACGTCTGCCACAACATCGCCAAGCTGGAATGGCATCGCGTGAACGGCAGGGACCGCCGCGTGCTGGTGCACCGCAAGGGCGCGACGCGCGCGTTTCCCGCCGGCCGGCCGGAAATTCCCGCGGCCTATAAAGACATCGGGCAGCCGGTGCTGATTCCGGGTTCGATGGGGACTTCCTCTTACGTTCTGGTGGGAGCGCAAGGCTCGCTCGAAGAAACCTTTGGGACCACCTGCCACGGGGCAGGCCGAGTGATGAGCCGCACCGCCGCCAAAAAGTCTTCCTATGCCGTCAACGCCAGGGAGCGTCTGGAAGAGCAGGGAATTGTGGTGCGCTCCGAAACGCGCAACGGCATTTCGGAAGAAATCCCCGAGGCTTACAAGGACGTGGACGCCGTCATCAACGTGGTCCACAACGCCGGGCTTTCGCGGCGCGTCGCGCGGCTGAAGCCGCTGGGGGTGATCAAGGGGTGATGTCAAATGTCCAAGTGAAGTCAACCAACTCTGCCCGCGCCTATTCGCTTGTAGGAATTCTCTCTGTTATTGCCTTATGCAACAAGCGAGCCGCCTGGAAGGCCTGGTTGGCTTCGTCGCGCGAGAGCGCGTCCGGCTCTCCCGGGTATCGGAACTTCCAGGCATATTCCGTAAGAGGGACCGCGCGGTCAACAACGCTCGCTAGCGCCGGATCCAGCTCAACACAAGCGTGTCCAAGTTCCTCGATGCTGTGAGTTTTTCGGAATGGCTTATCGTGCCAAGCCAGGAAAGCCTTCAATGTTTTCTCCGCTGCCTGCTGTGCATGAAAAGCAGCGTCAGGCCACAAACTTTCGTCTTCAGAGGAGAGCGCGTGAGCGCAAGCTTTCAAATCGAACTGAACCTTTTGCAGCCAGGCGCGAACATCCTCGGCGCGTGCGTCATCAGGCGCCATGCAGCATTCTCCCCTCGCGCAGCGCCGTCCCAGGAAGCGAAGCCTTCAGCCCTCGGCGCGGTTCGAAGTATGAGCGGGTGCAGACAACCACGTCAGCGGCAACACCTGTGCCACGAAGGGCTTCATAGGCAAGCCTGCTTCTCCGCTGCTCCCGTGGCGCCTCGTCTGGAACCACGACCAACAGGTCGTAGTCGCTGCTGGCGTCCGCCTCGCCGCGTGCTCTTGATCCAAACAAATATACCTGGACGGGCTGATATGCTTCGACCAGACGTCTTACAATCTCGTCCAGAACCGGGTCCGAAGCGTCGAAGCTGGGGTCTCTTTGCGGTTTCATGGCGAGGCGAGGACCTCGTCGCGAACAAGGTGAAGTCGGATGGGGGCCGGTTTTTGAGGACGGTCGAAATAAAAGCCTGCCACCGCTTCCCTTACGTTCTGGCGAAGTGCTTCCCAGTCGTCCGCTTGGGTGACGATGCTTTCGGTCAGGCACTCTGCAACAAAGCCTCCGTCGCCCTCCTGTGTGACTTCGAACACAATCTCGTCCATGCAGATCAGATTACAGCTTCGGGGCTATGGCTGCAAGGGTTCAGTGGGAAGCAGTCTCGCTCCCGCCAACACGGCGGGTGGGGTCAGCCAGGGGCAGGGAACACCGGCCACAGGACGCGACCGGTGTTCTCATTTCATTAATTCTTTTCTGGGAGGGAATATGGCTGATGGGTGATCAGCCGTGCATTTGCTGGGCTGAGATAATTCTGCAGGCCCACTTGTTCGATCAAATCGAGCTGAGATTCGAGAAAGTCGACGTGTTCTTCTTCGTCTTTCAGGAGAACCTCGAAGAGATCGGCTGAGGCGTTGTCGCCCTCTTTGCGGGCGAGGGCGATAAACTTGTTGTATTCCTCAACAGCACCTTTTTCCAGGTTCAGATCGTTCTGGAGCTGCTGCTGGACGTTCTTCCCGATCTTGAGTTTCGGGAAGTCGTTCAGGTTGGGAAGCCCTTCGAGGAAGAGGATGCGTTCAACCAGGACTTCGGCGTGTTTCATTTCGCCGATCGCCTGCTTCTTGATTTCAGCATAGAGGCGCTTGTAGCCCCAATTGCTCTGCATCTCGCCGTGGAGGAAGTACTGGCTAATGGCCATCAATTCTTCGCTTAAAGCCTTCTGGAGAGCGTCGATTACGGCTGCTTTTCCCTTCATGTCAGATGTTCTCCTTTCATACACTAATCTATCAAGTTTTCGGGGGGACATCCAGAGGGTTTCGGCCAGAGGTGCTCAGGCTGGGTCGGCGTCAGGAAGACGGAGCGTCCGGATCGCTCTTCTTTTCGCGCACGTGGGCAATCAGGTCCCGCACGCTGTTGGCAAGCTGCACGACCTCGCCCTTGCCCTGAACGTCAAACTCGATTTCGTAATTGCCTGCCGCGGCGTGGTCCACCGCCGCCTTCAGATCGAACAGCGGCTGCACCACTTCCCTGGGCAGGACGTAGCTGAACCAAATGCTGATCAGCAGGACCAGCAGCGAGACGCTGCCCAGCACCCATTCGACGCGGACCATCAGGTTACGGGCGTCATCGTGATCGGCCTCGACGCGGTTCCAACTGCGGTGTTCCAATGCTGTGGCCTGGCGCAGGAACGAACTTGCAGACTGGTCAAGTTTCGCGGAAATGGATTGCAGGACCGGATCTTCCGTGCCGGCGGCTGCGATCTCAGAGTCAAACTTGCTGGTGCGTTCGTGCAGTTCGCGGACCAGGCTGGCTCTGCTCCGCCGGTGTGCTCCGCGGAGGATATGGTTCAGGTTCTCTTCGTAGGCAAGCACGGCGCCGCGAAGCCTGTCGACCCGCGGCTGGCCCGCTTCGCTGATGCGCTGGGCCGCCTCGCGCAATCCCTGCTGGTAGGTCTCAAGTTCGGCCTGCATTTCCCTGACGGTATTCGCTTCCTGGGGCTGGACCTCGCGAAACGAATGGATCATCGTCCGGAGGTTCTCAACGGTCTGCTGGTTGGCCTTGAGGTCTGCGGGGTCGTGAAGCAGAAAGTAGTTCCGCTCATTACGCCGGGCGTCGAGCATGACGATGGAAGCGCGCTCCGCCTGCATGGCCACGGCTGCGTCGACGCTCACAATGCGATCGACAATCCAGCCCATTCTGAACAGGTAGTAAACGGCCAGCAGGATGACGGGAACCAGAATCAGCCGGACAATAGCGAGGCTGTATGCAATCTTGCGCCGCATGGACTTCGACCGGGCAAATACTTTTGGCAGGCGCTGGTGTCTCCAATCCATTCTGCAGTCTCCCAAGCCGTGACTGGCGATCCACCCGAAGTCCGGGTCAATGCGGCCGGTCTGAGGAATGAAGCCTTGCGCGGGGCAATAAAGGGCATCTTACCTGAAATCGCCGCTGGAGAGGAAGGGTTCGTGCTTGGCATCCCGCTGGAAATTGGATGGTTCGGCTGTGGCCACCATTTCGCAAGGAACTTTGGAACAACCCGGCGCGTATCACATTATGAAGGTTGCTTTTCCAGGACGGAAGGGAGGGTCTTGCCATGTTTTGTCCCAAGTGCGGAAAAGAATATTCGCATTCTGTCAATTTCTGCTCACAGTGCGGCACCGAAATGTATCCCCCCATAAGGCCGAACAGGAAACTCATGCGCTCGCGCACCGACGAAAAGATTGCCGGTGTGTGCGGTGGGTTCGCGGAGTACCTGGAAGTTGACGTCACTCTGGTGCGCCTGGTCTGGCTGGCCGCGTTGTTCCTTGGAGGCTGGGGTTTCATCGCATATATCGTTGCCTGGATTGTGATGCCGCTGGAGCCTCAACCGCAGCGCGCCAGTTCGGCTGCGCCAACAGCGACGCCGATGCCACAGCCCGCGCCGAATTTGTAAGGTGCTGCGCGATGTGAACGGCGTGGACACGGGTTTTGCGACGTTTCGGAAACCCCGGCAGGCAGGCTGAAGGCCTGGAGTCCCGCCGCACAGTGCTGCGGGTTGGCCCTGTCTGTTGATGGCCGTACCGATCCGCGCGCACAAACCATCGGTTCGGGGGGAAAGAAGCGGAGGTTTTCAGATCACGACAAATTGAACAACAAACAGGGCGGCAAAAATGTAGGTAAGCGTCGGGCATTCGCGCCACCGGCCGGTGGCCACCTTCGCCACACAATAGGCGATCAGCCCAAAGGCAATGCCGTCTGCGATGCTGAAGGTGAGCGGTATGCCAACCAGGATCAGGAATGCCGGAAGGTATTCCGTCGGGTCGTCCCAGTTGAACTCCCGAACCACCTTGAGCATCATCGAGCCGACCACGATCAGGGCCGGAGCAAGGGTCGGATAACGGACTGGCGGAGCCACTGGCCGTGCTGACCTCAACACCGCCACCGATCATCGAAGCCAGCGGGCTGAAAAAAATGGCGGCCAGCAAAAGGAGTCCGGTCACCATGTTGGCCAGGCCGGTGCGCGCGCCGTCGGAAACCCCGGCGGCCGACTCGATGTAGCAGGTGATGGTGGAGGTCCCGAGCCCCGCGCCGACCGTCGTGCCCACCGCGTCGGCAAACAACGCCCGTCCCGCCCGGGGCAGTTTGCCTTCCCGTAACAACCCGGCCTGCTGGCCGACGCCGACCAGCGTGCCGATGGTGTCAAACAACGCCAGGTAGAACAACACAAAGATGGCCGCTCCCAGCTTAGAAGGTGAGAGCGCAAAAAGCCCGCGCAGATCAAATTGCAGGAACGTGGGCGACAGATGAATCTGAGTTGAGACGATGCCGTGAAAATGGATGAGACCGAAGGCCGCAGCAATGGCGGTGGTGGCCAGGATGCCCAGCAGGATGGCTCCGCGCACTCCGAAGGCCAGCAGCACCACCAGCACCAGCAGCCCCAGTCCGCTGGCCAGGGTTGCCGGCTGGCTGAAGTTTCCGAGGCGCACCAGCGTCCCGGGCGAGCCGACGACCAGCCCTCCATATTCGAGCCCGATCAAGGTGATGAAAAGTCCGATGCCGGCGGCGATGCCGCGCTTCAGCGAATCGGGAATCGAGTTGACAATTTTCGCCCGTATGCCCGTCAGCGTGATGGCGATAAAGAAAATGCCGGCCAGCAGCACCGCGCCCAGGGCCTGCTGCCACGTCAATCCGAAACCCAGCGGCGCCGCGGCGCACAGCGTGTAGACGAAGAAGAAGTTCTCTCCCATGCCCGGCGCCAACGCGACCGGATAGTTGGCGATCAGGCCCATCAGGAAAGTGGAAAGCGCCGCGGCCAGGCAGGAAGCGCAGAGCACGGCCTGGAAATTCATGCCGGCCTGGGAGAGAACTCCCGGCTGCACAAAGATGATGTACGACATGGCCAGAAAGGTGGTGATGCCGCCCACCACCTCTCTCTGCAAGGTCGTTCCGTTGGCATCAAGCTGGAAATATTGCGAGATCCACTTCTTCATTCGGCGCCTGTATTCGAATAGCACTGGCGGACAGCAGGTAAAGCGTTCTTAGCATTATTGTGGGGGAAAGCGCAAGGGCCTCATTAACATTGGAAAATCGTTGGGTCTCATCCCAGAATCCTGCGCAACTCGAGGCCCTGGCCGGGATTCTTGCGCAGCATGATGCGCTTGAGGCGGGCAAACTCATCTCGGTCAATTTTCTGCACGGTGCCGCGGCCGCGATGCGGCGTAAAGGCCAGGATGTGGTCGAGATCGGGCCGGCGCTGGAGAGGATTCTTGAACCGCACCGCCTGATGGGGTGGGCAAAAATCGATCAGCGATCCCATCCCGACGTCCCGCCCGTTTGAAGCCGCGCGCGCCACTCCCCGTAGTTCCTTGCGGTCGGTTTCGTAGCAGAGAAACAGATCGCCACGCTTGACTTCCTCGCGCAGGTAACGAAGGCTGGAGGCACTCCTGATCCAGCCTTCGTCGCCCATGGGATAGTTTCCGCGGACCCTGGAGCGGAAATATTGATCGAACTTCCAGCCCCGTTTGGTGTTGATTTTGAAAACCCAGACCTTCATGGATCAGTTCGGTTTGCTCCATTCGATGACGGCTTTGATCTCATTGTCGGGATGCTTTTCCAGAACTTGGGCGAAGTCGGTGTAGGGAACAACATGGGTGATGAGTTGCTCCATCGTCTTGCCCCAGGTCTTGTACGCTTTCCCGAGGTCTTCCACGGCCATTTCAAAATGTTTCTTGCTGGCGTTGACACTACCGATCATCACCTGGTTACGCAGCACAAGCTGGCGCATCAGAGCTGCTCCGTCCAGTTGCAGAGGACGATCGCCGCCCGGGATACCCGTCAGAACATAGACGCCGTTGATGCCCAGGGCGCCGAGCAGGTCAAATTCTACGCGGGCAATGCCAGTGGCCTCAAAGATCATGTCGATCTGTCCGTAGGCGTCGTCCAAAGCCGAGGACTTTGTCTGGCGGCCATCAATATACTTTCCACCGAATTGCTTGAGGATCCGAGGCCTCAAAGTGTCGGCGTCCACTACATCAAGTCCCAGCACCTCTGCACCGCGGAGTCTGAGCGTGGCGGCGGCCAGCAGTCCGATGGGCCCCAGTCCGGCCACCAGCACCTGCTTCCCTTCCAGCCATTTCAGGGGGTCGTCAACGCCGGGAATCCGAGCGGCCTGGACCGAAAGCGCTTCATCAATGGCCTTCTCCGCAACCGATGTGGGTTCTGAGAGGACCCCGAGCGGGACTTGCTCCTTGGGAACCTTCACGAAGTACTGCGATTCATCCACCACCAGTTCCGTTTCGTATCCGTCCCTCTGCTTGATGCCGCGCTCGGTGTAGTCCCCGGTCGAGCACATGTCGCTGCGGTTGTTCAGGCAGGCGGGGCAGTGTCCGCACCCTCGCCGGACGGTAAAGCATCCAAAATCGCCGGGCTGGACCGTCTGGACCTGGCTCCCGACTTCCTCCACCTGGCCGAACATTTCGTGCCCGATGACCAGGTCTTTCTGGCCCGGAGGGGCGTCGGCCCGTCCCCCGGATACTTCCTCCCGGTCGGTTCCACAGATTCCCACACGCAGTACTCGCAGTTTGATTTCCTGCGGAGCACTCAATTTGGGTTCCGGACGGTTAACAATATTCACATTTTTGGTTCCTGGAGTAATGGCGATTGCTTTCATGATGGCTACGTCTCCCTTCTGGATGAATAAGCTTTTAGCTTATCAAGGTAAAAAGTGATACGAAGAAGTTTTTGCCGGGTTTCCGAAAACCGAAAATTGACTTTGCCTTATGGATGCAGGCCCATGTTTGCAAGAAAGGTAATAGGGCAGCGAGCGGCTTTACCCTTGCAGGAGATAGAACTGAAGTCCATTCATTGTCGCATTGTCGGGAGGATTCGCCCGGCTGGTCATTATACCTAACCCCTTATATTGATCGAGGTTACATATACATTAGGATTCTCTTATGTTGTCAGGGACAACGAGAGTGCAGGGTAGCATCTGCTCTTCAGTTATTTAAAAGCTACTAACGTTGTTCCGGCGTAAATGGAACCAACGGGCCATTGTGTGTCATGCCGACACCGGGTTAAATTCTTTCCAGATGAAACATGCGAATTCACTAGATACTGCGGCGGATCACCTCTTCCATGAACGGCCCGTGCGAAAGCGCTCGGGGTGGTGGAAATGGGCGCTTGTGCTCATCCTGGCTGCGCTGTTTGTTTACCGCTCGACGCGCCCGGTAATGAGATTGTCCGCCGAACCTCCGCCGGCATTCTATGGTTACAACCGGAACCTGGACCAGCAGCAAAGGCATTACGAGCGGGCCCTGGCCCTGGCCTACTGGAACGTGGCCGTCCGGCGCATCCAGATACAATACTCTCCCAACAGACCTCTGCCGGCGGACCCTCCTCCGCAGTTCCGGGTCGCTGATGCCTCGAGCACTCTGGAAACAGAGGTGATGGCTGCGCGGGTCCACTACTGGTACCGCCTGCGGGAAGTGTGGAACCAGCGCGACGCCTGGGTTGTCTCCTACGGATGGAATAGTGATTGGCTTGAGAGTTCACTGAATGCTCTGCCGCAGTACCTGCCCCGAGCGGTGACCGGAGTTATCCAGAGCCTTGTCGATTTTGTCAATGATGTCGCGCAGGAGATATCGTTACACTGAGACGGTACGGGAACGTGATCTCTGGGCCGGCCCTATTTATCCTGAGCTCGCAGGAGGTTTAGGGCCCTCGTTTGAAGTCTCCTTCCATTTTTTGCCGCCTGTCGCCGTTCACCTTCCTCCTGCGAACCATGGTTGAACAGCGCCGGCGCAATTGCGGCCTGCACCTTAAATAACCTTAAATAACCTTGAAAACGCCAAAGAAGGAAGTGGAGCAGGCGGGAAGAGGACGAGGAAACCCCTGAGGAGGTTTAATCATCTCAATCAACAGGGCAAATCAGGATAGGACTTTGACTATGAAAAAGATACCCTTGTTGACCGTGGCATTGGCTGCCGTTTTTCTTTGGGGCGTGATTCCCGCATTGGCAAATGACACTGCGGCTGTTCAGCCGTGCTCGGATGCCAAAAACAAAATGGATGACGTCTATTGCATCGGACAACGAAATGTTGCTCATCGCAGCATTATCTCCGAACAGAAAGAGGTTGCAATCGGCCAGAAGTATGCCGAGCAGATCGACCGCTCCGCCAAGCTGGTTAAGGACCCGGTCGTTACCGAATACGTCAACCGCGTGGAGCAGAACATTGCCGGAAGTTCCGATGCCAAAATTCCCATCACGGTGAGGGTGATCGACTCGCCGGAAATCAACGCCTTTACGCTTCCCGGTGGTTACATTTACGTTAACACCGGCTTGCTGCACGCTGCGGGCAGTGAAGCCCAGCTGGCCGGCGTGCTGGCCCATGAGACCGCTCACGTGGCATGCCGCCATTGGGCGTCGGATGCCACCAAGCAGACACTGCTGCAGTATGCCATGATTCCCCTTATTTTCACCCCCATGTCCTATCCGGTATACATCGGCCTTTCAGAGGCGATGAATTTTGGAATCCCCATGGCGTTCCTTAAGTTCAGCCGCGACGACGAGCAGCAGGCGGACTTCCTGGGCTTGCAGTATATGTGGAAGGCTGGATACGATCCGGATGCCTATCTTTCTATGTTTTCCAAGATTATTCAGGAACAGCGGCGTAATCCCGGCAGTGTTCCCAGTGTGTTCATGGATCACCCGCCAACCAAAGACCGCATCATTGACGCCGAAAAAGAGATCAAGACCATTCTTCCGGGCCGTCCCGAGTACCTGGTGTCCAATTCTGAATTCCAAACCGTCCAGGACCGATTAAACACTCTGCTCGGCAGGATGAAAAAGATCCAGGCCGCGGGTAACAAACCGACCCTGCTCAAGCGTGAACCAAAATCCGGCCAGCCGGCGGGCACGAACGGCGGCCAGAGCACGGGAGATGACAAACCTCCGGTACTGCAGCGGCGCAACTAGTACTGTGTTGCCGCCCATCGCAGAAGCTGCGGTTTTAATTTTGTTCGTGGATGGTCCGGACTGATCGGATTTCAAACTCGCGAACGCCTTTCGGAGTCCTTACAGTAACTTCGTCGCCCACCTTCTTGCCCATCAGGCTTCTTCCGATCGGAGAGGTCGTGGAAATCCACCCTTTGCTGACGTCGGATTCTTCACTGGTCACCAGCCGATACTGGATTTCAGTTTCCTGGTCAAGGTCATAAAGAACAACCTGCGACCCAAAGGCAATGCGGTCCTTGGGAATGTTGTTGACGTTCACCATTGAGAGGTCGGCCATGCGTTTCTTCAACTGAGCCAACCGGGCGCCCACATAATCCTGCCGCTGTTTAGCCATGATGTATTCGGCGTTCTCGCTGAGATCGCCGTGCGCGCGGGCCTTTTTCAATTCCTTGGGAAGCTCATTGTGCAGCTCGTATTCCAAGGCCTGGATTTCCTGCTCCAACTTTTGAACGATGGGTGATGACATGTGGTTTAAGTCCTATCCATCAACGGCCATGGCCCATTATAAAGAAAAACAGACAGCAAAGGCAACAGGCGGAAATCGTGGAGAGGGAGCAGGCGGCCTGGCTCGGGGATGCCTTTATAACTGGCAGAATTATAAGGATTTACTTAACTTGACGCGTCGGATTTTGGCCTTCCTCCGCGTTGACTCCAAGGGTACCGTATGTTAGTTTCAAAACAGCAGTTCGTTCTTTCGAGGTCCCGTCTACATGGCTTTTAACAAGGCCAAAGCGCTTCAGGAAGCTCACAAATACGTTGCACAAGGCAAGATCACCCGGGCTATCAGACAATATGAATCGATTATAGGTAGAGATCCCAACGATCTGGTTCTGCTCAATGTGATTGGTGATCTCTACGCCCAGGAAAACAACCTCCCTGAGGCCCTGAAGTACTTCTACAGGCTGGCGGACACTTATACGCGCGAAGGTTTCAAAGTTAAAGCGATCGCCATTTATAAGAAGATTTCGAAAATTGACCGGGACAAAGCGGAGCCTTTGCTGCGGTTGGCAGAACTCAACTGGGCTCAGGGGCTGGCCCGTGAGGCCCGGGAGCAGTATAAGAACGCGTTTGAATTTTTTGAGCGGAGGGGCCAGAAAGACCAGGCCCTGGGAATTCTGCGCAAGCTCTGCGGATTGGATCCCAAAAGTCCCGCGTTGCGCCTGAAATTTGCGCAATATGCGGAGGCGGCAGGAGAACGCCGCGAGGCTGCGGAAGCCTATCTTGACGTGGCTGTTTTAGCTCGCGGCCGCGGAGACGCTGGGGCTTGCAGTAGCGCCTTTGAAAAGGCTGCGGAACTCGCCCCTGAGAACCCTGAGATCCATCTTCACCGCGCCCGCCAGGCCCTGGCGGAGCAGAAACCTGAAGAAATCAAGGGCATTCTTGATCCCGTTCCGGAACTTCAGAGTAACCCGGAGGCGAAGCGCCTGATGCTTCAATTCTATCTGGCCACCAGTCATCTGGATGAGGCCAGAGGTCTGCTGTTGGACGTATTACGGTCAAGCCCGGCGGATTTTGCGCCTGTAGCCGATTTTACGGAAAGGTGTATGGAAAGGCAGCAGTATGACCTGGCGCTGGAAGTCCTCAAGGAAGTTTCCCCGGTCGTGATCGCGCATCGCGAATCGGGCCCCTTGATTGAAACCCTTCGTAAACTTTTGCAGTCGGCTCCCGGGCGAATCGATATCCTGGAATTCATCTACGAGGTGGCGGAAAAGACAGCCGACGAGGCTACGATTCCGGAGGTTCTTGAAGCGCTGGGAAATGCCTACGTCGAGTCGGACCAGTTCGAAAATGCGGAGCAAGCCTACGCCCGGCTGGTGGCGCGCGAGCCTGAAAATGAAACCTACAAAGGCTTGCTCAGGAAAGTCCTCGAAAAGCAGGGCAAGGAATACGTTCCGCTCAGTGAGATGCCGCTGATCAGCTCCGATGTAGGCCTGGAATCTATTCCTGGCGTCGAACATGGCGGCGCTGCCGCTGACTTGTCCCCTGATCCCGAACAGGCGGCCATTGTCAAGGGAGCGATGACCAACAGCGATTTCTTTGCCAGAGACGGCTTGACGGAAAGGGCCGTGGAGGAGCTTCAAAAAGTTCTAAGGGTCTACCCTGAGCAGAGCGCGATCCACAAGCGGATCCTGGAGGTCTGCCGGGAAAAACTCCCTGGACGCGCGGTTCAGGCGGCGGAAGTTCTGGCCAGGATCTATACCGGGCGGGGGAATGGCAGCGAGGCGAAGCGATATCATGAGGAAGCCCTGGAACTGGCCCGGGCCGCGGCCGGCGCTGAGATAGAAGCTTCGATTTCCTCGCAGGGCGAAAGTTCCGCGCAGACTGATGAGGCGAGCGGAGCGTCGCCGCGGCCGGTCGAGATCAATCTTTCAGCAGCGGAGGATGGCGAGGGGGCGCCGGGCGAAGAAGCAGAACTGCCGCCCCCGAAGGAGATTTCCCTGGATTTTGAGTCCCGGCAGAGGCCGGAGCTGACCGTTGGCCTTCGGAGGCCGGTCATGGTGCGGCGGATTCGCCGGCCCCGGCGCATCGGGCTCGGCCCGCGGAGGAAACGGCGGCTTTTGACTACGAGGAAAGCCGTGAGGAGATTGAGTTCTACATTCGCCATCATTTTTACGACGAGGCGGATAAAGCCGTTTCCGAACTCGAAAGGAAGTATCCCGCGGAAGGCCGGGTGTCTGAATTCCGCCAGCGCGTCGATGAATTAAGGCGGGAATCAAGCCCGTCTGCGAGCGCTCCGCCTGCACACGGGGCGGACGCACAGGAAACGCCGGCTGCGGAGTGGGACCTTCCAACTTCATTCTCTGGAACTGCCGGCAGCGCGAAGGGCGGTCTCGAAGACCTGGCGGACGAACTGGTTTCGACCGTGGAAGATTTTCACGACCCGGCGGCCTCCCCGGTTTCCCCCGCTCTCCAACCCGGTCAGGATGCCCCTTCCAAAACAGCCGCCGACGCCTCAATGGAGCTGGGTTCGTTGCTCGACGAACTGAACGACGCAAACGAATCCGCAGATCAATCTGCAGACGACGAGCAGACGCATTATAATCTTGGAGTGGCGTTTCGAGAGATGGGGTTGCTGGATGAGGCGATTGGGGAGTTTCAGAAGGTTGTCAACGGCACCGCATCGAAGCACTTTGGCACGTACTTCCTTCAGGGCTGCACCCTGATTGCTTCCTGCTTCATGGACAAAGAAATGCCCGCCATCGCAGCAAAGTGGTACTTGCGTGCGCTCGACGCACCCGACCTGGATCCTGAAGGGAGGCTTGCCATTTATTACGATCTCGGCATAGCTTTCGAAAAGGCCGGTGATACGACGGCTGCGCTGGAAAAATTCACTGAGGTCTACAGTCAGAACATCGATTATCGGGACGTCGCAGAAAAGATCCGCCTCCACCGGCAGACTTCCCGCTGAGCGGCCAGAAGGGATCGTTGGGAAAGCCCGGACGAAACCTGAGGCCGAAAAGTGTTCCACTGGTGCCCCCTCGCAAGAACCGCGCATGAACCGTTGGCTGGCGATCCTTTATGTAGTGATCTGTTTTGAAATGGGGGCGTCCCTGTTTCTTTTTCCATGGGTTCCACTCTGGAGCCAGAACTTTTTCGTGGGACATTACCCGTGGGTTTACGTGGTTGCGCAAAATTTTTATGTCCGAGGCGGGATTTCGGGCCTGGGCCTTATTGATGTTTTCCTTGCCTTTCATGAGGTCTGGCGGCTGCGCCGGTCGATTGGACTGGTTCAATAGCACGGGTCTCGCCAACTCCGGATTCGGGGCAGCATGTTTGTTTACGCCAAATTCTGTGTGGGTTTCCGCCCGCCTTGCCGCCATGTTTTGATCCCAGACTTCTGAAATGTCACTGCGGATTCATCTCTGCTACATCACTGACCGGCACGGCCTTGCTCCCTTGCCGCTGCTTCCGCATCTCCAGGCTGTGGCCGGGGCCGGTGTGGACCTGATCCAACTGCGGGAGAAAGACCTTGCCTGCCGCGAACTGCTTGGGCTGGTAGAGTCAGCCGTCGAGGTTTGCCGCGGATCGAAAACCCGAATCGTTGTGAATGACCGGCTGGATATGGCTATCGCTGCCGGCGCCCACGGCGTCCACCTGGGCGGGCAGTCGGCGCCGCCGGAGGCTGTCCGCCGCCATGTTGACAAAGATTTTCTGGTGGGAGTTTCCTGCCACTCGATGCAGGAATCGCTGAAGGCGGAAGCGGGGGGAGCGGACTACATCCTGCTGGGCCCCATTTTTGACACGCCCTCCAAGCGCCCATATGGGCCGCCGCTGGGGCTGAACAAATTGTCAGAAGTTGCAAAGCGGATTAGAATTCCTGTCCTGGCATTGGGCGGCATCACGGTTGGGCGGGTCAGGCCTTGCATCGAGGCCGGCGCAGCGGGTATTGCGGGTATCCGGCTGTTCCAGGAGGGCCCTTCGCCCGCCGATCGCGTTCGCGAACTGCGCGAGCAATTTCGTCAAGGGTCACAACATCCAGGCGTTGGCGGAAAGAATCCATAGACCCTGACCCCCGCAGAACAGCCGGCAGCGAGGAGGCGCGAAGATGAAGAAGAACTCTGTATCCCGGCGTGACTTTCTTGCGGCCTCCGGAGTCTCGGTGGCTGCAGGACTCACCGGCGCAAAGGCCGGGAAAGCTGCGGCGAAAACGGCG
Organism: uncultured Acidobacteriota bacterium; assembly: GCA_963732975.1. Classification (GTDB taxonomy): domain Bacteria; phylum Acidobacteriota; class Terriglobia; order UBA7540; family UBA7540; genus SCRD01. The sequence goes on along the minus strand of CAVTBN010000002.1, from coordinate 224,485 downwards.
AAGAAGCCGAACCTTGTCTTCTTCATGCCCGATGAGATGCGGGCCGAGAGCATCGCATGCTACGGCAATTCTGTTGTGAAAACGCCCAACATTGACCGCCTGGCGCGGGAGGGTACGCGCTTCAGCCACTGCTACGTGCAGAATCCGGTTTGCGGTCCGTCGCGCTGTTCGCTGATGACGGGCTGGCCGGTGCACGTGCACGGACATCGCAGCCTCTATTATTTTCTCCGGCCCGACGAACCCAACCTGTTCCGTTACCTGAAGCAGAACGGCTACGACGTTTTCTGGTATGGCAAGAACGACCTGCTGGCCAGCCAGAGCTTCACCGGCAGCGTTACGGAGTGGGGATCGCACCCCGGGCGGGGAAGGCCGCGATCGGGAACCCGGGATCCCTGGAAGCTGGATGATCCCCGCTACTATTCATTCCTGTATGACGAGGGCGGCGACCGGCGTGATTACGCGGACTGGGGAAATGTCCAGGCAGGAATCCGAATCCTGGAGCGCGACCACGACAAGCCGTTCTGCCTTTTTCTCCCGCTGGGTTCGCCGCATCCGCCCTACACCGCTCCCCAGGGCTTTCACAACATGTACGATCCGGCGAAGCTCCCGCCCCTGCGTCCCATCGGCCTGCCCCATAAGCCGAATTTTTATGAGGCCATCCGGAAGTATTACCACCTGGAACCCCTGGGCGAGGATGTCTTCAGAAAAATCCAGGCCGTGTACCTGGGCAAGATCAGCTACACGGACTGGCTGCTGGGCGAGTTGCTCGCGGCGATTGAGAGAACCGGCCACGTGGATGACACGGCGGTGTTTCTTTTTTCAGATCACGGGGACTGGGCCGGCGACTACGGCCTGGTGGAAAAATGGCCCAGCGCCCTCGACGACGTTCTTACCCATGTCCCCCTGATTGTGCGGCTGCCGGGCGGCGCGCAAAACCACGTATCGAAGGAGATTGTCGAACTCTTCGACGTGATGGCGACCTCGCTGGAGTTGGCGGGAATCGAGGCCCGGCATACCCACTTTGCACGCAGCCTGACGCCCCAGCTTCACGGCTCGCCGGGCGATCCGGGGCGCGCTGCGTTTTCAGAAGGCGGCTATAACATCTATGAGCCGCAGTGCTTTGAGCCGGCGGACCTTAAGCCGGGTGAAATTTATTACCCCAAAGAGAAGCTGGAGGCGGACCATCCGGAAACGGTGTCCCGCGCGGCAATGATCAAGACCCCCGATCACAAGCTGGTGCTTCGACCCGGCGGCCAGAACGAGTTGTACGACGTGGCGAAAGACCCGCGCGAGCTTCACAACGTTTACGGCGACCGCTCCTACTCGAGCGCGCAGCAGGACCTGGCCGGCCGCCTGCTGCATTGGTATGTGCTCACCGCCGGCGTGGCGCCGCCGGACAAGGACCCGCGCGGCTCGCCGCCCTATTACCCCACGGCGCACTTCAACGAAGAAGATTGGCAGAAGAAAATCCTGGATTGAGTGGAAGCACGGCTTCTGGCCATCGGTGGCCTGAACGCCTGATTAATAGAGCGGCTGGGTTTTTGATGGGGCGGCGGGTCTCCCCAGTGGTTCCAGAAACTGCCGGGCGCCTGCCGCCATCAGCCGCAACTCTGTGCCGGCCTGGAAGAAGAGCACTCCCCGCTCCAGATATTTCCTCATCTGCTCGGAGCTGCCCACTGGAGCGCCGACCACCTTGTTGTGTTTCTTTTGCGGCCTTCACTATTTCGTTCACCGCTTCCTCCACGCGCGGATGGTCCTGTTTGCCGCGAAATCCCATCGAGAAGGCGAGATCGCTGGTGCCGATGAACAGCACGTCCAGCCCTTCCGTTGAGGCGATGGCGTCAATATTCTCGACCGCTTTGGCCTCTTCAATGTTGGCGATCACCATCACGTTTCGGTCGGCGAAGTCGTGGTAACCTTCCGCCGCCGGCCAGCGGAATGTGGCCAGACCCGCTCCGGAGCCGCGACCGCCGTGTGGCGGGTACTTGCACGCCGCCACCGCCTGGCGCGCCAGTTCGGGGGTGCTGGTAAAGGGAAAGATCACGCCCAGCACGCCGGAATCCAGCACGCGCTTGGCCATCCACAATTCGTTCACGGGAACGCGGGCGAAGGGTACGGCCGGGAGCCCTCTCGTCGCCAGCACCATGTTTCTCAGGGTTTCCAGCGTGGTCGGGCTGTGTTCCATCTCGATCCAGAGAAAGTCAAAGCCCAGGTTCGCTCCCTGCGCGGCCACTTCCACGCTGGGAACCGAGACCGTCATTCCCACCACCGGCCGGCCTTCAGCCAGCGATTTTCTGACGGGATTTTCCCACGAGGGTCCAAGTTCAATGTCTGCTGGTGACATGTTTGACGCATCCTTTTGCGCGAAGTCGGGTCCCAAACGCCTTTTGGGAGAGAGACATTATAAGGGGATTGGCAGCCGTGCAGGAAAAACATTCAGGCAAAAGTATACACACGGCCGCTGGTGATGATCGCTAGTGGTAGGTGGCGAACTTACGCGGGCTGCGGTCGCTCGCGGCCCGGAACGCCGCCGGAAGGCTGGGGTTTCAGTACTTCCGTGGTTTCCTCTTCACCCGGTATGGATAGCACGGGCTTTACCAGTTCAGGCAGCGGCTTGCCTTCGATCAGCAGCTTCATGTCAGCGGCATCGAGGCTTTCGCGTTCCAGAAGCGCTTCGGCAATGCGCGCCATCACGTCCCGGTGGTTGTTCAGGATGTCCTTGGCGCGCTGATAGCCCGTGGTTACAAACTTCTTCACTTCCTGGTCAATCTTGATGGCCGTATCTTCGCTGAAGTCGCGCTGGGTTGCCAGGTCGCGCCCCAGGAAGATTTCCTGCTGGTTCTTGCCGTAAGCCAGCGGACCCAGGTCCGACATGCCAAACTCGCACACCATGCGGCGCGCGATGCCGGTGGCCTGTTCGATGTCGTTCCCGGCGCCCGTGGTGATGTGGTTCAGGAAGATTTCTTCCGCCACGCGCCCGCCCATCATGATGGCCAGCTGGGCTTCCAGAAAATCACGTGTGTAGGTATGTTTGTCATCCAGCGGCAGTTGCATGGTGACGCCCAGCGCCATGCCGCGCGGGATGATGGTGACTTTGTGCAGCGGGTCGGCGTTGGGCAGCAACGAGGCTACCAGCGCGTGGCCGGCTTCATGGAAGGCGGTGTTGCGCTTTTCCTCGTCGGAAAGGATCATCGACCGCCGTTCCGGCCCCATCAGCACCTTGTCCTTTGCCGTATCCATGTCCACCATGCTCACCTGTTTGCGGTTCTGGCGCGCCGCCAGCAGGGCCCCTTCGTTCACCAGGTTGGCAAGGTCTGCGCCGGAAAAGCCCGGTGTCCCGCGAGCCAGCACGGGCAGGTCTACGTCCTCGGACAACGGAATCTTCTTGGTGTGGACTTTCAGGATGGCTTCGCGGCCTTTCACGTCCGGCCGCGGAACAATCACCCGCCGGTCAAAGCGGCCGGGGCGCAGCAAGGCGGGGTCCAGAACGTCGGGCCGGTTGGTGGCGGCGATCAGGATAACACCTTCGTTTGATTCGAACCCGTCCATTTCAACCAGCAGCTGGTTCAAGGTCTGTTCGCGTTCGTCATGGCCTCCGCCCAGTCCGGCGCCGCGATGGCGGCCGACGGCGTCAATTTCGTCGATGAAGATAATGCAGGGAGCGTTTTTCTTGCCCTGCTCAAAAAGGTCTCTCACGCGCGACGCGCCCACGCCCACAAACATCTCCACAAAATCCGATCCGGAGATGGAAAAGAAGGGCACGTTCGCTTCTCCGGCGATGGCCCGGGCCAGCAGGGTCTTGCCGGTTCCCGGCGGGCCCACCAGCAGGACGCCCTTGGGGATGCGCCCTCCCAGTTTCTGGAACTTCTGGGGTTCCCGGAGGAAATCGATGATTTCGGTGAGCTCTTCCTTGGCCTCCTGCACGCCGGCCACGTCTTTAAAGGTAATCTTCTTGTGCTGGGTTGAGAGCAGCCGCGCGCGGCTCTTCCCAAAGGAGAGAGCCTTGTTGCCGCCGCTCTGCATCTGGCGCATGAAGAAAATCCACAGGCCGATCAGCAATATCAGCGGAAGCCCATTGGCCAGCCAGGTCATCCAGGAATTGCTGGACTCACTCTTGACAGTGACCCTGACGTCCTTGCTCAGGAGGTCTTTGTACAGGTCGGGATAGTTGGGAGGAATGGTGGTCTTGAACTTCGCGTTGTCCTTCTTCAGAACGCCCGTTACGTCGGTGCCCGAAATGGTCACCTCCTGGACGTTCCCGCCATCCACCTGGTTCACAAACTGGGTGAAGGTATAATTGCTGACGTGCTCGCCGGTGCTCGATCGTACAACCGCCCAGATGAGCAGCGCGGTAACGACCATGACCACCCAGAAAATTATGTTTTTAACCGCCGAATTCACGATTTACCTCCAGCCCCACTCCCGGGGAGTGCAAAAGCTGCCTGGCCCTATCCTATTTGGATGCACCAGACGGCTTCCCCGGTGTGCCCAAACCCCTGAACATCGCCGTCACTCTCATCATAATACGAATTCTGCACAATTTCGTGATTTAAGCCATGCGGGTTTCGCGGATCACCAGGATCCTCCCGCTGTCTTGATTCACTGCCGCCCACGCGGCTGCCGGCAAACCGCGAACGCACACAATCCCCTGTTCGCTGTCCAGAACCGGCCTTTGAGTTCTTTCCCCCAAGGGTACACGATACCGACGGAAAAGTTCCTTTAGTTTGACGTTTTTCTGAGAGCCCGATGGGCAGTACCGATCTCCAGGGCGCCAATTTCGAAGGATCAAACGTGCCGGTATTTTTTGCGGGTCCAACTTCGGCCACTCTGGCCCATTATATCCCCGAAAAGTGTCTTTGGCGTCAACTATTTTGAACGTCAGGCCCAGGCCAATTTCAGGCACCTCGAGAGCGCCCGGAACTTCAACATTGTAAACGAATTCCAGCGGCTTTCCGTTCCCCTCTTCCCTGGAAAAAATCAGCCAGTCGAACTCAATCCCCACCGCCAGCCCTCGTGGCAATTGCAGCTTTTTGCCACTTTGCGATTCCAGTGCAAAACGATAGATGTCCCCAATGTGCCGGTGGGTGACCCCGGCCAGGCTGCCCGCCACTTCGGAGAGCATCTGCCGCAGCACCCGCCGGGCCAGCGCCGGCGGCATGTTCCGCAGGGCCGTGCGCGAAATCTTTTCGGCGCCGTGCTCGCGCAGCCGCCAGGCTCCGGCGCGTTCCCGCGCCTGCTGGTCGAGCCAGGCTTCATCCTCGCGCGCTTTCGTGGCTAACTCGCTCAGAAGACGCTTAATTTCCGGATTGTACTCCCTTACCAGTATCGGCAGGAGTTCTCTCCGAACTTTATTTCGGCGGAAACGCGTGTCAAGATTAGTGGCATCCACCCGAAAGGGAAGGTCCCGTTTCCGAATCTCTTCTTCGATCCCGGCGCGGGTCAGGCCCAGGAACGGGCGCACCACTTTATTTCCGAGGTTGCGGTGGATCCCTCCCAGTCCCCGCGTCCCCGTCCCACGCAGAATGTGCAAAAGAACGGTTTCGGCCTGGTCGTCCAGGGTGTGCGCAGTTGCCACCTTATCTACTTTCCCCTGCCGGATGAGCCCCAGGAAGAACTTGTAGCGGAATTCGCGCGCCGTGGCCTCCAGGTTCCGGCGGCGCTTGCGGGCCTCCTCGGCCACCCGGGCTTCCCCGCGAAAAAAGGGAACGCCGTAGCGCTTCGCCAACTCACGGACAAAACTTTCATCCCCGTCCGATTCCTCAGCGCGCAGGTGGTGATTGAAGTGCACCACCGCCAGTTGAAATCCCACCTCGCCCGCCATCCGGGCCAGAAAATCCAGCATCAGAACGGAATCCGGCCCGCCGGAAACGGCCGCCCCAATCCGGTCACCGGCGTGGGCAAAGGGATGCTTTCGAGTATCGGCAAGCCAGCGGTTGTAAAGGTCCGTCGAGGTCGGCATGGAATGTCGCTGCCGCAATTGTAGCATCTCACGCGAGCGTGTGCGTGACATTCAACGGGCCGGGTTACCGGCACCGGGCAGGCGGACTTTGATGTGGCGGAATTTCAGCGGGGTTGTGCAGACACTCGAAATCAATGTTTGCGTATGCCGCCAGTCAGTGATGATGGTTGTTGCGCCGGTCCATCAGAAGGTTTCTCCACATTTCCATGGGCGCGTGATTCGGGTCGTCTTCAGTGTTCCAGTTCGCTCCGATGATGTCGATGTCTCCGTCTCTGTCAACGTCGGCTACCCGGATGTTGTGCGATCCCGTTATTGCCACGACCTGCAGCTTCCAACTCTTCCCCTTGCCTTCGTTCAGGAAAAATCCCACCCGCTTCTCTTTGGATTGCTGCATCTCCGCGAAGACAATATCGGGAAGCCCGTCATTATTGATGTCCGCTACTTTGAACGTATGAGCGTAATCGACATGCTTGCTGATCACTTGCTCGACCCACTTGCCGTGAACAGCGTCTGAAGGTGCCTCAAACCACGACATCCGCCCGGGGAGTTCCGCTGCGGAAAGCACCACATCCGGACGCCCGTCCTGGTTGATGTCAGCCACCGTTACCCCGGCCCGGTCCGGCCAGCCTTTGTAAAACCAGTGTTGCGGCCATTTGTCATGGACCGGATCCTTCGGGTTTTCCAGCCACCACCCGCCTTTAACGATATCGGGGCGTCCGTCGCCATTGAGATCGGCGATGCAGGTACCTTCCCCATAAGTCTTTGACACCACGACGGGCGTCCACGAATCCGGGCTATTCTGGAAGAAAGACGGCAGTTTCCGGCTTGCTTCGACTGGCCGCGGAGTCGACCATTTCTGGTTGGCGATGACGACATCAACCCTCCCATCGCCGTTGAGGTCGGCCACTTCCACATCATGGGCTTCGTGGAAACCAAATTTCGCGTAACTTCCAATCACATGCATCTTCCAGGGGTCTGTGGCCGGATTTCCTCCAGGCCCGGGGTTTTCATACCACCTGACTTCCTTACTCCCATCTTCGGGCACCACAATATCCAGGTCGCCGTCCTTATCCACGTCGACGACCTGCAGGTCATCGGAGAATCCGCCCGTGGCGTCAATCACGTGTTTTGCCCAGCCCGAATATTCATACCAGTAAAGGCCGCCCTTGCCGACCGTGCTTCCTGAGGTCACCACATCCACATAGCCGTCCCCGTTAATGTCCCCGACTCCGATTGCCCATTGATTCAACGGCGCGTGGCTGTCAATGATCACGTGCTCAAAAGGAACCTCTGCCGGCCCCGCCTCGCCTTGAGCAGGACGCGCATGAATCCTTTGCATCCCCCAACCTGCAACTATGCCGGCAATGAGTGCCACACTGAGAGCTCGATTCAATGTTATGAGTCCTCCTCATTCGTCAGGAATGCCGCGCGCCCCACCGGCGGATGGAGCATGCGCTGGCATTGTAGTGTATGCATTCTCGCAAAGCGAGAGGGATTTGTCCGCAGTGATTTGTGCGGTTGACAGGCGGCGCGACGGCTCATAATGATGGGGCGCACAATGGAAATGAACCGCCGTGCGTTCCTGATTGCGCTCCCGGCTCTGCCTGCCGACGCTGGCTGCCGCAACCTCCCTGCCGGCGAACCAGAACGTAAAGTGGGCTCTCTCTGCCGGGCTGTGGGACCACTATCCTCCCGGCCCCTTCACTGAAATTCTCGATGTCATGAAAGAGACGGGCTTCACCGGCGTCCGGCTGACGGGATTTCCGCGCATGCTCGAGCGCTACCGATTGACGGAAGCTCAGATGCACCGCGAGATGTCAAAGCGGAACCTTCGCGTGGTTACAATTTCCTGGGGCGGGGCGCTTTGTGATCCGGCACAACGCCGGCAGGTTTTGGAAAACGCGCGGACCACGATGAAGTTTCTGGCCGATTTTGGCGCCAGCCATCTGGTGGTTTTCTCGCCGGGGCGCACCAGGCCCGGAGCGAATACGTCCGCCGCCTTTCGGGAGTTGTGCGCACGGTGCAACCAGGTCGGGGAGCTGGCAGGCGAGATGGGATTCACGGCCGGGCTGCACAATCATCTTGGCCAGATGGTCCAGACTCAGGAAGAAGTTGACCGGTTTATGGCCATGACCGATCCGAAGCTGTTCGGCCTCTCACCCGATACGGCCCACCTGTATCTTGCGGGCTGCGACGTTGTGAAAACCTTGAGCCGCTACAAACGCCGCATCCATTTTCTGGATTATAAGGATGCAAGGTGGACGACGCCTGCAAGCGATTGGGTGCTGCCCAACGGAAAGGTGCTGCCGAAAGATTCAGCCAGCGCGCGCTTTTTTGACAGCATCTACGACCTCGGCGACGGGAATATTGATTTCCCGGCGTGCCACCGCGTTTTGAAAAGTGTGAATTACCGTGGTTGGATTTGTGTTGACCTCGACACCGCGCGGAAGGGTCCGCTGGCTGACTATGAAAGGTGCGGCGCCTACGTGGTCAATAAATTGGAGCCGATTTACTTATGAACCGCCGCGACTTTCTTGCTGGAGCTCTTGTGATGGCAGTGCCGAAACCCGCGCCCAAATATCGCATTCTCGATCCTCACGTGCACGTCTGGGTGAATGACCCTCGCTACCCGTGGGCCAGGGAAACAACCGATCCGCCCAAAGACAATGAAACTCCATCCATGCTCCTGGACCTGATGAAGGCCAATAGCGTTGCGCGGACGGTGCTGGTGCAGTTCATCGGCTATCGCTGGGACAATCGCTACACGCTCGACTCGATGAGGAAACACAAGCCTTACTTCATGGCGGTTTGCCGCGTGAACCCGGCCGATCCTGCCGCGCCCGATCAACTTTCAAAGCTTACCGAACAGGGATTCCATGGCGTGCGGCTCAGTCCCTCGGGCGACGCCGGCGGCGATTGGATCAGGGGGCCGCTGATGCCGCCCCTGTGGAAGCGCGCGGAGTCGCTGAAAGTGCCGATGCAGATTTACGCGCCCATCACGCGAATGCCGGACCTGGTTCCTTTGATGGACCAGTGTCCCGGGCTCGACGTGGTGATTGACCACATGGCCGACTGCCCCGTTGACCAGCCAAAGGAACTGGAGAAGCTGATCGCGCTGGCACGCTTTCCGCGGGTGTTTGTGAAGATCTCGCACACATGGTCGATCTCCCGGCAGCCTTATCCCTGGCTGGACGCGCAGGAATACGTGAAGCGCCTTTACGCGGTTTACGGCCCCGAGCGGCTGATGTGGGGAACGGATTGGCCCGTCTGTAAAAAGTGGACCACCTACGAGAAGACTTTGGCCGTGGTCCGGGACGACATGAAGTTCCTCAACGAGAGAGACAAGAGCTGGATCCTCTCCAAAACCGTCGAGCGCGTCTGGCCGTTTGCTTGATAGATAATTGCGCTGCCAGTCTTTATGGACGCTGGAGGAAGCCCCGTAATATAAATGCGACCGAGCTCTGCGCCTCGAAAGGCTTTTATAAAATTACCCGCAAATGATATCTGTCCATGAACTAATTACTGGGTCGCAACCGGCGGCTCTTCCCCTGGCTTAGGAATGAAGGGGGCAAGTTTCTCGGCGGTGGGCCGGTCGAAAACCCCTGTCTGCCTCAATCCGTTGCTCGCCTGGAAGGCCTTCAGCGCATTATGGGTTTTCAGGTCCAGCATGCCAGTGGTGTTACCGGTATAGAAGCCCTCCTTAGTCAGCGCTCTCTGGATATCTGTCCATCCTTGAGGATTACTCTGCAGCCACTGGGCCAGGGCAGGGTACATGCCGTTGGCCCAGCCGTGAGGAGTGGGGTGTGCCTCCAACTTTGGCAGGAACGGTTCCAGTTTCTGAATAGTTGCAGCGTTGATTCTCCCCGTCACCTCCAGATGGTTGGCGCTCTGGAACCGGCTGATCGCGTCTACGGTGGGCGCATCCCATTCCCCGGTCGCGGCTGTATGCAGGAATCCGGCTTGCGACAACGCCGACTGGATATCCATCTTCCCTTTGTAGTAGAGGGACCGGCGCAGCCACACGGCAACTGGCACGGGACGGGTCCGCACCGCCGGCGCCGGTAGAGGAGCGGGCGGCAGCGGCCGGAGTGTCTGGTGATAAGGACGGGGGCCGATGCTGACGTAATATTGGTTGTTGTCTGGCATGTAAAACGCCCTCAAGGCCTCCTGTGGACCCGTCAGGTGCAAAAGAGCTGTAAGCGCGGTTACGTTTTCGGCACCCCGTTCAGCCTCGTCGCCGCGGACGGGTGCGTCCCGAAATTGAGCGATGTTGAATTTGCGGCCCCAGGCTGCAGATAACTCCTTGCCAATCTCGGCGACCATCTCGCCAGACGTCCGTTTCTCCGTGGGAATCTGAATGACAGCGTCCAGCACATCGGGTTGCGCGACCAAGGCTCCCGACAGGTCGCGCACCTCCTTCGGATAAACCTCCCATCGCGGCCCATAGGGCATGGTGAGCTCCCTGACCGCAAACACCGGGCCACCTTCATCTGCAAACTGAGTTAGTACGCTCTGGATCAGACCAGTGATGCCCCCAATCGGCTCGCCGTTCATCTCCTGGTAGTAGAGGTTAAGGGAGCGAACCTTGGGGATGGGAAAGGGTTTCCTAGCAGGGACTCCCCGTATGAAAGTGACCGTCTGCAGGTCTTGCGGGTTGGAGTATACGGCATCCACATAGTCGATGCTGACCTCGTACCTCTTCTCGATGATGTCCAGGGCGCGGGGAATCGGCCTCGCGTCGGTAATGTCGATGCTTTTAACCGCTGCTGTCGCCGCACTCGGGGCAGTCTGCGCCGTGGCCGGACCGCCAAAAAGAAGGATCGCGAGCAGGCTCAGTCCCTCAATGAGCAAGTTGCGACTCATCATGGCTGTCCTCCATCATGGATCATGGACGCAATTCTGTCCTTCGCGGCTAGCGCAGATGCTCGCTTTATATCATCTGCGTTCTGGCCAAGCGAGAGACTCTTGCCTGTTTTGACTTCACGCGGTTCCTCGCTTTTATTGTGGTGACTCGGGGCTGCCTTTTTTCATCCTTCAGAATTCATCCCTCCCCTTGTCCCCAATCAGCTTCGATGATCGGCCCGATCAATTGGGATGCCAGCCACGTGCTATCCAGCCTTTGGAAAATTCCAGATGCGAAGAGCATTCTTTCCCAGGATTAATTCCCTGTCTTCATCCGTGTAAAAATCGCAGACCTGGTCAACGAAGGCGAGCTCTTTGTTCATCGGCAGCTCCCATCGCGGCATTGGGTATCCCGTGCCCCAAATTAGTTTCTTCCCGCCAAACTCTTCGTAGGTGGCTTTGTAGAAGGGGAGGGTATCGCGATAGGGATACTTCTTGGTCAGCGAAATTTCATAGGGTTCTGAAGCGCTCACCCAGACCTGCGGGAAGCGCTTTAGCCGGAACATTTTCCGAAAATCCGCCCACGGGTCGCGGCCCTCAAATTCGGCTCGCCGAGGTGGTCGACGACAATCTTAACGCCGGGAAAACGGCCGGCCATGTCTTCGAGCATCGGCATCTGGTGGGGAAGGATATAAAAGTTGAAGACAGCTTTTAAGCGCTCGGCTTCTCTCCACAAAGGATACAGGTCCCTGGAGTTCAGCCAGGTCGAATTCGGTTGGTAAAGCGGGCTGAACCGCATCCCCTGAAAACCATGCTCCTCCATCCAATAGCGCAAACGGCCGGCCGGATCGGGACCCAGCGGATTGATCAGGCCGTGCGCCACAAACAGATTCGGGTACTTGTGCAGAGCGTAGCTGACGTACGAATTGTCCCACCCGTAATAGCGCGGATTAATCAGCACCGCGTATTTCAGGCCGAATTTTCGCATCTCCGCCACTTCGTTTTCGACGGGCGCTTCCACCGGCACTCGCTTGAGGTCCGGGTGCTCGGGATCGTGAAACGGAAACTTCGGATTGAAAGTCCAGATTTCAAGGTGAGTGTCGATGATCAGCCGCGGGAGCTTCGGAAGGGCAAGACCCGCGGCGGCAAGTGCAAGGAATTCCCGGCGGTTTACTTCGCATGGCATAGCCTCAGTCCTCCCGCTTATTTCTTTGAACTTTCAAACGATTGAATCCTGCGCTCTTCCTAATCAGCCTTCGAACTCCAGGGTTTGTAGTGTTCCTCGCCGGTCGCACATACGTCGCGGTTTTGGCGATGCATGCGGCTCCCTCCTGCAGCATACTTCGATTCCGCTACAGCGCAACCACAGCATTGGTGATTTCGCGCTGGCGTACTCCAGGAATTAGCAGTATGATTACGCCTTTCTTGCGGCTGGTTGTGGTTCGTTGTTGCCAACAGGAGTTCGCTCCGGGGCTTTATCGCAAATCAACCAGGAAATGAAACGCGCCGCTCAACAGCAGTCGCTGAATTGCGCCCAACGAACGTTGCCGCAGCTATTGATCGGCGTTAAGACCACGACGTGAGATGGTACGAATGAATGTGAGGAAAAGTAGAGTGCAAACTGCCCGCGCATTCTGCAGAGCTTTGCCGTTCGCGCTGGCCTTTGTCATGGTCGCGCTGGCGGCCTTGCCGGTGTTTGCGCAGGAGAAGCCCTCTGCCGCGGTGGAGAGCGGCAAGAAGGCTTTTGACGGGAACTGCGCCTTCTGTCATGGAGAGGATGCCACGGGCGGGCGCGGTCCGGACCTGGTGCGCTCGGCGCTGGTGGCGCACGACAAAGCCGGGGATCAGATTGGCCCGGTCATCCTGAACGGCCGGCCCAGCAAAGGCATGCCGCCGCTCCACATGAGCGACGCGCAGATTAAGGAGATCGCGGCGTTTCTGCATTACCGCCAGGCGCAGGGTCTGGCGTCCGCGCGTCTGCCCGCGAACTACGCGCTGAAGTGGATGCTGACCGGCAACGCCGCCGCCGGCAAGGCGTACTTCAACGGGGCGGGGAAATGCAAAGACTGCCATTCGCCCACGGGCGATCTGGCTCACGTGGCAACCAGGAATTCTCCGCTGGACCTGGAAGCGATGATGCTTTATCCAGGCGGCGCGGACCACAGGACGGTAACGGTGACGCTGCCTTCCGGCAAAACCATCGAAGGTCCGCTCGACCATCTGGATGAGTTCAGCGTGTCGCTGCACGATTCTGCCGGATGGTATCGCTCCTTCGCGCTCGATCAGGTCAAGGTGAGCGTTCATGATCCGCTGGCGGCGCATCGCCGGTTGCTTGACGAGGTGACCCAGGCGGACATGCACAATCTCTTTGCATATCTGGAAACCTTGAAATGAGGACGTTGTTGATGACACGCCGTCGCACCATGAGCCCGGGAATTTTCGGGCGTCGCTCTTTGCGCCGAATCGCCGGATGTGTTCTGACTGCGGTCTGCTGCCTGCTGTTTTCCGCAGCCGGCGCGCGGGCGCAGGGACTGCCTGCCAAAGCTCTGCTGGAGCCGCCCACCACCTTCTGGCCAACTTATAATGGAGACTATTCCGGGCGCCGCTACAGCACGCTGGATCAGATCAACGCCTCGAACGTCCACTCGCTGGCGCTGAAGTGGCTTTTCGCCACCGGCACGCAGGGCATCAAGTCCACTCCGCTGGAAGCGAACGGCATTCTCTATTTCAGCGTGCCCGACAACGTCTGGGCCGTTGACGCCCGCACGGGACGCGAGATCTGGCACTACTACCGCAAGTCCGAAGGCGACCACATCGGCAACCGCGGAGTCGGCATGTGGCATGACCGCCTCTACTTCACCACGCCCGACGCGCGCCTGGTTTGCCTGAACGCCAAAGACGGCAAGCCTGTCTGGATTGTCAGGCTGGCCGACGCCGCCCTCCAATACTTTGCCACGATGGCGCCGCTGGTGGTGAAGGACCACGTGATCGTGGGCGTCTCGGGCGACGTTACGGACATTCCCGGCTTCCTTGATTCCATTGATCCCGAGACCGGCAAGCTGCAGTGGCGCTGGTGGGTTGAGCCGCACAAAGGCGAGCCCGGCGCCGATACCTGGCCCAGCGAAGAAGCCCGTCGTCACGGCGGCGGCATGACCTGGATGAGCGGTACTTATGATCCCGAGCTCAACCTGCTCTACTGGGGCACGGGGAATCCCAATCCGGTGCTGGTGGGTTCGGCGCGGCCTGGCGCGAACCTCTACACCTGTTCGATTGTGGCGCTCAATCCCGACACCGGCAAACTGGTGTGGCACTACCAGACTTCGCCGCACGACGTGCACGACTGGGACTCGGTGGAAATGCCGGTGCTGTTCGACGGAGAGTTCAACGGCAAGCCCATGCACCTGCTGGCGCAGGCTGCGCGCAACTCCTTCTTCTTTCTGCTGGACCGCACCAATGGCAAGCACCTGCTGACCGCGCCATTCATCGACCAGACGTGGTCTTCTTCCTATGACGCCGAGGGGCATCCCATTCCCAAACCGCACATGGCTCCTTCGCCCGACGGCGCTCTGGTCGAGCCCGCCAGCGGCGGCGGCACCAACTGGATGGCTCCCAGCTTCGATCCGCAGACCGGCCTGTTCTACGTCACCGCCACCCGAACCTTCAGCATCTTTTATCTGACGGCGCGCGGCAAAGCCGAGGGATGGGGCGGGCGCGACCGCGGGCTGTGGGATGATACGGCCACCCGCGCCATCGACTACAAGACGGGCAAGATCGCCTGGACGCACGAACTGGGCCGCGGCGGCTCCAGCGCCGGCAACCTCTCGACCGCCGGGCATCTGCTCTTCACCGCCGACAACTCCGGCAACCTGCTGGCGCTTGATCCAGTCACGGGGAAGACCTTGTGGCACCTGAATGCCGGCGGGCGCATGGAGAGTTCGCCCATGACCTACCTGCTGGACGGCCGCCAGTACGTGGTGGTTGCGGCGGCGGACCGGCTGATGGCCTTTGCGCTGCCCGGGAAGCCGCGGGGGCAGAGTCTGCCGGGCGCTGACCAAAAGTTCCGCAAATGTCTAGATTGTAATTTTTACACACTGTTTCAAAATTGGACACATTTTGCAGAAATTCCATTCGCAGGCCAATTTTAATAAAATAAATACTGTATTATCAATAGTTTACAATTTTGTGAATTTTTGTCCCAAACGTCCCAAACGTCCCATTTGGGGCGATGAAAAGGCGAAATATAGCCTACCTTTCGACGCTAGTCTGACCCCGCACTGCCCCGCAATCCCCTCTGCTTCCCGCCCCCTTACAGCTTGATCCAGGACTCCCGGTCGGCGGCGTCGCGGGCTTTCAGGCAGACGCGCGTTATGGAGAGCGAATCTTCCGCCGAAACCAGCGGTTCGCCCTCGCCGCGCATTGCCCCAACGAATTTTTCGAACAGGTCCACGGCCGCGGGCAGCGCCAGGTCGCCGGTCTTGCCCTTGGGACTGATCAAACTCACCCTCTCGCCCACTTCAAACGCTTCCAGCACGCCCTCACTTCCGGCCACGCGCAGCCTTGAATCCCCATGGGTCGCGGCGTTGGCCGGCCGCAGGAAATCCAGGTGGCAGGTTGCGGTACCGCCGTTGGCCAGGCGAAAGACGAGCCCGGCGTGGTCTTCGCAGCCGGGGTAATTGGGGTGGGCCTTATTGCCCTCCCAGGCGGCCACGCGGGCGTAATCCTGCCCGCTCACCCAGCGCATATAATCGAGCGCGTGGATGCCCACCCAGCCGATGGAGCCGCCATAGGTTTTTCGCTGCTTGTAATACCAGGGCCGCTCCTCGCCCCAGATATACGATTTCTGCCCGGTCACCAGGATGGGTTCGCCCACGGCGCCCCCGCGCACGGCCTTGTGGGCCGCCTGGAAGATGGGCATGCCGCGCATGTCGAGCATGATGCTGTAATGGATTCCCGACTCGCGCACCGCCTGTTCCAGCCGCCCGAGGTCGTCCAGCGTGGTGGCCGCCGGCTTTTCAGAAAGCACGTTGATGCCGCGCCGCGCCGCCTCCATCGCCGCCCCGGCGTTCTCGTAAAACGGCAGGCACACCGCCACCACGTCCAGGTCTGCCTGGGCCAGCATTTCGCGATAGTCCGCATAGACGCGCGTCTTCTTCGTCCAGGCGCGCTGCTTTTCGACCCACGCCGTGTTCTCGCCGGGCTCGCCTTTGGCGTAGGCCACCCACTCCACGTTTTTGAGGCGCGGAATGCTGTTGAGCATGATGCCAGAATGCCCGTCGCGCCCGATCAGCCCCGCCCGGATCATGCTGGTGCGGGTGATTTTTTTTGGCTTTTGAGCGGCCTCGGCCGTGGCCAGAGCCAGTGAACCCGCCGCAGCCGTTTGCAGAAACGCCCGGCGGTTGAGAGAAGTTGATTGGTTTTCCGTCGATGGTTTTTTCATATCAGCGCAGTATTTTATCCCCCTTTGCGGGCAGAAGGGAGCGGAAATAGGAAGTAGGAAGTAGGAAATAGGGAACAGCGAGTAGCGAGTAGGGCGTAGCGAATAGGGAAAAGGCATTGTGTGGCCACCCGGGGGCTATCGGCGCGAAGGGCCGGGGAAACAGGATTCGAGCCAAAGTTTCAGAGTGAGGTCGTGGCGGGCCTCATTCGCGAGGTAAGGGCGCATTTCCTTCTCATAGCGTTCGCGCAGGACTCCGGGTTCAAGACTACAGCTTCGCGCAAGGTATTCAGCATCGTCCCGGTCTTTGGGGCTGTTTCTTTCCAGTTTCGAGAGAACCAGATCATAAGGGTCGGGTGCATATAGCCTCAGCTTCTGGAAGTGGCCTGGGAACATATCCACAAGCCGATCTTCCCAGTTTTCCGGCATCGTGTTGATTCCGACACGATGAACACGAAGTTTATGCTTCTGTGCAAGCGTTGAATCCTCACCCGCAAGTCCAAGGAGTTCGGCTTCGCACTCAGCCGGCATGACGGAATAGTAATCCACATCGCCTGTGGGCAATTGCAATCCATAGTGAAAGCTGATTACAAATCCCCCAAGGCAATTAAGATCGATTGGGTTTGGAAGCAGACTATCAAGCTCCCGCAGAAATTCTGCCCAAGGAGATGGAATCACCACATTTTGATTAGGCGGCATATTGCAGATGCTCAGGGCGAAGGTCTGACAACAGATTCCAATGACGCGCATCGTCCGTTCTGTTTTCCCTAAGCCAATTTCGCTCGGCATCGTTGCGTGGGGGCCGATAAAAGAAATCTTCGCGCACCAAGCGACTGGCGTCGAGTGTTTGCTCCAAATTCCGCAAGGATTGGGTTCGACTAGTCTCTGCGGCAGGCTCTGAGAGGCGGCGCGCAAGGGTCGTTACAAACCCGAAGCGGTTTTGAAGATCTAACCTCTTTGCTTGCTCGACCATCCATTGAAAATCCATTTGCCAGTAATGTAGCAAGAGCCAGGGCAGCGCCTCTGCCGTTCGCGCCTCAAGGTTCTCTTGGGCCAAGGCGGTGAGTAAGACCTCGGCGGGATTCTTGGACGGTACATGTGGACGAACGTAGGCGAAGCCTGGATACTGCAGCCTGGACAAATGCTCTACCAGGGTCCGCGCCTTCACGTTTCTGTTGGGCGTGAACTGCGGCGCCAGCGGAAATTCAAGCTGGAGCCCGTAAAGCCTTGCCACCTTGCGCTTCAGGGCGGTGGTCAGAGGGCGCTTTCCCTCTTCCAACATAGCGAGATAGGGCTGGGATACGCCCAGCCGCTTGGCTGCTTCAACTTGTCCCCAGCCGCGCCTTAGCCGCTCTTGTTTTAGGGCTAGCCGTTTCATGACAACTTAATTTTATTACAATCTAGTAATAAGTCAAGGCAAAAATCACACATCGCAAGCAAATTATCCTTGACTCAAGTCTTACGCGGGTGGCGCAGAGGCGGTTTCTGTCTCTGCGATTTCCATTGGCGCGCGCACACGTTCCGCGTGGCCTCCCCAGGCCCGGAGGGCCGAAAGTTTTTAGCCCACCGCCACCGACTTCGTCGGGGTAAACTCCAGCCGTGGGATTCGATCGGCCTCAACATCTTCCCCAGCCCCGGCAGGGGCGAAAGACGAAGGCCAGGACGAATCAATCATGGGAATGGATCGGGCGGAATGGAGAAAAGCAAGAGCCTCCCGCTTCGCGGGATCGTCCCGATCTATTGGGGCGCCAGCCACGTGTCGCGCAGCGACCTTGGAGTGCGGGAGCGTGCTCCCGCCTTCACACGGCGAATGGGCCCGCCTGGAGGAAAAAATATGCTTGCCTGCACCCAAATGAATGTAGAATTTCAATCGCCAGGGGGCCAAAACATTAATTCCATATGAACAGGGCTTTATGAGGAACCCTGACGCATTAGGCTGTTATCAGAGCTTCGAACGATGACGTGGTTATCCAATCACAGCTGGGAGCATGAAAAATGAAGATCATTGGGCATCGAGTGCTTTCGCTTTTGTACGTGGCGGTGATAGTCGGCATCTTCGCCGCCGGGTCGACCGTGTTGAGCCAGACGCCCGCCAAGGGCAAGTACGATGGTTCGTATCATGGAATGTACAATGGGTCCTTTGCCGACAACTCCGCGACGGGACCCGTCGCATTTTCCGTGGCGAACGGCGCCATTACCGTGACAGATCCCGGTCAGGGCTCGGGAACCGTGAGTTCTTCCGGCGCCACGACTTTTAACGGTTCCCTCGGGATGGGTAATATCACCTGCAAATTTGTTGGTACCTTCCAGTTGTCAACCGGCAAGCAACAGGGTGCTCGCGCTTCCGGTACGTGGTCGTGTTCGGGGGCCGGACAAACCGGCAAGGGCAAATGGAGTGCGGATCAACAGTAAGTGAGTTGGGCGGTCCCCACAGCACCTGAAGTCATGCCCCTTCACAAGAGCCGGACGGCGGGTGGCGGGCGGGTGGCCCCCCGATGGATCGGGACGTTCAGCGAAGCTGAGTGGGGTAAGAATGTCGCGGTGTCATATCCGCCCCGATACTACGGCGAAAAACACGGCCAGGATGGCCGTGCCACAAAAGCGAAACAATCTTCACTACCTGACCAGCAGCATCCCGCAAGGCGGGACCGCACACCGGTTTTCAATTCCCAGCGCTTCCAGC
This sequence comes from uncultured Acidobacteriota bacterium, assembly GCA_963732975.1. Lineage (GTDB taxonomy): Bacteria > Acidobacteriota > Terriglobia > UBA7540 > UBA7540 > SCRD01. The sequence continues at coordinate 205,567 of CAVTBN010000002.1, read as the reverse complement.
GTGAATTCGTCGTGACGCCGGCAGAGTTGCGCGCCGGCGACACAGCAGCGTAGGGGAGGGCTCCGCCCTCCCGCGGGAGCGCAGAGCGCTCCCCTACCCTTGCGGCAGGAGCGCCGCCATGCGTGGCGCCCTGGGAAGACGCGCGGAACGAGGCCGCCTGCAGACACCGGAATCGACGCCCTGACGCCGCTGCAGATGGCTTGTGGCAGGGCGGGTAATTTGCTACTATCAGCCTTCCTCCGGTCACAGCTTGATTAGTTTGCAAAAGACAACTGAGCATCAGCAGGGAGGCCGAACAGCCGTGCCGGGAAGGTATCGGATTTTTCACAGCGGGAGGGTTTCGTGCGTCGTCCAGGACTCATTGCCATGTTGTGTGTTGCCGCGATCGGGCTAACGGCCCATGCGGCCGAAGAGCATCTGCCCAGGCTGGCGGGCTATTCCGCTCAAAGCTCGCAAGCCGAGCGGGAGTGGGAAGGGAAGTTCAAGGCCATCCCTGAGCCCGACAATATGCGGGCGTACATGAAGCGCCTCTCGGCCTACCCGCACCACGTGGGCTCTCCCTATGACAAATCGAACGCCGAGTGGATCCTGGCGAAGTTCAAGGAATTCGGCCTCGACGCCCACATTGAAACCTTCTACGTCCTTTTCCCCACGCCCAGGGAACGCGAAGTGGAAATGGTGGCGCCCACAAAATTTGTTGCGAAGATGCAGGAACCGGCTGTGCCGCAGGACCCCACTTCCGGCCAGCATGGCCAGCAACTGCCCACCTACAACGCCTACTCGAGTGACGGCGACGTGACCGCCCCGCTGGTTTACGTGAATTACGGCGTGCCGGACGATTACAAGAAACTCGAAAGCATGGGGATTTCGGTGAAGGGAGCCATTGTCATCGCGCGTTACGGACTCAGCTGGCGGGGAATCAAACCCAAAGTTGCGGCTGAGCACGGCGCCGTCGGCTGCCTGATTTATTCCGACCCTCAAGGGGACGGCTACTACCAGGGCGACGTTTTCCCGCAGGGGGCCTTCCGCCCGCTGGAAGGCGTCCAGCGCGGCAGCGTGATGGACATTACCAAGTACTCCGGCGACCCGCTGACTCCCGGCATTGGCGCCACCAAAAACGCCAAACGGATTCCGTTGAAAGACTTGAAAGTCCTCACCGCAATTCCCACCCTGCCGCTCTCTTACGGCGATGCGAAACCCCTGCTGGACGCGCTGAAAGGTCCGGTGGCGCCGGGAGAATGGCGGGGCGCGCTCGGCCTGACCTACCACCTGGGGCCGGGGCCGGTGACGGTCCACATGTCCGTAAAATCCAACTGGGATGTGAAGCCCATCTACGACGTGATCGCCAAAATTCCCGGCTCGGTTGACCCCGGCGAATGGATCATCCGCGGCAACCATCATGACGCCTGGGTGAACGGAGCGCAGGACCCGGTTTCAGGCCAGAGTTCGCTGATTGAAGAGGCGCGCGCCCTCGGCCAGTTGCTGAAGCAGGGATGGAAACCCCGGCGGACCATCATCTACTGCGCCTGGGACGGTGAAGAACCGGGCCTGCTGGGGTCGACGGAATGGGCCGAAGAACACGCCCGTGAACTCGAAGAGCACGCGGCCGTCTACGTCAACACGGATTCCAACAGCCGGGGCTATCTGGGCATCGAGGGCTCGCATACCCTGCAGAAATTTGTCAATGGCGTGGCCAGAGACATCCAGGACCCCGAGAAAAACATCTCGGTCTGGCAGCGGGCCTGGGACCTGCAGGTTCGGCGGGCCAAAACGCCGGCGGAACGCCAGGCGCTGCGGAGCGACCCGGACCTGAAAATCGGCGCGCTGGGGTCAGGCTCCGATTACACGGTGTTTCTCGACCACCTGGGAATTGCCTCCCTGGTGCTTTTTTACGCCGGCGAGAGCAACGGAGGGGGCATTTACCATTCCATTTACGATGACTTCTACTGGTATACCCACTTTGATGATACTCACTTTGTCTATGAGCGGGCGCTGGCGCAGACCGTGGGCACGGCCGTCATGCGCCTGGCCGACGCGGACATTCTGCCCCTGGATTATTCGGAATTCACCACGACCATCCGCACCTATGTGGACCAGCTGAAGGACCTGCTGCAGCACGAGCAGGCTGAGTCAAAGGAGCTGGACACGGAAATCAGGGAAGGCGTTTTTGCCGCGACTTCCGACCCGGAAGAGACCCACGTTCCTCCCACGCCCCAGGACATGCCGCCCTTTCTGAACTTTGCGCCGCTGGACAACGGGGTGGCCGCGCTGGAGCTGAGCGCGGGGCACTACCAGAGAGCGCTCCAGGCGGCAGAAAGCAACGGCGGGACGGCCCTGGAGCAGGCTTCGCTTGCCGGCGTCAATCGCCGGATCATCGAGACCGAGCGGAAGCTGATCCGGCCCGAAGGCCTGCCCGGAAGGGCCTGGTACCGGCACGAGATTTATGCCCCCGGAATCTACACCGGTTACGGCGTGAAGACGCTGCCGTCGGTTCGTGAAGCTATCGAGCAGCGGCAATGGAGCGAAGCCGGCAGGCAGATCGACATTGTAGGCAAAGTTCTGGAGGATGAAGCCCAGGCCATCGAAGCCGCCGCCTCCGCCCTCGAAAAGGTTTCCCCCTGACCTGGAAGGTCAGGGTCTGCGAAACGATTATTGAGGATTGCATCATACAGTGACGAGTCTTCGTAGCGCCGGCATCTTGCCGGCCTTGAAAATTGCCGCCGGGACGGCGGCGCTACCGTTGCAAACCGTCGCTATATTTTGCAAACATCTGTAAAATCGGGAACCGTGTTCCTGATTCAGGCCTGCACCGTGACGAGTCTTCGTAGCGCCGGCATCTTGCCGGCCTGGAAAATTGCCGCCGGGACGGCGGCGCTACATTTTGTGGCATTTTTTTGTAACCTCGCAAGCTTGCAATGCGTCTCCACTTGTGTAATGCTCACCTGGCCGATTAGCGGTTAGGAAATCATAACGAGTCAGTGCTGGCCTGGAGCGGTGATTGCTCCAACGGCAGCGCTCTCTCAACACAGCAAGAATGTCCGTTCGAGGTTTGCAATGTTATCTGCAAAAGAACGGATCATTCGAGTGCTTCGGCCATCTATTATTGTCTTATGTGGTCCAGCGGGATGTGGAAAATCGACATTTGCTGTCCGGCATTTCCGTTCAACTCACATCGTCTCTTCCGATCTTTGCCGGCGGCTGGTATGTGATGATGAGACTGACCAGCGTTACTATACACAGACATTTGCTCTTCTAAATTTTCTCATTGGTCAGCGCCTCTCCATCAACCGCTTGTGTGTTGTTGATTCAACCGCAGTTACTCCGGGAGCACGAAAGTCTCTGCTGGGTCTTGGCCGGAAGTACCGGGTCCGTACTGAACTTTTTCTTTTTGAGATCGCGCTTGAAAAGTGTCTTGAGCGTGACCGGAGCCGTCCGCGCCCGGCCGGGCCGAGAATTATCGAGGAGCAGTATCGATTGTTCCGGCAGGTGCGGGAAGCGGTCCGTTCCGAGGGGTTCGACGAGATTGTCGAGTTGCACGAGGAAGATTTAGAGAGTGTGCGTTTTGAAATCCTCTACCGTCCTATTAACCCGGTTCCATTCGACAACAAATTGAAAAATCGGCGCCGCGCTTCGTCTCCCGCCACCGTTTCTGAACCGCGCAGTTGACACTCCGCTACACGACCTCCTAGAATTCTCAAGGGCTTAACGATATGGTACCAGGATCCAAAGAGGCTGTTTTGCAGCCTGGTTTGAAACATCCCACCGACGTTTTGTCGCTGATCGGGAACACCCCGCTGGTTCGATTGCGCAAAGTTTGCGCAGAGTTTCCAAAGGTGGAACTGCTGGCGAAGGCGGAGTGGGCCAATCCCGGCGGGTCCGTGAAGGACCGCGCGGCCTGGAACATTATTCAGGAAGCGGAGCGGGACGGCCGGCTGGCGCCGGGCAAGATTGTGCTCGATTCCACTTCCGGAAACACCGGAATTGCCTACGCCATGATCGGCGCGGCGCGGGGATACCGTGTCAAGCTCTTTATGCCCCTGAATGTGAGCCAGGAGCGCAAGCACATCCTGCAGGCCTTTGGCGCCGAAATCGTCTATACCGACCCGATGGAGGGGTCTGACGGCGCCATCCGGAAGGTTCGCGAACTGGCTGAAAAAGAACCCGAAACCTATTTTTACGCCAACCAGTACAACAATCCTGCCAACTGGCGGGCCCATTACCAGACCACCGCACCCGAAATTTTTGAGCAGACGGAAGGACGCCTCACGCACTTTGTCGCGGGCCTGGGCACCACCGGGACCTTTGTGGGCACGGCGCGGCGGCTGAAAGAACTCAAGCCGGATGTTCGCTGCATCTCCTTCCAGCCGGACTCTCCGTTTCACGGCCTGGAAGGCTTGAAGCACCTGCCCTCTTCCATCGTCCCCGGCATTTATGACGGTTCGGTGGCCGATGGCGAGGTGGAAGTTCCGACGGAAGAGGCCTACGCCATGGCTTTGCGGCTGGCGCGCGAGGAGGGCCTGCTGGTGGGTATTTCGTCCGGAGCTGCCATGGTGGCTGCTCTCAAGGTGGCCCGGCAGGTTGAAAGCGGGGTCATCGTCACCATCTTCCCCGACAGCGGCGACAAGTACCTGAGTGAGCGCTTCTGGAATGAGGCGTCGCCGGGCTCATAGCCTGGCGCCTTCCAGGTTTTGAGAGCTGCCGGCGCTGCCGGGAAAGGTCCGGGCTTCTGCCGGCGCCTTTTTTTCATCATGCTAAGGGGACCGAATGGCCATACAACTTAAGGCCGAACATCTGGAGAGCATCCGTTCGCACGGCAGGCGGGAATATCCCAACGAATGCTGCGGGATGCTGCTGGGCCGCGCGGACGGCGCCGCCAAGCAAGTTGCCGAGGTGGTGCCGCTGCAGAACCTTCGGCATGATGCCGCGCGGGCGCAGGAACTGCTGCCGCTGGACGATCCCGGCCGCGAGTCGGAAAAGAACCGCTTCCTGATTGATCCGCTGCAACAACTGCGGGTTGAAAAGGACGCGCGCCAGCGCGGGCTGGACGTCCTGGGTTACTACCACTCCCATCCGGACCATCCTGCGCGCCCGTCAAATTATGATCGCGAGCACGCCTGGCCATGGTATTCTTATATTATTCTTTCGGTTGAGCGCGGTGAGGCGGCTGAAATGACCTCCTGGGTTCTATCGGAAGATCGCGCGCATTTTGATCCTGAGCCGCTGAAACTTTAGCCCATTATGTTCATCTAAGGACATAGTGGACTTTTTAGTGTATAATGCTCAGTTCCGGTTCCTTATGATGAATCGAGGAGAAAGAATGCTTGTAAAAGTAGTGATCCCCACCCCTCTGCGGCAGTACACGGGGAAGAAGGATTCGGTGGAAGTTGACGCGAAGACCGTCGGCGAGGCGCTGTCGGGCTTAACTTCGCAATTCAGTGATCTCCGCAAGCACCTTTACAATGAAGACGGCAAGCTTCGCAGTTTTGTGAATGTGTACGTCAACGACGAAGATATCCGCTTTCTTCAGAAGGACCAGACACCGCTGTCTGAAACTGATGTGATCAGCATTGTTCCCTCCATTGCCGGCGGCTCCATGATCCGCTGTATCTGTAGCTAGCCTGGATCCCGCAAGAACGGGATTCCGGGCTCATCCCCCCACGGCCAGGAAATCTTAAAGAAAAAGCAGTAATGATTGGCGATTCCGGCCCCCGATTGGGCGGGAATTGCATGGTTCAGGAATTTTAAGGATATGACAGCCAAAGAGGAAAAAATGTCAATACTAACATCGGCTCCAAGGGAGCAACTGAGTAACGATGAGATTCTTCGATACAGCCGGCACCTGATTATGCCGGAAGTGGCCATGGAAGGCCAGTTGAAGCTGAAGCAGGCCAGGGTCCTCTGCATTGGCGCGGGCGGCCTGGGCACGCCTCTGGCGCTTTATCTGGCTGCGGCGGGCGTGGGAACGCTGGGCATTGTGGACTTTGACGTGGTCGACTTTACCAACCTGCAGCGCCAGGTTATTCATGACACGGACGACGTGGGCCGGCTCAAGCTGGATTCGGCGCGCGACACCATCCGTGACATCAATCCCAACGTGGAAGTGATTCCCTACGAGACGCGGCTGACTTCTGACAACGCGCTCGACATCTTCCGCGAATATGATATTGTTGCCGACGGCACGGACAACTTCCCTACGCGCTACCTGGTGAACGATGCCTGCGTGCTGCTGGGCAAACCTAACGTCTATGGAAGCATCTTTAGATTTGAGGGGCAGGCTTCCGTTTTCTATGCTGAGGAAGGCCCGTGCTACCGCTGCCTCTATCCGGAGCCGCCTCCGCCGGGGCTGGTTCCGAGCTGCGCCGAGGGTGGTGTGCTGGGCGTGCTGCCGGGCATCGTAGGCTCGCTGCAGGCGCTGGAAACCATCAAGCTGATTCTCGGCAAGGGCGATTCGCTGATCGGCCGCCTGCTGCTCTTTGATGCGCTCCACCTGAAGTTCCGGGAGCTGAAACTGCGAAAAAATCCGGAGTGCCCGGTCTGCGGAACGCATCCAACCATTACCAAGCTGATTGATTACGAAGAATTCTGTGGAATCCGAGGAGAAGAACACGTGCCTGAGACCCAAGTGCCGGAAATTACGGCGACAGAAGTGAAAAAGATGATGGACGAGAGCAAGCCTTTTGTCCTGGTGGATGTTCGCGAGCCGCACGAATATGAAATCTGCAATATTCCGGGCGCCAAGCTGATTCCGCTGGGCGAGGTTCCGAAGCGCATGCACGAACTCAACTCCGCGGATGATATTGTGGTGCACTGCCGCTCCGGCGTACGCAGCGCCAGGGCTGTGGAATTCCTGATGCAGGCCGGCTTCCGCCGGATCCACAACCTGAAGGGCGGCGTGCTGGCCTGGGCGCGCGATGTCGATCCCTCCATGCCCAGCTACTGACCCGTTTCCCCATTCACGCCGGGGCAGGCAGCCGTCTGCCCCGGCAAACCTCTCCCTGGCCGGCACCCCGGGCATAACCCCGGCTGGCTCGCCGGAAGCCCCTGAATCCTCTCCGCCGCGCCATCAGTTCCCCCTTGCTCTTGATTCTGAACTGGCATACCATCGGGGTAATCTATTGACTTCCGTGAGGGGGTGCACGATGAAGGTCCACGCCAATCGCCGGGAATTTATCCAGGGTTTTGGGGCAGGTCTTGCCGGGCTCGCTCTGGCTCCTCGCCATGTTTTTGGGGCCGCGACGCCGCCGGCGCCTCCGGTTGCGGTGGCAAAGTGTCTGGAATACGGACCGCAGGTGCGTCCAACACTGGCCAGGCTGTTTGACCAGTTGGGCGGCCTGCAGCGCATCGTGCGCGGCAAGACGGTGGCCGTCAAGATCAACATGACCGGCCATACCAACGATCTTGTTCAGGGCATGCCCATCGGCATGACTCACTGGGTCCACCCCGAAGTGATCGGGAACACAGTCTATCTGCTGGGGCAGGCCGGCGCCCGAAGGATCATCCTGGTGGAAAGCTCGCTGAGCCCCTCGCACTCACTCCAGCAATTTATGTCTGACGCCGGCTGGAACCCGCGCGACTTTGCCAGCGCCGCGACGCGGGTGGATTTTGTGGACACCAACTACGGCGGCCCGGGCGGAACCTACAAACGGCTCTGGGTGCCCGGGGGCGGCCTGCTGTTCCGGGCCTACGATCTGAATCCGGTCTACAGCGATATCGACGTTTACGTTTCTCTCGCCAAGCTGAAGGAACACGCCACGGCGGGCGTTACGCTTTCCATGAAGAATTCCTTTGGCATCACCCCCTGCACTATGTACGGGGATGGCGCCGGCATCGACAAGCCCTCCGACGTGGTCAAAGGTTCGCGCGGCGGCACCCTGCACGACGGCAATCGCCAGCCCTCCAAAACGGCGCTGCCGGAAAATGACCCGAACTCGCCCCGCGTTCCCGGCTATCGCGTCCCGCGCATCGTGGCCGATCTTGTCCACGCGCGCCCCATCCACCTGGCCATCATTGACGGCATCCACACCGTGGCGGGCGGGGAAGGGCCGTGGATTCCGCGCTGCCGCCCCGTGCACGCGGGTGTGCTGGTGGCGGGGACCAATCCCGTGACCACCGACGCCGTGGCAAGCGCCCTGATGGGATTCGATCCCATGGCCACGCACGGGACCGCTCCGTTTGAAAAATGCGACAGCACCCTGAAGCTGGCCGAAGGTCTGGGCATCGGCACTCGCGACCTGAAGCGCATTGAAGTGATCGGCACACCCATCTCCAAAGCCCGCATCGACTTCCGCCGCGCCTGAGCGCAGGCGGTCCGGCGCGGGTCCAGCCGCCGCGGGGTGGAGTTGTTTGCGGGGAGTGAGGATGCCAGCGCCCTTCTAGTATCTGCCCGGGTTTCTATCAGATACCTGCCCCTTGCGCCCTTCGTGTCTGATCCGCATGTTCCTGGCCCCTGTTCAATCCTGAAAACCTTCTTCAAAACGTAACCTGAACGTAACGCCGCGTTCATTCGGGAATGTTGTAATGCATTACAGATGCAACGCCCAATGTGGTCCCGGTGGGACGTCCCACCACAATCCGTGGCCAACCGGGAAGGAGCGGAAATCGCTCCTTTAATTCAAGCTTGGGTCCACAAGCTCCGGCATAGGCGCTGCCGGCGTGGCGCCGGGGCCGGGGTTAAGTCTTGAAGGAGACGCGCGGAAGGTTGCCGGAACGATGATTGCGGCCAAGGGGGCGCGCCTCTCCTTCATCTACTTTGACGCCGGTGGCGGCCATCGGAGCGCTGCCCGGGCGCTCACGGCGGCAGCACTGGAACAAGGCCAGCCCTGGGAAATTGAATGCCTGAACCTGCAGGAATTGCTTGATCCTCTGGATATCTTCAAGAAACTGCTGGGCGTGCGGGTTCAGGATATCTATAACTACATGCTGGAGATGGGGTTGACCCTGGGCGCTGCCCAGCTTCTGCCACTCCTCCACGCCGTGATCCGCAGCCGCCACTCGCTGATCGTCGGATTTCTGGAGCGCTATTGGCAAGAGACCCGCCCGGACCTCGTGGTCTCGCTGATTCCCAATTTCAACCGCCAGCTTGCAGAAAGCGTACGGCAAACCCTTCCCAATGTTCCTTTTGTTACCGTGCTGACAGACCTGGCGGACTATCCCCCGCATTTCTGGATGGAGCCTGAATCCGACTATCTGGTTGTGGGGACGGAGCGCGCGGCGGAACAGGCTTATTCAATGGGACACCCGCCGGACCGCGTTTTTCTTACCTCCGGCATGATCCTCAATCCTGCTTTCTACTCGATTCCCGAAGCAGACCACCGCCTGCAGCGTGAATCCCTGGGGCTCCAGGCGCACCGCCTCACAGGGCTGGTGATGTTCGGTGGGCAGGGTTCGCGAGCCATGCTGCAGATTGCCCGCAGGCTGAACCGGCTGGACTGGCTGCAGTTGATCCTGATCGCCGGGCGCAACAAAAAGCTGGAGTTGCAGCTTCGGGAGATGGATTTCCAGATTCCCGTCCACATTGAGGGATTCACTTCCCAGATGCCGCGCTTTATGCAAATGTCAGATTTCTTTATCGGCAAGCCGGGACCCGGCAGCCTGAGCGAAGCGTTATTCATGGGCTTGCCCGTAGTCGTCGAGAGAAACGCCTGGACGCTGCCCCAGGAGCGATTTAATACGGAGTGGGTGATTGAAAAAGAAGTTGGCAGGGTTGTCCACAGTTTCCGCGAGATCAGACAGGCGGTGGAACACCTCAAAGACCCGGCCGCCTTCAGCCGCTACCGCGCGAATACCCGGCAGCACCGCAACCGGGCGGTCTACGAGGTGATCACAATTCTGGAGAGTATTCTTGCCCGAAAGAAAGGAGGAGCGCAGCCCCGCGGTCCCTGCTGATGATGCTACGCCCCCGCGCGCGGCCTCAGAAATAGCGTCCGCCGGGGTTGATTCGCGCTGAACATGCCGAAGGTTTACAAGCTGGATGAAGACATCTGCGACACCTTGATTATTTCTGACCTGCACCTGGGCTCCATCGTGAGCCGTGCGGAAGATGCCTGCCGCATGCTGCAGAGCAAGACCTTCCGCAGGCTGATCCTGCTGGGCGACATTTTCTGTGACTTGGACTTCCGCAGGTTGACGAAACAACACTGGGAACTGCTCACCTACATCCGGAAGCTCTCAAACCCCAAGCGAAAAGTGGAAGTGGTGTGGGTGGAAGGGAACCACGACCGCGGCCTGACGGAAGTGATGTCCCACCTGGTCGGGATCAACGTCTACCAGGAGTATCAGTGGCATTACGCCGGCAAGCGTTACCTGGCCATTCACGGACATCAGTATGACAGCTTCCTGGTGGGGAACGCCGCCCTCAGCACGGCTGGCGAGTGGATCTACATGCACCTGCAGAAACTTGATTCCCGGAACAGGCTGATTTCCCGGTTTCTTGACCGCCAGAATTCCAAGTGGATGCGCCTTTCTCCCAAGGTCGCTGCCGGAGCGCTGGCTTATGCAAGCCTGCGGGGCGCCGATGTGGTCTTTTGTGGGCATACGCATATGGCCATGCAGGCCGAGCGCAAAGGGATTCGATATTTCAACTCCGGCTGCTGGACCACGGAAGACCCCACCTACATCACTGTTGACGAGCTGGGAGTGAGAATCCACGACTACGTTTCAGAGCAGGCCAACCGCGCACTGGCCCTCGATCCTGCTTCCGGCGAAGCCGTAACGGTTGAATAGCGCCTCCTGCCCCCGCGGGTAGAAGCTTGCCCGGTCCCTCAATGTGTTACCATTCCCCCTTATGGCTCAGAACAGTGGAGAGCGCCGGCCGGGCCGGTATGCCGCCTATGCCTGGATGGTGCTGGGTTACAACGTCCTGGTGATTTTGTGGGGAGCGGTGGTGCGCGCCACCGGTTCCGGAGCGGGATGCGGCGAGCACTGGCCGCTCTGCCAGGGTGTGGTGATTCCACACGCCGAACAAATCGCCACTCTCATTGAATTCTCCCACCGCGCCACCAGCGGCATCGATGCGCTTCTGGTTGTGGGCCTGGTCTGGATGGCTTTCCGGCGCTACGGCCGGGGGCATGCCGTCCGGCGCTACGCTGCGGCTTCAGGATTTTTTACCTTCACAGAGGCATTGGTCGGGGCCGCGTTGGTGCTTTTCGGCGAGGTGGGCAACAACGTCTCCACGGGCCGCGTGGTGGTCCTTTCCATTCATCTGGTCAACACTTTTATGCTGCTGGCGTCGCTGGCGCTTACGGCCTGGGCGGCCAGCCGGCAGCTTTCAGCCGACGAGGGCATGCCGCGGCCGCGTGCGGCGGCGCCGGGCAAAGGGCTTTATGTTGTTTACGGAGCGGGCATCGCCGGGGCCATTGCGATTTCCATCACCGGCACCATTGCCGCGCTTGCCGACACGCTCTACCCTGCCAAATCCCTGGCGGAAGCCTTCCGCTGGGACTTTTCCGGCACGGCGGCTCCCATTCTCCATCTGCGGATCATTCATCCCGTGGTTGCCGTGATGGTGGGCGGTTATCTGCTGGTGGTGGCCGTGCTGACCCTCAGTTCGCATGGCCCGAGCGCAGCCCGGCGAATGGCGCGGCGCCTGGCGGGGCTGGTCCTTCTGCAATTTGTTATGGGTGCTGTCAACATCGTTCTGCTGACTCCCGTGTATACGCAGCTCCTGCACCTGCTGGTGGCGGACCTTGTCTGGATTGTTCTGGTTCTGCTAACGGCGGAATCCCTCGGCTGGCAGGCGGAATCCGCGGCTTTGCCCGTTGCTCCTTCACCCGCTGCCAGTTCAACCGCAACTCCCGTTCAGCATTTACCTGCCTCAAGATAAGTTTTGACTCAGGCCGGGTCTTTTGCGGCGGTCGCGACTTTGCGCGTAGTCTGCTGCACCCGCCGCCACTGCCGTCTAGGCAAGCTTGTGCGGAAGGTTTTAGGATAAGGCATGGCCACGAAGGCTGCCATGACGCTTGATCGTGTGCTTTCCCGTTTCGGGATTGCCTCGCGTACCGCCTCGCTGGAATTCATCCGGGCCGGCCGCCTGAAGGTGAACGGCAAAGTTGAACGCGACCCCGAGCGATGGGTGTGGCCCGAGCGAGATGTTGTTCATCTCGACGGCAAGCGGCTGCGGCCCGTCCCACAAACTTATCTGCTGCTTTACAAACCAAAAGGAGTGATCACCAGTCACGGCGATCCGGACGGCCGCAAGACCATTTACGATTTGCTGGGGCCGGGCGGCCGCTGGGTGGCGCCCGTGGGCCGCCTGGACAAAGACACTTCGGGCCTGCTGCTGCTCACCAACGACACGGAGTTCGGGCACGCCGTGATGAGCCCTGAATCTCAGGTACCCAAAACCTACATGGCCAAGGTCAATGCCCTGATGAGCGATGAAGTGATTGCGCAGTTGGCCCGGGGCGTGGAAATGAAGCGTGGCGACTGGGCGCGGCCCCAGAATGTGCGGCGACTGGAAGACCGCGGCAAATATACGTGGCTTGAAATCGTGCTGACGGAAGGCAAGAACCGCGAAGTTCGGCGCATGATCGAAGCGGTTGGCTTCAAGGTGCTCAAACTCGTCCGGATGCGCATTGGCCCGCTGACGCTTGAGGGCCTCGAAGTCGGCAAGTGGCGCGCGCTGACCCAGCGCGAGATTAATGCGCTCCACCGCAAACCAGTGCCCGAAGCCTCACGCGCGGTAGGTCGGGCCAGATAGCCTCCGGCCACGCCGTCGGCGCCCCCGTTCAAGACTAATGGCCCGTCTGGTATTCCCCTTTGAGCTCGAACACCATGCTCTTGTCCTGCAGCGTGCCCGTATAGGTTCCTTTACCCTTGAGCCCCTGCAGCTTGCCGGTTCCGCTGACGATGGTCCAGCGCCCGTGTTCGCTGACCGTCTTGCCGTGGTCGACACCCTGCTCGCCCACAATGCGGTAGCTGAATTTGTCGCCGCCGGCCGTTGTCTCAGTGACGTAGCCGTTCACGCTGGCCGTGCCGCCGCGCACTTCCTTGGTGACGGTCGCCTCGTCGCTTTGGGTTTTGGTGCCGGCGATTTCAAGGGGTTTGGTCCAGTGGCATTTGCCCTGGCTCATCACAAAGAAATGGTCGGCCTGATCGCTGAGCCGCATCACGTGGACCTGCCCTGGCCCCGAGCATTCCGCGGTGCCGGCGATATGAGTTTTGGCCAGCAGCAGTGTTGCCGGCGAGAAAACCATAAGAACAATGATTCCGATTTTGAACATCAAAGAGTCTCCTTGCAGAATTGAACTATGCATCCTGCCCAGTGTGCCACAAATCGGTGATTCCCGCTCTGGCCTTGAGATGCGTGCGCTCCAGGTATCAGCGGGCCGGCGGCAAGGTTCAGAGTGTTCAGGAAATTCTTCCTATACCTCAAAGTCCTGATCCCCTAAAATAGCTTTGGAGTTCTAAAGTTGAGGGAGGGTGCGCGGATGCCGTTTTTCAAGCGGCAGCGGGAACCTGTTCCGCGTGCCGCCCGATTCCTGAGAGGAGGCGTAGATGGCACTGAACGTTGGAGATGCAGCGCCCGACTTCAATCTGAAGGCGGCAATAGGTGACGAGCAGGAAGAATTTAAACTTTCCAATCACAGGGGCGCGAGGGTCGTGATTCTTTTTTACGCTTTGGATTTCACCCCTGTTTGACGGAATGAACTCTCGGCATTCCAGGAGAAGCTTCCGAAGTTTGCCGAGCTGAACGCCCAGGTCGTGGGCGTATGCACTGACACGGTTTTTTCCCACATCGCATTTCAGGCGTCCATAGGAGGAATAAAGTTTCCCCTGGCTGCCGACCGCTGGCCTTATGCTGCCACAGCACAGGCTTACGGAATTTTTCCGCCCACCCGGCACGAGATCCCCTTTGTGAATGACCGCGCCATCTTTATTGTGGATAAGAACGGCAACATTGCGTGGTCAAAGATTTATGCTTTGCGGGATTTGCCGGATGTCGACGAAGTGCTGACCGCGCTGGAAGGCATTACTTAATGGCGTGCAGGCTTCAGACCGGAGTTGTTGCTTCCGATCACCGGCTTGAATAACACACTGCGCAGCGGGGAAATCAAAGTTCCCCGCTGGCGGTGTTCCTTCCTGGCTTCCCCATAGGCCAGCAACGTTAGCGGCGGAAGGCCTGCCTGCGATCATGGCGCAGGTCACGGGCCTGGCTCCTGAATTGGTGCCTGGCATGATTCAATCGCCTCCGGTCAACTCTGGCCTGTCTGCTGCCGGGGCCGTAATTCCGAACATCCGCCCGAAGCTTGTATTGCCGCCGCGCGATCCGCTGGCTCTGGCGGCGCAGCGCCCGGCGGTCCTGCCGCCTGTCCACGCGGTTTCCCGGGGTTCCAGGTTCATATCGCCCCTGGGCAAAGGCTGGATGAGCGGCCGCGAATATTCCTGCCAGAACCACCGGCAAAAGCCACTTGAGTTTGTTTCGCATCATCGTGTTCCTCCTCAGCGTTGGGTAACTCCTGCTTCTGCAGATGAAACCCGACACCGAGGAAAAAGTTTCGGAAAAGAATCCAATCCCCACACTCAATTCGTTGGCGGTTGGGCATTGGTCTTTTTGCGGCTGCGGTTTTGCTGGCGGGCTTGGCGCAGTTCAGGGTTCTGGGGACTGGCTTTACGCTGAACTTGCCTCACTGAATGTCGCCCGGCCTTGGGCGCGTTGGTGTGATGGGCGGACCGGGCTTCAGCCCGTGTGGTTTTCCGGCTTTGCTTAAGCCGGCTGCGCTGGGATTGCACCTCCTGGTGATGAACCCCTTTGATCTTCTTTTTGCCGGGTGCGGCCGGATTGGGTCCCATTCCCCGGGCAATGACTGAAGGCAGGGCCATAAACAGCCCAGCCAGGAGCGTGGGTAAGAGCCATCTTAAAGTTCTGCGCATCGAATTCTCCTTTGGGGTGCGCTGCTGCCGACCGGGATCGAAAGCCCGCAGCCCCGAAAAAACTCAAACGTCCTGAAAAATCGCCCAGCGGCGTTTGCTTGTTTGCCGGCGTCAAGCGCTTCCCGGTGGGCAGGTTTTTGGGGCCCGCCAGCTTCCGGGGATAGCTTCCTCCTGCTGTATGATAGTAGACGGGGAGACGATAAGCACGAACAAAAAGCTGGAGGAACGGGATGAAAGTTGCTCTTTATAGCCTGCTTTCCTTATGCCTGCTTGCGGCTCCGGTGATGGGGCAGCAGAAAAGCCAGGAAAAAAAGGACCCGCTGATTGATGGGAAGCTGATGTATGTCGGGCCAATGCCTGAAAATATTGACGCCTGGATTGTCAACGATCTGGGCGCCTGGGGCAGGTACAAGCCCACGCGGCAGATTGAAGGCGTGGACCTGGCGATGAAGGCTTACAAGCCTGAGACGAGAACTCAATATAAAATGCGCCACGGCATCCCTCAACCCAAAGAAGTGCCGAAGGACCGCAGTCGTAAACAGGTTATGTTTTCAATCGTGGTCACCGACTGGGTGACCGGGAGCGATGTCTGGCAGGCGGACATCCTGAAACGCAAGCCGGATAGGAATGCGGAAGCCCCGCCCGGCGAAGAGGCAGAGATCGGCGCGAAGGGATTGTCAACCCAGCAGATTGCCCAGGCCATTATCCGCGAGCTGCGCAGATATGTGGACCATCTGGGTTCGCAGCCGGGAGTTCGTTAGAGATCTGCGTTCCGCCTGATGACCCTGCTGCCATCGCGAGATAGCTTTGATTTGAGGAATTGGAGAGGAGCGAAAAGGGCGAAATTATGAAAATCGCTGTTACCGGTTCCGCGGGATTATTCGGCCATGGGCTCGTCGAGGTCATCAGCAGGCGCCACACGGTGTTTTCGGTGGGGCGCGCCGAAGCGGACATCACCCGGTTTGACGAGGTGAGGACGGCGTTCCAGAGGTTGCGCCCGGACGTGGTGGTCCATGCGGCGGCGATTCCCAGCCCTGACGTCTGTGAAACCGATCCGGCGCTGGCCTATCTTGTCAACGTCCACGGCACGCGCCATGTTGTCGAAGCCGCGAAGGAAGTCGGGGCCGCGGTAGCCTATATCTCCACGGATGCGGTTTATGACGGCGAGAAGAACGCCCCGTACGTGGAAACCGATCCGGCCATTTCCCCAACCGTTTACGGACGCACCAAGCTGCGAGGCGAACGCCTGGTGGCGGCGTTGCCAACCTACTGGATCTTTCGCGTTTGTGTCCTTTTCGGGCCCGGAAAGGCGAATTTTATTGATAAGGGGCTTCGGGCCCTGGCCGCCAGCCGGCCCTACGTGGTGGCTTCAGACCAGGTGGGGAATGCGCTTTATACTTTGGATGGCGCTGAAAAGATCCTCGAGGTGGTGGAGCACGGACGCCCGGGACTTTACCACCTGACCAACGCGGGAACCTGTTCCCGCTACGAACTTGCAAAATATGCAGCGGAAAAGGCGGGAATCGACCCCGGGAAGCTTGCGGGGATCCCGTCGGACCAGATGGGCCGGCCCGGCCGGCGCTTGAAATACTCCGTTATGGAAATGCGGGCCCTCAAGGAAGCCGGCTTTCAATTGCCCCGACCCTGGCAGGATGCCCTGGACGACTATCTCGGGACTTTACTTCCTCTTTGAGCTTCTTCCTCCAGGCTGGGGGAATGTCCATTGCCGTTGGTCGTGAATTCAACATCGTGGCCGGGGAAGATTCTGTTCCCCAATGCCAGCACGCGCGCGCGGTCCAGACGGGACTGTTCCCGGTCGCGCGGAATCATGGTCAGGATGCGGGCGTCTTCTGAGCGGCTCAGGCAGGCGTCGCCGGCCACAACCGTGGTGTGCTCTTTTTCCGGAATGATCACAGACACATGCCCCGGCACGTGCCCTGATGTGACAATGGCTTCCAGGCCTTCCGGCAGCGAACAGGATTCAAGCCAGCGATGCTGCGAAGAGCCGCCAAGCCGCGTGGGGTCCCACCATCGCAAGGTGAACTTGCGCATCTTGTGAAGGTTCTCCACAGCGTGATCGTACTCCAGGGTTTGCGGATAGTATTTCAAGATCGACTTTTCCCATTGCTGGTTGTCCAGAAGGTCGGAGTAAAGCGAGCGGCACCAGTCGTGTGATTCCTGGGTGGCATAAATGGCGGCGCCGGGAAAAAGTGAATTGTTCAGGACGTGGTCGATGTGGAAATGGGTGTTGATGACGGCATCGATGTCCGGAGGGGTAAGGCCGCGTTGCTGCAAAGCGCTGAGAAGCAGGTGCTCCTCGTGCGGCATGCCGGTGTCGACCACCAGGCGGTGATGGCCATTGGATACCAGGACTGACGAGGCGCTGCGCCAGCTGCCCGGCAGCAGGGCTTCCACTCGCCATTCTGTTTTCGCCATGGTGACCGACCTTTTAAAAGTTAGATTCTAGCAGGAAGAGCGGCGTATTGACTCTGCAAAGAGGTTTTGCCTGGCAAAAGTTGCTTGAGGCTGGATGGGCGAAGGCGGTGTTCGGTTTGAATTAATCGCTTCGACTGGCCAGCCCGGCGTCAGGCTTTCGAAGGGCCGGGGCTACCCTGGAGGCTGCCTGAACGTGTGCTGCGAAGTATGTGAGATTCCATTGCGCCCAGGATGTCCGTCCTGGTGACAACACCTTCTAATTGATCGTCCTTTAAGGTGACCAGAAGGATGTGTTGCCCCGCTTGTTTCCTCAGCAATCGGAGAGCTTCCATCACGTCACATTCGCCGGAAACCCTGAGGGTGGATTTCTCAGTAACGTCGCGGACCGTGGTTTGAGACCAGAGAAGCGGATCGATTTTCCCCAGAGACCGGACGGCGACGGTGCCCAGCAGGCGCTGATTGTCATAAACAGGGAAGACTGTGTGATGAGCATTTTCCTGCGCCGCTCGCGCCAGCGCCTGCAGGGTGGATGACGCCTGTATCGCCACGACGTCCTGCTGCATGACATCCCGGACGGGAACGTATCCGAGTTCCTGTAATCGGATGCCTTCGCGGAGGTGCTGATCAGCAGAGACGGATGCTTCACCGGAAACGGCGTAGGCCACGGCGGCGCCCACCAGGGCGGGAATGATGAATGCGTGCCCTCCCGTGGCTTCAGCCACAAAAACGACCGCGGCCAGAGGAGTTTTGTAGCCTCCGGCAATAAATGCCGCCATTCCGACAGCCGCAAAGAGGTCGGCTGAGACGTTGTGGACGACGAGCTGGTTGAATGCCGTTCCAAATGAGGCCCCGGTGAGGAACAGCGGCACAAACATGGCGCTGACCCCGCCACTGCCCAGCGAGAACAATGTCGCGGCAAGTTTGAATACTCCAAACAAGACAAGTTCCAATGCCGTGTGCTGTCCCAGGAGAATCTTCCCGACGGCTTCGTAGTTAGGTCCTATGGGAATCAGCGAACCCTTGAAGATGGAAACGAACGCCAGGCCGCACAACCCGGTCAGCAGGCCGCCCACACCCAGCTTGATCCAGTGGGGAATGGAACAACGGACCGCAAAAGTCCGGGCCCGCCGGTAAGTGATAGCGAAGGCCATGGCGATGAGCCCGCAAACGGCCCCGAGCACGGCAGACCAGAGCAGATCCCTCCCCGAAAAGGAAGTTGTCCCTGCGAAGTCGAACAAGGGGCGAGATCCCAGGAACGACGCCAGCGTGCCGTAGGCCACAACCGATGCAATGAGCGACGGCACGAGCGCCTCATGGGCCAGATCGTCTTTGTAAGGCATCTCGAGCGCAAACACAAGGCCCGTTAACGGAGCTCGGAAGACCGCAGCCATGCCGGCCGCCGCTCCGCTGATCAGCATGATGCGGCGGTCGCGAGGTTCAAGGCCAAACCGCCGGAGTTTGCTCCAGAGCCATGAGCCGATGGCGCCTCCTCCGTAAATGCTGGGGCCCTCAAGGGCCGCACTTCCTCCGAAGCCAACTGTTGTGATGGCTGCGACAAGCTTGGGCAGGAAGGAACGCATTTCAATATGGCCCTGGTGCTCATGGTAGGACCGGATGATTTCCTCGGTGGAGTGCTCGTTGGGATCGGGGGTAAAGTGCTGCATAATCAGCCCGGTCAGCACAAATCCCGCCAGCAAACCCGGAACGATGGCCCAGTGATGGTGAAGGAAGAGGTTCAGGAGTGGCGGCCATACCACGTCAAGAATGATGACTGCAATTCCAGTAATCACCAGCCCTACCATCACTCCGATGGCAGGGGCGACAAACAGCCACTTGTGGAGATCGCGTGAATAAGCTGCCGCAAAATCTTCACGGAACAGTCCCGCATATTTTCGCAGCCGGGAGCGGTTCAGGGTGGTCTTCTTTGGCTCAGTCATAAGTGGCGTGCGAGTCCTGAATATTCGGGATCCCAAGCCGGAACTTGCGGACCTCTGTCTGGTGAAGCTCGGTCAGTTTATTCAGCAATTTTTCCCCCTCAGGCAGAAGGAAAACTCGAACAATCCGCTGGTCACCTGCTGACCGACTCTTGCGGACAAGCCCGCGGCGCTCGGCGCGCTGGACGAGCCCGACAACGGCGTTGTGGCGCTCCTGGAGGAATTCGGCCAGCTCAGTGATCGTGGCCGAGCCCCGGCCCGTAAATCCTGCAATACCGAGAAGCAACTGGTGCTGTTGGGGCGTCAGACCATTCGAGCGGGCGGCTTTTTCACTGAAGCGCAGAAACTTCCGAAGCTGGTAACGAAAATCTGCCAGTTGGCGGAGGTTTGGAAGTGCGGTGGATGCTTGGGAGTGAGTCGGAACCCGCGAACGCTTCATGGCAGAATTATATCACAGTGTGACATAAGTGGAATTATGTGCTGGAAGCCCTTCGGAATTAGATTTTTAACGAAGAGCAATGTTGACAAAAAGATCGATGCTGGGCGAAGATGGTAAGGTTCACCTAAAAGAGATTAGGGATATAAGACAATTGGATACACACTTTCAGAAAAAAGAACGAGGAAGTATACGGTGGCACGTCGTTGATGCCGAGGGGGTTGTGCTGGGGAGACTGGCGGCCCGCACGGCGCGAATCCTGATCGGGAAAAACTCCCCTGACTGGACCCCATTTTCGGACCATCGCGAAGGGATCATCGTTATTAACGCTGAGAAGATTCGCTTGACCGGGAGAAAGCTGCAGCAGAAGGTTTACCGGCACCATACCGGATACCCCGGGGGGCTGAAAGAAGTTTCGGCTCAACGGCTGCTGGAAACCAGGCCGGAAGAACTGGTGCGGGAAGCCGTCGTGGGAATGCTGCCGAAGTCCCGTTTGGGAAGCCGATTGGCGACACGTCTCAGGGTCTATGCTGGTCCGAGGCATCCGCATCAGGCGCAGAATCCTGTGCCGGCCCGCCTGGCGGTTTAGTTACGATTTAGACATCAAGATTTTTTCATGAGGAGTTGGCGTGGCTGAGTTAAGTCAATATTGGGGTACGGGACGCAGGAAGACTTCTGTGGCGCGGGTGAGGCTTGTTCCCGGAACGGGAACCATCCAGGTGAATCACCGGTCCTTTGAGCATTACTTCCCCTCCGAGGCTTTGCGGGCCGAGGTCCGGCAGCCGCTGGCTTTTACGGAGAACGAAGGCAAGTTTGATATCCTGGTGAACGCCCAGGGTGGCGGGATTCACAGCCAGGCAGGAGCTGTGAGGCTGGGCATTGCCCGTGCGCTGCTCCTTTTTGACCCCGAGTTGCGTCCGCGCTTTCGACAGGGCGATTTTCTTACCCGCGACCCGCGTGCCAAAGAGCGAAAGAAATACGGCCAGAAGGGCGCCCGCAAGAAGTTCCAGTTCTCGAAGCGGTAAAACCAGAGATCGACAGGTATCAGGCGACCAGGCCCGGGCCTTGAGTGCGGACCAGTGAATGCCCCTGATTTTTTGGTGTTGGAGGAGATTTGCCGAATATCACGATGAAAGAGTTCCTGGAGGCTGGCGTCCACTTCGGCCACCAGACCCGCCGCTGGAACCCCAAGATGAAGGAGTACATCTATGGGGAGCGGAACGGTATCTACATTATCGATCTCCAGAAGACGCTCAAGTATTTTAAAGAGGCGACCAAGTTTCTTGCTGAACTGGCGCGCAACGGCAGGGTGATTCTCTTTGTGGGAACCAAGCGCCAGGCGCAGGAGGCGGTGGCTGAAGAGGCCCAGCGGTGCCAGATGTACTACATCAACCATCGCTGGCTGGGCGGTTTGCTGACGAACCATACCACCATTCAGAAATCGATCCAGCGGCTGCGCGAGCTGGAGGAGATGAGCCGGGACGGACGGTATGATCTGCTGACCAAGAAGGAAGTCCTGCGGCTGGAGCGTGAGCGCAAACATCTGGACCAGAATCTGGCCGGCATTAAGGACATGCCCGGGTTGCCCGACGCCCTGTTTGTGGTCGATTCCAACAAGGAAGAAATCGCCGTTCTCGAAGCGCGGAAGCTGGGGATCCCGGTGGTGGGCGTTGTTGACACCAACTGTAATCCGGAGCTTGTGGATTATGTGATTCCGGGGAATGACGATGCCTTGAGGGCCATCCGGCTGTTCACCTCGCGGGTGGCAGATGCCATTCTGGAGGGACGGCAGCAGGCGCTTGAGAAGCAGATGGAAGAAGAGAAGATCGCCGCCGAGAAGGCTGCGGAAGAGCTGGAGTCCCGCCGGCAGGCGGAAGCGATTGACGCCGGGGACCTGATTGTCGGAGAGGCGGATATCTCTTTCGACATTGCCGAGGAAGATTACGTAAAGTATTTGAAGTTGGAAGAAAAAGAGGCGGGGCCGGAGGTTGCGAGAGGCGCATCGGAAGATGAGGAAGGCTCCGAGGCGCGTTCACGGGCCAAGAAGCGGCCGAGGTTTCCTCGAGGCCGCCATGGCGAAGAAGGGGAGCCCAGCGCGCCCGGCCTTGAAAGTAAATAGGAACTGAGAAGATGACGCGTTAAACAAGGGTAGGCAGGCTGGGTTACTCTGCCTACCTTTTTCGTGTCTGGAGGGTGAGAGGACAGGATGGCGGTTTCAGTAGAGGCAGTTAAGAAGCTGCGGGAAATGAGCGGCGCTCCCATGATGGAGTGCAAAAAGGCTCTGGATGAAGCAGGGGGCGACCTGGAGCAGGCCTTTACGGTTCTGCGCAAGCGCGGCCAGGCTGCGGCGGCCAAAAAGGCGAGCCGGTCCGCCTCGGAGGGCCTGGTGGGCTCTTACATCCATGCTGGAGGAAAGATCGGGGTCATTATTGAAGTCAATTGCGAATCCGATTTTGTCGCCAGAAATGTCGAATTCCAGCAGTTGGTCCACGATCTCGCCATGCAGATTTGCGCAACCGACCCCCGTTTTATCCGCCGTGAGGATGTGACGCCGGAGGTGCTCGACCGGGAGCGGGAGGTTCTGCGCGCGCAGACGGCCGAGAGCGGCAAGCCCGCCGAAGTGGTGAACCGGATTGTTGAAGGCAAGCTGCGGAAGTTTTTTGAAGAGAATTGCCTTTACGAACAGCATTTTATCAAAGACGGAACCGGAAACGTCACCATCGGGGAATTGGTTAATTCCAGGATCGCCAAGTTCGGTGAAAACATCCTTGTCCGCAGATTTTCCCGCTTCAAGGTGGGAGAATCGGTTGGCCAACCCGAGGCGAACGAGGCGTCAAATTGAGGCCTGGTACGCAAAACGGCGCGGAAGGGCGTCCTTAGGCGATGAGCCAGCCTGTCTTTCAACGGATCCTTTTAAAGCTGAGCGGGGAAGCGCTCATGGGCGGGCGTGGTTTTGGAATTGACCCTGGCGTGGCCTCGCGCATCGCTTCCGAAGTAAACGAAATCCAGCAGATGGGCGTTCAGGTCGCCATCGTCGTGGGCGGCGGAAACTTCATCCGTGGGGTGGTGGCTTCGCAGCACGGGATTGACCGGGTGGTTGCCGACAATATGGGCATGCTGGCGACCATTATCAACGCCCTGGCGCTTCAGGACGCGTTGGAAAGAGCGGGTTCGCCGACGAGAGTGTCCACGGCGCTTGAAATCCGTGAAATTGCAGAGCCGTTTATCCGCCGCCGTGCCATTCGGCACCTTGAAAAAGGGCGGGTTATCGTTCTGGCGGCAGGGACCGGAAACCCTTATTTCTCCACCGACACCGCTGCGGCGTTGCGGGCCATGGAGATCAAGGCCGACGTCATCCTCAAAGCCACCAAGGTAAACGGCGTCTACGATGCGGACCCCGCCAAAGTGGCGGACGCCAAAATGATTGCGAAGATCAACTATCTGGACGTTTTGTCGCGCGGCCTTGCGGTGATGGATACGACAGCGATTTCTCTTTGCATGGACAATAGTTTGCCGATCATTGTTTTTAATCTGACGGTGCCGGGCAACCTCAAGCGAGTGGTCCTGGGCGAGAAAGTCGGTTCACTCGTGGCGGCGTAGGGCGCGGTCAAGAAGGTTTTACCATGATCAATGAAACCATAGCGAGTGCAAAGGTTCGGATGACAAAGGCGCTGGAAGACTTGCGGCAGGAGTTGGCAACTCTTCGCACCGGGAGGGCTTCCCTGGGAATTTTTGATCATCTCCGGGTCGATTACTATGGCGTGCCCACGCCGCTGAACCAGGTGGCGACGCTCGGAACGCCCGAGCCCAATCTGGTGACCCTGCAGCCGTGGGACCCGACTTTGCTCGCTGTGCTGGAAAAAGTGATTCGGACCTCTGACCTGGACCTGAATCCGGTCAACGACGGGAAGATTTTGCGCGTCCCGATTCCGCCGCTCACCGAGGAGAGGCGCAGGGACCTTGTCAAGCGCGTTCACAAGGTTCTTGAGAATCACCGCACAGCCGTGCGCAACATTCGCCGGGACGCGAATGATGAACTGAAGCACCTGCTGAAGGATAAGAAGATATCGGAAGACGAAGAGCGGAGTGCCCTGGAAAGCGTCCAGAAGCTTACCGACGATTTTGTGAACAAACTGGAAGAGCAGGGGAAGGTCAAGGAATCTGAGATTCTGGGCGGGCATTAAGAAGATTAGCTCGTTGAAAACTTGACACCTAGCTACGGTTTCGTGGTAAATTTAAAAGGTTTGAGCACAACTTAATTTTATTTAAGGTGTGGAGGGTCGCAGAAAGCGGTTTCGGCCCTGCTACACGGAGATGGAAGGATGCCCACATTTAACCAACTGGTTCGCCGCGGACGCAAGGTGGAGAGGTATAAGACCTCGAGTCCGGCGTTGCAGGGTTCGCCCCAGAAGCGGGGAGTGTGCATCCGTGTTTACACCCAAACTCCGAAGAAACCGAACTCGGCGCTGCGGAAAGTAGCCCGTGTCCGCCTGACCAACGGGTTTGAGGTGACGACTTATATCCCCGGGGTGGGCCATAACCTCCAGGAGCACTCCATCGTTCTGATCCGGGGCGGGCGCGTCAAGGACCTCCCGGGTGTGCGTTACCACGTGATTCGCGGAACGCTGGACTCCGCTGGAGTGACGGACCGTCGCCAGAGCCGATCGAAGTACGGTGCGAAGCGCCCCAAGGCTTCCTGATCGTTTCCTCGCAACTGCAGGATGGGAAGGCTCGCCGGGGAATGCAGAGGAGAATGAAGGACCGATATGCCGCGTAAAGGATACGTCGAAGTACGAGAGATTAAGCCGGACCCGTTGTATGCGAGTCCGCTGGTGCAGAAGTTTGTGAACTGCATCATGTACGACGGAAAGCGATCGACGGCGCAGCAGATTGTCTACGACGCTTTGGACATGATCAAGGAGAAGACGAGCGACGATCCGCTGAAGGTTTTTAAGAAGGCGCTGGAAAACGTGAAGCCGGCGCTGGAGGTGAAGAGCCGGCGCGTAGGTGGCGCAAACTATCAGGTGCCGGTTGAAGTGAATCGAAATCGGCAGACTTCACTGAGTATCCGCTGGATTATTGGTTATGCGCGTGGCCGCGGTGAGAAGTCAATGGTGGAAAAGCTTACCGGTGAACTTCTGGACGCATCGAATAACCGCGGTGGCGCTGTTAAGAAGCGGGATGACACTCACCGCATGGCAGAGGCTAATAAGGCCTTTGCTCATTACCGCTGGTAATCCCTGAAGGACAGGGCGGGATGTGGTTCGGCCTCGAACCTCTATCCGCTTTGTGGGTCGTATCCAGCGACCCTCAATGCCAACTGGATTTTAAAAGGACACGCTCTTTTCCTTCCCTCGGGAGGAGAAGTTTGGATTTTTGTCGTGCAATAAACTTATGCCAAGGTTAGTGCCGTTAGAGAAAATTCGGAACATCGGTATCATGGCCCACATTGATGCCGGGAAGACAACCACCACGGAGCGGGTTCTCTTTTATACGGGGATCACGCACAAGATGGGCGAGGTGCATGAAGGCACCGCCGTCATGGATTGGATGGAGCAGGAGCAGGAGCGCGGGATCACCATTACGTCTGCCGCCACCACCTGTTTCTGGAAGGATTATAGGATCAATATTATTGATACGCCGGGCCACGTGGATTTTACGGTGGAAGTTGAGAGGTCGCTTCGAGTTCTTGACGGGGCGATTGCTATTTTGGGCGCCGTGGAGGGTGTGGAGCCGCAGACGGAGGCGGTCTGGCGGCAGGCGGACAAGTACCGTGTTCCACGAATGGTGTTTGTCAATAAGATGGACCGTGTTGGCGCGGACTTTGAATCCTGCGTCGAGCAGTTGCGCTCCAAGGTTCACGCCAATCCAATCGCGATCCAGTGGCCGATTGGCGCTGAAGACAACTTCCAGGGAGTGATCGATCTGATTCAGCAGAAGGCCTACATCTGGAAGGAAGAAACTCTGGGAGCCAAGTTCGAGATCGAAGACATTCCCGAGAACCTTGCGGAAGTGGCACGGAAGCGCCGGGAGCAGTTGATTGAGACCCTGGGTGAGGCTGACGACCAGATCCTTGAAAAATATGTGCACGGCGAGGAGGTCACACCCGACGAGCTGCAGGCCGCCGTTCGACGAGCAACGATTGGCCTGAAAGCTGTCCCGGTGCTTTGCGGTTCAGCGTTCAAGAACAAGGGCGTGCAGACCCTGCTTGATGCGGTTGTCGAGTATCTTCCCTCGCCGGTTGATGTCCCACCCATTGAAGGCGTTAATCCGACAGACGAAGAAGAAAAGATTGTCCGGCCCCCGGTCGATAGTGAGCCTTTCGCGGCGCTGGTTTTCAAGATTATGACGGACCCCTTTGTGGGCCAGCTTGCCTTTATGAGGGTTTATTCCGGATCGCTCAAGAGCGGTGACAGCGTCTATAACCCGCGGCGCGACCGGCGCGAGCGAATCGGAAGGCTCCTCAAGATGCACGCCAATAAACGCGAGGAGATTAGCGAGGTTTTTGCAGGGGATATCGCCGCGGCGGTTGGCTTGAAGAGTGTTTCAACGGGCGATACGGTGTGCGATGAATCGTCCCCGGTGGTTTTTGAGGCGATGGAGTTTCCCGCACCTGTTATTTCAGTCGCCATCGAACCCAAGACCAAGGCGGACCAGGAAAAGCTGTCCGGCTCTCTCGGGAAGTTGATGCAGGAAGACCCCACTTTCCACGTGCACACCGAACCTGATACAGGTGAAACTTTGATTTCCGGTATGGGTGAATTGCACCTTGAGATTCTGGTGGACCGGCTGTTGCGCGAGTTTAAGGTCAGCGCAAATGTCGGGCGGCCCCAGGTGGCCTACCGGGAAACCGTCAGCAGGGCCAGCGAAGCGGAAGGGAAGTATGTTCGCCAGACAGGAGGCCGGGGCCAGTACGGGCATGTTTTCCTGCAGGTTGAGCCTTTGCTGCATCCGGATGCGGCGGCCATTGCTGAGCTGACCAAGAAAAAGTCCACCAATCGGTTCGACGCCGACCTTCAGCTGCTCTTTATTGATGGGATTGTGAGTGGTGTGGTGCCCAAGGAATACATCCCCGCAATTTACAGCGGCATACGCGAAGCGATGGAAGGTGGCGTCCTTGCCGGATACGAGATGACGGGGATTCAGGTCAAGCTCACCGATGGTTCATACCATGAGGTGGACTCGTCGGAAATGGCTTTCAAGATTGCGGGCTCCATAGGATTCAAGGAGGCGGCCCGGCGGGCGCGCACCATTTTGCTGGAGCCGGTGATGAAGGTTGAAGTGGTGGTGCCTGAGGAGTATATGGGCGACGTGCTGGGCGATCTGAATTCCAGGCGCGGGCGCGTTGAGGGCATGGAAAGGCGCGGGTCCACTCAGATTATCCGCTCCACGGTGCCTCTTGCCGAGATGTTCGGGTATGCCACGGACCTCCGTTCCCGCACACAGGGCCGGGCCTCGTATTCCATGCACTTCGCTCGCTACGAGCCGGCGCCGGCATCGATTGCGGAAGAGGTTGTGGCCCGCGTGCAGGGGCGCGCAGTAGGAAAGTAGGGCAGAAACCAAGAGCTGGGAACTGAGGTTTTTCGAATTCCAAATAATGAGGCGATAGGGTATGGCGAAGGAAAAATTTGACCGATCGAAGCCGCACATGAACATCGGGACGATCGGGCACATTGATCACGGGAAGACGACTTTGACGGCGGCGATCACGAAGGTGCTGTCGAAGCACAATCCGAAGATCGCCTTCCGGGCGTTTGATTCGATTGACAACGCGCCGGAGGAGAAGGCGCGGGGGATCACGATTGCGATTGCGCACGTGGAGTACGAGACGAAGAACCGTCACTATGCGCACGTGGACTGCCCGGGGCACGCGGACTACATCAAGAACATGATCACCGGGGCGGCGCAGATGGACGGGGCGATCCTGGTGGTGGCGGCGACGGACGGGCCGATGCCGCAGACGCGGGAGCACGTGCTTCTGGCGCGGCAGGTGAACGTGCCGTCGATTGTGGTTTATCTGAACAAGTGCGACGCGGTGGAAGACCCGGAGTTGCTGGAACTGGTGGAGATGGAAGTCCGGGAACTGCTGAGTAAGTACAACTTTCCGGGCGACGACATCCCGGTGGTCAAGGGTTCGGCGCTGAAGGCTCTGGAAGGGGACGAGAAGTGGGAGAAGTCGATTGACGAGCTGATGGAGGCGGTGGACAGCTACATTCCGCTGCCGGCGCGGGAGATCGACAAGCCGTTTCTGATGCCGGTGGAAGACATCTTCTCGATTTCGGGCCGTGGGCACGGTGGTGACGGGGAGAGTGGAACGCGGGAAGGTGAAGGTGCAGGAAGAGATTGAGATCGTGGGATTGAGGCCGGAGCCGTTCAAGCGGGTGGTGACGGGCGTGGAGATGTTCAAGAAGCTATTGGACGAAGGGCAGGCGGGGGACAACATCGGAGTGCTGCTGCGGGGAACGGAGAAGGACGACGTAGAGCGCGGGATGGTGCTGTCGAAGCCGGGGTCGATCACGCCGCACACGAAGTTCAAGGCGGAAGCGTATGTTTTGACGAAGGAAGAGGGAGGGCGGCACACGCCGTTCTTCTCGGGATACCGGCCGCAGTTCTATTTCCGGACGACAGACGTGACGGGGGTGGCGACGCTGCCCCAGGGGACGGAAATGGTGATGCCGGGAGACAACGTGAGCATGGAGATCGAGCTGATAACGCCGATCGCCATGGAGAAGGGCCTGCGCTTCGCCATCCGCGAGGGCGGCCATACCGTCGGCGCCGGCACGGTCACCGAAATTATTCAATAAGCGAGCGAAAATGCTTCATCAGAAAATTAGAATTCGGTTAAAGGCTTACGATCATCGGGTGCTGGACCAGTCGGCTGCTGATATTGTTTCCACCGCCAAGCGGTCTGGAGCGCAGGTAGCCGGGCCGGTTCCCCTGCCCACGGTGAAGAACAAGTATTGCGTCCTTCGCTCGCCTCACGCGGACAAGAAGTCGCGTGAGCAATTTGAGATCCGGACCCACAAACGTCTGGTAGACATCCTGGAGCCGACAGCGCAAACGATTGATGCGCTGACGAAACTGGATCTTCCCGCCGGGGTCGACATTGAGATCAAAGCATTCGGGAAGGAGCACGCGAAGTAGTTGCGGTGCGGGGCCGCCCGTCGGTCCGGCTCGCAATTGCAGTTGCGGCGAAGCCAACATTATGTTGAAGGCGATTCTGGGTAAGAAGCTGGGTATGACGCAGATTTTCAGTGAGAACGGCGAAGTTGTTCCTGTGACCGTTCTGAAGGCGGGCCCCTGCGTGGTGGTTCAGCGCAAGACGGCTGCAAAAGACGGATACGACGCGGCCCAGATTGGCCTGGTGGAGGTTCCGCCTCCCCGGCGGGTGACAAAACCTCTGGAAGGTCATTTTAAGAGTGCCGGCGCTAATCCGGCGCGGTTTCTGCGGGAAGTTCGCCTGGACGAGGAATCGGGCGACGTCAAGGTCGGCGACAAGGTTCTTGCAGATATCTTTGCGGCCAACGACACCGTGGACGTCATTGGCACCTCCAAGGGCCGTGGGTTCGCCGGGTTTCATAAGCGGCATCACTTTGGAGGAGGCGGCGCGGCTCACGGTTCGATGTTCCATCGTGCCCCGGGCTCGATTGGGCAGTCGTCTTATCCCTCGCGGGTTTTCAAGGGAATGCGGGGCGCTGGACACATGGGCGTCAGCCGGGTCACGACCCGAAATCTCCGCGTGGTGCGGGTTCTGCCCGAGGATAACGCGATTCTGGTTAAGGGCGCGGTCCCGGGCCCCGATGGTGGTTATGTGATGCTACGGAAGGCCAGGGCTCCCCACAAGTAAGCTTTGAACGGGCCGCGGACAGAAGAGAGTCAGAAACATGGCGACAGTGGAAGTAAGAAATCTTGAAGGGGCGAAAGTTAAAGACCTCGAGCTTGCCGATGAGGTCTTTGCCGCCAAACCGAACGGCAGCCTGCTTTGGGAGGCAACCCGGGCATATCTGGCAACTCAACGCCGGGGTACGCACTCAACCAAGAGCCGGGGAGAAGTTTCCGGCGGAGGCAAGAAGCCCTGGCGGCAGAAGGGAACCGGGCGGGCCCGCGCGGGCAGCTCTCGAAGCTCCTTGTGGCGGCATGGATCGATTGCGCATGGCCCCAAGCCGCGCGATTACACCATCAGGCTCCCGAAGAAGATGCTGGCGGGTGCGCTTCGCTCCGCCCTGGCGGCAAAATTCCAGGAGAACAAGATGACCGTGGTGGACCGCCTGGGACTGGCAGAAGCCAAAACCAAGACGTTTGTCGCCATCCTCGGCAAGCTTGAGGTGGGCACTGGAACACTGGTTGTGAGCGACGCGCGTGACCGGAACCTGGAGTTGTCTTCCCGGAATCTGGTGGGATGTGATCTCGTGCTTCAGCATGATGTTCATGCTTATCACATTCTGAGCCATGACCGGCTTTTAATTTCCGAAGTCGCACTCACACGCTTGCAGGAGGCCTTGCGATGAAGAAGACGGGTCACCAGATCCTTCGCAAACCCATCATTACCGAGAAGAGCGTTGATTTGAAAGATGCGGCGCGGACGCTGTGTTTCCACGTGGACCGGGACGCCAACAAGAATGAAATCAGGGAAGCGGTTGAAGAGATGTTCGTGGAGCTTCGCGACAAGATCGAGTCGGTCCATACGGCTTCCTTTCGAGGGAAAGTGCGGCGGCGCGGATGGACCAGCGGCCGGCGGCCGGACTGGAAGAAGGCCTACGTCAAGTTGAAAGAGGGGACCCGGGTTCCTGAGTACGCTGAGACCGTGTAAAAAGTTGTTTGAAGAGTGAGCGGAAGATTATGGGAATTAAAACGTACAGGCCGTACACAAAAACGCGAAGGTACCAGACCGGGTCGACGTTTGAAGAACTGACGACCTCGAAGCCACATAAGCCGCTTCTGGAGCCGAAGGACCGTATCTCCGGGCGTAACAACCGTGGAAGGATTACGATCTGGCGCCGGGGCGGCGGGCACAAGCGTCACTATCGCGTGATCGACTTTAAGCGGGAAAAGGTCGGGGTCGCCGCGAAGGTGGCGACGATCGAGTACGATCCCAACCGGTCGGCGTTTATTGCTCTGCTCCATTACGTGGACGGGGAAAAGCGCTACATCCTCTGTCCCCAGGGGCTGAAGGTCGGCGATCAGGTTGTCGCGGGGCCGGAGGCTGACATTGTGGTGGGCAATTCGCTGCCCTTGAAAAACATCCCTCTTGGAACCACGGTTCACAACCTGGAACTTCGGCCGGGCAAAGGCGGACAACTTGTCCGCAGCGCCGGCGGCAGCGCGCAGGTTGTGGCCAAGGAAGGTGACTACGCGCAGGTGCGGCTCCCTTCGGGTGAGGTTCGGCGCCTGCACATCGATTGTGTTGCCACGATTGGCCAGGTGGGAAATCTGGATCACGAAAACATCAAGATTGGCAAGGCGGGCCGGAAACGCTGGAAGGGAATCCGACCGACGGTTCGTGGCGTTGCGATGAACCCGGTCGACCATCCGCTGGGTGGAGGAGAAGGAAAGACCTCCGGCGGCCGTCATCCTGTGACTCCATGGGGCAAGCCCACACGGGGATATAAGACGCGGCAGAACAAGCGGACCGATCGCTATATCGTCAGGCGACGCGAGAAGAAATAGGGAGGACAGGTTGTCGAGATCGCTTAAAAAAGGACCTTTTATTGATGACCACCTGATCAGGAAGATCGAACTTCTTAATCGGCGGTTTGAAAAGAAGGTGGTCAAAACCTGGTCGAGACGTTCGACGATCGTTCCTGAAATGGTCGGGCATACGATCGCGGTGCACAATGGCAGAAAGTTTATTCCCGTTTACGTCACGGAAAATATGGTGGGCCATAAGCTGGGTGAATTTGCCCCGACACGGACTTTTAAGGGACACAGCGTGAAATCGGCGAGCGAACGCACTGCCACCGCAAGGTAAGCGGCGAGAAACGAGAATTGAAGGTCTGGAACTTACAATGGAAGCAAGAGCAACAAGCAAATATCTGAGAGTTTCACCCCAGAAAGCCAGGTTGGTTGTTGACCTGGTTCGCGGGCAGAACGTCAATATCGCGCTCGATACTCTGCGATTTACCAAGAAGCGTGTGGCGCAGGAAGTCTTGAAGATCCTTCAGTCTGCCATTGCCAACGCCGAGCAGAAGTCGGATTCGGTTGACGTGGATGAACTGGTGGTTTCGAAGGCCTATGTGAATGAAGGTCCGCGAATGAAGCGCATTCGGCCGGCCCCGATGGGCAGGGCTTATCGCTACCAGCGGCGGATGAGCCATATTACGCTGGTGGTCGAATCGCCGGAATCGCAGGAGTAGCGCGCTGAAGCGCGTCGCCGCAATTGCCGGCATGAGGCCGGAGCGGGCAAGGGATTGACAGAGGAGGTTGTGGGTGGGTCAAAAAGTTCATCCTTACGGATTTCGTCTTGGGACCATCAAGACCTGGAAATCGCGATGGTTTGCGAAAAAGGGTTACGCTGACCTGCTTCATGAAGACCTGAAGCTGAAACGCCAGCTCAAGGCCAAGTTGAAGACGGCGGGTGTGTCTTCGATTGAAGTGGAACGTCCGGGCAACAAGCTGAAGATCACGATTCACACGGCACGCCCCGGCATCATTATTGGGCGGAAAGGGTCTGAAATTGACCGCCTCCGCCAGGAAATTCAAAAGCGCACGGGCCGTGAGGTGCTGCCGATCAATATTCAGGAAGTGCACCGGCCTGAGTTGAACGCCCAGCTGGTGGCGGAGTCGATTGCGCTGCAGCTTGAAAAACGTGTGGCCTTCCGCCGTGCCATGCGGAAAGCCGTGGACTCGGCGCTGCGTTTTGGCTGCAAGGGAATCAAGGTCCGGGTTGGCGGGCGGTTGAATGGCGCGGAAATCGCCAGGACCGAATGGTACCTGCAAGGGCGGCTTCCGCTGCATACGCTGCGGGCAGACATTGATTATGGACTGGCGGAAGCCATGACCACCTATGGTGTGATTGGCGTGAAGTGCTGGATTTACAATGGCGAAATTCTCGAGCAGCGGCGCCGTCCAGCCGCAAGGGCCAAGGTGGTCGAGGCCCCGGCTGAGTGAGTCCGGCGGGTGATGGCGGGACATGCGGGATTGAAGGTGGATAACTTATGTTGATGCCGAGTAAGGTGAAATTCCGGAAGCAGCAACGGGGCCGGATGTGTGGAAAGGCCTGGCGGGGTTCCAATATCTCCTTTGGGGATTTTGGGCTGAAAGTGCTTGAACCTGGCTGGATTACCGACCGTCAGATTGAAGCCAGCCGCGTGGCCATCATGCGCTTTGTCAAGCGCGGCGGGAAATTGTGGATTCGTATCTTCCCGGACAAGCCGGTGACCAAGAAGCCTGCTGAAACCCGTATGGGCAAAGGGAAGGGCGCGCCCGAATTCTGGGTTGCCGTTGTGAAGCCGGGCCGAATTCTGTTTGAGATGGAAGGGGTGACGGAAGCAGAGGCGCGGCGGGCTTTTCGGCTGGCGAGTGACAAGCTCCCCCTGCCGACCCGGTTTGTCACCCGGCTGGAAACCACACATTGATCGGATGAAGGAGCGCAGGGCGTGAAACTCGAAAAGGATAAGAAGTGGAAATGGCCCGCCGAAAACATGCGGGAGTGGACGGACGAGGAGCTTGAAACGAATCGGGTACAGTTCGGCCAGCAGCTTCTGAAGCTGCGCTTCCAGTTGGTGGGCGGCCAGGGGGAT
Source organism: uncultured Acidobacteriota bacterium (assembly GCA_963732975.1). Lineage (GTDB taxonomy): Bacteria > Acidobacteriota > Terriglobia > UBA7540 > UBA7540 > SCRD01. The sequence goes on along the minus strand of CAVTBN010000002.1, from coordinate 172,151 downwards.
GTTCTTCCGGTGATGCGCCTGCTTCGGAAAGGAATTGCCCGGGTCCAGACGGTGCAGCGGGAGCGGGACCTGAAATTGAGCACTCAGAAAAAATCCTGATGCCGTAGGGCGAGGGCAAAGAGATAAGGACGATGGGGAATGCTGAATAAGACGCGGCAGCAAAAAATCGGGATGGTCAGCAGCAATAAAATGCAGAAGACCATCGTGGTAACAGTGGATCGAAGAATCATGCATCCTCTGTACAAAAAGGTCACCCGGAAATCGAAGCGATTTCTTGTTCACGACGAGAGGGGCGAATGCCAGCCTGGCGATATGGTGCGCATTGAGGAAACTCGCCCGCTCAGCCGGAGCAAGCGCTGGCGGGTCGTGCAGGTTATTTCCAAGGCCGTTCAGGTCGGCCAGGTGGCGGAGGAGAACGCATGATTGGGATGCGCACGATTCTGCAGGTGGCCGACAATTCGGGCGCCCGGAAGATTTCCTGCATCCTGCCTCTGGGCGGAAGCGTAGGGCTGCAGGCCGGGCTGGGCGATGTGATTACAGCGTCCGTGAAAGAAGCCGCTCCTGAAAGTCCTGTGCCGAAAGGCAAGGTTGTGAAAGCTGTGATTGTCCGAATGCGGAAGGAGCAGCGGCGGCGGGACGGCAGCTATATTCGCTTTGACGAAAACGCCGCGGTGCTGATCAATGACCAGGGGGAGCCCGTGGGAACGCGCGTTTTCGGGCCGGTTGCCCGCGAGCTTCGCGAGAAAAAGTTTCTGAAGATCGTTTCCCTCGCTCCGGAGGTTTTGTAATGGGAGTAGCGCTGGATATCCGGAAGAATGATCAGGTCCAGGTGATTGCCGGGCGCGATAAAGGCAAGACGGGCCGCGTGCTGAGTGTGCTGCCGGGCAAAGGGCAGGTTTTTGTGGAACACGCCAACATGATCAAGCGCCATACCCGGCCCAACCCGGCCAAACAGATTCGGGGTGGCATCCTGGAAAAGGAAGGCCCCATTCACGTGTCGAACGTCGCTCTTCTGTGCACCGAGTGCGGCCCCACCAGGGTTCGACACCAGCGCATGGCGGGAGGCGAGAAGGGGAAAAAGGTCCGTCAGTGCACCAAGTGTGGAAAGGTGCTTGACAGTTAAAGACTGAGGAAGATCAGGCGACTATGGCAGCGCGATTAAAAGAACGGTATCAGTCGGAAGTGCTTCCGGCTCTGATGGAAGAGTTTAAGTATCCCAACCGCATGGCGGTGCCCCGGCTGAGCAAGATTGTGGTGAATATGGGGCTGGGTGAGGCTATCCAGAACGTCAAGATTCTGGACGCTGCCACCCGCGAGCTTGGCCAGGTCACCGGCCAGAAGCCGGTGGTGACGCGGGCAAGAAAGTCCATTGCGAATTTCAAACTGCGCAAGAATATGCCGATTGGGGTGATGGTAACCCTGCGCGGCGACCGCATGTACGAGTTTTTTGACCGGCTGGTCAACGTGGCCTTGCCGCGTGTGCGTGACTTTCGCGGCCTCTCTACTAAATCGTTTGATGGCCGGGGAAGTTACACGCTGGGATTGCGCGACCAGCTGGTTTTTCCTGAAGTGGAGTATGGAAAGATCGAGAAGGTCAAGGGAATGAACATCTCCATCGTGACCGACGCGCGAAGCGATGCGGAGGCGTTGGCGCTGCTGAAGCACCTGGGCCTCCCGTTCCGAGCTGAAGCGCAGCGCCGCCAGGCTGAGCCTGTGCCGGAAGATTCCAAAGAGCAGGCAGGAGGATAGACCGTGGCTCGTACCAGCCAGATGGCAAAATTAATCCGGAAACCGAAGTTCAAGATTCGCCACAGGAACCGGTGCCGCATCTGCGGCCGGCCCCGAGGCTATCTTCGAAAATTTGAGATGTGCCGCCTTTGTTTCCGTAAGTTTGCGCTGCAGGGTGATATCCCTGGCGTAGTGAAATCGAGTTGGTAGTTGGTAAAACGATCGCAGCAGGAAGGAACCAAGCTGCGTCGAGTCTTTTGAATTGGGAGCTATATGTCTGCTGTTTCTGATCCGGTCGCTGACATGCTGACGCGAATTCGTAACGGTCTTCGCGCGCGGCATCAACGTGTGGACATGCCGTCCTCAAAATTGAAAGTTGAGATTGCCCGGGTACTGAAGGAAGAGGGCTACATCAGCAACTACAAGGTCTCGGAGGAGAAGAAGAAGGAGACCTTGCGGGTTTTCCTTCGATACGCGCCAAACGGCTCCAGCGTCATTTCGAAGATCGGGCGGGTTTCCAAGCCTGGCCGGCGCGTTTACGTTGGGTCCGGTGAGGTGCCGAAGGTCCTCGGTGGGCTGGGCATCAACATTCTGACGACGCCCCGTGGTGTGATGACCGGCAAAGTGGCGCGCCGGACAAAAGTGGGCGGTGAAATTCTCTGTAACGTGGAGTAGGCCCGAACTTCGGGCAAGGCTGAGGTTTATGTCAAGAATTGGTCGAAAGCCGATCGAAATTCCGTCTGACGTTACCTTCCAGGTGGAGGTGTCTGCGGTCACGGTGAAGGGGCCGAAAGGAACTCTGAAGGTTCCTCTTCCCCGCGGAATTCGTCTTGAGAAGCAGGACGGAACCTATCTGGCGCAAATGGAGAATGAAGAGCAGACCGCGCTGCGCGGATTGGTTCGCGCCCAGGTTGCGAACGCCGTTGAGGGTGTCAGAAAAGGTTTCGAGAAGCACCTGGATATTGTTGGGATCGGTTACCGGGCGGAGGTCAGCGGAAAATCGGTTGTGCTGGCGCTGGGTTATTCGCATCCGGTGGATTTCCCCATCCCGGAAGGCATTTCTGTCAGCGTTGAGAAGCAGACGCACCTGGTCATCAAGGGAATTGACGCCCGCCTGGTGGGTCAGACAGCGGCCAAGATTCGCGGGCTGCGGCCCCCGGACCCGTACAAGAACAAAGGGGTCCGTTACACCGGGGAGAAGTTGAAGAAGAAAGTCGGAAAGGCGGCTGCGGGAGCTGCCAAGTAGGCTTCAGGAAGGAATAGCAGAGGCATGTTGACGCAGGTTTCGAAGAATTTTCGCCGCCAGAGGGTTCACCGGCGCATTCGCCGCCGGGTACGGGGAGCGGTATCCGCCCCAAGACTGAACGTGTTTCGGTCGCTCAAGCACATCTATGCTCAGATCATCGATGACGGTCGTGGCGCCACTCTGGTATCTGCATCGTCGTGTGACGCGGCGATCCGGAAAACCTTGAAGGCTGGCGGCAACATCGCGGCTGCAAAGGTTGTGGGAAAGGCGCTGGCGGAGCGAGCTAAGGATGCTGGAATTTCCCGGGTCGTTTTTGACCGCGGGGGTTATACCTATCACGGGCGCGTCAAAGCGCTGGCCGATGAAGCCAGGCAGAACGGCCTGACGTTTTAACGCGAAGGAGAGCGCAATTTGGCTGTTGGGATTGACCCAAGTACGTTAGCATTGAAGGACCAGGTCGTAACCATCAATCGTGTGACCAAGGTTGTGAAAGGCGGAAAGAACCTCAGCTTTTCGGCTTTGGTGGTGGTGGGCGACGGCAATGGCCACGTCGGTTTTGGCACCGGCAAGGCACGGGAAGTGCCCATGGCCATTCGCAAGGGAATCGAACTTGCCAAGAAATCATTACACAAAATCAATATCACCGAAACGACGATACCGCATGCAGTGGTGGGCCATTACGGTGCGGGCCGTGTATTGTTGAAGCCGGCCTCTGCGGGCACGGGAGTCATTGCCGGCGGGCCGGTCCGGGCCGTGGTCCAGGCTGCCGGGATCCAGAACGTCCTGACCAAATCACTCGGCACCACCAACCCGCACAACGTCGTGAAGGCCACCATGGAGGCTCTCCTGAGCCTGCGGAGCATCGAGGATGTTGCTGCGTTGCGTGGAAAAACAGTGGAAGAGATTTAGGGAGGTTCCAGGATCGTGCCAAACAAGACCGGGACAATTCACATCAAGTGGGTCCGGAGTGGTATCGGATTTTCCCGCAAACAGAGGGAAGTGGTCAGAAGCATTGGTCTGCGGCGGCTGAACCATGTGGTTGAGCGGCCCGACACGGCGCATTTTCGTGGTTTGGTCGCGAAAGTGAGCCACCTGGTCGAAGTGGTGAGTCCGTCGGCGGCTCCGGCCTGGATGCGAGTACCGGATTACAAGATTATTCCAGCGGAAGCTGCGCCTGGGAATGCGGCACCTGTCGCAAAGAGGACGAAGGCCACCAGGGAAGCGCCTGCCGAGGTACCCGCCGCAACTAAGGAAGCGGTTGCTAAGGAAAAAGAAAAGGCTGTTGCCCCTGCGAAGAAGACGGCCGCGGCAAAAAGTCGCGACGATAAGCCCTCGGACAAGAAGGCCTCTGCGGGATCTGAAAAGCCGAAGGCAAAACGGAAGCCTGTTGCGGCAAAGCCTGCGGCCTCAGCCAAAAAGGAATCCAAGCCGAAGAAAGGTAACAAATAACCGTCATGGCCATACATATTGGAACTCTTCGGCCTCCAGCCGGCGCGCATAAGCGGCCCAAAAGGGTTGGCCAGGGCATGGGCTCGGGACACGGAAAGACGGCGACTCGAGGAAGCAAGGGGCAGCGGTCCCGCGCGGGTATGCGGATGCGCCCCGGGTTTGAAGGCGGCCAGATGCCGCTGCACCGCCGTCTGCCGAAGCGCGGTTTCACAAACATTTTCAAGAAGCGATACGCCATTGTAAATCTCGGCGACCTGGCAAAGCTTGACCCCAAAGAAAAGGTGACGCCGGACCTGCTGGTGAAGCTGGGCATTGTTGGACGTCTGCACGACGGGCTCAGGGTTTTGGGAGGCGGCGAGTTGAGCGCTCCCCTTCAAATTGCAGCACACCATTTTTCCAAGTCGGCTGAGGAAAAAATTGCCAAGGCCGGCGGCAAAGCGGAGGTGATCTCCGCATGATGGAGAATCTCAAAAGCCTGACTGAGATTCCGGATCTGCGGAAACGCATCCTGTTCACGTTGCTGATGCTGGCCGTGTATCGCCTGGGGTCGTTCGTCCCCACCCCGGGGATCAATCCCGATGTTTTGGCGCAGGCTTTGAGCAGTTTGGGCAATACCCTGTTTGGATTGCTTTCCATGTTTTCAGGAGGCAGTCTGAATCGCCTGACGGTTTTTGCCCTGGGAATCATGCCGTACATCACGGCATCCATCATTCTGCAGCTTCTGGGCGTGGTTTCTCCCACGCTTGAAAAACTTCAGAAAGAGGGCGAACTCGGCCGTAAGAAGATCACCGAATATACACGCTGGATGACGGTTGGCCTCAGTCTGTTTCAGGCATTCGGTATTGCGATTGCCCTGCAGAAAGAAACCAGCGCGAACGTGCCGCTGGTGACTCATCCTGGTTTAGGGTTTACCTTGAGCACGGTCCTGACGCTGACGACCGGCGCGGTTTTTGTCATGTGGCTGGGCGAGCAGATCACCGCTCGGGGCATCGGCAACGGCATGTCACTCCTGATCTTTGCCGGTATCGTGGTAGGGCTGCCGCACGCGATCGCGAATCTTTATCAGAAAGTCTTTGTAACGCGGACGTGGAGCTTCCCGATTGTATTTCTGCTGCTGGCCTTTATGCTCGTGGTTGTGGCGTTTATTGTGTTTGTTGAGCGTGGTGAGCGGCGTATTCCGATCCAGTACGCAAAGCGTATTGTGGGACGGAAAGTTCTTGGTGGCGTTTCCACTCACCTCCCGCTGAAGGTCAACAGCGGCGGCGTGATGCCGATCATCTTCGCGGTGTCGATTCTGACCTTCCCGCAAACCATCGCGTTATTTGCGGGGAAGCAGGGAACTTTGGGCGCGGTGCTGACTTGGTTTCAGCAGGCGTTTGGCTGGGGTGAGCCGCTCTATACTTTGACTTACGTCATCATGATCATCTTCTTTTCGCATTTTTATCTGTCGATTATTTACAACCCGGACGAAGTTGCCGACAACGTTCGGAAGCAGGGCGGATTTATTCCGGGCATTCGTCCCGGCAAGCGGACGGCTGATCATCTGGATGATGTTTTGACAAAAATCACCTGGGTGGGTGGTCTTTATCTGGCCCTGATTGCTTTGATTCCGGAAGTGATGCTCGCGGGTTTGCGGGTGAATCACCTGCCGGTCTGGATGGGGGGCGCCTGGTTCGACTCAAATCTTCCCGGCTGGCTACTCCATGGCCTGAATATTAATTTTTATTTTGGCGGCACCTCTCTGCTGATTGTGGTAGGCGTTGCCATGGATACGATCCAGCAGGTTGAAGCTCAATTGATCATGCGGCACTACGAAGGATTCCTGAAGAAGGGCCGAGTCCGGGGGCGTCGCGCCGCCTCGTGAGTGCGCTGGACGTCAAGAAGGCGAACCGATGGCGCAGATCTTTATTTTTCTGGGCCCCCCAGGTGCCGGGAAAGGAACCCAGGCGCGGGTGGCTGCCCGGGAGCTTGGAATTCCGCACATCTCAACCGGCGATATCCTTCGGGAGGCCGCGCGGAAAAAGACTGGTCTTGGCTTGGCGGCTAAGGCTAAGATGGATAAAGGAGAACTGGTTCCCGACAACGTCATCTCTCCCATTGTGGAAGAACGGCTGAGCCGGCCTGATTGCAGGGAAGGCGCCATCTTGGATGGTTTTCCCAGAACCATTGCCCAGGCCCAATTCCTTGACGGCATGCTTGAAAGGGCCGGCTTGGGTGAGCCGCTGGTTATTGAAATCCAGGTGGCGACCGATTCCGTGATCAAGAGGCTGACGGGCAGGAGGACTTGCCAGTCCTGTGGGGAGATTTACAACATTTCCATGAACCCTCCACGCCAGGACGGCATCTGCGACAAGGACGGAGGCAGACTGATTCAGCGAGCCGACGACAACGAGAGTGCGATTAGAATACGCTTGATGGCGTACGAACAGGATACTCTGCCGCTGACCGATTATTATCGACGGAAGAATGCGTTGAGGCAGGTTGATGGAAACGGGGATCCCGAGGATATTACCGAGAGGCTACTAAGCCTTGTGAAAACTCATGATTATTTGTAAGTCGGCGGCGGAAATTGAGAAGTTGCGCCGGAGTGGGCACCTAGTCAGAGAGATATTGGAAGAAATGCGCGAGCAGGTGAAACCCGGTGTTACGACAATGGACCTGGAGAAGTTTGTTGAACGTCGCCTGACGAAGGTGGATGCAAAACCGGCTTTCAAGGGGTACAGGGGGTATCCTTGTTGTTTGTGCGCATCTGTGAATGAACAGATTGTTCACGGCATTCCATCAAACCGCCGTTTGAACGAAGGCGACATTATCAGTCTCGATCTGGGTGTAATTATTGATGGATATTATGGTGATTCCGCAATGACGGTCCCTGTGGGGGTGATATCGGAATCGCTCCAAAGGCTTCTCCGTGTGACGGAAGAGTCGCTGCAACTGGCGATTGACAAGGCGCGCGTGGGAAACCGGCTGGGGGACATTTCGTCCGCTGTGGAACGGCACGTCGTGAGCAACGGTTTTTCAGTTGTGCGGGAGTTTGTCGGCCACGGAATCGGGCGTCAGCTCCACGAAGAACCCCAGATTCCCAATTATGGCCAGCCGGGTTACGGCCCTTCGTTGAAGGAAGGGATGGTTTTGGCGATCGAGCCCATGGTCAATGCAGGGAGTCCCGGATTGAAGATTCTGGATGACCAGTGGACGGCTGTCACGTCCGACGGCGCTCACTCCGCGCATTTTGAGCATATGATCGCCGTAACGCCCGATGGACCTGATGTTTTAACGAGGTTGTAGCAGGAAAGCGGGAGATTTTGACTCGCAGTTGACGTGAAAAATAGTTTTATGGCCAAAGAAGAAGCGATTGAAGTGATGGCGACGGTGGTTGAATCGCTCCCGAACGCCATGTTCCGGGTGGAGTTGGAGAATAAGCACAGGGTTCTGGCGCATATTTCAGGGAAGATGCGGAAGAATTTTATCCGGATCCTCCCGGGTGACAGGGTTGCTGTGGAGCTTTCACCCTACGACTTGACGCGAGGCCGCATTGTCTACCGTTACAAGTGACGGCGTGAGGTTCGTGTTCCGGAAGGTCCGGAGCGCAACGGCCGCGTCTGCTGGGGCCAGACGGTAAATTGGGCGGTCAGTGCAGGGGAAAAAAGAGGGTAGAGATGAAAGTACGTTCTTCTGTAAGAAAGATTTGCGCCAAGTGCAAGTTGGTGAGGCGCGGCGGGGTTTTGCGCGTGATTTGCGTGAATCCCAAGCACAAGCAGCGGCAAGGGTAGGAAACTGCCAACGGTTGTTGCCGGTCGTTGCAGCTAATGATTCGGGAACGCGGCTGGCGGGTTTGAGCGTCTTGGAGGTTTTTTATGGCACGGATTGCAGGGGTCGATTTGCCGATCCGAAAACGGGTTGAAATTGGCCTCACTTACATTTATGGAATTGGACGCCCAAGGGCGCTTTCCATCCTCGGCCAGGCGGGCGTTGACCCCGCCAAGCAGGTCAAGGACTTGACCGAAGAGGAAGTGACGAACATTCGGAAAATCATCGAGGACCAGGGCGGCGTTGAAGGTGACCTTCGAAAAGAGGTCGCGCTGAATGTCCGGCGGTTGATTGAGATCGGTTCTTATCGCGGTATGCGCCACCGTCGCAACCTTCCTGTGCGGGGACAGCGGACACATACCAATGCGCGGACGCGCAAAGGTCCGCGCCGGGGTACGGTTGCGAACAAGAAGAAGGCAGCTGCAAAGACCTAGAATTTGACCTGCAAACCGGCGCCGGCAGGCTCCGGTGATCGTAAGAGGATTTTCGACGGAGGATTATGGCGAAGGCGGCTAAAACAGGCAAGAAGAAAAGTTTCAAGAAGCGTGACAAACGCGTTGTCACGCATGGCGTGGTTCATATCCGCGCGACCTTCAACAACACGATGGTGTGCATTACCGACCCCGACGGCAAGACCCTCTGCTGGTCCAGTGCCGGTTCGCTGGGCTTTCGTGGATCACGCAAGGGCACGCCCTTTGCCGCGCAGCAGGCGGCCGCTCGGGCGGCAGGTGCGGCGCGGGATTACGGGATGCGGAGCGTACAGGTTCGTGTGAAGGGGCCGGGAGCGGGTCGCGAGTCAGCCATCCGCGCACTTGCGGCAGCGGGGCTGGAAGTCCGTGATCTCAAGGATGTCACGCCGATTCCACACAACGGCTGTCGCCCGCCCAAGAGGCGTCGAGTTTGAATCTTAGCAAGCGTAGTAGGACTGAGGAGACGGCGCCATGTTGATTTCGCGAGAAAAACCGGATAGCCGCCCCAGTCCGGGAAGGGACGTGACAGGAGGTTTGCTTGGCAAGATATCGTGAAGCAGTATGTCGGCTCTGCCGCAGGGAAGGGCAGAAGCTCTTTTTGAAGGGCCAGCGTTGTCTGACCGACAAGTGTGCCATTGAGAACAGGAACTTTCCTCCGGGCCAGCACGGAAAAGCGCGGCGTCCGAAGCCCCAGGGCTATGGTATTCAGCTCCGGGAGAAACAGAAGGTTCGGCGGCTCTATCAGATTCTCGAAAACCAGTTCCGCAACTATTTTGAGAAGGCCGCCAGCCGAAAGGGCATTACCGGTGAGACGCTGCTCCTGATGCTCGAGCAGCGGCTGGACAATGTGGTTTACCGCCTGGGTCTGGCCACGTCGCGGGCCGAAGCGCGGCAACTGGTCCGCCACGGCCACATCGAAGTTTCCGGGAAGAAGGTCAATATCCCTTCGTTTCACGTGGTCCCGGGACAGGAGATTTCAGTTCGTGAAAAGAGCCGCAAGCTGGAATCGATTCAACGGTCTCTTGACCTTTCGGGGAACCGTGGCGTTCCGCCGTGGCTGGCCCTTGATCGGGAGGCCCTGAAAGCCCAGGTGGTTTCAGCGCCGAAGCGGGAAGACGTCAATTTCCCGATTCAGGAGCAGATGATCGTCGAACTTTATTCGAAATAGTTTTGTTCCCCAAGATGATAGCGCTGGAGGCAGCGATAGCGCCTCCAGGGAGATGAGGCAATATGCTTTGGAAAGGTTTTCAAAAGCCCAAGCGGCTTGTGTGCAACACCAATACCCTGACGGATAAGTACGGCCAGTTCACCGCACAGCCCTTCGAGCGTGGTTTTGGCACAACGATCGGCAACGCGTTGCGCCGTGTACTCCTCTCTTCGATAGAGGGTTCAGCCATTACCGCGGTCAAGATCGAAGGAGTCATGCACGAGTTCTCTTCGATTCCTGGCGTGGTGGAAGATGCAACAGACATCATCCTCAGCCTGAAACAGATTCCCTTGAAGATGAATGTCGAGGGGCCGAAAACACTCACGCTGGATGTCAGCAAGCCGGGCGAGGTGACTTCACGGATGATCCAGGAGGATGCCGACATCGAAATCCTGGACAAGGACGCCTACATCGCGACGGTCAGCGAAGGTGGCAGCCTGCGGATCGAGATGCGCGTGAAAAATGGAAGAGGATATGTTTCGGCCGAAAAGAATTTTGATGAAGATCTTCCGATCGGCTATATCCCGGTTGACTCTGTACACTCCCCGATCCGCAAGGTTAACTATGCGGTGGAAGCCGCTCGCCTGGGGCAGATGACAGATTATGACAAGCTCACTCTTGATGTCTGGACCAACGGCGCTGTGACTCCCCAGGATGCGATTGGCCTGGCGGCCAAGCTCCTGAAGGACCATATGAGTATCTTCATCAACTTTGAAGAGGGGACGCTCTCCGAGGAGATTGCCGAGGAGAAGCCGGCCACGGTTTATAATGAAAATCTTGACCGTTCAGTTGAAGAGCTGGAACTCTCTGTCCGCTCTTACAACTGTCTCAAGAATGCCAACATTTCAACCATTCGAGAGCTGGTGCAAAAGTCTGAGCAGGAGATGCTGAAGACCAAGAACTTCGGCAGGAAATCTCTGAACGAGATCAAAGAAATTCTCACGGCAATGGGGCTGGGCCTGGGCATGAAATTTGACGAAAGGGGCAATCCCCTGCCTGTGGCCGCCAGTCAGCCGGCGTCAGACCAGCCAGCCTGGGGACAGGAAAGCTAAAGATGCGGCACCGTAATTACGGAAGAAAACTTGGCAGAAATACAGAGCATCGGCGGGCGCTTTTGAGGAACCTGGTGACTTCGCTGATTCTGGAAGAGCGAATTGAAACCACGCTTCCTAAAGCCAAAGAGGCGAGAGTTGCTGCCGAGCATATGATTACCCTCGGCAAGCGGGGCGACCTTCACGCCCGGCGGCTTGCGGCTAGTTACGCCCTGAGCGCTGCGGCGGTGAAGAAGCTGTTCGGCGACATCGCAAAGCGCTACGAGTCGCGCAACGGTGGGTATACCCGCATTGTACGGACCGGGTGGCGAAGCGGCGACGGAGCCGACACGGCCGTTCTGGAACTGGTGGGGACCAAGGTGTTGGAGCAGCGGGCCGAATTGCGGGCCAGGCGCGCCGAACGCCGTAAGAAAGCGGCCGAGGAAGCTGCCACGCAGCAGCCGGGACTGCCGCCGGAGCCTGAAGAATAGCCGCAACCGGGAGTCCTTCAAACTGATTGTGTCGAACGCGCCGTACGGGCTGAAAGATGCCCCAACGGCGCGTTGTTGCCCTCAGCAGATTCACAGCATTGTTCTTCCTTTGCTTTTCCGCAAACAGCTTGCTCTTCGAGTTTCCTGTCGGATGATTGTCCCTTCCCGTACTCTGCTAAGATCTGCGTTACAATCTGTTTCATTGGGCCCGAATTGTGAGATAATGCGCACATTTCATAAAACCCAGAGGAGTGTGGCCTAATGAAACTGCGAATTCGCCCGAGGACTAGGGCTCTGGCTGTGGCGGCAATCTTAGCTGTTGTCATCGTTGTTTTGAAGTTGTCTAGTAGGCCTGGGGAGGGGCCACTGCGCTCCATTAATCTCCCTTCCAGCAAGGCGCTTTATGTTCCGGTTCCGGGCCATCCTCAGCCAACCAACAGCTTCCCCACGGCTGATGCGTTAAGTCCCGACGGCCGGTATCTGGCGATCCTGAACAACGGCTATGGAACAGAGCAATCCGGTTTTCAGCAATCGATTGCGATACTCGACCTTTCAACGCACACGGTTACCGACTTTCCTGACGCACGCCTCGGCCAACGCGCCGGGCAGACCTACTACATGGGTCTTGCCTTCAGCCACGACGGAAGCAGGCTCTATGCATCAATGTCGTCGCTCACGGACCCTCTCGGCAGGAAACCCAACGACACCGGCAACGGCATTGCGGTCTACTCATTCAAGGCGGGAAGGCTCACGCCGGATAGCTTCATCAAGATTCCCCTCGCTCCTCTTGCCCGCGGTAAGAAAACAGTGGTGGATTCGAAGGAACTGCCCAAAGGCATGGCGATTTCTTATCCGGCGGGGCTTGCGGTGCTTCCTGGCACGGGCAGCGAAAAGCTGCTGGTGGCGGAAAATCTGGCTGACGACGCCATCGTGCTGGACACGGAAAGCGGCAAGGTTCTCGAACGGTTTCCTCTGAGCACCGCAGCCGTTGTGCCCGCTGCTTTCCCGGTGGGCGCGGCTGCAACGCGCGATGGGAAAATTGGATTCTGCTCGCTCTGGAATGCCTCGGCGATTGCCGAACTGAACCTGGAAACCGGCCAGGTGGTTCGCCGCATTCCGCTGTTGGAGCCGAAGTCTCCGGTGGCGCCCGGCTCGCATCCCACGGCGATGTTGCTGAGCCCGGACCAGAAATACCTCTACGTCACGCTCACCAACAGCGACCGCGTGGCGGTGGTTGACGTTGAGAAGGGCGAGGTGGCAGGCTTGCTCTCCACGGAACTGCCCGAGCAGCAATATGGCGGCACTTACCCCGACGCGCTTGCCCAGAGCGCCGACGGTAAACGGTTGTTTGTGGCGGACGCTTCCACGGATGCTGTGGCGGTTTTTGACATGAGGAACCTGGGCCCTCAATCGCTCAGTGCATCTACTCCGCAAAAGGCGATGGGATTTATTCCCACCGAGTGGTATCCAACCGCGCTTGCGGCGCATGAAGACGATCTGATGATCGTCACTGGAAAAGGAGAAGGATCGGGGCCGAACGCAGGGCCGCTGGTTAAGGCACGGCCGAGAGGGAAGAGAGACTATCCCTACATCGCGACATTGCTGCACGGCTCGGTTGCGGTGGTGGGAATGGGCGATGTTCAAAACCGCCTTGCCGAATTTACCCATGAGGTTGAGCTCAGCAACCTGATGCAGGCAAAGTCCAGGGAGAAGATTCTCTTCAATGGCGGCAAAGGCCCCATTCACCACGTGATTTACATCATCAAGGAAAACCGCACGTATGATCAGATATTCGGAGATCTGAAGCCCGGCAACGGCGATCCTTCCCTGTGCATGTACGGTGAAAACGTTACTCCAAACCAGCACGCGTTGGCCAGGCAGTTTGGCGTGATTGACAATTTCTATTGCAGCGGCGAGGTCTCGGGCGACGGGCACGTCTGGTCCATGGCCGCGATCACCAGCGATTATAACGAGCGGACCTGGCAGATTGGCTACCGGGGCGGTGAACGGACATACGACTTTGAGGGCGAAGTGCTGGGGCACAATCCGCTTGCTGAAAACATTCCGGACGTTGACGATCCGGGCACAGGATACATCTGGGCAGACGTTGCGCGCAACGGGCTGAGCCATCGAAACTATGGGGAATTTGTCGCCACACACTGGTGCGACAAAGGCGAAACAGGCGCTTCCCCCAAGGCCGGAACTCCGCTCGCTTCGCGCGGCGCCTGCCGCCAGAAGGCGGTCCTGCCGGGCCAGCCTCTGCCTTCCGGCGTGGGAAGTCCGCACGGGTCGGCCAGTCCCTGGCCCTGGCCTGTTCCGATGATTGCGTATGATGAGGCCACCAAGCCCGAATTGCAGGGGCACTTTGATCCCAAGTTTGCGGACTTCCGGCTTGATTATCCGGACCAGTTGCGCGCCGACGAATTCCTGGACGAGCTCAATGGATTTGTCAAAGCGCGCCAGGCTGGGCACGGCGAGACCCTGCCGCAGTTTGTGATTCTCCGGCTGCCGAATGACCACACGGCCGGCACATCCCCCGGCATGCCGACCCCTTCCGCTTCCATTGCCGACAATGACCTGGCGGTTGGCCGCGTGGTTGACGCAGTCTCGCACAGCCCGTACTGGGATGACACGGCGATCTTCGTTCTGGAAGACGACGCCCAGGATGGCCCCGACCACGTTGACGCTCATCGCAGCACCATGCTGGTGATCAGCAAATATTCCCAGGGTTCCTCCAGCCATCCTTTTGTTGATCACGATTTCTACACCACGGTCAGCACGGTCCGTACCATGGAATCCCTGCTGGGCCTGCCGCCCATGAACAACAACGATGCCCAGGCGCCGGTGATGGCTCCTGAATTTTCGGGGCCCGGAAACCAGCCCGCCTTTACCGCCGATTTTCGGAACCAGAAGAACGGGTTGATCTATGAAATGAATTCCCCCCGAGCACCCGGCGCGCGTGCGTCTGCGCGGATGGACTTTGTCCATGCTGACCAGGACAACGCCGCGGAACTCAACCGTATCCTGTGGCGTGACCGGAAGGGCAACGTTCCCATGCCCAGACCCCGGCACGTGGTTTTCCGGTAGCCAGCGCAAGGGCCCGCGGCTGGATCGCCATCGTAGCGCCGGCGTCCTGGAGTGCTTGCCTGGGCATGATGCCGGCGCTGGTGTCCTCTTGTTACGGAGATTTCCCTTCCAATTCATTGGCCAGGGGGCCGGCGTCATAGACCTTGCGCAGCGCCTCGATAATGGCTGTGGTGGCCACGGCCACAGAGCGGTTGTCTTTCTCGTTATAGACGAAGTAGCCGGCCAGGCTTTCGATGTTGCCGTCGAAGATCAGTCCCACCACATTGCCGTTGCGGTTGATAACGGGCGACCCGGAGTTGCCGCCCACCACGTCGCAGGTGGTCACAAAATCCAGCGGCGTTTTCAGGTCAAGTTTCTGTTCTGAGTTCAGCCAGAGGCCGGGCAGGTTGAAAGGTGGCTTGAGGCCAAAACTATAGGCCCGGTCGTAGAGGCCGTAGAACGTCGTGTGCGGGGGCGCCTCGGTTCCGTTCATCGGGTAGCCCTTCACCGTGCCGTAGGCCAGCCGCGGAGTGAAGGTTGCGTCCGGGTAAAGGCTCTTGCCGTACACCGCAAAGCGCGCTTTGCCGATCTTTTCTCCCGCCCGCGTTACAATGCTTTCAATATTGTCTTCGTGCCACCTGATCATCGCAACAATCTCGGGATTGATTCTCCGGGCGAGGGCAACCAGGGGGTCTTTGGAGGATTCGACAGCCGCCTCGCCGCCCTCAACCAGCGATTTGCGGAATGCCGCGTCGCCCATTTCTGTTCCCGCAAAAGCCTCACGCGCCGCTTCCTGCGAGGATTTCCCCTGCAGGGCTGCTTGCACAAACGGGTCATTCGGGCCGAGTTCTTCACTCGATTGCGCCAGGGTGCTGGCCAGCATCGCCTGCTCCATGGGAAGGTAGAATGGGGCAGATGAAAAGAGCTGAAACCGCAGGGAAGTGAGTTGCGAGTCGTGGAAACCCGGAAGGCGTTCACCATCGGGCTTCCGGACCTCCTGGACGTATTGAACGATGGTCAGCGCCTCTGCGGCCAGCGGCGCTCCGCCAATCGAGCGGAAGCGGTAGGGCTTCAGGTTCGCCGCCAGCTTCTTTTCCGCCGAGGCGATTTCCTTCCAGGCGCCGCCGTATTCTTTTTGCCACCCGGAATTTGCAGCAATCCGTGCGCGGAGGTCGTTTTCCTCCTTTTCCTTTTTCGCCATCAGTTCCGGATTGCGCAGGCCGTCTTCCATTCCGGTATAGGCCTTCAGGGAATTCTGGAGGAAGAAGATGCGGCTGGAAGCCTGGCGGGCCTGCTCCTTGCCCTGGGCGGAATACCGTTCGAGCGTTGCAAGCCTCCGGTTGAGGATCTGGAGGGAGAGCGGGAACATGTGGTCGCGCAACAGTTCAAGTTGCGACAGCGTATCCTGCCGGCCGGTCGAGCCGGGATTGCCGGAGACAAAGACCAGCGCATCGTCCGCCGGGCCCTGGGGGTCCCACCTCAGGTAGTTCCTGCTTTCGACGGGCTTGCCGTTTTCGTAGACCCGGAAAAGCGCGAAGTCGAGGTCGTAGCGCGGGTAGGTAAAGTTGTCCGGATCGCCGCCGAAAAAGGCGATCTGCTGTGAAGGGGCAAAGACCAGCCGCACGTCGGTATACTTCTTATATCGATAGAGCCAGTATTCGCTTCCCTGGTAGAGTTGAACCACGTCAGAGCGCAGCCCGGTGGAATCGAGACTCTCCTTCTGGATTTTGGCGATTACCGCCCGGCGGGCCTTCAGCGCATCGGCGGCGCTCATGGCGGGTTTCTGGGCCGCCATCACCCGGGCCGTCACGTTTTCCATCGACATCAAAACGTTCAGTTCCAGGTCAGGACACTTCAGTTCCTGTGCTTCGGTGTGGGCATAGAAAACTCCGCTGGCGTAGTCATGCCCGGCCGTCGACAGCTTCTGCAGCTGGAACAGCGCCACGTGGTGGTTGGTCAGCACCAGGCCGTGCGGGTTGACGAATGATCCGGAGCCGCCGTCATTGAATCGCACGCTCGAGAGCCGAACATGATCGAGCCAGGCACTGGTGGGTGTAAACCCGTAGCGCGCCTTCAACTGTTTCAGCGGAGGATTGTCAAACGTCCACATGCCTTCGTCGGCAAAAGTGGTCGCCCCCAAAGCAACAAGCGCGGCGGTGAACAACAGAACTGAAATCGCAATCTGCCATCCGTGGCGTTTGAATTGACGCATCATTTCTCTCGTCCTTTCCAGAGGATGTCTGCTGCAACCGAGGCCGGCAGGGCTGATTGCGCGCCTGCTGGAACTTGCGCGGGTCGGAACCGCCTCTTCAGGACCCTGCGCAACCGGGAACCAGGCGGTTCCGCCGGAAACCTGCTGGCGGCAGGCGAAGCTATTCTCCCAGAAGTTCAAAATAGCGGATGACTGCTTCAATGCCGCCGTAGAAATTGGGCAGATGGAATTTCTCATTGGGCGCATGGAGATTGTCATCCGGCAGGCCGAATCCCATCATGATGCTTGGAATTTTCAAATGCTGGAGGAAAATGCCGACGATGGGAATGGAGCCACCGGAGCGCATGTAAACCGTCTTCTTTTTGAAGACTTTCTGCATGGCTTCCGCGGCTGCGGCAATGTAGGGGCTGTCGGTTGAAACCACTGAAGCAGGCGCTACGCCGAAGTTTCGCACCGTAGTCTTGATTCCCCTGGGTGTGTGTTTTTTCACCGCGGCGGTGAACTGGCGGAGGACTTCCTTCGGATTCATATCCGGAACAAGCCGCATGCTGATTTTGGCCGTCGCCACGGCGGGGATGACCGTCTTTGCTCCTTCTCCGACGAAGCCGCCGCGAATGCCGTGCACTTCAAGAGTGGGCCGCGCCCACAGGCGCTCGAGCACGGAATAGTTCTTCTCTCCCGTCAGCGCCGAAGAGCCGACTTCCTTTTTGAGGAATGCGCTTTCTTTGAAGGGCAGCCCCTTCCAGGCTTCCAGTTCTTTCCTGCTGGGCCGGCGGACCTTTTGATAAAAACCCGGAATGCGGATCTTGCCGTCGGGCCCCTTAAGGCGGGCGATGATTTCAGCCAGCGCCTGCATGGGATTGGGAGCCGCTCCGCCGTACATTCCGGAATGCAGATCATGGCTGGCCCCGCGCGCTTCCACTTCCGTGTAGATCAGGCCGCGAAGCCCCGTGGTGAGGGTTGGCAGGCCGGGCGCAAACATCTCGGTGTCACAGACGATGGCGGCGTCGGCTTTCAGGCGTGCGCTGTTCAGTGGAACGTACTCCTCGATGTGTTCTCCGCCAACTTCTTCCTCGCCCTCAATCAGAAACTTGACGTTGACGGGCAGCCTGCCTTCGCTTCGCAGGAAGCATTCCACCGCCTTCAGCAGAATGTAGGTCTGGCCTTTATCGTCAGAAGACCCTCGCGCAAAGATGTCCTTCCCGCGGATGGTGGGCTCGAACGGCGGCGTGGTCCATTCGTCCAGCGGGTCGGGAGGCTGGACGTCGTAGTGCCCGTAGAGCAGGAGCGTCGGCTTGCCCGTCGCTTCCAGCCACTCCGCGTAGATCAGTGGATTCTGGCCGGGTTTCCCCTCAATGATTTCGACGCCGCGCATGCCCATCTGGCGGAGTTCATCGGCTATGGATTCTGCCGTGCGGCGAATGTCGGGCTTGTGCTCGGCGAGGGTGCTGATGCTGGGAATTCTGAGCAGGTTTTTCAAACCATCGAGGAACTGGTCCCTGTTTGCTTGCAAGTAATCAATGGAAGAGGTTGCCACGGTTCGCTCCTTGGGGGGACAGATATGGCCAAAAGTGATGAGCTTCCAGCCGTCTGGCGATGAATTGTCCAGTCTACTCTTTGCCATGGGGGGCGTCAATTTGGCTGTTCGCCGGCCAGCCTTGCGCATCGTAGCGGCGGCTTCACGCCGCCACGTGGCCGAGGCCCCATACCCTGTGCTGCGTGGCGAGGTAAACTCGCCACTACGCTTCCTGTGCCATGAGATGAAATCACCGCTGGTTTCTGAGCGGTTCCATCGTATAGCGCTGAAAAGGGAGCGAAAAAACAAAGCCGGCAGGCGGGCTACAGGCTAGGCGATGGCGGGTGGATTCTCCGGTTCGTTTTGGGTTCGTTTTTTGGCCACCTATTATTTTCAACAACATCGGTAGCTTCGTTTTAGGTTCGTTTTAGGTTCGTTTTTTCCACAACTATGTGTTTTCAACAACTTCTCAGCTTCGTTTTTAGGTTCGTTTAGGTTCGTTTTTGATGGCCGATCCTTTGTTTTCAACAACATCTCAGCTTCGTTTTTCAAAAAAGGTATTCTTTTTTTGTTTTTCACCCCTGAACTTGCTCCCACAGGCTGAATAAAGACTACCATGCTAGGCCACAATAGTCAAGCAAATTCGTATCCCGGAGGATCGGGCGTCTGGCTAATCTGACTCTTCATCGTGGCGCGAGTAACGTTTCTGGACGACGAGCAGGTAGTGAAAGCCTGAGGCCACGGTGATGGCGGCGGCAAGAAAAATGAATGTTTGAACTACTGGCCATGTGACCCATGGCACTCGCGCCAGGTGGCAAAGCGCGGCAAAGATGGTGATGGACTGGACTACCGTTGAGGCTTTACCCAGCGATGTGGGGTAAAAAGGACGATAGCCCGCCACCAGGATGATGAGCAGGGCGGTGATGAGCATGCCGGCATCACGGCTCAACACCATGATGGTGAGCCACCAGGGAAGGCCGCCCCGGTATGCGAGCGTCACGAACGCGGTGCTCAGCAGGATCTTGTCGGCGATAGGGTCGAGCGCCACCCCGAGCGGCGAGACTTGCCGGAAGACCCTGGCAACCGTGCCGTCAAGAATGTCGGAGAACGCGGCCGCGGCCATCACCGCCAGCGCCCCGACATCGTGCCGCCCCACCACCAGAATGGCGAATACGGGGACAAAGGCCAGGCGCAGAATCGTAATCTGGTTGGCCGTTGTGAGTACGCGTGAGGCCATGGATGGTTACACCTGAAAAGTTGTCTCTTCCAAATCCTATACGCCGAAGGCCGGGAGTCGCTTCCACAAGGGTGGAATCGAAAACATCCCTCTGCCTGCTGGATGAAACAAAGGCTGTCTGTTCCGGCAGGTTCCTGGTTCGCCTTCAGACGCGCACTGAAACCTCAGCGGGGCGGTCAAACGCGATAGGTTCCGGGGTTTGACACTAATTTCAATTCCGGCTCGCTGCGCTTCTGGACCTCTTCAAAGGTAACTCCCGGCGCCAGTTCCTGAACCAGAAGTCCTTCCGGCGTTATTTCCATCATGGCCAGTTCCGTCACGATGGATTGGACGACGCGCGTTCCCGTCAGAGGCAGGGTGCACTTCCTCAGAATTTTCGGCCGCCCGTCCCGCGTTGTATGTTCCATGGCAACGATGACGCGTCTGGCGCCTGAAACCAGGTCCATGCTGCCGCCCATGCCTTTCACCATCTTACCGGGAATCATCCAGCTGGCCAGGTCACCCTGCTGGTCGACCTCCATGGCCCCCAGCACTGTCAGGTCAATGTGGCCGCCGCGAATCATGGCGAAGGACTCGGCGCTGGACATATAAGCGGTGCCGTCAAGTTCGGATACGGTTTCTTTGCCGGCGTTGATCAGGTCAGGGTCCACTTCGTCCTCCAGCGGAAAGGGGCCGACGCCCAGCATGCCGTTTTCCGACTGCAGAATCACTTCGATGCCGGCCGGAATGTAATTGGAGACCAGAGTGGGGATGCCGATTCCAAGATTGACGTAGAAGCCGTCCTGGAGTTCCTGCGCCACCCGCCGCGCAATCAATTCCCGCTTATCCATCAGGCTTTTTCCCTCACCGTCCGGCGTTCAATCCGCTTCGCATAATGAGCGCCTTGCAGAATGCGGCTGACATAGATCCCCGGGGTGACGATGCCGTCGGAATCCAGGTCTCCGAGTTCGACCAGTTCCTCAACCTCTGCAATGGTGATGCGGGCTGCCGTGGCCATCATGGGATTAAAATTTCGCGCCGTCTTGCGATAAACCAGGTTGCCCCAGCGGTCGCCTTTCCAGGCTTTGACCAGGGCGAAGTCCGCCGTCAAGGCGTTCTCCAGAACGTATTGGCGGCCGTCGAATTCCCTGATTTCTTTCCCGTCGGCGACAACGGTTCCGACCCCGGTGGGGGTGTAAAAGGCCGGAATACCCGCGCCCCCGGCACGAATGCGTTCAGCCAGCGTTCCCTGCGGGTTGAGTTCCATGTCGATTTCGTTGTTCAACACCTGGTCTTCAAGCACCTTGTTTTCGCCCACGTAAGTTCCAATGAGTTTCCGGATCTGGCGTGTCTGCAGAAGCGGGCCCAGGCCGAATTCGCTGGTACCGGCGTTGTTGCTGATCACGGTCAGGTCCCTGACGCCCCTGCGCTGCAGAGCGTCAATGAGATTTTCAGGAATTCCGCAGAGCCCGAAGCCGCCCACCATGATGGTGGCGCCGTCCTGGATGTCGGCAACGGCGGCGTCGGCGTTGGTGCAGACCTTGTTCATGTGCGCCCTGTTTTCTACTTCAGCCGGGTTGTTTGGCCAGGCTAAACCCGTGGTCCGGTTCAATCCTTTTCGCGCAACCTTTCGCGCAGTCTGCGCGCCTGGTCGAATTCGCGCTCAAGCTCCCGGGTGCTGAGATGTGTCTTTATGGTATCAAGTTTTTGGATCATTGCGTCGAGAGCCGACCTGAATATTTTGAGTGTTGGTCAGGCAGATATCGCGCCACATCGAATAAGGGCTCTCCGCCAGGCGCGTCAGATCGCGGAAGCCGGAGCCTGCCAGTTGCAGCGGCAGGTCTGCCTGGCCGGCCTTTTCCTCCATCAGGCCGGCCAGTCCCGTTGAAAGTAGCTGCGGCATGTGTGAAAGGTAGGCCACCGCCACGTCGTGGCCGGCGGCGTCCATTACACAGGGTTTCGCTCCAAGCGATTCGACCAGACGGACAAAGGCCCTGGCGCGCCCGTCTTCCATGTCCGCCGCCGAAGTTGGAACAATGGCGTAGCAGGCGTTTCGAAACAGCGCCGCGTCAGCAAACTGAAAGCCGGAGCGTTCCTTGCCGGCCAGAGGATGCCCGCCCAGAAACATCGCCCCGCCGGCCGGCAGTTCCTTTGCACAATCTATAATGCGCTGCTTGGTGCTGCCGACGTCTGTGATGAGCGCGTGCGATGGCACGGAAGATTTCATCCGGGGGAGCCATTCGAGGATTTTCCCGACAGGGGTTGCCAGAATCACCAGGTCGGCATTTCGAACGGCCTCCTCTATGTCCTTCGCGGCTTCATGGATGGCGCCGGACTGGACCGCCTGCTTCAAAACGTCCGGGACGTCAAACCCCACACGGTGTGCGGCGTAACCCAGCTCCTTGAGAGCCATCGCCCAGGAACCTCCGATGAGGCCCAGCCCGACAATGGAAATCCGTTTGAAAAATGGTTTGGCAGGTTCCACGGGGAATCATTCCCTTGCGCGGCGGGGCCTCAGATGGTTCTTCCCACCGCGGGTGCGATCATTCGTAATTCATTCATCAACTGCTCAAACTGTTCCAGGTAGAGCGACTGCGCGCCGTCGCTCAGCGCCTTTTCCGGATCCGAGTGGACCTCAATCAGCAGGCCGTCGGCCCCGGCGGCCACCGCCGCGCGCGCCATGGGTGGCACCTTGTCGCGCCTCCCGGTGCCGTGCGAAGGATCGACGACGATCGGCAGGTGCGATAGTTTCTGGATGACCGGAATGGCGGAAATATCCAGGGTGTTGCGGGTGGCGTTTTCGAAAGTTCGAATCCCGCGTTCACAGAGGACCACGTTGTAGTTGCCGCCGGACATGATGTATTCCGCCGAGAGCAGCAGTTCTTCGATGGTGGCGGAAATACCTCGCTTCAGCAGGACCGGCTTGGATACCTTTCCCAGCTCCTTGAGTAGATTGTAGTTCTGCATGTTGCGCGCGCCCACCTGGAAAACGTCAACGCTGTCGAGCATGGCGGGAATCTGAGTATGGTCCATGACTTCCGAAATGACCAGCAGGCCGTGCCTGTCCGCAGCCGCGCGCATCATTTTGAGGCCAGGCAACCCCAGCCCCTGAAAGCTGTATGGGGAAGACCGGGGTTTGAAGGCTCCGCCGCGCAGTACGGTGGCGCCCATTTCCTTCACCCGGGCCGCGATGGCGTCAACCTGGGCTTCGCTCTCAATGCTGCAGGGCCCGGCCATCACGCAAACATGTTTGCCTCCAACCGAAACACCTTGGCCGAGCTCGATCACTGAGCCTTCCGGCCTGAAGTGGCGGCTGGCCAGCTTGTAAGGCGCCGTGATCCTGACGACCTCTTCGACGCCGTCGATCAGCTCGATGTTGCGAGTATCAAAGTCGATCTTTGCTCCCACGGCCCCGATCACCGTCTGGCGGATGCCAGTTGAGCGGTGGGCGTCAAAACCCATCTTCATCAAGCGGTCAATGACATGCTGGATTTGCTCTTCCGTTGCGCCTTCTTCCATCACTACCACCATTCCCGTTACTCCTTGGCCTCGTTTGACTCGGCCGAAGACTCCATCGAGTGGCGCTCCAGAGACCTTGCTTCATCAATGATACGCTCAAAAAGGCGCCGGACCGCAGCATCATCCAGCGGGCCGGGATTGGACTTCACGATGTTGCGCAGGATATGAGCTTCCCGGTCCGGCTGCCAGGCCGCCAGATTCAACTTCTTTTTCAGGTGCCCGATTTCCACCGCGCACTTCGAGCGCTCATTCAGCAACTTCACCAGTTGCTGGTCGATCTCATCGATTCTCTTGCGCCAGTCGTCCAAATCGCTCATGCAGGTGAACTCCCTCGGGCTTGTTTGAGCCAGCGCACGTAGCGTTCTATCGCTGCTGCGCCCTCGCTGGAAAAATGTTCTTCGATGGTTCGAACCACGGCGCTTCCCACCACCGCAGCGTCCGCCAGTTCCTGCACGGATCGGATTTGCTCCGGGCTGGAAAGGCCGAAGCCGACGGCAAGGGGCAGCCGGGTCATTTTCCTGACGCGCTCGATCAGCGGCCGGGTGCTTTGTGACACCTGGGTGCGCTCGCCCGTCACGCCGGCGCGCGCAATGAGATAGAGAAAGCCTGTGGAAGCATCGGCGACCCGCCGCAGCCGTTCATCGGTGGAGGTGGGCGCGGCAAGGAAAATAGTGTCCAGGTTCCACTTCCGCATCGTTTCAATGTAAGGGCCGGCTTCTTCCGGAGACAGGTCGACGGCGAGCGCTCCGTCCGCGCCGGCCTTGCTGGCGTCGCGAGCGAAGTTCTCCAAGCCGTATTGCAGAATCGGGTTGTAATAGCTGAAAAGGACCAGCGGGGCTTTGACCCTCTTTCTCCATTCCGGAATCGCTTCGAGCACTTTGTGAAGGCTTGTGCCGCTTGCCAATGCGCGTTCCGACGCCCGCTGGATGACGGGGCCATCCGCCAGCGGGTCAGAGAAGGGAATGCCGAGTTCGATGATGTCCGCGCCCCCGCGTTCAACTGCTTCGAGCAGGTCGCCCGTGGCCTCCAGGGATGGATCGCCGGCGGTCAGATAAATTACCAGGCCCCGGGCGTTGGCGTCGCGGAGCTGCCGGAACTTCTCCTGAATTCGCGATGTCGAAAGAGTAGGCATATCGAACGAAATCGAAACCTCTTGGCTTTACAAAATTCCCGCGGCCTGGAAAATGCCCAGGTCTTTGTCACCCCGGCCGGAAAGATTGACCACAAAAATCGCATCCCTCGCGGCGCCGGGCGCGCGCTTCACCACTTCCGCCAGCGCGTGCGAGGATTCGAGCGCGGGAATAATCCCTTCCGTCCGCGCCAGCAGGCACGCGGCCTCCAGCGCTTCCTGGTCCCCGGCATGAGTATATTCCACCCGGCCCTGCTGGTGGAGCGCGGCGTGTTCGGGCCCGACAGCCGGGTAGTCGAGGCCGGCTGAGACCGAGTGCGTTTTCGATATCATGCCGTCTGCGTCCTGCAGCACGTAAGTGTAGGTGCCGTGCAGCACTCCGGGTTTGCCGCCGGAAAAGCGCGCGGCGTGCTCACCCAGGCCGAGCGACCGCCCGCCGGCCTCGACGCCAACCATTTTGACCTGCGGCGTCGGGAATGAAGTCGATAGAACAACCCGATGGAATTGCTTCCGCCGCCCACGCAGGCGAAAAGATAATCCGGCAAGCCTGCCTGTCATTTCAAGGATCTGTTGCCGCGCTTCCTGCCCGATCACGCGCTGGAAGTCACGAACCATCATCGGATAGGGGTGCGGCCCCAGCACCGAACCCATCAGGTAGTGAGTGTTCTCAATGTTGGCAACCCAGTCGCGCATGCCCTCGTTGATGGCGTCCTTCAGCGTTCTGGAGCCGGAGCTCACTCCCGCCACCTCCGCGCCCAGCAGGCGCATGCGGAAGACGTTTGGCGATTGCCGGGCCATATCTTCTTCGCCCATGTAAACGCGGCACTCGAGACCCAGAAGCGCCGCCACCGTTGCCGTGGCCACGCCGTGCTGGCCGGCTCCGGTTTCGGCAATCAGCCGGGTCTTGCCCATGCGCACCGCCAGCAGTCCCTGGCCGATGCAGTTGTTGATCTTGTGTGCGCCGGTGTGGAGCAGGTCCTCGCGCTTCAGGTAAATCTGCGCGCCGCCCAGATGCCGGGTCAGGCGTTCGGCATGGTAGAGCGGCGTGGGGCGCCCGGCGTAGTACCGCAGCAGCCGCTTGAATTCCGCCTGGAAAGCCGCGTCGTTCCTGGCCTCTTCGTAGGCGCGCTCAAGCTGCTCGATGGGGTGCATCAGGGTTTCCGGCACGTAGCGCCCGCCAAATTCTCCAAAGCGCCCGTGAACGTCCGGCCCGGTTGTTGTCTGCTGCGCGTCCGGCATTTTATTCACTTCCATTCCAAAACAGATAACTTAGAGATTACGGTCGGCTTCCTGCACCGCAGCGAAAAACGCGCGAAGCAGCGTGGGGTCCTTTTGCCCCGGCGCGGATTCCACGCCGCTCGCCACGTCGACGGCGTAGGGGCGAACCTCCTGAATGGCGCGTCCCACGTTGCCGGGATTCAAACCGCCAGCCAGGATGATGTGGCCATACCTGCCGGCGTCGCGCGCCAGTTCCCAGTCAAACTGCTCGCCCGTTCCGCCGCTCAGCCGGGGATGAAAAGCATCCAGAAGAAATGCCTTCGCCTGGAGTGCTGCAAGCGACTCGGCAGTAAAATCCTCTCCCACAGCCACCGCACGGATCAAAGAGTAGCCGGCAGGCGGCCCGGCAAGCTCAGGGAACTGCGGACCGTGGAGTTGAATGGCGCCCACCCCGGCTTCAGCAGCGATGGCAGTGACGTGGTCCATGTCTGTTTCGTTCGCGTAGACTCCAACCGGCGTCACAAACGGCGGCAGGCGCCCGATGATGTGGCGGGCCGTTTCCGGGGCAATATAACGCGGTGAAGGTCTGTAAAAGTTGAAGCCCAGCGCGTCGGCCCCGAGTTCGACGGCCAGCAGGGCATCTTCCAGGCGAGTGATTCCGCAGACTTTGATCCGGGTCGGCATCGGGTCAGACTCCGGCCATTTTCAGAGTTGGTGCGCTGCTGAGAAGTCGTGACAATTCTTTTCCCGGATCTTCCGCCAGCATCAGGTGCTCGCCGATCAGCACAGCGTTGAATCCCGCTTCTGCAAGGCTTTCCAAATCCCCGCCGCTCTTGATGCCGCTCTCGCTGACGGCCAGGCACGCCGGGGGAATTTTGTCGCGAAGCCGCAACGACGTTTCCAGACTGACCTCAAGCGTGCTCAGATTGCGGTTGTTGACTCCGATGATTTGCGCGCCGGCGGCGAGGGCTCGTTCCAGTTCCTCCGCCGTGTGGACCTCCACCAGGGCGGCCACACGCAACCGCTGGGAAAGTGCAAGGAGTTGCTTCAAGTCCCTGTCCTCAAGCGCCGCGACAATCAACAGGAGTGCGTCAGCGCCCGCGGCCGCGGATTCGTAAACCTGGTATTCGTCAACGATAAAGTCCTTGCGCAGGACGGGCAGGCTGGCCGCGCCGCGCGCGGCCTTCAGGTCATTGAGCGATCCCTGGAAAAACTCTTCTTCCGTCAACACGGAAAGCGCCGAAGCCCCCGCCTGCTGGTAGGCCTGCGCGATTTCCGGGGGCCGAAACTCCGGCCGCAGCAGCCCTCGCGAGGGCGAGGCTTTCTTGAGCTCCGCGATCACGCTCAACTTCTTACCCGAGAGCGCCCCGGAAAAATCCCGGAAATCGGACCGCGCTTCTGCCGTCTGGCGAAGGCCGGCCAGGGGAACGCTGGCGCGCACTTCCTCAATGCGACGCCGGCGGGCAGCGATAATGGTCCTTAAAACCTGGCTTTCCTTCACCTTATTCCCCAATGCAGGTTGTTGTGCTCGAAGCGGAAAATCGCGACTGGGACAAATGTTTACTCTACCCTTGCCGAAGAGCCGAAGTCAACGTTCGCGGCACCTTACGGAGTATACTGGAACGAGATAGGCACAGCCGCCAAAGGTGATGATGAGTCCGCCAACCTGCGGTCCATCGCAGGGCGTATTCCGTGGGCCTGAGGGCCTTTTCGCAGGCGTAATCACGAAAGTGGCTGAATTTTTTCCCGGAAAGTCTTATATTTACCAGTTTAGCTTGAACTCAATGCGGAGGATATTTTTATGGCGGATGTTGTAACCTTTGGCGAAGCCATGATTCGGCTTGCACCCCCACACTTCCAGCGGCTGGAGCAGACCCATTCTCTCGACGTCCAGGTTGGCGGCGGCGAATTGAATGTGGCGGTGGGCGTCAGCAGGCTGGGGCTAACGAGCAGCTGGATTTCCCGCCTGCCCAGGAACGCCCTGGCCCGCCTGCTGGAGAATCGGGCGCGGCAGGCCGGCGTTGACACCTCGCAGATTGTGTGGACGGAAGGTGGAAGGCTCGGCCTCTATTTCGTGGAATTTGGCGCAGCGCCCCGGCCGAGTTCCGTTCTCTATGACCGCGCATATTCGGCCATCTCCACCATCAAACCCGGTGAGGTGGACTGGAAGAAAGTGTTTGCGGGAGCCAAATGGTTCCACACCAGCGGCATCACTCCCGCGCTGAGCGATTCGGCGGCCGCGGTCACGCGTGAAGCTCTGGAGGCGGCAAAACGTGCCGGCGTTACGGTCAGCTACGACCTGAACTACCGCGGAAAGCTCTGGTCACCGGACAAAGCACAGACGGTGCAGGAGCCGTTGATGGAATTCGTGGATGTCCTGATCACCACGGAAGAAGATACGGGCGTGGTCTTCAAGATCAAGGCTTCGGGAACGAAGGACGACCAGGGATTCAAAGAGATCACAGCCGGCAGCTACAAGGAAGTCGCCCAGCGCCTGCAGGAAAAATTCAAGTTCAAGGCCGTGGCCATCACCCTGCGCGAAAACCCCCTGGTGTGGCGAAACACCTGGACATCCATTGCTTACGCCGACGGCAAGTTTTATGACGATATCAAGTATGACCTGGAGATTGTTGACCGCGTCGGCGGCGGTGATTCCTTCAGCGCCGGATTTATTTACGGCTACCTGGCAAAAAATTCCTACGATGCCGCCGTGCGCTACGGGAACGCCTTCAGTTCGCTGAAGCAGACCATTCCGGGCGATTTTAACTGGGCGACCCTGGAAGAAGTGGAAAAGCTGTTGAAGGGCGCAAGTCTGCGCGTGGCCCGTTAGGCCGGAACCTGTCGAGCGAAGGCCTGCCGGATCCGCGGAGCGGCAGCCCTTCCCGTCGATCCAGCCCTTGAAGGCCATCGTGCATTGCCATCTTGAATGAGAGGATTCAGCCATGTCTTGGTCGAGAGAGAAAGTGTTAAGCCGGCTTCGGGAAGTGGGAGTTGTTCCCATCGTCCGCGTATCGAATCAGGAGGATGCATTCAAGGCGGTGGAAGCTGTTGTCGCCGGAGGTGTCCCGGTTGTGGAAATCACCATGGGCGTGCCCAACGCTCTTCGCGTGATGGAACGCGTGGTAGAGCAGTTTGGCGAGACCGTGCTGCTGGGAGCGGGCACGGTGCTCGATTCGGAAACCTGCCGCGCGGCTTTGCTGGCGGGAGCGGAGTTTATTGTCACTCCTTCTCTCGACGTCAAGGTCATCGAGACCTCGCGGCGTTACAGCAAGGCCTGCATTCCCGGCGCTCTGACGCCGACCGAGATCGTGACGGCGTGGCAGGCAGGGGCGGACCTGGTGAAAGTGTTCCCGTGCGCTGCAATGGGCGGCCCGAGATATCTCAAGTCACTCCGTGGACCCCTGCCGCAAATCGAATTTGTTCCCACCGGCGGCGTCACCCTTGAAACAACGCCCGATTACATCCGGGCGGGGGCGGCCGCGGTGGCTGCCGGCGGGGAACTTGTTTCAAGCAAGGCGCTCCGGGAGGGCAGGACGGAAGTCATCACTGCCAACGCCCGCAAATTCCTGGAAGCCGTCCGTTCAGCCAGAGCGGAACTGAAAAAGTAATCCGGCGGAGACTCCAGGGTGGCAGGGTCATCGAACCGGACAGGAAAAAATGGAGTCACAGGAGACGTCAGGCGTGGGACAGCGAGTGCAGAAACAGCGTCATATAGCGTTCGAGTGAGCTGGTAATCAGCAGTTGCTCGCGCACGTGCTCGTGGCCCAGCTGGCCCAGGCGCGACGCGAACGAAGGGTTGGAAAGCAGATAGCGAAGCTGATAGGCTGTGCCTTCCACTGAGTGCACCAGCATCCCCGTCTGTTTATGGATGACCTGGATGGGAATCCCGCCCACCGCCGACGCCACCACCGGCTTCTTCTTCCACAGAGCTTCCGCCACCGTCAGGCCAAAACCTTCGCGCAGACTTTTCTGGATCACGATGGTCGAGGCGCGTTGCAGAGCGTTGATTTCGAGCGCGCTCCAGGGTGGAAGGTCCAGAATAAAGATGTCAGGGTCGCCTGCTGAGACCTCCCGGACCTCGTCGAGAACCTTCCCTCCTTCGGGGTCGTCGGCTGCTCCGCCGCCGGCAAGAACCAGCTGGCAATCGAAATAGCGTTTGACGATCTGGTAGGCCTTCACCACGCCGACGGGATCTTTCAGCCGGTCAAAACGGGAAATCTGGGTCAGAATGGGCCGCCTGGGGTTGATGTTAAATCGTTCCAGCACGCCGGCGATAAACTCCGGCTCCAGGTCCCGGTTTTTTTCAGACAGGGGATCAATGCTGGGATAAAAAAGATACTGCGGAATGGGGAGCTGGTGGGTGAAATCCGGCGAGGAGAACAAGGCGCCATCGTAACGCAGCACGTAAGCTTCAAGAAATTTCCACACTTGCGGGTTCGGCTGCGACAGATCGATATGGCATCGCCAGGTCCACTTCCCGGCGCGGTTGTTGCGGCCGTTGATCAGGGCCGCGGGTTGAGGGTCGTGGATCACGATAAACTCTGAATCCAGGGCAAGGCGGGCCTGGTTCTGCTCGTTGTAGGCAAGGAAGATTTCGAAGCTTTCGGGCGGCTGCTCGAAAGGCGCGCCGTGCAGCGCGTTGTGAAATGCCTTGGTGACTTCGAAGAAGTCGTTTCCGCCGGTCATTACATCCCACCGGACGTTGACCTCAAATTCCTTGAGGAGCGGAACCATGCGGCTCAGAATTTCAGCCACGCCTCCTCCCACCGAGGTGGAATTCACCATCTGCACGGACCGCCCCTTCAGCCGCGAGGCCAGAGCATAAAGCTCCTGCATCTTCGGCTCGCCTACAACCGGAACATAGTCCTGCAAATGTATGGCACGCGATTCTCGCCGGGTCTCGTTCACGGGCCAAGCTCCTGGCTGATCAGGTAGAGAAGCTGCTGGCGTGCTCCTTCCAGCGTGTTGGTGTAGATGTCAATGCGGTTGACCCGCTGGGCCAGTTCGTCCATTCCCAATTCGGTGGAGAACCACAGGGAGAAATCGTTACTCCGCAGGTGCAGGCGCAACCGCGAAGTCACAAAGTGAAAATGGAACGAAGCGTTGCTCAGTTTCCCCATGACCTCCTGAAATTCCTCGAGCGAGTGCGCCTCAATGCCCAGCGGGAGTGAGACTTCAATGGCCTCTGAAAAGTAGAAAGGTTCAAAGGCTTTCTGCTGGGAGCGATCGGGGAACGCCAGGCAGTAGTCCGCCACCAGCGACCGGAGGTCGTCCCTCAGGTCCAGGAGATTGGCATACTCGCGCAGGTCGAGAGACGCCAGTTGCTCGGCCAGCTCCGCCAGATTGCAGGCAGCCATGATCCACTGGGCGAAGTCGTCTGAAAAGCCTTCGGTGAGGAAATGGTGGCGCCGCAGGCTGTGAAAGGTGTGGTAAAAAATCGACGCGTCACTGCACAAGCCAAGCCCTTTGTACAATTCAACCAGGCAAGTTGCCCGCTGGTTGCAGATGCGGGTCAGGTAGGATGCCGTGGCAAACTGAAAAGGCTGCCGGGCGTTCGTCAAGCTAGCGATTCCTCCAGCTTCTCAAGAAACATCAGGACCTCAGACGGACCGCGCAGGAAAAAGTTCGCCTTCGTTTCCCGGAATGTGCCGACCCGTATTGTGACACCCTTTCGCAGCAAAGCAAAAGCTGTTTCATCCGTCGTATCGTCCCCGGCGTAGACCACCAGCTTGCGGCCCGGGATCTGCTGGAGCAGGTCCTTCGCCGCCAGACCCTTGCTTCCCATGTCCTTCGGATAGATTTCCCAGATCTTTTTGCCCGCCATTAATTCGTAGCCCGGTCCCATTCGGGCCAGAACTTCTTTGACGAGCGCGCCGGCTTTCTCCACGGCCGGCTTGCGGGCGTTGCGGTAGTGGATTCCGAAACAGATTCCCTTGTCTTCCACTCTGATTCCCGGGATATCGCTGACCTGCTGCCGGACCCAATCCATGGCTTTGCGAAGCCTGGGCGTGCCCGGTATGTCAGGCGGCTGCCCATTGCTGCGCTGCCAGCCATGCAATCCGAAATAGATGGCGCCTTCCACGCGCGCCCTTTGCTGGAGGTCGGCGAGTTGCCGCCCGCTGATGAAGCAGAGCGTCACCTCCCGGCGGGCGGCCAGTTTACGCAGCACACGCTGCGCCGGGGCTCCCAGAAACACTTCTTTGGGCTTCCGGCGCAGCCGCACCAGGGTGCCGTCGAAATCGAGAAACACGACAATGTGCCTCGCCCGGCGGATGCGCCTGTCTACCTGGGTCCAGCCGTCAAAGAGGTGTTGTGGATTCAGGCTGTTATGGGACTGGCGAGACTTGGGTGAACTCTTCGGCGTTTTCGAATCGGGTGAACGGCGGCGTGACAATCTGGCTGTTTTCATGGCGACAGGTTGAGACCAGTGTAACTGCAGGAAAGGCCACCAGCCTTTCACTGGTAGAAGGCCTGTTTTTGTTACCGCACCTTCAACGGTTCCGGCCTGTCGAGCCGGACTTCTGAAAGTTCGCGGACCAGGCTTGCCGCCCAGCGATAGATGTTGTGCTCGCGGATCACGCGGCGCATGCGCTGCATCCGGAGCCTCTTCTCTTCCGGATCCATTGATAGAGCAAAGCGGATGGCTTCCGCCAGTTGCTCGGTGTCGTACGGATTGACGATCAGCGCGTCGCGCAACTCGCGGCAGGCCCCGGTAAAGCGGCTCAGGATCAGAACACCCTGGCCGTCGTTGCGGTTGGCCACAAACTCTTTGGCCACCAGGTTCATTCCGTCGTGCAGTGACGTCACCATACAAAGATCGGCAGCTTTGTAATAGCGCATGATCTCCTGGTGGCTGTGATGCCGCTTGAGCAGGATGATCGGTTTCCATGCGCCCCTCTGGAACCGGTTGTTAATGCGCTGGGCCTCTGATTCAATCTCTTCCACCAGGTTGCGGTATTGCTGGATGTCGGTCCGGCTCGGGGCGCCGATCTGGACGAAACTGAACTTGTTCTGGTAGGCGGGATATTTTTCGAGGAACCGCTCGATGCCCCGGAAACGTTCCACGATTCCTTTGGTGTAGTCCATGCGATCGACGCCTATGCCCATCAAGGTCCCTTCCGCTCCCAGTTCCTTGAAAATATCTTCGGCCTCGGGCGGGCTGGCCATGGCCGACGTACGCGCTGTCTCGGTATCAAACACGACGCTGACGGGAAACGGACGCACCAGCGTGAAATGTCCCCGGCGGTTGACGGCAAAACGATCCCACTCAATGCGGCACTCCAGGGCCCGATCGACCGTTTCGAGGAAATTATTGCAGTGGTTTTGAATGTGGAAACCAGCGAGATCGGCGCCCAGCAGCCCGTCCAGCAGCTCGCGTTGCCAGGGACAGATGCCGAAAGCCTCGGCGTTGGGCCAGGGAATGTGCCAGAAGATCGCGACGCGCGCATCCGGCCGTTTCTCCTTCACCATCCGCGGCAGTAAGGCGAAATGATAGTCGTGGATGAGAACGGCGGGTTCATGTGTGCCCTCCATCTCTTCCAGCACGGCTTTGGCAAACTTCTGGTTTACCGCCTTGTATTGTTTCCAGTCTGCCTCGCGAAAGTTCGGGCGTGTGTGCGCGATGTGGCAGAGAGGCCAGAGGCCTTCATTGGCAAAGCCGAGATAGAATCCCTGTTCCTCCTCCTTGCTTAGCCAGACCCTTCGCAAAGTGTAATGGGGGTCATCGGGAGGTACGCGGAGGCGGTCATTATCGTCGACTGCTTCACGATCTGCATTTCCAGCCCCACTGGCCACCCAGGTCCCGTCGCAGGCCCGCAAAATGGGTTCGAGCGAAGTGACCAGGCCGCTGGCCGGAACCAGGCATTCGATTCCGCCATTCTGGCGGACGTGCATATAAGGTTCGCGATTGGAAACCGCAAAAATCGGCTTGTCGCGAAAACGATTCCGCACGTGCACACGCAGGCGTTCCGCCGTCCAGACGGCTTCGCCCACTTCACGCAGGCGGGCTTCTTCTTCGGCGGCCGTCCGCGCAACTTCCAGCGTCTTGGCCAGTTGGGAGACTTCATGCGCGATGGGCTGAAAGATTTCTTCTGCGGGCAGAGGGTTGGATCGGAGTCCTTTGCCGGTCCTCAGAGCGCGCAGCCACTGCGCGGTTTTTGCGACAGGCTCCAGGATGCTGATGCGGATAATCAGCAGGCAGATGAAGGCGATGAGGAGCGTTTCCACAAGCAGTCGCAGAAACGTATCCCTCCAGAGGCGGAACGACTGGGCCTCAATGAAACTGGCATTGTGGTAGAGCGCCAGCACCCCTTCCACCCCCCCATTCCCATGGATGGGCAGGGCATAGACCTCCATGGGTACGCCGTCCAGATTGAAGAACTGGCTGACTCCCCTGTCTCGAAAAATTGCCTGGTGGACCGCAGAAGGAGCCACATCCAATTGCGTTTCCAGCGTGCTGGCAACCGCGATCTTGCTCGCATTCTTATCGTAGACCGCTACCCCATCCAGGGCTTCCCGGTTTTCAAAGCGGTTCAGAAGCACCTGCAACTGGCCCCAGGACTGGTTGTGGAGCAGCGGTTCGACGTTGTCGACAAGGCTCTCCGCCAGTATCTCCGCCCGCTTTTCCAGATCGCTTCGAAGCGCACTCTTCTGCGAGCGAACCTGGAAGAAGGCGAAGATAAACGCCACCAGGGTAATGCTGATCGTCAAAGATATAATGAGCCTGTGCCGAACGCGCATATTGTAAATTTGCAACGACCTTCCGTGATTCCTTCACAGAAGGATACTTAGCGGCTATTAGCCATGCGAATAAGTGCCTCGCTCAGCTAAAGACCGTTGACCTGGAAAGATTCGTGGTTTCTTATTATAAGACATGAAGGGGGTGAATGGTGGATTTTACGGATCGAGTGGCTATTATCACAGGTGGAACGGGTGCTTTGGGCAGTGCCGTTACATTGGACCTGCTGAAGGGTGGGGCGTCTGTTGCTGTCCCATACCTTGGCGAAAAGGGTTGGGAATCTTTGCAAGCGGCTGCCGGTGATCTCTCGGGACGGCTGATGGGCGGGCCGGTGGACCTCGGGAGTCCGGCTGACGTTGAGCAGTTTGTTTCCAGTGTTTCTGAACGTCACGGCCGCGTGGATTTTCTGGTGTGTGTGGCAGGAGGGTTTGCCGCCGGCAAGAGCTTCGAAACCGACGACCAGGCGTGGAACCATATGCTGGACCTCAACCTCCTGAGTGTTATCCGGACGCTTCGGCCTGTGGTTCCAGTGATGGTCCGCCAGAATTTCGGCCGCATTGTCACGGTTTCAAGCGGCGCCATCCTGAAAGGCGGGGGCGCCGGGATTGCACCCTACGCCGTCTCCAAGGGAGCGGTTCTGCAATTGACCGAAATCCTTGCGCAGGAGCTTGAGAAATACGACGTTCGCGCCCATTGCATTCTGCCAGGGACCATGGATACGGAGGCGAACCGGAAGTCCATGCCCAAGGCAGACTTTTCGAAATGGGTTCAGACAGAAGATGTTGCAAAAGTCATCCATTTTCTGTTGAGTGACCAGTCACGCGCTGTGCGCAACGTCAGGGTGCCTGTGCTGGGGTAGGCTGGCGACGGGCAGGGCAACGGGGCCGGACGGTGGGTGGCCGCCATCGAAGATGTAGCCGGATTTCCAGGGGAAGAACGGGGATTTTCCTGCTGATCCCGCAGACCCCTGAATTTTGCTTGACCTTGCCCGCTCGCTCGATTAGCGTTTCTGCTGTTCTAAATCAAAAGCCGTGTGGGATAGGTGTGCTATGAGAGCCGGAATTTATTACAGGAAACGGATTACCACCGTGGTGATTGGGCTGGTGATGGCAGTTGCTCCCGCCACGGTCGCACGGGCACAAACCGGCAGCCGCCAGGCGTGGATGAACAAGTCACTTTCCTCCGGGCGCAGGGCCGACCTGCTGATCGGGGCGATGACCCTTAAGGACAAGGTTGCGCTGGTCCATGGCGTCAGCAGGAAAGCGTATCCCTTCAAGGGATATGTCGGGTACGTTCCGGCAAACCCGCGCCTGCATATCCCCGCGCTCAAGCTTGCCGATGGGCGCGCGGGGGTCGGAAACGAAGCCAAAGGCGTGACTCTGCTTCCGGCGCCGATTGCCGCAGCCTCCAGTTGGGATCCTTCGTTGCTGGAAACTTATGGCCGGATAATCGGCAAAGAACAGTGGGGAAAAGGAACGAATGTTGAACTGGGCCCCACCATTGACGTGGTCCGCGTTCCGGAATGGGGGCGGACCTTTGAGACCTATGGCGAGGACCCGTATTTGAACGGCCAGATGGCGGCGGCCGAGATCAAGGGCATTCAGAGCGAGGGTCCCATCGCGAACGCCAACATGTATCTCACCATGCAACAGGAAACCGACCGGTTCCACATTGATTCCGTGGTGGATGAAAGGACATTGCAGGAGATTTACCTGCCGCCATTCCGCGCTGCCGTTTCAAGCGGCGTCGGCTCTGTCATGTGCGCCTACATCAAGACGAACGGCGTCTACTCCTGCGAGAACCCGCACGTGCTGAATGGCCTGCTCAAAACCCAACTGGGTTTTCCCGGCTGGGTAATGAGTGACTGGGGCGGCACTCATTCCACGGCGGCTTCTGCCCGCGGAGGGCTCGACCAGGAAATGCCCGACAGCCGCTACTATGGCCAGGCCCTTGAAACGGCTGTTCAACAGGGCCAGGTCAGCATGGCAACACTGGACGGGCACGTTCGGCGGATCCTGGTGACGATGTTCGAGCACGGCCTTTTTGACAAGCCGCAGCCGGGCAACTGGGACTCCCAGGTGCTAACCCCGGAGCACGCCGCCTTTTCCCGGCGTGTCGCCGAGCAGGGAACCGTTCTGTTGAAGAACGAAGGCAATATCCTCCCGATCTCCGGTGTCTCTTCCATTGCCGTCATTGGTATGGACGGTGGTACCAAGCCAGAGGTAGAAGGCGGCGGCAGTTCCCACGTGGTGGCGCCGTATGTGATCAGTCCTCTTGACGGCATTCGCAAGCGTGCCGGCGCGGCAATCAAAGTAACTTACTCCGACGGCAGCGACCTTGCCGGTGCCGCCGGCGTGGCCAAAGTCTGCCTCCGTCGCCATCGTGTTTGCAAGCACTGTGGAGGGAGAAGGCCATGACCGGCCGAATCTTGAACTGCCGGGGAACCAGGATGAACTCGTCAAAACCGTCGCTGCTGCCAACCCGAAAACCATTGTTGTGTTGAACACCGGCGGCCCTGTCCTGATGCCCTGGGTTGATCAGGTGCGCGGCATCATTGAAGCGTGGTATCCGGGACAGGAAGACGGCAATGCGATTGCCGCCATTTTGTTCGGGGACGTCAATCCGGCAGGCAAACTCCCGCTGACGTTCCCGCTCACAGCGGATAAAATCCCCACCGGCACCCCACAGCAGTGGCCAGGCGTGAACGGCAAGTCCAACTACAGCGAGAAACTCAACATCGGTTACCGGTGGTACGACGCCACCCGCAACAAACCGCTGTTTCCGTTCGGGCTTGGGCTTTCATACACAACCTTTCGGCTGAATCATCTCGTCATAACGCCAATAAGCCTGAGCAATGGCCCCGGCACTATCCACGGGACAGTCGAAGTCACCAACACAGGGAGTCGCGCTGGAGCCGAGGTCGTTCGAGGCCTATGTCAGCCAGCCTTCCGCCAATGGAGAGCCGCCGCGGCAGTTGTGCGCTTTTGCCAGGGTCTTTTTGAAACCCGGTGAAACCAGGCAGGTGCGCCTCACCATCAGCCGGCAGGTCGCTTTCGTTTTACGACACCTCAGCTGCATCGCTGGACGCTGGCCGTGGGCACCTATCGGATACTGGTTGGAACCTCTTCACGCAGCCTGCTGCTTCATCAAGATGTCACCATTAAGAGCGGTACGAACTGACGGGCACCGTATGGCAAAGGGAGTGGACGCTGCAGGCGATTTGATGAGTTTCACGCCACTCAGTTATCCCCAAAACGCGAAAATAACGTGCGAATTCCCAATAGCCGTCTCGTTTGACTTTCCCGGGACGGTGACGTAGAGTACCTTCTTTCCGCGGGTAATGTTGATTACTTTTTGGCCTGCTCTGGTCCATGCGGGGGGAGTCCCGACCGATATCCGCCGGAAAAAGGGAGCGAGACCATAGAAGGTATAATCATAAGGGGGATTCCCCAACAGGAGTCTCCCGTCTCTGGTATATGGAAGTTTTAAATTTGGCCCGAATGCTCGACAGGGTTGCCGGTTGCACATCGGCTTGATCCAAGGAGACTGCTAATGTCCACACCCAATGAAGCAAACGCGTCTGCGCCCTCAACCAGGCGACCGGCGGGGAGGATTTTCAACTTCGCTCCGGGGCCGGCCATGCTGCCCGACGCGGTGATGCTCCGCGCCCAGCAGGAATTTCTGAATTACGGTGGCCTTGGCGCGTCCATTATTGAGATCAGCCATCGCTCCAAAGACTTTGTGGCCGTGGTGGAAGAAGCCATCGCGCTTTTTCGTGAACTGGTTTCGCTGCCGGAAAGCTATGCCGTGCTCTTCATGCACGGCGGGGCCCGCATGCAGTTTTCCGCCATCCCCATGAATCTGATTGGATTGAAGCCTGCGCACCGCGCGGCCTACGTTGAAACCGGGGTGTTTTCGGCCACAGCCATCAAAGACGCCGCTGCCTACGGAACTATCGAGACCGTCGCCAGCGGCAAAAGCCACAATTTCGTGCGCATCCCGGAACTGGATGTGGAGCGCATCCCTAAAGATACTTCCTATCTTCACATCACCACCAACAACACCGCTTACGGAACGCGGTGGAATAAGTTTCCTGAAACGGGAGACTTAACCCTGATCGGGGACGCGACTTCGGAAATTCTGTCGCGTGTGATGGACTATTCACGGTTTGGGCTGGTGCATGCGAGCCTCCAGAAGAACCTGGGACCCGGGGGGACCGCCATCGTCATTGTCCGAAAGGACCTGCTGGGCCATGCGCTGCCGATGACTCCGCCCTTGTTAAATTACGCCACCGTCGAAAAGGGCCAATCGTTGGTCAACACGCCGAGCTCATTCAACATTTACATTACGCGCGAAGTCCTGCGCTGGATCAAAGAGCAGGGAGGCCTCAGCGAAATCGAACGCCGCAACAATCAAAAGGCCCAGCTTCTTTACGATACTCTCGACCATTCGAGTTTTTACAAACCGTTTGTGGACAAAGCGCACCGTTCCACGATGAACGTCACGTTTGCCCTTCCCACGCCTGAGGCGCTGGAAGCCTTCCTCAAACAGGCAGGCAAAGAAGGGCTTTCTTCCCTGAAGGGCTATCGTGAGGTTGGCGGTGTTCGGGCGTCGATCTACAACGGAATGCCGGTGGAAGGCGTCGAGGCGCTCGTCTCATTTATGAAGGAGTTTGAGCGGTCTCAGGGATAGAAACCGCGGGGTTGACTGCAGAAGAGCCGCAATCATGGCGGAGGGAGGGGGAACCGGCCTGGGGTTTCAACTGAAGTTGGCGCGGCGAACGGGATGAAAATTCTCGTTGCGGACAACGTTTCACCGAAGGCGATAGAAGTATTACAGTCGGAAAGCTCCTGGAATGTGATCTTCCTTCCGAAGCGGAAAGAATTGTCGCTAACCGAAGAGATCAAGGACGCCGACGCGCTGGTGGTGCGGAGCGCCACCAAGGTAACCGCCGATCTTCTGGCTCACACCAAATGCCTGCGCGCTATCGGACGGGCCGGTGTGGGGGTTGATAATGTGGACCTCGATGCCGCTACGAAGCACGGCATCGTGGTGATGAATACTCCGGGCGGCAGCGCGCACAGCGTTGCGGAGCAGGCCATGGGTCTTCTGGTATCGCTGGCAAGGCGGATTCCGCAGGCTGACGCCTCGATGAAAAGGGGCGCCTGGGAAAAGAAGAAATTGACCGGCACGGAACTGCGCGGGAAGACGCTGGGCCTGATCGGCCTGGGGCGCATTGGGAGCGAAGTGGCGAGGCTGGCCCGGGCGTTTGAAATGGACGTTGTCGCTTACGATCCCTACGTGCCTATGCGGCTAGCCCAGGAGCAGGGAGTGAAGCTGCTGAAGTTTGACGAACTGCTGGCCGCCAGCGACTTTATCAGCCTGCACACCGCAGCCACCCCGGAAACTCACCACCTTATCAACGCCGAAACGCTGGCAAAAACCAGGCCGGGCGTTCGCATCATTAACTGCGCGCGGGGAGAGTTGATCAAGGAAGATGACCTTCTCCAGGCCATTGAGAGCGGGCAGGTCGCCGGGGCCGCACTCGATGTTTTTGAGAAAGAACCGCCTACCGGTTCCCGACTGGTCGCACATCAGAACGTGATCGCTACACCCCACATTGCCGGGTCAACCGACGAGGCGCAGGAAATTGTGGGCATCAGCATCGCCGAGCAGATTCGGGATTACTTGCGGCTGGGCGTGCCGCGAAATGCCGTCAACATGCCGGCGATCTCGCCCGAAGAATACAAAAAGCTGGAACCCTACATTCAGCTGGGTGAAAAGCTTGGAGTCTTTGTGGCCCAGATTGCCGGCGAGCGCCTGGAAGAAGTCAAGATCAGCTACGATGGCGGGCTGGCCGAACTCAACACGCACCTGGTGAAAAATGCTGTGCTCAAAGGAGTGCTCAGCAAGCCGCTCCTGCATGAGATCAACCTGATCAATGCTGCTACTATGGCGCAGGAGCGGGGAATTGAAGTGGTCGAGGTCAGAAGCGCGCGGCGTGCTGCTTATTCAAACTCACTGGGCATCGCGCTGCGAACGGATAATGATTCGCCTTCAGTTCTGGGCATGGTCGGAATGCGGGGTTTGCGCCTTCTGGGTATCAGTGATATTGATATCGAGGCGCCGCTCAAAGGGTTCCTGTTATATATCCGCAATAAAGATGTGCCTGGAGTGGTCGGCCGCGTGGGATCGATCCTTGGCGAACGGAATGTGAATATCGCGAGTTTTGCCCTGGGCAGGAACCAGCAGTCCGGCGAAGCGATTGGACTGGTCAATATCGATGAGCCGATTTCCCCGGAAGTGCTGGACGAGATTCGCAAGGTGCCAGCCGTGCGTTTTGCCTGTGTTGTGAAAGTCTAGACTGGCACAGGATCCCCGCGGCCCCAGGTCAACGAAACTCCTTCAGGTTTTGCCGCCGAGCCCCGCCCGCGAACGGATCTTCCTGACAGTTGAATAAGCTCCGAAGCCGACCATGCCAATGATGAAGGCGTAGACCCACAAAGGAATATTGCGCCCCACGATCAGCAGGTACAGATACGCGGAAATAAAGAAAAAAGAAGCGGCCAGGACAGGCAAAACGATGGGTTTTCTCTTGCGGAGGTTGGAGATGATCCAACCAACGCAAAGAGTGAAAAAGGGGATGGCGCCGACATAGATGCCGCCGAAGATGGCAGGATTGACGTTGTATTTCTTCCCGAGGCTTGAGAAGTAATTGCGAAACCAGTTCTTCAGCCAGTTAATGCTCAACTGGAATGACGAGTAACCTTTGCCCCGCCCGGACTGATCGTTCAACCCCCAATGATAAGTGGCAAAGCGGATGGCGAATTTGCCGCCCTTCAACTTTTCCGTGGCCGCCGGAGGCCCGAACTTGAGCAGGAAACCTCGTAGCCCGCCCGGATATGCCTGGAAGTCCTTTCCATACCACTTGAAGATGGGGCTGACGGTTGCGATGCGTTTGTTCGCATCAAACCGGTTGAGCTCGGGATTAGCCAGCCACTCGCGCACGTTCGAATCCAGTTGTTCATCGATGTTACCGACCGTGTAGGCTTCGCGTCTGAGCGGCGGGCAACTGCGCGCTGCGCAAACCAGCGCGGCATGAATCCTGGGGTCATTCATCTCGCGAAGGCGGGACTCGATTTCATCCAGTGAGACGGCTTCTCCCGCCAGACGAAAGCGGTGCGCTTCAAAAGGCCGCGGGGTGTTCCAGATGCTCTGCACGGGGTAATTCTCGACGATCCACTCCATGGTCATGGCATTGTAGGCGTTGATGAGAAGGGCTTTTTTCTCGTCCCGCGAGAGTTGCTGCGATCCCTGCCGCCCAAGGCTGGCAACGAAGTTGCTAAGCTTCTTCCGGTCCTGTTGTTTCAACTTTGTGTAATCGACCAAATGCTGCCCGTTGACGTACTGGTGCAGTATTTGGTCCCACGGCGCGGGATTCACGCTGGGCAGGTTGCCTGCGCCGGAGGACATCAGAAGGAAAAGCGCAAGAATGGCTGAGTATAGTTTCAAGAGACTTGCCGCCCCAGTTATCGCACAAACCTGAACAACCCAGGAGTTTAGCTGAGAGAACCAAAACTTCGCACAGTACTCCCCTTGGTCAAATGATAAACGGCTGGCTTTTCAGCTACGTCTAAAGCTCATAACGGTTTCCTGCGGACTTTGCCAGAGCATCCATGAGGTACGCGCTGATCCATCTCATGCCGGTCCGCGGATGTGGATGCCACCGCCAAAACCTCCAGGCATTATGCGTGTTAGCCTTTTCCTGTGAATAACGATCCTCAATCGTGTCAATGTTTGGCGCGCCTCTAGTTATAGTGCCACTGCTTGAGGTTTGCGTCTGCGGGCACGTTGGCTGAAATATGGGCGGCCATCATGCGGACCATGTTTTCCTGGCTGGTCGCCTGCCATCCGTGACCCTTTTCAGGCCGGCCGTATTTGAACTCTCCGTGGTAGTAGGGATGGGTCGTGCTCTCTAGAAATCTCTGCAGGTCGTAACAGGCCAGGTTCAGGTAGTAGTTATCCATGTCGCCCACGTTGATGTGGATCTTGCCCACCAGACTGGGGCCGATTTTCGCCCAGTTCCGCGTAAGATATTCCGTGAGATCGTAGCCGTGCTCGCGCATGTAGTCGGCCACGCTATGGTCGATTTTTCCTGTGTGCTTGTCCCAAAGCGGTTTCGGGTAACCGTCCTCGCCTACGGGTCCATACACCGCTTCCCAGGCTTCGAGCTGCTGGCCTGAGCGGCCGTGGCTGCCCAGTACATCTTCGAGCTGGCTCTCCTGCTGCTCGGTTGTAGTGACCTGCCCGTCTGTATCGCGGCTGAGAGGCCTGACCGCCCGCAACCATCGACGACCCGGTGCGAAGAAGGCGTTGCCGTCGCTGTAGATGTTAATCAGCTGATCGTGCGTGAAGTCGACGGGATCGGGATAGAGTGTCCAGGTGCCGCCAAAAAACTCAGGATGAAAAACCTGCAGCGCCAGCGATTCCCATCCGCCCGTCGATCCTCCCGTGAGCACGCGGGCATAAGGCTTGCGGATGATGCGGAAATGCGACTCGACGTATGGAATCAACTCCGTCATGATGGCGTCGCCGTAAGGACCGTTGTTGGCGGAGTTCACTGCGTAGGAGTCGTCAAAATAGGGCGTGGGGTGCTGGAAAGTGACAGCGATCATGCGCGGAAAACTGTCGGAGTTCCAGGCCTGGTAAAACTGATAGCCGGTTTCAACATTGTAGGACCGCATAAGGGTCGTCCAGCTTCCGGACACCTCTTCATCTGCTGTCGAAAATCTGAACGGAGGCTCCAGTCCAAAGTGTCCCTGCTCGTAGATCACCGGGTAATAGCTGTCTGGATGCGAGTCATAGCCCTTGGGCAGCAGGACTTCAGCGCCCAGATAGATGGGTCGGCCCCAGAACCTGCTGAGTAATTTGCTCTGGATCTTGAGGTGCTTGACCCAGGCCGTATCCGCCGGAACCTTAACGGGTGGGATTACCTGCGTCAGGCTCAGTTTAATGTCGAAGCCTTCGGCGGGATCGAGATGGACGCGCCGGACCTTGCTGTATAGATTGCCTGGGGAGCGGTTAAATTGCTGGCCCTCCCATTGGTCCATGTGCGCCCAGATGGTGAGGCCGTCTGACCGATGAAATTTTGTGTAGATGTTCAAGAGCGCCTGCACGTAGTAGTCGCCTGCAGGAAGGTCTTTCAGGCTGCGTGTGGGATAGCCGAGTGTACTCCTGTCGATCACGGCAGGCCGACCCGCCGTCAGCCGGCTGACGTCCACACCGAAAAACGGCGGGTGGCTGCCCCATGACCCGACCTGGAAGCGGGGTTCAGGGTCATCCTCGTCGGAAACCATCACATAGACACGCCCGGTGATGGGTTTGCCTTGGACCGAAGCCGGAAAAGAAATTTCAAATTTCAGCTCGGGAGTTCCTGCCGGCGCTGCTGCGGCCACCGTCGCAGTTGAAATCAGAATGCCGAGTATCGCTAGGGTAAGATTCCAGCGCGAGCGGCTGTCAATTTTGTGGTGCATCATTATCTCCCGAGAAATGCTGCCTGAACACTCCGATTCCTAGAGGAAAGTGTTTCGAAAGACAAGGAATAACGCCAGCGCGGCAAGGACATACCCGAAGAACTGTTTCATTTTCTTCTTGTCTGCCTTAACGGAGGCGCGGGCGCCGATCTGGGCGCCGATAAAGATGCCTGGCATCAAAATCAATGCGGTCTTC
Source organism: uncultured Acidobacteriota bacterium (assembly GCA_963732975.1). Lineage (GTDB taxonomy): Bacteria > Acidobacteriota > Terriglobia > UBA7540 > UBA7540 > SCRD01. The sequence goes on along the minus strand of CAVTBN010000002.1, from coordinate 128,377 downwards.
CAGTCAATGTGGCCGGCTGCCAGATGGCCCAGAAACCCTCCGCCGGCCGTGAGCCCCACCATGAAAGCCGAACTGCCCACGGCTATGTTCATGGGTACCCCAAACAGCAGGACCAGCATGGGTACCTTGAGGATGCCGCCCGAGACGCCGATCATGCCGCTGACTACGCCGGCGACAAAAGCAATGGGAAGGGCCAGTGCAAGGTTAACACAGTATTTTTCAGTTCCAATGCCCCGGCGCCAGCGGTAAAATCCCCCGGGTTTCTCGCCGCAACGATTTGGAATTTCGAAGTGTTTGACCATGAAGAAAGCGGCAACAGCGATCACGCCTGAGAAAAGATAGATGAGGAATCTACCCGAGAAGTGGCCGGAGTATAGTCCACCGAGAAAAGCTCCGAGAGTCGTTGATGTTTCCAGCACAACGGCCAGAGGCCAGTCAACTGTGGCGGCCTTCCGGAATACCAGGGTGGCCGAAAGCGACGTTACCATGATGAGGAAAAGGCTGGTGCTTGCGGCGGTGTGGAATTCGATGCCAAAGAAAAGCTGGACCGGCGTATACAGAACACCGCCGCCCACACCAAGAGCTGAGAACACCGCCGAAATTGCGAACATCGCCAGATAAAAGAAGGCGAAAGCCAGAAGGCTCATGTGGACCCTTTGTCTTAGCTTCGGGAGGACCGGCCTTATAGATGCCTTTCAGGCGGCCACGCACCTTGGTGTCCATCTCCCACACCCGCCAGTCGACGCGGTCACCGGCGCACCCGCCGAAGGTCTGCGACGGCAGTTGACCAGTTTAGCTTAGCGATGGCAGTCCTGTCCTTCTTTTCGCCGGCCAGGCCGGTGGAAGCGGTTTGCGGAGCCCTGCCGGCCTTCGCTTTGGCAGACGGTTCCTGCAGGGCGGGTGATTTCAATTAGACTTGGGTCCCCATGTCCAGTAAAGCCCGAGGTAGGCATAGTTTTCGGTTTGCCCCGCGACAGTGTGCCCGTAGCAAAACAGCAACTGGAAACCCGGGTCGTGCAAGGTGTAATAGCCGCCAATATCAACCATCGTGGCGTAGCGCGAACTCAGGAGTCCGGCTGTTTGCCTCCCGTGATAATAGACTTCTCCACCCAGCCTTAGTTTCTTGTTCACGTCGCGTTGAACCATCGCACCGCCGAACGGAAAATTCCGAGCGCCCGGAATGTGGCTGATGTTTTCTCCACCGCCCCAGTCGAATGTCCATTCGCCAACCGTCTTTTGCATCCAGATGGGGATTTTCCATGAAGGTTTGCCCGCTCCCAATCCCCGGTCCGGATTGCCCGTGGGAATTTCCAGCATTGTAAAGGTTCCCACCATGGGCCGGTGCTTGGTTTCCTGGATAAAACGGTATTGCAATCCCATTTCACTGTCGCCAAGTCCAAATGTGGCGGGACCATCGGAAGGGAACGCCGCCGCGGCAGGAACAATAAAGTGAAACATTACATTGCGAACGCCGCTCCAGTTCAGCTCCAGGGCGGGGGCGGCAAGGTCTGCCTCTCCCGGAGAGGAAGCGGATGACGCGAAGGTATAGAACTCAAAATTTCTGTAAGGAATCACATCGGGATCGTCCAGTTGGAACGGAGGACCGGCAAACGACGTGATTGGGCAGGAGGCCAGCAGGAATAATAGCGCCAGGAAAAATCTCATAATTCCTCCTCGAAAAGTTCTCCGAATAGTTCCTTGACGCGCTGTTTGGCCATTTTCAGCGCTTTCCGGCCTGCCGGGGTGGCCCGGTAAACTCGGCGAAACCTGCCGTCAACCAGTCGGCGTGAAGAGCGCAGCAGCCCTTTCTTTTCCAGACCGTCGAGCAGGGGATACAGGGTGCCGGGACTCAGGCGATAACCGTGGCGTGCCAGTTCTTCAATCATTCCCAGGCCAAAAATTGGTTCCTCACAGGCATGGTGAAGAACGTGCAGCCGGATCAGGCCGGAAAAAAGTTCGCGTTGGTGATTCGTCATGAGTTCCTCAATCGCGGCCAACGTCCACGTGCTTACTTGCCGAGCAATAAATCCGCAAACGGAGGAAAGGTCAGCAAAAGAGAAATCCCTAGGAGCACAAAGGCCACCGTATTAACCTTTGCAATGGCAACTGTTTTTGATCGCCACCGTCTGGCCAAAATCAACCAGGATAGCAGCCAAACCAGAATGGCGGTGGTAGTTACTCCTGAGAGCGGGCCCGTTGGCAGGTAAAACGTCAACAAGCGGGCGGCCGCCGCAGAGCCGTCTCCGATCACCGCCAGGATGCCCAACGCGCAGCAGCCGATTCCAGCCGACAAAATCGCCGCGGCTACGGGTCCGTTTGGAAGCTGGTCGACCGTACTCGAGTTGTCGCGTTCCGCCTCTCGTGATGGGATAGCGTTCATTTGCCCTCCGATACAAGATGGATTGTGGCCCCGCCCTTGACGGGTGCATGGTTGTCAATCATCGCTCCAAAGAAACCTGCAATGCCACCCGACACAAGCGCGACCAGCGCAAACACCATCACGGCTGCGCGGATCTGCAGATGCTTCTTCATGACCAGCTGGTGTTTGGCCATGACGTATGCGACCATCGTGATGGCCATGGGTGCAAACCAGCCCACGTGTTCTTTCCACTCCATGCCGACCCGGTGCCAGCCGGATGTGCCCGGTCTTGACAGCAAGAGGCGCTGCGGGTACCCGGCAAGGCTCCCAACGATGGCAGGAGGAATGGCCCGATACCAGGGATAGACAATGTAAGCGCCCATCAGCACGGCAATCCAGCCCAACGCTGGGGTAACAAAAAGGTAAAAGCTCCTTAGCGACTGCCCCCTGGCTGTGAGTTCGGAAGATTGCTTGACATACTTTGATCTGAACAGCTCCACAATGACGCCAAAGACTGCCATCAAAAAGAAGCCGCCAATGAACATTCCGTGCAGTTCACTGGCAAGCGCACGCACAGAGATTTCCATGTCGAGCCTCCATAACTTGGTGAGGAGCTTGCGTGTTGCTGAGACGCCGCTTTTGACGAAATTCGATATTGAACACCGATATCGGAGAGCGATTATATCATGGGATCCAAAATCAGGGCAACGCTTACTTGTGGCGTGTCGCAGCAAAGTGAAAAGATCCTATTGGAGCAAAGTAAGAAGTTCCTGTTGGAAGCCGGCAAAATGTCGGGATGAACAAACAACAGGAGTTGTGGATGAGCACAAGAGAGCGGGATCGTTTGAAGGTCTTGCACGAGGCAGAGAAGGGACACCTGACGCAGAAGCAGGCGGGGGCGCAGTTGAAGCTGAGCGAGCGCTGGGTGCGAAAGCTGGTGGGGCGGCTGAGGAAGGAGGGGGATGGCGGGATTCTGCACCGGCTGCGCGGGCGGGCCTCGAAGCGGAAATTGAGCGCGACGGTGCGGGCGAAAGTGGTGCGGCTGGTGAAGCGGGAGTACGCCGACTTTGGGCCGACACTGGCGGCCGAGTATCTGGGGGAGAAGCACGGGGTGGTGGTGAGCAAAGAGAGCGTGCGGCAAATTCTGATGGAGGCGGGAGTATGGAAGCGGAAGCGGCGGAGGGTGGAAGAGATGCACGTGTGGCGGGCACGCCGGTCCTGTGGGGGGGAGATGGTGCAGTGGGACTCGTCGGAGCACGACTGGCTGGAGGGACGAGGGCCGCAGCTCTTTCTGCTGGCAATGATCGACGACGCGACCAGCCGCGCTCTGGCGCGCTTTGCCGAGCACGACAGCACGGAGGAGAACTTTCTTTTGCTGGAGAGTTATCTGAAGCGGTGGGGCCGGCCGGGAGAATATTACACCGACAAGGACAGTATGTTCACGGTGAACCGTGCGGTGCGGGAGGCCTCGGACGAGGCTTGGCCAGAGGCCTGGACGCAGATCGGGCGGGCGCTGAAGGAGCTGGGGGTGGGATGGATTGCCGCTCACTCGCCGCAGGCGAAGGGGCGCATCGAGCGTTTCTTCGGCACCGCCCAGGACCGGCTGGTGAAGGGGTTGCGCCAGGCGGGCGTGCAAACCCTGGAAGAAGCCAACGCCTATTTGGAGCAGGAGTACCTGCCGCTATGGAATCGTCGCTTCACGGTGGAAGCGGAGAATGCCACCGACGCCCACCGACCGCTGCGAGCCGAGCACAACCTGGCGGCGATCTTGAGCCATGTCGAGGAGCGCGTGGTGGCCAACGATTACACGATTCGGTACAACACCCGGAAATACCAGATCGCTCGGACGGATATCCGCCCGGGGTTGCGAGGCGCGACGGTGCGGGTGGAGGAACGGCGAGACCAGACGGTGTGGGTGCGCTTCCGGGATCGCTCCCTGGAGGTGAGCCGGTGTGAACCGGTTCCCCAACCGACCCGGTCCGCCTCGGCCGGTGCGATCTCGAAGCCTCGGCGGGGAACCCCGGGCAGCCCTTGGATGAAAGACTTCCATCTGGGTCAGAGTCCCCCGCTATGGAAAATTATGAGGCAGGAACAGGGAGTGGGAAAAGCAGGAGGAAGCACCCGCTGAGGCGCGCCGAGGGCGCTAACCTCAGTCGCCCTACGGGCTCCTTCGGTTAGCGCCCACAGGAACGACTTACTTTGCTAAGAACAGGATCTTCTTACTTTGCCTTGACACGCTTACTTGCGGGGTGAGGTTTTTGACTGAGGGGGAGTGGGCGCCGGACCGGCCGGGGCTGGTTGCCCGGCCTTGCCTTCCAGCACTGCCAGCACGGCGGGCGGCAGATTCCTGGCGTTTCCCACGAAATCGCTCACTTCCCGCAGTTGATGCTCGGTGAGGGACCCGTTGAAGCCAGGCATTCCTGTCAACCGGACCCCGTTTTTTACTTTCCAGTAGGCCTTGGGGTTGAGGGGGCGGAAAGGGCGGCTTGCATCGTACGTGGTGGGCCGGTCAGGCCGGAAAAATTGCGGGGGATGAGGATACATTCCCTTTGAGATCGCGGTTTGCGGCGCGTTCGGGAGTCCATGACAAAGTGCGCAGTTTTCCCGATACAGACTCGCGCCGGCTTTCAAATCGGCCTCCGTCGGTGGAATCGTATCCGCCTTGGCGACATCGTGTGACAGGGTCGCTCGCATGGCAAGCCTTGCAAAAAAACGCTCAAAGGGCAGCGGTGATGCCGAAGTGGAAACGGGTGCGTATCCGGAGCGCAGGTAGAAATAGAATGCCGCCGGAACCAGAAGTATCCCGGCGATGAACACGAAGGCGTATTTTTTCATTCTGGCAGTTGCTCCAAACTCATCTTAACAGTTAGTCCGCACTGGGCATTCTGATGACATCCCAGCGCCTGTCGGGGCCGGCAGCGGTTACTTCCTTTTTGCCTTGGACCCGCTGGCGTGTTTAGCGACCTTCCATAACCACCGAATAACGGGCCTGGCATTTGACGCTCGGCCAGTAGTTGACGGTTTTGGTCAGGCCCTTGGCACGAACAACAAACTCGAGCGGAGGTCTGCGGACTTTTTCCGGCAGACCTACAAAACGCGCTTTGCCTTCATTGTTGGTCCCGACCTTCAAATCCATCTTTTTCACGCCCATAAAGCCGTAGGCAATCTTTACGGATATCTCAGCGTTGAAGAGAGGCTGCCTGGCCTTTTCGCTGACCGTAAAATCCACCGTGCAAGGGCCGAGGTTGGCGTTGACCTGGGGAACGGGTACCGACTGTTGCGAGGCGAGGGTCACACCGGCAAACAGCAGGTTGAGCACCAGCACCTGGATGGAGTATTGCACAAGGCGCATACTTTTGATCGAATTCAACGTCATCGCTTGGAACCTCGCAAGAGAATTCACCGGGAACAATCGACACCTCATTCTAAGATTCGTGTCCCGCCCCATAAGTTGCTGCAGGATATTCAGTCGCCTGTTCCCCGGCCGGGCCTGCAGTCCGTTATAATAGTCCTTCTGGGAGATACTTGACCATGCCTGGGCTTGAGATCAGCCGCTGGCAACAGGGCCAGCCTTTGGAAATGCCGAGTGTTGCAGAGGTCTGGGCGCATGACGGATTCGGTTGCGATCTCTGGGTGGACCCTCCCGGACAGCAGTGGCTTGATTTTGTGCACCAGGCCGACGAGCGCGTGGCGGTGAAAGAGGGAAGTGTTGAGTTTGAAGTGGAAGGCGTGCGCGCCATGCTGGGACCGGGCGACACAGTTTTTATTCCCGCCGGCAGCCGCCACAGCGTATGCAATCGCGGTTCGTCCACCGCGCGCTGGTTCTATGGCTACAGGCAGGGTTGATGCTGGCCCGGCCGGCGTGCGCCATCAAGGCCCCGTTTACCACTGTTTCAAAACCAAAACACTGTAACTGGAAGAGCACTTGTCCCCCCAACCCGATTTCTTAAGCAGTCAACCCGTAACCTCCGGAGTCAGAGTTATCAGAACGGTTTCGGTCATCGTCCTGGTCCTGATTCTGGTCGTCATCATGTTCATCGGACTCTTTGGCGCCATGGTGCATTTTGGTGACCACCGCGAGGTGGTGCTTCCAAATCCCACGGGCCCTTACGCGGTCGGCCGAACGCTTTTTGACTGGAAAGACGCGAAGCGTGATGACCCCTACTCATCGAAGATTGGGAAGCATCGGGAGTTGATGGTGTGGCTGTGGTATCCGGCCACTGTTCCGCCGCAGTCAAAACCTGCTGAATATATTCCCTCGGCCTGGGCTTCCGAACTCCCCTGGCGGCCCGTGACGATCCCGAGCCGAATCCGGGTCCATGCCGTTGCCGACGCGCCCATTGCGGATGGCCAGCCGGCGTATCCTGTTCTGGTTTTTTCCACCGGGTTCGGCAATTTGCCCAGTGATTACACCTCTCTAATTGAAGACATTGCAAGCCATGGTTACGCCGTGCTGGGGATTACCAGCACCTACAGTGCGCCCGTCGTGCGGTTTCCTGACGGTCGCAGGGCCAACACCCTCGCCGCCGCCTCGTTTCCACGGGGTTCGCAGCAGGCCATCCAGTCGGCGGGCAATCGGATGGTGAAAGTCTGGGCGGCGGATGTCCGCTTTGCGATCGATCGTCTGGCGCAGATGAATTCAGATGCGAAGAGCCGATTCCATGGACACCTCGATCTTTCCAGGGTCGGTCTGTTCGGCCAGTCTTTTGGCGGCGCCGCAGCCGCTGAGGCGTGCCAGGCGGATCCCCGTTGCAAAGCAGCCGTCGACATCGACGGGAATCTGTTCGGCGATGTGCTGAATAAAGGAATCCAGCGGCCCGTTCTGTTTATCCTGAGCGACTGGACGCTGCGTCCTCCCTGGCTGCAGAAGACGCTGGCGAGTGTTTCAGTTAAGAGGTTTCAGCAGGAGCAGGCCCATTTGATGCAGGAAATGCAGGATGCCTGCCAGGACTCTGCCCACTGCTGGAAGGTTCACATCCCAGGAACCCGGCATTTTAACTTTACGGACCTTCCGGTCCTTTATAGCCCGGGGATGAAAATGATGGGCTACCTTGGGCCGGTTGATGGCGCCAAAGGCCTGGTCGAGACATCCTCCTGCGTGCGACTCTTTTTCGACAAGATGCTCAAGCTGCCTTCGCATAGTCAGCTCCCTGAATCGTTTAACCCCGGTTGCGGTTTTCAGCCGCTGGGCCACAGCCCTGCAAATCCAGAGTCTGTTGCGCCCTGAACCGATCTGTGTTTCCAGGTGGGCTTTGCACTCTTCAATTCTCGGGTTTCATTCGGCTAATACATTGAACCTGGGTCTGCGATATGATTCACACGGAGTGCGAGGGGTGCGGTTCCTTCCCTCAGGAAACAAAAGATGAGGAGGAGTGATGCAGAGGCGGAATTTTCTAAAGGGGTCAGTTGCTGGGGCAGGAACGTTGATCACGAGCCTGGGCCATGGAACACGCAATGCTGATGCTGCGGAGATTTCGGCAGCGTTTGATGAGAGTCAGACTTCGGCCCGTGGATGGGTCGAAGTGCCCGGCAGAAGCTACCAGGTCACCGACGAACTGACAAAGGTCCCTGTAACCATCACCATTGGAAAGTTTCTCATCGCTTCGAAGGAGCTTACTCAGCGGGAGTTTGAAGAGATTATGGGCTACAACCCTTCGTTTCACCGGGGCGCTGATCTACCTGTTGAGACGGTGAACTGGTGGGAGGCGATTCGTTACTGCAACCTGCGCAGCCTGCGCGAAGACCTTGAACCCTGCTACAACCTGGAAACCGGCTACTGCGACGTCAGCAGGAATGGTTTTCGGCTTCCCACCGATGCTGAGTGGACACACGCGGCAGGTTCGGCGCCTGCCGTAGAGAGCCATGCCGGCGCCGCCAACCTGGGCACTTCAGACACAACGGACGTCACGGGCCTGGTAGAGGAACTGAAGGGTGAGGGTACGAAACCGGTGGGGAGTTACCCTCCTAACTCACTGGGCCTCTACGACATGTTCGGAAATGTCTGGGAATGGACCAGCGATTATTTTAATCCTGAGCGGACGCCGCAAGCTTCCTATAATCCTGCCGGGCCATTGCGCGGACTGGCCCGAATCGTTCGGGGCGGCTCATTCATCAGCACCACGTCACAGTGGGCCCGCGGGTACCGGTCGTCTATCGAGCCGTCTTACAAGAGTCGATTCACCGGATTCCGGATCTGCCGGACGACCGCGCCCCGGCCTGTTCTGCCGCCCTCGCAGCAATCGCCGGATTGGTTCAAGCCTTACAACAGCCCACCAGCCGGTTATGAAACGTCGATGGGCAGCCTGTCCTCGCTCGTTGCCGGAGTGGGCTCCATTCCGGAATGGAAGGCCCGCCGCGGGCGCATCCAGGAGAAATGGCTCCAACTGCTGGGCTCAATGGAAACGAACCCTCCTTCTCCTCAAACACGGCTTGTTGAGACGGTCAAAGACCAGAATTACACCGCCCGCCTCATGTACCTCCAGGTGGAAGCGGACTGGTGGGAAAAGATTCTTGTGATGATGCCCGTGAGCGACCTTCAAAGGCCGCGCCCGGTTGTGATTGTGCCGTTCTACGACGTGGACACTCCGGCGGGCCGAGACCTCTCGGGACGTCATTTTATGGGGATGGGTGTTGATTCTTATGCTTACATGGCCGTGCAGAAAGGCTACATTGCAGTGGCTATCCGATGGTTTGGTGAAAGTTACGGAGAGTGGTACTCGGAAGCCGTCGCTAACCTGAAACTGCGGCATCCTCATTGCACGGGTCTTGGCAAATGGGTGTGGGATGCGCATCGCCTGCTCGACTATCTCTACACCCTGCCGGAAGTCGACCGCGACCGTATCGGCATCATTGGCCATTCGCTGGGCGGGAAAATGGCGCTGTACGCGGCGGCGTTTGAGCCGCGGATCACCGCCGTGGTCTCGAACGAACTGGGGATTGGCCTGTCGTTCTCGAACTACGACGATTACTGGTACTTCGGCGAATTCATCGACAAGGTGGACAAGGGAACAGACCAGCATGAGCTCATCGGCCTCATCGCACCCCGGCCGTTTCTTCTGATCGGCGGCGACACGTACGATACCGCAAAGAGCTGGTATTACATTAACGCCGCGCGCGAAGTTTACAAGCTTTACGGCAAGCCTGAAAACATCGGCTACTTCAACCATCACAAGGGGCACATGCCCACGCCGGAAGCCGTCTGGCGGGCCATGGGATGGCTGGCGCACTTCCTGGGACCGCCGAGCTGACTCCACCCGTACGTGGCGGTCAGCGAGCTCTGATGTTGACGGCTTTGGATTCTGTTAGACTTGGAATACCCAGGGTAACATCTTTCGCGGAGCGGAGGATACCATGGCAAAGTATCTCGTACACGCAACCTACTCGGCTGAAGGTTTCAAGGGCCTCGTCAAAGACAAAGCCTCGGGACGTAAGGCGGCTGTTGAAAAGGCTATGGCCAGTGTCGGCGCAAAACTGGAAGCCATGTACTTCAGTTTCGGTGATCATGATGTGGTGATGATTGTTGATTCGCCTGACGCCCCCAGTCTGATGGCCGTCGGTTTGTCTGCATGCTCCACGGGCTTGGCCCGCACCAGCACTACCCCGCTACTCACCGTAGAAGAAACGGATCAGGCCATCAAGAAGGGCGTTCAGTATCGGGGTCCGGGCAGTAGCCCGAAAAAATAGAAGAAGCAGACCTTCGGTTTCTTTGTGAAGTTGGGCGGCACACGCTCCGGGCTCTGTTTGTGACTGATGAGGAATGGCCCGGACTCCGCAACATACTGCAATCCGGTGTCTCTCACCAGTGCTGGAGGCGTCTTCACTCAACTTCCAATGGTGAACATTGTCCAGGGTTTCGAAGGCATGTTGCGAAGCAAGGGCGCCTGCCAATCGAACTCCGGATGCTTCTTCAGGTGGTCGGCGGCATTGAAGTCGATACCGCAGCAATGGCCGGCGGAGGCGGAGAGCGCCATCTTTTCAATCATCGCCGCGTCTGCGCCCTTGTTTTGCACAGCACCGGCGGGGCCGTAAGGCGGCTGCCAGGTGCCCGATCCGCGCGGCGACAGGTCAATGTGGCCGCACAGCGTGCGCTCGTCGGGCTCCTCCTTTTTGTCGTAGGTGTCGTAGTGGTCGCCCAGAAACTTCTGGGCCATTGCCATGTCAATCTTCCCCTTGTTTTCGGCCATCAACTGGTTCCAGCGCACATGCCGCGCGTTGGCGCTGGCGCCCATGTCATTGAGGTCAAAGTTGGTTTCCTCGCTGGCAAGTTTATGGCTGACCGGGAAGTTAGAGCCCACAAAGCAGCCGTCTTTGGTCCGCCAAAGGTTGACATTTTTCAACCCCAATTCCAGGTCCGCGACTTCATTGGTCTTATGGTCGGCAATCAACCAATTGTTGGCATACCCGCCGTTGTTGCCCTCTTTCATGATGCGAACGTAGTCGTCGATGGAATTCGAATACTGCATGCCCTTGCGGGCGCGCACAAATTCCGGAATGCCTGAGGGATCGTAGCCGGAAAAGCCGGAGATGGTCGTCTCGGTGATGGCCAATCCCGCGGAGTTAATGCCGAAATCATCACCGCTGTGGATAAAGCCGGGGAACCCGTCCATTAGTATCCGATAGCCGTGGGAGGGCTTTATATCGAAAATGATGGTCCACCGGGATCCGTCCAAATACTGGGTCCAGCAGTTGTGCGCGATGACTATCTTGCCGTCCTTTGTATAACTGCCGGTTGCCGCAAAGGCGCTACAATGCTCGGGCACGGCCAGTTCAGCAGACTTCTCGGTCTTATGGGTTTTGTCATACTCCTTCACGTAGTAACCCCATTCCATGGCAGCGTTTACCGCAACCACGTCCCAGAGGTCGAGCTTGCTCCCATGAGCGCGCAAGCCATCAGCGATGCCCTGTAGTTCTTCGCGATACTCCGCTTCGATCTTTGGCCACAACATGTTCTTCGCGGCATCGCGATAGAAATTCCAGCCGTATTTTTTGCCGTGGGTCTGCTCCAGGACCGTGACCTTGGCCGTATCTTCGATTCTGTCTGCCAGCAGATATCCGTGCTGATAGCCGACCTCCGCAGGCGTCCCTTCCAGGTGCACGAACGTCCACCCGTTTCTCTCCGGACTGCGGAAGGCGCCCTTCAGGCGCGCGTCCAGCTTTGCCTGGTGGCTGGCTGATTTGCAGGCGACGTCCAGCAGCAGGGCGCCGCTGAGACCGGCCAGTGAACTCTTGATGAATGCTCTACGATGCATGTTTCCCTCCGCTCCAGATAATGCAGGCTAGAGTATCACTCAAAGTGCTTTAAGGAAAAGCAGGAAAAGCGGCCGCAGCTTGATGTCGCCGGGTGGTGAGAGGGATTTGCTGCCACTTCATGCCGTAAGGGAGGGCCCGCTTGACAGGTTTGTCGATCTGGGCAAATATCATCACGATTGGAAAGGGGCGATCCTATGCAGCCTACTGCATCAGAACCAGGTAAAACACTGTACGAACGGCTTGGCGGCTACGATGCCATTGCGGCAATGGTTGATGAGTTTCTCAGCCGCCTGCGGGCAGATCCCATGTTTGCCCGATTCGGCGGGGGCCGCAGTCTCGACTCCACCCAGCGCGGGCGCGAGTTCCTTGTCAGCCAGATGTGCGAGCTCTCTGGAGGGCCATGTGTTTATATGGGCCGTGACATGAAGGCCTCCCACGGCGGACTTGGCATCACGACTGGCGAATGGGAAGCCTGCATCCGGCACACTGCCGATGCCCTCGATCACCTCAAGGTTCCCGCCAAAGAGAAAGAGGAATTTCTCGCGCTTTTTGAACGCTACAGGGGCGACATCGTGGAAGCGTGAACGCGCAGGACCAGCCCTGATGTGAAAGTGTGGGGCGGATCTTATTACGGGGAGTGCCAACCGCCAATCCTCGAGTCTAGCGCGCCGTCCAGCCTCCGTCGATCAGGATGGTGTGGCCGGTGATCAGCGAGGCCGCCGGAGATGCCAGAAAAACCACTGCTCCGGTGACTTCCATCGGCTCTCCGATCCGGTGCAGCGCCGCGATGCGTTCGATGGTGTCGGCGCGGAATGCCGGGTTTGCCAGAGCCTCTTCAGTGCCAGGCGTAAAGATGAATGTGGGCGCAATGGCGTTCACCGTGATGTTGTGTTTTCCCCACTCGATAGCGAGGCATTTGGTCATGTGTGCGATGGCGGCCTTGGTGGTGCAGTAGACCGATTCCGTGGGCAGAGCCACAAAACCGGCCTGTGAGCTCATGTTGATAATGCGTCCCCGCTTCTGCCGGATCATCACTCGTCCCGCTGCCTGGCTGGCGAAGAAGGTACCTTTGACGTTCACGGCCATGGTGTAGTCAAAGTCTTCTTCCGTAAAATCCTCGGCCGGATGGTCCGGAGCGACGCCCGCGTTGTTGACCAGAATATCCAGCCGGCCAAAATGCGCGACGGCTTGTTCCACAGCGCTGGAGACCTGGTCAAGGTGCGCCATGTCCATCTGTAGCGGAAGAGCCCGGCGTCCCATGGCTCCAATTTCCTGAGCCAGTTCAGACCCCGTATTCCGGTCGCGGAGGCCAAGGGCCACGTCCGCGCCCGCGTTCGCCAGCGCCAGCGAAATCGCCCGGCCCAGGCCGCGCGCCGCTCCCGTCACCAGCGCTACCTGCCCGTTCAATTCAAATTGTGGAAATTCGTTCATGGGTGGTACCTCGGACTGTCTCTCAGTAAAAGAAACTCATTACAGGTAGAAAGAATACCCCGGCACGGCCAACTTGTTCAATGTCCGGGCAGCTAATCCATGTGGAGGGTTCGTGGCGACAAGTGAATTTCGCGTTTGCGGACCAGTCGGTATCCCGCCTCAATCAGGAAAGCCAGCAGGAGCAGGCCGGCCAGCACCCATAGTTTCCCGGGGGCCTGTGTAGCAGTTCGCCACAACAGGGCCGCCAGGGCCAGCACGCAAACCAGCGTTCCAATCTTTGAGATCCACGCTTTCGCATGTGTCACGCTGCTCAGCCGGACGTTTGCCAGGTTGACCGCCGCAAAAATGATCAGAAAGCCCGCGCTGCCGACCGTCGAGATGCTTGAGAGGTCGAGGGTATTGGCAATCACCAGCGTCAGCGCGGCGGTGATGAACAACCCCTCGATGGGCTTATGCCAGATGGGCTTTTCCAGGCTTTCTGGAAGTTCGCCGTCTTTGGCGATGATGAAGCTGAGCCGGGCGGATCCGTACAGCGTGGCATTGATGGCCGAGGTAGTGGACAGCAGCGCGGCGATGGCAATCAGGGTAAACCCCGCCTGGCCCAGCATGGGTCTGGCTGCCGCGGCGAGTGCGTAATCCTGGGCGGCAGCGATTTTGTCCAGTGGCAGATTGCCAACCGTTACGGCCGCGATCAGAAGATAAAGCACGATCACTATCACAACCGAAGCATAGAAGGCGCGTGGAAGCGTGCGTTCCGGATTCCGAACGTCGGCGCCTGTGTTAGCGATCAGTTCGAACCCTTCGTAGGCGACAAAGATGATCATGCCGCCGGCCGCCAGGTTCAGCGGAGAAGCCCAGGCGGCTGGGGCCAGTCGCTCGGATTGGATTCCCATTGTTCCCACGACAGCGAAAAAGACCAGGATGAGCAATTTGATGGCGACGATCCAGTCTTCAGCCTGCGCAATAAGGTCCGCACCCAGCGTATTGAGCAGAGTAATCGCGATAATGATTCCACTGATCAGCAGGTGCCGGGCAGTCGGTTGAAAGGCTGGGGGAAAGAAGGTGGCGCCGTAGCTGCCGAATGCGAAGGAGTAAAGCGACAGCATGATGATGTAGCTCAGCCACAACAGGACGTTCAGTGAACCGGTCAGCAGGCCCTTGCCGTAGGCATGATTCAGGAAAGTGACCGTTCCTCCCGGGCTGGGTAACGCCACAGAAAGTTTGGCATATGCGTAGGCAGTAATCAGAGCGACAACGCCGGCAATGGCAAAAGCGATGACGGTGCCTCCACGCGCCATCACCACGGCAAGTCCCAGAACCGCGAAGATGCCTCCCCCGACCATGCCTCCAATACCGATCGAAGTGGCCCCCAGAAAACCTATCTTATGGGGTTTGGAGCTGAGGAATGCCCTTTTCAATTCCGCCTCCCGGGGACTGGCATTATCCTGACGAGACAAGTGTGAATCATCACACGAAATTCAATCGCCCGGATGTTTCTCCTGATCCATGACTACGGGCACAGGTTTCTACGGCAAGCGGGGCCGGTGATGGATGGTTCGGCGCCGTTGCCCGAGTGCGCCCCTGTGCGAAGGTCTGGCGCGCTCTGTGCCGACGCCATTCCTCACAGAGTTGCGGGCTCTGAAACGGTGGGGGACTCAGCATGCACGGGGTGCATCCTGCACCCGTAATACGCATAGTGCGTGACCACGGCGTAGCAGATCAGTGGAATGACCATGGCAATGGCCATGCTGTGCCAGACTTCGTATAGAAGACCCATGGCGGGCGGAGCAGCAGCGCCGCCGACGATGGCCATGATGATGAACGACCCGCCGAGCTTGGTGTTCGCCCCAAGACCCTTTATTCCCAGCGCATAGATGGTGGGGAACATCAGGGACATGAAGAAGCTTGTCAGAAACACGGCTCCCACCCCAACCCATCCAGGAAACAGGACCCCGATCGCCGCCAGCGCTATATTGATGATGCCAAAAACGCCCATCAGTTTGCTGGGGCGGAAAAACTTCATCAGGTAGGTGGCCACAAACCGTCCGATGGCAAAGGCCACCAGGCTGCCGGTGAGCAGATAGCCGGCGACTTTTTCAGATTGATGCGTGTAATCCTGGATGTATTGAATCAGGAAGCTCCAGGTTCCCACCTGGGCACCCACGTAAAAGAATTGCGCGGAGACACCCTGGAGAAAATGCGGGTAGTGCAGCAGGTCGCTGAGCTTGCCTTTGTCACGGGCATCTTTTTCCTGGGCTTCCTCTTTGATGTGGGGGAATTTTGTTTTCAGAATCAGGATGGCCATAACCCATACGACCACGCCCAGGACAATGTAGGGCTGGACCACCCTCAGCGTTTCACTTTTCAGGTAAGCATTGAGGGTGCCCTGTGCCTTAAGGGCGCCGATCTGCCGGGAGTTTAGTTCGATTCCGGAAAAGATGAACACCGTGCCGATCAGGGCTCCCGTAATTGATCCCAGCGGATTAAAGGACTGCGAGAGGTTCAGGCGCTGCTCCGAACTCCTCGGATCACCCAGCACGGCAATAAAGGTGTTTGAGCCGGTTTCGAGAAAGGAAAGTCCGCTGGCGATGACGAACAGCGCAAACAGGAAGAACCCATAACTTCCTACGATGGCTGCCGGCCAGAACAGAAACGAGCCTGTGCCGAAGAGAAACAACCCGGTGACGAGTCCCGCCTTGTATCCGAATTTTCTCATCAGGAGGGCGGCCGGCATGGCCAGGCAGAAATAACCCATGTAGAACGCCGACTGCACCAGTCCTGCCTGAAAGCGCGTAATCTGAAACGAGGTCATGAACTGCTTGATGAGAATGTCATTCAGGTTGTTGGGAATGGCCCAGAGAAAGAAGAGCGCTGTGACCAGAACGAAGGGCAGGGTGTTTCCGGGAGAAAACAATGGGGGTCGGTTGTTCTTCTCAGTTGTCATATTCATGATTAAAGCTTGCAAGGCCCAAGGCCTGATTGCGCATACGGGCTCGCACTCTGTTGAATGGCCCTAATGATTTGATTGGGAGTAACGCCTCAGGCGCGCAGTTTGCGATACTCCTGAAGGCACAGCTTCGCAGTCTTCATCTCGGAGTATCGGCTGCCTTCCTGTTCGATCAGGTAATACTCAACACCGCCCACGCTCTCAGCGGCGGCGAAAATCTTCTTCCACGGCGCCACACCTTCGCTAAAGAGCACCTGATAGCCCCCGTGGGGAGACCAGTTCTTGAGATGCAGCGAGCGGATGCGGCCCGGATTGCTCCTGATCCATGCTACGGGATCGCTGCCGGCCTCAAGACAGGTGCCCACATCGAGCTGCAGCATAATACTCTTGTCCGTATTTGCCGCCAGAATTTCCATCGGCTTCTGGCCATCCACCGGCTTCCATTCGAGATCATGGTTGTGATAGCCGGCGTGCAAGCCGTGGGCCGCCATCGTATGGTTGGCCTTGTTGAGCGTCTCCGCAACCCGCTTCCAGCCATCGACGGTCGATACCTCGCCGGCCGAAGCCATGACAATGATAGCGCGCGCCAAGAATGTGGTTCAACTCCATCGCTTTTCCGATGCCTTCCGGCGTGAACGAATTCGGATCGTTGTGTGTGGAGTAACAGCGGATGCCCAGATGGTCCATCTCCCGGCGAACCTTTTTGGCTTCGCCCGGCGTCCACTTGTAATAAGGCGCGTAGAATTCCACGCATTGGTAACCCATTTGAGCGACTTGCCTGACCGTTCCGGCCAGGTCCTTTGCAAGGTCTTCGCGAACGGAGTAGAGTTCCAGCCCGATCGGGACGTGCTTTGCGGCGGCTAAAGTGGCGGCACTCAGGGGCGCCGCGGCCAGAAAACCGAGAAATGTGCGACGTGAATAAATACCAGCCTTTTTCATAGTAGCCAAACAATATCACAAGAGCGGAAATCCGATCACTTGAAAAGAGAATGCCTCTTCGGAGGCGGGTCACAATAACCGTCCCAGGAGCAGTTGGGGGCCGTCGAATTCAGTCGAGAAATGGTGGGGCGTGTGGCCGAAAATGGCCTTGCTCGGAGAAGACGGTCCCGGGCGTATTTCCGGGTTGAGATTTCTCTTGACAATAAACCCGATCAGCCCTATATATCGTGGTTAGGGATGCACGAGGCTACAAGATGTGGACCCTGTGCGAGGCTTTTGATCCCGAGAGGGAAGGAGGTCTATGGCCGCTAAAAAGAAAGCAAAACCCAAGGCAAAGAAAAAGAAATAAGCAAACCCAAACACCAATAGCCTTTCTCCAGGCCCGCCGCTCTTCCCAGGCGGGCTTGGTGTTTTTAGTGGGGATTTTTGAGGCACAGTGCTTAAAAATCGGTCCTGATCAGGGGCTTTTTCTTCGTCTCCGGCTGCTTGTTCAGTGGGGGTTGTGTGGCGGCGGCTATCGGAGACGATCGGGTCTCCGTCAAACTTCGTCGCCCATCTCCGGATTGGGAATCGGCTGGCGTGGTTCCATGCGGGATCTGTGGGCCACCATCGAACCGGGAAATCTGCGGATGCGCCGGTTGTAGGTTTTAACCATTTCGTTGAAGATCTCCTGGTGTTCCTCGAGGTTTCTTTCCAGTTCCGCATTCTGTTTTCTGAATTTGACAAAGCTGGTGTTGGATTTCAATCCGGGGTTGGCCTCGGCAATTTTGAAAATTCCATCCAGCGCGCCGGTCATGGCGATATTGGCCAGGGACTTTTCCTGCATGGTCCGTGCTTTCTGGTAATCGTTTCTGGCGCGCGCGACGGGCTCAAACGCCTTGTGGTCATGCGGCATATACCCGCGGCAGGTGCCCAGCAGCTTGGGAATCTCATCATGCCGTTGTTTCACCAGCGCGTCGATGCCGGCCCAGGTCTTGTCCATATCAATTCTCATGCGCAGCAGGCTGCGGCGCGTGTTTGACAAATAAGCAAGAAATGCCAGAATGGCCGCAACGGCCAGCGGCACGGCAAGCCATATCCAAATGCCATGCATGTCAGAAAACTCCTTTGGCGAATCCGATCCATTATAACCAGCGTTGAGGCGCGGCATCATCTGGCGGAAACCGCCCCCGGCGGACGCTCGATACGGGGCAGCTTGTTCGGCTGTGTCTTTCCTCCCCCGGAAAGCCGCGTCTCCGGTATGATAAACAGTGGGCTGAGGGCATCGTCGCCGGGTGTGTCCACTTCAGATTGCAGCGGGAACGATCCTGCTGTCTGATTCTTTGCCCACGACACTATGCCACGCTTTCGAATTCTTGAGCACACCGCCGACATCGGATTTGAAGCTTTCGGCTCCACGCTTCCGGAGGTGTTTGAGAACGCTGCCCGGGCGATGGCGCACTTGATTGCGGACCCGGCGACGGTCAGGCCAGTTGAAGAAGTTCGCATTGAAGTTCAGGGCACGGACCCACCCGATCTTCTGGTAAACTGGCTCAGTGAAATTCTTTACCAGCATGACGCTGAACGCTGCTTGTTCCACGACTTCAGAGTTGAAAGTCTCGGCGATCATGCGGCCTCAGGCATAGCCTGGGGCGAAAAAATTAACCCGGCACGGCACCGGACCAACCTGATGGTCAAAGCCATAACTTACCATCAACTGAGCTTGCAGCAAACGGCAAGCGGGTGGTGCGCGCAGGTTTACGTGGACATCTGAGATGCAAAGCCAGGCTCCGGCGCGTTCGCCGGCTTCTCAAAATCAATCCGGCAGGCACGCTCCACACGGCGGGCCGCTGCTTTCCTCTTCAATTTTTCCCTGTCCGCTCAAGACGGTGACTGCGTCGATGTTCGCGATGCTGGCGCTGCTTGTTTTCGCCCTGCCGCGGACGGCCATGGCGGCGAATGACAGTTTCTATCACATCCAGGAAATCAAGCCGAATGTCTTTGTCTGGGTGGCGGAAGACATCCTCAATCAGGAAAGCGACCCGGAGTTCAACCGTGCCGGAAACGCCGGCTTCATTATCACACAAGACGGCGTGGTTGTGGTCAACACGACCAACAGTCCCTTCAATGCCCGCGCCTTGCTGTATGAGATCCGCAAGCGCACCGACCAGCCGGTCCGCTACGTCATCGATACCGGCCCGTCGCCTGACGTGATGCTGGGCAACGAAGCGTTTGAAGATTTTAAGCCGGTCATCATTTCCACCCGGCAAGCGGCCTGGGCGATGAACGATTATAAAAAAACCTTTCCCGCCCGCCTTGGAAACGACTGGAAGATTGCGGCCAGGATGCGCGGCGTCCATCCGCTTCCGTCCAACCAGGTCTTTGACAAGGAATTGACCCTGCATGTGGGCGGCCGGGATATCAGGGTGGTCGACCTGGGCGACAACGCTTCTCCGGGCGACGCGGCCGTCTATCTGCCGGGTTCGAAAGTGCTTTTCCTCGGCAACGTTTTTGAAAACGAATATATTCCACGAATCGGTTCCGCGAATATGGACCACTGGATTGAGACTTTGCGAAAGGTTGAATCGTGGGACGCTGAGGTCTTTGTCCCGGGCCACGGCGAGCCCGGCGGAAAGGCCCAGGTGCAGCGCTTCCGGGGATTTCTCGAATGGCTTTACGGCCGGGTGCGCTCGGGTTTTCGGGAGGGCAAAAGCCTGGCGCAGATCCAGGGCGAGATGGTGCCGTTCCAGAACCTGCACTGGCATGCTCCGGAACTCGAGCCCGATGCCGTCGCAGCCGTCTACCGCCTGCTGGCGAAGAACGACAGTCATGCTTCATCATCTGCTGAAATACCCAGTCCGTAAATCAAAGGAATCGTCCCATGAACCATCCCCGACGTGATTTCCTGGCTGCGATCCCGGCGTTGATGGCCACCGGTGCGCTGGCGGCCGACCAGAGTTATCTGCCCTCGAAGGTTTATGAATTTTCACAACTGCCGGTCCATCACGGCAAGACGAATACCTCCCGTCCGGTGCTGGACGGCCTGACGCACGAAAACTGCCGCATTGAGCTTCACGAATCGGACTTGGCCCCGGGCAGCATGCCGCACCCTCCCCATCACCACTCGCATGAAGAGATGTTCCTGGTCCGCGAAGGGACTCTGGAGGTGACCATCAACGGCAAGTCATCCAAGGCAGGACCGGGCTCGGTGGCTTTTATCTCTTCCAACGACGTTCACGGAATCCGCAATGTGGGCAGCAATCATGCCCGGTATTTTGTGCTGGCCATCCACCGCCCGGGCGATGGGGAGATCTGATCAATGGCCGACTGGAAAGAGAACGGCATTCGCGTAGTGCCTGGGAACGAACTGGACCCCAACACGCCGCAGACGCCTGGCATGACCCGCGAAGCGGCCATCACGCACGCCCGAACCGGAGCCAGCAAGCTTTGGGCGGGGAAAGTGGTGGTGGGGCCGGCGGTGCGCAGCGGCGCCCACCACCACGGCGAACTGGAAACAGTGATCTTTATCGTGCGCGGCCACGCGCGCTTCCGTTGGGGCGACCGTCTCGAATACGTAGCGGACGCCGGTCCCGGCGATTTTGTTTACGTGCCGCCATTCGTTCCGCACCAGGAAATGAATGCCCGCTCGGACCAGTCCGTCGAGGGCGTGGTGGTCCGCAGCGGCCAGGAACCCATCGTGGTGAACCTCGACATCCCCAGCCCCGAACCCGCCACCAGCGACGCCAGGAAAGATCCGTTCCACTCGAAGGGGTAGCATTTCTTAAATCTGCGGACAATGCAGGAGGCGCGGCGTTTGCGCCACCGGTCCGTTATTGTGCCGGCAGTTCTCCGTGCCCTCTGTTTCTCACAAGCTTCAACGCGGAGCACGCAGAGACGACCTCCGTGCCCTCTGTACGAGAGTTTTTTAGCAAGTAGAGAGCACAGAGGGAGCGCTGATGAGAAGTTATGAACTACGAAGTTCAGTACTCGGCGGTGGAGACCAGCAAACCCGCGCACACTGCGAAGAACGCGGTACAGGTGCTCGGTGATACCCAGCGGCACGTGAGCTACCATTAACCGCGACAACCTTAGCTTTATCCCAGCCAGCGCCACAGGACGACAATCTCACCGGCAACGAACAGGGTTCCAAAGATGGTCTTATTGTGCCGGGCCAGCCATTCGGGCAGGTAGATGTCAAAGTTATCCGTGCGATTTTCAGTGTAACGGGCGGCGACGCTGGTCAGCGGGCAGCGGCCACGATTGAGCGCGATCACCCCGCACTCAGCCAGCACCACCACACTCAACGCCGCTGCCCAGTCGAGACGGTTAGTGAGTGCAACTACCGGAAGCGCCACAATACTTCCGGCAATCACCGCCCACACGCCCGTGTGCAGCAGCTTGATCGCAATCAGAGATGAGGCGGGACTGGAGAGTTTCATCCATGGCCAGAATATCACGCCACATGGACGCGTGGCCCCCGCCGATCAGGCCCGTTCGTGATTTGAGCTTTGGCAATTTCGCAGACATCTAAAAGGGCGCGATGGCTGCATCATCCGTCAGACCTTCACGGCTTTACCACTCTCAGGTTATTCTTTACGGAGAAGATTCCCGGGACACCATTGGCGCGGATGTTCACGAGGTTTTTGTCCGCTTCGCTGTCTACCACGCCTTCGAGAGTTACATTGCCGTTCTTGACGATGATGTGAAAGGGTTTTTGGACGGACAGATCGTAGCGTTGCAAGGGCCCATAGCCGTAGATGGCGCGGAACAGTTTGAGGCGCAACTGGTCGTCCATGTTGGAAAGTGGCAGGACTTCGATTTTGTTCTCCACGTTTTCCACACCCTCAATGCGTTTCACGACGTTCTCTGCGGAACTCTTTACTGTGGGCCTCGTTACGGCACCCATGAGCGTGACTTTGTAGCCTTCCACCTTGAACGTGATGATGTCAAAAACGTTGTAATAGGGAAGCATCAATATCTGGTGGCGAACTTCATCCTTGATCCGGTCCTCTGCGCGGGCGGGAATGGGTCGTTGCGCCCGGGCAAACAGCGTGAGAGGCGCTGCGAGGATGGCGATGAAAATGGGCAGAATAAGGAAGCGACGCATGTGAGTCCCTCCATTTCTTCAGAAGGTAGTTCGGCCTTGCTGCAGAGGCGAAGCCTGATCCCCCAACCACACTGGGCGGACAAAACAAATCCACATTTCTTTCATGGCTTTTGCCTCTCTTAATAATTTATACCCTGGCAGGGCGGGACACAACCCGCCCTCTGCTTTTGCGCTCCGTGGAGGGCCCGTCTTGGGCAGGCTGAAACAATGTCGACTGCCGAGAGTCGTCGCCCGTGCAGACCAGCGCCTCTCATCTTCAACCTTCCGTTGAGTTCACGGCGGAGCAGTTATATTATCGCTAGCTTTCCAGTGCCTTGCGGCAATAAGCGTAGCACTTCTTCATTTCGGCAATGGTATCCATTCCCGGCTTGTCGTATTCGTACTCGATATTTGCGGGAATCTTCCAGTGGTTGTCGCGCAGCAGATGGAGCACAGCCGTGATGGGCGTATCACCCTCGCCGAAAGGCACGGCATCGCCGTGGTTCTTCTTGCGGTCCTTAATGTGCAGCGTCACCATCTTGCGGTGATACTTGCGAAGGAAGCTGACCGGATCCTGGTTGGCGGCGGTGAAGTGGCCGATATCGAGGTTGATGCCGAGGTAGGGCGAAGCTCCTTTGAGCGCCCGCTCAAAGGTGGCGGCGGTTGAGAACTCGTCGGGATCAGCGGTGTCGTCGTGGTTGTGGAAGCCCACCATGATTTTGTATTTCTGCGCCAGCAGGTCCACCTGGTGCGCCACGCTGACGTTGGAAGAGGCGGTGATGTATTTCACGCCCAGGGCGCGGGCCATCTGGAATCCGCGCTCCATCTCCGGGTGAGTGAAATCCTTGCGGAAGCTGTAATTATAGGCGTAGAGCAGCACTCCGGCTTTGTCGAATTTCCGCCGCACCTCATGGAAGCGGCTCATGCGGGACGGTCAGCCTCCACTTGCGCAGCGCCTCGCGCGAGAGATGGTCGGGCTCAATGTGGCCCTGGTAAAGCTCGCATTCGCTGAGTCCCACGGTCAGGTACGCCTGGATGGCGGCATCCAGCGGCCGGTCGCGAAAGGAATAACTCTGCGCTCCAATCTGTACTCCGCGCACAACGGAATTGACCCTGGCCGCGGCGAAGATCGATCTTTCCGCCAGCAGCACGCCGGCCGTTCCTGCAACAAGAATTTTTCCAGCTTCACGCCGGGATATGGGCGCCATAAATCCTCCTCTATCAGCTGCTCTTGAAAAGCTGCTCCAGTATAGTGGCGAGTTCCCGTGGGCGCAAGAGGCAGAGGAGAGGAGCGTCGCAAGAGCGCTACCTGGCGGCACCGGCGAATCTGCCGGTGGGAATCGCGGGGCCGATGGGGTAGGATATCAAGTCATCTGCCGCCCTATAACTTGGTAAGGGAACGTGGGCGGGTGCCGCGGTGAAACGTGATTGACGTTCGCGAAGAGATCGCAAACGCCGAGGTTGGGCCCTACCACCGGCTGATCGCCGCGCTTGTCGGCATGGCAGTTTTCTTCGATGGGTATGACACATTCAGCCCTGCTTACGTCATACACTTTGTGATGAAGCCCTGGGATCTGGTCCCCAGCCAGGCCGGGCTGCTGGTTTCGAGCGGGCTCGTCGGATTCATGATCGGCTCGCTCTTGCAGGGGGAGTTCTCCGACCGGTATGGCCGTAGGGCAACGCTGCTCGGGGCGCTGTGGATCGCAACGATTTTCAGTCTCGCGACGGCTGTGTTCGCGCATTCTTTCTGGACTTTTTGCGGCCTTCGCCTGCTGACGGGCACCGGCCTCGGCGCGCTGCTGCCCGTCGGCATCACTTATTTAACTGAGTTCGCGCCGCGCCGTGCACTCCACACGTTCACCACCTGGGGATGGGCGCTGGGTTGGGCCCTGGGCGGGGTTGCGGCCTCCCTGGTTGGCGTCCTCCTGACCCCGGCTCTCGGATGGCAGGCGCTTTATTACGCTGCCTCTCTTTCGATTGTCCTGGTTGTAGTTTGCCATGTCGCGCTTCCGGAGAGTCTCCAATTTGCAGCCATGCGGGGCCGCGTGCGCGACCTTCCCGCTGCCCTCAGCCGCCTTAATCCCGGTCGGGCCGTTGCTTATGCAGCCCCGGACGCACAGTTTGTCCTCCCTGAACCGCGCGGCCGGGCTGCTTCGGTAACGCTAATCCTGTCTGGCCGTTATCGCCGCACGACCCTGGCGGTCTGGGCCACGGCGTTCTTCATTTTATTCAGCATTTTTGGTTTTACGAGTTGGATTCCCACGGCCATGATCCAGCGTGGCGAGACTTTTGCCATGAGCTTCGGTTTCGGTGCATTGATCCAGGTGATGGGATTTGTGGGTTCCTTGCTCTGCGGGCTGCTGGCGGAGCGAACCGGCAAGGACCGGAGTTTTCTATTTTTTTGGTGGATGGGCGGCGCTCTTTCAGTTCTGGCGCTTGGCTGGGTCAATTATCATGCCCTCAACATTTTCCTGGTTGCGGCCGGCGGATTTTGCATCCTGGGTGGGATGACTATTCTGAACAACTTTACGGCGGCCTCGTATGAAACCGAAGTGCGCGGGACGGCCGTGGGCACGATGCTCGGAGTCGGGCGCGTGGGTGCCATCCTTGGACCCTATCTGACCGGATGGCTTCAGCAAATCCACCCGGGCTTTACGGCGTTGTTTGGCGCAATCAGCCTGGCCGTGGCGCTGGGTGCCTGTGCAGTAATGATAGCCCGGCCCCGAAACCCACTCGTTGTCTCCGGCCGGGGTATGGCGCCGGCGGTCGCCAACTGAGTCGCATCGAAGCAGTTTTGGCCGCGGGCGGCCGGGCGCTTTCTTGCTGGAACGCCCCGAAGCACGACTGGGCCTTGATGCCGGGTACCTGCAAGGTGATGGTGGGAAATTTGTCGCCTGACATCCAGCTCCGGGGCAGGTTTTCTGTCAATTGAGTTGCACGTTGGCTGGAAGGGGCCGAATGGGCGGTGCGTCGCCGCCCATTCGGCATGGGGTGAGAAACACAGCAGATTCACTTTTTGCGGCCGTCTTACCTTCTGTACCATCCGCGGCCGCCGTGGAAGTCGAATACAAAGCCGGGCCCCCAATATCCGTAGGGACGTCCCCAGCCCCAGTAGGGTGAATAGTAGCCGGGGTAGCCATAGTAAACGGGATAACCGTAGGGCGGACGAGGCGGGTACCCCCGGCCGGGCCGCCGTTGCAGCGCATCCTGTGCGTAATCCTGCTGGGTCACGGGACGGAAGGCTGCCTGCGCCTGGATTGTCGAGATCTCCGCCGAATTTTCCAGCCGGAAGGTCAGCAGCGCTTCAGGCGGAATCACCGTGGGCCGTCCCCGGGTCAGCAAGACTCCGGCAACGCCTACTGCGGCGCCGACTCCCGCCCCTATTGCAGCACCCTGTCCTTCACCCGCGATGGCTCCGATAATGGCGCCGACGCCGGTTGTGGTCCCGATGGCCGAGGCATCACGCGCTTTGGTGGGACCGCCCGACGCCCGTACGAATTGCGTCTGCACAGGCATTTGCTGGCCGTTCACCAGGGTCAATCTCGTGAGCGCAATTTCCAGTTTTGATGTTCCTTTAACCCGTCCACCCTTCAGCGAATTCAAAACCCTGCCTTCGATGGTCTGGCCGCGCCGGGCCACCACCCAGCCGTTCACAACCACGGGCTGTTCCAGCGTCGCGGTAAAGACATCGCCCGACCTGTTACGATCGCTCGAAAGCTCCTGGTTCAGCCGCACCGATATCATTGTGCCGGACGACATACGCAAGGTGGCAGGAACGGTCTGCTGCTGAACATTACCTCCGAAGGTGTGCGTTTGGGGCGCCGGCTGTGGAGGTGCATTGGCTGGCGGCGGAGCATCCGCTGGCTGATCAGGAGCATCCGCCGGCTGAGAAGGTTCATCTGACGCCTGCGGAGGCGCGTCTGCAGGCTGCGATGGAGCAGACTGCGAAGACTCCACTTCGGCTGGAGGCGTTGAAGCCGTTTCGTCCACCCGCAGGCTGTCAATCACCTTCACTACGCCGGGTTCCATGCTGGCGATGCTGTCAACTGCTGACTGCTGCTGTTGCGTATCCACCGTGCCCGTCAGCGTGACCACGCCGTCCTGGGTCGAAACAGTAATATTCTGCGTCTTCAGCGACGGGTCCTGGAAAAGTTGGGCCTGGATGGAGGTGGTGATGGCATTGTCATCTGGCGCGTTTTGCGCTGCCTGCGGACTGGCCATCAGCAGGCTGGAACCTACCAGGAAGAGCCCGCTCAAAACAATCACCGACCATTTAAATTCTCGTTTCACCATGATGCCCCCTTTTGGCAGTCCGAACCCTTCAGCCAGTTTCCTTACTTGCTTCTTGTCCCTGCTTGCTGCCTTTTGATCAATCTACCTTCTCCAGTATGTAAGACGCTGGCTCAACCGTCCAAGTTTTCAAAATCTTGAAAAATTTACGTAAAAACTTCCTTCCATGCGCCTTCTACCCCAACCGC
This sequence comes from uncultured Acidobacteriota bacterium, assembly GCA_963732975.1. Taxonomy (GTDB): domain Bacteria; phylum Acidobacteriota; class Terriglobia; order UBA7540; family UBA7540; genus SCRD01. The sequence continues at coordinate 101,909 of CAVTBN010000002.1, read as the reverse complement.
CCTTCCAGCGTCTGATCCTGCTTCCAGTAGTGGTTATAGCACTTTCGCTGCCATTTTCCGCAGGATTTCAAATTTCTCAGCCGGCCCGGAACGCGAGCGCCGGCCGTTCTCCAGCCGAACCCGGCCCCTGCCGTCCTTAGGGTGCCGGTCGGCGGTTCAGGCGACGCGCATTGCGGCCAATTGCCCATGTTTCCATAAACCCGCAAAGGGAGAAGAAGTTGCGTCTGGAATCGAATTAGAGGTGGATGGCCTGGATGGAAAAGCATCCGGAATCAGCGTTTTGGACATTTTCGATGGGTATCGAGAGAGCTTTATGATGCCCAAATGGTGACTTGACTGCCTGTGGGGTGTGTTCTCATCGCAACCGGGCGACCGGAATTGGGGGGAATTCTGATTGAAATGGGAGCAAGCGGCAACAAAGTTGCTAAGATGGGCCTCACAGGCGGAGGCCTGGCCGGCTCGAGCCTCGAAAAAAACTCCCCGCCTGACCGCAACTCTTTGGCGGGCCATGTGTTATATAGGGTGTGGACGCGATGGTGGTTGACTCGGATCTCGACTTGATGTTGCGGGTTCGCCAGGGCGATGCGGGTTCCTTCGACGAACTCCTGCGGCGTTATCGCACGCCGCTGGTCAAATACTTTTGCCGCATGGTACGCGATGAGGCCCTGGCGGAAGACCTGGCCCAGGAGGCCTTTCTCCGCGTTTACAAGGCCCGGCATCGCTATCGCGCGGAGGCGCGCTTCACCACCTGGCTGTACCGGATTGCCACCAACCTTGCTCTGAACGCCATCCGGGACGCGAAGGGCCGCGGGCGCCAGGAGGGAAACGGCTCAGCCGAAGACGGTGAAACGCCCTTCGAATATGTCGATCCCAAGGCATCGGTTGAGCAGCAAATGATTGAAACCGACCGCGGCAGGATGATCCGCGAGGCCATCGAGGCTTTGCCGGAAAACCAGCGCGCGGCGATAATTCTGCACAAGTACCAGGACGTGGACTACCGGCAGATTGCCGGGATTTTGAAGGTTTCCGAGAGTGCCGTCAAATCGCTGCTGTTCCGGGCCTATGAGACCCTTCGCGCGCGCCTCGAGCCGCTGGTCAGGGGAGGGAAGTTATGAAGTGCCAGGATCGTGAAAAGCTGTTTCTGTTTGTTCAGCGGATACTGCAGGCCGATGAGGCTGACCAGGTACGCCGGCACCTCGCAGGCTGCACAGAATGTGCCCGCATGGTGGAAGAATACCGCAAGCTTGATTCTGCTCTCGACGACTGGAGCGTGGCCGAGCCATCGCCCTGGTTTGACGCAAAAGCGCGCGCACGGGTGGCCGCCAGCGGGCGGAAGAATTTCGGATTTTTGGGGTTTGGCAGGGTGCGGACGCTGGTGGCGGGCTTGGCCGCCATCGTCCTGATTGTGGGTGCGCTGGTGGTTTTCAACCACCGGAAGGTGGCTGAAATCAACCAACCGCTCAGCAGCCTGGCGCGGCCGGTACCCATCACGGCCGGGCAAGGTGTGCCCGCAAAAACCGAGGCGTTGCGCCAGCCACTGCCGCCCGAGGAGCAGTTGAAAATGGACGAGAATCTTTCACTGCTGGAAGACTATGAAGTGGTTGCGGACTTTGATGCGCTTTCGGAGCTTCCCCAGGCGAACTCGAATTAGCCGTGGCGTTATGCCGGCCCTGAGGGTTGCTGGTCCGGAGGCAGTATCTCGTGGATGTTGCACGGTCGGAATAAATCCGAGATGAGAAAGTGGACGCACAATTCAGGAATGCAGCCGCTCAGCCGGGTACGGCTCTGCCGTGTGGCAGCGATGCTGGCCGTGGTTCTGGCGGGCCTGTTGCTTTCGGCGCTTCCTGCGTTTTCGCAGACCCGGGCGGAGCGGCGGCGGGAAGTCCGCCAGGCGCGTAGGGCGCGGCGGGCCGGCTTTTTTGCGCGCCTTCGGGAACTGCCGCCCCAGGAGCAGGAACGAATTCTCAAGAACAACAGACGCTTCCAGAGTCTTCCTCCTGAGCGCCAGGAGCGCATTCGGGAAAATCTTCGGCATTGGAACCAGCTTTCGCCGGACGAAAAGCAGCAGGTCCGAAAGCGGGAACAAGTCTATTCGCAGCTCACTCCCGAGCAGCGCCGGAACGTGCGCCAGATGTCCGGCGAATGGCGCAATCTGCGCCCGGCGGAAAGACGCAGGGTGCGGCTGGCGCTCCGGCGCATGGGCGGCATGACGCCCGAGGAACGGCAGAAGTTTCTCGGCAGCCCTGAGTTTCGTGATCGCTTTTCGCCGGAAGAGCAAAACATTCTGCGCGGCCTTGGGCGCCTCTTTCCCGGCGGCAACGCGCCCGACCGGTAGTCCCCTTCCTTCTCAGCTTTGAACTCACTCTCCGGCATGAAGATCGGCCGCGCCATCGCCCGGCGCAAAAAGATACCACCCAAATTCTTGCCTAAAAATTGATTCGAGGGGATACTTAGCACAATGGTCGTCCTGCCCTGGACGCTGGATACAACCGGGCAGGGGCGGCCAACGTCTAAGACCGCTGAGGGGCCTCGGGTCACGAGTTGAAAGGGTGAAAGCGGCGACAAAGTCCCCAGCGAACCATTAGATGACAAAGAGGAGACTAGAATATGCCGGACAAGGAAGATAAACGCGACATCGGGCATGCCATGTTTGGGTTCAATGAACCGCGTCCATCCCGGAACGATCCCAGCCAGCAGCCACCCGCGCCGCCGCAACCTGCAGCGTCGCAGGGCGGGCCTGCGCAGGGAGCGCCCCCGGGACAGCCAGGGGCAGGACAGCCTCAATACATCTACGTGCAGGCGCCACCGCCGCCACCCGCAGCGATGCCTTCGGCGCAACCCATGAGTAAGGTGCTGATCGGTGTGCTGGCTCTGCTGGTGGTTCTGGCCGGGGTGAACCTTTACCTGGCGCTCAGCCAGCGGTCACAGTTTGGAAAAGCTCTGGCCACGGATGCCAACCATTTGACGGTGCTGACACAGCGGATGGATACGAGCGATGACCGCTACGCGCAGTTGAAGGGGCAGTTTGACGTGACCAGCCAGAAGCTGGGCATGACCCAGGCGGAACTGGCGCACGCCCGCCAGCTGACTGCGACCATCCAAAAACAGCAGCGGGCGGCCGTCCAGCAGTTGAACACGGCCATCGCGGAGAAGGCCAGCGCGCAGGAACTGAACAAATTCCAGTCCGACGCCAACAACAAGTTCGGCAACCTTTCGGGTGGGATTGAGGGCAACAAGAAGGACCTCGACGCTACCAAGCAAGCCCTGATGGGGGCCAAGGGGGAACTCTCCGGCGCCATTGCCCGGACGCATGACGAACTGGTGGCCCTGGCCCATCGCACGGACCGCGACTACTTCGAGTTCAACTTGCAGCGGCGGCATGACCGCAAGAAGATCGGCGGTATCATGATTGAGTTGCTGAAGACCAACCGCAAGCAGAATGTCTACACCATCGATCTCTTTTTCGATGACAAGCGCACGCAGCGCAAAGACCAGGCGCTGGATGAGCCGGTTTACTTCTATGTTCAGGGAGCTTCCACCGCGCTGGAGCTGGTGGTGAACAAGCTGGACAAGAACAGCATCAGCGGATACGTCAGCGCGCCGAAGGGGTTCTTCCAGAACACCCCCAACGTGCTGACCGGCCGGCCAAGTTAAGGATGGGCTGTCGCGAAAAGCATGGGTAGTTTGCCCGGCGCTGCAGTGAGCCGTGGGGTACACAAGGCCTGAAAAGAGCGAAGGCGTCCGTTTGTGAGCGGACGCCTTTGCGGTTGAAAAGGGTAGCGCGGCTTTACTGAGTTTTGACGGTCGTATGGGCGTCGAGAACTTTGGCCAGTTCGCTGTAGGGCCGGGCGCCGATCAACTGTTCGGCCACCTTCCCGTCTTTCACCAGGATCAGCGTGGGAATGGACCGGATGCCGAACTTGCCGGCAAGCTCCGGAGCCTCGTCCACGTTTACCTTGGCAAAGTTGAACTGGGAGGAATAGTTCTCCGCCAGCTTTTCAAAAGTGGGTCCCATGGCGCGGCAGGGCGCGCACCACTCGGCCCAGAAGTCCACGAAGGTGGGCTTGGAGTCTTTTTCCAGGGCCTGCCATTGCTCACTGTTCACTTGCTTGATGTTTCCCATTCGTTCTTATCTCCTCAAAGTTGACTGCCTCTTCATATGATGCGGGCGGAGAAGAAAAGATTCAGGATGAGATGGGTGAAGCAGACGCCATAAATGTGTCAAAAGTCACATTATTTGAATGATTTTAGAGGCTGCTGCGGCGCCTGCTGAAGGAGAAACGAATGGCAAATAAATGGCTTTTTAAATCCGACCCCGAACACTATTCCTATCAGAACCTTGCGAAGGACAAAAAGACCGTGTGGGACGGGATTGCCAATAATCTCGCCCTGAAGCACCTGCGCAACGTCCGCCGGGGCGACGAAGTAATGATCTACCACTCGGGCGGAGAGCGGGCCGTGGTGGGGCTGGCGGAAGTGCTGAGCGATCCTTATCAGGATCCGAAAAAAGAAGAGGCCCGGCTGGTGGTGGTGGATATCGCCGCTCGAGGAACCGTCCCGCGGCCCGTTGGCCTGGATGAAATCAAGAAGCATGCAGGACTGAAAGATTTTGACCTGGTGCGGCTGCCGCGCCTCTCGGTGATGCCGGTTTCTGAAAAACATTGGGAGGCCCTGCTGGCCCTTGGCAAACGGTAGGCTAATCTTTCCGCGTTGTTGCTGAGCAATTCACAATGGCTGAATATTCATCGTCCAATCGCAAACTCGAAAAGCTTCAGCAGCGGGTGGTGCAATGCACGCGCTGCCCCCGGCTGGTGGAGTATCGCGAAAAAGTGGCGCGGGAGAAACGGCGGATGTTTCGCGACTGGGATTACTGGGGAAAGCCTGTGCCAAGTTTCGGCGACCCGAAAGCGGAACTACTGATCGTGGGCCTGGCGCCCGCCGCGCACGGCGCCAACCGCACCGGGCGGATGTTTACAGGCGACCGCTCGGGAGATTTTCTCTTTCGCGCGCTCCATGAGGCCGGGTTTGCCAGCCAGGCCAATTCGCGCGACCGGAACGACGGGCTGCGGCTTCGCCGCTGTTACATCACGGCGGCCTTGCGCTGCGCGCCTCCGGCGAATAAGCCGCTGCCACAGGAACTGAGGAATTGCCAGCCGTACCTGGAAAGTGAACTTGAATTTCTGGGCCGGGTGCGCGCCGTTCTGGCGCTGGGCCGGATCGGGTTTGACCGGTACCTCAGCGTGGTTGGAGAAAAGGCGAACTTGCCGCCGCGCTCAAAGATGCCCTTTGGGCACGGAGCCAGCTACGGGCTGCCGGGCGGATTGCCGCGCCTGTTCGCGTCCTATCATCCCAGCCAGCAGAATACCCAGACTGGGAAATTGACGCGCGAGATGATGCACAACGTGCTGGCCGGGATTGAGAAGTACCTTCGGGTGTCCAGGTGAGCCCGTCAATCCATCAGCATGCCGCCGTTCACTTCAATGGTTTCTCCCACGATGTAACTGGCGGCTGGGGACGCCAGAAAGACTACGACGCTGGCAATTTCCTCGGAGGTTCCGGCGCGGCCCAGAGGGATGCTGGCGATGAACTTCTGGAAAACTTCAGGCGGGCTGTAGCGCTCGTGGTAAGGCGTGGCGATCACGCCCGGCGCCACTCCGTTCACCCGAATGCCGTGCGGAGCCAGTTCCTTGGCCAGGCTTTTGGTGTAAGTGATCAAGCCGCCTTTCGCGGTGGCGTAAGCTCCCGAACCGGGCCCTCCGCCGTTGCGCCCCGCGATGGAAGCCATGTTGATGATGTTCCCGCTCTTGCGCTCGGCCATTTCTTCCCACACCTGCTTGACGCAAAGGAAGACGCTCTTCAGGTTCAGGTCCATGATCTGTTCCCAGTAATCCTCAGTCATGTCGGAGAGCATGTGCCGGCCGAGCAGATCGCCGGCATTGTTCACCAGGATGTCAATGCGCCCCCAGCGATTGCGCACGCTTTCCACCATCGCCTCCACCTCGCCGGCGGAAGTGACGTCGGCGCGAATCGCATGGGCTTCGCCGCCTGCTTTGCTGATTTCCGCCACGGCCTGGTCGGCGCCGGCCTTGTTCTTAAGATAGTTGACTCCGACACGGGCGCCTTCGCGGGCCATGGCGAGGGCGGTTGCGTAGCCGATTCCGCTGGAAGCGCCGGTGATGAGTGCGACCTGGTCTTTGAGAACCATGATTTCCTCCAGAATGGACTTTGTGTCCTCTGTTTTGATGAAGAGAATCCGCTGAAAAACAAGTTTTCAGGAGAACACAAAATAAAGTGGTTGGCAACCTTTGTGGTTTTTTGATAATCCTTATTAGTTGAACCTGCGTTCGCGGGTTTGTCTGTGACGGGCAGATTTCAAGACCAAGGCAGGCCACATCACTCAGGAAATGAGGATGCATCCGTATGATTGAAGTTGAGAATCTGACGAAACGATACGGTCCGACGCTGGCGGTTTCTGACGTCAGCTTCCAGGTGCAGAAAGGAGAAATCCTCGGGTTCCTGGGTCCAAACGGCGCGGGAAAAACCACCACCATGCGCATTATTACGGGTTTTCTTTCGGCCAGCGCCGGGCGCGTTCGCGTGGCGGGCATCGACGTGGCCGACTCCCCGCTGGAAGCCAAGAGGCACATCGGTTATCTGCCGGAAACCCCCCCTGTCTATACCGACATGACGGTGAATGAATACCTGGCCTTTGTGGGCCGGATCAAGGGCGTTGCGCGTGGCGAGCTCAAGAAGCGTGTCGGAGAGGTCTCCGAGAAATGTGCCATCGGCGATGTGCAGCACCGCCAGATCGGCAAACTTTCCAAAGGCTACCGGCAGCGCGTGGGGCTGGCCCAGGCGCTGATTCACAATCCCGACATCCTGATTCTCGACGAGCCCACGGCGGGCCTGGATCCCAAGCAGATTATTGAAACTCGCGAACTGATCAAGGGGCTGGCCGGGCAGCACACCGTCATTCTCAGCACGCACATTCTTCCGGAGGTCTCAAAGACCTGCCAGCGTGTGGTGGTGATCAGCAAGGGAACCGTGGTGGCCATGGGCGCTCCGGACGAACTGATCGCCCGCCTGCAGGGATACGGATCGGTGCTGGTGACGGTGGAAGGTCCGGCGCCGGAGATTATGAGCAGGCTGCAGACGGTGGCCGGCGTAAATCTCGTTGAGCCCGTAAATGCTTCCGGTACCCGCATTACGCTGGAAGTCCATACGGAGAAGAATCATGAAGTGCGGTCGGAACTGGCCCGCGCTATTGTCGAATCCGGATGGGGTCTGTTTGAGCTGAAAACCAGTGGCATGAGCCTTGAAGACATCTTCCTGAAGCTGACTACGCGTGACTTGAGCGAAGAAGCGGCGGCAGAAGCACGGCCCGCCAAGGCGCAGGAGCCGGAGAAGCCTGGAGAAACCGAAGTCAGCAACTGAGGCCGCGGCCTTCGCAGGCTGAAGGTGGGGCTGCGGCTGGCGATGATCCAACCACCCTGAGGGGGAAATTGAAATGCGAAACATTCTGGCAGTGGCGGGCAAGGAACTTCGTTCCTATTTCCATTCGCCGATCGCTTATCTGGTGATGGCCGTTTACGCCGTTTTGTGCGGGTTTTTCTTCTACAGCTTTACGGCCACTTACGTGGTGCAGACCTTCCGGATGCAGGCGATGGGCGGCATGGGCATGCCCGACATGAGCATCAACGACTATGTCATCCGTCCGCTGTTCCAGGGCGTCCTGACGATTGTTCTGCTGCTGGTGATTCCGCTGATCACCATGAGGCTTTATGCCGAGGAAAAGCGGTCCGGAACGATTGAGCTTCTGTTGACCTCTCCGGTCACCGACTTCCAGATCATTGCCGGGAAATTCCTGGGCGCGCTGATGCTGTTCGGCACCATGATCGTGATCACTTTTGCCTACGTGAGCACGCTGTTCATTTACGGGAATCCTTCGGCCAAGCCCCTGATCGCGCAGGCCCTGGGGCTTTTCCTGTTTGGCGCCTCGCTGCTGGCGTTGGGGATGTGGATTTCAACGTTTACGAAGAACCAGATTATCGCCGCCGTGGTTTCCTTTGCGGCGTTTCTTATGATTTACGTTTTAAACTGGGTGACGGCCTATTCGAGCGGGGCAGTCGGCAAGGTCCTTGCCTACATGGCGCTCACCACGCACTTTGAAGGATTCGCCAAGGGCGTGGTGGACCTGAAGGACCTGGTTTACTACCTGTCTGTCATTGCGCTGGGGGTCTTTTTAACGGCGCGGTCCGTTGAAGCTTTGAAGGGGAGGGTCTGACGATGGCGGAAAAAGAACGGCCGAAAGGAGGGGGGAGCCAGCGGATCTTACAGGGCGCAAACCTGGCTCTGTACACCCTGATCGGCGTGGCGATTATCGTCCTGGTCAACTGGTTCGTCAACAACCACGACAAGAGCTGGGACCTCACTCCCAACCAGGAGTTTAGCCTTTCACCTCAAACCAGGAAGATCCTCAAGGGCCTGAAGCAGAACGTCACCCTTTATGCTTTTGACCGCAAGGATGCTTTTTCCAGGCGGCGCGATCTGCTGGGAGAGTATGAGAGCGCCTCGCAGCACGTGACGGTGCGTTACGTTGATCCCGACCGCGAACCCGCCCTGGCCAAGGAGTACGGTATCCAAAGCTACGGCACCATCGAAGTGGTTTCGGGGACCCGGCACTTCCAGGCACAAACCACCAACGAAGAAGGCGTGACCAACGCCCTGATCCGCGTGCTGATGGGGGAGAAGACCATCTATTTTATGGATGGCCATGGTGAGCGCAGCATTACCGACACCGGACGGGACGGCTTCCAGAACCTGCAAAAGGAACTGAACAACGAGAGTTACGAAGTCAAGCCGTTGATGCTGCTGCAGAAAAACGAGATCCCTGCGAATTGCGAAGTGCTGGTGATTGCCGGCCCCAAGCACGATTATCTGCCGGCGGAGATTGCCACCATCAGCAAGTTCATAGAAGGCGGCGGGCGGGTGCTGTTCATGCTGGACGCGGGCGTCAAGCTGCCTGGCCTGAGCCAGATGCTTGCCGGCTGGGGTGTTAAGGTGCGGGACGATCTGGTGGTGGATTTGAACCCTGTTGCCCGGCTGTTTGGAACCACTCCTGACATGCCGCTGATCATCAAGTATGGTTCCAATCCCATCGTCGAGCCCATGCAGCGGACGGCGACCCTCTTCCCGCTTTCCCGGTCGCTGGAAATCAGCAAAGACCCGAAAGGCGGCGCCTCGCCGGAAATGTTGTGCGAGACGTCAGGGGACAGTTTTGGCGTGGAGGGATTCAACCCCAGCGTGCGGAAAGTTTCTTACCAGCCCGGGAAAGACATCAAGGGGCCGCTGACGGTTGCCGCGGCGGACACCATCAGCGGCCAGGACGGCAAGAAGGGTCAAGGCCGCCTGGTCGTGACGGGAACGTCCCTGCTGGGCGCCAATGCGTATCTGGGGTTCCAGGGGAATAAAGACCTGGTGATGAACATGATCAACTGGCTCTCGGCTGAGGAGAGCCTGATTTCCATCCGGCCCAAATCCCATGAACATCAGAGCCTGAACATGAACCAGCGGCAAATGGGTCGGCTGCTCTACCTGGGTGTGTTTGGCCTGCCTCTGCTGATTATTCTGGCTGGGTGCGGGAGTTTGGTGGCGGCGTCGGCGATGAACAGAAAATATCTCCAAACCTTAATCGCGCTGGCGGTCCTGGCAGGACTCTGGGGCATCTTCACCCACTACGGGAACAGGAAGCCTTCCCCCGCTTCGGAGAAAAAGGGCCCCGCTTCACAAAAGATCCTTCCGGTGAAGGAAGGCCAGATCGTCGCATTTACGGTGACTGGGGCAGACGGCAAGGCCGTCACCTGCACGCGCGAAGGCAAAATCTGGCAGATCACCGCTCCCATGAAACTGGCGGCTGATTCCTCCACCATCGACACCTTCCTCAGCAGCCTCACCGGCGCGACGCCGTCGGAGACGGTCAGCGAGCAGGCCGGCGATCTTAAGGAATTTGGTCTGGACCCGCCCGAGGCCACCATCGAAGTCAAAACCAATGCCAAGCCGCAGGAAATCACCTTGCGCCTGGGAAGCTCCACGCCCACCAACAGCGGAATTTATGCGCAGGTGGCCGGCCAGCCGCACGTCTTCACCCTGGCCAGCTACCTGAAGGACTCGCTCGAGAAGAAGCTGTTCGACTTCCGCAACAAGAAGGTGATTACCCTGGCGACAGACAATATCCGCCGCCTGGACGTTGCTTCCCCAAAGTACAGTTACCAGCTGGTCAAAAATGCCGACGGCATCTGGGACCTGGTGCTGCCTCCTCCGGTCCGCGCCAACCACTTTACCGTCCAGGGCCTGGTGGACGAACTGGGCAGCGCATCCATGCAGAGTGTTGTCGCGGAAAACAAGACGGACCTGGCCCGTTACGGATTTTCGAATCCCACCCTGACCCTTCACCTCACCACTGACGGTGGCAGCCAGACGCTGGTGCTGGGCAAGAAAGACGGCTCCAACTACTACGCCATGAATACTGCCGTGGGCCCGGTCTTCACACTCGGACCGGACTTTCTCACCCAGTTTCAGAAGCAGCCTTCAGACCTGCGGTCCAAGGACCTGTTCACTTTCTCCACCTATGATGCAAAGCAGGTCACTGTGAAGGGTCCCAGTGGACAGCGGGTATTTGTGCAGCACAAGGACGGCAAGTGGGAGCAGACTGAGCCGGCCAGCATGGAGGTGAAGAGTGACAAGATGCAGACCCTGCTGCAGGACCTTCGCGACCTGAGCGCGCAATCATTTCCGAAGAAAAACCCCACCCACCTGGCTGAGTACGGGCTGAACCAGCCGCTGTACACCGTCGGGATCCAGTACGGCGACGACAATAAGACCCAGACGGTGGAGATTTCCAAGGTGGGCGATAACGTTTATGCGCGGCGCTCCACGGACCTGGTGCCGTCCGAACTTCCCAAGGACGCCATCACCAACCTTCAAAAAGATCTCGGCGCGCTCAAGTAGCATTTCATCCTGTCCCGTGGTACTGTGCGTTTTTCGCTTAAGGCATTTGCACAGACGCGGCGCCGTGCGGCTGCGGGTAGACAATCTGAAAATATGAAAAGGAAATAGACCCCCAATGCGCATCACGAAAATTGAAACGGCGGTGGTTGAAGCGAATTATGACTGGACGATTGTGAAGGTATCGACGGACAAGTCCGTCACGGGATGGGGCGAGGCGTTTTTCGCTCCCGGCCTGACGGGCGTGATCCGCGAGTTCAACGAATTCCTGCCGGGCGAAGATCCGCGCGACGTGGACCGCCTGACGCGCCTGATGCGCACGGCCATGGGCGCCACCGGAACAGCGGGCATGGGCTTCCACGCCATCAGCGGCGTGGAGACCGCCCTGTGGGACATTGTGGGCAAGGCTTCCGGCTTGCCGGTCTATCAGTTCCTGGGCGGCAAGTACCGCGACCGCGTCCGCATCTACGCCGACTGCCACGCCGGCAAAGGGCTATCCAGCCTGTCGCCCGTGCTGCTGCCGCGCACGCCCGGCTGGGCGCAGAAGCCCGGCAAGGCCAAACGCCAGCGCACCGAACTGAGCCCCAAGTATCACGGCGGGCAGAAGGCCGAGGCCCGCCAGATTCGCGCCGCCGATTACGCCAAACACGCTGTGGCCATGAAGCGGCGCGGCTTTACGGCGCTGAAGTTTGACGTGGACGTTCCCAGTGAATACTCGCTGGACGATTACAACCGCTCGCTGACGCGCAAGGAGATCAACCTGATGGCGGGCCTGGTGGGCTCGCTGCGCAAGGCGCTGGGGCCGGAGGTGGATCTCGCCATCGACTGCCACTGGAACTACGGCGTGAATGACGCCATCAAGCTGGCGCGCGCCTGCGAGGAATTTGACCTGCTGTGGCTGGAAGATCCCGTTCCGCCTGAAAACAACGACGCCATTCGCCGGGTGACGGACGCCACCACAACTCCCATTGCCACGGGCGAAAACCATTACCAGCGGCACCACTTCCGCGAGCTGCTGGAGCGCGAAGCGGTGGACATCCTGGCGCCCGACTACCAGAAAGTGGGCGGGCTGCTGGAAGGCCGCCGCATCGCCGACATGGCGGAAGTGCATTACGTGGCCGTCGCTCCGCACAACATCTCAAGCCCCATCGGCACCATGGCGTCGGCGCACCTCTGCGCCGCCACGCCGAACTTTCTGGCGCTCGAATGGCACGCCGAATCCGTTCCCTTCTTCGATGAACTCATCAAGGACCGCAAAAAACCGCTGATCGAAAAAGGCTACGTGGAAGTGACAGAGAAGCCGGGCCTCGGCATCGAACTCGACGAGCGCGCCGCGTACAAGTACCGCAAAGCCGGCGAGCCCTTCTTCGACCAGCCGGCGTGAGAAACAGGGATCAGGGAATAGGGGCCCGAGACCAGGGGCGGGCGGAAGGCCGGCCCCTGCGTGAAGTTGTGAAAACAACAATTGTTGCGTTCCGCCGTTTCGCTATGCAGCGGGGGGAACGTTCTGGTTGAGGCGGAAGAAATTGGTGGGGTCGTATTTTTTCTTCAGCGCTGCCAGCCGGTCGAAGTTCGGCCCGTAGGCCTCGCGAACCCTGTCCGCACCCTCCTGGCCCAGGTAATTCACGTAAACCCCTCCAGTGAGATAAGGCTTCACGGCCTGCCAGAATTCGCCAATCCACTTGCGGCCGGCATCTTCGTCCTTGGGGTTGTCCCAGATGGAGAAGGCTCCCAGGTTGTAGGAAACGAAGCGGTGGGGGAAGGCCGTCGCCGTCTCGGGCACGCGGCTGGCCGCGCCGTGCATGTGTTCCAGCACGAGATGGGTGAGCAGTGTGGGCCGGCGGTGGAACTGTTCGATGAGGGCGTCGATGGCCTCGTCCGTAACGGTGTTCATGAATCCCGACTTCCAGTAATGGAACTGTCCGCGCGGATAACCATCATCCAACATGCTCTGGTGCTGGACATAAGGGACAACGGCCACGGTGTCGGCCACGGGCGGGCCAAAGGCCCGGATGGGCGCCAGCACCTTTTTGCCCTCTACCGGATCGCCCATATAAGCCACCACCATTGCGCAGACAGGGTTGCCGTCCGGCGCGGTCAGCAGGGCGGCATAAACAATCAGTTCGTCGGGAAGGTCTTGCGTGACGTCGCTGTAGAAGCGCAGGACGTCCCTGGCTTTGTCGATGGGGTGAATCAGCAGGCCGCCGAGCATGGGCTCCAGAGGATGCAGGTGATACTGGAACTTTGTAACCACTCCGAAATTGCCGCCGCCGCCGCGCAGCCCCCAAAGCAGATCGGAGTTTTCCTCCTCGCTGGCCTGCACTGTTTTGCCTTCGGCCGTCACCACTTCCGCCCCGATCAGGTTGTCGCAGGCCAGGCCGTATTTTCCCATCAGCCAGCCCATTCCACCGCCCAGGGTCAATCCCGCGATGCCCGTTTTGGAGACAATGCCCATCGGGCTCACCAGATGCCTGGCGGTGACGGCTTTGTCGTAATCGCCCAGCGTCAGGCCAGGGTCCGCGGTGGCCGCGCAGCCTTTTTCGTCAACCTGGATGCCTTTCATCTTCGACATGTCGAGCATCACTCCGGCGTCGCAGACGGCGTTTCCGGAAGCGCTGTGGCCGCCGCCGCGAATCGATAAGGGAATGTCCTGCTCGCGCGCAAAGCGAATTGCCGCTGCGACGTCCTCCGTCCCGGAAGGACGCACAATCACCGCCGGCCGGCGGTCAATCGCGGCGTTGAAGATGCTTCGCGTTTCGTCATACCCGGCGTCACTGGGTTGCAGAAATTCTCCCCGGATTTGCTTCCTCAAGTCTTCAATAGCCGATGGTTTCATATCCCTCCCTGCATAGAAATCGTTCACATGATGCCCAACCACATGTTCCACGGTTCTGTGTTGAAAGAAGCCCCGACTGCAATCACCCGCTAACAAGCGACCTAAAAGATTGAGATCATTCTAATGGGAAACCGCGGGAGGAAGAAGCCCAAATTGTTTGTGGATGGATTGGAACTTTTGGTGCCTGGTAGGTCCGGTGCAGGGCGTTTGCCCTACGGGTTCTTCCACACGGGTTTCCTTTTTTCCAGCAAGTCGTAACTCAAGGGATTATGAGGAATGAGTGAACGGGATCGTCACAGAAGTTCTTGAATGACCGTATAGTCGTCTTTCAGAAATTTTTCGATTTGCCTTGTGGACTGTTGCCGCAACGGACCCAAATGACTTTAGGTGGAAGCCTCGCACGAAGCTCCGCTGGTACCGGTTCTTCCACACGGGTTTGCGCTTTTCCAGCAGGGCGCGCAGGCCTTCCTGGGAATCTTCCAGCTCGAACAACTGGTTGAGGTAGAGGTCCTGGGCGCGTTTCAGGGCTTCGGCAAAGGGCAACCAGGTGCCGTTGAAGATCACCCGCTTCAGCAACTGCAGGACGGGGCTGCTCTCGTCCGCGATGCGGCGGACCATGGCGTTGACCGTTGCCTCGAGGTCGGCGCGCGGGACCACGCGGTTTACCAGGCCGATTTCAAGCGCGGTGCGGGCGTTGATGGGCTCGCCGGTGAGGAGGAATTCCATGGCGCGGCGCGGCCCGATCACCCGCGGATAGACCACTGCTCCGAGCGGCGGAAACACCCCCAGCTTGATTTCCGGCTGGCGAAACTGGGCGTCTTCCGTGGCGATCACCAGGTCGCAGAAAGCCGCCAGTTCGCTGCCCGCGCCGGAAGCGATTCCGTCAACGACAGCGAGAACGGGCTTGGAAACGTCCATCATGGCGCGGAAGACGTTGTGGAAAGCGTCCATCATCTGGAAAACCAGTTGCTCCGTGTAGCCCTCCATGCTCAGGCCCGCCGAGAAGTAGCCCTCGCATTCGGGGGCGGCCTGCAGCAGGATGAGGCGCACTCCTTCGTGATGGGTCAGGCTCTCGATGGCGTCGCCCATCTCTTTGAGCATCTCGATATTCATCACGTTCTGCGGCGGCCGGGCCAGGGTGAGCCGCGCAAAGTTGCCGGTGTCATCCCAGCGAATGAACTTGTAACTCTTTTCCCGTCGAGCGGGGCTTCCGGGCTGGGTGGCCTGCTGATTGGTTTCTTCCGGCATCGTCGCCTCCTGGGGAACCGGTCGTATGCCGCGATTCCACTGCCTATTGATCGGCCAATCGGGCGGCTGACTTCAATGCCCTGTCCTCTTTGCCACTTTTCATCTAAGATAAGAAAATCATGAAAGCAGGGCAGGGAATCGCGAGAAGCCGTGTTTTGACCTTGCTGGCGTTATGCGGGCTGATGATGGGCGCCGGCCTGGCAAGGGCCGCGGGCCAGCCGATCTTTGATGAGCACGCCGACGCGCGCCGGGACATCGCCGCCGCCATAGCGCAGGCATCGAAGACGGGCCGGAACGTTGTGCTGATTTTCGGCGCCAACTGGTGACCGGATTGCCATGCGCTGGATGCGCAGATGCACAAGCCAAACCTGGCCCGCCTGATTGCGCGCGACTTTGTGGTGGTCAAAGTTGACGTGGGGCGCTATGACAAGAACCTCGACGTCGCGGCGAAGTACGGTGTGCCCATCAGCAAGGGCATTCCCGCGCTGGCCGTGCTGGACCCGCGCGGGAAACTGCTCTACGCCCAGAGCCAGGGCCAGTTTGCCAACGCCCGCGCCATGACTTACCAGGATTTTACGGAGTTCTTCCGGAAGTGGAAGCCCGGAAGATAGCTGAGGCGCGTCACAACCCGGCGATCAGGTTGTCATAGTCAGCGTGTGAACCAATCCAGAACCAGAAGAAATGGTCCCCGCGGCGCGTTGCGAGTGCTCGATGGGACCGTGAAACGCGCGCCGACCAGAATGGGCCAATCGGCTTCAATCGCAGGGAAGGATGATAGGGGTCGCCGGCAAAAAGCTCATATTGTTTGGCGGCCTGCTTCTGAATTTCCGGTGGCAGCCGGTCATAAAGAGATCAGAAAACCGGGGAAGCGTGGGAGGTGAATTTCAATGCCGCCCTTGTCGTGAGCGCATACCCTCATCGAGCGGAGTGAACTTTCCTTCTTCGATTTCCCGATCGATCTTTTCGGCGAGGGCCTGGGCTCGACCGCCCGGAGAAAAATCCCGCTCCATCTCAGCGTCCCAAGCCCGGTCTTCGAGTTCCTGCAGCCAGTCTGCCAATGCGCGGCGCTCAGGTTCGCTGAGGGTCTCAATCTCCGCCTTGATCGTCTCTACATCCATGTTCCAAGCCTACCTTTGTTACGACTCCAAATGCAAGTGGAGGCCTGCAAGCCCGCACCGGGGTTGGACGGCGAACGTTTAGCTGCAATCCCCGCTACGCCTGAGTTTGCTCTGCGCCGCGGCGCTGGAAGATTTCGATATAAACGTTGACCAGCGAAACTGCTGCCGGCGTGACGCCGGGGATGCGCAGGGCCTGGCCGAGGGTGAGCGGGCGAACGCGGGTAAACTTTTCGACGACTTCGCGCGAGAGGCCGGAGACGCTGCCGTAGTCGAATCCGTCCGGGATGCGGCGCTGCTCGGCCCGCTTCATGTGCTGGATGTGTTTTTCCTGCTGGGCCAGGTAGCCTTCGTACTTGAGACCGGTCTCGACGCGGCGCGCTTCTTCGCGGGCCATCAGTGAGGCGATTCCATCGCCGTTAGAGGTTGCGATGGGCTCGCTGCCGGCCCGGCGCAGACCCTCGTTGATCCATTCCATCAGGTCGTCAATCTTCAGTTCCGGCCGCTTCAGCAGTTGCGCGCCGGTCAGCGTTGTGGGAGCGTTGAACTGCCCGTCTGCCATCAGACCGAGACGCGTGTAAATCTCCCGGCCGGCGCCTGACTGCGGGTCGAGCCGTGTTTCGAGCAGGAAGCGCGTGGCGGCGGAAATCCGCTGCTGCTTGCCAAGAAAAATATCGTAATCCTGCTGCTTGATCGTGCCGGCTTTGTAGCCGATGGGCATCAGTCGCTCGTCGGCGTTGTCGATGCGCAGGTGCAGGCGGAACTCGGCGCGCGAGGTGAACATTCGGTAGGGTTCGTCGACGCCCTTGTTCACCAGGTCGTCGATCAGAATTCCCGTGTAGCCTTGCGTGCGGCCAATCACCAGCGGTTCGCGGCACTGGACGCGCAGCCCGGCGTTGATGCCCGCCATGATGCCCTGGCAGGCGGCCTCCTCGTAGCCGGTGGTGCCGTTGATCTGCCCGGCCAGAAACAGATTCTGGATCATCTTGGTCTCGAGCCACGGCCGCAGTTCCGTGGGCTGGATCATGTCGTACTCGATGGCGTAGCCGGGCCGGATCATCTCCGCATTTTCAAGCCCCGGAATCGACTTCACCATGGCCGCCTGGACGTCAATGGGCATGGAAGTCGACATGCCGTTCACGTAGATCTCGTTGGTGTCCAGACCTTCGGGCTCCAGAAAAAGCTGGTGGTGCGGCTTGTCTGGAAATTTTACGATCTTGTCTTCAATCGACGGGCAGTAGCGCGGGCCGATGCTTTGGATCTGACCGGAGTAAAGCGGCGAGCGGTGGATGTTCTCGCGGATCACACGGTGCGTTTCGTCATTGGTCAGGGCGATCCAGCAGACGGTCTGTTCCTGCGTGATGGCGCGCGTGCGGAAGCTGAAGGGAGTGGGTACGGAATCGCCAGACTGCACCTTGAATTGCGAAAAATCTATCGTGCGGCGGTCCAGGCGCGGAGGCGTTCCCGTCTTCAACCGGCCCACTTCAAATCCCATGCGCCGCAAAGCTTCACCCAGCATCACGGCCGGCGGTTCGCCTGAGCGCCCGGCGGCATACTTCTGCTCGCCGCAGTGGATGAGGCCATTGAGGAACGTTCCTGTTGTGACGATGACGGCGCCGGTTTCGATGGTTCGGCCGTCGCGCAGCAGAACGCCGCGCACACGCTGCCGTGGTGTGCTGGCGTCGGGCGTGGATGAGGAGGCGCCGTTCAAGTCTTCCAGCACCAGGTCGATCACTTCCGCCTGCTTGATGCGCAGGTTCGGTTCCTGCTCCAGCACCTGGCGCATCCTGGCGCGATAGAGCTTCTTGTCGGCCTGGGCGCGCGGCGACCAGACGGCCGGCCCACGGCTGGTGTTGAGCAGCCGGAACTGGATTCCCACGGCGTCAATCACTTCGCCCATCACCCCGCCCAGCGCGTCCACTTCGCGCACCAGGTGGCCTTTGGCAATTCCGCCCACGGCAGGGTTGCACGACATCTGGCAGATCAGGTCCAGGTTGATGGTGCACAGAGCAGTCCTCAGCCCCATGCGCGCCGCAGCCATGGCGGCCTCAGCGCCCGCGTGACCCGCGCCCACGACGACTACGTCGTACTTTTCCGTAAAGGTAGGAACCATTGCCCCAAAACCCCAAAGGATACGAACGACTATTCTAGCAGGATGTCATCAGCGATTCACGCTGGTGCTGGCGAAGCGGGAAACTCTTAAGGGATGTAAAAATTACTCACTGTTTCAAAATGATACACATTTTTGAAAATTGATCGCGCAGCAATCTTTCTTGATTTTAATAAGTCATTTATTATCAACATATTCTAAAACTCATATAATTTGGTGGCGAAAGTCCCGTATGCCCCACTTGGGGGGTATTTTCATTGAGTAGCTTAGACATCGAGGCTCTGAAGTGATTCCAAGCGCGCCGTCGGCACCGCGAGGTGCGTGCCAGCCGCAGAAACTTTCAGCGCCCAGCCGTCAGCTATCAGCCCTCAGCTCTCAGCCGTCAGCAAAAGCGGCAGTTCGCAAGCGCGGCGGTCTGCGCTCCCTGGCTAAGCCTTCAGCTGGCAGCTTTTCAATCGCGAATCACGCAATCACTCATGGCGGGGTGCACGCGCCGCTACCCGCCGCTGGCGCGAAATCTCAAGGGCTTTCGAGGCCGCGTCTCGCGCAACACCCTGGCCAACGCCAACCAGCAGCGCGACTGGCGCATCTATGCCGATTCGCCCGCCTGCTCATCGCCCAGGCTCGGGCCCTTTATCAGCACGATCCGTTTGCCCTGGAACTCGACCAGACCATTTACGTCTTCGATTCCACGACCATCGACCTCTGCCTGTCGCTTTTCCCCTGGGCGCAGTTTCGGCGACGCAAGAGTGCCGTGAAGCTGCACACCCTGCTCGATCTGCGCGGCAACATTCCGACCGCTGTTTACGTGACTGGCGGACAGGTGCACGACGTGAATCTGCTCGACCGGTTGGCGCTGGAGGCTGCGGCGTTTTACCTTCTCGACCGCGGCTACATCGACTACCGCCGTCTTTACCAGTTCACTCAAGCCCTGGCTTTCTTCGTCACCCGCGCCCAACTGGACACCCGTTACCGTCGCTGCGGATGGCGCCGGGTGGATCGCGCCACCGGAGTGCGTTCGACATTCCAGATTCAAAATTCCAGAGCCGGCAAAGCCGAACTGCGAACCGGGATTTCATCCTTCACCCTTCACACTTTATCCTTCACATTTCATCCTTCCATTCGCACAATCACCATGGCGGGGTGCACGCGCCGCTACTCATATCTCAGCGCCACCATCGGATCAACCTTGGCGGCTCGCCGGGCGGGGATGTAGCATGCGAGCAAGGCCACGGCAATCAGGATGACCGAAACGGCGGCGAACGTGAGCGGGTCGGTTGGCTTCACGCCATAGAGCAGGCTTGCCAGGAACCGAGTCAAAGCCATCGCCCCGGCAAGGCCGGCAGCCACGCCCATGACCGCCAGCTTCAACCCCTGCCCGATGACCATCTTCAGCACGTCCTGGCGTTCCGCGCCCAGTGCCATGCGGATGCCGATTTCGTGCGTGCGCCGCGTGACCAGAAAGGCCATCACGCCGTATAGGCCGATGGCCGTCAACAGAAGAGCGAGGCCGCCGAAAAATCCGGAGAGTGTCGAAAGCAGGCGTTCCTGCACCAGGGAGTTATCAATCTGCTGCTCCAGGGTTCCAAAGCGGAGGGACGCCGCCTTATTTTCTCTCCCAATCGCGTCCCGCACCGCCGGGATCATCGATGCGGGCTTGACGGCGGTCCGGATTTCAAAAGAGCTGTCGTCCGGGACGAACGGGGCCTGGGCCGGCGGAACGTAAGCAAAGGGAACATCGGCTTCGCGAAGCGACAGGTACTTGGAATCCCGGACCACTCCCACAATCTGGATCCGCTCCGGGGGGGACCCGGGGGGGCCATCCATGCGGAAGGACTTCCCCAGGGGATCCTGATTCGGAAAGAAGCGGCGGACGAGCGCCTCATTCACGATCGCGACCTTGGGCGAGGTTGCCGAATCACGGCTGTTGAACGTGCGGCCTGCAACCAGCGCCGTGCGCAGCGTGGCAAAGTATTCCGGCGTCACCCAGTTGAACCAGACCAGCGGCATCCCGCCCGCCGGTGGTTGGTATCCTTCGGACTGGATCATCCCGTTCCACTCCAATCCGGAAATCGGTGTCAGCCAGCTTTGACTGGCCGACACGGCGCCGGGAAGCGACTTCAGCCGCTCCAGAACCCGGCCGTAAAAGGGGATCCGCGCCTCCGGTCCGATGCCGGCGTTGTGAACGTCCATGCTGACCAGGAGGACGTTCGAGCGGTCGAATCCGGGATTAAACGTCACCAGGTTCCTGTAGGTGCGCACGAAAAGGCCGGTCCCTACCAGCAGAACCAGAGAGAGCGCAACCTGCACGGCCACCACCCAGCGGCCGGAATGAAAGGGCGAGCGGTTTTCCCCGGGTTGTGCTTCGCCGCCCTTCATCGCCGAGGTCAGGGGGACCCGCGTGGCGCGCAGCGCCGGCAGCAGGCCGAACACCAGTCCCGTTACCACGACGATGCCCGCCGTGAAGCCCAGGACGCGCCCATCCATGGAGAGATCGAGATAGACCCTGCTGGTGGTCGTCGAGACCAGGCGAACCAGCAGGGCGCTGCCCCAGCGGGCCAGGAACAATCCACCCAGGGCGCCCGCCGCGGAGAGCAGCAAGCTTTCGGTGAGCACCTGGCGTACCAGCCGCGCGCGCGACGCGCCCATTGAGAGTCGAACGGCGAACTCCCTTTCTCTCGCCGCGGCGCGGGCCATCAGGAG
Organism: uncultured Acidobacteriota bacterium; assembly: GCA_963732975.1. Classification (GTDB taxonomy): domain Bacteria; phylum Acidobacteriota; class Terriglobia; order UBA7540; family UBA7540; genus SCRD01. The sequence goes on along the minus strand of CAVTBN010000002.1, from coordinate 80,893 downwards.
GCTGGCGATGTTCGCGCAAACGATGAGCAGCACAAAGCCGACCACCACCATCAGGATTTCGAGTGGCTTTTCGTACTGGTCGCGCAGCCCGGAAAAGCCGGTCAGCCCGGTGCCCGCCGGAACCGTTTTGAAGCTGGACCTGCGGAAGGCCTGCTGATCGTCGGGCCGCCAGTTCGAAGGAACGGAAGCGGCGAAGATTTCGGCCGCGCGAGCGTTCAGGCGCGCCGTCGCCTGCTCATTCTTCTCCCCGGGAGCGAGACGGCCCATCATCAGGAGCCACCAGGCGGAACGCTGGTTGAGGAAAGAGTCTTTTCCTCGAATCACCGCCTCCGCGCAGATCGGCAGGGCGACGTCGAATCTTTCACCTACGTCCGTGCCGAAGAAGCTGGGCGCGGTCACCCCAATGATCGGGAACGAATGGCCGTTGAGGCGCAGCAGGCTGCCGATCGCGCTCCGGGCTCCGGCGTAGTTCCGCTGCCAGAACCCGTACCCGAGCACGGCAACACCGTTGCAGCCGTGGTGGTCTTCCTCCGGCGTGATCAGGCGCCCGATGGCCGATGGCACCCCCAGCGTCGGGAAGTAGCTGCCACTGACGTACATCCCGCGGACCTCGTGGGCTTCGCCTCCGTCGGCAAGATTGAAGTCTTGCGGGGACCAGGCAAAAGCCCCCGCCAGGGCATCCTGATGGTCGCGAATCTGTTCCCACAAGGGATTGGTGAAAGTCATCCGCAGGCTGCTGCTGCGGGGCGAGCGGAATCGGATCTGCACCAATTGCCCGGGGTTCGCGACCGGCAGCGTTCGCAGCATGACTGCGTTGACCACGCTGAAGATGGCGGTGTTGGCGCCGATGCCAAGGGCGAGGGTGAGAACGGCGACAACGGTGAATCCTGGATTGCGGCGAAGCTGGCGGAGGCCGTAGCGGAGGTCCTGCAGCGAGTTCATTGATGAAGCGCACGCCCCAACTGTCACGGCAGTCTTCCTTAACCGCTCCAACATTGCCGAAGGTTTTGAGCGCGGCGTAGCGGGCTTCTTCCGCGCTCATGCCCTGGGCGATGTTCTGCTCGATCTGCTGATCCAGATGGAAGCGCAGTTCGTCGTCCATTTCCTGTTCGGCGCGGTTTTTGTGAAAGAGTGCGCGCAGGTTAAACATGATGATCTCTCTCTGTGGCGCCGGGCTTCAGCCCGGCAATGTCGACAAAACCCAATCTCCGTGTTGTAGAGGCGGCTGGAGTTTACCCCGACGAGTCGGTGGCCGCCAAACGCCTTCGCCCTTGGCGCGGTGCACGCGCTGTTACCCGCCGCTGGCGCGAGATCTCAAATTCCAGATTCAAAATTCCAGAGCCGGCAAACCCGAACTCGCGAACCGGGATTTCATCCTTCATCCTTCACACTTTATCCTTCATTCATTTCATCCTTCCATTCGCTACAATCACCATGGCGGGGTGCACCCGCCGCTACTCATATCTCAGCGCCACCATGGGATCGACCTTCGCCGCTCGCCGGGCGGGGATGTAGCAGGCCAGGAGCGCCACAGCGATGAGAACGAGTGAGACGGCAACAAACGTGAGCGGATCGGTGGGTGTGACGCCATACAGCATGCTCGACAAAAAGCGCGTGAGCGCCAGCGCTCCGGCAATGCCGATGGCCACGCCAATCAGCGCCAGCTTCAGCCCTTGCCCAACGACCATCCTCAGAACATCGCGTCTTTCCGCGCCCAGCGCCATGCGAATGCCGATTTCGTGCGTGCGCTGCGCGACGGAATAGGACGTCACGCCATAAATACCCACTGCTGCCAGGATGAGTGCGGCGATCCCAAACAAGCCCAGGAGCATGGTCTGGTAGCGGGGTTGGGCGACTGAATCAGCGAGTATCTCATCCATAGTCCGAATGATTGGAGGAGGCAGGTTCTTATTGACAGCTCTCACTTCGCTGCTGATTGCGGCTACGGAAAGCGCTGCATGGCTCGTCGTGCGGACGAGGAGGGCCGGGCTCTGCATGGGCCACTGCCAGTAGGGAACGTACACTTCCGGCACTGTTTCCGCGTTGGGGCCCAGGGTTTTCGTATCAGCAGCGACACCGACGATCTCTTTCCACGGCGGCCGCCCGTCGGGATCGTTGTAATCCGGTTGCCCGGGATTTTTCCGGCCTCCTAATGCCAGCCGCTTGCCGATGGGATTCTGATTGGGGAAATAGCGCCGCGCCATGGTTTGATTGATGATGGCGACCCACGGCGCTTCGTAAACGTCATCCTCGGTAAAGGCCCTTCCTTCGAGGAGGGGGATGCCCATGGTGCGGAAGTAATCGGGCGAAATGCCTTCAAAGTCGGCCGTCGGATATTCGGCAGATGTGGCTGAAGGGCGGTTTTCGATGACGACGGGGAAAACCAGCCCCTTGTCCACGTCACGCGGGAGTTTGTACGCCACCGCCACCGACACGACTCCCGGATCATGCCTGATTCGTTCCATGATCTGCTTCAAGGCCACCTGAGGGCTGGTGGCGGTCGGGTGGACCCATCCCGTGAATCCCGACGCGGAAAAATCCAATTGGGCCGTCAACAGATGACCGGGTTGAAAGCCGCGGTTGATCTGCAAGCGGCTCACCAGGCTTCGAGTCATCAGCCCGGCGCCAATCAGAAGGACCAATGAAAGGGCGACTTCAAAAGTCACCAGCAAGGGACGCACTCGGCTCTCCTGGAGCAGCGCATTTCCGCTTCGGCTGGCTTCCTTGAGCGTACTGTTCAAATCGGGTCTGGAGGTTTGCCAGGCCGGGACGAGACCAAAGAACAGACCTGTTATCAAACAGACGCCCAAAGTAAAAGCGAGGGATGTGGCATCCATCCTGACTTCCTGCAATCGGGGAATGTGGCTGGCTGCGATGGCTATGAAGAGACGAAGGGCCCACGTCGCGCCTATCGCGCCTACGATTCCGCCGCCCAGGGCGAGAAGCAGGCTCTCGGTCAGCAGTTGGCGAACCACGCGCCAGCGGCTTGCGCCAACCGCCAGGCGGACAGCTATTTCTTTCTGCCGTCCTGCTCCGCGCGCCAGAAGCAGATTCGCCAGATTCGCGCAGGCTATGAGCAGGACACAAGCCACCACGCCCCACAAAATCAGCAGGCTCGCGCGCAGCGACTGGCCGATGGTCTGGTCGAGCAAAGGTACGACCGCCACTTCGGTGCCGATCAGGTCGTTCGGATGGTCCTGCGCGATGCGCGACTGAATCGCGCTCATTTCCGATTGCGCCTGGTCGAGCGCCACGCCGGGCTTGAGGCGTGCGATCACGGAATGCCAGTGCCCCGAGCGCCGCTCGCCGATATGCACGCCCATCCAGCCTGCCGGCAGCCACAGGTCGCATGGGTTCGGGAAATGGAAGCCCTGCGGCATCACGCCCACGATCGTGTAATCCCGCCGGCCGTAACTATCGACGGTAAGAGTGCGGCCCAGCACATGAGGGTCTCCGCCGAAACGGCTTTGCCAAAGCTCATGGCTGATGAGCGCCACCCGATTGCCTTGCCAGTTGTCTTCTTCGGGAAGAAAGGTGCGGCCCAGAATTGGCTTGACGCCAAGGACTGAGAAAAGAGCCGAGGAGGCGTAAATACCCCCGACTTTCTCCGTTCCCTGCGCGCCGGCGAGATTGAATTCGACAGCCTCGAGCCAGCCCGGCCAGAAGGCCATGCTCGCGAAAACGTTATTTTGCTGACGCCAGTCATCAAAATCGGGCCCCGATACCTTCTCCTGCCCGATGCCTTTGGCTGGGCTGCGCTCCCAGAGCATCACCAGGCGGTCGGCATTCGGAAATGGAAGCGGTCTGAGCAGGACTGAGTTGACAACCGAAAAAATCGCCGTGTTCGCGCCGATGCCGAGGGCGAGGGTCAAAACAGCGACAAGGGTGAAGCCGGGATTACGCGGAAGCTGGCGCAGGCCGTAGCGAATGTCCTGCGCGAGTTCGCTGATGAAGCGCACGCCCCAACTGTCGCGGCATTCTTCCTTCACCGCTCCAACGTTGCCGAACTGCCGCAACGCGGCGTAGCGGGCTTCTTCGGCGCTCATGCCGCGGGCGATGTTCTGCTCGGTCTGCTTTTCGAGGTGGAAACGCAGTTCCTCGTCCATCTCCCGCTCGGCGCGTTCTTTGCGAAAGAGTGCACGAATATTGAACATCAGTCTCTCATAGTTGTAGTGGCGGCCTTACGCCGCCATTGGCGAGGTGAACTCGCCGCTACGGAAAGCCATTGGCGAGATAAACTCGCCGCCACACAGCCCGCGGGAGGGCGGAGCCCTCCCCTACAAAAATAAGAGCGGGTCTTCTTCCTGCGAAGGGGCACGAGTTTACTCGTGCCGCAAAATCAACGCGTAAATGCCGGCTTTAGCCGCTGAGCCTTCTTTGTTGGAACGGCCGACCTGGCTCAGGGGCTGAAGCCCCCACCCCAAGGGGCGCTTCTGTGGCACGACTGAAGTCGTGCCCTTTCGCAAAAGCCGTTGGCGGGACGAACCCGCCGCTACAGTCTTCAGGGGCTGAAGCCCCCAATCAAATAGGACTCTTCCATGGCACGACTGAAGTCGTGCCCTTTCGCAAAAGCGCTGTCCTGCGATTAAATTCGTGCCCTTTCGCAAAAGCCAGCGCGCTACGATCAAACCCGTGCCCTTTCGCAATAACCCGCGACCCTGCTCCGCATAGATCGTTCAAGACGCGACGTATGCGCGACCCGACCGGCCGCTTCTCAATCGCAAATCAACAATCGCTCAATCACCAATGGCGGGGTAAAGCCGCCGCTACCCGCCGCTGGGGCGAGATCTCAAATTGCAGATTCAAAATTCCAGAGCCGGCGAAACCGAACTCCGAACCCGGATTTCATCCTTCATCCTTCACACTTCATCCTTCCATTCATTCAATCACCATGGCGGGGTAAACTCGCCGCTACGAAAAGCCAATGGCGGGGTGCACCCGCCGCTACTCATATCTCAGTGCCACCATGGGATCAACCTTGGCGGCGCGGCGGGCGGGGATGTAGCAGGCCAGCATTGCCACGGCGATCAGGATGAGTGAGACGGCGATGAAGGTGAGCGGGTCGGTGGGCTTCACGCCGTAGAGCAAACTCGACAGAAAGCGCGTGAGCGCCAGCGCGCCGGCAATGCCGACGGCCACTCCAATCAGCGCCAGCTTGAGCCCCTGACCGACGACCATTCTAAGAACGTCGCTTTTCTGCGCCCCCAGCGCCATACGCACGCCGATCTCATGAGTGCGGCGCGCCACCGAAAAGGAAATGACTCCGTAGATGCCAACGGCCGCCAGCATCAATGCCAGCAGGGCGAAAGCTGCGAACAAAGCCACCGTGAGCCGCCGCTCGCGGGTTGAGTGAGCAATGTTCGTGACAATCGTTCCGATCTCGGAGACCGGTAGTTCCTTGTCCTGCTCGGCGACTGCGGACCGGAGCGCAGGCGCCAGGAGCGTAGGATTCATCGTTGTGCGAAGCGCCAAACCCATCGTAGACCCGGGGGACTGCGGGTACGGTACGTACGATTCCATGTCGGGCTCATCGGCGAGCGAAGTCTGGCGCATACTGGCCACCACGCCGACCACGGTCATCCAGTGGTCCTTGCCATCGCCAAACCGTTTTCCAACCGGGTTCTGGTTGGGCCAGCACCGTTGCGCCATCGATTGGTTGATGATGGCGACGGGCTGCCCAGCCGGGTCGTGCGCGTTGAAGAACCGTCCGCGAAGCAGTGGAACCTGCATGGCCTGGAAATAGCCCGAGTCGATGCTGCGCTGAAAGACGATCAACTTATCGCCTGGCTGGCGTGGAGGCGCCCCCTCGATGACCACGTCGCCACCGCTTTTGGAGTAGCTGAACGGCAAGTGTGACGCCATGCCCGCCGCCTTCACGCCTGGGATGGCCCGCACGCGCTCCAGCAAGGTCTGGAAGAAGTTGACCCGCGCCTGCGGCTTGGCGTAGTTTTCTTCAGGCAACGTCAGGCTGGCTGTGAGCACGCCTTCGGCTTTGAAGCCCAGATCGACAGCCCGGAGCCGCATCAGGCTACGGGCGGTCAGCGCCGCTCCGATGGCGAGCAGCAGGGCCAGGGAAACTTCCGTGACCACCAGAATCTCGCGCGCACGGCTCTGACGGGTCCCCTCGCCTGTCCGGCTGTCTCCCTGCAGGCGGCCGGCGATGCCGCCGCGCGCGGCCGCCAGGCCCGGCGCCAGGCCGAACAGCAGTACGGTCAGCAACGTGGCCCCGAGCGTGAACCAGAGCACCGGGGCATCAATCGCCACGTTGTCCTGAAAAGGCAGATAGCCGGGACCGGCAGCCAGAGCGCGTGCTATGCCCCAGGCGGCAAAGAGTCCCAGCGCGCCCGCTGCCACGCCGAGCACCAGGCTTTCCGACAGCAACTGCCGGACGATTCGGCCTGCGCCGGCGCCCAGCGCACTGCGGATGGTCATCTCCCGCTGACGGGCGGAAGCCCGCGCCAGCAGCAGGCTGGCCACGTTCGCGCAGGCGATCAGCAGTACCAGCCCGACGGCGATGGCCAGCACCGCCAGGCTCATGCGAACATCCCGCACCGCATAGTCGTGCAGCCTCCAGACACGCGCGCCCCAGTCCCTGGGATAATGGGTGGCCGCAACCCATCGGCCGCAAAGTCCGTTGATCTCAGCCTGTGCCGCTTCCAGCGAAACGCCAGGCTTAAGCCGCGCATAGACGCCGACCGAGGGTTGTCCCGCGGCACGCGCCGGACTGGCAGCGATGGGCATGTAAAGGCCGGCCTCGCGGTCGTACAGATCGAAATTCGCCGGCATGATTCCCACCACGGTATAGATGGTCTTGTCAAACGTGATAGCCCGGCCGATGAGGTTTTGTTCTCCTCCGAATCGCTCCATCCAAAGGCGATGGCTTACCATCGCCACGTGCGGCGCGCCCGGCTGGTCCTCTGAGGCAAGGAACTCGCGGCCCCACTCCGGACGGATTCCAGCCATCGAGAGGAACCCGGCATTCACACGGAACGCAAGCACGCGCTGCGGGTCGCCGCCCGAGGTCAGATTCACCCACAGGGGCGTGTAAGCCGTCATCGACTGGAAGGACTGACTCTGGGCCCGCCAGTAGTCGATGAAGGTGTTGTATTCCACAAAAGCGCCGGAGATGTGCATGCTCGGAATCTGCGCCCAGATCGACACCAGACGGTCAGGATCTTTGTAGGCGAGAGGGCGCAGGAGGACGGCGTTCACAACGCTGAAGATGGCCGTGTTCGCACCGATGCCCAGGGCGAGGGTGAGGACGGCGACGGCCGTAAATCCGGGATTGCGGCGAAGCTGGCGGAGGCCGTAGCGAATGTCCTGCCCGAGTTCGTTGATGAGGCGCACGCCCCAACTGTCGCGGCAATCTTCCTCGACCGCTCCGAGATTGCCGAACTGGCGCAGGGCCGCGTAGCGGGCTTCTTCCGGGCTCATGCCCTGAGCGATGTTCTGCTCAATCTGCTTTTCGAGGTGGAAATGGAGTTCGTCGTCCATTTCCTGCTCGGCGCGGTTTTTGTGGAAGATTGCGCTCAGATTGAACATGGCTACCTCCGCATCGTCGAGGCGGCTTTATTCCGGCAAAGGGCACGAGTTTACTCGTGCCGTAAAGCATCACCGACGAATGCCGGCTTTAGCCGCTGGGCCTTCTTCGTTGGAACTGCCGGCCTGATTCAGGGCAGTCTCAGGGGCTGAAGCCCCGTCATAGGTGACAACGCTCTGTGGCACGACTGAAGTCGTGCCCTTTCGCAAAAGCCGGCGCGCTACGATCAAACCCGTGCCCTTTCGCAATAACCCGCGACCCTGCTCCGCATACATCGTTCAAGACGCGACGTATGCGCGACCCGACCGGCCGCTTCTCAATCGCAAATCAACAATCGCTCAATCACCATTGGCGGGGTAAACCCGCCGCTACCGCCGCTGGGGCGAGATCTCAAATTCCAGATTCAAAATTCCAGAGCCGGCGAACCCGAACTCCGAACCCGGATTTCATCCTTCATCCTTCACACTTCATCCTTCATTCATAGCGCAGCGCCACCATGGGATCGACATTGGCCGCTCGCCGGGCGGGGATGTAGCAAGCGGCCAGCGCCACGGCGATCAGGATGAGCGAAACGGCGACGAACGTGAGCGGATCGGTCGGCTTGATGCCGTAGAGCAGGCTCGCGAGAAAGCGGGTGAGTACAAAGGCGCCGGCAATTCCGATAACCACTCCAATCAGTGCGAGCTTGAGCCCCTGGCCCACCACCATCCTCAGTACGTCGCGTCGTTGCGCTCCCAGCGCCATGCGAATGCCAAATTCATGGGTGCGCTGGCTGGTGAGATAGGCGATGACGGCATAAATGCCCACGCTGGCCATGAGCAGGGCCAGGGCGGCGAACAGGCCCATGAGGATCATCGAGAAGCGGCGTGACGCGAGCGAATCCGAAAGGATGGCATCCATGGTTTGGGTACCGTACATCACCGACTGGCTGTTGATTCGGCTCAGGGCGTGGCGAATGGCGCCGACCTCGGCTGAGGGCGATCCCTGGGTGCGGACCACAATCCCAAGGTTGGCGGCGAACAGCGGCGCGAATCTGTCGGGAAACTGGGAAACGGGGATGTAGCATTGCGCCAAAGTAGGTGTCGAGGCGTCTTCGTCCAGTCCGTACTGCTTGATGTGGCCGACCACGCCAACGATTTCCGGCGTACTGTTGACGATGTCAAAATTGATGCGCCGGCCGATGGGGTTCCGGCCCGGGAAATAAAGTTCAGCAAAGCGGTCGTCAATGACGACCACGGAGGGCGAATGCTGGTTGTCCATGGGAGTGAGGAAGCGGCCGCGCCTCAGCTGAATCCGCATCACTTTCAAATAGTCCGGCTGGACAAGATAGAACAGTGACAACTTCATTTGCGAGGTCGTCGGCGGTTTGGGCTCGCCCTCGAGCCAGAAGGGCAGGTTGGAATCGCCGAGAGTCGGTGCAGAGCCGAGCGAAATCGATGCACTCTGAATTCCCGGAATCGCACTGAGGGCGTCGTGGATCTGGTCCCATGTGGCCCGAATGGCGTCCGGAGATTTGAGAGGAGGAAACGTGGAGCGGAAGGCGAGCACGTGGTGCGGGTCGAAACCGGGATCGACGCTCCACAGTCTGGCCAGGCTGCGAACCATCAGTCCCGCGCCGGCCAGCAGCACCAGTGCCAATGCCACTTCTGCGATGACGAAAACGTCCTGGGTGCGGTGATGCGCGGCGCTCGAGCCACGGCCCCCCTCCTTGAGCGTCGCTTGAACGTCCGCCGTCGAAGTTTTGAGCGCGGGGGCCAGGCCAAAGAGAATTCCGGTGAGGAGAGAAGCCGCCAGCGTAAACAGCAGCACGTGCCCGTCGAGATGGATGGATTCGGCGCGGGGCAGCGCCGCCGGCAGTACTTTGAGCGCGGCCGTCAGTCCCAATGTGGCCACCAGCATGCCCAGCCCGCCGCCGGCCAGCGCGAGCAGAATGCTTTCCGTCAGGAGCTGCCGGATGACCCGCCGGCGCCCGGCGCCCAGCGCAATCCGGATGGCGAATTCGTGCGCCCGGCCCGTCGAGCGGGCCAGCATGAGATTGGCGACGTTGACGCAGGCGATGAGCAGAACGAAACCCACCGCTGCCAGCAACACCAGCAGATAGGGCTGGATGGAGCCGACGACATCCTGCTTGAGCGGCACCAGAGCAATGCCCTTGCCCTTGTTGGCCTGGGGGTATTGCTCGGCCAGATGCTGCGCGAGTGCATCCATGTCCGCCCTGGCCTGCTCAATTGTGACACCGGGCTTCAGCCTGCCCACGGCGCGCGTCCCCATGCTGGCGCGGCGATCGCGGAAGGTGGCGTCGTTCCACTGGCCGATGGGAATATACATATCGTTCTGTTGGAAGCCGCGTCCGCTGTAATCGAAATTGGACGGTACCACGCCAATGATCGTGAACGCGATGCCGTTAAGCGTCAGCGACTTGCCCAGCGCATCCGGGGAGGAGGCAAACTTTCGTTTCCAGAAACCGCCGCTAATCATCAGGACGGGAGCTCCGCCCACCTCATCTTCCTGCGGAGTAAAGGAGCGGCCAAGGACCGGTTTGACTCCGAGTAACGGGAAGAAGCTGGCGGAAACAAGTTCAACTGACACCCGCTCCGACTCGCCCGTGCCGGTCAGGTTCAGATTGTCCGCGCGAAAGGCCGCCATGGAGGAAAACGAGTGGGTCTCGCGTGCCCAATCAAGAAAGTTGAGGTAGGAAATTGAGGCGTTCGGATATTTTGCCGTTCGCGCAGCAACCGCCACCAGGCGGTCAGCCTGCCAGTAAGGCAACGGATTGAGCAGCACGCCGTTCACCACAGAGAAGATTGCCGTGTTGGCGCCAATGCCGAGCGCCAGGATCACCACCGCAACGGTTGTAAATCCGGGATTGCGGCGGAGCTGCCGGAGGCCGTAGCGGATGTCCTGTGCGAGTTTGCCGATGAAGCGCACGCCCCAACTGTCGCGGCATTCCTCCTCGACCTCTCCGAGATTGCCGAACTGCCGCAGCGCCGCGTAGCGGGCTTCTTCGGCGCTCATGCCACGGCCGATGTTCTGCTCCGTCTGCTTTTCCAGGTGGAAGCGGAGTTCCTCGTCCATGTCCTGCTCAGCGCGGGTTTTGTGGAAAAGTGCGCCCAGGTTGAACATAGTTGCCTCCGCATTGTAGAGGCGGCTTTACGCCGCCATTGGCGAGGTAAACTCGCCGCTATAAGAAGCCGTGGCGCTGCGAACCCGCCGCTACGTGACCCGCGGGAGGGCCGTGCCCTCCCCTACGAAAATCAAAAGCCGCGAAGCACGTGCCACCCGGCGCACCGGGGGCAATTCCAAATCTGAAATTTAAGATTGCAGAGCTCATCTTCCATCACTCAGAACCCATAACTCTCGACGATGAAGTCATTGGTCATTCGTAATTCCGACTGTTTCATTTGCCAATCACCAATCACTCAATCGCCAATGGCGGCGTAAAGCCGCCGCTACGCCGTTTCGAGCACCTGGGCGACGGCGGCGGAGAGGCGCGTCCAGTTGCTGGTTTCGCGCTCCAGCTGCTTTCGGCCGGTAGCAGTGAGGCGGTAGTATTTGGCCCGGCGATTGTTTTCCGAGGCGCCCCACTCGGCTGCAATCCAGCCCTGCTGTTCCAGGCGGTAGAGCGCCGGATAAAGCGAGCCCTGCTGCACCTGCAGCACGTCCTTCGAGATTTGCTGGATGCGCTGCGCGATGCCCCAGCCGTGCATGGGTTCCAGCGCCAGCGTTTTCATAATCAGCAGGTCCAGCGTGCCCTGCAACAGATCAATGGATTTGCCCATCGTGTTCTTCTCCTTTTTCCCTGACAGAGGGTTCCGTTCCGGCCGTGCCGCCGTTGTCATTCACGATGCGGCCGTCCAGCAGATTGACCACGCGCCCGGCGTGCGCCGCAAAGCGCGGGTCGTGCGTCACAATGCAGATGGTGGCTCCCTGGCGGTGCAGGTCATCGAGCAACTGCATCACCGCATCGCCGTTTTTCGAATCGAGATTGCCGGTGGGCTCATCGGCCAGCAGGATGGCGGGTTCGCCGGCCAGCGCCCGCGCCACGGCCACGCGCTGCTGCTCGCCGCCCGATAGCTGCGAAGGATAGTGTTTGACGCGGTGCGTCATGCCCACCTTCTCCAGCGATTCGGTCACCCGGCGTTTGCGTTCGCTGGCCATCATGCCGCGATAGGTGAGCGGCAGCTCGACGTTTTCCTGGATGGTGAGGTCGCCGATCAGGTTGAAGCTCTGAAAGATGAAGCCCACTTCGCGGTTGCGGATGCGCGCCCGTTCGTTGAAATTGAGCGTTTCGACCGGCCGCGACTTCAGCCAATAATGGCCGCCGCTGGGCGAATCGAGCAGGCCGATCAGCGAGAGCAGCGTCGACTTGCCGCAGCCCGACGGCCCTGAAACCGAAAGATATTCGCCCGGGCGGATCTCCAGATCAACCCCCTCGAGCGCATGCGTCTCGACTTCTTCGGTGGCAAAAATCCTGGTCACGCCTTCCAGCTTGATCAGCGGAGCCGGCCCGTTCAAATTTTGCTCCATGGCCATCTCGGTGTGATGTTGGGTTTCCATTGCTGCCCTCCTCAATTTATTGAACGATTGTGCGATTGACCGATTCTCTGATTGTGCCTTTCGGGCCATCAGAGCAATGGTTCAACGAGTCAATTTCTTCATTCCTCAATCATGCAATCGCTCAACCACTCAATCACTCAATTTCTTCACTCGTACCTCAGCGCCACATTCGGATCGATTCTGGCGGCCCGGCACGCAGGAATATAACAAGCCAGCATTCCCACGGCAATCAAGATCAGCGAAACGGCGGCAAACGTCAGCGGATCGGTGGGCCTCACGCCATAGAGCAGGCTCGCCAGGAATCGCGTCAGGGCGAGCGCGCCGATGATGCCGATGACCACTCCTGCAACACCCAGCTTAAGCCCCTGACCGAGCACAAGCCGCACCACGTCGTTTCGCTTCGCCCCCAGCGCCATGCGCATGCCGATCTCGTGCGTGCGCTGGCTGGTAACATATGAGGTCACGCCATAAATCCCGACGCTGGCCATGATCAGCGCCAGCCCTGCAAATATCGCCATGAGGATCATAGAAAAGCGCTCTGACGAAAGCTTGTCGGAAATGATGCTTTCCATCGTCACGATGGCATAGACCGCGGCCTGGCCGTTGATCTGCCCGATGGCGCGACGAATCGCGCCCGCCTGGGCGCCCGGCGAACCCGCAGTGCGCATCACGACGGCAAGATTGGGAGCGATGAGAGGAACAAATCGATCCGGAATCTGAGAAGCCGCCATGTAACACTCGGCGCGGACGGGAGGCGCATGAGTTTCATCCAGGCCCCATTGTTTGACGTGGGCGACCACACCCACAATTTCCACGGTAGCGTTGAGGACGTCAAAATTGATTCGTTTGCCGATGGGATTCTCGCCTGGAAAAACCAGGCGGGCAAACTGGTCGTCAACAACCGTTACCAGCGGCGCATGCTCGTTGTCCGCGGGTGTGAGAAAGCGGCCCCGCAGGAGTGGTATCTTCATCGCCTTCAGGTAATCGGGCTGGACCAGGTAATAGAGCGCCCTGTTCATCTGCGATTGACTGTCCGGTTTGGGTTGCCCTTCCAGCCAGAACGGCGCTTCCGAGTCTCCCTGGAACGGCCTTCCCGCCATTGAAAGAGAAACAGCTTCAACTCCCGGAAGGACGGCCAGCTTGTCGTGGATTTCGCGCCAGGTGGCGCGAATGGCGTCGGGTGAATTCTCGGGAGGAAACGATGCGCGGAAGACAAGTAAATGGTGCGGGTCGAAACCGGGATCGACGCTCCACAATCTGGCCAGGCTGCGAATCATCAAGCCGGCGCCTGCCAGCAGAATGACAGCAAGGGCCATTTCGACCACGACGAAGGTTCTTTGGGTGCGATGCCGTCCGGCGCTCGATCCCCGCCCGCCTTCCTTGAGCTTCGCCTGAATGTTGACGCCGGAGGTCTTCAGCGCCGGCGCCAGGCCGAACAGAACTCCGGTCAGCAGGGAAGCAGCCACCGTGAACAGCAGCACGCGGGTGTCAAGATGCACTTCCTGAACGCGCGGCAAGGCTTCCGGCAATATCTTGAGCGCCGCCTGCAATCCCCAGGTGGCAATCAGCAAACCCAGTCCGCCGCCCGCCATTGCCAGCAGAACGCTTTCCGTCAGGAGCTGCCGGATCACGCGCCGGCGGCTCGCGCCCAGCGCCATGCGGACGGCAAATTCGCGCGCGCGACCGGTCGAGCGAGCCAGCATCAGATTGGCCACATTCACGCAGGCAATCAGCAGAACGAAACCCACCGCCGCCAGCAGTACCAGCAGGTAGGGCTGGATGCCACCGACGACGGCCTGCTTAAGCGGGACGAGCGTGACGCCCGTGTTTTTATTGGCATCGGGATACGCCTCCGCCAGGCGCCGCCCGAGCGTATCCATGTCGGCCCTGGCCTGCTCGAAAGTGACACCGGGCTTGAGCTGTCCGACGGCATTCATGCCCATGCCAACCCGGCGATCACGGAAAAGCGGCTGATTCCACTGGCCGATGGGGACATAGACGTCGCTGGGATCAAAATTGCCTCCGCTGTAATTAAAGGTGGAAGGAATCACACCGATGATGGTGTAAACCGTGCTCCCAAGCGTGATGGCTTTGCCCAGAATATCGGGCGATTGGCCGAACTTGCGCTTCCAGAAGCCCTCGCCGATCAGCGCGACGGGCGCGCCGCCCACCTGGTCTTCCTGGGAATTAAACGTTCTCCCGATCACCGGCTTGACGCCCAGCAGAGGGAAGAAGCCGGCAGAGATCATTTCCACAGGCACGCGTTCGGGCTCGCCCATTCCGGTCAGGGTCAAGCTGTCTGGGCGGTAGGCGGCCATCGCAGAAAAGGAGCGGTTCTCGCGTACCCAGTCGAGAAAGTTGGGGTAGGAAATGGACCCGTACGTAAACTGCGGCTTGCGCGAAAAGAGCGCGGCGAGACGCTCGGGCTGCGGGTAGGGCAGGGGGTTGAGCAGAACGCCGTTCACCACGCTGAAGATCGCTGTGTTGGCCCCGATGCCCAGCGCAAGGGTGAGGACGGCGACAATCGTAAAGCCGGGACTGCGCCGAAGCTGGCGCAGGCCATAGCGGACGTCCTGCAGGAGTTCGTTGATAAAACGCACGCCCCAACCGTCGCGGCATTCTTCCTCGACCGCTCCGACGTTGCCGAACTGCCGCAGCGCCGCATAGCGGGCTTCTTCTGTGTCCATGCCGCTGGCGACGTTTTGCTCGACCTGCTTTTCGAGATGGAAGCGGAGTTCGTCGTCCATGTCCCGCTCCGCCCGCTTTTGATGGAGCCACACCTGAAGGTTGAACATCATGATCTTCGCTCTGCACCGCACGGAACGTAAGAACCGCGATGTATTCGTCACCCTGGCGAGAACATCATTCGGGACCCGGAATTCATTCCAGCCGGATGCGGTCAAATCCGTCCCAGCGCGACATATCGGACAGGATCACCTGGTCGCCCACGCTGACCCCGCTGAGAATCTGCACCGTGTTCACCGACGCCAGGCCGAGCTTCACTTTCACGCGCACCGCCTCCTTGCCGCCGCCGGTCAGCTTGAACAGGCCCACGGTGCTGTCCGACTGGCCAAACGCCGGACGCCCCACGTAGACCACGTCGCTCAGGTGCGTGATTTCGATGGTGCCGTCCACGCTCAGGTCCGGAACAGCGCCCGGAGGCAGCGGGCCGTCGAGCTTCACGTCCACGGTTCGGGTGCCGTTCTGCACGGACGGATCGATGCGGATCACGTGCCCGGGAATGACCCCGTTGTGCGTGTCGATTTCCGCCCGCTGGTTGAGCTGCAGGTCCTTGGCCTGGGTTTCGGCGATCTGCAACTGCGCTTTCAGATGATTGGGCTGGGCCACTTTGGCCAGCGTGGCGCCCGCCGCCACCTGCTGTCCCGCCTCGACCGGCAACTCCTGCAGCACGCCGGTGGCGCCGGCCCGCACGGTCAGCGATTCCAGCTGGCCCTTCTTCAGGTTGTAGAGAGCGCGGAGCTGCTCAATCTTGGCCTTCTGCGCGGCCAGTTGCGCCTGGATGGAACTCGAAAGCACGCCGACCTGCTGGCCGGCAATCTGGTCCTGCGCTTGTGCCGACTGGGCTTTGGCCGCGGAAAGCTGGGCGGTGAGGCTGGGACCGAGGCCATAGGATGCGAGCTGCTTGTCGCGCTCGGCCTGAAGCTTGGCCTGGAGGTAGTCTGATTGAGCGGTGGCGACCGCGCCCCGCTGGTCGAGGAGTTTGCTGTCGAGTTGTGCCTTCAGGCTGTTGTAGTCGGCCTCGGCGGCTTTCAGTTGCCACCGGGCGTCGAGCGCCGCCTGCTCAATAGTGGGGCTGGTGAGTTTCAGCAGAACGGTATCCGGTTGGACGGCTATCCCTGGCAGCACCAGTTTTTGCGCCACCCGGCCATCCACCTGGGCCGGGATCCACAGCATCTGTTCCGGCACCAGCTTGCCCAGACCCCGCACCTGGATATCCATCGAACCGCGCTTAACGGTGTCCATCCAGACGGTTGAGCGGTCAACTTCCGGCGCCGCAGGCTTCAGCCGCGCGAGTCCCAGGGTGGTGGCCAGGACAACGGCAACGCCGGCCAGCGCCAGGCCAATGCGGCGCAGGCGGCGCTTGCGAAGATCGAGCTTGCGGGGAATATCCATGTTGATCCATCCCAGGCCGGGGAAGGATTGCGCCGCAGGAGGACGGGTTCGCCTCGTGCGACCCTTCCCTAGACATTCGACAACACAACGATAACCCCCTTCCCCTAGATTGTCAAGGGGAGGCGGAGAAATTGTTTTGAGCCCCGCCGGCCCCGGTATTTTCGCGGGTGAAAGGTGCGAAAAGAACGGGCAGGCGTGTTGGGATTGACAAATTCTCTGACTGCCGTTAGTGTAACTTCCTCTTATGAATATACTGGTGTTAGGTTCGGGCGGAAGAGAGCACGCCCTGGTCTGGAAGCTCCGTGAAAGCCAGCTGACGGACGACATCTTCTGCGCGCCGGGAAACGCCGGCATTGCGCAGGCGGCGGAGTGTTTTCCCGTCGATCTCGGCGATCCTGCGGCCATGCTGCAACTGGCCGTGGATTTGAAGGCCGACCTGACGGTGGTGGGGCCGGAAGCGCCGCTGGTGGCGGGCGTGGTGGATGAATTCCAGAGCGCGGGCCGGCGGATTGTGGGGCCGACCAAGGCGGCGGCGCAGCTGGAGGGAAGCAAGATTTTTGCCAAGGAATTCATGCATCGCAACGCCATTCCCACGGCGCGGTTTGCGGTGGTGGACGACTATGAGATCGGATTGAAGTTTCTGAAGGAATTTGGATTGCCGGTGGTGATCAAGGCCGACGGGCTGGCGGCGGGCAAGGGCGTGGTGGTGGCCCGGACGCAGGAAGAAGCTGAAAAGGCCCTGGACAGTTTCATGGTCCAGAAATCTCTGGGCGGCGCCGGCGACCAGGTGGTGATGGAGGAATGCCTGACCGGCGAAGAAGTCTCTTTTATCGTCCTGGCGGGGCATCGAGGCTGGCTGCCGCTGGTGGCCACCCAGGACCACAAAGCTGTGTTCGATAACGATCTGGGGCCCAATACGGGAGGCATGGGGGCCTACAGCGACGATTCCATTCTTCCGGACCCGCTGCGCGAGGAAATCATCAGCAGGGTGATTGATCCCACGCTGGCGGGCATGGCGGCTGAGGGCATGCCCTTCCAGGGTTTTCTTTACTGCGGCCTGATGCTGACCGAGGAAGGGCCCAAGGTGCTGGAATACAACGTCCGCATGGGCGATCCTGAAACGCAGCCCATCATGATGAGGCTGCGGTCTGACCTGTCTGAAATTCTGATGGCGTCGCTCGAAGGGCAACTGGCGGTGGTGGGGGCCCGCTGGAGTCCCAACCCGGCCGTGTGCGTGGTGCTCGCCTCAAAGGGCTATCCGGCGAAAAGCGAAACCGGCAAAGAGATCAGGGGAATCGAGGCGGCGGAATCGCTGGGCGGCGTCAAGATTTTCCACGCAGGCACTGTGTTCCGCGACAGGCGGCTGCTCACCACCGGCGGGCGGGTCCTGGGCGTGACAGCGACCGGCGAAGACCTGCCCAGGACGGTCGAGCAGGCCTACTCTGCCGTCAGCAAAGTCCATTTTGAGGGAATGCACTACCGGCGCGACATTGGGGCGAAGGGTTTGCGGCGGATCGAGACAACACGCGAAGTTCACCATCCGGACAACCAGGCGGGCAACCCGTCCCCGGCTTAGAGGCGGCGGGGCATTCCCGCAAACAATCCGTTTTGCACAATCACTTCTCAAGGAGAATGGAATGGCTGAAAAGGGAAAAGCATGGGTCGGCATCATCATGGGGAGCGACACGGACCTTCCGGTGATGAAAGAGGCCGCGGCAACGCTGGACAAATTCGGCGTGCCGTTTGAGATTGATATCACCTCGGCGCACCGCTCGCCGGCACGGACGGCGAAATACGCGCGCACGGCAAGGGAGCGCGGACTGAAGGCCATCATCGTGGGAGCGGGAGGCGCGGCGCACCTGGCGGGCGTGGTGGCGGCGGAAACCACCCTGCCGGTGATCGGCGTGCCCATGCCCACCACTTCGTTGCAGGGCATGGACTCGCTGCTTTCAACCGTGCAGATGCCCGCCGGCATCCCGGTTGCCACCGTGGCCATCGGCAGGTCCGGCGCCGTCAACGCCGCCATCCTGGCCGTGCAGATCATGGCGACTGCGGACGCCGCTCTGGCCGAAAAGCTTGCGGCTTACAAAAAGGAACTGGCCGAAAAGGTGCTGGCGAAATCAGAAAAAGTGAAGCGCGAGTTTCAGCTATAGGGCGGCTGCTGAAAAACTCCCTTTGCTACGTCATCCTGGTCCTTCGCTTGTCATTCCGAGCGCAGCGAGGAATCTGCTTTTGGCTCAGGATAAACTCCGCGAAGGATCTGTTTTGTTCTTTTCCATTAAGATGCAGCAGATGCTTCGCTGCGCTCAGCATGACGGTTGGTTTTTCAGCAACCTGCTACGGCTTCTTTTCAAATTTCAGGGCCACGGAATTAATGCAGTAGCGCATGCCGGTGGGCGCGGGGCCGTCAGGGAAGAGGTGTCCCAGATGGGCGTCGCACTGGCTGCAAACCACCTCCACGCGCCGCATGCCGTGGCTTGAATCGGATTCTTCCCGGACGTTCTGCTCATTCAAAGGGGCGGTGTAACTGGGCCAGCCGCAGTGCGAATCAAACTTGCTGTCGGAACTGAACAGTTCCGCCCCGCAGCAGACGCAGTAGTAGACTCCCTCGTCGCGCAGATCGGTGTATTCGCCGGTGTGCGGCGGCTCGGTGCCTTTCTGGCGCGTCACGTAATATTGCTGCGGCGTCAGTTCCTTGCGCCACTGGTCGTCGCGTTTGTTCACCTTTTGAGTCAGGTCTTTTGAAGCCATAAATACCACCGCAGGCAATGTTAATCAGCCACCCCAATGGGCCTTGCTTTTCAGTTTGTGGATTTGTCGTGCCCGTTCCTGTGGGCCAGCTTGTCAACGGTCTCGATCAGCGCGTTCAGCTTGTATTCGCTTGCGGCCTGAGCTTCCCTGAGGTCCCGAAAGCCGGAATCCATGCGTTCCGTAAGACGGATCTCGGCCTGGGCCACCCGTCCCACGAGATCGGTGAGGGTGGCTACAGACGATTCCAATTGGGCTGCACGCGCCGCGCCGGCTTCGAGTGCAGCGTCAATCCGCGTGAAAGCTTCTTCGTGCCTCTGAAGCCATGCCTCGTGCTTGGCCTGCATGTCCAGCATGAATTGCATGGTTTTTTCAATGTCCATGGCGAAAGTATAACACGACGAACGCCCTGATTTCCCTGATGTTATGCCCATCGGGCAGAGGAGCTGTTATAATTCTGGGACTTGCTGGAAGCGGGAAAAATCCAACTGAGTGGGACGTGATGTTTAAAACGATTGAATGGACCAGCGAAGGCGTGCGGATGATTGACCAGACGCTGCTGCCCGGCGAAGAAACTTACAGGACATGCCGGACTTACCCGGAAGTTGCGAACGCGATCCGTTCCATGGTGATTCGCGGCGCCCCGGCCATCGGCGTGGCGGCGGCCATGGGCGTGGCCCTGGGAGTGAAAAATTCGAAGGCCCAAACCGTTGCGGAATTGCGCAGCGACTTTGAAACCATTGCGGACACGATTTCCAGAACGCGGCCCACCGCCGTCAACCTGTTCTGGGCGGTGAAGCGCATGCGAGAGCTGTTTGAAAAATCGCTGGCGGGCGAAGGCTCCGAGGCAGAGAAGATCGGGCGCACCAGAGCGCTGCTGGTGGAGGAAGGCCAGCGTGTGCTGGTGGAAGATATCGCTATCAATGAGGCGATGGGACGGCACGGCGCCACGCTGCTGAAGGATTCTTCAACCGTCCTCACGCATTGCAACGCCGGAGCGCTGGCCACCGGCGGCTACGGGACGGCGCTGGGAGTGATCCGTGCTGCTGTTTCGGAAGGCAAGAAGATCGACGTTTTCGCGGACGAGACCCGGCCGTTTCTGCAGGGCGCGCGGCTGACGGCCTGGGAACTGGCCAAGGACGGCATTCCGGTGACGGTGATTACCGACAACATGGCCGGACACTTTATGAAGCAGTCCAAAATCCAGGCGGTGGTTGTGGGCGCCGACCGCATTGCCGCCAACGGCGATGTGGCCAACAAGATCGGCACCTACTCGGTGGCGGTGCTGGCGCACGAAAACCAGATTCCCTTTTACGTGGCCGCGCCGCTTTCAACCATTGACCTGAGCCTCGCCACGGGGGATGAAATTCCCATCGAGGAACGCTCGCCCGACGAGGTGACCCACTGGCGCGGGATCCAGACCTCGCCGGATAACGTCAGCGCCCGCCATCCCGCCTTTGACGTAACTCCCCACCGCTACGTGACGGCCATCATCACCGAACGCGGCATCGCCCGCGACCCCTACACCGAAAGCCTGAAGGCGCTTTTTGAAGCGCAGGAAGCCCAGCAGGCCTCGCGATAGCGCCGCCGGCTTCTAACAAGCTGTTGGAATATCCCGCAGAGTGGACGTAGCGGCGGGGTCAGCTCGCCGCAACGAATGTACGCGTGGCGAGGTAAACTCGCCGCTACGGATGCAAACGAGGACACGAATTTATTCGTGGTGAAGGGCGACGATGGGATCCAGGCGCGAAGCCTTCAGCGCCGGCCAGATTCCGAAAAACAGCCCGATGCTGATGGAAACCACAAAGCCGACCAGGACCGACCACAGGGGCACGCTGGAGGGCAGGCTGGGAATGAGCATGCGGATTGCGAAGTTCAGTAAGTAGCCTACAGCGATGCCCATGACTCCCCCCGTGCCTGTCAGCGTCATCGCTTCCAGCAGAAACTGCCAGATGATGTCCTGCCGGCGCGCTCCGATGGCTTTGCGCACGCCGATTTCGCGGGTGCGCTCAGTCACCGAGACCAGCATGATGTTCATCACCCCGATCCCGCCCACCAGCAGGCCAATCGAAGAAATCACGACCATCACCAGGGCTACCGTTCCGGTGATTTCGTTGAACTGCTTGATGATGGAAGCCGCATTGGCCATGCCGAAGTTGTTTTCCTGATCGGGCTTGACCTTTCGCATTCTTCGCAGGACAACGGTGATCTCATCCATGGCCTCCGCCATGCGGCCGGGGGCGGCCATGGCCAGAATGAAGTTTTCCTTGTCATCGGGGTAGATCTTTCTGAACGTCCAATAGGGGATAAAAACGGTTCGGTCGGCTCCGTTGTCGCCCAGGAATGACAACCTCTTGCCGAGTGTCCCGATGATCTGAAAAGTGTTGCCCCCCACGGAGATGTCTTTCCCGATCGGGTCCTCCCCCTGGAAGAACCTCTCGGTGACGTCCGAGCCGATGACGGCAACGTTGCGGCGGTGAACGTCCTCGAAGTCGGTGAAAGCCCGGCCGTCGACCACCTTGGCGTTATTGATGCCGAAGTCATCTGCGGTAACGCCCTGAAGGCCGGCGTCCAGCATGTCCTGCCCTTTATATTTGGCCCCCGGGGCAGGACCCCAATGGAAGACCTCGGCGGCCACCTGCTCAACATCCGGGCAGTAGTCCCGAATGGCGATGGCATCCTCGTACTTCAAAGGCTTCCGCATCCGTTCTTCCCGCGTCAGGCGGAAATTGAAGCCAGGTTGGAACTTGAAGATGAAGATCGAACGCGAACCGTATTGCTCCATCGTCTGGACGAGCTGGTTGTTGAGTCCCGTAATGATGCAAGCCACGCCGATCACGGTGGTGGTGCCGATCAACACCCCCAGAATAGTGAGAAACGACCGGAACTTGTGCGTGCGCAGCGTGTCGAGCGCCAGCAGCAGGTTTTCCCGGATGTTTCGAATTTGGTGCGCCATGCCTAGCCTTCCGCCCGCAAAGCTTCAATGGGATCAAGGCTGGCGGCTTTGCTGGCGGGATAAATGCCGAAGAAAAGCCCCACAAAAACCGACAGCCCCACCCCCACGGCAATGGCGCTGAACGGGACCGTGGAGGTGATGAATCTCTGCACCAGCACGTTGATCAACAGGGCGCTGATGATGCCGATCACCCCGCCGGTGCCGGCCATCACCGCGGATTCGATGATGAATTGGGTGAGGATGTCGCGCCGGCGCGCGCCCAGCGATTTGCGGATGCCGATTTCGTGCGTGCGGTCCGTGACGCTGGCCAGCATGATGTTCATAATCACGATGCCGCCCACCACCATGAAGACGGCGACCACGCCGATGGTGACGGCAAAAATGGTGCCGGTCAGCCTCTGCCACAGGCTCATAATGGTGTCCGAGGCGTTGATGCCGAAGGTGTCATCCTCGTGGTAGGTCAGATGTCGCCGGACACGCATCAGCATGCGGGCTTCATCTTCCAGCGGGGTCATCTGGGCCGCTGACCAGGCCTGGATGCTGACATTGAGTTCCGGCCGGGAGAAAAAGACCCTCTGGAAGGTGGTGAGCGGGATCAGCACAAAAGTGTCCTGACTCTCTCCGAAAGTGGTCCCGATTTTTTCCGCGACGCCGATGACGCGGAATGACCGGCCTCCCACGCGCACCTCTTTGCCGATGGGGTCAACGTTGGGAAAGAATTTGTCCACCAGGTCTGTCCCGATAAAACAAACCGGTGAGGCGTGGGTGAAGTCGGACTCCGAAATGTACCGCCCATAATCAACTTTCTGCTGCCCGATATCGATCATGCTGGGCGTGACTCCCGTAATACTCACATCGTAGATCACCTGGTTTTGATAATGTGCGGTGCGGCCCCCGTAACCCGCTGTGGCGCCGATGGTCTTGTAACCTTCCAGGTTCTCCTTCAGGAACCGATACTCATCGAGGCGTATGGGCCGGTTAAGCCGCCGCGCTTTCAGCCAGGATTCATAACCCTGGGCCCACTTGAATTGGCTGAGGATAAATGTATTGACGCCCAGGTTGGCCACGTGGTCGGCAATGTAAAGGTTCATGCCGTTGATGACGGACATCACCACAATCAGGGTGGTGGTGGCGATCACCACGCCCAGCAGGGTGAGGAAGGAGCGAAGCTTGTGGGCGCGCAAGGCCTCCAGGGCGATCCAGAAGGCCTCGCGGCCCGTGACCCAGGCGTTATACAGTTCACCGTACCTGCGGCGCGGTTTTTTCGTCGGCGCTTTTCCGGTGATTGAAGTTTCCACGGGAACCCCAGTTGGCCGTCCTGGCCGGCTGCCTTACCCCACCTTTTCGTCCCGGTCGATCTTGCCGTCGCGAAGGTGAATGATGCGATGCGCGCGGGCGGCGATGTCGTGCTCATGAGTGACCAGAACGATGGTGTTGCCGGACCGGTGGAGGCGCTCAAACAGGTTCATGATTTCGTCGCCGGTGGCGGAATCCAGGTTGCCGGTCGGCTCGTCGGCAAGAATGATGGAAGGGTTGTTGATCAGGGCCCGCGCAACGGCCACCCGCTGGCGCTGGCCGCCGGAGAGTTCGTTGGGCCGGTGGTCCATGCGGTCGCCCAGTTCCACCATGCGGAGCACTTCCTCGGCGCGCTGCAACCTTTCTTCGGGGGGCGTTCCGTTGTAGATGAGCGGCAACTCGACATTGTGCAGCGCCGTGGCGCGCGCCAGCAGATTGAAGGTCTGGAAGACGAAGCCGATTTCCTTGTTGCGGATGTAAGCGAGTTCGTCGTCGGTGAGCTCGCTGACCAGGCGGTTGTTCAGCCAGTACTGGCCGCTGGTGGGCGTGTCGAGGCAGCCGATCAGGTTCATCAGGGTCGACTTGCCGGACCCGGAAGGCCCCATGATGGCCACGTATTCTCCACGGACGATGGAGAAGGAGACGCCGCACAGGGCATTGACCTGGATCGCTTCCATGTCATAGGTCTTCCACAGATCCTGAGCCAGGATCACGATGTTTTCAGGCAAAGGCTCCTCCGCCCATTGCTGGGAAGCGCCGGCTTGCGATTGCGTTGTCGAATAAGGTTCCATGGCTTGGTCTCGAATCCCCAGAATGAATTCTATGTCGTCATCGTATTTCCCGCTGCTACTTAGCCCCCCTGGCCTGACGCAGATGATGAAGGAGCCTGGCCCATTGCTTTCACGCTGTTATCAATCTTGACCTTTGCATCGTTCTTCAAGGTGCGGAGAACCTGGTAGCTTCCGGTCACGATTTCATCGCCGGGCTTCACTCCGCTGAGCACCTCAACGTTCATCGTCCCCATAATCCCCGTTTGGACAGGGGTGAACAGGGCCTTCCCATTTCTGACCACGAAGACCCCCTGGATCTCTTTCTTGCTGGCGGCATCCTGGCCCTCTTGTTTTGGCTCCGCCGCCAGGGTCTTGCCCTTTGTCCCGGCTTTTTTCTCGCGTTCCAGTTCGCCCTCCGTCCGCACGGTCAATGCCTGAATGGGGATGGCAATCGCATCCTTTCGAGTGGCGGTGGTGACCTTGGCTGTTGCCGAAAGGCCGGGCCGCAGGCCGGGAGGCGGATTGTCCAGGGTGACAGAAACGGTAAAGTCCTTGGCTTCGCCGGAGCTCGTCGCGGTGCTGCTGCTGCTGTTGGTGGTGGTCTGGCCGGAAGTGGAACTCAGGGCGCTCATGCCGATTTCGGTGACGTGCCCTTTGAATTTCTTGTCGGGAATGGCGTCGATGGTTACTTCCGCCGGCTGATTCATCTTGATGCCCAGAATGTCGGTCTCATCCACGTTGACCACAGCGTTGATAACGGAGAGATTGGAAACCTGGAAGAGCGCGCTCCCCGGCTGGTTTTGAAGGCCTGGCACGACGTTTTCCCCAACGTGGACGGGAAGATAGGTAATGACCCCGTCGAAGGGTGCCGTGTAAATCGTTTGGTCACGCTGATTCTCGATGCCGACAAGCTGCGCCCGGGATTGAAGCACACTCGCGTGAGACATATCGCGATTGTACTGGGCCTGGTTCAGCTGGGCTTTGGCCTGTGCAACCTGGGCCTCGGAGGATTGCACCGTGGCTTCCGCAACCTGGTAAGTGCTGAGCGCCTGGTCGAAGGTCTGCCGCGAAATCAATTGTTGCTTGAACATCTCCTGCGAGCGCGTAAAGTCGTCCTTGGACTGCTGGAGCTTGGCCTGCGACTGGGCAAGGTTTGCCTGCGCCGTATGCAGGTTTGCCGTGGCGGACTGGACGTTTGCCTGCTGGACCTGTGCGTTGGCTTGCGCCGACCTCAGCGCCGCCTGCTGAGCTTGTACACCGGCTTGCTGCTGGACGTCTTCCGTGCGCAGCAGGAGCTGGCCTTTCTTGACCCGGTCACCCTCTTTAACCAGGATCTCCGTCACTTTGCCAAAGGAGTTGGCATTGACGGTAGCGAACTTGTCCGGAGGAGGCTTGATCTCTCCCGATGCGGTTACGATCGAAGACAGATCCTGTCGCATGACTTTGCCCGTCTGGACGCTTACCAGGCCTCGATGGCTCCAGGCGATCCCTCCGATGACAAGGCCGACCACGAACACCAGGCCCAGAACCAGAAGCAACACCTTCTTTTTTTTGGAGAGGCCCCGTTTGGCGCGTCCGCCCTGGGGGCCACGCGGCAAGCCGGGTTCTCCTCCGGAGGAATGGTTGATGTGGCCTGTCTTGATTTCAGTGGTTTGGACCATAATAACCTTCTCAATCCCTCTTCCACGTAGGAGCATTGCTCGATTCCGGCTGCCAGGGCAAACCCCTCCCTTTACTTGCGGCAGCCGGTGCGTAGGGCAAAAAGATTCATCCTTACCAGTATTATACGTCCGAGGGGCGAAAAAGGTTCCAGCACGGCCCCCAGGCGCGACTCACCCATATTTTCCCGGAAAAGCTAGCCCCCGGATGGCTTTTTTGTGGAAGGGGCCTGCAATCGATGCCACAACCTCATTTGAACGTAACCAATGCCCACCGTCAAGCCACAGGGAGAAAAGGGTCCGCAGCGCCGCGATCGCCCCCCAGCAGGCCCCCTGAAACTGTTAAATCGGGCCTTTTTCTCAGGCCACCCTCCGGCCCGGAATTTCATCCCTTAATTCCAGGACTCGATAACCTGTTAACATTGATTCCAGAGGCGGGGAATTGGTTGACTTTCTCATTTTCGAAAAATACAATGAGTGTGATCGATACTCCCAGGTGGAGTAGGGAGGCGTGCAGTTGGGGACAGGCGTTTATAGCTCTCGGAAACTCAAGGGACAAGTTCAATGGCTGGTGGTCTTACTGGTGGCGGCAGGCGCGCTGGGGATGGCCGCATTTCCGGCTTTTGCTGGCAAGGAAAATGAGCAAAAGCTGACCAAGCAGGAGCGCCGGCGCCAGAAGGCCATCCAGAAAGAGATGGAGAGCCCGTACAAGAAGTGGATTAGCGGGCCGATCGGCTACATCATTACACCTGCGGAACGGGCCGCTTTTAAGAAGCTGACCACCGACGAGGAGCGCGACCAGTTTATTGAAGAATTCTGGAGGCGTCGCAATCCCATGCCCGGCTCGCCCGAGAATTCGTTTAAAGAAGAGTTTTACCGCCGCATTGCCTACGCAAACGAGCATTATTCTTCGGGCATTCAAGGCTGGCGCACCGACCGCGGGCACATTTACATCATGTATGGCCCGCCGGACGACGTCGAGAGCCATCCGAGCGGCGGCAGTTATGTGCCGAATCCAACTGAGATGCCCTATTCCGGACCGGGCGCCGCCACTACCATGACGACGTACCCGTTTGAAGACTGGACCTACCACTACATCCCGGGCATCGGGGAAAACGTGGAACTTGAGTTTGTGGACCCCACCATGACGGGCGAATATCACCTGACGATGAATCCCTGCGAGAAGGACGCCATGGCGAACGTTCCTGGGGACACGACCGGGTGCCAGGGTGGCGTCTCCGTCGGCTCCATCTGGAACCCCAATCTGGTGATTAACCCCAACCAGCTGAATAGTGGAGGATCGGGCAGGAATAGCGGGTCCGCCATGGTGACCTCCAACATGATGGGCCAGAAATACGATGAGTTTAATCGTCTGGACCTTTACTCGAAAATCTTCCAGGCGCCGGACATCAAGTTCAAAGACCTGAGGAGCATGGTAAGTTCAACCGTAACGTCGCAATTGCTGCCCTTCAGCGTCCGGACCGACTTTCTCAAGATTACGGACGACATGGTTCTGACGCCGATCACGGTCCAGGTCCCGAACCGTGAGCTGCAATTTGAAAACAAGGACGGCGTGATGAATGCGGTCCTTGACATTTACGGGGAACTGACGACGATTGGCGGAAGAGTTGCCAACACCTTTGAGCAGAGCGTGGCCGTGTCTGTGCCAGAGCATGATTTTCAGGCTTACGTGAACCAGAAGTCGGTCTACCAGAAAGCAGTGTATCTGCAGCCCGGACGCTACAAGCTGAGCCTGGTCATCAAGGATGACCACAGCGGGCACATGGGTTCGCAGAACATGGGAATCATCGTGCCGCAGTTTAGCGACGGAAAGCTGACCAGTAGTTCGCTGATCCTGGCGGACCAGATTCAGCCGCTGCCGACGAGTGAGGTCGGGTCAGGACCGTTTGTCATTGGCGGAACGAAGGTGCGGCCCAGTGTGAATCAGGTCTTTACTCAGAGCCAGGATTTTGGTATTTACATGCAGGTCTATAATCTGGGTCTTGATCCCAAGACGCACCAGCCGTCTGCGAATATCGAGTATCAGATTTCGCAAGACGGTAAGACGGTCTTGAATCAGACGGAGTCAGCGGCCAGCATCAAGGATGCCTCGGAACAGGTTACATTGGAGAAAACGATGCCGGCCAAGCTGCTCAAGCCGGGCAAGTATACCCTGCAGATCAAGATCACGGACAAAGTGAAGGACCAGACGGATACCCAGACGACGAATTTCCAGGTTGAATGACGAAGTCCGGGTGCCGGGGCCGAGTCGATAGCCGGGACAAATAACCTTAAAAAGGGTCAGGTCAAGGCATCATGCAACGCTCGAATCAGATCAGGCGAAGGGCGAAGTTACTCCCCGTCGGGGCATTTCTCTGTGCCTTGTTGGCAGCTTCCCAGGTTCTTGGGGCGCAATATGGCAGGGTTTCGGGTAAGGTCACGGACGGCACGGGGAACCCGATTATGGGGGCGACCGTCCTGTTGAGCGGCCCCGGAGTCGATGCTTCAAGCGGCTTGCTGGAAGGATCGCTCGACCGGGTTTTTACTGACGCTCAAGGCAATTTTACTATCAGCAGGGTTGCTCCCGGATGGTATTCTCTGCAGGTCGTCTCGCCGGCCAGGCTGCCGGGGTTTCGAGACAGGGTCCAGGTCAGGGCCGGGTCGACAACCCGGGAGGCGTTTGCTCTCGGCGAAGTCCTTTCCGGAATTCGCCTGCAGCATCCCATCAACGACCTTCGCGCCTGGGGACAGGAATGGAAATGGATCCTGCGGACATCGGACTCAACCCGCCCTGTTCTTCGCTACCGGAAGGCAGACCGCGACCGTCGGGAAGCTGCTGAACATACCCCGCTTCCCGCCCAGCGCATTGTGGCCATGATTCCTGGAAGTTCCGGGGACAACGGCCTTTCAGCGGATCCGGGAACGGACACCGTGGTGGCTTACCTGCATCCTCTGGACGCAAATTCCGACGTCCTGGTGGCGGGCTCAGTCAACCAAAGCACCGTGGACGGCTCGTCGGTGATTACTGATTATCGAAGGGGTTTCCTCAACAGGAACCACCAGGAGATCAGCCTGGCGATGCATCAGCTGAACATGGGCGGGGTCGGACCCCAGGTTTCTGCTTCGGATGGTCAGGGAGCGCCGCTGTCCCGTGGGATGGTTTTGCGCTATGTGCAGACCCGCAGACTTTCCGACGCCCTAACCCTGACTGCGGGATTTGAGATGAAGTATCTGAATTCCGTCAGCGACGCCAGCACCAGCCAGCCGGAAATCGGCCTTGCCTACACCCTTGACCCCTCGACGGTGTTGAGCGTGAGTTACGGCGCGGGTGGCCTGGACCAGCCGGACACCATGCTGCAGCGGATTGGCGATCTCAATGCTTTCCCTCAGATCACTCTGCGCAATTTTCGCCCGCGGCTTGAGGCAGCCCGGCACGCCGAGGTCCGGTTGCAACGAAAGCTCCATAATGGGTCGCGGCTGGAGTTGGCTGCCTACCATGACGCATTCCAGGACGTGGCGGTCTGGGGCGTGGGTGGAGTTCAGGACCTGAAGAATTCATCGCCGGCGGGCAGCATCATGATCACACCTTCCGGAAACCGGGCTGTCCTGAACGCGGGACGATATGGTTCCTCAGGCGCCGAAGTCGCCTACCAGCAGCAACTGGGGCAGCGAGAGCAAGTGAGTGTCATGTATTCTTTTGGCAGTGCTCTGGCGATGGACCCGTCAGCCGGTTTCAGCGGCGGGGCTTCTGTAGACGCGGCCAACCTGCCCAACTTCCTGCGCTCAGAATTTACTCAGTCCGTCTCGGGCAGGTTTTCAACCTATGTTCCGGGTCTGAATACCCAGATTATCAGTACTTATAGCTGGCTTCCTGCCGGGCGCATCACCCTTGTTGATTCCTTTGGGCAAAGCAGAATGGAATTCCAGCCCTTCCTGGGAATGCAGGTGCGCCAACCCCTTCCCAGGATTGACATGCTACCCTTGCGAATTGTTGCCATTGCCGATTTCAGGAACTTGCTCGGCCAGGGGGGCGTGTCTATCCGGCAGGCTGACGGAAGAGCCGTCTTGCTCACTCCGGCGTATCGTACCAT
The DNA here is from genome assembly GCA_963732975.1 of uncultured Acidobacteriota bacterium. GTDB lineage: Bacteria > Acidobacteriota > Terriglobia > UBA7540 > UBA7540 > SCRD01. The sequence goes on along the minus strand of CAVTBN010000002.1, from coordinate 51,143 downwards.
CCGGGGTGGGTTTGCAGTGCAGTTTTGAGGTTCTGTCCGGGAGCTTGGCGCTTTCCTATGATCGAGTTGAGACCTCTATCTTGCCGATTAGGAGACTTTAGTAGAAAAGCCCTTTGAGTGATTGGGAAGAGGGGAATATACCAGTTTTCATACAGAATATTCCAGATTTCATAGTTACGGGTCTCTATATAAGGCGAAAATAATCGCTAGAAAGCGCAAGATTTGCCGAAAAGCAAAGGAAAAGACCAGGATTATGATAAGGAACTCAATTTGCTGGGAAATTTCCGTAAGTACTTGCTTTGTTCCGGGATAAAACGGATTCAATGAGCGTAAGGGCCCCATATCGCTTTTTAACCCTCCTGCTCGCAATCGTGAGCGTGACGCTCGTTATTTTTGCCTGCTTGAACTTCCAACAGAGAAGGATTTACCAGCTGCCGGCCGACGGTGTTTCATGGGTGACAACCCCGCAGGGGCTGCGGGCATGGAGCGTGGCGGAAAACTCGCCCGGAATGCAGGCGGGGATCGTTGCTGGAGACATCCTGAAGTCGATTGATGGCCATCCTGTTAAGACGACTGCTGAAGCCAGCCGCGATATTTTTGAGAGCGGGGTGTGGTCGCGGGTTATTTACGATCTGGTTCGGCAAGGTGAGTCAATTGAAACCAGCGTGGTTCTCGCTCCGGCAAAAGGTTCCGGCGGCCTGCGCGGTTATCTGGAAGTTGTGGGTTTCCTCTACCTGATCATTGGAGCGTTTGTCTTTCTTCGCCGCTGGTCGGCGGCAAAGTCGCTGCATTTTTATCTGTTTTGCCTGGTGTCCTTTGTTCTTTATAGTTTTTCCTACACGGGCAAGCTGAACCTTTTCGATTCCTCGGTCTACTGGCTAAATGTGACGGCGCTGTTGCTGCAGCCCGCGCTGTTTCTGCATTTTTGTATCACCTTCCCGGAAAAACCCGGATTTGTCGAACGGCGGCCCTGGCTGTTACCGGCCCTGTATGCGCCGGCTGCGGTCCTGCTGGCCTTTCACGCGACCGTGATGGCGGGGCTCGTAACCTTGCCGTTGCCCGCTCTTTCCCTCCGCTGGCTTCTCGACAGCCTGGAGATGGGCCTTCTGGGGATCTACTCCACGGCTGGAGTGGTCTTCCTCTTCCGCTCCTATCGGCGGGCAGACACTCCGCTGGCCAAACAGCAGCTGAAATGGGTCACCCGGGGAGCGGCGCTGGCGGTGGTTCCCTTCGCTGCTCTTTATGCGATCCCTTACTTCCTGGGGATGGGATTTATTCCGGCGGAGTGGATGAAGCTCTCCGTCCTAACGCTGGTGCTGCTGCCCCTGACTTTTGGCTACGCGATTGTTCGTTTTCGCCTGATGGACGTGGACATGATCTTCCGCCGCGGGATCGCTTATGCGCTGGCGACCGCGGCGATTATCGGGTTTTACTTTGGCTTGGTTTTCCTGTTTGCCGACTTCTTCCGCAACAGCGAGCTGATCACCACCCAGGGTGGGTGGCTGCTGGCCATTGTGGTGACGGCCCTGTTGTTCCAGCCCATGGTCACCCGCATTCAGGCGCGCCTGGACCGCTTCTTCAACGGCGAGCATTATGATTACCGGAGAACACTGCTTGAATTTGCCCGTGACCTCGGTTCGGAAGTCCATGTGGATTCGCTGCTGGACCAGACGGTTGTGCGTCTGGCCGAGACGCTGGAAGTGGACCGGGTGGCGGTGTTCCTGGCGGCTGAGTCGGGAGATTTGCGCCTGGCCAAGTCCCGCGGTCTCACCTATGCCGGTGATCTCGATCTGAGTTTCCTTGATTCCCGCCAGATCGCGGCGGGGAAGGGCTACCTGTTTTTCGAAAGCGTAAAGCATCCGGTTGATTATCCACCCCCGGTCCGGCTGACGATTGAAAGGCTGGGCATGCACTACTACCTGCCGTTGAGGGTGAAGGGAAGCACTCTTGGCTACCTGGCGCTGGGGAAGACCCATGACGACGATTTCCTCTCCAGCGAAGACGTTGACCTGCTGCAGACGGTTTCCGGCTACATTGCCATGGCCATCGAGAGCGCGCGGCTTTACGAATCGCTCGAGCGCAAGGCCCTGGAACACCAGGCTCTCAAGGACTTCAGCGAAAATATCATTGAATCCATCGATGCCGGAATCGTGGCGTGGAACCCCGAGCAGGATATCGAGTCGTGGAATTCTTCCATGGAGAAGTTGTACGGAATTTCAAGCGCTGAAGCTGAAGGAAAGCGGCTGGGAGAGGTCTTCCCGCCGGAACTGATTTCAGAGTTGCCCCGCCATTCCGAACCCTACCGGTCATTGAACCTTTATAAGTTCCGGCTGAATAATGCCGTGGGGCGTTCGTTGATTGTGAACCTCTCCACCGTGCCTCTGCTGGGCAAGGACGACCAGGTGATCGGCCGCCTGCTGATTATGAACGACCTCACTGACCGGGTGGAGCTGGAAGACCAGCTGGTCCAGGCTGAAAAATTATCATCCATCGGAGTGCTGGCTGCCGGAGTGGCGCACGAGGTCAACACGCCGCTGGCAGTGATCACTTCCCAGCTTCAAATGCTGATGCGGCAACTGCCTTCGGATGATCCCCACTCGCCCGTGCTGGAGAAGGTTGTCAAGCAGGGGTTCCGGGCGTCTGAGATCATCAACAACCTGTTGAAATTTTCGCGCGTCAGCGGAAGCGAACGAGTCGAGCTTGAAGTGAACGAGGTGATCCAGGAGACGCTCTCGCTGGTGGCTCCGGTGTTGCGGTCTGCCAAGATCAAAATCCAGGCGGGCCTCGATTCGGACCTTCCGGCTATCCATGGGAATGCCGGTAAGCTGCAGCAGGTTTTCATGAACCTGATTATGAACGCCCGCGATGCGATGCCTTATGGCGGAGACCTGACCGTGACCACCCGGGCTGTCGATTCCACGGTTTGCGTTGAAATTGCTGACAGCGGCGTGGGCATTTCCCCGGAAAATCTCCGCAAGATCTTTGACCCCTTCTTTACCACGAAAGCGACCAACCGCGGTACGGGACTTGGTTTGGCGGTGAGTTACGGTATTATCCGTGAACACTCCGGGAAGATCTATGTCGACAGTTCAGTCGGCCGCGGAGCATCGTTCCGACTTGAATTCCCCGCCTCCAGGAAACCCGTCCATGTCCTCTAAAGCGGGTTCCATCCTTATCATTGATGACGAAGCGGACGTTTTGGCGAGCCTCGATGAGCTGATGCGGACGGAGGGCTACCAGACGGCGGTGGCCTCCACCGCTGCGGCCGGACTGGAGAAGCTGGGCAAAGAGCCCTTTGACCTTGTCCTGCTCGATATCAGCCTTCCCGATTCCAATGGGATCGACGTGTTGCGGACGATCAAGCGGGACTCGCCGGAACTTCCGGTGATCATGATCACCGCTTATGATTCCAGCCAGATTGCCTTCCAGGCTTCCCGCGAGGGCGCCGAAAGTTACATCACCAAGCCCTGGGACAATGACAAGCTGCTGCTTGAAATCGGCAACCTGCTGGACCGCTCGCGCCTGCGGGTGGAGAACGTCCTGCTGCGGCGGGCGCTCAAGCGCTTCGGACTGCCCAACATCATTGGCAAGAGCGAGCGCATGCAGAAGGTCTACGACCTGATTACACAGGTGGCGGCCAGCCGGGCGACCTTGCTGATCACCGGCGAAAGCGGGACCGGCAAGGAACTTGTGGCCAAGACGATCCACGCCACCAGCCCCCGCGCGGACAAGCCGTTTGTTCCGGTCAATACGGGTTCCATGCCCGTGGACCTGCTGGAGAGCACGTTGTTTGGGCATGTGAAAGGGGCTTTTACTTCGGCGATCGCTACCAAGAGAGGGCTGTTTGAGGTTGCCGATCAGGGCACCATCTTCTTTGACGAAATCGGGACGATTGGCGTGGAAACGCAGGCCAAGCTGCTGCGGGTGATCCAGGAACGTGAATTCATGCGGCTGGGCGGAACCGAAAACATCAAAGTGGATGTCCGGATCCTGGCCGCCACCAACTCCGACCTGAAGCTGATGGTTCAGGCCAACAAGTTCCGTGAGGACCTTTACTACCGGCTTAATGTGATCACCGTGAACCTGCCTCCGCTCCGCGACCGAAAAGAGGATATTCCTCTGCTGGCGGACCATTTTCTGGCAAAGTATTGCAGCGAAAACGGGCGCGAGGGCCTGAAATTTTCTCCGGAAGCCATGAAGCTCCTGATGGATCATGATTGGCCGGGCAACGTGCGCGAGTTGGAAAACGCCGTCGAGCGTGCTGTGGTGCTTGCCGCCGGACAGCTGATCGGGCCGGAAACGTTGCCCGAACAGGTGCATGAAGACCGCCGGGAGGGAGTTCCGGCTTTCCCCGTAGAGCAGGTTGAGGGACTTTCGCTGGTGGAAGTTGTTGAAGACTTCGAAAGAAGAGTCATCCTGGACATGCTCGCTCGAACCAACTGGAGCCAGACCGACGCCGCTGACCGCTTCAAAATTCCTCTGTCCACACTGAACCAGAAGATCAAACGCCTCAGAATCGACGTGAAACAACACCGCAAGGGCTGACGCCGTGGCGGCGCTTCAGGTGTGCCTGTCTGCCGGCGGAAGAACGGCGCTGTGCGGCCCCTTCAGCTTTAACCTTTCAAGGTTCACCGAAAAATCAGTAAACCCACCGGCATTTTATGAAAGTGCTGTGTTTGAAGGAAGAGCAGGAACATCAAGGTGCCGTTATAGGCCAGGTGAAGCACAAAACTGGGAGTCAGCGACCCCGTCAGGCCCCGTACAATGGAGAAGGTCAGGCCGACAATCAGAATCATGACCACGTTGTTCCAGGCGCCCCAGTACTCCGGAATGTGCAATCCGGCAAACAGGACGGCCGTGGAGATTATCGCAAAAGTGAGCCCGCCGTGCTTCTCAAAGAAGGCAAACAACAATCCGCGAAACAGGAGTTCCTCCATGAAGGGAGCCACGAGAACGGCGAACGCCGCAATGGCATAAGCCGACGCCGGGGAATTAAACATTTTTTCGAGAGGGAATCCCTTTTTCTCCGGCAGCAGAGGAGGAATGATCATCACCACCAGCGAGAGAGCGGCGCCACCCAGCAGGTAACGCACTGTGGCGTGGGCCGACAGCTTCTCCCACTTCAGCGTGCTCAAAAACGAAGCCTTATAGTAGGACCTGATAAAAATGTAGATGTAAGCAAGTAGAAGCAGGTACCAGAACAGTTGGAGCGTCAGGATGAAGGTGACGTTGGTTTGCAACTTCTGGATGGGAACCGTCCAGTGGAGCAGAGGTGCCAGGAAAGCGTATCCAACAAACACCAGGATGTTCGCGGCCACCAGGGAGAACAACCCATACAAAATGAAAATCAACAGGTCGCGAATCCGCCACTTTTCCGGCAGCGGCTTGATGTTTAGTTCGATCGGAGGCTGCCCTGCCAGGTCGCTCATCACGTTGTTGTGTTCTGTGTCGGATTGAAAGGTCATAGGATTTCCCTGCGCTGGGCCGCATGTGCATCAGGAATGCACATGGTTCCCTCAAGCGATGATCCCACCAGGAACCACTCTAGATTTCCAGCGCCGGTGCACCCGAACTGGAAGAGTCCCCAGGTTGCTGATTCAGGACCGCAGCCAATGCCTGGCCCGTGAATGATTTCTCCACGCACGCAACCTCTTCCGGTGTTCCCTGGGCGACGATGCGACCGCCTGCCTCACCCCCTTCGGGGCCGAGGTCAATAATCCAGTCAGCCTGTTTGATGACGTCGAGGTGGTGCTCGATGATGATGACGGTGTTGCCCAAATCTGTCAAGCGATTCAGGACTTCAAGCAGTTGCTTGACGTCGTCAAAATGCAACCCTGTGGTGGGCTCGTCCAGAAGATAAAGGGTCCGGCCGGTCTGGCGCCGGCTGAGTTCACGGGCCAGCTTGATGCGCTGAGCTTCGCCGCCTGAAAGCGTGGTGGCCGACTGGCCCAGATGAATATAGCCCAGCCCGACATCCTCCAGCGTCTGCAGCTTCTGCCGGATCTGCGGAATATTTTCGAGCACGGGCAGAGCGTCGCTGACCGTAGTGTCCAGCAGGTCCGCAATCGAGCAGCCTTTGTACTTGACGGCCAGTGTTTCCGCGTTGTATCGGCGCCCATTGCAGACTTCGCAGGTCACATAGACGTCGGGAAGGAAGTTCATCACAATGCGCCGCAGGCCGTCACCCTGGCAGGCCTCGCAGCGCCCGCCCTTGACGTTGAAGCTGAAGCGGCCGGCGCGATATCCGCGCTCGCGGGACTCCGGCAGCAGGGCAAAAAGCTCCCGCATCGGAGTGAAAACGCCTGTGTAGGTTGCGGGGTTTGAGCGGGGAGTGCGTCCAATCGGAGATTGGTCAATCACGATCACCTTGTCAATCTGCTCAATCCCCGTCACCTTGCGATGCTGCCCGGGCTCGTCGATGGCCCGATAGAGCTTTTTGGCCAGCGCCCGGTAAAGGATGTCGTTGACCAGGGTTGACTTGCCGGACCCTGAAACTCCCGTCACCACCACCAGAAGGCCCAGGGGAAACTTGACGTCGATGTTTTTCAGATTGTTGGCGCGGGCTCCCAGCACCGAGAGTGACTTTCCATTCGGCGGGCGCCTTGCTTCCGGGACAGGGATATGCCGGCGGCCGGAAAGGTATTGGCCGGTCAGGGAACTCTCGCAGGCGGCCACAGCTTCCGGCGGGCCGCAGGCAACAAGCGCGCCGCCATGCTTGCCGGCGCCGGGGCCGAGGTCAATCACGTAATCGGAGCGGCGAATGCTCTCCTCGTCGTGCTCAACCACAAGGACCGTGTTGCCCATGTCCCGCAGCCGCTCGATGGTTCCCAGCAGCCGCTGGTTATCGCGCGGGTGCAGCCCGATGCTCGGCTCGTCCAGCACGTACAGGACGTCGCGCAGCTTGGACCCGATCTGGGTGGCCAGACGAACGCGCTGGCTTTCTCCGTTGGACAGCGTCGAGGCGGAACGGTCCAGGCTCAGGTAACCCAGGCCCACGGTGGCCAGAAATTCAAGGCGGGCGGCAATCTCGTTCAGGATGCGCCGCGCCAGCAATTCTTCCCGTGCGTCGAGCTTGATGCGCGCTACGTTTTTTTGAGCTTCGCCGACGGGCAGCGCAGTGAAATCTGCAATGGAAAGTCCTGCGATGTGAACGGCCAGGCTTTCCGGCTTCAGCCGTCTGCCGTTGCACTGCGGGCAGGGCATTGCGGAAGTGTAACGCGCGAACCATTCGTGGTAACTCTCGGAATCCGTCTCTTTGTACCAGCGTTCGAGAAGGGGAATGATGCCTGCAAAGCCCTTGCCGCGCCGCGTGCCGCGCTGGCGTTTGCCATAAAGTATAAGATTCTGGATTTTGGCCGGGAATTTTTCAAAGGGCGTCCGGAGGTCAAACCCATCCTGTTCGGCCAGGCGGGCCAGGCTCCGTTGAAGAATTCGCGACCCCGAACCCGGGCCCAACCCGCCGGAAAAGAGCGGCCGGGTCCAGTCCACCACAACCTTTGCAGGATCGAAGGTAAAGCGGCTGCCCAGTCCCCGGCAGGCTCCGCAGGCTCCATAAGGACTGTTGAAGGAAAAAGATCGGGGTTCGAGGGCAGGAATGCTGCTGCCGCAGTGCACACACGCCCATTCCTGCGAATAGAGATGCTCCTCGCCGTTCACCACCGCGACCTGAACGATTCCCTTGGCCAGTTTCATGGCCGTTTCGATGGATGCCAGAAGCCGGCTTTCAATGCCGGGCTTAACCAGTAGCCTGTCGACCAGCACCTCAATCGTGTGGTTCCGCCGCCGGTCCAGGCGAATTTCCTCATCCAGCTGGACCAACTGGCCATCCACGCGCACCCGGACGAATCCCTCCCGGCCCAGTTGCTCGAAGAGTTTGTGGAACTCGCCTTTCCGGCCGCGCACGATGGGGGCCAGAATCATGATGCGCGGGTTCCCGTCCTCTCCTGATTCTCCATCCTGGAGCGACATGATTGATGACACGATCTGTTCGGTGGTCTGCCGGGAAATGCGCCGCCCGCACTGATGGCAGTGGGGAATGCCGATGGTGGAGTAAAGCAGGCGGAGATAATCGTAAATTTCTGTGATCGTGCCAACCGTCGAACGCGGGCTGCGGCTTGTGGTTTTCTGCTCAATGGAGATGGCGGGGCTTAGTCCTTCGACAGCATCAACGTCGGGGCGCTGCAACTGGTCCAGGAACTGGCGGGCATAGGCGGAAAGGGTTTGTGCATAGCGGCGCTGGCCTTCGGCATAAATGATGTCGAATGCCAGGCTTGACTTTCCAGATCCGCTCAGCCCGGTCACCACCGTAAACCTGTTGCGGGGGATGGAAACATCGATGTTGCGAAGGTTGTGCTGGCGCGCTCCCCGGACTTTGATTTCCTTCAACATGCTGACACTGCCCCTCGGATGCGTTGCGCGAGTTAAGGCCAATCTACCATCTTAATTGCCGGCTCCTGACGCCGTCAAGACAGGCAGGAGCGGATGGATGGACTAAAAAGAATAGGGCGCGATAAATACCGCGTTCATGAAGGGTCAGCGGTAGTCGCCTCATGCCTGAAGAACCAGCCCCGCTGCATATGCTGCGGGCCGCGATTTGCTCTGGGAAACACAAATCCAGACATGCAGTGTGGGCATACAACTGTGGCTGGACGATGACGAGGGGACGGGGGTTACTTACATCTGCGCAAGCCGTTTTTCCAGTTGGAAGGCCTTGGCGTTGAGTTCACTCAGGTGCTGGAGATCATTATCAGTAAGGGAGATGGCATTCTGGATCTGGTCCAACGCCTGGCCGCTGAACGCGCCGGAATTCTGCCCGCGGTTTGAGTCCATCATGCCGCTCATAGTTCGGAATTGGCTGGTGAGGTTACGGTACCGATTGCCAATGGATGTCAGATACGACTCCCGGCGCCGATCCAGCTCCTGAAGGCGATCCAGGATGTGCTTTTGTTCCGCCGCGCGTGTGGATCCTTTGTTGTTTTCAGCCTGCAGCTGGTCATTGGTCTTTTGTAGCGAGGCGATGCGCTGGCGGGAGCTTTGAAGGTCGGTCTGCGCGGAATTGAGTTCTTTCTGCACCTGGTCGAGGCGGTCCTGGAGCCTGGTTTGCATTTGCTGAAAGCTCTGGTGGGAAGTTTCTGCCACTTTCTGGTTTTCTTCTTTGGAAGCGGAAAGGTCCTGCTGGAGTTGGGTAACGCTGTCCTGCGCTGCTTTCAACTTTTCCGTAAGTTGCTGGATCGTCGCATCACGCTTCTTAAGTTCGGCTTTAAGGTCGGTTGCGGGTTTCGGGGGCTGGCGAAGCGCTGAGGCAAGCCGAAGCTGGCTTTGCCGGAGGGCTTCCTGGGTTTCCCGCAACGACAGCAAGGCCGCGTCACGCTGCCGGCGCACTTCTGCAAGCTTTTGGGACTGCTTGAGAATGACCACACCCGTGGCCACAAGAGCGATTCCCAAGCCCGACACCACCGTAATGTTCAGGCGTCGCATGCGTAGTATCTTACTCCACTTTCGGTCGAAAATGGGGGCGCCAGGAAAGCTGCAGACCTCCGCTTCCACACGAAGCTTTCAGGCCGACTTGCAGGTCGCGGTGGTCTCTGGGCGGAACGGACAGAATGAGGTTCCAAACACTGGTGATCCTGGCGAAGGTCTCGGAGATGGCCTGTGGTATCTCAGGGATGGAGCGGCAAATCACAGTCATCCCGCCCGTATTTTTTGCCAGGGTATCCAACCCATTTTGATAGGCGATATCGAGACCGCTGTGGCGGTAATGGAGGTGGACCACGAACAACGGCGCTTCCAACGATCTGATATGCCGGTCCAGCTTGGAGATCTTCTCATTAATCAGAACGTCTCGAAAACGCCGGCTGAGGTCGTGCGTGTCGCTGGGATTAATGACAGGGTCGGTGTAGTCTTCCCGGTAGCTATAGATGCTTCCGTCCGTAATATATAGCACCGAGACGCGCACGGGTGACTTGCGAATCATGGCGTCAGCCAGTGTGAGCGATGGGCGGACCGTTTCGAGCAGTCCTGGAGTGCCACTGCTGGAAAGGGAGGTGATGATATTCTCCACCTTCTGCCGGTCTGGAGTGGGATCAACCAGAACATGCAACCCGTCCTGGGCCCTCAATACGCCAACCCATACATTCGGGGGAAGCTTGGCAATGTTGCTGATCACGGCTTGCTCAGCGTTATCAATACGTGAAATATCACCGGTAAGGTCAAACACGACCAGGATGATCTGGTCACTGTTTGGGGCCAGCTTTTCACTGACTTTCACCGGCTTGCCATTGAGTGTCGGGTCGAAGGTGGGACTCTTTGTGCATTCGCCATGATCAATCCACGCGGGAATGGAAAATGTGTCTGAATTCTGCGCTTGCGCAAGTGCGGCACCAAAGGCGCTAAGGAGAAGCAAGATGAGTGTGTAGACGGTGATTCGCATCAGAAACTCAAAATCAGACCAAGCTGGATAACACGTCCACCCTGGGAGCCAATAATCCTCCCGGCATCAATGTTCGGTGCGCTTGCCGGACCGATAACCGTATCGGGATAATTCCAGTTTGCATGGTTGGTGAAGTTGAAGGCGGTAACATTAAAGTCCAGAGAAGTGCCCCCGACCGGCATCCGCTTGTCCACGCTGACGTCCAGGCTGTTCCGGCCCGGACCCAGCAGATTCGACATTGTCCTCGGACCGTTTCCCAGAGTGAAATCTGCCGGCTGAGCAAAGGCTGCAGGATTAAACCATCCTGACGGTCCGGGGTTCTGAACTTGCGGATCCACGCCGGGTACGACGTCAACATAGAGGTTGGAAATCAGGTTTCCGGTGTTGTTGAACTGGGGCTGCATCGCCAGGGGCCTCCCGTCGTTCCAGTACGCCATGCCGCTGATGGACCAGCCACTGACGATCGGGCGTCCCCAGCCGGCGAAATCGAGCAGAGGTTTTCCAGGACCGAAGGGCAGATCGTAGATGTAGCTGAATTGAAGGTATTGCGGCGTGTTGTAGGCAGTTGCCGACCAGTCATTACTCAGGTTGATCAAGTCCTGATTGCCGTAAGGCCCCGAGTAATTGTCGTACTGGCTGGAGTATTCATAAGTGGCGGACAAAGACAGGCCGTAGGACTCGCGCTTCTGGACCTGGACGTACCCGGCTTTTCGCTGGTAGCGGCCGGCAGGATAAAGGCCGTAAAGTTCGAAGCCTTTGAATTGGGGATAGGGTTGCAACGTGAGACGAAACGCTTCGTCATAAAGCCTGTCGCGATAACTCAGATAACGCGGATTGATTGCGTTGGGGGTGGTGGTGCCGGCGCCGACCAGGATGTCTCTTCCGGCGCTGTAGTCTGTTCCCACTGTTACGACCATTGAAAAGGGCATCTGGCGCTCGACCGATAGTGATGCAGACCGGTAAACGGGCACTCTTCCTGTCATATCGACATAGTCGGCGGTCGTATTATCGGCAGCCGACGGACTGATGTCCGGCAGGGGCGCGGCCAGAGGCGGAATGCCGTCCGTCAGGTTGACGGCTGGGGTCAATTGATTGTTGGTGGAGGTAAAGGTTTGCCGGGCATTGAATCCCTGGGTGCCCCACTGCCCGTTATAGATCGGCATGTGTCCGTGCCAGTGGTGGAAGGAAGCACGAACGCCGGTTTTGGAATCCCCGCCTGGGTCCCATGCCAGACCCAGCGTATAGTCGAGATCGACGCTGGCTGGCCGCAGACCTCGCGGGATGGGGCCGCGGCCGGCGAAAACAAGCGCTCCATACAGAAGGGTCGCGGGATCAAGCACCAGAGGATCGACCGTGCTCTGCCGGTTGTATTTTTCGACCCGTGGCGTGTGCCGCTTGAAGTTGAGATCAAGGCTCATCGCAAGGGTCTTTGAGAACTGATACCTGTCGCCGCCGGAGATGGACTGATAGGAATTGCGAAAATAGGAAGGCGATGTGATGATCGTGTGTTCCGCGTACTGGGGAAGTCCAAGGAGAAAGCTGGCAAAGGAATCACCGGTGTTGACAATACCGGGCAGACTTGTCAACCCCGTGGAGAACTGGAAGTATCCAGCAGGGTATTGTGGCGTGTAGGAGTTCACCTGATACTGGTCGGCTGTAAAGGTCAACTGGAGTGAATGCTTTCCTTGCTGCGTGGAGATCGAATCTTGCACCCCCACCGAATTGTGGGCATTGTGTGAATTGGGAAAATCTGTGCCCATCGAGAGATAGGTATCAGCCAATTGATAGACGGGGAAGGGGCTATTTGCGGTACTCCCGCCCAGCGTAACATCTGATTCGGCGGTTAAATGGAGATTGTTGACCGTCTTTGAAGTGGCCGTAAAGACGTAGCCGATTTCGGCACGCCATCGCGAATAGTGCTGGTCCGGAGCGGTGGGGCTTGCATAGTTGGGAAAGTATTTTGGAGCACTGACGAATCCGTTGGAGATGGCCGTTTGAAAACTCAGCCGGTGCCGGGTGCCGAAGGACTGATCGACACGCGCGATAATACCGTCCGCCGTGTCATACTGCGGCGCGTTGACAAAGTAGTTATTTTGGAAGAAGGGTCCAACGTGCGCGTTGGGCAAGGGATAGTATGACATCGCCTGCTGGACTTCCGGAGCCAGCCGGCCGGCCGGGATGATGTTGCCCGGGAACGGTGAGCGCAGGTACTGAAGGTTGCTGGTCGTCACCGGAAGAGAAGGGTCATAAGCCGGATTCGGGGCTGTTGTCGCCAGGTCATAGAGAATGAGCGGGTTGCCGGCCGGGTCCACCGTTTTTGAAAAGTCGCCGTTGCGCTGGGCCGCTGTGGGGATGGTGTGCAACGAGGCGCGCGAGACGGTTTCGCGCACGCCTTCATAGGACAAAGTAAAAAAGGTGTTTTGGGGATTTTTGACCAGGTGGGGGATAATCACCGGCCCGGAAATGTTGAATCCAAACTGGTTGCGGTGGAGCGGGGACTTTGTTCCACCGTTCTGATTGACTTCGTGAGGAATAGCGTCGAGCGAGTCGTTTCTAAAATACTCGTAAACACGCCCGTGCCAACGCATCTTGGGGCCAAAGTGCCTCTGCGCCGACGGTGGACTGTTTGGCCGTATGCCCCAATTGCCTGTCAGAACCTTGAACTCTTGTGTTGCACGAGTAAGTGGCGAAGTTTGGCCATCGGGCGGTTCAGGATTCTTCCGAGATCCGGATGAGGAATAGGCTGTAGGGCCGCCTATGATGAGCCCCAGAAGGGCGTAGACGAGAATCTTCATTTCGGGCGCTCACAAATAGAAATTATATACCTCGGCTCGCTGTTGTGACAACCCTCCGGAGGGGTTCATCGGCGGAAGCTTGTCGCGGGATGATGTTGCGGCCCGGTTAGGATTGATGACATCGGCGTGTGCGGAAATCGATAGTAAATCGGGGGCTACGCCCGCTCTTAATTGGGCGCGACCGGAAGCCGAGGTTTGGTTTCTCAGCATCCGGCCGGCGATTGAACCGAGTTGCCAAAAAGAATAGATAGGCGGTCCGGGGCCTTCTGATAGAGCTAGAAGTTGAACCGTAGGAACAGGTTGATCATGCGATTTGCGGACTGGTTATTAAAGAACCCTCCCGCAAGTGAAAGGGACTGGCCGAAGCTCTGGGAGCTAATGTTGCCCACAGGCGTCCCATAGTTGACTTTGTTAAAGACATTGTGCGCCATCACACCAACCTCAAGCGTGTAACGGCGGTTGGTGGAACCGCCCCAGCGGGGACCGCCTCCGCCACTACCGAGCCCGCGGCCACCAAGTCCACCGTGGCCATGGCCGTGACCATGGAATCCGCCGCCACCACCGCCTTCCACCTCTTTGCCGAAACCGAACGTCTTGGAAAGGCGCGCATTCATTGAAAACTGTCCCGGGCCTGTGAGGTAGTTGGGTGGCACGAGCACTGCGCCGGCCGCTGGGTTGCCAATGAAGTCGGAGGCGACGCACACAGAGCATGGGGCTGAAGCAAAAGCGGGACGGTCATTGAAAATCGAGTCTCCGTTCAGGTCCTGCCCAACAGTGACGTTATAAGGCCGGCCGGAGCTGACCACCACGAAGGGGCTTAAGCTGAAACCCCTGGGCAGCCCGAGTGAACCGCCCACAAAGAACCTGCTTCGGGTCACCCATGGAGCCGGTCCGTAGCTCTGAGCGAGATCATACTGGTTCATGGGGAAGGAACTGCCTCCTGATTCACCCTGAACAGCATTGGCATTGGCATAGCTCAGCGTGTAATAGCCGAACAGAGATAGCGCCGCACCCATACGAATATTGAAATTAGCGATCAGCTGGTTTTCGTTGAACAGGCCGGCCGGCTCATACTGGTAGATGTTGCCAATGTCGCCGAATGGGCGGATGCCGCTCGACGGATTGGCCGGATCATAGGTTCCGGGAAGCGGCGCGTTGACGTTGCGGGTGAGAAGCTGGTGGATTCCGTGCGAGGTGATATAGGTAACGGAAGCCTTGATGTTCTGAGTGACTTGCCTTTCCAGTCCGGCGGCCCCTTGAATGACGTAGGGCGATTGAAAGCCCGGGGCGATTTGGTAAACGGTGGGAAAGGTTGAGGTCCCCGCGAGGGTGTTAACCGGAGGAACGTTTCCGGGGAAGAAATCGGGCGTATTCACCACAAATTGCTGCTGTGTAATGCCGTTCAGCCGAAACGCCTGCAAAATGTTGTCATCGTCAAAGCGGTCGTAAAAGATGCCAGCTCCCGCGCGGAGGACGGTCTTGGGCGCCTTCCCGCCGCCGCCGATTCCCCAGGCGAGTCCCACGCGGGGGGCGACGTCAAAGTGGTCACTGATGTGGTTCTGGCCCTCGAGGCGCAGGCCCATTGTCAGCGAGACGTTCTGGCGCATCCGCCACGTGTCTTCGGTGTAGAGGGCATAGTCGAACCGGCCCGCTTTGGCCGCTGGGTTCCCTGCCGTGATGAAAAACTGGCTGGCGCCGCCTCCCGCGGCAAGAATTTGAGCCGGCGTCAGGTTCTGAGAAAGGCCAACCTCGGTAATGGCGTACGCCGTCATATCGGGGAACGTGAATGTCCCGTTATAGCCGCTGAGGGTATTGACTATTTGCTTGGTGTCTCGAACGCGCCCGCCATAAGTAAGAGCGTGCTTGCCCAGGTTCATGGACGTTAAGCTCTGCAGCTCGTACCTCTCCTGAGTATTCAGTGAGGATCCTCCGCTGCTGCCGCCGCCCGTAAAGCTGTCGAGGACGCGAATGGTCGGGTCAGTGCTGAAGGGGGCCTGGTCTGAGTTGCTGTGTCGGTACTGAAAGCGCAACTGGGTAACCGTCTGCGCGCTGATCACCTGCGTGTCACTCACCTGAACCATGTGCGATACCCGGCTGGCGTCGTATGCCTGTGAAGGAAGCGAAAACAGGCCGATGCCGTTATTCGTATCGCTGCTGGACCAGCGCTGATAGCGAACGGACATGACATTGTTATTGGACAACTGGAAGTCGCCACGCGGACTGATGTTCAACCGGGATGAGGGGCTTGAAACGGCCTCGCTAAAGTTGACACCCGGAAGCTGCGAGCCTCCGATAGTGTAAGCGGGGTTGAGTATGACGGCGTTGACGATGGACGTATCGTCGGTGCTGCGCCGGAACATGTGGAAAAAGAACGAGGCTTTCTTGCTGATCGGGCCCCCGAAGCTTCCTGCAAACATCTGAGAGTGATACCCCGGCGTGCTGGTCACAAAGGGATTTCGTGAGTTGAACGCGGAATCGTTGCCGAACATAAAGAAATCACCGTGAAATTTCTGGTAGCCCGGCTTGGTAGTGATGTCAATGCGGCCGTAGCCCAGCCGTTCGTACTGTGCTGAGAATGGATTCTGGTTGACGCGAACTTCCAGGATGGCTTCCTTGGGTGGAAGGTCGCCTCCCGAAAAGCCGTCTATATAGATCTCGCCGCCGTTCGGCCCGGCTGCCGGGCCTGCCAGTTGCTGGAGTTCAGCCTGCAATTCGTCGGGATCGTCTGAAAGGGATTTCAGCGCCTCGCCTTTCAATACAATTGCGCCAACGTTGTTTTCGGGGTTGACGTTGAGCTGTTCACTCTCGCTTTCCACGGTAACCTGCTGCTTTTCCATGGTCACAGTGAGTTGGGCGTTCACAACCTGAGGGTGGTTCGGGGCAACCTGAAATCCGGATTTCGTGAAAGTGGAAAAGCCCTGAATGCTGATATCCACCGTGTACGTACCGGGCGCAAGATTGTGGAAGGTATAGCGCCCCTGTTCGTCGGTTTGCGCCACCTGTGTTGTATGGTTCGGGCCAGTCAGGGTGACGGTCGCCGCAGGAATCGCGGCTCCGGACGGGTCTGTAACCTGGCCTTGCACAGTGCCGTTCCCTGCTTGCGCGAAAACCGCAGCGGAAAAGCAGATCGACGCCAGCAATACCCAAAGGGTTCGTTTAAATTTCCCAATCAATTCGATCATCTCAAAATCCTCCCAAACGCTCCTTCCCGATGGAACAGTTCTGTAAATCTGGTCAGCGCCAGCTTTGCCAACCCGAATCAGGGGCCTCCACTACCTTCACTCTCACCACCGCCACCACCCACACTCATATTCCACGGGCCGAGCCCAACTTCTTTGCTGCCTTTGGGCTGTGCCCTGAGGATGGGTTCCACGCCACTCAGGACGTCAATTGCTGTAACCTGATCGGGTTTGACTCCCTCTGTGCTTACAATGATGAGCGGCTCGCCCGGTTTCAGTTCACTGAGCGAGAGGGCCGGCATTTGTTGCAACATTTGTTCCAGGTTTCCCGGGTGTTCTGCTGGCATATCGCCCTTTGCGTCGGGGCTTCCCGGCCTTTCAGGACTCTGGAAACCAGTTCGGCGGCGGGATCCTTCGCCAGACTTGCCCGCATTCTGCTGGCCACCGGCCGCATTTTCGGGGGAGCTGGCATTGAACCTGGCGATCGTGTTCGCCACCTCCGGTGTCAACTGATGTAGCCTGGAATCGGCGTTTGTTTGGACCAGCACGGGTTTTCCTGTGGCCAAATCTTTAACGGTAATGGTTTGCTGTGGCGCATCAACGGAAATCACGGTCGCTCCGATATTCCGGAAGGTCCCGGAAACCACCTTTTCGGCCGTGAAGTGAGTCCCGTCGGAACTCTTCGTTCCGAGGGCGCGCATCTGGTCGCCGATATGAATTTGTGCAAAGGGGGCGGGTTTGGCGTCACTGAACTTGACCGAGTCGGGCGCATAACGCAGCAACGGCGCACTGGGCGCCAGGGTGACGACCACGGAATGCGTCAGATTGCCCGGTCGGGGAGGAATGTTAGGTACCGCCAGGGTAATTTCCTTTGCCGCCGGGTCAACGGCCTTGACAACGCCAGCTACACCTCGTTTTTCCCATTCAATACGCTCGGCCTCTCGGGCTGTCTCCAGGGCCGACTTGCTCATGACGACGACGGTCCTCGCTGCGACAGATTTCTGATCCTCAGATACTGGCCCGATAATCAGGACACGATCGCCCACGTGGATATCGCTTGCGGCGATTTTGGTGCCCTGTTTCAGGCTCTTTGCGCCGGGCGGGACTCGCAGAACTGAAATTCCCTCCGGCAGGCTGACGGTGAGGCTTGGGCCACCATCGGTGTGGAGGGTCAGTTGCCCGGACTGAACTTCTGTCACAATGCCAATCGGCCGGACCTTCTGGCCGCCCGCAGCCCCTTGCTGTGACGGCCGGGCCACTCCCAGCGTCTGGGCCAGGATTAGACAGGGGACAACCCATTTAACGAAAAATTTCCAATGGCTCATTTATTCAAGTCTCCGGGTTTTACTTAAGTGTAGACGATTGTGCCGCTGGCTGGGTTTCGGTCTATCCACTGGTTTTGCAATTTTTTCTGTCATATTCCCCCAAAAGCCCCCTTTCGGAGCAGTAGCCCCTGGTGCGGAATGGAAAAAATCGTGCCTCTGCTTTTATTATGACGGCTGGTGGGTCCAAAATAGAGGAAGCTGGCGGCCCGGATGGCCAGGGAGCCAACGGTTGGCAGGGCCATCGCCGGTTCAGAGGGTGCGAATGACCCACGTGGGCGAACCTAAGAGAACTGTGATCGTAGAACCCTTGAAGGACCCCGTTCCAAGGGAGTTGCCGCATGAGCCTGAAAGACCTACTCAGCCGGTTCAAAAACCGGAAGAGCGGCCCGTCGATATGCCACCTGGAAGGCCGTCCTGACCCGGGCTTTGAAGGCATCCCGGACTTTGTTGCGCCACTGCTGGGATGGCGCGCATGGAAAGTCCGGGCCCCTTTTTCCGGATCTCCCGCCTGCCCGGGTCTTAGCAGCGTTATTTTAGATACGCCATGGGCTCCCCGAAGTAGGTTTTCGGCCGAACACAGTTTTGACCTGGGTGTTAAGTGCCGCGGCCTTTTGGATCCTGACTGCTCGTGTGGCATCTACGCTTTTAACGACCCGGTCGAGGCGTTTGTCTACATGATGAGGGCGCGCGACAGGCTGCTTAGCATGTCAGTTGAGGTCGCTTTCGGTACCGTGAGCCTGTGGGGGAAGGTTGTCGAGTGCGAGTTGGGATACAAAGCTGAACACGCCTATCCTTACCACATCTATCTTCCAGCCTCCTTTGGGCGTTTCGTGCCCGTTATGAGCGCGGCGTTCGGAGTTGCCGCCGGGGTTTATGCATCTACGGGTGAAGAGGAACTCAGCCTGGCGGTTTCCCCAGCTTTCGGCGGCCTGGAAAGCACGACGTTGCAACTGAAGAGTTCGGGATCGCTGCGGCCCCGGGAGTTTCCGTATGAGATTGGATTTTACGATATTAGCGCTCTCCCCGGGCGGAAAGAGCAGCTTCCTGCAGCCCGTCCAGACATCAGGGTTCCCCCTTCAGACGCTCCTGAAGAGCCCGGAGACGTCTGTTGGCCCCAGGATTGACCTGCTGAGTTCTATGCCGGCAGGGAAATGACTGTGCTATGATCGTGAATGCTGCTTAATCACCGGTGTTCGGCCGGGTAAATCAGTGTGGGGTTGCTGAAGGAGTCGGTGCTTCCCAGGGTGCTACCGTATGGGTAGCGTGAATGAGTGCCTGCTGGCAGGTTCGCCTTCGAAAACATCGCAGGGGTCCTAATCCCAAAGCCGGGTTCATCCAAGGCGCATGGTTGTCTTTCCGCTTGAAAAGCGGGTGCCGGTCCAGGCAGAGCGAGAGGGTGTTGGTTGAGGGGTTCTGGCCTGACTGTGGCCCGGTGCGAGATGAGAATGCCTGCGGCGTATTCTCTCGTTACGGTTTGCCTACAGGGACATTGAGTTTGGGGATATTGGGGGCGTCCGGCAAACAAGTTTGCAGGATTGCCACGGATAACCCGGAGGGTGGTTCTTGTCATCAGATCATTCGATTGCAAAGTCAATAGGATATAGATTGATGAGTTTGAAATTCAGGTTCGTCCGGAAAGGCACTTTCTGTTCAAATGCCGGGAGGGCGAGCCGCAAATCACAGATGCGGCGCCAAAGAGTGGCTGGGGGCCTGCTTCTGGCATCCGTAACGGCATTCATGACGATAGCCTGCGGCGGTTCATCAACCAGCAATCTGCAACAGACTCCAAATTCAAACGGGGCGCTGTTCTCATTTGTCGGCGACACCCCATCCTGCGACGTCCTCTCCTTTGCTGCGTTCCTGACGGAAATGAAGCTGCACAAGGCTGGTAAACCCTCCACGGCGCTGGTGACCGTCTGGCCGACGACACTTGCAAGTGCGGCGATCTCGCCTGTGATTGAAATGAGCACTCTGCGCGACATCATGACCATTGCTAACCTGACATCCATTCCACCGGGGACCTACGATCAGGCGATCTTAACAGTGGTTGTGAACACAGCTTCCACGTATGATCCGACGCAGAGCCCTCCTGTCAAGGCTTTTTCTCCGGGACTCGCGACGGATTCCGTCACTATCAAGCTTCAACCTGGTCTCACGATTACGTCTGGCAAGGTCAGTGCAGTCAAGATCGACCTGAATCTCCAGCAGTCGCTGAACGTGGATTCACAAGGGCAGTTGGCGGGGACTTTGAAGTGGGTCTTTTCGGGTTATCCGATGGTGGCGTCAGGCCCCACCGGTTTTGGTGAAATGGACAGCGAGTACGGGTTCGTCCGCAGTATCAACACTTCGAGTCCAGGCGCGGGATTTAACAGCAGTTTGTTCCTGCAGACTCATACCGCATCTGCATCAGGAAACGGGCCGGCGATCAGCATAGATCTGGACGACAACACGGACCTGTGCATGAACGGCGCCTGTGGAGTTCCTGTGTCGGAGATCGATCAAGTGACGACCGGCAGCTATGTGGAGGCTGACGTATATGTTAACCAGAACGGCAACGTAGTGGCCAAAAGACTCCAGGTGGAAGACCGGGAGGACGTCAGCAAGAAACTCCTGGCTTATGTGGGTCCCGTTCTTGACATGACAAGGGATGGCGAAGGGAACGTCACCCAATTCGACATGCTCGTGCGCGAGACGGAACCCCCTGACCCCTCGGGCGTTCCCAACAGCACGCCGGTTACAGTTTACGTTTCTCAGCCCACCACGTTTAATCCGCTCCTGATGTCCCCCGACCTGAACAGCCTGGCCTCCAGCGGAAATCTCACCTTTGCTGCCAATACGCTTGTGCCCGGGCAGGAAGTGGTGGTCCATGGCGTTTTTTCCAAAGCGTCCGGCGGAACCACCACGGTGACGGCAAACTCAGTCTATCCGCGCTTCCAGGCTGTCCAGGGAACATTTTCTTCGTTGGCAGGGTCGCCCGGGTCAGACAACAAGACGGGCGCGTTCCAGATGGCTCCGTGCGGAAGCCTTCTCAGCAGTAATCCCTTCATGGTGGTGACGAACCCTCAGACGGTTTTTGAGAACACCAGCGGTCTGAGTACGCTTTCACCCACCACGCCAATGCTGGCCCGTGGACAGATGTATCTGGATCGCAACGGGAGTTCCTTCAACGGAGTTCAGATTCCGGCGGGGACCCTGGTGCTTCTGGCCAATAAGATTCGCCAATTTTAGACTGGGTTGCGTGGGTTCCGTTTTTCCTGTGTTTCGCAGCCGCGGAAGACAGCGCCCGGAAGTTCCCATCAACAGTCAGTCCCCCGTTACTGCCTTCTGTTGCGCGGGTAACCGCGTGAACCTTAAATCCTTCCCGCATTTGAGCTTGGTGACAAAGATAATCTGGCCGGCGTGAAAGGCGAAATGCTCGGCAACGCGCCACAGGGCCTGGAACCCGGTGACGTGGTAGCCCTGGATGGAAAACTTGCGCAGGAGGTCAGGTTGGCCAAGGGTCGCCAGGACCTTGTCAGCTTCCTTGACGGTCTTGCGCAATTCGCCCAGAAGGGCTCGGCGTGCCATCGAGCCGGTTTCCTCAAACTCCCGGTCACGGTCGCGCCGGTCCGGCTGTTCGCCCAGTCCGCTGATGATCCACTGCCGCACATTTCCCTGAAGATGTAAAACCAGGTTCCCCACGCTGTTGGACGCGCTGTTGGGTCGCCACCAGATTTCTTCTTCCGCAAGCAGCTTCAGGCAGCGGGCGATGCGGGGAGTATAGGTTTCCACCAGCAGGTGACGCGCTTCCTGAAGGATGGGGCCGGTGAGGTTGTCAGGTTGTTTTCTCATTGGATTCGAGTCCTGTTTCCTGAATAGATTTCCGTCATCAAACGCTGTTTCCATTCCGCCTGCTCCCAGTAGGTCAGCCAGAGATAAAAAGTGGCATAACTCCGCCACCCCGCCCATTTCCTGCCGATCTGCTCGACGCGCGCGGAGGGGGGCGCCTTGCGCAGCCGGTAGAAAAGCTGGATGGCCTTTTGCAGTCCGACGTCGGCCGAAGGCAGGTGATCGAGTTTTCCCAGAGCCCGCAGGCAGACGTACTCCGCAGTCCACGGACCGATTCCCTTGTGCTCCACTAACAGCGCGCGAGCCTCATCCGATGCCACAAACCGCAAGCCTTCCAGATGAACTCCGCCGTCGGCTACAGCGCGTGAAATGCCAATGATGTACCGGGCCTTGGGTCCGGAAATCTGGAGTTTTCGAAATTCAGCAGGTGTTGCCGAAGCGAGCGTGTGCGGCTCCGGAAAGGCGTGATAGTTCCCACCCTCGAACTCAATCGTGCCTCCGTAGGTTTCCACCAGCGCTTTTTTCACCTGGTAGGCAAAGGTCAGGTTCACTTGTTGTTCGAGGATGGCGCACACCACGCATTCATACACGGAGGGTGCCTGTGGAATGCGCATGCCGCAAAAGTGTTTGACAAGCTTGCTGAGGACCTTGTCGTTCCTGGCCATTCGATAAAAGGGGGCCAGGTCAAGGGCCGTTGCAAATTGCCGCGCCACCACCTGGCGGATACGATGGCGGACTTTCCCCCCGGCCGGCCCCTTCAACACCCTGACGCTCAGCGCAGGCAAGTTTGAAATCCGTTCCTCCGACACGCCGTACAAGACCAGTTGCCTGTCAATTCGGATGGCGCGGCGGTATTCACCGTCCTCGAAGTGGTCCATGAGCGGTTCAAAGACCCGGTCGTTCGGGCCTGCAGGGGGGCACAGAATAAACTTCAGGGTACGAGGAAAATCAAAGGGTTGCAGGGGTTGAACTCGTACGGATGATGGATCTGCTCCTTGCTGCATGGTTATTCTCCGCGGCGCCGTACACAACCCCCGGCCATGGAGGGCGGCCGGCAGCGCTCTGCTATTCTGGCTGAGGCTGGCGGAATTCGCAACCGCGGGCCGGAAAGTGCTCACTGGGGGCGCGGGTATTTGCCATTCCGCGACGCCGTTGGTATCCTTTTCGTTTCGAGGGCATCTCAATGAAGGATGAGCCATGAAAGTCTTTATTCGCGGAACACCTCCGAAAGGAATCCTGGATTTATAATGGCAAACTCTCCCGATACCGGTCTGGCCAAGGAAGAATCTGTCCTGGTGACGGAGGCAAAGGCCGGCAGTTATGAGGCCTTTGAAGAATTAGTCAACCGGTATGAAAAGAAGATCTATCGCCTTGGCCTGAATCTGACGGGGAATCCCGAGGATGCTGAAGATATGCTTCAGGAAACCTTCCTGAAGGCTTATGAGCATCTGCCGAACTTCCGTGAAGACTCTCGCTTCTATACCTGGATTGTGCGGATCGCCATTAATCAGGGACTGATGAAGCTCCGGAAACGGCGCAGCAGCAAAGAAGTGCAGATGGAGGACGCCACGAACGATGACGGCGAGGTGATCCCGAGAGAGTTTGCAGATTGGCGGCCCAATCCGGAGCAGGAAATGGAGCGGGCGGAACTCGAAAACATCCTGCAAAACGCCGCCCGCGCTCTGCCCATGACTTTTCGAACGGTTTTCTTTCTCCGGGATGTGGAAGGTCTTTCCACCGAGGAGACTGCGGAAATGCTGAACTTGTCTGAAGGTGCAGTGAAAGCGCGCCTTTTCCGGGCACGCCTGCGCCTCCGTGAGGAGTTAAGCAAGATTCTTAAACGAGGTTAAGCATTCGTGAAGTGTAAAGATGCGATCCAACAGATTACGGGCTATTTGGACGGCAACGTGGACGACGAACTGAAGCAGATGCTGGAAGTCCATCTCAAGTGCTGTCACCACTGCCAGGTTGTCTTTGACACAACGAAAAAGACGATCGAGCTGTATTGCGACGGCAAACTCTTCCCGCTCCCGAACACCGTGCGTTCACGGCTCCATGACGCACTGCGCGAAAAGTGGGAAGCCCGCTCCAAGTAGCCGGGCGTGACGATTCCCGCGGCTTCTACTTCCTCACTTCGAGCGGTGCCGCCACCGCCCGGGCCTCCCCCTTGATGAGCAATCCCGCTTTCCTGCCGGGTCCCCCTTTGCTTTGCCTCCCGGGCTCCGTCAACTTATAATTGAAGGTTTGGACCTGCAGCGTGGCTGCAATCTGTATCAGTCCGGGTCTTGCCATGGGGCTGGAGGGAGTGACCCAAGATTCCAAGGAACAAAATGAAAAAGCAGGCGCCGAAGGAGAGTGGGGTTACGCTGCCCCCACCGAACCCTCCTTCTCTCGAAGCCGGTCAGAGTCCGGACGGTTCGCCGGTGAGCGTGCTTGTTTCGCCGCCGACCGGCGAGGCGGCTGAGAACGGCGCGATTATTGTGCGCGGTGCCCGCGTGCACAATCTGAAGGGTGTGGACTGTGAAATTCCCCACAACCGCCTGACCGTGGTGACCGGCCTTTCGGGGTCCGGCAAATCCAGCCTGGCGTTCGACACGCTTTATGCGGAAGGACAGCGCCGCTACGTGGAATCACTTTCTGCGTATGCGCGACAGTTCCTGGAGCGAATGGAGAAGCCGGACGTCGACGACATCGAGGGCATCGCTCCGGCCGTTGCCATCCGGCAGAAAAACCTGACGCGCAATCCGCGCTCGACCGTTGCGACTTCAACCGAAATCTACGACTACCTCCGACTCCTCTTTGCCAGAATCGGGACGACAACATGCCCGCAGTGCGGCCAGGTGGTTCTAAAAGACCACGTGGACGGCATTGCCGACCAGATTCTGGCCCTCGAAGAGGGACGCAGGTTTTACGTTCTGTTCCGGCTGAACCCGGAACCGATTGCGGCGCCAGCGGCCGAGGAACCTCCCGCTCGGGGCAGGACGTCGCGTTCAGTCGGGCGCGCGCGCAAACCCAAGGCCTCATCGACTTCAAAAAAAACAGCCGGACCGGCTTCTGCGGCTGTCAGCGATTCCCTCAAGCATCATCTGTTTCTGCTGCGCCAGCGGGGTTTTAATCGCCTCTTTCAGAATGACCGGATCTTTGAATTCTCCACTCCGGAGTCTCTGCTGGACATTGACTTCCGCCAACCCGTTTATGCCCTGGTTGACCGGCTGGCGGTGAGCCCCGACATGCGCCAGCGATTTATTGATTCCGTGGAAATCTGCTATCGCGAGGGGGGCGAGGCCATCATCAACCTGCTGCCACAAACACCGGGCGGGAAGGCAGAGTGGCTGAGCTTCAATGAGCGCTTCGAGTGCAAGCGTTGCCGAATTGTATTTCCGGAGCTGCAGCCGTCATTTTTCTCTTTCAACAACCCCGCCGGTGCGTGCCCCCGGTGCCAGGGGTTCGGGAACACGATTGACTTTGACCCGGACCTGGTTGTTCCGGACAAGAAAAAAACGCTCAGCGAGGGCGCCATTGAGCCCTGGACCAAGCCGCGTTACCGGACTCTCCAGCAGGATATGAAATCGGCGGCGCGCGCTCGCGGCGTTCCACTGGACGTGCCTTTCTATAAACTGGACACCCAACATCAGCAGTGGATCATGGATGGCGATGAAGAGTTCGGGGGGGTCCGCGGCTTCTTCAAATATCTCGAGCGCAAGAAGTACAAACTCCACATCCGGGTCTTTCTCAGCCGCTACCGGGGCTACGCCGTGTGTTCCGAATGCCACGGCGGGCGTCTGCGCCGTGAGGCCCTCAACGTCTCCATCGAAGGGAAAAACATCGTTGAGGCGTGCAGATTGTCCATTCAGGAAGCCCGTTATTTCTTCGACCACCTGAACCTCAGCGAATCGCAGAGCAAGGTGGCGGAGAGAGTGCTGGAAGAAATCCGCTCGCGGCTGGACTTTCTCTACAAGGTGGGCCTGGAATATCTGACGCTCAACCGGCTGGCCTCCACGCTTTCCGGGGGCGAATCTCAGCGCATCCAGCTTGCCACGGCGCTGGGTTCCAACCTGGTGGGGACACTCTACGTTCTGGATGAGCCCTCCATTGGTCTCCACTCCAGGGACACCGACCGGTTGATCGGTATCCTGAAGAACCTGCGGGACATCGGAAACACGATCCTGGTGGTTGAGCACGACCCGGAAATGATCCGTCAAGCCGACAGGATTCTGGACCTGGGCCCCGGCGCAGGCGAACATGGCGGGCGTATTGTTTATGCAGGAGACTACGAAGGTCTGGTGAAAGATTCCCACTCCCTGACCGCCTGTTATCTGACGGGTGAGATGACCGTGCCTTTGGCGCTGGAGCGGCGAAAGCCCGGCAAGAGGTGGTTACGCATCCGTGGAGCAAGGCAACACAATTTGAAATCCATCGACGTGGATTTTCCCCTCGGCCTCATGGTTTGCGTCAGCGGAGTATCGGGTTCAGGCAAGTCGACTCTGGTGCATGATGTCATGTACAACGCCATCATGACGCGGAGAGGCAACGCCGCGCCCAAAGCCGAACTGGATTCCATCGAAGGAGACGAGAAGTTTTCAGAGGTTGTTCTGGTTGACCAGTCGCCGCTCGGCCGTACGCCGCGCTCAAACCCGGTGACCTACATCAAGGCGTTCGACGGCATCCGCGACGCTTTTGCCTCCACACCGGAGGCCAGGAAGCACAATTTTGCGCCCGGCCGGTTTTCTTTCAACATTCCCGGAGGCCGTTGCGAGACGTGCCAGGGTGATGGCACCGTGACTGTGGAAATGCAGTTCCTTGCCGACATTGAACTGGTCTGTGAAGAATGCCACGGGATGCGTTTCAAGCCGGCCATCCTGGACGTGCGGTACAAGGGGAAGAATATCCACGAGGTTCTGCAGATGACGGTGAAGGAGGCGATTTCTTTTTTTGCGGGCATCCCCTCCGTGGCCCACAAAATCCGCGTTCTGGATGAGGTTGGCCTGGGGTATCTCCGGCTGGGACAGTCCGCCACCACATTGTCGGGCGGTGAAGCGCAGCGTGTGCGCCTGGCCGCGCACATGGCCCACTCTGCCACGTCCCAGCCTCTCTTCATTTTCGATGAGCCCACCACCGGCCTCCACTTTGACGACATCGCAAAGCTTCTCGCGGCTTTCCACCGGCTGATCGAGCTGGGCGCAACGGTGATGATTATCGAGCACAACCTGGACGTTCTGAAATCGGCCGATTGGATTGTCGACCTCGGGCCGGAAGGTGGCGATGCCGGTGGCTATGTGGTGGCGGCAGGACCGCCCGAGGAGATTGCTGCCAGCCCGCAATCCTACACCGGGAAATTTCTTGCGAATTATCTCTCTGCCGGCAGGGAAGAGGCCTAGCCGCACCGGGAAACTCTGTGCGGCGTTCACGGCCTGGCCGCCGTAAAGCTGCCTGTTATCAATGGCCGGCTGCTGCCGGGCCGCAAGGCGCTCGGCACCTGTTGCGCGAGCCGTTATAATAACGGTCATGAGCCTGATGTTCCGCATGGTTGTTGCCGCATCCTTGCTTGCCATTGTGGGACAAACTTCCCTTCGCGCCCTGCCGGGGCAAAACAATGATAAAGAAGAGAAGCTGATTGCCCAAGCCGGCCGGGAAACCAACCCGGGGAAGAAAGCTCGGTTGCAGCTTCGCCTGGCAAAACTTAAGCTGGGGGACGCTGAAAAGGCTTATCACGCCCGGGACTTTGCCCAAGGCGGGGCGCTCCTGCGGCAATACCTGGGTTATGTCAGGGACTCCTGGGCCGCCTTGCAAGCGGCTGACAACGGCGTGGGAAAGCATCTGCGGGCTCTCAAGGATCTGGAGATTTCCTTGCGTGAAGATGACCGATTCCTTAAAGATCTGGGCCGCCGCGTGCCTTATCCTGAAAGTGAAACAATCGAGAAGATCGCAAAGGAAAGCAGTGCGGTTCACAATCAGGTGCTGGAGGCGATTTTCCCGGAGGGTGTTCCGCCGAGGGGGGGAAAGAAGCGTCCGCTGCCACCCAGGAGTGCGATGCCGGCTAACCCGGGTGCTGGTCAGTCATGAAGCGTTTTGGGGTGTGTTTTGAATTCGGTTTGGCCGTTCTTCTGGCGCTGGCCCCGTTGTGCGCCCGGGCTCAGAGTCCGGACGGCCTGAGTTCCGCCGAAGTGGACAAACTGCGCGACGCCCAGGATCCCTCGGAACGCATCAAAGTTTACCTTTCCTTTCAGCAGGAGCGCCTGGGCCGAATGGAAGTCGTGGGCGAATCCAATGGCGACGACCGGGACAACATGGACGATCTGCTCAACCAGTTTATTTCCATCGATAATGAATTAAAGGATTGGATCCAGTATCAGTTTGACCACGATGGGGACATGCGAAAGGGCCTTCGGGAGCTCCTGGACGAGGGGCCCAAGCAGCTTGAAATTTTGCAGCACATTCAGAAATCGCCGCCCCCTGGCTCAAGCGATTTTTCGACGCCGCTTCGCGATGCCATTGCCGATATGAACGATACTCTTGACGGAGCCACCCAGGCCCTGGCGCAACAGCAGAAGAAATTTCCGCAAATGGCCCAGGGCGCAAAGGAGGAAGCGCGCTCTCTGAAGAAAGAACGAAAAGAGCAGAAGAAGCTCAACCAGAAAGAAAGAAAGATGAGAGACCGGCATCGCAAGAGCGACAATCCGGACGACTCTGGCGAAAACTGATGCCCCATTTCGGACCCCCGTCCCGTACCGCCAAATCGCGGCAACTCCAACTCCCCATGCCTGCGCCCGCATCCCCGGAGCTGGTATTCGCCCGGGTATTTCGCCGGCTGGAAATCAGGCGCCCTGTGCCGGACTTCCATATTGAATACCGCCCATTTTCAAGCCTGCGCAGCAATATTGCACTGCAAGGAGACCGTGCCCGCGTTCACATTTCAGACATTCTTGTGGAAGCTCCGCCCATCGTGCTGGAGGCGCTGGCGGAGATCCTTCTTGCCCAGCTCTTTCGCCGCCGGCCCTCTGAGGAGGCGCGCGAATGCTACATGGCGTATATTTTTGATCCTGCCGTGCGCCGCCGGTTGGATGAGGCACGCCGCACTCGCAGCCGGGTGCGGTTGCTTCCCGCCCGGGGTGGGCATTATGATCTTGCGGAAATCTTTGCGCGTTTGAACCATCGTTTTTTCAATGATGAACTTTCATACTGCCGGATCGGCTGGAGCACACGGGCCTCGCGCAGTGTTCTCGGCCGTTATGACCCTGCCCATCACACCATCATGATCAGCAAGAGTCTCGACTCGGAAGCGATTCCCCTTGATATTGTGGAATATCTGGTTTTTCATGAAATGCTGCATATCCGTATTCCACTGGAGCGCCGCGGCGCGCGCCGGGTTGTCCACTCGCGGGCGTTTCATGAGGCGGAAAAAAAATTTCCGAATTACCGGCGGGTTCGTGAACGGCTGAAAGAGATTTTCTCGTCGTGAGCCGCTTTCTTGTGGCCGGCAGTTCTGTGGCGCCGGAGCCTGCTGTTTTTTTGCAATGCGGCCCTGCAAAGTTGAACCAGGAGGATGTCCGATGGGGAAGGGAATTCGTGCTGTCATCAAACGGCTTTGTCTGGGGAGTTTTTTACTGTTCCTGGCGGCGTCGAATGGACTCGCTACCGCTCCGCTCAGCCTGGCTTCTCCCGACGGCAACCTCTCGCTGACCTTCGAGCTGAAATCGAACCCGGAGCCCTACCTTCCGGGCCAGCGGGCCTACTATCGCCTGTCGTTCCAGGGCAAGACGGTCCTGAAGGATTCGCCCCTGGGGCTTGATTTCAAAGGCCAGCCTGCATTGGACCGGGGCTTTGAGGTCACCGGGTCCCAGCGGGCGTCGCACGACACCACGTGGACAAATGCCTTTGGAGCGGTTCGGAATGTCCGGGACCATTACAACCAGCTCACTGTGTCCCTGCGGGAGCGCCAGGCCCCCGGCCGCCGCCTCGACCTGATCTTTCGCGCTTACGACTCCGGGCTTGCGTTTCGCTATTCGCTTCCGCGCCAGAAGGGGCTGGACAAGTTCACATTGTCATCAGAAGACACAGGCTTTTATTTTCCCGGCAATCCCTCCGCGTTTGCGCTCGATCTCGGCAGCTACACCACAAGCTATGAAAGCGAGTTCCAGCCCATCAGCCTGGACGATATCAAACCCACTTCGATTATCGGCATACCCCTGCTGGTTCACGTAACAGGCGGCGCTTGGGCTGCCATTCTCGAAGCGGACCTGGACGATTACGCCGGCATGTACCTCGGTGGCGTGCGGGGCATTCCCGGGGCGCTGATGAGCAAGCTGTCGCCGCTGCCCGGCCACTCCGATGAAGCGGTTGTTTCTTCCACGCCCAAGGCGAGTCCCTGGCACGTGGTGATGGTCAATTCCGAGCCCCGGACGGGCTGATCGCATTCAGACAGCCTGATTTTGAACCTGAATCCGCCTTCCGCTCTTTCCGATACCTCGTGGATCAAGCCGGGCAAGGCGGCCTGGGACTGGTGGTCGGGCAGTTACGCGAGTGGCGTCAGCTTCAAACCCGGCATGAACACAGCCACTATGGAGCACTACATCGACTTCGCCTCCAAGGCCCATCTCCGCTACATGTTGATCGATGCCGGATGGTCGCCGCAAGATGATATTACCCGCACCGTGCCTGCGATTGATATGCCTGCGATTCTTGCCTACGCAAAGCAGCGCAACGTGCGCATTCTGCTCTGGTTGCATTGGACGGCTGTTAACAAGCAGATGGAGCAGGCATTTCCAATGTTTGAAAAGTGGGGAGTGGCGGGAGTGAAGATTGATTTCATGGACCGCAACGACCAGGAGATGGTGAACTTTTATCACCGCACCGTAAAAGCCGCCGCCGCGCACCATCTGGCGGTGGATTTCCACGGAGCTTATCCGCCTGCCGGCCTGCGGCGCACCTATCCCAATCTTCTCACGCGCGAAGGCGTGATGGGAATGGAGTACAACAAGTGGAGCCGCCGCGAAACACCTGAACACCTGGCCACCATCCCTTTCACCCGGATGCTGGCCGGACCCATGGACTACACTCCCGGATGCTTTAACAACACGACCCGTGAGCAGTTCCAGCCCCGGCAGATTCAGCCGATGTGCCAGGGGACACGGGCCAACCAGCTCGCCATGTATGTGGTGTATCTGAGCCCGCTGGAAATGGTTTCCGATTATCCGGAAGATTATCTCGGAAAGCCGGGCTTTGAGTTCATTAAGAAAGCTCCGACTGTTTGGGATGAGACGCGGGTTTTGAACGGCGAGCCTTCACAATACATCACCATTGCGCGGCGCCACGGTGATGAATGGTTTCTGGGCAGTATGACCAACTGGACGTCGCGCGATTTGGCCGTCCCGCTCAGCTTTCTGGGGCCGGGCAAATGGAACGCGCAGATCTTTGCCGACGGACCCAACGCCAATCAGAATGCAAAAGACCTGAGCATCCAGACAAAGCATGTGACGGCGCAGGATACGCTCCCGCTGCATCTTGCTTCCGGGGGCGGCGCGGCGGTGATTTTTTCTCCCGCCCAATAACGTTGGTTGTATCTTCAAGGAAATGGGAGGGCGTTACTCGTGCCCTCCCATTTTATCTTTGAACACAGATGGATCAGCGGCGCGAGCCTCGTGACCACTTTGGGATTCCCTGGGCGTCACGCAGGACAAGGGTCTCACTGCCTTTCTTGACCTCGCGGGCAATCAACGCTTCAGAACCTTTGACCTTGGTTGTCGCACCGGTCACCTCGATCTGATCACCCTTTTCAAAACTGAATCCTTTCTCCTTCAGAAAAGCTGACGGACCCAGGTGAACATCAAACGTCTTATCTGCTGTTTTCAGCGTCAGGTGGGTACCGCTCCATCTCCGGCGCCCGGTAACGGTTTTGACTTCCTCGACGGTGCCATTCACTGTAGTTTCGTTTGCAGGATTGTACATTCTGGCCCGCTGGCCCGGCCCTGGCCCACGCTGGGCGTAGGCAAAGGGGAGGACCAGCAATGCAAGTAGCGCCAATCCGGCCGTCAAGGTTAAACGGTTAAGACCTTTCATTTCCCTTCCTCCTGTGCTTTATGGCTTCAGATCTCCGCTCCCATCTCGCTCTGCATTTTGCGATACTGCTTCTGCCACTCTTTCATGGACTGCTCCATGTCACGTGCCTGCTGGCGAACAAGCTTGGCGTCCGGGTTGTCCTGGTTCAACGCAGTGTTTACCTGTTGAAGGTGATTATTCACCCTTTCTCGGATTTGCTGCATGTTCTGAATGCGGCTCTGCATTGCTTCTTGTTGTTGCGTGGAAAGTCCGGTCATCAGCTGCTCGTGTTCCTGCTGCATGGTCTGGAGCCGCTCGCGAATTTGATCGCGCTGTTGCCGTGCCTGGTCCGCGTTGAATTGTGATCCACGGGCATCGCGGGCCATCTGGCGGGCTTGCGTGCGGATCTGGTCTGCTGTCTGATCGCAGGTGCGGAGGCGATCCCGCTGCTGGTCTGTGGCCCGGATACGATCGCGGTCCTGCTGCCGAGTTGTCGTTGCTGAGGGCGATCCCATCTGCCCTCCCCGCCGTTGTCCCTGGCCCATGGACGGACCTTGCCCTTGTGAGCCACCTCGTTGTCCGCCGCCGCCGCGGCTTTGTGCGGGCAGGTACGTGGCACAGAATGCCATCGCCAACACCAGTGAAAGGATGGTTTTGTTCATCATATTTTCCTCCATTCAAGAATCCCCGCTCGACTCCCTCCTATTAAGATTCTAGCGGCCGCGCAAGGTTGTAGTCCGTGATGCCGGCCACCGGGCATTGTGATGATGCGCACGGGGCTGGTGAGTTCTTCCCTTCAACGGGGGAACTTGATTTGCGGGGTGTGGCGCTGGCATCGGGAATTTTTTCCTGCGAAATCCGGGTCTTGACCCGATGGACTCTTGCCCCTATTGAGTTCTAAATAGTAGGCAACCGGACTTGGCGAGAGACAGGAGCCACGGAGGCCGCGAGGGGTGCGGTTGAGAAGCCGTATATTCGACGCTGGCCTGCTCCTGTCTCCACCGTTCGGTTTGCAGAGGAAGGGGTCGTTTAAGGGAACTCTGGCCTCGGGGGCTGGGGAGGGGGATTCCTTGAAGCACAGTGCCTTTGCTCTTGTCGTACATGAGCGTCCCGAACCATGCGAATCGCTGAAGGCGGTTCTCAGGCGCCTCGGAGTGGACACTTTCAGCGTTCGCCGCTGCGCGGATGCCCTGCGCCTGATTGAGCAAACCCACCCGCACTTGATCTTTACAGATCCTCAGCTTCCCGACGGCAACTGGATTGACCTGGTCAACCTGGCAGAAGGTGCTGCGATCCCCATTTGCGTTATCCTTGTTGGGTCCGCGACGGACCCTGAAATGCTTCAGGTGGCTATCCGTCATGGAGCTTTCAGTTTCATTTCTCCACCCTTTGACGATCGCACGGTCTTCCGGCAAATCGACCGGGCGATAGCACTGGTGCGCTCCGGTCGCGAGCGCCGCTGGGGTGCTGCCGTTGCCCAGTCAGATTCCGCAGCGTGAACAGGGCGCCTGGAAGAATGGAACGCTTTCTCTGCGTGTGTTCCGAGGGCCCTGAGGCCTGGAATGCCGGCGCGGATTTCCTCCTGAAAAACCGAGAGGCCAGCACAACCGCTGGCCTCTCGGTCCATTTCCGATTGGTGTTGGCGTGCCTTACGCTTCAGCTTCCTCAATCTCTTTCATGCTTATGGTCATGTTTTCCTCGTCGAGGGTGCCCGTGACCTTGACCTTCTTTCCATCAAACTCTTTGGCCTTGTCCTGGTTGTCAAGCTGGTAAGTCTTCCCGTCTTCGTCCTGCAGGGAATACTTCCCATCGTGGTTCATGATTTGCCCGGTGAAGGTTTGGGCCTCAGTTTCCTGCGCCGCAGGTTCCGCGGCTTCATCTTGTGGTGCAGTCAACACAGCGTTGGGGGTTGCAGCTTGCACCTTGATAGCAGGGACTGCCCATGCAACTGCGCCCAGGGCAATCAGAGTCACAATCAGATTAGCTTTCTTCATATCTCGAATTCCTCCTGCACTTGGGTCCTGTTCTTGCCCGCGACCTCATTCCGGCTTTGCCGGAAAATACGGACCCTAGCACTGAAGATTAGACGAAAATGCGGTGACAAGGTTAACTGGAATTTTTGCAAATCTTTCAGTTACTCAAAAGGACCTGTTCCACCTCTTATGAGCGTGCAGCGCACAAGATCATTCCTGGAATCAAAAGGATAAGGGTTGCCGCCGGGGTGTGCAAATGGACCCGCCGACGAGGGGCCCGGCCTGGGTTCCGGTCGGAACCGGGCCGGGGCTGCGCGTTTTATTGCCGGGAAGGCCGGACGCCCTTTTCGGCTACTGGTTCGTGGTTGTGAACTTGAAGACCGTAACCTGATGGAAAGTCTGTCCCGGTTTGAGTTCGGTGGTGGGGAACCCCGGTTGGTTCGGCGAATCAGGATAATGTTGCGTTTCCAGGCAGAACGCCGACCGCTTGCCGTAGGCGACGCCCCCTTTGCCATGGACCGACCCGTCCAGGAAGTTGCCGCTGTAAAGCTGGATGCCCGGCTCCGTGGTATAAACTTCCAGTTCGCGGCCCGATTCAGGATCGTAGGCTCGCGCCGCAAGCTCCAAACCGGGCCCTTTGCGGTCCAGGATGTAGTTGATGTCATACCCTTTGCCGTTCTTCAACTGCTGATTGTCCTCATCGATGCGCGCCCCGATCGGGGTCGGTTTTCGGAAGTCAAACGGCGTGCCGTCAACCTTCATGATTTTTCCCGTGGGAATCTGCGTGGCGTCGACGGGCGTGATTTCGTCGGAATTAATCCACAACACCGTCTTCAGGATGTCGCCGTTTCCCTCGCCGGCCAGGTTGAAGTAAGAGTGGTTGGTCAGGTTGATGACTGTGTCCTTGTCGGTGGTGGCGCTGTAGTCAATCTTGATGGAGTTGTCTTTCGTCAACGTATAAACGACCGTAGCCTGCAGATTGCCCGGGTACCCTTCCTCGCCGTCCTTGCTCAGGTAGGTCAGTTCCAGCGCGGGCTCATCTCCCGGAATCTCTTTTGCCGTCCAGACTCTCTTGTCAAAACCCTTAATGCCTCCGTGCAGGCTGTTGGGGCCGTTGTTGACGGGTAGATGATAGACCTTGCCATCCAGGGTGAACTTGGCGCCGCCAATCCTGTTGGCATAGCGGCCGACCAAAGCCCCGAAGTAGGTGTTGTATTTCATGTAATCCGGCAGGTTGTCAAAACCGAGCACAACATCGGCCATCTTGCCGTTGCGGTCAGGCGCCAGGATCGATACGATCCTTCCGCCGTAATTGGTGATGGCCACCTGCATGCCATTTGCGTTGGTTAGGGTATAGAGATGAACTTCCTGTCCGTCGGGCATTGTTCCAAACACGCTCCTTTTGATTCCATTTTCGTGGCTTTGGGTCTCAGGCGCCGGCTGCTTTCCGGGGTGCAGGCGCCGGCCACGGCCAGAAGCATTACCAGCAAACTTATCAGTCCGGGAAGTCCCTGGGCATTGCTCTCCTTCATATTGTTCTTCATGGATAATCGATTAGACCTCCGAAGCTGAATCAGACCGCCTGGCATCTGGAACGCCTTGCGGACCTGCCTTTCGAGCGAACAGCATAACACCTCCGGTGCGGGTTTTGAACACCAAGTGTCTGGTTGCTGAGATTTTCATGAAGTCCAATCGGCCCTTCCGATTTGCGGGAGCACCGGACGGAATGAATCCCCGCCAGTGAAGGACCCCGATACCTGCTTGACTTGCCTCCCGGCGGGGCGTAGGATGGGCACATTGGGGTAAAATCCTTTTACTCAAGGAGGGCAGGACTGATGTGGGGTAGAATCAGCTTGACCGGCAAAGCAGTCTTACTCGGCATGGCGTTGGCGCTGTGTCTCGGACTTTCACAAGTTGGAAGTGCGCTGCCTGGCGCTCCTCAGGCATCAAGTACCAAGAACTCAGTCTACGTGTGTGCCTGTGGGGGAACGAAATCCTGCCCCTGCATGGCCATGTCAAAGAAGGAAGGCAAGTGCCCTTGCGGCTCGGATACGATGAAGGAAGTCCCTGCCAACAGCAAATGGGCAAAACACAATCGCGCGGAACTCAGCAAGTAGCATCCGCGAGGCGCCGGCCTTATGCCGGTGTTCAGCTAACCATCCGCGTTAATGCTCTCTCCGCTTCGGGAAGCGGTGGATTCCCCCCGCTTCCCGAAACGGACAAAGATTGTCATTCCTGATGTGTTTCCTTGAGGTTTCTTCGTGAGGATAGCAAGGGGGCCGATTGCACTCTTTGCGCGAGAGCAACAGACCCCTTTGGCGTTAGGACCTCCTGCCAGTTTGCCTATTGGATCAGGCCGGGAAACAGCCGGGCGGCGTTCCCGTGGTAGATCTTGCTGACGACACTCCGGGGCAGCTGCAGTCCCTGCACTTTGAGTCCCTCGTATTCAAAAGTCTCGCCGGTCGCAAAATACTTCCAGCTCATGGCGTACTGGTATTTCCACTCCTTGAGGACCTGGTTCTCCTCTTTTTCGTTGCGCGGGTTCAACTCGCCGTCTGTTCCGTAGCAGATCCGGTCCTGGTACCTGATCAGGAAGGCCCGCACTTTGGCGCGGGGCTGCGCCATCAGATAACGGATGCGCGCGGCCGTATCGACGTTGAAGTTGGGATAGCGGTCAAAACGTTTGGCGATGTCATCCACGTTGGTTTCCATGCTTCCCAGGTGGGCGCCCACCACGCGAAGGTGGGGATTCATTTCCAGCAGGTGGTCGCGCGCCCTCAGAATTTCAGCCTTCGAGGGTACGTCCTTCCTGCCGTAGAAGTGCCATTGGGGATTCTGCTTGTAATAGTCGTAGTCCGGGTTCGCCGGGCCCATCTGGGCAAAGGATTCCCAGCAGGTATCAGGCTCGGCCAGGTGCGCGATCAGGGTCTTGTTGTGGGCAGCGATGTCTTTGTAGATAGGTTCGAATGCGGGATTGTCAGGCATGACGTATTTACCGGACGGGAACCTCACGTCCATGCCCATGTTTTTCCAGATCTTGACGGCAATGGCGCCTGCGCGGAAGTTGGAGTTGAGGATGTTGATGGTGTTCTGGTCAAAGTTCTTGTCTTCGAACGTGTACGGATCAAAAGTCGTGCACACTCCGGCGCGCCCGTGGGATCCGCGATGGACCGTCATCGCCTCGCGGAACTGGGCAGCCTGACTCCGGGCAGGCGGTTCGTTTTTGCGCGAATATACGCAGATGTCGACGATGTGGAGATTGAGGTCCTTCATCATCCGGTAGTAAGCCGGCGAATCCACAAAGACGTGCGCATGCGTATCAATTGGCCCGATCCTGGCCAGCGCCGCCAGGTCTGCTGCTTCCTGAGGATCGACTTCTTGCGCCACGGGCGACGCCAGCAGATGATTCGATAAAATCACTCCGGCCGTTACGCCGGTTATCACGAGGAAACTGATTGCAATCATCCTGATCCGTCTCAACTTCGTCCTCCGTTCAGCACTGCTTCCCAGTGCTCCCTGTCATTCGATGAGCGCCTGGCCCATCATTCCTGGCTGGGCGATAGCCCGACAATCATACACCAGCGCCGAGAGTTTTTTCGGGGCTGATTTGAATTTTTTACTGCCGGCTGTGTCGTGGCAGGATGATTCAAACCTGGAGGCGCGCTCTGCAGAATTATCGCCCCGAAGCTTTTGAAGTATATTAGAATTTCATTAGCTGTTAAACTGATGGTGGTTTGCGTTTATCAGGTGTTTACCTGATTGACCGCCGATGAAGAATTAGGTGATTCTAACGCGGATGCTTGTTTAGTTAACTGCCTCCTTTTCTTTCTGAAAGGCAGCTCTTGCTGGCACAGCATCTTCCAGGCGCCCGCTCCGGTCTGCTTCATAGCACGAATTGAAGAGTCTGATCTGAGTTGGCGTGAAGGCCATCGGGGTTTTGCAGGGTCCCAACACATACCGGCCACGAACGCGGCGGTGGAAAGGCAATCCCGATTGTTCTTGAAAGTTAGGGGCGGCCCAGGACTGTTCTTTTCCACTACGCGCCAGAGTGGATTGGAAGTTCTGGTCAGGCCGATGCATCAAGGCCAAATTCCCGAAAAGGAGGAGCCGCTCGGTCACCATGG
Organism: uncultured Acidobacteriota bacterium; assembly: GCA_963732975.1. GTDB lineage: Bacteria > Acidobacteriota > Terriglobia > UBA7540 > UBA7540 > SCRD01. The sequence goes on along the minus strand of CAVTBN010000002.1, from coordinate 13,455 downwards.
CGCGATGTCCTAAACTCCGCAATAACCGGCAGCCCGATCAAGCGCACCTGGCCAGTGGCGAAACAAGAATATGAAGGTACCCCTGTCTCTAGCCGACGAACTTCGTTCCATCCGCGGTGGCCTCAACAGTAAAAGCCTGCCCAGGGGGCTCAATCATGCGGCGGAAACCGAGCGCCCTTGGAAATCGGATATTGAGCGAGTGGAGCAAACGCTTCAGGAAGCGTTGCGGGTTATCTCGCAGTTTTCTGGCGTCGAGCTTCCAGGGGAAGTTGACGGTTCTCCCGGCGAAGAGGGTTCCGTATCACGCCTGGATTGCACCACCTTGAAGGAACGAATCCGCGATGATCTGGAAGCCTTTTCCGTTACCACGGCCTCCGAGATGGCAAAACAGGCTGAGGAACAGGCCCGCGCTGCGCTGGCTGCCATTCAGAGTGAAATGAGCGGCCAGATCGAGCAAGTGGTGGGTGAATACCGGCTAAAATTGCAGGAAGAGATTGCGCCTCAGGAAATCGGCATTAATGTGACCCGGCAGAGCCAGGACCGCGTCGCGGAGCTGGTTCGCGCCCAGACGGATGAATTTGCCCGCTGGGTTTGGCTGACCTGCAAGGGGACCGGAACTCCCATTCCAATGCAAATCGAGAAGTTGCTGGAACCCTATGTGCAGGAAGCCACTGCTCTGGTTACTGGAAGTATCCAGCAGAAAATTCAAGAATTGCTTGCTGACCAGGAGAAGCTGGTGGAGGACCACTTCCAGGGAACGGCAGATTCACTCCAAAGCCAGATTGCTTCGCTTGAGCAGGCCGCGCAGCAGATTTGTGAAAAGAACGCTGATTCGGTGACGAAATTATCCACAGAGAAGCTGCATGCCGTCGCCGACGAGGCAGCGAAAAGCTTCGAGGGCCAAATCCAGGAGAAGCTGGAAGGTTCTCTCAGCGGAGTTCAGACCCGCCTGGATGAGACCACTTCCGCATTGCTGGAGAGATTGCAGAAGGAGCAGGACGAGAGAGCACAGGACTTCATCCGCAGGCTGGAAGCGCTGTCGTCGGAGATGGAAGCTACGGAAGGTCTGGAGATGGCATCCCGGATGGAACAGGCCGCGAACGGTGCCGTGAACTCCTCGCTCCAGCAACTGCAGCAGGCGACAGAGAGCGCCGTGCGGCGGGTACAGGAAACCGGGCAGTTCGTTAACGACTCCGTCGAGGAGGGCTTCAGGCGGGTGGGTGAGATGCTGGGCGGCAAGGGCCAGGATCTCGGCGGGTTCCGAGAGAAAATCCTGGCGGATTCTAAAGAGCACATCTCCGAGATGGTTGATAAAGCTGTGGCCTCGATCGAGCCGCGCATCCTGCAACTGGCCGAAGAGAAGATCGAAGCGGTCAATGTGGAGAAGGGCAAGTCGCAGGACGAGAGCCTTTCGCAGTTTGAATCGCGGCTTCGAGAAGTTTCGGATGGACACTACAGCAGTCTTCTGGAGCGCATCCAGAAGGACGCAGGTGAAGCGGGCGCCCGGGTTGCGGAAGAGGTCCGAGGCTCCTCAGGCGCCGTCATGCAGGAACTTACCGAAAAGGTGGATATTGCGGCCTCGCTTTTGAGAAAAGAGCAGGAGGCGGCAAGCTCCAGCTTCCAATCCTCCGTGAACGATACCCTTGAAACCTTCCGGCAGCAACTCTCGGAGATTTCGCAATCTGGAATTGAAGCGCAACGCAAATCGATTACCAACAACCTGAACGAACTCCAGAAGCGCCTGACGCTGGCTGCGGAGGCCCTGGTGGCTGACGATCCTATTCCCGAGTAGAGCCTTTCTGTCGGCGCGGGCGTCGTGTGCGCCTCAATTTGGTTTTAACTCTCTTACGCTTAAAGAACCGTAAACTCCCCATCAAACAGGCTGCAACGCCCTGTGCCTGACGGGTCTCTGCCTTGGCGCGTCCTGCCGAACTTTCAACCCTCGATCCGAACTTTTTGCACGTCCAAAACGAATAGCATAATAGATGAGCCATGAGCCAGACTCGGGAAAATCCGACATCGTGGAATTGGTTACGCGCCGGTAATCGCGAAGCGTTCGACCGCTTCTACCAGGATCAGGCGGCGGCGTTGGAGAAGTTTGTTCGGCGCCTGGTGGGCGATCCGAAAGCCGCGGAAGACATCACCCAGGAGGCTTTCCTCCAGCTTTGGCAGCACCCCAATGGGTATGATCCGGAGCGCGGTTCGCCTCGATCTTACCTGTTCGGGGTTGCCGCCAGGCGTGCTGCAGACTGGTGGCGGAGGCGACATCATGAAGTGGGGCGCCAACGGGCTCGCGCAGACGTGCAAGACGGTTCGTTCCTGCTCCTCGCAGACGCGCTCGAAAGGGTGGATCCCGAGAAGCGAACCCTGCTCTGGCTGCGTGAAGTTGAAGGCTACTCCTACCAGGAGCTTGCGGAGATGCTTGCTATTCCGGTGGGGACCGTTAGATCGCGGCTCTTCGCAGCAAGAGAGCAATTACGCCGAGTCTGGGAGGCGGAAGGAAACTCGGAGGACTTATGAATTGCCAGGAAGCACAACCCTTTGTTTCAGCGCTGTACGACGGTGAAGCTGTGCCCGAGGGAGTAACCAGGCACATAACCGGTTGCACTGCCTGCCACAATCTCCTGCGCAAGTATGCCCAGATGGGTGCAGAGTTGCGACTGCTTGCAGCGGCCGACGGGGATACAAATCCGGCGCCGCTTGGCGATCTTCCTCCAAAACGCCGACGATGGACCAGTGGCTTAACGGGCCGCATTTTGGTTCCGCGCTTCGCCATCGGTCTGGGTCTTATTGCCATCCTGGGACTTTCGGTGGGGCTGGGCTTGGTGCGTGCCCAGGGCTCGGGTCCATGGTTTCAGTACGAGGTCAGCGATCTGCAGCGGCAGGGATCGGGCGGCAATGTGCTTCAGGCAGGGGAGTCTGGCGGTGGAGAGTCTTCCTCATCCGGCGATCCCAGGACAATTTTGTACGAGGTCAAAGTCCTCGATGTCCGGAACGACTCCGCGCGGATCGAAGTCCGTGCGCGCAAATTCATGACTGAGCCGGATGGCCATGCGCGCAAATTCATCGTCGAGCCTGACGGCCATCGGGCTACGGTTAAATCCCGTGAGGACATCGATAGAATTCTTGCCAGCGCGACGCCTCAACGGTTCGATTACAAACCGGGTCAAAAACTCCAAATCCCCGTTGATGGAGGCGGAACGCTCGTCTTGACCGGAAAGGTGTACCGCCTTCGCCCTAGTTTCCCAGCTGTGGACTTCCCTGTGAACCCTGCTCTTAATCAGATTGTTCTTTCGAATGCGGCGCTTGTTCGCGGCCACGAATTTCTGGGTGATCGTGGGAGTGCGAGCGCCGCAAGCGGGAATTCTGCCATTGGGGCCTGCATGCCACCGGTGGGCGCTTTTGTTTTTGCCTTGAAGCCTTTTCCCGGCGCGATTCAGGGAGTCGCGGAATTCGGCAGGGCGCGCTTCACAATGGATGGCCAGGACTACACCTTGTTTTCAGCTACTCCTATCACCGGTGGCCAGCAACCGCGCGACATCTGGGTCTACCGAGCTCCAAATTGCCCTTCGGTGGCGCGCCCAATGATACTTGGCTCCGGCAGCCCTTCTGACATCCTTCCGCTCCTGAAGAAGTAGCGGGCACTGCACGCCGACGAGCGAGATCTCAGGCCGGATTTCGAAACTATATCTTCCCTCGCCCGTAAAGAACCTCTCCCGGCTTGGCGCCGGTGTGCTGTCCGTTATTGATCACCACAACGCCGTTGACAATCACGAAGGGAATGCCCGCCGGATACTGCAGCGGGTCTTTGAACGTGGCCTTATCGCTGACGGTTTGCGGATTGAAGATGGTGATGTCCGCAGCCATGCCGGGCGCCAGCAGCCCGCGGTCTTTGAGCCCGGTGATGTGCGCGGGCAGGGAAGTCATTTTGCGGACGGCGTCGGCCAGCGTCAGGACGTGCCGCTCGCGAACGTAAACGCCGAGCACGCGCGGGAACGTCCCGTAGAATCGCGGGTGAGGTCTGCCCGCGAAAGTCATGTTGGGGCTTACGGCCGCGCCGTCCGAACCCATGCCGACCCACGGCTGCTTCATGGCCAGTTCGACGTCCGGCTCGCTCATGCTGAAGTAGATGGCGTAGGCTGTTCCACCTTCGTTCCCCAGCAGGTCGCAGAGAGCATTCACCGGATCGGTGTGCATCGCCTTCGCCACCTCGTCCATACGCTTGCCTTCGTACTGCTTGTCTTCCGGCTTATCCACGGCGGCCACCATCACGCCGTGCCAGCCGCCAGTGCTCTGGACTTCGTTATTGACCCATCCCGGAAGTCCGTGGGCGATGTCCCTGCGGATCTCTTCACGAACTTTGGGATCTTTCAGCAGTTCCACGCGGTGCTCGAGCGACCCTTCCAGAAATTTGGGCGGCAGGCATTGTTCCAGATGGGTCATTGAGGCGATGTAGGGATACTGGTCGGCGGTCACCTCGATGCCGCGGTCGCGCGCCGCCTGGATGATCTTGATCTGGTCAATCATGTGGCCCCAGTTCGGCTTGCCGTCCATCTTGAAATGGAGGATGTGGACGGGCAGGTGGGCCTTCTCGCCGATCGCGATGGCCTCGGCCAGGGCCTGGGGTTCGTTTGCGCCCTCGCCCCTGATGTGGGTGGTGTAGATGCCGCCGTAGCGCGCTGCCACGCTCGCCAGGTGGATGAGGTCATCTGTGGTCATGTACGAGTTGGGCGGGTAGATGAGTCCGGAGGAGAGTCCGATGGCGCCCTGCTGCATGGCCTGTGCCACCAGGTCCTCCATCTTTTTCATTTCCTCCGGCGTCGGCCGGCGGTTCACGTTTCCAACCACGCCCATCCACGCCTGCCCCGCGCCCACGTAGGAAGCCACGTTCAGAGAGATGCCGCTCTTCTGCAGCACGTCAAAATACTGGGCCAGCGTCTCCCAATTCCTCTTGAAGTTTGACGGGCGGGGGCTTTTGCTCACGTCCGGCTGGCGGGTGCTGGTGAAAGGCCCGGCGGAAGCGTCTTCGCCGATGATCTCCGTCGTGACTCCCTGCCGGATCTTGCTTTGCGCATCGCCGTCCACCAGCAGTGTGTAGTCGCTGTGAGTGTGAAGATCGATAAAGCCCGGAGCCACGACAAGTCCCGTGGCGTCAATCACCCGCCGGGCGGTCGGGTTGACCAGGCGGCCGACGGCGGCGATCCTTCCGTCTTTCACGGCGACCTCGCCTTCGTACCACGGGCTGCCGCTGCCATCAACGATGTGCCCGCCTGTGATGAGCAGGTCGTATTTCGGCTGCGCTCTTTGTTGGGTTGCGGGTCGGTGGCAGGAGAGCGTAAAAACACAGGCGATGGCAACCGCCGCGAGTGCCAGGCACAGTTGATCGTGGAGTCTAGTACAGCGCATGAGGCTGAACCTCCGGAAATCTTCAGGTGTAATATGCCGGCCCGTGACCGGGGCCGTGGGTTGGCATTATAGCTCAGAGCTATGCGGCAGGCAGGGCGATTCAGTTGACATTTGATGGGAGAAAGTACTTCAGTGGGCGACAAAAACCTTCTCTCGGCAACTTGCTGGCCTGGCGCGTTATACTATGGGTGACCGGGATTGCAAGCTATTACGTCGCTTCGAAAGGTGGTCCCCCGCCATGCCCTACTGTCCCAAGTGTCTGACGGAGTATGTGGAAGGCACCAGCGAGTGCGAAGACTGCAAAGCCCAACTTGTCCCGGGTTCTCCCCCTGAGATTGATGATGAAGCCGACTCCTCCGCTGACAGCAAAGGGATTGGCGGGTGGCTGCAGTCGCTGATGGGTGCCGGATCGGAGGATGAAGAACCGCACGTCAAGATCGTGAGAATCCGGGTCTTTTCCGGAGGCACAGCGTCACTGGACGCGAACTTTGCGCGAAACCTTTTGCGGGCGCGCGGAATTCGTTCTGTCCTCGACGGCGAGACTTCGGCGGAGATGCTGCCGGTCCTGGAAGTTTCGCTCATGGTCCTGGAAGAGGACGCTGACCGCGCCACCGAGATTCTTCATACCTACTTAGACAAGAAAGGCCCCATCCTGGCCGAGTGATTCACTTTTTTGCAGAGGTCGGCGGTTGCTCCGCGGCCGCCTGGCGCCTGTGCTCACGGGCGAGTTGGCGCTGCAGCTGGCGGATGGCCTTGTGCACGTCTTTCGCGTCATCGGCCTGCTTCTGCGACGGCAGGACGCTCAGATATTTTTGGTAGGCAGCAAGCGCTTCGTGTGTTTTGTCCATCTTCTCGTAGACCTTACCCAGCCCAAGATAAGCGGGGGCATAGTAGGAATCATCCCGCGCCGCTTCCTCGTAACGGCTGAGCGCTCCGCGATAATCCTTCCTGCGAAAATAGAAGTTGCCGACCTCAACCGACTGCCGGGCCGATGGCGGAACGTAATGGTACGAGCTCTCAAGCTCGCCGTCATCCTGCGCCATATGCTGAGCAGGCAACGAAGTCGGCAGGCTGATGAAAGCCACGACGCCAAGCAGAAGCGTGGCAAGCATTGTGCGCATATCCAGATTGTCTATCGCGGCTGGAATGGAGTCAAACAGATATCCCGGCACCAGGTGCGGCATTTTTTGCTGCGGCCGGGGCGGGGCGATGAAAGCGAGCGAACACAGGGCGCTTGTAATTTTTACCTACTGTTTCAAAATGAGACACTTTTTATTTCGCCGGCAATCCTGAGCGCGTATAAATATAATAACTAATTTATTATCAACAACTTAGTTTTTTGTGATTTTGGCGGGCGAAAATCCCATACGTCTCATTTTGGGGGGTTTGCCCCCAAGAATAGCCTATTTATAAGCTAAGAAGGCTTGCAGGGCCATGCCACGGCCCCCGGAGGGGCGCCAAATGCCCTCCCGCATTGGAATTTCCTGATCAGCGCCACGTCGCTCGGCTGCGAGCGGCGGGCTTGCGCCGACTGCCCCGTCGCACGGGGCGTCCATGGCCAGGCGCGCGACTACGGCGCGTGGAAATCCATGGAGACAACATCCTGGGTGCCGGTATCCTTCAGCAACAGCGGCGAGTCGTCCGGAGTGAGGCCGAGCCATACCCCGTAGATACCTGCTGTCTGGAAGCCCGTTAAGCTGGCAATCTGCTCGACTTTTCCGCCGGGGACTGCGAGGCGGTCGATTCCGCCAGCGGTATGAACATAAACATACCGGCTGTCTCGAGACCAGCAGGGAAACGCGAACCTGCCGTTCGCCAACTCCGACCACTTCCGGCTCTTGAAGTCAAAGAGTTTTAGAGCATTCCCACTAGCGGACATAGCGACGATGTAACTTCCGTTGGGCGCCCAGTGGGGGGAATATAATCCTTGCGAGCCCCGGAGCAGGGAGAGCCGGTGTGTCTTGAGATCTACAACGTGGATTGCGGTTGAGCCGCCCGGCGAGCCTCCAAATGCTATAGAATTGCCATCGGGCGACCATGTGGGGTCGAATTGTGGGCCAGCATCATTCGGCGCCAGCTCCTGAGGTGTGCCTCCGTCCGCCGAAACGAGAAAAATTCGGGGCGGCTTGCCGGGCTGAGAGGCATAAAAGGCGATCTGCTCCCCATCCGGCGACCACCAAGGCAGTACCGCATAGAACGGCGAGAAACTGAGCTGAAGCTTGTCGCTCCCGTCCGCCCTGGCGCGCCACAGTGTACCTTCCGGATACGAAACATAAGCCACCCATTTCCCGTCTTTCGAAAAGGCTACACCCTCTGCCGAAATACCGCCGAGATAAGGCGTGAACGCCTTTGTCCTGCTGTCGTACCGCTCCAGTTCTCCCCGGAGAAGGCCTGCCACGGCGTACAGCTTCGTGCCGTTTTTGCCCGGCATCGGGTCAAAATATGCAATAGCCCCGGAAGTCAGTTGCACCGGCGCGTGGCTCACCTTGTGCAAAAAACTCCCCGCCTCGCGCGTGGCCCAAATCTGGCCTTGCGATTGGAAGACGAAATACTTTCCATCAGCCATCCACTTGCCGCAGCATTCACCCGCGCGTTCGTGCCAGCCCGGAAACATTTGATGAAGAGTTTGTCCGTCGGCCGAAACCTCCCATAGACGACCGATACCCGTGTTGGGTTCCCTGACGGTGAGGCTGATCTCGCGCCCGTCGGGCGACCAGGCGCCACTACCTGCAAACACGCCTGTCGCGGAGCTGGGCAGCGTAACCAGCTTATGAGACCCCGTGCCGTCAGCTGTCGCCAGGTAAAGCGCGTCGCCTTTCACGTAATACAGCGTCTTTCCGTCCGGCGACCAGGCGGCATTCCCACTGACAGCATCCCCCAGCCGAACTGGAGAACCTCCGAGCACCGGGAGCGCCCAGAGTGGACCTTCGATAGCTGTCGGCCCGGCCGTCCGCGCCACGAGCAACTTCGAACCGTCCGGCGAGACGTTCAAAAGCCTCATGCCCGGGAAATGAGTGGCAATCGGCGCGACCGTCCCGCCGCTGACCGATACCTGAGCGGCCCCGAGCCCTGGCTCTCCCAGATACAGCCGTGCGCCGTCGGTGCCTACCAGGGATTTGGGTGCACCGTCGTGAGTGATCTGCACGTAATCTGACACGCTGGGTGGCGGCAAGGGCGGCATCAGCCAGTAGATCAAAGCCAGGGCGACTACAAGCACCGCCGCCAGCCCGCCCAAGAAAGTCTTCTTGTGGCGTTTAAGCAAGGCCGCAACCACCTGCGAATCAGAGCTGATGTGCTGGACGCCGGAGGCGCTGCTCTGGAGCGGCGGTGCGGAGAGTTCGTCCTCAGTGGCACGGGCATCCTGCCCGTGTTCCCCGGAGACCACGGCCGAGACGGCCGTGCCACGGCTGGAACTCGTGTCGCGCTTCAGGCGCTTGAGGTCGGCACGAATTTCGGCCGCCGACTGGCAACGAAGGTCGCGGTCCTTTTCCAGGCATTTGGTGATGATTCGATCAAGCTCAGAGGGCAGGTCTGGGTTGATGCGCGTGACCGGCGCGGGGTCTTCGGCAAGAATTTTGTGAAAGATCACCGCCGTGGTTTCGCCATAAAAGGCCTGGCGGCCGGTGGCCATTTCGTAGAGCACTGCTCCGAAGCTGAAGAGATCGGTGCGGGCGTCGAGCGGCTCGCCCCGCGCCTGTTCCGGGCTCATGTAAGCCACCGTGCCCACCGTCGCGCCGGGACTGGTGAGATGCTCGCGGTCGATGGTGGCCGTGGGGGCGTCTGTGGCATGGGCATCCTGCCCATGAACACCCACGGGCGAGACGCCCGTGCCACTGGTTAATTTCGCCAAACCGAAATCGAGAATCTTGGCGTGGCCGCGGCTGGTGACAAAAATATTGGCCGGCTTGATGTCGCGATGGACAATGCCTTTCTGGTGTGCCGCGTCGAGCGCGTCGGCCATTTCGATAGCCCAATCGAGCACCCGTTCCATCTTGACGGGACTGCCCTCGATGCGGTGCTTGAGCGTCGCGCCCTCCATCAGTTCCATGGCGATGAAAGGCCGGCCTTCGTGCTCCCCAATTTCGTAGATGGTGCAGATGTTGGGATGGTTCAGCGCCGCGGCGGCTCGGGCCTCACGCTGGAAGCGTTCCAGCTTTTGCGGATCGCTCGTAAATTCGTCGGGCAGAAACTTCAGGGCAACAAACCGCCCCAGCGTGGTGTCTTCAGCCTTGTAAACGACACCCATGCCCCCGCCGCCAAGCTTTTCGAGCACGCGATAATGCGAAATGATATTGTCTGGCACGCGAGAGGCTCCCACCCTGTAGTGTCCCAATCATATGGGGCAAGGCCCGACATGTCAACGCAGGGGCCAGGCAGGTCATTTCATTATGCTTTACGTAACGCGTCATTAGCGGCATCCTGAGCTTGTGACTGTCAGCTACCGGGACAAGCGCACCAGAGACTTCGCTGGCGGTGAGCGGGTCAAAGCCTTCTCCGGCTTTGAGCGCTCCGCGCGCCTGAATCTCGACCGTCTGGAGTCGGCAACGTCACTGAAGGACCTTGCTGCATTGCCGGGCAATCGTTTTGAAGCCCTGGCAGGCGGCCGCAAAGGGCAGTACAGCATCCGGATTAACGATCAATGGCGGATTTGCTTCGAGTGGCCCCGCCGGGCGCCGGGGCCGTCAAAGGTCGAGATCGTCGATTACCCTTAGGAGGGTTGCTATGCGAATTGCCGCTATCCATCCAGGTGAACACTTGTCAGAGGAACTGCAAGCGCTCGATATGAGCGCGGCGGCATTGGCGCGAATGATGGGCGTGCCGACCAATCGCATCACGCAAATCTTGAATGGGACGCGCTCGATCACGGGAGATACCGCGCTGCGCCTCGGCCACTTTTTCGGCACCAGCGCGCAGTTCTGGCTCAATCTGCAGAGCCTTTACGACCTGCGAATCGCAGAACAAAGGGCCGGGAAGTCCATCAAAGCGCTGCCCACGCTAAAACGGCGCGAACCCGTCCACGCTTAGGAGTTGAGAGAGCGTTCGCTCAGGATGGTAGCGCAGGGACTTTTTAACAACCTCTAAGAGGCCTCGCATGAGTGAGCGGTGGTCTCCCGTGCTGCGGGACGGGGCTGGAGCTTTTCTTTAACACGACACTCGTGCCTCTCGCTTCGCGAGACCGTAGGTACTGCAAGGCGAGCATCTGCGCCAGCCGCGTGCTTGCGCCGACTACCCCGTCCGCGGGGCGCCATGGCCGGGTGCGGCTACGGCGCGTGGAAATCCATAGAGACAACATCCCGGGTGCCGGTATCTTTCACCAGCAGCGGGGAATCGTCCGGGCCTAATCCTATCCACATTCCAAGAAGCCCGGATGCTTGGTGGAAGTTCTCCAGGCCGACGACTTCCTCGACTTTACGATTGCTGATCCGTACCCGATAGATTCCCGGTTCACCCTTGGCGTTTGTTCCCCAGAAATAGACGAATTTGCTGTCGCGCGACCATTCTTCCCAGCCTTGCTGAGCGAGCGAAGCCAGTTCGGTCCACTTTTGGCTGTGGAAGTCAAAGAGTATCATCTTTTTGTCATCTATCGTTATGGCCGCCACGTAGCGGCCGTCGGGAGACCAGCGGGGAGAGATGAGCCCCTCGGAACCGGGCAGTTTCGTTTGCGTGTGCGTCTTGAGGTTGATCTCATAAATAGCTCGCTCACCGGGTCCCGATCCCTCCGGCAGGAAGCCATAAATAAGCGATGTTCCGTCGGGCGACCACGTTTGGTCCGCGAGGTTGCCGCTACCTGATGCCACCTGCCTGGGAGGACCGCCATCGGCAGAAACGGTGTAGATCTGCATCGCCTTGTTCGGCAGTTCGCCAATGAAGGCAATTGTCTTCCCGTCGGGAGACCATCGGGGCAAAAAGGCAAACATCGGCGGCGAAGTAAGCTGGAGCTTCTGGCTGCCATCCGCCTTGCTCCGCCAAAGGTTTGCATCGGGGTAACTTACGTAGGCTATCCATTGCTCGTCGTGCGAAAAACTCGTGCAGCAGGCTGAAATGCCCGAAAGGAAAGGTACAAACTGGCGGGACTTCGCATCATAGCGCTCCAGTTCCCCACGCCGAAAGCCCTCCATGGCATAGAGCTTTTTCCCATCTTTGCCAGGTACCGGGTCGAAGTGGGCGCTCGTTCCCGACGTCAGTTGTACCGGCGCGCGGCTGACTTTGTGCAGGAAGCTCCCCGTTTCGCGCCTCGCCCAGAGTTGAGGAACCTGGTTTTCCCCGGATGGGATCGCTTCGAACACAAAATACTTGCCTCCCGGCATCCATTTGCCGCAGCATTCGCCCGACTTCGCGTGCCAGCCAGGAAGAAGTTCGTGAAGCTTGGTGCCGTCAGCCGAAACCTGCCAGATCGAACGGGTCTGTCGCTTTTCATCACGAACAGTTAGTCGGACCTCTTTTCCGCCCGGCGACCAGGCAGGATCGAAGGCGGAGCCCGGGAGGGAAATAAGCTTGCGGGAGTTTGTTCCATCAGCCCCGGCCAAATAAAGAGCATCGCCCTTGACGTAAATCATCTTTTTGCCGTCCGGGGCCCATGCGCCGCCGCCACCGACAGCGTCCCCTAATCGCTTCGGTGAACCTCCAAGGATCGGCATAGCCCAAAGTGGACCTTCGTGGAAGTGGCCCGACATTTCTGCAAGGAGCAGGTCCGACCCATTCGGTGAAACGCTGGAAGGGAACATATAGGGTGACGGGAGGTGAATGGGCACCAAGTCTCCCCCCGTCACCGACACCTGCGCGGCCTGGTAAGTGAATCCGGCACTCATTGCCTGAAACATGTACAGCCGTGAGCCGTCCGTACCTACCAGGCTTTTGCGGGTGCCGTCATGAGTGAGCTGCACGTAATCTGACACGCTGGGTGGCGGCAAGGGCGGCATCAGCCAGTAAACCAGGGTCAGGCGCAAGTACAATAATTGCCGCCAGTCCGCCAATAAATGTCTTCTTGTGCCGCTTGACAAGAGCGGCCACGACCTGCGAATCGGAACTGGCGTGGCCGGCTGTGGGAGCGTCCTGTGGCACGGGCGTCTCGCCCGTGGCCATGCCCGGGAAAGCGGCACGGGCATCCCGTTCGCTTAGCTCAGGGCGGGCCTGCCCGTGTTCTGCAGGGACCACGGCCGAGACGGCCGTGCCACGGCTGGAACTCGTGTCGCGCTTCAGGCGCTTGAGGTCGGCGCGGATTTCTGCCGCCGACTGGCAACGGAGATCGCGGTCTTTTTCAAGGCACTTGGTAATGATTCGATCAAGTTCAGTGGGCAGGTCTGGATTCAGGCGGGTCGACCGGCGCGGGGTCTTCGGCCAGAATCTTGTGGAAGATCACCGCCGTGGTTTCGCCATAAAAAGCCTGGCGGCCGGTGGCCATTTCGTAAAGCACCGCGCCGAAGCTGAAGAGGTCGGTGCGGGCGTCGAGCGGTTCGCCCCGCGCCTGCTCCGGGCTCATGTAAGCCACCGTGCCCACCGTGGCGCCGGGGCTGGTGAGATTTTCACGGTCGAAGGTGGCCGTGGGAGCGTCGGCCAAACCCTCATCCGGTCCCTGGACCACCCTCTCCGGAGGGCGAGGGCCCAGTGGAAGTAGAGGTTGTCAATTTCGCCAAACCGAAATCGAGAATCTTCGCCTGGCCGCGTGCAGTAACAAAAATATTGGCCGGCTTGATGTCGCGGTGGACGATGCCTTTCTGGTGCGCGGCGTCCAGCGCGTCGGCCATTTCGATGGCGAGGTCGAGCATTTGGGGCAGCGGTAACGCCGCCGTCCCGGCGGCTTGCCGGCCAGAGGCCGGCGCCATCAACCACCCTTTCAGCGTCGCGCCCTCCATCAGCTCCATGGCGATGAAAGGCTGCCCTTCGTGCTCGCCAATTTCGTAAATGGTGCAGATGTTGGGATGGTTCAGCGCCGCGGCAGCACGCGCCTCGCGCTGGAAGCGTTCGAGCTTTTGCGGATCGCCGGAGAATTCGTCGGGCAAAAACTTCAGCGCCACGAACCGGCCAAGAGTGGTGTCCTCGGCCTTATAG
>CAVTBN010000001.1:0-304307 GCA_963732975.1 uncultured Acidobacteriota bacterium | reverse complement strand
CTTCGAATCTGTAGGTCGGGGGTTCGAGCCCCTCCAGGCGCGCCATTTCCTCTTTATTTGGAATTGCATACAGACGCGTCAGAACTGCCGACTGGCAGGGCAGGGAAATGAGTAAAGGATTGGGTAGGGAGCGCCCACCCCGCTGGCAGTCTTCGAAATGACATCTGAACGGCCTCAGCCTGCGGATGGCAGAATCACATGCTAATCGTAATGTCCTCTCGCGGGCGATTCGGGCCAGCGTAAAGGCGTCGCGCCTCGACTCTGCCAGGCGAGTCCGCGCGGTGTGCCGCAAGCAATTGGAAGCCTGCGAGCATCGACGCACGCTACTGTGACGCAACCCCAGTGGCTGCGTCCCGAGTTGCAGTTGAGGCTCTTCTCTCAGTCAGGCTCTGATTGTCTTCTGCCTCTGGCACCCGAGCCGGAGGCATGCCCTGCAGAGTTCTATCTAGAAGCCCTCGTGTTTGAGCCGGACATCGCCATCAACTGTGCCGTTGCGCCCAGGTGGTTGATGTTCATTTTCAGGGCTTGATGAAACTCTTCCCGGGCCTTTTCCGTCGCACCCTTCCCAAGATTCCCCAAGCCCGATCAGGTAGTGGGCGTCGGCCACTCTGGTAGCGTTCCGACCGCCCGCTGCCAAACTTGGCGAAGAACCCGGACTCCGAGTTCCCAGCCGACATCTTTTGGCCTCGTGCAATCAGGTTGTTAAACAGTCGCTGTGCTTTGGCGTTCTGTCCCAGCTTCAACGCTGCCAGACCCTGGTAATATTCCATCTCAGGGCTCAGGAAGCGCGAGTGAGATGCCACGGCCTCCCGGAACAGTTCCTGTGACTTTGCGCTATTCCCAAGCTTCTCCTGAGCCATGCCCATCAGATAATCAACCTGCGCCAGTCTTGGCTGGCGATAGGGTTGCCCGACTTCCAGGTTCGCGGGGTAGAGGAGCGATGCTTCGTAATCCTGCAACGCCTGCTGATACCTGCCTGCCCTGAACTCCCTTTCGCCTTTCAAGAGGTAGGCGTCCATATAGACGTCATGAACATCACCCTCGCCCTCCCAGTTATGGAATTCATGGCCCTTCAGCAAGTCGATGGCGCGGTCGTACCGGCCCAGCAGAACGTTGATCCGAATTTCCTGCGCCAGCGCGTCGGAACGCCTGGCGATTCCTGCCTGGTCGGCTTCAAGCGAAGCCAGCCGTTTCTGGGGCGGGACGTTACCCTCTTCGTACAGCACGTCGAGTTCGTACCGGTAATAGGCGTTGCTTTTCTCCAGATCCACCGCCTTCTCCATGTCTGCAATGGCTTTTGCGGTGTTCTTCTCCGCATGCTCGTATGCGAAGGCAAGATTGCGCCAGGCCGGCGCGAACGAACTGTCCATATCGGCAGATTTCGTCCACACCTTGACGGCGGCAGAGGGCTGCTGGAGATAGTACAAGGCGTTGCCGAGATAGTAAGGCGTGCGCGCATTTCCCGGGTCGGCCTTCATCGCTGCTTCCAGCACGTTGACGGTCTCCACCCGAAATGGAAACACATAAGTCGAAGGCATCTGCCGCGCCAAGTGGAAGTACCTGGAAGCTTCACCCGCCTGCTCGCGCTGCTGTGCAAGATATCCAAGGTAGTAATAGAGAAGCGGGTTGACGCTCCCTGGATCAGGGCTTGCGGCAACCAGCCGCTTGATGACCGCTTCGGACTCGTCTGCGAGCCCCGCATGGTAATAGTCGAGCGCCAGCCACAGGTTCGATTGCAAAGCGTCGCCCAGAGCGACCTGCGGCTGGTCACTGGCGTTCATCAGCTTCAGTTCATTCGCGGCCCAAAGGTCAAGGGGATTGATTGCCAGAGCCTTCCGGGCGGCCTCTTCGGCTTCCTGGTTGCGCCCCTGCTTCCGCAACGCGCACAGCCTTCAGGTCCCAGGCTTTGGCATTTTGCATGTTGTAGTCGAGTGAGTGGTCGAGATCGGCAGCCGCGCTTGCCCAGTTGCCTTTTTGCCCTTCCAGTTCCGCAAGTTGAAAATAGCTCGCGGCCGTCCATGCCTCGCTCCACGAAGCCCGGTAAAACGCGGTACGTGCCTGCTGGTTCTGGCCCTCGGCTCTTTGCGCGACGCCCATATAATAGTAGGCTTCGCCGTCCTTGGGACGCGTGTAGTTGTGCGTTGCCCGACCGAGCGCCAGGTTCAGGTGCTTGATGGCTTCCTGCCATTGCCCTCGTTCGCAATAAATGCGGCCCAGAGCGGTGTTCACTTCATAATTCTCGGGATCGCGGCGCAGCGCCTCCTCATAATAAGGGAGAGGCGATATCGTTGCATTGTGGAACTGCTCGAGCCTCAGCCCTGTGTGGTAGAGTTTGTCAACAGTCTTGATCTCGGCGGGCGGCTCGGGAGGAGTCACCGTGGGCGGCATCGCCTCCGGAGCCAGCTTCACCGGCTGGTAGCTCACCAGCTCATTCCCATTTGAATCCAGAAGCGCGGCCTTCAGATCGTATTCCTTCATCCCGGCCGGCAAAGCAAGCTCGTGAGTAAAAGGTGTTCCCGGATCGATATCAACAGTCTGCTCAAAGAGAGTTTGTCCCTTTCCCGTCAGGACTGCTTTCGCTCCCTCGAATGCCTGGGTTGCGGAGAAGCCAAAGAAGACCTTCCCCAAGGGTTCGACCTGAAGATTGACGGCTCCATTCAGGTTCGCGTTCTTCGCGCCGCGGATGCCGCGGATGGGGTACCAGTATTGGTTCGCAACCTTCGTTTCGTAAGGCTCGATCCAACTGTAGTCGGGCTGGTTATCCGAGTAATTGCCCGACATCAATTCGAGATAGGGTCCCTGGCTGTCCAGTATCTTGTCCCACAATTCCCCGGATGGCCCATTGCCCCACTCAAAGAATTTGGCGCCTGGCGAAACATTATGGTTCTGGATGCAGATGGTGCCCGCATTCACCCCGTGATCGTAACCACCGAAGAAATCGCCATCAAAATTCCAGGCGAAAAAGGACATACTGGCGGGATTGTTCTTCCACCAGCTGACGTTCACTCCACGCGTGTAATCCACGCCCATAAAAACCTCATGCGAGACGGGCCAGTGGGCGAAGGCCACTTTCGCGTGGAAGACGGCAAACTGCGTGTCTGTCGGGAAGATCACCTGGTAGTTCTTGTTCACGTGCATCGCTGCGTTCGTGAAATCCAGAAACGACTGTACGATGGGGGCCCCGTCCAGCAGCTTGGTCGTCACCTTCAAATAGGACTTGCCCGGATAAAGCGTGAGACCCACCAGCCATTGCATCTTCGTCTGCAGGTCCACATCGCCCACCCAGATGGTGCTGCTGCCGTCGGCATTCTTCACCAACCGATGCTCAACCGGAAGATAACTGGTCGAACGGTGATGGCTTGGGATGTCCCATTCCATGCCGCCGGAAATCCAGGCTCCGATCATGCCGATCAACGCCGGCTGGATCTTCGACTGACGGTAGACGTAGTCATAGCCATTTGTCTTGTCCGTCGCAGAGAAAACGCGCCCGCCGAGCTGGGGAAGCACTGCGATCTTCACGTACTTGTTCTCAAGAAAGTCCGCATGATAGGTCTTGTCGCCCTGAACATCAAGAATCCTGTCATAGAGTGGATAAGGATAAATCTTGCCCGCAGCGCCCTGGTAGATCCGGCCCGCAAAAAACATGGGGGATTGCTCAGGGGGGCCAATCTTATAGGTTGGCAGCGTCATCGGCTCCTCCCAGATGTGCACTGGTGTGGGAGCTTGGGCCATGAGCACCGAAGTTGGTATCAGAAGAATTGCGAACAATAATAAATAGAGCGACTTTACACACTTTGGCATTTCATGACTCCTTCCAGGCGAATCTTTTCACTCCTGAGATCGGATTTGGAGCCCCGGTGAGCCCGGGCCGCTGCTGTTACATCCCTGTCTTCATGTTCCGGTGACTCCGACAAAAACATCTGCCTGCATTCACTGGCGGTGGCACGTTGGTATCCACTTTGAGTCGATTCGGGTGCCGAACACCCGATGGGCGGCCCGCGAAATCAATGGACGATCCAGAAAGTATAATGCATGAAGGCGCCGGTTAGAGTTGCAACACCTTGTCATCGTTCCTACTCTCCACTCCGGCGTTTGTAAACTTCGGCGCTGACAGTCCTTCGCACTTTCCACCATTTCGGAATAAGGGGTGTCCGTGTCGGATACAAATCCGATGTTATAGTTTTCTCCATCGCCGGCTCTGCCGGTCAGGGGCTCGTCGTAATACTCGAACCATTGGCAGCCGACAAACGCCGGAAGGTCCTCCACGCTTTCAAGATACTGCTTATACATGGCCGCCCGCGCCTGCTGATCCGGGGTTGAGACAAGTCCCGTGTGGAACATCCCGCGGTCCACAGCCCCAAAGTGAAACTCCGCATCCATGCAAGGTTTGTTCAGAGCCGTCGTGAAGCCCCACTCCTTCGGATCGAGGTGTGATTGGTAGATATCGAAACTGACCACGTCGCAGTAGCGGGCTGAGGCCGCCACGGCTTCCGGGGTTCGCCACGCAAATTTGGCGCCGAGATACATGTGGTGCGGATCATATTTCTTAATAGCGGTGCGGATGACCCTGAAGTATTGATCCGCGTCCAGCGTCAGAAAATTGCTGAAGTCTTTCCTCATCTTCGGAGTCAGCGTATCCGCCGGTTGATAGGACTGATTCAGCAAAGCCGGCCATGAGGCAAAGTGAGTGTTCCAGGCCTTATTCAACTGCCCGATATTCCTGTAGTGCGACTGCAATTGTTTAACAAACACCCGCTTTGCGGGTAATGTGCCGTTTGCTGAGAGCGTCCCGTATGCGAGGCCATAATGCGTTCGGTCAGTGTTACCCCCGCCCCACGATAACTCGTTGTCGACATAGTAGCCGATACACCAGGGATCCTCACGATGCATCCGGGCGACTTCACTGACATCTTTATCAACTGCCGCTACGTATTGGGGATCGAACGGATCGGGCATTGGCCCCCAGTAATCATTCCCACTGGGGACATGGGCAAAGTGGCCATGGATCGAGATGGTCGCTACATAAGGGACTTGCTTGTAAGCGTAGAGAGCTGGATCGGTCCAGTTGCCGATGGTGTTAAATCCCCATGCCCGCAATCGATCGAGCGCAGTAGTTTGCCAATCCTTCTCCCAGTTGGCGCCATATTTTCTTTCCAGATTCGCGGTGTAAAACCCAAAAGTCTGTCCTTCGTGGGTTGGCCCGTAGACCACGTGGTTGTCTTCACTATAGAATTTGCTCAAGGGGTCACCGGGTTTCGGCAGCCAGGTGAACATTTCTTTTCGGCCAGTCACAAAAGTGTAGGCGTCCCCGTTCGGATTGACATTGAAGACGTCAATCCCCATCGAAAAGAACAGGTGGCCATCAGGATCAACGAGCCACCACTTGCCATGACGCTTCAAGGTTGTGAAGTACCCCGTCGAAGTCACATGCGGACCCGAGGCCCATCCTCCGTACTCGTCGCGATCAGGAAGTGTGGGATGCGCCTTGAGCTCTGCTTCCTCCTGCTTTTTCTGGGCCAAAAGGTCTTGCAGGTTATGTATCTTGCCTGGCCAGTCTGCACGACTGTACTGACCGAAACGATCCACGATTCCGTCATAATTGAAAGGCGGCAGAAGACGGATGTTGTCAACCACAACGCTTTGGGTCTCGGCGTCGTGCTGGAAGGTGAGTTTCAAACCGGCAATGTCCTTATCGCTCACCGGCTTATCCGCTCCCGGAATCATACTGAAAGGCAGTATTCCAGCTACCGCCGGCGGTCCGCCGCGCATTCCGTGTGCAATTGGAGAACTGGGGCCAATCCCATAGTAGTAACTGACCGTCGCATGTGGCGCTACGTTGCCGCTGTACCTGGCCGACCAGCGGCCGGAACCAGCCCCCGGCCCTCCCTCTTCCAGTTGCATTCCAACCTGGATTTCCTTGTTGGAGGGGTTGGCTACGTCAACGGCCACTGCTCCATATTTGCTCCAATCCCAAGCCTTGGCCCCGGAACTCAGTTCGATCGTCGCCGTCTCTGGATTGCTGAATTCCACCTTAAGCGCGTGTTCCCCGTTCGTCACATTTTCCGTCGTCAGTGAAGCCTTGCCGTCCGTCACTTTGAGCTGGCGAAGATCATATCTGAGAATCAAAGGAAGTAAGCGTGGTGACATGAGGTTTTGATGGCTGATGCTCTGTGCAGCTAATTCCCATCCCGGCGAGGGATATCACAAGAAACGTGCAAAGAAGAGGTAGCGCCCTGTTGCCCTGCATAACACGGATGATAAATCTGCTCATGGGTGCCTCCAGAGTGATCATTGGCGTAGTAAAGTGCAATCGCAATTTTGGGACCGGCTGAAACCAAAAGGCAGTATACTCCTACCCGGCGAAAGCCCGAAAATTGATTCGATAACATACGGACAGATCGGCCCAATCTTAACATCTCTATGAGAGGCGCTCTATGAAAACGTGCACGCGAACTGTAATATCGGCAACCGCTGTTGCACTTTTGCTGCTGAGTTTGGCGTCATGTTCGAATTTGGGTAACGGTGGAATTTCCGCCCTGTTCGCTCCCCAGGCTGTCCAGGCAAACTGGAAGACGATTCATTGCGACCTGAAGACAAACTCATCGGGAACTTTGGAGGCGACTTTCTGGAGCGGGTATGAGGACACCGGGTTTACAACCACTCGGCTTCCGGTGACGGACTGGAGCCGATGGAAGTCCCTGAAATTTGACGTTGAAAATCCATACAAAGAACCTTTTTCGGTTTACGTCCGGGTTTCAGACCGCTCTGGCCATCCTGAAAATCAAACCTACACCGGAGGAACTTTTGATGGCTATGTCATCGCTCCGGGCAAGAACACCGTGCAAATCAGCCTCGAGAATATGCGATCGCCCGAAGATCAGGCTGTGAGCCCGGAGCATGTCGCCTACCTGGGCATTTTCTTCAGCCCACTTTTCCTGCGCGATGGCATGGTTCTGAGGTTCAAGCAGGACAAGACTTTCAAGCTGGCGAATCTGCGCCTGGCAACGGAACAGGCCAGGGCCCAAAAGCAGCCTTACGGAGATCTCCTGTTTAAGACCACGGCTCCGCAACTGGCGGGAGAGCGCAAACAGGTTGAGCAATCGATCCAGCAACTGAATGGGCTGATCCAGCAGGCGAGCGAGCGCAAGATAGACACTGCTTACCAGGAAATTTATCCGTTTGTTGCCAACCTGGCTTTTCACACCCGGCTGGTAGCTTTCTGGCAAGACCGCGACCAGGAGCAGCGTAAGGCCCTGGATTTCCTGCTTGCGGGGACCCGCCACGCCATTACCGACTTGCAGGAAGAACTCGCGGGCAAGCGCCAGCCACTCTCAGCGCCGTCCGTTCCTCCCTACAGCAAGTTAACCATCCGGGACCGCTATTTTCGGGAAGGCCACACTCCTCTGCTGCTGCTCGGAATGCTCTACAACCAGCGAGGACCGCTGTTGCGCTGGTTTGCCGACAGTGCCACCGATTACGGCACGGAACTGGTGGCCGGCGCCACGCGCCAAAACGTGGAGCACCAACCGATCTGGCAAGCCTACCAGAAGTACCCCGACACCCACCGCGTTGGCTGGGATCAAGCCGACCACATCGTGCGTGACAGCAGCTCCTGGGAAGTGGTGGGCCCTGCTGTCAATGTCTGCCTTGAAAGTCCGCACAGCCGTGCGGCCATCGCTGAAATGATTGGTAAGTACGAACATGCCCATCTCGGCGATCACAGCCATCTGGTCCAGACCATGGGGTTCGAGTATTTTTACAACTGCTATTGCCACTATACCCGGGAAATGTGGAGTGCCTGGCTGCGGCACAAGTACGGAAATATTCAGGCAGCGGACCGCGCGTGGCAGGCAAAATACGCGAACTTTAGTGACGTGCCGATGCTGCATCCTGAAGAAGCCAAATCCCACCGCGCGTTATGGTACGACTGGTCAAGCTTCAACCTTTACCGGTTCTTACAGCAGCTTCGCTGGACGCGGGATGAAATTCGCAAAACTCAGCCTTCGGCGCCTCTGACAGTCGGATCTCCATATTACGCTTTCGATCCGCGTTTCTGGACGGCGGTTGATGAGGAGGCCCTCGCGGATTCCGGCATCACGGCCGTGGAGCTGGAAGAGAACTACCGGCTGGATACGCTGATGCCGGAATATCTGCACGCCCTGGCCGGGGCAGAGCCTGTCGCCGATTTTGAGTACCATGGTGTGGTCGATCAGCTTCTGCCCAGTTTTCTGCACGGGGATGCAGCCATTTCCATGTGGTGGTGGAACGATCACATGCGCTGGACACCCCATGAGCCGATCAATGAGTGGGCCTCGTCTTTCCCGCAGAGCTATACCATTCCGCTCAGTGACATTGCCGAGTCGATGCGGGTTGCGTTGGATATCCGGCGTTTAAGCCCTGAAATTATCGCACTGGCAGACGCGCCCCGCCCGGTTGCCCTTCTTTACTCGAAGACCTCAATGCTCCAAAATCTTCCCGAGGAATCGAAGGAGACGGGAACCTTTCCCTACCTGTTCTCTCTTGGGGAGGTCTATGACTCATCGCAATCCGCAGGGGTTTACGTTGGCCTGACGACGGAAAAGAAGATTCTGCATGGCGACCTTGCCAGGCGCAAGCTTCTCGTTTTGCCCGCGGCCCAATTCGTTCCGCCCGCAGTTACGCACCGGATCATTTCATGGGTTCGAGATGGCGGGACCCTGGTGGTTTGGCCGGATTCCCTCCTCGCGGACGAATATGCCAAGCCTACAAACACCATGGAATCGCTGGGCCTGCATCTCCTTCGCCGCGTGCCGTCCACCTTCAAGCGGGGCGAAACGCAGGTGACCGAATATAACCTTCCCGACTTGCCCCGCACGTCAATTCAGATCGAGAGGCAGGACCTTTTCTCGAAGACAGCTCCGGGCCTTAAGGCGGTGGGTGAGCGGCAAGTTATCCAATGCGATCCGCACTGGGTGATTGGCAAGTTTTCTGATGGCTCCCCCGCGTTGATCCACATCACCCTGGGGAAGGGCAACCTTTACTGGCTTGCTTCGCCCCTCGACCCGGTCAGCTGGGCGCAGTTGCTTCCGCTTCTTGCCGCACGGGCCGGGGTCCGTGCACCGCTGCGCGTGAGTTCCTCCGGCTCGGACGCATTAACGACGCTGGAGTTTCGGGCCACGCCTTACTCCAGCAATTACCTGGCGTACTTTTATAACAATTCCAACCAAACCCTGCGCTTCAACCTCGAGCCGGAGTTCCATTTCACGAAGATTCGCGATTTGCGCAGTGGGACTCCTTTGGCAGGGCCGGCGATGGTTCTTCCCGCACACGCCACGTCCATTGTTGAGTTTTACAGGTAGACATCGTCAACCAGGTTGTCGATTGACGCCGGGTTCGTCACAACGCATAAGTCTCACGCTCAGAAATGGGCTGCCCGTGATGGACGGGCCACCCTCCTTAAATATATGCAAAGTCTTGCACAGTAACGAATTAGATACGAATTCCGTTGGCACTTGACGAGAGCTTTAGATGGTGTATATTGGGCTTGTCTGCGTTCAATTAAATTGGACTTACTTTGCCCACTGCTCAGCAGGCAGGGAACCGGTGCTTATGCCGCGCAACAGCGGCAGAAGTTCAAGGGTTCCAGGTGCGAAGGTTTCTCCCGAGGTGGGAATCGTTGGGGGAAAGTTCATGCCTCGGAATCTGCGCCCAGGCCGATGGTGCGGCATTTGAAGCAGTTGAGGGCGGAGTTTTGGAAGCGGGTTCCCCTTTGACCGGTGCGGGCAACGGATAGTCGGCGGCTCATCGGCCGGAAGGTTGGAGGTTGGAAACCTCCGGCGAAGGAAGTCCGGGCACTGTTTCTTGGCCCTATTGATAACAATGGCGAACAGCTAGCGCCCCTCTTCTTCCGCGAGGCTTCCAGCAAGGGCAGGTAAGTTGGATTGTACTTCCGGAAAGTGTTTGCAAGCAGTGGAACCTTGCAAAGCCTTTTGTCGAAGGGGCTTCCTGGTTGGATTGAACAATGGAGGGAGAGATGGCCACATGTGCGAACATCAGCCGGCGCGTCAGCGCGCGGTTAGCCGGGAAATGGCGGGAAGATTCGGGCGCCGAGCTGGTTGAGGCAGCCTTTGTGCTTCCGCTGCTTCTGATGCTGCTGGTGGGAATATTCTGGCTGGGGCGTGCCTATGACGTTTATGAAACGATCACGCGCGCCGCACGGGAGGGGGCCCGTTATGCTGTCCTGCCCTCTTGCGCAACGTGCAATCCCGGGGCAAACCAAACGAGTGAGACGTACACCACTGCAGGAACCACCAGTTCTCCGGCTTGTGTATCAAACCCTACTTACGAATTCACAAACTACGTTGCACCGTCGCTTCTCGCATCGCATCTTGACCCGAACAACAAGGTGGTCCAGCAGACTTATTGCCAGCAAGCCGTGGTGATGAATCCAACCAGCGACTCCAGCTCCCAGCAGTGCGGAATAGAAGTCAGCTTTAAGTACCCACTCCATCTCGCCATTCCCTTTACGTCGCTTAAGCGCTTCGACGATCAGTATTCCGACGAGCGTGACGATGCGCATGGAAAATCAGCCTGTCGACGGTTCGACCGGCCAACCGACTTGCCCCTGATTTCTGAAGCCGAGGGCCAATGAAGGAGTTGTCCAAATGAAAGGATCTTCCAGGAACGAGCAGATTATGAAGAATAACCGGCCAGCCGGCACCGAACCTGGCGAGAGGCACACGGTCTGGACAGCTTCGCCCAAAGGCCGCTTGCTGCCAAGGTTCCGGAGCACCGAGGGCGCCGAGCTTTTGGAGTTCGCCATGGCGCTGCCCCTGTTGCTGGTACTGGTTGTGGGCATTATTGATTTCGCCAGTGCTTACAACACCAAGCACGTCACATCGAACGCCGCTCGAGAAGCTGCCCGTCTTATTTCTTCCACGCCCTTGTCCGATTCAGGCTGTCCGACCGCATGGACCATCAACTCTCCGGGCAGCGGAACGCCGTGCGCAGTCACGGCGACGGCGAAGACCGTGTCCAATTACCTGACAGCAGCCGGATTGAATCGGGGAGCATGCCTTAATACATCTTCAGCAACATTCGCTCCGGTGTTGACCTGGACGTATGCGTGCAACAACGTAACTTTGGTCATCGACAAGATATACGATGTGCCAAACCCCACTGACCCAACCGCAGGTCCAATCAAAAGCACTAAAGTAACGCTTTCTTACCCGTACACTTTTATGTTTGGCAGGATTATCGGCTTGCTCCTGCCAGGCGCGACCGGCCCTACAGGGCAGTACATATTTGAGTCCGACGCCGTCATGCAGAACATTACACTCTCAAACTAGCACTGGGTTTGGCGGGAGGAACCGATGCGACACAGAATCAGCAGTCTGCGTTCAAATGATAAGGGAGTGACGATTCTTATCGTCGCCGCATCACTGGTGGTTATGCTGGGGATGTGCGCGCTTTCGATTGACCTGGTGGCAGGTTACCTGGCGCGTGTGCAATGCCAACGTGCCGCAGACGCCGCAGCGCTGGCGGGCGCGAGGGCCTTCGCGGGCGGCTGCACGACAAGCGGCTGCACTGCAGGCAGCGCAACGGAGGTTCTGGCAACGCAGAATGCCATTGCCGTGGCCGCCCAGAATCCCATTATGGGCCTTGCCCCAGCCTCCACGACGGTGAGCACTACATTCGATTATAATCACGATGTTCTTGCAAGCGGAGGGAGCGGGGAACCACAGATAACTGTCACCGTTTACAGGGATTCAACCCACAATGACGCCATGCCTACATTCTTTGCCAAGATTTTCGGCATCAACCACATGGATATTTCAGCCTCAGCTACCGCAGAGGCTTTTAACCCCGGGGGAACCGGCACCAATGTCGGCGTGGGCTGCGTCAAGCCTTTCCTGGTTCCGAACTGCGACCCCAATTTCCCAGTCGCCTCGGGGAATAGTGAAGCCAACATAAACTGTCCGTGCACTGGGCAGGGTCTGGCCAACGGCGATTGCGCGGGAGGCCTCAGTACCGGCAATTTTATGTCCTACTATGTTGATCCCAACACGGGCAATGCCGTCCATCCGCTGGATTGTCAATGGGATTCGACCAATAATCAATGCAACCCGAGCAGTGGCGATATCGGCGCGCCGTGGGTGCTCCACGACAACGGTGGGGTGCCGAGCCAGTGGTATACCATCGCGTTTACCTCGCAGAGCGGCATGCAGTACAGCCAGTACATCAGAGAATGTGCTCCTAGGTCTGTTGCCTGCCAGGGAACCCTCAACTCTCTCAACGGCAAGAAAGTTGGCCCCACCGACGCCGGGCTTGATTGCCTGATCCACTCTTGTGGTTCTGGTGGCTGCAGTGGCCAGTGTCCCGCCACCGGCGTGGCCAACAATTTGCCCGATGGCCTGAACAATGGGCAGGACTATATGTGTGCGCCCTACGCGCTGCCGGGAGCTACGGCCCAGGCATCTTGCCCCACCAGCACCCCGACCTCACCGTTCACAGTTATTGCGGGCTCCAACAATCCATATGGGTATACAGCGGGTCAAACGTTCGATGCCACCAGTGGGGGAAGTGATTCACTTGCAAGTGTTGTGCTGTACGACGGAGCCGCGCTTTCGCCGGGGGGAAGCACCGTTACTGTCCAGGGGTACATGAGTTTATTCTTTCAAGACGCGCTCCACTCTAAAAACTACGATACGATCAACGCCGTCATCGTGCAGGTTGGAGGGTGCGGGTCTGGCGGCTCAGGGTCGACGACACCGAATGTCAACAGCCCGGGAGGAGGGTCATTCATCCCTATCCGGCTGATTCACAACTAGGCTGGCGGTTGACGAGATTGTTGACGTCATTGTTAGACAAGTTGGCGGGTGAGGTGGCTCATCGGGAAGCTCTGGAACAACTCCTGCTGTTTAAAATCTTAAGAGTACAGGTTGAACCTAAACTGCCTCTTGAAGTTTCCCGCATTGTAGAACTTCAGCCTCTTGCTTCAGTCCGGGCGTTCAAGCCCCTCCACAGGCTCCATCTACTCCAACCCTCCCGATTCAGGTCATGGGAATTCCGATAGTTGTGATATTTTGAACCCATGCTTGGAATCAATTCCAGAAATGTGGAATGAAGGAGCGGGCACATTTTATGGAACATCAGTCACCAATACTGAAGCCCCATGCTCTTCCCGGTAGAGTCTTAATTTTACTGGCAGGTTCGTATCTGGTGTTTTGGGCAGCGTTCGCCGTTGCTTCACCGCAGGCGGCTACCGAAACCCTATTGAAGCAGGCCAGAGCCTACGAAAGCCAGCGGAACTATTCGGCTGCAGAGCAGGAATATATGAAAGCTCTTCGGCTGGCCCCGGACAATCCGGGAATCTTGATGCCGCTGGGTATGGTCTGCCTGAGAGAGAACAGGTTTCAACGTTCCAGTCGAGATCTTCCAGCGCGTCTTATCCTCTCATTCGGAATACCCGGAAGCCAATTTCTACCTTGGTTTTTCTTACTACGCGCTCAACGACTTCGCGCACGCCATCGAGAGTTTCCGGCGTGAACTGGCAACGAAACATCCGCACCCCCGCTGCCGGTATTATCTTGCTTTAGCTTATGCATCGGAGGGACAAACCGGGAATGCAACTGCTCAACTGAACGAAATGGTCGCCGAAAATCCCAAAGACGCTGACGCCCTCTACCAGCTGGCGCGACTTCACATGAATGCCGCGTTCGACACGGTCAGGAAACTCAAGAGCCTGGATCCCGATTCATTCCAGATGCACGCCTTGATGGCGGAGATCTATTCGAATGAGCAGAATTACACCTGGGCGATCAAGGAATATCAGGCCGCGCTGAGAAAGCGGCCCGGGGCGACAGGTCTTCACTATGCTCTGGGAATCGCTTATTGGGCCACGGACCACTATGAGCCCGCGCGGACCGAGTTTCTGATAGCGCTCAAAGAATCTCCCGATAGCCCTTTAATCAACTTTTATTTGGGGGCCATCGCCGTTCATCAGGGACTCTATCAGCAGTCGGTGCCGTACCTGGAGAAAGCGCAAAAAAGTCTGGCTCGGATGATGCCGGTCCATATGTTGCTTGGCCAGTCGTACGAGGAGCTGAACGAACTCCAAAAAGCTGAAGCGCAACTTCTGCTGGCCACCCATCTGGAACCGGACGCTCCTCGCCCGCATTATCTTCTGGCCCAGGTTTACAGGAAGCTGAACAAAACTCAGGAAAGCCAGCGCGAGATGGCCTCGTACGGACAGCTCAAGCAGGACCAACAGCATAAGGCGCTGGAGAAAGCTCAGAACATCCGCGAGCTGGAAAAGGGTCCCGGCGCAGATGCCCCGGGCGGACCTTCGGGCGGATCCAAACCTCAATGACCGGTTTATGCATCAGGCCGCAACCCGGTTTCCCCAGGTTCCTGAAGTCGGGGTAGTGAACTCACGAATTCGTTTGGAAGGGTTGCCCTGCTGCGCACCGCAAAGCCATGCTCCCCGCTACCGCGGGAATTTCCATGTTCAAAGACCGGGCGATGCCCGGCCTTTGATGTATACGATTTTCAAATGGAGAGACGACTTGCGCGCTTGCGTCAGGGTTTACCCAATGGCGCGCGCATTGGGTTGAACTCAGCCAGGGACCTGGGTCAGTTAAAATTTCCGGGCCCGGGCTAGTTAGAGAGGTAGCTTCTGACCATTCCGCCCAGCGACTCCAACGCAGTATTCACCCACCCAGTGTCCAGCTGGTAGGACCTGACCCACATGTCCGGCTGGTCCCACAGCCCGCGAAGCTTCTGCCAATATAAGTTGCTCGTGGCAAAGTCTGCACCCATGGCCATGGTGAAACCTTCCGGGGGCCTGGTGGGAAGCGTCTCGCCGAAAGGATATTTCTCCGCCACGTATTCAGCCGCAGTGCTCCAGTAGGACTGCCCGACAGGGTCCTGGACCCGGGTTGCCGCCGCCTTCAGGGTTTTTCTGCTTTTCAGTAAAGTGGGAGGCGGTTCGCTTCGAAGGCGCATGACCGGATGGACCGACTCGTAAAGAACCATGCCGCCCAGGAACATCACGACAACCAGTCCTAAAACGCCCTGGCGCCGGGGCCCTTGCCGCTCAGGTTCCACTCCATAAAGATCATTAATCACAGAATAGGAGTTGCTCATCGGAATTTCCCTCCAAAAAGGTCTTGGCACAGGTCGCTGTGACCCAAAGGCGAACTGTCATTCAACTGGATCGGCCGGAGCTGGAAATCTAAACTGGCGCAACATGCTCCTGGCGCACTTCCCTTGACCAGGGGGGAGTGTATATCTTTCTGGCAACAGTACTGGCAAGTTAAGTGCCAATCGTAAGTTATTGAAAAACAAGAGTGGACTACGCGATCTCTATGCAAAAACTACCTGGCGGAAGCAAATTGGAACTGCCATGCCGGAACGGACGAATGAACGAAACCGGCTTCCGGGTTTTTACGCAAATCCTGGGGAGAACAAAAGACTGGCATGGGCTGTCTGTGTTTTTTATTATATTGGGCCTTGGAACAGAGGCGCAGTTCACCCGGGCAAGCAGGCATGTCCTTTGGCCGGGCGGAAAGCGCAGCTCGCAGCCTGGAGGGCTGCAGCAGGAGGTTTGATGACCAGGATGTCCGGATCGAACTCACGCAGGAAGCCCGGGGCGCCGCGGTACGACCTGCTGCTGAAGGGCGGGCATGTTATTGACCCGGCCAACCACATTGACCAAAAGATGGATGTCGCTGTTGCCGGGGGAAAGACGGTGGCTGTAGAGCCTGACATTGCACCCGCCGAGGCAGGCAAGGTGGTAAATGTCCGCGGGCTTTTCGTCACGCCGGGACTGGTGGATATCCATGTCCATGTTGGTTACGGTGGCGTACCGGACGACTGGTACTCGCCGAGCGCCCGATCCTACACGCCGCCTTTCGGTGTGCCGGCTGACCTGATGCTGACTTCCGGCGTGACCACCGTGGTGGACACCGGAAGCGCCGGGGCCGAAACCTTTCTTCGCCAGAAGCAGATGGTGATGGACCCTGCTCAAATCCGCGTGCTGGCCTTTTTGAACATTGTGGCCAACGGGATGAATGGCGGCCTGGAGCAGACGGTTGACCAGATGGACCCACAGCTCTGTGCAGAGACGATAGAGAAGCACCGGGACGCAATCGTGGGTGTGAAGACGGCGCATTACTGGACCGTGAAGCGGTGGGACCCGGGACATCGGCCCTGGACAGCGGTGGAGCGGGCGCTCGAATGCGGACGGCTGGCCAATGTACCCATGATGGTGGATTTCTGGCCCCGGCCACCGCAGCGGTCCTATGCAGAGCTGATTCTCAAAAGGATGCGGCCGGGTGACATCCACACGCATGTGTTCGCCCAGCAGTTCCCCGTCATTCTTCCCAATGGCCGTGTCAACCCCATCCTGTGGAAGGCGCGACAGCGGGGTGTGATTTTTGACGTGGGGCACGGCGCGGGGAGTTTCTGGTTCCGGAACGCGGTGCCGGCGGTTGAGCAGGGTTTTGTGCCGGATTCGATTTCGACCGACCTCCACTCCAGGAGCCTGATCGGGCCGGCGCAGAGCATGACGAACGTGATGTCAAAGTTTCTCTCCATGGGCCTGCCGCTGGAAGATGTCATCCGGCGTTCGACGGTGAACCCGGCGCGCGAGATCCAGCGGCCCGACCTGGGCACTCTGTCCGTGGGCAGCGAGGCTGACATCGCCGTTCTCGAAAAGCTCGAAGGGGACTTCAGCTATGCGGATAACGGCCATGCCCGGATGGACGGGAATATGAAGTTGATGGCGCGGATGACGCTGCGGGGAGGGAAAATTCTGTTTGATCCTTCCGGGTTGAGCATGGTGGAATGGCGGAAAGCGCGCAGACGATACTATACGCCGCCCAGGCTAGGTTCCAGCAGGCCTTCAACCGCGGATGATGCTCCACGAGGCTAAGCCGGGCAGCCGTGCCCGGGGCGATAATACCGCCACGCTGTGGCGCCTTCAGGCATACGCAGGATGGCCGTGTTTTGGAGGGTCCAATTTTCATTGTCCAGGCAGGCCGGCGGTGTTTTAACCTGGCTTTCGCGACCGATCATGAAGGAGGATGGAAAGGCGTGATTTCATTCCATCAATTTAAGCAGGCGGCTTTTTTCTTGTTTCTCTCAGTGTGGATGTTCAACCTGCAGGGGTTTGCTCTACGTGCCGGAGCGGCGAAGACATCCATCACTCCTGACGTCCATGCCGGCAAAGTCTACATGGCCGGATTTGGCTTCAATCGCGTTCCCTCCGGCGTCCTGCCTGTTTCTGTGTTTTGCGCTCTGATTAACTTGCAGTACGTGTGCCGGTTTTCAGGAGTGACTGCGCAACGTAATGTGAGAAGGCTTCTGCCAGCCGCCGGGTTACAGGACCTCCCGGCTGTGCGATGGTCCGGTCTTCGACCTGGGAAACAGGTTGAACTTCCCGGGTAGTTGAAGTGATGAAAACCTCGTCGGCTGCGAGCAGGTCTTCCATGCGGAGAGGCGCTTCCTGGACTCGCGCGCCGAACTGCTCTCCCAGTTCAAGCAGAATGGCGCGGCTGACACCGGGAAGGCACCCGGCGGCGAGCGGGGGTGTTGCGACCTCTCCTTTGCGCACGCAGAAAATATTTGCCGCGGTGCACTCGGCGACTTCGCTGTGCTCGTTCAGCAGGATGACCTCGTCAAATCCGCGCCGCAAGGCCTGGTCAAGCATCCACACGTTCTCCAGCCAGGAGGTGACTTTGACCCCGGCAAGAGGGCTTGAAGCATATCGCCCGAACGTTTGGAGGCCCAGGCGCACAGGCCCAATGCGCCTGGGCAGGTCGGCGGTGTAGAGGATCAGGTCGACTTCGGGCATGGGTTCGTCGCTGACCCAGGATCCAACCCTGTTATAGACAAAGTAAATTCGGGCGCATCCGTCTTTGACATGGTTGGAGTCAATCAATTCGCCAAGATGTGCTAAGACGTTATCCGGCTGCCATTCCAACGGAATTTTCAGGCGATTTGCATCTGTTGCCAGGCGGCTCCAGTGGCGGTCAAAGGCGAAGGGCTGCCCGTCATAAATCCGGATGGTCGTGAATACGCCCCAGCCGTTTAATAGCCCCGCCTGTCCGGGGGAGAGCCGGACTTCCTGCATGGAAACCACGTGATCATTGCGGTAAACGAATTTGTGTAGCATGCGCCTGCTTTCGTATTGTGCTACCGGAGATGGACTTGCCGTCAGGGGGCGGCCTTGGCTTCGTGGGGCGGCAACCAGCTTGCAGCCCCGGGCGCAGAGCCCGTGCTCCTGCGGGAATGCACCATATTGAGGCGAATCCTTATTCACTGTCAAGTAAGGTTTGTGCCAAAGGCCTGTGCCCCTTATCAACGGCCGCGCCGAACCCGCGACATCTTTTACGGCCGACTGCGTTTTGCAGACCGTAAGTTTGTGTTATGTTTGGGGACTGGGACGCGTCATTGATTGTACAACTGCATGATGTTTCAATATGAAGATTGCACTGGTTTCAGACACCCACGGTTACTTTGATCCCCAATTGCCGGAACTGCTGGCAGGGGTGGATTCCATTCTGCACGCGGGAGATGTTGGTTCACAGACGGTCCTGGATGAACTGGGACGAATCGCGGAAGTGCGGGTCGTGCGGGGAAACGTGGACCAGGATGAGTCTAAACCTGCCGCTCTCCTTGAAGGTGCGGTTTGAGAATGTTCAGGTCGAAATTCAGCACCAGCTCTCAATTCCCCAGGAGGAGCTTGAAAAATGGAGAGACGGTTCGGAGCTTGAGAAAATGAATCCGGGCCGGCGCGCACAATTCCTCGAAAGCTTTGACCCTGAAACGAAAGTGGTTGTTTTTGGACACAGCCACCGTCCCTGCCTTCTGACGGTGGGGCATACGCTGTTTTTCAATCCGGGCAGTTCAGGGAAAAAGCGGTTCTCTCTGCCGCGCTGCTTTGGACTGATGGAAGTCTTCCCTCGCGGCGTCCGTGGGTTGATAATAGGACTGGAGGGGCAGGATGAAACCTTGCCCGGCAGTGTCTGGGTGCCCCTCGGGAAATGAAGCCATGTCAAAGCTGAAGAAAGTTAAGCGCATCCTTGAAGTGACGGCAACCCTCATTGCCGTGGCGATTGTGATTATTGAAAAGGTTGAGAAAGCGTCGTCATGAAGGGTGCGTGTTCCCGGCCGAAAGAATGCGCCAGTCCTTAGTCGGCGCCAACACCCGATTCGCCAGGATAATCGGCAGCCCGGCGAAGTCTCTCCACTGTTCGTTCCTGTCCCAGCACGCACATCACATCGAACAACCCCGGCGCCACGGCCTGTCCGGTCAACGCAACGCGGGTCGCATTAATCAACACTCCCGCCTTGATTCCGTCCTCTTCAGCAAGCCCTCTCAATGCTGATTCGGTTGTCGCAAGGTCGAATAATTCGAGCCGGGCAAGCCTGTCCGCAAGCTTGGGGAAGAGGGTGGAGATGGAAAGGGCCTTCCAGAATTTTTTGCGGGCTTCCGGGGCGTACTCAAAATCATCGGTGAAGAACGCCCTGCCGCCCTGGGAAAAATCTTTCAGGGTTCGCATGCGCGGCTGGAGCAGCGCCACCGTTTGTTTGAAATCCTCGGGCGAAGCCGTGATGGTGGAATCGAGGCCGGACAACTTCAATTCCGTTTCCACCAGGGGCGCCAGGCGGTCCATGCTCAGCGCGCGAAGATACTGATTGTTCATCCAGGCAAGCTTTTCGGGATCAAAGACTGCGTTCGACCGGGAGACGGCGGAAAGGTCAAACTGCTGTACCATGGCTTCGCGGGAGAGGATTTCTTCGCCCCCCGGCGGCGTCCAGCCCAGAAGCGCCAGGAAATTGGCCAATGCTTCCGGCAGGATTCCCTGGTCGCGGTAGGCGCCGACGGAAGTGGCCCCATGCCTTTTTGAAAGCCGCTGCTTGTCGGGTCCCAAAATCAGCGGCAGGTGCGCGAACACGGGCAGGCTGGCGCCGGCGGCGCGGTAAACGAGAATCTGCTTGGGAGTATTGGAAAGGTGATCGGACCCACGAATGACGTGTGTGATCTGCATGTCCACGTCGTCAGCCACAACGCTCAGGTGATAGGTGGGCTGCCCGTCGGAGCGCAGCAGAACAAAGTCCTCGATCTCTTCGTTCTCAACCGTAACCCGCCCGAAGACCTGGTCATCAAAATCAGTTGCGCCGCTTTCGGGAACGCGGAACCGGACCACGTGCGGAACGCCTGCGGCCAGGCGTTTTTGACGTTCCGGCTCGGGAAGGCGGCGGCAGGTCCCGTCG
This sequence comes from uncultured Acidobacteriota bacterium, assembly GCA_963732975.1. Lineage (GTDB taxonomy): Bacteria > Acidobacteriota > Terriglobia > UBA7540 > UBA7540 > SCRD01. The sequence goes on along the minus strand of CAVTBN010000001.1, from coordinate 284,045 downwards.
TATTTCCAGGGCCGGCCTCCCGTGGCGAGTGAGCGCTTCACCTGCAGTTCTTCCGCTGTGCAGAAACACGGGTAGGCATGTCCCGCGACTTCAAGCTCCGCTGCCATCGCGCGATAGCTGTCAAGCCGGTCGGATTGTTGGAAGGGTCCTTCGTCCCAGTTGAGTCCCAGCCACTCCATGCTTTCGAGGATTGCCGTTGTCAGTTCAGGCCTGGAGCGGTCGGCATCCGTGTCCTCAATCCGCAGAATGAAGACGCCGTTCATGCGCCGGGCGAACAGCCAGTTGTAAAGCGCGGTGCGCGCTCCACCGACGTGCAGGTAGCCGGTGGGTGAGGGTGCGAATCGGACGCGAATATCAGCCATAGTTTAACTTTGTGCGGGAAAGGGCATCCACGATTGGGCTGCGGTTGCTGCGGCCCCGTCTTAATGAGCCATCCTAAACGATTTCATCCCGCCAGGTAAAGCAGAACGCTTTGCAGCCGCTCCGGCAGACTTAACCAGCAGCGAACCGCTCGGGGCTGTAGATATCCAAAGAATAGGACGGAGTTCCGGTCAGGATCAGCTCCGCGATCACTTTAGCTGTGATGGGCGCCAGCAGGATACCATTGCGGAAATGACCCGTGGCAAAGATCAGGTTCCGCAGCTTGCCAAAACCGAGGATGGGAAGATGATCCCGGGTGTCGGGCCTCAGCCCCGCCCAGGCGCGCCGGAATTTGAAATCCTTTGCGATGGGAAGAATTCGAGTGACGCCCTGGATGATGGACTGCAATCCCGCGGCGGTCACTGCCTTATCAAAGCTGCCCCATTTGGCCGTGGTGCCGGCCAGGGCGGTGTGATGGGCGCGAGGGACAGCGTAATGGATGCCGGCGCGAACCACATAAGGAAGGTCGGAGGAAGTTTCGAATTCGATCATTTCTCCGTGGCACGGTACGATGGGCAGTGACACTCCAAACGTCTCCGCCAGTTGGCCGGACCAGCATCCGGCGGCGAGGACAAAGCGCTCCGCCGAAAGCGTGGTTTCCGCGGTGGCCCCCTGCGGCAGCACGCGGACGCTTTCAATCTCGATCACCCGCAAAGTTGAAACCCGTCACCGGGCAGTTCCACTGGTAGGTGGCGCCGGAACGTTCTCCTGCCTTGATCAGGCCGCGAGTCAGCCGTTCGTTGTCCACCCGGTGGTCGCCGGGAACAAACAGGGCGAGTTCAACGCGGGGTGAGAGCCCCGGCATCCGCTCGAGGATGTGGTGATTCGCCAAACGCTCCAGCGGCAGGCCGCGCTGCGTCTGGATTCGGTAAACGTGTTCCAGTTCTGCGCATTCCTCCCCACCGATGGCAACGAGGAGTGTCCCGTCGTTTCGGTAATGGACGCTTTCACCCGCCAGCTCTTCCACTTCCGCCGCAAATTCCGGATACAGATCGCGGCTGGCCGTGCAGAACTCAGAAAAGGATTCGGGCTCGATCATCTCACCCTGGGGAGCGATCATGCCGGCGGCCGCTCCACTGGCTTCAGAGCACGGCTGGCCGCGGTCAATCACCGTGACACTGGCTCCGGAGCGCGCCAGCCGAAGCGCAATCGCGCTTCCGATGATTCCGCCTCCCACAATCAGAACATCCGCTTTCTTTAATGGATCAAGTACGTGCGCCATTCGAGTTGCCGATCCTCCACTTTGCCGCCTGGTTCCAGGGGATTGCAGAAGGCAGGAGAGTCAATAAGAATATAACTTTCCACTGTAGATGCGTCGTTGTTCAAAAAGCAACTGAACAAGCATCATCGATCATGCCTTCCAGCGGCTGATAATTGGGTGCCGGAGGGGCGGGGAAGTCTGTAACAATATTTATAATCAATGACTTCCGGCTGGCGGCCAGCGGGTTCCTGCTTCGTCTCCGTCTGCTTGTTCAGTGGCGGAATTTCACTTTCTCTGTGGGAGGGCATTATGCCACCATGGAATGTTGAAGGGCTAAGGCTGTTTTTTGCCATTTTGGCCGGGTGATTTCCCCCGGCAAAGCGGCCCCTGGCGGAATCCGATGTCCATCCGAACCGTAATTTTTGATTTCGACGGCACTCTGGCCTCGTCGCTGGAGGGCATTCACGCCTGCTTTGCGGAGGCGCTTTCGAGATTCGGTTACGCCGAGCCTTCCGCCGACGAGGTTCGCGGGACGGTTGGGCTGACGCTGGAAGAATCGGTCCGAATCCTGACCCACCGCCAATGCGACAGCGCGCAGCTTGGCGAAGTGCTCGACTGCTACCGTGCGTTGTACAAGGAGAAGGGCAGAGCGATGGCGGCGCTGTTTCCGGGAGCGAAAGCGGCGCTTCTGTCCATCAGAAATATGGGGCTTCGGGTTGTGGTGGTCAGCAACAAAAGTCACCAGGGCCTTTGCCGGATGGCGGAGCATCTTGGCATCGGCGCTGACATCGACGCGCTGCACGGGGTTCAAGACGGATCGTTCCGCAAGCCGGACGCGCGGCTCTTCACCGAAACCATCGCCCCGCTTCTGCCGGAGCCTGGCGGCCGCCGGGTCCTCATGGTGGGCGATACGCGAGTCTGACCTGCTGTTTGCGAAGAACGCCGGCCTGCGGTCGTGCTGGGCGTCTTACGGATATGGCGATGAAGCCGCGTGCAAGGCACTCGCACCGGAATTCATTCTGCCCGACATCGCGCAGCTTCCCGGCCTGATTCAATCCATCAACATTTTACAATCCTCAGTCAGTGACGGACTTCCGTAGCGCCGGCATCTTGCCGGCCCTGAAAACTGCCGCCGGGACGGCGGCGCTACAAACGAGCGTTGCCACTATATTTTGCAATCCTCAGCAGGCCACTCCGCCTGTGGCAAAAGGGCAGGCCGGAGAGGGCACGAAGAAATTTATCAAATCGAAGGGCCTGGTGTGATATACCCTCGTCGTCAGCAACTCGATAACGGAAATTCCGGTGATGATGCGTTGGGAGCGGATATTTCCGGAAGATCCTGCAGGGAGGCGAAACGTGGAAAAGCGGCAAAAGCGGCAGGACTTGGGTGGCATCAGCAGGCGATCTCTGGGCCTGAGCGCGCTGGCGGGCGGAGCCTCGGTGGCCCTCGGCATGGCCAGCGTGGCGCGCGGGGAGACGGGCGGGACCGGGGCGCTGCTGGACGCCCGCAAAGCTGGAGCCAAGGGCGACGGGAAGGCGGACGACACCCGGGCCATCCAGCGCGCCGTGGACGCCGCCGCGGAGCACGGAGGCGCCGTCTTTTTCCCTCCGGGGTCCTACCTCAGCGGCGAAATTCGATTGCGGCCGGGCGTTGCCATGGTGGGCGTCCCTTCCTGGAATTACCATACGGGCGGCGGCACAACCCTCAAATTGATTGACGCAAAAGCTTCCTGTCTTCTGAACATTACCGGCGCCTGGGGAGCGACCATCGACGGGCTTTCGCTCGACGGCGGTGGCCTGGGGAAGGGCATCCACGGGATTTTTCTGAACAAGCCTGATTATGGCAAGCGCGAGGACTGCTTTCGGATCGAGCGCTGCCAGGTGATGCGCTTCACCGGCGATGGCCTCAGCCTGACCCGGGCCTGGTGTTTTTCGGTCAGGCATTCCATGCTGGCTTACAACCATGGCGACGGCCTGCGCCTGCGCGGCTGGGATGGGTTCCTGATGGACAACTGGTTTTCAGGCAACGGCGGGGCGGGCTTTGGCGCGCGCGAGGAAAATTCTTCCGTTACCATGACCGGCAACCGCATTGAATGGAACCACGATCAGAATATCCTGATCGCTGGAGGAAACAGCTATAACATCACCGGGAATTATCTTGACCGGGCGGGAACTGCGGGAATCGCGCTCCTCACAAACAGTCGCGGCCATGTGTGCCAGCAGATGGCCATTACCGGAAATCACGTTTACCGCAGCGGCAAGAGCGCCGCGCCTGGAACCCACGAATCGAGCCAGATTCGTATGGTGGGCGGGCAGGGAATCACCTGTGTGGGGAACTCGATGCATGTGGGGCGCGACGATGGAGGTGCCGGAACCTGGTCACCTTCCTACGGCATGGTATATGGGAATCTCACAAATTGCGTGATCGCCAATAATGTTATGCACGAAGGCGCGACGATGCAGCCCATGGTCGATCTGGGAGGGCATGGAGAAGGCGCGATTGTTCGAGACAATCCCGGAAGCGTGTTCAAGGTTCCCGGCTAGACGATGGTCCGGGAACGATGATGGTTCCATTGTTCCTGCCCGCAGCGCAGGCCAAACATGCCATGACCTTCTGTGCGGATTCGATGGATCGTTCCGCAAACCTGACGCGCGCCTGCCTGCCGGAACCATCGCGCCGCTTCTGCCGCTGCTTTGTGGACGCGCTGGCCGATGTCCTGAAATCCGCCGGATTTTTGCTGATCGCTGCGTGCTCATGCCGGAGCATTTCCACCTGCTGCTGTGGCCCTCGGCGGACGCCAATCCTTCCCTTGTGCCCGTCATTCCGAGGAGCTGAAAGGCGACGAGGAATCTGCTTTGTTCGGTTTCTGAGCGGCTGGCAGGGAAAAGCAGATCCTTCGTCGTCCCGCTGAGTTGCGGCGGGACTTCTCAGGATGACGGGTGGAGCGAGGATCAGCGCGCGGCGCACGGCGCGCTCCATTCTCAAAACTCTGCGGCAGGAGCGGCGACACGACTGGTGCGCCAGGATGTTGAGGCGATTTTCCCTGCCCGCGACCGTCCACGACGAGGCGATCTGCCGTGTGTGGCAGCGGCGATTTTACGACATGAATATCTGGAGTGAAAAGAAGCAACTGGAAAAGCTCGACTATATGCACAATAATCCCGTGGAGCGAAAGCTGGTCAGCTCGCCGAGCGAATGGCCTTGGTCAAGCTGGAGGTATTATTTTTTGGAGGACGAATCAATCATCGCAATGGACCGGGTGGAATGAAGAAAAGCAAGTGCCTCTCGCTTCGCGAGAACGCAGATGCTACAAGGCAAGCATCTGCGCCAGCCGCGTGTGGGCAGTCGAAGAGGTATTAGGGTCTGGCGCGCATTTTCAATAACGCCTTATTAGTGGCTGTCCATCTGCGGATACTCCGATCATATGGGAGCGATCGTCCCACTCAAAAGCTATAACGTGCGTTCCGTTCCTGCCCCTTCCCAATGGCTGCTCTACCTTCTTGCCTCCAGACTGGAAAGCAACCCTTCCAATGGCGCAGTTGATATTTATATTTCTACCAGCTGCGCTGATGGAAACTTGGTTAGGTAAGCCACTGGTAGTTTCTTGGGGAATTACTAGATATATAGTTCCATTTAAGTGATATAGCTGTGCAAGACCTCGTTCCAAGATGGCCGGCAGGTTCGGGGATCCTGGGCCCTCTTCCATTCCCGCGGGCTCCAATTGTTCCACAGGAGCAATCCTTGCGAGGGAAATAAATCGGAAAGCGACATGCCAGTCTTTGTATTCAGTGCACTCAGCACACTGGTATGAAACCAAGAAATCAAGTGTCAGCGGCCACTTGGTATCGAAAATAAGGGGGCCAGAAAATTCCATTTTAGCGCCGGGGATAACATCTTTCGTTGATTTTGACCTCAAGTTAACGACCTTCAAAGGATTGCTGTTCTCAAAAACGAGGATTTTAGAAGCCGCCGCCTTTCCTATATTGTCGATTATCAATTTGTAGGAAATGGTGGAATTATTTATAGAATCTATGAGCAGGTATCCCGTTAAGCGAGGCATGGTCGGAAGAGGCCATTCCAATTTGCCGAATGCCGCAACGCAGCATAGCATTATGACAAGCGCAGTGAACCTCGCTACCCAACCGCGTAAAAATGCGAAAATGGGATATACCATCAAAGCCGCTATGCAAGTTAGCATGGCTACAGTTTCAATTACGTTTCTCTCGATCATGGAGGTCATCAATCCTACGGCCAAGGCAATACAGAACAAGGCGTAAGCGAGCCTGTCCCCAGATAACGGCTTTGATTTACGGCGCCTCCCAGACATGCAAACGATGCTCTCATTAGAGACATCCAACTGTAAAGAAGTTAAGCGCGATTGTAGTAACCCGATAGAAACACAGGAAGACTCGGTAGCAACATGCCATTAGCCCAGTACTCGGATTCGGTTGAATATGGATCGATCCGCAAGCCTGACGCGCGGCTGCCTGCCGAAACCATCGCGCCGCTTCCCGCCCTGATCCAGGCCATCCATTTTTCCCGGTAAACAATGGCCGCAATTTTTCCGGGGACTGCCCGGCTGCGGACGCCCAAATCCTGGGGCACAGGCGGTTGCGGAGGTTCTTTCTCCGGCCATATTCCGGATTGACAGCCCGTGACCAGGGGAGCAATATAGGAGGCATCAAGGTTACAAAAGATAGTCAGGACGCTAAGGCTTTGAGCCAGGGGCCGGGTTCAAGCATGGGGCAACCTCACAAAGTGGCAATCGATGCAGGAATGTTGTTGAGGTGACGGTTGCTCAATCAGGTTTTTTGTGGGACATGTTCAAAGGCTGCAAACCCGCAGAAACCTTTCGCTCCACCCTTAACCCGGAAGGAAGTGCAGGTGTTCGTCGGCCGGAACGGAAGGGTCAACTTCGAAAATTTTGATACAGGAGGGGAACTTCGATGAAAAAGTTGAGATGGATCGGCGCTTTTACATTGATCCTGTTTGTGGCAGCAATTTTGTCTGTGGTGAAGATAGTGAGCGCGCAGGATTCCGAGCCCCAGACCATCACGGTGACCATCACGCCGAACTCGAACCCGCACAAGCCGCCTTCCGTGGACCCTGACTCCGTGGATGTTTATAGGAGTAAAAATCAGCAGGTGGAGTGGACCTGCAGCACGGGTTGCGATTTCACGGTGGACTTTCCAAAATCACATGGAAAGCCATTCAGCGGCGGCACGTTTACCAAAGCCAACCCGAAATCCGGCGTTCCGACGGGGCCTCCCGGAGCCTATCCGTATCATGGTGAAGGTGGGCAGCGGGTCAACGGACCCCATGATTATTGTCCACTGACGCGGGCCTGATACATCGGGTAGCGCAGGCCCTCCGGTCTTGAGTTCTTCTGCCGACGTCACAAGCGCCTGGAACGCCGGGAGGGAAATCCCTGTCTTCCCGCAGGAGATTTTATCGTCAACAGGCGCAGGGGGGCGGCGTGATGCCTTGCCATGGTGCGCCCGTGCGAAAGGGCACGAGTTTACTCGTGCCGTAACGGGGCTCCCGGGATTCGGCTTTAGCCGCTGGAATGGCTTTGTCGGAATTGTGGGACCCGCGCAGGGGCTGAAAGCCCCTCCCTTAGCCTGCCGTCTTCTGTCGGACCTGAAGGTCCGACCTCCTGCAACTGCAAGGCATCGCTGCAGGGGTGCGCCTGGCAGACGCTTGCCGCCGCCGCAGCCCTTGGAGCGCGGCGGCTTGCTGCCGACTTCTCTAAATTCCACGTGGGCGGCGCATACGTTGCGCCCTATGCGATGTATGCGATCCTTATGAGGGATGAAGGCGGGTGGCGCCCCGATGGATCGGGGCGTTCAGCGGGTAGCGCAGAGTTGTTTTGTAACTCTGCGGCTTTGCAAGATGTGAATAATTGTATATTTAATAATACTGATATTGATGGCTGCAGTGTCGAGGGTGGCGTCCAAGATGGCGGTGAAAAAGGCCGCAGAGTATTGCGCTCCGCACAAAACTCTGCGCTACCCGCTTGAAAATTGCCGCCGGGACGGCGGCGCTACCGTTGCGAACCGCCACTATATTTTGCAAACATTGGTAAGAACCGCAGGCCGCAAGGGCCTGCGCCACAGACGCACAGGAAATCACGGTCGGAAAGAAACGGTCGCCGGAGTCGCGACACGGCGCTTGAATACAACCCCGTGAGCAAACGTCAACCCCAAGAACCTGTTTTCAATTTGCAAAAGAGCCGCGGACTTCAAAACCGGAGGTCCTCGCTACGACTCGCTATTTCAAAGGAGCTATAATCTTATAACTATGTTCAGGCGAAACGAGTTATCTGCGTTTTTGAGTGGCGGTTTTTGGGCGGTCTGGGGGGTGGTTTGCGTGGTGTTGATGGCTGCCGGGGCCCCGATGCAAGCGCAGACAGGAACGGCGGCCAAACCAGGCAATGCCGGCACGGGCGGCAAGGACACGATTACGTTCAAGAACGGCGATACGCTGACGGGCAGGTTAGACAAGGTGACTTTCGGGAACGTGAGCTTCCACAGCGACGAGTTGGGAGATTTGAAGATTCCGCTGACAAAGATCAAGGCCATGCATACCGCGACGGCCTTCGCTGTGGGATCGACGACAGAGCAGCTGACGAAGAAGAACCTTGCGAAGCAGGTCCCGGTGGGAAAAATCGCGCTTGAGAACAACATCCTGAAGGTGATGCCGCCGCAGGGCGGGGTGACGGAGTTTCCCGCGAAGGACCTCGCGTTCATGATGAGCAAGCCTGCCTTTCGCCGGGAGCTGCATCAGCAGTCGGACCTGCTTTACGGTTGGTATGGCACGGTGACGCTGGGTGCGACGCTGGTGCAGTCGACCAACAGCTCGCTGACGTATACGGGCGCGATGTCGCTGGTGCGGGCGATTCCGACGATCGCGGGTCTGCCGGCGGGGAGCAAGATGATTCTGAACCTGAGCGGGACGTATGGGCTGGCGAAGTCCCCGGAGGTGGTTTCGGGCCAGCATGTATTTCAATCGGCATCGGTGACGAAAACGAATATTCTGCACGGCGCGCTGGAGTATGACAAATTCTTTACGCCGATGGTGTTCGGGCTGGTGAGCGGCAGCGCCGATCATAACTTCGGCCAAGGTCTGCAGCTGCAGCAGGCGTATGGCGCGGGCGGGGGCCTGGCGATTCTGCGAACCCCCAAAAACGATCTCGCGGTGCGGGCGAGCCTGCAGTACGAGCAGCAGCAATTCTATAACGGTGTCACGAGCGGACTGGGGACGCAAACGGAGAACCTGGTGGGTGCGTCGATTGGGGAGACGTGGAGCAGGGCGTTTCCATACAACATCAAATTCAACCAGTATGTGACGCTGAACCCGACGTTCAATGTGCTGAGCGCGTACTCGGGCGTGGCGGGGGCGGGGTTCGTGTTTCCAGCTTATAAGAATCTCAACTTTTCGGTGACGGTGACGGATAATTATCTCGGAGACCCGCCGGAGGGATTTAGGCGCAACACCATTCAGGTCACAACCGGAGTGGCCTATGAGCTGAAGGGTTTTTGAGGGAGAGGCTGCACCAAAGAGTGGAAACCCACGGGGCTGGCGCCCCGATCAAACGGGACGATCAGCGAAGCTGAGTGGGGGCAAACAGAATTATGAATTCTGAAGGATGAAAGAAGGCAGCAAGACCCCTCACCCGGTCGCCTTGCGCGACCGCCCTCTCCCCAAGGTAGAGAGCGATGAAATTTTTGTTGGGCGATCGGACCACCGCAATGATTGCTATGGATCGGGTGGAATGAACACAAGCAAGTGCCTCTCGCTGCGCGAGAACGCGCAAGGCGAGAGCACGCTCTCGCACTCCAAGAAGAACCTCGGACCTCAAACCCGTAGCAGGGAATTCCTGCTACATCTGTTAATGCTGGAAAAGAAGGGCCGCATACATCGCAAGGGGCGCGACGTATGCGCCACGCGCGCTACCCGATTCCAAAATGTTTGATGCGCCGCACTAGAATTTGCCACGGCGATGGGAATTGCCTAGAATGATTTGGAGTCGCCCGAGGGGCGGCAATTCGAGCACGGGGACCATCGCTTGGCTTGCCCCATCTGTGAAAAGAGAAAAGCAAAACGCTTCTGTCCGGCCCGGACAGAGACGATTTGCACGGTCTGCTGCGGCACCGAGCGCGAGGTGTCGATTGACTGTCCTTCCGACTGCGCCTATCTGGTGGAAAGCCGCAAGCATGACCTCGACCGGCAGGAAACGGACTGGGCGACCGTTCCCTTTGCCGATACCAAAATTTCATCTTCATTCGTGGCCCGGCACGAGCAGCTGATTCTGGCGCTGGGCTATGCCCTCTGCCTGAACGCCAGGGATAATCCGGCGGTCACTGACACGGATGCGATTGCCGGCGTGCAGTCGCTTGCCGAAGCCTATCAGACCCTTTCCAGCGGCATCTATTACGAGAAGCCGCCGGACTATGCCGTGCAGCGCGGGCTTTACGACGCCTTGAAAGCCGCTATCGAAAACTACAGGCAGACGGAAACCCGGAACACGGGGGTTCAAACGGTCCGCGACAGTGAGATCAGGGACGCTCTGATTTTCCTGGCCCAGCTGGGGGCGACGCGCGCCAACGGCCGTCCCAAAGGCCGCGCTTACCTTGACCTTCTGCGCAGCCAGTTTAAATCCGACGAGTTTAAAAAGTCTTCTCCGGGGCTGCTGGTTGTTCCGTAGGGGAACGCCTGTCCACGGTCTGTTGAGATAGAGTTTTGGGCCGGACTCAGGAAGAATCGCCATCCGCAGAATGCCGTTCGCGCGGCGGGTTGTGATGGCGGCCGCAGAAGGAACATGAATCAGGTTGAAGATGTTCGCGCAGCTGCCGATATCGTCAAAATTGTAGGCGATTACGTTCAGCTCCGGAAGGCCGGCGCGAACATGATGGGGCTGTGCCCGTTTCATCAGGAGAAGACTCCGTCTTTTGCGGTCCATCCCGGCAAACAGATTTTTCACTGTTTCGGCTGCGGGGTGGGCGGCGATGTCTTCAAATTCATCATGCTGGTGGATAACCTGACGTTCCCTGAAGCGCTGGAGCGCCTGGCGGAAAAAGTGGGCATCACCCTGGTCCAGACCGGCGCCAGGGGGGATGATTCCAAGTCGCATGAGCGGTCGGCGCTCTACAAGATCCATGAGGCTGCGGCCCGGTTTTACGCCGGCCAGTTGACCGGCACCGGCGAAGGGCGCGCGGCCCGCGCCTATCTTCTGGACCGCGGTTTGCAGGACGAAGTGATCGGCCGGTTTCTGCTGGGCTACGCTCCGCGCGACGGGCGCGCCTTGACGCGGCACCTGGATTCTCTCAAGTTCGATGAGGGAATGGTGGAAAAGACGGGACTGGTTCTGCGCGACGCCGGAGGCGACCGCCGCTTTGACCGTTTTCGGGGCCGGGTTATTTTTCCCATCGCCAATGAAAGCGGAAAGGTCATCGCGTTTGGCGGCCGCACGCTGGGGGACGAGCAGCCGAAGTACCTGAATTCTCCGGAAACGCCGATCTATACCAAGAGCCGGGTGCTTTACCACCTGGACGTCGCCGCCAAGGCGATCCGCAAACAGGATTACGCGATTCTGGTGGAAGGTTATATGGACTGCATCACCGTGGACTCCGGCGGAATTGAAAATGTGATTGCCAGTTGCGGCACCAGTTTTACCGACGCCCAGATCCGTCTGCTGGGGCGCTATTCAAGGCGGGTGGTGGTGAACTACGATCCGGACTCGGCGGGGATGGCGGCCACCGAGAGGTCGTTGAACGCTTTGCTCGAGGCGGGATTTGAAGTGAAGGTGCTGGCGCTTCCGGGCGGCCTGGATCCGGACTCGTTTATCCGCAAGCAGGGAGCGGCCGAGTACCGGCGGCTGCTGGCGGCGGCGCCCGGGTATATCGATTATGTCACCGACCGCGCCATCGCCGGGCACGGACTGGGCAGCCCGCAGGGCAAGCTTGCGGTGGCCAACGCGGTGCTTCCTTATCTGGCCCGCGTGCCCAACCCCATCCTGCGCCGGGAGATGACCGACCGGCTGGCCGCGCGCGCCCTGCTGGACGACCGGCTGCTGCGCGAGGAATTGAGGCGCGCCGCCGGGGAGCGGCGTCCTGCCGTGGCCAGCAGGCCCCGTGAGTACAAGGCCACGGCCACGGAAAGGAAACTGCTGCGCGCCTTCCTGGAAAGCCCGGAAGTGATGGATGAACTTCTTCCGGGGCTGGTGGAGGAAGGAGTCTTAAAAGGCCTGGTGGCCGAAGATGTTTTCCTCAAACTGCTGGAAGCGCGAAACGCCGGCAAGCCGGTCGACGTCCATACTCTGGGGGAGAGCCTGAGCGCAGAAAATCAGCACCTCCTCCACGAGAGCCTGCTGGCCTCCGATGAAGTCCCCAGCCAGCAGGATGCGATCAGTTTTTCGAATGCGCTGCGGCGGAGAAAAATTGAGCGTGAACTGAGCGCTTTGAATCCGTATATTGATGCTGCCGGCAGGGAACAGGACTGGGCGCGGCTTTCGGCCCTGAATGAGAGTAAGGTACTTTTGATGAAGGAATTAGCGAGGGTAAGGGAAAACTTAGAAATCGAGAACAAATCTTCAATGAAATAGTATAGTATTACATCTATTTGGCGTTGGGAATCGCTGCTGAAATGCCGGTTTTCCAACTGCCATGCAGGGGTGGACAAAGTTGAGAAGGTGCCCGGTTGCTGCAGGTTTGCCATTCAGGAAAAAAAGGGCTCAAATCAGAAAAATGCTCCTGAACGGAGCCACGTACTCCAGGGTACGTGACGGAGGCGGAAGCTTTGGCATTTGACGACAAGTTTGACCAGGTTGGCAAGCTGATGACCCTCGGTAAAGAAAAGGGGTACCTGCTTTACGACGAGGTGAACGACCTTCTCCCTTCAGATGTGCACTCTGCGGAAGATCTGGATGACCTGCTTTCAATGTTTGACCATGCGGGCATCGAGGTCCTGGAGTCTCCCAAGTCAAAATCTGAGGATGCGGCCGCCGACAAGGGAGACGAAGAATCTTCGGATGACGTGGAACTGGACCTGACGCCGGGGGCGCTCGATAAGACCAACGATCCCGTTCGCATGTACCTGCGCGAGATGGGGACGGTCCCCCTGCTGACCCGCGAAGGCGAAGTGGAGATTGCCAAGCGGATTGAGCGCGGACAGCTGAAGGTGTTCAAAGCCCTGTCGCGCTCGCCCATCGTCATCCTGGAAATGTTTGCGGTCCGCGAAGAGGTGAAGAAGGGGCAGCGCACCATCAAGGAAGTGGTGGTCTTCGATGATGAGGAACTCACCGAGGAGCGCGTGGCCGGCCGCATCAAAGACCTGCTGGCCACCATCGACGAGATGGAGCGGCTGAACAAGCGGCTGATGCAGCTGAAATCCAAGCGCGATTCTTTCCCGCCCAGCCGCCGCGGCAAGGAATTCCGCCGCTATAATCTGGCCGTCCACCGCCACCGCATCCTCATCTCCAAATTGTTCCGGTCCATTGAATTCACCCACGCCGAGCGGAAGCGGCTGATCGAATGCATCCAGGACGCCGCCGACGAAGTCCGGCCCATCGAGCGCGAGACCTTGAGGCTGGAAAAGCGCCTGGACGCGGCGCGGGGCGGCACCGGGAAGGAATTGAAGAAAGACCTTCGCGAGGCGAAGGCGCGCCTGGATGAATTCGAAAAAGAGAACCAGGCTTCAGCGGCGCAGCTGCGGCGGACGTATCAGAGCATCCTGATGGGCGAGCAGGAGGCCGAGATCGCCAAGCGCGAGCTGATTGAGGCCAACCTGCGCCTGGTGGTCTCCATCGCCAAGAAATACACCAACCGCGGCCTGCAGTTTCTTGACCTGATCCAGGAAGGCAACATCGGCCTGATGAAGGCGGTGGACAAGTTTGAATACCGCCGGGGCTATAAATTTTCCACCTACGCCACCTGGTGGATCCGCCAGGCCATTACCCGCGCCATCGCCGACCAGGCCCGCACCATCCGCATCCCCGTGCACATGATTGAAACCATCAACAAGCTCATCCGGACTTCCCGCCAGCTGGTGCAGGAATACGGCCGCGAGCCCACCTCTGAGGAGATCGCCAAGCGGATGGACATCCCGGTGCTCAAAGTCCGCAAAGTGCTGAAGATTGCGCAGGAGCCGATCTCGCTGGAAACTCCCATCGGGGAAGAAGAGGATTCCCACCTGGGCGATTTTATCGAGGACCGCGGCGTGATTTCTCCGGCCGAGGCGGTGATCAACATCAACTTGAAAGAACAGACCGAATCGGTGCTGAAGACCCTGACGCCGCGCGAGGAAAAAGTGATCAAAATGCGGTTCGGCCTGGATGACGGCAGCGAACACACCCTGGAAGAAGTCGGCCAGAGCTTTGCCGTCACCCGCGAGCGAATCCGCCAGATCGAAGCCAAGGCGCTGCGCAAGCTGCGGCATCCTTCCCGCAGCCGCAAGCTCCGCGCCTTCCTCGACGCCGCTCTCCACGAGTGATTTCCGGCTGCGGCCCACGGTTTTGTCACAGAGATTTTCGTCGCGGCCGTCCGGCGCAAGATTTCCTTTTTCGGGTTGGCACAGCCTGTAAGAACCTGGGTGCAAGAGCAAGGCCGATAACACAACCTTTCTGCGGAGGTCCCTATGGCCGGCATTGGTTCCCCGCCCGATTCCCTGAAAAACAGGCCCGGCAAACCTTTCCTCTCCCGCCTCGTCGGCGTTTTCGTCGAGCCCGGTGAAACCTTTGAAGAAATCGCCCGCAACCCCGGCTGGCTGGCGCCGCTGGTGCTGCTGGTCCTGGTGGCGCTGGTCTTTGTGGCAACCCTGCTGCTGAAGGTCGGGGCCCGCGAGATTGTCCTGCACGGCCTGCAGCAGAGCGGCCGGGCGGCGGGCATGGACCCGGCGCAGCTGGACCACATCGCCCAAACCTCCGCGCCCGTTGTGCGCTTCCTGATGCCTGCGGCGGCGGCGTTTTGGACCCCGATTTTTATGCTGGCCGTGGCCGGCTTCGGGCTGCTGGTCCTGAACGGCTTTTTCGGCCAGCACGCAAAGTTCAGGGATATTTTTTCGGTTTCCTGTTACGCCTACCTGCCCAGCATTGTGGGTGTGGCGATGGCGATGGCGGTGGTGCTTTTCGGCGACCCCTCGGCCTTCAATCCCCAGTGTCCCGCGCCCACCAATCCGGGGTATTTTATGAACCCCCTGACGAGTTCGCGTCCGGTGATGGCGCTGGCATCTTCCCTGGACGTGATCATCCTGTGGTATCTGGTGCTGCTGGCGATTGGCCTGTCGCGAGTGGTGCGCAAAAGGGTGAAGTTCGGCACCCTCTTCAGCATCTACCTTGGAGCGTGGGCGCTGGTGGTGATCGTCAAGGTGGGATTTGCCATGCTCTTTGCAGGGCATTAAGGCCTGGAGCTCCCGGCCGTCGTTGCCGCGCCTGCCGGCCTGTGCTATCAATAATTCTTCGGCCCGGTCTGTAACAAAATCCCTTCATGGATCAACGCCGGACTTGCGTCCCGCGGGATGGGCTGGAACCAGTGTGCCATGGGAATAAAATTTACGGTGGTTGCCAAGGACGGGAGTACCCAGGCCAGGACGGGCATCCTGCACACGCCGCACGGTGACGTGGAGACGCCCATCTTTATGCCCGTGGGCACCGCCGGGGCCGTGAAGGCCATGACCCAGGCGCAGCTGGAAGAAGTGGGCGCGCAGATTATTCTGGGCAACAACTATCACCTTTGCATGCGTCCCGGCCACGAACGGGTGCGCGAGTTAGGCGGCCTGCACCGGATGATGAGCTGGCCGCATCCCATTCTGACCGACAGCGGCGGCTTCCAGGTGATGAGCCTGAAAGGGCTGGGGAAGGTGACCGATGACGGCGTGTGGTTCCGCTCGCACCTGGACGGCACGCCCCACTTTTTTTCGCCTGAGAGCGTGATGGAGTCGCAGCTCGCGCTGGGCGCCGACATCCTCATGCCGCTCGATGAGTGCGTGGATTATCCCTCGAGCCATGAGACGCTGAAGCGCTCGGTGCGCCTGACCGGCCGCTGGGCGGAACGCTCAAAGAAATTCTTTGCGGAAAACGCCGGCAGATTGCAGGGCCCGGACTTTGCAGAGAGCGGGGAAGCGGGAGCGGGGCCGAGCCTGTTCGGGATTGTGCAGGGCGGGACCGACGAGGGCCTGCGCCGCGAAAGCGCGCTCGAGATCGGCGAAATCGGCTTTGAGGGTTACGCCATCGGGGGCCTTTCGGTGGGCGAACCCAAGGAGGACCTCTACGGGATCACCGAACAGGTGGCGGGTTTTCTTCCCGCAGACCGGCCCCGCTACCTGATGGGGGTGGGAACGCCGGAGGACCTGGTGAGGTGCGTGGCCCTCGGCGTCGACATGTTTGATTGCGTCATGCCCACCCGGAACGCCCGCAACGGCAGCGTGTTTACCTCCGAAGGCCGGCTGGTGATCAAGAGCGCGCGGTATGCGCGGGACCCGGCCCCGCTGGACGCGAGGTGCGGGTGCCCGGTCTGCCGCCGCTACTCCAGAGCCTACATCCGTCACCTGTTTGCGGTGGGCGAGATTTCGGCGTGCATGCTGGCCACCTGCCACAATTTGTGGTTTTACCTTGACATGATGAAGAGAGTTAGGCAAGCTATCAGTTTTGGAGGGTTTGGGAAATTCCTTGCAGGGTTCCTTGCGGGCCCTGAACGGGTGTCCCGTTGGTGATAGCGTAGCGCCGGATTTCGTCAGCGTTGCTCGAAAACCCTGCTGGTCTCTGCATAAAGTGCGAGATAATTCATCCTTAATTCCAATTTAGATGGCTCGATTTTGTTCGAGTGTGCGCTAATTAATCGGGTAGTTTTGGCTGCGGACCCCGGCACGGGCGGGGCTCTGGCGCAGTTTCTCTTGTTGTTTGCTCCTCTCTTTCTGATCTGGTATTTCCTGGTGATTCTTCCTCAGCAGCGCAACCGCAAAAAGACCCAGGCGATGTTGTCCAGCCTGAAGACCGGCGACCGGGTGATGACCTCGGGCGGAATCTACGGGTTGATTACCGGCTTCCGCGGCGATATTGTGCAGGTGCAGATTGCCAGCCAGGTGAAAGTGGATATCGCCCGGAGCGCCGTTACGGGAGTTCAGTCCGAGGGAGACGGCGAGTCCGCGCAGGAGAAAGGAAGCAAAGCAAAGAAGCCGTGACCTTTTGGAGCCTCGCTCCCGGAGGGCGAAGGATTTAAGCAATGGACCATAATCGGATTCGGAACCGTTCGATCTTTATTCTTGTCGTGGTTGTCGCCTGCGTCCTGGGCCTCATCGGCTTCCCCAGGAACGTGACCCAGCTAAAAGCCAATCTTGCCCACCGCATTAATCTGGGGCTCGATTTAAAGGGCGGCACCCACATGGTGCTGCAGGTGCACGTGGACGACGCCGTCAAGGTGACCACCGACCAGGCTCTGGAAAGGCTGCGCGATGAAATGACCGCCCGCAGCATTTCCTACAGTTCCGTCGAGCGCCAGGGCATCTCATCGATTCTGATCAAAGGGGTTCCCGACGCCAAGTCGGGAGACCTGCAGGCGCTGGTGGCACAGCAGTTTTCAACCTGGGTCCTGCAGCGCGTTCCCGGCCAGTTGGATTCCCGCCTGCTGAACATGAAGGTGAGCGAAGCCAACATCCTTCGGACCCAGGCGCTGGACCAGGCTCGGGAAACCATCCGGCGCCGCATTGACGCCCTGGGCCTGGTGGGCCCCGAGGTGGCCGACTACGGGCAGGGAGACTTTGAACTGGTTGTCCAATTGCCGGGCGTCAGCGATCCCACCCGCGTCAAGAACATCATCCAGGCGACCGCGATGCTGGAACTGAAGATTGTGCGGGGAGGCCCGTTTTCGAGCCGGGAAGCCGCCCTGTCGCAATTTGGAGGCGTCCTGCCGCCGGGGACCGAACTTCTGCCCGGCAGTCCGGATTCATCCAGCAGCAGCACCAGCAGCGCGCAGGTCTGGTACCTGCTGAACCAGGTGGCGGCCGTTACCGGGCGCGACCTGACGGGCGCCCAGCCCTCCACCGGGCGGAGTGGACAGCCCAGCGTCAATTTTACCCTGTCGCGCGACGGGGCGGTGCGCTTTGGCGAAGTCACCAGCAAGAATATCGGCAAGCAGCTTGCCATCGTTCTCGACAACCGGGTGGTTTCCGCGCCGGTCATCCAGAGCCAGATCACCGATTCGGGCGAGATCACAGGTTCCTTCACGCCCCAGCAGACCTCCGACCTGGCCCTGATGCTCCGTTCCGGAGCGCTTCCCGCTTCCATCGCTTATCTGAATGAGAACACGGTGGGCCCTTCGCTGGGTGCGGACTCCATCCGTGCCGGCATTGTCGCCTGCGTCGTGGGATTCCTGGCCATCATTATTTTCATGCTGGTCTATTATCACGGAGCGGGAGTCAACGCCGACGTGGCGCTGGTTTTGAACCTGATTATTCTGATGGCGGCGCTTGCCTACTTCCATGCTGTTTTGACGCTGCCGGGCATCGCCGGCGTCATCCTGACGGTCGGTATGGGCGTCGATTCCAACGTCCTGATTTTTGAGCGCATCCGCGAGGAATTGCGCCACGGCAAGGCCGCCGGGGCCGCGGTGGCGGCAGGATTTGAGCACGCATTCCGGACTATCATCGATACCCACGTGACCACGGTGGCGGCCGCGGCTATTCTTTTTGCCTTCGGGACCGGGCCCATCCGGGGGTTTGCGGTGACCCTGACGATTGGTCTGATTGCAAACCTTTTCACTTCAGTGTATGTTTCAAGAACCATTTTTGATTACGTGCTGACGAGGCGCCAGAAAGGTGAAGCGCTCAGCGTTTAATTTTTAGGGAACATTAATGATGCTTCCGGTGTCTATAGGTACAGGCGGCGGACCAGGATAAAAATGGAATTCTTTCACGAACCGAACATCGATTGGATGGGCAGGAAGTGGTGGTTCATCAGTGCTTCGATGGCCCTCCTGGTTGCAGGAATGATCTCGATCGCTGTTCGTCACGGGCTTCTTTACGGAATCGAGTTCCGCAGCGGTACCCAGGTGATGGTGAAATTTGCAAAGGCTCCTGACATCGGGGCCATCCGCAAACAGCTTGCCAGCCAAAACTGGAAGGGAGCATCCATCCAGCGGATAGGAGCGACCTCAGAAGATTCAGTGATGATCGAGCTGCCACTGGAAAAGGGCGCGACTGCGGGTGAGGCCCTGGATACCGGAAAGGCGGCCATCGTCAAGGCCCTGACGGATTTGTACGGCGGCGCCACCGCGGGCAAAACGGACTTTAACAACGCCACCGCCAAAACGGTTGAAGACCATCTGCTGGTTGCCGACCCGCTGGGCCTGGCCGCCCAGGGGATGGATGCCGCCACCAGCGCCTACAAGAACCTTGCTGATGCCATGGTGAAATTCCGCGACACCCCTCCGCAGAGCGGTCTGATCGGGGATTTCCAGCAGTTGAAGGGGGTTACGGGCGTTACCCCGGGGATCCTCAGCGCGCTGGAAAAGGATTTTTACCTGTCGGGCTTTACGGTTCGCAACACCCAGATTGTGGGTCCGAAAGTCGGCTCCGACCTGCGGCGCGAGGCCGTCTATGTGACTCTGGCGGGCCTGGCTGCAATGTTGGTTTACATTTGGTTCCGTTTTGAGTTAATTTATGGCGTGTCGGCGGTAATCGCTGTCTTTCACGACGTTCTTATTACCATCGGCTTGTTTTCCCTTTTTGATAAAGAAATTACGCTCTCTGTGATTGCGGCCCTGCTGACCCTGGTGGGTTATTCGATGAACGACACCATCGTTGTGTTCGACCGAGTTCGGGAGAACCTGCCCTCGAGCAAGCGCGGGGACTTTATTGAGCTGGTGAACCGCAGTATTAACCAGACGCTCAGCCGAACCATCCTGACCTCAGGGCTGACGTTTCTGGCGGTCCTCTCCCTCTACCTGTTCGGAGGCGATGTCATTCACGGTTTTGCCTTTGCCATGGTGGTGGGAGTCCTGATTGGGACCTATTCGTCCATCGCCATCGCGAGTCCCATCCTGGTGTACTGGCAGACCCGGACGGGGAAAGGGCGGGTCAGTGAAAAACGCAAGGTGTTGGAGCGGGAAGTTGCTGCTGCAAAAAGATAATAAATTTCTCCGGTCGGGAACCCGGGAGGTTTGTCCGGCCCGGAGCTCGTCGAAGAGAGGGGGTGGGTATTATGCTTGGTGACACGCTACTGGATTCCTCTGCAAGCCATGATTCTGTGCTGAAGAGCGTGCACTGGCTGGTTTCGCTTGCGATAGGGATCGCAGGATTTCTGATCGGCTATTTTGGCTTCCCTTTGATTGAGACGCCGGAATTGAAAGTGCTGATCACCCAGTCGCTGATCATTGCAACGATCTTCTTCTGTTACGCGTTGATCCTCTGTTACGTCTGGTCGGATACGAGGCACTTCAAGTTTCCGACATGGCCCTGGATGATCGTCGTGTTCCTGCTCAATCTGGTGGGTTTCATGGCGTACCTTTGTTATTCAGCGGCCAAAACGGACGATTGGAAAAGGGCCACGCTGCCGATTGCCTATATTTTTGAAGTGATCGTCATCGGCGTGATGATTATTGTTCCCTTGATGCAGACGGACGCCCTGCCCAAGGCGCAGTTGCTGACCTTCCTGGCCGCGCCTCCGCCTCCGCCTCCACCGCCTCCGCCGCCTGCCAAGGCTCCCCCGGTGGTGGTGCACCGTGTGAGTGTGGCCGACCTGATGAAGGCCCCCACGGTTATCCCGAAGACCATCTCGAAGATCAAAGAGCAGCCTGTCGTGCAGTCGGCCGGAGTGGTCGGCGGTGTCTCGGGTGGCATGCCGGGTGGCTCGGTGGGTGGTGTTCTGGGAGGCATCATCGGCGGAGTTACCGCCGGGCCGCCCCCACCGCCTCCGCCGCCCAAGGCGCCTCAACGGATCCGTGTCGGCGGCCAGGTGGAAGCGGCCAAGCTGATCTATAAGCCCACACCCGAATATCCGCCCCTTGCCAAAATGGCCCGGATTCAGGGGACGGTAAGGCTTGAGGCGGTGATTGCGAAGGATGGAACAATTCAGGATCTGAAAGTTCTGAGCGGCCACCCGTTGCTGGTCAAATCTGCTCTAGACGCGGTGAAACAATGGCGCTATCAGCCGACGCTATTGAACGGTGAACCTGTGGAAGTGGTTACGGAGATCGATGTGAACTTCACCTTGGCCGGGTAGTCGGCGATGTTTAAAAATCCTTGAGGAGGAAATAGACAAGCATGTTAGGAGCAAAACTTTTTTTCATGATGTTGCTTTTTCAGCAAGTAGAAGGTGGCGGCACCTCCTTTAACCCCCTGGATATGTGGAGAACCATGGGGTGGTCAGCCCGTGCGGTCGTGATCGTGCTTTTCTTCATGTCGGCGTGGTCCATCGGTGTTGCCATTGACCGCTGGATCGCTTTCCAGGCGGCCCGGAAGCAGTCCCGCATTTTCGCTCCCGCGGTTGCCGGTGCGTTGAAGGACGGAAAGGTCGATGAGGCGATTTCGATTGCCGACCAGAACAAGCGAAGCCACCTGGCCAAGGTGGTGACAGCCGGTCTCCAGGAATTTCAGGCGCACCAGGTGTCGGCTGAAATACCCGGTGAAATGATTGAGGCTTCAAAGCGCGCTCTGGAGCGGGCTTCGGCCATCGTCCATGCGGAACTGAAGCGGGGCATTTCCAGCCTGGCCACCATCGGGTCGACGGCGCCTTTCGTCGGACTGTTCGGAACCGTGCTGGGAATTATTCACGCCTTTCAGGGAATTTCATCCAGCAAGTCAACCGGTCTCGGCGCGGTCGCGGGCGGAATCTCAGAAGCTCTGGTTACCACCGCTATCGGCTTGTTCGTCGCCATCCCGGCCGTGTGGCTCTACAACTACTTCACCAACAAGATTGAGGGTTTTGACGTGGAAATGGACAACTCCTCGTCCGAACTGCTGGATTACTTCATCAAGAGCTCCGGAGGTAGGAAATAATGGCCCCGAGACGCGGAACATTGGATACGCTGGCGGATATCAACGTGACGCCGATGGTGGACGTCATGCTGGTGTTGCTGATCATTTTTATGGTGATCACCCCTCTGCTTCAGAAAGGCGTTTCCGTTGATCTGGCGAAAACTCACAACCCGCGGAAGATGCCCGACGCCGAAAAGACCGATGCTGTAGAGCTGGCGATCACTCGGGATGGTAAAATCTTCCTGAATGCTCAACCTGTTGCCATGGCTGACATCACCAAGCAGGTCGAAGACCTCATGTCGAACAAGTTGAACAAGGTGGTTTTTATCAAGAGTGATTCGCGGGCGGAATACGGGACCGTGGTTTCTGTTGTGGATAACGTCCGTGCGGCTGGGATTGAGCAGTTGGGCCTGCTGACCGAAGAGGTGCAGCCCAACGTGAACGTTCCTCTCCAACCCGCTCTTCCCTGACGTTCGGATCAAGAAACGCCGGCCCGGGGCCGGCTGAAAGAGGGTATACATATGTCAATGGCCGTTGGCGAAAGCAAGGGCGGCACCATGATGAACCTGAACGTGACGCCTTTGATTGACGTGCTGCTGGTATTGCTGATCATCTTTATGATCATTACTCCCTTGACGCCCAAGGGCCTGGATGCGCTTGTCCCCAAACCGGACAAGAACCAGAAAGTCAATAAGGACGTAATCGAGAGAACCATTGTGGTAACCATCGACACTCAAAGGAACGTGACCATCAATCAGACTCCGGTTGCGATTGCGGACCTGGGACAGCGCCTGGTGGACATCTTCAAGAACCGTAATGACCATATTCTGTTCATTAAGGGCGATCCGAAGCTGCCTTTCCAGGACGTAGCCAGGCTGATTGACATTTCAAAGGGCGCCGGAGCCGACAAGATCGGGCTGATTACCAAGGCGATCGAGGCGCAGCAGTAGCGTCCGGTGACTCTGTAAATTATTGACCTAGGGAGGATGGAGATGCGACGTAACAAGCTGGCGCCATTGTGCGCGGTGTTGTTGCTGGCGGTCGTGGCGGGCGGCTGCAGTGCCTTAAGCGCGCTCAAAGCTCGAGACCAGCTCCACAAGGGAGTGGACGCCTATAGCAACGGGAAGTTCCAGGATGCGATCGAACACTTTAAGATCGCGATTCAATTGGACCCTTCGCTGGTCAATGCGCGGTTGTACCTCGCCACCGCCTATGCCCAGCAGTATATTCCAGGGGGTGACTCACCCGAAAATCTCAAGACCGGGCAGCAGGCGATTGATGCTTTTGAAAACGTCCTGACGATGGATCCAAAAAATACCACGGCGCTGGCCAGCATCGGGCAGATTTACTACAACATGAAGGATTTTGAAAAGGCCAAGGATTTCCAGCGAAAACGCATCGACATTGAACCCAATAACCCTGAGCCTTATTACTGGATCGGGGTGATCGACTGGGCGCAGTCTTTCCAGGCCGACGGCAAGGTTCGCAAGGACCTGAATCTCATGATGCCGGATAAGAAGGGCAACCTTCCTGCCCTGCCTGAGAAGTACAGGGCGCAGCTGGAGGAACAGAACGCCAAGTTGGTCGAAGAGGGAATTAATGTTCTCAATAAGGCGCTGGAGTTGAAACCCAACGACTTCAACAGCATGGCCTACTTGAACCTGCTGTACCGCCAGAAGGCTGACATTGAGAAAAGCAATGCGGACCGCCAGGCAGACCTGAAGGAGGCCGACGGCTGGCAACAGAAAGCTATGGAACTCCGGAATGCTGCGCCTGCGAAATCCGCGTCCTAGGGATCGTAACCTTCCGCATCCAGCCTGCAGCTAACAAGGGCCCTTCGCTTCGTGTTCAAGAGGCGAAGGGCTTTTTTGTTGATGGCGGCCGGGCCGGCTTTTGCCCCCGGCGCGCGGCCGCCCGGGAACCCCTGGCAGGTTGGAAGCAGCCTTCGGCTCGCGGCTTTGTGCCTGCCGGACGGCCTGGTGCGCACCCTCCCCTGGCGAATCCAGGCGCCTGGCCTGCTTGAACACCGGAACTGCAGTGGCCTAGAATGGAATAGGTGACGATGACGCAGTTTGAAAGCGTTCTCAGAAAGGTCGAGGCCTACCGGCCCGGCGACGATCTCGCCGTGCTGCGCAATGCCTACAGCCTTTGCCTGGAGAAGCACCAGGGCCAGAAGCGCCTCTCCGGCGAGCCTTACATATCCCACCCCCTGGAAGTGATGAACATCCTTGCCGAGTTGCGCCTGGATACGGTGTGTCTGGCGGCCGGAATGCTGCACGATGTGGTCGAGGATACGCCCACCAGCGTCGAGAAGCTGCAGGAACAATTCGGACCCGAAGTCGCCCACATTGTCGAAGGCGTCACCAAAATCAGCCGGATCCACTTCCTGAGCCCTGAGCAACAGCAGGCGGAAAACTTCCGCAAGATGCTGCTGGCCATGGTGGACGACGTTCGGGTTGTCCTGGTAAAGCTGGCGGACCGCCTGCATAATATGCGGACGCTCGAACACCTGCCTCCTGAAAAGCGCCAGCGCATCGCCCATGAGACGCTTGAAATTTACGCCCCCATCGCCCACCGCCTGGGAATGGGGAAAATCCGCGGGGAGCTTGAGGACCTGGCCTTCCGGCACCTGGAACCGGAGTCCTACCTGGAAGTGAAGAAAGCCGTGGAGGGCCGGCGAAAGGTCAACGAGCATTTCCTGGCCGAGGTCAAGGGCCTGGTGGAAGCCAAGATGAAAGAGAACTCGATCCCCACGCGGATCGAGGGCCGGATCAAGCGGCTTTACAGCATCTGGCAGAAACTGAAGAGGCAGGATATCGCCATCGAGCAGGTTTATGATCTGCTGGCGATACGCATCATCACCGACGACGTCAAGAACTGTTACGCGGCGCTGGGCGTCATCCACAACACCTGGCGGCCGGTTCCGGGGAGAATCAAGGACTTCATCGCCATCCCCCGTCCCAACCTTTATCAGTCGCTGCACACGTCCGTGATTGGCCCGCACGGCCAGCCCTTTGAAGTCCAGATCCGCACCGCAGAGATGCACCGCGTGGCCGAGGAAGGCATCGCGGCCCACTGGAAGTACAAGGACGGACACGGGACGACCGTCCAGGACGCGGAGCGTTTTGCCTGGCTCCGGCACCTGGTGGAATGGCAGAAGGAGATGCGGGACTCCAACGATTTCCTCTCCACCCTCAAAATCGATCTCTATCCCCAGGAGGTTTACACTTTTACTCCCAAGGGCAAAGTGATCGTGCTGCCGCGTGAGGCCACTCCCGTCGATTTTGCCTACGCCATCCACACCGAGATCGGCAACCGCTGCGTCGGAGCCAAGGTCAACGGCCGCATGGTGCCGCTGAAGACCAAGCTGCTGAATGGCGACATCGTTGAGATCAACACCCAGGCCGCCCAGAGCCCCAGCCGCGACTGGCTGGCCCACGTCAAGACGTCGCGCGCGCGGAACAAGATCAAGCACTGGATTAACATCGAGCAGCGCAAACAGGCGCTGGAGATTGGCAGGAAGCTGCTTGAGAAAGAGGCCCGAAAGCGCGGCATCGTGCTGAAAAAGATCTCCGCCGAAGACTATCAGCGCGTGGGCAGGGAATACGGCTGCAGCCTCGCGGACGACCTGCTGGCCGGCATCGGCTTTGGCAAGTACTCGGCGCGCCAGATCCTCGCAAAGCTCAGTCCGGATACGGGCAACGATCCCGGCCAGCCGTCGCGTCTGACCAGCACCTTCAAGCGTGTGCTGGGCATCCGGTCCGACTCCGCTATCCAGGTGCACGGACATGGCGACCTGATGGTTTACCGGGCGAAATGCTGCAACCCGATTCGCGGCGATCAGATTGTGGGATACATTACGCGGGGCAAGGGGATTTCCGTCCACTGCCATCAACTGCCCGAACGTCCAGAACCTGATGTACGATGCCGAACGCCGCATCGAGGTGGAGTGGAAGGGGCCCAAATATACCTTTTATCCCGTCCGGCTGAGCCTGCTGACCACGGACCGCCAGGGCATGCTGGCGGAGATCACCGCGGTGATCAGCGGGGACCGGTCAAACATCCAGAACCTTGAAACACGGACCGGCGATAACCAGGCTTTCATCGATATTACCGTCGACATCGTTGACAAGACCCACCTGGAAAAGATAGTGTCATCACTCCGGAAAATTGAGGGCGTTTACCGGGTTGAGCGCGTCCAGCGGACCTGAAAGGGCGGGTTTCCGCACCTCGGCCCCGCCGGGGAAGGGTTTGTTTAGTGAAAAATGGCCTGCTGGTTGAAAGGGTGAAGAAAATCTGCCGCCCATTGGGGGGGCGCCTGGACTGCCTGGCGGCTCCTCCGGCCAGAGGGTCTTTGAGGACGCTGTTCAGCCGGAGACAGCCCTCAGGCCGCTTTGACGACCTTGCCGGCACGGATGCATGCCGTGCACACGCGCAGGGTTTTACGGGCTCCGTTCACGACGGCGTGAACACGCTGGAGATTGGGATTCCACCTTCGCCGGGAGGTGTTGTGAGCGTGGCTCACGTTATTTCCGTAACTAGGGCCTTTGCCGCAAATTTCGCATCGACGCGCCATCAAAAACTCCTTCAGAAATGGACAATATCTTGAATACGCAATCCTTAATTCTATCAGATGTACGCAGTGTTGCCTACCGCCTCTTTGCCTCAAACGGATGGAAGGGGCGCAAGGCCCGGTCCAACTTTCGCAGTCTTGCAAACGGCGGCCCTGTCCGCCGGTTTCCCGCCGCTGCCGTCTGCCTGCTGGCGGTTGCAGGAATCATGCTGCTGATGCCGGCCTGCAAGAGCAAGCCTTCGGGTTCTGGAACCGTCTGGGCGCAGGTTGACGGGCGTCCCATCTACCAGTCCCAGGTGGAGAAGATTTACCGCAGCCGAGTCAGTTCGACGGACCAGGCGGGCGACCGGGAAGAGGCGCTCAGCTACAAACTCAACATCCTCAATGAGCTGATCAACAACCAGATCCTGATGGCCCACGCCGCGCATTCAGGTATCACCGTTTCCGAGTCTGAAATCGACACCAAGATGGGACAATTGAAAAGTCCCTATTCGCAGCAGCAGTTTGAGCAGAAGCTGAAAGAACGCGGCATCACTGAAGATGACCTTCGCGACGAAGTGCGCACCTCCCTCACCGTCAACAAACTGATCAACCGCGACATCAACTCCCGGGTTTCGGTGAGCGAGGCTGACATCCAGGCCTATTACGCGAGAAACAAGGCCTCCTTCGACGTTCCTGAAACCGAGTATCATCTGGCCCAGATCCAGGTGACTCCGGGCTCCAGCAGCGAAGTTCACAACCTGAAAAACGACGACGCCAAAACCCCCGAGATGGCGCAGCGGAAGATTCAGGCCCTCTATGCCCAGCTTCGTTCGGGGCAGGACTTTGCCGCCGTGGCCCAGAACTATTCCGAGGACCCGGCCACCTCCATGAGCGGCGGCGACATGGGTTTTGTCCCGGAGTCGGCGCTGTCAGCGAACCCGGACCTGGCGCGTGTGGTGAAGGGGCTGAAGCCGGGGCAAATTTCCCCCATCATCACCTCCCAGCGAAGCGGCTACCACATCATCAAACTCCTGGGCATTGAAAAGGCCGGGCAGCACCCGGAGGACGATCCCAAGGTGCAGAGCCAGATTCGCAAGACCCTGCAGAATGAAAAGGAACAGTTGCTGAAGGCCGCCTATATTGAAAATTTGCGGGACAGCGCCAAGGTGAAAAACCTGCTGGCGGCGCAGATTGTGAAAGAGTATCAGTAGGTCTGCCGCCGGGGCTATGGCTATTCCAGCCGCAGCAGACGCGCCCCGGCTTCAATTCCAGTCCCTTCCTTGACGTGCACCTGGGTGATGCGTCCGGCGCGCGGGGCGCGCAGTTCATTCTGCATCTTCATGGCTTCAATCACCACCAGGCCCTGGTCCTGCGCGACCTCCTGCCCGGGCCCTACCAGCACGCCGACAATTTTCCCTGGCATGGGCGCCAGCACATCGAGCGGGCCGTCGTGCGCGGCAGTCTGTCCGGCAAATCGGCGCGTGCGGGGGTCGCGTATTCAGACGTGGAAATCGTATTCGGCGATGGCCACAACCCAGCTTTCGGGCTGGCCCGGAGGGTTGTCTGCCGCAGGAGCAACACGCGCTTCGTAGGATTGGCCGCCGATCAGAATCGAATAGTGCCCGGGGCGGATTTCGGTCCAGTCGGCCTCGATCGGTTTGCCGTCAATTGAGAACAGCGGCTTGCCGGCGCCGTCTTCAGCGCTGGACGGGCGCTCGATGGAGAGCCGGTGCTCGCTGCTCTGTGAATCTTCGCGTAATTCGATTTCAAAGTTCATGAGGGTCCTGTTTTGCCTTGATTACCGCCCGGGCCAGTGGTTCAATTCCTCCGCGCGGCCCGCGGATTTCCATCGCGAGGCGCGTCCGTTCGGCCGCTCCCCGGCGCGGCGCGATTCCTGCTGCCTGCGCATCTCCAGCGCGGCGGCCAGAATGGCCACGCGCCGCAGTTCCGGCGGCGGCGGAATTTTCAGGGTGCCTTCGGCCAGCATGCGGTCAATGAATCCCGTGTCGAGTTGGCCCTCGACAAATTCCGGATGGGCCAGCAGTTGCCGGAAGAATTGCAGATTGGTCTGGGGGCCGGCCACTTCATATTCGCTCAGGGCGCGGCGCATGCGGGCCACGGCCTGCCGGCGGTCGGTTCCCCACACCACCAGCTTGGCCAGCAGCGGATCGTAATCCAGCGGCACCCGCCAGCCCTCGTAAACGCCGCTGTCACTGCGAATGCCGGGACCGGACGGAATGGCCAGGCGGGTGATGAGCCCGGGCGAAGGGAAGAAGCCGCGGTCGGGATCTTCCGCGTAGATGCGGGCCTCGATGGCCGCTCCGCGCAGTTGCACGTCCTCCTGCCGCCACTCGAGGCGTTCGCCGGCGGCGATGTGGATCTGTTCCTTCACCAGGTCAATGCCCACCACCATTTCAGTGACCGGGTGCTCCACCTGCAGCCGGGCGTTCATTTCCAGGAAATAGAAGTTGCGCTCCGGGTCAACCAGGAACTCCGCCGTTCCGGCGTTGGTGTAGCCGGCCAGCTTGCCGATGCGCACCGCGGTCTCGCCCATGCGGCTTGCGCAGCTCGGCATCGAGCATGGGAGAAGGGCATTCCTCCAGGACTTTCTGGTGCCGGCGCTGCAACGAGCATTCGCGCTCGCCGAGATAAATCAGGTTGCCGTGGGTGTCGCCGAGAAGCTGGATCTCAACGTGGCGGGGCCGCTCCAGGCGCTTTTCCAGATAGATCGACGGGTCGCCAAAAGCGTTCTGCGCTTCCGACCGGGCGTTACGGTAAGCGGACTCGAGTTCCTCCTCCCTCCCCACCATCCGCAGCCCCTTGCCGCCGCCGCCTGCTGAAGCCTTCAGCATCACGGGGAAGCCGATCTGGCGCGCCACGCGAACCACTTCTTCAAAGCTGTCAAGATTGGCGTCGGTGCCGGGAATCACCGGCAGGCCGGCATTCAACACCAGGCGCCGGGCCGCCGTCTTGGAGCCCATCAGTTCCATGGACTCAGGCGTGGGCCCGATGAAGACCATGCCGGCGTCACGGCAGGCGCGGGCAAAATCGGGATTCTCGGCCAGAAACCCGTAGCCGGGATGGATGGCTTCGGCGCCCGAGCGTTGGGCGGCGCCGATGATGCGGTCAATGCGCAGATAGCTCTCAACTGCGGGCGCGGGACCGATGGCGAGCGCTTCGTCCGCGTACCGCACGTGCAGCGACTTTGCGGTCAACCTCCGAATAAACCGCCACGCTGCGAATGCCCATCTCGCGGCAGGCGCGCATCACGCGCACCGCAATCTCTCCGCGATTGGCAATCAGAATTTTTTTGAACAAACGTTCCCCCGATGTGGCGGCGGTCCGTGACCCCCGGCCAAGGTTGTCGGAGCATCCGCTGAAACCCTGATTATACACGCGCTTGGTGGCTAGACACGGCCTCGGTTACCCGTCAGCGGCGGAATGTCTCTGCTTGCAGAGACAGGCAAGGACTCGGGAATGCAGCGCTGTAGGATTTTACTTGCAGGATTTTCTTCGTGCTCGCTGCGCCTGGAAATGCTGTAACCCAGAGCCCACAGAAGGGGCTCTGTACACTCCATGATGAGCTTGTGTGGATTACAGAGCGCACGGAGACAATCGGACGGAATGAAGCAGGTTGAAGAGTAATGAGGACCACAGGGCCGGAAATGGACCCAACCGCACGAGGCTAGGACTTCTCGTGGCCGTTTTTGCGGACGATCTTGTCCACGGTATCGATCAGGGCGTTCAGCTTGTAGTCGGTCGCAGTCTGGGCTTCCCGAAGCTCCTTAAAGCCTGCGGCTTGGGATTCGCGGAACTCCCGAAACCCGGACTCCATGCGCTCTGCCAGGCGGGTTTCTGCCTGGGCCAGGCGGCCAATGAGATCGGTGGCAGTCGCCATTGAAGTTTCGAGCCGGGCGATGCGCCCTTCGTGCTGCTCGGCAGAGGCTTCAAGCCTGGCCTGGGTGCTCAGGATGAACTCCATGGTCTTTTCGATGTCCATAGTCGCAAGTATACCTCAGGACGAGCCAATCGCGCTAAAGCGGGGCAAGTGACGTTGGCGAACCCGGCGGCAACGAATCACAGCGGGATGTTGCCGTGCTTTTTGGGCGGCAGTATGTCGCGCTTGTTCTCGAGCATGCGCAGGGCGCGGATGAGGCGCGGGCGGGTATCGCGCGGGGCGATGACGGCGTCCACGTATCCGCGCTCGGCGGCGATGTAGGGATTGGCAAAGCGGTTGCGGTATTCCTCGGCCTTCTGCTTGCGAATTTGTTCCGGGTCTTTGGCCTTCAGCAGTTCGCGCCGGTTGACGATGTTGACGGCGCCTTCCGGCCCCATGACGGCGATCTCGGCCGTGGGATAGGCGAGGTTGACGTCGGTGCGGATGTGCTTGGACGACATCACGCAATAGGCCCCACCGTAGGCTTTGCGGGTGATGACGGTAAGCTTGGGCACAGTGGCCTCGGCAAAAGCGTAGAGCAGCTTGGCGCCGTGGCGGATGATGCCGCCGAATTCCTGCTGGGTGCCGGGCAGGAATCCCGGAACGTCTTCGAAGGTGATCAGCGGAATATTGAAGGCGTCGCAGAAACGCACGAAGCGGGCTCCTTTGACCGAGGCGTCGATGTCGAGGCATCCGGCCAGAACCGCCGGCTGGTTGGCCACGATGCCCACGCTATAGCCGCCCATTCGCGCAAAGCCCACCACCAGGTTCCCGGCAAACCGCTCGTGGACCTCCAGGAAGTAGCCGTCGTCCACCACCCGGCGGATGAGGTCCTTGATGTCGTAAGGTTTGTCGGACTCTGCGGGAATCAAGCTGTCGAGCTCGGCGTCGCGGCGGTCCACGGGATCTTTTGTTTCCACGAAGGGCGGGTCTTCGCGGTTGTTCTGCGGCATGAAGGAAAGCAATTCGCGCACCAGCGCCAGGCATTCGGGATCGTCGCGGGTGACGAAGTGGGAAACGCCGCTGGTGGCGCTGTGTGTGCGCGGCCCGCCCAGGTCTTCCTTGGTGACGTCCTCGTGCATGACGGTGCGGATGACATCGGGGCCGGTCACAAACATGTAGCTGGAATTTTCAACCATCAGAACGAAGTCCGTGATGGCGGGCGAATAAACCGCCCCGCCCGCGCAGGGTCCCATGACCGCGGATATCTGCGGAACCACGCCGGAAGCCAGAGTGTTGCGCAGGAAGATGTCCGCATAGCCGGCCAGCGAGGCCACGCCTTCCTGGATGCGCGCGCCGCCGGAATCATTGAGGCCGATGAGCGGGGCGCCCACTTTCAGGGCCAGGTCCATGAGCTTGCAGATTTTGGCGGCATTGGATTCACTGAGCGAGCCGCCGAAAACCGTAAAATCCTGGGCGAAGGCGTAAGCCAGACGGTTGTTGATGAGGCCGTAGCCGGTGATGACGCCGTCGCCCGGAATGCGCTGGGCCTCCATGCCGAAGTCGCGGCAGTTGTGCTCGACGAATTCGCCGGCCTCCTCAAAGGTGGCTTCGTCGAAGAGAAGCTCCAGCCGTTCGCGGGCGGAGAGCTTGCCTTCCGCGTGCTGTTTGGCGCGGCGCTGCTCGCCGCCTCCCGCTTCAGCCTGAGCACGGCGCCTGCGGAGTTCCTCGAGTTTTTCTTCAAGTTTCAAAAGTCAGGCCTCAAAATTGGGAATGATATCGGCGTTTTGCGGGGGCCGGCTTATTCAAAGCCGGTACCCGCTGATGCTGGACCGCGCTACAAGTTTCCTTCAGGCTTTTTCGTCGCCCGCGCAGAATTTGCAGGCGCACTTTCGGTCTCCGGCTCCCCGGCGCTGATGCCGCGGAGTCCCGACCATTCTTCGCAAATCGCGATGGAATTGCTGGGATGCTTCATATCGTACTTGACGCTGATGCCCTTGCCAACCAGGTGAGGTGCCTGCGAGGCAACCACCGGCATTGTGGAGACGTCCTGTGTCACCTCGTAGGTGACACCCGCAATGTCATAGCGGTACACCAGCAGCAGCGCCGTGTTTTCACCTTCCGGTTCAATCAGGCCGGTAACTTCGCCGGCGACGATGCGGCCCGTCCGGCCCATCCACAACCGGCGGAGGCGCTCAAGCTCAACGGGATCTTTCTTTCGGAGCAGCTTGAGATAAGCGAAGAGGCCGGCGCCGATGAGGACCAGCACCGCGCCTGCGATCAGCCCCATTTCAAGGGGCGACAAGGTTTTCACCGCCTGTTTCACCTCTTCAACTGCGGGTGCTTACTGCAGGAATCTCAGGCCAAAATCCGGCGCCACTCCCGGTCCGGCGGAATTATACCATTTTGCGCCCGGCAGCGCCTGGGCTCCCGCTTACTGCGCTGCGGAGGATGGCGTGGTGACACTTGCGGGTTCCGACTTCCTGCTCTCGTTTCCGGTGAGGTCAACCGCCGTCACGGCATATTCGTAGTGGTGGCCGGCCTCGACCTTTGCGTCGTGGAAGATCGGCGTGGGCACCCGTTGCGGGTTGATGCGCTGGAACGGCCCGCCCTCCGTGCTGCGATAAACGTTGTAGCCTGCGAGGTCGCGCCCGGAACTGGCGTTCCACAACAGATCGACCGCCCCCGCGGCATTCACCGCGGTGAGGCCCGTGGGGACAGGCGGAGGAAACACGTCGCGCGGCGTAAGGCTGACCGGCGCGGACGGCGCGCTTTCCGCCGTGGCCGTGCCCACCGTGGTGATAGCGTCGACCCGGAAAAAATACTGTTGGCCGAACTCGAAAGTCTTCTCGTCAAATTGGTTGGAAGCAGCCTTGCCCGCCAGCTTATAGGAATCGGGCTTGCCACTCATACTCTCATAAACGCGATAACCGGAAAGGTGCGCGGGTGGAACGCCAGTGAGGGTTTCAGCCGGCGCATCCCAGGTGATCAGCAGCGAGTTCTGGGAGGCTTTCGCCACAAGATTCATCACCGGTCCCGTGGCGTCCAGCAGGGTGGCCTGGGCCACGTTGGAGGGTTCACTCCTGTGGGGATGCCCGCGGAAGCCGTGCGTCAGGGCAATCACCGCGAAGGAAAAAGTGGAGCCCTGTTGCTGGCGGATTTCCTGGATTGAAAATGGAAGCGGGTAATCAACCTTGCCGGAGCGGGTGAAGCCGGCAAGCTGTTTCGGGCTGAGCGTAAGCCAGGGCGCACCGCTGGCGTCAGGCAATTCGGGCTGGCGGCCCGGGGGAGTCACGGCACGAAAAATGTTGACCGTGACCGGCTTTTTAAGCCTTTCGCCGTCGGTGGCGAGTTCGGGCCTGCTGAAAGTGAGGTGAACGGTGCTGCCAATCTGGGCCGCCGCGAGGTCCTTGATCGTCCGCGGAATTTCCAGGCGCGGAGGCTGGGGCGGCGCCTGAACGCCGCAACCGGAGAAGAATGCCGCGAGCGTGGCCAGTATCATCAGGCGCAGAGACCCCTGCCTGTCCCGGCAGGGAAGTGGCCTGGCTCTGGGGATGGCAGGCTTGGCGGACTCACCGCCGGAATCGCCCGTTGGCAATTGAAAGTTCACAGAATGTAGCGGCTGAGGTCCTGATCCTTCACGATTTCCGCGAGCTGTTTCTTGACGTAGTCCCCGTCAATCCGCGCCGTCTTCTTTTTCAGGTCGGGGCCCTCAAATGAGATTTCGTCCAGAAGCCTTTCCATGATGGTATGGAGCCGCCGGGCGCCGATGTTTTCCGTCTGGTCGTTGACTTTGGCGGCGAAGCTGGCAATTTCATCCAGAGCGTCGTCGGTGAATGAAAGCTTGATGCCCTCGGTCTCCAGAAGGGCCACGTACTGCTTGACGAGCGCGCTCTTCGGTTCTTTCAGGATGCGGACAAAATCGTCCACGTTCAACGATTTGAGCTCAACGCGGATGGGAAAGCGGCCCTGGAGTTCGGGGATCAAATCCGAAGGCTTGCTGACGTGGAAGGCGCCGGCAGCGATAAACAGAATGTGGTCGGTGCGGACCATGCCGTAGCGGGTGTTGACCGTGGTGCCTTCGACGATGGGCAGGATGTCGCGCTGCACACCCTCGCGGCTGACGTCGGGGCCGGAACCACGCTCGCGTCCGGCGATCTTGTCGATTTCATCCAGAAAGATGATGCCCGACTGCTCGGCGCGCTCCACCGCGGTCCGGGTCACCTGTTCCATATCGACCAGCCTGTTCTCTTCTTCCTGGATCAGGTATTCCATGGCCTCGGAAACCGGCATGCGGCGTTTCTTGCTGCGCTGCCCGAACAGGCCGGGGAGCATGTCCTTGATGTTGATGTCCATCTCCTCGATGCCCTGCGAGGAGATGATTTCAAAGGCCGGGAAGCTTTTCTCCCGGGTTTCGATTTCCACCTGGCGCCCATCCAGCTTGCCTTCGCGCAGCTGGGCCCGCAGCTTTTCGCGGGTGCGTTTGAACTGTTCCATCGCTGTGCGATAGCCGTCATCAGACTGGGCTTTGTCGCCGTGGGGAGCAGGGGGCGGCGGCAGCAACAGATCCAGCAGGCGTTCTTCGGCGTTGGTTTCGGCTTTCTCCGCCACTTCCTCGATCTTTTCCTCGCGCACCATGTCGATGGAAATTTCCACCAGGTCGCGGACCATGGACTCCACGTCGCGCCCGACATAGCCTACTTCTGTAAACCGCGAGGCCTCCACCTTGATGAAGGGGGAATTGGCCAGGCGGGCCAGGCGGCGGGCGATTTCCGTCTTGCCCACCCCCGTGGGCCCGATCATGATGATGTTCTTGGGGAGCACTTCTTCCGCCAGCTCGGGGGAAAGCTTCTGCCGGCGCATGCGATTGCGCAGGGCGATGGCGACGGAGCGCTTGGCCTCTTTCTGGCCCACCACGTGTTTGTCGAGTTCCGCGACGATCTGGCGCGGCGTCAGTTCGTCCAGCATGGTGGCCGTTTCAATACTTTCAGGCAAATAGAAAACCATTCCAGCTTCCTTTGGGTCCGGGAGCATCAAAGCTCCTCGATGGTGCATTGGTCGTTGGTAAAAATGCAGATCGTCCCGGCGATACGCATCGCTTCTTTGACGATGTCCTGGGCGGTCATTTTGGTGTTTTTTAAGAGGGCGCGCGCGGCGGAGACGGCGTAAGGGCCTCCGGAGCCGATTCCCACGATGCCGTCATCCGGCTCAATCACATCGCCAGTGCCGCTCACCAGATAGGTGGCGTCCTTGTCCGCAACCAGCAGCAGCGCTTCCAGGTGGCGCAAGGCGCGGTCTGTTCTCCATTCCTTGGCCAGCTCCACAACGGCCCTGCCAAGGTTGCCGTGGTACTCCTCGAGTTTGGTCTCGAAGCGTGAAAACAGTGAAAAGGCGTCTGCCGTGCTGCCGGCAAATCCGGCCAGCACCTTGTCGTTGTAAAGACGGCGGATTTTTTTGGCCTTGTGCTTGATGACGCTTTCGCCCATCGTGACCTGGCCGTCACCGCCCATCACCAGACTGCCGTTGCGGCGAACGCAAAGAACTGTTGTCGACCTGATAAACCGTTGGCGTGCCAAATGTCCTCCGCCCGTCATTATAGCAGATGGTGCTGGTTGTCACCGGGAGGGCTGGAAATAGTTTGCCGGAACGTCCACGTTGTAGCGGGCCTTGTTCCTGTAGACCGCGCCGACCCGCTCGCCGTTCTTTTCACGGGCGATATTCATGGGCGTCATGATGCCGTCGAAGCGCTGGTAATCGTTGTAGTCGTCGGTGTATTCATCCCAGTCCTGTGTGCTGGAGTTCGGGACCCGGTAGGTGACGCGCAAGGGAAGGTAGCTGGATTTGCGAAGATAAACCTGGACGTGGACGTCCCGGGCGTCGATGATTTCAATCACGTAGGCAGGCTGGTTGGCCACAAAGTCCACACCGTGATCGAGGACCAATACGCCGCTTTCTTTGATGATCGAGCGAAAGAGATGGTCCAGGCTGTAGCGGTTTGCAATTTTCCATTCCCCGACCTGGTCAGGGAGCTGATGGGTCAGGCCGTACTGGTCCAGTTCCAGGGCTTCCTGGCCGTTGTTGATCAGGGTGACAGGTTTGCTCTTGCCGTAGGTAAAACGTCGCTTGTCGGGCGGCACAAAGGTGCTCTTGAAGGGCTCCACGCCGGCCATCTGGCCGTTGGAAAAGCCGAACACCCGCCCCGAGGTTTCAAGGCTCTTATAGTTCAGAAAGGCCGGCCCGCCCAGTGCCTCGATGGCGTGGTCGAGAATCTCCCGGGCCTTGGGATTGATGCTCGAAGGCAATGCGCTTGAAGGTGTTTGCGCCGGCTTCTGCTGGGCGCCGAAAGAGGCGGCCTTCAGGGCTGGAGTGAGCATGACAAGGCAGGTTGCGCAGACCGCAATTCCAATTATGTTTCGATTACCCACAGAGAACGTTCCCTCCATTGATATTGATGATTTCTCCGGTCATATAAGTTGACATTTCCGAGGCCAGAAACAAAATGGGCATGGCGACTTCCTCAGGCCTGCCAAAGCGGCCAAGCGGAATCGATCGGGTCGCCTTACGTTTTTCCGCGGGTTTGCCCAGCACGGGTTTGGCCATGTCCGTAATCACCCAGCCGGGAGCCACAGCGTTCACCAGAATGTGGTGCGGAGCCAGTTCCGTGGCAAGCCCCTTCACCAGGCTGATGACGCCGCCCTTGGCCGCTCCGTAATGCGAGTGAAAGGCTTCGCCGCGCTGACCGGCGGTGGAAGAGACGGCAATGATGCGCCCTCTGTTTTGCGAAATCATGTGGGGCACAGCGTACCGAATCACCGTATAAACTCCCTTCAGGTTGACGGCCACCATCTTGTCCCACTCGCGCTCGCTGATTTCGTCGATTCGCTCCGGGCCGGCATTCCAGATGCCCGCGTTGGCCACCAGAATGTCCAGCCGCCCGAAGCGATGGATTGCCCTGTCGATCAGCTTCCTGGCGTCGGCCATTCTGGAAACGTCGGCCCGGACGGCCACGACGGCGCCCGGCGAATTGGCGCAGGCGTTCACGACCTCCTGCGCAGCTTTGCTTGCCCTCAGGTAACTGAACACCACGTTGCAGCCGGCCCCGGCAAAAAGCCTGACGGTGGCCGCGCCGATGCCCCGCGAGCCTCCCGTTACCACCGCGACCTGGTTTTCAAGGCTGATCTTCATTGGAGATTGGATGCCAGCTTTGCATCTTAAGTTATTTTAGACGAAGCCAAAACTCCCGCCTGCACTGCCGCGGCGGGTCCGTCGAGGAGGAAATCTTCTTTGGGATCATTTCTCCGTGATCACTGCGAATCAAAAGCTCAGAGTACACAGAGTTCCTGCGTGGCCTCTGTGTTGGTGCTTTTCATGATACAGGGAACCCAGAGAGAAGCAGTTTGTCGTCTCCCCCGGCTCCGCAGGTTCATTTGGCTGAATCTCTCTGGCACCGTTATTCCTTCTCGGATTCCAAGCCGGAAACAATCACTACCCGCACGCGTTTCGAGAGACTGCCCGCATCGTGGACGGTAAGTCCGGCGGTTGAAATGGCTTTGTGGATGATCACCCGCACGCGGCCGGCGCGGATGTGGAGTGAGTCCGGCTTCAGGACTTCGCGGGATCCGATCAGCGTGACCGGCACGACAGGAACGCCGGAAAGGATGGCCAGATAGAACGTTCCGCTCTTGAAGGGAAGCATCTCGCCCGTGCGGCTTCGGCTGCCTTCGGGGAACACGACCACGGGGCGGCCCTCCTTGATTCTCTTCGCCGCCTGGTCAAAGCCTTTCAGCGCCTCGCGCGGGCGGCCGCGGTCAATCGGAATGTGCCCGGAGCGCCGCAGGTGCCAGCCCAGGAAGGGAACGTGGAAGAGGCCGCGCTTGGCCAGGAAACGGAACTGCACAGGCAGGCTGGCGAACAGGATGGGGATGTCCATGGCGCTCGGATGGTTGGAGCAGAAGATGACCGTCTGATGAGGATCGACGTTCTCGAGACCCTCCACCGTGAGTTGAATTCTGCTGGTCTTGAGAATCAGCCATGACCATGTGCGGGCGCATCCGTGCTGCCAGCGGCCGTGGGCGTCAAAGAAGGAGCCGCAAAGGGAAAAAGTTCCGCAAACCGCCGTGTAGAGATAAATCAGAAGGTCGGTAAAGAGCAGGGACCGGGCATAGCTGAGAAAATTCCGCAGTCGGCCCTCGCTGGATGTTTGCAGACACGGGCCTCGGCGAAGTGGAATCCATGACGGGATCAGTGAAGCTTCGAAAGCACTTCCGGCGGCGCCAGGTTTTCCGGCACGAGCCGCCCTTCAGAGATGGCCTGCTTGACGGCGCCCACCAGGAACAGCGAGCCGGCCACAAGGACGATGTCGTCGGGCAGGGAAGCCTCAACGGCCCGCTCGAGGGCGCGCACGGGATCAGGCTCAATGGCGGTCTGCCGGGGAGCGGACACCGCAGACTCGATAATCGCTTCAGGCAGGGCCGCGCGCTCAAGGCCTGGCCGGGTGAGGTAAACCGCTTCCGCCAGCGGGAAAAGAATACTGCTGATTTCCCCCACCGCTTTGTCCCGCATGCTGGCGTAAACCAGGCGGAGCCTTCGCCCCTTAAAATGGCTTCGAACGAAATCCGCCACTTCGCGGGCAGCGGCCGGATTGTGCGCGCCATCCAGCAGGATCAGCGGACGCGGCCTGATGATTTCCAGCCGGCCGGGCCAGGATGCTGACTGCAAACCCTCGCGGATGGCCTGCGGCGAGATGTGAAAGCCTGCACGGACCAGTTGGCCCGCCGCAGTTGCCGCCATGACAGCGTTCTTCACCTGGAATTTACCTGCCATTTGGAGGGTGATTGCCGTGAGGTCTCCGCCGTCCATGGGCAGGTCGAAGCCGTAGCGGCCGTCCAGGTGGAAAAGATTCCGGGCGGTCCCCATGCCTGCGGTTTCGATCAAATCAGCTCCGGCTTCGCGGCATTTCTGCCGCACCACCTCGCGCACTTCCGGATGCTCGCACCCTGAAACCACCGGCCGGCCCGGCTTGATGACCCCCGCCTTTTCCGTGGCGATGGCGGTTAGAGTGCTGCCCAGAAATTCCTGGTGGTCGAGATCCACGTTGGTGATGACGGAGACCGCCGGGTCGATGACATTGGTGGCGTCGAGGCGCCCTCCCATGCCCACTTCGAGCACGGCAAAATCCACCGCCGCCCGCGCAAAGTGCCGGAAGGCGACGGCCGTGAGGTATTCGAAAAAGCTGGGGCGGTGCGGCAGAACGCGTGCCTCGATCAGCTTATCCACTGCGTGGTGGACCGCCGTAAAGGCGGCTGCAAATTCGTCGTCTGAAAGGTCCCGGCCGTTGATGCGAATCCGCTCATTGACGCGGATGAGATGCGGCGAAGTGTAAAGCCCGGTGCGGTAGCCCGCGCGTTCCAGGATGGCCGCCAGCATGGCGCAAGTTGATCCTTTGCCGTTGGTCCCCGCCACGATGGCGGTTGGGTAACGGCGTTCGGGATGGCCCAGGGCGCCGAGGATGGCCCGGATGGCTTCGAGATCAAATTTTCTGCCGTGCAGTTCGTGCCCGCGTTCCCACAGGATGCTGAGGCATTCGGCATATGGAATGGCGGCTTGGGATGCGATGGGTTCGATCATTTGCGGGGCTCGGAGGCGTTCCATGCTCCCATAAAATCCAGGGTTTTTGAAAGATAAGCCTTCAGCTCAGTGCGCGGAACGATGGCGTCGAGCATTCCGTGCTCCAGCAGAAATTCCGCCGTCTGGAATCCCTCGGGCAGCTTCTGGTGGATGGTCTGCTCAATCACGCGGGGGCCGGCAAACCCGATCAGCGCCCCGGGTTCGGCGATGTTGAGGTCGCCCAGCATGGCAAAACTGGCCGTGGTGCCGCCGGTAGTGGGATTGGTCAGCACCGAGATGTAAGGCTTCCTGACCTCATCATAGCGGGCCAGAGCGGCGCTGATTTTTGCAAGCTGCATCAGGCTGATGGTGCCTTCCATCATGCGCGCGCCGCCGGAGCAGGAAACAATCACCAGCGGAAGCTTCTTCTTAATGCAGCGGTCGACGGCGCGAGTGATTTTTTCTCCCACTACGGCGCCCATGCTGCCGCCGATAAACCGGAATTCCATGGCGCAGATGATCAGCGGCTTTCCGTCCAGGTTGCCCTCGCCCACGCGGACAGCGTCCTTTGCGCCGGTCACAATTTCAGCGGCCTTCAGGCGGTCTCGATAGCTTTTTCTGTCCACAAATTTCAGGGGGTCGGGAGAACTCATGCCGGTATCGTGCTCGACGTACTGGCCGTCATCAAACAGCATGGCCAGGCGGGCGTCAGAGGTCATCTTGAAATGGAAATTGCATTTGGGACAGCAATGCAGGTTCTGTTCGATATCTTTTTTCCAGAGGATACTCTTGCAGGACTCGCACTTGGTCCACAAGCCTTCCGTCTGGGCGCGCTTTTCCGCCGGCAGAGGACGATTCAAGCGGCTTCTTTTCTTTTCGGAACCAGGTCATGAGAAACCCAATTTCCCCGCGCACCGTTCGCAGGTATTCATCAGGCGGGGCCTAGCGTTCAATATTCGATGCCCCGCTGGGCGAGGATGCCTTTCTGATAAGGGTGCTTCACCTCTCGCATTTCCGTCACCAGGTCGGCGATCTCCACAACGGAGGGGTGGGCGTTCCGCCCGGTCAGAATCACGTGAACCATCTCCGGCTTGCTTTTCAGCGTCTCCACGACCCCAGCCGGGTCGAGCATCCTGTAACTGATGGCGTAATTCACTTCGTCCAGGATGACCATGTCGTACTCTCCGCCGGCGATGGCCTGGCTTGCATATTGCCACGCTTCTTCCACCATGCGGACGTCTTCCGGGTCCGGCTTTTCCACGCCGACCTTGACGAATCCTCGTCCCATCGGCAGAATTTTGATCCTGTCTTCTCCCAGCATCGCGCAGGTATCCAACTCCCCGTAATGCCAGGAGCCTTTGATGAATTGTACCATCAATACCTTCAGTCCCTGGCCGATGGCTCGAAAAGCCGTGCCCAGCGCCGCGCTGGTTTTGCCCTTGCCCGGGCCGGTAAAAACGATGATCAACCCCTTTCTGGATTCAGGCAAAGACATCCCTTTCCGTAAAAGTAGCGGCGGCTTTACGCCGCCACGTGGCGAGGCGGACTTACCCCTGCCCAAATTACATGGCGAGGTAAACTCGCCGCTACAAGAATCACATGGCGAGATTGACTCGCCGCTACATCAATCGCTGCTCAGCGGGCGTAGGGGAAACCCCGCAGGATGGTGAATCCCCTGTAGATCTGTTCCAGCAGCATGGCCCGGGTCCAGTCGTGAGTCAGGGTCATGCGGGAAAGCGAGAGCAGAATGCTGGCGTGCTGCCGGAAGGCCGGCGAGAATCCGTCCGGCGCCCCCACCACAAAGGCAATTTCCTTCGCTCCATGCACTCCCTGATCGCCCAGCCACATGGCAAAATCGTTTGAACTCCAC
Organism: uncultured Acidobacteriota bacterium; assembly: GCA_963732975.1. Lineage (GTDB taxonomy): Bacteria > Acidobacteriota > Terriglobia > UBA7540 > UBA7540 > SCRD01. The sequence goes on along the minus strand of CAVTBN010000001.1, from coordinate 242,550 downwards.
TCGGCGCCCTGGGGGTCCAGAAAAACGCGCGTGCTGCCGGCCATTTTTTCCAGCATGCGTGTTTCCACGGGCGTAGCCTTTTTCGCGCTCCTGCATTTTCCGGTTTCGGGCAGCTCTTCAATCACAATGTCGGTAAATTTGGCAATGCGATTGGTGTAATCGGCAATCAGCGCCCGCAGGTGCGGGTTTTTCGTCTTGCCTTCCCAGATTACCCGAATGCGCATGGCGACTATCCTTCACTTGCGATTCACGATGCTCGCGGATGCCGCCTGTACGAAACGGCCTGGCCCGGGCCATCAGCCCTTGGGCACCGGCAACCGTGGCGCCGCCTTCCAGAGCCTCTCGATGTCGTAAAATTCGCGGGCCTTCTCGGAGAAAATGTGGACTACAAAATCGAAGTAGTCCATCAGAATCCATTCCGACTGCGCATAACCTTCCAGGTGCGCGGGAATAATGTCCCACTTCTTCTTCAGCATTTCCTGGATGGCGTCGCAAATCGCCCGGGTGTGCCGGGATGAAGTGCCGCTGCAGATCACAAAGGTGTCTGCAAATGAACAGACCTTGCCAACGTCCAGCACAGTCAGGTTCACGGCCTTCCGGTCCTGAGCGGCGCGGACGGCCTCACGCAAGTTCGCCGTCATTTTCCTCCATGGAGCTGGTGTGCTGCCAGGTACAGCCCTTCCTTCAGTATATATTCTTCCACCATCGGAGGCACCATGCCCTTAATGCTCTGCTTCTGCCGGATGGCCTTCCGTAAGTCAGTGGAAGCCACCGGAACCTCCACGTGCGGCAGAATGTGCAGGGTGGTGCGCCGCAGGCGAATCTGCCGGGAATTCCTGCGGGGCCGCTGGTCGAGCAGTTCGCGCGGCAGTGACTTTTCAACTTCGCGGCTGTCGAAGCCCGGCCGCGAGACCACGATAAAATCTGTGAGATCCAGCAGTTGCCGGAACTGTTTCCAGTGGGGCAGGTCAATCAGCGCGTCGAGGCCGATCAGGAAGTACAGGCTGTCGCCGGGCTTCAGCATGCGCTTCGCGCGCCGCACCGTGTCAATGGAATAGTTGGGACCCGCATGCAGCTCCGGCGATTCCAGCGTAGAAGGGACAAACCGGGAATCCTCAGCGCAGGCCAGCGCCACCATGGCAAAACGGTGATGGTAATCGATGAGGCCGTTCCCGGTCTTATGCGGCGGGCACCCCGTCGGGACAAATAACACCTTGTTCAGGTGCAGCCGCCGGACCGCGGCTTTGGCCGCCTGCACATGGCCGGAGTGAATCGGGTCGAAAGCCCCACCAAAAATAGCAATTTTCACGCGGTCGTTAGTCCTGCCAGCCGTCGGGCCGGATTGCAGATCTCCAATCACAACTCATGCGACTCAGAAACAGAATCTTCGGAAAGGCTGGGCCGCGGGATCTCCTGCAGACTGGCCCAGGCGGCTCGCTTCAGCTCTTCGAGGCCTTCGCCGGTAACGGATGATATCTCGTAGAGCGGGCGTTTCTGTTCCCGGCAAAACTCGCGGAGTGCCAGCAGGCGATCGCCGTCGCCCGCGGCATCCACACGAGAAGCTACCATCAGCATGGGTTTTTTGGCAACCGCCGGGCTGAAGCTTTCCAGTTCCCTGAGAATAACGGAGTAGTCCTCCGTCGGATCCCGGCCTGTAAATTCCGCCACGTCGATCATATGCAGCAGCAGGCGGGTGCGCTCCACGTGCTTGAGGAAGCGGTCGCCCAGCCCCTTTCCTTGATGCGCACCGGCAATCAGGCCGGGAATGTCCGCCATCACAAAGGAGTCTTCTTCACCCACGGCCACCACGCCCAGCGAGGGCTCGAGGGTCGTAAAAGGGTAGTCGGCAATGCGCGGCCGGGCGGCGCTGAGCCGCGAAATCAGTGTGGACTTGCCGACATTCGGGAAACCCACCAGGCCAACGTCCGCCAGAAGCTTCAGTTCCAGGCGCAGGTCTCGCTCCTCGCCGGGAGTGCCGGGGTCGGCCCGGCGCGGAGCCTGGTTGGTGGAGGAGGCAAAGCGCGCGTTGCCTCGCCCGCCGCGTCCGCCTTTGGCCACCAGGAAGCGCACGCCCTCGGTGTCAAAATCAACCAGCTTGTCGCCGCTGGCGGTGTCATAAACCACGGTCCCCACGGGGACCTGGATCACCAGGTCTTCGCTGTTCTTGCCGTGACAGTTGGAGCCTTCGCCGTGGCCGGCGCGGCGCGCGCGGAACTCTTTGTTAAAGCGGAATTTCAGCAGGGTGTTGAGATGCGCGGAGGATTCCAGGTAGACGCTGCCGCCGTTGCCGCCGTCGCCGCCGCTGGGGCCGCCGCGCGGGACGTACTTCTCCCTTCGGAAAGCCATGCAGCCGTTTCCGCCACCGCCCGCCGTAACATGGATCTTGGCTTCGTCGACAAACATCAGAAACTCTTCCGCAGCGCCAGAGACAAGGATACCCCGCGCACCGCCCTCAGGCGAGCATGAATTTTACGGTCGCTGGGTGATGCCTGATAAAAGAAACGCGGTGAGCAAGCCCGGCAAAGCGGGTTTCGCCCACCGCGCGAAGGATTCAGTTTGCTGACGGGACCAGAATGCTGACGAAACGGCCCGCGCGGCCCTTGTCTTCAAACTTGACCACGCCGGAGACCTTGGCAAAAAGCGTGTCGTCCTTGCCCTTGCCCACGTTGTCTCCGGGCTTCAGCGGGGTGCCGCGCTGGCGAACCAGGATGGATCCGCCTGTGACCATCTGCCCGTCAAAGCGCTTGACGCCAAGCCGCTGGGCGTTGGAATCCCGGCCGTTTCTTGAACTGCCTAAACCTTTTTTGTGTGCCATTTCAAAAGCCTCTTCTATGGTCTTGCCCCGCTGTTGCGTTTAGGGGGCGACGATATCGTTGATCCGGACTTCACTGTAATTCTGCCGGTGGCCGATCGTCCGGCGATACTGCTTCTTCCGCTTGTATTTCAAAACGCGGACCTTGCTTGCGCGGTCATTGGCCAGAATGGTCGCCGTCACCTTGGCGTTTTCCACCAGCGGCGTTCCCAGCACCAATTCCTTTTTGCGCACGGCAAAGACGTGGTTGAATTCCACGCCGGCGCCCGGCTCGCCCGGAAGCCTCTCTACCCGCACCACGTCTCCCGGTGAAACCTTGTATTGCTTGCCACCGGTCCGAATAATCGCATACATATACAGTCACCTCAATGTTGTTGACAGAAAACAAGCTATTTTAGCGTTGATCCAGCAGTTGTGTCAACGACTTGGGCGCTTCCGGCCTGCGCCTTCAACGCGAAGGGCCCTTTGGATCGGGCGGCTTGATCGGCTGTTTAGAGCGCGCTGGCCGCTGAACTTTCAGTTGCGCCTTCAGCAACTGAGACTTCCGGTCCGTCCGCTTGCCGAGCTTTTGATTGAAAAACCGGCCCTTGGTCATCTCAATATCCCCTGAATTCACTTTAAGCCTTGCTTGTGGGAAAAAGAAGCAGATCCTTCGCTCGCTGACTCTCTAATGTGACGTAGAGGCGGCTTTACGCCGCCCACTTGGCAGAGACAAACTCGCCGCTACGAGTCCAACTCCATGCGTGCTCTCGCCATCACCTCAGCCAAGTTCGATTTCGAGCTTCGTAACCGACGCGGGCTTGAACGTCCACATGAAGCGCGAACCGGAAACGTTGGCCGGCGCTTCCGTGGGCTGCACGGCGTCCGGATGCTCAAAGGTGTTATGAGCGTGAATATCCGCATGGGTCAGCACCGTGGCCCGGCCCGAACGAGCTGAGGCTCCGCGCAGCACGATTTCCGTGGTGCGCTCTTCGCTCGCGTGCGGATTGACCACGGTCACCACCAGCTTCTTCTCCTTCTGATGGAGCGATGCCGAGCCGGCCAGTCCCCAAAGCGATTTGCTTTTGTCGTCGTAGGTGTAGTGGATGGAGGGAGCGTCGGCCACAAAGCGCAGCGAATGGCCGCCGCGATGCGCCTTATACATATCGAAAACCCAGAAGATGGGCGTGACGGTGAAGCGGTCTTCCAGGGCCAGGAAGGAAGTATGGATGTTGTTGATGAGCTGGGCCGCATTGCACATGGCCAGCTTTTCCGCGTGGCGGTTGAAAATGTCGAGCGTAATGCCGGTGACCAGCGCATCGCGCAGGGAGGGCGGATAGCTGAATAGATAGCTGGGAGCGATGGAGGGCCCCTTGTGCCAGGCGCCCCATTCATCCACTACCAGCTTGACGTGGTGCTCCGTGTCGATTTCTCCCATGGCCAGCCAGTGTTTGGGAAGGATGGAATCCATCACATCGGCCTGCCACAGCATCTGGTACCAGCCGGGCACGTCGTAGTCAATGGAGCTGCCCTTACCGGTGGTCCAGCAATAGTAGTGCAGGGAAAGGCCCCACATCTTCGAGATCTCGTCCTTGCCTTTGGCGGCCAGGCCTTCAAAGAGGCCGCGTGTCCAGTCCACGGCTGGATTATCGATTGCCGTGCCCGGGCCCGAGCCGATGAGATGCGAGCCTTAATGCCGAAGTTGGCCACCCAGGTTGTGAAGCGCCGGAACTCCGTTGCATATTCCCGGGGGGTGAAATTTCCGCCGCAACCCCAGGACTCATTTCCAACGCCCCAATAGAGAACGTTGTAAGGGTCCCGGCTGCCGTCGGCGGCGCGCTGTTTGGCCAGCGTGGTGGCTGCCCGCCGGCGAATTGCAGTATTCCACCCACTGGTAAAAATCGAAAGGCGTCAGGCTGCGGACGTTGGCGGCGAAGTACGGCCTGGCTCCGGTCAACCGGCAGAAGCGCATGAACTCGGGTGTGCCGAAAGTGTTGGGTTCGTACTTCTGGGGACCGTCCGGGGCTTCCCGAAGCTCGCGGGTGTTGGCCCAGAAATTGGTGCGGACGGGGCGCTCGGCCTGCGGGCCAATGCCGTCGCGCCAGTTGTAACTGTCGGCAAAGCAGCCGCCCGGCCAGCGGTCCACGGGAACTTCCATCTGCCGCATGCGGTCCACCAGCGCCTTGCGGATGCCGCCTTCGTTCGGGATCTTCGAATCCTTGCCCACCCAGATGCCGTCATAGATGCAGCCGCCCAGATGCTCAGTGAACTGGCCGTGGAATTCCGGAGCGATTCGCCCCACCGGCTCGTCCACGAGGATTTCGATCGCTCCACCCGCGGCCCGCGCAGTTCGGGGAGCCATGCCTGTGGCGGCCAGAGCCAGTGAGGAAGAAAGAAATTCGCGACGTTTCATGGATTTCACCTTCCGGCAAGCAGAGGGATACGGTCGCTATTGCGGCGACCGCGAGAGTCGGCCATCAAAACTCTCCGGTTCAGCCGCCAGCATCCCGCATGTTTGCCAGGCAGCAGAGAGGCTGGAGAAAAATAGGGTTGAACCTGAGACATCGTCGAAGGGCCTCTGGCTGCGGTGGGGTTGGCGCTATGCAAACGCTTTCAGCAAAGCAGGAGTATGGCAACACGGAGCCCATCCTGTTGTCAAGAATTCTTTCCACGAAATCACCGCTATCGGTTTCTGGTTCATTCACCCCGAACTGCCCGCCGGCCGGAGGCGGCCTGCACAGGTCCTCCTCACTCGTCCGCAGAAAATTGTTATCCTTAGAGATGCAGGTGGAACGGATGAGTCCCTCTGGCTCTCGAAAGCAGGGACTTGCAGGGAGGGTGAATTGTGAAGACGAAAAACAAACGGCGGGAGGCGCTGGAGGCGGAGATTTGCGGGACCATGGTCATCGAATCCAGGAGGCTTTCGAGCGCCTTGGGCGCCAGGGTCATTCTGGCCAGCGAGGCCTTCCAGCACACGGGCAGCTTTAAATTCCGCGCAGCATACAACGTGGTGCTGCGCGCTGAGGCGGACCTTTTTATCACCGCATCCTCCGGAAATTTTGGGCAGGCGCTGGCCTACGCCTGCCAGTTGCTTGGGAAGTCCTGCATGGTGGTGATGCCCTCGACTTCATCGCAGGTGAAAGTGGATGCGGTGCGGGGCTACGGAGGCCAGGTTGAACTGATTGACGTGACGGCCAAATCGCGCTGGGACCGTGTGTGGGAACTGGCAAAGGAGCATCCCGAAGGTTATGTCGCCAGCCCCTACGACGATCCTTGGGTGATTGAGGGGAACAGCAGCCTGGGAGGGGAACTGGCTGCCCTGGAATATGATTTTGACAGCGTCGTCGTGCCGGTGGGCGGTGGCGGCCTGGCCTCAGGGATTCTGGTGGGGCTTCGGGACGCAAACAACACTGCTCCGGTTATCGGGGCGGAGCCTTTGCTGGCGAATGATGCGGCACGGTCGCTGCGCGAGGGCCGGATTGTTTCCAACGAAGGGGAACCGCAAACCCTTGCCGACGGGGCCCGGACGCTTTGCCTCGGCGACCGCAACTGGGAGATCCTCAAAACCGGCCTGCAGAGGATTGTGGAAGTGCCGGAGGATAAAATCGCCGAGGGGCTTCGCGTTCTGTTCAGCCTGGCGAATCTGAAGGCTGAGCCGACCGGCGCGCTGGCCATCGGGGCCATGCTGGCAGCTCCAAAAACGTTCGCAGGCCAGACCGTCTGCTGCGTGGTGAGCGGCGGAAACGTCGATCCGGAAGTCTATGCCCGACTGCTGCTGGGGCAGTGATGTGCTGAATCAGGAGGCGGGCGGTTCCTGCATTGGAGTTGCCGGCGGGAATCGGGTGGGAGATGGTGGTGTGCTACCGTTGCTCTGCCGGGACGATGAACGTCCGGGACATCCGGTCATGCCAGGTCAGCCCTTCGGCGTCGACCGCCGCCCAGATAAACCCCAGCATCAGGGCCGAGGATGAAACCAGATAGCCGAAACCCCGCCAGAGGCAGTCCGAAAGCCTGGGCGGGTTGCCTTCGAAGGTGATCACTTCGAGCCTGGCCCACATCAGTCCCGGGGTGGCTGAAGCCATGGCCGTGCAGCCTGCAAAATAGAGCATGACGAAGAACGCAGCGATCAGGACTGTTACCCCCAGCTCCAGCGGCTCAGAGGAAAACTCGCCGCCGACTTGCCAAAAGATCAGCGCGCTGAGCCCTCCCGCGGTCAACAGGACCAGGGCGTCAATCAAGGCAGCGTAAAAGCGCATCTTCATCCGGGCGATGGGCACGGAGGCGGGCTCGTCTTCGTCGGGAACCGGCAGCGAACTCTTGGAAGATCCCAGTTCAATTTCAAGAGGCCCCATATCAGTCCCGGGATTCGGCCGAGGCGGATGGCGGCGGGGCCTCCACTGCTTCTTCTCCTTCCAGGAAGGCGGATTCAAAACTGCCCATACCAAATGACGGAGGGGCAGGGCGGAATTCCGGCCTGGGCTTTGGAGGGCTTGCCGAACTATCCGTGGACGGGAACTCGATCACGTGAGGCCGGGGCTCTTCCGGTTTGGGCTGGGAGGGTCCGAAATCCAGGTTCAGTGCGTTGTGGCCGCGCTCCGACTCCTTGTTCAGGCGCGCGCGGCGCTGGCGATATTCCTGCACGCGGTCTGCAAGCTCCTCCTGCCAGGGAGAAAGACCCGGGCGAGATGCGGGCCTTGGGGACGGGGGGGCTGCTTCAGGTTGAACAGGGTCTGGGAGGGAGGCCTGGGGTTCCAGTTCCACGTCCAGGCTACCGGATTCCTCTTCGCTCAGTTCTGTCTGGTCCAGCGGCGATTCGGGTTCCGGCTCTGGCTCGACCGGGGCTTCTGATTCCGGACCGAGACGGTGAAAAAGCGGCGGAATTCCCTTCAACCGGACCGCTCACCTGAGTGAAGTGATGGCCACACTTCTTGCATTCCTCTTTTCCCGGAAAGCTGATAAAACCACACTTAGGACATTTCACAGCGACGGGAAACCCCCCTTTGAGCCTCCAAGCAAAGTTCCCAAAACATCTTAACAAATTCATGCGCGTCAAGAAAGGATTTGCGGTTAGAATACAAGTTTTGACAAATGTGATGGGCCTTATTAGCTACTTTTCCAACGGGCAAAGAACTTTCCGACCCTGGCTGGCGATCCCGGCTGCATTACTGCTTCTCTCCCTTTCTTTTGATGCGTTTGGACAGTCGCTGCCGGGTATTCCTTCGAGCCTGACGGACCAGGCCTCGACGGTTACCGTCAGTTCGATAACCCAGGAAAAACATGGGGATGTTTCAATCCTGCGCGGGAACGTTGTTGTGACTTACAAGGAAATGAGGCTCACGGCCGACCAGGCTTCGTACAATCAGTCGACCGGCGAAGTGGTTGCCAAAGGCCACGTGACTTATAACGACCCGACCGCTCATCTCGATGCGGATGAGCTTCACTACAATGTTGCAACCGGACAGGGCTGGTTTTTGAACGGCAAGGGCTATCTACGTTCGCACATGAAGCATCGCCCTGGCGTCATGGCGACAGTAAACCCTTTTTATTTGCAAGCCAAGATTGTTGAGAGGCTGAACGAACTCTCCTACAAGATTACTGACGGGCGCGTGACCACCTGCCCGTGCGAAAACACGGGATGGTCCATCACCACCAGCAGCGCGTCCGTGAAAGTCCATGACAAGGTGATTGCCCGCAATAACGTCTTTCGATTTCTTCGTGTGCCGGTGCTCTACGCCCCGGTGCTTGTTGATTCCATTGCGCCGCGTCCCCGGCAGAGCGGTATATTGCTTCCTACTGTGGGCAACTCTTCGCAGAAGGGATTTACCTTCGGTGATGGTTTCTATTGGGCCATGAATCGCAGCGCGGACCTGACGCTGGGGGTGGTCAATTACAGCAATCGCGGCCTGGGGGGCAGCGGCGAGTTCCGGGTACGGCCCAGCGCCGACAGCAGCCTTGAGGTCAGCGCTTTTGGCGTCCATGATAAGGGACCCCCAGGTTCTCCGGAACTGGCGGCGCCGGGCGAGAGTCTCAAGGCGACCGGTGAGACAGACAATTTTATCGGGGGCTTTCGGGGTGTTGTCGACGTGAATTACTCCAGTTCGCTTGCTTTCCAGCAGGCGTTTGCCAGCAACTTTGCGCAGGCCGTCACCTCAGAGGTTCGGCAGACGGGCTTCCTGACAAAGAACATTGATGCCTATAGCGTCAATTTCTACGTTTCGCGCTATCAAAACTTCCTCTCGACGACAGGCGGCGCAGCAAATTCCGTAACCATCCGGCAGATGCCCAGCTTTTCTTTATCGGGCATGGACAAACAGGTGGGCCATACGCCCCTGTTTTTTTCCTTCGACACTTCGGCGGGAGCGGTGTCGCGTTCGGAGCCGGATTTTTCGACGCCTAATTTTTCCGAGCGCTTCAATTTTCATCCCGAGCTGACTTTGCGGATGAAACCTTTTCTGCACTTTCACGTGACCCCGTCGGGCGGCGTGTGGGTGACGCGATACGGCACCAGCCTGCGGACGGACCGCAGCGCGGTGGACCGCTTTATGGGCGACGTCTCCCTGGACATCCGGCCGCCCTCACTTGAAAAGGTTTTTGCCCGACCGGTCCACGGTTACCTGCTGAAGCATGTGATTGAGCCGGACATTCAGTATCACCTGGTCCGGGCCACCGACCCTCAGGATATTATGGACGTGGTGCGTTTTGACAATCTCGATACGATGGCCGAAACGAATGAGATTGAGTATTCGCTGACCAACACCATCCTGGTGCGCAAAGAGGTGCCCAGTGGTCAACCGATTCCCCAGGCCCGCGAACTGCTTTCCCTGCGGCTTTCCCAGATCTATTATTTCAACCCCACTTTCGGCGGGGCGCTCCAGCCGGGCACGGACATTGTCTGGCAGCCGACCACGGCACTGACGGGTTTTGCTTTTGCCCGGGGCCGGAACCTCTCACCGCTGGTCTCCGTGCTGAAGCTGGCGCCGTCTTCGCATTACGACACCGAGTTGCGCGCGGACTTCAGCCCCAATGGCGGAGGCGTGCTGAACGCCGGCATCGCATCCAGCGTCCACCGGGGGCTGGTGGGCCTGTCGATGACAGATTTTTTCATCAGCCGCACAGCGGAGCAGTTGACGCCGGTGCTGCCGACCACCCCGCTTTCCCAGATTCCATCGGCCAACCTGCTTCGCCTGGTTGGAACCTATGGAAACATGGACCATAATGGTTTGAGCGGCGCCTTTGGCATCGACTATAACTTTGTGCAGCGCATCGCCCAGGGGGTCGTTGGGCAGCTCGGGTACCGCTTTTCATGCTTCGCCGTCAACATGGAATACCGAAGGTTTTCGCTGGGTCCAATCCGCCAGGAAAATGAGTTTCGCGTAGCTGTCTCGCTGGCGAATGTCGGGAGCTTTGGAAACCTGCGGCAGAACGAACGCTTGTTTTAAGCCTTTCAGGCCGTGACGTGGCAGGCGGTAGAAATCCAACGGACCCAGTGGCGCCCCGGGCTGAATCGACTCGACCCATAAGGAAAACGACCATGTCATTCCCCATTCATCGCCCCCGCCGGCTGCGCCGGACAGAACCCATTCGCGAGCTGGTGCGGGAGACCCGGCTATCGCCGCGCTCGCTGATTTATCCTCTTTTTGCCTGCCCGGGTTCAAAGGTCAAGGAAGAAATCGACTCCATGCCGGGAAACTACCGCTGGTCGGTGGACCTGCTGGTGGAAGAGTGCAAGGCGGTCCAGGACCTCGGAATCCCCGCGGTGATTCTCTTTGGGATTCCCGAGAGCAAGGATGAGGTGGGTTCGGGCGCCTATGATGCGAACGGGATTGTGCAGCGTGCCGTCCGTGCGGTCAAAAAAAGCCTGCCGGATTTGATGGTGATTTGCGACACCTGCCTGGATGAGTACACCAGCCACGGCCATTGCGGCCTGGTCAGGGACGGTGAGGTGGAGAACGACCCCACCCTGGAGCTGCTGGCAGAAACCGCTTTGACGCAGGTGCAGGCGGGGGCCGACATGGTGGCGCCATCGGACATGATGGACGGCCGCGTAGGGCGCATTCGGGACGAACTGGACGCCCACGGCTTCAGCGCCATTCCCATCATGGCTTATTCCGCCAAGTATGCTTCCGCGTTTTACGGGCCGTTCCGCGAGGCGGCGCATTCGTCGCCCAGTTTCGGCGACCGGCGTTCCTACCAGATGGACCCGGCCAATCAGCGCGAAGCCATGCGCGAAATTGCGCTCGACATTGAAGAGGGTGCGGACATCATCATGGTGAAGCCCGCCCTGGCCTATCTCGACATTATTGCGCTGGCCCGCCAGGCCTTTGATGTTCCCCTGGCGGCCTACCAGGTGAGCGGAGAATTCTCCTTGATTGAAGCCGCCTCCCGCGCCGGCTGGATTGACCGCAAACGCGCGGTCCTGGAGACACTGCTGTCGATACACAGGGCTGGCGCCGATATGATTCTCACTTACTTTGCCAAGGACGTCGCCGGATGGCTCGAATGCTGACTCCGCATTGCCTCCGGCAGCATCTATTTTGCAGGGACGGACTCTGATGGCGACTGCGCGACCCCGGCCTGTTGTGCGGTCGTCGTCTGCCTTGCATCGTAGCTCCGCGTGGAGCTTGCCCGGGGCGGTTGCCTTTGGTCTTCTCGCCGTCTGCGGTCTGTTGTGTCCGCCTGCCACTCAGGCTGCCGGCCGGCACAGTTCTCTCGCGCGGGCGATCGACGCCATCCTTAATGCTTCGCCCGCCGGCCGCGGCTTCTGGGGGATTGAGGTTGTGCGGCTCTCCGACGGCGAAATCCTCTACGCGCGGAACACCCGGCATCTTTTCCTGCCGGCTTCCAACATGAAGATGTTCACCACCTCGGCGGCGCTCAGCACGCTGGGGCCGGACTTCGTGTTTCGCACCACGGTGGAGAGTTCGGCTGCGCCGGACCCTGCCGGCCGCGTGCCGGAGCTCGTCCTGGTCGGGCGCGGCGATCCCAATCTGGGCAGCCGGGTGGTGCCGTATCAGCACAACTCGAAGCCGCGCCTTCCTGCCGACCTGGATTTTGAAAAGCTAGCCGACCAGGTTGCCGCCAAAGGCGTGCGCGAAGTCACCGGCAACCTTTATGCCGACGACACTTATTACGTCCACCAGCCTTACGGGACCGACTGGGCGGTGGATGACCTCTACTGGGATTACGGCGCGCCGATTACGGCCCTGGCTTTCAATGACAACTCCCTGAAACTTGAAATCCAGCCCGCGGCGTTTGCCGGCCCCCAAGCGCAGATTCTGCTTCAACCGGGTGATGGCTACTACACGGTTGTTGACGGCGTAAAAACAACGGCCTCGGGGATTCCGGCCGAGGTTGAAATCAACCGGTCTCCGGGTTCCATGGAACTCGACGTCTGGGGTCACATCCCTCTCGATTCCAAGGGCGTGGACGAAGGGATCTCCATTGAGAACCCGCCGCTTTTTATCGGCGATATGTTCCGCAAGCTGCTGGAGCAGCGCGGCGTCAAGGTGGATGGCGAAGTCGTTGTCCGCGAAGTTTCTCCGGCGCAGGCCGCCAGCCAGGCCGGGACGCCGCAGCCGGCGAAGCGGATTGTGCTGGCTGAACACGACTCTCTGCCGCTCAGCCAGGATGTCAAGGTCACGCTGAAGGTCAGCCAGAACCTGCACGCTGAAATGCTGCTGCGCACCATGTCCCGCGTTCTGGACCATCAAGGGAGCCTGGAAGACGGCCTGGACATTCTGAACGGCTTCGTTAAGAAAATCGGGATTGCACCCGAAGAAGTGCAGTTCGCCGGCGGGTCGGGCCTGTCGCGCGAAACCCTGGTGACGCCCGACGCGGTGATGAAGCTGCTGCGATTCAATGCGCGCCAGACATATTTTAAGTGGTTTTATGACGCGCTGCCCATCGCCGGAGTCGACGGCACGCTGGCCGACCGGTTTCAAAACACCCCTTTGCAGGGCCGCATCCACGCAAAAACGGGATCGTTGGAACACGTGAATGCGCTGTCGGGATATATGAATCTGCCGGGGCAGCGCCGCCTGGCGTTTGTGATCATCGGCAACCAGCATCCGCTCCACGGGTCGCAGGCAACGAAAGTGATTGACCAGATCGCTCTCCAGACCTACCTGCATTTTGCGCACAGCCGATAGCCCTTCAGGATTGCACTTTGATGAAAACGGTCACCATCTTCGGCAGTTCGATTCCGGGCCAAGGCACGGAAGTTTACGAAGAAGCGCAACAACTGGGCCGGCGGCTGGCGGAGGCGGGGCTTGCCGTCTGCAACGGCGGCTACGGCGGTTTGATGGAAGCTTCGGCTCGCGGGGCCAGGGAATCCGGCGGCCACACCATCGGCGTCACCTGCGACGTCTGGACGGGCACGCCCAACCGCTGGATTGTTGAAGAAGTGCGAACTGCAACTTTCATGGAGCGCCTGCTCACCCTGATCGAGCGCGGCGATTCCTACATCGTGCTGCCCGGCGGCACGGGCACCCTGGCGGAGTTGGCGCTGGTGTGGGAAATGATGAATAAAACCTCCCTGTCACGGTCGGTGGGCGGGCGCAAGCCGCTGCTGGTGATGGCGCCCTACTGGCAGCCAGTGATCGAGTGCCTGGAGCAGGAAGTGAAACTCGCCCTCGGTTCAAACAAAACCAGAATGCCTGCCATGGATATCGTGACCATGGTCCATACGGTGGATGAGGCTGTCTCGCATGTGGTAAAAGAGATGCAGGCCGGCTCTCACTGATGGAAGCCGTTTGCAGCCTGGTGCCATGAGCAATTTCGATTCCCCTTCGGATTTACCCGACCGCTATTCCTGCCGCGTCCTGGAGTTTGAAGCGGTTAAAGACCTGCTGCGCGGATTTCTCTCCGGGCCCATCAGCCACAGCCTGGTTGCGGAGCTTGCTCCTGGCGACGACCGGGATGCGATCTGCGCCGCCCTCGAGCGCGTGCGCGAGGCCGTCGATTTTATCCGCACAGGTTCGCGTCCCTCGCTGGGCGGGCTGGAAGATCCCGGCGCGATTCTTGGCCGGTTGCGCGTTGAAGGCGACTCCTGCACGGCGCGCGAAATCCTCACGGTTCTTGCCTTGATGCGCAAAGGCCAGGAACTGCGGAAGAATTTTGACCGGGCGGCCTTTCCACACCTGGCCGATCTCGCGGGCGTGCTGCCGGATTTCCGATCGCTGCTTTCGGAAATCGATGGCAAGATTCTTCCCGATGGCTCCCTCGATTCTTCCGCCAGCCCGGAGCTGGCCCGCCTGCGCCGCTCCATCGACCGCCTGCGGCACGATATCCAGAAAACTCTTGAGGGACTCATGCGGCGGCTCAGCCGCGACAAGGTCCTGCAGGACGCCGTGGTGATGGTTCGCAACGACCGGCTGGTGGTCCCCATTCGCGCGGAAGAAAAGCGCCACGTGCCGGGAGTGATTCACGGCGCCAGTTCGTCGGGCGCCACCGTTTTTCTCGAGCCCATGGAGACCGTGCCGTTGAACAACGAGCTGGTGGAACTCGAAGACCGCGAGTATGCCGAAACGCAGAGAATCCTGGGCGAGTACACGGAAAAGCTGCGGCTGCGCCTGCCCGACCTGCTGGCCGCGGCATCCATTCTGGCCGAGCTGGATATGGTTTTTGCCAAGGCCGGGTTTGCCGCGGCCTACGATTGCTGCATTCCGCAGATCGGCGGCGGGCAGGGAATCGTGCTCAGTGACGTCCGCCATCCCTGGCTCGAAAAATCGCTGCGAAAATCCGGCCGGAAATCGGTCCCGCTGCAGATTGCACTGCAGGAGCCCAAAACCATGATGGTGGTCAGCGGGCCGAACGCCGGCGGCAAGACGGTGGCGCTGAAGACCGTGGGAATCGCCGTCCTCATGGCGCAGGCCGGGCTGCCGGTCGCCGCCAGTGATGCGCAACTGCCCCTGTTCCATCGGGTGCTGGCGGACATCGGCGACCAGCAATCCATCCAGGCGAATTTGAGCACCTTCTCGGCGCACATCACCAGCATCCGCAACATGGTTGAGGTTGTGGGGCCGGGCGATCTGGTCCTGCTGGACGAGCTCGGGTCGAGCACCGAGCCGGGCGAAGGCGCTGCGCTGGCCATTGCGATTCTGGAACGCTTCAGGAAGTCGCGCGCCTTCACCTTTGTCACCACGCACCACGGACGGCTGAAAGCTTACGGCAGCGAAACCTCGGAAGCCGAAAACGCCGCCATGGAGTTCGACGAGGAAACCTTGCAGCCCACCTACCGGCTGCTGGTGGGCCTGCCCGGTAAGTCCAGCGCCGTGGATATCGCCGCGCGCCTGGGCCTGCCGCAGGACATTCTGGACAAGGCCCGCGAACTGATCGGGCGGGAGGAAGCCGAGGCGGCGGCGCTTCTCGAATCGCTGCACGAGCAGCGGGCGCTTTTTGATTTGCAGATGGCGAACCTGCGCGAGCAGGAGAAACAACTTCAGCGGCGGGCGGTGGAGCTGGAAACTAAAGCCGCAGAGGACCGCCGCGCCAAGCTGAAAGAGCTCGACGCGCGCCTTGAAGAAACTTTGCGGGCGATGGAAAAGCACTGGGAGGAAGTGCTGGCGGATATCCGCGCGCGGGTTGAAAAGTCCCGGCTGCCCAAAGGCGTTGAGCGCAAGGTGGTGGCGCTGAAGCAGGAAGCGCGCGAGGAATGGAATGCGCAGGTGCTGAATGTGCTCTCCGAGCCTGCGCCCGACCGCCCGGCCACGCCTGAAGCGCCGGTTGCCGTGGGCGACCGGGTGCGCGTGCCCAGCCTTTCCACGCCGGGCACCGTCACTGGAATTGTGGATGACGATCATCTCCAGGTGCAGGTGGGGAGCATCCGCCTGCAAATCTCGAAGGAGGGGGCGCAGATCGTTGCCCGCAAGTCGCAGCAGCCAGAGAACGCGCCGGAGGTTCGCGGGCGGATGGGCATGCGGGTGGAGGCGTCTGCCGCTGATGTGCCGGAGGAAATCAATGTGATCGGCAACACCGCCGAGGAAGCGATGGATCGCGTGGATGAGTTTCTCGATCGCGCTTACACCGCCGGGCGCACGCGCCTGCGGGTGATTCACGGGTTTGGCAAGGGAATCCTGCGCAGGAACCTGCACGAAATGTTCACCACGCATCCACACGTCGAGAAGTTTTATCTTGCCGGGCAGAACGAAGGCGGTGGCGGCGCCACCATCGTCGAGCTGAGGAATTGATGGTGATGGCTGAATCTTTTGGCTCGCGCGCCGCATCTAACTGGTGCTGGCAGGGAAAAGCGCGTCTGGTTGGCCGCCGCATCCCTCTATCATTTTTTCATGCATCGCCTGCCCCGTTTTTGCGGGGAGCGGCGAAGGAGCACCGATGGGATTACTCCGTGACGAAGATGCCGTAGAAATCCGCCGCCGCTTGAGCGAGATGGCGGCGCCCGTCAAGATCATTCATTTTACCCAGGAGCTGAACCTGGAGTACGGGCCTGAAACGCGCCAGGTGCTGGAGGAACTCGCCGCACTTTCCGACAAGCTTTCGCTCGAAGTCTACGACTTTATCCTCGACAAAGAGAAGGTGGCCGAGTACGGTGTGGACAAGGCTCCCGCCACGGTGATCCGCAACGGGAAAGATTACGGCATCCGCTATTACGGGATGCCCGCCGGGTACGAATTCTCAACCGTGCTTGACGCCATTGTTGATGTTTCAAAAGGCGAGTCGGGCCTGGGTGAGGAGAGCAGGGAAAAGCTTTCTCACCTCAGCCAGCCGGTCCACCTCGAGGTGTTTGTCACTCCCACGTGACCGCATTGCCCCCAGGCAGTTCGCCTGGCACAGCAGTTTGCAATGGAAAGCGAGCACGTCACTGCCGACTGCATTGAGGCCACCGAGTTTCCCGACCTGGTCACCCGGTATCGCGTCCAGGCCGTTCCCAAGACGATCATCAACCAGGAGCATGCGCTTGAAGGCTCGCTTCCGGAAGGCCATTTTCTGGATACCGTACTGTGCGCGGTGCAGCCGCCGGAAAAGGGCGCCCCAGCCTGAGGTGTTCTGCCAACCGGGTGCGAGTTTGGGTTGCACCCCGCCCCGGGTTATTCACGACGCAGAAGTATTCCGTGAAAGGGCACGACTTCAGTCGTGCTGTTGGAATGCCTCAAAAGTTCCTATCGGGGCTTCAGCCTCTGAACGGAACGCTCAGGGTGCCGGAATTTTCAGCGGCTAAAGCCGGCTCCTTCAAACTGCTTCTGCGGCACGACTAAAGTCGTGCCCCTTCTCCCCGTTCGAGTCAACGTTCGCTGGTTCGTGAATCGCCAAGTCTACCGGCCTCAATACTTCAGCACCGAATGCACGTCGTATTTCGAGATTTTCTCTTTTCCGTTCAGGAATTCCAGTTCGATCAGGAATCCCATGCCCGCCACGATGCCACCCAGTGATTCCACCAGTTCAGCCACGGCTGCGGCGGTGCCGCCGGTGGCCAGCAGGTCGTCGATCACCAGCACGCGCTGTCCTTTGCTGATGGCATCGCGGTGGATCTCCAGCGAATCTTTTCCATATTCCAGGCTGTATTCAACCCGCGCCGTTTCCGCAGGAAGCTTTTTCGGTTTACGCACGGGAACGAACCCGGCGTTCAGTCGATAGGCGACCATGGGCGCAAAAATAAAGCCTCGCGCCTCAATGCCCACCACGCGATCGATCACCTGCCCCAGGTAATGCTCGGCCAGGGAATCCACGGCGCCGTGCAGCCCCACGGGGTCTTTCAACAGGGTCGTGATGTCGTAGAACAAAATGCCCGGTTTGGGGAAGTCCGGAACTTCACGGATGAGTGCCTTGAGATTTTCCACGCAATGTCTCCTCTTTCGTTGGATCGGCTACCAGTCGCTCTCAACCACAAAGCGGCTGTAGCCTGTTTGGACCTGCTCTTCAAATTCCTGGACCTGATCGACGCGCGCACTGCGCGGCCCTTCCGCGAGGTGCGTTTTGAATTCTTCGAGCGCAGCGGCGTTTCCAACCGCGTAGGCTTCCACGCTGCCATCTGCGCAGTTTTTAACGTAACCCGTAAGGCGCAGGCGGTTCGCCACGTTTTCGGTGAAAAAGCGAAACCCCACACCCTGCACGCGCCCCTTCACCACGTATTTTCTGGCCTGTTTCTTCATGATGTTGCCCGGCCTGCGGAAGAGGCCGGGGCCGCTTCATCAAAGCTGAAATTTCCTGCCGCCTGAAACCCTTGAATGGCAGCTTCCCGCCGCGCCGCGTCCCATCCCAATCGTTCTCCAAAAATCTCCGCCACTTTGGGGAGCGCTTCGCGAAGCGCATAAGCGGCGTACCAGTTCAAGCCGGAGCGGCGCAGGAGAAAGTCGTCAAGGTTCCGCGCCATTTCCTTCTCCACAGCGAAGGCCGCCTCGGCGCCCAGGCAATCCGCGCTGCCGGGAAGCGGTTCAGCCAGTTGGGGGTCGGAGCGGATCGGTTCCAGCACCTGCTGCCAGCGGGTTCCGTAGGTCCGCACAATGCGTTCGGCCGCCGCCGGCGGAACACCGAACAGCCGCACGGCGTCCGCCACGGCCTGCTTCAGGTAGCGTTCAAAGTTGTCCGTATGGCCGCCGGGGAGTGGCGTCTTGCGGGTGGGATGCTCTGCCCATTGCGCGGGTGGACCGCCGGGCAGGCTGGACACCACCTGGTCCACCAGCTTTTCTGCCAGCGAGCGCGAGGTGGTGAGCTTGCCTCCGCAGACGGTGACCAGGTTGGCAGCCCAGGGATCCTGGTGGAAGCGGTACTCGCGGGTGTTTTCTGAAGGGCTTGCGCCGGGCTGGATAGCCAGGGCCCGCAATCCCGCGAAGGCGCCGATTACGTCGCTCGTCTGGAGAGGCTTGCTGAGCACCCGATTCACCGCGCTCAGCAGGTATTCCACGTCTTGCGCGTCGGGCCGCACCTTGCCCGGGTCGCCGTCGTAGTCGGTGTCGGTGGTTCCCAGCAGCCCGTGGCGGTGCCAGGGCATCATCACGAAAATTCTTTTGCCGGGCAGGATGGCGGCGAACATGGCAAAGTCTCCCGCGACGGGCGGAATCACAATGTGCGTGCCCTTGGTGAGGCGGACGGTCCTGGAGCCGTCATAGCCCGGCAGCAAAGCCCGAAGGTTATCCACCCAGGGGCCTGTGGCGTTCACCCAGAAACGTGATGAGATTTCAAAGCGCTCGCCGGTCCGCCGGTCTTCCAGTTCTGCGGCGGATAGACCGGGACGGCCGTTCGCTTTTCCTGTGCCCAACTTGAAACTGCGGATTTCCGCGTAGTTGGCGATGGCGGCGCCGTGGGCGGCCGCGTCCACAATGTTTTCGACGGTCAGCCGCGCGTCATCAGTCAGGGAATCGTGATAGAGCGCGCCCGAGCGCAGGCCGTCAGGCTGCAGCAAGGGAACGCGGCGCAGCAGCTCCTCCCTGCTCAGCGTCTGGTGGCGGTCGGCGGACCCGAGGTTTCCCAGCAGGTCATAAATGCCCAGGCCCAGCCGGACCTTCAGCGGGGAATAGGGATCGCCGCGATAAATGGGAAAAAGAAATGGCACCGGCCACGCCAGGTGGGGCGCAAGCTTGCGCAGCAGGCGCCGTTCGCGCCGGGCCTCGTACACCAGGCGGAATTCAAACTGGTCGAGGTAGCGCAATCCCCCATGGATCAGCTTGGAGGAGCGGCTGGAGGTGGCCGCCGCAAAATCGCGCGCTTCCAGCAGCGCCACCTTCATGCCGCGCAGAGCGGCTTCCCGCGCTGTGGCAGCTCCGTTGATGCCGCCGCCGATCACCACCAGGTCATAATGGGCTCCCGAAAGCGCCGCCATGTCCCGCTTCATAGATTCACGTTCCTGCATCCGTTGCCAGTCATCAAATTGGGGGAAGCGCCCATGATGATGAGACGGGCGCAGCTCCTCCATCATACCGCAGAATTTATGTTGTTCCCGGAAGCTGGCGGGCGCGGCGGCGCGTGGCATCGCCTGCACCGGAAAGGCGCCACAGGCGCGCAGGTTTTCCGGCGGAGTTGTTCAGGGGGCGGGACTTCCGCGCACCCCGGGCGGGGAAGCTGTCCATGCAGGCCTCAGCGCCGCCTGCGGAGTTCAGGCCTTTTCTTCAACTCTTACTGGCGGGAGCCCCTGCGGCTAACGCCTGCCCACGATGTAGTCTTCCAGGCTGTCGGCGCGAGCCTTATTTTCAAGCGCAATGATCTTCAGCAGGTCCTGCATCGAGATCATGCCACAATAGGCGCCGCCTTCAGCGTGCACCAGCAGGTGGTAAATGCCGTACTCTTCCATCAATTCCAGGCATTTCTCGATCGATTCCTGCGGAGAGACTGAAATCAGCCGGGTGGTCATGATCTCCGACGCCCGCACCCCGTCAGGATACCTGTTCTCTGCGGCTACCTTGTCAGAGATATCACTTTGCGAAACAACCCCGATGACTTTGCCCCCGCCGTCGCAAACGGCCACGGCGCGTACCTGTTTTTCCCGGAGGTATCGAGCTGCAGCATGAACGGTGGTGGCCTCCGCAATCGAGAAAACTTCCCCTCGCGACTCGGTCAAGGTCGAAACCGCCATGGTTTTCACCTCGGAAACGGATTTTCCCCTAATGCTAAGCCGGGGCATCGGGCATTGCAAGCAATATTCACATGGCCAGCGCGGGGCGGGGTGCGGGTGTCTTCAAAGGATTTCAGCGGAGTGTTTTCATATGGAGCGTCACCGCCCGGGTTGGGGCGGCGGGAACGCGGCGGCCGTCAGCTCGATCAGGACCACGGCGTCGGCGCGGATGGCTTCTCCCTTTCCGACAGCGTCAACGCCTTCGCCGGTCTTGGCCTTGATGCTCACCTGCTGCGCGTCGATGCCCAGCGCTTCGGCCAGCTTTTCCTTCATGCCGGAGATAAAAGGAGCCAGCTTGGGCCGCTCCAGGCTGATGGTGGAATCGATGTTGACGATTCGATAGCCCGACGCCGCCAGCAATTCGCGTGCGCGCTGCAGGAACATCAGGCTCGAGGCGTTGTGCCACTCGGGCGAAGTGTCGGGGAAGTGCCGGCCGATGTCTCCCAGCGCGGCTGCTCCCAGCAGCGCATCGCAGATGGCGTGGGCCAGGGCGTCGCCGTCGGAATGTCCCACCGGCCCCTTCTCAAAGGGCACATGGACGCCGCCGAGGATAAGTTTCCGGCCGGCGGCCAGCCGGTGAACGTCGTTGCCAAAACCGATTCGGTGCGTGGATGGGGAATTCACAGGCTTCTCTCGCAGTTTGCCCGGCCCTGCCGGGGCCCTGGCTGCCGGTTTTCCATTTTACCGGGTCTCATTCCTGGCCGAGTGTTCAAAAGGCTGTAGCGGCGGCTTTACGCCGCCAGCCCTCGTCAAAAGTATGGACCTTATGGCGGGGTGAACCCGCCGCTACTGGAGCAATTTCGCGCGGCGTTCAGCCTGTTCGTGTTCCTGCGCTAAAAAGAGGCGGGCCAGCGGCAAATCAGAAGGTTTGGTAATCTTGATGTTACGGTCGGAACCCATCAACACGATGACGGCGCCGCCCAGCCGTTCCACCAGGCTGGCCTCATCGGTTCCTTCGTAGCCGTCGGCTTCAGCGCGCTCGCAAGCGTCTTTAAGGATCTCGAACCGGAAGGCCTGGGGCGTTTGCGCCAGCACGATCCGCTCGCGGGGGATGGTTCCCAGAATCGTCTGCCGTTCCACCTGCTTCACCGTGTCGACACTGGGGATGCCGAGAATTGCCGCGCCCGACTTGCGCGCCGCCTCCACCGACATGTGGATCAATTCCGTGGTCACAAAAGGGCGCACGGCGTCATGCACCACCACAATCTCCGTGCTGGAGGGAGCTTGCTGCACCCCCAGAGAAACGGTCTGCTGGCGCGTTGCCCCGCCGGGAAAAACCCGCACGGGCTTGGAGTACTGCTCCCGCTGGATTTCCGCCTGCGCCCGTCCCATGTCTTCAGGCCGGACGCCCAGGTAGATTTCGTCAATGGAATCGGCTTCGTTGAATTTTCGCAGGGTATGGACGACGATGGGGACGCCCTCAATGGAGAGGAATTGCTTGGGCGTTTCGCCGCCCATGCGGATCCCCGCGCCCGCAGCGGGAATGATGGCCAACACTTTCATAGCAGGAACCTGTTCCGCCCCGCCGGCCAGAACTTACGGCTGGGCCACCTCGGCGCGCTGTTTATTGTTCTCGTATTTCCCGAAGATCATCTTCCCGGCCGTCGTCTGCAGGACGCTGGTGACGGATATATCGATGGTCTTGGAGATCATTTTCTTGGCGTTGTCCACAACCACCATCGTACCATCGTCAAGGTAGGCCACGCCCTGGTTGTATTCCTTGCCCTCTTTGAGGATAAACACCCGCATGACTTCGCCGGGGAGCACCACCGGCTTGAGGGCGTTGGCCAGCTCGTTGATGTTCAGCACCGGGACGCGCTGCAGCTGGGCGACCTTGTTCAGGTTGAAGTCGTTGGTCAGGATTTTCCCCTCAATCTTCTTGGCCAGCTCGATCAGCTTCAGATCCACCTCGCGAACCTGGGGAAAATCTTCCTCCACAATCTGCACCTGGACGGAAGCTGCATTCTGGATGCGCTGCATCACGTCCAGGCCGCGCCGGCCGCGGTTGCGCTTCTGCGGGTCGGTCGAATCCGCCACCAGTTGCAGTTCGCGAAGCACAAACTGCGGAAGGAGGAGGGGCCCTTCCATAAATCCGGTATCGCAGATGTCGGCGATCCGGCCGTCGATAATCACGCTGGTGTCGAGGATCTTGCTGCTCTTCCTGCCCTGCCGCTCCGCGGAAAAAAGGCCGCCCATCGCCGCCAGGTTCAGCAGATCGCCCTTGGAGGCGCCCACCACCAGGCCGACGTAACCCAGCAGCAGCAGCAGGGTAATCTGGACGTAGGAAATGGAGGCCTTCTCCAGCGAGGTCAGGCTCAGCAGATGGCTGATGACCAGCGCGCCCGTTATCCCGAAAATTCCGCCAACCACCGCTCCGATCAGCCGTTTAAGGCTGGCCTTCCGCAGGCGCGTCTCGATAAAGACGAAGGCGAATGCCAGCGCCGCTCCAACAAGAGCCGAAACCCATGAAGACCAATGAAAAGGCCGCAGGTGGTACGCTGCTGCGATAACGGAAAGAATAAATATTGCTCGAAGTGATGCCATTTCCCAGGACATGTAATCCGAGCTCCCTTCTGTATAATTTCGTAACAGATTTTGTAAGCATGCTGCCTCCGGAAGGGGCACCCACAACTCTGCTGCGGCCCAGTATAGCACTACCGCGTCGGCAGAGGTCAACCAAGATGTTCCTTTTTTACAGTAAATTAACCAAATTAAGTACCCAACCAGGACCTCTTTTCCCCCCGCTATTTATTTGCGGGACCGCGACTTGATCACGATGGGAGTTCCCAAAAACCCAAACTCTTCCCGGATCCGGTTCTCCAGGTAACGTTCAACCGAGAAGTGGAGTTTGCCGGTGCGGTTGGTGAAGGCAATGAAGGTGGGCGGAGAAACCGCCGCCTGAGTGAGATAGTAAATGCGCAAAGGCCGGCCTCGAGAGGTGGGAAGCCGGCGGAGATCCAGTCCCTGGAGGAAAGCGTTCATGCGCGCCGTGGGGATGCGGACTTTGCGGGCCGCCGCCACCTCGGCGATCAGTTTCCAGAGGCTGGGAAGCCGCTGTCCTTTCAGCGCCGAAATAAACGCAATGGGAGAGTAATCCAGAAATTTCATGCGCTCCCGCAGCTCCTTGGTGTAGTCCAGGGTGACGGTCAGCCCCTTGGGGATGGCGTCGTATTTGTTCACCACCAGGATCACGGAGCGGCGGCTCTCATGCGCGTAGCCGGCGATGTGGGTGTCCAGGGCCGCCACGCCCTCTTCGGCGTCGATAATAAAAAGGGCGATGTCCGCCTGTTCCAGGTGCTTGCGCGCCTGGATGACGGCCAGCTTTTCGGCCAGCAGCCGGGTTTTCCCTTTGCGCCGGATGCCGGCCGTGTCCACAAACACGTATCGAGCGCCATCGTGCTCCACCGCCACGTCGATGGCATCGCGGGTGGTGCCGGCAATGGGCGTCACGATGGAACGTTCCTGCCCGGCCAGGCGATTGAGCAGCGTGGATTTGCCGACGTTGGGCCGCCCGATGATGGCGATCCTGACGGGCGCCTCGGGATCGTCGGCGGGTTCTTCCGAGGCCGGCAGGTCCCGGGTGAGGTGCTGGAGAAGTTCTTCGACCCCCAGGCCGTGTTCGGCTGAAACCGGGAAGGTGTTTTCCACGCCCAGGCTGGCAAATTCCGCCGCCATCGGACCATGCATGGGAAGGTCGATCTTGTTGACGGCCACGGACAAGGGTTTGCCCGTCCGCCGCAGCAGGCTGCAAAGTTCCTGGTCGAGCGGCAGCACGCCTTCGCGCCCGTCCACCACCAGAACCAGGTGGGCGGCCTTCTGGATGGCCATCTGCGCGTGCCGCAGGATTTCAGCCGGAATCGTGTCGTGGTCTTCGGGGACGATTCCGCCGGTGTCCACCAGGTCGAAGCGGACCCCCTGCCATTCGGCGGTCCCTTCAATGCGGTCGCGCGTCATGCCCGGCTCGTTGCCCACCAGCGCCCGGCGGCTTCCCACCATGCGGTTGAACAGGGTGGACTTGCCCACGTTGGGGCGTCCGAGAATCACGATGAGGGGCAGCTTGGGCATAGTTTTTCCGGCCGGGTAGCCGGCTGCAACCGGCCCCAAAGCTTCTGTGCTATTCTTGCCAATGAGCACCCAGCCAGGATTACCAGTCTAACGGAGGTTGCAGATTCCCGCCAGACTGGCCCCCAGGCGGTAATGACTTGTTCGGGTTTTGCAGCGCCGGGCTTCAGCCCGGCACCACTCTCGATTGCCGGCCTGCAGGGCGGCGCTACTTTGCAGCTAACAGCATGAGTGTTAAAGGTCGGGAAACAGCGGAAAAGGCATCGCTCGAGCGCATCTTCGGCGCCTCGGGCTGGCTGGCCCGACATCACCCCAGCTTCGAGTACCGCCCGGGCCAGCTGGAAATGGCCGAGGCCATTGAATCCTCCGTCGAGAACGGCCGGCACCTGATTGTGGAAGCCGGCACGGGAACGGGGAAGACGCTGGCTTACCTGGTGCCGCTGGTTCGCAGCGGGCAGCGGGTGGTCATTTCAACCGGAACCAAGAACCTGCAGGAGCAGCTCTTCTACAAGGACATCCCTTTTATCCGGAAGCTCTTTCCCAGGCTGCGCGCCACCCTGATGAAGGGACGCCAGAACTACCTTTGCCGGCAGAAGCTCTACGACATTGAAAAGCAGCCGGTGCTGAACGGCCTGGAAGAGGTTGACCTCTACAGCCGGCTTCGCGAGTGGGAAGCGGAAACGGAAACCGGCGACCGCACGGAAGTGGCGGGGCTTCCCGACGCGAGCGAGCTGTGGCAGCGCGTGGACGCCCGGCGGGAAACCTGCACGGGCCAGAAATGCCCGCAGTTTGAGCGCTGCTTCATCACCTGGATGCACCAGCGCGCCGCCGAGTCTGACCTGATCATCGTGAACCACCACCTCTTCTTCGCCGACCTGGCCCTGAAGCAGTCGGATTACGCCAGCCTGCTGCCCGACTACACGGCGGTGGTTTTTGACGAAGCCCACGAGATTGAAGACGTGGCCACGCAGTATTTCGGCCTCAAAGTTTCGAATTACAAAATGGAAGAGCTGGCGCGCGATACCGATGCCACCCTGAAGCTGAAGGCCCTGGAGGCCGGCGAGGTGCCCGGCGCGGTGCGCGAGCTGCGGCGGCGCAGCGAACTTTTCTTTGAGCTGTTCCCGGCCGGCGACGGGCGGACGAATTTTGACAACCGCGAAAGTTTTCTGGACGTTCACCGCGGCGTTTACTCGGCGCTGGTCAATGCGCTGATCCGCCTCGAGACCGAACTGCTGGGCGTGAAGGACCGCCCGGAAGAGATCAACAACCTGGCGCGGCGGTCGGCGGAAATCCGCCAGGCGCTGGAAGTGATCCTGGAGAGCCGTGACCGCAAACTGGTCTACTGGTGGGAGAGGCGCGGCCGCGGCGTTTTCATCGAAGCCTCGCCCATCGACGTTTCGCCCATCATGCGCGAGCGCCTGTTCGGCCAGGTGCGCAGCGTCATCCTCACCTCCGCCACGCTGGCGGTGAGCGGAAAGTTTGATTTCCTCAAGCGCCGCCTGGGCGTGGAGATGGCGAGCGAAAAGATCCTGGAATCGCACTTCGACTTTGCGCGCCAGGCGATGCTTTACACCCCGCTGCACCTGCCGGACCCGCGCCACGCCGACTTCTCATCGCGCGCCGCCGGTGAAATCGTGAGCCTGCTGAAGGCCACCGAAGGCCGCGCCTTCGTGCTGTTCACCTCCTACCAGCAGATGCGGGCCGTTTATGAACTGGTGCGCCGGCGGCTGCGTTATCCGTTGATGATGCAGGGTTCGGCTCCGCGCACCGCGCTGCTTGACAGGTTCCGTTCCACGCCGCACGCCGTGCTGTTTGCCACCAGCTCGTTCTGGCAGGGCGTGGACGTGCAGGGCCAGCAGCTGAGCGCCGTCATCGTTGACCGCCTGCCCTTTGCCGTGCCTTCAGACCCGGTGGTGGCGGCCCGCATCCGCCAGATCAATGAGGAGGGCGGCAACGCCTTTGTCGAGTACCAGATTCCCGAAGCGGTCATCGCGCTCAAGCAGGGTTTCGGGCGGCTGATTCGCAGTGAAACCGATCGCGGAGTGCTCGGCATTCTGGACCACCGCATCGTGAAGAAGCCGTACGGAAAGATCTTTTTTGACAGCCTTCCGCCCTACCGCCGCGCCGCGCGGCTGGAAGAGGTCAGCGAATTTATGCAAGAATGTTCGTAGGCCTCTTCAGGCGATACGGAAGGGCCGCGGACCTCAGCACCGGAGGTCCGCGCTACTCGCTTTAGAAGCCCGGGCCATTCGGAAGGGCTCGCTGTAGCGCCGGCATCTTGCCGGCCCTGAAAATGCCGCCGGGACGGCGGCGCTACAAGCGGGCGTTGTCACCCTATTTGCGACCCTGAGTGGAATAAAGGGGCGGCCAGCCGCCGCAGTCCAAAGCCGGAGGATCCATGTTTGAGGTTTCGGTTGAATATTCCTTTGCCGCAGGGCATGCGCTGCGCGGTTACAAGGGAAAGTGCGAGAACGTGCACGGGCACAACTACAAGGTGCGGGTCACGGTGGAGGGTGAAAAGCTGAATTCCATCGGGCTGCTGATGGATTTCTCCGACCTGCGGGCGGCGCTGAAAGAACTGACCGAGCGTTTCGACCATCATTTCCTGAATGAGGTTGAGCCCTTTACGGAAACCAATCCCTCCGCCGAAAATCTGGCGTGCTATCTGGGTACGGAATTACAGCGGAAAATCAAGGGGCAGGGATTGAACGTCCATACCGTTACGGTGTGGGAAACCGATACCACGTCTGCCAGCTACCGGCCTGCGGCGGGCGCCTGAGCGCAGTCCGGGTAACCGGGTCAATCAACTAATGCGACGAGAAGGAAACCGTAGCGTGCAGGTGGGTGTTGTGCTCGTGCATGCATTCTCCCGGGCACAAATAAACGTCGTCGCACCACGGGCAGCGCAAGAGGAGAGTCCTCTCGCGCACCGTGGTACAGACGGAGCAACCTTCCAGGAGGTCAGCCACCACATGGCGTGAAACTTTTCGCCACGTTTCCATCACAGCCCGTTCTTCTTGCAGTCTGTGAATCTCTTCCTCATCCATCATGGCCAGCGTCCCCCTTCCTCAAACAGTTAATAGTGCAAGCAGCATGCCAATCTGCACAATAATCCATGTTCAAACCCGTGGTAATAACTCCTTTGGATTCAACAAATGAGTTTTTTGAATCCTGCCGCGACTTCCTGCCGCCGGAAAATGTTTTCCGAAGTGTCACCTGTCCGGCCGCAAAATGTCACATATTGGTATCACTTTACTGGCCTAGGGCCAGGAGTCTCAAAGGGCGCCGGTTTGCGGGGGCTTTCCGGCCCCCTTCCGCGGGGGGGTGCGGGCCACGCCCGGCAGGCGGATCCCCGGCCGGTCCGGGGTTTTGATGGGTTGGCCGCCGCCTGAAGCCGGAGTCTGCCTCAGTTGAAATCCACCTTGACGTCCTGCCGGTCTTCTTCCGTGGCCTTGAAAAATTCCCGCTGTTGCAGGCTCATCAATCCGGCCAGAATCATGTCGGGGAACTGCTGGATGCGGATGTTGTAGGTGTTGACGCTGTCGTTCAGGAACTCGCGCCGGTCGGCGATCCTTTCCTCGATCTCCGAGATGCGCGACTGCAACTGCATAAAGTCGTTGTTGGCTTTCAGGTCCGGATAGTTTTCGGCCACCGCAAACAGGCTTTTCAGCGCTCCGGTCATCATGTTGTCGGCCTGGGCTTTTTGCGGCACCGTCGTAGCATTCTGGTAGGCGGTGCGGGCTTCAGTGACCATTGTAAAAGTCTTCTGCTCATACTGCATGTAACCCTTGCAGGTGTCGATCAACTTGGGCAGTTCGTCGTGCCGCTGCTTCAGCAGCACGTCGATGTTGGCCCAGGCTTTGTCGATGTCATTCTTCAGCCGCACCAGGCTGTTGTAGATACTGACCGCGTAGACCACGAAAGCAACAACCGCCAGCAGCAAAACCAGCAAAACCAGAATACTCAGTCCCATGGTCATCCTCCTGATCCGGATTTACAGCAGGCCATGCCTGGCCATAAAAATCGCCGCGCAGAAAACCGCGAGGGCCGCGCCGCCCATCACTATCACTGTCGAGCGCCAACCGGCGTCCTGCTTCAACTCATCCGCCGTCCTGGAAGAAATCAGAAAAGTGCCGTCATGCTCGCCCTTGGTGATCAGATTTCTGTCGTTATCGTCCTCGGGCCGGGGATTCTCAACGCAGGTTCCCAGCACGTCGTATTCCTGGTCGGGCTCGATGCAGCGCTCCGTAAAACGATAGGAGTTGGAATAGTCGAAGCTGGCGGCGGCGTATTCCAGCAGTTCTTCATCGGTTTTGGCGCTCATCGAAACATCGGAGGTGTCATACGATCTGCCCCGTCCCAGCAGGCTTGCCAGGGAGAAACTCACCGGCACATCGCCCACTACCCGCCGGCCGGTGACTGGAACATCAAGCTCGGCTTTCAGCGGGTCCACGTGGATGCGGCCTGAATCGTCGGAAAGATAGAAGCGCTTGCCGTTCTGGTCGGTGCGATAGTGCTGCCAGCGGTTCCGCCGGTCGTAGCGTTCAATCTGCACTCGAAAGGCGTAGCAGGGCAGGCCCCGCACGGGGCTCGGAAACGGCGTGTCGCCGCCTGCGTGCCCGTGCACCTGGGTGATGCCCATGGCCACGCTGCGGATGGGAATGATCGGGGTATCGGCCACCATCAAACCTCTGCGAAAATTGCGCAGCCCACGATAAAACAGGACCAGCCCGGCCCCAAAGCCGATCACCAGCCAGACGTCAATGTTTGCGTAGACGGGCGTCATAAAAGGCGCAAAAAACGCCCCATCGTAGCCTGCAGCAGGAAAAAAGGCAAGCCAAAATGCCCGGCAGAGCAGAGGCGGGGGCGGTGGATTGCCCCCCCTCCAGTGATTCCAGGCTTGCGCCGCCGGCTCTGCGCCGCGTCTGCAGCACGGCCGGCCGGCACACTAAAGAATGAACGGCAACGAAACGACCCGGCAACGCCAGTCGAACGATACGTTGGGAGCCGCGGCCCCATTCTTGTCCCAGGCATAGACAGTGATTTGGACGTCGGACGTGAAGGTGCCGGCGTTGACCAGTGAGTGCTCTGTGGTCACGTAAGCTGGACTGGCACCGCGCGGTGTGGCCAGCAGGTTAATGGGCTCCGCAAGCAAACGCTGTGGGGGCAGGCAGATGACTTCGCTGAGCAGGAATGTCCGCTTGCCGTTGGCTCCGGTAGCCGAGGCGCCGCTGGCGTCAAGCAGCGTGGCATCGGTGCAGCGGATGGGAAACAGCGCGATGATGCTCCGCCACGCACCCTTGCCCGCTGTATAGTCGTGAACGCCGGTGGGGTACCACAGGTTAAGGATCTTGTCTGCCGGGATGTCGAGCTGGCGGCCGGCCGCCGCTTCAAGTTGCTTCTTGAGTTCCTTGGGGTCAACACTTTTCTCTGAATGCTTTGCCATCTTTTCCTCCTGTCGTGTAGGCCTGTTCTTGATTGAGATCGGAACCAGGTGGATAGCCCCTGGTTCGGATGACTCCGTATTTATGTCCTGGCAGGGACGTGCCGGGGGAACTTCCCGGAGGAAACGATTCTTCCAACTGGACTGGCGCCGCACCTCTCTATTGCGGTTCGGTAATTCGCTCTGCGGATGGGCCGCGCGACTGCGAGCAATGTGGTTGCATTCATCCCGTGGACTGCCACGGCAGTCCTGCTCTGGAAGCCCCCATGGCGTTCAGTCCTTTGGAACTCCGCACACCCGTGCTTTGGACCCCTTTGGCTATTGGTTATTGACCCCGTATGAACTATCATCCATTAACACCGGCGCGTCGCCGCAAGTCAAGCGGTTTTTAGGGCTCCAGCCCTGCCATTACGCGATGGCGGAATCGTGCCGCTGCCGCCCGCCTCAGTGGCCAAAACAAACCGGCGGACATAAAATCAAAAAACGGGAATTCCGCCCCGCGACACCGCCCCGATAGATCGGGACGCGATGCGCACACACTGCAAGGGGAGTTTCTGCGCCGTCCGCCCGGCTTTGCGAGCCCTGCGCGGGTGGAAAATGCCGGCAGGCGGGGAGAAGGGAAAGAGCCGTTCGATGATACAGGCCATCCGGGACACGCTGCCGATCATCACCGCCGTCATGATCAGTCCCATCCCCGTGGCGGGGCTGATCGTGGTCCTCACCTCGAAGAGAGGAGCGGTCAAATCCCTCGCCTATGGCATGGGATTTTTCGCCGCCCTCTGGCTCCCCACGTTTCTGCTGGCCTGGAGCGGCAAGCGGGCGATGGCGGTTTCCGGCGGCAGTGGAGCGTCGTCAACCTGGAGCATCGCTCATTCACGCCGGGATGGGCGCCATCCTTCTGGTTGTGGCGACGGTGGCGTTTCGCAAACATCTCAGGAACAGGTCGCCGGCCGCCGAACCCCGGTGGATGAAGACCCTCGACTCCGCGTCCATGCTCATGGTCTTCGCGCTGGGGGGCGTCATTACCCTGAATCCCAAGAACGTGCCGCTGCTCATTTCGGCCGCCGTCGATTACGCCCAGGCAGGTCTCAGCACGGTGCAACTCGCCATCGTGGTCACGGCGTTTGCCGCTTTGGGATCGCTGCTGATTTTCCTGCCCATTGCGCTCGTGCATCTTGCGCGCAACTCCTCGGCCAGGCTCTTCGGCAGGGTGCGGCCGTGGCTCGTCGCCCACAACGCCATCGTCCTCGCCGTCATCTGTTTCATCGCCGCCGTGGCCATGCTGGGCAGCGCCCTCTCCGCCTCGTTCTGACCCCGCCCAGCCTCGCAGCCCGTCCCCATCCATCGCGGCGCCACCGGCGGTTAGGGAATTGGTGATTGAGTGAATTGCGATTGAGTGATTGGAAAAACCAGGGCCGTGTCTTCCGTCATTCTGAGCTTGTCGAAGAATCCCCGCATTTTGGTTTTTAAGACAAATACCGGGTTCCTTCGCTCCGCTCAGGATGACGGCGCTGCGGCCTCGCAAGGTCCCTCCCGCCACCAAAAGCCATGTAACGCCTTGAGCACGCATACCTGCCGTACCCCAGCCCCCATCGCCGAATTGCCGCATACATTCCATACTTTGGAATGTACGCGCCGCCCGCGAAAGTGCTGAAGCCGGAAAGGCTCAGTGGGAGGCCGGTGGGTGTATACTTTTAATTCCCGGAGGGCCAAAAAATTAATTCCGGTCGGGTTGTCTTGACGAACTGAGGGTCCCCATATGGTTTCAGCTGAAATGGGCAAAAAGGTAGCTCTGGTGCTTTACGGGGTGGCGATGGCAGCCGTCATAGTCGGTGTAGATTTCGCGTTCTTTAGACACCGATTCTGGGAACGGCTGACAGCGAATATTGGCATTTTCCTGGTTTTCGCAGCTTTCTACCTGAGATTCCTCAGGCGTCCATGAACAAGGCTCGATAGCGTTTAAACGGAATTAACTTTTGGGCCTTCCGGCGGGTGGCGCAGATGCTCGCCTTGCAGTGTGTGCGCGTCGCGTCCCGATCGATCGGGGCGCCACCCGCCGGCTATACAGGGAAGCTAAATTGCGACGACATAAATGGTGGAAAGTCGCAGTTGTTTCCAGAAATGTAAAACACCCTTGCTAAAAGGAAGCATATGAGCCAGATCATCGAGCTGTGAGTTGCAATGGTTGGTAAGCGATTCTACCAGGCTCCGTGCTACACCCTGATTTCGGTCCTTCTTCAGCACCCAAATCATTTCGATCGCCCTCCTCCGTTGTGGCCGAGTTTCTCTGAAACTTGTGGGCCTCCAACTGTTAAAGGGATCCAACCGAAACGAACTAAGCTTAGCAGTGTGCGCGCACACTTGTTTTCGGGTTACTATTAGGCCACAGACGCGACCCTCCCGGACGTAAAGCATTGCCAAGGTGTTGTACTCGTCGCAATCGCTCTTCATGGCCGTGAAGGAAGGGAAATCGTACTTGGTTTCATGCCGGGCTTCTCTTGCAGCAGCCTCAGCCAATTTTTGTAACGTAATGCGGGACTCAAGAGTGACCGGGTAGAAACCCTCCCTTAATTTTGTTCGGGGCCCGTTAACGGTTTGGTCATGTACCCGCCGATGGTATCTTTCATCGGGAGCATGTCCGCGCAGATATGCTAGGCCGCACTCGGGGCAAGGATAGTCAGGGTCGGCGTTCTTAGTGGCTCCGCTCATAAGCTTTTCACCACAGGTCTTTGGACATCCGGGCGGGTGGCGCAGATACTCGCCTTGTAGTGTCTGCGGTCTCGCGAAGCGAGACGCTCTTGTTAGAGTTTATTTCCGCCAGTCTGCTTTGGCCGTTCAGGGCGAAAGTGGCGGAGCGGTTCCTGCACCCCGCCATTCTAACCCCACTCAGCTTCGCTTAACGCCAGATATTGAAAGTCAATATCTGCGCCAGCCGCGTTTATCGGCGGGTTTATCCGGCCAGCGCGGTTCGACGCCCGCATACATCGCAAGAGTAGTGACGTACGCGCCACCCGGCGGGGACGGCCCACAGTGACGAAATCATCGGCACACGCAACTTGTGCCTGTACACTAGTCGGTTTTGTGTTTTGGTTCCTCGGGGCTGGGCGGCTGAGCAGGATTGGCAACGCCGGTCGGTATTTTTATCTGACCGTTCCTTTCCTCAAAAGCTTTGATATGTTGCGCCAAAAAGTCATTTACAATCTTGAGCTCTGGCCATGACATCGTAATCTGCACTCGTTGTTCGACAACAATTTCCTCTTCGGTGACATTGATCAGCTCGCCAAAAATGAGCCTCACGTCAAAGATCGTCTGTGCGGCTTGGAGGTTGTTCGCGTAAGCGCGGTGGAGACCCTCCTTGGGCTCTACGTACACTATCTTACGCGTCGGTTTCGCTACTTCGGCGGCTGGGTGTTGCCCCTGTCGCTCTTCGTGTTCGTTCGTAGTTGTCATGGTGTACTCCTTATGCAGCGGGCCGTAAGCCTGCAGGATCGTCCTTGTCATCTGCCAAGACTCGCTGATTTTCGTTCTGGCTACTCATCATGTTTTCGTTTGCAAACCACACAGCTTGGCCGGGAAAGGCACTGGCTGAGGGTTGCCAGAAATGCGAGGACTGAGTCCCTACAATCCCATAGTCCATGGTGAAGCCAGATTGATCTAATGCAACGTTCGTTCTGGATGGTTGAATAACCACATCATAGTCAAAGTCGCTTACAGGGACGCCTGTTCCTTGGACCTGCCCGCCAACGAGGCCGTAGGCGGAGTTGACTATAATTGTGGCGCCCGTCGTCCATTCGTGCATTTCCCCAAGTTCTGACTCAGTTCTCCGGATAATGCACTCGTTGCTGCGTCGGTCTTGGATTTTACCCATTTCCCAACGCTTCACGCTCGCCACCCCGACCCCCACGTGGCTTGCGAACTCTTCCTGGGTCATTCCAAGCTGTTTTCTTAGGGATCGAATCTCAACACTGGTCAATAGTCCGTGGTCCTCCCGGTACCTATCCGCCAATAGACGACCGAACTCGGCCATTTTCGAACCCTCGATAGTTTTGTAGCCGCATGAGGGGCACTTCAGCCCCTCCATTTCCACAACGTAATACTTGCCCCGGACATCCCCACTCAGGCGGACAGTTCCAGGCTGTAAATTAGCCCGTCCGCATTCGATACAGTTCACAGGTCACCTCTCTCCCTGTTAGGATGCAAGGAGTATATATAAAGTCTTTTTTGTTCTGGAGCGCCACCGCAAATCGAAAACTTGAAATACATTGTGGAATTTGAGAAGCAATACGAGACCCATCGAAACTCAAATAGTTCCTGATTAAGCGTCTTCTCTTCGTAGGACTTTTCGGGTGGACGATTTCCGACGTAGTCATCAGGCTTCAATTCCTGCAAAACTGACAGGAGGAGCCGTTCCATGTCTCCCTCAAGTGTCAGGTCAATGCCGAAAACTTCCTCTAGTTCCTCGATGTTGGCGCGCAACTTTCCTGGATTGGCCGGCGACCATCTCTCACCCGCAACAAGGGAAACCGCGTCCCGCAACTTACCCAATATCTCTTTGTGGCTTGGCCTTCCCCATCTGCCACCCGATAGTATCATTTGATACCAAGATTCTGCAATAGTACTTTAGTACTATTCGATGTAAGTGACCTGCCTTGAGTATGAAATGCCGAAACCCGGTACAAATCTCATTACCCCCTAGCCGTCAAGCGCGCCGGCCGTGCGTTGCTCCCTAGTGGCGGTTGGCGCAGATACTCGCTTTATATTGTCTGCGGTCTCGCGGAGCGAGAGACTCTTATTTAGAAAACATTTCCGCCAGTCTGTTTTGGCCGTTAAGGTCGAAATTGGCGGAGCGGTTCCTGCACCCCGCCATTCTAAACCCAATCAGCTTTGCTGAACGCCAGATATTAAAAGTCAATATCTGCGCCAGCCGCCAGAAGTTCTGAGTTACGGATTAGTGATGGGTGATTGGCGAATGGCGATTGCGCTGAAATGGGTGAAATGGGCAATCGCTCAATTGTAAATGGGCGCCAGGGCTCAGCGTGTGACAGCGTACTCGACCGAGCGGGGATTGGTGGTGCGCTTCGAGGCCTCGAGGATTTCAAGCCCCACGATGTTGCCGTCCTTGTCGTAGTCGAGGATCACTCCTGGCTTGTCCTCGTCGCTTTCCTCGATGGCAGCGTCGCTCAGCAGGATTCGGAGCACGTCCACATCGGGGTCGTAGGTTACTTTCACGGTTTCCCCCAGTATTTCTCAATCCGCGTTGTGCGATAGGCTGTTACCACAACCGCCGGGTCCACAGAGTCGTCCACGATCGCTCTCAACAGAAACATCTTACCACCAATATCGCATGTGGACTGATAGGCCTTCAGGCGGCCTCGCTCAGACACTATTTGCCCGGGACTCGCGAGAGTGGCCTCCAGGAGCGGCAGGGGAATCTTGCGCCTCTCGATTTCCTTTTGCGCGTGTCTGGAAAGCCGGTATCTCATATTCCATTCGATCACTGACGGTGGCGCAACCATCCTGCCGTTAGCAATCTGTGCGGCCGCCGGTAACCGCGAGATTACGCGCAACTATATACACCTCAGCGACTTCAAATGCAAAGGAAAAAGCTTAAACACAGTGACGGGTGACAAGTGATGAGGGACGAGTAAAGAATTTGTGATTTGCGATTGGTGATTGGTGATTGGAAGAACAGAAATTACGAATGACAAATTACGAATGACGAAACAAGAAGTTCTGAGTTATGGGCGAGGAGCCTTGGATGAGGGACGCCCGGCGAGGCCAAAGCCAATGGCGCGACGGGGCTTTTCGGGCGGCTTCATCAATTCACGGATGGCGTCAAAGACAACCCTGAACTTCGCGTCATAATTCTTTTCCATCTGGTCGAGACGTCGGGCCAGTTCGCGGTTCGAGGCCAGCATCTCCCGCAGCTTCACAAAGGCGCGCATGATGGCGATGTTCACCCCGACGGCCCGCTTGCTCCTGAGCACGCTGGAAAGCATCGCCACGCCCTGCTCGGTGAAAGCATACGGTGCCGCACGACGCGCGCCGCCCCAACTTGAAATCACAAATTGTGATTTCAAGTTTCCGTACTCCCCGAGGTAGAGGGCTTTTGTTTTTTGGCGCGTGCCGTTTGCGGCACGGATGAATCCGTGCCCTTTCGCAAAAGACCCACTCCCGTTGAAGAACAGTGGCGGGTGACGAGGAAAACGGGAGGGCGGAGCACTCAAGATGCAGTTGCGGGTGGCGAGTGACGGGTGACGAGCAAAGCGGGAGGGCAGAGCCCTCCCCTACGTAAAGACCTTTTTTCAATTGCTCAATTGGCGCGCCCTGCCATTTGCTATTCACTGCTCGGAAACAATTTGCCCCGGCGGGGGCGATGTGGCGATAGAATACCTCACCGTGAACGCGCAACATCAGAACAACCGCGAAGTTCGAGGCCGGATGATGGAGTTGCTCATCCCATCCTGTGGCCGCGTACATGCCAAATTACGGCACGGATGCGCGACCCGGCGACGCGTGGGATGGGGGCTTCTTCTGTTTCTGGCGGTGCTGGCGGTTGCGATGTGTGGTCTTTCGGCGTACGGCGCGGGCCCGCCGCACGGGGCGGAAGCCATCAACTGGGCCGAGACCAGCATCTGGGGCGGGCAGGGGCTGCCGGAAGTGGTGGACAGCGGCGACGCGCGGGCCACGGAAGTGGGAATCAGGTTCCGCAGCCACGAGAACGGCTGGATTACGGCCATCCGGTTTTACAAATCCGCCGCCAACACCGGCCGCCATGTTGCGACGTTGTGGACCGCGGCGGGCAGGGAACTGGCGAGCGCGGCGTTCACCGCTGAGACGCCTTCGGGCTGGCAGCAGGTTGACTTTGCGCGGCGCGTGCCCATCCGGGCGAACACTACCTACGTGGCCTCGTATCACACCAACGCGGGACACTATTCCGCCGATCCTTATTACTTTGTGGCCGGGCGCGACAACGGCATGCTCGACTTGCTGGAGAGCACGGCGGCCAGCGGCAACGGCGTTTACCTCGCCAGCCCGCGGAGCGCCTTCCCCACCCAAAGCCGGCTGGGCACCAACTACTGGGTGGACGTGGTGTTTGTGCCTGCGCATGCCGCGCGGGGTGACCGCTATCTGCCCTGGGCGGGCGGCTCGGCCTATTACAAGCGGTGGACGAATGGCCCCGCCGCCGAACGGCGATCCCAACTTTTTCCCCATTGCCGTCTGGTATCAGGAGCCTTCAACCGCCGAAGCCTACAAAGCGCTGGGCGTGAACCTTTTTGTGGCGCTCCCGAGCGGCGCGCAGCCCGGGCCGCTGGCCGCCGCCGGCATGGGAGTGTTTTATCTGGGCGCGCACAAACGGGTGGCGAATCCCGGCGAGCGCCAAACGCTGCTGGCGAAGTGGGGAAGCCTTACCCGCGCCTGGGGCCAGATTGACGAGCCGGACAACGCGCAGGAACTGCCGGGCGGCAAGGGTTACGGTCCCTGCGTGCCGCCCGCTGAGGTGGAGGCCGTCTACCATCAGTACCGCGAGAGCGACCCCACGCGGCCCGTCTACCTGGGAGTGGGGAAGAGCGTGGACGACAACAAGACACACATGCGCGGCGTGTGCACGGGCCACTATGAAGACTATCCCGCCTACATTCGCGGCTCGGACATTGTGTCGTATGACAGCTACCCGGTGAACGTCCACAAGCCGCTGTGGTATGTGGCCAAGGGGATGGATGAGCTGAGAAGCTGGGCGCGCTACCGCAGACCGGTTTACGAAGACATAGAGACCACGGCCATCGGAGCCAGGGCCGGCAAGCCCACGCCGGACGACGTGAAATCAGAAACGTGGATGGTCATCATCCACGGCGGCATGGGCATCATTTATTTCTGCCACATCTTTACGCCCAGGCTTGACCCCGCAGGCATGCTGCACGATCCGGTGATGTCACGCGCAGTGGCAGGGCTCGACCGGCAGATTCTGCGCCTCGCGCCGGTGCTCAATACGCCGTCGGTTGCCAACGGCGTGCGCGTGGAGTCGTCAAACGCGATGACGCCCGTCGATACCATGCTGAAGCGCTGGCACGGCGGGAGCTACCTGTTTGCCGTCGCCGCGCGGCCCGGCGGACCCACTACCGCCAGCTTTACGCTGCGCGATTGTCCATCGCATGCCACCGCCACCGTGCTGGATGAAAATCGAAGTATCAGGATTGCGAATGGCACGTTCCAGGATGATTTCGCAAAGCCCTACCAGGTGCATGTTTACCGCGTCGGCTTTAGCCCGCAGCAGGGGGAAACTACAGCCACGCGTTGAGCCGCCTGGCGTTGCGCTCTTGAGCAGGCCGTCGTGAATGTTGAAGGGCGGCGGTGCGTTCCAGCCAGCCGGGCAGCGGGGGCGCTTCAGGCGCGGCCGGACCGGTTTTAGCCTCGCATAATAGCCTACGTAACCACAAAGCCCCTCAAAATGGGACGTTTGGGAGGCAAAATTCCATATTTTGTAACACGTTGATAACAAATAAGTTATAGTTTATTTCTTTGGCTTGAAAATTTACATTTTCAAAAAATGTGTCCGATTTTGACACAGCGAGTAAAAATTACACTTTCAACCGAAAACGCGCTTCGCCCACATCAGGAATGTAGCCTTATCCTCCCTGCGCCGCCATCAGTCGGCAAGGTGATGAGATTCAGCCTGAGTTGTGATATCGTGTTGCCGCCCCAGGCGGCTCCATTCTGACAAGCGCAGCATCAGAGCTGCCTGGCCGAGGATGCCATGCCCAATCATGATGACAAGACGAAGTCGCCGCTCCTGACGCGGCGCAAGTTCCTTGAAGGCAGTGCCGCTTCCGCCGCCGCTCTCACGTTGCTGCCGCGCTCTGCCCGTGCGGTTGCGACGCCGGTTCCCGAGGGCAAGACCATCAAGCTCGGCTGCATTGGCGTGGGCGCGCAGGGCACGCGCGTGATGATGGACTTCCTGAAGATTCCCGACGTGCAGGTGGTGGCTGTCTGTGACGTCAATCGCGAAACCAGCGACTACTCCGAGTGGGGCAAGGATGAAATCGTTAACAAGGAGCGCAAGCTGCTGAACGATCCCTCATGGGGTTCCGACTGGAAAGGGGCCACCTGCGGACGCGCGCCCGCTGCGCGCCTGGTGGACGCCTACTATCGCAACGTGCGCAAGCTCGCGAACTATCGCGCCTGCGGAAGCTACAACGACTTTCGCGACCTGATCGCCCAGGAGCACGGCCTCGACGGCGTGGTGGTTTGTACGCCCGACCACTGGCACGCCTACATCGCCATTTACGCGCTGCGCCATGGGAAGCACGTCTTCAGCCAGAAGCCCATGGCCCACACCGTTCACGAGTGCGCCCTGATGGCGAAGGCGGCGCGCGAGACCGGACTGGCCACGCAGGTGGCCGTGATGAATGAAGCTTCCGACGCCACGCGCCATCTCACCGAATGGGTGGCGGCGGGCGTGATCGGGCAGGTGCGCGAGGTGCACAACTGGTCGCAGCGTCCTTACTGGCCGCAGGGTATGGAACGCCCGAAAGAATCGCAGCCCGTGCCCGACGGCCTCGACTGGGACCTGTGGCTGGGTCCGGCGCCCGAGCGGCCGTTCAACCATGCCTACCTGCCGTTTATATGGCGCGGCTGGAACGACTTCGGCGAGGGTTCCATCGGCGACATGGGCAACTACAGTTTCGACACGCTGTTCCGCGTGCTCGAACTGACCGCGCCAACCAGCGTCGATGGCAGTTCAACGCCGCTCTTCCCGGAGACGTTTCCGCTGGGCGAGATGGTGCACTGGGAATTTCCTGAACGGGGCGACCGAGCGCCGGTCACCATCCACTGGTATGATGCCCATCTGCGCCCGCCGCGCCCGCCGGAACTACTGCCGGGTGAACTGATGAGCGATCCCGGCGATGGCGAAGGTTTGCTCTTCGTGGGTGACAAGGGCAAAATCCTGTGCAGCTTTGAAGGCCAGCACGCGCGCCTGATTCCTTCAAGCCGCATGAAGAGCTTTACGCCGCCGGCCGACAATCTGCCCAAGTCGCCGGGCGCCTATCGTGAATGGCTCAACGCCATCCGGGGCGGCCCCAAGCCGCGCGCCAATTATGAGTTCGAGCAGAACGTGGTGGAGACACTGCTGGTGGGTTGCATCGCGGTTCGCGCAGGAACCAGGCTCGAATGGGACGCCGTGAACAAGCGCATCACCAGCCTTGCAGAAGGCAAGCCTGAGGACCTGGAGGCCGCCAACGCGCAGCTCAATCCTCCGGCACGGGCACCATTTCAACTGGACTGACCATCGCTCTGTTCGCAAAAGCTTGACACGTCATTTGCCGTTAAACATACTTACGCTGGTTAGAACGCAAGGAGGTTTTCATGTCCAAAGTATCAAGAAGAGATTTTCTGAAGATTGCGGGTACCGGTGCGGCTGCTGCCGGCTTTCTCTCCGCAGGCGCGCTGGAACTTGATGCCAATCCTCTCGGCTTGCCCATCGGTTGCCAGACGTGGCCGGTCCGCCAGATGATCGCCAAAGATTTTCCGGGCACCATCAAGACCCTGGCAGCGGCCGGGTTCAAGTCCATTGAACTTTGCTCGCCGATCGGCTATGAGGATTCTGGCTTTGCCGACGTCGGGAAGTATTCAGGCGCGCAACTGCGCAAGATTCTCGGCGACTCGGGCATCACCTGCATCAGCTCGCACTTCGGGCTGGACGAACTGAGAAAAGACCAGGCGCGCAGCATCGCCTGGGCAAAGGATGTTGGCCTGACGCAGATGCTGGTTGCCAGCCTCGAGGGGCCGAAAAATCCCACCGTGGATGACGTGAAGCGCGCCGCCGATGAATACAACAAAATCGCCGAGCGGGCGCACGAGGCCGGCCTGCAGCAGGGACTCCACAATGAGGGTTGGCTGGTCACACATGTTCCTGATGGCCAGCGAACCTACGACCTGCTGTTCAAGTATCTCGATCCCAAACTGGTCAAGTTCCAGTTCCAGGTTTCAACCATCGAGCAGGGCTTCCACGCCGCGCACTACTTCAGGAAGTACCCGGGCCGCTTCATCTCCATGCACGCGCAGGGATGGGACGCCAAAACGCGGAAGATCGTACCCATCGGACAGGGCACGCTCAACTGGAAGGATATTTTTGAAGCGGCCAAAGTGGGCGGCATCAAAAATTACTACGTCGAAATGGATCTGCCCATGATGAAGGCCAGCGTTCCTTACCTTCGCAAGCTGAAAGTGTGATTGATGCGGCCGCGCCTTCTACCGGCCGAAATCGATGTGTGGAGTGACTGTCCGGCGGGGGGCGCAGATATTGAATTTTAAGCTGAAAGGATTCTGGGGCGTCACTCTTCTGTCTTCGCCAAGAGATCGTCAGCAGTATGGAGCTCTCGTCCAGCACTTCGACGTCGTGTAATACACCGGCAGTCCAGCACCAACAAATGGCCGGTCGACAAGGTCACCTTTCGATCGGCCAAATGGATACGCTGGCTTCCACCACGGCATAACGTACGCTATGGTCCGTTTTCTGAAGCGACCCCACTCAAGCCCTGCGGGGCCCGCTATAGGCTACGCCAAGCCTGAACACCGCCCACATCACTCCCGTCACTGCGCTCGCGACCATCGTCAGCGCCAGATCAGGCTGGAAGAGACGCAAAGTCCCCATCGATACGCCAAAAAGTTTTGGAATCAGGTAAAAGAAAAACCAGGCCATCACGAGCGTCGTGAGCAGGGGAAACCACAGGCTGAACAAGCCGGATGCGCCGGATTTGGCACGCAGTGCATCACGATGAAACCATGCCCAGACCATGCTGGATAAGAATACAAGGGGCATGAGAGCTAATCCGACAAACACAGCCTTTTGTTGCCAGCGACTCCCTTCGCCCGCGTAATCCAGGCCGAGTGCTCTGGCGCTTATGCCGTTGCGGAGCTCCGTGGTTTCGCCAAACCCAATTCCACTCCCCGCATTGACCAGGACGACAACGCCCTTCTTCTCCGCCGGAACCATGGTCGCGAGCGTTTCGATTCCGGGGGTGGAGCCAGAGTGGAATACGGTTCCTTTTTTGGTATCGACGAACCAGCCCAAGCCATAGAATGGCGACACCGCGCTGGCCCGGCGCATCATGGCGGCCTTTGCCCTTGCGCTGACGATGTCGTCCTTGCCATTCATCATGATGGCCAAATATCGAGCCAGGTCGCGTGCGCTTGCGATGACGCCGCCTTGCGGAGCAGTTGCACGATCGGTCATGCTCCCTTCGATGGGGCGCTTGGTGCCGAACCAGGGCCGATGCCCTGTCGCCATCGCGTCATGGCTTTTTCCGTCGGCGACGAAGCTGTGCTCCATGCCGATGGGTTCGAGAATCTCGGTCTCGATGTAGCTCGCATATTCCCGGCCGCTCACAACCTCGATGAGGGCGCCGAGAATCTGGTAGTTGGCGTTTGAATACTCCCATTTGGCTCCCGGTTTGTAGGCAGGAGTCCATTGCGCAATCCGCTTCACCTGGCGCGATAGCGCGTCCTCGCTTGGGGCCAGGCCGGTCGGGGGTTGGTTGCCCTGCAGTGTTGAATAGCCGCTTGTGTGGCTCAGCAGT
The DNA here is from genome assembly GCA_963732975.1 of uncultured Acidobacteriota bacterium. Classification (GTDB taxonomy): domain Bacteria; phylum Acidobacteriota; class Terriglobia; order UBA7540; family UBA7540; genus SCRD01. The sequence goes on along the minus strand of CAVTBN010000001.1, from coordinate 200,113 downwards.
TGGCGGATTGTGATGGCTCCGGACGGGCGGCCTGAAAACACATCCAGATAGTGCGAAATCCCGGTATCCAAGTCGACCTTGCCCGCCTCCACCAGTTGCATCACGGCCATTGCTGTGAAGCTCTTGGAGATAGAGCCAAGCACGAACGGAGTATCTGGCGTCACCTTCCTGCCGCTTCCGATCAGCATCTCGCCACGTGCATCTGAATGAATCCTGCCGTCTTCGACGACCGCATAGGAGAGGCCCGGCGCTCCGGAGATGGGCATCTCAGCAGCGATGAAGTCATCGATCGATCCGGAGGGCACGCTTGCCTGCAGTGCAGTGGCCATTCCCAATGCAAGCAAAGCCAGGATATACCGCATACCGACGTCCCCTCCCTTCATCGCCGTTGCCTTCCATATGTTCATGTGTTCCCTTTCTTTCCGCGCAGGTCCCTGATCAACCAAGCGGGGATTAACTTTTTGGCTCCCGCCGATGGAAAGTATATTATCTTTTGCGGTCAACGGAACTCAGTGTTTTCTTCAATCGGTATCATCGGCTCCGAACTGCACATCCGGAAGTCCTGCCAACTCGTTCTCGCAGCTTCTGGAACCGGATTTTTCAGACACTGCGCCCTTCGGTGTCTTTCCTCGGATCGATTTCTTGAGTGCCTTGCCACAACCGGCAGCTCTATCCAGTTGGGATCGTGAGAGCCTCCATCCGTTGCACCCTTGCTCCAAACAGTGGCCGGGTTAGATGGCTCTCCGCCAAAAGCAGCCAATAGTAGCGGGCATGTTTCAACAGCCGACCGCCCGTCTTCACCAACCGCCGCCACAGGTTGCTTAGGGTATAGGCAAGGATGGTCAGCCACAGTCGCACAGCGTTGGACCGGAACTTATGGCAACTCAGCCGCCTCGCCTTCACCGCCTGCTTGCCTTCTTTGATCCATGGCTCCGCTGTGCCCCGTTTATTATAGAACCGCACCACCGCCCGACTCGGCAGTGTCAGGTTCGTCACAATGAATCCGACCCACCATCCGAAGTCACCCGCGATCCCTGGAATCCGACCCGCAGGAACCGGTTGAACGATAGCTGAAATGCCTGCTTTGGGCTCTCACCCATTCGGTTCATGCCTCCAAACGCTCCTGATGATGCCCACACCTGCATCATTATTGATGTTGGAAGCGTTCAGAAGGTTCCTGCTGTGTTGTCAAAAAGGAAATCCGGGTTTAATATCTGCGTTCAGCGGGGGTGAGATGGTTTGGGATAGTGTTGCTCCGGAAGCGCCGGCTTTCACCCGGCACCTCCACGAATACCTTGATGATGAGAGTTACGGGGAACTTCAGGGCCAGCTGGCGGCAAATCCGCGTGCAGGCGACGTGATGCGGCAGACGGGCGGGTTCCGCAAAATTCGTTGGGCTGACCCGCGCCGGGGCAAAGGCCGAAGGGGCGGCCTGCGAATTATCTATTTCTATTTTGAATCCGAACAGCAAATCTGGCTGATGACGCTTTATGGGAAAGATGAAGCCGCCGATTTGACCCCCAAGGAGAAAAAGGTGCTGAAGACCGCCCTGGAGAGTGAAGTAAAGGCGCGCACGCAAAGACGCGCGGCTCATCGGGAGCCAAGGAGGTAAGCGTAATGGCAAAGCGAAGCATTTTTAATGAACTCATGGAAGGCGTGGCGGCGATGAAAGGTCAACGCGAGGGCAAGATCACGCTCCGCACATTCAAGGTTGAGCCGAAGCCGCTGCCCAAGGTGGATTCCAAGCTCATCAAGGATATTCGGAAGAAGCTGCACTGCTCGCGCGCGGTTTTTGCAAGAAAGCTGCGCATCAACGAAAGAACTTTGGAGAAATGGGAGCAAGGCCGCGCGCGTCCCAACCCGCAGGCCGCTGCGTTGCTGCTCCTGGTTCGCCGCTTCCCTGACACCCTCGATAGACTTGAACAGCTGGCCGCAGGATGATGCAACGGCCCCAGCGGGAAGCTTCAAGACGATACCTTCTTCCGGAAGGTAATGGGGCTGAAGTTCGACTTGTGCACCAGGCCGGAAAGAATCCAGCAGAGGAGACCATTCCATGAAGGAGATGACGAGAAGGGAATTCATGGCGGTGACTGCGGCGTCTGTGATGGTCACCCCGGCAGGGATGCAGGCGGCGCAGGCATCGGAGCAGGGAAAACCGTGGTACGCCACCATGCGGCGTTGCGGCCAGCTGAACCTGAACGAGCGCGATCCGCTCACTCTTGACGTCGATGCCTGGATGGATTACTGGGCGTCGCTCAAAGTGAACGCCATCCTGATCAATGGCGGCGGCATTGTCGCTTTCTATCCCACGAAGGTTCCCTATCAGCATCGCAGTGAGTTCCTGGGCACGCGCGACCTTTTTGGCGAGCTGGCCGCCGCGGCGCGCAAGCGCGGAATCAGAATTGTCGCCCGGATGGACTGCAACTACACCTACCAGGAAGCCCTGGATGCCCACCCGGAATGGTTTGAAAGAAACCGCGATGGTTCTCCCCGGCCTCAGGACGAGTGTCCCTGGCTTTTCAAGACCTGCATGTTCAGCACGTACTTTACCGAGCAGATGCCTGCCATCTACCGCGAGATGAACGCGCGCTACAGCCCCGACGGCTATTTCACCAACGGATGGCCAAGCACGGGCTCGCTGGAAGTGTGCTACTGCCCTGCCTGCCGGAAGATCTACCAGGAAACAGACCGGCGGAGTGCCTCCGGAAACAACCGACGCGCAAAGTCCGGTCTACAGAAAGTACTACGAAGTTTACATGGACCGGGTCGCGGAAGTCTGGAGCTTATGGAACCGGGTGGCGAAGGAGAAGAATGCGGATTCGGTTTACGTCGGCAACCTGGGCGGCGGAATTCGGACCGTCAAAGACGTCAAAAAGCTGGGCGAAGTTGCTGCGTGGTTCAACGCCGATCACCAGGGGCGTTCGACGGAAGCGCCCATCTGGGAATGCTCGCAACAGGGCCGGGTGGCGCAGTCTGTGATGGACGGCCGGACCATTACCAATGTGATTGGCTCCTACAGCACGAGCGATCCCCAATGGCGGCATGCCAGCAAGCCCGCGGCGGAAGCGACGCTTTGGATGGCCCAGGTGACGGCCAGCGGCATGGTCCCGTGGTACCACCGGCTGGGCGGAACTGTGCTGGACAATCGCTGGCGGGAAACCGGGCGTGCATTCTATGACTGGCTGGCGGCGAACGAAGCCTGACTTCCGCAACCGGCGATCGATGGCCAACATTGCGGTGCTTTATCCCCAGAGCACCATTGCCTTCTACCAGTCAAACGGGACGCACGAGCGGCGGCTGAACGGCGAGCGGATTGACCCAACCGATTATCTGCAGGGCCTCTACTACGCGCTGCTGGAAGGGCGGTTCCTGTTTGACTTTATCCACCAGGAAAATCTCACGCCGGAAGCGCTGAAGCCCTACAAAGCGCTCCTGGTCCCCAACGCGGCCTATTTGCGAGACAGCGAGTGCCAGGCCCTCCGGCGGTACGTGGCTTCAGGCGGTTCGCTGCTGGCCACCTTTGAAACGTCGCTTTACAACGAATGGGGAGTGCGGCGTGAAGACTTCGGGTTATCGGATCTTTTCGGCGTTCACGTGGCGGGTGATCTGGTCGGGCCAGTCGGCAACAGTTACATGCACCTGGACCGCCCGCATCCCATCGTGGATGTTTTCAAAGACACTGAGATTCTTCCCGGCACGGAATTCCGGGTTCCGGTCTCTCATCTGAAGCCGGAATCGACATTCCTCTCTCTTATTCCACACTATCCCGCGTATCCGCCGGAGATGGTCTTATCCGCGCATTCCGAAAACGCAGGAACCCGCGGCTGTGTTCCGCCCGGGGTCAGCCGGTTCCGGCAGCGTCGTCTATTTCCCCGGCGACGTTGCCCGCACGGCGTGGAAATCCGGCAATCCGGACCTGAACCGTCTGATCGCCAGTTCCATCAACTGGCTGATGAAGAATCAGCCTCGCCCCGCGACGGTTGACGGGGCAGGGCTGCTGGAACTCTTTGCCTGGGAAACTGAGCCGGGATGCGCCCTCCATATCATTAACTACACAAATCCCAACACCATGCGTTCCTTTATTCGGCGGTTCTATCCAACCGGGCGCCTGCAGATCGCGGTCAGGGTGCCGGAAGGGAAAGCAGGTTTCCGCTGTGCGGGCGCTTCGCGCGGGCCGCAGCCTCCCGTTCAAACAAACCAACGGGGTGGTGACAGCAGAGGTCCCCACCGTAAGAGATTACGAGGTCGTTGCTTTGAGGTATTAGGCGTTTGCCGAACTGCCAGTAACCCTGATTTCCAGGCCTGCAATATAAAGGAAATCCTCAGGTCCCGGCACCGGCAAACCGGGCGATTCACCTTATTTACTTCTTCAGGCGACTGTGCTAAAGTCCGTTCCCGGGTAGGCAGTCAAATTCAGAAATAGAGTTCACCTTAGCAGAAGAGGTGTCCCTTATGAAGCCGGCAAAGCAGGTTTTGGGGATCCTTGTCGTCATAAGTCTAACTCTTTTTTCAGGCTGTTCTTCAGGAACCAAAAGCGTCGAAACCGGCGGTTCCAGCGGCGGCCCCACGGGCGGAGGCGCAGCGTCCGGCATCACTCCGGAACAGTTCTACACGCCTCCCGGTGCAGTGTTTCAGGCCACCTACACCAGCAATACGGTCCGGATCGATTTCCCCACAGTTAAAAGGACCCTGAAGGCCGTGAGCCCGGACGGAAGCGCCCTGGTGTTTGACGCTGCTGATCCGCGTCTCCAGGGTTTGAAGGCAGGCGACGTGCTTTTACTCGAGCATCTCGGAGCCCGCAAGGTGATTGATGTCGAGAAGGAAGGTTCACAGGTCGGACTCATCACCGATGATGCTTCACTTCCGGAATTCATCCAGGATGGGCACATTCAATTCACTGTCCCCGCGAATTTTCCAGGCGATCAGGCAGAAGTTCTTCCGCCGGGCGATGCTGGCAGCCTGATGAGAAGTTTGAGTAGTTTGCTTTTTGAACCCACCCTCCTCTACGCCGATACGTCGAAAACGGGCTCATACGGTCTGCATGCAAAGGGTACGGTCGACAAGTGGGAGTTTGAGGCGAGCGGGACCCGGAAGGGCGACGGCCTGACGATGTCTCTCTCGGCCACAAAGGACCTGGGAGGCCTTAAAGCCAAAATTACTGCCACCGGAACCGTGGACCACGTTTCCACGTCGTTCAACGCCAATATAAACGGCGGAAAAATGCAGGACTTTCAATACAACACTCCCATGAAAGGGAACCTGCACATTACCTGGGCCGCTCAGACCCTGGGGCAGACGATGGGCATTGGCGAGTCGCGGCTTGCCTTGCCGCCCCTCGCCAAGCAAGTGATTGATATTTATGGCCTCCCCTTCCTGTTCCAGGTTAACGTGAACCTCATTTTCAAGCCGGGTTTCGGGACTCCGCACGATGCCGCTTCCGGCGGCTTTGACATGGACTATGACGGCGCGGGCGGCCTGATTATTCACGGAGGCCAGAGTTCTACGAAAGGCAATCTCCAGGCCAATCCTACTTTGCAGAAGACAACCTCCGAGTCTCTGGCAGCGCATGGCATTGTCCTGGCCGTCAATGCGCCCAAGCTCACGATGACCTTTGGCACGGACAGCTTTAAAGAGGCCCTCAATCAGCTTCTGCCTCAAACCATCACATCCTGGTCCTGGTTCCAGCGGCTGCAACAGAAACTGTTTTCCAATAAGTTGTCCAAGCAGAAGGGGCCGGGTGACTTCTTTAAGATCAACGGTGGGGCCTACGTTCAGTTGGTTGCGGAATTTGACTATACGGCTTCGGGCCCATTGAGCCTGGTGCCGTGCACCATGACCCATTTCAATATGTATGCGCAGGCTGGGGCCGATGCTCAAGTCCTTGCCATGAAGGGCACTTCGCCAACCGTCGAGTGGTTTAAGAGCTCCAAGACATGGAGGAACCCGGACAGTGATATCTGCGGGCCCAAGAGTTAAAGGATGGAGGCAGGAATCTCAGGCGTCCCATCGCACGGGACTGGAAAGAAGCCGCCAGCGTCTACACGCCGGGCAATCTCCATATCGTTCCAGCGGAGCACTGGATTGAGGTAACCGATGGCGCGCTTCTGCATCCATTGCGGTACGCAACTCGGTGAGGGTAACGCGTTCTGCGCACAATGCGGGAAGGCCGCGGGTGAACCGGAGCCTGCCGCGCCCGGGCCGGAGCCGCCCAGTCCTCCGTCCCCATCGACATCTCCACCGCCGGTAGTCGGGGCGACGCCCGTTTCTTCGCCCGCCTCATTGAGCGTCGCACCCCCTTCAACCCCAAAATCCTCAAACCTCTTTTTGAAAATTGTTGTGGGGGTGCTTGGACTTTTTGTCCTGGCCGGCGCGGTCGCCATCGGAAGCTGCGTTTACGTCGTTTACCGGGTCAAGAACAAAGCGGAGCAGGTTAAGCAGGCGTACCAAAAAGGCGGGGCGGAGAAGACTCTGCCCTCTCCCGGGCAGAACCCGTCGGCGGGCGGTTCCGCCCTGGATAAGCTGCTGGGAATGATCGGCAAGGGCCAGCCGGCCGCCCAACCTGCGAAATTGGAAACGAGGCCCATGGTGAGCTGCCCGGACAAGGATCGGACGGGTTTTGATGGCTATGTGGCTGCCGCAGCAGCCGCCTCCATTCCGATGAAGGCGGGCACGACCCTTACAGACGTTTGGAAGGGCGCGAAGAAGGGAGACCCCGATATTGAATCTCTCAACACCGTCGCGGCTGTCAGAAGCAGCACGATCGAGATATCCGCCATGCGCCTGGTGGGAAATCCCTATCCCGGCACGCGACGGTTGTGTATCGCGGACATGATGAACGGCCGCGATTTTGTGACCGTTTTTGGGGAAACGGTTCCGGATGAGATCCCGGGCTCAACGATGTTCAGCTTCTCAAAGGCCGTGTTCCAGGACCTCAAGGCGGGGCGCTCAGCAGCGCTGACGTTCTACGACGCTTACAAAGGGCAGGGTGATAACAGCGGGAAGATGGTGCTGAGGGGTTTTAGGCACGGAACGCTGACCCGCGTCGAGCCGGGCGATGTTCCTTATTCGATCATTGTAAACGGTGACCACAAAGATCTGCCCACCATCCACGCCAAGGGCGATCCTTATGAAGCCTGGGTGCTCGATGACGAGGCCAACCCCCTGGTGCTCAAGATTGTAAACCCCAAGACGGGCTGGAACGTGACCTATGTCAAGATCACTTTCCCGGTGGAAAAGAAAATCGAGCAGGACCTCGCTCAAAATGGCCGCGCGGAAATTTACGGTATTTATTTCGACTTCGACAGCGCCACGCTCCGCCCGGAATCGGGGCCGGTGCTGAAAGAAATAGCTGAGGCTCTCCAACACAATCCTGGCTGGAAAATCAAGATTGACGGCCACACCGACAACATTGGGGGTGGTGCCTACAACCTTCAGCTCTCTCAGCGGCGCGCCGCGGCGGTGAAGCAGGCACTGATCGGGCAATATGGAATCGCTCCCGACCGGATGATGCCGGAGGGATTTGGCGCTTCCCGGCCCAAGGCGTCCAATGACACCGTGGAAGGGCGTGCCCTGAATCGCCGCGTGGAATTGGTCCGGGAATAACGGTTCGAGGCCTTGAGTAAAGGGATGCTCTGGGGAGAAGGCGAGAGTAGGTAATGAGGACAAACGGCCAATGAATGCCTCCTGTATACAATGCGGAGCCTTGTTGTCACCGGGCGACGTATTTTGTCAAAAGTGCGGTGCGCGCCAGACTAATCAAAAGAGCGCCTCCGCTGCCCAGCATTTTTGCACCAGCTGTGGTGCTCCGATCGCTGAGGGGAATACCTTCTGTGCGAAATGTGGTGCGCTGGTGGGCGCGCCTCCGGCTCAGGCGCCTCCCACCGGGCAGTCCGCGCCTCAGCCGCCTGCGGCAGCTCCGGTCACACATTCCATACCGCCAGCTCCTGTCCCGGCGCCTTCTGCGAGCGCCGCGCCACCGGCCGCTCCGCCTCCACCAGCGCCTCCCGGAAAATCCGGAAACCTGCTGATAAAAGTCGTTGTGGGGATTCTGGGGTTTTTCTTCCTGGCCAGCGCTGTCGTCATCGGGGGCTGTGTCTACCTCGGGTACAAAGCCAAACAGCGAGTCGAGAAGGTCGAGCAGGCTTATAAGCGGAACGACATCGCGGGCATGGTTCAAGCGGCAAAGGGAAGCAACTCTCCGGCCGCTCAGAAACTGCCCCAATGGAAACCTGCGCCTCCCGAACTGGTTTCCTCTCCAAGTGCGAAAATCCCCCTCCGCGTTTCACTACGCGTGGTTAAAGCGGGTACGGACCCGTTGCAGGGCGACTACGAATCCATTTTCATTGTCGATCAGGTCAACGAACAAGAGATTCACATTAAGGGCTCGCAGGAGTATCTCAAGCCCCCGAACCTGGAGAGCCTGTTGGGACGGCCGACAGGAAACAAGCAACTGGCGCAGAGGATCAAATGCGGGCGTACTGTATTGCGTGCGGACCTCGAGAATTCAGCGGAGACCAACGGCTATTTTTGCATGCCAGGCTATGAAAACAAATTTCCAGGGACCACGGCGCTCGGGTTCTCCCGGAATACCTTGATGGAACTGAAAACCCGCGGCGAGGCGCCCTTTACGACGCATGAAGATCCCATCAAGGCGACGATCAGAACCTTCAAGAAAACCGCCACCGGCTCCGGAGACCCTACCGAGCTTCTAAATCGCCTGATCCCTGTGCCAGGGAGCCCACCGCCAGAAACCCCAGCCATCCACTGCACACTCCGCCGGGTGGGGACGGGCGATGTTGCCTTTCCGGTGATGGTCAATGATAAGCAGGTTCAGTTGCCGGCCATTCACGCTGTTTGCGAGAACGCAGACGACAACGATCACCGCGAGGGGTATATTCTCGATGATCCGGACAATCCGCTGAGCCTGGCAGGCCAGTCCCAGTCCGAAGGGAGTGTCCAGATTATCCGCATCAACTGGACTTCAGAGACGCATCCCCCCAACCGGATCGAACAGGAACTGCAGAAGGACGGGCGCGCCAAGGTTTACGGTATCTATTTTGACTTTGGCAGTGACGTTCTACGCCCTGAGTCGAAGACGGTCCTGGACGAAATCGCGGAGGTGATGCGGAAGCATCCCGACTGGAAGCTGCGAGTGGAGGGGCACACTGACAACATTGGCGGTGACCCCTACAATCTCGATCTTTCAAACCGTCGCGCGGCAGCTGTCAAGCAGGCGTTGGTCACGCAGTATCGCATCGAACCTGGAAAGTTCACCACCGCCGGTTTTGGCGCCTCCCGGCCGGTTGCGCCCAACGACTCGATGGAAGGACGAGCTCTCAATCGCCGCGTGGAACTGGTGAGGGAATAGCTTGGAGGCTATGGACTGAAGACCGATCCGCCGCCGGGCATGTGCGTGAATAAAGGAATCATCGAAACTATGCTTCTTTCAGGCTGAAATCATTCGGAGGTGACGGCATGAGCCAATTCTGTATCAGTTGTGGGAAAGCGATCGCAGAGGGTGCAGGATTCTGCACGGCGTGCGGCGCCCGGCAGTCCGGCACGGCTGCAGGAACGGGAACGCCTGCAACTCCAGCCGCGACAAAGGGCAGCCCCGTGGTGAAAATCTTAGTCATCGTCGTTGGTATTATCGCGCTGATTGGGGTTATTGGCATCGGCAGCTGCATATTTATGGCTTACCGGTTTGGGCACAAGGCCCGGGAATATACCGCGGCGATGAAGGAGGCGGCGCCAGCCGCGACAAGCGGCTACCACTCAGCCAGCGGGATGCCCTATCTTCCCGATGCGATGACCAAGATGGGTGACACCATCACGAAGCCAACGGGGTCGTTCCACCTCTCTTTCAAGAAGGAGGATGCTGACGGCACATCCTTTTCTCTTGAAGAAGATGTGACTCCCAGCGCCATGACCGGCCAGGAAACCCAGGTGTATCCCAAAACTCAGTCGGACCCTGGTGGAACCAAAGTATTCCCGCGCAACGCGACAGCGGGAAGCCACGAATGGCAGATGACCGCGACTGCCATACAACTGGCTTATCTCAATCCTATGGACATCCGGGATGCGCAGGACAGTGTGAAGTATGTCGCGGACGAACAAGTGGGCGGCTACGATGCGCGCCGCTACGACTTTGATCTTTCGCAGCTTCCGGCCAGCGAAAGGGCTGGAACCGTCCTGGGAGGCAAATGGCTGGGGGGAATTGTCAATAACGCCACCGGTGGCAAGGGTGCGGTCATGAAGGACTACAACGTCAAGGGTTCCGTATGGCTCGCCAAAGACGACGGGCGCATGGTGAAATTCACCTACGACTACATCACGACTTATACCGACGGCACGCAAAAAACCAGTCATCACCAGGGAATGGTGAGCAGGAAGTGAAATGACCGGGAGGCAGGGTCTTCCGGAGTCAAGGCAAGGTTGGCAAAAATCTAGTCATGGAAAAGGAGACCAAAGATGGCAAGCTGTGCAAAATGCGGGGCAACGGTGGCTGAGGGAGCGACGTTCTGCGGGTCATGCGGCGCGTCCATTACGGGAGGGGCGGGCGCAGCCACATCAACCGGCGCTCGATCATCTGGATTGGCGCCAAACATTGCGGGGATGCTTGCCTATTTCACAATCATCCCGGCGATCATCTTTCTGGTGCTCGAACCTTACAACAAGGACCGTTATATTCGGTTCCACGCATTCCAGTCGGTGTTTTTTCACGTTGCCTGGATTGCTGCCTGGATTGGAATGATCATCCTGGGAATGATCCTGGGGACGATTCCTGTGGTGGGACTGATCATTCATTTGCTGCTTGACCTGGCGCTTTTCCTCGGAGGATTTGTCGTCTGGCTGATCCTGGTGATTAAGGCCTACGGCAACCAGGAATTCCATTTGCCCGTGATCGGCAACATGGCCGAAGAACAGGCTAAGAAATAGTGTGACGTTTCCGATTTTGCTGAATTTGTCAGGCGTCTCTCATGGTGGCTAGCAGGCCAGCCCACGGGGCATTGGCAACGACGCGTTGATGTCGTGGTGGCGGCTTTATCGGTGGGTACTTGCTGTTGCGTGACCGGATGCGTCCACCAGATAGAGCACAGCATCTCCGCTGAACGGGGGTGTGAACGATTGAGAAGACGACCCGGCAGGTAGGGGTTTGCCTGCGATCGCTTGCCCCGTCGCCGGGTTGAACCATTCTGACGTCAATGTCCGTGAAGCTGGCATCGCCGCGAGATCTACTGTGAACGTGCCACCGGATGGAGCGTACACCAGGTACTCGGCGCCAGCCGAGGGCGTCTGGGCAAGACAATAGCCTGTCGACGAAAGTGCGCCCTGTGGAGTGACATTCAGAAGATTCAATTTGCGGGAATACCTCAGGATGTACCCGAGAGTGTTCCGGAAGTTGTCCCAGCGCGTGTCCGGTGCCGTGCAGATTCCTTTGGTTGGCGAGGCACACAGGTTCCGATTCTCGCGTGGATAGTAGACCAGGTAGGGGTCCATGAACAACACCTGGTTGCCCGTCATGAAGTTTTCCCATGCATAGTTGCGATTCTGCTGTGGCGTATCTCGCCAGATTTCCCAGTAGGAGTGGTCGCTGTCATTGACATTTACTTTGCAACGGGGTTTCCCCGTCCCACAGGATTCAGCCGGGGAAATCCTGCCCGCCGGCGCAACCCAGTCCGCCATAGAGTTATAGAGTATCGCGTCCGGGCTTCCGATCAGGGCGGCGAGGCCAATGGGGTGCTGATGTGGCTTTCGGGACTCATAGGCTCGAATATGCGAAATCATGTGTTTGTTCCACCATAGAGAACCGATGGGGGCTTCCTCTGAAACTATCCAAAGGACGTTGGGTAAATCATTCAAGGTATCGATCACCTTGTCCACGTAAGCATCCTGGAATGCGGTAATGGCGTTAGGCGCGGTCATGGTGATCGAGTTTGTCCCCTTGGGCCCGCTCACATAACCGTCGTCAACGCCGTTGATATTATTGGCTCCGGTAAAAGGGTATCCGTCGCTCGGGCAACGAAAGACGTTGAGGAATTCACCCGAGAACAAATAGACGCCGGCGTAGATCCCGGCATTGTTCAGCGCCTGAACCCGATTGCGCAGGCGATCAAAATAATTTGGGTTGAACCTGGTGAGATCAAATTTCAATCCACCGTCAGTTGCTTTCCCGGGCCCCGTCCTCAGCCACGGAAACGGGCTGACTGTGAAGTCGGGTGGAGAGCTCGCCGTGCTTGGCAGACCACAGAATTTCGGCAATTCCACGGTCCACAGCAAAGTGAAATTGTCGCCGTGTGCGGTGAGGAATTTAACGAAAGCGTTGAAGTCCAAAGCCTGGGGCGACCCATCGGTCCCCCAGTCCTGGAGCGTGTTCCAGGTTTGTGATCCAGTCAGAATGAGGGCGTTACCGCCGGCGTCCTTGAAGTAGTGCGGATTGCCCGAAGGCGTGAGTTCCCCGGTGATGGGCTGGGTTTGGATCTCCGTCCGAGATTGCGCAATCAATTGAATGCCTGAAAGAAAAACAGCAATCGAAAGAACGATGGACACGCTGGATGCAACACGAGTCCACTTTTGGAAACCGTTGGAACATCGACCCGGCCTTTGAGTCGTCATCACACGCTCCTCAGATGATCGGACCCCGTTTCCTTGATTGCCGGGGGGTGGAAGAAAGCAATACGATGCGCGGCTTGAAGCCGGTATGAACAAGCCTCTTGAAGAATTCACCGCAGGAGGCGCACACATGGCGAATTGTGCCATGTATCGCCTGTTTCCGCTACAATTCTGCCCTATCTCGCCAGAGGTATTACTTTGAGTTGTGTCATTAGCGCTTCGTCGCTAACGCCATGATGCGGTTTCGGTGGCGACCCGGTGAGGCATCGTGGGAAGGCAGACCATTGGTTGACACCTTTTGTACGCTCAGATAGAATGGGGATTATTATGATGGTCAAGGGAATCCACTGCGGCGCCTGTATGTGTTGTTGCACATTTGTGCCGGCGTGTGGAGGATAGCCCTCAAGAGATTTTCAGCTTAGGTTTTATCCAAACCCACCGTCGCAGAAATGCCGGCGGTGGGTTTTTTAGTTTTGGGGCGGTGACATGATGAAAGCATCGAACGCATTGTGGAAGGAACATCTCGCGGGACAGGTGCCGGAGGCGCTGGGGCGCGAGATTGATATTTTCGAGACGGAAATCAGCCTCAAGCAGACGGGCAAGCTCGACGATCGTGTTTTCGCGGAAACGCGTTTACGCAGAGGCGTCTACGGGCAGCGCTACGACAACGGCGAGAGGCACGACGGGAAAAAGGCCCAGCAGATGGCCTACCCGCGGAAAGAACTGCTGAAAGGTCCGAACACCGTCTGGGACGCTCCTGGGATGCAACGCATCAAGATTCCCGGCGGAGGATTGAACGCCGCGCAGCTTGAAACGCTGGCGGACCTGGCGGAGGAATACTCTGACGGCATCGCGCACGTCACCACGCGGCAGGACGTCCAGCTCCATTACGTCCACATTGAGGATACCCCGGCATTGATGCGGCGCCTGGCCGCCGTCAATATCACTACGCGCGAAGCGTGCGGCAATTCGGTCCGCAACGTGACCACCTGCCCCTACGCGGGCGTCTGCCAGGATGAGGTTTTTGACGTCACGCCCTATTCGAAGGCGCTGGCGCGATTCCTGCTGGGCCATCCCGACGTCCAGAACTTCGGCAGAAAGTTCAAGCCGTCTTTCAGCGGCTGCACGCAGCACGCCTGCGCCCTGGCCAATATGCATGACCTGGGACTGGTGGCCGCCACGCGGCGAGAGAACGGGGTGGAGAAGCGCGGCTTCGCCATGTATGTGGGAGGCGGGCTCGGCGCCGTTCCTTACCAGGCCAAGCTTTTTGACCCGTTCGTGCCGCCGGAAGAACTGCTGCCGCTGGCCCAGGCCATTGCCAGGGTCTATGCGCGGCTGGGGGAGAAAAAGAACCGCAACCGCGCGCGGATCAAATTCCTGATCCAGGACCTGGGGATTGAAAAGTTCCGGGAACTGGTTCTGGAAGAGCGCAAGACTCTGGAGCCCGATCCGCGATGGACGGAATACATCCAGGAGGCCCTGCAGGCGGAAGAGAAACCTTTAAAACCCTCTGAGAAGTTGCAGGGAACCGGGTCGGAAGCTTTCCAGCGCTGGCTCAAAACGAACCTCCGGCCGCAGCGCCAGGAGGGATACGTGGTGGCCACGGTGACGCTGCCGATTGGTGATGCCACTTCCCACCAGTTGCGCGCGCTGGCGGATATGGCGCGGCGCTTCAGCTGCGAAAGTGTTCGCACCACCGTGGAGCAGAACTTTGTAATCCGCTGGGTGAGCGAAGACGATTTGCCGGAGCTCTACGAAGCGCTGGAATCGGTTGGCCTGGGGGCGTCCGGAGCGGGAACGATTGTTGACATCACCGCCTGCCCGGGAACCGATACGTGCAAACTGGGCATTTCATCTTCGCGGGGACTGGCGGCGGAGTTGCGGAATCGCCTGTTGCAGAAGAGCCTCCAACTGGATGAGGCGGTCCAGAACCTGCACATCAAGATCAGCGGTTGCTTCAACAGTTGCGGCCAGCACCATGTGTCGGACCTGGGCTTCTACGGCGTAAGCCGCAAGATGTCAGGATACGCGGTGCCGCATTTCCAGGTGGTCCTGGGCGGCGAGTGGGGACACAACGGGGCCTCCTACGGGATGCCCGTGGTGGCCGTGCCGTCCAAGAACATTCCCGAGGTTGTTTCCCGCCTGACCAGCCACTATCTTGCCGGGCGGCAGAATGGCGAATCGTTTAAGGACTTTGTCACACGGACCGGCAAGGTCCAGTTGAAAACGCTTCTGGAAGACCTGACGCGCCCGCCCGAGGACCTGGCGGACCATTCGTTCTTCAGGGACTGGGGAGACCCGCGCGAATATACCCTGGGGGATATGGGCGTGGGCGAGTGCGCGGGCGAGGTGATTTCCACCATCGACTTTGACCTGGCTGCGGCCGAGCGGCAGCTTTTTGAGGCCCAGATTGCTTTTGAAAACGGCAAAGCCGGGCAGGCAGGAAAGACGGCGTATCTCTCCATGCTGCGGGCCGCCAGGGCGCTGGTGAAGACCGAATTCCCTCGTGTGACAGATGACCCTGACGAGATTGTGAGCGAGTTCCGAAAGCGCTTCTACGATACGAAGCGATTCTTTGATCCTTTCGCCGGCGGGAAATTCGCCCAGTACCTGTTTGCGGCGCACGAGAAGGCCGATTTGCCGCACACCGAGGATTCTGCGCGTTATCTGATGGACGAAGCCCACCTCTTCATCGAGGCTTCACACACCTGCGCCAGCCGGGCCGGCGCCCTGGTTGCCAGTTGAGTTAAAGGACGACTGCCGTATGAAACTACAACACATTAATGTGAAGCTGCTTCTCAAGGATGAGGGGGGAATCGATCTCGATCCTCTGATCCCGGTTTTTCATGGCTGGATCCAGGAGCAGGGCTGGGAAGAACTGCTGCTGGATGTCGCCGATTACCGCCACGTTTATGCGGGCCCCGGAATCATCCTGATTGGACACGAAGCGAATTACAGCGTGGACAATTCCGGCAACCGTCCCGGCGTTCGCTACAACCGCAAGGGGGCGCTGGAAGGCAGCAACCAGGACCGCCTGAAGCAGGCAGCCATTGCGGCCCTCAAAGCCTGCCGGCGTTTTGAATCGGACCCGCGCCTGGACTCGAGATTTCGCTTCAACGGCCAGGAAATTGAGATTTCCATCAACGACCGGCTGCTGGCTCCCAACCAGCCGGAAACGCGGGAAGCAATCCAGCCGGAACTGGCCGCGCTGCTCTCGAAACTGTTTGCGGGCGGCGAGTATTCGCTTTCCTATCAGGACAGCCCGCGTGACCTTTTCTCTGTTTCAGTGAAATCTTCAGGGACTTTCTCCGTCGAGGAATTACTGAAGAACCTTTCATCCTGATTCCGCATGGGCATGTCGGGCCCTGCTCGGGATCAGCACACCTCCTGCCAGGCCGAACCTGCGAAAAATACCGGCCAGAAAATTTTCAAAGCATTTGGGTTAAAAGGCTGAAGGCGAGTAGAATACTCTAGCCATGTTCCCTTTAGTTAATTGCCGGGTCCGTACCCTGTGGGGGGCTTTGCTTTTGCTGGCCGCTTTGCCGGCGCATGGGTTCGCCCTGACTTCCTGGAACGGCGTTCTTAAAGATAAAGCCGGAAAACCCGTTGCCGGGGTGGTGATCAGTCTGCATGCCCCAAGCGGCAGGCTTGACTATACTTCCATCACTACAAGAAGCGGCGCTTTTTCCTTTGACCGTATCATGGCAGGTGAATACCGGTTGTCTGCCAGTAAAGACGGCCAGAACTGGGTGGCGCCGAAACTGCTGGTGATCAACGATGACTTAGCTTTGTCTGCGGGGTTGAGGATATCCTCGCTGCCAAACCAGCTTCGCGTGGTGGCTGAGGCCGGCGGTTCCGTTCCCCGGGCTAGCGGGGGTGAGAACCTTTCCGGCAAGGAAGTTTCCAGCCTGCCGCTTAACGAGCGCGACTTCAGCAAGTTGCTGCTTCTGGCCGCCGGCACCATGACGGACACCAACGGAAGCGCCAACTTCACCCAGCAGTTTGCCGTGAATGGGCAGCGTTCCACAGCCACGGTTTTTGCGATGGACGGGATTGACACCACCGACCCGGAAATGGGCGGGGCAACCTTTCCCAATTTCAACGTCGATGCCATCCAGGAAGTCCGGGCGAGTTCCGGGGTGATGCCGGCGGAGATCGGCCACGGCGCGGCCAGCTATACCAATGTGATCACCAAGTCCGGCACCAACCGGCTCCACGGCGACGCCTTCGAGTTTGTGCGCAACTCGGCGTTTGATGCGCGGAACTTTTTTGACCGGCAGGACGCCCTGGACCCGCGGCGCATCCCGCCCTTTCGCCGCAACGAGTTCGGTTTTACGATGGGCGGGCCGGTTGTGATCCCCGGGGTTTACAACGGGCGCAACAGGACCTTCTTTTTCGGTGAGTATCAGGGGTTCCGGCAGGTGCTGGGCACCACGCAGGTTTTTCCTGTTCCCACGGTCGCGGAACGGAACGGGATTGACACCACGGCTTACCCCGGCGATACGCTGATCGTTCCCGTCAGCCCTAAGATTGTTCCGGTGCTCAATGGCTACCCGATGCCGAACGATCCGCAGGGTTCTTATGGCGCCAGGACTTATGCGACGTCTTCCAAGGTCTTTACGGGAACCGACCAGTTTTCAATTCGCATTGATCATCGGATTTCCGACAAGTCGACGCTCTATGCGCGCTTCAGCCTGAACCAGATTACCGGACCTCTCACCAACCCCGACCAGACCGCCATCGATCCGAGTTTTGCCATCGAGTTTTTTGACCACCAGCGGAATGCCGGGCTGAAATATTCGCGCGTCTGGTCGCCTCATCTCACATCGGAAACCTCGCTGGGATATACCCGGAGCACACCCTTTTTCCCTACCATCAACCACACGCAGCCCGTGATTGGCTTTGCCGACGCGCTTTACGAGCCCTACAATTCCGCCGACGGCTCTGTCACCGGGTCCTTCGGGAACCTTTTCCAGTTGAAGCACGACATGGCGTACACGCACGGGCAGCACAGCTTCAAATGGGGTGCGGAGATCCGGGTCAACCGCGACGCCTCCATCTGGGGCGTGAATCCCAACGGCCTCTATTCGTTTGGCGGCGGGACCGCCTATTCGCCCGTGGCGATTCCCTCGGAGAGCGGGCAGCACAATGTACAGCCGGGCGATGCTTTGCCGGATACGCTGACGGGCCTGCTGACCGCAACCCCCTACCTGTACACCATCAGCGCGATTTCAGATATCACGCCGGGGGGAGACCGCTTTGATGAGGCGGGCGTGCGGCGGCAGTCCTATAACGTCTATTTTCAGGACAGTTGGAAAGCAACACAGCGGCTGGCCGTCAATTATGGACTGCGGTATGAAGTCAACAGCCGCATTGCTGAAGCCCATAAGCGGACTTCAGCGCCTCTCATTGTGGGGCAGGACGGCGCCAGCGTTCCCTTCTGGACGCCCGGAGCGACGCAGATTTTTGTCGCGAACCCGCAGCCTCCCTACATGATGGACTGGAGCGGCTGGGGGCCGCGCCTCGCGGTCGATTACCGCCTCGCCGACCGCACCGTCCTGCACGCGGGCGGGGGCATCACAACACTGCTGACGAACTTGTGGCAGGACAACTTTCTGACCGGGAACATTCCTTTTCTGTTCACCCCCTACGTTTCCGCTGTTCCGGGGGTGGCCGTGCCGTTCAGCAACTCGGTGACTCCTGTGCAGCTTCCGCCCGTTTACACCCCCACCGGGCAGCCGGTATTCCCCACCGGCAACACCGCTGACGTTGCGCCCAATACGCCCATCGATATCGGGAGATTTCAGAACGATCTGGCGGCGTTGACGCCGGGAAACCAGATCCAGCTGCTTTCAACTTTTGGCATTGCCAAAGACTTCCGAAACGGTTATATCGAAACCTATACGGCCGGGTTGGATCACGATTTCGGAACTGTGAAAATCAGCGCCAACTACGTGGGTACAGAAGGCGTGCATCTCCCCAGTATATTCTCTCCGAACAGCTACAGTGGCGCCTCGCCGGCCTTCGCGCCCTTCACGCAATTCAATTCGGCGGGCCAGGCCATTGGGGGGTTCGGTAACGAAAGCCTCATGACGACCCGTTCGCATTCCGTCTATCATGCATTGCAGGCCAGTCTCAGCAAGAATTCCGCGCGCTGGGGGCTGGGCTTCCAGGCGAGTTACACGTATTCGAAATCGCTCGATGATTCGAGTTCGGCACTGGGCACGCTTACGGCAGGCCCTGGCGTCATTCTCCAGACATTGCCGCAAAATCCCTGGAACCCTGGCGCAGACCGGGGACCGTCCTATTTTGACGTGAACCAGATCTTTGCTCTCAGTCTGATTCAGGCGCTTCCTGTAGACCGCGTGAGTTTTTTGCGGCCCCTGGGGAGGCCTCTCACGCAGGGGTGGCAGTTTCTGAACATTACAACTCTGATGACCGGGCTGCCGTTTACGGTCTACTCCGGCATTCAGCAGACGGGTGCAGGAACAGTGGGCGCCGACCGGCCTGACCAGATTGCGCAACCCGCTTTTTCAACCGGCGGCACCATCCGGGAAGACTACTTTGGGCATGGCGCCGACAACACCTCATACTTCAGTATTCCCATCAATGTGGCCGGAGGCACAGGCCCCAACCATGGAGTCTTTGGAACCCTGGGCCGGAATACCTTCCGAGGTCCCCAGTACCACAACTTCGACGTCGCCTTGATTAAGGACACGCCTTTTGGAAAACGGGGCAACGGTGAACGGGGCGTTCTCCAGTTCCGCGCGGAATTCTTCAACGTTTTTAACCTGGTAAACTTTGGCATCCCTTCCAATACGCTAAGGGGCAGCGGCTTCGGGATCATCAGCAAGACTGCCGGGACTTCACGCCAGATCCAGTTCTCGCTACGGCTGATCTACTGATCCTTTGGCTTCCTCCCGCGTGCCGCATTCGAATTCACAATAATTCCAGTTCCGGCGGCAGCAGATCGTTACCAGCGTGTAGCGCCCCTGCGGGTCCGGCCTCTTTGACCCTCAAGTTTATGATTGCCTTTTCCGATCTTGAGATTCCTGGGGCGGAATGAAGATATCTCCCCGGGAAAAAGCTGGTTGACCGGCTCCGTGCGGGGAGAATGTTTTCCAGAAAATGTGAAGAGGCGTAAAAGGCATGCTGCAAAAGGGACTAAATTCTCCCGCTTTACAACGTGTGCGGACCAAGGTGTTTTCTTAGCGTATTTTTAAAGGTCACTACTATAGATCGTGTCGGCAAAATGCAGATATTCAATATCTGCTATTTACCGTTTTGTTAATTTTCCTTGACAGGACCCCACTTTTGTACTGTATATTGCGACCTATGGAATGTCGTGCTGTACATTGTTGGTAATCTTTGGGAGAGAGGGTCAAGCTTTTGATCTGTTTTTCTCCGTCTTGAGATTTGGCCTGCGGTCACTCCGCCCTCCTGCGAGTCACTTAGAAAAGGGGCAACTCTCTCAATCGCTGCTGAGTTGACCGTCAAGACTAAACATGAGAGGTTAGGGACACTGTGAGCATCCAGGTCAGCATTTTCCTTCTTGCCCAGAATCGCCTTCTTCTCGAGGCCCTTGCCAGAATCCTTCGAAAGAGAAGCGAATTTGTTGTGGTTCACGCCACTGCCTGTAATCCTGACACCGCCAGGTTGATTCCGGACTCTGCCTGCGAAGTGTTATTGATTGACTCTTCGGTCACGGATGCCTTTGGTTTCCAGCTGGTTCAGGATATTCTGGCGTCTGCAGCAGGGGTGAAAGCCCTGATGATTGGCATGGAACAGGAGGAAGAAACATTCCTGAAAGCCATTGGCGCCGGAGTTGCGGGCTATGTCCTAAAGGATGCCTCTGCTATGGATGTGGTGACCGCCATCCGGGCCGTGACGCGGGATGAGGCGGTATGCCCGCCCCGCCTTTGCCGGACGCTTTTCCGCTATGTTGCCGCGACGAGCACAAATCTGCCCAGCATGCGGGTGAAAACCCAGTTAGGGTTGACTCGCCGCCAGCAACAGCTGGTGCCCTTGCTTGCCCAGGGCCTGACGAATAAAGAGATTGCCCTCCATCTGAATCTTTCCGAACAGACCGTCAAGAACCATGTTCACCGTATGCTGCAGAAAGTAGGGGCTGATGACCGACTTTCCGTGGTTGAGATGGTCAAGGTCAATCAAGTCTTTTTGTAAGCTGCAAAACTGCTTTCCCCTCACTCAGGGCATTCCCCCCAGAAAATCCATTAGACCGGAATTGGTACTTTAGCGGCTCGGCGTACCGGTACAGGTCTAACCGGTTCAACCCTTTTGGCCCCCTCTTCTTTGAATCTTTCCTCCCGCGGCTATCTGTCGATAATTAAAGGGGTAATGGAGAGCCGCATGACAAGAAACGTACGGGTGCTGGTTGCCAACCGGCCCAGGCTGATCCGCGAACTCCTTCTGGCAACGATCTCTGACCAGCCGGACATCGAGGTAGTCGGAGAGGTTCTGAATGAGGCGGACATTCTTGGGGCCGTGGAGGAGGAGCAGCCGGATTTCCTGATTGTCGCGCTTGACAACCCGCAATCGCGCCCAGCCGTGTGTGACATATTGCTGGAGAAGTTTCCCAACATGAAGATTCTCGCCCTGGCGCCGGAGCGCAACAGCAGCGTTTTCTACTGGGCTTCCATCGACATCCATTCCTTCAACGTGGAGGCTTCTGAAGAAGGAATTCTTGGTGTCCTCCGAGGTCCTGGACGGCGAGCAGGAGGGTATCAGTGAGTCTGCGCAACTTGATCGCACAAAGGATTCCGGGCTGGCGGAGAAATGCCGTGGCATGGATTGTGCTGGCCGTACTGACCCCGTGTCCGGCAATGTTGTCCCAGCAGGACCAGCCGCAGCAACAACAGCAGCAGACACCACAGCAAATCCAACCTCAGCAGCAAACGGGGCAGCAGTGGTCTCCGCCGGGGCAGAACCCGCAGGATGATTATCTTGCGCCTCTTTCAGATCTGGCGGAGCAGAACCTGAATTACGTTGCTGCATCCGCAGCGGACATCCGGGCCGTCCTGATCGAGCAGCCGGGGCTGCTTGTTGAATTGCAGCACTGGGTAGCGCGCGACGCTACTGAACACGGGCAGATGGTGGATGAGCAGCAGATGAGTTCGCAGGGAATCTTCGATCGATTGGAGAGCGACCGCAAGTTTCGGGCCGTGGCGACGCGCCTTGTGCAGCGTTACGGTTACTTGACGCCCAACATCAATCCCAAATCCGCATTGGCAATGCAGCAGCAGATCGAGTTCATGGCGGCGGAAAAAAGGTTGGAGCAGATCCCGCCCCCCCAGCCGTCTTCCGGGTTCTACCAGGGAGGGGGGCAAAACTACCCCGCGAATGGACAGAGCCAGGCCACCAGTCCGCCGGCCGGGGGCTTCATGCAGGGCCAGCAACCGAGTGGGCCTCCTCAGTGGGGTCCTATGCCGAGCAGGCCGCAGAATCAGCCGAATCTGAACAATTCAGGTGATCAACTGTTCAATCTGCGGCAAGTGAATCAGACATTCGGTCCTCAGGGTTATCCCAACTCACAAGGATCCGGCAGCAGTCTTTTTCAATCGGGCGCGCTGACACAAGGCCGTCAGGGCGGAGGGAATAGCCTTAGTGGAATGGGCGGCCTGAGTGGCTTGGGCGGCACGGATGGCTCGGGCAGCACGGGTGACCTGGACGGCATGAACGGCTTGGGTGGAAGTTCTGGTTCTGGGCAGGGCATGAGCGCCCTCTCTGCACTCGCTAACACGCCATCGCTTTCTACGATGCAGATGGGAGGCGGCAGCGGCCGCGCCCAGATGGTACAGCAGCTTCAGGAACAAGGACCGCAGTCACCGGGTCCCCCGCAGGGGGCTTTGGTTCGTCCCTGGCAAGTTTCGCCTTACTATCAGCAGACCGGACAGAGCTATCAGGAATTCTCGCCCCGGCCTGCCGTCTTCCACCAGCCCAATCCGTATTCGGACATTCCCTCTCTCTACGATCTTTACGAGCAGGTTTCTCCCCATTCGCCCATGCTCCAGCATTTTGGCGTGGACGTGTTCGAAAATGCGCCTGTCAACACTACCGAACTTCCCATGGACCTCCCGGCAGGGCGCAATTATGTGGTGGGTCCGGGAGACGGGCTGAGCATCAACCTGTGGGGAAGCGTGGCGTCCCGCATATACCGGGTGGTGGACCGGGAGGGCCGGCTGTCGCTGCCGGAGGTTGGGCCGCTGATGGTGAGCGGAGAAACGATGGGAGCCGTGCAGCAGCGAGTGCAGCAGGCTCTGCGGACCCAGTTCCGCGATGTTTCCGCGGATGTCAGTCTGGCGCGGCTGCGTTCGGTGCGGGTCTACGTGGTGGGTGAGGTCAAAAATCCCGGCGCCTATGACATCAGCTCCCTCTCGACTCCGCTGAACGCGCTGTTTGCCGCGGGTGGGCCGTCGAAGGACGGGTCTCTGCGGCTGGTCAAGCATTACCGTGGCAAGACACTGGTCCAGAACGTCGATCTTTACGATCTTTTGTTGCACGGGGTGAATTCAGATCTGGCGCGGCTGGAAAGCGGGGACACGATCCTGGTGCCGCCGGTGGGTCCGGAAGCCACGGTGGAGGGCACGGTGAGGCGGCCGGCCATCTATGAGCTGAACGGAGAAAAGACCCTGGCCCAGGTTCTTCAACTGGCCGGAGGCATCCTTCCAACGGCCGCCCTGCGCCACATCGAGGTCCAGCGCGTGGTCGCCCATGAAAAGCGGACCATGCTGAGCCTGAACATCCGTAATCCGAAGGGATCGAAAGAGATCAACGAGCAACTCCAATCCTTTGCCGTTCACGATGGCGACATCATCCGCATCTTCCCCATCGCACCTTACAACCAGGACTCGGTTTATATCGAAGGGCACGTGCTGCGCCCGGGACGTTACTCTTACCGCGCCGGAATGCGGCTGAGCGATCTGATTTCGTCCTATTCCGATCTGCTGCCCGAGCCGGCAAAGCATTATGCGGAGATCATTCGCCTGAATCCGCCCGACTATGCTCCCAGCGTCGAAAGCTTTGACCTGGCCTCGGCCTTGTCACATCCCAAGACGTCTCCCAAGCTCGAACCGCTCGATACGGTCAGGATCTTCAGCCGGTTTGATTTCCATTATGCGCCGAGTGTGACGGTGGGCGGCGACGTGCGGAACCCCGGGACCTACCTCACCTCGGGGGTGGTCCGCGTGAGGGACGCGATCTATCAGGCGGGAGGCGTTGCTCCGGATGCCTACCTCGATTCAGCGCAGCTGGTGCGCAACATGGAGGACGGCAAACTGAAGATCATGAATATCAATTTGCGTCAGGCGCTGAATGGAGACCCATTGGAAAACGTGCTGCTCCAGTCGCGTGACCGCATCCTGATTCAACGGAACCCCCTGAAGGCTGACCCGCCCAGCGTCTATGTGGAAGGGCAGGTTGAGCGGCCGGGTCGTTTTCCTCTGACCGCCGAACTGCGCGTCAGCGACCTGGTGGGGCTGGCCGGAGGGCTGAAGCGAAGCGCCGACCGGCAGACGGCCGACCTGACGACTTACAACCTTAATGGGAACAATCCTTCAAACGCCCGGCACAATGAGATCAACCTCGATGCGGCGCTCAGGGAAACGGGCAGTCAAGACCCGGTGCTGCATGACGGGGACGTGCTGACCATCAAGGAAGTTCAGGGTTGGGACCACGTCGGGGCCTCGATCATGATTCGAGGTGAAGTCAGCCACCCGGGAACCTACGGGATCTCCCCCGGCGAGCGCCTGAGCTCAGTGCTGGAGCGCGCCGGCGGGTTTACCAACCAGGCTTACCCTTACGGGGCAATCCTGGAGCGCAGGGAAGTCCGCAATATCCAGATGAATTCCTACCAGGACCTCGTCGATCGCATCCGGCAGTCGGAGAATGAGCTGCAAACAAAGATGGCCACCGTAAACGATCCTGACCAGAAGCTATCCATGGAAGCGGGTTACCAGCAATGGCAGACAACGCTTCAAAACCTTCTCCAAAATCCGCCCATCGGGCGCGTGGTGATTCACATTTCCAAAGAGACCCGCCACTGGGCCCATTCCACTGACGACGTGCAGTTGCGGGCAGGAGACGTGCTGATCATACCCACACGCCCGAGTTACGTCATGGTTCAGGGGCAGGTGTATAGCCCGACGGCTGCCTCCTTCCATCCTGGAAAGAGCGCGAAATGGTACCTGCTTCAGTCTGGCGGGCCAACCAATCTGGCCGAAAAGAAAGCGATTTTTGTAGTTCGTGCTGATGGGAGTGTCATTGGGTCGGAAGGGTTCTCCTTGTGGAGAGGCAATCCCCTTGATGCCACGCTCTATCCCGGGGACACCGTGGTTGTTCCTGAGAAACCTGTGACGGGGCCGCCGCAGTGGAAGAGCATCTTCCAGTCTGCTCAGATCGTTTCTTCCATCGTAACTTCGGCAGTACTGATCTCTCACTACTACTGAAGAGCAGGCCAATCGAGAGGACGTAAACAAAAAGTGATGGCTTGGGAAGACGCGACTTTGACCTCGATCGTGGCCCAGGTGAAAACCGGTTCCGAATCGCCCTCTCATTCGTCATCGCGGCTGTTCTTTTCCACTTGGGGATATTGAAGGTGCATTTGCAGAAATCATTGGTTGTTATGTGTCTTATCCTGACCACATCGGCGATAGGCCTGGGGCAGTCAAGCCCGCCAGGCGAGGGAACTCGCCGCCCAGCTGTCCCTGCTGTCAGGCGACACTCTCACCCGGACTGGTGGGGCCATCTCCACAAGAAGACGGAAGAGCAGTCTTTTCCGGACCCAAGCGAATATAAGAACGGGCTGGGGCTACCCCTGATGAAGCATATTGCCGGCGACCAGAAAGCCATCTGGACCAGCCCATTTCATCTGCGCCTGCATGACGCCAACTGGCTGGTCCCGCTGGGGGGGCTGGTCGCCAGCCTGCTGGTCACGGACACTGCCGCCAGCCGCAGTTTCGCCAGTTCTCCCAACCGGATCAGCCAGAGCCGGACTTTTTCAAACATGGGTGCATTTACTTTGATCGGTGCGGCAGGGGGCCTCTACCTGTTGGGCAAGATGCGGCACAACGAGCATATGCGGGAGACGGGCCTGCTGAGCGGTGAGGCGGTGATCGACAGTTTTCTGGCTACGACGGCCATCAAGACCGCTGCGGGCCGTGAGCGTCCCTACGTCGGCAATGCCGAGGGACGCTTCAGGCAGGGAGGGAATTCGTTTCCGTCCGAGCATGCCGGGGCGGCCTGGTCGGCGGCCGGTGTGCTGGCCCATGAGTATCCCGGTCCCCTGACCAAACTGTTTGCCTACGGCCTGGCCGGAGCCATCAGCGCCTCGCGGGTGACGGGCCAGGAACACTTTCCCTCGGACGTGCTGGTGGGCAGCGTAATGGGCTATCTGATGGCCCAGCACGTTTACCATGCGCACCATAATCCTGAAATCTGGGGCGCCAGCTGGCGGATGCCCGGGCGCGGAGGAGACGAGGAACACGACCGGCAGCCCGCGAATATGGGTTCCCCCTATGTGCCGCTGGACAGCTGGGTGTATCCGGCGATGGAGCGGCTGGAGGCGATGGGTTACGTGCAGACGGCGATGCTGGGCATGCGGCCGTGGACCCGCCTGGAATGTGCCCGCCTGGTGGAAGAGGCCTCCGACCGGCGGAGATCGGTGGAAAAGAACACGGCGGTAGCAGACCGTCTGATCGGGAGCCTGCAAAGAGAGTTCGCCGACGCCCTGGACCTTCTGGGCGGCGCACGCAACCGGAGCCTCGAACTCGAATCCGCCTATACGCGCTTCACGGAAATTGCGGGCCAGCCGCTGACCGACGGGTATCATTTCGGCCAGACCCTCACTGATGACTTTGGCCGTCCCTATGGCGAGGGATTGAACAGCGTGACCGGCCTCTCGGGCTGGGCTTCCTCCGGACCTTTCACGGCATATCTGCGGGGCGAATACCAGCATGCACCGGCAGGGCCGGAACTTCCCCTGGCGGCCCGGCATTTTATCTCCAATATTGACTCCGGCCTGCCACTGGCGCCGTCTCAGCTCTCGCCCTCAGTGGATCGCTTTCGGGCGCTGGACGCCTACGTGGCGATGAGCTTTGAAAACTGGCAGATAACGTTTGGAAAGCAGAGTCTCTGGTGGGGGCCGGGCCAGGGCGGCTCCATGATGTTCAGCGACAACGCCGAGCCTGTGACCATGCTTCGCATCAGCCGGGTGAGCCCCATCAAACTGCCGGGCATCTTCGGATGGATGGGGCCGGTGCGAACGGAATTCTTTGTAGGGCGCCTCAGCGGCCAGGAATTTGTCTACGGCGCTCCCACCGGGCTGCTCGGCAAGTGGAACCAGGCGCTTTCAGATCAGCCCATGATTCACGGAGAGAAGATCAGCTTCAAGCCGTCGCCCAACCTGGAGTTTGGGTTCTCAAGCACCACGCTGTTCGCAGGCGAAGGGGTGCCGCTTACCGCCCACACTTTTTTGCGCAGTCTCTTCTCGACCTCGAACGGACAGCCGGGATGTTTTGAGTACAGTGCTGTCTGCACCAGCATCGATCCCGGTGACCGCCGTGCGGGGTTTGATTTGACCTACCGCCTGCCGGGGCTGCGGAACTGGGCGACGTTCTATACCGATTCGTTCACGGACGACGAGATTTCGCCCGTCGCTTATTTTGACCGTTCAGCCAACAGCGCGGGACTCTACTTTTCCCATCTGCCCAAATTGCCGAAATTTGATCTGCGCGTGGAAGGCGTTTATACCGACAACCCGATCGGCAACGCCACCAACAACCTTTGTTGCGGCTTTTACTATTTTAACGGCCGCTACCGGAACGGTTATACGAATGAGGGCAATTTGCTGGGAAGCTGGGTCGGGCGCGACGGAAAGGGCGAGCAGGCCTGGCTGACCTACTGGCAGGGGCCGCGGAGTTATGTCCGGTTCCGGTACCGGCACCAGAAGGTGAGCCAGCAGTTTGTTCCCTACGGAGGAACCGTGAACGACGGCGGAGTGGAAGCCAGCATCTGGCTGGGGCGCAAACTCAGTGTCTCGGCCGCTCTGCAATACGAGAAATGGAACTTCCCGATCCTCCGCCCGGGTCCCACTTCCAATTTCACTTCATCGTTGCAACTTACTTACTGGCCGCGCTGGCGGATCCATTGAACGGAACTGAAGGGTATGATGCGCACGTTTCTTAGAGGGAGCAAGGCTTGAGCAAGATTCCGACTGAAACAGCCATGGGGCGCGAGCGGACGTATGCGCCCGATGAACTTGTCATCGAAACCCTGGATATGGAATCAGCTCGCAAGGGCCGCGAGCGCAGTGTCATGCGGGTGAGGCTGCTGTGGAGCAACCGGCGTCTGCTGGCGAAAGCCGCGGCTTTGGGGCTGGTGTTTGCGACAGTGATTGCCTTCCTGATCCCGAAACGCTATCAGTCCACTGCCGAACTGATGCCGCCTGACCAGTCCATGGATTCCGGGACCGCGATGCTGGCGGCGCTGTCTTCCCAGGTGGGCGGAAGCCTGGCGGGGATGGCGGAAAGCGCGCTTGGAGTACAAACAACGGGTGCCCTGTTCATCGGGATTCTGCAAAGCGATACGGTGAAGGACGACCTGATTAGCAAATTCAAACTGCAAGAGCTCTACGGGGTACGCTACGCCGAAGACGCGCGAAAGAAGCTTGCGGCAAAGACCGATATCTCGGAGGACCAGCAGAGCGGCATCATTACCATCAGCGTCACCGACCACGATCCGCACCGGGCGGCGGCGATGGCGCAGGAATACGTCAACCAATTGAACTGGGTGGTGACCCACCTCAGCACTTCCGCCGCGCACCGTGAGCGTGTGTTTCTTGACAGCCGCCTGAAGCAGGTAAAGGTGGACCTCGAAGAAGCTGAACGCAACTTCAGCCAGTTTGCCAGCCGCAAGGGCGCCATCGACGTTCCCACTCAGGGCAAGGCGATGGTGATGGCGGCGGCCGACCTTCAGGGAGAGTTGATTGCCGCCGAATCGGAACTCCAGGGTCTGAAGCAGATCTATACGGACAGCAACGTGCGGGTGCGCTCCGTGCAGGCGCGAGTGAATGAACTGCAGAACGCTCTCAGGAGTATGGCGGGCAAGGGTGCGGACGAGAACAGTTCGGCCGGACAGCTTTATCCCTCAATCCGGGAACTCCCGCTGCTCGGCATGACTTACGCCGACTTGCTGCGAAAGACCAAGGTCCAGGAGACTATCTTCGAAACCCTGACCCAGCAGGACGAGTTGGCCAAGGTGCAGGAAGCCAAGGAGGTCCCGAGCGTCAAGGTGCTTGATCCGCCCATGGTGCCGCAGAAAAAGTCGTTCCCACATCGTTTGCTGATCATGCTGCTTGGGGCCATGCTTGCGTTCATTTCCTGCACCATCTGGATTCTGGCCCGATCGGCCTGGGACGCCACCGACCAGAGCGACCCGCGCAAGGCGGTGGCGGCTGAGGTCTGGGCAGATGTGCGCGCCGGGCTGCCGTGGAGTTCGCCCAACGGTTCGGGAACGGCGTCGCGCTGGCTGCGAGGGAAGTTCGGCCGGGCAGGGAAGGCTTCTCCGGGCAGGACCGGTGGCGATAAAGGAAGTGAAGCGGAGGGAGGATAGGCGGGGTTCAGTTTCCCATCGCCGACTTCCGCAGGGAAGGGTTCAGCTGGCGCCACTCCTTGGAGCGTGGCCAGGCTTTGGAGCAGATGAATATAGCCTCTGATGAAAAGTGGCCGCTTTAAAGGTAAAAATTACACGATGTGTCAAAATGAAACACAAATTTGAACCGCAATCTGAAATTACGGCCTGTAATTACTTAACATATGTATTATCAACAACATACAAAATTTCATCGCGTGAGGGCTGAAAATCCCAAGCGTCCCATCTGGGGCCATCTGAGCGGTTGCTAGCCTAAATAAGTGGCCTATTTAAGCCCCGGAGGTGAAATGAGAGCTTCGATCGCGTGTTTGACGGCGCAAGACGGTTCATGCCTGGCCGAATTGCTTCTTGATAAGGGCTACGAGGGGCACGGCCTGGTGCGGCGGAGCAGCGTAGAGAAGTTTGACCGCCCTGGCCGGACGGTTGACCGGCTGCAGCTGGTGGAATGGGCGTTTTCGACCGCGGGGTTCGACTGGCGCGAGCATGTCGAAATCGACCCCAGACTCATCCGGCCGGCTGAAGCGGACTATCTCTGCGGCAACGCGGCCCTGGCGCGGGAGAAGCTGGGCGGGGAGCCGCCGGCGGGGTTCGAGGTCTTCATCCGTGCGCGAAGGTCAAGGTGCTGAATCAGGCGTGTGTGTGAGGCGTGAGTGGCAACTTATTTTTTCCGTTACAAGGAGCCAAGATATTACGGGTTTGGCCTGAGGCTGGGACTGACCAACCTTTTCAGGAACGGTTTCAGCCTGGGCTGGAAGCGGACCCTGAGCTTGATTGCCCATCCCATTCCCATTCCCTCGCGGTTTCCTGAATACTGTTTTCTTGAAGAGGCCGTTACGCCTGCCCTGGCAAGCCCCCGTGCGTCCCAGGAAGTCAAAATGCTCGATGTTTCAAGCCCCAAGTGCTTCGGGCTATACCTGGCATACCATTTCCCGGTTGAGGCGCACCTGACTGACCTCTACGAGCCCGCATTCCGGCAGGCAGAGCAACTGTGGAGCGGCGTGAAGCATAAGGCCAGGGGGCGGGTGGAGTTCTGCAAGCAGGACGCCCGGCGCCTGAGTTACCCCGAAAATTCTTTTGACATTGTTTTCTCGATGTCCGTGGTGGAACACATCGAAGGGTCGGAAGGCGATACCCAGGCCATTCGGGAGATGGCGAGGGTTTTAAAGCCCGGGGGCGTTCTTGCGGTGAGCGTTCCTTTCGGGGAGCGATACCAGGAGCAGGAGATTGTCGGTGTTCGGTCGGCTGCGGACAGGATGAAGGACGGGAAGCGGTACTTCTTCCAGAGGATCTATTCGCGCCGGGCGGTGGAGGATCGCATCCTTGCGGCCGCACCGAGCCTCCGCTTGCAGTCGTCCGTCAGCGTGGCCAGGAGATTCTGGACCCTCCAGCGCCTGCAAGCCCGCCTGGGGACGCTTCGGATTGCCCTGGGGTTTCTCTTCCCTGTGTTGTCGTCGCTGACGAATTCCAGCCAGGTGGGTATCATCCCGCCGCGGGGAAGCTACGGCCCCATCTTCAGAGGGGATGAGTCCTACGGTGATCTGGTGCTCGTCTGGCGGAAGTCGGCCAGTCCGGAGTGCACCGGTGGTCCAGCCCGGGGTGGAATCGCATGACCTCTTCTGCCGGGAACACGATGGTTGCCGCGCCGCCTGCGGAAGGGCCGAAACTGTCAGGTGCAGCCCTGCTGACGGTTTCAAGGGTCGGCCGATGGATTCTGCGGCTGGCGTACCTGGTGATTGCAGCTCGTGTCCTGGGTCCGGAGCGCTTTGGCGTTTATGTGGTTCTGCTGGCGGTGCTGGAGATTGTCGCGGTGGCCAGTGGAACGGCGCTGGTTGATTTTTTGACGCGGGAGGCGGCCAAGGACCCGGCGTCAGCGTGGAACCTGGGTCTTCAGGCGGCCCTTCTTCGCATGGCATATGCCGTTCCGTTCGGCGCAGCCGGGATCGGCGCACTCTGGCTGCTCGGAAACCATCGGGAGGTCCTGGTGGCAGCCTGCTTTTTGTTTGTTCTTCTGATTCCGCGGGCCATCAGTGAGTCGGCGCTGGGCCTCTTCCGGGGATTGGACCACTACGTCATGATCCTGGCGGTTGACTTCTCCATCGGGCTGGCCCTTGCTGCGGGCGGCGTTCTGCTATGGGTCCGCGGAGGCGGGCTCGGTTTTGTTGTCGCCACCGAGGTTTTCGCTGCCACCTGCGGCGCTGCTTTGGGGGTGGCCCTTTCGGTTCGGCTGGCGCACCTGACGGGGTGCTGGGTGCGCTGGTCTGACCTGGCGCGAAGGAGCTACGCGTTTAACATTTACCCGCTCACGCAGCACTTGTATGACCGCATCGACGTCATCCTGCTTTCGAAACTGGCGGGTGACTATGCGACCGGAATCTACGGGATGGCGTACCGGGTGCTCGGGCCGTTGCAGATGATCCCTTATGGCGTGTTTTACAACCTGCTGCCCAGCCTTTCGCGGAACGGGTGGGCGCCGCGGGAAAAGCTCCGGTTTGAGAGGGCACTGGGGGCCATGCTGGGCGTTGCCATGGTGGCCGTGGTGTGCACGCTTGCCTTTGCAGCTCCGGCGGTCCGGCTGGTGCTGGGAAAGCAATACATGGAGTGCGTGCCGGCCATGAAGATTCTGATCTGGGCGGTGATTCCCATGTATATCAATTATGCGCTGAGAATCGGGCTGCTGGCGCTGAGCCGGGAGAAGGTCTTTATCTTCACTTCTCTGGTCTGCCTGGTGTTCAACGGCACCGTCAATCTGATTTTTATTCCGATGTTTTCCTGGAGGGCGGCTGCGGTGGCGACCATCGCCACGGAGATGGTGCTGCTCGCCCAGAACGTCTACTGGATGTACCGGACGATCAGAACGGTCCCGGTCCCAAGGTTCGGATGGAGTGTCCAGGCTTGAGCACCGCTGTTGACAAGACGGATGACATCAGACCCCTTGCCATGGGGCTCGGCGGGGCGCTGCTGGCGGTGACGTTTGTCCTTGCACCGGTGAGCGTGGCCCTGGTTGCAGCGCTGGGGGTCGTTTGGCTCTCGGTGACAGAAAACGAAACCTTCCTTTTGCTGATGATCTTCCTGGTCCCCGTCGTATGTCTCCGGCAGGTGGGGCCCATCACTGACGTCACGACACCTTTGAGACTGCTGGTGGTCATGGGATTTTTTGCAGGGAGGTTCTGGCGTGGAAACCTGCGAATAGGACGGCTGGCGGGGCCGCGGCTGTCGAAGGTCTGCGCAGTGCTTTTGATGGTGGGGCCGCTTTCGGTCCTGGCGGGGCCGATTGGTTGGGACCACCACTCCATGAGCCAGAACTACGAGCTGGCATCGTGGGTCGGCTTTTTCTTTTTCATTCTGGCCTGGGTGAACTCGCGCAAGCGCCTTGAGAAGGTGCTCCGAACTCTGCTCTGGACGCTCTGCCTGGTGGGGGTGTTCGCGGTGGTCCAGGTTGCGGCCGGCGGCTTTACCAGTCTGTCGCTTTTCCTGATTCCTCCCGGCCCGAATTCCCTTCCCTGGAGCGGCCGGGCGGGTTCATTTCTCGGCTATCCGAACCAGTTAGCCGGGTATCTGGATATGGCCCTGCCCTTTGCGATTGCGGCAGCGGCTCTTGCCCGTGGCAGCCTGAAGAAGCTGGGCACCGCAGCCTTCGCACTCGGCGTGGCGGCCATGGTTTGTTCGCAGAGCCTGGGCGGGCTGATCACCCTGGGGTTTACGCTCGGGTTGGCCGTCTGGTTTTTTGTGCGGTCACGCCGCAACAAGATTGCTCTCGCCTCCGGGCTCATTCTGCTGGGCGCCGGTTTTTTTGCTGTCCGGCACGTCCTGAACCCTGCGCACTTCACCTCATCGCAAACGCCCATGCTGGTTGACGCGGCGACCCGCTTTATCTATTTTCATGCCGCATGGGTTTTGTTTCAGAGGAACCTGCTTTTCGGGGTCGGGCTTGGAAACTTCGTTGTGGCGTCGCCCGCCCTGGTGCCGAATGCGGCATGGATGCAGATTGGCCACGCCAATTTGTCGGCCTCAAATCTGTATCTGAACCTTCTGGCCGAGACGGGAATTGTGGGAATCATGGCTTTTCTCTACCTGCTTTGGCTGGCGCTTCGAAAGGCCCGCGCCGAGGCCAGGTCCGAGGCATGGCAGCTGGCGCCGGTGTTTGGATTTGGCGCCCTGGGTGCCTTCTGCGCCGTGCTGGTCCATGGCTGCGTGGATTATCTCTTCTACACGCAATACGGCACCTACTTTTACATGGTTCTCGGCCTTCTGATGGTCAGCTCCGCAATCGGGAATTTGCCCGGAGCTGGCGCCCGCCCAACCGGGGATTCGGGAGGGTTTCGAGCATGCGCATAGCCGTCAATGCTTCCTTCCTCAGCGAGTGGGTGGGCGGGCTCACCACCTATTCTCATTCCTTGATTGATTATCTCTGCCAGTGCGGTGAAGAGATCGTTGTTTACACCCCGGATTGCGTCAAGCTGAATGGTCATCCCCCCACGAGGCGGCGGAGTACGCCGGCATCGCTGCGGTCTGCCGCGGGCCGATTGGGAAACCTGACGCGCGCAATGGTCTGGTGCCAGAGCGCCCTGCCGGCCCACGTGCTTTGGGACCGGGCCGATGTTCTTCTTTCCACAAACGTGGAGGGAATGCTTGCGCCGGTCTGTCCGCAGGTCGTGGTGTTGCATGACCTGTTGCCGCTTCTTTACCCGGAAGAATATCCCCTGTGGAAACACTATTTTCGGCACTTTCTGCCTCGATTGATTCATTCCTGCCGCTGTGTCATCGCCATTTCTGAGCATACCCGGCAGGACCTGGTCAGGGAGTTGCACGTTCCGGAAGAGAAAATCGAAGTCGTCTATAACGGGCTGGATCCATTGTTCTTTTCCGATGACCCCGGGAGCGCTCCGGAGGGTTGCGGCCCGGAGCCCTATTTCCTTTTCATTGGCGCCAGCATCGCGCGCAAAAACCTTGAAACGGTGATCCGGGCCCTGGCTCGCGTGGGCGATGAGATTCCGCATCACCTGGTGTGCGTATTGGGTCTGAGCAATGAGGTGAAACGCCAGTATTGCTCGCGCATGATGGAGCTTGCCACGGAACTGGGAATCCGGGAAAGGGTGCATGTTTACTCGAACCTCCAGCAACGGGAGATTCTTTTTCTTTATCGCCATGCGATGGCGCTGGTGATGCTTTCGCAGTACGAAGGTTTCGGGTACCCACCCATTGAAGCGATGGCGGTGGGCACCCCTGCCATTGTCAGCGATTCAACCTCGCTGGCCGAGGTTTCGGGGGCGGCGGCTGTTTGTGTGCCCTGCATGGACGTTGAAGCCGCCGCGAAAGCCATGCGGCGCCTGGCGACTGACGCCGGTTACAGGCGGGGTCTTTCGGAGGCCGGGGTTGCCCACGCGGCTAAATTCTCGCGCGAGGAGACGGGCCGGCAAATCCTTGCGATTCTGCAACACAGCGCGGCGCACGCGTGAGTACGGTTATTCGAAGTGGAAAGGTTAGCGCGGCATGAAAGTCCTGATGATATCGAAGAATCCGGTGGTGGGCGCCTACCACGCGAAGCTTCGCGAGATGTCCAGGCTGGGCGTGGACCTGACGGTCGTTGCTCCGCCCGCCTGGGATTCCCAGCGGACGGAGGATGTGAAGCCCGAGGGCTATGAGTTTTTGATCGCCAGGGTCCGGTTCGCGGGGCCGGCTCTTCGGCGCCATGCTTACCACCTCCACTATTATCCCGGCATCTCGCGCCTGATCGGGCGGGAGAAGTGGGACCTGGTCCATATTGACGAGGAACCTTTCAACTTCTGCACTTACCATGCCTTGCGCGCCTGCCGGCGTGCGGGATTGAAGGCGCTGTTCTCCACCAGCCAGAACCTCATGAAGCGCTACCCGCTGCCCTTCAGCTTTTTTGAGAGGTCGGTGTTTGAGGGCACGGCCGGGGCCGCGGCGATCAGCACGGAGGCTATGGGCATTCTGCGCCGCAAAGGATTCTCAAAGCCGGTTGCGGTGATCCCCCATAGTGTTGATCACAACGTGTTCCGCAAGCTGGACGCAGGGCCGATCCGGCAGAAGCTGGAGCTCGACGGCCAGTTCGTATTTGGATACGTCGGCAGGCTTTCTCCCGAAAAGGACCTGGACACGCTGGTCAACGCTCTGGCGCTGCTGCCCGAGAGCTGCCTGCTTCTATTGGTGGGTGGCGGCCGGGAGCGGCCCCGGCTGGAGGCCCTGATTGAAGGCCTCGGGCTTTCAGCCAGAGTGCGATGGGCGCCGTGGGTGCCCTCCCATCAGGTTTCGGAGTACATGAACGCTCTCGATGTGCTGGTCCTGCCGACGCGGGCCAGCGGGAACTGCACTGAGAAATTCGGGCGTGTCCTGATCGAAGCGATGGCCTGCGAGACCTGCGTCGTAGGCTCTGACTCGGGCGAAATACCCAGGGTGATGGGCGAGGCGGGCCTGGTTTTCCACGAGGGTGACGAGCGCCAACTGGCGGAGCGGCTGCGGCGTCTGATGGAGGATTCCGCGCTGCGCGAAACGCTTCAACACCGTGGCAGGGAGCGGGTGCTGGATAACTTTACCCGCCCGAAGATTGCCCGGCAAACCGTGTCGTTTTATCGCAAGATCTGCGGCGCAGTGCGCAGCAGCGCTAGTTGAGGTTGATCATGAGGGTTTTACTGATCTCGAGGGCGATGGTTGCGGCCTCGCATCGTGCGCGGCTTCGCGAGCTTGCGCGGCTTGGGGTGCAATTGACCGTCCTGGCGCCGCACCGGTGGCAATACCAGTGGTTCGAGCCTGTTACCGAGGAGGGATATGAACTTCTCATGACGCCTATCAGGGTGGCTTGGCCTGTGCTGGGTAACCTGGCGCATCACACGTTTTTTTACTCCCGCACGGCGGCCTTGCTGGGCCGGGAAAAGTGGGACCTTGTCCATGTGGACGACGAGCCCTTCAATTGTGCCACTTACGATGTTGCACGGCGTCTTGAACCCTGCGGACCGCCGCTTGTTTTTACCACGTGGCAGAACCTGATGAAGAGATATCCTGCCGCCGTTCAGCCAGTTCGAACGGCGGGTGTTTTGCCGGGCTTCCGGGAGCATTTCCGGCAATGCGGAAACCCTGGAGGTGCTGCGGCGACGGGGATTTTCCAAGCCCGCCGCCGTGATACCCGTGCATGGGGTGGACACGGCGATTTACCGGAAACTCGACCCGACGGGCGTGCGCCAAAAGCTGGGGGGCAATGGGTCATTTGTAGTCGGGTTCGTTGGCCGAATCGTTCCCGAGAAAGGACTGGACACTCTGATACGGGCCGTGGGGCTTCTTCCGAATGAATGTACATTGGCGCTTGTAGGGAATGGGCCCGGCCGTCCAAGCCTCGAGAGAATGGTCGAGTCGCTTGGACTTGCACGCAGGGTGCGTTGGATACCTTGGGTGAAGTCAAACGAGGTCAGCGAGTATATGAACGCCTTTGACGTGCTGGTGCTGCCGTCGCGCACGATACGGACTTGGAAGGAACAGTTCGGCAGAGTTCTGGTTGAGGCAATGGCTTGCGAGACCTGCGTGGTGGGCTCGGACTCGGGCGAAATTCCCAACGTGATCGGGAAGGCAGGGCTGGTCTTCCACGAGGGAAATGAGCAGGAGCTGGCGGAACAGTTGCGAAAGCTGATGGAAGATTTGTCACTGCGGGAGTCGCTGGGCCGGCGCGGCCGCGAGCGAGTGCTTGAAAACTATACGCACGCGAGGATCGCGCAGGAGACATTTTCTTTCTACCGCCGGATTTGCGGGGACGGTGAATTGGAGAAATCCAATGATTCCTTGCCCGGCCTTGCCGGCGTGACTCGTTCAAGTCCATAGACGGGTGATGGGTGTATGAGAGTGGTTGTCGTCAACGACTTCGCACACGTTAACGGTGGTGCTGCCGCTGTTGCAATCGACAGCGCGGTCGGACTGGCCCGCCGCGGGCATCGGGTTAGTTTCTTCGCTGCAGTAGGGCCCGTCGACGACCGCCTTCCTGATGCGGGAGTGGAGGTTGTTTGCACAGGCCAGCATGAAGTTGTCAGGGACCCCAGCCGTGTGCGGGCCGCCTGTCAGGGCTTATGGAATACGGCTGCTTCAAGGGCGTTGAACTCGCACCTGAACGGGGTTGGCCGTGAGGACACGGTCATCCACCTGCACGGGTGGAGCAAAGCGCTCTCAACAAGCGTGGCGCGGGCTGCGATGAGGGGTGGTTTCAAAATCGTGTGTACGTTGCACGATTACTTTGCAGCGTGCCCGAACGGCGGGTTCTTCGACTTTGGATCTTTGAAGCATTGCCAGCTACGGCCGCTTTCGGTGGCCTGCCTGACGCGCAACTGCGACTCGCGGAGCTACTCGCACAAGCTGTGGCGCGTCGCAAGGCAGGTGGTGCAGGAAAGAGTGGGCGGCCTTCCGGCGGGCATAGACGCCTTTGTCGTGCTCTCGCGTTTGAGCGGCAGCATCCTGCGGCCGCTTTTGCCTCAAGAGGCGCGTATCTTCGAGATTCAGAATCCCATCGACGTGCCTCGCCAGCCGCCGGTAGAGGTGGAAAAGAACAGTGATTTCATGTTGGTGGGCCGGCTTTCGCCCGAAAAGGGAGGAGCCCTTTTCGCCGGCGCCGCCCGGGAAGCCGGGGTGCCGGCATTGTTTGTCGGGGATGGGCCGTCTCGGCAGGAAATTGCTTCGACTTATCCTTCCGCGAGCATTACCGGGTGGGTCCCGAAAGGACGCGTCACGGACTACCTGGCCCGCGCCCGGTGCCTGGTGTTTTCTTCCCTTTGGTACGAGGCGCAGCCATTGGTCCCGTTGGAAGCGGCAGCGCGCGGGGTGCCGGCAATTGTGAGCGACGGCTGTGCGGGAGCAGAGAGTGTGGAAGACGGTGTCACCGGATTGCTTTTCAGGAATGGCGATGCCGGCAGCCTGGCTGCGGCACTGCGCCGCATGGGGGATGACGCCCTGGTGCGGCGGCTTGGACGTGCCGCATATGAGAGGTTCTGGACCGCTCCCCCGACGCTTGCAAGCCACGTGGACGGATTGGAGCTGGCCTATCGAGAGCTGCTCGGTGGCGGTGGTTTGAACCGTATCGAGGAGGCGGCCGTGGCGATGATGGGGAAGCGCTCATAAAGTTTCGATCTTGATAAACCGAAGATGAGGAGGTAGCGATCGTGAGTGACTTGATGGTAAACCCCGGCCGGCCGGTCGCCAGCCTGGAGCGGTTGCGGGTTGCCATTATTCACTACTGGTTTACCGGCTACGGCGGCGGCGAGCGGGTGATTGAGGCGTTCGCCGGCATGTTTCCTCAGGCGGACTTTTTCGCCCTGGTGGCCAGCGAGCGCGGCATCCCTGCGGCGCTCAGCAACCGGCGCCTGACCACTTCATTTGTGGGACGCCTTCCTGGCGCGAAACGATGGTACCGGCATTTTCTTCCGCTGTACCCGTTTGCTTTGGAGCAGTTTGACTTGAGCGGCTACGACCTGGTGATCAGTTCGGAATCCGGGCCGGCCAAGGGAGTGATCGCCCCGCCGGGGGCCTGCCACATCTGTTATTGCCACAGTCCGATGCGCTACCTCTGGGACATGTATCACCCCTACCGGAAAGGGATGAACCCGCTGGCGCGGGCGGCGTTTTCGCTGGCCGCCCACTACGTCCGCCAGTGGGACGTGACCACGGCGGCGCGGGTGGACCACTTTGTGGCGAACTCGCAGTATGTGTCGGCGCGCATCCGGAAATATTACCGGCGGGGAAGCACGGTGATCCATCCGCCCGTGGATGTGAGCGCGGGATACCTGTCGCAAGAGACGGATGGCTGCTACCTGGTGGTGAGCCGGCTGGTTCCCTACAAGCGCGTGGACCTGGCGATTGAGGCCTGCAACCGGCTGGGACGCCGCCTGCGGGTGGTGGGCGCGGGGCCGGAAGAGAAACGGCTGCGAAGGCTGGCCGGAACCAACATCGAGTTTTTAGGGAATCTGGACGAGCGGCGGCTGCGGGAATGCTACGCGCGCTCGAGGGCGCTGTTGTTTCCGGCGGAAGAGGATTTTGGAATCGTGCCGGTGGAGGCGCAGGCGTTCGGGTGTCCGGTGGTCGCTTACGGCCGCGGCGGGGCGCTTGAGACGGTGATCGGCCTCGAGGAGGGTGGCGACCCGGAGACGGCCACGGGAATCTTCTTCGACGAGCAGACTGCGGAATCGCTGGCCGGGGCGATCGGCAGGTTTGAAAAGATCGAGGGCGAGTTCAGCCCGGAATTCATCCGGGCCAGCGCCCAGCGCTTCAGCCTGGAAAGGTTTAAGGAAGAGTTTATGAAATTTACAGCCCGGAAGCTGGCGGAATTCCGGGAAGAGTCCGGCGGTACGACAAGGAGGAAAGAAGCGGCCGGCCTGGCAAGGGTTTCTGCGGGCGGCGCAGGAGGTTTGTGCTGATGGGTGATCCGTCCACAGTCGGCCCGGGTGCCGGCGTGCCGTTGATGGATGACGGGAAGGACCCCGCTGCCGCCGCTCCTTCGGCTGCCGGTGGAAAACGCTACGGGCCGGCCGCCAAGCCGGTGCAGCGGGTGGTGAAGGATGTGCTGGATTTTGTTGGAGCGCTGGCGGGGCTGGTGCTGCTGTCGCCGTTACTGCTGCTGATCGCTCTGCGGGTGAAGCTGGACGACGGCGGGCCGGTGTTCTACCGGCGGCGGGTGCTGGGGCGCAAGGGCGAATTCGGGGCGTTCAAGTTCAGGACCATGCGTCCCGACGCTGACGCCATCCTGGCCGCCGACCAGGCGATGCGCGCCATGTTTGAGATGGACTACAAGCTCCAGAACGATCCGCGAATCACCCGGGTGGGGGTTTTCCTGAGGAAGTACAGCCTGGACGAACTGCCCCAGTTGCTGAACGTGCTGGCGGGCCAGATGAGCCTGGTGGGTCCCAGGATGATTACCGCCGCGGAACTTGAAAAGTATGGGGACTTCCGGGAGATGTTGCGGCAGGCGAAGCCGGGGCTGACCGGATACTGGCAGGTGAACGGGCGACAGAGGGTGTCGTACAAGGAACGGGTGAAGATGGACCTTTACTACCTGCGGCACTGGAGCCTGGCGATGGATATTGCGATTTTACTGAAAACCCCGGCAAAAGTGGTCCGGGCAGAGGGAGCTTATTAAACGATGGCTAATATTCTTGTGACGGGCGGAGCGGGTTATGTGGGTTCGGTGTGCTGCCGGAGGCTCCTGGAACTGGGGCATTCCGTTACCGTGGTGGACGACCTTTCGACAGGTCACCGGGAGGCGGTGCCGGAAGGCGCGGCGTTTTGCCAGTTCAGCATTGGCGACCGCGGACGGCTTTCCGAGTTGCTCGGGTCGCAGCGCTTTGACAGCGTGTTCCAC
Organism: uncultured Acidobacteriota bacterium; assembly: GCA_963732975.1. GTDB lineage: Bacteria > Acidobacteriota > Terriglobia > UBA7540 > UBA7540 > SCRD01. The sequence goes on along the minus strand of CAVTBN010000001.1, from coordinate 159,495 downwards.
TTTGCCGCCCGGGCGCTGATTCCGGAATCGGTGGCCAACCCCGGCGTGTTTTTTGATTCCAACGTCGCTGACGGCATCGCCCTGCTGGAAACGATTCGCGCGGCGGGCATCCGCAAATTCGTGTTTTCTTCCTCGGCCGCGGTTTACGGAACTCCGGAGAAAACACCCATCGTGGAAACGGACCCGAAGGCCCCGGTGAATTCCTATGGCGAAACCAAGCTGATGCTGGAGCGGGCGCTGGAGTGGTACGCGCGGGCCTACGGCTGGGGCGTGGCGTCGTTCCGCTACTTCAACGCCGCCGGCGCCGCCCAGGGCTCCGGCGAAGCCCACCATCCGGAAACCCACCTGATCCCGCTGGCCCTGGAGGCGGCCACGGGAGGGAGGAAATTTCTGGAGATTTACGGAGACGACTATCCCACTGCAGACGGCACCTGCGTGCGGGATTTCGTCCACGTGCTGGACATTGCCGACGCTCATATCCGGGTGCTGGACGCCCTGCGGGAAGGGGCGGCGGAGGCCTACAACATCGGGACGGGAACGGGTTACACGGTGCGGGAAATCTGCCGCGCCATCGAGAGGGTGACGGGCCGCACGGTGCCGGTCCGGGTGGGCCCGCGGCGGGCCGGCGACCCGGCGGTGCTCTGTGCCAGTCCCCGCAAGATCATCGAGCAGCTGGGGTGGACGCCCTCGCTTTCGTCGCTCGATAACATTGTTTCGAGCGCCTCCCAGTGGCATGAAACCCGGCGGGCCGCGGAGGCCGCGGGGGGCCGGGGGCCGAAAAGGACCTACCAGCAGCCCCGGCCTGGAGGAAATGAAATCCTGCATGTGGAATGAACCGTCAGCCTTTGCCCAGCCAGGAGAAAACATGTCAAGGTCAACTCATGAATTCGGATTTATGCGGAGCCGGAGGATTTCGTTCCTGATTCTTGCGGCCGATCTGGTGTGGATCGTGCTCGGCCTCTGTCTGGCCTACGAGTTCCGGTACGGTTTCAGCCTCAGCATCGAGGCGGTGCGGGACTGTTTCTCCCTGTTTGGAGAAACCGCCCTCGCCGCCATCCTGGTCTGGAGCTTCCTGTCGATGGTGATGAAGCTGGATGGATTCCAGGGGGGGTGGACTTTCCGCGCCGTGTTTTCCGACCTTTTTGTCGGCGTGTTTCTGCTGTTGGCGTTGTTGCTGGCCAACGGTTATCTGACTCGCGTGTACCATTCCAGGCTGGTCTTCATCTACTTTGGGGGCGTTGCCCTGGCCGGTTTCCTGGCCATTCGCTGCCTGGCGTGGCAGGCCCTGCGGTCCCGGCGCCTGGCGGGCTCGCTGCGGCGGGTGGTCATCCTGGGCGGGGGAAGGATCGCCAGAGAACTGACAGCCAAGATCAACCGGCATCCCGAGATGCGCTGGCAGGTGGTGGGCTACCTTTGCCCTGACCAGGAGAGCACCTCCCCGGCGGGAGCCCCGGAGGATATCGAGCGGGTGCCTACGCTGGGCGTGGCGGGCTTCCTGGCCGCCCGCCGGGTGGATGAAATCATTGTGGCCATGGCCAACCCGGCCCGGCAGACGCTGAACCTGGTGGCGCAGTGCCGGCGGCTCGGTATCCGGGTGCTGGTGGTCCCGCAGGCGTATGAGCTCTATATCTCCCGCCCCTCGCTGACGGAACTTGAGGGCCTGCCGCTGATTGCCATTGACCAGCACGGTCTGCCCGCGGGAGCCCAGGCCATCCGGCGCCTGACCGACCTGGTGCTGGCGCCCCTGATGCTGGCGGCTGTGCTGCCCACCCTGCTGGTGGCCGCCGGAGCGCTGATCCTGCGCAAGGGCAGGGGGATCCGCAGAGAACTCCGCTGCGGGAAGGACGGCAGGACCTTCTGGATGTACCGGCTGAATGTGGACCGGGGCCTGCCGCAGCTGCCCGCCTTCGAAAAGCTGTTTGTCGACCTGGGGCTCACCGAACTGCCGCAGTTATGGAACGTTCTGCGGGGGGACATGGACCTGGTGGGCCCGCGGCCGGAGCCGCCGGAGCGGGTGAAGCACTACTCGGACTGGCAGAGGCAGCGCCTGAAGATCAAGCCGGGAATTACCGGCCTGGCCCAGATCCACGGCCTGCGCGACCAGCATTCCGCGGAACAGAAAACCCGTTACGACCTGCAATACATTCAGCGCTGGTCGCCTTTCCTCGACGTGTCGCTCATTCTGCAGACCGCCTGGACGCTGGTGGCCAGGATGTGGACGCATCCATCCGCACAAGAGCGGCCAGACCCGTTCCCGGAATCCGCCCGGTGGCAGGTGGAGTCCGAAACACCCCTGGAGGAGGCTGCCTATGTTGATCACCCGTAGCCCCGTCCGAATCAGTTTTGGCGGCGGCGGGACGGACCTGCCGGCATACTTCGAGCAATTCGGCGGAGCGGTGCTGAGCACGGCCATTAACAAGTATTTTTATACTGTGCTGCGGAAGCGGGGCGACGGAAAGATCCAGGTGATTTCATCCGACCTGCGGACGCTGGAAACCTGGGAAAATATCGCTACGATGAGTTTCGAGCACAGCGGGCTGGAGATTCCCCTCGCGGTGGTGAAGGAACTGGGCCACAACGTTTCGGTCGACCTGTTCCTGGCGTCAGAAATTCCTCCCGGCACCGGCCTGGGTTCTTCGGCGAGCGTCTGCGTCAACGTTCTCAAGGCGTTGTCCGTCTATCTGCACCTGCCCCTTTCAAAGTATGAGCTGGCGGAGCGGGCCTACCATGTTGCCCGAAACGTGCTGGGAAACCCGGTGGGGAAGCAGGACGAATACGCCGCGGTTTTTGGCGGTTTGAATTACATCCGCTTTAAGGCGGATGGAAAGGTGAACGTGGACCCGGTGGAACTGGACTCGGCCCTGCTGGGCGAGTTGGAGGAGAACCTGTTGCTTTTCTATACGGGCGCCACCCACCAGTCGCAGACCATTCTGGAGGAGCAGGAAAAATCAACCCGGGAGGACCGGGGGCGTGCGCTCGAATCCCTCCATGTCATTTCGGCGCTGGCTGACCGGATGCGGGCTACGCTCGAGGACGGCGACCTCCACACTTTCGGCATGCTGCTCGACGAAGGCTGGCAGGCCAAGAAACAGATTTCCGGCAGGATTTCAAGCGTGCAGATTGACGCTCTCTATCGCCTCGCAAAAGAGAGCGGCGCCGTGGGCGGCAAGATCACCGGGGCTGGAGGCGGAGGGTTTCTGCTGCTCTACTGCGAGGGCCCCAGCCAGGAGCCGGTCCGCCGGGCGCTGGCGGCGGCCGGGGCGCGCGAAATGACCTTCCGGTTTGATACCAAAGGCGCGCAGGTGATTGTGAACGATCCTTTTATCGACGGCGACGACACTGCCGGAGGTAGTTGGCGTTTCATTCCGTATACGGCAGCCAGGCGGAAATCCCTGGAGATGGCCTGGGACTAAGGGGCGTCTGCCGCCTGCCCCGCCGGGCGGACGGCCCTTTCTGCAACTTCGCGACCGGACGGATACCATGAAAGCATTTCTTTTGGCCGCGGGTCACGGGACCCGCCTTCGCCCTCTGACCGATACCGCTCCCAAATGCCTGCTGCCCGTTCGCGGCAAGCCGATGCTCTCCATCTGGCTGGACCTTTGCCACCGGCACGGCATCGGCGACGTCCTGATCAACGCGCACGCGCACAGCGGGCAGATCAGAAACTACCTGGCCGCGCACCCGAACGGGGTGAAAGTCGGGGTGGTGGATGAGCCGGTGTTGCTGGGAAGCGCGGGAACCATCAGGGCCAACCGTGATTGGGTGGCCGGGGAACGCTGCTTCTGGATACTGTACGCCGACGTGCTGACCAACGCCGGCCTGGGGCGAATGATGCAGTTCCATCTGGAACGCCGGAACCTCGCCACGCTGGGCGGATATGAGGTTCCGGATCCCCAGCGCTGCGGCATCATGCAGGTGGATGCGGAAGGGGTCGTCCGGGGCTTTGTGGAGAAGCCGAAAACGCCCGCCGGCCGCCTGGCCTTTGCAGGCCTCATGCTCGCCGACGCGGCCCTGCTCGACCATATCCCCGAGAGCCTGCCTGCCGACCTGGGGTTTGACGTGCTGCCCCGCCTGGCCGGGAAAATGTCCGCCTGGCCGATTTCTGACTACCTGCTGGACATCGGGACGCTGGAAAACTATGAGCTGGCCCAGAAAACCTGGCCCGGCCTGGGCTGAAATTTCCGCTTGAGGAACGAATGCATGTGCAAAGGCGTTATTTTTGATATGGACGGCGTGCTGATTGACAGCCATCCAGTCCACAAGAAGGTGTGGGCGGAATTTCTAGCTTCACTGAACAGGCCGGTTTCAGATGAGGAACTCGATTTCGTGCTGGACGGAAGGAAGCGCGAGGAAATCCTGCGGCACTTTCTGGGGAACTTACCTGCAGAACGGATCAGCGAGTACGGAAGGCGAAAGGACGAAATCTACGCGGAATCCTCAAGAAACCTGAAGACGATTTCCGGGGTGGAGGAATTCCTCGGCATGCTGGAGGCGGCAGGCCTTCCCATGGCGGTAGCCACCAGCGCCAGCTTCGCTCGCGCCCGGGGCACCCTGGATGAACTTGGCATCCTGCCGCGCTTCTCGGCCCTGGTGGCCGGCAATGACGTGGCGAAAGGAAAGCCGGACCCCGAAATTTTTGTGCGGGCGGCGGAGCGGCTGGGCCTGGCCCCGCGCAGCCTGCTGGTGGTGGAGGACGCGGTTTCCGGAGTGAGGGCCGCAAAATCCGCCGGGATGAAGTGCCTGGGGATTGCGGCCGGCGGTCGTGGAGAGAAACTGCTCGCGGCTGGGGCCGACCACGTGGTCCGGGACTACCGCGAGCTCAGCCTGCCGGACGTGCAGCATCTTTTCGGACATAGTCCTGTCCCTGCAAAAACCTCCGAGGCAACGTGAAAACCGCCGATTGGCATCTCAGGTCTGTTCTGTCTGGGTATTCTCGGATGCATCCTTCTAAAATTCTGGCAGGCTCGGGCACGGCGATACTTCCAATATGAGGTCAATATATGCGGCAAAAAAGTGTACTTCGGCATCTGATCGGCGCGCTCATGGTCGTTTTCGGCGCCAGTTGCATGCTTCAGGCCCAGGCTCCTGAATGTCCCCCCGGGTATCAGATTTCGGAAACCAAGCTTGATGCCAATGGGCAAAAACACATTGTTTCCTGTCTCGATTCCAAGACCGGCGACCTCTGGTTTGCGGCCAAAATCGCAGATTCCGGTGGGGCGCTCGCCAATGTCAGGGCCTTCGGCGCAAAGGGCGATGGGGCAACCAACGACACGCCGGCAATCGTGTCAGCTTACAATTCCCTGCCATCGTGTTCAGCCTCAGGGTGGACGTGGAACCACTGCGGCGAATTGTACTTGCCTCCAGGCATTTACAAAACCACCTCTGAACTGGACATCACGGGACCGGTGAGAGTCGTTGGCGCTGGAACAACGGCCACGCGGATCGAGGCTCAGGTTCCTTCCGGCTGCGGGATCAAATTCGAACCCAACCCCCCTAACGGATCGCCGGGTAACCTGAACTGGACCGGCATCTACTATATCTGGCTCCACGGTTCGAAATCAGGATCGAATGTCAGCGGCCTGTGCACCTATGGGGTTATCGGCTTTAAGAGCCGGGGCCTCTCTGTGACGGGATTTCCTGCCAATGAATGGGATGATGAGAACGGCAGGACTTTCAATGAGAATTTCGATGTCCAGATGTTCCTGGCAGGCGGGACGAACCAATGGCTCATCAAGAACTCCCAAACCGCGGGTAGCGGGAATACCTTCGGTTATGGGCAGTTCAACATCCACATGGACGTCCATGAGGGCCAGAAGGGGGTCGCGACGGCCGGCTATGCCCAACATTCGGTCGATTTCGAGCACGCTCAGGGTATCCTCCTCCTGAATGTCGGCGGCGCGGGCACCTGCTTTCAAATCGGGAGCTATTCAACATTCGTCTTTGATGGCTACGCTCATTGTGAGCAATCCGGGGGCAAAGGAGCTTACCTGTCTAACGTCGCTGCCGGAAGCACCTTTGGCGTCAGGGGTGGGGTTAACGATAGCTCCGGTCTGGCCCGGTCCCTCCCGACATCCGGCACCAATTATTTCGGGCCCTACCTTCGGCCAACAGGAGTGGCGCAGCTTCCATCCTGCACGGCGGCCATCAGGGGTCAATTAGTGATGGTCAACAATTCCAATACGAACACCTGGGGTGGATCGATCACCGGTGAAGGGCACTACGGTGTGCTGGCGCTTTGCAATGGCGAAAACTGGACAGTCGCCGGCCGGTAAGCCAGGCCAAAAACTTTTGTTGTTGGCCCGGGCGCCCTGAAGGCCCTGAAAGGTTAGATCTCCCTCAAAAACCCCGCGCAGCCTGCGGGTGGTGGAAGGTGCAACTGCCAGCCTCAGGGCAGCAAGAGCCGCCGGGATGAAGTGCCTGGGGATTGCGGCGGAGGGCAGGGCCGGCAATCTCGTGAAAGCGGGTGCCGATTGCGTGATACCCGACTACCGGGAGATCGGCCTCCTGGAAGTTCAGCGGCTGTTCTGAATTCGTTCAGGCGGGCCAAGGCGGTGGGTAGCCGACCTTGTTATCGTTATCAAGCAGGTGTGGTATCCTTTGGGAAGCCGGCCAGGGTATTGGCTTTCCGGAAAACGGTAAGCATGATTCCTCCTACCCGTGCTAGCAGCTTTGAACGGTGAAGAACCTTCCTGCCATTGCCTTCAGAATCTGTCTGCTCTAAATAGCGAGACAATCAGAAAGTCAAGAACGACAATTCCGGTTTGCAGGATGGATGTGATGGTTCAGATGACAGGCAGGATTCCTTTCCGTAAATCTCTCATCTTGTTTCTACTCCTCTGCCTGTCGCCAACGTTACTTGCCGCGGCGCAGGCTTCGCCGATTCAAGTGCGGTTCGATCGGCGGGTGGAACTGATCAGCATTATTTTCTACCTGGCGGGAAACAAGGAATACGCCGGGTGCCGTGACGCCGCGTACCTGAAGGCGGTGGACGAATATTTTGGAAAGTACCGCTCCCACCCGGCAGTAAAGATGGCGGCGGACCTGCGCGAGCGCAAGCACATCTGGTTTGGTTCGCCCATCAGCTTTGCCGTTCACCTGACACCCCAGTTTCAGCTTCTGCCAGGAACCCGTGATCACGCGAGCGGCGGCAGCCTCGATTTCCGCTGGACTTTGGCTGAAGCACAATCATTTGCCCGGCAGGTGCAGAGTTTTGCCCGTGCCAGTAGAGCGCGGCAATTCTTCAAGCAGCACGAACCGCTCTACCGGCAGATGACCGGCCGCCTGAGGCGGCTGGTGGCGCAGACGGACCCGGCGTGGTTCGCCAGTTTGACCGCGACGCGCAGCGCGCGGCAGTTTACCGTGAGCCCTTCACTGCTGCTGGGCAGCGGGAATTACGGCCCGCATGTCCAGACCAAAGGCGGGATCCATAACTACGCCGTGATTGGTGTCTGGGAATTTGAGAAGGACGGGTCGCCGACCTTCAGGGATGATTACGCGTGGATCGTTGTCCATGAGTTTGCTCATGCCTACGTGAATCCCTGGGTTGACGAAGGGATGGCGGAGTTACGTCCCGCCGCTGAGCGGCTGATCAGAGCTAAAGAGAGTGACTTCGGCAAGACGGGTTATGGCCAGGGGACTGAATTCAATCCCGACCTGCTGTACGAGACCATGGTCCGGGCGCTGGTCGTGGTCTATTTTGGCGATCATGGCGATCTCGCCGGCGCGCGGCGGCAGTTGCAGAAAGATGTGCACCGCGGCTGGACCTGGCTCCCCGCTGTAGTCGACTGGGTAAAGGCCGCGCGGAGTAGGGGCTCTTTTCAGCTGGATGGGACCACCCGGCACGATTATGCGAACCTGTTGATGGCGCTGGCGAAAAAGTGACGAAGGCTCTTCGGTGAGCCAGATTTGTCCCGCCTTCCACCCTCTCCGGTATTCCTTAGTTGGGGTCTGGCCTCAGGCGTTCCCGCCTGTCCTGACAATCCCACTCGATCATGACCTTGCCGGGAAATATGGCCAGGGAATTCGTGCGCCGGAAAGATGCTTGCCGGGCCGTATGCCGCTTGAGAAGCGCAGGGGCGAGTGTGTCTCGCCAAATGGCGCGTAAATGCGCCGCTATATCAGGAGTTACAGTGAGCATTTTTCATTTCAACTTGCCTGAAAGGCCAAGAAAGTTGAAAATAACGGCGCATGAAAAAGTTTAAGCTCTACTGGACATTTGGCCGTCCTTTCACCCTGATTCCCCCCATGGTCGGGATTTTTTCGGGGTCCCTGATTGGTTACGGGGCGACCCACGTTCACTTTGTTTTTCATCATGTTCTGCTAGCCGTATTGGCCGCGGGCGTTCTGAACGCCGCATCGAACGGCATCAACCAGATCTGCGATTTTGAGAATGACCGGATCAACAAGCCGCACCGGCCGCTGCCTTCCGGGCAGATGACCTGGCGCCAGGCCTGGACTTTTGTGGCCATCACCTACTTCCTGGCGCTGGCCATGGTGGCCGTTATCAACTGGCAGATTTTTGCCATCTACATTGTGGCGGCGCTGGCGACCCTGGCCTATTCGGTGCCGCCGGTCAGGTTGAAGCGGAGCACCTGGGGTTCCAACATCATCATTTCGCTGATCCGCGGCGGGCTGCTGAAGGTGGCGGGCTGGGCGGCGGTGGCCACGGTGCTGCATTCGGTTGAGCCGTGGTACATCGGGTCAATCTACGTCGTCTTCCTGCTGGGGGCCACCACCACCAAGGATTTTGCCGACATCGAAGGCGACCGCGCGGCGGGCTGCATCACCCTGCCGGTGCGCTACGGCGCAACCTTCAGCGCCCGGGCCATCAGCCCGTCATTCATCCTGCCCTGGCTGATGCTGCCGCTCGGCTTGTACCTGCACATCCTGAGCGGAAATGCCACGGCGATTTTGATTTTGAGCGTCATCATGGTGGCCTGGGGATCGTATGTGGTTTACCTCATCAACGACGATCCGCGGCGCCTGGTGACGGAAGGAGAAAACCATCCCGGGTGGCACCACATGTACTGGATGATGATGGTGGGGCACCTGGGACTCGCCCTCGCGTACCTGATCGGCTAAAGTGAGGGTTGCGGCCGCCGTGATTCCCTGCGGCCGGAGCGGACAATCCATGATTCTTCTGACAGGTTCAAGCGGATATCTCGGATCGCGCATCGCGCACGCGCTGGTGGAACGCGGAGCGCCCTTCCGCGTGCTGGTCAGGAACCCGGACAAGCTGGGCCTGGTGCCGGCAGAGGCCCGTTGCGAGATTGTGGCCGGCGACCTGCTTGACAGGAAGGCTGTGGCAGGCGCGCTGCGCGGCGTGAAGCAGGTGATCCATTCCGCGGCGCTGGTGAAGATGTGGGTGCGAGACCGGCGGGACTTCCGGCGGGTAAACGTTGAGGGGTTGAAGGCGCTGCTGGAAGAAGCGGACCGGGCCGGGGTGGAACGCGTGGTCTACACCTCATCGTTCCTTGCCGCGGGACCGTCCTCCAACCCGGACGCCGGCGAAGGGCTCGAGAATCACGGGCCCTATTCCAATGAATATGAAGAAACCAAGGCGCAGGCGCTCGACTGGCTGCGGACCGAAGGTTTTGCGCGGTTCCCGGTGGTGGCGCTGCTGCCGGGAGTTGTGTACGGGCCCGGGCCGCCGACCGAAGGCAACCTGGTGGGCGGAATGATGCGCCAGTACGTGAGCGGAAAGTTTCCGGGGCTGCTGGGTTCGGGCGAACAGCGCTGGAGTTTCTCCTACATTGCGGAAGTGGTGCAGGCGCACCTGGCGGCGCTCGAAAAGGGAGTCCCCGGAGAAGAGTATTTCCTGGCCGGCGACAATCGAAGCCTGAATGACCTGTTCAGCGTGATCAGGCGCCTGACCGGCGTGACCTTTCCGGTGCGATACCTCTCTTTTGCCACCGGGAAAATGTTTGGCGCGGTGGAAGTGGCGCGGGCTCGGCTTTTCAATCACCGCCCGAAGCTGACGCCGGGCGTGGTGGAAATCTTCAAGCATGACTGGGTTTATTCCAGTGCGAAAGCCTGCCGCGGGCTGGGCTACCGGGTGGTCCCGCTGGAGGAAGGACTCAAAGAAACACTGGAGGCAGGGATTGGGTGACGCTTCGGTCTATAACGGTGCGGGGCGGCGGCCGATAATTCCCACGCGGAAAATCGTCCACATATCCATGCTGTCGTTTGCGCTGCTGCTGCCTTTCCTCACCTGGGTGGAGGCGGCGGGCGCGGCGCTGGCGGCGCTGGCCTTCAACCTCTTTATTCTGCCGCGGCTGGAACTCGACCTGGGCAAGCAGGTGGGCAGGGAAGCAGAAGCCCGGCCCGTGCAATGGACCGGCATCGTTGCCTATCCCGTTTCCGTGCTGGTGCTCGATCCTGCTGTATGGCCGGCGCATGGAAGTGGTGGGAGGCGTTTGGGCCATCATGGCGCTGGGCGACGGTTTTGCCAGCGTGGCAGGCGAAACCCTGCGCGGCCCAGCCGTTCCCTGGAACCGCGGCAAAACCTGGTCGGGCTTTGCGGCCTTTATTGCCGCCGGAACGCTGGGGAGCTTTGCGCTGGCCCGTTGGATCGATCCGTCGCTGCCGGAGTTGAAAGTTCTGCTGGTGTGCGCCGCCACGGCCCTGGTGGGGGCGGTGGTGGAGACCCTGCCCATCGGCCTGGATGACAACATTAGCGTGCCGCTCATCTGCGGCGGCTTCATGTATTGCGCGCTGCTCATCCAGTGGTCGGCGGTTGAAAGCAATCTGCCTTACCTCGGCGTGCGTGTCCTGTTGGCCGTTGGCATCAATGCCGTGTTTGCCCTGGCGGCGCTGTCGATTCGAGTCGTGAACCGGTCGGGCGCGGCAATGGGTTTCCTGATGGGCGCCATCATCTACATGGGCTACGGTTACAAGAGCTTCCTGGTGCTGCTGGTGTTTTTTGTGATGGGCTCGGTGGCCACCCGCCTGGGCTACGCCCGGAAGGCGGCGCGCGGCGTGGCGGAGGGGCGCAAAGGAGCAAGAAGCTGGCGGGAGGCTACGGCCAATACGCTGGCGGCAGCGTTCTTTTCTATCCTGGTCATCACCACCCACTACGAGGCGGCTTTCCTGGTGGCCTTCATCGCGGCGCTGGCCGAGGCCGCGGGCGACACCATCTCCAGCGAAATCGGGCAGTGGCTTTCCGGTCGCGCTTACATGATTACCACCCTGAAGCCCGTGCCCGCGGGTCAGGACGGCGGCATTTCGCTGCTGGGAACTTTGGCGGGCATGGGTGCGAGCGCAGCGATTGTTGCAACGGCCTACGCGCTGGGACTGTGCCGCCCCGGGACCGCCGTGGTGGCCTTCATCGCCGCCGGAGCAGGGAACCTGTTCGACAGCTACCTCGGCGCCACCATCGAACGCCGTGGCCTGGTCGGCAACGGCATGGTCAACTTTGCCGGCACCAGTTTCGCCGGCGGGCTTGCGCTGGGGTTGGTGCTGGTGCTGCACCTGGTGTGATTTATCATCGGATGATTTGGTCCGGGTACGTGTTGAAGAGGAGCCGAGGCTGCGTTGGTGCGCAGCCTTTGCTCGTTATCCGCGGACGATTGAGCCTCGCCCGCTGGCTGTCGCCGTTCAGCGCGAAGCAGCGCTCTTTTGCGCCCATTTCTGTGCTTCTGCCGACTTGGCCCACTCGCCCGCCACCTGCCGGGTGGCGACATTCAGCCGGTTCCAGACATTCGTCACGGCGATCCAGAGGACCAGCGTCCCAAGCTCCGATTCGTTGAAGTGCCGTGCAGCTTCATTCCAGATTTCATCCGGCACCGGGTCTGGCCGGTCGCTCAGGCGGGTGACGGCCTCCGTGAGCGCCAGCGCGGCACGCTCGGCGTCACTGAAGTAAGGCGCATCACGCCACGCGGCCACGGCGAAAAGGCGCTCATTTGAGTCGCCCGCCTTGTTGAAGCGGAGCGCCAGGTCAACGCAGACGCTGCAGCCATTGATCTGGCTGGCGCGCAGGTGGACCAGGGCGAGCGTCTTCTGCGGCACGCTGCTGCTTTCCACCGACTTCGCAAGGGCTTGCAAAGACTGCAGGGCATCCGGGAAAATCATTGATGGGTTCTTCATCCTTGTTTGTATCATGTTAAACCTCCATGTCACACAGAGTAGATTTCATTCGTCACAACTATGACGGAGCATGTCGAGGAGATGTGACCGATGGATAAACATAAATGGCTGGCGGAAAGATTTGAAGAGAACCGGGGCGCCTGCGGGCGGTGGCTTATCGGATGCTCGGCTCGATGAACGAGGCGGACGACGCAGTCCAGGAAGCCTGGTTGCGGCTCAGCGGGTCCGACGAGAACAATATTGAAAACCTGGGCGGGTGGCTGACCACCGTCGTCTCGCGCGTGTGCCTGGATATGCTGCGCTCGCGCAGGTCGCGGAGGGAAGAGACCCATTGACGAGCAAGTGGTCGAGCCGGTTGCGAGCAGCGGGCCCGGGATCGATCCCGAACAGGAAGCGCTGCTGGCTGACTCCGTTGGGCTCGCGCTGCTTGGTTGTCCTCGGCCGTGTTGAGTCCAGCCGAACGTGTCGCGTTCGTTTTACATGACATGTTTGCTGTGCCCTTTCGAGGAAATTCGCTCCGATCTGTGGGGCGGACACCATCCGCAGCGAGGCAGCTCGCCAGCCGCGCACGACGCCGCGTGCAAGGCGCGCCCACGGTGCCAGACGCCAAAATTACCGAACAACTCGAAGTCGACCAACGCCTTCCTCGCGGCCCTGCGGGCCGGCGACATCGAAGGGCTCATCTCAGTGCTTGATCCTGATGTGGTGGTTCATGTGGACGAAGCCGCCGCTCGACCTGGCGCTCCCAGAGAAATACGCGGCGCACAAAACTGGGCCAGGGGAGCGGTTGCGTTCGCCGCCATGGCCCAGTATGTTCAGCCGGCTTTGGTGAATGGATCGGTAGGACTTGTTTGGGCCCCCCAGGGACGTCTGATGAGGGTTGTCACATTCACCCTCAAAGGCGGCAGGATTGCCCAGGCGGAAATTATTGCCGATCCTGCGCGCCTTCGCGAACTCAATTTGAAGTCTCGCTCCCTGAGGGTGGCTCTCGCTGCTCAATGACGTGCGCAGGCTGAGATCACGGGTGCAGCGAGGCCAGGTAGGCTGCCAGCGAAATCATGTCATCGAGCGACAGTTTTGCGGTGACCGGCTTCATCATCTGGGCGTCCGGTCCGTTGCGGGAGCCGCTGCGGAAATCGTAAAGCTGCCGGACGATGTAGCTGGGTGAGCGGCCTGCGATGGAGGGCACTTTGCCCTGGCCCCGGAGGCCCGGCCCGTGGCACATTTCGCAATTCATGGTTTTCCCCGCGCCGCCGGTGGTGGCCAGCGCCTTGCCTTTTTCCACGCTGCCCACCGGAACGTAGGCGATGAATCCTGAGGCGTCGTCGCGCATCTCCGTCAATTCCTGGTTCACGGGCGTTTCGATAATGCGGTGGCCGATGGGCTCCTTTCCGCCACCGGCCGTGCGAACCAGCATCCAGCGCGCAGCGTGCGTTTTGGGAACGGTCCGGGTTTCTACCACGCGGATCCACGGTTTGGGTTTTACGTGTGAGAAGTAATCGGCGGCGGCCTTGATCTCCGCGGCGTTGGCCTTGGTTTCGTGGGTGGTCATGGCCTCAATCGGAATGGTGTTTTTTGAAGGTTTGCGGAGGCCGCTCGAGAAATCGGCCATCTGCTGCACGATGTAGCCCGCCGGCAGACCCGCGAGACTGGAATTTTCAGGGCGTCCCTGGCCATTGGGCAGATGGCAGAATCCACAGGCTGAAACTTCCGGTTTCCTGCCGTGCGCCACAATCTCCGGCATGGGCGGGTGGCCGTCGGGATGCCAGTCGGGCGGACCGAACGCGGCAGCGTCAATCTGCCGCTGGGTAAACGCCTGCCTGCTGCCCGGCACGTGGCGCAGAGCATTTTCTGCGGGTTTGGCCGGGGCAGGCGATGCCGGGGCCGGAGGGTTGCCCGTAAAAGCCCAGTACGGAGGAGGCTCATGGCCCGGCGTTGCTTTGCCTTTTTCACTTTGACTCCGGGCAGTTGCCCCGACAACGAACGCGCAAATGGCTACCGATGCCACAAGGACCGCTAGCCATGCGCGGCGGCGGCAATGAATACGTCGTATGAAACAGTCGTTGCCGGCTAGCAACTTGCAGGCCGAGGTCCAGGGCTTGCGCATCTCCATGCGAAAATCCTCCGTGGTTCATATTAAAGGTACGAAGTGTAGCACAAGTTGAGATATGACCAGCGGGCAGGGCGGGGAGTGTTTCAGATGCTGCGGCTGTCGATGGGGAACGGGCGAAAATCGCAGAGTTCCTTGAGATCGAAACTCCTGGTTAGGAATTTACCGTCAGTTGTCGAGCGGTTCAATAATAAACCGGTCGGTGTGGTGAATGGCGACCATGCCAAGCCGTTCATTCCCGACGGCGGTAAAGCGGTGCGGAGTGGCCGGTTCGATGACGATGATGTCACCGGTGCCGGCAACGACCTCTTCGCCATCGACCACCATGGCTGCCTGGCCGGAGAGGACGATGCAGGTTTCCGCGTAAGGATGTTGGTGCAGGGCAGGGCCTTTCCCCGGCTCGAGGTTGCCCAGAAAGAAGGAAATCCCGGCCCCGTAGGGCTCGCCTTCGAACTCGACGCTGGCGATTTTGCCTTTTCGCTGATCTTCAGGATGCAGGACGTGGAACATTTGCTCTCCTCTGGATGCGGATCTCGGGTTGCGCGCCCCTACGCCTGAGGCGGAGGCGGAGCCGGCGTGAGGCCGTGGCGGAGCATGATCGCGATCATCTTCTCACGGTCCGGAGGGCCGCCGGCAGCCGCATTGATGACCTCGGCGGACTCGCGGAAATACTGCGGACCGATGGCCGCCGGCGTAATCACGCAGAGCGCCTTCACGTCGCGGTCTCCGTTGTTGTCAAACCGGTGGACCGCGCCGCGCGGTATGCAGAGCGCCTGCCCCGGACCTACGTCGATCTTTTTTCCGTTAACGGTCCAGGTGAGGACACCCTCGATGCCGTAGATGGTTTCTTCGTAATGGTCGTGACTGTGGGGCGGACCCATCAGGCGCTGCGCGGCCGGGACAAAGAGCTCGAACGCCGCGACGCTGCCATTTGAGTTCTCGCCGGTGATCAGGAAGCGCACTGCGAGCGGCCCCAGGCGGATGGTTTCGTCGGCAGGATTGATGCCAAGGTCAACGGGTTTCTTGTGCCATGGGTTGTTCTCCTTAATAGTAAAGGGCATTTACTATGCTAGAATGTAAATGGCAATTTACTAAGGATGTCAAGAAAAGAATGTCAAACTCAAAGGTCAAAACTTCAGAGATGCTCATAGGGGCATTATTGCGCGTTCCGGCCCAGGCTATCCATCGCCGTCTCATCAGCGAGCTTAACGCGGCCGGATTCCACGAACTGCGTTTGCCGCATATGGCGGTGCTGCAGTTTCCGGGGCCGGATGGGGTCCGGCCGGGCGTTCTGGCCGATCGCGCCGGCATCAGCAAGCAGGCCATGAACCAACTCCTTGGCAGCCTTGAAGATTACGGCTATGTCGTCCGTTCCGACGACCCCGATGAAGGCCGCGCGCGAATCATCCGCTTTACGAAACGCGGGCACGCCGCCTACGCAAAAATCCACGATATTCTCCGCGACATCGAGGATGAATGGCGTGCCGAACTCGGCTCCCAAACTTTCACCCAGCTCAAGGAGCTGCTTTTTCGCGTCTGGGAGAGCCCGCTGGCCCGCTAGGTAGCGGGAATGCTTGCTAACCCTTCGACGCTGAAGGATACGTCTCCCTGCTGACATCTAAACCTTTAAGGGCAGTCCCCTTCATCAAGCCGCCGACCTCGCAGGTCTGTGTTACTTTGTTAGGGCCAGAGAGTGATTCGTTCGTCCATTCCAGGTGAGATGGGGGACACGATGACGATCGACAGGCGTGACTTTATGCAGGCAATTGCAGGCGGCCTGCTAATTTCCGGTAGCGGTACCAGTGATTCTGCAGCGGGAGTTCCGCCCGCAGAAACGGCAGGCTGGTACGATCGGCCCATGCGCTGGGCGCAGCTCGCTTTTGTAGAAAACGATCCGGGGAACTACGACCGCGAATTCTGGCTTGACTATTTCCGCCGCATTCATGCCGACGCAGCATGCCTCAGCGCCGGAGGCTGCGTGGCGTTCTATCCCACCAAAATTCCGCTCCACTATCGAAGCCGGTGGCTGGGCGATCGGGATACCTTTGGCGACCTGCTCAAGGGCTGCCGCGATCTGGGAATGAACGTGATTGCGCGAACCGACGCCCACGCCTGCCATCAGGATGCCTGCGACGCCCACCCGGACTGGATCATGGTGAACGCGAAGGGTGAGAAGGTGCGCCACTGGTCCGACCGGGACTTCTGGGTGACCTGCGCCCTGGGACCTTACAACTTTGAATTCATGACCTCTGTGCACCAGGAGATCATGACGCTCTATCGCGTCGATGGAATCTTCACCAACCGCTGGGCAGGCTCCGGCATGTGCTACTGCATCCATTGCCGGGAAAACTTTCGGGCGTTCAGCGGAATGGACCTGCCGCGCACCAACGACCCGCAAAATCCTGCCCGGCGGGAATACATCGTGTGGCGCCAGAAGCGGCTTTTCGAATTGTGGCGGGTGTGGGATGCTGCAATTCAAAGCATCAATCCGAACTCGAGCTTTATCCCCAATGCGGGCGGCGGGGCCCTGAGCAGTCTTGACATGAAAACCATCGGCGAAAGGTCTCCGATTCTGTTCGCCGACCGGCAAGGGCGCAGCGGACTGATGCCGCCCTGGATCAACGGCAAGAATGCCAAGGAATACCGCGCCGCGCTGGGACGAAAACCGATTGCGGGAATCTTCAGCGTGGGGCTGGAAGATAAGTACCGTTGGAAGGATTCGGTTCAGAACGGCAACGAAATTCGGATGTGGGTGGCGGACGGCATCGCGCACGATTTCCGTCCGTGGTTTACAAAATTCAATGCCAAGCCTTTTGACCGCCGGTGGCTTCCGGTTGTGGAAGAACTTTACAAGTGGCACTACGAGAACGAGCGATATCTGCGGAACGAGGCTTCGCTGGCCCGGGTTGCCATGGTGTACTCGCAGCAGACCGCAGCGTTTTACGGCGGCGAGCAGGCGCGCGCCAAAGTGGAGAACCCCTCGCTGGGTTTTTACCAGGCGATGGTTGAGGCAAGGATTCCCTTTGAGATGGTCCATGATGAACTGCTCGATTCCGGGCACCTGGCGCCTTTCCGAACGCTGGTCCTTCCGAACATTGCCGCGCTGTCGGAGAAGCAGTGCGAACAGATTCGGCAGTATGTGAACGGGGGCGGGAACCTCGTGGCCACGTGGGAAACATCGCTCTATGACGAATGGGGCGTGCGCAGGGAGGACTTCGGCCTCGCGTCGCTGTTCGGCACGTCTTTTGCGGGGCGCACGCAAGGGCCGATGCAGAACTCGTATCTGACGCTTGAGAAGGACCCCGCCACCGGGCGTTTCCATCCGCTGCTTGAGGGCCTCGAAGACGCGACGCGAATCATCAACGGTGTGAACCGGGTGATCGTGAAGCCGGCGATGGCGGGTTCGTATTCTCCGCTGGTGGTTGTTCCGACGTACCCCGATCTTCCCATGGAAGAAGTCTTCCCGCGGCAGGAGAAGACGAAGGAAGCCGGTGTCTTCATCCGCGAATTCGGGCGTGGCCGCGTGGTGTATTTTCCCTGGGACCTGGGCCGCACCTTCTGGGAAGTGCTGAACGTGGACCATGGGAAGCTGCTGCAAAACGCCGTGCTCTGGGCCACGAACGAGCCCGCCCCGGTTTCAGTGGAAGGGTCGGGCGTGATAGACCTTTCCGTCTGGACGCAGAAGAACTCGATGACGGTGCATCTGGTGAACCTGACCAATCCCATGATGATGAAAGGCCCGGTGCGGGAGATTATCCCCATTCCACGCCAGAAGGTGCGCATCCGAATTCCCGAGGGCCGGCGCATTGCGAAGGTCCACCTGCTGGTTGCGAAAACGGCGGTCCCGTTCCGGCAGGGAAATGACGCCATTGAGCTGGAGGTCCCATCGGTTGGACTGCACGAGGTGATTGCGATTGACTTTGCGGCTTGAATGGCTTGACGCCGGGGACGATTCGGAGTGGAATGGTACGGCCTGAAATTTCCCGAAGAATTCCTGCCGTTAGACGAGGAGGCGATATGAACAGAAGGGACGTACTTCGGTCCGCGGTCGCGCTGCCTGCTTTTGGGGCTGCGTTGTCGGCGGCGGCTGAACAGAAGAAGGATCTGAAAATCACGGGAGTTGAGACGGACCTGCTGAAACCGCCTCCCGGGGAGCCTTATTACGATGCGCTTCAGACCCTGAACGTGGACAAAGGCGCTGTGGTCCTTCGCATTCATACGAACGCCGGTATCACAGGATGGGCCAACAGCTGGTTCGGCAACCGGGGTGAAGGCGCTCGAGTTGTCCAGTCGATTCTGGAAAACGAAGTGAAGCCCGTGATTATGGGAAAAGACCCGGCGTTTCCGCGCCGCATCCGCGCTGAGCTGTGGGAAGCCATGAACTACCAGGGCGTGACCGGCGTGGCGCAGTTTGCCCTGGCCGCCACCGACATTGCGTTGTGGGATATCCTCGGCAAGAACGCCGGACTCCCGGTCTACAAGATGCTGGGCGCTTACCGCGATCGCATGCCCGTCTATTCCATGTGCGGCTGGTATTACGACAACGACGGTGACCTGTCAAAGTTCAAACGCCAGATTTCCGACGCCATGGACCAGGGCTACAAGGCGGTCAAGATAAAAGTCGGGAAGCATTCGCTGGCTGACGACGAACGGCGCATTCGGCTGGCGCAGGAGACGATGGGGAAGGGAAGGCGCTTGATGGTGGACGCCAACCAGGTGTTCGACCGCTCGGAAGCCTTGTTGCGAGGCAAGGTGTACCAGGCGATGGGCTGCTTCTGGCTGGAAGAGCCGCTGCCGCCGGAAGACATGGAAGGCTTTGCCCTGGTGGCCCAGGCGCTGAATATGCGGATCGCCACCGGCGAGAACCTCAACACGAAGTACGCTTTCGCCGATCTGATCGCGAGGCGGGGCGCTGATATTGTGCAGCCGGATGACCGCCGCGCCGGTGGCGTGTGCGAGTGGATGGAGATTGCCGCCATCGCCGCTGGCTACAAGGTGGAGGTGGCCAGCCACGGCGGGGGCTCCACCAACCTGAACATGCTTCTGGCCATGCCGAATGCGATCTATATGGAATCCGGCGGCCCGCGGAAAATTATTGACGGCGAAGTTCCGGCGCCCGAAGAACCCGGCATGAGCACTGAGGTCAGCGCTGAAGAGATTCGAAAGTATAAAGTTGGATAACCCCCGGGGCAAGAGTCTTATTCCAGGCTGGCGCAGCCGTAATCCGGTGTCCGCCACACTTGCATCACTTCTTTGCGCCGTGGATGGGATAGCCCTGCCAGACATATTCGAGAGCTTCGGCCAGGGTCTGCCTTTTTACCGCGTGGTCAACGTGCCCGGCATTGCGCGCAAAAATAAACTGATAGTGATATCCCCTTTGCAGCAAGTACCTTGGCCATCTCTTCATTGGCAACGACCCAGTCGTGCATGCCGTCGCGCATGACGTTTGGATTGAAAAGATCCCTGTCGCCCACTTCCATCCAGATTCGGATCGGCTTGCGCGGACTGCGGGGGATCAGGTGTTCATGAAATTCCCACGCGCCATGCGGCGTCTTCGGGTTGTAAGGCCACTGCTGATTGACGAACGTGCCCGAATAAGCGAGAACGCGGTGATAGAGTTCCGGGTGGTACCAGGCCATGATCAGGGCGCAGGCGCCGCCGGAACTTCCGCCCATCGTGGCGCGTCCATCCGGATCATGGGTGAGTTTGACATGGCACTTTGCCTCCACCAGCGGCAGCACTTCCTTCTCCACAAATTCCGCGTACCGGCCTGACATGGTGTCGTATTCCAGACCGCGTTCGCTGCCCTGGGCGTCGCCCCCGCCATTGCCGATGGAAATGGCAATCATCGCGGGAACCTTCTGTTCAGCGATCAGGTTATCCAGGGCTGTGAACAGCATCGGGTCGGGTCCGTCCGCGCCGACAATGAAGGGCGCGACAGTGCCGGTCTCATATTGTTTGGGGACATAGACCGTCACGCGGCGAGTGTAAGGGGCGGGGTGGCTGGTGGTGACGATCAATTTGGCGGGATTGTGCGGGTCCGGCGTGCCAAACGTATTCGGGTCGCGCGCGATGCCGGGATAAAACCTGCTGTCCGCCGAATGCATGGTGAACTCATACACCGCTCCGTGCGGCACGCCCTGGTGTTCCGTCAACTCCGGTGCGGGATTGTGGGTGGGCCCGATGATAAAGTTTCCGTCCGCAGCCGGCAAGGGCGACTTTCCGTCGGGCAGTTCTTTGGCCGTGACGTAGCCGGGCGTGTGGGGATTTCGCGTTGGTGGTGTTGGTCTTTTCGCCGGCGGCCTCTGGGCTGATGCCATTCCCGAGCCAGCCAGGAAACCGATCAAAAGAGCCAGGCTTGGCAGTCGAAACACGAGGATTCCTTTCGGTGTTTGCGATGGCAGATCCCTGCTGGCAGGGAGTGAATGCCAGCATTGTTTCCCGATGCGTCGAACGAAAGCGCACCCCCCTGAGCAGGCAGGGAGAATATACCACTGAAGCCCGTGCCAAAAAAGGCCGGCTGGTGTTTGCCCGCCACTCCAGTATGATTCATCCAGAAAACCGCACTTAGGGAACCGCTGAATGAGCTGCCAGCGCCACAACAAAAAACAAGCCGGGTATCGATCACCGTGGGCCCGGATTGCAGGCTATAATAGGCGCCCAGGGAGGCTTTGCTATGATGACTCGACGTAGCGTGCTGAAAGCGATGCTGGCTGCCGCTGGGGCCGCCGGCACTACGGACCTGCTTGCCCAATCTGCTGAAACTCCCGGTGGCCTGCCCAAAGGTTACCGCCTGGTCTGGCAGGATGAATTTAATGTCGATGGCCGGCCCAATCCAAAGAACTGGACTTACGAACACGGCTTTGTGCGCAACGGGGAATTCCAGTGGTACCAGCCGGAGAACGCGTCGTGTTCCGAGGGGAAATTGATCATCGAATCGCGGCGGGAAAAGAAACTGAATCCCAATTACCGCAAAGGCAGCAGCAGCTGGCGCACGAGCCGCCGCGCCGCGCAGTACACTTCGTCAAGCCTGACCACTCGCGGCCTCCACAGCTGGAAATATGGTTATTTTGTCATGCGCGGCCGCATTGATACGCGCCCGGGCATCTGGCCCGCCTGGTGGACACTGGGAGTTTCCAAGCCCTGGCCCGCCAACGGCGAAATCGACATCATGGAGTATTACCGCGGAGACGTGAAAGCCAACGTGGCCTGGGAAAAGGCTGACGGATCCGCCAAATGGGTCAGCACGTCCAAGCCGATCAAAGATTTTCACGATGCGGACTGGTCCCGGAAGTTCCACCTCTGGGCCATGCACTGGACGCCGGAATTCATCCATCTTTACCTTGATGGCGCGCTCCTGACCTCCGTGGACCTCAGCCGTACACACGACGCACTGCACAACGGCTTCAATCCGTTTCACCAGCCCGTCTACATGATTCTGAACCAGGCCATCGGCGGTCACTCCGGCGGCAATCCGGAACACACACGGTTTCCCTCCCGGTTTGAAGTGGACTACGTGCGCGTGTACCAGCGGTCGACATAGTCTTTCGGGAACGTCTATCGCGAGCCTGCCCCGATACGATGAAGAAGACGGCTGGAATGCCGCCGGCCGAGCAATTGAAATCCTTATCTTTGATAGAATCTGGTTTACAAGGTTTGAACGCACCCGCTAGAATGCTCATTTAGCAGACGGGTGCGCCTGTCGCGTCGATATATGTCAGATATTCTCGCGATTTACCCAGGGTCCTTCGATCCGATCACCAACGGTCATTTTGATCTGATCCAGCGAAGCAGCCGGATTTTTGACCGCCTGATCGTTGCCCTGCTGACGAATGCGGAAAAGCAGCCGCTTTTCAGCGTCGAGGAGCGCGTTGAGATGCTGCAGGAAGTGACGCGCGAAATGAAGAATGTTTCCGTGGACACCTTCAGCGGACTGCTGGTGGATTACGCCGTGCGGAAGAAGGCCCGGGCGATTGTGCGCGGAATCCGGGCGTTTTCCGACTACGAATACGAAATCCAGATGGCCCTGATGAATCGCAAACTCCAGCCGAAACTGGAGACGCTCTTCCTGATGCCGGCGGAATCTTATGCGTACATTAGCTCGAGGCTGGTGAAGGAAATTTCCGGGCGCGGAGGGTCCGTCAAGGGCCTGGTGCCGCTCCTGGTGGAAAGACGTTTAAGGAAAAAGATCGTTTCTACGATAGACGAGGTTTGATGCCATGCAACTTTCAGAACGTATTTCACGCATTTCGGTCTCATCCACTCTGGCCGTTGTCCAGAAGGCAGCCCAGCTCCGGGCGAGTGGCGTGAGTTTAGTGGACTTCGGGGCGGGCGAGCCTGACTTTCCGACCCCTGACAACATCAAGAACGCCGCCATTGAGGCGATCCACCAGAACTTCACAAAATATACGCCGACCAGCGGCATCAAGGAACTGAAGGAAGCCATTGTCGAGCGCCACGCCACGGACTTTGGCTCCAACTACAAGATTGAAGAATGCCTGGTAACCGTGGGCGGAAAGCAGGCCATCTTTGAGGCCGTCGCCGCCCTCATCAACCACGGCGACGAAGTGATTCTCCCGGTGCCTTTCTGGGTATCGTATCTGGACATTGTCAACTACGCCGGCGGAAAGCCGGTTATGCTCGAAACGCGTGAAGCGGACAACTTCCAGGTTCGCGCCGCGGACGTGGAGAGACTGATCACGCCGAAAACCAGGTTGATCATCGTGAATTCACCGAATAATCCCACCGGCGCCGTGATTCCGGACGCGGAAATGGAAAAGTTGCTGGCGCTGGCGAAAAGCCGCAACGTTCTGCTGATGACGGACGAGTGTTATTGCCAGTTCCTCTATGATGGCCGAAAGCCCTTTTCTCTGGGGCATTCGGGTGACCGCGACCACCTGATCATCACAGGATCGCTCTCCAAGACTTATGCCATGACGGGCTGGCGGGTCGGCTTTGCGCTGGGTGCGAAGAGCCTGCTGAGCAACATGCTGAACCTGCAGAGCCATTCGACTTCGAACGCCACGTCGATTTCGCAGAAGGCGGCGGTTGAAGCGTTGCGCGGGCCGCAGGATTCCGTCCAGATAATGCTGGCGGAGTATCAGCGGCGCCGCGACAAGATTGTCGCCGGCCTGCGGGCCATTCCCGGCATTACCTGCGCCATGCCGGCAGGCGCGTTTTACGTTTACCCGAACGTGGGCGCCTACCTGAAGAAGGATGGGGTAGCGGACTGCAAGGTGCTGGTGGACCGACTGCTGGAAGAAGCCCACGTGGCGGTGGTACCGGGACCCGGCTTCGGCACCGACGAGCATGTCCGGCTTTCCTACGCGACTTCGATGGAAAACATCGAAGAGGGGCTGCAGCGAATGAAGAAATTCCTCGGTGAAATGTAACAACCTGCCGGGGAATTGAAGCTGGGTTTTGCAGCACCCGCCCCCGGGCGGTCTGGCTTTTCAATTGAAGACGCCGGGCTGCCGTCCGGGGCCGCCTCACCACGTGAGCAGGAACCTGTTCAGCGCCCTGCGATGCGACCTATGCCCAAACTCGACACGCCGCTCAAGCTCTCACCCATCTTCAAACCGAAAATCTGGGGGGTGGATGAGCTGACTCCCCTGTTTGAGTGGCCGGCGCCTGAGAAGATTGCGGATGACCGTGGGGCTTCTGCCCTGCCGGGTGAGGAGAACCTGATCGGCGAAGTGTGGATTACGGACGAGAGTTCACAGATCTTGAATGGTCCCGCCTCCGGACTGGCCTTGGGCGAGGCTTCGGCTAAATACCGAAGCCGGCTGAACGGCGCGAACTGGAAAGACCGCCGATTTCCCATCCTCTCCAAATACATTTTCACCAGCGACTGGCTTTCGCTCCAGGTGCATCCGGACGACCGCTACGCGCGCAAGCATGACCCGGGCAATCTGGGTAAGTGCGAGATGTGGTACATCATTCACGCGGAGCCGGAGGCGGAAATCCTGCTGGGGATGAAGCCCGGGACGACGCTGGAAGAGCTGAGGGAGGCGTGTGAGCGGGGCAAAAGCAAGGACCTTCTTTACCGCTTCCACCCCAGGGTGGGCGAAGCGATTTTCGTGCCGCCCGGGACCGTCCATGCGCTGGGCCCCGGGCTGGTGATTTTTGAAGCCGAGGAACACTCGGACATGACCTACCGGCTGGACGACTTTGGCAGGGTGGGTCTTGACGGGAAGCCGCGTCCGCTTCATCTGGAGAAAGGTTTTGGGGTGATCACGCCCGAAGCGCCGCCGCTCCGAAACCTGCCGCGCTGTGTGGTTCTTGAACCGTTCGGGTCCCGGCGATACATTCTTGCCTGCCCGCACTTTGCCGTGGAGGAATTGAGGCTGAGGAAGACCGGGCATTTCAAAGCGTCGGTGGAACATGCGGAGATGCTTTCCATCGTCGCGGGCGCAGGGCGGGTGGAAACCGGCGCAGGATGGATGGGTTACAGGGCTGGTGATACCTGGGTGGTCCCGCCGGGAGCAGGGCCGTACCGTGTGGCGCCGGTGGAAAAGACGCGGGCCCTGAAGTTTTATGTGCCCGACCTTGAGAAGGATTTCAAGCGGCCGCTTTCCCGGCGCGGGTTCAAGGCCGGGCAGATCAGAAAAATACTATTTGAGTAGAGTCTGATGAGCAAAGTGCTGAAATCACGAGCTTCCCTCTACGACCATGTTTATGTGGTGATTATGGCCGGTGGCAGCGGAACGCGCTTCTGGCCGCTGAGCCGGCGCAAAACGCCCAAGCAACTGCTGGATCTGTTTGGAGGCACTACGCTTCTAGAGCAGGCGGTGGAGCGCGTCAAGGGAATGGTGCCGCCGGAACGGATTTATATTTTTACTAACAGCATGGTGCGAAGGGAGATGGTCCGTCTGCTGCCGAACATCCCCGAACGCCAGATTGTTGCGGAACCCGCGCAGCGCAACACCGCGCCCACCATCGGGCTGGCGGCCAATGAGATTCTGCGCCGCGACCCGGAAGGCCTCATGGCCATCCTGCCGGCTGACCACGTAATTCGCAAGCCGGGCGCCTTTCGCAACGCGCTGAAGGCCGGCTGCCGCTGGGCGGCCGAGGAAGGCCGTTCGGTGGTTCTGGGCATTCAGCCGGCGCGTCCGGAAACCGGTTATGGTTACATCCGGCTGGGCGGGACCGAAAAAAACGCGGGAAGCGAAAAGATGTTCCGCGTGGAGAATTTTACCGAGAAGCCCGGGCTTGCCGCCGCCCGCCGGTACGTGGCCTCCAGGCGCTATCTGTGGAACGCCGGGATGTTCGTGTGGCGCGCTTCAACGCTGCGTGCCAATCTCCAAAAATATCAGCCGGCGATGGCGGCCGGTCTGGAGCGGATTGCTGAGGCAGGAGGAATTGACAACCCGCGCGCGCTGAAGCGCCTGTTCCCGCGGCTTGAAAAGATTTCCATCGATTACGCCCTGATGGAAAAGATCGAAAATGTGTTTGCGGTGGCGGCTGACATCGGCTGGAGCGACGTAGGAAGCTGGGCAGTGGCTTATGACCTGAGCGCCAAGGACGCAGACGGCAATGTGCGGCCTGAAGATTCGCTTTGCCTAGATTCCAAAGGCAATATGCTGGTGGGCGGGCGGAAATACTTTGTGACCATCGGCGTCGAGAACATGGTGATTGTTGATACGGGTGACGCGCTGCTGGTCTGCGCGCGTGATCAATCGCAGAAAGTGGGCAAGGCCGTGCAGGAGCTCGAACGGCGGGGCAAAAAGAATCTACTGTAGGGTGGAGACTGTTCTGACGGAATCGACTGAGCAGATCAAATTCGGGACTGACGGATGGCGCGGAATTATCGGCGATACGTTTGTTTTTGAGAACGTGCGCCGGGTGGCGGCGGCCATCGCCCGCTATGTTTGTAAGGAAGGCCAACCCGAGCGCGGACTGGTGGTGGGATATGACACGCGCTTCCTTTCCCCGGAAGCCGCCCGCGAAGCCGCGCGTCAGGTTGCCGCGGAAGGCATCCCGGTGCTGCTGGCTGACCGCGCCACGCCCACGCCCGCCGTCAGTTATGCCGTGGTGGCTCGGAAAACCGCCGGCGCCCTGATGGTGACGGCCAGCCACAATCCGTATGTCTGGAATGGCATCAAGCTCAAGGCCCCTTATGGCGGCTCGGCTTCTCCGGACATCATGAAACGGGTTGAGAGCGTACGTTCCCGCGCAAGATCCGGTAAAAGATCGCACTTCAAAAGCAGTTGCCGCGGGGATTGAAATGGCCGATCTGGTCAGCCCCTATCTCGATCGTATCCAGACACTGGTTTCGCTCGACCGTATTCGAGAGAGCGGCAGAAAGTTTGTGATCGATCCCATGTTTGGCGCGGCGCGCGGATGCCTGGCGCGGGTGTTTGAAGATGCCGGCATTTCATTTTCCGAGATTCACGGCGAGCACAATCCGCTGTTTCCGGGCATCAACCCGGAGCCAATCGATCCGCACCTGGCGGAACTGAGCAAGGCCGTCGTGAAAAGCAAGTCCGACGCCGGTTTCGCTACTGATGGAGATGCCGACCGCATAGGGGCCGTTGACGCCCAGGGCAACACGGTGGATTCGCACAAAATTTTCTCAATTTTGCTGAGACACCTGGTGGCGGAGCGCGGAGAGAGGGGCGAGGTGGTGAAGACGGTTTCTACCACTCAGATGATTGACAAGATCGCCGCGAAGTACGGTCTGCCGGTCCACATCACCCCTATAGGTTTCAAGTACATCTGCGAGCTGATGCTGTCGCGCGATATTTTGATCGGAGGCGAGGAAAGCGGCGGAATTGCGGTGGGCGGGCATCTGCCAGAGCGCGACGGCGTGTTAAATTCGCTCTACCTGGCTGACATCATCGCACAGAGGGGAAAAGATCTGGGTGAACTGGTCCATGAACTTGAAGAAGAATTCGGCCCGCACTATTACCGCCGGGTGGACCTGGAAATCGATAAGGCGGACGCGCACCGAGTGGTGGAACTGGTCCGCGAAGGGACATTGAAATCTGTTGCCAATTTCAAGGTGCTTTCCCTGGATGGCCGCGACGGCGTGAAAATGATTCTGGGGGATTCCATGTGGGTTCTGGTGCGGACCTCAGGAACGGAAAACGTCCTGCGGCTTTACGCCGAAGCGCCTTCGCGGGAAGAGGTGACCGCCCTTCTGGACGCCATCGCTGACTTTGCGCGGCAGCAGTCGCAATAGCTTTTTGGGGGCTCAACGTTTTTTGCCATGAATGACGTGCAGCGCGCCAAAGCTTACCATCGTGCCGGCCGAATCCTGGGGGTTGTGGGGTTTGCCCTCGATCTCGCCCTGCTGGGTGTATTGATTTTTGCCGGATGGACAACAGCCCTGCGGACTTTCGCGGAAAATATGACGTCGCATCCCGCGCTCGCGCTTTTGGTCTACTTCATCCTGGTTGGAGTGATTCTCCAGGTCCCGGGCCTTCCCCTCAATTATTTAAAAGGCTACCGGCTGGAACACCGGTACGGGCTGTCAAACCAGACGCTTCTGGAGCTGGGTGAAGGACCAGCTGAAAGGGTTGGCCGTGGGTGGAACGCTGGCCCTCCTGGGCGTGGAGTTCATTTACTGGACCATCCGGAACTGGCCGGGTGCGTGGTGGATGATCTCCGCCACGGCGTTTATCGCATTCTTCGTTCTGCTGGCCAACCTGGCTCCCGTGGTGCTGTTTCCCATTTTCTTCAAGTTCAAGCCGGTGGATGATGAGAACCTGGCCGAACGCCTGATGGAGCTTTCACGCCGGGCGGGCACCCGGGTGCGTGGCGTGTTTGAGTGGAAGCTGAGCGAAAAGAGCAAGAAGGCCAACGCGGCGCTGGTGGGCCTGGGCAACACGCGGCGCATTATTCTCTCCGACACGCTGCTGGAACAGTTCAGCGCCGATGAGGTTGAAGCCGTCCTGGCCCACGAATTCGGACACCACGTTCGCCACCACGTTTTACGCATGATTGTTGTCCAGACACTGACAACATACCTGGGATTTTACCTTGCCAATGCCTGCCTGCTGAGGTGGGGAGGTGCGCTCGGGTTCAGGGGAGTGGCGGATTTCGCAAATCTGCCGCTGCTGATCCTGGTCAGCATGGGGCTCTCCCTGGTCCTGCTGCCATGCGTGAACAGCCACTCGCGCTGGCTGGAACGGCAGGCGGACGACTACGCCCTGAAGACTATTCCGAGCAAAGCAGCCTTTATCACCAGCATGGAAAAACTTGCCGAGATCAATCTCGCCGAGCGCCGTCCTTCGGCCTGGATCGAATTTATCTTCCACTCCCACCCCTCCATTGAAAAGCGCATTGCATACGCGCGAAGCGCCGCGGTGTAGCGCGCTTTCAGATGGACTTCTTTTCAGGCGAGCGTTCCCGGTGGCATATTGGCGAGCATTCTAAAATATCCTGTGGACAAGGCGGTTTTTCAGGTTTTGGGTTGGGCCTGGGGCAGGGACTTCCAGATGCCATCCAGAACGCCGTTCACGAATTCGACGGAGTCTTCGCTGGCGAAGCGCCGCGCCAACTCAAGTGCCTCATTGATGACTACGGTGCCGGGGGTTTCCGGATGATGAAGCATTTCATGGAGCCCCATCCGCAGGATGTTGCGGTCAATCGCGGGCATGCGTTCGGTGCGCCAGTTCTTTGCGTGTTCGGCAATGGTGCGGTCGAGTGTTTCCACTTCGGCGACGGTCCCTTCAAAAAGGCTGCGGGCAAAAGTGTCTACATCGGGGGAAAGATTGCGCCCGCGCATGAATGTCTGAAGGACGTTCGCTGCAGTATGCTGGCCCACTTCCCATTGGAAAAGCATTTGCAGCGCTAACTCACGAGATTTTGTTCGAGAACCCATCGACAGACCCTTCACGTGTTTCCGGCTTGACGCCACCAGTATATCTACTCGCCCCTAAATTGCGCCGGGCGTTTTTCAAGAAATGCCCGCGTTCCTTCCTTCATATCGGCTGTTGCGCAGCAGAGGCCGAACAGGCTGGCTTCAAGCTGCTCGCCGTCTGCTTCCGTCATTTCCACGCCGCGATGGACAGCCTCCAGAGCATACCGAACTGCAACGGGGCCGTTGGCCAGAATTTTCTGGATGGCTCTCTCGGCGGCCGGGATCAGTTCAGGAAGGCTGACCACCTGATTGACCAGCCCGATTCGCCAGGCTTCCTCGGCACTGACCGGCTCGCCCGAGAGAATGATTTCAAGCGCCCGGCCCTTACCCACCAGTCGCGGCAGGCGTTGGGTTCCAGCGTAGCCGGGAATGATGCCGAGCTTGACTTCCGGCTGGCCAAAGCGCGCGTTGTCTGAGGCGATGCGGAGCGTACAGGCCATGGCCAGTTCGCAGCCGCCCCCCAGCGCGAAGCCGTTGACGGCGGCGACGACGGGCTTTCCCAGGTGTTCAATCCTGTTCATGAGCGCCTGTCCCTGCAGCGCTGTCTCGCGGGCCTCGGTCGGCGTGAGTGCGGCGAGTTCATTGATGTCGGCTCCGGCGGCAAAGGCTTTTTCGCCTGCCCCGGTGAGGATCACGGCACCCGCTTCGCACTCTCTGCCAATGTGCTCAAAGCAATCGGTAAGTTCCTGAATGGCCTGGTGGTTGAGCGCGTTCAGTTTCTGCGGCCGGTTGATCGTGACGTAGGCGATACGTGCACGAATTTCGTAAAGCAACATTTCGTAACTCATCCTGCTATTCTCCCGATGAACTTAAGAACTTCCACGACACTCTGCAAAATTGTGGGACGCCGCGCAAGGAGTCCCGCAGGGTTCGTTGATTGGGTGCACTCCTATGATAGCAGGAAGCGGGGTTGGGGTTCGGCTGGCGCCAGGATTTGCTTCGACTGGCGGGCCGTGGCGGAGGAAGCGGTTTTAGCCCTCGAACCTGGAAAGCAGAATGGCAGCTTCCGGCTGTTTCCGCAGCGTCTCCATGGAAGTTTCAAGCCGGTTGATCAACTCGGTGACGGCATCGACCGCGTCGAACCCGGGTCCGAGGAAGAGGTTTCCTACGGCGGCGTGGAAACAGGGTGACCCAACAGTGTCCCGTCCTATCTGGCTGAGCTCTGATTGCAGCTTTTCGATGACGACCCGGGAATGGATGAGTGGCGTGTCCGGAAGGCACAGGGCCAGGGTGTAGGGCCCGAAACGGATTGTGATGTCATTCTGGCGCACATGGGATGAAACTGTGTTACCCACCTGCTGGATGTAGGATCGCATATCCGCGTCGCCCAGTTTTCTGGAGAGGGTGGCGGCATCCGCCGGCTCCATCAGGCAGACGGAGAGCGACCGTGACTGCTCCTCCGCGTGCAGGGCTTCTGCCAGCAGGCAGTCGAGGTAGGCGCTGCGGGGCAGGATGCCCGTTGCAACATCCGTTCCAGCCAGCGAGCGGACTAAGCGGCGGAGCCGGGTGCTGTTCAAGGCGATGGCCACCTGTGAAGCCACCGTTCTGGCGAGAATCCTTTCAATTTCCTTCCAATGGCGGGGGACCTGGCACTGTTCTACCAGCAGCAATCCAGCCTTCTGTTCCTTTTCCATTAAAGGGGCCGCCAGAAGGGAAGATATGCCCATCTGGAACAGTTGTTGTGCGATGGGCTTGAGTTCCGGGCAGGCCGAAACATCGTCGACCAGCCAGCCTTCCGGACCAAGGGCAGGCAGTTGCAACAGAAACGCGCAGACCGTGAGGGCTGCATCGGGGTCCGAAGGCGCCAGGCCTGGAGCAAGGTATTCAGCGGTGAGAGCGGTAGATTCGGGCGGCCCGGCGGCGATCCAGCAACGGCTCGATCCTACAAGTCGTCCCAACTGCTCTGCCGCCGTACTGAGGACGCGTTCGGGAGATCCCTGGCGGTGGATGACGGTGGTGATGGAGGACATTTTTCCTAAGTCATCCATTGGCCTCTGGGCCGCCTCGCCTTCGGGCCCTGCGGTTTCATCGGAGGGCGGTTGCGGGGCCGGGGTGGGTTCGAAATCTGCTGCTTCGAACAGCTCCCTTAAAGACTCACTGTCTTCATGGGCTCGGGGATAGACCCTGTCGATCTGCTTGAGGACCTCCTCCAATTTTGCGCTGAGATGGTACCGGTGGTACATCTCAGCTTCGATGATCAGGGCCTCAATCGCTGCCGGCGTTCCAGGCGCCGGCTCTTCCTCGGTTTCCGAAAGGAGGCCCGGAACAAGACCGCGTCCAACTCCTGGAAGGGAAATCCTGCCTGCAATGTTTTTGTACCAGATGGCGTCGATATGCCCCTCCAGGTTCAACAGCCTGTCGGCGTGTGCGGCTCCATAGGGGTCTAAGTCCAGCAGGCTTTCCAATGTTTCAGCCGCCTTGTTGTACTGCACGCCTGCGAGGTAGAGGTTAAACAGCCTTGCCAAAGTCAACCTTAGGTCGCCGTCGCGGTTGAGTTCGTTGTAAAGCGGGGGAAGCAATTCCAGGACGTGAAGGTTATTTTCGTCGGCATGATAAATCTGTTCCGCCAGCGCCAGGAATTCGTGTTTTTTCCCCTGCTGCCAATACATCTGTTCCTTGATTCCTTCCAGAAGACCGAGTGCCCGCGCCGTCTCACCAGTACCCAGCAGGCCCCGGATAAGTTTTTCCGCAAGGCCAATGGCTTCAGGATGGTCCTGGTAGATTTTGAGGCAGATGGGCACTGCCTTTGTGTATTCACCCACAGCCAGATAAGCGCCCCAGAGGAGCTTCAGGGCAGCCGCATTGTCGGGCATAGCCTGGGAAACAGGCTCCAGCAGGGCAATGGCTTCGAGGGGAAGGTCGCGGAAAAGGCAGACTTCAGCTGCGGCTATGCATCCCTCTGTGTTGGAGGGATCGACCTGGTGAGCTCGCTCGGCCAGTTCCGCCCATCGGCCTTCCATTCCACCCCTGCGGGCCATGTCGGCTGCCTTCAGCATGGCCATTGCGGCGAGCTCCGGCTTGCCTGTCTCGCGGGCCGCCTCTGCCAATTCGATCAGGGCTTCCAGGTTGCAGGGCTCCAGGTCAACCAGATGTTGGAGGCAATCAAGTGCCTCGATAGCGTCCCCGTTTCGGCGATAGGCCGCCGCAGCTTCGCGGAAGGCGTCGACAGCTTCAGACGTTTTACGCGATTGCTTAAGCAGCAAGGCCAGTTTTGCCAGCGTCCGAATATCCTCTGGTGCGGCCTTCAAGATCTTGCGGCAGGTTACAATGGCTTTGGAAACATCTTTGTGCTCGATATAGAGGTCCGCCAGCAGATTGCTGCAGCGGAGGGAGTCTTCAGCCCGGTCAAACCTGAGAAAAAGGTCAACGAGGTTCAGGAGAACCGCCTCATTGGCGGGTTCATCTTCATGAAGCTTGAGATAGATTTCAAGAGCTGCATCAAATTTTTGCTTCTGGAGGAGCTTTTCGGCCTTTTGGAAGAGTTTGTTCTTGTTAGCCATACCAGAATAGAAGTCGGCGGATGGCGGCCAAATCTGGAGACAAATCTTTGGCAAATTGACAGAAGCGCTTGATTTTGTTAGATTTTCAAAGGGTCCACGAATGACAGTTGTGGTTAAAAGCCTGCCGTCGAAGACGCCCCGCGAGATGTTTCTTGAGTAGGTTCCTGTCCGGTAGAGGCAAACCAAGAACAACATGACCGAAGCCCCTTATATTCGCAATTTTTCAATTGTCGCCCACATTGATCATGGGAAATCTACGCTTGCCGACCGCCTGCTGGAGGTGACGGGGACCGTTGCCAAACGGAACATGGAAGCACAGTTGCTCGACTCCATGGACCTGGAGCGCGAGCGGGGCATTACTATCAAAGCGCACTCGGTGCGGCTGCTCTACAAGGCGCGCGACGGCCACGAATACCAGTTGAACCTGATTGACACCCCCGGGCACGTTGACTTTTCCTATGAGGTTTCCAGAAGCCTCTCGGCTTGTGAGGGGGCCCTGCTGGTGATTGACGCTTCTCAAGGCGTTGAGGCCCAGACGCTGGCCAACGCGCAGCTTGCGATGAATAACCATCTGGAAATCGTGCCCGTGATCAACAAGATTGACCTGCCCGGCGCGGACGTTGAGGAAACCTGCCGCCAGATTGAACAGGCGCTGGCCATCGATGCGAGCGAGGCGATCCTGATCAGCGCCAAGCAGGGAACGGGCATTGAAGAAGTGCTGGAAGCGATTATCGCCAGGATTCCTCCGCCGACCGGCTCTCCGGAAGGGCCCTTGCAGGCCCTGATTTTTGATTCCTGGTTTGACAGCTATCGGGGCGTGGTGGTCCTGGCGCGCGTGGTGCAGGGAACACTGGTACCCGGCATGAAGATCCGCCTGTGGTCCAACAACCAGACCTTTACGGTGGAGCAGTTGGGCATCCTTTCCCCGGCGGCGGTTCCTGTCGGGAGCCTGCACGCCGGCGAAGTGGGGTTTGTAATCGCCAACATCAAACGGGTGGCGGATACCAAGATTGGCGACACGATCACGCAGGACGATCGACCCGCCGGCGAACCTCTTCCGGGGTTCGAGGACATCAAGCCGATGGTGTTTGCCGGTCTATATCCGGTTGAGGCCAGTGAATATGAGTCATTGCGGGACGCCCTTGAAAAGCTACGCCTGAACGATTCGTCACTGTTTTATGAGCCGGAAAACTCTGTGGCCCTGGGTTTTGGTTTCCGGTGCGGCTTCCTGGGGTTGCTGCACATGGAGATTGTGCAGGAACGCCTGGAGCGGGAATTCAAGCTGAACCTGATTACCACGGCTCCGGGTGTTCGCTATCGCGTGACCGCTAAGGACGGGAAAGTCCTGGAAATTGATAATCCAACGCGCTTTCCCGAGCCCAACGAAATTGCCATTATTGAAGAGCCTGTTATTACGGCGCTGATCCTGACCCAGGATGAGTTTCTGGGCGGCATTCTGGCCCTGGTGGAAGAAAAGCGGGGGATCCAGAAGGGTTTTGAGTACGTTGCGCAGAAGCGCGTGTTGCTGACCTACGAACTGCCTTTGAATGAGGTGGTCCTGGACTTCTATGACCGGCTCAAGTCCGTTTCGCGCGGCTACGCTTCGCTGGACTACCATTTTTCCGGATATTGGGAGTCGGACCTGGTGAAGGTTGACTTGCTGGTGGCCGGCGAGCTGGTGGACGCGCTCTCCTTCGTCTGCCACCGGGATATTGCCCAGCCGCGGGCGCGCGCCCTCTGCGAAAAGATGCGGAAACTGATCCCTCGCCAGATGTTTGAAGTGGCTATCCAGGCTTCCATCGGATCCAAGATTGTCGCCCGCGAAAATGTTGCCGCTATGCGGAAGAATGTTCTGGCCAAGTGCTATGGCGGTGACATCACGCGAAAGCGCAAGCTTCTCGAAAAGCAGAAGGAAGGGAAGCGCCGCATGAAACGCGTGGGGAAAGTGGACATTCCCCAGGAAGCTTTCCTTGCAGTCCTGCGCGTCAACGAATAAAATCTTCCTGCTCATCCTCGTGTGGGGTTCCCAATGCTTGAACAAGTCTTCAAAGGCCCCGACGGCGTGCGGTCGGGCTGGCGGCTGCTGGTTTTCATCCTGCTTGCAGCCATTCCTCTTGTTACCCTCCAGGTCCTGCTGGCGGCTGCCGGCTTCAGGCCGAACCTTGCCCATGGCCTCCAACCCACGTTGATTCTGGTGGCTGAAAGTGTCGAGTTTCTTTGCCCGCTCTTTGCAGCGTGGGTAATGCTCCACCTGGAGAAGAGGACTTTTCGTGAGTATGGGTTGCCGGCTCGTGGCGCCTTTGGGCGCGAATTCTGGGTGGGCGCGGGCGTTGGAGCGATGGCCTTATCAGTCCTGATGGTGGGGATTCGGCTCGGCAACGGCTTTTATTTCGGCAGTGTGGCGCTCGGCGCAAAAGGCATCCTTTACTATGGCGCAATGTGGGCGCTGGCCTTTCTAGCCGTGGGCTTTGCAGAAGAATTCCTGTTTCGTGGCTATACCCTGGCGACGCTTTCGGACGGCATCGGATTCTGGCCCGCGGCGATCGTGCTCTCCGGGCTGTTCGGGGCGGTCCACCTTCACAATCTCGGTGAGAATCCGACGGGAGCGCTATCGGCCGGGCTTGTGGGACTACTGTTTTGCTTCAGCCTTCGCCGTACGGGAAGCCTGTGGTTTGCCATCGGGTTGCATGCCGCCTGGGATTATGGGGAAAGCTTTATCTTCTCGGTGCCGAACAGCGGTACTCTGGTCCAGGGCCATCTGTTGAATTCTTATTTTCAGTCCGGTGCTCCCGCCTGGCTTACGGGAGGTTCGGTAGGGCCGGAAGGCAGTGTGTTTGTCTTTGTTGTGCTGGCGGTCCTATTCGTTGTTGTTGATCGGATGTATCCTGAGGTCAGGTTCCCGGTGCGTCCAGCCGCGGCTGATGTGAACCCGCCGCCGGAAGCGGGTGCGATTGCAGGCGTGCCCGAAACCGCAGCAGGGAGTGACTGATATGGAACTGAAAACCGTCAAAATTGACAAGCCTGCCGACATGAACTTCATCCTCGGGCAGTCGCACTTTATCAAGACCGTCGAGGACCTCTATGAGGCGATGGTGCAGACTGTCCCGGACATCAAGTTTGGCATCGGCTTCTGCGAATCATCCGGTCCCGCGCTGGTGCGCTGGACGGGTAACGATTTGAACCTGATCCGGCTGGCTCAGGAAAACGCCCTGGCTCTTTCCTGCGGACACTCGTTCATTATCTTCATGGAAAAGGCCTACCCCATCAACATCCTCAACTCAGTGAAGGCCGTCCCCGAAGTCTGCCGGATTTTTTGCGCAACGGCTAACCCTGTGGAAGTGATCGTGGCAGAAACCGAGCAGGGGCGCGGGATCCTCGGCGTGATCGACGGCGCCAAGACCAAGGGCATCGAAACCGAAGCCGACATCAAAGCCCGCAAGGAACTCCTGCGGAAGATTGGGTATAAGTTGTAGGGCTTTGGGTCGTGCGGCCAGCGTTTGTTGGGTGGGGAGCTACACTTGCTCCTTCTTTTCTGCCACCTTTGCCCCGAGCTCGCCTCGAGCCAAACGAATCGAAATCTCATCGCCCACTCCGACCCGGCCGGCGTCGCGGACGATTTTGTTGTCTGCGTCGCGGGTGATGGAGTAGCCGCGGTTCAGAATGGTCAGCGGGCTGCGCTCATCGAGCAGCGATTGGTAATGCTCCACGCGGTGCCGGCGTTCAGTGAGGATGCGGCTTATCCTGTCCTGAAGTTCAATGTTGCGTTCATGAACGGCTGCAAGCCTCAGCCGAAGCGTTCCATGGAGGTCGTACCGCGTGACGCCGGAGGAGGTGCGCATCCAGGCCTCGCGGCTCGTGTGCAGCCGCTCCTCGACCAGCATGCTCATTTCAGATTCAATCCTGCCGAGTTGAGACTTTCGTTGCTGGATCTGTACCCAACGGACTTCCAGCAAGCGCCTGGGCTCAAAGCGAAGCAGTTGAGCGGTGAGCTCCAGCAGTCGCTGACGGGCTGTGTCAATACGCCCGCGAAGTGAACGTTCCATTTCTGCCAGAGACTCGTCGATTCGCTGGCTGCGTTCCTGGACTCGCAGGGGCAAATGCTGAAAGGCGCGGTGCATGCGCAACTCGGTCAACTCCCCCCGTGCCTCGGAAATCCTGAGCCGCATGTTCTGCGATATGTGACGGACCCGGTTATGAACCTCGGCGAGGAAATCTTCTTTACGATGGACGACAACTTCGGCTGCAGCGGAGGGCGTGGGCGCGCGAAGGTCGGCCACGAAGTCCGAAATGGTGAAGTCGGTTTCGTGGCCAACGGCGGAGATGATGGGTATTTTCGAAGCGGCAATGGCGCGGGCCAGGATTTCTTCATTGAATGGCCAAAGGTCCTCCAGCGAGCCGCCGCCGCGACCCACGATCATCACGTCGACAATGGGGTGTTGGTTGAAATATTCGATGCCTTCCACGATCTCTGCCGCTGCGCTGCTGCCCTGGACAGTGGCCGGGTAGAGAAACACGTTCATGTTGGGAAATCGGCGCTTGATCACTCGCAGAATGTCGCGAACCGCTGCTCCGCTGGGCGAAGTGACCACACCGATGGCGTGAGGAAGAACGGGCAGGGGCTTCTTGCGGGCTGCTTCAAAGAGCCCTTCGGAGGCGAGTTGCTTCTTCAACTGCTCAAAGGCAAATTGCAGTGCGCCCATGCCAGCCGGTTCCAGGTACTCCACGTAGAGTTGGTACTCGCCGCGCGCTTCGTAGACGCTCAGCCGGCCCCGCGCGATGACGGAAAGGCCATCCTGCGGTTTGAACTTGAGATACCTTGCCTGATTGCGGAAACATACGGCCCGCAACTGGGCGGAGGTGTCCTTGAGTGTAAAGTAGTAGTGCCCTGAGGCGGCGGCACGGAAGTTTGAAACCTCACCTGTCACCCAGACATCAGGAAAGCTTGTTTCCAGCAGGTCTTTGACGGCAAAGCTCAGCTCTGCGACGGTGTAGAGCTTCCGTTCAGGTACCAGGTTTAAGGGAATCTGGTTCATCTTTTTGTCCGCGGCAATTCGGTGACCTGACTAGTGCCTCGTAAAATGCGAAATCAGCCACAAAATCAGGGTGACCACCGCGCTGAGAAGCACGCAGGTGGCCAACGGGAAGTAAATGCTTGTGTTCTTACCTTTGTACCGGATGTCTCCCGGCAGGTGCCCGAGTCCAAACCATGAGAATTTTGAGCCCAGCAAAAACAACAGCCCAATCGCTACAAGCACGCCTCCCAGGATCACCAGCACCCTTCCGATTTCGGCGGGAAAGCTGTTGTTCATCAGCAGTCCTGCGCTGAATGGGCTAGGCCTTTTCAGCCGCTTCGCCTTCCTGCAAAAAGAGGCTGGCCGCGCCGAAGATGCCGACGTCTTTCTGCAATTTGGCGGGCAGCAAAGGCGTGTCTTTTGCCTGGTGGTTGATGGTGTAATGGGGAATCGTTTTGCGGATTCTATCAAAAAGAGGCTTGCCAATTCGGGAGACGCCGCCGCCGATCACAATGGCGTCCGGATCGAGCAGCGTGATCATCCCGGCCAGCCAAACGCCCAGAAAGAACCCCGTCTCCTCGATGATGAAGCTTGCCACTGCGTCGCCGGCCGCAGCCGTTTCCTGGATCATTTCGGGAGTAATACGGCTGAGGTGGTTCTGGGTGCGTTCGCGGAGGAGGCTGTGGAGCGTGTGTTCCTGCAACAGTTTCACAATGGTACGCCTTACCATGGCCGGTCCGGCCGCAAGCGCTTCAATACAGCCTGGCGTTCCGCATCCGCAAATGTACGGGCTGCGATGGTCAATGGTGACGTGGCCGCCTTCTGCGGCAATGCCGTTCTTGCCGTGGTAGATCTTCTTGTTGACGATGATGCCGGTTCCCACTCCCGTAGAAACGGTGACGTAGAAGACATCGCTATGACCAACTGCGGCTCCGAACAACACCTCCGCCAGCCCCGCGGCGTTGGCGTCGTTTTCAAGACGGGCGGGGAGCTGGAATTCCTTTTCCACGCGCTCAGTGAAATGGATATTCGTCCAGCCTGGCAGGTTGGGCGGATTGATCACTTCGCCGGTGCGCGGATTCAGTGGACCGGGGCAGCAGATCCCGATGCCTCTAACCTGGTCGGGGCCCTCCGCCTGGTTGATCAGCCGCTTGATGACCGTCAGCACCTGGCCAAAGCTGATTTCGAACCCTTCCTCGGCCTTTGTCGGAAGCGTAACCGTCTTTTCAAGGCGGCCCTTGTTGTCCACCAACCCTCCGGCAACCTTTGTTCCACCCACATCAATTCCGATAATCTTCTTGTCCATGACGGTAAGGCCTCTGTAGTCGTGATTCAATAAACCCAATCTGATTATTGCGCCGCTCCATTGTACATCATCGCAACCCGGTGGCGGACTGATGCCCCAAATTGTTAATACAGTTTGCAGTGTGCCTCTTCATGCTGTTACGGATCCCCTGCATTGCCGCGGTTTTGGAATGCCGATGGGGTGCCCGGCTACGGGAGGTTGTCTGACACCTTATCCCCGCTGGGGGTTTTCTACATAAAATGAACAAATTTTCCTTCCGACGACCTGAATGCGGGTTTAGCCCCCTGAAATACCAAAAAGAGGCCCCAAAAGACCGGAGGATCGGGCGTCCCCTAGCTATCGCCGGAGTAGATACTCACGCAGTAAATAGGGAGGATAACCCATTGTAGAATTCTTAAACCTTCGGTAATATGCAGGCACACAGAAAGGCCATAGGGTTGGTTTTCCCGAGGGGGACGCCTTTCCGTCGGTTGTTGCCGGCGAGTTAAGCCCTGGGGAGCTATGAGGGGGGACGCCGCCCGAGTCGTTTCTTGCCATACTCGGCGGCGAGCTATGAGAACGCCGCTGACCAGCAAACCAAAGGAATAGGACGGTAAGTATTCCTCGCGGAAGAACCTTTCGCGATTTGCAATGGAGGCAATACTGGAATGTTATTCAAACAGATGTCTGAAGCAAATGAAGTTGAGCGCCCTTGGCAGGCGGAGATTGATCGATTGCAGCAGACCCTCCAGGAAGTAGTGGAAGCCATATCAAACCTGTCAGGCGTTGAATTGACGGATGGGGCGACCGATCCTCGATCCGCTTCTCAGCCGTCCCTGGACTCCAAGAGTCTAAAAGACCGCATCCGAAACGATCTCGAATCTTTTGCGTCTACGACAGCTGCCGAAATGGCCCGGCAGGCGGAAAGGCAGACGCGGATCGCTTTGGCTGCGCTCCAATCCGAGGCCAGCGGGCAGGCAGAGCAGGTTGCCAGGGAGCTTCGAGATAAATTCAAGAATCAGTTTGAGCCAGGACACTTTGAGATCGGCATCACCCAACAGACGCAGGATCGTGTTACCGAATTGGTGCAGAGGCGGACGGATGAATTTGCCCGCTGGGTCTGGCTGATGTGCAAGGGGACCGGGACCTCCATCCCAGTGCAGATCGAGAAGCTGCTGGAACCTTACGTTGAACAGGCGACGGGCCAGCTTTCAGAATCCTTCCGCCATCGGTTTGATGCCCAACTGACAGAACAGGAAGAACATGCACAGCGACGGCTTCAGGGAACCTTGAGCACTCTTGAGGAGCAGATTAATACGCTGGACCTGAAAGCGAAACGGATCTGCGAGCAGAATAATGAATCCATTGCCATGTTTTCCGTTGACCGGCTGAAAGGCGTGGCCGATGAAACCATGAAGAACTTCAGGAACAGGATCCAGGAGGACCTCGAAAGCGATTTTACCGCTTTCCGTGGGCGGCTGGAAAGAACGGCAGAGGACCTGCGGCAAAGATTCCAGCAGGAAGAGGCTGAGAAGGCGGGGAATTTCAGCAGCAGGATTGCGCAGCTGGAGTCTGAGATCAAGGAAAGGACGACGGCCCAACTTACCGGGCATATTGAACAGACTGCTGCTAATGTGATTGAGTCCTCTGTCCAGCACCTGCACCAGCAGGCGGCTGATACGCTTGAACACTCCAAGGAGGAACTGAAAGGATTCCTGGAGCTTCAGATGGAGGAGGCCCGGCTGCAGATCAATGGTCTTGGCCAATCAGTGCACGAATCCCTGGCGCAGGAAGCTGAACGAAGGGCCGATAGTCTTAAGAAGCTGGACCTGGAGATTGCCGGCATGCGGGAAAGGAGCGTTGCCGATTCGAAGGATCACCTCTCAGCGATGGTGCAGGATGCCCTGGCGTCGATGAGGGACCAGGTCAGGCAAATTTCCGATGGTCAGGTTGAGGAGATCGAAAGGCTTGTACGAGGATCGCGGGAGAATGAAGCCTCCCAGTACGAGAAGCAACTGCGTGACATCACTGACAGTTGGTACAACAATCTGTTGGAGCGCATTCAGGCTGAGGCCGGAAATGCGGCCGCTAAGGTGTCAACTGAGGTTCGGGCCAATGCGGACTCCGTGATGCAGGAACTCTCCGATAAGGTGGATGCGTCAGCCATGGTATTAAGGGAAGAGACGGTTCAGGCAACCACGCGGATTGAATCTTTGCTGAAGGGCTCGCTGGAGACTTACGAGAAGCAACTTGGCGAGATTACCGGAAACCGCATCGATGAGCATCGTCAGGTCATTCGCAAGAGCCTTTCAGATCTTCAAGCGCGCCTGGAACGCTCTGCCCAAATCCTTCGCCACGAGATCGCCGGCACGGTTGAGCACGGCGCGCATGATTCAACCCCGGGAAGTTGAACGGGAAAACATAAATTAGGCCGTGCATCGAGGCCTTGGAATGCCTTGAGGACTTCCTGGCGCTTGCTCCCGTCCATCTCCTGCTCAAACCGACTTACTCATGCCCATGACTTCCACCTTCTGGCTTTCTGAAAGTAAAGCTGTGCCCGCGTGATGGCCTTTGCTATGCGGTGGGCTGGTGGTTCCTGCGAGCGCATCCGGGCTACTCGTGCAGGTACCCACCTGTTTGAACGCTATCGTCAGATCCGTGGATCGAAATATACGATGAAATTGTCGGCCACGGGTTACCTCGAAAACCGGTCCCAAACTATCTGGGGTGGATGGTTAAAAATTGTACGACCTCCGCGGCCTCCTGCACCTTACCTGGAGTTGACGGTGTGGAAGCGGCCACTTAGAATCAATACGGAAGTGCATGTGGGCTGGTGTCCGCCCGGGACTTCAAATCCTGTGGATCTGCCTCTGGTGGATCGGTCGGTTCGATTCCGACACACTTCCGCCAAGTCCCCGGGCCCGCGTACTGATGCTTGCTCCAGGGCTGGAACGCTGACCAACTTCAATCGAGTTCAACCCAATGAGCCCGAGCAAGCCGCCTAAGAAAGAGCCGTTCAAAGGATGGAAGGAAGTGAAGCGCCAGGCGCGCGAGCGGGCCGGCCAGCCGCCACCCACCCGCCGCGAAGTGAATCCCCGCGACAAACCGCCCAAGCATAAGAAACGCACGATTGAAGAAGAGAAAGCGGACGCTTAAGGATACGTATCGCTTTCTCCTGACAGATGTTCGCAGTTTAGCTTGTTCCCGGCAAGAATGCGATTTCAGAGAGGAATTTTTGGCGTCTAGCTAGTGAATGTGCTTGACTTTTTTCTTCATGTAATCCATTAACAAATACTGGCCAAGTGTATAAGGAGTAGTGAAATAAGCTTTGCCTCGGCAGATCTCCGTGACTTTTTGCACGAAATTCACCAGGCCGTAGTCGGAGGCCAGCATAAAGGTGTTGATGAGAATTCCGTTGCGGCGGCAGCGAACCACTTCATGCAGTGTTTCAGAGACGACCAGCGGATCGAGTCCGAAGGCATTCTTGTAAATCCGGCCGTCCTCGAGCGTCAGGGCGGAAGGCTTGCCGTCGGTGATCATCACAATCTGCCGCATGTCTTTCCGCTGGCGGGACAGGATGCGCTGCGCCAGCCGCAGGCCTTCGCGGGTATTAGTGTAATACGGCCCCACCTTCACCCGCGCCAATTGCTGCAGCGGAATTTCTTCGGCTGAATCGTGGAACAGCACCATGTGCAAAGTGTCACCGGGAAATTGCGTCCGGATCAGGTGGGTCAGTGCCATGGCCACCTTCTTGGCCGGAGTAAATCGGTCCTCGCCGTAAAGAATCATGCTGTGGCTGCAATCCAGCATCAGGACCGTTGCGCAGGAACTCTGGTATTCGCACTGCCGGACTTGCAGGTCCTGGTAATCCAGCTCAAGTGGCATAGTGAGCCCGTTTCGGCTGATGGCCGAAAGTAACGTGGCATTGACGTCCAGATTGAGTGTGTCGCCAAATTCATAGCGACGGCTCGACCCATCAGACTCAACTCCCGTGGCCATTTCGCGGGTATCATGGCGGCCGAAGCTCGATTTCCCAAGAGATCCCAGCAAATCCTTCAGAGTTTTGAAGCCCAGGAAGTCCAGAGCCTTGTCGGTGATTTCAAACTTTGTCTGTCCTTCACCCTGTCCCATCTGGCCCGCCCGTGGTTCAGTGACAGCGCCCTGCTGGGGTTGTTCAATCGAGACGTAGCCTTCGTCCGCCAACTGCTGGAGCATTCGGTCGAGTGCTTGCGAAAGGGCAGCGTTTTCGGGGTTCTCGATCATTTCTTCGAGCAGTTCATCCGAGATCATACCCTTCTGTTCCAGGGCCTCAAGCAACGCTTCACGCAACTTCTCCATTGTTTTCTCGGAATCCATCTCGTAGACGCCGTAATACTGATTGAAGAAGCCGCTGTCGAGGAGATAGTCCTGAAGCATCTGCATCAGGTCTTCGGAGTCCAAGCCTTCGAAGGGGTCCGGGATGTGTTTGCCATACTTGATGTACTTCATCAGGACTTACCCTCTTGATCCGGCAGGCGGGTTGGCCGGACTATCCTCGTGGTCAGTTCAGTGAACGGTGGCGACGACCGAAGCTTTCACCGGGCTCAGCCGCTGACTCGGCCGACTGGCGTTCCACGTAGAAACCCAGTTCCTCATTGCGACTAATTTTCTTCAGAGCGTAGAGTCCTTCCAGAATAAACTCTGCGCCCGAGACCAGCAGCGCGGGATCGTCCTTGGGTTTCATGCCGAGCGTGTTTGTTGTTTCCAGAAGTCCCTGGATCTTTTTGAATTGCGCGTAGAGGTCCGCCGTGGCAGCGTCTTCTTCGTATTTCAGGGTTCCCCCCAGCTCAAACCACTGGACCAGAGATTGCAGCGGTACATCGTCAAAATACTTCTTGAAAACGCGGGCGTTGGCTTGTCGGATGACGTCGCGCGCAATGTTTTCGGCGCCCCGCAGCTCGCCTTCGTATTCAAGCTCAAACTTTCCGGTTAATGAGGTCAACCCGGCATAGATATCAGAAGGGCGGGGGACCGCTACCTTTTCGCCTCGGGTGAGGGCGCGGCGCTCAGCGTTCGAGATGACGTTTTCAAGGCAGGTGATAGGCATCCGCTGGCTGACCCCGCTCCGCTTGTCAATTTTTTTCTCTTCCCGGGCCTCAAACGCGATGGTTTCGATCAGTTCGCGGATAAAATTGGGGACCGTCAGGCGGAGCGCTCCGTCCCGCTCGCTCCAGGCTTCCTGAGAGGTAATGGCGATTCCGTGCTCAATAGTTGTAGGATAGTGCGTGCGGATTTCTGAGCCGATGCGGTCCTTCAGGGGAGTTATGATCTTGCCTCGCGCCGTGTAATCTTCCGGATTGGCGGTGAAGACCAGCATCACGTCCAGAGGCAGCCGAACCGGATAACCCTTAATCTGCACGTCTCCTTCCTGCATGATGTTGAACAGCCCCACCTGAATCTTGCCTGCAAGATCGGGCAGTTCGTTGATGGCAAAGATACCGCGGTTGGCTCTCGGCAAGAGGCCGTAATGAATGGTCAGCTCGCTGGAGAGCGCGTGTCCGCCCCGGGCTGCCTTGATGGGATCGAGGTCGCCAATAATATCTGCGATGGTCACGTCGGGAGTGGCCAGCTTCTCAACATAACGCTGGTCGCGCGGCAGGTAATCGATAGGCGTAGCATCGCCTTCTCTTGAGATCAACTCATGGCAGGCACGGCATATGGGATTGAGAGGGTCGTCGTTGATTTCGCAACCGGCGACGAACGGGACTTCCTTATCCAACAGGGCAACGAGCGATCGCAGAATTCTACTTTTGGCCTGGCCTCGCAATCCTAGGAGGATGAAATTGTGGCGCGAAAGGATAGCATTTGCAATCTGCGGGATGACGGTATCTTCAAATCCTACAATGCCGGGGAAAATCGGTTCCCCATCGCGCAGTTTGCGGACCAGGTTAGCGCGCATCTCATCCCTGACACCCTGTCTGCGATAGCCGGACTTCTTCAATTCACCTAAAGTTTTTGCTTTTGCCATAGCCCCTCTCTAACTTTGATTATACGCATGCCGCTCGACTCAACTCAACGAAGTATTCCCGATTCCGGTGTGCTGAGCACAAGAAATAGCTGGAATGCCACGTTTTATAGT
Organism: uncultured Acidobacteriota bacterium; assembly: GCA_963732975.1. Lineage (GTDB taxonomy): Bacteria > Acidobacteriota > Terriglobia > UBA7540 > UBA7540 > SCRD01. The sequence goes on along the minus strand of CAVTBN010000001.1, from coordinate 114,520 downwards.
TAGGTGGATGTGCCCGGCAGGTTTTACGTTGCCCCGGAATGACAGGTTGCTGCCGGGTGCGCGGCAGATTTGCTTTGGGCGTCATGTATAATATGGAATTGCAACGAATCAAGGCGCTTAGTCTGGAAGATATGGGGGCGCCGCGCACACATCGAAACATTCGGAGCATTGATGTCTACCTTGACAACGCTATCCTCTGAAACCCTGGCCCAGTACGAACCGGTCATAGGCTTGGAGGTCCACGTCCAGCTCCTCACGAGATCGAAGATTTTTTGTTCGTGCTCGACGCACTTTGGAGACCCCCCGAACCAGAACACCTGCCCGGTATGCCTGGGCCTTCCTGGCGCGCTGCCGGTCCTGAACCGTGAGGCGGTGACAATGGCCGTGAAAGCGGCGCTGGCGCTCAACTGCCGCGTTAATTCGCGCTCCCGTTTCGCGCGCAAGAATTACTTCTATCCGGACCTGCCCAAGGGTTACCAAATCTCTCAATACGACGAGCCGCTTTCCGAAGACGGCTGGATTGACATTGAAGCAGCAGACACAAAGAAGAGGGTCGGGATCACCCGCGTGCATATGGAAGAAGATGCCGGCAAGTCTCTTCACGAAGGATTTTCAGATTCCGGAGAAAGGACCTATATCGACCTGAACCGCTCGGGCGTGCCGCTGATTGAAATTGTCAGTGAGCCTGACCTGCGCTCGGCAGAAGAGGCTTACGACTACCTCACCCGGCTGAAGACACTGATGCTTTACCTTGAGGTTTCTGACTGCAACATGGAAGAGGGAAGCCTTCGTGTTGATGCCAATGTCAGTGTGAGAAAAAAAGGCGCGACCGCCTTTGGAACCAAGACTGAGGTGAAGAACCTGAACTCTTTCCGGTTTCTGCAAAAGGCGCTGGCCTATGAGGTGGAGCGCCAAATCGAGGTGCTTGAAGGCGGGGGTGAAATTTCTCAGGAAACGCGTCTGTTCGACAGCCGCGAGCAGCGTACCTACGGGATGCGGTCAAAAGAATTTGCGCATGACTATCGCTATTTTCCCGAGCCGGACCTTTTGCCGCTGGCTGTGACAGAAGAGTGGAAGGAAGAGATTCGGCAGTCCCTGCCCGAGCTTCCCCATGCGCGGGAGCACCGGTTCCAAACCGAATACGCCCTGCCCCCGCAGGACGCCATGGTGCTGACGGCCTCGCGGGCCTCGGCGGACTACTTTGAACAGACCGCGAAGGCTTGTGGAGAACCCAAGCTGGCGGCTAATTGGGTCCTGAATGATCTGAGCTATTTGCTGCAGGAGAACGGCAAGGAGATCCATGAAAGTCCGGTAACGCCGGAAAACCTGGCAGAACTGATCAAGCTGGTTGCCGGGAATACGATCTCTGGAAAGATGGCCAAAGACGTTCTGGCGGAAATGTTCAAGACGGGAAAGTCGGCGAGCCAGATTGTCAATGACAAGGGGCTTGAGCAAATTACCGATCCTGACAAGATTGCAGTGGTCGCCCGGGAAGTTATTGCCGCCAATCCCAGGCAGGCTGAGCAATACCGGCAGGGTAAGACGGCCACGATCGGATGGTTTGTGGGCCAGGTAATGAAGGCCACCCGCGGCCAGGCGCAGCCGAAGCTGGTGCAGGAAGTTCTGAAGAAAGAGCTTTCGTGATTGTCGATCGCTGCGATCCCGGTGTGAAAGCGTAAGGTTCCTGGAGTTGCCAGTTCTGTGGGGCCGGTGTCCTATGACCTTGAAATCGATCCCCTCACGGGTTTTTGTGCTGGCGACCATCGCTCTCTTTGTTCCCTGGCTGTGCAGCGCTAAGGCTCCCCAGGCAAGAGGAAAGAAAAATGCTGCAGCGCGCCGTCCTGCTTTGAAATGGAGCGCAGCGGCGCGGGGGCAGTTCGAAGCCGGCCAGAAACTGGAAGCTGAGGGATCGCTGAAAGAGGCCGTTGTTCACTACCAGCAGGCAGTGAAGCTTGAGCCCAACTGGCCGGAGGCTCACGTTGCCTTGGGGAACGTCTACGCTCAACAACACAAGCCAAGGTATGCCATGCTGGAATATCTTCGGGCCACCCGCCTGGATCCCGGAAACGCCGACGCGCACTACAACCTGGGTACGCTGCTTAGAGCGGAAGGGAATCTTACCGGAGCGGCGAAGCAGTTTGAAAAGGCGCTTCAAATTGATCCCGACAATACCGGCGCCCATAATGACCTGGGACTGACCTATGCCCAGCAGGGGAGGCTGGCCCCGGCAATTGAAGAATTCCGTTCGACCGTGAGGCTGAAGCCAGGTTGGGCCATCGCCCATGACAACCTGGGCAATGCACTGGCGATGGCGGGTGATCTGAATGGAGCAATGAACTCCTACCGCAATACTATCGCTTTGCAGCCGGATTGGGCACAGCCCTACAATAATTTAGGCAACGCCCTGCGGCAGGCCGGGAACCTGAAGGCCGCAGTCGAACAATATCAAAAGGCATTGCAGTTGAATCCCAAGTACGCCGCCGCCTGCAATAATCTTGGTCTTGCCCTGCAGCAGGAGGGAAATCTGGATGACGCCATCACGCATTATCAACGGGCCATCCAATTGAATCCTGATTACTCGACTGCCCACAATAATCTTGCCACGGCCTACTACAAGAAGAAGAACTGGAACGGCGCAATAGCTGAGTACGGGCAGGTGCTGCGCATCAAGCCAAGCGATCCCGCCGGTCACTTTAATCTGGGGCTGGCGCTCAAAGCTGCCGGCGATCGGAAGGGCGCTCTCGAACAATTTCAGCAGGCGCAGAAACTTGATCCTGGCAATCAACAATACCGCAAGGCTTATGAATCGCTGATGAACGCACCGAGTGCATCGGCAACAAGCGCGCCCGAATCCGACGGCAAGACGCTTTCAAAGACCACTACCAAGGGATCTCAATAGTTCAGGAGAAGTGTTTGTTCGCGAGAGGAGCCGACCATGCTGAAAGTTGGAGACAAAGCACCGGGTTTTTCACTTCCATCGGATTCCGGGAAGCCAATCAAGCTGAGCGATTTCAAGGGCAGCACATTGGTTCTTTATTTTTTCCCGAAGGCTGACACCCCTGGTTGAACAAGGGAAGCTCACGAGTTTCGTGATGCCAAAAAACAACTGGACAAGCTTGGGGCTAAAGTCGTTGGGATGAGCGCCGATCCTCCGGAAAAACTCGCAAAGTTTCGCGACAAGTATCAGTTGAACTTTCCGCTCGCCGGTGACACTGACCATCAGACCCTGGAAGCCTACGGCGCCTGGCAGGAGAAGACGCTTTACGGCAAGAAGAGCATGGGAATTGTCCGGTCGACCTACATCATCGATCCAACGGGCAGGGTGAAAGCCGTATTTCCCCGAGTGAAAGTTGACGGGCACATCGAGCAGGTTTTGGCCGCGTTGAATCTGTAAGGGGAAGCTCCTGCTGCTATTTTGCGAGCGTCGAGGCCAGGGACGGGCTCCTTGAGTAGCCAAGTGATGGATGGTGGCAGTAGAAAATTCTGACGGTGCGGTTGTCGAGAGAGGAGATGTCAGCCTGCTCCTCAATCCAGCCCGCTGTCCCCATGAAATTGGAAAAGGACGGGACCTCATCCTCGGCGCGCTCCAGCAGAAACCGCTGGACTCCCAGATACCCGTCGTCGCCCAGCACCACCAGGGTTTCCAGGTTCGGAAACAGAGAAAGTTCATTTCGCAAATGGCGGGAGCAGTTGCCCATGGCTTTATCCGGCACCCGCGGAGCGGACGTGTGGCAGTGGATGACGTCGGTCAGGATAAACCGCTTCTTGAATTCCCCAAAGCTGCTGATTCCAAGCAGATCAAAGAGAGCTGTCACAAAACGGTTGGGCCGCCCGTTATTGCGATAGAACGAATTTTCAGCACGGGCCGTGGCGTGGCGTCCGATCACAGCCGTGCGGACTGAACTGAGATCGGGATAGTCACGCTTAATGTAGCTGGCCATGAATTCACGCGGGGGAAGAAGAATGGTGGAAATTGCGGCGCAGTCACGGCAACCCTCAATCTTGTGCATGACCGCTTCTGCGTCGATGCCGGGGGCCCTGGCTTCGGTAGTGGTTACGGCCGGAGCGGAGAGTGCCAACTGCAAAAGTTCCTCCGCTGAAGTTCCGACAGGGCCAAGGATAACGTTGTCAATCAGCCTGACTCGATCTACTTGTGCTGCCACCAACGCCATGGTGCCTGTGGTGATGCGGGAAACGGGTTCAAACGACAACGGATTAACCATGGCGAGGTAATCGACCTTAACCTTGGAATCTGCCCGCAAGACGCTGCGCATTTCCTCCATGATTTTCCTGCCGTCGGATTCACCGGAATGCACCAGTTCTTCGGCTCGGCGCAGGCTTTGGGAAAGCGCAAGGGCGGATTGTCGCTGTGCGGGTTTGAGATAGGCGTTGCGCGAACTGATCGCCAGTCCGTCCGCGTCCCTCACGATGGGGCAAAGTACCAGGCGGACATTCAGGTTGAGGTCCTCCACAAGACGGCGGATGACAATAGCCTGCTGAAAATCTTTCTGGCCGAAATAGGCCATGTCCGGCTGCACGATATTGAAAAGCTTGATGACCACGGTGGAGACACCGCGAAAATGTCCCGGACGTGAGGCTCCTTCGTAAACCTCTCCCAGAGGACCCGGTTCCACAAACGTCTGGAATCCCTCGGGGTACATTTCCTCTCTGGACGGAGCAAAGACGGTATCTACGTTGTAGGAACTCAGCAGATTGAAGTCTTGATCAAGATTGCGTGGATAACGCTCGAAGTCCTCTTTGGGTCCGAACTGGGTGGGGTTCACAAACACCGAAGCTACCACGACATCGCATTGTTGCTTGGCCTGGCGGATCAGTCCGATGTGCCCTTTGTGCAAAGCCCCCATGGTGGGAACCAGTCCCACGGATTTGCCGCGGGAACGGGTTTCTCGCGTCAGGGCCTTCATATCATTTACTGAAGTGATGAGGCGCATAGGCTTCTTCAGCACAGGGTTCTGCGAGTTCAGTTCGCTTCCCTTTGATGTGTACCGTTTTCGTTCGACCGGAAATGATCCGACCGGCGACTGGCTGCCCCAGGTTCTGTTCAGGAACGAGGCTGCCCGAAAACCTCCTTTTCAAACTGATCCAGGACAACCTGCGGGCAGTGATAGGACTCGCCGTCGCCCGGATACCGGCCCTCCACAACATCATCTCTGTATCGCAAGAGCGCATCGTGTAATATCTGTCGAAGGTCCGCATAGGCACGGACGAATTTTGCCGGATGCTGAAAAGTGAGTCCGGCAAGATCGTGGAACACCAACACCTGCCCGTCGCAATCGGGCCCGGCGCCAATGCCGATGGTGGGGATGCGCAGCCGGCGGGTGATCATGGCCGCGAGTTCGCGCGGAACAGCCTCCAGAACCAGGGCGAATACGCCGGCGTCCTCCAACGCCTGGGCGTCTGCCAGCAGCTCATTCGCCGATTCCGGGGTCCGGCCCTGCACGCCATAACCGCCCAGCCTGTGGACCGATTGCGGCGTCAGGCCGATGTGCCCCATGATGGGAATTTCCGCGTCGACCATGCGTCGGATCAAGTTGGCGCGTATCCTGCCACCCTCAATTTTGATGGCCTCGGCGCCCCCCTGTTTGATGAAGCGCAGGCTCGTCCGCAGTGCGTCTCGTTCTCCCAGGTGGTAGGACCCGTAAGGCAGGTCCGCCACCAGCAGCGCACGGCGCACACCGCGGCGTGCCGCCCGGAGATGATGAAGCATTTCGGCTGTTGTCACCGGAACGGTGGAGTCATAACCCAGAACCACCTGGGCCAGGGAATCGCCCACCAGCAGGATGTCAATTCCCGCTTCGTCCACCAGGCGGGCGGTTGGATAATCGTAAGCGGTGAGGGCGGTGATCTTCTCGCCGCGGAGCTTGCGGTCAAGAATCAAAGGGACAGTAATTTTGCTCACGGCCTGTGTATTGGGGTCCATGGCATTACCTCCTCATCAGAAAATCAGGGCGCGGTGACAACGCCCCCGGCACGCGACGGCCAGAAATAAAAAACTCCCGGCCACAGTTCAAATCGTTCCGGCACCGGCACAACGTGTCGCCGCAAAGCGCTTGCCGGGGACGACTTGTCTGGACTGAGAGGGTCGAAAGGGTCTTGATCTCCACCCCGGGGTAGCAGCCTGGGATGGGGAACGGTGGCGCTTACCATTGTTTTCGACCGTCTCAGTCCGACGAAGCGGATCCAAGCGGCAAAAAATACTGTGTACCTCGTACCGGCTGAGTCAGCCGTTGGAGCAACTGCTTCAAATCTTCGTTCCGGTCGACAAAGTCGATCTCGGACGTTTCAATCACCAGCAGGTTGCTCGAACGGTAGCGGAAGAAGAAGTGTTCGTATGCGTTAACAACTGCCTCAAGATATTCTTCCGAGATGCGGTTCTCAAAAGCAACGTTCTTCTTCTCAATCCGCTTCTTGAGCATCTCCGGTTTCGCCTGTAAGTATATCACCAGATCGGGGATAGGGACCTGCTCGGCAAAGATCTGGTAATACTGCTCGTAAAGTTGCAATTCCGCGTCGCTCAGGTTGAGATAAGCGAAGATTTTGTCCTTCTCAAAAATGTAGTCACTGACGATGGTCCGGTTTGCAGAGCCTGAGACGTCCAGGGCGCGGTACTGCCGGAAGCGTTCCGCCAGGAAATACATCTGGCTCGTGAAGGCCGCGCCGGGCTTTTCATGGTAAAACCCCTTGAGGAAGGGATTGTCGTCCACGTCGCGCATGCGGTCCGCATTCAGGCGATCGGCAAGGATGTCCGCTAAAGTGGTTTTGCCCACCCGAATCGGGCCTTCAACAGCGATAAACCGGGGTGTCTCGTAGGCTGGCAATTTAACCAAGGCCCGTTCCTCTCTGGGTAGTGCCGGTTTTCTGCGGCAGTGCGATCATGGCCTTAAAATACCGTCCCCGGGAAAAATAGTGTCGCTGATGGCGCCACGAAGGCGAATTTCCACGCCGTTGAAGTCCTCTCATGCTTGTCCTGCCGCACCCTGTGGGGTCATGCGAATCACCTGGCTCGCGTCCGCCGTTTCACTCAGCATTTCCGTCACCGTCCGCTCGGTCACCGGGTGCCGAACACCGGGCGCCAGCTCGCCCAGGGGGACCAGCACAAACCTGCGTTCGGCCATGCTCTCATGCGGGATGTTCAAGGCCGGGGAGCGGACCACGACATTCTCGTAGAGCAGGATGTCGATGTCAATCGTCCGTGGGCCCTTGTGGATGTCCCGCTTGCGGCCCAGTCTGCGTTCCACCCGCTGGACGGCGCTGAGCAGTTGCATGGGCAGAAGCTCGGTTGCAACCTCCGCCGCGCAGTTGACGAACCATGGCTGCTGGCGATATTCCACCGGCTCGGTGCGATAGAACGATGAGACGCGCCGAACCTCGATCCCTTCCGCAGCAAGTTCATCGAGCGCCCTCATAATGTTTCCTCGCCGGTTGCCGAGATTGGACCCCAGAGAAAGAAAAACTCGCTTCATGGATTGCAATTCAGGCCAGGTACCGGCCCGGCCCTAACTTTCAAACAGCCCCTGCGGCCTGCCTGGCATGGCCATTTTCAGGTGCCGGTAGGCCGGTTCATTGGCCATGCGCCCGCTCCGGGTCCGGCTGACAAATCCCTGCTGCAGCAGATAGGGTTCAACCATATCGACCAGGGTTTCGACCTCTTCATTCAGGGTCGCGGCCATGGCTTCCACGCCCACCGGCCCTCCCTGGTAAAGGCGGATGATCGTGGAAATAAATCTCCGGTCCAGATCGTCCAGTCCCTGCTCATCCACGCCCTCCAGTTCCAGCGCCTTCTGTGCCACTTCCGGTGTGACCTTGCCGTCCGCTTTGACGTCGGCAAAGTCGCGAACCCGCCGCAGCAACCGGTTGGCGATGCGCGGCGTGCCCCGCGCACGCCGCGCGATTTCAGAGGCACCGGCGTCATCGATGGGGACTTCCAGGATATGGGCCGAGCGCAGGATGATCTTCCTCAGGTCTTCGACGGGGTAGAACTCCAGGTGGAAGAAGAGCCCGAAGCGGTTCCGCAGGGGCGCTGAAAGGCTTCCGGCCCTCGTTGTGGCGCCTACCAGGGTGAACCTCTTGAGCGGAACGTTGATGGTTTTGGCGAACATTCCCTTGTCCACCACAAAGTCAACTTTGAAGTCTTCCATCGCCGGGTAGAGAAACTCTTCGATGTTTGCCGGCAGCCGGTGGATTTCATCGATAAACAGGATGTCGCCCTCGCCCAGATTGGTGAGGATGCCCATCAGGTCGCCCGTCCGTTCGAGAGCGGGACCGGAACAGGTGACGATCTTGGCTCCCATGGCGTTGGCAATGATGTGCGCCAGGGTGGTTTTGCCCAGTCCCGGCGGGCCGTAGAGCAGCGTGTGCTCGGCCGATTCCGAGCGCTGCCGCGCCGCCTGCAGGGCGATGGAGAGTTTTTCAACCGTTTTGCGCTGCCCCACGTACTGCTCAAGCGAGGGCGGCCGCAGGGTCTGGTTGAAGGCCTCTTCGTCCTGCGAAATCAAATCCGGCGATACTAATCGGACTCTGGACATATCTTATGAGTGTTACTGATCCCGCCGCTGCTTTCAACTGTTTGTTGTTTCCTGCCGCTGTTCGAAAACCTTGCGCAGGAATTCATCGATCGATTTCACGTTCTTATGCCGCGAGAGGATTTCAGCCGCCATCCGCTGGGCCTCGGAGGGCGAGTATTCAAGCTGCTCCAGCACCTGCACGGCCTCCATCTTGAGATCCGAAACGGTTTCGGTTTCGACGGAAAGCGGCTGGTCGCTGTGGGCCAGGGCAAACTTCGCCATCTTGCCCCGCAGGTCGGTGACAATGCGCTCGGAGGTCTTGGCGCCGATGTAGGGCAGCTTTTTCAGCAGTTCGGTATCACCCTGCTCGATGGCCAGGGCAATTTCATTCAGCGGCCGGATCAGGCACTTCAGCGCCCGCATAAATCCCACGCCGGGGACCTTGGTGAAGGTCTCGAAAAACTCGCGGTCCAGCGGATCAAGAAAACCCACCAGTTTGGGAGTCAGATGCCCACCGGCCATCCCTCCGTCGATGTAATAAATGGTGTAAAGCGTCAGGGGATTCTTCCGCTCCTTCTCCGCCGCCTGGCGCAGCCGGGCCGCGATTCCCGACGGCACAAAAACTTCATAACAGATCGAGTTGACCCGCACCAGCAGGGAATTGTGCGCAATGCGGTCATATAGAACTTCGCCGGTGACTTCTGAGATCAGTGGCTTGCTCCTCCCGTGAACTTTGCCGCTTCCGGGAACTTTCCCGGGTCAGGACCCGATTTTACCGCAGCCTCCCACTCTTAAGACGGACTCCCTGGGTGGGGTCCCGAAGCGTATTCATATAGCATAACGCCACGGCCAGCGCATCGGCCACGTCCGGCGGCCGCGGCGGGGCTCCCAGTGAAAAATGTTGCTGCACCGCCCGTTGCACCTGGAGCTTTGAGGCATTTCCGTTGCCCGTCACCGATTGCTTGATTCGCCTGGCTGCCATGGGAAACACCGGAACGCGCGCCAGCCGGGCGGCCAGGCAGATCACCCCGCGCGCGTGGCCCATCAGCACGGCGGTCTGCGGATAGTCGGCGTGGCTGTAAACTTCTTCCAGGCAGACGACCTCCGGACGAAATTCCTCGACGACTTCCTGAATGCCCTTGAAAAGGGTTTCCAGGCGCAGAGGCAGGTTGTTTCCCTCGGCCCGCGGCAGGCGAATGACTCCCGCTTCCACCAGCGTCGTTCCCTGCCGCCGTCGCTCGATGATGCCGTAGCCGGTGATGTTGAGTCCCGGATCGATGCCCATGATGCGGATCGAATTGGCGCCGTTTCCTGCCATGCGCTGAAATTGTAGCACGTTGACGAATTCACCAAAGCGGAATGGCTGCCCCGAGAGCGCCGGGCAGGAAACCGCCATCCTCGGGACGGCCAAAAAGTTTCTGTGGAATAGAGGAGCAGGGAAGAGAAGAAGCCCTCGGGGGCAGGGCCTGAACCGAGGCCGGATGTCTTCGGTTCGTTTTTTCGCCGTTGTTTATTTTCAACAACATCGGTAGCTTCGTTTTAGGTTCGTTTTAGGTTCGTTTTTTCCACAACTACGTGTTTTCAACAACTTCTCAGCTTCGTTTTTAGGTTCGTTTAGGTTCGTTTTTGATGGCCGATCCTTTGTTTTCAACAACTTCTCAGGTTCGTTTTTTAAAAAAGGTATTCTTTTTTGTTTTCTCTGCAACACCACAATATATAGATTCCAGTGATTGCCGCAACTTATGGACAATAGGCAGTCCAGTCAGATTGCTCATTATCCTGCTGAACGTCCCGCCCGACGCTATCAGAAAGACTAGCATACTAGCGTAGCTTTGTCAAGCAAATTCCGCCCGGGGGACTTTCCTCATTTTTTTGCCGGGCGTCGCCGCTGAGCCCGAATTGACGCGCGAATTCGAGCGGCGCACTCGCCTGGCCTGGTCGCGGCTGGGACTGGCAGGCGTGGCCGATTTGCCGAAAACAAAGCAGCTCCACCCGGGTTCAACTCGCGCTACACGTGTATTGAGGGCTCAAAGCAACGGCCTTTTCCGGCTACAGATTTGCTGTACGCATGCGCCCATTTTCGGAAAACTCGCTCCCTTTTGTTTTCTGCAGATAGTAGGAAGTGTCCCTAAATTTTGGGGAAGGTCCTGAATTCCGCATTTGCATGCCTGGCTCTGGAGGGTAGCACCCCTCAAAGGGTGGCGTGGCTCCGTCATCGGGGTTTGGAGCCTGCAGGTGCGGCGCGCAGGTACTGGACGGGCCAGGTGGTGGGATATCCCAACTCGCGCGCGGCGCGCAGGGGCCAGTAAGGATCGCGAAGCATCTCCCGCGCCAGCAGCACGATGTCGGCCTGGCCGCTGCGGATGATGTGGTCGGCCTGGGCCGGGGCAGTGATGAATCCGACCGCTCCGGTCAGCACCCCCGCCTCGTGCCGGATGCGTTCCGCGAAGGGAGTCTGGAAGCCGGGGCCTGCGGGGATCGCCGCGTGCGGCAGGTTGCCGCCGGAGGAGCAATCCACCAGATCGACGCCCAGGTTTTTGACTTGCCGGGCGAGTTCTACGGATTGTGCCGGGTCCCATCCTCCTTCCTGCCAGTCGGTGGAAGAGATTCGGAGGAAGAGCGGAGAATTTTCGGGCCAGACATCGCGCACCGCCATCGCCACTTCGCGCGCCAGGCGGGTGCGGTTCTCGAACGAGCCGCCGTATTCGTCCTGGCGGTGATTGCTGAAGGGAGAAAGAAATTCGTGGATGAGGTAGCCGTGCGCGCCGTGAATTTCGACGATGTCGAAACCGGCCCGGCTGGCGCGGCGGGCGGCCTGCGCAAAGGCATCTGAAACGGAGCGAATGCCCTCAATCGTCAGCGGCTGCGGCTTGGGATAATTCTCGCTGAAGGGATCGGCGCTTGGCCCGGCAACCAGCCAGCCGCCCTCGATTTCCGGTACGGCGCCGTCGCCCCGCCACGGCGCATAAGTGCTGGCTTTGCGGCCGGCATGAGCCAGTTGGATTCCGGCGAGCGCTCCCTGCTGGTGGATAAAGCCCACGATGCGCGACAGCATCTCAATGTGGCCGTCGTCCCAGATGCCGAGGTCCTGAGGGCTGATCCGGCCCTCGGGAAGCACGGCGGCGGCCTCGGTCATCACCAGAGCGGCTCCGCCCACGGCCCGGCTGCCCAGGTGGACCATGTGCCATTCCGTGGCGTATCCGTCGGTGCTGGAATACTGGCACATGGGCGAAACCGCGATGCGGTTGCGAAGGGTTACGCCGCGGACGGTGAGCGGCTCAAACAGGTTTGACATTTATTCCTCCATCGACTGCCTCAAGGGACAAACTGGGTGTAAGAACCTTGGATGCCGGGTTGCCGAGCTACGTTTCAAAGGGCTTTCGTGTGCAGCCTGGGAACGCAAACCACCGGAATTTGCACTACGGCCTGGGCGGAGGGAAACGAGCCAACGGCCGGGAATTCCAGCTTCCCGCGGGCCGGCTAGACTTCCAGCCCGATGGAGCGCATCAGCTTGAGCGCGTTGCTGGTCTGGACCACGCCGGGCGTCAGCTTGTAATCAAAACGGAGCTGGCCGTCTTCCAGGTGATCTTCAAAGTGGAAGTTGGCGGCCCGCGATCCCAACTGGTCGACCATCTGGGCCAGCGCCAGGTCGTGCGTGGTCACCAGGCCAATCCCGCCGCGTTCCACCAGGCTCCTCACGAGGCCTTCGGCGCCGATCCGCCGGTCGTGGGAGTTGGTGCCGTTCAGCAACTCATCCAGCAGGAACAGGACGGGCAGAGGTCCACTGGTCAATTCGCTGATCAGTTTCAGGCGGGTGATCTCGGCATAAAAGCGCGAGATGCCACCCTGGAGCGAATCGAGGACGCAGATGGACGCCGCCACAGCGAGGGGCGACATGCGCAGCCGTTTGGCGCGAACGGGCGCCCCGCACTGGGCCAGCACGGCGTTGATTCCAATGGCGCGGATGAAGGTGCTCTTGCCGGCCATGTTGGGACCGCTGATGATCATGAGACGCAATTCTCCGCCGAGCGTCAGGTTGTTGCGGATGGCTTTGGCTTCGGGAAGCAGAGGATGGGCGAAGTTTTCGGCCTGGAACAATCCCTGCTTCCGGCGATGCGAACTCCGGGAAGACATCGTCCGGATGGTCGAAGGCATAACCCGCCAGCGCGCAGAGCGCTTCCAGTTCGCCCACCGCCTCCAGCCAGCCCCGGATGGACGGCCCGAATCTTGTGCGCCACGCATCAATGGCGAAAGCGATCTGGAGGTTCCAAAAGACAAAAGGATTGAGGGCTGCTACAAACATGTTGCGCCGCGATTCCATGTATTCAACCATGCGGCCCAGGCGGGAGATGGCCTGCGACGGGAGAACGCCCCGGGCCTTTAGAGCGGCCTGCAGGTCGACGAGTTTGGGCGCTGAGAATTCTTCGCGCTCCAGCCTTTCCAGAACGATGGCAAGCACCGCAAGGTCTTTTGAGACATCCTCTGCGGATGGAAGCTTCCGCCCGCCGGAGCTGGCGTGGATTCCCACATCCGGAACGATCTGCTGGACGCGTTCGCTGAACCGGGAATTGAAAAACAGATTAACCGCGCTGGACGCGAGCGCCAGCTCCCACCAGCCCCAGCCGAACCACGCCGCCATGCTGAACAACCACACACCTGCCAGAACAAAGGCCGCCGTGCGCGCCAGCCCGGACTTCAGAACGGGGTTGGCTTCAGCCCAGGCTGCCAGAACATCGGGATGGACTTTGGATCGGATGTCTTCTCCCAGCACGGCGAGTTCTTCGCGCAGTCCCAGCCTGGTTCGCAGATCGGTAACGGCGGCATGGCGGCGGTGGATTTCATCAACAGAAGCGGGCGCCAGCAGCCAGCGCGCCAGGGATTCTTCGCCGGCGGCGGTGCGGGCGGTGGAGAGAAGCTCGAACAGCGATCCCTGCCCGAAAAGGTCGAGGTCGCGCGAGTAGGGATGAGACGGGTCGAGGAAACGCTCACCCGTTTCTCCTGTGCCCATCCAGCGGTTGTCCAGCCGGGCCAGGCCTCGCTCGTAGAAGGCGATGGCACGCTGGCACTGTTGCAGCGCCCGCAGCGCGCGCGCGTGCACCGTCTCAGAAAGCGCCAGAGCCGCGCCTGGCACCAACGCCCATAAAATGGAGACGGAGCGCGAGTCCAGGGCCAGCACAACCACAATAATGCCCGCCAGGGCAATCACCAGATTCACACGGCCGAGCACGTGGTGCCGGCGTTCGAGACGGGACTGTGACCGCCGCAGGGTCTCCTGTCGTGCGAGGTATTCGGATTTGGGGTCTTGTAGCATGTCCGGGCACCAAGTGTCTGATTGTACTCCAAGCACCCCTTCAACCCGGACACTATCCCTAAATACCGGGCTATTTGTAGGGGCGGTTTTATGCCGCCATGTGGCGAGATGAACTCGCCGCTACTCGCAGGGCCATTAAAAGCGTGAACAATTTTGCCTGAGCTTGCGTATCTTGTTGTATGAAGGATTAGAAAAGAGGTTCAAGACATGTTTTGCAGCAACTGCGGCGCAAACCTGATACCAGGACAGAATTTCTGCAGCAAGTGCGGCAACCAGGTTGCGGCTGAAGTGCCCGCGCCTCCACCCGCACCGCCGTCCGAAGCGAGAAGCGCGTCTTTGCCGGTGGTCCAGGGCAAGATCGAAAAGCACACACGGATTCTCGCCATCCTCTGGCTGGTGATTTCAATTATCCGGCTGGTTCCAGCGTTGGGCCTGTGGTTTGGCAGCGGCATCGCGATGCATTTTGCTCCGTTTCCATTCAGGGCTTTTGTCTGGCCCATCGCAGGGTTCATTGGCGCTCTTTTGTTCGCAACTTCGGTGGCGGGTCTCCTGGCCGGATGGGGGCTGCTGAATTATCGCCCCTGGGCGCGCACCCTGACCCTGATCCTGGGGATCATCTCGCTGATTCACGTCCCGTTCGGAACGGCCCTGGGAATTTACACGCTCTGGGTGCTACTGCCGGCGGAATCTGAGCGGGAATACCGGCGCCGGGTGCGCTCGGCGTACTGACCACTGCTGGCGACAGGCTCTTGGCGAAGTCTCCGGAAGGTGGGCGCGTGCATTCTAATGGGCCACGACTTCCATCTTGCCAATGGAGGGAATGCCGCCGAATTCCTTTCTGGTTCCCTCAGTCAATTAGTGGCTTTTAAGAATCCTTGACCTTAAAACCGAAACCCCGAGTATAATTCTTCTAGATATAATTTCCTGCTTTTATCCTGTTCGGTTTGGTGGCGAGCGGCGATCGATCCATCCCTCGGCACCGACAGAGTTTGCCGATCCGAGGTCTTGTCAGGCATTATCAGTTCAAAGATAACCTTCAGGAGGATCGAAAATGGATGCGACAATTCAGGAAATGGACGTTCTGGGCTTTCCTCGCCTTGGCCAGCCGGCACCGGCTTTTGAAGCTGAAACGACGCATGGGACGCTGCGCCTGGAAGACTTTAAAGGAAGCTGGCTGATACTGTTTTCACACCCGGCGGACTTTACCCCGGTCTGCACAACAGAATTCATCGCCTTTGCGGAGCTTGCTCCTGAACTGAAAAAGCGAGGCGTGGAACTGTGTGGATTGAGCATCGACAGCACGTATTCCCATATCGCCTGGGTTCGGAACATCGAGGAGAAGTTTGGCGTGAAGATCCCGTTTCCTGTCATTGCAGACCTGAACAAGAATGTGGCGACACTTTACGGGATGGTCATGCCCGGAGAAAGCAAGACGGAAACCAGCCGTTGCGTTTTCGTCATCGATCCAAACGGCGTTCTCCGCGCCATGATCTATTACCCTCTTACCACCGGCCGCAACATGCAGGAAATACTGCGACTGATCGATGCCTTGCAGACCACCGACAAGCATGGTGTGGCGACCCCCGCAAACTGGAAACCGGGCGAGAAGGTCATTATCCCTCCGCCTGCAACCACCGAGGCTGCTGAGGCACGCATGAAGGCTGGCTTCGAGACCAAAGACTGGTATTTCTCCAAAAAATCGCTTTAGTCGAACCCCTGGTGCGCTAATTGTAAGGCGGGGGCTGACTGTCCCCGCCTGGGAAGGAGCTGGCAATGCCCTGTATCGATAGTAGCGGTCATATGACTGAGATCGCGGGGAAGATTCTGGCCGCAATGGCGGATGGCACCCCGCTGAACGAGGTTGCCGAGAAGACTGACCTTCCCCTCTACCGTATCCGCAGCGGAGCGCGAGAACTGGTGGAGGCAGGGCTTGTGGAAACGAAAGATGAAGCCTATGTCCTGACGGAGGCCGGCCGGGCGGCTTTAGCAAACGCTTCCGGCCCGGCCTGAATGCCGCCTGGGATGTTCAAGCTGAGCTTGGACAGGGAAGGGAAACAGGAGGTGTCCGGAGCTTGAGAACAACAATTTGCCAAGACTCACGTGTTGCGTTGCGACTGACAGTGATGAACGAAACCTGACCGAAACCTGCAGGAGGCTCGCTATGAACAAATATGTCATGGAGTGTATCGGCACCTTCTTTTTGGTGCTGACCATCGGGATGACGGTTATCGTGGGAGGAAGTGGAGTGATTCCGCCGCTGGCCATCGGATCGATCCTGATGGTCATGATTTTTGCCGGGGGGCACATTTCAGGTGGGCACTACAATCCGGCAGTGACCCTGGGGGTATGGCTTCGCGGACGCTGCGATACGAAAGACGTAGCGCCGTACATGGTTGCCCAGACAGTTGGCGCGGTTCTTGCCGCCTTCACTGTGAGTTATCTGAAAGGTTCGGCCACGGTCTCAACCAGAGAACTGGCGGTCGGGCCGGAACTACTGGCGGAGTTCCTGTTTACCTTCGCGTTGGTTCTGGTGGTTCTCAACACGGCCACTGCCAAAGGAACGGCAGGGAATTCGTTCTACGGCCTGGCCATTGGTTTCACGGTCCTTGCCGGTGCGTTTGCCGTGGGGAGCATCGCAAGCGCTGCGTTCAACCCAGCCGTGGCGGTTGGGATTTCAGTGATGGGAATGGCTGCATGGGCCAAGATCTGGATCTATTTCCTGGCCAACTTCCTGGGTGGAGCGCTTGCAGCGTATGCTTTCAAGTTCATGTGTCCTGACGACAAGTGAACTGGACGCCCTTTGCAGAGAAAGAAAGCGCGTAAGGCCTCCGTTGACCTGAAGGCCGCGGAGGCTTCACGCGTAGATGCCGCGCAGTTTCAGGATGATGGCGACACGGTCAATGGCCAGCATATAGGCCGCAATGCGGTTGTTGACGTTGTGCTTTTCGCCGAAGTGGACTACGTCGTTGAACGCAGACACCTGGATGTGCTTGAGCCGCTCGTTGACCATGCCTTCAGGCCAGGAATATCCCTGGCGGTCCTGGACCCATTCAAAGTAGGAGACGGTGACGCCCCCGGCGTTGGCCAGAATGTCGGGCACAACAAACACCCCGCGCTCAAAGAGGATGTCGTCCGCGGGTGGCGTGGTGGGACTGTTGGCGCCTTCCACCAGGATGCGCGCCCGGACGCGGCCGGCATTCCTGCTGGTGATGACGTTTTCTGTGGCGGCGGGAAGCAGAATGTCGCAATCCTGTTCCAGGATTTCCTGGCTGTCGATGCGCTCCGAGCCCGGGAAGCCTTCAATCGTCTTGTTTTCCTTGGAGTATTCGAGCAGTTGCGGGATGTCCAGCCCGTCGGGGTTGATGATGCCTCCGTGGATGTCAGCTACCCCGATGATTTTGTAACCGGCTTCGTGCATCAGCCGGGAAGCCTGCGAACCCACGTTGCCGAAGCCCTGGACGACCACCCGCGTCTGTTCACGCTGGCGCCCGAAGCGCTTCAGCGCCTGGTCGGCGACAATCATGCAGCCGCGCCCGGTGGCGGCCGGCCGGCCGCGCGATCCTCCCAGGCCGAACGGCTTACCCGTTACGCAGGCTGTGACCGTGTGGCGAACGTGCATGGAATAGGTGTCCATGATCCATGCCATCGTCTGCTCATTGGTGTTCATGTCCGGAGCCGGGACATCGCGCTCGGGGCCGATATAGTCGAGGATTTCCGCCGTATACCGCCGGGTAATCCTTTCCAGTTCGCCCTGGCTCAGGTGTTCCGGATCGCATATGACGCCCCCCTTGGCGCCCCCGAAGGGGATGTTGACCACGGCGCATTTCCAGGTCATCTCGGCCGCCAGGCCGCGGATTTCGTCGAGCGTAACATCCGGCCCGTAGCGCAGACCGCCCTTGCAGGGGCCGCGCGCAATGCTGTGCTGGACCCGGAAGCCATCAAAAACTTCCAGCTTGCCGTTGTCCATCACAACAGGAATGTGGACGATGATTTCGCGGTTGGGGGCGCGAAGATACTTGACGATTCCTTCATCCAGTCCAAGTTTTTCGGCCGCTACGTCGAATCGTGCCGCCATTGAATCGAAAACGCTGAATTCTTTATCGGTGTCTACAGGGGGCATGGGAGCTCTCGCAATGGGCAGGATCACCTCAAGGCGAGTATATCAGATGGGCCGGAGGGCGACCATAGCGTCACGCTCCGGATGAGAAGACTCTATGAAGCCGGGCTGGGGGCTACGGCAGGGCTCCCGGCGCGATCCTTTGCGGCGAGAGGTTGTTGATGCGTGAACCAGCTTCCACGCGCTCTTTTCACGCAGCAAACGGCTGACCAGCGCAATGTGCATGGCGTGGCCGGCCCGGTCGGCCACAACGTGCCCCATCAGCGGCCGCCCGAACATGACCAGATCACCCACCAGGTCGAGAATCTTGTGCCGGCAGAACTCGTCCGGAAAGCGCAGACCCTCCGGGTTCATGACGCCGGTTTTTGTCAGGACAATGGCATTTTCCAGGGAGCCGCCCCGCACCAGGCCGCTCTGCCGAAGCATTTCCACCTCGTCGATAAAGCCGAAAGTTCTTGCCGGGGCAATGCCGCGCTCATAGCCTGGCAGGTTCATGACGAAGGTGCGCTCCTGCTCGCCAATCAGCGGGTGAGGGAAGGAAATCCGGTAAGTGATCCTGAAGTCTTCGGCAGGGTAGATGGCGATCCGCTTCTGGCCGTCCTGCAACTCGACGGGCTTTACCACCTTCGCCCATGCTGTTTTGGAGCGTTGCTGCTTCAGGCCTGCCTGCCGCAGCAGTTTTATGAAGGGAAGCGCGCTGCCATCCATAATGGGAACTTCAAGATTGTCGATTTCGATGAAGACGTTATCGACGGACGATGCCGCGAGCGCGGAAAGCAGGTGCTCCGTGGTGGAGATGAGCACGCCTTTCCTCATCAGGCTGGTCGCGTAGCTGACCCGGGCCACGTTCTTGGTCTTGGCCTCGATAAGAAATCCGTCCAGGTCAACCCGCTTGAAAACAATGCCCGTGCCACTCGGGGCCGGCGCCAGGCGCACGTGCACCGGAACTCCCGTGTGCAAACCAATTCCTTCTGTTGATACCGGCCGTGCAATCGTATTTTGGTGACTCAAAAAACCTCCCGCAGTCCACCATGCTTGTAAGCAATATCGATTCCATCTTGCCCTTGTATGCACATCTCGTTATATCAATAGGTTACGATAGCGGTAAAACTCGAAGCGATGTCCCCATGTGGTAAAAATACCACAAATTGATTCGGATTTTGCAACATGCCGGCCAAACCTGATGTCCCGGCGGGTTTTACTGCTAAGATACAAAGGCTGTTACTGTAAGGGGGAAAAGGGCGTGGCCGAAACGGCAAAAGCGGGGAAAGTGTTTCTGATTGATGGGATGTCGTTGCTCTTCCGGGCGTTTTATGCGCCGATGCAGACCACGCTGACCTCTCCCGGCGGCATGCCGACCAAGGCGATCTACATCTTCCTGCGTACCCTCCGCAAGCTGCTGAAGGATTACAAGCCCGACAAGGTTGCGGTGGCGTTCGACAAAGCGGCCCCTACCTTTCGCGACCAGCTTTTTGCGAAGTACAAGTCCAACCGTCCGCCCTTTCCGGAGGAACTCAGCCTCCAGCTTCCCTACGTGCATCGTTTCTGCAAGGCGCTGGGACTTCCGTTGGTTGAAATGGAAGGATTTGAAGCGGATGACCTGATTGGGACCCTGGCCCGCCAGGCTTCCGGGCAGGGCGGGGAAGTTTTTATCGCTTCCGGCGACGAGGACCTTTTTCAGCTTGTTGACGACAGGGTGAAAGTTCTGAAGCCGGCGGGCTCATCGGCGAACGGCGAAACGGTGTGCGACGCAGCCAGAGTGAAAGAGATCATCGGAGTGGAGCCTGGCCAGGTGGTGGACTGGCTGGCGCTGACCGGCGATCCCAGTGACAACATTCCGGGCGCGCGTCCGCTGCCCGGCCGCGAACCCCTGCAGACGGAGAGCGGAAAAAAGCGGAGCTATATCGGCCCGAAAGGCGCCACCGAGCTGATCAACCAGTTTGGGACCCTCGATGCTGCGCTTGAGAACTACGAGAAAGTAAAACGGCAGAGCTATCGGGATGCGCTGCGCGACTTCCGCGAGGAAGCGCTGCTGAGCCGCGAGCTGGCCACCATCCGCACGGACGTGCCGCTGGAAATCAGCACTGATGAATTGCAGCCGGCCCCATATGACGTGGACGAGATCCGCGCCCTGTGCCAGGAACTGGGATTTGCGTCTTTATTGAATGAGCTGCTCCAGGAGTCCGGAGCGGAAGAAGCTGAGGCTGGCGAGGATTCGGCGGAACTCCGAACGGCGGACGAGGTTGAGCACTGGCTCAAGGCGATTCCTGCCGGGCGCGGACCTCGCGATCGCGTTCGATGTGGAGGGTGAAGAAGGTTTTGCGGGGCGGCTGGCGGGAGTTGGCCTTTCGGATGGCAATCGCGCCGCAGCAATTCCGGCGGAATCGCTCGAGAGCGGCCTCGGGGCGCTCAAAGCCGTGCTGGGTGGAGAATCCCACGCGCTGGCTGTCCACAATTCAAAACTCTTGCGGCTGATGCTGCGCAAGCAGGGAATCGAGCTGGGCGTGGTGGCGCACGACACCATGCTCTATTCCTACCTGTTGAATCCGCTGGCCACCGGCCACACGCTGGAATCCCTGGCTCTCCTGCGCCTGGGGCGAAAGACGAACGGTTCGCTGGGAATGGCGGCAAGCTTTACGTTCGAGCTTGCCACGATGATGAGCCCGCAGGTTTCGCGCGAAAACGTTCGGGAGCTTTATTCCCAGATCGAATTGCCGCTAGCCGGGGTGCTGGCTGACCTGGAAATGACCGGTGTGAAGATCGATCCGGCGATTCTGGCCCGCATGTCGGATGAGTTTGCCCGTGAACTGACGGACCTGACCCGGGAGATTCATGATCTGGCGGGAGAATCCTTTGATATTGACTCGCCGAAGCAACTGGGACAAATCCTTTTCGAGAAGCTGAAGCTGCCCGGCGGCAGAAAGCTGAAAAAGAGCGGGCAGTATTCCACTGAGGCGTCGGTGCTGGAATCGCTGGCGGAAAAATATGATCTGCCGCGGAAAATCATCGACTACCGCACCCGGGCAAAACTGAAGTCCACCTACGTGGACGCGTTGCCGAAATACATCAACCCCGAAACCGGCCGCCTGCACACGAGTTTTAACCAGACCGTCGCCCGCACCGGGCGGCTCTCATCCTCGAATCCCAATCTGCAGAATATTCCGATCGGCGAAGAGTTCGGATTGCGAATCCGCTCGGCTTTTGTTGCGGAGCCGGGCTGGTTGCTGATTGCGGCGGATTATTCGCAGATTGAGTTGCGGGTGCTGGCGCATATGTCCGGCGATCCCTTGCTGATTGAAGCCTTCACGCGGGGCGAAGACATCCACGCGCGTACGGCACAGGAAATTTTCGGCGTTCCGCCCGCCCTGCAGAACCACGAACACCGGCGGATGGCCAAGGCGATCAATTATGGGGTGATCTATGGCCTCAGTTCCTTTGGCCTCGCGGCCCGGACAGGCTCAAGCAGGACGGAAGCGCAGCAGTTTATTGACGCCTACTTCAAGCGGTACGACGGAGTGCGGGCCTTTCTGGAAGCCCGAATTGAGGAAGCGCGCACAACCGAACGCGTCCGCACGCTGTTTGGCCGCCTGCGCCCCATCCCGGAAATCAACAGTCGGGACACCATGGCGCGCAACCGTGCCGAGCGCGAGGCCATGAATACTCCCCTGCAGGGCACAGCCGCCGACCTCTTGAAGCTGGCCATGGTGAAGGCACACGAGCGCCTGAAGCATGAGAAGCTCGAAACGCGCATGATTCTGACTGTTCACGATGAGCTGGTTTTCGAGTCGCCCGAAAACGAAGCAGAAGCGGCCGGGGAAATTATCCGGGCGGAAATGGAAGGCGTTTATCCGCTGAAGGTGCCGTTGAAGGTTGACATGGGTACGGGAATGAACTGGAAAGAAGCAAAGTAGGGACGGGGGTTGTCGTCTTTGCGGCAGCCCGCTTAGGTGGGGCATTGATAAGACCAACTGAAGGAGACAGGGAAATGGAATCTCTGGATTCACTTCGCCAAATTTTTGAGTATGACTACTGGGCCAACCAGGAATCGCTCCGCAGCATGATGACTCCATCGAAGCGCCAGCGGAACGGGCCCTGAAAGTCGTGGGCCACATCATTGGAGCACAACGCGTGTGGCTGGGGCGACTTGAAGCTCAGGGCGGCGATCCTCCTGCGCCGTGGCCGCTGATGAGCCTGGAAGAAGCAAACACTGCTGTCAATGAAATGCACGAGCGCTGGAGCACCTATCTCGGAAACCTTACGACAGGGCGCCTGGATGAAGATCTTGTCCACCGCAACAGCAAGGGCGCTGAGTTTCGCGCTCCGGTGCGCGACGTCCTGATGCAACTGGTGATGCACGGGGCTTACCACCGGGGCCAGATTGCCGCCGCCGTCCGCGACTCTGGCGGAACGCCCACCTCGACCGATTACATCACCTGGGTCCGCCGGCAAAGGACGAAATAGTCCCGATCATGCGACTGCTTTCAGAGTTCGCTTGCAGGGTGCGCTACGGCGTGGAAGGCGGGCGATGCAACTTCCAACCAGTCTGCAACGAGCCCCTTCGATAATTCAAAGGCTCATCTTCTAACAACGACAGCCGATAAAGAATCTGAGGGCTGAAGGTGGGCCGTCGAGTTGGACAGGGGCCTCCTTGAGACCTTCCATGTGGTTTCCTGAGAGAGGAATGATGCGGAGACTTTGTTTGTTGCTGCTGATTGCCGGCCTGGCTGTGGGGCCATTGTTTGCCCGGCAGCGGTGGGCGCCCGACTCGGCAATGTTAAAGGTACGCCAGAAGACGGAACGACGGGCCCTGAAGTTGAAGCAGAAATACGCCCGGGAATCGCTGCAAAATTCCCGCCTGCCCAAAGCGGTCCGTACCCAACTCAAGCATGAATTGAAACAGGAGCGGAGGAAACTCCGCCAGCGGCAAAAGGACGAGCGTCAAACGTTGAAGGACCGTGAGAGGTTGTTGAACCTCGAAACAAAACTGCTTGGGTCTCAATAACCGGCGGCGGTCGTGGAAACAGCGCCCGCACGACATTCGCTGTAGCTCCGGCTGGCCTGGGTCCCCGGCCATCAGCCCCACTTCATAAGTTTCCCATCTGTTGGTGCATTGCCAGCCTTCCCCAGCCCGGCAAAACTTTGAGCAGGCCTTTCTGTTAAACTAGTGATGAATTCTGCACGTGGAGGCTTGTGATGAAGGCATTCATCTGGGGTCTGGCAATGTGCCTGGCGTCGGTTCCGGCGCTTTACAGCCAGCAAGCGCCAACGCTCGGCCCTTCCCGTCCGTCTCTGGAAGGTCCCGGCAACACGCGGACAGCCAATCCGCGCATGCTTGTGAAAATGCGAAAGGTCTACATTGAGAGGATCGACCACAATCTGGATGTGAAGCTTGCAGATGACCTGGCGCACGTTTCGTGGCTGAAGGTGGTGGACAATGAGGATCAGGCCGACGCAATTGTCCGGGGAACCTGTTTTGACCTGCGCCGCCTGAAGCGACTGCACGCTGAGATTTACATCAGTGATCGCGTCACCGGAAAGTCCATCTGGCAGGACGTGATTCGTGTTCCTTACAATCCGCCTGGTCTCGTGAAGGCCGTCGACCAGGCAGCTTCTGAAATACTGGCCCATCTGAATCAGAGTGTGCACGTCGCCGCAAAACGATAGACCCGGCAGCACGGGCGGTCGATAACCTTCAGCCCAGAGCCGGATCTTTCCAAGGTGGTTCCTTGTCCCATGACTGATTACCGAATGCACTTTGCTGATTTCGGCGCTACGACCTATTTGAACTGCGCTTATCAGGGAGTGTTTCCCTCTCACGGCCGTGGCGCGCAGCCACGAAGCGATTGACTTGAAATCTCATCCGGAACGGATGGACCCGGCCGAGTATTTCGGTCTGCCAGAGCGTGTTCGCACTCACCTGGCGGCGATTGTTGGCAGCGATGAAACTGAGATTGCTCTCACCAGTGGCGCCACCCAGGGCATCGGCGTGTTGGCGGCCGGATTGCAACTTGGGCTCGGCGACGAAGTGATTGTTGCCGCCGACAATTTTCCCGCCAATCTTTTCACGTGGCTGCATATGCGCCGGAAAGGCGTGCAGGTGCGCCTTCTGAAGAATGGGGATACTCCCCTCCGTGTGGATGATGTGGCAGGGGCCTTCACGCCCCATACGAAAATCCTGGCGCTCGATTGGGTGAATTATTCAACGGGAAGGCGGATTGATCTGGCCGAGATGGGCCAGTTGGCCCACTCGCGAGGCGCGTTGTTTGTTGTCGACGGAACGCAGGGCGTGGGGGCGCTGGAACTGAACGTTCACGAACTTCCCGTTGATCTGATGGCCGTGGCGGCCTACAAGTGGTTGCTGGGACCCTACGGGACGGGTTTTGTGTATGTTCGGGAAGAAGTGTTAAACCGCCTGGATCTGAAGGTGGTCAACTGGCAATCTGTGGAGGGTGCGGACGATTTTGACGCTCTGCCGGTGGATGACATTAAGCTGGCGCACGCCGCCAGGATTTTTGATGTTCCCGAGACTGCCAATTTTCTGAACCTTTCGGGGATGGAGGCTTCGCTGGATTTTGTTCGCGAGGTGGGCGCGCGCGCCGTCACTGAGCATTGCATGGACCTTCTTGACCACGCGGCGGAAGAGTTGCAGGAGCGCGGGTACGTTCTGTCCAATGACGACCGCTCGCAGCTTCCCTCTCCGCTTCTGTGTTTCCGGTGCCGGACACAAGAAGCGACTTACAAATTGTATGAAAAACTAAAGTCTCATCATGTTGAGGTCAGCCTGCGTCACCACCGGATTCGCGTTTCGCCTTATTTATACAACAACAAAGAGGACATTGACCGCCTGCTGGCAATAGCCAGTTAACAGACCGGCTTTGCGGGTGGGGCACTTGCGGGGAATCAGGCAGGCCCATGCGGCCTGCCGATTGCGTGGGGTGAAATTCTCGATCATCTGGCGCGGACGGCCTGCGGGCCTTCCCGTGCCCAATCCTATCGGATTTTTCATGCGTATTCGCGACTTTCAGCCGGCTGACTTGCCGGCCCTCTCGGAAATTGATCAGGAGTGTTTCCCGCCGGGAATCTCCTATTCACGGGAAGAGTTGGCCGCGTTTATCGCCCACCGGTCAGCCCGGACGTGGGTGGCGGAAGACCATGGCTCGATTGTGGGGTTTGTGGTGGCCAGCCGCGAACCCGTCCGGGTTGGGCACATTATCACCATCGACGTCCTGGAAGGTTCACGGAGGCAGGGTACTGGGACAGGATTGATGAAGGCTGCCGAAGACTGGGCCCGCCAGGCCGGGCTGCAAATCATCTATCTGGAGACCGCGGAAGATAACCTGGCGGCGCACAGTTTTTATGAGGCCCGCGGGTATCGGAAAGTGGATAAAGTGGAACGGTACTACAACAACGGCCAGGCGGCCTGGGTGATGGTGAAGCACCTCAAATAGCCGTGATCCGGCAACGGGAGGGCGCCGCAGGGTACCGGAGGATTTTTCGCCTGGCGTCCGATTCCGGGCGTTGAGGGCCGGGTGATTGGTATAATCCTCGTTACACTTTGAAGTTACCTGCACGTTCCCGAGGTTGTTATGCCTGTCAAACTTGGAACTCGCGAAGGAAAGATTATTGCCATCGCCATCGCTGTGTCGGCGGTGTCGCTGCTGATCGGTATCAGGTATTTTTCCCGGGCGTTTCCGGAAGCTTCGCTCACCCTGCGGGTCAACCGCGCCGACTCACTCCCGATTGCAGAAAAGTTTCTTTCCTCCCATGGTTTCAAAACCAGCGGGTACCGGCACGTCGCTATTTTTACATACGACGACGACGCCAAGACTTATCTGGAGCGCACGCAGGGGCTGGCTGCCATGAACAAGTTGACCAGGGGCCCCATCCACTTATGGCGCTGGTCGCATCGCTGGTTCAAGCCCCAGCAGAAAGAGGAGTTCAGGGTCGACGTCAGCACACAGGGCCAGGTGGTGGGTTTTGACCATGAGATTCCTGATGCGGAGCCGGGAGCCTCCCTGAATCAGGAGCAGGCGCGGGAGATCGCGCAACAGTTCCTTCAGAATACGATGCACCGCGATCTTTCCGATCTTGAGTTTCTGGACTCTCAATCGGATAAGCGCCCGGCGCGCGTGGATTACAGCTTTACCTGGAAACAGAAGAGCATCAATCTCGGCGACGGGAGCTACCGCGTTGAAGTGGATGTTGAAGGTGACCACGTCGCGGGTTACAGCGAGTATGTCAAAATTCCCGACCAGTATTCGCGGGATTACCAGAGCCTTCGTTCCCGCAATATTTCCGCGCAAGTCGTCGATGAAGTCTTCTGGATTTTGCTGAGTCTGGCCATGCTGGTGATCCTGGTGAAGCGCCTGCGCGATGGTGACGTTCCGTTGAAGATGGCGGCGGGATTCGGAGTGGTCGGAATGGCCCTCTACTTTCTTCAGCAACTGAACTCTTTTTCGCTCAGCCAGTTCGGTTACTCCACCACCGATTCCTATTCGAGCTTCATGGCAGGGTATTTTCGAGATGCGGCTGTGAGCGCGCTTGGCGTCGGGGCGTTTATCTTCCTGATTGTGGCCTGCGCCGAGCCTGTTTACCGGGAAGGCCTGCCGCGTCTCATGTCTATCCGGCGCACGTTGAGCTGGCGCGGATTGAGGTCGCGTTCTTTCTTTATCGCCAACGTTGTGGGCATTACCATGACGTTTTTCTTTTTTGCCTACCAGACGGTGTTTTATCTGGCCGCTGATAAGCTGGGCGCCTGGGCCCCGGCCGACATTCCGTTTTCAAACCTGTTGAATACGCGCATCCCCTGGGTTGCCGTGCTGCTCATGGGCTTTCTTCCTGCAGTCTCAGAAGAATTGCAGTTCAGGGCTTTCGGCATCCCGTTCCTGGAAAAACTCTTTCGCTCCCGCGTGGCTGGAGTGGTCGTGGCCGCGTTTATCTGGGGGTTTCTCCATTCCGCCTATCCCAATCAACCTTTCTTCATCCGGGGAGTCGAGGTGGGTGTTGGCGGCATCATCGTGGGCGTCATCATGCTGCGCTTTGGCATTGTCGCCACGCTGATCTGGCACTATTCAGTCGACGCCCTCTACACCGCTTTTCTTCTCCTGCGTTCGCCGAATGATTACCTGCGCATCTCAGGCGGATTGACAGCCGGCATTATGCTGATTCCGCTGATTGTGGCCCTGGTTGCCTATCTGCGGAGCGGCACCTTTTCAGACGACTCCGAACTGGCCAACGAAAGTGTGGGAGTCAGGCGGGCGCCGGCCGAAGAAAACGTCCCGGAAAGTAAAAGGTCCGTCAGTTACGCGCCCCTCAAAAAGTCCCGCATTCTTGTGGCAGGATTGCTGGCCTTGATTTTTGTCGGGGCAGCTTTTATCCCCGCCTATCGTTTTGGCCGCGACATCAATCTTCGCTTTTCGCGGCTTGAGGCGATAGGTTCGGCCGTGGCCTATCTGGAAGGGCAGGGAATTCAGGTGCAGGAGTACCGTCGCGCCGCGTGGCTTTCCGAAAATGTTGACCCGCTTGCCCTGCGTTACTTGTTGCAATACCTCTCGATCAGACAATCGGAGCAGCTTTACCGGCGCACGACCCTCCTGGAACTCTGGGAAGTTCGCTTCTTCAAGCCCATGCAGAAGGATGAATATCGAGTCTTTGTCGATCCCACTGACAACCGAGTATTTGGTGAACGGCACATTCTGGACGAAAACTCGCCGGGGGCAACCCTCTCCGCTGATGAAGCCCGATCACTCGCAGAAGATTTTCTTCAGGGGAAGAACTATCAGCTCTCAAACTTTGACCTGCAGAATTCCGACTCGAAAAAGCGCAAGGCCCGCGAAGACTACACGCTCACCTGGCAAGCCAAGCCAGGCAGCCCGCTGAATGTGGGGGACGCGCATTTCCGCATCGCAGTGGATATCGCGGGAGACCATGTGATCGGCACTTCGCGATACTTCAAGCTGCCGGAACAGTGGGTACGTCAGCGCGAAGCGTCACGAATTGGAAATTCCATATTGCTCGGGCTCGAAAGCCTTCTGGGGATCGGCGTGTTCGCTCTGATCATTATGCTTTTTGTCAGACAGGTTGGCGCGGGGAAAATACCCTGGCGGCGGTCGCTCTGGGTGGGAGTGGCGCTGGCCGTGTTAATGGTTCTGGGTGAGTTGAACGGGATTCCGTTGATTTATCAGAATTACGGCACATCGATCCCGCTCATTAATTTCTGGATCAGTGTCGGTGTCGGACTGACGGTGGTTCCCTTGCTATTGGGACTGATGGGCTGGCTGACTGTGGCGCTGGTTGCCAGCCTCTACCCGGACGCCTGGGGGATATTCAGCGGCGCGGCGCGGCGAATGTGGCGGCGGGATGCGGTGATCGCAATCGTCCTCAGCGTTGCGGCTGCAGTGGGAATCTCGCAACTCGTCACCTTGATCTCCAACCGCTTCCATACCTTTGCTCCGGTGTCCATCAGCATCTTCTCCGGCCGGATGGACACTTCCTCGCCGGGCTTTGGAGTTCTGGTGCACGCCCTCATTTATACGGTCCTGGGCGCCGCCGCAATCGGAATCCTCATCCATCTGGCTTGCTCAGGATGGCGCCGCCGGGCCTGGTGGATTTGGCCGGTTGCGTTGCTGATCCTTGTGGGCCTGGGTCCGTCGGGCGCGCATTCCGTTCGGGAGTACTTGGCTGGATGGGTGATGGGTTTTCTTCCCTTTGCAGTCGCCGTCGCCATCGCAGGCTGGTTCTTCCGGTCGAATATCCTTGCGTACGTCGCAGCGATTTTCTTTCTGCAGGTCGCGGCGCCGCTGGTCGAGATGCTCTCACAGCCTGCGATGTTCTTCCGCTGGAACGGAGTACTGCTTCTGGTGCTGAGCCTGCTGGTGCTGGTGTGGATGATTGCCGTGGGCGGCAGGCCCGCCCTGCCCGAAGGTCCCAGCGCCGGCTGAAGCCTGAAGGTCCGGGTTCCTGCCGACACCGGCAGGGCGTCAGTAGACGTTTCTGGATTCCAGCATCTGGCCGCTGCCGGATTTCCAAAGCGCGTACTGGAGATGGAACTGCGCGTTCATTGAAGCGGCCCCGACCTCTCCGCGATTATTCATGGCAATTACCGCGCAGGCAGCCTCTTTGTTTTTTGCCTCTGCTTTGACCATGTCCCGCAGCAGTTCCTCGCAGGCCTCCTGCGGAGATGCTCCGCGCGCCATCATCTGGACGATCGAGACGCTCGTGCAATAATTGCTCATCAGGTCGCCGTCACCCGTGGCGGAAGCTCCCCCCGCGCGGTCGTCGGCGTAGTATCCGCAGCCAACCAGAGGAGAATCCGCGACCCGGCCGGGAATTTTCCATGCCAGTCCGGAAGTGGAACACCCGGCCACAACGTGCCCTTTGCCGTCCGTTGCCACAACGCCGATCGTATCGTGGTTTTCAGGACTCAGCCAGAAAGTCTGGTGGTGAGGGTCGGCTTTCCATTCCATCCACTTCTTCAGGCTGTTGGGTGTGAGCAACTGCTCAGGGTGGTAGCCCATGTTTCGGGCAAACTCCTGGAGGCCGATTCCGCCAATGGTCGTGTGGCTCGTTTTCTCAAGCACCAGACGAGCCACGGAGATTGGAGTCTTTACACCTCGCAGACCGCAGACGGCGCCGGCACGGTGGCGGGTGCCGTCCATGATGCCGGCGTCCAGTTCGACAATGCCCTCGGCGTTCGGCAGGCCGCCGTAACCAACGCTGGTCACCTCCGGGTCCTCTTCAGGGATATTGATTCCCTTTTCGATGGCGTCCAGCAGACCCCCTCCCTGGTGGAAGACCTCGGCCGCGCGGTTGACTGCGGGCAGACCGTGTTTCCAGGTTGCCAGAAAGACGGGCCCTTCACCATCGGACGCCGCCGCCTTTGCGGGAACACCTGCCAGCGCCCCGGCTGCGGCGATTGATTTCATAAAGTCCCTGCGATTAACGTTGTCCATGAGTTCTCCTTATGAGCTTTTTCCCCAGCCTCCGCCGCCGGGAGTTTCAACCGTCAAAACACTTCCTTGCGGTACGTTCACCACTGCTTTTGAAGGCAGCGTGCGTCTCTTGCCACCAGCCAGTAGAATGTTTTTCCCGGGCTTTCCGGGGTTTCCGCCAGCCAGTCCGTAGGGCGGAAAGCGCCGGCGGTCAGACAGGATGCTGAGGTGGACATCCGTGAGGAACTCGATTTCGCGAACGATACCGTCTCCCCCCCGGAATTTTCCGCGGCCTCCCGAGCCACGCCGAATTGAAGTTCGCCGCACCCGGACCGGGAAGTGGGATTCAAGGGCTTCCACCGGCGTGTTCAGCGAGTTGGTCATGTGCGTGTGGATGCCGCTCAGGCCATCTGCCGTTGGGCGGGCGCCCATGCCGCCCGCGATGGTTTCGTAGTATGCAAAAGGCGCGCCCGAGTGGGGATCGATACCTCCGAATGACAGGTTATTCATGGTACCCGAACTCGCCGCCGGTATGCGACGGGGCAACGCCCGGGCCAAGGCCCGCAACAGGACGTCCACAACACGCTGCGAGGTTTCTACGTTTCCCGCGGCCACCGCGGCAGGTGGCTGCGCGTTCAACACGCTGCCTTCGGGCGCGATCACTTCAACAGGTTCCAGCAGCCCTGCGCAGGCGGGAACATCTTCACCCAGCAGACAGCGGAACACGTAAAACACTGCTGAGGTGGTGATGGCCATGACGGCGTTGACCCCGCCGCGGCACTGCGGCGAGGACCCTGTGAAGTCGACGGTTGCCCGGCCGCCCTGAATCCGGATGGCCACCTGCAATCGCACGGGTTTTGTGGAATATCCGTCGTCGTCGAGAAAATCTACGGCGCGATACGTGCCGTCGGGAATCCTGCCGAGCGCATTCCGCATCAGGCGTGCCGAGTAACGCTGCAGTGCGGCAAGGTAAATGTTCATTTTGCGGACGCCGTATCTTTGGGTCATTTCCTGCAGGCGTTGCCCTCCCAGCCTGCAGGCGGCGATCTGCGCCGTCAAATCGCCTTCGCGCTCAATCGGAGTGCGCACGTTGGCCAGCAGCATCGCCAGAACATCCCGCTGGGGTTCCCCGTTGTGCACTAGCAGCACCGGCGGGATGCGCAGTCCTTCCTGGTAGATTTCCTCACTGAGCCCCATTGATGCGGGTTGAGCGCCTCCTATGTCTGAATGGTGGGCGCGGTTGGCGACGAAGAAAAGCGGCTTTCGGTTATTCGACTGTCTGGCCACGCCGGTGAAAACGGGCATGACGCAAGTGATGTCGGGAAGGTGCGTGCCCCCGGCAAAAGGGTCATTGAGGACGGCAATGTCGCCGGGGGCGAGCGGCAGGCGCTCGATGGCGGCGGCTACGGAACCAGGCATCGATCCGAGATGCACGGGCATGTGGTCGCCCATGGCCACAACGTCCCCGCGGCCGTCAAACACGGCGCAGGAATAGTCACGCCGCTCTTTTATGTTGGGTGAGAAGGCCGAACGACGCAGCGCGGCGCCCATCTCTTCCGCCACGGAGTGGAAGAGGTTCTTGAAGATTTCGAGTTCGGCCGGATCAATTTGCATGGTCAGTCAGCACCAGATTCCCTTGGCTATCCACGTGGCATTGAAAGCCGGGGGGCACAACCGTTGTTGAACTGTATTCCGCCAGCACGGCCGGGCCGTTCAAGCGCAAGCCGGGCGAAAGCCGGTCCCGGTCGTAGATTGGAGTCCGGTGAAAGCGGTGGCCAAACCAGACTTTCTTCTCCTTCAGGATTGCGTTGCCAACCCGGCGCGCCGTGCCCATGCCGGAAGGCCCTGGAGTCTTCCGCCCCGCAATTGGGACCGTCAGGCGCAGCCGCAGATTTACGACCTCCAGCGGCTTGCCGGTATGAGCGTATCCGTAAACCTTCTCGTGCAACCGTTCAAATTCTATTCGGAACCGCGGCGAGAAGGGGACCATCAGTTCATAAGACTGCCCTGCATAGCGGACTTCAAGCTGCTTTTCAACCAGGACCTTTCCGGGCGGAAAATGGTCGCGCCGGAGTTCCGCACGGGCCTGCCGCTCGAGCTTGCTGAACCGGCCCGCAAGGGTGTTCAGGAACTTGTGGAATAAAGTGGAACGCCCGGATTGTGCATCCGTCGGAACTGCCATTAACACGGACTGCGAAACATCTCTCACCGCGTCTGACCGCAGGATGCCCAAGGCTGAAAATGTCCCCGGATTCGGGGGAATGATGATACTGGCCACGCCAAGAGATCGGCCGAGGTCCGCGGCCTGCAGTCCTCCCGCGCCGCCGAAGCAAATCAGCGTGAAGTCGCGAGGATCATGGCCCCGCTCGACGGAAATCACCCGCAGTGCCCTTTCCATGTTGGCGTTGGCCACCGCAATGATTCCGCGGGCAAGCTCCAGCGGGCTGTTGAAGACCCCTCCGGCTCCAGTGGACTTTTTCCCGTCACTACGAATGAATGTTTGGAAAGCTTCCTCCGTGGCCTGCTGGTCCAGGCGGAACGCGCCGCCCAGGAAGTGATCGGGGTCGATCCTACCCAGAATGAGGTTGGCATCCGTAACGGTCGGCCGCTGCCCGCCGCGACCGTAGCAGGCCGGGCCGGGCGTTGCTCCCGCGCTCTCGGGCCCCACCCGCAGCGCGCCGCCTGCATCCATGCGCGCCAGCGAACCGCCGCCTGCTCCAACCGAGTGGACATCGATTGCCGGGACCGGGATGGGGAGTCCTCCCAGCGTGGTTTCGTTGGTGATGCGCGCCCGCCCCTCAAACAGGCAGACATCGGTTGAAGTTCCGCCCATGTCAAAGCTGATGGCCTGCCGGATTCCCAGACCTTCCGCGAGCCGGACGGCTGCGGCAACGCCTCCAGCCGGGCCGGAAAGAATCGTTCGAACCGGCTCTCGCGCCGCATGTTGGGCGGTTGTGATGCCGCCGCTCGATTCCATCACAAAAACACGAACGCCCGGTGGCCTGGCCCTTTTACCACCTTTGCGCCCTGACAGGGAGAACACCCTGGTGGCTTCACGTTCCAGCCTGTTCAGGTAGGAACCGATGCGCGGCATCAGATAAGCGTTGATGGCGGAGGCCGAAAGCCTCTCATACTCGCGGAACTCGGGCAGGATCTGGTGGGAGATGGAGAGCGGAAGATGGAGGTCTCGAAGCGCCCGGAGCACGATCCTTTCGTTTGCAGGGTTCAAAAATGAAAACAGCAGGCACACGGCAACGGATTCCGCGCCGGAACGGGCGATCCGGTCGCGGAGCCTGCTCAGTTCATGGCTGGAAGGGGGCAGGAGGACACTGCCTTCAGCCGCAGTGCGCTCGCGCAATCCGAAGCGCATACGGCGCGGAACCAGCGGGGGATCACGGCGCACATCCAGGTCATAAAGGCGGGGCCGTGCCTGTCGGCCGATTTCAATCAGGTCTTCAAATCCCTGTGTGGTCACCAGCGCCACCCGGGCGCCCCGCCGCTCCAGCAAGCTGTTGGTGCTGACGGTTGTGCCGTGGATGATGTCGATGGTGGTGCGCGGCGCCGCTTCGACCAGGCGGCCGACGCCGTCCACAATCGCGCGGCTGGCTTCTTGCGGCGAAGAGGGCGAGCCGGAAAAGACCTTGATGACTCTGACGCCGCGGCTATCCGCCAAGACGCAGTCCGTAAACGTTCCCCCTGTATCCACTCCAACGCGCATCGGCTTCCCCTTATTGAATGGGCCTGGACCCTTGCGGCCGGTCTGGTGATGGACCGGCTTCTGTTGTGCGCGGGTCAGTTCCCATCGAAAGCTTAACAGAAGATATGCGGGTTCCCGCAAGTGGAAGTGTTCAAATCGCGAATGGAACGCCTGTGGATGAGCGCCGGAGTACGGTTAAAATTCACCAACGAAAGAGTCTGATTTTCTATGCCGGGGGATCGCCCAATGGGAAAGATGCGTGCGCGTTCAGCGAGGCGTTGTCGCGAAGGCCCCTGACCAGCTTGTAGTAGCCGGCGGCGGCGATCATGGCCGCGTTGTCAGTGGAGAGGCGCGGCGATGGAAAGAAGGCGTGGAAGCCGCGCTCTTCGCCAGCTTTTGCAAATCGCTCGCGGAGCAGGGAATTGCAGGCCACGCCCCCCGAGACGAAGACCGTGTCGATTCCTGCCGCGGCTGCGGCGGCCACGGTGCGTTCAATCAGATCGGTGACGGCGGCCTCTTGAAAGCTTGCGACGAGGTCGAGCGTGTTCTGGGAACAGTGTGCGCGAAGCTCCTCCAGGGTTGGTGCATCGGGTGAGGCGTTGCGCCAGACGCGCCGGTCTTCAGCCTCCGCCGCCAGAGAGGTCCCGCGCACACG
Source organism: uncultured Acidobacteriota bacterium (assembly GCA_963732975.1). Lineage (GTDB taxonomy): Bacteria > Acidobacteriota > Terriglobia > UBA7540 > UBA7540 > SCRD01. Next base: position 80,285 of record CAVTBN010000001.1, on the reverse strand, counting down.
ATAGAGAACGGCGGTCTTCAATCCAGAAAAACTGAAGTCGAGATGATTGCCCTTCATTCGAATCCGCCCGAATGGAAATGCGCGGGAGTTTCCGTGGCGCGCCAGGCGGTCGACGACCGGGCCGCCAGGGTAGCCAAGAGCGAGAAGCTTGGCTACTTTGTCGAAGGCTTCACCTGCCGCGTCGTCTCGAGTCTGTCCCAGCATCTTGTAGGAGAATGACGGGCCTCCGGCTTCTGCGGCTATCTCAGACTCCACGCGGTAGAGAATGGTGTGCCCGCCTGAAACCACCAGCGTGATGTTGGGGAAACCGGCCGCCGGGACGGAATTGTCCTCTTGCCGCTCGATCGTATTGTGGAGCAGGACCGCGTGGATGTGTCCCTCGAGATGGTTCACTCCCACCAGCGGCTTGCGCAGTGAAAGCGCCAGCGCCTTGCCGTAAACCAGTCCCACCAACAGCGAACCGATCAGCCCGGGGCCTTCAGTAACGGCGATGGCTTCGATGTCGTTCATGGTGATCCCTGCCTGCTGGCAGGCCTCATCCACGACAGGCGAGATTTTCTTCAGGTGTTCGCGCGAGGCCAGTTCCGGTACAACTCCGCCGAACCTTTCGTGGACCTTGATTTGCGAGGCGACAACGTTCGACAAGATGCGGGTGCCGTCTGCCACCACAGCGGCGGCTGTTTCATCGCAACTGGATTCGATTCCCAGGATGAGCATGATGATTCATCTTAACACGCGCGCGAATGTTGTATGAACGGTCAGTATGCTGGCCGGACTTGCCCATCAGTGATACACCGAACCGGCCCCCCTAAACTTTGACTGTCCCGCGCAAAAGGCGATAGACTGACCTTTTTTGAAGGCCCGATCCAACAGTACCTTCACGGAGATGACGATGAAAGTTCGTAAAGCTGTGTTGCCTGTGGCGGGACTGGGCACCCGGTTCCTGCCGGCGACCAAGGCCCAGCCCAAAGAGATGTTGCCGATTGTAGACAAGCCCCTGGTTCAATATGCGGTGGAAGAAGTGGCGGCCGCCGGAATTCCGTTGACCATTTTTATAACCGGGCGCGGCAAGAGCGCCATCGAAAATCACTTTGATGTTTCTACCGAACTTGAGCATGAACTGGCCGGGCGAGGGAAAGAATTGTTGCGAAAACAGGTCCGGGAGATTTCGTCTCTGTGCAACGTGGTCTATCTTCGGCAGAAACATCCCAAGGGATTGGGACATGCCGTGCTGATGTCACACGACCTGGTGGACGATGAGCCCTTTGCGGTGGTGCTCTCAGACGATGTGATTGACAGCCAGGTTCCGTGCTTGAAGCAGATGATTGAAGTCTTTAATGAATTCAACGCCAGCATTCTGGCTATTGAACGTGTACCCAAGGCGACCGTTGGAAGCTATGGTATCGTTGCCGCCGACCCGGTGCTCAACTCCAAATGGAATGGCCGGCTATTCCAGGTGAAGGACCTGGTTGAAAAGCCTTCTCCGGCCGACGCGCCTTCCAACATGGCGATTATCGGTCGCTACATTCTTACCCCCAGGATCTTCAAGAAACTGGCCTCGACCCGGCGGGGCAAGGGAGGAGAAGTGCAGTTGACCGACGCCCTCAAAAGTCTGCTGAAGGATGAACCGGTCTACGGTTTTATCTTTGAAGGGAAGCGCTATGATGCTGGTGATAAACTTGGCTTTTTAAAGGCCACGGTGGAGTATGCGCTGAAAGAACCGACGATGGGTAAGCAGTTTCGAAAATATCTTAAGTCATTGAAATTATAGCGGTTGTGAACTGCCAGGCTTTTCTGCGCGGTTGTCTCTCTCTGCTTGTTCAGTGCGCATGTGGTTGAACACACCATGGAAGACGAACAGGCTGTCTTACGGAAGCACTTAATCTATCTGCTGCGAGGCGGCGGCGCCCACGTTGATTTTGACTCTGCCATTGCCGGGCTTCCCGCGAAGTTGCGCGGCGCCCGACCCCAGGGGATTCCCCACACGCCTTGGCGGCTGCTGGAACACATGCGGATAGCGCAATGGGACATCCTGGAATTCAGCACGGATCCCCGTCACGTTTCTCCTGACTGGCCAGGCGGCTACTGGCCGGAGGGCGACGCCCCTGACAACGCCGCGGCCTGGGCGAAATCCGTCAAAGCCTTCCGGCGCGACCTGAAGGGGATGGAACTCCTTGTTTGCAATCCCTCGACGGATCTTTATGCGCGCCTGCCGCATGGCGATGGGCAGACGATTCTGCGGGAGGCCCTGCTGATTGCAGACCATAACGCTTACCACCTGGGAGAGCTTGTGGTGGTGCGGCGTTTGCTGAATGCCTGGCCACAGGGATGAAGAGGTGGGCCTTACTCTCTGCGGGAAGCCGCTCCTGCCCCTGGGTGCCGCGTCCCGGCCGCGTAAATTTCTTTACGTTCTTCTAACTGCTGGTGGATGACTTGGAGTCAGCGGGCTTGCTCTTGGCGGGGGAAGTCTCGGTCGCCGCAGGTTTTGCAGAAGAATCGCCGTCAGACCTTCCTGCCTTCTCGGGCGACGATTTCCGGGCGTAGTCCGTCACGTACCATCCGCTGCCTTTAAACTGAATTGCCGGAGCGGACAACAGGCGCGTCAAATCGCCTCCACACTTTTCGCAGGTCGCCAGCGGGGGATCGCTGAACTTCTGGATCTTCTCAATTCGCGAACCGCATTTTTCACATCGATACTCGTAAAGAGGCAAGGTCACCTCCTGACCATTAGGACATTCATTATAGCAATGGCGATCAGTTCCGGCAAAATTGTTGTGTGCCCGAACGCGGCCAGGAGGCTGGCGATTGCCGCCGGCCTGGAAGCGCCTGGCCGGGTCCTAAGGGCTTTGATACCGAACAAGTTGTACACGCGCAGGGCAATTGGTACACTGGTGTGCGGCGCGCAGCCGTAATAAATCCGAAGCGAGACGATGCTCATGAAAAGCCCCAATCTTCCCGCCCCCTACCCCTCTCCGCGTCTTCCGGCTGGCAAGCTCTACGTTGTGGGCACGCCGATTGGCAACCTGGAAGACATCACTCTGCGGGCGCTGAACACCCTGAAGGCTTCGGATCTGATCGCGTGCGAAGACACGCGCCACACCCTGAAGCTCCTGAATCATTACGAAATCCGCACCCGGACGATCAGCTACCACGAGCATAATGAGATGACGCGCGCGCCGGAGCTGGTTCTTCAAATGGAGCAGGGAAGCGTGATCTCCCTTGTCTCCGACGCCGGCTCGCCGGTGCTTTCCGATCCCGGTTTTCGGCTGGTCCATCTGGCCGTCCGGCACAAGATTCCGGTGGTTCCGGTGCCGGGCCCCTCGGCCATGGTGGCGGCGCTCACCGGCGCCGGCCTTCCCCTGAACGAATTCATTTTCACAGGATTTCTGCCGGCCAGAAAGTCGGCGCGGCGCAAGGCGCTCGCAGCGCTGGCCGGGTTCGAGAAAACCATTGTCCTTTATGAAGCGCCTCATCGCATTGTCGAATCCCTGCGCGACGTTCATGAAATTCTCGGCGATCGCGAAATTGTGATTGCGCGGGAAGTGACCAAAGTCCACGAGGAATTCCTGCGAGGGACGGTGGCGGAGATTTGCAATCTCATCGAGAAGTCGCCGCGAAAGGGCGAACTGACGGTTATCCTGGGGCCGGGCGCAGCTCTGCAAACGGGCGACGGGAACCGCCAGTCCGTCCGGGCGGAGGTCGAAAGGCTCAGGGCAAGCGAAGAGATGGATGAGCGCAGCGCCCTGAAGGCCGTCGCGCGCGCCCGCGGCATCTCCCGCAGCGCGGCCTACCGCCAGCTTCAACTGGAAAAGAGCGCGGAAAAGGAATCTTCCTGAAGCGGGCATTCGCGAAAGAGCAGCGGCGGGCTTGCGCTGCCATCGGTGATTTGCGATTGAAAAGCAAATTCTGAATTATGAAGGGTGCAATGAGTGCGCCCAGTTATGGGTTCAGGATTCTGAAATATCAAGCCTGCAATTTGAGATCGTCAAACCCGCCGGTGAAACTGCAAACACTGCAAGGCGAGTGTTTGCGCCACCCGGTGCGACTGCTGTGCAGGAATCAAACACTTTCGCTTTGTGAAATCGCAGGCACGGCGAGGCGAGCGTCTGAGGCAGCGGGGGACAGGATTTTTGCAAAGAAATCATCGACGCGGGCGAGGACTTCGTGGGGGCTTTGGGTGCTCTGGACGCTGCGGCGGAGTTCGGCACCGTTTCTCACCCCGTGGGTAAACCAGCTGGCAAACTGCTTCATCTTGCCGATGGCCCCGTGCATTTCTTCCTCAACCAGCATGGCGTAATAGTCGCGGATCAGCTGATAGCGGTCGGCGTCTGAAGGCTGCTGATACGCGCCGGTGCGGGCAAACGATTCCATCTGCCGGAAGATCCAGGGATTGGTGGGGGCGGCGCGGCCGATCATCACGGCGTCGCAGCCGGTCTGTTGGCGCAGCGCCAGCGCGTCCTCCGGCGCCATCACGTCACCGTTGCCGATGACGGGAATCCGCACTTTGTTTTTGACCTCCGCGATGATGTCCCACCGGGCGCGGCCGCTGTAACCCTGCAGGCGTGTGCGGGGATGGATGGCGATGGCTTCCACGCCCGAGTCTTCCGCCATGCGGGCCACTTCCAGCGCCACAATCTCCTCGTCGCTCCAGCCCGAACGGATCTTGGCGGTGAAGGGAATGCTGACGGCGGCGCGAATCTTCCGGAAAATTGTCTTGAGCTGAGGCAGATCGCGCAGCAGACCTGAACCTCCGCACTTGACCACTTTCTTGGCGGGACAGCCGAGGTTGAGATCAACGATGTCGAAACCCAGGTCTTCGATCATGCGGGCGGCGTCGGCCAGGTGGTCGGGATCGGCGCCGAAAATCTGCGCGGTGATGGGGCGCTCTTCCTCCGTGTAGTAGAGGTAGCGGCGCGAGCGGAGATTCTGCCGCACCATCGCCTCGCTGGAAACAAACTCCGTCATGATGAGGCCGCAGCCGCCCAGGCGCTTGATAAACCTTCGGAAGACGGTGTCGGTGATGCCCGCCATGGGCGCCAGGATCTGGGCCGGATGGATGCGTACATTGCGGATGTGGAGTTCTTCAAAAAGCATAGGCCAGCTATTCATTGAGTATAGCGGCGCGGTCGGCAATTGCAAAGCGCATCTGCCCTTCCGCCGCCAACTCGTCTCCAATCCAGGCTTCGCCGTGCAGCTCACCGAGCGTCTCGCGCAGCTTGAGCACCCGGGCCTTAAACCGCACGGTGTCTCCGGGCACCACAAGCCGGTGGATGTGGGCGGAGGGAATCTGCAGGACCATAGCGATTTTGCCGGCCATCTGCGGGCCGTTCCAGCACCAGGATGGCCCCCAACTGGGTCACCGCCTCCAGCAGAATGCCGGGCGGCACCACCGGAGAGGACGGAGAATGTCCCGGCAGCATCGCTTCATTGGCGGTGAAGTTTTTGATGCCTTGAATTTCCACGCCCGGCGTGAAAGCGGTGACGCGATCCACCAGCAGAAACGGGTAGCGGTGCGGCAGCGTGCGCTGGATGATGGATTCGAAAGATGGGTTTGCGTCCTGCGAAATGGGATTCGCCATTCGGTTTGCTTCCGCCTGCAGTGGACGGCCTGTCAGAACTTCAGGGTTCCTGTTTTTGCGGGAACCGCCGGGCGTGCAGGCGTGGAGGCCGGGGCCGGCGCTGGTTCCTGATTGGCCGGACGGCTTCAGCAGTTCCCGGCCCAGGGGGCGGCTGCGCGCGGTGAAGTCGCCGGGGCGGTCCTTGTCTGTTGCATACTGTTCGACCATGGCTTCGAGTTTGGAGTCGATGTCGTCCAGGTAACTGACCACCAGGGCTTCCATGAACATGGGCTCCTTGGGAGAACCGAATTCCAGTCTGCCGTGGTGTGAAAGGATGATGTGCTGCAGGCGGTCCCACAACTCGGGCGGAAAATCCGGAATCTCCCGCACCTTATCGCGAACCATTTCCACTCCCATGCTGATGTGCCCTATCAGGTTGCCGCGCGTTGAATAAGTGAACCCGCGGCTGAAATTGAGTTCCTCGATTTTCCCCAGGTCGTGCAGCAGGAGGCCGGCAAGAATCAATTCGCGGTCAAGGAAAGGGTAGTGGTCGCAGAGGCGGTCGCCGAGGCCTGCCAGGGAGCTGACGTGTTCGATCAACCCGCCGATGAAGGCATGGTGGTAGCTCATGGCGGCGGGCGCCTGCCGGTATTTGCGGGCGATTTCCGGATCGTTGAAGATGCCTAGAAGCAGGGTTTGCAGCGGGCCACCGGGCATCTGCTGGATCCGTTTGAGCAAGCCCTGGAAGAGTTTTTCGGGGTCCTGGGCGCTGTGCGGAAGATAATCGGCAAGGTCGACGTCGGCTTCTCGGACCTTCGCAATCTTGCGCAGGGAAAGCTGGGGATTTCCCTGGTAAAGTTCCACCCCTGCCGCAACCCTGACCACGTCATCGGCTTCAAAGTCCAGGTCTGCGCTGTCGCAGTCCCACAGCTTCCCTTTGATGGTTCCTGTGGTGTCCTGGAATTCCAGATCGAGGTAGGCGCTTCCGTTACGGGCGGTCTTGCGGTCTTTGACGCGAACGAGAAAAGTTGTACTGACGGAAGTCCCGGGCTTCAGATCGGCAATGTAGGCTTCTTTCATCCGGTTGTGCCTCGGCGTGGCTCAGTAGCTCTCATCGCCTCCCGGGGGCGCGCCCGAGTCCGAAAAGCCGGGGGCCAGGCGGATGTAGCTTTCTTTTCGCAGGTCGGTCAGAAAGCCCCGCATCCCGCTCTGCACCCTCTGGTCGTACAGGTAGTTCATCACCTGGTTGGATATCTGGTCAAAGGTGGGCTGCTGTCCCACGCGCCTTTCCAGCACTTTAAAAATCATGTAGCCATACTGGGTCTTGATGATGGGGGTGATGTCTCCGACATCCACATTGGCGATGTCTTTGGCAATCGCCTCCGAAATGGTTCCCTGCTTGAAGAAACCGACGTCGCCGCCATCCTTGGCGCTGGGGGAATCCGAGAGCTCCTTGGCCACGTCGGCGAACCGGGCGCCGCCCTGGAGCTCGCTCTGGGCCTTCTTGGCCAGTTTCTCGGCCTCGGCGGGCGTGTGCTTCTCTGTGGAGATCATGATTTCCGCCAGGTGAACTCCGGGCGGGGATTTGAAATCGTCCTTGTGGGCCTCAAAGTATTTCTGCGCATCCGCCCGCGTGAGGATAATCCGTGAACCGACTTCCCGCGAAATCACCTGCTGCATCAGGAGCTGCCGCTTGATCTGGTCCTTGAAGTCCTCCCAGTTCATGCCGTCTTTTTCGACGGCGTCCTGAAGGGCCTGAAGCGACTTCAGGTGGTACTGCTGCCGGATCTGGTCGAGGTGTTTGATGACGTCCATATCCACGTTGATGTCGTCATCGCCGGCCTTCTGGACCATCAGGTCCTGGTCAATCATGTCGCGCAGCAGGTCCTTGCTCTGCAGGTTGAACTGTTTTTCAAGTTCCGCGCCCGAGTACTGCTGGGCCAGCTTCGCATGCAGCGTTGCGCGCTCTTTGTCATACTCGCGCTGGGTGATGATCTTGTTGTTGATGCGCGCAATAATGCGTTCCACCAGCACCGTGTTGGCGTTGGCGAAGGGCACAGCCAGCGCTGCCAAGCCCACAATAATCAATAGATTGAAAGTCTTTCTCGACATAACATTCACCCCACACAGTGACATCTTGCGGGCCCATAATTTATGCTCCCGCCTGTGCGTTTGCGTGTTCCTGCAGAAACCGCCCGCATTAAGTAATGTTAGCTCCCGGGCTGCAATTCCAGCAAGATATTTTCAAGATCTTTTAAAACGTCTCCGCTGCCGCCGGCCACCTGCATCCTGAGGACGCCGTCGGGCTGGAAGGCCACGCCGCGCTGGTCTTTGATGATCTCCATCAGCCTTTCCGGGCTGACGGGCGTCTGTTCGTGGAATCGCATGCGTATTTCAGCCCCTTTCCTCTCCACGGTGTGGATCATCAACTCTTCGGCGCGGGACTTGACCACGGCATAATTCAGCAGCTGTTGGACGGGGAGCGGAACGGGGCCGTAGCGGTCCGCCAGTTCGGCTTCCATGTCGCGCAGCGCATCCTGCGTCTTGAGCGCCGAGATGCGCTTATACATGCGCAGCCGCTGGTGCTCGTCAGCGATGTAGCTTTCCGGAATCTTGATATTGATGCCCAGGTTGAAAGTTGTGCGGACCTCGGGGCGTGACGGTTCGCCCTTGAGTTCGTGGACCGCCTCGTCCAGCATGCGAAGGTAGAGGTCAATACCGATGGCGTTCAGGTGGCCGTGCTGCTGCTGCCCCAGAACGTTTCCAGCGCCCCGCAGTTCGAGGTCCAGCGCCGCCAGCCGGAAGCCCGCTCCGAGATCCGAAAACTCCTTCAGGGCCGCTAGCCGGCGTTTGGCGATGGGGGTCAGGGTGTCGACGGCGGGAACCAGAAAATAGGCGTAGGCCCGGCGGTCTGACCGCCCCACCCGGCCGCGAAGCTGGTAGAGGTCCGACAGGCCGAAGCGCTCGGCGTGGTTCACGATCATGGTGTTGGCCCTTGGAATATCGAGGCCGTTCTCCACCAGCGAGGTGGCCACCAGCATGTCGTATTTACCCTCCATGAACTTCAACATCGCCCGCTCGAGATCGCGCTCTCCCATCTGGCCGTGCGCGACTCCGATGCGCGCCGACGGAACCAGCCGCTGAAGCAGGGCGGCGATGGTGAAAATGGATTCCACGCGGTTGTGAACAAAATAGACCTGGCCGCCCCGTTCCATCTCATGCAGGATGGCGGATTGGATAAGACCATCGTTGAAGGTGGCCACGGTGGTTTGAATGGCCAGCCGGCCGCGGGGCGGGCTCTCAATCACCGAAAGGTCGCGCAGCCCGCCAAGCGCCATGTGCAGGGTGCGTGGAATGGGCGTGGCCGACATGGTGAGCACGTCGACGTCGGCCCTCAGCTTTTTCAGCCGCTCTTTGGCCGCCACGCCGAATCGCTGCTCTTCGTCCACGATGATCAGTCCCAGGTCCTGGAACTGCACGTCTTTCGACAGCAGGCGGTGGGTGCCGATGACGATGTCGACTTTGCCGGCTTCAAGGTCGGCGAGAGTTTTTTTCATCTTCGCCGCGGAGCGGAAGCGGCTGAGCATTTCAACCCGCACGGGGAAGTGCGACATGCGCTGGCAAAAAGTGGTGTAGTGCTGGAAGGCCAGAACGGTGGTGGGCGCGAGCAGCGCCACCTGCCGGCTTTCCTGGACTACTTTGAAGGCGGCGCGCATGGCCAGTTCCGTCTTGCCGTAGCCCACGTCGCCGCAGAGCAGGCGGTCCATGGGCTCGGCGGTCTCGAGATCCCGCTTGATGTCGGCGATCGCGCTGAGCTGGTCGGGGGTTTCTTCAAAGGGGAAAGAGTCCTCAAATTCCTTCTGCCAGTTGTTGTCCGGGGCGCAGGCCGTTCCGCCGCGCATCTTTCTTTCGGCGTAGAGGCGCAGCAGCTCTTCCGCCATATCGCGCAGGGCGCGCTGGACGCGCTTCCGGGTCCGCTGCCAGGAGGTGCCACCCAGGCGGTCCAGGTTGGGCTTCACTCCTTCGCCGCTGGAACGGTATTTCTCCACCAGGTCGAGGCGCTCCAGAGGAACGTAAAGCCTGGCGTCGTCGTGATAGGTTAGCAGCATGAAGTCGCGGGTTGAATCTCCCACCGGAAGCTGCTTGAGCCCCTGGTACATGCCGATGCCGTGATCGACGTGGACAACGTAATCGCCCACTTTGAGGTCGCTGAGGTCTGAAAGGAAACTGGAGGCGGCGCCTTTCCGCCGGCCTGCCGCGGCCCAGGCAAAGTCGCCCAGAATGTCGCGCTCGGTGAGCAGCAGAAGGTGCAACTCAGGGAAAACCACGCCGGCTTCAATTTCGCCTTTGGCGATGAGCAGGGCGCGGGCCGCCGATTCGACTTCCGCCTGGCCGCTCCCGGTTTTGCCTCGCGCCGCAGGCCAGCCGGCATTTTCATAGGGTATTTCGTAATCGGAAAGGATCTCGCGCAGGCGGTCGGCTTTTGCGGAGGTCGGGACGGCCAGAACCACCCGCTCTCCCTGCTCCACCTGGGTTCGAAGCTGCCCGGCCATCACCTTGAGCGAGGCCTGGTATTTGGGTACCGGTTGTGTGTTCAGAAAAAATCGATGGCTATTTTCCGGCATGCCCGCCGGGGCGCTCTCTTCGATGCTGAGTTCGCTGAGAGAAACGGCCGGAAGCCCTGCTGTCGCCTCCTGAAATTTTTGGCCGGTCAGAAAGAGTTCGTGGGGCTGGGGCGGCTGCGGGGAAACGTCACGCACCGCGTCAAATCCGCTTTGTAGATTTTCAATAAAGTCCTGCAACTGCGTCTGGCGGTCTGCCGGCTCGTCCCAGATCAGAACGGGTTGCTGCAGAAGCGAAAACAGCGTGCCGGAGTGCGGTTCCACCAGCGGCACGTAGAACTCCCAGCCGGGGAAGGGCCCGGAGTAGGAATCCGACCAGCCGGGAGCGAGGCGGACCTCACGGCCCTCCGGGTTCCGGGTTGCTAGCACATCCACCAGCCGGTCGAAAAAGTTTGAAGGCGGGGCTGCTTCCGAGAGGGGAAGAATCATGATGCTCTCAACACTCTGCCGCGAGCGCTGGCTGGCGGGATCAAACTTGCGCATCGACTCAATACTGTCGCCGAAAAATTCCATGCGAACCGGCCACTCGGTCTCCGGCGGGAAAACGTCCACGATGCCGCCGCGAACAGAGAACTGGCCTACGCTGGAGACGGGCTCGGCGCGCTCGTAGCCCACTTTCAGCAGGTGTTCGGCGAGGTCCTGGGGCGCCAGCTCGTCCGAGGTTTTCATCCGCAGGGCCAGGGAGCGGTAAAACGGGACGCTGCGATAGCGCATCATTGCCGCGGGCAGCGCGGCTGCCAGCACCCGGACCTGACCGCAGGCCGCCCGCCAAAGCCCCACGGCGCGGCGCTCCAGAATGTCGGGATGCGGCGAACGCACTTCATAAGGCGAGGCATCGAACGCGGAAAGGGAAATGGCCGTCTCGCTGGCGCCGGGTTCAAGCCATTCGAGCACCGTGGAAGCTGTCTGGACCAATCCTTCGGCGGCGTCGTTGTCGCCGGTGATAACGATGACGGGCCTTCCCAGTTGATGGGCGATGACTGCTGCCGCAATGCCTCTGGCTGGGCGGGTAAGTCCGGAAATCGAGAACCTTCCCTCAACCCCGGCTGGGGATGCCTGTACCCCTTCCTGCACCGCACGGAGCGCGGGATGTTCGAGAATCGACTGGAGTAATGGTTGGATGGAGGACATTAATGCTGGGGGCTTTCAGCCAAAAATCTTCTGCACGGCGTTGACAATGCCCGTCGTGGAAAAACCGGGAACGGCCGACATTGAAACCACGCGGCCTCCGGCTGCTTCAACTTCCGGGCGCCCGACAATCTCATTGGGGCCCCATCCGGCGCCCTTCACCAGCACCTGGGGCAGCATTCGGGCGATCACAGCCTGCGGCGTGGGATCGTCAAAAACAGTGACGTAGTCCACTGCCTCCAGAGCCGCCAGTATTTCGGCGCGCTCCTCCTGCGGGAAGACGGGGCGTCCCTCGCCTTTCAGTCCGCGAACGCTTCGGTCGCTGTTGATGGCAACGATCAGGAGGTCGCCGAGCTTCCGGGCGTCAGCCAGATAGCGCGTGTGGCCGGGATGCAGCAGGTCAAAGCATCCGTTGGTGAAGACCACCCGGTCGCCGCGGGCCTTGCGCCCGTCGATCACTTCATACGCGCCATCGAGAGGCAGCACTTTAGAGCTTGCGATCCGGTATGCCGAATTGCTGCAATTCACCCGGTTATTCTAGCATGTGCGGACCCCGATCATCCTGATCGCTGTGATGCGTGGAACTTACAAAGTTGAAAATCCCGTGATATTCTGGCGATGGAAGGGAAGGAGCGCGACGGTTGAGGACGATTGCCATCGTCGGAGGCGGACCCGCAGGCGCCATGGCCGCCACGCGGCTGCTGCGGCCACAGGCTCCGTTTCATAACGGCGAGGGGCCGCCGCGCGTGGTCATCTTTGAAGAGAATCCCGGCTGGGAAAAGCCCTGCGGAGGCGGCCTGAGCCACAAGGCCCTGAAAGAATATCCCTTCCTCTTCCAGGGTGGAGCGCCGGCCAATCCGGTTTGGAAAATGGAGGTGCGCGCCCCCGGCGGCGTGACGGGGTGCTTTAATCTCCGCAAGCCTCTTGCCATCTACTCCCGCAAGGAGCTGAATCAGCTTCTCCTGGAACGAAGCCGGGAGGCGGGCGCAGAGCTTGTGAGCGACCGGATCATCGCTGCGGAGGGGCAGGGCGAAGGGTGGCGCCTCCGGGGGCGCTCAACCTCCTACGAGGCCGACTTTCTGATTGTTGCGGCGGGGGCGCGCAGCACCTTGCGGAACCAGTTGGCCGGAGCGCTGAAGGCGCGGGATTTTATGCTGACCTTCGGTTATTTTGTTCCGGGATGCGAGGACCGGCTGCGGATTGAATTTTTTGAGAACTTTGAGGGCTACGCCTGGTCGTTTCCGCGCGCCAACCATCTTTCCGTGGGTATCTGCGGCAAAGCGGGCCATGTTAAAATGGTGGACCTTCAACAAAGGTTGGCGGGGTTTATGGCACGCTGCGGGTACGTGAGGGATTCGGCGCCGATTTTTAGCCACCTGCTGCCTGCGCTGTCCCCGGAAAGCTGGGCCGGCATCCGGCTGGAAGGGGCCGGGTGGGCGCTGGCCGGAGACGCCGCCGGGCTGACCGATCCGGTAACGGGCGAAGGCCTCTTTTTCGCTCTGCGGTCAGGAGAGTTGCTGGCGGAATCGATCCTGAAAGGCGGCTCCTACACGCGAAGCGTCTGGAGCGAGTTGGGAAGGAAATTAATGCTGGGCGCCCGCATTGCTCCCAGGTTCTATTGTAGCGAGATTCTGGGCGCCAGCGTGACCACTCGCATGGTCCAGTTTTGCAGCAAGAGCCGGACTCTTCTGAACCTCTTCGAAGATGTTTTGGAAGGCGACCAGTCTTACCTTGGACTGGCCGGCCGGGTGTTTCAGAACCTGCCCCGGTCGCTGCTGGAGATTGCAACACACTCTGTATGTAAACGCTTGGGAACTCAATCCGCCGGGCAGGCATGAGGCAAAGTTGATCCCCAATAAAACAATCTGATCAGGATGGTGACGTGGGCGAGAAATCTGAAGAACTGTTTCGCAAAGCAAAAGAATTGATGCCCGGCGGGGTCAACTCGCCCGTTCGGGCCTTCCGGGCGGTGGGCGGCACGCCGGTCTTCCTGGCCAGCGGCCGAGGCGCTCACGTGAAGGATGTTGACGGCAACGATTATCTGGACTTTGTGCTTTCCTGGGGGCCGTTGATTCTGGGCCACTGCCACCCGGAAGTGATGAAGGCCCTGGCTGCGGTCCTGGAGACCGGAACCAGCTTTGGGGCCTCAACGGCGGGCGAGGTGGCCCTGGCGGAAGAGATCCTCAAGGCCTTCCCGTCCGCTGAACGCGTGCGCCTGGTGAATTCCGGGACCGAGGCCATCCTCTCGGCAGTGCGGCTGGCGCGGGCGGCGACGCGGCGCGACAAAATTCTCAAATTCGAAGGGTGCTATCACGGCCATTCAGACAGCCTGCTGGTCAAAGCCGGGTCCGGCGTTGCGACGCTGGGACTGCCGGACAGTCCGGGCGTGCCCCGGGTTCTGGCAGAGTTGACGCTTACCATTCCGTTCAATGATTTTGACGCCCTGGAAAACGCTTTCAGGATGCACCAGGATCAACTGGCTGCGGTGCTGATCGAGCCGGTAGTCGGCAACATGGGAGTGGTGCTGCCCAGGCCGGGGTTCCTGGAGCGACTGCGCGTGCTGACCGAAGAGCAGGGAACCGTGCTGATTTTCGACGAGGTGATCACCGGTTTCCGGGTGGCTTACGGCGGGGCGCAGGAGCTTTATGGAATTCGTGCCGACCTGACAACGCTGGGCAAGGTGATTGGCGGTGGCCTGCCGGTGGGCGCCTACGCGGGGAAAGCCTCGTTGATGGAGCTGGTCGCTCCCAGCGGACCGGTTTATCAGGCCGGGACCCTTTCAGGAAACCCCCTAGCGGTGGCGGCCGGAGCAAAGACCCTGGAAGTGCTGCGGCGGCCGGGAACCTACGAACGGCTGGAGGCGCTGGGCAAAAGGCTGGCGGAGGGTCTGCTGGAACAGGCGAAGCAGGCTGGAATTCCGATCCAGGTGAACCGCATGGGTTCCATGCTGACGGCGTTCTTCAGTTCCGCCCCGGTGAAGGACTATCCATCCGCCAAAGCGTCTGATTCTGCAAGATTTGGGCGATTCTTCGGGAAAATGCTGAGGCGGGGAGTCTACTTTCCGCCCTCGCAGTTTGAATCCCTCTTCGTTTCCACAGCGCACTCGGAAGAAGAGATTGACCGGGCGGTCGCTTCGGCCGGCGAAGTCTTTCGGGAAATCGGAGCAGGAGATTGATTCCCCTCCGCTAAGATTCCAGGAAGTAATTCCGGCAGGCCTGCCTGACGGACGCGCCGTCCAGCCTTGGCTGCGTTCCCTGGTATTTGGCGGCCCAGGAGATATGCTGCGCGATGTCGCGTGGGTAGCAGGCGCGGAGCGGCTGCTGGAGAGCGGCCAGCAGGCTTAGATACGCCATCCACCACCGTCGCGTCATAAACCAGGTTGTACTCTTTGCACACGCGTTTGAAGATTTCGTGAAATTGCCCGGGGGGCACAAAATCCACTTTGATTTTGGTCTGGATACGGCGAAGGAAGGCTTCGTCGGCCAGCGACCTGGGATCGAGGTTGGTTGCGAAGGCCACAAAAAGGTCGAAAGGAATTTCAATCTGCTTTCCGCCCGCCAGATTGAGGAAGTCGATTCTCCTGTCGAGCGGCACGATCCAGCGGTTGAGCATGTCCTCCGGGCGCATTCTCTGGCGGCCGAAGTCGTCCACCACCAGAACGCCGTTGTTGGCTTTCATTTGCAGCGGAGCGGTGTAAAACTTGGTGAGAGGATTCATCTGGAGGTCCAGCATCTCGAGGGTCAACTCGCCGCCTACAACAACGCGGGGCCGCCTGCAGAGGACCCATCGCTGGTCATGATCGCCCATGGACTCTTCCGCTTCTTCGATTCGCCCGTGCAGGTGAGTGTCGTAAACGGTGATGATCTGGCCGTCAACTTCAACCGCGTAGGGAATCCAGATGCGGTCGCCGTAAATTTTAGGAATGCTTTCGGCCATGGCCGTCTTGCCAGTTCCGGCGGGCCCATAAAGAATGATGCAACGGCCTGAAACCACGGCTGTCCCCATCTGATTGAGGGTTTCCACCGGCAGGACCAGATGGCTGAAGGCCTTCTCAACCTGGGGAGGACGGACTTCGGCTTCCCTGATGCTTTGGGCGTGGATGCGGGCAACATAATCATCCAACGAGACAGGCGCTGGACCGTAATAATGGTTCAGGTTTAGGAGTTCAAGCGCCCGGCCGCGTCCTCCGGAAGTGATGGCAATCCGGTGAACGGCCCCCGTCATGCCCTTCACTTCGCAGAGTTGCTCTTTGCGAAGCCTCTCAAAAAGCAGCTCCACAATGGCAAAGCTCAGGCACATCTTCTTGGCCAGTTCAAGGAGAGTGAGTTCTCCCTCGTAATAGAGGATTTTCAGTGCCAGGTCCTCGAGCATGCTGCGGCGTATGCCAAGGTCCCGCATAGTTTTCGGAGCGTCAAGTTCTGCGATGATCATGGATGGATCCCCTCTAAGGGCACTGTAAAAATGTTTTGAAACTGATGAACGCCATCACGCCTTTTCAACCTTCTTGCGGCATACCCCCCATTCCGCAGGGAGAAGACAAGTGAAAAAACTAAGGGCACTTCTGCCCTTCGGCTGGGCGGAAGCCCTTCAGCAGGGCCGCCTCCTGACGCAGGGAGATGCCGGGGTGCATTTTTCCGTAGAATTTGCTTTCGCGGCAATAATAAAGCCCTGACCTGGGGTTCACCCACACGCTGTGTTTCATGTTCGTCGTGGGAGCCGGAGGCGGTGGAGCAGACATGGCCTGCAGCTTTGCCACCATGGCTGCGGGCGCATCGCGGTACTTGACCAGAGAGGGCGCCAGGGCTGCCAGCGCTGCGAGAAGCAGGACGATGGTAATCGCCGGTGCGAAACGGTTACGTGAAGACCTGTTCGAACCTGCGGATTGCGAGATTCTGACGATTTCTGCCATAGTCAATCAAAGGGCCCGTCGCCCGGGCTCGGATGGCCCGGCCCGCCAGCCTGCGCCTCTCGCAATGACAGGTGCCCCTGCGAGGGCGGATGCAGGCCCGCCCGGTCAACCGAAAGGCTGTCTCCGTATGCCCGATGGCCAGCCGGGCGGAAATGCCCAGCACCGTGTGAAAGAGGCGGCTAGGCCCTGACCGTGGTGCCGTTCTTCGGTATGCCTTCCGAAGGCTGGGGCGCGGACACGGAGTGTGATTTAGCAGGCGTGGGCAAAGGCCCGATTTCAAGGAGGTCGCCAACATGGGTTCGAGTCCTGAAAATGGTGTGAGGCGGCAACTCGAGCACGCTGTCGGCCTTCAGAATGACTTTTGAGATCCTGAACGGGCGGACGTGTTCCTCGATGTGAACCACATGGTTGTTTCGGTCGAGAAAAACGATATCAATTGAGAACAACATGCCGATGGTGTGCACGCCATAGGACGGGACGATCCACAGTCCCTGCCCGGGCCGTGCCCAGCGGCTGGTTCTTCCCAACAGACCCACAAGTCGACCCAGGTAGCTGTCGGCTACTGAAGCATTCGTAGCAACGAATGTTTCGCGAGTCTTGTTGTAAACGTACACCCGTTTCCGGTTATTATTACCCACGCCTATTGCTCCCCACTCAAGCTAACGGTGTCGCAACTAGTCTCGAGATGCCTGCCGTTTGCGACGCCAGATGATGATGTAAAGCACGATAACTGCTCCGATACCGGCAATGATTCGAATGGTTGTTGCATCCATTTTATTGTCCTCCAGACCTATTTGAGTTTGAGGTGGACCAACTGTTTTTGCTTGAGTTCGTCCCCTTTGATGGTCAAGATCCCCTTAGTGATGCATTCCGACAAACTGCCGGAAAATCGTGATGATTGCGGGCCCCAGAATAACCACAAACAGAGCCGGGAAAATAAAAAACACCAGCGGCGGCACCATTTTGACCGGGGTCTTGGCCGCAGCTTCCTCCGCCCTTTGTCGGCGCTTCATGCGCATGTCGTCGGCATGGACGCGTAGGGATTGCGAGACGCTGGTCCCGAAACGGTCGGTCTGGATCAGCATGGCAACCAGAGCTTTGATGTCGTCCACTCCAGTGCGGGAAGACAGTTCCCGCATGGCTTCAATCCGGGTTCGGCCGATGCGGATTTGAGCGTTGACCAGGTCGAGCTCGCCGCAGAGTTCAGGATGGGTAATCCGCAATTCCTGCGAAACACGCATAAATGCCTGGTCAAGTCCCAATCCAGCCTCGATGCAGACCACCAGCAGGTCCAGGGCGTCGGGGAGCGCCTTGCGCAGAATGGTCTGGCGCTTTTTGACGCGGCGCGAGAGCCACATGTCGGGCAGAAGAAATCCTGCCAGCAAAGCGAGAATGTAAATCAACGTCGCATTGCCTGATTGCGTCAGGCCCGAAAAGTAAGCGCCGACCAGAAAGACGATGGGGAGCAGCACCTTGGCGCCCCTCAGTGCCATGAGGGCTTCCGGCCGCCGGTACCCGGCCCGCACGAGCATCAGCTTCGTGGACGACATGTCTTTGGAGGAGGGAAGAAGCTTTCCCACGTCGCTCAAAACGCGAGCGGCCTTTTGAGTCTGCTTTTCGCGGAAGGTGACTTTCCTTTTTGCCGCCAGGGGTTGCCACAGTCTGGACAACCGGTCTGCGATTGGGAAATCACCAGGCGAGAACGCGTAGACCAGTGCGCCCGCCACCACCACAATCGCCACAAACGTCAGTCCTACCGCTAGCCAAACCATTTTTCTTTATCCTCAGTCGACTTAAACGTCGATGTTAACAATCTTCCACAGCATCAGGGACCCGACAACCTGCAGAAATATTGCCAGGGCGATAATGTAGGGGCCGATCGGATCAGTAAACAGGGGCTTCATATAGCTTGGGTTGAGAAACCGCAGGATAAATCCCATGATGGGAGGCAGTGAAATCAGGATGCCTGCCGTTAAACGCCCCTGGGCGGTCTTGATTTTGACTTCGCCAAGAATTCGGAACCTTTCTCGAACCACGTGCGCAAGATTGTCCAGGATTTCGGCCAGGTTGCCGCCTGTATCCTTTTGAATCAGCACCGCCGTCACAAAAAACCGAACGTCGATCAGGGGGACGCGCTCTGCGAAGTTCAGGAGCGCGTCTCGCAAGGGAAGGCCAAAGTTTTGTTCTTCAAAAGTGGTACGGAACTCGCCGGACACCGGTTCGGGCAATTCCGTGGTAATCATTTCGAGGCCTGTAGAAAAGGAATGGCCGGCGCGCACGGCGCGCCCCAGAAGGTCGATGGCCTCCGGGAAAATCTTTTCGAATGATTTCAGGCGACTACGGCGCTTGAAGGCGATGACTCCAATGGGAATGAGCGCCCCGACAGGGATGAATATGAGGGCTATCAAGGGGCTGTCCGTCATCCTGCTTCCCATCAGAAATCCTGCGATGGCCAGGATGGCACTCAAGAGGATCAGCCTTCCCGGCTTGACCTTCATTCCAGCCTGGCCAATGAAGTTCCTGAGCTTGTCGGACCACTTCCATTTCAGCAGAATCCGGTGGATGGCGGGCACATCGCTGAGAAGCTCGTCGCGAACCACCTTCAATTCAAGAGATTCGCTGCCCCGCTTGGCGCTGCGCTCGATGGCGTCCAGGCGCTTGGCGACGATCTTGTCCGGAGCGGTTCCGCCTGTGGTGGCAAAGAACACGCCGCCCACCACCAGGAGAATAATCAGAAATGTTAATCCGGCTAATGCCAGAGCCATGTTGATCTCCTTAGCGGACGCCTGCCACGGGCGACTGCTCGAACATCTCTGAGGGCAGGTGAATGCCTGAGGTCATCAAGCGCTCAGCAAATTTCGGACGAATACCCGTGGGGACAAACTGGCCGAGAACTTCGCCGTTTTCGCCGATGCCCATTTTCTTGTAAATGAAAATATCCTGCATGGTGACCACTTCGCCTTCCATTCCTGTCACTTCCGCCAGATTGGTGACACGCCGTTTTCCGTCGCTCATACGGGAAACCTGGACCACCACGTCGACGGCAGAAGCTATCTGCCGGCGAATGGCCGTGTCGGGGATGTTGAGGTTTGCCATCGCCACCATTGTCTCTAGGCGGGAAAGGGCGTCCCGCGGGGAGTTGGCGTGGATGGTGGTCAGCGACCCGTCGTGGCCCGTGTTCATGGCCTGCAACATATCGAGCGCCTCTTCGCCACGAACTTCGCCCACGATGATGCGGTCGGGACGCATACGGAGGCAGTTGATGACCAGTTCCCTCTGGCGGACCGCGCCCCGGCCTTCCACGTTGGGCGGGCGTGTTTCCAGCCGCACCACGTGGTCCTGGTGGAGCTGCAATTCCGCGGCGTCTTCGATGCTGACGATCCGCTCACGGTTGGAAATGAAGGATGACAGCACGTTGAGCAGGGTGGTTTTTCCGGCGCCGGTACCGCCAGATACCAGAACGTTTAAGCGCGAGTAAACACAGCCCCGGAGCAATTCAACCATTTTTGCCGTCAGGGAGTCGTTTTCAACGAGCTCTGTGGCCGTCAGGGGATCCCGTCCAAAACGGCGGATCGAGAGGCAGGGCCCGTCAATCGACAGCGGCGGGATAATGGCGTTGACGCGGGAGCCGTCGGCCAGACGGGCGTCCACCATCGGCGACGACTCGTCAATTCTGCGGCCCACCGCGGAAACGATGCGGTCGATGATGGACATCAGGTGCGCATCGTTCCGGAAAGAGGCTGATGTCCGCTCCAACAGGCCGTTCCTTTCAATGTAGACGCTCTTGTAAGTGTTCACCAGGATGTCGGAAATCGTGTGGTCTTTCATTAAGGGCTCGAGGGGGCCCAGTCCGAAGACCTCATCGAGGACTTCCTGTGAGAGGCGTTCTCTCTCCGTCAGAGTCATCGGGGCATTTTCTTCAGCAGCCAGGGCTTCCACCATTTCCGCAACTTCCGCCTTGACGGTATTGCGGTCGAGCTGATTAATCCGTTCAAGATCCAGCTTCTGGATCAGCTTGTGATGGATGGCCACCTTGATACTGCTCAGGTCGTTGCGCATCGGGTTGGGTGTGCCCATGATTCACTTACCTCTTTGAGGAGTTTGAAAACATACCGAAAATTGTATTCCCTTTCTTTTCCTGGGGTATTGCCGTGACGCCGGTCAGTCGCGTGGCAAGCTGCTGGAAGTTTGAAACCAGCGGATTGTTATGATTACGGTTCAGAGGCGTCCCCAGATTGATGGACTCGCTTACCTGCTTGAAATCATTGGGCAAGCGCGCGAAGATAGTTTGCTTGGTGCGCTTTTCGAAGGCCTTGATGGCGTCTTCGTCGGTCCGGTGATAACGGTTGATGATGACTCTGCACTGATCGGGTTCAATTCCCCAGGACGACAGTTTCATCAGATGCTTTTCCAGGGTCCAGAGGGCGGGAACGTCGGCCTCCGCCACTAGCAACACCATGCGGGCCATTCGCAGCAGGGGCCTGGAGTGGATCGAGTAATAGCTTCCCATGTCCATGATCAGGTTGTTGCAGCAGCTCTGCGCGACGTTGACCACCCGGAGCAGTGCCGAGGTCTGGATATCCTCCCACTCATCGGGGTCCGATGCTCCGGCCAGAACTTCCAAACCGCTCTTTTCGTGGAGCGTCAGCAAAGCATTGAAAAAGTGGCTGTCCAGGCGCTCAAGATTCTGGGTTGCGTCGCGGACAGAAAAGCGGGAGCGGAGATCGAGGAGGAGGGAAACGTGCCCCATGGGGCGGGCAAGATCAATCAGAATAACCCGCTTTTGTGTCATCCGGGCCAGCTGTGCCCCCAGGTTGACCGCCACGGTGGTACTCCCCACTCCGCCCTTGGCGCCCATGACCACAATGAGCTTTCTCTCCAGCGATTTCTCGCCTGGAGCCTGCTCATCGCGAATCCTTTTCAGAGCCGCTTCCAGAGAAATGGTATCCACGGGATGAGCCAGAAACTCACGGACACCACTGCGCATAGCCTGCATCAGCAGGTCCGGGTCAGGCTGCTTCAGCTGCGAACAGGCCACAACCACCACAGACGGGCGAAGGCGGCGGAGATGCGCCGCAAATTCCAGAGAAACTTCGGTTCCTCCCGCAAGATCCAGGATAACAACGTCAGGGATGTTCTCACCCGGCGCGGGATGTTGCTCAGTGGAGGGCGCCCACTCAATGACCGACTCGGTCAGGCCCGTCTGCTCAACACATGCACGCAGGTAGGATGTGCTTTTGGCGTCTGTAGCAACAACAGCCGCGGTTAACATGAATGAATCCTCTTTCCAACCTTCTGCAAAGCTCCAAGAATCCTATTGGCCAGAAGCCTGGCCCTGTCCACTGGTTGCCGGCGGCAGAAACTTCATCGGAAACTGCGGTTCGCCGGGAACCTGGCCAGGGGGCAGCGGGTGAACAATTTGCGGGGTTACGAGAACCAGTAATTCGGTTTTGTTTTTGTTCAGGCTCTCGCTCTGAAAAATCTTGCCCAATAGGGGTATGTCGCCCAAGCCGGGGATTTTCGACAGTGTTTTCGTGACACGATTGTCCATCAGGCCGGCAATCACAAAACTCTGTCCATCCCGCAGTTCCATCTCTGATTGTACCCTGCGCACTGCGAGGGCGGGAACAGTAAAACCCGTAATTGTCAAAGCATTGGCATAGTCGAGCGAACTGACTTCCGGCGCCACCTTCAGATGAATTTCGTCGTCTGGAAGGATGGTCGGAGTGAAGTCGAGCTTTATTCCGAATTGCCGAAACTGAATGGTGATGGCAGGAACGCCCCCGCCGGCGCCCGTTGACTGGAGCATCGGAAACGGAAACTCGCCGCCGGAGAGGAAACTGGCCTCTTTGCCGGATTCCGTCAAGACATTGGGCTCAGCCAGAATCTGGAGAAGGTTCTTGGTCTGGAGAGCCTCGATGGTGCCGGCCAGGTTGATGTCCGGGCGGAAGACAAAGACATTCAGCAGGCTGCCGAGAGTATAGCCGCCTGTGCTGCCGCCGATTTGCGCCAGACCCGGAGGCGAATATTCTCCGGTTGTAATCGTCCCGATATTCTTTGCTCCCGGGAGGCTCATGATGTTGACGCCCAGTTGTCTGAGAGCCGAGCGGTCAACTTCCGCAAATCGAACCTTCAACAGCACCTCTCCAGTGGGAGGGGCCGGGACCGCCAGCAGGCTGACAACATCGTTCTTATTCGGCACCATGGACTGCGCCAGTTCCAGAATCTTATCGGCAACGGCGGCAGAGGAGACATGGCCCGAAAGGGTGACGATATTCTTGCTGACGCTGACCTTCACGGGTTCATTCGGGAAGGTGCTGCGGATGTCTCCGGTCAGATCCAGAACGTCCAGATCAACATAGACATCAAACGTCTGCATCTGGCCGGACTGGCCCCATATGACCAGCGAGGTTGCGCCCGCCCGCTTGCCGTTCAGGAGAATCTCGGTCGGGCTGACAACCACGGCATCACAGATGTCCGGGTTGGCAAGAGAGACGCGCGTAATCTGGGCCGGGGATGTGACGACCAGCGAACGATCGACAATCAAATGCAGCGCTTCCGGGCCTCCCGATGGGGCGCCCTGGCCTTCGGCCTGCTGGACGCTTGTGCGGGTGTTGACCTGCGATGCGGCTGCCAGAGGCGAGGCATAAACGAGCGCAACAATCGCTGCCGTCATAACAACCAGACTGGTGAATACGGGAATGGAACGTCTTTCGATTCTGCTATTTTTTCTTGTCATCGACTCCGCCTGAAATTAGCTTGAATTCGCTTATCGACTCGAAAAAGTTTGGTCAGTCTTCTTGTTGCCCTTGATTACTTCAACTACATATGGAGCTGGCCCGGCTGGCTTTTCGGGACGCACGGTGTGCCGCGGAGCATGGTGCCCGCCTCCGCCGCTGGGATGAGGTTGTGCCCCGCCGAGCAGGAGCGCCGACTTATAGACCGGAGCTGACTTTTCAATGATCTTGGTGTCAATGGTGTTGCGCAAAGCCAGATGGATTCGATTGTCCGTACTGGCCATCGTAAGCTCATCCGACTGCTTTGGCGTCAGCAGTAACGTGACGACTCCTACTGTGTGCGGCTTACCTTGCTTGTCCTGTTCGACGGTTTGTCCGGCGGCCAGGACTCGAACATCCTGAATAATCGTGCGGGTGAGGCTGTCGCTTTCGCCCGCGGGCGTGCCAGTGGCCATCACGTCGACCATCGTTCCCGGCATGGCAAAGCCTGAAACGCCGACGACGTCGTCAACTCTGACGGAAACAGCCCTCATGCCGACAGGAATGGCAGCCGGCAGCCCGACTCCGGCTTCCCTGGGAGCCAGCTTTCCTTCCAGAATCGGCTCATTCTTTGACAAGGGCGCGATCACTGACCGGCCAATGCAATCCTGAATGCGGCTGAATGATCCATCGAGAGGAGTGTCCTTGGGCCAGGTAATCAGCGTCAGATCCTGCGGGGTCAATGGAGTACCTAAAGCAAGGGGGCGCGATGCCACAACAACATGCGATACCGGCATGGGCTTGACAGCAGACGCGTTCTGGATTTGGCGGTACACAAAACGGCTTGCGATCACAGCAATCACGATTGCCACGACCAGGGCGATTAAAGCTCGGTTCCTATTCATTTTTCCTTCCTCGGTACCTCAAAAGGTCAGCAAACTCGACTTTGCGAACACAACAAACACCATGGCCAGCGCTATGGCAACCCCAAAGGGAAGCCGCAACGCGCCGGGGTCGTCCAGAGTCACGAGGGATTCCCGCGCACCCATGCCGAATGTTGCAAAGGCCCGGATGAGGACTGCCAGATTCCCAAAAGTTTCCTTGACGCGGCGTTTTCGAACAATTTCTACAATAGCCATCATGCCGGCAATAAAAATGCTCGCCAGGAGGACATTCAGGAACTTCCACGGCCCCAGGCAAGCTCCCAGTGCTATCATCAGCTTCAAGTCCCCTGCTCCAATGCCTCGCAAAATAACGGGAACGATGAGTACGGCAGTGGCAATGCCTGCACCTTCAAGCCCGCCCTTGACTCCAGTCCAGCCTGAAACGATTCCGTTGATGCCCAAGCCCAGAACAAATCCCGAGACCGTGAGCCAGTTGGGGATACGGCGAAAGCGCCAGTCCAGCCATCCTGCCCAGAGGGCGACGAGCAACGACAGCGCCCAAACCGCAACCTGATTCCACATCACATCATGCATCGATGGCATTCCCTTGGCTTGTTCTAGAGTTGAGGAGGGGAAATAGTTGACCAGATATTGAGAACTTAGTGAACAAGACGGGCACACCAAAAACCCTGTCCTGGGTGTTTACCACACCGAGAACTCCTTGTTCACCCGTCCCCTCCGGGGTTATGGCCGGGAATTGGCTACATTCTGCAGCGTTCTCAGACTATGGCCTCAAAACGCTACCTGTTGCGCATTCCAGAAGCTGCTCACCAGCCGAGGAAGCTCGCCGCTCTCCTCAGCTGGTGATTTGTCTTCCGTCTGACTAGCTTGCCGCCGTCAGGTTGCTCGCTGCTGTTGAGAACACGTTGTTGATGGCGCTGCCGAGTGTGCCCATGACCGTGATAGCAGCCAAGGCGATCAAAACCAGAAGCAACGCGTATTCTGTAAGGTCCTGGCCTTCTTCTTCCTGCCAAAGCCTCTTAAGTAGCTCCGTCATCAGTGAATCCTCCCGTGAGTTGAATTTAGGGGGATGTCTTTTCACATCGCACCCACCATGAGTTATAGCACTTACCGTTCCAAATCGGCTGCTCACGAAAGGTCTAAATTAAAAAATATAAATCTAATATAATCAATCAATTACCATCACCTTTGTGACCGGGGCATGAACCCTGCTTATTGGGCAGCCTTAACAGTTACCTTTTGTTGACGTTATATGTGTCCTCAGAATGCTTTCTGGTGACGCTTTGGGTGCTGGCTGACCCCCGGCAAGTTTCCTCAGGGGTCTGACAGGATGCCCGCGCCAGAGTTGCCTAAGCCAGACCAGATCCGGCAAGAGGTGCAGCTCTGCATACGGATTTATCATCGGTTAGAACCCTTGGGAACTTTACGGCCGTTGGAGGTCATCGGGAAGTGTTGCCGCCCGTCTGCCAGGGGGCCTTATCTCCCTGTAACTTGCTGGATTTAGGGATATAAATGTAAAGTCGGTCCTGCGGAAACAGCTTCGTTCGGCTGGCGGCACCTGCAAGGAGTCGACCACTCGGTATTCGCTGGCGATCGCGTCGCGCGCGTCTTGAGTAAGGTAGTAGTTCAGCCAGATGGGGTCTGTTTCCTTGTTAAGGTCGAAATCCAGCACAATCAGTGAGAACCAGCCGGCACGAATCTGCTTGAGGAGGTGCTCGTCCGAGACGAACTCCCCGCCGGGCCAGGATCTCCGTCTGCAACAGATCGGAAAAGGGGTGTCGAATCCCTGCCTGGACCAGGTCGCCTGCCACGAAGGCCGATGGCCCGCGCATGGGGCGGGAAAGTTCCGCCGGAAGTACGATTGTACGGCGTCAAACTGCCTCACCACGCCTGGGACCTGGAGCCGGCGGCGTGTACCACTGCCCCGCAAACAGGGCGATTGCCAGAAGAAACAGTACGTCCGCGGGAAACTGACCCTTCCTCGATCCTTTCTGGCGAGCAGCGCGGGCACCAGAACGCTGACCAGGAAGATGGCTGTCGAAGAAATACTGGATAAACGCCGTTGCCTTTCCGATAGTAATGATTCCAAGGACAACCGCACAAGCCAGATAACACATGAGCATCCTGTCCGGATAGTTGCGAAGGTACTCAAAGGCCAGCAACACCGGCGACCCCAAACATCAAGCACATAGACTAAGAGTCCTATCTTGAACTGGTACCAGGAGAAAAGTGCTGATTGGTAGAGGAAAAAATGCCGCCAGAACTCCTGCCCGGGGAAGACTACGCCATTGGAAAATCCCAAGCAGGCCGAAGCCAAAAAACGCCAAAGCTCCCAGAAACTGCAGCAACCGGCGCATAGCGCTTCTCAACGAGAAGAAAGACCATGACGGCCAGCGACCCAGCAATATACTGCGGTTTGTAATAAAAACCCAGGCACATCAGAGGTGCAGAAAGCAAGAGTGCCCTGCTGTTCTGGAATCTGTAGGCCACCAGAAATCCTGTGAAAAACAGAAGCAGGGCAACGCTGTCAGACAGCGCCGAGACGCCCTGGAAAGTTACAACCCCATAGGACAGGAATATCAAGGGGCTCAGGAACGCTGCCAGGCGTTTCCGGGTAATCCAGAATGCGAGCAGGCTGCAACTGACTGCAATGCCGAGCATCGCCAGCGCCGAAAGAAGACGAAGCGGGAAATACGAGGGCTCTTGCGGGTTGATCAGCCGCGACCCAAGCAAGTAATACAAAGGCCCGTAGGTGGCCCCGGCAAAACCATCGTCTGAAGGCGGAGCGTAGATCTGAACCCCTTGTCCAAGGCGAGCCATTTCCGCCAGCGCGCACCCTTCGTAGTTCTCTTCACCGGGGTAGCTGATCCGGGTGTTCCAGGAAGAGATGTTTCGAACAGCGAAAAAGCCCGCCAGAAGAAACGCTGTAAGAGCGCAAGCGAGCCCGGCTCGGGATGATCTCTTCAATGCTGGCTGGGCGGTAAGTTCGGCAGTTGACATAGAGGCAACCCTGATGCGATGCTGGCATGGAGTCCGGGATTAAGGAGCAGTCTTCTTTTCACCCCACATCACCATATTCCAGGCCAACCATCGGACAACCGGTATTCGAGTGAGCAGGGCATCGAGGGAGCGAAGCGGGGTCCACCACCTCAAATCCTCTGACCTTTTCATGCGTAATGCGCTTCCAGTAGCGGTCCTGATTCGGGTGAATGCGGTCTTTCAAATAGTACTTTGCGAAGAGTGCTAGCGATGCAATCCAGAACTCTCGGTGTCCAAAGTTCGAAAAATACCGGCTTGCCAGCTTCACGTCGGCACGAGTCAGTGGCTGCTCATCCGACGTGCGGACTGCCGTCGCCATTCTCCGGTAGATGTTAATTGCAGGATTGTAAGCCAGCGGATCGTAGGAAAAGAAGCGCCCGCCAGGTCTGAGAACACGGCGGATTTCATCGTACATTTTGGTCCGGTCCTGCACGTGGTGAATGGCGTTTGCAATGTAAACAATGTCATAGCTCTCGCTGGGAACATTCAATTCCTCAGCCACGGACACCACGCCCTTCAACTCCACGCTGTACCGTTTGCCCAGTTTCAGGGTTGTTTCAATCATCCCGGGAGAAATGTCGAGAGCAGTGACGTTCGCGCCTTGCAGGGCAAAGTACACGGAGGATTCGCCCAGTCCTGAACCGATGTCGAGCAGGCTCTTGCCGGCCAGCGGCCCCATGAGCTTGAGGATAAAGCGATTTTCGACCGAGGTTGGGCCCTCGAAGGATTCCCGGACCAGAACATCGTCTGGCCGGGTGCTGCCCGCCCAGGCGTCGTGAAAAGCCGCTTCGCGTTCGTGAGTGATTGGGTCGGATGCCATTAATGCGTTCCCGCCGGGCTGTCATTTGTTGCCGGGCTGATTCGCGAGGTATCAGCCGTTGCTACAGAGGGCAGCAGCTGGTCTCTGACGAAGATTGAACTGAGCGGATCTTTGTAGATCTCTTTCCAGTCAGGGCTTGCACGAAGCAGCGTGGCCAGGGGACTTTCGCGTTGAATGATACACGAATTGATGTGGTAGGTCCGCAAAATCGTCAGGGCATCGGGATGGATGTCCTGGACGCTGAGGTAGTCTGAGAAAACCCCGGCTGGCTCGTAGACATTGCCGCGTCCATCAATGAAGACCTTATGCGTGGGAGCCATTGCCCACACGAGATACCCGCCATAGGCATAGTCATTGAACATGCGGCCTGGGAGGGGATGGCGGCGAAGGTAGCGGACGGCCTGAACAGGAAATTCGTCCCCGACGTGTTTTTGCAGGGCGACCTCCGAAGGCAGGTTCCGCGCGAATGCACCGAGTGCGATAACGATGAGAACGGCATTAAAGGCGTATTTATCGATCCTGGGATCATATGCCGGCATCCAGCGAGCAATGATTGACGCAACAAACGGCGCAAAGATGATTGCAAACAGGATTACAAAGCGGAAGTGCGAGATTGTCAAATAGGTCACAATCAAAAAAAGTGCCACTTCTTCCACCCTGTATCGCAGGCGATAACTAATCTGCGCCAGAACGAACCCAGCCAGAAGAATCAGCAGCAGCTTGGCTTCCCAAAGACCAAAATTCAACGGTTGCCATTCCTGAATGTGGGCCATGTTGCCAGGCAGGGAAAAGGCGTACGTAACTGGTACCGTGGCGAGGCGTGTTCCGTAGGGGGTTATCGGAAGCATGAGAACGCAGAGGAGTCCTGCCAGTTCAAGTCGGATTCGGTCATCCAACGTCCAACGCCGGGCGTAGAGGTCACCCGTGGAGAACTCCACGAGGCCGCTTGCCCAGTACAGTCCTATGGCCAGGAAGCCAAACGCGAAGGAGCCATGTATGTTAACCCACAGCAGGAATACAGGCGGGAGGGCCCACAAGGCATTTCGATGCCCCTGGCGGAAACGCTCCAGGCAGATAAGCGTGATGAGGAGGAAGATATACCCCAGCAATTGAGGCCGAAGTGTGAAACACATGGCAGCTATGGGGATGACGAGAATGGTCCCAACAAAAGCAGCTTTGGCGTTCTGGCATCGCAGCCAGGCAAAGTAGTAAATCAGAAGTACGACCATGCTGGTCAACGTGATGAGGAGGACATCCAGTCCGCGAAGTCCGCCGAGGCGATAGGTAAGTGCGGCTATGGCTTCCCCCCCCCATTCGTAAGCTATGGAGGGCATGCCGTGAGCTGTGAACGACCATGAGTCAACCTTTGGCCAATGGCCAGTGTTGAGAATGGCCTCACCGTACTTCATGTGCCACCAGGTATCCGGCTCCATGCGCAGGGACTTTTCAATCCAAAAGTTCGCTGCCACGAGCACCGTCCCTAACAGCACGGGGAATGAGAAACACTTCCGTAGCGCGCGCCGGAAAACGGATTGCTCCTGTTCTTGAACCGGAATCATTGTTTCAGTTGCCATCCAAAACTCCTAATATAGCTTTCCGTGTTTCAGGTGCCTGGGCTTAACATTCTTTGTTTTGCCATTTTGCCTTTCACTCCGGTCGCCGCAGTGCTATTTTCAGCGCCGGCTCCCCCCTGCTTTCGAACGAACAAGGTGCTGATCCCGTCTTTATAAGTCTGCTTCCAGCCAGGGCTGGAAGCGAGCAGGATTGCCAACGGACTGTGGGGAGGAATCAGGCAAGACCGTACGTGATATTTTTTCAGAAGCGCCTCTGTGTCGGGTTTGAGGGACATGATGGACAGGTAGTCGTCAAGCACGCCTGAATATTCATAAATGTCCAGTCGGCCGTCAATAAAAACTCTCTCTGAGGGGCGCCGATTCATGATCAGGTAGCCGCCCCAGAAGAAATAATTGAATGTTGGGCTCATCGCTGGATGGGCGCGAAGGAACTCAACAGCCTGGCCCGGCATCTCGCCGTCGAGTTGATTTTGCAGCCTGGCATTCGAAGGGAAAAATTCAACGATCCCCGCCATGATGAGTGCGACCAGGGCGAAATTCAAGACAGGATGATCCTTTGCTTCCGAGTAAGGAGGAAACCACGGTGTGATCAACTCGGCCAGCACGGGTGCGAAGACCGGCACAAAAAGCAGCATGAAACGCGCATGGATGATGGTTCCGGCAGTAGCCACCAGCAGGAGCGCCATATCCTCCAGGCGAATGCGCACCCGCCACGTGATCACGAACATCCAGAAGGCCAGGATCATCAACAGGAACAATTTGCCGTAGGATGACGCCAGGGCCAGAGGCTGCCATTCCTGTATAACCTGAATGATCATGGGCTGGGAGCCGGCCATCTCCAGCGGGTAGGCGGCCAGCCGAGTCCCGTACGGAGTCATGACCGAGGCGACGAGGCAGAGGAGGGCAATCAATTCCAGTTGCCGGCGTTCACGTGGCGTCCACAGCTGGCTGTAAAGGCCTCCGGCCTCGAACTCCTTCAGTCCGCTCAGCCAGTAAATACCCAGAACGCCATACCCCAGGACAAAGGTCCCATGGGCGTTGGTCCAAAGCAGAAAAATCAGAGGTAGAAACCATATACCCTTCCTGAATCCCAGGC
Organism: uncultured Acidobacteriota bacterium; assembly: GCA_963732975.1. Classification (GTDB taxonomy): domain Bacteria; phylum Acidobacteriota; class Terriglobia; order UBA7540; family UBA7540; genus SCRD01. The sequence continues at coordinate 49,918 of CAVTBN010000001.1, read as the reverse complement.
GGAACCGCCTGAGCACGATCAGGGTGACGATCAGAAAAAAGTAGCCCAGCAGTTGCGGGCGCAGTGTCCATGAGATGGCAGCAAGCGGCAGCAGCACGGCGCAGGCAGCGAACGCCGACTTGACGTTTCTGCCGCCGAGATAAGCAAGGTAAAGTAGGGCCAGGGTAATCACGCTGGCCAGCGCCATCATCAGGACAGCCAGTCCCTGCAGGTGGCCGACCCTCCAGGCGAGCGCCATGATGACTTCCCCCAACCATTCGTACGCAATCCATGGACTACCGTGGGCTGTGAATGAATAGATATCGTGCGTCGGCCAGGTGTGTGTTTTCAGAATCAGTTCGCCGACTTTGATGTGCCACAGGGTATCGCTCTCCAGCCAACGCAGCGGCTGAGATGAGGAGAAAAGCGCCTGATGGACGTTGGTGAACGTTGCCGCAAAAACGCCGCCCAGCAGCAATCCCATCAGAAAGGTATGGAAGGAGAAAACCTTTTTGAGCACCGCCGTGAGGGTAAAACGCACCTGTACTGATGAGGCGGCGCCGGCGTTGCGCGCGTGAACCGCGTTCCCAACGGTTGAGTCTGACTTACCGGATGTGTCGTTTCGATTGAGCATCGTTCAATTCGTCAGAAACCACGTTCCTCTTCCTTGGGGAGCTTTTGCTTCAGCAAGCTGCCGCTCCCGGCCCTCCCCTGTGGCGTTCAAGTTGGGCGGCGGAGATGGCCTTATTGCCTGGCGGACAAAAATGGCGCTCAGGGAGTCCTTGTAGACTTCCTTCCAGTTGGAACTCGCGGTCAGCAAAGTGGCCAATGCGCTGTTCTGTGGAATCAGGCAGTAATTGATCCTGTAGCTTTGTAATATGGCGATTGCCTCAGGTTTCAGCTCGACGACATCCGCGTAGGCAGAAAAAAGACCGGCAGGCTCGTAGATATTGGATCGACCGTCGATAAAGATCTTAGTCTCCGGAGCCATTACCCAAGCCAGATAGCCGCCATAAGCGTAGTCATTGAACATGCGGCCTGGAATGGGGTGCTGCCGAAGATAGCGGACGGCCTGAACCGGGGAATCCAATGCAATGTTTTTTTGCAGCTTGGCCTGGGAAGGGAAAAACAACACCATGGCCGCCAGAGATGCAAACATGAGTACAGCATTGACGGCGTACTTATCGATCCTGGGATCGTAAGTTGGCGCCCAGCAGGCAAAAATCGACGCTGCCAGCGGCGCAAAAACAATTGCAAATACAATGGCCAAACGGAAGTGCGCGAATGTGGAATAGACCACAAAGAGAAAAAAAGTGAATTCTTCGAGGCGATAACGGAACCGAAAAGCAACTTGGGCCAATATAAATGCGAACACAAGGACTAATGGTTTCAGTTGCCATCCGTAAACTCCAAACAAAACTGCCTCGTATTTCAGATGCCTGCGGCCGGCATTTTTTGTTTTGCAGTGCGGCCATTCGCTGGTGTTACATGCAGTGTCTGTTCTCTGCGTTGTTTTCGACGCGTTCCCGCTCGAAGACTGCGCTGATTCCGTCTTTGTAAACTTCTTTCCATCCGGGGCTTGATGCGAGCAGGATCGCTAGCGGGCAGCCGGGGTGGAATCAGGCAGGACCGCAGGTGATATTTCCGCAGCAAATCCTCCAGGTCGGGCTTCAGGGACATGATGGACATGTAGTCGTCCAGCACCCCTGAATATTCATAAATGTCCAGTCGGCCGTCAATAAAAACTCTCTCTGAGGGGCGCCGATTCATGATCAGGTAGCCGCCCCAGAAGAAATAATTAAATGTTGGGCTCATCGCTGGACGGGCGCGAAGGAACTCAACAGCCTGGCCCGGCATCTCGCCGTCGAGTTGATTTTGCAGCCTGGCATTCGAAGGGAAAAATTCAACGATCCCCGCCATGATGAGTGCGACCAGGGCGAAATTCAAGACAGGATGATCCTTTGCTTCCGAGTAAGGAGGAAACCACGGTGTGATCAACTCGGCCAGCACGGGTGCGAAGACCGGCACAAAAAGCAGCATGAAACGCGCATGGATGATGGTTCCGGCAGTAGCCACCAGCAGGAGCGCCATATCCTCCAGGCGAATGCGCACCCGCCACGTGATCACGAACATCCAGAAGGCCAGGATCATCAACAAGAACAATTTGCCGTAGGATGAGGCCAGGGCCAGAGGCTGCCATTCCTGGATGACCTGAATGATCATGGGCTGGGAGCCGGCCATCTCCAGCGGGTAGGCGGCCAGCCGGGTCCCGTACGGCGTCATGACCGAGGCGACGAGGCAGAGGAGGGCAATCAATTCCAGTTGCCGGCGTTCACGTGGCGTCCACAGCTGGCTGTAAAGGCCTCCGGCCTGGAACTCCTTCAGTCCGCTCAGCCAGTAAATACCCAGAACGCCATACCCCAGGACAAAGGTCCCATGGGCGTTGGTCCAAAGCAGAAAAATCAGAGGTAGAAACCATATACCCTTCCTGAATCCCAGGCGGAACCGCCTGAGCACGATCAGGGTGACGATCAGAAAAAAGTAGCCCAGCAGTTGCGGGCGCAGTGTCCATGAGATGGCAGCAAGCGGCAGCAGCACGGCGCAGGCAGCGAACGCCGACTTGACGTTTCTGCCGCCGAGATAAGCAAGGTAAAGTAGGGCCAGGGTAATCACGCTGGCCAGCGCCATCATCAGGACAGCCAGTCCCTGAAGATTGCCGGCCCTCCAGGCGAGGGCCATGATGACTTCCCCCAGCCATTCGTATGCAATCCACGGGCTGCCGTGGGCCGTGAATGAATAGATATCGTGCGTCGGCCAGGTGTGTGTTTTCAGAATCAGTTCGCCGACTTTGATGTGCCACAGGGTATCGCTCTCCAGCCAACGCAGCGGCTGAGATGAGGAGAAAAGCGCCTGATGGACGTTGGTGAACGTTGCCGCAAAAACGCCGCCCAGCAGCAATCCCATCAGAAAGGTATGGAAGGAGAAAACCTTTTTGAGCACGGCCGTGAGGGTAAAACGCACCTGTACTGATGAGGCGGTGCCGGCGTTGCGCGCGGGACCGCGTTCCCAACGGTTGAGTCTGACTTACCGGATGTGTCGTTTCGATTGAGCATCGTTCAATTCGTCAGAAACCACGTCCCTCTTCCCTGGGGAGCTTTTGCTTCAGCAAGCTGCCGCTCCCGGCTCTCCCCCGTGGCGTTCAAGTTGGGCGGCGGAGATGGCCTTGTTGCCTGGCGGACAAATATGGCGCTCAGGGAGTCCTTGTAGACTTCCTTCCAGTTGGAACTCGCGGTCAGCAAAGTGGCCAATGCCGCTGTTGTGTGAAACCAGGCAGGAATTAATCCTGTAGCTTTGCAGCATGGCGAATGCCTCGGGTTTCAGACCATCGATATCCGACATCCGCGAGGCAGAAAAACGCCCGCATGTTCGTAGATATTCGCCCCGGCCGTCAATAAAGACCTTGAGTCCGGAGCTCCTCGGCCCAGACCAGATAACCACCGAAAGTGTAATCGTTGAACATTCGGCCCGGAATGGGATGTTGCCTGAATGTAGCGAACGGCCTGAACGGGGTAATTCCTTTGCGATGTTTTCCTGAAGCTTGGACTGGGAAGGGAAGAACACACACCATGGCCACCAGAGCTGCAAACATGAGTCACAGCGTTCACTGACGTACTGATCGAGCCGTGGGATTGTAAACAGGCGCCCAGCGGGCAAACAGATGAGGCCGCCAGCGGCGCAAAAACAATCGCATAACAGGATCGACAAAGCGGAAATGTACGAATGCGGCGTATACGCACAATGGAGAAGTAGCGCAAACTCTTCAAGTCGGTAGCGCAAGCCGTAAAGGCCAACTGTGCCACGATAAACGCGAACAGGAGGACCAGCAGCAGCTTGGCCTGCCAGAAGTCTGTGTTAGGGGTTGCCATTCGACGATGTCGGGAAAATTGAGCGGCAGTGCAGTCAGCAACTTCAAGAGGAACTGCCGCCGGCCGGGTCCCGTAGGGCGTGAGGGGAAGGACCGCCACGCTCAACAGACCCACCACTTCCATGTGGAGTCGCTGTTCCGGCCGCCAGCGGACTGCGTAAAGACCGCCGGAATCAAAGTCGATCAGGCCGCTCAGCCAGTATAGCCCGAGCACCATGAAGCCCAACACGAACGTACCGTGAGAGTTGACCCAAAGCAGGAAAATCGGAGGCAACAGCCACAGTGTTTTCTGCTCGCCCTGTCGGAACCGTTCCAGCAAAATAAGAGTGACGAGGAGAAAAATATAGCCCAGCAACTGGGGCCGAAGTGTAAAGACAAGGCCGCTAAAGGCAACAGGAGAAATGTTGCAAAGAACGCAGCACTTGAGTTCCGGCAACGCAGCCAGGCAAAGTAGTAAATGAGAAGGACAATGATGCTGGTCAGGGTGATGAGCAGCACATCCATTCCGCGCATGCCGCCAAGCCGGTAGGCGAGCGCGGTTATAACTTCGCCGCCCCATTCGTAGGCGACTCCGGGCATTCCATGAGCGGTGAATGACCAGGCATCAACCATTGGCCAGTGGCCGGTCTGGAGAATCGTTTCACCATATTTGAGGTGCCACCATGTGTCCGGATCGAGGCGCAAACCCCGCTCGATAGCAAAGTTGGCGGCCACCAGGATGGCGCCAAGGAACGCAGGGAAAGAGAAGCATTTCTTCAGCAGCGCGCGGGCGCGAGGCTTCGGAGTTCTGAAGCTGGCCGTTTGTGGTCAGTGTCGTCCCGGGTGCGGCCATTCCTAGTTCAGCCCCCCTGATGAAGTCTGCACGGTATTGGCGCTCCGACCGGCTTTGCCGGAGCCGACGTCCCTGACGTACAGGCCAGGCACGTCATCCTGGTAGATCCGGTTCCAATGCGGATCGGCGCCAAGGAAAGTTGCAAGCGGGGTACCACGCTGAAGCAGGCACGACTGGATGCCGTATCCTCTGAGTAATTGTCGGGTTTCCGGGGCGAGGTTGACGATCCGGCGGAAATCGGCGAACACGCCGGTGCGTTCGTAGAGATCTCCCCGTCCGTCAATAAAAACGCCCTGGCGCGGCACCTTGGCCCAGACCAGGTAACCGCCAAACCCATAGCTGTTCAGCATGGGTCCCGAAAGCGGGTGTTGACGGAGATAACGAACGGCCTCGACGGGATAGTTTGCCGCAACTTTTTGCTCGAGGTCCGCACGGGAAGGGAAGTATCTGACCCAAGCGACGGCCATGGCCAGAATCAGCACGGCGTTCAGCGCATACTTGTCGATGTTGCGGTTATAAGGATCTATCCAGCGGGTCAAAAGCCCGGCCAGCAGCGGCGCAAAGATAATCGCAAAGACGATTGCAAAGCGAACATGCACGCAGGTTTCATAAACAGCAAAAATGAAGAAAGCCGTTTCCACCAGACTGCAGCGCAGTCTGAGAGTCAGGAGCGCCAGCACAAAGAGGACGACAAGGGCGAGAAACAGCTTGACCTGCCACTGGCTGAAGTCTGCGGGCTGCCATTCCTGGACATGGGCCATATTGCCGGGCAGTGAAAAGGCGTACTCAACCGGTACGGTAGCCAGGCGGGTTCCATAGGGGGTTATGGGAAGCATCAGGACGCAAATGAGAGCCGCCATCTCGAGGCGGATGCGGTCTCGCAGCGCCCACCGCTCTGCGTGGAGGCCTCCCCAGGAGAAGTCCACGAGGCCGCATGCCCAATAGAGTCCCATGGCCATGAAACCCAGCACGAAAGAACCGTGGGTGTTAACCCATAGCAGGAAGACAGGGGGCAGAAACCACAACGCCCGTCGACGCCCCTGGTGGAACTGCTCCAGGCAGATAAGCGTGACCAGGAGGAAGATGTAACCGAAAAGCTGGGGGCGCGCGGTCATCGACAGCATGGCCAGCGGGACGATGGCGGCGGTTGCCAGGAAGGCGGCCTTGCACTCTTTGCTCTTCAGCCAAGCGTAATAATAGATCAGCAGCGTTATCAGGCTGCTGGACACCACCAGCAGCAACTCGGTTCCCCTCAATCCTGACCGGGCGGCCAGCGACATCACCACATCACCCAGCCACTCGTAGGCAATCCAGGCCGCCCCGCGCGCCGTAAACGAGTAGTGGTCAACAACAGGAAACTGTCGGGTGGCCAGAATATCGCTGCCGACCCTGATGTGCCACCATGTATCCGGGTCAAGGCGGATGGAACGCTCGGCAACAAATACCCCGCTGACCAGAATGGCTCCAAGGAGCACCTGGAATGAGGAGATTTTACGCAGCAGTTCGCGCCAGCGAGGCTCCTTGAGTTGAGTGTCTGCGGAAGGAGCCGCAGGGACGGGGGGTTCAGGTTCTGTAACATGAATGATCGTGTCAGGCATGATGGACGCTAACTCACCGATTCAACAAGTCCTCGTTCGGGTCGTGGCGGATTCATTTTGCGATTCTTTCGGTTACATTGACGACGGAGGGCCTGCTCTGTTCGTTGAAGCCCAGCCGCTCGCGCACGAAATAGAGGGGTCTTCTCTTGGATTCTCCATAGATTCGGCCCACATACTCGCCGATGATCCCCAGGCAGATCAGTTGAACGCCGCCAATGAATAACACGGCAATCAGGGACGAGGTCCAGCCTCTGACCAGGTGAGTAGCGAAGAAGTGCGCATACAGGGCGTAAACGATGCCCAGAATGGCCAGGCCCGAGGCCGCAAACCCTGTCCAGGTGGCAAGTCTCAAAGGCGTAATGGAAAACGAAAGGATGCCGTCCGTTGCCAGACGCAACATCTTGAAAAGGGGATATTGGGTGGCGCCTGCGTAGCGGGCCGCGCGCGTGTAGGGAACCGCCACCTGCGAAAAACCCAGCCAGCTCACCATCCCCCGCACAAACCGGTCGCGTTCCGGCATGGAAAGCAGGGCCTCTACGGCGGCGCGGTCCATCAGTCGGAAATCACCGGTGTCGAGCGGAATGCTCGTGTCCGAAAGGCGGTTGATGACGCGGTAGAATGCCTTGGCCGTCCAGAGCTTGAAAGCCGTTTCCCCCGGCCGGCCGGTTCGAACTCCGTAGACGACATCGAAACCTTCGCGCCAGCGGGCAAGGAATTCGCCGATCACTTCCGGCGGATCCTGAAGGTCGGCGTCAATGATCACCACAGCATCGCCTGAGGCGTGCTCCAGTCCGGCCGTAATGGCCACCTGGTGGCCGAAATTCCGGGAGAGCCGGACCACCCTCACGCAACTGTCTGCCGCCTGCAGTTCCCGCAAAACAGCGGGAGTACCGTCGGTGCTGCCGTCATCAACATAAATGATTTCAAAACAGGTGGTTTCGTCACGCGTGGAGGTTTGGGGCTCGCCGACCGGTTGCGGCCGGAGGTTGGGCGCGGAATAACGGACCATGCCTGCCGATTCCAGAGCTGTGGTCAGACGCCGATGGGTTTCCCGAAGCCCCTCCTCTTCGTTCTTGCAGGGCACCACCACCGACAGCATTGCTGCCCGCCCCTCGCCGGCAGTCCTGGGAGCAGGCGATCCATGCAATCGAGGGCGTTCAAAGAATGGGTGACTCATTTTGGACCCCTCATGATGACAGAACTCTTTTGCCCGTTGCCACCGGCTGGCTGCAACCGCCGGCACCAAGCAATAGAATAAAGCAAGTTGCGGGCCAATCGATGCAGTTTCAAGCCAGAGGGAGAATCTAGAGGGTTATCTGATTAATTATTGGCGTGTGCACGAGAGGTTACGGCCATTTGGTGCCAGTGAAATCCAGCTAACATCTTCAGCATCAATAAGTCATGACATCTGCCGGAGACAGACCCTCTCCCCAAATGTCACCAGAAGTAGACAGGCGCGAGGGCCATGCTGAAGGTTGCAAGTGTGTAATATCCGAGGCTGTTTGCCTGACAAGCGCCCCCTTGACAGGGTATCGCTCAACCAATCTGAAACAGAAAACCGTCCTGTCGGCCCGTGGCCAGACAAGGACGGCTTGCCACGATTGGAGGTCTCACCATCGCCGGCTACTGGATCAGGCGCACAGGGATGGGCGTACCGCCTCCAGTGGAAATTGTGGTGCCGCCGCTGCCCCCACCGCCACTGCCGCCGCTGCCGCTACCAGCCCCGGCAGCGCAGGAAGAAATGTTCATAACGTCGGCGTAGACATTGCCATTATTGGAACCGTCTTCATATTCAACAAACAACTGGATGAATCCGGTGATCGTTACGGTGGTGGTTGAAGGACAGGAATTTCCTGGGCACAGAGTTGTACCGTCATAAATCGGGATTGTAACAATCGAATCCGAGTTTGCAATCGCGCCCGTCAGTCCGTAGGGATTGCCGGAGCCTGCCGTGATCGTCCATGAGGCAGGATCAAAGGTGTCCATGCCGGTGGGGTTTTTTTTGCTCCCGCCCTGATGGATCAGGCAGTCAACTCCCTGTTCTGTGGGGCCTACCATGTTGCCCGTGATGGGCTGGATCTGCTGGGTGCCACAAACGATCGTGTTGTGATTGCAGCACTCGATGTTCTGCCGATAAAGGGACCCGCTGCCTGTGCCCCCGCCTCCGCTCCCGGTGGCGCATGACGGGCAATCGCTGGCAACCGAGCCCGCAGGAAGAAACACGGGCCAGAATTTGCCTGGGGCGGCGGTGGCGCCACTGTTGGGGTCGCCCGGCTTGATTATAATCTGCTCGCCCTGGACTCCGCCGGAAGAAAGCGGACCAGGGTTTTGAATGGCTCCACTCGTTGGATTAATGAAATAGTCATAGCCGGTACAATTAGGATTGCCCGGCGTAGCCGGGTGCTGCTGATCGCAATTCGGCAGCAGCCAGGGCTTGAGGCACTCTGCGCCCACGCTCGTGGTTGACCCCGAAGGGTTAAAGGCTTCGGCTTTGGCTGTGGCGGAGACATTTGCGGAGTTGACGCCGAAAATCTTGACGAAGAAGGTGGGCATGGCGTTGCTGTGGCTGGTGTCCCGTGAAGCCATAACCTGGATTTGCGGGTCGCTGATGCTTGTTGAAGGGAAGGTTACGTCGGCATCCGTAATGCCTGGGGATACGCCGGCAATCAGGTTCAGGTTTCCCACCGCTTCAGCCGTCTGCCGGGCAACCGCCATGCACGAGCTTGAGATTGTCGAACCTGCGTTGGACGTACACCCCTGAGTGACAAGTGACTGGGCCCCTGCCAGCGCCGCCGCATCCGCGGCACGCTGGGCCTGGCTCCGCCCGACGTAAAGTGAGGCGAGGTCGACGCCCAGGCCTGCCATTCCCAGAATAAAAACCATGCCCACGGCGATCAGGATGATACTGACGCCGCGCTCATTCGGGCGCTTTCCATTCAGCTCTGCGGGTGCTCTCATAACCTCATGCTCCTCTATGAACCAGGGTTTGCCATCATGGCATCGGTTTCGATACGGATGGGGTTGGTGAAGGTTGCGGAAGGGACCAATAGCTTGATGATCTGGTTGAAGCCAAACGTCCAGTCGTAGGGGTAATATAGTGTTACGCGCGTGGAGGGGAGTGTTTTCACTTTGCCGTCGTTGGGGTCGGTGTACGTAACCAGAACATTTCGTTCGATTTTCAGGCCGTAGTTGACCCCGCCCTTGGTCGTGTAATAAGTTCCGAGGCTCGTCGGGGTGGGCGTCCAGCTCAAAGTTGTGCCAATGAATGAAGTGTTAATGCCGGCATCCAGCAGGTAGGTTGTGACGTCATCCTTGATAGCCTTTACCGAATCCGGGCTGGACTGCGTGGTATCAACAATAGTTTCCGATCCGCCGATCCGGGCGCCCTCGCGGACGGCGTTGGCGAGTTTCTGTTTGAGGTTATAGGCGTGCGCAAAGTCCAGCAGACCCACCACCATCGCCAGAATCAGGGGCAGCGCCAGTGCAAACTCAAGTAGCTCCGCGGCTTCTGTCTCCCTCACGCGCCTGGCAAACTTTAACGCCGTCAGGGCAGACGAAACCCCCAGGCGCACTGCCAGACTCGAAGCGGCGCGCGATAACCGCCGGGTGCCAGAGTCTTTGATTTTGCTGTTTGGTGTTGACACGGACCCTTGATCCTCCCCCCTCAATAGCTGGTACCTACCGGGCACGTTGCCGGCTGGTTTTCCAGCCGCATCTGTACCGTCGTTGAAAGGTTGATGGTTGATAAGTTGACGCTGGTGAAGGGAAGCGAAAAAGTATAGGGGTAAGTATAGGTAAGACGCACGCCACAGATATGCGGCACCGTATCATTGGGATCCAACTGGACGTAGGTGATTGAGGCGTTCTTGACTTTGGCCGTATCCAGATGGGCCGACAGCAGAACAGGATCGACGAAATTGGTCCAGATGTCGTTGGCGGTGTAAACGGCGGCTCCAGGGCAATACGTCGAGTCAGCACAAGGCGTCAGAACCACCTGTTTGGCCCCTTCTCTTGCCGCCCGGGTGATGGTTTGATAGACGTTCCAGGCGCGGCCGAAGCTGATGATTCCCAAGAGCAACATCAGGACTATTGGGATAACCACAGCCGCTTCCACCAGTTCAGCGCCTGATTCTTCCTTGCAATTTGTAACCACTCGGACACTAATCCGCCTAAGCAGTGTCCTTGGCAAATGACACATGCGCCCCCAATCTACCCCTCCAGCGTAGAGCATAATACAATATCCCCTTTAAATATAGCAATTTCCCCCCTACGCTTGGTAACACAAGAGCAAATCTCTTGCCAAAAACGCCCTTGAACGGCCCAAAAGGATCCGACCCTGGCCAGAAATACCTTAGTATTAGTACCTAGAAATTTAACTGTTGTCAATAGGGTAAACGCCTCATTCAATATTGTCAGCTTCGCCGGATAGACGCAGCGGCCATCGCCACCCAGCCTTTGTTACGCGCGAATCTGCTGAAACGCCGGCAACATTTCGAACGGTTTGCGGGTGCTGGCGATGGATTCGCCCAGTTGCTCAATTCTCTCCTCCTGCATATTGCCCAGCAGCAGGGCGGCCCGCTGGAGATAATCAATCCGCTCGGGAACCAGCCCCATGAGCCTGGCGCAAGTAGCGTCTACGGACACGGGATCGTCCCCGGCTACCAGAACTCCGGAGGCCTTGGGTGTTCCCTGGATGGGACCATTGCCCTCCATGCCCACGATGCCGTCCACGATGGCAAAATCCGGCCGGACCGTGCTGTTAATGTCCAGGATTGACTTGCTGATGCCCGCCCAGTGCAGCACGTTCTTGGGCCACCCATAACAACTACCGGGAACAATGCCAAACATGTTCTTGAGGGCCAGAGTGACTCCCACCCAGTGGTGGGTTTTCATCTTGGGCATCGAAACCACAAAGTCGGCAGCCAGAACCGCCTTCGGCAGGAACAAGGACTTCAGCCGGGAGGCTTGTGTGCGGGTTCCAACCTGCGCCACTTCGTCGGTGTTTAAATCGATAAAAGACCGTTCCAAGGGGCCCAGGTAGTCTCTCAGGCGCAGTTCTTCCAGAATCCCTTCCGTATCACGTTCATGTCCCGGCCCTTCGGCAACCACCACGGACTTTGCGCCCAGCCGCAGAAACGCTTCCCGTGCAGCCCGGATCACCACCGGGTGGGTGTTGATCATCCCCTCCGTGTCGGGTTCCACGAAATTTGGTTTCAGCAGGACCGACTTGTCGCGGACCGGCGGCCGGAGCTCCTGCAACATTTCCCAGAGGATGCCTTCTACATCAGCCGCATAGTTTGAGACACTCCTGATGGCCACCGCGGAGGGAGAGCGGTTAAACGGGGGTACCAGGCGTGTGTTGGAATAACTCATATTGCTTCAATCGACTGTGATGGACTCTCGAGCCAGCAGGGAACACTGCCCAGAGCGATTGACGCCCAGGCCATGGCCGGAATGCTTTGCAGGAATTGATTGTTGCCGTAGAAATCGCCCAGTCGAGTTTCAAGGAGATTCTCCTCCCGGCCGTAAGCTTGGAGGCAAAGATGGGCCAGGGCCAGCGATGCCGGGCTACGGAGACTCTGATAGCGCTGCCGCAGCCATTCCACGCCTTCCACGTTTATGGCATGGTCCTGGTGATGTCTCAAAGCCAGCAGAGCCCATACGGTCGGTGAAATCCGGGGGACGCCGGGAACGCCGTAAACCAGGGGATTGCCCGCATTCCAGCCGCCGCCAGGGCAGGCACGGTCATAGAGCATCTTTTCAGCCATTTGAATGCGTTTGACGGCATGCGAAGGGCGATGCCGGGTGGGGATGTTCTGGAGCAGGATCAGGGCATAGGCCGTGGGTTCCACCCAGCTCGCCGTGTTGGGCGTCCATCCCCATCCTCGAAGGCCATGATCCTGGCGAACCACCGAGTGAGCCTGCTGCTGCTGCCGCAAGCGCCATAAAAAATTGCCCTCCGCCGGCCATGTTTCGTTCAGCCAATTTGCTCCACGGACAATGGCATCCTGCGACGGGCCTTTGAGGCTGAGGAGAGCAAGGCATGCCAATGCGGACACCCAGCAGCCTGGTTCCTTGCCGGAGGCGTTGGGCCACGCGCCTCCCGTCATCTGCGCTTGCCGCAGCCAGCCGGCCGCGGAATCGAGTATTTTGCCGGGTGAGGCTTCGAGCGCCTGCAGGGCGAGAACGGACCAGGCCGTGGGCTCAGTGGTGCTGGGGAGCCCGGGCCGGTAGCCCCATCCGCCATCCGCGTTTTGGGCGCGTCGCAACAGATCAGGGAAGAAATCTTGGGCCGGGGTATGAATGTCGCGCTCCTCAGTTGAAAATGCGTATAAGCCGATACCTGCGGACATTCCTGTTACCCGGAATCAGGGGAGTTACATGATATGTTCTTGCGAGGCGGCCTGTTCAGCCTCCCCAATTCCCAGATCCTCGTCATCAAGCTGAATCTGCAGTTGATTGATCAGGCGGTGCAAATATCCACGCGCCACGCCCAGGGTGCGTGCCGCATCAACCTTGCGGCCTCCACACTCGCGAAGAGTCCGCATAATCAGACGCCGCTTGAATTCGCGGACCTCGTCTTCGTAGGAGCGTCCCACCGTGGCCTGCTCGAAATTACCCCGAAGGCTGTTGGGCAAATGCCAGGTTTCAATGGCGGCGCCATCCGTCATCACCACGGCGTGCTGGACGGCGTTTTCAAGCTCCCGGACGTTTCCGGGCCACTGGTATTCCTCCAGGGCGTGGATGGCCAGAGGTGAAAACCGGGTTGCGGACTTTCCAAACTGTTGTGCGAAGCGTTGCAGGAAATGCTGGGCCAGAATCGGAATCTCGTCGCGGCGCTCGCGAAGGGCCGGGATCTGAATCTGCACCACGTTCAACCGGTAAAAGAGGTCCTGTCGGAATCGTCCCTCTTCCACCATGGCTTCCAGGTTCCGGTGCGTGGCGCAAAGGACCCGCACGTTGGCTTCAATAGGTGTATTGCTTCCCAGCCGCTCGAACGACCGCTCCTGCAGCACCCTCAGAAGCTTGGATTGCAGCCCCAGGGGCAGGTCACCGATTTCGTCCAGGAGAAGGGTTCCGCCGTGGGCTGCCTCAAACCGCCCGCGTCGCGTGGTGATAGCGCCCGTAAAGGCGCCCTTTTCATGCCCGAAGAGCTCATCATCCACCAGGGTTTCCGGCAGATTGGCGCAGGAAAACGCCACCAGGGGACCGTTGGCGCGAGGGCTGATGCGATGAATGGCGCGGGCCAGAAGCTCTTTACCCGTGCCGGTTTCGCCGGAGATCAGCACGCTGACGTCACAGGGCCCCACCTTGCGGGAGGTCTCAAATACCTGGTGCATGGCCTCAGAGGTTCCCAGCATTTCTCCAAAGCGCCCTGCTGAGAGGTCACGGGAACGCAGGTCCGCCAGTTCTTTTTCAATTCTGCGGAAACGGCATGCCCGCCGCAGAAGCAGCCGCAGGTCCGCCATGTTGGGGGGACTTGAGAGTGTGTCGTAAGCGCCATTCTCGATGACGGTCCGGGCCAGGCTGTCGTCGGAGTCGCCAACTATGGCGATCATGGGCGTGGAGGAATTGAACTTTTTGATCTCATCCATCAAATGGAGGGTTGCTTCGGCGCTCTGTTCCTCTCCACTGTCGTGCAGGTCCAGCAGGACCACGTCGCACCAAGCCCGCTCTGCTGGAGCTCCATCCAGATCATTCTGTTCGCTGGTCCTGACTTCGTAGCCAGGTCCGAGGGCTCTGGTGACGACTTCTGCGAAGGGACCGTCTGAACTGTGAAATAACACCCGGATAGCTTGCTCACACATTAGCTATACCCCGCTCTCCCGGCAGCCTCTGATCATCTGCCAACTGTACATTCCGTGTGACCGCACGGGCACAGTACTCAACTGGTAATTCTCATGGTTCTTGCTTCCCCCCCAGTGCTGAAGTTTTACTGCAATTGAAGTGTGCTTGCAATGGTACTAAAGTACGATGTTAAAACTCCAGTCGATGCCACTTGCTGATTGGTTGCAGTGACGTCGGGGCACTCCGGACAATAACCATACTATATTGAAAGGTCGACAATTCATTACAGAAACTTCAGTAACGTCGGGTGTTTAGTGGATTTGCCGAACCGCCCATTGGCCGGCAGTTTGAAGGGCAGGACCCCTCCGCTCAAAGCAAGATTACCACGAAATTCCCCCTTGCGGGCGGGGAATTAGGCCTGGTGCTGACGATCCCTCTTGCCTTACGACTTGCGTATTTCCCAACCCGTTAATTTAAAGGGGTGCCTTTCTAGTAACCTCCTTGCCCGAACCTGCGGGCGGCAGCGTAAAACTGCTTTGCCCGTCGGTATCCGGCGCAGAAATTGCGGCCGGGCCGGCACCTCTCGTCACATTCCGATGTTAGCTGGATCACAGCAAGCCTTTCTCCCTTGTGATATTGCTCACTTGCGAGGCGGATCTTGGAACGCCATCCTCTTTGGCTACCCGGTCTATTTGAGGAGCAACCACCATGAAGGAAACCCTTCGATTCAAAATTAATGGAAAACCCTTGAGCCTGGAAGTCGATCCCGAACGCAAGCTGCTGTGGGTCTTGCGTTACGACCTCAAGCTTACCGGGGCAAAATATGGATGTGGAGAAGCTCTTTGCGGGGCATGTACGGTGATCGTAAACCGTCAGGTGGTGCGATCTTGCTCCATTCAAATGAAAGACGTGGCGGGCAAGGAAGTGATCACCATCGAAGGACTGGAACAGAACGGAAAGCTGCACCCCTTGCAGCAAGCTTTTGTTCAGCATGACGCGTTGCAGTGCGGCTACTGCACGCCGGGCATGATCATGAACGCCTACGGCCTGTTGCTGAACAACCCCCGACCTTCACGCAGCCAGATTGTCGAGCAAATGGAAGGCAATCTTTGCCGCTGCGGAGCGCATGTGCGCATTGTGGCGGCGATCGAGACAGCCGCCAGGCAGATGGGAGGGAGCGCGTGATGAAGACTCTTGATGAAAAGCTCCGGCCACTTGAAGAAGAAAATCTGGAACTTGATTTCAGCGATCTGACATCCGATCCGGTGCCGGCATTCCCGCTCAACCGGCGCGAATTCCTGAAGCTGGTGGGCGGTGGAATTCTTGTGTTCTCCACGGTTCGCTGTTCATGGGCTCAGGAGGGCGGGCGTGGTCGCGGCCGTGCTCTTCCCGAAGATTTCAACGCCTTCCTTCGGATTGGGGAAGACGGTAAGGTCACCGGCTATACCGGAAAGATTGAAATGGGCCAGGGCGTTATCACTTCGCTGGCACAGATGCTGGCGGATGAACTGGATGTTCCATACGATTCCGTCCACATGGTGATGGGCGATACGGCCCTCTGTCCGTGGGACCGCGGCACCTTTGGCTCAATGACCACGCGCTTTTTCGGGCCTCCTTTCCGTGCAGCGGCCGCTGAAGCAAAGGCCGTGCTGGTGGAACTGGCATCTGAAAAGCTGGGCGTGCCGAAAGAGCGGCTGAAAACCAGGGACGGTGCCGTCTACGTGGCGGGAGGCAACAGGAAGGTCTCCTACGGAGAGCTCACCAAAGGGAAGAAGATCATGCGGCACGTGAAGGGCGCATCCGTCGAGACGCCCGCCGACTTCACTATCGTGGGCAAGCCCGAAATCAGAAGAGACAGCGATCGACAAGGTGACCGGCAGGGCCACTTATGCCGGTGACATCAAGGAACCGGGGATGCTTTGTGCGCGCATCCTGCGGCCGCCTGCTCACGGCGCCAAGCTGGCCAGCGTGGATACCTCCGGCGCAAAGGAAATTGAAGGCGTCGCAGGTTGTCCACGAAGGGGATCTTGTTGCGGTGCTTCACCCGGACCCTGAAATTGCGGAGGAAGCGCTGGGGAAGATCAAAGCCCAGTTTGACCAGCCCAAGCCTTACGCGGATGACAAGACTATCTTCGAGCATCTGCTGAAGGTTGCGCCTGAAGGGGAAGTCGTAGCGTCAGGAGGGAGTCTGGCGGAAGGCCGGAAGGCCGCCGAAATTCTGGTGGAGGAGACCTATCTGAACGGCTACGTTGCCCACTCACCGATGGAGCCCCATACGGCGTTTGCAAGGATGGAGGGCGATAAGCTGACCCTCTGGGCCTCCACGCAGACACCTTTCCCATTGCAGGAGGCTGCAGCTTCATTGCTGGGCATGCCGTCGGCGAACGTTCGCGTCATTACGCCCTTCGTGGGCGGAGGCTTCGGCGGCAAGAGCGCCATCCGGCAGGCGCTGGAGGCGGCCCGGCTGGCCAAATTGACCGGAAAGCCGGTCCAGGTGGCGTGGACGCGCGCCGAGGAGTTTTTCTATGACACGTTCCGTCCAGCCTCGGTGATTAAGATCAAGGCCGGTGTTACGAAAGCAGGCTTGCTGACCTATTGGGATTACGGCGTCTACTTTGCCGGTGGTAGAGGCTCGGAGCAGTTTTACGATATTCCGAACCATCGAACGATGGCATTTGGATCCGGATGGCAGGCCCCGCAAGGAGCACATCCGTTTGCCACGGGTCCGTGGCGCGCTCCGGCCAACAACAGCAACACCCATGCCAGGGAATCCCACATTGACATTCTTGCTGCAAAGGCGGGAGTGGACCCCATAGAGTTCCGGCTGAAGAATCTGAAGGATGAGAGAATGCGCCGCGTACTGCAGGCTGCCGCGAAACAATTTGGCTGGAAGCCGGCGAAATCTCCAAGCGGGCGCGGTCTCGGCGTGGCCTGCGGGACCGATGTGGGCGCCGTGGTAGCTCACATCGCGGAAGTTTCCGTGGACAAGGCATCGGGCCACATCCAGGTAAAACGCGTGGTCTGCGCCCAGGAGATGGGGCTGTGCGTCAATCCCGAGGGCGCCCGGATCCAGATGGAGGGCTGCATCACCATGGGCCTGGGATACGCGCTGACCGAGGAACTCAAGTTCACGGGCGGTGATATCCACGACCGCAATTTCGATACTTACACGATTCCGCGTTTCTCCTGGCTGCCGAAGATCGAAACGGTCATCCTGGATGCTAGGAACAAACCAGCACAGGGCGGCGGCGAGCCGGCCGTCATCTGCATGGGCGCAGTGGTTGCCAATGCCATCCATGACGCCACAGGCAAACGCCTGCTCCAACTGCCCATGACGCCGGAGCGGGTGAAGGCAGCTTTGTCCCAAGCTTGATCAGCGACCTTGCCGGGCAATTTGTCGCACGCCCTCGATAAGGCGGTCGACCTCCTCGCTTGTCGTGTAACAGGCGCAACCGGCACGCACGACCCCCTCGTCTTTGAATCCGAGACGCTCCACCACCGTGGCGGCATAAAAGTTCCCGTGTGAGACGAAAACTCCCCGTTCCGCCAGGCGGGCCGATACATCAGCGGAAGCAGCTCCCTCGACGACGAACGAGACGGTTGGCGTGCGGCGCTCCCCCGGCGTGGGTCCGAACACTTTGACGCCCGGGATGTTCGTGATCCCTTCCCACATTTGCGTTACCAGCGCATGGCCACGCGCGTCGAGTGCGGCGAGCGCGGTCTGCAGCCGCTCGCGCCTCGATGCTCCCGCAGTCAGCGAGGCCAGGAAGTCCACGGCGGCCGCTGCTCCGGCAATTCCTTCATGGTTCAGCGTTCCCGTTTCAGCCCTTTCCGGGGCGTAATCAGGCGCGGGCAGGAGCTTGGGAAAATCGATCGATTGCAGGAGTTCGCTACGTCCGTACAACACACCCATGTGGGGGCCGTAAAATTTGTAGGCGGAGCAGGCCAGAAAATCGCAGTCCCAGGCTTTTACGTTTGTGGGGATGTGGGGAGTGGAGTGCACGCCATCCGCAAAAAGCAGTGCGCCGGCGTTGTGGGCAATTTCAGCGGCGCGGTGGAGGTTGTTGATGGTTCCCAGGGCATTGGATGCCACGCCGATGGCCAGGACTTTTGTCCGCTTGCTGACTTTGGTTTCCAGGTCCCGCCAGTCGAGCTGGCCCGTCGCGGCGAGCATCCTCACCGAGTGGACCGTGACGCCGCGCTCCTTTGCCAGGGCACGCCAGGGATCGACGTTTGCGTGGTGATCCAGCTCGGTTACGACAATCTCGTCGCCGGGGCCATAAGCCCGGCCCAGCGCGCGCGAAAGATGGAAAGTCAGGGTGCTCATATTGGGGCCAAAGACGATTTCCGACGGGCTTGCGTTCAGCAGGTCCGCCAAAGCCGCGCGGCCGTTGTGGATGGTTTCGTCGGTCTCGTTGCTGGTGGCATATCCCCAATGGGTGTTGGAGTTGTGATGATAAAGATAGTCGCTGACAGCCTCCACCACGGAGCGGGGAACCTGTGTTCCGCCGGGGCCGTCAAAATACGCCACCGGATAGCCGCCTTCGTGCCGCTCCAGCGCCGGGAATTGCGTGCGAATGCTCTCGACGGGTGCCATGTTGTTCTGGTTTGCCGCAATGCTCATGATCGACTCCGTAATGTTGGGCGCCGGAGGGCGGCCCAAAGATCCTTGTATTGTAGTGCCGGCCGCCTCACGAATCGAGAGCCTTCTGCCGTCGCCGGTGCGTTCCGCGTGGCGGGCATCGCAGAAAGACGGAAGGGCGCTCCCGGCAGTTTCTGCTGTTGAATGCTGCCACTACAATTCAGGAAGCATCCCCGCGCTGAAGTCTGCGTAAATCCGGCCGGTTGAGAGGATTGATCAGGAATGGTACGCCTGGAGGGATTCGAACCCCCGACCTGTTGCTCCGGAGGCAACCGCTCTATCCATCTGAGCTACAGGCGCACACAAAATGAGTGTACTGGCTTGGCCGGAGGCGGTCAAGGGTTGTGCCGTTAGCTTGCCCGACCCAGCGCGCAAGCTCAGCTCTTATCATTCGCGCCGGGCCGTTGCGGGTCCAGATAATAGGCCACCAGCGTTTCCGGCCAGAAGGTCACGCGGACTTTTTCGATCTGGCTGGTGGGGAACAGTTTGCTCAGGCCGTTTGCCGAAAGCAGTCCCAGTTCCTGCGTCTGCCCTCTGGGGATGTGGGTGCCGAGCAGGCTGTTGTAGCGCCGCTGCATGCTTTCCGGCATGAACTGGATGAAGGGCAGGTGATAGTGGCTCTCAAAGGGATACCAGTAGTTCGGCGTGGTGACAAACCAGCTCTTGCCCACCCGCATCACCTCCTGCGCGAACTGCTGCTGGCGGCCCGGTCCCAGAATGTGTTCGATGACGGCATTGGAAAACACGATGTCGAACGCCTTGTCGGGAAAGGGTAGGGAACAGCCGTCAAAAACGATGTAAGTGGGATCGGGATAGGCCTGGCGGGCGCTTTTGACCTCGACAGGAGCGTAGCCGCCGGCGATAATGCGCGACGGGTAGGGATAAACATCCTCGAAGGTGTAACGGAGAAAGACCTCGCCGCTCGCCCCGATATCCAGCACGCGATCCTCCGTCCGCGGCCGAAAGAGCGATTCGAAAAGCTGAAACTTCTTCGTTCTGGATTTGTGGCTGAAGCTCCTCAGCACCGATTTGAAGTAAGAACTGTCCATGTTGCGTGGAGCCGGTTGTTGCGCGCAAGCAAGGCGCTGCGCCTGAATGAATTGCGATCCATTATCTTGCAGCAATTCCGGCCAAAGCGCAGCATTTTGTTGACATTTTTGCAGGCCGAGGGCAGTTCGGATAACGCCGTGGCCGTTCTTCGCTTGCGGGGATTGGCCCGGAGGCCCTAAAATCATTGGAGCCACAAACTTGCCGGAACGGTATCCCCAAGCAAGTTTGCTTTACCTGTCGTGACACGGAGAGGTGTCCGAGTGGCTGAAGGAGCACGCTTGGAAAGCGTGTTTACGAGAAATCGTAACGTGGGTTCGAATCCCACCCTCTCCGCCATTCTTACTCTTTCCATTGCTCGCGGTTAGCGCCTTGCGTTTTCTCGTGTACCTCTGGCGTCCCCTTCGAGTCATCAAGCGAAGGGATTCCCGAATGCTAGGTCTGCTTCCAAGCACGCGCCGCCAGTACGGCTGCATTATGCTCTTCCCTGGTTTTCTTCGTATCTTTAATACCTAAGATGTCAAGGCATGAGCCCTTTAGCTCACTGGCTGCAAAGACATTGAAATGGTCTTTGCGCCTAATGTGGGTCTTAACCAATATGTAGTGGTTTTTCGGCTCGCTTTTCCCGAAACAGGAGCGAAACTCGACGCCGGATCGTGAATCCGCTTTCTTGGAATTTAATGTGCGCATTTTCCGAATCCTCCTCGGCTGGAACTTGTAACACGATTTAGCGGATCACATCAATTGACTTTCGCTCTCAGCCAATGAAGTCCTCCAGGTTCGCCTCACATCGGCCTCAAGCTGCTCCTGCCGTGCGGCCACCCAAGGTGAGTAATACTTCTCCGTCACCTTGATGCTGCTGTGACCTGAATATGGACGGCCGGTGGGAGAAGGCCGGGGTGGCCGCCGGGCAGACCCGGGGGCACAGACGAAGCGACTGGCTCGGTAAAGGTCCGAGCGCGACACAGGCGAACGCCTTCCCGAGCCTGAGGGCAGAAGAGACCTTTGGAGCCATCAAGGTCTTATTCGGAAATGAACCTGGCGACGCGCCGAATGCCTGTTCCGGTCTATAATGGCTGCAAAATAGAGTGTCATTGATATTGTGTGGGGATGCATGATGAGCGTCGAAAAGCCAACGTTCTTTAAGCCACAGCTCCAATAATTGTCGTCACTCTATTTTGCCATCATCAGTGGGATGCTTGCGGGTTGGACCCCAGGGTAGTGGGAAGGATTTGGCGATTTGTAAGCGAAAGCGAATCGAAATTCGGGGTGTTGTGCAGGGGGTAGGTTTTCGCCCCTTTGTTTATCAGTTGGCCCTCCGCTTTCACTTGTCCGGTTTTGTCTGCAACACACCCGACGGGGTTTTGATCGAAGCGGAAGGCGCGGACTCCGCGCTGGCCGAATTCTCCCACTTGCCTTACCCACAACTCCCCGCCGCTGGCAGAGATCCTTGATGTGGTCACCTGCGAGGTTAATCCACTGCAAGACACGGAATTCAAGATCCTGGCGAGCCTGGAGCGGCCGTTCGAGAGCGTTCTTGTCTCTCCGGACGTTGCAACCTGCGACGATTGCCGGCGGGATTTCACCCATCCGGCGGACCGGCGCTTCGGTTATCCCTTTACCAACTGCACGAACTGCGGGCCGCGCTACAGCCTGATCGAGGACGTTCCATACGACCGCGCCAGGACGACGATGCGTGAATTCCGAATGTGCGCCGAATGCCAGGCGGAATACGATAATCCCGGTAACCGGCGGTTCCATGCGCAGCCGAATGCCTGTCCGGCCTGCGGCCCCAGCCTTTCGCTGGTTGATGCCGCTGGCGTGAACCTGCCCGCCGCGACCGCGCCGGAAGGCAAGACAAACCCCAACCTTGAGGTGATTCGCGAGGTTCGCCGGCTGCTGCGCCAGGGAAAGATTGTCGCCATCAAAGGCTTGGGCGGGTTTCACTTTGCGTGTGATGCCGAGAACGATGGAGCTGTGGCAAGGTTGCGGGCGCTAAAGCGGCGCAGTGACAAGCCATTTGCCTTGATGTCGGCGGACGTTTCTTCAGTCGCACGTTTCTGTATCGTTCGTGAAGCGGAGCAGAAATCTTTGTTAAGCCCCCGGCGTCCCATTGTGATACTCCCCAGGCGGCCGGGCACTTGCATTTCTTCCGCTGTGGCGCCCGCCAACAACACGCTGGGCGTGATGCTGCCGTATACGCCCCTGCATGCGCTTCTGTTCGGTGACAGCCCGGAAGATCCTCCGGCCTTCACGGCCCTGGTGATGACCAGCGGCAACATGAGCGAGGAGCCCATCGTCACTTCGAACGAAGATGCTCTCCGCAGGCTGGGTTCTGTTGCCGATGCTTTTCTCCTGCACAACCGCCGTATTCACATGCGAGAAGACGATTCGGTCGTGCGCGTGTTTCAGGGCAAAGAGCGCGTTTTGCGGCGGTCGCGCGGATTCGCTCCGGCAGTGATCGATCTGGGAGTTCCGCTGGCTGAGATTCTTGCCTGCGGCCCCGAACTGAAGAATACGTTTTGCCTCACTCACGATCGCCATGCCATCCTGAGCCAGCACATCGGAGATCTGGAAAACTACGAAACGCTGGAGTTTTTTGAAGAGACCCTGGCCAATCTCAAAAGACTGTTCCGGGTTGAACCGAAAGTGATCGCTTATGACCTCCACCCGCGCTACCTGAGCACCCAATACGCCTTCGAGCAGCCAGGCCTTCACAGGGTGGGCGTGCAGCACCACCATGCGCACATTGCCAGTTGCATGGCAGAAAATGGGTTGAATGAAAAGGTTATCGGCGTGGCCTTTGACGGAACCGGTTATGGGACGGACGGCCAGATCTGGGGCGGGGAATTTCTGGTCGCCGAATTTGAGCATTTTGAGCGGCGCGCGCACCTGCGTTACTTTCCACTGGCCGGCGGCGACGCCGCTGTCCGGCAACCGTGGCGCTCGGCGCTCAGTTGCCTTCGAGAAGCGTTCGGGAGCGACCTGCCGGACGGCTTGCCACTGTGGAACTCAGTTTCAAAACGGGAAACAGCTTTAGTTCTGAAGATGCTGGAAAAGGGCATCAACACCGTGGCGACTTCGTCCTGCGGACGCCTCTTTGACGCCGTGGCGTCCATTCTCGGATTGCGCCACGAAATCAACTTTGAAGGACAGGCCGCCATTGAGCTGGAAATGGCTGCGGTTGCCGGTACGGAAGGGGTCTATCCATTCCAGTTGGAATTCACCGATCCCTGGCAGGTGGATGTGCGCCCGATGATAGAATCGATAGTCAGGGAACTGCTGGAGGGAGAAGCGGTGGGGGCCATCGCTGCGCGGTTCCACAACACTTTGGCGGTGATGATCGCGGAGGTCTGCCGGGAATTGCGCCGTCGTGAAAAGCTGAACAAGGTCTGCCTGAGCGGAGGCACCTTTCAGAACATGTTTTTGTTGGAACGGACACTCACCGCCCTTGGCGACTATAACTTTGAGGTCTATCTGCACGAAAGGGTCCCTCCTAATGACGGGGGCATTTCTCTGGGCCAGGCGGTGATTGCCAACGCAAAGGTTAAGAAAGGAGTCTGAAGATGTGCCTGGGCATTCCGGGTCAGGTAGTTTCACTGGATGACACAAGCGGCCTGAGGATGGGCAAGGTGCAGTTTGGGGGCGTCGTCCGCGAAGTTTGCCTGGAATACGTACCCGAAGTCACGCTGGGCGACTATGTGATTGTGCACGCGGGATTCGCCATCAGCCCTGTGGACGAGGAAGAGGCAGCCCGCACCTATCAGCTTCTTGAAGAAATGGGACAGTTAACTGAACTGGATGAAACTGATCGTGAAGCCGGGTCCGGGCAGGTAGAACGGCCGGGCGAAAAGGCGCTTTGACGCCGTACCGTCTGCAATGATGATCCGCCAATGAAATATCTGGATGAATATCGCGATGCCGGGGTTGCGCAGGAACTGCTGGAGCAGATCCGGGGCGTGCAAAAGCGCCCCTGGGTGCTGATGGAAGTCTGCGGCGGGCAAACACACTCCATCGTCAAGTTCGGGATCGACGACCTGCTTCCCGGAGAGATCGAACTGGTGCATGGGCCGGGATGCCCGGTGTGCGTCACGCCGCTTGAACTGATTGACAAGGCGCACGCCATTGCGTCAAGGCCTGAGGTCATCTTCTGCTCGTTTGGAGACATGCTGCGGGTTCCGGGCTCCAAGTGCGACCTGCTGACGGTGAAGTCGCGCGGGGCCGATGTCCGCGTGGTCTATTCGCCGCTCGAGTGCCTGAAGATCGCCCGCAAGCACCCGGACAGGCAAGTGGTGTTTTTCGCGATTGGTTTTGAGACCACGGCGCCTGCAAACGCCATGCTGGTGTGGCGCGCAAAGCAGGAGGGATTGCAGAATGTCTCCGTGCTGGTGTCGCACGTCCTGGTACCGCCCGCCCTTGAAGCCATCCTGGATTCACCCTGGAACCGTGTACAGGGTTTTCTTGGGCCCGGACACGTGTGCGCCATCATGGGTTACCGGGAATACGAGGAGATCTCGGCGCGATACCGCGTGCCGATTGTGATTACCGGCTTTGAGCCGGTCGACCTGCTGGAAGGCGTGTTGATGGCAGTCAGGCAGCTGGAAGAAGGACGCGCGGAAGTTGAAAACCAGTACGTGCGGGCTGTAACGAGGGACGGAAACGTCGGCAGCCCGGAAGGTTGTCTCCAATGTGTTTGAAGTGTGCGCGCGGAAGTGGCGTGGCGTCGGCCCGATTCCGCAAAGCGGGTACAGGCTGCGGACCGAATTCGAGGCCTTTGACGCCGAGCGCCGGTTTGATGTTGGCGCGATCGATACCCAGGAACCCGCTGTATGCATCAGCGGCGAAGTTTTGCGAGGTATTAAGAAGCCGCACGATTGTCCCGCATTCGGCACCGAGTGCACTCCCGCTCATCCGCTGGGGGCCACGATGGTTTCTTCGGAGGGCGCCTGTGCCGCGTATTATCTCTACGGGCGGCACTTAAAAGCCGACAACAGGAGCGCGGCGGAGAAAGCAGGGCAGGCCGGATAGGCCGCCGGGTTGTTGGGGCAGATGTGATCAGGATTTTGCCGGGACAGGAGGAACGGATTTGCCAGACGATAAGGACCACCGCGTGATGCCAGGAGGGGCCTGTCCCGTCGCCCTGCCCGACCACCAGCAGATCGTGCTGGGACATGGCAGCGGTGGAAAGCTGACCCAGGACCTGATTGAGAAGATTTTTCTACCCAACTTCTGGAACGACTGCCTGGCCCAATTGAACGACCAGGCGGTGTTGGAAGTGAATGGTTCGCGCCTGGCCTTCACAACCGACTCCTTTGTGGTCACTCCCATCTTTTTCCCCGGCGGAGACATTGGGCGTTTGGCCATCAACGGCACAGTGAACGACCTTGCCATGAGCGGAGCCACGCCGCGTTTTATCGCCGCAGCCTTCATTCTGGAAGAAGGTCTGGCGTCTGACGACCTGGTTCGCGTTGTGGAATCCATGCGGCTGGCGGTCGAAGAAGCAGGAGTGCTGCTGGTGACGGGTGACACCAAAGTGGTCAATCGCGGCAAGGGCGACCAGGTTTTCATTACCACAACGGGCCTGGGAGTTCTGGAGCGGCCGGGCGAAATCTCTGCTGACCGGGCCCGGCCGGGCGATCGCATTCTCTTGAGCGGCACCATCGGCGACCACGGCATGGCCATCATGTCGCAGCGCGAAGGGTTGGAATTCGAGGGGCCGATTGAGAGTGACACCGCCCCGCTGCACACGCTGGTTGCCGCCATGATGGAGACGAGCCCGGAGATCCATTGCCTGCGCGACCCCACTCGCGGCGGTGTGGCAACCACGCTGAATGAGATCGCGTCACGCTCGGGCGTGGGCATGGAGATCGATGTCAGAAGTATTCCGGTCCGCGAAAGCGTCCGGGGTGCGTGTGAAATCCTGGGGCTCGATCCGCTGTACGTTGCCAACGAAGGCAAGCTGGTAGCGGTGGTGGCCCCTGAGGCTGCCGATGCCGTGCTCGATCAGATGCGCAGGCATCCGCTGGGCCGGGACGCCTGCTGCATCGGCGAAGTGGTTGCCGCTCACCCCCGGCGGGTACTTGTGAAAACGGAAATTGGCGGTTCGCGCGTGCTCGACGTGATGATGGGCGAGCAGTTGCCCCGCATTTGCTGAGTTCCCGCAGGAAAGTTTTATTCCGCTATTTCCACGCTTTCAAGCAAAATCTCCTGCGCCTGCGGGTCGGTCAGGTCGGTGAGAACTTCGATATTCAGCTCGGCGCCCTCGGCAATCGTTCCAGAGGAAGCCACCGCGAAATGCTCGCGAAAATGGCCGGGCGACATGTGCGAGAGCGCGCCCAGCCTGACGCTGACGCCGACCACCCGCGCGCCTTTCTGTTCGCGCGAAATCGCCAGAATCTTGCGCATCAGGTCTTTCATCAGAGACGCTTCGTGCATGGCGAATTAATCTCCGTTTACGGGGGTGGCCTGCAAGCTGGCCGCCTCTTCCAGAACGCGCCGCGCCAGTTCGGGCAGCGCCCCGCTGACTTCAGGTGAGAGTCCGGTCCCTGCCTGGAAATTTTGTCCTTCTATTCCGAACACAATCAGGCGGGACGGCAGTTCGTCCAGCGCGCGCGCCATTTCAATGGCCTGTGGAAGGCTGAAAGCGTGGGTGGAGCTTTGGAACAACTGCGCGGGCAGCGGATTGTTAATGGCGTCCAGCCTGTGAATGGTTCCGGGCGGGCTGCCGGAACTGACGGCGTCGATCAGGATGACAGCCGCCCGGCCCTTCCAGGCTTCCAACAGGGACGCGCCCTCGCCGGAATGCTCCATGACGGTGGAGGAATCGAGCCCCGCATCTTTCAACCGGCGGGCGGCCAGCACTCCCGCAGCATCGTCGCTCCGATAGGGATTTCCAATGCCGATAATCAGCACCCGCGGCTTTTGATGGCCTGGCATCAGGCAGTCTCGTCACTCACGCTCGAGGTCGAGCTTAAGGAAATGGGTTGCGCAGGAAATGCAGGGATCATAGTTGCGGATGGCCTGCTCGCAGCGCCAGCGAAGATCATCATGGCTGTCCTCCAGATGTTGGGGGATGTATTGCCAGAGGTCGTGCTCGATGGTCTTCTGGTTCTGCGAAGTGGGCGGAACAATCTTGGCCTCGCGGATGATGCCGTTCTCATCGATGCGATAGCGATGGTAAAGCGTTCCGCGCGGCGCTTCCGTGCAGGCGTAGCCGCGGGCGGCGCGGGCATGGACCGCAACGCTGGGCTTGTCAGGGGGCTGGTAGCGCTCGATCAGTTGGATGGCCTCATTGCAGGCCTGAAGGATCTCAACGCTGCGAACGATAATGCTCTGGAAGGGATTGCGGCACTCGGGCCCGAGCCCGGCGTTGCGGGCGGCTTCCTGGGCGACGGGCGAGAGGCGGTCAAAATTCAGGTTGTAGCGTGCCAGCGGGCCCACAAAGTAAGGCGTGTGCGGCTTCAGGACCGAGTGCAGCGCGTTCGAGTGCTCAACATGCTCTTCGGTGAAATAGTCGTCGTAGTCGTGGACGGAAATGTCGAGCCCGCGGTTTGAAACCAGCCGCCCCTCGTTGAAGGGATACTCGTCAGGGTGGCGGAGCGAAACGAAAATGTAGTCCTGTTCGAATTCCGGGAAGGGGAATTGGGCCACCCACCGGACGGTTTCAATCGCCGCGTCGCGCGCCACCTTCATTCGTTCCAGCAGGGGGGCCAGCTCGCTTCGAGCCGGCGTCCGGTAAAAGCCGCCAACTTTGACGTTGATGGGATGGATCTCGCGTCCGCCGAGCAGCGTGACAATTTCATTTCCCGCTTTTTTCAGCTGAAGCCCGCGCTTCACGATTTCCGGATACTGCCGCGCCATCTGGATGGCGTCCTGGAATCCCAGAAAATCCGGTGCGTGAAGCATGTAAACGTGCAGGGCGTGGCTTTCAATCCATTCGCCGCAATAAATCAGCCGGCGCAGGTCGCGAAGCGGGCCCTCGACCTTCACGCCAAAGGCGTCTTCCATGGCGTGCATGGCGCTCATCTGGTAAGCCACCGGACAGATGCCGCAGATGCGGGCCGTGATGTCCGGAGCTTCGCTGTAGCGGCGGCCGCGCAGGAAAGCCTCGAAAAAGCGGGGCGGCTCAAAAATTTTCAACTTCACGTCCAGCAGCTTGTCGCCCTTGATCTTGACGAACAGGGCGCCCTCACCCTCCACGCGGGCCAGATAATCCACTTTGATGGTTCTACTTTTCATGGGCCTCGCTTTCCTTGCGGAAGGGATCGGCATAAGCGTTGAAGCCGCGGAAGGCTCGGACAAGATCGCTCTCCCTCGCCCCCAGCCGGCTCCATCCGGCGCTCAGCGATTTCGTGTTCGGAGACTCCATGGGCCCGAAGCATCCGTAGCAGCCGCGATCGTAGGAGGGGCAGAGGGCGCCGCAGCCGGCATGGGTGACGGGCCCGAAGCAGGGGGTGCCGTGGGCCACCATGACACAAACGTTCCCGCGCAGCTTGCACTCGACGCAGACGCTGTGCGCCGGCGTATTGGGCTTGCGGCCGATCAGAAAAGCGCAGAGGACTTCCAGCAGCTGGCGCTTGTCAATCGGGCAGCCACGAAGTTCGAAATCCACCGGAATGTGTTCGCTGATGGGCGTGGACTTGCTGAGGGTCTCAATATAAGCCGGCGTCGCATACACGATGGAGGTGAATTTCTTGACGTCCGAAAAGTTTCTGAGGGCCTGGATGCCCCCGGCCGTGGCGCAGGCCCCGATGGTGACCAGAAATTTGGATGCCCGCCTCACCTGATGGATTCGCTCGGCGTCATGGGGCGTGGTAATGGAGCCCTCGACCAGCGAAAGGTCATAAGGCCCCTTGACGACGGCCCGTGACGCCTCCACGAAGTTGGCAATTTCCACCTCACCCGCCACTGCCAGCAATTCGTCTTCACAGTCCAGAAGGGAAAGCTGGCACCCGTCGCAGGAAGCGAATTTCCAGACCGCGAGCTTGGGCTTCTTTTTTGCCGCCATACTTAAATCTCCCGAATCTCGAAAAACCGCTGAATCTTGTCGTAACGAAAGATGGGACCGTCTTTGCAGACAAACGTGGGGCCCAGCTGGCAATGGCCGCAGAATCCGATGGCGCATTTCATGTTACGTTCGGTTGAAACATAAATCCGGTCGAGGCCGACGCCACGGTTCTGGAGTTCCAGAATGGTGAAACGCATCATGGCTTCCGGGCCGCACACCATCGCCAGGGCGTTGCGCGGATCAAAACCTGCTCGTGGAATGATGGTGGTGACGACGCCGACCGAACCCCGCCAGACGGCCATAGCGCGGTCCACCGTAACGTGAACGCTGAGGTCAAGACGCGCCCGCCAGCGTTCGACCTCTTTTCGAAACAGAATGTCCTCCGGCGTGCGGGTGCCGTACATCAGAACAACGCGGCCGTATTTCTGTCGGTGGGCAAGGATGGAATAGATGGCCGGACGGAGCGGCGCCAGCCCAATGCCTCCCGCGACAATCACCACGTCGCGTCCCACGGCTTCTTCCACCGGCCAGGAACTTCCGAACGGGCCTCGCACTCCCAGCGCATCTCCCCGCTTCAGGGCGCGCATGGCGCGGGTAACGGCACCCACTTCGCGGACGGTGTGAACCAGGGTTTGCGGGCGGCGCTGGTCACCACTGATGGAAATGGGGACTTCGCCCACGCCAAACACATAGAGCATGTTGAACTGGCCGGGAGCGAACGGATGCGCCTGCGCCGGGGCCGGCGGCTCCAGTTCAATCGTAAACGTGTCCCGCGTTTCCTGCTGCGTCTTGAGAACGCGACAGAACACCGGGGTCATCGGACCCGGCGGCGCAACGGAGGTCATTTCTTCAGGCTTGGACTTCATAGATATTTAAAATTTGCAGCCGCGCGGCGTCCAGATTTTCCTGGACAACCGTGGCAAAACGTTTCAGGAGCTGATAGCCCAGATCATGGTCATGCTCGGACTTGTTGCGCAGGCATTTGCCATCCAGGGCAATGGCCCGTGTCACTTCCGCTGCATGAGCGTCAAACATCCAGCGATAGGGCGGTACCAGCCACGACCAGCCGAGGACTTCGCCCTCTCCCATGGTCTGAACGGTGACGGGCCCGCGTCCCGTCACAAACATCTCCAGCGCGACCATCCCTTCCCGGATCAGGTAGAACTCATTCGCTTCTTCGCCGTGGCGAAAAATAAAATCCCCGGAATTGAAACGCACGTTGGAGGCGCAACCGACGATCAAGTCCAGATGCCGCCCCTCAAGGTCCCTGAAAAAAGGGTGCTCGGCCAGAATAGGTCTAAGTGTCTCCATGATGACCCTCCGTCGATTCTGGAATGCTCTGTTCGGATTCCCGAATAGCGCGAACTTCTTCCGTGATATCAATGGCCACCGGGCACCAGGTGATGCAGCGGCCGCAACCCACGCAGCCGGAAGTCCCGAACTGGTCAATCCAGGTGGCCAGCTTGTGAGTCATCCACTGGCGGTAGCGCGCCTTCGAACTGGAGCGGACGCTGCCTCCGTGGATATAAGAAAGGTCCATCGTAAAACAAGAGTCCCATCGCTGCCAGCGTTCGGCATGGTCGCCCTTCAGGTTGGTCACGTCCTCGACCGTGGAGCAAAAACAGGTGGGACATACCATAGTGCAGTTGGCGCAGGTGAGGCAGCGTGAGGCCACGTTGTCCCAGCGTGGGTTCCGGTAATTGCGATAAAGCAGGTCCTTGATGCCGGTCGTGTCCATTTTCCGGCCCATCTGGCCGGCGGCGGTGGCCACGGCCGCCTCAGCTGCCGATTTCTGTGCGGGGCCGGCGGGCGTGTGCGGGACTTGTTCGATGACCGCCATGCCGGCCTCGGTGCCGGCTTCAACTACAAAATAGTGGCGCCCGTTTCCGATGATTTCCGTCAAAGCAAGGTCATAACCTGCTGTGGCTTTTGGCCCGGTGTTCATGGACACGCAAAAACACGTTCCGCCCGCCTGGCCACAATTGACAGCCACGATAAAGGCATTCTCCCTGCGCGCCTGGTACGAGGCGTTGACGAAATTGGGCTGAATGAATACGCGGTCCTGAACTGCAATGGCGTGCAGTTCGCAGGAGCGGACGCCGATGAACGCCATTTTCTCCGTTTCGGGCGGCTCGTCGGTGATCTGCGCAGTTCCTGCATTGCGATCGGCCTGCCACAGGCGCGTCCGGGACGGGAAAAGGAACTTCTTCCAGGAATGGGGTCCCACGTTGTAGCCGAACAGCGCCTCGTCACCGCGCTTTTTCAGCCGGTATGTGCCGCCCTCCTGCTCGTCGGTCCATCCGGCGGGCAGGTCGTCTACGGAATTCAGGTCGTCATAAACGATGGCGCCATCGCGGACGGTAGGGCCGACGATGCGGTGGCCGCTGGTGCTCAGCACATCGAACAGCTTCTGCAGGTGATTGCGTTCCAGGATGTATTCCTGCTCGCGTAGCTGGCCAGTCAAGTTTTCCACCTCAGTCGAATCTCTTAAAGTTTATGATACTCCCACTCGCCACGATCACCTATAGTTTTAGCGATGCCCGCTGGTTGCGCAACCCAGGGCCACTGCTGGAGAAGGCTATTGCCTAAAGGCGCTTTGCGATGCAGGAGGGCCTGAAGATCGTCGAGTGGCATTTCGAGTTCGAGCTCAAGCAGGGAGCATACGGCGTGAAGTGGGCGAATGGAAAGCCCTGAAAGACGAAATCCTGAAGTGAAACAAGGACAATCCTGAAGCCGCCCGCCAGCGCCTCGCCGGCTCGTATCCGAAGAGGCTTACTCTAAGACCACCTTATAATATTTCCCTTCCTGCCCGGCAGGGCGGATTCCAAGCCGCGATTCCCCGGCCGGCACCCGGCTAAGATCCAATTTCACCCGAAGTACCGGTCCGTGATTTTCAAGCTTTGCAGTGCTCGAGGCGAAGGCGTATCTCATCCCGTCCTGTGCCAACACAACATCATACGGTCCAGGCTGATTCCCCAGGCCAAGATGAATGACGAGATCGAGTCGAGCCCGAGGAATAACAGCCGGCAGAGGGGAAGGAACGGCAGGCCCTCCCTGCAGCAATGACTGCCCGCTGAAATCAACTGCATATCTTTGGTAGCTCGGGGTTGGAACCGCGACGCCCGTCCATATCAGGAGAAACCAAATGACTCCAACAAGAATCGCGAGTCTAACGGTGACGGCGGCCATTTCCCGCGGGTCCCTCAGTAGGGACCTTGACCTCGTCGATGGTTGATCCCGGAATGCCGCCGAAGTTTCCAGTTTCCCTACTGCCGACATCGGGAATGCTTCCGGGATCCTGCCCAGCGCTGTGCTCGGTTGCCGCAACGGCCCGAAGTTAGTGCGGCGATGATGGCGAGTTTCGAGATCCGCCTGAATCTCCTGGGATTCAAATGATCCCAGAACGCTCTCATCGTGTTGGGTGCTTCGTTCCAAAACCTCTTCGGGTGTCATGGCTTTAACCCTCCAGTTCGTGAATCCACTGCAGCGGCAGGGTTTGCCGCGTACTCGCCGAGCAAGCCTACATGAGGAATAACTCGCGCGTCATTTCAGTCCAGCTTCGATCGGAAACAGGGAGCGGATGATGGATGGACTCGTTTCCGTCGTCCCGCGCCGCAACCGCAGTTGGCGCTGGCATCTTCGTCTGCCATCGGCAGGTCTCCTCTTCCATCCATTGCCGCGCAAGATCGCCGCCCAGCAGATTCCGGAAGTTCGTTTCTGCGTCGGGCGAGATCACGGTCAATAACCAGCCATCTCCATAGGGGTCGCCATTGAGCAGGCTCGGGTTGTTTACCACCGCCTCGTTGACGCTGGTGACCTCGCCTTCGATTGGCGACACAAGTTCGATCTTGCTGCCGTCTTTGAAAACGCTGAAAATCTTTTGCCCTTGCCGAATCCACTGGCCGCGCTTTGGAAGTAAGATGCTTTCGGCACTTCCGATCATTTGCGCTGCAAGTTCGTCTATTCCCACCCGCACGAGTGTTGGGCTCTCGCGCAACGCCCAGGTGTGTCCCGGATGATATCGGATGCTCCTCTGCACCCGAGAGCCCCCCATGCGTTCCGGTTGGGTCTTGAAGATTGGGCCACTGCCGATGATGCTCTTCGGTTCGGTCAACATCACCCTTTTGCGGCTCTGCGCGTAGTCAATCAGAATAAGGATCGCCAACGTGAGTACTACCAGCACGACAGTCATGATGCACTTCCCCCTTGATGTAAATGTCTAGGCTGTGAGGTAACGGAGGGCTTATGTAAATGACCCCCACGTTCTTCGGGATGGTGTTGAAGCGCGGTCGGCGCAAACCCACCCCAGATCTTTTTGGCAATCACAGACAGCAACATGAAAAACCCGATGAAAGGGAGAAAGAGATAAAACGCGAGGCCCATGATCAACGCCAGTGGCGCGACCAAAACCCCAGGGATACGGAGATACTCGATGTCCTCTGTTCCTGGGAGGGTTCCATTCTTCCCTTCAACTGTCACGATCTCCCATTCGCATTTCTTCCAGTACAGCCCGCCTTTTGTCTTGCTCCCACCTTTGCGTACCATTGCTGTTCACCACCTTTCGCTTGCCAACAAGCGGTAGGGCACATCTCATGCCAAAAGCCATCCGTCTTCCAGATAGGACACAAGTCCATTCGTTTGTGTATGATTCGCACTCGGATGGATTTCAGGGGAAGTAGCTGGAACCATCATTGCTGATGAAAATCACATCAGCAACAAAACAATGAGGACTTCATCGCGTCTCTAACTTACTATAAATACATAGCTTAGCCTGCCAAACCTGCATAGATGCGTTTCGCATCGCGGGTGTTTAAAAATTCATCAGTCCCGATGCGCTCGCGGGAGACTGGCCCGAAGTGAAAGAGTTACTTCGAGAGGCAATGGAACTTTGCCTCAAACCCTCTGTCCTGCCTTCTTCATTACAGCGGCGGGGGTGAGCCGGGTCACAAGCGCAAGTGACGACAATCATTGCCCATGTTCACCGAAAAGCGCAGCCTGAATGCAAGTTGATGAATTTTACATCGGGAGGCTATGCAAAGGCGGCGCCAGAACGCGGGTATCGCAAAGTCCAACGCGGGACCACCAGACGATGGACATGGTGAACTGTTGCAATATTCCTCAGTTGCCGGCGCGTGCTCCAGCTGCCAACTCAGGTGGCCGGCGCCGCGGCAATCCTGCCACAGGACTCCTTAGAGAAACCTCGTCTGGGGGGAGCGGGCATTCCGGAGATAATCCATGGCAAAAGCAATTCTGTACGACGCAACGATGTGTATCGATTGCAAACTCTGTGAGAAGGCGTGTGCGGAGCGGAATCATCTTCCTTACGACGACAAGATTGCGGCCGAAGAGAAGATGTCTTCGCACAAGCTCACTTATGTAGAAACCAAAGGTGACAAATTCATGCGGCGGCTCTGCATGAATTGTGAAGATCCCACCTGCGCGTCGGTGTGTCCGGTGGGCGCGCTGCGCAAGACGCCGGAGGGCCCGGTGACCTATGACGCCTCACGCTGCATGGGCTGCCGTTACTGCATGCTGGCGTGCCCGTTCGAAGTTCCCAAGTACGAGTGGAACTCCCTTCTGCCCAGAGTGCGGAAGTGCGACATGTGCGCAGACCGCATAGCCGCAGGAAAGAAGACGGCCTGCGCCGAGGCGTGTCCGACCGGCGCCACAGCATTCGGTGAGCGGGCAGACCTGGTTGCAGAGGCCAGGGCGCGCATTGCCAAGAACCCCAAACAGTACGTCAACCACATCTACGGTTTGGATGAAGTGGGCGGAACCGCCGTGCTGCTGCTTTCCGGCGTTCCTTTCGCGGAATTCGGATACCCCACGAACCTTCCCAGCCAGCCGCTTCCGATGCTGACTTACCGTGTGCTTTCGAAGATTCCCGACCTGGTGGGGCTGGGCGGAGTTTTCCTGGGTGGAATCTGGTGGATCACCCACCGCCGCGAAGAAGTCGCCTCCGCGGAGTCCAAAGAACGCGAGGACGAAAAAACCAGAAGTGAGGCCAGCGATGAAGAAAAGAATTCTTGAGATAACGTTCTGGAAGGCGCTTCTCGTCGTCATTCTGCTGACCGGGCTTTATGCCGCATTCGTCCGTTACACGCGGGGACTGGGCGCGGCCACCAACTTGAGCGACCATTTTCCGTGGGGGCTGTGGGTCGGCTTCGACGTGTTGTGCGGCGTGATGCTGGCGGCTGGAGGTTTTTTACTGACGGCCACCGTCCACCTGTTCAATCTGAAGAAATTCAAGCCGATCGTTCGTCCCACTCTGCTGACGGCGTTTCTGGGTTACCTGCTGGTGGTGATTGCGTTGTTGTTCGATCTCGGCAGGCCCTACCGCATCTGGCATCCGCTGGTGATGTGGAACCCGCACTCGGTCATGTTTGAGGTGGCCTGGTGCGTCACTCTTTACACGACGGTATTGGCGCTGGAATTTGCGCCCATCGCTTTCAAGGGGCTGCGCTCCGCACGCTGGTCAACCGTACGCCATGCCGTGGCCATCCCGCTGGTGATTGCCGGAGTGATTCTTTCCACCTTGCATCAGTCGTCGCTCGGCAGTCTCTACCTGATTGTTCCCGATAAGCTTCATCCACTGTGGTACAGCCCGTTGCTGCCGGTGTTTTTCTTTATCTCAGCGGTGGCCGTAGGGCTTGCCATGACCATTTTCGAGTCGTGGATGAGCTCCAAGGCTTTCCACAAGCAACTGGAACTGCCCCTGCTGCAATCGCTCGGCCGCGTGCTGCTGGTGGTTCTGGGCGTATACGCGGTCTTGCGGTTTGAGGACCTCCTCAACCGCGGCGTCCTGCCCATGCTGCTGCATCCCGGCTATGAAACAGACCTGTTTTACCTGGAAGTTGTGATCGGACTGTTGCTGCCTATCGCACTGCTCATGGTCCCACGTATCCGGGAGACGGCAAGCGGCCTTTACCTCTGTTCTGTGCTGGTATTGCTGGGTTTCGTGACCAACCGCTTGAACGTGAGCATCACGGGGATGGAGGCTGCGGCGCACGTCCGCTACATCCCCAGGTGGACGGAAATGGCGGTGACGGCAAGCATTGTTGCCGCGGGCTTTGCGATCTTTGCGATGGCCGTCAAGTATCTGCCCATTTTTCCGGAGGGTGCCGGGCGGGGAACCGCTCCGACAGCAGCGCCCCGTGCAGTGGGCAATGAACGATTGGGCGTGGCCGGACTGTGAAGCGCGCTGATCGCTAGCCAGGCGTTCGATTTGCACCCCTGGGATTCGGGTTGATGGATGCACTTTTCTAATGCCACCACGGCGATTTCAAAAGGATGGGTGCGAGTAGCCCACAGCATCAGCGCCAAGCTGGTGATCCTGCTGGTGGCCCTGATGGCGGTTGTATTCGGTTTTCTTGGCTATCTCAACATTCGGCTTCAGCGGCAGCAGCTTGAGAAAAGCACCCTGGCCAGCGCCGAACGGGTGAGCGACGTCATCAAGCACAGTGCGTCTTATTACATGCTCCGCAACCAGCGCGACGGCCTCTACCACACCATTCTGGACATTGCCCATGAGCCCGGCATCGTTCGCATTCGCATTTTCAACAAGGAAGGACGCATCAGCTTTTCCTCCGACACGGCGGAGATGGATACCCTCGTCGACAAGCGCGCCGAGGCCTGTTACGGGTGCCACAGCCAGACCGCGCCCCTCACACGCCTGGACCGCCCGGACCGCTTTCGCACCTACCGGCTGGCCGGCGGCGAGCGCGTGCTGGGCATCATCAATCCCATTGAAAATTCCCCGGAATGCTCAAGCGCATCCTGCCACGTTCATCCGGCCGGCATGAAGGTGCTGGGCGTGCTGGATACCGATCTTTCCCTTGCCGCCGCCGATGCCAGCATTGCCGCAGGCACGCGCCGCATGCTGTTCTACACGCTGCTGGCCATCGCGATCATTTCGTCGCTGAGCGTGGTATTTGTTTGGCGGGTGGTCAACCGGCCGCTGAAGATTCTGGAGGTCGGAACGGAACGGCTGGCGGCCGGACGCCTGGGCTATCAGCTTGACGTCCGCTCGCAAGACGAAATCGCCGGCCTGGCGCGCTCCTTCAACGCCATGAGCAGCCAGCTGAAAGATGCCCGCGAAGAAATCACCGAGTGGGGACGGACCCTGGAAATAAGAGTTGACCAGAAGACCGAGGAGCTGAACCGCGCCCACGACCAGATGCTGCGCGTGGAGAAGATGGCCTCCATCGGAAAGCTGGCGGCGATTGTCGCGCATGAAATCAACAACCCGCTGGCGGGGATCCTGACCTACGCGAAACTCCTGAAGAAACAGTTTGCGAGAGAGAATGACAAGAAATACGATGAGGTGGTTGCCTCACTCGACCTGATTGAATCGGAAAGCCGGCGGTGCGGTGAGATTATCAGGAACCTGCTGACCTTTGCCCGCGCCACTCCCAAAAACTATGCTCCGGCGGAACTGAACGTGGTGGTGGACCGGTGCGTGCGCCTTGTCCAGCACCAGCTGGAGCTCCAGAATATCCGGTTGCACCTTGACCTGGCGCCCGATCTCCCGCCCGTACGGTGTGACCCCGCGCAAATCGAGCAGGTGATCCTGGCGCTGGTGATCAACGCCATCGCGGCCATGCCGAAAGGCGGCAATCTCAGTTTGCGAAGCCGGAAAACCGAGGGCAAGCCTCAGGTTGAAATGGAAGTTCAGGACGACGGAACGGGAATCCCGCCCGAACTGATGTCGCAGATGTTCGAACCGTTCTTCACCACCAAGGTGCATGGGCACGGCCTGGGCCTGGGCCTCGCCATCAGCCGCATGATCGTGGACCGCCACCAGGGAAGCATCGACGTCAAATCCGAACTCGGACATGGTACATTGTTCACCATCACGCTGCCGCTCGAAGGCGCCGAGGTGACGGTGGCCGCGATAGAGGCGGGTGGCAGCCAGGGCCCATTCGAATCATGACTGGCGGCTGGCGGGTGGCGCAGACATCGATTTTTGATATCTGCGATCAGCGAAGCTGAGTGCGGTAAGAATGGCGCGGAAAAGAAAATTATGAATTCTGAATTATGAAGGATGAAAAAAGAGTGCCGAGGCATGAATGGCGAGCAACCGCAATAGACCGGATGCCGTGAACCCAGGCAGAAACGTCCCGCTGCGCGAAATCGCAGACACGACAAAGCGCGTGTCTGCGCCACCCGCCGGTACAAATAGACAAAGGTAACCGATGGACAAAAAGGGAAACATTCTGATTGTTGACGACGAACTGATTGTGCGTGACTCGCTTTCGAAATGGTTCGCGGAAGAAGGCTATGAAGTGGGCACGGCAGATGGCGCCCGGGAGGCGCTGTTGCTGCTGGCCCAGCAGGACTGGGACATCGCGCTGGTGGACATCAAGATGCCGGACGTGGACGGCATCGAACTCCAGAACCGTTTTCGCGAAGCCAAGCCCGGCATGACGGTCATTATCATGACGGGCTATGCGTCGGTGGAAACCGCGGTGGCTGCGCTGAAGAACGGGGCCTACGATTACGTGGCCAAACCCTTCGACCCGGAAGAGATGGCGCACACGGTCCACAATGCGTTGGCCCACAAGCGGGCCGAAAAAGAAAATATTGCGCTGAAGGAGAGGGTGGCGGAATCGAACCCGGCGCCCGACCTGGTGGGCCAGAGCGCGGCCATGCGGAAGGTGATGGAAGCCATCCAGACCGTGGGACCCACGGAAGCCACCGTCCTGATCACCGGCGAAAGCGGGACCGGCAAGGAACTGGTGGCCCGGGCGGTCCATGCCGCAAGCCCCCGCCGCTACAACCGCATGGTGGTCAGCCATTGCGGGGCGCTGGCGGAGACGCTGCTGGAAAGCGAACTGTTCGGGCACGAAAAGGGCGCGTTCACCGGTGCGCAGTACCGCAAGAAGGGCATCTTTGAGTCGGCCGACGGTGGAACGGTTTTCCTGGACGAAATCGGCGACATCAGCCTGAAGACCCAAACCGATCTGCTGCGCGTGTTGCAGGAACGGGAGATCACGCGCGTGGGAAGCAGCCAGCCGCTCCACGTGGATTTCCGCTGCATCGCGGCCACCAACAAAAGCCTGGAGTCGCTGGTGGAAGCGGGGACCTTTCGCCCCGACCTCTATTACCGGCTGAACGTTTTCCGGATTGATCTGCCGCCCTTGCACAAGCGGAAGGATGACATTCCGCTGCTGGTGGACCATTTTATCCGCCGCTTTTCATCTTCCATGAACAAACCGGTAAAGGGCGTCAGTCACGACGCGCTGGACATGCTGCAGAACTGCGACTGGCCCGGGAACATCCGGGAACTGGAGAACGCGGTGGAGCGCGCCATGGTGGTGGCCCGGTACTCGGAACTCCAGCCGAACGACTTTACCCTGCGTCTGCCGGCCACCCTCCGCGGCGGCATGTCGCTTGAAGAGGTTGAGCGGGAGCATATTCTGGAAGTGATCGAGCTGTGTGAAAACAACCAGACCCTGGCCGCGGAAGTGCTGGGCATCGACCGGGTCACTCTCCACAAGAAGCTGAAAAACTATGGCTGGCAAAGGCCCGAAGGCGCCAACGCATGAAGCGGATTCAACTTCCGGCAAAGTTTGCAGGACTGATTTGAAACAGCACTGACTTGCGAGAGAGTCGTGCGCCGGCCCTAGCCGCGCGCCAGCAGGCCCATGATGCCTTCCACCGGAATGCGCAGCCAGGACGGCCGGTTGGCAAGTTCGTAACGGACTTCGTAAAGGGCCTTTTCGAGAATGAAGAGGTCGAGCAACCGGGCGAAGGTTTCGGGATCGGCCGGGCAGGAAGAACACCCTTCGATGGTTTCTTGATAGCCCTGCATGAAGGCAGCAGTCGCTTCGCGTTTCCAATCGAGAGCGGGTTGTTCGAGCATCCTGATCTTTTCCGGATCGCCCGCGCCGGCTTCAAACAGCGCTGACCAGGCGGCATAGTCGAATGACCGCAGCATGCCGGCAACGTCTCTCAGCGGGCTGTGCCTGGTGCGCCGCTGCGCGAAGGGACGGGCGGGCTCTCCCTCGAAATCGATGATGTAAAAATCCTCGCCGGCCACCAGCACCTGTCCCAGGTGGAGATCGCCGTGGAAGCGGGTCTTTTTAAGGGTTGTGCCTGAAGCCAGTTCGAATCCGGAAATCAAACTCAGGATCCGCCCGCGCTGTTCGAGCAACGCTTGCACGCGCGCATGCTGTTCCGGCGGCAGCATGCTTTCAGAATTGGCCAGCAGCCCGAAAGTTGTTTCCGCTTCGGACTGGATTTGACGTTTCCAGGCAGCGACATCAGCAGCGGTGATGGGCTCAGGCTGGAAGGCGTCGTCGCCGCTTTCGATGGCGAATGCGCGGTGGAGTTCTGCCACGCGAACGCCGAGGCGCTCGGCAAGCGCGACATAAGCCCCGTTGCCGCCTTCGTCCACGCCGCTCTGCAGGATGCCGCTAAAGATGCGCTTCAGGTGGCTGAGCGTGAATGACCAGCCGTCTCCCTGGTTGGGAACAAAGCCCTGCATCACAGCGAGTGCGGTTGGCTGCTGCTCGCTGTCGAATTGCTCAATCGAGCCGAGCAGTTGCGGCGTGTTGCGATAGCCGGCCACGTCGGTGAGGTAGCGCCCCATTTCGAGTTCCGGCTGAATTCCGCGTTCCAGCTTCCGGTAGGCTTTCAGCACCATCTTTTTCGCGATCAGGATGCTGGAATTGCTCTGCTCAGCGCCGAGCTTTCGGATGTTCCGTTCATCTTCTTCCTGCAAGGGGAACCAGGAGTGGGTGGGGCGGAAGCGCAGGTTGCAGCCGGCGCCGGCCAGCGCCGTCCTGTCTCCCGCGGCGCGCACCAGGTCCGCAACAAAGCGGGCGTCAACCAGCGCCTCCCGCAAGGTTCCGGATTGCGCGCCTTTGCGGATGCCCGCAATCACTTCGTTTGCGTCGGCTGGCGCCGCAGCGGACGATGGCGAATCCCAGGCAAGAGCCAGCGGCAGAAAGTAATCCTCGGATCGGCCATCGGCCAGATGGGCGCGGAAGGTTGCCAGCAGCCAGTTGCCGCTGCGCCCGGGAAGGACGAAGCGGCTTTGCAATTCCACGCGATCAATCTTGGTGCCCTTTGAAGCGAACCACCGCTGCCTGGAAAGGTAAGCGGGCAGCGCCTGCTCTTCAAGCTGCCGACGCATCGGTTCCCGTTCCAGGCTTTTCCATCCCTCTGCGAAATCCAAAATCTCAAGTTCCGGCATGAACCACGCCCCCGTCGCAAACTGTGCCGGCAACGCCGATGTTCCCGGCGCCACGCGCTTTATTATCATTGAACAATTGGCGGCTCGATGCAAATGAGTCCGCAGGGCCTGACAGACGACACAACAGGAGGTCCCTCGCCGGGCTTGGCTTTCTGTTCGGTGTCTGGGGGTTACAGGGTGTTCGGCGGGTTTGGTTTGCTTGTTCGCTCCGGGGCAGAGGCCGGCCGGCCAAGCTGCTAGCCAAGCGTCCCGCTGTAAGCCAGCGTGCAGAATCCCACAATCAATAGCGCTATGGACAGGATCATGGAATTTACAGCTCTCTTTCCTGCGCCCTTCCACTCACCGGTCATGAAGCCCCAGGCGCTTGAGGCCACGATAATAACTGAC
Source organism: uncultured Acidobacteriota bacterium (assembly GCA_963732975.1). Classification (GTDB taxonomy): domain Bacteria; phylum Acidobacteriota; class Terriglobia; order UBA7540; family UBA7540; genus SCRD01. The sequence goes on along the minus strand of CAVTBN010000001.1, from coordinate 8,514 downwards.
ATGAAGAGCGGCCAGCCCAGCACGGGTCCCATTTTGCCGATGTTCGACATTGCGACGCCGTAAATCGCCGAACTGCCAAACCACAAGGTGGCCATAATAAACCCGTAGAGCCAATAGACCTTCGACCCTGAGATGCCAAAAAGACCGAAGCTGCGGTTCTTGCGCCAGAGATAAAAGCAGTAAATCAGGTAAGGCACCAGCGATGCTGTGTAGAGCGGCGCCCAAATCACATTGTATTGCCAAACAGGGCTGGCTCCGATTTCGAGCGCTCGATGAAGCGTCGGAGTGCAAAAAGCCGCCCCAAAGTTGCCCAGTGGAGAACCTACTCCAGCCAAAATGCACAAGGTCAACCCCGCCGCAAAACTCATTCGCTTTTCCGCCGGATTCGGCTTCGCCGCCATGGCAAGTGAAAGTTGTCTTTCCTTTTCCCGCCCGGCCAAAGCTGAAACTACAATGCCCACAAGCATTAGAACGATGCCGACAAAGAAGAACAGCCCTTCGAGCGTGAAGACCTTGTCCGCGTGCTGCGTAAGAAACGGCACGATGGAGCCGAAAGCCGTCGAAATGCCGATGGCAATGGCAAAGTTCAAGGCGATACCTACAGCGGCAATACCCAGGCCAAAGAAGATCTGCGCCAGCCCGAATCCAATGCCAAAAAGAATCAGCAGGGACCACTGGTCCGCGGGCGTGCGCTCGAAGAACTGAACCGTATGGGGAATAGTGGCAAAGGTTAGAATCCACGGCAGGATGAGCATTGCCCACACACCCCACACCGACCAGATATTTTCCCATCGCCACTTGCGGGTAATTTTCGTGGGTACGGCAAAGCTTCCGTTTAAGACCCCTGCAAGGGCGGCGAGGAAAATTCCGATTGAGACGTCTGACATGGCCTGGTTTACCTTTCCCTACCGGATAACAACATTTTGGCGTTCACCCTTCTCAGCGCAAAAAGCACGCCGCCCTTCTTGCGGCGTAACCGTTCGGGCCGGGCAGGGAAACCGATCACGTTGTCTGTAACCGGAGAAAGCGTATTCCTTGTCCACTCGCAAAGCAAGCCTCAGGTGATGGCAGGCTAATTCGCGGGCTTCACCCTGATCATGACCACTCCGTGCTCCACGACGTCGGCGGAGTAACTGCCGTTGAACACTCCAAGGTCCTTGCGGGCCCACAGGTCGCGGACGGTGGCGCGGCCGCTGATGCCGATCTGGCTGAACTTGACGGTGAGCTTGATGGTGGACTGTTCGCGATTGAATAGGCCCACGGCTTTGCTGCCGTCGGCCAGAGGTTTCATCCAGATCTCAAGCGGCCCTTCTTCCCACACGCGCTGCCCTTCCGACGCCGAGCGGGTCCTGGTCAACGGCGATGACGTCAGGGTTGGTGAGCATGGCGAGCGTTTCCGGTGTCATCTTTGTCAGATCATTGCCGGTAATCAGCGGCGCCGCCAGCAGGCACCACAGGCTCATGTGCATGCGGTATTCTTCCGGCGTCATGCCGCCGTTGCCGACTTCGAGCATGTCCGGATCGTTCCAGTGGCCGGGGCCGGCCAATTGCGCCAGGCCTTCCTGTCCAAACCCAATGGCCACCATGCGGTCGTAGTTGTCCTTGATGTCGCCGGTGGTTCGCCAGAGATTCGCGCCCGTTGATTGCGCCCACGTCCACACCCGGCCGCGTCCGTGGATGCTGTAAACGATGGGCCGGCCCGTCGCGACGAGCGCTTCGTGCATCTTCTTGAAGGCGCCCGGATACTGTTCCGGCTTATACACAAAGCGCGCCGTGCACCAGTCATACTTCAGATAATCGACGCCCCACTGCGCGTAGGTTTCGGCGTCCTGCTTCTCGTGCTGGTAGCTGCCCTCGTAGCCGCCGCAGGTTTTGGGGCCGGGCGAGGAATAGATCCCCAGCTTCAGCCCTTTTGAGTGCACGTAGTCGGCCAGCGCCTTCATGTCGGGGAACTTCGAGTTCGGGTGGATGACGCCTTGGGAATCGCGCACGCCTTCCCAGCAGTCGTCGATGTTGACGTACTCATAGCCGGCGGCCTTCATGCCGTTTGTAGCCATGGCGTCGGCCTGGGCGCGAACGATGGCGTCGCTCACTTTGCAGGCAAAGTGGTTCCAACTATTCCACCCCATCGGCGGGGTTTTTGCCAGTTGCGACTGGGCAAAAACGGCCGGCGAAAAACCGACGATGGCCAGCAACGCCATGAAAATAATAGAGATATAAGTGGCCGAGATTTTTCGCATGCTTTGTCTCCCGCTGGTTGTTCAGTGGCCAGGGTCTTGAACAACCAGCCGCTGACGATTTTCCGCCCCCCTCTGGGCTAGTGATGTATCACCTGGACCAGCCCCGCGCGTTTGGCTTCCTGGCGCGGATAGTGGGGTGAAATGGGAATGCTTTCCCGCCGTACCATGAGCTTGCCGTTTTTCACCCACTGGTCGCCGCGAACCTCCAGGTGTTTCACCATACGCGCGCGCCACAATTTCAACTTATCCTGGTGCGCGGCGTCCGATGAAAGGTCTTTCAGCTCCTGCGGATCGTTATCCAGGTCGAACAATTGTTCCGAGCCGTCGTGCGCGTGGAAGATATATTTCATGTGGCCGTCGGTCAATGCGTTCCAGTGGACCAGCGGGCTGTAGCAGATATCGTGTTCCATGTCGATATAGGGCCGCCATCCATCGGTTTTGCCGTCGGCCAGGCGCAGCAGGCTCATGCCGTCCAGGCTATCGGCGATGGGTTCGAGCGCCCCGGCCACGTCGAGGAAGGTTGCCATCATGTCGCGCAGCTCGGTGGGCTGGTCGACAACGCGCCCGCGCGCGCCGCTCACCAGTCCTTTGGGCCAGCGCATCAGCATGGGGATTCGCGCCGACGACTGATAGGGCTGGCACTTGCGCCACATGTAATGGTCGCCCAGCATGTCGCCGTGGTCGGAGGTGTAAACGATCGAGCGTGTCCTCCATCATTCCGCGCGAGTCCAGTTCTTCCAGCATCTGCCCGATCTGTTCGTCCACGTAAGCCACCTGGCCGTAATATCCCGCGCGCGAGCGGTGCACCTGTTCCTTGCCCAGGTCGCCGCACCAGATGTCGAGCCCGGGTCCGCTGGGCTTACGGTATTTTCCCGACCACTCGCCGTGGAAAGCTTCCGGCAGATCGGCATCCATGTACTGGCGCATCAACCGCTCGGGCGGAATGTAGGGGCTGTGCGGTGGAATAAACGAAACCTTCAGGAAGAAAGGCTGGCGGCGGTCGTAGGTCCGCAAAAAGTTCACCGCCGAGCGGCCCACCCAGCGCGTGCGGTGCAGGCGCTCCGGGTAAGGGAAGGCCTTGCCCTGGTAGGCGTTCCAAAAGTCTTTCCAGCCGAAGCCGCAGCCGTCCACCACTTCTGAAAACGCCTCGGTGGCGGATGGCCCCTTGATGTTGGGCGCGTTCTGCCAGAAGAACGAGTGGTAGTCGGAGTGGTAAATGTCGGGGATGTCGTGGTGCTCGTCGTTCAGCATCAGGTCGTAGCCGTGCGACTGGCGCGGCGCGTCAAAGTGGTTCTTGCCGATGGTGGCCGTGTAGTAGCCGGCCTTGCCGAGCTCCCGCGGCATCTCATGGCGATACTTTGTGGCGATGGGCCAGCCGTCCATGCCCAGCAGGCCGTGGTTCCAGGGCGAGAGGCCGGTCAGCAGGCCGGCGCGCGCCGGAATGCAGCTGGGCGTGGCCGTATAAGCGTTGCGGAAGCGCACGCCTTCCCGCGCCAGCGCGTCCATGTTGGGAGTGCGAATGGCGCGATTGCCGTCGCAGCCCATGCACTCGCCGCGATGCTGGTCGGCCATGATGAAAAGGATGTTCGGCCGGTCCTTGCGCCGCGGGCTGCTTGTTCCGTTCCTGCTCCGGGTCGCGCATAGTTTCTGCTGATTGCGAATGGATGCGCCGCCTCGCCTCGCGCCTTCCCCGGCGCCTGCATCGACGCCGTGGCCGCCACCGCCATCTTAAACATGTCCCTGCGGCTCAGTTTCCCGTCATTCTTTTTCCCACCTGCCTCCTCGCACGTCATTCCGATCCCGCTGTACGGGAGAGGAATCTGCTTCTCCCGGTCTCCCGTCTTCTCCCTATTTCCCACTTCCTATTTCCTATTTCCGTCTCCCTTTTTCATCCTTCATCCTTCCACTTCATACTTCCTGCCCTTTTTCCCTTGCACCACCCATCGCGAGGCCGCATATTATCACAAGCCGGGCAGGGCAGAGTTGTTCTCTTATTCTGCTCCATTCGCGCAGTACAGGGCACGGCTGTTGTTGAATCGCATACATCGCAAATGCGGCGACGTATGCGCCACCCGCGGAATCTGCCCATCCAAAGGAGATGAGCGATCGTGACCGACTATGTGCACCCCGCCGTTGGAGTAATTTTAAAGCAGCTCCAAGAGCTTCATTTAATAATCACTGGAATTCGGACCTTCGAGGACCACTTACCCGCGGGCAAGCTCTTTGACCGCTGGAAAAAGCGAACGAAAGAGCTTCTTCGTACATCCGTTAATGCTGAAGATGCGAAGGAGTTCTCCGAGATTTTCGAGAGTTTTAGTTATGGTGAAGATGCCGTGGAAAAGCTCCGAAACCATGCAATTGAGTGTCAAGCGTATTTGGAGGCGTTGGTAGTCGAACTTGGCAGGCACGGTGAGACCATCTCTTCCAGCGAGGCAGAGTCGTTCAGGGACCAGCTTTCCGGCGTCCCAGATGATTCTGAAAGGAACGCAAGCACAGCGGTCATTGGGGTTTTGCTAGCACGCGGGTTAAATTTATCGGAAATTCTTAATAGTGGCGACCGGCTGGATTTTCAACTTGAATATCAGGATTGGTACACACGCTCTCTGGAGTTTATCAAGGCTTTAATCCCAAGCCGCTTAAAGGAATTTGAGCGACAGAATCAACGCGGTGCTGGCGAGGAACTCACAATTGATACATACAGTATTAGCGACTACCTTATGGGATTCACCTTGAGCCGGGGGAATAAGACTTTCAACTGGAATCAAGTCGCGCGAGCTCGAATGGTGCAGCAAATCTCGATTCTTGGTGCCGCCCGACGACTCCTAGAAGAGAAAGGAAGACAAGTGCCGGCTGAGGATGAATCCGTGAAAAGACGAAGGGTGTTTGTCGTGCACGGGAGAGACGAGCGGCTTCGAAAGGGGATGTTTGCATACCTCCGAGCGATTGGATTGGATCCCATCGAATGGGGCAAGGCCGTTGCGCTAACTGGGAAGGCGAGCCCTTACATCGGCGAGGTTCTCGACGCGGCATTCAAACACGCTCAGGCAGTAGTCGCACTCCTGACCCCAGACGACGAGGCAAGGCTAAGGCTGGAATATGTTGGTTTCGGACGATCCTCCATTTGAGAAGGTCCTAACGGGACAGGCTCGCCCCAACGTGCTGTTCGAAGCTGGAATGGCGTTCGCTTCTCACCCCGACAAGACTGTGCTCGTGCAGATTGGGACCGTCCGCCCCTTCAGCGATATCGCCGGTAGGCATGTCATTAGGATGGATGATTCGGGTGCGAAGCGCCAAAATCTCGCGCTTAGATTGAAGACAGCTGGCTGTTCAGTTGATCTGGAGGGAACGGACTGGCACACAGCGGGAAATTTTTCCTCCGTAGGCGGTGTGGATTCTGCGAAGGAGGAAGATGGCGGTGAGGCGGGTGGCGTAGGCGTTGAGCTTTAGCGTCTGCGATCAGCGAAGCTGAGAAGGTTTGGGATGGCGAGTTCCACAGCCGGCCTGCAACGATTTTCCTGAATAACCTCTGGACCTTGGCGGGCGTGGGCTTCGGCTAGAAAGTCTCGCTTCGCGAGAACGCAGACACTGCAAGGCGAGTATCTGCGCCACCCGCCTCTTTCCCGGCGCTGTGGTTGGCTGCTGAGTCGCACACAGCGCAAAAGCAAAGGCTTATGCGCGGCTCGTAATGGGTAGTTCGACCTAGGCCTTGCATGATATATTTACCACGACAGTGCGGGGGCCAAGAATCGAGGTACCCCGACCGAACCCCGGGTAAAAAATGTTTCTAGACATTCTGAAAATGGGGCTTGCCCTGCTCGGCGGTGGACTTGCGGGAGCCATCCTAACCGACTGGCTTCGCCGACGAGGTGGCAGGCTTCAGTCGATTCCGCTTGTCGAACGAGTTAATCGCGTCGTCAATCCTGACTTGGAAGGCTTTACGCTGGCTAGGGTAACAGGCGGTCACGACCATCGGCAGCTGGAAGAAATTAGGAACGTTCGCGAGTATCAGTTCACACTCCGCAACACTTCCACGGTCCACTTGCAGGGCGTGGAGGTCCAGTTTGAGTTCCCGGCAGAAGACATGGAAGGCTATGCGGAAAGGCCAGCGCTGAGCAAAACAACGCCTGTCCTTCTTGAGTGCCCAGTTGCATCGCCGTGGAAGAAGGGCTTTCGATGGCAAATCCCTAGGTTGCCCTCAAGCGATTCCATTGAGTTCAGCTTCAGGGCCGTTGATCCGCCGTCAGGGGACTATGAGGTAGCGCTTTACAATACGGACCGTATTGTTATCGAAAGGTCGAAGGGCGAACCTGTTGCAAGGAAGCGGGGTTTGCATTCTGTCTTTTCTGCTCTAATAGTCTTTTTAGCTCTGCTGTGGGGTTTTGGGATACTAGTATTTGCTTGGCCTGGAAGCGGCATTAAGGCAACCACTCTTAGAGACGGAGGCTGTTCCTTGGTAGTTACTTCAATGTACGGGCGCGTCGCGCCGGGCAGCAGTACTTGGCCATGGAGCGGGGGCCCATGGGAGGTAACCAACCGAATTCTCAACGTCGGTTCCCACAATTGTGAGGTCCGGTCCGACCAGATAGACTCCTCTGGCGTGCCCCTTTCTCCAGGGAGGGACGCGATGCACACCGCATATTTCGACACCAGACCGCGCCTAACAAACCATAAGTTTCTTTATGGCACAGATAGTCCTACGCACAGCGCGCGGGTCCCATTTTATGACGGACCCCGTTAACGTCGCTGGCGCAGCGGGCGGAGGATGCGTTCTGGTGTTTGGAATGTATGCGCCAGCAGAGACTTCCCGCGACGTCTACTATTGTCGGAAAGGAAGGGCGGTCTACATCGCAAAGGACGAGATGTAAGTGTCAGTCTCGAAGGAGGAACCTCACCATGCGATCAGTTGCAGGAATATTTGGTTGGATTATGTTATGCCTCATGGCTACGACCTGTACTGCGCCGGGTGGTGCAAATGCCCATAAGCAACGTCCTGCCGCCTGGCACGACCCCTCCCCGCACACGGTACATTTTGTAACAGTGGAAAAAGACGTCAAGCTGGAGGTGCTCGATTGGGGTGGCACGGGCCGGCCCCTGGTACTGTTAGCAGGCCTCGGAAACACAGCGCATGTGTTTGACAATTTCGCACCCAAGCTGACTCCTCAATATCACGTGTACGGAATTACCCGGCGGGGATTCGGAGGCTCCAGCGAGCCCAAGCCTGACGACGGGAACTATTCTGCTGACCGGCTCGGTGACGATGTTCTGGCCGTGCTCAACGCGCTCAAGATCGAGCGGCCCGTCCTGGTTGGCCATTCCATCGCGGGTGAGGAATTGAGTTCCGTGGGTTCACGCTATCCAAAGCGGGTTGCCGGGCTGGTTTATCTCGATGCGGGGTATTGCTACGCATACTACGGTGGCTCTCTAGGGTGTCTGGATGTTGACGTGGACGAGTTGCAAAGAAAATTGAGACAACTGGTGATCTCAGGCCCGGCAGGCAACTACCAGCTTGCCCAAGGCCTGTTACAAAGCGGTCTCCCGACTCTTGAGCGGGACCTGCGCGCGGTGCCGAATCTTCAGCTTCCGACGCCTCCCAGCCCTGCTCCTGCCGACATGGCGAGCTTTCAGGCGTTTAGTGCGTGGTTCGCACGCACTCTCAATAACGTGGTTCCGGAGTCTGAACTCCGGGAAATAACTTCAGAGACCCCTGACGGAAAACCGGCCGGACTGAAGACGCATCCGGGCATCCCGCAGGCGATCCTGGCTGGCGAGGAAAGGTACACACAAATCCGGGTGCCCGTGCTTGCTATCTATGCGCATCCCCACAAATTTCCTCCGTTTGTTGAGAACGCTCCTGCCGGGCAAGCCGCCGCCAAGGAGCTTGATGCTTCCGCGTTGGCACAACAGAAGGCATTTGAAAAAGGCCTTCCGTCCGCGCGCGTTGATGTGATTCCGCATGCAAATCACTACTTGTTCATCTCAAACCAAGCGGAAGTATTGCGCGACATGCACGCATTTATCAGCGCACTGCAACAATGAACATTGCGGCTCGCGCATACGTTCTAGTGTTTGGAATGTATGCGCTGGCAGGGACTTCCCGCGACGGCTACTCTTGTCGGAATAGAAGGGCCGGCTACATCGCAAAGGGCGCGACGCAGGCGCCACCCGCGCATGGCAAGATACGAGAGGTGCGCGGGTGGGGCATACGTTCCGCTGTTTGGAATGTGTGCGCCTGCTCAGAAAATGCCTTCCGCCACCCATCGCGCGGCCGCATAAG